>NZ_CP033831.1 GCF_003812745.1 Serratia sp. FDAARGOS_506
CAACGCGCTCATCGCCGCCAACATTCCGGTGGTGGAGATCGGCGCCGTGCGCGCCGATCCGATCGACATGAGCATCGGCATCGACTATGTGGCGGCCATGTATCAGCTGACGCAAACGGTGATCGCCAGCGGCTATCAGAACATCGGGCTGCTGTGCGCCAACCAGGAACAGTGGATCTTCCAGCAGCACCTGCAGGGCTGGCACAAGGCGCTGCTGCGCAATCATATGTCGCCGCATCGAGTGATCAACGCCGCGCAGCCTGCCAGCTTCAGCACCGGCGCGCAGCAGCTGCCGGAATTCTTGCTGGCCTGGCCGGAGCTGGACGCGCTGGTGTGCGCCTCGGACGAACTGGCCGGCGGCGCGCTGTATGAATGCCAGCGGCGGCGCATCAAGGTGCCGGACAATCTGGCGGTGGTGGGGTTCGGCAACAGCGAGTTCAGCCGGGTCTGCCAGCCGCCGCTGACCACCATGACCATTCCACATCGCGACATCGGCATTCAGGCCGGCCAGGCGCTGCTGGCGCGGCTGAATGACCAGCCCTGGCAGCCGGCAGGCTCCCTGCCCGCCACGCTGTGCCGCCGCGACAGCTGCTGAATCCGCGCCATAAAAAAAGCCGGTCGATGACCGGCTTTCTCACGCGTTGGCGTCTCAGTGATTGTCGAGCGGCTTACCGTAATCCTGTTCGTTGTTGCGCGTCAGCCACAGCGACAGCGCCTTCAGCGAATCCGGGGTAAACTCGTCGCAGCGCGCGGTGATCTCTTCCGGCGTCAGCCAGCACACCTCGGCCACTTCTTCTTCCTGCAGCGCGAACGGGCCGTGCGATACGCAGCTGAACAGCGCGCCCCACACCCGGCACTGCTCTTCTTCGAAGTAGAACAGACCGTGTTCGGCGAAAGGCACGCCGGCGATGCCCAGCTCTTCTTCCGCCTCGCGGCGCGCCGAATCCAGCACGTTTTCACCGCTTTGCACTACGCCACCCGCCGTTGCGTCTAACCAGCCCGGGTAGAAGTCCTTGATCTCGGTGCGACGCTGCACCAGAATTTTTCCCATCCCATCATGCACCACAATATAGGTAGCACGATGGCGCAGCCGCTCCGCCCGCATCTGTTGACGACTGGATTGAGCAATCACCTCGTTTTGCTCGTCGACGATATCAACCCATTCGGTATCTGCAGCCTGACCCTGTTCCGCCATCCTCTAAAACCTTCTATTTTGGCGCGATGCATCCCGCGCGCTGGTTAATCAATGAGTGTTTTTCAAAGATTTTTATTGTGTGTGTATAAATTAGTGCGTTTAGCGTGTTAACGCCACCTCCGCGACGACCTTGCCGTCGTCGAGCGTCAGCACGCTCAAAGTGCCCCGATCCAACATGCCATAGCTGGCCGGAAAGCCCCCTTTAGGGATGCTGACCGAGCCCGGATTGAAGCAATAGATCTCACCCTGCCGCTCCGCCTGCGGCAGATGCGTATGGCCGTAGGCCAGGACGTCACCGCGGGATAACGGCGGCAGTGCCGAGGGATGATAAAGGTGACCGTGGGTCAAAAACAATCGTCTTTTTTGCAGTAAAACCTGTTGCCAGGGCGTCTCGATGGGAAACGTCAGCAGCATCTGATCGACCTCGCTGTCACAATTGCCGCGAACGGCGATGATCTTGTCGCTATAGCGATTCAATCGTTCGGCAACCTGAGCGGGCTGATACCCGGTCGGCAGCGCATTGCGCGGGCCGTGATTCAGCAAATCACCCAGAAGAATCAACCAGTCGGCGCCGTTTTGTGCGAACAATTCCAGCACACGTTCGGTAGCCGGCAGCGATCCATGGATATCCGAGGCGAACATCAGCTTCATAACCTTGTCCTATAGAGGGAAATAAGCGCCATTTTACCGCGCCGCCGCCGTGCGGCAAACCGCCGACCGCCCCCGAGGAGAATTGTGATCCAACCGCGCAGATAGCATCGGACGAATCCCACATAGCCTGCTATCCTTAGCTGCTATTGTTGGATCTCTGATATACCTTTGTGCGCGGCGAAGACCGCAGCAACGTGTAATGAATTACAGATCACCTTACCGCAGGAGGCAACATGATTGACCTGTATTACGCGCCTACTCCCAATGGTCACAAGATCACCTTGTTTTTGGAAGAGGTCGGCTTACCCTACCGTATCCATCGCGTAAACATCAGCGCCGGCGAGCAATTCAAACCGGACTTTCTGAGCATTTCTCCCAACAACAAAATCCCGGCGATCGTCGATCAGCAACCGGTGGACGGCGGTGCGCCAATCAGCCTGTTCGAGTCCGGGGAGATCCTGCTGTATCTGGCGGAGAAGACCGGCAAGCTACTGAGCAAGGGCCTGCGCGAACGCGCCGCCACCCTGCAGTGGCTGTTCTGGCAGGTAGCCGGGTTCGGGCCGATGCTCGGGCAGAATCACCACTTCAACCACTACGCGCCGCAGCCGGTACCTTACGCCATCGAGCGCTACCAGCTGGAAACCAAACGGCTATATGGCGTGCTGGAAGCCGAACTGCAAAAACACCCGTACCTGGGCGGCGACAACTACAGCATCGCCGATATCGCCACCTACCCGTGGGTGGTGTCGCACCCGCGCCAGCGCATCGATCTGGCGGATTACCCGGCGGTGCGCAACTGGTTCGAACGCATCAGCAACCGCCCGGCGACCGAGCGCGCCTATAAGCTGGCCGAACAGGGCTAAGCCCGCCCCGCGACTCCCCGCCGCCGGGGAGTCATATCGCCCCTGCGTTATCATTTCCCTACTTTCCGTGTATTCTGAACGCCAATAATCAGACCTATGGAGAATCTCTGATGTCTTTCAGTCAACCCGACGCCGTTATTCGCATTAAAAATCTGCGGTTGCGCACGTTCATCGGTATCAAGGAAGAAGAAATCAACAACCGACAGGACGTCCTGATCAACGTGGTGATCCACTACCCGGCGGACAAGGCGCGCAACAGCGAAGACATCGCCGACGCGCTCAACTACCGCACCATCACCAAAGCGATCATCCGCCATGTGGAAGATAACCGTTTCGCGCTGCTGGAAAAATTAACGCAGGATGTGCTCGATATCGTAAAAGAACACGCCTGGGTGACCTATGCTGAAGTGGAGATAGATAAACTTCTGGCCCTGCGCTACGCCGATTCGGTCTCCATGACCATGAGCTACCGCCGGGGCTGACTCAGGGAGGTCGACCATGCGGATCCTGATCACCGGCGCAACGGGATTGATAGGCAGCAGCCTGACGGCAAGGCTGTTGGCGCTTTCTCACCATATTACGGTGCTGACACGAGACGAACAGCGAGCCCGGGCCAGGCTGGGCGACCAGCCACGCTATTGGCAAACGCTGGACGACCGGCAGTCGCTGGATGATTTCGATGCGGTGATCAATCTGGCCGGCGAACCTATCGCCGACAAGCGCTGGAGCCCGCAGCAGAAAGAACGGCTGTGCCGCAGCCGCTGGGATCTGACCGAGAGGTTGGCGAAACTTATCAAGGCCGGTAGCACGCCACCCGGCGTGCTGATTTCCGGTTCAGCCGTCGGCTACTACGGCGATCAGGGGCAGGCGGTAGTGACCGAAGAGGAGCCGCCGCACGACGAATTCACCCATCAGCTGTGCCAACGCTGGGAAGCGCTGGCGCTGCAGGCGCAGAGCGACGCCACCCGCGTCTGTCTGCTGCGCACCGGCGTAGTGCTGGCGCCACAGGGCGGCGCGCTGGCTAAAATGCTGCCGCCGTTCCGCTTCGGGCTGGGCGGCCCGATCGGCGACGGCCGCCAATACCTGCCGTGGATCCATCTCGAAGATATGATCAACGGCATTATTTATCTGCTGGATCACGCCACCCTGGCCGGACCGTTCAACATGGTCGCTCCCTACCCGGTGCATAACGAGCAGTTCGCCGCCCAATTGGCCAACGTGCTCGATCGCCCGGCGTTTCTGCGGGTGCCTGCGTTTGTCATGCGGTTGTTGATGGGGGAAGCGGCAGTACTGGTACTCGGCGGCCAGCGGGCGGTGCCGAAGCGGCTGGAGGAGGCCGGCTTCCACTTCCTTTATCTGGAGCTGGAACAGGCACTGGATGACGTTCTCAATCAGCGGGCCGAAGCCCGCTGATCTGAGGTTACTTCAACGCGCCGGACAGAAACTGCTGCAGACGCGGGCTTTTGGGGTTGCCGAACAGCTCGGCCGGCGGCCCCTGCTCTTCAATCAACCCTTTGTGCAGGAAAATCACGTGATTGGAAACGTGGCGCGCAAACTCCATTTCGTGCGTCACCACCACCATGGTTTTCCCCTCCTCCGCCAACTTCTGCATAATGCGCAGCACCTCGCCTACCAGCTCGGGATCCAGCGCCGACGTCGGTTCGTCAAACAGTAGCACTTCCGGTTCCATCGCCAACGCGCGGGCGATAGAAACACGTTGCTGCTGCCCACCCGACAGATGTACCGGGTATTTGCCGCGCGCCCGCTCATCGATGCCCACTTTATCCAGGTAGCGCACCGCGCGATCGTGCGCTTCAGCCTTGCTCAGCCCCAGTACCTGCACCGGCGCTTCCATCACGTTCTCGAGCACCGTCATGTGGCTCCACAGGTTGAAATGCTGGAACACCATGGTCAGGCGGGTGCGCAGCAGCTGCAGCTGCTTCTTGTCGAACACCTTCAGCTGGCCGTCTTTGTCGCGCACCATGCGAATGTCTTCGCTGTTCAGGCTGATCGAGCCTTCGCTCGGTTTTTCGAGGAAGTTGATGCAGCGCAGAAAGGTGCTTTTGCCGGAGCCGGAGGAGCCGATGATGCTGATCACATCCCCGGCGTTGGCCGCCAGCGAGACGCCCTTCAGCACTTCGTGGTCGCCATAGCGTTTATGCAGTTCCGTGACGGCTAATTTATTCTCAGACATGGTTTTTCTTCCCGTCATTTATCAGTGACTAACGTGTGCCATCCAGCGTCTTTCAGCCTTGCGGAACAGGCTGATTAACACGTAGGAGATGATCAGGTACAGCACCGCCGCGATGCCGAAGGCATAAAACGGCTGATAGGTCGCGGCGTTGATGTCGCGCGCGATCTTCAGCAGATCCGGCACGGTGGCGGTAAACGCCAGCGCGGTGGAGTGCAGCATCAGGATCACTTCGTTGCTGTAAGCCGGCAGCGCGGTGCGCAGCGCCGAAGGCAAAATGATGCAGCGATACATCTTGAAGCGCGAGAAACCGTAGGCGTTGGCGGCCTCGATTTCACCGTGCGGCACCGAGCGGATCGCCCCGGCGAAGATCTCGGTGGTATAGGCGCAGGTGTTGAGCGTCAGCGCCAGGATGGTGCAGTTGAGCCCGCTGCGGAAGAACGCGTTGAGAAACTCGCTGCCGCGCACGATCTCAAGGCTGTACATGCCGGAGTAGAACACCAGCAGCTGTACGTACAGCGGCGTCCCGCGAAACACATAGGTATAGAGCCACACCGGGAAACGTACCCAGCGGATGGAAGAGACGCGCGCCACCGCCATCGGGATCGCCAGCAGCCCGCCCATTACCACCGAGGCGATCAGCAGCCACAGCGTTACCGCCACGCCGGTGAAGCGGTAGCCGTCGCTCCACAGCAGCGACTGCCAATACTGTTGCAGGATATCGATCATAATTCGGCCCTCTTGACGCCCAGTGAGTAACGCCGTTCAAGCCACAGCAGCACGCCGTTGGAAACGGTAGTGAAGATCAGGTACACCACGCCGGCCACGATGGCGAAGAAGAACGGCTGATAGGTGCCTTTCCCCGCCAGCTGCGTGGCTTTCACCACGTCGTTCAGGCCGAGGATCGACACCAGCGCCGTCGCCTTCAGGATCACCTGCCAGTTGTTACCGATGCCCGGCAAGGCAAAACGCATCATCGCCGGGAACAAAATGCGCCGGAAGATCTGCGCGCCGCTGAAGCCGTAGGCCGTCGCGGCTTCGATCTGCCCTTTCGGCACCGCCAGATAGGCGCCGCGGAAGGTCTCGGTAAAATAAGCGCCATAGATAAAGCCGAGGGTAATGATACCGGCGCCGAGCGGATCGATATCGATCTGCGCGAAGCCCAGCAGCGTGGTGATGTTGTTCAGCGCGATCTGCAAACCGTAAAAGATCAGCAGCATCAGCACCAGATCGGGCACGCCGCGGATCAGCGTGGTATAGGCGCCGAACAGACCGGAGATAAAGGGGTTATGGGACAGTTTGCCACCGGCGCCGATCAGACCGATCACCACCGCCAGCACCACGGAACTGAGGGCCAGCTCCAGCGTCACCAGAGCCCCCTCGAAAATCAGTTGGGAATAGCCTTGCAGCATCTACTTCACCCTGTGGTCTAGGATCCGAACCATCGGGGCCGGCGCACCGGCCCCGCAGTCACAGCATGGAACGGGAAGCGGATCACCCGCCGTAGACGTCAAAGTCGAAGTACTTTTTCGCGTATTTGTCGTAGGTGCCGTCTTTACGCATCTCGGCGAAGGCTTTGTCCAGCGCCGCTTTCAGCTCGGTATCGGTCTTGCGCAGCCCCATGCCGGTGCCAACGCCGAAGAACTTGTCATCCTTCACCGACTCGCCGGCGAACGCATAGTCTTTACCCGGCGGCTGTTTCAGGAAGCCGTCGCTGCCCGCCACTTCATCCTGGAAGGCGGCGTCGATACGGCCGGAGGCCAGGTCGGCATAAGCCAGATCCTGGTTCTGGTAAGGCACAACGGTCACCCCCTTCGGCTGCCACATGGCGTTGGCGTAGGCTTCCTGGGTGGTGCCCTGCAGGACGCCCACGCTCTTGCCTTTCAGCGCTTCGGCGGTCGGCAGCAGCTTGGAGCCCTTCGGCGCGATCAGACGCGCGTTGGCGGCATACAACTTGTCGGTAAAGGCGATTTCCTGCTGGCGTTTTTCAGTGATGGACAGCGAAGAGATGATGGCGTCGATCTTCTTCGCCTTGAGGGATGGGATCAGCGCGTCGAAGTCGCTCTCCACGAAGGTACATTGGGTATTGATGCGTTTGCACAGCTCTTTGGCCAAATCGATGTCAAAGCCGACCAGCTCGCCTTTGGCGTTTTTGGATTCAAACGGCGCGTAAGTCGGATCGGTGCCAATCTTCAGCGTGGAAGGAATGGCGGCAAAGGCGCTGCTGGCGGCGCTCAAAGCCAGAACTAACGGCAAAATCAAAACCCGCTTTTTCATAAATTACCCTCAAATTGATTTTTTTGATGCCACTACGGGCATTACTTTCCCCACCAAATCAATTTGCAGTAATCGTGCCACATTAGGTGCTACGGGCGGAGGGAACGGCTCCGGCCTTCACAATACTGTTTCCTGGGACGATAACCGCAAAATTAAGTCGGCCGGTCGGGGCCGCGCCACTGGCAGCCGCGACAAGGCGGCGCCATGAAACAGTGAGCGTGATGAAGTGGGATCATTATGGTGCATACTCCGCCCTAATTCAGTGCGGTGTTGCACAAATGTACCAATTTAGGGATAAAACTGTTAATTCACACCCTGCCAGCGGGTGAACAGATCGGTCGGGAGTTCGATATCAAACTGGTCGATCACCCGATTGACGGTCTGATCGATGATGTCTTCCACGCTTTTCGGCTGGTGGTAAAACGCCGGCACCGGCGGCATGATCACCGCTCCCATCTCCGCTGCCTGGGTCATCAGCCGCAGGTGCCCCAGATGCAACGGCGTTTCCCGCACGCACAGCACCAAACGGCGGCGCTCTTTGAGCACCACGTCGGCGGCGCGAGTCAGCAGGCCGTCGCTGTAGCTGTTGACGATGCCGGACAGGGTTTTGATCGAGCAGGGCAGGATCGCCATGCCCAGAGTCTTGAAGGAGCCGGAGGAGATGCCGGCGGCGATGTCGCGCGCATCGTGCACTACATCGGCCAGCGCCTGCACTTCACGCAGGCTGTACGGGGTTTCCAGCGCCAGCGTCTGTCTTGCCGCGTTGCTCATCACCAAATGGGTTTCCACCTCTGCGACGTCGCGCAAAACCTGCAACAGGCGCACGCCGTAGATAGCGCCGCTGGCGCCGGAAATGCCGATGATGAGTCGTTTCATGGAAAATGGCCTCTGCCGTAAAAAGTAAGATCAGGCAGACTTTGCCGCAATGGCGAGGGATAAGCAAGTCAGAGGAGCAAGGTGCACCGCCGCAGACGCGGCGATGCACCTTGAGGGATCAACGCAGGCGATTAGCCTTCGTTGTGCAGTTCCAGATTTTCCGCTTCGGTTTGCACCCGCAGCGCCTTGGCGTCGTCGCTGCGCAGCGACTCCAGGTATTCCAGATAGCTTTGGTCGACGTCTTTGGTCACGTAGATACCGTTGAACACCGAACATTCGAACTGGGTGATGTCCGGATTCTCTTCGCGCACCGCTTCGATCAGATCGTCCAGGTCCTGGAAAATCAGCCCGTCGGCGCCGATAATCTGGCGGATTTCATCCACTTCACGCCCGTGGGCGATCAGTTCGTTGGCGCTCGGCATGTCGATACCATAGACGTTCGGGAAACGCACTTCCGGCGCGGCGGAAGCCAGGTACACGCGCTTGGCGCCCGCTTCGCGCGCCATTTCGACGATCTGCTCAGAGGTCGTGCCGCGCACGATGGAGTCATCCACCAGCAGCACGTTCTTGTCGCGGAACTCAGCGCGGTTGGCATTCAGCTTGCGACGCACCGACTGACGACGCGCCTGCTGGCCCGGCATGATGAAGGTGCGGCCAACGTAGCGATTCTTCACAAAGCCCTGGCGATATGGCTTCTCGAGAATGCGCGCGATCTCCAATGCGATGTCGCAGGAGGTTTCCGGGATCGGGATCACCACGTCGATATCCAGATCTTCCCACTCGCGGGCAATCTTCTCACCCAGCTTCTGGCCCATGCGCACGCGGGCGCTGTAGACCGAGATCTTGTCCATAAAGGAGTCCGGGCGCGCGAAATAGACGTATTCGAACAGGCACGGGTTGGTTTTCGGGTTCTCTGCGCACTGGCGGGTGAACAGCTGGCCCTTGGTGGTGATATACACCGCTTCGCCCGGCGCCACGTCGCGCAGGAACTCAAAGCCCAGGGTATCCAGCGCCACGCTCTCGGAAGCCACCATGTACTCGCTGCGGCCATCTTCCAGCGTGCGCTTGCCGATCACCAGCGGGCGAATGCCGTTCGGGTCGCGGAACGCCAGCAGGCCGTGGCCGATGATCATCGCCACGCAGGCGTAAGCGCCGCGCAGTTGCTGATGCATAGCGGCGACCGCGGTAAAGATGTTGTCGGCCTCCAGCGGGTAGTGCGGGAAGCGGTCCAGCTCGCTGGCCAGCACGTTCAGCAGGATTTCCGAGTCGGAGGTGGTGTTGACATGGCGGCGGCCGCTTTCGAACAGATTCTGGCGCAGCTCATGGGCGTTGGTCAGGTTGCCGTTGTGGGCCAGCGTAATGCCGAACGGCGAGTTGACGTAGAAAGGCTGAGCCTCAGAGGCGCTCGAGCTGCCGGCCGTCGGGTAACGCACATGGCCAATGCCCATGTTGCCCTGCAAGCGTTGCATATGGCGCGCCTCAAACACATCCTTCACCAGGCCGTTGGCTTTACGCAAACGGAACCCGTTGTGAGCGTCAATGGTGACGATGCCTGCGGCATCCTGGCCACGGTGCTGAAGCACCGTCAGCGCATCATAAATCGACTGGTTTACCGGCATAAAACCGGCGATACCGACAATACCGCACATGTTGTCTTTTCCTCATCAGCGCTACCGCCCCGGCAATTGGGTCGGCAAGAAACTCGACGTGCTCTGCAGGTAGTCAAAGAACCACCTGATGACGTAACTGAACTGGGGAATGAGCTGCGACTGTTTCCAGTCGGCGCTTTGTGAGAAGCCGGTAAAGGTATCCAGGAAGAACAGGATCGCCGCGACGATCAACACTCCGCGCAGCGCGCCGAAGCAGATGCCCAACACGCGGTCGGTGCCCGACAACCCGGTTTTCTCTACCAGTGAGCTAATCACATAGTTAACAATAGCCCCTACGATCAAGGTCGCGATGAACAAAATCGCGATCGCGATGCCGTTTCGCACCAGTTCATCTTCAAAACGAGTGAAATAGACCGCAAGGTAAGAGTAGAAATGGCTGGCAACAAAAAACGCACATCCCCATGTCACAAGTGACAATGCTTCGCGAACAAACCCTCGGATCAGGCTCACCAGAGCCGAAAATCCAATCACCGCTATAATGACGTAATCAATCCAGACCATGAACTATTCCAATGATGAATCGCCCCTGCATCCAATTCGCGGCGAATTCTAACAGAAAAAGAAAACGTTTGCGTAGGGGATTTCCTACCACGTTACAAATAAAAAGCGGCGATCAAAAAATTCCCAATCGCCGCGCCTACATAGGTGATTTCGCCTGTAAAAGGCGCGGTTTTTCTCGCTTTCTCTCCACCACTCCTTAATTCAGGGGCGCATCGTGCTGCGCCCCTGCGGGGTTTAACGGCCGTACGGCTTCACCTGCCCGCTCAGCCCGCTGATCGAGTTCAGCGACGGCAGCGCCGCCTGCAGCTTCTGCTTGGAGGCGTCCGGGCCGACGTAGATGCGGGTGATCTGCCCCTGTACCGGCGTTGACGGCACGGTAAAGGCACGATAGCCCGAGAGGCGCAGCGAGGCGACAATCTCGTTCGCCTTGGCGGCGTTTTTCAACGCCCCGAGCTGCACGACATAGGCTTGCCCGGCCGGCGCTTTTTCTTCCGCCGGTTTCGGCTGCGGTGCCGGTTCAGGCTTCGGCGTCGGTTCAGGTTTCGGTTCCGGCTTCGGCGCTGGTTTCACTTCCGTCGGCTTCGGTTGCGGTGCCGGTTTCGGTTTCACCTCCACCGGTTTGGTTTCTACCGGTTTCGGCTTGGGCTGTGGCACCGGCTGAGGACGCGTTTCGACCGGTGGCGGTGCCACCTGCGTCGGCTGCTGTGCAGTCTGCCGCGCCGCCTGTTGCGCCGCCGCCTCGTTGGCCGCCTGCTGCTCGACCAGCGCGCCCGCCCCTTCCGGCGGCTGTGCCGGCAGCGGCTGCGTCACCGGCGGCAGCACGTCGTTCTCTTCAACGTCGCCCGGCTTCGGCACCAATGGAATGGCCGCGAATTCATCCTCGTAATGCTTCTTTTTGCCGTCCAGCAGCCCTGGCAGGATGATTACCCCCAGCGCCACCAGAATCACGGTTCCGACCAGTCGGTTCTGAAATTTACTCGCCACTCACACTCCCCGCATCTCGTCTAACGCCGCCATCACCTGCGCCACGGTGTGGAACGATCCACAGACGATCACAATATCCTGTTTATCAGCATCCTGCATAGCCTGCCGCCAGGCAGTTTCGACATCATTAAAGCGGCGCGGTTCCGTCAAATGTTGCGCCAGCTGTTCGACGCTGGCGCCGCGCGGCCCGTCGAGCGGTGCGCAGTACCATTCATCCACCTGCTCGCTGAGGCAGGCCAGCGTGCCGGCGATGTCCTTGTCCGACAGCATGCCCACCACCGCGCGCACCTTGCCGCCGTCGCGCGGCAGTTTGGCCAGGCGGCCGGCCAGATAGCCCGCGGCGTGCGGGTTGTGCGCCACGTCGAGGATCAGCGTCGGCTCCCGCCGCACGATCTGGAAACGCCCCGGCAACGTCGCCTGTTGCAGCCCGGTGAAGATCGCGCGTTCGTCGATCTCCAGCGGGGAGCAGTTCAGCGCCGCCAGCGCGGTAGCGGCGTTGGCCAGCGGTACGTTCGGCGTCGGCAGATCGGTCAGCAGCGTGTCGCCGCCCTGCCACTGCCAGCGATCGCCCTGCTCGCTGAAACTCCAGGCTTCGCCGCGGCGATACAGCGGCGCGCCCAGCGTTTCGGCAACCTGACGAATGCTGTCCGGCATGTCGGGTTCGCCCACCACCGCCGGCTTGCCGCTGCGGAAAATGCCGGCCTTTTCACGGCCGATGCTTTCGCGATCGTTGCCGAGCCAGTCGGTGTGATCGAGCGCGATGCTGGTGATCACCGCCACGCTCGGATCGACGATGTTGGTGGCGTCGAGACGCCCGCCCAGCCCCACTTCCAGGATCACCACGTCGAGCCGCGCCTGTTTGAACAGCTGCAGCGCCGACAGGGTGCCAAATTCGAAATAGGTCAACGACGTTTCGCCGCGGCCGGCCTCAATGGCGGCGAACGAGCGGCAGTGCTCCGCTTCGCTCAGCTCTTCCCCCTGAATGCGCACGCGTTCGGTATAGCGCACCAAATGCGGCGAACTGTAGACGCCGACGCGCAGGCCGGCTGCCAGCAGAATGGCTTCGAGGGTGCGACAGGTGGTGCCTTTGCCGTTAGTGCCGGCAACGGTGAACACCGTGGGAGCGGGGGTCAGTAAATCCAGATGCGCCGCGACGCGCTGTACGCGCTCAAGGCCGAGTTCGATCGCCTGGCTGTGCAGACGTTCCAGATAATAAAGCCACGAGCTCAATGGCGACGTGGCTTGGGGAATTTGGTGGTTTTGCATGAGTCCCATCACTGAACTTGGGTTCATTAATCCATCAGGGCACCACCCTCACCGCGGTAAAGGCGATGCGCTTCGTGACTGCCGCCAGCCTGCAAACCGCAGCGAGATGGGCTGCGGCCGGCAGGGAACGGGCATCAGCCGTCACTTAGCCACAAAGTGGCGGCTGAACCCGGGCGGGATCTGTCTTTTCCTCAGGCGTCGGCCTGCTGCTCCGGCTCAATGACCGGCGCGGCCTCATCGAAATGCGGCTGCGGCTGGTTGGTCAGCTTGGACAGAATGCTCGCCAACGTTTGGCGCATTTCCGGACGGCGAACGATCATATCGATCGCGCCTTTTTCGATCAGGAATTCGCTGCGCTGGAAGCCCGGCGGCAATTTCTCACGCACGGTCTGCTCGATAACGCGCGGGCCGGCAAAACCGATCAGCGCTTTCGGCTCGGCGATGTTGATGTCGCCCAGCATCGCCAGGCTGGCGGAGACGCCGCCCATGGTCGGGTCGGTCAGCACGGAGATATACGGCAAGCCGCGCTCCTGCATCTTAGCCAACGCCGCGCTGGTTTTCGCCATCTGCATCAGCGACATCAGCGCTTCCTGCATGCGCGCGCCGCCGCTGGCGGAGAAGCATACCAGCGGACAGTTGTCCTCCAGCGCCTGCTCAACCGCACGCACGAAACGCGCGCCGACCACGGAAGACATCGAGCCGCCGATGAAGGCGAATTCGAAGGAGGCGGCGACGATCGGCATACCGTACAGCGTGCCCTTCATCACCACCAGCGCATCTTTCTCACCGGTCGCTTTCTGTGCGGCGACCAAGCGATCTTTATAGCGCTTGGAATCCTTGAATTTCAGAACGTCTTTCGGCTCCAGATCGCTGCCCAGTTCCACTTCGCTGCCTTCGTCCAGCAGGGTATGCAGACGCGCGCGCGCGCCCATACGCATGTGGTGGTCGCACTTCGGACACACTTCCAGATTACGCTCCAGCTCGGCGCGGTAGAGAACCTGGCCGCAGCTGTCGCATTTGGTCCAGACCCCTTCAGGAATGCTCGCCTTACGGGTTTGTGTGATATTGCTTTTGTTAAGAATTCGTTCAATCCAGCTCATCGATGACCTTTCTGTTTGAACCTGGCACACGCCAGTCCGCTGTTCATGCTTTAACAATCCCCCCGAAAACACCCCAATGAAAAAATGCCCGTTCGCGGCGCGGCAAGCGCGGCGACTGAGGCATCGGCTTCAGGGTTGTTCGCAGGAACAGACCATAATGTCGCTCATTAAACCATATCGGCCCGACGCTGTGGACAAAAAACTGGTCGAACCGACAGGTTAAGCGATGTTTTTACTGTTTTTGCTGGCGGGCGGCCGCACGCTTGTGGCGCCAAATTTCAATCACGCCCGGCAGAATCGAAACGATGATGATCCCTACGATCAGCAGTTTCAGGTTCTCCTGCACCACCGGCAGATCGCCGAACAGGTAGCCAGCATAGGTGAAGAGCAGCACCCAAACCAGTGCGCCAATCACGTTGTAGGCGGCGAAGTGGCGATAGGACATATGCCCCATCCCGGCGACGAACGGCGCAAAAGTACGCACGATCGGCACGAATCGCGCCAGAATAATCGTTTTCCCGCCGTGTTTCTCATAGAACTGGTGCGTCTTGTCCAGGTAGCTGCGACGGAAAATTTTCGAATTCGGGTTGCTGAACAGCTTCTCGCCGAACAGCCGCCCGATAGTGTAGTTCACCGCATCGCCGATGATCGCCGCCACGGCCATCAACGCCACCATGGTATGCACGTTCAGATCGTTGGTCGGCAACGCCGCCAGCGCGCCAGCGACAAACAGCAAGGAATCCCCCGGCAGGAACGGCGTCACCACCAGACCGGTTTCGCAAAACAGGATCAGGAACAGAATAGCGTAGACCCACATGCCGTATTGTGCGACCAGTTCGGCCAGGTGCACATCAATATGCAGAATGAAATCAATAATAAACTTGATGATGTCCATAAATTCTCTCATTGATGCCGGGTGTTTCAATCACCCGGCAGAAGCACAAGGGAGCGACGCTTTCAGGCGTGCCGGCGTTTAATCGTCGGGTAAAAACAGCGGCCCCATCGGCGGCCGCGGTAGACCAAAGTGGTCGGGATAGTCCACGGAAACCAGATACAGCCCCTCGGCTCGCGCCGTCGCCGCCGCCAGGTTGCGATCCTTCAGCGCCAACAGTTCGGCCATCCAGTTCTCATCCTGATTGCCGCAGCCGATCTCCATCAGGCTGCCGACGATGTTGCGAACCATGTGATGCACGAAGGCATTCGCCTTGATATCTACCACAATATATTCGCCGTAGCGCGTAACCTTAACGTGTTTTACGCAGCGCCACGGGGTGCGCGACTGACATTGCACCGCGCGGAACGAAGTGAAGTCATTCTCGCCCAGCAGTGCCTGCGCCGCCCGATGCATGCGATCGGCGTCCAGCGGGTGATAAAAGTGCGTTACCCCCTGTTGCAGCACCGCCGGCCGGTAGCGATGGTTGAAAATAATATAGCGGTAGCGGCGCGCGGTGGCGCTGAAGCGCGCGTGAAAATCGTCGGCGACGGGGCTCACCCAACGCACCGCGATATCCGGCGGCAGATGGGTGTTTACCCCCATCGTCCAGGCGGCGTCCTTACGGCGCGCGGTGGTTTCGAAATGCACCACCTGCCCGGTAGCGTGCACCCCGGCGTCGGTGCGTCCGGCGCACAGCACGGTAATCGGCGCATCCGCCACCTTGCTCAACGCCTGCTCCAGGCGTTCCTGCACGCTGGCCACTTCTTGCTGCCGCTGCCAGCCGTAGTACCGGCTGCCGTCATATTCGATGCCCAGCGCTACCTTCAGCGTCGGCTGAGCGGGCGAAACCACCTCAGACATCAGTACATCTGCTCCTGCACCAGACGCTCGGCGGTTTCGATAGCCATCAACGCGCCGCCAAAGCGCACATTGTCCGCCACCGTCCAGAACTGCAGCAGCTCGGGGATACCGTAATCATTACGCAGACAACCGATGCTGAGCGCATCGCTGCCGGAGGCTTCGGTGACCTGAGTCGGGTAATCGTCTTCTTCGCTCAGCTGAATGTCCTCGACCTCTTCGAGCTCGCTGCGCGCTTCTTCGGCGGACAGCGGGCGCAGCGCTTCCAAGTGCACCACCTGCGCATGGCCGTAAAACACCGGCGACTGAACGCAGCTCACCGAAATCGGCAGCCCTTCGTCCTGCAGCACCTTGCGTACCTGATCGACGATCAGGCGTTCTTCACGCACACTGCCCTGCTCGTCGGCGACAAGCGGCAGCAGGTTGAACGCCAGCTGTTTGCCGAAAACGCCTTCCTCGGCCGGAATGCCGTTCAACAGGCGCGCGCTCTGGCCGGCCAAGTCGTCCACCGCCGCCTTGCCGCGCGACGATACCGACATCAGCGTGGTGACGTGCAGACGCGACAATCCCGCCTGTTCGGTCAACGGTTTGATCGCCGTCAGCAGCTGGCTGACCATACTGTCGGCCACCGCCACGATATTGCGGTTGCGGTAATCCGCCAGCACCTGCGGGTTAACGCCCGGCACCACCAGCGGTACATCCGGCTCCATGGCGAACAGGCCGCTGGTGTCGATCACCAGACAGCCCATGTTGCCGGCTTCTTCGGCATAGCGCGCAGAAGCTTCACTGCCGGCGACGAAGAAGGCCAGCTGCGCTTGCGACCAGTCGAACTCTTCGGCGTTTTGCACCAGAAGAGACTTGCCGTTGAAGCGCACATTGGCGCCCGCGCTGCGTTCGCTTGCCAGAGGATAGAGCTCACCCACCGGGAACTGGCGTTCCTGCAACAATTCCAGCAACGCTTCACCTACCGCGCCAGTGGCGCCGAGCAGCGCGATATTCCAGCCGTCAGACATCGGGTTTTCTCCAGAGTATTTCATTCATAAAAGCAGACGGGCAGTGCAGCCACCGCCCGATAATCCTTGCCGCTCACTGTAGCGGCGTTGGCTTAAGACAACCTTACGCGCTATGCCACGCTAAAGCCCAGCTTGCCGAGCAACTCGGCGCTGGCGCTGTCATCGCATTGCACGGCCAGCGAAGACCACTCGCGGCGTTCCTGGTAGTGCTTGCGCAGGCGATCGAATTCGCCCGGTTGCCCGGCGACTTTGCGCAACGGCGCATCATCGCGGCGCACATCATACACCAAGTGCATCAATCGTTTTAACCGCGCTTCATCCAGCGGCCCGTTGAGGCGAATCTGGCTGAACTCCGGTACCGGCAGCAACGAGGCCAGCGCCACCTGCTGCGGCTGCCCCAGATGGCGGCTGAACGCTTCGAACACCTGAGTGGTGCCGCGCGCCTTGCCTTCCAGCGTATACCCGGCGATGTGCGCAGTACCGATATCCACCCGCGCCAGCAGCGGCAAGGAGAGATCCGGCTCCGGTTCCCACACGTCCAGCACCGTGCTCAGCTTTTTGCCCTTTTCCAGCGCCTGCAGCAACGCGGCGTTATCCACCACCGGCCCGCGGCAGGCGTTGATCAGAATGCGGTTGTCCGGCAGCGCCGCCAACAGGTCGGCGTCCGCCAGATGCAGCGAATGGTATGGGCCGGATTTATTCAGCGGCGTATGGAAGGTCAGCACGTCGGCCTCGGCCACCAGCTTCTCCAGCGGCCAAAACTCCCCGGCGTCGCCGCGATCGGCACGCGGCGGATCGCACAGCAGCGTGCGCACACCCAGGGCTTTGAGGCGCGCGTCCAGGCGCGAACCGACGTTGCCCACGCCGATGATGCCGACGGTTTTATCCCGCAGGTGGAAGCCGTCGCGTTCGGCCAACATCATCAAGGCAGAGAACACATACTCGACCACCGCGATGGCGTTGCAGCCCGGCGCAGCGGAAAAGCCGATGCCCTGCCGTTGCAGCCAGGCGTCATCGACATGATCGGTGCCGGCGGTGGCGGTGCCGACAAAGCCAATGCGGCTGCCGGCCAGCAAGGCTTCATTGACCTTGGTGACCGAACGCACCATCAGCGCATCGGCATCCGCCAGCGCTTCACGCGGGATCGGGCGACCCGGCACCGCCTGCACTTCGCCCAGGCGGCTGAACAGCTCAGCCGCATACGGCATATTTTCATCAACCAGAATCTTCACTGCGTTCTCCGACGGTTTACGGCTATTTGTCTGCGAAATAGTGTGCCACTGAATCAGGCACGGCGAAAGCGCTCAGGGGTGGTGCCGGCGATTTGCTGGAACATGACGATAAATGCCGACGCGGAGCTGTAGCCAACGTCCAACGCCACATCCTGCACGGTCTTGCCCTGCTCGAGCAGCGACACGGCATGCAGGAAACGCAGGCGCTGGCGCCATTCGCTGAACGACATGCCCAAATCCTGCTGGCAACGGCGCGACAGCGTGCGCTCAGTGGTGTAGACCCGAGCCGCCCACGCCGCCAGCGACGTGTTGTCCGCCGGGCAGTGCTCCAGCGCTTCCAGCACCGGCGCCAAAAATTTGTCGTCAGACGACGGCAGATAGGTTTGCTGGCGCGGCGACAGACGCAACTGATCGATCAGCACCTGACACAGGCGCAAATCCTCTTCCGTCTGCGGAATGTACTGCTTGCGCGCATAGAAATCCTCGGCGATGGCGCGGAAGATGGGCGTCACGCTCACCAGGCAAGGATCGGCCGGCATGCCGGCACACAGCGCCGGCGTGATGTCCACCATGCGGCACTGCGCCAGCCGCTGGTTATAGCAAGAGTGTTCGATGCCGGCCGGCGCCCACAGCACGAACTCCGGCGGCGCCAGAAAGCGCTGCCCGCCGATGCGCAGCACCATGACACCGGCTTTGACCCACATCAACTGTCCCCAGGTGTGGCTGTGCGGCTGGAATTCGGTGCGCGCGTTGAACTCCTCGCAGCGGAACTGCACCGGCTTCGGCGCCGGGATCAGCGACTCGGGAAAATGGCGGATTTCTGGCATGGTTTCGTCCCGTGATTTGTCTTGTTTACGCCGATTTTTGTCTGGATATCGCTATATATGATAAACCGGACACGCGTAGACTAGCCAGCATGTTGGACGTTATTGAGAATAATTATCATGAATATGCTCTTCCCGCTGTTGGCCGTGCTGATTTGGTCGATTAACGCCGTCGTCAGCAAACTCTCCGCCACCGCCATCGATCCGGCGGCCATCTCGCTCTACCGCTGGTTGCTGGCGTTGATTGCCCTGACGCCGTTCGTGCTGCCGGGCGTGCTGCGCAACCGGGCGCAGGTGCGCGCCAACTGGTGGAAATTGATGATCCTCGGTTTGCTGGGCATGGTGCTGTACCAAAGCCTGGCGTATTACGCGGCACACAGCGTCAGCGCGCTGTTTATGGGCATCATCGTGTCGCTGATCCCGCTGCTGACCATCCTTATCAGCATCGTACTGCTGCGTATTGCGCCAACCGTCGGCGTGCTGCTCGGCAGCATACTCTCCTTCTGCGGCTTGATCTGGCTGGTCAGCGGCGGTCAGCCCGGCGTGCTGCTGCAGCACGGTATCGGCAAGGGGGAATTGATGATGCTGCTCGCCACCGCTTCTTACGCGCTGTATGGCGTGTTAACCAAGCGCTGGGCCATCGCGCTGCCGAACTGGCAATCGCTGTATGTGCAGATCCTGTTCGGCGTGCTGTTGTTGCTGCCTAATTTCCTGATGGCGCAGGATGTCGGCTTGAACGGCCATAACCTGCCGCTGGTGCTGTTCGCCGGCATTCCGGCTTCGATCATCGCCCCGTTCCTTTGGATCCAAGGCGTGATGCGCCTGGGCGCCAACACCGCCTCAATCTTCATGAACCTGGCGCCGGTGTTTACCGCCGCTATCGCCGTGCTGTTCCTGCATGAGCAGCTGCACGGTTATCACCTGATCGGCGGCGGCATCACCCTGCTGGGCGTTATTCTGTCGCAGCGGCTGCGCACGCCGCTGACGCGTAAAACCAAAGCCCCGGCGGCCAACGCAGATTCCTGCAAAGAGCAGGCCTAAGGCAGCAGCCTGAAACGCACCCGCACCAACAGGCCGCCCAGCGCGGCGGAACTCAGCAGCTCCGGGCGGGTGCCGTGATACGCGGTGATGTCCTTCACCAGCGCCAGTCCCAGTCCGGCCCCCGGTTGATCGCCCACGTTGTCCAGCCGATGAAACGGCTGCAGCGCCAGCGCCTTATCCTGTAAGGCGATGCCGGGGCCGCTGTCTTCAATCTCCAGCACGCCTTCCCCCACCGCCTTATCCTGAGTGAGGCGAGCGGTTACCATGCCCTGACGCGGCGTGTATTTCAGCGCATTGTCCAGCAGATTGGCGCACAGTTCGGCCAACAGCAACGGTTCCCCCGCCACCTGACACGCCGCCTCGCCTTCGAAACCGAGATCGATCTGTTTACTGCGCGCCTGCGGCAAGCGGGAAAAGCAGGCGTCGCGCAGCACCTGCGCCAGATTGACCGGCTGCAACTTACGCTCGGCCTGGTGCTCGCTGGCCTTCAGGCGGGAGAGATGCAGCAGGCGGTCGGTCAGCGCCACGGTATTATCCAGCGTAGCGCTCATCGCCTGCAGGCTTTCGCGCCACTGCTGCGGCCGGTCGCTGGCCAGCGCCACCCCAACCTGAGTCTTCAACACCGCCAGCGGCGTGCGCAGTTGGTGCGAAGCGTCGGCGCTGAAACGCTCCTGACGCGCTACCATCAGCCGCAGCCGTTCGATATAGCGATTGAACGCCACCAGCAGCGGCTGCATCTCCGACCACGGCAATACCCGCGGCAAGGGCGTCAGCTCGCCCGGATCGCGCCGCAGCATGATGCCGGAGAGCTTACGCATCGGCTTCAACACCCGCTTGAGCAGCGCGAATGCCAGGATCAGGGTCAACACCACCACCGTGCCCTGGCTCAACAGCGCCGCGATCATCATCTGCCGCGCCAGGTAACGGCGCGACTCCAGGGTTTCCGCCACCAGAATGGTCGCCATGCCGCTCACGCCCGACTCGTTGACCGGTTGAAACAGCGCCGCCACGCGGATCGGCCGGCCGAGGTATTCCGCATCGTAAAAATGCACCAGCGCCGGGTAGAGCGTAGAACGCGGAATATGGGGCGGCAAAGGCGGTAAATCGTCATACCCCGAGATGCTTTTCCCCTGCGGCGAGATCACCTCGTAATAGAGCTGATCGTTCATGTTGCGCTCGAAGCTGTCGAGCACAACATAGGGCACATCGACGGCCAGCTTGCCTTCGCGCACCACCAGCCGCTCCGCCACGGTGCGCGCCGACGCCAGCAGCGTGCGATCGTAAGCCAGGGTGGCGGCGCTCATGGCGCTGAAATAGTGGGTGTAAATCGAGATACCGCCCAACGCCACCAGCGGCAGGCCAAAAAACAGCAACAGTTGATAGAACAACGAACGCGGCGCGTTAAACCACCGCATTGCACAGCTCCAGGCTGTAACCCAGGCCGCGCAGCGTGATGATTGCCACGTCGCTGCCCTGCAGTTTTTTCCGTAAACGATGTACGTAAAGTTCGATGCTCTCCGGATTGGCCTCGTCGGACAGCGTAAACACCTGCTCAAACAGCTGCTGCTTGGCCACCGGGCGGCCGCGTCGGTGCATCAACGCGGTCAACACCGCCAGTTCGCGCGGCGTCAGCGCCAGCGGCTTGCCCTCCAACAGGAAATAGCCTTCGTCGTGATAGGTCAACGCGCCGTATTGCAACGCCGGCTGCGCAGCGCCGACGCTGCGGCGCAACAGCGCCCGAATGCGCGCTTCCAGCTCGTCCAGCTCGAACGGCTTGGTGAGATAATCGTCCGCCCCCAGATTAAGGCCCTTCACCCGGTCGGCCACGTCGGTGCGCGCCGTCAACAGCAGCACCGGCAGATCCTGCCCGCGCTTGCGCAGGCGCGCCAGCAAGTCCAGGCCGTTCAAACGCGGCAGCGCTACATCCAACACCGCCAGCGCATAGCGTTCGTTGAGCAGCAGATGATCTGCCGCCACGCCGTCAGGCGCGACGTCGACGGCAAAGCCGGCGCCGGTCAGCGCCTTTTGCAGCCAGTGAGACAGCTCGGGGTGATCTTCAACCAATAACAGTCGCATGTTTCCATTCCATTGATTTACCTGAACAACCTGGCGCCAATACGGCATCCGTTAACAGGTCGATAACAAAGAATGGCATGGAAAATAAGGGGATAAAAGAGCACCGCGCCGCCAGTTTTGGGAGCTGGCACACAATTATGCGTATGGGGCGCGATCGCAGAACGGTATCAGATCAGTGGAATGGGGCTGTCGGCAACGGCCATGTCCAACACCGGGCGCAGCTTGTCGGCAGTAAACGGCGAAGAAACCAGCACGGAGCGATTGTTGGCGGCAAACACCAGATCAATGCCGGTCACGCAGGCGGTCATCTGGCAGGCATACTTTTCACCGTCGGTGTTGACGAAATGCAGCTCAAACACGCCAATATCGGCACGCAGTCGCTTCAAACGGCACTGCCCGCTGTCACCGACCATCTCCGCATAGACCTCTGGCAGCCGTTTAATCGCGCACACTTTGGCGCTGTCCCTGCTTCCAAACAATTTCCCTAACGAAAACATATTACTGCGTCTCTATTCATTTCATTGATCATGATTTTATCGCGGAAGCAGAACGGCAAACCTGATATTACGCAGGATTTTGGCCGGTTTTGTCCCCTGTTCTTCTCTTCCTTTCTATGGTAGCGCACCCACTATTCGCTCGCGACAAGCGACCTCAATCACAGACTGGAAACTTTTCCGGCCACTGAAAGGTAAATGAAAGGTTGTTGTTTTAACAATCCTGCAACCGCACCCGGCGGGATTTCACAACCAGAACAATACCGAGGGCAAGTCACAATGAAAAAAATAATGACCCGTACCTTTACCGCCGCCGCCCTGCTGCTGGCGGCCAATCAGGCCTTTGCCGTGGAAGCGCCCAAACGCACCGAATGCATCGCGCCGGCCAAGCCCGGCGGCGGCTTCGATCTGACCTGCAAGCTGATTCAGGTGTCGCTGCAGGACACCAAGGCCATCGATAAGCCGATGCGCGTCACCTATATGCCCGGCGGCGTCGGCGCAGTGGCCTACAACGCCATCGTCGCGCAGCGCCCGGCGGAGTTCGGCACCGTGGTAGCTTTCTCCGGCGGCTCGCTGCTCAACCTGGCCCAGGGCAAGTTCGGCCGTTACAACGTGGACGACGTAAAATGGCTGGCGGCAGTCGGCACCGACTACGGCATGATCGCGGTGCGCGCCGACTCGCCTTACAAAACCCTGAAAGATCTGATGGACGCCTTCCAAAAAGATCCCAACAGCGTGGTGTTCGGCGCCGGCGCCTCCATCGGCAGCCAGGACTGGATGAAAACCGCGCTGCTGGCGCGCGAAGTCGGCGTGGATCCGCGCAAGATGCGCTACGTGGCGTTCGAAGGCGGCGGCGAACCGGTGACCGCGCTGCTGGGCAACCATATCCAGGCGGTTTCCGGTGACCTGAGCGAAATGGTGCCTTACCTGCAGGGCGACAAGATACGCGTGCTGGCGGTGTATGCCGAGGAACGTTTACCGGGCCAGCTGGCCGACATTCCCACCGCCAAAGAACAGGGATACAGCCTGGTGTGGCCGATCATTCGCGGCTTCTACGTCGGGCCGAAAGTTAGCGATGAAGAGTATCAGTGGTGGATCGACACCTTCCAGAAAATGATGGCGACCGACGAATTCAAACA
The DNA here is from genome assembly GCF_003812745.1 of Serratia sp. FDAARGOS_506. Classification (NCBI taxonomy): domain Bacteria; kingdom Pseudomonadati; phylum Pseudomonadota; class Gammaproteobacteria; order Enterobacterales; family Yersiniaceae; genus Serratia; species Serratia sp. FDAARGOS_506. The sequence goes on from NZ_CP033831.1 coordinate 23,186, forward strand.
GCAGCGCGATCTGCGCGGCCTGTTCGAGTTCAACATGACCGGCAAAGAGTTGGACGCCTACGTGAAGAATCAGGTTGCCCAATACCGTGAACAGGCAAAAGTGTTCGGCCTGGCCAAATAACCGCAGGGGAAAACCATGAGCGATCGTATTTTTGCCGGCTTCTGGCTGCTGCTGTGTATCGGCGGGCTGTTCATCGGCTGGGGCATCCAAAGCGAATACAGCTATGAACCGCTGGGGCCGCGCCCGTTCCCGCTGGCGATCCTCAGCCTGATGGCGCTGTGTGCCGCCCTGCTGTTGCTGCGCCGCCCGCAGGCGGTGGAGTGGCCGCACAACAAGGTGCTGCAGCGGCTGCTGGTGCTGGTGATCACCCTGGTGCTGTATGCCTGGGGCTTTGAATGGCTGGGCTTCCCGCTGGCGACCGCGCTGCTGACGTTCAGCATCGGCCTGCTGTTTCAGGCCAGCCTGCCGGCAGCGGCCATCTCCGGCGTCGTCATGGGCGCAGCGCTGTATTACGCCTTTGACCAACTTCTCGATGTCACACTGCCGCTCGGCGCCTGGCTGAGCTAACGGGAGCGATGATGGATACCTGGATGTATTTGACTCAAGGGTTCGACGTGGCGCTGGTGCCGCAGAACCTGATTATCGCCCTGATCGGCTGCTTCGTCGGCACCATCGTCGGCCTGTTGCCGGGCCTCGGGCCGATCAACGGCGTGGCGATCCTGCTGCCGCTGGCGTTTGCCCTCAAGCTGCCGGCCGAATCGGCGCTGATCCTGCTGGCGACGGTGTATATCGGCTGCGAATACGGCGGGCGTATCTCGTCGATTTTGCTTAACGTCCCGGGCGACGCGGCGGCGATCATGACCGCGCTGGACGGCTACCCGATGGCGCAGCAGGGGCGTGCCGGCGTGGCGCTGTCCATCTCGGCGGTCAGCTCGTTCATCGGATCGATGATCGCCATCGGCGGCATCATCCTGTTCGCGCCGCTGCTGGCCCGCTGGTCGCTGGCCTTCGGCCCGGCGGAGTATTTCGCGCTGATGGTGTTCGCTATCGCCTGCCTCGGCAGCATGATGAGCCAGAACCCGCTGAAATCGCTGCTGGCGGCGCTGATCGGCCTGGGGCTGGCGACGGTGGGCGTCGACGCCAACACCGGCGTTTACCGCTTTACCTTCGACAGCGTGCATCTCTCCGATGGCGTGCAGTTTATCGTGGTGGTGATCGGCCTGTTCTCGGTCAGCGAAATTCTGCTGATGCTGGAAAGCACCAGCGCCGGGCAAAAGCTGGTGCGTAAAACCGGCCGGTTGCTGTTCAACCGCAAAGAGGCGGCGCAGTGCGCAGGCCCTACCCTGCGCTCGTCGGTGATCGGCTTCTTCGTCGGCATTCTGCCGGGCGCCGGCGCCACTATCGCCAGTGCGCTGACCTACATGACCGAGAAGAAAATCAGCGGCAACAGCGACACCTTCGGCAAGGGCGACATCCGTGGCGTAGCGGCGCCGGAAGCGGCCAACAACGCCTCGGCCTGCGGTTCGTTCATTCCGATGCTGACGCTGGGGGTGCCGGGTTCCGGCACCACGGCGGTGATGATGGGCGCGCTGACGCTGTACAACATCACCCCCGGCCCGGCGATGTTCACCGAACAGCCGGATATCGTCTGGGGGCTGATCGCCGCGCTGCTGATCGCCAACGTCATTTTGCTGATCATGAACCTGCCGCTGGTCGGCCTGTTCACCCGCATGCTGACCATCCCGCTGTGGTTCCTGGTGCCGGCGATCGCCGCGGTTTCAGCGGTGGGGGTTTATGCGGTGCACAGCACCACCTTCGACCTGCTGCTGATGGTCGGGTTGGGGGTATTCGGCTATATCCTGCGCAAAATGCACTTCCCGATGTCGCCGCTGATTCTGGGTTTCGTGCTGGGTGAGATGCTGGAGCAAAACCTGCGCCGTGCGCTGTCGATCAGCAACGGCGAGTTCGGCATCTTGTGGAGCAGCAGCATCGCGCAAACGCTGCTGGTGCTGGCAGTCGCGGTACTGGCGCTGCCGCCGCTGCTGCGCCTGATGCGCAAACGCCACCAACCGGCGGCCGAGGCCAAAACCGAGTAACGCGAAACGGGCGGGGATCCCCCGCCCGTTGTGTTTAATGGTGTAGCGCCGCCCACGCCCGCGATAAAGGGTCTGCAATCACGCTTCGGCGGTCTTGCTTTTCAACAGCAGCACCCCGCCCATCACCAGCGCACTGCCCAGCAGCTGCAGCTGATTCATGCTCTCCCCCAGCAGGAAATAGGCGATCACTGCGGTGAACACCAGCTCCAGTGACAGGATCAGGTTGGCCACCGCCAGCGGCAGCGTTTTCAGGCTGATGTTATACAGCCCGAAGCCCAGCAGCGTCGGCCCGGCGGCCAACGCCAGCAGCAACAGCCAGCCGCTCCACTGGATGCCCTGCACGCCGTGCGACAGGAACCACAGAGAGCCGGCCATGCCGTGGAATGCCGCCAGCGGGAACGCCATCAGCGCCGCGTTGAACACCAGCTGGTACAGCGCCGAAAAACCAAACACGTACAGAATGGTGTTCCACACCGGATAGCCGCGTTCGCTGGCCACTCGACCGCCGAGGGTATACAGGGTATAGCCGATGCCCGACAGCATCCCCACCAGCAGCCCCAGCAAATCGAAGTGGCTGTTCCCCATGCTGTCGCCGTTGCTGACCAGAAAGCAACCGCCCAGACTGATGGCGATCACCAGCAATTGGCGCAGCGTCAGGCGTTCGCTGTACATCACCCAGCCGAGGAACACGGTAAAACCCACCGAACAGTAAGTCAGAATGGTCGCCACCGACGCGCCGTTCAGCGCCACCGACAGCGTCCACAGGCTGTTGAACAGTGCCAACAGCAGCCCGTAAAGCGCGTAGAACACCACCTGCTCACGGCGCAGGCGCGCCCACTGCGGTTTTATCAGCAACAGCAGCGGCAACAGCACCAGCGCTACCAGCGCCGCGCGCCAGAACGCCAGTACGAAGGTCGGCAGGTGATAGTACTCGGTCAGCGCGCGAATGATGATGGCGGTAAAGGCCAGCAGCATGGCGCTGATAATGGCAATGACGTAACCCTGGCTGCTGCCCTGAAAGAGGCGCGCGCCGGGCAATGCCGGCCGGGCGGAAACGCCTGACGGTAATGACATGAGATCCTCGGAGAAATGGCGACATAAATGCTCAGGCACACAGTGTAACGCGGCCATTTTTTCTCACTATAGCCACTTTGCTGCGTTGTCATGCAGGCCACTTTTCTGCGCTTGAAGCCCTGTTTACATGGGGTATAGTAAAAACCTCTCTCCATAACCGGGCCAATTTCGCATGCACATTCCGTTGGATCGCGATCAGGACGTTCCGCTCTATTTACAGATCGAAGAAGCGCTGCGGCGCGCCATCCTCACCGGTGTGTTCGTCGATGGCGACAAACTGCCCTCGACGCGCACGCTGGCGGCCGAACTGGCGGTCAGCCGTTTAACGGTGGATAACGCCTACGCCGAACTGGCGGCCAAGGGTTTTTTGCGCCAGCGGCGCGGCAGCGGCGCCTATGTCGCGCACCCACAGGCGCAGGCACGCCCGATCCGGCCGAACAGCGATGCCCCTTTCCCACTGGAGAGCTTCACTACCCTCACCTCGCGGCTGGACGGTTACGCCGACGCCCCGCTGCCGGAGGGGCTGATCAACTTCGCCGCCGGCGTCGGCAGCCCTAAGGTGTTTCCGCTGGAGGCATTTCGCAAAGTGCTGCTGTCGGTGCTCAGCCGCCACGCGGAAGAGGCCTTCAGCTACGGCGAATACTGCGGCTACTACCCGCTGCGCGACACGCTGAGCCGCATTCTCAGTGCACAGGGCATCCCCACGCAGGCGGAACAGGTGCTGATCACCAACGGCTCGCAGCATGCCATCAGCCTGGTGGTGCAAAGCCTGCTGGCGCCGGGCGATACGGTGATCGTCGAAGAGCCAACCTACGCCGAAGCGCTGGGCCTGCTGCGCCAGCACCGCATCAATATCGTCACCGTGCCAGGCGACCGCCACGGTATGTTGGTCGAGCGGCTGCCCGAGCTGCTGGCGCGCCACCGCCCTAAACTGATCTACACCATCCCCAATTTCCACAACCCGACCGGCCGTTGCCTGAGCGAAGCGCGCCGTCGGCGTCTGCTGGCGATCGCCCAACAGGCCGGCGTGGTGATCCTGGAAGACGACTTCGTCGGCGATCTGCGTTATCAGGGTAAACAGCTGCCGTCGCTGCGCGCGCTGGCGCAGCCGGGCACGGTGATCTACGTCAGCACCTTCTCCAAAATGCTGCTGCCCAGCATGCGCATCGGCTATCTGGTGGCGGACAGCGAACACTATCAGCGTTTCGCCAGGCTGAAACACGTCGACAGCTTCACCAGTTCCAGCCTGATCCAGCGGGCGCTGGACGCCTTCGTCACCGTGGGCCGTTACGACAAGCAGCTGCGGCGCGCCGGGCGCGTCTACCGCCGCCATCTGGAGGTGATGATTGATGCCTTGCAACGGCGGCTGCCGCCGGGGTGCCGCTTCGAAACGCCGCAGGGGGGCTTGTTTATCTGGCTGACGCTGCCGACGGCGGTGACCACCGCTGAGCTGATGCCGGTCGCCTGGCGATACGGGGTGACCTTCGCACGCGGCGAATGCTTCTATGCGCAGGAACATTTAGGTGCGCATGGCCTGCGGCTGAACTTCGCCGCCAACTCGCCGCCGCAGATTGAAGAAGGTATCGCCCGGCTGTGCCGGGCGATTGAGGAGGTGATAACGGAGAAGAACGCCGGTTAGACGGCGGCCCACCACAGCCGCAGCTTCATCCCCCAGTAGCTGGTCCAGCCGGTGGTGCTCTGCACCACCTTGCCCTGCGAGATCACCACCAAGGTCGGTGTCACGCCAATCTGCCACTGCGCCGAGAGCGTTCCGGCCGGATCGTTGACCACCGGCAGCGCCAGCCGTTTGCGCGCCAGCCAGTGTTTCACCTGGGTATCGTCGCCCGAACGTAGCGCGACGGTCAGCACATTACCGCCCGCCGCCTGCAAACGGGCGACGTCCGGCGTGGTGAAGCGGCAAACACCGCACCAGCTGGCCCAAAAGTAAACCAGCAGCGGCCGCTCATGGCTGAGCTGCGCCAACGACACGCGCTCGCCATCCAGCGTGGTCAGCGTCTGAGCATCGAAGGCCGGCGGCGCCTGCGGCGCGTTCAGCCAATCCATCACCGTCACCACCGCCAGCGCGATCAGCGCCAGCAGCAGCAACTCGCGCCCCCAGCGCTTGAGCTTAGCCATGGTTGGCCTTCGCCAGCTGCTGCTTCACCATCGCTTCCAGCTCTTCATACGACACCGCCCCCGGCAGCATCCGATCGCCGATCAGCGTCGCCGGCGTCCCCTGCACGCCCAGTTGTTCCGCCAGCTCCATATTGGTACGCAGCGTGGTCATGCTCTGTTCGCTGGGCGCCACCGCCTTGACGCCGGTTTTCTCTTGCGCGGCGGCGATGCTGGCGTTGTCGTGGAAGCCCTTTTTCGCCATCAGCCGCTGGTGCAGGGCCCAGAATTGATCCGGGTGCTGTTGCCAGGTGGTGAGCGCCACACGCGCCGAACTGACCGAGCTTTCGCCCTTGAACGGCAGCAGCTTCACCACCAGCGCCACGTCCGGGTATTGCTTGACGATCTTCTCCAGCATCGGATCAAAACGCTTGCAGTACGGGCAGTTATAGTCGGTAAAGGTCACCAGCGTCAGTTTGGCGTTGGCGGCGCCGAGGCGCGGGCTGGCCGGATCCTGGTACAGCGTTTTGGCGTTCTGCTTGATAGCCTGGCTGATTTGCTGGCCGGCGGTTTGCTGCTGCCAGGCGTCCACCGCCTGCGCCAGAATGTCCGGGTTGGACACCAGCGTTTCGCGGATCATCTCTTTGATACGCGCCTCTTGTGCCGGGGTGAAAGGCTCGGCGGCCCACACCGGGGCGGCGATGATCATCAGTAAAATCAGTAGCTTTTTCATTGTTCGGTTCCTTTGGCATGGGAAAGCGTTTGCAGCACGGCGTCACGGGTCAACAGCGGGGATAACACCTCGCCGTCCGGGCTGCCGGGGCCATAGATTTGGTTGAAAGGCACGGCGACGCTGCCGCGCTTTTGCAGGAAGGCGCTGATGTCGGCCGACGGGCGGCTCCAGTCGCCGCGCAGCGCAACCACGTCGTCGGCGCTCAGCGCGTGCTGTACGTCATCACGCAGCAGCACATTGAATTTATTGGCTTTACAGGTCACGCACCAGTCTGCGGTCACGTCGACGAACACCCGCTTATGCTGGGCTAGCGCCGCGGTTATCGCTTGCTCGCTCAGCGGCTGCCACTGCACCCGATCCTGCAACGGCTGGCGCCACAGGCCGGCGGTCAGCGATCCGGCCAGCAAGGCCACGCCCGCCAGCACCAACGTGCCCGCCGCCAGCTTGGCCGCCAACCGTGCCCCCTGCCGGCGCCACACCGCCAGCAGCAACGCCAGCAGCGCCAAGGCTCCCAGCCACAGCGTGGCCTGCACGCCGATATGATTGCTCAGCAGGCTCAGCAGCCACAGCGACGACGCCAGCATCAGCAACCCCATCGCCAGCTTGACGGTATTCATCCAGCGGCCGGGGCGCGGCAAGCGCAGCGCCAGCGATGGCCAGGCGGCGATCAGCAGCCACGGCAGGCTCATGCCGATGCCGAGCGCGATGAACATGCCCCACAGCACCGGCAGCGACGCCGCCAGCGCGAAGGCCACCGCCGTGCCGAGAAACGGCGCCGAGCACGGCGTCGCCAGCAGCGTGGCAAACGCGCCCTGCCAGAAATGGCCGCTCAGACCGTGCCCATTATGGGTCGCCAGCGACGTATTCAGATCGGACGAGAGGCGCAGATGAAACAAGCCAAACAGGTTGGCGCTGAACAGCAGTGTCACCAGCACCATAAAACCGATAAACCACGGATTCTGGAACTGAATCCCCCAGCCGAGCGCATGGTTGCCGAGCCGCAGCAGCGTCATCAGCAGGGCCAATGCCATAAACGAAGCGACGATACCCAACGACGACGCCAGGAACTGCAAACGTACGCTGCGCCGATCGCGCCGCTCCACCTGCAGGATGGAGCCGAGCTTGATGCCCAGCACCGGCAGCACGCACGGCATCAGGTTGAGGATCAATCCGCCCGCCAACGCCATCAATACCGCCTGCCATAATGGGAATCCCGCACCGGTAGGCGCAGCCAGCGGATCGCCAATCGGCAGCGTAATCTGCTGCGCCATGCCGCCGTCGTCGATCACCAGCGTCAGCGTTTTGCCGCGTAGATCCGGTGCCGTATCGCCCCAGCCATCGCTGACCGGCACTCGCGCCAACAGCTGAGCGCCGTCGGTCTCGACCTGCGGCTTACCGAGATCGGCATCCGCCAGCGTATCGAAGAACAGCGCAGGCTGCTGCCAGCCGGCGGCGCGTTCGGCGGCGATCTGCAGCTCGCCGTTGCGGTAACCGGCCTTGACGCTCTCCGCCAGCCCGGCGGCGATCGGCACCTGCCCCATCGCCTGCGCGAAGTCGTGGTTAAACTGCGGATCGTTCGGCGTCGTCAGATCCAGGCTGAACGGGTAGTCGGTCAGAATGCAGACGTTGCTGCAGGTGGACAGCGTCAGGGTGCCTGCCAGCGGGCCGGATACCTGACCTGACATCACGATCGGCAAAGTGACCCGATCGTGATAGCCCTGGGTGGAAATGCCGGCCACCTCGAAACGCTGCGGCGTTGGCCAGTGCCAGGTCGCCGGCGGCGGGTTGCCCTGCCAAACGATAGCCGGCGCAATGCCGCCTTCGCCAGGGGAACGCCAGTAGGTTTTCCAGCCCTTTTGCAGTTCGACCGACAGCAACAGGCGAGTCTCCCCCGGCTGTGACGTGTCGGCACGCAGCCGCACCTTGGCATGATCGTTGGCCGGATTTTGCAGCCAGCCGCTGTCCGCCGCCTGCAAGGCAGGCAGCCACAGCATAAACAGGCAAGCGCAGGCCAGCCTGATAATTTTCAACATGTTAATTCTCCATAAATGATTAATTCACCGCGAAAAACGGGCGATTAACTCATTCACGGAAGACGCATAATCGAAGGTGCACCCTGAGGGTGGGCGGTGAAATGGCGCGAGGAGGAGGAATGCGCAGACGCGCGGCCATGGTCGGCGCCAGCAACGCCAGCAGCAGGCTCAGCCCGAACAGTACGGTTTCGAACATCACCGGCGGCGCGGCCAGCAACGACTTGGCGCTCAGCTCACAGGGCGTCGGCTGCGCCCCGTCGGCGGCATCACTGGACTGAACGGCGGTGGCGGCCGGGATCCCCAGCGTTTGCTGCAGCGCATGCAGGCCCGCCATGCGCTGGGTCATGCACGTCAGCACTACCAGGCAAGCCAGGCATAAAAACCATTTTGCAATCTGCTGCCGTTTAACCATGCCATCCTCATGTTCGGGTCTGGGCTTATCTTAGCGACGCGGGCGCGATTAGCAACGTTTTGTCGGTAAAGAAATGTCTGAGCGGCGGTATTGATGGCGGCGATTTACAGGTATCATAGTCGGTAAGCCTGCGCTTTTGCCGGGTACGATGATGATTCTCTCCTCCAGGCATTCTGCGGGGATACACAGCGAAGGACTGGTGATATGCAACCTTTGAGTGGGCCGGGCACCCCAATCGCCGGCGAACGTCCTCCCTCCCCGGGCAAAACGGCGGCCACCGACGATCAACCCCTCTCTCCGGCACAGCGCACGACGCTGGAAAAGCTGATCGTGAAAATCATGACGCTCAGCCCGGCCAAGTCGGCGGAGATCTGGGCGAGTCTGCGCCACGATCTCGGCGCCGACAACGGCGGTGAGCTGCTGGCGCGCCATTTTCAGCCGGCGGAACAGCTGCTGCAAACGCGCCTGACGCAGGCGCAGCAAAACCACGCCGGACGCCAGCTGTTGCAACAGCTGGCCGAATTGCTGCCGCAGGGCAATAACCGCCAGGCGGTCAGCGACTTTATTCGCCAGCAGTTCGGCCACACGGTACTGAGCCAACTGAGCCCACCGCAGCTGCAGCAGGTGCTGAATCTGTTGCAGACCGGCGGCCTGACCATTCCTCAGCCGCAGCAAACCACCACCAGCGATCGCCCGCTGCTGCCCGCAGAGCATCAGAGCCTGCAGCAGCAGGTCACCAAACTTAGCGCGGCCACCGGCGAAGCGCCGGCTAAAATCTGGCAAACGCTGTTTGATCTGGCGGGCGTGAAAACCAATGATCCGCTGCCGGCGCGCCACTTCCAGCTGTTAAACCAATTCTTGCAAGTGAAGGTGGCCCTCAGCCCGCAGAGCGCGCCGACGCTGAACAATCTGCTGGCGGCACTCAAGCAGCCGGCGGACGAGCAAGAGCTGCAGCAGATGAACGACTACTGCCAGGCGCGCTTCAACTGCGGCGCCAATGCGCCGCTGACGCATCCGCAAATGAGCGACGCCATTCATCAGCTGTTTGCCCGCCGCCTGGAAAAAGCCGGCCAGGCACAGCCGATCGTCAGCCACCCTGTCGAGCCGCAACCGCTGCTCAACCCGCTGATCGCCGCCCTGCCGCTGCCGCTGCAAAAAGCGCTCAGTAAACCCGCCGTCGCGCTGATCCTGCTGCTGTTGGCGCTGGCCGTCGTGCTGGCGCTGGTGTTTTAACCCCTCAGGCGCAGCCGCAGTCCGCAACAGCCGCCCGATCGCGCAACGATCCCGGCTGTTCGCCGATGGCCAACGGATGGCCGTCGCGCAGCCAGAAGTCCAGCCCGCCGATCAGCTCCTTCACCCTGAATCCCAGCTTCGCCAGCTTGTAAGCACCCTTGGTGGAACCGTTGCAGCCGATGCCGTCGCAGTAAGTCACATACACTTTCCCGCGATCCAGATGCGCCGTGCCGGCTTCATCCATCAGGCGATGCGGCAAACTGAACGCACCGGGAATATGCCCGGCGACGTACAGCGCCTCCGCGCGGGTGTCGATCACCACCATCTCGTCCACGCCATTGCGCAGATCTTCCGCCACATCCCAGGCATCCGCATAGCGGCTCAATTTGGCCGCCAGGTAGGCCAGGCTCTCTTCCGGCGCCGCCGGTGGAAAAGCCAGCACCAATGATTCTTTCGACATATCACTCACTCCCGTGCATCAAGACAGATGACAATAGTGCCCCATTTTGGTCTTATGATTGATACCCATTTTTAAGTCATGATAAGACCCATTATGCGGCACACGCTAATCACGCTGTTTCAGCAATCGCCCCAGGCCATCGGCACGCTGCGCGATCGCCTGTGTGCGGCATTGCGGCAGGCCATTCACCAAGGTGCATTGAGCGCTGGGCAACGCCTGCCTTCCAGCCGGGTGCTGGCGAGCGATCTGGGCCTCTCGCGGGTGACCGTCGAAGCGGCCTACGGCCGGCTGGAGTCTGAGGGATACCTGCAGCGCCGCGTCGGCCAGGGCACGTTTGTGGCGATTCGCATTGCCAAATCGCCGCCGCCGACGACCGGCACCGGCATGCCGCGCCTTTCGCAGCGCGGCCAACAAATCGTGCAAACCGGCGGCTGCCGCGATCCGCAGCAGCCACAGGCATTTGCCGCCGGTTCACCGGATCTGCGCGCGTTTCCGCTGGCCTTGTGGAAGCAACTGACCGCACAACGCATGCGGCTGCAGGGAGAAAGCCTGCTGCGCTACGGCGATCCGCAGGGCTATTTACCGCTGCGTGAAGCGATTGCCGCCCATGTCCACCAAACGCGCGGCGTGGTCTGCGATGCTCGGCAGGTTATTGTGCTGACCAGTTCGCAGCAGGCACTGCAGCTGATCGCCACGTTGCTGCTGGACAGCGGCGACAGCGTCTGGATGGAAGAACCGGGTTACAGCGGGGCAAGAAATGCCTTTATCAGTGCCGGCGCCGCCCTGACGCCGGTCGCGGTGGACGGTGACGGTCTGCGTCCTGAACCCTCCTTGCCCGAGCCACGTTTGATTTATCTGACCCCCTCACACCAATACCCGACTGGCGCAGCGCTCAGCCTTGCGCGCCGATTGGCGTTGCTGGCGCAGGCGGAAAGACAGCAGGCCTGGATCATCGAGGACGACTACGACAGCGAGTTTCATTACGACGGCCTGCCAATACCGGCGATGCAGGGCCTGGATCGCCGTGGCCGGGTGCTGTACCTCGGCACCTTCTCCAAATCGCTGTTCCCTTCGCTGCGGTTGGCGTATCTGATCGTACCGCCCACGCTGGTCGACGCGTTTGTCACCGCACGCACGGTCTATGACGGCCACAGCGCGCAGCTGATGCAGGCGGTCACCGCCGAATTCATCCGCCAGGGGCACTTCGCCGCGCATATCCGCTACATGCGCCAGCTCTACCGCAGCCGACGCGATGTGTTGCTGGCGGAAGTACGCGAAAAACTCGGCCACTTCGCCACGCCCGCTCCCGCCGCCGGCGGCCTGCAGCTCAGCGTCTGGCTGCCGCCCGGCCAGGAGGCGGCGCTCAGCCGGCAGGCGCGGCGGCTCGGCATCCTCACGCCCGGACTGACGGCGCAATACCAGACGGCGCAGGCGCAGCGCGACGGATGGCTGCTGGGTTTTTCGGCCCTGACGCCAGGCGAGATCCGCAGCGCCGTAGAGCGGCTGGCGCAGATCGCCGTGGCTTAGCCCAGCCCCAACGGAATGCCGCCCGGCTTATTGCTCGGTCAGGCGCATTTCCGCCACCAGCGGCAGGTGGTCGCTCACCGCCGGCCAATGCACGCCGTTCCAGTCGCCGCTGGCGTTCGGTACCGTCAGGCTGTCCAGATGCCAGCGCTGCGCGTTGCCGGTAAAAATGTAATCCACCTTGATCTCGGCATTTTCCGCCGGCCAGCTGCGGCCATCCTGCCCGTTAGGCATGATATCGTTCCAATAGCGGCTCAGCTCCAGCCAGGTCACGCTGCCCGGCACATCGTTCATATCGCCGAACAGCAGCTTGATGCCGCGCACTTCGATAGTGCGATCGTTCAGCTCCCGCACCTGCTCCAGACGCATCGTCGGATCTTCCTTGGTATCGAGGTGGGCGTTGAACAGGGTGATCGGCGCCGGGAACTCCGGCACGTCGACCTTGGCGCTGAAGGCGATGCGCTGCTCGCGCTGGCCAGACGGCAGCGGATAAATCACGGCGTCATGCAACGGATACTTCGAGAGAAACGCCAGGCCATATTCACCGCCGTCATAATCGATCGCCCGGCCGAACACCGCCTGCATGCCGGTCAGCTTCGCCAGTTCCGCCGCCTGATCGACGCGGCCGCTGCGGGCGGTGAGTTTATCCACCTCTTGCAGTGCCACCACGTCGACGTTCATCGCGCGAATCGCTTTGGCGATGGCGGTCATATCGCTGACCTTGCCGGCGGCGATATTGAAGCTGGCGATGCGGATCTTCGGCGCCTGCTCCAGTTCGTAGGTTTTATTTTTCAGGCCGCCCAACGCGCTGGACACTTCTCGGCTGTTGGCGTTGCTGTTGGCATGCCCGGTATCGGCAGATGACCAGGCGCTGTGAGAGAGGCCAAGGGACAGTATGGTGATAAGCAGAGCGTGACCGGTGTGCATGATTTCTCCTTGAGGTACAGATAAGTGTTATGCGGGCGCTTCCCGGCCCACAGCTAACACCGATTTTGCCGCAGAAACCTGCGACGATTTCCTAGTTTCGCCGCTATTTTTCGTTTCTGCGTGATGCTTCGCATTCTGGTGGTTTGCGCATTGCACCGTTGGACAAACGGCTGATTTCGTTTTAAAACCGGTAGATTGCCAACCGCGAGGAGTTCCGATGACCAGCCCGATTGCCGAACAGCTTACCGAACGTTTCTTCCGTTACCTGGCGGTCACCAGCCAGAGCGACGCCACCGCAACTACTCTGCCCAGCACGCCGGGGCAGCATGAGATGGCGCAGCTATTGGCGGAAGAGCTGCGCCGGCTCGGCCTGGCCGATGTGCAAATAGACGAGCACGCCACCGTCACCGCCCGCAAGCCCGGTACCCAACCCGGCGCACCGCGCATCGGCTTCATCACCCATATCGACACCGTGGACGTCGGCCTGTCGCCCGAAATTCGCCCGCAGCGCCTGCGCTTCACCGGCGAAGATTTATGCCTGAACGCCGAACGGGATATCTGGCTGCGTACCGCCGAGCATCCGGAGATCCTGCCCTACCGGAACGAAGAGATCCTGTTCAGCGACGGCACCAGCGTGCTGGGCGCCGACAACAAGGCAGCGGTCACCGTGGTAATGACGCTGCTGGCCAACCTGACCGCCACCGATCGCCACGGCGATATCGTGGTGGCGTTCGTGCCGGATGAAGAGATCGGCCTGCGCGGCGCCAAGGCGCTGGACCTGCAGCGTTTCGCCGTCGATTTCGCCTACACCATCGACTGCTGCGAGCTGGGTGAAGTGGTTTACGAGAATTTCAACGCGGCGGCGGCGGAGATCCGCATCGAGGGGGTGACCGCCCACCCGATGTCGGCGAAAAACGTGTTAATCAACCCGATACGCATCGCCAACGACATCATCAACCGATTCGACGTGCAGGATACTCCGGAACACACCGACGGGCGCGAGGGCTATTTCTGGTTCACCGATCTGGCTGCCAATGCCAACCAGGCGACGCTGAAAGTATCGATTCGCGACTTCGATCGCGCAACGTTCGAGGCGCGTAAAGCCCGCCTTGAGGAGACGGTGCGTCAGGTGGCGGCCAACTATCCGCGCGCCAACGTCAGCTGCAGCATCAGCGACATCTACAGCAACATCAGCAACGCCATCGGTGAAGATAGGCGCGCCATCGATCTGATCTTCGGCGCCCTTGCCGCCCACGGCATCCCGCCGAAGGTGATCCCGATGCGCGGCGGCACCGACGGCGCGGCGCTCTCGAGCCGCGGTATACTGACGCCCAATTACTTCACCGGCGCGCATAACTTCCACTCGCGCTTCGAGTTTTTACCCGTCAGCGCCTTCGTGAAGTCCTACCAGGTGACCCGCAGTATTTGCCTGTTGGCCGCCCGGCAGAGCGGTAATCAGAGTTAGCTCAATAGCCAGCCGACCAGCGCGGCCCACGCCAGCAGCGGCAGCGAGTAATAGTGGAAGCGCAACCAGATCTTGCGCTCCCCCGCCATGCGCAGCGCAATCAGGTTGGCGAGCGAGCCGATCGCCAACCCAAAGCCGCCGGCATTAACTGCATAGGCCAACTGCGCGCTGGAGGGCACATAGTTGAGCAGCAAAATGGTGGCCGGCACGTTGCTGACGATCTGCGACAGCCCGACGCCCAGCGCATACACCCCGCCGTCGCTGAGCCCGGCGATAGCAGCAAACGCCGGCTGAAGCGGCGGCAGGCGGGTAAACAGGCCAACATCGATAAACATGGCGGCGAACACGAAAATCAGGCTCCAGTCGATCTGCAACAGCACCCGGCGCGCCAGCAACAAAAAGCCGGCGAACACCGCCAGCAGCCCATACAACGGCAGACCGATATCGAGGCACAGCAGGAAGACGGCATACAGCCCCACGCAGCTCAGCAACAGCGGCCGTTGATAGGGGTAGCCCTCGGTATTCGGCATTTTCACGATGTCGCGCGCCGGGAAGCTGAACCAGGTCAACGCCAACAGGCTCAGCATCATCGCGGTGCCAAACGGCGCCATCTGGCCAATGAAGCCGAGGAAAGAGAGGCCGGAACGGCTCCACAGCAGGATATTTTGCGGGTTGCCGATCGGCGTCAGCAGCGAACCGGCGTTCACCGCCAGCGCCTGAAAGATGATCAAGCGGCCAACCGGCAGCGCCGACAGCTTTTTCAGCGTAATGGTGAGCGGAATGACGATAAACAGCGCCACGTCGTTGGTCAAAAACGACGACAGCAGCGCGGCGGAAAACACCAGAAACAGCGCCAGCCGCCGTTCGCTATGCAGCCGATTGATAATCTTGCGGCCAACGAAGTCGAAATAGCCACTGACTTCGACGCCTTTGGTCAGCAGCATCAACCCCAACAGAGTAATGAGGGTGCGGCCGTCGATGAACCCGCCCAGCGCCGCCAGCGGCTGCGGATGAAAGGCGAACATCGCTACACCAGCCAGCAACAGCACATGCAGGAAACGGTCTTTGACAAAGGGATGGATAAGCCGGGAAATGGTGGTTGAACTCATGGTGGCAGCTTGAAACCTCAGCGAAAAGCATGAGCGAGACGTTAGCTCAGGCGCAGCCGCAACGCCAGCAAAATGCTATTTTACCTTTATCCGCTTTCCATTTGCCGCGCTTTACTTTATTTGTAGCGGCTTTCTCGTTTTCAAAGGACATATTATGGCTTCCCTGTTCGCCAAAGGGGCGTTGCTCAGCGCCTTATGCGCCCTGCTCGCCGCCTGCGACGACGCCTCCTCTCGCCCGCAAATCGATATCGACGGCAAGACCATGGGCACCTTCTACAGCGTTAAAGTCAGCGGTGACGTCGCGATCGGCAAGCAAGAACTGCAGCGGCAGATCGATGCGGTGCTCGAACGGGCCAACGACGATATCTCCACCTACCGCGCCGAATCGGTGCTGTCGCAATTTAACCGCAGCGCCAGCCTCGAACCGCAGCCGATCCCGCGCGGCATGGCGGACATCGTGCTGATGGCCCAGCGCATCGGCCGCGATACCGGCGGCGCCATGGACATTACCGTTGGCCCACTGGTGAACTTGTGGGGATTCGGCCCCGACAAGCATCCGGTCAAGGTGCCGGAACAGGCGCAGATCGATGCGGCGAAGCAGCACATCGGCCTGCAGCACCTGAAGCTTATCAGCGACAATCGCGGGGAGTGGCTGCAAAAAGATCTGTCGGATATGTATGTCGATCTCTCGACGCTGGGCGAAGGCTACGGTGCCGATGAACTGGTGCGCCTGATGAACCGCAACGGCATTACCAACTACCTGGTATCGGTAGGTGGCGCGGTCTCTTCACGCGGCGTCAACGGCCAGGGCAAACCCTGGCGGGTGGCAATCCAAAAGCCGACCGACCGTGAAAACGCGGTGCAGGCGCTGGTGGATCTGCACGGTTACGGCATCAGCACCGCCGGCAGCTACCGCAACTACTTTGAACAAAACGGCCAGCGCTACTCCCATGTCATCGATCCGACCACCGGCAGGCCGATCAACCACCGGCTGGTTTCCGCCACGGTAATCGCCCCCACCGCGCTCGAGGCCGACGGCTGGGATACCGGCCTGATGGTGCTGGGCACGGAGAAAGCGTTGAAGCTTGCAGAAGAGAAAGGGCTGGCGGTCTACCTGATCAGCAAAACCGACGACGGTTTCAGCGCCGTGATGACGCCGCAGTTCAAGGCATTTTTGGTGCAGTGAAATAAAAAAGCCCGGCGCACAGCGGCCGGGCTGGTTGCATGCGCCCGCAGGCGCCGCGCCGATCACTTGGTCAGCGCGATAATACCGAGAGTCAGACCGGCCACTGCCGCCGCACCGCCGGCGATCGCGCCTGCGGTTTCCCAGTTATCCTGGGTGGTGCCCTTCATACAGGTGTTGGTGTGCACCAGACGCCCCTGGTCATCGTAGACCGGAACGCAGGGAGAATCGGTGGCGCATCCGGCCAACACGGCCGACAGTAACCCAACCGCAATTAACTTTTTCATACTTCTTGCCTCAATGTTCGATCACTTTAGAAAGCCACGCCGAGCGATAATCACGCTACCTGGCTATTGTATGCCCAACGCGTGTAATGGCGAGGTAATGATGTGTCAAAGGATGTGATTTGGGAAAACTCCGAGCGCTCGCCCGGCGGGCTTTGGGCAGTAAAAAGCCCGCGAAAACGCGGGCTTGATGGCGAGATGACGCTCAGGCGGAATTATTTCGCCAGTTTGCGCATCACCAGGGTGGCGTTGGTGCCGCCGAAGCCGAAGCTGTTGGACATCACGGTGGTCAGCTCACGTTGCGTCGGCTGAGTCACGATGTTCATGCCGGCCGCCTGCTCATCCAGAGTTTCGATGTTGATGCTCGGCGCGATAAAGCCGTGCTCCAGCATCAGCAGACTGTAGATCGCTTCCTGCACGCCTGCGGCGCCCAGCGAGTGACCGGTCATCGCCTTGGTGGAGGAGATGGCTGGGGTATTGTCGCCGAACACTTCACGAATCGCGCCCAGCTCTTTCACGTCGCCTACCGGCGTGGAGGTGCCGTGCACGTTGATGTAGTCGATCGGCGTATCCAGATCCTGCATCGCCATCTTCATGCAGCGCACCGCGCCTTCACCTGATGGCGCCACCATGTCGGCACCGTCAGACGTTGCACCATAGCCAACGATTTCTGCGTAGATATGCGCACCGCGCGCCAGCGCGTGCTCCAGTTCTTCAACCACGACCATACCGCCGCCGCCGGCGATGACGAAACCATCACGATCGGCGTCGTAGGTGCGGGACGCTTTTTCCGGCGTGTCGTTGTACTTGGTGGACAGCGCGCCCATCGCGTCGAACTCGCAGGCCATTTCCCAGCACAGCTCTTCGCCGCCGCCGGCGAACACGATGTCCTGTTTGCCCAGTTGGATTTGCTCAACCGCGTTGCCGATGCAGTGGGCGGAAGTCGCGCAAGCGGAGCTGATGGAGTAGTTTACGCCGTGGATTTTGAACGGCGTTGCCAGGCAGGCGGAAACGCCGGAAGCCATGGCTTTGGTGACCACGTACGGGCCAACCGCTTTCAGGCCGCGCGGGCTGCGCATCGCATCGGCGCCGAACACCTGGAAGCGTGGAGAACCGCCGCCGGAACCGGCGATCAGGCCCACGCGCGGGTTGTTTTGATACTCTTCTTCCTTCAGGCCGGAAGAAGCGATCGCTTCTTGCATCGCCAGGAAGGCATAGATGGAAGCATCGCTCATGAAACGCACCGCCTTGCGGTCGATCAGGCCGGTCGTGTCGAGCTTAACTTGCCCCCATACGTGACTACGCATGCCGGAATCTTTCAGTTCCTGGGAGAAAGTGATCCCAGAACGTCCTTCCTGCAGGCTCGCCAGGACCTCCTGCTGGTTATTACCAATGCTGGAGACAACTCCCAGGCCAGTAATCACTGCACGTTTCATTCAATACCTCTTCCACTATTTACCTACGGGATTTTGCATCGCACTTTAGCGTACAGATGTAAGCCGAACAAGTCCGATCAGCGTTTTTCAGCTTTATTGTTGTCCAGTTTGCGCCGGGGCGCCAGCGCCGTTAGAATTCGCGGCATCCCTTGAATTTCGAGCTATTGACCGTGAACCACGCCCCCATCCAAACCGCAACGCTAACCTGGAACGAACAGGGTACACCTGTTTCGAAACAGTTTGATGACGTCTATTTTTCCAATCAGGATGGGCTGGAAGAAACCCGCTATGTCTTCCTGCACGGCAACCGGCTGCCGCAGCGTTTCGCCACTCACCCGCGCCCGCTGTTGGTGGTGGCCGAGACCGGATTCGGCACCGGGCTCAATTTCCTTACGCTGTGGCAGGCCTTCGCAGGCTTCCGTCAGGCCGAGCCGAATGCCGAGCTGCAACGCCTGCACTTTATCAGCTTCGAAAAATTCCCCTTACAGCAGGCCGATCTGGCGGCAGCACATGCGCGCTGGCCTGAGTTGGCTCCCTATGCCGACGAGCTGCGCGCCCAATGGCCGCTGCCGCTGCCGGGCTGCCATCGCCTGTTGTTGGCCGGAGGCCGCATTACGCTCGATCTGTGGTTCGGCGACGTCAACGAACTGCTGCCTCAGTTTGACGCCAGCATGAATAACCAGGTCGACGCCTGGTTCCTCGACGGCTTCGCGCCGGCCAAAAATCCCGACATGTGGACCGAACAACTGTTCACCGCCATGGCGCGCTTTGCCCGGCCGGAAGGCAGCTTCGCCACCTTTACCGCCGCCGGCTTCGTGCGGCGCGGCTTGCAACAGGCCGGTTTTCAGGTCAACCGTTGCAAAGGCTTCGGCCAAAAACGTGAGATGCTCGCCGGCGGTCTGCCGGCTGATGCGCAGCCCACGCCCCACCCGGCACCGTGGTATCGGCGTCCGGCGGCGGACAATACCACCGATATCGCCCTGATCGGCGGCGGCGTCGCCAGCGCGCTCACCGCGTTAGCCTTATTGCGGCGCGACGCCACCGTCACGCTGTACTGCGCCGACGAACAGGCGGCCGAGGGCGCCTCCGGTAATCGTCAGGGGGCGATTTATCCTCTGCTGAACGGCAGCGGCGACGCGCTGGAGAATTTCTTCAGCGCCGCGTTTCCCTTCGCCCGTCGCCAATATGATGCCCTGTTGCAACAAGGCGCCACCTTTGATCACCAGTGGTGCGGCGTCAGCCAGCTGGCCTACGACGAAAAGAGCGGCGCCAAGATCGCCAATATGCTGAAAACCGACTGGCCGCCGGCGCTGGCGGCGGCAGCCGACCGCAAGACGCTCAGCGAACTGTGCGGCGTCGATACCGGCTTTGGCGGCATCACCTATCCGCAGGGCGGCTGGCTCTGCCCGGCCGAGCTGACGCGCGGCGCTATCGCGCTGGCGCAGCGGCAGGGTCTGGTCTGCCGCTACCGGCACGATGCGCAGGCGCTGACGCGTGAAGAAAACGGCTGGCGTATCGACTTCGCCCACGGTGAAAGCCGCCGCCATGCGACGGTGATCCTGGCCAACGGCCACCGGTTGGCCGAGCTGGCGCCGACGCAAGCCCTGCCGCTGTACTCGGTGCGCGGGCAGGTGTCGCACATCCCAAGCTCGCCGGCCCTCGGTCAGTTGAAACAGGTCTTGTGCTACGACGGCTACCTGACGCCGGTCAATGCCAACAACGGCCAGCACTGCATTGGCGCCAGCTACCAGCGCGGCGACACCGCCACCGACTATCGCGAGCAAGAGCAACAGGAAAACCGCGAACGCCTGCTGCGCTGCCTGCCGGATCAGTCCTGGCCCCAGCAGGTGGACGTCAGCGCTCACCAGGCGCGCTGCGGCGTGCGCAGTGCCACCCGCGATCATCTGCCGATGGTCGGCGCGCTGCCGGACTATCAGGCCACGGTGACGCAGTACCAGGATTTACAGCGGCAGAACCAGCGCGGCGAAACCGTCGCCGATGCGCCGGTCTATCCCGGCCTGTTCGCTATCGGCGGGTTGGGATCGCGCGGGCTGTGTTCGGCGCCGCTGGCGGCGGAAATTCTGGCGGCGCAGCTGTTCGGCGAACCGTTACCCGGCGACGCGCGCCTGCTGGCGGCGTTGAATCCGAATCGGATGTGGGTACGGAAGCTGCTGAAAGGGCGTGCGGTTTAATTCATGAATAAGGGGCGCGGTGATGCGCCCCGGCATGGCAGTCAAGCGGCAGGCGTGGCAGCCTGATAGAGGTTTTCCCACATGCCGCGCACCAGGATCTGATCCGGCGGCGAGAGTTCCCCGGCGGCGATCGCCTTGTGCAGGCTCTCTTCCACCCGCGCCTTCAGCGCTTCGGCGGTGTGCTCGCCCTGCTCTTCCGCTTCGGCCACCGCCAGCGTCAGATGACCGCGCAGGTAGCCACCGGCAAACAGTTCATCATCGCTGGCGTGCTCTACCATGTCATCAATCAGCGCCAAAATGCGCGCTTCGAATTCTGCGATCATCAAATTTCCTCATTAAATAACGGGCTGTGGCGTCAGTTGAGATCTTCCGGGTACGGAAAATGCTCGGCCGCCAACGGTGGCGTATTGTAGAACGATTGCAACGCCTGAATAAAGCGCGCAGGCCTTGTGGGTATTCCCTGCTCCAGCAGCGCCAATACCCGGGCGCGCACCTTGCGCTGGAAGGCAATGCGATCCGGCTCGCAGTCGCCATTCAGGTTGTCGCAGCTGACGTTGAACGGGAAATCGGCCGCCACGCAGAACATCCACTCCAGCGCCTGCGGTTTAATCTCTACCGCTTCGAATTCACTCTGAGTTTGCGCATCGCGCCCGTCCGGGCAATACCAGTAGCCGAAGTCCACCAGTTGGCGGCGCGCTTCGCCGGCGATGCACCAGTGCGAGATTTCGTGCAGGCCGCTGGCGTAGAAGCCATGGGCAAACACGATGCGGTGATACGGCAATTCGTCGTCGGCCGGCAGGTAGATCGGCTCGTCGTCGCCTTTCACCAGGCGAGTATTGTAGTCATCGCTGAAGCACTGATTGAAGATTTCGATCAGCTGTTCATAGTGATGACGGGTCTGCGTGTCTGACATAAAAACTCTATAACCACAAAAATAAAGAGGCCATTATACCCAATAACCGCTGAGGAGACAGGGGCGTGTAAGCGGCCCCCTTCTTCACCTTTAGCCGTGCGTCAGGGCAGTCAACCACTGCTGAATTTCCGCACCGTGATTGTCATACAGCAGCTTGAGGCTCATCACCAGCGAGACGATCACGATCATCGGCCGAATCAGCTTCTGCCCGCGCGTCAGCACCATGTGCGCCCCGAGACGCGCCCCCAACACCTGCCCCACCAGCATCACCAGACCGATGCTCCACACCACCTTGCCGCCGATGATGAACAGCGCCAGCCCGCCGACGTTGGAGGTGAAGTTCAGCACCTTGGCATGCGCCGTGGACTTGGCGAGGTTAAAGCCACACAGCGTCACATAGGCCAACGCGTAAAACGATCCGGCGCCGGGGCCGAAGAAACCGTCGTAAAACCCGACGCAACCGCCGGCCACCAGCCCAAACGGCAGAGCGCCAAGGCGACGTTGACGATCTTCCTCACCCAGGCGCGGCATCAGCAGGAAGTAGAGACCGATGCCGATCACCAACAGCGGCAACATCTGCCGCAGCAAATCGGCGCGCATATGCTGCACCAGAATGGCGCCGGCGATCGAGCCGATCAGCGTCAGAAAAATCGTCAGCTTCTGGTCGTTGAGGTTCACCGCTCGCCGACGAATGAAGTACAGACTGGCGGAGAAAGAGCCGCCGACCGACTGCAGCTTATTGGTCGCCAGCGCCTGCGCCGGAGGAACCCCCACTGCCAGCAAGGCCGGCACCGTCAGTAATCCGCCGCCGCCGGCGATGGAGTCGATAAACCCCGCCAGCAGCGCTACCGCAAACAACACCCCGAGCATTTCGGGGCCAATGACGAACCAGTCCATGTGTTATTCCGCTGAGAAATGGTGATCCAGCAATGCCTGACAAGTAGGCGGTAACGGCGGCGGCACGGATTTGCCCGGCTTCGCGTTCGGCTGATGCGGCACGAACCAGCTCGCCAGTTCGGCGCCGCAGCCGTCGCCCGGCGGCGGCGTATCCTGCTCCTGGCACTCCAGGCTGCCGGCCGGGCAGCGCAGACGCACGTGCATGTGCGCGCGATGGCCGAACCACGGGCGCACCTTGTGCAGCCAGGCGCGATCGGCGCCGGCGTCCAGGCACAGACGCTGCTTGATCGCCGGGTTGACGAAGATGCGCGTCACGTCCGCATCCTGCGCCGCCAGTTTGATCAGCGACTCAATCTGCGGTTGCCATTGGCTGGCCACCACCTGCTTGCCGTCCCCCGACACCAGGTCGATCGGCTGCGGCTTGAGCAATTGCTGCGCGCTCCAGCGTTGGCGCGGCAGCTGCAGCCAGATGTCGACGTCGAGCCCAGACTGGTGGCTGGCGTGGCCGCTGCTGAAGCGCCCGCCGGCCGGCATCGCCATGTCGCCGATCAGCACCGTGCCCAGCGCTTTCTGGTTCGCTTTGCTGCTGAGGCGCTGAATAAACGCCAGCAGATCCGGGTGGCCGAAATAGCGGCGCTGGTCGGTACGCATCACCTGATAGTTCGGTGAGTTCAGCGGCAACGGCTGGGCGCCAATGACGCAGCCGTTGGCAAAACCACCCACCGCCTGCGGCGCGCCGGCCACCGGGTGATCGATCTTCTGCCACGGCGTCAGCGCCATGGCGGAGGCGGAGGCCGTCAGGGCCACCAGGCCCAACATCCAGTTTTTCATGGCGATTACCAGCGAGGCACGTCGGAAACCACATCACCGTTTTGCGCACGCTGGCGCAGCAGGTGATCCATCAGCACGATCGCCATCATCGCTTCGGCGATCGGCACGGCGCGGATGCCCACGCACGGATCGTGGCGGCCACGGGTGACCATTTCCACCGCTTCACCCTGGCGATTGATGGTGCGGCCCGGCACCATAATGCTGGAAGTCGGCTTCAGCGCCAGGTGCGCGATCACCGGTTGGCCGCTGCTGATACCGCCGAGAATGCCGCCGGCATGATTGCTCTGGAAGCCTTCCGGAGTAATTTCGTCGCGGTTTTCGCTGCCGCGTTTGGTCACCACGGCGAACCCGTCGCCGATCTCCACGCCTTTCACCGCATTGATGCTCATCAGCGCGTGCGCCAGATCGGCGTCGAGACGATCAAACACCGGCTCGCCCAGGCCAACCGGCACGTTTTCAGCGATCACGCTGACCTTGGCACCGATGGAGTCGCCCTCTTTTTTCAGCGCGCGCATCAGTTCGTCCAGCGCTTCCAGTTTGTCCGGATCCGGGCAGAAGAACGGGTTCTGCTCGACCTGATCCCAATCTTTCAGCTCGCAGGTCACGTCACCGATCTGCGCCAAATAGCCACGCACTTGCACGCCGAACTTCTGCTGCAGGTATTTCTTGGCGATAGCGCCCGCCGCGACGCGCATGGCGGTTTCACGCGCCGAAGAACGGCCGCCGCCGCGATAATCGCGCAGGCCGTATTTTTGCTCGTAGGTGTAGTCGGCATGCCCCGGGCGGAACACGTCTTTGATGGCGCTGTAGTCTTGCGAGCGCTGATCGGTGTTCTCAATGATCAAACCGATGCTGGTGCCGGTGGTCACGCCTTCGAATACGCCGGAGAGAATGCGCACCTGATCCGGTTCGCGGCGCTGGGTGGTGTAACGCGAGGTGCCCGGACGACGGCGGTCCAGATCGTGCTGCAAATCGGCTTCGGTGAGCGGAATGCCGGGCGGCACGCCGTCGACGATACAACCCAGCGCCACCCCGTGAGATTCACCGAAGGTGGTGACGCGGAAAATCTGCCCAATACTGTTTCCTGCCATCACGGCTCCTTACCGTTAGTCTTTTATCGTTATAAGGCCCGCCGCGCGGGCCCTGGAAATGCGGCTTAGCTGCGATAGAGGCTGAAGTGTTCCTTGCAATCCACCAGTTGCTGTTTGGTCAGCATGAACACGCCGTCGCCGCCGTTTTCAAACTCCAGCCAGGTGAACGGAATGTCCGGATATTGATCCATCAGGTGTACCATGCTGTTGCCCACTTCACAAATCAGTACGCCGTCGTCGGTCAGGTAATCCGGCGCGCAGGCCAGGATGCGGCGCACCAGCTTCAGGCCGTCGCTGCCCGCCGCCAGGCCCAGCTCCGGCTCGAAGCGGAACTCCTGCGGCAGATCGGACATGTCTTCCGCATCGACGTACGGCGGGTTAGTGACGATCAGATCGTACTGGATCGCGGGAACGTCGCGGAACAGATCGGAACGGATCGGGATCACCTGGTGTTCGACGCCATGCGCCTGAATGTTGCGCTCGGTCACCGCCAGCACGTCGCTGGAGATGTCCACCGCGTCCACTTCCGCTTCCGGGAAAGCGTAACCGCAGGCGATGGCGATGCAACCGCTGCCGGTGCACATGTCGAGGATGTGGCGTGGCGGGTGTGGGATCAGCGCGCTGAACCGATCGTTGATCAACTCGCCGATCGGCGAACGCGGCACCAGCACGCGCTCGTCGACGTAGAATTCCATGCCGCAGAACCAAGCCTTGTTGGTCAGGTAGGCGACCGGGATGCGCTCGTTGACGCGGCGGATCACGCGTTCAACGATGCGATGGCGCTCGCTGGAGGTCAGACGGGCGGTGTGCATGTCCTCCGGGATGTCCAACGGCAGGAACAGGCTTGGCAGCACCAATTGCACCGCTTCGTCCCACGGATTATCGGTTCCGTGACCATAGTAGATATTGGCGGCGTTGAAGCGGCTTACCGTCCAGCGCAGCATATCTTGAATGGTGTGCAGTTCGTTCACTGCTTCGTCGACGAAAATTTTGTCCAATTTGCCCTCCGGCAGGCGCTGTGTTTCATGATTTAGCCGCATAGTTTGCCATGAAGCCCGCGACAAATCACGCTTGCCCCTCGCGCTTTTCACTCTGGCCCGAGTTTTGCGTCGACAGCGCTCGTTCACAAGGTAAACTAGCGAAATAAACGATTTCCGGTGAATGAAGCATGAAGAACAAGCCCCCTCTGAGCAAAGACGAACAACAGCTCTTCAGAGAGTCGGTGGCGGGCGCGAAAAAGCTGCGCCAGGACACCATCGTCCACCGCCCGCCGAAACCCAAGGTCAAACAGATTGCCCCGCAGCGCCTGCTGCAGGAGCAGGTCGATGCCAGCTATTATTTTTCAGATGAATACCAGCCGCAGCTGGAAGAAGAAGGCCCGACGCGCTATGTGCGCCCCGGCAGCAGCCCGTATGAGCTGAAGAAGCTGCGACGCGGCGATTATTCGCCGGAGCTGTTTCTCGATTTGCACGGCCTGACCCAACTGCAGGCCAAACAGGAGCTGGGGGCGCTGATCGCCGCCTGCAAACGCGAACACGTGCACTGCGCCTGCGTGATGCACGGGCACGGCAAGCACATTCTCAAACAGCAAACGCCGCTGTGGCTGGCGCAGCATCCCGACGTGCTGGCGTTCCACCAGGCGCCAAAGGAATGGGGCGGCAACGCCGCCATCCTGCTGTTGGTGGAGCTGGCCGAGTAGAGCCGCAGAAACGACTCAGGGCGATGTCAGACATCGCCCTGAGTTTATTCCGCACCGCATCCGCGGCTCACACTTTGGCCATTACCTGCGACGGGCTGACCTGCCATTCAAACTTGCCGTAACTGCCGTCCGCCGGCAGATCGACGTTGGCGATCGCCGAGGTCGCGAACATCGGCGGGCACTCGCCCGGGCACAGTTCAGCCACCAGATACCCCACCAGCGGCAGGTGCGACACGATCAGCACCGAGCTCACCCCTTGCATCGCCAGCGCCTGCAGATAGCTGCCGACTTGTTCGGCGTTGCCGCCCGGCGTCAGCTCGGGCAGCACTTCTTCGCCCTCCGGCAGCGTCAAAGCTTCGCGCACCGTCGCCAGCGTCTGTTCGGCCCGCAGATAGGGGCTGACCAGCACGCGTTCAATATCCACAGACTTGGTGTTCAACCAGGCCGCCATCTGACGGGACTCGTCGCGGCCGCATAGGGTAAGGGGCCTTACCGCATCGCTGGCTGCTTCGAGCGCCGCCTCTCCGTGACGCATAATCAAAACTTGCATATTGCACCGCTGTTGTTGACAAAGTAACGCTATACAGAAACGCCGTGCGTGCTGTACCGCCGAGTTTTACAACCCAAAGCCAAAGCTTTAAAACGATAACGCGCCGTCTCTTTATGGCGGCCGGGCATTTTGCCTGAAAGTTTGCCTAAAGAAAACGCTGTTTTTTACAGCAACCCTCCCAAGGCAAACCTCGATTGCTCACAGAACAATCAATTCAACGGGTTAAATTTTAACCTTGCCGCCATGAAATTTATTGATGGCGGTCAAGCTAACTTACCGCTGCCTTCGCCTCGCTGTACAGCCTCACCGGCTGACGCTGTTGCAAGGAGTGATGGCGATCACAACGCGGCCCTGTTGCAACTATAGTGCAAATCGGGCCGCCCTGCGTTCAGCTCCCCAGCGGGTAAAAGCGTTCGCCCTGTTGCGCCATGCGCTGCAGGCGCTCGCACGGGGCGAAGTGCTCACCGTGCTGCTGACGCAGATATTCCAACGTCTTCACCACTTTTTCTGCGCCGAGCTCGTCCATATAGCGGAACGGGCCGCCGAGGAACGGCGGGAAACCGATGCCGAACACCGCGCCGATGTCGCCGTCGCGCGCGCTGCGGATCACGCCTTCATCCAGGCAGCGTGCCGCTTCGTTCAGCATCATCATCACGCAGCGCTGAGCGACGGTCGCCGGCAACATGTGCGCCTTCGGCGTGACGCCAAGCAGCGTATATAATGAGGTATCCGCACGTTTACGCCGCTGCCGCTGCTGCCCTTCGCTCGGGTAGAGATAGAAGCCGCGGCCGTTCTTGCGCCCTTTACGCCCGTCTTTCAGCACCGCATCGAACGCAGCCGGCGCAGCGAAGCGCGGCCCCAGTGCCTCGACCAATACCGGGATGATTTTAGTGCCGACGTCGATGCCCACTTCATCCAGCAGGGTAATTGGGCCAACCGGGAAACCGAAGTCCACCAACGCCTTGTCCAGCGACTCAATCGGCTCGCCTTCCAGCAGGCAGCGCGCCGCTTCATTAATGTACGGCGCCAGTATGCGGTTGACATAAAAACCGGCGCTGTCGCCCACCACGATGGCGGTCTTGCCCTGTTTGTGCGCCAACGCCACGGTAGTGGCGATGGTCTCTTCGCTGGTGCCGGCGTGCGGGATCACTTCCACCAGCGGCATCTTGTCCACCGGGCTGAAGTAGTGCAGCCCAATCACCTGCTGCGGCCGCTGGGCCTTTTCGGCGATGCGGCCGATTGGCAGAGAGGAGGTATTGGAGGCGAACACGGTATGCGGCGCGCAGTTCGCTTCAACCTCGGCCACCATCTGCTGCTTCAGCGCCAAATCTTCAAACACCGCCTCGACCACAAGATCCACCTGTTCAAAACCGGTGTAATCGGTAGAGCCGGAGATCAGCATCATCTGTTTTTGCCGCTCCGCCGGGCGCATGCGCTTGCTGCGTACCCGTTTGCCGAGCACGTCCCAGCTGTATTTCAGCGCGTGATTGATGCCGGTTTCATTGATGTCTTTGATACGAACCGGCAACCCCCCGCGAGTGGCGGTGACACAGGCGATGCCGCCGCCCATCAGACCGCCGCCGAGAATACCGACGCGATGCAGGGCGTGTGGCCGAGCATTGCCGCCCCGCTCTTTTTTCAGCGCGGTGGAGGCGAAGAACAGGCTACGAAGCGCCGCCGACTGCGGCGTCATCGCCAGCTCGCCAAAGGCGCGCGCTTCGGCCTCATAGCCACTGGCGCTGCCGTGATCCAGCCCAGTGCGGACCACCTGAATGATGCGATCCGCCGCCGGATAGTTGCCGTGGGTTTTCGCCAACGTTTTCTTACGCACGATGCTGAACAGCAGATTTCTGCCCAGCGGGCCGTTGAGCAGGCGATCCTGCCACGGCAGCTCGCGCTGATGCTTCCAACCCTGTTTCACCCGCTCGACGGCGGTCTGCAACAGAATCGACTGTGGTACGGCGTCGTCCACCAATCCCATGCGCAGCGCCTGGCGGGCGCGAACATGCTTGCCGGTCAGGATCATGTCCAGCGCTTTGGCGGCGCCGACCAGACGTGGCAGGCGTTGCGTGCCGCCGGAGCCCGGCAGCAGGCCCAGCTGCACTTCCGGCAGGCCGAGCGCGGTTTTGTCATCCAGCGAGCAGACGCGGCCGTGGCAGGCCAGCGCCAATTCAAGGCCACCGCCCAGACAGGCCCCGTGAATGGCCGCTACCACCGGTACCGGGAAAGCGGCGATCTGCGCCAGCGTACTCTGCCCTTTCTTGGCCAGCGTTTCCGCCTCTTTGGCACTGGTGCAGGCGGCGATCATGGTGATGTCGGCGCCGGCAATAAATGAGTCCGGCTTGCCGGAAACGATCACCAACCCTTCCAGCGCGGTATGCTGCTGCGCCCGGATCAGCACGTCGTTTACCTGTTCGACGAACTCGGCCTTGAGCGTATTCACCTTTTCACCCGGCACGTCGATGGTGATCACACCGATGTTGTCGGGACGGATCGTCAGCTGAAAGGCCGACGGTTTGGCGCGCTGTTCGTGCAATGCGTTTTCGACGCTCATCATTCCACCTCCACGATCATCGCGGCCCCTAACCCGCCGGCGGCGCAGGCGGTGGTCAGACCCAGCCCGCCGCCGCGGCGTTTCAGCTCATGCAGCGTCTGGGTGACCATGCGCGCGCCAGTGGCGGCGAACGGGTGGCCATAGGCGATAGAACCACCCAGTACGTTGAACTTGTCCATGTCCACCTCGCCGATCGCCTGGCTGCGGCCCAGCTTCTCGCGGGCGAATTCTTCACTGGCGAACATCTTCAGGTTGGCCAGCGTTTGCGCGGCGAAGGCTTCATGCATATCGATGAGCGTCAGATCGGCCAGGCCGATGCCGGCGCGATCCAGCGCCAGCGGCGTGGCGTAGGAAGGCCCCAGCAGCATGTCTTCCCATACGTCGATGGCGGCAAAGGCAAAGCTGCGCAAATAGCCCAGCGGCTGCAGCCCCAGCTCTTTGGCGCGCGATTCGCTCATCATCAGCACCGCCGCCGCGCCGTCGGTCAGCGGTGTGCTGTTGGCCGCGGTGACGCTGCCGTGCTTGCGATCGAACGCCGGCTTCAGCTTGGCGTAGGAAGCCAGGCTGGAATCTTTACGGATGTTGTTGTCTTCGGAAAGCGGCGCGCGGTAAGGCGGCACGTAGGCGGTCATCACCTCATCGCGCAACCACCCCTGCTGCCAGGCCTTGGCCGCCAGCTCGTGGGAACGGTGCGCCAGCGCATCCTGCGCCTCGCGGGTAATGCCGTGGCTCTTCGCCATCTGCTCGGCGGTATCGCCCATGCGCAGGCCGGTGGAATACTCCGCCACCGCCGGCGGCACCGGCATCAGATCGCGGAATTTCAGCCGGCTGAACAATTTGAGACGCTGCGACAGCGTGCGCGCCTTGTTGACGTCTACCAACGTGCGCGCCAACGCTTTGCTGACGCCGATCGGCAAGACCGAAGAAGAGTCCGCCCCGCCGGCGATGCCGACGCTGATGCTGCCGGCCATGATGCTCTCCGCCACGTTGGCGATCGCCTGGAAGCTGGTGGCGCAGGCACGCGACACGCTGTAGGCGTCGGTATGAACGCTCATGCCGGTGCCGAGCACGATTTCACGCGCGATGTTCGGCGCCTCGGGCATTTGCACCACCTGGCCGAACACCAGCTGTTCGATAAGCTGCGGATCGATACCGCTGCGCGCCAACAGCTCGCTCACCGCCGTTTTCCCTAAGTCCACCGCCGGAATGCCGTGATAGGCAGTCGCCTGCTTGGCAAAGGGGGTACGCAGTCCATTCACAATCGCAATGCGGTCACCATGACGGGTCACCAACGGCAGTGCCTTACTCATAAATGCTCCTGAAGAGAATAACGTCAGCGCAATGGGCAGAAAGAGGTCTGACCTGATGAGGTCATTGTTAACCAAACGGTTACATTTGGCAAACCGGCAGAGATCAAAACTGCGAGCAGGCGCACTTTCTATCGGGGCGGTGTGGGGAAGGCAATCCCCGGCGCGCGGCAGACGGCGCCGGGGGCAAAGCGGGGATTAACGCAGGCCGAGCTGGAATATCAGGGTTTCCGCCTGGCAGGCGAAGGTGAAATCGGCCTCCAGTTGCACACCGCCGTCAACCGGTTTAATGCAACTGCTGATGTCACAAGGATCGGATTCTACCGCGCGCGCCTTTTCGCTCAGGGCGGCCAGCATCGCTTCCGCATCTTGTTGATTGCTGAACACCTGGCTGTAGGACGCGGTGCAATCGGTGTTATCCATCACGGTGCCGACATCCACGCAGCAACACGCGGCGGTTTCCTGGGCGCTGCATTTATTAATTGCATCTGACATGATTGGTTCTCCTCAAGGGCCTCGGTTATCAGCCCAAATTGCCGTTTTACTCACCGGCACAAAGCCACAAAATTCTGCAGGTATTTTACGCTTCCACGCCGGTAATCACTAGCACTTACTTTTACTGGGTGTTTTAAGTGATGGAAATCACAAATAAAAATGAGCACCTGCTAAGGAATGGTGAGAATTTTGTTATTTACCGCTGGCTTTTTGTTAAGCGGATCTCTTTTTTGATATCAGGTTGGAAATATTTCAAAAACAAACTTGCAACATCTTCACAGGTCAGACCTATACTTCAGCCACTGGTCTGATTTGTCTGAACGATAACGGACCCTACAATCCCGCGCTCCTTGTTACCTCGTGTAACAATAGTTTAAATAATAAACACATAAAGAGGTTTTGGTCATGAGCCAGAAAAACCTATTGACTAAATCAGCTCTCGCAGCTGCAGTGGCAATTATTTCTTCAAACGTGTCTGCCGCAGGATTCCAGCTGAATGAGTTCTCAGCAGCTGGTTTAGGACGTTCGTATTCTGGCGAAGGCGCCATGGCGGATACGGCGGCCTCCGCGAGCCGCAACCCGGCATTATTGATGATGTATACCCGCCCGGAACTCTCCATCGGCGCGGTCTTCATCGATCCGGACGTAGACATCACCGGCAAATCTCCTTCAGGTGCCAGCCTGGATGCGAAAAATATCGCGCCAACCGCCTGGGTACCGAACCTGCATTATGTTCATCCGATTAACGACCAATTCGCCGTAGGCGGCTCGGTCACCAGCAACTACGGCCTGGCGACCGAATTCAACGACGGCTACACCGCGGGCGCCTATGGCGGTAAAACCGATCTGGAAACCCTGAACCTGAATCTGAGCGGCGCCTACCGCCTGGACCAACACTTCAGCTTTGGCCTGGGCTTTGACGCCGTCTACGCCAAGGCTAAACTCGAGCGTTACGCCGGTGAATTGCCTAAGCTATTGGCCGCTCAAGGCTTACAAACCGGTAGATTAACGCAGCAGCAAGCCGGAATGATCGCTCAAATCCCTGGCGATACCCAGATTTCTCACCTGAAAGGCGATAAATGGGGCTTCGGCTGGAACGCCGGTATTCTCTACGAAGTGGATGAAAACAACCGTTACGGCTTCACCTATCGCTCTGAAGTGAAAATCAAGTTCGACGGCGATTACAAGAGCAGCCTGCCGGCACAGTACAACCCAATTACCCAGGCGCTGGGCGTTGGTTTACCGTGGGGCACCAGCGGCAGCACCATTCCAGGTTCTCTGGATCTGAACCTGCCGGAAATGTGGGAGCTGTCCGGTTACAACAAGGTAGCGCCGCAGTGGGCCATCCATTACAGCCTGGCGTACACCAGTTGGAGCCAGTTCCAGGAGCTGAGAGCCACCGGCAACAACGGCCAGACCCTGTTCCAGAAGCATGAAGGCTTCCGCGATGCCTACCGCATTGCACTGGGTACCACTTACTTCTACGACGACAACTGGACCTTCCGCGGCGGTGTCGCCTTCGATGACAGCCCGGTGCCGGCACAGAACCGTTCCATTTCCATTCCGGATCAGGACCGCTTCTGGGTCAGCGCAGGTACCTCTTACGCGTTCAACAAAGATGCGTCGGTCGACGTCGGTGTTTCCTACATGCACGGTCAGAAAGTCACCATCAACGAAGGCCCTTACACCTTCAACTCGGTGGGCAAGGCCTGGCTGTACGGTGCCAACTTCAACTACCGCTTCTAATCTCGCTTGAGAAAGAAGCCAAAGCGCCCTCCGGGGCGCTTTTTTTATGCCGGCGGCAAACGGCAGGCATAAAAAACCCGCCTGGCGGCGGGTTTTCATTGGCATAACGCCCGTGATTACTGCGAGTCGATCTCGTCCAGATCGCCCTGAATCGCCTTGGCGTTTGGGTTTTCTTCCGGCTTGAGCGAACCGCCGTTGGCGATGAAATCGTGGCGCTGGAAGTAAGCTTCACGCACCATGACATAAGGATCGGAGGAGTTGCGCAGCAGACCGTCGGAATCCAGCAGCTGAGCACGGGTTTCAATCCCCTCGACCACCCATTTGCCCGCCGACATCCAGAAGGTCAGATAGCTCAACATCGGATACAGCGTATCCGCAAAATCACCGCCGTCTTCACGCAAGGTGAAGCTGCCGTAGCCCGGCAGCATCACGTACGGGCCGTAACCCACATCGTAATGGCCCAGCGTGCTGCCGAAGCGATTCGGTTCTTCGCGCGCCAGTTTCGGGTTGGCCATGCCGGCCACGTCGATCAGGCCGCCCATCCCGAGCAGGGTGTTCAGGAAGAAACGGTTGAAGTGGATCATCCCGCGGTAAGGGTCGCCCTTCAGGAAGGCGTTGACCATGCTGGCCGGCTCTTCCAGGTTGGAGGTGAAGTTGCTGATGCCGTTACGCGCCGGCATCGGCACGTAGTCGCGCCAGGCCACCGCGACCGGGCGCAGAATATAAGGATCCAGGACGTTGTAGTTGAAGTCGAACATCGTCCGGTTAAATCCTTCCAAAGGATCGGAACGCCCTTGCGGATCTTTGTCTGGTGCGCTGGCACAGCCCACCAGTAATACCGTTGCGAATGCCACCCCAGTCAGGCGAAAGTTCATATTTTTCTCCATAAAAACACGTTCGGTCTTATTTTTCAGGGACCTGCTTGTTTATCTGAACGCTAACCTGCTCTTTACCGCTGAATGTCTGCAGCGAGCTTTCGCCGAACCAGTCTCCCGGCTTCGGCGTGGCCAATCCGTCCTGTGAGAGGCGCACACGCACCTGCACCTGATGCTGTGCCGAGAGTAGACGCTCGGGCATCATGGCGTTGCTGTCATCCAGAGAGAAAGACAGCGGAAAACGGCTCAGCGGCAATTGTTTTACCGCCACCGGCACCGGGCTGGCGCCATCGGTAACCGAGATGACCAGCGTCCCCTGCGTCGGCAGGGCCTTCGCCGCCTGCGGTGACAGCGAAACGGTCACATTCAGTTTAACAGTTTCTCCGCCGGCCTGGGCTTTTGCTTGTGCAATGCTGCGCTTTATCACTTCCGCGCGCGGATCGTTGGCCGGCAGCAGCTGCAGCATCACCTGCCAGGCGCCTATCGCCTGCTTGAAGTCGCCCTGTTCGAAGGCATTGAACGCCAGCAGGCTCAGCACCCGCGGATCGCCGTGATTTTCCGCGATCATGCGCCGCAACAGCTGCGTCGCCTGCTTGTTATCCTCCGGATCGTTGGAGCGCGTCAAGACCTCGGCATAGCCGAGCCGCACTTCCAGACTATTCGGATCCAATTGATAAGCATGGGCAAACGCCTGCGTAGCGGTGGTGGCGTTGTTCAGCGCCATGCCGACGCGCCCCAGCATCATCCAGTCGTTGATGTTGCGATCGTCCTGCTGCAGCGCGGTGCGCAGCCCTAATCCAAGGCGAGCGATCTCTTCCATGCTCAGCGGTTTGGCGCGCTCATTGGCGACACGCTCGCGCAACTCCGGCATTTGCGCCTGCACCAGACGCCAGTCCAGCACCTGCGCCAACCCGCCGGTTTTCAGATAAAAGCCAACGGTCACCGCCAGCAATAACAGCACGCCCGGCACCAGCGCCCAGCGATTGATCGGTTTCGCCTGCGCCGCCTGCTCGGCCGGGATGTCGTTCAGCAGATTTTGTTGCAGCTCTTTCACCAGCTCCGGGCGCTCGGCCACGACGCCTTGCTGCTCGTCCTGCTCCAGCTCGCTGAGGCGATCCTGATAAAATGCCTTGTTCAACGCATCGCGCGTGGCGGCGCTCTGCTTGCCGTGGCGCATCGCCGGCACCACCAGCAGCGCGGCGGCGCCGGCCAGCAACACGCAAATAATCAGCCAAAAAGCCATTAGGGTTTCTTCCTGTCAGTCTCTTGCAACAGCGCCGCCAGGCGCTGCCGTTCCCGTTCGGAGAATTCATCGTCCACCGCCGCGTCGGGCCGGCGACGGGTGCGCAGGATCACCACCGCTCCGCCGATCAGCACGAACAACAGCGGGCCGATCCACAAGATCAGTGTCGCCGGCGTTACCGGCGGTTCATAGGTGACGAAATTGCCGTAGCGCGCCACCATGTAATCGATGATCTGCTGCTTGCTTTGCCCCTGCATCATCAGCTCGTACACCTTGGTGCGCATGTCGGCGGCGATGATGGCATTGGAATCGGCAATGCTGTTATTTTGGCATTTCGGGCAGCGCAGCTGTTCGGTCAACTCGCGATACTGTTGCTCCTGTTCGACGGAGTTGAAGCGATAGGTATCGATCGCCGCGGCGGCGCTCCAGCTCAGCAGCGCGGCGCACAGCAGGACAATCAGCCTCATGCCTCACCCCCGTACTTTTTATACAGCGGCAGCACTTCCTGCTGCCAGACGCGCTCATTCATGTCGCCGGCGTGGCGATAGCGAATAATCCCCTGACCATCGATAAGGAAGGTCTCAGGCGCGCCGTAGACCCCAAGATCCAACCCCAGCATGCCATCGCCGTCGTACAGGCTGAGGGCATAGGGATTGCCGAGAGAATTCAGCCAGGTCACCGCCTTGGCGCGATCGTCTTTGTAGTTCAGACCGACCACCCGCACGCCGCGCGCCGCCAGCGTATTGAGATACTGGTGTTCCGCGCGGCAGGTCGGGCACCAGGTGGCCCAGACGTTGAGCAATATCGGCTTGCCGTCGCGCAGTACCGCCTGATCGTAGGTTTTGCCGGGCTGATCCAGCGATTCCAGCCTGAAGGTCGGCACCGGTTTGCCGATCAGCGCCGACTCCAGCATGGTCGGATCCTCACCGCCGGCGTTGCGCGTCAGTTGCACCATCAGCGCCGCCACCAGCAGCAGAAAGAGTACCAACGGGATAAACAGCAGCTTACGCTTCATGGTTGCGCCTCCAGCTTGCCTTCGCGCTTGAGTTTTTTGCTCATGCGGTAACGCGGGTCGAGGATGCACAGCAGGCCGCCGATCGCCATAAAGACGCCGCCGAACCAAATCCAGCGCACGAAGGGTTTGTAATACAGGCGTACCGCCCAGGAGCCATCTTCCAGCTCCTCGCCCAGCGCCGCGTACAGATCGCGGCTGAAACCGCCGTCGATCGCCGCCTCGGTCATCATGCTGCGCGCCACGCTGTAGTAGCGTTTCTCCGCGTGCAGCGTCGCCTCCGGCTTGCCGTTGCGCGTGACGTCGATGATACCGACACCGCCGCTATAATTCGGGCCGCGAATGTCGTGCACGTCGCGGAACACGAAGTGATAGTTGTGAATATCCACGCTGTCGCCGGCCTTCATCCGCACGTCGCGCTCCACGCTGTAGTTCTGGCTGAAGGCGATGCCGATCACCGTCACCGCCACGCCGAGGTGGCCGAGCACCATGCCCCAGTGGCTGCGGGACAGCTGGCGCAGGCCGCGCCAGAAACCGTGCCGGTGGGTCGCGCGCTCATGCAGCTCCATCAGCGTCAGGATGATCACCCACAGCGCCATGATCAGGCCCACCACCGTCATGCCGGCGATGCTGTCCTGCAGCAGCCACGGCAGCAGGATTGACAGCACCAGCGTCGCCAACAGCGCCACGCCGAGGCGCCGCCACAGCTTGCTCGGCTCATCGCGGCGCCAGCGCACCAGAGGCCCGATCCCCAGCAGCAGCGCCAACGGCGCCATCAACCAGGTGAACATGGTGTTGAAGAACGGCTCACCGATCGAGATGCTGCCCAGCCCCAGCTGCTTGTGCACCAGCGGCAGCAGCGTGCCCAACAGCACCACCAGCATGGCGGCGATCAGCAACACGTTATTGCCCAGCAGGAAGGTCTCACGCGAGAAGGTCTCGTGCTGCACTCGGCTGCGCACCTGGCCGCCCTTGACCGCGTACAGCAGCAGCGAACCACCGATCACGATCACCAGGTAGGCGAGGATAAACATGCCGCGCGCCGGATCGGAGGCGAAGGAGTGCACCGAGACCAGCACGCCGGAGCGCACC
Organism: Serratia sp. FDAARGOS_506; assembly: GCF_003812745.1. Taxonomy (NCBI): domain Bacteria; kingdom Pseudomonadati; phylum Pseudomonadota; class Gammaproteobacteria; order Enterobacterales; family Yersiniaceae; genus Serratia; species Serratia sp. FDAARGOS_506. The sequence continues at coordinate 59,765 of NZ_CP033831.1, forward strand.
AGGAAGGTGCCCAACAGGCACAGCGAGAAAGCGGTGATCGCCAACAACACCGTCCAGGCTTTGAAGGTGCCGCGTTTTTCGGTCACCGCCAGCGAATGCATCAGCGCGGTGCCGGCCAACCACGGCATAAAGGAGGCGTTTTCCACCGGATCCCAGAACCACCAGCCGCCCCAGCCCAGCTCATAGTAGGCCCAGGCCGAGCCGAGCACGATGCCCAGCGTGAGGAATACCCAGGCAGCGGTGGTCCACGGGCGTGACCAGCGCGCCCAGGCGGTGTCGAGCCGGCCGGCCATCAGCGAGGCGATGGCGAACGCAAAGGCGACCGAGAAGCCGACATAGCCCATATACAGCAGCGGCGGGTGGAAGATCAGGCCGATATCCTGCAACAGCGGGTTGAGATCGCTGCCGTCGATCGGGAAATTCGGCAGCGTACGGGTGAACGGGTTGGAAGTCATGATGATGAACAGCAGGAAACCGGCGGTGATCATCCCCATCACCGACAGCACTCGCGCCACCGCGTCCTGCGGCATCGCCCGGCTGCACAACGCCACCGCCAGCGACCAGCAGCTCAGTAGCAGCACCCACAGCAGCAGCGAACCTTCATGCGCCCCCCAGGTGGCGGCGATGCGGTAATACACCGGCAGTTGCGTATTGGAGTTGGTGGCCACGTAGGCGACGGTAAAATCGTTGACCACGAAGGCATGCACCAGGCACAGGAACGCCAGTGCAATCGCGGCGAACATGCCGTAGGTCAGCGGGCGGGCGACCGCCATCATGCGGCTGTCTTGCCGCGCCGCGCCCCACTGCGGGTAAATGCTCAGCAGCAGCGCGATCGCCAGCGCCAGGCACAGCAGAAAACTGCCCAGTTCCGGCATCATGACTTGGCGCCCTCCACCTGCGGCGCGTTATACGCTTCCGCCGGGCCTTTGTGGTTCTCTTTCATCGCGTCGGCCACTTCCGGCGGCGTGTATTTTTCATCGTGTTTGGCCAGCACTTCGCGTGCATTGACCACGTTGCCCTCGCCCAGCACGCCCTGCGCCACCACGCCCTGCCCTTCGCGGAACAGGTCCGGCAGAATGCCGGTGTAGGTCACGCCGATCGCGCCGCGCGCGTCGTAAATCTTGAAGCTGACCTGCAGCGTATTGGGATCGCGTTTCACCGAGCCGGGCATGACCATGCCGCCGATGCGCAGCCGCTGGCCGACCTCGGGCTTCTCATGATTTTCGCCCTTGCCTTGCAGGATTTCACCCGGGGTATAGAACAGATCGATGTTGGAGCGCAGCGCGTACAGCATCAGAGTCGCGGTCAGGGCGATACCGATCAGCACAACGATCGCCAGATAAAGGCGGCTTTTACGACGTGGATTCACAATGATTTCTCCCGCGGTGCGGCGGATGTTTGTTTTGACTGCTGCGCATGGCGAATGCGCCGCTCGCGCGCCTGACGGCGGCCGATCTCGGCGAGCAATTGCCGACGTTGCCAGACGGTGTGCACCACCAGCCCCAACAGCGAAACCAGCGTGGCGGCGACCGCCAGCCAGACATAGAAAGCGTAACCGCCCATGGCGAAAAACGCCGACCAGGAATCGAACGCGGCATTCATGACTGACGCTCCTTATTCACCAGCCCGGCGACCCATGGGCGCTGGCGCTCCTGAAACAGGATCAGATTGCGCAGGCGCATCAACGTCAGCGTGACAAACAGCAGCAGGTAACCGAGGATCGCCCAGCGCAGCGGGGTGCGCATGCTTGGCGCGATGGACTGCTGCATATTGGTCGAGCCCTGATGCAGCGTATTCCACCATTCGACCGAAAAATGGATGATAGGGATATTCACCACGCCCACCAGCACCAGAATGCCAGCGGCGCGGCCCGCCAGGCGGCGGTCTTCAAAGGCGTTGTACAGCGCGATGACGCCCATATAAAGAAACAGCAGCACCAGCTCGGAGGTCAGACGCGCGTCCCACACCCACCAGGTACCCCACATCGGCTTGCCCCAGGCGGAGCCGGTCACCAGCGCGATAAAGGTGAACACCGCGCCGATCGGCGCCATCGCCGCCACTACGGTATCGGACATTTTCATCTGCCACACCAGGCCGATAAACGCCGCCACCGCCATCGAGGCGTAGATGCCCATCGACCACATGGCTGCCGGCACGTGAATATAAATGATGCGGAAGCTGTCGCCCTGCTGATAATCCTTCGGCGCGAAACCAAAGCCCCATGCCCAGCCGAGCAGCAGGCAGACCGCCGCCGCCAGCCCCAGCCAGGGGATAAAGCGGCCGCAGACGTGATACAGCCGCTCAGGCCGCGCCAGTTGATGTAACCATTTCCACATTGTCGTCAGTGCTCACTGTAATTTTTATGCGTCGGCCGCCCCGAGCGATCGAAACGGCGAAAATCTTCTGCGGGGTACGCTCTTGGCGGCCTTGCCCCGTCTGTTCATTCAATACGTTAGCTAGTGCACGCTCACTCGCAGCGCCGCCGCAGTGGCAAACGGTGCCAATGTCACGCTGCCCGCCAGCATCGCACCCAGTATCGCCAGATAACCGTCGATCGGCATGCCCATCGAAGCGGCGTCGATCGCGCCGGTGGCGAAGATCAACACCGGGATATACAGCGGCAGCACCAGCAGGCTGAGCAGCACGCCCCCTTTGCGCAGACCGACGGTCAGCCCCACGCCGATAGCGCCGATCAGACTCAACGTCGGCGTGCCGAGCAGCAGCGTACCCGCCACAGCCAGCCAGGTCTGCATATCGAGCGACAGCAGCAGCGCCACCAGCGGCGACAGGATCAGCAACGGCAGCCCCGTCACGACCCAGTGAGCACACACTTTGCCCAGCACCGTCATCGGCAGCGGCGTCGGCAGCAGCAACAGCTGCTCCAGCGAACCGTCGAGAAAGTCGTCGCGAAACAGCCGCTCCAGCGACAGCAGCGAGGCCAGCAACGCCGCCACCCACACGATGCCCGGCGCAATGCGCGCCAGCAGCTGCGGCTCCGGGCCAATCCCCAGCGGGAACAGGGTGATCACAATCAAGAAAAACCACAGCGGGTTGACGATCTCCGAACCTTTGCGGCAGGCAATCTTCAGTTCCCGACGCACCAGAGTCAAAAACATCACAAACTCCCCACGTCGTGTTCCGCCAAACGAATTTTGCCCACCGTTTGGCTGACGCCGGCCAAATCCTGATGGGTGGTCAACAATACCATACCGCCCCGCTGCGCATGTTGTTCAAAAAGGCTAATCAGCTCGGTCACGCCCTGTTTGTCGATCGCCGTTAGCGGTTCATCGAGGATCCACAGCGGCGCCGCGCTGAGCCACAGCCGCGCCAGCGCCACGCGCCGCTGCTGCCCGGCAGAAAGTTGCGCCACCGGCAGATCTTCGTAACCCACCAGCCCCACCTGCTCCAGCGCTCGCCAGATGGCCGGACGATCGGTTGCACCGCGCACCGCCTGATAAAACTGCAGATTCTCGAAGGGCGTCAATACGGCTTTGATGCCGGGCTGATGGCCGATAAACAGCAAATCTTGCTGGTAACTCGCACGATCGCGCAGCGTGTTGCGCCCGTGCCAGCACACCTCGCCACCGTCCGGCCGCGCCAGGCCGGCGAGAATACGCAGCAGACTGGTCTTGCCCGCGCCGTTCGGCCCTTCTACCTGAATGATATCGCCCGGCTGAACTGAAAAGCTTAGCTCGCTAAACAGGATGCGCTCATCGCGCACGCAACTCAGACTTTTGGCTTCCAGCATCGGGGAACTCATATTTTTCTTTGGGATAGCGAATCATAGCATAAGCCTTTCCCCGCACGCAGCCCGCAGCGGGCGCGCCAACGGGCCAATATGGCGAGCAGGATCAAGAATGCGTGGAAAAAATCGGCGGATTTTAACTCTTGTTACCTTTTTCTGTATTTCGCCGCATTTAGGCCGGGCAACTACGCTTAATGGCGTGAACTCACCCTTATTGAGCAGGAGCGACAGCATGAGCGAACAGCAACGCCAGAAGCACGAGCCGGATGAGACAATGCAGGTAGAGAGCGAGGAGCAGGAACAGGGCAAGCGCGAAATCGAAGTCAGGGAAGAAAATCTGCCGTCGCGTGCGGCGGCGGTGCATGAACAGATCCGGATGGAAGGCGAAAAAGAGCTGGAGCGCGACGGGCTGGCACTGCTGTGGTCGGCGATCGCCGCCGGGCTGTCGATGGGCGCCTCGCTGGCGGCAAAAGGCATTTTCCACGCCCGCCTGCCGGACGATCCCAGCCGCTTTTTCATCGAGAACCTCGGCTACACCTTCGGTTTCATCATTGTCATCATGGCACGCCAGCAGTTGTTTACCGAAAATACCGTCACGGCGGTATTGCCAATCATGCATAAACCCACGCCGCGCAACCTGCTGATCCTGCTGCGCTTGTGGGGCGTGGTGCTGCTCGGCAATCTGATCGGCACCGGGCTGGCGGCGCTGGCGTTTACCCATATGCCGCTGTTCGACGCCGAGACTCGCGGCGCCTTCATCACTCTCGGCGAAGAGGTGATGCACCATACGCCGGGAGAAATGTTCGCCAACGGCATCCTGGCCGGCTGGATCATCGCCACCATGGTGTGGATGTTTCCAACCGCCGGCGCGGCGAAAATCTGGGTGATCGTGCTGATGACCTACCTGGTGGCGATTTGCGATTTGACCCATATCGTGGTCGGTTCGGTCGAAATCCTGTATCTGGTGTTCAACGGCGCGATTGGATGGCAAGAATTCATCTACCCGTTTGCCCTGCCGACGCTGGCGGGCAACATCATCGGCGGCACGTTTATCTTTGCGCTGATAAGCCACGCGCAGATCCGCAACGATTTGAGCACCAAAAATCAGGCCGCGCGTCGGCAAGAGGAAAAGCGGCGCCACGGCGGGGAAAAACCGTGATCGCGGTCGGTTAGCCGAGGAAATTTCGGCGTGAAATGGCGAGGTATTGAGCAAACGCGCCGCTAAGCGCTTATTCTGCGGGTAAAAAAAGGTATAATGCCCCGGCAGCGTCGGTTGCCGGCCCGCAGCGTCCCCGTAGTTAAACGGATATAACAAGCCCCTCCTAAGGGCTAGTTACTGGTTCGATTCCAGTCGGGGACACCATTCTTTCTTATCAAGCCATTCCGCATTAGTGCCACAAATCTTTCTGCAAATTTCTCATTTAGATCTGCTTTATCCCAGCACGCGACAACATAATTGGCATTAATTAAAAAACTTAATATCCGTCGGAGTAGGAATCGTCGCCGCCTGCCCTCTGGCCTGCAATTCGCCCTTTTCATCATCGAAATCGAACAGCGTCACGCTATTGGTGAATACATTCGTCACATAGAGATGGCGGCCGCCGGCATCGAACGCGAGCGCACGCGGTTCAATGCCGCCGGCCTGATAGCGTGTCGGTTCCCCTGGCAGACCGTCCTTGCCTATTTTTAATACCAGCAGGTGGTTATCAGTACCGCGATTGGTGGCAATAAGATATCTGCCGCTCGGGCTAAGGATAATGGCCCCGCCGCTTTTAGCATTCGCCGAATCGTGCCCGCCATTCAGTTTCACTTTCCCTCGCAGAGTCAACCGATTGTCGCTGACGGCAAACACCTCGATCTCGCCCGCCATTTCGGTGATGACATAGGCATATTCACCTTCCGGCGAAAACACCATGTGCCTTGGGCCGGCGCCTGGCGCAAAAGCGACATCGCGCGAAGTATCCGCCTGCAACGGCTGCGCGCTATCCGGGCAATAACGATAGGCATGCAACTTGTCGTCGCCGAGATCCGCCGCGTACAGGTATTGGCCATCGCGGCTAAAGGTGGTTGAGTGCGCATGCCCACTTTCCTGGCGCCCCTGTACGATGCCAGAGCCGGGTATAAACGGGTAATGCTGCACGCGTTCACCCAGTTTGCCGTCGCTGCGAATCGGCAATGCCGTCACGCCCGCGCCGCCTTTGGCGACGGAATAGTTGGCGACAAACAGAAATTTGTCATCCGGACTGAGGGTGGCATGCGTCGGCTGCCGGCCTGCACTGTTCACCGTATTCAGCACCCGCACGCCGCTCTCTTTGTCTATTGCCAATGCGGTCACCGTTCCCGCATCCTCTTCATTGGTGACATAGGCAAAACGGCCATCGCGAGATTTTAAGATCCACGACGGGCTTTGCATTTTAATGGCATCGAGCAACGTTAATGTGCCGTCGCCATTGACCGTCAGACGATAGATCCCTTCGCTGGGACGTATCGGTTTCTGCTCAGACGGCACATCAGGAATATGAGTCCAAGTACCGACTAATGCTATCTGATGATGCTCACGATTATTTGCCATCGCATTTCCTGAAAACATGAAGAGCGTTAATGCCAGCGCTAATTGAATGGCCAGCATCCCTAAACCAGCAACAATGCCTATGCCAGATACAGACAACGTTAAAGGTAGCATAAAGAGATCATAATACCGCTTATTAAGCGTATCAGAGTGATTTGCCATACCCATGACATCTCCTTTCTTCATTACTACGCCACAGGAATAAGTATGTCGACATTGATAACTTTACCGTTTAAATGTTCCTTCCTGTATAATTCGATGAAAAAGCTTTCTCTCATCTTGACATTAATGGCCGGCAGATGGGCATCATAGATGCTCTCAAAAAAATCAATATACTCAGGCAGCTCCCCCATAAAGGGAATAACAATATATTTACCCATAGGTATATAGAAGTTAAAAATGGAATGGAATACCTCTTGTTCCTTGCTACTGGAATGCCTCTTTCCCCCTCGGTTTTTTTCCGTACTATAAGCCCCCCTATTATTGCTTAGCCATCTATCATTAGTCTGCGCAATATCGCTGGGATTTCTGTACTTCCTAACAGAGTGGAAAATCAATGCCTTGTACTGTTTTAACATCTCGATGTCATCCGGCATGACCGTATGATAAAAATAGGGTTTCTTGTCGCTGCCATACGGTGGAATCTGGGTGGAAAAATCCCATCCACGGCTGTTTCTAAAATGGTTGGGCGTTTCGCCAAAAAAACGCTTGAATGCCCGCGTGTAGCACTGTTGAGAAGCAAATCCGGATGCTAGGGCAACATCTAATATATTTCCTTGATGTTGCTTCAACAAGACAGCGGAACGGCTCAATTTTCTATTCCTGATATAAGTCCCGAGCGTCACGCCGAAATAATGTTTAAACAAACGTTGCAAATGCCATTTAGAATAGCCAGAGATAATTGAAACCTTCTCGACAGAAAGCCCCTCTATAATATTTTTCTCCATATACTCTAACACTTGTAAAAGAATATCTTTTCTATAATCCATGGGCGCTCCTTGCTTTTATAAAAACCGTGTCCTTTTCATTAAAATCGTTAAGCCGACAAATTAAGTCATTAAGATAAATCCTAAAAAAACCACCCTGCCGATTCAATTTTCACGGCATAGGAAAAGTCATCATATAAATAACTGAAAATGATCATGTTATATAAATGCGCTTGCGAAAAATCCGCGAATAAAAAATGCGGCATGCAAAATGCATCCATTAAAGATGCACTTGCCATACCCGGAAGAATCACACTTTATGTTAATTATTTTATCTTAAAGTGTTTTTTACGCCCCAACTGCAGAACCAAATAGGAATTTCATCATTGAAAATTAAAATGCTTTTTATAACCAGAACGATTGATAAAAATTACTGAAGCTAATGAGTAAAAACATGAGCAGTGGCTGAAAAGAAGATAGAGATAGGTTCATTTTCTTAACATCGAGCCAGATAATCACAGTTCCTAATAGAGAGTTTCTTTTATCTCTTTTTCTGCACTGAGAAAAACCGATATTTTAACACATCTTGCTCGATGCCCTATTTTACCCTCCACGCCAATTGGGGGCATTACTCCGCCCACCGTGAACCACCAGCCCTCTACCGCAAAAACACCGAGCCGATTCGCACCGTATTTTGCTGCCAGAATAGCCTGATTGCCCAGTAAAAAGCCCAGCCTCTAAGGCTGGGCTTTTTATTCAACGGGCAGATCAATCAGCCAGATTGTCGATCTCTGCAGATCTGTGCTTACGCAATAGATACAGCAGCAACGACACCCGCCGCTCGGTGCGTTCCGGGGTATCCGGCGGCAGGTTGTAGCGCAGGGTATAGCGCTCGTTGTTCTCGTTGCAAAAATCGATGACGAGCACGGGAGCAGAGGCTCCCGCTACTTTTCGATAATTCAGTGAGATGCACGACAGGTTTTTTTTCATCTCAACTGACCGCGAGGGTGCGACGGGTTGATTCGGCAATCCGCCCTACGCCGGCGCTCAACGCGGCGCCCAACAGCAGCACCAACAGCGAGCCCCACGCAGCGCGCGACAGCTGTTTGGCCGCTTCATCTGCCGCTTCACGCGCTTTCTGCTCGGCCTCAGCCTTGAGTTTTTCCACTTTCTGCACCGCTTGCTGGTAAGCCTGAGCGTAGTTATCGACGATTTGGCTCGCTTCATCACGGCTCTTGCCGGTGCGCGCCGCAACGATATTCACCAGCGCATCCTTATCGGCCGCGCTCAACGTCGGCTCACCGGACTGCTTGACGCGTTCGAACCACTGCTTAAGCTCGGAGGCGGCCCGCGCCGGATCGGCAGCGGCGTCCATGGCCGACTGCTTGCCGTCGGCGGTCGCCCTATCGGCCTTCTGTTCCAACCGGGCCGGATCCAGTTCCGGCTTGCCGGTCTGCTTGAGCGTAGCGTTCAATTGGTTTTCCAGGCTTCCCCAGTCAAGGCCGATGCCCTTTTTATCCAGCTGTTTTTTGAGGCCTTCGCCCACGTTTGGCGCTGCCGCCGCCAGGCCGTTGCCCGCCAACGAAAGCCCTTTGCCCACCGCGCTGCCCGCCAGCCCCACCACGCCACTCGCCAATGAAACCATCAGCCAGGTGGTCAACAAGGTGGTGATCGCCCAGCTCAGCAGGCCGTGCAAGCCACCGCGATTCGGTGCGGTGCGACCGGCGAAAAACGCGCCTGCGGCCAGCGATGCCAGCGTTGAAACCAGCAGCCAGATCCCGGTGCCGGTGCCAAAGCCGCTCAGCGGGTTGCCCTTTTGCATCATATCCACAGCCTGGGCACCGATAGCCGTACCCAGCACGCTGAAGATCAGATAAGTCACCAGCGCCACGGCACTCCCGGCCAATATCGAGCCCCATGACACCTGAAACGCAAAGCGATTTGATTCATAGACAGTGGTCATCGTTGTTCCTTATATTTTCTGGACAAGTGATTGCACACACGGCGGATAACCGCGCAGACAAATTCAGTCTGCCGCGCGGCGTCGTCGGCCGTCCCGGTTCATTTGCGCCAGAATGACTAGTGCATTCACACCCTGCGAATACGCACGTTATGCACTAAGCTGCTCAGCGAGTAGCGTAACCCGCGGCCCCGTCAAAGGCCGCCCCCCCTTCTGTCTAGCGGAGAGCACATGAACCCATCCGTCCTGGCCAGCGAAACCCAGCGCGGCCACCTGCAGCAAATCATCTCCGGCTTGTCCGACGGCGTGATCCTGACGGATACCGATCAAACGCTTCTCTGGGCCAACGAGGCCGCGTTGGCCATGCATGGCGTGAGTCACCAGAAAGCCCTGGGGGCCAATGCCGACGAGTACGCGGCGCGTTTTGCCCTGCGCTATCGCAATAACCACCCGTTGGCGCTGGAACAGTACCCGCTGAACCGGGTTGCCGATGGCGAGACCTTCACCGATGTAGTGGTGGAAGTTCGGCAGGTCGACGATCCGGACAGCTTCTGGGTGCACCGCCTGCGGAGCCTGATTATCACCGATGCGCAGGGGCAGCCGGAGCTGCTGGCACTGATCCTGAGCGACGCGACGGAGTGGGCCAGCGCCGAACAGCGCTTTGAAAAAACCTTCAACGCCAATCCGGCGCCGGCGGTCATATGTCGGCTAAGCGACCTGCGTTACGTCAAGGTCAATCAGGGGTTCCTCGATATGACCGGTTACCAGCGTGAACAGGTCATGGGGCGCTCGGTCTACGAACTCGACGTTTTGGAACAGGCTGAGCACAAAGAGTTGGCGGTTCAGCGCCTGGGGGAAGGCGCCACCATTCCGCAGATGGAAGCCGAGCTAAAACTGCCCGGTGGCGGAAGCAAGCTGGTGGTGGTTGCCGGCCAACCGCTCGATATCAATGAAGACGACTGCATGCTGTTCACTTTTACCGATCTCGAACCCCGGCGCCAGGCGGAATCGGCGCTGCGGGAAAGTGAAGAGCGGTTCGCCAAGGCATTTCGCCTGAGCCCGGTGCCGACGTTGTTGTGTACGGCGCACGAGCGGCGCGTGCTGGACGTCAACGAAGCCTTTACCCGCACCACCGAGTACGATGCCGAATCCTTGATCGGCAAGACGGTCGATGAGATCCAGTTTATTGACGATCCCGAGGCGAACCGCCGTTTGTTTGCCGCACTGGAAAAAAGCGGCAACGTCGAAGGGCTGGACGTCCGGGTGCGCAAGAAAGGAAGCGAGTTGATCGACTGCGTGGCCTCGGCGGATGCCGTCAGCATTCACAATGCGCCCTGCTATCTGCTGGTGCTCATGGACATTACCGAACGCAAACGCTCGGAGCTGGAGCTGGTGAGCGCCATCGAAGAAGTGATGCAGGACGCCTCCTGGTTCAGCCAAACCTTGATCGAAAAACTGGCCAACGTAAAAAGCATCAACCGGCCCGATCAGACCGGATTTAATGCCAGCGACCTCACGCCGCGTGAACGCGATGTGCTGGAATTGATTTGCGAGGGGCTGCCGGACAAGAAAATCGCGGCGCGTCTCAATCTGGCGCTCAACACCATTCGCAATCATGTCGCGACGGTCTATTCCAAACTTGGCGTGCATAGCCGCAGCGAAGCCATCGTCTGGGCCAGAGAGCGCGGGCTGTTTACCGGCGGGCCAGCCTCCAGGAACGGCAAGTAACCTGCAAATGCACTATCCGCTCCGATGCAAACGCCCCTTATAGGCGCAAAGTGAAGCGCATAACATGGAGGTGCAAATGCAGGCTTTCGCCCTGTGCGGAAGCCAAACGGATCGAACCTTAGGAGCACATCATAATGAACAGCGAAAAAGCTAATGGCATGATGGAAAAAGTGGCGGGCAAAGCGCAGGAAATAGCGGGCGACGTCACAGGAAACGAACGTTTGCAGGCCGAAGGCGCCACGCGCTATGCAGCAGGCGCGCTGCAAGAGAAATACGGCGACGCCCTGAGCTGCGCCGGCAGCATGATGAAGAAAAACCCCCTCGCCGCATTAGCCCTCATTGCCGGCGCAGGCCTGTTGACCGGCCTGCTGCTGCGCCGCCGTTGATGCGCGCCGACGGGCAAACCGCTTTTCCCTGAATGCCGCGCCCGGAGGATAACCACCGGGCGCGGTTCTCCAGGTCAAAGAGCAAACGTAGCGAACATGCGGTCTTATCGATTTATTCGCCGGCAATGATAATTAACGGGTACTCCGCGTCGTCACAACGGCGGATTATTATGGTTAAGCCGTTATATCCCTTATTAAATACGGGCTTTTATCATTCAGGTTGTCGCATACCGCCTTTACTCGCCGTTTAACAACCCGCCATTTTATTATATTCGCCCTATTCCCGATTATCATCGCCCTCTCCATCAAAGCGTTCACCGGCTGTTATTTCCGGTTTTTATACGCACCATCGGTTTACCCTCAACATAGTTAAAATCGCCAGTTTAAAAACCGACTCTATCGGTCAATCTGGGTTTATCCCTCTCTCCATTAGATGTTAACATTGGCGTATTATGCGCACGGAGAAATAGCATGTTCCCCAGTAGAAAACATTCACAACGGGCCACCCCGCTGACCAGTTATCAATTTTCCCGGCTGCATACTTTCGAATGCGTCGCACGCCATTTATCTTTTTCGCTGGCGGCGCAAGAATTGTCGATCACCCCCAGCGCCGTAAGCCACCGCATTAATTTGCTCGAGAAAGAGTTAGGTTTTCTGCTATTCCAGCGTTTTCATCGCAGAATTACCCTGACGCCGGAGGGCGAGCGCATGCAATGGGCGCTCAACAGCTCCTTCAACACGCTGAATCAGGAAATTCTGGACATCAAAAATCGCGAGCTGACGGGGACGTTGACCCTCTATTCGCATCCCTCCCTGGTGCAATGCCTGCTGCTGCCGCGCATCGGCGAATTTATCGACCAGCACCCCACCATTCACCTCAACATTTTGACCGGACAGGAGATCATCAACCTGGCCAACCGCGGCGTTGACTTGGCGATGTACTTCGGCAAACTGCCTTCCGGACGGCATCTGGACGAGGCCTTTATGCAGGAATCGATGGTACCGATCTGCACGCCGCAGTACGCCGCCGCGCATAGCCTGTACGATGCGCCGGAAAACCTGGCCCATTGCACGCTGCTGCACGATCGCTACAACTCCGGCGAAGACGAATGGCAAACCTGGTCGCAACACTTTGCGCTGGGGCTGGATACCGACAGTAAAAGCATGGAGTTCGACCGCTCCGATCTCGCGGTGTTGGCCGCCACGCGGCACCTTGGCGTCGCCATGGGGCGGCTCAATCTGGTGCAGGACTGGATCAAAAGCGGCGAACTGATCATTCCTTTCACCGATATGACCGTGCCCTGCGAGCACTGCTATTTTACCTCGACCATCTCCGAGCGGCAGTGGCCAAAAATCCTCGCGTTTAAGCAGTGGATCATGAAAATCACCCCTCTGGTCTGATGGCCAGAGGGTTAGCGCTCTATTTTAGGGGAATAAGAAAAATGCAGCGCGCAGGCGTAGAGCCGGCCGCCCTTTGAATAAGAGATATATTTGCGGTTTTTATCCCAGGTAAGCAGGGAATTATTGGCAAAATAATAAACCTCCAATTGCATCCCATTAGCCAACCTCGACCAGCCTCGGCTTCGTATCACAGTAAAATCACCGTTATCGATGAGCGTAATCAACGGCACGCCCCACGCATAACGGGATATTTGCAGCCGAATAATGAATTGACTCTCGCAGCTTATTTGGTAGTTCTGTACATCAACATCCATAATTTATATTTTTGGTGCCACCCTTCGTTCACAATAAATAAGGTATGAGCAACTCACCACGATTAACCCCAGCACGATCAGCAGAGCACCCAATACAAACGCAATTTGCAGCGGTTCGCCGAGAATAACGCCTCCTGCCAGGATGCCGAATACCGGCGTCATAAAGGTGAGGATGCCCAGCGAGGAAGCCTGATAACGGCGCAGCAGCGAAAACCAGATCAGGTAGCTGAAAAACGATACCACCACCGTCTGAAACAGCAGGCTGTACCAGGCCACCGGACTTAAGGTGAAATGCAGGCTTCCCGTCGCCAGCGCCGGCAACGACAACAGCACACAGGCGCCCATCAACTGGCACAGCAGCGTCTGTTTGGCCGGGCAATCCGCCAGGCGCGTGGTGCGGATCATCAGGGTAGAAGCTCCCCAGGCGATCCCCGCCAGCAGGCCGTAAATATCGCCTTTCAGCCGATCGGCCCCGCCGCTTTCCACGGCCATGCCCAATATGGCCAGCACCACGCCGCCAAAAGCGATGAGCATGCCCAGCCACTGCACCAGCGACAGACGCTCCTGAGGAAGGAGAAAATGCAGGCCAAGGGCGGAAAACAGCGGTGCGGTGTACAAAAACACCGCCATATGCGAGGCGCTGGTGTAGCACAGCCCTGCGGAGACAAAAAAGAACTCCAGCGCGAACAATGCCCCCACGCTCAAACCGGCGCACAGCGTAGCGCGATCCCAGATGAAGCGCTCGCCGCGGCGGCGCGCCAGCAGGTAAACCGCCAGCGCGGCAAGACCCGAGCGAATAGCAATCTGCAGCCCCGCCGACACGTCCGGCTCCGCAGCCTTGATCGCCACCTGCTGCATCCCCCAGATGGCGCATAGCATCACCATCGCGGCGGCAGCCCTGCCGTCGATTCCGATTCTCGCATTCATAATAGGGTTCTCGCCGCCGTGAGAATAATAACGGTCAACCGTCGCGTTATTCTTTATAAACCACGATTTCCTGATAAAGCTTAATAACCTCACCATCGCTATCGACAGAGTCGGTATATTCCGTTTGCTGCGCCAGATGAATCACCTTCCATCCTTTACGCGCTAATTCGGGGATCGTCAGACGCCCCACGCCGCGGCAGGTGAACAGAGTGTCATCAGATAACCTTAGCTTGCTAACTTCTGCATAATCATAAGCTTGTGAATGACAAACGTGCGATTCTGCCGCCAACGCCGGCAGTGAAAACAGTCCCACTAACAACATTAACAGGTTTCTCATGGCGACCTCCCAATCGCTTATTCATGCCGGCCGATTACGCAGGCAAAGGCTGACGTTAATATGCCGGTGACAGGCTAAAACTAATTATCTCTTGCAAGGCTGAAATTACAGGCTGGTACCGGTGACTGACAAATGAAAAATATAAACCTTGGCGTTAAATGAATTCATCCGAATCAAAGGCATGAACAGCGCCCCTTTTCACCGCACGAAATGGTCAAAAACCGGCCAATAATTAGCAAGAAAAGTAATTCTTTATGCCACTGTTTATGTTACAAATGCCGCCCGCCGCTAAAACACCAAAAAAACCGTCAAAATGCGCAAAAACACAGCGTTCTGCGCAAAACATCGGCATGGCGGCGCTGATGGGGACGGTCATACATAAAACAGGGATAACACATGGCAATGAAATTGCGCGTATTGACTCAAGCGGTGGCGCTGGGTCTGGCGATCGGCAGCGCGTCGTTCGCCGCTCAGGCGGAAATCACCCTGCTGAAGCAGGATCCACAGGCCGGCGATCCGCTCAGCCGACTGAACTTTACCGTTGGCGGCAGCATCCGTCCGCAGTTCAACAACATGACGGGCGACGGCGACAAGGGCTCCTACAAGCGTAACGGCTTCGACGGCGGCACCCGCTTCCGTTTCGCGGCGGACTACTACCTGTTCGACGACATCAGCTGGATCAGCTACTACGAGCTGGGCGTGAACATTCCTGCGCTGTTTGACTGGGATCATCACTATGCCGACGGCGCGAGAAACACCAGCCGCCGCATGCTGTACACCGGCCTGAAAAGTAACACCTGGGGCCAGATGACCTTCGGTCAGCAGAACAGCGTTTACTATGATGTGGTGGGCGCCAAGACCGATATCTGGGACTATGACATGCTGGCCCAGGCGCCGGGCAACGGCATCAACGGCGACTACGACGGCTCTTACCGTTCACGCAAAATGCTGAAATACAAGAATCGCTTCGGCGATGCGGACGTTTATGCGTCGTACTTGTTCAGCGACAGCGACTACCTGCCGGGCAACGGCCTGCGCTATAAGCGCAAAGGCGGCGGTTCACTGGGCGTGGATTACCACATTACCCAGGATCTGACCTGGGGCACCGCCTGGAACTACACCCGCGCCGAAATGCGCAACCCGTCCACCAGCGGCAGCAAGAGCTACGATCAGAATATCGTCGGTACCGCCCTTAGCTGGAAACCGGACAACTGGACGCTGACCTTTGGCGGTGGCTACTACCACGATTTCCTGACCACCAAGAAAGCTGACATCAACAATTACTTCGCCGGCGATGCGTGGGGTATCGAATACCTGGCCGGTTATACCGTGCCGGTTGGCCAATACGCGGTGAAATCGGTGATGCCGTACTTTATGGGTGACCGTCTGGAATACGTCACCGGCCGCAACTACCAGCGTATCGACAACGGCCTCGGGGTTACCGTGCAGTTCGACTACGGTTTCCGCGTTGACGTAGAGCATGTGCTGACATCGAGCACCGACAACCTCGGCGATATGACCGTGGTGCGTCTGCGCTACGATTTCTGATTGCTCAGAACGTAAAAAAGGCCGCGCAAGCGGCCTTTTTCGTTATGGGCACAGCGCGTCAGAAACCGCCGCGCGCCGAACGCCCTACCGCTTCGCCCAGCTGCCATACCGCCATGGCGTAATGGGTGCTGTGGTTATAGCGGGTGATGACGTAGAAGTTCGGCAGGCCGTACCAATACTGGTAGCCGGTGCCGACATCGAGCCGCAGCAGGCTGGCTTCCTGGTTATCACCGAGCGAACCCTGCGGGCTCAGGCCGGCTTCCGCCAGCGCGGCGACCGAATAACGGGTCTTGAAGCCGTTTTCCAGCCCCGGCGCCTGGCCGTTGGCCTGAATGGCGACCGGCTCGCCTTTAGACCAACCGTGCGCCTTGAAGTAATTGGCCACGCTGCCGATGGCATCGACCGGATCCCACAGGTTGATATGGCCATCGCCGTTGAAGTCGACCGCATAGCTCTTGAAGGAAGAAGGCATGAACTGACCATAGCCCATCGCGCCGGCGAAGGAGCCGCGCAACTCGAGGGGATCGTCGCCTTCGGTGCGCGACATCAGCAGGAAAGTCTCCAGCTCGCCGGCGAAGTAATCGGCACGGCGCGGGTAGTCAAAGGCCAGCGTCGCCAACGCATCGATAATGCGGGTTTTACCCATTACGCGGCCCCAGCGGGTCTCCACGCCGATAATCCCCACGATGATCTCCGGCGGCACGCCGTACACCTGCCAGGCACGCTGCAGCGCATCCTGATATTGATTCCAGAATACCACGCCGTTCTGCACGTTATCCGGCGTGATGAATTTGTTGCGGTAACGCAGCCAGGAGCCGTTCGGCCCGGTAGGCCCCTGGGTAGACGGCGTCGGCGCCTGCCTGTCCATCAGCCGCAGCACCGAATCCAGACGCCGCGCCTGTGCCAGCACGTCGTGCAGCTGCTGTCGATCAAAGCCGTGTTCCTGCACCATTTTATCGATAAAGCGTGCGGTATTCGGGTTATTGGCGAAATCACCACCCAGCGGCGCGCCGCTGTGCGACGGGCTCAGCAAAAAGCCGCCCTTTACCGGGGTGCCCTGCGGCGTAGCGGTGGTACTGGGTTTCGGCGTGCTGCTACAGGCAGCAAGCAAGGTAATCAGCGGTAAAAGCGCAACCAGGTGACGCATCGGATATCCATATAGCCATGCAAGAGATAAGTGGGAGTTATGTTAATGCATTGTTCGGCGCGAACAAACAGGATTATGCCGCCAATTGCCGCGTCAGGTGGCCAAACGTGCCAAATTGTGAGGTTTTGCACGATGGAGAGGCGCCCGCTGTGGCAGCACGGAATTTCAACCGCGACTAAATGAGAAAAATTATCACCTTGACGCCCCCTTTTGCCCCGATAAAATGCCCGACTGCTTGCCATCCAGGCGCTGCCAGGTGGCCAATTATCACGACAATGGACCGTTATGGAATCTCTCGGACAACTCGCCCAAGCGCTCTACCGTGGGCGCGTCTCGCGTAAAGCCTTTATTTTCTCGCTGGTGATTTTTGCCATCGGCATCGTGCTGCTGTCGTTTCTGTCGACCTATCTGGATAAAAACCATTTTCGCGCCCATGCGCACAGCGATATCGCCGAGTTTGTCTCGGTGTTGCTGTATCTGCTGTGCATTATGGTTTGGGCGCTGGTCTGTTTCGGCCTGGTGACATGGTTCATGGCCAAAACCGCGTTTCGGTTCAACGATATCGGCCTGCCCGGTTGGGCGCTGGCCGTGGCGTGCTATGTTTGCTCGGTGCTCAACAACTACTCCCCCGGCCCGGTGGCGCGCTGGCTGCCGCTGTTCAGTCTGGCCGGCATGATCTGCGCCCTGCTGTTGCCGCCCGACGGGCTGCGCCGCAAACCGGACGGCAACGCTGACGACTAACGCAGTTGCACCACCTTGTTCGCCGCCGGTTCTGCCGCCGTCAGCCTGCCGCTGACCTGGCTGATGCCGCCGCCGCTGTTATGGGATACCACGGCGATCGGCAAACGCCGCAGCTGCCGGGTCAGCTCAGGCGTGATATAGCCGATGTGGGTGTTCTGTTGCTGCTTCCGCCAGCGGTCGGCCGCTCTGCGGCGGGAGAAATGCTGGTTGTATTTGGCCCAGGCGATCAGGGTGACGGCATTGAACAACGCCACCATGATATACAGCGAGATCACCTCCAGCAGCGACAGGGCGGACCCCACGCCGTGCTGATCCATCACCGACATCAGGCCGCGGCTGAACAGATAAAGAAAGCCGCACCAGGCGAAAAGCGTCAGCAAGCCATCGACCACCCGCGGCAGCAGACCGCGTTCCGAATAAATCAGGACGTCCGTCATTCTTTGATCCTCCCAATGCCCCGGTCGGGGCTGATCCAGCGCGCACGCCCGCGCCGAGCTTTCAACATCACTTTGGAAAACGCCACCAGCGTGGTCAGCAGGCTGAGCAGCCAATACACCAGCGGATACCAGATTATCCAGAACAGCGAGCGGCCGAAGCCCTTCTCATAGCGCTTCTCCAGCAGCAGGCTGACGGTGAACTGCAGCAAGCACACCACGCCCAGCACCAGGCCGGTAAACGCCGGCGTCAGCAACGAGTGAATGCGGATGCCCTCCGGCAGCGGCACCACCAGCCCGACCAGGAAAATCAGCACGCTGACCAGGTAAGTGAACGCCCACAACGTAGAGAGGCAATACTCGGCAAACAGCAGCCACATATGCCGGTGCTCCCAGGCCCACAGGTTGCGCAGGTTCTTTAAAAACACCTCGGCGCCGCCCTGTGCCCAGCGCAGGCGCTGCTTCCACAGCCCGCGCAGGGTCTCAGGCATCAGGATCCAGCACAGTGCCCGCGGTTCGAAGAAGATAGCCCAGTGCTTCAGCTGCAACTTCCAGCTGATGTCGATGTCTTCGGTGATCATGTCCTGGCTCCAGTAGCCGACATCGGTAAGCGCTTGCTTACGAAATGCGGCCACCACGCCGGAAATGGTGAACAGGCGGCCATAGACGCGCTGCGTGCGCTTGATAAGGCCGATGATCGACGAAAACTCGCCGACCTGGATGCGGCCGATCAGCGTGGAGCGCGTGCGGATGCGCGGGTTGCCGGTTACCGCGCCGACGTTTGGGTTGGCCAACAGCGGTGCCACCAAATAGGCCGCCGCATCGCGATCCAGCAGCGCATCGCCGTCGATGCATACCAGATACTCGCTGCGCGCCGCCGCCGCGCCCGCCTGCAGCGCGATCGCTTTGCCCTGATTTTGCGCCAGATGGATCACCCGCAGACGGGGGAACTCCAACGTCAACTGGTCCAGCACCTCGGCGGTGTCATCGCTGGAGCCGTCGTTGATGGCAATCACTTCGATATTTTCATAGCGCTGCGCCATCGCCGCCGAAATGGTCTCACGCGCGTTCAACCCTTCGTTAAAACAGGGGATCAGCACGCTGATCGACGGATTGCCCGGCAGCTCCGGCGCGGGCATATCCGGGCTCCAACGCCAGTGGCGCTCGCGGTGCAGCCAGAAATAGATGCCGCCGGCGATCCAGATGCCGGACATGAACAGCGGCCAGAAGAACACAAAGTTGAGCAGCACTTCGCCGGTAAACAGCAGGACGATGCCGAAAGGCACGCTCAACACCAGACACAGGATAAATAAGGCAATTAAACGATCGGTCATGGCAGTGGGAACCAGGCTGAGGACAACACCGGGCGAACGGCATCCAGCTTAGGCCGATCGTCGAGGAAGTTGTCGGGGTAATAACCAAAGCTCTGAGCGCCATTGCGCTGCAGGCGACGCATCCATTCGGCCAGCAGTTGACCGTCATCCAGGCTGATCCGGCGCTCCTTGCGCCAGTCTACGGCCTGTAACTCAAACACCGTTTTATCGAGCGCGCCGGGGTAAGCGGCCACTTTGCCCACCAGTTGATCCAGCCAACGGCCGCTGTCGGCGCGCGGCACGTTTTCCATCAGCGGCATCGCCATCGGCGCTACCCAGTCGTAGGCCTGCAGGAAATCCGCCAGGTTCTGGCCGAACCAGGCTTCGCTGGCGGGATCGAGCACCGGCATCGCATAGATGTTGCGCGCGGTTTGCACCTGCGGGCCACGGATCGCCCGCACTCGCTCGGTCAGCGACTGGGTAAACTCGATCAGCGCACGGCTCTTGAAGCGCGTCCAGCGCGCCATCGCCTGCGGATCCTGGCGTATCGCCGCCACCGAATCCGCGAAGCCGGCCTGACGGTAAGCCGCCACGGCATCGGGGCCGGCGTCTTCGAAGTCCGACAGCAGGGCATCGTCGTGGAACAGGATCCCTTTGAAGGTGGCGTGGGCCGCCAGATCCTCGTAGATCTCACCGATGCGCTGGCGCGCCACCGGGCTGAACGGCGACAGGCGGCGGTACTGCTTGTCGTCTACCGACAGCTGCCCGCTTTGCGGATCGAGGCGCTGTACGCGCGGCACGTCAGATCCCAGCTCGAACGCCAGCACCGGCATCCAGGCATACACGGCCACGCCGGTGCGCGAGGTGAGCTGCCAGGATACCCGGTTGAACAGGTCGGCCTTCATCGGCAGCCAGCGGTTGGGGAAATAGAGCTCGCGCACGTTGCCGTCGCCTTTTGGATCGGCGAACGCCTGCAGGAAAACGGTATTGATGCGCAGGTCGTAGATGCGCTGGATCAGCTTGTCGAGGTTTTTGGCCTGCTGCTGTGGATCGGGATCGTAGAGATAGTCGAGATCGACGTGTGCCACCCGCATGATCTGCCGGTTCTGTATCTGCGTCAGCTGCTGGGCGAAGCTCGTCAGCGACGGGTTGCCGGCCACCAGCATGCGCGGCACGTTTTCAGGTGCGTTGACATCTCCCAGCCCGTTCTCCAGCGTCAGCGCCATGCGGTAACCGTGCTTGCGCGCGATGTCCAGCGCCACGCCGCCGGCCGCGCCGTACGGCCAGACCCACACGCGCGGCGCCTTACCGGTGGTGGCGGTGATGCGCCGGGTGATCAACGCCACGTCCTTCTCGATGCGTTGGCGATATTCCGCCTCGCTCTCGTAGCGGCCCTGTTTGGCGTCATACAGTCGATTGGCGACCGCCGGTTCGGTATTGCCCTGCGGGTTGGCAATGCCGCCGTAATGCGAAGCGTAGGTGTGCGCACCGATCTCCACCAGCCCAGAGTCCGACACTTCCCGCACCTGCTGCCAGGTGAGGAAGCGATCGCGCGGCGTCATCAGGCCGCCGAAATCGACCGGCTTATCGGCCGGCGCATCCAGCCAGACGCCGACCGGCGCCAGCACCGCCGGCCAGTTGTAGGCCTTCAGCAGCGGGAAGACCCGGCTGTAGAAGCTGCGGTAGCCATCGTCGAAGGTCAGCAACACCGCTTTGTTCGGCAACGCCGGACCGCCGTTTTGCGCCTGCAGGATCTGCTCGACCGACACCGGCTGGTAGCCGTTTTGCTTCAGCCAGGCGAACTGTTCGTTGAGCGCGCTGGTGCGCACCGACATGTAACGCTGGTCCGCCGCGCCGTCTTCCACGTCGTGATACGCCAGCACCACGTAACGGTTGGCCGGCCACGGGCGTTCCATCGGCCCCACGGGGCGCTCCGCCGGTGGCGTGAAACGTGGCACGTCCGCCTGGCTGCAGGCAGTGGTCAGCAACGCGACCAGCACGAAAAGCGAGGATCGAATAAGCATGATTATTCCTTTAAAAACGATAATTCAGATCAAACGTCACGCCGATGTTCCGCTCGCGTTTGCCGTCGTAAGGATGCTTCTCAAACTGCAGCATCGCGCCGGCGTCCAACACGCCGTTCCAGCTGACGCGCTGGCCGTAACCCAGTTGGGTGATCGGCTTGCGCGCATAGTCCCGCTGCCAATAGCTGCCGGCGCCGGCCTGGAACTGCTGGCTCCACTCGGTTTGATAATGGCGATACAGGGTATGATCGAGCGTTAACGACGGCAGCAGCGTGAAGTCACGCTTAGGGTTGTAATACGGCACGTTCTCCTGGCTGTTGCGGCTGCCGGACAACGTCAGGTTCATGTCCAGCCGATAACGGCCGCCGGCGAGCAACCGCTGCCGCCCTTCCAGGCCGTATTCCAGCCGGTTGTTGCCGTCCGAGAAGTGCGAAGGCGCCACGCTGGCGCGCAGCTCGCGGCTTTCGTTCTGCTGCCAACGCAGCCACAGGTTGCCGCCGTTGGCGCTGATGCCATTGGTCAATGCGCGCAGCGGTGTCTCGGCCGACAGCCGCGCCACCGAACCGCCGAGACGCCATTGGTCATCCAGGTCATACCAGGAAGAGAGGCGCAGGCCGAGCTCATTGCCATGGCCGTAGTTGCGGTTGGCCACCTCGGCTTCCAGCCACAGATCGCGCGAGCGCCACTCGGCGCCGGCGCTGAGATCGCGGTTGATGCCCTTGCCCTCGTCGAACTGGCCGGTGTTGAATCCCCAGCCGGTGAACAGCCGCCAGTTGTCGTCGATCGGCGGTGAATAGAGCGCGGCGTGAATGCCAAAATCGTGGCTGCCGCTGACCGGCCCGTCTGAATCGATGCCCTGATTGCCGCTGATGCGCAGTTCAGACATATGGTGAATGCGGCGCGAACGCTCGAGCTGCTGAGCGGCGACGCTTTCCGGCGCGCGTTGGATGACATCGTCAGCCAGCAAATCGAGCTGCCGCCACTCCTGCAATTCCTGCGCGACATAGCCCTGCTGGATCTCCAACGGCAGGCTACGCGGTTCCAGCCCTTCCACCTGCTTCAACTCCTCCTCGGCGCGGCGCGGCCAACCGCGCGCTAAATAAACGCTGGCCAATGAGATGCGCAATCCCTGATTGCCCGGCGCCGTGCGCGCCAGATGGGTCAGTTGCCGTTCGGCCGCGCCCAGATCGCGTTGATATACCCACGACTGCGCCAGCAGCGATTGGCCGACCAGCCAGTCATCGTTGTAGGCCAGCGTCGGCAATTGATACAGGCGGGTCGCGTAGGGGTAGCGCTGGCTGACGCGCTGCGCCAGCAACGCTGCCTGATCGATGCGTTCGTCCTCCGCCTGTGCGTAAAACAGATCGGTTTCATCCTCGGCGGTCACCGCCTTCGGGGCGGCGGCGTTCAGACGGCTGAAAATAGCCTGCGCCTTATCAGGCTGCTGCAGGTAGAGGTAGGCGGACGCCGCCCAGCGTTGGGCATAATCCGGCATCGTGCGCCCTTCCGCCTGCAAGGTTTGATACTCGCTTACCACATCGGCCATTCGATAACGCGCCAGCAGCGCGCCCAGGCGATCGATACGCGCCTGTTGGTAGCTGTCCTGCGCCTCCGGCAGCGGCCGCCACTGCGTCAACAGTTGGTCATAGCGCGCCAGCCCGCGATCGGCGATGACGAAGCGTTCTTGTTCGCCGCGAGAATCGATAAACGACAGTCGCACCAGTTCGGCGGCTTCATCCGCCTGCAGGCGGCGCTGCTGCGCGGGCGACAACGCCAGCCCCTGGCTTTCACGCAGCGCCGGACCCGCGACCCGGTTCGCCGCCAGCAGCGTCACGTAATAAGCCTGAATACCGGTGTCGGACGGCGCCAGCGCACGGGCATGGGTGGCGTTTTCCAGCGCCGCCCAGCTGCGGCCGGCGGCCTGGTCCACATAGGCGCGCGTCAGATACCACGTCGCCGGCTCCAGCAGCTTCTCCGCTTTTGCCGCTTCCGTTTGCGCCTGCACATCCTGCCCGGCATCCGCCAGCGTCATCACATAGCCACGCTGCAGACCGCCGTCGGCGGGAGCGAGCTGCAACGCCGCACGCCACAGGCGCAGCGATGGTTGCCACTGCTTCAGGTTGCGATAGGCGCGGGCCGCCGTCGCCAGACTGGCGCTATCCCGCTGCAGCGCGGCGCCGTCGGCACGCCAAAGCGCGACAACCTCTTCGTCGTGGCCGGCCCAACCGGCCACCTGGATATAATCGGATCGCTGCTGCAGGCTCAATCCCTCCTGAGCGCGCCGCTGCGATAAATACGTCAGCACCGGTGCGGTATCGCCCGACCTGGCCTGACGGATCAGCGCGTCATAGCGTTCATCCGCCAGCGCAGCGGCCGGCAGGGATAAACCGAGAAAAAGCAATGACGCCGCATATTTGGTGGCGTGGCGTTCGGTAAAGCGTAATGAACGCGAGTTAACTTTAGGCACGAGGTATTCCTTTAATCCGTGAGCTGCTGTCCTGGCAGAGTGCAAATGCGAGCAGGCACCCGAAAAGTCGGCTAAGGCCGTCGGGTAATAAGCATGGAGTAATGAATATTTCTGTCTGGCGCTCGCTTAAATAGAATCGAATGCGCCTTTGCCTAAAAAGAGTATTTTATAAATCTGCCGATGAATACCGCAGCCAGGTGATATCTGCCTGAAAATGGAATTTCACAACTGTTAACAAGTGAAATAACAAAAATTAAAATATTATAAATCAACCACATAATTGTTTTACTTAACCAATATTCTTATCTTCACCCTTCCGTGTGAAATTGTATAAAAACCGGCGTGATATTTGATTATAATTCTCATTATCACCAGTCAACAGGGATATTAATCCAAACGCCTAATTAAATAATCTGTTTTCTTGGAAAAAATAATAAGAATATTGCTCACAAAGGAATTAAATTTGCCTGCTAATAATTATGTCATCAGATTTAAATCACTACGCGGTCATGTTCATGCTGGCTATCTCCCGGGCATGCCGTCACAATAGCGCCTCATTCAGGTTTCAATCAGGGATCGCCATGTTCAGCCACTACCCCGCCCATTACACCTTCGATAGCGACAGCGACGCCTGGCAGATCGGTTTTCACGACTTCCCCGAATGGCAAGCCGCCTGCTATAAACGCGAAGACATTGAGCTGGAAGCACAGGAAAGCCTGCTGGCCGCCATCGCCGCCGCGATGGACGAAGGGTTGCCCCTGCCTGCCCCTTCCCCTCTGCAAACCGATGACCTGAGGGTACACCTGCCGGTGCTGGTGGCGCTGAAGATCGAACTGCACAATGCCATGCTGCGCAAAAACACCGGCAAAGCGGAGCTGGCGCGCAAGCTGGGATTCAATGGTGGGCAAATGGAGCGGTTGCTGGATATCGGCTACGCCTCGAAGGTTGAAGCGTTGGAGCAGGCGCTGTATCTGCTGGGCTACGAAGTGCGCGTGACAATAAGCGAAGTTTGCCAATAAGTTAGCGGCAAGTAAGCGAAATATTATCCGATGGGGCTAAATTTTCCCCATTGTGCGCCGATATGATCGTTACCTAATCACCTGTCGCAACAACGAAGGCTAAAAATGGAGTGGAGTCGCCGTCATATCTGGGCCGTTATTCTGCTGTCTTGTCTCGTTTTTTGGGCCATTTTGGTGACCGGCATCAACGCCGTCGCTTGAGCGCCCGCCACTACATTGCAATACCTAACGCTTAACGTAGCCCATGACTGAGTGATATCAGCCATGGGCGATAAAACAAAACCCCGTGTAGGCCTAAAGACCCAACATAAAAATACTATTTAATATCAGTTAGTTATCAATTAACCTTAAGCCTTCTTTCAATAACACGAATGATTACCGGGCTGACTATAAGCGTAATAACCAAGCAACCGATAAGTAGCGCTATACCTACAAACCCCTCAATATCGCGTTCACCGAACAAGTTTGCTGCTTTTATCCAAAATGCACGCTCCCCCTGAGTCGAGGGGTCTGAAGGCCTCGCAAGCAAAAATGTCAGTATATAAATGCCAGCCCCTATCAGAAGTTTAATCCCTATTGGGACACGTCTGCTTTCCATTAAGAATGACCTCAATCGTTCCATAAGACATCAGGCCGTTAACTAACCTGACTGGCCGGGTAGAGACTAATGCCTGACGAATAGCTAAAAAGTCAGTCCGATGCTGCAATGTAATACAGCCCAAAGAAATACCTAAAGGACCTGATGGATGCAAACGGAAATTTCCCCGTTTTACCCCATTGACCCATGTATAGTCGTCGATTTTCCCATCTTCACGATAGAGGGCAAACCACTCATATTTGATAACCGGTGTCGATGTCGGCCACGAATAGAAATCATGAAGATCGGTTCTCAACATTCCTTTCCAGCCGCCCGTTAGCCTGTTGACGATGTGATAACGGCCCTGAGGGATTGGGCCATTGTCAGGAACAGCCACGCAACCGGCTTGGTTACGATATATTCCATTGCCCGAGTAAGCCAGAAAAGTGCCAACACCGTATATGAGTAAAGGGGAGAACTGAGCATCATTAACGATAAACTCTCCATGTAGCGGCATAGGTAAAACTCCTTTTTACCGTTCATTAGTATAAAATTCACACTAACCCAAAAATCATCTACCGAAAAAGAATACCTGCGGCTATCGTGGGTCAGAAAGTTGGCCTATCCCGACTTAAAAAGCGTTATAAAACAGTCCATGCTGTGCAAAAAACAGTCAAAAATTGTGATCAAAAACACAGTATTGAAATCAGACCGGTATTGAGAGTACATTAGCGCCGATCCTGTCGCGGTTCGGATTTTACCTCACGGAGCATGAGGCGCGACAACCGGACAACCCGCGCTCGAGGCCGTTGTTCTTTCGCTTGGAAGAACCCGCCCGACAAGCAGGTTGCCCATAAAATACTCAGCACAACAATCGGGATCATTGCTGGCGAGGACTCCAGACAGGAGTTGTTCAGTGAAATATTTTTTGATGGGCGTGTCATTCATGCTGGTTGCCTGGGTTGGCACCTTCATGTTGATGGTTGCCTGACAGCAGCCTGACCAGGAACACAGCCAAAGGGACGCGCAAGCGTCCCTTTGTCGTTTCTGCTTATGCTCATTTGCCCGGCATCATGCGCCGCAGGGTGTCGTCCTTACGCAGGTAGTGATGATACAGCGCCGCCAGCGCATGCGCCCCAATGATAAAATAGCCGATGTTTGCCAGCGTCTCATGAACCGTTTTGACCAGCTTGCGCATCACCGGATCCGGCGTCACCCACTGTGGCACCGGCCAGCCCAGCAAAGACCACGATTTCCCGCCGTAGGCCAGTGTCAACATGCCCAGCAACGGCAACATCAGGAAGACCACGTACAGCAGCCAATGGAAGATCTTGGCGCCTATCTCCTGCCATTCCTCCAGCGGTGGCGTGGTCGGCGGCGTTGCGTGGAAAGAACGCACCGCCAGCCGAATCAGCATCAAGGCGAATACTGATACCCCAAAGTTAAAGTGCAGATTTTTGACCATCGGCATCCAATCTTCCGGCACCGAATCTTTCAGCAACATCGCCGCATAGGTGAGGATCACCATCAGCAGCGTCAGCCAATGTAAAACGATTTGCGATCGCGCGTAGCGGTTGCTCATACACTCTATCCAAAAAAATAAAATTCAGCGTAGTTGAGCATAATGGGGAAATAATGAAGAAAACCTTGGGATGGAAAAAATAAGGCCGGGTGAAAGCCCGGCCTGACAGGGTTATTTGGCGCTGCCGGCTTTGCCCGGCTTCAACAGCCCGTCCGCGCGGAACATCGCCTTGATGCCGCGCACCGCCTGGCGGATACGATCCTGGTTCTCGATCAGCGCGAAGCGCACGTGGGTATCGCCGTAGTCGCCGAAACCGATGCCTGGCGAGACGCAGACCTTGGCTTCCGCCAGCAGGCGTTTGGCGAACTCCAGCGAGCCGAGGTGAGCATAAGGTTCGGGAATTTTCGCCCACACGTACATCGACGCCTTCGGATTTTCCACCATCCAGCCAGCCTCGTGCAGCCCCTTCACCAACACGTTGCGGCGCTGCCGATACTGCTCGGCGATATCGCGCACGCACTGCTGATCGCCTTCCAGCGCGGCGATGGCCGCCACCTGCAGCGGCGTAAAGGTACCGTAGTCGTGATAACTCTTGATGCGCGCCAGCGCGCTGACCAGTTCAGGGTTACCGACCATGAAACCGATGCGCCAGCCGGCCATGTTGTAGCTTTTCGACAGGGTGAAGAACTCCACCGCAATGTCTTTCGCCCCCGGCACCTGCATGATCGACGGCGCTTTCCAGCCGTCATAGACGATATCGGCATAGGCCAGATCGTGGATCACCAGCACGTTATACTGCTTGGCCAGCGCCACCACCCGCTCGAAGAAATCCAGCTCCACGCACTGCGCGGTCGGGTTGGACGGGAAACCGAGGATCATCATTTTCGGGCGAGGAATGGTTTCCCGAATGGCGCGCTCCAGCTCGCCGAAGAAATCCACGCCGTCTACCAGCGGCACCGAACGCACCTGGGCGCCGGCGATCACCGCGCCGTAAATATGGATAGGATAGCTGGGATTCGGCACCAACACGGTATCGCCGTGATCGAGGGTCGCCAGCATCAGGTGTGCCAGCCCCTCTTTCGAACCGATAGTGACGATGGCTTCGCTCTCCGGATCGATATCCACCTGATAACGATCGGCATACCAGCGCGAAATGGCACGGCGCAGGCGCGGAATGCCGCGCGAGGTGGAGTAGCCGTGAGTATCGTCGCGCTGGGCGACGGCGCACAGTTTTTCCACGATGTGCGGCGGCGTCGGGCCATCGGGGTTACCCATGCTGAAATCGATAATATCCTCGCCGCGACGGCGTGCGGCCATCTTCAGTTCGGCGGTGATGTTGAATACGTAGGGGGGAAGGCGTTCAATGCGCGTGAAACGGCGCTGTGGACTGTTATCAGCCATAGGGGATTCCTCGATAGACGTTAGCGCCCGGACCGTCCGAGCGACGCTGGCCAGCAAACTGACCGAATATCGAACATAGCGCAGCGCCGACGAGCTTGTCGATACCCGGCGCGATATTTTTATTTGCCGCCCTGAAACTCCGCCGCCAGCAGCCCGAACAGCCAGTCGTCGCACCACTGCCCCGCCAGACGGTAGTTGTCGCGCAGTGTGCCTTCCAACTGAAAGCCGCACGATTCCAGCAGGCCGCGCGAAGCAAGATTGCCCGCGGTCACGGTGGCGGTCAGCTTGTGAAAGCCGCAGGCGTTCACCGCAAAATCCAGCACCGCCCGCAGCGACTCCTTGCCATAGCCCTTACCCTGCCCGGAAGGCAAACTTCCGTATCCCACTTCCGCCTGCCGATACGGCAACCACTGCGGGCGAAAACCGGTAATGCCCACCGCCTCTCCGCTGTGCTTCTCACGCATCACCAGGCACAGCCACTGCTCGCCGTATTTGTCCCAGGCCGGCAGCCGCTCCTCGAACCGAGCGCGGATCTCCGCTTCGCTGCGCGGATCGGAGATGTAACGGATCACTTCGGGATCTTGGTACAGGCGCAAAAACAGCGGCCAATCCTCGGCGGTTATCGACCGTAAGCTCAGACGTTCAGTGACCAGCTTCATAAAATCTCCGAAAAACGAAAAAGAGGAACTTACGAATGAAAGATATCTCTTTATTTTCCCCGATTGGTTGCCGATAATCATTCACGTTAAAACCACAAAACCATAACGTCTTGCCCGATTCCCTACAACCGCTCGCCGCAGTCACTCATGCGGCACGAGGAGAACACCATGGCCTCTTTAGTCATCGACGATATTCCGCAGACGATCGTTAACGTCAAACGCCAGCTGCGCCAGGCATTGCCGAACTACCGCGACGTATTTCTGGCACTGGAAGAGAACATCCGCGGCCAGGTCGAACAGATCCGCCGCGAGCTGGCCGCCGGCCACAATCCGGTACCGCAGATCGACGCGGAAGATATCCTGCAGCAGCGCGTCAGCGAGCAGCAGATAGCGCTGATCAAACAGCGCGGCGCCTGCGCCATTCGCGGCGTGTTTCCCCGCGCCAAGGCCGAGGGCTGGAACCGGGAAATCGGCGACTACCTTGAGCGCAATAACTTCGTCGAGCGGTTGAAAAACGCCGCCGAAGACAACTATTTCGGCAAGCTGGCCGCCAGCAAACCGCAGATCTACGGCATCTATTGGTCAAAACCGCAGGTTGAAGCGCGGCAGGATGCGCGCATGCGTGCGGTGCAGGTGTTCCTCAACAGCCTGTGGGCCACCGAGAGCAACGGCAAACAGCATTTCGATCCGACCCGCGTCGCCACCTACGCCGATCGCACCCGCCGCCGCCCGCCGAACTCCTCGTCGCTGGGCCTGTCGCCGCACGTCGACAGCGGCACCATCGAGCGCTGGCTGGACGAAAACTTCCGCTATGTGTATCGCCACGTTTTCTCCGGCGACTGGCAGCAGTACGATCCCTTCGCCGCCGACGGCCGCACCGAGGTGCGCGAGATTGCCTCCCCAGCAGTGTGCTCGATGTTCCGCACCTTCCAGGGCTGGACGGCGCTGACGCCGCAGCGCACCAACGCCGGCACGCTGAATCTGGTGCCGATCGCCAACGCCATGGCCTATGTGCTGCTGCGCGCGCTGCAGGACGACGTCGCCGACGACGATTTGTGCGATGCGGCACCGGGCCGTGCGCTCTCGATCTCGGAAAAGTGGCATCCCCTTTTATTGAGTGGAATTTCCCCTATTCCCGATCTGGAGCCGGGCGACACGGTCTTTTGGCACTGCGACGTGATCCACGCGGTGGAAAACGAGCATAACGGCGAGTTCGACAGCAACGTGATGTACATCGCCGCCGCACCGGGCTGCGAGAAAAACGACGCCTATCTGCAGCGCCAGCTGCCGAGCTTTATCGACGGCAGAACGCCGCCGGACTTCGCCCCCGACGACTTCGAGGTGGATTTCGACGGCCGCGCCACCGCCGACCTGCTGACGCCGCTGGGCAAAGCGCAGCTCGGCATGGCCTGATCTCCCGCCCGTGGCGCGCGCCACGGGCCCCTTTCGCTGTGGTATACTGCCGCCATCCGTAGGCCGCAGCGAGAACCCGTCGTGCACCCTTTTTTTGAAATGCTGTTGGCGGTGTTTGATCGCGCCGCGCTGATGTTGATCTGTCTGTTTTTCCTGACCCGCACCCGGCTGTTCCGCCAACTGCTGCAAAAAGAAGACCATACGCCGCTCGAGCTCGGCATCGTCACGGCAATCTTCTCGCTGTTCGCGCTGTTCAGCACCTACTCCGGCATCAACGTCGAAGGGTCGCTGGTCAACGTGCGCGTCATCGCCATCATGGCCGGCGGCATCCTGTTCGGCCCCTGGGTGGGGATCGTCACCGGCATCATCGCCGGGGTGCACCGTTATCTGATCGATATCGGCGGCATCACGTCGGTGCCTTGTCTTATCACCAGCATCATCGCCGGCATCAGCGCCGGTTACATCAATCTCAAGGTGAAAAAAGAGCAGCGCTGGCGCGCCGGCATCGTCGGCGGCATGCTGTGCGAATCTCTCACCATGCTGTTGATCGTGCTGTGGGCCAAGCCGACCGAGCTCGGGTTGGACATCGTGTCGCAGATTGCCCTGCCGATGATCCTCGGCACGGTGTGCATCGGCCTGATCGTGCTGCTGGTGCAGAGCGTCGAGGATGAAAAAGAGGTGATCGCCGCGCGCCAGGCCAAGCTGGCGCTGGATATCGCCCACAAGACGCTGCCCTATTTCCGCAACATCAACAGCGAATCGCTGGCCACCATCTGCGATATCATCCGCCAGGACATCCGCGCTGACGCGGTAGCGATCACCGATACTCATCAGGTGCTGGCCTACGTGGGCGTCGGGCGCGAAGCCTATCCGATCGGCCGCGAAGGGCTGAGCCGCGTCACCCGCGAAAGCATTCGCCACGGCAAAATCATCATCAAGAACAACCTGGAAAACCCGGCGGCGCCGCAGATCCATTCGCAGCTGGTGGTGCCGCTGTGGGAAAAAGGCGAAGTGACCGGCGCGCTGAAAATCTACTACTGCCACGCCCACCAAATCACCAACACGCTGAAGGTGATGGCGGTCGGGCTGTCGCAAATCATCTCCACGCAGATGGAGGTGTCCCGCATCGAGCACCTGCGCCAGATGGCGGACAAGGCCGAAATGCGCGCGCTGCAGAGCAAGATTAACCCGCACTTCCTGTTCAACGCGCTGAACGCCATCTCTTCCTCTATCCGCCTGAATCCGGACACCGCGCGCCAGCTGATCATTAACCTGTCGCGCTACCTGCGCTACAACCTGGAACTGAACGACGAACTGATCGATATCCGCAAGGAGCTGCATCAGATTCAGGACTATATCGCCATTGAACAGGCGCGTTTCGGCGCCAAGCTGACGGTGATTTACGACATCGACGACGACGTCTCGGTGCGCATTCCCAGCCTGCTGATCCAGCCGCTGGTGGAGAACGCCATCGTGCACGGCATTCAGCCCTGCAAGGGTAAAGGGGTGGTGGTGATCGCGGTGAAAGATCAGGGCGATCGGGTGAAGATTTCGGTGAAGGATACCGGCCACGGCATCAACCAGGAAACCATCGACCGGGTGGCGCGCAACGAGATGCCGGGCCACAATATCGGCCTGCTCAACGTGCACCACCGCGTGTCGCTGCTGTACGGTGAAGGGCTGCATATCCGCCGCCTGGAGCCAGGCACCGAAATCGCGTTCTACATCAGCAAAAACGGCGGCAAGCTGCATCAGGAACCGAGCGCGCCGCCGGTCGGGGAGGCCTCATGAAAGCCATCATCGTGGAAGACGAATTCCTCGCGCAGGAAGAACTCAGTTACCTGATCAAGAAGCACAGCAATATCGATATCGTCGCCACCTTCGAGGACGGTCTCGACGTTCTGAAATACCTGCAAACCCACCAGGTCGACGCCATTTTCCTCGACATCAACATCCCGTCGCTGGACGGCGTGCTGCTGGCGCAAAACATCAGCAAGTTCGCGCACCGCCCGTCGATCGTGTTCATCACCGCCTATAAAGAGCACGCGGTGGAAGCGTTCGAAATCGAGGCGTTCGACTACATCCTCAAGCCCTATCACGAGGCGCGCATCGTCACCATGCTGCAAAAGCTGGAGGCGCTGCACCAGCGCCCCGCCGGCGCGACGGAGCCGACCAGCGCACCGAATCGCGGTAGCCACAGCATCAACCTGATCAAAGACGAGCGGATCATCGTTACCGACATCAACGACATCTATTACGCCGCCGCCGATGAAAAGGTGACGCGGGTCTATACCCGCCGGGAAGAGTTCGTGATGCCGATGAATATCACCGAGTTTTACGGCCGGCTGCCGGAAGAACATTTTTTCCGCTGCCACCGCTCTTACTGCGTTAACCTGTCGAAGATCCGCGAGATCGTGCCCTGGTTCAACAATACCTACATTCTGCGGCTGAGCGATCTTGAATTTGAAGTACCGGTCAGCCGCAGCAAGGTGAAAGAGTTTCGCCAGCTGATGCGCCTGTAATCGCTTACCAGCGCGGGCCCGGACGGTAGTAATAGCCGGGCGGCGGTGGCGGTGGCATGCGGTAATGCGGCCGGTCGCGCCAGTCGCGCGGCGGCGGCCCGTAGTAAATCACGCGTGGCGGCGGGCCATAATAGTACCCGCGCGGGCGTTCATACCGGTGGTGATCGGCCCACCAGCGCGGATCGCGCCAGCGATAGCCGTCCCAGTAGTGGCCGCGATTGTCGCGATCGCCGATATGCAACGACAGGCCCGGCACGTTCACGCCGATGGACACGTCGGCCTGGCTCGCCAACGGCAGCGCCAGCAGCGCGGCCAATAACAACAGCGTTTTTTTCATTTCATGGACTCCTGCAGAGCGGACCTCGTCCGATCGCAGATAACATAGTCCCGCGCTCATCGCCGCTCTATAGGTGCAAGGCCGATTTACGCCTTTCAGACGCATCCTTCACAATTTCACCACAATCATTCACCGGCAGTTAACAATAAATCGTTGATATCTTTGATGTAGATCACGTGTCCCCCACGGCATTTCACGCGCTTTTCGGTGCAAAAACGGCAACTCACGCCGCATAACATGCATTTCATTCCTTCCGCCGTGCAACTCATTCCCGATCCGCCGCCCGCCGGGGGGGCCGGCCATATAATAAGCCCATACCGCGGGAACACAGATTCACCCCGCAAATTTCAGCCAGCGGCTCACGCCCGGCAACGCACACACAGGAAGGAGACCGGCCATGAACACCAAACCGGCAAATCGCAGCTTAATCGTTCTCGGCACCATCATCTGTCAGATGGGCCTGGGCACCATCTACACCTGGAGCCTGTTCAACCAGCCGCTGGTCGACAAGTTCCACTGGGGACTGGCGGACGTCGCCACCACCTTCTCCATCACCAGCTTCTTCCTGGCCTTCGCCACCCTGTTCGCCGGCAAGCTGCAAGAGCGCTTCGGCATCCGCAACCTGACGCTGTGTTCCGGCATTCTGGTCGGCCTGGGCCTTATCGCCAGCGCTCACGTCAGCTCACTCGACATGATCTACCTGCTGGCCGGCGTGGTGGTGGGTTTTGCGGTCGGCATCGCCTACATCTCCACCCTGTCCAACCTGATTAAATGGTTCCCGGCCAACAAAGGCCTCATTTCCGGTATCTCCGTCGGCGCCTTCGGCAGCGGCAGCCTGCTGTTCAAATACGTCAACGCCGCCCTGATCGCCGACGTCGGCGTTTCCGGCGCCTTCTTCTACTGGGGCGCCATCGTGATGGGCCTGATCGTCGTCGGTTCCCTGCTGCTGAAAGAGCCGGTGCTGGCGACCA
Source organism: Serratia sp. FDAARGOS_506 (assembly GCF_003812745.1). Taxonomy (NCBI): domain Bacteria; kingdom Pseudomonadati; phylum Pseudomonadota; class Gammaproteobacteria; order Enterobacterales; family Yersiniaceae; genus Serratia; species Serratia sp. FDAARGOS_506. The sequence goes on from NZ_CP033831.1 coordinate 94,153, forward strand.
ACACCGCGCAGCAAGGCGCCAACGGCCTGGGCAACGACTTCAGCGTGCGCCAGATGCTGGCCACCAAAGAAGCCTATCTGCTGTTCACCATCTTCTTCGCTGCCTGCATGAGCGGTCTGTACCTCATCGGCATCGTGAAAGACATGGGCGTTCAACTGGCCGGGATGGATTTGGCCACCGCCGCCAACACCGTGTCTGCCGTCGCCATCTTCAACACCGCCGGCCGCATCATCCTGGGCACCCTGTCCGATAAAGTGGGCCGTATGCGCGTCATCAGCTTCACCATGCTGGTTACCGTGCTGGCGATTGTCGCACTGAGCTTCATGACCCTGAACCACACGCTGTTCTTTATCTGCGTCGGCGCGGTGGCCTTCTGCTTCGGCGGCAACATCACCGTGTTCCCGGCGATTGTCGGCGACTTCTTCGGCCTGAAGAACCACAGCAAGAACTACGGCATCATTTACCAGGGCTTCGGCCTGGGCGCGCTGGCCGGTTCATTCGTCGCCAAATACTTCGGCGGCTTCCACGCCACCTTCATGGTGATTGGCGTTCTGTCCGCCGCCTCTCTGCTGATTACACTGTTCATCAAAGCGCCGAAGGCGGTGGAAGCGGAAACGGCAGAAACCGCCCAGACGGCGGAGCTGGCCAAAGCCTGATACCCCGCGAAAACGACAAGGGGCGCAACCTGTGGGTTGCGCCCCTTTTTTATCGCCCTGCCGCTGGGTTTACAGATGCATGCCCAGCGTCTGGCGCAGGTGTGCGCCGGCCCCCAGCAGGCCCGGCTGGCCGTGCGTTATCATGAACACCGGAATTTCACGCACATAGTCGCGGAAGCGCCCCTTGTCTTCGAAGGCGGCACGGAAGCCCGAGGCTTTGAAGAACTCCATAAAGCGCGGCACGATGCCGCCGGCGATGTACACGCCGCCGAAGGTGCCCAAATTCAGCGCCAGATTGCCGCCGAAGCGCCCCATGATCACGCAAAACAGCGACAGCGCGCGGCGGCAGTCGATGCAGCTGTCTGCCAGCGCCCGCTCGGTGATGTCCTTCGGTTCCCATTTCTCCGGCAGGCGGTTGTCCGCCTTGACGATGGCGCGATACAGGTTGACCAGGCCCGGCCCGGACAGCACGCGCTCGGCGGAAACGTGCCCCACTTCCGCGCGCAGCACCTCCAGAATGATGTCCTCTTCTTCGCTGTTCGGTGCGAAATCGACATGGCCGCCCTCACCCGGCAGGCTGACCCAGCGGCGATCGACGTGCACCAGATGGGCAACGCCCAGTCCGGTGCCGGCGCCGTACACCGCGATCGGTTTGCCAGGTTGCGCATCGCCGCCGCCAAACTGCAACACATCGTCCGGCGAGAGCATTGGGATCGCCATCGATACGGCGGTGAAATCGTTGATCACCTCCAGGTGACTCAGCCCCAGGCTGGCCTTCATTTCTTTGATAGAGAACGCCCAGCTGTGGTTGGTCATCGCCACCCAGTCCTCGGTCACCGGGCAGGCGATCGCGATACAGGCGTCCTGCACCTCGATATCGCACTCTTTCAGGTATTGGCGAATCACCGCCTCCAGGCTGTCGAATGCCAGGCCGGAATAGGTTTTCGCCTGGGTAATTTCACCCGTCGCAACAGTGCACAACGCCAGGCGGGCATTGGTGCCGCCAACATCACCTACGAGGGCATAGGTCATTGATTTCGTCTCCGCAAAATGAAAAATAAAAAGCTGCCCACACTGTAAAATCCTGCTGCAAAAACAACAATCACCCGCCTCGGATCTGCACCCCAATAGCGATCCGGATCACAAAAAACGTTTCAGCTTGCCCACGACGCCGCGCTTTGAAACAAATTGCGGCAAAAAACGCCCCCCGGCGACTGTTAACCGTCATCGACGCCGGGCAATATCAATGCGTGCCTGCTCGCCGATAGTCTGGCAAGCTGTGGCCACTGTCCAACCACCCGCACTCCCTGCCCTGCATGGAGGCATCGACAAGGGATTATCCATGCTGCATCCGCGCGCCAATGCCATGTTGGCCTTTGCTTTGCCTGCGCTGATTATCGGTTCCGCTTCCAGTCTGGTGCTGTTGTTGGTGATGAAAGTCGCCGCCGCGCTGCAACAATTACTGTGGGTGACGCTGCCCAATACGCTGAGTCTGGACGCCCAGTCGCCCTGGTGGCCGGTCGCGATGCTGACGCTGACCGGCGTGGCGGTGGGCCTTATCGTGCGCTATATGCCGGGCCACGCCGGGCCGGATCCGGCGACGGAATCGCTGATCGGCATGCCGCTGCCGCTCTCCGCCCTGCCGGGGCTGGGGTTGGCGCTGATCGTCGGCCTGGCCGGCGGCGTCAGCCTGGGGCCGGAGAACCCAATCACCGCCATCAATATCGCGCTGGTAGCGGCCGCCGGTGCGCGCCTGCTGCCGAAGGTGCCGCGCATGGACTGGATCATCCTGGCGGCTGCGGGCACCATCGGCGCGATGTTCGGCACACCGGTCGCCGCCGCGCTGATCTTCTCGCAAACCCTGGCGGGCAATAACGAAACGCCGCTGTGGGATCGGCTGTTCGCCCCGCTGGTGGCCGCCGCCGCCGGCGCGGTCACCACCCAGATGTTCTTCGTGCCCAATTTCGCCCTGCAGCTCGACGCCTACGATGTAACGCGGCTGCCGGACATCTTCAGCGGCGCCATCGTGGCGCTGATCGCCATCGCGCTCGGCATGGTGGCGCTGTGGTGCTTCCCGCACGTTCACCGCCTGTTCCATTCGATGAAGAACCCGGTGTTGATGTTAGGGCTGGGGGGCTTTGTGCTGGGCCTGCTGGCGCTGCTGGGTGGAGAGATTACCCTGTTCAAAGGGCTGGATGAAATGAAGCGCCTCGCGCAAGACGACGGCTATTCGGTGCCGGCGCTGTTGACCATTACCCTGACCAAGCTGGCGGCGCTGGTGATCGCCGCTGCCAGCGGCTTTCGCGGCGGGCGTATCTTCCCGGCGGTGTTCGTCGGCGTGGCGCTGGGGCTGATGCTGCATCAGCACGTTCCCGCAGTGCCGGCGGCGATCACCGTCTCCTGCGCCATCATGGGGCTGGTGCTGGTGGTCACGCGCGATGGCTGGCTCAGCCTGTTCATGGCGGTGGCGGTGGTGCCGGATCTGCACCTGCTGCCGGTGCTGTGCATCGTGATGCTGCCCGCCTGGCTGGCGCTGGCGGGCAAACCGCTGATGCTGGTGAATCGCCGGCAGCCGCCGCACGACGATTAGGCCAACGCGAACGCCGCGGCGGCGCGGGCGTGGATCGCGGTGGTGTCGAACACCGGCACCGACGCATCCCGCTCGCTCACCAGCAAGCCTATCTCGGTGCAGCCGAAAATAATCCCCTGCGCGCCCTGCTGCTCCAAATCGCTGATGATCCGGCGATACTCGTCGCGCGAGGCGTCGCGAATTTTACCCAGGCACAGTTCGTCATAGATGATACGGTGGACGATATCACGATCGGCGCTGACCGGCGTCACCACGTCGATGCCGTGCAATTCCTGCAGGCGGCCGCGATAGAAGGTCTGCTCCATGGTAAAGCGCGTGCCCAACAGCCCGACGCGGCGAATGTTTTTTTCCCGCACCTGCAGCGCCGTGGCATCGGCGATGTGGATCAACGGCAGGCCGCTGGCCTGCTCGACCGCCTCAGCCACCTTGTGCATGGTGTTGGTGCAGATCACGACAGCTTCGGCGCCGGCGGCGCGCAAAGCCACTGCGGCGGCGGCCAGCAGCCGACCGGCGCCGTCCCAATCGCCCTGGTGCTGCAAGCGTTCAACCTCCTGAAAATCGACGCTGTAGAGCACGATTTTTGCCGAGTGCAGCCCGCCGAGGCGCGCCTTTACCTGCTCGTTGATGGTGCGGTAATAAGGAATGGTGGATTCCCAGCTCATGCCACCCAGCAAGCCCAACACTTTCATCATTCGTTCCTCAGCATTTCCGACGATCCTCTGACCTTACCTGAGAATCGCCGGGCTGACGACGCCTTATTTGGCGCCGGAATTGATCGGCTGGCGCGCTTCGAACCAGCGCTGGCGCAGCGTGTCGTACAGCCAGTTATAGGCCATGGTGTACGGCAGGAAGAACAGGAAGAAACCGATTTCCAGCATAAATGCCTGCGCCCAGGAAATGCTCAGCATCCAGGCGGCGATCGGCACGCCGATCAGGATAAAACCGGCTTCAAAGCCGACGGCGTGCAGCGCACGCACTTTCAGGTTACGCACCACCCGGCCGACCGGCCACAGGCGGTCGAACACCGTGTTGTAAACCATGTTCCACAGCATCGCGACGGTGGAGAGCATCACCGCCAACGCACCGACCTGCACCATTGAGCGGTTCAGCAGCCACGCGCCCAGCGGGGCGCAAACCATCACGGCGATGGCCTCGAAACCGACGGCGTGGACGATACGTTCAATGAGAGACTTGTTTTGCAGTTGCATACATCACCTTTTTTCAACAGTTGTTGCGAAAGCCAGGTGATTATCATCGTTTTTTCGGGTAGGTTAAAAATAGATTCCATCGATAAAGTAGATAGGTTATGCACTATTCTCCGGAAGCGCTGCATGCGTTTGTCGAAGCCGCCGCCCTCGGCTCGTTTTCCGCTGCCGCGCGCAAGCTGCGCAAAAGCCAATCCACCGTCAGCACCGCCATCGCCAATCTGGAAGCCGACCTGGCGCTGACGCTGTTCGATCGCGGCGCGCGCCAGCCGGTGTTGACCGCCGCCGGCCGCAAAGTGCTGGGACATGTGCAGGCGATCCTCGCGGCCAGCGAACGGCTCGATGCCCTGAGCATTCAGCTGGCGGGCGAGGTTGAACCGCGCCTGAGCATGGTGTTTTCCGATACCTACCAGCCCAAGCATCACGACAGGCTGATGCAGCTGTTCGAACAGCGCTACCCGGAGATTGAGCTGGAATGGATGATCGCCGAGGAAGGCGACGTTATCGATCTGCTGCAAAGCGGCCGCGCGCATGTGGGCATGGTGGAGGTGCAAAAAAGTTATCCGCCGGATATCGCCTTCTCCCGGCTGCCTGAACAGACCGAAATGGGGCTGTTCGTCGCCCATCAGCATCCGCTGGCGCAGGTCGCCGCGCCGACGCCGGAGCAGCTGTCCAGCACTCGCCAGCTGATCCTGAATACCTACACCGGCGCCGAAGCGGCCAGACAGGGTGGCCTGGTCTGGTCGGCGCCCAGCTATCTGCTGTTGCTGGAGATGGCGGAACAGGGGTTCGGTTGGGCGGTACTGCCGCACTGGCTGGTGCAACAATACGGCCACGGCAAACTCACCCAGCTGCGGCCGCGCGGCTGGCCAAAACTGATTTCGGTGGATGCGGTCTGGTCCAAACTGACCCCGCCTGGCCCGGCGGGGTTCTGGATGCTGGAGCACCTGCTGGGCGATACCCTGCCTTAAGCGGCGGCGTTGCGTGCCTGAATGGCGCGTGAGACGGTATCGAGCAGTTCCGGCATGTCCATCTTCGGCAGCATCACTTCGATGAAGGCCAGCCGATCGTCGTCCGCTACCTCGCGCAGCGCCTGGCGCAGTCCGTCCGGATCGCTGACCCGCAACGCTTTCACCGGCCGCTCGCCGGCCAGCGCCGGCGGCAGCTGTGTCCAGTTCCAGCGCGCGATGTCGTTGTAACTTTGCTCCGGCCCGTGGATGGCGCGCTCGATCGTGTAACCCTGATTATTCAGCACGAAGATCACCGGCTTAAGCCCGTCGCGCAGCATCGATCCCAGTTCCTGTACGGTCAGTTGCGCGGCGCCGTCGCCGATCAGCAATATTGCCCGCCGCTGCGGTTCGGCGGTCTGTACGCCGAACGTCGCCGGCAGGGTATAGCCGATCGATCCCCAGAGCGCCTGCACGATCAGGCGGCATCCATACGGCAACGTCAGCCCCGCCGCGCCGAAACAGGCGGTGCCCTGATCGGCCAGCACGATATCCCCGGGCCGCAGGAAATCCTGTATCTGCCGCCAGAAGGCGTGCTGATCCAGCCCTTCCCCATCGGTTTCCGGCAGCGTCGGGCGGGCGATCGGCGGCAACGGCCAGCGTGACGCCAGCGACAGGCTCAGACGGTGCAGCGCCTGCACCGCCTCGCGCATCGGAATACGGCTAAAGCGCTGCCGCCCGACCCAGGCTTCGAACGGTTGAATGTCGATACATTTTTCCACCGGCAAATGATGCGTGAAACCGGCAGTGATGGTGTCGGTCAAACGCACGCCGACGTTGATCACCACATCGGCGTTTTCGATAAGCTGTTTCACCGCCGGATCGCTGGCGCCGCCGCAGTAGGTGCCGACAAACCCGGCTCGGTTCTCATCCAGCACGCCTTTGCCGAGCAGCAGCGTAGCGTGCGGGATATCGACCTCCTGCAGCCACTGCTCCAGCACCGCTTCGGCGCCAAAGCGATCGGCAAGGAAGTCCGCCAGCAGCGATACCCGCCGCGCCGACAGCAGTTTTTCGCGCGCTGCAGCGATAAATGCCTGCAATGCGCTGCGCGACAGTTTGGCCTGACGCAGCATCAGCGGCGCCGGTTTGGCCGACAACGGCGCTTGTGCAACGTCGCTGGGCAACATCAGGTAAACCGGGCGGTGCTCCAGCAAGGCGGCGCCGATCAGGCGGTCTATCTCCACGGCGGCGTTGTCGGCGGTCAGGTTGGCCTGCGCGACGGTCACCTCTTTGGCTATCCGGGCGAAGTGGGTAAAGTCGCCATCCCCCAGCGAATGATGCAGCAAATCACCGGCGCGCTGAGCGCGCTGCGCCGGTGTGCCGACCACGTGGATCACCGGCAGGTATTCGGCGTAGCTGCCGGCCACCCCATTCAACGCGCTCAGCTCCCCGACGCCAAAGGTGGTGAGCAACGCCGCCGCCGGTTTGCAGCGGGCGTAGCCGTCGGCGGCGTAGGCGGCGTTCAGCTCGTTGGCGCAGCCTACCCAGGTGATTTGTGGATGAGCGAGGACGCGATCGAGGAATTGCAGGTTGTAATCCCCCGGCACGCCGAAGAAATGACGGATGCCGATTTGGGCCAGACGATCGAGCAGATAGTCGGCCACCGTATAGGTCTGAGTCATGATCATCACCTGTCTGCAACTGAAGCGATTATATTAAGTATCGAAGATGCCGTTCAAATTTCGAACAAACGCTCCTGCCTCGATCGGCAACCTGGCGTTACATGCCGGCGCTGTGATCGCTCCCCCGCCAGTGCGGTGTGAAAACGTATACACTTAAAGCACTTCTCCTCTCGCCGATAAGGATAACTATGTCCTACCAAGCCTCCCCTACGCGTTATCAAGATATGGAATACCGGCGCTGCGGCCGCAGCGGGCTGAAGCTGCCCGCCGTCTCACTCGGGCTGTGGCACAACTTCGGCGACACCACGCTGTACGACAACGCCCGCGGTCTAATCCGTTGCGCCTTCGATCGCGGCATTACCCATTTCGATCTGGCCAACAACTACGGCCCACCGCCCGGCGCCGCCGAGGAAAATTTTGGCCGCATTATCAACGGCGATCTGCGGGCCTGGCGCGACGAGCTGATCGTCTCGTCCAAAGCCGGCTACACCATGTGGCCCGGCCCCTATGGCGACTGGGGCTCAAAAAAGTATCTGGTCGCCAGCCTCGATCAGAGCCTAAAGCGCATGGGATTGGAGTATGTGGATGTCTTTTATCACCACAGGCCGGATCCGGACACGCCGCTGGAAGAAACCATGGCGGCGCTGGATCTGCTGGTTCGCCAGGGCAAAGCGCTGTATGTCGGCCTGTCCAACTACCCGGCCGAGCGCGCGCGACACGCGTTCGACATTCTGCAGCGGCTCGGCACGCCATGCGTGATCCACCAGCCGAAATATTCGATGTTCGAACGCGGGCCGGAGACGGCGCTGCTGGAGACGCTGGCGGAGCATGGCGTCGGGTCGATCGCCTTCTCGCCGCTGGCGGGCGGCCTGCTGACCGACCGCTACCTGCACGGCATCCCGCAAGATTCCCGCGCCGCCAGCGGCAGCCGCTTCCTGCAGCCGGAGCAGCTGACCGCGGAGCGGCTGGACAAGGTGCGCCGCCTCGATGCGCTGGCGCGGCAACGCGGGCAGAAGCTGTCGCAAATGGCGCTGGCCTGGGTGCTGCGCGGCGATCGCGTCACTTCGGTGCTGATCGGCGCCAGCAAGAATGCGCAGATAGAAGACGCGGTAGGCATGCTGGCCAATCGTCATTTCAGTGAAGAAGAGCTCGCGCAGATAGAGCAAATTCTACTGTAACCGCTTACAAACATCGCCGTTCCATTAAGCGGCGATGTCCCAGAAAAATCTCAAATCTCGGCCTCCGGCGCCGTTTTCAGAGTTGCTCTCAGATTCAACCCTATGCGCCGGCGCTATGATGCCGATATTGCAGCAAAAATAACGATAAGGCCGCTTTTTAAACTGATGAACGCGCTTCATAAAGTGATCAACGGCCAGGCCGCGCAAGCGGAAAGGAGAAGTCATGTTTAAACCTCTGTTCTTGGCCGCCATCTTGGCGGCGACGGCGCTGCCCGCCGCACAGCAGGCTCACGCCGAAGGGCTCAGCATCGATCTGATGCCGGGCGTTTCATTGCGCATCGGCGATCAGGACAATCGCGGCCGTTACTGGGACGGTTACGACTGGCGCGATCGCGACTGGTGGCAAGGCCATCAGGGCCGCTATCTCGGCGACCGCAGCCCGCGTGGCTATTACTGGGACGGCTATCGCTGGCGCGACCGCGACTATTGGCGCAAATATTACTACTCGCGCGATGGCCGTTATTACAAGTGTGACCACCGTTGCGACAAGCATTACTGGAAGAAAGAGAAAAAACACCACCACGATCATGATCGCGATCGCTGGCGCCGCCACGGCGATGACGACCGCGATTAACGACGACGGGCCGGCACCATGCCGGCCCGCGCTGTTTTGCCTACATCACGCTGCCGATCAGCAGATAGCCGTTCAATCCCACCACCACCAGCACGATGAGCTTGCCCAGGTTTTGTACCACTGGACCGTTGACCATCTCCCCCATCAGCGCCCGATTGCCGGTGAAAGCCAGCAGCGGCACCAGCGCCAGCGCAATGCCGAAGCTGAGCAGCACCTGGCTCAGCACCAGAATGCGCGTCGCATCCATCCCCAGCATGATGACGATAAACGACGGCAGCATGGTCACCGCGCGCCGCAGCCACAGCGGGATATGGAAATGCACGAACCCTTGCATCACCACCTGCCCCGCCAGCGTGCCCACCACGGTAGAGGAGAGGCCGGCGGCCACCAGGCTCAGGCCAAACACGGTGGCAGCGGCTTGCCCGAGCAGCGGTTGCAGCGTCAGGTAAGCCACGTCAAGATCGGCGATGCCGCTGTGGCCGCTGAAATGAAACGCGGCGGCGGCGGTGGCCATCATCGCCAGGTTAACGAAACCGGCAATGGTCATGGCCACGGCGACATCGACTTTGGTGGCGGCATAGCGTTCCGCCTTGTCGTGCTCGCCGCCGATTTGGGTGAGCGACGAATGCAGGTAGATCACATGCGGCATGATGGTGGCGCCCAATACCCCGGCGGCCAGAAATACCGCATCGCCGTTAGGCAGATCGGGCAGCGCCATGCCCTTCAGCAGCGGCGCGACCTGCGGCTGGGAGAACGCCAGCTCGACGATATAAGCGGCAGCGACGAACAGCAGCAGGCCGCCAATCACCAGCTCCAGCGGCTTTTGCCCGCGCTTTTGCAGCATCAAGATTAAAAAGGTGGCGATGCCGGTCAGCACTGCGCCCTGCAACAGGGAAACGCCGAGCAGCAGCTTGAAGCCGATCGCCGCGCCGATAAACTCGGCCAGATCGGTCGCCATGGCGATGATCTCCGCCTGCACCCAATAGGCCCACACCGCCGGCCGCGGAAAGCGATCGCGAATATGCTCGGCCAGGTTTTTCCCGGTGGCGATGCCCAGCTTGGCAGACAAAAGCTGGATCAGCATCGCCATCACGTTAGCCCAAACCACCACCCACAGCAGGCTGTAGCCGAACGAGGCGCCGGCCTGGATATTGGTGGCGAAGTTACCGGGATCGATATAGCCGATAGCGGCGATGAAGGCAGGCCCCATCAGCGAGAGTTTGATTTTTCTGGCGGAGCGCCCAGAGGTGGTTTCAACCACGCGACTGTTCAGCATATGTTGAACCCTTACTGAAATTACGTTTATCTCCACTCTATATAAATGATAATAATTATCAAGCGCATTTAGAGCGGTAAAACTTATCTCTGTAATAGCCAACATTAACGGTTTTATCGAAGGGTTGAGCGCGGAGCTTGCCGATTTCCGTGCTTTTCTGATGGGATTTTGGCTGCAATACCCCTGAAAGACAGGTTAGCACAAGAATACGAATTTCCTATTGCTGCTTTAACATCTTGATTTTTTATGCTTTTGCGCAACACTTTAGGAGAATTCCCGCTATGATTTTCCATATTTGCAATAGAAGTCTCGTTTTTAAACGTAGCGTTACATAAAATGACAGCCGAAATTCAGCCTGCCTCAAATTTGGAGCAAACATGTCCCATATTGCGCACTTTGCGTTGGCGATAGTGGTGGTGGCGATCCTGGCCCTGTTGGTGTGCCGCGATCGCAAAAGCATCCGCATTCGCTATGTTATTCAATTACTGGTTATCGAAGTACTGCTGGCCTACTTTTTCCTGCATTCGGAAGCGGGTTTGGGCTTCGTAAAAGGATTTGCCGCGCTGTTTGACAAACTGCTCGGGTTTGCGGGACAAGGGACTGATTTCGTATTCGGCGGCATGGGCGACAAAGGCCTGGCGTTCTTCTTCCTGAAGGTGCTGTGCCCGATCGTCTTCATTTCGGCGCTGATCGGTATTCTGCAGTACATCAAAGTGCTGCCGTTCATCATCCGCATTATCGGTACCGTGCTGTCGAAAGTGAACGGCATGGGCAAGCTGGAGTCGTTCAACGCCGTCAGCTCGCTGATCCTGGGCCAATCCGAAAACTTCATCGCCTACAAGGATATCCTGGGCAAGATGTCGGAAAAGCGCATGTACACCATGGCGGCGACCGCGATGTCTACGGTTTCCATGTCCATCGTCGGCGCTTACATGACCATGCTGGACGCCAAGTTCGTGGTGGCGGCGCTGGTCTTGAACATGTTCAGCACCTTTATCGTGCTGTCGCTGGTCAACCCGTACGACACCAATAAAGAAGAAGAGCTGCACCTCGGCAACCTGCACGAAGGCCAGAGCTTCTTCGAAATGCTGGGTGAATACATCCTGGCTGGTTTCAAGGTAGCGATTATCGTTGCCGCGATGCTGATCGGCTTCATCGCCCTGATCGCCGCGCTCAACGGTGTGTTCAGCGCCATCTTCGGCTTGAGCTTCCAGGAAATCCTCGGCTACTTCTTCTATCCGTTCGCCTGGATCATGGGTATTCCTAAGCACGAAGCCCTGCAGGTCGGCAGCATCATGGCCACCAAGCTGGTTTCCAACGAGTTCGTGGCAATGATGGAGCTGCAGAAAGTGTCTGCCGAACTGTCGCCGCGCAGCCTGGGGATCCTGTCGGTGTTCCTGGTCTCCTTCGCCAACTTCTCTTCCATCGGCATCGTGGCCGGCGCGATCAAGGGTCTGAACGAACACCAGGGCAACGTGGTGTCGCGCTTTGGCCTGAAGCTGGTGTACGGCTCTACGCTGGTCAGCATCCTGTCCGCTTCCATCGCAGGCCTGGTGCTGGGCTAAGCCTCGAACCCACTGCGATACCAAGGCGCCTGCGGGCGCCTTTTTTGTTGGCCGGCATTCGGCGAAGATGAAATGACGCAAAGCAAAAAGCCGACCCTAAGGTCGGCTTTTTAAATGGTGGTGGAGCTAGACGGGATCGAACCGTCGACCTCTTGCATGCCATGCAAGCGCTCTCCCAGCTGAGCTATAGCCCCACAAAAGTGGTACGCTTTGACCGGCGTTACGGTATTCCCCAACCTTTCTGAGAAGAAGGTTGGTGGAGCTAGACGGGATCGAACCGTCGACCTCTTGCATGCCATGCAAGCGCTCTCCCAGCTGAGCTATAGCCCCGTTCCACAATCACTTTGTGCTGTGAACGGGGCGCATAATATGAAACCCGCTCAAAGCTGTCAACGGCTAAATTGAATTCCTGAATCAAGCGTTGAAAAAGCCGCCAAATCAGCATGTTTGGCGCCAAAAAATCATCACTTTGTGCAGAGTTCATCCATTTTGCGCGCTACATCTCAAAATGGCAAAAGACCCTGCATATCACGTTGATTTTTAATTAATGGAATGTTAGTGAAATGCGCTTGAGTCGGACTCCCGAGCGGCATAGACTGCCCGCGCCATAAACTTCATTACTATAAACCGAGTCCGTCATGTCTTTGCATTCACCAAAAGAAATCGCCGCCCTCGCCGTTCAGGCCGGGGTAAACAAAAGCCGCGCCCCTCTCGCTAATCTGTTGATTCTGGGCTTTCTCGCCGGCGCTTTTATTGCCACCGGCTTTCTGCTGGATATTCACGTCATCGGCACCCTGCCGGCCGAATGGGGCTCTTTCGGCGCCCTGTTGGGTGCCGCGGTCTTTCCTATCGGTTTGATCCTGACCATTCTGGCCGGTGGAGAACTGCTGACCGGCAACATGATGACCTTGCCGATGGCCTGGTTTGCCCGTGAAATCCCCGCCATCGCCGTGCTACGCAATTGGTTTTGGGTCACCCTGGCCAACCTGGCCGGCAGCCTGGCCGTCGCCTACTTCTTCGGCCATTTGCTGGGCCTGACCGAAGGCGCGTTCTTGCATAAGACGCTGGCGATCGCGCAGGCCAAAGTGGATGCGGACTTCCTGCACGCCTTCATTTCCGGCGTCGGCTGCAATTGGCTGGTCTGCCTGGCGGTGTGGTTAGCCTTCGCCAGCAAGGATGTGCCGGGCAAAGTGATCGGCATGTGGTTCCCGGTCATGGCTTTTGTCGCCATCGGCTTCCAGCACGTGGTGGCGAATATGTTCATCATCCCGGCGGCCATCTTTGCCGGCGGCATGGGCTGGGAGCAGTATCTGCCCAATTTCGTCGCGGTATTTCTCGGCAACGCGCTGGGGGGCGCCGGCTTTGTCGGGCTGATGTATTTCCTCGCCTACCGCCCGGGGCTGCCGGCTAGCGAGCAAGCCTGACGCACCGCCATGAAAAAAGCCCCGGGATCGCTCCACGGGGCTTTTTTTTTATGGCGTACCAGCGAATCAGGCTTGCGCTTCGCGCTCGGCGATGTAAGCCAGCGCCATGTCGATGCGCTGCAGCGAACGCTTCTGGCCGATCGCATGCACGGTCACGTCCATGCCCGGCGACTGGCCGGCGCCGGTCACCGCAACGCGCAGCGGCATGCCGACTTTACCCATGCCGACGCCCAGCTCATCCGCCGTGCCCTGAATGGCGTCGTGCACGTTTTCCGGCGTCCAGACGGTGATGGCGGCCAGCTTGGCGCGCACCGCTTCCAACGGCTGACGCGCCACCGGGCGCAGGTGCTTCTTGGCCGCGTCGGCGTCGAACTCGCTGAAGTCTTCGTAGAAGTAACGGCAGGACTCCGCCATCTCTTTCAGCGTTTTGCAACGCTCGCCCAGCAGCTTGACGATGTCTTTCAGTTCCGGGCCGTTGCGGGTTTCAAGGCCGAGCTGCTCAACGTGCCATGCCAGGTGCACCGCCACTTCTTCCGCCGGCATATGGTTGATGTAGTGGTGGTTCAGCCACTGCAGCTTCTCGGTATTGAACGCGCTGGCGGATTTGTTGATCGCTTCCAGCGTGAAGAACTCTTTCATCTCGTCGATGGAGAAGATCTCCTGATCGCCGTGGGACCAGCCCAGGCGCACCAGGTAGTTCAGCAGCGCCTGCGGCAGATAGCCGTCTTCGCGGTACTGCATAACGCCCACGGCGCCGTGACGCTTGGACAGCTTTTTACCGTCGTCACCGAGGATCATCGACACGTGCGCGTATTCCGGCACCGGCGCGCCCAGCGCTTTGAGAATGTTGATCTGGCGCGGGGTGTTGTTGATGTGGTCTTCGCCGCGGATCACATGGGTGATTTCCATATCCCAGTCATCGACGACGACGCAGAAGTTATAAGTTGGCGAACCGTCGGTGCGGCGGATGATCAGATCGTCCAGCTCCTGGTTGCTGAATTCGATCGGGCCGCGAATTTTGTCGTCGAAGATCACCGAGCCTTCCTGCGGGTTGCGGAAGCGCACCACGTGCGGCTCGTCGTCGGTGTGGCTGCACTGGCTGTCGCGGCAGTGGCCGTCGTAACGCGGCTTCTCGCCGTTTTCCATCTGCTTCTCGCGCAGCGCTTCCAGACGTTCCTTGGAGCAATAGCATTTATAGGCCGTGCCCTGCTCCAGCATCTCGTCGATGACCGCGTTGTAACGATCGAAACGCTTGGTCTGGAAATACGGGCCTTCATCCCAATCCAGGTTCAACCAGTTCATGCCATCCATAATTGCGTCGATCGCGTCCTGGGTGGAGCGTTCCAGATCGGTATCTTCGATACGCAGAACGAACTCACCGCCCGCATGGCGGCTGAACAACCAGGAGTAAAGTGCGGTACGCGCGCCGCCGACGTGAAGATAGCCGGTCGGGCTCGGTGCAAAACGGGTTTTGATTTTCATTGGGTTCACTGCCTTATTACGCAACGCGTGTCGGCGGTTGCCGACGATTGCTCGGAATTGAAAAAAGAGTGGACGACATTGTATCACCACGCGCTAATTCCTCAACGCCGACACGATATTGCGCCGGTCGATTTCGCGCGTTTTGCGGCGAGTTTCGCATAGCGTTGCGCAAAGAATCGGCGCCGCTGGCGATAATTATCGCGCCCTGCCTAAATTTGCGGCGAACGATTGAAATCATTTTAAAAACCGTTGACTCACTTTGAACTATCCCTATAATGCGACTCCAACAAGACGGGGCGATTAGCTCAGTTGGTAGAGCATCTCCTTTACACGGAGGGGGTCGGCGGTTCGAGCCCGTCATCGCCCACCATCTTGTTGAGTAAAAATGAGAACGAATGAGGGTGATTAGCTCAGTTGGTAGAGCATCTCCTTTACACGGAGGGGGTCGGCGGTTCGAGCCCGTCATCACCCACCATCATTCTCTCGTTTAGCAGTACCTGGAAGTCCTGAAGTGGGTGATTAGCTCAGTTGGTAGAGCATCTCCTTTACACGGAGGGGGTCGGCGGTTCGAGCCCGTCATCACCCACCACTTCTGCGGGTCGTTAGCTCAGTTGGTAGAGCAGTTGACTTTTAATCAATTGGTCGCAGGTTCGAATCCTGCACGACCCACCAATTCAGAGAAAAGCGCCTTTTGGCGCTTTTTTCGTTTCTGTGCCACCCAACTCTGACTTCATCTTCTCGCAGGCATAGTTTACCGAGTCGTGCAGGATGAAGAACCGTAGAGGTTCGAGCATCGCGCAGCGATACGACAACGCGCAGCGTTGCCCGCAGGGTGAGGCCACGGGCCGAATCAATCCTGCACGACCCACCAATTCAGAGAAAAGCGCCTTTTGGCGCTTTTTTCGTTTCTGTGCCACCCAACTCTGACTTCATCTTCTCGCAGGCATAGTTTACCGAGTCGTGCAGGATGAAGAACCGTAGAGGTTCGAGCATCGCGCAGCGATACGACAACGCGCAGCGTTGCCCGCAGGGTGAGGCCACGGGCCGAATCAATCCTGCACGACCCACCAATTCAGAAAAAAGCGCCTTTTGGCGCTTTTTTCGTTTCTGCCGCACTCACTTCCCCTTCTTCTTATTCTCTCAATTCACCACACGCTAAGATACGAATGGTTATCATTTTGGCGGCTTGAATGGTAAATTAGCGGGCATCCACCACGCAGCCAATCCGCCGCCGGATTGATACGCCTTAGTTCAAGGAAAGAAAGAGCCCGCTCATGACCCTATCCTTACGCCAGCTGTTCATTGCATTTATCGCCACTTCCAGCCTGCTGCTCAGCGGCTGCGGCCCGGACGACAAGAGCGACGGGCAGAAACCGTCCGCCCCTGCTGCCGACAGCAGTTGGCCGCGCACCATCGACAGCGCCAAAGGGAAGTTCACGCTGGAAAAACCGCCGCAGCGCATCGTGTCCACCAGCGTCACCATCACCGGCACGCTGCTGGCTATCGACGCCCCGGTGGTCGCCAGCGGCGCCACCAGCCCGAACCCTCTGGTGGCCGATAAACAAGGCTTCTTTACCCAGTGGAGCGAGGTAGCCAAACAGCGCCACGTCGAACGGCTGTATCAAGTGGAGCCCAATGCTGAAGCCGTTGCCGCCGCCGCGCCGGATTTGATCGTCGTCGCCGCGACCGGCGGAGATTCGGCGTTGAAACTGTACGATCAGCTGTCGGCCATTGCGCCGACGCTGGTGCTCGATTATGGCGACAAAAGCTGGCAACAGCTGGCCAGCGAGCTCGGCGAAATCACCGGCCATGAAGCCGGCGCCAAACAGGCGGAGGATCGTTTCGAACAGCGCGTGGAGCAAGTGAAACAGGCGATCGCGCTGCCGCCGCAGCCGACCACTCCGCTGGTATATGCCGACAACGGCCGCGAGGCCATGCTGTGGACGCCGGGTTCCGCCCAGGGCAAGCTGCTGACCCAGCTCGGCTTCCAACTGGCCATCCCGCCGGAAAGCGCCAAAGGCAATGCCAGCATGGGTAAACGCCATGACATCATCCAAATCTCCGGCGAAAAAATGGCCGAGGGCCTGAACGGCAAAACGCTGATCCTGTTCGCCACCAACGAGCGTAAAGTGCAAGAGGTGCTGACCAACCCGTTCCTCAAACATCTGGAGCCGGTGGAACAGCGGCACGTCTACGCCGTCGGCAACGACACTTTCCGTCTCGATTACTACAGCGCCACCAACATGCTGAACCAAATCGAACGACTGTTCAAAAAGCCCTGAACCACGCCGTCGGCAGGCCAGCCTCCTGCCGACGTTTGCCATAAACAGGGCAACCGTTCACATTCAATCAATTGAAATATCAATAGTTATTAACATCGTCAACGCACCTGCGCCACCAACCGGCGGGTGCATGCGGGCGTAAACTCGTGCTACTATTAGCGCCCGCATGAACGCAAATAACAATGAGAATAAAAATCATACAGGAGTTACCGGTGTGAACGTACCCACTCCGACTGAGCGGACGCTTTCGTCCGCACCGCACGCAGCTTACGCCAGTGGCTTCAAACGCATCGCCGGGTTCGGTATCGGCTTGGCGCTGTTGCTGCTGTGCATCATTGCCAGCCTGATGCTGGGTTCCAAAGCCATCCCCTTCCATACCGTCTGGCTCAGCCTGCAAGGCGCCGCGAGCGGTTCCGACAGCACCATCATTCTCAACGCCCGGGTACCTCGTACGCTGGCGGGCATCTTGGCCGGCATGGCGCTCGGCGCCGCCGGCGCGCTGATTCAGGCATTGACGCGCAATCCGCTGGCCGATCCCGGCGTGCTCGGCATCAACGCCGGCGCCAGCTTCGCCGTGGTCATCGGCATTATGTTTTTCGGCGCGGCCACCACCGAAAGCTATATGGCCTACGCCTTCATCGGCGCCGCCCTCACCACCCTGCTGGTTTACCTGATCGGCACGCTGGCGGGCGGGCGCATCAACCCGGTGCGGCTGACGCTGGCCGGCGTGGCGATCGGCGCGGTGTTGCTCGGCATCACCACCGGGCTGTCGCTTATCGATCCGCAAACCTTCGACCAACTGCGCTTCTGGCAGGCCGGCACGCTGGATATCCGCACGCTATCCACGCTGCCGGTCACCGCCCCCGCCATTCTGCTCGGCTGCCTGCTGACGCTGATCATCGCCCGGCCGCTGAATACTATCGGCATGGGGGAAGATCTGGCTATCGCGCTTGGCGCGCGCGTGGTGCTGACTCAGGTCGTCGCGGTGATCGCCATCACGCTGCTGTGCGGCGCGGCGACCGCCACCGTCGGCCCAATCAGCTTTATCGGCCTGATGGTGCCGCATATCGCCCGCTGGTGGGTCGGCCCCGACCAGCGCTGGATCCTGCCCTACTCCATGCTGCTGGCGCCGATTTTACTGCTGTGCGCCGACGTGGCCGGCCGGCTGCTGGCGGCCGGTGAGCTGCGAGTTTCCATCGTGGCGGCGTTTATCGGCGCGCCGGTGCTGATCTGGCTGGTGCGCCGCAAGAAAACGCTGGGGGGTCTGTGATGAGCCTGCCCCACACGTTGCATATCGGCCGCCCGGACGGCGTCATTAACTGGCGCATGCCGCTGCGCCTGCTGTTGGTCAATCTTTCGCTGCTGGCTTTGTGCCTGGCGATGGCCGTTGCCGCGCTCTGCTACGGCACGCTGCAGCTTTCGCTGGAACAGGTCTTTGCCGCGCTCAGCGGCGAGGCGCCGAAAAATCTGGTCACCGTGGTCACCCAATGGCGTTTGCCGCGCATCGCGATGGCGCTGTTGTTAGGCGCCTCGCTCGGCATGAGCGGCGCCATCTTCCAGTCGATTATTCGCAACCCACTCGGCAGCCCGGACGTGATTGGCTTTAACATGGGAGCTTACACCGGCGCGCTGATCGCCATCACCCTGTTCAACGGCGGCTACTACTACATCGCCGGCGGCGCGCTGGCCGGCGGCATTCTCTCCGCGCTGGCCATCTACCTGCTCGCCTGGCGGCAAGGTATCGCCGGCTTCCGGCTGATCATCGTCGGCATCGCCATCAGCGCGGTGCTGGTCTCCACCAATACCTGGCTGATCATCACCGCCTCGCTGGAGCGCGCCATGGACGCCGCCATGTGGCAGGCCGGTTCGCTCAACGGCATGACCTGGCAGAAAGCCCAGCCCGCCACGGCGTTCATCGTGCTGGCGGCCACGGCCGCGCTGCTGATGGGCAAACGGCTGCAGCTGCTGGAAATGGGCGACGACACGGCGCGCGCGCTGGGCGTGAACGCCGAAGGCAGCCGGCTGTGGCTGATGCTGTTCGGCGTCACCCTCACCGCCGCCGTCACCGCCACCGCCGGGCCGATTTCCTTTATCGCGCTGGCGGCGCCGCAGATCGCCCGCCGCCTGGCCGGACAATCCTCGGTCACCCTGACGTCCTCGGCGCTGATGGGCGCGACGCTGCTGCTGGGCGCCGACGTGGTGTCCCAACATCTTTTTGCGCCGATCCAACTGCCGGTCGGGGTCGTGACCGTCTGCATCGGCGGCCTGTACCTGATTTGGCTGCTCATCCGTGAGGCCCGCAGATAATGAAAAGTGATAACGCCATGAGCCACCGCCTGCACGCCTCGCACCTGAAGCTGGGCTACGACAATAAAATCATCGCTGACGATCTGAGCGTGGCGATCCCCGACGGCGCCTTCACGGTGATCGTCGGGCCGAACGCCTGCGGCAAATCGACGCTGCTGCGCGCTCTGTGCCGTCTGCTGAAACCCAGCGCCGGCGAGGTGATGCTGGACGGCAAAAACATCAGCAGTTTCGCCACCAAGGCGCTGGCGCGCGAGCTTGGCCTGCTGCCGCAAACCTCGATCGCACCGGACAGCATTACCGTGGCAGACCTGGTATCGCGCGGCCGCTATCCGCACCAGAGCCTGCTGAAACAGTGGACGCAGGCCGACAAACAGGCGGTGGAAGCCGCCATGGCGGCCACCAACGTCAGCCAGTTGGCGGACCGCAGCGTCGACGAGCTGTCCGGCGGGCAGCGCCAGCGCGTCTGGGTGGCGATGGCGTTGGCACAGCAAACGCCGCTGCTGCTGCTGGATGAACCGACCACCTATCTGGACATCGCGCACCAAATCGAGCTGCTGGATCTGTTCCGTCAGCTCAACCGCGAGCACGGCCAAACTCTCATCGCAGTGCTGCACGATCTCAACCACGCCTGCCGCTATGCCGATCACATCATCGCCATGCGCGACGGCAAGATCGTAGCGGAGGGGAAACCGGCGGAGATCATCACCGCCGAGTTGGTGGAGCGGGTGTTCGGCATGCCGTGCATGATCATCGACGATCCGCTGTCCCACACGCCGCTGGTGATCCCGCGCGGCCGCTACCACTGCGACGCGCCGCAGGCATGAAAAAGGCCGGGTTACCCCGTAATGCTGGTCAGTTAGCGTTTTTATGCAGGCATTCGTGACATTTTCGGTCGATAAAAGTGAGATGCTCTATGTGGCTCATGCACCTCGACCGAGCAGGGGCCGCGCCATCGGCCCCTCCAATTGCCGTTCATTGCGGTAACAGAGAAATGCAGGACATTTACGGCAATTCCCCTGCACAGAACGCCCAGAGGCTGGAAAAAAAATGCCACTCAGTCTTAACTGAGCGGCATTGGGGTTACCCCGGCCTTTTGGTTACTTCTCCAGCGACACCTGCTTGAAGATGTGTTTGCCGAACGGGTCTATTTCGTAGCCTTTCACTTCCTTGCGCACCGGTTCGAAGATGGTCGAGTGCGCGATCATCAGCGCCGGCATCTGATCGTGCATCATCACCTGCGCCTGTTGGTACATCGCCACCCGCTTGGCGTGATCGTTCTCCTCGCGCGCCTGCAGGATCAGCTGGTCGAACGGTTTGTAGCACCATTTCGCCGAGTTGGAGCCGCCGAGCGAAGCGCAGGTGAACAGCGGGCCGAAGAAGTTGTCCGGATCGCCGTTGGCGGTGGTCCAGCCCATCAGCGCGGTCTGATGTTCGCCGTTTTTAATCCGCTGCAAATATTCGCCCCACTCGAAGGTGACGATTTTGGCGCGCACACCGATTTTCGCCCAGTCGGCCTGGATCATCTCCGCCATGCGCTTGGCGTTGGGGTTATAGGGCCGCTGCACCGGCATCGCCCACAGATCGATGTCGAATCCCTGCCCCAGCCCGGCTTCCTGCAACAGCTGTTTCGCCCGCTCCGGCGAATACGGGTAGTCTTCAAGCTGCGCGTTGCTGCCCCATTGGGTCGGCGGCAGCAGATTCTTGGCCGGCTGGCCGGCGCCGTGGAACACCGCATCGATGATCGCCGGTTTGTTGACCGCCAGCGCTAACGCCTGGCGTACCTTGACGTTATCCAACGGTTTCTTCTGGGTGTTGAACGCCAGGAAGCCGATATTCAAGCCGGATTTTTCCATCACCTGAATGTTGCCGTCCTGCCGCATGCGCGCCAGATCCGCCGGGTTGGGGAACGGCATCACCTGGCACTCGTTCTTTTGCAGCTTGGCGTAACGCACCGTCGCATCCGGCGTGATCGAAAACACCAGCCGGTCGATCTTGGGTTTGCCTTCCCAGTAACGATCGAACGCCTTGTAGAGGATTTTCGCGTCCTTCTGGTACTGCACCAGTTGGAACGGACCGGTGCCGATCGGATCGTTGTCCACTCGCTCCGGCGTGCCGGCCTTCAGCATCGCGTCGGCATATTCCGCCGAAAAAATGGTGGCGAAGTACATGCCCAGATCGGCGACGAACGGCGCCTCGGCGCGGGAAAGCTCAAAGCGCACGGTGTGGTCGTCCACCTTGACGATCCGATCGATCAGCGTGCCGAATTCCATCGACTCGAAATTGGTGTAGGCGCCGTTGGAGACCTTGTGGTACGGGTTGTTGGCGTCCTTCTGCCGCATGAACGAGAAGATGACGTCATCGGCGTTGAAATCGCGGGTGGGCGTGAAATATTTATTGCTCTGGAATGCCACGCCCTTGCGCAGGTGGAAGGTATAACGCTTGCCGTCTTCGCTCACCTCCCAGCTTTCCGCCAGGCTGGGTTGCAGCTCAACGGTGCCGGGTTTGAAATCCACCAACCGGTTGTAGATCGCCGCCGAACTGGCGTCCACCGTGGTGCCGGAGGTGAACAGCTGCGGGTTGAAGCCTTCCGGCGAGCCTTCGGAACAGTAGACCAGCGTATTGGCCCGCGCGCCGCCGGCTATCGCCAACGCCAGCAACCCGATCGTTATTGCTTTTCTTTTCATTGCGCTATCCCCAGTGGTGAAAAAACAGCCCAACGGATAGCAATAAATCATGCAGTTAGCGATGTAAAGGACAAATTCCGCACATAAAAACGGGCAGGCGCGCAAGCGGCCTGCCCCGGTGAAACCGCGCGATGATGAAATTAAATCATCTGGCTGAAGTTCATCTGCGCCATCAGCTTATAGTTGTCGGCGTAGTCGACCGGAATGGCCACCACCACCGGCCCCTGGATCGCCATCGCCTTACGCAGCATCGGCCGCAGATCGTCCACCGACTGCACGGCGAAACCGACCGCGCCGCAGGATTCCGCGTAGGCCTTGAAGTCAATCGGCCCAAACTCCACGCCGGATTTGCGCTGGTATTTGTTCACTTCCTGCATCTCCACCATGTTGTAGGCGTTATCGACCCAGATGACGTGCACAATGTTGTTTTTCAGCCGCACCGCGGTCTCCAGCTCCATGCTCGACTGCATGAACCCGCCGTCGCCGGAGATAGACACCACTTTGTCGCCGGGGCGCACCAGCGCCGCGCCGATGGCCCACGGCAGCGCCACCCCCATGGTTTGCTGGCCGTTGGAGATCAACAGCTGGCGGGCGCGGAAGCTGTACAGGTAGCGGGCGATCCAGATATGGAAACTGCCCATGTCCACGCACAGGGTTACATCGTCGCTGACGATGTCCTGCAGCTCCTTGACGATGCGCAGCGGGTGGATCGGCATGCCGCCGCGGCGGGCGGCACGCTCCGCCAGTTCAGTGCGCTGGCGGCCGAGATCGGTGAGGATCAGCTCCACCTCCGACGGCACGCAGACCGCCTCAGAGAACATTTCGGTCATCATGTTCAGCGTGGCGCTGATGTTGCCCACCAGCTCGACGTCCGGCCGATAGCAGGTATCGATATCCGCCGGCAGCACGTCGATGTGCACCAGTTTCAGCCGCCCGTGGCTGTTCCACATGCAGGGATCGTATTCGATCGGATCATAGCCGACGCTCACCACCAGGTCGGCCTTCTGCAGCAGCTGATCGGCCGGCTGGTTGTTGAACAGGCCGACGCGGCCGGCGAAACGGGCGAAGTGGTTGACGTCGATCACCCCCGCCGCCTGATAGGTGCCGACCACAGGCATATGGGTGCGGTACAGCAGATGGCGCACCGCCTCGCTGTTCTCTGGCCGGCTGGCCTGCAGGCCGAGCAGCAATACCGGGCATTTGGCCTGGCGGATCAGTTTCACCGCCGCCTGAATGTCGTCCGCCGCCGCGGCCCCCATGCGCGGCAAGCGGCAGCCGGCCAGCACCGGCGCACTGACCGGTTCATTGACGATATCCATCGGCAGGCTGACGAACGATGCCCCCGGTCGACCAAACTCGGCGCGGCGAAAGGCGTTGGCGATCACCTCGGAAATCGCCGAACCGGCATGCACTTCGGCGCAATACTTGGTCACCGGCCGGAACATGCTGACAGTATCCATGCTCTGGTGCGTCTGCTTCAGGCTATCAGCGCGCTTCACCGCCCCGCCGAAGGCCACCACCGCGTCCCCTTCCGAAGTGGCGGTGGCCAGCCCGGTGATCAGGTTGGAGCTACCCGGCCCGGAGGTGACCAGCGCCACCCCGGCCTTACCGGTCAAGCGGCCGACCGCCGCCGCCATAAAGGCCGCGTTGGCCTCATGCCGCACTACAACCGTTTCAATCGACGGCGCGTCTTCCAGCGAGTCGAACACTCGGTCGATCTTGGCGCCCGGAATGCCGAAAACGTGTTTGACGCCCTGCGCTTCCAGATTTTTCACCACCAAATCGGCGCCGCATTGCCAGTCATTGCCTGTTTTTTCCTGTGCCATGGTTCCACCTCCTAAGAAAACGATCGCCGGGGTTAGCCCTCGGCGGAACGAATCGCGCGATCCAAATCCTCTGGGCAGAGGTTGGCGCGCAAGAAATCCGCATCATGCGGTAACTGAAGATTGAGACGCGTGATGACGCCAAACTGCAGGCGACCATGATCGAGCTGGTAGTCCAGCACGTGGCCACCGCCGCTGCGGTCGTCGGTAACGAAGTGTTCGTGATAGCCGGCCACGCCGATGCCCTGCATGTAATCCGGCGAGCGGAAGCCGACCAGCGTGCCGCGCCGCTGATGGAACGAGAAGGTCGGCTGCTCTTCTATCGCCTCCAGCATCGGGCGATAGGGCCGCTCCTGACGCGGCACGGTACGGGTTTCCACGTGGCTGAACTCGCCGTCGACCCGCACCGCGCAAAACAGATTCGGCGAGGCGACCTGCTCGTCGATGCACTGATGCAGCTGCGCCTTGGTGATCGGCCGGTCGAACTGCTGACTGACGCTGGGGTGGAAAAAGGTGACGACGGCGAAGGGGGTTTTCTGTTGCAGGCCGGCCGGCCGGGCGCTGCCGTCGGCGCGCAGCTGGTGTATTTCCTGGTCGAAAGCGATCAGTTCGCCGTCCAGGTGATTGAAGGTACCGAGGCCGAAATCGCCGTGCTTGAGCAATTCGGCAATGGTGGTCTCTCCTTCGTAAACCCCGTCGATGAGCGCGCTCATCAGCGAGATTTGATAGATTTCGCCCTCCCCAGCGTTGATCGACTGCCTGGCAAAACCCTGCGCCAAATGGCGCGCACAGGAACACCCGTGTTTTTCGTTCATGACTAACTCCTCCACCAGTGCGGGATCGCGGTTCCGCGCGTTCAAAAGACCCACCGGCGTGAGCCAAGATGCCCCCCAAGCCGCGTTCATCAGTTGGAACGATTCAGCCTAAGGCGACAAAAAAACCGGCACGGCTGGCCGGCCGATAACCAGGTATCAGATCAGAATGAGATAAAGTAAAGGCTTACTAATCATTGAGACTGAACCGGTTATCAAATTGAACGGTTAATCTGGTGTTGGAGCGACAATCAACTCCGCAGACGGCTCGCGCAGCCTGGGAAAAACATCTGCTATTTGGTGCTAAGCGCCGCGAGGTTTATACGTTTTCTCTCTATACGGCCGGGATGGGACGGCGTTGAAGCCCGTCGCCAACCCGCAGCCAGAGTAGCCGCCGCGCCGTCGGCAGAGAAGCGGG
Organism: Serratia sp. FDAARGOS_506; assembly: GCF_003812745.1. Taxonomy (NCBI): domain Bacteria; kingdom Pseudomonadati; phylum Pseudomonadota; class Gammaproteobacteria; order Enterobacterales; family Yersiniaceae; genus Serratia; species Serratia sp. FDAARGOS_506. The sequence goes on from NZ_CP033831.1 coordinate 119,118, forward strand.
TATTCATAAGAAACGCTTTTGCATATAATGCAAAAATGAATGACGCCCGTTATGTTGAACATCTGCCGATCTTTCTCGACGTCGCCCGCCTGGGCAGCTTTTCCGCCGCCGCGCGCCGGCTGGGCATGGTGCCCTCCTCACTGGTGCGCCACATCGACGCATTGGAAAGCGCGCTCGGCGCCGCGCTGTTCGTGCGATCCACCCGTGGCCTGCTGCTGACCGACGCCGGTGAGCTGTTGCTGACGCGCGCCGCCGCGCTGATGACGGACATTACCGGCCTTCGCGCCGAGCTGAGCGCGCTGAACGAAACGCCGCAGGGCACGCTGCGCATCAGCTGCCTGCCGACCTTCGGCAAAACCTATGTGCTGCCGCTGCTGCCGACGCTGGCGGAACGCTATCCGCAGCTGTCTGTCGATCTCGATCTGACCGAACGCCTGACCGATCCGACGCAGGAACGGCTCGACGCCGCCATTCGCATCGGCGAGCAGAAGGACAGTTCGCTGTATGCCAGCCGTATCGCCACCCAACGCTGGGTGATGTGCGCCAGCCCCGCCTACGTCGCCCGCAATGGCCTGCCGGCCGATTTGGAAGCGCTGCCGCAGCATCGGCTGATCGCCCGCTACCACAAGCAGCAGCCGGCCTGCTGGGCGCAGATCCTCGACGCGGCGCTGATGAGCCGCTGCACCATGGCGCTGCGCTGCGACGACTTCACCGCACAGCGCCAGGCCGCGCTGCTCGGGCTCGGCATCGCCTTCCTGCCCAACTGGGTGGTGGGGCCGGACGTGCAGCATGGGCAACTGGTGCAAATGCTGGAAGATCCGCGCCATGAGCAGCAAGGCATCTATCTGCTGCGCCCGACGGCGAAGGTATCCGCCCGGCTGGCGGCCTTCACCACCCTGCTGCAGCAAACCATCGGTCAGCCGCCCAGCTGGGGGTAAAGCGGCGTCACTCGGCCGTACAGTGCCGGGTTGTCGCTCTCGTCCTTCAATTCGATGCCGCTCAGCCGGCGCTGGAACGCCTGCTCCAGCAGCCAGGCCAGGCGGAACGCCGCCTGCGGGTAATCCAGCCCCTCGGGACGGACGTTGGAGATACAGTTGCGCTCGGCGTCCGTTCTGCTCGCGCTCGGCCCCCAGGTCAAATAGACGCCCAGGCTGTCCGGCGACGACAGCCCCGGTCGTTCGCCGATCAGCACCGCCACCGCCTGAGCCAGCAGACATTCGCCGATCTCATCCCCCAGCGCCACCCGCGCCTGATGTGCCAACACCACCGGTGCAACGGTCAGCCCCAGTGTATCGAGATAGGGACGCAACGCCTGCAACAGCGGTAGCGCCTGGCGGTGCACCGCCTTGGAGGAGAGGCCGTCCGCCACTATCAGCAGCAGATCGACGCGGCGCGATGGCGAACCGAGCAGCAAGCTGCGGCTGTCCGACGCCAATCGCCGCCCCAGATCCGGACGGCGCAAATAGGCGGCGCGGTCGGCGGCCTGGCTGTGTACCGCCAGCGTGGGCCAACCGGCATCGCGCAGATCCGCCGCCAGCCGCTCGCTGTCGAAAGGTTGATGCACCGCGTCGCGCGCCTGGGCATGAGCCAGGCCGAAGCGCAGCAGCTCGTCGGTCGGCAGGCTGGCGCCGGTGCGCCCCAACGCGATGCGCGCATCGGTAAAGGCACGCAGCGCGTCCCAGCTGTTGGCGTGAACCGGTTTGCTCATGTGCGCTCTCCCTGCAATGCCAGCAACAGCGGATGATTGGCGGCGGCGTCGCGCAGCCGCCCACGCTCATCGGTAATGTTCATCGCCGCCAGCCAGGCGGCGAACTCCGGCGCGTGCTTCAGCCCCAGCAGCTCGCGGATATAGAGCGCGTCATGGAACGACGTGCTTTGGTAGTTGAGCATGATGTCGTCCGCGCCCGGCACGCCGATCAGGAACGTCAGCCCGGCGGTGGCCAACAGCGTCAGCAGTGTGTCCATGTCGTCCTGATCGGCTTCGGCATGGTTGGTGTAGCAGACGTCGCAGCCCAGCGGCAGGCCGAGCAGCTTGCCGCAGAAGTGGTCTTCCAGTCCGGCACGGATAATTTGCTTGCCGTCATACAGGTATTCGGGGCCGATAAACCCCACCACGGTATTGATCAGCAGCGGCGAGAAATGGCGCGCCACCGCATAAGCACGCGCCTCGCAGGTCTGCTGATCGATACCGTGATGGGCGTTGGCCGACAGGCAACTGCCCTGCCCGGTTTCAAAATACATCACGTTGTCGCCCAGCGTGCCGCGCCTTAGGCTCAGCGCTGCCTGCTGCGCTTCCGCCAGCAGCGCCAGGCTGATACCGAAACCGCGATTGGCCGCTTCAGTACCGGCGATCGACTGGAACACCAGATCCACCGGCGCGCCACGATCCATCAGCCGCAGCGTGTTGGTCACGTGAGTCAGCACGCAGGATTGGGTAGGAATGGCAAAGCGCTGGATCACGTCGTCCAGCATGTAGTTAAGCTTTTCCAACAACGGCAGGCTGTCGCTGGCCGGATTGATGCCGACCACCGCATCGCCGCTGCCGTACAACAGGCCGTCCAGCATGCTGGCGGCGATGCCCTGCAGGCTGTCGGTCGGATGATTGGGCTGCAGCCGCACGCTGAGGTGGCCCGGCAGGCCAATCGTATTGCGAAACCGCGTCACCACCCGGCACTTCTTCGCCACCAGGATCAGATCCTGATTGCGCATGATCTTGCTCACCGCCGCTGCCATCTCCGGCGTTATGCCGGCCGCCACCCGCGCCAGCATGGCGCTGTCCGCCTGCTCGCTCAGCAACCAGTCGCGAAAATCGCCGACCGTGAGGTGCGAGATGGGTTCAAAGGCGGCGGCATCGTGGCCGTCGATAATCAGGCGCGTCACCTCATCCTGCTCGTACGGCACCAGCGCCTGCTGCAGGAACGCCTTGAGCGGCAAGTCCGCCAGCGCGATGCGCGCCGCCATGCGCTCTTCGGCGCTTTGCGCCGCCACCTCCGCCAGATAATCACCTGAACGCGCCGGCGAAGCCTTCGCCATCAGCTGACGCAGGTCACCAAAGCGATAGCCGCGTTGGCCCACCGTTGCCTGATACATAGCCCCCTCCCTTGCCCTGAGTGACGAGATAAAAGCCCTGCACCAAGTGTAGTCAGTGGAAAAAGGAAATTATTTTGCGCGCGATCGCTGCCATCGCGCTTTCCCCCATTTCACCCGCCGCCGCTTCGGGTTACAGTAGCCGCGAAAAAAAAGGAGGGGTGATGGATCCGCAACGGCACATTATCGACTGGCTGCAACAAGATGACGCTCGCATGGCCGCCCTGCGCACCGTGCGCCGGCTCGGCCTGAATGACTGGTGCCTCGGCGCCGGCTTCGTACGCAATCTGGTGTGGGATCGGCGCCACGGCTATGTGGACGCCACGCCACTCAACGATATCGACGTGATCCACTTCGATGCGGAGCGTGCGGACGCCGAGCGCGATCGCATGCTGGAGGCGCGGCTGCACCAATGGCTGCCGCAGCCGTGGTCGGTCAAGAATCAAGCGCGCATGCATCTGCGCGGCGGCCGGGCGCCTTACCGCGACAGCGAAGAGGCGATCAGCTTCTGGACCGAAGTGGAAACGGCGATCGGCGCGCGCCTGAACGCCGACGACAGCATCACGCTGGTGGCCCCCTTCGGGCTGGCGGCGCTGTTCAACGACACGATCACCTTCAACGAGAAAAACGGCGATCGCGCGGCCTATGCCCAGCGCGTGCTCGACAAAGGCTGGCTGCAGCGCTGGCCGCACCTGCGGCAGGTAAAGATTTAACCGCCGCTGCCGATACCCTGAACAGCGATATCCAGACTCAGGGAGAGCATCCATGTCGACCACCATCACCATGATCGTACCGATCAAAAATACCGTCCCGGGCGTCAGCAACGTCTTCAGCGCGCCGGGCCATCAGGGCGAATTGCTGATGGCCAAACCGGTCAACAACCAGCCGCAAGGCGGCAAGATGGAGAAAAACGAACGCGCCAACGGCAATGACGAACCGGCTAACCTCAACGAAAGCCGCGCCTCGGTGCGCATCAAGGCGCTGAACCGGCAGATTCAGGCTCTGCAGCAAAAACTGGTGGAGCTGAAAGACTCCAGCGCCGATCCCAAAGAGATCGAAAAGCAGAAACAGCTGATCGAAGCGCAGATCAAGATGTTACAGGCCGAGATCGCGCGCATCCAAAAAGAAGAAATGGAAAAGCAGCAGCAGGAGCAGATGAAGAAAGCCGCGGCGCAAGCCGGTGATGGCGTGAACCGCCCGACGCCGCTCAACGCGGTGGACGTCTATATTTGAGTCAATATTCCGCGTTTTCCTGCCGGCGCTGCTGCAGCCGCGCCGCCTGCTGACGCGCAACCTGCCAGATGGCCTCCGCCGCCGGCGTCAGCGAGCGGTTCTTGCGCCGCACCAACATCAGCGCGCGGTTGATCTCCGGCACCAGCCGCCGCACCCGCAGCCGCCCCCCTTCCGGCAACGGCAGCGCCAACGCCGGGAAGATGCTGATGCCAATCCCCTCCGCCACCATCGGGAACAGCGTGGCCGGATGGCCGATTTCCTGCACCACTTGCGCCTCGACGCCCTGCTGCTTCAGCGCGCTGTCGATCAGCGGTCGGCTACCCGACGCATAATCCTGCAACACCAGACGGCAGCCGCTTAACGCCGACCAGCGCACCTCTTGCTGCGCAGCAAACGGGTGATCGTCGCGGCACAGCAGCAGGAACGGTTCATGCAGCACCGCTTCACACTCCAGATCCACCGCCTGCACCGGATCGACCACGATGCCGAAATCCACCTCGGCGTTGCGCACGCTGTGCAGCACCTGCTGCTGCGCCTGATCGCGCAGCATGATGCGGATCTCCGGGTATTCGCGCTCGCCTGCGGCGATGCACTGCGGCATCAGATGGGCGGAAATGGTCTGGCTCGTCGCCACCCGCACCGTGCCGCTGCGCTGTACGCCAAAGCTACGTGCATCCAGCAAAGCGGCCTGCAGCTCGTCCAGCAGCCGTTCGACCCGGTTGGCCAGCCGCAGACCGGCGTCGGTCAACACCACTTCACGCGTGGTGCGATCCAGCAGGCGCACGCCGACCTCCGCCTCCAGCTCCTTCACGCTGTGGCTGACCGCCGATTGCGTCAGACCGATCGCCTCGCCGGCGCGGCTGAAACTGCGGTGGCGGGCGATAGCGACGAACACCCGCAGCTGTTTGAGTGAGTAATTCATGCGTTTTTTTCATATATGAATTAAATAAATCAATTTAATTATTATATGCCCACGCGGGAGAATAGCCCCATCGATTTTCTACCCGAGCGCATCGCCATGAGATTCCTGCCCGATCGTTTTACCCTGACGCTGATCGCCACCGTGCTGCTGGCGTCGTTTCTGCCGGCGCGCGGCGAGTTCGTCGGCTGGCTCAACGCCCTGACCATCGCCGCCATCGCCCTGCTGTTCTTCATGCACGGCGCCAAGCTGTCGCGCGAGGCCATCCTGGCCGGCAGCAATAACTGGCGGCTGCATCTGTGGGTGATGTTCAGCACCTTCATCATTTTTCCGGCGCTGGGGATGCTGTTCGCCTGGTGGGCGCCGATCGACGTCAGCCCCGAGCTGTACGCCGGTTTCATCTACCTGTGCATCCTGCCCGCCACCGTGCAGTCGGCCATCGCCTTCACCTCCCTGGCGGGCGGCAACGTGGCGGCGGCGGTGTGCAGCGCCTCCGCCTCCAGCCTGCTGGGGATCTTCGTGTCGCCGCTGTTGGTCGGTCTGCTGATGAACGTGCACGGCGAGACCGGCAGCCTGCGGCAGGTGGGCTCGATCGTGCTGCAGCTGCTGGTGCCGTTCGTCGCCGGCCACCTGCTGCGGCCGCTGATCGGCGGCTGGATCGAGCGCCATCGCCCGCTGATCGGCAAAACCGACCAGACCTCGATTCTGCTGGTGGTGTACGCCGCCTTCAGCGAGGCGGTCACGCACGGTATCTGGCATCAGGTGGGGATCGGTTCGCTGGCGTTTATCGTCGGCGGTAGCATCGTGCTGCTGACGATCGTGCTGGTGGTGAACACCTACATGGCGCGCTGGCTGGGATTCAGCAAGGCGGACGAGATCACCATCGTGTTCTGCGGTTCGAAGAAAAGCCTGGCGAACGGCATTCCGATGGCCAATATCCTGTTCCCGGCGGCGACGGTGGGGGTCATGGTGCTGCCGCTGATGGTATTCCATCAGGTGCAGCTGATGACCTGCGCGGTATTGGCGAAAAGGTATCAGCGCAAGCAGCGGGCGCACCAGGCGGTGCCCAACGCCAACACGCAGGCGTCGCGCGGGTAAAAAAAGACGGGCCAAGGCCCGTCATTTCAGCTTTTTTTCAGCGGCTTGACCAGGTGGTCAAGCCCTTCGATTTTAATCGCCAGCGTCATCTCCATCAGCATGCCGAGCTTGCCTTTGGGGAATTCGCCCTTGCGAGCGAACCACAGCAGGTACTCTTCGGGCAGATCGATCAGCACCCGCCCCTGGTACTTGCCGAATGGCATCACGGTATTGGCGATCTCCAGCAGGTTTTCCTTTTCCATCAGTCACCCAGCAGGCGGATCATCTCCGCTTCGTCGATCACGGCGATGCCCAGCTCCTGCGCCTTCGCCAGCTTGGAACCGGCCGCTTCGCCGGCGATCACCAGGTCGGTTTTCTTCGACACGCTGCCGCTGACCTTGGCGCCCAGCGCCGTCAGGCGATCTTTGGCCTCATCGCGCGACAGCTGGCTCAGCGAACCGGTCAGCACCACGGTTTTGCCGGCGAACGGGCTGTCTATTTCTTCCGCGGCCACTACCACCGGCGCCGGCCAGTGGATGCCGATCTCGGCGCCCACCAGTTCGTTGATCACCTGCTGATTGAGCGCTTCATCAAGGAAGTTGCGGGTGTGTTTGGCCACCACCTCGCCGACGTCCTGCACCTCTTTCAGCGCCTCGATGTCGGCGGCGAACAGCTTCTCGAGCGATCCGAAATGCGTCGCCAGGTTGGCGGCGGTCGCCTCGCCGACCTCGCGGATGCCGAGCGCATACAGGAAGCGAGCGAAGGTGGTCTGTTTGGATTTCTCCAGCGCATTGACCAGATTCTGCGCCGATTTCGGCCCCATACGATCCAGACCAGTCAGAATGCCGGCGGACAAGCGGAACAGATCGGCCGGGTTCTTCACGTACTCTTTGTCCACCAGCTGCTCGATGATCTTGTCGCCCATACCTTCAACGTCCAGCGCGCGGCGGGAAACGAAGTGCTTCAACGCCTCTTTGCGCTGCGCGCCGCAGATAAGACCACCGGTGCAGCGCGCTACCGCTTCGCCTTCCACGCGCTCAACGTCGGAGCCGCACACCGGACAGTGCAGCGGGAACACCACTTCGCGCGCATCCTGCGGCCGGCGGTCTTCCAGCACCCCCACCACCTGCGGGATCACGTCGCCGGCGCGGCGCACGATCACCGTATCGCCAATGCGCAGCCCCAGACGCTCAATTTCATCGGCGTTGTGCAAAGTGGCGTTGCTGACGGTCACCCCGGCCACCAGCACCGGCTCAAGGCGCGCCACCGGCGTAATCGCGCCGGTGCGGCCAACCTGAAACTCCACTTCACGCACCACGGTGATCTGCTCCTGCGCCGGGAATTTGAACGCCGTCGCCCAGCGCGGCGCACGCGCCACGAAGCCCAGCGTTTCCTGCAGATCGATATCGTCAATCTTGATCACCACGCCGTCGATGTCGAAACCGAGCTGCGCGCGGTCCTGCTCAACCTGGCGATAAAACGCCAGCACTTCCTCGCTGCCGGTGCGGCGTTGGGCGCGATCGCTGACCGGCAGACCCCAGGCCTTGAACTGCATCAGGCGTTCAAAGTGGCTGCGCGGCAGCTCGCCGCCTTCCAACAGCCCGACGCCGTAACAGAAGAAGGTCAGCGGGCGTTTGGCGGTAATGCGCGGATCGAGCTGGCGCAGCGAGCCGGCGGCGGCGTTGCGTGGGTTGGCGAATACCTTGCCGTCTTTGCGCCGGGCTTCTTCGTTCATCTGTTCAAAACCGGCCTGCGGCATAAACACTTCGCCGCGCACTTCCAGGCGGCGCGGGATGTTGTCGCCGGTCAGGCGCAGCGGGATGGCGCGAATAGTGCGCACGTTGGAGGTGATGTTCTCGCCGGTGGTGCCGTCGCCGCGCGTGGCCGCGCGTACCAGCTCGCCGTCTTCGTACAGCAGGCTGACCGCCAAGCCGTCCAGCTTCAGTTCGCAGCAGAAAGTCAGCGGATCGCTGCTCTTGAGCCTATCCTGCACGCGCTTGTAAAACGCCAGGAAGCTCTCTTCGTCGAACACGTTGTCCAGCGACAGCATCGGCACTTCGTGACGCACCTGGTCGAACGCCGCCAGCGGCGCCGCACCTACGCGCTGGGTCGGCGAATCGGCGGTGACCAATTCCGGATGCGCGCTCTCCAGCTCGCGCAACTCGCGCATCAGGCGGTCGTATTCCGCATCCGGCACTTCCGGCGCATCCAGCACATGATACTGGTATTCATGATGGCGCAGTGTGGCTCGTAGTTGATTGATTTGTTGGATTATCGATTCCATGGCTCACCATCAAAGATAAAAAACCCCCGGCTAGCGGGGGCTTGGTTGTTACGGATGTTCAGTGCGCGCGGCAACCCGGTCAGGCGTTGTTTTCCAACACTTCACGGATACGCGCTTTGTAGGTTTCCAGCTTCTGCGGCGTCATCATGCGGCGCTCGTCGTCCAGCACCACGCCGCCCACGTCGTCGGCGATACGCTGTGCTGACTGCAGCATCAGCTTGAAGTTCTGATTGGCGTCGCCGTAAGACGGCACCATCATGAACATCGACACGCCCGGCGTGGAGAAGTCGGACATCATGTCAGGATCGAACGATCCCGGCTTGACCATGTTCGCCAGGCTGAACAGCACCGGGCCGCTGCCGGCTGGGCTGATATGGCGATGGAAGATGCCCATCTCGCCAAACTGGAAGCCCGCCTGCAACACACTCTGCAGCAGCACTTCGCCGCCGATTACGCCGCCCTGATGGGCCGCGACGTGCAGCACCAGCACGGTCTCTTTCAGCTTGGCCGGAATTGGCGCAGCCGCCGGCTGTTGTGGCTGCGGCGCAGGTTCCTGCGGCGGCTTCACTTCCGGCGCAGGCTGCACAGGGGCCGGCTCGGCGTGGAATGCCGGTTCCGCCACCTGCGGTGCCTCATGTTCATGCGGCAGATCGTCGACGCGCGGCTCACGGCGCGCGGCCGGTTGCGGTTGCTGCGGTTCGGCCTGTTCTTCGTCCGGCGCGTAGTTGTTCAACAGGATGTCATCATACTCCGGCCGCTGAGACAGCGGGGGCGGCGTCTGATGAGCAGCCGGCTGAACAGCGCGGGGCGCAGGCGCAGCCGCCGGAGCGGGCTTCGGCGCGACCACGGGTTCTTCGCGTGCGGCATCGAAATGGCCGAATGACGGCTCGTCTTGCGGGTGAGCAGCGCGTACGCGCACTTCACCGACGCCTTCTTCGAGATCGTCGATCGGAGTTTGTTCACGTTCCTTTTGGGAACGTTTGGCTGGGCGATCGCGGAAGAGCGCTGACCGTTCTTTGCGACTGGTCCACAGACCGTGCAATAACAGCGCTATTATGGCGATCGCGCCAACAACGATTAATATCAGACGCAAATCCTGCATCATTGCTATCTCTGTTGTTCCAATACATTGCCACCGCGGCAAACATTCACTCTTTAACTCTATTTGCCCGCGCACACAAGTGCAAGTCCGTGCTGAACTTTATGCCAATAAAGATGATTATACTGCCTTTTTCTGCTGGTTTTTCAGCCAACCCTACCCTAGCCAGTGGAAAATCATCCCTATATGATAATGATGCCTGTTCAGACAACGAGATAACTTAAGATATGTCCTATACGCAGCCCCCTTCCCGTTCAACCAGCGGCATTCACTATTTCGCCGAGGGCTGGCGCCTGATTTCGCGCCCGGGGATTAAACGTTATGTGGTCCTGCCGTTGCTGGTCAACGTGCTGCTGATGGGGTCCGCTTTCTGGTGGCTGTTCAGCCGGCTCGGCGACTGGATCCCGGCGATGATGAGCCACGTTCCCGACTGGCTGCAATGGTTGAGCTACCTGCTGTGGCCGCTGGCGGTCATTTCGGTGCTGCTGGTGTTCAGCTATCTGTTCAGCACCATCACCAACCTGATCGCCGCGCCGTTCTGCGGCCTGCTGGCCGAGCAGCTCGAAGGTAGCCTGACCGGCAAACCGCTGCCGGATACCGGCCTGCTCGGCATCGCCAAAGATTTGCCGCGCATCATGGCGCGCGAATGGCGCAAGCTGATGTATTACCTGCCGCGCGCGCTGTTGCTGCTGGCGCTCTACTTCGTGCCCGGCATCGGCCAGACGGTGGCGCCGGTGCTGTGGTTCCTGTTCAGCGCCTGGATGCTGGCGATCCAGTATTGCGACTACCCGTTCGACAACCACAAGGTGAGCTTTGCCGACATGCGGCGCGCCCTGCGCCAACACAAAACCGACAACCTGCAGTTCGGCGCGTTGGTCAGCCTGTTCACCATGATCCCGATCCTCAATCTGGTTATCCTGCCGGTCGCCGTCTGCGGTGCCACCGCGATGTGGGTCGATCGCTACCGCTCGCAATTCGTCCGATAACCGCCGTTTTTTACCGCCGATAGCGCGGGAATTTTCGACAGGGCGCGCATTTCGCGCCCTTATCATTGTGCTTAAAACTTATTTCCTAATAACATATAGATATACCAATTCTTTACTTCCCTGCCGGTACTGTTAGCGTATGCTTTCGATGTTCCCCACATTTTCATAGAGTTAAAGGACGGGCTATGAGCAAGATATATGAAGACAACTCATTAACAATCGGCCATACGCCGCTGGTTCGTCTGAACCGTATCGGCAACGGACGCATTTTGGCCAAGGTTGAATCACGCAACCCGAGCTTCAGCGTCAAATGCCGCATCGGTGCCAATATGATTTGGGATGCGGAACAACGCGGCGTGCTGACCGCCGGCAAAGAGCTGGTGGAACCGACCAGCGGCAACACCGGCATCGCGCTGGCCTTCGTGGCCGCCGCACGCGGTTACAAGCTGACGCTGACCATGCCGGAAACCATGAGCATCGAGCGCCGCAAGCTGCTCAAGGCGCTGGGCGCCAATCTGGTGCTGACCGAAGGGGCGAAAGGCATGAAAGGCGCCATCGCCAAAGCGGAAGAAATCGTCGCCACCGACCCGAACCGTTACCTGATCCTGCAACAGTTCAGCAACCCGGCCAACCCGGCGATCCATGAAAAAACCACCGGCCCGGAAATCTGGGAAGACACCGACGGTGAAGTCGACGTGTTTATCTCCGGCGTCGGCACCGGCGGCACGCTGACCGGCGTCAGCCGCTACATCAAGAACACCCAAGGCAAGGCTATCACCACCGTGGCGGTCGAGCCGACCGACTCACCGGTCATCAGCCAGGCGCTGGCCGGTGAAGAACTGAAACCGGGCCCGCACAAGATCCAGGGCATCGGCGCCGGCTTCATTCCGGGCAACCTCGATCTTGATCTGGTGGATCGCGTCGAGAAAGTCTCCAACGACGAAGCCATCAGCATGGCGCGCCGTCTGATGGATGAAGAAGGCATCCTGGCGGGCATCTCCTCCGGCGCGGCGGTCGCGGCGGCGGTGAAACTGGCCGAAGAACCGGCGTTCGCCGACAAAACCATCGTGGTGATCCTGCCCTCTTCCGGCGAACGTTACCTGAGCACCGCGCTGTTTGCCGATCTGTTCACCGAGCAGGAATTGCAGCAGTAATTCTGCCACTGCACAAATCGCTAAAAAAGCACCCTGCGGGGTGCTTTTTTGTGGACTGGATCAAACTTTATAGCAGTCCAAGATTGCTTTTGCCCGTCGGCTTTAGTATTTAACGGTGCATTATTTCGATGCGCAAAATTAATCACCCCCCGAGCCCGGTCAAGGCTGAATCGATTTACTCATCTGTCGCCGACGCGTCGAATCGGGCATAATGGGGAGCGGATTGGAACGACGTCAAAAGCCGAGTTTTTTGATCTGAAGTGCCTAACGCGTCGTTTTCTGTTGCATCAACGTTCGCCCCTGTCCATAGTCAGGCGCTATAACCAGACAAGCTAAAGTCAGGCCCCTGGGCTAAACTTTAGCTCCACAACATTAATCCAATAAGTTGGGGAAACATCAATGTTCCAGCAAGAAGTTACTATTACCGCTCCGAATGGTCTGCATACTCGCCCTGCCGCTCAGTTCGTTAAAGAAGCCAAAGGCTTCACGTCTGACATCACCGTAACCTCCAACGGCAAAAGCGCCAGCGCCAAAAGCCTGTTCAAACTGCAAACTCTGGGGCTGACTCAAGGGACCGTAGTGACCATCTCCGCTGAAGGTGAAGACGAGCAGAAAGCCGTTGAGCACTTGGTAAAACTGATGGCAGAGCTTGAGTAATCGGCCCGTCTTTTTAGTTAACACCAGTCAAGAGTAAGGTAGGGTTATGATTTCAGGCATTTTAGTATCACCGGGCATCGCTTTTGGTAAGGCTCTCTTGCTGAAAGAAGACGACATCGTCATCAACCGGAAGAAAATCTCTGCTGATCAAGTAGAGCAGGAAGTCTCGCGTTTTCTGGCCGGCCGCGCAAAAGCGTCCGAACAGCTGGAAGCGATCAAGACCAAAGCTGGCGAAACCTTCGGCGAAGAGAAGGAAGCTATCTTCGAAGGCCACATCATGTTGCTGGAAGACGAAGAGCTTGAGCAGGAAATCATAGCCCTAATCAAAGACGATCTGGCCTCCGCAGACGCCGCCGCCTACACCGTGATCGAAGGTCAGGCGAAAGCGCTGGAAGAGCTGGACGACGAATACCTGAAAGAACGCGCCGCCGACGTGCGCGACATCGGTAAGCGCCTGCTGCAGAACATCCTGGGCATGCCGATCGTCGATCTGGGCTCCATTCAGGACGAAGTGATCCTGGTGGCCACCGATCTGACCCCGTCCGAGACCGCACAGCTGAACCTGGACAAAGTGCTGGGCTTCATTACCGATCTCGGCGGCCGGACTTCCCACACCTCTATCATGGCGCGCTCCCTGGAGCTGCCGGCGATCGTCGGTACCAGCGACGTGACCAAGCAGGTGAAAAACGACGATTACCTGATTCTGGATGCGGTTAACAACAAAATTTACGTTAACCCGACCGCTGACGTTATCGATCAGCTGAAAGCCGCCCAGAACCAATACATCACCGAGAAAAACGATCTGGCCAAGCTGAAGGACCTGCCGGCGATTACGCTGGACGGCCATCAGGTTGAAGTCTGCGCCAACATCGGCACCGTGCGCGACGTCGCGGGTGCAGAGCGCAACGGCGCGGAAGGCGTCGGCCTGTATCGTACCGAATTCCTGTTCATGGACCGCGACTCGCTGCCGACCGAAGACGAGCAGTTCCAGGCTTATAAAGCCGTGGCGGAAGCCATGGGCTCGCAGGCCGTGATCGTCCGCACCATGGACATTGGCGGCGACAAAGACCTGCCGTACATGAACCTGCCGAAGGAAGAGAACCCGTTCCTCGGCTGGCGTGCCATCCGCATCGCGATGGACCGCCGCGAAATCCTGCACGCCCAGCTGCGCGCCATCCTGCGCGCCTCGGCGTTCGGCAAACTGCGCATCATGTTCCCGATGATCATCTCCGTGGAAGAAGTGCGCGATCTGAAAGGTGAAATCGAGACGCTGAAGGCGCAGCTGCGCGAAGAAGGCAAGGCGTTTGACGAGAGCATCGAAGTGGGCGTGATGGTGGAAACACCGGCTGCGGCGGTCATCGCTCACCACCTGGCGAAAGAAGTCGACTTCTTTAGTATTGGGACAAACGATCTAACCCAGTATACTCTGGCGGTAGATCGCGGCAACGAGCTGATTTCTCATCTCTATAACCCGATGTCCCCATCAGTGCTTGGCCTGATCAAACAGGTTATTGATGCATCTCACGCGGAAGGCAAGTGGACCGGCATGTGCGGCGAACTGGCTGGCGATGAGCGTGCTACACTGTTGTTATTGGGCATGGGGCTGGATGAGTTCAGCATGAGTGCGATTTCAATCCCGCGCATCAAGAAAATTATTCGCAACACGAATTTCGAAGATGTGAAGGCGTTGGCAGCGCAGGCCTTGGCACAGCCAACGGCACAAGACCTGATGAATTGCGTCAATAAATTCATCGAAGAAAAAACGCTCTGCTAAACTTCCACGACACTGGAACGCCGCCCAATTTAATGCTTAGGAGAAGATCATGGGTTTGTTCGATAAACTGAAATCTCTGGTTTCTGATGACAAGAAAGACACGGGCACTATCGAGATCGTCGCTCCCCTTTCTGGCGAAATCGTCAATATCGAAGATGTGCCGGACGTAGTGTTCGCTGAAAAAATCGTTGGCGACGGTATCGCCATCAAACCGGCCGGCAACAAAATGGTTGCTCCGGTTGACGGCACCATCGGTAAGATTTTCGAAACCAACCATGCATTCTCTATCGAATCCGACAGCGGCATTGAGCTGTTCGTCCACTTCGGCATCGATACCGTAGAACTGAAAGGCGAAGGCTTCAAACGCATCGCCGAAGAAGGCCAGCGCGTCAAGAAAGGTGATGTGGTTATCGAGTTCAACCTGCCACTGCTGGAAGAGAAAGCCAAGTCTACCCTGACGCCGGTCGTTATCTCCAACATGGACGAGATCAAAGAGCTGATCAAACTGTCCGGCAGCGTGACCGTTGGCGAAACCCCGATCATCCGCATCAAGAAGTAATCGCGAATGAGCAAGAAAAACGGCGCCCTCGGCGCCGTTTTTTTATCCCCTTCGTCTTTTGAACCGCAGCGTTATTGGCCGCACTTGCTCACCCCGGTCACTTACCGGAGTAAGCTCCCGGGGATTCCCCCGCTTGCCGCCTAGCTGCAATTCGAAATCCTTTGGGTATACCGCGGATAATAGACGTTATCGGCGCAGGCAGTTTGAACATGGACAGCGCGCAACCTTCGTCACGTACACGTAGTACGTGACGAAGGCGAGCACTGCCCTAGTTCAAAATGGCAAGTAAGATAGTCTATTATTGCCAGCGCGGGATGCGCAGGGTAATGACAAGCCCCTCTTTATCGCCGTTGCGCGCCTCAACCTGGCCGCCGTGTGCCAGCACCACCTTGCGGGTGATCGCCAGCCCCAGGCCGTAACCCTTGCCCGACAGCGCCGACTTCACGCGCACGAACGGATCGAAGATGCTCGACAGCTTCGCCTCCTCGACTCCCGGCCCCTGATCGCTGACCGCGATCTGGAACAGGTTATCGACGCGCGTCAACGCCACCGTCACCCGTTGGCCGTGGCTGGAAAAGCGCAGCGCATTGCGCACGATATTGTCCACCGCTCGCCGCATCAGCTCCGCATTGCCCTTGACGGTGTACTCCACGTCCGACTCGGCCTGCAGCACGATATCCACGCCAGGCACCTGCGCCTCGTAACGTGCATCGCTCACCACCGCATCCACCAGGCCGTACAGATCGAAATACTCCTCGTCCGGCAGGCTGCTGTGTTCGGCGCGCGACAGCGCCAGCAGCTCGCCGATCATTTTGTCCAACCGCCCCGACTCATGTTCGATGCGCTTGAGCGAAGTTTCGACGTTGCCGGCATTCTGCCGCGCCAGGCCGATCGCCAGCTGCAGTCGCGCCAGCGGCGAACGCAGCTCGTGCGAAACGTCGTGCAACAGCTGCTCGCGGGCGCTGACCAGCAGCTCCAAGCGCTCGGCCATGGTGTCGAAATCGCGCGCCACGTCGGACAGCTCGTCATGGCGGCGGCGCATATTGGGGAACAGCCGCACCGACAAATCGCCCTGCGCCACCCGATCCAGTCCGCCGCGCAGCTGACGCATCGGCCGGGTCAGATTCCAGGCCAGCACGGCGCTGAACAGCAAACCGCCCAGTCCGCCGACCCACAGCATCGGCGCAGGAATGTTGAAGAAGTGGGAGCGTCGCTCCGGGCGATACTCTTCCCGCAGTCCGCGCACGTTGTAACTCAGCCAATATCCCTGCCCTTCGCCGGTCTGCACCCAGGCAGAGATCTCTTTCGGCATCCGCCGCCCTTCAAATACCGGTTCTTCCGGCGCGGGCGGCGGCGGTTGGGTCATCGCCGTCACGGATAGCAAACGCCTGTCGTCCTCGGGCCAGTCGCGCATCAGGGCTTCCAGCGCCGGCATGCCGCCGCTGCGCAACTGGGTAGCGGCCGAGGTCAGCTGCAGGCCGATAACCCGCCGCGCCATGGCATTCTCCGGCGGCACATAGCGGTCGCCATACAAAGAAAACGCTACCCACAGCGCCTGCGTCATGATGAGGAAGGTCAGCCAAAAGCCGAGCAAAATTTTCCAGAACAGTCTTCCGCGCATGTCTGGTTACCGAATGCGATAGCCGATGCTGCGCACCGTCTCGATGCTCAGCGTATTGCCGGCCAGCGCACTCAGCTTCTGGCGGATATTGCTGATATGCACGTCCACGCTGCGATCATAGGCCTCGCGCGGGCGCCCCAGCCCCTTCTCGGACAATTCATCCTTCGACACCACGCGATCCGGCGCGCGCAACAACAGCTCCAGCAGATTGAATTCCGAAGCGGTCAGATCAAACGCCTTACCGCGCCATTCGCTGCTGCGGGTTGAAGGGTTCAGCGTCAGCTCACCGAAGCTGATGGCGGCTTCGTCATCCGCCTCTTGCGGCCGCTCTTCGAAACGGCGCAGCACCGCGCGCAGACGCGCCACCAATTCGCGCGGGTAGCACGGTTTGGGCATGTAATCGTCGGCGCCCATCTCCAGGCCAATCACCCGATCGATGTTGTCGCCTTTGGCGGTCAGCATGATGATCGGCAGCCGGCTCTTTTTACGCACGTCGCGCAGCACGTCGATGCCGCTCATGTCCGGCAGCATGATATCGAGGATCATCGCGGTATAGTCGCCCGACAGCGCGCCCTCAACCCCCGCTTTGCCGGTCAGCACCAGCGTGGCGTCGAAGCCTTCGCCCGTCAGGTATTCGCTCAGCATGGTGCCAAGCTCCAGGTCATCGTCGACCAGTAAAATTTTCATGCCTTGCTCCTTCACCGATTTTCGTTATTTTCCCGCCAATTCCGCCGGCCCGCAGCCGGTTTTACTCAATCCTTACACATTGCGGTTCGCGTCTCGCCACCGTTATTGTGGCTGCTGTCGCGCGATTTATCTAATTCTGTCAGGGTATTGGCGCACAGGCAGGCGGGGCGGCTATGCCGTCAGGCAAAAGGGGATGGGAAGGGCTTTCCCGGCGGAGCGCGCCGCCGGGAGGGCATATTCAGTCGAACACGCCGGTGGAGAGGTAACGGTCACCGCGGTCACAGACGATCGCCACCACGACGCTGCCGGGATTAGCCGCCGCGACGCGCAGGGCGCCGGCCACCGCGCCGCCGGAGCTGACGCCGCAGAAGATGCCTTCACGCTGCGCCAGCTGGCGCATGGTCTGCTCGGCATCGCGCTGCTCGATATCCAGCACCTGATCCACCAGCTCCGGGCGGAAAATGCCCGGCAGGTAAGCGGGCGCCCAACGGCGAATACCGGGAATGCTGCTGCCTTCCGCCGGCTGCAGGCCGATGATCTGCACCTGCGGGTTCTGACTCTTCAGATAACCGCCCACGCCGGTAATGGTGCCGGTGGTGCCCATGCTGGAAACGAAGTGCGTGATGCGCCCTTCGGTCTGCTGCCAGATCTCCGGGCCGGTGGTGGTGAAGTGGGCATAGGGATTATCGAGATTGTTGAACTGATCCAGCACCTTGCCCTGCCCCTGGCGCTGCATCTCCAGCGCCAGATCGCGCGCGCCTTCCATCCCCTGTTCACGGCTGACCAGGATCAGCTCGGCGCCGTAGGCGCGCATCGCCGCCTGCCGCTCCAGGCTCATGTTCTCCGGCATCAGCAGCTTTAGCGTATAGCCTTTCAATGCAGCGATCATCGCCAGCGCAATGCCGGTGTTGCCGCTGGTGGCCTCGATCAGCACGTCGCCGGGCTTGATCTCGCCGCGCAGCTCCGCCTGCTGGATCATCGCCAACGCGGCGCGATCCTTCACCGATCCCGCCGGGTTATTGCCTTCCAGTTTGACCCATACCTCGCTGCCCGCCTGAGCGGCCAGCCGTTGCAGTTGTACCAGCGGGGTGTTCCCGATGCATTGTTCGAGCGTTGTCACGATCTTTGCCTGTGTGTTGGTGTGCGTAAAGTAAAAAGGCAACCCGGGGGTTGCCTTGAATAAAAGGGCAGCTAAAACCTATCAGGCGCTTTTGGCTAACGCAACAGGTTGCAGCAGTTGATCGCCGGCATACAGGCGCGCATTGAGGCTGCCGACGTAATAACGGCCGCCGCGCACCGGCGTGGCGTTGCCTTCCGGCAGCACTATGCTTATCGGTTCCTGATGCCAGCCGATCGGCTGTACCGTCAGCTGCCAGAAGTGGCCACGCGGGCTAACTTCCAGCACCTGCACCGGCAGCGGGCAACGCTCGCTGCTTTCGGTCGCCACTTCCATTTCCCACGGGCGCAGGAACAGATCGACGCTGCCCTGGTGCATCGGCTGGAACGACAGCGGCCACTGGTGCGCGCCGACGAACAGCTGAGAGCCGCGAATTTCGCCGTTCAGGCGGTTCACTTCCCCCATGAATTCCAGCACGAAGCGGCTGGCCGGTTCGCGCATGATCTCTTCCGGCGAGCCAACCTGCTCGATATTGCCCTGGCTCATCACCACGATGCGGTCGGCCACTTCCATCGCCTCTTCCTGATCGTGGGTGACGAACACGCTGGTGAACTTCAGCTCTTCATGCAGTTGGCGCAGCCAGCGGCGCAGCTCTTTACGCACCTGCGCATCCAACGCGCCGAACGGTTCGTCCAGCAGCAGAATTTGCGGTTCCACCGCCAGGGCACGCGCCAACGCCACACGCTGTTTCTGGCCGCCGGACAGCTGCGACGGATAGCGGTTGGCCAGGTGGCCCAGCTGCACCATCTCCAGCAGCCGGGTGACTTTCTGTTTGATCGCCGCGGCGTTCGGTCGCTCGCGGCGCGGCAGCACGGTCAGGCCAAAGGCGATGTTGTCGAACACCGTCATGTGGCGGAACAGCGCATAGTGTTGAAATACGAAGCCTACACGTCTGTCGCGCGCGTGCATATGGCTGACGTCGGTGCCGTGGAAGCCCAGCTTGCCGCCGCTCTGGCTTTCCAGCCCGGCGATGATGCGCAGCAACGTGGTCTTGCCGGAACCGGACGGCCCGAGCAGCGCCACCATCTCGCCGGAAGCAATATCGAGCGAGATATCGTTCAATACCTTGGTGCGACCGAAGTACTTGTTGATGCCGTTAATCTCAATGCTCATGATTTTCCTCCCGCTCGAGACGCGCGTTTTGACGTTCCAGACGCCACTGCAGCGCGCTCTTCAAAAATAGGGTAACGATCGCCATCAGGGTCAACAGGGCGGCGGCGGTAAAGGAGCCGACGGTGTTGTAATCCTGCTGCAACAGCTCGACCTGCAGCGGCAGGCTGTAGGTTTCGCCGCGAATCGAGCCGGACACCACCGACACCGCGCCAAACTCGCCGATGGCGCGGGCGTTGGTCAGCACCACGCCGTACAGCAGCGCCCAGCGAATGTTGGGCAGCGTCACGCGGCGGAACATTTGCCAGCCGGACGCCCCCAGCAGAATGGCGGCCTCGTCTTCCTGGCTGCCCTGGCTGAGCATCATCGGCACCAGCTCGCGCACCACGAAGGGGCAAGTGACGAAAATGGTCACCAGCACCATGCCCGGCCAGGAGAACATGATCTGGATGTTATGCGCATCCAGCCAGCCGCCCAGCAGGCCGTTGCTGCCGTAAAACAGCAGATAAATCAGCCCCGCCACCACCGGTGAAACGGCGAACGGGATATCGATCAGCGTCAACAGCAGCTGACGGCCGGGGAAGGTGAAGCGCGTCACCAGCCACGCCAGCAACGTGCCGAACACCAGGTTGAACGGCACGGTGATCAGCGCGATCAGGACCGTCAGCCAAATGGCGTGCAGCATGTCCGGATCGAGCAAATTGCTCCACATCGCGCCGAACCCGTTGGAAAAGGCCTCGGCGAAAATCGACATCATCGGCACCACCAGCAGCAGCACCGAGAACAGCGCGCCGATGGCGATCAGCGTCCACTTGCCCCAGTTGACGCGCGGGCGCTCGGCGCCGTTGAAGGCGGAAACATCGGCCATCAGTGTCCTCCTCCCAAACGTCTGCCGAAGCGGCTTTGCAATACGTTAATGCTGAACAGCAGCAGCAGCGACGCCGCCAGGATCACCGAGGCGATGGCGCTGGCCGCCGGGTAATCGAACTCCTGCAAACGCACGAAAATCATCAGCGAGGTCACTTCCGTCTTCCAGGCGATGTTGCCGGCGATGAAAATCACCGCGCCGAACTCGCCCAGGCTGCGGGTAAAGGAGATGGCGGTGCCGGCCAGCAATGCCGGCGCCACCTCGGGCAACACCACGCGGCGGAAACTCTGCCAGCGCGTAGCGCCCAGCGTCTCGGCCGCCTCTTCGTATTCCGGCCCCAGCTCTTCCAGAACCGGCTGCACGGTGCGCACCACAAACGGCAGGCTGGTGAACGCCATTGCTACCGCGATCCCCAGCCAAGTGAAGGTGACCTTGATATCGAAGTGCGCCAGCCACTGACCGTACCAGCCGGTGGTGGAAAACAGCCCCGCCAGCGTCAGGCCGGCCACCGCGGTCGGCAGCGCGAACGGCAGATCGATCAGGCCATCCAGCAGCGAACGGCCGGGAAAACGGTAGCGCGTCAGGATCCAGGCCATCAGCATGCCGAACACCGCGTTGAACAGGCTGGCGACGCCGGCCGCCAGCAGCGTCACTTTATACGCCACCACCACCTGCGGGTTGGAAATCACTTCCCAGTATTGCGCCAGGCTCATCTGCGCCAGCTGCATCACCAACGCGGTGAGCGGCAGCAGCAGGATCAAACAGGTATAAAACAGGCTGCTGCCAAGGCTGAGGCCAAAACCGGGCAGCACCCGCTTACTGGACGACAATGCCAACATTTACTTACGCCCTGCCGCTAACAGCTGATCCAGCTCGCCACCGGTGGCGAAGTGGGTTTTCATCACCTGCGGCCAGCCGCCGAACTGATCTTCCACGCGGAACAGTTGGGTGTCCGGGAATTGTCCCTTCGCCGCCGCCATCGCTTTCTGGTCATACACGCGGTAGTAGAAGCTGGTGATCACCTGCTGCGCCGCCGGGCTGTAGAGATAGTTCAGATAGGCTTTGGCCGCCTGTTCGGTGCCGTTGCGCGCCACGTTTTTGTCGACCCAGGCCACCGGGAACTCCGCCAGAATATCGACCGGCGGCACGATCACTTCGTACTTGTCCTCACCGTACTGCTTGCGGATGTTGTTCACTTCGGACTCGAAGCTGATCAGCACGTCGCCCAAGCCGCGCTCGACGAAGGTGGTGGTCGCGCCGCGGCCGCCGGTATCGAACACCAGCACGTTTTTCAGGAAGCGGGTCATGAAGGCGCGGGTCTTGGCCGGATCGTTGCCGTCGGCCTGATTGGCGGCGCCCCAGGCGGCCAGATAGGTGTAACGGCCGTTGCCGGAGGTTTTCGGGTTCGGGAATACCAGCTTCACGTCGTCGCGCACCAAATCGTTCCAGGTGTGGATCCCCTTCGGGTTGTCCTTGCGCACCAGAAACGCCATGGTGGAGTAGAACGGCGAGCTGTTGTTCGGCAGGCGCGCCTGCCAGTCCGCCGGGATCAGCTGCCCACGATCGTGCAGAATCTGCACGTCGGTGACCTGGTTGTACGTCACCACGTCAGCGCGCAGGCCCTGCAGGATCGCCAGCGCCTGCTTGGAAGAACCGGCGTGCGATTGTTTGATGGTCAGCTTGTCGTTCGGATGCTGTTGATTCCACTGCTGTTCAAAGCCGGGATTCAGCGCGACGAACAATTCACGGGAAACGTCATAAGAGCTGTTCAGCAATTCCGCCGCCGACGCGGCGCCGCTCGCCAACAGCGCAGCCGCCAGCCAACCTTTCAGCACGAGATTTTTAACCCGGTTTTGTTTCATTCTGCACCTTATCACTGAGTCATTCCTTCAGGCTTTCGCCTTATTGACGACCAGTGTATTTATAACTCGGTGCGGAGCTGTAACGCTTTTATATACCGTTTAGTGATTTACAAGCATCAAACGCTATAAGGCAGGGAGCGCGCGGCGTTTTCGGGGCGGGAAAACAGACCGAAGCCGGGCGCGCCGGCTTCGGCAACGGCGTCAAAGTGACAGCAGGCGCGTCAGCGATGGCGCAAAGTAGTAGCTGCCGGTAACCGCACGGCTGAAACGCAGCATCGCGTCGCGTTTGCCGTCCAGATCGCCGAACATGCTCAGCAGCTGCTGCTCAATGTTGTGCAGGCGCGCGCAATAGGCGATGAAGAACAGGCCGTGTTTGCCGCTGGCAGTGCCGTAAGGCAGGCTTTGGCGCAGAATTTTCAGGCCTTTGCCGTTCTCTTTCAGATCGACGCGGCTGACGTGCGAGGTATCCGGGCGCTGATCGGCAGGCAGCTCTTCGCTGTCGTGCTTGGTGCGGCCGATGATCTGCTCCTGCTGTTCGGTGGTAAAGCGCTGCCACTGGCGCAGGTTGTGCTCGTAGCGTTGCACCAGCACGTAGCTGCCGCCTGCATCCTCTTCGCCTTCGGCGATCGTCGCCACTGCCGGACGCTGCTCGCCCTGCGGGTTTTCGGTGCCGTCGATGAAACCGCTCAGATCGCGCTCTTCCACCCAGCGGAAACCATGGGTTTCTTCTTCAATCTTGATGACGTTGCCGAACGCCGCCAGTGCCGCCTGCGCCAGCGTGAAGTTGACGTCGTGACGCAGCGACTGGATGTGGATCAGCATATCGCGCTGGGTGGCCGGTGCCAGCCCTTTGCCGAGCGGCGTAAACGGCTTCAACTCTTTCGCGCCCTGACCGTTGGAAAGATCGTGCCAAACGTCATAGCCGAAAGCGATCACCGCGCCGAGGCGCGCATCGGGAAACTGCTGCTGCAGCTCGCTCAATGTCTGACAAAACTGTTTGCAGCCCTGGCGCAAGTCGGCGAATTCGCCCTGCACGGTGGCTTCCATAAAAATGGCGAAACGGCAGTGCTCCAGCAGAATGCCACTCTGAACCTGTGTCATGTTGTTATCCTCAATACCAGAATCCGGCAACAGGTAAGGTATGGCGGTTGACGCGCGGGTTCCCTGTTACAAACGCGCGCTATCATACCGCAAGCGCGGGCGATTGCCTTGCAGCAGCGCAAAGAAAATAGGGGTAATGGCTTGAAAAGGCAGGCGCCGTGAACCGGCGCCCGTTGAACATGTTACTGCTGCGGCTTGGCGTGCCAGATGATTTTGCTGACCGTCCAGCTTTTCAGGGTGTCATCCGGCGGGATGATATCCTGCGCCCCGGCCCACTTGCCGCTGAAGATGTAGGTGACGTACTTGCTCTGCTCCGCCACGCACTCCACTTTGCCGGCGTCTTCGCCGCTGCCCGGTTTACAGGAACCGAACGCCTTGCTGTACATATCGCCAAACGGCGTGCCGAGCTTGTTGCCCCACTCCGTCGCCACTTTCTGATCCATCACGTCTACCCGCTGCACGTGCCCTTTCGGTTCGCCGGTGATCACCAGCTTCACTTCGTCGCCGGACAGCGCCTGGTAATAAGAGACGATCTGGCCGTTGCTGGTCGCCATACCGCCGCGCAGGCGGTAGTTGCCGTCCAGCCCGTCGTTGATGGCGCTCTCCGACATCGGCGTGCCGGCGTTGAGCTTGCCGACGCCCTTGGCGCCGACCTCCAGGCTGCTGCCGAACCAGTTGAACGGCGACAGGCTGGACCAAGAGAAATTGGACATGCTCGAACAGCCGGTCAGTAACAGCGGAAGCCCTAACAACAGGGGGCGAATATTCATCTCTAGCTCCTTAAACATCAATGGCACGGGGCGGTAACCCTCCCCCCGCCGCACTCGGCGTTTTGCTGCGTGCCAGCCTCTCACAACGGCCCGCACTACGCCAACGGTTGCCAGCTTGGAGTGCGGAAAATGCGAAAAGTGCCGCACTTCTCGGCAATTAGTCGGCGTGATCCGCCGGCAAAAAGCAGGCTTTCAGGCGCGCATTCAACAGCAGATAGCTCAGCGCCAGCGCATCGAGCAGCGCCAACGCCAGCCCCGGCGCATCGCCGTCCTGGCGCCACAGGCTGAACAGCGAGCCGCCGAGGGACGCCAGCACGGAGACAACCAGCCCCCAGCGCCAGCCGCGCCACAGCCGCGGCCATTGGTGGCGGCGGCCGCTCAGCAAAAACGCCAGCGCCGCCGGCAGGCCGAGCAGTATGCCGTACCAAAAGCGCTGGGTATCCGGATAAAACAGCGCCAGCAAGCTTTCGCCCTGCTCACGCGAAGCGCCGGCCATCACGAACAGCAGCCAGGTGCGCGCCTGCAGAATCAGTACGGCCCAAAATCCCAGCGGCAGCCGCAGCGCGCCGTGCTGGTCGTAATCATCCGGGGAAAACCGGGGTGAGAATGGCTTCAACGATCGTTCCTTGCCAACAGAATAAAGACTATGGCTACAGATGGGCGCCGGCGGCGGGAATTTCAATGCGTCGGCTTAAGAAGCTCTTAAGATCGGCGTGTTTTAATCCTTATCACTGAGCAAGCAACCCGATATCAGCGGGATGTGATTTTCGATAACGATAAGGAAGCACAACATGAAAAAACTGACTCTGGCCGCTCTGATCGCGCTGTGCAGCGCACCGGTACTGGCGCAACAAGGCGGATTCCTCGATCCGGCCGCGCCGCCGGCCCAAACGCAACCTGCTCCACAGGGCGGTTTCTCCGGCCCCAGCGCAGCGCTGACCACCGTGGACAAGGTGAAATCGATGAGCGACGACACGTGGGTGATGCTGCAGGGCAACATCGAACAGCGTATCGGCGACGACACCTATACCTTCCGCGACGCCACCGGCACCCTGACGGTCGAGATCGACCGCAAGCGCTGGAACGGCCAAACCGTTACGCCGAAAGACAAGGTGCAGTTGGAAGGTAAAGTGGATAAAGACTGGAGCAGCGTCGAAGTGGACGTGAAAACCGTCAAAAAGCTGCCGTAATGCACTGCGGCGGGCGGCGCAACACCGCCGCCCGCCGCTCGATCAATATTCCTGATCTTCGATCAGCCGCTTGCCCAGGCTGGTGATGCCCTGGATCTCGTAGCCGAGCTTCTCGTACATCTCGACCACCGTGTCGTTGTCTTCGCGCACCATAATCTGGATCTTCGGGCAGCCGCGGGCGATCAACTTCTTCTCCAGACGATTGATCAACGCATTGGCGATGCCGCGCCCGCGATAGTCGGGATGCACCCCGAGGTAATACGCCGAGCCGCGGTGGCCGTCATAACCGCCCATCACCGAACCGACCACTTCGCCGCCGACTTCCGCCACCAGGAATAGCTCCGGGTCGTGGTTCAGCTTGCGCTCGATGTCCATTTCCGGATCGTTCCAGGGCCGCAGCAGATCGCAGCGCTCCCACAGGGTAATGACCTCTTCAAAGTCGTCTTGTCGAAATACGCGAATTTCCATCGATGTTGGCCGCTGTTAATTAAGGTGTTTATCTGATTATCGCGTGATTATTCACTTACGCAATATCAAACTGCGATTTACTGCGCTATTTGCCCAGAAATCGCCGGTAACAGGCGTAATAAATGGAAATAGTTATCGGGTCGATTAATGATTATCAATACGATATAACGTCGCGAAATAGAATCGTCGACGGAGCGTTGCGTAATGAAAAAGCAGGGTAAACAATTCCTCAATTTTAAGCCGCTTGCCGTTTCCCCGACGCGACGCCAACTTTTGCTTTCCGGCCTGGCGATGGCGCTGTTCGGCGTGAAAAACCAAAGCGCCAAGGCGGAAGGCCTGCTGCGCAATCAGCACAGCAAGCCGGCGGCGAAACCGGCCGGTGCCAAAAAGCTGGTGATGATCGATCCCGGCCACGGCGGCATCGACTCCGGCGCGGTCGGCCACGAAGGCTCGCAGGAAAAACACATCGTGCTGGAAATCGCCAACCACGTGCGCCGTTTTCTGCATGAGCACGACCACGTCGAGGCGCGCCTGACGCGCGAAGAAGACGAATTCATTCCGCTGTTCCAACGGGTGGAGATCGCCCACCAACACCAGGCCGACCTGTTCATTTCGATTCACGCCGACGGCTTCACCAGCCCATCGGCCTCCGGCGCTTCGGTGTTCGCCCTCTCCAACCGCGGCGCCAGCAGCGCCATGGCGCGCTACCTGTCCAACCGTGAAAACGCCGCCGACGACGTGGCGGGCGGCAAGTACAAGGATCAGGACAACTACCTGCAGCAGGTGCTGTTCGATCTGGTGCAAACCGACACCATCAACAACAGCCTGACGCTCGGCCGCCACGTGCTCGGCCAAATTCGCCCGGTACACCACCTGCACAGCGACAGCACCGAACAGGCGGCATTTGCAGTGTTGAAATCGCCGTCCATTCCCTCGGTGCTGGTGGAAACCTCGTTCATCACCAACCCAAACGAAGAGCGGCTGCTGGGCACCACCGCGTTTCGCGAGAAGATTGCCCGCGCCATCGCGGACGGCATCGTTAACTTCTTCGACTACTTCGACGCCCACCAGCGCAAACCCCGCTGATGCCGCGGACGGCGAATAAGAGTATACTCAGCGCCTTGTTCAGCCAGACGCTATAAAGACCCCGCATGAGTTTACCTAACATCGCTGAAGTAAAATCCTTCCTGCTGGCGCTGCAGGATCACATCTGCGCGCAGCTCGCCCAGGCCGACGGCGGCGCCGTGTTCACCGAAGACCAATGGACGCGTGAAGAAGGCGGCGGTGGCCGCAGCCGCGTGCTGACCAACGGCGCGGTGTTTGAACAGGCGGGGGTCAACTTCTCGCACGTCTCCGGCGCCACCCTGCCGGCGTCGGCCACCGCGCACCGTCCGGAACTGGCCGGGCGCAGCTTCCAGGCGATGGGCGTCTCATTGGTTATCCACCCGCTCAGCCCCTACGTGCCCACCAGCCACGCCAACGTGCGTTTCTTCATCGCCGAAAAACCGGGCGAAGCGCCGGTGTGGTGGTTCGGCGGCGGCTTTGATCTGACGCCGTTCTACGGCTTCAAAGAGGATGCCGTGCACTGGCACCGCACCGCGGCCGAGCTGTGCGCGCCGTTCGGCGACGAGGTTTATCCGAAATACAAGCAGTGGTGCGACGATTACTTTTTCATCAAGCACCGCAACGAAGCGCGCGGCATCGGCGGCCTGTTCTATGACGATCTGAATACCCCGGACTTTGACCATTGCTTCGCCTTCACCCGGGCGGTAGGTCAGGGCTTCCTCGACGCCTATCTGCCGATCGTCGAAAAGCGCAAGGCCTTGACCTGGGGCGAGCGCGAGCGCCAGTTCCAGCTGTATCGCCGCGGCCGCTACGTGGAGTTCAACCTGGTGTGGGATCGCGGCACGCTGTTCGGGCTGCAAACCGGCGGGCGCACCGAGTCCATCCTGATGTCGATGCCGCCGCTGGTGCGTTGGGAATATAACTACCAGCCGGGCGCTGACAGCCCGGAAGCGGCGCTGGCGCGCGACTTCCTGCCGGTGCGCGATTGGCTGCAGGAGCCGAAATGAAGCAGATTTGGGTCGATGCGGACGCTTGTCCGAACGTGATCAAAGAGGTGCTGTTCCGCGCCGCCGATCGTACCGCCATCACCGTAACGCTGGTGGCGAACCAGCCGCTGCGCACGCCACCGTCGAAGTACATCCGCTCGCTGCAGGTAGCGGCCGGCTTTGACGTGGCCGATAACGAGATCGTGCGCCGCTGCGAAGCGGGCGATCTGGTGATCACCGCCGACATTCCGCTGGCGGCGGAGGTGATAGAGAAAGGCGCAGTGGCGCTAAACCCGCGCGGCGAACGCTATACGCCGGACACCATCCGTGAGCGCCTCAACATGCGCGATTTTATGGATACCCTGCGCGCCAGCGGCATCCAGACCGGTGGCCCGAACGCCCTGAACCAGCGCGACCGCCAGCAGTTCGCCAACGAGCTGGACAAATGGCTGCTGCAGGCGAAACGGGCGCAGTGACTGCGCCCTGCTCTGCTGCGGGTTAGAAGCGCACCTCCCCGCCGAAGATATAAGTGCGCCCACGGGCGGTGTTGGTCGGCGTCTCATACTGCGACTGCGACGGCAGCGAGTTCATCTTGTTCAGAGCGTCCGAATAGTCTCTGTCCATCAGGTTTTGCACGCTGAGCTTCAGCAGCAGATTGCGATTCACCTGATAGGTGCCGTACAGATCGATAATGGTCGGAATATGCGGCGCCGGCTCCTTCAGCAACTGCTCATTCTCATCGTAATCAGAGTCCGGCGACAGACGCACCGACTTGCCGGTGTATTTCACCACCCCGCCCAGCGTCAGTTTTTCGTCCAGCAGGCGCACCCCGCTGTCCAGCGTGAAGTAGAATTCCGGCAGTTCACTGATATCGCCCGCACCGAATACGTTGCTGGCCTGGTTGGTCGGCTGGGAGGTATGCTCCTTGCTTAACGACAGTTTGGTGAAGGCGAAACCGGCGTCGTACAGCGCTTCAAGCTCCACCCCGCGCGTTTTGACCGGATCGGGAGCATTGCTGTACATGGTCATGCTGACGTTGATGTCCGCGTTATCCCACTCTTCCTGCGTCGCCTGCGAACGGTTGCACTTCTGACGGTTTTTACACACCAGGTAGGTTTGGCTGGATATGTAGTTTTTGATCTTGGTTTCGAAATAGACCGCTTTCAGTTGGAAGCTGTCCTGCTTGAACAACAGATCGTGGGCATTGGCGTTGAATCCGCCCTGCCAGGTCTCCGCTTTTTCACCCTTCAGGAACGGGTTCATCGACTGGCCGCCGCTGTTGGCGAAGAACACTTCCTGGATATTCGGCCCGCGCATCGACTTGCTGTAGCTGACGAACGGCTGCAGCCACGGCGTCACCTGCGCCGACAGCATGACCGACGGGTTGAAGCCGTGTTCGTTGCGGTTGATAGTGCCGGCGCCCTGAGGGAAGCACTCTACGCGCTCATCACAGGCCGGCTTGTAGCCGGAGAGGCGATAAGCGGTGTAGTTCAGGTCGAAATTTCCCTGCCAGATGCCGTAGTTGGCCTGCAACCCACTGTACAGGCTGGAGATATCTTGTTTGCCGGCAATGCCCACCGGCATGCTTTCCGCCTGATCCTGATCCGTCACCAGCCCGGATGCCTTTTTCTTATACTCGTTGCGCACCAGCTTGCCGCCGTAGCTGAAGGCGAAATCAATATCCCGCAGGCTGAAACGGCTGGTGTTGTTGATATCCAGCGCATCGGAAATGTTTTTCGCCGTGCTGTCGCTGAACCCCGCCATGTTGTTGGACATGAACTTCTGCTCACCGCGGCTGGTGCTGGCGGTCAATTTGAAATCGATCAGTTCCGAGAACGGCGCGTAGTGGTATTTGAGGTAAAAATCGTCGCTGTCGATGTGGCGGCGGGTGATTTTATTCTGGTAGCTGCGCGCCGACAGTTCGATGCTGTTGAAGGCATCCGGCTTGATGTCCACTTTGAACAGCTGGGATTTCGGGTTCTGGCGGTAGGTTTTATCGACGTTGAACATCTCGCTGTCGAAACCGGCGCCGTTTTTGTAGTTAGAGGTGATGGAGCTGCCGCTGATCGCCGCCATCGCCCCCAGGCTGCCGCCGTCGGCAAAGGCGGCAGTTTTGGCACCCACGGCGATCATGCCGCTGCGGCCGATGCCGTTATTGCCCACCGAGAACTTGGTGCGTACGCCGAACGGGTTATCGGAAAACACCACGTCATCCACGCCGATGGTGCGGAAATTGGCGCTGCCCGCCAAGGCATTCACCCCGTCGGAACCGGTGGCGTTGCCGCGCGCCACATCGACGCCGACGATAAAGTTAGGATCGATCAGCGCCCCGAACTGGCTGGTGGGCATGCCGCCGTGCGCTGCATCGCTCGGGGAGTTGCCGTAGTAGTTTTGCGTGATGCCGTCGACCATGGTGTTGACCCGGCCGAAGCCGCTCAGCCCGCGAATATTGACGCTGACCGATCCCTGGCCGGGGTCGATCTGGGTATAGGTGCCCGGCATGCTGCGCAGAATGCTGTCCACCGACTCCAGATTTTGGTTCTCGTCGCGCGAGCTGAACGCGCCCGGCCTCGCCAACGCGTCTTTTTCGCTGCTTTTGCCGCCGTCGGCGGCCGAGACGTTGAGCGGGCTGAACGCCACGCTGCCTTTATTATTTTCCGCCTGTTCCTGCGCGGCCGCAGCCGGCCCGTACAGCGCCAGTCCCGCGCCGATCAGGCTCGCTATCATTTTGATTTTCATATATCCCCAGAAATAGCCAATAAGGTTTGATGGCCGACAATGCCCAGCAAAAAAACCGCCGAAACGCGCGGTAAAAGGTTGTTATTGTTTTATTGCGCCGCAGCATGCCGCGGCGCTGAAGGTTATTTCTGCGCCTGCCGATCCGCTGCCAGAATAAAGGCGTACTCCAGCGCGCCGTTTTCCAGCCGCGCCAGACGGCCCGATTTGCCGCCGTGGCCGGCGGTCATGTCGGTGGAGAGCAACAGCAGCGAATCGCCCTGCTTGAAGCGCCGCAGCTTCGCCACCCATTTGGCCGGCTCCCAATACTGCACCTGCGAGTCGTACAAGCCGCTGGTAACCAGCAGGTTCGGGTAACGCTGCTTACGCACGTTGTCGTATGGGCTGTAGGATTTCATCAGCGCATAGGCGGCCGGCTGGTGCGGGTTGCCCCACTCCTCGTATTCGCCGGTGGTGAGTGGAATGCTGTCGTCCAGCATGGTGGTCACCACGTCGACGAACGGCACCTGCGCCACTACCGCGTTGTACAGCTGCGGCGCCTGATTGATCACCGCCCCCATCAGCAAACCGCCGGCGCTGCCGCCCATGGCGTAGATGCGCCCCGGTTGGCCGTAGCCGTCTTTGATCAGCGCCTGGGTGGCGTCGATGAAATCGTTGAAACTGTTCGGTTTGTGCGTCAGCTTGCCCTGTTTGTACCAGCGCTGTCCCAGCTCGCCGCCGCCGCGCACGTGAATCAGCGCATAGACGAAGCCGCGATCCAGCAGGCTGATACGGTTGGCGCTGAACGCCGGATCCATGCTCATGCCGTAAGCGCCGTAGCCGTACACCAGCAGCGGGTTATGCCCGTTTTTGAACAGCGATGTGCGGTACACCAGCGAGACCGGCACCTTCACGCCGTCGCGCGCCGTGACCCAGATGCGTTCGCTGTGGTACAGGCTCGGATCGACACCTTTCACTTCCTGCTGCTTCAGCAGGGTGCGCTCGCCCTTGTTCAGATCCCACTCATAGGTGCGAGTCGGCGTAGTCATCGCCGAATAGCCATAGCGCAACCGATCGCTGTCCGGCTCGGGGTTATAGCCCAGCCAGGCCATGTAACTGGCGTCGTCGAACGGGATGGCACGCTCGGTTTTGCCGTCCCAGCTGATTTGCCGCAGCTGCACCAGCCCGTTGGCGCGCTCCTGCACCACCAGCCAGTCGCGGAACAAGCTGAAGCTCTCCACCTCGTGCTGCGCCTGCGGCGCGATCAGCGTCTGCCACGGTTTACCCGCCGCCGCCGTGCGGTACAGGCCAAAGTTCGGATCCTGATGGTTGGAACGCAGATAAAACTCGCCGCGGTAGTGATCGAGATAATACTCGCGGCCGTTCTGCCGAGCGGCGAACAGCTGCGGCTCGCGCTGCGGCTGGTTGGCGTCGAGCAGGCGCACTTCGGAGGTCGTGTTGCCGCTGATGGTCAGAATCAGGTAATCACGCGAGGACGAGCGGCCGAGGCTGAGGTAGAACGCCGGATCGTTTTCCTGGTACACCAGCTTATCTTCCGCCGTCGGCGTACCGTACTGATGACGGTAGACCTGGTATGGCAACAGCGTTTGCGGGTGGTTACGCACGTAGAACAGAGTTTGGTTGTCGTTGGCCCACACCATGTTGCCGGAGGTGTTTTCCAGCGTTTCCGGCGACCAGCGTTCGCTGCCTAACTCGCGCAGGGAGATGCGGTATTGTCGGCGGCCCTGCAGATCTTCGGCCACCGCCAGGCGGCGGTTGTCCTGGCTGACGTCCATCCCCCCCAGGCGATAATAGGCGTGGCCGGCCGCACGCTGATTGGCGTCCAGTAAGGTTTGCCACGGCGCGTTGGCGGTGAGCGCCTGGCGTTGATACAGCGCGAAATCTTTACCGGCGGCGTAGCTTTCCTGATAGCGATAGCCGTTGAGCTGATACGGCACCGAACGATCGTCAGGATTCATACGGCCCAGCATCTCCTGATACAGCGTGGCGCGCAATTTCTGGTACGGCGCCATCATCTGCTCGGTGTAGCGGTTCTCCGCCTTCAGGTAGTCCAGCACCTTCTGCTCTTTCCGGCTGTCGTCGCGCAGCCAGTAGTAGTCGTCGGTACGCGTCTCGCCGTGCGCCATCAACGCTTTCGGCGCGCGTTCCGCCAACGGCGGCTGCGGTTGCGCCAGCGCGGCGCCGGCGATGCCTAAAGAAAGCCAGAGCGCGGCCGCAATGCGGCGGCGCGGGGTGAATAACAGCGGATTCATAATCCCTCACGAAGTTTGAAGAGGCGCACGACGGCGATGCGGCGCCTGCGGGCATTAACGGCGGGCGTTCAGCTCCGCCAGATTGAAATCGATCGGCATCGTCACCTTGACGGCCCCCTGCTGCAGCATCTCCGGCGGCGGCGGCGGCAACGGCTGGGCGCGTGACACCACCGCCACCGCTTCCCGATCCAGCGACGCAGTGCCGGAACGCACCTGCAGCGTAACGTTCGACACCTGCCCCTGCGCGTCGACGCTGAAGCTGACCTGCGGCATGCCGCTGCGCCGGCGGCTGCGGGCATCCAAAGGGTAATCCTTGATGCGGTTCAGTTTGCCTTTAACCAGGCTCTCCCACGACAGTTTGGCCTGCGCGTTGCTGTTGGCGTCGCTGTTGATCGGTGCGGCGGTCTGATGGGAGAGCGTCTGCGCCTGCGGCGCGGCGGCGCTGGACGCGGCGGCATTGCGCGTCTCTTTGGCCTGTTCCTGCGGCTTCGGCTGCGACTTTTGCGGGGGGCGGTGTTCGGCGCGCTTCTTCTCCGCCGTCACGATTTTCGCTTTCTCGGCGCGCGCCAGCTTGGGCAGATCCGGTTGTTGCTGCTGCTCCGCAGGCTGCGCCGCGGCGGATTCCGCCTGCTGCACGCCCAGCGGCAGCGGCTTGCTTTCCGGCGCTTCAATCTGCGCCGCCCAGCTCATCATCACCGCCGGCGGTGGCAGTACCACCGGTTCCAGCGCCGTCTGCGGCCAGTAAAACAGCAGCACCAACGCTGCGTGCGCCGCCAGGGCGAGCAGCAGGCCGCGCGCCCAGCGCGGCTGCGGCAGTTCAAAGGCCGGAAGGGAGTAAGACTGACTTAACATAGGGGCATTAGCTTGCTTAATTGCGAATGATTATAGATCACATTTACTAATGATAATCATTTGCAACTAAAATTAACACCCCTTTTCACTGTCTTAACGCATTCATTTCACTGATGGTGTGATCCACAAGTAGTCTGCGGTGTTCGCATCGACCTGTACGCCCTGCTCCGCCAGCATCAGCACCGTCGGCGCCGCCGCCGGTTGCAGATCCCGCACGTGCAGCGGCACCCCCACCGATTTGGCGGCGTGATAGCCACCGGCGATCAACAGCGCGGGCGTAGGCGCCGCCAGCAGGCGTTCCGCCATGCGCCGGTCGCGCTGCTGCTGGATCGCCAGCATCGCGCGCAGCTGATCGGCCTCAATATTGCCGCCGTGCGAAGTACGGATGGTCTCTTCCAGCGCCTTGCGCACCGCCGGCTGCGCCGATAGCTGCCCCACCGGGAACTGCGGCTGCTGATAGAACGCCGTAATCTCGCTGCGATCCAGGTTGGCCGACCACAGCGGGTAAGGCGCACGCATCGCCGCCATCGTCACCCCGCCATACAGCTCCCACTTCCAGCCCGGCTGCCAGGCGATCAGCTCCGCTACGCGGCCGTCACGCACCGTGGGATCGCTCTGCAACCACCGTTTGACCTTGTCGACCTGCGCCTGTTGGTTCGGGTTGATCATCTCCATCAGCACGCTGCCCTGCGGCCGCCGCAGCGGCAGCTGCTGCACCAGCCATTGCTCAATTTGATGGTGGTAAGGATTGTCATGCTTCTCTCCCAGGATCACCCGCGGCTGCTGCGCCAATCGCGTCAACAGCTGCTCCGGCGTCAGGGTCGCGCCGCTGTGCAGATCGGTGATGCTCCCCAAACTCGCGACGTCATTGGCCGGCGCTTTCACCGGCGTTTGGCTGCAGGCGCCGAGCGCCAACGCCGCCAATAAAATCAGGTATCTCATCATGTTGGCCCATTATCGAAAATGGCGACATTATAGATAATAATTATCATTTGCATATAGATCCGACTTAACGATTTTTTTACGCACCGATCGCCGGCTGCGCATTGCGTTGAAAAAGCATTGCGGGTATAACCAATAGCCATTCAGATATTTAGACGTCTATACGGATAGATTATTATGCAACCATCGGCACCCGCCGCAGGACAGTTCAAACGCAGCATGAAGGCCCGGCACCTGGTGATGCTGTCGCTGGGCGGCGTGATCGGCACCGGGCTGTTTTTCAACACCGGCTACATCATCTCCACCACCGGGGCGCTCGGCACGCTGCTGGCCTACCTGATCGGCGCGCTGGTGGTATATCTGGTGATGCTGTGCCTGGGCGAGCTGTCGGTGGCGATGCCGGAAACCGGCGCTTTTCACGTCTATGCTTCGCGCTATCTGGGGCCGGCTACCGGCTATGCTGTCGCCTGGCTGTATTGGCTCACCTGGACGGTGGCGCTCGGTTCCAGCCTGACCGCCGCCGGATTCTGCATGCAGTACTGGTTCCCGCAATCGCCGGTGTGGCTGTGGTGCCTGATCTTCTGCGCGGCCATTTTCCTGCTCAACGTGGTGACCACGCGCTTTTTCGCCGAAAGCGAATTCTGGTTTTCGCTGATCAAAGTGGTGACCATTCTGGCGTTTATCATTCTGGGCGGTGCCGCCATGTTCGGCCTGCTGCCGATGAAAGACGGCACCCCGGCGCCGTTCCTGCATAACCTGACCGCTTCCGGCTGGCTGCCACACGGCACGCTGCCGATCCTGATGACCATGGTGGCGGTGAACTTCGCCTTCTCCGGCACGGAGCTGATCGGCATCGCCGCCGGTGAAACCGAGAACCCGGAAAAAGTCGTGCCGCTGGCGATCCGCACCACGGTGATCCGTCTGATGCTGTTCTTTATCGGCACGGTCTTCGTGCTGGCGGCGTTGATCCCGATGGATCAGGCGGGGATCGTCAAAAGCCCGTTCGTGCTGGTGTTTGAACGCATCGGCGTGCCTTACGCCGCCGATATCTTCAACTTCGTGATCCTGACCGCCATCCTGTCGGCGGCCAACTCCGGCTTGTACGCCTCAGGGCGCATGCTCTGGTCGCTGGCCCACCAGCGCACCCTGCCGGCCTACTTTGCGCGCGTCAATGCGCGCGGCATCCCGATCAACGCCCTGACCTTCAGCATGCTCGGCGGCGTGCTGGCATTGCTGACCAGCGTGATCGCGCCGGATACGGTGTTTGTCGCCCTGTCGGCGATCTCCGGTTTTGCGGTGGTGGCGGTGTGGCTGAGCATCTGCGCGGCCCACTTTGCTTTCCGCCGCGCCTACCTGCGCAGCGGCCAGCCGATAAGCGGCCTGAAATATCGCGCGCCCGGCTACCCACTGACGCCAATCCTCGGCTTTGCGCTGTGCCTGCTGGCCTGCATCGGGCTGGCGTTCGATCCGGAGCAGCGCATTGCGCTCTACTGCGGGCTGCCGTTCGTCGCCCTGTGCTACCTCACCTATTTCCTGACCCGGCGCGCCGGGCAAAAAAACGCTTTGGGAGAACAACATGTCGGTTAACAACCCCGTCGCCCGCCTGCTGGCCGGACAGCCCACGCTGATCCTGGACGGCGCACTGGCCACCGAGCTGGAAGCGCGCGGCTGCGATCTGACCGATCCGCTGTGGTCGGCCAAGGTGCTGATTGAAAATCCCGAGCTTATCTATCAGGTGCATCTCGATTATTTCAACGCCGGCGCCCAATGCGCCATTACCGCCAGCTATCAGGCTACGCCGCAGGGCTTCTTGCGCCGCGGTCTGGATCAGGATCAATCGCTGGCGCTGATCGCCAAAAGCGTGCAGCTGGCGCAACGCGCGCGCCGCGATTATTTGGCCGCGCACCCGCAGGCCACGCCGCTGCTGATCGCCGGTTCGGTGGGCCCGTACGGCGCCTATCTGGCCGACGGCTCGGAATACCGCGGTGACTACCGGCTGGCGCAGGATGACATGATTGCTTTCCACCGCCCGCGCATCGCGGCGCTGGCCGCCGCCGGCGTCGATCTGCTGGCCTGCGAAACGCTGCCGTCGTTCGCCGAACTTCAGGCACTGCTGGCGCTGCTGCAGGAATTCCCGACGCTCGGCGCCTGGTTCGCCTTCACCCTGCGCGACAGCCAACACCTCAGCGACGGCACGCCACTGCCGGAGGTCCTGTCCGCGCTGCGCGGCAACCCGCAGGTATTGGCCGTCGGCATCAACTGCATCGCGTTGGACCAGGTCGCCCCGGCGCTGCGCCAGCTGGGCGCGCTGGCAGATAAACCGCTGCTGGTCTACCCGAACTCCGGCGAGCACTACGATGCGGTGAGCAAAACCTGGCACGCCTGCGGCGGCGAGCACGGCAGCCTGGCCGATCAGGCGACGGAGTGGCGCACGCTCGGCGCGCAATTGATCGGCGGCTGTTGCCGCACCACCCCGCAGGATATTCGCGCCATCGCTGCGCGCTGCAAGGCATAAAAAAGCCCCCGGCGCCAGCGGCGCAGGGGGCCAGTCACTCAACCCGGGCTTACAGCGGCTGGGTTTGGGCTTCCACCACCGCCAACGCCACCATGTTGACGATGCGGCGCACCGAGGCGATCGGCGTCAGGATGTGCACCGGCTTGGCGACCCCCATCAGCACCGGCCCGACGGTCACCCCTTCCGAGCAGGAGACGCGCAGCAGGTTGTAGCTGATGCGCGCCGCTTCCATGTTCGGCATGATCAGCAGGTTGGCCGAGCCTTTCAGCGGGCTGTCCGGCATCAGATCGTGACGGATGCTTTCCACCAACGCGGCGTCACCGTGCATTTCGCCGTCGATCTCCAGCTCCGGCGCCAGCTCGTTCACCAATTCCAGCGTTTTGCGCATCTTGCGCGCCGCCGGGCAGTCGGAAGAGCCGAAGCTGGAGTGAGACAGTAGCGCCACCTTCGGCTCGATGCCGAAGCGGCGCACGGTTTCCGCCGCCATCAGGGTGATCTCCGCCAGCTGCTCCGGCGTCGGATCGTCGTTGACGTAGGTGTCGGCGATAAAGGTGTTGCCGCTCGGCAGCAGCAGCGCGTTCATCGCGCCGGCGACGTGCGCGCCTTCACGGAAGCCGAACACGTTCTTCACCACGTCGTAATGCTCATGGTAGCTGCCGATGGTGCCGCAGATCATCGCATCCGCTTCGCCGCGGTGCAGCATGATGGCGGCGATCAGCGTCGGGTTGCCGATCACCGCGCGGCGCGCCTGTTCCTGCGAAACGCCGCGACGCTTCATGATCTGGTAGTACTCGCCCCAGTATTCGTTAAAGCGCGGATCCGACTCGTTGTTCACCACTTCGAAATCCTTGCCCGGCGTCAGCTGCAGGCCCAGCTTTTTCAGGCGCATCTCGATCACGCTCGGGCGGCCGACCAGGATCGGGAAAGCCAGCCCCTGCGACACCAGCTCCTGCGTGGCGTGCAGTACGCGCTCTTCCTCGCCTTCCGCCAGCACCACCCGCTTCACCTCTTTGCGCGCCTGCGAGAAGATCGGCTTCATGAACAGGTTGGTTTTGTAGACGAACTCCGCCAGCTTCTCGACGTAGGCGTCAAAGTCTTCAATCGGGCGCGTCGCCACGCCGGAATCCATCGCCGCCTTGGCAACCGCCGGCGCGATCTTGACGATCAGACGCGGATCGAACGGTTTCGGAATGATGTATTCCGGCCCGAAGGAGAGATCCTGGTCGTCATAGGCGGAAGCCACCACGTCGCTCTGCTCCGCCAGCGCCAGATCGGCGATGGCATGCACGCAGGCCAGCTTCATCTCTTCGTTGATGGTGGTGGCGCCCACGTCCAGTGCGCCGCGGAAGATGAACGGGAAGCACAGGACGTTGTTCACCTGGTTCGGGTAATCGGAACGGCCGGTGCAGATGATGGCGTCCGGGCGCACCGCTTTGGCCAGCGGCGGCAGAATTTCCGGTTCCGGGTTGGCCAGCGCCATGATCAGCGGATCGCGCGCCATGGTTTTCACCATATCCTGCGTCAGGACGCCCGGGCCGGAGCAGCCGAGGAAGATGTCGGCGTTCGGGATGGCGTCGCCCAGCGTGCGCTGGCCGTTATCCTCGATGGCGTAGGCGGCTTTGGTCTGCTCCATATTGGCGTCGCGGCCTTTATAGATGACGCCCTTGGAGTCGCAAACGGTGATGTTCTGTTGCCGCAGCCCCAGCGCCACCAGCAGGTTCAGGCAGGCGATGGAGGCCGCGCCGGCACCGGACACCACCAGGCGCACGTCGGAGATATTCTTCTTCACCACGCGCAGGCCGTTGAGCACTGCCGCAGTGGTGATGATCGCCGTGCCGTGCTGGTCATCGTGGAACACCGGGATCTTCATGCGCTCGCGCAGTTTCTGTTCGATGTAGAAACACTCCGGCGCCTTGATGTCTTCCAGGTTGATGCCGCCGAAGGTCGGTTCCAGCGCGGCGATAATGTCGATTAATTTGTCAGGGTTATGCTCATCCACTTCGATATCAAACACATCAATACCGGAAAACTTCTTGAACAAAACGCCCTTGCCTTCCATCACCGGCTTACCGGCCAACGCGCCGATATTGCCCAGACCCAGTACCGCCGTGCCGTTGGAAATCACCGCCACCAGGTTGCCGCGCGCGGTGTATTTGTACGCCGCCAACGGATCTTCGGCGATCTCGAGGCAAGGCGCGGCGACGCCCGGCGAATAGGCCAATGCCAGATCGCGCTGGGTCGCCAACGGTTTGGTGGGGGAAACCTGGATCTTCCCTGGGACAGGAAACTGATGGAAATCAAGGGCACTCTGTTTGAGCTGTTCGTCCATTATGGATTCCTTTGTTTTTTGCTTTTATGTTGAGGTAAGGCTTTGAGGCTGCGCCCTGCCGTGGGCCATGGCGCCCAAGTACAATGACAGGGCGCAGCCTTGAAGTATAGTGAGAGAAACATCACAAACTTTGAAGCGGGCCATAACCTTGGCCGAAAGACCGTTTTAAAAGTAAAAAAAGGATCGCGAGACGAGTCTGAGAAGCGCCGCCGTCAGCGTGGCGGCAACGTGGCGCGCCAGGCATTGAGCGTCTCCACCTGGCCGGCGCAAATGTGTAACGAGGTTTGTAACGCCAGGGTATAGCTTACCGCATCGCCCCAGGTCTCCCCCTGCAGCTGCGGTTGCTCGCAGGGCGCAAATACCGACTCAGGGGGCAACAGCGGCACGGCCTGCGGCGCCGGCGGCCGGGAGCAGGAGCTCAAGCACAGCACCAGGCAGAGGCTGAGCGGCGCAGGGATCGTTTTTAATCGCTTCACGGTATTTCCTCTGATAAGCCTCGTGTTGTTGGCGCAGCCGCTGTTCCTGCCGCTGCTGCGCCGCCATCAGCGCACGGTTTTGCGCATCCTGGGTCTGCAGGGTGGCGATCAGCCCGGCCTGCTGCGCCAGGCTTTTCTGCAGCTCTGCCGCCTGTTGCTGCGCGGACGCCAACTGGTGCGACAGCAGCGAGCTGTAGCCGCCGAGGCAGATGGCCGCAAGCAACAGCAGCAGCAACCCGCCCTGCATCAGTTTTGGCAGCCAGCCGCTCATGCCGGATAATCCCGGAACGCCAGCTGGAAATGCGGGCCATCCTTGAGGGTTTTCCACTCGCCGCCCCATTCGACGTTAACCCCGCATTCACGCGCCGCAC
The DNA here is from genome assembly GCF_003812745.1 of Serratia sp. FDAARGOS_506. NCBI lineage: Bacteria > Pseudomonadati > Pseudomonadota > Gammaproteobacteria > Enterobacterales > Yersiniaceae > Serratia > Serratia sp. FDAARGOS_506. The sequence continues at coordinate 159,325 of NZ_CP033831.1, forward strand.
GCCGCACCGCCACCGCAATCTGCGCATAGTAATCCCACTCCCAGGAGACCACGCCCGCCGGCATCGCCACCACGTCCACCGCGTGGCCGGTCAGGTGGCGGCTGCGCAATGTCTGGCTGCTGCCGGCGCGTACCATTTCCCGCTGGCGCGCCATGCTACGCAGCCCCTCGCTGACGGAGAACGGCACCAGCGAATAACGCAGCGCCAAACGAATGACGCGCACCAGATCCGGGTGTACGCCGCGCAAGTTCTCTTCGCTTCGGGCGGTAAAACGAATATCTTCGATGTCATTTAACATTTTTAAACCCCGTTTTTTTGCCAATGAATTTCTTAATTAAGGCGTTGATGTAATCCGCCCCCATAAAGCCAATCAGCACGCTGGCTAAATTCGCCCAATTTAATTCCAGCCCCATCAACGCCAGCGCATCGCGCACCGTCCAGGCCAATAACGCGCACATCGCCGCATTCAATAAACGTCGCCGAATACCCACGTTGCGGTAGGCGCCGTGCAATAGCGCCATTACGCCGGCCAAAATGGCGTTTAATACCGGCTGAAGATATTCACATACTCGCTGGACTATTAAGCCAACAGCGTCAGGCTCTATGCTGGACATAGCTCATCTCCTTTTTTATTTTTTAATTAAATGCCAATCACGGCCGGCGGGACATCGGATAATCAGAATCTAGTTAAGGATGCTATGACAAATCAAATGAATAAATACAGCTCCTATGGTCGAATTCATTCATGCTGAACGCTGGCACAACACATAAACACCAATGCATGCGGCAGTGAACAAAAATTCATTATTATTGTGATTTATTTCGACTTTTGTTTTCACCAAAAATAAACATTAATGACTGCGGGAAATAGTTCCCCATCATAAAAACACCCACTCTGGAGAAATGCCATGTCCACACGCAAAGCCGTTATTGGGTATTATTTTATTCCAACCAACCAAATCAATAATTACACCGAGTCCGATACCTCCGTCGTGCCGTTCCCGGTTTCCAACATTACGCCGGCCAAAGCCAAACAGCTGACGCACATCAACTTCTCGTTCCTGGATATCAACAGCAACCTGGAATGCGCCTGGGATCCGGCCACCAACGACGCCAAGGCGCGCGATGTGGTCAATCGCCTGACCGCGCTCAAAGCGCACAACCCCAGCCTGCGCATCATGTTCTCCATCGGCGGCTGGTACTACTCCAACGATCTGGGCGTGTCGCACGCCAACTACGTCAACGCGGTGAAAACCCCGGCATCGCGCACCAAGTTTGCCCAATCCTGCGTGCGTATCATGAAGGATTACGGCTTCGACGGCGTGGACATCGACTGGGAGTACCCGCAAGCCTCAGAAGTGGAGGGTTTCATCGCCGCGCTGCAAGAGATCCGCACCCTGCTGAACCAGCAAACCGTCGCCGACGGCCGCCAGGCGCTGCCGTATCAGTTGACCATAGCCGGCGCCGGCGGCGCCTTCTTCCTGTCGCGCTATTACAGCAAGCTGGCGCAGATCGTCGCGCCGCTCGATTACATCAACCTGATGACCTACGATCTGGCCGGCCCCTGGGAGAAGATCACCAACCACCAGGCGGCGCTGTTCGGCGACGCGGCCGGGCCGACCTTCTACAATGCGCTGCGTGAAGCCAATCTGGGCTGGAGCTGGGAAGAGCTGACCCGCGCCTTCCCCAGCCCGTTCAGCCTGACGGTCGACGCCGCGGTGCAGCAACACCTGATGATGGAAGGCGTGCCGAGCACCAAGATCGTGATGGGCGTCCCCTTCTACGGCCGCGCCTTCAAAGGCGTCAGCGGCAGCAACGGCGGCCAGTACAGCAGCCACAGCACGCCGGGCGAAGATCCGTATCCGAGCACCGACTACTGGCTGGTGGGCTGCGAAGAGTGCGTGCGCGACAAAGATCCGCGCATCGCCTCCTATCGCCAGTTGGAGCAGATGCTGCAGGGCAACTACGGCTACCAGCGATTGTGGAACGACAAGACCAAAACCCCTTACCTGTATCATGCGCAGAACGGGCTGTTCGTCACCTATGACGATGCCGAAAGCTTCAAATACAAAGCGAAGTACATCAAGCAGCAGCAGCTGGGCGGCGTGATGTTCTGGCATCTGGGGCAAGACAACCGCAACGGCGATCTGCTGGCCGCGCTGGACCGCTATTTCAACGCCGCAGACTACGACGACAGCCAGCTGGATATGGGCACCGGCCTGCGCTACACCGGCGTCGGCCCCGGCAACCTGCCGATCATGACGGCACCGGCCTACGTGCCGGGCACCATTTACGCGCAGAGCGCGCTGGTGTCCTATCAGGGTTACGTCTGGCAGACCAAGTGGGGCTATATCACCTCGGCGCCCGGCTCCGACAGCGCCTGGCTGAAGGTAGGCCGCGTGGCGTAAGCCATAAAAAAACCCCGTAGCCGAACGCTGCGGGGTTTTCATTGAGTTAACCGTTTGATTTTCGCGTCCCTTCGTCTCTATTCCTTCAGTTGTGGCACCAAGGATAACCGCCATCCCGCACCACTTCCCGGCCCATCAGGCTGTAAACATCGCTTTTGCGCGTCAGCCGCTCATGCCACCAGCTAAACCCGGCGCCCTTGCTGGCCGGATGCCACGCCAGCCAAATCATTTCGTCACCCTTTTGCATCTCCACCGGCACCGTCACCAGTTCGCCGCTGGCCAGTTCCTTTTCAATCAGCGCCGGCGGCAGAAAAGCGTGGCCGATGCCGCGTTTGAGCAGCGCCAGGTTACTTTCCACGTCGCACACCACCAGCTGACGCTGCAAAGGCAACGTGCCGTGATTGCGTTTGGGCAGCTCATGGCTGCTGTCGGCGATCACCACCACGATGTCGTTCAAGCGCTGCTTTTTGCACACCGGCTTTCTCTGCGCCGCGAACGGGTGCGAAGGCGACACGCACAGCACAAAGTTGAGTTTGCCGAGCATCAGGGTTTTGGCCTGTACGCTGTCGGGGATTTGGCCGATGGCGATGATCAGATCCGCCCGATTGTTCTTCAGTGCATCCCAGGTGCCGTTCAGCGCTTCCCGCTGCACCGAGATATTGGCGTTCGGGCAGTGCTGAATATAGTCGCGAATATCCTGCGTCAGGGTTTCCAGAGGGAAGAAGGTGTCCACTGCCAGGCGGATATTATTATCCAGCTTGGGAATGTTTCTGACCCGGCTTTCCAGATCCTGCACCGCATTTAATATCCAGCCGCCTTCCTGCAGGAGAAACTCCCCTTCATCCGTCAGGGTAATCATGGGGCCATTGCGATGAAAAAGTTTCACGCAAAGTTTACTTTCAATATTGGAAACTCGATAAGAGATCGCCGAAGGCGTTTTATGCAGCGCCTCAGCCGCCATAGAGAAAGAGCCAGTATTCTTGATGGTGCTGATTATTTTAATCGCGTCCAGGGATAATCTAGTCATACAAATTCCTCTTTAAAATAAAATAAGAAAAATGACACTAAATTCCCAAGGTGGTGGCGCACAAAAAACGATCAAATAGAACAAGAGTGCTCAAGGCAACAAGCAATATACTTCATAAATGAGAGCGCTATCTTAAATATTATTCATCACTACCTGAGATAAATTTCATCATAGCGCCGTGCTTTTACACTGTGACAGCTAAATAAATTCAACCTAACGATCAAAGATCGTCATCATAATATTTTTCGTTAATAGCCGCTAAAACATTCCGTTCTGCTGCACACCCAGAATGATAAAAATAAAACAAGCCGACAAAAAGGGTTATTTCCAATTGCGTTATTAGCCTTTCATTTTGTCGGTGAAATACGCTCAACTTACAACATAATTTCAGTCAGGAGTGACTTATGAACAAAACTTCCCGTACCCTGCTCTCTTTGGGCCTGCTGAGCGCGGCCATGTTCGGCGTTTCACAACAGGCAAATGCCCACGGTTATGTCGAATCCCCGGCCAGCCGTGCCTATCAGTGCAAACTGCAGCTCAACACCCAGTGCGGCAGCGTGCAGTATGAACCGCAGAGCGTCGAAGGCCTGAAAGGCTTCCCGCAGGCCGGCCCGGTTGACGGCCACATCGCCAGCGCCGACAAGTCCACCTTCTTCGAACTGGATCAGCAAACGCCGACGCGCTGGAACAAGCTCAACCTGAAAACCGGCCCAAACGCCTTTACCTGGAAGCTGACCGCGCGTCACAGCACCACCAGCTGGCGCTATTTCATCACCAAGCCGAACTGGGACGCGTCTCAGCCGCTGACCCGCGCTTCCTTTGAGCTGACGCCGTTCTGCCAGTTCAACGACGGCGGCGCCATCCCTGCCGCACAGGTTACCCACCAGTGCAACATACCTGCAGATCGCAGCGGTTCGCACGTGATCCTTGCCGTGTGGGATATAGCCGACACCGCCAACGCCTTCTATCAGGCTATCGACGTCAACCTGAGCAAATAATCGGCCAAATGAGGAGATCGTTGAGGGTTCAGCCTGGCGCTGAACCCTTCTTTTTTTTGCCTCTCGCTCTACCGCCCCCTTCACCTCCCCCGCTGCAAGCCGCGCTCCGCCTGGGTTTATTCGGCATTCATTGTTATTATCCATCGCAACAATCAGAAAAAGCGCATTTTCATTCCCGACTCGATGATGCAGTGTGTTCCCCCTATGATGAAAAAGGTTCTCATTTCCCTACGTTGAGCTTGGTCAAGGAGCTTATTAATGAATCAGTTAGACGCACTCAAGCAGCTGACCACGGTGGTTGCCGACAGCGGCGATATCGAATCCATCCGCCAATTCGAACCCCAGGATGCCACCACCAACCCTTCGCTGATCCTGAAAGCCGCCGCGCTGCCGCAGTACAAGGCGCTGATCACCGAAGCGCTGGAATATGCCCGTCGCCAGGGCGGCAGCAAGGAAACCCAGCTGATCAACGCCAGCGATAAGCTGGCGGTCAATATCGGCGTCGAGATCCTCAAAAGCGTGCCGGGCCGCATCTCCACCGAAGTGGACGCCCGCCTGTCGTTCGATCGCGGCATGTGCGTCGCCAAAGCGCGCAAGCTGATCGCCATGTATCAAGAACAAGGCATCGACAAATCGCGCATCCTGATCAAACTGGCTTCCACCTGGGAAGGCATCAAAGCCGCTGAAGAGCTGGAAAAAGAAGGCATCAACACCAACCTGACGCTGCTGTTCTCCTTCGCTCAGGCCCGCGCCTGCGCCGAAGCCGGCGTGTATCTGATCTCGCCGTTCGTCGGCCGTATCTATGACTGGTACCAAGCCAAACAGCCTGCCGCCGACTACGATGCCGATCAGGATCCGGGCGTGAAGTCGGTGCGTACCATCTATGAGTACTACAAGCGTCATCGTTACCAGACGGTGATTATGGGCGCCAGCTTCCGTAAGGTTGAGCAGATCCTGGCGCTGGCCGGCTGCGATCGCCTAACCATCGCGCCGAACCTTTTGGAACAGCTGAAAAACAGCGACCAGCCGGTCGAGCGCAAGCTGACCCCGTCTACCGAGGGCTTCCACCAACCGGCCCCGCTGGCCGAAGCGGAGTTCCGCTGGCTGCACAACCAGGACGCCATGGCGGTGGAAAAACTCGCCGAAGGCATTCGCCTGTTCGCCGTCGACCAGCAGAAGCTGGAAGACATGTTGGCTGCTCAACTGTAACCGCACTGGAGTTTCGTTATGTCTTCTCGTAAAGAGCTTGCCAACGCCATCCGCGCACTCAGCATGGACGCCGTACAAAAAGCAAATTCCGGCCACCCGGGTGCCCCTATGGGCATGGCGGACATCGCCGAAGTCCTGTGGCGTGATTACCTCAACCACAACCCGACTAACCCGCACTGGGCTGACCGCGACCGTTTCGTGCTCTCCAACGGCCACGGCTCCATGTTGATTTACAGCCTCCTGCACCTCACCGGTTACGACCTGCCGATGCGCGAGCTGGAAAACTTCCGTCAGCTGCACTCCAAGACCCCAGGCCACCCGGAGTACGGCTACACCCCAGGCGTTGAAACCACCACCGGCCCGCTGGGCCAGGGCATCGCCAACGCCGTCGGCTTCGCCATCGCCGAACGCACCCTGGCGGCGCAGTTCAACCGCCCTGGCCACGACATCGTCGACCACCACACCTACGCCTTCATGGGCGACGGCTGCATGATGGAAGGCATCTCGCACGAAGTCTGCTCTCTGGCCGGTACCCTCAAGCTCGGCAAGCTGACCGCTTTCTACGATGACAACGGCATCTCCATCGACGGCCACGTCGACGGCTGGTTCACCGACGACACCGCCCTGCGTTTCGAAGCCTATGGCTGGCACGTGGTGCGCAACGTCGACGGCCACAACCCGGACGCCATCAAGGCGGCGATTGAAGAAGCCCGCAAGGTGACCGACAAGCCGTCGCTGCTGATGTGCAAAACCGTTATCGGCTTCGGTTCGCCGAACAAGGCCGGCACCCATGACGTGCACGGTGCCGCGCTGGGCGCCGCCGAAGTGGCCGCCACCCGCGAAGCGCTGGGCTGGAAATACGCCGCCTTTGAAATCCCGCAGGACATCTACGCCCAGTGGGACGCCAAGGAAGCCGGTCAAGCCAAGGAAGCGGCCTGGAACGACAAGTTTGCCGCCTACGCCAAGGCCTTCCCGGAACTGGCCGCCGAGTTCAAGCGCCGCATGAACGGCGAGCTGCCGGCCGACTGGAAAGCCGACGCCAAGGCGTTCGTGGAAAAACTGCAGGCCAACCCGGCCAACATCGCCAGCCGCAAGGCATCGCAGAACGCGCTGGAAGCGTTCGGCAAGGTGCTGCCGGAGTTCCTGGGCGGCTCTGCCGACCTGGCGCCGAGCAACCTGACCATGTGGCCCGGCTCGAAAGCGCTGAACGTTGACCCGGCGGGCAACTACATTCATTACGGCGTGCGCGAGTTCGGCATGACCGCCATCACCAACGGCATCGCGCTGCACGGCGGCTTCCTGCCGTACTCGGCGACCTTCCTGATGTTCGTGGAATACGCCCGCAACGCGGTGCGCATGGCGGCGCTGATGAAGCTGCGCAACGTGTTCGTCTACACCCACGACTCCATCGGTCTGGGCGAAGACGGCCCGACCCACCAGCCGGTGGAGCAGCTGGCGAGCCTGCGCGTGACCCCGAACATGAGCACCTGGCGTCCGTGCGACCAGGTGGAGTCGGCGGTGGCGTGGCAGTACGGCATCGAGCGCAACGACGGCCCGACCACGCTGGTGTTCTCGCGCCAGAACCTGACCCAGCAGCCGCGCACCGCGGAGCAGCTGGCGAACGTGTACCGCGGCGGCTACGTGCTGAAAGACTGCGCGGGCACGCCGGAGGTCATCCTGATTGCCACCGGCTCCGAAGTGGGCATCACGGTGGAAGCGGCGGACAAGCTGACCGCGGCGGGCCGCAAGGTGCGCGTGGTGTCGATGCCGTCGACCGACGCGTTCGACAAGCAGGATGCGGCGTACCGCGAGTCGGTGTTGCCGGCGGCGGTAACGGCGCGCGTGGCGGTGGAAGCGGGTATCGCGGACTACTGGTACAAGTACGTGGGCCTGAACGGCGCCATCGTGGGGATGACCACCTTCGGTGAGTCGGCGCCGGCGGAGCAGCTGTTCGCCGAGTTCGGCTTCACCGTGGACAACGTGGTGGCGAAGGCACAGGCGCTGCTGAAGTAAGCCGCCTGGCGTCAGCCGATAAAAAAGCCGGTCATTGCGACCGGCTTTTTTTATTCCATCACCCGATGAATCTGCAAATACTGCAGCAGCATGATGGTTTTGCCGTCTTTAATGCGGCCATCGGCGATCATCGCCACCGCTTCACTGAACGGCAGTTCGATCACTTCGATATCTTCATCTTCAATGCCGCCGCCGGCCGCGCGCCGCTCATCGTCATGGTATTCGGCGATGAAGAAGTGCACGATCTCGGTCACGCCGCCCGGCGACATGTAGGCTTCGAAGATTTTCTTGACCTCGCCCACCTGAAAACCGGTCTCTTCCACCGCTTCGCGGCGCGCGCACTGCTCCGGCGAATCGGCGTCCAACAGGCCGGCGCAGGCCTCCAGCAGCATGCCGCTCTCGTTGCCGTTGACATAGGTCGGCATGCGGAACTGGTTGGTCAGCACCACCGTGCCCTTGGCACGGTTGTACAGCAAAATGGTGGCGCCGTTGCCGCGATCGTAGACCTCGCGCATCTGTTGCACCGAACCGCCGTTTTTGCGTTTCAGATCGAACGTGTACTTGTGCAGTACATACCAGTTGTCCGACAACAGCTCTTTCTTCACATTCTCAATTTTCGACGACATGACCCTTTTCCCTTGAGTTGCAACCTGAAGATCATACCGCGATTACGCCGCGCCGCGGCAGACGATTTGCAACAAAAATCACACGCCCCCACCGGGCGAACCAGAACGAAGCGCCCCCCAAAGGCAAATCGTCAGCGGAAATTAGCCTGCCGCTGAACATCGGCGGGCATTTCGCTATTCATTTGATTACACAACGACAATTGTTCCCGTTTTGTTGACAACTTGATACAAATCGCGGTGCATTTTAGTTGCAAAAGTTATAGTTTTGCTTTCGAATGAAACTGGCGAAGCGCCTCACCCGAGAGAAAAGGATCCGTGATTGCTTGTTAAACGTTCCGTGACCGGCAGCCTGGCCAGAGCGCTGTTCGGCATCGTGATACTGTCGGTGCTCGCCACCGGGTTGGCGTTAACCACCGTCGCCGGCAGCCAAAGCGATGCCGAAGCGATCAATATCGCCGGTTCGCTGCGCATGCAAAGCTACCGACTGGCCTTCGATCTCGATCAACGGAGCCCGGAGCTGGAGCTGCACCTGCAGCAGTACCGGCAATCGTTACATGCGCCGGCGCTGCAAAAGCTGGCGCGGTTTTACGTACCGAGCGAGGTGCAAAACCACTATCTGGCGCTGCAACGGGCATGGCAAAGGATGGAACGGCAGATTCGCGACGGGCAGGCGGCCGCCTATCGGGCGGAGGTTGCCGGTTACGTCAACCACGTCGATCATTTCGTTTCCGCTCTGCAGCGTTATTCCGAGTTGAAGCTCACCCTGGTGGCCGCCGTCAGCGTGCTGGGCTACGCCGCCATCATCGGTCTGGTGCTGTTCTGCATTCGTTTTATGCGCCGTCAGGTAGTCACGCCGCTGCAGCATCTGGTCGACGCCAGCCAGCGCGTGCAACAGCGCGACTTTCGCCACCCGCAGTTGGACGTGGCGCTGCCGAACGAGCTCGGCGTGCTCTCGCAAACCTTCAGCGCCATGTCGGACGAACTGGCCCGGCTCTATCAATCGCTGGAGCTGAAAGTGCAGGAAAAAACCCAGCGCCTGCAGCAGGCCAACGAAACGCTGGAAGTGCTGTATCGCTGTTCGCAGGCGCTGAGCGTGCGCCAGATCGATCAGCAGGCGTTCGAAAATGTGCTGCGCATCGTGCGCCAAAGCGAACGGCTGCGCTGCATCCGGCTGAACGTGACGGACGATCATGGCCAGTGGCAACTGAATGAAGGAGAACCGGCGCCGGCGCAAACCTGGAGCGCACTGCCGATCACCCAGAGCGACAAACCGCTGGGCGAGCTGCGTTGGCAGCCCGAGGCACACCCGCCGCATCCTCATCTGATGCAGAGCCTGGCCAATATGCTGGGCCGCGGCGTTTACTTCAACCGGGCGCAAAAGCAGCACCAATATTTGCTGTTGATGGAAGAGCGCGCGACCATTGCCCGCGAGCTGCACGATTCTCTGGCGCAGGCGCTGTCGTTTCTGCGCATTCAGCTGACGCTGCTCAGGCGCGCCGCCGACATGCCGGCGGCGCAGGCGATTATCGACGATTTCGATCGTGCGCTGGCCGATGCCTATCGCCAGCTGAGAGAATTACTGGCCACCTTCCGTCTCAATATTCAGGAGGCGGACCTGAACGCCGCGCTGGAGCAGCTGTTGCAGCCATTAAAGGCTCTAACCACCGCGCGGATTCAGTTACACTGTCGGCTGCCCTCACAGGCGCTCAACGCCCAGCAGCAGGTGCACGCACTGCAGATCGTGCGCGAGGCGGTGCTCAATGCCGTCAAGCACGCCGGGGCGAACGAAATAACCCTGCATTGTGAAGTCAACGCCGCAGGCGACAACGTATTCAGCATTATCGACGACGGTTGCGGCATTGCCAGTCTGGAGGAACCGGAGGGGCATTACGGCTTGACCATCATGAGCGAACGCGCAGCGCGACTGGGAGGAACGCTGCACATCCGGCGCAGAAGCGGCGGCGGCACGGCCGTCTGCCTGACATTCCCGCCCTGAACTGGCGGTTGTTCACTCTACGTTACGGTTGTCGCCGGGCAGAAGGCCGCCCGGGGAGGTTTGCGGCGCAGATTGCCGCTATTTTTGAAGAGACAGTCCCACTGTGAAGCACGCCCCAGGGCGCGTTTGAGTGGCTTTATTTGCTACAGGGAGCATATTTCATGGTGATGAAGCAATACCGAGTCATGATCGTTGACGATCATCCGTTGATGCGGCGCGGCATCAAACAACTGCTGGGACTGGATGCGCGATTTGGCGTAGTGGCAGAGGCCGGCAACGGCAGTGAGGCGGTTGCGCTGGCATTGCAGCACACGCCGGACGTGATCTTGTTGGATCTGAACATGAAGGGCATGTCCGGGCTGGATACGCTGCGGGCTCTGCGCGACGAAGGCGTGGACGCGCGCATCATCGTGCTGACGGTTTCCGACGCGCGCAGCGATCTGTATGCGCTGATCGACGCCGGCGCCGACGGCTATCTGCTGAAAGACAGCGAACCGGAGCAGCTGCTGGAACACATCAGTACCGCCGCAGAGGGGCAAAACGTGATCAGCGACGCCATGGCCGACTATTTGCTGGCGCGCGGCGAGCAACGCGATCCCTTCGCCGCCTTGACCGAACGCGAGCTGGACGTTTTGCAAGAGGTGGCGCGCGGCCTGTCCAACAAACAGGTGGCGGCGCAGTTGCATATCTCTGAAGAAACCGTGAAGGTGCACATCCGCAACATACTGCGCAAGCTGGACGTGCGTTCTCGCGTGGCGGCGACGGTGATGTACCTGGAGCACAAAAGCCAATAATCGCCCGCCCCGGCCGATGCGCCGGGGCTGCTTACTCGATGGCGCTGAGCAACGCCTGATGATGCTGGTGCACCCAGCTCTTGTTGAACGGCCCCCAGCTTTCCAACTGATAGAAACCGTCGTTGTTGCGCACGCCTTGCTGCACGAACTGCAGCTCTACGCCCATGCCGGGCAGCGCCTTCAGCACATCCTGCAACGTGCGGCGCGGCCAACCGGTCAGCGCCATCAATCGCGGCACGTTCGGCCGTTCACTGTGGCTGATCAGCCAGCACAAATAAAGCCGACGGGCAAATACCGGGTTAATTCCCATGCCAAGCTCCTGCTAAGGTGAGTCCAGTTTTTACTTTCCGGTTCCCTGCGGCAAAGAAATACGCAAGGCCTTTGATAGTAATAAAAATGTCTTAATAGCGTACAATTGCCGGCGCCAGTGCACCCACGCCGTTTTCCGCTACCGTTATTTACACTATCTCCTTTTTTTCTCCACGCTTTCCTCGACTATCCCGAGTAAAGTGCAATAGCGCCGGAATCCTTCCCTGCCGCTGAAATGCATAATTCTGATGCGTTTTAAAGATAGAACAAGTCATAACGAGGTTCGCGCTGCATGGCCAATTTTTTTATTGATCGCCCGATTTTCGCCTGGGTGCTGGCAATTATTCTTTGCCTGACCGGAGCGTTGGCGATTTTTTCTTTACCGGTAGAACAATACCCGAATTTGGCGCCGCCGAACGTGCGCATCAGCGCAACTTACCCAGGTGCTTCGGCGCAAACGCTGGAAAACACCGTCACACAGATCATTGAACAGAATATGACCGGCCTCGACAACATGATGTATATGTCGTCGCAGAGCACCAATACCGGCCAAGCGACCGTCACGCTGACGTTCGAAGCCGGCACCGATCCCAACGAGGCGATGCAGCAGGTGCAAAACCAGCTGCAAGCAGCGATTAAACGCCTGCCGCAGGCGGTGCAGAACCAGGGGGTTACGGTCTCGAAATCCGGCGACACCACGCTGATGATGGTGGCGTTCGTCTCCACCGACAACAGCATGGACAAGCAGGACATCGCCGATTACATCGTCTCCAACCTGCAGGACCCGCTCAGCCGCATCAACGGCGTCGGCAGCATGGACGTATACGGCTCGCAATACGCCATGCGCATCTGGCTCGATCCCAACAAGCTCAACAGCTACCAGCTCACGACCCAAGACGTGGTCAAGGCCATTCAGTCGCAGAACGCCCAAGTGGCGGTCGGCCAGCTGGGCGGCACCCCGTCGGTCGACAAGCAGGCGCTGAACGCCACCATCAACGCTCAATCGCAGCTCCAGACGCCGGAACAGTTCCGTCAGATCACCCTGCGGGTCAATCAGGACGGCTCGCTGGTGACGCTGGGCAACGTCGCCACCGTCGAACTGGGCGGCGAAAACTACAACTACCTCAGCCGTTACAACGGCATGCAGGCCGCGGGCATGAACATCAAGCTGGCCTCCGGCGCCAACGAACTGCAGACCGACCAGCTGGTGAAGGACAAGATCGCCGAGCTGTCGCAATACTTCCCGCATGGGCTGGAGGCCAAAGTGGCCTATGAAACCACCCCGTTCGTCAAAGCCTCGATCAAAGACGTGGTGAAAACGCTGCTGGAAGCCATCCTGCTGGTGTTCCTGGTGATGTACCTGTTTCTGCAGAACTTCCGCGCCACGTTGATCCCCACCATCGCCGTGCCGGTGGTGCTGATGGGCACCTTCGCCATCCTTTCCGCCTGCGGCTTCAGTATCAACACCCTCACCATGTTCGCCATGGTGCTGGCGATCGGTCTGCTGGTGGATGACGCCATCGTGGTGGTGGAAAATGTCGAACGCGTGATGAGTGAGGAAGGGCTGCCACCGCGTGAGGCCACGCGCAAATCCATGGGGCAGATCCAGAGCGCGCTGGTCGGCATCGCCCTGGTGCTGTCGGCGGTGTTCGTGCCGATGGCGTTCTTCGGCGGCACCACCGGTGCCATCTATCGCCAGTTCTCCATCACCATCGTCTCCGCCATGGTGCTGTCGGTGCTGGTGGCAATGATCCTGACCCCGGCCCTGTGCGCCACGCTGCTCAAACCGATCGCCAAAGGGCACCATCAAGGCAAACGCGGATTCTTCGGCTGGTTCAACCGCATGTTCAACCGCAACGCCGAACGCTATGAGCGCGGCGTGGGGCGCATCCTGCACGCCAGCGGCCGCTACATGGTGATTTATCTTCTGTTGCTCGGCGGAATGGCGCTGCTGTTCATCAAGCTGCCGACCTCGTTCCTGCCGCAGGAAGACCGCGGCATCTTCACCGTGCAGGTGCAGCTGCCGGCGGGCTCGACCCTGCAGCAAACCTCTAAAGTGGTGGAAAAGGTCGAGCAGTACTTCCTGACCGAAGAGAAACAGGATGTGGTGTCGGTGTTCGCCATCATCGGTTCCGGCCCGGGCGGCAACGGCCAAAACGTGGCGCGCCTGTTCGTCCGGCTGAAAGACTGGGATCTGCGCACCTCGGGCGCCAACAGTTCGTTCGACATCATCGATCGCGCTACTCAGGCGTTCAGCAAGATCAACGAAGCGCGGGTGATCGCCAGCAGCCCGCCGGCGATCACCGGCCTCGGCAACTCCTCCGGCTTCGATATGGAGTTGGAAGACCACGCCGGGCTCGGCCACGCCAAGCTGATGGCGGCGCGCGATCAACTGCTGCAGCTGGCCGGGCAAAATCCGCTGCTGTCGCGCGTGCGCCACAACGGCCTGGACGACAGCCCACAGCTGCAAATCGATATCGATCAGCGCAAGGCTCAGGCGCTGGGCGTGTCGATCGACGACATCAACAATACCCTCTCCACCGCCTGGGGCTCGACCTACGTCAACGACTTCGTCGACCGTGGTCGGGTGAAAAAAGTCTATGTGCAGGCCGCGGCGCCGTTCCGCATGCTGCCGGATGACATCAACAAATGGTATGTACGCAACAGCACGGGTGGCATGGTACCGTTCTCGGCTTTCGCCAGCTCACATTGGGAGTACGGTTCGCCACGGCTGGAACGCTATAACGGCAGCTCGGCGCTGGAGATCGTCGGCGAGGCGGCCAACGGCGTCAGCACCGGCACCGCCATGGCAGAAATGGAGAAACTGGTCAGCCAACTGCCGACCGGCTTTGGCCTGGAATGGACCGCGATGTCCTATCAGGAACGGCTGTCCGGCTCGCAGGCACCGGCGCTGTATGCCATCTCGCTGCTGGTGGTGTTCCTGTGCCTGGCGGCGCTGTATGAGAGCTGGTCGATTCCGTTCTCGGTGATGCTGGTGGTGCCGCTGGGGGTCATCGGCGCGGTCGCCGCCACCTGGATGCGCGGCCTGGAGAACGACGTCTATTTCCAGGTCGGCCTGTTGACCATCATTGGGCTGTCGGCGAAAAACGCCATTCTGATCGTCGAGTTCGCCAATGAGTTGAACCATAAGGGACAGGATCTGATGTCGGCAACGCTCGATGCGTCACGCATGCGTCTGCGGCCGATCCTGATGACCTCGTTGGCGTTTATCTTCGGCGTGCTGCCGATGGCCACCAGCAGCGGGGCCGGTTCCGGCAGCCAACATGCGGTCGGCACCGGGGTAATGGGCGGCATGATCTCCGCCACCCTGCTGGCTATTTTCTTCGTACCGCTGTTCTTCGTGCTGGTACGGCGCCGTTTCCCGGGCAAAGCGCATCCTGCAGGCAATACGACGGCCGCCGGGGAGTGATTGACAGGGCATAAAAAAGCAGCGTCGGGTGAACCGATGCTGCTTTATTTCGAACGATAATCTCGTTCCCAAGGTGTTTCAGTGACTTTCCAATGACTCAACCTTGCCATCTGCTTCAACGCTGTGTCAGTTGCCCAACATCTCATCAATGAAGTCTTTCCAGTTTCCTAATTCACGATCAACCATAATACTTTACAACCTCAATTATTTGACGAAGCGGATTCTACGCCTGTTTTTTGACCATGTGAAGGAGAATGGGAACGATGCCGGGCCAGGAAACCGGAGTTAGCGCACATTTTCGTATTTATCTGATCAATGTTCAGTACCGCTATTCCCTTGTGATATCAATTTCTCCACGGTAGCGTGTAAAAGGTATAAAAATGCGCCAATGGAGCGCCGACATCCGTGGCTATCAGCGCGCCATTCGGCACTATGCCGCCGATCTCAATCTTGTTGGTTAGAGGAAGACGATGGAAATTATCACCGATCTGAAACGCCGCGACATCGACTGGCAGCGGCTGTGTGAGTTGCTCGAGTCTGCCGGGCTGGGCAAACGCGATCCGCACACGTTGCAACACGTTTACCAACACAGTCAGTTTTGCTATTGGGGGTTTATCGGCGATGAGCTGATAGCGACCGCACATGCCATCAGCGATCTGACCTCGGTCGCCTACCTGGCCGATGTGGCGATCGATCCGCATTATCAGGGGCAGGGATTGGGGCGCAGGTTGATGGATCGGGTGATGCAAGATTTGGCGCCGCTTGGCAAGATTTTCATCTATTCCGTACCGGAAAAACTGGCCTTTTATAAAAAGTATGGCTTTCACGATTTAACCACCGGCATGGTGTATGCGGACGGTGCCTCACTGCTGCGCCTGCAACAGGGAGGCTACGTGCGTTAATCGCACATCACAAGGTTTTGCTCATAAAGACGCGGCTGGTTCCTGGCGGCAAGCAAGGCACCTCCCCCATACGCTGCCAGCCATGCCGCTGATAAAAGTCCGGCGCCTGAAAGCTGATGGTGTACAACACGGCGGAAAGGCAACCGCGTCTGCGCCCCTCTTGCTCAAAGCGGCGCAACAGCTCGCTGCCCAACCCCGCGCCGCGCAGCGCTTTCGGCAAATAAAAAAGATCGAGAAACAGCAGCCCTAGTGATGAGCGCCCGGTAATTCCCCCCAGAACTTCCCCGCTGTCGGGATCTTTTACCACCACCGCCAGCGTCTGACGATCGCCATAGCCGATATGTTCATCATTAAAACGGTCCAACCCTTCCGCGATACAGGACGTTATTTCCGGTGTTACCCGATCGGAAATTTCGATATGACATTCTTTCACGCTAGCTCTCCGTATCAATCACCCAAATTTATGCGCTGTTTGTAGCTCAAAACATCGCATTTTCTTTGTTTATATTTATCTTTACATCAATTTTCACGCTATTTTCCACACCGCTTCATAACCGGTTCTATCATCGATTGAAATAAAGCCGCCAAACGTAATAAAACTAAGAAATATCTTAATAATTAATCCATTAGCCCCAAAAAATGCCAACAAACGATCGACAAAAACGATCGAACTGAAAAATTTAATAGCTACAAACTATGTTAATTCCTTTTAATAACCACGGTATTAATAGAGGATTTCTATTTTATCGATCTCACATTGCTTAGGCCGTCGGTTAAAAAAAATTTTACTCGTTATAAATCATGCTAGTATATGTCTCCCCCGCGAAACTCGCGCCCAGCTACCGCTCATTGGCTTGCGGCGCAAGATAAGTTCAACATGAAATTATTTATATTATTTCTTTTTTTATGTTTTAAGATATCAATCCTCACCGGGAAATAGAAAGCAAAGGACTATAATAAAATGGAAATTGATATTTTCAGCGAGTGTGCCTATACCACTGTCGGCATCCGACAACTTATTAAGCAAACCTGGGCGGAAAAACGCGCACCGGCCGGTTTTAGCCGCAAAAGAGTCTGCTTTATCGATGTCACCATCGCCAATTTTGAAGCGCGTTATCGCGTTGAATATGCTAACCCCAATACCTACAAAATAGTCATTATCACCGACTGCCCGCATGAAATGGTGATTGTCGACAGCAAGACCATTATATTATCAAACCTTATATCATTGAGCCGTTTCAGCCGCCTTATCGACGATCTCTATAAGCGTTACAATCATTATACCGAGCCACCGCAACTCTCCCAGCGCGAGTCGCTTTTCCTCTCGGAATGGTCGACGGGGAAATCGCTGACCGACATCAGTAGTGCCATGAATATCAGAAATAAAACCGCCAATCATTACAAGTCACGAATCATGAAAAAACTCGGCGCCAGCCGGATAAAGCCGCTATTGCACATTACCCGCGTGCGCTGTTTAACCGATCGTTTAAACATAAGAATAAATAAAGAGTAACGCCCTCTTCTTCAGATTCGCCTTTGCGGCTGAACGCATTCGCCGGCCTCTCTTCGAGAGCACCGCCGGCGAAGGCCGCCGCTCCGCCACGTTGCCTCCCCCCTCTCTCTGGCACCCAATCGCACCTCGCCCACATCGTTGTCTGGATCTCGCCGCCGCTTTACTGGCATTATCTCTGCTATCGCCGGGCGGCGAGAGGCCAAAGATCGCGCCCGCCGCTCAGTATCGACTCGACGAGACAGGTAGCTTTACGCCATGGCAAACAAACCGCAACAGACAACGCTGACGATGTACGGCATCAAAAACTGCGACACCATCAAAAAAGCCCGCCGCTGGCTGGAAGATCAGGGCGTGGCCTATCATTTTCACGACTACCGCGCCGACGGCCTGACCGAACAGCAGCTGCGCGGTTTCATCGCGCAACTGGGTTGGGAACCGCTGCTCAATACTCGCGGCACCACCTGGCGTAAACTGGATGAAGCGCAACGCAACGCCTGCGATAACGCTGACGCCGCCATCGCGCTGATGCTGGCGCAGCCGGCGATCATCAAACGCCCGCTGCTGGACGACGGCAACGGCCACGCCCTGCTCGGTTTCAACGCCGACGCTTACCAGCAATTTATCGCCGAGGTCGCCGTATGACTTGCCCGGTTATCGAACTGGCCCAGCAGCTGATTAAACGCCCTTCCCTCAGCCCGAGTGACGAGGGCTGTCAGCAGCTGATGATCGATCGCCTGCAGGCGATCGGTTTCACCGTCGAAGCGATGGACTTCGAAGATACCCAGAACTTTTGGGCCTGGCGCGGCGAAGGGCAAACCCTGGCGTTTGCCGGGCATACCGACGTAGTACCAACCGGAGATGAAAAACGCTGGGACAACCCGCCGTTTGAACCGACGATCCGCGACGGCATGCTGTATGGCCGTGGCGCGGCAGACATGAAAGGCTCGTTGGCCGCAATGGTGGTGGCCGCAGAACGCTTTGTCGCCGCCAACCCGAATCACCAGGGCCGCCTGGCTTTTTTGATCACCTCAGATGAAGAGGCCAGCGCCACCCACGGCACGGTTAAAGTGGTCGAAACGCTGATGGCGCGCAATGAGCGCCTGGATTACTGCCTGGTCGGCGAGCCGTCCAGCACCGAGCGCGTCGGCGACGTGGTGAAAAACGGCCGACGCGGCTCCATCACCGCCAACCTGCACATTCACGGCGTGCAGGGGCACGTCGCCTATCCGCACCTGGCGGACAACCCGGTGCACCGCGCCATGCCGGCGCTGAATGAACTGGTGGCGATCGAATGGGAT
Organism: Serratia sp. FDAARGOS_506; assembly: GCF_003812745.1. Lineage (NCBI taxonomy): Bacteria > Pseudomonadati > Pseudomonadota > Gammaproteobacteria > Enterobacterales > Yersiniaceae > Serratia > Serratia sp. FDAARGOS_506. The sequence goes on from NZ_CP033831.1 coordinate 177,848, forward strand.
CGCGGCAACGAGTTTTTCCCGCCGACCAGTATGCAGATCGCCAACGTGCAGGCCGGTACCGGTAGCAACAACGTGATCCCGGGCGATCTTTACGTGCAGTTCAACTTCCGCTTCAGCACCGAACTGACCGACTCGATGATCAAGCAGCGCGTGGAAGAGCTGCTGGAACGCCACCAGTTGAATTACAGCATCGAGTGGCGGTTGTCCGGTCAACCGTTCCTCACCTCGCGCGGCGCGCTGGTGGATGCGGTGGTCAACGCCGTCGAGCACTATTCTGAATTGACGCCGCAGCTGCTGACCACCGGCGGTACCTCCGACGGCCGCTTCATCGCGCAGATGGGCGCGCAGGTGGTGGAACTGGGGCCGGTCAACGCCACCATCCACAAGGTCAACGAATGTGTCAACGCCGCGGATCTGCAGCTGCTGAGCCGCATGTATCAACGCATCATGGAGCAATTGGTCGCATGATCAACGCAGAAATGCTCACCGGCCGCTCAACTGAACACCTGGCGCCGCTGAGCGGGAACCACCGGCTGCAACCGCAGGCGGCCAACGCCTTCCTGGCGATGCAGCAGGCGGCGCGTGAGGCGGGATTCGATCTCCAGCCCGCCAGTACCTTCCGCGATTTCGACCGGCAGTTGGCTATCTGGAATGGCAAATTCTGCGGCCAGCGGCCAGTATTAGATAAGGACAGCCGCCCGATCGACGTCGCGCCGCTGTCCGCCGCCGAGCGCTGCGAGGCGATCCTGCGCTGGTCGGCCCTGCCGGGCGCCAGCCGCCATCACTGGGGCAGCGATTTAGACGTGTACGACCCGTCGCTGCTGCCGGAAGGGCAAAAGCTGCAGCTGGAGCCGTGGGAATACGAAGAAGGCGGTTACTTTGCGCCGCTCAATCAGTGGCTGACGGCGCATATGGCCGAGTTCGGTTTCTATCGCCCCTTTACCGAAGACAGCGGTGGCGTGGCGGTAGAGCCGTGGCATCTGAGCTACCGGCCGCTGGCGCAAGAGGCCGAACATTTGCTGACCCCGGCGCTGCTGCTGGCGGCCTGGCAAGATAAGGAGGTCGCCGGTGCCGAATGGCTCGAACGCCATCTGCCATCGATTTTTTCGCGTTTTATACGCAGTGAAGGAAAGGAGTAGCTATGCAATGGTTAGCTGATTACTGGTGGATTATCCTGCTGGTTCTGGTGGGAATGGTCGTCAGCGGCATCAAGGAACTGCGCCGCGTCGACGTTAAAAGCTATCTGGCCAACAAGCCGGAGATACCGCCGCACCGCGACAACAACGCCCAGTGGGATGACGAAGACGACTGGCCGAAAAAGAAATGACATCAGGGCGCTCATCGGCGCCCTGAATTTTCAACGGAAGGCGATCAGCTCGCCGCGCTTGCCGGACAATGCCTCGTCCCAGTAGCGCTGCGGCACATAATAATGCAGCCTTTCCAACGCAGCGTTCATCATGCCCTGGTTGATCGCATGCCCGACGTTTTCCTCCACATCCAGCGTGAAATCGGCGCCGCCGGCCCGTAGCGCTTCTGCCGCCGCGTGCGCGTGTTGCACCGCGATCACCGCGTCCTCTTCCCCGTGGATCAAATGCACCACGCTGTCGCCGAAAGCCTGCTCAGGCAGTTGGGCGAAACGCCCGCTGAACGCGACCACGCGACCGGCCAGCCGGGATTCTGCTTTTAGCGCCTCAAGCGCCATGATCGCCCCCTGCGAGAACCCCACCAGCGCCGTGCCGGCATAGCCCACGCCGCTCAGCTGCTGCCAATGGCGCACCACGGCCACAAACTGCGGCATCACGTCTGCGATGCGGGCCGCGCGGTTCTCTTCGGTCACGTCCTGCACCGAAAACCACTGGCGCCCACCGCCGTTGCCGAACGCTGCGGGGCCACCGATGCTCACCACCTGCGCCTGAGGAAAGTCCTTGGCAAAGTAGCTGCCGATCTCCCCCATCGCTACCGGGTTATCGCCGACACCGTGAAACAGCAAGATCAGCTGCGCCGCCGGGGATGCCGGGCTTTGGACAACGAAATGCTCATGTTTCATCGATGACTCCTTAATAGTAACCCAACCTGGTACGGCGACAGTCGCCGCCTCACCGCTGACAGTGACTATACGCCGTTGAGAAATTGGGAAAATCGGGTTTTATTGAGCGAGTTATTCAATTTATTGCAATGACTGCTTATTGCAATGACTGCGCCCAGTCACGCCAGTAGCGGCAGTGCTGCGCATTCAGCTGTTCCAACGCCTGCGCCGTTTCGTGCCGCCACTGGCGCAGCAAGGCTCTCTGGCCGCTGACGCCCGCCTGCTCCACGCAGGCCGCAGGGGATTGCCGCCGCTGCAAATGACCACGCAGCGCGGGCAGCGGCAGATTGCTGGCCAGCAGCAAACGTTGCAATGCCCCCAGGCTGGCCTCAAGCGGCCGATGGGCGAAAGCGAACCCGGCCAGCTCGCGCCAATCCTCTTCACTCAGCGATGTGTCGCCGTCGTCGCCCGGGATCGCCAGCGCGAGCTCAATACGCTGCCGCAGCCAGGGCCAATCGCGCGCCAGATGCTTGTGTGCCGCGTGTCGCAGCGCCTCACCTTGTTCGCTCAAAGGCAAGATAGCCATCGCGGTATAACAGCCGCTGCTGGCCTCCGGCTTGCTGCCGATGCGCACCAGCTCGAAACCGCAGGATTGCCAAAAGCGCCACAGCGGCTCGGTATAGCCGAAACTGACCGACAGAAAATCCAGCCCCTGCGCCTGGCGGCGTTGCCGCTCGACCAGCTGACGTGCAATACCCTGCCGCCGCAACGCCGGCAGCGTCGCGATGCGGGTAATACGCCGTGACCGCAGCGTCGGCGCCCACCACTGGCCGCCATGCGCCGCCAACGACTGCGCCACCAGGTTGCCGCGCGGCCGGCGGCGGCCGGCCCACACATCGTGCGCCAACTCGGCGCTCAAACCGCCTTCGTCCACCAACCACACGGCGCCGACCACCTCCTGCCCGGCCTGCGCCAGCCCGAAGTGCATGCCGGGCGCATCCATCAGCCTGCGCAAATCCAGCGGCGAGGTGCGGTAATGCGCGCTGCTCAGCAGAGCATAGAAACGCGCCAGCCGCTGCGGTTCGGCGCACAGTTCACGCTGCTCCGCCTGGCTGTAATCGATCGCCTGGCCATCCGCCGGCCAGGCGGGCAGCTCGTTGAACAACAACGCATTGTCCGTTATCCGTTCCAACGCATCGCCCTGCGCCCAGCGCATTGGCTGTTGCAGACTCAATGCCTGATAGGACGGCAGCCCGGCGCAAAACTTCAGCAGAAAACCGCGGCCGGTGCCCTCATACCCCTGCACCGTGGTGGTCAGCAGCACACGTGGGAAGTAGCCGATCAGCTGCTGCAACAGCGGCGCGGGGATCGCCGCCGCTTCATCCACCAGCAGCCAACCCACGTTGCTGACGTCACCCTCCCGGCACTGCGCAAGCAAGGCATCGGGCGCCCAAAACTGCGCGCGCCCCCGCGCCCATTCCCCGGCCACCTCGGTGGCGGCGCGGCTCGGCCCGGTTATCCAACAGCTCAGCGGCGACTGCGCCACCAGCATACCGGCCAGCGTCGATTTGCCGCGGCCGCGGGCGGCGGTCAGTACCCACACGCCGGATTCGGCCTGCAGCAGCGCCGTCAGGATCGCCTGCTGTTCATCGGTCGGCCGGCCATCCGGCGGTTGCCAATCCTCACGCGCCGGCAGCGCGGCCAGCGTCAGGGGCTCATCCTGCCGCCAAATCGTCACTTCACGGTCGTCGGCCAGATGCCGCTGCAGATGGTGGATGAAATGCGGGGTGGTAATTGGCTGCGGGCAATCGCTCCAGCGCAGGCTGTCGCCGTCCGGCTGCTGAGGCCATTGCCGCCAGGGCGGCGTCAGCAACAGCAGCCAGCTACCGGCACGCAATGCGCCGCACAGCGCCGCCAATGCCTCCACGTCCAGCGACTGACCGGCGTCGAACACCGCGTGCAGCCGCTCCTGCCCCAGCAATTGGCGCACCGCGCCACTCGCCAACGCCGTCTGGCCGGGCGGCGGATTTTCCCCCACCCACGGCCAGTCGCCGGGCAACGTCGCCGCCAGCCGCTGCGCCTGTTCGCGGCACCAGTCGGGCTCACCGCTGAGCACCAGCAGGCGCCGGATGCCCTGACGCCGCATGAGTTGTTGCGCTGCCTGTAACATAAGGCTGTATCTCAATCCGAAAAAAATGCCGGAGTCAGGCTCCGGCACTTGAGGCGTTAACGGGATGCGAAGGTGTTGCAGGTATTAGGATCGCCGCTGTCGAAGCCCTGTTTAAACCAGGTGTAGCGCTGTTGCGAGGTACCGTGGGTGAAGCTGTCCGGCACGACGCGGCCCTGGCTCTGCTGCTGCAACCGATCGTCGCCAATCGCCTGAGCGGCGTTCAGCGCCGCCTGCAGGTCACCCTCTTCCAGCATCTGCTGCTTCTCGGCGTATTTGCCCCACACGCCGGCGAAGCAGTCCGCCTGCAGCTCCATTTTCACCGACAGACGGTTCACTTCCGCCTGGCTGGCGCCCTGCTGCATCTGGCGAACCTTGGGCTCGATGCCCAGCAGGTTCTGCACGTGGTGGCCAACTTCGTGCGCCACCACATAGGCCTGGGCGAAATCACCGCCGGCGCCCAGCTTGGTTTTCATGTCCTGATAGAAAGACAGATCGATATACACCGTTCTGTCACCCGGGCAGTAGAACGGCCCCATCGCCGCCTGGCCGGTGCCGCAGCTGGTCCGCGTGACGCCACGGTACATCACCAGCTTCGGCGGTTGATAGGTTTTGCCCATGCGCTGGAAAATCTCTTTCCAGTTATCCTCGGTTGAGGCCAGTACCACCGAAGTGAATTTGGCCAGCTCATCGTCTTTCGGACTGATGTTGGCGCTCTGCTGTTGACCCTGCGGTGCGACGTTACCGCCGTTCAATAGCGGCGACAGATCGATGCCGTAATAGCCGGCCACCAGCACCACCACCAAAATGACGATGCCGCCCTTGCCGCCCACCGGCACGCGGAAACCGCCACCACCGCCGCCCAAACCTGAAGACTGCCCGCGACGATCCTCAACATTGTCACTTTCCCGACGCCCTTGCCAACGCATAAATATACTCCAGATATTTCCCCTGCTCGTTGAAGTTGCGCCGCGATCGTAAGCGCATAGGCAGCTTCAAGCCTGAGTGGGATAGGTTTTAGTCATCTCGCATCCATCATTATAAATGGTCTGCCGCGGAGGAAATGTAGAAATTTTCTGGAAAAATGCAGAATAGCGGGACGATCCGGCCGGATCGCCCCGAATGGCGGTGCCAACGCTTAGTCGAGCTTCACGCCGATGCGGCGCGCCACTTCTTCATAGGCTTCGATCAGGCCGCCCAGGCTTTGACGGAAACGGTCTTTATCCATCTTGTCCAGGGTGTTTTTGTCCCACAGGCGGCTGCCGTCTGGCGAGAACTCATCACCCAGCACCACTTCGCCGTTGAACAGGCCGAACTCCAGCTTGAAGTCGACCAGGATCAGACCGGCGTCGTCGAACAGCTTGGTCAACACGTCATTGGCGCGGTAGCTCAGCTCGCGCATGCGCGCCAGATGTTCTTTGCTCACCCAGCCGAAGGTTTCGCAGTAGGATTCGTTAACCATCGGATCGTGCATGGCGTCGTTTTTCAGGAACAGATCGAACAGCGGCGGGTTCAGCACCAGGCCTTCTTCGATGCCCAGACGCTTCACCAGCGAACCGGCAGCGCGGTTACGGATCACGCACTCCACCGGCACCATGTCCAGCTTCTTCACCAGCACTTCATTGTCGGACAGCAGACGCTCCATCTGGGTCGGGATGCCGGCTTCTTCCAGTTTGCTCATGATGAAATGGTTGAACTTGTTGTTCACCATGCCTTTGCGATCGAACTGCTCAATGCGCTGACCATCCAGTGCTGACGTATCGTTGCGGAACTCCAACACCAACAGATCGGGATTCTCGGTGGTGTAAACGGTTTTTGCCTTTCCGCGATACAGCTCAGCTAGCTTTTGCATCTTACTTACTCCAGTAATGTATCCCCGTTGTCTCCCGAGCGCGGCCCGAAATTAGGGGGTATAGAATTGACCTAATGAATTCTTTGGCGTGCCGGACACTATTGTGCCAAACCTGCGACGCAAACGATACCGTATAGACAAAACAAAAAGGGGCCGAAGCCCCTTTTTGGTTATTTAACGCTGGTTTTACTGAAGGCAGACTGGAATGCCGCCACCAGTGCGTCGTTTTTCGACTGGGTCAGCGGTTTGCCTTTCGGATCGATAAATTGCAGGCTGGTGCGGTTGTTGAGATCGCCGACCTGCAGTTTGTAATCGCCTTCCGCCAGTTCAGGATCCTTGACGCCCAACGCATCCCAATCGCTGCTGCTCAGGGACTTGTAGGTCACGGCGACGGTGCCCTGCGGACGGCTGCGGTCACCCACTTTCATCCCCAGTTTTTCGAGCGCCGCCGGCAGGCGATCCCACACCACGGTATACGGGCCGCGCACCACCAGCATCGGCAGGCCGGTGTCATCGGCGCCACTCTGCACGTCCAGCGCGCCGAAGCGGCTGGCCGTCTGGCTGCTCGCCAGGTTGTCCTGCTTGTCCAGGCCTTCGATCAGGGTGTTGATCATCATGCCGTTGTAGCGCTGAATCTCAGACTGGTCAGTCACCTGCTCGGTCTTGCCCTGCTGCTGCAGACCAACGCTTTTCACCACCAGCGCCTGCTGGTAGCCCTGCTGCTGCACGCTGATCTGATAGCGGCCTTCGTACTGGTTGTCTTCGTCCAGACGGTTCCACTTCACCCAGTCGGTGGTCAGGGTCTGACCGGCGTCCTGGCGGGAAGCAATCGCGATGTTCTTCGCCTGCAGCAGGCTGACCACGCGCGACCACAGATTCTGGTTCTGCGGGCTGTTTTCCAGCAACAGCGTGCCGCTGTCGCCGGCGTACTGCGCGCGTGAACCGCTCAGCAGCGCCAACGGCTGCACCGGCGGACGAATGTCCAGTTGCTTGCCGACGTTGCCTTGCAGCGTCGTGGCGGGAACGTCATAGTTGCCGCTCTGGACCGGCAGGATCATGCCGGACGGCGCGTTCAGCGCCTTGAGCGGAGCCGCGTCGAGGTAAGCCTCATCGCCGCTGACCTGACGCTTGTAGCGCTGATCGCTGCTGCAGGCTGCCAGCATCATCACCAATGAGATGCCCACTACTTTTGCTACCGTCGACTTTTGCAATGAATAAGCCATCAAATTTCCCTTAGAGTTACAGCAAACCGACGCTTTTCAGCGCGCGCTCCACCACCGGGCGGGCGGCTTCGCTCAACGGCGTCATCGGCAGACGCAGCGTATCGGTTGCCATCAATCCCAACGCCTTACAGGCCCACTTCACCGGAATTGGGTTTGCTTCTACAAATAGATCCTGATGCAACGGCATCAAGCGCTGATTTAAGCGGCGCGCTTCGGCAAACTTGCCCTGCGCCGCCAGCGCGCAAAGTTCCGCCATCTCGCGCGCGGCCACGTTGGCCGTCACGGAAATCACCCCTTTGCCGCCCAGTTGCATGAAGTCCAGCCCGCTGGCGTCGTCGCCGCTCAGCAAAATGAAGTCTTCATCGTCAACCAGCACTTGGATCTGACTAACGCGACTTAAGTTCCCCGTCGCTTCTTTTACAGCAACAATATTCTTGATTTTCGCCAGCCGAGCGATGGTCGGCGGCAGCATGTCGCAGCCGGTGCGCGAAGGCACGTTATACAGGATCTGCGGCAGCTCGGTGCTCTCGGCGATCGCCTTGAAGTGCTGGTACAGCCCTTCCTGCGTCGGCTTATTGTAGTACGGCGTCACCGTCAGGCAGCCCACGACGCCGGTATTGGCGAAGCGGGTGGTGAGCGCGATGGCTTCGGCGGTGGCGTTGGCGCCGGTGCCGGCGATCACCGGGATGCGGCCGTCGGCCAGCTCCAGCGTCTGCAGCACCACGTCAACGTGCTCGTCATGGGCAAGCGTTGCGGACTCGCCGGTGGTCCCTACGGAAACGATCGCCGCGGTGCCACTGGCTACATGATAATCGATCAATTTTTTTAGGCTCGCGCGATCGACAGCACCTTTGTCGTCCATCGGCGTAACCAGTGCAACAATACTTCCCGTAAACATTGGCCGTCCCCTCCACACACAGGTCACTCATGGTACTTTTGCTGCCTATCCAAAAGCAAGCGCACAACCGCGTTGTAAGCGCTTGGCAGGCGGTTTTTTTTATGTTTACCATGGTAACCCCATTAAGCACGACAGGAAGCGCTATTTTGCCTCAGTCAGACGAACACTATCTCGTGATTACCGCGCTCGGCGCCGACCGCCCCGGAATCGTCAATACCATCACCCGCCACGTCAGTAGTTGCGGATGCAATATCGAAGATAGCCGTCTGGCCATGCTGGGGGAGGAATTCACGTTCATCATGCTGCTGTCCGGCAGCTGGAACGCCATTACCCTGATCGAATCCACCCTGCCGCAAAAAGGCGCGGAGCTGGATCTGCTGATCGTGATGAAGCGCACAAACTCGCATGAAAGGCCGCCGATGCCGGCCACGGTGTGGGTGCAGGTGGAAGTGAAGGACTCGCCGCACATCATCGAACGCTTTACCGATCTGTTCGACTCCAGCCAGATGAATATCGCCGAACTGGTTTCGCGCACGCAGCCGGCGGACGGCGACCTGCCGCCACAGCTGTATATCCAAATCACCGCCCACAGCTCCGGCGATCGGGACGCCTCAAATATTGAGCAAGCCTTCCATCGCCTATGTACAGAATTGAACGCGCAAGGCAGTATTAGCGTGGTGAACTATCCACAGCATGACGAGAAAGATGGAGAGTAGTGATGAGCCCATTGAAAGCCGGTGACACAGCGCCGAAATTTAGTTTGCCTGACCAGGACGGTGAGGAAATTAATTTGGCCGACTTCCAGGGACAGCGAGTATTGGTCTATTTCTATCCGAAGGCGATGACGCCGGGCTGCACCGTGCAAGCCTGCGGCCTGCGGGACAACATGGACGAATTGAAAAAGGTCGGCGTCGAAGTGCTGGGCATCAGCACCGACAAACCGGAAAAACTGTCGCGCTTCGCCGAAAAGGAGCTGCTCAACTTCACGCTGTTGTCTGATGAAGATCATCAGGTGTCGCAACAGTTTGGCGTGTGGGGCGAGAAAACCTTCATGGGCAAGACCTACGACGGTATTCACCGCATCAGTTTCCTGATCGACGCCAAAGGCAAGATTGAAAAAGTGTTTGATGATTTCAAAACCACCAATCACCACGACATCGTTCTGAGCTACCTGCAGCAGTAATTCTCACGAAGCGCAGCGGCCTGCTGCGCTTCTTTTCTTTCCTGTCAGTCGGCCTTGTCTTCCACCTCGACCCGCAGTTCATCCGGCCAGGCATGGATCACCGCCTTCACCAACGTCGCCAGCGGTATGGCGAAAAACACGCCCCAAAAACCCCACATCCCGCCGAATACGATCACCGACAGGATAATCACCAGCGGATGCAGGTTGACCGCTTCGGAGAACAAAATAGGCACCAGCAGGTTGCCGTCCAGCCCCTGCACCACCAGATAGGCGACGATCAGCGTCCAGAAATCGGCGCCGACGCCCCACTGGAACAGCGCCACCACCACTACCGGTATGGTGACCAGCACCGCACCGATGTAGGGGATCAATACCGAGAAGCCCACCAGCACCGCCAGCAGCAGCGAGTAGCGCATGTCCAACACGGCGAACACCAGGTAGGTCGCCACGCCGACAATCACCATCTCCAGCACCTTGCCGCGGATGTAATTGGTGATCTGCTGATTCATCTCGTTCCAAACCTGCCCCGCCAGGCCGCGATTGCGCGGCAGCACGCGGCGCACCGCGTTTAACAGCTGCTCTTTGTCCTTCAACAGGAAGAACATCATCATCGGCACCAGGATCAGGTAGATGGCCAGCGTCAACAGACCGACCAGCGACGCCAACGAGAATTTCACCACCGATTCGCCCATGCCGGACAGCCGGCTGCGCAGGTTTTCCGCCATCATGTCGATGATGCCGGCATCCACCAGCGCCGGGTAACGCTTCGGCAACGTCGCGGCAAAGTTATAGAACTGATTGAGCATGCCCGGCAGATCGCTCATCAAATTGATGCCTTGCTGCCAGGCGGTCGGCGCGACGACGAACACCAGCAGCATGGCGACGCCCGCAAACACCAACAGCATGATGCTCGCCGCCCAGGTGCGCGAACAGCCGATGCGCTGCAGGCGCGCGGTCGGCCACTCCAGCAGATACGCCAGCACGATGGCGACCAGCAACGGGGTCAGAATGCCGTGCAGAAAATAGAGAATGAGGAAGCCGGCGACCAGGATCACCAGCAGCGCGATAGCCTGCGGATCGGTGAAGCGGCGGCGGTACCACTGTAATAACATCTCCAGCATCAGAGCGGGCTCCTCGAGATTTGGCGGGCGGGCATGGCGATTCCTGTGATGGGCCTGATTAAAGCATAGATAGAACGGGCGCACGTGGGGTGTGCAACGCACTCAGAGTACTCAAAGTTCGCCATACATCAACAGCGATTTGGCTGAATTTATCGCGCCGGCGAGCGATCGGCGCAAAAATCCGCAGATGCTGCGTCAGACCAGGTGAACGGCCCCGGACGGGGCCGCAGAAGATTACAGCGTGCTGCTGATGGAGAGGGGTGAACCGACCGCCAGTGCGAACAACAGTACACAGCCGATCGCGATCGCCGCCGCCAAATCATTTTTCATTGTCCCGTCCCTTGATGCTTAAAGTGAATATCGTCACGAACTCTGTCGGTTCTACGTTGACGGACTTTGCCGATGCACACCATTAAAAACCCCCGCCTAAGCGGGGGAGGAAACCTTCTGGTGCAGCAAGTATTACAAGGAGGTCATGAGGGATTGCTAACCCTAAATGACTATTTCAAGCTAGGATTATTCCCATAACATGGCAAGCGATCGCGTCGAGGTTATCCGCACTTTGAGATAAACCTCATAAAAAAATCCCGCACGGCAGCGGGATGAAGGGATGATAACGTCATAAATTTTTTATGCGGACAATGAGGCGGTATTGTCGTCATTTGGCGACAATACCGCGCCGCCACGGTGGTCACAAGGGAAATCTGACTGCCGTAAGGAAATCAGAATTTCCCCAATACACGCGATCGTATGCCCGCTGCCATCAACGAAAAGAAATGGGATTTTCGTCAGACAGACGTCGGACAAAAACCGGTAGCATAGCCGTCATAATCCCAAACGCCGTAGGGGGAAAGATGAACAACAAGCCGTTTGAATTTGATGAAGCGATATGCCTGGCAATTGGCCGTGGCGTCTGCGAAGTCGTGAAGTTAGGAGATGAAATCAGCGTTTGCTCCCTGCTGGAAGCCATCGAGAGTTTTATCGAGCGACAGGCGCTCAGCGAGAGCGAAGTCGCGGCGGCGGACGACGCGCTGGATCTGATCACCGGTTTGGTCCGCCGCCAGTGCTGACGCCTGTTACGAGGCGCAGCCGATGAGCCGTTGCTCTACCGTGACGCCGGGCATCATTTGCCGTAAACCGGCAATCAATTCATCGCCCGCCGCGTGCAGCGCCGCCAACGGCATTGCCGGCAGGCTCTCCAGGATGAACCACATCCGTTCGGCCTCGGCGCTCAACCGGGTTCTGACGCCCTGACGCCAGTTCCAGCGGCGGCAGGTCACGCCGCGATCGTCGCGCCAGACCACCTCCCCCGCCTCCGGCGATTCATGGATCACCACTCCCTCCTTGACAGTATCAAACAGCTCGCTGCCATCCGCGACGATCAGCCGCGGCTCACCGACATAAGCCGCGATATTCTCGCCCCCCACCGGCACCGCATAACGAATGCTGACGGCGTTGTAGAGATCGACCACCGGATCGATGCTGGGCATCGAGCCATCGCGCAGCGCGCGCTTGCGCAAGGCGTCGGCGGAACAGGACGTACGCTTGGGCTTGGCACCAAACTGCATGAAAACATCGCGCCAGGCCGAAAGATGCGCCTCTGCCCAGGGCACGTCCTCCTCGCCGAGGGCGCGACAGGCCTGCGCTAACGCCAGCGCCCCCACGTCCGGGTTGGTTATGGGAGCCGCGGCCACGGTAATGCTTAACGCCCGGAAACCGGGCGCCAGCACAGCGACGGCCGGATCGATTGACGGATCGACTAAAATCATTGAATAATCCTATATTGACCATTTTATTCCATGATATTGACCGATGAGCGAAAAAGTCAACAGACCGACCGAGTTCGGCGCCGACGTGCAAACCGTCAGCGAAGCGGTGTCGCGCCGCATCAAACAGCAGCGAAAAAACCAAAAGCTGTCGCTGGACGAATTGTCGCGCCGGGCGGGCGTCAGCAAGGGCATGCTGGTAGAGATCGAGAAAGGCAGCGCCAATCCCAGCATCGCCATCCTGTGCAAACTCGCGGCGGCGCTGGGCCTGTCGGTGGCGGACATCGTCAACGTGACCCGCGCACCCGCCGCCTACCTGATTGAAAGCCAAGACATTCCCACGCTGTGGCATGGCGATCGCGGCGGCTCGGCCCGCTTGCTGGCTGGCACCCGTGGCCCGAACATGATAGAACTGTGGCGCTGGAAAATGGCGCCGGGGGAAGCCTATGCATCGGGCGGCCATCCGGCGGGCACCTTCGAGCTGTTGCACGTTGAACAAGGCGTCTTGAGCCTTGCCGTCGAACAAACCGAGCTCAGGATTACGCCAGGCTGTTCGGCGGTCGCCAGAACGGACGGCCCTCACCGTTACGCCAACGAGGGCGAAGACACGCTGATTTTCACCATGACGGTCGCCGAACTGCACGCCTGAACGGCGGCCCAAATCTTAACGCTTGCACAGGAGAAGAACCCTCATGACAATCCCTGCCCCACGGGAGTGGCGGCGTGCTGACTATCTCGTCAGCACCGAGCCCGCCCTGCTGGATCTTGACGCCATTCATGCGTTTCTGACCCGTTCGTCATGGGCGGAGGGCATTGATAAAGAGACCGTTCGCCAGTCCCTCTCCCACAGCCTGTGCTTCGGTTTGTATCACGGCACCAGACAAATTGGTTTCGCCCGGCTGGTCACCGATTACGCCACCTTCGGCTATCTGTGCGACGTTTACGTGCTGGAGACGCATCAAAAAGGCGGGTTGGGCCTGTGGCTGGCGGAATGCTGCCAGGCCCATCCACTGATGGCGACGCTGCGGCGAATCATGCTGGTCACCAGCACCGCCCCCTGGCTCTACGAAAAAGTGGGCTATACCGCCATCAACTGCCCCGATTTTGTTTGGCAGATCGCCCGCCCGGACATCTACCGACGGTAAGGTGTTTGCGCTGGCCAGGCGCTATTTCAGCGCCTGCTCGGCCAGCAGCCCGAGGGCGATGACGATCATCGCCGCGCCGGAGATGCGCCCCACGACCTTCGCGGCCTGCGGGCGCGTGCGCAGCACCGACTGCGAACCGAATCCCACCAGCAGGTACACCAGGCCGCAGCTGATCAAATGCACAACGCCCAACGCCAGCATCTGCACCGGCACCGACCATTCGGCCCGAGCGTCGGTAAACTGCGGCAGCAGCGCCAGAAACAGCAGAAACACCTTGGGGTTCAGCCCGCTGACGCACACGCCCTTGCCGGCCCAGCGCAGCCACGAATCGGAACGCTGATCTTCACCGGCGCCTGGCACCGGCGGGTGCAACAGCATATTGAAACCGATCCACAATAGGTAAGCCGCCCCCAGCAAGGTAAGCGCCGTCAGCGCCAGCGGATTGCCGACCAACAGCGCGCCGACGCCCGCCACGACGATCGCAATCATCAACAAATGGCCAAACAGCAAGCCGGCAACGGCGGGCACCACCACCCGGCCGCGAATGCCCGCCGAGATCACATAGGCCCAATCCATACCCGGGGTAATCACCAACAAAATCGACACCGCCCAAAAAGCGGCAAACAGGGCGAGCGTCATGCCGGCCCCCTCTCAAACGCGCCGCGCCACACCGAACAAAGAACCATTGCGCTTTCCTCGTGGAAGAAAAACGGCCTCCGCCTGCCGCGGCGGCCGTCAAAACCGTTCGACAGATGGCAAGAATATCCTCAAGGCGTTAAAATGTGCTTTCAATTACTTGCCTAAAATCGGCATAAGCGGGGAAATTTTTCCAAATGGATAAGATTGATCGCAAGATTCTTGCTGAACTGCAGGCCGACGGGCGATTGTCCGTGACCGAGCTGGCCGAACGGATCGGTTTGAGCGTGTCCCCCTGCCACCGCCGGGTGCGAGCGTTAGAGGAGTCCGGGGTGATCAGGGGTTACCGAGCCCAGCTCGATCCTGGCAGCCTGGGCTATAACTTTTCCGCCCTGGTGTTCGTCACCATGCGCGAAGGCGATCGCCGCGCCGTTGAAACCTTCGAAAACGCCATGATGGACATTCCACAGGTGGTGCAGGCGCAGCGGCTGTTTGGCGATCCCGACTACCTGTTGCACGTGATCGCCCGCGATCTGCCCGCCTTTCAACAGCTTTACGACGAGAAACTCTCCGCTCTGCCGGGCGTGCAGCGCCTGAGCTCCACGCTGGTGATGAAAACTGTGGTGCCGGAGCGCTCATTCCTGCCATTGGGCCAATAAAGACAAGAAAGATCTTGCTCACATCGTAATTTAAGGGAGCGTTGAGGTTATCCAAGAATAATATCGCTTTAAATGTTGCACATAAAAAACAATTTTAATGGTATAAAATCATACTTCACTCAAAAGCAATTGCGCGTGAAATAGGAAAAGGCGTGGTCACATAATTTATGTGACCACAAAAAGATAAAAAAGCAATATGAGTTAAACTATCATGCGTTATCATTCAATTTATTAGTTGCAACTCTTCTCCTCCGTACAAAACCATTTATCTTATTGGTATAGCCGTAATGCAAAGCCAGCCCCACAAAGATAATAGCCGTGACACAAGCGGCAATGTAAATCGCTAGACTATGAATACCAATAGTGTTAAGAACCATATACACAGCAGTCACAACCAATATGTGGGAAATATAAATCTCGTAAGAAATATCCCCTAAAACATTGAGAGGACGTATGAACTTGTTTTTTAAATTTATAAAACCAACAAAGAGAACGGCTGAGGGCAAACCACAAATAACAAATCGTGGAAGCGAAGTTTTATCGAAGACAAAATAAAGGACAATAGCAGCCCCAATCATTACGTATGGATTGACTTTCAACTTTTCGTTTTTATAAAGCAGATAGAGCATCATCCCCATACAAAACTCAACAGATATACTGTTGGTAATACCTAACACCAGAGGTGAATCACCACTATATATAAAGCCGACAATAACCAGAGATAAGATAACAACGACAGTGCAGAATGCAGTTTTCCTGATGTCATTAAACGACAAGAACAAAGAGAATATTATATAAAACATCATTTCATAACATAAGGTCCACACAACTGGGTTTAGATATTGATAGCTCCCAATTTTAACAGGTATTAGAAAGACAGACTCTATAATATATGTCCCGCTAAATGTACTGTTTATCAGCCCCGGTTTAACTGAATATACCAACAGTAAGGGAACAATAATTAAATAATGAAGTGGCAATATCCTCAATGCTCTATTCTTTATAAATTTCACCGAGGTTTGCGGTTTTCCATCACAAACATACATCATTATGAAGCCTGAAATAATGAAGAATATGTCAACACCAATACCGCCTCTCTCAAAAGCGACCCCCGACCACCCTGTTGAGTAAGCTTTTCCCATGATATGGGTAAAAATGACAACAACTGCAGCAATTCCCCGCAGCCATTGTATTTGATTAAGGTTTTCCCGCATTATACCCTCAAAGACGCATAGGTAACAAAAAGTAAACTATAACTCATAAACAAAAAACCAATAAACTTTTTTGTATGTCCAAGCAACATATGAATACACGGATGTCTCTTGTTCGTCACCATGCGCGAAGGCGATCGCCGCGCCGTTGAAACCTTCGAAAACGCCATGATGGACATTCCACAGGTGGTGCAGGCGCAGCGGCTGTTTGGCGATCCCGACTACCTGTTGCACGTGATCGCCCGCGATCTGCCCGCCTTTCAACAGCTTTACGACGAGAAACTCTCCGCTCTGCCGGGCGTGCAGCGCCTGAGCTCCACGCTGGTGATGAAAACCGTGGTGCCGGAGCGCTCATTCCTGCCACTGGGCAAATGACAACGGGAGCGTGACCGCTCCCGTTTTGACTTCCTTAAGGCACAATCACGAAATCCGGATTGGCGACGGCGAACAGCGCCTCGCGATCCGCCGCCGGTGGGTAAATCCACTGCGTGTTGATCTCCTGTTTAATCTTTTTGCCTTCCTGACGGGTAAAGCGTACCTGGCGCTCCCAGCCTTCGGTATACAGTGCACCCCAGGGCCCCAGGTCCAGGCAGGTCACATACTTCGGCTGGCTGTACGGGTGCGTCGGCAACCCCGCCAGCTCCGCCGCCGCATTGTGGCCGGCCACGCGGCCAAGGCTCATCGCATGCTGGCAGGTCATCAGGTTGTGATTACCGAGCTCGTCGGTCGCCGCCTTCACCGTATCGCCGGTCACGAAAATGCCCGCCGCCGCCGGCGCGCGCAGGAAGGCGTCGCCGATCACCCGGCCGTTGCCGTCGCGCTCGCCGGGGATCTGCTCGGTCAGCGGATGCGCCCGCACGCCCGCCGCCAGGATCACCGTGTTGGCGGCGATGCGCTCACCGTTCGACAGCATCACCCCCTCAGCGTCGATAGCCGAGACGCGCAGGCCGGCTCGCGCTTCCACGCCGCATTCCGCCAGCGCCTGGCGTATCACCGCCCCCGGCTCCGCACCCATCCCGGCGCCCACTTCCGGCGCGGTATCGACGATCACTACACGCACGTTCTCGTCTTTGCCCAGCACATCCCGCAGCCGCTGCGGCATCTCCGCCGCACTCTCCAACCCGGTCAGCCCCGCTCCCACCACCACGGCGGTGTTACGCGCCGGCGTCGACGGTTTGGCCGCCAGCGCTTTGATATGGGCATCCAAACGCTGCGCGCTTTCCAGCGTATCGACGTTGAAACCGTATTCGGCAAAGCCCGGTACCGCAGGCACGGAAAGCCGACTGCCGGTGGCCCACACCAGACGATCGTAGGCCAATTCAAGGGACTCCCCCGTCGCCTGCACCACAGTGAGCGTCTTGGCGGCGGCATCGAGGCGCTCTACCGTCCCGGCCAGGTGCCGCGCGCCGACCGCGGCGAGCTGTGCGGAAATGTCTGGGTTCATGTTTTCCAGCACCGCTTCATACAAGCGCGGCCGGATGGTAACCGTTGGCGTCGGCGAGACCATGAGCACCTCGATATCGTCCTGCTTACCGGCGAGGGTAATGGCGCGCATGGCGGACACGGCGGCCCAAAAACCGGCAAAACCGGAACCGGCAATCACTATTTTCTGCGTCATGGGATGACTCCTTCATACAGGGTTAACCGGGCGATAAAGCTGCCCGCAGTTTTTTCGGATGAACGATGCCGTTCCGCTCCCGTAGCAGGGTGCAGAAGGCCCGCCCGCCCCTTCCGAAGAGGCGGGAAAAAGTGTGTCTGGCTTTAAGAAAAGGTAGGGCTTAGGTTTTGGTGCGCGCCGTTTTGCCGCTGCGCGCGGTGCGCTCCGTCATGCGCTCGTCAAGCCAGAGGTTGACCTCACCGAAGAAGCCCTGCGGCGCCTTGCGGCCAAAGCGGGCCGCGACGGCGCCGAGGGTCTGCGCCGCCAGCGCGTCGCGCATCGCCTTCTCCGCCTGCAGCATTACCGCATGGATAGCGCATTTGCCGGAGACCGCCCAGTCCGGTGGGGAGTCATCAAACACCGCGCAGCGCCCGCGCACCTCCTGGCAATCGAACAGCGGCTTGTGCCCTTCGATGGCGTCAATGATCGCCAAAAAGCTGATCTCGTCCGCCGGGCGGGCCAGGCGGTAGCCGCCGCGCACTCCTTCGCTGGCGGCGACGATCCCCGCCTTTTCCAGCTTGGGGAAAATCTTGGCCAGAAAGCTGGGGGAGATGCCCTGCAGCTCGGCGAGTTCGCGGCTGCTGAGCGCGCGCTGGTTATCGCCGACCAGCCACAGCAGGCAGTGGATGCCATATTCAACGCTGGTTGTGATATACGCCATATGTCCTTTTTCAACCGTCTATGAATCTTCAATAACACAGACTATATGAGTCTGCGTTTACCTTGTCAATAAAACACAGATCAACTTTGTCCGCGTTTTGTTGGCAATGCATGCCGCAAGCGACGCAGAAAGCGCTCTTCAAAATGAAAAATAAAACTTTTTTGCCCGATTCGCGCCCGGCTAACGTTTCCTTGTCGCCTGCGGCTGACTATGATGTGATGGGTGCCGCCGCCGCGGTTTATGAACCGCAGCACTTTCACGCGGATTGCATCGTGGGAATAAAGAACTCTTGTCTGCTGCTGACGTCTTAGAAATGATTATTTAAGGGAAACGCCTGACTATGACCAACCGGTTGACCAAAACCGCGTTAGCGGTGCTGCTGCTCGGCACGCTGAACGCCACCGCCCTGGCACCAGCACAGGCGGAAAGCCAGGACCAGTTGCCGGACATGGGCACCTCCGCCGGCGGCACCCTGAGCATCGGACAAGAGCTGGCGATGGGCGATTTCTACGTGCGCCAACTGCGCGCCAGCGCCCCGCTGATCAACGATCCGCTGCTGAGCCAGTACATCAACCAGTTGGGCAATCGGCTGGTGGCCAGCGCCTATTCGGTGCGTACGCCGTTCCATTTCTATCTGGTGCGTAACGACGAGATCAACGCCTTCGCTTTCTTCGGCGGCAACGTGGTGCTGCACTCCGCGCTATTCCGCGTCAGCGACAACGAAAGCCAGCTGGCTTCGGTGCTGGCGCACGAAATCTCGCACGTCACCCAGCGCCATCTGGCGCGCGCGATGGAAGATCAACAACGCAACGCCCCGCTGACCTGGGTGGGCGCACTCGGTTCCATCCTGCTGGCGATGGCCAACCCGACCATGGGCATGGCGGCGCTGAGCGGCACCATGGCCGGCACCCAGCAGGGCATGATCAGCTTTACCCAATCGAACGAACAGGAAGCCGACCGTATCGGCATTCAGGTACTGCAGCGCGCCGGTTTCGATCCGGAAGCGATGCCCGACTTCCTGCAAAAACTCTCGGATCAGTCGCGCTACGCCTCCAAACCGCCGGAAATGCTGCTGACTCACCCGTTGCCGGACAGCCGCCTCTCCGACGCGCGCAACCGCGCCAACCAGATGCCGAAACACATCGTACAGTCTTCACAGGACTATCTGATGGCCAAAGTGCGCGCACTGGGCATGTATAGCTCGGAAGGCTACGGCCTGAACGAAGAGCTGCTCGGCTCACTCAGCAAAGGCAACGTGCGCGAACAGGCGGCCGCCAAATATGGCCGCGCCATCCTGTTCTATGAAGCGAAAAAATATGACGATGCGCGCAACATCATTCAGCCGATGCTGGCGCAGGATGCGAAAAACGTCTGGCTGATCGACCTGATGACCGACATCGATCTTGGCCAGAAACGCGCGCCACAGGCCATCGCCCGCCTGCAGGCGGCCAACGCGGCCCAGAACAACAACCCGGTGCTGCAGCTCAACCTGGCCAACGCCTATGTCGAAGGCAACCAGCCGGCGCAGGCTTCGAAGATCCTGAACCGCTACACCTTTGCCCATCCGGACGATCCGAACGGGTGGGATCTGCTGGCGCAGGCCAGTGCCGCCCAGGGGCTGCGCGATGAAGAGCTGTCGGCCCGCGCCGAAAGCCTGGCGCTGACCGGCCGGCTCGATCAGGCCATCGGCCTGCTCAGCAATGCCAGCTCGCTGCAGAAACTCGGCAGCCTGAAACAGGCGCGCTACGATGCGCGCATCGACCAACTGCGCCAACTGCAACAGCGCTTCCGCCAATACCAGCGCAGCTGATTCAACAAGGAATGAACGCCATGAAAAACGTCACGATTTACCACAACCCGCGCTGCTCCAAGAGCCGTGAAACCCTGGCGCTGCTGGAGCAGCACGGGGTCGATCCCAAAGTGGTGCTGTATCTTGAAACGCCCCCGTCGGCCGATGAGCTGAAAAAGCTGTTGAAGGAGTTGGGCTTCACATCGGCGCGCGATCTGATGCGCAAAAAAGAAGATCTGTACAAGGAATTGAAGCTGGCGGACGACAGCCTGAGCGAAGAACAGCTGCTGGCGGCGATGACCGCGAATCCGAAACTGATCGAACGCCCGATCGTGGTGAAAGGCAGCAAGGCGCGTATCGGCCGGCCGCCGGAGCAGGTGCTGGAGATTTTGTAATCGTCCGGCAAGCCTCTTATTGAACCGCAAAATACTAATAGCCCTGAACAGGGCTATTTTTAATTGGTTGTTATATAAATACTTTTCATCATCACAGTCTTCTTCCCCTGCTATGCTGCGCAAACGCCAAATCTCTCGGTGAAACAGCCGTTGACAATCGTCAACACCCCACCTACCCTGATCGCATCACTGGACGAGCGATGAAAAAACACCCAGACAAGCACATTCAGGCGGCATTAGCTTACGCCCTTTCTCAGGGTTGGCATTTTCGGCCCAGCAAGGGGCACGCATTTGGTCGGTTACATTGCGCCTTTGCCGGGCACCAAGAACATATGATGAGCATCTGGAGCACGCCAAAAAACCCAGAGGTACATGCCAAACAGATTCGGCGCAAAGTCGATCACTGCCTGGCGCTGTCGCAGAAAAAATAACCGGAGAATCACCATGACGCTCTATCATTTCGCATTGACGCTGGGCGGGGTCACGGCCGATACCGCCGGGCTGGAAGATGCGCTGTATACGGCGGGATGCGATGACGCGCTGATCTGTTTCTACGGTAAAGCCGTCTATCTCGAGTTTGATCGAGAAAGCGATAATTTTGCCCACGCGATTTGCAGCGCCATCAGCGATATTGAATCCGCAAATATCGGCGCCAAGGTGATATCGGTGGACTCCAGTCTGGTGGGATTAAGCGATATTGCCGAGCTCACTGAACTGTCGCGTCAGGCGATCGCCATGCTAAAAGACGGGACTCGCGGCGCCGGCGGCTTCCCTTCCCCCATTCAACGGCTCGGCGGCGCCTCACCGCTGTGGCGCTGGGCTGACGTGGCGGCCTGGTTGGCACAGCAGGGGAAAATCGACCCACGGCTTGCAGACAATGCACAGTGTCTGGAACATATCAATCTCGCTTTGCAACTGCGAAGCGATCGGCAACGCCAGCAGGTTGAGCACTACTGTTCCCTGCTGGAGCACGCGGAAAAACAGACTTGATGGCTCGCTACAGCCCCAGGATCTCTTTAACGAACGGGATAGTCAGCTTGCGCTGCGCGGTGATCGAGGCGCGATCGAGCTGATCGAGGGTCATAAACAGCGTGCGCATCTCGCGATCCAACCGTTTCAACAGGAAGCGGCCCACGTCTTCCGGCAGCTCGAAGCCGCGCAGTTTGCCGCGCAGCTGCAGCGCCAGCAGTTTCTCTTCGTCCGACAGCGGCTGCAGCTTGTAGATCTGCCCCCAGTCCAGGCGCGAAGCCAGATCCGGTAAACGCAGGTTGAGCTGACGCGGCGGACGATCCCCGGTGATGAACAAGCGGGTGCGGCCGGTCTCCAGGATGCGGTTGTAGAGGTTGAAGATCGCCATCTCCCACTCTTCGTCGCCGGCGATGCATTCGATATTGTCGATGCAGACCAGCGCCAGCTGCTCCATGCCGTCCAACACTTCAGGCACGAAGTAAGCGCGTTTGTCGAGCGGCACATAGCCCACCGCTTCCCCCTTCTGCGAAAGCTCGGCGCAGGCCGCATGCAGTAGATGGCTGCGCCCGCCGCCTTCACGCGACCAAAAATAGATATAGCTGCCATGTTCCTGACGGACGGCGGATTGGATCGCGGCTAATAGGGATGGGTTCTCACCCGGATAAAAACTGGCGAAAGTTTCATCATCGGGAAGATAAAGTGGCAGTGAAAGCTGTGCCGGCGTATTCAGAGAAGCACCTCAACCAAAACTGGCAGAAAAACGCGTGCAGTTTAACACAGAAAACGGGCGCTGTTGAACCGGCAGGATCTTATGCCGCAATAGTGAACAATGCCTTAGCGCCGTTTAATCGATTGCGGCCTCCTCACCGGCAAGAATAATCTGATATCAAACCCTAACTCCATGCCTACGCAGGTTAAATTTGTAATTTAAGTAAAACCTGACCTAGTATAGTTAGGCAAAACGCAATCACCATCAACAAGGTTTCTGCAAGGATATAGACGATGAAAGTATGGAATAAAGTGCTGTTAGCCTCCTTTATCGGGTTGTTGGTTGCCGGCTGTGATGACTCTTCCAAGGTTGATGCCAACCTGGATAAAGCCAAAGACAGCGCCGAGCAGATGAAAGATGCCGCCCAGAAAAAAGCGGACGATCTGACGGACAAAGCGAAAGCGACGGCGGATGAAATCAAAAAAGAGGCCGCCACGCAGGCAGACCAGCTGAAGGACAAAGCCTCAGCGATTAAAGATGAAGCCGCCAAGCAGGCCGATGCCATCACCAACGACGCCAAGGCCAAGGCCGCCGCGATCAAGGATGATGCCGGTAAACAAAGCCAGCAGTTGGTGGATCAGGCCAAGGCCATCAAAAACGACGCCATCAATGGCGCTAACGATCTGACCGAACAGGCCAAGGCGAAGACCGAAGCCATCAAGAACAGCGCCGAAAACAAAGCGCAAGAGTTGAAACAAGAGACCGATGCGGCGGTGAACGGCAATACGCAGCCGGCCACCCAGCAGTAAGCCATACTCAGCCACCAAGAGAGGAGCAGTAAATGGGGATTATTTCCTGGATTATCTTCGGCCTAATCGCCGGTATTTTGGCTAAGTGGATCATGCCCGGCAAAGACGGCGGCGGTTTTATCCTGACCGTTGTGCTGGGGATCGTCGGTGCCGTGGTCGGCGGCTATATCAGCACCTTCTTCGGCTACGGCAAGGTTGACGGCTTCAACTTCGGTAGCTTCGTGGTAGCGGTTATCGGCGCCATCGTGGTGCTGTTCGTATACCGCAAAATTCGCAGCTGATGCGAGTACCCTAAGTCAAAAGGGCAGCCCCTGGGCTGCCCTTTTCGTTATTTCTGCTCCGCCGGTTCGTCCGGCGCGTCAAGCACCTCTTCTTCCTTGCGGAACAGGCTGATGACCTTGAACAGCAGGCTCAGGCCGATACCGACGATGGTCGCCAGCGCCATGCCTTTCAGCTCCGCCGCGCCGATATGCACCTTGGCGCCGCTCACGCCGATGATCAGGATCACCGAGGTCAAAATCAGGTTTTGTGCCTTGTTGTAATCCACTTTGGACTCGATCAGCACGCGAATGCCCGAGGCGCCGATCACGCCATACAGCAGCAGGGAAACGCCGCCCATCACCGGCACCGGCACCGCCTGGATCGCCGCCGCCAGCTTGCCGATGCAGGACAACAGGATAGCCAGTACTGCCGCGCCGCCGATCACCCAGGTGCTGTAGACCTTGGTGATGGCCATCACGCCGATGTTCTCGCCGTAGGTGGTGTTCGGCGTGGAACCGAAGAAGCCGGAAAACACCGTCGAAATGCCGTTGGCGAACATTGAGCGATGCAGGCCCGGATCGCGGATCAGGTCTTTTTTCACGATGTTGGCGGTCACCACCAGGTGGCCGACGTGCTCGGCGATCACCACCAGCGCCGCCGGCAGAATGGTGAAGATGGCGAACCACTCAAAGCGCGGAGTGTAGAAGGTCGGCAGCGCGAACCAGTGCGCCTCGCGGATCGGAGTCAAATCTACCACGCCCATGAAGAACGACAGCGCATAGCCCACCAGCACGCCGATCAGGATCGGGATAATCGCCAGGAAACCGCGGAACAGCACCGAACCGAGCACCGTAACCGCCAATGTCACCAGCGAAATGGTGATGGTGGTCGAGTCGGCGCTGGTGCCTTCCGCCGGCAGCAGCCCCGCCATGTTGGCCGCTACGCCCGCCAGCTCCAGGCCGATAACGGCAACGATCGCCCCCATCGCCGCCGGCGGGAACATCACGTCCAGCCAGCCGGTGCCGGCTTTTTTCACGATCAGCGCCACCAGGCAGAACAGCACGCCGCACATGATGAAACCGCCTAACGCCACTTCATAACCAAGCGGCAACAGCAGCAGCACCGGCGAGATAAACGCGAAGCTGGAACCGAGGTAGGCCGGGATCTTGCCTTTACAGATGAACAGATACAGCAGCGTGCCGATGCCGTTGAACAGCAACACGGTCGCCGGGTTGATCTTGAACAGGATAGGCACCAGCACGGTGGCGCCGAACATGGCGAACAGGTGCTGGAAGCTGAGCGGAATGGTCTGGAGCAGCGGCGGGCGCTCGCTGACGCCGATGGCGCGACGGGTCATGTGTGCTTTTCCTCTGAGTCATTAATCGTTATGCAAGCTGAATTGTCTATGCTCAATGGATTTCAAGTTACAGCCAGGCGGCCAAGGCAATAATCCCCAGGAGCTTATATCAAATAAGTGACTGGGGTTATTGCCTGCAGCCAACAACGCTGTAGCTTGAAAGACGAAGAGCATAAAAAAGCCGACTCGTTAAGTCGGCTCAAATGTTTACTTGGTACCAAATATCTTGTCGCCCGCATCGCCCAGGCCAGGCACGATGTAGCCCTTGTCGTTCAGGCACTGATCGATGGAGGCGGTGTACAGCTCAACGTCCGGGTGCGCTTTCTCCAGCGCGGCGATGCCTTCCGGCGCCGCCACCAGGACCAGCACCTTGATGCTGTGGCAGCCGGCTTTCTTCAGCAGATCGATAGTGGCGATCATCGAACCGCCGGTGGCCAGCATCGGGTCGACGACCAACGCCATGCGCTCTTCGATGTTGGAAACCAGCTTCTGGAAGTAAGGCACAGGCTCCAGGGTTTCTTCGTCGCGGTAAACGCCCACCACGCTGATGCGCGCGCTCGGCACGTGCTCCAGCACCCCTTCCATCATGCCCAGGCCAGCGCGCAGAATAGGCACTACGGTAATCTTTTTCCCTTTGATCTGATCCACTTCAACTGGCCCGCACCAGCCTTCGATGGTGACTTTTTCCGTCTCCAGATCGGCGGTCGCTTCATAGGTCAGTAAACTACCCACTTCTGAGGCCAGCTCACGGAAGCGTTTGGTGCTGATGTCATTTTCGCGCATCAGGCCAAGCTTGTGTTTTACCAGCGGGTGTTTCACCTCAACGATCTTCATCATTTTTCTCCTATTAAGGTGGTTGCGGCCAAAAAAATCGCGGGATTATACCTCCTTTTTTTTGCCGCGCCACCCACAATAGCCCGATCGGGATCAACAAAAGTTTGAATATCAGTATAGATGACGAAAAAGCGGAGCCGGTTCACAAGCCGCTCGCAAACGTTTGCCTGCGCTGTTAGAATTGCCGCGCCTTATTCCGGAATCAACATCGGAAGCACAGTTTTCAAACCGCAAACCGTCGTGGGGAATCGCGCAGTGACCGACAAAACCTCTCTCAGCTATAAAGACGCAGGTGTCGATATCGATGCAGGCAACGCATTGGTAGACCGCATCAAAGGTGTAGTTAAACAGACCCGTCGCCCGGAAGTGATGGGCGGTCTGGGCGGGTTTGGCGCCCTGTGTGCGTTGCCGCAGAAATACCGCGAGCCGGTGCTGGTTTCCGGTACCGACGGCGTGGGCACCAAGCTGCGTCTGGCGATGGATTTGAAACGCCACGACACCATCGGCATCGATCTGGTGGCGATGTGCGTCAACGATCTGGTGGTTCAGGGCGCCGAGCCGCTGTTCTTCCTCGATTACTACGCCACCGGCAAGCTGGATGTGGACACCGCAGCCAGCGTGATCACCGGCATCGCCGAAGGCTGCAAACAGTCCGGCTGTGCGCTGGTGGGCGGCGAAACCGCTGAAATGCCGGGCATGTACCACGGCGAAGACTACGACGTGGCCGGTTTCTGCGTCGGCGTGGTCGAAAAATCCGAGATCATCGACGGCAGCAAAGTGCAGTCCGGCGACGCGCTGATCGCCCTGGGCGCTTCCGGCCCGCACTCCAACGGCTACTCGCTGGTGCGCAAAATCCTGGAAGTGAGCAACACCGATCCGACCGCCACTCAGCTGGAAGGCAAGCCGCTGGCCGACCACCTGCTGGCGCCGACCAAGATTTACGTGAAGTCCGTGCTGGAGCTGATCGAGAAGGCGGACGTACACGCCATCGCTCACCTCACCGGCGGCGGCTTCTGGGAAAACATTCCACGCGTGCTGCCGGAAGGCATGCAGGCGGTGATCGACGAAGCCAGCTGGCAATGGCCGGCGGTGTTCACCTGGCTGCAGCAGGCCGGTAACGTCAGCCGTCATGAAATGTACCGCACCTTCAACTGCGGCGTAGGCATGGTCATCGCCCTGCCGGAAGCCGAAGTGGAAGCGGCCATCGCGCTGTTGACCGCAGCAGGTGAAAAAGCGTGGAAAATCGGTAAACTGACCGCCTCTTCCGACGAACAACAAGTGGTCATCAACTGATGAAAAAGATCGTGGTGTTGGTCTCCGGCCAGGGGAGCAATCTCCAGGCGCTGATTGACGCCTGCCAGCAGGGGCGCATCGCCGCCGAGATCGTGGCGGTGTTCAGCAACAAGGCGCAGGCTTACGGCCTGCAGCGCGCCAAGGCGGCCGGCATCGCCGCCCAAGCGCTGGATGCCAAGGCTTACGCCGATCGCGCGGCGTTCGACGCCGCGTTGGCGGACGCTATCGACGAGTACCAGCCCGATCTGGTGGTGCTGGCCGGCTACATGCGCATCCTCAGCCCGCAGTTCGTGCAGCGCTATGCTGGCCGCATGCTGAACATTCACCCTTCCCTGCTGCCGAAATACCCGGGGCTGCATACCCACCGTCAGGCCATCGACAACGGCGACAGCGAGCATGGCACTTCGGTGCACTTCGTGACCGAACAACTCGACGGCGGCCCGGTGATTTTGCAGGCCAAGGTGCCGATTTTCGCTGACGACGAGGAGGATGACGTGGTTGAACGGGTGCAAACCCAGGAACACACGATCTATCCACTGGTGGTGAGCTGGTTCGTCGACGGCCGCTTGGCAATACGCGATGGCGCCGCCTGGCTGGACGGCGAACGCTTGCCTGAGCAGGGTCACGCCGCCGACTGATGCGCGCAGCCTGAACCTTGCCTAAACGGCGCCCATGCGGCGCCGTTTTTTTTCGCCTTCATCCATTCTGTGAAGTTATACTTTGCACAATTTCACGGCACAAAGGAGCCCACATGTCCAGCACTGCCAGCGTCAGGTTACGCCCATTGGAACGGGACGATCTGTCGTTCGTCCACCAGATGGACAACAACGCCAGCGTTATGCGCTATTGGTTTGAAGAACCCTACGAAGCCTTTGTCGAGCTTTCCGATCTCTACGACAAACACATCCACGATCAGAGCGAGCGCCGCTTTATCATCGAGCACGAAGGCGCCAAGGTCGGCCTAGTGGAACTGGTGGAGATCGATCACATCCACCGCCGTGCTGAGTTCCAGATCATCATCGATCCCGCCCACCAGGGCAAAGGCTACGCCAGCACCGCCGCCCGTCTGGCGATGGACTACGGTTTCTCGGTGCTGAACCTGTACAAGCTGTACCTGATCGTCGACAAGGAGAACCCGAAGGCGATCCACATCTACAGCAAGCTGGGCTTCAACGTGGAAGGCGAGCTGATCGACGAGTTTTTCGTCAACGGCGAATACCGCACCGTGCTGCGCATGTGTATCTTCCAGCCGCAATACCTGGCGAAGTTCAAAACGCCTAATGATAAGCCGCTGGTGAAGTGACGCTTAGCAAAAAAAAGAGAAAACCCGCGAAAGCGGGTTTTTTATTGGGAATAAGCGACTAGTATTAATGGATGCTATTTTATCGTCAGGAAATAGCCTGATGAATGCGGAAATAAATAATATTCAGCCGAGATAATTAATCGAACAATAATTCATATTGATAGTAAGAGTTCCCTCTGCCTCTACAAAGGAAAAATGCCATGACAACCGTCTCAAACCTGATGCTTTTTATCGGCCTGGCGATGCTCGCCATCGCCGCCGGTCTGAATACCTATAGCGGCTACGCGCCTGCAGATCCCAATAGCGCCCCGCTGTTTTCCCCGCTCTGGTGGACGCGCTGGTTCCCGCTCTATGCCTCGGGCGGTGCGTTGCTGCTGGTGGGGCTGGTGTTGCGGGTTTCGGGGCGGGAACGTTAAAAAAACAGAAACGGCTCCGAAGAGCCGTTTCTATGTATAAGTCAGGTCCAATCTTCATAGCCGCTATCATGGATCCAGACGATGCCGCCGGGGCATTCCTCTGTCAGAAACCAGAATCCGTCGAAGGCATCGGCATCCATTTCCTCCTGATTTTTGGGGAAAACATGTTTAAATAGCGATATTTGCTCACTAGTGCTGCCTCGAAGATACTTACCATGAGAAGCCAACCTAATTTTCCCATCTTCAAGTAGCATCTGTAATAGTTGAAAGAAAAATGATTTTCTTTGACTAAAACTTGGTTCCTCGCCATAACACTCTGGTAGTGTCACATGCCAGATTGCATTCATCGAATGACCTTCTAAGGCATTCTTGTATTCGAGAAATTCCTCAGCTGTAATTTTCATATGAGTTACCTAAATTTAATTTCAATAGGTTTTTTAACTTTTCCCTGTAGATTATTGAGTTGTTCATTTTTTATAATTTCAATCGTCCATCGAGCCTTTGTGCTATCTTCACTTTTGGAAAAATCTCTAAGATTGATAACCATTCCATCTTTTTTTGCAAAGTAAACCATGCCTTTCGGAGTTTTCTTCTCTTCCAATGGTACCGTTCCAGCTAGCGACTGAGCGTAGTCGATGATTTCTTGTCTTGACAGTTTTCCTGTCGCAAAAACCTTGGTTGTTCCATATTTATTGCTTCCACCTTCGCCCAGAACCTGCTCAAACTGCTGACCAAACACGTTCAGCTTACTTTCGTTCTGTTTCGGGTCAAACACCTTAACCAACTGGTTAGTGTTAACCTTCTGTATTTCCCGCAAATAATCTGCCGTTTTAGTCGACAAATTCGCCCCGGCTACCGTTTCTCCTTTGATAAAATCGGCAACCGGCTGAGTGTTGAACGTTTTTGTTTTGTATAGTTCATCGGAAGCGTTCACCAGCTGTCGGCTCAACTTCCTCACGCTGTCTTCGGTCTTACCCAAAATCAATGTGCTGCCGGTGGTTACGGCGCCAGTACCAATAATCGCCTCTGGTGCCACAATGTCTGCCGCATAAATACCGGCCTGGTTCAGACAAAGCGCGGGGTTAGTTTTGCAACCGGCAATTGCCAATCGTGCCGCCAGAACCAATTCTGGCGCAGCTCCCACCAGCGTCATTCCCCCCGCAGTAAGTACCAGACCGCCGCCACCTACGGTCGCCACTATTGCGGCAGCTTCTCGGCGAGCCACAACACGTTTTGCCGCAGCAACATCACCTTTATCAGCGGCCAAAATGTCTTTCTGATTATCCAGCGCATACTGCATCAACATATGTTCGGTCATGTTGTAGCGATAAACCGACTGCGCACTGTCCGCAGCACTGTAGGCGCCTTCCGGCGTATGCGTTGTCAACGCCCCGGTCAAAGCCCCGATCACTCGTGCCGTTTGCTCTTTTACTTCATTGCCGTTTAGCGCTTCCTGCAAACGGTAGAGCTGGCGTTCCTTTTCGTTGAGATTGGCCGGTTCGAACAGCGTGCTCTGCATCACGACGCCGGCCAGCTCCGCTGCCAGCGCCCCGGCAGCAGCCCCTTTACCGTCGCCGCGCCCGATTTCCGCAGCGATGCCTGCCACAACCGCATGGCTGACAGACTTCCCGGCCGCACCCAGAACGTCGCCGTTATCCCCAATCAGGTTGGCGCCCTCGGCCTGAACCTGGCTGCCGATGTTCGCCAGCAGCGCATTGGTCAGGTTGTCCTTGAAGCTGCCGCCGTTGATGGCGGTATTCAGGCTGGAGCTGATGACGGATTGCCCGGCCACCCGCTGCGCCACCTTGCTCCAGTCGCCGTTGCTCAGCTGCGGCAGTTTGACGTTGTTTGGGTTAAGCGGTTTGCCTGCCGCATCCTTGCTCCAGCCCATCGCGCTGTCAAAGCCGTTGAGCGCGCCGCCGATCGCCATCGCAGTGGCGGTCGCCCTGACGTTTTCATTGCTGCCCAGCGCCTGCAGGGTTTTCGACAGGTTGCCTTGGTTTTCCACCAGCGCGACCGCCGCCTGGGAGGCCAGCGAAGACATCCCGGCCGTGACCGCGCCGCTGGTTACCGCCCCGCCGCCCACGGCGCCGGAAACGCTGGAGGCCGCCGTGGCCGCCAGTGAACTGCCTGCGGTCACCGCCGCGGCCGCAATGGCGATCACCGCCGCCACTGCCGGGTTCAGGTGCTGGCTCTTGTAATCCCAGCTGTCGTAAGCGTCTTTGACCTTGCTCCACTGCACGTCGTTGCGCTTATTCAGATCTTTGACCCAGGTGGTGCCCGGCGTATTGCCCAGGGCGTCGATGGCGCTTTGCAGCGCCTGGCCGTTTTTCACCTTCACATCGGCGCTGACGCCCTTGGCAGCCTCTACGATCAAGGCGCCACCGGTATGAATGCTCGGCAGTACCCACTTATTGTCTTCGTACCCTTTGTTGGCCTGCTTGATAAAGAAGCCTTTCGAATTGCTGACGGTCTGTTCGAAAGAGGTGTTTTTCACCGCGCGGAAGTTAACCTGACCATGCGTGCTGGTCAGGCGCGCATTTTGCCCTGCGGCGATTTTACTGGCTTCATAGGTGCTGTCGTCGCGGCTCATCAGCGTGATATTGCCAGCGGCGGTAAACTCGGTGACCTTGTTGGTCACGTCATGGCGGGTCTGTTTAACCTCGGTTTTCTTGCCCCACCATTTGCGCTTGGTTTCCTTTTTCTCGTAGTGGCTGGACTCTTCCATCGCCTGAGCGTAGAGATAGCCGCCCTTGGCGGCGATATCCATATTGCCGGCGCGCATGGCTTCAGCCTGGTTGTGGGCGTCGACCTGAGCTTTTTGTTTGGCCTCGTCTGCCCCTTTACTTGTCGCCTCATTGCGGGCGGTTGCCAGACGTGATTGTGCGCCATCGCGGTCTTGTGTGGCCTGAGAGAGGCGCTGTTGTGCATCATTGAGGGCGGATTGTTCGGCATTGATTTCATTGGGGAGCGCATTCGCTCGTTTCTCCTTTTCCAATAAATCATGGGTAATGCCGATACCTTCGGCTGCGATGGCAGCACTTTGTTGCCATAAACCCCAGTCGTTTATTTCCATTAGCTTGCCGTGCTTGGCTGTAAACTCTTGAGATTTCTTGATTACCTCCGCTTGTCTTTGTTTTAGCGAGTTAATGTCACGCTGCAGCGTAGTTAACTCATTGCTTTTACCGTGCTTCGCTTGTTCAGCGCGACTCTTATCCTGCTGCGCCTGATTAATGCGCTGCTGCGCATTTTGAAGTTGCTGCTCGGCAACGGCGATGCGGCTGCCCCAATCCGTCACCGCTACCGGCGGTTTCCAGTTCGCTCCCAACCCTTTAACCACCAGCTTGGTCGCCTGGAACAGAATGCTGCCGCCGGAAATCACCGTCATCAGGCCACCGGCATTCAGCTCGGTACCTTGCTGGGTACGGGTTTCGGTGAACTCGTTGCCGCCCTCGCGGTAGGTGTGGTTCTGCACCGCCTCAAAGCGCATGTCGCCACCGGAGGTCAGCGCCATGTTGGCGCCGGAAGTCAGCTTGGCGCCGTAAGTCAGCAGTTGGTTATTCGCCGCCGCGGTCAGGTTTTTCCCGGCGCTGAGGGTAGTGACCACATGGCGATCGTCTTTGTTGTTGTCATTGGCGGCATCGATAGCGGAATAGGCGACATTCGATAACCATAGATTCTGCCCGGCCAGCAGCGTGATATTGCCGTTGGCGGAGAGCGCGCCGCCCTGTGTGCCGATGTCGCGGGCTGAGTTAATCAGTAAATTGCCGCCGGCGTGTATCTTGCTGCCGAGTTCAGGGGTACGTGAAGTTGCAAAAAGATGCCCATAGTTACCACCCAGCGCCCGGTAGTTGAGGTCGGCATTATGCCCGGCCAGCAGCGTCACATCCTTGCCAGCATTGATATTGACACCGCGCAGCGCCAGATAACCGCCACTATTGAGTGAGACCGAGCCAGTGGCATTCAGTTTTCCAGTGTTCAGCAGGCCATTGAAGTAGTGTTGCTGCTTGTCTGAAGGCAGATATTCACCGGGGCGATCGCGCATCAGAACGGCATCATTTTTGATGAGAGAGATGCTACCGGAAGCAGTTATGCTGATGTTACGACTTTGTGGCGCCAGCAGCGTATTGAGCAACGTAATGGTGCTGCCCGCCGTCAGCGTCAGGTCACGAGAGGCCTGCAGACTGCCCAGCCAACGCACACCATCCTGATGGTAGTAATTAGGCTTTTCGCTGGTGTGAACTTTTATCTCACCGGTACGCGCGGTAAGCGCGATGTCTTGCCCTTTCAGTTCGCTTTGCCATACATCGATAGTATTAACGGCACTTAAATTCAGCTCTTTGCCGGCAGACAGGATACCTTGCCCCAGTACGATGCGATCTTCTGCGATAGCGGTGATATTGCCTGTCGCGTTGATGGCATCGGTATTGACGATGTTAGCCGCATGCAGGAGCACATTCTTTGCCCTGATGGCTTCTGGACGCCCGGCAGTATTAATGTCGTTGAGTTGGCCTTCATTGGGCGTTACCGTTCTGATGTCGATCTGACTCTTGAAGTCCGCCGTCAGATTGCCATCAGCGACAATACCCCCCTCAGTTCTATTGTCATAAGTCCAACGGTAAGCTCGATCTCCGGTATTGGCATAACTTAATGGTGGGTAAGGCCATCCCAGTTTCTCATATTGCAGGTAGGCTTCCGTATCGGGTTTAAATTTGTTGAAGCGTTCTTTTGTGCCAAAGGCATGATTGATGGAGCTGAAGGCGTTACCTGTAAGGATCATATCTCCCTTAGCCTTCAATTGGCTGGCATCATTCCACAATGAGCCAGCATTAATGTAGCTATTTTTGCCAGACACAATAATGGCAGGGGAAGAGTTAGATATAACGTGGGTTCGAATTCGCTCATCAAGTATCCAAGTAGATGAATGCCGGTTTGCATAAGTACACTCATATGCTGTCGTACAAGGTAGTAGCCATTTCTCCCACTTCGACATGTCTTCTTTATAAAGATCTTGTCGGTTTTTTATATCTCCGTTTTTATACGCATTGAATACGCTGCCAAATAATCGCATTCCTTCTTGATCAACAGGCTCTATTTTTTCAGAAATCGCGAATGTCTGCCGCACGTTATTGAGCTGCTCAGTCCGTATCACCAAATCGCCACTGTTGGTCTGAATGCGCGCGGAGCGATTTTCTATCTGTTTGGATTTATTCCCCTGAGCGTCTTTCTGGATCCAGAGATTATTGTTGCTATGCAATGCGGTGTTGTCACCATCACGTAATGCCACATTGCGTACCGTATCGGCAAACACTCGCATATCGCGGTGCGCCGTCACGTTACCGTTATTGTTGAGCGTATCGGCAGCCAGCGTCACGTCACGTTCGCCACGCACCTTAACGCCTGATGAGATATGAATTTCTCTGGCGCTGGCGTTCAAGTCTGTCGCGGCGTGTGTATTGCCCAACTCAATCATCCCGTTCACGCTCAGCGTAATATCTCGCTGTTTGCTGGTGAGGTCTTTCAGGTTCACCCCTACTCCATCCTCATTGGCCACCAGGCGGATTTTGTTGGCGTACATGCCCCCCAGCACTTTGGTATCCACGGCCAGTTGGGGTTTAGCGCCTTCACCGGCGATCGGTTTGATGCTGCCGTCCTTGAAGCTGATGCGGTTGGCGCCCTGGGTCAGCGACAGGTTTTGCGCATTGATTTTGCCGTTCAACTCAGTGGCGCGGCTGATGATATCGACGTAGTCGGCGCCGCTGCCGTCCAGCCCTTTATCGCCGATGGTGACACCGCCTTTTTTCACCTCCAGCGCTTCCAGCGCGCCCTGCTTGTCGAACTGCGGTTTGCCGGTGGTTAACGTCACGCCCGGCGCATTGATAAAGCCGCAGCCGTCGCAGGTGATGCCATTCGGGTTGGCGATCATCACGTTGGCCTTGTTGCCGAATACCTCGAGCTTGCCCTGCAGCTCGGAACGACTGCCGCCGATCACCTCATTGATGATCAACTCCGCCGGTTTTCCCTTCAGGTAGGTGTTGCCCTGCGCGCTGTAGATCTCCACGCCCAGTTGCGTTTTGCCGCCGTGCGTGGCGTTATTCAATACGGCGCCCTGTGGCCCAACGTTGAAATCTTTATAGGTGTTGTGGGAGATGCCCGCACCGTTCGGCGTGGCTATATTCACCACCGGTACGTTCCCCGGCTTGATAACCACCTGCGTATTGCCATTGGCGGCGGTGATACCGGCAGCAAACGCCGGGTGCAACGGCTGGAAAGCCGTCAGGTAGATCAGCAAATAGCTGGCGCCGCGCGCCAACGGAGGGTTGAGCTTATCCATATTCATTCCTTCGAAAGGATGTTGTTTTGAACGCCGAGGCGCTCCTGCTGTGTGCTGGCGTTATAACGTGACGGTGGCTTGCCAGTAGGCCACCCAACGATCCGGTTGCAGGCTGTCTGGGTGTGTCAGCGGCTTACCGACGGTGATCGCCTGATTGAACCAACGGCCGCTTAACGTGGCGCCCAGCGCCGCGCCGGCGACGTTGCCGCCGTCGATCTGCCCGGCGCGTCCCTGCAGCCAGCCGGCGTCTAACGCGCCGGTCAAAGAAAGTTCCCCCAGTCCCGGCAAGGTCTGCCATTGCCAGTTGAGTTCATTGCGCCAATAAGCGCCGCGATTGCCGGTCAGGTACTGCTCTTTAAAGCCACGCACCGAGTATTGCCCGCCGATGGAAATGCGTTCTCCGGCATACAGGTTGTCTGCGCTGGTTTGCCCGTAGGCCGAGGTCAGGTAGTAGAGGGAGGGTGCGAGCGGATAGAAATAGCTGGCGCTGAGACCAAGCTTACGGAACTCGCTGCGCGGCGCCCCGTTGCGCTCAGGATCGTCGACGGTGGCGCCCAGCATGCGCAGCCCACGGCTTATCGTTGGGTTCAGCGTCATATAGCCGCCGCCCGCGACCGCGCTGTAATTTAGGCCTAGGCTGGCGATGCTGAGCGTTGGGCTGCTGACGTTCAACCGTTCCCCCGCCAGCTTATTTTCCGTGGTGCGCCGCGCCAGCCCGATATCCACAGCCAGCTTACGTTTGCCATCCCGCAGCAACGTGCGGTTGGCGCCCAAACGCTGGGTCTGGTTATTGCCCTGATAGCGGTAAGCGGTACCGTTGAACGGCACCTGCTGGAAAAAATCGTTCCAGGCATACTGGTAGCTGAACAACCAATAGCCATAGGGTAAGGTGACGCTGCCGTTCAGGCTGCGGCTGCGATGATGCGGGCTGAAATCGTTATTGCGCGCTGCGGAAAGCGACCATTGATCGGCGAGACGCAGCGGATTATCCAGCGAGAAGGCGGCGTTCATCTGCCCGGTGCCGGTGCTTTTCTGGCCGCTGTTATCCGCGCCGAAAGAAAAAGAACCCGGCGCGCGCGTGGCGCCACGCAGCAAAACCACGTTGGAAAAGCCGGGTTGCTCGCCAGGTTGGATATCGATAGTCACCTGTTGCGACGGCAGGCGGTTGAGCTGCTCCATGCCCTGCTCGATATCGCGCAGATTCAATACGCCACCAACCAGACCGGGGAACGCCATCTTCAACGCCGGCGTCTGCTCACCGTTTTGCGTGATGGACTCGATTCGCCCTTCGCTGGCGCTGACGGTCAACACACCGCGGGAAATATCCTGCTGCTGCAGCCAGGCCTGTGAGGTGACATAGCCGCGTTGCAAATAAGCATTGGTGGTTTCGCGCACCAGGCGGTTGATGTGCTCCAGCGTCAGACAGCGCCCCTGATACGGGCGTGCCAGACTTTCTTTCACCGACCAGGAAAGATGCTCGGCGCCCTCAAAAACAATCTGCCGCACCGGCTGGCAAACCGCTCCTGCGGCGGCCGGCACAGGCAGCGGTAACGCCGGTAATTCAACGTTATTCTGCAACGCCTCGCGCTGTTGCTGAGCCTGTTCCAGCAACGTTTTCTGCTGTTGGGTAATGCTGTCGCGATCGGCAGGGCTGGTGATTTCCGCGCACCACGCCGAGCTACAAAACGCCAAAAGCACAGGCCAAATCCTCGGCTTCCATGCACACATTTAAATACATCCATTTACGTTAACTTACATATCTTAGCGAAGTATATACATTTTATGCCGCCAATCAATGATAGTGAGAATTATTTTTGTTTGATCTGAATCACAACGCGGAAAAATGCGCATATACCACAGCTACTGCAGCTTATTACACAGAGTGCATTAATTAATATTAAAATTAAAAAAACGAATAATAAAAACAAATAAATTCAATATAAAAACAACACGCTCAATATCGACAAAAACAAACAAGCAGAGTTTACAAAGTTAAGTCACCATTTTATATTGTTAGTTCTATTTGCATAATTAATTCATAAAAAACATAGTTATTAACCAACCAATAAAGAAAAAATATCGGGGATAGCCTCATGTTTAACCGTGATATAGAACTGTTTATTCGTGATTACGTTAATGATATTAAAGCTGGCAGCGCCGCACTGTTCGCCGGCGCCGGGCTGTCTATCCCCGCCGGTTTCGTTAGCTGGAAAGAGCTTATCGGCGATATCGCTTATGAACTGGGGCTGGATATCGAAAAAGAGAGCGATCTTATTTCCCTGGCGCAGTATCACCTCAATGAAAAAGGCAACAGACATAAGATAAATCAAAAAATAATTACAGAGTTCGCTGAACAGGCGGAAGAAACAGAAAACCACCGGATTATCGCCAGATTACCGATAGCGTCACTTTGGACCACCAACTACGACGACCTGATTGAAAAAACTTACGCTCGTTACAACCGCGTTTGCGACGTTAAAACCACACCGGAAAGCCTGACCAATAACATTCACAAACGTGATGTTGTCTTATATAAAATGCATGGTGACTATCGAAATCCCAACCAGGCGATTATCACCCGCGAACAATACGAAACTTACTCCCGTACACACCTTCCCTTTATCAACATGCTGATGGCGGAGCTGACCGCTAAAACGTTTCTGTTTATCGGTTTCAGCTTCGAAGATCCCAATCTGCAGTATGTGTTGAGTCGCCTCTATGCACAGTATGCCGAAGGGAAAAGAAACCACTACTGCATTATGCGGCGCGTTCAGCTCGGCGACAGCGGCAGTGAAGACCAAGCGTCCTGTGACTACAACAGCCGCAAACAAGGCTTAATGATCAACGATCTGCGCCGTTACGGCATTCAAACGCTGTTGGTGGATGACTATCGGCAAATCACCGACCTGCTGTATGCCATCGAAACACAGTTCAAGAAAAGCACGGTGTTTATCTCCGGCAGCGCCGACAACTACCACCCTTATGCCCGTGAAGAGTCCATCCAGTTCATACATCGTCTGGCGCGCCTGCTTATCCGCAAACAGTACCGCATCGTCAACGGTTTCGGCTGGGGCGTAGGCACGGCGGTGATCAACGGCGCATTGGAAGCCATTTACGACAGCCAGGGAAAAATCAGCGAAAGCCAGTTGGTGTTGCGTCCGTTCCCCCAATTCGCCAGCGGGGGCATAGCGCTGCCAGAGCTTTGGCGGGAATACCGCCAGAACATGATTTCGCTCAGCGGCATCGCCATCTTTTTGTTCGGCAACAAACGCAACGCCGAGGGCGAATACGTGCTGGCCGACGGTTTATTGAAAGAGTTCCAGATCGCCACGGAACAAGGCTGCGTCTGCATTCCTATCGGCTGTACCGGCAGCGCATCCGCCGAGATCTACCGAAAAATCAAGGAGGAGATGAAAGAAACCCTCTACCACCGCCACCCCGCCGCCATGAATCTGCTGGCTCAGCTTAACGAACCGGGCAGCCTGGCGGAGAAGAAAAAATGCCTGTTGGCGCTTATCGATATCATTACTAAGGATAACCCCCGATGACCAGAAAATGTTTTTACAGTTTCCATTATGAGCCAGACAACTGGCGCGCTTCTCAGGTACGCGAAATGGGCTCGCTGGAAGGTAATCGGCCAGCCACGGATAACGATTGGGAGGAAGTTAAAAAAGGCGGTGACGGTGCCATCGCCGCCTGGATCAAAGACCAGTTGGACAATCGTAGCTGCGCCGTGATTCTCGCCGGTAAAGATACCGCTAATCGCAAATGGATTAATTTCGAAATCTGTGAGGCCTGGAAGAAAGGCATGGGCGTGCTGGTGGTATATATCCACAATTTGAAAGACAGCGGCGGCCATCAAACCACGAAAGGCAACAACCCGTTGGATCACATCAGGCTGGGTGACACAAAGCTTTCCACAATCGCCAAAGCCTATGATCCGCCTTATTCGACCAGCACCAATGTCTATAACCACATCAAAGAAAATCTGTCTGAATGGGTAGAAGAAGCGATCCGCATTCGTAAAAATTACTGACGCCCCTAATACTAATAGACGAAAGGCTGCATGGTTGTGCAGCCTTTCGTTTGTTCATAGCCGCTAACGCCCTCACCCATACCGCCCGGTAATATAGTCTTCGGTGCGGCGCTGGCGCGGCGAGGTGAAGATGGCGTCGGTGTCGTTGTATTCCACCAATCGCCCCTGATGAATAAACGCGGTGTAATCGGATACGCGCGCTGCCTGCTGCATGTTATGCGTCACCAGCACCACGCTGTAACGCTGTTTCAGCGCGGAAATCAGCTCTTCGATGGTCAGCGTGGAGATCGGATCCAGCGCCGAGGTCGGCTCGTCGAGCAGCAACACCTCCGGCTCGATGGCGATGGCGCGCGCGATCACCAGGCGCTGCTGCTGGCCGCTGGACAAGCGGAACGCATTTTCGCGCAGCCGGTCCTTCACCTCATGCCACAGCGCGGCGGCGCGTAGCGAACGCTCCACCGCCTCGTCCAGCAAACGCCGGTCGCGCACGCCCTGCAACCGCAGGCCGTACACCACGTTTTCATAGATCGATTTCGGGAACGGGTTCGGCCGCTGGAACACCATGCCCACCCGCCGCCGCAGCGCCGCCACGTCGATCTGCGCGCCGGAGATCGCCGCGCCGTTCAGCTGCAGATCGCCCTCGATGCGGCAGTTGTCCACCAGATCGTTCATGCGGTTGAAACAGCGCAGCAGCGTCGATTTACCGCAGCCCGAAGGGCCTATCAAGGCCGTCACCCGGTGTTTCGGAATGCGCAGAGAAATATCGTGCAGCACCTGTTTGTCGCCATAAAACAGGTTCAGGCCGTTGACCGCCAGCGCGGTCTGTTCATCGTCGAGATGCTGGACATCCAGCCGGGGCAAACTGCCTGGCGTCATCAAACCCATTACGCACTCCCCAAAAATAGCGTCATTGTTACTGCGACCATGCTCGGTACCGCTCCCTCAACGAATGGCGGATACCCATCGCCGCCAGATTCAAACTCACCACGATCGTCACCAGCAGGAAGGCGGTGGCGAACACCAGCGGCCGCGCCGCCTCTACGCTCGGGCTCTGGAATGCCATATCGTAGATCTGGAAGCTCAAATGCATAAACTTCCGCTCCAGGTGCAGATACGGGAAAATCTCGTCTACCGGCAGCACCGGCACCGATTTCACTACCCCCACCAGCATCAGCGGCGCGGTCTCCCCGGCGGCGCGCGCCACCGCCAGAATCAGGCCGGTCATCATCGCCGGCGCCGCCATCGGCAGCACGATGCGCCACAGCGTCTCGGCCCGGCTGGCGCCCAGCGCCATCGAGCCCTGCCGCAGCGAGGTGGGAATGCGCGACAGCCCTTCCTCGGTGGCGACGATCACCACCGGCAGCGTCAGCAACGCCAGCGTCAGCGCCGCCCACAGCACGCCGGGCGTGCCGAAGGTGGGGTTAGGCAGGGATTCAGGATAGAACAGCTGATCGAGCGTGCCGCCTATCATATAAACGAAAAAGCCGAGGCCGAAGACGCCGTAGACGATCGAGGGTACGCCGGCCAGATTGACCACCGCAATGCGGATCACACGCGTCAACAGATTGTTGCCGGCATACTCGTGCAGATATACCGCCGCGATCACGCCAAACGGCATCACCACGATCGACATCAGGATCACCATCAACACCGTGCCGAAAATGGCCGGGAACACCCCGCCTTCGGTATTTGCTTCGCGCGGGCTGTCGGTGAGGAACTTCTTCACCTGCTCGCCCCAGTGCGCCAGCTTTTCGGTAGTGTTCATGGCGTTCGGGTACCAGGCATCGCGCACCTGGCTGAGCGGAATGGTCAACGTCTGGCCATGCATGTCGCGCAGCAGCAGCGCATCGCGCTGGCGATCGCGGTTCAGCCCCGCCAGGCGTTCGGACAGCAGCTGGTATTGCCGCTGCATCTCCAGCCGCT
This sequence comes from Serratia sp. FDAARGOS_506, assembly GCF_003812745.1. Lineage (NCBI taxonomy): Bacteria > Pseudomonadati > Pseudomonadota > Gammaproteobacteria > Enterobacterales > Yersiniaceae > Serratia > Serratia sp. FDAARGOS_506. The sequence goes on from NZ_CP033831.1 coordinate 218,481, forward strand.
CGGCCTTGATGGCATCCTGCGCGCGGGCGTCCAGCTTATCGTCGCGCTGCAGGCGCTTTTCCCGCAGTCGCAGCGCGTCAAATTGCTGATTGATGCGTGCCATATCGCGGAATTGAATATCGTGCGCCTGGCGCGAGAGCGCAGCAATTTGCGGCAGCCGCTGCTGCAACGCCTGCCCCAGATTGCGGCCGGTCAGCGGTTGCCCATCCTCCAGCAGCCCCGCCAGATAGCCGTAAGCGGTACCGTGGCTGTCGCGCTCCAGCACCAGCAGGCTGCGCGGCGTGCTTTGGTTGCGGATGTCGCTGGCCAGCAGCGTGCGGAAATCCTGCCCTTCGCGCTCGCGGTTGCCAACCTTGATAAGATAGCGCTCGACGCTTTGCGCCTCGCCCGGCGGCGTCACGCCCGCTTCCGTCAGTTGGCGGCGGGAAATGCTTTGCTGCTGATACAGCTCGCCGATCACCGTCACCGGCCCGGCGCCGTTCTGATTCAGCTCAAACTGATAAACCGGACTCGGCCAGAAATAGCGCATCCCCTGCCCGGCCAGCAGCAACAGAATGCCGATCAGCGCCAACAGGCTGACGGCCACCGAACCGGCGGTCAGCCATATCCACGGCGACCCGCTCTTCACCCAGTTCTTCATGGCGCCTCCTGATTCGGCGTGTAACGCTTGCGCAGCCGCAGGCGCACCGCCTCCGCCAGCGTGTTGAACACGAAGGTGAAGACAAACAGCACCAACGCGGTCAGGAACAGCACGCGGTAATGGCTGCTACCGGAGACCGCCTCCGGCATTTCAATGGCGATATTGGCCGCCAGCGCCCGCAGCCCCTGGAACAGGCTGCCGTCGATAATCGGGGTGTTGCCGGTGGCCATCAGCACGATCATGGTTTCCCCCACCGCGCGGCCAAAACCGATCATCAGCGCGGAGAATATACCGGCGCTGGCGGAAGGTAGCACCACCTTGATCACCGTCTGCCACTGGGTAGCGCCCAGCGCCAAAGAACCTTGGCTCAGGGTGGCCGGCACGCTGAACAGCGCGTCCTCCGCCAGCGAGAAGATGATCGGCACCAGCGCGAAGCCCATCGCCACGCCCACTACCAGCGCATTGCGCTGGTCGTAATTACCCCCCAGCCAGAAATGCAGCGGCTCACCGAACAGCGCCACCTCCAGCCGCGGCCCCAGGCTGAGCGCCAGCCACACCGTCAACGCCAGCAGCGGCAACAGCAACAGCAGATCGACCCCCGGCCGGCAGCGTGGCATAAAGCGATGGGTCAACGCGCCGCACAGCAGCACCGCCGCCGCCAGCAGCAGCGGCAATGCCAGCACCGCCAACAGATACTGCTCGATGATCGGCGCCAGCCAAATGCCGGCCACCAGCCCGATCACCACCGTCGGCAGCGCGCCCATCACTTCGATAGACGGTTTGATCACCCGCCGCAACCCCGGCGTCATAAAGTAAGCGGTATAGATGGCGCCGGCCAGCGCCAGGGGAATGGCGAACAGCATCGCGTAAGCCGCCGCCTTGAAGGTGCCGAAGATCACCGGCATCAGGCTGAATTTGGGTTGGTAACTGTCTTCGCCGGAGGTGGACTGCCAGACGTAGGCCGGCTGCGGGTAGTTCTCATACCACACCTTGCCCCACAGCGAACGCCAGGTAACGTCCGGATACGGGTTGTCGAGCGCATAGCGCTGCCAGCCCTGTGCGTTCTCCAGCAGCAGGCCATCGCCGCGCGGCGCGAACGCCATCTGCTGCACCTCCGCCCCCAAACGGGTATTCAGCAGCGGCTGCGGTTGAATGGTGGAGAATAACGAGAAACCGCCATCAGGCCGCAGGGTAGCAAATACCCGGCGGTAAGGCTCGGCCACCGTCAGCTCTTGCCCGTCGGCGCCGTGGTCGAAATGTTGCACCGGCGTCAGGCGCCAGCGCTGCTCTTTTTCCACCTCGAACCACTCGCGCAGATTGCCGTCGGCGCCCTTGACCAGCAGCGCGCTGCCGCCGGGGAGCGCCGTCATCTGATACGGGGCATGCTCGCCCAAAGTGCGCGTTTCACGCAGCTGCAGCTGCGCGCCGTCGATCTCATAACGCGTCAGCCGATTGCCGGTCAACAGATAAAGCTGGCGGCCATCCGGCGTCAGCACCAGTTGCTCTGCATCGTGCTCCAGCGGGCTTTCGCTGAACTGCGGCGGCCGCTCAGGGCTGAAACGGCCGAACACCAGGCGCCGATCGTCGGTCACCCCGGCCAGCAGATATTGCCCGCGATGCACATCCGCCAGCGACAGCAGCTTCAGCGGTTTACGTTGCGGATCCAGCGCCAATGGCTGCTGCCCGAGCGGGAACAGCCACTGCGGCCGGCCGTTTTCCGCCGCCGCGAAATCCGCGCGCGCCACCACCAACCGGCCGTCGGCCTGCGCCAGCGCAAACAGATCGCGCTCTCCGGCGGCCTGCGCGAGCAGCGCCGGTTTAGCCAGCAGCGTCTGCTGCGCCAGCGGTGCCTGAGTCTGGCCGCTCGGTGCCGGCGTCAGGCGATAAAACTGCCCCGCGCCCTGCGCATCGATGCGGTAACCGACACGCTGCTGCACGTCCATGCCCAGCGCCAGCGCCGGGGCCGACACCGCAATCGGCAACGGCTGCGCCTGGCCGAGCGAGGCCGGTTTGAACAGCGGCAGCACTGCAAACAGCAAATAGACGAAGATCAGCATCAACGTCATCAGCACCATCAGCCCGCTGGCGGTTACTGCCGCCTGCACGCCGCGGTCGATGCGCCCGCGCATGCGATCTCGGGGATGTTGATTGGCCGTCGTCTGTGTCATGTGTCTCGCTGTCGCTGATGTAATCGGGCTTGCGCCGTAAGATAACCGGGCATCTTATGTCAGTTTTATGACGTTTGCATGACAAAGTTACCCGCACTAACCCAGGTTTTTTACACTGCAAACAGACAATATGGCGTTGATATATTGCTGAAAAATGAACGCAGATACGCTTGATATCGCCAAAAATAAGCCTGCAAACCGTAATTTAATGCTGTTCATTCCATCACCGTGTGCCCTGCATCGGCGAAAATTTATTGCCGCCGAAAAACGCCGCGCGCCAACGCAATGGATATGTTGGACTTTCCTGTCAATCTCTCGCAATAATGATGAAGGACACTAGAGCGGCATCCGGGCGCTGCGTCCCGGATCCTATTCTAAATTTGAACTGGAGTGGCAATGGGTCAGGAAAAGCTCTACATCGAAAAAGAACTAAGCTGGTTATCCTTTAATGAACGCGTGTTGCAGGAAGCCGCAGATAAGAGCAATCCCCTGATTGAACGTATGCGTTTTCTGGGCATTTACTCCAACAACCTCGACGAGTTCTATAAAGTCCGCTTCGCCGATCTCAAACGGCGCATCCTGATCAGCGAAGAACAAGGCTCCGCCGGCGCCTCGCGCCACCTGCTGAAAAAGATCCAGGCCAAGGTGCTGAAAACCGATCAGGAGTTCGACGGCCTGTACAACGATCTGCTGCTGGAAATGGCGCGCAATCAGATCTTCCTGATCAACGAACGCCAGGTGTCCGAGAACCAGCAAATCTGGCTGCGGCAATATTTCAAACAGCATCTGCGCCAGCACATCACGCCGATCCTGATCAACCACGACACCAACCTGGTGCAGTTCCTGAAAGACGATTACACCTACCTGGCGGTGGAGATCATCCGCGGCGCGCGCATCGACTATGCGCTGCTGGAGATCCCCTCCGACAAGGTGCCGCGCTTCGTCAATCTGCCGCCGGAAGCGCCGCGCCGCCGTAAGCCGATGATCCTGCTGGACAACATTCTGCGCTACTGCCTGGACGATATCTTCAAGGGCTTCTTCGACTACGACGCGCTCAACGCCTACTCGATGAAAATGACCCGCGACGCGGAGTACGATCTGGTCACCGAAATGGAATCCAGCCTGCTGGAACTGATGTCCTCCAGCCTGAAACAGCGCCTGACCGCCGAGCCGGTGCGCTTCGTGTATCAGCGCGACATGCCGAACGAAATGGTGGAACTGCTGCGCGGCAAGCTGGGCATCTCCAACTACGATTCGGTGATCGCCGGCGGCCGCTACCACAACTTCAAGGATTTCATCAGTTTCCCGAACGTCGGCAAGGCCAACCTGGTCAACAAGCCGCTGCCGCGCCTGCGCCACATCTGGTTCGACGGTTTCCGCAACGGCTTCGACGCCATTCGCGAAAAAGACGTGCTGCTCTACTACCCGTACCACACCTTCGAGCACGTGCTGGAGCTGCTGCGCCAGGCGTCGTTCGATCCGAGCGTGTTGGCTATCAAGATCAACATCTACCGGGTGGCGAAAGATTCGCGCATCATCGAATCGATGATCCACGCCGCGCACAACGGCAAGAAAGTTACGGTGGTGGTCGAGCTGCAGGCGCGCTTCGACGAAGAGGCCAACATTCACTGGGCGAAACGCCTGACCGAAGCCGGCGTGCACGTGATCTTCTCCGCACCGGGCCTGAAAATCCACGCCAAACTGTTCCTGATTTCGCGCCGTGAAGGCGATGAAATTGTGCGCTATGCTCATATCGGTACCGGCAACTTTAACGAAAAAACCGCGCGCATCTACACCGACTATTCGCTGTTGACCGCCGACTCACGCATCACCAACGAGGTGCGCCGGGTATTCAACTTTATCGAGAACCCCTACCGGCCGGTCACCTTCGACAACCTGATGGTGTCGCCGCAGAACTCGCGCCTGAAGCTGTATGAGCTGATCGACAACGAAATCGCCAACGCCCAGGCCGGGGAACAGGCCGGCATTATGTTGAAAATTAATAATCTGGTGGATAAAGGGCTGGTAGATCGGTTATATACCGCGTCCGGCGCCGGCGTGAAGATCCGCCTGCTGGTGCGGGGCATGTGTTCCCTGATTCCCAACCTGCCGGGGATCAGCGACAATATTCAGGTGATCAGCATCGTCGATCGCTTTTTGGAACACGATCGGGTTTACGTTTTCGACAATAAAGGTGACAAACGGGTGTATCTGTCCTCCGCCGACTGGATGACCCGTAACATAGATTACCGTATCGAAGTGGCGGTATCGCTGCTGGATCCGGCGCTGAAACAGCGCGTTCTGGACATCCTGGAGATCCTGTTCAGCGATACGGTCAAGGCCCGTTATGTGGATAAAGAACTGAGCAACCAGTACGTGCCGCGCGGCAACCGCCGCAAAGTGCGTGCCCAGGTGGCTATTTACGAGTATTTAAAAGCTCTGGAACAACCAGGACAGTAGGCCAGCAACTATGCCGCTAAAAAACACTGCAACGAACAAACCGCAGGAAATCGCCGCCATCGACCTCGGGTCGAACAGTTTCCACATGGTGATCGCCCGCGTCGTCAACGGCGCCTTACAGGTATTGGGCCGTTTAAAACAGCGGGTGCATCTCGCCGACGGATTGGACAGCAACAACGTACTCAGTGAAGAGGCGATAGAACGCGGCCTGGCCTGCCTGGCCCTGTTTGCCGAACGGCTGCAGGGCTTCCCGGCGGATAACGTCACCATCGTCGGGACTCACACCCTGCGTCAGGCGGTGAACGCCGAAGTGTTCCTCAAGCGCGCCGCCAAAGTGATCCCCTACCCGATCGAAATCATCGCCGGTCAGGAAGAAGCGCGTCTGATCTTCATGGGCGTGGAGCACACTCAGCCGGAGAAAGGCCGCAAGCTGGTGATCGACATCGGCGGCGGCTCCACCGAGCTGGTGATCGGCGAAGACTTCGAGCCGCTGCTGGCGGAAAGCCGCCGCATGGGCTGCGTCAGCTTCGCCCAGCTGTTCTTCCCGGGCGGCGAGATCAGCAAAAACAACTTCCGCCGCGCGCGGCTGGCGGCGGCGCAGAAGCTGGAAACGCTGGCCTGGCAGTACCGCATTCAGGGCTGGCAGTATGCGCTGGGCGCCTCGGGCACCATCAAGGCCGCCCATGAAGTGCTGGTGGCGATGGGGGAAAAAGACGGTCTGATCACTCTGGAACGCCTGGAAATGCTCGCCGAGCAGGTGCTGCAGTTCAAAAGCTTCAGCTCGTTGAGCCTGCCGGGCCTGTCGGAAGATCGCCAATCGGTGTTCGTGCCGGGGCTAGCTATTCTGTGCGGCGTGTTCGACGCGCTGGCGATACGCGATCTGCGCCTGTCCGACGGCGCGCTGCGCGAAGGCGTGCTGTATGAAATGGAAGGCCGTTTCCGCCACCAGGACATCCGCAGCCGCACCGCCAAGAGCCTGGCCGATCACTACAACATCGACCGCGAACAGGCCAAACGGGTGCTGGAAACCACCGAGCTGCTCTACTCGCAGTGGATGGCGCAAAACACCAAGCTGGCTCACCCGCAGCTGGAGGCCCTGCTGAAATGGGCCGCCATGCTGCACGAAGTGGGGCTGAGCATCAACCACAGCGGCATGCACCGCCATTCGGCCTACATTCTGCAAAACTCCAACCTGCCTGGCTTCAACCAAGAACAGCAACTGCTGCTGGCGGCTCTGGTGCGCTTCCACCGTAAGGCGATCAAGCTGGAAGAGCTGCCGCGCCTCAACCTGTTCAAGAAGAAACACTACCTGCCGCTGATCCAGCTGCTGCGTCTGAGCACCCTGCTCAACAACCAGCGTCAGTCGACTACCACGCCGGAAACGCTGCGCCTGACCACCGACGACAACCACTGGACGCTGCGCTTCCCGGCCGGCTACCTGGCGCAGAACAACCTGGTGCAGCTCGATTTCGAACGCGAGCAGGCCTACTGGAACGACGTCGTCGGCTGGAAGCTGCTGATCGACGAAGAAGGCTCGCAAGACGAACAGCGCTCCGCCTGATCCCCCGCCCCCTGCCAGACAGGGGGTTTTTCTTTCCGCCCTCGCCCCGTCAACCTAAACGAAACCCTAATGCGCCATGCCGTGCCCCGGAAAAAAATGGACAACTTTTGTCATCAGCGCCTAAAATCCGGTTACAAATTCTCGAGCGAATAACACAGGACACCGGCATACCGGGTGATATATGCGCAAGAAAACCACCGGACAGATGACGAAGATAGTGTTGTTTATCAGCTTTATCATTTTAGTCGGCCGACTGCTGTACGCCGCCGTGGTGGCAGTGCCTCATCATCAGGAAAAAAAGCAGGCCGCTGCGCAAAACGCCGCCGAAGTCAGCGCGCCGCAACAGGACGCCTCCTCTGAATAACCGCCGCGCCCCGTCCGTTTCATAAAAATGACTCCGGCACTCGCTATGCTCTATCTTTTAATGAGCCTGCGTCAGGAACGCCGAGCGCCCGTTAAGGAACACCATGTCAGCCGCAACCCATAACGTCAAAAAAGTCGCTGAACACCGCCAGCGCATTCTCACACTGCTGTTGAACAATAAGGAATTGGTCGACGGCATTCTCGGCCGGCCAGGGGATGAACACACCCTCAGCCAAAGCGAACTGCTGAACCAGACGGCGGAAATCACCGGCCTGTTGGACGATATGCACGCCGCCGACCTGGCGGACCTGCTGGAAGCGCTGCCGCAGGACGAACGTATGGCGCTGTGGCGGCTGGTGGGCAACAACAAGCGCGGCCAGACGCTGGTGGAGGTTGCCGAGCCGGTCTGGGACAGCCTGATCGAGGAAATGAGCGACAAAGACCTGCTCAAGGCGATCAAAACGCTGGACGTTGACGAACAAGCCTATCTGGCGCAATACCTGCCGCGTAACCTGATGGGCCGCTTGCTGACCTCGCTGGAGCCGGAGCAGCGTGCCCAGGTGCGCGAGATGAGCCAGTACGCCAAAGACAGCGTCGGCTGGATGATGGACTTCGAACTGGTGACGGTGCGGCCGGACGTCACGCTCGGCGCGGTGCACCGCTTTTTGCGCATGCGCAAAACCATTCCCGACGCCACCGATAAACTGTTCGTCACCGACCGCAAAAACACCCTGCTGGGCGAGCTGCCGCTGACCGCAGTCCTGCTGAACGATCCGGAAATCCCGGTGCGCGAAGTGATGGACAGCGATCCCGCTACCTTTCAGCCTGAAGACAAGGCCGATGAAGCGGCCGGCGCCTTCGAACGTTACGACCTGATCAGCGCCCCGGTGGTTGACGCCAAGGGCAAGCTGATGGGCCGCCTGACCATCGAAGAGATCGTCGACGCCGTCAACGAAGAGAGCGACACCAACCTGCGCCGCATGGGCGGTTTGAGCCCGGAAGAAGACGTATTCGCCCCGGTCAGCAAAGCGGTCAAGACCCGCTGGGCCTGGCTGGCGATCAACCTCTGCACCGCGTTCGTCGCTTCGCGAGTGATCGGCCTGTTCGAACATACCATTTCCCAACTGGTGGCGCTGGCGGCGCTGATGCCGATCGTCGCCGGCATCGGCGGCAACACCGGCAACCAGACCATCACCATGATCGTGCGCGCGCTGGCGCTGCACCAGATCGAAGTCGGCAACATCTCGCGCCTGATGCTCAGAGAGCTGGGGGTGGCCATCATCAACGGCGTGGTGTGGGGCGGCATCATGGGCGTGATCACCTGGCTGCTGTACGGCGACGCGGCGATGGGCGGCGTGATGACGCTGGCCATGCTCCTCAACCTGCTGCTGGCGGCGCTGATGGGCGTGGTGATCCCGATGACCATGCTCAAACTGGGGCGCGATCCGGCGGTCGGCTCAAGCGTGCTCATTACCGCGTTGACCGACACCGGCGGCTTCTTCATCTTCCTCGGCCTCGCCACCCTGTTCCTGCTGTAATACGCCAAAAGCAGGCCCCCGCCTAATGCTGGTCACTTAAGCCTGACTGGCATTTTTTTTATCCAGTCTCTGTACGTGACGCGCAGGATAAATTGCCGTAAATGCCCAGAATTTCTCGGTTACTACAATGAACGGCAATGGGAGGGGCCGCGCCTTCGGCCCCTGGCTCGGTCGAGGTGCCTGAGCCACATGCGGCATCTCGCTTTTATCGACCTAAAACATCACGAGTACTTCCAAAAGACGCTCACCGGGGCGCCGCACGTCTTGTCGTTCACATTATGTTAACCAATACGAGATTAGTGATATAAATAACACCTGAAGCTTAAACGATTAAGTAAGATGAAGCTCCCATGCGGACATCGACATATCCGTTGATTTTCCTAGACATGTGATAGCTCAGGGATAAGGGACTATGGAAAAGAAATGGTTTTCCGCCAGGGAACTGATGGGTAAAGCGGGGTTGCCCTCGACCCCGCAAGGGGTCAATCTGATGGCCCGGCGCGAAGGCTGGGTCAGCCGCCGCCGCAGTGGCGTGCAGGGTAAAGCGCTGGAATACCATATCGACAGTCTGCCGTTCGGCGCGCGCAGCCTGTCGGCCTTGCGCGAGGCCGACCATCCGGACTACGACGTCAAACGCCAGGATCCGGTGCGGATCTGGATCGAATATTACTACCACCTGACGCCGACCGAGCGGGAAAAGCTGCTGACGTTCCTGATGCGCGAAGGCATGAGCCGCCTGCTGCAGCTGATCGACGCTCCCCGCTAGCCCGAATGCTCAATCCTCCCCTTCCGGCGCCCAACCGCCGTTGTGCCACAGGTGCAGCGTGGCGTAAGAACGCCACGGGCGCCAACGTTCGGCATAGCGTTCAATCTGGCGCGGCGTCATGCCGGGGAAACGCTGTTTGATCAGGTAGTCGCCGGCCAGAAACACGTCCGGCCAAGACCAGGCGCGCATCGCGATATAGCTGGCGGTCCAGCTGCCGATGCCCGGCAGCGCGGTTAGCGTCTTGATGCCCTGTTCGATATCCAGCACGTTGTCGAGCTGCAGCCGCCCTTCTCCCAATGCGCGGGCGATCTCGATCAACGCCGCCGCACGCTTCAGCTGTACCCCGAGCGGGCGCAGTTCTTCAGGTTGCAACCGCGCCACCCGTTCGGCGGCAGGAAAAACGTGGGTGATGCCTTCGTGCGGTGCCGCCAGCGGTTCCCCCCAACGTTCAGCCATCCGCCCGGCGAAGGTCGCGGCCATCTTAACGCTGACCAGTTGCCCCAACACCGCGCGCGCCGCCTGCTCGAAGCTGTTTACGCAGCCCGGCAAGCGCAGCCCCGGCGCATCGGCCGCCAGCGAACCCAGCGCCTCATTGATGCGATCCGGCGCGGCGTCCAAATCGAACAGCAAGCGTACGCGGCGCAGCACCTCCGTCGTCACCAGACTGAGCGCCGGCGCGATCTCTATCCTGACCCGGTTGCGCGCTTCTTCCGGCTGCACGCTGAGCCAGCCACAATACTCCGTACCGCCCTGGCTGACTGAGATCGAACGCAGATAGCGGCGGCCCTCGACCCGCTCTACGCCCTGCACGGCGCGCGCCTGCAAGAAGTTCAGCATGCGATCCCAGTCATAGGGCGGCCGATAGCCCAGGTGGAACACCAGGCCGCTGGCGGCGGCCCGTTCACCGCGCGCACCGCCGCTGCGCAGCGCCGACGGAATCAGGCGATAGCGCGCCTTGAACAGCTCGTTGAAACGCCGCAGGCTGCCGAAACCGGCGGCGAACGCCACCTCGCTGAGCGGCAGGTCGGTATCCGCCAACAGGCGTTTGGCCTGCAGCAACCGGTGCGACTGTGCATAATCGATCGGCGAAGCGCCAAACTGTTCGGCGAAGATACGCCGCAGGTGGCGATCGGAAATGCCGAGCCGCGCCGCCAGCGCTTCGCAGCTGTGTTCGGACAGATAGCCCTGCTCGATGAGCTGCACCGCCACCTGCGCATAGCGGTTGCCCAGATCGATCAGCGCCAGGCCGGGCGCCAGTTCCGGCCGGCATTTAAGACAGGGGCGAAAGCCCGCCAGCTCGGCCGCCGCCGCGCTCGGATAGAAGGTGCAATTTTCCAGCTTCGGCGTGCGGGCGCTGCACACCGGGCGGCAATAAATGCCGGTGGAGGAGACGCCGACGAAAAAGCGGCCGTCGAATTTGCGGTCACGCGCGCGCAGCGCGTCGTACAACGCTTGCTGTTGGGTATTCATGGCAACGCTCGGGTTCGGTTTTTTCTGCATTATGGGGCTCGGTTGGCGCGCTGACGTGCGGAATTCGGACATTAAGTTAAGCATGCCGGTGCCGCGCCCGCTAAATTTTTCGACACTCGCGCATCGGCGCATTGCCCACCGGCCCCGTCTCGGGTAAAGTCGCCCCCCTTCATTGGCATGGGGACAAAAAAGAGATGTTTATTGGATTCGACTACGGGACAGCCAACTGTTCCGTCGCGGTGATGCGCGACCACGGCCCCGAGCTGCTGACGCTGGAAAACAACGAGCCGTATCTGCCTTCGATGCTATGCGCGCCGACCCGCGAAGCGGTGAGCGAGTGCCTGCACCGCCACTGGCAGGTACCGACCGGTAGCGAAGAAAACCAGCAGTTGCTGCGCCGCGCCATCAGTTACAACCGCGAAGAAGACATTCCGGTCAACGGCGACAGCGTGCTGTTCGGCCTGCAGGCGCTGGCGCACTACATGGAAGATCCGGAAGAGGTGTACTTCGTGCGCTCGCCGAAGTCCTTCCTCGGCGCCAACGGCCTGAAGCCGCAGCAGATCGCGCTGTTCGAAGACCTGGTGTGCGCCATGATGTTCCACATCAAACGCCAGGCGGAAAACGTACTGCAAACCGGTATCGATCAGGCGGTGATCGGCCGGCCGATCAACTTCCAGGGCATCGGCGGCGACGAAGCCAACCGGCAGGCGCAGGGCATTTTGCAGCGCGCCGCCGAACGCGCCGGTTTCAAAGAGATTGAATTCCAGTTCGAGCCGGTGGCGGCGGGGCTGGACTTCGAAGCGACGCTGAGCGAAGAGCAAACCGTGCTGGTCGTGGACATCGGCGGCGGCACCACCGACTGCTCGGTGCTGCTGATGGGGCCGCAGTGGCGCGACCGCGCCGATCGCCAGCAGAGCCTGCTGGGCCACAGTGGCTGCCGGGTCGGCGGTAACGATCTGGACATCATGTTGGCCTTCAAACAGCTGATGCCGCTGTTCGGTCTGGGTGGTGAAACCGGGAAAGGCATCGCCCTGCCGGCGCTGCCTTACTGGAACGCGGTGGCGACCAACGACGTGCCGGCGCAAAACGACTTCTACAGCGCCGCCAACGGCCGCGTGCTGCGCGATTTGATCCTCGACGCGGCGGAGCCGGAAAAGGTCAAACGCCTGCTGAAAGTGTACCAACAGCGCCTAAGCTACCGGCTGGTGCGCGCGGCCGAAGAGAGTAAGATAGCCCTGTCCGGCCAATCCGCCATCAGCGCACCACTCAGCTTCGTGCAGGCCGATCTGGCAGAAAGCATCAGCCAGGATCAGCTCGCCGACGCCATCTCGCAGCCGTTGATGCGCATTCAGGAGCAGGTCAGCGCCGCGCTGGCCAGCAGCCAGACCGCGCCGCAGGTGATCTACCTGACCGGCGGCAGCGCGCGTTCGCCGCTGCTGCGCGCCGCGCTGCAACAGCAGCTGCCGGGCATTCCGATCGTCGGCGGCAACGACTTCGGCTCGGTCACCGCCGGGCTGGCGCGCTGGGCGCAAACGCTGTTCCGTTGACGGCCCAAGGGTGCGGCTCGCCGCGCCCTTGCTCATTGGAGGCTATGCATCATGTCAACCATCCTTACCCTCGACAGCGCCAGGCTGCGGCTGCGCCCCTGGCACGACGACGATCTGCCGGCCTTCGCCGCGCTCAACGCCGATCCGCAGGTGATGCGCTATTTCCCGGCGCCGATGACGGCCGAGGAAAGCCGCGCGCAGGCCGAACGCATTCGCGCCTTCATGCAACAGCACGGCTGGGGGCTATGGGCGGTGGAAGTGAAAGACGGCGCACCCTTTATCGGTTTTGTCGGGCTGGCGCGGCCGGGCGACGATCTGCCTTGCTCCCCCTGCGTGGAGATCGGTTGGCGGCTGGCGGCGGCCCACTGGGGCAACGGCTACGCCGCTGAAGCGGCACGCGCTGCGCTGGCGTGCGCCTTCAACACGCTGTACTTGCCGGAAGTGGTGTCCTTCACCGCCGAAAGCAACCAGCCGTCACGCCGGGTGATGGAACGCATCGGCATGCAGTTTGACGGCGAAACCTTCCTGCACCCGCGTCTACCGGCGGGCCATCCGCTGCAAAAGCACGTCTTGTACCGGCTGAACCGACAAGCGTGGCGCGAACGTCACGGCGATTAATACAGCGTATCTTTCAGCCGCTGCGGCAGCTCGCGGTCGTACTCTTCACCGTCGAAGCGCGTTTGGCTCACCGCAGCCAAAATATGGCCCGGGCTGGGCAGCGCCGAACGTTCGAGACGGCTGCCCTCTTCCCAGAGTCCCGAGCGCAAGACCGCCCGGCTGCACTGGAAAAACACCGCCTCTACCCGAATGCGCAGTACTGAACGCGGCAGCTGGTTGCGGTGGGCGAAGCGCTGCAACACCGCCGGCGCCACCACGATCTCCGCCCGTCCGTTAATCCGCAGCGTTTCGCCGATGCCGGGGATCAGCAGCAGCAGCGCCACCCGATTGTCGTGCAGGATATTGCGCAGGCTGTCGATGCGATTATTGCCGCGTCGATCCGGCAACAGCAGGGTTTTCTCGTCTTCGATATGAATGAAACCGGCCGGATCGCCGCGCGGGGAAACATCCATGCCATCCGGCCCAACTGTCGACAAGGCGGCAAACGGCGCCGCCTCGATAAACGGGCGGTACGCCGGATGGATATAGCTGACTTCTTTAAAAACCGAGGGGGCGCCGGGTTTGCCGTACAGCTGTTCCAGCGTCGCGAGATCGTTGATGGTATCACCAGACATTGCGGTTTCCTGAATGGGCCATGTTGACCCCTTCAGCATAGAGCAAAATCGCTGCCGGGTAACGCGCCTTACCCGGCGCTGGCGTGGTTCAGCGCCTGAATGTCGTCCGCATCCAGCGTCAGGCGGGTGGCGCTGACCAACTCATCCAGCTGCGGCAACGAGGTGGCGCTGACGATCGGCGCGGTGATGCTCGGACGCGCAATCAGCCAGGCCAGCGAGACCTGCGCCGGGGAGGTGCCGTGCTTGCTCGCCACCTGATCCAACGCCGCCAGAATGCGGAAGCCGCGCGGGTTAAGGTAGCGTTCGACGATGCGATCGCCACGCTGGCTTTTGCCCTCATCCTCTTTGCTGCGGTATTTGCCGGTCAGGAAGCCGCTGGCCAGCGCGAAGAAGTTGATCACCCCGAGCCCATGGCGCTGCGCCACGCCTTCCAGCTCAGCTTCATAACCTTCGCGCGCATACAGGTTATATTCCGGCTGCAGGGTTTCGTAACGCGCCAGCCCGTTGCTTTCACTCACCCGCAGCGCTTCTTCCAGGCGATCCGCCTGATAGTTGGAGGCGCCGATCGCCCGCACCTTACCGGCCTTGATCAACGCATCGAACGCCGCCAGCGTCTCTTCCAACGGCGTATCGCGATCGTCGTCATGCGACTGGTAAAGATCGATATAGTCAGTTTGCAGGCGGCGCAGCGAGTCTTCCACCGCCTGCTGAATATAGCGCGGCGACAGCCCCTGTTTGCCTTCGCCCATCGGTTTGCCCACCTTGGTGGCGATGATCACCTGGTCGCGCTTGCCACTCTTTTTCAGCCATTCGCCGATGACGGTTTCCGATTCACCGCCCCGGTTACCCGGCGCCCAGCTGGAATAGACGTCGGCGGTGTCGATAAAGTTGAGCTGATTGTCCACCAGCGCATCCAACAGGCTGAAAGAGGTCGCTTGATCCGCCGTCCAGCCGAACACGTTGCCGCCGAAGGTTAACGCCGGCACCTGAATGCCCGAACGGCCCAGTTGTTTCTTGCTCATTGAGGGAGGCTCCATGGGTTAAATAATTTTCTCGTTAATTATTAGCGCCAAATACAGAAAGTCGTTAAAACGCATTGGCTATAAGGTAAAACCCAACGCTTATAAACAGAGTAGGCAACAATCGTTAACTTATTCGGAAAATGCTGACGGTTCCTCCTTATTTCCTTCATTTTTATGCCGCTTTGGCTGGCTAAACTAGTATTCTGTAAGGAATGTCACTTTTGTGGCAATGCGTGCCCGCACGGTTGTCCTCTGGAGAGAATTTTCGCCGCCATGAATGCAAAACCCCAACGCCGTTCCCTGATGTTGCGCCTGCTGGTTGCCGCCATCGTGGCCATTGTCGCCGTGCTGATTTGGCGTCATTTCAACGCCGCGCCGCCGGCCGCTGAAACACAGGCGGCAGCCCGCCCTGCCGGCGGTGCCAAAGGAGCGGCCGCCGGCGGCAAACGCCGCGGCAGTCTGTCGCCGGTTCAGGTGGCCACGGCCACGCAGCAATCCGTGCCGAGCTATCTGATTGGGTTGGGCACCGTCACCGCCGCCAATACCGTTACCGTCACCAGCCGGGTTGACGGCCAACTGATGGCCCTGCACTTCACCGAAGGGCAGCAGGTGAAAGCCGGCGATCTGCTGGCGGAAATCGATCCTCGACCATTCCAGGTGCAGCTGACGCAGGCTCAGGGGCAGTTGGCGAAGGATCAGGCGACGCTGGCCAACGCCCGGCGCGATCTGGCCCGCTACCAGCAGCTGGTGAAAACCAACCTGGTCTCTCGCCAGGAGCTGGACACACAGGCCTCGCTGGTGCAGCAGACCGAAGGGGCAATCAAGGCCGATCAGGGTGCGGTGGACAGCGCTCAACTGCAGCTGACCTACAGCAAAATCATCGCCCCGATCTCCGGCCGCGTGGGCCTCAAACAGGTCGATATGGGCAACTACATCACCAGCGGCTCCACCGCCATCGTAGTGATCACGCAAACGCACCCGATCGACGTGGTGTTCACGCTGCCGGAAAGCACCATCAGCGACATCATGAAGGCGCAAAAGGCCGGGCCGGTCAGCGTCGAAGCCTGGGGGCGCACCAACAAGACCCTGCTGGCGCAGGGCAACCTGCTCAGCCTGGATAACCAGATAGACACCACCACTGGCACCATCAAGCTGAAGGCGCAGTACGCCAACCAGGACGACGCGCTGTTCCCCAATCAGTTCGTCAATGCGCGGCTGAAAGTCGCCACGCTGCAAAACGCCATCGTGGTGCCGACCGCCGCCGTGCAAATGGGTAACGAAGGCAACTTTGTCTGGACGATGGATGACGAAAACAAGGTCAGCAAACGCCTGGTCACCGTCGGCATTGAAGACAGCCAGAGCGTGGTGATCGCCAGCGGCCTGAACGCCGGGCAACGCGTGGTGACCGACGGCATCGACCAACTGACGGAGGGCATGAAGGTCGAGGTGGTGACGCCGCAGACCCCGGCGGCCGGCGGCAATGCCACGCCGCACGCCAAGCGGGAGAAAGCCTGATGCAGGTGATGACGCCGAACCCCGGCGGCGGCCCGTCCCGCCTGTTTATTCTGCGCCCGGTCGCCACCACGCTGTTGATGGTGGCGATCCTGCTGGCGGGGATTATCGGTTACCGCGCGCTGCCGGTTTCCGCCCTGCCGGAAGTGGATTACCCGACCATTCAGGTGGTGACGCTGTACCCCGGCGCCAGCCCGGACGTAGTGACCTCTGCCATTACCGCGCCGTTGGAGCGCCAGTTCGGCCAGATGTCCGGCCTCAAGCAGATGATGTCGCAGAACTCCGGCGGCGCCTCGGTGATCACCCTGCAATTCCAGCTGGCGCTGTCGCTGGATATTGCCGAGCAGGAGGTACAGGCGGCGATCAACTCCGCCACCAACCTGCTGCCGACCGATCTGCCCTATCCGCCGATTTACAGCAAGGTTAACCCCGCCGATCCGCCGATCCTGACGCTGGCCGTCACCTCCACCGCCATGCCTATGACCCAGGTGGAAGACATGGTGGAAACCCGCGTGGCGCAAAAAATTTCCCAGGTGACCGGCGTCGGTCTGGTTACCCTTTCCGGCGGCCAGCGCCCGGCGGTACGCGTGAAGCTCAACGCGCCGGCCATGGCGGCCAACGGGCTCGACAGCGAAACCGTGCGCACCGCCATCACGGCCGCCAACGTCAACTCCGCCAAAGGCAGCCTGGACGGCCCGACCCGCTCGGTCACCCTGTCCGCTAACGATCAGATGAAATCCGCCGAGGAGTACCGGCGGCTGATCGTCGCCTACAAAAACGGCGCGCCGATCCGCCTGCAGGACATCGCCACCGTCGAACAGGGTGCGGAAAACACCCGGCTGGCGGCCTGGGCCAACAAGCAGCCGGCGATCGTGCTGAACATTCAGCGCCAGCCCGGCGTCAACGTCATCACCACCGCCGACAGCATTCGCGAAATGCTGCCGACGCTGATTAAAAGCCTGCCCAAGTCGGTCGACGTCAAAGTGCTGACCGATCGCACCACCACCATTCGCGCCTCGGTCAGCGACGTGCAGTTCGAGCTGCTGCTGGCGATCGCGCTGGTGGTGATGGTGATTTACGTGTTCCTGCGCAACGTGCCGGCGACCATTATCCCCAGCGTGGCGGTGCCGCTGTCGCTGGTCGGCACCTTCGCCGCCATGTACTTCCTCGGTTTCTCCATCAACAACCTGACGCTGATGGCGCTGACCATCGCCACCGGCTTCGTGGTGGACGACGCCATCGTGGTGATCGAGAACATCTCGCGCTACATCGAGAAAGGCGAAAAACCGCTCGACGCCGCGCTGAAAGGGGCCGGCGAAATCGGCTTCACCATCATCTCGCTGACCTTCTCGCTGGTGGCGGTGCTGATCCCGCTGCTGTTCATGGGCGACATCGTCGGCCGCCTGTTCCGCGAGTTCGCCGTAACGCTGGCGGTGGCGATTCTGATCTCCGCCGTGGTGTCGCTGACGCTGACGCCGATGATGTGCGCCCGCCTGTTGAATCATGAGTCGTTGCGCAAGCAGAACCGTTTCTCCGCCGCTTCCGAGCGTTTCTTCGAACGCGTGATCGCCGGCTACGGCCGCTGGCTGAAAGTCGTGCTCGCCCACCAGTGGCTGACGCTGTGCGTGGCGTTGAGCACCCTGGCCGTCACCGTGCTGCTCTACCTGTTCATCCCCAAAGGCTTCTTCCCGATTCAGGACAACGGCCTGATCCAGGGCACGCTGGAAGCGCCGCAGTCGGTGTCGTTCAGCAAAATGGCGGTGCTGCAACAGCAGGTCGCCGCACAGGTGCTGCAAGATCCGGCGGTAGAGAGCCTGACCTCGTTTATCGGCGTCGACGGCACCAACGCCGCCCTCAACAGCGGCCGGCTCCAGATCAACCTGAAGTCGCTAAGCGAACGCAGCGACAGCCTGCAGACCATCATCGACCGGATGCAGGAGAAGGCGGCGTCACTGCCCGGCCTGAAACTCTATCTGCAACCGGTGCAGGATCTGACCATCGACACCCAGGTCAGCCGCACGCAGTACCAGTTCACCCTGCAGGCGATGTCCCTCGAGCAGCTCAGCCAATGGGTGCCGCAGCTGATCGACGAACTGCGGCAAACGCCCGAACTGCAGGACGTCAGCAGCGACTGGCAGGATCAGGGGCTGGAGGCTTATATCAACGTCGATCGCGACTCAGCGTCGCGCCTCGGCATTCAGATGAGCGATGTGGACAGCGCGCTGTACAACGCCTTCGGCCAGCGCCTGATCTCCACTATCTATACCCAGGCCAACCAGTACCGGGTGGTACTGGAGCATGACGTACAAGCGACGCCGGGGCTGGCGGCGTTGAACGACATCCGGCTGACCAGCAGCAGCGGCGCCGTGGTGCCGCTAAATACCATCGCCAAAATCGAACAGCGCAACGGGCCGCTGGCGATCAACCACCTCGATCAGTTCCCGGCGACCACCGTCTCCTTCAACGTGGCGGAGGGCTACTCGCTGGAAGAAGCGGTCAACGCCATTACCCAGGTCGAGAAGACTCTGGCGATGCCGAAAGACATCACCACAAAATTCCAGGGCGCGACCCTGGCCTTCCAGGCGGCGCTCGGCAGCACGCTGTGGCTGATCCTGGCGGCGGTGGTGGCGATGTATATCGTGCTGGGCGTGCTGTATGAAAGCTTCATCCATCCGGTCACCATCCTCTCCACCCTGCCGACTGCCGGGGTCGGCGCGCTGCTGGCGCTGATGCTGGCCGGAAGCGAGCTGGACGTGATCGCCATCATCGGTATTATCCTGCTGATCGGCATCGTGAAGAAAAACGCCATCATGATGATCGACTTCGCCCTGGCCGCCGAACGCGAGCAGGGCATGAAGCCCTATGACGCCATCTATCAGGCCTGCCTGCTGCGTTTTAGGCCGATCCTGATGACCACGCTGGCCGCCCTGCTCGGCGCGCTGCCGCTGATGCTCAGCACCGGCGTCGGTGCGGAGCTGCGCCGGCCGCTCGGCATCTGCATGGTCGGCGGCCTGATCATGAGCCAGATCCTGACGTTGTTCACCACCCCGGTGATTTACCTGCTGTTCGATAAACTGGCGCGCAACACCCACGCCAAAGAAGAAGCGCGGGAGACACCGTGAAATTCTTCTCGCTGTTTATCTTCCGGCCGGTGGCCACCACCCTGCTGACGCTGGCGATCGCGCTGGCGGGCGCGCTGGGCTTCAGCCTGCTGCCCGTCGCGCCGCTGCCGCAGGTGGATTACCCGGTGATTTCGGTCTCCGCCTCCTTGCCCGGTGCCGATCCGGAAACCATGGCGACCTCGGTCGCCACCCCGCTGGAGCGCGCACTCAGCCGCATCGCCGGGGTTAACGAAATGACCTCGATGAGCTCGCTCGGTAGCACCCGCGTGGTCCTGCAGTTCGATCTCAGCCGCGACATCAACGGTGCGGCGCGCGACGTGCAGGCGGCGATCAATGCCGCGCAAAGCTTGCTGCCCTCCGGCATGCCGAGCCGCCCGACCTATCGGCAGATGAACCCGTCGGACGCGCCGATCATGATCCTGACGCTCACCTCCGACACCTACAGCCAGGGGCAACTTTACGACTTCGCTTCTACCCAGCTGGCGCAGAAAATCGCCCAGACCGAGGGCGTCGGCGACGTCACCGTCGGCGGCAGCTCGCTGCCTGCGGTGCGGGTGGAGCTAAATCCTTCCGCGCTGTTTAACCAAGGCGTATCGCTGGACAGCGTGTGCCAGGCCATCAGCAGCGCCAACCTGCGCACGCCGCTCGGCTCGACCGAAAGCCAGGACAAGCGCTGGCAGATCCAGAGCAACGACCAGATCAAGAAGGCCGAGGGCTACAAGCCGCTGATCGTGCATTACAACAACGGCTCCGCCGTCCGGCTGAGCGACGTCGCCAACGTCATCGACTCGGTACAGGACGTGCGCAACGCCGGGATGACCAACGCCCAACCGGCGATCCTGCTGGTGGTCAGCCGCTCGCCGGACGCCAACATCATCGCCACCGTCGATCGCATCCGCGCCGAGCTGCCCGATCTGCAGGCCAGCATTCCGGCCTCGATCAAGCTGAACATCGCGCAGGATCGCTCGCCGACCATTCGCGCCTCGCTGGCGGAAGTGGAGCAATCGCTGGTCATCGCCATCGCGCTGGTGATCCTGGTGGTGTTCGCCTTCCTGCGCTCCGGCCGCGCCACGCTGATCCCCGCCGTCGCGGTGCCGGTGTCGTTGATCGGCACCTTCGCCGCCATGTATCTGTGCGGTTTCAGCCTCAACAATCTGTCGCTGATGGCGCTGACCATCGCCACCGGCTTCGTGGTGGACGACGCCATCGTGGTGCTGGAAAACATTTCCCGCCACGTGGAAGCCGGCATCAAGCCGCTGCAGGCGGCGCTGCAAGGGATACGCGAGGTCGGCTTTACCGTGCTTTCGATGAGCATGTCGCTGGTGGCGGTATTCATTCCGCTGCTGCTGATGGAGGGGCTGCCGGGGCGTCTGTTCCGCGAGTTCGCCGTTACCCTGTCGGTGTCTATCGGGCTGTCGCTGCTCATCTCGCTGACGCTCACGCCGATGATGTGCGCCTACCTGCTGCGCCCGCAAACGGAACGCGCGCAGCAGCGCGTGCGTGGCTTCGGCAAGCTGCTGCTGAAACTGCAGCAGGGCTACGGCCGCTCGCTGCACTGGGTGCTCGACCATGCCCGCTGGGTGCTGGCGATCCTGCTGGCAACGGTGGCGCTGAACGTCTGGCTGTATATCAGCATTCCGAAAACCTTCTTCCCGGAACAGGATACCGGCCGTCTAATGGGGGCGATTCAGGCCGATCAGAGCATTTCGTTCCAGGCTATGCGCCAGAAGCTGCAGGATTTCATGACCATCGTGCGCGACGATCCGGCGGTGGATAACGTCACGGGCTTTACCGGCGGTTCGCGCACCAACAGCGGCTCGATGTTCATCTCGCTCAAACCACTGTCCGAACGTAAGGACAGCGCGCAGCAGGTGATCGCCCGCCTGCGCACCAAACTGGCAAAAGAGCCCGGCGCCAGTCTGTTCCTGATGGCGGTGCAGGATATCCGCGTCGGCGGCCGGCAGGCCAACGCCAGCTACCAGTACACGCTGCTGTCGGACGATTTGAGCGCCCTGCGCACCTGGGAACCGAAAATCCGCACCGCGCTGGCCGCCCTGCCGGAGCTGGCGGACGTCAACTCGGATCAGCAGGATAAAGGCTCGGAGATGGATCTGATTTACGATCGCGACACCATGTCGCGCCTCGGCATCTCGGTGTCCGACGCCAACAGCCTGTTGAACAACGCCTTCGGCCAGCGGCAGATCTCGACCATCTATCAGCCGCTCAACCAATACAAAGTGGTGATGGAAGTGGCGCCACCCTACACCCAGGACGTAAGTTCGCTGGACAAAATGTTCATCATCAACAGCGAGGGCAAGGCGATACCGCTCTCCTACTTCGCGCACTGGCAGCCGGCCAATACGCCGCTGGCGGTCAACCATCAGGGGCTGTCCGCCGCCTCCACCATCTCGTTCAACCTGCCGCTCGGCGCCAGCCTGAGCGACGCCACCGACGCCGTCACCCGCGCCATGACCCAGCTTGGCGTACCACCTGCGGTGCGCGGCGCCTTCGCCGGCACCGCCCAGGTATTCCAGGACACCCTGAAATCGCAGGTGATCCTGATCCTGGCGGCGATCGCTACGGTGTACATCGTGCTCGGCGTGCTGTACGAGAGCTATATCCATCCGCTGACCATCCTCTCCACGCTGCCTTCCGCCGGCGTGGGCGCGCTGCTGGCGCTCGAGCTGTTCGGCGCGCCGTTCAGCCTGATCGCGCTGATCGGCATCATGCTGCTGATCGGCATCGTGAAGAAAAATGCCATTATGATGGTCGACTTCGCGCTCGAGGCGCAGCGCAACGGCGGCATCAACGCCCGCGAGGCGATTTTCCAGGCTAGCCTGCTGCGTTTCCGGCCGATCATGATGACCACGCTGGCGGCGTTGTTCGGCGCGCTGCCGCTGGTGCTGACCAGCGGCGACGGCGCGGAGCTGCGCCAGCCGCTCGGCATCACCATCGCCGGCGGTCTGGTGATGAGCCAACTGCTGACGCTGTACACCACGCCGGTGGTCTATCTTTACTTCGACCGGCTGCAGGCGAAGTTCCGCCGCAACAAGCAACTGGCCCCGCTGCCACACTAATGGCCGACCGATGCTGATGAAACACGCCGCCACGGTACGCTGGCAACTCTGGATAGTGGCATTCGGCTTCTTTATGCAGACGCTGGATACAACTATTGTCAACACCGCCCTACCCTCGATGGCCGCCAGCCTGGGGGAGAACCCGCTGCGCATGCAGTCGGTGATCGTCTCCTATGTGCTGACGGTGGCGGTGACGCTGCCGGCCAGCGGCTGGCTGGCGGACAAGGTCGGCGTACAGCGGGTGTTTTTCAGCGCCATCGTGCTGTTCACCCTCGGCTCCCTCCTCTGCGCCCGCTCGGCAACCCTGAACGAACTGATCGCCTCGCGCGTGCTTCAGGGCATCGGCGGCGCGATGATGGTGCCGGTCGGCCGCCTGACGGTGATGAAGATCGTGCCGCGGGAGCAGTACATGGCGGCGATGACTTTCGTGACGCTGCCGGGCCAGATCGGCCCGCTGATGGGGCCGGCACTGGGTGGCTTTTTGGTACAATACGCCAGCTGGCACTGGATTTTCCTGATCAACATTCCGGTGGGCATCGTAGGCGCCATCGCCACGCTGCTGCTGATGCCCAACTACCAAATGCAGACCCGCCGCTTCGATCTCAGCGGCTTTATCCTGCTGGCGATCGGCATGGCGTCGCTGACGCTGGCGCTCGACGGCCACAAGGGCATGGGGCTGTCCGGCAGCGCTATCGCCGGCCTGGTGGCGCTGGGCGTGGCGGCGCTGTTGGGGTATGTTTGGCATGCCTACGGCAATAGCCGCGCGCTGTTCTCGCTGCGGCTGCTGCGCACCCCAACCTACAAGATCGGGCTGCTGGCCAGCCTGCTGGGGCGCATCGGCAGCGGCATGCTGCCGTTCATGACGCCGCTGTTCCTGCAGGTGGGCATGGGTTTCACACCGTTCCACGCCGGGCTGATGATGATCCCGATGATCATCGGCAGCATGGGCATGAAACGTATCGTGGTGCAGGTGGTCAACCGCTTCGGCTACCGCAACGTGCTGGTGGCCGCCACGCTGCTGCTGGCGCTGGTCAGCCTGAGCTTCCTGCTGGCGGCGATGCTCGGCTGGCTGTGGCTACTGCCGGTAGTGCTGTTCTTCCAGGGGATGGTCAACTCGCTGCGCTTTTCGGCGATGAACACCCTGACGCTGAAAGACCTGCCGGATCGGCTGGCCAGCAGCGGCAACAGCCTATTGTCGATGGTCATGCAGCTCTCGATGAGCCTTGGCGTCAGCGTCGCCGGCATCTTGATCGGCAGCTTCGCCCATCATCAAGTGGTGGCCGACAGCCCGGCCATCCACAACGCATTTATTTACAGCTACTGCTGCATGGCGTTGATTATTGCCCTGCCCGCGCTGGCCTTCGCGCGCGTGCCGGCCGATAGCACGCCCAACCGCACGCTGACCAAAGAGCCGGGTACCGGCTCAACGAGGTTGCAATGAAGATAGGCATTACCGGGAAACTGTTCCTGGCCATTTTCGCTACCTGTATGCTGGTGTTGATCACCATGCATTGGGGGGTGCGCGTCAGCTTTGAACGCGGCTTTATCGACTACATCAAGCACAGCAACGAGCAACGCATCAACATGCTGAGCGAAGCGCTGGAGGAACAGTACAGCCACCACGGCAACTGGGTGTTCCTGCGCAACAACGATCAGGTGATCTACCAGATCATGCGCTCGTTCGAACAGAACAGCGACAGCAGCCACAACCTGCCGCCCAAGGGCTGGCGCACTCAGTTTTGGGTGGTGGACAGCCAGTTCAACCGCCTGGTGGGCCACTCCGGGCCGGTGCCGAAAGAGGGCCCGCGCCATCCGATCCGCTACAACAACGAGATCGTCGGCTGGGTGATCACCACCCCAGTCGAGCGCCTGACGCGCAATACCGACATCAACTTCGATCGCCAGCAGCGGCGCACCAGCTGGATTATCGTCGCGCTCTCCACCCTGCTGGCAGCGGCGGTGACCTGGCTGCTGTCGCGCGGCATGCTGGCCCCGGTCAAACGCCTGGTGGCGGGCACCCACCGCCTGGCGGCGGGCGATTTCACCACCCGCGTGGCGGTCAGCAGCCAGGATGAACTGGGCAGGCTGGCGCACGACTTCAACCAGTTGGCCACCTCGCTGGAGAAAAACGAACAGATGCGCCGCGCCTTTATGGCCGACGTATCGCACGAGTTGCGCACGCCGCTGGCGGTGCTGCGCGGCGAGCTGGAGGCGCTGCAGGACGGCGTGCGCCAGCCGACGCCGGCGTCGCTCAGTTCACTGCAGGCCGAGGTGTCTACCCTGACCAAATTGGTCGACGATCTGCACCAGCTGTCACTTTCCGATCTCGGCGCGTTGGCCTATCGCAAATCGTCGGTGGACTGTGTGCACCTGCTGCAGATCGCCGTCGCCGCCTTCCGCGAACGCTTCCGCGCCAAAGGGCTGGAGATCGTCACCCATCTGCCGGCCCAGGCGCCACTGTTTGGCGATCCCGATCGTTTGAATCAGCTGTTCAATAACCTGCTGGAAAATAGCCTGCGCTACACCGACGCCGGCGGCCGCCTGGAAATCAGCGCCGAGCTGCAGCCGGGGCGGCTGTTCCTCTACTGGCAGGACAGCGCGCCGGGCATCAGCGATCAGCAGCTGACGCGTATTTTCGAACGTTTCTACCGGGCGGAAGGTTCACGCAACCGCGCCAGCGGCGGTTCCGGGCTGGGGCTGGCGATCTGCCACAACATCGTGGAAGCCCACGACGGGAAAATCCGCGCCGAGCATTCGCCTTTAGGCGGCGTGCGCATTACAGTAGAATTTGCTACCCCGATAAAAAATAAGGCGCCCTGATGGACATTCAGAATCCCCCCGTGCAGATCATGATTGTTGAAGATGAACCCAAGCTGGGCCAGCTGCTGGTGGACTATCTGCAGGCGGCGGGTTACGCCACCCGCTGGCTGACCAACGGCAACGAAGTGGTGCCAACCGTGCACCAGCATCCGCCGGCGCTGATTTTGCTCGACCTGATGTTGCCGGGCGCCGACGGCCTCACGGTGTGCCGCGAGCTGCGCCGCTTCAGCGACGTGCCTATCGTGATGGTGACGGCGAAAATCGAAGAGATCGATCGCCTGCTGGGGCTGGAGATCGGCGCCGACGATTACATCTGCAAACCCTACAGCCCGCGCGAAGTGGTGGCGCGGGTGAAAACCATTCTGCGCCGCAGCTATCGGCCGCAGGAGAGCGCGCGGGAAGATGACCTGCTGCACATCGATGAGCCGCGTTTCCAGGCCAGCTATCAGGGGCAGTTGCTGGATCTGACGCCGGCGGAGTTCCGCCTGCTGAAAACGCTGGCCAGCCAGCCGGGCAACGTGTTTTCACGCGAGCAGCTGCTGAACAACCTGTATGACGACTACCGGGTGGTCACCGACCGTACCATCGACAGCCACATCAAAAACCTGCGCCGCAAGCTGGAGCTGATCGACGGGGAAAAATCCTTTATCCGCTCGGTATACGGCGTGGGCTACCGCTGGGAAGCCGAGGCCTGCCGGCTGGTGAATGGAGTTTAGGGGGAAATCAGCGCGTCCAGTCTTCAACCGCCAACCCGGGCACCATGGCGAATGCGCGATCGTTGGTCACCAGCGTCGCACCACGGCTCTGCGCGTGAGCGGCGATCAGTTGATCCAGCGCGCCCATGATTTTGCCCTTTTTCTCCATGTTCGCGCGCATTTCACCGTAGCAGCGGGCGGCCTCGCTATCCCATGCATAGACCGTCACCGCGGCAAGAAAGGCCTCGACCATGCTTTGCAACGCCTTGTTCCGCCGCTTAGCGACACCGTAAAGCAGTTCCGCCTCCGTGACGCTGGAAATGCACACGGCAGAAGGCGGAAGCTTTTCCATGATGCTTAGCACCTGCGGATGCTGCCGAAACAGGTGGCTGACGGTATTGGTATCAAACATGTACATCGCCTACTCTTCCTCTGAGAAAGGATCGCGCTCTGCAACCCCTTGCTGACGATCTTCCGCGCCAAGAAACTCTTGCGGCACTGGCGTTTGGGCGATAATGCTCAGCAGCGGTGCCCAGCTGTCCGGCTTTGCCGGATATTTGGATAAAATCACGTTTCCCTCCCGATCGCGACGGATATACACACGATCCGTATCAAATTCAAATTCCACCGGTAACCTCACCGCCTGATTTCTACCGTTTTTAAACAGCTTTGCGATTCTTTCCATCTCAACACTCCACAGCAGGCATAGGCCAAAGCATATGCCTGCAGCGCGTCGATGCCAAGATCTATCGCTCACTTTTCACTCACCTTTACGTAGCGGGCAAACGGTAACGCGCAATGCTGCTCGATGAAACCACGTAATTGTCATTATGCGGCGCACTGCGCAATCACCGCGCCTTCCCTTAGCTTCCCGTGCGGCAGCGGGCTTCTCGGATGAAAACTCCGCGCCGGCGCAAGAAAACTGCGCATTTTTTAGACTAAGCTGCTGTGAGGTTTAGCCGCCGATTTTCAAGCGATTGGCTACACTTACATCACGAATCGGAACCTACAGGAGAAGAACCATGGCAATCGGTCATTACGAGCTGAAAAAAGCAAAGAACGGACAGTACCACTTCAACCTGAAAGCCAGTAACGGCGAGATTATTCTGGCCAGCGAGATGTACGCCAGCAAAGCGTCGGCGGAGAACGGCATCGCCTCGGTGCAGACCAATTCGCCGCACGAAGCGCAGTTTGAACTGAAGCACAGCACCAGCAATCAGCCCTATTTTGTGCTGAAGGCCAAGAACCATCAGGTGATCGGCGTCAGCGAAATGTACAGCTCCGAAAGCGCGGCCAAAAACGGTATCCAGTCGGTGATGAAAAACGGCCCGACCACCGATATCCGCGATTTGAGCGCCTGATCCCCCGTGTCGCCCGCGCGGTGGCCGCCATCGCGCGTTTTCCGTTTGACCGGGATCAATCTCCCTTGAATAAATCCGGTTAACTGCTGATTTCTTGCCGCGCTGCGGCTACAATCCCCCGCTTTTACTGCGCCATCTGGGGCGCGATATACCCACTGGCTTTCATACGGCAGCTAGGCGGCAAGTTCGTGAGTCTCCAGGAGCTTGGTCAACCAAGTGACTGGAGTGAGCGAATGCAACCAACAACGCTGCAGTTCGAAAGACAGAGGTATACTGACCTGAAATCAGACCGAGACACACTATGTTTACACCGGAACTTCTCTCCCCGGCCGGAACGCTGAAAAACATGCGTTACGCCTTCGCCTATGGCGCCGATGCGGTTTACGCCGGCCAGCCGCGCTACAGCCTGCGGGTGCGCAACAACGAATTCAACCACGAGAATCTGGCGCAGGGCATCAACGAAGCCCATGCGCTGGGCAAAAAATTCTACGTGGTGGTGAACATCGCCCCGCACAACGCCAAGTTGAAAACCTTCCTGCGCGATCTGAAGCCGGTTATCGATATGGGCCCGGATGCGCTGATCATGTCCGATCCCGGCCTTATCATGATGGTGCGCGAAGCCTTCCCGCAGATGGACATCCACCTGTCGGTGCAGGCTAATGCCGTTAACTGGGCGACGGTGAAGTTCTGGAAGCAAATGGGCCTGACCCGCGTGATCCTCTCGCGCGAGCTGTCGCTGGAAGAGATCGCCGAGATCCGCGCCGAAGTGCCGGACATGGAGCTGGAAATCTTCGTCCACGGCGCGCTGTGCATGGCCTACTCCGGCCGCTGCCTGCTGTCCGGCTACATCAACAAGCGCGATCCTAACCAGGGCACCTGCACCAACGCCTGCCGTTGGCAGTACAAGGCGGAGGAAGGCAAAGAGGACGACACCGGCAATATCGTGCACCTGCACGAACCGATCCCGGTGCAGACCGTCGAGCCGACGCTGGGCATCGGCGCGCCGACCGACAAGGTGTTCATGCTGTCTGAAGCACAAAAACCAGGCGAATATATGAGCGCCTTCGAAGACGAACACGGCACCTATATCATGAACTCCAAGGATCTGCGCGCCATCCAGCACGTGGAGCGTTTGACGCAGCTCGGCGTGCATTCCCTGAAGATCGAAGGCCGCACCAAGTCCTTCTACTACTGCGCCCGCACCGCCCAGGTCTACCGCCGCGCCATCGACGACGCGGCCGCCGGAAAACCGTTCGATCCGACCCTGCTCACCACGCTGGAAGGCCTGGCGCACCGCGGCTACACCGAAGGCTTTCTGCGCCGCCACGTGCACGAAGCGCAGCAGAATTACGAATATGGTTCCTCGCTCTCCGAGCGCCAGCAGTTCGTCGGCGAATTCACCGGCGTGCGCAGTGATGGCTGGGCGGAAGTCGACGTGAAGAATAAGTTCGCGCTCGGCGACAGCGTCGAAATGATGACGCCGGGTGGCAACGTGGTCTTCACCCTCGAAAGCATGCAAAATAAGAAAGGGGAGCCGATTGAGGTGGCGCCGGGCAACGGCCATATCGTTTATTTGCCGATCCCGCCGGATATCGATCTCAATTATGCTTTGCTGATCCGCAATTTGGCGGAAGAAAATAGCGCCGGCGCATAAAAACGAATCGCCGTCATTCGGCGGCGATTTTTAGCAAATATTAGAATTGGATCACATCAATGTGCGTGCAGCTTGGTTACTATCACGCTGCTTAAAACGAACAACGAAAATATTTGCATAGCAATACTAGGAACCACCTCCTTAGCCGGCCCAATCTCCCTTGGGCTGGCTTTTTCTTTATGGGGTACGTTTATTTTCTTCACCGTGCCTATTTCCATAACATTTTCCCGTTATCCGTTTTAATAATAATAATAACGTCGCTTCGATATATAAATAACTCTATAGCGATTAATCCTCTCACTTTTAACACCTGGCTTATTTCCGCGTAAAATTCAGATAAATTCGCATTGCTTCATATTCACTGAACGCCGGGAAATAAGCGGAATTAGCTGAATATTCTGATGGCCTGGTGGCGGCAGCTGGTTTATCTTGAGGCATTCATGATTTTCCGCCGGAGGAGATCGGCAATGCCTCAACACTCACATGCGCCCGCCCTGCTTATTCTCAACGGCAAAGGCGCCGGTAACGAAGAGCTGCGTCAGGCGGTCAAACGCCTGCGCGCAGAACGCATCACGCTGCACGTGCGCGTCACCTGGGAACACGGCGACGCCGCGCGCTATGTCGCGGAAGCCGCACAGCTCGGCGTCGGCACCGTCGTCGCCGGCGGCGGTGACGGCACCATCAACGAAGTGGCCGCCGCGCTGGTGCAACTGCCGGCGCACAACCGGCCGGTGCTGGGCATCCTGCCGCTCGGTACCGCCAACGATTTCGCCATGGCCTGCAATATTCCCCCGTCGCCGGAACAGGCGCTACAGCTGGCGATCAAGGGCCGCTCGGTGCCGATCGATCTGGCCAAGGTCAACGGCGAGCGCTACTTCATCAATATGGCCACCGGCGGCTTCGGCACCCGCATCACCACCGAAACGCCGGAGAAGCTGAAGGCGGCGTTGGGCGGCGTGTCCTACTTCGTGCACGGCTTGCTGCGCATGGATACGCTACAGGCCGACCGCTGTGAAATTCGCGGGCCGGACTTCCGCTGGGCCGGCGACGCGCTGGTGATCGGCATCGGCAACGGCAAACAGGCCGGCGGCGGCCAGGAGCTGTGCCCCAGCGCGCTGATCAATGACGGCCTGCTGCAACTGCGCCTGCTGATCGCCGATGAACTGCTGCCGGCGCTGGTCGCCGCCCTGTTCAACGACGAAGAGAGCAACAGCATCCTCAGCGCGGCGCTGCCGTGGCTCGAGATCGACGCACCGCATGAGATGACTTTCAACCTCGACGGCGAGCCGCTCAAAGGCCGTCATTTCCGCATCGAAGTGTTGCCGCAGGCCATCGAATGCCGCCTGCCGCCTAACTGCGCCCTGCTGGGCTGACCTTGTTGGGCGCAGCCGCTGCGCCCCGCATCTTCCCCCCGTTTACCCGCTTTCGCTCGCGATCAAATGTGATCCTCTCCGGCAAATTCGTCAACTCATACTTGTATGGTAGTTAGTTCATGGCGTATTTTCGCGCTATCTCTCCGCAGCTACAGGATGTGAAGGTTATGAAAATCGTCAACGCCGAGGTGTTCGTCACCTGCCCGGGGCGCAACTTTGTCACGCTGAAGATCACCACCGATGACGGCATCATCGGCCTCGGTGACGCCACGCTGAACGGGCGTGAACTGTCGGTGGCCTCTTACCTGAAAGATCACCTCTGCCCGCAGTTGATCGGCCGCGACGCGCAGCGGATCGAAGACCTCTGGCAATTCTTCTACAAAGGCGCTTACTGGCGGCGCGGCCCAGTGACCATGTCGGCCATTTCCGCCGTCGACATGGCGCTGTGGGACATCAAGGCCAAGGCCGCCAACATGCCGCTGTACCAGCTGCTGGGCGGCGCGTCGCGTTCGGGGGTGATGGTGTATTGCCACACCACCGGCCACTCGATCGACGAGGTGCTCGACGACTACGCCAAGCATAAAGAGCAAGGCTTCAAGGCGATCCGCGTCCAATGCGGCGTGCCGGGCATGAAAACCACCTACGGCATGGCCAAAGGCAAAGGCCAGGCCTATGAGCCGGCCACCAAGGGCGACTGGCCGGAAGAACAGCTGTGGTCGACGGAAAAATACCTCGATTTCACCCCCAAACTGTTCGACGCGGTGCGCAACAAGTTCGGCTTCAACGAGCACCTGCTGCACGACATGCACCACCGCCTGACGCCGATCGAAGCGGCGCGCTTCGGCAAAAGCGCCGAACCGTATCGCCTGTTCTGGATGGAAGATCCGACGCCGGCGGAAAATCAGGCCTGTTTCCGCCTGATCCGCCAGCATACCGTCACACCGATCGCCGTCGGCGAAGTGTTCAACAGCATCTGGGACTGCAAACAGCTGATTGAAGAGCAGCTTATCGACTACATCCGCACCACCCTGACGCACGCGGGCGGCATTACCGGCATGCGGCGCATCGCCGACTTCGCCTCACTGTATCAGGTGCGCACCGGCTCCCACGGCCCTTCCGATCTGTCGCCGATCTGCATGGCGGCGGCGCTGCATTTCGATCTGTGGGTGCCGAACTTCGGCGTGCAGGAATACATGGGCTATTCCGAGCAGATGCTCGAGGTGTTCCCGCACAGCTGGACGTTCGACGACGGCTATATGCATCCGGGCGACAAGCCGGGCATCGGCATCGAGTTCGATGAGAAGCTGGCGGCCCGTTACCCATATGAACCGGCCTACCTGCCGGTCGCACGTCTGGAGGATGGCACCCTATGGAACTGGTAACCACCATGCGCAGCGTTGTGATCGAACAACCCGGGCACCTGGCGCTGCAGACGCGCGCGCTGCCGCAGCCGGCGGCCGGCGAGGTGCGGGTCAAGGTGAAATTCGCCGGCATCTGCGGCTCCGACGTCCATATCTATCATGGCCATAACCCGTTCGCCCGCTATCCGCGGGTGATCGGCCACGAGTTCTTCGGCCTGATCGATGCGCTGGGCAAAGGCGTCGATCCGACGCGCCTCGGCGAACGCGTTGCGGTAGATCCGGTGGTGAGCTGCGGCCACTGCTATCCCTGTTCGGTCGGCCGCCCCAACGTCTGCACCTCGCTGCAGGTGATCGGCGTGCACCGCGACGGCGGCTTCAGCGACTACGCCTGCGTACCGGCGCGCAACGCCTATCCGGTTCCGCCCGCCATCAGCGATCGCCACGCCGCGATGATCGAACCCTTCAGCATCGCCGCCAACATCACCGCCCACCTGCAACCGCGCCCTGACGACATCGCGCTGATCTACGGCGCCGGGCCGATGGGGCTCACGGTGATCCAGACGCTGAAAGGCGTGTACGGCGTCAAGCAGGTGTGGGTCGTCGATCGCATCGCCGAGCGGCTGGACATGGCACGCGCCAACGGTGCCGACAAAGTGTTCAACAACGCCGAGGCCGCATTGCCGCAGGCGCTGCAGCAGCGCGGCGTTCAGCCGACGCTGATCGTCGACGCCGCCTGCCACCCCGCCATTTTACCGGAGGCGATCAATCTGGCCTCGCCGGCGGCGCGCATCGGCATCATGGGCTTTTCCAGCGACGCCTGCACCCTGAACCAGCAGAGCATCACCAGCAAGGAGTTGTCGATCTTCTCCTCGCGCCTGAACAGCGCGCGCTTCCCGCAGGTGATCGGCTGGATGGCGGACGGCAAGCTAGACCCGCAGCGGCTGCTCACCCACTGCGTGCCCGCCGACGACGTCGAACGGGCAATACAGATGTTCGAGCGGGATCAGCGCACCTGCTGCAAAGTGCTGCTGCAGTTCGAATAACGCCAAGGCAGCATCGGAACAGTGGGCGGCCCCCGCCGCCCGTGCAAACAACGAAGCATCACGATTAAAACGACACCCAGTGGAGTGCTTTATGTTTAAAAACCTGCGTTGGACCATCGTGTTCCTGCTGTTCATGGTCTACATGATCAACTACCTCGATCGCGTGGCGCTGTCGATCACCGTGCCGATGATCGAACAGGATCTGATGCTGAACGCCGAACAGTTCGGTCTGATCTTCGGCAGTTTCTTCTTCGGCTACGCCATCTTCAACTTCGTCGGCGGTCTGGCGGTCGACCGTTTCGGCCCGACGCTGGTGCTGGGCGTGGCGGTCGGCCTGTGGTCCATCTTCTGCGGCATGACGGCGGTCGCCACCGGTTTTTACTCGATGCTGATCCTGCGCGTCCTGTTCGGCATGGCCGAAGGGCCGATCTGCGCCTCGGCCAACAAGATGATCAACGGCTGGTTCCCGAAGAAGCAGGCGGCGACCGCCATGGGCCTGCTCAGCGCCGGTTCCCCTTTGGGCGGCGCGGTGGCCGGGCCGATCGTCGGCTATCTGGCGCTGGCGTTCGGCTGGCGGCCGGCGTTTATGATCATCTGCGCCATCGGCATCGTCTGGATGCTGGTGTGGTTCTTCGTAGTGGCGGATAACCCGGTGAAAAGCCAGCGCGTCAGCGCCGAAGAACGGGCGCTGATCGCGCGGCTGAAACAGGAAAACCTCGGCGAGGAAAGCGCGCTGAGCGAGGCCGCGCACGGGTTGGGCTACTACCTGAAACAGCCGATCATTCTGGTCACCGCCTTCGCTTTCTTCTGCTACAACTACATTCTGTTCTTCTTCCTGAGCTGGTTCCCCTCATATCTGGTTCAGGCACACAACCTGAACATCAAGGAGATGAGCCTGACCACCATGATCCCGTGGATCGTCGGCTTCGTCGGGCTGGCGCTCGGCGGTTATATTTCCGACAAAATCTTCAACATCACCGGCAAATTGCTGCTGTCGCGCAAGATCGTGCTGGTCACCAGCCTGCTGGCGGCGGCGGTGTGCGTGGCGTTGGCGGGCACCGTCAGCAGCGTGGTGCCGGCGGTGATGCTGATGTCGGTGTCGATCTTCTTCCTCTACATCACCGGCGCCCTCTACTGGGCGATCATCCAGGACGTGGTGCATAAATCCCGGGTCGGCGGCGCCAGCGGGTTCATTCATTTGATCGGCAGCGTCTCCGGCATCATCGGGCCGATCGTCACCGGCTACATCGTGCAGAACACCGGCAAATTCGACAGCGCCTTTATGCTGGCGGGCGGCGTCGCCGCGCTGGGCGCGCTGCTGGTGCTGCTGGTGATCAAGGCGCCGCGCGCAACGGCGGGCGTGCAAATCTTAAAACCATAACGCCAGGCGGGGCGGCTTCGCCCCTTTGCTTACCTCTCCAGGGACATTGAACATGAGACTTTCCGACTACAGCGTGCTGCCGGCCGCCATTATTCGGCCCGGCTACGCACGTGAGCGCGTGAAACCGCGCATGGTGCATATCGGCTTCGGCGCGTTTCACCGCGCGCACCAGGCGATGTACGCCGACAGGCTGGCCAGCGAGCACGGCAGCGACTGGGGCTACTGCGAAATCAGCATGCAGCACGGCCGGCAAAAGATCGCCGACCTACGGCAACAGGACCTGCTGTTCTCGGTGGCGGAGATGGATGACGACGGCTGGCGGGGCCGGGTTATCGGCGTGGTGCGCCAGGCGCTGCACCTGCAAACCGACGGGCTGGCGGCGGTGCTGGCGGCCCTGACGCAGCCTGAGATCGCCATCGTCTCGCTGACCATCAGCGAAAAAGGCTATTGCCACCAGCCCGCCAGCGGCCGGCTGATGGCAGAACACCCGGCAATCGCGCATGATATCGCCTACCCGGCACAGCCGCAGTCGGCGCCCGGGTTGCTGCTGGCGGCGCTGCGCCTGCGCCGCGAACGCGGGCTACCGCCGTTCGCCGTGATGTCCTGCGACAACATGCCGGCCAACGGTCGGGTCACGCGCCAGGTGCTGATCGACCTGGCGCAGCGGCAGGATCCGGCGCTGGCCGACTGGGTGCGTCAAGAGGTCGCCTTCCCTTCCACCATGGTGGATCGCATCGTGCCGGCGATGACGCAGGAAGCCCGCGGGCAGCTGCTTGCCTGGTTGGGGGGCGTCGAGGATGAGGTCGGCGTGGCCTGCGAGCCGTTCAGCCAGTGGGTTATTGAGGATCGCTTTCCCCAGGGGCGACCGGCCTGGGAAAAGGTCGGCGCCGAACTGGTGAGCGACGTGCTGCCGTTTGAGGAGATGAAGCTGCGCATGCTGAACGGCAGCCATTCGTTCCTCGCCTATCTCGGCTATCTGGCCGGTTATCAGCACGTCAGCGACTGCATGCAGGACGCGGATTTTGTCCGCGCCGCCCGTCACCTGATGCTGGCGGAACAGGCGCCAACCCTGCAGGTGCCGAACGTCGATTTGGCGCAGTATGCCGATTCTCTGCTGCGGCGTTTCCGCAACCGCGCGCTGAAGCACCGCAACGCGCAGATCGCCATGGACGGCACGCAGAAACTGCCGCAGCGGCTGCTGGACGCGATCCGCTGGCATCTGGCGCGCGGCAGCCGCTTCGACTGCCTGGCGCTGGGCGTCGCCGGCTGGATGCGTTACGTCGGTGGCCGCGATGAGCAAGGCGCGCCGATCGACATCAGCGATCCGCTGCGCGCCCCCATCGCCGCGTTGGTCGCCGGCAGCGAGGAAGGCCGGCCCCGCGTTTTGGCGCTGCTGCAGCTCGACAGCGTCTTCGGCCAGGATCTGCCCAACTCGCCTGACTTCGTCCGCGCCGTCAGCCACGCTTATCATCAACTGCTGAGCCTGGGGGCCAAAGCCGCCGTCGCCGCTCTGCCGCTTACCGACCGGGAGGTTTCCGATGACCGTCACCACGCATAATGCCGTCAATACCGGCAATCAACCGCTGCTGCGGCGCGTCGCCAGCGCTTCGGCCATCGGCACCGCCGCCGAATACTACGATTTCTTCGCCTACGGCACCGCCGCGGTGCTGTTCTTCGGCCAGCTGTTTTTCCCCAGCGCCGATCCGCTGATCAGCACGCTGGCGGCCTTCGCCACCTACGCGGTCGGTTTCCTGGCGCGTCCGCTGGGCGGCATCGTGTTCGGCCACATCGGCGACAAGGTCGGCCGCAAGAAGGCGCTGGTGATCACGATTCTGATCGTCGGTCTCGGCACCTTCTGCATCGGCCTGCTGCCCACCTATGAGCAGATCGGCGTCTGGGCGCCGCTCGCGCTGATCTTTATCCGCGTGCTGCAGGGCTTCGGCGTCGGCGGCGAGCAGGCCGGCGCGGTGCTGATGACCGCCGAATACGCGCCGCCGCCGCAGCGCGGCTTCTACGCCAGCTGGGTGCAGATCGGCGCGCCCGCCGGTTTCCTGCTGCCGTCCGGGCTGTTCGCGCTGCTGACCGCCGTGCTGTCGCCGGCGCAGATGCTGGACTGGGGCTGGCGCATTCCGTTCCTGCTCAGCCTGTTGCTGGTGCTGGTCGGGCTGTTTATTCGCCTGAAGATCGACGAGTCGCCGGTGTTTACCCAGATCCGCGCCACCAAGGCGGTGGAGAGCCGGCCGGTGGTGGAAGTAGCCCGTCGCTACCCCGGCCTTATCGGCAAAGGGGTGTGCGCCAAGCTGATTGAAGCCTGCGCCTTCGCCATGTTCACCGTGATCGTGCTGGCCTACGGTAAGGCCAATCACCTCAACGAAACCACCCTGCTGGAGGCGATGATCGTGGCGGTGCTGCTGGAGATTTTCGCCATTCCGCTGATGGGCCGCCTCTCCGATCGGCTGGGGCGCAAACCGGTGTACATCGCCGGCGCGCTGCTGCAGGTGGTGTGCATCGTGCCGTTCTTTATGGCGATCAACCTCGATAATTTCTGGGTGACGCAGATCGCCATGATCGTGGTGCTGACCTTCGGTCACAGCATGTGCTATGCACCGCAGGCTTCCTACTTCCCGGAGCTGTTCCCCACTCGCGTGCGCTGCAGCGGCATCGCGCTGATCTGGCAGATCGGCTCGCTGATCGGCAGCGGCATTCTCGGGCTGCTGGCGGTGAAGATCCTGCAGGTGACCGGCGGCCACTACTACGGGCTGGCGGGTTACATGATGGTGCTGGGCGTGGTATCGGCCATCGGCCTGAGTCTGATGCCGGAAACCGCACCAGGGCGGCGCAAGCAGGAATATCAGGATTGGCATCACTGAGTTACCCTACCCGGCGGGTGGATTTATCCACCCGCCCCCAACCAATAATCTGCTAGTATGGTGGCATTCGAATTCCAGCCAGATGCCTGATTGTCGCCATGTCTGAAACGTACAGTCTCACTAACAACGTCCCGGTCAACCAACAGATCTATCGCTTCCTGCGCAAGGATATCGTCGACTGCACCATCCCCCCCGGCACCCTGCTGTCCGAGAAAGAGATTTCCACGCGCTTTTGCGTTTCGCGCCAGCCGGTGCGTGAGGCCTTTATCAAGCTGGCGGAGGCCGGCCTGGTGCAGATCCTGCCGCAGCGCGGCACTTTCGTGATGAAAATCTCCGCCAAGCGCGTGGCCGACGGGCGCTTTATTCGTCAGGCGGTAGAATGCGCCATCGTGCGCCGTGCGGCCGAGCGCGCCACCCCGGAGCAGTTGATGACGCTGGAGCACAACCTGCACCGTCAGGCGCTGGCGGCACAGAACGGGCAAACGCGCGAGTTTCTGGCGCTGGACGACGAATTCCACCAGCTGCTGACCCAGTTTGCCGACTGCCCATTGGCGTGGGAGACCATCGAAACCATCAAGGCCACCATGGATCGGGTGCGCTTCCTCAGCCTGAGCGAAGTCTCACCGCCGGAGAACCTGATCAAACAGCACTACCGCATCTTTGAGGCGCTGAAAGCGCGCGATGCCGCAGCGGCGGAGCGCGCCATCCATGAACACCTGGAGGAGATGATCTACTCCATCACCCCGATCGCCCTGCAGAACACCGAGTGGTTCGAGATCGAATAATCAATCGCTTAGCGCGCCGGGGGCGATCGTCCCCGCGTATTTGGCCTCGCAAATGGCATTTCCTCTCAATCGCATCTATTGTTTGTCCTTGCCGGATCAAGTTCGGTAGTATCGCTTTACAGCTTCAATCACCGCTTTTTTACTTCGCCGGTGGTCAAAAACCCTTGCATTGCCGGTGTATGAAGAAGCTTAATCGGGAGTGAATCATGACTGATATTGTGCAGTTGCTAGGAAAGGAAGCGGAAGATCTGCTGCAACACCGCTGTACCACTATCCCCGCCGAGAATCTCTACCTGCCGGGCGCCGACTTCGTCGACCGCGTAATGATCGATAACAACCGTCCCAACAGCGTACTGCGTTCGATGCAAACCCTGTTCAACCACGGCCGCCTGGCCGGCACCGGCTACCTGTCGATCCTGCCGGTCGATCAGGGCATCGAGCACTCCGCCGCCGCCTCGTTCGCCGCCAACCCGCTGTATTTCGATCCGAAGAACATCGTCGAGCTGGCGATTGAAGCCGGCTGTAACTGCGTCGCCTCCACTTACGGCGTGCTGGCGTCGGTATCGCGCCGCTACGCGCACAAGATCCCGTTCCTGGTCAAACTCAACCACAACGAAACGCTGAGCTACCCGACCCAGTACGACCAGACCCTGTATGCCAGCGTCGAGCAGGCGTTCAACATGGGCGCGGTGGCGGTCGGCGCCACCATTTACTTCGGCTCCGAGCAGTCGCGCCGCCAGATCGAAGAGATCTCGATCGCCTTCGAGCGTGCGCATGAGCTGGGCATGGTCACCGTGTTGTGGGCCTATCTGCGCAACCCGGCGTTCAACAAGGACGGCGTGGACTACCACTCCAGCGCCGATCTGACCGGCCAGGCCAACCACATCGCCGCCACCATCGGCGCCGACATCGTCAAACAGAAAATGGCGGAAAACAACGGCGGCTACCGCGCGGTGAAATTCGGCTATACCGACGATCGCGTCTACACCAAGCTGACCACCGATCACCCGATCGATCTGGTGCGCTACCAGCTGGCCAACTGCTACATGGGCCGCGCCGGGCTGATCAACTCCGGCGGCGCCGCCGGTGAGAACGACCTGCAGGAGTCGGTGCGCACCGCGGTGATCAACAAACGCGCCGGCGGCATGGGCCTGATCCTGGGGCGCAAGGCGTTCAAGAAATCGATGAAAGACGGCGTGGCGTTGATCAACGCCGTGCAAGACGCCTACCTGGACAAGAAGGTCACCATCGCCTGATGTGACGGACCACCTGTCCTCAAGCCCGGCTAGCCGGGCTTTTTTGTGCCCGCTTTCTCCCCCTCATGCCACAGACCTTCTCTTTCTTTCATTTCAAACTTTCAAAATAAAATATTTATCTTTCAAATTGTGATCTATTTAAAACAAATAGCCCACCAAAGTGACTACTGTAAGGCCCATGGCGACAGAGCCGCCGTTCGCTCCAGGCCATATCAGTCCATTACAGGAGAACATAATGATTGAGCTAATCACCCACGGCGCCGAGTGGTTTATCGGCCTGTTTCAGAAAGGCGGTGAAGTGTTTGTCGGCATGGTGACCGGCATTTTACCTTTGTTGATCAGCCTGTTGGTTATCATGAACGCGCTGATCAAATTTGTTGGCCAGGAACGTATCGAACGATTGGCGCAGCGCTGCGCGGGCAACCCCGTCTCGCGTTATCTGCTGCTGCCGCTGATCGGCACCTTTGTCTTCTGCAACCCGATGACCCTCAGCCTGGGGCGCTTCATGCCGGAGAAATACAAGCCGAGCTACTACGCGGCGGCCTCCTACAGCTGCCACTCGATGAACGGCCTGTTTCCGCACATCAATCCCGGCGAACTGTTCGTTTACCTCGGCATCGCCAGCGGCCTGACCACCCTCGGCCTGCCGCTCGGCCCGCTGGCGGTGAGCTATTTCCTGGTGGGGCTGTTCACCAACTTCTTCCGCGGCTGGGTCACCGATCTGACCACCAGCCTGTTCGAACGCAAGATGGGCATCCGTCTGGATCGCCAGGTGCAACTTTAATTCGTGGAGTGCAGCATGAGTGCTTATATCCGTATTGAAAAAGGCGCCAGCGGCTGGGGTGGCCCCCTGGAGCTGCCGATAGAGCCCGGCAAGAAAGTGGTGTACATCACCGCCGGCACCCGGCCTTCGATCGTCGATCGCCTCAGCGAATTGACCGGCTGGCCGGCCGTCGACGGTTTCAAAGAGGGCGAGCCGCCGGCGGAAGAGATCGGCGTGGCGGTGATCGACTGCGGCGGCACCCTGCGCTGCGGCCTGTACCCGAAACGCCGTATTCCGACGGTCAACATCCACGCCACCGGCCAGTCCGGCCCACTGGCGCAGTTTATCCTCGAAGACATCTATGTCTCCGGCGTGCGCGACCACAACATCAGCCGAATCGAAGCGGCAGATAGCCAACCTGCCGCCACCGTTGCAGCGCCCCCCAAGGCGCGCGACTACGACACCAGCAAGAAGATCACCGAGCAAAGCGACGGGCTACTGGCGAAGGTCGGCATGGGCATGGGATCGGTGGTGGCGGTGTTCTTCCAGGCCGGGCGCGACACCATCGACACCGTGCTGAAGACCATCCTGCCGTTTATGGCGTTCGTCTCGGCCTTGATCGGCATCATCATGGCCTCCGGCCTCGGGGACTTTATCGCTCACGGCCTGACGCCGCTCGCCAACAGCCCGATCGGCCTGGTGACGCTGGCGCTGATCTGCTCATTCCCGCTGCTGTCGCCGTTCCTCGGCCCCGGCGCGGTCATCGCCCAGGTGATCGGCGTGCTGGTCGGGGTGCAGATCGGCCTCGGCCATATTCCGCCGCAGCTGGCGCTGCCTGCGCTGTTCGCCATCAACGCGCAGGCTGCCTGCGACTTCATTCCGGTCGGCCTGTCGCTGGCGGAAGCCAAGCAGGACACCGTGCGAGTCGGCGTGCCCTCGGTGCTGGTCGGCCGCTTCCTGACCGGCGCGCCGACGGTGTTGATCGCCTGGGCCGCCTCGGCCTTCATTTATCAATAAGCTGATTTCCAGGGAGACGTTTATGCACACCATTTTTCACACCACCATCACGCAGATCGGTGGCTGCGCCCGCGACGCGTTGCTGGACAACATGCTGATCACCTTCCGTGAAGGCGCGCCGGCGGATATCGAAGAATTCTGCTTCATCCACCGCCACGGCGCGACCGCCGGTGAGCTGCAGGTCGGCGGCGTGATGGAGCTGGCGCAGCGGCGCTACGCCATCACCGCCGTCGGCAGCGTCGCCACGCAGAATCTGCGTGAGCTGGGCCACATCACCGTACGCTTCGACGGCGAAGCCGAAGCCGAATTCCCCGGCTCGATCCACGTTTCCGGCCCGACGCCGACCGATATCCCGTTGGGCAGCACGCTGTCATTTATCGCATAAGGAGTAGACCATGTCTGAAGTAGCTGTAGTGATTGGCGGCGGCCAAACGTTAGGCGCCTTTTTGTCCCACGGGCTGGCCCAGGCCGGTTATCGGGTGGCGGTGGCCGATCTGAACGCCGACAACGCCAATC
This sequence comes from Serratia sp. FDAARGOS_506, assembly GCF_003812745.1. Classification (NCBI taxonomy): domain Bacteria; kingdom Pseudomonadati; phylum Pseudomonadota; class Gammaproteobacteria; order Enterobacterales; family Yersiniaceae; genus Serratia; species Serratia sp. FDAARGOS_506. The sequence goes on from NZ_CP033831.1 coordinate 259,854, forward strand.
AGGTGGCACAGCAGATCAACGAAGCGTTTGGCGCAGGCAGCGCCTGTGGTTTTCAGGCCGACGCCACCGACGAACAGAGCGTGATCGCGCTGGCGGCGGCGGTTGACCGGGCATTCGGCCAGGCCAACCTGCTGGTGTACAGCGCCGGCATCGCCAAGGCGGCGCCGATCACCGATTTCCCGCTGGGCGACTTCGATCGCTCGCTGCAGGTGAACCTGGTGGGTTATTTCCTCTGCGCCCGCGAGTTCTCACGCCTGATGATCCGCGACAGCATCGCCGGGCGCATCATTCAGATCAACTCCAAGTCCGGCAAGGTCGGCAGCAAGCACAACTCCGGCTACAGCGCCGCCAAGTTCGGCGGCGTGGGGCTGACGCAGTCGCTGGCGCTCGATCTGGCGGAGTACGGCATTACCGTGCATTCGCTGATGCTCGGCAACCTGCTGAAGTCGCCGATGTTCCAGTCGCTGCTGCCGCAGTACGCGCAAAAACTGGGCATCACACCGGACCAGGTGGAGCAGTACTACATCGACAAAGTGCCGCTCAAGCGCGGCTGCGACTACCAGGATGTGCTGAACACCCTGCTGTTCTACGCCAGCGACAAGGCCTCTTACTGCACCGGCCAATCGATCAACATCACCGGCGGCCAGGTGATGTTCTGACGCCATCGACGCCCCCTTCCACGGAAGGGGGCCTAAGGAGAACCCCATGACTCAAGCTCTGATCGCCTTCGCACTGCTGGCCTGGCTGCTGCAAATCGCCTTCGGCTGGTGGCAACTGCAGCGCTTCAACCACGCCTTCGATGGCCTGTGCCGGCTGGGCGCCGTCGGCGTCGGCCGTTCCGGCGGCCGTTTCCGCCCGCGAGTGGTGCTGGCGCTGGCCTTCGACGCCGATCGGCGGGTGTGCGGCAGCCTGTTGCTGCGCGGCCTGACCATTTTCGCCCGGCCCCGCCCGCTGCCTCGATTGCACGGTATGCATCAGCGGGATTTACGCCCGGATGTGATCTTCCCCGAGGATCGCGCATGCCAGTCTGCACTATCGTTAGCGATTGAACCCAAATCGTGATATTTTCACATTAAAAGACATTACCTTTCATAGTGAATTATTCAGCGAGGGGAAATGCCCAACTCTTGTGAACGGGAATCGCGATGAAACCAAAGCAGCGGCAGGCCGCTATCCTTGAATATCTGCAGCGGCATGGCAAAACGGCAGTGGACGCCCTGGCCGAGCATTTCTCCACTACCGGCACCACCATCCGCAAGGATCTCACCCTGCTGGAAGAAGAAGGCGAGGTGATCCGCACCTACGGCGGCGTGGTGCTCAGCCGCGACGACGGCGATCAGCCGATCGACCGTAAAACCCATATCAACACCGAGAAAAAACGCCGTATCGCCAGCGCCGCCGTGGCGCTGATCGCCGACGGCGACTCGCTGATCTTCGACGCCGGCAGCACGGTGCTGCAAATGGTGCCGCATCTGGCGCAGTTCAATAACATCACGGTGATGACCAACAGCCTGACCATCGTCAACGCGCTGGTGGAACTGGACAACGATCAGACCATCCTGATGCCCGGCGGCACCTACCGCAAAAAATCGGCCTCGTTCCACGGCAGCCTGGCCGAATCGGCGTTTCAGCAGTTCAGCTTCGACAAACTGTTTATCGGCGCGGACGGCGTCGATCTCAACGCCGGCGTAACCACCTTCAACGAAGTGCACAACGTCAGCAAAGCGATGTGCGAAGCCGCCGGCCGCATTATTCTGTTGGTAGACTCCTCGAAATTCGGCCGCAAGAGCCCGAACGTGGTGTGCGAACTCAGCGCTGTCGACACGCTGATCACCGACCGAGACATCAACCCCGATTACCTCGCCGCCCTGCAGGCGAAAGGCATCAATATCCTTCTGGTAGGAGACCCCGATGAGTAACGCCAACGCCCTGCTCGCCTTCGCCCGCGAAACGCTGGAGATCGAGCTGACCGAAGCGCAACGCCTGCTGGCGCGCCTGGACGACAACTTCGTCTGCGCCTGCGAACTGCTGCTGAACTGCCGTGGCAAAGCGGTGATTTCCGGCATCGGCAAATCCGGCCATATCGGCAAGAAGATCGCCGCGTCGCTGGCCAGCACCGGCACGCCGTCGTTCTTCGTGCATCCGGCGGAAGCGCTGCACGGCGATCTCGGTATGATCGGCGCCGACGACGTGGTGGTGTTCATCTCCTACTCCGGCCGCGCCAAAGAGCTGGATCTGATCCTGCCGCTGCTGGCGGAGAACGGCATTCCGGTGATCGCCATCACCGGCGGCAAAGAGTCGCCTTTGGCGCAGGCCGCGGCCTGCGTGCTGGATATCGGCGTCGAGCGCGAAGCCTGCCCGATGGGGCTGGCGCCGACCTCCAGCGCGGTCAACACCCTGATGATGGGTGATGCCCTGGCGATGGCGCTGATGCGCCAGCGCGGTTTCAACGCGGAAGACTTCGCCCGCTCGCATCCGGGCGGCAGCCTGGGGGCGCGCCTGCTGAACCGCGTGCATCACCTGATGCGCACCGGCGATCGCCTGCCGCGCGTGAGCGAAAGCGCCAACGTGATGGAAGCGATGCTGGAGCTGAGCCGCACCGGGCTCGGGTTAGTAGCGGTCTGCGACGCGCAGCAGCGGGTGGTGGGGGTGTTTACCGACGGCGACCTGCGCCGCTGGCTGGTGAAGGGCAACAGCCTGCAGGATCCGCTCAGCCCGGCGATCACCCGCCCCGGCTATCGGCTGCCGGAGCAGTGGCGCGCCGGCGAGGCGCTGGAAGCGCTGCACGAACAGCACATCAGCGCGGCCCCGGTGGTCGATATGGACGGCGTGCTGGTGGGGGCGCTCAATCTGCACGATCTGCATCAGGCCGGTATCGGCTGATCAACGTCGGGGGCGCCATCACCGGCGCCCCCGGTCAGATCATTTCCAGTCGGGATTGTTCTCGAACTGCTGCTTCAGCAGCGCCTTCATGTCTTCATCCGGCTTGCCGAGCCACTGGTACTTGGCGTATTTCTTCGGATGATCGACGGCTTCCGGCCGATCTTCCACTTCCACTCGCACGCCCCAGGCCTGGGATTTGTCCGCGCTGAACGCCACGATCAAAAAGTTGTTGCCGCAGTCGTGCGGCTTGCACAGGTTGCCGACCTGATACTCTTTGCCCTTCCAACGCAGATTCTGCGCCGGCGTAGAGGTGCCGACGCCCTTGCGCGCCCAGCCCGGCATCCGCGCCTGGCCTTTCACCATGTTTTGCCAACTGGCCTGGTACCCCGGCTGCTGAATCAAATCCGATGTGGTGACGATCTGCTGGGCAAAGCTGCCCGCGCTGAAGCTGAGCAGTGCGCCGAAGAGGGCGCAACGCAGCGCCTGGTGTCCCGTCATAGTCCTTCTCCCTAGGTTAAATCAGGTTTCGCCCGTCAAACCGGGCCTGAACTAGTCAGACCACGGTTGCGGCAAAAAGTTGACTCACCACCAGGCGTGAAAGTGGTGCACCGGCCCGATGCCGTGCCCCACCTCCAGCGTGTCCGCCTGTTGCAGCGCTTGTTGCAGGTAGTCCTTGGCGGCGGCCACCGTAGCCGCCCAGTCGGCATGACGCGGGCGCAGCGCCGCCAGCGCGGCCGAGAGCGTGCAACCGGTGCCATGGGTGTGGCGGGTGGCGACGCGCGGCGCGGTAAAGCGCTGCTCGCCTTCTGCGGTAAACAGCCAATCCGGGCTCTCGCTTTCGCTCAGGTGGCCACCCTTCATCAGCACCGCCCGGCAGCCCATCGCCAGCAGCGCCCGCCCCTGCTCGCGCATCTGCGCTTCATCTTCCGCCGGCGCGCACGCCAGCAGCGCCGCCGCTTCCGGCAGGTTCGGCGTAATGATCGACACCAGCGGCAACAGCTCGCGCCGAATAGACGCCACCGCCTCCGGCGCCAGCAACGGATCGCCGCTTTTCGCCAGCATCACGGTGTCCAGCACCACGAATTCCGGCCGGTAATGGCGCAGCCGTTCGGCCACCGCCTGCACGATGTCGGCGTTGGCCAACATGCCGATCTTGACGCTGTCGATGCGCACATCGCTGAACACCGAGTCCAGCTGCGCGGCGACGAACGCCGGATCGATGTAATACACCGACTGCACGCCGCGGGTATTCTGCGCCACCAGCGCGGTGATCACCGAAGTGCCGTAGGCGCCGAGCGCCGAGAAGGCCTTCAAATCAGCCTGAATGCCGGCGCCGCCGCTGGGATCGGTGCCAGCAATGGTCAGCGCGTTAATGCGTTTCATCACAGATCCTCCCCGCGCAGCTGATACAGGGCGTCGAGGAACGCCGGCGTAAAACTGCCCGGCCCTCCGGCCTGTCTGGCCGCGAGGCCGCCGCAGTGGGACATCACCCGGCAGGCGGTCGCCACGTTGTCCAGGCGGTCGCCCGGTAGGGCGCAAAACGCCGCCACTACCGCCGACAGCGCGCAGCCGGTGCCCACCACCCGCGTCATCAGCGGGGAACCGCCTTCGATCGCCCAATCGCGTTGGCCGTCGGTGACGTAATCCACCGCGCCGGTGACCGCCACCACCGCGCCGCTGCGCTGCGCCAGCTCACGGGCGGCGGGCAATGCCACCAGCGAATCGTCGCCGCTGTCCACCCCGCGGCCGCTGGCCAGCAACCCGCTGAGCGCCATGATTTCCGAGGCATTGCCGCGTATCGCCGCCGGTTTCTCGTCCAGCAGCTGTTTAGCAAAGGCGGTGCGGTAGGAGAGCGCGCCGACCGCCACCGGATCCAGCGTCCAGGGCTTGCCGGCCTGATTGGCGGCGGCCACCGCCGCCCGCATCGATTCGGCGCGCAGCGCATTGAGGGTACCGACGTTGATCAGCAGGCCATCGGCCAGCGCGCTGAACTGCGCCGCCTCTTGCGGCTCCACCACCATCGCCGGGGAGGCGCCGAGCGCCAATAGCACGTTGGCGGTCAGCGATTGCACCACTTCGTTGGTCAGGCAGTGGATCAGCGGAGGCCGCTGTTGGAATTGGGTCAGACAGGCCGCGGCGCGCGCGCCGGGTAGTGCATCAGGTCGAGCGATCATATTCCTCCCAACCGGCGTTCAAGAAGGCGGCGCCGGCTGGGCGGCCGTGACTTCCCTACGCTGGCATTATCCAGATCAGGTAATACGGGTATTTCTCAGCCTTCACGCAGAAGGGCACCCCGAGTCATGAAAATCAATAGGTTGTGATCAACGTTGCGTTAATCCCTGCAGGGGATCATGCCAGCGGCGGCGCGGACAAACAAGCGAATAAATCGGCTCGCACCTAAGCGGTGCTTCCCTCTTTTCCCGCCAGATACAGGCTCAGCACGCCGGGCAGCTCCGCCAGCGTGAACGCCACGCTCTGCGGCGCTGTCTTGAAGATATGGTGCAGCGTACCGGCCACCAGGCTTTGCAACAGCCGGGTTTGCTGCAGGATCTCCGCTTCGGCGGTCTCGGGGCGGCGCAGCTGCAGCACGCGGGCGATCAGCGCCAGGAAGCTGGATTTTTCGTCCGGCAGGTTCATTTCCCGCATCACCGGCAGGTAGTCGGTGTGCTCGCGCAGGTACTGCGCATAGGGTGAAAACAGCCGCTGGATCACCGCTTCAGCGGAGAGGCGCCGCCACTCGTCGTCACTGGCCAACGCCATGTCGCGGATCAGCGCCTCGACCGACTCGGTATGCCGATCCGCCAGCGCTTTGATCACCGCGTGGCGATCGGGAAAGAAGTGATACATCGAGCCGATGGAGGTTTTGGCGTGCTTGGCGAGCCGCTGCATGCTGAGCGCCGCCAGCCCGTCCTGGGCCACGATCGCCGCCGCCGAATCCAGAATGGTTTGTACGCGTTGCCGCCCTCTTTCCTGCTGCGGCTCTCGCCCGGTGATGTGTTCGTCGATTTGCATATTCGTTTCTGCCCGCTGTCATCAACGCATTATACCCATTTGCCGCCGCGAAGGCAGGACGATACAAAAAACTAGATTAATTCCTCTAGTTTGGAGTAGAGTATTTATTCTAGTTTACCCTGATGCAAGCGTGGGGAAGACAAACAGTGACCTCACTCACTGAAAAAGAGTCATTTCATTCGGCCCGTCGCCCAAGCCAATCGCCAGAGAACGCCCTATGCCCGACAAAAAACTGCTTATCTTCTGCCTGACCGCGCTGTTGCTCACCGGGTGCTCGCCGGCACCGTCGATAGTGGTGTTCGGCGCTTCGTTCCCCGACTGGCTGTTTTGCCTATGCGGCGGCGTGGCGGGCATGGTGGCGATCCACCTGCTGCTGCGCACCCCGGAAAAACGCGCCTGGCTGGCGCCGCAGCTGCTGACGTATCCGGCGCTGACCGCGCTGATCGCCATGCTGATCTGGTTACTGGTTTTCCCCCACTGAGACTGACGCCATGACCCAACCACAAACCTCCAACAAGCGCAGACTGCTGGTGCTTGCCATCCTGGCGTTGACGTTCATCGTGGCCGCCGTCGTCGTCTGGCGGGTGGAAAACGCCCCCACTACCGACGATGCCTACGCCTATGCCGACACCATCGACGTGGTGCCGGAGGTGAACGGCCGCATCATCGAGATGCCAATCCGCGACAATCAGGAAGTGCGGCAAGGCGATCTGCTGTTCCGCATCGATCCACGCCCTTATCTGGATGCGCTGGCGGCAAGCGAGGCGCGCCTGATCACGCTGAATGAGCAGATCAAGCTGACGCAGCGCTCAGTCAACGCGCAGCAGTACAACGCCGAATCGATGAACGCCATCGTCAAACGCTCGCAGGCGCTGGTGGCGCAGGCGACCGACACCCTTAACCGCCGGCAGAAACTGCTCGGCAAGAACTACGTTTCGGCGGAAGAAGTGGAAACCGCCCGCACCTCCCAGCGCTCGGCGCAGGCGGAGCTGCAGGCCGCGTTGCTGCAGGCGAAACAGGCGGAAGCCGCCGTCAGCGGCGTCGAGGCCCTGGTCGCGCAGCGCGCCGAAGTGCAGGCCGACATCGCCATCGCCAAACTGAACCTGGAATTCACCGAGGTGAGAGCGCCGTTCGACGGCCGCATCGCCTCCCTGAAAACCACCGTCGGCCAATATGCCTCCAGCGCCAAACCGGTGTTCACCCTGATCGACACCCGCCGCTGGTACGTGATCGCCAACTTCCGCGAAACCGACCTGAAAGGCGTGCATCCCGGCGTGCCGGCCACGCTGTATCTGATGAGCGACGCCGGCCAGACATTCAGCGGCAAGGTGGAATCGATCAGTTACGGCGTGCAGCCCGACGACGGTGGCACCGTGCTGGGCGGCCTGCCCAACGTGTCGCGCAATATCAACTGGGTGCACGTTTCGCAGCGCTTCCCGGTCAAGATCGCAGTAGAAGCCCCCAACCCGGCGCTGTTCCGCGTGGGCGCTTCGGCGGTGGCGAAGCTGAACCTGCGCCATGAAGAGTAAAACGATGTCTCGCGGTTGGCTGCCTCAACTGATCGACGAGCTGCGCCCTTCTGACAGCCGCATCAACCTGGTGATCCGCGCCCTGCTCTCCAGCGCGATCGCCATCGTGATCTCGCAGACGCTGCAGGTGCCGTGGCTGGCGCTGTCGCTGATTGCTGTCTTCTTTATCACGCAGTCCAATATCGTGATCACCCGCGCGATCGGCATTCTGTTCTTCGTCAGCTCCACGCTGGCGATCGGCGCCGCCATCCTGGTGCTGAAGTTTACCTACGACTACCCGATGCTGCGCATCCTGCTCTCCAGCGCGCTGTTTTTCCTCAGCGTGTTCCTGATGCGGGTGACCAAGGTCGGGGTGCTGTTCTTCCTGATGGCGCTGGTGGTGATCTACACGCAAAGCTTTGTCGATCTCACCCCGCAGGCGGAAGTGGTGATACGGCTGGTGTTGTGGGTCTGGGTGGCGATCAACTACGCCATCTTGCTCACCCTGATCGTCAATACCCTGCTGCTGCCGGCTGAACCGCTGAAGCAGTTGAAAAGCCGGATGATCGCGGTGTTGGATGAAACTCGCGCTATGTTGGCCCAAGGCGACGAGACGCGCGATCTGAGCGCCATCTCGCAGCACGCCACCGAGCTGCATAAACTGCTGCGCTTTTCAGTGATGCGCAGCGATCGCTGCCGCGCCAACGAGCCCGGTTATCTGGCGCTGATCACCCTGGTGTTGCAGCTCAATATCCTGGCCTACCAGCTGCCGCCTGTTTTCGGCGCAGCCGCGCGTAAATTGGCGCAAGAGATAGACGCCGCCTGCCGCGCGCTGCAAACGGCGATAAGCCACGACAGCGCGCTGCGATTTTCCGTCGCGATCGCCGACAGCGACGATCCGCAGGTGCCGGCGCCGCTCAATGAAATGGCCGGCCTCCTGCAGGTCTACGCCAACCGTAGCGACTACGCCGACGCTCTGCAGGCCGCCCCACCGCCGAAAGTGCCCTTCTTTACCCCCGATGCCCTGACCAACCCGGTTTACATCCAGTTTTCGTTGAAAACGCTGCTGACCGTGCTGGTGGCCTACGTGTTTTATACCGCCGTCGATTGGTCCGGCATTCATACCATCATGCTGAGCTGCCTGATCGTGGCGCAGCCCAGCCTCGGTGCCACGCAGCGGCGGGCGCGGCTGCGTCTCGGCGGCGCGGCGATCGGCAGCCTGCTGGCGCTGATCTCGGTAGTATGGATCATGCCTCACCTCGATAGCCTCGTCGGCTTGCTGCTGCTGACGCTGCCGGTGATCGCCCTGTCCGCCTGGATCGCCGCCGGCTCCGAGAAGATAAGCTATGCAGGGGTACAGATCCTGTTCACCTTTTCCCTGGCGCTGCTGGAAAGCTTCGGCCCGGTCACCGAGCTGACCGAGATCCGCGATCGCCTGATCGGCATCGTGCTGGGGGTAGGGTTCGCCACCTTCATTCACGCCACGCTGTGGCCGGAATACGAAGGGGAGTCGCTGCGGCAGCAGGTTGCCACCGTGCTGCGGGAGCTGGCGCGCTTCCTCGGCGGCGAGAACACAAACGCCATCGGCATCTGGCAAAAGATCGAGGGCTGCGAAGCGGTGGTGGCCCGGGTGACGCTGGAGCCGACCTGGCAGTTGGCGGATGATAACCATGAAAGCTTCACCCGGCATATCCAACTGATCTTTAACCAGACGCGCAGCCTGTTGCTGACCAGTGAAAAGCTCAACACCTATCTGACAGGCAGCGGGGCGGCGCTGTCCGTGCAGGAACGCGCGGCGCTGCTCGAGGTGCAACGCCAGGGCGGGCGCGTTCTCGCCGAGTATGCGGCGCAGCTTGCCAGCGCGCCGCAAGCGCTGCGGGCGCCCGACTTTCATCCACCGCTGGCTGCCCTGCACGCCGACACCGTGCGCCACCTGGCTCAGGAGCTGAGCGACGGGGTCAATCGCCTGCCCGCCTGGGGTGACGCCTAGCATTTTCCGTTTGTGGCCGTGCACGCCCGGCGCAATGCGCTATAGTGAGCACAAACCACCGGGAGATGCCATGCAGATAAGACCCTACCAAGAGACCGATCGCCCCTTCCTGCGCACGCTGTACCTGGCATCGCGCAAGGCGGCGTTCGGCTGGCGCGATACCTCAAACTATCAGTTGGAAGATTTCGACGGCGCGACGCTGGGCGAAGCGATTTGGGTGGCGGAAGACGGCGGCGTGCTGCTGGGATTCGTCTCCGTCTACCGCGAAGACAACTTCATTCATAACCTGTATGTCGATCCCCATCAGCCGCCGCGCGGCGTCGGCAGTGCGCTGCTGCAGGCGGCGCAAGCCACCTTCACCGCCACCGGCTCGCTGAAATGCCTGATGAAGAATGAAAAGGCGCTGACGTTCTACCGCAAACACGGTTGGCGTATTATCTCTACCGGCAACGACGGCGAAGAAGATTATTACCTGATGCATTCGACGGCCCCTTAGCCCTCGGCACCTGCAGTCTCCGGCATCCCGCGCAGCGTCAGCCGCCAAAACAGCAGCGCGCTCAGGCTGACGCCCGCCCCCAGCCAGCAGACGCCGCTCCACCCCGCCCAGGCGTACATATGGGTGCCGGCAAAGGCGCCCAGCCCGCTGCCGACGGCGTAAAACAGCATGTAGCAGCCCACCAGCCGGCTATGTGACTGCGGGTGTGCGCGGAAGATCATGCTCTGGTTCAGCACGTGGATCGCCTGGCCCGCCAGATCCAGCAGCACGATGCCCGCCACCAGCCAAACCAGGCCGCTGCCGAGCAAACCGAGCGGCAGCCAGGCCAGCGTCAACAGCAGCAGACACGCGCCGCTGGCCGCCTGCCCCAGCCCGCGATCCGCCAGATGCCCGGCGCGCACCGCCGCCAGTGCGCCCACCGCGCCGACCAGGCCGAACGCCCCCACCGCGGCATGGGTGAAGTTGAACGGCGCCTGGCTCAGCGGCAACACCAGCGAACTCCAAAAGAGGCTGAAAGCGCCGAACATCAGCAGCGCCAACATGCCGCGAATTTGCAGCGTGCGGTCATGCAGCAACAGGCTCAGCATCGAACGCAGCAGCGCGGGATAGCTCAGCGTACTGGGAGCGGTGCGCGGCGCAGGCAGCAGGCGCGACAAGATCGGCAGCAATACCAGCGTCACCCCGGCAGAGAAGAAATACACCGTGCGCCAGCCGCCGACGTCCGCCAGCGCGCCGGACAGGGTGCGCGCCAGCAGCAATCCCAGTACCACTCCGCCCTGCGCCGCACCAACCACCCGCCCGCGCTCCTGCGGCGCCGCCAGGGCTGCGGCGTAAGCGATCAGCCCCTGCGTCATGGCGGTGCCCAATAAGCCTACCAGCAACATCCCCGCCAGCAGCCAGGGCGCGCTGTGCGCCCAGCCCACCAATAGCAGCGCGCCGATCAGCCCCAGCTGTTGCCCCGCCAGCAACCGATGCCGGTTCAGCCGATCCCCCAGCGGCACTACCAACAGCAGCGCCAGCGCGCACCCCAACTGAGTCACGCTGATCACCATGCCGACCGCCGCCAGGCTGATGGAAAAATCATGGGCGATGGCGTCCAGCAGCGGCTGCGCATAGTAAACGTTGGCCACGCTGAAGGCGCTGGCGGCGGCCAACAGCAGCACCAAGGGGGCCGGCAGGCGCCCCAGCACCGCACAGGGGGGATCCAGCAGTTTGTCGCTCATTGCACACCTCAATTTGGTTTCATTATTAAACCCAATGAACTTTAGGTGCGGAGGTTTTATAATGCAACCAGAATATGCAGCTGGAGATAACCGTCGTGAAACGTAAAAGTCTGGAAGACGCGCCGTGCCCGGTGGCACGCACGCTGGATGTGATTGGCGACTGGTGGTCGCTGCTGATCGTGCGCGACGCCTTCGACGGCGTCACCCGCTTCAGCGAATTTCAAAAAGGGCTGGGGATGGCGAAGAACATCCTTGCCACCCGGCTGCGCGCGCTGGTGACGCACGGCGTGTTGGAGATCGTGCCCGCCGCAGACGGCAGCGCCTATCAGGAATATGTGCTGACCGAGAAAGGCCGCGCGCTGTTTCCGGTGATCGTCGGCCTGCGCCAGTGGGGGGAAGATCATCTGTTCGCCGAGGGAGAAGCGCACTCAACGCTGGTGGAAAGCGACAGCGGCCGCCCCATCCCGCGCCTGACGCCGATCGGCAGCGCCGGGCAGACGCTCACCCCGCTGAATACCCGGGTGGTGAAAGTATGAAGCGTCTCAATAAGGCCTGCGTTACCTTCCGCTATTGCATCTATTCTCGAACAGCTTCCGCAATCCCCTGCGGGTAATGTATAGTCCGCGTTTTACGGAGATCCCATGCTGACTAACTCATCCATTCGTTTGAACAAATACATTAGCGAGAGCGGTATCTGCTCACGCCGCGACGCCGATCGATACATCGAACAGGGCAACGTTTTCATCAACGGTAAACGCGCCACCGTTGGCGCTCAGGTATTTGCCGGGGATGTGGTGAAGGTTAACGGTCAGTTGATCGAACCGCGCAATGAAGAAGATCTGGTGCTGATCGCGCTGAACAAGCCGGTCGGCATCGTCACCACCACCGAAGACGGCGAGCGCGACAACATCGCCGACTTCGTCAACCACAGCAAACGCATCTTCCCGATCGGCCGTTTGGACAAGGATTCACAGGGGCTGATCTTTCTGACCAACCACGGTGATCTGGTCAACAAGATCCTGCGCGCCGGCAACAATCACGAGAAAGAGTATCTGGTGACGGTCAACAAGCCGGTGACCGACGAGTTTATTCGCGGCATGGGCGCCGGCGTGCCGATGCTGGGCACGGTGACCAAAAAGTGCAAGGTGAAGAAAGAGGCACCTTTCGTGTTCCGCATCACGCTGGTGCAGGGGCTGAATCGCCAGATCCGCCGCATGTGCGAACACTTCGGCTACGAGGTCACCAAGCTGGAACGCACGCGCATCATGAACGTCAGCCTGAAAGGCTTGCCGCTGGGCGAATGGCGCGATCTGACCGATGACGAACTGATCGAGCTGTTCAAACTGATTGAAGGCTCCTCGTCCGAGGCCAAGCCGGCGAAGAAGGCCCCTGCCAAATCCGCCGCGGCGAAAAAACCGAGCGCCGGCGGCCCCAAAAGCGCCGACAAAGCCGCTGCGCCGGCCGGCCGCAAGCGCTTTACCCAGCCAGGGCGCAAGAAAAAAGGGCGTTAACGCCCTTTTCGCCTTCGCCAAGCCCGGCCTTTGCGCGGGCTTTTTTATCGTGGAAATCAGTCCAGGCTACCCGCCACCGGCGCCTGCGCCCAGTCGAGCGCGAAATCGGCCACCGCCTCCCAGCCCTGTTCGCCACAGGTATAGTGGCTGCGGCCGGGGAACAGCTTGTAAGCGCTGATGGCCTGCGAGCCCTTGGCGTTTTTCTCGTAGTTCTCACGCTGCACCGCCGGCGGCAAAATATGATCGTTGCCGCCGGCGATAAACAGCAGCGGTGCGCGCTCGCCGTTGGCGAAGTTGTAGGTGGTCGCCGCATCCGGCGTAAAGTTGGCCAATCCTCCCTGGAACAGCATGCGCCCCGATACCGGTACCGAGTAGCGATCGTACACCGCTTTAGACGCTTCCAGGCTCAGGTTGTTGGTAAAAGCGTAGTGAAATTCCTTCTCGCTAATCGGCACGGCGCGATGCAGGTTAGCCGGGTTGCGCAGCACCGGGAAGGTGGCTTTGATTTCGCTGAACGGCAGCGCCTTCACCCCTTTCACCGCCGCACCGTCGATAGAGACGCCCGCGGAGCCGAAGCCGCCATCCAGCAGCAGCTGCACAAACGCGCCACCGAACGAGTGCCCCATGATGATCGGTTTACCGCCGAGTGCGCCGATCACCGCCGCCAGGTGTTCGTACACTTCACGCACGCCCAGGTTCACCAACGGCGAAGGATCGCGGCGCAGCGCCTCAACGCCGGCAACGCCGGGTTCAATGCCCGGATAGCCAGGCGTGATCACCCTCATACCCCGCTGCTCGTAGTGAGTGACCCAATGCTCCCACGACAGCGGCGTCATCCAGAGCCCGTGAATTAAAACTACCGTGTCGGTCTGCGCTGCTGGCGCCATAATGATTACCCCATGCCATCGTTAACGGAAGCGCCTCACCCTACGGTGGAACGCTGCTGTCTCCTCGAATAGCCTTTGACTTCGGCGATATTCTGTAGAGATGATGTACAAATTATAGAAGCGACACAGGCGCGCAACATGACCCAAAAGCCGGAGTTCTTTGCTGAAACGCCGCCGTATAAAGAGGATGAGGCAGAACCCTTCTCCTTCAAGCGCGACGCCTTCTCTGAAGTGCTGGAACTGATTCGCGTGCGCGGCAATACGGTGTTCACCTGCGCGGCATCGGCGCCGTTCGGCTGGCGCTTCCCCGCCGGCAAGCACCGGCTGCACATCATCAGAAGCGGCAACGTGGTCATTGAGGCTGAGGGCGATGCTCGGATATACCACGCTTCGCAGGGCGATTTAGTGATGCTGATTCACGGTCACGCCCACACGATTGCCGACCGACCAGGCCGCCCGACGCACAATCTGACGGCGCTGGTGCACAGCCACTATCACCGCGAGAGCCTGACGCTCGGCCACGGCGAAACCACTTGGCTGTGTGGTGATTTCGGCTTTGACGGCATGCTGTCGCAGCGCCTGCTGTCGGTGCTGCCGCCGGTCTTGATCCTGAAAGGCCTGCGCGAACGGCCGTTCGAGTGGCTGGAGCTGAGCTGCCGTTTCATACTCGACGAGGCGCTCACTCCACGTGCGGGCGCCGCCGCCATGATCTCGCGCCTGCTCGACGTGATCTTCGTGCAACTGCTGCGCACCTGGGCGACGGAAGGCGAAGCCGGGCACGGCTGGCTTTCCGGTGCGATAGACTCGCGCATCAGCCCCGCCATGAGCGCTATTCACGCCGAGCCCAGTCGCGCCTGGAACGTGCCGGAACTTGCCGCGCTGGCCAATCTGTCGCGTTCGGCCTTTGCCAAGCGTTTCCAGCGCATTGTCGGGCAGGCGCCGCTCAGTTATCTCACCAGTTGGCGGCTGGATCGCGCCGCAGAGCTGCTGCGTTACAGCCGCGCTTCGGTAGCGCAAATCGCCAACCGGGTCGGCTATACCTCCGAAGCGGCGTTCAGTCGCGCGTTTCGTGGCCGTTACGAGCTCTCACCGATGCAATGGCGCAAGCTGGCGGCTATTTAGCCCTCACCACAAAAAAGGCCCGCATCAAGCGGGCCAGTCGGTACCAGAGAAGTCTAGAGGAAAAATCAGAACGACCAGCGCAGGTTGGCGTTGACCGAATTAACGCGGGTATCGGCGCCGAATTGCCCCTGATAGCCGACATCCAGCGTCGCGGCGCGCGACAGTTTCACGCTCACGCCGATATCGCCCACCATCACGTTGTCATCCACGGCCTGGCCCTGCGTAACGAACGCGTCGCTGCCGGCAAAGGCCATGCGCGATGAGGTGTTCTTATCGCCGTAGGCGTGCTGCCAGCCGAGCGAGCCGTAAAGGCTGACGTTCTTCGGCAGCTCGGTCACGCCGCGCACCCCGAGCGTGGAGTAGAAGGTGTTCATCGTTTCATTGCGCACGCTCAGCGCCGCCGCGCCACCCGACTCCTGGAAGCTGTCGGTATGCAGACGGATGTAGCTCAGGTTAATGAACGGTTCGACGTTCATTTCCGGCTGGCCGAAACGGTAACCCGCCTCGGTGAACGCCAGCAGCGAGTTGGCGTCGTAGTCCGACTTCAGCCGATCCGAGAAACCGCTGAAATCGACGTTGCGCTTGCCTTCAATCTTGTGCCAGGTGTAACCCAGCGCGCCGCGCAGCGAGAACGCATCCTGCTGCCCCGCCGCATACAGGCCGAGGTGGTAGTTATCGGTATCTGCCTTGGAACGGCGGCTGTCGACGTCGTAGTCGCCGCGGCTGTAACCGAAATAGCCGCCGATGCGCACGTTATGGTCCGCCAGCTTGCGATCCGCCCCTAACAGGAAGCCGGTGGTGTTGCCATCCAGCTTGCCCACGTTACCGTTGCCGCTGTTTCTGCCCCAGGAACTGAAGGTCTGCCCCCATACGCCGCTGTTTTGCGCCTGCGCCGGTTGCACCAGCGACATCGCCAACGGCGGTATCGGCAGGCTGTCGTTGTCGAACAGGCGCAGCATGCGCTGGTTCAGCACGTTGAACAACTGGGTGCTGCCGGCGATCAGGTTAGACTGCATCGACGGATAGACTTCGCCGGACAGCTGATTGAACGCCTCGCGCGCTTCCGGCGCACTCAGCAGCAGCAGCGAGTTGTACAGCGCCAGCGAAGGGCCGCTCTGCACCAACGTCGAGAGCGCACCGGCGGTATTCCACTGGTTGCCGCTCTCGGCCACCGTTTGGAAAATGCCCGGCTTGCCGCTGCCTGGGTTCTCGCCCCCCGGATTTTCACCGCCTGGGTTTTCCCCACCCGGGTTCTCGCCCCCTGGATTCTCGCCCCCTGGGTTTTCCCCACCCGGGTTTTCGCCGCCTGGATTCTCGCCCCCTGGGTTTTCCCCACCCGGGTTTTCGCCCCCTGGATTTTCACCGCCCGTGTCTTTCTGCGCGATGGTCAGATCCACGGCGTTGGCGCTGTGATTCAATGCCACATCGAGGAAGGCAGACTTGGAGACCGCCGCCGCGAACTGGCCGTCAATACCGCCGTCCGAGGTCAGAATGCGGTAGCTTTGGCCGGTTTTATAGCTGGTTTGCGGATCCAGCGCCGTAACCTGCACCTTGGCCCGATCGCTGATGGTGGTTTTGCCCGCCACCAGCAGCTGGTCGCTGCGGCCGTCACCGGCGATATCGACGTCATAGAAGGATTCGCCGATAAAATTCAGGTAGCGTTTCAGCGTCAGCGTGCCGATGTTGCCGTCGCCGGGAGAGATATGGCCGCCAGACTGGATCTCGGTCTGGCCCAGCGTGCCGTTGCCGCCCAGCGTGCCGCCGGCTTTGATCGACGCGGCGCTGCTGTAGCCCTGCCCGTTATTGACGTCGGAACCCGCCGTCGCGTTGAGGATCAGCGTGCCGCCGTTTTCGGCGCTCAGAGTTTGGATCTCGAAGATATCGTCTTCTTTCTGGGTGTTGATGTCGCTGGCGATGATGAGCTTGCCGCCGCGCGCCGTGACGTTCGCCTGCAGCTCAGTGAGATCGCCGTTCAGCGTCGTGTGCCCGGCGGTGTTGATCACCTCACCTTCGCCGCTCATCTTGTTGCTGAAGACGTAATTGCCGTCGGTATGGTTAAAGTACACATAGCTGCCGAACAGCCCGCCCCGCAGGGCGATCGCCGTCTGGGCATCGATAGTGCCTGCGGCGCCCGCCGCGCCGAGCGTCGGCTCGGTCAACCCGGTGCCGGTGTCCATATTGCCGCGGCTGCCGATAATCAGCGCGCCGCGATTCGAGCCGGAGCCGGTCTTGCCCAGCACCACTTCGTTGCCGCCGGCGGAGAATGTCCCGCCGTCCATGACCGCCAACACGCCATTGCCGTAATCGCCGACGTTGACGCTGCTGCCGCTGGTCACGCGCGAGCCGCTGCCGGCGATCGTCAGCTCGGCGGTTTTACGCGCGCCGGAGACGCCCGCCACCTGAATATTACCGACGTTGACCGCGCCGCCGTTCAGCACGTCCAGATCGCCGTAAAGCGTGAGCGCACGGCCGACGTTCCATTGGGAATTGGCCCCGGTGACCGTGGCTTTCGGGCTCAGCGTATCGGTCTCGCCCGGCCCGCTGCCATTGCCGATGCGCGCGTCAAAGGCGGTATTCAACACCGCGCCGTCTTCAATCGCCAGCGTGGATCGCGCCCCTAAGTCGGTGCCGACGCTGAGAAAATTGCTGGTGACGCGAGAACCGGCGCCGGTGGCGATCAGGTGGCTGTCATAGCCGCGCGTGGTGCCGACCACGATCTCTTTCGCGCTGGCCAGCGCGCCGTCTTCAACCCGCAGGGTGCCCCGCCCCAGATTCAGGCCGCCGCGCAGCACGGACTGATCGTTCACCGCGTTCAGCTCAGCGTTCGGCCCGCGAACCGTGACCAGGCTGTCATGAATTTGGCCGTTGAACATCCGGCCGATATTGATGTTATAGGCGCTGATCTTGCCATTCTCGATCAGCAGGTTGCCGCTTTGATTACGGCCGACGTAAACGTCCCCGGTGTAGGCCAATGATTCGGTAATTTTTGAGTCGCCGTCAAAAATGGCATCGTCTGCGCGAGCGATATCGGCGGGCGCCAGCATCAACAGCGGCGCGGAAAATAGAGCGAGGTAAAGTTTGGAAAGCGGTGTTTTAACCGCTAAAGGGTGCGATGTCTTGTCATTCACGGGCTATCTCCGTACTCGTTGGCGTGATGGCGCGAA
Organism: Serratia sp. FDAARGOS_506; assembly: GCF_003812745.1. Taxonomy (NCBI): domain Bacteria; kingdom Pseudomonadati; phylum Pseudomonadota; class Gammaproteobacteria; order Enterobacterales; family Yersiniaceae; genus Serratia; species Serratia sp. FDAARGOS_506. The sequence continues at coordinate 277,650 of NZ_CP033831.1, forward strand.
ATTTATTGTTATGGGTAAACTCACTGCGCTAGAGGAGGTGTGAGGCGTTATTTCGCGCACGCCGGTTTATTGATCGTCGAAGCAAAAGCTTATTGCCCCCCGGCGCTGACGCTCCGACGATGGAAAACCAGGAAGCGGTAATACCGCCCCAAAGCGAATTATTTATGCGTGACCACTGGCGTACAGGTTGGCGCGCTCAGCGACGGCGACGAACCTAAAATCCCCGGCATCATCAACGACGAGCAATCGAAAATACGGCCCTTTTCCGTGGTGGCGCGATATGAAAGTTTTTGGCCGCCCAGCGCATCCGGCTGCGCGCCATTGACGTTAGTCACGGTAATTTCGTCCGACGAGCCCAGGCCCAGCATTTTGGCGGTTTCCGCCTGCAGTAATGGAATGGCCTGATCGGTTTTCAGGGTGGAACAACCGGCTATCATCATCGTCACGGTTAAAGCGATAAGTGGTTTCTTCATAAATTATCCTTTATAACCAATCAGTTAAAATTATAGATTGGCTTTATGTTTTCTCTTATCCAAATCCTCGAATAATATATTTCCCTTTCCTAAACGAAAAAACCCTCCTAAAGTAGGGAGGGTTGTTAATAATTCATCAGACCTATCTGAACTATGAAGGCGAAAGGAGAATCCTTTGGGGCAGGATTATGCGTTGGTCGTTGATGACCATCCATTGGTAGCGAGCGGCATTGCTAATTTTCTCAGCACGCATTGCCGATTCAAACAGGCGCATGTAGTGACCAATGAAGAGAATTGCCACCGTCATATTAGGGAAAATGGCCCGCCGCGATTACTGGTGATCGATTTCTGGCTCTCCTCCGGCACGGCATTGATATTACTCAAAGAAGTAAAACAACGGTATCCCCAGGTGCGGATTTTAGTGGTCAGCGGCGACGAGAATAACGATATCTGGCAGAAAGTGCACAATGCCGGCGGACACGGGTTCGTATTAAAAAACGAACCACCTGAATTATTCGCCAAGGCGGTTTTTGCGTTAAATAATAATCAAGAGTGGTTCCCGAAGGGAAATGAACTCGCTATTAAAAGCAGCCATAACCATTTAAAAAAATTCAATTTAACGCCGAGACAAATCGATGTATTAACCATGATGTTGCGCGGCCTGCCAAATAAAAGAATCGCGACGCAACTGTCTATTTCCGAGCCGACCGTGAAAGAGCATATCAGCAATATCTTGAAAAAGATCGGCGTCAACAGCCGGGTGGAAGCCATCACGCTGTTGCACGGCAAACGGGATCCGTCGTCATGAGGTTTTTCCAGCATTTACAAAATGATGGCATCTCCCCACGCGCGCAGATCCGCCTGCTGGACAACACCTTCATGCGGTTGGTATTCAGTTTCACCGCCGTGCCTTTCGTCGGCATCCCGTTCGCCATCTGGATTTATTTGCTGGGTGATGAACTCGGCCCAACCATTACCTGGATCATCGTTTACCTGCTATGCGCCGTGGCAATCCGAATATGGCACCGCCGCTACCTGCATGAGGCCAAAGAAAATGATGAAGACGCCGTACTGCGCCGCTGGTTGCCGCGCATTAATAAGGTGGCGTTTATTCACGGGTTGGGGATCTCATCACTCTATTTAATTACGCCGCAGACCCATAACTTTGACTTTTTTCTGCTGCTCAACATCAGCATCGCCGCGATCGTCGCCGCCAACGCAACGCATCTGACGCCGGTTATCAGCACCTTTACCCGCTTTTTCTTCGCTTCCTGGGGGCTGCTGAACCTCGGCATCATCTGCCGGTTGGAAGACGTGATGTTCATCGTGCTGATGCTGAACTTGCTGTACGGCTTCGCCATTTACCGCCACGCCTTAACCTCGCATACGTTCTTTATCCAGCAGGCGTTGCTCGAGGAACAAAGCTCGCGCCTGGCGGAACAGTTCCGCCAAGCTAAAGAGGAGGCGGAACAGGCGCTGCTGGACAAGAACCAGTTCCTGACCACCGCCAGCCACGATCTGCGCCAGCCGGTGCACGCCATGGGCTTTCTGATCGAAGCCATCATCCACAAAAACCGCGACGACAGCCTGACGCCGCAGCTGCTGGATCTGCAGCAGAGCGTGCGTTCGGTGCATTTGATGTTCAATTCATTGCTCGATCTCAGCAAGATCGAATCCGGCAACGTGCGCACCGCCGCCACCCATGTGGATATCGGCGCCCTACTCGACTCGGTGATCACCCTCTTCCGCGAAGAGGCCAACAGCCGCGCCCTGGCGCTGCGCACCTGGCGGCCCAAACGGCGCATCAGCGTGATGGGCGATCCGCTGCTGGTGCGGCAATCGCTGATTAACCTGATCCAAAACGCCCTGCGCTACACGCAACAGGGCGGCGTGTTGATCGCTATCCGCCCGCGCGGCGCCGAGTGCCTGGTGGAAGTGTGGGACACCGGCGTGGGCATCGCCGACGAAGAGAAAAGCAAAATCTTCTCCCCTTACTACCGCCCCGAACTGGCGTGGAAAATCGACAGCGCCGGCCACGGGCTGGGGCTGGCGGTGGTGGCGCGCTGCGCCAAGCTGATGAAGGTGAAGTACGGCATGCACTCCGTCGAAGGCAAAGGCTCGCGCTTCTGGATGCGCTTCACGCAATACATCGGCGAAGACAAAGCGCCCGAAACCGCGGCCGCCTACGACAATACCGCCACGCCCATCCGCTATGCGCCGCTGCGCGGCGCCTGCCTGGTGGTGGATGACGATCCCTTGGTGACCTCCGCCTGGGAGAGCCTGATGAGCACCTGGGGCATCACCGTGCGCTGCGCGGCCTCTGCCGAGGAGGCCTTCGCCATTATCGACGACGGTTTTACGCCATTCGCCGTGCTGTGCGACCAGCGCCTGCGTTCCGGCGAGAGCGGTTTCGACATCCTGAAAGCGCTGTTCGAACGCCTGCCGGATGTGAGCGGCGCGATGGTCAGCGGCGAGTTCAACTCGCAGATATTGCAAGAGGCCGAGCAGGAAGGCTATCTGGTGCTGCGTAAACCGCTGGAGCCGGCCAGGCTGCACGCGCTGCTGACGCAGTGGGGGGCGGGCTAGCGCATATTGAGGGCTATCAGGCCATGATCAGTCGCTTAAACAGCAGCTGCTGGGTATCCTACCGGTGTGACAAAATCGCATGTGCTGTTACCAACCTTCCGTCTACGGAATACAAAACCCGGTAACCTTCAGCGTGATTAAACTCCCGGTACTTTGCACAGCCGATTTTGAGCAGCTCAGGGCAAATCTGGCATCCCTGCGGGAACGGGCCAACGATGCTCTCAAATTGAGTGAGGATGTCTGCGATAACCGGGCGTGGCTCAAAGGAAACCCGCTATTGTGTCGATGCAGTGCTTTACCGTAAGCGTGTACTCAAATGTCACCGGCGGTTCCATTGCAATCCCTTAATGTTGCGCACTGTAATGCTTAAAACCCATCCAACAGCTGTTCCTTCGAGAACACACACCCTTCCGCTTTATCTTTCTCTGACAGCGTCAGCAATTTCAGCAAAGCAATGGCGTTCTCTCGTTCCTGCTGCTGCTCATAGGATTCTATAACGTAGTTGATGGTCTCTACTTTCATCGTATCCCCAGGCGCTATCAATCATCCCAAGGTCTGAACATAGGCCATATTTAGACCACAAACAATGCCCTGCTTTACTCATGGCTTACTTTCTCCCATTAAAAAACAGGCAGTAATACGTCACAGAGAAGCAAGTTGGCTCCAAAACTCGACGGATTTCTCAATACGTGAATCGATCGCCACCAGCTCTGGGTGTTTTTTTACACCAGAAGAATGGGCTATCAGTTCAACCAACGTCATCTCTATGGTTTTACCAAGCGACGGAAACAACACCAATGCGTAACCCTCTTCGCAGTTAATGAATGGGCTAGATAAAGTCGATGGAGCCAGTTCCACAACAAACGGAATAGCCTGATCAATAGTGCCACTCAGCGTATAAGAGGTGCCCGTGTTCACCACGGTAAACACGACAGCCCCTCGGTAACCAATGAATTTAGAAAACAATGGATTCTCTGGCGCTCTCAAAGTCGTGCTACCGCGTGTCTGTCCAGACTCCCCATCCTTCGGCCAGCAGGTCTTGCGTGCCTCTTTCGCCATATCAGTATCCAGATATAACTCGCCAAACAGTGAGCAACCCACCCCCATTGCCAGCTTTGCAAGGAAGCGCTGATCAAAATGTACATGTACATCAATTTGCCCCCTAACGCTTCCTGATTTAAGGGCAGCCATGACAACGCTAATATTTGACTCATCATCTATCGACCAAGCATCGAAACCAGGAAGCAGTCTCTCACCGGATTCAACTACTCTCGCACAAAGGATTTTCCGGACTTTGGTGGATCTGAACATTTCCAAGAAACTGGCAATACCGATTTCCCAGCGGGTAGGGTCTTGACTCGTCAGGAATAGATATGCTGTCGATGGCTTCTTTTTCTTGTCGATAGGATTCCCCCCTGAATAACCATGGAGTCGCTTGTCATCCGTACGAAGCCAGATGATCGTCTCCCCCGATGGGCCAACCCAATGCTCGGCAACTTGCCCCTCGTCAAGAACTAGCCCGGCAAACTTGCTCTGGCCAATGCAGACCAAGGGTATCGGTTGATCGATCAAGCTCGTGTATAACCGATGTGCAGCAATGCTCAGGCCATTCGTCACAAACCATGATTTTGCGTAGGAAGCATCAACGAACAACCCAAGCCGGTTATTGCACTGCTTGCAGACATTACGAAGCATATATTGTTGCGGAGCAAACTCGCCACCCATGAATTGTGGGATCGCATGCTCAAGGCTTTCTTCACTCTTAGGCTTATTAAGCCCGCAATACAAACAGACAAAGCCAGGCTTAGCCATAAATAATTTTTCCTCGGAGTTTTGCATACTACATAGAGGTGACGTACTGATCTGTCTTCCACGGGTCGGAGGTAAATGGCATTGCTCATTGTGGGTGAGTGCATCAGCATATGAATCAATGCGCTAGAAACCTAAATTGCCATTCTCCGAACTGTAAATTTGTTGTTTGTGAGAGGCTATATTTGACTAGGAGATTCCTCTCGTAGCCCCAAGCGACCACCGGAGCGTAATACTCGGTTCATCTCCAAATTAACCATAGATATAAAATATGCCTCAGTGGCTTGACCTACTCGTACTATGAACTGCTTGCTCATGGCGATATGGTGCCAGACCCCAAGCATAGAAATAGGTTCAAATCATACCACCAACCATACCTTAAAAATGGAGTACTTGGCGATTCAACAAATTGCTAAAATGAGAACTAAGCAAGTATGAAAAAGCCCGCAATAGCGGGCTTCGTTTTATCGTTACTACATCAAAGCAGGATTACTCCCACTCAATCGTCGCTGGCGGCTTGCCGCTGATGTCGTACACTACGCGGGAGATGCCGTTTACTTCGTTGATGATGCGGTTGGAGACGCGGCCGAGGAAGTCATACGGCAGGTGCGCCCAGTGCGCGGTCATGAAGTCGATGGTTTCTACCGCACGCAGGGAGACCACCCAGTCGTATTTGCGGCCGTCGCCCATCACGCCGACCGAACGCACCGGCAGGAACACGGTGAACGCCTGGCTGACTTTGTTGTACAGGTCGGCTTTGTGCAGCTCTTCGATGAAGATGGCGTCGGCGCGGCGCAGCAGATCGCAGTACTCTTTCTTCACTTCGCCCAGCACGCGCACGCCCAGACCTGGGCCCGGGAACGGGTGGCGATACAGCATGTCGTACGGCAGGCCCAGCTCCAGACCGATCTTGCGCACTTCGTCTTTGAACAGCTCTTTCAGCGGCTCGACCAGGCCCAGCTTCATCTCTTTCGGCAGGCCGCCCACGTTGTGGTGCGACTTGATCACGTGCGCTTTGCCGGTGGCGGAAGCGGCGGATTCGATCACGTCCGGGTAGATGGTGCCCTGCGCCAGCCATTTCACCTGCTCTTGCTTGCAGGCTTCTTCGTCGAACACTTCAACGAACACGCGGCCGATGATTTTACGCTTGGCTTCCGGCTCGTCCACGCCCGCCAGCGCGGTCAGGAAGCGGTTTTCCGCCTCGACGTGCACGATGTTCAGGCCGAAGTGGTCGCCGAACATTTCCATTACCTGCTTGGCTTCGTTTAGGCGCAGCAGGCCGTTGTCGACGAATACGCAGGTCAGGCGTTTGCCGATGGCGCGGTGCAGCAGCATCGCGGTGACGGAGGAGTCGACGCCGCCGGACAGGCCGAGGATCACGTGGTCTTCACCCACCTGCTCGCGGATGCGCTCAACCGCATCTTCGATGATGGTTGCCGGGGTCCACAGGGCTTCACACTGGCAGATGTCCAGTACGAAACGCTCCAGCATGCGCTGGCCCTGACGGGTGTGGGTCACTTCCGGGTGGAACTGCACGCCGTAGAAGCGTTTTTCTTCGTTGGCCATAATAGCGAACGGACAGGTGTCGGTGCTGGCGATGGTCACGAAGTCGGACGGGATCGCGGTCACTTTGTCGCCGTGGCTCATCCACACGTCCAGCAGCGGTTTGCCGGCCGGGCTGATGGCGTCTTCGATGTCGCGCAGCAGCGCGCTCTCTTTGACGATTTCTACCTGCGCGTAGCCGAACTCGCGCTCGTTGGAACCCTGCACATGGCCACCCAGCTGCATCGCCATGGTCTGCATGCCGTAGCACACACCCAGCACCGGCACGCCGGCGTTGAACACATAGTCAGGGGCGCGCGGGCTGCCGGCTTCGGTGGTGCTTTCCGGGCCGCCGGACAGGATGATGCCGCTTGGGTTGAATTCGCGGATCTGCTCTTCGCTAACGTCCCAGGCCCACAGTTCGCAGTAAACGCCGATTTCGCGCACGCGGCGGGCGACCAGTTGGGTGTATTGCGAACCGAAGTCCAGTATGAGGATGCGATGCTTATGGATATTTTGTGTCATTGAGGCGAATTCCAGCAACAAGAGAAAAAGAGCGAAAATGTGTGTTTTCGGGATGGGGCTTGGCGCCCCATCCCGGCCTCTCACTCAGGAGAGGTTAAGGCATTAGCCCATGCGGTAGTTCGGCGACTCTTTGGTGATGGTCACGTCGTGCACGTGGCTTTCCTGAATGCCGGCGCCGCTGATGCGCACGAACTCCGCCTTGGTGCGCAGTTCGTCGATGGTGGCGCAGCCGGTCAGGCCCATGCAGGAGCGCAGGCCGCCCATCTGCTGGTGCACGATGGCTTTCAGCATGCCTTTATAGGCCACGCGGCCTTCGATACCTTCCGGCACCAGTTTGTCGGCGGCGTTATCGGTCTGGAAGTAACGGTCGGAGGAGCCTTTGGACATCGCGCCCAGCGAGCCCATGCCGCGGTAAGACTTGAACGAACGGCCCTGATACAGCTCGATTTCGCCCGGGGATTCTTCGGTGCCCGCCAGCATGGAGCCGACCATCACGCAGGATGCGCCCGCGGCGATCGCTTTGGCAATGTCGCCGGAGAAGCGGATGCCGCCGTCGGCGATAACCGGGATGCCGGTGCCTTCCAGCGCTTCCACAGCGTCAGCGATGGCGGTGATCTGCGGTACGCCCACGCCGGTCACGATGCGGGTGGTGCAGATAGAGCCAGGGCCGATACCCACTTTCACCGCGCTCACGCCGGCTTCAGCCAGCGCTTTGGCGCCCGCTGCGGTCGCGACGTTGCCGCCGACAATCTGCAGATCCGGGTATTTGGCGCGGGTTTCGCGGATGCGCTGCAACACGCCTTCGGAGTGGCCGTGCGAGGAGTCGATCAGCAGAACGTCAACGCCTGCCGCCACCAGCGCGTCAACGCGCTCTTCGTTGCCGGCGCCGGCTCCGACCGCCGCGCCCACGCGCAGACGGCCGTGCTCGTCTTTACAGGCGTTCGGCTTACGTTCCGCTTTCTGGAAGTCTTTCACGGTGATCATGCCCAGCAGGTGGAAGCTGTCGTCCACCACCAGCGCTTTCTCTACGCGCTTTTCGTGCATCTTCTGCAGCACGACGTCGCGCGCTTCACCTTCTTTCACGGTGACCAGGCGATCTTTCGGCGTCATGACCGCGGTGACCGGCTGGGTCAGATCGGTCACGAAGCGCACGTCGCGGCCGGTGATGATACCGACCAATTCGTTGTCTTCGGTAACGACCGGATAGCCGGCGAAGCCGTTGCGCGCGGTCAGCTCTTTCACTTCCTGCAGCGTGGTGGTTGGGGTAACAGTCTGCGGGTCGGTGACTACGCCGCTTTCATGTTTCTTCACGCGGCTGACTTCTTCAGCCTGGCGCTCGATGGACATGTTTTTGTGGATGAAGCCCAGGCCGCCTTCCTGCGCCAGCGCGATGGCCAAGCCGGATTCGGTAACGGTATCCATGGCTGCGGACAGCATAGGGATATTCAGGCGGATGGTTTTGGTCAGTTGGGTGCCGAGCTCTGCAGTGTTAGGCAGAACCGTGGAGTGGGCTGGAACCAGGAGGACGTCGTCAAACGTCAGAGCTTCTTTAGCGATACGTAGCATGGGCAATATCTCACCAGGGTGGGCTGTGAAAAAGATAAAATATTGCCGCGGCATTATACAGAGCGGAATCGGTTGCCTCCAGCACTTTCTTACAAAAAGTCTTGATTACCTTTTTCAGCCATGTAGTATCGACCAATTAAGTGATTGTTTTGAAATTTGATCTGGGTCACATGACGCTACCTGTTTCGCCTTCCATTTTTACCGTAAGCCGCCTCAATCAGACGGTTCGCCAACTGCTGGAAATGGAAATGGGGCAGATTTGGCTCTCCGCCGAGATCTCCAACCTCTCCCAGCCCGCCTCCGGCCACTGGTATTTCACGCTGAAAGACGACCGCGCCCAGGTGCGCTGCGCGATGTTCCGCAACAGCAACCGCCGCGTCACCTTCCGGCCGCAAAACGGCCAGCAGGTTTTGGTGCGCGCCAGCATCACGCTGTATGAACCGCGCGGCGACTACCAGCTGATCGCCGAGAGCATGCAGCCCGCCGGCGACGGCCTGTTGCAGCAACAGTTCGAGCAGTTGAAACAGCGCCTGAGCGCCGAAGGGCTGTTCGATCAGCAATTCAAGCAGCCTCTGCCCGCCCCGGCCAAACGCGTCGGGGTGATCACCTCTGCCAGCGGCGCGGCGCTGCACGATATTTTGCAGGTATTGCAACGGCGCGATCCGTCGCTGCCGATCGTCATCTACCCCACCTCGGTGCAGGGCGCGGAAGCGCCGATGCAGATCGTGCGCGCCATCGAGACCGCCAACCGCCGCGATGAATGTGACGTATTGATCGTCGGCCGCGGCGGCGGTTCGCTGGAGGATTTGTGGAGCTTCAACGACGAACGCGTGGCGCGGGCGATCTTCGCCAGCCGCATTCCGATCGTCAGCGCCGTCGGCCATGAAACCGACGTCACCATCGCCGATTTCGTCGCCGACCTGCGCGCGCCGACCCCTTCCGCCGCCGCCGAACTGGTCAGCCGCAATCAGCTTGAGCTGTTGCGCCAGCTGCAGTCGCAGCAGCAGCGGTTGGAGATGGCGATGGATTACTACCTGGCGCAGCGCCAGCAGCAGTTCACCCGCATTCACCACCGTTTACAGCAGCAGCATCCGCATCTGCGCCTGGCGCGCCAGCAGACGCTGCTGTTCAAGCTGCAGCGCCGGATGGAAGACGGCATGCAGCAACAGCTGCGCCTGGCCGCCCGCCGCAGCGAACGCGCCCAACAGCGGCTGGCGCAGGTGCAGCCGCAAGGCCGCATTCACCGCTACCAACAGCGCGTGCAGCAGCAGGAATACCGCCTGCAGCAGGCGATGGAGCGGCAGCTCAACGCCTACCGCCAGCGCTTCGGCGTGGCCTGCAGCCAGCTGGAAACCGTCAGCCCGCTGGCGACGCTGGCGCGCGGCTACAGCGTGACGCAAACCCCGCGCGGCGAGCTGTTGAAAACCACCAAACAGGCGCAGGTCGGCGAACTGCTGAAAACCCGCCTGCAGGACGGCTGGGTGGAAAGCGAGGTGAAAACCATCACCGTCGCCAAGAAGCCGCGCAAGAAACGCGCAGCCGAGTAACCCCTACTCCAGCGTAAAACGCTCGCCCGGTTCGCCGTTTACCCACAGCGCGCGCGTCTCGCCTTCCGGCAGGCTGAGCGCCAACGTGCGCCAGGCCGGGCGGAAACGCCCTTCCGTCGTGATATCCAGCATGATGCGCTGATGGTCGCAGCGCATATCCCAGCGCAGCCACAGCGCATCGCCCTGCCGCCAGCCGTCGCTTTCACCGTCGTCCTCAAACAGCAGCCCGCTGCTTGCGCCGCAGCCCTTGAGCGGAAACAGCCGCAGCTCGCGCCGATCGTCGGCGGCCACGTCCACATGTGCCAGCCGCTGCGACAGCGGCAGCGCCGCCCCGGCGCGCACCAGCAGCGGCAGACGCTCCAGCGGCGCCGCCAGCGTCACCGTCTGGCCGCCGCCAAACCACTGGCCGCTGTAGAAGCAGTACCAGCCTTCGCCGTTGTCCGGCAGATACACCGAACGCCGACGTTGCCCCGGCTCCACCACGCTGGCCACCAGCAGATCGCGGCCGATCAGAAAATCGTCGTTTTCGCCGAAGGTGCGCGCATCCTGTTCATGATCGAGGAAAGTCGGGCGCAGCATCGGCTCGTCGTCGGCGCAAGCCTGCCACAACAGGGTGTAGAAATACGGCAGCAGCCGGTAACGCAGGTTGATCGCCTCACGCACCGCCGGGGTGGCGGCCGGGTACATCCAGGGCTCGTTGACCGTGGCGTCGTCGTTCCAGGAATGAATGGTGAAACGCGGATGCATCACGCCGTTTTGCACCCAGCGCACCAGCAGCTCCGCGTCCGGCTTGTCGCCGGAGAAGCCGCCGACGTCGTGGCCGAGGTTATACAGCCCGGACAGGCTCATGCCCAGCCCCATGCGGATGTTGTAGCGCAGCGTCTGCCAGCTGGTGCGGTTGTCGCCGCTCCAGGTCTGCACATAGCGCTGCATGCCGGCGCAGCCGGAGCGCGAGATCAGGTACGGCCGCTTCTGCGGCGCGAAGCGCTGCTGGGCCTCCATCGAGGCGCGCATCATCAGCAATGGCATCACCGGGCGGATATGCTTGATGGCGATCGGCCGCCCGAAGCCATGGCAGCGCGCTTCGCCGTCCCACACTTCGTACTCGTTGTTGTCGTTCCAGGTAGAGTCGATGCCCATCTCCAGCAGCTGCTGCGTGACGCCCTGCTGCCACCAGCGCACCGCCGCCGGGTTGGTGAAGTCGAGGTGCGATCCCTCGTCATCCCAGAAGCTGGAGCGCTCGGGCGCGTCGCTTTGCGAATCGCGGATAAACAGCCCCTGCGCCGCCACCGCCTGATACTGCGGGTGATCCTGCAGCAGGCACGGCTTAATGTTGGCCGCCAGCCTGAGGCCGGCGTCGTGAAACGCCTGGCTCAATTGTTTGGGCTGCGGCACCTTGTCGTAGTTCCAGTTGAACACATAGCGCTTGTTGTTGATCGAGGTGTAGCCCGACGACAGCTGGAAGGAGTCGCAGGGGATGGCGTGTTGGCGGCACAGCGCGATGAACTGCTGCAGCTGCTGCTGGGCGTCCGGCGCGTCGGTGTAGTGCATGGTCGAGCCGCTGTAGCCCAGGCTCCACTTCGGCCCGAAGTGGGTGCGGCCGGTCAAGCGCACGAAGGCCTTGGTGACGTCCAATACCTTCGGCCCGAGGAACAGGTAGTAATCCAGATCGCCCGCTTCGGCCTGATAGCGGCGATAGGCCACGTGGTAGTTATCGATCTCATTGCCCAGATCCAGCCAGCAGCTGCTCAGGTTATCGTAAAACAGGCCGAAGCTGGCCTCCGGCCCGCGGGTGATGGTGAACGGAATGTGCTTGTACAGCGGATCGGTGCTGGCGGCGTTGTAGCCCATCGCGTCCAGATTGCGCATCTCGAAGCGGCGGCCGGTGCGTTCCAGATCGCCGGCTTTCTCCCCCAGGCCGTAATAGCGCTCATCGGCGAAACGGCGTTGATAGTGCGCCACGCCGTCGCCGTGCGCATTAAGCAGGTAGGCGCTGGTCGGCCGGTCCGCCGCCAGCGGCCGCCATTCGCCGGCGGCGTTGCAGTACGCCCATTCCAGCCACAGCGGCTGATGCACCGTCACGCGCAGCCGCGGCGTGCTGACCACCAGCCGCTCTTCCTCCTGACGCAGCTGATAGCCCGGCATGCTGAAACCGGCCACGCTGAGCCGATCGCGCCCCTCCCAGGGCACATCTTCCTGCGGCGCAATGCTCCAGGTGCGATCCAGCGCCAGCTCGCCGTTGCGTTTAATCAGCACACGGAACAGATCGTCTTCCAGCACGTACAGGCAGAAACGGTGGCGTTCATCGACCAGCAGCTCAACGTGGTCGACATGCTGCGCCGCCAGCGTCCAGTTTTTCAAGGTTTTCATAAGCATTCCACTTAGCTGTGTGAAGGTGTTTTCTTACCGCCGCGCTCGGCGATCAGGGCAATCAGGAACAGGGCGCCGATCAGATCGAAGAAGCCCATGGCGATGAACAGCGGGTTGAAGCCGATGGTGTCGGATACCGCGCCGATCAGGAGCGTGAACAGGAAGCTGGCGATCCAGGCGCTGGAGCCGCGCATACCGTTGACCGTCGCCATCTGGTTTTTATCGAACGATTCCACCACCAGGGCGCTGAGCATGCAGGAGATCACCTGATGGCCGAACCCGCCGATCGAGATCAGCGCGATCGCCACATAGGGATCTTGGGTGATCGCCACGAACGCCAGCGACACCATCAGGAAAGCGCCGGTCACCGAGCTGGCGACCACCGCGTTGACGCGGCTGCAGCCGAACCATTTGCGGTACAGGGTGGTGAGATAGCCGCTGGCAACGCTGCCGATATCCGCCGCCAGGAACGGCAGCCAGGCGAACATCGCGATCTGCTTCAGATCCATGCCGCGTTCGGTGGCCAGGTACAGCGGCACCCAGAAGCTGAAGACCGCCCAGGCCGGCTCGGCGAGAAAAGCCGGGATGGCGATGCCGTAGAATTTCTTGTTCTTGCACAGGCTGGCCAGCGAGGTGAAGAACGGCAGCTTCGGCAGCACCGGCTCGTTGTCTTCGCGGATCAGATCCAGCTCTTGCTGGCTGAGGTTCGGGTGCTGCTGCGGCGAGTGGTAGAACAGCCACCACAGCACCACCCAGATCAGCGCCAGCCCGCCGGAGAACAGGAAGGCGCCCTGCCAGCCGAAGGAGACGTGAGCGATGACGATGATCGGCGGGGCCAGCATGGCGCCGATGGAGAAACCGACGCCCGCCCAGCCGGCGGCGATCGGCCGCTCCTTTTTCGGGAACCAGTCGGAGATCGCCTTGGCGTTGGCCGGGGTGGCCGCCGCCTCCGCGCCCCCCATGAAGAAGCGCAGAATCGCCAGTTGCAGCCAGCTGCCGGCGCCGGCGTGCAGCATGCATACCACCGCCCAAATGCCGGCGCAGATCAGAAAGCCCATCTTCAGGCCGATAACGTCGATCAGCCAGCCGCAGATCGGCTGAAACACCGTGTAGGCCAGCTGGAACGACGCCACCACCCAGGCATATTGCTCGGTGCTCATGTTCAGGCTGGTTTTCAGCTCCGGCGCCAGAATGCCCAGCGAGTTGCGGGTGATGTAGTTGACCGTGACACCCAACAAGAACAGCGCCAACATCCACCAGCGCAGCGATTTGAACTTGCGCCGGCCGCTCTGCGCGACCGCCTGATTGATCTCCACACTCATCGGTTCTCTCCCCGCGGCCGCCGGCGACGGCGACGCGCGTTTTGGTAGGGTACGTTGTGCTATCAAAAAAGGGACGGTGAAAACAGGTCGGCGCCGTATCATTGGCCGACAGACAATCACAACCCCATGATTTATTTTTTGTTTTCTTTTTCGCACACCGTTAAAATTGGACTGACAGGTCGCTAAAATTGGTGTACCAATGCAGACTACTCAGCGAAAGCGCGCAGCGAAACGGTGTTTTTTGCAAAGATTTTCACAGGCGGGTGAAAAAATAGTCATAATGACCAAAAAATCCTGTCAAGACGCTGAAAATCTGTAGTGAAAATATTCTCATGGACGAATTTGAAGGAGATCACAGAATGAACGGAAAGCTGAAAATTCAGGAGATCGCTCGCCAAACCGGGTTGTCGATCAGCACCGTTTCCCGCGTGCTGGCGGGCAAAGCCAACACCAGCGCCGAGGCGCGCCGCAAGGTGCTGGACTGCGCGCAACAAAACGGCATTCTGCAGGGCATTTCCAGCGGCCGGCTGATGCTGAACAACGTGATGGTGTTCGCACCGCAGCGCGCGTTCGACGTGCGCACCGACATCTTCTACTACAAGGTCATTCAGGGCATCGCCGCCGCGCTGATGCAGCACGAGGTGCGCATCCGCTACTGTGGGCTGGAAGAGCAGCACAGCGACGGCGCGCTGTTTCTGGAAAAGATGAGCGACCCGCACACCGAAGCGGCGCTGATCATCGGCATCGACGACGAACACATCCACACCCTGGCCGCCGATCTGCCCAAGCCCTGCGTGCTGATCAACTGCAGCGATCGGCAGATGCGGCTGGACAGCGTCTCGCCGGATCATCAGCTGATCGGCGACTACTCCGCCAGCTACCTGTTCCAGCAGGGGCACAGCCATATCCTCAATCTGCAGTGTCTGCGCCGCCACACCATGGAGCTGCGGCTGGCGGGCATCCGGCAGGCCTACGCCCGGCATCATCTGCCGTTCGACGACGGCCGCCATTTGGTCACCACCTCCGGCTTCGGTAGCGAAGAGGCCGAGCAGGCGCTGACCACCTATCTCGACGGCATCCTCGGCCACTCCCCGCTGCCGACGGCGATCCTGGCCGGCGGCGACTACATGGCGGTCGGGGCGGTCAAGGCGCTGAACAAGCGGGGGCTGAACGTGCCGGGCGATGTGTCGGTGATGAGCACCGACGGTTTCAACCTGGCGGAAATCCACGACGTGCCGCTGACCTCGGTGCAGGTTCCGCGCGACGAGCTGGGCTACGAGGCGATCCAACTGCTGCAACGGCGCATGCTGCGCGCCGACGCGCCGCCGTGCAACCTGCTGCTGCACGGCCGGCTGGCGGTGCGCGCCTCGGTGCGGCGCATCAGCCCGCACAAGACCGCGCCGGCGGTGAGCACGCATGACCACAGGCTTTATGACGAGTAGGCTACACTTAGGCACAGTGCATTCATTCGATGAGGTAAAATTTTTGCCTAAGGAGAGCCACTATGCCAGCCCAGCGCATGCGTTCCGTCATTCCTCCCTACATGCTGCGCCGCATCATTGAACACGGCAACGCCCCGCAGCGCGACTGCGCGCTGCACACCCTGAACCACGTGCAAAGCCTGCTCGGCAACAAGCCGCTGCGTTCTCCGACCGAGAAAAACGCCCGAGCCGGTGAAGCGCTCCGCGATATCTACGACGCCCAGAACGGCACCCAGCTGCCCGGCAAACAGGTGCGCAAAGAGGGCCAGCCCAGCAACCACGACGTGGCGGTGGACGAGGCCTACGACTATCTCGGCGTCACCTACGATTTCTTCTGGCAGGCCTACCGGCGCAATTCTCTGGATAATAAAGGGCTGCCGCTGGTTGGCAGCGTGCACTACGGCAAGGAGTACCAGAACGCCTTCTGGAACGGCCAGCAAATGGTGTTCGGCGACGGCGACGGCGAGATCTTCAACCGTTTCACCATCGCCATCGACGTGGTCGGCCACGAGCTGGCGCACGGCGTAACCGAGAGTGAAGCCGGGTTGATCTACTACCAGCAGTCCGGGGCGCTCAACGAGTCGCTGTCCGACGTATTCGGCTCGTTGGTCAAGCAGTTCCACCTGCAGCAAACCGCCGATAAAGCCGACTGGCTGATCGGCGCCGGGCTGCTCGCCAAGGGCATCAAAGGCAAAGGGCTGCGCTCGATGTCGGCCCCCGGCACCGCCTACGACGATCCGCTGCTGGGCAAAGACCCGCAGCCCGCCAGCATGAAGGATTATATCCAGACCAAGGAAGACAACGGCGGCGTGCACCTCAATTCCGGCATTCCCAACCGCGCCTTCTACCTGGCGGCGACGGCGCTGGGCGGCTTCGCCTGGGAGAAAGCCGGCTACGTCTGGTATGACACGGTGTGCGATAAAGCGCTGCCGCAAAACGCCGACTTCGCCACCTTCGCCCGCACCACGGTGAAACATGCGCTAGCGCGTTTCGACCAGAGCGTGGCGGACAAGGTGCAGCAAGCCTGGCATCAGGTGGGGGTGGAATAATGAAACCGCTGCCGACGCTCAATCAGGATACGGTCATTGAGCTGGCGCGCGAGGGAGGCTTCGCCTACATTCCCAAACTGGCGGGCCAGCGCCGCATCGCGCTGGCCGATATCACGCCGGAGCAGCGGCAGCGCCTGAATCAGTTGCTGAACCAGACGCTGCCCTATGCGCAGGAAGAGGGTCAGCCCACCTCCCCCGGCTGCGGCGACCAGCGTTACTACCGCGTGCAAATCAACTACACCAGCCCCACCCTGAGCAGCGAGATCGTGCTGTTGATCCCGGAAAGCAGTGCGCCGCAGGCGCTGGTGGATCTGTGGAAAACCGGCCAGGTGGATGAGTGAGGGCTTACAGCGGCTGATAGCTGAAATGAACCCGTTTTTTGGAGATCAGCCCGTGCCCGTTCTGGCACAGGTAATCCACCGCCCCGCAGGCTTTCAATTCTTGCAGCGGCTGCCCGCACTCCGGGCAGCTCGCCAGCTGCCGATAGTCGCGCTGACAGGCTTCACAATGGTAGTGACCCGCTACCCAATTCATGGTCTGACTGCATTGCGGACAGTGCGCTTCCATAACGACTCCAGGTTAAATCGCGCCCCATGAGCGCAAGAAATAGATCCCCAACGCGGTGGTGAAGAACGAACCGACGGTGGTGATGGCGATAATGTTGGCCGCCAGCGTGGCGTTACCGCCCATGGCGCGCGTCATGACATAGCTGCCCGAAGCGGTCGGCGTGGCGGAAAACAGGAAGATAATGCCCAGCGCCGCCCCCTGAAACCCGCACAGCCAGCCGGCCAGCGTCATCAGGCACGGCACCAGAAACAGCTTGGCCGCCGACGATAGCGCGGCCACGTTGGACGAACGGAACATGGCGCGAAAATCCAGGCTGGCGCCGGTGCACAGCAGCGCCAGCGGCAGCGACAGTGCGGAGATATAGCTGCCGGTCTGGCGGATCACGGTCGGGATGCCCAGCCCAGTTTGCGCATACAGCAGCCCGCACACCAGGCCGAGGATCAGCGGGTTGGTAACGATGCTGCGCAGCAGCGACAGGTGGCTGATTTTCTTGCCTTGCCCGCCCTGCAGGCTGCGCGTGAGGGTGATGACCGACAGCACGTTGAACAGGATCACCGTCACCGTCAGGTACAGCGAGGCGAGCGCAATGCCTTCGCTGCCGTAGGCGGTCATGGCGTAGGCCAGGCCGACGATGGCGGTATTGGCGCGGAAACCGCCCTGCACGAACACCCCGCGCTCACGCGGCTCTTTCACCAGCCACTTGGCGGCCAGCTCCAAGAGCAGGAAGGTCGCCAGCGTGCCGACCGCGCCAAACAGCACCAGCGGCAGGTTGCCGAGCAGCTGCGGGTGGTTGGTGGCGATGCTGAAAAACAGCAGGCACGGCAGCGCCAGATTGAACACCAGGCGGGTCGCGCCGTCGACAAAGCGGTCATCCATCAGGCGCCAATGGCGCAGCAGGATCCCCAGCAGCATCATCAACAGATTCGGTACGGTGACGTTGAACGCAAAACTCCAGGTTTCCCAGGACATGGTGTTCCTTCAGGCAGGCGAGGTAATCTTCAGATAATAAAACGATTTCGGGCCAATAAAAAAGGGGCGCGGCATCACTGCCGCGCCCCTCATGAGCGATTACTTGCTCTTTTTCAGGTGGCTCATCAGGCGTTTGCGCTTACGCATCTGGGTCGGCGTCAGCAGGTTGCGTTTGCCGGCGAACGGGTTGTCCCCCTCTTTGAACTGGATGCGGATCGGCGTCCCCATCACGTTCAGCGAGCGGCGGAAGTAGTTCATCAGGTAGCGCTTGTACGAATCGGCCAGATCGCTAACCTGGTTGCCGTGGATCACCACGATCGGCGGGTTGTAACCGCCGGCGTGGGCGTATTTCAGCTTCACGCGGCGGCCGCGCACCAACGGCGGCTGGTGATCGTCAACCGCCATCTGCATGATTTTGGTCAGCATCGAGGTATTTACGCGACGGGTTGCGCACTCGTAGGCTTCCTGCACCGATTCGAACAGGTTACCGACGCCGCTGCCGTGCAGCGCGGAGATGAAGTGCACGCGCGCGAAGTCGACGAAGCCCAGACGCAGGTCGAGCATCTCTTTCACGTGCTCGCGATCTTCTTCGCTCATGCCGTCCCACTTGTTGACCGCAATCACCAGTGAGCGCCCACTATTGAGGATAAAGCCGAGCAGCGAAAGATCCTGATCGGAGATGCCTTCACGCGCGTCAATCACCAGCAGCACCACGTTGGCGTCTTCAATCGCCTGCAGGGTCTTGATCACCGAGAACTTCTCGACGGTTTCGGTCACCTTGCCGCGTTTACGCACCCCGGCGGTGTCGATCAGCACATATTCGCGTTCGTCGCGCACCATCGGAATGTAGATGCTGTCGCGGGTGGTGCCCGGCATGTCGTACACCACCACGCGCTCCTCGCCGAGGATGCGGTTAGTGAGCGTAGACTTACCGACGTTAGGGCGGCCGACGATCGCCAGCTTAATCGGCAGATCCTGCGGGTTGAACTCTTCTTCCGGCTCTTCGTCTTCTTCGCCTTCCAGCGTTTCACCGTTTTGCTCGGCCCAGTAAGCGGCGTTGGCCTCTTCCTCGGTCAGTTCGACGTCTTCCGGTTTTTCCGGCACGAACGGCACCAGCACGTGTTCGATCAACTGGGTGACACCACGGCCGTGGGAAGCGGCGATAGCGAACACTTCACCCAGGCCGAGCGAGTAGAAATCGGCGGTAGCGGTGTCCGGATCCAGACCGTCGGTCTTGTTAGCCACCAGGAAGGTCGCCTTCTGGCGGCTGCGCAGGTGCTGGGCGATGCCCTGATCCGCCGGCATCAGGCCGGCGCGGGCGTCGACCATGAACAGCACGATGTCCGCTTCTTCGATCGCCAGCAGAGACTGACCGGCCATGCGCGTTTCGACGCCGTCTTCGGTGCCGTCGATACCGCCGGTATCGACGATGATGAACTCATTGCCTTCGATTTCAGCACGACCATACTTGCGGTCACGCGTCAGCCCCGGGAAATCCGCCACCAGCGCATCGCGCGTATGGGTTAAACGGTTGAACAAGGTGGATTTACCCACATTCGGGCGCCCGACCAGCGCGACGACAGGTATCATTGTTGAAGCCTCATTACTTAATAATCAATGCGTTACTGCACTGTGGATAGACACCAGCGGTGCAGCTTATAAAATACGAAACGGCCCCTGAACACTCAGGAGCCGTTTTCCCCTTCATCTTTCTCGCCACAGCGGCGTTGTCTGCGCGCCTTATCCCCGGTCACTTAATTCGCTAAGCTCCCGAGGACTCATGCGCTTGCCGCCTGGCTGCAACCCGAAAGCTTTCGGGTGCAAGAAGGGTCACGACGAGCGGCGTTAGCGGGTGAAAGCGTAAACTTTCCCGCCGCGGGCCTGGATGATCAGCTTGTCGCCGGCCACCATCGGCGCAGACAGGAAGCCGGAGCTATCCACTTCCTGCTGGGCGACAAAACGACCATCGGTGGTGTTGATCCAGTGCAGATAGCCTTCGGCGTCACCGGTCACCAGATAACCATTATACATCACCGGCGGCGTCAGGTTACGGTGCAGCAGATCGCTCTGCGTCCACACGGTCACGCCGCCTTCGGTGCTCAGCGCGACTACGCGATCGTTCTGGTCGATCAGGTAGATGCGGCCCGCGTCGACGATGAAATCATTCACCGACCCCAGCTCGCGTTTCCAGATGATCTGGCCGGAACGCAGATCCAGCGCCGTCAGGTTACCGTTGTAACCCAGCGCGTAGACCACGCCGTCAACGATCACCGGCGTGGTGTCCACGTCGTTCAGGCGATCGATTTCAGTTGCGCCGCTCGGCTGAGAAATACGCTGTTGCCAGATAATCTGGCCCTGCTGCATCAGCACGGCGCTGACGCGGCCGTTGTCACCGCCGACGATAGCGGCGCCAAAGGCGATGGCCGGCGCGGACTCACCGCGCAGCGACAGCGAAGGCATATCCAGGTTAACCGTCCACTTCACTGCGCCGTCGGCTTCGTTCAGAGCCTGCAGCATACCGTTGGAGGTGTGCACCAACACCATGCCGTCGCTGACAACCGGACGAGAGATCGCTTCGCCGGCCACTTTGGTCTGCCAGGCGATAGCGCCGTCGGCGGTGTTCAATGCGTAAACCACCGCTTTTTCGCTGCCGACGTAAACCTTGTCACCCGCGACAGTCAGGCCGCCCGACAGCAGCGCAGACAGGTTGCTGGAGAAGAAGCCGGTCTTCTCGGAGAGATTGACCTTCCACTTCTCGTTGCCGCTGTCGGCGTCCATCGCTTTCACGATGCCAAAGCGATCGGCGGCGTAAATGGTGCTGTCCTGATAGGCTGGACGCAGGTGGGAGTAATACTCACCGATACCGTCGCCCACCGAGGTGCTCCACGCCTTGCTCGGCGTAAACTGATTTTCAACTTTCGGCAACGGCGACATGGTAACCACGTCTTCTTCGCTGTTAAACAGCGAGCAACCACTCAGCAAGGCAGCGGAAACCAGTCCGACCAAGAGTGTTTTACGCAATTGCATGGGAATTCCCCTTAGCTGGACAAGTTATTCAATTTCATGCGCAGCAGAACCTGCAGCGCCTGAGAAGCGTTGGACTCAATGCCTTTGCTGTAAGCTTCGCGCGCGCCTTTGGCGTCGCCCTTGGCCAGCAATACATCGCCGCGCACATCCTGCATCATCGCCGCCCAGCCTTCGCCTTTCACGCCATCCAGCGTTTTCAGCGCTTCATCCAGCTTTTTCTCCTGCAGCTGGACGCGCGCCAGACGCAGGTCGATCATCGCCAACAGGTTGTCGTCTTTGGTCTGGCCCTGCGCCAGCGCCAATTGTTGTTCCGCCTTGGCGAAATCATTCTGTTCGACAAAGTGCTTGGCCAACTGCAGCGCGGCCAATACGCCGTAGCTGTTGCTGTTAGCCTGGACAAATTTCTCTGCGGCGGCCACGTCATCCGGCTTGCCGGCCGCCAGACGATCGCTGGCTTCCTGGTAGGATTGCGATGCAGCCATCATGTTGGAGTTTTCATGGCTCTGCCAGTAACGCCAGCCAACCAGGGCACCAATTCCGAGCACCACGCCCACCGCCAGCGCTTTGCCGTTCTCGGCAAAGAACCGACGCAGTGCGTCGACTTGTTCGTTTTCAGTGGTATAGACTTCCACGGTGTCCTTCTCCTTAACCTAACATCAAAGCCAGACGCGCAGCGACTTCGCTTTGCGCCAGCGTTTCTTGTTCACCACTGCGCAGATCTTTCACCACCACCTGCTGCGCCGCCACTTCGCTCTCACCCAGGATCAGCGCGATGCGCGCGCCCCATTTGTCCGCACGGGTGATCTGC
The DNA here is from genome assembly GCF_003812745.1 of Serratia sp. FDAARGOS_506. NCBI lineage: Bacteria > Pseudomonadati > Pseudomonadota > Gammaproteobacteria > Enterobacterales > Yersiniaceae > Serratia > Serratia sp. FDAARGOS_506. The sequence goes on from NZ_CP033831.1 coordinate 299,291, forward strand.
TTCTTGAAGTTGCCGCCGCCGTAATTGGTCATCAGCTTCAGCTGCGGCGCCGCGTCGCGCACCTGTTCAGCCAGCTGCATCGCCGCGCTCTGGGTGCCCGCACCGGAAGAGATCACATACACGTCGATAGCCGACGGCGCCTTGAATTCCGGGTTAACCGCCTGCACCAGCAACACCAGGCGCTCGAGGCCCATGGCGAAACCGACCGCCGGAGTGGCACGGCCGCCCAGCTGCTCGACCAGGCCGTCGTAACGGCCGCCCGCGCAGACGGTGCCCTGCGCGCCCAGGCTGGTGGTCACCCACTCAAACACGGTGCGGTTGTAGTAATCCAGACCGCGCACCAGGCGCTCGTTAACGGTATATGGGATACCTGCCTGCGCCAAAAGTTCACACAGACCGGCGAAGTGAGCACGGGATTCTTCGTCCAGGTACTCGGACAGGCGCGGCGCGTCGTTCAACAGCGCCTGCACCTCAGGATTTTTGGAGTCCAGCACGCGCAGCGGGTTGCTGTACATGCGGCGTTTGCAGTCTTCGTCCAGCACGTCGACATGCTGCTCCAGGAACGCCACCAGCGCGTCGCGGTAGTTGGCGCGCGCCTCCAGCGAACCGATGGAGTTCAGCTCCAGCTTGACGTGCTCGGCGATGCCCAGCGCTTTCCACCAACGGGCGGTCAGCAGGATCAGCTCGGCGTCGATGTCCGGGCCTTGCAGGCCGAACACTTCCGCGCCCAGCTGATGGAACTGACGGTAGCGGCCTTTCTGCGGGCGCTCGTAGCGGAACATCGGGCCGATGTACCACAGACGCTGTTCCTGATTGTACAGCAGACCATGTTCGATGCCGGCGCGCACGCAGCCGGCCGTCCCTTCCGGACGCAGCGTCAGGCTTTCGCCGTTGCGATCCTCGAAGGTATACATCTCTTTTTCTACGACGTCGGTCACTTCGCCGATCGCGCGTTTGAATAACGGGGTCTGCTCTACAATCGGCAACCGGATTTCGCTGTACCCGTAGCTGCCCAGCACCTGCTTGAGGGTGCCTTCAATACGCTGCCATAATGCCGTTTCTTCCGGCAGGTAGTCGTTCATGCCGCGAATGGCTTGAATGTTCTTTGCCACGTGAGTTCTCTGTCCGTTGTCTGTAAAAATGAACCCGATTATAGGGACTTTGCCGCCCGGTATTCAACGCGGATGCGGTTTTCTGCCCTTCAGGTTCATAAACAAGCGGGCCAACAGGCCCGCCGTGTAGCGATAACGCTTATTTTTCCAGCAGATTGACCGTGATGCGGTTGCTTTCGTCCATCATCGCGGCCTTGGCGCGAATTTTCGCTTCCAGCTGATCGATCATCTGTTCGTTGTCGAAACGCTCTTTCTGGCGCACGCCGTCTTCATAGAAGCCACTCTTCTTGTGGCCGCCGGTCACGCCCATGGTGGACACCAGCGCTTCGCCCGGGCCGTTCACCACGCAGCCGATGATCGAAACGTCCATCGGCGTGATGATGTCTTCCAGGCGCTGCTCCAGCGCGTTCACCGTGCCGATCACGTCGAATTCCTGGCGCGAACAGGTCGGGCAAGCGATGAAGTTGATGCCGCGCGCGCGGATGCGCAGCGACTTCAGGATATCGAAACCGACCTTCACTTCTTCGACCGGATCCGCCGCCAGCGAAATGCGCAGGGTGTCGCCGATGCCTTCAGACAACAGCATGCCCAGGCCGATGGCCGATTTGACCGACCCGCTGCGCGCGCCGCCGGCTTCGGTGATGCCCAGGTGCAGCGGCTGATCGATGCGCGACGCCAGCAGACGGTAGGATTGCACCGCCAGGAACACGTCCGACGCCTTGACGCTGACCTTAAACTGGTCGAAGTTGAGGCGATCGAGGATGTCCACGTGGCGCATGGCGGATTCCAGCAGCGCTTCCGGCGTAGGTTCGCCGTACTTTTCCTGCAGATCTTTCTCCAGCGAGCCGCCATTGACGCCGATGCGAATCGGGATGTTCTTGTCGCGGGCGCAGTCCACCACCGAGCGAATACGCGATTCGTTGCCGATGTTGCCCGGATTGATGCGCAGGCAGTCTACGCCGTATTCGGCAACCTGCAGCGCGATGCGGTAATCGAAGTGGATATCGGCGACCAGCGGCACGTTGACCTGCTGCTTGATCAGCTTGAACGCCTCGGCAGCATCCATGGTAGGAACAGAAACGCGGACGATATCGACGCCCACGCGCTCCAGCGCTTTGATCTGATTAACCGTTGCTTCAACATCGGTGGTACGGGTGTTGGTCATCGACTGCACGGCAATCGGCGCGCCATCACCAATAGGCACCTTGCCGACGTAAATGCGTGTAGATTTTCGACGGTTGATGGGCGCTTGGTTATGCATTACTTACTCTCCATTGCTGCTCTGACATCACGACCGGGGCCGCGCGATTACTGCGCGGCGACGGTCAGGCGAGCAACACGGTTTGACTTAACGAACCGGCTTAAATCAACCGGTTTACCCTGATACTGGATCTGTACTGCCGCCGGCGCGCCGATGGTCAGTTTATACGGCGCAGTGCCGGCCAGGTTCAGCTTGCCGCCCTTCTTCTGGGTGCCGCTGAACAGCGTTTTACCGCTTGCGTCGCTCACCTGCAGCCAGCAGTCGGCGGAGAAGTCCATCACTAGCGCGTTCGGATCGGCCGCCGGTGCAGCCACGCCCGCATCGGCGGTCGGCAGCGGCGCTTGTGCCGCCGGGGTGGTTTCCGGCAGGGTAGTCTGGCTTGGCGACACCACGGCAGGCTGCTGCTGGGCCGTACCCGGCACCTGAGCGGTAGCCGCCGGTGCCTGAGCCGCCGCGCCGGTATCGGCCGGCGCAGTGCTGTTGTCGGTCAACGGCACGTTGGTGCCGGCGTCGGCATTGCCGTCGGTCAGCGGCACGGACTGCCCTTCGTTATTCTGTGAAAGCTGCGCGGAGGACTGATCGGCCATGGTGGCGATCTCTTCCTGCTGGGCCTTGTGGTTTTGCCACCACCAGGCGCCGGTCAGGCCGATCACCACGAACACGATAAGCCAGGTGAAGCTCATCAGCCAGCCGTCGCGTTTCTTGCGGCGCTTGCCCAGCGAGAAGCTTTGCATCGGCGCCACTTTCGCCATCTTCAACGGCGCCTGCTTGGCCATCATCGGCAGCAGTTCGTCTTCCGGCAAATGCACCAGCTTGGCGTAGGAACGGATGTAACCGCGCACGAAGGTGGACGCGAGGTCAGCGGAAACGCTGTCTTCCTCGATATCGCGCACGGTGGACATTTTGAGACACAGGCGTTCTGCAACGGTCTGTTGGCTCAGCCCGAGTTGCTCACGGGCCTGACGCAGGCGCTGGCCCGTCGTCATGGATACGGTTTTATCTTGGGAGGCTTCAGTATTCATTAGCTAAGAACTGCTGGTACTGTTTGGATTGTGGAAAACTTCGCGCTAGCTGCTTGCCATAGCGTTGAACGCTATCCTGACGGCCGGCTAACGCGGCGAAACGAATCTGTAACCATAAGCTGCTGGCGCTGGCCGGCAGAACATGCTGATAAACATCCAATAAAAGTTGCGACTGGGCGCGCTTCCCTTCTCCAAATTGCTTTTCGGCCTCCGCCAACAGCGGAGTGCCTTTGTCCGGATCGACCTTCAACGCGCGGCTCAACAGCGTGCGCGCCTCATCGTTTTGTCCGGCCTTGAGAAAACAGTAACCTGCGTTTTCCAGGCTGTCGGCGACCTGGCCATAATCGGGCGCCAGCGCCGCAGCGCTAAACTGCTGTTGCGCCGGTACATACTGCCCTAAACCGCAAAGAAACGCACCGTAATTATTCAATACGGTGCCATTGCCTGGCGCAAGTTTGAGCGCTTGCCGATAACGCTGTTCGGCCGCGGCATTTTCACCGATCCGCTGCTCATAGAGCGCCATGCCCAACTGCGTGCGGTAATCCTGCGGGGCCGCGTCCAGCGCCTTTTCCAGGTTCTGGCGCGCGGCGTCCATATCGCCTTGCTGCAGGTACTCCAGGCCCAGTTGCAACCGCGTCTGGCCCGCCTCAGAGACTTGTGCTTCCTTTTCCGGCGCTGAACCGGAACACCCGGCCAACAATCCGGCCGCCAGCCACACACCCCACAGTTTCAGCTTCATGCCCGCATTCATTTCCTTATCGGCCGCCACCTAAAGCCCGTCAGTGCCACGCTTTCGCATAACAGGCTGTTAGATAACAAAAAATGGTGCTATAGGATTCAGACCGCCCGTACGTTGATAGGTTCCCCGGCCATTTTCTTCTTCAGGGTACGCTTGGTACGGTCGATCACTTCACCCGCCAGTTGCCCGCAGGCGGCGTCGATATCGTCACCACGGGTTTTACGAACAATAGTCGTAAAGCCGTATTCCATCAACACCTTGGAGAAACGATCCACCCGGCTGTTGGAGCTGCGGCCGTACGGAGCGCCCGGGAACGGGTTCCATGGGATCAGGTTGATCTTGCACGGCGTGTCTTTCAGCACTTCCGCCAGCTGATGCGCATCGTCGGTGCTGTCGTTGATATGATCCAGCATCACGTACTCGACGGTAACGCGGCCCTGGTTGGCGTTGGATTTCTCCAGGTAGCGGCGCACCGCGGACAGGAAGGTCTCGATGTTGTACTTGCGGTTGATCGGCACGATCTCATCGCGGATGGTGTCGTTCGGCGCGTGCAGCGAGATCGCCAGCGCCACGTCGATCATGTCGCCCAGCTTGTCCAGCGCCGGCACTACGCCGGAGGTGGACAGGGTTACGCGGCGTTTGGACAGGCCAAAGCCGAAGTCGTCCAGCATGATTTCCATCGCCGGCACCACATTGTTCAGGTTGAGCAGCGGCTCGCCCATGCCCATCATCACCACGTTGGTGATCGGACGTTGACCGGTCACCTTCAGCGCGCCGATGATTTTCGCCGCGCGCCACACCTGCCCGATGATTTCCGACACGCGCAGGTTGCGGTTGAAGCCCTGCTGCGCCGTCGAACAGAATTTGCACTCCAGCGCGCAGCCTACCTGCGAAGAGACGCACAGCGTCGCGCGGTCGGCTTCCGGGATGTACACGGTTTCGACCTGCTGATCGCCGACTTTAATCGCCCACTTGATGGTGCCGTCGGCCGAACGCTGTTCTTCCGCCACTTCCGGCGCGCGGATTTCCGCCACGCGCTGCAGCTTGCCACGCAGGACTTTGTTGATGTCGGTCATCTGCTCGAAATCGTCGCAGCAGTAGTGGTAAATCCACTTCATCACCTGATCGGCGCGGAACGGTTTCTCGCCCATTTCGGCGAAGAACTCGCGCATTTGCTGGCGGTTCAGGTCCAGCAGGTTGATTTTGGCCGCAGCCGGTTGCTCCACGTTAACGGAGGGAGTAGTCAGCGAATTATTTTCAGACACGGTGTGCTCGGACGTGATGGGTTCTAACATAATGATCTCTGGCCTCGTTATTACACGTTATGGCGCTAAAGAATGGACAGTAAGTTGTGCATTTCAGCCCGCATGATTCGGGTGGCGGCACTAAAAACACGCCCCTGACAAGTCGTCTTATCAGGGGCGCGGCATTGTACAAATTTTAGTAGCGGGTGGCTACGGCTGAAAGGCATTCAGGGCATTTTTATTGTTTCAGCCGGTGAATGCCTGGATATCAGCTCAGAAACGGCACGATTAACGTGCGCAGATTTCGCTTTCGTTGAAGAAGTAAGCGATTTCGCGCTGTGCGGATTCAACGGAGTCGGAACCGTGAACGGCGTTAGCGGTGAAGCTGTCCGCGTAGTCGGCGCGCAGGGTACCGGCCAGGGCGTTGTCCGGGTTGGTTGCACCCATGATGTCGCGGTTGCGCTGCACGGCGTTTTCAGATTCCAGAACCTGCACCATGATTGGGCCGGAGGTCATGAACTCAACCAGACCGTCGAAGAATGGACGGCCTTTATGCTCAGCGTAGAAGCCTTCAGCTTGCTCGCGAGTCAGACGCAGCATTTTAGCGGCGATGATTTTGAAACCGGCGCGCTCGAAACGCGCGTAGATAGCGCCGATGTCGTTGTTAGCTACAGCGTTTGGTTTAACGATGGAAAAGGTACGTTCTACGGTCATGATGGCCTCTGTATGACTTCCAAAACAGGCCGGTCTGCAATGTTGCCGGCCTTCTCAAGTGGCGCAGATTATATGTGCGCCGTTAACGCTTGCCTACGGGAAAATCAACATTTCATTAAAAAAATATGATCTTCATGGGTCATTTTCGACAACGCGGCGGCGCTACTGGGTCTTGTCGGTAGACGGGATCAAATTGCGCAGCCAGCTGCCCCAGCGGCGCTGATAAAACGGCTGCGTATGGGCGATCAGGTAGTGGCTGATGCCGCGCTCGTTCTCTGACACCAGGCAGAAATCCACCGGTTCGTCGTTCGGCGCCGTTTCGCTGGCGACGCTGCCGGCCTCGTTGATCAACGCCTCGATCTCCGCCGGTTCGGCATCCACTTCCAGCCCGATCAGCAGATTCGGCTTCTCGTCCGCCGCCTGGTCGTGCATCAGCGCCAGAAACGCGCGGCGCACCGGTTTGCGCTGGCTGAACAGCGTGGTCAACGCATCCACCATCGCCGACGGATACTCTTCGGGTTGTCCCAGCAGGATTTGGGTCTCTTTATCGACGTAATGCTCCACCGGTTTGACGACGCCGCCGGTCGCCAGCAGCATCGCCACCTCTTCCGGGTAGAACTCCTTGCCGTACTCCGCCTTCGGGTTGAGGAACAGATCCGCGCCCTGGGTGATTTCGAACAGCACCCGCGCCGGCATGGCGATGAACGGCTGTTCGTCCTCAACGGCCTTCTGCAGCGCCTCCAGCGAAGTGAAGAACGGAATGATGCTGCCGCCGTCCTGCTTTTCCCAATGCTGGATGTTAACCGGCGTATCCGCGTTCAGCGTGATATCGCCGTCCTGCTGCACCTGCTCGCTGTCGCCGAGGATCAGCACCGTGGCGTCGAGCAGTTCACGGAAGAACGCCGGGCGGTGGGCCGGCTCCGTCACCGCCAGCTTCAGCAGGCGTTCAAGTTCGTTCTCGCTCGGGGCGGCATCGTGATGATGGGCACTCATGGCAAACTCCAGGGATCAAATAGCGAGGCCCAGCATGCTGGGCCCCGAAGATAATGCGCATTCTAGCGCCCGATGCGGCGGGCGTTCAATTATTTGGCTTTGCTCAGCAGCAGATTGGCCAGGGCGCGCACACCCAGACCGGTCGCGCCGGCCGACCACTGCTCCACCGCGCCTTTGCGGTAGGTGGCGGAACAGTCGATGTGCAGCCAGCCTTGTTGATAGTTCTTGACGAAGTGCGACAGGAAGGCCGCCGCGGTGCTGGCGCCGGCGGTGTAGGCCGGGCCGGCTACGTTGTTCAGCTCGGCGAAGTTGGACGGCAGCTGGCTGCGGTGGAACTCGGCCAGCGGCAGACGCCAGAACGGCTCGTGCTCGGCGGCGGCGCTGCTCAGCAGCTCCTGCGCCAGCGCGTCGTCGAAGCTGAACAGCGCATGGTAGTCGTTGCCTACCGCGGTTTTCGCCGCGCCGGTCAGGGTGGCGCAGTCGATAATCAGCTGCGGGTTCTGCTCAGAAGCGTCGATCAGGCCGTCGGCCAGCACCAGGCGCCCTTCCGCATCGGTGTTCATCACCTCGACGGTTTTGCCGTTGCGGTAGCGAATGATGTCGCCCAGTTTAAAGGCGTTGCCGCTGACCATGTTGTCGGCGCAGCACAGGTACAGCTTCACGCGCTGCTTCAGACCGCGCGCCGCCGCCAGCGCCAATGCGCCGGTGATGGTGGCCGCACCGCCCATGTCGGATTTCATCGAATCCATGAAGGCGCTCTGCTTCAGGCTGTAGCCGCCGCTGTCGAAAGTGATGCCCTTGCCGACCAGGCAAGCGAACACCGGCGCATCCGGGTTACCGGTCGGGTTGAAGTCCAATGCCAGCAGCACCGGCGGACGTTCGGAGCCGCGGCCGACGGTGTGGATGCCGGCATAGTTCTGCTCGCGCAGATCTTCGCCCTTGGTGATACGGTAGCTGACGGCATCGCAGCCGACGTCGCACATCAGATCGACGGCGCGGGTCGCCAGTTGCTCTGGCCCCAGCTCTTCCGCCGGCATGTTGATGGTGTCGCGTACCCAGTCTACGATCTTCAGGCGCTTATCCAGCTCCTGGCGTGCGGCTTCCGGCAGCTCGGCCCATTCGACGTTGCGCTGCCCTTTCGGCCCGCGGTAACCCTGCCAGAACGCCCAGCTGTTTTCCAAGTCCCAACCGTCGCCGGCGAGTTTGACGTTTTTGATGCCCTGACTGTCAATTTTGCGGCCCGCACGCTGGATCGCGCCCAGTTTGTCGGCGCCGGTCAGGTGGATGGTCATCCCTTCGCCGTTGGTGCTGAGCAGCGCTTTTTCGCCCCAACGGGCGTCGGCAGGTTGTTGCGACAGCGTGACCTGCATGAATTCTGTTGTCATAGCCTTCTTACTCCGGATTATTCTTTTATTAATCTTGTCGGATACAAAATAAACGGGCCGCCCATGGCAGCCCGTTACGCTATTTACTCCGCTTCATCTAACCAGACCAGCAGGATCGCTTCCAGTATTTTTTCGTTGGAAGCCTGCGGATCGTCGTCGAACTCTTCCAGATCGCAGATCCACTGATGCATGTCGGTAAAACGCACGGTTTTCGGATCGGTGTCCGGGTATTGGTCGTACAGGGCTTCGCCGATTTCTCGGCTGTCGGTCCACTTCAGTCCCATTATGATCTCCGGGTTGGCGCTGCGGCTAACAATTAATGCTCACGCGCGTGGTTGACGGTGTAGCGCGGCATTTCGACCACCAGATCTTCGTCGGCGACCAGCGCCTGGCAGCTCAGACGGCTTTCCGGCTCCAGCCCCCACGCTTTGTCCAGCATGTCGTCTTCCAGCTCGCTGCTCTCTTCCAGCGAATCGAAACCTTCACGCACGATGCAGTGGCAGGTGGTGCAGGCGCAGGATTTCTCGCAGGCGTGCTCGATTTCAATGCCGTTACGCAGCGCAACGTTGAGGATCGACTCCCCTTTTTCGGCTTCCAGAACCGCCCCTTCCGGGCAAAGATCTTGATGGGGCAGGAAAACAATTTTAGGCATGGTTAAACCTCATCCACAGAATGGCCAGCCAGCGCGCGGCGAATGGAAGCGTCCATGCGGCGCGCGGCAAAATCTTGCGTTTGTGCATCTAATGTTTTGATGGCGTCTTCGATAGCGGCGGGATCTTCCCCCTGCACCGCCTGCTGCAACGCCTGGGTCGCGGCGGCGATCGCCTGGCTTTCCGCCTCGCTCAGCAGCGCGGCGTCGGTGGCCAGCGCGCCCTGCAGGCTTTCCAGCACCCGCGCGGCTTCCACGCGTTGCTCCGCCAGCTTGCGCGCGCCCACGTCGCTTTGCGCGTTGGCCATCGAATCCTTGATCATGCCGGCGATTTCGCTGTCCGACAGACCGTACGACGGCTTGACCTGGATCGACGCTTCAACGCCGGTGGATTTCTCCATCGCGGTGACGCTCAGCAGACCGTCGGCATCCACCTGGAAGGTCACGCGAATATGCGCTCCCCCGGCAGGCAGTGGCGGCAGGCCGCGCAGCGTGAAGCGCGCCAGCGAACGGCAGTCCTGCACCAGCTCGCGCTCGCCCTGCAGCACGTGGATCATCATCGCGCTCTGGCCGTCTTTAAAGGTGGTGAACTCCTGCGCGCGCGCCACCGGAATGGTGGTGTTGCGCGGGATTACTTTCTCCACCAGGCCGCCCATGGTTTCGAGACCCAGCGACAGCGGGATCACGTCCAGCAGCAGCATGTCGCTGTCCGGCTTGTTGCCCACCAGAATGTCAGCCTGGATCGCGGCGCCGATGGCGACCACTTTATCCGGATCGATCGACGTCAGCGGCGTGCGGCCGAAGAAGGCCCCCACCTGCTCACGCACCAGTGGCACGCGGGTAGAACCGCCGACCATCACCGCTTCCAGCACCTCGTCGGCAGCGACGCCAGCGTCTTTCAGCGCACGGCGGCAGGCCATCAGCGTGCGTTTCACCAGTGGAGCGATCAGCGCTTCAAACTGGGCGCGGGTCACCTCGCCCTGCCAGCCGGCCACTTCAACGCGTACGCTGTCGGCATCGCTCAACGCGATTTTAGCGGCGATGGCGGCATCCAGCAGTTGGCGCTGCACGCCATGGTCGCTGCGATCGGCCACGCCGGCCTGCTCGCGCAGCCAGTCGGCCAACAGGTGATCGAAGTCGTCGCCGCCCAGCGCAGAATCGCCGCCGGTGGCCAGCACTTCGAACACGCCGCGACTGAGGCGCAGAATGGAGATATCAAAGGTGCCGCCGCCCAGATCGTAAACCGCGATCACCCCTTCCTGACCGGAATCCAGCCCGTAGGCGATCGCCGCCGCGGTCGGTTCGTTCAGCAGGCGCAGGACGTGCAGGCCGGCCAGACGCGCCGCGTCTTTGGTGCCCTGGCGCTGCGCGTCGTCAAAGTAGGCGGGAACGGTGATCACCACGCCGTCCAGATCGCCTTCCAGCGCCGCTTGCGCGCGCGCGGACAGGGCCCGCAGGATATCGGCGGAGACGCCGACCGGGTTAACCGGGCCGGCGGCGGTGACGATCAGCGGCAGGCCGTTGTCGCTGGCCTGGAATTGATAAGGCAGGTTCGGGTAACGTTGCTGCACGTCCGCCAACGAGCGGCCCATCATGCGTTTGATGGAGCTGACGGTATTGGCCGGATCCTGCGCCGCCTGTTGGCGCGCCTCCCAACCGACGCGCTGCGCGTCCGCCTGATAATGCACCACCGAAGGCAGCAAATGGCGGCCCTGTTCGTCGGCCAGCGTTTCCGCTTGCCCGCTGCGCACCGTGGCGACCAGCGAGTTGGTGGTGCCTAAATCGATGCCGGCGGCCAGACGTCGCTGGTGCGGCGCGGCGCTGAGGCCAGGCTCACTAATTTGTAATAAGGCCATGTTGAAGCTTCCACAATCAGAATCAGAAGGTGTTACTCAAAACCCAGCAGTTTTTCTTCGAGTTGTTCAACCTGTTGCTGGAGTTTGTCCAAAAAGCGCAGCTTGCGCACGGTGTCGGCGGCGTCCGCCCATTGCTCGCCATCCAGCTGCTGCAGCATCAGCGCACTGCGCTGTTTGATGGAGACGGCCAGCCGCGCGCCGAAATCGGCCAGCAGGCGCTCCGCCTCCGGCTTGCGCTCAATGGCGTCGAGCTCTTCGCGCAGTTCCAGCTGTTCCATCAGGAACGCGGTGTCGCGCATCGTATGCTGTTCGTTGCCCAGATCGAAGCCGTGCAAAGATAGCATATACTCCGCGCGTTTTAACGGGTGCTTCAGCGCCTGGTAGGCTTCATTGATGGTCGCCGCCTGCTGCAACGCCATCAGGCGTTCGCGCTCCGGCTGGTTGGCGAAACGATCGGGGTGGAATTGGCGCTGCAGATCCTGGAAGCGGGACGCAAGCAGGCTGCCGTCCACGGTGTAGCGAACTGGCAGCCCGAATAAAGTAAAGTAATCCATAGCGTGCTCTGGGCGTTAGCGGATGAAGTTCCCCCGCCGAAACGGGGGAGCACGATGGACTGTCAGACGTTGAAACTCTCGCCGCAGCCGCATTCGCTTGAGACGTTCGGGTTGTTGAACTTGAAGCCTTCGTTCAGGCCTTCCTTAACGAAATCAAGCTCGGTGCCGTCAAGGTAGACCAGGCTCTTGCCGTCGATGATCACCTTGATGCCTTTGTCTTCAAACACGATGTCGTCATCGTTGGCTTCGTCAACAAATTCCAGCACGTACGCCATCCCGGAGCAGCCGGAAGTTCGCACTCCCAGACGCAGGCCGAGACCTTTGCCGCGGTTCGTCAAAAACGCCTGAACACGCTGCGCAGCGCTGTCGCTCATGGTAATAGACATCACAACCTCACACTTCAAATCAAAGCCCGGCGCAGCCGGGCCGACTCAGACAAATTACTTGGCGCTATGCTTGCTCTTATAGTCGGCAATCGCTGCTTTGATGGCATCTTCAGCCAGGATCGAGCAGTGAATTTTGACCGGCGGCAATTCCAGTTCTTCGGCGATCTGGGTGTTTTTGATCGCTTCTGCCTGATCCAGCGATTTACCCTTCATCCATTCGGTCACCAGCGAGCTGGAGGCGATGGCAGAACCGCAGCCGTAGGTTTTAAAGCGCGCGTCTTCGATGATGCCTTCATCGTTAACCTTGATTTGCAGCTTCATGACGTCGCCGCAGGCCGGCGCCCCTACCATGCCGCTGCCGACGGTAGGATCTTCGTTGTCGAAAGAACCCACATTACGCGGGTTTTCATAATGATCGATTACTTTTTCGCTGTAAGCCATGACCTTGCTCCTGAAACCTGAGAATTAATGATGCGCCCATTCGATGCTGTTGATGTCCACGCCCTGCTTGAACATCTCCCACAGCGGGGACAGATCGCGCAGACGGCCGATGGATTTACGCACCAGCTGAATGGTGTAGTCGATCTCTTCTTCCGTGGTGAAACGCCCCAAGGAGAAACGGATCGAGCTGTGCGCCAGTTCATCGCTCATGCCCAGCGCACGCAGCACGTAGGACGGCTCGAGGCTGGCGGAGGTACAGGCTGAACCGGAGGAAACGGCCAGGTCTTTCAGCGCCATGATCAGCGACTCGCCTTCAACGTAGTTGAAGCTGACGTTCAGGATGTTCGGTGCGCCGTGCTCCAGATCGCCGTTCAGATACACTTCTTCCATATCTTTCACGCCGTTCCACAGACGATCGCGCAGGGTGCGCAGACGTGCCATCTCTTCGGTCATCTCTTCTTTGGCGATGCGGTAAGCTTCGCCCATGCCGACGATCTGGTGGACTGGCAGGGTGCCGGAACGCATGCCGCGCTCGTGACCGCCGCCGTGTACCTGCGCTTCGATGCGGATACGCGGCTTGCGGCGCACGTACAGCGCGCCGATGCCTTTCGGGCCATAGATTTTGTGGCCGGAGAACGACATCAGGTCAACTTTCAGCTTGCTCAGATCGATAGGCAGTTTGCCCACGCTCTGGGTGGCGTCAACGTGGTAAATGATACCGCGCGCGCGGCACATTTCGCCGATCGCTTCGATATCCTGCACCACGCCGATTTCGTTGTTGACGTGCATGATGGAGACCAGAATGGTGTCATCGCGCATCGCCGCTTCGAGATCCTGCAGGCTGATGATGCCGTTGCTCTGCGGCGCCAGGTAGGTCACTTCAAACCCTTCGCGCTCCAGCTGACGGCAAGTGTCCAGCACGGCTTTGTGTTCGGTTTTGCTGGTGATGATGTGCTTGCCTTTTTTCTGGTAGAAATTGGCAGCGCCTTTGATCGCCAGGTTGTCGGATTCGGTCGCCCCGGAGGTGAAGACGATTTCGCGTGGATCGGCGCCCACCAGTTCGGCAATTTGGTTACGGGCGATGTCTACCGCCTCTTCCGCCTGCCAACCGAAACGGTGGGAACGGGAAGCCGGGTTGCCGAAAGTGCCGTCCAAGGTCAAAAACTGCATCATCTTCTCAGCAACGCGCGGGTCAACCGGCGTCGTTGCTGAGTAATCCAGATAAATCGGTAATTTCATTGCTCTTGTGCTCCGTACATCACTTCCAAAAACTAAAATAATTTCGCCAGCTGCTTATGCGCGCAGATTAACGTTGATAGTTTCTTGCGGACGACCGTTGGCCGTGCGGCGCGTATCGTTGTTTTGACGATCCGCGACCATCAGCACTTCCTGGTTGTTGACCAGTTCAGCCAGCGTAATGTTGTTCAGGAACCCGCTGATGCGCTCGCTCAGATCGCGCCACAGGGCATGGGTCAAGCAGCGATCGCCGCCCTGACAGCCTTCTTTGCCCTGGCAACGGGTTGCATCTACCGATTCATCGACGGCAGTGATGACAGCGCCAACGGCGATCTCACCCGCGTCTTTACCCAGCAGATAACCACCGCCCGGTCCACGCACGCTGGCCACCAGGCCATTCTTGCGCAGACGGGAGAATAATTGTTCCAGATAAGAGAGCGAAATACCCTGGCGTTCGGAAATGTCCGCCAGTGGCACCGGCCCTTCCTGGGAATGCAGCGCTACGTCGAGCATAGCGGTTACGGCATAACGGCCTTTGGATGTCAGTCTCATAGCTCAATGGTTACCTGTTGGTCAAATATGGCCGAAAGTCTGACATTCCTGAGTAAAACAGTCAACTATTTAACCCAGTAATTAACTCAAGTATTAGCACGTTTTGAACTTAGCAAGAACAAAGGTATATAAAATACATGTTATAACCTTTGGATAACTAATACTATTGTCGTCCATCGTTATGCCACATCAATTAATTACCTTGATGTTTATCCTGTTTCTCGATCGACGTCAGCATACCGCGCAGGATATTCAGCTCCTGCCCTTCCGGGCGAGCGCGGGTGAACAGCCGGCGCAGGCGGCTCATCACCTGGCCCGGATGGGACGGGCGAATAAAGCCGGTACGCTGCAGCGTCTGCTCCAGGTGCTGATAGAAACGCTCGAGGTCGTCCACCAGCGGATACGGCGTCTCTTCCAGCTGCGGCGCGCCCGCCTGTTGGCGATCGAGGTAAGCCACGCGCACTTCGTACGCCAGGATCTGCACCGCCATCGCCAGGTTCAGCGAGCTGTAGTCCGGGTTGGCAGGGATGGCGACGTGGTAGTGGCATTTCTGCAGTTCATCGTTGGTCAGCCCGACGCGTTCGCGGCCGAACACCAGCGCCACCGGCGCGTGTTCGCCTTCGTGCACCGCGCGCACCCCGCATTCACGCGGCTCCAGCATCGGCCACGGCAACGTGCGGGAACGTGCGCTGGTGCCCACCACCAGGCTACAGCCGGCGATGGCGTCGTCGAGGGTATCGACGATAGTGGCGTTGCCGATCACGTCGCTGGCGCCGGCAGCCAGGGCGATGGCCTGAGAATCGGGTTTGATCAGCGGATTAACCAGATAAAGGTTGGTTAAACCCATGGTTTTCATGGCTCTGGCGGTCGAGCCCATGTTGCCGGTATGTGAAGTCTCTACCAGAACAATGCGGATATTGTGCAGCATACAAACTCTGAGCGTGGCGGAAAATCGCAGCATCTTAACACAGCCGTAGGCAATTTGCCGAACAGCTGCTATACTTCGCGCCGTTTCCTGTTCTTTAACATCCTAGTTGGAAGATACCCATGCATCCGATGCTGACTATCGCCGTGCGCGCTGCGCGCAAGGCCGGTAACCTGATTGCCAAAAACTACGAAACCCCGGACGCTGTAGAAGCGAGCCAGAAAGGGACCAATGACTTCGTCACCAACGTCGATCGCGATGCAGAGCATCTGATCATCGACGTCATCCGCAAGTCTTACCCGCAACACAGTATCGTGAGCGAAGAACGCGGTGAGCTGATCGGCGAAGATCGCGATGTGCAATGGGTGATCGATCCACTGGATGGCACTGCAAACTTCATCAAACGTTTCCCTCATTTCTCCGTTTCCATCGCCGTACGCATCAAAGGCCGTACTGAAGTGGCCGTGGTCTACGATCCGATGCGCAACGAACTGTTCACCGCCACTCGCGGCCAGGGCGCACAGCTCAACGGCTACCGCCTGCGCGGCACCAACGCCAAAGATCTGGATGGCACCATCTTGGCGACCGGCTTCCCGTTCAAGGTCAAGCAGCACGCAACGCCTTACATCAACATCGTCGGCAAGCTGTTCACCCAGTGCGCAGACTTCCGCCGCACCGGTTCTGCAGCGCTGGATCTGGCCTATGTGGCCGCCGGCCGCGTGGACGGGTTCTTCGAAATCGGCCTGAAGCCGTGGGACTTCGCCGCGGGCGAACTGCTGGTGCGTGAAGCCGGCGGCCTGGTGACCGACTTCGTCGGTGGTCACAACCACTTCAGCTCCGGCAACGTGGTTGCAGGCAACCCGCGCGTAGTGAAAGCCATGCTGGCCACCATGCGTGAAGAACTGAGCGAAGCGCTGAAGCGTTAATCGCCAGAAGCGAATCGAAAAAAAAGCGCTGCCGATGCAGCGCTTTTTTTATGCCCGCTAGCGGGAGAAGGGGCGGATGCCGCCGCCGAATTCCGGCTGCGCGCTGGCGTACAGCAGCAGCCCGGCGGCCAACAGGATCAGACCGCCGGCCAGCGCCAACGCCCCCCAAGCCACCGCGCTCCAGGCGGCGGGCGTGCGCGAACGGCTGAGACGCACCGCCAACCGGCGGCTGTAATGTACCAGCAGCGCCAGCATCGAGATGGTCAACGAGGTGCCGAACGCCATCGCCAGCGCAGAGATCACTCCCCAGCCGAACACGCCGATCACCTTGGAGAACAGCAACACCAAAATCGCCCCCGAACAGGGGCGCATGCCCATAGCCAGCACGATGGCGGTCTGGGTGCGCCAATCGCTTCCCGCCTGCAACTCGCTGTCGCTCGGCAGATGGCGGTGGCCGCAGCCGCAGTGGGCGCTGTGCACATGATCCGCCGCCAGCGGCGTCAGGCTGTTGATGCGCAGCGCCGGCGCCGGGCGCATCGCCTTGATCGCCGCAAACAGGCGTTTCAGCGCGCGCCAACTCAGCAGCACACCAAGCAGCATCACCAGAATAAAACTGCCCTTCTCCAGCCAGAAGCTGCTTTGGTGCAGCTGGCGCGAAGAGAGCTGCAATACCACCAGCATCAGCGTGACCAGTGCGATCGCTACCCCGCCCTGCACCAGCGAGGCGGCGAAGGTCAGCTTCAGGCTGCTTTTCAGCCGGGCCGGATGGGTGGCCAGGTAGGTGGCGATCACCACTTTGCCGTGGCCGGGGCCGAGCGCATGCAAAACGCCATAACCGAGGCTGAACAACATCAGCGCCAGCCCGGCCTGCTGCGGCGCGGCCTTCACCTGTTGCAACAGCCCCGCCATCTGCTGATGCAGCGCTTTTTGCCATACTACGCTCTGCATCAGCAGCTGCGGCCAATAGTGCCACGCCAGCAGCGCGGCGGCCGTCAGCGCCAGCGTGAACGGCAGCAGCGGCCACAGGCCGAAGGCCCAGTGGCGCCGGCTCGTCGTCGGTTGTGAGAGATTTAACGACATTGCAGCGTCACCCGCTGGGCGAACTGTTGCCCCAGCGCCAGGTCTTCGCCAGGCGAGTCGTTCTTGTCGAGCGACAGCGCATAGGCCTGCAGCGACGCATTCGGCTTCGGCGTCATCAGCTTGTAGCTGCACAGCTGCGCCATCTCCGGCGGCAGATGCAGCGCATTTTGGTCTTTATAGGTCATATCCACGAAATAAGTCGGATCGTAAGTAGAAAGTTCGAACGGCTTGCCCGCCAGCGGCTGCGGTTCGGCCAACGGCAGCACGAACTCCAACACCGCCTGATTGCCCTGGCGCGACAGGTGATATTCGCTGGGCAAGTTCAGGTATTTCACCGGCTTGCCGTCGCGGTAAAGATCGGTGAAATAGTGCTGCCCCAACACGTTGGCCATCACTTCCGCCGCCAGCTTTTTCCACACTTCCGAATCGCTCTTGGCATTTTTCGCATCGTAGAGCAGATCCGCCGAGGTGATTTCATCCATCACCCACACCATTTTCAGACCGACCAGCCGCTGGTCTTTGGCGACGAAGGTGGTGTTCATGTCGATAAAGCTGTGCGGATGAGCGAGCGCACCGGCGCTGAACACGACGCCGAAGGCAGCCAAAAGACGACGTAACTTCATCATTATCCTGTCATACCTGCATTTGTTATAACGTAACACAAATAAGCGTCGGACGGCCCGCCTATCCCGGCGATATTTGTGACGAAAGTTGTAAGCCGAAGTAAAAGCCGCGCGGTAACCCTGCCGTCACAAAGCCTTTTGCTATGCTTAGGCATAATCGCAACCTTTTATGCCGGAAGGTGATATGAGCCTGGACACCTCTCCCGTGCCTGAGCTCTCCGGACAACAACGGCGCTGCCATCTGCTGCTGATGCTGTACACGCCGGAGCCCGAGTTACAGCTGGAGACTCTAAGCCGAATCAATGGCGTTCCCCCCCCGATAGCCCGGCAAGATATAGCCGAGGTGGCCAGTGAAATCCAGCGTTTCCACCACCTGGAGATCGCCGTCGATCCCGATCGTGGTTACCAGCTGCGAGGCAGCGCGCTCAACCAACGCCTGTGCCTGCTCCATTGGCTACGGCGAGCCCTGCGCTGCAGCCCACAGTTCGTCGAAGGCGATTTCGCGCCGCGCCTGCGCCAAGCGTTGGCGGCCGATGCCGCTCCGGCGTCTGCGCTGGCGGAGGCGATCGATGCCTGCGAGCCGCTGCTTAACCGCCGCTTCGATGCGCGCGACCGCCAATTCCTGCAGCATTATCTGCTCTACTGCGCCTGGCAAAATCGCCTGCAGCAGCATCCGCATTTCGACACCGTTCAGCGCGACTGGTTGCGGCAAAAACCGGAGCAGCAAGCCGCCGCCTGGCTGCATCAGGCCTGCAACCGGCTGTTTAACCAGCCGCCGCAGGCAGACGAACGCGATTTTTTGGCGCTGACGTTTACCATGTTGAAAAATCACAGCTATCACAGCAACGACTCCGCGCAGGAACAGCGGCTGATGGCGGCTATCGACAGCATGGTTGAGCGCTTCCAGCAACTTTCCGGCATGGCCTTCAGCAGTAAGGCCGAGTTGGTCAGCCAGCTGTTCGCCCACCTTGCGCCGGCGCTGGAGCGCTGCCGTTTCGCCATCGGCATCGACAATATGCTGCTGGAAGAAGTGGTGCGTAAATACCCGCGGCTGATGCGCACCACGCAGGAGGCGCTGAAACCGCTGGAGCAGGAGTACGGCGTGCATTTTTCCAACGAGGAGGCGGGCCTGGTGGCCATCAGCTTCGGCGCCTGGCTGATGCAGGACAATGCGCTGCAGGAAAAACAGGTGCTGCTGCTGACGCTGGACAACCCGCAGTTGGAAGAGGAAGTGGAATATCAGATCCGCGAGCTCACGCTCTTGCCGCTGAACATCAAATACCTGCCGCTGAGCGACTATCTGCGCGGCGGCGCGCCGCAGGGCGTCATGCTGGTGATCACCCCTTATCCGGCGGTGCACAGCGATCCGCACCCGCCGCTGATCTATACCGAACTGCCGCTGGAACCCCGGCAGCGCCAAGCCATCCGCGCGCTGCTGGAAGCACCTTAATCAGCGGCTGACACTGACCGCCGGCGGCCGGATGAACAAGGCCGGCACCGCGACCGCCGCCATCACCCAGAATACCCCACCCTGCCAATGTTCGAACAGGAACCCGGCAATGACCGTCATGACGGCGATGCCGCCGCCCATCGCCAGCGCCGAATACACCGCCTGCAGCCGGATCACTTCTTGCCCCTGGCGCGCGGCGATAAAGCGCATCGCGGCCAGATGGCAGACGGTGAAGGTGCCGCAGTGCAGGATCTGGATCAGCAGCAGCCAGCCCAGCTCGGTGCTATAGGCCATCAGGCTCCAGCGCAGCACGCCGCAGCAGGCGGAGAGCAACAGCAGGTTGCGCGCATTCCAGCGGCGGAACAGCACGTTGCTGCTGGCGAAGATAATCACTTC
The DNA here is from genome assembly GCF_003812745.1 of Serratia sp. FDAARGOS_506. Lineage (NCBI taxonomy): Bacteria > Pseudomonadati > Pseudomonadota > Gammaproteobacteria > Enterobacterales > Yersiniaceae > Serratia > Serratia sp. FDAARGOS_506. The sequence goes on from NZ_CP033831.1 coordinate 318,835, forward strand.
CGCCACCACGCCCAGCGACCACAGATAACCGATGGTCGAGGCCGAATAGCCGGCCTCCTGCCAGTAAATGGAACCGAAGCTGTAGTACCCGGCGTGCGCGCCCTGCAGCAACGTGACGCACAGCAGGAAGCGCCAGACCGGCCCTTCTTTCAGCAGTGCCCACAGCGAACGCTCGGTATCGCTGCGCGTGCGCGCTTCCCCCTGCGGCATGACGCTCGGCTTCAGCAACATGCCCAGCAGCATCGCCAGCACGCTGAAGATCAGGCTGTAGAGGATGGCATTATGGCCCCACACCGCCACCAGCTGCCCGGTCAGCGCTGAGCCGATGACGAACGCCAGCGAGCCCCACAGCCGCACCCGGCCGTAGTCCATGCGGATCTGCTTTTGCCAGGTGGCGGCCAGCGCGTCGGTCAACGGCACCAGCGGCGAGAAGAACAGGTTGAAACCCGCTATCACCAGCATCAGCCAGCCCCAGCCGTTGCCGAAGCAAAAGCCAACCGCGAAGGCCAGGGTCAGCAGCGCCAGCAGGCGCAGGGCGGAGACTAAATGAGAGGGATCTTTAACGCGGGGTGCAATCAGTAAACTGCCGAGGAAACGGGCCACCAAGCCGGCGCCGAGCAACATGCCGATCGTTTCGGGCGCGATGCCCTCGCCTTTCAGCCACACGCCCCAGAACGGTAAGAAGATGCCATAGGAAAAGAAGTAGGTGAAATAACTGAGAGCGAGCCAACGCGTTGATTGCAGAACCATGATCCCTCCGGAGTGAGGGCAATACTTTGACAGAGCTCACACCGCCCCGCAATCGTCATTCCACTTCAATGCGTTAGAGTGCCAGACAGTTCACAGTTTACTGCTGGCAGGCATAAAAAAACCCGCCGCAGCGGGTTTTGTCGGGCAAAAGCGGGATTATGCGTAAACCGGCAGGCGGGCGCAGATATCCAGCACTTTCTTCTTGGTGCGTTCGATGGTGGCTTCATCGTTGATGTTGTCCAGCACATCGCAGATCCAACCGGCCAGTTCGCGCACGTCGGCCTCTTTGAAGCCGCGACGGGTCACGGCCGGGGTGCCGATACGCACGCCGGAGGTGACGAACGGGCTCTTCGGATCGTTCGGCACGCTGTTTTTGTTGACGGTGATGTTGGCGCGGCCCAGGGCAGCGTCCGCTTCTTTACCGGTCAGATTTTTGTCGACCAGATCCAGCAGGAACAGGTGGTTATGGGTGCCGCCGGAGACCACTTTGTAGCCGCGCTGCAGGAACACTTCCACCATCGCCTTGGCGTTGACCGCCACTTGCTGCTGGTAAACCTTGAACTCAGGCTCCATCGCTTCTTTCAGCGCCACCGCCTTGCCGGCGATCACGTGCATCAGCGGGCCGCCCTGGCCGCCAGGGAATACGGCGGAATTCAGTTTTTTGTACAGCTCTTCGTCGCCGCCCTTCGCCAGGATCAGGCCGCCGCGCGGGCCCGCCAGGGTTTTGTGGGTGGTGGTGGTGACGATATGTGCGTGCGGTACCGGGTTCGGGTACACGCCGGCGGCGATCAGGCCGGCCACGTGCGCCATGTCGACAAACAGGTAAGCGCCGATGCTGTCGGCGATTTCGCGCATCTTGGCCCAGTCAACCACGCCGGAGTAAGCGGAGAAGCCGCCGATGATCATTTTCGGCTTGTGGGTTTGCGCCTGCTTGGCCAGATCGTCATAGTCGATTTGGCCTTTGTCGTCGATGCCGTAAGGCACTACGTTATACAGTTTGCCGGACAGGTTGACCGGGGAACCGTGGGTCAGGTGGCCGCCGTGCGCCAGGTTCATGCCCAGAATGGTGTCGCCCGGCTGCAGCAGCGCGGTGTACACGGCGAAGTTAGCCTGGGAGCCGGAGTGCGGCTGCACGTTGGCGTAATCGGCGCCGAACAATTCTTTGGCACGATCGATAGCCAGCTGCTCAACGATATCCACGTATTCGCAGCCGCCGTAGTAACGCTTGCCCGGATAGCCTTCAGCGTATTTGTTGGTCAGCTGGGAACCCTGAGCCTGCATTACGCGCGGGCTGGTGTAGTTCTCAGACGCGATCAGCTCGATGTGCTCTTCCTGACGCACCACTTCCTGCTCCATGGCACGCCACAGTTCCGCATCGTAATCGGCAATGTTCATTTCACGCTTTAACATCCGGCATCTCCTGACTTAAATCAGCTAACTAAAAAATCACCAAATAACTACCCGTTTGGGGTCTGGGTCACAGTGTAAACCGTTTCGCCCTACCGAAGATAGGTCTTGACAGAGGTTTTTACGCAAACGATTGGCATAAGGTGGCGCAAGGCTTTGATCCGCGAAACGCTGTCGTTTATCAACGGACATTTCCTCATGCGAATCCCGCGCTTTTTTCATGTTCTGTGAACCCGATCGACGCCCGGAGAACACCGCAACGAAAACAAGGGTATTTACAAGCGACGCAGAACCCAATAAGATTCATTTAAAATACATCATTAAAATTCTCGTCAAGAGCCTAACCCAAGGAGCGCTTCCATGCTGGATAGCCAAACCATCGCCACCGTAAAATCTACCATTCCCCTGTTGGCTGCGACCGGGCCGAAGCTGACCGCCCACTTTTACGATCGCATGTTCGCGCACAACCCGGAATTGAAAGACATTTTCAACATGAGCAACCAGCGCAACGGCGATCAGCGTCAGGCGTTGTTCGACGCCATCTGCGCCTATGCCGCCAACATCGAGAACCTGGCGGCGCTGCTGCCGGCGGTGGAGCGCATCGCGCAGAAGCACACCAGCTTCAATATCCAGCCGGAGCAGTACCAAATCGTCGGCGGTCACCTGCTGGCGACGCTGGACGAAATGTTCAGCCCGGGCCAGGAAGTCCTGGATGCCTGGGGCAAAGCCTACGGTGTGCTGGCCAACGTATTTATCCAGCGTGAAGAGCAGATTTATCAGCAGAGTGAAACCGACAACGGCGGCTGGCGCGATCTGCGCGCGTTCCGCATTCTGAAGAAACAGCCGCAGAGCGACGTGATCTGCAGCTTCGTGCTGGCGCCGGTGGACGGCGGCCGGGTAGCGGACTTCAAACCGGGGCAATACCTGGCGGTCTACATCAAGCACGACAGCCTGGAACATCAGGAAATTCGCCAGTACTCGCTGACCACTTCGCCGAACGGCGAGTTCTACCGTATCGCCGTGAAGCGTGAAGATCAGGGGAAAGTGTCCAACTACCTGCACCAGCAGGCGCAGGAAGGCGACGTGATCTACATCGCCCCGCCGCACGGCGACTTCTTCCTCGACGTGGCGCCGACCACGCCGGTGGCGCTGATCTCCGCCGGCGTCGGCCAAACCCCGATGCTCGGCATGCTCAATACCCTGCACGACAACCAGCATCAGGCGCAGGTCCACTGGCTGCACGCGGCAGAAAACGGCAGCGTGCACGCCTTTGCCGGTGAAGTGGCGGATATTGCCGAACGCATGCCGAATCTAAGCCGCCATGTGTGGTACCGCGAGCCAAGCGCCGATGATGTGGAAGGCCGCGATTACCACAGCCGCGGATTGATGGATTTGAGCGCGCTGCAAGGCAGCCTGGCCGATCCGCAGATGCACTATTACTTCTGCGGCCCGGTGGCCTTCATGCAGTTCGTGGGCAAACAGCTGTTGGAGATGGGCGTAGAGGCCGAACGCATCCACTACGAATGCTTCGGCCCGCATAAAGTGCTGTAATGCTTGCGGAGCGCGGCCCTCAAGCCGCGCTCCATACTCATTTTTCCTGGAGTTTGCGCGCGTCCTGCACCTGCTGCACCGTCACCGGCGCCGCCTGGTTGCCCCAGCTTCCCCGCAGATAACTCATCAGATCCGCCGCTTGCCGATCGTTCAACGCCCAGCCATAAGCCGGCATATCGAACGCCATAGCGTGCTGCGTGGCCGGAGTATGCGCCCCTTCCAGCACCACCCGCAGCGCGGTCAGCGGATTGTCCGCCGTTACCGTGGCATTGCCCGCCAGCGCCGGAATGGCGAAATCGGTGCCTTCGCCCTTGTTGCCGTGGCAGGTCGAGCAGTACATCGCATAGGTCGCCTGGCCGCCCGGATTATTCGCCTGCACGGCAGGCGCTGCGGCTACGGCGGCGGTGTCCGGCGCCAGGCTGCGCAGGTACACCGCGATGGCGTTCAGATCGCCGTCGCTGAGGTACTGCGTGCTGTGGGTCACCACCTCGCTCATCGGCCCGGCGACCGCCGCATGGCGGCTGCGGCCGGTTTTCAGCAGCGCCGTCACCTCTTCCGGCGCCAGGCCGCGCAGATTGGAGGCGTACCAGCCGTCCAGCTCGGCGCCGCTCAGGAACACCGGCTCCTTACCGTCCAGCCCCTTCTCCTGCATCGCCCAGCCGCGCGGCGTGTGGCAGCTGCCGCAATGGCCCGCGCCCTGAACCAGGTAGGCGCCGCGGTTCCACTCGGCGCTTTGCTGCGGATCCGCCTGATACGGCTGGTCGTCGTGGAACAGCTGGTTCCACACCGCCAGCGGCCAGCGCATCGACAGCGGCCAGCTGATGTCGCTGTCACGGTTGGCGACGTTCTGCGCCGGCACCTCATTCATCAGATAGTCATACAGCGCGCGCATGTCTTCCGCGCTCATTTTGGCGTACGAGGTGTACGGCATCGCCGGGTAGAGCCGGTGGCCGTCTTTGGCCACCCCCTGGCGCATGGCGCGGTCAAACTCCTCGAACGAGTAGGCGCCGATACCGTGCAGCTTGTCGGGCGTGATGTTGGTGGCGTAGATAGCCCCGAGCGGTGTCGGGAACTTCATGCCTCCCGCCAATTCAGCGCCGCCCGGCGCGGTATGGCAGGCGGTGCAGTCGCCGGCTTTGGCGACGTATTCCCCGGCCGACATCGCCTGGGCCGAACCAGCGGCCGCCAACAGGCTCAACAGGTACAGCGAACGCAAACTCATGCTCCCTCCTTGGCGGCAAGCTTGCCGTAGGCCAGTTCGTTCACCGCACGCCACGCCTGATCGATCGCCGAGTTGGCGTACGGGCTCCAGTCGGAATCGGAGTTGGCGATAACGATCTTGCCGATCGGCTGCCGCGCCGTTTCGATGATTTTCTTGGCTTCTTCTTCGTCGTCAAACAGCCCGTTGAGGAAGTAGGAATAACCGTGCGACCAGCGGTTAACAGTGATCGCCTGAATATCGCGCTGATGGTCGAAACCCGCCTCGCCCAGCATGCCCTGCAGCTGTTCGCGGATCATCTGCTCATGCACCTCGAACGGCGTGCCCAGCAGCAGCGCGCGCCCTTTGCGCGACTGCTCGCGCGGGCTGAGGCCGCTGCCCGGCAGCGTCGGCACATAGACCATATGCAGGCCGATTGGCCGCTCCGGATCGCGCGGGTGCTGATACCCACCCATGCTCACCGGGTAGTCCAGCTTCACGCGGCTGTACGGCGCGGCCGGCGAATAAATTTCGTGCACGCCCAGCTTGATGAATGGCTGCCAGTTGCGGATCACCACCTTGCTGTACACCAGCGGCGCCTTGACGTTCTGCTTGAGCGCCTCCTGCTGCTCGTGCGACATCTCCGGCACCAGGTACGGGATCATCATGTTGTAGCCGGCCATGACCACCTGCCCGGCGCGCACCTTGGTCATCTTCTCGCCGGTCATGTAGGTGACTTCCACCTTGTCGCCGACGTTAGCCGCGTGCAGCCCGGTGCTGTTCAAACGCAGCTTCACCGGCGATTCCGGCCGATCGAGCTGGCTGTAGTCGAATTTGGCCAGCACCACGTCATTCATGTCTTTGCCGGCTGGCGCCACCGCCGGGATCAGCTTGCGCACCATCAGGCGCGTCAGCGTGGCGTTGCCGTCCGGGAAGTGGAACACGTAAGGATCGTCGAGATCCGCCTGCGACTCTTCGTCCAGCGGCGGCAGATTCATGCCGCCGAGGCCCGGCAGATCGCAGATGCGCGCATCGCTGCACGACGTGCCGTCGATGCCCACCGCCTGGAAGTCGTTGGTGGTCTGTTGGAAATAACGGATAGCCAGCTCGCTCAGGCCCACTTTTTCACGCAGGAACTGGGTGTAGCTGTGGGTATCGAGCCATTCGACCTTCTGCTCCAGCGTCATCTCCGGCAGATAATCTTTCTCCACCGTATGCAGCGCGATCAGCGCCTGGCGATCGCTTTCCGGCAGCGGAAAATCACCGATGAACGCTTCATAAGAGCGGCCGTTGAGGCGATCGCGCGGAATGTCGTCCGCCACCGTGCGGCCCGGATCGCCGCTCACCACCTTGTCGACGCCGAAGTTCTTGCGATCGAAGTAAACCCCGCGGCTCAGGTTCAGATCCGGGTAGAAGGTGGTGTCAAACGCCTGCTCCAGTTGGTCGATATCGACGCCGAGCTTGCGCAGCAGCCCCATCGCCACCGGGCTGAAGTTGGAGCGCGGCGACTGCAGCGATTCGCTGCCGCCGTAGCCGAGCAGCATGCCGTCGTCGGTGTTGAATTCGTTGCGCTTGGCGTGGCCGCCGAAGTCGTCATGGTTGTCGATCAGCAAAATGCGCTGCTGCTCGCCTTTCAACTGCTGCCAGAAACAGGCGGCCGCCAGCCCGCTGATGCCGGCGCCGACCACCACCAGATCGAACTCTTCAACGGCGGGTACGCTGCCGAAATCAAAGGTTTTACCGTCGCGCCCCAGTTGATGCGCATGCTCGAACGAGCCCGGATGGTTGCCCCGCAGCCCGGTCAACGCCGGCGGATAGTACAGGGTTTGATTGGCGGTTTGCGGCGACGCGCGCAAGATTTGCAGCGGCGTCAACCCGGCGGCAATGGTGATCGCCACCCCGTTGAGAAAATCGCGTCTGGTGATACCCATATAGGCTTCCTTTTTTATTATCATCGGCCGGCCGAGGCCGGCCCGAAGGCCGCGCTATTGTGCGGATAATTATTGTAAAATCAATGTTTGAACATCACATGACGAATGGCGGTGTAATCCTCCAGCCCGTACATCGACATATCCTTGCCGTAGCCGGACAGTTTTTGGCCGCCGTGCGGCATTTCGCTCACCAGCATGAAGTGGGTGTTCACCCAGGTGCAGCCGTATTGCAGGCGGGCGCTTAAGCGATGCGCGCGGCCCACGTCGCGGGTCCACACGGACGACGCCAGCCCGTAGTTGGATTCGTTCGCCCAGGCCAGCACCTGCTCTTCGTCGTCGAACGCCGTCACCGTCACCACCGGGCCGAACACTTCGCGCTGCACGATCTCATCCTCCTGGCGCGCACCGGCCAGCAGCGTCGGCTGGAAATAGTAACCCGGCCCTTTTACCTTCTCGCCGCCGGTCACCACTTGCACGTGCGGCAACGCTTTGGCGCGCTCGACAAAACCGGCGACCCGCTCCAGATGCTGGGCGGTAATCAACGGCCCCAGCTCGGTACTCTCGTCGTCCGGCGCGCCGATCTTCAGGCTGGCCACCGCCTCGCCCAGGCGTTTCACCAACTCGGGATAAATGTTTTTCTGCGCGTAGATGCGACAGGCGGCGGTGCAATCCTGCCCGGCGTTGTAGAAACCGAAGCCGCGAATGCCATCGACCACCTGCTGCAGGTCGGCATCATCGAACACCAGCACCGGCGCCTTGCCGCCCAGCTCCATATGAGTGCGCTTAATGCCGGCGGCGGTGTGGGCGATGATGTGCTCGCCGGTGGCGATAGAGCCGGTCAGCGACACCATGCGCACCTTGTCATGCCCGGTCAACCGATCGCCGACGCTGGCGCCACGGCCGAACAGCACGTTGAGCACGCCCGGCGGGAACAGTCCGGCAGCCAGTTCGGCCAGTTTAAAGGTGGTCAGCGGCGTCTGCTCCGAAGGCTTGATCACCACGCAGTTGCCTGCCGCCAGCGCCGGCGCCAGTTTCCAGGCCGCCATCATCAGCGGGTAGTTCCACGGCGCGATCGAGGCCACCACGCCGAGCGGATCGCGGCGGATCATCGAGGTATGCCCGGCCAGATACTCACCGGCAGCCATGCCGGTCAGGCAGCGGCTGGCCCCGGCGAAGAAGCGAAACACGTCGGCCACCGCCGGCAGTTCGTCGTTCAACACGCAGTGATAAGGTTTGCCGCAGTTGAGCGACTCCAGCCTGGCGAAGGTCTCGGCATGCTCGTCGATCAGATCCGCCAGCTTGAGCAGATGTTCGGCGCGCTCCTTCGGCGTGGTTTGCCCCCAGGCGGCAAACGCGGCGTCCGCCGCCAGCACCGCGCGGTCGACCTGCTCCGGGCTGGCCTCCGCCACCTGCGCGATCACTTCGCCGGTCGCCGGGTTATACACCGGCTGGGTCACGCCCTGGCCGTTCACCAGTTGGCCGTCAATCAACAGTTGGCTTTGCATAGGGTTATCCTTTTATCAGAGATCGGGTAAGGAAATTATTTACCGCTGCCGGCGACGCTTTCCCCACCTTTGGTCAGGTAGTAAGCGCCGAGTATCGGCAGCATGGTCAGCAGCATCACCGACAGCGCCACCACGTTGGTGATCGGCACGTCGCGCGGGCGACCGAGCTGGTTCAGCAGCCACAGCGGCAGCGTGCGCTCGTGGCCGGCGGTAAAGGTGGTCACGATGATTTCGTCGAACGACAGCGCGAACGCCAGCATGCCCCCGGCCAGCAGCGCCGAGCCGAGGTTCGGCAAGATCACGTAACGGAAGGTTTGCCAGCCGTCGGCGCCGAGATCCATCGACGCTTCGATCAGGCTGTACGAGGTGCGGCGGAACCGGGCGATGACGTTGTTGAACACGATCACCACGCAGAACGTCGCATGGCCGACGACGATAGTCAGGATGCCCGGCTCGATGTTCAGCGCCTTGAACGCCGCCAGCAGCGCCAGACCGGTGACGATCCCCGGCAGCGCGATCGGCAGCAGCAACAGCAGAGAAATGCTGTCCTTGCCGAAGAAATCGCGCCGATACAGCGCCGCCGCAGCCAAGGTGCCAAGCACCAGCGCGATGGCGGTCGCCAGGCAGGCGATCTGCGCCGACAGCAGCACCGCATCGATGATGTCCTGCCGCCCGGCGGCGACGTTGAACCAGTGCAGCGTGAAGCCCTTCGGCGGGAAGCTGAAGGCGGCATCCTCGGTGTTGAAGGCGTAGATGGCGATGATCGCCAACGGGAAATGCAGGAAGACAAGTCCGCCCCAGGCGGCCAGCTTCAGCCCTAAGGGCGCGCGTTCAGAGTGCATCGAAAGCCCCCAGACGTTTGACGATGGAAAGATAGATGGCGATCAGGACGATCGGCACCAGCGTAAAGGCCGCGGCCATCGGCATATTGCCGATCGCGCCCTGCTGGGCGTACACCATGCTGCCGATGAAATAGCCCGGCGGCCCCACCAGCTGCGGCACAATAAAGTCGCCCAGCGTCAGCGAGAAGGTGAAGATCGACCCGGCGGCGATGCCCGGCACCGCCAGCGGCAAAATGACGTGGCGGAAGGTCTGCGCCGGTCGCGCGCCCAGATCCGCCGAGGCATGCAGCAACGAAGGCGGCAGGCGCTCCAGCGCCGCCTGGATCGGCAGGATCATGAACGGCAGCCAGATATAGACGAATACCAAAAAACGCCCCAGTCCCGAGGTCGACAGCGTGTTGCCGCCCACGCCTGGCACCATCAGCAGCGAGGCCAACAGCGACTCCAGCCCCAGGTGCTGCAGAAACCACTGCGCCACGCCGTCTTTCGCCAGCAGCAGGGTCCAGGCATAGGCTTTGACGATATAACTGGCCCACATCGGCATCATTACGGCGATGTAAAAGAACGCTTTAACGCGGCCGCTGGTGTAGCGCGCCATGTAATAGGCGATCGGGAACGCCAGCGCCGCGCTGGCCAGCGACACCAGCACCGCCATGGTCAGCGTGCGCAGGATGATGTCGTAGTTGGCCGGGTTGAACAGCGCCACAAGGTTGGCGAAGGTCAGATCCGGCGTCACCGCCATGGTGAAATCGTCGAAGGTGTAAAACCCTTGCCACAACAGCGTCAGCAGCGAACCGAGGTACACCGCGCCGAACCACAGCAGCGGCGGCACCAGCAGCAAAAGCAGATACAGCGTCGGCCGGCGATAGAGCCAGGTCGACAGCGCGCGCACGCTACCGCCGCGCGTCGAGGGGGAATCGATGCTCATGTCCATCTCACCTCTCCTCCAGCAGCGGTACCATCGCCGCGCGCGGCCAGCAGGCGACGATCGGCTGGCCGATCTGCCGCTGTTGCCCTTCGGCGATCCACTGCGGATTGGCCTGACTGACCAGCAGCTTTTCGCCGCCGTTCAGCGCGATTTCATAACGCGTGGCCGCGCCCTGGTAATGGATTTCCTGCAGCGTGCCCTGCACCTGGATCTCGTCCTGCGCCGCGCCGCCCTGCTCCAACAGGCGGATATGCTCCGGCCGGATCGAGAAGGTCCGGCTTTCACCGAGCAGACGCTGCGCCAGTTCGCTGCGCACCACGTTGGAGGTGCCGACGAACTCGGCGACGAACGGCGTCTTCGGCCGCATGTAAAGCTCGCGCGGCGTATCCACCTGTTCTATGCGGCCGTTATTGAACACCGCCACCCGATCGGACATCGACAGCGCTTCGCTTTGATCGTGGGTGACGAAGATAAAGGTGATGCCCAACTGGCGCTGCAGCTTCTTCAGCTCGCCCTGCATCTGCTCGCGCAGCTTGAGATCCAGCGCGCCGAGCGGTTCGTCCAGCAGCAGCACCCGTGGCCGATTGACCAGCGCGCGCGCCAACGCCACGCGCTGACGCTGGCCACCCGACAGATGCGCCGGCTTGCGTTCGGCAACGAAACCGAGCGCCACACTCTCCAGCGCCTCTTGCGCCCGCGCCAGCCGCTCACGCTTGGCGACGCCCTTCACCATCAGGCCGTAGGCGACGTTTTCCAGCACCGACATGTGCGGGAACAGCGCGTAATCCTGAAACACCGTATTCACGTCACGCTGATACGGTGGCAGGTTGGCGGCTTCCTGGCCGTGGATGCGAATCGAGCCGGAAGTGAGCTGTTCAAAGCCGGCGATCAGGCGCAGGCAGGTGGTTTTGCCCGAGCCGGATGGCCCGAGCATGGAGAAAAATTCCCCGTCCTGAATGTCGATGGATACCCGATCCACGGCGCGAACATCGCCGAAAGTCCGCGAAACATCGATGAATTGCACGGCAATGGTCATTTTCTGTGCTCCATACTGATGTAGTTCGGGCGCAGCGGGCTGCGCCCCGCGGCTTAGCGGCCGCCCATGATGGCGATGTAATCCTGGGTCCAGCGGCTGTACGGCACGAACTTGCCGGCCTGTGCCTGCGGCGTTTTCCAGAAGGCGATTTTGTCGAACTGGTTGAAACCGTTGGTTTCGCAGCCCTTCTCACCCAACAGCGCGCTGGCCTTGCAGCCCGCCGGTGAAGCCGGCACCGATCCGAACCAGGCCGCTACGTCGCCCTGCACCTTCGGCTCCAGCGACCAGTTCATCCACTGGTAGGCGCAGCTCGGGTGCTTGGCGTCGGTATGCAGCATGGTGGTGTCCGCCCAGCCGGTCACGCCCTCTTTCGGGAACACGGTGGCGATCGGCTGCCCCTCGCCCTTCAGGGCGTTGGCCTGATACGGCCAAGCGCTGGAGGCCACCACGCCTTCGTTTTTGAAGTCGCTCATCTGCACCGAGGTGTCGTGCCAGTAGCGGTGAATCAGCGCGTGCTGGCTGCGCAGCAGTTTCAGCGCCGCCTGATACTGCTCTTCGTTGAGCTGGTAAGGATCGCTGATGCCGAGCTGCGGCTGGGTGGCCTTCAAGAACAGCGCCGCGTCGGCGATGTAGATCGGGCCGTCGTAAGCCTGCACCCGGCCCTGGTTACTCTTGCCGTCCGGCAGGTTCTGCTGCTGGAAGATCACCGCCCAGCTGTCCGGCGGCGTCGGGAAGGTTTTGGTGTTGTACATCAGCAGGTTCGGCCCCCACTGGTACGGCGTGCCGTAGGTTTTGCCGTCCACGGTGTACCAGGCACCGTTCAGCAGGCGCGGATCGATGTTCTTCCAGTTAGGGATCAGCGCGGTGTTGATCGGCTGCACCCGCTTGCCGAAGATCAAACGCAGCGAGGCGTCGCCGGAGGCGGTCACCAGATCGTAGCCGCCCTTGGCCATCAGGCTGACCATTTCATCGGAGGTCGCGGCGGTCTTCACGTTCACCGCGCAGCCGGTTTGCTTTTCAAACTGGGTGACCCAGTCGTAGTTTTTGTCGGACTGGCCGCGTTCGATGTAGCCGGGCCAGGCGATGATATCCAACCGGCCCTCGCCTTTGCCCAGAGACTGCGGCAGATCGGCCGCCTGGGCCAGGCCGCACAGCACGGTGAGACAGAGCGCGGAGACGGTGGTGGTGACTGCGGTAGTTTTTCTCATCGTAATTACCCCTGTGTTGCGTATCTGTGTGCGGCAGGGAACGGCTGCCGCCTGATTTTGCTTTATAGAACCGCTAGAAGCTGGCTTTGAACTTCGCCATTACGTGCCTGACAACGCTGTAATCCTGCAGCGAATCGCTGGACAGATCCTTGCCGTAGCCGGAGCGTTTCAGGCCGCCGTGCGGCATCTCGCTCGCCAAGGTGAAATGGGTGTTGATCCAGGTGCTGCCGTACTGCAGATGGGCAGCAATGTGCAACGCCCGGTCGATATTTTGCGTCCACACCGACGAAGCCAGGCCGTATTCCGAGTCGTTGGCCCACTCAACCGCCTGCTCCAACTGCTCGAAGCGCGTGACGCTGACCACCGGGCCAAACACCTCGCGCTGCACGATTTCGTCGCTTTGCAGGCAGCCCGCCAGCAGGGTCGGCTGGTAGTAAAACCCAGGCCCGGAGTGGGCCGCGGCGCCGGTGATCAATTCGATATGCGGTTGGCTGAGCGCCCGCTCGACAAAGCTGGCGACGCGATCGCGCTGGCGGGCACTTATCAACGGGCCGATCTCGTTATCCTGATCGCGCTTGCGGGCGAAGCGCAGGCTGGCAACCGCCTCACCCAACGCATCCACCAGTTTGGGGTAGATGCCCGCCTGCGCGTAGATACGGCAGGCGGCGGTGCAGTCCTGGCCGGCGTTGTAATAACCGTAGGTGCGAATGCCGTTAACCACCTCGTCGAGATCGGCGTCGTCGCAGACGATCACCGGCGCCTTGCCCCCCAGCTCCAGGTGGGTGCGCTTGACGCTTTTGGCCGCCGCCTGAAGAATTTTTTGCCCGGTGACGATATCGCCGGTGACCGACACCAGCCGCACCTGCGGGTGCCCCACCAGCTGGCTGCCGACCCCTTCCCCGCCGCCGTAGACGATATTCAGCACGCCCGGCGGCAGGATCTCCTGCAGCGCCGGCACCAGCGCCAGAATGGTCAGCGGCGTATGCTCGGACGGTTTGAACACCACGGTATTGCCCGCCGCCAACGCCGGCGCAATCTTCCACGCCGCCATCATCAGCGGATAGTTCCAGGGGGCGATCGAGGCCACCACGCCGATCGGATCGCGGCGGATCATCGAGGTGTGGCCCGGCACATACTCGCCGGCCAGCTGCCCTTGCTGCGTGCGCACCGCGCCGGCGAAGAAGCGGAACACGTCGACCGCCGCCGGCAGATCGTCATTGAGCGCCTGATGCAGCGGTTTACCGCAGTTGAGGGCTTCCAGCTGTGCCAGCTGCGGCGCCTGCCGCTCAATGGCGTCGGCGATGCGCAGCAACAGAGCGGCGCGCTGGGCCGGCGTGGTGCGCGACCAGTGGCCGAACGCCTGCTGCGCGGCTTTTACCGCGCCGCCGACCTGCGCCGACGAGGCTTCGGTAAGGGCGATCAGCGTCTCACCGTTGGCCGGATTGACGATGCACTCCTGCTGGCCTTCGCCGTCGATAAGCTGACCGTTAATGAACTGCTGACAGGACAAACCCGAGAGAACCTGCACATCTGCCATCGCCTGACGCCCCTAAGTGACAAAAACGTTAACTAAATGTGAATAAGTTAGTTTTAATCAGCCTAAGCGAGCCTCTGGCGGGCAACAAATTCTAAATACTGAACGCCGCGTTCGATTAAATCGAATGCTTAAGCCCGGCGGCGTGTTTGCTGCCGTTCTCGCGCGCGATGGTAAGGAACGGCGTCACCAGCTCAGGCCGTGCGCTGCCGCGCCGCCACGCCAACCCGATATCCAGCGGCTCCAGCAGATCGTCCAGCTTGCGCGCCTCAATCATGTTGCCCTCAAGCGACCAGGCGCGGTACGCCATGTCCGGTTGGATGGAGACCCCCATCCCCGCCGCCACCAGGCTGCGCACCGCCTCGGTCGAGGCGGTCTTCATGGCGATCTCCGGCTTCAGCCCGGCGCGCGACCAGATGCGCCGCGCGTGCACGTCCATTTCATCGGCGTTGAGCTGGATCAGCGGCTGTTTGGCCACGTCCGCCAGGCTGATGCTCTCGTGTTCCAGCAGCGGGTGCAGCGGCGGCAGCCACAGGCGATACGGCGAATGCATCAGCACCTCGGTCTGCAGCGCGTCGCGGTCTTCGATGTTCGACAGGATCAGCACGCCGATGTCGATCTCGCCGCTGACCAGCAGATGCTCGATATACGGGCGCTCGTCCTCAACCACCTGCACGGTGACGTTGGGATAAGCCGATTTAAAGCGCGTGAGCAGCTCCACCAGAAAGTAGCCGGCCACCAGGCTGGTGACGCCGACGGTCAGCTTGCCGGTCAGGCTTTCGGTGCCGATCTGCAGGCTGCGCTTGGCGTTGTCCACCGTCGCCAGGATCAAATACGACTGGCGCAGGAACTGATGCCCCTGATGGGTCAGCGTCATGCCCTTGGCATGGCGATCGAACAGCCGTACGCCGATCTCGGTTTCCAACTGCTGGATCGCCAGCGTCAGCGAAGACTGGGAGACAAACACCGCCTGGGCGCCGGCGGAGATCGACCCGGTTTCCGCCACGGCGATGAAGTGGCGGATTTGGCGTAACGTCATCATCCCCATCGCCTTTCAAGCCGCTGCGTTGTTGTCTGCGTGCGCTTACCCCAGTCACTTACTTGAGTAAGCTCCTGGGGATGCACGCCCTTGCCGCCTAGCCGCAACTTGAAATTCATTGGGGATCACCTCAATCAAGATAGTTAGATTGATTGTAGATCCCGCGAGAAAAGCGATCGGGAAAAGTATCAAAAACGCGATAGCGTTCGCTTTTTTAGAATGCCTACAGGCAAAAATGGGGAGAACAGTGTGGCGAAGAAGTGCGATGTGTGGGGGACAAAAATGACAAGGGCGCAGCACGCTGCGCCCTGATGGCCGAAGTTCTTGCGGAGGATCAGATCGCTTCTTCGTCCTGCTCGCCGGTACGGATACGCACCACGCGCGCCACGTCGAAGACGAAGATTTTGCCGTCGCCGATCTTGCCGGTCTGCGCCGTTTGCATGATGGTTTCCACGCAGGTGTCGACAATGTCGTCGGCAACCACGATCTCGATCTTCACCTTAGGCAGAAAATCGACCATGTACTCGGCGCCGCGGTACAGCTCGGTGTGGCCCTTCTGGCGGCCGAAGCCTTTCACTTCGGTGACCGTCATACCGGTGATGCCCACTTCGGCCAGCGCTTCGCGGACGTCATCCAGTTTGAACGGCTTGATAATCGCGTCGATCTTTTTCATCTTCTTTCCTTTTACCAATTTTTGCGGCCAAAACCGGATGTGATGGGGTAGCGGCGGTCTTTGCCGAAGTTACGGGCGGTGATACGCGGCCCGACGGCGGCCTGACGCCGCTTGTATTCGTTGATATCCACCAGGCGGATCACCTTGCGCACGATCGCTTCGTCGAACCCTTCGGCCACCAGATCGGCAACCGACTTGTCGCGCTCAACGTAGCCTTCCAGGATCGCGTCCAGGATATCGTACGGCGGCAGGCTGTCCTGATCGACCTGATCCGGCGCCAGCTCGGCGGACGGCGGACGATCGATCACCCGCTGCGGGATCACGTAGGAGACGGTGTTACGGTATTCGGACAGCTTGAACACCAGCGTTTTCGGCACGTCCTTCAGCACGTCGAAACCGCCGGCCATATCGCCGTACAGCGTGGCGTAACCCACCGCCATTTCGCTCTTGTTGCCGGTGGTCAGCACGATGCTGCGGCGTTTGTTGGACAGCGCCATCAGCACCACCCCGCGGCAACGCGCCTGCAGGTTTTCTTCGGTGGTGTCGCGCTCGGTGCCGGCGAACATCGGCGACAGCTGGCCCATAAAGGCGTCGAACATCGGTTCGATGGAGACGATATCGAACTCCACGCCGAGGATTTCCGCCTCTTCCTTGGCGTCGGCGATGCTGATATCCGCGGTATAGCGGAACGGCATCATCAGCGCCTGCACCTTGTCTTTGCCCAACGCATCCACGGCGATCGCCAGCGTCAGCGCCGAGTCGATGCCGCCGGACAGGCCCAGCACCGCGCCTTTAAAGCCGTTTTTGGTCACGTAGTCGCGCACCGCCAACACCAGCGCCTGGTATACCTGCGCCAGCTGCGGCAGCTCAGCGGCCGGATCGGCCATCGGCACCACATCCAGCTCGTTGAATTCCAGGCGAGTCACCTGCTCGTCGAAGGCCGCCAGACGGTGGGTCATGGTGCCGGCGGCGTCGAATACCTTGGAGCAGCCGTCGAAGATCAGCTCATCCTGGCCGCCGACCTGGTTGAGATACACCAACGGCAGCTGGGTGCGCTGGCAGTGGCCGGCCATCAGCGTTTTGCGGATATACGGTTTTTCGCGGTTATACGGCGAGGCGTTGATCGACAGGATAATCTCCGCGCCGGCTGCCTTGGCGGCGTCGAGCGGCTCAGGGAACCACAGATCTTCGCAAATCAGCAGCCCCAGACGGTAGCCTTTCAGCTCCACCACGCAGGTGTCGTTGCCGGCGTGGAAATAGCGCTTCTCATCGAACACGCCGTAGTTAGGCAACTGCTGCTTGAAGTAGCGGGTCAGCAGGCGGCCTTCGGCAAACAGCGACAGCGCGTTATACAGCTTGTCGCCTTCGCGCCACGGGTGGCCGACCAGGATCGCCGTCTCGGCAGAGGCCTGCTGCAGGCGCAGCAGCTGCGCGTCGCAGCGCTGATAGAAGTCATTGCGATACAGCAGATCTTCCGGCGGGTAGCCGGACAGCGCCAGTTCGCTGAACATGACCAGATCGGCTCCCGCCTTCTGCTGCTCCTGCACGATTTGCAACATGCGTTCGGTGTTGCCTTCAATGTCGCCGACCAGCAGGTTCAGCTGGGCCAGGGCGATGGAAAGTGATCTGCTCATTTGTGTACGATCCCGCTTAATACGTTCCATGGTGCTCTACGCCGGGGCGCGCCGCGGCAAAGAGAACGGAGTGTAAATCATTCCGCCGGATTTGTTGAGAACCTGCGTGGCAGGCACCGGCGGGAAACTGTCATTCTTTAAAATCGTTGGCGTCCAGCTCGTGGCGCGACAGCAATTTGTAAAACTCGGTGCGGTTGCGGCCCGCCATACGTGCGGCCTGGGTCACGTTGCCCTTGGTGATCTGCAGCAGCTTGCGCAGGTAGTGCAACTCGAACTGGTTGCGCGCTTCGGCAAAGGTCGGCAGCGCGGTGTTTTCCCCTTCCAGCGCCTGCTCCACCAGCGCTTCGCTAATCACCGGTGCCGAGGTCAGCGCCACGCACTGCTCGATGACGTTGACCAGCTGACGCACGTTGCCCGGCCAGCTGGCGGTCATCAGCCGCTTCATGGCGTCGGTCGAGAAGCTGCGCACGAACGGCTTGTGCCGCTGGGCCGCTTCGCGCAACAGGTGGTTGGCCAGCAGCGGGATATCTTCGGCGCGTTCATTGAGCGCCGGGATCTTCAGGTTCACCACGTTGAGGCGATAGTAGAGATCCTCACGGAACTCGTTCTTGGCCATTGCCTTTTGCAGATCGCGGTGGGTGGCGGAAATAATGCGTACGTCAATGTCCAGATCGCGGTTGCTGCCCAGCGGCCGCACCTTGCGCTCCTGCAGCACGCGCAGCAACTTCACCTGCAGCGACAGCGGCATATCGCCGATCTCATCGAGGAACAGGGTGCCGCCCGCCGCCGCCTGGAACAGCCCTTCGCGGCTGCTGACCGCACCGGTGAAGGCGCCCTTGGCGTGGCCGAACAGTTCGGACTCCAGCAGCTGCTCCGGCAACGCGCCGCAGTTGATGGCGATGAACGCCTTGCCGGCACGCGGGCTGGCCGCGTGGATCGCCTGCGCCACCACCTCTTTGCCGGTGCCGCTCTGGCCGTTGATCAAGACGCTGACGTCGGACTGAGCCACCATTTTCACCTGCTCCAACAGGCGCAGCATCAGCGGGCTGCGGGTGACGATGTCTTCGCGCCAGGCCTCGTCGCCGGCCGGGGTGGCCGACAGCGCGAGCGCCTCGTCGATGGCCTTGTACAGCGCATCGCGATCCACCGGTTTGGTCAGGAAGCTGAACACCCCCTGCTGGGTGGCGGCCACCGCATCGGGAATCGAACCGTGTGCGGTAAGAATGATCACCGGCATGCCCGGCTGATGCTTTTGGATCTCGGCGAACAGCGCCATGCCGTCCATCTCGTCCATCCGCAGATCGCTGATCACCAGATCGATCTGCTCGCGCGCCAGCAGGCGCAGCGCTTCCTGGCCGCTTTCGGCGGTAGTGACGTGAAAACCTTCGCTGGTCAGACGCATGCCCAGCAGCTTCAGCAGGCTGGGATCGTCGTCAACCAAGAGCAGATTGGCCGGTTTGCGTGCAGTCATTGCGCGTGGGACTCCTTATTGGCTGGGTGCGGCGTATAGGTGTCTTCCGGTTCTACCGGCAGCGCGGTGCCCTTTTCCGGTTCGTCCTGCGATTCGGCCCCTTTGGCAGCCGCGCCGTTTTTACCGGCGGCCTCGCCCTTCTGCGAGCCTGCGCTGTTTTCCGGGATTTCCCCTTGCAGCTGCTTACGCGAAGAGAGCTGGCGCTCGATATCGGTCAGGTTCTCCAGCTTGCGCGAGGTGTCCTGCAGTTGCGATTGCAAACGCGCCTGGCTCTGGCGCAGCGAATCGATCTGGCTGTCGCTGCTCTCCTGCAAATGCTGATAGCGCGCTTTCTCATCGAACAGCGTGATCTGCAGCAGTTGCTGCTGGCGCCACAGCTGCGTCAGCGGACGCAGTGAACCGGGGAATTCCATTCGATAGCTGTTGATTCGATCGATTATCTGACGGCGTTCGCCGGAGGTCGGCTGTGCGCTGCCCAGCAGGATGCTCTGTTTAAAAACGCCGGACCAGCTGTCGCCAGGCACCGTTTTCGCCAGCGCGCGCGCCTGGGTCGACCCGATGCGATCGGCGCAGTCCATCGCGCGCAGCCAGTAGAGCGAGTTATCCAGCGCGTCCTTATCGTCCAACTGCCACAGGGTATCGCAAGCCGCGGTGCGGTAATCGATCACCTTGGTATCCGGGATCGCCTCTTGCTGCTGAGGGTTCAAGCCGCCGCTGACGGCGCGATCGACGCAGCCCGCCAGCAACAGCGGCATAAAGAAGACGGCGCCCAACCAGCTGATCGGGCGTTTGCCGAGCGGCGCTCTGTGCGTGGCACGCGGTGAACGTTCGGTCTGTGAAAGACGAAGGCGTTTAGACCATGTGTACATTATTTATTCATTCTCGGCGGTTAACGGCAGTTCAATGCGGAAGCAGACATCTGCACCGGCGACCGTCGCCAGTTGCAGCTCACCGCGCATGCGACGGATACAGTCCTGAGCGATGCTCAACCCCAGTCCGCTTCCTTTTACCGCCCCTTTTCGCTGGTGACTACCCTGGAAAAAAGGCTCGAAAATCATGGCTCTTTCAGCCTCGGGGATCGGCGTGCCGGTATTGGCGACGTCGATTTGCACCCGTTGTCCAACCTGACGGCTGCGGATCCAAATGTTACCGGATTCCTTGCCGTAGTGCACCGCATTGGAGTAGAGATTATCCAGCACGCGCATTAATAGCGTAGGCTCTGCCCAGCAGATTTCCGCCTCCAGCGTAATTTCGGTGGAAATCATCTTCGCCCGCGCCGGCAAACTGTGCGCGGCGACCACCAAATCGACCATTTCGCGCAGCTCAACGTTCTCGTGTTCCGCCGGGCCGTCGGCCAGCTTGCGGTTGTAATCCAACAGCTGTTCAATTAGCTGCTGCAGATGGCGGCTGCTGTTGTCGAGGATCGCCACCACCTCTTTCTGATCGGAAGTCAGCGGCCCCGCCACCTCGTCGGCCAGCAGCTCGGTGCCTTCACGCATGCTGGCCAGCGGCGTTTTCAGCTCGTGCGAAATATGGCGCAAGAATTCGTGGCGCTGCGACTCCAGCCACGCCAACCGCTCGCTCAACCAGATGATGCGTTGCGCCAGCGAACGCAGCTCGCGCGGCCCTTTGAACGACGCGGTGCTGCCCAGCGCGCGCCCTTCCCCCAGGCGGTTGATCATTCGTTCCACGGCCTTGACCGGCCCGATGATCATGCGGGTGAACAGCACCACCAGCAGCACGCTGACCAGGAACAGCAGCAGCGCCTGCCAGCCGAAGAACTGGCCGCGCTCAGCAATGGCCTGCTGCAGCTGTTGGCCGCGCGAGAACACCACCGCGCGCGTGGCCTGCACCATTTCGGCGTTGGAACGGGAGAACGACTCGAGCAAGGCGGAAGCCTCTTGGTCCGGCCCGCTGTTATGGCATTTGATCGCCGCCAGCTGAGTCAGCAACTGGCGCAGCGTTTGGTAGTAGCGCTCGTCCGGCAGGATCGGCGCGTGGGCGTCCAGCATCTGCGAATACTGCTTGCGCTGGTTCTGGTACAGCTTCTGCAGCGTAGGATCGACCAGTACGCAGTACTGACGATAGCTGCGCTCCATTTCCAGCGCCACGCTGGTCATCGCCTCGCTGCGCCGCGCGTCCACCAGCGTGGTGCGGTTGATGTCCGCCGCCTGCGCACTGAGGTGATCCAGACTCTGGTAAGCCTGGTAGGCCAGCACCAGCAGCGGCAACAGCACCAACAGGAACGCCAGCAGCACCAATTGCCGCAGCGAACGGGGGAATAAACGCCATTTTTTCAACGAAATCATCTCATTCTCTCAGCTCTGTCACGATGCTAACTGACTCGCCGGAAAGAGAAAAGCCCGGCAAGGGAGAATCCTGAACGCACAAGGAAAAAGCCGCGGGTTCGGTTACCCGCGCCCATAGGCCTGGCCTGCCGACGGCATGCGGCCTCGGCAGCATAAACCGGTGCGAAAGCGAGAGTGGGGGGATAGCGTCTGCGTTCGAGGGCATAGGCAACGAAACAGGGATAAGCGCAGCGTTGAGAATTGACGCCGGGGCAAGCAGTTTGCCCCGCCGCAAGGAAAGTGTGGATGCCCTTAAGTCTCGTCCCCAGGGTGATGTAGCGCAGCGGCTGGCATCGAACAGGACGAATAGCATCCGTAAGTATCCAGGATTGATGAACCCTTCATCACAGTTGGATACAGGCGGTGCCTCACTCCACGTGTCGCCCGATGCTTGATAAAGCCGTTTGCACGGTCTGTTATCGGTTTGGTTGGACGATAGGCACCATTTCTTTGGCATCATTCGGAGGCTTATGAGGCGATTTGCCGTCTAATTACGGCGCCGTCATAAAAAGGTGAATGAGCAACCGACGAGAATAATGCACTTTACGTGCCAACTTTGCAATAAAAATAATAACCATATGATTTTATTAAAAAATAAAATTACATCAGCAGATTTTTTTGCGCATCACGCCCCGATGAGCGATGAAAAAAACGCCGTGCTGTCGCCAAATGCAGACAACTAAAGCCAAACCCGTTTACCATCAATAAAATCAATCAGTTAAATGTCTCTATTTAGCGACAGGGAAAATGGCGCTTGTCGCAAAATGCAGACACTGCCGCCAAACGGCGAACGCCGGCCATAAAAAAGGGCGCAATTGCTTGCGCCCTCTATACGGCAGTAGCCGTTTTTAGCCCAGTTGCTTACGGGCGTTGCGGAACATGCGCATCCACGGGCTGTCCTCGCCCCACTCTTCCGGGTGCCAGGAGTTGCTGACGGTGCGGAACACGCGTTCCGGGTGCGGCATCATTACCGTAGCGCGCCCGCTGGCGCTGGTCACGGCGGTAATACCGTTCGGCGAACCGTTCGGGTTAGCCGGGTAAGCTTCCGTTACCTGGCCGGCGTTGTTGACGAAACGCAGCGCTACCAAACCGTGGCTTTCCAGCGCCGCCAGATGCGCCGCATCACGCACTTCGACATGCCCTTCACCGTGGGAAACGGCGATCGGCATACGCGAACCGGTCATGCCCTGCAGGAACAGCGACGGGCTGGCCGCCACTTCCACCAGGCTGAAGCGCGCCTCGAAGCGATCCGACAGGTTGCGCACGAAGCGCGGCCAGTGTTCTGCGCCCGGGATCAACTCACGCAGGTTGGACATCATCTGGCAGCCGTTGCACACGCCCAGCGCCAGCGTCTGCGGACGGTGGAAGAACGCTTCGAACTCGTCACGCACCCGCTCGTTGAACAGGATGGACTTCGCCCAGCCTTCACCGGCGCCCAGGACGTCGCCGTAAGAGAAGCCGCCGCAGGCCACCAGCGTGTGGAAGTCCTGCAGATCGCGGCGCCCTGCCAGCAGATCGCTCATATGCACGTCCACCGCGTCAAAGCCGGCGCGGTGGAACGCTGCCGCCATTTCAACGTGGGAGTTCACCCCCTGCTCACGCAGCACCGCCACTTTCGGGCGAGCCCCTTTGGCGATGTACGGCGCGGCGATGTCTTCCTCCGGTGCGAAGGTCAGCTTCACGTTCAGACCAGGATCTTGTTCATCCTGCTTGGCCTGATGTTCCTGATCGGCGCACGCCGGGTTGTCGCGCAGACGCTGCATCTGCCAGGTAGTTTCCGCCCACCAGGTGCGCAGCGTATTGCGGCTTTCGCTGTACAGCGCTTTGCCGTGTTGGGTGATGACGAAACGATCGCCGGCCTGCACGCTGCCGATGTGATGCACGTTGTCGGTCAAACCGTGCTGAGCGAACGCCTGCTTCACGCCGTCGAGACGTTCGGCGCTCACCTGGATCACCGCGCCCAGCTCTTCGTTGAACAGCACCGCCAGCGCGTCGTCGCCGAGGCCGTCGAGATTGACGTCTACACCACAGTGACCGGCGAAGGCCATCTCCGCCAGCGTCACCAGCAGGCCGCCGTCGGCGCGGTCGTGATAAGCCAGCAGCGCGCGATCGGCCACCAGCTGCTGCATGGCGTTGAAGAAGCCCGCCAGTTGCGCGACATCTCGCACATCGGCCGGTTTGTCGCCCAGTTGGCGATAAACCTGCGCCAGCGCGGTAGCGCCCAGTGCGTTATGGCCGTTGCCCAGGTCGATCAACAGCAGCGCGCTGTCGCCCTTATCGGTGCGCAATTGCGGCGTCACGGTGTGGCGCACGTCTTCCACGCGGGCGAAGGCGGTGATAACCAGCGACAGCGGCGACGTCATCTCGCGCTGTTCGTTGCCTTCCTGCCAGCGGGTTTTCATCGACATAGAGTCCTTGCCCACCGGAATGGTGATGCCCAGCGCCGGACACAGCTCTTCGCCCACCGCTTTCACCGCTTCGTACAGGCCGGCATCTTCGCCCGGGTGGCCGGCGGCGGCCATCCAGTTGGCGGATAGCTTCACGCGTTTCAGGCTGCCGATTTCCGTGGCAGCCAGGTTGGTCAGCGCTTCCCCGACCGCCAGGCGGCCGGAGGCGGCGAAGTCCAGCAGCGCTACCGGCGCACGTTCGCCGAGCGACATCGCTTCGCCGTAGTAGCTGTCCAGGCTGGCGGTGGTCACCGCGCAGTCGGCCACCGGGATCTGCCACGGGCCGACCATTTGGTCGCGCGCCACCATGCCGGTAACGGTGCGATCGCCGATGGTGATCAGGAAGGTTTTCTCCGCAACGGCCGGCAGGTGCAGCACGCGTTTCACCGCGTCGGCCAGCGTGATGTTCTCACGCTGCACCGCCTCGCCATGCGCCTGCAGGCGGGTAACGTCGCGGGTCATTTTCGGCGTCTTGCCGAGCAGCACGTCCAGCGGCATGTCAATCGGCTGGTTGTCGAAGTGGCGATCGTTCAGCGTCAGGTGCTGCTCTTCGGTCGCTTCGCCGATCACCGCGTAAGGCGCGCGCTCGCGGCGGCAGATCTCATCGAACTGCGCCATCTGCGCCGGGGCAATCGCCATCACGTAACGTTCCTGCGATTCGTTGCACCACACTTCCAGCGGGCTCATGCCCGGCTCGTCGTTGAGGATATCGCGCAGCTCGAAACGGCCGCCGCGGCCGCCGTCGCTCACCAGTTCCGGCATGGCGTTGGACAGGCCGCCGGCGCCGACGTCATGAATAAACAGAATCGGGTTCTCATCACCCAGCTGCCAGCAGCGGTCGATCACTTCCTGACAGCGGCGCTCCATTTCCGGGTTGTCGCGCTGCACCGAGGCGAAGTCCAGATCGGCATCGGACTGGCCGGACGCCATCGACGAGGCAGCGCCGCCGCCCAGGCCGATATTCATCGCCGGGCCGCCCAGTACCACCAGCTTGGCGCCGACGGTGATTTCCCCTTTCTGCACGTGATCGGCGCGGATGTTGCCAATGCCGCCCGCCAGCATGATCGGTTTGTGGTAGCCGCGCAGCTCGACGCCGTTGTGGCTGTTGACGCGCTCTTCATAGGTACGGAAGTAGCCCAGCAGCGCCGGACGACCGAATTCGTTGTTGAACGCCGCGCCGCCCAGCGGGCCTTCGGTCATGATATCCAGCGCGGTGACGATGCGTTCCGGCTTGCCAAAATCCTGCTCCCACGGCTGTTCAAAGCCGGGAATACGCAGGTTGGATACCGAGAAGCCCACCAGGCCGGCTTTCGGCTTGGCGCCGCGGCCGGTTGCCCCCTCATCGCGGATCTCGCCGCCGGAGCCGGTCGCGGCGCCCGGCCACGGCGAGATCGCCGTCGGGTGGTTGTGGGTTTCCACCTTCATCAGGATGTGCGCTTCTTCCTGATGGTAATCGTACTTGCCGTTCTCCGGCGCGGCGAAGAAGCGGCCGACCTGCGAGCCTTCCATCACGGCGGCGTTGTCTTTATACGCCGAGAGCACGTAGTCCGGCGTCTGCTCATAGGTGTTCTTGATCATCTTGAACAGCGATTTAGGCTGCTGTTCGCCGTCGATGATCCAATCGGCGTTGAAAATCTTATGGCGGCAGTGCTCGGAGTTGGCCTGCGCGAACATATAAAGTTCGATATCCGTCGGGTTGCGCCCCAAACCGGTAAAGGCATTCAGCAGGTAGTCGATCTCATCCTGCGCCAGCGCCAGGCCGAGCCGGACGTTGGCCTGCTCCAGCGCGGTGCGCCCTGCGCCCAGCACGTCGACCGACTGATACGGCGCCGGCTGATGATGCGCGAACAGCTGTTCGGCCTGTTGCAACTCGCTGAAGACGGTTTCCATCATGCGATCGTGCAGCAGCGCGGCGAGCTGGCGCCACTGGGTTTCCGTCAGCTCAGGTGCCTTGACGTAGAACGCCAGGCCGCGCTCCAGGCGCACCACCTGTTGCAGACCGCAGTTATGGGCGATGTCTGTCGCTTTGGAAGACCAGGGAGAAATGGTGCCCGGACGCGGCGTGACCAGCAGCAACCGGCCTTCAGGGGCATGTTCGGCGAGAGAAGGACCGTACTTGAGCAGCCGCTGAAGTTTGGCGTGTTCTTCGGCACTTAGCGGTGCGCTAACATCGGCAAAGTGGACATACTCGGCGTAGATATCACTGACAGGCAGGTGGGCATCCTGGCAGCGGGACAGCAGTTTGGTAATGCGAAAAGCCGATAAAGCGGGCGAACCACGCAGAATTTCCATAATCAAAGTTCTCTCGTCTTCGAAGCGGCGGATAAGACGCTTCATTGGGCGCAACAGGGGAAAACGCGCGTCATTATAGAGAATCCTCGGCGCCGACGAAACCGTTTGCGTAGGGATTATTGATAAAAGCGTGCCGCACCGTCGAATTGTCATAACGTGTCAATAAAGTTGCACACTGGCGTTTTGTTGCGCAAAATGCCCCCCGCACTGGTGATTTAACCATGAGAAAAGTCGCGGTTGTCGTCGCCGGTGTACCTGTGCCACCACTGGATAACTATTTGAAACGTCTTAAAATAAACTACATCCTCATCGGCGTTGTCACCCTGCTTCTGGCTCTCGCGCTGTGGCCCAATATCACCTGGCGCAGCGGCCAGGGCGGGCAACTCCAGGAGATCATTTCCCGCGGCGAGTTGCGTATCAGCACGCTGAATTCACCGCTGACCTATTTCAACACCAAGCAAGGGCCAGGTGGGCTCGACTACGAACTGGCGAAACGCTTCGCCAACTACCTCGGGGTGAAGCTGGTGGTGATCCCCCATCAGAATATCAATGACCTGTTCGACGACCTTGATGACGACGATGCCGACCTGCTGGCGGCGGGCCTGATCTACAACCAGGAGCGCCTCAGCCGCGCACGCACCGGCCCCGCCTACTACTCCGTTTCGCAACAGCTGGTGTACCGGCTGGGCACCCCGCGGCCGAAAAACTTCGCCGACATTAAAGGCAAACTGGCGGTCGCCTCCGGTTCTGCGCACGTCAGCACGCTAAAGCAGCTCAAGCAGGATAAATACCCGGATCTCGCCTGGGAGTCCTCCAGCGATCTCACCTCCAAAGAGCTGCTGGAGCGGGTGGCCGACGGCAAACTGGACTACACCCTCGGCGATTCGGTAACCATCGCGCTGCTGCAGCGCATCCATCCGCAGCTGGCGGTGGCGTTCGACGTCACCGACGAAGAGCCGGTCACCTGGTACCTCAAACGCGACGGCGACGACAGCCTGTACGCGGCGATGCTGGATTTCTACAGCCAGATGGTGGATGACGGCACCCTGGCGCGGCTGGAAGAGAAGTACCTCGGCCACGTCGGCAGCTTCGACTATGTGGACACAAAAACCTTCCTGTCAGCCATCGACTCGGTGCTGCCCAACTTCCGCCCGCTGTTTGAGAAGCACGCCAACGAGATCGACTGGAAGCTGCTGGCGGCCATCGCCTATCAGGAATCGCACTGGAATCCGCAGGCTACTTCGCCCACCGGCGTGCGCGGCCTGATGATGCTGACCCGCGCCACCGCCGACGGCCTGGGGGTCAACGACCGCCTCGATCCGGAAGAGAGCATTCAGGGCGGCGCCCTTTACCTGCAACGGCTGATGGCCAAGGTGCCGGACAGCGTGCCGGAAGACGAGCGCATCTGGTTCTCGCTGGCGGCCTACAACATGGGCTGGGGCCACATGCTGGACGCGCGCAAGCTGACCAAGACGCAAAAAGGCAACCCGGACAGCTGGGTCGACGTCAAACAGCGCCTGCCGATGCTCAGCCAGAAGCGCTACTATCCGCAGCTGACCTACGGCTATGCGCGCGGGCGTGAAGCCTACAACTATGTAGAAAACATCCGCCGCTACCAGGTCAGCCTGGTGGGCTATCTGCAGGAAAAAGAGAGAAAGGCGGCGCAGGCGGCCGCCGAGCAGGAGGCGTTGGGGAAAGGCTATCCGACGGTGATGCCGGAACTGGCGCTCAACTACTGATTATTCCGGCTTATCCGCCGCCCGCTGCGCCAGCCTGAGCGCTTTTTTCTGTTCGCGGCGCAGGCGGAAGAAATTACTCAGGGTGGCGGCGCATTCATCCGCCAGCACGCCCGAGACGATCTCCACCTGATGGTTCATGCCCGGATGGCGCAGAATGTCCACCAACGAACCAGCCGCGCCGGTTTTCTCGTCGGCGGCGCCATACACCAACCGACGGATGCGGCTGTGCACCATTGCGCCGGCGCACATCACGCAGGGCTCCAGCGTGACGTACAGCGTGGCGTTCAGCAAACGGTAGTTTTGCAGCACCGCGCCGCCCTGGCGCAGCGCCATGATCTCGGCGTGTGCGGTAGGATCGTGTCGGCCGATCGGGCGGTTCCAGCCCTCGCCGATTACCTGATTGTCCAGCACCAGCAGCGCACCCACCGGCACCTCGCCCTCTTCCTGCGCGCGCAGGGCCAGCTGCAATGCCTGACGCATCCAGTACTCATCGTTATATTCAGTCATCGCATAATTCCTCGTGCGCTTTTGCGGCGGGCATTATACACACTACCCTCCCTTTGTCGTAGCCGCCCGCCAATGGCTATACTGGCCGAATCAGCGTGTGATTCAGGGACAAGAAGCATGAAACTCAGTAAAAAGAACGCCGTCGTGGTGCACAAGGCGCTGGACGGCTGGGTGGGAGAAGGCGCCTTGACGCCCGAACAACGGCAGCAATTGCTGCAGCATGTGGCCGTGCAGCCTTTCGACTGGCGGCGGCTGGCGCGCTATGCGTTTCTCGCCGCGCTGGCCTCGCTGCTGATCGCCGTCACCAGCCTGTTCGCCGACAGTAAACTGCTTGCATGGCTCAGCGGCCTGTTCCGCTTCGACGCGCCGGTACGTATGGCGATCGCCGGGGTACTGGCGGCGCTGGCCTACGCCTGGGCGCTGCGTCGCCGCCGGCGCCACCCGGAAAAACGCTACAGCAATGAGGCGGCGCTGTTTGTCGCCGTGTTGCTTACCGCCTGCGCCTTATGGCAGTTGGGGGTCTGGCTGGATAACGGCAGCGGCCGGGTTTCCGTGCTGCTGCTGTTCGCCGCGCTGCTGTACGGCGCGATCGGCTGGTTCAGCCGATCCGGGCTGGTGTGGTGGTTCGCCCTGCTGTCGCTGGGCAACGCCTTCGGCGCCGAGACCGGCTACCTGTCCGGCTGGGGCGCCTACTGGCTCGGCATGAGCTACCCGATTCGCTTTATCGCCTTTGGTGCGGTGCTGATCGCCGCCGCGCTGCTGTTGCGGCCGCTGTTGGCGCAGCGCGGCCTGCAGCGCGTATCGCTGGCGATGGGGCTGCTGTACCTGTTTATCGCCCTGTGGCTGCTGTCTATCTTCGGCAACTACGGCGATCTCGACAGCTGGTACAGCGCGCGCCAGATTGAGCTGTTCCACTGGAGCCTGCTGTTCGGGCTAGCCGCCCTCGCCGCCATCTGGCTGGGGTTGAAGCATGACGACGCCATGCTGCGCGGTTTCGGGCTGACCTTTCTTGGCATTAACCTGTATACCCGTCTGTTCGAGTTTTTCTGGGACAGCATGCCGAAGGCGATTTTCTTCGTGCTGCTCGGCCTGAGCCTGTGGGCGCTGGGACATTATGCGGAGAAGATTTGGCAGCTGGGGCGCAAGCCGCACGACGTGAACGACGACTGATCGCGGTCTCGATAAAAGCAACAAGGGCGGAATCCTCCGCCCTTTCTTTATTCCAGCTGCTGCAGCTCGCCCTGCTTGCTTACCCGCCAGCGATGCTCGCAAAAGAACAGCAGCGGATTATCCTGCTTGCTGTCGCTGTAACCGCTGTACAACTTCAGCGGCGCACCGAGCCGCTGCTCCAGTTGCACCACTTTTTGCGTCCCCAAACAGCGCAGGGTCACGACCCAACCGCCGCAGCGGCGCGTGATGCGGCTGCCGATCAACCGCACCTGCGGCAGAAACGCCGAATCGCGATACACCTGTTCCACCAGGCGTTCCGGCGAGCCGGTAATCAGCCATACTTCGGCATCGTGCTCGTCCAGGTACTGCCGCAGCCGCATTTGCACCACCGGAAATGCGGTCACTTTCTGGCGAAAGGCCTCGATAAACTGCCGCTCCAGCGCCTGCAGCTTCGCTTCGGAACGCCCGAAGGTGATCGCCCACAGCAGCAGGCTCATCGGCCAACGCGCGGCGCGGCCCAGCAGCAGTAGCGCCAGGCCGATCGGCAGCAGCAGCGGTATCACCAGCAACAGGTTCAGCGGTAAGCGGCGCAGCAGAAAACGCAAGAAACTGCCGAACATATCCTCCTGATGCAGGGTGCCGTCCAGATCGAAAAAGACCACGCGGCGCCCCTCTGCGGCCGGTTGTTGCTGCTTGTCGCTCAAACGCTACTCCTCGGGATCGTTGAACCCCATCATCCAGGTGAAGAGGAAACCGGCGATAATCGTAATCAGCATCCCCGCCAGATACAACATCACCTTACCTGAGACGATGGTCAACGCCAAAGGCAGCCCCGAAATGCCGAAGGTGATTACCGTCGCCACCTTCCAGTAGCTGATCAGCGCGCCGCCAACGGCACCGCCGAGGCAGGCGCCGATAAACGGCCGGCCCAGCGGCAGCGTCACCCCGAAGATCAGCGGCTCGCCGATACCGAGAATGCCGACCGGCAACGCCCCTTTGATCACCTTCTTCAGCCGCGCGTTACGGGTTTTCAACAGCACCGCCAGCGCTGCCCCCACCTGACCGACGCCGGCCATCGCCAGGATCGGCAACAACGGGTTGGAGCCGTGCGCCTGCACCAGCTCGACGTGGATCGGTACCAGCCCCTGATGCAAGCCGGAGAGCACCAGCGGCAGGAACAGCCCCGAGAGCAATGCCCCCACCAGCAGCCCGCCCTTGTCGATCGCCAGATTGGCGCCGTGGGCGATGGCATCGGAAATATAACCCCCGATCGGCTGCAGAATCAGGATCGCCAGCGAGGCAGTGACCAGCGTGGTCAGCAGTGGGTTAAGGATCAGTTCGACCGATTCCGGCAGCAGCGTGCGCAGGCGTTTCTCCACCCAGCACATCAACGCCACCACCAGCAGCACGGCGATCACCCCGCCGCGCCCCGGCTGCAACGCCTCGCCGAACAAGGTGATCTGCGCCAGCGCCGGACTGGAGAGAATGCCGGCCATTACGCCGCCCATCGCCTGAGAGCCGCCGAATACCCGCGCGGCGTTGACCCCGACCAAAATGTTCATGATAGCGAACACCGCGCTGCCGAAGATCGCCAACAGCCCCAGCACGTTCGGGTAGTCTACCGCCAGCTGGCCGGCGATGTCGGGCCGTTTCAGCAGGTTGATGATGCCGGTGATCAGGCCCGAGGCAATAAACGCCGGGATCAGAGGAATAAAGACATCGGCCAGCTTTTTCAGCGCGCCGCTCATCGGCGCAGCGTATTTCTGTTTGGCCTGCGCTTTGGTGCGGGCGGCGTCACCGACGGCGGCGACCGATTGCACATCACCGCTCAACAGCCCGCGCATGGCGTCCACCACCTTGGCGGCGGCGCCCGGACCGACGATAAACTGATGCTGCTCACCCTGTTTGATATAGCCCTTCACACCGGGCAACAGCTTGAGAGCGGCCAGATCCAGGCGCTGCTCGTCGCTGACCTCGACGCGTACCCGCGTCATGCAGTTCTCCAGCTTGAGGATATTGCCCTCGCCCCCTACGCCCGCCAGGATCTGTGTCGCCAATGTCGTTGTCTTGTCCATCGCCGCCCCCAGTGTGGATTAACGCGCCAATGCAGCGCGCAGGTAGCCATCGTGCCGCTGCAGCCGCTGCTGCGCCTCTTCGGCGCTGACGCCGGCTAAAATCATCAGGATTGCCGGTTTGACCTCGAAGCCGGTCTGCGCCAGCGCCGCCTCCGCCTGAGCGCGTTCGGCGCCGGTCGCCTCCACCACGATGCGGCAGGCGCGATCCACCAGTTTGACGTTGGTGGCCTTCACGTCCACCATCAGGTTCTGGTAGACCTTGCCCAGCTTGACCATCGCGCCGGTCGACAGCATGTTGAGCACCAGCTTCTGTGCGGTGCCGGATTTCAGGCGCGTCGAACCAGTCAGGGCCTCCGGCCCCACCACCGGCGAAATTGCCACCTGCGCTTCGTGCGCGATCGGCGAGTCCGGGTTGCAGGAGATGGCCGCCGTCGGGCAGCCCAGCGCACGCGCATAGCGCAGCGCACCGATCACATAAGGCGTGCGCCCGGAGGCCGCCAGCCCCACCACCATATCGACGGCGGTGAGGTTAAGCGCCCGGAGATCGGCTTCGCCCAGGGCTTCATCGTCTTCCGCTCCTTCCACCGCTTTAAGCAGCGCGCCCGGCCCGCCGGCGATCAGCCCCACCACCACACCGTGCGGCACGCCGAAAGTCGGCGGGCACTCGGAGGCATCCAGCACCCCCAGGCGGCCGCTGGTGCCGGCGCCCAAATAAATCAGCCGCCCACCGGCCTTCAACGCCGCCGCCGCCAAATCGACCGCCTGCGCGATCGCCGGCAGCACCTTTTCGATCGCCTCCGGCACCTTGCGATCTTCCTGGTTAAAGCAGCGGACCATCTCCAGCGTCGACATCTCATCCAGCCCCATGGTGGCCGGGTTGCGGGTTTCCGATACCAATGCGCCTAAGTTCATCTGTTCACCTTTGAATTTTTAATTCACAAAATTAAATCAATATTTGAATATATTATTCAACAAAGCGAGCGCTATTTGCTATTTTAACGGCGAGCTCACAAAAATTTTCACCGCGCGTTTTCGCCGCCTGCATGGCAAAATGACCGCTGGTTTCCAGGGAAAGATCAATGAGTACCCTTCTGCGCATTCGCCAGATGTATCCGACACTGGCGCAAAACGACCGCAAGCTGGCGGATTTTTTGCTGAACAACGCCGAGCAGGCGCGCCATCTCAGCTCGCAAAAGCTGGCCCAGCTGGCCGGCGTCAGCCAGTCGAGCGTGGTCAAGTTCGCCCAAAAGCTGGGTTATAAAGGCTTTCCGGCGCTGAAGCTGGCATTAAGCGAGACGCTGGCCCAGCCGCAGGCCGAACCGGTCGTGACCGTTCACAACCACATCCTCAGCAGCGATACGCTGAAAATCGTCGGTGAAAAACTGCTGGCGGAAAAGCAGGCGGCGCTGCGCGCGACGCTGGACATCAACAGCGAAGAGCGGCTGCATCAGGCGCTGGACATGCTGCGCCAGGCGCGCCGGGTAATGCTAATCGGCATCGGCGCCTCCGGGCTGGTGGCCAAGGATTTTTCCTTCAAGCTGCTGAAAATCGGCGTGATGGCGGTGGCCGAAGCGGACATGCACGTCCAGCTGGCGGCGGTGCAGGCGCTGGACAAACGCGATCTGCTGCTGGCTATCTCATTCAGCGGCGAACGGCGTGAAATCAATCTGGCAGCGGAAGAGGCGCGCCAGGCCGGCGCCAGGGTATTGGCGCTGACCAGCTTCTCTCCCAACGGCCTGCAGCAGCGCGCGGATCACTGCCTCTATACCATCGCCGAAGAACCTCATACCCGCAGCGCGGCCATCTCCTCCAGCACGGCCCAGTACGCCCTCACCGATCTGCTGTTTATGGCGCTGATCCAACACGATCTGGATCATGCGCGCGACCGCATCAAGCACAGCGAACAATTGATGAAAAAGTTGGTTTGAGGCGTATAATGGCGGCCGATAAAACGCCGCCAGCTCAATTATTTCCATTCTATGCATTCGAAAAATAATGTGCGGGCGGTGACCTGCTTAATTATCAATCAATAATTAAGCATGCATGGACAGCATTATTTAACGATACCATTATGAATACACACACAGTCATTTTAGATAGATTACGGCATTCCGTTACTCATCCGATCCTGCGCGCCTTTTTGTTTTATGCCATTACTGCATTGATACTCATCAAGGCGATGGGATACGGCGGTAGCAAAGGCATTGATATTCTTTTTATTGCACTTATCCTACTATTATTATCTGCCCACTCGCTTACCCGTTACGGTCTGATTATTCCGTTTATTCTACTGTGCGCCTTGTATGCGCCGGTCGGGGCCATTTACGGTTCCCCGTCAGCGGCCGTGGTGTCCGCCCTGCTGCAAACCAACCGTACAGAAGCGGGTGAGTTTCTGCATACCCTCCCGGCCAGCTGTTATCTGCTGCCTGTCGTAATATTTACCATGCTTATTATTTTAAAAAGGTTTATTTGGCGACAAGCGCTACCCAGAAAAGTCATATTACCTTTTCTGGCGTTATTTGCGGTTATCGTCATCGCCAAAATATTCAGCGGCGGCTTGGTTAAGCTAAAATTGCCTGACTTCTTTTTATCCACTTACTCCGCTTACGATAAATATCAACAGCAGATTGATGAATTAAACACCGGCGTTTCAGAGCCGGACTCTTGGTCAATCACCGCTGGCGCGCCGAAGAATGAAAACTATGTCATTATCGTCGGCGAAAGTATGCGCAGGGACCATATGTCTTTATTTGGTTATCCGGTCTCCACGACGCCTTTTTTGGATAACGCCAAAGGGCGGTTTTACAGCAATTATATTTCCACCGCGCCGAATACGTTCGAATCGCTCCCCCGTACGCTGGCTTTAAGCAACGGCCACAACATTGCCATCGGGGATAATATCATCACCCTGGCAAAAGCCGCCGGCCTCAATACCCACTGGCTGTCCAATCAAGGGATGCTCGGGCAATTCGATACGCCAGTGTCAAAAATCGCCATGTTCAGCGATAACCATTACTTCCTGAAGAAAGGTGACTTCCAATCGCGCAGTACCGATGATGACGCGCTGCTGCCGATATTTGACCAATTATTGAGTCGCCAGGGGCAAGGCAACCTGTATGTGTTGCATCTGATGGGCTCACACGCCGACTTCTGTGAAAGGCTTAACGGTGAGCCACCCAGCATCGAGTCACAGGATCATGAGTTAGCCTGTTATCTCTCCACCTACCTTAAGACCGACCGTTTTATCGAGCAGGCGTATCAGATGCTCACTAAAAATGGCGCACCGTTTAAGCTGTTCTATTTCTCCGATCACGGTCTTTCCCATAAGGATATCGGCGGCGTACGCTCTCTGCGCCACAGCGGCGATACCCAACAGAATTATCAGGTGCCGTTGCTGGTGCTGAGCGATCGTGACCAACAGCACCAGATCATTGATGATCCCTTGAGCGCGTTCGATTTTATCGGGCTGTTTGCTCAAGAGGCGGGAATACGGATTGCCCATCCGGAGGTGATGCCCACGATGCGTATGGCGGATACCGATAAGCGCTGGGTGTTTGACGGGCAGAGAATGGTTGATTTCGATCAGTTGGCTGATGACCCACCTGAGTTACCCTAAGCGGTAGGATGACGAAAAAACGCCCGCCGCGCGGCGATTCTGTGATAGATTGCGCGCCAGCCCGAGCACACCGATGGAAAGATAACTGACAATGGCACTGCTGATTACCAAGAAATGCATCAACTGCGACATGTGCGAGCCGGAATGCCCGAACCAGGCGATTTCGATGGGCGATGAGATTTATCAGATCGATACCGATCGCTGCACCGAGTGCGTTGGCCATTACGATACGCCGACCTGCCAGCAGGTCTGCCCGATCGACAACACCATCATCACCGATCCGCAGCATCGTGAGACCAACGAACAGCTGTGGGACAAGTTCGTGGTATTGCACCACGCCGATCGCATCTAATGCGCCGCTGGGCTGACAAGGGCGCCACAGGCGCCCTTTCTATTTTCAGCTTTCGACGATCACCGTCGCGCAGGCATAGCGCCGTTCGTCGGCCAGCGAAACATGAATCGCGGTGACCCCCATCTCCCCGGCCAGCTCGGCGGCGCGGCCGTGCAAACGAATATTCGGCTTGCCCAACGCATCGTTAAACACTTCGAACTGATTGAACGCCAGGCCGTTGCGAATACCGGTGCCGAACGCCTTGGCAGCGGCCTCTTTCACGGCGAAACGTTTGGCCAGAAAGCGAATCGGCTGCTGGTGCTGTTGATACAGCGCCCACTCGGCGTCGCTCAGCACGCGGCGCGCCAGACGATCGCCGCTGCGCTCCACCACCGCTTCGATACGCGCCATCTCGACGATGTCGGTACCCAGCCCGAGCACCGCCATTACCGGCGCGCTTCCCGCATCAGCACTTTCATGTCGGCAACCGCGGCCGGCAGCCCGCACATCACCGCCTGACCGATAATCGCATGGCCGATGTTCAGCTCGTGCATTTCCGGCAACGCGGCGATTGGCTGCACGTTGTGATAGGTCAGGCCGTGGCCGGCGTTGACCTTCAGCCCCTTCTCCGCCGCGTAGGCGGCGGCTACCGCGATGCGGCGCAGCTCGGCCTGTACCGCCAGCTCGCCCTGCGCTTCGGCATAGGCGCCGGTGTGGATCTCGATATAAGGAGCGCCCACCGCCACCGCCGCGTCAATCTGGCGATAATCGGGATCGATGAACAGCGAGACCAGAATGCCTGCCTGTGCCAGGCGCTCAACCGCCACGCTCATTTTGTCCAGCTGGCCGGCGACGTCCAGGCCACCTTCGGTAGTCACTTCTTCGCGTTTTTCCGGCACCAGGCAGCAGAAATGCGGCTTCAACTCAACGGCGATGTCCAGCATCTCATCGGTCACCGCCATCTCCAGATTCATGCGCGTCTGGATGGTCTGGCGCAGCAAGCGCACGTCGCGGTCGGTGATGTGGCGGCGGTCCTCGCGCAGATGCACGGTAATGCCGTCGGCCCCCGCCTGTTCGGCAATGAATGCCGCCTGAACCGGATCCGGGTATTGGGTTCCGCGCGCGTTACGTAACGTGGCGATGTGATCGATATTGACGCCCAGCAGCAAATCAGCCATGACAACCTCTAAATACGATTTTCAGTGCCAGCAGTTTACACGCGGGCGCAGGGCGGCAAAAGGGGAAAAGGTCAGGCGTCGTCGACCGGCGTATTCGGCTGTTTGCGCACGAACTGGCGGAACAGTTCGCGGCTCTTTAACGGCTTGCCGCCGAGGTAGGGTTTCAGCGCCATACGAGTGAAACGCTTGGCGGCGCGCAGCGTTTCGGCATCGGGAAACTGCCGCTCCGCCAGCGCGCGCAGTTCGCGCCCGGTGAAGCTGTAGTGATCCACCACCAGGCTGGCGATAAAGCCTTTCTCTTCGCGGTAGCGGTAGGTCATGGCGTCATCTACCGGCAGGCCGCTGCCGGCGCAGTGCAGGAAATCGAGGCCGTAGCCCAGGTGGTGCAGCAAGGCCAGTTCGAACTGACGCAGCGCTTGCTCCGGCGAGCTGTCTTCCGCCGCCAGCGCCTGCAGGCATTGCAGATAGTCGAAGAACAATACCGAGTAGTTGGTTTCCTGCTCCAGCACGCGCGCCAGCAGTTCGTTCACGTACAGGCCGCTGTACAGCATCATGCCACTGAGAGGTAAACCGAGGGAGACCGCTTCGGCGTTACGCAGCGTTTTCACTTCGCCGCGGCCGCCCCAGCGCACTAACAGGGGGGTAAAGGGCTGCAGGCACCCCTTCAGATTGGAGCGGCGGCTGCGCGCGCCTTTCGCCAGCAAGCGCACCCGCCCATGACCTTCGGTAAACAGATCCAGCATCAGACTGGTTTCACTGTACGGCCGCCCATGCAGGACGAAAGCGCGCTCCCAGCCGTCCACGGATGTTACTTCAGATCGTCAACATAGCCCAGGCTGCGCAGCGCACGTTCGTCGTCCGCCCAACCGGATTTCACTTTCACCCACAGCTCGAGATGCACTTTGGCGTCGAACATCTGTTCCATGTCCTGACGCGCTTCGATGCCGATGGTTTTGATCTTGGCGCCTTTGTTGCCGATGACCATTTTCTTCTGGCCTTCGCGCTCGACCAGGATCAGGCCGTGCACATCGTAGCCGCCGCGATCGTTAGCCACGAACTGTTCGATTTCAACCGTCACCGAATACGGCAGCTCTTCGCCCAGGAAACGCATCAGCTTCTCGCGGATGATCTCGGACGCCATAAAGCGCTGGGAGCGATCGGTGATGTAGTCTTCCGGGAAGTGGTGTTCCGCTTCCGGCAGCAGCTTGCGCACGATGCCGGCGATGGTGTCGACGTTCATCCCTTTCTCGGCGGAGATAGGCACCACGTCGAGGAAGTTCATCTGCTGGCTGAGGAACGCGATGTGCGGCAACAGCTTGGATTTGTCGGTGACGTTATCGACCTTGTTGATCGCCAGCAATACCGGGCAGCGCAGGCTGCGCAGCTTGTTGACCACCATTTCGTCGTCGGCGGTCCAGTTGGTGCCTTCAACCACGAAGATCACCAGTTCGACGTCGCCGATCGAGCTGCTGGCCGCGCGGTTCATCAAGCGGTTGATGGCGCGTTTTTCTTCGATGTGCAGCCCTGGGGTGTCGACGTAGATCGCCTGATAGGTGCCATCGGTGTCGATGCCCATGATGCGGTGACGGGTCGTCTGCGGCTTACGCGACGTAATGGAAACCTTCTGCCCCAGCAGTTGGTTCAGCAACGTCGATTTGCCCACGTTCGGGCGGCCGACGATGGCGATAAACCCGCAGTGTTGTTTTACTTCGCTCATTCAAGCTCCAGCTTTTTCAGCGCTTGTTCCGCTGCCGCCTGCTCGGCTTTACGGCGGCTCGAGCCGGTGCCCACCACGGGCTCGCTCAAACCACTCACCTGGCAGTGGATGGTAAACTCTTGGTCGTGCGCTTCACCGCGAACCTGCACCACCAAATAAGAAGGCAACGGCAGATGACGCCCCTGCAAAAACTCCTGCAAACGGGTTTTCGGGTCTTTCTGCTTATCACCGGGGCTGATTTCGTCCAACCGGCTGCGATACCAGTCCAAAATCAGACGCTCGACGGTCTGGATGTCGCTGTCCAGGAACACGCCGCCGATCAATGCCTCCACCGTATCCGCCAGGATTGACTCGCGGCGGAACCCACCACTTTTCAATTCGCCCGGCCCAAGCCGCAGACATTCGCCCAGGTCAAACTCGCGCGCCATCTCCGCCAGCGTGTTGCCGCGCACCAGCGTGGCGCGCATGCGGCTCATATCGCCCTCGTCTACGCGAGGAAAGCGGTGATAGAGCGCATTGGCGATGACAAAGCTCAGAATCGAGTCACCCAGAAACTCAAGACGTTCATTGTGTTTACTGCTGGCGCTGCGGTGAGTCAAAGCCTGCAGTAAAAGCTCCTGCTGTTGAAAAGTGTAGCCCAGCTTCCGCTGCAGCCTGTTTATTACGATGGGGTTCATGAGTTACCAATAGATCAAGAATGCGTCAAAAACTTGCAGCATACGGAACAGGCCTGCTTCGCCGAAAGCCGATCCAAAGCTGTTTCGTTTGCAGTGGCTCCCAGCAGGAGCCAACTTTTTATCGCTCGAGAAGGTATTCTACAACGAGTGGAAACATAATGCTGTGTTTTATATCCCCTTAATCTTTCACGCCGCAGTAGGCTGCGGCGTGAAATAGACGGAGAATAAGTCAGCGATTAATGAATGCCGCCGATCCGGCTGAAACGGACGCCGGTAGGCCACTCACCTTCCTGCTTTTCAAAGCTCATCCAGATGGCCGTGGCTTTGCCCACCAGATTCTTCTCCGGCACAAAGCCCCAGTAGCGGCTGTCCGCGCTGTTGTCGCGGTTGTCGCCCATCATGAAGTAATGCCCGGCCGGCACCACCCACTCCGCCAGCGGTTTGCCCGGCTGTTGGTAGTAAGCGCCCACCTGATCCTGCGTGCCCGGCACGGTCAGGATGCGGTGGGTCACGTTGCCCAGACTTTCCTGACGCTCGCGCAGACGAATGCCGCCCTGCGGCACGTTGTCGTTCAGCGGGATCTGGTAGAAACCGTTGCTGGCCTCGCCCATGCCGCTGCGGCTGAACAACTGCACGAAGTCGCTCGGCTGCGCGTCGGCGTAGGTCACCGCCAGCGCGGTATCGCAGGACTGCCCGCTGTTGCAGGACGGCTGCACCGTGACGCGCTTATTCACCGGATCGTAAGTAATACGGTCGCCCGGCAGGCCAATTACGCGCTTGATATAATCCAGCTTCGGATCCAGCGGATATTTAAATACTGCAATATCGCCGCGCTTCGGATGGCCGGTTTCAATGAGCGTGGTCTGGGTAATCGGATCTTTAATGCCGTAGGCATATTTCTCCACCAGAATGAAATCGCCAATCAACAGCGTCGGCATCATTGAGCCGGACGGGATCTGGAACGGTTCGTAAATAAACGAACGCACCACAAAGACCAGCAGCAACACCGGGAACACCGATGCGCCAGTCTCTATCCAACCGGGCTGCTTCGCCACTTTCGCCAGCGTTTTATCGTCTACGGCGCCCGCGGTCTGCTCGTTGACCGCCGCGATCTTCGCGCGGCGGGCCGGCGCCCATTTAAAGCGCTCGAAGCACCAGATGATCCCGGTGACCAGGGTGGCCAACGCCAGGATCAGGGCAAACATATTCGCCATGCAAACTCCCTCGTTTCGCGAACTCGTCGCGGTTACTTGCCGTCTTTACCAACGTGCAGAATGGCCAGGAACGCTTCCTGCGGCAGCTCGACGTTGCCGACCTGCTTCATGCGTTTCTTACCGTCTTTCTGTTTCTGCAGCAGCTTTTTCTTACGGCTGACGTCACCGCCGTAGCATTTCGCCAGCACGTTTTTACGCAACTGCTTCACGGTGGAACGCGCGATGATATGCGTGCCGATCGCCGCCTGAATCGCGATGTCGAACTGCTGACGCGGGATCAGATCTTTCATCTTCTCCACCAATTCACGGCCGCGATACTGCGAGTTGTCGCGGTGGGTGATCAGCGCCAGCGCATCCACGCGTTCGTTGTTGATCAGCACGTCCACGCGCACCATGTCGGAAGCCTGGAAGCGCTTGAAGTTGTAATCCAGCGACGCATAGCCGCGCGACGTGGACTTCAGGCGGTCGAAGAAGTCGAGTACCACTTCCGCCATCGGGATTTCATAGGTCAACGCCACCTGGTTGCCGTGATAGACCATGTTGGTCTGCACGCCGCGTTTCTCAACGCACAGGGTGATGACGTTGCCCAGGTATTCCTGCGGCATCAGCATGTGGCATTCGGCGATCGGCTCGCGCAGTTCCTGGATGTTGTTCAGCGGCGGCAGCTTGGACGGGCTGTCGACGTAGATCACTTCCTTGCCGGTGGTTTCCACTTCGTAGACTACCGTCGGCGCGGTAGTGATCAGATCCAGATCGTATTCACGCTCCAGACGCTCCTGAATGATCTCCATGTGCAGCAGGCCGAGGAAGCCGCAGCGGAAGCCGAAGCCCAACGCGGTGGAGCTTTCCGGCTCGTAGAACAGTGAAGCGTCGTTGAGGCTCAGTTTGCCCAACGCATCGCGGAAGGATTCATAGTCGTCGGAGCTGATAGGGAACAGACCGGCGTACACCTGCGGCTTCACTTTCTTGAAGCCCGGCAGCGCTTTATCCGCCGGCTGACGCGCCTGCGTCAGGGTATCGCCCACCGGCGCGCCGAGGATGTCTTTAATCGCACAGACCAGCCAGCCTACTTCGCCGCAGTTCAGCACGTCGCGATCGACCTGCTTCGGCGTGAAGATGCCCAGGCGATCGGCGTTGTACACCTGGCCGGTGCTCATGACCTTGATCTTGTCGCCCTTGCGCAGCGTGCCGTTCTTGACGCGCACCAGAGATACGACGCCCAGGTAGTTATCGAACCAGGAGTCGATGATCAGCGCCTGCAGCGGCGCATCCGGATCGCCCTGCGGCGGTGGGATGTCGCGCACCAGGCGTTCCAGCACGTCAGGCACGCCGACGCCGGTTTTAGCCGAGCAGCGCACCGCATCGGTAGCGTCGATGCCGACGATGTCTTCAATTTCCTGTGCGGCGCGATCCGGATCGGCAGCCGGCAGGTCAATTTTGTTCAACACCGGCACCACTTCCAGATCCATTTCGATCGCGGTGTAGCAGTTGGCCAGCGTCTGGGCTTCTACGCCCTGACCGGCGTCCACCACCAGCAGCGCGCCTTCGCAGGCCGCCAGCGAGCGGGAAACTTCATAGGAGAAGTCAACGTGGCCTGGGGTGTCGATAAAGTTGAGCTGATAGGTCTGCCCATCCAGCGCTTTATAATCCAGCGTCACGCTCTGCGCTTTGATGGTGATGCCGCGTTCGCGCTCCAGATCCATGGAATCGAGCACCTGCGCGGCCATTTCACGGTCGGTCAAGCCACCGCAGATTTGGATAATGCGGTCAGACAGCGTCGACTTACCGTGGTCAATATGGGCAATAATGGAGAAATTTCGTATATGCTTCATTATAAAAGTTTTTCTGCCTTGGTATTTCTGAATTACTCGCCTATAGAAACCCGCATGGACCTACAGCGACAGTGAATGGGTTAGGCCGTCTTGCACCTGAATCGCTGCATTCTACATGCCACACCACTGAAAACCTAGCGATCGGTGCAGTGAAGGCATTCTATTATGCGCAGCTAAATGTTACAGGGCACCCCGGCGGGTGAAAACAGATGTTAACACGGAAGATACGGCCTGAGCCCGGGGCTTGCAGGTGCTCCGTGGCCGTCAAACTCCAGCGCTAATACATAACCGGCCGCAGCGCAATAAACCCTCTCCGAAATTATAAAAAAAGAATATTTGGATCAACCTCTTAGAATTCCATTTCGCCCCTCTTCCTTTAGGAAAAACCCCATATACGCCACCACCGCCCCTCGGATAGAAAGGGCATGAACTCCGCGACAAAACATTATTCCGGGCACTACATCGGCAGCCCACCGGGGTTCACCAGCATATCTGCGTACGTTGATTGGAAGGTGCATATGATCGATAAAGGGCAAATGCTGAGCCGGCACGATTTTTCGAAGGTCAACTGGGGCATTCTGGTCGCGGCGGCGCTGCTGTTTAGCGTGGGGGCCGCACTGTTGGTGCTGCCTCTGCTGAGCAGCATTGATGAAAGCGAAGTCATCACGCTGTTGCAGGCCGGCGCAGGCACAATTTTACTCGGCTGTACGCTGCTGGCGCTGCGGCATTATCTGCGCCCGACGCTGACCTATCGTCTGTACGAGCACGGCGTGCGGGTCTTTGACTGGCACCATCACAAAGAGCGCTTCATCCCGTTTGAGAAAATCGGCGACATCTATCGGTTTCGCGGCGGCAAAGCTTTTGGCGGGCTGTTTGACGTCACGGCGTTCCGCGCCGGTGCGGATCAGCCCTGGTGTACGGTTTTCAGCAATGTCGCCCATTCGTGGCGGCTGGCGGACGTGATCGTCGACCAACAGCTGCAGCAGCGCGGGCCGCTGGCATTGAATGCGCTCTATCAGGGGGAGGTGGTGCCGTTTCACACCGTTGAGGGCGACGCACGCTGGCTGTGGCAGCTGCTGCTGGGCAAGCGGCAAGGCACGCCGACCGAAACGCTGCAGCTAAGCGCCACCTTGCTGACTACGGAACGGGGAAACGTGCCGATCGAGCAGATCCGCGCGTTGGAAAACCATCCGCAGCGCGGCATCCGTTTACTGGACGGCCAGGGTAATGTGCTGTACGCCATTAACTACGATTCGCTGCTCAGCGCCGATCTGTTCATCGCGCTGTTGGAGCATATGATCCACAACCGCATCCCCGCCTATCACAACCCGGCGATGACGCGGCCGTCGGTTTAAATCAGCGGTGAGTTTTCCGCCTGCATGCGCATCGCGGTAGGCGGCAACCCAATCTGCAGCACCACCGGCTGATAATCGGCCTGCTCGCCCAGACGCCGGGCCAGCCGGCGCGCCAGCATAAAGGCCGCCCCGCCGCCCAGCACGGCACCGATCGCCGCCGAGGCATCGCTGCCGAAACAATATTGCAGCAACGTGCCGCCCAGCATCATGCCCAACAGCGGCGTCAGGTAAACCAGCATGGCGGAGCGCAGCAGGCTGCCTTCCGCAATGCCGACCTCGACGCGTTGCCCCGGTTCGAGCGGCTGTTCGATACGCACCTGAAGCTGATGCTCGGTTTCAGGCACCAATTCGTTCAACGCGCGCGCGCCGCAGCCGGAGCGCGCGGTGCAGCTGCCGCAGCCGGCCTTGGGTTCACAGCGCAGCAGCGCTACGCCCTGTTGCCACGAAACCACCGTGGCCCACTCTTTCATCATTACGGCGATACCTTGAAAGAAATGCTGTCGGCGATGCGCTTGGCCGTAGCCGGCGGCAGTTCGCCCACGATAGTGATCTCATTGCCCGCGCGCACTTCGGTCTGAATGGTACGGCGCCCCTGACGGTAATACTGCTGCCCGGCGCCGCTGCCCGCAGGGCTGACGTTGACCGAGAAGCTGAACAGGCCGTCGCTGTAAAGCCGGGATTCAACCGGCACGGCGACGTTCGGCAATTTGCGGCGATTGCGCGCCACCTCGTCCACCCCGGCAGGCAGCCAGCCGGTGCTCCAGCTGAGCTGGACGTTTTCCACCGCCGGCAGCGACAGCAGCGGCGGCAGATTGGCTTTGAGCAGCCCCTGCATCGCGCCCTGCACGTCGGCACCGACCGCGAAGGAGATCACCCGATATTGCTCCAGCGTCTCGCCATCGCGATCGAGCAGATCCACCCGCAGCGGCAGCTTGGTGTCCTCGTCCATCCAGACGATGTAGCTGTAGCGGGAACCGTCGCGCGCCACCACGCGCAGCACTTCACACGGCCGATCGGCGATGCGGGTGCTGCCCACGGAGATGAAGTCGTAGTACTTGGCCAGGCGATTGAAATCGGCATAGACGATCGCCGGCAGCGCATCGACGATGTGATCGCCGGTGAGCGTGAACGGCTCCAGGCCAGGCTCGAAGTAGCTGATCCCGCCGCCGCGCTGCAGCACTTCGCGGCG
The DNA here is from genome assembly GCF_003812745.1 of Serratia sp. FDAARGOS_506. Classification (NCBI taxonomy): domain Bacteria; kingdom Pseudomonadati; phylum Pseudomonadota; class Gammaproteobacteria; order Enterobacterales; family Yersiniaceae; genus Serratia; species Serratia sp. FDAARGOS_506. Next base: position 363,229 of record NZ_CP033831.1, read on the forward strand.
CGGGCCATCCATATGCAACAGCTGGCCGAGCGGCACGTTGCCGATCACCGCATGGCGATAGCGCAACGACTCGATTCCCTGCTTGCTGATGCTGATGTAGGCGAGCTCGTAATTGAGAGAACGGCTGGCGCTGCTCATCTGTTGCAATAACGCCCCGGACGCAGTTGGCTGCGCCGGGGCGATGCTGGAATAGAGCAGGCTGCCCGTCAATAAACAAACGGAGAACCAGATTTGCTTCATTACTGCTGTTGCATTCCTAAAGACTGAGTTCCGGGAACCTGAATGGCAGCCTGTTGCGGGTTGCTTTGTTCAAGCTGCAGCTGATCCGAATGCAGGCGACGTTGCAGTTCATAGTCCTGCAGCATGGCGTTGATACGCTTGCGCTGTTCCTGCACCTGCTGCTGTTGGCCGCTGCCGGTGGAGAAGCTGTCGGCTGGGACGCCCAGGCTGACCGGTGAGGCCTGGCCCATGATCGGCAGCGTGGTGAAGGCCGGCGATTCGGACGCGTTCGATGTCGCAGCAGGTTGGTTATAGTGCTGTACGCCGACGATCACCGCCAGCGACACGCAGGCCGCCATACCGATTTGCGTAATCTGGCTCGCCCAAGGACGCACTTTGTCCCAGAACGGCATTTTCTGCCAGGTGTGAGGCTGCGGCTGAGATTCCTGAACGGCGGAAGGCACCAGCCGGGCGGGTTCTTTCTCAAGTGCAGCGGCAACGCGATCGGCGATGTCGAGATGCATCACTTGCCCGACATCACCTCGCAGTGTGTCACGTATCAGGTGATAGCTCTGCCAGCTTTGTTGAAGCGTTCGATCTTGCGACAGAGAACTCAACAGCTCGCTGTCGAACGATTCACCATCCATCAGAGCGGAAAGCTTTTCTTTCTGCATGCCTAAGTACCCTTCCTGTGCCCGCCATTGCTAACGCTGGATCAGCGGTTGAACTTTATTATCGATAGCTTCCCGGGCGCGGAAAATACGCGAACGTACGGTTCCGACCGGGCAATCCATGATGGCGGCTATCTCTTCGTAGCTTAGACCATCCAACTCCCGCAGGGTAATCGCCATGCGAAGATCCTCAGGGAGCGACTCAATGGTACGGAAAACTATCTGTCTCAGCTCTTCTGACAACATTAAGTTCTCAGGGTTCGAAATTTCTTTCAGTGCGCCCGCACTTTCGTAATTTTCCGCGTCGTTGGCGTCCACATCACTGGATGGCGGACGGCGCCCCTGAGCAACCAGATAATTCTTTGCCGTGTTCACGGCGATTCGATACAACCAGGTATAAAAAGCGCTGTCGCCACGGAACGATTCCAGTGCGCGATAGGCCTTGATAAACGACTCCTGCACCACATCGGGCACATCGCCCTGCGGCACATAGCGGGAAACGAGACTCGCCACCTTATGCTGATAGCGCACTACCAGTAGGTTAAACGATTTCTGATCGCCCTTTTGGACCCGCTCGACCAGAACTTGATCCGTTAACTGCTCGCTCATCCGAGGTAAACTCTCCCCAAATCCGTCTCCACGCGTAAAATTGTACTGCCAGCCATACATTATTTTCCTGAGCAAGCACTCGCTTGGAGTTCATATAGAACACGAAGTTCCATATCGCCATTGTTTTTTCTGTTGATGTCGCCCTATCCGTGGCTTTTGCCCGGACAGTTAGGCTAACATGAAATTCACTCTTCTTCTGCACACATCATACGTTATGCAACCATCATCTGAACATGTTAGCGATGTACTGATCGTCGGCAGCGGCGCTGCGGGCCTGTCACTGGCGCTGCGCCTGGCGCAGCATTGCAAGGTTACCGTTCTCAGCAAGGGGCCGCTCAGCGAGGGCGCCACCTTTTACGCCCAGGGCGGGATCGCCGCGGTGTTCGATGAGACGGACAGCATTGCCTCACACGTTGATGACACTTTGATTGCCGGCGCCGGCCTGTGCGATAAAGAGGCCGTCGAATTCATCGCCGGCAACGCGCGCCACTGCGTGCAGTGGCTGATCGATCAGGGCGTGCTGTTCGATACCGAGGTCAACGCGCAGGGCGAGGAACATTATCACCTCACGCGCGAAGGCGGCCACAGCCATCGCCGCATCCTGCACGCCGCGGACGCTACCGGTAAGGAAGTAGAGACCACGCTGGTGGGGAAAGCAAGCGCTCACCCCAATATTTGCGTGATGGAGCGCCGCAACGCGGTTGACCTCATCACCTCGAACAAAATTGGCCTGCCGGGCACCCGCCGAGTGGTGGGCGCTTACGTCTGGAACCGCGAGCTGGAGCGGGTGGAAACCTACCGCGCCAAAACGGTGGTGCTGGCCACCGGCGGCGCGGCCAAGGTGTACCAATACACCACCAACCCGGACATCTCCTCCGGCGACGGCATCGCCATGGCCTGGCGCGCCGGCTGCCGGGTCGCCAACCTGGAGTTCAACCAGTTCCACCCGACCTGCCTGTTCCATCCGCAGGCGCGCAATTTCCTGCTGACCGAAGCGCTGCGCGGCGAAGGGGCTTACCTGAAGCGCCCGGACGGCAGCCGCTTTATGCCGGATTTTGACCCGCGCGGCGAACTGGCCCCGCGCGATATCGTCGCCCGCGCCATCGACCATGAAATGAAGCGCCTGGGCGCCGACTGCATGTACCTGGACATCAGCCACAAGCCGGCGGAGTTCATCACTCAGCACTTCCCTATGATCCACGAGAAGCTGCTGACGCTGGGCTTCGATCTGACCCGGCAGCCGATCCCGATCGTCCCGGCGGCGCACTACACCTGCGGCGGCGTGATGGTCGATCAGCACGGCCGCACCGATCTCGATGGGCTGTACGCCATCGGCGAAGTCAGCTATACCGGCCTGCACGGCGCCAACCGCATGGCGTCGAATTCGCTGCTGGAGTGCCTGGTGTACGGTTGGTCGGCGGCGGAAGACATTCTGCAGCGCCTGCCGTTCATTCAGCAGGCCAAACAGGTGCCGCAGTGGGATGAAAGCCGGGTGGACGATGCGGACGAACGGGTGGTAATTCAGCACAACTGGCACGAGCTGCGGCTGTTCATGTGGGATTACGTCGGCATCGTGCGCACCACCAAGCGGCTGGAGCGTGCCCTGCGCCGCATCAACACGCTGCAGGCGGAAATCGACGAGTACTACGCGAACTTCCGCATCTCCAACAACCTGCTGGAACTGCGCAATCTGGTGCAGGTGGCCGAGCTTATCGTGCGCAGCGCCATGGCGCGCAAAGAGAGCCGCGGCCTGCATTACACGCTGGACTACCCGGATTTGCTGCCGGAAGCGCTGCCGACCATATTGCAGCCTTAGCCTCTGCGACAGGGCGCCTAATTGGCGCCCTTTTCTTTTCAGTAGAACAGGTAGAAGTCGGCGATCAACCGGCGAAAATCGTCGGTATAGCTGCCGTCGGCCTGCTTGATCGCCAGCGCCTGCTCCCGCAGCGGCGTTTCCCGCCGCGTCAGCGCCAGCAGCACCCGGTGCAGCGGCGTATCGGCCCGGTCGCTGACGTTCACTTTCGCCGCCGTATGCCAGCCGCTTTGCTGCGCCAGGCGTTCAAATTCGGCGCCGATGTCGTGCGGCAGCACCACGCAGAACGTGCCCTGTGCGGCCAGCAGCTGCGCGGCGCAGGCCAACAGCGCGTCGTGCGTCAGAGTTTCGGTGTAGCGCGCGTTGTGGCGCGCCTGGTCGCGGCAGGCCACCGCCGGCTCGAAATAAGGCGGATTACTGACGATCAGATCATACTCAGCGGCATGCTGCTGCGCATAATGGTGAATATCCTGCGCATGCACGCGGATACGCTGCGGCCACGGCGACTCCGCCGCATTTTCGTGCGCCTGGCCGGCGGCAGCTTCATCCAGCTCCACCGCGTCAATGGTCACTTCGTCGTCGCTGCGCTGCGCCAGCATCAACGCGATCAGCCCGCTGCCGCTGCCGATGTCCAGCACCCGGCGCGCCTGCCCCAGCGGCGCCCAGGCGCCGAGCAGCACCCCGTCGGTGCCCACTTTCATGGCGCAACGATCGTGTGCGACAAAGAATTGTTTAAAGGTAAAACCCCCGCGACGCGGGGTAAAATCGGCTTTCGATCGCTTGCTCACACTCACCACCTGGCTATAAAACTGGCGTAGCATAAGGCAATCTGATCGACGGGAAAAGAGCGGCTTTCCGCTTAAATAGGTGAAGATCGCGGCCAACCCGTCTATAATCGGCGCCCCAAGTAGAGGTAGACCATGACAGCAACCACTTTTTCCGAACTCGAACTCGATGATCGCCTGATCGACGCGCTGCGCGACAAAGGCTACGATCGCCCCACCGCCATTCAGGCCGCTGCGATCCCGCCGGCGATGGACGGACGCGACGTCTTAGGTTCGGCTCCGACCGGCACTGGCAAAACCGCCGCCTTCCTGCTGCCCGTGCTGCAGCACCTGCTGGACTTTCCACGCAAAAAATCCGGCCCGCCGCGCGTACTTATTCTGACGCCAACGCGTGAACTGGCGATGCAGGTCGCCGATCAGGCGCGTGAATTGGCTGCTCATACCTCGCTGGATATCGCCACCATCACCGGCGGCGTCGCTTACATGAACCACGCGGAAGTGTTCAGCGAAAACCAGGACGTGGTGGTCGCCACCACCGGCCGTTTGCTGCAATACATTAAAGAAGAGAACTTCGACTGCCGCGCGGTGGAAACCCTGATCCTCGACGAAGCCGACCGCATGCTCGATATGGGCTTCGCGCAGGACATCGAAACCATCTCCGCCGAAACCCGCTGGCGCAACCAGACGCTGCTGTTCTCCGCCACGCTGGAAGGCGAAGCGATTCGTGAATTCGCCGAGCGCATCCTGAAAGAGCCGGTAGAAGTAGAAGCCGATCCGTCGCGCCGCGAACGCAAAAAGATCCTGCAGTGGTACTACCGCGCCGATGACGTGCAGCACAAAACCGCGCTGTTGATCCACCTGCTGAAGCAGCCGGACGTGCAGAAATCGGTGATCTTCGTGCGCAAACGCGAGCGCGTGCACGAGCTGGCCACCTGGCTGCGCGAAGCGGGCATCAACACCTGCTATCTCGAAGGCGAAATGGTGCAGGCCAAACGCAACGAAGCGGTCAAACGCATGATGGATGGCCGGGTTAACGTACTGGTCGCCACCGACGTTGCCGCACGCGGTCTGGATATCCTCGATATCACCCACGTGTTCAACTTCGACATGCCGCGCACGGCGGACACCTACCTGCACCGCATCGGCCGTACCGGCCGCGCCGGGCGCAAAGGCACCGCCATTTCGCTGGTGGAGGCACACGACCATCTGCTGCTGGGCAAAGTGGGCCGTTACCTGAACGAGCCGCTGAAAGCGCGCGTGATCGACGAACTGCGGCCGAAAACCAAGGTGCCGAACGAAAAGAGCAACGGCAAGCCATCGAAGAAAGTGCTGGCCAAACGCGCAGAAGAAAAGGCGAAAAGCAAAGAAAAAGCCAACAAGGTTAAGGTTCGCCATCGTGACGCTAAAAACGTCGGTAAACGCCGTCAGGCGAAGGCCAAACCGGCCGGCGACGCGGAATAACCCCCGCAGCCTAAGAAAAAACCGCCTGTACAGGCGGTTTTTTTATGGGCGTTTACTGCTGCGCGTAGTGCGTGGCCAAACGGTGCCCCTGCAGCCATTTATCCAGATCGCGGAACTGTGCCTTCAGCTCGTCATTCTGCAAATGCGCCGGCGTTTGCGAGAAATAAAACTGGAACGCGACGCCCTGCTGGTTGCGCGCTTGGGCATCGGCCCCAGCCTGCAACAGCAGCAGCGCCAGGTGCGGCGCGTTGATCTTCGCCGCCAGATGCAGCGGAGTATCCCCCAGCCGGTCGCTCAAGGTGGTGTCCGCCCCGGCCGTCAGCAACAGCCGCAGTTGTTCTTCACGCCCGGCCAGCACCGCCGCCGCCAGCGGCGTGGCGCCGGTAACGGCATTACGCACGTTCACCTGCCCCCCTTTGGCCAGCAACAACCGCAGGTACTGCGCGTCTTGCAGCATCGCCGCGGTATGCAGTGCGCTGTTGCCGTCCAGCCCCGCCGCCGCCGGGTCGGCGCCGAGATCCAGCAACGCCTGCACGCTATCCGGCTGCTGCGAAAGCACCGCCCACTGCAACAACGTGACCTGTCGATCGCCCCGTTCGCGCAAGCGATCCTGCGTGGCCTGGGCATGGATACCCTGCGTATCGCCGCGCGCCACCGCCTGAGCCAGCGCCAGATTGCTGTGGCCGTCAAACGGCGAAATTTCCTGCCCCATCTGTTGCTCCTTAGCCATCATCAGTAAACCGGTCACCGCGACCAGCGCCAGTAAGGCTATCGCCAGCGCCCGCCGCAAGCGACGCCCTTCAGGCATTGGCCTTCGCCTCCCACGGCTTTTGTTCCGCCATCGAGCTTATCACCTTGTCGATGCCGTGCGCCGTCAGGCTGCGATCCAGATGCTTGCTCGGCCGCCAGTCATCGATGCCGGTCAGGGTATCGTTGTTGGCCAGGGTGATGTTGTGGCCGATAGCGTCCGGGATCAGCGAGGTCGATTCCTGGGTGCTGGTCAGCATGTCATATTGCTCGCTGTAACGGCGAATGCCGCCGGCTTCGGCGTCTTTCTTCGCCGCTGCCGGATCGATACCCAGGCGATTCAGGGTGTAGTCCGAGACCCCGGCCGCGTTGAAGGTGACCGCGACGGTGCCGGTCGCCAGCGCCGCCGTGGCCGCCAGACCACCGCCAAGCGAATGGCCGGCGATCACCAACGCATCGCCGAAGGCCGCCTTGGCGCTTTTGGCAGCGGCAACCGCCTGATTGTACTGCACATCATCATAGCCCGTCGCCTGCCGCACGTTGCTCAGCCAGTCGCGCCAGTCGTTGGTGCCGGCGAACGCCAACACATATTGCTTGTCGTTGCTGTAAATTCCGGCCTGGAAACCGCTGCCCGCGTCGTGCAGGCTGGCGGGATCGATGCCGAAACCGAGCAGCGCGCTGTCGCTCAGGCGGTTGAACCCGGCGGCGCCCTGGCCATTGAGTGAGTAAACGTCCTTGGCCAACAGCGCCAACGCATAATCCCCCTCCTGCGATTGCTGCCCCCGCGTCACGCCCGGCGCTGCCGCAGCCGTCGGTGCCGCCGCTGAGATATCGCCGACCAGCGTATTCAACAGACTCTGCGCATTGAGCGTGTTCTGAGAGGGAGAGGCCACCGGCGCCGGATTTGCCGACGCTGCCGCGGGCTGCGCCGCCGTCGCCGCCTCGGCAGCGGCGCGAGGTGTAGGGATCGCGGCCACCGGGGATACTGCAGAGGTAAAACTTAAAGGCATACTCATGCCGACTCCTTGTCGATAGACTTTTTTATTTAGCACCTGAATAGGTGCTGATTTATCTATCGGCAGGTCGGATGAGTTCTGTATCAGGAATGCTTATCTTTGTGCAGAATGTGATCCGCGTTCAATTTTCGGCCGCCAAACGCAAGAAAGGGAGCCGAAGCTCCCTTATTGACTGCGCCGCAAATTACAGGCTTTCGGTAAAGGTGCGGGCGATAACGTCGCGCTGCTGTTCCGGCGTCAGAGAATTGAAGCGCACCGCATAGCCGGACACGCGGATGGTCAGCTGCGGGTATTTTTCCGGGTGCTTGACCGCGTCTTCCAGGGTTTCGCGACGCAGCACGTTGACGTTCAGGTGCTGACCGCCTTCCACGCGCACGGTCGGCTGCATTTCCAGCGGCACTTCACGGTATTCGATCTGGCCCAGGTCGCTGACTGCGACAACCTGATCTTCCGTGTAGTTAGCCTTGGCACACACGCAGCGAGCTTCCGCTTTTTCATCGTCCAGCAGCCAGAAAGAATTCACCAGCGCCTGGTCGTTCGCTTTGGTAATTTGAATACCGGTAATCATTATGTTGCCTCCGTACAAGGGCGTAAAAATTCACATCGTGAGAAAACCCAATTCTGGTTTCGGCCATTTGGTAAAACCATTGTTGTCTTGTTGTTCTGTATACCAGCCTGACCGGGCCAGTTCCTTGATTAAAGTCAATTTTTACCGGGTAGGCACAGGACGTGAAGGGGCAAATTTATGTTTTATATCAATTTTCCCACTGCGGCAAAAACCAATTATTTTTGTAAATTTTCCAAAATAATTGCATAAGGCTAGGCGGCGAGAAATGAAAAGCGGGTTTCGCTGCGCGTGCCGACACGGTAAGCTATAGCCCATGAATTGCTAAAGAAAACAAAGGAGAGCGTTTATGGCCACCTCCCTCACCTGGCATGACGTGATCGGCAAAGAGAAAGAGCAGCCCTATTTTGTTGAAACGCTCGCCTTTGTTGCCGCTGAACGCCAGGCCGGTAAGACCATTTATCCACCGCAGAAGGACGTGTTCAACGCTTTCCGCTATACCGAGCTGGCGGACGTCAAAGTCGTCATCCTCGGCCAGGATCCGTATCACGGCCCCAATCAGGCGCACGGTCTCTCTTTCTCGGTGCGCCCCGGCGTGCCGGCGCCGCCGTCGCTGGTGAATATGTATAAAGAGCTGGCAACCGACATTCCCGGCTTCGAACGCCCGGACCACGGCTACCTGCAAAGCTGGGCCGAACAGGGGGTGCTGCTGCTCAACACCGTGCTGACGGTGGAAGGCGGCCGCGCGCACTCGCACGCCAACCTGGGCTGGGAAACCTTTACCGATAAAGTGATCGCTGCCCTGAACGAGAACCGTGAAGGCGTGGTGTTCCTGCTGTGGGGCTCGCACGCGCAGAAGAAAGGCAACTTTATCGACCGCAACCGCCACCATGTGCTGAAGGCGCCGCACCCGTCGCCGCTCTCCGCGCACCGCGGTTTCCTCGGCTGCCGCCACTTCTCACAGGCCAATCAGCTGTTGGAGCAGCAAGGGCTCACGCCGATCGACTGGATGCCGCGCCTGCCGCAGGCGTAACCCAGAGACAAAAAAGGCACCCTCGGGTGCCTTTCTTTATGCCGTTGCCGGGGCGATTACGCCTTGGCTTTGGAGACCGCGACCATCGCCGGACGCAGCAGACGGCCGTTCAGCGTATAGCCTTTCTGCATCACCATCATCACGTGGTTCGGCTGGTGATCGGCGGATTCCATCATGCTCATCGCCTGATGCACTTCCGGGTTGAACGGCACGTTGACGTCGCCGACGATTTCGATGCCGTACTTGCGCACCACATCCAGCAGTGATTTCAGCGTCAGCTCGATGCCTTCGATCATCGCGGCCAGCTCCGGATTGTTTTTATCCGCCAGATCCAACGCGCGCTCCAGGTTGTCGATCACCGGCAGCAGATCGCCGGAGAATTTCTCCAGGGCGAACTTGTGTGCTTTCTCGACGTCCAGTTCGGCGCGGCGACGGATGTTTTCCGCTTCCGCTTTGGCGCGCAGCAGGCTGTCGCGCTCGTGCTGCTGAGCTTCCGCCAGTTGGGCTTCCAGTTCGGCGATACGCGCATCGCGCAGATCGACGCCTTCCGCCGCTTCCGGCAGCGTATCTTCGTGATGAACGTGTTGTTCCATTTCTTCCGAGACTTGCTCGTTTGGCGTCTTCTGTTCTTTACTACTCATGAATATCTCCGCGTTTTAGCATTAATCTCGCAACTTGGCTTATTATGGGGATCAAAACCGGGGTTTCAAGTCAACCGGTCACAATGTGGGGCATAAACGGGTCCCGGTGAGGAAAATCACAACAAATGAATAAAAAATTCGCCTGTATTGGCATTGTTGGCCACCCGCGTCACCCTTCAGCGCTGGCAACCCACGAGATGCTGTTCCACTGGCTGGTCGCCCGCGGCTATTCGGTGATGGTCGAACGCCAGATCGCCCATGATTTGGGGCTGAAAGACGCCGTGACCGGCAGCCTGGCGGATATCGGCCAGCGCGCCGATCTGGCGGTGGTGGTTGGCGGCGACGGCAACATGCTCGGCGCTGCGCGCGTGCTGGCGCGTTACGACATCAAGGTGATCGGGGTCAACCGCGGCAACCTCGGCTTCCTCACCGATCTCGATCCCGACAACGCCCTGCAGCAGCTGGCGGACGTGCTGGAAGGCGAGTATATCGACGAACAGCGTTTCCTGCTGGAAACCATCGTGCACAAAGAGCACCAGCAGTGCCGCATCAGCACCGCCATCAATGAAGTGGTGCTGCACCCCGGCAAAGTGGCGCACATGATCGAATTCGAAGTGTACATCGACGATCGCTTCGCCTTCTCGCAGCGCTCCGACGGCTTGATCATCGCCACGCCGACCGGCTCCACCGCCTACTCGCTTTCCGCCGGCGGGCCGATCCTCACCCCGTCGCTGGAGGCAATCGCGCTGGTGCCGATGTTTCCACACACCCTCTCCGCCCGGCCGCTGGTGATCAACGGCGACAGCACCATCCGTCTGAAGTTTTCGCAGATCGGCAGCGATCTGGAGATCAGCTGCGACAGCCAGATCGCGCTGCCGATCCAGGAAGGCGAAGAAGTGCTGATCCGCCGCAGCGATTTCCACCTGAATCTGATTCACCCGAAGGACTACAGCTATTTCAACACGTTAAGCACCAAGCTGGGCTGGTCGAAAAAATTGTTCTAAAATCTGTGCCGGCCACTTTACTGTATATAAAACCAGTTTATACTGTATGAAACTACAGTTATGTGTTTATACACAGGAAGGTTACCATGCTGGCGCAATTAACCATCAGCAACTTTGCTATCGTTCGTGAGTTGGAAATCGATTTTCAACCGGGCATGACGGCGATCACCGGTGAAACCGGCGCCGGCAAATCCATCGCCATCGATGCGCTGGGGCTGTGCCTCGGCAACCGCGCCGACGGCAACGTGGTGCGCCTGGGAGCCGCCCGCGCCGACATCTGCGCCCGCTTCTCGCTGGCGGACACCCCGTCCGCGCGCGAGTGGCTGGAGCAGAACCAGCTGGACGACAGCAACGAATGCCTGCTGCGCCGGGTGATCAACGCCGACGGCCGTTCGCGCGGCTTTATCAACGGCACCGCCGTGCCGCTGTCGCAGCTGCGCGAGCTGGGGCAACGCCTGATCCAAATCCACGGTCAACACGCCCATCAACTGCTGCTCAAGCCGGAGCACCAAAAAGCGCTGCTTGACGCCTACGCCGACGAACCCGCCCTGCTGGCGGCGATGAGCCAGTCCTACCAACGCTGGCACCAGAGCTGCCGCGAGCTGGCGCACCATCAGCAGCAGTCCATCGAGCGCGAAGCGCGCAAGCAGCTGTTGCAATACCAATTGAAAGAGCTGAACGAATTCGCGCCTCAGGCTGGCGAGTTCGAACAGACCGACGCCGAGTACAAGCGCCTGGCCAACAGCGGCCAGCTGCTGACCCTCAGCCAGCAGACGCTGCAGCTGCTGGCCGACAGCGACGAGAACAACATGCTCAGCCAGCTCTACAGCGCCAAGCACCTGCTGCTCGAGCTGGCCGGGCTGGACGACAAGCTCAGCGGCCTGCTGGACATGCTGGAGGAGGCCTCTATCCAGATCAGCGAAGCCAGCGACGAGCTGCGCCACTACGCCGATCGCATGGATCTCGATCCCAACCGCCTGCACGAGCTGGAACAGCGCCTGTCACGCCAAATCAGCCTGGCGCGCAAACACCAGGTTGCGCCGGAAGAGCTGCCGCAGCTGCATCAGCAATTGCTGGATGAACAACAGCTGCTGTCTCAACAGGAAAGCGACCATGAGCACCTGAACGAGGCGGTCACCCTGCATCACCAGCAGGCGCTGGCGCTGGCGGAGCATCTGCATCAGAAACGCCTGCATTACGCCGCCGAGCTGACCACGCTCATCACCGACAGCATGCAGGCGCTCTCCATGCCGCACGGCAAGTTCAACATCGACGTGCGTTTCGAGCCGCAGCATCTGAGCGCCGAAGGGGCCAGCCGCACCGAGTTCTGCGTCTCCACCAACCCGGGGCAGCCGCTGCAGCCGCTGGCGAAGGTCGCCTCCGGCGGTGAGCTGTCGCGCATCGCGCTGGCCATTCAGGTGATCACTGCCCGCAAGATGGAAACCCCGGCGCTGATCTTCGATGAGGTGGACGTGGGCATCAGCGGCCCGACCGCCGCCATCGTCGGCCGCCTGCTGCGCCAGCTCGGCGAATCCACCCAGGTGATGTGCGTGACCCACCTGCCGCAGGTGGCCGGATGCGGGCATCAGCACCTGTTCGTCAGCAAGCAGACCGACGGCACGGTCACCGAAACCCAGATGGCGCCGCTGGATAAACGCGCCCGGCTGCAGGAGCTGGCGCGCCTGCTCGGCGGCAGCGAAGTCACCCGCAATACGTTGGCGAACGCCAAAGAACTGCTGGCGGCATAAAAAAGCTCAACTTTTTCACTTTCCTGCGGTCTGACAGTGACGCTGTTGGCCCGAAAGATATCTAAAGTGCGGCGCGGCGGTGATCCTAAGCCTCCTCAACGGCCCGAAACAGGCCAAGCGCTTGAGGTGCTGAAGGAAAGCCAACGCGTCGCAACGTGAAAGATGAAGGGTATAAAGGTTTCCAACTGCCGCAAGGTCTATTATCATCGGCATCCTATGCCCTAAAGGAATGTGATTACTATGCGCTGTAAAACGCTGACTGCCGCCGCTGTAGTTTTTGTGATGCTGACTGCAGGCTGTTCTACTTTTGAAAAGGTGGTTTATCGTCCTGACATCAATCAGGGGAACTACCTGACGTCGACCGACGTGGCGAAAATTCAGAAAGGGATGACCCAGCAACAGGTCGCTTACACATTGGGCACCCCAATGCTGCAAGACCCGTTCGGGACTCAGACGTGGTTCTATGTGTTCCGCCAGCAGCCTGGCCATGAAGACATCACCCAGCAGACGCTGACGCTGACCTTCGACAGCGCAGGCGTGTTGACCGATATCCAGAACAAACCGGCGCTGACCAAGTAATCGGCGCCGCCCGCTCTTCCGGCCCATGAGGTGGCACGATGTTCCTCATGACAGTCGCAGGCTGCAACGCGGAAGAGAAAATCAGTTTCAGATAAAAAAATAAGGCGCTATAAGCGCCTTATTTTTTTGCCTTTTCTGCCCGTTGCCGGCGCAGCTCTTTCGGATCGGCTATCAGCGGCCGGTAGATCTCCACCCGGTCGCCGTCGTTCAGCGTATCGCCCAGCTTAGCCGGGCGGCTGTAGATGCCGATTTTGTTGCTCTTGAGATCGATATCCTGCCGCAGCTCCAGCAGGCCCGAAGCCTGGATCGCCTGCTCGACGCTGCTGCCCTCGGCCAGCTTCACCTTGCGCAGGTACTGACGCTCCGGCAAGGCGTACACCACCTCGACCTGGATGTCAGACACTGTAGACCTCTTTCGCCCGCTGGGTAAATGCCTGCACCATGCTGCCCGCCAGCTCTTTGAACACCTTGCCGAACGCCAGCTCAATCAGTTTGTTGGTGAACTCGAAGTCCAGGTGCAGTTCCACCTTGCAGGCCTCTTCGCTCAGCGGCGTGAACTGCCAGCCGCCCATCAGCTTACGGAACGGACCATCAACCAGCTGCATATTGATGCTCTGGTTATCCAGCAGCGTATTGCGCGTGGTGAAGGTCTTGCTGATACCGGCCTTGGCGACGTCCACCGCGGCGGTCATTTCGTTGGAGGTAGCGTTAAGCACCCGGCTGCCGGTGCAGCCTGGCAGAAAATCGGGATAAGAGTGAACATCGTTAACCAACTGATACATCTGCTCGGCGCTGAACGGCACTAATGCAGACCGACTGATCTGGGGCATATCATTTCCTGTGAGACATAAAACGTACAGATAATACCATTTATCTGGCGGCAAACAAAAAATCTGCTAAGGGATGGGGGCGCCAAAAATGCGAAAAATTGCGCAGGTGCTGAACGGGAAAGGATTTCTTTCGCTGAAGCATCCAGTATAATGAACGCACTATGACAAAGAAAAAAGCACACAAACCCGGTTCCGCCACCATTGCTCAAAACAAGCGCGCGCGTTTCGAATACTTCATTGAAGAAGAGTTCGAGGCGGGCCTGTCGCTGCAAGGGTGGGAAGTTAAATCGCTGCGTGCAGGCAAAGCCAACCTCAGCGACAGCTACGTGACGTTCCGTGACGGTGAAGCCTATCTGTTTGGCGCCACCATCACCCCGCTCAACGTGGCTTCGTCGCATGTGGTGTGCGATCCGACGCGTACCCGTAAACTGCTGCTGAACCGACGCGAGCTGGATACCCTGCTCGGCCGCGTCAACCGCGAAGGTTACACCGTGGTGGCCTTGTCCCTGTATTGGAAAAATGCCTGGAGCAAGATCAAGATCGGCGTAGCCAAAGGCAAGAAAGAGCACGACAAACGCGATGACATCAAAGATCGCGAATGGCAGACGGCGAAAGCCCGTATCATGAAGCACGCCAATCGTTAAGCCGCTGGCTTATCGAGGTAAACTTCTGGTATACTGCAAAAAGTTACTTGGGGCTGATTCTGGATTCGACGGGATTTGCGAAGCCCTAGGAGCATGCCGAGGGGCGGTTGGCCTCGTAAAAAGCCGCAAAAAAATAGTCGCAAACGACGAAAACTACGCTTTAGCAGCTTAATACCCTGCTTAGAGCCCTCTCTCCCTAGCCTCCGCTCTTAGGACGGGGATCAAGAGAGGTCAAACCCAAAAGAGATCGCGTGGACGTCCTGCCTGGGGCTGAAGCGTTAAACTCAATCAGGCTAGTCTGTCAGTAGCGTGTCCATCCGCAGCTGGCCGGCGAATGTAAAGATTGGACTAAGCATGTAGTGCCGACGGTGTAGTAATTTCGGACGGGGGTTCAAATCCCCCCAGCTCCACCAAATACGTCGCCAGTGAACCAGATAGACCCGGCGATAATAGCGAAAAAGCCCACAACTTCGGTTGTGGGCTTTTTTGTTTTTGTCGCAATCCGGGGCCAACCCCACGGCCCAGGTTTCCCTGGGCCGACAAAGATTAGTGATCCAGATAGAGGTAATGCAGCCAGCTGGTCATGCGCAGCAGCACTTTGCGCATCACGGAGACGTGCTCGAAGTGCCCGGTATAGACCGCTGCCTGGGCGCTCAGGCCCTGCAGTGCGCCGCTGGCCTGGTAGCTGCCGTCCGGTATCGCCGGCAACACCCGGCTTACGGTGCCGCCATAAACCTGCCCCGGCAAGCCGTTGAACACCACCTCGGCCTGGTCCCCCTGCGCCAAGCGCAGGATGGCGTTCTGGCGGAACACCGCCACCACCTGGCGCTTTTGCTGCGGGATAAAGATCATCACCGGTTTGAAGGGCAGACGAACCGCCGCCGTGCCCGGCCGCGCCAGCACCTGCGTGACATAACCATCGCTCGGCGCACGCACCACCGTTTGTTCCAGGTTGTAACGCGCTTCGGCAATCTGCGATTTCAGGCTGGCTATCGTGGCGTCTTCGCCGTCATAGCGCCCGGACAACCGCGCCTGTTCCTGCTGGAACTGGGCTTTCGCCGCCTGCAGCGCGGCGGATTGCGCCTGGTACTGCTGCTGCGCATGGCTGACGTCCTGCTCCGAGAACGGGTTGACTGGCATCGCCGCCCCTTTCGCATAGCGCTGGTAGTCCTTACGGGCGCGCTCGTATTCTGCGTTCGCCCGCTGCACGTTGGCGGCGGACTCGCTGAGCGCCGCCCGGCGCGTTCTGATCTCCGCCTCCGCCCCAGCCAGGTCCGCCTCCAACCTGGTGAGCCGCGCACGGTAGCGGCTGTCGTCGAGACGGAACAGCACCTCGCCTTTACGCAGCAACACGTTGGTTTTCTCCGTCACCTCAACGATCATGCCCGAGACCTGCGGCACCATCGGCACCGACACGGCAATTTTCTGCGCTCGATCGCTGTACGGATGGTTGTAGTTCATCGTCAGAATCAACGCGCCGACGATAACGATCCCGCCGAGCACGGCGGTCGGCACGGTCCATTTGTTGACCGGGATGCGGAACAGTTTAAATACGCCGTAGCTCAGCGCCACGTAGCTGAGAATAATGAGTAAATCCATAGGCTACGCTCAACTTACCGTAGAGCCAGGAACCGCCGTCGGCTTTTCCTGCGGGCGTTGCAATTCGGCTTCGAGCAGCACGATGCGCGCCTGCAGCTCCGTTGAAGGTTCTGCCTTCTCACTCATGCCCCAGCCGCGCTCCGGCCGATAGAGCGTCGCCCAGATCCACAGCAGTGGCCAAATAGCGTGCAGCGTAAACAGGCTGACCCAGCCGGCGACGTGAATCGCATCTTGATGCGGATGCTGGCGCTTTTTGGCCAGCAAATAGGGAATGTCATGAATAATAATGACGCCGTAGAATAAAATCAGGAATACCGCAATCAGTACGCCTAAAGCAAAATAATTAAGAAACATGTAAAGCCCTGGTTGGTCATAGCGGAAATAAACGAGGTTTATAGCGTGTTATATTGTCTGATGTCGTTGGCAATGGTATCGATGGCATTCTTCACGTCGGTGACTTTAAGCTGCGTTTTCTCGTTATTGAGATTTTCCCCCGAAGCCTTGCGCACCACTTTAATGACCGGCTGATTAGTCGCCGCATCGATAAACTCGCCTTCCATATAGACCGCGCTCTCCATGGTGCGATGGCCGGTTACGCTTTGCGTCGCGGCGATCAGCAGTGTGATCGGCAAGACTTCATAGATCTGTAGCCCTTTCTTCTGCGTGTCGATCGCCGTGATGGCGCCGCGGAAAATCAGGGTATGCTCGCGCGGCATGTCCACCAGCGTAAAGTGGGTACCCATCGCCTGCTTAAACTGCTGGTTGGTGTAATTCAGGATATTGTCGAGTGCGCGCTGGCTCACCATCTCGCTCGGTTTCGGCCGCGGGAAATAGATCATCGGTTGATAAACCAGATATTGATAACGGGAAAAATCGACGTTCTTATCCTTCCAATATAAAACGTCTTTGCCGGAGGCGGATTGACCTTTATTAATATCGTTATAATTGGTCAAAAAGGTCGAGTACTTTTCTTTTTCGGTCACGGCGGAAGAGCACGCGGCCAGTAATAACAGCGCAGGCAAAATAACCGCTCTTGTCACTTTCATTGACGGGTTTCTCTTTATTTTAGTGGATAGCAAATAATCAAATCGAATGATACCCAGCCGTCCGCGATAAGTCATATGACAATGCCGCCAAAGGTGTATATCATTTTTGATATACAAACTCACAAGAGCCGGCCAGTGAAAGAGAAAGACTTCCGCATTGAAGAACTCAGGATTGTCCGCATCATTGCCGAAACGGCGAGCGTCAGCAAAGCGGCGCAGCTGTTGGATATGCCGCAGTCTAACGTGTCGCGCGCCCTCACCGCGCTGGAGCGGCGGCTCGGACTGGAGCTGTTCCTGCGCGGCCCGCGTACCCTGGCACTGACCGAATTCGGCGAGCAATTCTTGCGGCGCGCCTCGCAGTTGCTGGACGAACACAGCGATCTGCTCGATATGGCCGGCACCTATAAGCGCAGCCTGAACGGCATGGTCACGCTCGGCGCGCCGATCGGCATCCACGCATTCCTGGCTAGCTATTTGCTACCGCCGCTGCTGCACGCTGCGCCGGCGCTGACTGTCGATCTGGTGACCCGCAACCCCGACGAACGCGAGAAAAAGTACGGCGCAGTGTTCGACAGCGACTGCGATTTGCTGATCAGCTTTTTCCAGCCGCAAAACGAAAGCCTGATCGCCAGGCCCTTTACCCGTTTTCGCGTCGGGCTGTTCGCCGCGCCGGATTACATCGCCCGCTCGCCGCTGAATGAGCTGGATGAACTGCCGCAGCATCGCTGCATCACCTTGCGCATGCTGGGCGGCATCCGCAATACCTGGAGCGGCTACAATGCGCAGGGGGAATTGGTACAGGTCGAGATCGGCGGCGCCAGCGTCTGCGATAACATTCTGCCGGCGATCGAGCTGGCCAAACAGGGCCTGGGCATCGTCTACGCCCCGTATTATTCCGTCGCCGCCGAGCTCGATGCCGGCACGCTGCTGCCCTGCCTGGCGCGCGAGCGCGGCATCGATATGCAGGCCTACCTGATTTACCGCCGGCGCGGCGTGTTGCCGCACCGCGTGCAGGTGACGATGGACAGCATCATGGAAAGCGTCAAACTGCACGCGCACCGGCTGATATAGCCCAAAAAAACCCCGCCGCAGCGGGGTTTAACGCTTTATTACTCTCTCCAAATTCAAAAATTTATCAATGCCATCATCGCATATTTTTCCTTTATATATCGAGAGATTAATCTTCATTCCAATCCCTCTCTACTATTTAGCGGGCAAGAATATTTAATGAGTTCAATAATTGAATATCGAGTGTTTCAGTTGCAGGAATTGGTAGCCCGTACGCAATCCGGTAATTTTTCACAGACTGCCTTGTGGAAGGCCCCATAATGCCGTCAATATTCCCGTTGTAATAACCTTTGTCCAGCAAAGCGAATTGAACCCGCATGATTAAGCGCTTACGCTTCTCTGCACCAGAAGTCAGCCCATTACTTGCACGGTTAGCTTCTGTAGTTCCAACAGAATTCGTAGTAGTAGAGTTGTTATTGTCGTTAGAACGAAGCGAACGCACAGAGGAAGAGGACGATGAGGAACTTGTTCCTGAACTTGAAGACCCTGATGAGCTTGGTGAGCTGTATGTTTTTGTATAATAAGGAGTGCTGCCACCATAGTACCCGCCACCTGATGATGAACGGTGAGAACTATGGCTCCGATGGGAGCTATGACTGCGATGCCCTGCAATGTAGAATGGAACTTCGGTGTTAAGTGGGGCTATCACTAAATCATGTTCATTAAGAGTCATACCAGGCAAATCACTTGATCCGGTAGATGAATCACTTGCCCATACAGAATTATTGAGTGCCAAAAATCCCGGAAGTAGAGCAGCAAAATTAAATTTTTTCATAAAATTGGTCTCGGTGGTTGATGAAAACGGCCTGTTGAGGAACTGAAATAACCAGCACAGGAAGACTTCTGAGTGCATTCATCACATTCTTTAGGATAGTAATTTTTCCAATCAGAGATCGACTGAGCAGAAAACTCCCAGGCTCTTTCAGGAAGATGACACAAAGGATAATTAAAAATTATTAGAGGTATGCCTGATCTGTGTGCAGCGTCTATGGCGGAGGTTATTTTCTCACTATAACTGCTGTGCTCAATGAAGATTGTTGACCAGTTCTTTCGCGCCCAACCGATAGATTCCAGCCCCATAAGGGAAATCTGATTGATGTTAGAGAACACACGGCCAACGAACTCTACAATATCATCCAATTCTGTATAGTTAGCCAGTGTCGGAATAACTCTAAGTTCGATATTAATCCCTGAGTTTCCTGCATTGATTAACCCCTTAACCGTTTCATTAAATGCACCATCACTCCCTACAAGATGATCATGCACAAGTGGTCTTGATGAGTAGAGCGGGATACCAAAGGTGATTTTGATCTTTTTGCTTCGCTTTGCCATTTCCTGAGTAAAGTTGGTATCAGCGAATTTGCGTCCGTTTGTTAAAACATGCAAAGCAGTATCTGGTGAATTCTCGATGATAAAATCAATGAAGTGAAGGAAATCATCTCCATACAGCAAAGGTTCACCACCGCTGACCCCAACAACGCCATTCAAACCAAATGAAGCTATAGCAAGAGCTGATTGGGTAAGTAGCCAGTCATCATTTGCTTTCTTTGGTGGCTGGGAACAAAACAGGCACAGGTTATTGCAGCGTTCCGTTACTAAGACAGTATTATGATTGGCTCTGCGGGACAGAATTACACGTACCATATTGCCATTGTTGATTATCCCAATATCTCCATCTTCAATTGACTCAAATAATTCAGTACTAATAACAGAGTAATTAAAGCATGGCAGAATGACAGCATTATTGCCTTCAGCAACCACCAGCAAATTGGGCAAAAAGAATAAAGGATTCACTGGTTTTTGTTTGCATAACCGATAGAACCCCGTGGGCACATTCTTTTTTGAAGCAAAATGAAAGATATCGTTCCTGATAACCTCAGACATATGCCCATCCTTTTAGCATCTCAGCCTTCAGGCCACCTTCTGAGATGCAATTCATCAGATACCTGAACATCCCCTTGTGATATTGACAAAACGTTGAACGACTCCTATCACCTACAGGCTCGCCCTGCACACTTATATTCTGGCATGGATCTGCACCGCAAAATGGTTGATATGCGCATGTATCACAACCAGGTAGAGCAAAATTGAACGATGAACTCAATACCGCGTTATAGTAAGGACTCGTTGAAAATGATAACGTTTTAACCTCCCCCGCACTAAACTCCGTTTCAGGATTTACCTTCTGCAACATACGACTTTCATCGCTACCATATACTCGGCCGTCATAATTGAAAAGAATACTGTTTAGCACGACCCCACTTGGGGACTTCAAATCCGCATAACCACTAAAGCCAGGATTGAAGATTCTTTTCAGATGAATGGAAGCTGAATGTTCCACAACCCTTATTCCTTCATTATTGATCTTAAGGATTTCATCTATCAGCGAGGCATAGAAACCGAAGTATTCGTCCATAGAAAAAGTGAACGATGCTTTTTGTGCAAATCCATAGGGACTAACAGGTCGGATAAACATATCCTTGAGGCCAAGAGATAAGTGAGCCTGGACGATCGATTCAGGATGCCCGATAAGATCTTTAGTAACTGTAGTAACCGTTGCAACGCGACCAGCGCCTAAAGACCGTTTGATAGCCTCTACCCCTGACACTGTTCTACTAAAAGCAAGCCCATGACCAAGAATTCGATTACTGTTGTGAACAACTTCCTCACCATCAAGCGAAACAGAGAACGTGATGTTCCTATCTCTCGACCATTCAAGCATATCCTCATTCAAGACAGACAGGCTTGATGCTACCACCATCTCAAAATCGGTGCTTCCCAACGTTTCAGCACATTGCTCATAAATGGACTGAATTAAATCGAACCGCAAGAGTGGCTCTCCACCCTGTATCTCTATCTTGTAAGGTGGCGTTGATAGTTTTTTGATAGTCGAAATAATATCAGGGATGAGATCGGGATTTAGATCATAACCAGAGGCGTTCACAGAAGCTCTACTGACCTGGCAATACTTGCAGGTATGATCACAGCGTAGTGTGGGCACAATCATGAAAATTGGTCTGACCGCAAGTTCATTCATCAATCGTTTTGCAAAAGCGGCACTTAAAGCATAAGGGGTTAGTGCAGATGAGCTTTCGGTGGTTATGAAAAGCTTACTTTCCAGTGCGTTTGATTGCTCCGCACTGATTTGCTCATTGGCTAGATCAAGCAGCTCTTGCTCATCGATGAAGTGATGAAAACCAGCGAGATTGCTTATAAAGACCTGTCCATTTGGCAATCTGTCAAAATTGAAGGGCATCAATTCCATTACGAAAGCCTTTCATCGATACTACGAAGCACTTTATGGACAATAGAATCTCTCAAAGTCCCTGTTTTATGATGTAACTTTTCTCGCAAAGTGTAATCATTCAGCAGCCTCTCGAATTCATAGAGGCATTCGGGGCTATCGCTTTCAAAAGAGATTGTCCAAGAGGATATATCCTCACAGAGTTTCCACTGGGCAAGCGGAGTCATCCAGTATAGACTACTGCGCACAACCCATTCAGAATAAAGATCTTTTTGACAAATCACTTCGTACATCACCATTACCTTCCAAAAACAATAATTAAAAATGAAATCATTAACAAATCATGAATTTATTATATTAGTAGCAATCAAAAAACCTTACAGAATACATTACCAAATGTTAACAGCAGATTGGTGATTCGGAAAGTGATGGAGATCACTAGTAAGCACAAAGATATATTCCCATGACGACGGCGACCCGATTGAACCAATGAAAATCACGTGTATTCTGATATATATATCAGCCCAACCCCAGCCACCCCACCAAATAAACCACCAGTGCCCCAGATAGATCCGGCGATAATAAATAAAGAAGCCCACAACTTCGGTTGCGGGCTTTTTTGTTTTTGTTCTTCACTAACGTGTCAAAGATCGTTCCAGTCCGGCAGCCTGTTCGCCTTTTTCCGCCTGTAGTGGAAAAGCGCCATAAAAAAGCCAAACAACAGGCCGGCGGCGAGGCTTAATGTCAGGGCCTCTTCACCGGTGTATCCCTGATTTTTCCATATCATGAACCACATCAGCACGCCCCACAGCGGGCCAAACCAAATGCCGAAGAACAGCATATTCAGCCAGAAAGGCGCAAACGGCGGCGGTGGCATATTCACGTCCATTCGCCACAGCAGGCGCAAGATTGGCGGCGCGTAGTTGCTCCGCCACATCTTCTTTTCCTCCATCAGCGCTATCGCTTTGTCCCTTCGTTGTTCAAACGTCATCGTTCGCTTCCTTTCAGTGGAAATTGCCTATCCAGTGAGATGATACGTGCTTAAGCCCCATTCCCAAATATCCGACATGCCCGCAGGCATGCCGGACGCTACCTCACCGCCCCTCTTTCTCCCCCAGGAAGAAATACCACAGCGGAATGGAAAGCAGCAGGGTGAACACCAGCGTATACAGCAGCACCATCAGGCTCTGCATGATCACCATCTGGGCGCTCCAGGCGCCGATCGGCAGTTGGAACTGCTCGACGGTGCCGCCGAGGATCGCTCGGCCCATCACGCAGCCGACTGCTACCGCCACAGTCGCCACCGCCGCGCGGAACTTACGCACCTCGGCGCGGCGGGCGGCCGCTTCCGGCGTTTCGTCCCGGTGGCCTTGCCGCTGGCCGCGCCAGCGCCACACGTCCACCAGCAGCAACGCCACGAGGCTCACGCCCATCACCGGCAGGCAATAACCCAGCGCCGCAGCCACCAGCAGCGTGACGGCACGCGCCGCCAGGGAAAGCGCCAGCCAGGCGGCAATCAGCGTATGCACCGGATGCTGTGCCCCCGCCGCCGGGCGGCGACTCCACCACATGCGGTAACCCAACGCGACCATCAAGCACAGCCCGAGGCCGAACGCCGCCAGCAGCAGCTGATTCGGCAAGCCGAACAGAATGCCCATGTGGGCGTCGATGCCCCAGCGGGTCAGCTTGGCGATGAGCGGGAAGGTGTCGAACCGCACCTGGTCGACAACGGTGAAGCTTTGCGGTGCGATGGCAACCGCGTCCACCTGCGTTGGCCAGCTGCGATCCACTTCGGTTACCGTCCAGGCCTTGCCCTCGCCTTTCGGCTGGCGCAGCTCAACCTTGGCAGCGTCGATCCCGGAGGCGCGCGCGGCGTGCAGCGCCCGATCCCAATCACCGTTCAGCGCATTGCTCTGCGCGGCAGGGCCCATCTTCATGCCCGGCATCATCCCGCGGTGCTCGGCGTGCGGATCGGCCGGCGTCTGCGGCGCATCGGCCTGCAGGCTGGTGTTGACCTGCGGCGTCAGCCAGCCCAGGTTGGCCCGCAGCGCGTCGATGTTGCCGCCGGCCCACTGCGACCAGGTCAGCCCGGTAGCCGAGAAGAACAGCAACCCGGCCAGCAATGCCACGCCCAGCGTGACATGCCAATGGCGGCTGGCGGCGAAGCCCCCTTTAGCCCTTTTCAGTTTGCGCTTCGGCCGCGTCGTCAGCCACAGCGCCACGCCGCCCAGCGCGGCCACCCACAGCCAGGAGGCCGCCAGCTCGCTGTAGTTGCGGCCCAGATCACCGAGCAGCAGGCTGCTGTGCAGCTTGTCCAGCCAAGTGCGCAGCGGCAGCACGCCGGAGGTGCCGTACACCGTCATATCGCCCTTGATCGCCAGGGTATAAGGATCGACAAACAGCGCGCGCGACTCGGAAGCGCCCAGATCGGCGCCCGCGAACTGTACGCGTGTGGTGTCCATTGCACCGGGCGCCGGGCGCACGGCGTAAATGCGCGCCTCGTCACCCACCGCGCGGCGGGCGGCGGCGATCTGGTCAGCCAGCGATCTCGCCTGCCCGTGCGGTTCGGTGAAAAGCGCATCGCGATACAGCGCCTCTTCAAGCTGCGGGGTCAGCACATACAGCGTGCCGGTCAGTGCAGCGACCAGAATAAAAGGCGCGACCAGCAGGCCGATATAAAAATGTAGCCGTCTGATCAGGTTCAGCATCGCGCCACGCGGCGATGCGGCAGGTGGAGTTTTGGTTATTGAGGTCATGGCCTTTCTCGTTTTTCAAACTGTGTGCGCAGGCAAACCGTCCGCAGCGATACGGACGGCGTTACCCATGATCAAGCAATAGGGAAAAACGGTTGGCCGGGTGGCCCACGCGGGCTCGGCCGCAGAGTCAGGCGCCGAATGGGCGGAGAAACGATGCGCGGCACGCAAGGCAGGCGCGCGATGCGCGCCATCAGCCACAGCAGCGGGACGAATGTCCACAGCAGCAGCGGCACGTGGATCAGCAGCTCGCAATAGCCGCAGAAAATCATCTCCGCAGGATCCATGCCGTGGTGGCCGGCATGCTCGGCGGCAGGCATCGCCATCGCGTGCATGTCGTGCGGCATGGCGGCGTCCGTCTGCGCCATGCTGCCCATCATCGGGTGGTGCATCAGCGATTTCGACACCACCGGCGCCACAAACAGCAACAGCACCGCCATAATGGCGATGCAGGCGGTAACGCGTTGCTGTAGCTGACGTGGCACTCTCATCACGGCGGCGAATTAACCCGGTCGGTGGCGAACAAGCGGCCAGTGTAACCCGCGACGCGCGATGAGGTGAACGAAAAGAAAAGTCAGGTTTGTCTTACGCGCCCCCGGCGAGGGCGATCACAGCACCCGCGAATAGACCCGCGAGGCTTCGCCCCAGGGGTGATACCCGAGCCCGTTATAAACGAAGCCGCTGCGCTCGTAGTAGCCTTCCAGATCGGTGCACAGGTGCAGTTGCGGGAAGCCCAGCCGGCGGGTTTCCGCCGCCACATGCTCAATCAGTTTGGCGCCGCAGCCCCGGCCGCGCTGCGCTTCCTCTACGTAGAGCGCGCACAGCCAGGGATACAGTTCCCCGCGGCTGATAAAGTCGTTGGTGATAAGCCCCGCGCAGCCGAGGATCCGGTCATTTTCCATCAGCAGGTACCACTGCGGCAGCGGATTGGCGGCGCCCAGGCTGCGGTTGATAGCGTCTTCATACATTATCAGCGTCTCTGCCGTGGCCCAGCGCCGCTGAAAATACGCAATGGCACGCGGCGCCAGCTCAGGCGTGTGCCGCACCGAAATCATGTCCATCATCATTCCCGTTATTCATGTTGTCAGCGTAGAATTATGCAGCACTATGCACGGTAAGGCAGCGGCATTCCGCCGCCGTCATTCCCCCTAAGGAGTCATCATGACGCAAAACATCTATGACAATCAGGCCTTCTTCGACGGCTACGCGCAGCTCAGCCGCTCGCAGCACGGCCTGGACGGCGCGCCGGAATGGCCCGCCATTCGCCGTATCCTGCCGGATTTGCAGGGCAAAAGCGTGGTCGATCTCGGCTGCGGCTACGGCTGGTTCTGCCGCAGCGCGCGCGAACAGGGCGCCGCCGACGTGCTGGGGCTGGACGTCTCGGAAAAGATGCTGGCCAAGGCGCAGGAGATGACCGCCGACGCGGGCATCGAGTACCGTCGGCAAGATTTGGCGCAGCTGCAGCTGCCGCCGGAAAATTACGATCTGGTCTACAGCTCGCTGACGCTGCACTATCTCGAGGATCTGCCCGCCCTGTTCGCCACGGTTTACGCCACGCTGAAACCCGGCGGGCAGTTCATCTTCACCGCCGAGCACCCGATCTACACCGCCCCGGCGCAACAGGGCTGGCTGACCGACGGCAAAGGGCAGAAATCCTGGCCGGTGAACGGCTACCAGCGAGAAGGCCAGCGCGTTTCCAACTGGCTGGCGGAAGGTGTCATCAAGCAGCACCGCACGCTCGGCAGCTATATCAACCCGCTGGCGCAACAAGGCTTTATCATCCAGCATTTGAACGAATGGGGCCCCAGCGCGCAGCAAATCGCCGCTAACCCGGCGCTGGACGAAGAGCAGGAGCGCCCGATGATCTTCATTCTCGCCGCCCGCAAACCCGCACGATCCTGATCTGAACCACCCGCAGTAAACTATTCACACCACTACAGTTGGGGAGGCAGCCTCCCCCCAACGGTTATTATGCCGGCAACGCCGCCCCGTGTGCCGCGAAATGCGTCAGCGCCTCGCCCTCCATGCGATAACGCACCCACTCGCCCTGCGGCTGCGCGCCGATGCTGAGGTAGAAATCGATGGCTGGTTGGTTCCAGTCCAGCACGCTCCACTCCAGGCGGCCGCACTGCCGCTCACACGCCAGCTTGGCGATGTGCCGCAGCAGCTTTTTACCGGCGCCCGCGCCGCGATGCTTCGGCGCTACGTACAGGTCTTCCAGATAGATGCCGTTTTTACCCAGCCAGGTGGAGTAACTCATAAAGAACACCGCATAACCCGCCGGCTCGCCGTTCACCGTACAAATCAGCGCTTCGGAACAGGCGCCCGGCCCAAACAGGCTGCGTTCGATATCTTCCACGCTGGCCAGCACCTGCTCGCGCGCCTTTTCGTACACTGCCAGCTCGATAATCATATCCAGAATCAGTTTGGCGTCGCTTTTTTGCGCCGGGTAAATCTCAATGGTCATGGCAAATCCCGTGTGAGTTGATGGCTGTGCTTGCCAGCATATCGCGCCTCCAATACTGTATGAACTGCATTTTTATCAACAGGTAATGAATGTTATGCATCTGGATTTGAAGCGTCTCGATCTCAACCTGCTGCTGGTGTTCGAAGCGGTCTATCGGCTGCGGTCTGTGACGCGCGCCGCGGCGGAGCTGGCTCTCAGTGCGTCGGCGCTGAGCCACGCGCTGATCCGGCTGCGCAAGGCGCTGGCGGACGAGCTGTTCTACCGGGTCGGCAACGACATGCACCCGACGGTGTATGCCGACAGCCTGGCCCCGACCGTCAGCGAAAGTCTGGCGCTGCTTTCCAAAGGGCTGCATCCGCGCCCGCGCTTCGTCCCCGCCGAAAGCCGGGAGAGCTTCACCTTCGCCATTACCGATTACACCGCCTTCGCGGTGTTTCCCGCGCTGATGGCGCAGATGCAACGCCTGGCGCCGGGGCTGTCGTTCCAGCTGCGCTATTCCGAGCGCAAGGTGGCGCTGAACGATCTGCTGGCGGGGCGCATCGACTTTGCGCTGGGCTTTACCGAAACCGACGGCGAAAGCTACCCGGAGATCGACGAAGTGAGTTGGCTGGAGGATGAGTATGTGGCGGTCAGTTCGCCCGCGTTCAGCGTAAAATACGGCGCACTGACGCTGGAAAACTACCTGCGGGCGCGTCACCTGGTGGTGACGCCGTGGAACGAACAGCGAGGCGTCATTGACTACCAGCTCGATAAGCTGGGGCTGCAGCGCGATATCGCCATCCGCACGCCTTCGCTGCTGGGGGCGCCGTTCATCGTCGCCGACAGCGAGCTGGTGATGAGCATGCCGCGTTACGCCGCGCAAAAATTGCGGCAGGCGGCGGCGCTGGATATCCACCCCCTGCCGTTTCCGGTGCCGCCGTATCAGATCAAAATCTACCTGCACCGTAAGAACGGCCGGCCGGAGGCCTGCCGTTGGTTACAGCAACAGCTGCAGGCGCTGGCGGCGTTATAACGCGGGTTCGCCGATCGGCAGATACCCCTGCCACAGCGGTCGGGCCGGTTCGCCGTGCGGGTTGGCCCGCAAATGCACGTGGTAACCCTGCAGCGCCTGCAGCAGCAGGCAGTCGTCCACCTCGGCCAAATCGTCCTTATGCTGCTGCGCGCTGTCCGTCAGCAGCACCCGTTTGGCTTTCTCCTTCGCCTCGTCGGCGGAGCGCGCCACAAACAGGCCGAACTGGTGCAATTCCGCCAGCTCATCGCTGCGGTAGCCGCCCGCGTTGACGAAAAACAGCTTCTCTTCACCGGCGAACGGTGCGGGCTTCAGACTCACGTCGTAACCGTCCGCCCAGTCGATGCGCGCATAGCCGTCGACATGCACCTTGCGCTTATCGCCGAACCACTTTTCACGCAGCAGCGGATACGCCTCTTCCGGCCGATCCGCCGCCGCGAACTGCACATCGTGCAATTCAATATTGGCGCCCGGCGCCGTACCGCCCACATAAAACATCAATAATCCCGGCATGTTATTCTGCTCTCCTTGGTGATAATCGTTATATAAAATAATACATAACGAAACTCGTGCCAACGGCAGCGCCATTCTGTGTTATCAATAGATGAGGTTTAATCTGTTGTGGAGGAACGCATGGTATTCAATATCGGTGATTTTGTTCAACGCACCACCGGCGGCCCAAAGATGACCGTGGTGGCGATCGACGGCGAAACCCTGGTTTGCAGCTGGAATGAACTGGGTAAAGAACAGCGCACGGAGGTGCAGGCCAGCGATGTGGTGCTGTATCACGAAGACGGTGATTTCGGCGTCTGCTGAATGACCGGGGCGCACCGCGCCCCGTTATCGCCTCAGGCGCGAATGTCCTGATAGGCCGGCGTGGTATCAAACTCATGCTTGGCGAACGGGCACAGCGGAATGATTTTACGCTGCTCCGCGCGCATTTTCTCCACCACCAGCGCCACCAGCTTTTTACCGACGCCCA
Organism: Serratia sp. FDAARGOS_506; assembly: GCF_003812745.1. Lineage (NCBI taxonomy): Bacteria > Pseudomonadati > Pseudomonadota > Gammaproteobacteria > Enterobacterales > Yersiniaceae > Serratia > Serratia sp. FDAARGOS_506. Next base: position 391,762 of record NZ_CP033831.1, read on the forward strand.
GCCCCTTTAATGACTCATCCACCCAGGTGTGATCGATAATGGTCAGCTTGTCGCCGCTCGGCACGAAAGAGATCTCGGCGATCAGCTTGCCTTGCTCGTCATTGATGTAAAAACGCTTCTCGTCCGCCAGTATTTTAAGATCCATATTATTTCTCCCTATATTTCAGTGCGCCGCTGGGGCAGGTGTCGATAACGCGTCTCACCTCGGCCGTATCGGCATTGTCCGGCATGATCCACGGCCGGCGGTTCAGGGTAAAAATAGCCGCGTTGCCACGCACGCAGTTGGCAGAATGGCGGCATATCGCGCGGTTAAAATAAACGTCAATCTTGTCGCCGGAATAACGACGGTAACCGGCGGCGGTCAATTCCTCGTCCATCATGGCCTCACATTGCCTGTTTTATTGTTTTTGCTCCAGGCTCAAGTATAGGCAATGCCGCCGGCTTCACCACGCCTCTCGTCCGCCGAAAAAAGTGGCGCAACCGCCCGCCGCCGCTAGAAAAAAACGTAAATTGTTCTAATCTTTAATCAGCAAGACAACATAATTCCGACAGTGGCTAAGGAGTTCGAAATGGGTGATAGCTCAAAAGACGGCGTTATTCTGCTGTCCCGCATTCTACTGATGGTTCTGTTTATCATTTTCGGCTGGATGAAACTGGTCAACTTCGGGGCGACCGTTACGGCGATGGAAGGCTACGGCACGCCGATGCCTTATTTAGCGGCGATCGTTGCCGTGGTGGTAGAGTTTATTTTCGGCATCGCGCTTATTCTCGGCCTGTTTACTCGCCCTATTGCGGTCATTTTCGCCCTGTATGTTTTGGGCACCGCATTTATCGGTCACCCGTTCTGGAAAATGACCGGCATGGAAATGATGGGCAACGAAATCAACTTCTTTAAAAACATCAGCATCATTGGCGGTTTGCTGTTGCTGGCGGTAACCGGCGCCGGCCGTTATTCGCTGGACTATAAAATATTTAATAAATAATTCATCGATACGTCAATGGCAGCTCCTGCTGCCATTGACGTTCCGCCCTTTTCCGCTACCTATCAGACGTTGTCTCGCTTACACCTCTGCCGCCATGGGCAACTCGGGCATTTGTACGCGCAGATCGATATGACGTCCCTCAGGAATGTCGATAGGCTGACCATCCACATACCCTTCTTTAATATTCCGCGCGAAAACAGGAACACCGTCGTAGGTACGGTGATAACTGCGAATGATGATATCGCCATTGGTTTCAACCTGATAATCAACCCAAATCAATGCTTGCTTGTTACTATCTAATGGGATTTCAATCCCACCGTTTATCCCCCCCCAAATTGGGTCGGCATTGAATCCGAGCGTCCCTGCCATGCGGTAAACCCCTTCGCTGAGCCTCTCCGTTTTTACCCCCAGAACGTCTTCATTGAATACGCTGCGGCCATCACTAAAGAGCTTGACTACCGGGGAGGCGGGTTTGAGATATCCATTGGTGTCCGTGATCGTGGAGGCCTCTGTCCAAACCTTGAACCACTTGCTCCACTCGGTACCATTCCAGGTACGCAAAAACATCTTCCCACTCTGGTTTCCCGACACCCCATAACCGTAACAAGTTTGCGCCGCGCGATAATTTTCTTTGGTGTCTTCTTGACCGGCTTTCCAGCCATACACATCCAGAAAATACGTCCCGACATCTTTGAACGGATTCCCCAAAGGATCCGTTCCTACCATTCCTCTGCGCGAGAAGTATCGATCATTAAAATCCAGTTTTCTGGCTGCCGTGACACCATAGGTCAATCCCCAATCTTTCAGGTTGGAAATATCCGATACCGTAGGCAAACAGGTATCACCGAAGGTTCGCCCCCAGCTGATTTTCCCCGCCGATACCGAGTTGGATACACCGGTAAAGAGTGCTCCCGATGAGCCCACAGCCATATACCCTGTTGTTGGGCCACCATCGATCGGCAGCGAGACACAGCCAAAAATGTTGTTGGGAAGTGGAGCATTGTCAGAGGCCGGCGTCACTCGATACATGTTGTAAATTCGTTGAAAAGCATCATCTTTATGCTGGGCACCTGCTCCCAGACCAAACTCCCCTTTTGAAATCAACCGGCTGTCGAGATAATCACGATCGACGACAGTTGCATCGGTCAAGTTCGCAATCACTTTTTTACCCAGAGGGCTCTCAGGTATAACGCTATCTTTGGTGGCGACATGATTCCAGTTATCGACCATAGCCATATCTACGCTAGAAATCTCATAGAAACACTGATTGATAAAGCTACCAAGATTGACATGTACCTCATACATATTCGCCGTTCGCTCAATCAAACAAACGTCAATGACCGCCGCACGCTCTTGCAGTGCGTTCCAACATGTCACCCCCGCTCGTCCAGCTGCGTTGACAGTCGAAATTTGCCCATCACCGGTACGTATAACAATACTCGCCATCGCATTATGGATCCAAGCTCCGTTATAACCTGGTCCGCCGGTAACATCGATCTTTAGCGTACTTCCACCTTGCGTAAATTTGCTGATTTCACCAAGCAAATACCACCCTGGGTTCTTTGCCGTACCAGGCATCTTCCAACGAGTGTTATTAATGACTTTTTTAACCGTGACATCCATGCTATCGAGCACTTTCCTATATCCCGGCAAGATAATGCGTTGCCCATCGTCTTTTTCTATGGTGACATCACCTGATGAAGTCAATAAATTCATCAAATCATTGCGGCTTCCTTGAAAGTAAGTTAGCAAAGCCGACAATCTTGCGGAAAACTGGCTGATATCACCTTCATAAGTAGTGATAATCGCGTAATCTTGCCCAGTGGCCGTCGAGCCTGCATAAGGCGAACTTAATACAAAGAGATTGTTGTTACTTACAGATTTAATCTCATAAAGTTGATTGTCTGGAGCCAGCAAAATCGTCCCAGGCATCACGCCATTTTTTGCGTCAGCCCATTGCGTCCCCACCCCTGCGACGGATGTCCCATTGCTGACAACATTAATTTTTCCCGTTCTGTACCACATGCTTAAATTCCTTGATATGCAATTGCATCATGATTAAAAGGCAGGCGTGCCAATGCCTGCCGTTAATGACATATTTATAATTAGCAACTCACGAAAGAGAGAAATAAATAGTCGATTCTAATTACTGCAAAGGTCCAACGTTGGCATCATCTGCATCGGCAAGATCAATATCGCGAAAATCTGCCGCATGTTTTTCCTTCTCATCAACTTCCTGATTCTGAAGGACATCCAGTCGTAGATCGATCCAGCGCCCCGCCGGAATATCCATAGGCTCACCGGCAATAACCATCGCCGTATCTGCATCGAATCGCCGTTTACTGACTCTGACCGTGACGACGCCATCGTCGTCAGTCTCCGTCTCTACGAAGCACAAACGGTTGCCGTTGCCATCTTGAGGTATTTCAAACGTCCACCCCTCCTTTGCGAAGCCACGAGCACCGGTGAGGCGATAAACGCCAGTCGTGAGCTTTTCTGCAGTGACTCCCGCCGCCTCGGGATTGATCGCCGCTACGCCGGCAAGCATAAAGCCGGCTAAAAAATCACTGTTCATGCGCTGCGGATCGCTGGACAATCGAGCAATCGGCGAAGCTTTCTTGATAAAGCCGTTGCCATCTACCGTCGTCGTCGCTTCTGTCCAGTCCTTAATCCATCCAGTCCATTTCGTACCGTTCCACACCCGGGTAAAAACCTTGCCGCTTTCAGAACCAAGGCTGCCATAACCGGAAACCACCTGCCGCGTGCGAAGCGAACCGGGCTCCGCTCCGCCATCCACTTTCCAGCTTTCAACTTTAATAAACGCGGCGCCCCCCCCCAATTCCGCCGGTCGATTAATAGCGTCATTAATCACCATCAACGGACTGGACTGGTATAGCGAATCTAAATTAAGCCGAGCTGCAGCGGTGACTGCCCCCGTCAATCCGTAATCTTTGCCATTTCTCAACTCCGAAACGGCAGGAGCATAGAGATCGGTAAACACGCGCTGCCAGAATATTTTTCCTTTATTTTCCCCATAGTTGCTTCCTTGCCCTACCCAGGCATGCCGCTGCCCGCTCACCGCCAAATAAGCCGCCGATGGGCTGCCATCCAGCGGCAGGGAAACCACCGCTACGTTACCCGCACCACCTGGATAGTTAGCCGAGTCTTGGTTTATCCGATAAAAACGGTTGAGCATTTCAAACGCATCATCTTTGTGCACAGAAGTGCCGCCAATCCCGGTACCATCGCCAGCCCAAATGCACTTCTGCAGATCTATTTTCTTGTTTGCCAAACTCTCGACATACTGCGCATAGATTCCCACGTTCATATTGCTGGCAGGAAGGTCGCCCTCGAAACGAGTCCCTTTGTTGACCCAACGGCTCAGCATGGTCGAAAGTGACCCTCCTTGCACCGTATAGTAGTTGGAGGCCATGAAACTGCCCAGAGTCACATAAACATCGTAATTATTTGCCGATGTTTCTACTAAAGAAAGAGCTTTAATAATAACTTCATTACCTGAGTGAACCACTCTAGCTGAAATGCGCCCACGTGAATTAACAACGTTATTCTGCGTCCCAGTTCTGATAATAACTTGTGCTCCAGTGTTATTGTAAACCTGGCCATTAAATCCCGCCCCACCAACGATATCTATACTCACCGTTGCGCCATTTTGCGGGAAGTTCACCAACGTCCCCCACAAATAAGTGACATCTGCCGTTGTTGTCACCGGCATCGCAAAGCGTAAACGATCGATGGAAACAAGCGCCTTGTCTTGCATATCCGCCATCAATTTGCCGTACGAAGGTACAGTGATCAACGAACCATCTTCTTTGGTTAATTTAACGTCGCCGGTACCAGTCAAGACATCGATCAACTCACTACGACTCCCCTGAAAATAGGTTAGCAAGGCGCTGAATCGAGCAGAGAACTGACTGATATCGCCTTCGTAAGTCGTAATGATGGCATAGGGTTGCCCATTGGCCGTCTCACCCGAATAACTACTGTTCAAGGTCAATGAAGCATTGCTGTTAACGCTCTTGATTTCATAGAGCTTATTATCTGGTGCCAGCAACATCATCCCCGGCATCACGCCGTACTTTGCATCTCCCCATTGTGTGCCGGTCGCAGAAACAGAGGCGCTATTAGCGACAACATTAATTTTACCCGCTTTATACCACATACTTATTTCTCCATGTTTCTAAACATTAAATTAAGATAATTGAACGCCAAAGAACATTCATCCTCTCCAGGACCAGAATCTATTATTCTTAAGAGGGAAAACCATCATGACAAAAGAGGAAACTATTGTGCTATCTCGATCATCCATAGCGTCAGTCTCAATTCGAATTTGCTGCTCGCCGGCATACGCTGGAATATCGATTGAAATAGCATCTTCATAAACATCCCCTCCGCTCACTCTACTGAATCGATGTTGACGAAGGATATTCCCGTTCAGTTTGATTCGCATATTGCATACCGAACCTCGCGGGCTGCTGTAATACACGACCTTGATATTGGGAATGACGAGTCTCACGGCATAGTTCATTCCACCCGCATAGACGTAGGTATATACGCCATCATGCTTGCGTAGCGTCTGGGCACTGAATGCCTGCATGCTGGCAATATCACCATCTATCCTATTCGCATAAACCTTGCCTCTGACATCGCAGTTCTCATTGATGGTCACGTTGTTGAATACGCCTGAAGTGGCGAAAATACGTCCGCGCACATCCATATTACTGAATGTGGCATAACCATTCTTATTGATCGCCCATCCCTGCCGATAGGCGGGGTCGTCATGCCAAACGTAGTTTGACGACGTGATTTCCTGTGCTATTTTTGCACTGTCTATCGAAGCATTGGCGATAAACGCGGCGTTAATAAACGTCTGGCCATTTTGCACGGCAAACGGGGAGGAGACACTTCCGTTTGGATTATTCAGCAACGCAAAACGATCCGCCTGGACCAAGAACTGACTGTTGCCCGCGCCATCTACGCCCAACGCCATCCCTGCAACAAACTGCCGCCCTGCGTTGTCAGCCTGTACCTTCAAACTCCATGATGCCGATATCTTTCCGTTCAATGAAGCCTGTGCCTGTTTGACCTCCTGTACCGCCGCAGTGTTATTACCGGCGGTCGCCGTCACGTGATCAATACGTTGTCCTAATGCACTATCGGCGCTTGAACGTACGCTGCTTTCATTCAGCAGATTGGTTTTGACCTTACCCACTTCAGTATTAAGTTGAACAATCTGTTGTGAAGAGGCCGATTGGTTATCGGTAACTGTTTTCGCCAGTTGGGTAAGTGCAGCGCGATTTCCCTCTGTTTTACTGGATATATCGGTAAGCTGTTTTGCCTGAGCGCTACCCGTATCCACCAAAACCTGCAGCTGTTGTTCAACGTTCGCTTGATTCTCATCAACCGTGCCGCTTAACGTCGTCAACTGTTGTGCCAAAGCGCTATCGGCCTGCGCCCTTACCGTCAACTCTGTGGCCAATTTAGCCGCAACGCTACCAAAATTGGCTTGCAAGCCAATCAACTGCCTAGCCTGCGCTTGTTGCTGATCGGCCAAAACCGTCTGTTGAGTCTGGAGCCCCGCAGTAATGGTGTTTTGTTGCTGAACATCCCCACTTTGCTTCAATGCCAGCTCAATATTGGCTTTCGCCGTCGCTGCCAACGATTGTGACAGACTGGCATTGGCGCTATCGGCATCAGATTGCGTTTGCTGCAGCTGCGTAATTGCAGCCTGGCTCTCCCCTACCTGGCTATTAAGTGAATCCAGCCGTTGTGATAATGCGCTGTCCTCAGTCGCGCGTACGGTGAGCTCCTGCCGCAGCCCGGCAGAAACATCGCCAAAGTTAGCCTGCAGCATAAGCAACTGCCGTGCCTGCGACTCCAGCTTGTCGGCATGAACCTCCTGTTTCGAAATAAGCCCGGCGTTTACCCCAACCTGTTCTTTCTTGCTGTTATCAAGGTTTAGCGCATTCTCAATATCCGCTTTGCTCAAGGCTTCCAGCGACTGCGTCATTCCCGCCCGTGCACTTTCGGCATCGCTGACAACCTGCTGTAGTTGGGCCAAGGTTGCACGACTATCGCCCACTTGACTATTGAGCGAGTCCAAACGTCGTGACAGCGCGCTGTCTTCCGTTGCACGCACGGTTAACTCTTGCTGGAGTTCTGCAGAAACATCACCAAAGTTGGCCTGCAAACGTGTCAACTGCCGTGCCTGAGACGCCAACTGATCGGCCTGAACTTGCTGTTGGACGGTAATCGTGGCGTTAACTTCGTGCTGATCTTTTTTGCTGTTATCAAGATTTAATGCGTTCTCGATATCCGCTTTGCTGAGTGCTTCCAGCGATTGCGTAATGCCCGCCATTGAACTCTCGGCATTGCTGGCTGCCTGCTGAAGTACATTGATGGCCGAAGCCTGGCCATCAACGGCCGTTCCCAACGTGTTAAGCGCTTTCGCCTGAGCGCTGTCAGCTTCTGCGCGAGTCTGCGATTCCGCTGCTATCGCTGCCGTATTGGAGCCCGCTTGTGATTCCAGGGCACTCAGTTGCCGCGCCAGAGCCGACTCGCTATCCGTCAAAGTCTTCAGTTGCTGCGTAACCTGGGCCTGATTATCGCTAAACTCGGCGCCCAATCCGCCCAACTGCTCACCCATTGCCTGCTGCTGGTTAGCCAATGCTTCCGTTTTTGCCGTAACGGCCGCATTAACCCGACCTTGCTCCGCATGATGGTCATCGACAATTTGGGCACTAGCGGCCACATCCGATTCCACTTTGGCCAACGCCGCTTGAGCATCTGCCTGCGTTTGTTCCAATTGGGCGATCGTTCCCTGCTGCTTATCGGAAACGGCTTTTACCGAATTGATAATTTGGGACATTGCCTCATCGGCATCACTCCTTGCCTGCTTTTCTTGAGCAATTTGCGCCGCATTGCCCGCTGATTTGGCCACGACGGCAGCCAATTGCTCTGCCAGCGCTTGGTCCTGTTCCCGCAAGACGCTAACCTGAGAAATCACCTCTGCAATGCTGGTGCCGTCACCGCCGGTCAATGCGTCTACTTTAGCCTGCAGCTCGGCATCGGCCCGCTGCAGAGCCGCTCGCGTCCCGCTGAGCTCATGCCGGGCATCTTGAATATCTCCGGCCAACGTTTGCTTCGCCATCGTCAAATCAGTGCGTGCCAAATCGAGTGTCAGGCTATTCTCAATCGCCGCCTTGCTGATTTGTTCCAGGTTGCGCTGCAAACCTTCTACGGTCATGTTCAGATCGGTATTGGTGCCGGCAACTTGTTCTTTAACACTCTCGAGAGCCTGCTCCAACGCACCGACATCGCCGGCCAGTGCCTCCTTGTTTTGCTCAATGTCACGCTGCGCCTTAGCGATCTTATTCGCCAGATCCTGAACGTTTTGATCGGACGGCAAACTGGAGATTTTATCCAACAGTTCTTTACCTAACTCCGTCTCGGTAATGCTGTTAGCAATCTGTTCCAAAACGATATCCGCTTTATCGGAGGAAATGCCGCGTACAAACTCCGTCCATTCAGACTGTAAACCGTTTTTATCCGTAAACGCCGCGCGAAAATACAGCGTTTGCCCCGCCCTGAGCCCTTGCATGTCATAGTGATTTTGCGGATAAGGCACGTCTGCCAGCAGTTTCTCATCAGAGAAATCCGCTCGTGCAGCAACGGCTAGCGTTGTTTTCAGACCATCCTCAGCCCCTGTACCAAACATCCAGGAAAGTTGGATACCAAATACCCGATCGGTAGAAGCGCGCAACCCAACGATTCGCGGCGGTGCCCCTTCTTTACCGGCCAAATAGGTGGTTTCCGAACGGCCCCAAGGTGAGGAGACGTCGACTGCATTAACCGCACGCACCCGAACATCATAATTGCCAGCGAAAATACCATTGACTTCAAACCCAAGCGAAGAGGTCGCACCGATATTCACCCAGTTGCCGCTGTCTTTGCGCCATTGCGCTTCATACTTCAGCGCACCGGTCACCCTCGCCCATTGCACGCGCAGAGTGGCGATATTGATCCCTTGGCTGACATAGTCATACCGGGAAAGAGTGATATTGGCGGGTGCGGCTATCGTGCCAGGGGGGGTGACAGTAAGCGGCGGAGAATCCAACCGAACACCGTTATCGATAAACGCGTATTTATTTGGATCGTGCTCTACCGCACTGATGGTGAAAGTGCCGTCATCGTTGGATTGCACTGAAATCACGCGGAACTGTTGAACGGCCAGGTCGTCAGAATCGATGCTCCAGACCGCTTCCGTTTCCGGTTGCTGACGAAAAGCCGCAGTGAGCGTTACGGTTTTCTTGTCAGCGGCAATGCTGGCAATGGTGCGGCGTTGGGCCGTGCCATCCGGCAGATTGACGCACAAACGATCGCCCGCGGTAAACTCGACCTCACGATCCAAAACGACTGTTCGTTCCTGTGCAGATCGGATCCTGCCGCCATTGGCCTTACCGGCCAACATCGCGTCCGCGACGCCGATAATACGCGCAGGCAGAGGAATATTACCGTCCAGTCCAACGTTAAAACTGACGGTACGATCTTTGGCATTGCTTAAAATAGCCCAGCGACCGCGGCGATGAGCTTCGGTCCGGCGTGTGCAGCCAATAGCCGTTATTTCGGTCTGGTTCACTCCATACCGTTTAACCAAATCGTTATCGTAGGCCGCCTCAACGGCCTCGGCATAATGATTGGATGGATCGCCCCATTTGACCAACGCCGAGGTATAGCGATTCTTGTAAGAACCTGAGGCATAGGTAAACTCACCGTTAATCACGTTGGCTCGCGAATAGACAAAATCCATATCGCGCGGCATATCCGCATAGGCAAATAGCTGATCGTTACCCCAGTAGGTAATACCGCGGAAAATAGCCGAAATATCGCGTAAGACGGTGTAAGCATCTTGCTGAGATTGAATATACACATCGCACAAAAAGCGCGGTTCCTTACCCTCACCACCCAGTCCGTCACTGACGAGCTCATCACAATACTGGGCGATTCGATAGAGTCCCCATTTGTCCATTTCCAATGCGGAAACCCGGTTCCCCAACCCATAGTTCTTATCAAGCGCAATATCGTAGAACACCCAGGCAGGGTTGTTGCTCCAAGCCCATTTGAAACTGCCATCCCAAGCGCCGGAGTAACTGCGAGCCAACGGATCGTAGTTGGCGGGAATGCGTATAATCTTGCCTTTTGGCCTGACGGTAATTTTAGGGACCGCGTTGAATTGAGCTGCGTCGAACTCAATGAACAGCAGTGCCGTATTGGGATAACGAAACTTCGCGTCAACGATCTCGGTATAAGTCTGAACCTGGGTATTATTTACCAGTTTGCTGCTGGTGGAGTCCGGCGTCAGACGACTTACACGCAACGTCCAGCCGTTTGTTGCCTTGGGCAAGTTAACCCGATGGTCACGCTCATACAAACTGGTGGTTTTGCCCTCTACTTTTCCGGCAACGACCGTTTGATAAGCAGCGCCGTCGGTGGAGAGTTCAATTTTGTATTCCACAACCGCGCCATGCATATCACCGTTATTTTCATAACGAAACAGCGATGGAAATCCCATCCGAATGCGCAATGCATCAATGTCGGTATTAGTGAAAGTACGTGTCCAGGCATTGGTCGTCGTCAGTTTTACGTTGACAGAGGTTTCCGACTCAACGTCCGGCATCCCCTGAATGTAATCCTGCATTTGCGTACCATTGCGCACCTCCCATTTCAGTCCGGTGAAATTCTCGCTGCCGTCGGCATTGTGTATCGGCGTGCCATCCAGCAGAATGCGCGTGCCGTCCAGTTCGCCGGCGATCTCACCTTCCGATAACGCCAGGAGGATTTTAATTTTTGCATTGGACTGCAAGTCATCAGGTGATTCGACCGGTGTATGCGCCGCTCCACCACCACCTTTGCGCCCGCGAATAAGTGTCTGTGCCATATTGCGCCCATAAAAAAAGGCCGCCTGAGCGACCATGATGAATAAAGAAACGTCCTATTGTTGGTTTTCGGCGTAAATGCCCGCTGAGATCACCGCCCCCCCGATCTCGCGTTCACCGTACAAAATGGGCACAGGGTAGCCCTGTGCAGTGGTATTGACCGGGGAACCGAAAGCATACGAGGGTTTGTTCTCCACCGATTGTGAAACAGACATGCCGAAGCTGGGTTGCGGTGTCAACATCTGGATGACACCGCCCATCACCATGGAAGCACCCATCATGCTGAGCGTTGAAACGGTGAGAGAAGTTGCCATGGATGCCTTCCAAAGCGCCAACGTGCCGCCCCCCGTATAAAATGCCCCTATCAAAGCGGCAACGCCGAGCACTATCTGGAACATGCCGCCGTTCTTGCTGCCCGCAATGATCGGCATGATGCGGATCACGGCATCACCTTTCGAGGTTGCGAACTCTTCAACCCCGATATTTTGATCACCGTTGAAAAAAGCGAAGTGAATGCCTTGGCGATGAGCGCCCATCATATATTTCTCAAACCCCTCGACCGTGACGCACAACGCGCGCAAGGCTTCACAAGTATCTTCGACCACCAACCGGTGAGTCTTGCCAAACCGCTTGCCCAGTTGGCCTCCTAACCTGATTGTTCTCGCTACCTTGTTCATAACAACTCCTTACGCCTGACCACTCGTACCGTTCGTTCTTGGAAATAGCCGTTATAGGGATAACGTTGGCTTAACTGGCCATAGAGATGATGCAACATCATGCTATCCCCTAAATAAATCCCCGCATGGTTTGTCACCGGAGCTGAAATTTGCATCATGATCATATCACCCGGCCGTATTTCTCCCGCAAATTCACGAAACCCTTCACGATACCAATGCTCGTCATAGAGTCGGGTATGACCATCTCTCCACCACTCATGCTCTACGGAGTAATTATTCAGCATGATTCCATGCTGCCGGTGGTAATAATCCATGATCAATGACCAGCAATCGGCATGTCCCAGCAGCCAGTTGCGGCCAATCAACGGACGATCGCCACGCGGTGCAATTTCGAGATAATCCCCTTCAGGCCACGACAAAATGCCCCAGACAATACCCGAATGATCGCACTGAACCCGGTCCAACTCAGAAGGAACTACATTTGGCACATCGGGATGGCTGTGAATAATGCGAATAATTTCCCCACACGCTTCCGCACGAGCATAGTCCTGCGGAGCAATAACAAACCCTTCCAGCGGGCAGTCAGCCACATTATCACACGGCAAATACCGTACTTTACGGCCACTGAGCACCACAAAACCGCAGCTTTCATTCGGGTACACCGAGCGGGCATGCTCATATATGGCCTGCATAACATGTTCTTGCATGCTCATTTCCCTAAAAGATTTGAACCAGGGAAACCACCGAAGGAGAGCGGCTGGGCTTCACCAAACCTTTTTCTGCATGAGGAAACACGGCCGCCACAGACATCCAACGCGGGATCGTCCACCGGTTGATCATCTTTGTCGAAGCCGGCAACGCCGCCGTAGTCGCAACCTCTTCCTGTACGATACCAACCGCGAATACACCACGTGCACAAACCATGGATTTGCCGTGACGGCAATTGTTGCCCCTGCAAATCAAAGGGTGTGGCCAGTTGGAATTCCACGACGGTGTTAGTCTCAGCAGTTTTGCTATCGATATAAAATACCTGCACCCGTTCCTGACTGGCATCCGCCAGCGAATTGCCTGCCGGAAAGTTGCGCGCATCAAGGTATTTCACAAAGGTCTGATGTACGGAGACTTTGGCCTGGACAAGATCGCTGTACGCCAGACATAACGCAGTCACCACATTGCTGATATTAGCAACGCGCAGTTTCGGCGTAGGCTGTGAACCGTCGGTTGTCGTGGCCAAACCGGTAATTTCATACGGGTAAGCTTCATATTCCTGGCCCCGCCACCAAATTGACCTGGGCTTCAGACGTTGCTCATCCCCTGCAGACGCAGCAAGCTCCTCAGACTCCCGAGGAAGGCTGTGCGCATGGAAGCGCAGGATGTCCGCGCCAAAACCGGTCCCATCAATTTCAATCAATTGGATAACTTCACCGGGCTCTAATTTTTGCACATCGCTGTGATATGACATGGCTCCCCCTACACCCCGAAGGCCTGTTCAAAGGTAAAACTCACCGAAAACACATTGCGTGAAAGCGGTGATACCGTGATGGAGTCAGATTTGACTCTAAACAGATTTTTTCTGCCGCCGGGCGGCGTCCAGAAAAAGGCGCGGATCACATGCGCATTTAAAAAAGCCAACAGCGACTCCGTAACCGTAGGGTGGCCGGTATAGACCAGCTGCCAGGATTGGGTAACGCTGTTTAACCCATTGCTGCTGATTTGCTTATATCCGTCGCCAAACTGTGCGCTGCGGACATTGTGAGAAAAGTTGCCGACAGGTGCCGCCTGCGTGCGCCATTGAAAAGTATCGATTGGCATATTTACTCCAGACATAAAAAAACCCGCCGTAGCGGGTTGTGACCGTATATTTCGTAGTTTTAGCACCGATAAAATCAGCGCGCTCCCGAGGCATTCCAAATTAATCCCCCCGGTTTTAGTTCTTTGCTCAACCGTTCGGTAATCGCTTGGTTGACGATACCCTGTACGATTTTCCCCATCCCTCCCGCAGGAGACTCACCGGCGTTACGCGCATTGCCATCCTGGCTCATCACCACAGTACTATTTACCGTAATACCGCCTCCCCGATCGCCTTTCAGTCCGAACATCGGTGCACGCTCGCCGACCAAACCACCGTCAGCGTAGCCGCGCATCATGGCGTAAAGATGACCTACGCCAATACGCTGCGTCGCCTCCTTGGTCATGACAAACTCACCGCGATGCACAACGCCGGCAGCATCATACTTGCCGCCATCACCGGTATACCCACCGGAGGACTTCAACCCCATCGGCACCGCCCCGGGAGTGTTACCGCCCGAAGAAGCATCTCGGGCAATCCATCCCATGGCTTTTTGCACCATAAACGCCACCAACAACTGATTGATAACCTGGACGATCATTTTCAAGATAGAGGAAGTAAACTCTTGAAAACTGGTTTTCCCTGTGGTGACCATATCCGTCAACATTCCGGAAAGGCCGTTAAAGGTGGCTCGCCCAACATCCGCCATAGAGGCGTAAACGTTGGTCGCAGTATCCAGATATTCGCTCCATCCTTTACGTGCACCGGCAAGCCAGTCGCCACGAACCTTATCTTCAGCGGCGAATGTGTTTGTCAGCTCGCTCACCATATTTGCCGCAAACGGGTTTTCTTTATTCTCCCGACTCAACTGCTGAAGCTCACGACGGCGTTGCAATTCACGGTCACTCACTCCGCTTTCTTGCAGTACTTGCTGGGATTTTGAGCGTTGTTGATTAATGTAATCCGCCGCAATATGGCCGTAGTCGGGCTTTTCTTGCCCTTTCGCCGACGAGACAGGGGCCGCTACCGCCGTGGGAGAATAAAATCCGGAGCGCTTATTGCGCTTACCCAGCCACGTGTCTATTTGCTCACGGCTGTCCCCCTTGTGAACAGGCGGTTGTTCCGCCGTCATGGCCTCACGATATCCTGCAAGACCGGCACTGATTCTTGCGTGCCCCTGAAAGATGCTCTCCTCTAACTTAGCTGAGGTCTTCTGGCTGTCCTCAACAATTTTTTTATTCGTCTCAATAAAACCGTTAAGAAAGTCAACGTGGGCCATCTTGGCGATAGGCCCCAAAGAATCAACGATAAAGCCGGAAATCAATCCATCGCCTTTTGTGATTAACAGCCTGACTTCATCGATAAGCGTGCCCACGATATCTTTCACCAACCTGGCCATGGCCAACATATCCACGCCAACGCCATGTGCGGCATCAGAAGCCCATTTTTTTACGTCCATCCACATCAGCGACAGCGGAGACATGTTTTCCATGATAGCCGCAGACTGCCTGCCGGTCTCATCACCATAGAACTGCATCGCCAACGTAGCCGCATCGGTGCTTTTCCCAGCATCGACCAAACGAGAGACATGCTCTAACATCTCAACGTTGACAAAGCCATACTGCTTACCCAACTCCGCCAATCCTTTAACGGGATCGTCCGCTATTTTGCGGAAGTTGGCTTCAACCTCTTCAGCGGTCACCTCGGTCACCGCACCAAGATCCTGCGTTGCTTTGGCAATAATGCCTATCTGCGGCGCGGAATAACGTCCCAAACGGTTCAAAGACGTGAGTAATGTTTCATTCGAACTGATGCTGCTGTTCGTCATTGAACCGATAGAAACTGCCAGAGACTCCATTTGGCCAATCGAGTTGAAGGCCTGGCCGTTGGTCATAATGATGGAAGTTCGCATACTGTCGAATGATTCACGGACGTTATAGCCCCAACTGGCCAACGTTGCGACACCACCGATGACCCCACCCAAAGCGGCGCTGGTGGTCACCAGCAATGGGCGTAATGCTTGCAACGTATTGCTTACGCCACCAAATGAAGTGACCAGTTGTGCCCCATGATTTAGCGCAACTTTCCAAACAGGCTCCCCCGACGCCAATGACGACACCAAACCCAACATATTGGTTGATAGAGTGTTTAATGTTTCCTTATAGGCTTTGGCATTATTATTACCAGTATGCATATCAGCAGCTTGCTGCCCCATTTGCCTTCTAAGCTGCTGCAGCGCCGCCCCATGGCGCCTTAAACCTTGCTCATCGAAGGCGCTGCGGGAAACTGAACTCTGGGTTTGACGTTGCTGCCGAATCAACTTGCCCAATTCATTATTTAACGGACCCAGCCGAGTCGACATCTGATGTAAACTATCACTATAGCGGCGGAGATCCTGCGCCCCACTACGAAAAGCGCGATTCAGCACATCGATTTTACCGACGGTTGCCGAAGCGTTACGTTGCAAGTCGTTCAATTCTTTATTCGCACGCTGCAAATCACCGGTATGAATACGCAGCGTCATGGTTGCAATATCTGCCATGTCTGGCTCCTCGCCACAACAAAAGCCAGCACGGGGCTGGCACCCTCGCAGGCGATCATTTTCGGTGAATGACTCTTAGCGCTGCGTTTTCCATAATACGGATATCATTTAATGTGCTCGCCTCGTCATCTACCGCATAAACCTTCATTAACCAAGGCAGACAGTTATAATCCAACCCGGTGACACCATTCATTCCGATACGCCACTGCGTCGCCATCATCTGGAAAATAGTGACAGCTGATACCATATCCGGCCAGATTTCCAGAGTGACCGTTTCGTAGTCATCTATCGTTAATCCAAATGCGGCAAGCTCTTCGGGAGGGGTTTTAGGCGTGTAGAAAGCCTCGGCAAGCGCCGTCAGTTTTTTTCCCGTACCACCATCAACTCTTTGGTATACGCAGTGGCAATTGCATCAAACGCGCGCGGATAGTTATCAAGCAATGTGATAATGCTTTCTCTATTCAACGTGTCGGGCAATGCCCATCCATCACAAATTTCGTGTAAGAAATCGGCCATAGGTTCATTGTTGTAGCTACCCGCATCCAATTGCTGTTCGGTTGCTTCGCGCAGCGATTTTTCCAGCGTTTCCAATTGGCTGCGTTTTTTATGTTTGAACGAAAATGTCAATATTCCATCCTCGCTTCCCGCACGTGGAATAGCAACGTCAATGCTAAAAGTTGGGGTTGGGTTAAGGGTAAATTCAGTCATCATGAAAAAGCTCCAAGCAAAAATAGTGTCGTTGAAAAACAGGCCTTACCGAGATAAGACCTGTTCGCCGTACCGATTAAAGGGTAGTTTTATAGAAAGTCATGTCGCTGGACTGAATTGCCAGCGATACAGTCACAGTTTCCACCTGGTTGACAGCCGTTGTTGGTTGAGGGTCAAAAGATGGAATTGCTGACCAATAGCGCAGTTCGTTAGCTTTAGGGACGTACATATAAAATGCCAAAACATCGCCATTACGATCCGCATTCTGCAACACGCTATAAATTGGCTGTGTCGAATCGTGAGCGAAGGTAAAGGTTTGCGTTTTCGCCGCCTTGAATGTCGCGAGGTTGCGTTGACGATCATCCTCAAGAAACTGAACCTGAGCATATTGTTGATCGCCGCCCGACTGAGCCACTTCGGTAATTTGCGGAATTTGGGTCCAGTTGGCGACTTTAGTCAGTGCACCTTTACCGATACCGGCAGGGAAAAACTTCACATCCGAAGTATTGATCGCACCAATAGTAACGCTGGTATCGGTTGAGGCTGTGATCTTGGCAACCAAGTCATCAATCAGCCCCCAGCCTGAATTGACAATGACAATGTCCCCAATTTTCAAACCATGACCTGTGGCCAGAGTAAATACAGCGCCATTAGCGTTGCTAACCGCCGTCGTTGCTACCGTCGAAGTAGCAGGGATACCGGCAAATACAGTTGCGCCATTAGGTAATGCAAAACTCATGGTAATTCTCCATTTTTAGATATAAAAAAACCGCCAGGAGGCGGTAACAGATAAAAAGAAAGACATCATTTTGATGTGCTTCTTCATTGCATTTATAATCGGTTACGTCTCAGCGCATTAGAAACCTCATGACTGAGACCAATAACTGATACTAACAGGAATGATATAGCTATCTTCTTTTTGAATAGCAGGTAAAACACTGGCCGGGGAATTAATACTGCAGCTCAAATAATCATCGGAAAGCTCAGCACCATTGGGAAAAAGTGACAACACCCGCTCCGCTAACAGATAGCCCTCATGGCTCCCCTCGCCTTTTTTGATCACAATATTGATCTGATAATTACCGCTGTATACCGTCACATCCTGAGAAACACCGACCCCCTGATTGACTGCAGGAACAATAAATGGCTCAAGATGCAACACCGCACTTCCCTCAACAGGGAAATTTGCCAACGTATAGTCGATATTGTTTTTTTCCGCCCATTGCAACAGTACCGACTCAAACAAATCTTTTATCTTTAAGGTACTCAACACAACCTCCAAATTATTTAACCCATAAATCCTCTCATGCCCATCAGGAATTGACACACCCCTATACGGTGTTTTTCTCAACGAGAATAAAAAATTAGAATTAATGCCTCATGCATACCAACTTCAGATGTTATCAAGCTACATGATAAAATTCGAAGCGAGAAGAATTATTTTATTATTTTTTTAAATTAAAAAACAAAACAAACAAAAACACCCCGATAAACGGGGCTATATAAAAAATGTGAAAAATCTCAGCTTTTTTATGAATACGCTAATATTTTTCCATCTGCAACTTTATTTCCTCATGAGATAAACATCCATCTATAAAACCTTCCGCAATTTGCATTTGCTGACGAACTCTCCCTTCAGAGCATTTCCAACCACGTGCGATAGCCGATTTTGATTCGCCATACACATAGTGACGCAGAATCAATTCCAACTCTTCTGGTTGACGTATAGCCTGCAATCGAGCAACGGCACGATCGACAGCCAATCCGTCTTCATCACAACAAGAAAGGCGATTCTTTGCCGTATGCGGCAACAATCCCTTAAAGCCCGCAGCGATATGAGAGTATCCCATCGAAGGATGTTCCCGCGCCCAGCCTCCCCACCGCATCAATACCTGCTGTATATCCCTCATGCCCCCTCCTGGAATGTACCTTATGAATTCACTATCACTCAAAAAATGTGCTAAAAGTACATTTACTCTGACTAAAACCATCAATAAATGCACCCAATGGATACATTATGCATATAAAAAATAGTTAAACAAGTAACTTGTACCATTTTGGTACATATGCTGTAATAAGTGATATGAAAACGATCGAAGAAATCCGACGGGAAAACGCCAGAAAATTGCGCGACGGCGTGGGCGGCAACTCAAACTTCGCTGCCATGTTGGATCGCGAAGCGACGCAAATCAGCCGAGTTATCGGTAAAAACCCCACAAAAAAAATTGGCGACGATCTCGCTCGCCATATGGAAATTTGTTTTTCTCTTGCTACCGGATGGTTGGATAAAACCCATGACACCGCCGCCGGCCACACCAACGTTCAGGAAACATCGTACGGCAACGATAAAAAGATAAAATTGGTTCCGGTGATATCCTGGGTTCAGGCAGGAGCCTGGACGGAAATCGCGTTTTCAGAGGTTGATTTGATTCAAACAGAACACTATCCCTGCCCTGTCGCCTGTGGGGAAAGGACCTACATTTTGCGTGTGGTCGGCGATTCAATGAGCCCGGAATACTCCCCTGGCGATCTGATTTTTGTCGATCCTGATGTTACCCCCTGGAATGGCGATGACGTGATCGCTTTAATGAGCGACTTCGGCGAAACCACATTTAAACGTTTTATTGAAGAGGGCTCAGAACGGATGCTAAAAGCACTCAATCCTGATTGGCCGGAACGTTACATCCCAATCAACAGCAACTGCCATATCATCGGTACTGTTATCTTTTCGGGTAAATCTCGTCGCCATCGATAAGTCCGCTGTTTCATGTCTCATGTCACGCCGCAATCATTCTCCTGAGGTATAGCGGTTTCCTCACTCAACGGCTGCGCTTGGCGTGGCGCTCAAAGTTTTCCGCCTTGGCCTGTGCCGATTTACGCAGCGTGACGTAGCAGGCGCCCTCACCGCCGTCGCGCGGTAAGGCGCGGCAAAACGCCTGTACCTGTTCAAACTGCGCCAGCCATTTGGCGACGTAACTGCGCACGATATTCGGATGGCTTTCGTTCTGCCGCCCGCGGCCGTGCACGATCAGCAGCGAACGCAGGTTTTGCGCCTCCGCCTGCACGATGAAGCGAAACAGTGCCTGCCTGCTGGCTTCGACCGACTGACGCAGCAGGTTCAGCGACGCCTGCGGCGGGTAACGGCCGTTGCGCAACTTGTCCAGCACGCCCTGTTGAATGCCTTCCCCTTTGAACTCCAGCGGCTGTTCGCAGGGGATCACCTCGAGAAAATCGGTGCTGAGGAAGTTTTCCTGCAGCAGCCGCTGCGCTTCGCGCCGCGCGCTTTTGTCCACCGTCTCCTGCGGCTTGAGGTACAGCGTCTGCCGCCTGCTCGCCAGCGGCACCACGTCCGCCATCGCCTGTTCAAAAAAGTCTTTTTCCTGCTCGCTCATCTTCCACCTCTCTTGAACGGCAGCCTTTACGGCCGGGAATGGGGTCGATTGTAAGACGCCTTGCCACGGTTGCAAGCCGGGAATTGTCAGCGGCATTTGTCTCATTTGTCGTCAACGGGTGAGCTTGCGAACAGTTTTCGCTATACTGCTAAGCCATCATTGAGTGCCGCAAAGGATCGAGCCCATGACAATGCGCGAGCTGGAAATCCAGTTTCAAAATGCGATGAATGAGTTGCAGAGCAGCTTCGAACGGCAACACCGCGAATGGCAGCAGAGCTACCAGGCGCTGCAGCAACTGCTGGAAGAAGCCAAACAGCGCGAAGCCGCGCTGCGGGCGCAGAATGAACAACTGGCGCGCAAGCTGAGCACCGCCAGTTCGGTGCCGGAACAACATGCGCTGGTGAAGCAGATCAAAATGCTCGGCGCCCATCTGGATGCGCTGGCCAAAGACGCGGCCACCTTCAACCACCACCTGCGCCAACAGAGCGCGGTCGGTAATTTCAGCGGCGAACAGCATTGATAGCGGGCGCTGTCGCACAGCGCCTCCCGCCCCTCTTTGGCGTATTGAGAGTGTAATAAAGCCTAAATGACCTGGATCATCCTCGCCGCCCTGATCGTCGTATTTATTATCGGTTACCGCATCTTGACGTCCGACACCCGCAAAGCCATCGATTCGCTGGCCCATCTGCTGAGGGTCAAACCGATGCTGATCGAATCGATGATCCAGGAAATGGGCGGCCGCCAAAGCCAGACCTTTATCCGCATGCTGAACAACGGCTACACCGAAGAGATGCACCAAGCCGCTTATCTGTTGTTCATCTACCTGACGTTCATCAAGCAAGCGGACGACGAACAGATTGCCCTGTGGCGCGACGTGCTGCTGCGCGCCGGGCTGTCGCCGGAGCTGCACGCCGAGCACACCGAAGCAGCGCTGTTTTACTTCGCCGAGTTGGATATCGATGCATTTGAACTGGCGCAGTTCCGCCGCGCCTACAATGAGCGTTTCAACCGCGAAGCGTTGGCCCACGGTTGATAGCGTCCCCCGAACGGGGGACCGATTACAGGAACATGCTGTAGAGGTAGCGCGACAGCGCTTCGCGCGAGCTGAAGCCGTGTGCGATGCCGTAACGCTGGTTCGGGGCGTCGCTGCTTAAATCCAGGGGAAACTCCAGATACTGCTCGCTGGTGCGCACCGGAGAGGTCGGCGTGGCGAAATGCACGCTTTTCTCTTTCAGAGCCGGGTGGATCACCAATGCGGTTCTGCCCATCCGCGCTTCGCGGTTCACATACACGTAGTGTGCGCCCTTGCGGTAGCCATAGGCCTGATCGGTGACATAATCACGCTCAAAGCCGGTATTCTCCAACACTTTAGCCACTTCATCCGGCCGTAAATACATCGATTCCTCCTCTCATTCTGGACCGCTGAGCGACCTTACCGTAATCATTCACCGAAACAATGATTTTCTGGGGAGGAATCCGGGTTTCAGACTATTCCTGAATCAGGCTCGACGGCGCTGCAGCAGGCGCAGGGTGAGCAGCACTCCCAGCGCCACCAGCAGCGCAGCCGCCAGATAGATCGACGGCACGCCCGCCTGCCCTATCAGCAGCCCGGCCAGCGGGCCGGTGATGCCCAGCGCCAGGTCGAGGAACGCCGAATAGGTGCCGAGCGCCGTACCCTGGTTCTGCGGCGGCACCTGTTTCACCGCCTCGACGCCCAGCGCCGGGAACACCAGCGAGAAACCGGCGCCGGCCAGCAACGCGCCGGTTTGCACCATCCAGGGTTCACCGGCCTGCCAGATCAACAGCAGCCCGACGATCTCGACCAAAAACGACGCCAGCGTCACCTTCAAACCGCCGTGGCGATTGATGACGTTGCTGAAGATTAGGCGGATGCCGACGAAGGCGCAGCTGAACAGCGTCAGCGAAAACGCCGCGCCGCTCCAGCCTTTGTCCGCGTAGTAAAGGGTGATGAACGTGGCGATCACACCGAAGCCAACGGTGCCCATCGCCAACCCGAGGCCATAGGCCCAGATGCGGCCGAACACCGCGCGAAAGGCGATGCGTTGCCCGGCGGCGATCGAGACCTCCGGTTTGCCGCTCGCCAACAGCAGCGCCACCGCGACCGCCAGCACGATCAGCGCCGCCACCCCGGCCAAACCCCACTGCTGATTCAAATACACGCCGAGCGGCGCCCCGGCCGCCATCGCCCCATAGGTGGCGACGCCGTTCCAGGAAATCACCCGCGCGGTGTGCATCGCCCCGACCCGGCCGATGCCCCACAGCGTAGAGCCGGTACTGGCGAAGCTTTCGCCGACGCCGAGAAACACCCGCCCCACACACAGCAACAGCAGGCTGAGCCACGGGTAACCGTCTACGCCGAACGCCAGCGCGTAAAACAGGCCGCTGGCGCCGCAGCAGGCCAGGCCGAACAGCACCACCTTCTTCGGCCCCAGCTGATCGGCATAACGCCCGGCGTGCGGGCGGCTGAACAGCGTGGCGAAGTACTGCGCGCTGATGATAAGGCCCGCCAGCACCGAGTTGTAGCCCAGGTGGTCATGCACAAATCCCGGCAGCACCGCCAGCGGCAGGCCGATGGTCAGGTAGCAGACGAAGGTGAACATCACCACGGACAGAATGCGCCGGTTCAGCTGGAGGTTATTTTCTGCGGTCATCGAAGGTGGCTCGCATCGGACGGGGTAGACAGAGATTGCCAGCATACCCCGATGGGATCTGATGATAAATGAGAGAGTTATAACGAATTATTATTTCGCTAACGATTTTGCCGCCACCCGCGCGCGCAGAAAATCGATAAACGCCCGCACCTTTTCCGGCACATGGCGGGTGTTCGGGTAGAGCGCATAGATGCTCTGCTCGGGGAAACGGTGATCCGGCAGCAACCGCTGCAGCCGGCCGGCGTCGATTTCGGGCTGCGCCAGCCACGCCGGCAGCAGCGCCACCCCGGTGCCATGCAGGGCGAACGCCAGCAATGCCGCGGCGCTGTCACCGGTGAGCGTGGCAGCATCGGCCACCTTGAACAGCACCGCTTCGCGCTGCGGCGTGGCCACCTGCCAGCTGAGCGGTGAACTGAGCCGGCTGTGGGCAATCCACTGCGCCTGCGCCAGATCCGTCAGCGAATGAATCGGTCGGTCGGCCAGATAACCCGGCGACGCCACCGGAAAAATGGCGAAGCTGTCGATCAGCGCCGCGCGGTGGCTGGAGTCCGCCAGCTGGCCCAGGCGGATCGCCACGTCAAAGCGCTCCGAGATCAGATCGGCGTGATAAGAAGAAGATACATGCTGGATGCGCAACCGCGGGTGCTGCCGCGAAAACGCCGCCAGCGCCGGCACCACCACCTGCGCGCCATACTCCGGCGTGCTGGTGATGCGCAGCACGCCGCTCAGCCCGTGATGATCGCGGCGCACGTCGTCCAGCACGTTTTCCGCCTCCTGCAGCAGCTGCAGGCTGCGCTGGTAAAAACGTTCGCCGGCGTCGGTCAGCGACAGCCGCCGGGTGCTGCGCGCCAGCAGTGACACCCCCAGCTCGTTCTCCAGCTGTTTGACGTTAAAACTCACCACCGCCTTGGTTTGCCCCAGCGCCACCGCCGCCGCGGTAAAGCTGCCCGCCTCCACCACCGCCGCGAAGATCGCCAGGCGCTGCAAATTCAGCATTTCGCCGCCCTTATTGTCAAAATCATTTTGACAGTGTAATCGCCCGCCGCCGATTTATCCGCACTTTTCCCCCCGATACACTGCTCGCCTTCAACCGGAGGCACCATGTCTTATCGCAGCAAAGTGGCAATCGTCTATCTGCTCGGCTTTTTCGTCGATCTGATCAATATGTTTATCGCCAACGTCGCCTACCCCGCCATCGGCCAGGCGATGCGGGTGTCGGTCAGCCAACTGGCGTGGGTCAGCAACGGCTATATTCTCGGCCTGACGCTGGTGATCCCCCTCAGCGCCTGGCTGGCGCAGCGCATCGGCGGGCGGCGGGTGTTCCTGCTGTCGCTGGCGCTGTTCATGCTGGCTACCCTCGGCGCGGGTAACGCCGACAGCATCGGTGCGCTGATCGGCTGGCGCACCCTGCAGGGCATGGGCGGCGGTTTGCTGATCCCCATCGGCCAAACGCTGACCTACCAGCTGTACCGTAGCCATGAACGCGCCGGACTGTCGGCGGCCATCATGCTGGTGGGGCTGCTGGCCCCGGCGCTGTCACCGGCGCTGGGCGGCTGGCTCGTCGATCGGCTGGACTGGCGCTGGGTGTTTTTCGCTAACCTGCCGCTGGCGGCTCTGGCGCTGGCGCTGGCGGCGCTGTGGCTGCGCGCGGAAACGTCGACGGCGGTGCGTAAACCGCTCGACGGCAAAGGACTGCTGAGCGCCTGCGCGGCGTTGACGCTGCTGCTGCTCGGCCTGACCCGGCTGAGCGAGGCCGGTCATCAGGCTTCCGGCGCGGCGCTGCTGGCCGCCGGCCTGCTGGTGCTGGCCTATTATCTGCGCCATAGCCTGCGCACCCCGCAGCCGCTGCTGAACCTGCGGCTGGTCGCCGATCCGCTGCTGCGCAACGCCATGGCGGTTTATTTGTGCATTCCCGGCCTGTTCATCGGCGTCAGCCTGGTGGCGATGCTGTATCTGCAAAACCAGCTGGGGATGCCCGCCGCCCAGGTCGGCGGCCTGATGCTGCCCTGGGCGCTGGCGTCGTTCCTGGCAATCACGCTGACCGGCAAAACCTTTAATCGCCTCGGCCCACGGCCGCTGCTGATCGCCGGCTGCCTGTTGCAAGGTGCCGGCATGCTGACGCTGGCGCAGATCGATCTGGCCGGCCAGCACGCATTGCAGATCGCCGCCTTCGCCCTGATGGGGTTTGGCGGCAGCCTGTGCAGCAGCACGGCGCAGAGCAGCGCGTTCCTGCAGATCCCCGACGCTCAGCTGGCGGACGCCAGCGCGCTGTGGAACATCAACCGCCAGCTCAGTTTCTGCCTCGGCGTGGCGCTGCTCAGCCTGCTGCTGAATCTGCTGCTGGCCGGGCTGCCGCCCGCAGCGGCCTACCGCACCTGCTTCATTCTGGCGGGCGCCAGCGTATTTATTCCGCTGCTACTGTGCCTGCGCCTCGCCAACCGCGCCATCGTGCGCCAACTCAACGCTCAACAGGATGCTTTATGAACCCGTACTTTACCGAAGTGATCGACGCCCACATCGCCATTGAACGCTGGCTGGGCAAAGGGGCTGGAGAAGAACAGGCGCTGCTGGCGCGCTTTACGCCGGATTTCAGCATGATCGCACTGAGCGGCGCCCCGCTGGATTTTGCCGCACTGTGCGCCTTTTTCCGCGCGCATCGCGCTGCCAAACCGGGATTGAAAATCGAGATAGAAGAGATGAAGCTGGTGGCCGAATGGCCGACGGGCGCGGTAGTCAGCTACCGGGAAAAGCAGAGCCTGCCAGGGCAAAGCGCCACGCTGCGCTACTCCACGGTGGTGTTTGAACGTCAGCCCAGCGCGCTCAGCTGGCGGCATTTGCACGAAACCGCCGCCGCGCAATAATTACAGAAAGCTGCCAGCCAAAAACAGTTCCCAACCGACGATCACCCCGCACAGGGTTACCGCACTGAAAATGACTTCAAACAGATAGCGATTGATCATCGTTCGTCGCCTCAAAAGAAGACACCCGGAAGAACCGGGTGTCTGGAGTACGGGCTGGAGAGTGCGGAACCTCTCGGTTCCGCAAACATCACTTAATTAAGCTTTTTTACCGGCTTTTTTGTGGTGTTTTTTAGCGGCCTGAGCTTTCTGCACTGGCGCTTTTTTGTGGTGTTTTTTAGCAGCCTGGGCTTTCTGAGCTGGCGCTTTTTTGTGGTGCTTTTTAGCGGCCTGAGCTTTCTGGGCTGGCGCTTTTTTGTGGTGCTTAGCTTTCTTGTGGTGCGTTGCTTTAGCTGGCGCTTTTTCAGCAGCAGCCGCTGGCGCAGCGGTAGTGGTGGTCGCAGCTGGCGCGGTGGTGGTAGCCGGAGCAGTAGCTGCAGTATCAGCAGCGAAAGCAACAGAAGACAGACCCATAGTGGCAGCAACGATCAGCGCTAATACTTTTTTCATCTTTAAATCCTCAGAGTGTTGTTTCGGTAAGCTCCGGTGGAGCCGTTGAAACAGATACTAGTGGAATCAAACCGCCGTTTCCGTGAGTGATTGGTTTCGCCGAGTAACCAAATGTACAACGTTTGTGAACGGCGCTTGTGAACCGCATCGGCGGGTATATGCTGAAGGAAGACGCCCCTCGGTACAGGCTCGCTCACGCTATGAAAACCGTCTCGCTGAAACACGCGCCGGGCCGCTACGCCGGTCTGGCCCTCGCCGGTCTGCTGCTGCTGACGCTGCTCTACCTGTTCGTGCAGCACTGGGCCGAGTTTGTGCAGTATTGCATCAACTTCCAGATTTACATGCACCGCTATCTGGTGCTCTACCTGCTGCAGCAGCGCAACCAGCAATACAGCGGCGGGCTGATGCTGACGCTGGCCAGTTTCGCTTACGGCTTCCTGCACTCCATCGGCCCCGGGCACGGCAAGTTCGTCATCACCACTTATCTGGCCACCCACCGCGAACGGCTGAACGCCAGCCGGGCGATCACCCTGCTGGGCAGCCTGATGCAAGGCGTGGTCGCCATTGTGTTCGTGGTGGTGCTGGCGGTGGCGCTCAACCTGTCGATGGGCGATCTCAGCCTCAGCCGTTATTGGGTGGAAAAAGGCAGTGCGGTCTTCATCGCCGCCTTCGGCCTGATGGTGATCCTGCGCGCCAGCGGCTGGCGCTGGCGTCGGCGCCGCGCACCGGTCATTCAGGCGCTGCACCCGGCGGAGCACACGCATAGCGCGGCGTGCGAGTGCGGCCACCGGCATCAGCCCAGCGCGGCCGAACTGACCGGCGGCTGGCGCAACGCGCTGTGGCTGATCGTCTCCATCGGTATTCGTCCGTGCAGCGGCGCCATCCTGATTCTGGTGTTCGCCAACGCCATCGGCATGTTCACCTGGGGCGTGATCTCCGCCATGAGCATGGCGCTGGGCACCGGGCTGTCGATCATGATCCTCGCCACGCTGGTGCATCACGCCCGCGAGCGCTTTCTGGCCCAGCAACCCGGCCTGACGGGCTACTATCTGGCACAGGCGTCGCGTATCGCCGTGATGCTCGGTGGCGTGATCCTGATCCTGTTCGCGCTGGTGTTGTTCAATTCGGTGATCCCGGTCAGCGCCAACGGCGATTTTATCGCCGCCGGCTGCTAACGCCGGTGAAATCATCGTTTTTTTGCGTGATCGACCACACAAATCTCGGCATGGTCTACACTTAAAAGACATGTGTCGAAATGGAGAGCTGAATGTTTAAAAAAGCGGAAAGAACAGAACGCGACATCGATCAGGACGTCACTCTGTTGGCCGATACGCTGGATGAAGTGTTGCGCGAGTCCGGTGACAAGACCAAAGAGGAACTGAAAGAGCTGCACAGCAAGGCGAAAGGCGTGCTGCGCGACGCCCGGGCGCGGTTCAATGGCTCCACCAGTCTGACACAGCATGCGCGCGACGCGGTCGATCAAGCCGACAGCTATGTGCGTGACAAACCTTGGCAGGGCGTAGGGATCGGTGCCGCCGTCGGCATCGTGCTCGGCGTGCTGCTGGCCCGGCGTTAACACCCCTGCAGTCATAAAGATAAAACAGATGTGCGTCTGGCCCGCGGAAATCGCGGGCCGTTTAATTGAGGCGTTTGAACAGCTGCGCCAGCCCCTGCACCGCCCGCTCCGTCTCCTCTCGCCGGCTGAAATTGGCGAACCCCAACAGTAACCCTTGCCCCGCCGGATGATCGATTCGCCAGTCCGACAACGCCTGCGCCGCCAGCCCCTGTTGCCACGCTTGTGTCGCCAACGGCGAATCCGACAGCCCGTCATGCAACCGAGCCAATAGCTGAATGCCGCCCTGCTGCGGCACCACCGTCAGCCACGCCCCCAGCTGCCGTTCCAGCGCCTGCATCAACCACTCGCGCCGCTGGCGGTACAGCGGCCGCATGCGTTTCAGGTGGCGGTAGAAATGCCCTTGCCGGATGAAATCGGCCACGCCGGCCTGCAGCAGCGGTGGGCAGCCGCAGCCGCGCAGCCGGCTGCTGCGCGCAAACGCCTCCGTCAAACCGGCGGGCACCACCAAATAAGCCATGCGCAGCGCCGGGAACAGCGTTTTGCTGAAGGTCCCGGCGTACAATACCCGCCCCTGAACATCGAGGCTTTTCAACGGCGGTAGTGGCCGCCCGTGATAGCGAAATTCACTGTCGTAGTCATCTTCCAGGATCCAGGCCCCGCGCTGCTGCGCCCAGTCGAGCAGCGCCATCCGCCGCGCCAGGCTGAGCGAGACGCCGAGCGGGCTTTGATGGGTCGGCGTCACCACCGCCAGTCGCGCCTCAGGCGCCGTCAGCATACCGGCGGCCACGTCCATGCCCTGTTCATCTACCGGCACGGCGACCGGCCTGACGCCGGCGGCCCGCAGCAGCGGCCGCGTGACCGGATAGCCCGGATCTTCGATCCATACCGCGTCGCCGGCATGCAACAGCGTCTCCACCACCCAGTCCAACAGCGCCGGATAACCAGCGCAGAGGAAAACCTGCTCCGGCCTGCAGCTGATGCCGCGCGACAAATGCAGATAATGGGCGATCACCTCACGCAGCTCAGGCAGGCCGCCGGCCGGCGGCAGCGCCAGGGAAGCCACCGTGGAACCGCGCAGCTGGCGGGCGACAATGCGCTGCCATAGCGCCCGGGGAAACGCATCCAGCGCCGGCACGCCCAGCTGGAAAGGCTGCAGTATGCCCTGCGGCTGCAGCGGATCGGGCGCCATCACCGCCAGCGGCGGCACAGCGGATACCGCGCCCGGTGGCACGTGCGGCAGCTGCGGCGAGACATAAGTGCCCGCCTGCCCGCGGCTCTGCAAGAAACCTTCGGCAATAAGTTGCGCGTAGGCGCTTTCCACCGTGGCGCGCGCCACGCCCAGATCGCTCGCCAACCCGCGCACCGAGGGCAACCGGCTGCCCGCCACCAGGCTGCCCTGGGCGATGGCGTCTTTAATCCGCAGGTAAATCTGCCGGTACAGCGGTTCGGCAAGCCGGCTGTCCAGCCGCAGTGAGGTCAGGAAAGATGGCATCATGGCCTGGTTAAATAATCATTTTATGGCCCTATAGCATAGACCATCAGGCCGCTAAAGTAGCGCCATGATTTCGTTACTACCGATTGAGGTTGACCATGATTAAGCAACGTTTGAACTATGCCGAGCTGGCGCCCGCCCCGTACAAGAATATGGTAAGCGCGCTGATGGCGCTGGAGAAAGGTGCCCTGGACAAGGCGACCATCGAGTTGATGTTTATGCGCGTTTCGCAGATCAACGGCTGCGCCTACTGCCTGGATATGCACGGCAAAGCGCTGCGCGAAAGCGGCTTCAGCCATGCCAAGCTGGATACGCTGGCGGGCTGGCGCGTCAGCCATGAGTTCAGCGAGCGCGAACGCGCCGCGCTGGAATGGGCCGAGTCGGTGACGCTGATCGCCGCCACCGGCGCGCCGGACAGCGTTTTCGAGGCGCTGAAGGCGCACTTCAGCGATACCGAGATCGCCGATCTGACCTTCGCCATCAGCATCATGAACGCCTTCAACCGGCTGGCCGTCAGCATGCGCCAGTAATGCACTCGCCTCCCCCCTCTTGACTCTGAGGGGGAATTTCACACCCGCAAAAATTTTTTCCCTCGCCTTTTCCAGCCCCGGCGCGGCCTGCGCCTTCAACCTTACAAAACACCATATATAGCGTGGTTGATAAAATAAATATCAACATATAGTATTTTATAGGTCAACCGCAGGGAGTGTCGTTCGGTTGATAACGCCGTCAGAAACGCCAGGAACGATGCTCCGTTATCTGACTTGTCCGCCTTTCCTTCGGCCTAAAGGTAAATGCGAATCATGAGCATTATTATTTACAGTAAGCCGGACTGTGTCCAGTGCAACGCCACCTATCGCGCATTTGATAAACAGGGGATTGATTATCAGGTGATCGATCTCACCCAGGATCAGCAGGCGCTGAACCACGTTAAATCCTTAGGTTATCAGCAAGTTCCGGTGATTATCGCCGGTGACGATCACTGGTCCGGGTTCCGGCCGGACAAAATCGGCGCGCTGGCGCTCACCTGCTGAGGCCCGCCGATGAATCCGCTGGTCTATTTCTCCAGCAGCTCGGAGAACACCCATCGATTCGTTGAGAAACTGGGCCTGCCGGCGATCCGCATTCCGATCGCCGGTGCCCGCAGCAAATTGCTGATGGAACAACCCTATATCTTGATCGTGCCCAGCTATGGCGGCGGCAGCGCCGTCGGCGCGGTGCCGATCCAGGTCATCCGCTTTCTCAACGTTCCGCAAAACCGTTCATACCTGCGCGGCGTCATCGCCGCCGGGAACACCAACTTCGGCGCAGCGTACGGCATCGCCGGCGACATCATCGCCAAAAAATGCCAGGTGCCTTTTTTGTACCGCTTCGAGCTGCTCGGCACCGCGCAAGACGTTGAAAACGTTCGACAGGGAGTAACCGCATTTTGGCAACGACAGAACTGACCAGGCCCGAGACGGGCGCGCTGGATTACCATTCGCTCAACGCGATGCTCAATCTTTACGATGCGGAAGGCCGGATCCAGTTCGATAAAGATCGGCTGGCGGCGCGGCACTACTTCCTGCAGCACGTCAACCAAAACACCGTGTTCTTCCATAACCTGGAGGAAAAGCTGCGTTATCTGGTAGAGGAAGGCTACTACGAGCCGCAGGTGCTGGCGCAGTACGAATTCCCGTTTATCAAGCAGCTGTTCCAGCAGGCCTACGCCAAAAAATTCCGCTTCGAGACCTTCCTCGGCGCCTTTAAGTATTACACCAGCTATACGCTCAAAACCTTCGACGGCAAACGCTATCTGGAGCGCTACGAAGATCGGGTATGCATGGTAGCGCTGACACTGGCGGCGGGCGATACCGGGTTAGCGCAGGATCTGGTGGAGGAGATGATTTCCGGCCGCTTCCAGCCGGCCACCCCAACCTTCCTCAACTGCGGCAAACGCCAGCGCGGCGAGCTGGTCTCCTGCTTCCTGCTGCGTATCGAAGACAATATGGAATCGATCGGGCGGGCGGTGAACTCCGCGCTGCAGCTGTCGAAACGCGGCGGCGGCGTGGCCTTCCTGCTGAGTAATATTCGCGAGGTGGGCGCGCCAATCAAGCGCATCGAGAATCAGTCCTCCGGCGTCATTCCGATAATGAAAATGCTCGAAGACGCCTTCTCCTACGCCAACCAGCTCGGCGCGCGCCAGGGGGCCGGCGCGGTGTATCTCAACGCCCACCACCCGGACATTCTGCGTTTCCTCGACACCAAGCGGGAAAACGCCGACGAGAAGATCCGCATCAAAACGCTGTCGCTGGGGGTGGTGATCCCGGATGTCACCTTCGAGTTGGCGAAGAACAACGAAGAGATGTACCTGTTTTCGCCCTACGACGTCGAACGGGTGTATGGCGTGCCGTTTTCGGAGATTGCCGTCAGCGAGAAGTACCGCGAGATGGTGGACGACAAGCGCATCCGCAAATCGCGCATCAACGCGCGCGAGTTCTTCCAGGTGCTGGCGGAGATCCAGTTCGAATCCGGCTACCCGTACGTGATGTTCGAGGACACCGTCAACCGGGAGAACCCGATCGCCGGGCGGATCAACATGAGCAACCTGTGTTCGGAGATCCTGCAGATCAACCGCGCCAGCACCTATCACGAGGATCTGAGCTACGATCGCATCGGCAAGGACATCTCCTGCAACCTCGGCTCGCTGAACATCGCCAAAACCATGGACGCGCCGGACTTCGGCAAGGCGATCGAGACCGCGATCCGCGCGCTGACCGCAGTGGCCGACATGAGCGACATCCGCTCGGTGCCGTCGATCGCCGAAGGCAACCGCAGCGCCCGCGCCATCGGCCTGGGCCAGATGAACCTGCACGGTTACCTGGCGCGCGAGCGCATTTTCTACGGCTCGGAAGAAGGCATCGACTTCACCAACCTCTATTTCTATACCGTGGCCTATCACGCCATCCGCGCCTCTAACCGGCTGGCGATCGAGCGCGGCGGCGCCTTCGACGGTTTTGAACACTCCCGCTATGCCAGCGGCGAATACTTCGACAAGTACACCGAACGCGACTGGCTACCGCAGACCGAGCGGGTGCGCGAGCTGTTCGCCGCCGCCGGCATCGCCATTCCGGGCCGCGACGAGTGGCGCGCGCTGCGCCAGTCGGTGATGCTGCACGGGCTGTACAACCAGAATCTGCAGGCGGTGCCGCCGACCGGTTCCATCTCGTATATCAACAACGCCACCTCCAGCATCCACCCGATCGTTTCGCGCATCGAGATCCGCAAGGAAGGCAAGATCGGCCGCGTTTACTACCCGGCGCCCTACATGACCAACGACAACCTGGCGTATTACCAGGATGCCTATGAGATTGGCCCGGAAAAGATCATCGATACCTACGCCGCCGCCACGCAGCACGTCGATCAGGGGCTGTCGCTGACGTTGTTCTTCCGCGATACCGCCACCACCCGCGATATCAACCGCGCGCAGATCTACGCCTGGCGCAAAGGCATCAAGACCATTTACTACATCCGCCTGCGCCAAATGGCGCTGGAAGGTACCGAGGTGCAGGGCTGCGTGTCCTGCTCGCTGTGAGGCAACTTATGACGACCCTAACATCGGCGCCGCTGGTGCGCGCCATCAACTGGAACATCATCGAAGACGACAAGGATCTGGAGGTATGGAACCGCCTGACCTCCAACTTCTGGCTGCCGGAGAAGGTGCCGCTGTCCAACGATATCCCCTCCTGGGCCACGCTGACGCCGAAGGAGCAGCAACTGACCATTCGGGTGTTTACCGGGCTGACGCTGCTGGACACCATCCAGAACACCGTCGGCGCGCCGGCCCTGATCGCCGATGCGCTGACGCCGCACGAAGAGGCGGTGTACTCCAACATCAGCTTTATGGAGGCGGTGCACGCCCGCTCGTACAGCTCAATCTTCTCCACCCTGTGCCAAACGCCGGACGTGGACGACGCCTACCGCTGGAGCGAGAAAAACCGCGCGCTGCAGAAGAAAGCCGGCATCATTCTGGCGCACTACCGCAGCGACGATCCGCTGCTGAAAAAGGTCGCCAGCGTGTTCCTCGAGTCGTTTCTGTTCTATTCGGGCTTTTATCTGCCGATGTACTGGTCGAGCCGCGCCAAGCTGACCAACACCGCCGATCTGATCCGTCTGATCATCCGCGACGAGGCGGTGCACGGCTACTACATCGGCTATAAGTTCCAGAAAGGGCTGGAGAAAGTGGACGCCGCGCGGCGCCGGCAGGTGAAAAACTTTGCCTTCGATCTGCTGCAGGATCTGTACGACAACGAGGTGCGTTACACCGAGGAGCTGTACGACGGCGTCGGCTGGACGGAAGACGTGAAAACCTTCCTGCACTACAACGCCAACAAGGCGCTGATGAATCTGGGGTATGAAGCGCTGTTCCCACCGGCGATGGCGGAGGTCAACCCGGCGATCTTATCGGCATTGTCGCCGAACGCCGATGAAAACCACGACTTCTTCTCCGGCTCCGGTTCGTCTTACGTCATCGGCAAGGCGGTCAACACCGAGGATGAGGACTGGGATTTCTGAGGGCTGGCTGGCCGTATCAGGAAAAGGCTTTCGCGGGAGTGCGACGTGTCGTGCTCCCGCGACTATGTGTTTTGCTTGAAGGCCGCACGCAGCTCAAGCCGCCGCCAAATAGCGCGTTTCTCCTCGTCGCTGGCGCTCGGCCAGGCGGCGATCTCCGCCCGCGTGCGCCGACATCCCCGGCACCGCTGGGTTTCGTCGTCGATGCGGCACAGGCTGACACAGGGCGATCTCACGCCGTGCTGGAATTGCTGATTGTCGCCCACCATAAACCGCCCTTGATGTGATGTGTACCGCCACAGGATACCCGATCCTGCGGCGGCGCGTCGTCAATCAGATGATGCCGCCGTTGGCACGCAGGGTTTGGCCGTTGATCCAGCCGCCGTCGGCCCCGGCGAGGAACGCCACCGCCGCGGCGATATCTTCCGGCGTGCCCAGGCGCTCCAGCGGCGCCATCTTCGCCAGCCGCTCGATAAGCTCCGGGGTTTTACCATCGAGGAACAATCCGGTCGCGGTCGGCCCCGGCGCAACGGCGTTCACCGTGATATTGCGGCCGCGCAGCTCTTTTGCCAGCACGCTGGTCAACGCTTCGATCGCCGCCTTGCTGGCGGCATACATGCCGTACCCCGGCTGCAGCAGCCCCACCACGCTGGAGGAGAAGTTGATGATGCGGCCATTGTCGCGCAGGCGCTTCGCCGCTTCACGCATCGTGTTGAAGCTGCCTTTCAGGTTGATGTCAATCAGTCGATCCACGTCTTCATCACGCATGTCCGCCACCGGCGCCAGCGCCATTACCCCGGCGTTGTTGACCAGCACGTCGACACCGCCAAACGCCTGTTCGGCGCTGTCGAACAATCGGGAAACCGCTGCCGCATCGCTGACGTCGGCTTTGGCGCCGAGCGCGCGGCCGCCCGCCTGTTCTATCTTGCGCACCAGTTCATCGGCCGGCGCCGGGTTGCCTGAATAGTTGATGATGACGGTAAAACCGTCGGCGGCCAGACGCTCGGCAATGGCGGCGCCGATGCCGCGCGATGCGCCGGTGACGATGGCGACGCGTTGAGTGGCGTGCTGCATAAGTCTCTCCTGCTGGGTTAGTGAGTGGTCATCATGCACCTTTCGGCACGGCGAATAATCCCCTATTCTTCGTTATCACTATCCGAAATAAACGAACAATTATGGACAGAATCGACGCCATGCGCCTGTTCACCCGCGTGGTAGAACAACGCAGCTTTACCCAGGCAGCGCAGGATCTGAACCTGCCGCGCTCCACCGTGACCGACGCCATCAAACAGCTCGAAGCCCGGCTGCAGGTCAGGCTATTGCAGCGTACCACCCGCCACGTCAGCCCGACGCTGGACGGCGAAGCCTACTATCAGCGCTGTCTGAGCATTCTGGCGGACATCGAAGAAGCGGAGATGGCGTTCGCCGGCGCCAAACCGCGCGGGCTGCTGCGCATCGAGGTGCACGGCACGCTGGCGCGTCATTTTCTGTTGCCCGATCTGCCCGATTTCTTGGCGCAATACCCCGATATCGAGCTCTATATGAGCGAAGGCGATCGGCTGGTGGACGCGTTGCGGGAAGGCATCGACTGCGTGATACGCGTCGGCAAACTGCGGGACAGCGACATGGTGGCGCGCCGCCTGGGCGAGCTGGACGAGGTGACCTGTGCCGCCCCGGCCTACCTGCAGCGCTTTGGCACGCCGCAAAGCCTGGACGATCTGCGCCATCACCGCATGGTGGGCTTTCGCTCTTCGGCGACCGGCGCGCTAATGCCGCTGGCGTTCACGGTGGCGGGGCAAGCGCAGCCCATCACGCTGCCGGCGACGGTGTCGGTCAGCGCAGCGGAGAGCCTGGTCGCCGCCGCCCGCGCCGGGTTGGGCATCATTCAGGTGCCGCGCTATCACCTGCGCGGCGATCTGGCCAACGGCAGTCTGTTGCCGCTGCTGCCGGATTGGCCTTCTCCCCCGATGCCGGTCTCACTGCTTTATCCGCGCAACCGCCAGCTGTCGCCGCGGGTGCGCGTGTTTCTCGATTGGTTCAGCCGGGTATTCGCCGAGCGCAACCGGTAGCGACCGCGTGCGTTACAGCGCGCCGTAATTCAGCGGCACCCAGTTGTACCCTTCGCCCTGGCGGTTCAGGTAGCCCAGCCCTGGGAACGACAGGT
The DNA here is from genome assembly GCF_003812745.1 of Serratia sp. FDAARGOS_506. Taxonomy (NCBI): domain Bacteria; kingdom Pseudomonadati; phylum Pseudomonadota; class Gammaproteobacteria; order Enterobacterales; family Yersiniaceae; genus Serratia; species Serratia sp. FDAARGOS_506. The sequence goes on from NZ_CP033831.1 coordinate 427,668, forward strand.
GAGCGCCGCCCACCAGCTCGCTCTGCCGCGCGCTGTCGCCGAACACCCGCAGCCGTTGAGCGACCGCCGCCTTGGCGTCGCTGTCAAAGCTGATAGCCACCGTCGGATGCGGCATCTGCACCGCCGCTACGTGGATCAGATCCCCCAGCAACAGCAGCTTTTTGCCCTGGCTCGTCACCTGATAGACGCTGTGGCCCGGCGTATGCCCGTGGGCGGCAAAGGCGACGATGCCCGGCGAAAGCTCGCCGTCGCCGTTGAATGGCTTAAAGTGCCCGGCCGCCTGATAAGGTTTGATCGCCGCCTGGGCTCTTTCGAAGTTGCTTTTATTTTCCGCGTTGGCCCGTTTCAGCTGGTCGGCGCTCAGCCAGAAGTCCGCGTCCTGGCTGGCGGCGCGTACCACCGCATTGGGGAATACCGCCTTACCGTCGTGCGTCAGGCCGCCGAGGTGATCCGGGTGCATGTGGGTCAGGTAGATCTCATCCACCTGCTCCGGCTGGTAGCCCGCCGCGCGCAGGTTATCCACCAGTTTGCCCAGGCCGTCGCCCAGCAGCTGGCCGGCGCCGCTGTCGATCATCACCAGCTTGTCGCCGGTATTGATCAGATAGGCGTTGACCGAGGTCACCACCGGCAGGCTTTGATGCCGCTCGGCCAACCCGGCGGCGATCTGCTGCGGCGTGGTGTTCAGCAACAGCTTGTCTGCCGGCAGGCGAATGACGCCGTCGGACAACGCGGTCACTTCAAAACTGCCCAGCATGATGCGGTAATATCCCGGCGTCGGGGTTTTGGCCTGCGGCGCGGCGGCCCCGGCCTGTAATGACATAACGGCCAGCGCCGCCCCCAGCAGACAACGTTTCCAGAACATGATGACTCCTTGTGAGAATAGGACAGCGCTAAGTATTGACGCAAAAGGCCCGATGCGCCTGCTTAATAAATGCCTTTGATAAATTTATAAATAATGTATTTATTATAAATAATTTTGTTTGCCGACTCACACAACCCCAATCAATATTCTCTCGCTCGTCACTTGGTTATTTTTCTTACTCCCTAAACCACGAGTAAGGAAATATCATGAGCTATCAATTCGAAAACCTGGTCTTTGAAGGCGGCGGCGTAAAAGGCATCGCCTATGGCGGCGCGCTGGAACTGCTGGAAGCCAAAGGCATCATGCCGCAGATCAAGCAAACCTCAGGCGCCTCAGCGGGCGCTATCGCTGCGTTACTGGTCGGCCTGGGCTGCAGCTCGGCAGACGTAACCAAAATTCTGTCAGAGATGGATTTTAAGAAATTCCTCGATTATAACGGCGGTTTTTTCGGTACGATCCAGGATGCCTATCGCCTGTTCAATCAATACGGCATCGCGCCCGGCGATTATTTCTATCAATGGTCGCGCGATATTATCAAGCAATATACCGGCAACCCGGATATTACTTTCGAGCAGTTCGAAGCGATGAAAGCGGCGAAAGGATTCAAGTCGATTTACTTTATCGGCGCCAACCTCAACAGCGGCCAACGCGAGGTCTATTCGCATCGCACCACGCCGCGCATGAAAGTGGCGGACGGCCTGCGCATTTCGATGTCGTTCCCGTTCGCCTTTGTGGCGAAGAACAATACCCTGGGCGATCTGTGCATCGACGGCGGCATGATCGATAACTACCCGGTGCGGCTGTTCGACTATGACTTCTCTGCCACACCGCCTTATATCGACAGTTCCAGCCAGCGCATCAACACCCGCACTTTGGGCCTTCGTCTGGATTCCGCCGGCGAAATCGCCCAAGCCGCCGGACAGGCCGGCCCGCGCACGCCGGTCAACAACCTGTTTGACTTCACCCTGGCGGTGGCCAACGTGATGCTGGACATCCAAACCAAGGTACACCTGGACAGCGACGACTGGAAGCGCACCGTGTATGTCGATACGCTCGACGTCGGCACGCTGGAGTTCGGCATCAGCGAAGAGAAGAAACGCGCGCTGATCGAATCCGGCCGCCGCGGCGTAGAGCGCTATTTCGCCTGGTACGACGCCACCATGAAACAGGCTGCGTAACCGGCATTATCCCGGCCCGCGCGTACGGCCGGCGCGCGGGCAAAAAAAATCCCCGCGGGGGCGGGGAAAGGCAAAGTAACGCTAAGGATTTATAGGAGTTATACGAAGAACTTGGCCAACACCAGCAGCGACAGCGAGACGTTGATGGCGCCCCCAATCCGGGTGGCGATCTGGGCGAACGGCATCAACGACATGCGGTTGCCGGCGGTGAGGATTGCGACGTCGCCGGTGCCGCCCTGCCCGCTCTGGCAGCAGGAGACAATCGCCACGTCGATAGGGTGCATGCCGATTTTCTTGCCGACAAAGAAACCGGTCGCCACCAGCGCGCTGACGGTCGTGACGATCACGATCAGGTTCTGTACGGTAAACGCGTCCACCAGTTCCTGCCAAGGCGTAATGGCCACGCCGACGGCGAACAGGATGGGGTAGGTCACGGCGGTGCGGAAGAATTTGTACACCACCTGCGAACCTTCCTGAATGCGCGGCGATACTCCGTGCGCCAACTTCACCGCCACGGCGGCGAACAGCATGCCCACCGGCGCCGGCAGACCGATCAAACGGTGCAGCAGCATGCCCACCATATACAGCAGGATGGCCAGCAGCGCGCCGCAGGCGATGGTGCTGACGTCCACCTTACCGCTGATTTTTTCTACCGCGTTCATGTCGCTGTCGCCCTGCTTGCTCGGCATCAGGCTGCCTTCGCCGGTCAGGTGCGGATAACGCTTGCCCAGTTGGTTGAGCAGGCCGGCGATGACGATGGCAGTCAGGCTGCCGAGCATCACGATCGGCAGAATGCGCCCCAACGCCACGCCCTGCTCCATGTGCAGGATCGCCGCGTAGCCCATCGACAGCGGGATCGCCCCTTCACCCACGCCGCCGGCCATGATCGGCAGGATCAGGAAGAAGAAGATCTGGAACGGCTCCAGGCCCAGCGCTATGCCGACCCCCATCCCCGCCAGCATGCCGACGATCTCGCCACACAGCATCGGAATGAAGATGCGCAGGAAGCCCTGAATCAGCACCTGGCGGTTCATGCTCATGATGCTGCCGACGATGATGCAGCAGATGTAGAGATAAAGAATGTTGGTCGATTTGTAGAACTTGGTGGTCGACTCCACCACCACGTCCGGCAGCAGGCCGTAGTGCACCAGCGCGGAAGGAATGAAGGTGGCGCAGATCGCCGCCGCACCCATTTTGCCGATCAGCGGCAGGCGCTTGCCGAATTCGCCGCAGGCGAAACCGAAGAATGCCAGCGTGGCCACCATCACCACGATATCGCTCGGCAGCTTGCCTTCCAGGCAGTCGAGCAGAATCAATACACCGGCCAGAATAAAGAACGGTAACGGAATAATCCCTACTTTATAATTGTCCAGTATCCGCCACCATTTCTCACGCAGAGGAATATCGGCGGTCTTGTCTTTGGCTACGAGGTAAGAATCATCTGTTGTGCTCATAATCTGGCCTCTTATTAGTTTGTTCAGCCATCATAGAGAAGCGCACGGATTATCTGCTGTGATTATGTTCAAAGTTAAAAAGGGGTTTTAATGGTGGTTATGGTTTCTATGGAGTTAATTGAGATTATGTAAAAACAGGTGTGGTTTTAATGGTGTTAATACCGTTTTTATTTTAAAGCTTATCAACTTTATCGCAGACGAACAATTCTCGTCCGGTTCACTCTAATCCCGTGTGAGGGATCACAAGTTGATCGGGCGCAATATTACAGACCCCATATCTCGTGATAGGGTAAGGCTCCAGGATCTTTTTACGGTGAAACACCGCCATGCGCCTCAAACTCTCATTTCAAATCAAGCTGTTTCTGTGCCTGGTGGCCTTCTCCTGCCTGCTGCTGACCTGTATCGGCGCCTACACTTATTACCAGCTGGATGCACAGCTGCACCGCGATCTCGGCGCCCGCGCCCAGGTGCAGGCGCGGGAAATCGCCCTTATCCCTTCGCTGGTGGACGCGGTGGAAAACAACGACGCCGCCAGAATTGCCGCGCTGATGAAAAAAATCCGCGCCAGCAGCGACGCCAGTTATATCGTCATCGGCGATAATCACGCCCGCCATCTTTATCATTCCGAATATGAAGGCCGCCTGGGCACGCCGATGATCGGCGGCGATAATAAAGAGGTGCTGGAAGGAAAAAGCATTATTTCCATTCGCAAGGGCGGCATTGGCGTTTCATTGCGCAGCAAGGCGCCGATCGTGGATGAAAATAATCACGTCATCGGCATCGTTTCCGTCGGCTATTTGAAATCGCATATCGATAATTTAAATGCCAGGACGTTGACGCAAATTATCGGCTCCATCGTGCTGCTGCTGATCGCCCTGTTCATCTTTTCCTGGCTGCTGTCGAAAAACCTCAAGCGCCAGATGTTCTGGCTGGAGCCGAAAGAGATCGCGCTGCTGGTGCGCCAGCAAAAAGCGCTGCTGGAAGCCATCTATGAAGGGGTGATCGCCATCGATCCGCAGATGCGGATCATCACCATCAACCATGCGGCGCGCGAGCTGCTGGATCTGCACCAGCCCGCCGCCGGCTTGCTGGGCCGGCCGATCGGCGACGTGATCCAGGCGCAGCCGAACTTCTTTGCCGCCACTCAGCTGGGCCAGGATACGCACGACGAGGTGTGCCGCTTCAACCACGTGCGGGTGATCGCCAGCCGGGTGCGCATCATGCAGGAGCAAGAGCTGCAAGGCTGGGTGATCAGCTTCCGCGACAAGAACGATATCAATACCCTGAGCAGCCAGCTCAGCCAGGTGAAACGCTATGCCGACAACCTGCGCATCATGCGCCACGAACAGCTGAACTGGACCGCCACGCTGGCCGGGCTGCTGCACATGCAGCGTTACGACGAGGCCATCCGCTATGTGGAGGCCCAGTCGGAGGGCGCGCAGGAGATCCTCGATTTCATCTCGCAGCGTTTCAGTTCGGCGGCGCTGTGCGGCCTGCTGCTGGGCAAATACTCCAGCGCCAGAGAAAAAGGCATCGAACTGCGCTTCGATCCGGCCTGCCAGCTGCGGCAAATCCCGGCGGCGCTTAATGAGACCGAACTGATGTCGATCGTCGGCAACCTGCTGGATAATGCCGTGGAGGCGACGCTGCACTGCCCGGCCCCGCACGAAGCGATCGAGCTTTATATCAGCGACGGCAGCGACGAGCTGGTGATCGAGGTAGCGGATCGCGGCACCGGCATCGCCGAGGAGATTCGTGATACGCTGTTTGAACAGGGCGTGACCACCAAAGCGGATAAAAGCGACCACGGCATCGGTCTGCATCTGGTCGCCAGCCACGTGGCGCAGGCGCACGGCAGCATAGAAGTGTCGGACAACGAGCCGCACGGCGCGATATTCTCTATATTTATCCCTAAATAAAACCCATAACCCGATTTTTTGAGCACCCGATTATGTCACACCAAGCACTGGACGTTCTGATCGTGGAAGACGAGCCGCAACTGGCGACGCTGCACGCGGAGTTCATCGAGAAAAATTTCAACCTGCGGGTGGTGGCTTACGCCGCCACGCTGGCCGAAGCGCGGGCCAAAGCCAACGCGCATCAGCCGCGGCTGATCCTGCTGGATAACTTTTTGCCGGACGGCCAGGGCATCGAGCTGATGGAAGAGCCGGCGGTGAAGAACCCCGCCTGTTCGGTGATCTTCATCACCGCCGCCAGCGACATGCATACCTGCAGCCAGGCGATCCGCAACGGCGCCTTCGATTACATCATCAAGCCGGTATCCTACAAGCGGCTGCGCAATTCGCTCGAACGCTTCATGCAGTTCGTGCAGACCCAGCGCACCTTCAAGATCATCGATCAGGACAACGTCGATGCGCTGTATAACCTGCAGTCGAAGCAGTTCTCCAGCGAGCCGAGCGCCAAAGGCATAGAAACCAATACCCTCGAGCTGGTGCAGGCACTGTTTATCGCTCAGCCGGCGGTGGCGCATGCGGTGGAAGACGTGGTTGAGCAGGTCGGTATCAGCAAGACCACCGCACGCCGTTATCTGGAATACTGCGTCGCCACCCAGTTCGTGCGGGTGGAAATGCTGTACGGCAATATCGGCCACCCGCGGCGGCTGTATCGCAAGGCCTGAGGCTGCCATCTGGTTGTCATATTACGGCGATAACATGGCGCCCGACGATATCCCCCTCGATATCGGCACCTGTCGTTAAAACTGATGAAATACTGATGACTTTTACCCGGCCTCTGGTCGGGTTTTTTATTATCCGAACGGCAGGTGCAGAACCGAAATATCCCATTGCTTCACGCTGCGTTATTTCCCCCAAAAACCAATCCATTATGGCGAATAACAGCCGTCAATTTTGAGTCATGGGCCAAATTACCATAACTAATTAAAACCTTGATGTAAACCACTAATATTCCATTTAAACCACATTGAGGGTTGTCTCAGATATTCACTGTGTTAGGGTAAAAAGCTCTTTTATTTTGCTAAGGACAGCCCATATCGTTTTTAATTAAACCAGAGGAAACAGCAAATTGCATGGCAATTAAACTCGAAGTAAAGAACCTGTATAAGATATTTGGCGAACACCCGGAACGCGCATTCAAACTGCTGGATAAAGGTCTGACAAAAGATCAGCTGTTTGAAAAAACCGGCTTATCGCTCGGCGTAAAAGACGCCACTCTGGCCATTGAAGAAGGCGAGATATTTGTCATCATGGGGCTCTCCGGTTCCGGTAAGTCCACCCTGGTACGCCTTCTCAATCGTCTGATAGAACCCACCCGCGGTCAGGTGCTGATCGACGGTGAGGACATCGCCAAAATATCCGATACCGCGCTGCGCACCGTGCGGCGAAATAAGATCAGCATGGTATTTCAGTCATTCGCGCTAATGCCGCATATGAATGTCCTGAATAATACCGCCTTTGGTATGGAATTAGCCGGCATGCCGCTACAGGAGCGCCAGGAAAAAGCGCTGGACGCCCTGCGTCAGGTCGGGCTGGAGAATTATGCCTTGTCTTATCCGGATGAATTATCCGGCGGCATGCGTCAGCGCGTGGGATTAGCCCGTGCCATGGCCAATAATCCGGATATATTATTGATGGACGAAGCCTTCTCGGCGCTCGATCCGTTAATTCGCACCGAAATGCAGGATGAGCTGGTGAAATTACAGGCTCAGCATCAGCGCACCATCGTGTTTATTTCCCACGATCTGGACGAAGCGATGCGCATTGGCGATCGCATCGCCATCATGCAGGGCGGTGAGGTGATCCAGGTCGGCACGCCGGACGAGATCCTGAATAACCCGGCCAATGACTATGTCCGCACCTTCTTCCGCGGCGTGGACATCAGTCATGTGTTCAGCGCCAAGGATATCGCCCAACGGCGCCCGGTGACGCTGATCCGCAAAACCCCCGGCTTTGGCCCCCGATCGGCGCTGCAGCTGTTACGCGATGAGGACCGTGATTATGGTTATGTTGTTGAACGCGGGAAGAAATTTATCGGCGTGGTGTCGATAGAGTCGCTGAAAAAGGCGCTGTCCGCCAATCAAACGCTGGACGATGCCCTGCTGGAAGCGCCCACCGCCGTGCCGGCCGACACGCCGCTCAGCGATCTGATTTCCCTGGTCGCCCAGGCGCCGTGCGCGGTGCCGGTGGTATGCGAAGAACATAATTATCTCGGCATCATCTCCAAGGCCATGCTGCTGCAGGCGTTGGACAAGGAGGGCTCAGCCAATGAGTGATACCACGCAGACCCAGGATCCCTGGGCTACCGCACCGGCCGATACCGGCGCCGCACCCGCTCACGATGCCGCCGCCAACGCCGGCGACGCCTGGTCCAGCGCGCCGCCGCCAGCCGCTCATGACGCCGCCGGACAAGGCGCCGATTGGCTCAGCAGCGCCCCGGCGCAGCCGGAACACTTCAGCCTGCTCGATCCGTTCCACAAAGCCTGGGTGCCGTTCGATACCTGGGTCACGCAAGGCATCGACTGGCTGGTGCTGCATTTCCGTCCGCTGTTCCAGGGCATCCGCGTGCCTGTGGACATGATCCTGAGCGGCTTCCAGCAATTGCTGCTGGGCATGCCGGCGCCGATCGCCATCCTGGTGTTCTCGCTGCTCGCCTGGCAGGTATCGGGCCTCGGTATGGGTGCCGCCACGCTGCTCTCCCTGGTCGCCATCGGCGCCATCGGTGCCTGGTCGCAGGCGATGGTCACGCTGGCGCTGGTGCTGACCGCGCTGTTCTTCTGCATCCTTATCGGCCTGCCGCTCGGCATCTGGCTGGCGCGCAGCAAGCACGCCGCCAAGGTGATTAGACCGCTGCTCGACGCCATGCAGACCACTCCGGCCTTCGTCTACCTGGTGCCGATCGTCATGCTGTTCGGCATCGGCAACGTGCCGGGCGTGGTAGTGACCATCATCTTCGCGCTGCCGCCGATCGTGCGTCTGACCATTCTCGGCATCAAGCAGGTGCCGGAGGATCTGATCGAGGCCGCCGAGTCCTTCGGCGCCAGCCCGCGCCAGCTGCTGTTCAAGGTGCAGCTGCCGCTGGCGATGCCGACCATCATGGCCGGCGTGAACCAAACGCTGATGTTGGCGCTGTCGATGGTGGTCATCGCCTCGATGATCGCCGTCGGCGGTCTGGGCCAGATGGTGCTGCGCGGCATCGGCCGGCTGGACATGGGCCTGGCCGCCGTCGGCGGCGTCGGCATCGTGATCCTGGCGATCATTCTCGATCGCCTCACTCAATCGCTGGGGCGCGATCGCCGCAGCAAGGGCATCGGCCGCTGGTATCGCCGCGGCCCCATCGGGCTGCTGACTCGCCCGTTCATCAAACAAGCCTGACGCTTTTCCCGCCGGCGGCTGCGGCCCCGGCGGGCTATGACACCACCACATCGAAAAAAGGGGAAACACTATGCGCACCACGGGCATCTGGGCTCTCGCCCTGACGACGCTGATTGGCTCACAGAGCGTGAGCGCGGCAGATTTACCCGGCAAGGGGATCGCGGTTCAGCCGGTGCAAAGCACCATTTCCGAAGAGACTTTCCAGACGCTGCTGGTCAGCAAAGCGCTGGAAAAACTGGGTTACGACGTGAAGGAACCGCGTGAAGTGGATTACAACGTCGCCTACACCTCGATCGCTTCCGGCGACGCGACCTTTATCGCGGTCAACTGGGATCCGCTGCACGCCGATCAGTACAAGGCCGCCGGCGGCGACGCCAAGTTCTACCGCGAAGGCGTCTACGTCAACGGTGCCGCGCAGGGCTACCTGATCGACAAGAAAACCGCCGAGCAGTACCACATCACCAACGTCGAACAGCTGAAGGATCCCAAGATCGCCAAGCTGTTCGACACCAACGGCGACGGCAAGGCCGATCTGACAGGCTGCACCCCGGGCTGGGGTTGCGAAGCAGTGATCAACCACCACATCAAGGCCTATGGCCTGAGCAACACCGTCGAACACAACCAGGGCAACTACGCGGCGATGATCGCCGATACCATCACCCGTTACAAAGAGGGCAAGCCGGTGCTGTATTACACCTGGACGCCGTACTGGGTCAGCGATGTGATGGTGCCGGGGCGCGACGTGGTCTGGCTGCAGGTGCCGTTCTCCTCCCTGCCGGGCGAGCAGAAGAACGTCGACACCAAGCTGCCTAACGGCGCCAACTACGGCTTCCCGGTCAACACCATGCGCATCGCCGCCAACAAGCAGTGGGCCGAAGCCAATCCGGCGGCCGCCAAGCTGTTCGCCATCATGAAGCTACCGATCGCCGACATCAACGCGCAAAACCTGCGCATGCATGAAGGCCAGGCTTCGGAAGCCGACATCCAGAACCATGTCAACGGCTGGATCAAGGCGCACCAGGCCACCTTCGACGGCTGGGTGAAAACCGCCGCCGAAGCGGCGAAGCCGTAACTGCTCAGGGGCGCCGCCTGTGCCGCGCCCCTACCCCGCCATATCGATGCCGCTGAAATGCAAAAAGCGCTCGGCGACAGTCGACATGGGCTGCGGCCAAATACAATACACCTGGCGCCGCGGCCCATCTTCAATCGGAATCGACACCAGCGCACTTAAGCGTTGCGCGGTCGAGATCGGTACGATGCCCGCCGCCAGTCCGCGCCGCACCAAATTCTCCAGCCATTCGATATGATCGATTTCAAAACTGACGTGCCGACGGATGCCCGCCGCCTGAAAGGCGCGATCGGTTTGGCGCCGCGCGCCGGTGCCGCTGTAGAAATCCACCAGCGGCACTTCCGCCAGCGCCTGCAAATTCACCCGCTCGCGGCCGGCCAACGGATGCTGCGGCGCCACCAGCGCCACCAGCGGCTCATCGGCCAACTGCCGGTGCGACAGCGGCAGCAGGTCAGCATCGCCCGGCCAGATGCCGACGAACGCCATATCGCATTTTTGCTGGCGCACGTCTTCCAACAGCGCTTCGCTCATGCCGACGTACAGGCGGATATTCACCGCCGGATAGTGGCGGTGAAACTTGTCGAGCCTTTCGGTCAGAGCCATCACGTTTATCGTTGAAATGGTGCCGATGGTCAGGGTGCCGGACACCGCGCCATCGGCCGCCGTCACCTCTTCCACCAGCGCCTGCTGCGCCGCCAGCAGCCGCTGCGCAGGGGCCACGAAAGCCTGGCCGGCGGGGGTCAACCGCACCCGGCGCGAAGTGCGTTCAAACAGCGTACAGCCCAGCTCTTCTTCCAGTTTGGCGAGCTGGTGGCTAAGCGCCGACTGCACCGTATGGCAGCGCTGCGCCGCTCGGGTAAAGTTCAGCTCTTCCGCCACCGCCAGCGCATAGCGGATCTGCTTTAGGTTCATGGCATCTATCTTGAAATGAGATAAATAAAATGAAAATTATACATTGGTTTCCCGGCGTGCGTTGCCGGATACTGCGCGCCATCTTCTTCCCGTGATGAAAAAACCATGAGCCAACAAAACACCCACCCGGGCCTCAGCCCGGCGCTGACCGTGCTGATCGCCATCGCTACCGGCCTGGCGGTCGCCAGCAACTATTACGCGCAGCCGCTGCTGGAAACCATCGCCACCGGCTTCAACCTGTCGGTCAATCAGGCCGGCTTTATCGTTACCGCCGCGCAGCTGGGTTACGCCACCGGGCTGCTGCTGCTGGTGCCGCTCGGCGATATGTTCGAGCGCCGCGGGCTGATCGTTTTCATGACGCTGCTGGCCGCCGGGGGCATGCTGATCACCGCCACTTCCGCCACGCTGCCGATGATGATCCTCGGCACCGCGCTCACCGGGCTGTTCTCGGTGGTGGCGCAGATCCTGGTGCCGCTGGCCGCCACGCTGGCCCATCCGGAAAAGCGTGGCAAGACCGTCGGCATCATCATGAGCGGCCTGCTGCTCGGCATCCTGCTGGCGCGTACCGTTGCGGGCGCGCTGGCGTCGTTCGGCGGCTGGCGTACCATCTACTGGGTCGCCAGCGTGCTGATGATCCTGATGGCGCTGATCCTGTGGCGCGCGCTGCCGCGCTATAAGCAACACTCCGGGCTGAACTATCCGCAGCTGCTGGCCTCGATCTTCAGCCTGTTCTGCCGCACGCCGCTGCTGCGCACCCGCGCCATCCTCGGCGCCCTGTCGTTCGCCAACTTCAGCGTGCTCTGGACCTCAATGGCCTTTCTGCTCGCCGCGCCGCCGTTCAACTACTCCGAGGGCGTGATCGGGCTGTTCGGCCTGGTGGGCGCCGCCGGGGCGCTGGCCGCTTCGCGCGCCGGTCATCTGGCGGACAAAGGCAAGGCCGGATTGACCACCACCGTCGGCCTGGTGCTGCTGCTGCTGTCCTGGATACCTATCGCGTTCGCCAAACAATCGCTGTGGGCGCTGATCGCCGGCATCCTGATCCTCGATCTGGCGGTGCAGGCGGTACACGTCACCAACCAAAGCGTGATGTACCGCATCATGCCGGACGCGCGCAATCGCCTGACCGCCGGCTACATGACCAGTTACTTTATCGGCGGCGCCCTCGGTTCGCTGCTCTCCGCCTCGGCCTATCAGCATGCCGGTTGGTACGGCGTAGCCGCCGCCGGCGGGGTGTTATGCCTGCTCAACCTGCTGACCTGGTGGCTCGGCAAGCACCACGATCCGCAGGGGCCGGCGACAATCTGATTATCGTGCAAATAGTAACTTAAGAAATTTATTAGCGGTGCAGGGTATAAACATTACTTACTCTCTGGTAATGTTCTGGGCATAAACTATTGAAGTCCTATCTACCCTGCGACCCACAACCATGCAAAGCCAAGCTGCAGACAGCCTCAATCCGCCCGCCGTCAGCGCCACCTTCGCCAACGGCGTCGTCGACAGTTTGCCGATCGTCATCGGATATGTCCCGGTAGCGTTCGCCTTCGGCCTCAGCGCCGTCAAACTGGGCTTTTCCCCGCTGGAAAGCATTTTCTTCTCCTGCATCATCTACGCCGGCGCCAGCCAGTTCGTGATCACCGCCCTGCTGAGCGCCGGGATGTCGCTGTGGGTCTCCGCATTGACGGTGATGGCGATGGACGTGCGCCACCTGCTGTACGGCCCGGCGCTGCGCCACCGCATCGTCTCGCGCATGTCGCCCGGTAAAACGGCGATGTGGGCCTTTGGCCTGACCGACGAGGTCTTCGCCGCCGCTACCGCCAAACTGATGCGCAATAACCGCAGCTGGAGCGAAAACTGGATGCTGGGCATCGCGCTCTGTGCCTGGCTTTCCTGGGTGGCCGGCACCGCGCTCGGTGCGCTGTTCGGCAACGGCCCGCTGGAGCAGTTCCCGGTGATCGAGGCCTCGCTGGCCTTCATGCTGCCGGCGCTGTTTCTCAGTTTCCTGCTGGCCGCCTTCCGACGCCCGCAGGGCCTGACTATCGCCGCCGCGCTGGCCGGCGCGCTGCTCGGTGCAGTGCTGTTCTCCATTCCGATCGCCATTTTGGCCGGCATCGGCGCCGGCTGCGTCGCCGCCCTGTTCCAGCCCGCCCCTGCGGAGGCCAACCATGAACACTGATGTGCTGGTGATCGGCCTGGTGGTCGGTTGCGCCAATTACCTGTTCCGTTATCTACCGCTCAGGCTGGCGCCGGCGCGCGCCCAGCCCGGCCTCAAACGCGGTAAAGCCGCCCTGTTGCTCGACAGCATCGGCATCGCCTCGATCTGCGCCCTGCTGGTGGTCTCCAGCACGCCGGTAGTGATGCGTGAACCGGACAAGTTGCTGCCGACATTGGTGGGCTTCGCCGCGCTGGCGCTGTGCTTCTACCGCAGCAAAAGCATCATTCTGTCGACGCTGCTCGGCGCGACGGCCTTTGGCGTCACATTAAAGCTGTTAATGCTTTTCGGTCCAGGCTGACGCCGCTCCCGATCGTTTGGCTTCACTTTGGCGTTTTCATGCGCCACTTCTTTACAAACACTGACAAATGACACGAATTGCTAAATTATCCGCACGGCTGAACATTTACATTATTTGTCACCGTCGTTACTATCTCGAACGAAATTAATGAGGCCCTAAATTATGGAAAGCTCGTTTGCCCCCATAGAACAAATGCTGAATTTCCGCGCCACACGGCAGAAAGATTTCCCTTATCAGGAAATCCTGCTGACCCGCCTGTGCATGCACATGCAAGGCAAGCTGCTGGAAAACCGCAATAAGATGCTGAAGGCGCAGGGGATTAACGAAACACTGTTTATGGCGCTGATCACCCTGGATGCGCAGGAAAGCCACAGCATCCAACCTTCTGAGCTAAGCTCTGCCTTAGGCTCCTCGCGCACCAATGCGACCCGCATCGCCGACGAGCTGGAGAAACGCGGCTGGATCGAGCGCCGGGAAAGCGACAACGATCGCCGCTGCCTGCATCTGCATCTGACGCCGCAGGGGGAAGAATTTCTCAGTCAACTGCTGCCGCCGCAGCACCAATGTCTGCATTTCCTGTGGTCCACGCTGACCGACGATGAGCAAAAACAGCTGGAACAGCTGACGCGCAAATTGCTGGCACGTCTGGATCAAATGGAAATCACAGAACAGTTACCCTAATTCACAATTTCTGTTCAGGTACCTACTTATGCGATCCCCATTTAACTGGAGATTCACCCCGCTGTTCGCCATGTTGCTGCTGGCCGGGTGTGCTTCGACCGATAATATTGCCCCGCAATCCACGCTGATGGATCCGCAGAGCCTGCAGTTGGCTCAGCCGAAAGTCAGTTCGCTGGCCGTCAGCCCGCAGTGGTGGCGCGCCCTCAAGGATCCGCAGTTGGACGCCTTGATGACGCAGACGCTGCAAAGCTCGCCGACCCTGCGGCAGGCCGCTGCCCGCGTGCGCGAAGCGCAGAGCGTGGTGGGTGAAGCCAGCGCCGCCAACGGGCCTAACCTGGATCTGAACGCCAGCACCCAACGCCAGCGCGTGCCGCAAAACGTCAATATGGGGCTGGGGTATCCGCATAAGCCGATCTACGAAAGCTCCAACTCGCTGGGGCTGAACCTGGCGTACGAGTTCGACTGGTGGGGCAAATACCGCAACCAGGTGAACGCCGCCAAGGCGCAGGTGAACGCCGCGCGCGCCGAGCAGGAACAGGCAGCGCTGATGCTGACCAGTTCGGTGGCGTCCGCCTACTATCAGCTGCAGAGCAATCTGGCACTCGAGAAGCTGCTGCAACAGGAAGTGAATAACAATGAGCGCCTGACCGCGCTGCGCCAACAGCGCTATCAGGCCGGTCTGACCGGCGTCGACGTACCGCAACAAACCCAGGCGCAGTCCGACGTCGCCAAGCAGCAGATCCTGCAGCTGCAGTCGCAGATCGAGCAGCTCAGACACCAGCTCGCCGCGCTGGCCGGCCAGGGGCCGAACGCCATGCAACACCTGCGTCAGGTGCCGTTGCCCGCAGACAACCTGATGGCGCCGCAGGGCGAACTGACAGCGGATCTACTGGGCAAACGCCCGGACATCGCCGCGCAACGCCAGCTGGTGGAGTCTTACAGCCAGCGCGTCAGCGCCGCGCGTAAAGAGTTTTACCCCAGCCTGACCATTTCAGCCTTCGCCGGCCTGATGACCACCAATACCAGTGGCACCAGCCCGAATCTGTTTGAAGCGGCCAGCCAGGCCTGGAACGTGATGCCGGCGATTTCGCTGCCGATCTTCCACGCCGGAGCACTGCGCAGCAAGCTGGGCGAGGAATCCGCGCTGTATGACGAAGCGGTGGAATCCTATAACCAAACCATCCTGAATGCGGTACAGGAAACCGCTGACGCCATCACCATCCAGCAGAGCTCTGCGCAACAGCAGCTGCAGGCGGCGTCCGCGGCCCGGTCGATGCAACAGGTGTATCAGGTCGCCAACGCCCGTTACCAGGCAGGGATTATCGGACGCGACGATCTGTTGACCAGCCAGACGCAGCTATTGCAGCAGCAACAGGCGGAGTTGAATGCCAGCAGCAATTTACTGCAGGCGAAGATAGGACTGATCCGTGCGCTGGGCGGTGGCTATCAGGCCCCGGCCGCAGCGGATTCGAAAGCATAATAATATAAGGCTTGGAGAACACCATGAGCGCGAGCGCGGAAATCCAAAACCCGCAGCAGCCGAGCGGCAAAAAGAAGCAGCGTAAATTTTGGCTGCTGTTGCTGACGGTTATTTTCATTGTTATAGGGGTGGCTTACTTAGTGTATTGGTTCCTGGTGCTGCGTCATCACCAGGAAACCGACGACGCCTATGTCTCCGGCAACCAGGTGCAGATCATGGCCCAGGTGTCCGGCAGCGTGAACAGCGTCAACTTCGACAACACCGACTACGTCAAGCAGGGCGACGTGCTGCTGACGCTCGATCCGACCGATGCCGAGCAGGCGTTTGAACGCGCCAAGACCGGCCTGGCCAACAGCGTGCGGCAGACCCACCAGCTGATCATCAACAGCAAGCAGTATCAGGCCAACATCGCCCTGCGCAAGACCGATCTGAGTAAGGCCGAGAACGATCTGAAGCGCCGCGTGGTGCTGGGCAGCGTTGACGCCATCGGCCGCGAAGAGCTGCAACACGCTCGCGATGCGGTCGACAGCGCCAAGGCCGCGCTGGAAGTGGCGGTGCAGCAATACAACGCCAATCAGGCGATGGTGCTGAACACCCCGCTGGAACAGCAGCCGGCGATCCAACAGGCCGCCGCGCAGATGCGCGATGCCTGGCTGGCGCTGCAGCGTACCAAGGTGATCAGCCCGATCACCGGCTATGTCTCGCGCCGCAGCGTGCAGGTCGGTGCGCAAATCGCCGCCGGTTCGCCGCTGATGGCGGTGGTGCCGGCCGATCACATTTGGGTTGACGCCAACTTCAAGGAAACCCAGATCGCCAACATGCGCATCGGCCAGCCGGCGACGGTGGTCAGCGATGTCTACGGCGACGACGTGGTGTACCAGGGCAAAGTGGCCGGTATCGACATGGGCACCGGCAGCGCCTTCTCGCTGCTGCCGGCGCAAAACGCCACCGGCAACTGGATCAAAGTGGTGCAACGTCTGCCGGTGCGCATTGAGCTCGACGCCAAGCAGGTGGCCGATCATCCGCTGCGCATCGGTCTTTCTACGCTGGTGACCGTTGACACCGCCAACCTGGACGGCCGCGTGCTGGCCGACGTTGTGCGCGACAAACCGCTGTACCAGAGCGACGCGTTGGCGTTGAATCTGGCGCCGGTTAACCAACTGATCGCCGACGTGATCCATGCGAACGCCGGCTAAGCGCGCGGGAGGCCATCTTGCCACAGAAACCGCTTGAAGGCGCCCAGCTTGCCTGGATGACGGTCGCGCTCGCCATGGCGACCTTCATGCAGGTGCTGGACTCCACCATCGCCAACGTGGCGATCCCCACCATTTCCGGTAACCTCGGGTCTTCAAACTCGCAGGGCACCTGGGTGATCACCTCGTTCGGCGTGGCGAACGCCATCTCGATTCCGATCACCGGCTGGTTGGCGAAACGCTTCGGCGAAGTGCGGCTGTTCCTTTGGTCCACCGCACTGTTCGCCCTCGCCTCCTGGCTGTGCGGCATCTCCAACAGCCTCGGCATGCTGATTTTCTTCCGCGTGATCCAGGGCGTGGTGGCCGGGCCGCTGATCCCGCTGTCGCAGAGTTTGTTGCTGAACAACTATCCGCCCGCCAAGCGGGCGATGGCCCTGGCGCTTTGGTCGATGACCGTTATCGTCGCGCCGATCTTCGGGCCAATCCTCGGCGGCTACATCAGCGACAACTACCATTGGGGCTGGATCTTCTTCATCAACATCCCGATCGGCGTCTTCGTGATCGTGGCGGCGATGGCGACGTTGAAGGGGCGGGAAACCAAAACCGAGATCAAACCGATCGACACCGTCGGCCTGGTATTGCTGATCGTCGGTATTGGTTCGCTGCAGATCATGCTCGATCAGGGCAAAGAGCTGGACTGGTTCAACTCGACCGAGATCATCACGCTCACCGTCGTAGCGGTGGTGGCGCTGTTGTTCCTGGTGGTGTGGGAGCTGACGGACGACCATCCGGTGGTGGATCTGTCGCTGTTTAAATCGCGCAACTTCACCATCGGCTGCCTGTGTATCAGCCTGGCCTACATGCTGTACTTCGGCGCCATCGTGCTGTTGCCGCAGCTATTGCAAGAGGTGTACGGCTATACCGCCACCTGGGCGGGGCTGGCGTCGGCGCCGGTCGGGCTGATCCCGGTGCTGCTGTCGCCGATCATCGGCAAGTTCGGCAACCGGCTCGACATGCGTCGGCTGGTCACCTTCAGCTTCATTATGTATGCCGTGTGCTTCTACTGGCGCGCCTATACGTTTGAACCGGGTATGGACTTTGGCGCTTCCGCCTGGCCGCAGTTTGTCCAGGGCTTCGCCATCGCCTGCTTCTTCATGCCGTTGACCACCATCACGCTGTCCGGCCTGCCGCCGGAACGCATGGCGGCGGCGTCGAGCCTGTCGAACTTTACGCGAACGCTGGCGGGTTCGATCGGTACCTCGATCACCACCACTCTATGGACGCAGCGCGAATCGCAGCATCACGCGCAGCTGACGGAGTTCGTCAACCCGTACAACCCGCAGTCGCAGGAAATGTACCGGCAGTTGGAGCAGCTCGGCATGAGCAAGCAACAGGCCTCGGCCTACCTCGCCAACGAGATCACCGCACAGGGCCTGATCATCTCCGCCAACGAGATCTTCTGGCTGTCGGCCGGGGTGTTCCTGGTGCTGCTGGCGCTGGTGTGGGTGGCGAAACCGCCGTTCAGTTCCGGCGGTGGTGGGGGCGGCGGCGCTCACTAAGCTTCAATAAACGAAACGGGCGCCCTGGGGCGCCCGTTTTTTTATCCGACGTAGAAAAGATTACGCCTGATTCTGACGCCACCAGTCCGCCAACAGAATGCCGGTCGCCACGGAAACGTTCAGGCTTTCCACTTTGCCGGTGCCGCCGATAGACACGTTCATGTCGCCCTGCTGCCAGGCGCTGTCGCTCAGACCGTCGCGTTCCTGGCCCAGCACCAGCACCATCTTGGCCGGCAGCTTGGCCTGCGCCAGCGCGGTGCCTTTGTGGCTGGAGGTGGTGACGATGGTATAACCCGCCTTGCGGAAGGTATCCAGCACCGACAGGAAATCGTCGGCGTTGATCGCCTTGATGTGCTCCGCGCCGCCTTCTGCGGTACGCACCGCCGCGCCGGATTCCAGCAGCGCCGGATCCTGCAGCAGCACGCCGTTGACGCCGAAGTGGGCGCAAGAACGGACGATGGCGCCCAGGTTATGCGGGTTACCCACTTCTTCCAGCGCCAGCACGCAGTCGGTCGCCGGTGCGCTTTTCAGGTAGGTCTGCGCATCCAGGCCCTGACGCTTTTTGATCAGGAAGCACACGCCACCGTGGTGCTCAGTGCCGGAAGCCTTGGCCAGCTCTTCCTCATCCACCACGTGGTAAGCCTTGCGGTTAGCCGCCATCCAGCGCAGCGCTTCGCGGAAACGCGGGGTGACCGACTGCACGAACCAGGCGCGCACAATCGCTTCCGGACGGCTGGCGAACAGCGCCTGACAGGCATTTTCACCGTAAACGCGGGTTTCTTCCGCACGCTGGCGGCGCAGCTGTTCCGGATCGATAAAGCTCTTGCCGCTGATACCGCCGTGATCGAACGCCGGCTCTTCATTCGGCGCGCGCGAAACGGTTCTCCACGGTGACTCGTTGCCACCGCGATCTTCAGAGCGCGCCGGGCGGCGAGGACGATCGCTTTCACTGCGGCGGGAGTCGGCACCGCGGCGATCGTTACCGCCGCGCGCCTTGTCTTGACCGGTGCGGCCCGAGCGCGCACCGTCAGCCGGACGGCCTTTGCCGGCCGGACGTTTATTCTTGTTGCGGTCGTCGCCGTTGTCGTCGTCACTGCGGACGTACATCACTTTGACTTTACCGTTCTTGCCACTAAAGGAATCGTTCATTGTCTTCTCCACCAACGCGCAGGGCGCGAAGATTACCTGATGTTGGTGCACGAAGCCACCAACTTGCGCTAAAAGCTCCCAACTATCACATCCATTGAACAAACCTCATTGTTCATGCGCCGGGTTTTGCCGATAATTGTCAGCATTAAAGAAACATCTCCGCAACCGTGTTGCGGGGACCATGCTTTCTCTGTACCCGAGGTCAACATGAATACAGTTTGTGCAGCTTGCAATGCCACCAACCGCGTGCCGGAAGAACGTCTGGCGGACAACGCGAAATGCGGCCGCTGCGGCCATGAGCTCTTCGACGGTGAAGTGATTAACGCCACCGCCGCCACGCTGGACCAGTTGCTGCAGGACGATCTGCCGGTCGTGGTCGATTTCTGGGCGCCGTGGTGTGGCCCATGCCGCAGCTTTGCGCCGATCTTTGAAGACGTGGCCGAAGAGCGCGCCGGCAAAGTGCGCTTCGTGAAAGTGAACACCGAAGCCGAGCCGGAGCTGAGTGCCCGTTTCCGCATCCGCAGCATCCCGACCATCATGGTGTTCCGTCAGGGCAAGATGGTCGACATGCTCAACGGCGCGATGCCGAAAGCGCCGTTTGACAACTGGCTCAACGAGTTAGTGTGATTCGGCAAGTATAGGCCGTATCCCGCCATCGCGCGCGCACGCGCGCCGATCAAGCCCGCCCCTCCCGGCGGGCTTTTTTCTGCGTTACAATAGCGGTTTTTCCCCAGGATCGTTATGACCGACAACGCCGTACTTCGCCTGCGCCAATTCCGTTTAGACCGCGCCACCCGCCCTTTTTTGGCGCGCGGTTGCCGGGTGGCGCGTTGTCAGGGATGCCTGCTGCCGCATAAAAACTGCCTGTGTGACACCATTCGCCCGCAGCAGGCCGGCAGCCGTTTCTGCCTGATCATGTTCGGCGCCGAGCCGCTCAAACCCAGCAATACCGGCCGTCTGATCGCCGATATTCTGCCGGACACCCAGGCGTTCCTCTGGTCGCGCACCGAGATCGATCCCGCCCTGCTGGCGGCCATCAACGATCCTGCGCGGCAGCCTTATGTGGTGTTCCCCGCCTCCTACGCCGACGCCGAACGGCCGGTGTTCAGCGAGTTGCCCGCCGGCAGCAAACCGCCGCTGTTCATCATGCTGGACGGCACCTGGGCGGAAGCGCGCAAAATGTTCCGTAAAAGCCCGTACCTCAATCAATTCCCGGTGTTTTCCCTCAACGTCGACGCCGCATCGGCCTACCAGCTGCGCGAAGCCAGCCGCGCCGAGCAACACTGCACGGCGGAAGTGGCCGCCGCTCTGCTGCAACAGGCAGGCGATCTGTCGGCCGCCGACGGCTTGAATCAGCATTTCCGCTATTTCCGTCAACAGTATCTGGCGGGAAAACCGACCCGGCCGGAGGCACCGGTCACAGCAATGTAGCCATAAAGCGCCTAAAATCAGGCGTAACGTTGCCAAAAGGAGCCGTGCATGAGCCAGCGAGGGTTAGAAGCGCTACTACGTCCCAAATCGATCGCCGTTCTGGGCGCTTCGCAGCAGCCCGGCCGCGCCGGCAACCTGATGATGAGCAACCTGCTGGCCGGCGGTTTCGGCGGGCCCATCTTGCCGGTCACGCCGCGCTACAAGGCGGTATGCGGCGTAATGGCCTATCCCGACGTCGCCAGCCTGCCGCTAACGCCTGATCTGGCGATCATCTGCACCCACGCCAAACGTAATCTGGCGCTGATTGAAGCGCTGGGCCAACGCGGCTGTAAAACCGCCGTCGTGCTCTCTTCGCCGCCGGAACAGTTCGCCGAGCTGAAGGCCTGCGCGCAGCGCTACGCCATGCGGCTGTTGGGCCCCAACAGCCTGGGGCTGCTGGCGCCGTGGCAGGGCATCAACGCCAGCTTCTCGCCGGTGCCGATCCAAAAAGGCAAGCTGGCGTTTATCTCGCAGTCCGCCGCCGTGGCCAACACCATTCTCGACTGGGCGCAGCAGCGCGAAGTCGGCTTCTCCTACTTCATCGCGCTGGGCGACAGCCTGGACATCGACGTCGACGACCTGCTCGACTTTTTGGCGCGCGACAGCAAGACCAGCGCCATTTTGCTGTATCTGGAAAACATCAGCGACGCACGGCGGTTTCTCTCCGCCTCGCGCAGCGCCTCACGCAACAAGCCCATTCTGGTGATCAAAAGCGGCCGCAGCCAACAGGCGCAGCTGCTGCTCAACAGCCAGCTGGGATTGGACGCCGCCTATGACGCCGCCATCCAGCGCGCCGGCCTGCTGCGCGTGCAGGATACCCATGAGCTGTTCTCGGCGGTGGAAACCCTCAGCCATATGCATCCCTTGCGCGGCGAACGGCTGATGATCGTCAGCAACGGCGCGGCGCCGGCGGCGATGGCGCTGGACGAGCTGCTCGGACGCAACGGCAAGCTGGCCACGCTGAGCGATGAGAGCCTGGCGAAATTGAGCGACGCGCTGCCGGATTTCATCCGTGCCGGCAACCCACTCGACCTGCGCGATGACGCCACGCCGCAGCGCTTCCTGGCGGCTCTCGAAGCGCTGCTCGACAGTCACGACTATGACGCGCTGCTGTTAATCCACGCGCCAAGCGCGGCGGCCCCCGGCACCGCCACGGCGGAACGGCTGATCGAGGTGTTGCACCGCCATGCGCGCGGCAAGCGCATTACGCTGCTGACCAACTGGTGCGGCGAATACTCTTCGCAAGAGGCGCGCCGATTATTTACCGAGGCCGCCATTCCGACCTACCGCACGCCGGAAGGCGCGGTGACGGCTTTTATGCATATGGTGGAATATCGCCGCAACCAGAAACAGTTGAAAGAGACGCCGGCGCTGCCGGTCGGCCTGACCGCCAACACCGCCGACGCTCACCGCCTTATCCATCAGGCGCTGGCCGAAGGCGCCACCCAGTTGGATACCCACGAGGTGCAATCCATTCTGCAGGCCTATGACCTGAGCACCCTGCCGACCTGGATTGCGGAAGACAGCGCCGAAGCGGTACACATTGCCGAACAGATCGGTTACCCGGTGGCGCTGAAGCTGCGTTCGCCGGATATCCCGCACAAATCGGAAGTTCAGGGCGTCATGCTCTACCTGCGCACCGCGACCGAAGTGCAGCGCGCGGCGGAAGCGATCCTCGACCGCGTGAAGCGCACCTATCCCCAAGCGCGCATCCATGGCCTGTTGGTGCAGAGCATGGCCAACCGCGCCGGCGCCCAGGAGCTGCGCATCGCGGTAGAGCAGGATGCAATTTTCGGCCCGCTGATCATGCTGGGCGAAGGCGGCGTGGAGTGGCGCCAGGAAAATCAGGTGGCGGTCGCGCTGCCGCCGCTGAACATGGCGCTGGCGCGTTATCTGGTGCTGCAGGCGGTGAAAGGCGGCAAGATCCGCGGGCGCAGCGCGCTGCGGCCTTTGGATATCCCTGGGCTGAGCCGCCTGCTGGTGCAGGTCTCCAATCTGATCCTCGACTGCCCGGAGATCGCCCGGCTGGATATTCACCCGGTACTGGCCTCCGGCAGCGAATTCACTCTGCTGGACGTTTCGATGCAGCTCGCACCCTTCAGCGGCGATCCGCAGGCGCGGCTGGCGATCCGCCCTTATCCGCAGGAGCTGGAAGAGACCATCGCGCTAAAAGACGGCAGCCAATGCCTGTTCCGTCCGATCCTGCCGGAAGACGAGCCGGCGCTGAAGCATTTCATCGACCGGGTGACCAAGGAAGATCTCTATTATCGCTACTTCAGCGAGATCAACGAGTTTACCCATGACGATTTGGCCAACATGACGCAGATCGACTACGATCGAGAAATGGCCTTTGTGGCGGTGCGCGCAGACGAGATCATCGGCGTGACCCGCGCGCTGTCCGATCCGGACAACACCGATGCCGAGTTCGCCGTGCTGGTGCGTTCCGATCTGAAAGGCCTAGGCCTGGGCCGTCAGCTGCTGGAGAAAATGATCGCCTATGCGCGCGCTCATGGCCTGACCCGCCTGAGCGGCATCACCATGCCAAATAACCGCGGCATGATCGCACTGGCGCAGCGGCTGGGCTTTGGCATCGAGGTGCAGCTTGAGGATGGCATCGTCAATCTGACGCTGCCGCTGCAGGCCGCCGACGCGCAGTGACCTGCGTCGCAATGCGCTACGAATCCACCACTTAACGCCAAAACATACGCACAATCGAGGCAACTAATGGTATTATCGCCCGATTATTCGGTTTATTGTTTTTAAGCCTGTGGCGTTCCGGCCATCAATCATGAGAGAAGAAACGCACTGTGATGTTGTCAAAATTTAAACGTAGCAAACATCAACAACACCTTGCACAACTGCCCAAACTCCCCCAGACGGTTGCTGATGTTCGTACGTTGTACGCGCCGTCCGACTTTCGCACTACGCTGCTGGACGCCATCGCCAACGCCACTCAACGCATCTATCTGGTGGCCCTGTATCTGGAGCATGACGACGCCGGGCGCGAGATCCTCAACGCGCTGTATCAAGCCAAGCAGCGGCGGCCCGAGCTGGAAATCTGCGTGCTGGTCGACTGGCACCGCGCACAGCGCGGGCGCATCGGCGCCGCCGCGGCCAATACCAACGCCGACTGGTACTGCGCCATGGCCAGCCAGCATCCGGAGCAGTCGGTACCGATCTACGGCGTGCCGGTCAATACCCGTGAAGCGCTGGGCGTACTGCATCTGAAGGGCTTCGTAGTCGACGATACCGTGATCTACAGCGGTGCCAGCATCAACGACGTTTATCTGCATCAGCATGAGAAATACCGTTACGATCGCTACCAGTTGATCACCAATGACGTGTTGGCCGATACCCTGATCGATTACATCAAGCAGCATCTGCTCACCGCCGGTGCCGTACAGCGCCTCGATCGCAGCGATCGGCCGAAAAGCCCGGAGATCAAAAACGAGACCCGTCTGTTCCGTTTCGCCCTGCGCCGCGCCGGTTACCACTTCCGCGGCAAGGCCGGCAACGATGAGTTGGCGGTGACGCCGATGGTTGGGCTTGGCAAGCAAAGCGTGTTGAATAAAACCATTCATCACCTGATGTCCTGCACCGACCAGAAACTGACGCTGTGCACCCCCTATTTCAACCTGCCGGCGCTGCTGGTGCGCAACATCATTTATCTGCTGCGCCAGGGCAAGCAGGTGGAGATCATCGTCGGCGATAAAACCGCCAACGACTTCTATATTCCGGAAGATCAGCCGTTCAAAATCATCGGCGCGCTACCCTACCTGTATGAGATCAATCTGCGCCGCTTCCTGAGCCGATTGCAGCGTTACATCGACACCGGCCAATTGATCGTACGTTTGTGGAAGGATGGCGATAACAGCTATCACCTGAAAGGCATGTGGGTAGACGAAGAGTGGCAGCTGATTACCGGTAATAACCTCAACCCGCGCGCCTGGCGGCTGGATCTGGAAAACGCCATTCTGATCCACGATCCTAAGCAAGAGATGCGCGAGCAACGGCAGAAAGAGCTGGAATGCATCCGCACGCACACCACTGTGGTCGGCCATTATCAGGAGCTGCAAAGCATTCAGCAGTACCCGATCAAGGTGCGCAAGCTGATTCGCCGTCTACGGCGTATCCGCATCGATCGGCTGATTAGCCGTATCCTGTAAACGCGACTCTGACCCCGGCCAAGGCCGGGGTTTTTATTACAGCTGTATCTCCTTGCCTTTTCGATGCAGCCGGAGAGAGACCAGCAACGCCAGCAGGCACATGCCCGATACGTACCAGAAAAAGGCATTCTCCACGCCGAACGATTTAAGCGATAGCGCGACATATTCTGCCGAACCGCCGAACAGGGCATTCGCTACCGCATAAGACAAGCCAACTCCTAACGCGCGCACCTCTGGTGGGAACATCTCGGCTTTAAGCAGCCCACTGATTGCGGTGTAAAAGCTGACGATGAATAACGCCAGCACGATCAGACCGAACGCCATAAAGGGGTTGGTTACCTCTTTCAGGGCAAACAGGATCGGCACCGTCAGCACGGTGGCCAATGCCGAGAAGATCAGCATTGAGCTGCGACGGCCGATTTTATCCGAGAACGCGCCGACCGCTGGCTGCAGCAGCATGAAGACGAACAGTGCGACGGTCATGATGGCGCTGGCCAGCTTGGCGTCCATACCGGCGGTGTTCACCAGATATTTCTGCATGTAGGTGGTGAAGGTGTAGAAGGTCAGCGAACCGGCGGCGGTAAAGCCCAGCACCATCAGAAACGCCTTGCGGTTTTTCCACAGCCCCGTCAGCGAACCGGCATCTTGGTGGTTACGCGTCTTCGCATCGGAGGTTTCATTCAGCGAACGGCGCAGGTACAGTGCCACCACCGCCAACACCGCCCCCAAGGCAAACGGAATACGCCATCCCCAGGCCTTCAGCTCACCGGCGGACAAAATCTGCTGCAGGATCACCAATACCAGCAGCGCCAGCAGTTGCCCGCCAATCAGCGTGACATATTGGAACGACGCATAGAAGCCGCGTCGGCCCTTGATCGCCACCTCGCTCATATAGGTAGCGCTGGTGCCGTATTCTCCGCCTACCGACAATCCCTGAAACAATCGCGCGATCAGCAACAGCGCCGGTGCCCAGCTGCCGATCGACTCATACGTCGGAAGACAGGCGATCACCAGCGATCCGGCGCACATCATGCAGACCGAAAGCAGCATGGAGTTTTTTCGGCCATGCTTGTCGGCAATGTAGCCGAACAGCCAGCCGCCAATCGGCCGCATAAAGAAGCCGGCGGCGAATACCCCGGCGGTTTGCAGCAGCTGTGTAGTGCTGTTGCCCGCTGGAAAAAATGAGGCGGCAAAGTAGATTGAGCAGAAGGAGTAGACGTAAAAATCAAACCACTCCACCAGATTGCCTGACGAAGCCCCGACGATAGCAAAAATGCGTTTTTTGTTATCCAGCGCCCCCTGTTCGACGCCGTGCTCATCCCCAAGAGCCGATGTTGTTTCTGTCATGATGTATTCTCCGAGCCATAACAATGATGAAGTTCGGCGTCCTGCTGCCCTGGTTGTTACTTTATTGTTATTTATAAGTTAACAGCCAAACTTAATAGCGGACGAAGAATATCTGTGACTCATGCAAAAAATGAATTGGTTTTGTGATGAATATAGAATCGTTAGATGAAAGATGAAGCGGATTACAACGGGGATTTTCCATTTTACGCACAGCAAAAAGCCCTGAACGTCAGTTCAGGGCTTTCGGCTTTATTTGATGCCTGGCAGTGTCCTACTCTCGCATGGGGAGACCCCACACTACCATCGGCGCTACGGCGTTTCACTTCTGAGTTCGGCATGGGGTCAGGTGGGACCACCGCGCTATTGCCGCCAGGCAAATTCTGTTTCATTCCAACCGCGTCACTTTCGTGTCGCCATCAGAACCAATCTGTAAACAAGCTGAATATTGTCCTGGTCTCACCAAAACATCTTCGGTGTTGTAAGGTTAAGCCTCACGGATCATTAGTACTGGTTAGCTCAATGCATCGCTGCACTTACACACCCAGCCTATCAACGTCTTAGTCTTAAACGTTCCTTCAGGGGCCTTGAAGGCCCAGGGAAGACTCATCTTGAGGCAAGTTTCGCGCTTAGATGCTTTCAGCGCTTATCTTTTCCGCACTTAGCTACCGGGCAATGCCATTGGCATGACAACCCGAACACCAGTGGTGCGTTCACTCCGGTCCTCTCGTACTAGGAGCAACCCCTCTCAATCTTCCAACGCCCACGGCAGATAGGGACCGAACTGTCTCACGACGTTCTAAACCCAGCTCGCGTACCACTTTAAATGGCGAACAGCCATACCCTTGGGACCTACTTCAGCCCCAGGATGTGATGAGCCGACATCGAGGTGCCAAACACCGCCGTCGATATGAACTCTTGGGCGGTATCAGCCTGTTATCCCCGGAGTACCTTTTATCCGTTGAGCGATGGCCCTTCCATTCAGAACCACCGGATCACTAAGACCTACTTTCGTACCTGCTCGAGCCGTCACTCTCGCAGTCAAGCTAGCTTATGCCTTTGCACTAACCTCACGATGTCCGACCGTGATTAGCTAACCTTCGTGCTCCTCCGTTACTCTTTGGGAGGAGACCGCCCCAGTCAAACTACCCACCAGACACTGTCCTCACCCCGGATCACGGGGCCGAGTTAGAACATCAAACATTAAAGGGTGGTATTTCAAGGATGGCTCCACGCAGACTGGCGTCCACGCTTCAAAGCCTCCCACCTATCCTACACATCAAGGCTCAATGTTCAGTGTCAAGCTATAGTAAAGGTTCACGGGGTCTTTCCGTCTTGCCGCGGGTACACTGCATCTTCACAGCGAGTTCAATTTCACTGAGTCTCGGGTGGAGACAGCCTGGCCATCATTACGCCATTCGTGCAGGTCGGAACTTACCCGACAAGGAATTTCGCTACCTTAGGACCGTTATAGTTACGGCCGCCGTTTACTGGGGCTTCGATCAAGAGCTTCGCCTTGCGGCTGACCCCATCAATTAACCTTCCAGCACCGGGCAGGCGTCACACCGTATACGTCCACTTTCGTGTTTGCACAGTGCTGTGTTTTTATTAAACAGTTGCAGCCAGCTGGTATCTTCGACTGGCTTCAGCTCCATCCGCAAGGGACTTCACCTACATGCCAGCGTGCCTTCTCCCGAAGTTACGGCACCATTTTGCCTAGTTCCTTCACCCGAGTTCTCTCAAGCGCCTTGGTATTCTCTACCTGACCACCTGTGTCGGTTTGGGGTACGATTCAATGTTACCTGGAGCTTAGAGGATTTTCCTGGAAGCAGGGCATCAACTACTTCTGCACCGTAGTGCATCGTCATCACGCCTCAGGGTTAACATGCAACCGGATTTACCAGGTCACACCCCCTACACGCTTAAACCGGGACAACCGTCGCCCGGCCAGCCTAGCCTTCTCCGTCCCCCCTTCGCAGTAACACCAAGTACAGGAATATTAACCTGTTTCCCATCGACTACGCTTTTCAGCCTCGCCTTAGGGGTCGACTCACCCTGCCCCGATTAACGTTGGACAGGAACCCTTGGTCTTCCGGCGAGCGGGCTTTTCACCCGCTTTATCGTTACTTATGTCAGCATTCGCACTTCTGATACCTCCAGCAACCCTCACAGGCCACCTTCAACGGCTTACAGAACGCTCCCCTACCCAACAACGCCTAAGCGTCGCTGCCGCAGCTTCGGTGCATGGTTTAGCCCCGTTACATCTTCCGCGCAGGCCGACTCGACCAGTGAGCTATTACGCTTTCTTTAAATGATGGCTGCTTCTAAGCCAACATCCTGGCTGTCTATGCCTTCCCACATCGTTTCCCACTTAACCATGACTTTGGGACCTTAGCTGGCGGTCTGGGTTGTTTCCCTCTTCACGACGGACGTTAGCACCCGCCGTGTGTCTCCCGTGATAACATTCTTCGGTATTCGGAGTTTGCATCGGTTTGGTAAGCCGGGATGGCCCCCTAGCCGAAACAGTGCTCTACCCCCGAAGATGAGTTCACGAGGCGCTACCTAAATAGCTTTCGGGGAGAACCAGCTATCTCCCGGTTTGATTGGCCTTTCACCCCCAGCCACAAGTCATCCGCTAATTTTCAACATTAGTCGGTTCGGTCCTCCAGTTAGTGTTACCCAACCTTCAACCTGCCCATGGCTAGATCACCGGGTTTCGGGTCTATACCTTGCAACTAATCGCCCAGTTAAGACTCGGTTTCCCTACGGCTCCCCTATACGGTTAACCTTGCTACAAAATATAAGTCGCTGACCCATTATACAAAAGGTACGCAGTCACACCACGAAGGTGCTCCCACTGCTTGTACGTACACGGTTTCAGGTTCTATTTCACTCCCCTCGCCGGGGTTCTTTTCGCCTTTCCCTCACGGTACTGGTTCACTATCGGTCAGTCAGGAGTATTTAGCCTTGGAGGATGGTCCCCCATATTCAGACAGGATGTCACGTGTCCCGCCCTACTCATCGAACTCACGACCTGTGCATTTTAGTGTACGGGGCTATCACCCTTTGCTGCGCGACTTTCCAGACGCTTCCACTAACACACAAGCCGATTCAGGTTCTGGGCTCCTCCCCGTTCGCTCGCCGCTACTGGGGGAATCTCGGTTGATTTCTTTTCCTCGGGGTACTTAGATGTTTCAGTTCCCCCGGTTCGCCTCATGCCACTATGTATTCATGACATGATAGTGTGTCGAAACACACTGGGTTTCCCCATTCGGGTATCGCCGGTTGTAACGGTTCATATCACCTTACCGACGCTTTTCGCAGATTAGCACGCCCTTCATCGCCTCTGACTGCCTAGGCATCCACCGTGTACGCTTAGTCACTTAACCTCACAACCCGAAGATGTTTCCATCGTTCGCGCTGCAAACATTTGAGAGACTCTATGACAGGTTACTCTTTATCCCAGTACTTCTACGGAGGGACAAATTTCAGCCGTCATGTTTCAATTTTCAGCTTGTTCCAGATTGTTAAAGAGCAAAATACTTCGCAGCATACTGTCGCCAATATACTCTGAAGTATTGAAATACCGGACTATATGGTGGAGCTAAGCGGGATCGAACCGCTGACCTCCTGCGTGCAAGGCAGGCGCTCTCCCAGCTGAGCTATAGCCCCATACAGTCACGCGCAGTACCTTTTCCACTTCCGAGAAGTGGTAGGCCTGAGTGGACTTGAACCACCGACCTCACCCTTATCAGGGGTGCGCTCTAACCACCTGAGCTACAAGCCTATAAAGGTATTTCTGCTCGTTACTTTCTATCAGACAATCTGTGTGAGCACGCCACTCGAATCAATATCTTTAGGTAAGGAGGTGATCCAACCGCAGGTTCCCCTACGGTTACCTTGTTACGACTTCACCCCAGTCATGAATCACAAAGTGGTAAGCGCCCTCCCGAAGGTTAAGCTACCTACTTCTTTTGCAACCCACTCCCATGGTGTGACGGGCGGTGTGTACAAGGCCCGGGAACGTATTCACCGTAGCATTCTGATCTACGATTACTAGCGATTCCGACTTCATGGAGTCGAGTTGCAGACTCCAATCCGGACTACGACATACTTTATGAGGTCCGCTTGCTCTCGCGAGGTCGCTTCTCTTTGTATATGCCATTGTAGCACGTGTGTAGCCCTACTCGTAAGGGCCATGATGACTTGACGTCATCCCCACCTTCCTCCAGTTTATCACTGGCAGTCTCCTTTGAGTTCCCGGCCGAACCGCTGGCAACAAAGGATAAGGGTTGCGCTCGTTGCGGGACTTAACCCAACATTTCACAACACGAGCTGACGACAGCCATGCAGCACCTGTCTCAGAGTTCCCGAAGGCACCAATCCATCTCTGGAAAGTTCTCTGGATGTCAAGAGTAGGTAAGGTTCTTCGCGTTGCATCGAATTAAACCACATGCTCCACCGCTTGTGCGGGCCCCCGTCAATTCATTTGAGTTTTAACCTTGCGGCCGTACTCCCCAGGCGGTCGATTTAACGCGTTAGCTCCGGAAGCCACGCCTCAAGGGCACAACCTCCAAATCGACATCGTTTACAGCGTGGACTACCAGGGTATCTAATCCTGTTTGCTCCCCACGCTTTCGCACCTGAGCGTCAGTCTTCGTCCAGGGGGCCGCCTTCGCCACCGGTATTCCTCCAGATCTCTACGCATTTCACCGCTACACCTGGAATTCTACCCCCCTCTACGAGACTCTAGCTTGCCAGTTTCAAATGCAGTTCCCAGGTTGAGCCCGGGGATTTCACATCTGACTTAACAAACCGCCTGCGTGCGCTTTACGCCCAGTAATTCCGATTAACGCTTGCACCCTCCGTATTACCGCGGCTGCTGGCACGGAGTTAGCCGGTGCTTCTTCTGCGAGTAACGTCAATTGATGAGCGTATTAAGCTCACCACCTTCCTCCTCGCTGAAAGTGCTTTACAACCCGAAGGCCTTCTTCACACACGCGGCATGGCTGCATCAGGCTTGCGCCCATTGTGCAATATTCCCCACTGCTGCCTCCCGTAGGAGTCTGGACCGTGTCTCAGTTCCAGTGTGGCTGGTCATCCTCTCAGACCAGCTAGGGATCGTCGCCTAGGTGAGCCATTACCCCACCTACTAGCTAATCCCATCTGGGCACATCTGATGGCAAGAGGCCCGAAGGTCCCCCTCTTTGGTCTTGCGACATTATGCGGTATTAGCTACCGTTTCCAGTAGTTATCCCCCTCCATCAGGCAGTTTCCCAGACATTACTCACCCGTCCGCCGCTCGTCACCCAGGGAGCAAGCTCCCTTGTGCTACCGCTCGACTTGCATGTGTTAAGCCTGCCGCCAGCGTTCAATCTGAGCCATGATCAAACTCTTCAATTAAAAGCTTGATTTGCTTCCACTCGAGAAGCGATGCTCAAAGATTTACTGCATGAATTTTACTTCAGTTAGTCACTCTTCAAGACTTGATATTTTTTTGCATCCGAAGATGCTGGATATCGTCTTGTGGAGTGCCCACACAGATTGTCTGATAAATTGTTAAAGAGCAGTGAGTTAGGCGCTTTCGCTTGCTAACTCGAGGTGGCGTATATTACGCTTTCCTCTTTCAGAGTCAACCCTAATTTTCAGGATTTTTTCTCTTTCTTCCCGGCCGCTGTGTGAAGTGAATCACTTGCGCCGTGTCGATGGAGGCGCATTATAGGGAGCCGGTTCAGAATGACAAGCGATAATATGCATTTTTTATCTGACCGCTCACTATTCATTCGTAACGCCTATTAAACCCGCTTTTTGATGGCTGCCGGCAGGTCTGCCAGGCTATTTAGCACCCAATCGGCCAGCTTTTCGCCCTGTTCCGTCACCGGCTTGCCGGTACGCACCAGCACCTTGGTGCCGACGCCGGCCGCGATCGCCGCCTGCATATCTTCCGGTTTATCACCCACCATATAAGAAGCAGCCATATCAATGTTCAATTCCTGCTGCGCTTGCAGCAGCATACCCGGCTGCGGTTTACGGCAGTCACACACCTGACGATACTCTTCTACTACTGCTTCCGGATGGTGCGGGCAGAAATAGATGCCGTCGAAGTCGACGTCGCGATCGGCCAGCGACCAGTCCATCCACTCGGTCAGGTACATAAATTGGTCTTCGCTGAACTTGCCGCGCGCAATGCCGGATTGATTGGTCACCATCACCAGCGCGAAGCCCATTTTTTTGAGTTCGCGACAGGCGTCAATCACGC
This sequence comes from Serratia sp. FDAARGOS_506, assembly GCF_003812745.1. NCBI lineage: Bacteria > Pseudomonadati > Pseudomonadota > Gammaproteobacteria > Enterobacterales > Yersiniaceae > Serratia > Serratia sp. FDAARGOS_506. The sequence continues at coordinate 460,302 of NZ_CP033831.1, forward strand.
CGTCGATAAAGTGGAAGTTGTCGATTTCATGGACATAGCCATGGTCGACGTTAATCGTACCGTCACGATCGAGAAAAATTGCTGGAACGCTTTGTGTCACCGCTTTGCTCCTGAGGGGCTGAATACGCTGACAGTATCGCATGTTTTACCCCGCACTGAGAACGCCGGAGAACGTTGTTGGCCGTTGACTTAGACGTCTAGACGCCTTAACATCTGTCCATGCCTTGGTTCCACGCCGAGGTTTACTTTTATCTAGCCACGGGCAACCACGCTAAAATAAGAAGAATATGATTAAACTTTCTAACATCACTAAAGTGTTCCAGCAGGGTTCGCGCACCATTACCGCGCTCTCTGACGTGACCCTTCACGTCCCTGCCGGGCAAATCTATGGCGTTATCGGGTCTTCCGGTGCCGGCAAAAGCACGCTGATCCGCTGTGCCAATATGCTGGAACGCCCAACGTCCGGCCAGGTTCTGGTCGATGGTCAGGATCTGACTTCGCTGTCAGAAAGCGAACTGACGCGCGCCCGTCGCCAAATCGGCATGATCTTCCAGCACTTTAACCTGCTCTCTTCCCGCACGGTATTCGGTAACGTGGCGCTGCCGCTGGAGCTGGACAATACGCCGCGCGCCGAGATCAAAAAGCGCGTGACCGAACTGCTGGAGCTGGTCGGCCTGGCGGACAAACACGACGCCTACCCGGCCAACCTGTCCGGCGGCCAGAAACAGCGCGTGGCGATCGCCCGTGCGCTGGCCAGCAACCCCAAAGTGCTGCTGTGCGACGAAGCCACCAGCGCGCTGGATCCGGCCACCACCCGTTCCATCCTGGAACTGCTGAAAGACATCAACCGCCGTCTGGGGCTGACCATTTTGCTCATCACCCATGAAATGGACGTGGTGAAACGCATCTGCGACCAGGTCGCGGTCATCAGCCAGGGGCAACTGATTGAAAAAGACAGCGTCAGCGAGGTGTTCTCGCACCCGAAAACTCCACTGGCCCAACAGTTCATTCAGTCCACGCTGCATCTGGATATCCCGGACGACTACGCCGCACGTCTGTCACCGGAGCGCCAGGGCGACCGCCAGCCGCTTTTGCGCCTGGAGTTCACCGGCCAGTCGGTCGATGCGCCGCTGCTGTCTGAAGCCGCTCGCCGCTTCAACGTGAACAACAACATTATCAGCGCCCAGATGGATTATGCCGGCGGCGTGAAATTCGGCGTGATGCTGGCGGAGCTGCACGGCAGCGACGAAGACGCGCTGGCAACGATTAAGTTCCTGCAGGAAAATCAGGTGAAAGTAGAGGTTCTGGGTTATGTCTGAGGCAATGATGTGGTTGATGGCGCGTGGCGTGTGGGAAACCATCATGATGACCTTTGTCTCCGGCTTCTTCGGTTTCGTGCTCGGCCTGCCGGTAGGCGTGCTGCTGTATGTCACCCGTCCGGGGCAGATCATCGCCAACAATTCGCTGTATAAAATCCTGTCCGGGCTGGTGAACATCTTCCGTTCCATCCCGTTCATTATCCTGCTGGTTTGGATGATTCCGTTTACCCGCATGATCGTCGGCACCTCTATCGGTCTGCAGGCGGCCATTGTGCCGTTAACCGTGGGCGCCGCACCGTTCATCGCGCGCATGGTGGAAAACGCCCTGCTGGAGATCCCGTCAGGCCTGGTGGAAGCGGCGCGCGCCATGGGCGCCACGCCGATGCAGATCATCAAGAAAGTGTTGCTGCCGGAAGCCCTGCCGGGTCTGGTCAACGCCGCAACCATCACGCTGATCACCCTGGTGGGCTACTCCGCCATGGGCGGTGCGGTCGGTGCCGGCGGTCTGGGTCAAATCGGTTATCAATACGGTTATATCGGTTATAACGCCACAGTGATGAATACCGTATTAGTATTACTGGTAGTTTTGGTTTATCTGATCCAGTTCTGCGGCGATCGCATCGTCAAAGCCGTTACCCATAAATAGTTTCACAGCATGTTTAATGCGAGTCTAATGAGGAAGGGATATGTCGTTAAAATTTAAATCCATCGCGGCAATTGGCGCACTGATCGGTACTCTGGCTCTGGCGGGCTGTGGCCAGGATGAAAAGAATCCGAACCACATCAAGGTCGGCGTGATCGTCGGCGCTGAGCAGCAAGTGGCTGAAGTCGCTCAGAAAGTGGCGAAAGAGAAATACGGTCTGGACGTTGAACTGGTCACCTTCAACGACTACGTGTTGCCTAACGAAGCGCTGAGCAAAGGCGATATCGATCTGAACGCCTTCCAGCACAAGCCATACCTGGATCAGCAAATCAAAGATCGCGGCTACAAGCTGGTGCCGGTCGGCAATACCTTTGTTTACCCGATCGCCGGCTACTCCAAGAAAATCAAATCGCTGGACGAGCTGAAAGAGGGTTCTCAGATCGCACTGCCTAACGATCCGACTAACCTGGGCCGTTCGTTGCTGCTGCTGCAGAAAGTCGGTCTGATCAAACTGAAAGACGGCGTTGGCCTGCTGCCAACCGTGCTGGACGTGACCGAGAACCCGAAAAACCTGAAATTGGTTGAGCTGGAAGCGCCTCAGCTGCCACGCTCCCTGGACGATCAGCAGATCGCACTGGCAGTGATCAACACCACCTACGCCAGCCAGATCGGCCTGACGCCGGCGAAAGACGGTCTGTTCGTGGAAGATAAAGAGTCTCCTTACGTCAACATCCTCGTGGCCCGTGAAGATAATAAAGATGCGGAAAACGTGAAGAAATTCGTGCAGGCCTATCAGTCTGACGAAGTTGACGCCGCCGCCAACAAAATCTTCAACGGCGGCGCGGTGAAAGGCTGGTAAGCGCTTATTCGCCAATTTTATTCCTATAATTGCAAGACGGGCCAAGGCCCGTCTTGTTATTTCCGCCATAGATTGCTTCAATAGCGCCACTTTCATTAAGGCAGAGGAATCTCAATGCGTGTTTTACCTCTCTGTTTGTTAGCGCTCGCGCTGGCCGGATGTTCATCGCAACGTATCGCGCCGTCCTCAACAAACAGCACCAGCAAGCCGACCACGACCGCTCCGGCCAAGACCACGCCGGCCGCCCGCCCCGCTCCGGTAAAACTGTACAAAAGTGCAGAAGAGCTCGTGGGCAAACCGTTCCGCGATCTGGGTGAAGTGTCCGGCGAATCGTGCCAAACCACCGTACAAGACTCCCCTCCGAATCTGGCCACCGCCCGTAAGCGCATGCAAATCCGCGCGTCTTACATGAAGGCCAACGCCGTGCTGCTACACGACTGCCAGATTGTCAGCGGCGTCGCCGGTTGTTACCAGCAGGCCGTTTGCCAGGGCTCGGCACTTAACGTCTCGTCCAAATGACCGAATTCGTTTTCGAGCAGATCGGCGTGATCCGCTCGCCGTATAAAGAAAAATTCGCCGTTCCCCGCCAGCCGGGGCTGGTCGAAGACGGTGGCGGCGAACTGCTGCTGCTGCCGCCCTACAACCAGGCGGAGGCGGTACGCGGCCTCAGCGATTTCAGCCATCTGTGGGTGATGTTCATTTTTCATCAAACCCTGGAAGGTGGCTGGCGGCCGACGGTGCGCCCGCCGCGCTTAGGTGGCAATGCTCGCATGGGCGTGTTCGCCACCCGCTCCACCTTCCGCCCCAACCCGCTCGGCATGTCTCTCATTGAACTGAAAGGCGTGCGGGTAAAAAACGGCGAAGTGGCGCTGGAGCTGGGCAGCCTCGATCTGGTCGACGGCACCCCGGTGGTGGATATCAAGCCTTATCTGCCGTTCGCCGAGAGCCAGCCGCAGGCCCGCGCCGGCTTTGCTCAGGCCGCCCCCGCCGGCGATATGCCGGTGCATTTCGCGCCGCAGGCCGAGCAGCAGCTGCAGCAACATCAGGCACGTTACCCGCAATTAAGGCGTTTTATCAGCCAGGTACTGGCGCAAGACCCCCGTCCCGCCTATCGTAAAGGAGAGGACGTCGAGCGGGATTACGCTGTCTGGCTGCTGGATTTCAACGTGCGCTGGCGCGTCGCGGACGGTCATACCGAAGTGTTGGCGCTCGACCCGCGTTAAAATTCCGCCGCCTCTCTTTTGGCGACCCGCTCGCGCTGGTAAACTAAACCACTTTTGTCACTTTTGGCCGCCACTCTGGCAGCCCGATGCAATTTGCAGTTCTAACGGAACCAAAACACCATGCGTACTAGCCAATATCTGCTCTCCACACTGAAGGAGACACCTGCCGACGCCGAAGTGATCAGCCACCAGCTGATGCTGCGCGCCGGGATGATCCGCAAGCTGGCCTCCGGTCTTTACACCTGGCTGCCGACCGGCCTGCGCGTTCTGAAAAAGGTTGAAAACATCGTTCGCGAAGAAATGAACAATGCTAACGCGATCGAAGTTTCCATGCCGGTGGTTCAGCCTGCCGATCTGTGGCAGGAAAGCGGCCGTTGGGAGCAATACGGCCCCGAGCTGCTGCGCTTCGTCGACCGCGGCGACCGTCCGTTCGTGCTGGGCCCGACGCATGAAGAAGTGATCACCGATCTGATCCGCAACGAGATCAGCTCCTACAAACAGCTGCCGCTGAACTTCTTCCAGATCCAGACCAAGTTCCGTGATGAAGTGCGCCCGCGTTTCGGCGTGATGCGTTCCCGTGAGTTCCTGATGAAGGATGCCTACTCCTTCCATACCTCACAGGAGTCTCTGCAGGAGACTTACGACGCGATGTACGAAGCGTACAGCAAAATCTTCAGCCGCATGGGCCTGGATTTCCGCCCGGTGCAGGCCGATACCGGCTCGATCGGCGGTAGCGCCTCGCACGAGTTCCAGGTGCTGGCAGACAGCGGTGAAGACGATATCGTATTCTCCACCGGTTCCGACTTCGCCGCCAACATCGAGCTGGCGGAAGCGGTCGCGCCGGCGGCTCCACGCGCGGCGGCCGGCGAAGAATTGCGTCTGGTGGATACGCCGAACGCCAAAACAATCGCCGAGCTGGTCGAGCAGTTCCAGCTGCCGGTGGAAAAAACCGTGAAGACGCTGATGGTGCGCGCCACCGAAGAGAGCGGCCACAAGCTGGTTGCTCTGCTGGTGCGCGGCGATCATGAACTGAACGAAATCAAGGCCGAGAAGCTGGCGCAGGTTGCCGCGCCGCTGACCTTCGCCACCGAAGAAGAAATTCGCGCCATCGTCGGCGCCGGCCCGGGTTCACTCGGCCCGGTCAACCTGCCGATGCCGGTGGTTGCTGACCGCAGCGTGGCGGCGATGAGCGACTTTGGCGCCGGCGCCAACGTTGACGGCAAACACTACTTCGGCATCAACTGGGAGCGCGATCTGCCGCTGCCGCAGGTGGCCGATATCCGTAACGTGGTAGAAGGCGACGCCAGCCCGGACGGTCAGGGTACGCTACTGATCAAACGCGGCATCGAAGTGGGCCATATCTTCCAGCTCGGCACCAAGTACTCGGAAGCGATGAAAGCGACCGTGCAAGGCGAAGACGGCCGTAATCAGGTGCTGACCATGGGTTGCTACGGCATCGGGGTTACCCGCGTCGTGGCCGCCGCCATCGAACAGAACCATGACGAACGCGGCATCATCTGGCCGGACGCCATCGCGCCGTTCCAGGTGGCGATCCTGCCGATGAACATGCACAAGTCGTTCCGCGTGCAGGCGCTGGCCGAAGAGCTGTACAACACGCTGCGCTCCCACGGCATCGACGTGATCCTCGATGACCGCAAAGAGCGCCCGGGCGTGATGTTCGCGGACATGGAGCTGATCGGCGTGCCGCACTCTATCGTTATCGGCGATCGCAACCTCGACAACGAAGAGATCGAGTACAAGAACCGCCGCGTCGGCGAGAAGCAAATGATCAAAACCGGCGAAATCGTTGATTTCCTGCTGGGCCAGATCAAACGCTAAGCGACGAACGTCAGAAAATTAAAAAACCCGCTCAGGCGGGTTTTTTTTATATCCGAAATCGCTTATTTGCTGCTGCAGCTCTTGCTGCGGTCAAACGCGATTTTGCCGTCCGGCACCAGCGCCTTCTCGGTCAATCCTTCTTCCATCGACGGCTGCACGCTGAAATGCGCGCTGAACGTCAGGAACACCGGCTCGCCGGCGGTCTTGTATGCTTTGGCGTAACCCTGCTCCAGCGCGATGTTGTTGTCCACCGGGAAGGTTTTGCCGGTAGCGCAGTCCTTGAAGACCGCCGCGTCCGCCATATAGGTGTAGTTGCCTTTCAGCGTCATCGGCGTTTTAGGCAACGGCTTCTCAACCGGATCCAGACGGTAATTCAGCTTGGACTCGATCGGCACGCCGCTGCGATCCAGCATTTCCAGGCTCTTGCCCACCGGGCGGAAGTAACGTTTTTCGCCGCTGCTGTCGGTCAGCACCAGCTTATCCGCGGTGCGCGCCCATTTACCGTAATCGGCAAAGGTCTGATCGCCGTCTTTGGTGCCGCGATAGGTTTCCTGCAGCACGAAGGTGCCGTCCTCATCCAGGAACAGCGCCGTATCCAGACCGCCGCAATCGGCGCAAGGCAACACCCCTTGATAACTCTGCGGCATCGGCTGCAGCGGCTGTTCCTTCGGTTGATAATGATTGTTGCATCCCAACAACGAGAGTGCGCCTGCCGCGAGGAACAGGGCTACCGTAATTTTTTTCACAGTTATTCTCCTACTGTGTTCATGTATTCCTAAGTACGAACCTTGCCGCGCAGCGCCTTGGTGGCGCCTTTACGCGCCTTGCCTTCCAGGCGACGCAGTTTGGCCCCTTTTGTGGGCTTGGTCGCCTTGCGCGTTTTTTCCACCACCATCGCCTGCCGAATCAGCGCGGCCAATCTGGCCAACGCCGCTTCGCGATTCAATTCCTGGCTGCGATACTCTTGCGCCTTGATAATCACCACACCATCAGCGGTAATAAGATGATGATTCAGCGCCAGCAGCCTTTCCTTATAATACTCTGGCAGGCTGGATGCCCGGATGTCAAAGCGCAAATGGATCGCCGTTGAGGTTTTGTTCACGTGCTGGCCGCCCGCGCCCTGCGCGCGGATCGCCGTCAATTCCAGCTCATTATCCGGTATGGCTACGTTTCTTGACAGTTCCAGCACCGGTCAAACCTGCGCCCGCTGCCACTCGGCGAACTGGATTTCCAGACTATTCTGAGCATCGGACAGCCAAATAGTTCCCTCTTGCAACGTCGCCTGCAGCGTCATGGTGCGGCTGGCTAGCGCAGCCAGCCGCGCCAGCTGTTCGTCGTCGAGGAAACGCACGCTCAGGTTCTTGTAGCCGGCCACCTTGCTCTGCATTCCCTGCCACCACACGTGCGCGGCGCGCTCGCCGTAAGCGTACAGCGCCACACGCGGCGACTGGTTGCAGGCCTTGCGAAGGCGCTTCTCGTCGGGCAAACCCATCTCGATCCACATTTCCAGGCCGTTGTGGTCGTTGCGCTGCCAGATCTCCGGCTCGTCGTCGGCGCTCAGCCCTTTGGTAAACACCAGCCGTTCGTCGGCATGGCAGATCCAGGCCAGCAGACGCAACATCATGCGCTGCTCGTTTTCGGACGGATGTTGCGCCAGCGTCAGCGCGGCGTCGTGGTAGAAGTGACGATCCATATCAGCAATATTGACCGCGGCTTTATAAATGGTTGCTTTCAGCGCCATGGGTGACCTCGTTATTATCCGGCGACAGTGTACTTGATCAGGGCCAAACCCCGCCAGCGCGGCCAGGCCGCGGCAGTGCGAAAGGCGTGCCAGGGTGCTGATAACTCCATAACAGCTGTGCTATAGTCGTCTAGGATAGGATAAAACTCCGAGAGCCTGCGCCTCATCGCGAGAGCGGTCTTGATGATGCAGAGGTTCTTAAGGGAGGAAACTGTGCAACAATACTGTGAGTTAGTACGCCGTACTTACGCCGAGATTGGCAGTGGAGATCTTGGCTACGTGCCTGATGCGCTGGCTTGTGCGTTAAAGGCATTGGACGATGTCGCAGCGAACGACGCGCTACCGTCCTCCGTTAGGGAACAGGCGGCCTTTGCCGCCGCTAACTTATTGGTGAGCGACTATGTTGATGAATGATGAGTACCAACCCATCAATTGCGATGACTACGACAACCTGGAACTCGCCTGTCAGCATAAACTTATTCTGAAGCTGGAGTTACGCGACGGAGAAGTGATCGAGGCCAAGGCGATCGACCTGCTGCAAAAGAAACGCGTTGAGTATCTGACCATCGAACAGAACGGCCAGCAGCGCGACCTGCGCCTGGACCATATCAGCAGTTTCAGTCATCCGGAAATCGGTACCGTGGTCGTCAGTCTGTCGGACTGAGCAGCGGTAACCCCATCCCAACAGGGCAGCCCAACGGCTGCCCTCGTCATTTAAGGCTTCAGGCTGGCGTAATAGGCCGCCAGATCGGCAATATCGTCATCCGACAGCCCCGACACGTAGGCCTTCATCACCTCGGCCTGACCGCCGTTGCGCTCCCCTTTCTTATATGCCTGCAGCGCGTGCTGCAGGTACATGGCGTTCTGCCCGGCCAGATTCGGATACATCGGCACCGTCACCTTGCCCTGCGCGCCGTGGCACGCCGCACAGGCGGTGGCTTTCGCCTGACCGGCGGCCGCATCCCCCGCAGCCAACGCCGGCAGGCTGAACAGGCCGGCGGCCAACAGCGTGATCCCCACAAACTTCATCATTACTCCTCGCGATTATGATTCTTTTCCCAATGCAGCCGCCACGGGCGTTCGCCTTCCGGCACCAGCCCCGCCTCACAGACGAAAACGCCCAGCGCGGCGATCAGCTGCTCATCATAATAAATCAACGGGATGCGTTCACGCTGCCAGGGCGGAATACCCAGCTCCTGCCACAGTTTTTTTATCGGTCGTGAATGGGCGCGCCCCACGATACGCACCGTGCCCTGCACGCCGCCAAAACGAATGCTGACCCTCTGCGAGCGCAGCGGCGCGCGCAGCGCCTGCTCGCCCTCACCGGCGATCAGGCGACCCAACCCGTCCGGCAACGTCAGCGGCTCTTCAGGCTGCCAGGGCAGCTGTACATCGCGCAGCACCGCCAGCGGCGGCAACAGGTACAATCGACCGCGGAAACGGCGAATCTGATAGGTGCCGAGCTGCAGCTGTGGTTCGGCATCCTCCCGACTGAGCGCCACCTCTTCCCATAGGCGCTGCAGCTGTTCACGCGCCGGCATGGTGACGTTAAACAACGCGATCCAGCGCCGCAGCAAAGCGAAACGCCGCACCGGTGAACAGTCCGTCAGGCCGTCGATCGCCAACGAGCGATCCGCCGCTAACAGGCTTTGCAGCGGTTCCGCCAGCAGTTCGTCCAGCAGTTGCTCCTGCTCGGCGCACAGGCTGGCGCTGCGCGCCACCGCCGAGGCGAAGTGCGGCCAGCGTTGATTGAGCTGCGGCAGCACCTGCAACCGCAGGAAATTGCGATCGAAGCGCGTGTCCTGATTGCTGTCGTCATCTATCCAGATTAAGGCGTGGCGTTGCGCGTAGCTTTCCAGCGTTTGGCGCGAACAGCCCAACAGCGGCCGCAACAACAGGTGCTCGCCCAGCGCCGCACGCGCCGCCATCGCCGACAGTCCCGCCGGCCCGCTGCCGCGCTTGAGCGCCAACAGGAAGGTTTCGCTTTGATCGTCGAGGTGTTGAGCGGTGAGCAGCGCTTCCCCCTCCGTCAGAGCGGCGCTGAAGGCGGCATAGCGCGCCGCACGCGCCGCCGCTTCGATGCCGCCCTCGCGGGCATCCACCTGCACGTGCGTCACCGTCAACGGGATCTGCCAGTCGGCGCAGCGGCTGCGGCAATGCTCAACCCAGCGGTCGGCGAAGGCGCTCAGGCCGTGGTGCACGTGCAACGCACGCAGCTGCAGCGCCGGACGCTGGCGGCGCAACGCCGCCAGCACATGCAGCAGTACGCTGGAATCCAGGCCGCCGCTGAACGCCACCAGCAGCCGCTGCTGCGCACCCAACTGGTCCGCCACCCGCGTCGTTAATTGATCAGTATCCATCGGTAGGCTTTGTCACTTCTACATAGCTGCACGTTAACCCCGCCGACCGTCATCAATCAAGCATTAACCGTCCGGGCCTGGCGCCGCGTCAGCAACCACCAGCCGCCCAGCACCGCGATCACCGCCAGCGCGCATCCGGCCGCTCCCCAGCCGATCTGAGCGAAAATGCGGCCATACGCCTGCATTGCCGCCCCCTCAATGTGATCCTCGGCGGTCTGATTGGCGATAATGCCCGCCAGGTAGTTGGCGATCGAGCCGGTCGCCAGCATATAGATACCGGTCAGCACGCCAGTGGCGCCGGGGATATTCAGGCGGGTGATCTGCGCCATCGCCACCGGATCGATAAACAGTTCGGCGAAGCCCATCACCGCCAGACCGGCGATCATCAGCCCCATCGAACCCGGCCCGTGCAGCCGCGTATTGAGCGCCATCAGCGTAAAGCCGACACCGATCAACAGCAGACCGAAGGCGAACTTGCACCAGATGCGCAGCGTGCGATCGCCCCTACCGTCGCCGCTCGCCAGCCATGCCAGCGCCACGCCGCCCAGCATCACCGCGCAGGCGTTAACCGACTGGAACAGCGCGGTCGGCACCGTCCAGCCGAACCACCGCCGATCGACGAAGTGATCGATAAACAGGCTGATGGAGCTGCCGCCCTGCTGGGCGAAAGCCCAGAACAGCGTGCCCAGCAGCATCAGCACAACGATCTGCCAAAGCCCTCGTCGCTGTAGGGCATCCGCACGCAGCATAATGCGCGCCACCAACACTACCGCCGCCACGCACACCAGCCCGAGCAAATAGCCGGCCCAGTCGCGTACAAACAGCAGCGTGAAGAACAGTGGCGATACCAGCAGTGCCGCCAACAGCCAGCCCCAGTGCGGCAAGCCCAGGCTTTTGGCGCGCATCAGCGGGGCATTCACGCCGCGGGTATGGCGGAAGTGGCGGCCGCCGAGCAGGAAGATCGCCAGGCCGGCGAACATGCCGATCCCGGCCAACGCAAAGCCGACGTGCCAGCCATAGCGCTCGGCCGCCAGCCCACAGGCAATCGGCGCCAAAATGGAACCGACGTTGCCGGCGGCGTACAGCAGCGAGAACCCCCCTTCACGGCGCGAGTCCTGCGCCGGATACAGCTCGCCCAACAGGCAGCTGATATTGGATTTGAACAGGCCATAGCCACAGATGATGATGGCCAGCGCCAGATAGAGTGACTGGGCGGAGACCGCACTCAGGCCGAGCACGATATGCCCCAGGGTCATCAGCGCCGCGCCGGCGATCACCGCGACGCGGTTGCCCAACAGGCGGTCGGCGAGCCAGCCGCCCAAAATAGGAGTGACGTAAACTAACGAAGCGTAGGCGCTGTAGAGATCGATGGCGTGGCTGTCGGTATAGCCGAGTTGGTGGGTCAGATAGAGAATCAGTAACGCACGCATGCCGTAAAAGCTGAAATACTCCCAAATTTGTATGGCTACGACATAGTAAATTGCGCGCGGCTGTGAGGGTGTTTTCATGGTGGTCTCCCATCAGTCGGTGAACGACAAAGGGGAAGCGCGAGCGCCTCCCCTGTTATTGGCTGCGGTTATTTCGCCTTCAGCACTTTCACCCGATAACGTCCGTCCGCCTGACGATAGGCGCCGTGAATGTCGGTTTCAAAGCCCGGATAATGCGCGCCGATTTCGCACAGCATCTGCAGGAACTCCAACACCGGCCGGCTCTCCTCGGTCAGCATTTCGCCCGGCATCACCAGCGGCACGCCCGGTGGGTATGGGAGGATCATATTGGCGTTGACCTTGCCGACCATCTCTTCCAGATAAACCTCTTCCACTTCGCCATGCAGCTCTTTCTGGAACGCCTGGTACGGGTTCATCACCATGGTTGGCAGCACTTCGAACGCGCGGTACATCAGGTCCGGCAGGTTGTGTTGCTCCACCAGGCGGTGAATGTTCTGCGCCAGATCCTGAATGCGCATGTTTTCATAGAAATCAGGCGCTTCCTGATACAGCGAAGGCAGCATGTTTTTCACCCGCAGGTTCAGATCGAACGAGCGTTTGAAGTCGGTCATCGCGCGCAGCAGGCTGAGCGCCTTGGTTTTATCGATGCCGATGCTGAACAGGAACAGCAGGTTGTACGGCCCGGTTTTCTCGACGATGATGCCGCGCTCGTCGAGGTATTTCGCCACGATGCTGGCCGGAATACCGAACGGCTGCATCTCGCCTTCCTTGCTCATCCCCGGCGTCAGGATGGTGACCTTGATCGGATCGAGGTACATGTGTTCATTATCGATGTTCTTGAAACCGTGCCAGGCGCTGTCGGAACGCAGCGGCCAGCATTCCGGCTCATCGATATGTTCCGGCTGCCAGACGTCGAAGAACCAGCCGTCGGATTCGACTTTCAGGCGTTTGATCTCTTTGCGGAACTTGATCGCGCGCTCGATAGAGCCGTTGATCAGGCGTTTGCCGGCGTTGCCTTTCATCATCGCCGCGGCGGTTTCGGTCGACGCCACGATGCCGTAGTGCGGCGAGGTGGTGGTGTGCATCATGTAGGCTTCGTTGAAGGTTTCTTCGTTGATGTCGCCCTTCACGTGGATCATCGAAGCCTGCGAGAAGGCCGCCAGCAGTTTGTGGGTGGACTGGGTTTCATAGATCACCTTGCCCTCCACGCGGCCGCCGCTCATGCCGCACTTGCCTTTATAGATCGGGTGGAAGTTGGTGTAAGGCACCCAGGCGGAATCGAAGTGGATAGACTTCACGTCCAGGGTGTTCTTGATAAAGTCGGTGTTGTACAGCAGGCCGTCATAGGTGGAGTTGGTGATCACCGCGTGCACCGGCCAGGTGGCGTTCGGGGTCTCCTTCACGCGTTTGGCGATGGTGGCGCGCTGGAACTCGCTCTGCGGAATACCGCCGAGGATGCCGTAGGCGTTGCGGGTCGGGCGGAAGTAGATCGGCGTGATGTCACTCATCATCATCAGGTGAGTCAGCGACTTATGGCAGTTACGGTCAATCAGCACCGTGCTGCCCGCCGGCGCCGAATACATGCCGACGATCTTGTTGGCGGTGGAGGTGCCGTTGGTGACCATGTAGCTGCGTTCGGCGTTGAACACGCGGGAAATGTACTCTTCCGCCTCTTTGTGCGGGCCGGAGTGATCCAGCAACGATCCCAGTTCGGACACCGAAATCGAGATATCCGACTTCATGGTGTTCGGGCCGAAGAAGTCGTAGAACAGGCTGCCCACCGGGCTTTTCTGGAACGCAGTGCCGCCCATGTGGCCCGGCGTACAGAAGGTGTATTTGCCTTCGCGCACGTATTTGAACAGCGCCTTGGTCAACGGCGGCAGGATGGTGTCGATATACTCGTCGGTATTCTGTTTGATCTTGGCGGCGATGTCGGTTGCCGCACCGAGCGCATATTCGAAGAAGCGCACCTGCATACGCAGATCGTTCAGGCTGACGTCCAGCGTCGAATAGGTGTTGGCAAACGCATACAGCGGCATGTACTCATTCAGCTGGCTGATCTCTTCGCACAGCTCCAGGTTGTATTTGTCCCAGTCGAAGATCACCCCGCACAGACGGGCGTTGTTCTCGATCAGTTTCAGCAGGTCTTCGCGATCGTTAGGGTAAACGATGCGGAAATCCAGACTTTCCAGCGCCTGATGCAGTTCACGGATAGGCTCTTCTTTAAAGTAGACACCCATGTGATTCATGATGGCGATAACGTTCATATGCATTTCTCCTGGCAAAGCAAGCCCCTTCCCGTCGCGGCTGACAGGTCGGAAAGAAAGGGGCTGGGTAAATTCAGTCGGTCAGCGGACGCGAATCAGTGCGCTTTGGCCGTGGTGTTTTCATCGACCGCCGCTGCGTTGGCAGCCTGGCGGGTATTCATTTTCCGGGCGTAGAACATCAGGATAATCAGGCTGATGATAAAGGTGCCGGACAGTTCGAATGAGTTGGCGCCCATCAGCGCGATGAAGCAGAAGCCGCAGCCGCACACCGAAGCGATCAGGCTCAGCAGGTTGCGCACGTTGACCCCTTCGAAGCGGATCAGGTCTACGCAGGAGTAGAAGTAAGGCAGCATGGTCAGCAGCACCGCGATGCCGGTCAGTTCGCCGAACAGGTCGGAAGCTTTGCCGCCGGCGGAGCTCATCAGGGTGATCAGCACCATCAGCGCGGTCATTTTGCAGCTCGCCAGCAGCAGGCCTTTCTTCGGAATGCCGTTTTTATCCAGCTCGCCGTACACTTTCGGGAAGTTGCCGTCGTTGGCGGCGCGTACCCCGGCCTGGCCGACCAGCATCATCCACGAACCCAGTGACGTCAGGCAGGCGAAGGCGGTGAAAGCGGAAACCATCGGTGCGGCCCAGTTGCCCATAATCGCCGAGGCGCTGATGGCGAATGGCGCGCCGCTGGCGGCCATTTCAGACGCCGGGAACATGCCGCTGATCACCTGGGTGGCAGCGATGTAGATGATGCCCGCCAGGCCGGTGCCGAGCATGGTTGCCAGCGGGACGGTGCGTTTCGGGTTTTTCACCATGCCGGTGCTGACCGCTGCGGATTCCACGCCGATAAACGCCCACAGGCACAACAGGATACTTTTGATGACCGCATGGCTGTCGGTGGTGCCGGAGGTATTCCAGTTAGCCTGATAGGTGGCGGCGTCAAACCAGTGCCAGCCGATGGTGGCGGTCACGATCACCGGGATCAGCACCAGCACCAGGCCCAGGGTGGTCAAACGGCTGACCCAGGTCCCGCCCAGCATGTTCACGAAGGTGAAGACCCACACGATGGCGATACAGGCGATGCCGGCAGGTACCGGGTTGTTCAGCGCCGGGAAGAAGGTAGAGAGATAAGAAACGGCGGTAATGCCGATGGCCAGGTTACCGATCCAGTTGGCATGGTAATAAAGCACGCCAGTCTGGAAACCGAAAGCCGGGGAAATTTCACCGGCATAGGCGATAGGGCCGCCCTGCTGCGGGTTTTTGGTGGCGAGGCGGGCATACACATAGGCCAGCGACATCGCCCCGATAATCGAGATCACCCATCCCCAGATGGCGATAGATCCGAGACTCGCCAGGTTGGCGGGCAATAAGGCAATCCCGCTCCCCATCATATTACCGGCGACGACGCCGGTGCAGGCAATAAGCCCTATTTTCTTGGGTGAAGCCATGGTCAGTTTCTCCTGATTTACGTTTCTTATAAGCCACACCCATAAATAAAAGATTTTAATGAGCCGGCTTGATAGTCAGGATGCTAACCATCGGGGGGAATAAAGTCCTAAAGATAAAGTGAGATTACGCTCATGATCATACAAATGATAACCTGAGGTTTTTCATTAACACATCAAGATAAAAAGGTAAGCTAAAGAAAAGATAAACATCATTTAAAAACAAAAAGATGGCTGGGTTAAAAACGTATAACAAGTGACAAAAAAGGAATGATATCGCGCAGCAAAATAATACATTCATGCAACATGCCTTCACCAATAAATAACGCCACCATGATTCCCGAAGAATAATGGCGGCGTGATATCGGTTAATTATTGGCGCTGATAGTTATTTAAATAAGGCACTACGTTGGTCAATGACGTCTGGAATACGCCATTGGTGATCCAATGCAATGTGTCTTCGCCGGGGCGAAGATTGAATGCGGTAATATAAGAATCCGCCGCCAAATGGTTCTGCCCCTGCATTTCATACACCTTGCCCAGCAGCACATAATTCAGCCACGACATTTGCAATTCAATCCCCAGGTCGATCGCCCGGTGCGCCTCGTCAATGCGCCCCTGCGTCAATGCATCTACCGCCAGAACTTGCTGCATGATCGGCGTGTTTTTCAATTCAGGGATCGTCGCCAGATGGCTGATATCGGCGCGCAGTTGCGCCAATGTATGGCTGTCGAACGGTTGATAAGAATTGCGCAGCAGGTCCACCAGCGCTTTTTCCGCCAGCAGGTAGTGGAAGTTCGGCGCGCTTTTAATCAGCTCGCTCAGCTGGGCGCTGGCGCGGGTCAACGAATCGGCGTCACCGTGGATCAGCAACTGATGCGCCTGGTAGAAACGCTGCAGCAACGGCCCGTTGTCAGGCAGCAGTTGCGCCAGCCTCTGCTCCAGCTGCGGCGGCCAAGGCTGCTTCAGCGCAGCGGACAGGCTGGAGAGAAAGTCGGTTTGGATCTTCAGCTGGTTATCGGCGGTGATGAAGTAACGCTTGTCCAGCATGACTGAGCTGTCGGCGTTATCCACCAGCCGCACGGACAGGAAACACTGCTGGGCGCGGTAGTGGCGCTGATTGACGAACTCGATATACAGCGATTTGCCCGAGTTGCTGGGGCCGGAATAGTTGTAATTGGTCTGGTCGTGCACCAGGAAGGTCGAGTAGGTGTTCAGCGAATCGGTGATCAGTTCGCTGACGCCCACTACATAAGAGAGCTGCGGCATCCAGTTGCTGCAGCTCTCGCCGCCCTGGATACGAATATCGATATCGCGCGGGTTGAGCAGTACCGGCATGGTGGATACCGGCACGCGCTGCGACAGCGTGGCGATGCCGACAAACGCCACGCAGACGCTGAGCGCCGCCAGAAACGCCAGCCATACCCAAAAGGTCGAGCGGCGATAAAAACGCGGCTTCTTTTCGCCGGGCGCGGCAGGCGGTGTACTTGCCCGGCGCGGCGGCACATATGGCGTCTCGTCTTCCTCGCTGCCGTCTTCCGGCTCATGCATGATCACCGCGATCTGCGGCGCCGGCGCAGGAGCGGGCTGCCTCTCCCCCTCTTCACACCAGATCACCGACGTCGCCAGCTTATATCCACGCTTGGGTACGGTGATAATGTATTCCGGGCTGTCGCTGTCGCCGTCTTTCAGGTATTTGCGCAGCTCTGAAATACATTGGGTCACCACGTGGTTGGTGACGATATTGCGCTTCCAGACGTTGTCGATCAGCTCGTCGCGGCTCAGCACCACGTCGGGATGCCGGGCGAAATAGCACAGCATGTCGATCAGGCGCGGTTCCAGCGTTTTTTGGCGTCCGTCGCGGCTGATGGTGTTGTCGGCAGGGGTAACCAGCCACTCCCCGACGCGAAAAGCAGGCTCTTGCATGGCGGAAATAACTCTGTAGGCATGTAGGGCAAGGGCGCGATCATAGCATAACCGTCCCCGGCTGTGGCCGCCGGGAGGCGATTAAGCCGTTAACTCTCGTATAATTCTAACGGTAAACCATCGGGATCGCTGAAAAAGGTAAAGCGGGATTGAGTATAAGGATCGACGCGTACCGGTTCGCAGGCGACGCCGACCGTCTGTAGATGAACGATGGCCTGGTCGATATCGTCGACGCTGAACGCCAGATGGCGCAGGCCGCAGGCCTCCGGGCGGCTGACGCGGGCCGGCGGCGAAGGGAAAGAGAACAGCTCGAGGGTGTATTGCCCGTTGAGCGCCAGATCCGCTTTCCAGGAGTCGCGCTCCTCGCGGTAGACTTCACTCAGCAGGGTAAATCCGAGAATGTCGCAGTAAAAACGCTTGCTGGCGGCGTAGTCCGCGCCAATGATCGCGATATGGTGTACCTGACGTAACGCCAGCATGGCGCCCTCCCCTGTTCGGTTTGATGAGGCAAAATATCCGGCGGCGATGATGCCGTCAATGAGAATGCCCGGCATAGCTTTCCAAACCGCCGGGCGTGTTATGTATTACGGCTGCGGGGCTTTCAACACCTTCACCAGGTAGCGCCCGTCCTCCGTCAGCTTGGCGCCGTGGATGTCGGTTTCAAAACCGGGGTAGCGCTCGCCGATCGAGCACAGCATCAGCAGAAAATCGAGCACTGCTCGGCTCTCTTCGGTGATCATCTCTCCCGGCATCACCAGCGGTACGCCCGGCGGATACGGCAGGATCATATTGGCCGCCACCTTGCCCACCAGCTGATTCAGCTCACAGGTTTCCACGTTGCCGCGCACCTGCTCCTGGAACATCTGGTGCGGCGTCAGCTTCATTTCCGGCAACACGTCGAACGCCCGCTGCATCAGGCGAGGCAGATCGTGTTGGCAGATCAGGCGATGAATGCCGGCAGCCAGATCCTGGATGCGCATATGGCGGTAGAAATCCGGATCTTCGGCGTACAGATCCGGCAGCATGTTCTTCACCCGCAGGTTGAGATCGTAGGCGCGCTTGAAGTCGGTCAGGCCGCGCAGCAGGCTCATCGCCTTGGTTTTGTCGATGCCGATGCTGAACAGGAACAGCAGGTTATACGGCCCGGTCTTCTCCACCACGATACCGCGCTCGTCGAGGTATTTCGCCACCAACGCCGCCGGGATCCCCTCCTCCTCCAGCGTACCCAGCTCGTTCATGCCCGGCGTCAGGATCGTTACCTTGATCGGATCGAGGTACATGTGATCGCGATCGGTCTGGCCGAAACCGTGCCAGTTGTCGTCCGGATCCAATGGCCAGCATTGCGCCTCATCGATCTCTTCCGGTTGCCAAATGTCGAAGAACCAACTGTCGCTCTCCTCGCGCAGCCGCTGCACTTCGCGGCGAAAATGCAGCGCACGCTCCACCGAACGGTTAATCAAGCGGCGCCCCGGATTGCCGCGCAGCATGGCGGCGGCGGTTTCCATCGACGCCACGATGCCATAGTGCGGCGAAGTGGTGGTGTGCATCATGTAAGCTTCGTTGAAGGTGCTCTCGTCGTAGTCGCCCTTGATATGAATCATCGAGGCCTGCGAGAAGGCCGCCAGCAGCTTGTGCGTCGATTGGGTTTCGTAAATCACCTTACCGGGCACCCGCTCGCCGCTCATGCCGCTTTTGCCGTCGTAAATCGGATGGAAGTTGGTATAAGGCACCCAGGCGGAGTCGAAGTGGATCGACGGCACCTCCAGCGTCTGCTTGATGTAGTCGGTGTTGTACAGCAGGCCGTCATAGGTGGAATTGGTGATCACCGCGTGCACCGGCCAGGTGGCGTTCTGGGTCTCCTGCACCCGAGCGGCGATGCTTTCACGGGTGAACTCGCGCTGCGGAATGCCGCCGAGGATGCCGTAGGCGTTGCGCAGCGGGCGCAGATAGATCGGCACGATATCGCTCATCATCAGCAGGTGACACAGCGATTTGTGGCAGTTGCGGTCGATCAGCACCGTGCTGCCGGCCGGCGCCGAATACATGCCGACGATCTTGTTGGCCGTGGAGGTGCCGTTGGTGACCAGATAGCTCTGCTCGGCGTTGAAGGTGCGCGCGATATACTCTTCGGCCTCGAGGTGCGGCCCGGTGTGATCCAGCAGCGAACCGAGTTCGGTAACCGAAATCGAGATGTCGGCCTTCAGGGTATTGGCGCCGAAGAAGTCATAGAACAGGCAGCCCACCGGGCTTTTTTGAAACGCGGTGCCGGCCATGTGGCCCGGCGTGCAAAAGGTGTACTTCCCTTCGCGCACATAGTTGAACAGCGCCTTGGTCAGCGGCGGCGTAATGGTGTCGATGTATTCCGCGGTGTACTGCTGGATGCGCTGCGCGATATCGTCCGCCGCATTCAGACCATACTCGAAGAAATAGAGCACCATGCGCATTTCATGCAGGCTGACGTCGAAGGTGGAGTGGGTATTGATAAAGGCGTACAGCGGCAGGTATTCGTTCAGCTCGTTGATCTCGCTGCACAGCTCCAGGCTGTAGTCGTCCCAGTCGAAGATCACCCCGCAGATGCGGGCATTGGCTTCAATCAGCTTCAGCAGGTCACCGCTGTTTTTGGGGTACACCAGTTGGAATCCCATGGTGGCCAGCGCAGCGTGGAGCTCGCGGATCGGCTCATCTTTGTAGTAGACGCCCGTCGGGCCCATGATGGCGATGATATTCATCGGCAGCTCCTGTCAGTTAACGGCCAAGTCTCTATAACACCACGAAAATCCGGTGGTGTGTAGCCAAAAAAAAACCGCCCGGAGGCGGTTTCTTGCAGCGAAGAACAGAACTCAGCAGTAGCCGTAGTTCATCAGACGCTGATAGCGGCGGTTGAGCAACTCTTCGTCGTTCAGACCGTCCAGATCTTTCAGATCGGCCAGCAGCTGCGCTTTCAGCGCGGCCGCCATCGCCGGCACGTCGCGGTGGGCGGAACCCAGCGGCTCCGGGATCACCGAGTCGATCAGCTTCAGCTCTTTCAAGCGCGGCGCGGTAATGCCCATCGCTTCTGCGGCCAGCGGCGCCTTGTCGGCGCTCTTCCACAGGATGGAAGCACAGCCTTCCGGCGAAATCACCGAGTAGGTGCTGTACTGCAGCATGTTCACCTTATCGCCCACGCCGATCGCCAGCGCGCCGCCGGAGCCGCCTTCGCCGATGACGGTGCAGATGACCGGTACGTTCAGACGCGACATCTCACGCAGGTTACGCGCGATGGCTTCGGACTGGCCGCGCTCTTCCGCGCCCACGCCCGGATACGCGCCTGGGGTATCGATAAAGGTGATGATCGGCATCTTGAAGCGCGCGGCCATTTCCATCAGGCGCAAAGCCTTGCGGTAGCCTTCCGGCGCCGGCATGCCGAAGTTACGGCGGATCTTCTCTTTGGTTTCACGACCTTTCTGGTGCCCGATGATCATCACCGGGCGGCCATCCAGGCGCGCAATACCACCGACGATCGCTTTGTCGTCGGCGTAAGCGCGATCGCCCGCCAACTCTTCGAAGTCGGTAAAGATGTGTTTGATATAATCCAGGGTATAAGGACGGCGCGGGTGGCGTGCCAATTGGGCAATCTGCCAGGCCCCAAGATCGGCAAAAATCTTGCGCGTCAGCTCAACGCTCTTTTCACGCAGGCGCTGAACCTCTTCGTCCAGATTAATATCTAATTTTTCGTCTTGACGGCTGACTGCAGTCAGCGAGTCAATTTTCGCTTCCAGCTCTGCAATCGGCTGTTCAAAATCAAGAAAATTCAGACTCATAGCATTCCTATTTTAGTCAAATTCCAAGTCCACCTGCTCATTGCCTACCAACGTCCGCAAGTCGATCAACAAGCGGTCGGTGGGCGTCACGCGCCAGGTTGCGCCAAAACGCAGCTTGGCTCGCGCATCTTCCCGTTGATAGTAGAGATGCACTGGAATCGTCCCCGATCGATGGGGTTCCAACGACTGACGGAGACGGTTCAAAAGCTGGTCATCAATTTGCCTGTCAGTCAGCGAGATAGCAAGCCCGCGAGCGTATTTTTCCCGGGCTTCACTGATGTCCATTACCTCGCGGGCCATCATTTTAAGCCCGCCGCTAAAGTCATCAAAGCTGACCTGTCCACTGGCGATAAGGATACGGTCTTTTTCCAACAAATGCTGGTATTTTTCTAACGCTTCGGTGAATAACATCACTTCCAGACGGCCCGAACGGTCATCCAATGTACAGATGCCGATGCGGTTGCCGCGCTTGGTCACCATCACCCGCGCGGCGACCACCAGCCCGACGGCGGTGGTCATTTTGCCCCGATCCGTCGGGTGCATGTCTTTCAAACGCTGGCCACCGGCGTAACGTTCGATCTCCTTCAGGTACTGGGTGATCGGGTGGCCGGTCAGATACAGCCCCAGCGTCTCCCGCTCACCGTCCAGCACCACCTGCTCCGGCCAGGGGGCGATATTGGCGTAGGATTGCTCCACCTGCTCCGGCGCTTCCGCCAGCACGCCAAACATATCCACCTGGCCGATCGCTTCGGCTTTTGCATGCTGATCCGCCGCTTTCAACGCGTCGCCGAGCGAATTCATCAGCGCGGCGCGGTGTGGCCCAAGGCGATCGAACGCCCCGGACATGATCAGCTTTTCCAGAATGCGGCGGTTCAGTTTCTTGATGTCGGAGCGCGCACACAGGTCAAACAGGTCTTTGAAGTAGCCTTGTTCGCCGCTGTTGCGCGCCTCGATGATGGCTTCGATCGGCCCTTCCCCCACGCCCTTGATGGCGCCGATGCCGTAAACAATCTCGCCGTCGTCGTTGACGTGGAAGTGATACAGGCCGCTGTTGATGTCCGGCGGCAGGATCTTCAGCCCCATGCGCCAGCATTCGTCCACCAGACCCACCACTTTATCGGTGTTGTCCATATCGGCGGTCATAACCGCGGCCATAAACTCGGCCGGGTAGTGCGCCTTCAGCCACAGCGTCTGATACGACACCAGCGCATAGGCGGCGGAGTGCGATTTGTTGAAGCCGTAACCGGCGAACTTCTCCACCAGGTCGAAGATTTTCACCGACAGTTCGCCGTCGATGCCGCGCGCTTTGGCGCCGTCTTCGAAGCCGCCGCGCTGCTTGGCCATTTCGACCGGGTTCTTTTTACCCATCGCACGGCGCAGCATGTCCGCGCCGCCCAGCGTATAGCCCGCCAACACCTGGGCTATCTGCATGACCTGTTCCTGATACAGGATGATGCCGTAGGTCGGTTCCAGCACCGGCTTAAGCGACTCGTGCTGCCACTGGATATCCGGGTAGGAGATCTCTTCGCGGCCGTGCTTACGGTCGATGAAGTTATCCACCATGCCCGACTGCAGCGGCCCCGGACGGAACAACGCTACCAGTGCGATCATATCTTCGAAGCAGTCGGGCTTCAGACGTTTGATCAAATCTTTCATGCCGCGCGATTCAAGCTGGAACACCGCCGTGGTTTCCGAACGCTGCAGCATGTCGAAGCTTTTCTTGTCATCGAGCGGGATGGCGGCGATGTCGATCGGTTCCAGCCCGGTCTTGGCGCGCCGGGCGTTGATCATCTCCAGCGCCCAGTCGATGATGGTCAGGGTGCGCAGACCGAGGAAGTCGAACTTCACCAGCCCGGCGTATTCCACGTCGTTCTTGTCGAACTGGGTCACCGGGTGGTTCCCTTCGGCATCGCAGTACAGCGGCGCGAAGTCGGTGATCTTGGTCGGTGCAATCACGACGCCCCCGGCGTGTTTACCGGCGTTGCGCGTCACCCCTTCCAGCTTGCGCGCCATGTCGATCAGCGCCTTAACCTCTTCGTCGGCCTCGTAAATTTCCGGCAGCTGCGGTTCGGCGGCGAAGGCTTTTTCCAGCGTCATGCCCGGATCCGGCGGCACCAGCTTGGAAATGCGATCGACGAAGCCGTACGGATGCCCAAGCACCCGGCCCACGTCGCGGATAACCGCTTTCGCGGCCATGGTGCCGAAGGTGATGATCTGCGATACCGCTTCGCGGCCGTACATCTCCGCCACGTGCTCGATCACCTGGTCGCGCTTCTCCATGCAGAAGTCGACGTCGAAGTCGGGCATCGAGACACGCTCCGGGTTCAGGAAGCGTTCGAACAGCAGGTCGAACTCCAGCGGATCGAGGTCGGTGATTTTCAACGCATAGGCCACCAGCGAACCTGCGCCGGAGCCACGCCCTGGGCCAACCGGCACGTTGTTGTCCTTCGACCACTGGATAAACTCCATCACGATCAGGAAGTAGCCGGGGAACCCCATCTGGTTGATCACCTTCAGCTCGACGTCCAGACGCTCGTCGTATTCCGGGCGGCGCTGCGCGCGCACTTCAGGATCGGGGAACAGGAACTCGAGACGCTCTTCCAGCCCCTCTTTCGACTTGAGTACCAGGAAGTCCTCGGTGCTCATGTCGCCGGTCGGGAACTGCGGCAGGAAGTATTCGCCGAGGCGAATGGTGACGTTACAGCGCTTGGCGATCTCGACGCTGTTCAGCAGCGCTTCCGGGATGTCGGCGAACAGCTCGCACATCTCGTCTTCGCTGCGCATATATTGTTGCGGGCTATAGTTGCGCGGCCGCTTGGGATCGTCCAGCGTAAAGCCGTCGTGAATGGCGACGCGAATCTCATGGGCATCGAAGTCGTCTTCCACCAGGAAGCGTACATCGTTGGTGGCCACCACCGGCAAACCGCGCTCGGTGGCCAACGCCACCGCCGCATGCAGGTAGTTCTCTTCGTCCGGGCGACCGGTGCGGATC
This sequence comes from Serratia sp. FDAARGOS_506, assembly GCF_003812745.1. Classification (NCBI taxonomy): domain Bacteria; kingdom Pseudomonadati; phylum Pseudomonadota; class Gammaproteobacteria; order Enterobacterales; family Yersiniaceae; genus Serratia; species Serratia sp. FDAARGOS_506. Next base: position 484,155 of record NZ_CP033831.1, read on the forward strand.
AGTTCCAGATAGTAACAGTCCGGGAAGTGCTGCTGGTAGAAGTCCAGGCACTGATCCACCTGCGCCTGGTTGCCGCGCAGCAAAAACTTGCCGACGTCGCCCTGACGCGCGCCTGAGAGCAGAATCAGCCCTTCACGATGCTCAATCAGCCAGTCGCGATCGATGATCGGGCCGGCGGCGCCGTAACCACGCTGATAGGCGCGGGAAATCAGCAGCGTCAAGTTCTGGTAGCCTTCGTTGTTGCTGGCCAGCACCGTCAACTGAGCCAGTTCGTCGCCCAGTTCTTCGCTTTGCACATGGAAATCCGCGCCGATGATCGGTTTGATCCCGGCGCCGTGCGCGCTGCCGTAGAACTTCACCAACCCGCACAGGTTGGTGAAATCGGTGATTGCCAGAGCAGGCATGGCTAACGCGGCGGCTCTTTTCACCAGCGGCGCCGTCTTGGCCAATCCATCAATCATGGAGTAGTCACTGTGGACGCGCAGGTGAATAAAACGAGGTTCGGCCATCTCCAGATACCTGATTGAAGGGGCTCAGCAGGCTGAGCCCGGGTTAATGCTATTGTCGAACCTGGTCAACCAGGCCCGTAGACTACAGCGCCAGCGCCCTTTTCACCGGCGCGAAGCTGCGGCGGTGGTGCTCGGTGGCGCCCAGCGCGGCCAGCCGCTCCAGGTGGAGGGCGGTCGGGTAGCCTTTATGCTGCGCGAAACCGTAGTCCGGGAACTCGCTGTCCAGTTCGGCCATTTCGCGATCGCGCGTGACCTTCGCCAGAATGGACGCTGCGCTGATCTCCGCCACGCGGCTGTCGCCCTTCACCACCGCCTGCGAACGCATCGGCAGGCTCGGGCAACGGTTACCGTCGATTAAAACCATGTCCGGCGCGATATGCAACCCGGCCACCGCACGCTGCATCGCCAACATGGTGGCGTGCAAAATGTTCAGTTGGTCGATTTCCGCCGGTTCGGCGCGCCCCAGGCTCCAGGATAGCGCCTTGGCGACGATTTCGTCATACAGCGCCAGGCGGCGTTTTTCACTGAGTTTCTTGGAATCCGCCAGCCCGACGATCGGCTGTGCCGGATCGAGGATCACGGCGGCGGTGACCACCGCGCCGACCAACGGGCCGCGGCCCACTTCGTCCACACCGGCAATCAGCGTGGCAGCGGGATAGATAAAGGGTTCAATCATGCTTTCGCCAGCTCCAACACAGCCTGAGCGGCCTGTTCGTCCGCACCGCAACGGATGCTTTGGTGCAAGGTAAGGAAAGTTTGTTTCAGCGCTTCGGTTTCCGGGCTCTCTTCGAGCAGCGGCATCACGGCGGCGGCCAGTTTGTCCGGCACGCAGTCATGCTGCAGCAGCTCGGTGACGATCTCGCGCCCCGCCAGCAGGTTCGGCAGCGAGACGTAAGGCGTTTTCACCAGCTTCTGCGCCAGCCAGAAAGTGAACGGCTTCATGCGATAGCCCACCACCATCGGGCACTTGGCCAGCATGCATTCCAGCGCCGCCGTGCCGGATGCCAGCAGCGCCGCATCGCTGGCGATCATCGCCTCGCGCCCCTGGCCGTTCAGCAGGTGCACCGTCAGGTCCGGCGCCACTTCCGCCTTGATGCGCTCAAACTGCTCGCGCCGCTTGGCGTTAACCAGCGGCACCACCACTTCCAGCTCGGGATAACGCGTGCGCAGCAGTTGCGCTGTTTTGAGAAAGTCGGCGCTCAGCATCTCGACTTCGGCGCCGCGGCTGCCCGGCAGCAAGGCCAGACAGCGCGCCTGCGGAGCGATGCCAAGCTGGGCGCGCGCCGCCAGCCGATCGGGCTGCAGCGGCATGGCATCCGCCATGGTATGGCCGATAAACCGGCAAGGCACGTTGAAACGATCGTAAAACGCTTTTTCGAAAGGGAGAAAGGCCAGCACCAGATCGGTGGCTTTGCCAATTTTGAAAACGCGCTTTTGCCGCCAGGCCCACACGGAAGGGCTGACGTAGTGAATGGTGCGAATACCGCGCTGCTTGAGGCGGCCTTCCAGCGTAATGTTGAAGTCCGGCGCGTCGATGCCGACAAACACGTCCGGCCGCAGTTCGCCGAAGCGGCGGGTGAGATCCTTGCGGATCTTCAACAGGCGTGGCAAGCGCTCAAGCACTTCCACCACGCCCATGACCGCCAGCTCTTCCATTTCGTACCAGGCTTCGCAGCCTTCGGCCTGCATCAGCGGGCCGGCGACGCCAACAAAACGCGCGTCGGGGATCTGCGCCTTGAGCGCGCGGATCAAACCGGCGCCGAGAATGTCACCGGAGGTTTCTCCGGCGACCAATCCGATAGTCAATGGACGATTCGACATAACTCAGCGAATGATGCCGCGGGTAGAACGGGTGAAGAAATCGAGGTACTGCTGCACCACCGGCTGCTCTTTGGCCAAGGCTTCGATTTCCGCTTTCGCTTCATCCAGCGTTTTCTCGCTGCGATACAGGATTTTGTAGGCATTGCGGATCGCCTGCATTTCATCCTTGTCAAAGCCGCGACGCTTCAGGCCGACCGCGTTGACGCCGAACGGCGTCGCGTGGTTACCCTGAGCGATGACAAAAGGAGGTACGTCCTGAGCAACGCCGGAGCAACCGCCTACCATCACATGCGCGCCGATAATGCAGAACTGGTGGATCGCCGTCATGCCACCGATGATGGCGTGATCGTCGATTTCCACATGCCCCGCCAGCGTGGCATTGTTGGCCAACACGCAAGAATTGCCGACCACGCAGTCATGGGCAACGTGCACGTTGACCATCAGCAGGTTGTCGCTGCCCACTTTGGTCAGGCCGGTGCCCTGCGCGGTGCCGCGGTGAATGGTGACGCTCTCGCGAATGCGGTTGCGATCGCCTACTTCAACGCGCGTCGGTTCACCCGCGTATTTCAGATCCTGGTTCACTTCACCGATGGAAGCGAACTGATAAATCTGGTTATCGCAGCCAATCTTGGTAATGCCGTTCACCACCACGTGGGATTTCAGCACCGTGCCGGCGCCGATTTCCACCTGGGAGCCGACGTAGCAGAAAGGGCCGATATGCACGTTGGCGCCGATGACGGCGCCCTCTTCGACTATCGCGCTAGGATGGATAAAGGCGGTTTGGTCAATCACGGATTAAGCCTCCCGGCTGCGGGCACACATCATGGTTGCTTCGCAGACAATTTTACCGTCAACGGTCGCTACGCCTTTGAAGCGAGTCAGGCCGCGGCGAGTTTTCTCGAAGGTGACTTCCATGACCATCTGATCGCCTGGTACCACAGGGCGCTTGAAGCGCGCTTCGTCGATACCGGCGAAGTAATACAGCTCGCCCGGCTCCAGTTTGCCGACGCTTTTAAACGCCAGGATACCGGTGGCCTGCGCCATGGCTTCCAGGATCAATACGCCTGGGAAAATCGGTTTGCCAGGGAAGTGGCCCTGGAAAAACGGTTCGTTCACCGATACGTTCTTCACCGCACGCAGATATTTGTGCTCTTCAAACTCGAGGACGCGGTCGACCAGCAAGAATGGGTAACGGTGAGGAAGCAGATCCAAAATTTCTGCAATATCCAGAGTATGAGTGTCAGTAGTCAAAATACTCTTCCTGTCTCTAAAAACTGATGGCATCAACAACACGGCCTGCGCTGACCCCAAAAGGAGATCATCATGCAGGCCGCAAATTAACATCTCTTTGCGCTTTTGGTCTCACGACCAACGCGTTTCGTTTTGTACCCGCCAAGGCGGGCGGCAATGATTAGTCTTTTCCGACTTTACGTTCGACAGCTTTCAAGCGCTTGCTGATCTCATCGATATTCATCACCAACGCAGCGGTTTTACGCCAAACCTTGTTAGGCTGCAACGGAATGCCCGAAGAGTATACCCCAGGTTCGGTGATTGGTCGCATAACCATTCCCATTCCGGTAACAACAACCTTGTCGGCAATCTCCATGTGACCGTTGATCACACTGGCACCGCCGATCTGGCAGTAGCGGCCGATTTTCAGGCTGCCGGCCATGATCACGCCGCCGGCGACGGCAGTATTGTCGCCAATCACGACGTTATGTGCAATCTGGCATTGGTTGTCGATGATAACACCATTCCCGATTTGGGTGTTATCCAAAGCGCCGCGGTCAATGGTGGTGCAAGCGCCAATTTCGACGCGATCGCCGATAATCACCGTGCCCAACTGAGGAATTTTGATCCACTCGCCGCGCTCGTTCGCATAGCCGAAACCGTCCGCGCCAATCACGGTGCCCGACTGGATCAGGCAGCGCTGACCGATTTCAACCGCATGATAAATCGTGACGTTCGCCCACAGACGCGTACCTGCGCCGATGCGTGCGTGTTTGCCGATGAAGCAGCCCGGGCCGATAACCACGTTATCGCCAAGCACCGCACCCGACTCAATCACCGCATTCGCCCCAATGGCGACGTTCTGCCCCAGCTGCGCTTCAGGCGAGATCACCGCGCTTGGCGCGATATCCTGCGCCGGCGCCGGCGTGGTATCCATCAGCTGCGCCATGCGCGCGTAGGTCAAGTAAGGGTTTTTAACCACCAGCGCCGCAGTACGGCAGTGTGGTAAGTCCGCTTCGGTAAGCACCACGGCGCTTGCCTGGCAGGAAGACAGCTGCTCTTGATAGCGGCTGTTTGACAAAAACGTGATTTGGCCAGGCTGTGCCGAATGCATAGAAGCAATGCCGGTGATGACGAGATCGCCATCACCGTGCAATTGTGCATCCAACTGCTGCGCTAAATCAGCCAGTCGAATTGAAAGCATGTGTTATTTAACCTGTTTCAGCACGTCAGCAGTGATATCTTTGGAAGAGTCTGCATAGGCAACGGCGTTGGCGTCGATCACCACGTCATAGCCGCCTTTGCTGGCGACAGATTTCACAGCGTCCTGGATGCGGCTCAGGATTTTGTTACGCTCTTCCATCTGGCGACGACGGTTGTCCTGCTCGAAAGCCTGCGCTTTCTGAGAGAACTGCTCGCGCTGCGCCATCACGTCTTTTTCCAACTTGCTGCGGTCGCTGGCTTTCATGGTAGCGCCGTCACGCTGCAGACGTTGCATTTTGGTCTGCAGGCTACGTTCCATGTTCTGGAGTTCGCTTGCACGGCCTTTAAACTCGTTTTCCAGCTGTTTAGCGACCGCTTCGCGGGCCGGCAGCTGTTGGAAAATGCTGGAGACGTTAACGACAGCGATCTTATCTGCTGCCTGAACGCCAGCTGAAGCAGCCATTGCTAAACCGAGGCCTGCGGCACACAACCACTTTTTCACTATAAACTCCTTACCATCACCCATTTGTGTCATATGACACTGAAGTACACAATTTGCCAGACTTATCCCACCACACAATGAGAATCATCTCCCTCTGCCGGCGGGTGCCTGGCCATTGCGATTCTTAATAACCGTTATGCCCAGAGGTGAGACCCGTTACCAGGTCTTACCGATGTTAAACTGGAACTGTTCGGACTTGTCGCCTTCGTATTTCTTGATCGGGTTGGCGTAAGAGAACACCAACGGCCCAAGCGGCGACATCCACTGCAGCGCAATACCGGCGGAAGAACGAATATTGCTGGCCTTACTGTAGTCAGGCACGCCGTACATCAGCGTTTCGTTGGTATTCTTCCACTTGGTATCCCACACGGTACCCGCATCGATGAACAGCGACGTCCGCACCGAGTTGGCGTATTTCTCGCTGATGAACGGCGTCGGAGTGATCAGTTCCAGGCTGGCGACCGCCATGGCGTTACCGCCCACCGCGTCATCCGAACTACAGATGCTCTGACGATCGGTCGTGCTGCCGGCGTTGAACTGGCACTGGTACGAGTTGGAGTTGTAATACACCGCCTTCGGACCAATGGTATTGGACTGGAAGCCACGCACGGTACTCGAACCACCGGCGTAGAAGTTCTCATAGAACGGCATTTCCTTGCCACCCAGCCCATCCGCGTAGCCCAAACGGCCGCGGCCCAACAGCACCCAAGTGCGGTCGTCGTTGATCGGCACGTACTGTACGCTGTCCAGCGTCACCTTGTAGTATTCATTGTCCGAGCCTGGAATGGTGACCTTGCCGTTCAACGTGGTGCGGTTACCCGAAGTCGGGAAGTAGCCGCGGTCCAGGTTGTTGTAGGTCCAGCCCAGGTTCAAGGTAAAGTCGTCCGTCGAGTAGCTCGCGCGGTCGGTTTTGTTCGGATCCTTGCCCATCGACTCGAGATAACGCCACATGGCGATCTGCGGCTGCATGTTCGACAGGCCGTTGTGGACGTAACCCAGGCCGGTGCGCAACGAGTTGTTTTCGTTGATCGGGAAGCCCAGCGTGCCGTCAACACCGTAACTCTTGTTGGTGTAGTCGGACAGGTCCGCGTTATCCGCTTTAAAGTCGTTGTAGAACACGCGGCCGCCCAGGCTTACACCGTCGACGGTGAAGTATGGGTTGGTAACCGACAGTTCGGTATACGTTTGATAATCGTTCTTGGTGCCGCTGATGCCGACAGAGTAGCCGGTACCCAACCAGTTGTCCTGCTGCACGCCGGCCTGGAAGCTGACGCCGCTCTCGGTGCCGTAACCGACGCCGAAGTTAAAGGTACCGGTGTTGCGTTCTTTCACCTTGTAGGTCACGTCGACCTGATCGGCGGTGCCTGGCACGCGCTGGGTTTCCACGTCAACCGTTTCGAAGTAGCCCAAGCGGTTCAGACGCTCTTTACCCTGCTCGACCTGTTCGTTGCCGAGCCAGGCGCCTTCCATCTGGCGCATTTCGCGGCGCAGTACGGAATCCTTGCTGGTGTCGTTGCCTTCGAACTTGACGCGGCGCACATAGAAGCGGTTGCCCGCATCAACGTTGACGTGTAGCTTGACGGTTTTATCCGCGTCGTTGATCTCCGGCTGAGTGCCGACGCGCGGGTAGGCGTAACCATAACGGCCCAACATCGTTTTGATGTTGTCTTCCATTTTGGTCACCTTGCTGCCGTTATACAGCTCACCCGGTTCGATCTTGGTGATCTGAGCGACTTCCGCCGAGTGGCCGGCCAGGTTGCCGTTCACGACAACATCGGAAAGCTTGTACTGATCGCCTTCGGTGATGTTGATGGTGATGTAGATGCCTTTTTTATCCGGCGTCAGGCTCACCTGGGTAGAATCGATATTGAAGCGGGCATAGCCGCGATCCAGATAGAAGCTGCGCAGGGTTTCGAGATCGCCCGCCAGTTTTTGCTTCTGGTATTTGCGATCGCCGACCAGGTTCCACCACGGCACCTCGTCACGCAGTTGGAAGCGCGAGATCAGTTCGTCGTTGGTGAAAGCATGGTTGCCGACGATGTTGATTTGTTGAATCTTGGCAGAGACCCCTTCCGTGAACACCAGCTTCAGGTCGACACGGTTGCGCGGCAGCGGCGTGACTACGGCTTTCACCGAGGCGCTGTATTTACCGACGCTGTAGTAGAAGTCTTCCAGCCCTTTTTCAATGCTGGAGATCGTGGTGCGGTCGAGCGCCTCGCCCACCCGGACGCCGGAGGCTTCCAGGTTCTGCTTGAGCATGTCATCCTTCACCGACTTGTTGCCGGAGAAAGTGATGCTGGCGATGGTAGGACGTTCCTTCACCTGCACGATCAAGGTATTACCATCGCGCAGTACGCGCACGTCCTCGAAGTTGCCGGTGGCAAACAAGGCACGGATGGTATTACTGATGTCATCGTCAGTGACGGTATCGCCGACGCGAACCGGCATGTTGAGTAACGCCGCACCGACGGCGACTCGCTGCAGGCCTTCGAAATGAATATCTTTCACTACGAACCCGTCTGCACCGTATACGGTGGCGCTGCCAAACAGCAGCGACGCTATGAGCAACTTTTTCATCGCCATCGTTGTTATGCGTTCTTCCTAACCTATCCCCGCCCCTAAAGGCGGGAAAAATCATTGAAAAGTGCAAGACCCATCAACAACACCAGCACGATCGAACCTATGCGGTAGCTGTAGTCCTGTACTCGCTCGGAAACCGGCCCACCCTTCAGCTTTTCTATCGCCAGGAAGAGGAGATGCCCACCATCTAACACCGGTAATGGGAACAGGTTGATGATACCCAGATTGACGCTAATCAACGCCAGGAACATCAGATAATACACGAACCCGACTCCGGCTGACGCCCCTGCTCCCTGTGCAATCGAGATCGGGCCACTCAGGTTGTTCAGCTTTACATCACCGGTTATTAATTTGCCCAGCATGTTAACCGTCAGCCGCATCAGCTGCCAGGTCTTGTCGCCGGCCTGATACAGCGCCGGGAACGGTCCATACTGGCGAATCGTCTTATACTCGTCCGGCAGCGGCAGCACTTTTGGAATGATGCCTGCAAACCCCACCGATTTGTCTTTTCCCACCGGCTTTGTATCCGGTATCAGTGTCAAAGACAAGGGGGCGCCGTTTCTTTCAATCTCCAAAGCCAGCGGTTGCCCCGGGCCATCGTGGATACGCTTCACCAGCGTCTGCCAACGACCCAACGGCTGACCATCGACTTTAACGATCCTATCCCCCGCTTGTAAACCCGCCTTTTGCGCCGCCGAATTAGGCTGCACTTCCGCCAAGACGGATTCGATCTGCGGGCCGCGCGGCATAATGCCCAGCGCGACAACGGGATCCTGCTTGTCCGGCTCAAAATTCCACTGGCGCAAATCCAGGGTTTTGGTCACTACCTGCGAAGAGCCAAACGGCGCGACGCCGACTTCGGTTTGCGCATCGCCAATCTTCGCCACCAGCGCCAGACGAACTGACTCCCAATCAGGCGTTTCGATGCCGTCAACCGACTTTAGTTCCATTCCAGACGAAATTTCAGCCTTGGCGGCGATGGATTGCGGCGCGATTTCGCCGATCACCGGGCGGAAACTCGGCACGCCGATGATGAACACCAGCCAGTAGGCAAGGATAGCAAACAGGAAGTTGGCGATGGGGCCGGCGCTAATGATAGCCGCGCGCTGCCAAACGGTTTTATTGTTGAAGGCCTGATGGCGCATTTCCGGCGCTACCGACTCTACGCGCTCGTCCAGCATCTTCACGTAGCCGCCGAGCGGAATCAAGGCGATGACGTACTCGGTGCCCTGGCGATCGGTACGGCGCCACAGCGCGCGGCCGAAGCCGATGGAGAAACGCTCAACGCGCACGCCGCAACGACGGGCAACCCAAAAGTGTCCGAACTCGTGCACGGTAATCAAGATACCGAGCGCAATCAGAAACGCCACCAGGTTCCAAAGCACGCTGACCATCATCCCTCACTTTCCGTCATCGACGGATTAAAACACCAACAGCATCAGGCAGGCAAACACCGGCACCGCCGCGGTCAGGCTGTCGATACGATCCAGTATGCCGCCATGACCGGGAATCAAATGACCGCTGTCCTTGATGCCCGCTTCGCGTTTGAACATGCTTTCGGTCAAATCGCCCAGCACCGAAGCCAGCGCGGCAATCACCGAACAGGCCAACAGGGTGGTCGGCACCACGTTCAGTGGCGCATAGCGGCCGAACAGCCAGGAAATGACCGCCGACGTCAGCAGACCGCCGATCAACCCTTCCCAGGTTTTGCCCGGCGAAACCTTCGGTGCCAACTTATGCTTGCCGAACAGCTTGCCGAACATGTAGGCGCCGGAATCCGCGCCCCACACCAGCAGCATCACGTACAGCAGCCACCAGGCGCCGGTATACGGGTTTTGCTCGTAGCCGAACTGACGCAGCGCCAGCATTCCCCAGAAGAACGGCACGATGGTCAGCAGACCGAACAGCAGACGCAGCGGGCGCGAATTGCGCCAGATAGCGGCCGAGCCGGGGTAGAACAGCACCAGCAGCAGCGCCGCCAGCCACCAGGCCAACGACAGCCACAGCGAGCCGCTCACCTGCGGCACGGATTGATGGTACGCGGGGACGCTGAGCATCATCAGCGCCAGCAAGAAACCACACAGTATCGCCAGCCAGATGCGCTGCGGACGGGAGGTAAAACCGGCCAGTTGGCCCCACTCCCAGGCTGCTAACATGCACACGACGAGCGTTACCAGAGCAAAGGCCAGCGGCGGCAACAAGAACAGCGCCGCGATAACGATCGGGATTAAAATCAGAGCAGTTATGAGGCGATACTTCAGCAAAAGTTCTCCCTAGGACGCATCGGCGCCGATAGGTGTTGTTCCCCCGAAGCGGCGCTCACGTTGTGCAAATGCATTCAGCGCACCTTCAAAGACAAGTTCATCGAAATCAGGCCAGAGCACATCAGTAAAGTAAAGTTCAGCATAGGCGATTTGCCACAGCAGGAAGTTACTGATGCGATGCTCGCCACCGGTGCGGATAACCAGATCCACCGGCGCCAGGTCGCTCATGCAAACCCGCTCGCTCAATAATTCCTCGCTGATCTGATCCGGGTGCAACTCCCCCACCCGTACCCGTTCGGCCAGTTCCCTTACTCCCTGAATGATATCCCAACGGCCGCCGTAGTTGGCAGCGATATTGAGCGTCAGACCATCGTTATTTTCCGTCAGTGCTTCAGAACGGCGGATCCGCTCCTGCAAACGCGAGCTGAAGCGGCTGATATCGCCGATCACCCGCAGCCTGACGTTATGTTTATGCAGGCTTTTTACTTCACTATCCAGAGCACGGACAAAAAGCTCCATCAGGGCGGAGACTTCCTGCACCGGACGATTCCAGTTTTCGCTGCTGAAGGCATAAAGCGTGAGTGCATCTAAATGGTTGCTGGCGGCAAAGCTGACCGCGCGGCGAACCGATTTCACCCCTGCTTTATGACCGAAGACACGTAACTTGCCCTGACGTTTGGCCCAGCGTCCGTTACCGTCCATGATAATGGCGACATGGCGCGGCCCCGGGGAAGATGGATTAGCCTCTTGTTGGTTTGCGGACGACATAACTCGTACTTATTTCCTCAATAGAAATATAACTGCCTTTCCGGAACATCAGGCCCTTACGCGCAAAAAAAGCCGTGTGCCCGACACGGCTTTCAGCCTGCCCTCGCGATACCCGGCACTGCCGGGTCGCCATTGGCGCACAGGGCACCAATCGGGCCATAATTCAACGGTATAACCGCTGACAGGTGGCGCAGACTATACCACCTCAGCGGGGCATGAACAAACGGCCCCGCTGCGGCACACGCGAATTACGAGCAAAATCGGATAATCACCGTGATCAACCGCGCAACGAGCGAACGCGCTCCTCGGCAGCGGCGCGCGCCTGGCGGTCAATGTCTAAGACCGCTTCGATGCACGTCGGTTCCTGCAGCGCGAGGCACTCCACCACCTGGCGGTTGACCGCGGCGATGTCGGTAAAGCGAATCTGCTGCTGCAAAAATGCCGCCACGGCGATTTCATTGGCCGCGTTCAGTGCGGTGGTCGCCGCCTGGCCGGCGTCAAACGCTTCGATCGCCAAATACAGGCAAGGATAACGCTCGCGATCCGGTTCGGCGAAGGTCAGCGAACCGATGCGGCAGAAGTCCAGCGCTTCCACGCCGGAGTTCACACGCTGCGGATACGCCATCGCGTGGGCGATCGGCGTGCGCATATCCGGCGTGCCCAGCTGCGCCAGCACGCTGCCGTCGGCATAGCGCACCATCGAGTGAATCACCGATTGCGGGTGCAGGATCACTTCCATTTGCTCGGCCGAGGCGTTAAACAGCCAGCGGGCCTCAATGTATTCCAGACCTTTGTTCATCATGGTGGCGGAGTCCACCGAAATCTTGCGCCCCATCGACCAGTTCGGGTGAGCGCAGGCTTGATCCGGCGTCATCGCGGCGAACTGCTCCAGCGGCGTGGTGCGGAACGGGCCGCCGGAGCCGGTAAGCACGATGCGCGAAACACCATGATCGTCCAGTGAAGAGTATCCCAACTGACGCTGAATGCTCTCAGGCAAACTCTGAAAAATCGCGTTGTGCTCGCTGTCGAGAGGCAGCAGCTGCGCCTGACTTTGCCGCACTGCATCCATAAACAAACGGCCACAGGTGACCAGCGACTCTTTGTTGGCCAGCAGCACCTGCTTGCCTGCGCGGATCGCCGCCAGCGTCGGTAACAGCCCCGCAGCGCCGACGATCGCTGCCGTCACTTGATCGACGTCATCCAAAGCAGCCAGTTCGCAGGCCGCTTGTTCCCCTGCCAATACCTCGGTAGCGACGCCGTTTTCCGCCAGAATGGCGCGCAGCTCGCGCGCAGCGCTTTCATCCGCCATAGCGGCAAAGGCGGGCCGGAATTCCATGCATTGCTGCGCCATGACCGCGACGTTGCGGCCGGCCACCAGTGCTTTGATCGCAAAACGGTCAGGATTTGCCCTGACCACGGCCAGGGTGCTGGTCCCTACCGAGCCGGTCGAGCCAAGAATGGTCAGTTGCTTCATGAGTTCACTCTGAATAACTGTCTGATGAGATCGGAGGTGCTCCAGTGTGGAACCTTGGACACCGCTTGTCCATGATCTTTCAGTACGATGAAACGGGATCTGCGCCACAAAAAACAAAGCGCCGCCCAGGCGACGCTTTTTTTCTGCGCGATGCTGATTAGAAATCCATCAGCTCTTTTTCTTTCTCTGCCAGCGCGGCATCGACCAGCTTGATGTAAGCGTCAGTCATTTTCTGAATCTCGTCTTGTGAACGACGTTCTTCGTCTTCGCTGATCTCTTTGTCTTTCAGCAGCGCCTTGACTTTGTCGTTAGCGTCGCGACGCACGTTACGCACCGCTACGCGGCCCTGCTCGGCTTCGCCGCGCACGATCTTGATGAGATCTTTACGACGCTCTTCGGTCAGCGGAGGCAGCGGAACGCGAATGTCAGAACCGGCGGAAGACGGGTTGAGGCCCAGGTCAGAGCTCATGATCGCTTTCTCAACGGCCTGGCTCAGGCTGCGATCGAACACGTTGATTTTCAGCGTGCGGGAGTCTTCCACGGTCACGTTGGCCAGCTGGCGCAGCGGCGTAGCGGCGCCGTAGTATTCCACCATGATGCCGTCCAGAATGCTTGGCGAAGCGCGGCCGGTACGGATCTTGCTGATTTGGTTTTTGAATGCTTCTACGCTTTTTTCCATGCGTGAATCAGCATCTTTTCTGATTTCATTAGTCACGTTGCAAACCCTTGGAAGCTGGTTACTTGGCAGGCGATACTCAAGTATAGCCCGTAATCGTACTCGGAGAGCGCGCAGCGCCTGGCGTCACGCGCTCCGAAAAAGGGGTGTGAACAGCCTTATTTGCTGATCAGCGTACCTTCATTCTCACCCATCACCACGCGGCGCAGCGCACCAGGCTTGTTCATGTTGAACACGCGGATCGGCAGACCGTGATCGCGGGCCAGCGTAAACGCCGCCAGATCCATCACTTTCAGCTCGCGCTCCAGCACGTCCTGATAGGTTAATTGTTCATACAGCGTCGCATCCGGGTTTTTCACCGGATCTGCGGAATATACGCCATCCACTTTGGTGGCTTTCAGCACTACGTCCGCTTCGATCTCGATGCCGCGCAGACAAGCGGCGGAATCGGTGGTGAAGAACGGGTTGCCGGTACCGGCGGAGAAGATCACCACGCGGTTGTTGCGCAGCAGGCTGATAGCCTCTGCCCAACTGTAATTATCACATACGCCGTTCAGCGGGATCGCTGACATCAGGCGGGCGTTCACATAGGCACGGTGCAGTGCATCACGCATAGCCAGGCCGTTCATCACGGTAGCCAGCATTCCCATGTGGTCGCCCACTACGCGGTTCATGCCGGCTTGCGCCAGGCCCGCGCCGCGGAACAAGTTCCCGCCGCCAATAACTACACCGACCTGAATTCCCAGTTCGACCAGCTCTTTTACTTCCTGAGCCATGCGATCCAAAACGCTGGCGTCGATACCAAAACCTTCTGCACCTTGCAGGGCTTCGCCACTCAGTTTAAGCAGAATACGCTGATATACGGGTTTTGCATTGGTTGCCATGGTGTTCTGTCCTAAGAAGCAGTATTAGTATTGGGGATTTCAGCCGATGAAACGCGCCTGAGGTGAGTATCACGCTGCAGGGCCTGCCACCGGTGTAATTCTGGCTGGATAGTATGGAACCGCCAGACGGCGGTTCCATCGACAGTCATTAAGACTGTTTGCTCATCGCGGCAACTTCAGCAGCGAAGTCGGTTTCGACTTTCTCGATGCCTTCGCCCACTTCGAAGCGAATGAAGTTGGTCACGTCAGCATTGTGCTCTTTCAGCACCTGAGCAACAGATTTGCTCGGATCCATAACGAAAGGCTGACCGGTCAGAGAAACTTCGCCGGTGAATTTCTTCATGCGGCCTTCAACCATTTTCTCTGCGATTTCTTTCGGCTTGCCGGACTGCATGGCGATGTCCAGCTGAACCTGGTACTCTTTTTCTACCACTTCAGCAGACACGTCTTCTGGCTTCACGAACTCTGGCTTGCTTGCCGCAATGTGCATTGCGATTTGCTTAACCAGCTCTTCGTCAGCGCCTTTAGCCGCAACCAGAACGCCGATACGCGCGCCGTGCAGGTAGCTACCCAGCACTTCGCCTTCCAGGGAAGCAACGCGACGAATGTTGATGTTTTCGCCGATTTTTGCCACCAGCGCTACGCGCTCTTCTTCGAACTGTGCTTTCAGCACGTCAACGTCAGTGATTTTGCCGGCAACAGCGGCATCCAGCACTTTGTCGGCGAACGCCTGGAAACCGGCGTCTTTCGCTACGAAGTCAGTCTGGCAGTTAACTTCCAGGATGATGCCGTAGTTGCCTTCGATCTTGGTTTTGATCACGCCGTCAGCAGCCACGTTGCCTGCTTTTTTAGCGGCTTTGATCGCACCGGACTTACGCATGTTTTCGATTGCCAGTTCGATGTCGCCGTTGGATTCAACCAGCGCCTTCTTGCAATCCATCATGCCAGCGCCGGTACGCTCGCGCAGTTCTTTTACCAGGGCAGCGGTAATATCAGCCATTTATTTTTCCTCGGTTATCTCGCGTAGAGACAGTTCTCATTCAGATAAGCAAAGGGGGCCTTTACAGGCCCCCCTAACCAACATATGTCAATACCTGGTTAATAAGGGCTCAGTGATGAGCTTGCCTTATTATTCAGCTTCTACGAAGCCTTCTTCCGCCTGAACGGCCAGATCTTGAGAACGACCTTCACGCACAGCGGCAGCAACAGCAGTCAGGTACAGGTTTACTGCACGGATTGCGTCGTCGTTACCAGGGATGATGAAGTCAACGCCGTCTGGGTTGGAGTTGGTATCAACGATAGAGAATACCGGGATACCCAGGTTGTTGGCTTCTTTGATCGCGATGTGCTCGTGATCGGCATCGATAACGAACAGTGCGTCTGGCAGACCGCCCATATCTTTGATACCGCCCAGGGAGTTTTCCAGCTTGGCCAGTTCACGAGTGCGCATCAGCGCTTCTTTCTTGGTCAGCTTGTCCAGGGTGCCGTCTTGAGACTGGATTTCCAGATCTTTCAAACGCTTGATGGACTGACGAACGGTTTTCCAGTTAGTCAGCATGCCACCCAACCAACGGTGGTTCACGAAGAACTGGTCACAGCTGTTCGCAGCGTCTTTTACCGCTTCGCTTGCTGCGCGTTTGGTACCAACGAACAGGATCTTGCCTTTACGGGAAGAGATCTTGCTCAGTTCAGCCAGAGCGGCGTTGAACATTGGTACGGTCTGCTCCAGGTTGATGATGTGAACCTTGTTACGAGCGCCGAAGATGAAAGGCTTCATTTTCGGGTTCCAGTAACGGGTCTGGTGACCGAAGTGAACACCAGCCTTGAGCATGTCGCGCATGGAAACAGTTGCCATGATTAAACCTCTATAGATTAATTGGGGTTATGCCTCCACGTATCCCATAACGCCGACCCTGGCGGCGACAAGTCACCTCAGGGCACCCCGGCGGATGTGCCGATACGTGTGTGTTATTTACACAAAATGAGTGCAGTTAAAGTATTTTCGGCCAATTCCTGCCAGGTCACAAGAACCAAGTCGCGGATCGCCGGCGCGCTTTATACCATAAACCCGCCGCGGACACCAACTTTTGTTGCTTTGCGCCGGGCATCGGGAAATGAAATTTGGCAGCCCCCGGCCGGGCTGATACCATAAGTCACTGCTTCTTATTGTCGACGATAACGACACCTGCGGACAAATTTCATGGCAATCTCAATTAAAACACCTGATGACATCCAAAAAATGCGCGTGGCCGGCCGCCTGGCCGCCGAAGTGCTGGAAATCATCGAGCCGCACGTCAAACCTGGCGTGACCACCGGCGAACTGGACCGTATCTGTCACGAGTACATCACCAACGAGCAGCAGGCCATTTCCGCCTGCCTCGGCTATCACGGCTTCCCGAAATCCGTGTGCATCTCGGTGAACGAAGTGGTGTGCCACGGCATCCCGAGCGACGACAAAACGCTGAAAGACGGCGACATCGTCAATATCGACGTGACCGTGATTAAAGACGGTTTCCACGGCGACACCTCGAAGATGTTCATCGTCGGCAAACCGACCATTCTGGGCGAGCGCCTGTGTCGCGTCACTCAGGAAAGCCTGTATCTGGCGCTGAAGATGGTCAAGCCAGGCATCCGCCTGCGCACCCTGGGCAAGGCTATCCAGCAGTTTGTCGAAGCCGAGAAGTTCTCCGTGGTGCGCGAGTACTGCGGCCACGGCATCGGCGAAGTGTTCCACGAAGAACCGCAGGTGCTGCACTATGATGCCGATGACGGCGGCGTGGTACTGCAGGCGGGCATGGCCTTCACCATCGAACCGATGGTCAACGCCGGCGACTACCGCATCCGCACCATGAAAGACGGCTGGACGGTAAAAACCAAAGATCGCAGCTTGTCGGCGCAGTATGAGCATACTATTGTGGTCACAGATAACGGCTGCGAGATAATGACGTTGCGCAAGGATGACACCATCCCCAACATCATTACGCACGAGATGTAAGCACCGCGGCGAACGCCGCGTGCAGAATGTCACCAGGCCGGCTTTTGCCGGCTTTTTTATGGGCTGCGCACTATGTCTGACAATCTCCTTCAACCGGCGGCCCCGGCCGTGCCGATGCCGCCTGCCTCCCCCAGTACCTACGGCGACAACGAGCTCACCTGTCCGGTGCTGAAACAGCGGCTGGAACAGTTTCAGCTGTGGCTGGCGGCAGCGTTCGACGCCGGCGCCAGCGCCGAAAGCCTGGTGGCGGCGCGCAGCGACTTCATCGATCGCCTGCTGCGTCGGCTGTGGACCTTCTACGGCTTCGAAGATATCCCGGAAACCGCACTGGTGGCGGTCGGCGGCTATGGCCGCGGCGAACTGCACCCGCTGTCGGACATCGACGTGCTGGTGCTCAGCCAGCGCCGACTAACGGAACAACAGTCGCAGCGGGTCGGCGAATTCATCACCCTGCTGTGGGATCTCAAGTTGGAAGTGGGCCACAGCGTACGCACCCTGGAAGAGTGCCTGCTGGAGGGGTTGGCGGATCTGACCGTGGCCACCAACCTGATCGAATCGCGCATGATCTGCGGCGACGTCGCGCTGTTCCTGCAGATGCAAAAGCATATCTTCAGCGATGGCTTCTGGCCCTCACCGCAGTTTTTTCACGCCAAGGTCAACGAACAGCAGGAGCGCCACCAGCGCTACCACGGCACCAGCTATAACCTGGAGCCGGATATCAAAAGCAGCCCCGGCGGCCTGCGCGACATCCACACCCTGCTGTGGGTGGCGCGTCGCCACTTCGGCGCCACCTCGCTGGACGAAATGGTCGGCTTCGGTTTCCTCACCCAGGCCGAGCGCAACGAGCTGAACGAATGCCAGAGCTTCCTGTGGCGCATCCGTTTCGCGCTGCACCTGGTGCTGCCGCGTTACGACAACCGCCTGTTGTTCGATCGTCAACTCAGCGTGGCGCAGCTGCTGCGCTATGAAGGCGAAGGCAACGAGCCGGTCGAGCGCATGATGAAAGACTTCTACCGCATGACGCGGCGCGTCAGCGAGCTCAACCACATGCTGCTGCAGCTGTTCGACGAGGCCATCCTGGCGCTGGACGCCACCGAGAAGCCGCGCCCGCTGAACGACGATTTCCAGCTACGCGGCGATCTGATCGATCTGCGCGACGAAACGCTGTTCATCCGCGAGCCGCAAGCCATCATGCGCATGTTCTACCTGATGGTGCGCAACCGCGAGATCAAGGGCATTTATTCCACCACCGTGCGCCAACTGCGCCACGCGCGCCGCCACCTGAAGCAACCGCTGTGCACCATTCCGGAAGCGCGCGATCTGTTTATGGCCATTCTGCGCCATCCCGGCGCGGTGTCGCGCGCCCTGGTACCGATGCACCGTCACAGCGTACTGTGGGCCTACATGCCGCAGTGGGGCAAGATCGTCGGGCAAATGCAGTTCGACCTGTTCCACGCCTATACCGTCGATGAACACACCATCCGCGTGCTGCAGAAGCTGGAGAGCTTCGCCGATGCGCAAACCCGGCCGCGCCATCCGCTGTGCGTGGAGCTGTACCCGCGTCTGCCGCATCCGGAGCTGCTGCTGCTGGCGGCGCTGTTCCACGATATCGCCAAAGGGCGCGGCGGCGATCACTCGATCCTCGGTGCGGAAGACGTGGTGGAGTTCGCCGAACTGCACGGCCTCAACTCGCGCGAAACCCAACTGGTAGCCTGGCTGGTGCGCTGGCACCTGCTGATGTCGGTCACCGCGCAACGCCGCGATATTCAAGACCCGACGGTGATCCAGCAATTCAGCAGCGAAGTGCAGAGCGAAACCCGCCTGCGCTACCTGGTGTGCCTGACGGTGGCGGATATCTGCGCCACCAACGAAACCCTGTGGAACAGCTGGAAGCAGAGCCTGTTGCGCGAGCTGTACTTCGCCACCGAGAAGCAGCTGCGCCGCGGCATGCAAAACAGCCCGGATCTGCGCGAACGCGTGCGTCATCACCGCCTGCAGGCGCTGGCGCTGCTGCGCATGGACAACATCGACGAAGAGGCGCTGCACCGCATCTGGAGCCGCTGCCGCGCCGACTATTTCCTGCGCCACTCGCCGAACCAGCTGGCCTGGCACGCCCGTCACCTGCTGGCTCACGACTCCACTCAGCCGCTGGTGCTGGTCAGCCGCCAGGCGACGCGCGGCGGCACCGAGATCTTTATCTGGAGCCCGGACCGCCCTTACCTGTTCGCCGCCGTCGCCGGGGAGATGGATCGCCGCAACCTGAGCGTGCACGACGCGCAGATCTTCACCAACCGCGACGGCATGGCGATGGACACCTTTATCGTGCTGGAGCCGGACGGCAGCCCGCTGGCACAGGATCGCCACACGGCGATCCGCCAGGCCTTGTTGCAGGCCATCACTCAGCGGGAATACCAGCCGCCGCGCGTGCGTCGGCCTTCTTCCAAGCTGCGTCACTTCAGCGTGCCGACCGAGGTGACCTTCCTGCCGACCCACACCGATCGCCGCAGCTACCTGGAGCTGATCGCACTCGACCAGCCCGGCCTGCTGGCGCGGGTGGGCGAAGTGTTCGCCGATCTGGGGCTGTCGCTGCACGGCGCACGCATTACCACCATCGGCGAGCGGGTCGAGGACTTGTTTATCCTGGCCGACGGCGAGCGACGCGCGCTCGATCAGGAAACGCGCAGAAAGTTGGAGCAACGGTTGACAGAGGCCCTCACCCCAAACGATAAAATGTGATACAAGTAACTTTTTACCGACAACATCAGGAAAGAGAACAGCATGCAGCAATTACAGAACGTTATTGAAAGCGCCTTCGAGCGCCGTGCGGACATCACCCCGGCGAACGTAGACACCGTAACGCGCGAAGCGGTAAACCAGGTGATCGGCCTGCTGGACAGCGGCGCCCTGCGCGTCGCCGAGAAGATCGACGGTCAATGGGTCACCCACCAGTGGCTGAAGAAAGCCGTGCTGCTCTCTTTCCGCATCAACGACAACAAGGTGATGGACGGCGCGGAAACCCGCTACTACGACAAAGTGCCGATGAAGTTCGCCGACTACGACGAAGCACGCTTCCAGAAGGAAGGTTTCCGCGTTGTGCCGCCGGCCACCGTGCGCCAGGGCGCGTTCATTGCCCGCAACACCGTGCTGATGCCGTCTTACGTTAACATCGGCGCCTACGTCGACGAAGGCACCATGGTCGACACCTGGGCCACCGTCGGTTCTTGCGCGCAGATCGGCAAAAACGTTCACCTGTCCGGCGGCGTCGGCATCGGCGGCGTGCTGGAGCCGCTGCAGGCCAACCCGACCATCATCGAAGACAACTGCTTCATCGGCGCGCGCTCCGAAGTGGTGGAAGGCGTGATCGTGGAAGAAGGCTCGGTGATTTCGATGGGCGTGTACCTCGGCCAGAGCACCCGTATCTATGACCGCGAGACCGGCGAAATCCATTACGGCCGCGTGCCGGCGGGTTCGGTGGTGGTTTCCGGCAACCTGCCGTCGAAAGACGGCTCTTACAGCCTGTACTGCGCGGTGATCGTCAAGAAAGTCGATGCCAAAACGCGCGGTAAAGTGGGCATTAATGAGTTATTGCGTACTATCGACTAAATTGAAATAGCGGGTGATTCACCCGCTATTTTTTTGTCTGCGTTTCGCTGGCAGTCACAGTCGCAGATCTCGCTTTCCGCCATAATCGCAGTCGTGGAATATAACGATCACATCTAAAGAGGGCGCAGTATGTACGATAACTTGAAGAGTTTGGGCATCAATCAACCGGAAGACGTCGATCGCTATAGCCTGCGTCAAGAGGCCAACAACGACATCCTCAAGATCTATTTCCGCAAAGACAAGGGCGAGTTCTTCGCCAAGAGCGTGAAGTTCAAGTACCCGCGCCAGCGTAAAACCGTGGTGGCGGACAACGCCGGCCAGGGCTACAAGGAAATTCACGAGATCAACCCGAACTTGCGTTACGTGATCGACGAACTGGATCAGCTGTGCCAGCGCGATCAGGTGGAAGTGGATCTGAAGCGTAAAATCCTCGACGACCTGCGCCATCTCGAAGGCGTGGTGTCGCACAAGATTGCCGAGATCGAAGCCGATCTGGAAAAACTCACCCGCGGCAAGTAATGCGGATCGGCTGACCCGCATCATCGCCAAGGCGCCCTTTCGCGGCGCCTTTTTACTTTACGATTGCAGCAGCGTGCCCCACTGTTCGACCCACGGACAGGCGGCCACTTCCGGCTCCGGCTGTTCCATCGCATCGATCTCCAGCACTTCGCCAACGCGGGTCGCGCCCTGCTCTTGCAGCAACGCGTCGAACGCGCGCCCGGCGCCGCAGAAGTTGTCATAGCTGCTGTCGCCGAGGGCGATCAGCCCATAGCGCAGTTCCGGCTGGTAACCAACCTGATCGCGAATGGCGTGGAACAGCGGCGCAATGCTGTCCGGCAGATCGCCCTGCCCGGTGGTGGACGTGATCACCAGCGCGTAGTGTTGGCGATAAAACTGCCAGGCCTCCAGCGTGCCCTCTTCGAACAATGTGACCTCATGGCCCTGTTCGCTGAGGATGTTTTGCGCTTCTTCCGCCACCAGCAGCGAATTGCCGTAGACCGTTCCCACGAAGATACCAACCTGAGCCATGGCTCCTACTCCCTTCATTACCTTTAAAAATTGTCAGCTATCCTGACCGTTAGCCGCGCTAAACTCAACCCCGGCAAGTTCAGGGAATACCCCCGCCCAGCCGAACTGCGCCATCACCCCTTGCCAATCTTCGTCCCAGCGCGCCGTCACCCGCAGCGGTTCGCCGGTCACCGGATGCGTCAGCTGCAGATGGCTGGCGTGCAGCATCAGGCGCGGGCAGCCGAAATGCTGCGCCATACCGCGGTTCTGCCGCAGATCGCCGTGTTTGCTGTCGCCGATGATCGGATGGCGAAGATGCGCCATGTGGCGCCGCAGCTGGTGCTTGCGGCCGGTTTCCGGCTGCAACTCCACCAGGCTGTAGCGCGCGCTGTCGTAGCGGCCGACGGCCACCGGCATCTCTACCTGTGCCAACGGCCGGTAGTGCGTCACCGCCGGCTGAGGCCCCTTGTCGGCATCGGCATGTTTATCGGCGATTTTGTCCAGCTCCACCGTCAGCGGGTAATCAAGGGTCGCCCCCTCCTGCACGTAACCGCGCACCACCGCATGGTAGGTTTTCTGCACCTGATGCTGCTCGAACTGCTGTGACAGCAGGCGCGCCACCTCGCTGGAGAGCGCCATCAGCAATACGCCGGAGGTCGGGCGATCGAGACGGTGCACGGTAAAGACGTGCTGCCCGAGCTGATCGCGCACCGTCTGCATCATAAAGCGAGTTTCATGACGGTCCAGCCAACTGCGGTGCACCAACCAGCCCGACGGCTTGTTCACCGCCACCAGGTGTTCATCCTGATACAAAATCTCAATCACATCGCTTTCCCAGGTAAATAGCCGTTTCGGGCGCGAGTATAACAGGCGTGCGGCTCAGCGCTAGTTCACCCATTCGATGGTCACCAGGCGCGTATCGGCGCGGCCGCGATCGTCCACCGCCCGAATGCGGTAGCGCCCGTTGTTGATCGGCCGCCAGTCGATCGGCTTTTTGCTGGCGCTGCTGCCGAGATAGATATCGTCGACGAACCAGTACACCGTCTTGCTGTCGGCGTCCGTCACCGCGTTGAAGGCGATTTTATCCCGCCCTTGCTGCGACTGGCGCAGGGTATAAGTGGTGTTTTTCAGCGGCGAAGTGATGCGCGGCGCGTTGCCGCCGACGGCGATGCCGTTGTCCTTGCAGCGGTTGACCGGCGGCGTGCGCTTCGGCAGCCCGGCCTGGGCGAACACGTTGGCCAAATCGGAAGGCCAGAACTCAAAGATTTCGGTGCGGGTCTGCGCCGCGTCATACGGCGGGCAAACGACCTCGCCGCTGTGAATATCCAGCACCACCGGCCGGTAAACGCTGTCGACCTTGATCGGCGACTTGCCGGGAATGAACCAGGTCTTGCCCTTCTGCTGGCACCACGGCGTCGGCAGATCGCCGCTGGCGAGACAGATGTCCACCCGCCGCAGCCGTTGGGGGAACGGGTGCTTCGGTTCCCGCAGGCCAGGGTAGCTGGCGTTCACGCTGTCGATGATGTTGAAGAACAGCGGCGCTGCCGCCTCGGCGCCGACCAACGCATTGTTGCCGCGTCCGTCGAAGTTGCCCTCCCACACCACCAGCACGTAAGGGCCGAAAATCCCGACGCTCCAGGCGTCGCGAAAGCCCCAGGAGGTGCCGGTCTTCCAGTACACCGGCAGCGAAGAAGAACGCTGTGCCAGCGTATCGCCCGGCCGCCGGTGCTGGCGCAGCATATCCAGCGTGATGAAACTGGCCTCCTCGCTCAGCAGCCGAACCGGCGTCGATTCGGCCTCATTCAGCTGCATACGAAGCGGCCGCAGCTCGCCGCGGTTCGCCAGCAGCGCATACAGCTTCGCCAATTCCTGCGCCGTCACCTCGCCGCCGCCCAGCACCAGCGATAGCCCATAGTGGCTCTCATTGGCCATATTGGCCACGCCGGTCAGGCGCAAGAACTGATAAAAGGTCGGCTGACGCAGCTGCGAGGCGACATACACCGCCGGAATGTTGCGGCTGAAATTCAGCGCATCGGTGGCGGTCACCGGACCGAGAAAACGCCGGTCGAAGTTTTCCGGCGCATAGGCGCCGAACGACGAAGGCACGTCTTTCAGGATGGTCATCGGATGCAGCACGCCCTGCTCCATGCCCAGCGCGTAGATGAATGGCTTCAGCGTCGATCCCGGCGAACGCTTGGCGTTGGTGCCGTTCACCTGCCCCTGGATCGGCCGATTGTAATAGTCCGCCGATCCCACCAGCGCGCGCACCCCCATATCGCGGCTGTCCACCAGCAGCACCGCGGCGTTTTGGATGCCGCGGCTGCGGTTGCGGGCGATAAACGCGTTGACCTGCCGCTCGACCAGCCGCTGCAAGCCGGCGTCCAGCGTGGTGTCGACACGGGTATCGCGCTGCACCAATTGCTGCGTCTGCTGGCGTAGCTGTTCAATAAAATGCGGCGCGATATAGGGCACTTGCTCAGGCTGCCGCAGCGCCAGCGGCAGGCGGAATAGCGTTTGCTGGCTGGCATCGGTCGGGTAAACCCGCTGCCAGCGCTGAAACAGACGGTTGCGCGCCTGCGTCAACGCGGCGCCGAGCACACCGGTTTTCGGCTCCAGACGGTAGCTGGGTGACTGCGGCAACACCGCCAGCGTCAGCGCCTCCGGCAGGGTCAACGCCTTCGGCGACTTACCGAAATAGATCAGGCTGGCGGCACCGATGCTTTCGATGTTGCGGCCGTAGGGGGCGTAATTCAGGTAGGCTTCCAGGATATCACGCTTGGAGTAACTGAGTTCCAACTGCACTGCGCGCAATACCTGCAGCAGCTTGCCGCCTGGCGTGCGGGTGTTGAGATGCCAGCGCATGCGCGCCAGCTGCATGCTGATGGTCGATCCGCCCTGCATTTTTCCGCCGGCGACATAGCTGCGCCAGAAGCCGCGCATCAGGCTGACGGGGTTAAAGCCGGGGTTGTAGTAGAACCAGCGGTCTTCGTGCAGCAGCAGCCCGTGCACCGCCAGCGGCGACACCTGCTCCAGCGGCGTCCACAGCCGGTAGCGGTCGTCGTTGGCCAGCGTGATGCGCAGCAGCGCGCCGTGCCTGTCGTAATAGACGGATGACTGCGGCAGCCCCTGCCACAGGGGCGGGTGCGGCCACAACCGAATCGCGGTCAACAGCAGTGCCAGTAAAAACACCGCCATCAAACCGTTTTGCAGCGCACGCCCGGTCAGGATCCTCATAGGTTCTCACCGCCCCGGCGCCAGACGCTGGCCTGGCGCCGGATCCGGCCTAGTCGCTGCCCGCCGGCACCACCACCAGCTTGCCGCCGCCAGCCGACATGGCCTGTACTTCACGGTCATACATGGCTTCGCCGTACGCCGGTGGAACAATAAAGCTGCCGGTATTGGTGGCCTTGATCTGATAGACGAATTCCTGCACCTCGGTGCCGGCGCTGCCGTAGATAATCACCCGATCTTCACGGATATCGCTGTAATCCGGCGCCCAGGTGGAGCCGGAGGCGGCCAGCGGCGACTGCCAACCGCCGCGTTCGTCGCTCTCCTCGCCGGCATCGGCCGGTTCCGGCGGCGTCTGCTGCACCACTTCGAACCCGCCCGGCAGCAGATCGACGATCGCCAGGTTGCTCTGCCCTTCTTTCGAATTGGCTCGCACCTTCAGATGGACGTTGATCTTCTGCCCCAGCGTCACCTGCGTCACCGGTTTGCCCTGTTCGTCGGTGTAATCGCGGACGATCTCAATCCCGCGTGACAGCGCTTTTTGCGGCGCATTCAGGTCGTAACCGGCCTGCGTCACCACATACCAGGCCGGCGCATTGCCGCCGTTGGTGAAGCGCACCGCAGTGGCATCGGCGTTGAATTGCCCCTGAACGAACATCCCCTGCAGCTCACTGATGCGCTGCTGCTCGCCGCCGGCTTTGCCCACCTGCGCGATGCCCAATGCGTCCGCATTGGCGGATTGCGCCGCCACCTGAGTCGAGTAGCTTTCCAGCGCCAGAATGCTCATCGCGGAGGAGTAGGTGGTATAACGCTCTTCTTTCAGCGCCTTGACCATATTCTCCAGCACCTGCGGCGGGATCGACGCCACCTTCTCCGGGAAGTGACGGGTAATCAGATACAGCCGCGTCGCATCCTGCACCAGCGGATCAAAATAGTTCTGCGTCCACCAGGCGCTGTCATACGCCTTGCTCAGCTGCTGCCAGCTCGGTTGCAGCAACGCGGCGGCTTCGTCGTCCATCTTCAACAGGCGATAGGAAGAGGCCAGATACAACGCGCTCAGATCGGTTTTCCACCCTTCGCCATAGCGTTTTTGCAGCGTATCCTGCACCGCCGCCAGCGAGTTGGTGGTCACTTCGCCCTGCAGCGTCAGCAGGTAAACCGCCCAGCTGCGCAGGCGCAGCAGATACAGATCGTCGAAACCGCTGGCCGCCAGCTCGCGCAATGCGCCGTTGGCCTCGTCCAGCATGCCTTCCGGCAGGGCGTAGCCCGCCGCTTTGGCTTCGAGCAGATACTGCACCACATAAGGCGTGACGAAAGGATCGGCATCCGGCGACGAACGCCAGGCGCCGATCGCTCCACTGTCGTTCTGGCGCGCGCGCAGCACGCCAAGCAGGTTGCGCAGCTGCTTGCTGACTTCCGCCTGGCTCAGGCTGCTTTTCATCTCTGGGTGGCGGCTCTGCAGCATCAGCGGAATGGAGCGGCTGACGATCTGCTCGGAACAGTAATACGGGTAATCCGCCAGGTATTGCGCCAGCCCGCTGGTCAGCACCAGCGGCGAATTCGACACCGCAGCCCGACGCTGCGCGAAAGCGTCGAACATCTGGCGCAGGCCATCGACGTTCTGGCTGCTGCCGCTCATGCGCCCCATCACCGACTGGGTACGGTACGGCGCCGCCGGCCGCACCGAGGTGCTGACGGTGCGGCGGCTGGCCTGGTCGCCGTAACGGGCGTCGAACACCAGCGGTGCATCGCCCAGCACGGATTTGGCACGCAGGCGGAAGGTGATCACGCCTTCGCGTTTTTCCGCCAGCGTCAGGCTTTGCGTCGCGTTGCCCACCACCTCCAATTGCGGCGGCGGCGTCAGCAGAATGTTGATGGCCACCGACTGGCCGTTCAGCCCTTCGAGGTTGTTGCTGACGCCCACGCTGACGTCGAACTCGTCGCCCGGCGCCACCATCGCCGGCACGTTCGGCGTCATGATGAAGTTGTCGCGCACCGTGGCGGCAGTTTGCGCCTTGCCGATTTTCTCCGGCGTCACCGAAATCGCCATCACGCGGATTTTACCGTTGAAGTAGTCCGGCACCGGGTAGACGAACTGCTTCTCGCCGCTGACTTCGGTAATGCCGGACCAATAGGCCACCGGCTTGTCGCGCTTGCGTTTGAACGGGTTGAGGTTGAGATCCAGCCCTTCGCCCGCATCGCCGCCCGGCGCTGCGGTCAGCGCCATCAGCTTGCTGAACTCCGGCAAGATGAGATCGAGGATCTGAGAGCTGCTCACGTTCAGTTCACGCTTGCTGAAGAAGAACTCCAACGGATCCTTCAGGCGGTAACGCGCCACCTGCAGAATGCCCTCATCGACGGCGAACAGCGCCACCTGCTGCGGCGCGTCGGTCTTGACCGTCATCGTCAGGTTTTCACCCGGCTTGATGACCTCCGGCGCCGTCACCTCGAGGCTGTTTTGGCGCGCCTTGGTGCTGATCTTGAACGGCATCACGCCATAGCTCAGCGGGCTCATGAAGATTTCGCTGGAGTTGATGTCGCGCACGAACTGCACGTTGATGTAGCCGTTGCCCTCCATGCCGGCCGGCACGCGGATCTTCTGCACCGAGCTGGTGGTGTCGGTATGGAACCATTGCCAGGCGTAAACCTTGTCCTTCTCAATGGTGATCAAGCCGCTGCCGGTATAAGGCGCGTTGATCGCCACCTCGATCTCTTCACCCGGCTGGTATTCCGCCTGGTTCAGTTTCAGCTTCAGTTCGGCGTTGCGATCCAGCGAGCGGCTCAGGTTGGCGTTACCGGCCACGCTGTAGGCGACGCGGTTGAGCGTCTTGCCCTGCGCATCTTCGATCACCAGCACGAAATCACCCGGCTTGTCTGTCGCCAGCCGCAGATCGGCGCCCTGCGCGCTCAACCCCAGCGGCTGTTCCGCCAGCTGCACTTCCTTCATCTTCGACTGGTATTTGTAAACGCCCGAATCCTGTTTGGTCAGCACTGAAATGTATTTCTGCTCGATCAACACCTGTTTCAGGTTTGGCATGGCGATCTGTTTCAGGTTCGGATCGATGGCGATCACGTTCAGATGCCGCTCCGCGTCGCGGTTGATGTAACCCAGATCGCCGTCCGCCTTCACGCCGATCAGGTAATCGTAAGGCGAAACCAGCGTGCGGGCGGTAGCCGCCACGGAACGCCCGCCGCCGGCGACGAACGCCTCCGACAGTAGCTGCAGCTGATAGGTGGCGTCGGCATAAGATTTCAGATCGAGCGGGATATCGGCCGCGCCGTGCTCATCGGTGGTGCGATCTTCCAGCTCGGTTTCGAACCCGTCGCTGTTTTGCCGGTTTTCATAGAACGCATAATCCGGGAAGCGATCGAAGCTCGGATACATCGGCCGCAGCGTCAGCCTGGTGGCCACGCGGCGATCCTGCGCCGGGGTGCCAAACAGGTTCTGCACATCGATGCTGGCCTTCAGCTCAGACGGTTTGACCCAGCCTTGCTGACGGTTCGGCGTCAGCGCCAGCTTCACTTTCAGCTGATCCGGCTCGAACTCCTTCACATTAACCGCAGTATGGCCGAGCAGCGTGGAGGTATCGTTGTTTTTGCCGATCAGATACAGATAGACGTTCCACTCGCCGGTGGGCGAATTTTCATCGGTGGTATAGCTCAGCTCGTTGAAACCGCTGGCACCCAGCGTCAGTGGCACGGTGGTCATCAGCTTGTCGCGCGGATCGCGGATTTCGGCGCGCACCGGCACGCCGGCCAGGCCAACGCCCCAGTCGGCGGCGCGGGTGATCAGGCCGATGTTAAAGGTATCCCCCGGCCGATAAACGCCGCGATCGGAGAACAGGTAACTGCTGAGCGTGCGCGGATCGGTCGGCGTTTGTTCACCGGCGACGTCGAAGCGCGAGAAGTCCAGCCCGCGGTCGTTATAACTGCCGGTCGGCAGGAAGGAAACATCCCCTTCCTTTTCCACCAGGAACATCACCGGCTGGCGCTCGTTGGTGTACACGTCGAGCGCCGGGAAACGCACGTGGCCGTCGGCCCCGGTGGTTTGTCTGAGCAGCGTCACGCCGTTTTTGGCCACTACCGACACGTTGGCGCCGCTGACCGGCGCGCCGCTTTGGATCGACTGCACGAAGACGTCGCGCGTCTTATCCTGCGAGCTCTTGGCGACGATGCCCAGATCGGTCACCACCACAAAGCGCGAATCGCCGACGTCGGGCTGCTCATCCCCGGTGTTCTCGTCCGGTTCCTGTTCTGGCTCGGCGCCCGCCTCTTCCGCCGCCGGTTTCCGGTTCGGCTGCCATTCAGACAGCGTCAGCAGGAATACCCCTCGATGGGAACTGGCGTTGGTGGAGAGATAACGGGAGAGATCGATGCCCTGATAGTTCACTTCCCCTGGCCGCTCGTTGTTGAGCGCCGTCTGGTATTTGAAATGCTCGGTGAAGTATTCGTCGTTGAGCCGGTTGAATTCCGTGGACGAATATTCTCGGCTTTTGAAGGAGACGATGTGCTGCAGCTGGCTTGGGATCACCCGTTTGATGTCCAGCCGCAGGCCCGCTACGTTACGCGCCGCCACGCTGATCTGTTTGTCGCCGTTGACCGACAGCAGCGAACCCTGGGACATGAACTGCAGCGATTTCGGGAACTCCGGCACTTCGACCACGCGGTAAACCTTCTTCGGCATTTTGTAACCGCCGACGGAGACCAGCTGATTGTCTATCTCGAGCAGCACGAAGCGGTGCGCCGGGGCTTCAAAACGGAAGCTGAACTGCGGTTGGTAGGCCTCTTCCGCCTCGTTAAGCGTCAACGGCAGTGGAGTCGCCATCGTCAGCATGTTTTTACCGACGCTGTCGACCGTCCATTGATAGAAATCTTCGGCATCGTTGGCGGTCTCGGCATCGCTCGGATCGTGCTGCGGCAGCAGCCAGGCTTTGGTAGCCCGTGCCAGCTCTTTATCCTTCACCGCATCGCTGAAACCGACCACCAACGCACGCTGCCCTTGGCCGCCATCGGTATCCACGACCTGGGCGCTGGCGTCGCTCAGCGCCAGGCTGTACAGCGTCGGTACTTTGACCCAGTTGCTTTTCGCCTCTTCGACCGCATTGCCGACCGCCGTCGATTTAACGCCCTTGCCGACGGTCAGATGCACCGCGCCGCCCTGGTCCAGCGCCTGCAGCGGCTCGGAATGCACCCAGGCGTTCAGCTTTTTCTCGTCATAGACCAGAGAGAAGTTCAGTTTTTTCTCGGAGGAAGTACTGCCTTCCTTCAACCCCAACGAAATCTGTTTTTCAAAGCTGGCGACATCGACCGGCGCGTTGAACTGCAAATTGAAAATCGCGCTGCGTTTCTGCGCATCTTGCGGATCGCGATAATACTCGGCCTGCCCCAGGCGGTAATCGAACGCGGGCACGGTGAAGGCATAACGGGTTTTGGCGAGCTTGACCTGCGGCGCCAGCAAGGTGGCGGGCTCAAGGGTCACGTCATATTTCGCGCCCATCGGCAGCGGTTTCTTCGGCGTGAACACCAGCGTCGACTCATTGTTCCACGTCCACTGCCCTTCCGCCGTCGGCTTCAGAGTGATGCCGGCGCTCACGGTTTTACCCACTGCGGTTATCGGCGCGACCGATCCGCTGAAGGTCAGACTGACCGTTTGCGGCACCTGCCGGGCGGCGGTGTAATCTATCGGCGCGGGGTTAGCCAGCTCGGCACTGACCTCCTGGATCACCATCGGCGCAGGCTCGATAGGCTGGGGCCGATTTTGCCACCAGTGCCAACCGTAAAACGCGCCGCCCGCAGCGCCTGCCAGCAGCAGCAAACCCAGACCGATCGCTTTCGGGTGTTTATCCACGCCGTTTTCGAGCCGCAAAAAACCGCGCGGCAGCGCAGCCCACCAGGCCGGCGCGCGCCAGCTGAGGTTGCCGACCAGCGGTCTCAGCAACCGCCCCAACAGCGACAACGCCCCCCCCAGCAGGCGGCAAACGCCTTTAACCAGGGTAAAAGGCAAACGCAGGATAAACCTTAATAAATCCATTACTGCAGCACCTCATCATCCTAATGCAGCCCCCGGTCAACCGCTGCGGTTCAACCGAGCCGAAAGACGCCGTCGGTTCTCCTGCCCGGCATCCGCGCGAGTACTCTACACTGCCGGGCGGCAAAAATCTGCGCGCCGCCGGCGAATTACGGCTCTTTATTCAACATCAAATCCAGCTGTTGCAGCAGCACCAGCAGCGGCAGGCTGCTCGGTTCACGATCTTTCAACGCCTCTTCGAAATAAGGCGTGATGGCGAAGCGCGTCGGCAGCGGCGCTTCGGCGTCCAGCAACGCATACATGCGCGGCAAGAACACCCACTGCAGCCAGGCTTCGGCCGACATGCTGTCGATACAGAACGGCTCGGTGCTGGAGAAAGCCTCATGCTCAGGCGGCGCGGCCTGCCACAGCGCCAGATCGCGCATGGATTGTTCAATCGCCTGCAAACTGCGGCGCACCTGGTTATGTATACTCATCTGCATTCCCGATCTCTTTTCATCATGGTATTCAGCGCGCTGGCTGAAAGGCGGCAAAGCATAGCATTTTTATAGCCCAAATTCGGCGCGCCTGAGACAGCTCACCGTTTTTATCTGGTGGCGTTCGCCGCCGCGCGGCACAATAGGCCCACCGAATTCACCACACAGATAAAGATTCATGTCCGTAATAACAGAGAAAAAAAACCACGCGACGCCCGGTAAGGCCATGCTGGCCTCGGTCACCGGTTATGCCATGGACGGGTTTGACCTGCTGATTCTCGGCTTTATGCTGCCGGCCATCAGCATTGAATTAGGATTAACCTCATCGGCCGCCGGCTCGCTGGTCACCTGGACGCTGATCGGCGCGGTGCTGGGCGGCGTGATCTTCGGCCACCTCAGCGATCGCTTCGGCCGTATCCGGGTGCTCACGATCACCATCCTGATGTTTTCACTGTTCACCGGCCTGTGCGCCGTGGCGCAAGGATATTGGGATCTGCTGGCCTACCGTACCCTGGCGGGCATCGGACTGGGCGGCGAATTCGGCATCGGCATGGCGCTGATCGCCGAAGCCTGGCCGGCGGAGAAGCGCAACCGCGCTTCGGCTTACGTCGGCATGGGCTGGCAATTGGGCGTGCTGGCGGCCGCCTTCCTGACGCCGCTGCTGCTGGAACACATCGGCTGGCGCGGCATGTTTTTGGTCGGCCTGCTGCCGGCGCTGGCGTCGTTCCTTATCCGCCGTACCCTGGGCGAGCCGGAGGAGTTCGTGCGGCAGAAAGACGCCGGGCAGCCGCTCTCCTTCCTGCAGCGTTTGCGCCTGCTGTTTAAGGATCGCGCCACCAGCAAGGCCAGCATCGGCATCTTCATTCTCTGTTCGGTGCAGAACTTCGGTTACTACGGGCTGATGATCTGGAT
This sequence comes from Serratia sp. FDAARGOS_506, assembly GCF_003812745.1. Lineage (NCBI taxonomy): Bacteria > Pseudomonadati > Pseudomonadota > Gammaproteobacteria > Enterobacterales > Yersiniaceae > Serratia > Serratia sp. FDAARGOS_506. The sequence continues at coordinate 516,316 of NZ_CP033831.1, forward strand.
GCCGACTTACCTGGCGAAAAACTTCGGTTTCTCGCTCACCAAGTCCGGCCTGTGGACGGCGGTGACGGTCGTGGGCATGACGTTCGGCATCTGGCTGTTTGGCGTGCTGGCCGACCGCTTCGCCCGCTGGAAGATCTTCGTGCTTTATCAGGTCGGCGCGGTGGTGATGGTGATCGGCTACGCCCAATTGAGCGATCCGATGCTGATGCTGTTCGCCGGCGCCGTGATGGGCATGTTCGTCAACGGCATGATCGGCGGCTACGGCGCGCTGATTTCCGATACCTATCCGGTGCAGGCGCGCGCCACCGCGCAGAACATCCTGTTCAATCTGGGGCGCGGCGTCGGCGGTCTGGGGCCATTGGTGATCGGTGCGCTGGTGACGCAGGTGTCGTTTACCGCCGCCATCAGTCTGCTGGCGGCGATTTACCTGCTGGATATCTACGCCACGCTATTCCTGCTGCCGAAGAAACAGGGCGCAGGCGATACGCTGGGTGCGATTGGTTAACGCTGGCGATGGATTAAGACAGGGTCGCACGCGCGGCGAAATGAAACAAAAAGTTGGGGGCACTGCGTTAACAGTGCCCCCGGTTCGTTTTATAGCCATCCCGCTACACAGCGTGCTCCCTGCTCAATCCTTGAAAACTTTTCCTGCGGCCATCCTGACCAAGTGCTCCTTGCATCATCCTGCAACATCGTCCTGACGCGGTTCCTCAGCCTTCCGGGCCCGCCGACAATCCTGTGCCGGCTCTCAATCTCCGTCCTGGAGGTGTCCCTGATTTCTATCCTGAAACATCCTGGGCATCTCCTGACGCCATCCTTCGCTCTTTCCTGAGCGCATCCCTTTCTTCTTCCTGAAGCTGCATCATCCTGATGCTTTCCTGCTCCGCCGGTTCCGTTCCGGTAACGATAAGATCGCTTAAATTCCCCGGAATCACAAGGGTTTGGGAGGTGTCTCACACTAAATTAAGCCTAAGAGTTATCCTAAAGAAATTCTAACCAATTGATCTGGATAACAATAATCTCATAGCATGGGGAAAGGTGGGGAAAATTAAGAGCGATATCTCACAGCCCGTGTGAGAGATCTCTCACACGGGCGACGGCGAATCCGTCGCGATTCAGTCCAGTACCGGGCGCAGCGCATCGAGGAAATTCCCCAGCGTCGCCGCCAGCAAGGTGCGCTTATCGCTGCCGAACTGTTCCAGCACCACGTTGCCGCTGACGTTGCACAACGACACCATCGTCATCTCGGATTCGGTGGTCGCCAGGAACAGCGTTGGCGACAGCTTGAGACGTTTTTGCGTCACCAGATGGCCGATCAGGTTCTCCTGCAGGCGGATAAAATCCTCTTCGCTCCAGACCTGCAGCAGGCTCAGGCGATGCTCGCCGAACTGCGCGCTCATATCGCCGGCGTATTGCTGCGTGTAGAAGCGGTGCGCATCCGGCTGCAAACGCAGCTCCAACGCAGTTTCTACCTTCTCCAGCGTCGCCGCCGGTTCGAAAGGCCGCGGCAACCACAGCACTTCGTCCTCGCGGTTCTCCACGATGCAGGGCGACGGCACGCCGTACAGCGCCTGACTGGCCGGCGCGTGGCCGCGCTCTTGCTGCCACAACTCGACATAGCGTTGAGTGAATTCACGCAGAGCGTGCGATACATCATGGTCCATATTCTTTCTCGCATACGTTAAACTGACGGCCATTGTACCTATCTCTGACCGAGGTGACAGCAGATGTCCTCATATCAAGACCACCAAGCCCTGTCAGGGCTGACGCTGGGCAAACCCACTGCTTACCGCGATCGCTACGACGCTTCGCTGCTGCAGGCGGTGCCGCGCAGCATGAACCGCGAGCCGCTGGGGCTATACCCGAATAACCTGCCCTTCCATGGCGCGGATATCTGGACGCTGTATGAGCTCTCCTGGCTGAACGCCAACGGGTTGCCGCAGGTGGCGGTCGGCGAAATCAGCCTCAACGCCGACAGCCTGAACCTGATCGAATCGAAAAGTTTCAAGCTGTATCTCAACAGCTTCAACCAAACCCCGTTCGCCGATTGGGAAACGGTGCGCAGCACCCTGCAGCGCGATCTGTCCGCCTGCGCCCAGGGCGAGGTCAGCGTCACCCTGTTCAGCGTCGAGCAGTTGGAAGGCACGCCGATCGCCCGCCTGGCCGGCGACTGCATCGACCAGCAGGATATCCGCATCGACAATTATGAGTTCAATGCCGACTACCTGCTGAACGCCGCCGGAAAAGAGGTGGTGGAAGAGCGCTTGGTCAGCCACCTGCTGAAGTCCAATTGCCTGATCACCCATCAACCGGACTGGGGCTCGGTGCAGATAAGCTACCGCGGCGGCAAGATCGATCGCGAAGCGTTGCTGCGCTACCTGGTTTCCTTCCGCCACCACAACGAATTCCACGAACAGTGCGTCGAGCGCATCTTCAACGATCTGATGCGCTATTGCCGGCCGCAAAGCCTGACGGTCTACGCTCGTTATACCCGCCGCGGCGGGCTGGATATCAACCCGTGGCGCAGCAACGTCGCGTTCGCTCCCGAGCACGGCCGCCTGGCGCGCCAATAAGTGCGAAACATTGCTCAACAACTGAGCTAACGAGCGGTTTGTGTTGGTAAAAGCACAGGGACGGCGGTAAGGTTAAAACGAGGCTGCGGCCGGGCAAAACGCCCGCTTCGCCGCAGCACGCCAACCATAACGAGATGCTGTTTTGCTGCGTATGGATTACTACCGCCCCGCACCGGGTGCAAAGGAGTTACCTTGATTACACACATCAGCCCGCTTGGCTCTATGGATTTATTGTCGCAGCTGGAAGTAGACATGCTGAAGCGCACCGCCAGCAGCGACCTGTACCGCCTGTTCCGCAACTGTTCGCTGGCCGTGTTGAACTCCGGCAGCCAAACCGACAACAGCAAGCAGCTGCTGTCGCGCTATGAAACCTTCGACATCAACGTGCTGCGCCGCGAGCGCGGGGTGAAACTGGAGCTGGTCAACCCGCCGGAAGAGGCGTTCGTCGACGGCCGCATCATCCGCTCGCTGCAGGCCAACCTGTTCGCCGTGCTGCGCGACATCCTGTTCGTACACGGCCAAATCGCCAGCGCCGGGCGCTTCCAGCACCTGAACCTGGAAAACTCGGCCCACATCACCAACCTGGTGTTCTCGATCCTGCGCAATGCACGCACGCTGCATCTGGATGAAGATCCCAACATGGTGGTGTGCTGGGGCGGCCACTCGATCAACGAGAACGAATACCTGTACGCGCGCAAGGTCGGCAGCCAGCTGGGCCTGCGCGAGCTGAACATCTGCACCGGCTGCGGGCCGGGCGCCATGGAAGCGCCGATGAAAGGCGCGGCGGTCGGTCACGCGCAACAGCGTTACCGCAACAGCCGTTTCATCGGCATGACCGAGCCGTCGATCATCGCCGCCGAACCGCCTAACCCGCTGGTGAACGAGCTGGTGATCATGCCGGACATCGAAAAACGCCTGGAAGCCTTCGTGCGCATCGCGCACGGCATCATCATCTTCCCGGGCGGCGTCGGCACCGCCGAAGAGCTGCTGTACCTGCTGGGTATCCTGATGAACCCGGAGAACAGCGAACAGGTGTTGCCGCTGATCCTGACCGGGCCAAAAGAGAGCGCCGACTACTTCCGCGTACTGGACGAGTTCATCATGAACACGCTGGGCGACGAAGCGCGCCGCCATTACACCATCATCATCGACGATCCGGCGGAAGTGGCGCGGCAGATGAAGAAAGCCATGCCGCTGGTGAAGGAAAACCGCCGCAACACCGGCGACGCCTACAGCTTCAACTGGTCGATCCGCATCGCACCGGATCTGCAGCTGCCGTTCGAGCCGACCCACGAGAACATGGCGAACCTCAATTTGTATCCGAACCAGCCGCCGGAGCAATTGGCCGCCGCGCTGCGCCGCGCGTTCTCCGGCATCGTGGCCGGCAACGTGAAGGAAAACGGCATCCATGCCATCGAGCAGTTCGGCCCGTACAAACTGCACGGCGAGCCGCAAATGATGAAGCAGATGGACAGCCTGCTGCAGGGCTTTGTCGCCCAGCACCGCATGAAGCTACCGGGCAGCGCCTATGTGCCCTGCTACGAAATCGTAGCCTGACCCTCAATCCCGGGCGGCGTAACAGCCGCCCTGTTTTTTCTGACCTTACCGCCCATGATGATACACCTACTGATTGTCGACGCCCTGAACCTCATCCGCCGCATTCACGCCGTGCAGGGCTCCCCTTGCGTCAGCGCCTGCCGCCACGCGCTGCAGCAGCTGATCCAACACAGCCGTCCGACCCACGCGGTGGCGGTCTTCGACGAGGATGACCGCAGCGACAGCTGGCGCCATCAAATTCTGCCGGACTACAAAGCCGGACGTTCGCCGATGCCGGAAAACTTGCAGCAGGAAATGCCGCAGCTGCGCGAGGCCTTCGCCGAATTGGGCGTCGCCAGCTGGCATTCTCCCGGCAACGAGGCGGACGATCTGGCGGCCACGCTGGCGGCGAAGGTCGCCGGCGGCGGCCACCAGGTGACCATCGTCTCCACCGACAAAGGCTACTGCCAGCTGTTGGCGCCGAACGTGCAGATCCGCGATTACTTCCAGAAGCGCTGGCTGGACATGCCCTTCGTGCAGCAAGAATTCGGCGTACAGCCGCAGCAGCTGCCGGACTATTGGGGGCTGGCGGGGATCGGCAGCAGCAAGATCCCCGGCGTGGCCGGCATCGGGCCGAAAACCGCCGTGCTGCTGTTGCAGCAGTCGGGCAGCCTGGATGGGCTCTATCAGCACCTGGAGCAGGTGCCGGAGAAATGGCGCGGCAAGCTGGAGCAACACCGCGAGCTGGCCTACGTCAGCAAACAGGTCGCCACGCTGCGCACCGATCTGTCGCTGGACGGTAACCTGCAGCAGCTGCGCCTGCCGATACAATAAGGGCGCTGCAAGCAGCGCCCTTCATCAGGCTTAACGCGATTAATCGCGCTCGTCGCGCCGGCCCGGCACCGCCGACCACATGCGGCGCACGTGTACGGTGATCTCTTCGCGGTCGTGATACAGCTGCTTGGCGTGCACTTCGACGCTGATGCCGGCAGCGCCCAGCGCTTCGCGGATGCTCGTCAGGTTTTGCGACACTTCCTCATAGCGCTTTTTCATCGGCAGCTTGAGGTTAAAGATCGCTTCGCGGCACCAGCCTTTCACCAGCCACTGAATCATCAGGCTGGTCACCTTCGCCGGTTTCTCCACCATGTCGCACACCAACCAGTAGATCTTGCTGCTGTTCGGCTCGAACTTGAAGCCGTCGGCGCGGTGGTGCGTCACCTGGCCGGTTTCCATCAGGCTCGGCGCCATGGGGCCGTTATCCACCGAATGCACCATCATGCTGCGTTTCACCAGCTGATAGGTCCAGCCGCCCGGGCAAGCGCCCAGATCGACCGCGTGCATGCCGCTGGCCAGGCGTTCGTCCCACTCGTCGGCGGGGATGAACACGTGGAACGCTTCTTCCAGCTTCAGCGTCGAACGGCTCGGCGCATCGGCCGGGAAGCGCAGGCGCGGAATGCCCATGTAGAACGGTGAGTTGTTGTTGCTGTAGGAGTAACCGACGTAGCAACAGCCCGGCGCGATGAAGAACACGTGTACCACCGGGCGAGTCGGGTTCTCGCGCGCCATCAGCACCTTTTGCTCGCGCATCGCGCCGCGCAGCGGCACCGTCAACTTGCGGCAGAACTTCATCAGCTCTTTGCTTTCGTTGGTGTCCGGCACTTCCACCCGCAGCTCGCCGCCGCGATCAACCACGCCGATCAGCATGCCGACGATCGGCGATACCCGATCTTCCGGCGGCAGATCGCGCAGCAGCTCACCCACCACGATCATCTGGCGGGCGAAAATCAGTTCGCGGAACGGAATCTCCCGCGCCAGGCGATCGGCATCGTCCGGCTGATAGCATTCGAACAGCACGTAACCGCTGTGCTCTTTTACCCGTGCAAAGCCGTAAATCTCCAGCTGGGCGGCTTTGTCGGTGATCTCCGCCGCACACTCTTTTTCAAAGCCAGGGCGGCAGTACAACGCAATCTTATTCATGGCGCTCGGCCTTTTTCCTCAGACGCAAAGCGCCAATCAACATCAATATCCAGCCGATCAGGAAGCACACGCCGCCAACCGGCGTGATATATACCCAGACCTTCAGGTGCGACAGCGCCAGGCAATAGAGGCTGCCGCTGAACAACACGGTGCCGAACGCCAACAGCGCTCCGCTCCAGTAAAACCACAGGCTCACGCGGCGCTGCATCGCGACCGCCAGCGCCAGAATGGCCAGGGTGTGAAACCCCTGGTACTCCAGCCCGGTGCGGATCCAGGCCATTTCGTTGGCGCCGAGCGTACCGCTTAACACATGCGCGCCGAATGCGCCCAACGCGACAAACACAAAGCCGCTGATAGCGGCGAAAACCAGCATGGAACGGCTGCTCATCGTGATCTATCCCATTAAAAATCACCGGCCGCGGCAAGGCGGCGGCCGGCCTTATTGTTCGTAGCGGAAGCGGAACTTCTCTTGTTCGCTGGCGGCGCGCGCCAGGATCCACTGCCGGAAGGCGGCTATTTTACCCAGTTCTGCCTGGCTGTCATGACATACCAGATAAAAAGCATTTTTGCTGACCAGCACATCGTTGAACGGGCACACCAGGCGACCGGCTTCGATCTCGGTTTGCGCCATCACGTTGTTCACCAGCGCCACGCCCTGGCCATGCACCGCCGCCTGCACCACCATGGCGCTGTGGCTGAAGATCGGCCCCTGCTGCACGTTGATGTGCTGCAGCCCCAGTTGGCGGGTATAGGCCAACCAGTCGCGGCGAGACGTATCGTGCAGCAAGGTATGATAAGCCAGATCGTCTGCGGTTTTCAGCGGATGATCGCCGGTCAGCAAGCTCGGCGAACAGACCGGCAGCAAATATTCCGCATACAGGCGCTCGGCGCGCAGCCCCGGCCAGTTGCCGCGGCCGTAGAAAATCGCCACATCGACGTCGTCCGCCAGCTTGTCCTCTTCGCGATCCACCGCCTGGATGCGCACGTCGATCCCCGGATAAGCTGAGTTAAAGCCGGACAGGCGCGGCACCAGCCACTGAATGGCGAAGCTCGGCGGCAGACTGACGGTCAATGCCCCCTTGGCGCTGCGCGCCTGCAGCTTGCGCGTCGCCTCGTTGATCGAAGAGAAGATCTCCTTGATATCAAGGTAGTAACTTTGCCCCTCTTCGGTCAGCAGCAGCGAGCGGTTGCGCCGACGAAACAGCTTCAGCCCGAGGAAGTCCTCCAGCGACTTGATCTGGTGGCTCACCGCGGCCTGAGTCACGAACAGCTCTTCCGCCGCCTTGGTGAAACTCAGGTGGCGAGCGGCCGCATCGAACACGCGCAGCGCATTGAGGGGAGGTAAGCGTTTAGACATTAAATTAGCTACTTTTGTGTAACATTAATCCGAATGATTCGGCGCCGAAAATCGGGCGGCTTTGTGTGGCAAGCCATCGGTAAACGCTAACGGCGTATTGCCATTAGTTTTTTTAATCCGAGCCATTATAATTTGTCCGTTGAGGATGCGCCAGCAAATACCTATAGTGGCGGCACTTCCCGGGCCGGAACGAAAAGGGAGTGGGTGTCGAGGACGCCGATGAACTTTTGGCTTGTGGTTGTGATGTTGTGTTTGCAAATTGTCCGGCGATTCCGGACATGGTAGCTAGGCTACTGTTTTTTCACTTCCTGTACATTTACCCTGTCTGTCCATAGTGATTTTATGCAGCACCGCAAAACTTGCGGTGCTTTTTTTTTGCCTGACGATTACTGGTTGCTTTCAACCATCTCTTTCACATCGGCACGGTTGATCTGCTGCTCGACGCCGTTGGCGTCTTTATAGCTGATCATGCCGGTATCGTTGTCCACTTTAGGCTTGCCGTCAGCGACAATGGTGCGTCCGTCATTGGTATGCATCACGTAGTTGCTGGAACAGGCGGCCAGGGTGAACGTAAGCATCAGGGCAGAGAGAACTGCGGCTGTTTTCTTCATTGAGGACTCCTTTGTAGTTTTAAATGCTGATAAATACCTTTTATGTGTATAGATGCGATTATTTAGCGCACATTTAATAGCATAACAAACTTTCCAAATTTTGCCAGGCGATAAGTCCTATTAGGCGGAGCGCTTGTCTCCGGCGGCAAAATAGGACAGGATCACTCATCGACTCAAGCCAGTGACAATCAGGGTATGACGCCTTTTAACCCCAGCCTTTTTCGCCGACAGTTTCCCGCGCTCGCGCAGGACGGTATCTATCTGGACAGCGCCGCCACCGCGTTGAAACCGCAGGCGGTGATCGACGCCACGCAGCAATTTTATCGCGATGACGCTGCCACCGTGCACCGCAGCCAGCATCGGGCGGCGCAGAATCTGACCGCCCGTTTCGAACGGGCGCGTGGCCAGGTGGCGCAGCTGATCAATGCGCCGTCGGCCGACGACATCGTTTGGACGCGCGGCACCACCGAGGCGATTAACCTGGTGGCGCAGAGTTACCTGCGTCCGCGTCTGCAGCCGGGCGATGAAATCCTGGTGAGCGAAGCGGAACACCACGCCAACCTTATCCCCTGGCTGATGGTGGCGGAGCAAACTGGCGCGCGGGTGGTGAAACTGCCGATAGGCACCGATCGGTTGCCGGATTTGACGCAGCTTCCCACCCTGCTCAACGACAAAACCCGCCTATTGGCGCTGGGGCAAATGTCCAACGTCACCGGCGGCTGCCCGGATCTGGCGTCGGCGGTCGCACTGGCGCATGCCGCCGGAGCACGCGTGATGATAGACGGCGCTCAGGGCGTGGTTCATGGCCCGGCCGACGTACAGCAACTCGACATCGATTTCTACGCCTTCTCCGGCCACAAGCTGTATGGCCCGACCGGCATCGGCGCGTTGTACGGCAAAACCGAGCTGCTGGCGCAGATGGCGCCGTGGCAAGGCGGCGGCAAAATGCTGACCCAGGCGTCGTTCGATGGCTTTACCCCGCAAAAACCGCCGCACTGCTTCGAAGCCGGCACGCCAAACATCGCCGGCGTGCTGGGGCTGGCTGCAGCGCTCTCCTGGCTGAGCGAACAGGACATGGCGGCAGCTGAGCGCTACAGCCGCGACCTGACGGACCAGGCGGAACAGCGGCTGGCGCAGTTGCCGGGCTTTCGCAGCTTCCGCAGCTCCGGCTCCAGCCTGCTGGCGTTCGACATCGCCGGCGTACACCACAGCGACATCGTCACGCTGCTGGCGGAGCAAGGCATTGCGCTGCGCGCCGGCCAACACTGCGCACAGCCGCTGATGGCGGCGTTAGGCGTCAGCGGCACGCTACGCGCATCGTTCGCCCCCTACAATACGCAACAAGACGTCGATACGCTGGTCAGCGCGTTGACTCACGCCCTCGATCTGCTGGCCGATTGACTTGATTCCCGGAGACGCTATGCTCGCCCCCCATCCTTTTGGCCGAGAGGTCACCGCCGAAACGTTGATCGCCACCTTCAGCGCGCTGAAACAGTGGGAAGATCGCTACCGCCAGCTGATCATGCTCGCGAAACGGCTGCCGCCGCTGCCGGAGGCCTTGCGCAGTGAAGAAATGGCGTTGAGCGGGTGTGAGAACCGCGTCTGGTTGGGGCACCAGTTGCTGGAAGACGGCACGCTGCACTTCTATGGCGACAGCGAAGGCCGCATCGTGCGCGGCCTGCTGGCGGTGCTGCTGACCGAAGTGGAAGGGAAAACGCCGCAACAGATCGCTGCATTGGAGCCGCTGGCGCTGTTCGACCGCCTGGCATTGCGCGCGCAACTGAGCGCCACCCGCGCCAGCGGCCTGGCGGCGTTGGCCGCCGCCGTAAAGGCGATCGCCGCCCGTTACGCCTGACGCGCCGCCTTCGCCACCATCTTTTTCAGCGCGTGCGACACGGCGACGAAGCCGAAGGTCGCGGTGACCATGGTCGCCGCGCCGAATCCCGCATTGCAATCCATTCTTTTCGGCCCTTCCGCCGTGCTGCGCGAAGCGCACACCGAACCGTCCGGCTGCGGGTAAACCAGCGGTTCGCTGGAGAAGACGCAGTCGATGCCCAACTTGCCCTTACCGTTTTTCACCACGTTGAAATCGTGCTTCAACCGTTCACGCAGTTTGGCAGCCAGCGGATCCTGAATCGTTTTCGCCAGGTCGGCCACTTCGATCTTGGTCGGGTCAATCTGCCCGCCGGCGCCGCCGGTGGTCACCACCGGGATCTTGAAGCGGCGGCAGTATGACAGCAACGCCGCCTTCGGCCGCACGCTGTCGATCGCGTCGATGACGTAGCTGAAGTTATGGTCCAGCAGCTCGGCGACGTTATCCGGGGTGATAAAATCATCGATGCAGGTCACCCGGCATTCCGGGTTGATCGCCAGGATACGCTCCGCCATCACCTCGGTTTTCGATTGCCCAACGTGTTGGCGCAATGCGTGGATCTGGCGATTGGTATTGGTGACGCAAACATCATCCATGTCGATCAGGGTGATGGCGCCGATGCCGGTGCGCGCCAGTGCCTCAGCCGCCCAGGAACCCACGCCGCCGATGCCGATCACGCAGATGTGCGCCTGCGCGAACACCGCCAGCGCCTGCTGGCCATACAACCGCGCCGTGCCGCCGAAACGCTGCAGATAGGCTTCCGAATAAGCTGTGCTCATAACGCTTTAATTACCTTCGTAATGCAAATGATAAGGGCCGGAAAATCCGGCCCTTGCGGGTCAATCTTTTCACGCCGTATGCGTTTACCGGGTGACCAGCAACGAACCGCCGCCGTTTGGCTGATTGGCGCTGAACAGCTGGCCACCGCCGTTGTTCTTCAGCACCCAGACGCGGCCGTAGTGGTTGTAGTACCCCGCCGAGTGGCCGGCTTCCGGCCCGATGCCCTGATACATGTCAAAATGCTGGCCCTTGATGGCGCCGCCCACATCGAGCGCGACCATCAGGCGCATCTCGTATTTTCCCGTGAATTTACCCTTGTTGTCCAGCAGCGGCACTTCGGCCAGCAGCGTGGTGCCCGCCGGGATCAGCGAACGGTCGGAGGCCACCGAGGCTTTGGCGATCAGCGGCACCGCGCTGGCGCCTTTCACCGGCGCAAAAGCTTCCGGGCGGAAGAACACGAACGACGGGTTCTGCTCCAGCAGCTCGCGCACCTCTGCGGCGCTGTGGGTATCCGCCCACTGACGGATCGCCTGCATCGACATGTCCGCCTTGGCCACTTCGCCGCGATCGATAAGCACCTTGCCGATGCTGCGGTAGGCGTGGCCGTTCTTGCCGCCGTAGCCGAAGAACACCAGCGGCTGGCCGTTGCCGTAGTCGACATAGCCACTGCCCTGGACTTCCATCATGAAGTTGTCCATCAGCGAGTTGGTGTAAGCGATGATATAGCGATCGTCGAGCGCGCCGGAATAGATGCCCGCGCGATCCGGCAAGCGGCCCCTGCCCTTCGGCGGCATGCGGTACAGCGGATAACGGAACTCGCCCTGTTGGGTATAGCGCGCCTGCACCACCGGCGTGTAATAGCCGGTAAACTGCACGTTGCCGTAATTGTCGACGCCTTCCATCTGGTAAGCACTGAGGCCGTACTGGCTCAGCATGCGCGTGTCGGCGCCGGACGCCATCCAGCTTTGCACCGCCTGATAGGTGCTGTTGTTGCGGTTAAACAGCGAAGGCGACGCGTACTTGATCTCCATCAGCTGATCCGAGTAGTCCTTGGCGTTGACCGGCGAACCTTTGGCGTTGGGCTGATTGACCAGCTCAAGCGATTGATCCAGACGGCCGTCTTTATATTGCTGACCCCGATCGGTCGGCTTGGACGAACAGCCCGCCAACACCGCCACTACCAACCCGCCCAGCAGGTATTTGCCCCAACGTCCTTTCATCGCACACACTCTCAAACTGATATGATCTACCGGCTGAACGATAACAAACGCTCATTGATAAAGGAATCGCTGCAAATAAAAAAAGCCGCACGGAGGATGGTGATGAAAAAGAAGGCAAATTGCGGGCAAATCCAGCAGAAAAACGGGTTTAGGCCAATAAAATGCAAAAAGGGTTTGCAACAAAACGCATGGAGAGTATAGTGCGCATCCATCGGACGCGGGGTGGAGCAGCCTGGTAGCTCGTCGGGCTCATAACCCGAAGGTCGTCGGTTCAAATCCGGCCCCCGCAACCAACCGATGCCGCATTAGCGGTATTTGCGTTTGGCTTCGATAACAAAGTATTATACGGACGCGGGGTGGAGCAGCCTGGTAGCTCGTCGGGCTCATAACCCGAAGGTCGTCGGTTCAAATCCGGCCCCCGCAACCAACCGAATGTCGTACCAGCGGCATAATATGAACGGTGGTTTCGTAGTAATACAGCATCAAGACGGACGCGGGGTGGAGCAGCCTGGTAGCTCGTCGGGCTCATAACCCGAAGGTCGTCGGTTCAAATCCGGCCTCCGCAACCAACTCTTGATGAAAACAGATAAGCACCCTGACGGGTGTTTTTTTGTATCTGTAATCCGCGAAAATAGCCGGGCTCGCGCCCGGCCCTGCCGTTATCGGCTCGCCAGCGCACCGCCGTTGGCGAAATAAGCCTTGATGCCCGCCAGAATCGACTCCGCCACCTGCTGCTGGAAATGGCTGGTACGCAGCTTGCGCTCCTCTTCGATGTTGCTGATAAATGCCGTTTCCACCAGGATCGACGGGATATCGGGCGCTTTCAACACCGCAAAACCGGCCTGATCGACGCGATTCTTGTGCAACCGGTTGATTTTCCCCATCCGATTCAACACTTCCTTACCGAACTTCAGGCTGTCGTTGATGGTCGCGGTTTGGATCAGATCGAACATGGTGTGGTCGAGATAACGGTCGCCGCTCTTGCTGACGCCCCCGATTTGGTCCGAAGCATTCTGCGTCTGAGCCAGGAACTTGGCCGCCGAGCTGGTGGCGCCCTTGGTAGACAACGCGAACACCGATGAACCGCGCGCTGCGCGGCTGGTAAAAGCGTCGGCGTGAATCGAAACGAACAGATCCGCGCGCTGCTTGCGCGCCTTGGCGACGCGCACCTTGAGCGGGATAAACACGTCTTCGTTGCGCGTCATGAACACCTTCATGTTCGGCTCGCGCTTGATCATGGCGCTCAGCTTGCGGGCAATCTGCAATACGATGTCTTTCTCACGCGTCTTGTACTTGCCGATAGCGCCGGGATCTTCACCACCGTGGCCGGGATCCAGCATGATGACGATCGGCCGATCGCGCCCCGCTTTGCCGGCCTGCGGCGCTTCCGGCGGCAGCGTACGCTCCAGATCGCCCTTGTTGTAATCTTCCAGTAACGCCAGTAGCGGATCATACTCCTCGCCGCCGCTGCCGACCTTGGTCGGGTAGAGATCCATCACCAGACGGTTGCGATACTCCGGCACCGGCGCCAACGTGAAAATATGCGGGCTGACGCTCTGCTTGAGCTCCAGCACCAACCGCACGGTATTCTGATCGAACTGGCCGACGCGCGCCTGCTTGAGATAAGGGTCGTCGGCGCGCACCTGCCCGGCGATGCCTTTCAGCACGCTGTTGAGGTGAACGCCTTCGATGTCCACCACCACGCGATCGGGATTGGTCAGCGCAAACTGCTTGTATTTCAGCTCGACATTGGATTCCAGCGTGACGCGGGTATAGGTAGAAGATGGCCAGACGCGCACGGCGATCACGTGCGATGATGCGGCGAAGCCCGTACGACTCACACTCAGCAACCAGCTGGCGGCAACGCCCTGTAATAAACGACGGCGGCCCAGATTGTGATTAGAGTTTGGCATGCGGCTCCGGCAGTAATAGCTGTTTACAACAGATGAAAAAAACACCAATAAAATGGGGATGCCGAAAACTTTAACCAATCATTCCAGCCCTGTCATCAGAAAATCTTTTTATGGTTTTTCAATTTATTAACGATTTAGCACCCTTAGCACACTCTTCATGACGATTTCTCGCTTGCCATTGGCGCAATAAAAGAATAAAAATACAAAAATACCGTATAAATATGCAAAAGAGGTTTGTCGTGAAGGAACGTAGTACAGAGCTGGTGCAAGGATTCCGTCACTCAGTCCCCTATATCAATGCCCACCGCGGCAAGACGTTTGTCATCATGCTCGGCGGGGAAGCCATCGAACACGAGAATTTCTCCAACATCGTCAACGACATCGGGCTGCTGCATAGCCTGGGCATTCGCCTGGTGGTGGTTTACGGCGCGCGGCCGCAGATCGACGCCAATCTGGCGCAGCATAACTATGAGCCGATTTACCACAAGCACACCCGCGTAACCGACGCCCATACGCTTGAGCTGGTCAAGCAGGCCGCCGGTTTGTTGCAGCTCGATATCACCGCCCGGCTGTCGATGAGCCTCAACAACACGCCGCTACAAGGTGCGCATATCAACGTGGTCAGCGGCAACTTCATCATCGCGCAGCCTCTGGGCGTCGATGACGGCATCGACTACTGCCACAGTGGCCGCATTCGCCGCATCGATGAAGACGCGATCCACCGCCAGCTCGACAGCAACGCCATCGTGCTGATCGGTCCGGTCGCGGTTTCAGTCACCGGCGAGAGCTTCAACCTGACCTCGGAAGAGGTGGCTACCCAGCTGGCGATCAAGCTGAAAGCGGAAAAAATGATCGGTTTCTGCTCCTCGCAGGGCGTGACCGACGCGGAAGGCAACATCCTTTCCGAGCTGTTCCCCAACGACGCACAAAAGCGCCTTGAAGAGCTCGAGGAAGGCGGCGACTACCATTCCGGCACCGTGCGCTTCCTGCGCGGCGCGGTGAAAGGCTGCCGCAGCGGCGTGCGCCGCAGCCACCTGATCAGCTACCAAGAGGACGGTGCGCTGGTGCAGGAACTGTTCTCGCGCGACGGCATCGGCACCCAAATCGTGATGGAGAGCGCCGAACAGGTGCGCCGTGCGACGATCAACGATATCGGCGGCATCCTGGAACTGATTCGGCCGCTCGAGCAGCAGGGTATTCTGGTGCGCCGTTCGCGTGAACAGCTGGAGATGGAGATCGACAAGTTCACCATTATCGAACGCGACAACCTGACCATCGCCTGCGCGGCGCTGTACCCGTTCTTAGAGGAAAAAATCGGTGAGATGGCCTGCGTGGCGGTGCATCCCGATTACCGCAGTTCTTCGCGCGGCGAGATGCTGCTGCAGCGGGTGGAAAATCAGGCGCGGCAGATGGGGCTGAAGAAGCTGTTCGTGCTGACCACCCGCAGCATCCACTGGTTCCAGGAGCGTGGCTTCACCCCGGCGGAAGTCGACGTGCTGCCGATGCAAAAGCAGGCGCTGTACAACTACCAGCGCCGCTCCAAAATCCTGCTGGCAGACCTGTAATTCACGCGGGCGCGGCCGTTGCCGCGCTCCTTCCCGTTTATTCCGTCACCTGCAACCGCTCAGCCAATCCGCTGCGGCGCTGGGTCGGCGTGCGAATGGCCCGCAGCAGCACCGCCTCTGTGGCATACAGCGAAAGCTGCTTACGTGCGCGAGTAATCGCGGTATAGACCAATTCACGCGTCAGCACCGGCAGGAAATGGTTCGGCAACACCAGAACCGTATGGTCAAACTCCGAGCCCTGGGACTTGTGCACCGTCATGGCATACGCGGTTTCATGCGCCGGCAAACGGCTTGGCTGCACCGACTTGATGCTGCCGTCCGGCAGTTGGAAATGCACGCGCAGATCGCCGTGCTCATCCGGCAGCGTAATGCCTATATCCCCATTGAACAGCCCCAGCGCGCTGTCATTGCGGCCGATCATCACCGGCCGCCCTTGGTACCAGCGGCCCAGTACACCCGGCTTACGCTCAATCAAACCGGCGCGCTGTAGCCCGAGCTCAATACGTTCATTCAGGCCGGCAACGCCGAACGGCCCTTCACGCAGCGCACACAGCACCTGAAAACGGCCAAAGGCCGCCAGCACCGCCACCGCGTCCGCGCCTTCGGCGGTGAGCCGCAGATAGTCGCGATAGCCCGCCACGCAGACATCCAACAGCGCCTGATACTCTTCGCTCGTCGCCAGCGCATAGCCCGCGACATCGCCGAAACTGCCGTTCAAGGCCATTAGCGCACGATCCCCCGCACCGGCGTTGACCGCCAACGCCAACTGACCGATGCCGGAGCGGGCGTCAAAGCGATAGCTCTTGCGCAGCAGACACAGGCTGTCACGCACCGTTGCTTCCGCGTCGGCCTGCTGCCCAGCGAGCGAACAGCCGGTCAGGCGGCTCAGCTCTGCGGCACGCGCATCGCTGTATCCCTGCTCGGCAAAACGGCAAATATCGCCCAGCACCGCGCCGGCCTCCACCGAGGCCAACTGATCGCGGTCGCCGAGGAAAATCACCCGCGCCCGATCGGGCAGCGCGGCAATCAGGCGTGCCATCATCGGCAGGTCGACCATCGAGGCCTCATCCACCACCAGCACATCCAAATGCAGCCGGTTGCCACGGTGATAGCGCATGCGCTGACTGTTCGGTTGCGCCCCCAACAGACGGTGCAACGTCGCCGCCTCTGTCGGGAACAGCGCTTGCTGAGCCGGGGTCAGCGACAACTGACGGCTGGCGCTGCCAAGCGACTCCGTCAGGCGCGCCGCCGCCTTGCCGGTCGGTGCCGCCAGTTGGATACGCAAACGCGCGCTTTCATCCAGCTGCACCAGCGCCGCCAACAGTTTGGCGACGGTGGTAGTTTTACCGGTACCAGGCCCACCGGAAATCACCGCGATGCGCCGCGTGGCGGCCACCGCGGCGGCGATTTTCTGCCAATCGGGTTCGCCGCTTGCCGCGCCGAACAAACGGTCGAGAATAGTACGCAGCTCAGCCTCCGGCACCGCCAGTGACTCGCCTTCGCCGCCGATAAACGCCGCCACTTCACCTTCGTTTTGCCACATGCGTTGCAGATACAGGCGCGGCCCGCGCAGCACCAGCGGCGTAGCGCCGCTGCCGTCCCCGACCGCCGCGCTGGCCGCCAGGCGCCGTTGCCAATGCGCGCTATCCGGCCGCCCGGCCGCCTCCCACGCCGCCAGCGCCAACGCCGGCTGGCGCCCTTCAAACAGCGTGTCAGCCTGCAGTTGTTCCAGCATCAGGCAAACGTGACCGGCCCCCGCCTCTGCGCTCAGGCAGGCGGCGGCCAACAAAATATCGGGCTCGTCGTCGTTCGCCACCACGCGGGCGAACTGCACGTCCAGCGGGCGCAGCGCGCCAAGCGCCACAGCCTGCTCCAGCAGTGCGATCATGATCCTTCCTCCGTCACCGCAGCTTCGCCGCTGAACAAGCGATCCATCCCTTCCACCAACTCAAACTCGGGGAGACAGGTGAAAATGCCGTTGCCCGGGTGCGCTGCATCCACACCGCGCAGGAACAGATAAATCACCCCGCCAAAATGGCGCCGATAATCGTAATCCGGCAACCGATGACGCAGATAACGATGCAGCGCCAGCGTATACAGCTGGTATTGCAGATCGTAACGATGCTCCGCCATCGCCTGCTCCATCGCCGGCTGGGTATAGGCGCTGCTGTCTTCCCCCAGCCAGTTGGACTTGTAGTCCAGCAGGTAGTATTTGCCCTGCCAACAGAACACCAGGTCGATAAAGCCTTTCAGCATGCCCTGCACCTGATGAAAATCCAGCGCCGGACAGCGGGCGGAAAGCGGATCGTAACGCTTCACCAGGGCATCGAGCTCCTTCGCCTGCAACAGCCGGTTGATCGGCAAATAGAACTGCAGCTCGGCCTGCTTGTGCTGCGGTGCCAGCGCCGCCAGCGTCACGCCGCTGTCATCGAGCGACGTATTGAGCAATACCTGCATCCACGCCAGCAAAATCGGCTGCCAATGTTCGGCGAACCCTTGCTGCTGCAGCTGTTCCAGCAGCCACTGTTCGTCGAGCGGCTGGGTGAAGTCCAGCGTTTCAAACAGGCTGTGCAGGAAGGTGCCGGGCGTTGCGCCGCGCGGGAAGGTATGTGGTGTAAGCGCTGGCTCACTTTCTTCCCCGCGCTCGCCCGCAGCGTCGACATCCAAACGCGGCAGCAGATCCTGCATCAGGCTCGCGCCGTGCTGCTGCAAACCGGTATAGCTGGTCACTCGCCAAAAATCCTGGATCCGCCGGGTAAAACTTTTCGCCGCCAGCGCTTCAGCCAGTGCCGCCTGGGGCTGCCAGGGCGACTCGTCCGGCGGTTCCACCAGAGACAGCGCGATGCCGCCGCCCGCCAATTGCTGCAACCGCTCCTGCAGATACACGGCGTCGCCGGCCCGCCCGCCCTGCACCAGATAACCCAATGCGCTGCGGTGCAGATCGGTATCGCCCTGTTTCTTGCGCGTACCCTGGAACAACGGTGCGATGCCGATGCTGCAGTGGTACACCGAACGGGTCAGCGCCACGTACAGCAGGCGCAAGTCTTCCGCCAACCGCTCCTCCTCTGCCCAAGCCTGGCTCTCTTCATTGGCGTCGAGATCCAGCAATGCCTGGAAGCTGTGGCGATCGTGATACAGCGCCTGTTGCTGCTGGCGGAAATTGCCGACGAACGGCAGCCACACCAGATCGAATTCCAGCCCCTTGGACTTGTGGATGGTGATCACCTGCACCAGATGCCGGTCACTCTCCAGTCGCAGCTGCTGATTATCGGACTGGCGATTAGGCTGGGCAATCTGCTGCGCCAGCCAGCGCACCAGCGCATGTTCGCTGTCGAGCTGCGCCGCCGCCTCCTGCAACAGCTCCCCCAGGTGCAGCACGTCGGTCAATCGACGCTCGCCGCCGGCGCTGGCCAGCAGGTTCTCCGCCAGCTGGCGCGCTTTCATCACCTCGCTCAGCATCGGCAACACGCCGCGGCGCAGCCAGAGCGTGCGGTAGTAGTCGAACTCGTTAACCAGCGCGTCCCAGGCGCGCTCATCGCGGCTCAGGCCGTCCAGCGTCGGCGCGTCCAACCCCATCAGCCCGGTGGCCATGGCGCTGCGCAGCGTGCGCTCCTGTTCCGGCGCCAACACTGCCTGCAGTAACCACAGCAGATCTTTGGCCTCCGGGGTGTCGAACACGCTGTCGCGGTTGGACAGGTAGACCGACGGAATAGAAAGCGCGCTCAGCGCATCGCGCACCAACGCCGCCTCATTGCGGCTGCGCACCAGCACCGTGATATCGGAAGCTTGTACCGGCCGTGGCTCCTTGCCAACATGCAGCCACGCCTGGCCCTGCTGCCCAGCGCTGAGCCAGTCGCGAATTTGCGTGGCGCACAGGCGCGCCATCACCTGTTGGTAATCACTTACACCGGCGCCTTCCCCCTGCTGCAGCCAGAACTGCATCGCCGGTTGCGGCTTGCCGTGCAGATCAAACGCCAGCCCTTGGTTCTTTTCCGCCGCGTTAACCTCAATAAAGGGGATTTGGCCGAACAGGAAAGGCTTTTCTACCTGAGAAAACAGGTGATTGACGCTGGCGACCATCGACGGCGACGAGCGCCAGTTGGTCTCCAGCGTATAGTGGGCGCTCACCTCTGAACGCGCCCGCATATAGGTAAAGATATCAGCGCCGCGGAAGGCGTAAATCGCCTGCTTGGGATCGCCGATCAGCAGCAGGCCGCAATCGGGCCGGCCGACGTAAAGTTTTTGAAAGATGCGATATTGTTGCGGATCGGTATCCTGGAACTCATCGATCATCGCCACCGGGTAGCGCTGGCGGATCGCCTGCGCCAGCTGTTCACCACCGCCGCTTTGCAGGGCGCCGTCCAGCCGGCTGAGCAGGTCGTCAAACCCCAGCTCGGCGCGTTGGCGCTTTTCTTGTTGAATGGAGGTGCGAATCTCACTGAGCGCGCGCGCCATGATCAGGTCGCGCAGCGTCAACGGTTCATCGAACAACTCGTCGATCGCCGTGAACAGCGCATGCCGCGGCGGTTCGCCTTTCTTGGTCTTCTCCAGCAGCACCGACTGGCGAAATTTATCCAGCTCCTTCGGCAGCTGGTAGTCCTGAGTCTCCAACCCGCTCCATTCGCCGACCTTGTTCAGCCAGTTCGGCAGGTGTTTGCTGCTGTAACTGCGTTTATCGACGCCGGACTGGGCGATCAACGCCTCCAGCTCACCCGCCGCCGCCCGCCATTGCGCCTTGATGGCATCGATGCGCGCGACAATCTGCTCGTGGCGCATCAGAACGGTTTCTTCCTCTTTCGGCGGCCGGCGCAGCGCCGGCGCTTCACCGTGCAGATAGCCGGAGAGATCGGCCAGCAACGCTTCCGGGCCGCTCCACTCTTGGCTGACCGCGCGCGCGACGCCCAGCGGCAACGGATAGCAGTGGCGACGCCAGAAATCCGCACAGGCCTGCCGCCGCAGCGGCAGCTCATCCTGCACCAGCGTTTGTTCAAACAGCATGCCGGACTCGAAGGCGTTGTGCGTCAGCATTCGTTGGCAAAAGCCGTGGATAGTGTAAATCGCCGCTTCGTCCATCTGCCGCTCTGCCGCCAGCAGCTGCGAGGCGGCGTCGGTCAAATCGTCAATTTCAGCCATCAGCGCCGAAAACAGCGGGTTGACGCTGACACCGCGCACGCAAGCGATGCGCAGTCCGTGGATATTGTCGCGGATACGCCCGCGCAGCTCCTCGGTGGCGGCCTCGGTAAAGGTCACCACCAGGATTTCTTCAACCGTCAACGGGCGGGGAAACGCCGCTTCACCGCCCAATCCCAGCAGCAAACGCAGGTACAGCGCGCCGATGGTAAAGGTTTTGCCGGTGCCCGCCGACGCTTCTATCAGGCGTTCGCCGAACAGCGGCAGCGTCAGCGGCTCCAGCCTCTGCGGGGCAGTTTCCGTCATGGCGTCGCCACTTTGCGCGGCAGGATCTGCTGCAATGCAGACGCGTTCGGATAAGTGACCCAGTCCTTAGGCGCCGCGTAATCCGCTTTGTCTTGCCCGCTGCCGCTAACCTGCGACAGCACCGCCAGCCCCTGTGGCTGGATCACCGCCTGGTGGAAATAATCCGCCAGTTTGGCCGGCGTCAGCTGTTGCACCTGCGCAATCAGCTTTTGACGAGTATCGAAGGCGAAATTGCCGCGATCGAAATCGTTGGCGAACCGGCTGGCCTCTTCGCTCAGGGTTTGCGGCCGCTGCTTCAACTCATTGATGAGTGCCTGTTTGTACTGCTCAAAGTCCGCCTCGCTCATGTCGCGCAGACGCTTCTCGGTTTTCGGGTAGAAATCCTGATAGCGCTGGTACAGATAGGCCGGCTGCTTGCTGTTGCTCTGCAACAGGAAGCCCACGCCCCACTGGCGCCCCACCGATATCGGGAAGGCGAAGACCGCATACCCCAATTGTTCCTGAGTACGCAGCTGGCTGTAGAACCACGGCTGAATAATCTGCCCCAGCAGCGAGCTGTAGGCCATGCCGGTCACTTCGTCATAGCCGGTCGGCACATAGACCGCCGCCAGCGCCGAGTCGGTGCTGCTACCCACCTGTTGCAGGTTGGCCAGCTGATTCTTGTCTACCACCACATCTTCGCCGTGCCACCATTCGATGCCGGTACAGCCCAGGCGATGTTTCAGCGTCGATGCCAACGTGTCGACCTGCTGCTTGCTCATGTTGCCCACCACCAGCAGCTCCGGCGTGGCCTCGGCCAGCAGGCTGTCGCGATAGGCCAGCACGTCTTTCAGCGTCAACGTTTTCAGCACTTCGCGGCGCTCGCTGCGTTCGGAATACGGCACGCGAGAAACCATTTGCACCGGCTGAATGGCCAGCTCGAACGCCTTGCCCTTCTCGGCAGCGTCCAACTGCTCCAGATACCAGGATTTGGCCTGCGCAAGCTGATCTTCCGTCGGCGTGAAGCTGGAATAGCCCTCGATCAGCGCCGTCAGCAACTGCGGCAAACGCTGGGTAAAACCGTTGGCGTTAAACATCAGGCCGTTGTTCGGCGAGGTCGAGAAGCTCAGCCCGCCGACCGATGCTTGATAGCTCAGCTGATCCAGCGCAAGGCCGGCCAGATAATCCGTCAGCGAGAACAGCACCTGGTTACGCGCGGAATCCATGGTCTTGGCGTTGCGGAAAGCAACGGTGACGTCGGCCTTCGGCTCGTCGGCGAAGTAACGGCTCGGCATGTACAGCACGCGCAGGCCAGGTTTATCCACCACCATTTCCGGCTTTTTGAACTCGTGCGACGGCTTGGTCAGAGTAAAGTCATCCGGGATATACGGGTTGAGCGCCGGCAACGACAGGGAAATACCGCTCGCCAACTGCTGCCACTGCGTAAAGCGCTGCGGCGTGATTTTGTCGACCTGGTAAGGCGCGTTAACGAAATAGGCCGTCTTGTTGTGCGGTTCATCCGGGCTGACGAACCAGATGCGCGCGTTTTGCGGCGTCATGGCATCCAGGCGTTCGGCGATCGCCTTAGGATCATAGCGGTCGGCCAGGTAAGGCGCGTCCAGCGCATGCTCAACCGGCACGCGCAGCATGGTGTCCACCAGCCATTCGATGTAGTCCATGTCACGCGTGATCGACGGATAACGGAAATCCAGATTCAGAACATGCGAGATCTCATCGAAATAGCTCTGTTTGATGCCTTCGCTGCGCAGCATTTTCAGGTAGTTGAAAATGGCGGCGACGACTTCGTCGCGCTGGGCCAGGCCTTTGTCGGTCAGGGAGACGCTGATGGCGAAGACGCCGCCGTTGCGATCGACCATCGGATCGGCGCCGGCATTGATGGCGTCCGCCAGCCCCTGCTTCTGCAGCCAGTCAGACAGGGTGTTCTTGCTGCGGTTGCCGATCAGGTAGCTGATGTAGGTATCGGTTTTACTGCGAAACGCGGCGCTGTTGTTATCGATGCGGAACTCGACCTTCAGCTGCTTGCGCGGCTGCGCCGGCACATAGTGAATGATGATGCCCTGCTGTTCCGGCGTCACGGCCGGCACGGTGATCGGCGGCACGCTGGCGTCGTGATTCGGCACGCGGCCAAAGGTTTTCGCCGCAATATCAGCCAGCTGCGGCAACGGCTGATTGCCGTACAAAACGCCCATCATCAGGTTGGCGGAGTAGTAGCGTTTATAGAAGGCGGTCAGCTCATCGTGCAGCTTGCTGGCCGGCTTGTCTTTCAGCGTATCGAGATTGCCGCCGGAAAAGCGCGCGCTCGGATGCGCCGGGTTAAGGGTTTCCGCGCCGACCTGCGCCATACGCATGCCGTCGCGCGAACGCGCCATCGTCAATTCGGCGTTCACCGCATTGCGCTCACGATCGGCATTGCCCGGATCCAGCAGCGGCTCGGCAATGGCGTCGGCCATGCGATCGACCGCCGGCTCCAGCGCGTCATTTTCCACTTCCAGATAGAAGGCGGTGCGATAAGAAGCCGTGCTGGCGTTGTGGCTGCCACCGTGCTTTTTCAGGAATTCGGACAGGTTCTCCGGCTCTGGATAACGTTTGGAGCCCATCAGCACCATATGCTCCAGATAGTGCGCCAAGCCCAGTTGGCTGTTCGGATCTTCGAGCGACCCGACCGGCAATGCCAGCGCCGCCAGCGATTTCGGTGCCTGGGTATCAGACACCAGCAACACCGTCATGCCGTTAGCCAACTTGATCGCTTCATACTGACGCGGATCGTGTTCGCTCTTGTTGATCTTCTCCGCCAGCGGTTGCCATCCTTGCGCGGCCCAACTCAACGGTGCCCAACACATAGCCAATAATACCAGCCCGGTGATACGGGCCAACTGTCTGCGCATATCCAAAATGAACCCCTATTCTGACGTCGCTACGCCCACTCCCTGACGTTGGCGACGTGCATCAAAACCACATAACCAAATCTTTACTCGCCGGGTTCTCCGCCAATATAGCGGCTCGAAAAACGGCGAGCATATACCTGTACGTTATGTAAGACCGGGAATTACCCCAATGGTTGAATATAACCTTCGTTATTTTTACCACCTCCCGCCACACAGCACCACCGGGGGATTGTTACCCCTGGTTATGCCGCGCCACCGGTAGCAGATAACGCTCTGTTTCAGCCAGTATTTGCGCCAGGTACTCATTGTCTAACTGACGGAACACTCGCTGCACGTAGGGATCTTCCCCTTCTCCGGGAATCCGCTGATCGCCCTGCCAGGCCTGCAGCAGTTTGGCTCGAGCCTTGGTTTGTGCTTCTTCCGCCCAGTCTATTTCCTGCGTTTCCGGCAGATAGCACTGGCTCAGCCATGCCCAGCCACTCTTATTCAGCAACAGCAGCGGCTCACACAGGCCGCGCTGATAGCCAGCCAACAGTTCTGCCAGTTGCGCCTGCGCCTCATCAGGCGCCAATGCGGCAAAGCGCCAGGCAGAGTTCTTGCGGCCATACATGCGGCTCTCGCCGGTGCCGCCGGCACAGCAATACACCAAATGCTCCAACCACAGCAATATGCCGTCCACCGCCGACAGCGTAGCGGGCCGCCAGCGCAACAGGCCGTCATCCTGTACCTGATGCAGCCAGCCGCTGAGGCGCACGCCGGCGATATCGATATCCAGCTCCAGGCTATGGCTCTCTGTGCGTTCCGCGCTCACCTGCTCGGCCAGTTCGCTCATCTCTTCCTGCTGCTTTTGCCAATAGATTTCGCCGAAAGCGCCATAGGGCAAGCCGCCGGCGGCGCGCACCCGCTGGAACAATCGTTCGGGATCGTCGCCGTCTATCAGCGTATTCAGCAGTTGGCTGTTGAACTGATAGCGGCTGAGGTTATCCAGCGTGAAAGGCTCTTCGTCCGGCAGCTCGGTCTCTTCCAGGATAAAACTGACGCCCAACCGCAGTTGGAAAAACGCGCGAATCGGATGGCGGTAAAACCGCAGCAGCTCATCCAACGATATTTGCTGCAGCGCTTCGGCCGGCAGCGGCTGGTTGAACGCCGGATGCGCCGCACCGCGGCCATCAGCGGCGGGCAACCACTCGGCGGCATAGCTTTGCTCCTCCGAGCCCGGCAAGAAATTCTCGGCGGCGAACGGCATGCGCGCGTGCCACTTCAGCAAGTGCTCACCAACCCGCCGGGCGCTGTCGTCTGCGCTAAGTTCCTCATCTCCCGGCAGGCAATAGCTTTGCTCCAGGTACTCCAGCAGCTCGGTGACCAGCACCGAAGGGTAGCGCGGGCTGTTGTCCTGGATGGAACGGCCGATGAAGCTGATATACAGCTTCTGCTGAGCGGACAGAATCGCTTCCAGGAATAGATAACGGTCGTCATCGCGACGGCTACGGTCGCCGCGTTTTACCTGCTGCGCCATCAGATCGAAGCCCAGCGGCGGCAGCGTGCGTGGATACACGCCGTCGTTCATACCCAGCAGGCACACTACCTTGAACGGAATGGAACGCATCGGCATCAATGTACAGAAGTTGATTTGCCCGGCGAGGAAGCGCTGGCTAATACGCTCCTGATCGAGACGTGCCGCCAGATCGTCGCGCAGAATGGTCAATGGCACCGCATCGGGATAGCGCGCCGCCAGGCCAAAATTGATGGCCTGCTGCCACTGCTGTTCGATCAGCGCCAGCACGACTTCGGTGTCGCTGTCCGCAGCGAAGAAGGCATCGAGCAGTTGCCGGCACAGCGGCAGCCACGCCTCGAGCGGGCGGGCTTCGCTCAAGACTTGCCGCCAGTGGCTGAGCTGCGCCAGCAGATCCGCCAACTGCCCCGCCAACTCGGCGACCAACCCGCTCGATTCATCGTAAGGTAAAATGCCCTGCCAATCGCCGGCATTGCTGTCCATCGCGTAGCCGAGCAGCATGCGCGTAATGCCGAAGCGCCAGGTATGTTGGCCGGTGGCGGGCAGATCCAGTTCACGCACGTTATCGTCGTCCAGGCCCCAGCGCACGCCGGATTCACCGACCCAATGACGCAACAGGCGCAGCCCCTCTTCGCCAATGGCGAAACGGGCGGCCAATGCCGGCACCTCCAGCAGCGCCAACACCTGTTCCGAAGTAAAGCGGCTTTGCGGCAGATCGAGCAGTGAAATGAACGCCTGCAGCGCCGGATGCGCCTGGCGCGCTTTACGGTCGGAAATGGCAAACGGCAGGTAGCGCTCGGCGGGGGCATTGCCGAACACCGCCTGAATATAAGGCGTGTAGCTGTCGATATCCGCCACCATCACGATGATGTCACGCGGCGTCAACGACGGATCCTGTGCCAGCATGCTCAGTAGTTGATCGTGTAAAACTTCCACTTCCCGCTGCGGGCTGTGACAAGCGTGCAGGCTGAGGGAGCGGTCGTTCTCATCGAGCAGCCGCTTGCTGAAGCTGCTTTCCAGCGTTTCCGCGGTAATACCGATCACCGCATGGTCTTCCAGCTCCAGCATATCGCGCTGAACGGCGTGCAGCATGGTATCGGCCGGGATATCGACAAAGGCGTCGACCTCTTGCGCTCCCTCCATCTGCGACAACAGATAGAGGTGATCGCGCCCCAGCTTGCCCCAGGAGGCCAGTAGTGGGTTGCTGAGCTGCTGCTGGCCTGCGGCGTCAAACAGGCGCGCCGCGTCATCCGGCTCGCGGAACAGCCCCTGCTCACGAGCCTGGTGGTAGTGACGGCGCTTGCGGCTCTGCAAACGAGCCAGAAAGGCGTAATCCTGAATGTCGCCCCAGTAATAGCGACAGGGGTTGGTGAACATCAGGTGGATATCGATATGCCGCCCCAGCGCCTGCAGCGCCTCCAGATAGACCGGCGGCAACGCCGAGATGCCGCAGATAAACACCCGCGGCGGTAAACCGGGCGGGCACGTTTTTGCCTGCTCCAGCGCGTGGATAAAGCGGCTGTACAGATTGGCGCGGTGCCATTCCGGCTGCCCCAGCTCGCGCGTGTACTCCACCAGCCGCGCCCAAAGCGGCGCCTGCCATTGCTGAGCCTCCGCCAGCCCGTCAATGCGCTCGCCGCGCTGCCAGCTCTCCAGCCACTGCGGGCGATAGACCAAATACTGGTCGAACAGGTCGGCAACCCGGCCGGCCAACTGGTGAATCTTGCGCTTGTCGCCGTCATCGGTCAGATAGTGCTGCAGTGGCGCAAACGCCGGCTGGGTCAGCATCTCCGGCAGCAACCACATCAGCTTCCAGGTCATGGCGTCCTTGCTGAAGGCGCTCTCTTTCGGGATATCCGGCAACACCCGGGTGAACATGTCCCAAATAAAGGTCGCCGGCAGCGGAAACGCGACATTGGCGGCGATGCCAAACTGTTCCGCCAGCTGCATCTGCAGCCATTGCGCCATTCCGGGGCTTTGCACCAGCACCACTTCCTGTTGAAAAGGATCGGCCAACGGATCTCTGGCTATCAGCGCGCTGGTCAGCGTTTTCAACAAATCCAGCTGATTGGAATGATAAACCGTGAACATCAAGGCTCCTTTAAAACAAAAGACATACCGGCTTAAAAGCGGGTGCAATACCAGCGGCTCAGCGTTGCCCACTGCCGCTGCGGCGTTTGTACTCTGACCATCAATCGACGGCAATCACTATCCACATCGCCAAGCGCCGTCTCGCGTCGCCAACCTTCCAGCAGCGGTTCTTCCTCGAGCCGCCCGGTGACGGCGAACGCCTCTAGCTGCTGATGTGCCAGCACCCATGCTTGCCGGTAGTGCCACTGGCGCTGGAACGACTGCAACAGCACCTGATGATACTGTAACAAGCCAAGCAGCGACACCGAGAACAACAAGGCCGCCACCAACACTTCCGGCAGACTGAAGCCGTTGCGGGATATCCGCGCTGCCCGAGCGTTAACCGCCACAGTCGGCCAACCTTTTCTCGGGGCAAAAATCCAGCCGACCGCCCGGCTGCGCTTGCACCTTGCCAGTGGCCTCCGCGCCGTTAAAGGCGCCCCATTGATACAGCCACAGCGGTTCACCGCCACGCATCTCACCAAGGCCACGTACCGTCACGACGCCCGCTCTGGCAGACAGCCGAGCGCAGGCCGTCAGTTCCGCGCGCTGCCTGCATGACCAGGCCGCCGCACTCAGCTCGGCGCGCGGCCATTGCTGGCTCATGCCCCAGCTCAGCGCCGAAGCGGCCTGATTGTAAGCCTGAAGGTAGCGCTGCTGATCGGAGGCCAGTAGCAGAGCGTTATCCAATTGCCGATGTTGAGCATTGAGCAACATCAGCCCCAACGCCAACAGCAACACCACCGCCGCCAGGGTGCTACCGCCTCGCTGAGTGCGACGGTTCATGGCAGTGCCGCCATTTCGACGCTCCCGTTCAGGCTACGCCCGATACGCGCATCGCTGGCGGAGCGCCCCGCCAGCGTCAGGCGAGCCAAGGTCGAACCGTGCTCGCCCCGCTCTATCGCCACGTGAAACCGCTCAATGCGCACTTCGTCATGATCGAGCAGCCGCTCCCAGCCGCCGCCATCGCATTGGCTCACGCCGCGCTGCCCTTCCAAGCCGCCATTGCGCAGCCGGTAACCGAAATAGCCCGCATCCTCGCCCGAAGTGAGCCATTGCCCGCTGCGAGCGATGTCGTAGGCGACGATAACGCAGCTGCCCACCGATTCTCCCGCAGCCTGGCCGATCAGCAGCGGCCGGCCGGCGCACTGCCCGGCGCAAAAGCCGGCGCGGCGCAGATCTTTCTCAATGCCGAACGCCAACTGCCGCAGCGTTGATTCCAGCCGGAAATGCTGGCTTACAGCCACGTTTTGCTGGCGCAACAGTGGGTAGGTTTTTGCCGCACCGAGCGCGATCACGCTACCGAATACCAACGCCAACATCACTTCCGGCAAGGTAAACCCGCGTTCGCAAGTCAACATAGCGCGATGCCCCTGACCCGTTGCCCTTCGCTGCACAAACGCAGCCGGCCTCGGGCGGACAGCACCAACCGCAGGCTGCCTGCCTCGTTGCTGAGAAGGATGTGCCCCGCCTGCGCGGTATTGCGCAAACCGTAAAACCCAATCTCTTTGCCGGTGTAGCCGCTCAACGCGACGTCGCGATAAGACGGCGAGAAAACAGAGCCCTCGGCAGAACCGCAATCCGGCGGCGGCACGCCACCGCCCAGACACCAGGGCGTGCTGTTCTTGAACCACAGTAACGTCGTGCGGTTACGCCAGTTGGCGTCCGCCTGCAAGCGCAGTAGAAACGCCAGCAGCTGTTGAGCCGTGTGTTCCAGCCGCAACGCTTGCTGATGATGGCGCCATTGCCCGACGCCCCAGCCGGTGAGCATGCCGGCGATCAGAATCGCCACCAACAGCTCAATCAGCGTCATGCCGCGCTGGCGATCATCGATGTTCGAGAGAGTATTGTCGTTCATGCCGCCAGTGTAAGGGCCGTAGCAACGCGGTAAAGCCACATGCGCAAGCGCTGCGGCAAGCTGCGCAATGTTTCCTCCACGACGGCAGGCGGCGACAAAAAAATGCGGCGCGGTACGCAATGCGGATAAAAAAAGGGGCGCAATCGCTGCGCCCCTGGTGTGATGCGGTTAAGGTCAGATCGCAACCGGCGCCTTGATGGCCGGATGCGGATCGTAACCTTCGATCTCGAAGTCTTCGAAACGGTAATCGAACAGCGAAGCCGGTTTGCGTTTGATCACCAGTTTCGGCAACGGACGCGGTTCACGCGTCAGCTGCAGCTGAGTCTGTTCCATGTGGTTGCTGTACAGGTGGGTATCGCCGCCGGTCCAGACGAAATCGCCCACTTCCAGATCGCACTGCTGCGCCATCATGTGCACCAACAGCGCGTAACTGGCGATGTTGAACGGCAGGCCGAGGAAGACGTCGCAGGAACGCTGATACAGCTGGCAAGAGAGCTTGCCGTCCGCTACGTAGAACTGGAAGAACGCGTGGCACGGCGCCAACGCCATCTGATCCAGCTCGCCGACGTTCCAGGCGGAAACGATGATGCGGCGCGAATCCGGATCTTGCTTCAGCTGTTGGAGCACGTTGCTCAGTTGATCGATCTGACGGCCATCCGCTGCGCCCCAAGAGCGCCACTGTTTGCCGTACACCGGGCCAAGATCGCCGTTTTCATCGGCCCACTCGTCCCAAATGGTGACCTTGTTGTCACGCAGGTAGGCGATGTTGGTATCGCCGTTCAGGAACCATAACAGCTCATGAATGATCGAACGCAGGTGACATTTCTTGGTGGTCACCAACGGGAAGCCTTCCTGCAAGTTGAAACGCATCTGGTGGCCGAAAATCGACAACGTGCCAGTGCCGGTACGGTCGGCTTTAGGGGTGCCCTCGGCGAGCACCTTGTTCATCAAATCCAGATACTGTTTCATTTGTCCCTCACGACAGTTGTTGCTGCGGGCGACGACGGTACGCCCAAATCATCATAATAACACCGGCCACCACCATCGGGATGGACAGGATCTGCCCCATGCTGATCACGCCGTCGAACAGGCCGAGCTGGGCATCCGGCTGGCGGAACGCTTCAACGATGATGCGGAATGCACCATAACCGATCAGGAACAGGCCTGATACTGCGCCCATCGGCCGCGGCTTGCGGATGAACAGGTTCAGAATGATAAACAGCACCACGCCTTCCAGCAGCAGCTCATACAGCTGCGACGGGTGGCGCGGCAGCACGCCGTACTGATTCAGCAGCGGCAGCAGAGAAGGATCGGCGGCGGCGAGAGCCACGTCTTCGCTGCGCGAGCTTGGGAACAGCATCGCCCAAGGGGTATCGGTGGTCACACGGCCCCACAGTTCACCGTTGATGAAGTTGCCGAGGCGGCCGGCGCCCAGGCCGAACGGGATCAATGGCGCGATGAAATCGGAAACCTGGAAGAAGGTGCGTTTGGTGCGACGAGCGAACCAGAACATCACCAGAATCACCCCCATCAAGCCACCGTGGAACGACATGCCGCCATCCCAGACCTTGAACAAATAGAGCGGGTTATCCAGGAACAGGGGCAGGTTGTAGAACAGCACATAGCCTACGCGGCCGCCAACGAATACGCCCAGGAAACCGGCGTAGAGCAGGTTTTCCACTTCGTCTTTGGTCCAGCCGCTGCCCGGTTTGTTGGCGCGGCGCACTGCCAGCCACATGGCAAAAACGAAGCCGACCAGGTACATCAGACCGTACCAATGCAGAGAAACCGGGCCAATGGAGAAAATGACCGGATCGAATTTAGGAAACGCCAGATAGCTATTGCTCATCTATCACCACAACATGTCTGTTATTTTTCCCCATGCGGGGGCGGCAGGTGCCAAGCGGCGACGGAGATTATCCCGCGCCTTGCAAACGGCGGCATTGGCCGCTGTGGTGTGCAAGGCAACGAGCATACGCCGCGCTGAGGTTGCGCATCATAACATAGGCTTAGCGCGGTCCGGTCCGGCAGGGCGGGAAAAGTTCTGTAAAAAAATCACACCGCGCGGCGGCTATCGGCCCCCGCGGATTAGCCCGCCCATGCCGCGCCGCTCCATAAATGCCGCCACCAGATGGCGCACCTCGGTGGTCATCTGGGTGTTCAACACCCGCTGCGCCAACACTTCGGCGTCGGAAAGCTCGATATGCCGCAGCAGGTATTTGATGCGCGCCACGCTGCGGCCGTTCATGCTCAGATTACGATAGCCCATGCCCACCAGCAACAGCGCGCCCATGGGGTCGCCGGCCAACTCTCCGCAGAGGCTAAGCTGCAACCCGGCCGCTTTCCCCTGCTCGGCGATCAATTTCAGCACTTGCAACATTGCGGGGTGCAAACTGTCATACAGCGAGGCGACGCGGGTGTTGTTGCGATCCACCGCCAGCAGATACTGGGTCAAGTCGTTGGTGCCGACCGAGATGAAATCAACGCGCCCTGCCAAATGCGGGATCAGGAAAATCATCGACGGCACTTCCAGCATCACGCCGATTTTCGGTTTCGGGATCGCGTAGCCGAGTACCTCTTCCACCTCGCGCCCGGCGCGGTCAATCAAGCGTTTGGCCTCGTCGACCTCTTCCAGGCTGGTGACCATCGGCAACAGAATGCCCAGGTTGCCGGTGCCGGCGTTGGCGCGCAGCATCGCGCGCACCTGAATCAAAAAGATCTCCGGCTGATCCAGGGTGATGCGGATGCCGCGCCAACCCAGGCAGGGGTTCTCTTCACTGATCGGCATATAGGGCAGCTGCTTGTCGGCGCCGATATCCAGAGTGCGCAGCGTGACCGGCTTGCTCGGGTAAAGCTGCAGCATGCCCTGGTACTGGGCGACCTGCTCCTCTTCGGAAGGGAAGCCGCTTTGCAGCATGAACGGGATTTCGGTGCGGTATAGCCCCACGCCATCCACCCGGCCGCCCAACAGCTGTTCATGTTCCGGGCTGAGGCCGGCATTCAGCATCACCTGAATGCGCTCGCCGCTTTTCAATTGCGCCGGCTGCTCGACGTCATCTTCCGCCAGCTTGCTCAGCTCAAGTTCTTCGCTGATCAGCCGTTGATATTCCTGCACCAGCACCGGCTCAGGATCGACCAGCAGTTCACCGCGATAGCCATCGACGATCAGCAGCCGCTGGCTGAGCAAAGAAGGTTGGATGTCGGCGCCCATCACCGTCGGCACCCCCATCGCACGCACCAAAATCGCCGCATGCGAGTTGGCGGCACCGTCGCGCACCACCACGCCGACCAGGCGATCCTGCGGCACTTCGGCCAGCAACGTCGCGGTCAGTTCATCCGCCACCAGCACAAAACGCGCCGGCCACTGGGTGGCGCCCTGGGTGGTGTCGTCGAGGTGGAACAGCAGGCGCTGGCCCAGCGCGCGCAGGTCGCTGCCGCGCTCGCGCATGTAGGTGTCCTGCAGTTTGGCGAACTGCTCGGCAAAGGTTTCTATCACCTGTTTCACCGCCCACTCCGCCACCGAACCGTTGTCGATTTCGGCGAACAGTTCACGCTTGAGGCGGGCGTCGTTTAACAGGTGAGAATAAAGATCGAAGATCGCCGCACTCTCTTTTTGCGAGCTGGCGGCAAAACGCTTGCTGAAACGGCGAAATTCCGCGCCGGCCTCTTCCAGCGCCAATGTCAGACGCTCGCGCTCGCTGGCGGTGTCCAGCGTCGACGCGCGGTAAACCTGATCGAGCGAAGGTTGGCTGCTGTCCTGCCACCCTTCCGCCACCGCCACGCCGGGCGAGGCCGCCAGCGCACGCACGCGCGTTTGGCGATACTGGCCGAAAATGGCGTTAAGCTGCGACTGCGAAAGGATCCCGGCCATCTGCGTGGCCAGGGTTACCATGAAAGACTCTTCGCTTTCGTCGAACTGGCGCAGTTCGCGCTGCTGCACCACCAGCACGCCCAGCAGCTGGCGCCGATGAATGATCGGCACCCCGAGGAAGGATCGGAAACGATCCTCTTTCACCTGCGGAACGTATTTGAAACTGGGGTGGCTTTGGGCATCGGCCAGGTTAATAGGCTCGGCCCGGCGGCCGACCAACCCGACGACGCCCTCGTCAAACGCCAATGCGATAGTGCGCCCACGCGGCTTTTTCAGCCCGCGCGTGGCCATCAGGTAGTAGCAGCGGCGATCGTTGTCCGCCAGGTAGATGGAGCACACTTCGGTGTCCATCGCCAGACAGGTTTCATTGACCAGCAGATCCAGCGCATCCGTCAGACTGGCCGCCGCGGCCACCTTCTCTACAATTTCTCGCAAGCGCGTGAGCATAGTCTGCTTAACTTAACCTCTCTTTCGGCGATAAGCGGGAGCTTGCCGCGGCGCCGCCGGCTCTTGCATCGGCATCACGGTCACGGCGAATTCTTTCATCACCCGGCGATAGACGTCGCGTTTGAACGACACCACCTGGCGCACCGGATACCAAAAACTCACCCAGCGCCAACCGTCGAACTCCGGCGTGCTGCTGCGTTGCATATTGATATCAGCGTCATTGCACAGTAACTGCAACAAAAACCATTTTTGCTTTTGGCCGATACAAACCGGCTTTGTGTCCCAACGCACCAAACGTTTCGGCAATTTATAGCGCAACCAGTTGCGGGTCGAAGCCAGGATGCGCACATCCTTTTTACTCAGCCCCACTTCTTCGAACAGCTCACGGTACATCGCCTGCTCCGCAGTTTCGCCAGGGTTAATCCCACCTTGGGGAAACTGCCAGGAGTGCTGACCGTAACGGCGGGCCCATAAGACCTGCCCCTGACGATTACAGATTACGATACCAACATTCGGGCGGTAGCCATCATCATCGATCACCGGACTACCTCGATAAGCTTAAATTCGCATAGATGTCCTGATTGTTTCACACAAGCTACAGGCGGTAAACCACTGCTTTACGGCGCTGCGGGCCGGATAACATTGGGATAACTCACAGATATTGGCAAAGTTATAAACATACCCCAGCCTTTCAAGCCGGTTTTATTCACTTTTTCTGTGGATAGGTGTGTGTAGAACTCGAGGGATAAGCCGGTAAAACTCTTAAACTCCAAAATTCACCCTCACCCCATAAATCACATATTTATTTTAAAAACATACAATTAACCAATGCTACGTCGTTATATACAGGGCAAAAATGTGATCTATGCACGGTAAAGATCTTACCCTGGCGAAAGATCCATCAACGCCGTTTTTATCCACAGATTATCCGAGCTAGTTACGCACAAAACGGACAAATTCGTAAAAAACCGCTTGAGTCAAGGCTGTAAATTGAACCAGTGATCGGCAAAAATTTGGGTTATCCCATAAATCTGTGGATAAATAGGTGT
The DNA here is from genome assembly GCF_003812745.1 of Serratia sp. FDAARGOS_506. Taxonomy (NCBI): domain Bacteria; kingdom Pseudomonadati; phylum Pseudomonadota; class Gammaproteobacteria; order Enterobacterales; family Yersiniaceae; genus Serratia; species Serratia sp. FDAARGOS_506. The sequence continues at coordinate 550,910 of NZ_CP033831.1, forward strand.
AAGATCCTGTTTATTGTCGGTGGCTTCAGGTGAACAAGCCTCGCCAGTGCATTGGCGGTCATGCAAGGAAAGAAAAAAAGTCATGTAAAATCATGCTACTATTCTTCTTTTCCCCAGGTGATGGCAGTTATCGTTCACCGTGTATAATCGCAGTACGTTTTTCAACCAAATTCGACAGGCTTGATTTATGGCGTTTTTATCCCCTTTGCCGCCCCCGCCGGAAAATGAACGGCAGCTGTTCGAGCGTGCTCAGGCGCTGGCCGGCGCCAGTTTTGGTGAGCTGGCCGCCCGCGCGCAGTTGCCGATCCCCAAGGATCTAAAGCGCGATAAGGGCTGGGTGGGTATGCTGCTGGAGCTGTACCTCGGCGCTATGGCCGGCAGTAAACCAGAGCAGGACTTTCCCGAACTGGGCATCGAGCTGAAAACCATTCCTGTTGACGCCGCCGGCAAACCGCTGGAAACCACTTTTGTCTGCGTCGCCCCGCTCACCGGCAACAGCGGCGTCACCTGGGCCAGCAGCCACGTTCGCCACAAGCTGGCACGCGTCTTGTGGATACCGGTAGAAGGCGAACGGCAGATCCCGCTGGCCGAACGCCGCGTCGGCTCGCCGCTGCTGTGGAGCCCGAGCGCCGCAGAAGAAGAGATGCTACGCCGCGATTGGGAAGAGTTGATGGATCTGATCGTGCTCGGCCACGTAGAGCGCATCACCGCACGCCACGGCGAAGTGCTGCAGCTACGCCCCAAAGCGGCCAACAGCAAGGCGCTCACCGAAGCCATCGGCGAGCAGGGGCAACCTATCATGACGCTGCCGCGCGGTTTCTATCTGAAAAAGAGTTTTACCGGCGCGCTGCTGGCAAGACATTTCTCAATCTAAGCGATTTCGTTTAACTCTGGTTTAGCTAGTCCTGTCAGCGCCGCGATAAACGCGTATAATTCACGCTTTGCATTTATTAAGTATTAAGGTGTGCCGGGCAATGTTCGAATGGATTATGGATCCCAATGCCTGGTTAGCGTTAGGTACGCTAACCATTCTTGAGATCGTACTGGGTATTGATAACATCATTTTTCTGTCGCTGGTGGTGGCCAAGCTGCCCAAAGCGCAACAGAACAAAGCTCGCCGGCTCGGTCTGGCCGCCGCCATGATTATGCGCCTGGCGCTGTTGGCCTCTATCGCCTGGGTGATCCGCTTGACGCACCCGCTGTTTACCGTGCTGGATCACGCCGTTTCCGCCCGCGATCTGATCCTGTTGCTGGGGGGGCTGTTCCTGATCTGGAAAGCCAGCAAAGAGATCCACGAAACCATTGAAGGCACGGAGGAAGAGCACCACACCAAGGTGCACAGTTTCTTCGGCGCGATCGTGCAGATCATGCTGCTCGACATTATCTTCAGTCTGGACTCGGTGATTACCGCCGTGGGCCTTTCCGACCATCTGTTCATCATGATGGCGGCAGTGGTGATCGCCGTCGGCGTGATGATGTTTGCCGCCCGACCGATCGGCGAGTTCGTCAACCGCCACCCTTCGGTGAAAATGCTGGCGCTGGCGTTCCTGATCCTGGTGGGCTTCACGCTGATGCTGGAAAGTTTCCAGGTGCACGTGCCGAAAGGCTACATCTACTTCGCCATGTTCTTCTCTATGTCGGTAGAAGCGCTCAATCTGATGCGCAGCAAGAAAAACCGCTCGCCGGAATAACCCTACCTGGAAGCCGCCAGCGGCGGCTTCCATCGCTTCGTTGACCTCCCATTTCACTTTTTCTTATCAGATAAAGACTTATCTGAGACGCCCTTCGCCGAGAGTTTGCTAATCTTGAAATAACAACGTTTTCTGCATAATCGAGGATCCGCAGGATGAAAAAGTGGGTAATGGCGGTGTCTGCGCTGGTAATGGTTGCCGGCCTGGCGGGATGTTCCAGCGACTACGTGATGGCGACCAAAGACGGCAACATGATCCTGACGCAAGGCAAGCCGGAGATCGACAAAGACACCGGCCTCATCAGCTATAAAGACGAGAAAGGCAATCACCGCCAGATCAACGGCGATCAGGTTTCTCAGGTTATCGAACGCTAATCACCACCCGCCGGCTATCGCCCGTTCGAGCGCGGTAGCCCTCATTCGTGTCCGCACGGAATCCGCTTCCCCCATCTTCACCGCTTGGTTATAGTCAGGAAAGGCGATATCGCCGCCCGACGGACTTTGCGCCGTCTTCTGACATTGGGCTCCTGTTTCACCGGGCCACGCGGCCCGTCAGCGCTAACAAGAAAGGAAGGCCGTTAATGCAATACCACCGTATTCCCCACAGTTCTTTAGAAGTGAGCGTGCTGGGACTGGGCACCATGACCTTTGGCGAACAGAACAGCGAAGCCGACGCCCATGCGCAACTGGACTATGCATTGGCCGCAGGCGTGAACCTGATAGACACTGCCGAACTGTACCCGGTGCCGCCCCGCCCGGAAACCCAGGGCCTAACCGAGAGCTATATCGGCAGCTGGCTCAAGGCGCGCGGCAATCGTGAAAAAATCGTCCTGGCCAGCAAAGTCTCGGGCCCGGTGCGCGGCACCGACAGCAGCATCCGCCCACAGCAGGCGCTCGATCGCAAAAACATCCGCGCCGCTCTGGATGCCAGCCTCAAGCGGTTGAACACCGATTATCTCGATCTCTACCAATTGCACTGGCCGCAGCGCACCACCAACTGCTTTGGCAAACTCAACTATCAATACACCGACGACAAAGCTACGGTCACGCTGTTGGAAACGCTGGAGGCGCTGACCGAGCAGGTGCGCGCCGGCAAGATTCGCTATATCGGGGTTTCCAACGAAACGCCCTGGGGCGTGATGCGCTACCTGCAGCTGGCGGAGAAACACGAGCTGCCGCGCATCGTGTCGATTCAAAACCCGTACAGCCTGCTGAACCGCAGCTTTGAAATTGGCCTGGCCGAGATCAGCCAGCACGAAGGGGTGGAACTGCTGGCCTATTCCAGCCTGGCGTTCGGCACCCTGAGCGGTAAATATCTCAACGGCGCTAAACCGGCCGGTGCGCGCAATACGCTGTTCACCCGTTTCAACCGTTATTCAGGGCAGCAAACCCAGCTGGCGATCGCCGAGTACGTGGCGCTGGCCAAAAAACACGGGCTGGATCCTTCGCAGATGGCGTTGGCCTTTGTGCGTCAACAGCCGTTCGTCGCCAGCACCCTACTGGGCGCCACCACGGTGGAGCAGTTGAAAATCAACATCGACAGCCTCGATGTGGTATTGGATGAGGACGTGCTGCAGGCGCTTGAAGAAATCCATACCCGGTTTACCATTCCGGCGCCTTAATAAAGCAAGGGCGCAGCCAGGCTGCGCCCCATTTTTTACCGCCGCTGCGACCACCACAGCGCGCTAATCGCCAACGCAAACACCACGCCAAACCCTACGCCGACGCCCACCACCGGCACGCCCAGCTTCACCACCAGCGAATACAGCGCCAGCATCAGCAACATCGCGGCATTTTCACCCAGGTTTTGCACCGCGATCGCATTGCCTGCGCCGACCGAGTGCTTGCCCCGCTCCTGCAGCAACGCATTGAGCGGTACCACGAAAAAGCCCCCCAACATGCCGATGATCGCCAACAAGATATAGGCATTGAGCATGGTGGTTTGCAGCGCGAACACCGCGACCGCGACGCCGATCAGGATCCCGGCCGGCATGCAGCGTTTTACCGTCTTCAGCGTGACGAAGCGCGCGGCGGCGCCGGCACCCACCACAATACCGACGGCCACCATGGCGTTCAGCAGCGTCGGCGTGGCGTTATCGGCGATGCCGAGCGCCACCGGCACCCACAGCACCAACAGAAAACGCAGCGTTACGCCGGCCCCCCAGAACAGGCTGGTGCCGATCAAGGAGAAACGCGTCTGTCCATCGCGCCATAACGTGACGCAGGCGGTAAAGAAACTGTTCGTCATGGTCCGCGGGCGCCAGGAGGCTCCCGGCCGCGCCGCCGCCAGACGTGGAATATACAGGTTGGCGACCACCGCTCCCGCATAAACCAAGGCGCAGGCCGCCAGCGCCGCCACCACATGCCAGTCCGCCAGAATGCCGCCTGCCACCGAACCGGTCAGAATGGCGGCGATGGTCGAGGCCTCCATTAGGCCGTTAGCCTTGACCAACTTCTCACCGCTGGTGATCTCGCCCAGAATGCCGTATTTGGCCGGCGAATACGCGGCGGCCCCCACGCCGACCAGACTGTAACCGAGAAACGGGTTGAACCCAAAGCAGATCACCAAGGCCCCCGCCAGCTTGAGGGCGTTGGCGAACATCATCACCCGCCCTTTGGCGAAGCTATCGGCCACCTGGCCGACAAACGGCGCCAGGATGATGTAGGTGGCGACAAAGGCCATCTGCAAAATCGGTTGGCTCCAGTCCGGATACAGCTGCTGCTTGATCAACGCCAGCGTGGCGAACAGCAACGCATTGTCGCCGAACGCCGAAAGGAACTGCGCGCTGATCACGGCGATCATGCCGCGTGACAGCAAAGGGGATTCGGTCGAAGGATTCATCAGGCACTCTCCGGCTGTTCGGCCATATGACGCAGGGTGACGAAATCGGGTTTGCCGCTGCCGAGCACCGGCAGCGTTTTCAGCAGGCGAATATCGCGTGGTACCGCCAATTCCGGGCTGCCCAGCTCACGCGCCACCCGCAGCAAGGCTTCGCGGGTGATGGCGGGATCGGTGGTGAACAGCACCAGCGCCTCGCCTTTGCTGCTGTCGCTTTTGGCCGTGGCAGCATGCAGTTTTTCCGGCGACAGCCGCTGCGCCAGCAATTCGACGCTCTCCAGCGACACCATCTCGCCCGCCAGCTTGGCGAAGCGCTTCACGCGCCCGCGAATGGTGCAGTAACCCTGCTCATCCAGGCTGACGATATCGCCGGTGTCATACCAGCCCGGCTGCAGCACGCCGTTCGCATCCTCCGCCGCCGGCGGTTCCAGCTCGCCGGGGCGTTCAACCCGCAGATAACCTTTCATGATATTCGGCCCCTTCAGCTGCAGGCGGCCGCCGTTATCAATACCCGGCACCGCGATCAGACGCGCCTCCATCTGCGGCATGATGCGGCCGACGGTACCCACCTTGGTCGCCAGCGGCACGTTAATGGAGACCACCGGCGCGCACTCGGTCACGCCATAGCCTTCCAGAATGCGGATGCCGTATTTGTCCTGGTAGATCTGTTTGGTGCTGTCCGCCAGTTTCTCCGCGCCGGCTACCACGTAGCGCAGGCGGGCGAAATCATACGGATGCGCAAAGCGCGCATAGTTGTTGAGGAAGGTCGCCGTACCGAACAGTACCGTGCAGTTGCGGTCATACACCAGCTCCGGCACCACGCGATAGTGCAGCGGGCTGGGGTAGAGAAAAATGCGGCTGCCGGTGATTAGCGGCGTGAGCAACCCCACCGTCAGGCCGAATGAGTGGAACAGCGGCAGCGACGACATGAAGCGGTCGCGCGGCGTGAAGTCGGCGATGGTGCGAATTTGTTCTACGTTGGCCAGCAGGCTGGCGTGTGAATGCACCACGCCCTTGGGATGGCCTTCGGAACCGGAAGTGAACAGGATCAGCGCCGCGTCCTCCGGGCGTTGCGGCAACGCCGCGCGCTGCGGCTGCAGCAAATGCCGCAAAATCCACAACTTGTCAGCCAGCGTGACGGTATCCTTCAAATCTTCCAGATACACCCAGTTAGCCTGCGTCACCTGCTCCGGCAGGTGGGTCAGCTTGCCCTTCTCCAGAAACTGGCGCGAAGTGACGATGGTCTTGATACCGGCGGCGAGCATCGCGCTGTTCAGGCCGTTGGCGCCGGCGGTGTAGTTGAGCATCGCCGGGATGCGGTTGCGCAGCGAAGCGCCGAAGATCGCCGCTGCGGTGATGGTGGCGTTCGGCAACAGCAGCCCGACGTGTTCCCCTTCTGCGGTAAAGCGCTGCAGAATGCGGCTGACGCCCAGCGATTTCTTGATCAGCGTCTGGTAGCTGTCTTCCTTGAAAGCGATATCTTCGATGCAGGCCTTGCGGCGCCCGTAGCGGTGCTGCGCCGCCAGCAAAGCATGGAACAGCGTTTGCGGCTCGCGCGTGTCCATCCGCGCCCGCATCATGATCTGCATCAGCCGATCGCCCGCCAGCGCCCGGCGTTCACGCGCGCGCGGCGCTTCCGGCATTGGCAGCGTGGTTGGCGGCAAGATGCGGATGCTGATTTGTGGGAACCAGCGGATCTTGAACACCCCGGCCATGCGGCCGAACGGGCTGAATTCGGGGCCATCGATCCGCACCGGCACCACGGTGGCGCCCGACTTGGCGGCGATAAACGCCGCGCCGTCGTAGATTTTCATCAGTGCGCCGGTCACGGTGATGCGCCCTTCAGGGAACACCACGATCGGTCGCCCCTGCTCGACCATGCGTACCAGCTGTTTGATGGCCATCGGCTTGGTGGGATCGAGCGAGACGAAATCGATGTAGGGCCGCAGCCAGCGCATAAACCAACTCTCGCCGATGCTGGCGTAAACCGCAAACACCGGTTTAATCGGCAGGAACAGCGCCAACAGCACACCGTCGAGGAAAGAGACGTGATTCGGCGTAATCAGCAATTTTTGCCGCTCGAAGTGCTGGACGTCTCCTTCGACCCGAACCCGAAACAGCAGGCGAAACAGCGCGCGCAGCAGTGAAAAGATCATGCCCTTCTCCCTTGGCCATGGAGGCGTAAATCGTTGTAGGGAAAAGGATACTATATGGCAGGCAAAAAAAAACCTACGCATCCGCGTAGGTTGGTGCAATTGAAAATGGCTTCAACATACAGAGTATGCTGATTTCTCACCAATCAATACCTCTGGGATCACCTACTCTAGAGAGATGGCGTGCAGGAAACTACCGGCGAATCGCAAGAGTTCTGCTCCAAATGCAACCAGCTGTAAATTTCCCGCGATCTGCTGTAATAACTCAATGAAACTTAAACCTTCCCGCAGCGGCGAAAAAACAAATATAGCAACGACGTAGAGCCGGTTATCCCGACGTGAAATATTCATTCATCGCGCGCTGACTTCCACCAGGCAACTCATGGCATTCGGCCCCTGCGTCAACGGCGAAGTGCCGATATCCAGCGTCAGTACGTTCGGGTTGCCCGCCTGCTCAATCGGCTGACGCTGTGCGCCAAAACCCGGATCGAACCAGGCGCCGGTCGCCATCAACACCACCCCGCGCGTCACGCCATCGGTGAGCGATGCTCCCGCCAAGCAGCTGCCGCGCGCGTTGCTGACCAGCACCTCCGCGCCGTCCACGACGCCGCGCTGCGCCGCGTCGTCCGGATGCATATACAAGGTTTCGCGCCCGGCGGTCTTATTGCTCTGCGCCAGCGGCGCCGGATCCATCTGGCTGTGTAGACGATCGCTCGGTTGAATGGAGATCAGATGCAGCGGCCAGGTTTTGGCCTGCGGCGCCCCCAGCCACTCCACCGGCGGCCGCCACTGCGGATGCGGCGCGAACTCCTCATAGCGATAACCGGCGATTCGTTCGCTGAACAGCTCGATCTTGCCGCTGGGCGTGTGCAGCGGGTGCGCCTGCGGATCGGCGCGAAACGCGTCGAAAAACACGAACTCCTTGGCGGGTGCGGGCAGTTCTACATAGCCCCGGTGCCAGAAATCCTCAAACTCGGGCCAGGCGACGCCGGCGCGCTGCTGCGCTACGCCGCATTGCCGGTAGATATCTTCGATCCAGGCCCGCTCGTCGCGATTTTCAGTAAAGCGTTCGCGATAACCGAGCCGCTCAGCCAGATCGGCGAAGATATCGAAATCGTTGCGCGCCTGATGCTGCGATGCAATCGCCTGATGCATCGCCAGCACGTAGCGATCGCGCGAGGAGCCGCCGATGTCGTTACGCTCCAGCGAACTGGTGACCGGCAGCACGATGTCTGCCATTTTAGCCGCCGCCGTCCACCAGATATCTTGTACGATCACCGTATCCGGCTTCTGCCAGCCTTCCACCAGCCGGTTCAATTGCTGATGGTGGTGGAACGGGTTGCCACCGGCCCAGTGCACCAGGTGGATATCCGGGTAATGCCGCGTCTCGCCACAAAATTGGTAGGCTTCCCCTGGGTGCAGCAGCATGTCGCAGATACGCGCCACCGGGATCGCCAGTCCGGCCGGGTTTTCTCCCACCGGCATGGTCGGCGCTGGCGTGTCCACACGCGGATTACCAACGCCGTTCATCGAGCCGTGGCCGAAGGAAAAACCGCCTCCCGGCAATCCCACCTGACCCAACATCGACGATAACGCGATCATCATCCAGTAAGGCTGCTCGCCGCGATGCGCACGCTGCACCGAGTAAGAGCAGGTGATGAAACTGCGCACCCCGATCAGCTGCCGCGCCAGTCGCGCGATGCGCGCCGCTGGAATGCCGGTAATGGCGCTGGCCCAGGCCGGCGTTTTCGCCACGCCGTCGCTCACGCCGTTCAGGTAATCCGCCAACTGTTGATAGCCTACGCAGTGGCTGTGCAGGAAGGCTTCGTCCTGCGCACCCAACTGCTGAATTTCGTAAGCCAGCGCCAGCATCAGCGCCACGTCGGTGTTCGGCCTAATGGGGATCCATTCCGCATTGACGAACGCGGGGCAATCATCGCGCATCGGGCTGATGTTGATTATCGGCGTGCCCTTCTGTGCCAGCTTTTGCAGCCAGGGTTTGAGCGCATGCTCCGCCGCACCGCCGGAAGAGACCTGGGCATTTTTCAGCGCCAGCCCGCCAAACGCCACGAACAGCTCGCAATGTTCCACCACGCTCGGCCAACTGGTGACGCGCCCGGTCAACGGCGAGAAGGTGCCGATCACATACGGCAGGAAAAACTGCGCCGCGCCCCAGCTGTAGTTGCCCTGCTGATCGACCCCGCCGCCGCCGCTGAAATAAAACCGCCGCACCAGCGAGCGCGCATGATGCAAACGCCCGGCCGACGACCAGCCATAAGAGCCGGTAAACAGCCCGGAGGCGCCGTAGCGATCGCGCACCCGGCGATTCTCCTGCGCCACCAAATCGAGCGCCAGTTCCCAGTCCACCTCGACGAAGTCTTCCTTGCCGCGCAGCGTACGGTCGCTGCCCTCGCGCCTTTGCAGCCACGAGCGGCGCACCGCCGGCTTGCGGATACGTTTATCGGAGTAAACCATCGGTACGATGGAATCGAGCAACGGCGAAGGATCGGGATCGTCGGCGAAGGGTTCACAGCGGATAAGCCGACCGTCTTCAACCACGGCGGTATAAGCGCCCCAATGGGCGAGCTGCGGATAGCGTTTAATGGACATGGCGTTCTCGGCGCAAATCAGAATGCACAGACGTTACCTCAGCCCGCCGCCAGTGCCAACGTACAAATTGCGCTGTCGTTCGGCGGCCGGCGGTTATGCGCGCAGCCGCGAAAAGATTCTGCAACGGCTGCCACAAGTTGCGCACAACACCGCTTGCAGCCCCGGTTGTTTTCCGCAAAACTGGGGGATGTAAGCGATTACCCAGGATGTGTTGACTGATATGGCTACGATAAAGGATGTTGCCAGGCTGGCGGGTGTTTCCGTGGCCACGGTATCCCGCGTGATAAACCACTCCCCCAAGGCCAGCGAAGGGTCGCGCACCGCGGTGCTGGCCGCCATGGAACAACTGCAGTATCACCCTAACGCCAACGCGCGGGCGCTGGCGCAGCAATCCACCGAGACGCTGGGCCTGATCGTCTCCGACGTTTCCGACCCCTTCTTCGGCGCGATGGTCAAAGCGGTCGAGCAGGTGGCCTACGCTACCCACAATTTTCTGCTGATTGGCAACGGTTACCACGACGCCGAAAAAGAGCGCCAGGCGATTGAACAGCTGGTGCGGCATCGCTGCGAGGCGCTGGTAGTGCACGCCAAAAGGCTGAGCGATCAGGAACTTTGCGGCTGGATGCAACAGATCCCGGGCATGGTGCTGATCAACCGCACGCTGCCGGGTTTTGAAACGCGCTGCGTGGCGCTCGACGATCGCTACGGCGCCTGGCTGGCGACCCGTCATCTGATCCAGCAAGGGCATCAGCGCATCGCCATCATCTGCTCCACCCACCAGATTTCCGACGCCACCGATCGCCTGCAGGGCTATCTCGACGCGCTGCAGGAGCACGGTATTGCGGTGGATGAAAAGCTGATCGCCTACGGCGAACCGGACGAGATCGGCGGCGAACAGGCGATGACCGAATTGCTCGGCCGCGGCCGTTCGTTCTCCGCCGTTACCTGCTACAACGATCCGATGGCCGCCGGCGCGCTTTCGGTGCTGAGCGACAACAGCGTCGACGTGCCGGGGCAAATTTCGCTGATCGGTTTCGACGACGTGCTGATTTCACGCTATTTGCGGCCGCGCCTGACCACCATTCGCTACCCGATCGTTGCAATGGCAACCCAGGCGGCGGAACTGGCTCTGGCCTTGGCCAATCGCCAACCGCTGCCGGAAATCACCAACATGTTCAGCCCGACGCTGGTGCGCCGCCACTCGGTCGCCACCCTCAACAACGCGCACGAACAGCCTTAATTCGTACCGCCGCATGACGCTGTAAAGCGGGCGCAGCACGCCCGCCCTTTTATCAGATAAGCTCCAGCGCGATCAGCTCTTCGATGGTCTGGCGACGGCGGATCAGGCGCGGCTCGCCGTTTTCGAACAACACCTCCGGCAACAGCGGACGGCTGTTGTAGTTGGAGGACATCGATGCACCGTAGGCGCCGGTGTCGTGGAACACCAGATAATCGCCGATCTGGACCGGCGGCAGTTCGCGGGTTTCCACGCCGCCGCCCGCCTGCTGGGTGAACACGTCGCCGGATTCGCACAGCGGCCCGGCGATCACCGTTTCGCGCAGCGCTTGCCCCGAAGTATCGCGCCCATCGGCCGGCAACAGCGAAATGTGGTGATAGCTGCCGTACATCGCCGGGCGCATCAGATCGTTGAAACCAGCGTCCACCAGCACAAAGTGGCGGCTGCCCATGTCTTTTACCGCCCGCACTTCGGCCACCAAGACGCCGGCTTCCGCCATCAGGAAACGCCCGGGTTCGATCTCCAGCTGCACCGGATGCCCCAGATGGGCGGCGATACGTTCGCGTGCCCGGTTCCACAACCCGAAATAGTGTTCGGTATCGATCGCCTCTTCGCCGTACTGATACGGGATAGACAGGCCGCCGCCGGCGGAAATGGCACTGATGTCATGACCGAGATCGATCACCTGCTGCACCATCGCATCGCAGACACGCTCCAGGTGCTGGTAATCGACGCCGGAACCGATGTGCATGTGTACGCCGATCAGCTTCAGGCCGTAGCGGCGGATTTTCTCCACCGCCTGTGGCAGGTCGGCATACCAGATGCCGTGTTTGCTGTTCTCGCCGCCGGTGTTGGTTTTCTGGCTATGGCCGTGGCCAAATCCCGGGTTAATGCGCAGCCACACCGGGTGCCCTGCGGAAACCTGGCCGAGCTGATCCAGCATGTCGATGGAACCGGCGTTGACCGGGATCTTCAATTCGCTGACGCGCGCCAGCGTGGCGTGATCCAACACGTCCGCAGTAAACACAATCTCGCTCGGTTCACCCCCCGGCTGAAAACCGGCCTGCAGCGCCCGCTCGATCTCGCCCAGCGACACCGAGTCCACCTTCACGCCCTGCTCGCGCATCAAGCGCAAAATATGAATGTTCGAACAGGCCTTCTGTGCGAAACGGATAGTGTCGAAATGGCGCAGCTGAGCGATGCGCTGGCTGATGATCTCCGCATCATAGGCCCAGACCGGGCAACCGAAACGCTGCGGCAAGGCCAGCAGATTAGCGGCATTCAACGCGGTGGAGGTGTCGTGCAACGGGCGTGGCATGGCGATATTCCCAATTCGAAAATGACGGCAGATAACCCCATAGTGCCGCACGCTGAATCGGGTGGAAAATATCTATTTAGCCGTAGTCTATTCATTTATGATATGGGTTTCCCCTTAATCGAGCGGCCTGACCATGCACAGCATCTCTTTGCGGCAGATCGAAATCTTTCGGGCGGTGATGACCACCGGCAACCTGACCGAGGCGGCGGCCCTGTTGCAAACCTCGCAACCGACCGTCAGCCGCGAGCTGGCGCGCTTTGAAAAGCTGATCCGGCTGCAGCTGTTCGACCGGGTGCGCGGACGTTTGTCCCCTACCGTGCAGGGGTTACGGCTGTTCGAAGAGGTGCAGCGCTCCTATTACGGCCTCGATCGCATCGTCAACGCCGCCGCCGGCATTCGCCAGTTTCAGCAGGCACAGCTGTCGATCGTGTGCCTGCCGGTATTTTCTCAATCGCTGCTGCCGGCGGTGTGTCGGCCCTTTATCGAACGTTACCCGGAAGTCAGCTTCAGCGTCATCCCGCAAGAGTCGCCGCTGCTGGAAGAGTGGCTGTCTGCCCAGCGTCACGATCTCGGGCTGACGGAAACCACCCTGACGCCGGCGGGCACCGAGCGGGTGACGCTGATGACGTTGAACGAGGTGTGCGTGCTGCCGATGGGCCACCCGCTGCTGATGAAAGATCGGCTGACGCCGCAGGACTTCGCCGGGCAGAACTTTATCAGTCTGTCGAGCACCGACAGCTATCGTCACTTGCTGGATGCGCTGTTTGGCGAACAGGGCGTCGAGCGCCGCATGGTGATGGAAACGCACAGCGCGGCGTCGGTGTGCGCCATGGTGAGGGCCGGCGTGGGGGTGTCCATCGTTAACCCGCTGACGGCGCTCGACTATGCCGGCAACGGTGTGCACGTGCGCCCGTTCAGCATCGACGTGCCGTTCACCGTCAGCCTGATCCGGCCGCTGCACCGCCCTTCATCGGCGCTGGTGACGGCCTTTATCGACCACCTTCATCAGCAGGCCACCACCTTTGCCGCTCGCCTGGCCGCCGCAGTCAAACGGTGAAAACGGCGTGGGAATGTTGCCGCGGTCTTAGCGCAGCGTCGCCTGCCATTGCGGATCGGTGGCGAACCACTCCACCAGAAAGTCCAGCATGGTGCGCAAGGTAGCGGGCATCTGGCGGCGTGAGGTATAGATGCCGTAGATGCCCATCGACTGCGGCCGATAATCCGGCAACAGCTCGACCAGTTCGCCGCTGGCCAGCAGCGGCGCCGCCGAATAATAGGGCTGCATGGAAATGCCCGCCCCCTGCACCGTGCCGGCCATCAGCACCACCGACTCGTTGGCGCTCAGGTTGCCGCTGACCGCCACCGCCGATTTCACCCCCTGAGCGTCGAAGTGCCACAGGCTTTTGCCGAAATAGGAGTAGGTCAGGCAATTGTGCAACGCCAGATCCTGCGGCTGGCGCGGGGTGCCGTGCGCCGCCAGATACGCCGGCGCAGCGCACACCACCGACGCGCAGGTGGACAGCGGCCGGGCGATCAGGTTGGGATCCAGCTCGTTGGTGATGCGCAGCGCCAGATCGATGCGCTCTTCCACCAGGTTCACCGCCCGGTTGTTCATCTGCAGATCGACCGCCACCTGCGGGTGACGCTTCAGGTACTGGGCGACGGCCCCCACCAGCGCCGTTTGCCCGAGCGACTGCGAACAGGTGATGCGCAGCAGGCCGCGCAGCTCATCGCTCTGCCCTTCCTCCACCAGGTCTATCTCCCCTGCCAGCGCCAGCATTTGCCGACAGCGTTCCAGAGTACGCTCCCCGGCGTCGGTCAGACTAAGCTTACGGGTAGTGCGGTGCAATAAACGCGCCCCGGCCCATTGCTCCATCTGCGCCAGGTAGCGCGTCACCATCGCGCGCGACATCTCCAGCGTTTCCGCGGCGGCGATCATGCTGCCGCGATCGACGATGGTGACAAAAACCTCAGCGGCGGTAATGCGATCCATGATTAGTCCGATTTATGCAATGAATAATTGCTTATTATCCGGTTTTTCTATCGCTTTATGCAACCTAACATCATTACAACATTAACCGATACCTAAGGACCTCTGCCCATGTTTAAGAAATCACTGTTAACTCTGGCCTTCACTGGCGTCGCCACCCTTAGCACCTATGCCACCGCTGCCGACACTCTGACCATGGAAGTGTATAACCCGGGCGAGAAAAGCGTGTTCCCGGTGTCTTCCGAAATCGTCAGCGGCAAACACGAAGTGGCGCTGATCGACGCGCAGTTCCAGCGTAACGATGCCGAAGAGCTGGTGAAAAAGATCAAGGCGACCGGCAAGAAACTGACCACCGTTTATATCAGCCACTCAGATCCGGATTTCTATTTCGGTCTGGACGTGATTAAGGCGGCCTTCCCGGAGGCGAAAATCATCGCTTCGCCAGGCACCATCAAAGACATCAACGCGACCAAAGACGGCAAAGTCGCCTATTGGGGCCCGATCCTGAAAGAGAACGCCCCAAAAACCGTGATTGTGCCGCAGCCGCTGCAGGGCGACAGCTTCACCATCGACGGGCAGAAAGTGGAAGTGAAAGGCCTGAACGGCCCGACCCCCGATCGCACCTTCGTGTGGATCCCGGCGCTGAAAGCGGTTGTGGGCGGTGTGGCCGTCGCCGGTGACAACATCCACCCGTGGATCGCAGACAACCAGAGCGTGGAATCGCGCCAGCACTGGCAGCAGACGCTGAAAAACATCGAAGCGCTGAAGCCGCAGGTCGTCGTGCCGGGCCACTTCCTGCCGGGCGCTGCGCAAACGCTGGCATCGGTGCACTTTACCCAGAAGTACCTGACTACGCTGGAAGCCGAGCTGCCGAAGGCCAAGGATTCCGCCGCGCTGATTGAATCGATGAAAAAGCATTATCCGACGCTGAAAGACGAGTCGAGCCTGGAACTGAGCGCGAAAGTGCTGAAAGGCGAGATGAAGTGGCCGCAATAAGCGCCCGTGCGTGATTGAACCAGCCCTGGCGCCGCAGTGAGCTGCCGCGCGCCAGGCGAGGAGTAAAGATGACTGAAACCACTCTGCATTACATTTTCGATCCGCTGTGCGGCTGGTGCTACGGCGCCGCGCCGCTGGTGAAAGCGGCTCAGAGCCTCCCCGGGCTGAAGATCGTGCCGCACGCCGGCGGTATGATGACCGGCAACAATCGCCGCCAAATCACCGACGAATGGCGCAACTACGTCATTCCGCACGACAAACGCATCGCCGAGATGACGGGCCAGCCTTTTGGCGAAGCCTATTTCAACGGCCTGCTGCGCGATACCACGGCAGTGATGGATTCCGAGCCGCCGATCACCGCTATCCTGGCGGCGGAAAAGCTGGCGGGGCGCGGGCTGGACATGCTGCACCGCATTCAGCAGGCGCACTATCAGGAAGGCCGGCGCATCGCCGACACGCCGGTGCTGGAAGCGTTGGCGAAAGAGCTGGGGTTGCCTTCGGCGGCGTTTATCGCCGAAATGCGTTTCAACAGCGGCGCGCCGACCGCGCAACACATCGCGGAAAGCCGGGCGCTGCTGGCCAAAGTGCAAGGCCAGGGCTTCCCGACCTTTGCGCTGCAGGACAGCGAAGGCCGCCTGCATCTGCTGCCGGCCGGCAACTATCTGGGTAAGGTGGAAGCCTGGAAAAACCTGCTGGGCGCCGCCGCGCTGGCGTAACCAACCTCTCTCGCCCCGACTGCCGGGGCGGGTCATTCGACCCGCACAAACCGCCCTTCTGCTCGCACGTTGTGACCGAACCCGCAATCTCCGCGCGTGTGCATCTCCAGCGCTTGCTCACCAAACTCCAGCGTGACGTCGCAGACCTGCGCGCTTTCCGAGTCATGCTGATGATAAACAGCTTTGCCATGCTCGATCGGCAGCTCAGCGGTGAAGTCGCCCATGTTCGGGCCGTAATACAACCCCATCTGCGGCATGGCGTAGCCGGAGAAATCGATCAGCCAGCGCTCGCCCTGCGGCTTCACTACCACTTCGCTCCACACGCCGCGCCCGGCGTATTGCCAATACACGCCGGCCGGCCCCTGCGGCTGCGGCCGCTGCGCCAGCCGTTGGCGCAACAGGCTCATGTTGTGCTGCGATTTGTCGTCGTGCGGCGCCAGCGCCAGATAGGCCTGCGCCTTGAGCAATTCGCCGGCGTGCATCAGCGACAGCGCCACGTTGTTGTAGGCCGTGGCGACGGCCTGCTCGCTCAGGCCGCAAAACTCGCTCCAGGCCGCCTGATCGCGAAAAATGTCGGCAGCTTTGGCGTAATCCTGCCGTTGATAGGCCTTTTTTCCCAGTTCGGCGTAGCTCGCCACCTTTTGGCAATCGGCGGCGATGTCCGGCTCGTCAATGTGCGCCCAGGCTCGGGCGCTGGCGAAGACGCCGCAAGTCAGCAACAGGGGAAACCAAGCCTTCATCGTTTATCCTTTCTGCAAAAATTCGGCGCCAGTATAACCGCCCGGCGCCGGAGTGTATGCCGTAATTGCGCCCACCTGCGCACCGCTGACGATTCAACCGCCTTATTTCAAACGGTTAGCGAGATCAAAACTGCTTACAGTCGCGGTTTGTTTGTTACCGGCCCGCGGCCCATGCTGAACAAAATGCCGCAATCATCGAGTCGCTATGAACGCAACCCCCTTGCAGAAACACGCCGTTTGGCAGCTGATCAAACCCTTTTGGGTGTCGGAGGAGCGATGGCGCGCCTGGACGATGCTGATCGCCATCGTCGTCCTGTCGCTTGGCCTGGTCTATATCAGCGTGCAGATCAACCAGTGGAACCAAGTGTTCTACGATGCGCTGCAGAACAAGAATTATCCTGTCTTCAAGGCGCAGCTGTGGCGCTTTACCTATCTGGCGCTGATCTTCATCGTGCTGGCGGTCTACAAGATCTACCTCACCCAGGGGCTGCAGATGCGCTGGCGGCGCTGGATGACGGAAAAGTTCATGGGGAAATGGCTGGCGCACCAGGCGTATTACCACACCGAGCAACAGCAGATCGTCGATAACCCCGATCAGCGTATCGCCGAAGATCTCAACGTATTGACCCAATACACCCTGTCGCTGTCGCTCGGGCTGCTCTCCAGCCTGGTGACGCTGTTTTCCTTTATCGATATCTTATGGCACGTCAGCGGGCCGATGACCTTCGCGCTCGGTCAGCACGCCATTACGCTGCCCGGTTATATGGTGTGGTTCGCGCTGCTGTATGCGGTGCTGGGATCGCTGCTGATCTGGTGGGTTGGCAAACCGCTGGTCATGCTGGGCTTCAATCAGGAAAGGTACGAGGCGAACTTCCGTTTCGGCCTGATCCGCATCCGCGAAAATAACGATGCCATCGCGCTGTATCACGGCGAACCGCGCGAGGCGCAGCAGCTGGGCGATCGTTTCGACACCATTCGCAGCAACTGGTGGGCAATTATGCGCATCACTCGGCGGCTGAATATCGCCACCAACTTCTACGGCCAGTTCGCCATCGTGTTTCCCCTGCTGGTGGCGGCGCCGCGCTACTTCTCCGGCGCCATTCAGATGGGCGGCCTGATGCAGATCGCCTCGGCCTTCGGTCAGGTACAGGGTGCGCTGTCGTGGTTTATCGACGCGTTTAACGATTTGGCGACCTGGAAAGCCTGCGTCAACCGTCTGGCCGGCTTCAACGCTGCCGTCGATCAGGTGCATCATCAGCCGCGCGGCATTCAGCTACGGCAAGAGACCGCCCATCCGTTAACGCTGAACAACCTCAGCCTGAACTTGCCCGACGGCCAGCCGCTGCTGGTCGGCGCCGAGATGACGCTGCAACGCGGCGATCGCCTGTTGATCGTCGGCCCTTCCGGCTGCGGCAAGTCGACGCTGCTGCGGGCCATCGCCGGTATCTGGCCTTATGGCGCGGGCGCTATCGGGGTAGCGGCCAACGCCAACACGCTATTCCTGCCACAGCGCAGCTACATTCCGATCGGCACGCTGCGCGAAGCATTGAGCTACCCGAGCCTGGCGTCGGAATACAGCGATCCGCAGCTGATGCGGGTGCTGGAAAACTGCCGCCTGAAGCACCTGCAGCGTTGGCTGGACACCTCCGCCAACTGGAGCCATCGCCTGTCGCCGGGCGAGCAACAGCGGCTGGCGTTCGCCCGCGCCCTGTTGATTCGCCCGAGCATCCTGTTCCTCGACGAAGCCACCAGCGCACTGGACGACGAAACCGAGCAGTTGATGTACTGCCTGCTGGTGGATGAACTGCCGGACGTGACGCTGATCAGCGTAGCGCACCGCAACAGCGTGGCGAAGTACCACCAAACCTGCTGGCGCTTCAGCCGCGGCGAAGACCAACCGGCGCGCCTGGCGCTGAGCCCGTTGCCGGCATAACTCACGAAGCCGGGCGCGTCCGCGCCCGGTTTTCGTTCAAATGCCATCGGCCTGCGCGTCTTCGCACTTCACCCGGCGGCGTTCATGCCACAGGCTTGTCAGGCCGCGTTTGCCGCACGCCAAAGCCATCTCGCGAAATTCCTCCAGATTCAGCCCATCGCGCTCCAGCATCATTTCCGCCGCCAACTGCATATTGACGCCGGTGAGCACTTCGCAATCGCCATGCGCATCCGCCAGTTCGCAGGCGCTGCGAAACGGCGAGCCGCCGAGCATGTCGGTGAGAAATACCACGCCGTCCGGCTGCGCCACCGCCGCCAACGCCGAGCGCAAGGCGTCGTTGAGCTGCACGGTGCTCATCTGTTCGGGGAAATCGACCGCCACGCAGTGCGGCTGCGGCCCCACCACCTGTTCCACCGCCTGCAACAGCCCGGTGGCGAAGCCGCCGTGGCCGGTAATCACAATGCCTGGCATAGCCCACTCCTCACAAAATGCCGATAAATTTGCCCACCACACCGATCACAACGGTGACGCCAATCAGTTTCACCGGCGAGAAACCGCGCTTCATCAGGAAGAAAATGAGCAGCGTGAAGCACAGCGGCAACAAGTTGGGCATCAACTTGTCCAGCACGTCGGTCTGCAGCGCCACGCTGGCCTTGCCGGCATGCATCACCAGCGGGGTGGACAGGTGCACATACGAGGCCACCAGCGCGCCGATCACCGTCATGCCGACGATCGACGCGGCGTGAGAAATGCGCCGGGTGTGGGTCTTCAACAACGCCAGCGCGCTGGTGCCGGCCTGATAGCCGTAGTGCGCCAGCCCGAAGCGCAGGCCGAAGTGGAACAGGTTGAACAGCAGCAGGAAAACGATCGGCCCGAACAGGCTGCCCTCCAGCGCCAGCGAAGCGCCTATCCCGGCGCAAATCGGCAACAGCGTCAGCCAAAACAGCGCATCACCGATGCCGCCGAGCGGCCCCATCAGCGCCACTTTCACCGCGCGAATGGTGGAGATCTTCTCCTTGTTCTGCTCCATCGCCAGCACCAGGCCGGACAGGAAGGTGACGTCGAACGGATGCACGTTGATAAATTCCATGTGCATCTTCATCGAGTTGGCCAGATCCTGCGGGTTGCGGTGGATCTTGCGCAGCCCGGGGATCAGCTGATACAACCAGCCGCCGGCCTGCATGCGTTCATAGTTGAACGACGCCTGCAACAGCAGCGAACGCCAGGCCATGCGGTTGATGTCGCCGCGCGTCAGCGCTTCGGCGGGCTGGCTGTCCAGATAGTCGTCCTGCTCCACCTGGCTGGTGGCCAGCGCCTGCGCCATGCGTTGATCGGCCTTTTGCGCCAGCAGATCGTCGGAATCGTTAAATGCCATCTTCGGCGTCCTCCTGCGGAGCGGGCCGAGCCGTCGTCTCTGCCGCGCCGCGTTGCGTGTTGAAAAAGTCGATCAGGGCGATCGCCAGGGCGCCCAGCGCCACCGCCAGGATCGGCAGCTTGAGGAACGTGACCGAGATGAAGCCGAGGATAAAATAGGCCACGTAGGTTTTTTTCATCATCACCTTCATCAGCAGCGAGAAGCCGATCGCCGGCATCATGCCGCCCGCCACCGCCAGCCCGTCCAGCAGCCAGCCCGGCGCCTTTTGCACCATGGCGCTGGCCGCATCGGCGCCAAAGTAAATCGGCAGGAACGCCACCACGAAATAGAAGATGAACAGGATGCTGATGCCGAGGTAATTCACCCGTTCGATGCCGCGCCAGTTCAGCTCTTTCACCATGCGATCGCAGCGGTGCATCATCGGTGAGAACAGCGTAAACAGCAGCGTGATGCAGCCTTGCACCGCAATCGAGAAGGGTACCGCCACGCCGATCGCCACTTTAGGATCGGCCTTGGTCAGAATGGCGAACGCGGTGCCGATCACCCCGCCGATCACCACGTTAGGCGGTTGGGCGCCCGCCAGCGGCACCATCCCCATCCACACCAGCTCCAGCGTGCCGCCCACCAGCAAGCCGGTGTAGACATCGCCCAAAATCAGCCCCACCAGCGGCCCCATCACCACCGGCCGGTGGAAGTGGGTCAGGCCGTCGAACAGGTCAACCCCCGCCAGCCCAGCCAACAGCGCAATCAATAACGCATCCGTCAACATGCTTTCCCCCTGGCTCAAAAGAGCAGTTTGCCGATCGCCTCGCCCGCCTCATCCGGCACCCGGCGCACTTCGCACTCCACGCCCAGCGCCGCCAGCGCGCGGAAAGCGGCCACATCGCCGTCGTCCAGCGACACCGTTTTGTGCACCTGCCGCTTCCCCTCGGCGAAATGCATGTTGCCGACGTTGACGAAACGGATCGGCACCCCGCCGCGTACCAGCGTCAACACGTCCTGCGGCGTTTTGCACACCAGAAAAATCTTCTGCCGATCCGCCGCCTTGTGGATCACGTCGATGGTTTTCTGCAGCGTGAAGTAGCGGGTCTGCACCCCTTCCGCCACCACCATATCCATCAGGTTCTGCTGCACCGGATCGGCGGCGGCCTCGTCGTTGGCCACCACCACCAGGTTGGCGCCGAGGGTGTTGGTCCAGGTCACGCCCACCTGGCCGTGCACCAGGCGGTTGTCGATGCGGGTCATTAAAATGTTCGGCATATCAGCGGCCCTCCGGGTAGCAGGCGGCATGGTAATCGTCGAGCACCTGCGTCACTTTATGCAGCACCCACTCCTGCGGATCGGCACTCAATTCGCCGGCGTTCAGCGCCCGCGCCTGATCCGGCAGGTACTGGCTGAGCAGCGCCAGCGGCGCCGGGCTGCGGCGCAGGTTGTCCAGCAAACCGTCGACCGCCTGCTGCACCTGCGGCTGCGGCCAGTAGTAACGCACCCGATCGCTCAGGCTGTAGTGGCGATCGAGATACTGCTGGTGCGGCGTGCCGTGGTAATAGCGGCTCCACTGCTGCGGCTGCTCGCGCATCACCTGCTCCAGCGTGGCGCACAGCTGCGCCGACTGGCGTTCTCCCAACCATTCGCGTTCTATGCGATCGAGGGCGAACAACGCTTCGCGCAGCGCGAAGGTCAGCGCCGGCCCTACTTTCAGGATGGCGAAGTGATCGCGCACCAGCTGGCGGTAGGCCTGCGGCGGTTGGTAATCCGTAGAGTGCGCTTCGTAGATCATGCCCGGCTGCCGTTCGATGAAGTGGCTCAATGCGTCGGCGCGCTGCGGTTGGTAATGTTCAACGCTGTGGTGATCGAACTCGACGCCCGGCTGTACCACCAGCGCGATGGTTCGCTGCCAGGCATCGTTCAGCTCGGCCTTTTGCCAGGCGATGCGGTGTGTTTCCAGCGTTTGCGCTACCGCCTGTGGCGTAGTGACCTGCAGCCCCGCCAGCGCCTCCTGTGCGCCGCCCGGCACCGGCACTTCAGTGCCGATCACATAGACCGGCGCTTCGCCACCGCTCTGCGCCCAGGCGCGCTCCGCCACCTCGCACAAGCGCGCCGCGCGTTCGGCGACCGTGGCATCCCCCAGAGGCGTAGGATCGCCGGCGCACGACATGGAACAATCGAGATGAATCTTGCGAAATCCGGCGCGAACGTAATCGTCGATCAAGGTTTCCGCCAGCGCCATCGCCTCCTGAGCCGGGCGGTCTTGCCAGGCGTTGGGCCCCAAATGATCGCCGCCCAGCCACACGTGCTCGCGCGCCAGGCCAACCTCATCTGCCAGGCGCCATAGCGCATCGCGGAACTGAGCCGCCGTTTGGCCGGTATAGCCGCCGAACTGATTGACCTGGTTCGACGTCGCCTCCACCAACACCGGCGTGCCGCGCGCTTTGGCCTGCCGCAGCGCGGCCTTCAGAACCCAGGGATGGGCGGAACAGACGGAAAAGATCCCGACCGGCATACCGGCCTTGTGCTGCTCGACAAGCTGTAACAACTGCTGCATGAAGCCCCCATGCAGGCGCCCTGCTACCGATCGGCGATGATGACCTCCACGCCCAGCTCGGTTAACGCCCGCTCGTATTCGTCCGGAAGACGGCTGTCGGTGATCAGCCGATGGATTTGTCCGGCTTCGCGAATCATGCAAAAGCTCTTGCGACCGAATTTGCTGGCATCCGCCACCGCGATAATCTCGCGCGCCACCTCGCACATCACGCGATTGAGGTGCGCCTCACCGGGGTGAGGCGTGGTGATGCCGGCGCTCAGGTCGAACCCGTCGACGCCCAAAAACAGTTTGTCGAAGCGGTACTGACGCAATTGCTGCTCGGCAGCCGGACCGTAGAGCGAGTAAGAGTTGCGGCGCACGCTGCCCCCCAGCACCATGACCTCCACCCCGTCGTTTCCCGAAAGCTCGTAGGCAATGTTCAGCGCATTGGTCATCACCACCAGATCACGCCGCCCCTTCAGGAACGGCACGATCTGCGCGGTGGTGGAACCAGAATCGAGGATCAACGCATCGCCGTCGCGCACATAGCCGGCCGCCGCGTTGGCGATCAGCGTTTTAACGTCGCGATTCAACCGCCCTTTGTCCCGCAGCGGCCGATCGAAAGCGAATTGCTGATTGAGCATCGCGCCACCGTAAGCGCGCAGCGCACACCCTTTTCGTTCCAGAAAGCGCAGATCGTTGCGGATCGTCACCGTGGATACCGCAAACTGTTTGCTGAGCTGCTCCACGCGCACGCTGCCGTGCTCGCATAACAGATCGATGATGTGTTCACGTCGCTTTGCGGTATTCACTGGCATGAGCTGCGGTCCTCAGGTTTCCGGCATCGCCGGGGAGAAGATGGCTTTCGCTCTACTGCGCTGGCATTACAGCAAAGCGAAAGCAATGAAATTGTGATCGGGCTTACAGCCCCGTTTTAGCAAAAAAATCGCCAAAAAACCTTTCGAATCGAAACGAATCGAAAAGACAAAAAGCAGGTGGGAGGGAAAGTGAAATGCCATGACGGGCGCAAGCGCCGGAGGGCCACGGCGCCGACGGCGAGGAAAGCGAAAGCGGCACATAGCGCGCCCCGCGCCATGACTTTTAGTTCGCTCAGTGACCAGGATCACATAATGGCAATTATCCTGCGGCCATCAGGGGTTAACCACCATCATCCCACCGGCCCGTCCCCTTGTCAGCGTGAGCCATCTTCCCTACACTTGCGATCGAATACCGCCAATTTGTCGGTACGTAAGCGTTAACGTCAATCAACGCATCACGCCATGCAGCACTGATTGACTGCATGCCCTGGTGCGAGGAACTCATGCCGCAACCCGCTTCATCCCCAGCGTCCACCGCGACCCCGCGTCGCCGTTTACACCGTCCTGTCCTGCTGATCGTCGGCATTATGCTGATCGCGGCCAACTTGCGCGCCGCCCTGACCAGCGTCGGTCCGCTGTTGGAACAAATCCAGCAACAGCTGGCGCTGTCCGCCACCGCCGCCGGCCTGATCAACTCGCTGCCGCTGATCCTGTTCGCCGTTCTCTCACCGCTGACGCCAACGCTGGCGAAACGCATCGGCATCGAGCGCACCCTGGGCCTCGCCCTCGCGCTGCTGGTCTGCGGCATCGCGCTACGTTCCCTGCCGCAAGACGCCATGCTCTGGCTGGGCAGCATCCTGATCGGCGCCGCCATTGCCTTTGCCAACGTGGTGCTGCCGACGCTGGTGAAAAGAGATTTCCCGCATCGCGCCGCCGCGATGATCGCCGCCTATGCGGCGGTGATGTCACTGGTTGCCGCCATCGCCTCCGGTCTGGCGGTGCCGCTGGCTACCCTGGCCGACCTCGGCTGGCGGTTCTCCTTGCTGTGCTGGGCTTTGCCCGCGTTGCTGGCGCTGCTGGTGTGGTTGCCGCAGCTGCGGCGCTCAGCCACCCCCGCCGCCAAAGAACCGCAACCGACGGAGCCACAGCGCTATCGTTCTCCCTGGGGCAGCGCGCTGGGTTGGCAAGTGGCGATGTTCATGGGGCTGCAATCGATCGCTTTCTACACCATCATCGGCTGGTTCAGCGCCTTTGCCGCCAGCCACGGCACTTCCGCCCAACAGGCCGGATTCGAGCTGTTCGTTTACCAGGTGGTGGCGATCGTCGCCAACTTTGTCATGGTGGTGATTTTGCCGCGGGCGCGCGACCAGCGGGCAATAGCGCTGGGCAGTTCCCTGCTGATATTCATCGGCGTCGGAGGATTATTGGTGCAACCTGCCAGTTCACTGGTGTGGCTGACGTTTGCCGGGTTGGGGGCAGGGAGTTCGCTGGTGCTGGCGCTGTCGTTCTTTGGGTTACGCAGCCAGCATCATCATCAGGCCACGCTGCTGTCGGGTATGGCGCAATCGGTCGGCTATTTGTTGGCGGCGCTGGGGCCCACGTTGTTCGGCCTGCTACACGATCTGACGGAAGGCTGGCGTTTGCCGCTGATCGCCCTGCTGTGCCTGACCGTTTTGCAAATGCTGTTCGGCGCATTGGCCGGCCGCAGCCGCGTGATCAGCTAGCGCCGTTGGGCGATGGGACGCACTGGCTCAGGCGCGTTATCCAGCCACAAGTCTTCAATAAAGGCGCGTTGCTCATCGCTCAACACCCACGAAGGCGGAATTTTGGACTGCGCACGACGCTGAGCGCCCTCACGGTTTTTAGCCTGCTTTTTGTTCACAAATCGCCTTCCTGCTTAACCTGCTTAATTCAGTAACCAATAAATCACGGCGGCGATGAGTAGCCAGAACAGCCCACTACCGATAAATACGCACAGCCATGCTTTACGTTTGATATTTGATCCATCCTTGCTCACCACAGCGCCCTCAACCAATAGATTAAACCATTTAAATTTAGATTATCGATCTATTTTAACGATCGATAAAGTCGTTTTTTCCTATGGCATTTTAAAAAACTGCTGCTATGCATAGACCTGTACTGCGGCCTCAGTAAGAACGGCACCGTGGATACCACTGTTATCGGCAGCCGATAACTTGTATTGATAGGCGAACGAATGCGCAGTGTGCCACACCTTGAAAGGTCAAAATTAAACCACTGGTAAATAATTTAACCATCAATCATTTGACTGGTCATAAGCCAAATCGGCAACAGACCGAACTGAAGGGGGAAGAGAAAATGAAGCGACGTACTGAAATTCTGCGGGGAGAAGCGCCGGCCCGTTTTGCTCTCGCCCGGGCCGGCGTGAGTTAGCCGATTCTGCTGACGGAATCCCGGCTGGCGTGTTCACGCTCGATGCCGGTCAGCTCGCGCAAATGGCCGGAGCGCATTTCCAGCAGCCGATCGGCATGTTCGAAATAATGATCGTCATGGCTGATGGCAAACACCGTTTTGCCCAGCGCGCGCAATTCCGGCAACAGCTCGCGGTAGAAAATGCGCCGGAACTGCGGATCCTGATCCGCGGCCCATTCATCCAACAGCAAGATATCGCGCTGTTCCGCCACCGCCAGCAACAGGGCCAGACGTTTGCGCTGCCCCTGCGACAGCTGCGGGTTGGTCACCCTGGTGCCGTCGAACTGCAATTTGCTTTTCATATTCAACCGCTCGAGCCAACCGGCGACCAGTTCCTCATCGGGTTTACCGCCTTCCGGCCCTTGCAAACGGTCGAACTGGTGAAAATCGGTGAAAATCGCCGAAAACAACCGACGGTAGTCCGGCATGTCCGCCGCAGTCTGTACGACGCCATCCAGAACAATGTGCCCGCTCACCGGCGGGTACAACCCGGTCAGCAGCATCGCCAGCGTTGACTTGCCACTGCCGTTGCCGCCGATCAGAAAGACCAGCTCACCCCGCCGCAACGTCAGATTGAGCGGCCCGACGGCAAACCCGGGCTGCTGTTCCGTACCCGCATAGTGAAAAACCACGTCGCGCAGCTCCAGCGTCTGCCAGGAACGGCCAACGGCGTCAGGAAACGCCGCTTGATACTCAGCCAGACGCAGCGTCTTGAGCTTGTTAAAGGCCACTTCGGCACTGACCAGCGTCGGAAACGCCCCGACCGCCTGCAGTAATGGCGTTCGCAAGAACAACAGCGTCAGTGAATAGGTGGCGGCCACCGTCGAGTCCGCCCATCCCAGACTGTTGGCCATAAAGAACACCAGCCCGATCGCCCCCAACATCATGATGTTTGACCAGTTGAGCGCACTCAAATGGAAGGTATCGGCGCGAATGATATGGTAGCGATAGGCTTGCGCATCGGGTTGATAGGCCTGTTCGTACAGCGCCTGCGCACGCTTGCGGTTCAACGTCAGTTCCTTGCGACCGTCAATCACCGACTCATAATGATGATAGAGACGCTCCTCTGACTCGCGCAAACTGGCCATATGGCGATAGACCCGCGACACCAGGCAACCGCTGCCCACGACGGTCACCGCCACCCAGACTGCCGTGATCGCCAGCATTTTCGGCGATAGCCACCCCAGATAGGCCGCCGCCCCCAAGGTTAAAATCACCCCCTGCACCAGTTCAGGCAAGCGTACGAAGGCAACGGTGATATTGCGAATATCGCTCGACAGGCTGGCCAGCAACGAGGCACTGCCCAACTGTTCGAGGCGTTCAATATCGGTATCCAAAATGCGCTTCACCAGTTGCCCGCGCAGGCGATAGACGAAGTAATGGCCCAATGTCGTCAGCGCCAATTGCGAGCCCAGCGTGACCGCTATCAACAATGCCAGCAGGGCGAGAAACATCGGCAGCACGGCCAATGCATCGCCGCCGGCGTCCATCAGGTATTGATTGATAAAAGCAATGATACCGATGCCTAAGCCGGCGCTGGCCATGGTCAGCGCCATAACCGCCAGAAATGGCCAACGATACTGGTGATAAACCACCCGTAGCAGTTCCATGAAAAAACCTCTGAAATCGCGATCTGGCAGGCATTGTAAGCGGCACGAGAATGAGATCAAGACGAATTCTCATTGTTCACGCGGCCTCCGATTGCGGCGCCAATGGCACTTTGATGATTGCTTATTGAAACGAGAGACTTACACTGACGCCTCTTTCTGCTGAAGGGAACAGCCGATTATGCTCGCCACTCACGAATACGCCAATGACCTGATTCTGTTCGCCCTGATTGTCGACTGCGGCTCGTTCAGCAAAGCCGCGGAGAGCGCCGGCATCACCAGCTCGGTGGTCAGTAAACGCATCGGGCGGCTGGAAAAATCGCTGGGCGCCCGGCTGCTGTACCGCACCACCCGCAGCCTGACGCTGACCGAGAGCGGCCAGGCGCTCTACCAGCAGGCCAAAGAGATCGGCGCAAAAGTACAGGAGGCGCTGTACGCCGTCAGCGAAAAGAGCGAAGAGTTGACCGGCACCATTCGCATGTCGGTACCAACCATTTCGGGCGAATTGCTGCTGAGCGAAAGCGTGGCGGAATTTTGCGCCCTGCATCCCAGCCTGAAGGTCGAGATGCGACTGGAAAACCGCTTTGTCGATCTGGTGGAAGAAGGTATCGATCTGGCGATCCGTACCGGCACCATGCCGGATTCGAGCCTGATAGCCCGGCCGATCTTCGATTCCCGCTGGGTGATCGTCTGCTCGCCGGGTTACCTGGAAAGCCACCCGGAACCACGCAGCGCCGAAGACCTGCTCGACCACAACTGCCTGACCTACACCTATCAGGAGAGCGGCACCGCCAATTGGCTGATGAAACGGCCGGGGCGCAACGAAATCTATGAGCTGCAGGTTAACGGCAACCTGTCGGCCAACAACGCGCGGGCGATCCGCAAAGCGGTGATCGGCGGCCACGGCATCGCCATGGTGCCGCGCTGCATGGTGTATGAAGATTTGCAGGACGGCAAACTGACGGAGATCCTGGCCGGCCACTGCGGCAAAGTATTGGGCATTTACGCCGTTTATCCTTACACCCGCAATCTGCCGTTAAAAACCCGTCTGCTGATCGAACATATCATCGGTTCCTACCAAAATATCAGCCATTATTTTTGAGTTCCCTGCTCTGATTATTTCCCTGCGGCCGCAAAAAGCCGCGGGGATTACCGCATTTTTGGACATAATCTATTGAACATTACCGCCTAATTAATGTGAACTCGCGCATTCATCACACAATAAACGCTTCTATCAAACTGATTTTAAAGCATTAAATTCAGCCCCTCCTGTCGGCTATTTTCCCGCCGCCGGCGCCGTTCGCCGATGTTAAAAAATTACCGCATAGCATCGTCGTCAACGTTGTGATTAGAATGAAAATGTTGCGGTAATTAACCTTTCAGCTACATATCTCTGCCCATAAAAATAATAACCCTGAGGATCTTATGCCCCTGCTTTTCAGTATTGCGCCCATCGTCCTGCTGATTTGGATGATGACCAAAAGGAATGGCGTGCCCTCTTACCTCGCCCTGCCGCTGACGGCCGCCGTGGTCTATGCCGTACAGCTCTTATGGTTCGATGCCTCGCTGCGGCTGCTGCATGCCAATATCATCACCGCGCTGGTGTCGACGCTGACGCCGATCACCATCATCGCCGGCGCCATCCTGCTCAACAAACTGATGCAGGTAAGCGGCGCGGAAAATGTGGTGCGCCGCTGGCTGGAAACCGTCAGCCCCAATCCCGTGGCCCAGCTGATGATTATCGGCTGGGCGTTCGCCTTTATGATTGAGGGCGCCAGCGGCTTCGGCACACCGGCCGCCATCGCCGCGCCGATTCTGGTCGGGCTGGGCTTCAACCCGCTGCGCGTCGCCCTGCTGACGCTGGTGATGAACTCGGTACCGGTCTCCTTCGGCGCCGTGGGCACCCCCACCTGGTTCGGCTTCGCCAATCTCGGCCTGTCGGACGCCAGCCTGCTGGAGATCGGCCGGCAAACCGCGCTGATTCACTTTGTCGCCGGCTTCGTCATTCCTCTGCTGGCGCTGCGCTTTATCGTTTCCTGGCAGGATATCCGCCGCAACCTGCCGTTTATCCTGCTCAGCGTGCTGAGCTGCACCGTGCCCTATCTGCTGCTGGCTCAGGTGAACTATGAGTTCCCGGCGCTGGTTGGCGGCGCGATCGGCCTGGCGCTGTCGGTGCTGCTGGCGCGCGGCGGCATCGGCCTCGTCCGCAGCGACAAGCCGCAGAGCGCCGGGCAAGCGGTGCCGTTCTTGCAGGTGGTCAAGGCCATGACCCCGACCCTGCTGCTGATTGCTATTCTGATAGTGACGCGCGTCCACCAGCTGGGCCTTAAGGCGCTGCTCAACAACACCGCGCTGCTGTGGCAAGAAAAGCTCGGCTGGCTCGGGGAGCTGCGCATCAGCCAGGCGCTGATCGTCGAACTGCAGCAGGTGCTGGGCACCTCCGCCGGCGCCGGTTACAAAACGCTGTATGTACCGGCGCTGATCCCGTTCCTGCTGGTGGTGCTGCTGTGTATTCCGCTGTTCCGTCTGAATGGTGGCCAGGTGCGGCAAATGTTCAGCGAAACCGGCGGACGCATCGCGCGCCCCTTTATCGCCCTGTTCGGCGCGCTGGTGATGGTCAACCTGATGATGCAGGGTGGCGACAACGCACCGGTGATCCTGATCGGTAAAGCGCTGGCGGCGCTGACCGGCGAGAGCTGGCTGCTGTTCTCTTCATTCCTCGGCGCGCTGGGCTCGTTCTTCTCCGGTTCCAATACCGTTTCGAACCTGACGTTCGGCGGCATTCAGCAGTCGATCGCCCAGAGCGGTGGCCTTGACGTTAACCTGACGCTGGCCTTGCAGTCCGTCGGCGGCGCCATGGGCAACATGGTGTGCCTGAACAACATTATCGCGGTCTGTTCGATCCTCGGGATCGGCAACGCCGAAGGCAAAATCATCAGAAAGACCGTACTGCCGATGCTGGCGTACGGCGGGATCGCGGCCGGCATGGCGGCGCTCCTCACGCTCTGACTGAACACTCGTTATCGCAAGCAAGACAAGAAGGTAAACACTATGATCATCTCCGCGTCAACCGACTACCGGGCCGCCGCCCAGGCCAAACTGCCGCCGTTTCTGTTTCACTATATCGATGGCGGGGCCTACGCGGAGCATACGCTGAAGCGCAATACCGACGATCTGGCCGATATTGCCTTGCGCCAGCGCGTGCTGCGCAACATGTCCGAACTCAGCCTGCAGACTACGCTGTTCGGCGAGCAGCTGGCGATGCCAGTCGCGCTGGGGCCGGTGGGGTTGACCGGCATGTACGCCCGCCGCGGCGAAGTGCAGGCTGCGCGCGCCGCGGCCAAAAAAGGCATTCCGTTCACGCTGTCCACCGTGTCGGTCTGCCCGATCGAAGAGGTGGCGCCGGCGATCGATCGGCCAATGTGGTTCCAGCTCTACGTGCTGAAAGATCGCGGCTTTATGCGCAATGCGCTGGAGCGCGCCAAGGCCGCCGGCGTGAAAACGCTGGTGTTTACCGTCGACATGCCGGTGCCGGGCGCCCGTTACCGCGACGCCCACTCAGGGATGAGCGGCCCTAACGCCGCGCTGCGCCGCGTGCTGCAGGCGTTTACCCATCCGCAGTGGGCCTGGGATGTCGGCCTGCTCGGCAAGCCGCACGATCTGGGCAACGTCTCGGCCTACCGCGGCAAACCCACCAGCCTGGAAGACTACATCGGCTGGCTGGGCGCCAACTTCGATCCGTCGATTTCCTGGAAAGATCTGGAGTGGATCCGCGAATTCTGGGACGGCCCGATGATCATCAAAGGCATTCTGGATCCGGAGGACGCCAAAGACGCGGTGCGCTTCGGCGCCGACGGCATCATCGTCTCCAACCACGGCGGCCGCCAGTTGGACGGCGTGCTGTCGACCGCGCGCGCCATGCCGGCGATCGCCGACGCAGTGAAAGGCGACATCACTCTGCTGGCCGACTCCGGCATCCGCAGCGGCCTGGACGTAGTGCGCATGATCGCCCTGGGGGCCGACAGCGTGCTGCTGGGGCGCGCCTTCGTCTATGCGCTGGCGGCAGCCGGCGAAGCCGGGGTGGCTAATTTATTGGATCTGATCGACAAGGAAATGCGCGTCGCCATGACGCTCACCGGCGCGAAAACCATTGCGGAGATCAACGCCGGATCGCTGGTCAGAAACGCCTGAATCAAAGCGGTTGTACCCCTTCCGGGTAGGCGTTATAGCTCATCTTGCTGATGAACGCCCCGGCCGGTGACACCAACACCCGGCCGGCAGCGTCCAGTCCGAGGAAGGTGCCGGTGCAGCGACCGGAAATAAAGTCGAAGAAGAACACCGAGCACACCGGGATAATCTTTTCCCGGAAGGTGAACAGGAACATCTCGTCCTCAAACTTGTAGTAGGTGGCGTAGTCCATATCGCCGTGGCCGAATTGCTCGCCGCGCAGGTTTTGCCAGGCATAGCGCTCGGTGTTGACGTAGAAGTGTTCGTAATAGTGGTTGGGGCTGTAGACGTTCAGCGTACGATAGCCGATCAGCTCGCGGGTCAGATGCGGCGCGACGCCACCCGGCGTGACGCCGACAATCCGGCCGACGTGGAAGCTTTGCTTAAGGCGCGAGCCCTTTTCCACGGTCTGTTCCGGCAACAGCGTGCTGCGCACCAGCAGCGCCCGGCCGCTGTCACGATTGAGTACCAGCGTCAGGCACTCGTTGCCCGGCGACTGCAGCGGAATATTGAAGAAATAGCGCGCGGCGGAGGTTTGCACCTCTTCGTAAGCATCCTCGCCGCTCTCTCCGCCCCAAGCCCACAGCACCCGTTGCCGATCGGCACTGAAGCGCAGCGTGATTTCCCCGTCTTTTTCAAAGGCGATCTGCAGCGTTTTCCCACGCCACTCCTGAGTGCCCGGCAGCCGGTTAGTGTCGATACCGCGCGCGAAATCGTCGTAATTCTTCCAGTCCGGTTCGGCATTTTGATTCAGTACGGATTGTTCTGCTGACATCTTCGCTCTCCTTGATTGAATAGGATGAAAACCGCCTCAAACGTCGGCGACGCCCGCCGGTTTCACCGCTCTGCGATTCACCACCGCAGGTGCAGTTTCATCGAGAAAACAACTCAGTACGCCGGCGCACACCGCGCCGGCGGCCGCCAGCCACATCACGCTGACCAGCCCGTAGCGATCGGCGATCAGCCCGGCGATAAACGGCGCCAGACAGCCGCCAATCACCTCGCCAATCCCCATCACCAGCCCCAACGCGGTCGCGATGCGGGCCGGCGACACCGTTTCCGACGGAATGGTGGCCATAAACAGCGTGAAGCAGCCAAGGCCGGTATAAGACAGAAACACCAGCACGCCCAGCAGCCACGGATTATCGACGTAGCTCAGGAACAGCGGGCAACACACCGCCAACAGCGAAAAGAAGATCAGCGTCGGCTTGCGGCCGAGGCGATCGGAGATAGCCGGTACCGCCACGCCCCAAAAAACCCAGGCGGCGCCGATGGCGCTCATGATGCCGCCCATCGTGCCTTCGCCGAAGCCGCGGTCGGTCACCAAAAAGTTGGGGGTGAAAGTAATGATGATCATGAACCAGGTGACGAACACGCAGGAGATCAGAATGCACAGCGCCACATTCTTGATTTTAAACAGCTCGCCGTATGCAGCTTTGTTCATCGCCTTGTCGGTCGCCGGCGCGGCGCTGAAAGCGGGATCCTTCTTGCCGTTTACATAGCGATAGATCAGCCACGCCAGAATGATGCCCGGCACCGCCGTCAGATGAAACGCCATGCTCCAGCCCCATTTCTGTGCCAGATAGATGATCAGCGGTGGTGCGATAATACCGCCCAGCAGCCCCGGTGCCGCCCCCTGGATCAGCCCCATGTTGAAGCCACGGCGCTGCGGCTGCGATTTTTCCACCATCAGCGATTGCGCGATCGGCAGCACCGGCCCTTCGGCGATCCCCATCAGCGCGCGGAAGATCAATAGCATGGCAAAGCCGCTGACCAACCCCGACAACGCGGAGAACAACGAAAATACCAGGATCGACAGAATCAGCATCGGTTTGCGGATATTAAAGCGATCGGCAATCGCCCCCAACCCCGCGCCGGACAGTGCCCAGGTCAATGCCAGCACCGCCGACAGCGTGCCGAGATGCACGTTGCTCAGCTTCAAATCGGCGGCGATCATCGGAAACAAGAAAGAGATAGTCAGGCGATCGACGAACACGCAGCCGAAAACGAAAAATAAAATAATCAGCAATCGGTTCTCTTCGCTCAATCGCGAGCGCTGCCCTGGCGAGTTATTCATAGCGTCATTTGTCCATAAGTTAACTTATGAATGGCTATTCGCCATGGCATAAGTCGGTTAAGCGCTCGGCCAAGAGAAACATTGGCCATCGGTCACGGCAACAACTCATTAACATATTAACGATATAAACTTATCTCAAGCTGCAGGCATGTCAAACCGCCATTGAAAACGGCGACAAGGGGAAAGAATCAGGCATTTTTCATCGTGCACTAATGACATGAAAATAAATCAACTTTTTGTTTTTAATATTTAAAATAAATCTGTTTGGCACTTTTCCCTTTTATCGAAAAAGCCAAAACATCGTGACTGATAAACAGGTTAACAAATAAATCTTAACCATTACTTATAAATAGACGGCATTTACCCTTTCATCGGTCTCATTGCCTCACTCTCTTTATTATTTGAATCTGCTTAGCTTTATAGCGGCATGGCGCGAACGATTAACTCCATTGTGTTAATTAATAATCACGCCATGACATTATCAATGCTGAATAATAATAAAAGCCCAGGCCGTGACGGAAATCACAAACAGAACGCCCATTAGCGGCCCGTGAGCGGGTTATTACCGGCGCGGCTAGCTTATGCCAACTCGATCCAACCCCGGATGAAAAACAGCGGCATGATAAGCGGCAGGCAACAAGCAAGGAGATAAACATGACGGTAGCACTGACAAAAGCCGGTTTCTGGCGCAAAACCGCCGATTCCTCATCGCTGCGCGAGCCGCGCGTGTTGATTCGGGTCTACGTTGGTGAAGGGGAAATCGACCGCGCCATCGCGTTTTACGAGCAGCTGCACGGCGTAAAAGCGGATATGCGCTTCGATTTTCCCGAGCATCGGCTGGTATTGGCGGCGGTGGGACCGTTTCTGATCCTGGAAGGGGCGGAAGAGCAGCTGCGCCCCTTCCGCAGCACCGTCGGCACGCTGCTGGTCGATGATATTTATCCCTACCACCAGCGGCTGCTGGCCGCCGGGGCCGAGATTTTCTTCGGTCCGGTGGAGGTTCCCACCGGCGCCTGTTTCAATGCGCGCCTGCCGGACGGCACGACTGTCGAGTACGTGCACCACCGGCCGCGCGCAGGCGAATAAACCGCTTCAGGGCAGCACCGGCTTCATGGCATAACGGCACAGATCCTTGCGCAGGCTGACCATGTAAAGCACGATCACCGCCGAGAATGGCAGGCCGCACAACACCACTGCAGTCTGCATCGCACTGAAACTGCCGGCGTACAGCAGGCCGGCGCATACCAGCGTGGTCACCGCCGCCCAGAATACCCGCAGCCAGGCCGGCGCGTCATCATGGGCGGAACCGCCCTGGCAGGAGAGATTCGCTATCATCAGCGTGCCGGAATCGACCGGCGTCAGGAACAGCACGAAGCTGATCACCACCACAAAGCCGGCGGTCAGCTGGGTATAGGGCAAGTATTCGAACAACTTGAACACCGCCATCGGCGGATCGCTTTGCGCCACCTGCCCCAGGATCGCCTGCCCGCCTTCCAGCACCAGGCTGATGGCGGTATTGCCGAAGATCGACAACCACGCCAGCGTGAAGCCCAGCGGGATCAGCAGCACGCCGAAAATCAGTTCGCGAATGGTGCGCCCTTTGGAAATGCGCGCGATGAACAGCCCGACGAACGGCGCCCACGCCACCCACCAGGCCCAGTAGAACAGCGTCCAGGCGCCCTGCCACTGGCGCGCCTTGCCGTACAGATACATATCGAAGCTGCGGCTGACCAGCGAGGTGAGATAATCGCCGAGGTTTTGCAACATGCCGTTCAGCAGATTGAGCGTCGGCCCGGCCAGAAACACGAACAGCAGCAGCAGGCACAGAAAGCCGACGTTGATGTTCGACAGCATGGCGATGCCCTTTTCGACGCCGGTGACCGCCGCCAGCGTGGCCACCACCATCATCACCACGATCAGCGCCAGCAGCACGCCGGTGCTTTGCGGAATATCGAACAGATAAAACAGCCCCGAGTTCACCAGCAGCGCACCGATCCCCAGGTTGGTGACCATCGAGATCACCGTCACCAGAATGCCGAAGCTGTCCACCAGATGGCCAACGCCGCCGTGAGTGCGCTCGCCGAAGATCGGGTATAACGCAGAGCGCAGCGCCAGTGGCAGGCCGCGGCAATAGGCGAAATAGGCCAGCGCGGTAGCGATCAGCGCATACAGCGCCCAGCCGTGCAGCCCCCAGTGCAAAAAGGTCAGCGCCATCGCCTGTCGCGCTGCCTGCACGCTGCCGCCGCTGCCTTCCGGTGGCGACAGAAAGTGATCCAGCGGTTCATAGGCACCGTAGTACACCAGCGCAATGCCGATGCCCGATGAGAACAGCATCGCCACCCACGAGGGATAGCTGAACTGCGGCGGTTCGTCATCCTGGCTGAGGCGAATATGGCCGAAGCGCGACAGCGCCAGCCAGAAGACAAACGCCATGCAGGCGACCATCAACAGCATGTAGTACCACCCGAACACGTCGGCGACCCAGCTTTGTGCGGCATTCAGCCACAGCTTGCTGGCGGAAGGAAACAGAACGACCAGCGATCCCAGCAGCAGGATCACCGCCGCCGAACCGAAAAACACCGGAACATTCAATCTGATAGGTTCTTCATCAAGCGATGGGGAATTTTTCACTGTCATTGGCAGGCTTCCATGGTGCGAAAGACAGACGATTTCAATGCAACTTATTGTTAACATCTTATCGTCATTTATTTGACATTTTTGCAGCATATAGAGTATTGATTGACCGTTCAATCAATCAAATTCAAAGTGTGACTGGCCTATCAGTTGAGGGAAATATGTACCGCAGAGACATTCCGGAGCAGCGTAAGGAGCAGCTGATTAACGCCGCTTTCGAGACCATTAACGTCGTCGGGCTGGCCGGCGTCACCCTGTCTCAGGTGGCGAAAGAAGCCGGGCTGTCGACCGGCATCGTCAGCCACTATTTTGGCGATAAAGAGGGGTTGCTGAGCGCCACCATGCGCAAAATCCTGCGCGATCTGCGCGATGCGGTGGCCGAGAGCCGCGCGCAGGCGGCGAGCGACAGCCAGTCACAGCTGTTCGCCATTATCCAGGGCAACTTCCACCCCAGCCAAACCAACGCCATATCCATGCGCGCCTGGCTCGACTTCTGGGCCGCCAGCATGCACCAGCCGGTGCTGCGCCGCCTGCAGCGCGCCAACGACAGGCGGCTCTATTCCAATATTTGCTATCAGTTTCGCCGCGAGCTGCCGTTACACCAGGCGCGTGATGCCGCACGCGGGCTGGCGGCGATGATCGATGGACTTTGGCTGCGCGGCAGCCTGGCCGGCGATGAAACCGACCTGACACAGGACTCCCGCATCGCCTGCGACTACGTGGCACAGCGGCTCAATGCCGCTCAACCTCAGGGATGAACGTGAACGGCGCCGTCAGTGTGACTCCTGCTCTTCGCTGTACTGGGTTTGCCACATCGCGGCGTAGCGGCCGTTCGCGGCCAGCAGCGCTTCGTGGCCCCCGCGTTCGACGATCTCTCCCGCCTCCAGCACGATGATTTCATCGGCATCCACCACGGTGGAGAGACGATGGGCGATCACCAGCGTGGTATGGTTGCGGCTCACTTCGCGCAGGTGCCCCTGGATCTCGCGTTCGGTCTGGGTGTCCAGCGCGCTGGTCGCCTCGTCGAACACCAGGATGGCCGGATTTTTCAGAATGGTGCGCGCGATCGCCACCCGCTGCTTTTCACCGCCCGACAGCTTCAGCCCGCGCTCGCCCACCCGGGTGTCGTAACCATCAGGCAAACCGACGATAAAATCATGGATATGCGCCAGCCGCGCCGCCCGCTCGATTTCTTCATCGCTGGAACCGGTCTTGCCGTAGCCGATGTTGTAGCGCAGCGTATCGTTGAACAGCACCGTATCCTGCGGCACGATGCCGATCGCCTGCCGCAGGCTGGCCTGGGTCAGTTGGCGAATGTCCTGTCCGTCGAGGGTAATGGCGCCGCCCTGCACGTCGTAGAAGCGGAACAGCAAGCGCGACAGCGTGGACTTGCCCGCGCCGGAAGCACCGACCACCGCCACCGTGTGGCCCGCCGGAATAGTAAAACTCACCTGCTTGAGGATCGGCCGGCGCGTGTCGTAACCGAAGCTGACCGCGTCGAACCGCACTTCGCCGCGATCGAGGCGCAGCGGTTGCGCGCCTGGGCTATCGACGATTTCACGCTTTTCCTGCAGCAGATCGAACATGTTCTCCATGTCGATCAGCGCCTGTCGCACCTCGGAATAAATAAAGCCGAAGAAGTTCAGCGGCTGATACAGCTGCAGCAGATAGGCGTTGACCAGCACGAAGTCGCCGACCGTCATCGTCCCCCGTGTAATGCCCTGTGCCGCCATGGCCATCATCACGATCAGCCCGATCGAGATAATGGCGGTTTGCCCCAGGTTGATCGCCGTAAAACTGAATTGGTTCTTGATGGCGGCGTATTCGTACAGCCGGCGCGACAGGTCGAAACGTTCAGCCTCGAACTCTTCATTGCCGAAGTATTTCACGGTCTCATAGTTCAGCAGGCTGTCGATGGATTTGCTGTTGGCGTCGGCGTTGGCCTTGTTGAGCTCGCGGCGAAAGCGGGTGCGCCAGCTCACCGCCAGCACGGTAAACAGGATGTAGCAACCGACCGTCGTCAGGATTGCCAACGCGAACCAGCCGTTCAGCATATGCCACATGATCGCCGTGACCAGCGAGAGTTCGAACAGGATCGGCACGATGGAGAACAGCAAGCGCGACAGCACCGTGGCCACCGCCTGGGTGCCGCGCTCGATGGACAACGACAGCCCGCCGGTCTGGCGCTCCAGATGGAAGCGCAGGCTCAGCGCATGCAGCTGGCGAAATACCCGCACGCCCAGCAGGCGCGTGGCATTCTGGCTGACGTGGATAAACATCACGTTGCGCAGTTCCTCGAACAGCGCGCCGCCCACCCGCGCCACGCCATAGGCGACGATCAGCCCCAGCGGTACCGCCAGCATTTTCGCCGTCTCGCCGCTCAGCGCATCGACCATCGCTTTGTAGGCCAGCGGCACCAGCGTGGTGCTGACCTTGGCCGCCACCATGAACACGAAGGCCACCACCAGATACCCCCGCAGCCGCGGATTGTCTTTCGGCCACAGGTAGGGCAGCAGGAATTTCAGCAAACGGGAACGATCCATCATGTAATATTCATCTTCTTGGTCGGGATCGCGGCGCATGGCCGCTCGGGGTTATGAGTTTGGCCTGGCCGGCGGCGAACGCCGCAGCCATCCCGTTTTCCTGCGGCAGCAATTCAGCATCATCCGTCAGGAGAAGCGGCGGCGGCTCGGGCAAAGTTCAGGCATGGAGGAGACAATCACATGCCCCAGACATATGCAAAGCGCTTTGCGCAGGTCTTTGACTATATCGACCGCCATCTGGACGAGGCGCTCACCGTCGAAAAACTGAGCGAAGTGGCCCACTTTTCGCGCTTTCACTTTCAACGCCAGTTTAGCGCGTATTGCGGCATCTCGGTGTGGCGTTATGTCCAGTGGATGAGGCTCAAACGCGCCTCGTACCGCCTGGCATATAACCCGCTGGAGCCGGTGATTGACATCGCGCTGGACGCCGGTTTTCAAAATCCGGAGTCCTTCAGCCGCGCCTTCAAACAGGCGTTCAGCCAAACGCCAAGCCAGTTTCGCAAACGGCCGGCCTGGATCGATTGGCAGCAGCGCTTTCCCGAGCCGAAACACAAAAGGAAACACCCCATGAAGGTAGATATTGTCGACTTCCCGGCCACGCCGGTGGCGATGATCGAACATCGCGGCCCGTCCGCGCTGGTCAACGAAACCGCCGCGCGCTTTATCGGCTGGCGCAAAACCAGCGGCCTGTCGCCGGTCAGCAGCAGCCGCACTTTCGGCATCGCACCGCACGATCCGGCCACCACCGAAGCGCAGGACTTCCGCTTCTTCATTTGCGGCGAGGTCACTGCGCCGATCCCGGAAGACAACGCCTTCGGCGTGGTGAACAGTACGCTGCCGGCCGGGCGCTGTGCGGTGCTGCGCCATCACGGCTCGCTGGATGGGCTCTCGGAAAGTGCCCATTATCTGTACCGCGAGTGGTTGCCGGCCAGCGGCGAGGAACTGCGCGATTTTCCGCTCTATTTCCATTACCACAACTTCGTGCACGAGGTGGCAGAATATGAGCTGGTGACCGATCTTTACCTGCCGTTGAAGTAGCAAACATCAGGCTCCGCCAGGAGCCTGAATGACGTTAACAGGACGGCGACGAACCTTGCGGCGGCAAATAACGCTGCGGATCGAGCGCGGTCGCGCGGTAGCGGATCTGGAAGTGCAGGAACACCGAATCGGTGCCGGTGCTGCCCATGGTGCCGATCTTCTGCCCCGCTTTCACATCCTGCCCGTTGCGCACCAGCGTGGTGTCGTTGTGCGCATAAGCGGTAATGAAGTCCTCGCCATGCTTAATCATGATCAGGTTGCCGTAGCCGCGCAGCTGGTTGCCGACGTACACCACTTTGCCCTTGGCGGAAGCGTAGATCGGCTGGCCGCGTTTGCCGGCGATGTCGATGCCCTTGTTGCCGCCATCTGAATTGGAGTAGGCCTGCACGATCCGCCCGCTGGTCGGCCAGCGCCAACAGCGGGCGGCGCCCGGCGGCGGCGTCTGCTTGGCGATCGCGGCGGAAGAAGAGGAGGTTTTACGGCGCGTGGCGGCGGTTTTGGTCGGTGCGCTGCCGCTCAGCCGCAGTTTCTGCCCCACTTCCAGATTATAAGGCGGACGTATCTTGTTGATTCTGGCCAGATCGCTGACTTCGCTGTCGGTGATCCAGGCAATGTAGTACAGCGTATCGCCCCGTTTGACGGTGTAGGACTTGCCGGTGTAGCTGCCCTTCGGCAGTTTATCGTAGTCACGGTTGTAGGTGTTTTTACCCGAACACCCGGCCAACAACAGCCCCAATGTCAGACACACCGCGATGCGGCGCCACCCAGCCCATTTGCTTCCTGTGCTCAAATCCAGTCCTCAGTCGTCGTTTCGGTTCTGATACGCGTCAGCCGCACAGTGTAACATTTGCGCCGGGTCAGTCAAAAACCCCCAGACGGTCTATGCTAAACAGGTAAGGATGACTGATTAATTACCCAACGACGAAATGGAGTACTGTCATGTTGAACCTCGATCGCAATAATCTGCCCCTCCTGAGCGAAGAACTGCTCAAAAAGCAACGTACCACCCTTTTGATCATCGCCTTCCTGCTGCTGGCGGGCGGCATACTGTGCCTGGTCAATCCTTTCGCCTCCGGCGCAGCGCTGAGCATCGTGGTCGGCATCCTGTTGCTGTTGAGCGGCGCCGGGCTGATTATCGCCATGATCGCCAATCGGGCGCAGAATACCTGGCCGATGATCGGCGGCATTCTGCTGGGCGTGGCCTACCTGATTATCGGCTATGTATTCATCACCAGCCCGCTGGCGGGCATTCTGGCGCTGGCGGTGTACCTCGCCGTGCTGTTCGCGCTCGGCGGCATTGCGCGCCTGGCGGCGGGCTACATGCGCCGCGGGCTGCCGGGCAACTGGCTGCAGTTCGTCATCGGCGTGCTCGATTTGATCATCGCCTGGATGCTGATCGGCTCAGGCCCGGCGGCGTCGGTCACGCTGGTGACGGCGATCGTCGGCATCGAGATGCTGGTCAGTTCCTTTGCGCTGTTCCAGGCGGCGAATCTGTTTAAACGCGCCTGACTCTCCGCTTCCGCCGCCCGACAACGGCGGCGGTTTTCACCCTGTGTACGCCGTTTCCTCCCGCACTGAGAAGAAAATGTTATGCAACAGGTGGAAAAACAGCCTACCTCACCGGCTCGATCGCCAGCCGCAAGCCGATTTTCTCTGTCACCCCTTCCTGAGCGATGTCCGAGACAATCGCATACCGATTCATCGACGCCTGGTGCCCCACCTGTTCGCGCTCACCGCCAACAGGCACGCAAAGCAGGGGGATCGGGCAGCGATAGAGAGCAACTTTCGGCGTTCACTTCGTTCTTCAGCAAGTTGGCAGACGATACCCGTACCAAATAGGTGACAGAGCCGCTTTCCCCTCATCTCGACATTGCTCATTAGGTCGCCCGCGAACGTGGGCGTTCACCCGGCTTTACGACCGCCGTCACACCTTGCCACCGCCAAATTGCGTTGGTTATAGAGTCGTCTACAATTCAATCGAATTACCCCCTACAACATCAGAAATTATTATTATTAGAGGTGATTATGTTACAGAAACACGAAAACGTAATAAGTATGACTGTGCTAAGCCCGCAAGCCACCCGACAACTGATGCCTTCATTTTCCTCCTTGCCTCATACGCAACACGCCGACGGAAAATATCGCCTGCGCCGTTATTCGGTCGTTAAATATCTCAACCCCAACATCGTTGAAGTGGGGCCGCGCACTTTCATGCAGTCCGAGCAGATCAACCACTTCCAGGGCAACGTGGTGCGCCGCTTCGAACCCATCGACAGCAGCGTACTGCAGAGCGCAGGCATGGCAGAAATGTGCAACCTGTTTGCCGAAAGCAACGAACTGCCGGAAGGCACCGAGATAGAGATCCACCAGATGCGCGTGGTCGCCATCGAGAAAGATACCCAGGTGGCGCCGGAAGGCATTCACCAGGACGGTTTCGACCATATCGCGATGATCGCTATTCACCGGCACAATATCGTCGGCGGTGAAATCATGCTGTACGACGACAACCGCCACGATCCTTTCTTTAAAAAAGCGCTGGCGGACGGTGAAGCCGTGTTACTGGCGGACAGCAAACTGTGGCACAACGCCACGCCGATCAACGCCGTGAGCCCCGCAGAAGAAGGCCACTTAGATCTCTTCGTCCTCACCGCGCGGGGAGGGAAAGCATGATCTTTACGCCCGAACTCGCCCGACGCCAATTCAGCGCTCTGTCTCAGCAAATCGACGGCAAACCGGCGATCTTTTTCGACGGCCCCGGCGGCGCACAGGTTTCACGCGGCGTGCTGGAAAAAATGACGGACTACCTGGGGAAATACAACGCCAACCTGGGCGGCCACTACTTCTCCAGCCGAGTCACCGGCGAGGTGATGGGCCAGGCGCGGGAATCGGTGCGCGCCCTATTAAATGCGCCGTCGCCCGACAATATCGTCTTCGGCATGAACATGACCACGCTGACTTTCCATCTCAGCCGCATCATCAGCCGCGACTGGCAGGCCGGCGATGAGGTCATCGTCACCGCATTGGATCACTACGCCAACGTCTCCAGTTGGCAGCAGGCCGCCGCCGATAAAGGGGCCGTGGTGCACCAGATACCGCTGGAAAGCGCCGACTGCGCATTGGATGCAGTTAAGGTGTGTGAACGCATCAACGCCAATACCCGCCTGGTGGCGGTCAGCTACGCCTCCAACGTCACCGGCAGCATCGTCGATATCAAAACCATCGTCGAAGCCGCGCATCGAGTCGGCGCGCAGGTGTATGTCGACGCCGTGCACTACGCGCCGCACAACCTGATCGACGTGCAGGCGTTAGGCTGTGATTTCCTGGTGTGCTCCGCCTACAAGTTCTTTGGCCCGCACGTCGGTATGGCCTACATCGCGCCGCAGTG
Source organism: Serratia sp. FDAARGOS_506 (assembly GCF_003812745.1). Lineage (NCBI taxonomy): Bacteria > Pseudomonadati > Pseudomonadota > Gammaproteobacteria > Enterobacterales > Yersiniaceae > Serratia > Serratia sp. FDAARGOS_506. Next base: position 593,811 of record NZ_CP033831.1, read on the forward strand.
GCTGCAACGCCTGCGGCCGTACAAAGTCGAGCCGGCCACCGATATCGGCCCCGGCCGTTTCGAGACTGGCACGCAGAACTTCGAAGCGCTGGCCGGCGTCGCGGCGGCGATCGACTATCTGGCGCAGTGGGGGGCGCCGGGCGCGCCGCTGAGGGAGCGTTTGCAGGAGAGCTTCGCCGCCTACCACCGGCATGAAGAGGCGCTGTGCCGCCACTTTTTGCAACGGCTGCAGCAACTCGACGGCGTCCGGTTATATGGCAACCCTTTGGCGGACAGTGCACGCCGCACGCCGACTTTCGCCCTAACCTTCAGCGGCCATACGCCAGACGCTATCGCCCGCCGTCTGGGGCAGCACAACATCTGCGCGGGCAGCGGGCATTTCTATGCATTGGGCTTGGTGAAACAGCTGGGGTTGCAGGACGGCGGCGTACTGCGCATCGGCATGATGCACTACAACACCCTGGACGAGATCGATACGCTGTTCGAGGTGATCGCCGAAGATATCCTCAGCTAGCCCGCCATATCGGCCCGTTCATGTTATTGGGCGGGCCAAAAAGGCAAGCTGCCGGCCTTTTCTTTCAGGAGAGTCCACGGCGCATCGTGCGGTTGTCACCGGATACGGCTGAGGCAGCGCATTGCACGCATTCTCTTTTGACTCGGCAGTGGGCATAATGACAAATACGGTCTGGGTCAGATGAGTATGAATGGTGAAGTCGCAGCGAATTACGTTAAATGACATTGCTGTACTGGCTGGTGTAACCAAAATGACGGTCAGTCGCTATCTGCGCACGCCGGACAGGGTTAAACCAGAAACCGCTGAGCGCATCGCCGCCGTGATCGAGGAGGTCGGCTATCGGGCCGATCCTGACAATCCAGCCCTCTATTCCAATAGCCCTCCCCTCATCGGCGTTCTGGTTCCTTCTTTTAACAATCTGATATTTGCTGATGTCCTCGCCGGCATTGAATCCGTGACGTCTGTACATGGCTATCAAACGCTGGTCGTGAATTATGACTACAACAGCAAACGCGAGGAGGAGCAAATTGCCGCGATCCTGGCTTTTAAGATCAAAGGGCTGCTGCTGACCGAGTCGGTCCATAGCCTGCGGGCGGAAAAATTCCTGCAGGCGGCCAAAATACCCGTGGCTGAAATCATGGGGCTGTCAGGCAATACAGATCGAATTAACGTGGGTTTTGATAATGTGAAAGCCGGCTACGATATGACCACCATGTTGCTGGCCAGCGGTAAAAAACGCATTATCTATTTTGGTTCAATGTCTGATATCCGCGATGAACAGCGTTACACGGGATACTGTCAGGCAATGGCTAACCATGATTTACCTACCGGTCGTATTTCCCCCAATAAGGTCTCTTCCATTTCGATTGGGACAGGCATGATGACGCTTGCAAGCCAGATGTATCCGGATATGGACGGTATTCTCTGTACCAACGACGATCTGGCCGTGGGAGTGCTGCAGGAATGCCTGGCAACCGGTATCAGCGTTCCAGCGCAAATTGCCATTGCCGGATTTCACGGCCTTGAGATCGGGCAGATCATTACCCCCCGGTTAGCCAGCGTACTGACGCCACGATATGAGATGGGGAAAGTGGCGACAGAAATCATAATCAAAAAAATTAAAGGGCTACCGACCATTGAACGTGTCGATCTCCACTTCCGCCTGTCAATGGGGGAGACCATATAGCTTGCCCTATGCCAGTGACTTCATCACTGGCCATAACTGCCCGCCTCGTCAAAAGAACATCACTCGCTATCCCGACCAAGATTCGGCCAGATGGCGTCACCCACCTGACCGAACGCCTCCTTAACGTGCCTTGCGGCGCCGGAGCCAGAATAAGATCAGCAGAATAATGATGACCGCCGCGGTCGCCATGCCAGGCAGAATCATCGGCTGCGCACGCGCCAACAGCGGTTTCGGGCCCCCGGCGCGAACTTCACTCACGTCGGCCTCAGTCACGCTCAGCGTGCTGTTGCCGTATTTCTGCAGCACGAAATTAGCGATATCGGCAACCTGCTTATCCGTCAACTCCCCGACATAGGACCCGGTGCCAAAGCTCGGCATCAGTACGTGCTTGCCGTCGACCCGGCGATCAACCCCTTGCAAAATGGCGGCAATCAGGTTTGCAGGATTGCTCGCGGCCGTGGTGGAGTTGTTGAATAGCGAAGGGTAGGCCTGGTTCAAACTGCCGCTGCCGTCCGGCTGATGGCAACTGGCGCAGTAGCCGCTGTATAGCGCCTCGCCGCTATTGAGCGTGTGGTTGGCATTGGGCGAGTTCATGCCGCGGAGATGGTGCTCAACGTTGTAGTGCGCCTGACTTAGGCTATTGCCCTGACGCTCGTCGCCCTGTGACGGCACGGTCTTCAGGTAAGTTGCAATCGCCTGCAGCTGCCGGTCGGTCAGGTATTGGAAGCTGTGCTCAACGGCTTCCGCCATTGGCCCCGCAGCTTGCGCGCGCCCTTCCGCCCGACCGGTTTTCAGGTAGTCCACCAGCTCCTTCTCGCTCCAGTTGCCGATCCCTTCCTGGCGATCGGCGGTGATATTCGGTGCGAACCAAGAGCCCAACGATGCCCCCATCAGGAAGCGCGAATTGTCCTCCGCCATCAGCATATTACGCGGCGTATGACAGGTTCCGCAGTGAGCCGGCCCCTGCACCAACGCAGCCCCTTCGTTCCACGCCTCACCTTTCGTCAGATCGGGGGTAAAGCGCCGATTGTCCAAATAAAGCATGTTCCATACCGCCATGGAGAGGCGGATGTTAAACGGAAACGGCAGATCGGTTTGGTGTTTGGCGGGCTCATCGACCGGAGCAACGCCATGCATGAAATAGGTATACAGCGCGTGGATCTCGTCATCACTCAGACGGGTGTAGGCGGTGTAGGGCATTGCCGGATAGAGATACGACCCATCTTTGCGGATCCCGGAGCGCAGAACGTCGGCAAACGCCGCTTCGGAATAGCCGCCGATGCCGTATTTTACCGATGGAGTAATATTGGTGGCGTAGATAGTGCCCATGGGGGAAGCAATGCCGTACCCTCCGGCAAAAGGCTTGCCCTGCTGCTGCGTATTCGTATGGCAAGCCATGCAGTCAGAGGCGATCGCCAGCGCTTGCCCTTTAGCGATCAGATCGCCGTCCTGGGCATGCGCCGCAAAACCGCTTCCCAGCAACAGCGTCACTGCCAGCGAGTGGGTGATTTTATTCATTTGCTCTCCAGGGCTCGAAGTACGTCATTGGCCGCCTTGAGTCCAAGAGCCGCCATCGTCAACGTGGTGTTGACAACGCTGGCTGAAACCATGGCGCCTCCCCCCGGGATCCAAAGGTTGTCGTGATCGTGGGCGCGGCAATTACCGTTCACCACCGAGTTCGCGGGGTCGCTACCCATGATCGTGCCGCCCATAATGTGGTTGTTGGCATTCAGCTTGTCGTTAATCACAAACTCTTGCGCATCAAACAAGTCGCCAATCTGCCGTAGCTGGGTTTTGACCACGTCCAGCCCTTTGCGCACGTAATCGCCGACGTCGTAGTGGATGTCCGGGCAGGCCAGGCCATGCTTGTCTTTACGGGTGGGGCTCAGGGTAAGACGGTTGTTCGGATCCGGCAGCGGTTCCAGGCTGATGGAAAGATCCACCGAACGGCTGGCGCGATCGCGCACTTCATCCTGCAGCGCCTTGCCGACCTTACCCGTTTTCAGTACTTCAAGGGCGGAGGGGATCACCCGGTTGATGTTGTTGACGATGATCTTGTTGGCGGAGTGGTCGCTGCGGAACGCACCGTCACGATACCCCACCATGCAGCTGCTCTGCGCCGGGCCGCGGCCGATCCACAGGGCCTCTCGCGCCAGGAAGGAGCAGTGCAGGCCAGAGTGATCCATCATGTTGCGCCCCACCTGATCCGAACTGTTCGCGATGCCGTTCGGGTTCTTTTCGTTGGCCGCCAGCAGCAGCAAGCGCGGGTTCTCAATCCCGTTGCAGGCCAGAACGAACGTTTTACCGATCGCCCGATGGGAGTTGTGCGCCGTGTCGTACCAGTGAACGGCGGTGACGCGGTTATTGTCGTCGGTATCAATTTTGTACACCACCGCCTCGGGGATCACCTTCGCCCCCTTGTGTTCGGCCCGTTCAACGTGGTGAATGCCGTTGTACATTGCCCCGATCGGGCAAATCGGCTGGCAATTGTTATTGCCGCAGCAGGTGGGCCGTCCGTTCCAGGGCCGTGTGCTGCGGCCTTGCGGAATGGGCACCGATTTAAAACCGTGAGGATTAACAATTTCAGCAATGCGTCTGTCGCCGTAGGCCCAGGGCACCATGTCCATCGGGTAAGGTCCGCTGCGTTCCGCAGGGGACTGCCACTCCGGATTATTCGGGCCGGCAACGCCTATCTCCTCTTCGGCTTTCGCGTACCACGGTTCGATGTCTTCGTAGGAAATAGGCCAGTCTCTCCCCACGCCATAGAGAGATTTCATGCGAAAATCATTGGGGTGGTTGCGCCAGCAAGAAGCGGCCCAGTGCCAGGTGGTTCCCCCTACCACACGCAAATAGCCCTGTTTAAAGCCAGATCCATTGGGGCCAGTCAGTTTGATATAGTCGTTTTCCGGGAAATAGAGCGGCGCGGTGGCATACTCCGATTGCGGGTAAAGCCCCTGAAAATCCGACCCCGCACGATTGTGCAGTGGCATATTGCGCCAGTTTTCCACCGCCTGAGCGCGCTCAATGCGCGGGCCAGCCTCAAGTACCAGCACCGAGTAGCCTTGGCTCACCAAAGCATCCGCCATCAGACCGCCCACAATACCGGAACCGACAATGACGACATCGGCCTCTGCATCGCCGGAAGCATTAATTATTGGGCTTTTCACACGCGGTCCTCATATTTTTTATCGGCTACGGCAGGCAAATCTGTTGCGGGAATGGAAGGTTGGCGGCTAACGCCCGGCGGCAAGCCGGTCCACCACAGCGGGCCAAAATTGCACCAGGTCGGAACAATCAGGGCATCCTGGACCGTGCGATACATCAGCGCTTCTTTATAAGCAATCAACTGACCATGCTCGGCGTTTGAAGGATCTACGGTTCCGGTATACCACGCGGTCACGATCGCTTGGATAAGCTCCCTCTGCCCGTGTTCAATCGCATATCGGTTCAAGGTTTCCGCATCGGAGGCTCGCTGGCTCAGGGTGAACAAGGCGTTGAGCTGCGGGTTCAACTGCGGAAAATGTTCGCGCAGTGCAGAAAAATAGCGGGCGGAGAGTGTGACGTCCAAATCTTCAAACTCGGTAATTTTCCTCGAAATTTGCAGAAATTGCGCGTATTCGACGGGCGAAGAGGCAATTTGCGCCCGTTCGGCATAGGTTATATTTGAATAAGGCAACAGGCTGGCGGCGACGATTACGCCCACCATTTTTACCAGCGCCTCCCTGCGGGTAAGCACGATTTGCAACGACATTGTTAGCTCCGAAATAATTTTGTTTTTATATAGTTTTTTTAATATGTATCAGAACGCATGCAAACAAAAATAAAAAATGGCGCCAATGGGGAGGAATCGCATTAAAAGATCAAGGCGTTATGAGATTGTCTACATCAGCTACAGAGGTAAACTCATGGTTATTAATGATGCACTGTGAACCTGAAGCGAATAAGCCTGTAAATAATTCGGCGTGATTTCTGCCGTAGATTTATTCAATCCGACGCAATCTTTAACAGTCAGGGGCAATTGGCTTTAACAGGAAAGGCGTATTCTTCGGAATGGGTGCAGACAGCGGATGAGCAAAGCTTTCCGCCGGGCTGCCTGAAGTAGCGATACCATCCCCCTGGCCCGCCGCTGAACGTCTTGCTACGTCAGCAGGGCAGCGTCGATTTTCGCCACAATTTTACGTAGAGCTGCCGGTGCTGTGCAGGTACTCATCGGGCGGTGCAGCTCCCCCGGGAAGATAACGGCCAATTCACCGGGTTGCAGATGGATAAGCGTCTCACCGGGGATCGCCGGGCTAAACCCAAGATCGTGCGCCTCGTTAAACGGCTCACTCAGGGGCAGAGGTAGCCCCAAGACCCCGGCACCAATCACTTCTTTCCCTTCCAGAACAAGATGGATATCCAGATACTGGCGATGAAACTCCGGCTTCTGGTCGGCCAATAGTTTGGTTTCCCCTTCAACGACGTTAAAGAACATCTGTTTACCCTGTACCTGATAGTGGCCGACAGGTAAATTAGACGGCTCACACTCAATAATGCTGGCCAGCATTTTGCGGATAGCCGCCGGATAGAAACTATTATTTACGGCAGTGGTTAAGGCATCAATAATCATGATATTTTCTCTGGTAGAGATCGGTGCGGTACTTCACCGACAAGAACAATGGCTGAGTGGTTTTATAGCAATACGCAATCCAGACATAATTGCAGTAGACTTATTTATTAACCTTCTGTTCTCAAGAGGCCGCTCTATGGCCACCACGATTAATATGAATAAGCAGCAATGCAACCCTCTCGTTTTCTAATATTTACAACCCATTACCACTGTGAGTAAACTCCATCTAAAAAGCTATTCGGCATGGTGAAATAAGTCATGGCCTATCTCACGGTTTTTAACCGTTTAAAACTGTGACAAAAGTCACTTAATTAAGTGTTACGAAACGACGTTACTTATCCTGTGATCCACGGCAGAAAATCACTGGGTATTCACCCTTCTCACCAGAATCGATCGATTTCGCATTCTCCTCCTACGGGCATAGTGGGTTATCTGGCCCGATAATAACTGACAGAAACCCCGAAATTGCACACGAGATCACGCCGGGAGTAACATGCTTTTTTAACACTCTTTGGCGTGATGTAGATCGCAAAAATAAGCGGTAAAAAAACGTCTGATACAGGATATCCCCTATTTTTTTCAGACAGGAACGCAACTATGCATACTGATACTCACCCCACCATTTTACTTATCGCGCCGGTGATGGATGCTTTGCAGGCCGCGCTGGATGCCAGTTACCGGGTATTCCGTCTCTATGAACAATCAGATATTCCAGCCTTCCTGGTTCGCCATGGCGCAGACGTTCAGGCGGTGGTCACCCGTGGCGACGTGGGGGTAACCCGGCAGACGCTGGAGCAGTTGCCGCAGGTGGGCATGATTGCTGTCTTTGGCGTGGGGACCGACGCTATCGACCTCGACTACACCCGGGAGCGCCATATCAGCGTCGGGATCACCGCCGGTGTGCTGACCGATGATGTGGCCGATCTGGCGATGGGGTTGATGCTGTCCGCCAGCCGCCGTCTATGCCAAGGGGACCGTTTTGTACGCGAAGGCCGCTGGGAAACGACGCCGCCGCCGCTGGCGAACAAAGTGAGCGGTAAACGCATCGGTATTTTTGGCATGGGGAATATTGGCCAAGCCATCGCCCGGCGGGCGAAAGGCTTCGATATGGCCATCCTGTATACTGACCGCCAGCGCAAAGACGACCTGGATTACCAGTGGTGCGCCGATCTGCACACGCTCGCCGCGAAGAGTGATTTCCTGGTGATCGCGGCATCTGGCAGTGCGGAAAACCGCGGGATTATTGATGCCAGCGTATTTAACGCCATGCCCAATAGTGCCTGGCTTATCAATATCGCCCGCGGCAGCCTGGTCGATGAGGCGGCGCTGATAAAGGCGTTACAAAATCATGTTATCGCCGGGGCCGCTCTGGATGTATTTGAAAACGAGCCCCATGTCCCGACAGCGTTCTTTGCTCTCGAGAACGTTCTGCTTCAGCCCCACGTGGCCAGTGCTACCGTAGAAACTCGTCAGGGAATGAGCCAATCCGTTTTGGATAATCTGGCAGGTTATTTTTCCCATCAGGATATTCCTGGATTAATTAAATAAAAATGATCACCTGAGTTACGAATAATCATTTTTATCCGCCAACACAATAATCCTCGGTGGATGGCGGATATCATCGAGACGCTATTATGACCGATAAAATACCAGGAACTCGCTGGCTGCGGGTTATCGCGCCGATCCTTGTCACCTGCATTATTTCATTTATGGATCGCGTTAATATCAGCTTTGCTCTGCCGGGCGGCATGGAACAGGATTTAGGCATTACCAGCCAGATGGCTGGCGTGGCCAGCGGTATCTTTTTTATTGGTTATTTATTTCTGCAAATCCCTGGTGGACGACTTGCGGTTTACGGAAGCGGGAAACGTTTTATCGCCTGGTCCCTCGTGGCCTGGGCGGTTGTCTCTATCGCCACCGGGTTCGTCACCCATGAATATCAGCTGCTCGTGCTGCGTTTTATTCTCGGGATCTCCGAAGGGGGAATGTTGCCCGTCGTGCTGACCATGGTAAGCAATTGGTTCCCGGAAAAAGAACTGGGCCGCGCCAATGCCTTTGTCATGATGTTTGCCCCACTAGGAGGGATGCTGACAGCCCCGGTTTCCGGCGCGATTATTGCCACTCTCGACTGGCGCTGGCTGTTCATTATCGAAGGCTTGTTGTCGGTCGTAGTGCTGACCATTTGGTGGCTGGTGATCAGTGACCGTCCGGAAGAGGCGCGTTGGCTGCCGGCGAAAGAACGCGACTATTTATTGACCGAGCTGGCACGGGAACGCAAAGCGCGAGAAGGAATGGTGCCGGCAGCCAAGGCGCCGTTAAAAGCGGTGTTCCGCAACAAGGGATTGATGCGCCTGGTCGTGCTGAATTTCTTTTACCAGACCGGGGACTATGGGTATACGTTGTGGCTGCCCACCATCTTGAAAAACCTGACAGGCGGCAGTATGGCTAATGTTGGGGTATTGGCGATCCTGCCGTTTGTCGCCACTCTGGCGGGTATTTATGTGATTTCGATGTTCAGCGATCGCAGCGGTAAACGCCGTTTGTGGGTCAGGATCTCCCTGTACTGTTTTGCGGCGGCGCTGATAGCCTCAGTGATCCTGCATGAGCACGTAGTGGCCGCCTATATCGCGCTGGTGGTGTGCGGCTTCTTCCTTAAAGCGGCGACCAGCCCCTTCTGGTCAATTCCCGGACGCATTGCGACGGCAGAAGTGGCGGGCAGCGCACGCGGGGTGATCAATGGGCTGGGCAACCTCGGTGGGTTCTGTGGCCCCTATTTGGTAGGCGTCATGATTTATGTGTACGGACAAAGCGTCGCGGTTTGCGCGCTGGCAGCATCGCTGTTGCTGGCAGGAAGTATCACCTTCCTGCTGCCGAAAGAATGCGATCGCTCCTGCGAAGAAACAGACAGCCTCCTCCCATCCGGGGCCAAACAGAAATGGAGTTAACGCGGAGTGGGCAGCGACGGCGGCTCACACCCGCGTCAGGATTGGGCTGCGCGTTGTTTATCGCCTTAAGATGCCAGGCCAATGGCTTGATTGACTCACAACTAACCCACACCAAACGATGATGCAATTGTTGAGAATCAGCTTTTCTGAAAACGGTGCGTGAGGCATAGGGAGATTTTGGAGCGGGTGAAGGGAATCGAACCCTCGTATGCAGCTTGGGAAGCTGCCGTTCTACCATTGAACTACACCCGCATCGGTGTGCGACAGGCATTATAACCGGTTATCGGCGGCGGGCAAGCGGAGATGGCGCGTAACTGTCGATGTTTTAAGCGGTTAAGTCCAGTGGGCGAAAAAAAACCGGCGCAGTCGCCTGCACCGGTTGTTGCACGCTAAACGGGATTATTTCTGTGGGCGCATCGCCGGGAACAGAATCACGTCGCGGATGGTGTGGCTGTTGGTAAACAGCATTACCATACGGTCGATGCCGATGCCCAGACCGGCGGTCGGCGGCAGGCCGTGCTCCAGCGCGGTGACGTAGTCTTCGTCGTAGAACATCGCTTCGTCGTCGCCGGCGTCTTTGGCGTTCACCTGATCGGCAAAGCGCTGTGCCTGATCTTCGGCGTCGTTCAGCTCGGAGAAGCCGTTGCCGATTTCGCGGCCGCCGATGAAGAACTCGAAGCGGTCGGTGATTTCCGGGTTAACGTCGTTGCGGCGCGCCAGCGGCGACACTTCAGCCGGGTACTCGGTGATGAAGGTCGGCTGAATCAGATGGCTTTCCGCCACTTCTTCAAAGATCTCGGTCACAACGCGGCCCAAACCCCAGCTCTTCTCAACCTTGATGCCGATGGATTCGGCGATGGCCACCGCTTTGCCCATGTCGGCCAGGTCAGCCAGATCGGTTTCCGGGCGGTATTTCTTGATCGCCTCGGTCATGGTCAGCTTCTCGAACGGCTTGCCGAAGTCGAACACTTCGTCACCGTACTGCACCTGGGAGGTGCCCAGCACTTTCTCGGTCAGGGTGCGGAACAGCGTCTCGGTCAGCTCGATCAGGTCTTTGTAATCCGCGTAAGCCATGTAGAGTTCCATCATGGTGAACTCTGGGTTGTGACGCGGAGAAACGCCTTCGTTGCGGAAGTTACGGTTGATTTCGAACACGCGCTCAAAGCCGCCGACCACCAGACGCTTCAGATACAGTTCCGGCGCGATGCGCAGGTACATGTCGATATCCAGCGCATTGTGGTGCGTGATGAACGGACGCGCGGACGCGCCGCCCGGGATCACCTGCATCATCGGGGTTTCGACTTCCATGAAGCCGCGTTCCACCATGAAGTTGCGGATAGCCGACATCACCTGAGAACGCACCTTGAAGGTATTGCGCGATTCTTCGTTGGCGATCAGATCCAGGTAACGCTGGCGGTAACGGGTTTCCTGATCCGCCAGGCCGTGGAATTTGTCCGGCAGCGGACGCAGCGCTTTGGTCAGCAGACGCAGCTCGGTGCAGTGGATCGACAGTTCGCCGGTCTTGGTTTTGAACAGCTTGCCGCGTGCGCCGAGGATATCGCCCAGGTCCCACTTCTTGAACTGGTCGTTGTACACGCCTTCAGCCAGATCGTCGCGCGCGACGTACAGCTGAATGCGGCCGCCCACGTCTTGCAGCGTGACGAAGGATGCCTTGCCCATAATACGGCGGGTCATCATGCGGCCGGCGACGGTCACTTCTACGCCCAGCGCTTCCAGCTCTTCGTTGTCTTTATCGCCGTACTCGGCGTGCAGTTTGTCGGAGATGGAGTCGCGACGGAAGTCGTTCGGGAACGCAATGCCGTTCTCGCGCAGGCCGGCCAGTTTCTCGCGGCGGGACTGCAGTTCGTTATTGAGATCCAGCGCCTGATCGGCGCCCTGTACTTGTTGTTCAGACATTTCTATTCCTCATAACCCGGCTTTCAAACTTGCCTCAATGAATTTATCCAGGTCGCCATCCAGTACGGCCTGCGTGTTACGCGTTTCGACGTTGGTGCGCAAATCCTTGATGCGGGAGTCATCCAGCACGTAAGAACGGATTTGGCTGCCCCAGCCGATGTCGGACTTGTTGTCTTCCATCGTCTGCTTATCAGCATTTTTCTTTTGCATCTCAAACTCGTACAGCTTGGCTCGCAGCTGTTTAAACGCTTGATCCTTGTTCTTATGCTGAGAACGATCGTTCTGGCACTGCACCACGATGTTGGTTGGCAGGTGAGTAATACGTACGGCGGATTCGGTTTTGTTGACGTGCTGACCACCCGCACCGGAGGCGCGATACACGTCGATACGCAGATCCGCCGGGTTGATTTCGATATCGATATCGTCGTCGACTTCCGGGTAGATGAACACCGAACTGAACGAGGTGTGACGACGGCCGCCGGAGTCGAACGGGCTCTTGCGCACCAGGCGGTGAACGCCGGTTTCAGTGCGCAACCAGCCGAACGCGTAGTCGCCGATGATCTTGATGGTGGCCGATTTCAGGCCCGCGACGTCGCCGTCGGACTCTTCGATCACTTCAGTCTTGAAGCCCTTGGCTTCGGCCCAACGCAGGTACATGCGCAGCAGCATGCTGGCCCAGTCCTGCGCTTCGGTGCCGCCGGAACCGGCCTGGATATCCAGGTAGCAGTCCGCGCTGTCGTATTCACCGGAGAACATGCGGCGGAATTCCAACTGATCCAGCTTGCTCATCAGTTGATCCAGTTCGGCGACCGCTTCGTTGAAGGTCTCTTCATCGTCGGCTTCCACCGCCAGTTCCAGCAGCCCGCCGACGTCTTCGCCGCCCTGCTCCAACTGATCGATGGTTTCAACGATGGCTTCCAGCGCGGCGCGCTCTTTGCCGAGCGCCTGCGCGCGTTCCGGCTCGTTCCAAACGTCCGGCTGCTCCAGCTCGGCGTTGACCTCTTCTAGGCGTTCCTTCTTGGCATCATAGTCAAAGATACCCCCTAAGAACCGCAGTCCGCTCGGACAGGTCCTGAATTCGGTTTTTTACCGGGTTAATTTCAAACATGGTTTCGTTCTTTTACGTTGATGTCGTCGATGGCGGAATGCCATTGGAACCGCTAATTCTAACGGATCCGGGCGGCAGTTTATAGCGAGTTGGTCAGTTTTTGTGGCGATCGGGAAGGATGCAGGGGATTGGAGAGCCCAATCCCCGAATTGTGTTCAATTTCGCCTTAGCGCGGCCAAAGATGCTGAATCAGCAGCTGCACGTTGCGGTTGCCGCGAAACTCGTTGACGTCGAGCTTGTAGGCCAGTTCGACCTCGCGCACGCTGCTGTCCGGCCACAGCGTGGTGTCCACGTTGAACGCGATGCCGTCGAGCAGCGGGCCGCCACCGAGCGGTTCCACCATCAGCTTCAGGTGTTTCTCGCCCACCAGCCGCTGCTGCAGAATGCGGAACTTGCCGTCGAAAGTCGGTTCCGGGAACGCCTGCCCCCACGGGCCGCCCTCGCGCAGCAGCTCCGCCGTCGTCAGCGACAGCTCCTGCATCGCCAGTTCACCGTCGGACCAGATCACGCCTTCCAACATCGCCGGATCGAGCCATTCCCCTACCAGATCGCCGAAGCGTTGACGGAACTCGTCAAACTTGTCCTCTTCCAGCGACAGCCCGGCCGCCATCGCGTGACCACCGAACTTCATCATCAGGCCGGGGTTAAGCATATCCAGCCGCTCCAGCGCGTCGCGCATGTGCAGGCCGGGCACCGAGCGGCCGGAGCCTTTCAGGATGCCGTCGCCCGCCGGCGCAAACGCGATCACCGGACGGTGGAAACGCTCTTTGATACGTGAAGCGAGGATACCCACCACGCCCTGGTGCCATTCCGGGTGATACATCGCCAGCCCGTAAGGCAGCTCGGTACTGGTGCGCTCCAACTGGTCGCACAGCTGCAGGGCTTCCACCTGCATGCCCTGCTCTATCTCGCGTCGCGTCTGGTTCAACGCGTCGAGATCGTTGGCCAACATGCGCGCCTGCGCGATGTCGTCGCTCAGCAGCAGCGCCACGCCGATCGACATATCGTCCAGCCTACCGGCGGCGTTGAGACGCGGGCCGAGGGCGAAACCGAGATCGTTGGCCGCCAGTTGGCGAGCGTCGCGGTTGGCCACTTCAAGTAGCGCGCGGATGCCCGGACGGCATTTGCCGGCGCGGATGCGGTTTAACCCCTGATACACCAGAATGCGGTTGTTGGCGTCCAGCGGCACCACGTCGGCCACGGTGCCGAGCGCCACCAAATCCAGCAGTTCCGCCAGATTGGGCATCGCCAGAGCGCGCTGCTCGAACCAGCCGCTGTCACGCAGGCGAGCGCGCAGCGCCAGCATCAGGTAGAACGCGACGCCCACCCCAGCCAGCGATTTGGACGGGAAGGCGCAGCCGCGCAGATTAGGATTGACGATCGCTTCGGCCGCCGGCAGGGTCTCCCCCGGCAGGTGGTGATCGGTCACCAGCACCTGCATGCCCTTGGCGTGCGCCACATCGACGCCGGCGTGGGAGGAGATGCCGTTATCGACGGTGACGATCAGCTCCGCGCCGCGCGCCGCCGCCTGGTCCACCACTTCGGGGCTCAGGCCGTAGCCGTCTTCAAAGCGGTTAGGCACCAGGTAGTCAACAGCTGCGCCGCCCATGCTGCGCAGCGCCAGCACCGTCAGCGCGGTACTGGTGGCACCGTCAGCGTCGAAATCGCCCACCACCATGATGCGGCGACCGTCGGCCAGCGCCTGTTGCAGCAGGCTGACGGCGTCGTCGATGCCGTCCAGCTGTTGCCAGGGCAGCATGCCCTTGACGCCGCGCTCCAGCTCATGCTCACCCTGCACGCCGCGCAGGGCGTACAGCCGGCGCAGCAGCGGCGGCAAACTGGCGGGCAGATGCGTGTCGTCCGCCGCCGGGCGGCGACGTAGTTGCGTTTTGATACTCACCGGCGATTAACCACCGGCTTTGGTGGCGGCCTGGTGCGCGTCCAGCATGGCGGCCATCTCTTTCGGCCCCTGATAGCCTGGGATCATCATGCCGTTTTCCAGAATGATCGCCGGCGTGCCCTGAATGCCGAACTGCACGCCCAGCTCGTAATGCTTGCTGATGTCAGTTTTGCAGGTTGCCGGGGAGATAGCGTCGCCCTTCATGGCAGCGTCGAACGCCTTGGCTTTGTCGGCGGTGCACCAGATGGACTTCATGTCTTTCTCAGCCTGGGAAGCCAGCCCCTGACGCGGGAACGCCAGGTAACGCACGGTGATGCCCAGATCGTTGTACTCTTTCATCTGCTGGTGCAGCTTATGGCAGTAACCGCAGGTGATATCGGTGAACACGGTGATCACGTGTTTCTCTTTCGGCGCCTTGTAGACGATCATCTGATCTTTCAGCGCTTCCATCTTGCTGCTCAGCAGTTGGTTGGTCACGTTGACCGGCTCTTTACCGCTAACGTCAAACAGCGGGCCCTGCAGAATGTGCTTGCCGTCTTCGGAGGCGTACAGCACGCCGCTGTCGGTCAGCACCGTTTTCAGGCCGTTGACCGGCGAAGGCTGCACATCCGCCTGTTGGATGCCCAGGCTGGCCAGCGCTTTTTTGATCGCCGCGTCATCGGCATGGGCTGCACCGGTCACCGAAGCCACCAGCAGAGAGAGCAGCATTAAACCTTTTTTCATTGTTCCAATCCTTTCGAACCCGCCGCTCAGGCGCGCGGGTGATGCTGTTGATGTAGCTGTTTCAGTCGTTCGGTCGCTACATGAGTATAAATTTGCGTGGTCGAGAGATCGCTGTGCCCTAACAACATCTGTACGACACGGAGATCGGCCCCATGGTTCAGCAAATGGGTGGCAAACGCGTGCCGCAACACGTGCGGCGACAGACGTTCGCTGTCGATGCCCGCAAGGATGGCATAGTGTTTGATGCGATGCCAGAACGTCTGTCGGGTCATTTGCTGGCAGCGGGAGCTGGGGAACAGCACGTCCAGCGTCTGGCCGTTGACCAGCCATGGGCGGCCATGTTCCAGATAATTTTCAATCCAGTAGACCGCTTCTTCGCCCAGCGGCACCAGCCGCTCCTTGTTGCCCTTGCCGATCACCCGCACCACGCCCTGGCGCAGGCTGACGTCGCTGATGCTCAGCCCCACCAGCTCGGAAACCCGCAGCCCGGTGGCGTACAACACTTCAAGCATCGCCTTGTCACGCAGCTCCAGCGGCTGATCGACGCAAGGCGCCTGCAACAGCGCATCGACCTGCGCCTCGCTCAGATCCTTCGGCAAACGCTGCGGCAGTTTGGGGGACGCCAGTTGCGCGGTGGGATCGTCGGCGCGCAGCTTTTCGCGGTACAGGTACTGAAACAGGCGGCGCATGGCGCTCAGCAAACGCGCGGAGCTGGTGGCCTTGTAACCGCCCTCCACTCGTTCGGCGAGAAAAGCCTGCAGATCCAACGCCTGCGCCTGCAGCAAGGCGGTGTTTTGCTGGCCAAGCCAGGTGCCCAGGGCCTGCAAATCCAGCCGGTAGGAGGCCAGCGTATTTTCCGCCAGATTACGCTCAAGCCACAGCGCATCCAGGAATTGTTCAATCAGCGCATTGTCTTGCTGTTGCACGCGGTCCTCTCTTTGTTGCATTTCCACCCGCGCCATTATGCCTTAAGCCGGCGCAAATCAGGTATACTCGCTGCAATTCTCTAAACAGCAACGTAACGGTTTACACATGAAGATTGGTCTGTTTTACGGCTCCAGCACCTGCTACACCGAGATGGCGGCAGAAAAAATCCGTGAGATTCTGGGTGAAGACCTGGTCGACCTGCACAACCTGAAAGACGTCTCTCCCAAGCTGATGGAGGACTATTCCATTCTGATCCTCGGTATCCCGACCTGGGATTTCGGCGAACTGCAGGAAGACTGGGAAGCGATCTGGCCGCAGCTGCCGGCGCTGGATCTGCAAGGCAAGATCGTCGCCATGTACGGCATGGGCGATCAGCTCGGTTACGGTGAGTGGTTCCTTGACGCACTCGGCATGCTGCACGATCAGCTCGCACCGCTGGGCGTGCAGTTCGTCGGCTTCTGGCCGACCGACGGTTTCGAATTCACCAGCCCCAAACCGCTGAGCGCCGACGGCAAACATTTCGTCGGCCTGGCGCTCGATGAGGTTAACCAATACGATCTGAGCGAAGAGCGTCTGCAGCAATGGTGCGAGCAGATCCTGTTGGAAATGGAGCCGCTGCTGTAACGCCGCCGGCGTTCAGCCCTCTGCCGGCGGCGAAGCGTTTCCCCGCCGGCCCGGCCGTCTCACTCTGGTTCGCCGTCACCCGCCGGCGGATAAAGCAACAGCTGCCGCAGATGGCGCCACTCCTCTTTGCTCATGCAGTCGGAAGCCAGCCACAGCCGGCGGCGCTTTTTGCCCTCCGTCGGCTGCAGCGTCAGCAGCATGCCATAGCCCGGCATCCACGGTTTTTTCGCCAGCCGCCACTCGCGGCCGTGCCAGCTGAAGCGCCGGTCCGCCAGCAACCGCAGCTCGCCCTGCACTGCGGCGATGCGCTTCTGGCTGCGAATGCACTGAAACACCACCAGCGTCAACAGCACCAGCCAAAGCGGGCCCAAGCCTTCCGGCCAAGGCGAAATCAGGATCAGCAGGATCAGAACGCCGTGGGTCAACAGTGAAAACAGCTGAGTGCGCCAGGAAATGCGGATATCACATCGCCACTGGGCCACGGTCTTTATTTCGCGTTTGGATCAGGGTCACCATTCTCTGCAGCTCGCTGTCCTGCGGCGCGCCATGATTCATCAGCCAGTTGAACAAATCGGGATCGTCGCACTCCAGCAGGCGGATGAACAACGCCTTGTCCGCGTCATTCAGGCTGTCGTATTCGTATTCGAAGAACGGCATGATGGAGATGTCCAGCTCGCGCATGCCACGACGGCAAGCCCAGTGAATACGTGCTTTGTTGTTAATATCCATGTTGTTATGACTCACCTCTTTTCAGCGCGGCAGCGCCAGCGCAGGGTTCAAATGACACACTGTATGGCAACGCCGTCGCAATATAATTCCATCAGCCGGGGATCTGTCTGCAAGGGTGCCCTGGCCGCAAGCCTATAGAGTAACAATTTGACATACACGCCGGGAAGGCGCTTTGCTGCGGAAAACGTAATAAAGCGCAAAATGCCAAAAAAAGCGCACCCCGGCGCTGCGGCGCGAATAACAGTTTGCAAAGCCCGCCGCCTCTTTTACCATGGGTTCAATACCCTTCAGGTAAGCTAAACGTTGAGCAGGAACTTACTATGGCGCATAACATTCCATTCCCACCCCGTCAGCCCTCCGCTTCCACCCATCTGCCCCTGACGCTGATCTCGCTGGAAGATTGGGTGCTGGTGACGTTGAACGGGCCGGACACGGTGAAATATCTCCAGGGCCAGGTGACGGCGGACATCGACGCGCTGGCGGCCGACCAACACGTGCTGTGCGCCCACTGCGACGCCAAGGGCAAAATGTGGAGTAACCTGCGTCTGTTCCACCGTGGCGAAGGCTTCGCCTATTTGGAACGCCGCAGCGTGCTGGACAGCCAGCTGGCGGAAATCAAAAAATATGCGGTGTTCTCCAAAGTCACCATCGCCGCCGATAACGATGCGGTGTTGCTGGGCGTCGCCGGTTTCCAGGCGCGCGCCGCGCTGGCGGGCCTGTTTGCTACGCTGCCGGATGCCGAACGCCCGGTGGTACAGGAAGGCGATACCACGATTCTGCACTTCAATGCGCCGGCGGAACGTTTTCTGCTGGTGACCTGCCCCACCGTGGCCGAACAGCTGATCGGCAAGCTGCATGACCAGGCGGAACTCAATGACAGCGGCCAGTGGCTGGCGCTGGAGATCGAAGCCGGTTATCCGGTTATCGACGCCGCCAACAGCGCACAGCTGATCCCGCAGGCCACCAACCTGCAGGCGCTGGAGGGCATCAGCTTCAGCAAAGGCTGCTATACCGGTCAGGAGATGGTGGCGCGCGCCAAATTCCGCGGCGCCAACAAGCGTGCGCTCTACTGGCTGGAAGGTAAAGCGGCCCGCGCCCCGCAGGCGGTGGAGGACCTGGAGCTGCAGCTGGGTGAAAACTGGCGCCGCACTGGCACCGTACTGGCGTCGAGCCAACTGGCCGACGGCACGCTGTGGGTACAAGTCGTGATGAACAACGATTTGGACGCCGACAGCAAGCTGCGGGTGCGCGACGATGCCGCCAGCCAGCTGGCGATCAAACCGTTGCCCTACTCGCTGGCCGAAGAGAAATAATCCGCCGGCCGCAGGCGCCCTGCCTGCGGCCGTCTTCGTTACTCGTCCAATTCCCCGTCGCGCTGCACCAGATAGATCAGCACCAGAATGATAGTGACGAAGAAGCGAAACGCACTCGGTACGCCGTTCCACTGCTGCGACATCCACATGCCGAACCACTCTCCCCCAATCGACATGAAACCGACCTGCCAGGTGAGGAAGCCGAGCGTCAGCCCCGCCACCGCCAGCTTTTTCCGGCTGTTGAAAGCTGTAGCGGGCAGCTTCAGGCCACCCAACAGACGCAGGCCGCCAATCCAACACAGCAGCGCGGTCAGGCTCTCCAGCGTAATGATGAAAATATAACCGGCGTGATGCAGCCACGGCGTCTGTATCGAACGATAGCCGATGGTGGCGTCGGGAAAAATGGTGTCCATCATAAAGACGTGGCGCACGAAGGCGAAGTTGGAGCCATAGTCGGTGATGTTACCGAAGGCGACCAGCGAAGCGAACAAGGCGATAGCGCAGACCAGCAGCGCTTTGGATAAGCGAACGATCATCTTGGTGAGTCCTGAATAGAGGTTAGAGAAACAGCATGCGGGCTCAGAAATGAAAGAATGGGCTTGCTGGATACCCGAAAGAAGCAAGCGCCTCTTTTTTAAAATAAAAGAGGCGCCAGTTCAATACGCATTCAGGCGTAGCGGCAACGCTTAGACGTACAGGTAGATCGCCATGAAATGGCAGGCGCTGCCGCCGAGCACGAAGGCGTGCCAGATGGCGTGGCCAAAGCGAATGCGCTTGGAGGCGTAGAAAATCACGCCCAGGGTGTAGACCACCCCGCCAATCGCCAGCAGCGTGACGCCGCCGGCTTCCAGCCGCGTCACCAACTGATAAATCACGATCAGCGACAGCCAGCCCATCGTCAGGTAGGTCACCAACGACAGGGCTTCAAAACGGTGCGCGAAGGCCAGCTTGAACAGCACGCCCAGCAACGCCAATCCCCAGATTACCGCCATCAGGCCCTTCGCCAGCGGCGAATCCAGCCCCACCAGCAGAAACGGGGTGTAAGTCCCGGCAATCAGGAGATAAATGGCGCAGTGGTCAAATTTTTTCAGCCAATGCTTGGCCTTCTGATGCGGAATCGCATGGTACAGCGTGGAAGCGAGAAACAGCAGGATCATACTGCCGCCGTACAGACTGTAACTGGTGATGGCCGTCACATCGGCGCCGGTATTAACCGCCTGCACCAACAGCAACACCAGGCCGACGATGCCGAATACCAGCCCGATACCGTGGCTGATGCTGTTGGCGATCTCTTCCGCCCACGGATAAGCCGCGGCGGTCCTCTTATCGGTCCCGGCTTTCACTACGTCCGTTTTCCCCATAACGCGCAACCCCTCAAAATGCCCTGCTTTGTGCGAAATTAACGCAAAGCAGCTTAACTGAGAATAATTCCAGTGTACACGTGTACGCTAAAATAAAAATGTGAACGCGTGTAACCATCGAAATCCCCCGCCCGGTGGTCTACAATCGTCAGGCTTCAACCCACCCACCTTGAGGTTTACACCATGTCATCCGCTGTACCCGCGTTAGATTTCGGCTCAATGACCCAGGTCATCCAGTTCCTGATGGAAATCGATAAGTTGAAAGGCGTGCAACGCCGCACCAAAGTGCTGGGTACCCAGCGCCAGGAAAACTCCGCCGAACACAGTTGGCACTTCGCCATCGCCGCCATGAGCCTGGCGCCCTACGCCGGTGATGACGTGGACATTCATCGCGTGATCCAGATGGCGCTGCTGCATGACATCGTGGAAATCGACGCCGGCGACGTGCTGGTCTACGATCTGGCGGCCCGCGCGGCGATCCACGATCAGGAAGTGGCGGCGGCGCGCCGTCTGTTCGGCATGTTGCCGGAGGCTCAGAGCGAGTATTTCACCGGTTTATGGCAGGAGTATGAAGATGGCGAAAGCGCCGATGCGCGTTTTGCCATGCTGCTGGATCGCACCATGCCGATGCTGATGAACCTGCACAATGAAGGCCAAAGCTGGGTAGAAAACGGCATCAGCCTGGAACAGGTGCTGACGCGCAATGCATCGATCGCCGACGTGCACCCCGAACTGTGGCACTACATGGAACAACATCTGTACGATGCGCAGCGCAAAGGCTGGTTGAAGTAAGTGAACCGGGCTGCCGGCGCAGCCCTTCAACGTCAAGCGAACGCCTGCTGGCGTTCCAATGCCTCCTCATAGCTCGGCATCGATCCCGCCGCCCCGGCGCGCTCCACGCAGACCGCCGCGTAGGCGGCGGCGAAGCGCACCGCATCGGCTAACGGCACCTGACTCGCCAACTGCGCCGCCAGGGCGCCGTTAAACGCATCGCCCGCGCCGGTGGTGTCTTTCGGCTGCGCCGGATACGCCGGGATCAGCTCGCTGTTTTCTCCATCCGAGAACAACGCCCCTTGCGTGCCCAAAGTCACAATCAGCAAGCGAATGCCTTTGGCGTGCAGCACCTGCGCCGCCTGGCGCGCCGACGCCACATCCCGTACCGGCACGCCGGTCAGCAAGGTACACTCGGTGGCGTTGGGCGTCAGCATATCGACCTGCGCCAGCAGGCTGTCCGGCACCGGCTGAAACGGCGCCGGGTTGAGAATGATGAACGTTCGCGCCTCGCGGGCGATGGCGATCACCTGCTCAATCGCCGGCAGATTGTTCTCCAACTGGGTCAACAGAATATCCGCCGCAGCGATCGCCGGCCGACACTGGCGCACTTCGTCTTCGCTGACCGTCAGGTTGGCGCCGGGATCGACGGCGATCATGTTCTCTGCCTCCTCGCCGGCAACGTAGATCAGCGCATTGCCGGTCGGACAATCGCCGGTCGAGAACAGCGTCACCGCATCGAAACCGGCGGCGGCGAGGTGCCGCCGGGCGAAGGTGCCGAAATCGTCGCGCCCCACCTTGCCGATATAATGTACCCGCGCCCCGGCGCGCAGTGCGGCGGTGGCCTGGTTAGCGCCCTTACCGCCCGCGCCCATCATACTGTTGCGGGCAATCAGCGATTCGCCGGGCTGCGGAAAACGCGCCATGCCGGCGACGATATCCAGGTTGAACGAACCGAACACGCAGACTTTGCCTTTCATTGTGGGTACTCCCTGCTCAATTGGAGGTGGCGCCGGGCGGCCAGGCAGGCGCCTTTGCTGCCGGTTTCATCGGTCAGACGGCTGACGGAGATCGCCAGCCCCTGCGCCGGCTGCGGCCCGCGCAAATGGCGGCGGATCTCTTGCTCAAGGTGCGCCAGCGGAAAACCGCTCATGGCGATCACGCCGCCACCCAAGATCAGCCGCTGCGGATCGAGCACGTTCATTTCGATGGCGATGGTCTGCGCCAATCGTTCGACGAAGCGCCGCAGATCCGGATGATCGCCGTGGCGTTCGAACAGCCGTTCGAACGGCGTTTGCGCCGCGTTGGTACGCGCCCAGCCGGTCAGCCAGTGGCCGGAGGTCAGGCTCTCGACGCAGCCCCGTTTACCGCACGGACACTCGCCCTGATGACCCGGCCAGGGAATGTGCCCCAGCTCGCCGGCGGCGCCGTGCGCCCCGTGGTAAAAATCGCCGTTCAGCCACAGGCTGTTGCCCATGCCGGTGCCCAAATACAGCCCCACCGCCACCTGCGGCAACGCCGGCAACTGCTGCAAATCCCACCACAGCAGGTGATTGACGTCTTTATCCATCCGCACCGGCAGCGCTAACACATCGGCCAACAGCGCCGCCACCGGCTGGGCGTCCAACGCCGGAATGAACGGCAGCGACAGCACCCGCGAGCGATCGCGGCTGAGGCTCCCCGGCAGCCCGAGCATCACCTGCGCCACCTGACGATCTTTGCAATGCCCGGCGATCAGGCGGCCCAACGCCACCAGCGGATCGGCCTGCCGTGCCCAATCGGCGGTCGCTATTTTGCGGTACCCGCTGAACTCGCCGTCATCATCCATCAACAGCAGGCGGGTATTGGTGCCGCCGACGTCAACGCCAAGAAAATGCCGCATCATGTCCCCCGCCTCAGGCCGCCTGCCGCATCTGATCCAGCATTTTTTCCCATGCCGTCTCCAGATCCGGATCGAGGTTGAACAGCCCGGAGCTGCCGACGATCAAAACTTCCGCGCCGGCGCCCATCAGATCGCGGTAGGTGCGCTGATTGCAGGATCCGTCGATCTCGATCAGATAGCTCAGATTTTGCTGGCGTTTCAGATCGCGCAACTGGCGGATCTTGTCCAGCATTTCGGGAATGAACGGCTGCCCGGCATAGCCCGGATCGACGGTCATCACGGTGACCTTGTCCAGCAAATGAAGGTAGTGGCGGATAAACTCCACCGGCGTGGCCGGGTTCAGCACCACCCCCACTTTTTTGCCCAGCGCGCGGATCTGGTTGATCACCCGGAACGCATCACGGTTGATGGTTTCGGCATGCGGACAGATAAAGTCTGCGCCGGCGCGGGCGATCGGGTCGATAAAATCGGTCGGGTTCTCCACCATCAGATGCACGTCCAGCAGCAACGAGGTGTGCGGGCGGATCTGTTCGATAAAGAACGGCGACAGCGTGATGTTTTTAACGTAGTGCCCGTCCATGATGTCAATATGCAACATATCGGCGCGGCGGTTCAGCACCGCCAATTGCTGCCGGATATCCATCAGGTTCATGCACATCAGTGAAGGTGAAATCTGGTATTTCATTAGCGTTATCCTGCGCAAAAGGGAAAAAGGATCAGTGGCCCGCTGCGGCTCTGGCCTGGGCCGCGCTGCGGCGCATCGCCCGCCGCTGCCGATAGCGATGGCGGAAAAATTTCAGCGCCAGCACCGCGATCAGCACCGCGCCCCACATCGCCAGACTGAAATGCGGGCTGACATTCATCAGGTTCAAACCGGTGGCGATCACCTGCAGCACCACCAGCGCCAGGACCACGCCGCTGACCCGGCCAAAACCGCCGAACGGATCGGTGCCGCCCAAAATGATCGCCAACACCGTCAGCAGCAGGTAAGAGTCGCCGTAGCCCATGCGCGCCGAGTTGAAGCGCGCCATCATCACCAGCCCGGCGATCACGCACAGCAGGCTGGAGAGGGTATAAATGGCGATCAGCACCCGGTGGGTATTCACGCCGCTGAAGTGGGTGGCGTTGATGTTGCTGCCGCTCATGTAGATACATTTGCCGAGCCGGGTTTTCTGCAAGAACAGCGCCAGCAGCACGGCGACCGTCAGGAAGATCAGCAGCGGTACCGGCATGCCCAGCACGCGCTCGGCGCCGATAAACCGCACGATCTCCGGCATGCCGCTCAGGGCTGCGCCGCGCGTCAGATAGATGCCAATGCCGTTAACCGTGGTCATGGTCGCCAGCGTCACCAGAATCGGATGCGCGCCGACGTAGGCCACCAACGCGCCGGTCGCAGCGCCGATCATCACGGCCAGCAGCATCGCCGCCGCCAGCGCCAACACCAGCCACAGCGCCTGCAACCCCAGCCCGGCGTCCGCCGGCAGATAGCTGATGAACAGCCAGGCCATCAGCAGACTGGTCAGGTTGGCGCTGGCGATAATGCACAGGTTCAGGCCACCGCTGAGGATCGGAATGAACATCGCCAGGGTCAGCAGGCCCAGCTCCGGCAGCTGGAACGCCACGCTGGTGAAGGTGGCGCCGCTGAAGAAGCGCCCAGGCATCAGCAGGCTAAAGGCCAGTACCACCGCCACCAGTAGCGCCAACAGACCGACGGCGGTGCCGTCCGCACGAAATTTCAGGTAGTTGCCCATCAAGCGCTCCTCAGGCGAAACCAACGTCGGTTTCTTTGCGTTTCTTGTAGTGGGTGACGGTAATCGCCGCGACGATCACCAGGCCGATCACCACGTTCATGAAGTAGCTGGACACACCGATCAGGTTGAGGCCGTTTTTCAAGACGCCGATCAGAAACACGCCCATCAGCGTGCCAATCACGCTCCCCTTGCCGCCGTTCAGGCTGGCGCCGCCCAACACTGCCGCCGCCAACACGTCGAGCTCGCCGCCCACCAGCGCGTTGGGCACCACTTCCCCCATGCGGTACACCTGCACCAGGCCGCCGATCGCCGCCATCACGCCCAGATAGCCATAGGCGAACAGGTGCAGCAGGCCGACGCGAATGCCGATGCGCCGCGCCGACTCCGCATCGCCGCCGACGGCAAACAGCTGGCGCCCAAGGTGCGTCTTGTTCAGCAGCAGCCAGGTCAGCAACGCCATCACCAGCATCACCAGCGTCGGCAAACCGAGCTGATAGCTCTGTTCACCCAACTGAAACGGCAGCACGCTACGCGGCAGCGTCCACCAGTCCGGCAATGCATACAGGCTGCGGCCGTTGGTCAGCCACATCAGCATGCCGAACAAGAACGCCTGCATGCTGATGGTGACGATGATCGAGACGATGCGCAGGCAGTAGATCAAAAGCGCGTTGACCATGCCCAGCGCGGCGCCGATCGCCAACGCCAGCAGGATGCTGCCCGCCGGGCTGGCCAGCCCGTAGTGGGTCGCCAACGTGGCGATCAGGTACTGCACCACCGAGGCCACCGCAGCGAAGGAGATATCGATGCCGCCGGTCACCAGCACCACGAACAGGCCGAGGGCGAAGATGCCGCTCACCGCATAGCTTTCGCTGAGATCGAGCAGGTTTTGCACCGTTAAAAACTGATCGCTGAGCAGCGAAAAAACGATGACCGTCAGCAGCAGCACCCAGGCCAGGTAGCCTTCGTTGCCGCGCGATTTCAGGCTGAATCTACGCATTGATCGCCTCCGCCAGCTGTTGCTGGCTCACCTGCCCCGGCAGGTATTCGCCGATCACGCTGCCGCCGCTGAAGTGCAGCACCCGATCGCAGTTGTAATACACCTCCGGCACCTCGTCGGAGATCAGCAAAATGGCGATCCCCTCCTGCGCCAGCAGATGGATAAGTTGGTAAATGCTGGCCTTGGCACCAACGTCGACGCCGACGGTCGGCGAGTCGAGGATCAGGATCCGCGGCTGGGTTAGCACCCACTTGGCCAACACGATCTTTTGCTGATTACCGCCGGACAGCGTCGAAACCGCTTGCTCCGGATCCGCCACCCGCACGCCGAGTTTGGCGATCCACTCCGCGACGATGCGATTCTTGCGGTAGTCGTCAATCAGGCGAAAACGCCCGCGCAGCTTATCGAGAATGGTCAGCACCGCGTTGTCCGCCACCGACTGTTGCTGCACCAGCCCCAGCGTCAGACGATCCTCCGAGACATAGCCGATGCCGGCCTTGATCGCGTCCTCATGGCCGCGAAAGCGTACCGGCTTGCTGTCGAGATAGAGCTTGCCGCTGTCCGGCCGGGTCATGCCGAACAAGCTCAGCGCCAGCTCGGTGCGCCCGGAGCCGAGCAGCCCGCACAGCCCGAGCACCTCCCCTTGATGCAACCGGAAGCTCACGTCCTGATACTGCCCGGCGCGGCTGAGGCGATCCGCCTCCAGCATTACCCGATCCTTATTCATGCTGGGTGACTTCAGGCGATAGTCCAGCGTCAGACCGGTCATCAACTCAGTCAGGCGATCGCCGGTGATCTCCGCCGCCGGCCAGGTGCCTATCTTGTTGCCGTCGCGGATCACCGTGACGCGATCCGAGATCTCCAGCACCTCGTCCAGCCGGTGGCTGACGAACACCACGCAGATACCTTTCGCTTTCAGGTAATCCACCGTGCGCAGCAGCTGATTGACCTCGGTGCGCGTCAGCGAGGCAGTCGGTTCATCCATGATCACCAGCCGCGCCTCTGCCACCAGCGCACGGCAGATCGCCACCTGCTGGCGCTGAGCGATCGGCAGCTCCGCCACCCGTTTGTCGAGATCCAGATGAAAACTCAGCTCCTGCAGCAGGCGCTCGGCGGTGCGCCGCAGCCGTGCCGGGCGGTACCACCCCAGCAACCCGTGCAGGTTGTGCTCAAAAGCGATGTTTTCCGCCACCGTCAGGTTGGGAAACAGCGACAGATCCTGGTAGATCACCTGAATACCGAAGGCGCGTGCCTGATCCGGCGACAACCGGCCGAAGGTCTGCCCATCGATGGTGATGCGGCTGCCGTCATCCGGTTGATATACGCCGGCGATCGCCTTGATCAACGTACTCTTGCCGCAGCCGTTGGTGCCTGCCAGGCAGTGCACTTCCCCCGGCATCAGCGCCAGCGAGATAGCGTTCAGCGCCCGCTGCCCGCCAAAGGTCATCGACAGCTGTTGCAGCGCGATCAGCGGCGCGCCCTGCGTTGCCGTATTGCCGGAAATCCCCATGATTACAGCCCCATCTTCACCAATTTCGGCAGGTTTTGCTTATCCAGGCTTTCGGTGGCATTGCCGAGAATGGTGTGCTGCTGCGCATCCACCTGCACCTTACCCATGCCTTCGATGGTCATGCCGTCGGTGATTTTTTCTCCCTTGTGCATCATGTCGGCGATGCGCACGAACACTTCGCCTGCCAGCATCGGATTCCAGATATAGCCGCCCTTGATAGCGCCGCGGTTGACCAGCGAAGCGCCCTGGCCCGGGCTGAACGGCCCGATGACGCAGATATCGTTGCTTTTGCCGCGGTTGAGCACCGCACGCCCGGCGCCGATCGGCCCCTGCGATCCGAACGCCAGCACGCCTTTCAGATCGGGATATTTGGCCATCAGATCGTTGGTGGTGCGCACGCTGTCATCCAGCGACTCGCCCACGCCGAACTTGTCGCCCACCAGCTGCATATTCGGATAGTGCTGCTTTTGGTAGTTGATGGCCGAGTCCGACCAGGTGATGTGCAGCGGCACCGTCAGACTACCGACGTACACCGCGTACTTGCCCTGCTCTTTCATGCAGGCGGCCAGCGCTTTCATGTGGTTAACGCCGTGCTGCGAGGCGTCCACCAGCTCAAAGTCCCAGTCGGCGTACTTTTGGCCGGGGGATTCGTGCACGATCACCTTGATGCCCGCCTCCTGCGCGCGCTTGAGCACCGGCTCCAGCACCCGGGCGTCGTTCGGCACCACGCCGATGATGTCCACCTTCTGTGCGATCAGATCTTCGATGGCGCGCACCTGCAGCGCCGGATCCGCCGCCGTCGGCCCGACCATCCAGGCATCGATGCCGCGTTTGGCGCCCTCGCTTTTGATGCCGGCCTCCATGGCGTTGAACCAGGGAATGCCGCCGATCTTCACCACCACGCCCATTTTCAGTTTGTCCGCCGCCTGCGCGGAGACCGAAAGCAGCAGCGAGGCAAACAGACCGACCAGTACGGATTTTTTCATTGTTCTCTCTCCACAAGTGTTGGCTGTAATAAAGGGTTTTCGTTGTTGTTATCGCGCCGCCCTTTTCGCGGCGGGTGAAACTTCAATCACGTCGACATTGTTCCAGGCCAGTTCCTGACGAAACTCGTCGTCGCTGAGCCGATCGGTGATTAGGGTATCTATCTCCCGGTAGTGGCAGATGCGCGCGAACGAGCGGCGGCCGAACTTGTTGCTGTCTACCAGCAGGAACTTGCGCTCCGACGCCAGCAGCATCTGCTGCTTCAACCGCGCATGGTGCTCGTTGCTCTCGCGGATGCCGCCGTCCTGGCAGATGCCGTGGCAGGAGAAGAACAGCTTGTTGATCACAAACTCCTTCAACATCTGCTCCGCCAGCACGCCGATAAAATCCTCGTACTTGGCGGAATACTCGCCCCCCAGTCCGATGGTGCGCACGTTGGCCTTGCAGGCCAGCGTCTGGATGATGTGCAGCGAGTTGGTCAGTACCACCAACGAGATATCCGGCAGTTGGCGCGCCAAAAACCAGCTGGTGGAGCTGCTGTCCAGCAGCAGGCAGTCCCCCGGGGCGATAAATTCCAGCGCGCGTTTGGCGATGCGCGTTTTCTGCTCCGGCGCCTCGTTGCTGCGCTGGCGGAAAGATTCCCCCTGGTCTATCTCGGCGGGCACATAGGTTTTTTCCACCGCCGGCGGCTCGACGAACACCGCGCCGCCGTGGCTGCGCAGCAGCAGGCCGCGCCGTTCCAGCAAGGCCAGATCACGCCGCGCCGTCTCGATAGAGATGTGGCACAGCTGCGCCACCTCCTGCACCATCACGCGGCCGCGCTGGCTCAAGACTTCGGTGATAAAGCGATGACGTTCTACAGGCAGCATGTTTCTTTTCTCCTCCAGGACGATGATTACGATATCGATTTGCTGCGCCGCGTTTTGCGCGCAGACGCAAAGCGCATCGCCCCGCGATCGGTCAACGATGGCGGTGTGATAGTTGTCAAAAAAATCGGGAAGGAAATGAAATGAATAATTACGAAAGTGTGGAGTAACAGGCAGTTATGATATGCGTGCGTCTTAGACAGACAGGAGAGAAACGGTAAACGGTCACAATTCCACGTTCCACGACATGACCGTTAATGACCGTTTTTGTGGTTTTGACCGAACGCTGCCGAGCAGCGGCTAATGCTGGTAGGCTTTACCTGAAAAACTGCAAAAAAAATCCGGTGAGAACCTCACCGGATCGTTATCCGCCTGACACGACTTATTCCTCGTGCTCATGCTCTTTCAACATCGCCTCACGCAACACGGCGTTCAGGCGTTTCTGATAACCCTTGCCTGGCCGCTGAAGCCAGGCCAATACATCCGCATCGATTCGGATGGTTTTCGATACTTTCATCGGTTTATAAAAACGCCCCTGCACCGCAGTCTGCCACTTTTCCTCACCCAGGGCCGGGGCATCGGCATAATCGATATCCTCATCCGGCAGCGCGCTCAACGAAGCAATTTGCGCTTTCTGCTCCTCCGTCAACGGAGGGAGTACGCTATGTGCCAGATTTTTGGCTGAATTTTTGCGCTTCATATCTTCCCCTCTCTTTGGCATCGGCCTTGCGTGCTGAAATGATACGCACGATCTCTACTGTATCGCCTTCGACATCCGTTTCGATCGTCGTATGCGCCACCAGCAGCAACAAACAGGTGTCGACCATACCGAGCGTTTGCCAGCGCTCTTCTCCGCCCTCGATCCTCTCCAGCACGGCCAAATGGTGGGATCCAGAAAAACCCGTTGCGCAATCTCAAAACTGACGCGGTATTTGCGCTGGTTCCTGTGATTTTTATCCTGATTCCATTCAAAATAAAAATACATTTTTGTAACTACATTTTGATTATTATTTAATCAAAATACACTCCGCACGGCGGGATGTCAAAACCCCCTCATGCGTTCAACGCCCGCCTGCGGCCTCGATAAAGGTGCCGGTCACGTAAGACGCGGCGTCAGACAGCAGCCAAGCGATCGCCTCCGCCACTTCCTGCGGCTGCCCGCCGCGTTGCATCGGCAAACTGTCCTTCACGCGATCTACCCGGCCGGGCTCGCCGCCGCTGGCATGCATCTCGGTATAGATGAATCCGGGCCGCACGCCGTTGACGCGAATGCCCTGCGCCGCCACCTCCCGCGACAACCCGATGGTCAGGGTATCAACGGCACCTTTCGAAGCGGCGTAATCGACGTATTCCCCCGCAGCGCCTAAACGCGAAGCGGCGGAAGAAACGTTGACGATGGCGCCGCCTTGCCCGCCATGGCGCAGTGCCATGCGCTTCACCGCCTCGCGGCAACACAGGAAGTAACCGGTAACGTTGGTGCTCAGCACCTGATTGATGCGCTCGGCGGTCAACTGTTCAATGTTCGCCTGCTGGAACAGAATTCCGGCATTGTTGACCAGCGCACTGAGCGTGCCGAGCCCGGCGTCCAGCGCGGCGAACATCGCCATCACCTGCGCTTCGTCGGCCACGTCGGCCTGCAACGCCAGCGCTTTGCCGCCCAACGCCTCAATCTCCGCCACCGCCTGCCGCGCCGCGCCTTCATCACGCAGGTAATTCACCCCTACCGCATAACCCTGTCGGGCCAGCAGCAGAGCGGTCGCACGACCAATTCCCCGGCTTGCGCCTGTAACCAATGCCACTTTCGTCATACTGTTTTTTCTCTGGTTGGCGATGTCAACATAGCGGCCTGCGCGCAGGCGCCCCGTTTGCCCGTCAGAGTATAGAGCCGCACTCTAAAAAACGCCTCAAAGCTGAGCCAGGCGACGCAGCTGCTTTTTAATGCGCGCTTTGACGCAGCCGTAGGCGTCCGGCGTCACCGCCTGATGCACCCGCTGCAAGCCGGCAGCATGCAGGCCGCTATGACTATGGCTCTGGGCATCGCCACGAAAAGACAGCATCAACAGAACGAGCACTGCCGCCACGCCTGAATACATCAGCCGCCGCGAGGTGCCCGCGAGCGGGGAACCGTCAGTTTGCATGTTCGTTCCTTCTGTTGTGATATCGAATGGCAGCAAAATAACCGAAATTCCCCCGCGTTCCCTTAACGCGAGATTAAAGCCAGATTAAGGTTTGCTTAAGAACGCGCAGGCAAAGCGGGTTTCCCCGTTGTCTTCCCGGCAGGGTTATAGTTATATAACCGCGACTCGAAGATCTCGGCGGAACAAACGTGAACATACTGTTGGTGGAAGACGACCTGCAATTAGGCAAGGCGCTGTGCCGCGCATTGGAGCTCACCGGCTTTAATTTGTGCTGGGTGCGCCTGCTCGCCGATGCGGAAAATAAACTTTCACCCGGCGGGTTCGACCTGATGCTGTTGGATCTCACGCTGCCGGACGGCGACGGTTTGCAAAAACTGATCGCCTGGCGCGCCGCCGGGCAAAATATCCCCATCATCATCCTGACCGCCCGCGACCGTATCGAAAGCCTGGTGAACAGCCTGGACTCCGGCGCGGACGACTTTCTGGCCAAACCCTTTGCGCTGCCCGAACTCATCTCGCGCGTCAAGGCGGTCAACCGGCGCATGGCCGGCTTTGCATCGCAAACCTGGAGCCTCGGCACGCTGTATCTCGATCCGGTCAACC
Organism: Serratia sp. FDAARGOS_506; assembly: GCF_003812745.1. NCBI lineage: Bacteria > Pseudomonadati > Pseudomonadota > Gammaproteobacteria > Enterobacterales > Yersiniaceae > Serratia > Serratia sp. FDAARGOS_506. Next base: position 625,169 of record NZ_CP033831.1, read on the forward strand.
ATCAGGTGACGCTGGATAACGAACTGCTGATGCTGTCGAAAAAAGAGTATCACCTGCTGCACGAACTGATGCGCTGTGCCGGCACCGTGGTGCGCAAAGCGGTGTTGGAACAGCGGCTGTTCGGCCACGGCGATAGCGTGGAAAGCAACTCGCTGGAAGTGCACATGCATAATTTACGGCGCAAGATCGGTAAAGAAAGAATTATTACCGTACGCGGCATTGGCTATTTGCTGAAGAAAGAGTAGCAGGATGATCGGTTTCAAATCCTTCTTTATGCGCACCATTATTTTCCAAGTCCTGGCCATTTTATTATTGTGGGGGATCCTCGTCGCCTGGGTGAAATATTGGTATTACCCCGACATGGAAAAATATTTCGATAACCAGCAACGCATCGTCGCCGTGGGTATCGCCAATATTCTCGATGAAACCGGCACCGACAATATCGATTACCGCGGCATCATCAAGACCATTGAAGGCATGTACATTGATTCCATCAATAACGGCATGCAGGATCAAATCGATTACCACCCGCTGTTCGTGGTTTACGATCGGGATAACCGGGTGCTTTACAGTTCGCAGACGCAGGGAGAACCGCTGCGCCTGCCGCCTTCGGTGCTGTCCGGATCCGTCAATTACGCCGGCGCCAACTGGCATCTCGCCGGTAGCTGGAGCGAAAAACGGCAGTATCGGGTGATCGTCGGCGAGTCGTTCAACGATCGCACCACGCTGTTCGGCAACCCGGCGGAGAGCACCGCCGTGCCGCTGCTGGGCATTCTGGCGGCGATCATCATCACCTTGCTGTTTACCGCCTATTTCAGCCTGAGGCCACTGCGCCAGATCGCCCGCACCATCTCCGATCGCCAACCGGGAAACCTGTCGCCGATCAACGTCAGCGAGCAATATCAGGAAATCCGGCCGGTGGTGGTGGAGGTCAACAAGCTGATGGCGCGCATAGACGCCGCCAATCAGCGCGAAAAACGCTTTATGGCCGATGCGGCGCACGAACTGCGCACGCCGATCGCCGCCGTGTTGGCGCAGCTGCATCTGCTGACCCAGGTCTCGGAGCAGCAGGAGCGCCGGGAGATCATCGGCGACATGCAGCAGGGGCTGGATCGCGCGGCGTCACTGTCGCGCCAGCTGATCAACCTGGCCAAGCTGGAGGCGGAAGATTTCCCGCTGAAAATCGAGGTGGTGGACATCTACGCCGAAATTGGCAAATGCATCGCACAGCACGTCCCCTATGCGCTGGAAAAGGATGTGGAACTTTCACTCGACGGCAGCGAGGACGTGGTGATAAACACCGATCGCCATGCGCTGATCGCCATCTTCACCAACCTGCTGGACAACGCGCTCAAGTACGCGCCGCCCGGCAGCCGCATCGAAGCCAATATCCGTTCGCTGGCGCCGCTCGGCTGCTATATTACATTGCGCGACAACGGCCCCGGAGTGAGCGAAGAGCACCTTCCGCGCCTGTTTGAACGCTTTTACCGCGTGCCCGGCACGCAGCAGACCGGCAGCGGGCTGGGATTGGCCATCGCCCGGAACCTGGCCGACAAAATCGGCGCGCAGCTGCGCGTCACCGAAGGCCTCGACGATCGCGGCATCGGTTTTATTATCGATTTGCCGGAAAGTTACCGGCCACAGACTGAGAGTGAACAACGACCATGAGCGCCCCTGTTCTGCTGCAACGGCAGCAACTCGACCGGCTATGGGATATCGACCGCAGTGAAATCATCGACACCCTGTATCGCTTGCAGGACGGCAAGCTGCAATCCTATCCGGACTACTACGACGTGCGCGGCTGGGATCCGCACGATCGGGACACCTATACGCCGATCCACGAAGCCTGCTTCGATCGCGGCGGCACGTTCTTCGCGCGGTTCGAAGGCGAGGAGATCGTCGCTGCGGCGGCGCTGGACACTGAACCACGCGGCCCACAAGGGGATCTGCGTCAGCTGCTGTTCTTTTACGTCAGCGCGCACAAACGCGGCCAGGGATTGGGCAAGCAGCTGTTTCAACTCTGCCTGCGTCAGGCGACGCAAGAAGGCGCCACCGGGCTGTACGTTTCCTCCATCCCCAACAAAAGCACCGTAGACTTCTATCTGGCGCAGGGTTGCCGGCTCATCGAGCACCCGGATACCGAGCTGTTCGCCCGCGAGCCGGAGGATATTCATCTGGTCTGTCCTTGCCGCTAGCGGCAGGGCCTAGCGGGCGATGCGTATCACCGAACGTACGTCGCTTTTCTTGTTCAGATCCCACACCTCGGCAATCTCCGCCAGCGCGTGCTCCTGCGTCTCGATAGTGAGCGCACCCGTCGCCGCCAGCGCCAGAATTTCGGTCGCGTAGCGCTGCATCTCCGGGATCGGCGGGAAGTTGCCGGTGCCGCTGCCGAGGATCTGCAGCTGATTGCTGCGCAATACCGCCGCCGGCAGCCGGATGTCCGGCGCGGCCATTGAGCCGACGTTGACCAGGCGAATGCCGCGCCCACCGGCGTAAGACGAGAGATCGTGATTATTGAGCGTCGCGAGCAGCGCTTCGGTCGCCGGGCCCCAGATGTAATCGACGATCACCTGATAACCCCCCGGCCCCGCCGCCGCCGCGAAGGCCTGCGTCAGCGCCTCGCCCTGCAGGTTCAGATCCACTGTGGCATCCACACCCAACGCCTCCAGCACGCTCAGCCGACGGCCGGCGGCAACGATGCGCCCGGCTCCCGCCTGACGCGCCGCCGCGACCGCCAGTTTGCCCGAGGTGCCGGTAGCGCCGATGATCAGCACCGTTTCGCCGGGCTGCAGATCCGCCCGCCAGCGCAACGGCAGCCAGGCGGCGAAGGCCGGATTGATCAGCGCCGCCGCCGTCGCGTCGTCCACCGCCTCCGGCACCGGCACCGTCCATGACGCAACGCTGCGCTCAGCCATCGCGCCGTAAGGGCGGCGGAAGGAGGCGAAATAGACGCGTTTCCCGTCCGCAGTACGGCCCACGCCGTCGGTGCCGGGCACGATTGGCAACTGCTTCGGGCTGGAGTAATGGGTGCCGGCGACGGTGGCGCGGTCCAGCTGTTTGATGCCGGCCGCCAGAACGTCGATCAATACTTCATTCGCCTGCACCTGGGGCTCCTCAAAGGCGCCGAAAACCGGGGCTTGCCCCAGCGCTGTTACGATTGCCGCTTGCATGGTGACTCCTCAAGTCGTGAGAACGTACAGGAAAGAATAGGCCGCGATAAAATAAAAAGGGACACCGCATGATGCGGTGTCCCCCGAACACAAACTTTGCCGAACGTGTTATTCGTAATCGCTCATCGGCACGCAAGAGCAGAACAGGTTACGGTCGCCGTACACGTCGTCCAGACGCTTAACGCTTGGCCAGTACTTGTTCTCGCGCACGCCGGCCACCGGGAACACCGCCAGCTCGCGGCTGTACGGGTGCTGCCAGTCGCTGACCAGCTCCGCCTGCACGTGCGGCGCATTCACCAGTGGGTTGTCTTCCAGCGGCCATTCGCCTTTGGCGACGCGGTCTATCTCGCTGCGGATCGCCAGCATCGCATCGATAAAGCGATCCAGCTCCACTTTGCTTTCCGATTCGGTCGGCTCGACCATCAGCGTGCCCGCCACCGGGAACGACATGGTCGGCGCATGGAAGCCGAAGTCGATCAGGCGCTTGGCGATGTCCATTTCGCTGATGCCGGTCTCTTCCTTCAGCGGACGAATATCGAGGATACATTCGTGCGCCACACGGTGATCGCGGCCGGTATACAGAATCGGGTACGCATCTTTCAAACGGGTAGCGATGTAGTTGGCGTTCAGGATCGCCATCTGGCTGGCCTGCTTCAGGCCTTCCGCGCCCATCATGCGGATGTACATCCAGCTGATAGGCAGGATGGAGGCGCTGCCGAACGGCGCCGCAGAGACCGCGCCCTGCTGGGTGGTTACGCCGTCGATCTGCACGACGCTATGGCCCGGCACGAACGGCGCCAGGTGCGCTTTCACGCCGATCGGGCCCATGCCCGGGCCGCCGCCGCCGTGCGGGATGCAGAAGGTTTTATGCAGGTTGAGGTGCGAAACGTCCGCGCCGATGTAGCCTGGCGTGGTGATGCCCACCTGGGCGTTCATGTTGGCGCCGTCCAGATACACCTGGCCGCCGAACTGATGCACGATCTGGCACACTTCGCGGATGGTTTCTTCATACACGCCGTGGGTCGACGGGTAGGTCACCATGATGCAGGAAAGTTCTTCGCCCGCCTGCTCCGCCTTGACGCGCAGATCGTGCAGATCGATGTTGCCGTTCTTGTCGCAGGCGACCACCACCACGCTCATGCCCGCCATTTGGGCGGAGGCCGGGTTGGTGCCGTGCGCGGAGCTCGGGATCAGGCAAACGTGGCGGCCCGCTTCGTTGCGGCTTTCGTGATAGCGACGGATCGCCAACAGGCCGGCATATTCGCCCTGCGCGCCGGAGTTCGGCTGCATGCACACCGCGTCATAACCGGTCAGCTGCACCAGCCACTGAGACAGTTGGCCGATCATCTGCTGGTAGCCGGCAGCCTGCTCCGGCGGGCAGAACGGATGCAGTTCGGAGAATTCAGGCCAGGTGATCGGGATCATCTCCGCCGCGGCGTTCAATTTCATGGTGCAAGAGCCCAGCGGGATCATCGCCTGGTTCAGCGCCAGATCCTTACGCTCCAGACGATGCATGTAGCGCATCATCTCGGTTTCGCTGTGATAGCGGTTGAATACCGGATGGGTCAGGATCGGATCCTGACGCAGCATGGCGGCCGGGATCGATTGGCTGTTCTTGCTCACCGCCGCGTCCAGCGCGTCGATGTCCAGGCCGTGATTGTCGCCGGCCAGCAGTGCGAACAGCGTCTGCACGTCTTCGCGTGAGGTGGCTTCGTCCAGCGTGATGCCTACGGCGCCGTGGATATCGGTACGCAGGTTGATGCCGAAGCTCAACGCGCGTTCCAACACCGCCGCCTTGTCTTTCACTTCAACGGTCAGGGTGTCGAACCAGGTGTTGTGTCGCAGCGTCAGACCGGCCTTCTGCAGCCCGGTGGCCAGAATGTCGGTCAGGCGATGGATACGCCCGGCGATGCGCTGCAGCCCCTGCGGGCCGTGGTACACCGCGTACAGGCTGGCGATGTTGGCCAGCAGTACCTGCGAGGTACAGATATTCGAGTTGGCCTTCTCGCGGCGGATATGCTGCTCGCGGGTCTGCATCGCCATGCGCAGCGCGGTGTTGCCGGCGGCATCGCGGGAAACGCCGATAATGCGGCCCGGCATTGAGCGCTTGAACTCGTCGCGGCAGGCGAAGAAGGCGGCGTGCGGGCCACCGTAGCCCATCGGCACGCCGAAGCGCTGCGCAGAGCCGAACACGACGTCGGCGCCCTGCTTGCCCGGCGCGGTCAGCAACACCAGGGCCATGATGTCGGCGGCCACGCTGGTGATGATTTTGCGCGATTTCAGTTCAGCCAGCAGCGCGCTGTAGTCGTGCAGCTCGCCGGTGGTACCCACCTGTTGCAGCAGCACGCCGAACACGCCGTCCAGCTCCAGCACTTTTTCCGCTTTATCGACGATGACGTCGAAGCCGAAGGTTTCGGCGCGGGTGCGCACCACGTCCAGCGTCTGCGGATGCACGTCGTCAGCCACGAAGAAGCGGTTGGCGTCTTTCAGCTTGCTGGCGCGTTTGGCCAAGGCCATCGCTTCGGCGGCGGCGGTGGCTTCATCCAGCAGCGAAGCAGAAGCCAGATCCAGGCCGGTCAGATCGAGGGTCACGGTCTGGAAGTTCAGCAGCGCTTCCAGGCGCCCCTGCGACACTTCCGGCTGATAAGGGGTATAAGCGGTGTACCAGCCTGGGTTTTCCAGCATGTTGCGCAGGATCACCGGTGGCGTCAGCACGGCGCTGTAGCCCATGCCGATATAGGATTTGTAGCGCTGATTTTGCGAGGCGATCGCCTTCAGCTCAGCCAACGCCTGGTGTTCGGTCGCCGCGTCGCCGACCGGCGGCGGTCCCGGCAGCTGAATGTCCGCCGGCACGATCTGTTGGATCAGCGCGCTGAGCGAGCGAGCGCCCACCGCTGCCAGCAACTCCTGGCGTTGTTCCGCAGAAGAGCCGATGTGGCGTTCAATGAACGCTTCGCTGTGTTCGAGTTGGCTGAGTGTCTGAGTCATTGCTACAAATTCCTGAATGCTTGCGTGATACGGGATATAGCTTGAACGGTAACTAAAACGCCCCGGCCGAAAAGCCTGGGGCGTGGTCACGATTACTCGTCGATCGAGGCCTGATAAGCCGCGGCGTCCAGCAGGTTCGCCAGCTCGCCTTCGTCGGCGGCTTTAATCTGGAACAGGAAGCCGTCACCGTAGGGCTCGCTGTTCACCAGCTCCGGAGAGCTTTCCAGCTCGCCGTTCACCGCCACGATTTCGCCGCTGATTGGCGCGTAAATGTCCGACGCCGCCTTGACGGATTCCGCCACGGCGCAATCTTCACCGGCGGCGACTTTGCGGCCCACTTCCGGCAGGTCGACAAACACCATATCGCCCAGCAGTTCTTGCGCGTGCTCGGTGATGCCTACGGTGTAAACGCCGTTACCTTCTGAACGAACCCACTCGTGGGAGGATGCGTATTTCAATTCTGTTGGCACATTGCTCATAGCCGGTTACTCCTTCGAAGAAATAATTTCCCGTCGTCTTTCACACTGCAGCATTGTTGGCTGCGTACGTTCACCTCGGTCACTTACCGCAGTAAGCTCCCGAGGTTTCACGCACTTGCCGCCTAGCCGCAGCGCGAAATCCCCAGGGAAGAAACAATAAAAATCAATTTGTCAGCGGCTTGCCGGCGCGAACGAAACCGGGCTTGGTCACTTTGACCGGCATTTCACGGTTGCGGATCTGCACGATGGCCTGCTCGCCGATACCTGCCGGCACGCGCGCCAGCGCGATGCTGAAGCCCAGCGTCGGAGAGAACGAGCCGCTGGTGATCACGCCTTCGTGAGTTTGCCCCGCTGCATCGGTGAAACGCACCGGCAGCTCATTACGTAATACGCCTTTTTCCGTCATGATCAAGCCGACCAGTTGCTCGGTGCCCTGCTCGCGCTGTTGTTCCAGCGCTTCGCGGCCGATGAAACGGCGATCTTCCGGCTGCCAGGCGATGGTCCAGCCCATGTTGGCGGCCAACGGTGAAACGCCTTCGTCCATCTCTTGCCCGTAGAGGTTCATGCCCGCTTCCAGGCGCAGCGTGTCGCGTGCGCCCAGACCGGCCGGCTTGACGCCCGCAGCCAGCAATTTTTGCCAGAAATCCGCCGCCTGCTCTTTCGGCAGCGCGATCTCATAGCCGGCCTCGCCGGTGTAACCGGTGGTGGCGATGAACAGCTCGCCGGCCTGCACGCCGAAGAACGGCTTCATGCCTTCGACCGCGCTTTTTTGTTCCGGGGTGAACAGCGTGCCGGCACGCTCTTTGGCCTGTGGGCCCTGTACCGCGATCAGCGCCAGATCGTCACGCACCGTCAGCGCAACGCCATACGGCGCGGCGTGCTCTTCAATCCAGGCCAGGTCTTTGTCGCGCGTGGCGGAGTTCACCACCAGGCGGAAATAGTCTTCAGTGAGGAAATAAACGATCAGGTCGTCGATCACGCCGCCGGAAGCATTCAGCATGCCGGTGTACAGCGCTTTGCCGGGTTGGGTCAGTTTGGCGACGTCGTTCGCCAGCAGGTAACGCAGAAATTCACGGGTGCGGGCACCGTGCAGATCCACGATGGTCATGTGAGAAACGTCGAACATGCCGGCATCCTGACGTACCGCGTGGTGCTCATCGAGCTGCGAGCCGTAGTGCAGCGGCATCATCCAGCCGTGAAAGTCTACCATGCGCGCACCGCACGCCACGTGCTGGTCGTACAGTGGGGTTTGCTTTGCCATCTTTTCCCTCTTTCCACTCGTCGCTAGAAGTTAGGGTGCTGCCACGCAATGCGGCGGAGCCTGGCTCGCGGCCCGATCGCCATGGCGCACTGACTGCTCAACACAAATGCTGCGCCGGGACGGGCGGAAACTGCGTGCAACCGCCGTGACGCAAACGATACCTTTCCCTCGAACTTATCACCGAACGACCACATTAACCATAAGTTAAAATAGGCTCATCGCCGTTCCGGGGCGGTAAAATGCCGGGCTAGTGTGCAGAGTTTTTCACTGGAAAAATGCGCTTTAAGGCACAAAATTAACAATTAAAGCGGCAAAACTCCGAAGTTATATAACAAACCGACGGCCGCACATGAGATTCCGACTTTTGATAACCGAACATGGAATTAGAAAAAGTAATGATAAAAAGCAGCTGAAATTAGATTATTTCAAATGAAGGGTTATATAAGGAAAGACGATGGCATAAGGCGAGAAGCGCGAGCCCGCTGGGGGCTCGCAGAAGGCAGTTATCAGGCAAGCCACTCGGGCAGATCGTTCAGGCCCATCGCCTGACGCACCAGCTTTGGCTTGACGCCCGGCAGGCTGTCCGCCAGCCGCAGGCCCACGTCGCGCAGCAGCTTTTTGGCCGGGTGGTTGCCGTCGAACAGTTCGCGGAAACCCTGCATGCTGGCCAGCATCACCGCCGCGCCATGTTTGCGGCGGCGCTCATAGCGGCGCAGATAGAGGTGCTGGCCGATATCCTTGCCCTGCCGCTGCAGGCGGCGCAGTTCGGCAATCAGCTCGGCGGCGTCCATAAAGCCCAGGTTCACGCCCTGTCCGGCCAGCGGATGCACGGTATGCGCCGCATCGCCCACCAGCGCCAGGCGGTGCGCGGCGAAGCTGCGCGCATAGCGGCCGGTCAGTGGGAACGCCAACCGTTCGCTTTCCAGGCTGCAGGCGCCCAGACGCATATCGAAGGCCATCGCCAGTTCGCGGTTGAATTGTTCCGGCTCCAGCAGCTTGAGCCGCTCGGCGTCTTCCGGCGTCACCGACCAGACGATGGAACTCAAATGCGGATCGCTGAACGGCAGAAACGCCAGAATGCCGTCGCCGTGGAAAATTTGCCGCGCCGTCGCCTGATGCGGCTCTTCGGTGCGAATGGTGGCTACCAACGCATGGTGGCGGTAATCCCAAAAGGTAAGCGGAATGTCGGCGTGCTGGCGCAGCCACGACTGGGCGCCGTCGGCGCCAATCATCAAGCGAGCGGTCAGCATGCGGCCGTCCTCCAGCGTGACGAAGGCATCGTTCTCGCCCCACGCCACCTGCTTGAGCGCGGCCGGGGTAATCAGCGTGATGTCCGACAGGCTTTCGGCGCGTTTCCACAGCGCCTGCTGGATCACCGCGTTTTCGATGATGTGGCCGAGATGGCTGAAGCCGCACTCGTCGCCGCGGAAGGCTATTTTGCCGAAGCTGTCGCGGTCCCACACTTCCATCGCGCTGTAAGCGCTGGCGCGCAGCTGGAGAATGTCGTCCCACACGCCGATGTGCTGCAGCAAACGCTCGCTGGCGGCATTGATGGCGGAGACGCGCAGCGCAGGCTGCTCCGACGGCGGCGCCATGTCCGGCTGGCACTGCTCCAGCACCGCCACGCGCAGCCCGCTGCCCTGCAGGCCGCAGGCCAACGCCAGCCCCACCATACCGCCACCGGCGATAATCACGTCAAATGATTGCATGCTGCTCGATTTCCTTAAATAACGCGCGGCGCCTTGCCGCGCCGCGTTTTGGGCGCGCCACAGTGCGCCCGATTCTGTGTCTAACGTTCCACCCAGCCGAGCGTGCGCTTGGCGAAGGCGTCGCGCACCGCCGGCAAACGCTCCATCGCCATCAGCCCCAGATTGCGGCCGACCACCAGCGGGGCATAACGGTTGGCGAACAGGCGGATCAATCCGTCGGTCACGCCGATCGTCGCCTGCTGATCGTTTTGCCGCCGCTGCTGATAGCGGCTCAGCAGCGCATAACCGCCGGCGTCTTCGCCGCTGTCTACCGCTTCCGCCAGCGTTTCCGCCAGCGACATCACGTCGCGCAGGCCAAGGTTGAACCCCTGCCCGGCGATCGGGTGCAGCGTCTGCGCCGCGTTGCCCACCAGCGCCAGACGATGGCTGACATGGCGATCGGCGGTCAGCAGGCTGAGCGGATAACTGTGCCGTTTACCGGCCTTGAGGATACGCCCCAGCCGCCAGCCGAAGGCCTGTTGCAGCTCGGCGATAAAACGCTCGTCGTCCCAGGCATCCACCCGGGCGCGATCTTCGCGCGCATGGCACCACACCAACGAACTGCGCCCCTGCGACATCGGCAACAGCGCCAGCGGCCCGTAGCGGGTAAAACGCTCGAAGGCGCGCCCCTGCGGATCTTCCGCCGTGGTGACATTGGCGATGGTGGCGAACTGCGGATACTCCTCCTGCCGCCACTGCACGTTGCAGGCCTGCGCCAGCGCCGAACGCGAACCGTCGGCCGCCACCAGCAACTGCCCGCACAGGCGCAGACCGGTATCCAGTTGTACTTCCGCCCGCTCTGCGGTGCGAATCACGTCCACCACCCGCGCGGGGCAATGCAGCGTAACGCCCGGCGCCTTCGCCAGCAGCGCGAACAGCCGCTGCCCGGCATCGTGCAGTTCGATCACCTGGCCAAGCGCATCGACCTGATAATCCTGCGCCTGCAGATTCACGAAACCGGCGTGGCCGCGATCGCTGACGTGCACCTGAGTGATCGGCGTGGCGCAGTCGCGCAGCGCCGGCCAAACGCCAATGCGCGCCAGCTGTTGGCAGGTGCCCTGCGCCAATGCGATGGCGCGGGCGTCAAAGCCAGGGTGGCTGCGGTCTTCCGGCCGAGTCGCCTCGACCAGATCCACCGCCATTCTTCCCTGAGTAAGCGACGAGATAGCCAGCGCCAAAGTCGCGCCCGCCATACCGCCACCAACGATAATTACGCTCATTCCGTTACCTTGCCGCCGCCATCAACGCTTCGATGGCGTCGGCGTCTTTCACCACGGTGGCGGTCAGATTTTCGTTGCCGTCGGCGGTGATCAAAATATCATCCTCGATGCGAATACCAATGCCGCGGTATTCCGCCGGCACGTCCGCATCCGGCGCGATGTACAGCCCCGGTTCCACGGTCAGCACCATGCCCGGCTCCAGCAGCCGATCGCGGTTCGGCGTGCCGTAGTGGCCGACGTCGTGCACGTCGAGACCCAGCCAGTGGCTCAGCCCGTGCATGAAGAACTGCCGGTGCGCCTGTTCGGCGAGCAACTGGTCAACTTCACCTTTCAAGACGCCCAGCTCCACCAGCCCGACCACCATGATGCGCGCGACTTCGTCGTTGACTTCGCGGATGCTGGTGCCGGGTTTGAACAATTCCAAAGCGCGCAGCAGCGACGCCAGCACAATGTCGTACACCGCGCGCTGCGGCTTGCTGAACTTGCCGTTGACCGGGAAGGTGCGGGTAATGTCGCCGGCGTACCCCTGATACTCGCAGCCGGCGTCGATCAGCACCAGATCGCCGTCGCGCATCTGGCTCTCGTTCTCGGTGTAGTGCAGGATGCAGCCGTTTTCGCCGCTGCCGACGATGGTGTTGTAAGACGGGTAGCGGGCGCCGAGGCGGGTGAACTCATGGTGAATCTCCGCTTCCAGCTGGTATTCGAACATGCCCGGGCGGCACTTTTCCATCGCTCGGGTATGCGCCAGCGCGCTGATCTCACCGGCGCGGCGCATCACCGCCAGCTCTTCCGGCGACTTGAACAGCCGCATGTCGTGCAGCCACGGCCGCCAGTCGGTCACGGTGGCCGGCGCCTGCAGATTCTGGCGGAACCCCTTGCGCAGCTTGTCCAGCGCACCGAACAGGATCTGATCGGCATAGGCGTATTCGCCCTGCGCGTGGTAGACCACATCCAGGCCGTTGAGCAGCAGGTGCAATTGGTCATTGATTTCATCGAACGGCAGCGCGCGATCCACGCCCAGCTTCGCCGGCGCGGCGTCTTGCCCCAGGCGGCGGCCAAACCAGATTTCCGCCGTCAGATCGCGCACCCGGTTGAACAACACGCTGTGGTTGTGCGTTTCGTCGCTTTTGATCAGCACCAGCACCGCTTCCGGCTCATTGAAGCCGGTCAGGTACCAAAAGTCGCTGTTCTGCCGGTAGGGATAGTCTGAATCTGCACTGCGCGTCGTTTCCGGCGCAGAGAAAATAACCGCCGCGCTGGCCGGCGCCATTTTCGCCAACAGCGCCTGACGGCGGTTGTTGAATTCCTGCTGAGTCATTACCTTCTCCTGAAATCATGCCATCCGCACCGCCGGCGGAGGGGCGATAGAACGTTTAGTGCAACGTCGGTTTGATGTTTTCCGGCGCCGTTGGCTTGTGACGGGTGAATTCGCCGTGGCACATGATGGCGGCAACCCGCACATACTCCGCCACTTCTTCCAACGACTGCTCCAATTCTTCCTGATCTTCGTCTTCGTCGTAGCCCAGCTGCGCGATGTTGCGCAGATCGTCGATCGCTTCCCCGACTTCGTCTTTCACCTGGGCCAGCTTCGGCTGCATCATCCCCAGCCCGAGCAGGAAGTGGTTGACCCAACCGGCTAGCGCGTCGGCGCGATCGAACACGCTGACGATCTCCCCTTCCGGCAGCATCAGCTGGAACAGGAATTCGTCGTCTTCCAGCGTTTCGCGCGTCACTTCATACAGCTGCTGCAATGGCTGGCTGAGCGCCTGCGGGAAGGCAACACCTTCGTTGGTCAGATCGTGCACCAGCGCCTGCCAGCCGGCATCACGGCTGCCGCCGCACAGCAGGCCGCTGATCAGACCGTGCATTTCTGCTGCGGTCAGCGCCACCGACTGCTGGTTGAGGGCCACGGTCAAAGATTGGTAACTTGGAAATGTATTCTGTATAGACATGCGCATTCGTCATCGTTGGCAGGATAAGTTCGTGTTATGCTACCACCAAGGTCCGTCGCTATACCAGATAAGCGCGACACCTCAGTGGCTAGTTATAATCGCGATGTGGCAGGTTTCACACTGCGCCGTCGGGTGGCGAAAGTGCGGTAAATACGCATTTTGAAACCCTTTTTTGACTGGCAATGTGCGCCACAGTAGATTACAACCAGGTACTGAAAAAGGGGTTGTATCTTGGTACCGAGGTATATATAGTGGCGCCCGCTTTGACGGCCCGGCCAGGGCGGACAAGGCTGGCGCGAAATTTAGGCAGGAAGGTGGCATGTCTGCACAACCGGTAGATATTCAAATTTTTGGCCGCTCGTTAAGAGTCAATTGCCCGCCAGAACAACAAGATGCGTTGAATATGGCGGCGGACGATCTTAACCAACGGTTGCAAGATCTTAAAGTTCGCACTAGAGTCTCCAATACTGAGCAACTGGTTTTCATCGCGGCATTGAACGTCTGTCACGAACTTGCTCAAGAACGGTTGAAAACCCGTGACTATGCGTCCAATATGGAACAACGCATACGGATGCTGCAGCAGACCATTGAACAAGCGCTGCTTGAACAAGGTCGCATCTCTGAACGTCAGGATGCACAATTCGAATAACTTAAGTTGTTGAAATCACAGTTTCGGCAACGAGTACAAAAATTTCTCTGAGATGTTCGCCAGCGGGCCAGTCCCCTGAGCCGATATTTAGTACAAACAGAATGTGTTGCTCCGCGATCGGTGAGCACGCTCGGTGCGCCGAGAAGCCTTAAGATTGCGACGGCACGTTCACCTTGAACCATGGGTTCAAGGGTTACAGCCTGCGACGGCATCTCGGAGATTCCCCTTCTCAGCGGTTTATGTGTGCTGAACGCTACACTGAGCAAGCCTGATACGATGCCTTTTCAACCCCAATTCGCGCAGCAGCGCCAAGCCATTCGTCAACTCATTCGCCAACGTCGGCGCGAGCTTACGCCCGAGCAGCAACGCTTTGCCGCAGACAAGATAGCCGAACGCCTCACCGCACATGCACGCATTCAGGCGTCGCACAGCATCGCGGTATTCCTGTCGTTTGACGGTGAACTGGACACCGGGCCGCTGATCGAGCAACTGTGGACGCTCGGCAAACGGGTTTACCTGCCGGTGCTGCACCCGTTCAGCCCGGGCCACCTGCTGTTCCTGCGCTATGCGCCGGAAACGCCGCTGGTGCGCAATCGCTTCAATATTCTCGAACCGCGCCTCGATGTGCGCCAGGTGTTACCGCTGGGCGAGCTGGACGTCGTACTGACGCCGCTGGTGGCATTCGATCATACCGGGCAGCGTCTGGGCATGGGCGGCGGCTTTTACGATCGCACCCTGCAAAACTGGCAGAGCTACGGCCCCTATCCCATCGGTCTGGCCCATGATTGCCAGCAGGTGGAGCATCTGCCGACCGAGCACTGGGATATCCCGCTGCCGGAAATCCTCACCCCACTCTGCAGCTGGGCGTGGCACGAACCCAAATAGCAAAAGGCCGGATCGCTCCGGCCTTTTTCGTTGCGACATGCCGCCTAATCAGAACAGCAGACGGGCGCGAATAGTGCCGTCGATGGCCTTCATGCGCTGCAGCGCGGCGTCGGCGCGCGCGGTTTCCGCTTCAATGTCGATCACCACGTAGCCGATTTCCGGCCCGGTTTGCAGATACTGTGCGGCGATGTTAACCCCCTCTTCGGCAAATATCTGGTTAATCTGCGTCAGCACGCCCGGACGGTTTTCGTGGATGTGCAGCAGACGGCTGGCGTTCGGGCCATGCGCCGGCAGCGACACTTCCGGGAAGTTGACTGCAGACAGGGTCGACCCGTTGTCGGAGTATTTCGCCAGCTTGCCGGCCACTTCGTCGCCGATGTTCTCCTGCGCTTCCTGAGTGGAACCGCCGATATGCGGCGTCAGCAGCACATTGTCGAACTCGCACAGCGGCGAGTTGAACGGATCGCTGTTGGTCGCCGGCTCTTCCGGGAAGACGTCGATCGCCGCGCCCGCCAGGTGATTGCTGGCCAATGCGTCGCACAGCGCGGGGATGTCCACCACGGTGCCGCGCGAGGCGTTGATCAGAATGGCGCCCGGTTTCATCAGCGCCAACTCTTCAGCCCCCATCATGTTCTTGGTCGCCAGCGTTTCCGGCACGTGCAGCGTCACCACGTCGCTCATATTGAGCAGATCGGACAGATGGCGCACCTGCTGCGCGTTGCCCAGCGGCAGCTTGTTCTCGATGTCGTAGAAGAACACCTTCATGCCCAGCCCTTCGGCCAGAATGCCCAGTTGGGTGCCGATATGGCCGTAGCCGATGATGCCCAGTTTTTTGCCGCGCGCCTCATAGGAGCCCACGGCCAGTTTGTGCCACACGCCGCGGTGCGCCTTGGCGTTGGCGGCCGGAATGCCGCGCAGCATCAATAGCAGCTCGCCCAGCACCATTTCGGCTACGGATCGGGTATTGGAGAAGGGGGCGTTGAAGACCGGAATGCCGCGTTTGGTCGCCGCGTTCAGATCTACCTGGTTGGTGCCGATGCAGAAGCAGCCCACCGCCACGAGTTTTTCTGCGGCGGCGAATACTTCTTCGGTCAGATGCGTACGCGATCGGATGCCGACGAAGTGCGCATCGCGGATGGATGCCTTCAGCGATTCGGTGTCTAACGCACCCTTGTGGTATTCGATGTTGGTATAACCGGCGGCACGTAGATTATCGACCGTGCTCTGATGAACCCCTTCCACCAACAGGAATTTAATCCTGTCTTTCTCCAATGATACTTTTGCCATTTACCCGACCCTATGTTCAGACTTCAGAAGCGGCTGTGACGACACAGCTCCCATCCAACATAACAAAAATAACGCGGGCGGCAATACAAACGATTGCCTGCCCGGCAGGACAAGGCGCAGCGTTGATGGCGGTTTACGGCAGAAAATGCCATAGGGAAAGTTTTCGGCAGAAGCTTTGGGGAGTCAGGTTTCACAATGTGACATAAGTCACCAAATTTGCCGTTTTTCAGAAAAGATATTTTAACCGAAGAATTATGCGGCCCGGCACTACCGGGCCACAAACGGCGGAGGCTTATTTGACCACTTTCACGCCTTCCGGGGTGCCGACCAGCGCCACGTCCGCGCCGCGGTTGGCGAACAGCCCCACGGTCACCACGCCGGCGATGCCGTTAATCTTGTTCTCCAGCGCGATGGCGTCGGTGATGCTCAGGTTATGCACATCGAGGATCACGTTGCCGTTGTCGGTCACCACGTTCTGGCGATACTCCGGCAGACCGCCGAGTTTCACCAGCTCGCGCGCCACGTAAGAGCGGGCCATCGGGATCACTTCCACCGGCAGCGGGAACTTGCCCAGCACGTCCACCTGCTTGCTGGCGTCGACGATGCAGATGAATTTCTTGGCGATGGCGGCGATGATCTTCTCGCGCGTCAGCGCAGCACCGCCGCCCTTGATCATCTGCATATGGCCGTTGATTTCGTCCGCGCCGTCTACGTAGATATCGAGCGAGTCCACTTCGTTGCTGTCGAACACGTGGATGCCGAGGCTTTTCAGCTTGGCGGTGGAGGCGTCGGAGCTGGATACCGCGCCTTCGATCTGGTGCTTGATGGAGCCCAGCGCGTCAATAAAGTGGGCAGCGGTAGAGCCGGTGCCGACCCCGACGATGGTGCCTGGCGTCACGTATTCCAGCGCCGCCCAGCCCACCGCTTTTTTCAGTTCATCCTGCGTCATAATATGTCCCTTGCCTCTGTACGAAAACGTGTGCGTATTATAGGGTAAAACGCTGTTTTTCACGCTGGCAGGATCACACTTATTTACCGCAACCCGCATTTTCACCCGCTTAGCGGCGAGACGGGGCGTGATTTTTCCACCTGCGCCGTGCGCAAAATGTGGCATAGTGCCGGTATCATTCTAATTTAAGGGATATCTTTCCGATGAAACGCCCAGACTATCGTACGCTGCAAGCGCTGGACGCGGTGATCCGTGAGCGCGGCTTCGAGCGCGCCGCGCAAAAACTCTGTATCACGCAATCGGCGGTATCCCAACGTATTAAACAGCTGGAAAATCTGTTCGGCCAACCGTTGCTGGTTCGTACCGTGCCGCCGCGTCCTACCGAGCAGGGGCAAAAACTGCTGGCGCTGCTGCATCAGGTGGAATTGCTGGAAGAAGAGTGGCTGGGCAACGACACCGGCGTCGATACGCCGTTGCTGCTGTCGCTGGCGGTCAACGCCGACAGTCTGGCTACCTGGCTGCTGCCGGCGCTGAAGCCGGTGCTGGCGGACTCCCCCATTCGCCTGAATCTGCAGGTGGAAGATGAAACCCGCACCCAGGAGCGGCTGCGTCGCGGTGAGGTGGTGGGCGCGGTGAGTATTCAACCGCAGCCGCTGCCGAGCTGCCTGGTGGATCGGCTGGGGGCGCTGGACTACCTGTTCGTGGCCTCCAGCGGCTTCGCCGAGCGCTACTTCCCGAGCGGCGTCACCCGCTCCGCGCTGCTAAAAGCGCCGGCGGTGGCTTTCGACCATCTCGACGACATGCACCAGGCGTTCCTGCAGCAGAACTTCGATCTGTCGCCGGGCAGCGTGCCCTGCCACATCGTGAACTCGTCGGAAGCCTTCGTGCAGCTGGCGCGCCAAGGCACCACCTGCTGTATGATCCCGCACCTGCAGATCGAAAAGGAGCTGGCATCCGGTGAACTGATCGATCTGACGCCGGGGCTGTACCAGCGCCGCATGCTGTACTGGCACCGCTTCGCGCCGGAAAGCCGCATGATGCGCAAAGTGACAGACGCGTTGCTGGAGCACGGTCACCAGGTGCTGCGCCAGGATTAAAACGAAAAAAGGTTCGCCACGGCGAACCTTTTCTTCAATACGATAACCTTACTGCGCGGCGTTGCGCTGCAGTTCGAACACCACATCCACCTGATCGTCAAAGTGAATGCTTTGCTGTTCATAGGTTTGCGCCGCGTCGCTTTCCGCCGCCGCACCGGCCGCTTTATACATCCGCGCCACCGGCATCGGCTGGTAGTTGGCGACCCGGTAGCGAATGCTGTACACCGGCCCCAGCTTGGCGTGGAAGCCCTTGGCCAGGGATTCGGCCTGCTGAGTCGCGTTCTCAATCGCTTTTTGCCGCGCCTGCTCGCGATACACGTCCGGCTTGGCGACGCCCAACTCCACCGCGCGGATCTCGTTCAGGCCGGATTTCAACGCGCCATCCAGCAGCTCGTTCAGCTTGTCCAACTGACGCAGCGTCACCTGCACCTGGCGCACCGCCCGGTAGCCCTTCAGCACCGACTCGCCGGTTTTCAGGTAATCATATTCCGGCTGGGTGCGCAGGTTGGCGGCGCTGATGTCTTTCTTCTCGATGTTATTTTTCTGCAGGAAATCAAAGTACTGCGCCACGCGCTCGTCCACCTGCTTCTTCGCCTGGGCGGCGTCTTTGGAGGAAACGCTCACCTCGATCGCCAGGGTGGCGATATCCGGCGTGGCGTCCACGCTGGCAGTGCCGGAGGTGACGACGTGCGGCCCTTCAGGCACTTCGGCCGCCTGCAGCGCCATCGGTAACGTCCCTAATCCGACCATTGCGGCCATAGCCAATGCTTTTAGCTTCACAGTGTCTCCTTAATGACAGGCTGTCTCTGATCGCCGGCTTTTCCCTGTGAGAGCCGCCGGATTCCTGGCATCAAACGTAGCATATCGCGCGGCGTTTTGAATTCGGATTAGTGACAAATTCTTATAAATTTGCCCCCTGCCAGGCCAGTTGCAGCGCGATGCCCCACATCACCAGCCCGACCAGCGCGTTGATGATGCGCTGCGCCCGCTGCGTGTTCAGCCACGGCGCCAGCCAGGAGGCCAGCAGCGCCAGCCCGAAGAACCACACCGCCGACGCGCTGACTGCGCCGAGGGCGAACCAGGAGCGCACGTCCGCCGTCAGCTGCCCACCCAGGCTACCGAGCACCACAAAGGTATCCAGATAAACGTGTGGGTTCAGCCAGGTGACCGCCAGCATGGTGACCACGATGCGCCAACGGCTCTGCGCCAGCTCCTGCGCCGCGGCCTGCGCCGGTTGCGGGCTGAAAGCGGAACGGAAGGCGCCCCACCCGTACCACAGCAGAAACGCCACCCCGCCCCAGGTGACCAGCGCTAGCAGCAGCGGCGAGCGGGTCAGCAATGCGCTGCCGCCGAAAATTCCGGCACAGATCAGCACGATATCGCTCAATGCGCACAGCGAAGCAATCATCAAATGGTACTGGCGGCGAATGCCCTGATTCATCACGAATACGTTCTGCGGGCCCAACGGCAGGATCATGGCGGCGCTCAGGGCAAAACCCTGCAGGAAGACGGCTAACATGGGGATTCCTCGAATGATAAAAGGCGCCGGACGAGGGCGCGTGTCGGTCAACACGCGCATCATACGAGGAAGCGATCATTAGGTGAAATTGATATTTCTAATCCAGTATCAGCGGAACTAATACTCAAATCGGCGTGACGAAACCCAGCTCCTGCGAGATGCGTTGCGCGGTGGCCAGCACCGGTTTAATCAGGCTTTTGACGCCGATTTGCTGCAGCTTGGCGGTTGGCAACGAAATAGATACCGCATAAGGCACGCGCTGTTGAATATCGAACACCGGCGCCGCCACGCAGGAGACCCCCAGCTCATTTTCTTCGCGATCCATCGCCATGCCGCGCTGGCGAATATCGGCCAGTTCCTCATACATCTTCGGCAGCTCGGTGATGGTATTGCGCGTCAGCGTCTGAATCTCCTGCTGGTGGGTCCGCCAGTAGTGGGCCGGGTAATCGTCGTTGCCGTAGGCCATGAAGATTTTCCCCATCGCCGAACAGTACAGCGGCATATGCTGGCCGATATAGGCGCGGGTGCGCATCATGCCGGTGGTCGGCTCCAGCTTGTAGATCAGAATGACGTGGTCGTCTTCGCGGCTGGAGAAGTTGACCGTCTCCCCCACTTCCAGGTTCAGCTGCTCCAAATGTGGTGCGGCCACGTGGATGATATTGAGTGACGACAGCGCCTTCTGGCCGATGGAAATGAATTTGGTGGTCAGGCGGTAGCTGCCCGGTGACGGCGCCTGGGTCACATAGCCGCTGGTGTGCAAGCCCTGCAGCAGGCGGTGCACGGTGCTCTTGTTCATGCCGGCCAGCTCGGACAGATGCGCCAGTGGGCATCCGTTGGGGAAATTGCTCAGGATCTCAATCAACTGCAAACCGCGGAACAGGCTTTGGCTGCCCAGCGGTTTGTCTTTCTTGTCATCTTTCTCGTCGACGGCTTTCAGGCTCATAGCGAAAATCTCTCCAGTGTCGAACCGCCAACCGGCGCTGCGGCGAAGTCGGCAGGCTCTTTGGCGGGCATGTTACCCCAAGGCCTGCATCAGGTGAAGACGGAACGCCGTTTCATTGTCCGCAGCGGGCCAGAAATCCGCAATATTTCCCCCGAATTGAAGTGAGCCATCGGTCACACTTCCGCAAAGTAAAAAATAACCCATTGTTTAATAAAAACAATTAAAACCTCACCACCTTTGATTTAGCGCAACGAACGTCATATTATTTTTGAAATTGAATTTCGCATATTGAAATTTAAAGACCAGATACTCACCAACCGTTTGGCTACTTTGCCCGGCATCTTCGCACGGGCGCAACACCAGGGGCGCATCACATGACTATGGATAATGCGGCACAACCCATCCTTACCCTCAGCCACATCGTCAAACGATTTGGCGGCAACGTGGCGGTCAACGACGTCAGCCTGCAGGTGATGCCGGGCGAGGTTCTGGCGCTGCTGGGCGAAAACGGCGCCGGCAAATCGACGCTGATCAAAGTGCTGGCAGGCGTCTACCCGCGCGACGGCGGCGATATTCGCTTTCAGGGCGCAAGCATCGCCTCTGCCGCCGCGATAAAAAGCGACAGCCGCCAGCCGATCGCCTTTATTCATCAGGATCTCGGCCTGATCGAATGGATGACGGTGTCGGAGAACATGGCGCTGGTCATGGGATTTCCCCGCCGCTTTGGGTTGATCGACTGGCGCGCCATTCGCAGCCGGGCGGTACAGGCGCTGCAAGACGTGGGCATCGCCCTCGATCCCGACGCGCGCGTCTTCGAACTGTCACGCACCGAAAAGTCGTTGCTGGCGATCGCCCGCGCGGTGGCGGTCAACGCCGAGCTGCTGGTGCTGGATGAACCGACCGCCTCCCTGCCAGCCAACGACGTGCGTCATCTGTTTGCCGTAATCAACCGGCTGCGCGCCAAAAAGGTCGGCATGATTTACGTCACCCACCGTCTGGACGAAGTGATCGAAATCGCCGATCGGGTCTGCGTGATGCGCGACGGGCGCTATGTCGCCGGCGGCCGCACCGCCGACTACTCCCTGCGCGATCTGGTGCAAACCATCGTCGGCGAAGCGATGGCGGACGATCAACGCGAACCGCTACCGGAACATCGCCCACCAGTGCTGCAGCTCGATAGTGTCACGGTGGGCGACATCGGCCCGGTGAGCTTCGATTTGCAGCCGGGCGAGATGCTGGCGCTGGCCGGCCTGCGCGGGGCCGGGCAAGAAGAGATCGGTCGGCTGTTGTTCGGCTTGCGTCAGGCCGACGGCGGCGCGATTCGGTTTCGGGATCGGCCCTATCTGGCAAGCTCCCCGCAGCAGGCGATGGCCTGCGGCGTTTCGCTGGTGGCAGGCGATCGCACCGGCGAAAGCCTGGTGATGTCGATGAGCGTGCGTGAAAACCTGTTTATCAATCCTTGCGCCAGCGGCCATCGGCTGCTCTCCCGCTATGGGCGGCGGGCGGAGATCGGCGCCAGCTGGTGGAAAGTGCAGCTGTTCGACGTGCGCCCCAAGGACGTCAATATCGATATCAGCGCGCTGTCCGGCGGCAACCAGCAAAAGGTAGTGATGGCGCGCTGGATGCATCTGGGTGCACCACTGTTAATCCTGGAAGATCCCACCGCCGGCGTGGACGTCGGCGCACGAGCAGAAATCTACCATCTGCTGAATAAATCCCTGGCGGAAGGCGTGGCGGTACTGGTGATCTCCAACGATTTCGAGGAGATCGCCCATATTTGCAACCGCGCGCTGGTGTTCAACCGCGGGAAAGTGGTCGGCGAGCTGAAAAATCAGCAGGTGTCATTCGCCAATTTATTGGAGCTGGCCTCTGCCAGCACCGGGGAAAGCGTCGCAATCACGTCAGAATCCGAGGTAGGCCATGTCTAAAACATCCGTTAAATCAACCGCGCTGGAGCAGCGCGTCAGCCTGGCGCAGGACGGCGCCGGCCCGTGGCTGATGCAGGTACTCACCCGCTATGGCCTGCTGCTGCTGTGCGTCGCGCTGGTCGTGCTGTTCTCACTGATCACTCCCTCTTTCGCATCGATGCTGACGCTGCAGGCGATCCTGTCGAGCAAAGCCAAAATCGCCCTGTTGGCGCTGGCGGCAACCATCCCGATGATCGTGGGCAAGATCGATCTTAACGTCGGTTTCGGCATTGTGCTGTGGCACATCCTGGCGATCACGCTACAGGTAGAATACGGCTTCTCCTGGCAGATGGCGGTGCTGACAGTACTGGCGATCTCGGCGCTGTACGGCTTGCTGAACGGCATTCTGGTGGCGCTGGCCGATATCGACAGCTTCGTCGCCACCCTCGGTTCCGGCACCGTACTGTACGCCATCGCCCTGTGGCACTCCGGCGGGCGTCAGATCGTCGGCGACTTGCCGGATGCCTTTATCGCGCTGCACCACACCGAGATCGCCGGTATTCCGATCGTGGCGTTTTACGTGCTGATCGTCGCGGTGGTGCTGTGGCTTATCACCGAACACACTCCGCTCGGCCGCTGCATGTATGCGGTGGGCGGCAACCCGGCGGCGGCTCGCCTGAACGGCATCTCGGTCAACCGCTTCACCATCGGTGCCTTCATCGCCTCCAGCGTGCTCACCGGTTTCAGCGGCGTGTTGATCGCCGCCGAACAGGGCGTCGGCCAGGCCAGCGTCGGGATGGACTATCTGCTGCCGGCGCTGGTCGGCGCTTTCCTCGGCAGCACCACCATTCGCCCAGGGCGCGTCAACGTCTGGGGCACCGTGGTCGGCATCGCCATTCTGGCTATCGGCATCGCCGGCATTCAGCAGTTCGGCGGCGAATTCTGGGTCGAGCCGCTGTTCAATGGCGCGACGCTGCTGCTGTCGATCACCCTGGCCGGCTATGCCCAACGCCGCCGGCTGCTCAATCAAAAAGCGGTACAACGCAGCCAGGCGACGCCGGCTGACAACAACAACCAGACAGCGACCCATTCTTAAACCAGGAGCACACCATGAAACGCATTTGGCTGTTATCGGGGTTCACGACACTGCTGCTCGCCGCATCGCCGGCCAGGGCCGACGCCTATCTCGATCAGGCCACCGCCGCCGTCGCGAAGGCCACTGCCAGCGCCACCCAGTGGGACGGTCCCACCAGCGGCCCGCAGCTGCAGGCCAACAAGAAAATCATTTTTATCGCCTCCGACATGAAGAACGGCGGCGTACAAGGGGTACAGCAGGGATTGAGCGAAGCGGCGAAGGCCGCCGGTTGGAAGCTGGAAACGCTCGACGGTGGCGGTTCGGTGAAAGATCAGCTGGCATCGCTCAATCAGGCCATCGCCCAAAAACCGGACGGCATCGTGATCGGCGGCTGGAACCCCAACGTCGCCAAGATCCCGCTGAAAAAGGCCGTGCAACAGGGCATCGTGCTGACCGCCTGGCACGCGGTGCCGGAACCGGGCCCCATCGCCAACTACAACGTGTTCTATAACGTCACGTCGGATTCCAACGAAGTGGCTCGCATCGCTGCGCAATACGCGGTGGTGCAATCCGGCGGCAAAGCGAGCGTGCTGATTTTCACCGACTCGCTGTACCAAATCGCGCTGGACAAGGCCAACGTCATGAAAGAAGAGATCGCCAAATGCGGCGGCTGCACGCTGCTGGAATTCATCGACACGCCGCTGGCCGATACCGCCAACCGCATGCCGGCGATGACCTTCAGCCTGCTGCAGAAATATGGCGACAAATTCCAATATGCGCTGGCGATCAACGATCTGTACTTCGACTTTATGGCCCCGGCACTGAAGACCGCCGGTAAAGGCGGCAAGAACGCGCCTTACAACGTATCGGCCGGCGACGGTTCGATCTCCGCTTACCAGCGTATCCGGTCGGGCGACAGCCAGTCGGCGACGGTGCCGGAACCCTTGAAGCTGCACGGTTGGCAACTACTGGACGAATTCAACCGCGCCTTCGCCAAACAGCCGCCTTCCGGCTACGTCACCCCGGCGCATCTGGTGACCCGCGACAATATCGCCGCCGACGGCGGCGCCAATAACCTGTATGACCCGCAAAACGATTATCAGGGCCATTACAAAGCGATCTGGGGCGTGAAGTGAACGGGGATTCATTGCGCACGCCCGCCCGGCTCGAGCGTCTGTGTTCGCCGGCGATTTGGGCCGAAGGGCCGGTGTGGCTGCCGCAGGAGGATGCGGTGGTGTTCAGCGACGTGAAAGGCAATCGCATGTTCCGCTGGTCGCGCGGGGGTGAGCTGAGCCTATACCGCTCGCCGTCGCACTACGCCAACGGCAATGCGCGCGATGGTGAGGGGCGCGTGGTCAGCTGCGAACACGGGCGGCGTGGCATCAGCCGCACCGAAAGCGATGGTGAGGTGCGCCTGTTGATCGATCGCGTCGACGGCAAGCGCTTTAACTCGCCGAACGACGTGGCGGTGCGTTCCGACGGCACCCTGTGGTTCACCGATCCCCCCTACGGCATCATCGGCGACGAAGAAGGCTACAAATCGGAAAGCCAGGTGATCGGTTGTTACCTCTACTGCTTCGATCCGCTCGACGGTTCACTGACCATCGCCGCCTGCGACCTGCAGCGCCCCAACGGCCTGGCGTTTTCACCAGATGAAAAATGGCTGTATGTCGCGGACATGTCGATCGTGGATTTCCCGACGCTGGGCCGCCGCGAGCTACGCGTCTATGCGGTCAACGGCCGCGAGCTGCAAGCCGGCCGCCGTTTCGCGACGGTTGAACCCGGTTTCCCGGACGGGTTCTGCGTCGATCGGGCCGGCAATCTGTTTTGCAGCTGCGCCGACGGCGTGCTGGTCTTTAATCCTGAGGGGCGACAGATCGACAAAATCAGCGTGCCGGAACGCGTCTCCAATTGTACCTTCGGCGGCCCGAACGGCGATGAGCTCTATATCACCGCCACCACCTCGCTCTACCGCATGGTGCTGAACACCCGCGGTTAGCCGGGGTCTGGCAAAACGCAGGGTGGGTTTCGATCCGCCCTGCTTTGTCACGTCTGAAGCACGCCATCTCCACCAAAACGTGGCGACGATCACAAAATCACCACTCAATTTTAACATCCTGTTTTTCATGAATAATTTTACTCCCCCTTGCTTTGACTTCCCTGAATCGTCGGGATAGCATTTATTGAAATGCAATTTCGTATATTGAAATTTAGCGAACCAAAAACAAGCAATGGCGCATCAGCGGAGAATCGGCATGAGAGTGAGTTACAGCGAGTTAAAACACCAATTCAAACGCGCATTATTGGCGCGCGGCGTGGCGGAGCACACCGCCGACGACTGTGCCGGCATGTTCGCCGACACCACCGCCAGCGGCGTTTACTCCCACGGCGTTAACCGCTTTCCGCGCTTTATTCAGCAGCTGGACGCCGGCGACATCGTGCCGGACGCTGAACCCAGCAAGCTGTTGTCTCTGGGTGCGATCGAACAATGGGATGCGCATCAGGGCATCGGCAACCTTACCGCCCGCCGCATGATGGATCGCGCCATGCAGTTGGCCGACGATCATGGCATCGGTCTGGTGGCGCTGCGCAACGCCAACCACTGGATGCGCGGCGGCGGCTATGGCTGGCAGGCGGCGGAAAAAGGCTATGTCGGCATTTGCTGGACCAACTCGATCGCCGTGATGCCGCCGTGGGGCGCCAAAACGTGCCGTATCGGCACCAACCCGCTGATCGTCGCCGTGCCCGGCAACCCGATCACCATGGTGGACATGTCGATGTCGATGTTTTCCTACGGCGCGCTGGAGCTGAACCGGTTGGCGGGCAAAACCCTGCCGGTGGACGGCGGCTTCGACAACGACGGTCGGTTAACCCGCGATCCGGCGACCATCGAGGAAAACCGACGCATCCTGCCAATGGGGTACTGGAAAGGATCGGCGCTGTCGATCGTGCTGGACATGATCGCCACCCTGCTGTCCGGCGGCGCCTCGGTGGCGGAAGTGACGGAAGATCATCGCGACGAATACGGCGTATCGCAGGTGTTCATCGCAATCGAGATCGATCGATTGATCGACGGCGACAGCCGCGATCAAAAACTGCAGCGCATCATGGATTACGTCACCAGCGCCGAACGGGACAATCCCGACGTCGCCATTCGCCTGCCGGGCCACAAGTTCCCGCGCATTCAGGAAGAAAACCTGCGCGACGGCATTCCCGTCGACGAACGGGTTTGGGCGCGCATTCAGGCGCTGTAACGGGAGGAGTCATCATGATATTCGGTCACATCGCCAACACCGCACCCGAGCAGTACCCGGTACCGGTCGCCAACGCCGTCGCCTATTTGCAGCGCACTGATTTCAGCACATTCCCCGCAGGGCGCTATGAAGATCCCGCCACCGGCTACGTGGTGCAAGTGCTGGATCTGCATACCCAACCACCAGATGCGCTGCGCCCCGAAGTGCATCGGCAAAACGTCGACGTGCAGTTTCTGGTCAGCGGCACCGAGCTTATCGGCGTAGCGGCGGACAGCGGCGACAACGTCGTTCATCAGGAGCTGCTGGCGCAGCGCGACATCCTGTTTTATCGGGACGTGGCCGACGAGTCCTGGCTCACGATGCGGCCAGGCAACTTCGCGGTATTTTTCCCGCAGGACGTGCATCGCCCGGCCTGCATTAACCAACGCCCCAGCGCGATACGCAAGGTGGTGGTGAAGATACCGCTGGCGTCGTTTAGCGCCTGATCGGCCGCAATCCCCATAACGATAGCAACACCGGTCCATGGGGCCTGTGCGGACGCCCCTGCGCCCAAATCAACCAAAACAATAACGCCCGACCCTACAAAAAAGCGAACATCGAAAGAGGTCCTTATGAATACAGCCTCCGTTTCCGTCAGCCAAAGCCAGGCGATCCCCAAGCTCCGCTGGCTGAGGATCGTGCCGCCGATCCTCATCACTTGCATCATTTCTTACATGGACCGGGTCAACATCGCCTTCGCCATGCCCGGCGGCATGGATGACGAACTCGGCATCACCGCATCAATGGCCGGGCTGGCCGGTGGCATCTTCTTTATCGGCTATCTGTTTCTGCAGGTGCCCGGCGGCAAGCTGGCGGTATACGGTAACGGCAAGAAATTCATCGGCTGGTCACTGTTGGCCTGGGCGGTGATCTCGGTGTTGACCGGCCTGGTCACCAACCAGTACCAGTTGCTGTTCCTGCGCTTCGCCCTCGGCGTTTCCGAAGGCGGCATGCTGCCGGTGGTGCTGACCATGATCAGCAACTGGTTCCCGGATAAGGAACGCGGCCGCGCCAACGCCATCGTCATCATGTTCGTGCCGATCGCCGGTATCCTCACCGCCCCGCTGTCGGGTTGGATCATCACCGCCTGGGACTGGCGCATGCTGTTTCTGGTGGAAGGCGGCCTGTCGCTGGTGGTGATGGTGTTGTGGTACTTCACCATCAGCAACCGGCCGCAGGAAGCGAAATGGATCTCGCAGGCGGAAAAAGAGTATCTGGTGAAAACCCTGCACGACGAACAGCTGCTGATTAAAGGAAAAACGGTGCGCAACGCCTCGCTGCGCCGAGTGCTGGGCGACCGGATCATGTGGCAGCTGATCCTGGTGAATTTCTTCTACCAGACAGGTATCTACGGTTACACCCTGTGGCTGCCGACCATTTTGAAAGGGCTGACCCACGGTGATATGGAGCAAGTGGGCATGCTGGCTATCCTGCCCTATATCGGCGCCATCTTCGGCATGCTGATCATCTCGACCCTCTCCGATCGCACCGGCAAGCGCAAAGTTTTCGTCGCCCTGCCGCTGGCCTGCTTTGCTGCCTGCATGGCGCTGTCAGTGCTGCTTAAGGATCACGTCTGGTGGTCTTACGCCGCGCTGGTCGGCTGCGGCGTATTTATTCAGGCGGCGGCCGGGGTGTTCTGGACCATCCCGCCCAAATTGTTCAATGCCGAAGTCGCCGGCGGCGCGCGTGGCGTGATCAATGCACTGGGCAACCTCGGCGGCTTTTGCGGCCCCTATATGGTCGGCGTGTTAATCAGCCTGTTCAGCAAGGACGTCGGCGTCTACAGCCTGGCGGCTTCGCTGGCGATCGCCTCCGTGCTGGCGTTAATGCTGCCCACTAAATGCGACCACAGCGCGAGGAACCCATGATGGAATATTGGCTGGGGCTCGACTGCGGCGGTACCTTCATCAAGGCGGGATTATACGACCGCAGGGGCAATGAACACGGCGTTGCACGGCGCAATCTGGCGATCGTCGCGCCGCAGCCCGGTTGGGCCGAACGCGATATGGCATCGCTGTGGCGCACCGCCGCCGACGTGATCCGCGAAGTACTGTCTGCCAGCGGCGTCGCCGCCGGCGCCATCCAGGCCATCGGCATCTCGGCGCAGGGCAAGGGCGCATTTCTGCTGGATAAACAGGGGCAGCCGCTGGGCAACGCCATGCTCTCTTCCGATCAGCGCGCGCTGGCGCTGGTGCAGGAATGGCAGCGGCAGGGCGTGCCGCAGACGCTGTATCCGCAAACGCGCCAAACGCTGTGGACCGGGCACCCGGTCTCGCTGCTGCGCTGGCTGAAGCGCCATCAGCCGGAACGTTACGCCCGCATCGGCAGCGTGCTGATGGCGCACGACTACCTGCGCTATTGCCTGACCGGCGAGCTGGCCTGCGAAGAAACCAATATCTCCGAATCCAACCTGTATCAGATGCGCAGCGGGCGCTATGACCCGGCGCTGGCGCAGCTGCTGGATATCGGCGACATCATGCCCGCCCTGCCAACAATTATCGGCCCGGCCGATATCGCCGGGCGCGTCGATATAAACGCCGCAGCCATCACCGGCCTGCAAGCCGGCACCCCGGTGGTCGGCGGATTGTTCGACGTGGTATCCACCGCGCTGTGCGCCGGCTTGCAGGACGAAACCCGGCTCAACGCGGTGATGGGAACCTGGTCGGTCACCAGCGGCATCACCGACACCATCGTCGACGGTTTTGATCATCCCTTTGTCTATGGCCGCCACGCCGAAAGCGGCCAATACATCGTGCACGAAGCCAGCCCCACCTCCGCCGCCAACCTGGAATGGTTCTGCCGTCAATGGGGGCTGCAGGACTACGGCCAACTTAACCACTGGGTCGCCGCGCTGCCGAAGGCCGCCGGCGATCTGCTGTTCGCCCCTTTCCTTTACGGCTCCAACGCCGGCCTGGGGCTAAGCGCCAGCTTCTACGGCCTGCAGGCCTTCCACCAGCGAGAACACCTGGTGCAGGCGATCTACGAAGGCGTGGTGTTCTGCCACATGACGCACCTCAACCGCATGCGCCTGCGTTTCCCCGCGACGCAGGCGCTGCGCGTGACCGGCGGCCCTGCCAAGTCTCTCCCCTGGATGCAAATGTTCGCCGACATCAGCGGCCTGCCGGTGGAGCTGCCGCAGGTGGAGGAAACCGGCTGTCTGGGCGCGGCGATGGCGGCCATGGTCGGCAGCGGCGTCTTTGACGATTTCATTGCCGCCCAGCGCCGGCTGGCGCCCCGTATCGAGCGGCTGCTGCCAGATGCGGCTGCCGCCGAAGCTTACGACAACAAACACCAACGTTATCAGGCGCTGATTGCTGCATTGCAAAATCTGCAGCCCGCCAACAAGGAGGCTCCATGAGCACGAAACCGCGCCTGCAGCTGGCGCTCGATCAAACCCGTCTGGATACGGCGTTGCGCGCCGCCGAGACTCTCGCCCCCCATGTGGACATCATCGAGGCCGGTACCATTTTGTGCATCAGCGCCGGCATTCAGGCAGTTAGCGCGCTGCGCGAGCGCTGCCCACAGCACACGCTGGTGGCCGATCTCAAGGTGGCCGACGCCGGTGCGACGCTGGCCGAGCAGGCCTTCGGCCAGGGCGCGGACTGGATGACGGTGATCTGCGCCGCACCGTTGGCCACCATGGCCAGCGCGCGGGAGGTGGCCGAGCGCCACGGCGGTGAAATCCAGATCGAACTGTTCGGCCGCTGGACGCTGGAGGATGCGCGGCAATGGCGCGGTCTCGGCATTCGCCAGGCGATCTATCACCGCGGCCGCGATGCGCAGGCCAGCGGGCAAACCTGGGGCCGGCAGGATCTGGAGCGGATGAAGGCGCTGTCCGATTTGGGTATCGAGCTGTCGGTAACCGGCGGCATCACGCCCGCCGACCTGCCGCTGTTTAAAGAGATCGCCGTCACCGCCTTTATCGTCGGCCGCGCGCTGGCCGAAGCCGGGGATCCGTCGGCGGCCGCCAGACAGTTCCGCACCGCCATCGATGACATCTGGAGATCATGATATGCGTCAGCACCCATTGGGAATTTACGAGAAAGCGCTGCCGAAACACCTGAGCTGGCCCGAACGTCTGGCGCTGGCCAAGGCCTGCGGCTTCGACTTCGTCGAAATGTCGGTGGACGAAAGCGATGAGCGCCTGGCACGCCTGAGCTGGAGCAAAGCGCAGCGCCTGGCGCTGGTTGAAGCCATGCTGGAAACCGGCATCCGCATCCCGTCGATGTGCCTCTCCGGCCACCGGCGCTTTCCGTTTGGCAGCCACGATCCGGCGCTGCGACAGCGCGCCTTCGACGTGATGGAGCAGGCCATTGAGCTGGCCAAAGACGTCGGTATCCGCACGATCCAGCTGGCCGGCTACGACGTGTATTACGAAGAGCAGGACGAAGGGACGCTGGCGCGCTTTAGCGAGGGCATGCAGTGGGCGGTAGAACGTGCCGCCGCCGCCCAGGTGATGCTGGCAGTGGAAATTATGGACACCGCCTTTATGAATTCGATCGGCAAATGGAAAACCTGGGACGCCCTGCTGGCCTCGCCGTGGTTCACGGTGTATCCGGACGTCGGCAACCTCAGCGCCTGGGGCAACGACGTGCAGCGCGAACTGGAGCTGGGCATCGATCGCATCGCCGCCATTCATCTGAAAGATACCTACCCGGTCACCGCCGCTTCGCCGGGGCAATTCCGTGACGTGCCGTTTGGCGAAGGCTGCGTCGACTTCGTCGGGGTGTTCAGCACGCTGCAGCGCCTCAATTATCGCGGCGCATTCCTGATTGAGATGTGGACAGAAAAAGCCGAGGAGCCGGTGGCCGAGATCGTTCAGGCCCGCCGCTGGATTGAACAGAAAATGCAACAAGGGGGCATGACATGCTGACTCAGTTAAAACAACAGGTGCTGGAAGCCAATCTCGAACTACCGCGCCATAAGCTGGTGACCTTTACCTGGGGCAACGTCAGCGCGGTGGATCGCGAACGCGGTCTGGTGGTGATCAAGCCTTCCGGCGTTGAGTACGAGCATATGACGGCGGAGGATATGGTGGTGGTCGATCTGGCCAGCGGCCGCACCGTCGAAGGGGCAAAAAAACCGTCGTCGGACACCGCCACCCATCTGGCGCTGTACCGCGAATTCGCCGATATCGGCGGCATCGTCCACACCCACTCGCGCCACGCCACCATCTGGGCCCAGGCCGGGCTGGATATCCCCGCCTGGGGAACCACCCACGCCGACTATTTTTATGGCGCGATCCCCTGCACTCGCCTGATGACCCAAGAGGAAATTGAGCACGATTATGAACTGGAAACCGGAAAGGTGATTATCGAGACCTTCCGCCAGCGCGATATCAACCCCAACGCTATTCCGGCGGTGCTGGTCAACGCTCATGGCCCCTTCGCCTGGGGCAAGAATGCCCACAATGCGGTGCATAATGCGGTAGTGCTGGAAGAAATTGCCTACATGGGCATTTTCTCGCGCCAGCTGACGCCGGGCATTCACAGCATGCAGCGCGAACTGTTGGACAAACACTACCTGCGCAAACACGGCCAAAACGCCTATTACGGGCAGTAGAGCGCCGGGGCCTTCACCGTGGCACCTGATGTTTTGCCGCATCGGGTGCCAACGGGCATGAGGCGCAGTGATAACGATAACCGCATTCGCCCCTCGGTGAAAAATTCGCTATCATCCGCATCCACCTTCCAGCCGGCCGCCCGATGTCTACGATTACCGATACCTTTATCGCCCCACCATGCCATGATCAGATAGAGATTCTGTATCAGGACGACCATCTGGCGCTGATCAATAAGCCGACCGGGCTGCTCAGCCTCTCGGGCAAAAACCCGCAGAATCTCGATTCGGTACACCGCCGGCTGGTACAGACTTTCCCCGGCTGCACCCTGGTGCACCGCCTGGATTTCGGCACGTCCGGGTTGATGGTGGTGGCCCGCAACAAGGCCGTCAACGCCGCGCTCTGCCGGCAGTTCAGCGATCGCACCGTCAGCAAAGTGTACAGCGCGCTGCTCTGTGGCCATCTGGCGGATAACGAAGGGGTAATAGACGCGGCGATCGCCAAAGATCCGGCGCAGTTCCCGCTGATGTCGATTTGCGCTCTCCACGGCAAACCCGCCCGCTCCCGTTATCGGGTCATCGAGCGTTTCTATCGTGAAGCCGAGGACGGGACATCGCTGCCGCTGACGCGGGTGCAGCTCACCCCGGAGACCGGGCGCACCCACCAGCTGCGTATTCACTGCCG
The DNA here is from genome assembly GCF_003812745.1 of Serratia sp. FDAARGOS_506. Taxonomy (NCBI): domain Bacteria; kingdom Pseudomonadati; phylum Pseudomonadota; class Gammaproteobacteria; order Enterobacterales; family Yersiniaceae; genus Serratia; species Serratia sp. FDAARGOS_506. The sequence goes on from NZ_CP033831.1 coordinate 657,835, forward strand.
GCAGTTGGGCCACCCTATTTTAGGTTGCGATCTCTATGGCGGACGTCTGCTGCCGGGTACCGAACAGACGCCAAGGCTGATGCTGCACGCCAGCGAACTGGACTTCGTGCACCCCATCAGCGGAGCGCGGATAGCCGCTCGTCACGCCGCGCCGTTCTGAACGCGGCTTACCACATCAAATCGTCGGGCACTTTAAAGTCGGCGTACGGATCGTCTTCATCCTGTTCTTCCTGACTCAGCGCGCTGTGCAGCACAATGCTGGCCGCATCGCGCTGCGCGATTTTATCTGCGACGCTCGCGGGGATAATCGCGTATTCACACTCTTCGCGGTTCTCGACCACCAAGCGGGCAATGGCGAGACGGCCATTGATCAGCTGGGTTTGCGTCGCCTTATCTACCAGGATTTTCTTGATCAGGTTACCGTCGGTGAAGTTGAAACCGATATCGCCTTTCGCCAGGACGATGCGGTTCATCTCAATCAGCTGCTTCACCTGCGCCTTGTATTCTTTGGACAGCGCGGCCTGCTTCTGCTGTTCGCTCAGCTGCTTATCGCGCTCAAGCTGTGCCTTTTTATTCTCTTCCACCGCCTCTCTGGCCTCACGGGCCTGAACGCGTGATTTTTTAGCCGTTCTTTGGACTTTGGCCATTTTCTTGCTGGTTACCAAGCCCGCTTTGAGCATCTGCTCTTGTAAGGTGAGTTTTGTCATGTTCGTGTCTGAAGCCGTGGGGTCATGGGGGGATTATACCCGTAATTTTTCAGGCTGCACCAGGTGCCAGCGCACCCCGCCGGCGGTTTGCGCCGCTGGGCAACGGCGGCAAACCGGGCCGAACGCCAGATCATGAATAGCGCTCATGTGGTAATGAAATTAAGTCTCTTTCACTCCCTCCGGGACTCTGGCAAAAATAGACCTCATTAACGACAGACAATATGAAATCGGCTGAATAAAAAAAGAGAAAAACAACCCATTGAAAGAAATGGATAAATCCAGCCTTCATATCATATAACAGGATACTATAAGACGATGAATAGAGACTTTGCCTTTACGATTAAGAGCAGTTCTTTCGATGAAGACTATAACCCTTCTGAAAGTACGCGTATCACCACCAACTTCGCCAATTTGGCCAGAGGGGAAAATCGCCGGGAGAACCTGCGCAACACGCTGGTGATGATTAACAATCGCTTCAATTCGTTGGCGCATTGGGATAATCCCAAGGCCGATCGCTATTCGGTCGAGCTTGAAATCATTTCGGTTGAGATGCGTGTTGAAGATCAGGGTGCCAGCTTCCCGGTGATCGAAATCCTGAAAACCAACATTATTGATAAAAAAACGCAAAAGCGTATTGAGGGCATCGTCGGGAATAATTTCTCGTCTTACGTGCGCGATTATGACTTTAGCGTCTTGCTGCCGGCGCACAATAAAAACAAAGCGGAGTTCAACATTCCGGATGATTTCGGCGATTTGCACGGCAATATCTTTAAGCACTTCGTCAATTCAAACGAATACCATGAGAATTTCAGCAAACCGCCGGTGATCTGCCTCAGCGTGTCCAGTAAAGACACCTACTATCGGACGGGCAATCAACATCCGGTGTTGGGCGACGAGTATCGGCAAGACGGCGCTTCGCTGACCGACCGGTATTTTAAAAAAATGGGCCTGCAGGTGCGCTATTTCATGCCGAAAAATAGCGTCGCGCCCCTGGCGTTTTATTTCCCAGGGGATTTGCTGAGCGATTACACCGATCTGGAACTGATCGGCACCATCAGCACGATGGAGACCTTCCAAAAAATCTATCGGCCTGAAATTTACAATGCCAATTCGGCGGCAGGGCAATGCTATCAGCCAAGCCTGAATAACCAGGATCATTCATTAACCAAGATTGTTTACGATCGCGAAGAGCGTAGCCAGTTGGCGATTGAGCAGGGGAAATTTACGGAAGAGCAATTTATCAAACCCTACAAGCCTATTCTTGAACAATGGTCTGCTCACTACGCGCTTTGATTAACTCAAATACAGGTCATCTATTATGAAAATATTGCTCCCTACGTCGACCGCCGGCAGCTTGCCTAAACCTTCCTGGCTGGCCCAACCGGAAACCCTGTGGTCGCCCTGGAAATTGCAGAATGAAGAATTAATCGAAGGGAAACAGGATGCCCTGCGTTTGTCATTGGCTGAACAACAACAGGCCGGCATCGATATCGTCAGCGATGGCGAGCAAACGCGCCAGCACTTCGTCACGACGTTTATCGAACACCTCAGCGGCGTCGATTTCGAGAAACGCGAGGTGGTTAAAATCCGCAATCGCTATGAGGCGAGCGTGCCGAGCGTCGTGGGTGCGGTGGCGCGCCAAAAGCCCGTTTTCGTTGAAGACGCCAAATTCTTACGCCAGTTGACCAAGCAGCCGATTAAATGGGCCCTGCCGGGTCCGATGACCATGATCGACACGCTCTATGACAACCACTATAAAAGCCGCGAGAAATTGGCCTGGGAGTTCGCCAAGATCCTCAATCAGGAGGCCAAAGAGCTCGAGGCCGCCGGCGTCGACATTATTCAGTTTGACGAACCCGCATTTAATGTGTTCTTTGACGAAGTGAATGACTGGGGCATCGCCGCCCTGGAAAGGGCCGTTGAAGGGCTTAAGTGTGAAACGGCGGTACATATCTGCTATGGATACGGCATTAAGGCCAATACCGACTGGAAAAAGACGCTGGGCTCAGAGTGGCGGCAATATGAAGAGGCGTTTCCTAAACTGCAAACGTCTACTATCGATATCATCTCGCTTGAGTGCCATAACTCGCACGTCCCGATGGATCTGCTTGAACTGATTCGCGGTAAGAAAGTGATGGTTGGCGCCATTGATGTGGCGAATCATACCATTGAGACGCCGGAAGAAGTGGCCGCTACGCTGCGTAAAGCGCTGCAGTTTGTCGATGCCGACAAGCTCTATCCATCGACCAACTGCGGCATGGCTCCCCTGCCTCGTCAGGTCGCCAGCGGCAAGCTAAATGCCTTGAGTGCTGGCGCAGAGATCGTGCGCCGGGAACTGTTGGCCAAATAAACTCGCCAGCGCCTGCCGCAGGAGCCTCCTGTGGCGGGCGATTATCATCGACTTCCCCTCCCCGCAACGCCCCCACTCTGGTGTATACTCGGTTTTCTACGCGATGCCAGCCAAAGCGGCCTAAACAGCCCCTCAGCCAGCCCACACCAGCTTAATAACAGTGGACCCCTCATGAGCCCAGATACCGCTCGCATCAGCGAAATTATCGATCGCGCCAGGATCTCGCCTTATCAAATCCTCATCCTCACCCTGTGTTTCCTGATCGCCCTGCTGGACGGCTTCGATACCGCCATCATCGGCTATATCGCCCCGGCGCTGCGCGAAGAGTGGAGCCTGCAGCCTGCGCAGCTCTCCCCCGCCTTCGGTGCGGGGCTGTTCGGCCTGCTGATCGGCAGCCTGCTGTTCGGGCCGCTCGCCGACGCCATCGGCCGCAAACGCGTGCTGCTCGTCGCGGTGCTGGTGTTTGGCGGCTGTACTCTGGCTTCAGCCTATACGCATTCGATCGAATCCCTGACCTTGCTACGCTTCATCACCGGCATTGGCCTCGGGGGCGCGATACCGACCTGCATCACCCTCAGCTCGGAGTACTCACCGGCGCGCCGCCGCATGCTGATGGTCACCCTGAGCTGGAGCGGCTTTACCGCCGGGTTGGCCCTGGGCGGCCTGCTGGCCGGGCAGATCATTCCGACGTTCGGCTGGCGCGGCGTGCTGCTGGTTGGCGGCATTGCGCCGTTGGCGCTGCTGCCGCTGCTGGCCTGGCAGATGCCCGAGTCGGTACGCTTTATGGCCGCCAACGCCAAACATGCCGATCGGCTGCGCCGGGTGGTCGAGCGTATCACCGGCCGGCGTTGGACGGGAGTAACCATTGTCGATGACGAACGCCCGGCACAGGTCAAGTCGCCGATCTCGCACCTGTTTATCGAAGGGCGCGCCATGCGCACCCTGCTGCTGTGGGCGGCGTTCTTCTGCTCGCTGTTTGTGTTCTATCTGCTCACCAGCTGGCTGCCGACGATCCTCAAAGACGCCGGTTACGATATCGCCCACGCCTCGCGCATCGGCGCGATGGTGCCGCTCGGCGGCACCCTGGGCGCCATCCTGATGGCACTGCTGATGGATCGGGTCGGGCCCTACCGCGTGCTGGCCGTTTCCTACCTGGGCGCCGCGCTGGTGATTGGCGCGACCGGGTATCTGATGGGCGACGTCTCTATGCTGGCCGCCGTTGTGTTCCTGATTGGCTTCGGCGTGGCCGGCGCGCAAAACGGCCTGAACCTGGTCTCCGCCACCCTTTACCCGACCGCGGCCCGCGTGACCGGCGTCAGTTGGGCCATGGCCAATGGCCGCTTCGGCTCGATCGTCGGCTCGATGCTCGGCGCCTGGATGATGACCGCTGCCGGTTCGGCGGAAGTGTTCTTCCTCTGGCTGGCGCTGCCGGCGCTGCTGGGCGCGGTCGCCATCTTCCTGCTCTATCGCCTCAGCCTGAGCCGCCGCGCACCGCTCGCCAAGCCGGCCACCGACGCCTGATCTCGTGGAAAAGAAAAGGCCGAGACGCCTTCGATGGCGTCTCGGCCGGCAATAAAAAAGGGGGCCAAGGCCCCCTTTTCTGTTATTCCGCCTTGGCGGAAGCCTCTTCGGTGCGATACAGGTGCACGTCCATCTGCGGGAACGGAATGCCGATGTTGTGGGCATCCAGCGCGCGCTTGAAGTTTTCCATCAGATCGAAGTACACGTTCCAGTATTCCGCGTTGGTGGTCCAGGAACGGGTGACGAAGTTCAGGGAGGACGGCGCCATCTCGTTCAGACGCACGGTCACGCCTTTGGCGTGCATGATGCGCTTGTCGGCGGCGATCACATCGCCCAGTACCTTCTTCACCACGTCGATATCGGCGTTATAGGCCACGCCTACCACGATATCCACGCGGCGGTTCGGCTCACGGGAGTAGTTGATGATGTTGCCGGCGATGATTTTACCGTTCGGCACCACGATGGTTTTGTTGTCGGAAGTCCGCAGGGTGGTGGAGAAAATCTGCACCTGATCGACGGTACCGGCCACGCCGCCCAGATCGACATATTCCCCCACGCGCAGCGGGCGGAAGATCACCAACAACACGCCGGCGGCGAAGTTGGACAGCGACCCTTGCAGCGCCAGGCCAACGGCCAAACCGGCGGCACCCAGCACGGCGATCACCGAGGTGGTCTGCACGCCGACGCGCCCAAGCACCGCGATAAAGGTAAATGCCAGCACGCCGTAGCGCACGATCGCCGACAGGAAATCTGCCACCGTGGCGTCGATGCCACGCAGCTTCATCACGCGGTTCAACGCATTGCCGACCACGCGGGCCACGATCGAACCGATGATCAGGATAACGATGGCAGCGACGATATTCACCGCGTACTGGATCAACAGATCCTGATTCTTCACCAACCAGTCGCCGGCACCGTTAATGCCGTCTACTACATTCAAATCTTTCATTCGTGTCGTCCTAACTCAGCCCCTAACGGGAGAAACTCGCAAAAATACACTGGCCTCGACGGCCAGTAGGAAACCACCGCCTAAGGGTAACCAACATTAAAGGCTCATGCCAACCGTCAGCGTTAAAAATAGCCGAAACCGCCCGCCGCTTCTTCTATGCTGAGAACAGCGCGTTGGCCATTTCACGACAAGGGATCCGTTAATCATGCACATTCGCTCTTCACTCAAACACTATTGGCAAGTGCGGCCCAGGCTGCTGTTTTCCGTCGGCGCCGGGCTGCTGTGCTTTCTGCTGCTGCCCGCCCAGCTCTCGCTGTTGCAGCGCCTGATGATCGGCTGGAATACGCTGGCCTGGCTCTATCTACTGTTTCTCTGGCGGCTGATGCTGATCAGCACGCCGCAGCACATTCGCCAGATCGCCCGGCGGCAGGACGAAAGCGCCAGCATGGTGCTGACGCTGGTCAGCCTTGGTTGCCTGGTCAGTTTACTGGCGATCCTGTTTGAACTGAGCAGCGCCAAACAGGTGGCCGGCTCTTTGAAGACGCTGCATTTGCTGCTGACCGGCGCCACGCTGGTGGTCTCCTGGCTGCTGCTGCCGACCGCCTTCACCATGCACTATGCCCACCAGTTTTATCGTCAGGGCGCACAGCAGGATCCTTTGCCGCTGCTGTTCCCCGGCAACCTCACCGATCCGACCTATCTGGATTTCGCCTACTTCTCCTTCACCATCGCGGTAGCGTCGCAAACCGCCGATGTGGCGGTCGGAGCGGCGGAGGTACGTAAGGTCACCCTGCTGCAATCGGTGATCTCCTTCGCGTTCAACATGCTGATCCTGGGTTTGTCTATCAACGTCGGTGCCGGCCTGCTGGGCTGAAAACGAAAAAGGCTCCCCGCAGGGAGCCTTTAACTCACAAACCAAGGAGGAAAAAACGTGGTTTTTCCTCCTTGGTGGTCATCAGCCGAAAATCAATAAATTGATTTTCCTTATTTTTTATATTTTGCCAACGGCAAGCCAGGCAACACCATCAGGCTTGTCATAAACAAAAAGGCTCCCCGCAGGGAGCCTTGTACATCGTGCAACAGGTGCCGAAGATTACAGAACGTCTACCGCGTTCAGATCTTTGAAGGCCTGCTCCAGACGCGTCACCATGCTGGTCTGCGCTGCACGCAGCCATACGCGTGGATCGTAGTATTTCTTGTTCGGCTGATCGGCGCCTTTCGGGTTGCCCAGCTGGCCTTGCAGGTAAGCTTCGTTCGCTTTGTAGTACTGCAGGATGCCGTCCCAGGTCGCCCATTGGGTGTCGGTGTCGATGTTCATCTTGATCACGCCGTAGCCCACAGACTCTTTAATCTCTGCGTCGGTAGAACCGGAACCGCCGTGGAACACGAAGTTCAGGCTGTTGTGCGGCAGGTTGAATTTCTTGGACACGTAGTCCTGAGAATCACGCAGGATGGTCGGAGTCAGTTTGACGTTGCCTGGCTTGTACACGCCGTGCACGTTACCGAAGGAGGCAGCGATGGTGAAGCGCGGGCTGATGGCGTTCAGTTTTTCGTACGCGTAAGCCACGTCTTCCGGCTGGGTGTACAGAGCGGAAGCGTCCATATGGCTGTTGTCCACGCCATCTTCTTCACCGCCGGTGCAGCCCAGTTCAATTTCCAGCGTCATGCCGATTTTGGCCATGCGCTTCAGGTAGGCGCTGCAGATCTCGATATTTTCTTCCAGAGATTCTTCAGACAGATCGATCATGTGAGAAGAGAACAGCGGTTTGCCGGTAGCGGCGAAGTGCTTCTCGCCGGCGTCCAGCAGGCCGTCCAGCCATGGCAGCAGTTTCTTCGCGCAGTGGTCGGTGTGCAGGATCACCGGCACGCCGTAATGTTCAGCCATCTGGTGAACGTGGTGTGCGCCAGAGATAGCGCCCAGAATCGCTGCGCCCTGAGGCACATCGGTCTTCACGCCTTTGCCGGCGATGAACGCGGCGCCGCCGTTGGAGAACTGAACGATGACCGGCGCGCGCACTTTAGCCGCGGCTTCCAGCACTGCGTTGATGGAGTCGGTACCCACGCAGTTTACCGCTGGCAGCGCAAAGTTGTTCTCTTTAGCAACTGCGAAGACTTTCTGAACGTCATCACCCGTGATGACACCCGGTTTTACGAAATCAAAAATTTTAGACATGTTACTTTGTCCTGTTTCGTCGGCCGTAGATGGATGTAAATCGATGTTTTCACGCCGCGCAGCGTGAGCCGCGCGGTATAAAACAAACGGGCGGCTTTCGCCTCCCGTTGTCTGAATTACTGCTTAGCGCGCTCTTCCAGCATCACGACTGCAGGCAGCGGTTTCCCTTCAACGAATTCCAGGAATGCGCCACCGCCGGTGGAGATGTAGGAAATTTTGTCAGCGATACCGAACAGATCGATGGCTGCCAGAGTGTCGCCGCCGCCAGCGATAGAGAAAGCGTCGCTATCGGCGATCGCGCGGGCGACAATTTCGGTGCCCTTACGGAAGTTAGGGAACTCGAATACGCCAACCGGGCCATTCCACAGAATGGTCTTGGCGTTCTTCAGGATAACGGCCAGACGCTCGGCAGAGACGTCGCCCATATCCAGAATTTGCTCGTTGTCCTGGATCTCGTTGGCCTGCTTCACGGTTGCGGTCGCGGTTTCGGAGAACTCGGTCGCTACGCGCACGTCGGTCGGAACCGGGATGTCGCAGGTTTCCAGCAGTTTCTGCGCGTTCGGGATCAGGTCAGGTTCGTACAGGGACTGGCCCACGTTGTTGCCCTGCGCCGCCACGAAGGTGTTGGCGATGCCGCCGCCGACGATCAGCTGATCGGCGATTTTGGACAGGGAATCCAGCACGGTCAGTTTGGTGGACACTTTAGAACCGCCCACGATGGCGACCATCGGACGGGCCGGGTTGCCCAGGGCCTTGCCCAACGCTTCCAGCTCGGCGGACAGCAGCGGACCGGCACAGGCGACAGGCGCGAACTTGCCCACGCCGTGGGTGGAAGCCTGCGCGCGGTGTGCGGTACCGAACGCGTCCATTACGTACACGTCGCACAGCGCCGCGTATTTCTTGGACAGGGTTTCGTCGTCTTTCTTCTCGCCCTTGTTGAAACGGACGTTTTCCAGCACCACCAGTTCGCCTTCGGCGACGTCGACGCCATCCAGATAATCCTTCGCCAGACGCACTGGAGATTTCAGGTGATCTTTCAGGTAGTTGACCACAGGCAGCAGGGAGAATTCTTCGTTGTACTCGCCTTCGGTAGGACGACCCAGGTGGGAGGTTACCATCACGCGGGCGCCTTGCTTCAGCGCAGCTTCGATAGTCGGCAGGGAAGCGCGGATACGCGCGTCGGAAGTCACTTTACCGTCTTTTACCGGCACGTTCAGATCGGAGCGGATCAGTACGCGTTTACCCGCCAGATCCAGATCGGTCATCTTAATTACAGACATGGTGAACCCTCTTTATTGAATCTCTATAAAATTGCCTGAGCAGCGCGCCCGTCACGCCGGCGCCGCCGTACTAGAAACCGCTGGCGGCCATTGCCCGTGTTGTATCCAACATCCGATTGGCAAAGCCCCATTCATTGTCGCACCAGACCAAGGTCTTTATCAGGTGCTGCCCGCTGACCCGGGTCTGCGTACCGTCGACGATAGCGCTGTGCGGGTCATGGTTAAAATCGATCGAGACCAATGGTAATTCCGTGTAGTCAACTATACCACGAAATGATTCCCGTGCGGCCTTTTGCAACAGCTGGTTGACCTCCGCCACCTTCACCGCGGCGCTGACGCTGACGCTGAGATCGATAGCCGTCACGTTGATGGTCGGCACGCGCACCGAGATAGCCTCGAAGCGATCGCAAAACTGCGGGAAGATGCGGGTGATGCCCGCGGCCAGCTTGGTATCGACCGGAATGATCGACTGGCTCGCCGCGCGGGTACGCCGCAAATCCGCGTGATACGCGTCGATCACCGGCTGATCGTTCATCGCCGAGTGAATGGTGGTCACGGTGCCGGATTCGATGCTGTAGGCATCGTCCAGCAGCTTGATCACCGGAATAATGCAGTTGGTAGTGCACGAGGCGTTGGACACGATGCGATGTTCCGCCAGCAGCGTCTGATGGTTGACGCCGAACACGATGGTGGCGTCCAGATCGTTGCCGCCCGGATGGGCGAACAGCACTTTCTTCGCCCCCGCCGCCAGATGGGCTTCGCCATCCGCACGGCTGCCGTACACGCCGCTGCAGTCCAGCACCACGTCGACGCCCAGCTCGCCCCAGGGCAACTGCTCCACCGCCGGCTGATGCAACAGGCGAATCGCGTCGTCCCCGACGCTCAGCGTGTCGCACTCTTGCCGCACATCCCAGGCGAAGCGGCCGTGGCTGGAATCGTACTTCAGCAGATGGGCCATGCCCTCGGCGTTCGCCAGCTCGTTGATCGCCACCACGGAGATTTCCGCCCGTCGTCCCGATTCGTACAGTGCGCGCAATACGCTGCGGCCGATGCGGCCAAAGCCGTTTATCGCTATGCGGATGGTCATGCTGCTCCTGAAAAAGGGCCGTCCCCGCCGGGCTGACTCACCGGCGCCGGGCCGGCGCTGACTGGTTGTCTCACTAACCCGCATAGAGTAGTGGATCGCACCGCCCGCTGTGAATCGCCGCGTTTGCATTATTCCCGCGCTTCAGCGGCTTTTCGCCGCCGTCACATCGGCATTTCTGTCGAAGAGTGCTTCAACTGAAACGCTTCAGCTGAGCATAAACCAAAGTTTTGGCAAAAGGAACAGGTGCAACAGTTCCACAAGTAACGGAGGGGAGTTTTACGAGCATAAGATGATCTGGCGCACATTTTTGGCCTTAAGGCCGCGGTGGATTTTCACGTGCCGTCCCCGTTTCACCGTAGTATTCACGGAAATAGTCGCGCAAAAATTCGACCGTCACCCGCACTTTCGCCGACGTTGCCAGCCGGGAAACGTACACCGCCCAGATGTTGGCCGGCTGATAATACTCCGGCAGGATGTGCACCAACCTGCCGCTGTCGATGTTCTCTTTCACGTCCCAGGCAGAACGCAGCGCGACGCCTTGCCCGTCCAGGCACCACTGGTGCACGATTTCGCCGTGGTTCGACGCCAGCGCCCCCGTCACCTTCACCGTCTCTTCGCCGCCCGGCCCCTGCAGCCGCCACAGCCCGAACGGATGATCGCGCTCCTTAATCACCAGGCAGGCGCGGCCCGCCAGCTCAGCCGGGCTTTTCGGCATGCCGTGACGCTGCAGATACGCCGGCGAAGCACACAGGATGCGCTGGTTGTCCGCCAGCTTGCGCGCAATCAGATTAGGGGCGATATCGTCACCGATGCGAATATCCAGATCGAAGCCTTCGCTAACCAGATCCACCAGCCGATCGGACACGTCGAGCCGCAGCTCCAGCTGCGGATACTCCCGCGCAAGCGCCGACAGCGCCGGAGCCACGAAGCGCCGGCCGAAGCCAAAGCTGCTGACCACGCGCAGCATGCCCTGCGGCGCCTGACGCACCTCGGACAGCTCGTCCATCATCTGATCGACATCGTTGAGAATGCGCTGCGCCCATTCGTAGATGCGCTCGCCGTCCTCGGTGATCGCCACCCGCCGCGTGGTGCGGTGCAGCAGCGACACGTCCAGCGCCTTTTCCAACAACGCGATGCGTTTGCTGATAAAGGCCGGCGACACGCCCAGTTCTTCGGCGGCGGCGGCAAACCCGGCGCGGCGCGCCACCAGCACGAACACCCGCAGGTCACTCAGGATCGGCATATTGTTCATGATTCGTGTTTTATGTTTCACCGTTTTCGAGATTGATTAACAGTTAGTCAATTATAGGATAACAGTGTTGTCAATCTCCCCTACCTACAAATGAGACCTCTGTATGAGCAAAACTTACAAGATTGCCGCTATCCCCGGGGACGGTATCGGGCGGGAAGTGTTGCCGGAAGGCATACGGGTATTGCAAGCGGCGGCGGCGCGCTGGGATCTGTCGCTGGAATTCGACACCTTCGAGTGGGCCAGCTGCGACTACTACCAGCACCACGGCCAGATGATGCCGGACGATTGGTTTGAGCAGCTCAAGGGGTTCGACGCCATCTACTTCGGCGCCGTCGGCTGGCCGGATACGGTGCCCGATCACATTTCGCTGTGGGGCTCCCTGCTGAAATTCCGCCGCGACTTCGAGCAGTACGTCAACCTGCGCCCGGTGCGGCTGTTTCCCGGCGTGCCCTGCCCGCTGGCGAACAAGCAGCCGGGCGACATCGATTTCTACGTGGTGCGCGAAAATACCGAAGGGGAATACTCTTCGCTCGGCGGGCGGATGTTCGAAGGCACCGAACGCGAAATGGTGATCCAGGAATCGGTCTTCACCCGTCAGGGCGTGGACCGCATTCTGAAATACGCCTTCGAGCTGGCGCAGCAGCGCCCGCGTAAACGCCTGACCGCCGCCACCAAGTCCAACGGCATGGCCATCAGCATGCCGTACTGGGATGAACGCGTGGCGGAAATGGCGCGCCAGTACCCGGATATCGCCTGGGACAAACAGCACATCGATATTCTGTGCGCGCGCTTCGTGCTGAACCCCGAACGCTTCGACGTGGTGGTGGCCTCCAATCTGTTCGGCGATATTTTGTCGGATCTCGGCCCGGCCTGCACCGGCACCATCGGTATTGCGCCGTCGGCCAACCTGAATCCGGAGCGCAACTTCCCATCGCTGTTCGAGCCGGTGCACGGTTCGGCGCCGGACATTTTCGGCAAGAACATCGCCAACCCGATCGCCATGATCTGGAGCGGCGCGATGATGCTGGATTTCCTCGGCGACGGCGATGCCCGCTACCGCCAGGCGCACGACGGCATCCTGCAGGCGATCGAGCGCATCATCGCCGACGGGCCGCGCACGCCGGATATGCGTGGCGATGCCTCCACCCAGCAAGTCGGTCAGGCGATCGCCGCCCTGCTGCAACGCTAAGCATCACAGGTTTTCCTGCGCAGGGCGCGCTTTCGCGCCCTGCTTTGCCACGTCCGTTTTTCCGCTTCGATCGCCGCCGCAAATCCGCTGAAAACCACCGCAGAAAGCACGCCAATACCCCGGTCAAGATCACAACAAATTGTTTACATACTGTGTTTTATCCTTTTACAGATGCCCCAATTGTGGCCCTCCTGTAATTTGTGCACACTCGAAAATGTTAATGAAGAGTAAATATTCTCGGCCGCGTTCTGCCGGGGCGTTTGCTCCTCGCGGTGTAACAAAACAAACGGTTCAAGCCAATAAGGCCCGGACGCACCCTACGCTTCGCGCACCGGCCCACCACCGATAACAGGAGTTCACTCCCATGCAGAGCAACCCTAAAAAGGATGTCACGCTCATCGCCATCAGCCTGTGCAGTATTGCGCTGATCGCCATTTGCCTGATGCTCTTTCCGGCTCAATCCGCGCTTATCGCCAACACCATTTTCAACGGCGTCACCCGGCTGTTCGGTTCAACCATTCAAATCCTGGTGCTGATCGCCCTGCTGGTGGTGCTGTATCTGGCGTTGAGCAAATACGGCAACATCCGCCTCGGCGAAGGCAAACCGCAATACTCCACGCTGGCCTGGCTGTTCATGTTCATCTGCGCCGGCCTGGGTTCGTCCACCCTGTACTGGGGGGTGATGGAATGGGCGTATTACTATCAGACGCCGGGGCTGAACATTGCGCCGCGCACCCCAAAGGCGCTGGAATACAGCATCAGCTACTCCTTCTTCCACTGGGGCCTGAGCGCCTGGGCGACCTACGCCCTCGCCTCGCTGATCATGGCCTACCACTTTCACGTGCGTAAGAACAAAGGGCTCAGCCTGTCAGGGATTATTTCCGCCATCACCGGCGTGCGCGCCAACGGCCCGATCGGGCGGATAGTGGATCTGATTTTCCTGGTCGCCACCGTCGGCGCCCTCACCATTTCGCTGGTGCTGACCGCCTCCACCTTTACTCGCGGGCTGACGGCGCTGACCGGCATCCCCGACAATTTCGTGGTGCAGGCGACGGTGATCCTGTTGGCGGCGGTGATTTTCTGTCTCAGCTCCTACATCGGCATCGACGGTGGCATGCAACGCCTGAGTAAAATGGTCGGCTGGGGCGCTTTCGTCTTCGCCGGGCTGGTGCTGCTGGTCGGCCCCACCGAGTTCACGATCAACAACACCATCAACGCCATCGGTCTGACGGCGCAAAATTTCCTGCAGATGAGCCTGTTCACCGATCCGATGGGCGACGGCAGCTTCAGCCGCAGCTGGACGGTGTTCTACTGGTTGTGGTGGATCTCCTATACCCCGGGCGTGGCGATGTTCGTCACCCGCGTCTCGCGCGGCCGCAAGATTAAAGAAGTGATCTGGGCGCTGTTGCTCGGCAGCACCCTTGGCTGCTGGTTCTTCTTCGGCTCGCTGGAAAGCTACGCCATGCACCAGTTCATCAGCGGGCAGCTCAACGTGCCGGAGATCCTCAGCACCCAGGGCGGCGAAACCGCCGTGCAGATGCTGCTGACGGCGTTACCGCTCGGCAAGCTGTTCCTGGCCGCCTATCTGTTCATCATGATCATTTTCCTGGCCTCCCACATGGACGCGGTGGCCTACACCATGGCCGCCACCAGCACCCGTAACCTGCAGGAGGGGCAAGATCCCAGCCCGATGCTGCGCCTGTTCTGGTGCGTGGTGATTACCCTGATCCCGCTGTCGATTCTGTTCACCGGCGCCTCGCTGGACACCATGAAAACCACGGTGATCCTTACCGCGCTGCCGTTCCTGCTGGTACTGCTGGTGAAAACCTACGGTTTCGCCCGCTGGCTGAAGCAGGATTACGCGGCCATTCCGGCACACCTGATCGAAAGCAGCCCGCCGGCGCTGCCCGAGGCGCCACCGGCCGCCGAACTCTCCGCTCCATCGTCGTATCAACCGCGCCCTATGGCGAAATGACAATAAGAAAAGAGGAAGGTTAACTTATGAGCACTCTGATCCCTGAATTTACCTTACCGAAAGATTTCTGCGCCGACGCCCGCGAGGCTTACACCATTCCGGCCCGGTTCTATACCCACCAGGCGGCGTTCGAGCACGAGAAAGAGCAGGTGTTCGCCACCAGCTGGATCTGCGTGGCGCACCGCAGCGAGCTCGCCGAACCGAACGACTACATCACCCGCGAAATCATCGGTGAAAACATTCTGGTGGTGCGTGGCCGCGACAAAGTGCTGCGCGCCTTTTACAACGTCTGCCCGCACCGCGGCCATCAGCTGCTGGCGGGCGAAGGCCGAGCGAAAAACGTCATCACCTGCCCCTATCACGCCTGGGCGTTCAAGCTGGACGGCGAACTGGCGCACGCGCGCAACTGTGAAAACGTGCAGAACTTCGATAAGGAAAACTCGCACCTGATGCCGGTGCGGGTCGAAGAGTACGCCGGGTTTATTTACGTCAATCTGGACTCGCAGGCCGGCACGGTGGAAGACCAGCTGCCGGGCCTCGGCGCCAAAGTGCGCGAAGCCTGCCCGCAGGTCGACGACCTTAAGCTGGCGGCGCGCTTCGTCACCCGCACCCCGGCCAACTGGAAGAACATCGTCGACAACTACCTCGAGTGCTACCACTGCGGCCCGGCGCACCCCGGCTTCGCCGACTCGGTGCAGGTCGACCGCTACTGGCACACCCTGCACGGCAACTGGACCCTGCAGTTCGGCTACGCCCGCCCTTCCGAGCAGTCGTTCAAGTTTGAAGAAGGCAAGGAAGCCAGCTTCCACGGCATCTGGCTGTGGCCATGCACCATGTTCAACATGCCGCCGCTGGAAGGCATGATGACGGTGATCTATGAGTTCCCGGTCGATGCGGAAACCACCCTGCAGCACTACGACATCTACTTCACCAACGCCGATTTGAGCGACGAGCAGCTCAAATTGATCGACTGGTACCGCGACGTATTCCGTCCGGAAGATTTGCGGCTGGTGGAGAGCGTGCAAAAGGGCCTCAAATCGCGCGGCTATCGCGGCCAGGGGCGCATCATGGCCGACGGCGCAGGCAGCGGCGTCAGCGAACACGGCATCGCCCACTTCCACAACCTGCTGGCGCAGGTCTATCAACCCTGATGCGACGGGGCCCACGGGCCCCCTCCCCCTGACTTGTGAGGTTCTCGTGAATATTTCCGATCGGACGCTATTCCGCCAACAGGCATACATCAACGGCCAATGGCGCGATGCCGACAACCAGGAAACCCTGCCGGTGAGCGATCCCGCCACCGGCCAACTCATCGGCAGCGTGCCCAACATGGCAACGGCCGAAACCCAACGGGCGATCGACGCCGCTCAGCAGGCGCTGGAAGGCTGGCGCGCGCTGCCGGCACAGCAACGCGCGCAGCTGCTGCGCCGCTGGTTCGAGCTGATGCTGGAGCACCAGCAAGATCTGGCCAGCCTGATGACGCTGGAGCAAGGCAAGCCGCTGGCGGAGTCGCTGGGCGAGATCCGCTACGCCGCCTCCTTTATCGAATGGTTCGCCGAACAGGCCAAGCGCACCAACGGCGACATCATTCCCTCGCCGAGCAGTGATAAACGCCTGATGGTGCTAAAACAGGGCATCGGCGTGTGCGCGGCAATCACGCCCTGGAACTTCCCGGCGGCGATGATCACCCGCAAGGCCGCGCCGGCGCTGGCGGCCGGCTGCACGCTGGTGGTCAAACCCGCCAACGAAACCCCTTACTCGGCGCTGGCGATGGCCGAGCTGGCCGAACGCGCCGGCATTCCCGCCGGGGTGTTCAACGTGGTGACCGGCAACTCGCAGGCGATCGGCGCCGAGCTGACCCGTCATCCGCAGGTGCGCAAGCTGAGCTTTACCGGCTCCACGCCGGTGGGCAGGCTGCTGATGCGCCAGAGCTCGGACACCATCAAGAAAGTATCGCTGGAGCTGGGCGGCAACGCGCCGTTCATCGTATTTGACGATGCGGACATCGATGCCGCAGTAGAAGGCGCGCTGATCGCCAAATACCGCAACGCGGGGCAGACCTGCGTTTGCGTCAATCGGTTCTACGTGCAGCGCGGCGTTTACCCACAGTTTGCCGAGAAATTTGTCGCCCGCGTTGCCGCGCTACAGGTCGGCAACGGCTTCGAACCCGGCGTGCAGATTGGCCCGCTGATCAACCGCAAGGCGCGCGACAAGGTGCTGGAGTTGCTCGACGACGCGCTGAGCAAAGGCGCTCAGGTGCTGACCGGCGCCACGCCGCACGCGCTGGGCGGCAATTTCTTCACGCCGACGGTGCTGGGCGACGTGCAACCCGGTTCGCTGCTGCTGGAAGAAGAGATCTTTGGCCCGGTCGCGCCGCTGGTGGTGTTCGATGACGAAGCCGAGGCGATCCGCCAAGCTAACGACACCATCTACGGCTTGGCCGCTTACTTCTACACCCGCGATGCAGCGCGCATCTGGCGCGTTTCGGAGCGGCTGGAGTACGGCATGGTCGGCATCAATACCGGCCTTATCTCCAACGAGGTCGCGCCGTTCGGCGGGGTGAAACAGTCGGGTCTGGGGCGTGAAGGCTCCGAATACGGCATCGAAGACTATCTGGAGCTCAAATATCTGTGCCAGGCGGTATAACTTTTTCATGCGCGGGGACGCCCGCGCTTTGGAGCCAATGAATGACCAGCTATCAGATGCTTGATGTTCGCGTCGTCGACATCGAAACCGTCACCGCGCAGGTCAAGCGCTTTACCCTGGCGGATCCGCAAGGCCGGCCGCTGCCCGCCTTCAGCGGCGGCAGCCACATCATCGTGCAAATGCAGGACGGCGAGCAGCGTTACAGCAATGCCTATTCTCTGCTGAGCTCACCGTTCGAGCTCGACCGTTACCAGATCGCCGTGCGCCGTGAATCCCCTTCCAAAGGCGGTTCCGACTTCATGCATGATCGGCTGGCGATCGGCGATACGTTGACCATCAGCCCCCCCAATAACCTGTTCGCGCTGGCGCCGGAGGCGCAGCATCACGTGCTGATTGCCGGCGGCATCGGCATCACGCCGTTTATGGCCCATCTGCACGAGCTGCAGCGCAGCGGGCAACGCTATCATCTTCACTACTGCTTTCACAGCGAGGAACATAACGCCTTCCAGCAGCAGCTGACGCAAGCGCCGTTCACAGACAACGTCAGTTGCCATGTCTCCAGTCTTAACGGCCGGTTAGATCTGGCGCGCACGCTGGCCGACGTGGAGCCTGGAGCCCATATCTATGTCTGCGGCCCGGCGGCGCTGAACGAAGCGGTTTACCGGATTGCCGCCGAGTTGGGCATTGATGCCGGTCGCTTGCACAGCGAAGCCTTTGCCGCTGAAGATACGGCGGGCGGTGCCTTTACGCTGGTGCTGGCCCGGTCTGGCATTGAGCTTGAAGTGGCGGAAGACATGACCATCCTGCAGGCGCTGGAAAACAGCAAGGCGGCCAAGGTCGAGTGCCTGTGCCGCGAAGGCATCTGCGGCACCTGTGAAACCCGCATCGTCGAGGGGGAAGCCGATCACCGCGATCAGTATCTCAGTGACGAAGAGCGCGCGGCGCAGCAAACCCTGTTGATCTGCTGCTCGCGCGCCAAAGGCAACCGGCTGGTGTTGGATCTGTAAACGGAGCGCCCGCACCCACGGGCGTCCTGATTAGGCTTTCGGGAATATCCACAGATGATCGGCCGGCAGGGAGAGCCGGCACAGCGCCTGATCGCGCGCCTCGTGACCATAGGCGCGCACTACAAAATCCTCGGCCACGGTACGGAACAGGTATTCCCAGCGATCGCCGAGATACATGCTGGTCAACAGCGGCAGCTCAAGCTGGTTGCCCTGCGGATCTTCACCCAACCGCACGCGCTCCACGCGGATCACCGCCGAGCCCTCCTGGCCGACCTGCACGCCTTCGCCCGCTTTGCCCCACAGCGCCCAATCCTTACCTTCGATGCGCGCCCGGCCGCCTTCCAGCGCCACGATCTTGCCCGGCAAGCGGTTGTTGCTGCCCATGAACTCGGCGGTGAACAACGTGGTGGGCGAACCGTACATCTCCTGCGGCGTGCCCTGCTGCTCGATTTTGCCGTTATTGAGCAGCAGGATGCGATCGGAGATGGCCATCGCCTCGTTCTGATCGTGGGTCACCATCAGCGCCGACAGGCCAAGTTTGATGATCAACTCGCGCAGGAATACCCGCGCCTCTTCGCGCAGCTTGGCGTCGAGGTTGGACAGCGGCTCGTCCAGCAGGATCACCGGCGGGTTGTAGACCAGCGCACGTCCGATCGCCACGCGCTGCTGCTGGCCGCCGGAAAGTTGGTGCGGATGGCGCTTGGCCAGATGCCCCAACCCGAGCTGATCCAGCACCGCCTGCACCCACTGAGCGATTTCCGCCGAGGCGGTCTTACGCAGCTTCAGCGGGTAAGCGACGTTCTCAAACACCGTTTTATGCGGCCATAGCGCGTAGGACTGAAACACCAGCCCCAGGTTGCGCTCTTCAGCGGGAATTTCGCTGCGCGCGCTGCCGTTGTACACCGCGCTGTTGCCGATGACGATCCGCCCCTGGCTCGGTTTCTCCAGCCCGGCTACCGCCCGCAGCAGCGTGGTTTTGCCGCTGCCTGACGGGCCCAGCAGCGAAACTACTTCGCCCCGTTTCAGCTCCATCGACACCCCTTTCAGCACCGGGTTGTCGCCATAGGTCAAATGCAGATTCTCTACCGAAAGTTCAATCATGTAGTTTCACTCCAAAGCGCAAGGCGATCCCTAACCCCAGCACCACCAGCAGGATATTGATGAACGACAGCGCGGCGACGATATCGATAGCGCCCGCGGCCCACAGGGAAACCAGCATCGAGCCGATGGTTTCCGTGCCCGGAGACAGCAGATACACCCCGGTAGAATATTCGCGTTCAAAAATCAGGAACATCAGCAACCAGGAACCGATCAGGCCATAGCGCGACAGCGGAATGGTGACGTGGCGGGTGATCTGACCGCGGCTGGCGCCGGCGCTGCGCGCCGCCTCCTCCAGCTCCGGCCCTACTTGCAGCAGCGTGGAAGAGATCAGCCGCAGGCCGTAAGCCATCCACACCACGGTATACGCCAGCCAAACGCTGAAGATGGTGCTGCGCAGCGAACGCAGCCAGACGATCCAGTTAGCACGCAGCCACTCGGCCATTGGCAGCGCCGACAGCCAGCCCTCCTTGAGCGATTTGTCCAACCACATCGGCAGGAACAGAAACACCCACAGGAACGCCAGCCCGGCCAGCAGCCCCGGCACCGCACGCGGCACCAGCACGCTGTAGTCGAGGAAGCGCGTGGCGCCATCCGGCTTGCGGTGCATGGCGATGCCGATGAACAGATAGCACGCCACCGCCAACGCCCCGCCGATCACCCCGATCGCCATTGAGTTGACGATGGCGCGCAGCAGGTTGGGTTGCGCCCAGATGGTGCGGAAGGTGTTGATCGACAGCTCGTCCCAGACAGACACGCCCACGCCCCAGTTGGAGATAAAGGCGCGCAGCACCACGCCGATCAGCGGCACGCCGATGGTGACGGTCAGCCAGAACACCACCACCGCGCCGGCCACCCAGCGCCATTTGCCCAGCGGCAACGCGCGGGCCTGCGAGGCTTTGCCCTTGACGGTGACGAAACGGTTGGCGGTACGCATCAGACGGCGCTGCAGCATCACCAGCGGAATGGTGATGCAGATCAGCACCACCGCCACCGCCGCCATCAGGTGGTAAGACGGCGTGCCCAGCTTGTTGGTCAACTGGTACAGATAGGTCGCCAGCACCAGGTTGCCCTCCGGATCGCCCAGCACCAGCATCAGGCCGAACACTTCCAGCCCGAGGAAGAACAGCAACACCCCGGCATACAGGATAGAAGGCCGCACCATCGGCAGACTGACGGCGGTCATGACCTGCAGCGGCGTGGCGCCTGCGGTGCGCGCCGCTTCTTCAACGTCGGAGCCCACGCTGCGCAACGCCGAGGAGATATACAGATACGCGTGGGGCACGTGCGTCAATCCGGCTATCACCACGATGCTGGCCATCGAATAGATGTTCCACGGCACGAAGCCCAGCAGCGCCTCCGCCCACAGCGAGAAGAAGCCCACCGGCCCCGCCGCCACCACATAGCCGAACCCCAGCACCATCGGCGACACGAAGATCGGCACCAGAATCAGCGGCTCGATAATCCGCCGCCCCGGCAAATCGGTGCGCACCATCAGGAAGGCCAAAATGCCGCCGAGCGGAATGGCGATGATCACCAGCCCGAATGCCAGAATAAAGCCGCTCTTCAGCGCCTTGTAAAAATCCGGATCGGTAAAGATGAACTCGAAGGCCTCCAGGCTGAAGACCTTGGAAGGGGAGAAAAACGGAGCCGAGAGGAAGCTTTGAATAATGATAAACGACAGGGGGACATAGATAACCAACGCGGTTATCAACACCACCAAGCCGCGCGGCAGGCTCTGCCACTTTCTGC
Organism: Serratia sp. FDAARGOS_506; assembly: GCF_003812745.1. Classification (NCBI taxonomy): domain Bacteria; kingdom Pseudomonadati; phylum Pseudomonadota; class Gammaproteobacteria; order Enterobacterales; family Yersiniaceae; genus Serratia; species Serratia sp. FDAARGOS_506. The sequence continues at coordinate 678,821 of NZ_CP033831.1, forward strand.
GCCATGCTTGCATAAATGCTCCCTATGGTTGTAACCGACGACCAAAGGGCGCGCGCCTTCGCGACAAGCGCGCGTCCGAATGCAGTCCCTGTTATTTCGCCGCAGCGGCGCGCCATTGTTTGATGTAATCGAGGCGTTTGGCCGGCTGCAGGTATTCCAGCAGGCTGTCGTCGACCGGAATCGGCTTAAGCGCGTTGCCCAGCAGCTTGGTCATGCCGTCGATGTCGTTCTTGCCTTCGATATCGTTGCGGATCGAGGGGATATCCGCCTGATTAGCGAGAATATTTTGCCCTTTCTCCGACAGCACGTAGTCGAACCACAGCTTGGCGGCATTAGGGTTGCCGGCCTCTTTGCTGATGAAGCTCACGCGCGACAGCACCAGGGTATAGTCTTTCGGATAGACGATGCCGAGCGATGGATCGCTCTTGGCGCGGGCCTCGGCGTACGAACCGAGGATATTGAAGCCGATCAGGTTTTCACCGGAGGAGACGCGCTCCATCATGGTGCCGGTGGAGGATTGCACCGCCAGCCCGCCCTTGGCCACATCGGCCAGCGTTTTGAAGTAGTTAGGATCGGCCTTGAAGTCCTGCACCGACAGCATGAAGCCGACGCCGGATTTTTCGATGTCGTAAGTGGTGACTTTCTTCTTGAATTTGTCCGTCTGGCCGGCGATCAGTTTAGCCAGCGCCGCGTGCGAATCCGGCACATCGCCTTGTGGGATCAGGCGCTTGTTATAGATAAACACCACGGGCTCATAGGTGGTGCCATACACCTTATCTTGCCATACCGCCCATTTCGGCAGTTGGGCCTGCTCGGGGGAAGTGTATTCCTGTGCGTAATCGCCCGCCAGTTTCAAAATGGTGTCCATCGACGAGCTCCACACCACGTCGCCGCTGGTGCCGCCGGCCGCCTGCTCACTGATGAAGCGGTTATACAGTTCGGTACTGTTCATGTCGTTGTATTCCACCTTGATGCCCGGATACAACGCCTCGAACCCCTGGATCAGCGGCGCCGCCGCCTTGGTGTCGGTGGTCGAGTAGATCACCACCTTGCCTTCTTTCTTCGCGCCGTCGACCAGTTTCTGATAGTCGGCGGGGTAACCCGCCGGGAAGGCCGCATAGGCGGAAACGGAGCCCAGTAAGGTGATTGCAGCTACGGTAGCGCTGATTTTTTTCATCATCATTCATCCCCTGATCACATTTAATAAACCAAAAATTAACATATAGTTAATAAGTGTGACGAGGCAACGGCGTTGCTTTGTTATCTTTCGGTTTTGTGAGGTTGACCGTTTTTCAGCCAATAAAAAAGCCCGGCAGCGCGGGCTTTACGGCACTTCCTATTGCAGACTATTCGGCCAGGCGAGAGCGCCGCAGCAGGCGAATTCGCTGTACGATGGCGACTCCCAGCAGCGTCAGCACAAATCCTGCCAGCTGCAGCAGCGACAGCGCCTCGCCAAACAGCGCGTAAGCCTGCAGCGCCGCCGCCGGCGGCACCAGCAGCATCAGCGCGGTAATGCGAGTCAAGTCGCCGTGGCGCACCATCCAGATGAACAACGCAGTGCCGCCCAGCGACAACACGCCGGCCGACCACAGCAGCGAGAACCACAGCGTCGGCGAATTATCCCAGGCGCCGGAGCCCATCACGGCCGCCAGCACGCCGGTCACGATCGCCGCGCCGAGGTGCTGAATCGCCCCCGCGGCCCGCAGATCGGCCGCCGCCAGCGAAGACTTTTGCACCATAATGCCAATCGTCAACGCGACGATGCTGCCAAAGCCCATCAGGATCGGCAACAGCGCCATATTGCCAACGTCGATACCGGTCAGCCGAGGGGAGAGCACCAGCGCAACGCCGATAAAACCGACCGCCAGCCCGGCCCAGGAACGCAACCCTATCGGCTTACGCAGCACCAGCACGAAAATCAGCGCGGTGAACAGCGGCTGCAATCCGCCGATCAGCGACATCACCCCGGCCGCCAGACCGTTCGCCACCGCCCACCAGCTTGCGGCGAGGTAAACGCCGTTCATCAGCATGCCGGTCAGCAGGTGCATCACGAACTGTCGTCCCTTGGGCCAGGCGCAATGCAGCGCCAGCAGAGCGAATACTGCGGCGGCGATCAAAAAGCGAAAGGTCAGGAAAAGATTGGGATCGGCATGATCCGCCACCGCCCGCGCGGCAATAAAACCGGTCGACCAAATTAATATCAGGAAAAGCGGCGCGATAAATGCTTTTCGCCGATCGCTTTTTTCGCGCTGGGTTATTTCCATATCACTACCTGAAGAATGCGATTGATGAATTAATGCGGAGCATACTAACCAATTTAACACTGGCTTAACAGCATCGACGCCGGCACCCATGCCTGCGTGGTGAACACAATGGCGGGAAATGATGAAGTTTCAATTTTATATAATTCACTAAGCTTATAATTAATTCCACCGCGTTACGATAATGTAAATTAATTGCTACATCAGGTATAACTATTCCCCTCTTGGCGACATTGTCGGGATAATCCCCCTTTGCTAGCCTTCCTGAAGCCACTTAATTAACTGGACTGACTCATGGCCGAAATCACTGATTTTATGAAACTGGATATGCGTATTGGCGAAATTATTTCCGTGGAATATAACGATAAGGCGTTAAAGCCCGCCTATAAGCTACGCATTGATTTCGGCGAAGAAATTGGTATTAAAAACAGCTCGGCGCAATTATGCGAAAACTATCAGGAAGATGATCTGCTCGGCAGAAAAGTCATCTCCGTCGTTAATTTTCCCGCCAGGCGGGTTGCCGGATTTAAATCCGAAGTTCTGGTACTTGCCGCGGTCACCCGGGATCAAGGCACCGTCTTGCTGAAACCCGATTTCGACGTGGAGATCGGCAGCAAGATTTTATAACCGCCACATCATTCGTGAGGCCACCGAGAAATGCGACAGTTATCCCTGCTTGATGAAGTTAAGAAGGCGTACCAGGAACACCGTTCTACCTTTATCCCCGGCGCCACCATGCAAGCGATCCTGCTGGCGCTGGGCGCGCGGCCGGAAGATTTCGCCAAGCTGCAGCAGGTCAGCGGCAATCTGGCGGACGATCCCACGTTGCCTTTCCGCAAGTCCAGAAACGGCCGTTTCTGTTTCGACTTCGATCGCGCGCGGATTGAGCGGCTGGAGTTCCAGCCTTTTGTGCTCTCGGTCGAGGAAGACTTCATCCGCTACGATTCGGGAAAGGTGCGCCACTTCCGCGGCATCAACGACGATCTGCAGTTGAATACGGCATTTCAGGCGCTGATGAAATTCAAAGCCTACGTGATCGATGGCGTGAGCGTGACGCCGCGCGCCCGGCTTAATCAGGAGATCAACAAGTTCGTCTGTACCGTGTTCAACCTGCGCACCGTCACCACACCGCAGATGCTGGGTGAACCGGCGCTGGAAGGTGTGCACAGCGACGGCGTCGACCACACCATGACGACCTTCCTCGGCTGCGACAACATGACCGACGACAGCGCCAAGACCTTTATTCACGACATGCGCGAGACCAGCGGGATCAAATTCGATCGGGCCCGGCCAGAATGGATTTTGGGCGAAATACAGCATCGGCATTTCCTCGATACCCTGCTGATTGTCGACCATGAACGCAAACATAGCCTCTCACCGGTGGAAGCGCAGGACAAACGCCGGGATTCGACCCGCGATATGCTGATCTTTTTCACCCGCAAACCGGTCGAAGACGGCCACGTCTCCTTCGCGTATGACTCTTTCAAACCGCATATCGAAATCCCGCTGTCGATAGATATGGTGGCGCGCGCGAGCTAACGCACTGTCGGGCCGGCCGCCATGCTCCCTCTGTGCGGCCGGTTCACGCCAGGATAAACAGCGCTGTATTAATCAGGTTTTTGTCGCCGAATTATTATATCCTGCCGGACGAAAATTTTGCGGGCGCTCGCTGCCCCCTGCGCCTGCCCTCTGCAGTTCTCCATTCCGCAGCAGGCCGTTTATTTCATGAATACAGGCAGTGCCATACCGTTATGACCAAGAATTTATCCCCGAAAGACATTATCGCCCTGGGCTTTATGACCTTCGCCCTGTTTGTCGGCGCCGGCAACATCATTTTCCCACCGCTGGTGGGGCTGCAGTCCGGCGAACATCTGTGGCCGGCCGCCCTCGGTTTCATGGTGACCGCCGTCGCCTTGCCGGTGATCGCCGTGATCGCGCTGGCGCGCGTCGGCGGCAGCATCAGCCTGCTGACCAGCCCCATCGGCCGCACTGCCGGCCTGCTGTTGGCGACCGTCTGCTATCTGGCGCTCGGCCCGCTGTTCGCCACGCCGCGAACCGCCAATGTCTCTTTCGCCCTCGGCATCGCGCCCTTCACCGGCGACGGCGCCCTGCCGCAGTTCATCTACAGCCTGCTGTTCTTTACCCTGGCGATGATTGTCTCGCTGTATCCCGGCCGGTTGCTCGATAACGTCGGCCATATTCTGGCGCCGCTGAAAATTCTGGCGCTGGCAGCGCTCGGCATCGCCGCCCTGGTTTGGCCCGCCGGTGAACCGATCTCCGCCGTTGGCAGCTATCAGGCATCGGCGTTTTCCACCGGCTTCGTGCAGGGTTATCAAACCATGGACACACTGTCGGCGCTGATGTTCGGCTCGATTATCGTCACCGCAGCCCGTTCGCGCGGCGTCAGCGACAGCGGCCTGCTGCTGCGCTACACCCTGTGGGCCAGCCTGATCGCCGGCGTCGGCCTGACGCTGGTCTATATCTGCATGTTCAAACTCGGCGCCGGCAGCGGCAGCCTGGTCGAGAGTGGCGCTCAGGATGGCGCGGCGATCCTTCACGCCTACGTACAACACACCTTCGGCGATCTGGGCAGCGTCTTTATGGCGGTACTGATGTTCATCGCCTGCCTGGTGACGGCGGTCGGCATGACCTGCGCCTGCGCGGACTTCTTCTCCCGCTACCTGCCGCTCTCTTATCGTGCGCTGGTGGTTATCCTCGCCCTCTTCGCCATGCTGGTCTCCAACATGGGGCTGGCCAATCTGATCCGCGTCTCGCTGCCGGTGCTGACGGCGATCTATCCACCCTGCATCGCACTGGTGTTGCTCAGCTTCAGCCAGAATCGCTGGCGCAGCGCCAAGCGCGTCTTCGCGCCGGTGATTGCCACCAGCCTGGTGTTTGGCCTCGCCGACGGTCTGAAGGCCTCCAGCTTCAGCGGCCTGCTGCCCGCCTGGTTCGATAAGCTGCCGCTGGCCGAACAGGGTCTGGTCTGGCTGCAGCCTACGCTGCTGGTGCTGTTGCTGGCGGCGGCTTACGACCGGTTGCGCAGCGTCGAAAGCGCCAACGCCGCGTCGTAAGCGCGGGTTTCGCCCATAAAAAAAGCCGGTCGCAATGACCGGCTTTTTTATCGGCTTGCACCAGGCGGCTTACTTCAGCAGCGCCTGTGCCTTCGCCACCACGTTGTCCACGGTGAAGCCGAACTCGGCGAACAGCTGCTCCGCCGGCGCCGACTCACCGAAGGTGGTCATCCCCACGATGGCGCCGTTCAGGCCCACGTACTTGTACCAGTAGTCCGCGATACCCGCTTCCACCGCCACGCGCGCCGTTACCGCCGCCGGCAACACCGACTCGCGGTACGCCGCATCCTGCTTGTCGAACGCGTCGGTCGACGGCATCGACACCACGCGCACCTTGCGGCCCGCCGCGGTCAGCTTGTCCGCCGCTTCCACCGTGATGCCCACTTCGGAGCCGGTGGCAATCAGGATGACCTCCGGCGTGCCCGCGCAGTCTTTCAGCACGTAGCCGCCGCGGTACACGTTCGCCAGCTGCTCCGCGGTGCGCGGCTGCTGGGTCAGGTTCTGGCGCGAGAACACCAGCGTGGTCGGGCCGTCGTTGCGCTCGATGCCGTACTGCCACGCCACCGCCGACTCCACCTGGTCGCACGGACGCCAGGTGCTCATGTTCGGGGTCACGCGCAGGCTCGCCAGCTGCTCCACCGGCTGGTGGGTCGGGCCGTCTTCGCCCAGACCGATGGAGTCGTGGGTGTAGACGAACACGTTGCGCAGCTTCATCAGCGCCGCCATGCGCACCGCGTTGCGGGCGTATTCCACGAACATCAGGAAGGTCGCCGAGTACGGCAGGAAGCCGCCGTGCAGCGCGATGCCGTTGGTGATGGCGGTCATGCCGAACTCGCGCACGCCGTAATGAATGTAGTTGCCCGCCGGGTCAACGTTCAGCGCTTTCGAGCCGGACCACATGGTCAGGTTGCTCGGCGCCAGGTCGGCAGAGCCGCCCAGGAACTCCGGCAGCACCTTGCCGAACGCTTCCAGCGCGTTCTGCGATGCCTTGCGGCTGGCGATGTTGGCCGGGTTGGCCTGCAGTTTTTCCACGAACGCCTTGGCGTCGGCTTTCCAGTCGGCCGGCAGCTCGCCATTCATGCGGCGCTTGAACTCGGCGGCCAGTTCAGGGAAGGCCTTGGCGTAGGCGGCAAACTTGTCGTTCCAGGCCGCTTCCTTGGCTTGACCGGCTTCCTTGGCGTCCCACTGGGCGTAGATGTCCTGCGGGATTTCAAAGGCGGCGTATTTCCAGCCCAGCGCTTCGCGGGTGGCGGCCACTTCGGCGGCGCCCAGCGCGGCACCGTGCACGTCATGGGTGCCGGCCTTGTTCGGCGAACCGAAGCCGATAACGGTTTTGCACATCAGCAGCGACGGCTTGTCGGTCACCTTGCGGGCTTCTTCAATCGCCGCCTTGATGGCGTCCGGGTTGTGGCCGTCGACGTTGCGCACCACGTGCCAGCCATAGGCTTCGAAACGCAGGGCGGTGTCGTCGGTGAACCAGCCGTCGACGTGGCCGTCGATGGAGATGCCGTTGTCATCGTAGAAAGCGGTCAGCTTGCCGAGCTTGAGGGTACCGGCCAGAGAGCAGACTTCGTGCGAGATGCCTTCCATCATGCAGCCGTCGCCCATGAAGGCGTAGGTGTGGTGGTCGACGATGTCGTGGCCAGGGCGGTTGAACTGCGCCGCCAGGGTGCGTTCGGCGATGGCGAAGCCGACGGCGTTGGCGATGCCCTGGCCCAGCGGGCCGGTGGTGGTTTCAACGCCTGGGGTGTAGCCGTACTCCGGGTGGCCTGGGGTCTTGGAGTGCAGCTGACGGAAGTTTTCCAGCTCGCGCATCGGCAGGTCGTAGCCGGTGAGGTGCAGGAGGCTGTAAATCAACATGGAGCCGTGGCCGTTGGAGAGCACGAAACGGTCGCGGTCAGCCCAGTGCGGGTTAGTCGGGTTGTGGTTGAGGTAATCACGCCACAGGACTTCGGCGATGTCCGCCATGCCCATAGGGGCACCCGGGTGGCCGGAATTTGCTTTTTGTACGGCGTCCATGCTGAGTGCGCGGATGGCGTTGGCAAGCTCTTTACGAGAGGACATGTTTTACTCCAGGTCGGATAAAAAAAGCAGTCAAGTTCCCTATTTTCTCAGACTCCGCATCACAACGGCAATCCCTAATGCCAAATGAGAGCGAGTTCACCACTTATTAGCACGATTGGACGCTTTTTCGGAATAACACTATTCTCGCCCCGTCTGACGTACACTAGGCTCTTGCGACAAGATTTCCTCCAAGCAAAATGATTCTTTTACCTTGTTACCTTCACAGGAAGATGGCGTTATGAAGATCCGTACCTCTTTGATTGCGTTGGGCATTGCCACCTTGGCAACCGGCTGTCAAAACCTGAATACCGAAACCTTGATGCAGTCCGGCGCGCAGGCGTTCCAAGCGGCGACCCTGAGCAATAACGACGTTAAGGCCCTGAGTGATAAATCCTGTGCCGAGATGGACAGCAAGGCACAAATCGCGCCGGCCGACAGCACCTACGCCAAACGTCTCAACAAAATCGCCGCAGCGCTGGGCGACAACATCAACGGCACCCCGGCCAACTATAAGGTCTATGTGACCAAAGACGTCAACGCCTGGGCGATGGCCAACGGCTGCATTCGCGTCTACAGCGGCCTGATGGACATGATGAACGACAACGAAGTGGAAGGCGTGCTGGGCCACGAAATGGGCCACGTGGCGCTGGGCCACACCCGCAAGGCGATGCAGGTGGCTTACGGCACCGTGGCGCTGCGCACCGCGGCGTCCTCCGCCGGCGGCGTCATCGGCTCGCTGTCGCAGTCGCAGCTGGCGGACATCGGCGAGAAGCTGGTCAGCGCCCAGTTCTCGCAGAAGCAGGAAAGTGAAGCGGATGATTACTCGTTCGATCTGCTGAAAAAGCGCGGCATCGATCCGAACGGCCTGGCCACCAGCTTCGAGAAGCTGGCCCAGATGGAAGCCGGCCGCCAGAGCAGCCTGTTCGACGATCACCCTTCTTCTCAAGCGCGCGCGCAGCACATTCGCGATCGCATCGCAGCAGAGAAATAACCACGAGAACGCCCGGCAATCGCCGGGCGTTTTTTATCGTATTAATACAGCGTTTTCTGTGGCGGCCCGGCGAAAGTCAGCGGCCCTACCTGCTTCATGTCCACCTCGACCACCGACGGCCCTGGGTAGTTGATCGCTTCGGCCAGCACACCGTTGAACTGTGCCGCTGCGTCCACCTTCCAGGCTTTCAGCCCCATCGCTTCGGCGATCTGGGTGAACGCCGGCGTATGCAGCTCGTTGTAATATTGGCGCCCGGCGAAGTACTTGTCCTGAATGCCGCGCATCACGCCATAACCGCCGTCGTTCATGATCAGCAGGGTGATATTCACCTGTTCTTGCGCCATGGTTGCCAACTCGCCCAGGCCCAGCGCCAGACCACCGTCGCCCACCAGCCCCACCACCTTACGCTGCGGGTTGGCGATTGCGGTGCCGATCGCCATCGGCAACCCCATACCAATGGCGCCGGCCAGCGAGTGAATGTTGCACAGCGGCGAGATCGCCCGGAACAGACGGCTGCCCCAGACGCTGCCGGAAACGGTGATATCGCGCACCAGCAATCCGTCCTGCGGCAGCGCGGCGTCGATGGCGTCATTGAGTTTGGCGTATTCACCGGACTGCTGGCGCAGCGCACTCTCCGCCTGCCGCACCGCTCCCGCTATCTCAGCATCCCACTCGGCGTTGACCTTCTCGCCGGGGCTCAGCCGCGCCGCCAGCGCCGCGAGCAACGCCGCACAGTCGCCGTTGATCTGTTCATCGGCCAGGTAGTTGCGGTTGGCCGCCGCCGGATCGATGTCAATCTGCACCAGCGGGCGCGGCAGCGGCAGCGTCCAGGTACGAGTTTCATTACTGCGCAGGCGCGAACCGGCCACCAGCGTCAGGTCACACTGCGTCAGGATCGCTTCGATGCTCGGTGAGTTATGGAACGCCCGCAGGCTGCGCGGATGGCTGTCCGGCAGAATGCCGCGCCCGTGGGTGCTGGAGATCACCGCCACGCCGGCATCCGCCAGCTTGCGCACCGCGTCGCCGCAGCCCAAGGCGCCGCCGCCTAACCACAGCAGCGGACGCTTGGCCTGTTTCAGCCGCTGATGCAACCGCTCCACCGCTGCGGCGTCCGCCTTCGGCAGCGGTGCCGGCGCCAATGGCTCGGTCAGTACTGAACGGGAAACCAGACTGCTTTGAATATCGATGGGGATCTCGACCGCCACCGGGCCGCAGGGCACGGTTTGCGCATCCAGGATCGCCCGTTGGATCACTGCCACCGCCTGCTCCGGCGAATTGACCCGGTAAGCGCGCTTGGAGCAGGCACGCAGAAAGCCGAGCTGATCGCGGGTTTCATGAATAAAACCGGCGTCGGCGTCCAGATACGCTTTTTCCACCTGGCCGGTGATATGCAGCAGCGGCGTGTTGGCGTTGAGCGCCTCAATCATCGCCCCCACCGCGTTGCCGGCGCCGGCGCCGGTGCTGGTCAACGCTACGCCCAGGCCGGAGAAACGCCCGTGCGCGTCGGCCATGGTGACCGCGCCTGCTTCACCGCGCGCCGGCACAAAGCGGATCTTATCGCGCTGCCCTACCGCATCGGCGATCGGCAGATTATGAATCGAAATGATGCCGTACATCGCCGACACCGCGTACTGTTCCAAAGTCCGGGCTATCGCCTCGCCAACCGTGATTTTATCGCTCATCATCTGCCTTCTTAGGGTATTCGTTATTGGGGTTATGCGTAGAGGTGTCGGCCTAGTCGCTCCAGCGGTTCACCTGATGGCCCAGCGCCAGATACACACTTTTCTGCTGCATGTAGGCCTTGATGCCGTTCAGGCCCTTTTCGCGGCCCAGCCCGCTTTCCTTGAAACCGCCGAACGGCGTGGAAATCGAGAACGTTTTGTAGGTGTTGACCCAGACGGTGCCGGTTTCCAGCCGCTCCGCCAGCGCCATCGCGCGAGGGAAGTCGCGGCTCCAGATGCCGGCTGCCAGGCCGTACACCGAGTCGTTGGCCTGTTCGATCAGCTGTTGCTCATCGTCAAACGGCAACGCCACCAGCACCGGGCCGAAGATCTCTTCCTGACAAACGCGGGCGTCATTGTTCAAACCTTCAATGATGGTCGGCAGGTAATAGCTGCCGCTCGCCAGTTGCGGATCGGCCGGTGCTTCGCCGCCGATGACCACCCGGCCGCCCTCTTGCCGCGCCAGCGCCACGTAGTCCGCCACGCTTTGCCTATGTTTGGCGCTGATCAGCGGGCCGAGATGCACGCCCGGCGTCAACGGGTTGCCGATGCGCAGCCCCGCTGTCAGTTCGGTCAAGCGCGCCAGCAGCGGCTGATACAGCGAACGATGCACGAACAGCCGCGAACCGGCGATGCACGCCTGGCCGGCAGAGCTGAAAATGCCGTAGCAGATGCCGCGCGCCGCCTGCTCCAGATCGGCGTCCTCCAGCACGATGGTCGGCGATTTTCCCCCCAGCTCCAGCGAGGTGGGGATCAACTTGTCGGCGGCGATGTGCGCCAAATGACGCCCGGTATTGGTCCCGCCGGTAAAAGAGATCTTTTTCACCAGCGGATGGCGCGCCAACGCCTCGCCGATCACCGAACCTTTGCCCGGCAACACGCTGAGCAGCCCGGCCGGCAGGCCCGCCTGTTCGAACAGCTCGGCCAGCTTCAACGCCATCAGCGGCGTGGCTTCGGCCGGTTTGAGTACCACCGCGTTGCCCGCCGCCAGCGCCGGTGCCACCTTCTGCATTTCGCTGGCAATCGGCGAGTTCCACGGCGTAATGGCGGCGATCACCCCCATCGGTTGATACTGGCTGAGGGTCATCACCTCGGCGCTGCGCGGGGTCGGCAGCTCACCTTCCAACACCTCGCAGGCGGCCGCAAAGTAGCGCGCGGTCGCCGCTGCGCTGGCCACCAGCCCACGGGTCTCCGCCAGCGGCTTACCGTTGTCGCGAGTTTGCAGCTCAGCCAGCTGTTCCTGCTGCGCCAGGATCAGATTGCTGACGCGGTAGAGGATCGAGGCGCGTTGGTGCGGCACCAGTCCACGCCATTCCGGCGCGCGCCAGGCGCGTTCCGCTGCTTCCACCGCCTCGTTCACGTCCTCGACGTTCGCGGCGCGTAGCCGCGCGTTGACGCTGCCGTCGGCCGGGAATACCGAAGCCATCTCCTCGCCACGCCCTTCACGCCAGCGCCCGGCGACAAAAATATTCAATCGTTCCATGCTCCGCTCCTGCCGTTCAGGCAATAAAACCGCCGTCCACCAGACGGCGGCAGGCTTGTACCGCGCTCAGCGCCGCCAGGGTTGATGTTTTGGGATTGCTCGCCAGCGGGGTGCCGCTCAGCTCGATGTGAAATTCGCCAAAGTCGCCACACACCTGCAGGCGATGAGTATTACGCCGGGTGGCAGGATCGACCTGCAGGCGCACCCGGGTAGCGTCCATCCCCAGGCCGTTGAGCGCAATGGTGGCCGCCACGTTGGCATTGGCCGGGAACAAACGCGCCGCTTCGCGCGCCGAACCTTCAAAAAACACCTGCGCTTCACTCACCGCATCGAGGTCGATCAACTGTTCCGCCGGGCTGCCGCGCCAGCTGGCCGGGCTTTTGCTGGCCTGATAGGTCACGCTCTCCAACCCGCCTTCGCGTGCCGACGCCAGCCCGTCCATCCCCGCCACCGCACCGGACAGCACGATCAGCTGCCCGTGATGACTGCGACAAACCTGCTGCAGCCGCTGTTGCAATGCGGCGTCCGCCAGCGCGCCGGTCGAGATCACCGCCAGCGGCCAACCGCGCTGCAGCACCGCTTCGCTGAACTCCACCACCGCCTGCTGACTGGCGCACTCCAGCACCAGATCCGGCCGCTGCGAACACTGATCTGGATGAGTCAGCGCCTTCACTCGCCCGCCAAAGGCCTCGGCGATCGCCGCATGATGAGCTGTGCGCGCCAGGATCCAGCCGACCTCCACGCCCTCCGGCAAACGGGCGATCACTTCCTTCGCCATCGCGCCATAGCCAATCATCATGATCTTCTTCATCTTTCTCGGCCCCTGCTACACATGGCGGTTAAAGCCGCCGGAAACGTCCAACGCCGCCCCGGTGGTAAAGGAAGCCAGCGGCGAAGCGAGGAACAGCAGCGCCTGCGCCGGCTCCTGCGGTTTGCCCAGGCGTTTCATCGGGATGCCGCGACGTTCAGCGATCGCCGCCGTCCACTGCTCCCAGCTTTGATCTTTATCGCTGCGATCGTCGAAACGGCGGCGCCACTGGCCCGATTCCACCATCCCCAACAAGATCGAATTAACGCGTATACCTTTGCCCACCAGCTCTTTCGACAACGTCAGCGTCATGTTGAGCAGTGCGGCACGCGCCGCCGAGGTGGCGATCATGTGTTCTTCCGGCTGCAGCGCCAGCAGCGAGTTCACGCAGGTGATCGACGCGATCTCCGAGCGTTCCAGCGCCGGTAAGAACGCCTGCACCGGATTGATCACGCCGAACAGCTTCAGCTCGGCTTCATGCAGCCAGGCTTCGCGCGGCGTCTGGTCAAAATGGGCGACGAAGCCCTGACCGGCGTTGTTGATCAGCAGATCCACGCCGCCGAAATGCGCCGTCACCTGAGCGGCGAACTGCGTCACCTGCTGCGCGTCCAGTACGTCACAGCGCAGCGCCAGGATATCCGCCTGCGGAAACTCCGCGCGCAGGCTGGCCTCTGCGCCGGCCAGTTTGTCCGGATCGCGGCCGCAGAACGCCACCTTCGCCCCTTCGGCCAGCAGCAGCTTCAGGGTTTCGAAACCGATGCCCGACGAGCCGCCGGTCACCACCGCCACCCGATTCTCAAGCTGAAAATTCATCGTTGGATTGCTCCCGTAAAGTCCCGCAAATAGCGGTTGAAACACGCCGGCGCATCGAGGTAGCTGGCATGACCGGCGGCGGCGATCAGACGCAATGTCGCATCCTGCTCTCGCGCCAGCTCGGCCGCATTCTCCGGCGGCGTAATGCGATCCTGTTCACCGCACCACACCTCCAGCGGGCCGCGATAGCGCGCCAGATAACGGCTGACATCATCATTGGCCAGCATCCAGGCGGCACTCAGAAAACCGTCGGGATCGAGCTGCTGCATGCCGTTGCGCACCCAGGCGATATCCTGAGGATCCGCCCCTTCGCGCAGCAATGCCGCCGCCCGCTGCTCGCCGTAGCCCACCGGCCCCAACGTTTCTATCATCTGTTGGCGCTGGCTATACACCTGCCGACGTTTTTCTTCCGGCGCCGTGGCATAGCCCTGCGCCGGATCCGCCAACACCAATCCACACAGCCCATCAGGATTGCCGGCGGCATAGGCGCTGCCAATCAGCGCCCCCAGCGAATGGCCGACGATCAGCGGCTGCGCCAGCTGCAGCTCATCAATCAGCGCAGCCAACGCCGCCGCATAACCGGCGGCATCGGCCTGCGGATCCGCCAACGGCAGGCTGCCGCCGTACCCCGGTGCGTCCCACGCCAACAGACGGTGGCCATCCGTCAGGCCGTTATCGTTGAACTGCTTGATCCACGAGGCCGATCCGGAGCTGATGCCGTGCAGCAACACCACCGGCCGCCCCTGCCCGGCCTCGCGCCAGCTCAGGGTGTACGCCCCGCAGCGCGCTCGTTGGAGTTGCGCCAGGCCGTTCATCAGTTGCGCTTCACTTTGGACAGCGGGTGATCCGCCGGATAAGTCGGGATCTCCGGCTTGGCCGTGCCGAGCATCACGCACATCAGCGCCTCTTCCTCGCCGTGGTTGAACAGGCCGCGATACACCCCCGCCGGCACCGAGATCAGATCGCGCTCTTTCAGCCTGGTCTCGTAATACTCGTCCCCGTCCTGAATCATCAGCGTGATGCTGCCTTTCAGCATGAAGAACACTTCTTCGACGTCGTCGTGCAGGTGCAGTGGCCCCTCGCACTTCGACGGCAGCACCATGGTGGAAAAGGTGAAATTGCCCGCCGGAATGGTGTTGGCGTCGCTGGCCACGCCGGTAGCGCCGGTGCCGATGTAGCGCATCTGCGCGCGGCGATATTTCGGATCGAAGTCGGCCTGGAATTTCAGCGCGTTCCAGTCGTATTTACGGCCTTCGAAACGGGCGATGCGCGACTCCACCCAATTTTCCATCGACAGATCCTGCGGCTTGACGCCGGCTTTGTTCTCAACCTGAGACATGTTGTCACTCCTCTGTTGAATCAAATGGTTATCCCCTTCGTCTTTCACGCTGTGGCGCTGTTGGCTGCATTCGTTCGCACCAGTCACTTACCGCAGTAAGCTCCTGGAGACTCACGAACTTGCCGCCTAGCCACAGCATGAAATCCATTGGGCTTAGCAATTGTTAATTCAGTACTTTCTCAGTAACGGCAGCAGAATGAGGCAGCCGACGAAAGCCATTACCACCAGGAACAGCAGGCCGTTATCCATATTGCCGGTGGCGGCGATCAACGCCCCCATCAGCACCGGCGCCAGCGCGCCAGCAAAATTGCCCAACCCGTTGAAGATGCCGCCGGCGGTAGCGCTGACCTTGCTGCTGGTCGCCTTCGCCAACAGCGCGAAAATATTCGGCGCGCCGGCGCCCCACATAAAGGTGCTGAAGGCCATGGCGGCGATCACGCTGTAGGTGCCCTGCAGGTGCAGCACCACCGCCAGACCCAGGCCGGCGCCGCACAGCGACAAGAAACAGGCCAGCGCGCGCCGATCCAGCTTGTCCGACAGCCAGGCGCCCAACACTTCGCCGAGCAGCATGGCGATGAACGGCAACGAGGAGAGGTAACCGGCATGCTCCAGATGAATGCCTTTCCCCTTGATCAGGTAGCTCGGCAGCCAGCCGTTCATGCCCCACAGGTAGGTCAGGAAAGCGATGTTAAACAGGCAGATCATCCAAAAGTGCGGGCTGCGCAACAGCTCGCGGCGATGCTGTTTGCGTTCGGAAACCGCCGGCTTGGTTGCCGCCGCCGGGCGTGCGACATTCAGGTGGCGCATGCCGAACAGCACCAGCAACATCACCGGCAACGTCAGAAACGCCATAAAGAAGAAGGTGGCCTGCCAGTCGAAGGTATTGAGGATGTACAGAGTGACCGGGAAGCCAAGCGCGGCGCCCAGCGGCGTGCCGAGCAACCACAGCATGGTGGCGCGCGCCTGCAGCTGCGGCGGGAAGGCCTGACGAATAATGGCGTAGGCCATCGGCAACAGCGGCCCTTCGGCGATGCCGAGCAGAATGCGCAGCGTCATCATGGCGTGATAAGAACGCACCATCCCCATCAACACCATCAGCACGCCCCACACCACCATCATGCCAATCAATACTTTGACCGGATTAAGCCGATCGCCGATGCCGCTGAGCAGCATCGAGGAAATGCCGTAGGAGAACAGAAACGCGCTCATCAGCAAGCCCAATCGCGCCGGGTCAAAACCGATCCCTAACGCCTGCTGGAACTCACTATCGGAAAACAGCGCCGCGATGCTGATCTTGTCGAAAAACGCCAGCAGCACGCAGGCAAACAGCGCGATCGGCACCGACCAGCGCACCCGCTGCTGCGGATTTTCAGCAACGGCTTCCCCCGCCCGTCCAGCGCGGGCGTCAATGTCTTGCGTAGTCATAAAACGCTCCCGAGGTTCGGGCGTTATTTCAACGCCATCAAAGAAAACTCCGCATCCGCCAGCTGCTGCGGATCCAGCACCCGGCCGCTCGCCAGCCAACGCTTGCCGAGCTTGATAGTGCGCGCATCGTTGAACGCCACCATCTGCACCAGTTGCCGATCGGCGTTCAGCGTGAAGTACACCTGCGACTGCGGCGTATGGCGCACTACATGGTGCACGCCGCCGCTCGGCACGCCGAGGATCTGAATATTGGTGTCGTATTGATCCGACCAAAGCCAGGCCACGTCGTCATACGGGGCGGCGAAGGCATCGAGCATCGCGCAGGCGGTGCTGATGGCCTGATTTTGCGCGTAGGCCCAGGACTGCAGGCACAGGCCGAGCGTCGGGTGGCGCGCCACGTCGCCGGCGGCGAAGATCGCCGGATGGCTGGTGCGCCCCTGGCCGTCGACCACAATGCCGGACTCGATCGCCAGCCCGGCACTGCGCGCCAGTGCGAGATTCAACTCGACGCCGATCCCCACCACCACCAGATCGAATGCCTGTGGATCGCTGACTTCGCTGCCGATCCAGGCGACGCCATCGCGATCTTCCAGCGAGATCTCGCCGCAGCCGCAGAGCACCGTGACGCCCTGCTGACGATGCAGTTCGAGCAACGCCTGTGAGACGTCGGCGCCAACGCTGCGCATGCACAGCGCAGGCTGGCGTTCGAACACCGTCACCTCGGTGCCGAGACGGCGCGCGGAAGCGGCGATCTCCAGCCCGATCCAACCACCGCCGACGATCGCCAGGCGACGACAGCCCTGCAGACCCTGCCGCAACCGGGCCGCATCGTCCCAGGAACGCAGCGTCATCACGCGCGGGTGCTGCGCCCAGGCGGCGCCCGGCAAACGCGGCCGCCCGCCGGTGGCGATCAGCAACTGCTCGAACTGCAACCGTTGCCCGTCGCTGAGCGTGACGATTTGCTGTTCTGCATCGATGGACTCGGCGCGCAGCGGGCGACGCCAGTCGATATTCAGCTCCGCCACCGTCTGTTCGCTGAACAGCCGGCTGAGGGGGGCTGCGGCATCCAGAAGAGCCGCTTTCGACAGCGGCGGCCGCTCGTAAAAATCGTAGGGCTCATCGCTGACCACTGTCAGCCGGCCACTGTAACCCCGATCGCGCAGCGTCTTGGCCGCCCAGCCGCCGGCCTGGCCGCCGCCGACGATGACGATGCCCGCATGTTCCGGCCGGTTCATAACGCCTCCGCCTTTTTATGCTGACGGCGCGTGTCGTGATCGATGCCGCCCTCTACCGCCCATTCGGTGAAGGAAACCAACGAATGCTCCAGCTCGCGCGGCTGCCAGTTTTCCGTCAGATAGTCGTCGTTGGTGTAGTACTCGAACGCGCCGCCGGTCGGGCTGTTGACGTACCAGAAATAGGCCGAGGAGATCGGATGGCGGCCGGGGCCGATAAAGGTGCTCCACTTTTCTTTGTTCATGGCGATGCCGCCGCCGATCACTTCGTGGATATCGCGCACGGTGAATGCCACGTGGTTCAGGCCGCGTGGGCGGTTCGGCAGCTTCAGCAGGAACAGATTATGGTGGCCGCCGCGCGCCTGGGTACGCAGGAAGACGGCGCGATCGATATAGCGATCGGAAACCTGGAAATCCAACAGCTCGCGATAGAAACGCTCGGTCGCCGCCAGGTCTTCGACGAAGAACACCACGTGGCCGATGTTGATCGGCTGCGCCTGCGAATAGACCGGGCTGGGTTGATCGATGCGGCGCACGTCGCCCCATTGGTTGATCGGCGTGACCGGCACCTCGACCGCCTGCTGGCGGCTAACGACGAAGCGCAGCGTCATGCCGTTGGGATCGAGGCATTCCAGCTCTTCTCCCACCTGACGAAAGCCGGGCATCAACGCCAAACGCGGCTGCAGGCGCGCCAGATCGGCGGGCGAGCCCACGCCCCAGGTCATACGGCGCAGGGTAGAACCGCCCTCAAACGCCGCAGGCAACGCCGCGCTTTGCAACGGGTGCAGGACAACCCGCGCCCCGCTCAGGGTAGTGAATTCGCGCTGCGGTTCGCCCCAATGTTGCGTGGCGGGTTGCAGGCCGAAGTCTTGCATGAATTTTTCGCAGGTTGGTAGATCTTCGACGCCAAATTCCAGTTTTTCGATTCCGATTACGCTCATTGTTCAGCCTCACGTTCTCGCTGCATACGGTTTTCAGGCATGATCGAACCCCGGCCCCTGTTTGCTGCGGGCCTTATCCCTGCCTGAGTAAAAGAGTCGGTCCTGTGGGTTAGCCGACGTTGGCCTGCGGCGGCGCGCCGAGGAAGCCGGAAATTTTCTCCGCCGCGTCGCGCACTTCCATGCGCAGCCGCTCGCGATCCGTTTTCGGGATCTCATCGGACGGCACCATGATGCTGACCACCGCCTCGACCCGTTGCTCGCGGTTGAAGATCGGATAGACGATCGAAGAGATGCCGTGGCGGAAGAACGATTCGCCAATCACATAGCCGCGCGCCTTGTCTTGCTGCACCATTTGCCACAGCGTTTCGCGATCCGCCGGGGTGCCCGGCGCATTGCCCGGCAGCTGCGCGTCCGGATAAAGCTGTTCGAACTCGCTGCGGGTGGCGCTGGTCAACAGCATGCGCCCCAGAGAGGTTTGGTGCACCGGCAAACGGGTGCCGACGCTGACCTGATTGATCTGTGAACCGGCGGCACTGACGCGAGCGATGTAGATCACGTCTCGCCCATCGCGGATCGCCAGATGACTGCTGCACTGGCTGCGATCGCGCAGCTGCTCGATCACCGGCTGGCCGGCCTGCGCCACGTCCAGCGACGCGATATATTCGAAGCCGAGACGCAGCACCTTGATACCGAGCGCAAACGTGTTGGTGCGCGGATTGCGCTCCAGGAAGCCCAGGTGCTCGAGCGTCTGCACCACGCGATAAGCGGTGGCCTTCGGCATATCGACCAGGCGATGCAACTCGGCGAAGGTCATTTCCTTATGCTGCTCGCCAAACGCCAGCAGCAACTGCAATCCGCGATCCAGTCCCGGGATCAGATATTTACATGCTTGCTCGTCCGCCATCTCTCGCTCCTGCGCTGTGCGCCAGCCCTGCGGGCCTCAGTTGAATACGAAGCCGCCGTTGACCGGCAGCAGTTGGCCGGTGACGAAATCCGCCAGCGACGACAGCAGATAAAGCACCGTACCGTTCACATCCTCAGGATGCTGCGCCCCGGCCAGCGAGCGCCCCTGCTCGTACAGCTGATGGCGCTCGGCAGGCACATACTCGGTGGCTTCCACCCGCGTCAGGCCTGGTGCGATGGCGTTGACGCAGATCCCCTGCGGGCCCAGCTCGCGCGCCATCGATCGGGTCATCGCAATCAACGCGCCTTTGCTGGCGACATAGGCCATCAGGCGCGGCGCGCCCCACAGCGCGGTGTCCGACGCCACGTTGACGATCTTGGCGTGCGGATTGCGCGCCAGCAGCGGCACCGCCGCCTGACTTACCAGCCAGGTGCCGCGCACGTTGACCTGCATCACCCGATCCCACAGATCGATATCGTATTCCATCATGGTTTTGCCGCCGACGCCGGTCGCCAGCGCCGCGTTGTTCACCAGGCCGTCGATCCCGCCGCCAGCGGCGATCTTCTCGAACGCCGAACGGATCGAATCCGGTGACGCCAGATCGATCGTCTGCGTTTCCACCTGGGTGCCCTGCTCGCGCAGCGCGGCGCCACTCGCCGCCAGTTCATCCGCCAAAATGTCGCACATCACTACCTGCGCGCCGGCAGCGGCGATGGCGGCGGCGAAGCTGTAGCCCAGACCACGCGCCGCACCGGTGACCACGATACGTTTACCGTTCAGCAGGCCGTTCACTGCGCCGCCTCCCGCTCACGCAACGTCGCCAGCTGTTTCTGCGCCTCTTTCTGCATCATGCGGCGCAGGCGCGAAAGACCAACGTCGTGCTGGTACAGATATTCCTGGCCGCGGGCGTTAGGCGCCATGTTCTCAAGCACGATGCGATCCTGCTCGAGCACGTCCCAATGCAATGATTCCAGGCGATTACGGTACATGAAGCGCCACATGTCGCGCTGCCAGTCTTTGACCTTACGGATGCGCCAGAAGAATACCCGGCAGTGATCCTTGTCTTCCGGCACCACCATGCCGATGATCCAGAAGTGGCCACCTGGCCCGAAGCGCTTCTTGTATGGGATCGACAGGCGCATCCAATACGCACCGCTGCTGCCGAACTCCACCCAGTCGAAGTTGACGCCGATCTGGCCGTTCTTCTTGAAGATAAACCCGTTGTCGGTCGGCTCCAGCCCCATATCCGCCTTGCGATCCCCCTCCGCCATCGAGTGTGAGGAAGAATGCAGGTAGGTGCCGTGCATCGGATCCATCACGTTTTCCAATGCGTATTGGTAGTTGCAGTTCCAGCTGGCGGTGCACAGGAAGTTGCTGTACGAAGCTTCGTCCGCCAGCTCTTGCGGGAAAGTCAGCTCCGCCGGCGCTTCATCCGCCGTCACGCCGAAATAGAGGAACACCGCGCCATAGGCTTCTTTGGCAGGGTAAGAACGCAGGCATTTTTGCCCCACCAGCGGACAACGATCCACTGCAGGCACGTCTTTCACCGTACCGTCGCCGCCGACTTCCACCCCGTGATACCAACAGGCGATGCGATCGCCGAGGTTCCACCCCATGGAAAGCCGCGCGCCTCGGTGCGGGCAGCGGTCTTCCAGCGCGTGGATCTGGCCTTCACCGTCGCGCCACACCACAATTTGCTGTTCCAGACGGGTGATGCCGACCGGGTTGTTGCCCACTTCCCAGCTGGCCAGCACCGGATACCACATGCCACGCAATCCTTGGTCAAGATAGTCCTGCAGGCTCTGTTCAGAGGATGTTGTGTTTGCTGTCATTGTCTTCTCCCGGATGTGGCTCAGAAACCGTTAACGTGAAGGAATTCGCGGAACGTCGCCTCATTCCACGGCTGGCCGCTACGATCGAACAGACGGCGCTGATTCAACGCGCTGACGATCTGGTCCAGCTCTTCCGCCCCCTGCTCGAAGATCGTTTCCAGCGCCGCCACCAGGGCGGTTTCGAAACCGTCCGGCACACGGGCGCGGTTTTGCCAGATGACATTGCGGAACTGGCCCGGCTGATGGATTTGACCGTTGCCGCCTTCGCGGGCCGGCGTCACCTGTTGGGTGTCCGGCAGCCAGGGATTGAAATCGGTGATGTGCTGCATGATTACTCCTCCGCGATAAAGGTGATCTGGATTTGGTTGTCGACCACCCGGGTGGGATAGGTTTGCAGATCGCGGCCGCCCGGCTCGCGCAGGCACTGGCCGGTGCGCACGTCAAACAGCGCTTCGTGCAGCGGGCACTCAACCTTGCCGTCGTCTACAAACCCCTGGCTGAGCAAGGCATAAGCATGCGGGCAGACGTCTTCCAGCGCGTAGTAGTTACCATCGAGCAGGTACACCCCGATCTCTTTTCCTTCCACTTTACCGGAGAAAGGAAAATCTTCTTTCACCTGAGACACTTCGCACACATTCTTCCAGCTCATTGCTTTTGTCCTCTATCTGATTGTTTCATATATGAAACTCAGTTTCTTATTTAATACAGCCACTATAAGTCTGGCGAAACTTTCGTCAAGCGAGCGGAACGGCAAATGTTAATGAAAGGTTGTTTAAAAATGACAAATGCGGGAAAGATCACGAAATCATGCACCGATATGAAAAACCTATATCAGTTGTGCGCTCTCCCACTAATTTATGGCAAAAAATGCGTTGATTCCGACGACGCATTGCGCGTAAAAGTGTTTTCTCACTGTCTTTCACACCCTATTTGATAACAATAAATTTACATTAATCAGCCTCATCCCCCGCGTTTGCGCGAAATGGCATCCGCGGGTGAGTTTACTGCTGCCTGAATTCGTCAACCGCTCGCATTGAGGAACGCAACGTGCAACAACGTCAACGCTGGTTTGGGGTGATCGCCCTGCTGTTTCTGATCGTTATCGCCTATGCGGATCGGGTCAATATCGCCGTGATGTTGGTCAACCCCGACTTCCTGCAACACTTCCAACTCGGCGGCGACCGCGCCCACCAGGGCACGCTGATGACGGTATTTTTGCTCGGCTACGGTCTGTCCGCCATGTTGCTGACGCCGTTTCTGGAAACGCTGATGGGTTATCGCCGCGCGCTGACGCTGAGCGTGGTGCTATGGGCGCTGCTCACCGCCGCCTCGCCGCTGGCGGGATCGCTGATGCTGCTGTGCGTGGTGCGCGCGCTGCTTGGCGTCAGCGAAGGGCCGCTGTTCTCGCTGAAGACCATGTACATCAGCGATCATTTCGCCGCCGACGAGCGTGGCAAGCCCAACGCGGTCAGCGCGCTGGGCGTTTCGTTGGGACTGGTGCTCGGCTTTCCGCTGGTGAGTTTCCTGATGGCGCACTTCGGCTGGGCGATGTCGTTTCACCTGGTGGCGCTGCTCAACCTGCTGCTGGGGCTGGCGCTGGTGCGGCTGTTCGTTCATCCCCTCGCCCTATCTTCAGCCACGCGCCCCGCCGATCCGCAACCGGTGCTAAGCCGCGTCTGGCACACCTTTGCGCTGGCCTGGCGCACACCGATGCTCGGCTGGATCCTGCTGATCGAGATCGCCACGCTCAGCTATCTGTGGGGCTCCAGCTCCTGGCTGCCGGCCTATCTGACCGATGAAAAGGGGTTTTCCATCAAACAGATGGGCTGGATGGCCGCGCTGCCTTTCATCGTTAGCATCGCCTCCAAATACCTCGGCGGCGTGTTGCTCGATCGTATCCGCCCTTATCAAGCGCCGCTGATCTTCGTCTGCGGCGGCGCAGCGACCGCGCTGTGTATCTATGGCGTGATGAACAGCCATCAGCTTGGCTGGATCGCCTTCTTCCTGCTGGCGGCCAATGCCTGTTGGGGCGCGCAGGGCGCGGCGATCCCTACCCTACTGCAACATTATGCGCGGCCGGAGGCGGTCGGCAGCGCCTATGGGCTGATCAACGGCATCGGCAATCTGTTCTCGGCGTTTGTGCCGATGGCGATGGGTATGGTGATGGCCAGCCAGGGTAAGGTGTCTTCAGGCTTTGCGGTGCTGATCGCCTCGCAGTTGCTGACGCTGCTGGCAGGCGGTGCACTGTTTGGCCGCATGTTGCTGGCGCGGCAGGTGAAGCGGGCATAAACCCGTTTCCCAGTCCTGTGAGGCGGAAACCGAAAGCATTGAGAGGGTGCTCATGGATCTGGACGCCAACAAGCAGCAGACGGGGGACATCCCCCGTCGCCGGGTTGCCTTACCGTTCGGATTCGTAAGCCAAAATGGCCGCAACCTCCGTGTTGCCCGATCGGATCCGCAGCTCACACAGCGTGCTGCGAGTTATCCATGCCAGTGATATTACTGTGGCACAAATAACCACCAATTTTAACAGGCTCCGTTTGTTCGGCATCATGCCTTCTTCTCCTTGCCTCGCGGCGGGTAAGAGGCTAACTTAACGTTGCTGGCGTTAGAGTAGGCCTCGGGTTGATGGATATCGACTCGGGGCTTTTCTCTTTGTACCTTTCACGCAGGCTCCAGATACAAAGATCCAGAGCACCCGCGCGCAGTATATTCATCCTCCCCGCAATCCCGGTTCCTTTTCTCTGACTCAGTTTCATTTCTGCGCAGGATTGCGCAAAGGCGTTGCAACAGGCTGAAAATCGCAGCGCGGATGGCGACAAATGAAATAAAAAAAAGCGGCCCCATACGATGGGAGCCGCTTTTTCAGCGAGGCGTGGCCTGGCGTTAGGCGTGTTTCTTCGCCGCCTGCAGGTACAGCATCTCCAGGCCCAGGGTCGCCGCGGCCAGCGCGGTGATCTCGGACTGGTCATAGGCCGGCGCCACTTCCACCACGTCCATGCCGACGATGTTCAGCGACTGCATGCCGCGCACCAGTTTCAGCGCACGATCGGAAGTCAGGCCGCCGATCACCGGCGTGCCGGTGCCCGGTGCGAACGCCGGATCCAGGCAGTCGATGTCGAAGGTCAGGTACACCGGCATGTCGCCGACGATACCTTTGATCTGGGTCAGCAGGTCGTCCACGCTGCGATCGTTCACCTGCGCGGCGTCCAGCACGGTAAAGCCGTTGTCATGATCGAACTCGGTGCGAATGCCGATCTGCACCGAGTGGTGCGGATCGATCAGGCCTTCGTTCGGGGCATGGTAGAACATGGTGCCGTGGTCGAACTTGCTGCCATTGGCGTAGGTATCGGTATGGGCGTCAAAGTGCACCAGCGCCAGCTTGCCGAAATGCTTGGCGTGCGCGCGCAGCAGCGGCAGGGTCACGAAGTGGTCGCCGCCGAACGAGAGCATACGCTTACCGGCCTTCAGCAGTTTCTCCGCGTGCGCCTGCAGCTTGTCGCTCATGTCCTGTGCATCGCCGAAGTTGAACACGATGTCGCCGCAGTCAACCACGTTCAGCCGATCGCGCAGATCGAAGCTCCACGGCCAACGGTTGCCTTCCCAGGCCAGGTTGGTGGATACCTGACGAATAGCCGCCGGGCCGTGACGGCCACCGGCGCGACCGGATGTCGCCATGTCAAACGGAATGCCGGTGATGACCCACTCTGCATCGCTGTCGTAAGGCATGAAGTTCAGCGGAAAGCGCAGGAAACCAAAGGCGTTGGACACTAATGAATTATCGGACTGATGGCCTAAGGTGCTCATAGTAAACCCTCGTAGTTCAACAAGTTGCCGGGCGCAGACGCCGGGCCGTTACAAAAAAAAATCCCTCCCGCGTCGTTAGCCCGACGAGAAAGGGATTTATTCGATGTGTGTTTCGGTGCTACCGATACGGCAGATTATGGCTGCATTTTATCCATGCTTCAAGGGGGCCGACATCGCCCCCTTAAAGATGGCAGTTACTCGTCTTCCAGATACGTGTAGCCGTAAAGGCCGGCTTCAAACTCTTCCAGGAACTGCGCCTGCAGCTCGCTGTCCAGGTCGGTTTCTTTGACCTGATCGCGGAACTTGGCCAACAGCGCACTCGGATCGAGCTGCACGTACTCCAGCATATCCGCCACAGTGTCGCCCTCGTCGGACAGTTCGGTCTCGACGCTGCCGTCCGGGAACACGTACACGTCAACCGAGGCGGTATCGCCGAACAGATTGTGCATGTTGCCGAGGATCTCCTGGTACGCACCGACCATGAAGAAGCCCAGCGCAGGCGGGTTCTCCGGATCGTACGGCGGCATCGGCATGGTGGTCGCCACGCCGTCGCCGTCGACATAGTGGTCGATGGTGCCGTCGGAGTCGCAGGTGATGTCGAGCAGCACCGCGCGGCCTTCCGGCGGCTTATCCAGCCCTTCCAGCGGCAGCACCGGGAACAGCTGATCGATACCCCAGGCATCCGGCATCGACTGGAACAACGAGAAGTTGACGTAGAACTTGTCCGCCATCCGCTCTTGCAGTTCGTCGATGATTGGACGGTGCGCGCGGTTGCTCGGATCGAGCTGCTGCTGGATCTTGTTGCAGATGTTCAGATACAGCTGCTCGGCCCAGGCGCGCTTGGTCAGATCCAACATGCCGTGCGCGTATTGGGTATGCACGTCGTGCAGATCCATCTGGCTGTCGTGCAGCCATTCGCGCAGCGAGCGGCGATTCTCCGGCTCGTTCATTTCCAGCCAGGTTTCCCACATGCTTTCCAGTGCGCGCGGCGCGTCGGCTTCCGGCGGCAGCGGTTCGCTGAACTCGTTGCGCTCTACGCCGATCACATTGGAGACCAGCACCGTGTGGTGCGCGGTCACGGCGCGGCCGGACTCGGTGATCACCGTCGGGTGCGGCAGGCCGTGTTCGTTACAGGCGTCGCCGATGCCCCAAATCACATTGTTGGCGTATTCGTTCAGGCCGTAGTTCACCGAGCAGTCGGACTGCGAGCGGGTGCCCTCGTAGTCGACGCCCAAGCCGCCGCCCACGTCGAAGCACTGAATGTTGACGCCCAGCTTGTGCAGCTCAACGTAGAAGCGCGCCGATTCGCGCACGCCGGTGGCGATGTCGCGAATGTTGGCCAGCTGCGAACCCAGGTGGAAGTGCAGCAATTGCAGGCTGTCGAGACGGCCCGCTTCGCGCAGGGTTTCCACCAGCTTCAGCACCTGCACCGCCGCCAGGCCGAACTTGGATTTTTCGCCGCCGCTCGACTGCCATTTGCCGGAGCCCTGCGAAGCCAGACGCGCACGCACGCCAAGGCGCGGCACCACGTTCAGCCGCTCGGCTTCTTCCAGCACCAGATTGATCTCGGACATCTTCTCGATCACCAGGTACACCTTGTGCCCCAGTTTTTCCCCGATCAGCGCCAGGCGAATGTATTCGCGATCTTTATAGCCGTTACAGACGATCACCGAGCGGGTCATGCCGGCATGCGCCAGCACCGCCATCAGCTCGGCCTTGGAGCCGGCTTCCAGCCCCAGCGGTTCGCCGGAGTTCACCAGCGACTCAATCACGCGGCGATGTTGATTCACCTTGATCGGATACACCAGGAAATAGCCGCCTTGGTAACCGAAGGACTCACGCGCGCGTTTGAACGCGGCGTTGATCGAACGCAAGCGATGCTGGAGGATCTGCGGGAAGCAGAACAGCGCAGGCAAACGCTGGCCATCTTGCTGGCGCGTTTTCACCAGTTCTGCCAGATCGACGCGCGCCTGCGGGACATCCGGGTCCGGGCACACGCTGATATGGCCCAGCTCGTTGACGTCATAGTAATTGTTGCCCCAGTAGGCGACGTTATAAGTGCGCAGCATCTTGCTGGCATTACGATCATTCATGGCAACCTCCTGCATGGAGCGCAAAGATAAAGACTCGCCCGCAACCGGCGGGCGGTGAATCAACAGATCATCAGACATGGTTCGCCTCACATTCCGCACTGACGAAACCGTCAGCCACTATCGCAGCTACAACCCGCGAGAACAACCCAACAAGCCGCGCTGGCGGCAGCGAAGAGAACTGCCGTTCGCGGTCAGCGATCGGTTTATCACTCATATAATTGTAAGACACCCTGTTCAAACCTCGTGAATCGGGCCAAGAAACATCCCACAGGAAGGCTGCAGGCTACCCTTGTTCAGTTCTTCAGACGACCGTTAGCCGGCCCGAGAATCCTGAGTAGCGGCCAAGTGTTTATCGCACCTGGTAAGTGACAAAGAGACAAGACGGGAAATAGCAGAAGAATGTGCGCCAGAACGGCACTGCTGTTGGGAACCAACAACCGGTAGACAACGGATCATTAATCCAACCACCTCCACGCGCGCCGTTCGGAGTGAACGACCCAGCCTCTAAAATAGTGTAAGAACGTGACCGTTCGATGAAGCGGCGGCGCTCACGGCGAACGCCTGCGACGGATAATAACGCAACATCGGCGAATGCAAAGCGGAAGTTTATCGCACCTTCCCACCGCCAATCGCCGTACTGTGCAGCAAATGAACCGCGCGCGCAGTTTATACCGGTAAGCAGGTGAAAAAGCAAAATGAAAATTCGCCGAAAACTGTTTCAAGCGATGAAAATGGCGCCAATCCGTTTGCGCAAAAGAGCGAAAGCGCAAAAAATTACTGGCAATCTGGCTAAACCCTGACCTAAAATAGACGTCCAGATGTTAATCCATCTATACTGGTTAACTGATAAACTGCTTAACGGCTTTGCCTGAGGGGCGTTGCAGGATGCATCTCGCGCCATCAGCGGAAGACCCTTCGCTTTGATGCCGGATCTCCAGCGCTGTGCAGTAATTTCTAACCCGTCTTATGCAAGGTAAAGAACACAATGGCTAAACACCTCTTCACGTCCGAATCCGTCTCCGAAGGACATCCTGATAAAATCGCCGATCAGATCTCCGATGCCGTCCTCGACGCCATCCTGGAACAGGATCCGAAAGCGCGCGTCGCCTGCGAAACCTACGTGAAAACCGGCATGGTGCTGGTCGGCGGTGAAATCACCACCAGCGCCTGGGTCGATATCGAAGAGATCACCCGCAAAACCGTACGCGAAATCGGCTACGTTCATTCGGACATGGGCTTTGACGCCAACTCCTGCGCAGTATTGAGCGCCATCGGCAAACAATCCCCGGATATCAATCAGGGCGTTGACCGTACCGATCCTCTCGAGCAGGGCGCCGGCGATCAGGGCTTGATGTTTGGCTACGCCACCAACGAAACCGACGTGCTGATGCCGGCTCCGGTGACCTACGCGCACCGTCTGGTGCAGCGCCAGTCCGAAGTGCGCAAAAACGGCACCCTGCCGTGGCTGCGTCCGGATGCGAAGAGCCAGGTGACCTTCCAGTACGACGATGGCAAAATCGTCGGCATCGACGCCGTGGTGCTGTCCACCCAGCATTCCGAAGACATCGCGCTGAAAGATCTGCAAGAAGCGGTGATGGAAGAAATCATCAAACCGGTCCTGCCGGCGGAATGGCTGACGGCGGGCACCAAATACCACATCAACCCGACCGGCCGTTTCGTTATCGGCGGCCCGATGGGCGACTGCGGCCTGACCGGCCGTAAGATCATCGTCGACACCTACGGCGGCATGGCGCGCCACGGCGGCGGCGCCTTCTCCGGTAAGGATCCGTCCAAGGTTGACCGTTCCGCGGCTTACGCGGCGCGCTACGTGGCGAAAAACATCGTCGCCGCCGGCCTGGCCGATCGCTGCGAGATCCAGGTGTCTTACGCTATCGGCGTAGCGGAACCGACCTCCATCATGGTGGAAACCTTCGGTACCGAGAAAGTGCCAACCGAACAGCTGACGCTGCTGGTGCGCGAATTCTTCGATCTGCGCCCATACGGCCTGATCCAGATGATGGATCTGCTGCAGCCGATCTACCGCGAAACCGCCGCCTACGGCCACTTCGGCCGCGAGCACTTCCCATGGGAAGCGACCGATAAAGCCGCGCTGCTGCGCGATGCCGCCGGCCTGAAATAAGCCCCGACATCAACATGAAAAACGGCGAGCCAAGGCTCGCCGTTTTTTTTGAACGGATGGGTGCTCATGGATCAACGCATCGACTGCCGGCCGGCGGAGGCAAAGCCCCCGCCGCCGGGTTGCCTTACCGTTCGGATTCGTAAGCCAAAATGGCCGCAACCTCCGTGTTGCCCGATCGGATACGCAGCTCACACAGCGTGCTGCGGGTTATCCATGCCAGTGATATTACCGTGGCACAAATAACCACCAATTTTAACAGGCTCCGTTTGTTCGGCATCATGCCTTCTTCTCCTTGCCTCGCGGCGGGTAAGAGGCTAACTTAACGTTGTGATGCGTTAGAGTAGGCCTCGGGTTGATGGATATCGACTCGGGGCTTTTCTCTTTGTATCTTTCACGCAGGCTCCAGAGACAAAGCTCCAGAGCACCCGCCCGCAGTATATTCATCTCACCGCCACGCCACGTGTTCCTTTTCGCACGCAATATCGTTTTTGCGCAACCGCTCGCAGCGCCTTGCAACACCCTGAAAAATTAAAAAAGGCTCAGCGACGCTAAGCCTTTGATGGCAGAAAAAGCACGGCGAGACGCCGATTACGACGTCTGCTTACGCAACAGATAAACGAAGTACGGCGCGCCGATAAAGGTCGCCAATAACCCGGCGGGGATCTGATACGGAAACAGCAGCATCCGCCCGCACCAGTCGGCAAACACCATCAGCAAGCCGCCCAGCAGCGCGGCGATCACCATCTGCGGCAGCGCGCGGCGGAAGCCCAGCATGCGTGCCATATGCGGTGCCATCAGCCCGACAAAGCTCAACGGCCCGACGGTCAGGGTCGCCATGGCGGTCAGCACGGCAGCCAACAAAAGAATGGTCAACCGCGCCGGCGTCAGCGCAATACCCACCGAGCGGGCGGTGGCGCCGCCGAGCGGCAGGATAGTCAACCAACGGCGGCACAGCGGCGCCAATACCATCAGGCCGGCGGCCACCAGCGCGGTGCGCAGCGCCTGCGCCGGCTCCACCGAATAGGTCGAGCCGGAGAGCCAGGTCAGCAAGCCCCCCATACGCGGATCGCCGCTGGCCAACAGCAGGAAGATGACGGTGGTGAAGGCGGTGCTGAGCGCGATACCGGCGAGCAACATGCGCTCGGTCGAGAAACCGCCGCGACCTGCGGAGATCATGATGATCAGCAGCGTCACGGCCGCCCCCAGGCTGCCGGCAGGCAGCAGCCACACGAAGGCGTCGCCCGGCACCATAAACAGCATCATCACAACGCCAAAAGCGGCGCCGGAACTGATGCCCAACACTTCCGGGCTGGCCATCGGGTTGCCGGTCAGCTTCTGAATCAGCGTGCCGGCGACCGCCAGCATCATGCCCGCCGCCAGCGCCGACAGCACCCGCGGCCAGCGCCACGGCAACACAGCGTCCAGTTCCGTCCCCAGGCTCCAGTGCCAGCCGCCGGCATTTTTGCCCAACATCAGTGCCAGCGTCAGGCCGATCAGCAGTACGAGGCCACCCACCAGGATCCAGGCAGGCAGATCCCCGCGTTCGGCAGGCACCTTGTCACCAAGGTTCATCGGCGGCGGCGTGGCGGCGCTGCGCAAACGCGGCAGCAGCCACAGCAGCAGCGGTGCGCCGAACAGCGCGGTGGCCGCGCCGGTCGGGATCTCGCGCCACACCTGCGTTACCCCGAGCATCACCTGATCGGTCAACCACAGCAACAGCGCCCCCAGCAACGGGGCCAACATCATGCGGTGCGCCAGGCGGCGCGCGCCCAGCATCTTCGCCATCAGCGGTGCAAACAGACCGATAAAGCCGATAACGCCCACCGCACTCACCAACATAGCGCTGAAAATAATGGCCAGCCCCAGGGTGCAGAAGCGCGCCATCGACAGCCCCAACCCCAGGTTGCGCGCCACGCCGTCGTCCAGCCCCAGCAGCGTCAGCGGGCGCAGCAACAGCGCCGCCAGCGCGCCGGCCACCAGCAAACGCGGCAGAATGAACTGCACGGTGCTCCAGTCCTGTTGGTTCAACGCGCCGGTTCCCCACAGGAACATGCCCTGCAGCTGATCGTAATGAAACAGCGCCAACAGGCTGTTGACCGCGCCGCAGTACAGCCCCAGCACCAGCCCGGCCAGAATCAGCGTGACCGGCGACATCCGTTTGCCCCAGGCGACGCCGAACACCAGCCCGCCCACCACAATCGCGCCCACCATAGCGGCCAGCTGGCGAGTGAGCTCGCCCCCCGGCAGCACCCACAGCGTGGCGACAGTCAGGCCGAGCTGCGCGCCGGCGGCGACGCCGAGCGTCGACGGCTCCGCCAACGGATTGCGCAACACCTGCTGAAACAGCACGCCGACCAACCCTAGACCGGCGCCGGCCAACAGCGACACCGTCAACCGCGGCAGCAGGCTGTAATGGAACAACATTTGCCGCACGTCGTCGATGTCCGGCGCGCTGAGCGCCCGCGCCCATTGCGCCGGCGGCAGCTGCTGCGCCAGGTTGTATATCGTCAGGCCGCCTGCCGCCGCCAGCAACAGCAGGATCAGCGTCAGCGGTAATCTCCGGATGCCCGCATTCATGCCGCACTCTCCTGGGCCTGCGCCAATAGGCGGCAAAACCGCATCGTCGACAGCGTGGCGCCGTAGAACCACACCGCCGGCACCTGCCGCAGCTGGTTTTGCCGCACAAAGGGTAACGACTGCCACAGTGGCGTCGCGCTGACCTTGTCCATCATCGCCTGATTGCCGTGATCGAGATAGATAACCCGGGCGTTACGCACCGTGGCCAACCGTTCAATGCCCACCACCGTCGTACCCCAAAAGTCGGTTTGCTCCTGCCAGGCATTGCGGATGCCGAGCTGGTCCATCGCTTCCTGGAACAGGCTTTTCTGGCCGATGATCAACGCATGACGCGTGTCGATCAGTGAAAACAACAGCAGCGGTTGCCGGGTGTAGCTTTGCAGGCGTTGACGCGCGTCCTGCATAAAGCGGTCGAACTGCGCCAGGTGGTTTACCGCCCGGCTTTCTATGCCCAGCCGCTGGCCCAGCGCCAGCAGCGAGTGGCGGGCGACGGTCAGCGGTTTACCGCTGCCGTCGTTGAAGCCGAAGCTCATGGTTGGTGCGATGGGTTGGATTTTTCGCGGCGTCGGGCCATAGCCCAGCGACAGCAACACCAGCGAAGGCTGGAGCTGCTGCAGCAGTTCGAGATTCGGTTCGGTGCGCTGGCCAACGTCGACCACCGTCGCCGGCAGCTTCGGCTCCGCCACCCACAGGTTGTAGTTATGCACATCGGCCACCGCCAGCGGCGTCACGCCCAATGCCAACAACAGTTCGATCGGCAGCCATTCCAGCGCCGCAACGCGTGCGATATCCGCCGCCCGCCCGGGCAACGAGCCCAACAGCGGCGACAGCGCCAGCGCCATCAACAAACGGCGACGCAGCGGATCGTGAGAAGAAGTGAATGCAGAAGACATCAGTAGACAAAACTCACCGGCGCGCCGCCGCTCGGGTGCGGCAACGTGCCCATAGGAATACCGTAAATTTGCTCCAGCACCGACCCCTGCATCAGTTCCAGCGGGCCGCCCTGAGCGATCATTTCACCGCCGCGCAGCGCCACCAAATGGTCGCAGTAGCGTGCCGCCATGTTGATGTCGTGCAGCACGGCGATCACCGTGAGATCGCGTTCGCGACTCAAGCGCTGGATGAGCGCCAGCACCTCAACCTGATGTGCGATGTCCAGCGCCGACGTCGGCTCGTCAAGCAGCAGGCAGCGGCTGTCCTGTGCCACCATCATCGCCAGCCAGGCGCGTTGGCGCTCGCCGCCGGAAAGGCTGTCCACCAGGCGGTTGGCGAACGGCTTCAGCCCCACCAGTGAAATGGCCTCTTCCACCAATTGGCGATCGTTGGCGCCAAAACGCCCCAGCGCGCCGTGCCACGGATAGCGGCCGACGGCCACCAGTTCGCGCACCGTCATGCCTTCCGCCGCCGGCAACTGCTGCGGCAGGTAAGCCACCTGGCGGGCGAAGGATTTGCTGTCCCACTGCGCCAATGGCTGCCGATTAAGCAGTACCTGGCCGCCACTGGGGGCTTGATGCCGCCCAAGCAGTTTCAACAGAGTAGATTTACCGGAACCGTTATGGCCGATCAGGCCGCAGACTTTGCCCTGGGGAAAACTGAGCGACAGCGGTTGCAACAGCACCCGACCGGGAACGGAGAAGCTGGCGTTATCCAGCGCGAAGGTCGCGCCGGGATTAAGAAGTTTGTCCTGCATAGATCCTGCTTTGTCCGGGGCGACGCGGCGCCGCCCCGGCTATCCGGTTAGAAACGGAAGGTTGCGGTGGCGACCACCTGGCGTTCTGCGCCCCAGTAGCAGGCGTAGTCGCGGTAGCAGCTCGACACGTAGGTCTTGTCGAACAGGTTGTTGATGTTAACGCCCACGGACGAGCCCGGCAGGCCAAAGCGCGCCAGATCGTATTTAATGGTGGCGTCCACCAGCGTGTAGTCCGGCACCTTAAAGGCGGAGTTATCGCTGTTGAAGCTCGAGCTGGAGCCGACGTAACGCACGCCGGAACCCAGCGTCAGGCCGCTCACCGCCGTTTCGTGGAAGGTGTAATCCGCCCACAGCGAAGCCATGTGTTTCGGCACTTCGACGGTCGGTTTACCCTGATAGGTATTGTCCTTGGTGTACTTCGCATCGGTATAGGTATAGGAGGCGATCAGGTTGACGTTGGCATTCAACGCCGCCTTGGCTTCCAGCTCCACGCCGCGCGAACGGATCTCGCCGCTCTGCACGCTGAACTGCGCGTTATCCGGATCCGGCGTCAGGTTATTGTTTTTGGTCAGCTGATACAGCGCGCCGGTCAGCACGATTGGGCGATCCTTCGGCACGTATTTCACGCCGGCCTCATACTGCTTGCCGATCGACGGTTTGAAGGTGCTCCCCCCGCGGGTTGTACCCAGATTCGGTTCAAACGATTCGCTGTAGCTGAAATACGGCGTCACGCCGTTGTCGAACAGGTAATTCAGGCCACCGCGCCAGGTGAACTGGCGATCGGTCTGCTGGCTCGTCGAACTCGTATCGCGGTTATAGGCGGAAGTCTTCGCCCAGTCATAGCGCCCGCCCAGCGTCAACAGCCACTGGTTCCACTCCCCTTGCTCCTGCACATACAGGCCGGTTTGCTCCTGACGGTTCAGGAAGTTGTAATAAGAACCCACCTCAATAGCATCATTGCCATACTGCGGATGAGTCATGCTCAGAGCGCTGGCGCTGCCATAAATAGCATTAATGTCGTTACGCATGCGTGAGTAATCCACCCCAAACAATAAGGTGTGATCGATCTGCCCCGTTTTCACCTTCGCTTGTGCCTGGGTATCTACAGAGAAGTTGTTCAGGTGTTCCTTCGATTGAACATAGAAGCGATTGATCGTCGTCGGTGATGACAAGCCGAATCCGTAGATGCTCTTCATATCGGTGTCCACCTGCATATAACGCAGGTTCTGTCGCACCGCCCAGGTATCGTTGAAGGCATGTTCGAAGCTGTAGCCGATCATCCGCTGCTTGCGCGCCATATAGTTGCTGGCTTCGCCTTCGTTGAAATCGGTCGGCAGTTTGCTACCGTCCGGCAACGGGATCAGCGTGCCCTGCTTCGGCAACCAGCCGTAATAACCGGTATAGGGATCGTTTTGAATGTTGGCCAACAACGTGAAGTTGGTCTTGTCATCTGGACGCCAGCTAAAGGACGGCGCGATCGCATAGCGCTTCTCTTTGCTCATGGTCTGCTGCGTATCGCTGTCTTTCGCCAGGCCGGTCAGGCGGTAAGAATAGATACCCTGATCGTCCAGCGCGTCGCTGAAATCGAAACCGGTCTGGAACAGGTTATCGGTGCCCATTTTGAACTGAATTTCGCGCAGCGGCTCGGTGGTTGGCCGCTTGCTGACCATGGCGACCAAGCCGCCCGGGTTGCTTTTGCCGTACAGCACCGAAACCGGGCCGCGCAGCAGCTCGGCGCGCTCGAGGAAATAAGGATCGATGGACGCTTCGCTGTAGTTGTCGCCCAGCAAGCGCAGACCATCCAGATACTGGGTGGTGTTGGTGGCCGGGAAGCCGCGGATCGCCACCGCATCATAGGTCGAGGAGCTGCCGCGGCTGGCAAATACGCCCGGCGCATAGGCCAGCGCCCCCTTCACCGTATCCGGCTGACGCATGTCCATCTCTTCACGCGTCACCACGGAAACGGACTGCGGGTTCTTCTCGATCGGCGTATCGGTTTTGGTGCCGGTGGCGCTGCGTTTGGCGACATAGGTGCCGACCGGCCCCCAGGCGCTTTCCTGTTGGGCGGTGTTGCTGCTGCCCACAACGGTAATCGTGTCTTCCTTGGCGGCCGGCTTGGCGTCGGCGGAAAAAGCCGGCATCGCCAGCGTGCCCAACGCCGCAGCGACGGTGATCGCTAACGCGCTGATGGGGGTACGGCCCTGCTTGGCCGCGGATGATGAAAGACGCTTGGTCGGCATGATTTATTTCTCTGATGAATTATTAAATGACGAATGTAAACGATAATAATTATTATAAGCGTCGCATTTTATGCAGAAGCCAAATTAAACTGCAAGCCGAATTCATAAGGCAAATAGGTTAAGGATTAGGCGCTTAGCCTTGCGGTTAACAGGGAAATAAAACGAGCGGAAAAATAAAAAAGCCCGCAACCAAGGTTACGGGCTTAATAACAAAGCAAAAATTTTCACCGGGGCCA
Source organism: Serratia sp. FDAARGOS_506 (assembly GCF_003812745.1). Lineage (NCBI taxonomy): Bacteria > Pseudomonadati > Pseudomonadota > Gammaproteobacteria > Enterobacterales > Yersiniaceae > Serratia > Serratia sp. FDAARGOS_506. Next base: position 714,492 of record NZ_CP033831.1, read on the forward strand.
GGGCCCCGGTAGCGATTACTGGCCGAACATATCCTTGATCCAACCGGCGACGCCATCGCCATCTTTTTGCTCACCCGCCGCCGGTTGCTGCTGTTGCTGCACCGCCGCCTGGCTGGCCTGGCACAATCCCTGCGGATTGTCGGTCCAGACCGGGATGGTGCGCCAGCTGCCGCCGCCGCAGATAAAGTTGCCGGCAGAGTCGATGCTCATCTGGTTAATACCTTCCGGCGGCTGCAGCATCAGCGGCAGCGGCGTCTGGTTTTCCAGATAACGGCGATACAGGGTCAACGCGCCGTTAGCGCCGGTCAGCTTGGCCGGGCCGTTGTTGTCGCGCCCCACCCAGGCGATCGCCACTTCCTTACCGTCGATGCCGGCGAACCAGCTGTCGCGCAGATCGTTGGTGGTACCGGTTTTCGCCGCCAGGTTGTAGTTCGGGAACTTCACCGACAGCGAGCGGGAGGTCCCGCGCGCCACACCCTGCTGCATCGCGTACAGCGTCAGGTAAGCGGCCTGCGCCGGCACCATGCGTTCCGCCTGCGGGAAACTCTGGTACAGCACCGTGCCGTCTTCGGCGATCACCGAACGCACCGCCGACAGCGGCGCACGGTTACCGCCGCTGGCGATGGTTTGGTACTCCTGCGCGACTTCCATCGGCGTCAGGCCGATCGCCCCCAGCAGCATCGATGGCACCGGGTTGATCTCCGCTTTCGGGATACCCAGGCGTTGCAGCGTAGCACTGATCTGATCCAGCCCAACCGACAGGCCGAGGTTCACCGTCGGCACGTTCAGTGAGTTGGCCAACGCATCCACCAGCATCACCTGACCGCGGAATTTACGGTCATAGTTGTTCGGCTGCCAGACGGCGCCATTCGGCTGCTTCAGCGACAGCGGCGCATCCGCCAGCCAGGTGTTGAGGCGATATTTGTCCGGTTCGGACAGCGCAGTCAGGTACGTCGGCGGCTTGGCCAGCGAGCCGACCAGGCGGCGCGCCTGCATGGCGCGGTTGAAGCCGGCGAACTGCGGGTTGGCGCCGCCGACCATGGCGCGCACTTCACCGCTGAAGCGATCGACGATCACCATCGCCGCTTCCAGATCCTGCAGGTGACGCGCAGCGCGCAGCGCCGGAATACCGTCTTCGACCGCTTTTTCCGCCGCGTCTTGCGACACCGGATCCAGCGTGGTGAAGATCTTCACGCCGGACAGGTCATTGACCTTATCGCCCAGTTTGGTCTGCAGTTCCTGACGCACCATCTGCATAAACGCCGGCTGCGGCGTAATGACGCCGCCTTTCGGCTGCACACCCAGCGGACGCGCGCTCAGCATGTCATACAGCTCGCCGTCGATCACGCCCTGGTTCTGCAGCAACTTGAGCACCAGGTTGCGACGCTCCAGCGCCAGTTTCGGGTTGCGCCACGGGTTATACAGCGACGCGCCCTTGACCATGCCGACCAGCAGCGCCTGCTGATCGAGGCTCAGCTCGTCCACCGGACGGCCGAAGTAGTACAGGCTGGCCAGCGGGAAACCGCGGATCTGGTCGCTGCCGCTCTGGCCGAGGTACACCTCGTTCAGATACAGCTCCAGAATGCGGTCCTTGCTGTAACGGTAATCCACCAGCAGCGCCATATAGGCTTCGTTAGCCTTACGCCACAGCGAACGTTCGTTGCTCAGGAACAGGTTCTTCACCAGCTGCTGCGTCAGCGTACTGCCGCCCTGCACCGCACGCCCGGCGGTCAGGTTGGCCAGCACCGCACGACCGATGGAATACGGGCTAATACCGTCATGCTCATAGAAGTGGCGGTCTTCCGTGGCGATCAGCGTATCCACCAGCAGATCCGGGAAACCGGAGCGCGGCACGAACAGACGCTGTTCACCGTTCGGCGACTGCAGCATGGTGATAAGACGCGGATCGAGGCGGAAGAAGCCGAAGCTGCGACCGCTGTCCAGGTTTTCAATCTTCGCCAGGCGGTTGTTCTGGAAGTCGAGACGGGCGCGGATCTGCCCTTCTTTACCATCCGGGAAGTCGAACGGGCGGCGCAGCATCTCGATGCTGTTGGCCTGTACGGTAAACTCGCCCGGACGCGTCATGCGGCTAACCTGGCGATACTGCATGCCTTCCAGCAGGTTGACCATCTCCTTCTTGCTGTACGGCATGCCCGGTTCCAGGTTGACCATGCGGCCGTACACTGCCGCCGGCAGCTGCCAGACTTTGCCGTCGATGCGGCTGCGGATCTGGGAATCCAGATAGACGCCATAGATCGCCAACAGGACGGCGATCACCAGGATCAGTTTGATAAACAGGCCAAGCCAACGGCGTTTTTTACGTGGCGGAGTCGCTTTTACCTTACGCGGCATGCGTTCCTCCTCCTCTTCATACTCATCATCGTCATACTCGTCTTCTTCGTAATCGTCATAATCGTCGTCTCGGCGACGGCGCGGCGGCTTGCGCGACGCGGTGCTTTTTGGTTGTTTTCCTTTGCGCCCGATGGGCTCGCGGTCATCCCCAGCCATGGCTGTTGTTCTCCGAGCTTGCCGACACTGCCGGCCATGATTAGTCGCTTAATCTGTGCCTACGCCGCAGCGCTGACCAGAAGAAACATCTGAATTCCAAACCTTAAAATGATCGCGACCTACTGATATTTCTTCGTTCGGCGCGTCGGTACCGCCGTGGCCGGATCGTCCGGCCAAACGTGTTTCGGGTAACGGCCCTTCATCTCTTTTTGCACCTCGCGATAGGCGCCTTGCCAAAAGGCCGCCAGATCGCCGGTGATTTGCAACGGCCGGTGCGCCGGTGAGAGTAACTCAAGCACCACCGGGATGCGACCCTCCGCCAACATCGGGCTGCGCTGCTCGCCGAACACCTCCTGCAAACGCACCGCCAGCGCCGGCGGTTTACCGGCCTCATAACGGATCGGCAGGCGGCTGCCGGTCGGCACAGTGTAATGAGTGGGTAGCGCATTATCCAGCCGCTGCTTTTGCTGCCAATCCAGCAGGCGGGACAGCGCCTCGGCGATATTGACCTGCTTCAATCCGCGCAGATCGCGCACGCCGTTCAGCGACGGCAACAGCCACTGCTCCAGCGCCGCCAGCAGCGGTTCTTCGTCCATCGCCGGCCATTCCGCCTCCGGCAACCAGGCTTGCGCGCACTGCAGGCGCACCCGCAATTGTTCAGCGGCGCCCTCCCAGTTGAGCACCGCCAGCCCCTGTGCGCGCACCCAATCGAGCAGCGCCTGCTGCAGCTCTTCATCCGCCGGTTTGGCCAGCGGCTGGGCGCGCAGCGTCAGACGGCCGATCTGCTGGCGCTTCCAGGCGCGCAGCGTGCCCTTCTCGTCATCCCACTCCACCGCCGTGCGCTGCGTGACGATCGCCGGCAGCTGCGCCGCCAGCGCTTCGATATCCACCGGCAGCGCCAACAGGATACGCGCATCCGGGCTGTTGTGGCCCTGCAACAGGCTGGGGACAATCAACCAGGGGGCGCGCGACAGCGCCTCGTCCTGGTTCATTGCCGCGCCCAGGCCGTTGGCCAGCAGGTAGCGGCCGTCCTGGCCTCGGCGCTGGGCGATACGATCGGTAAACGCCTGCGCCAACAACCGCGGCGCCAAATCGACGTCGATTTGCCCCGCACGTTGCGGCAGGCGTTTGGCCAACTGCGCGGCACGCTGCCGCCAGTTCGGTTGCGGGCGGCTCAGCCAGTAGCCGAGATCCATCTGCCCGCCGCGCGGCGGCTCTTCCAGCAATGCCGCCAGCAACGCCGCCGTCGCCAGGCCGTCGGCACTCAGCGCCGCGCCGGTGACCAGCATCGCCGCCAGCCGCGGCTCGCACCCCAGCGCGGCCATCTGGCGCCCCGGCGCGGTGAGTTTATCGCCGTCATCCGTGGCCCCCAACCGGTGCAGCAACGATCTGGCCGCCGCCAATGCCGCCGCCGGAGGCGCATCAAGCCACGTAAGCTGCGCCGGATCATGGCATCCCCACTGCAGCAACTCGAGCCAAAATCCGGTGAGATCGCTCTGTAAAATATCCGGTTCAGCGTGTTCCGCCGCGCGCTCAGCCTGCTCTTTAGCGAACAGATGCCAGCAAATGCCCGGCTCCAGACGCCCGGCGCGCCCGGCACGCTGCACCATCGACGCCTGGCTGATGCGCTGCGTCGCCAGCCGCGTTAGACCGTTGCGCACGTCGTAGCGCGCCACGCGCTCCAGACCGCTGTCCACCACCAGCCGAATGCCTTCGATCGTCAGGCTGGTTTCGGCGATGTTGGTCGCCAACACCACCTTGCGGCGGCCGGGCGCCGCCGGTTGAATCGCTTTTTGCTGCTGCGCCAAAGGCAGCGCGCCATACAGAGGACAAAGATCGGTATCGCTCGCCACCTCGCCGGTCAATCGCTCCAGCACCCGATTGATCTCCGCTACGCCCGGCAGAAACAGCAGCAAAGACCCCGGCTGCTCGGCCAACAGACGCTTCACCGCCGCCGCTACGCCATCCTCCAGCCGCTGATGGCTGGCCAACGGCTGATACAGGCGTTCAACCGGGAAGCTGCGCCCCTCGGACACCACCACCGGCGCTTCCGGCAACAGCTGCGACAGGCGGGCGTTATCCAGCGTGGCCGACATGATCAGCAGTTTCAGATCGTCGCGCAGCCCTTGCTGCACGTCGAGCAGCAGCGCCAGCGCCAGATCGGCCTGCAGGCTGCGTTCGTGGAACTCATCGAGGATCACCAGCGACACGCCCTGCAGCTCGGCGTCCTGCTGCAGCATGCGGGTGAGAATGCCTTCCGTCACCACTTCCAGCCGGGTCTGCGGCCCGCTTTTACTTTCGGCGCGCATGCGGTAGCCCACGGTCTGACCGGGCTCCTCCCCCAGTTGCTGCGCCAGACGATAGGCGACGTTTTTCGCCGCCAGCCGCCGCGGCTCCAGCATGATAATGCGCCCCGGCAACCCGGCCTTAGCCAGGATCTGCAGCGGCAGCCAGGTGGATTTACCGGCGCCGGTCGGGGCGTGCAACAGCACCTGAGGAGCGGACTGCAACGCAGCCAGCAACTCATCAAGCACCGCGCTGACGGGCAATGAAGACACTGAATTCTCCGTAGTGGTTAGCGTTAAACGGCGTACAGTGTAGCATTAGCTTTATCCCCGCAACCTTTCAAACTGTTGCGGCGTTAGCTATAGTACGGAGCTCATTCGTGCGCCGCGCCCCTCGCGGGGCCGCTGCCAGTAACGTTTACCGCTGTTCCCGACCGTTTTGTCATGCATTTGCCGAGCCCTTATGTCCAATTCGCGCCGCCTGTTTTTCGCCCTGTCCTTGCCTGATGCCCTGCAACAGCAGGTGATCCGCTGGCGTGCCGAGGCGTTTTCGCCGGAAGCCGGCCGGCCGGTGGCGGCGGCTAATTTGCACCTGACGCTGGCGTTTCTCGGCGAGGTCACCGCACAGAAAGAGCTGGCATTGCGCAAGCTGGCCGGCCGCATCGTTCAACCCGGCTTCAGCATGCGGCTCGACGATCTCGGCCATTGGCCGCGCCCCGGCGTGGTCTGGCTCGGTACCCGCCGCGCGCCGCGCGGGCTGCTGCAACTGGCCGAGCTGCTGCGTTCGCAGGCCGCCCGCAACGGCTGCCACCAAAGCGCATTGCCGTTCCATCCGCACATCACGCTGCTGCGCGCCGCTACCCAGCCGGTGGCGATCCCGCCGGCGACGCCAGGCTGGGCGTTCAGCGCCGACGCCTTTTCCTTATATGAGTCGGTGTTCGAAAACGGCCGCACCCGCTATCAACACCTCGAACAGTGGCCGCTGGCCAAGCAGGCATCCGCATGATTTTCTCTCCACCGCTGCGTTCCGCCACGCTGATCAAACGTTACAAACGCTTTCTGGCGGACGTGATCACACCGGAAGGGGAAACCTTTACGCTGCACTGCGCCAATACCGGCGCCATGACCGGCTGCGCTACGCCCGGCGACACCGTTTGGTACTCCACCTCGGACAATCCCAAGCGCAAATACGCCCACAGTTGGGAGCTGACTCACACCCAACAGGGGCACTGGATCTGCGTCAACACCCTGCGCGCCAACGCGCTGGTGCGCGAGGCGATAGAACACAATTTAATCAATGAATTATCCGGTTACAGTAAAATTAGCAGCGAAGTGAAATACGGCAGTGAAAACAGCCGTATCGATTTGTTATTACAGGCAGAAAATCGGGTTAACTGCTATATTGAAGTTAAGTCAGTCACATTACTGCAACAACAACGTGGTTACTTTCCTGATGCGGTAACGCTCAGAGGGCAAAAGCACCTGCGTGAGTTGCTCAGCGTGGTTGAAAGCGGGCAACGGGCGGTGTTGTTCTTTGCCGTGTTACACAGCGGTATTGAGCAGGTCGCACCGGCACATCATATAGATGAGCGCTATGCGGCGCTGTTGGCACAGGTCCGGCAGTTGGGAGTGGAAGTGGTTTGCTACGGGGCAAAGTTATCACCTGACGGTATTTATCTCTGCGATAAGCTGCCGTTTTTTATCGATTAGCGCAGTCGGGTCCCTATAAATAGACAACCGGCCAGCACGATCGCCAAATACGCCCTCCTTCACACGATTGTCAAGCGGGCGACAGGAATAATTGCCAACCTACCTTCCTTCTGTTATTTATAGCGGCCTGTTTTTCCCCCGCATTGGGGATTCGATAGTGCGTGTGTATGTAGGAGAAGCAACATGCAAGAAGGGCAAAACCGTAAAACCTCGTCCTTGAGCATTCTCGCCATCGCTGGGGTGGAGCCGTACCAAGAGAAGCCGGGCGAAGAGTACATGAACGACGCCCAGTTGTCGCATTTCAAGCGCATTCTTGAAGCGTGGCGCAACCAGCTCAGGGACGAAGTGGACCGTACTGTATCGCATATGCAAGAAGAGGCAGCCAACTTCCCTGATCCGGCCGACCGTGCTACCCAGGAAGAAGAGTTCAGCCTTGAACTGCGTAACCGTGACCGTGAACGCAAACTGATCAAAAAGATCGAGAAAACGCTGAAGAAAGTGGAAGACGATGATTTCGGCTACTGCGAATCTTGTGGCGTGGAGATCGGCATTCGTCGCCTCGAAGCGCGTCCGACCGCCGATCTGTGCATCGACTGCAAGACGCTGGCTGAGATCCGCGAAAAGCAGATGGCCGGCTAATACCGCTACTCTAAATGATTGGAGCTGCATCAAGGCGGCAAGAATGCGCATCCCGATGAGCTTACTCAAGTAAGTGATTCGGGTAAGCAGGCGCAGCTAACACAGATGCAGTTTCAAGCATAACGAGTATGTTACCGCTGCGGCGTGCACATCCACGTGCGCCGCACAGAGAAAAGGGAACCTCTCCCCTCTGATATGCAAGAAAGTCATTATGTGGGGCGCTTTGCCCCATCGCCTTCCGGGGATCTGCATTTCGGTTCGCTGATTGCCGCTCTGGGAAGCTACCTTCAGGCTCGCGCCCAACGCGGGCAGTGGCTGGTTCGCATCGAAGATATCGACCCGCCGCGCGAAGTCCCCGGCGCCGCCGCTCGCATCCTGTCCGCGCTGGAACATTATGGTCTCCACTGGGACGGCCAGGTCATCTATCAATCCCAACGTCACGACGCCTATCGCGCCGCGCTGGATCTGTTGCAGCGCCAGGGGCTCAGCTATTACTGCACCTGCACCCGCAGCCGCATCCAGCAGATCGGCGGATTGTACGACGGCCACTGCCGCGATTTGCAGCTCGGCCCGCAGGGCGCCGCCATCCGCTTGCGCCAGACCGCGCCCGTTTACGGGTTCCACGATCGCCTGCAGGGGGAGTTACACGCCGATCCGGCGCTGGCGGGGGAAGACTTTATCATTCGCCGCCGCGACGGGCTGTTCGCCTACAACCTGGCGGTGGTGATCGACGACCATTTTCAGGGCGTGACCGAAATTGTGCGCGGCGCCGACCTGATCGAACCGACGGTGCGTCAAATTGCCCTCTATCGCCAGCTGCAGGCGCCGGTGCCCGCCTATGTGCATCTGCCGCTGGCGCTGGGCGCCAACGGCATCAAGTTGTCGAAGCAAAATCATGCGCCGGCGTTGCCTGCAGGCGATCCGCGCCCGGTGCTGATCGCCGCGCTGAAATTTCTGCGCCAACCGCTGCCGGAAAGCTGGCAAGATCTTGACCTGCCATTATTATTGAGCTGGGCGGTCGCACATTGGCGGTTGGAAAACGTGCCGCGTCAGGAGGCTATCCCTCTGGATGAAAACACGCCGGCATTCTCAAAGGAGCCATGGTGAGCTATGATTAGCCGCTATTTTTTGTTAGCTCCATTTTTATCAGTCACTATCGAGGTGTACCATTTTTACCCGAGTAGCCAACTTCTGTCGTAAGGTACTGACCCGCGATGACAAGCTGCCCCGCGACGACGCGGCGGCCGGCGATAAAAACGTAGTCCGCGAAGAGCGTGCCGCGGCGCCAAGCCGCCCTGCGCCGCAGCCGCGCGCCGCCGATAACGGCAGCAACGCCCCTGCCCGCCGCTCAACGCCGCGCAAGCGTCCGCCTTTTCCTATCGCCGAGAGCAACGGCTCGATGACCGTGATCCCGCGCGAACAGCACTCGATTTCCCGCAAAGACATCAGCGAGAATGCGCTGAAAGTGCTTTACCGCCTGAACAAGTCCGGCTACGAAGCCTATCTGGTCGGCGGCGGCGTGCGCGATCTATTGCTCGGCAAAAAGCCGAAAGACTTCGACATCACCACCAACGCCACGCCGGAGCAGGTGCGCAAGCTGTTCCGCAACTGCCGCCTGGTCGGCCGCCGCTTCCGCTTGGCGCACGTGATGTTCGGGCCGGAAATCATCGAAGTGGCCACCTTCCGCGGCCACCACGAACAGAATCAGGAATCCGACAAGAACTCGTCCCAGCAGGCGCAAAACGGCATGCTGCTGCGCGACAACATCTTCGGTTCGATCGAAGAAGACGCCCAGCGACGTGATTTCACCATCAACAGCCTGTACTACGGCGTGGCGGATTTCACCCTGCGCGATTACGTCGGCGGCCTGAACGACCTGAAACAGGGCGTGATTCGCCTGATCGGCGATCCGGAAACCCGCTACCGCGAAGATCCGGTGCGCATGCTGCGCGCGGTGCGCTTCGCCGCCAAGCTGGACATGCGCATCAGCGAAGAGACCGCCGAGCCGATCCCACGTCTGGCCTCGCTGCTGCATGAGATCCCGCCGGCGCGCCTGTTCGAAGAATCCCTCAAGCTGCTGCAGGCGGGTTACGGTTTCCAGACCTACCTGAAGCTGTGTGAATACCAGCTGTTCCAACCGCTGTTCCCGCTGATCGCCCGTAACTTCACGCCGAACCACGATACGCCGATGGAGCGCATTCTGGTGCAGGTGTTGAAGAACACCGACCATCGTCTGCAGAACGACATGCGCGTCAACCCTGCCTTCCTGTTTGCCGCCATGCTGTGGTACCCGCTGTTGGAGCACGCGCAGAAGCTGGCGCAGGAAAGCGGCCTGGCCTACTACGACGCCTTCGCATTGGCGATGAACGACGTGCTCGACGAGCAGTGCCGCTCGCTGGCCATCCCGAAACGCATTACCACGCTGGTGCGCGATATCTGGCAGCTGCAGCTGCGCTTGTCCCGCCGCCAGGGCAAACGCGCGCACAAGCTGATGGAGCACCCGAAATTCCGCGCCGCCTATGACCTGCTGGCGCTGCGTGCAGAAGTGGAAGACAATCAGGAAATGCTGCGTCTGGCCGAGTGGTGGGGCGAGTTCCAGGACGCCACGCCAGCGCGGCAGAAAGCCATGCTGAGCACCCTGGGGGACGATCCGGCGCCGCGTCGCGCGCGTCAACGCCGCCCTCGCCGCCGGGCACCGCGTAAAGAAGGGGCATAATGATCCGCGTTTATATCGCGCTGGGCAGCAATCTGGCGCAGCCACTGCAACAGGTTCAAGCCGCACTGGAGGCGCTGGAGCATCTCCCGCGCACCCGGCTGGTCACCTGTTCTTCGTTTTACCGCACCAAGCCGCTGGGGCCGCAAAACCAGCCGGACTTTCTCAATGCGGTGGTGGCGCTGGATACCCTGTTGCCGCCCGAACAGCTGCTCGACCATACCCAGGCGATAGAACGCAATCAGGGGCGCGTGCGCAAGGATGAACGCTGGGGGCCGCGCACGCTCGATTTGGACATCATGCTGTATGGCGACGAGGTGATCCATTCCGAGCGCCTGACGGTGCCGCATTACGGCCTGAAAGAGCGCGAATTTATGCTCTACCCGCTGGCAGAAATCGCCCCCGACCTGATTTTCCCCGATGGCGAGCCGCTCGCCAGCTGCCTCAAGCGCGTGCCGGAAAACGGCATGGCGCTGTGGCATCAAAATAAAAAGTGATTGCGGGGTTTAGAGCAGATAAAGCTTGAGTTGCGCCACCGCGGCCAGCGCCATCACGGCCATCAAACAGCCGAACATCCGCCTCACCCAATGCAGCCTTCGTTCCTGCGCTTCCGGCCCCGTAGCCTCTCTCCCGCGTGACCAGACAAACATCACCAACGCAAACACCAGCATCAAAAAACCGCTCCCAGCCAACAGCAAACTGCCCGACACCATGCCGGCACGCAGCGACAACAGCCCGACTACCGCCATCGTCAGCGCGGTACGCCCCCAGGCCAGGCGGGTGCGTTCAGGTTGCAAGCCAGGATCGCGCGGCGGCGTTTTCATCGTTGGGCGCATCACACGCCGAAACTCAGAATAACCGCCACCAGCGCCAGGGCGATAACGACCACAAACAGAGTCAATAACCACAGCATGCGGGTATAAGGCATATCGCTCTCATGACGCATAGCTTTCTCATTGGCCTTCCAGCGACGATAGGCCATCAGCCCCAGCACCACCGCCCCCAGCGTCAACGCAACCGCCAGCCCCTGACGGATGGCAGCCGTGCCAAATTCGGAGGCAAACTGATTGATGCCGACCGCTCCCGCCATAAAAGCCAATGCGGTGCGGATCCAAGCCAGAAAGGTGCGTTCATTGGCTAAAGAAAAGCGGTAGTCGGGCGTTTTACCCTTGGCCCACCATTTTAACGGGCGATTTGACGATGGCTGGTTCATGATTTCCCTTGAACATGTAAAATCTTGCTGAAAAAACCCTCGCACAATAAACAATTCACCCACCGTTTGCCATTCGCGCCACGGGTTCTGTGGAGTCTGTCTTACAGCGCCAGCCGCGCAACGAACCCGCCCGCCGGGCGATTGGCGAAACTGACCTGTAGACCATGCAAGCCGGCGATACGCTGCACGATCGAGAGCCCCAGCCCGCTGCCGGTTTGCTCCTGCCCCGGCGGGCGATAGAAGCGTTCTCCGAGCCGCGCCAGATGTTCTGTGGTGACTCCCGGACCGTCGTCCTCCACCGTCAGCGAACGTTCGCTCAGCGTCACGGTGACGACGCCGCCCTGCGGGGTGTAGCGCACCGCGTTATCCAGCAGGTTGCGCAATAGCAGCGACAGCAGCAAGGTTTCCCCCTGACGCGGCGGCGGCGTTCCCCGATGTTCATAGCGTAGCGTCACACCCGCCGCATGGGCCTGACGATCCTGCTCCGCCAAGGTCATCGTCACCAGATCGTTCCAGTCGATCGGCGCCAGTTCAGCCAGATCCGACAGCGAATCCAGCCGCGACAGCGTCAGCAGCTGATCCACCAGCCGGGTGGCGCGATCGATGCCGAGCGTCAGATTGTCCAGCGCGTGCTCGCGCATCGGCGCATCGTCCCCCGCCAGTTGCACCACTTCGGTCTGCACCCGCAGCGCCGCCAGCGGGCTGCGCAACTCGTGCGCGGCATCGGAGGTAAAGCGCCGCTCCCGCACCAGCAAAGCGTTGATGCGGGCAAATAGCGCATTGAGTGCATCCACCAGAGGGCGCACCTCGGTCGGCACCTGGCGCGCATCCAGCGGCGTCGCGTCATCGGGTGCGCGCCGGCGCAAACCAGCCGCCACCGCACGCAGCGGCCGCAGCTCACGCCCGACCATCAGCGCGATCAGCAGCATCAGCACCGGCAGCGTCGCCAGCCAAGGCACCAACTGGCCAGTCACCATGCCCAATGCCATATCGCGCCGGTAATCCCATTCCTGGCCGACCACGATGCGGTAGCGCCCATCCGGGCTGGTCAGCCACAGCAGGCGCCAGCTGTCATCATCGCCTTTGCGTTCGCCGTCGGTAAAGCCTTCACGCTCCCCGTCAAACAGGAAATCGGCGCCGTTCTCACCGTCGTTGAGCAGCATCTTGCCTTGGCGGTCGAAAATGGCGAACGCCAGCGCGTCGTCGTCCTGCTCGCCGCGCTTGCCGTGATGCACCAGCTTCTTGGTTTTCGGCAGGCTGCGCGCGCTTTCATCGGCCAGCAGATCGCCAAGATTTGCGGTCGCCAGCCGTTTGGCAAACAGCATCTGTTGGGTGTCGAACACTTCGTTGATGGTGTTGCGCGACATCACCCAGGCCACCACGCTGGCGGTGCTCCAGGTCAGCAACGCCAACAGGCTGAAGAGCAGGATCAGACGCAGCCGCAGGCTGAGACGCTTCACGGCGCATCCCCCAACGTGTAGCCCACGCCGTGGATGGTACGGATGAAGCCGTTGCCCAGCTTGCGCCGCAGGTGGTGAATATGCACCTCTACCGCGTTGCTGCTCACCTCGTCGTCCCAGTTGTACAGCTTCTCTTGAATCAACGGCCGCGCCAGTACTCGCCCCTTGTTGTGCAGGAACAACTCCAGCACCGCCAATTCGCGCGGCGTCAGCGTCACCTGCTCGCCGTTGTAGCTCACGCTGCGGGTGGCACTGTCGAACACCACGTTGCCGTGCGTCAGCTGCGGCATCAGTTGCCCGTGGCGACGACGGATCAGCGCCTGCAGGCGCGCCGCCACTTCGGCCAGCGCGAACGGCTTGCACAGATAATCGTCGGCGCCGCTTTGCAGCCCACTAACCCGCTGCTCCAGCGCATCGCGGGCGGTGAGGATCAGGACCGGCACGTCCTGTCCGGCCTGGCGCCACTGGCGCAGCAGCTCCAGGCCGTCAAGGCCCGGCAGGCTGAGATCGAGGATCACCGCGTCATACGGCGCACTGTCCAGCGCATTTTTGCCGACGGCGCCGTCGGTGAACCAGTCCAGATTGAAGCCGAGTTTGGTCAGCCCGGCCTTGATGCCGTCCCCGATCAGTTTGTCATCTTCGATCAGCAAAATTCGCATGAGTATCCCTTTTCAGTCATGACGCCATTGCACCACAAGGTTCTTAAGAACTGCTTAAGCATGGCGATCCGCGCTACCCACCCCGATCGGGTTACAGTAGAATGACTGCACTTTTTTTGCAGCCTGGGCCTGCGTACGCCGCACGGCCCGTTTCAGGAGACGTTGTGATGAAACCCACCACCGTGACCCACTTGCGCCAGTGGAAACAGGAGCAACGCAAGTTTGCTACCCTTACCGCCTACGATGCCAGCTTTGCCAAACTGTTTGAAGAGCAAGGCATCAAAGTCCTGTTGGTGGGCGATTCGCTGGGCATGACGCTGCAGGGCCACGACTCCACGCTGCCAGTCACCGTCGCCGACGTGGCCTACCACACTCGCGCCGTGCGCCGCGGCGCGCCGGCCTGCCTGCTGTTGGCCGATCTGCCGTTCATGAGTTACGCCACCCCGGAACAGACCTTCGCCAACGCCGCCGAGCTGATGCGCGCCGGCGCCAACATGGTGAAACTGGAAGGCGGCAGCTGGCTGTGCGACACGGTGAAAATGCTCGCCGAGCGCGCGGTGCCGGTGTGCGGCCACCTGGGCCTGACCCCGCAGTCGGTCAACGTGTTCGGCGGCTATAAGGTACAAGGACGCGACGAACTGGCCGCCAAACAGCTGTTGCAGGACGCGCAGAATCTGGAACTGGCCGGCATTCAGCTGCTGGTGCTGGAATGCGTGCCGACCGAGCTGGCGCGCCAGATCACCGAAGCGTTGTCCATTCCGGTCATCGGCATCGGCGCCGGCAACGGCACCGACGGCCAGATCCTGGTGATGCATGACGCCTTCGGCATCACCGGCGGCCATACGCCGAAGTTCGCCAAGAACTTCCTGGCGCAGAGCGGCGATATCCGCACGGCGGTGCAGCACTATATTCAGGAAGTGGAGCAAGGCCTCTACCCGGCGGCTGAACACTCTTTTAACTAAGCGATGGTTCCAGGAGTCACCCAATGATTATTATCGAAACCCTGCCGATGTTGCGTCAGCAGATCCGCCGCTGGCGCCAGGAAGGCAAACGCATCGCGCTGGTGCCGACCATGGGCAATCTGCACGACGGCCATATGACGCTGGTCGATGAAGCGCGCGCCCGCGCCGACGTGGCGGTGGTGAGCATCTTCGTCAACCCGATGCAGTTCGATCGGCCGGACGATCTGGCGCGCTACCCGCGCACGCTGCAGGAAGACAGCGAAAAGCTGACCCGCCGCGGCGTCGATCTGGTGTTCGCACCGGCCCCGGCCGCGGTCTATCCGCAGGGGCTGGAGCAGCAGACCTACGTCGACGTGCCGGGCATCTCCAGCATCCTGGAAGGCGCAAGCCGGCCGGGCCACTTCCGCGGCGTTTCCACCATCGTCAGCAAGCTGTTCAACCTGGTACAGCCTGATTTGGCCTGTTTCGGTGAGAAGGATTACCAACAGCTGGCGCTGATCCGCAAAATGGTGGCGGACATGGGCTACGACATCGACATCGTCGGCGTGCCGACCGTGCGCGCCAAAGACGGCCTGGCCCTCAGTTCACGCAACGGCTACCTGACTGCCGAAGAGCGCAAGATCGCTCCGCAGCTGAGCAAGATCATGAACGCGCTGGCGCAACAGTTGGCCAATGGCGAACGCCATGTCGAAGAGCTGCTGGAGCAGACCGCCGAGCAGCTGCGCGCCGCTGGCTTTACGCCGGATGAGCTGTTTATTCGCGACGCCGACAGCCTGCAGCCGCTGACGGTAGACAGCCAGCGGGCGGTGGTGCTGATGGCCGCCTGGCTGGGAAAGGCGCGTCTTATCGACAATCAGCAGGTCGATCTGACGCTGTAAGCCATTATTTATACTGTCGTCACCCTGAAGCCTTGACCATAGGTAGACAATGGCAAAGCAATCGGTGACGATAGCATTGCAGGGATGCAGGAGAGATGTTCAACCCCAGCGCCTGTGAAGGCCGATATTCAGTTAGGTAAAGCTATGATACGTACTATGCTGCAAGGCAAGCTGCATCGCGTCAAAGTCACTCAGGCTGACTTGCACTATGAAGGGTCCTGCGCCATCGACCAGGATTTCCTGGAGGCCGCCGGCATTCTGGAATATGAAGCGATCGATATTTACAACGTGGATAACGGCCAGCGCTTCTCCACCTACGCCATCGCCGCCGAGCGCGGTTCGCGCATCATTTCGGTCAACGGCGCCGCCGCGCGCTGCGCCTGCGTGGGCGACAAGCTGATCATCTGCTCCTATGTGCAAATGACCGACGCCGACGCCCGCCAACACCACCCGAAAGTCGCCTATTTCGAAGGTGACAACAACCTGCAGCGCAAGGCGAAAGCCGTGCCGGTTCAGGTCGCCTGACAATAAAACGGGCGCCTTGCGCGCCCGTTCTCCCTTACTGCACCACCACCGTGCCCGGCTTGTTGGCTATCCGATCCGCCATGGTCTGGATCGAGTCGGTCCGCAGAATATACAGCCGCTTCAGCGTATAGGGGTTATCCCCCGGTTTCACCTTGCCCTGCACCGTGGTCACCGCCAGATGGAAACCGGCATCCTGCGCCGCCTGGATTGCCCGCTGGTTATAGCCGCCGAACGGGTAGGACAGATACAGCACGTGCGGGTTGAACTGCGACAGTGCGCGGCGCGAACGTTCAAAATCGAACTCGATATTGTGCAGCGAGCGGCTCAGTAAAATCGGTTGGCGATTGCCGTCGGTGCGATGCAGGAAGTGGGTGTGCGACTGTACGTCAAACACGTCCTGAATCTGCTTCAGCTCCGAGACACTCATAAACTGCAGCGAGTCCGGGTTCCATTTCTGCGGGTGGCGCTTGATGCGCGAAGAGATGATGAACGCCGTCGCGCGGAAACCGTAATCCTTCAGCACCGGATAAGCGTAGCGATAAACCGACTTCAGCCCGTCGTCGAAAGTCAGCACGATCGCCTTGCCCGGCAGATTGATCTGATTCTTCAGGTAGGCTTCCAGCTGGTACAAAGAAATGGTGTCGTAGCCCGCCTGCTTCAGGTAGGTCATCTGGTTGCTGAACGCTACGTCTGAGGTAGTGGTCGAGGTGTGACGGAAGCGCTTGTTCTCTTCGTTTTTCAGCAGGTGGTGGTAAGTCAGCACCGGGATGCCGTTATCGATCTCGCAGTCCAACTCATTGACGAATCCCAGCCGATCGCCGATGTTGACCTCGTACCAGGTGTTGTTCAGCCGGTCCTTCAGCTTGCCGATGATCGGATAGCGCAGGTTGCCTTCCAGCGTGCCGAAAACCTCGCTGTCCTTGTCCGCCGCGGTGTAAACGTCGATCGTTTTTTGGGTGATCAGATTCTGGTTGGTCAGCGGTTTGTTCAGCTCGCCCAGATCGTCTTGCACTTTGCGCGACTTCTTCAGCTCACGCACATCGTCTTTATCGATAAAGCCGGTGCCGTGTCCGAATTTGAATTCGTAGTATTCCGCATCCGCCGGGAACACCTGGATCAGTTGCCCGCGTTTCACTTCCCCGACCGGGATCACATGCTCGCCTACCAACGCATAGACTTCGCTATCGCGCTGCGCTTCCATGTATTCAGATTTAACCGCGCTGTCTTCCGACAGCAGATTCGCCAGGCTCACAGGGGAAACCAACGACATCAGAATGCCGAGTAACCCAGCCGCTAACTTGTATTGAGGCCGCATGATGATGTTCTGCTTACGAGTACGTAATGACAAAAGTGAAGGAAATGTGGAGCGCCAGCATAGCACGATTTGAACAACGGGGAACTAGCGGTTATTTGAGCAATTCTATTGATTTACGCGCCGCCTGCGCCAAATCAAGAAAGCGCCCCCGCCGGGAAAGCGAGGGCGCGATATGATCAGCTGCGCAGACCGCGGCCGCGCTCGATCAGATACCAGGACAGCAGATAGAACACCGCGATAAACGCCACCAGCACCGCCATGGTAAACGCCAGCGGCACGTCGTTGATGCCAAGGAAACCGTAACGGAAACCGCTGATCATATAGACGATGGGGTTCAGCTTGGACACCGCCTGCCAGAATGGCGGCAGCAGCGACAGCGAATAGAACACCCCGCCCAGGTAGGTCAGCGGCGTCAGGACGAAGGTCGGGATCAGGCTGATGTCGTCGAAGGTGGTCGCGAACACCGCGTTGATCAGCCCCGCCAGCGAGAACAGGATCGCCGTCAGCAACAGCGTCAGCGCAATCACCCACCAGGCGTGTACCTGCAGCGGCACGAAGAACAGCGAGATGATGGTCACCAGCACGCCGACGCAGATGCCGCGCGCCACGCCGCCGCCGACATAGCCGGCGATCACCACGTGGGTCGGCACCGGTGCCACCAGCAGTTCTTCAATGTTGCGCTGGAACTTGGCGCTAAAGAACGACGAGGCGACGTTGGCGTAGGAGTTGGTGATCACCGCCATCATGATAAGGCCGGGCACGATGAACTGCATGTAGCTGAAGCCGTGCATATCGCCGATGCGCGAACCGATCAGATTGCCGAAGATGATGAAGTACAGCGTCATGGTGATCACCGGCGGCACCAGGGTCTGGATCCAGATGCGCGCGAAGCGGTTCACCTCTTTGGCCCAGATGCTCTGTAAGGCCACCCAATACAAACGCGTCATGCTTTTTCTCCATTGCCGTTAACCAGGGTGACAAACAGTTCTTCCAGGCGGTTCGCCTTATTGCGCATGCTCAGCACCTGCACGCCCTGCGCGCTCAGCTGGGCGAACAGGCCGTTCAGCCCTTGCTCGCGCATCACCTCCACCTCCAGCGTAGAGGTATCCGTCAAGCGGCTGTGATAACCGTCCAACTTCGGCAGCGGACTCTTCGCCGCCAGATCGAGAATGAAGGTTTCCGACTTCAGCTTGGCCAGCAGCCCCTTCATCGAGGTGTTTTCCACCAGTTCCCCGTTCTGGATGATGCCGATGTTGCGGCACAGCATCTCCGCCTCTTCCAGATAGTGGGTGGTGAGGATGATAGTGGTGCCTTGGGCATTCAGCTCTTTCAGGAAGCCCCACATCGAACGGCGCAGCTCGATATCCACCCCGGCGGTCGGTTCATCGAGGATCAGCAGCTTCGGCTGATGCATCAACGCGCGGGCGATCATCAGGCGACGCTTCATGCCGCCGGACAACATGCGGGCGCGCTCGTTGCGCTTGCCCCACAGATCCAGCTGATTGAGGTATTTTTCGGCGCGCGCCATCGCTTCACGCCGCGTGACGCCGTAGTAACCCGCCTGGTTAACCACGATCTGCAACACGGTCTCGAACGGGTTGAAGTTGAACTCTTGCGGCACCAGGCCGAGCTGACGCTTGGCGTTGACGATGTCTTTATCGATGTCGTAACCGAACACCCGCACGCTGCCGGCGGTTTTGTTCACCAGCGAGCTGATGATGCCGATGGTGGTGGATTTTCCGGCGCCGTTAGGCCCCAAAAGGGCATAAAAGTCCCCCGCCTCGACGCTCAGGTCGATGCCGCGCAGCGCCTTGACGCCACCGGCGTAAGTCTTGGTCAGCTGCGCTAATTCCAGTGCATAATTCATATATAAAATAGTACCTTATGACGATGAGTATGCCGCCGCGCCCCTGTCTGCGAGGCTTGAAACAATAACGATAATCCTAGCATCGGCGACGTTTCCACTGAGTCGAATCCGTGCGGAAAATGAGGCTGCACCACTGTTCCGATTTCCAAATTGTGACGCTTACCCTATATTACCCCAACGCAATCTGTTCGTTACGAGTCAATAATCTCCATGAAAGAAATCGAAGAGCTTATCGCCAACAACCAAGCCTGGTCGGCCAGCATCAGTCAGGAAGACCCGGAATTTTTTGAACGTTTAGCCCAGGCGCAAAAGCCCCGTTTCTTATGGATTGGTTGCTCTGACAGCCGCGTTCCCGCAGAACGCCTGACCGGCCTGGAGCCGGGTGAACTGTTCGTCCACCGCAACGTGGCGAACCTCGTTATCCATACCGATCTTAACTGCCTGTCGGTGGTGCAGTATGCGGTAGATGTGCTGGAAGTCGAACACATCATCATCTGCGGCCACCTGGGCTGCGGCGGCGTGCAGGCGGCGGTGGAAAACCCGGAACTGGGTTTGATCGACAACTGGCTGCTGCACATTCGCGATCTGTGGTACAAGCACAGCTCGCTGCTGGGCGAGCTGCCGCCGGAGCAGCGTTTCGACATGCTGTGCAAGATCAACGTCATTGAGCAGGTGTACAACCTGGGTCACTCTACCATCATGCAGTCCGCCTGGAAGCGCGGCCAGAAGGTGATGATCCACGGTTGGGTGTACGGCATTCAGGACGGCCGTCTGCGCGATATGGAAGTGCTGGCGACCAGCCGCGAGAGCCTGGAGATGGGCTACCGCAAAGCGATAGCCAAGCTGAAGCAGGATAAGGGCGTATAATCCCGCCGCGGGCGCGGCCGGCTGCGCCCCACATCCATTACTCGTCCAGCAGCACCACTTTGCCGACGTACGGCAGGTGACGGTAGCGCTGAGCGTAGTCGATGCCATACCCCACCACGAACTCATCCGGGATCGAGAAGCCGACATATTCGACCGGCACCTGCACTTCACGGCGCTCAGGCTTGTCCAGCAAGGTGCAAATCGCCAGCGATTTCGGCCCGCGCAGCGCCAAAATCTCGCGCACTTTGTTCAGCGTGTTGCCGGAATCGATGATGTCTTCCACGATCAGCACGTCTTTGCCGCGAATGTCTTCGTCCAGATCCTTGAGGATCTTCACGTCGCGGGTGGTGGACATGCCGCTGCCGTAGCTGGAGGCCGTCATAAAATCGACTTCGTGCGGCACGTCGATCGCGCGGCACAGATCGGCCATGAACATGAAGGAGCCGCGCAGCAGCCCGACCAGCACCATGTCACTGCCGCTGTCGCGGTAATGTTCGGTGATCTGGCGGCCAAGTTCGGCGATACGGGTCTTAACTTCCTGCTCGGAAATCATTACGTCTACAGTGTGTTTCATAGTATTCAGGTCAGTTGCCGGAAGAAAGGCGCAGAGTTTAGCATAGGCCGTTACGACTTGCCTCTCTCCCGGACAGGGGAGTTTTCTTTATTAAGGGTATTCCTGACGAGCGTGCAAGACACTCACTATTTCAATATGTGCAGCCAGCACGCGGTAAACCACAATGTAATTAGGATGAACAACCATTTCACGAGTCCCGTTCACCCTGCCTGGCCTGAATAGATAAGGATGTTCCGCTAACGGGATAACCGACTCTTCAATGCGTTGCAACAAAGCCTCAGCGGCAAGTGGATTCCGCTCAGCGATAAAAGCCAACAGCGTATATAAACCCGTTTTTGCTTCGTCAGTCCATTTGACGGTTAACATAAGGGTCAGGCCGATTTTCTTTTGGCTTTCGCCTGCTCGATAATGTGACGAGCGCCGGCCATGACTTCGTCATGGGGAATACGGGGGGAGTCGCTATTGATGGAAGATTCCACGGTGCTTTTGAACCAACGATCGTAACTATCAGCCTGCTCTTGAGTCTCAAACTCAGAAACGATGGGATCCAATTTTGTCGGCATGATGCACTCCTCAACAGCTGATATTTTAATCAGTATAACGGCTTCCTTTCATTGAACCAAGCGGTGGCGACGCGAGCGCGCCACCACCGGAGCGCCGGGCCGCCATCAATCGGCGACGGTGAAGCCCATCATCATGCCGGTATCTTCATGCTCCAACAGGTGGCAGTGGGCCATGTACGCATGTTCGCTGTTGGCCGGATGGTCGAATCGCACCAGCACTTCACTGCGCCACCCTTCGACGCGCACCGTATCCTTCCAGCCGCTACGATGTGCCGCCGGCGGTTTGCCGTTTTCCGACAAGATGCGGAACTGAGTGCCGTGAATGTGGAACGGGTGCAACATCATGTCGCCCTCGCCGGAAATGGTCCATTTTTCATACTGGCCCCGCTTGGCGGCGAACATCGGCTTGGTCATATCGAAGGCCTTGCCGTTGATCATGTTGCCGTGGCTGAAATCGAACGGTTTGGCTTTGCCCTGCGCGCCGCCGTGATCCATTCCGGCCATATTGCCATGATCCATGCCCTTCATGGTGCCCATGTTACCGTGGTCCATGCCCTGCATGCCGCCCTTCTCCATGCCTTTCATGTCTGTGCCGCCCATCGCGCCATGATTCATGCTCATGCCGGCCATCGCCTGGTGACCATAGCGATCCATCAGCGCCTGCATACCGAGCATATCCAGTTGCGGATCCATCATCAGCTGCAGCCAACGCTCCTGGATGCCGGTGGTGGCAGGCAACGTCGGCAGCTTCACCAGGCTATCCGGCATGGTTTTGATGCCCTGCGCCAGCGACGGCTGAATGCGCAACACCGGCAGCGGTTGATCGAACGGCGCCAACGTCATGCCCATCTGCTTCACCGGCAGCGTCACGATATCGAACGCTTTCCCATCCGAGGCATCGACCAGCACTTCAAAGCGTTCGCCCATCAGCATCGGCAGCTCGGTCAGTTTCACCGGCTCCGCCAGGAAACCGCCGTCGCTGGCAATGACATACAGCGGGCGGTTGTCACTGGCCGCCAGATTCAGCGAGCGGGCGTTGCAGCCGTTGAGGAAACGCAGGCGCAGCCAACCGCGCGGCGCCAAATGTTGTGGATACTGCGCGCCGTTGGTAAACATGCGATCGCCAAACCAACCCACCGCCGCACTCATCACGTCCAGGCGGTATTCGATCTGCGCGTCTTTCCCCAGCCGTTTATCCTGCAGGATCACCGGAATATCATCCTGCCCCCAGGTTTTCGGCAGCGGCAGTTTGGCGCTCTCTTCATCTTCCAGCAGCACCAACCCCGCCAGCCCCATCATGACCTGGCTGCCGGTTTTACCGTGGGTATGCGGGTGGAACCAGCAGGTAGCCGCCGGTTGCTCGACGGTGAAATTCACCGTGCGCGTCGCGCCGGGATGGATCAATGCCTGCGGGCCGCCATCGACGTCGCCGGGAATTTCCAGGCCGTGCCAGTGGACGGTGCTGGCCTCAGCCAGGCTGTTTTTGATGTCGACCGTCACCGGCTGACCACGCTGCAGCTTCACCGCCGGCCCGAGCAGCGCGCCATTGAATCCCCAGGTTTTGGTGGCGACGCCTGGCAACCAGCGGGTTTCCCCCGCCTGCAGCGCCAGCGCAATCTTTCCCTGCGCGTCCGGCGTCAACAGCGGCGGTACCGGCAGGGCCGGCAGATCGGCCGCCCAGGCGGCCCGGCTCCATAACGGCAATGCGCTCGCGGCGCCCAGCGCGGCGGTTAATTTAATAAAATCACGGCGTAACATCGCTGACTCCCTTTTCTCAGTGACATAACTCAATGCCGCCAGCCTAAACCTTCCCCCTGGCGGAAGGTCAAGCCTTTCCTGGCGGTATTTTAAGCTATACCTCACAATCAAAAGAGCGCGATGCCAGGCCCAGCGGCAATAAAATTTGGTGCCTTTACAGGCAAGTGTGGTAACGTCTGCAAACGACAAACAGGCCTATTTCATGATGAAAAAAACAACGTTATCGATGCTGTTGCTGGCGATGCTGGGCTTCTCCAACGCCAGTCTGGCGCTGAATGAATCCGAGGCGGAAGATCTGGCCGATCTGACGGCGGTATTTATTTATTTGAAAAATGATTGCGGCTACAACGATTTGCCAAATGCGCAAATCAAACGCGCCATCGTCTATTTCGCACAACAAAACCGCTGGGATTTGAGCAACTACAACAGCTTCAATATGAAGGCGCTGGGTGAAGACAGCTATCGCGATCTCAGCGGCATCGCCATTCCAACGCCTAAAAAATGCAAATCGCTGGCGCGCGACTCTTTGAGCCTGTTGGCCTACGCCAATTAATTTTTCCCCTTCTATTGCCCGCCTAACGCTCTCTCTGTCTGAAATTCAACCGTGCATCGCCAGGCAGAGTTAGCTATGATGTTGCGCCGATTTTTCATGGCTGTTATTACGGAGTTTCCCGCACATGACCCAGAAAGAAATTTGGTACGAAACGCTGCATACGGGCTTCGGCCAGTACTTCTCGGTAGAGAAGGTGCTGTACCGCGAGAAGACCGATCATCAGGATCTGGTGATCTTCGAGAACCCGGTGCTGGGGCGCGTGATGGCGCTCGACGGCGTAGTGCAAACCACCGAGCGCGACGAGTTTATCTATCACGAAATGCTGACCCACGTACCGCTGCTGGCGCACGGCGCGGCGAAGAAAGTGCTGATCATCGGCGGCGGCGACGGCGGCATGCTGCGCGAAGTCAGCCGGCACCCTGGCGTGGAGCAGATCACCATGGTCGAGATCGACGACGGCGTCGTCGAGTTTTGCCGCCAATATCTGCCTAACCACAGCGCCGGCGCCTATGACGATCCGCGCTTCAAGCTGGTGATCGACGACGGCGTCAACTTCGTGAACCAAACCGATGAAACGTTCGATGTGATCATCTCCGACTGCACCGATCCAATCGGCCCCGGCGAAAGCCTGTTCACTTCAGCGTTTTATGAAGGCTGCGCCCGTTGCCTGAATGAGGGCGGCATTTTCGTCGCGCAAAACGGCGTCTGCTTCCTGCAGCAGGACGAGGCGATCAACAGCCACGCTAAACTGAGCCGCTATTTTACCGACGTCAGCTTCTATCAGGCGGCGATCCCGACCTATTACGGCGGCATCATGACCTTTGCCTGGGCGAGCCAGAACCCGGCGCTGCGCCAGCTCGATCTGCCTACCTTGCAACAGCGCTTTAACCAAAGCGGCTTACACTGCCGTTATTACAACCCGGCAATTCACGTCGGCAGTTTTGCCCTGCCGCAATATTTGCTCAATGCCCTGAACGTAACACGTTAAGCGAGAAGATAAAGGAGGTGGCCCAAATTGCATAAGCTAAAACTGCACGGCTTCAACAACCTGACCAAGAGCCTGAGTTTTTGTATTTACGATATTTGTTACGCCAAGACCGCGGACGATCGCG
This sequence comes from Serratia sp. FDAARGOS_506, assembly GCF_003812745.1. Lineage (NCBI taxonomy): Bacteria > Pseudomonadati > Pseudomonadota > Gammaproteobacteria > Enterobacterales > Yersiniaceae > Serratia > Serratia sp. FDAARGOS_506. The sequence goes on from NZ_CP033831.1 coordinate 738,653, forward strand.
ATGGCTATATCGCCTACATTGACGAACAATATAATGCCAACCGGCTGACCGAGATCCTGAGCGAAACCTGTTCGATCATCGGCGCCAATATTCTGAACATCGCACGTCAGGACTACGAGCCACAGGGCGCCAGCGTCACCATCCTGGTCAGCGAAGAGCCGATCGATCCGAAAGACGTCGATACGTCGGAACACCCCGGCCCGCTGCCGAACACGGTCGTCGCGCACCTGGACAAAAGCCACATCTGCGTACACACCTACCCGGAAAGCCATCCGGAAGGCGGGCTGTGCACCTTTCGCGCCGATATCGAGGTTTCGACCTGCGGCGTCATTTCGCCCCTCAAGGCGTTGAACTACTTAATTCACCAGCTGGAATCCGACATCGTCACCATGGACTACCGCGTGCGCGGTTTCACCCGCGACGTGAACGGTGTGAAGCATTACATCGATCATGAGATCAATTCGATCCAGAACTTTATGTCGGAAGACATTAAAGCGCTATACCATATGATGGACGTGAACGTTTACCAGGAAAATATCTTCCATACCAAGATGTTGCTGAAAGATTTCGATCTGAAGCACTACCTGTTCAACGCGGAACCGGAAGCGCTGAGCGCCGCCGAACGCAAGCAGATCACCGATCTGTTATGGAAAGAGATGCAGGAAATCTATTACGGCCGCAATATCCCGCATCTGTAATGGAAAGGGCGCGGCACGCCGCGCCCTGATGCTTAGTACTTCAGCATGAAAGAACGATAGGCCTTCAACACCAGCAGGAAATCCTCAACGCCGCAGAATGAGAGGCTTTCTTCGTCGTAGTAGTTCATCCCCTCTTCCATTTCATCGCCCTCGAACTCCAACTGATTGGCGCGGATCATCACTTCTTCGCCATCCATCAACAGCGTATATTCATGGCCTTCCAGCTGCCATTGACGTTCACTGCCTTTGACCCCGGCCGCGCCGGCTTCTATGCGGTCCAACAGGTTGAAATCGCCTTTGACTTCTTCGTTGATCCAGTGGCCAATCGCTTCATGCCCCATCGAAAATCTGACGATCACCTGACCGGTGACGTCACGCAGAAATTCGTAATCCATAGCATGCCCTCCTGAGCCCTTTTTCTTAGTGTAAACATAAATGGCGGACTAACTCAGTGAGCGCTCGCAAAGTTGGCAACTGAGCAAAATAAAACGGGAGGCCAAGGCCTCCCGTTAAACAGTTGCGCAATATTACCCAGCATTCTTCGAATTGCAACGGCGTTAGCCGCCTTTATTCACCCCGGTCATTTGGTCGGCCAAACTTCCGGGGATTCATTCAGTTGCCGCGCAATCCGAATTATTTAGGGTAACGCAGCTTACACGGCGGTCTGGAAGATCACGCCGTCGGCTTTTTCGGTGTACTGCCCCAGTTGGTCAAAGTTCAGGTAGCGGTAGGTATCCGCCGCCGTCTTGTCGACCTGCGCCATATAGGTCTGGTACTCGTCCGGCGTCGGCAGGCGGCCCAGCAGGGACGCAACCGCAGCCAGTTCGGCAGACGCCAGATAGACGTTGGCACCGGTGCCCAGACGGTTCGGGAAGTTACGGGTCGAGGTGGAGACCACCGTCGCACCGTCCGCCACGCGCGCCTGGTTGCCCATGCACAGCGAGCAGCCCGGGATCTCGATACGCGCACCGCTCTTGCCGAAGACGCTGTAGTAGCCTTCTTCGGTCAGCTGAGCCGCGTCCATCTTGGTTGGCGGCGCCACCCACAGACGGGTCGGCAGCTGGCCCTTGTGCTGATCCAGCAGCTTGCCGGCCGCGCGGAAGTGGCCGATGTTGGTCATGCAAGAACCGATGAACACTTCATCGATTTTGCTGTTGGCCACGTCGGACAGCAGGCGTGCATCGTCAGGATCGTTCGGCGCGCACAGGATCGGCTCTTTGATCTCGTTCAGATCGATGTCGATCACCGCCGCGTATTCCGCATCCGCATCGCCTTCCAGCAGCTGCGGATCCGCCAGCCATTTTTCCATGCCCTGAATACGGCGCTCCAGCGTACGGCGATCGCCGTAGCCTTCGGAGATCATCCACTTCAGCAGCACGATGTTGGAGTTCAGGTACTCTTCGATCGGCGCTTTATCCAGCTTGATGGTACAACCGGCGGCGGAACGTTCGGCGGACGCATCGGTCAGCTCAAACGCCTGCTCGACCTTCAGATCCGGCAGGCCTTCGATCTCCAGAATACGGCCGGAGAAGATGTTTTTCTTGCCCTTCTTCTCGACGGTCAGCAAGCCTTGCTGGATCGCGTAGTAAGGGATGGCGTGCACCAGATCGCGCAGGGTGATACCAGGCTGCATTTTGCCCTTGAAGCGCACCAGCACCGACTCAGGCATATCCAGCGGCATCACACCGGTCGCGGCGGCAAATGCCACCAGGCCGGAACCGGCCGGGAAGGAGATGCCGATCGGGAAGCGGGTGTGGGAATCGCCGCCGGTGCCGACGGTGTCAGGCAACAGCATGCGGTTCAACCAGGAGTGGATCACGCCGTCGCCCGGACGCAGCGAGACGCCGCCGCGGTTCATGATGAAGTCAGGCAGCGTGTGGTGCGTGGTCACGTCGACCGGTTTCGGATACGCGGCGGTATGGCAGAACGACTGCATGACCAGATCGGCGGAGAAGCCGAGGCAGGCCAGGTCTTTCAGCTCATCGCGGGTCATTGGGCCGGTGGTATCCTGAGAACCGACGGAGGTCATCTTCGGTTCGCAGTACTCGCCAGGGCGAATGCCGGCGACGCCGCAGGCGCGGCCGACCATTTTCTGCGCCAGCGAGAAGCCTTTGCTGCTGGCGGCAACCGGCTTGGCGATACGGAATACGTCGCTGTGCGGCAGACCCAGCGCTTCGCGCGCCTTGGTGGTCAGGCCGCGGCCGATGATCAGCGGGATACGGCCGCCGGCGCGCACTTCATCCAGCAGCACGTCGGTTTTCAGCTCGAAGTTGGCGATCAGCGCGCCGGTTTCGTGGTTGCGCACTTCACCTTTGTACGGGTAAACGTCAATCACGTCGCCCATGTTCAGCTCGGACACGTCCACTTCGATTGGCAAGGCGCCGGCATCTTCCATGGTGTTGAAGAAGATAGGCGCAATCTTGCCGCCCAGCACCACGCCGCCGCCGCGCTTGTTCGGCACATGCGGGATGTCGTCGCCCATAAACCACAGCACGGAGTTGGTGGCGGATTTACGGGAAGAACCGGTGCCGACCACGTCGCCGACGTAGGCCAGCGGGAAGCCTTTCTTGTTCAGCAGCTCAATCTGTTTGATCGGGCCGACGCTGCCCGGCTGATCCGGCACGATGCCTTCACGTTCGTTTTTCAGCATCGCCAGCGCGTGCAGCGGGATGTCCGGGCGCGACCAGGCGTCCGGCGCCGGAGAAAGGTCATCGGTGTTGGTTTCGCCGGTGACTTTGAACACGGTGACGGTGATCTTTTCCGCCAACTCAGGGCGTGACAGGTACCATTCGGCGTCGGCCCAAGACTGCATGATCTGCTTGGCGTGCGGGTTACCGGCCTTGGCCTTCTCTTCCACGTCGTAGAAGTTGTCGAACATCAGCAGCGTGTGGGACAGCGCTTTCGCGGCGATAGGCGCCAGCGTTTCGTTGTCCAGCGCTTCGATCAGCGGATGAATGTTATAGCCGCCCTGCATGGTGCCTAACAGTTCAATGGCTTTCTCGGGGGTAACCAGGGGGGATGTCGCTTCGCCTTTGGCGATGGCCGCCAGGAAACCTGCTTTGACGTAGGCGGCTTCGTCGACGCCCGGTGGAACACGGTTAATCAGCAGGTCTAACAGGAATTCTTCTTCGCCTTTTGGCGGATTCTTCAGTAGTTCGACCAGCGCGGCCATTTGGGTGGCGTCTAGCGGCTTAGGGGCGATGCCCTCAGCAGCACGCTCGGCTACGTGCTTACGGTATTCTTCTAGCACGACGTTCTCCTCGCTCTCATTGTCATTTATTGTGCCTGGCGTATATGCAAACCGGGTTTATACCCTTGGGGTTTCACTCTGTGGCTAGGCGATCGGCCCGTAAAGGCCCCGAAAAGGTGTCTGGGGCAAACAAGCACGGTCAAACAGCGTTACAGCATGAAAGACTGATGGGTAGAGCGCACGGCGATATTGATGCCATCTATCCTGACGGGGCACTGCTGTCGATGTCCTGGACTGTAAGGTACAGTGCCCGGTTCCGCTCAGCCAGCATATCAGGATTTGAAACGGTTGTTAATTCGTTCACATAAAAGCAACATTAAATCTTTGCTGAATCGTTGAGCGCAGCGTAATCGGCTGCCGGACTAGCAGGGCATTATATCCATAGAGTTAGAGAGGATATAAGCAGAGGGATCGGAATTTGGCGCAGCGGCCACAAAAATACCGCTTTCTGAGTTTGAGCAAAAAAAAACGGCCCCTTCTCAGGAGCCGCTTGTTAACCGGTCAGCCAGCAGAATTACTTCTTCTTGGCTTTCGGGTTAGGCAGGTCGGTGATGCTGCCTTCGTAGATTTCTGCCGCCAGGCCCACGGATTCGTGCAGGGTCGGGTGAGCGTGGATGGTCAGCGCGATGTCTTCCGCGTCGCAGCCCATCTCGATAGCCAGACCGATTTCACCCAGCAGCTCACCGCCGTTGGTGCCGACAATCGCGCCACCGATGATGCGGTGAGTTTCTTTGTCGAAGATCAGTTTGGTCATGCCGTCTGCACAGTCGGAAGCGATCGCACGGCCGGAAGCCGCCCACGGGAAGGTGGAGGTTTCGTAGCTGATGCCTTTCTCTTTCGCTTCTTTCTCGGTCAGACCCACCCATGCCACTTCCGGCTCGGTGTAAGCGATGGATGGGATCACTTTCGGATCGAAGTAGTGCTTCATGCCGGCGATAACTTCTGCGGCAACGTGGCCTTCGTGCACGCCTTTGTGCGCCAGCATCGGCTGACCGACGATGTCGCCGATAGCGAAGATGTGCGGCACGTTGGTGCGCAGCTGTTTGTCGACGTTGATGAAGCCACGCTCGTCAACTTCAACGCCAGCTTTGCCGGCATCCAGCAGTTTGCCGTTCGGCACGCGGCCGATCGCCACCAGCACCGCGTCGTAACGCTGTGGTTCTGCCGGCGCTTTTTTACCTTCCATCGTGACGTAGATGCCATCTTCTTTGGCTTCTACCGCGGTCACTTTGGTTTCCAGCATCAGGTTGAACTGCTTGCTGATACGTTTGGTGAAGACTTTCACCACGTCTTTATCTGCCGCCGGGATAACCTGATCGAACATTTCAACGACGTCGATCTGTGAACCCAGCGCATGGTATACGGTGCCCATTTCCAGGCCGATGATGCCGCCGCCCATGACCAGCAGACGCTCTGGGACGGTTTTCAGTTCCAGCGCATCGGTAGAATCCCACACGCGTGGATCTTCATGAGGAATGAATGGCAGTTGGATCGGACGAGAACCTGCAGCGATGATGGCGTTATCGAAGTTGATGGTGGTTGGGCCGTTTTCGCCTTCCACAACCAGGGTGTTAGCGCCGGTGAACTTGCCCAGGCCGTTGACCACTTTCACTTTACGGCCTTTCGCCATGCCAGCCAGACCGCCGGTCAGCTGAGTGATGACTTTTTCTTTCCAGACGCGCACTTTGTCGATGTCGGTTTTCGGCTCGCCGAAAACGATGCCGTGTTCGGCCAGCGCTTTGGCTTCTTCGATCACTTTGGCAACGTGCAGCAGTGCTTTGGAAGGGATACATCCCACGTTCAGGCAAACCCCGCCCAGAGTGGAATAACGTTCAACCAGAACGGTTTCAAGACCTAAGTCAGCGCAACGAAAGGCTGCAGAGTAACCTGCCGGGCCCGCCCCAAGTACCACGACCTGAGTTTTAATTTCAGTACTCATCATGACCTCTTAATTGATTGTCCGGCGGGTCAGACGTCATTTTTATTGCTAATCGATCTCATAACGCCCTTCATCCACCGGGACGCTTACACCGCGAGCAGTTTACAGAATTGTTAATAATCTGCAAAGCGTGTTCGAGTGACCCGTGTCTCAACAATTTTGTCGAGTTATGCAAAATCCGACAAAACTGCTACAGAATCGTCAGGGGCGCAGCATGCTGCGCCCCTTTTGCATTACATCACCAGACGGCGAATGTCGGACAACATGTTGTTGATGATGGTGATGAAGCGCGCACCATCGGCACCGTCGATAACGCGGTGGTCGAAGGACAGCGACATCGGCATCATCAGGCGCGGCATGAACTCTTTACCGTTCCAGACCGGCTCCATCGCAGACTTGGAGACGCCCAGGATAGCCACTTCCGGCGCGTTGACGATCGGCGCGAAGTGGGTCGTCCCGATGCCGCCCAGGCTGGAGATGGTGAAGCAGCCGCCCTGCATCTCGCCCGCGGTCAGCTTGCCGTCGCGCGCTTTCTTGGAGATGGTCATCAGTTCGCGAGACAGCTCGGTGATGCTCTTCTTGTTCACGTCCTTGAACACCGGAACCACCAGGCCGTTCGGGGTATCTACCGCCACGCCGATGTTGATGTATTTCTTCAGCGTCAGCTTCTGACCGTCTTCGGACAGCGAGCTGTTGAAGCGCGGCATCTGCTCCAGAGCGGCAGCAACGGCTTTCATGATGAACACGACAGGCGTGAACTTCACGTCCAGCTTGCGCTTGGCCGCTTCTTCGTTCTGCTGTTTGCGGAACGCTTCCAGATCGGTGATATCGGTTTTGTCGAAGTGAGTCACGTGCGGGATCATCACCCAGTTGCGGCTCAGGTTCGCGCCAGAGATCTTCTGGATGCGGCCCATTTCGACTTCTTCGATCTCGCCGAACTTGCTGAAGTCCACTTTCGGCCATGGCAGCATGCCTGGCAGACCGCCGCCGGCAGCGGCCGGAGCCGCTTCAGCGCGTTTCACCGCGTCTTTCACGTAAGTCTGAACGTCTTCGCGCAGGATACGGCCTTTACGACCTGTACCCTTCACTTTCGCCAGGTTAACGCCGAATTCACGCGCCAGGCGACGAATGACCGGGGTCGCGTGCACGTATGCCGCGTTCTCGGCGAACTCGCCTTTGTCGTCAGCTTTCGCAGCCGGAGCGGCAGCTTTAGCAGCGGCCGGAGCCGGCGCAGCTTCCGCTTTAGCAGCTGGAGCAGCGGCGGCAGGCGCAGCGCCTTCCACTTCGAATACCATGATCAGGGAGCCGGTTTTCACTTTGTCGCCGGTCGCGATCTTGATCTCTTTCACGGTACCGGCGAACGGCGCAGGCACTTCCATGGAAGCCTTGTCGCCTTCCACGGTGATCAGAGACTGCTCGGCGGCAACCTTGTCGCCCACCTTAACCATCACTTCGGTCACTTCGACTTCGTCGCCGCCGATATCCGGCACGGCGACGTCTTTGGCCGCAGAGGCCGCAGGCGCTGCAGCGGCGGCAGGGGCTTGCGCCGCAGCCGGGGCCGCAGCGGAAGCGGCGCCGGCCACTTCGAACACCATGATCAGGGAACCGGTTTTCACTTTGTCGCCGGTCGCGATCTTGATCTCTTTCACGGTGCCCGCGAACGGCGCAGGGACTTCCATGGAAGCCTTGTCGCCTTCAACGGTGATCAGGGACTGCTCGGCTTCCACCTTGTCGCCCACTTTCACCAGGACCTCGGTCACTTCGACTTCGTCGGCGCCGATGTCCGGCACGGCAACGTCTTTGGCTGCAGCGGCGGCCGGGGCAGCAGCTGCTGCCGCCGGTTTTTCTTCCGCTTTCGCCGCCGGTGCAGCTTCCGCTGCGCCTGCCGCTTCGAAGATCATGATCAGTTTGCCGGTTTCGGTTTTATCGCCGACCGCCACTTTGATCTCTTTCACCACGCCCGCCTGCGGGGATGGCACTTCCATGGAAGCCTTGTCGCCTTCCACGGTGATCAGCGATTGTTCCACTTCAACTTTATCGCCGACCTTCACCAGAATCTCGGTGATTTCGACTTCATCTGCACCGATGTCCGGTACGTTGATTTCGATAGACATTATTCAGTACCTCTTAGGCCAGACGCGGGTTAACTTTTTCCGGGTTGATGTCGAATTTCTTGATTGCATCAGCAACCACAGAAGCTTCGATCTCACCGCGTTTAGCCAGTTCACCCAGAGCAGCAACCACCACGTAGGATGCATCGACTTCGAAGTGGTGACGCAGGTTTTCGCGGCTGTCCGAACGACCGAAGCCGTCGGTGCCCAGAACGCGATAATCGCTGGCCGGCACATAAGTACGAACCTGTTCGGCGAACAGTTTCATGTAGTCGGTAGAAGCTACCGCCGGCGCGTCGTTCATCACCTGAGCGATGTAAGGCACGCGTGGCGTTTCGGTTGGGTGCAGCATGTTCCAGCGCTCGCAGTCCTGACCGTCGCGCGCCAGTTCGGTGAACGAGGTCACGCTGTAGGTGTCGGAACCCACGCCGTATTCCTTCGCCAGGATCTGCGCAGCTTCGCGCACGTGGCGCAGGATGGCGCCGGAGCCCAGCAGCTGTACCTTGCCTTTGCTGCCTTCCAGCGTTTCCAGCTTGTAGATACCCTTGCGGATACCTTCTTCCGCACCCTGCGGCATCGCAGGCATGTGGTAGTTTTCGTTCAGCGTGGTCAGGTAGTAGTACACGTTTTCTGGGTTGTCGCCATACATGCGCACCAGACCATCGTGCATGATTACCGCCACTTCGTACGCGTAAGCCGGATCGTAAGAGATGCAGTTAGGGATGGTCAGAGACTGAATGTGGCTGTGGCCATCTTCGTGCTGCAGACCTTCGCCGTTCAGAGTAGTACGGCCCGAGGTCCCGCCGATCAGGAAGCCGCGCGCCTGTTGGTCGCCCGCTGCCCAGCACAGGTCGCCGATACGTTGGAAACCGAACATCGAGTAGTAGATGTAGAACGGAATCATCGGCAGATCGTTGGTGCTGTAAGAAGTCGCTGCGGCCAGCCAGGAAGACGCTGCGCCCAGTTCGTTGATGCCTTCCTGCAGGATTTGGCCTTTCTCGTCTTCTTTGTAGTAAGCAACCTGCTCACGGTCCTGCGGAGTGTACTGCTGGCCGTTCGGGCTGTAGATACCGATCTGACGGAACAGACCTTCCATACCGAAGGTACGCGCTTCGTCGGCGATGATTGGCACCAGGCGATCTTTGATCGACTTGTTCTTCAGCATCACGTTCAGGGCACGCACGAAGGCGATAGTGGTAGAGATCTCTTTGTTCTGCTCTTCCAGCAGCGAGCTGAAATCTTCCAGCGCCGGCATTTCCAGCTTCTGGGTGAACTCCGGCAGACGAGTCGGCACGTAGCCTTTCAGCGCCTGGCGACGTTCGTGCAGGTATTTGTATTCTTCGGAATCTTTCTCGAAGGTGATGTACGGCAGTTTTTCGATATCAGCATCGGCAACCGGCACGTTGAAACGATCGCGGAAGTGGTGAACCCCTTCCATGTTCATTTTCTTCACCTGGTGAGCGATGTTTTTACCTTCCGCAGTTTCACCCATGCCGTAACCTTTGATGGTGTGGGCCAGGATAACGGTCGGTTTGCCTTTGGTGTCCTGCGCTTTTTTCAGTGCAGCGAAGATTTTCTTCGGATCGTGACCACCACGGTTCAGCGCCCAGATTTCGTCGTCGGTCATGTCTTTGACCAGCGCCGCGGTTTCCGGGTAACGGCCGAAGAAGTGCTCGCGCACGTAAGCGCCGTCTTTGGATTTGAAGGTCTGGTAATCGCCGTCCAGGGTCTCGTTCATCAGCTGAACCAGTTTACCGCTGGTGTCTTTACGCAGCAGTTCGTCCCAACGGCCGCCCCAGATCACTTTCAGCACCTGCCAGCCTGCGCCGGAGAAGATGCCTTCCAGTTCGTTGATGATCTTGCCGTTGCCGGTGACCGGGCCATCCAGGCGCTGCAGGTTGCAGTTGATGACGAACACCAGGTTGTCCAGCTTCTCGCGGGTCGCGATGGTGATGGCGCCTTTGGATTCCGGCTCATCCATCTCGCCGTCGCCCAGGAAGGCGTAAACGGTCTGCTCAGAGGTGTCTTTCAGGCCGCGGTGTTCCAGGTATTTCAGGAACTTCGCCTGATAGATGGCGCTGATTGGGCCCAGGCCCATGGAAACGGTCGGGAACTGCCAGAATTCCGGCATCAGCTTAGGATGCGGGTAAGAGGACAGGCCATTGCCGTGCACTTCCTGACGGAAGTTGTTCATTTGTTCTTCGGTCAGGCGGCCTTCAAGGAAGGCACGCGCGTAAACGCCCGGAGAGATGTGGCCCTGGAAGTACACCAGGTCGCCGCCGTCTTTCTCGTTGCGTGCGCGGAAGAAGTGGTTAAAGCAGACTTCATAGAAGGTCGCGGAAGACTGGAAGGAAGCCATGTGGCCGCCCAGCTCCAGGTCTTTTTTGGATGCGCGCAGAACGGTCATGATCGCGTTCCAACGGATCGCTGAACGAATGCGGCGTTCCAGATCCAGGTTGCCTGGGTAGGCCGGTTCGTCTTCTACCGCGATGGTGTTGACGTAGTTGTGCGCTGCAGCACCAGCCGCAACGTTAACGCCGCCTTTGCGGGCTTCTCCCAATACCTGATCAATCAGAAACTGAGCTCGCTCAACACCCTCTTCACGGATGACCGATTCGATCGCCTGCAGCCAGTCGCGGGTTTCGATCGGATCCACGTCATTGTTTAAACGTTCTGACATGGTGGTATTCCTTATCTGTCTAATGGTTTGTTTGGAGCCTGTCTTCCTGTGCTCTGTGCAAAAACACACGAAGACAGGCCCATCAGTTTAGTTGCCGCTTAAGTACTTAACTAAGTACCTCGAACTTAACCCCCGCAGGCTGGTGTACCCTGAAGAGGACAGCTCTTAATCCTTGCGTTGCTGGAGACGCCGTAGCGATCTCTCGCGCCGAGTATGCTCCCGGCTGAGATCCAGCAAGATTTCCTCGATAAACGCCAAGTGGCGATGCGAGGCTTCACGGGCCTTTTCCGGCTCGCGTGCCACAATCGCCTCAAAAATTCCGGCGCGGTGGCTGCTCACTTTTGCCAACATCTCACGGCGCGAGTAGAGCAATTCAAAGTTCTGACGCACGTTCTGTTCCAGCATCGGCCCCATGCAGCGTAGCAGGTGAAGTAACACAACGTTGTGGGCAGCTTCGGTCACGGCGATTTGATACTGCATGACCGCATCGGCTTCGGCGTCGAGATCGCCGCTGTCTTGAGCCTGTTGAATCACGATGTGGCAGTCGCGGATGCGCGCCAGATCTTCATCGGTGCCGCGCAGCGCCGCGTAATAGGCGGCAATGCCTTCCAGCGCGTGACGGGTTTCCAGCAGATCGAACTGTGATTCGGGATGGTCGGCCAGCAGCTCGGCCAGCGGATCGCTGAAGCTCTGCCACAGATTAGTTTGCACGAAGGTGCCGCCGCCCTGACGGCGCAGGAGCAACCCTTTCGCTTCCAGGCGCTGAATGGCCTCTCTCAGAGAAGGACGGGAGACATCAAATTGTTTCGCCAGCTCGCGCTCCGGAGGCAGTTTTTCGCCTGGGCGCAGTGTCCCCTCGAGGATCAGGTATTCGAGCTGTTGCTCGATAACATCTGACAACTTGGGTTGGCGGATTTTGCTGTAGGCCATGAGTGAATTCTTCTCTGCGAATGGCGCGGAGTCAATTGGTAATACCAATTTCAAAAACGTGACGGTAAAGTAACAAAGTATTCACCTCCTGTCCATACGGGCCTTGATCGAAATCAGGTTACCCGCACATTTTAACACCCCGCTGAAAACCCCGCTGCAAACCGGTAACGCCGTGATGGTATTACCATTTACGCGCCGGGTTGGGGATTTAACTTTTACCAAACCTTACGCAAGGAAGAGTGCAAACTTTTTGCCCAAGTTTTATTGCATGGTTATTACGCTTTGATGAATGACTATTTGGCGAGCAGCGCAACGATGGTTCGTTCATTATTTGAACGCACCCCACCGTTCAGATCTACGTTATTTTTGCGCATTATGTGATTTGTTGCTTATTTCATGCACTGAATCCCCCCTGCCGTCACACAACCCGCATTTTGTTTCCTAAACTGCTGCAATCTTAATCACTCACACGACAAAGCAGGTGCAAACTGACGCGCATAACATTATTCTCTGCCAAACGGTAGCGGCGCCGTGGAATTAATAGATATAACGTCGTAAATAAAACAAAACACACATCGTAACCACTGCTTTACAGGCATGTGGTCATTCGCAACGACAGAGGGTTAGATTGATGGATGGTCAACAGCATGGTGACCAGCTGAAACGCGGCCTGAAAAACCGCCATATTCAGCTCATCGCCTTAGGTGGCGCAATCGGCACCGGGTTATTTCTCGGTATCGCTCAAACAATAAAAATGGCCGGCCCGTCGGTTATTCTCGGTTACGCCATCGGTGGCTTCATCGCGTTTCTGATCATGCGCCAGCTGGGGGAAATGGTGGTGGAAGAACCGGTTGCCGGTTCCTTCAGCCACTTCGCCTACAAATACTGGGGCAACTTCGCCGGCTTCGCTTCCGGCTGGAACTACTGGGTGTTGTATGTCCTGGTGGCGATGGCGGAGCTGACAGCGGTCGGCATCTACGTGCAGTACTGGTGGCCGGAGATCCCCACCTGGGTCTCCGCCGCGGTGTTCTTCCTGGCGATCAACGCCATCAACCTGGCCAACGTCAAAGTTTACGGTGAGATGGAATTCTGGTTCGCCATCATCAAGGTGGTGGCGATTATCGGCATGATCGTGTTCGGCGCCTACCTGTTGTTCAGCGGCATGGGCGGCCCGGAAGCCACCGTCACCAACCTGTGGGCGCAGGGCGGGTTCTTCCCGAACGGCGTCATGGGCCTGGTGATGGCGATGGCGGTGATCATGTTCTCCTTCGGCGGCCTCGAGCTGGTCGGCATCACCGCCGCCGAAGCCGACAACCCGCAAAAAAGCATTCCGAAAGCCACCAATCAGGTGATCTACCGCATCCTGATTTTCTATATCGGTTCACTGGCCATTCTGTTGTCGCTGTACCCGTGGGGCAAGGTGGTCGAAGGCGGCAGCCCGTTCGTGCTGATCTTCCACGCGCTGAACAGCAACCTGGTGGCGACCGTGCTGAACATCGTGGTGCTCACCGCCGCGCTGTCGGTCTACAACAGCTGCGTCTACTGCAACAGCCGCATGCTGTACGGCCTGGCGCAACAAGGTAACGGCCCGAAAAGCCTGCTGAAGGTCGACGGCCGCGGCGTGCCGGTGGTGGCCATCGGCATTTCCGCCCTCGCCACCGCGCTGTGCGTACTGATTAACTACCTGATCCCTGGCCGTGCCTTCGAGCTATTGATGGCGTTGGTGGTATCGGCGCTGGTGATCAACTGGGCGATGATCAGCCTGGCGCACCTGAAGTTCCGCGCCGCCAAAAACCGCGAAGGCGTGGTGCCGAAGTTCAAGGCGTTCTGGTACCCGTTCAGCAACTACCTGTGCCTGCTGTTCATGGCCGGCATCCTGGTGATCATGTACCTGACGCCGGGCATTCAAATCTCGGTGCTGCTGATCCCGGTATGGGTGGCGATCCTGGCCGTTGGTTACGCCATCAAACAGCGCAGCCAACGCGTCGACGGCGTCACCAGCCGTTGAACCCCGTGACCGCGCAATAAAATGGCCCGCAGATGCGGGCCATTTTTTTCGCCTGAACGCCGCTTACTTGCGCAGCGCTTTCACCTGCTCGGCGGTGATGTCCGCCGGCAAGCCGCCCCAGGTCACGCGCAGGTAATTCACCAGCTCCGCCACTTCGGCATCGCTCAGCCGCTCGCCGAAGCCCGGCATGCTCTGCATGCTTTCGCCGTTCGGGAATTGCTGGGCCGGCAAGCCGTCCAGCACCGACACGATCAGGTTCTTGCCGTCCGCCTGGCGCAGCGTGGCGTTATCGCGCATCGCCGGTGCGACGTGCGGTTTGCCCTCGCCTTCACGCGCATGGCAGCCGGCGCACTGATCCAGATAGGCCATACGCCCGGTATCGTTGCCCTGGCCCATTTTCACCGGCACTGCCGCCGGCGGCTGCTCGCCCATCAGATACAGCGCCAGCGCCTGGTGGTCTTCCGGCGTTAAATGACGGGTGCTGAGATCCACCACCATGTGCATCTCGCTGAAGGCGGAACCCTGCGGCGCGAGACCGGTGCTGAGGAAGCGGCTGACGTCCTGCGGCGTCCAGCCGCGCTGTGCCAGACCGTGCGGCGTAATGTCCGGCGCCATGAAGCGGCCGAGATCGCCGCCCTGCATCGGCTTGGCGAGATCCATCTGCCCCAGCACGCCACGCGGCGTGTGGCATTCGCCACAGTGGCCCAGCACATCGGCCAGATAGCGGCCGCGCTGCCATTGCGGCGAATTGCCCTGCGAACTGGCCGGCAGAGGATCCTGGCTGCGGAACAGCAGGTTCCAGCCGATCAGCGCCATGCGCTGGTTGAACGGGAACGGCATCTCGTTGGCCGGAATGGCGACATCCACCGCCGGACGCGTCATCAGGTAAGCGTAGATGTCGTCGGCGTCCTGACGCGACATGCCCTTGTACGAGGTGTAAGGCATCGCCGGGTACAGATGTCGCCCGCCCGGCGCCACGCCCTGCGTCAGCGCCAGGAAGAAGTCGTCCTTGGTCCAGCGCCCGATGCCGTGGTCGGCCGACGGCGTCAGATTGCTGCCGTAAATCGTGCCGAACGGCGTTTCCAGCGGATAGCCGCCGGCCAACGGCGCCCCGCCGCTGGCGGTATGGCAGGCAGCGCAGTCAGCGGCCTGCGCCAGATAGCGGCCGCGGGCGATCTGTTCGGCGCCGGCGGTCACCTGCTGCACCGGGCCGTCGTAACGGCGGTTTTCCCGCCACCAGAGCAGCGCAATCACCACGATCGCCACCAGCAAAATCAACACTGCAAGACGTTTTTTCATTGCGCCGTCTCCTTCAGCAGGCCCGGCGTTTTCAGCACCACGTCGCGCACCGCTTCGTAGTAGCGCACGTAGCCGGTGCAGCGGCAGATGTGGCTGTCCAGCGCCTGTTCGATGGCGCTTTCCAGCTGCTCGCGAGCGATAGGCTCACGCTTGAGCTTTTCCACGAAAATGGTGGCGGCGTTGACGAAGCCCGGCGTGCAGTAGCCGCACTGGAAGCTGTAGTGCTCCAGAAACGCCTGCTGGATCGGCGACAGCTCAACCACCTCGCCCTGTTCGTCCACCTTGGCGTGGCCTTCGACGGTGCGCACTTTCTTGCCGTTGAAGAAATGCGCGCCGGTGATGCAGGTGCGCACCTCTTCGCTGGTGCCGCTCGGGTGATCGACGATCGCCACGCAGGCGTGGCAAATGCCCTGCCCGCAGCCGAGGCGCGAGCCGGTCAGGTCAAGGTACTCGTGCAGGAAATCGATCATCATCAGGCCTTCCGGCACCTCGATCGGGCCGTACTGCTTCTCGTTGATGGTCAGGGAGATCGGCTGGGTTTTAATGCTCATTGTAATACCTCACGAATATTTTCTGCACGAACGGGCAAATCACGGAAACGGTGGCCGGTGGCGTCGGCGATGGCGTTAACCAGGGCGGCCACAATCGGGATCATCACCACCTCCGCCATGCCTTTCGGCGGATCGGTTTCCGACAGCGCCGGCAGGATGTCACCGCTCTGTTTCCACACCGCCACGTCGCTGGCGCGCGGCAGATGGTAACGGTTGAAGTTCCAGGTACCGTTGCCCGGGCCGTCTTCGTACAGTGGTAAATATTCGTGCAGCGCATGGCCGATGCCCATCGCCAGCCCGCCCTGCAGCTGGCCGGAAACCAGTTCCGGCACGATCAGGTTGCCGCACTCCATGATCGAATGGTGATTCAACAATTCCACCTGGCCGGTGGCGATATCCACCGCCACTTCCGCCAGCGTGCCAACGGCGCTGTAGTAGGTCACCGCCGCATTGTTGCGCTGGGTTGGCGGGTAGTAGACTTGCCCGCGCGCCAGCGGTTTGAATTCGCCGCCGGCGTTGCGCAGCGACATGCCGTCGATCGGCAGGCGTTCGCTTTTGCCGTTCAACGTAAAATCGGCCTCCGCCCACTGCCAGCGGTTGAAGACGTGCACCGCCGCGCCGGTGACGCCGCCCATTTGATAAGCCGTCTTGGCCAGCAATTCGAGGCTCAGCACCGACATGCCCGCCGCCGTCAGGCCGCCTTCGACCCAACGCGCATCCTCACGCCGCACCACCAGCGGCGCCGCCTGGCCGCCGCCGATGCCGGCCTGCCACAGCGCCATCGCCGCCGGCCACAGGCCGTGATCGAAGATCAGGCGCGCCGCTTCGCGGGTGCTGTGCGAGAAGTAATAGGCCGAGTTGCTGGCGCTGGACGGCGAACAGTAGCTCGGCGTCCAGTTAGGGTTGGTTTGCAGCTTGTCCTGCTCTTCCTGCGACATCAGGTAAGGATCGCCGCTGGTGACCATCGGCAGCACCGACCAGTCAGTGACCGAGAAATGCGCTTCGTCGGCCGGTTTGCCCAGCCACTGCGCGCACAGCACCGACTGCGAGGTCGACATGCCGGTGCCCATCTCCGCGCCGCTGTGATGCAGCGTGATACGGCCGTCTTCGCTCAATTCCACCCGGGCGAACGAGGTTTCTGCTCCGGTGCCGAAGTCTTTCTGCACGCAGCCAAAGCCAACGCCATAGCGCTTGCCGGGATGACGGCTCTCAAACTCGGCCTTGCGTTCGGCGCGCTTGAGCCATATCTCATGCTTCGCCGCCTTCTCCAGCACTTCATCGGCACGAATCGCACCGGCCGGGATCGCACCTTGGGTATTTTTCATGCCGGATTTCAGCACGTTACGCAGGCGGAATTCGATAGGATCGATCTTCAGTTCGGCGGCCAGCTCATCCACCATCATCTCGGTGGCGGCCATGCTCTGCAGCGTGCCGTAACCGCGCGCCGAGCCGGCGTCGATGGCGCGTGAGGCCAGCCCGACCGACGACAGATCGCTTTTCGGGAAGTAGTAAATCGACTGGGCGGCGGTCGCGCCGACCATCACCACCGAAGGGGTAAAGTTGCTGCGGCCGCCGCCGTCCGCGGTCATATCCCCGAGGAACGACTGCATGACGCCGGTCTGGCGATTCACCGCGATACGGTAGTTCATGTCGAAAGCGTGGCGCTTCAACGCCGTCTGGAACTGCTCGAAGCGGTCGTTGGCCAGGCGCACCGGGTGGCCGTCGCCGTACATCGCCGCCACCGCGCCGTAATACGGAAAGTTATAGTGATCTTTCGAACCGTAGCCCACGGTGTAACACGGGTGCAGGATCAGCTGTTTTACCGGCGGGTTGCGCTTGGCCAGCATGCGCGGCATTTCGTCAGCCACTTCCTGCGGCGACTGGGTCGGCACCACCAGATGCAGCGTTTGCGTCTCGGCGTCGAACCAGCCGTTGGCGTTGTCCGGCTCCAGCGCCGAAGTGTCGATCGACTGCGTGGTGTAACGGCGTGACATCACCAGCCAATCGGCCGGCGGATTCGCCAACTCGTCGGCGATCAGGCCCGCATAGCGCATGCCTTCCTGATCCAGCTTGCCGCCCTCGCGCCCTTCCGGCCACACCGGCAGGTGTTTTTTCATCGACACCGGGAAGATCGGCGTGTCCTTCAGGCTGGAGAAGCGATCGTCGTCGAACGGCTGTTCGCCCCCCACCCGCACATAGCGGAAGCTGCCCCAGGGATCGCGCTCCAGCGGGCCGGTGACCGCGCCGTATTTGATGGTTTCTTCACGGAATTTCAGCTTGTCCTTAGCGAAGCGGAAACGGGCGAAGTCGTGATAGATCAGAATCGCCACCGCCTGGCCGAGATAGGCCGGGGTTTTGCCACTCGGCAGCAGCATGTCGTCACCGTAAAACGCCGGGAAGGCCAGACCGTCGCGCGCCAGATCTTCCGCCGTCACCAGGCGATCCGGCTGCAGGTCATCCCCCAACAACGACAGATCGACCCCTTCGAACAGCCGATCGGCTTTGGTGACGCGCAGAATGAAGGCGTGCGCCTGTTTCTGCGGCCAGTGCGGCATGTCCACCGCGCGGATATCGCGCGCGAACACCTTCTGCCCCATGACCTTGGCGCGGCCGTCGATACGGAAACGGACGCGTTTGGTCTGCGGATCCCAGTTGGGTGACTGGAGGATTTTTTGCTCGAACAGCGCGGCGTAGGCGCTGCTGTACAGGGGCGCGAGATACACAGACACCCCCGCAATCACGGCGCTTTTGATAAAGCGGCGCCGCGACGGGTTGAAATTGCTCATAAATAAGTCCTTCACGTCTTTCTTGTAATTGGTTTTTGTTCGCGGTGTTGTTGCGCAAACGCTGACGACCTTGCCGTAGACGTCATAAGCATATGCTTATAACTAAAATTATGTGATGATTAACAGGATGTTTTCAACAAAAAAACATTTGCAAAACACAGGTAGTTTGTAGGCTAATAAATAATTTGCGCAAACGCGGACTTCAAACATGACTACGGGCATTGTCATTACCGCCGCCGGACGCGGGGAGCGCTTTATTCAGGCCGGCGGCCAGGGCAACAAATTGAACGCCGGGTTTGCCGATGCGGCAGGCGAGCGGCGATCGCTGTTCGAACACACCCTGCGCCAGGCGCTGGCTTCCGGGCTACCGGTGCAGGTGGTGACCCGCCCGGATAATCTGCCGGTGCTGGCAGCCTGTGCCGCTAATCAGGTGCCGGTCACCCTGCTCGCCAGCGCGGGCCTCGGCGACTCTATCGCCGCGGGCGTTGCGGCCACGCCGCACTGGCAAGGCTGGCTGATCCACCTGGCCGATATGCCGTTCGTCGGTGCCGATGTCTTCCGGCAGGTGGCGAGCGCCTTACGGCAACACGCGATCGTGCGCCCCTGTTATGCGCAACAGCCCGGTCACCCGGTCGGCTTTTCCGCTCTATTGCGCAAACCACTTTGCCAACTGCGCGGCGATAATGGTGCGCGTGAACTGCTGCAAGGCGCGGCAGTGCACCTGCTGCCGCTTGAGCACCCCGGCGTCGTGCAGGATATTGATCTTCCATCGCAACTCCCGGCCAACGAGTAAATTCACCTATGCAACATCTTGATGTCACCGTGGTCAGCCAGGCGATAAGCTGGCTGCAGCAACAGCCGGTCTGGTTATGCACCGTGCTCAGTACCTACGGCTCTTCGCCGCGGTCGCCGGGCGCGCTGATGGCGGCGACCCGCGACGGCCGCTACAGCGGTTCGCTGTCGGGCGGCTGCGTGGAGGAGGATTTCTTGCGTCGCGTGGCCGCCGGGGAGTATCAGGCGGCCAGCCAGGTGATCCGTTACGGCGAAGGCGGCATGACGCCTAACGTGGCGCTGCCCTGCGGCGGCGTGCTGGACGTGCTGATCGAATACCTGCCGGCGGGTGAAGACAGCATCGCTTACCTGCGACGCATCGCCGGCGCGCTGGAAGGGCATCACGCGTTGATCAAACGTCTGACGCTGCCCAACGCCTGCCACAGTCTTGAGCAAAGCCACTTCACCAGCGCCACGCAGGTCGAACGTCGGCTTGAGCAGATCACCCTGCACATCGCGGCCGCGCCGCGCCTGCTGATCGCCGGACTGTCCAGCGTGGCGCTGTACTGTGCTGATTTCGCCGTGGCGCTGGGGTTTGAGGTGCTGGTGTGCGAGAACCGCCCGGAGGCGCTGGATAACTTTGCCGCCGAGCTGAAGCCGGGCGTGACGTTGCTGCGCCAGTTTCCGGCCAAATTCATTGAGGATGGAGGTTGCCACGCCAATACCGCCGTCGTGGCGCTAACCCACGATCCGCGCATGGACGACCTGACGCTGATGGAAGCGATCCACACCCCGGCATTTTACATTGGGGCCATGGGCTCGCTCAGAAACAGCGCGCGGCGGCGCCAGCGTTTGCAGCAGATTGCCGAATTCACGCCTCAGGAGCTGGAACGCATCCATGCGCCAATCGGCCTGCCGCTCGGCAGCAAAACCCCGGCGGAGATCGCCCTGGCGGTGATGGCGGCGATCGTGCAGCAAAAAAACCGGCTGCCGGCCGCCGACGGGATCAATGCAGCGGCACCACCGGCACCAGATGCTGCAGCTCCAGATGCAGTTCCTCTTTCCCGCTCAGCGAATAGCTGAACACCGTAATGTCCGGCCCGTCACCGCGGGCCAGCCCCATTTCGGGCAACACCTGCGTGTAGATCTGAATGATGTGGTCATTGAGCGCCACCGGCTTGCCGGAATAGCGAAAACGGCAAAACTCGCCGTGGATCTCCGGCAGCGGCTCCAGCACCACGCCTTCGCGCAGCGGGTATTCCGTCGTCACGCCCAGGGTATAATCGACCCTGACCCGCTCGCCGTCCGGCACCAGTTGGGTAAACGAATAGGTTTGCGTCGGGCGCTCGCCCAACAAGGTATAGAATTGCCCCCGCAGCGCGCTGCGCTGCGGCAGGTGCGACTTGTCCAGCTTCTCGATATCCAGGTGGTAAGCGTACTGCTTGCCGTGAAAGGCATATTGCCCTCGGGCGATGCTGACGCGCTCAACCTGAATATCGCCGGGCTGGCTGGCCGCCAACGAACGCACCAGATTGCTGAAGTCCTGCTTGCGGGCATGGCGATACACGCTGGGCGATTCGGCGAAGTGTTTCTTGAAACAGCGCGAGAACGTCTGCTGGTTGTCGAACTGATATTCGACCGAGATATCGAGGATGCTCTTCTGCGTGAAACGCAAGGCGAAGGCGGCAAGGTAGAGGCGGCGAGCACGGATGTACGAGGCTAACGATAATCCGGTCTGCTTTTTGAACATGCGCTGCAGGTACCATTTCGTATAGCCTGACTTGGCGGCAACGATATCCAACGACAGCGGATTGGTCAGGTTATCCTCAATCCAGACCAGCAATTCCTTGATATGACTTTCCTGCGTTCCCATGTGCTTGCCGAACCTTCTGTTGCCGATATTCCATTAGTCGAGTTTTAGTGCTATCCGCGTAGGGTATACAGGTTAAAACTCGACGTCCAGCAGGCTACAGGACTTTACACAATCCCCTTCACCGCCCGTAGACGGTGAAGGGGGCCGCGCTTATTTCAGGCAGCTGGAGCACTGACCGGCCTGGATCTTCTGGAAGAAGTCATTGCCTTTGTCATCCACCAGGATAAACGCCGGGAAATCCTCCACTTCGATTTTCCAGATCGCTTCCATACCCAGTTCAGGATACTCCACGCACTCCAGGCTCTTGATGCTCTGCTGCGCCAGCACCGCCGCCGGGCCGCCGATGCTGCCGAGGTAGAAACCGCCGTGCTTGTGGCAGGCATCCGTCACCTGCTGGCTGCGGTTGCCTTTCGCCAGCATGATCATGCTGCCGCCGTGGGATTGCAGCAGATCGACGTAGGAGTCCATACGCCCGGCGGTGGTTGGCCCCAGCGAACCGGACGCGTAGCCTTCCGGCGTTTTAGCCGGGCCGGCGTAGTAGATCGGGTGATCCTTGACGTACTGCGGCAGACCTTCGCCGCGATCCAGACGCTCTTTCAGCTTGGCGTGCGCGATATCGCGGCCGACGATGATGGTGCCGCTCAGCGACAGGCGGGTGGAAACCGGGTACTGCGACAGCTGCTTGAGGATCTCCGCCATCGGGCGGTTGAGATCGACCTTGATCGCCTCGCCTTCCCCAGCCTGACGCAGCTCCTGAGGGATGAATTTACCCGGGTTATGCTCCAGTTTTTCCAGCCAGATGCCGTCGCGGTTGATCTTGCCTTTGATGTTGCGATCCGCCGAACAGGAGACGCCCATGCCGACCGGGCAGGACGCGCCGTGGCGCGGCAGACGCACCACGCGAATATCGTGCGCGAAGTATTTGCCGCCGAACTGCGCGCCCAGACCCAGGTTCTGCGCTTCTTGCAGCAGTTCCGCTTCGAGTTCCAGATCGCGGAACGCCTGGCCATGCTCGTTGCCTTCGGTCGGCAGGCCATCGTAATACTTGGTCGAGGCCAGCTTGACGGTTTTCAGCGTCGCTTCCGCCGAGGTGCCGCCGATGACGAACGCCACGTGGTAAGGCGGGCAAGCTGCGGTGCCCAACGTGCGCATCTTGTCGACCAGGTAGTTTTTCAGTTTGCCCGGCGACAGCAGCGCCTTGGTTTCCTGATACAGATAGGTTTTGTTGGCGGAACCGCCGCCCTTGGCGATGCACAGGAACTTGTACTCTTCGCCGTCCACGCTGTAGAGATCGATCTGCGCCGGCAGGTTGCTGCCGGTGTTGACCTCTTTGTACATATCCAGCGCGGCATTCTGCGAATAACGCAGGTTCTCTTCGATGTAGGTGTTGTACACCCCGCGCGACAACGCTTCTTCATCGCCGCCGCCGGTCCAGACGCGCTGGCCCTTTTTGCCGACGATGATCGCCGTGCCGGTGTCCTGGCAGGTCGGTAAAATACCCTTGGCGGCGATTTCTGAGTTACGCAGAAATTGCAGCGCAACGTACTTGTCATTTTCGCTGGCGTCCGGATCTTTGAGGATATCGGCCACCTGCTGCTGGTGCGCCGGGCGCAGCATGAACGACGCGTCGTGGAACGCATGCTGGGCAAGCAGGGTTAACGCTTCAGGGGCAACTTTCAGAATTTCCTGGCCTTCGAATTCGCTCACGGAAACGTGGTCGCGGCTCAGCAGGTAGTATTCGGTATCGTCTTTCTTCAGCGGGAACGGATCTTGATAGTGGAACGGTTTATTCGACATTGATCTCTCACTTGCAACATCAGCTGCGTTAAATTCACACTTGCGGCGCACGGCTCGGCGCCTTGTCAAAAAACTGCCTCCACCTTACGTATTTTTAATCAGTCAGTTATTGCGCCAAATCGCAAAATAACCGCTCTTTGCGTAAGGGATTACCACAGGCGGCGTTTCAACCTTGCTCGGTGAGAACTGCGGGTACAGGCTCATCATGCACGCTTTATTATCCCGCAGTTAACACATTGATTACAATCCATCGACGGCGATCGTCTTATCAATGTGGCGAAAAACCGGCGCGCAGCCCAAAGAAAGCAACGGATGCGGATTTGCTTCGGGGCGTATTGTCAGCCGCCGCGCCATTGCTTAAGCTAAGCCGCAATGAACAAACCAAGAATCCCCATCGCGCTGCAGCAAGCGGTGATGCGCTGCCTGCGTGAAAAGCTGCAGTTGGCACGCCGGCATTTTGCCGTCGAGTTCCCCGAACCCAGCATCGTCTATCAGCAACGCGGCACCAGCGCGGGCACCGCCTGGCTGCAAAACTGGGAAATCCGTCTGAATCCGGTGCTGCTATTGGAAAACCAACAGCCGTTTATCGATGAAGTGGTGCCGCATGAGTTGGCGCACCTACTGGTGTTTCGCCAATTCGGCCGGGTGGCGCCGCACGGCCGCGAATGGCGCTGGATGATGGAAAGCGTACTGCTGACCCCAGCCAGCCGCACTCACCGTTTCGAAACCGCCTCGGTGCAAAGCAAAACCTTCCCCTATCGCTGCGGCTGCGGGCAGCACCAGCTCACCATCCGCCGCCATAACCGCGTGCTGCGCGGCGAAAGCGAATACCGCTGCCGCCGGTGCGGCGAAAAACTGAAATTTCTCGCTACCGAGAACCTTTAGTTAAACGATTTATACGTTAAAACAAGTAAATATCGCCATTTGCCACTGCCGGCAAGTTCCGCTACCCTGCCTGCTTTTCCAATTTTGAGCTGTTTTGGAATATGCTTCGCAGAATTTTGTTTATGGCGGTTTTCGCCACAGGCGCCGTACAGGCGCACGGCATCAATAATTTTTCTCAGGCCAAGGCGGCGGCGGCCAAGATTAACCAGGATGCGCCGGGCAGTTTTTACTGCGGCTGCCGCATCGACTGGCAAGGCAAGAAGGGCATCCCGGATCTCGCCGGCTGCGGCTATCAGGTGCGTAAAAACGCCCAACGCGCGCAGCGTATCGAATGGGAACACGTGGTGCCGGCCTGGCAGTTCGGCCACCAGCTGCAGTGCTGGCAGGACGGCGGCCGCAAAAACTGCAATAAAGACGCCACCTATCGCCAGATAGAAACCGACCTGCACAACCTGCAGCCGGCGATCGGCGAAGTGAACGGCGACCGCAATAACTTCATGTACAGCCAATGGAACGGCGGTGAAGGCCAATACGGGCAATGCCCGATGAAGGTGGACTTCAAGAATAAACAGGCGGAGCCGCCCGCCCGCGCACGCGGCGCCATTGCCCGCACTTACTTCTACATGCGCGATCGCTACCAGCTACGGCTGTCACGTCAGCAAACCCAACTGTTCGAGGTGTGGAACCGGCAATATCCGGTGAGCCAATGGGAATGTCAGCGTGAAGCACGTATCGCCAAGGTACAGGGCAACCACAACCCCTATATTCAACAGGCTTGTCAGCAGCGGAAAAGCTAACCTACTATAGCCTTTATCTTTCATGGCACCGCCGACCCGCGGCGCCGTTTCGTCAGGATCAGACTACCCATGCGCATACCCCGCATTTACCATCCGCAGCCGTTGACCGATCGGGCGGAGATCGCCCTCAGCGAGGACGCCGCCAACCACGTCGGCCGCGTGCTGCGCATGAGCGCCGGCCAGACGCTGCAGCTGTTCGACGGCAGCAACCAGGTGTTCGACGCCGAGATAGTTCGGGTGGACAAAAAGAACGTGCTGGTGCGCCTCGGTGACGGCCGCGTGGAGGACATCGAATCGCCGCTCAACCTGCATCTGGGCCAGGTTATCTCGCGCGGTGAGAAGATGGAGTTCACCATTCAGAAGTCCATCGAGCTGGGCGTCAACGTCATTACCCCACTGTTTTCCGAGCGCTGCGGCGTCAAACTCGACGGCGAGCGTCTGGCGAAGAAAATTCAGCAATGGCAGAAGATCGCCATCGCCGCCTGCGAACAGTGCGGCCGCAACCGCATCCCCGAAATCCGCGAGGCGATGTCACTGGAAGCCTGGTGCGCCGAGCAAGACGGCAGCCTGAAGCTCAACCTGCACCCGCGCGCCAGCCACAGCATCAACACCCTGCCGCAGCCGGTAGACCGCGTCCGCCTGCTGATCGGCCCCGAAGGCGGTTTGTCCGCCGACGAAATCGCCATGACCACCGGCCACGGATTTACTGATATCCTGCTGGGGCCACGCGTGCTGCGTACCGAAACCACAGCGCTCACCGCCATTACCGCTCTGCAGGTCCGTTTCGGCGACCTGGGTTAAAGGAGAAAAGATGATTAAGCTCGGCATCGTGATGGACCCTATCGACTCCATCAACATCAAAAAAGACACCAGCTTCGCTATGCTGCTCGAAGCGCAGCGCCGCGGTTACGAATTGCACTACATGGAGATGAACGATCTCTATCTGCACGCCGGTGACGGGCGCGCCCGCACCCGCCTGCTGAGCGTGAAGGAAGACAAGGAGAACTGGTTCGGCTTCGGCAGCGAGCAGGACTTGGCGCTGTACGATCTGGACGTGATCCTGATGCGCAAGGATCCGCCGTTCGATACCGAATACATCTACGCGACCTACATTCTGGAACGCGCCGAAGTCAAAGGCACGCTGGTGGTCAACAAGCCACAAAGCCTGCGCGACTGCAACGAAAAGCTGTTTACCGCCTGGTTCCCGGAGCTGACGCCGGACACGCTGGTCAGCCGCAGCGCCGCGCACATCCGCAAATTCCACCAGCAGCACGGCGACATCATCCTGAAGCCGCTGGACGGCATGGGCGGCGCGTCTATCTTCCGCGTGAAGCAGGACGACCCTAACCTGTCGGTGATCATCGAAACTCTGACCGAACACGGCAGCCGTTTCTGCATGGCGCAGAACTTCCTGCCGGCGATCAAGGACGGCGACAAACGCATCCTGGTCGTCGACGGCGAGCCGGTGCCCTACTGCCTGGCGCGCATTCCGGCGCAGGGTGAAACCCGCGGCAACCTGGCGGCCGGCGGCCGTGGCGAAGCGCGCCCGCTAAGCGAGAGCGACTGGAAAATCGCCCGCACCGTCGCCCCGACGCTGAAAGAGAAAGGGCTGATCTTCGTTGGGCTGGACGTGATCGGCGATCGCCTGACCGAGATCAACGTGACCAGCCCAACCTGCGCGCGCGAGATCGAGGCGGCATTCCCAATCTCGATTACCGGCATGTTGATGGACGCGATTGAAAAGCGCCTGGCGGCGAAGTAATGCGTCATGCGGGCGGCCTGCCGCCCGCTCACCTGCATCGCCCTTTCGCGCGGCTTGAAAGGCGGCGGGTATAGCCGCATACTGGCGGCTGTTTATTTTCTCACCCATTGATTACCTTATACTAACGCCATGAATTTACAGCACCATTTTCTGATCGCCATGCCCACCCTGCAGGATCCGCGTTTCAAGCGCTCGGTGATTTACGTCTGCGAGCACAACGAAGAAGGCGCCATGGGTTTGGTGATCAATAAACCGGTGGAGCAGTTCACGGTAGCCACGGTATTGAGCAAGCTGAAGATCATGCCACCTGCGCGCGATCCTGCTATCAGCCTGGACAAGCCGGTGTTCGCCGGCGGCCCACTGGCGGACGATCGCGGGTTTATCCTGCATACGCCGCGCCACGGCTTTGGCGCCAGCATTCAAATTTCCCCCAACACCATGATCACCACCTCGAAAGACGTGCTGGAAACGCTCGGCACGCCGGAACAACCGGACGACGTGCTGGTCGCGCTGGGTTATGCGGGTTGGGAAAAGGGCCAGCTGGAGCAGGAAGTGTTGGAGAACGCCTGGCTGACCATCGAAGCCAACACCGACATTCTGTTCCGCACGCCGATCGCCAGCCGTTGGCGCGAGGCGGGGAACCTTCTGGGTATCGACATTCGCAGCATCGCCAACCACGCAGGACACGCCTGATGAGCAACCGCACCATTATCGCCTTCGATTTCGGCACCAAAAGCATCGGCGCGGCCGTCGGCCAGGAGTTAACCGGCAGCGCCCGCGCCCTGCCGGCTTTCAAAGCGCAGGACGGTTCACCGGACTGGCTAAAAATCGAAAAGCTGTTGAAAGAGTGGCAGCCGGATCTGGTGGTGGTCGGTCTGCCGCTGAACATGGACGGCACCGAGCAACCCGTGACCGCTCAGGCGCGCAAGTTCGCCAACCGCCTGCACGGCCGCTTCGGCATCCAGATCGATCTGCATGACGAGCGCCTGAGCACCGTGGAAGCGCGCGCCAACCTGTTCGATCGCGGCGGCTTCCGCGCGCTCGACAAAGGCAGCGTGGATTCCGCCTCTGCGGTGGTGATTCTCGAAAGCTGGTTCGAACGGCAGCTGGGCTAAACGCCCGTTCCCTCCCCCGCGCTGTCTCCCAACACGCCGGCGTCGATCCGCTGCTGCAAACCTTGTTCAAAGGTTTGCATGCCGGACTGCGCGCCGGTTTGCAACACGCTCGCCAACTGATGGGTTTTCCCTTCGCGAATCAGATTGCTGACTGCCGCCGTCGCCGTCAGCACCTCAAAGATCGCCACTCGCCCGCCGCCGGGCCGCCTCATCAGCTTTTGCGCGATCACCGCCTGTAGGCTGCCGGCCAGCTGAGCGCGCACATAGGGTTTTTCTTCCGCCGGAAACACGTCCACCAACCGTCCCACTGCCTGCGGCGCGCTGCGGGTGTGCAGCGTCGCCAGCACCAGATGGCCGGTCTCTGCCGCGGTGAGCGCCAACCGGATGGTGGCGACATCGCGCAGTTCGCCCAGCAGGATCACATCCGGATCTTCGCGCAGCGCGGCGCGCAACGCCGCATCGAAGCTGTGGCTGTCGCGACCGATCTCCCGCTGCTGAATCAGCGATCGCCGGCTGCGGTGCAGGAATTCGATCGGATCTTCCAGCGTTAAAATGTGCCGCGGCTGGTGCCGGTTGATCTCGTCGATCATCGCCGCCAGCGTGGTGGACTTGCCGCTGCCGGTGGCGCCGGTGACCAGAATCAAGCCGTCGTCGCGCCGCAGCAGTGCCGGGACGATGGCCGGCAGCGCCAGCTCGGCAAGCGAAGGCGTCTGCCCGGCGATGCGCCGCAACGCGAGAGAAATCCCCGCGCTTTGCTGAAAAACGTTGGCTCGCAGTCGCTCCCCGCCCGGCCGGTGCAGCGCCAGATCGATCTGCCCCAGCCGCCGCAGGCTCTCGCGCTGCCGCGCATCCAGCAATCCGTCGCAGAGGGTCTGCACGCCTTGCACCGTCAGCGTTGGCACCGCCGCCAGCGGCTGCAATTCACCGTCGATGCGCAACATCGGCGGATGGCCGGCACAAAGGTGCAGATCGGAAGCATTATGCTTTACACTAAGGGCCACGAATTCATCGATATCCATATCACTCTCCCGGGTCAATAATGAGCACTATCCAACAGAACCTGCAGGATGTCAGAAACCGCATCGCGGCCGCCGCGCAAAACTGCGCGCGGGCGCCAGAAGAAGTTGCCCTGCTTGCAGTCAGCAAAACCAAACCTGTGGCGGCGATCGAAGAAGCCATCGCCGCCGGCCAGCGCGCCTTCGGCGAGAACTACGTGCAGGAAGGGGTAGACAAGATCCGGCATTTCGCCGAGTCGCCGCAGGGCGGCGAGTTGGTGTGGCACTTTATTGGCCCGCTGCAATCCAATAAGAGTCGGCTGGTGGCGGAACACTTCACCTGGTGCCATACCGTGGATCGGCTGCGCATCGCCCAGCGCCTGAGCGATCAGCGCCCGGCCGACATGCCGCCGCTCAACGTGCTGATTCAGATCAACATCAGCGACGAGCAGAGTAAATCCGGCATCGCGTTGAGCGAACTGCCGGCGTTGGCCGAGGCAATCGCCGCTCTGCCGAACCTGACGCTGCGCGGTCTGATGGCCATCCCGGCGCCGGAAGCGGACTATCAGCGGCAGCTGGCGGTATTCAACCAGATGAACGACGCATTTCTCGCTCTGCGTCAGCGTTATCCGCAGGTCGATACGCTGTCGATGGGCATGACGGACGACATGGCGGCGGCGATCGCCGCTGGCAGCACACTGGTGCGCATCGGCACCGCAATTTTTGGCGCCCGCGACTACTCGCAGGCCTGACACACAGACGAGGGATTTGATGCAACATCGCAAGATTACCTTTATCGGCGCCGGCAACATGGCGCGTGCAATCATCGCCGGCCTGGTGGCGGGCGGCTATCCAGCCAAATCCATCAGCGTCTGCGCCCCTTCGCCGAAGAACCGTGACGCGCTGGCGGCGGACTACGGCATCGTCAGCAGCGGCGACAACGCCGCCTGCGCGCGCGAGGCCGACGTAGTCGTGCTGGCGGTCAAACCGCAGATGATGGCCGACGTGTGTCAGCCGCTGCGCGAACAGGTCGATTTCAGCGGCAAACTGGTGCTGTCGATCGCCGCCGGTATTCAGGTCAGCCGTTTCTATCAGCTGCTCGGCGACAAGCTGAACATCGTGCGCATCATGCCCAATACCCCGTCGCTGGTCGGCAAGGGCATGAGCGGATTGTTCGCACCGGAGCAGGTCAACCAGCAGGATCGCGACTACACCGGCGATTTAATGACGTCGGTCGGTAAAGTTTGCTGGGTCGGTGACGAAAATGGCATCAACGGCGTGATCGCCGCTGCGGGCAGCGCCCCGGCCTATTTCTTCCTGTTTATGGAGGCGATGCAGAAAGAGGCCGAACGCATGGGCTTCGACAGCCAGACCGCGCGCGATCTGGTGCAACAGGCCGCTTCCGGCGCCGCCGCGCTGGTTGAAGCCAACCCGAATACGCCGCTGGGCACGCTGCGCGAGCAGGTCACTTCCAAAGGCGGCACCACCGCCGAAGCGCTGCGGGTGTTCAACGAACGCCAACTGCCGGAAACCGTGGCGCAAGCGATGCAGGCCGCCGTTTCCCGTGCGCAAGAGATGGAAAAATTATTTTAAATAACCACGAGTTAAGGAGAAGGACCACTTCATGCTAACGCTGACTTTCCTGGTCAAGACCGTTATTGATCTGTACGTGATGGTGCTGTTGCTGCGCATTTGGATGCAATGGACGCGCACCGATTTTTACAACCCGTTCTCGCAGTTTGTGGTGAAGATCACCCAGCCGGTCGTCGGCCCGCTGCGCCGTATTATCCCGTCGCTGGGGCCTATCGACAGCGCTTCGCTGTTGCTGGCATTCCTGCTGATGACCATCAAGTACCCGCTGCTGCTGCTAATCCAGGGCGGCGCGATGTCGCTCAGCCCGTATAACCTGCTGTTCGGCCTGATCTCGCTGGTGAAATCCGCCGGCTACCTGATCTTCTGGGTGATGATCATTCGTGCGCTGATGAGCTGGATCAGTCAGGGCCGCAGCCCGATCGACTACGTGATGTACCAGCTGACCGAACCGTTGATGGCGCCGATCCGTCGCATCATCCCGGCGATGGGCGGCATCGACTTTTCCGCCATGGTGGTGATCCTGATCCTCTATCTGATCAACTACCTGGGCATGGATCTGTTCGGCGAGATCTGGTTCCTGCTGTGAGTGCAGTCACTCCCGTGCTGGACGGGCTGGCGATCAGGCTATATATTCAGCCGAAAGCCAGCCGCGACCAAATTATCGGCTTGCATGGCGACGAACTGAAAGTCGCCATCACCGCCCCGCCGGTCGACGGCCAAGCCAACGCCCATCTGATCAAGTTTATCGCCAAGCAGTTCAAAGTGGCGAAAAGCAGCGTCACCATCGAGAAAGGCGAACTGGGGCGGCATAAACAGTTACGCATCGTGAATCCGCAACAGATCCCCGCCGTGGTCGCGGCGCTCATCGAATAATTTTCAAGGTAGTCATTATGCAAAAAGTCGTTCTTGCCACCGGTAACCCGGGCAAAGTGCGCGAACTCGCCGACCTGTTGGCCGATTTCGGCCTGGACGTGGTCGCGCAAACCGATCTGGGCGTGGAATCCGCCGAAGAAACTGGCCTGACGTTTATCGAGAACGCCATTCTGAAAGCGCGCCATGCGGCGCAGGTCACCGGCCTGCCGGCGATCGCCGACGATTCCGGTCTGGCGGTAGACGCGCTGGGCGGCGCGCCGGGCATCTACTCCGCACGCTATGCCGGTGAAGACGCCGACGATCGGCAGAACCTCGATAAGCTGCTGGCGGCGCTGAAAGGCGTAGCGCCGGGCCGGCGCGGCGCGCAATTCCACTGCGTGCTGGTCTATCTGCGCCATGCGGAAGATCCGACGCCGCTGGTGTTCCACGGCAGCTGGGCCGGTGAGATCACCGAGCAAGCCGCCGGCGAAGGCGGCTTCGGTTACGATCCGGTCTTCTACGTGCCGGAGCTGGGCCGCACCGCCGCCGAGCTGAGCCGCGACGAGAAGCGGGCGATTTCGCACCGCGGCAAAGCGCTGAAGCTGATGTTGGAAGCCATGCGCAATGCTTAAGCTGCCCCCGCTGAGTCTCTATATCCACATCCCATGGTGCGTGCAGAAATGCCCGTACTGCGACTTCAACTCCCATGCGCTGAAGGGTGACGTGCCGCATCAGGAGTACGTCGATCATCTGTTGGCGGATCTGGATGCTGACCTGCCGCTGGCCGGCGGCCGGGAGATAAGCACCATCTTCATCGGCGGCGGCACCCCCAGCCTGCTGAGCGCCGAGGCGATGCAAGCCTTGCTGGACGGCGTGCGGGCGCGCATTCGCGTCGCAGACGACGCCGAAATCACCATGGAGGCCAACCCCGGCACCGTGGAGGCCGATCGCTTCAGCGGCTACCAGCGCGCCGGCGTCAACCGCATCTCCATCGGGGTGCAAAGCTTCAACGCCGAGAAGCTGAACCGTCTGGGGCGCATCCACGGCCCGGAAGAGGCCAAACGGGCAGCGACGCTGGCGACCGGCCTCGGCCTGCGCAGCTTCAACCTCGATCTGATGCACGGCCTGCCGGATCAGTCGCTGGAAGAAGCGTTGGACGATCTGCGCCAGGCTATCGCCCTCAATCCGCCGCACCTGTCGTGGTATCAGCTGACCATCGAACCGAACACCCTGTTCAGCTCACGCCCGCCGGTCTTGCCGGACGACGATGCGCTGTGGGACATCTTTGAGCGCGGCCACCAGCTGCTGAGCGCCGCCGGCTATCAGCAGTATGAAACCTCGGCCTACGCCAAGCCGGGCTATCAATGCCAGCACAACCTCAACTACTGGCGCTTCGGCGACTATCTGGGGATCGGCTGCGGCGCGCACGGCAAGGTGACCTTCAGCGACGGACGCATCCTGCGCACCGCCAAGACCAAGCACCCGCGCGGCTTTATGCGCGGCGACTACATGGACAAGCAGCATGAGGTGGTGGTGGCGGATCGGCCGTTCGAATTCTTCATGAACCGCTTCCGCCTGCTGGAAGCCGCGCCGCGCGCCGACTTCGTCAACTACACCGGGCTGGCGGAAAACGTCATTCGTCCGCAGTTGGACGAAGCGCTGGCCAAAGGCTATCTGGAAGAAACCGCGGAGCATTGGCAGATCACCGAGAAGGGCAAACTGTTCCTCAACTCGCTGCTGGAACTGTTCCTGGCGGACGACGAGTAAAAAAAAGCGCTGAATGATCAGCGCTTTTTTATTAGTGTTAATCCGGGTAAAACGTCTGAGACAGAATCTGCTGAGTTTCCCAGATGCCGTTTTCCGGATACACATCCAGCCCGGTTTCGGCCGTGGCGAGCGCAACGGCCTTCGACCAGACGACATCCAGCCAATCGGCATCGCTCAGTTTACCTTTTAGACTGGGCGACTCTTTCAAGCCGTAAAGCACCTCTTTGCGCTGCGCTTTAATCGTTCTTTCCCAGCTGGTTCCGCGCCTGGCCGGCTGATATTTCCATTTAAGCAAATGTGCAATCAGCACCGTCATCCGGCTAGCAAGTTCCCTTTGCTCGCTCTTCCCCACATCCTCAATCTCCTCGGCGATCTTTTCAATATCGATCTCAGACAATTTTCCGGAGCGCAAAAGAGCGGCCTGTTCATTTGCCCAGGCAACAACATCGGTTTCGTAACGTGTATGGCTCATAGCGTCCTCCGTAAACATCCATAAATCTGTACGTAGTTTGACCAGTCTGTCAGATAAGCTTCAGGAGGTCAAAAAACATACTACCGAGAGGGTTCTTAAATCATTTCAACGCCTTCAGCAGATCCTTGCGCTGGGTTTCCAGTGCGGTGACGCGGTTGCACACGTCGTGCCCGAAGTTCTGGAAGTCCTGCTCCTGGTTGTTCCATTCGTTCTGGATCGCCTTCTGCAAGCCGCCCAGGTTGCCCATGATCGCCTGCAGCGGGTTGCCGCCGCTGTTGGCGGCCTGTTTAACGCCCATCTCGTTCAGGCTGTCCTGCAGCACGCCGCCCATGCTCTGCTGCACGATATTGCGGCCGTCCTGCTCCACCTGGTCGATCGCCTTATGGTGGAAGGTCAGGCCGTCGCTGCGGTGTTCGATGATGCGGTTCATCTGCTGTTTCAGCTGGCCGTTCAGGGTGGTCAGCCGGTTGCGCACGTTGCTGTTGCTGCCCAACTCTTTGACGATCACCTTATCCAACGCCGCGCGCGCTTTCTCCAGATGCTTCTGCGCGCCGTCGTCGATCCACGGCAGCTGCTTACGCAGCGCGCTCTGGTAACTGAAGGCTTTCTGCCGCTGGCTGTCGCTCAGGCTCAGCGCCTGGCCGTTGCGGATCACGTCGCCATCCGGCGAAATTTGCAGGTCGCCGCTGGCGCCTTTCACCTGCACGCTCTGCGGGCTGATGATCACATCATCCTGGGGTTTAACGCTGCATTGGTACTCGGCGTGGGCCTGTGCGACAGTCGCCGCCAGCAGCAGTAAGGCTAACCCGGTTTTCTTCAACATAGCTTCTCCTGACTCCCATCCAGATTGGGATTAAAAAATCGAACGACCGATACGTTGAGACAACAGTTCCAGTGCCGCAGTTCCCGCCAGCGAGTTACCGGAAGCATCCAGCTCCGGCGACCAGACGACGATCGACAGCTCGTCCGGCACGATGGCCACGATACCGCCGCCCACGCCGGACTTGCCCGGCATCCCCACCCGATAGGCGAATTCGCCGGCGCCGTCGTACATGCCGCAGGTCATCATCAGGGCGTTGATCTGCCGAGCCTGCAGCGGGCTGATCACCGCTTCGCCGTTGAGATCGCGCCCGTGATTGGCCAGATAGACGAAGCTGCGCGCCAGCTCCACGCAGCTCATGCGCAGCGCGCAGTAGTGGAAATAGGTTTGCAGCACGGTGATCACGTCGTTTTCGAAGTTGCCGAACGACTTCATCAGATAGGCGATGGCCGCATTGCGATCGGAGTGTTCGAACTCGGAGCGCGCCACCCGCAGGTCATAGGCCAGGTCGTCTTCGCCGGCCAGCTGGCGCACCACCTCCAGCATGCGCTGTTTGGGGGCGCTGAGCCGGGTTTGCAGCATGTCGCACACCACCAGCGCGCCGGGGTTGATAAACGGATTGCGCGGTTTACCCTGCTCCATCTCCAGCTGCAGCAGCGAGTTGAACGGCAGGCCGGAGGGCTCTTTGCCGACGCGCCGCCAGATCTCAGGCTCCTGATAGCGCGTCAGCGCCAGCGTCAGGCTCAGCACTTTGGAGATCGACTGAATGGAGAAGCGCTCCGCGGCGTCGCCGGCCTGGAACAGTTCGCCGTCCACCGTGCAGACGGCGATCGCCAGCCGATCGGCAGGCACTTCCGCCAACGCCGGGATGTAGTCGGCCACTTTCCCCTGGCCAATCAGCGGGCGCACCTGTTGCAGGATCTCCTCCAGCAACGCGTTATCCAATGTTGTTACCACCTCGGTCACACTCCGGGCAAAACAAAGGCGCCGTTAAGGCACCTTAGATCAATAAAACGGCGCGGCGCGAAGCCGCGCTCATCGGGCAAGCGCGATCAATCCCACCAGATATCGAACAGATCGCTGACCTTAACATCGGTCAGTTTGCGCGCTTCCAGCCAGTTTTTCACCAGCTCGCGCTGCTCGTCGGTGCAGTGGCCGATCTTCTGCAGGCAGATCAGACCTTCCCACTGCAGGTAGCCGCTGCCGTCAAACGCCAGGCCGTTCGGCTCGATCACTTCATCGATGAAGGTATCCAGCGTGCTGTCGATGTCTTCCACCGACGTGCCTTCGGCGAAGCGCCAGGCTACGGAGAAACCCAGCTCCTGAAATTCTTCAATGTGCAACTTTTTACGTAAACGACGACTGCGGTTCTTAGCCATTATTCTTTCCTCTCAAACATCAAGTCCCAAACGCCATGTCCCAGGCGCTGGCCGCGTAATTCAAACTTCGTCAGTGGGCGCGAATCCGGACGCGGCACGTAATCATTATCGCTGGAAAGATTACGGTAGCCTGCGACCCCGTTCATAACCTCTAACATATGTTCCGCATAAGGTTGCCAATCGGTGGCCATGTGGAAGACGCCGCCGGTCTTCAGCTTGCGCAGCACCAGTTCGACAAACGGCGTTTGCACGATGCGGCGCTTGTTGTGGCGCGCCTTGTGCCACGGATCGGGGAAGAACAGCTGCACCATGTCCAGCGAGCCGTCCGGGATCATGTTTTCCAGCACCTCAACCGCGTCGTGGCACATCACGCGCAGGTTGCTCAGCTTCGCCTCGTGGGCGTCGGCCAGGCAGGCGCCCACGCCCGGCGAGTGCACTTCGATCCCTAAAAAGTTCTGCTGCGGGTTGTTGCCCGCCATGGTCACCAGCGAGGCGCCCATGCCAAAACCGATCTCCAGCACCGTCGGCGCATCGCGGCCGAACAGCGCAGCGAGATCGACAGCTTCAGCCTGATACTCCACGCCCATCACCGGCCAATAGTTCTCCAGCGCGTGCTGCTGGCCTTTGGTCAGCCGCCCCTGGCGGCGGACAAAACTGCGGATACGGCGCATCGCGCGGCCGTTCTCATCAAATTCCGGGGAGATGACGTCATTAATCATAGTGCTTTCTGTCTGTTTGGCTGCCAATTAGGGAAACGCGCATTATGCAAAGATACATTGGTTTAGCAAGTGTTCATCTTCTGTACCCGCCGTGCGGCGTCGGAAAGTTCCGGTTTACAGCACCATGACTCTATGCTGCAATCTCGCTTCATTTTCTGCCGGATAACGACGCTGCTCATGATGCAAGCACAACAATTCGCACAGGTGGTGCTTGACTGGTACCAGCGCTACGGCCGCAAGACCCTGCCGTGGCAGCTGGAAAAAACCGCCTATCAAGTATGGCTCTCCGAGGTGATGTTGCAACAAACCCAGGTTGCCACCGTCATTCCTTATTTTCAGCGCTTTATGGCCCGTTTTCCCAACGTGCGCGCGCTGGCGGAGGCCCCGCTGGACGAAGTGCTGCATCTGTGGACCGGCCTCGGCTATTACGCCCGCGCCCGCAACCTGCACAAGGCGGCGCAAACCATTGTCGCACAGCACGGCGGCGAGTTCCCGACAACCTTCGCAGAAATCGCCGATTTACCGGGCGTTGGCCGCTCCACCGCCGGCGCAGTGCTGTCGTTGGCGCTGGGCCAACACTATCCTATCCTCGACGGCAACGTGAAGCGCGTGCTGGCCCGCTGCTACGCGGTGGAAGGCTGGCCAGGCAAGAAAGAAGTCGAAAACCGACTGTGGAAAATCAGCGAAGAGGTCACCCCGGCGCAGGGCGTCGGCCAGTTTAACCAGGCGATGATGGATCTGGGCGCGATGGTCTGCACCCGCTCAAAACCCAAGTGCGAACTCTGCCCGCTCAACGTTGGCTGCCTGTCTTACGCCAACCACAGTTGGGCCAACTACCCAGGCAAGAAACCCAAGCAGACCCTGCCGGAAAAAACCGCCTACTTCTTATTGCTGCAGCATGGCGACCGCGTGTGGCTGGAGCAACGCCCGGCGGTGGGCCTGTGGGGTGGCCTGTTCTGCTTCCCGCAGTTCAGCGCGCGCGTGGATTTGGAACTCTGGCTGCAGCAGCGCGGTCTGAAAGGCAAGCGCCTGGAGCAGCTGACCGCGTTTCGCCACACGTTCAGCCATTTCCACCTCGATATCGTGCCGATGTGGCTGTCGCTCGATGCCGCGGGCAGCGGCATGGATGAGGGCACAGGTCTCTGGTATAACTTAGCGCAGCCGCCGTCGGTCGGGCTGGCAGCGCCGGTGGATCGCCTGTTGCAACAGCTGGCGAAGCAGCCCCCGATCCAACAAAACTTATATGGCGATAGCGCCATCGATGAGGAATTAGCATGAGCCGCACCATTTTTTGTACTTTCCTGCAGCGCGACGCCGAAGGCCAGGACTTCCAGCTTTATCCCGGCGACGTCGGCAAACGCATCTACAACGAGATCTCCAAGGAAGCCTGGGGCGAGTGGATGAAGAAGCAGACCATGCTGATCAACGAGAAGAAGCTGAACATGATGAACGTGGATGACCGCAAGCTGCTGGAAGAGGAAATGATCAAGTTCCTGTTCGAAGGGCACGACGTGCACATCGAAGGCTATACGCCGCCGAGCGAATAACGCTGTTGGGGCCAGGCGCTGGCCCGCTTCAACCCTCTTATACTTCTTCCAAACGGCTTTAAGATGAAGAAAATTTTAGCTTTGCTCGTAATAGCGCCTTTGCTGATCTCCTGTTCCGGCAAAAAAAGTGAAGAAATCAACGAAGCCTGGATTAAAGATACCAACGGCTTCGACATTCTGATGGGCCAATTCGCCCACAACATCGAGAACATCTGGGGTCTGAACGAAGTTCTGATC
Source organism: Serratia sp. FDAARGOS_506 (assembly GCF_003812745.1). Taxonomy (NCBI): domain Bacteria; kingdom Pseudomonadati; phylum Pseudomonadota; class Gammaproteobacteria; order Enterobacterales; family Yersiniaceae; genus Serratia; species Serratia sp. FDAARGOS_506. The sequence goes on from NZ_CP033831.1 coordinate 776,286, forward strand.
GCGGGGCCAAAAGACTACGTCAAATATACCGACCAATACCAAACCCGCAGCCATATCAACTTCGACACCGGCGCCATTACCATCGAGACCATCGCCACCACCGATCCGGCCGCGCACCTGCGCCAGGCGATCATCAGCACGCTGCTGATGGGTGACGATCCGGGTTCCATCGATCTCTATTCCGATGCCAACGATATCCAGATCAGCAAAGAGCCGTTCCTGTACGGCCAGGTGCTGGATAACAAGGGCGCACCGATCCGCTGGGAATGGCGCGCGGCGCACTTCGCCGATTACCTGCTGCAGACCAAGCTGCAAAAACGCACCTCCGGCCTGCACGTGATCTACTCGGTCACCATCCAGCTGGTGCCGAACCACCTGGACAAACGTGCGCACAAATACCTGCCGATGGTGCGCAAGGCGTCGGAAAAATACGGCGTGGATGAGTCGCTGATCCTGGCGATCATGCAGACCGAATCGAGCTTCAACCCGTATGCGGTGAGCGGTTCGGACGCGCTGGGCCTGATGCAGGTGGTGCAGCACACCGCCGGTAAGGATGTGTTCCAGATGCGCGGCAAATGGGGCACCCCGAGCCGCAGCTACCTGTTCGATCCGGAGAACAACATCGACACCGGCACCGCCTATCTGGCGATCCTGCAGAACAACTACCTGGGCGGCATTCAGAATCCGACCTCACGCCGCTATGCGGTGATCACCGCTTACAACGGCGGTGCCGGCAGCGTGCTGCGGGTGTTCTCCAGCGACAGAACGCGCGCGGTGGGCATCATCAACAGCATGCAGCCTGGCGACGTGTACCAAACGCTGACCACCAAGCACCCGGCCGCCGAGTCCCGCCGCTATCTGGTGAAAGTGAATACCGCGCAGAAGAGCTACCGCAGGAAGTAGCGCTTCCCGCGTGGAGAGAAGAAGGGCCGGTGCGAACCGGCCCTTTTTTTATGACTTGATCATATAGCCGAAGATGCGCTTCCAGCCGTGATCTTTTTTCTCGATGTAGACCCCCTGCAGCTCCGGCGAGAAGCCCGGCAGGCGGTTGATGCCCTCTTCCAGCGCCAGGAAATAGCGCTGCACCGCGCCGCCCCACACTTCGCCCGGCACCACGCACAGCACGCCCGGCGGGTACGGCAAGGCCCCCTCCGCCGCGATGCGCCCTTCCGCCTGGCCAATAGGCACCAGCTCGACGTTATCGCGGATAAACTCCACGTTGGCGTCCTGCGGATTCATCACCACCGGCGGGAAATGCTCCTGACGGAACATTTCCTTTTGCAGCTGTTTGACGTCGAAGCTGACGTACAGATCGTGCATCTCCTGGCACAGCCGGCGAATGCTGTAGCCGCGGTAGCGCTGCTCGTTCTTGCGGTACACCGTCGGCAGCACCACGCTCAGCGGCGCGTCCTCTTCAACATAGCGCTCGAACTGCACCAGCATCTCCACCAGTTGCTCCATCTTGGCCGGGTTTTCCGCCGGGGTCAGCAGGAACAGGATCGAGTTGAGATCGCACTTCTCCGGCACGATGCCGTTCTCGCGCAGGAAGTTGGCCAGAATGGTGGCCGGCACGCCGAACTCCGTGTATTGGCCGGTCGCGGCGTCGATGCCCGGCGTGGTCAGCAGCAGCTTGCACGGATCCACCAAATACTGATCCTGGGCATAACCTTCGAAACCGTGCCACGTTTCCCCCGGCACGAAGGTGAAGAAGCGCGCGTCGTTGGCGATAAGGTCAGTATCGTGATCCTGCCAATCTTTGCCCGCCACCTGCTGCGGAATAAACGGCCTCAGCTGCGAGCAGCGCTTGAGCAACTGTTTGCGAGTCTCGATGCCCAATTTGACGCAGTCCATCCACATGCGGCGCCCGGCGGGGCCGGCGTGCATCTTGGCGTTGACGTCCAGCGCGGCGAACAGCGGATAGAACGGGCTGGTCGACGCATGCAGCATGAACGCGTTGTTCAGGTGCTTGTGGTTGCAGTGGCGCTTTTGCCCTTTGATATGGTCGTCTTTCTTGTGGATCTGCGAGGTCTGCGAGAACCCCGCCTGCTGTTTATGCACCGACTGGGTGACGAAAATGCCCGGATCGTGTTCGTCCAGCTCCAGCAGCAGTGGCGAGCATTCTTTCAGCATCGGAATAAAACCTTCGTAACCCACCCAGGCGGAGTCGAACAGGATGTAGTCGCACAGGTGGCCGATGGTGTCGATCACTTGGCGAGCGTTGTAAATCGTGCCGTCGTAAGTACCAAGCTGAATGATCGCCAGCCGGAACGGCCGCGCCGCCGAGGCTTTCTCCGGCGCCACTTCGCGGATCTGCTCGCGCAGGTAGCGCTCGTCGAAGCAGTGCGCATCGACGCCGCCGATAAAGCCGAACGGGTTGCGGGCGGTTTCCAGATACACCGGCGTGGCACCGGCCTGAATCAGCGCCCCGTGGTGGTTGGATTTATGGTTGTTGCGATCGAACAGCACCAGATCGCCACGGGTCAGCAGCGCGTTGGTCACCACCTTGTTGGCCGCCGAGGTGCCGTTGAGCACGAAGTAGGTTTTATCGGCGTTGAACACCCGCGCCGCGTGCTTTTGCGCATCCTTGGCCGAGCCTTCGTGGATCAGCAGATCGCCCAGCTTGACGTCGGCGTTGCACATGTCGGAACGAAACAGGGTCTCACCGTAGAAATCGAAGAACTGCCGGCCGGCCGGGTGTTTACGGAAGAACTCGCCGCCCTGATGCCCCGGGCAGGCGAAGGTCGAATTTTCCATCTCGACGTAGGTCTTCAGCGTTTTGAAGAACGGCGGCAGCAGCGCCTGCTCGTAGGCGTCGGCGGCGGCCTCCAGCTGCGCCATATAGAACGGCTTGCTGGCGCCGGCCAGCAGCGCGAAAACCCCACTGACAAACGGCAGATAGTCCGGGGACAGATGCTCGTCCCCTTCCACCGCCACGAAGGTCGGAATGTCGAACCCCGTCGCCTGCAAGCGCGCCAGAATGCCGGCGTTCACGTCGGCGACCGACACCACCACCGCCGCCACGTCGGTGTAGTCCGTCTGCTCTACGCGCACGATCTGGCGCAGCGTCTCAATGGTGGCGACCAGGCTGGCGCTGGTCGCGATTTTCAATTCTTTCATCATGCTGACTCTCAAACGGTGAAGGATGAGGGTGTGCCACCGGCACGGTAATGAGATAACGCGGTTATCCCGGTAAAAGCGATACCCGGGCACGGCAGCATAAGCGGCGTGCGTGACCGGCTCATGATCGGGGATCATCAGGCGGCTATCGGGAGAACTGGTCTTGGCAGCGTCCGACAGGCATCAGTAAAATCAGGGCCGCAGCGCTGGCTTTACGCATGCCTAACAGCGAGCATCAGGCGGCCTTACCGCATGGCCGGCAGGCGTATTCGGGCGGCTGACGTGCGAAGGAGGCAACGGCGGAACGGTGGCGGCGTCAGATGTCTGGTGCGCAGCAGCGCTTGAGCAACAAAACCAGTCATGCCAATAACCCTCTGACTTATAAGAAGCGGGAACACCGTCAGGGAACGGAGAGTGCTAAAATTTGCGCAATGATTGCATGATTCGTTGTGGGGTTCAAGCAAGAATCGCCTTGATTTAGCGTTCATTAATCAAGAAATAACTTATTGTTATTTAATAAATAATATCATAGAAACTCATCTTGATGCTGGTATAAATACACGTTTTATATGCATATTTATTGAATGCCAATATCCCTCTTCCCGCTACCCCGCCGAGCTCGCTGCCTGAAAATAGAGCAACCGATCGGCTTTGTGACAGAAAGCGATTGACGCCACCCGGCCAATACGGTTTAATGCGCCCCGTTGCCCGGATAGCTCAGTCGGTAGAGCAGGGGATTGAAAATCCCCGTGTCCTTGGTTCGATTCCGAGTCCGGGCACCATATTCAGAAAACCCAGCCTATGGCTGGGTTTTTGCTTTTCAGGGACAGGACTCTTCATCGAACTGCGTTCGATTATTCGGCCCAAAGGCCTCACCCTGCGGGCCAGCGCTAAAGCGCTGTTCAACGCGGCGCAAGCGCCAGTTGTCCGAGTCCGGGCACCATATTCAGAGAACCCAGCCTATGGCTGGGTTTTTGCTTTTCAAGGACAGGACTCTTCATCGAACTGCGTTCGATTATTCGGCCCAAAGGCCTCACCCTGCGGGCCAGCGCTAAAGCGCTGTTCAACGCGGCGCAAGCGCCAGTTGTCCGAGTCCGGGCACCATATTCAGAGAACCCAGCCTATGGCTGGGTTTTTGCTTTTCAGGGACAGGACTCGTCATCGAACTGCGTTCGATTATTCGGCCCAAAGGCCTCACCCTGCGGGCCAGCGCTAAAGCGTTGTTCAACGCGGCGCAAGCGCCAGTTTTCCGAGTCCGATCGCCCTATTTAGAAAAACCGCCCAAAAGGCGTTTTTTCCTTTTTAGGATTCACGCTACCTGACCGTACAGGTTCTGATAGATAAAACAACGTCTGCATTATTAGAATATTTCTCAGCCGCCAACCACCGTGCAAAAGTTCAGCTTTTTCTGCAAAACCGGCAGTCAAAAAGTGGAGTATCCCAGCATGACTTTGGACAATGCATTGCCCTGCCCAGGGCAAATTTGTCGGCATCGGGTACTATATAATGACACTCTTCTGACCAGAAGGGAGTTAACGGAATGCCGCGAGCAAATATATCGGAACAATAAAATTAATTATTTACAGATAAGTTGACGTACTGATAATAAAAAAGAGACTCAATTACATCATCGCGTATCTCGTAATAATGAAGGGATTATGGCATTTCCTGGATTACATGAGATTTTAGCGCTGGCAGCATAGCACGAGCTTCAATGTGCTTTTGCTGCGTGAGGTGTTGAATGAGACGCTGATCCTCGACTGATTTCTACCGCCACCATGAGCATTTCGACTTTTAAAATGCAATCCTATTCATTCCTGTGATCCGGCAACGGTTTCGCACTGGCTGAAGTGTAGAAAGGTGCCGAATTAACGGCGGTATTTTTGTTGTCGTGGCGGTGAACGTCCACCGAACTGATTGCCGGATAGGGCTTGTTCACTTCGCCGTCGCGGCCAGAATCTTTCAAACCCAGCTCAAAAAACCTTCTTTTCCTGACAAACTCAGTCCCGCGCAAATTCAACAAACGGTAAACCAGCGAGTTAAAGCGAACAATCCGCGTACATCGCTTTATGCCACTGGGGGTAAAATCTTACGGTGATGAACGGTAACAACAATGGGAAACGTGCGGCCGCCCCGAGAAACGGGTTTAACCTCTCCTGCATAAAACCATATAACCATTTGAATAAATTAACAAAAAATAAATAAATTAGCCGATTTCATAATTTCACTTTCGATTTCATCTTTTCCAAAAGCGCCTGCCTTCTAATATCACGTTATTTCACCTTCTCAGCGCCTATTTTAAGGTTATTCTAAGCAACGAACACCCGATCCCGGAAATGCAAAACGAACGCAGGCTGGCACATATCACCAGAAAAACAGATGAGCACCCCATGCGGTGGGTAGCCGCTCCGGATAACCGTTTTCATGGCGTGATTATTCAAAAATACCGGATTTTTACTTAGGAATATTCATTAAAACCACATGCAAGCTTTCAAAGGGATTTTCATGGAAAGAAATACGCCCGTAGCCTTTACCTGATGCGCTAACGAATTCTAAACGGGCATTTAAAAATGCGGTATTTTCTGCCCGTATACATTTAATTTAATTCGTGAAGCTTACTTATAAAAAAAGCAGCCTGGTTGCTATAAGCCACCCTATCTGCAGCCGTATTTCTGGGTATTATTCTCATTATACTGGAGCTTATTAATGAATCAGCGTTTGGATATCATCGGCATTGGCCTTGGCCCGTCTAATCTTAGCCTGGCGGCCTTAGGGAGTGAAATAGAGGGATTTACCGGGCAATTCCTGGAGCGCAAACCTCATTTCTCCTGGCACCCAGGAATGATCCTGGCGGATTGCAGCATGCAGACCAACTTTTTAAAGGATCTGGTGAGTGCGGTTGCTCCCACCAATCGCTACAGTTTCCTCAACTATCTGGTAAAAAACAGAAAGTTCTATCGTTTTCTGACGACGGAACAGCGCACCGCATCGCGTGAAGAGTTCGCCGATTACCTCACCTGGGCCGCCGGCGGGATGAACTCGTTGGCGTTCAATCAAGACGTTCAACGAGTCGAGTTCGACGATCGGCAGCGCCAGTTCGTGGTGACCACCTCACATAAAGTGTTTCACGCCAGGCACGTAAGCATCGGTATTGGCAAGAAAATAAAGTTGCCTGATTGCGTGACGGTGCAAAGCGATCGCTGTTTCCATGCCAGTGAAATGATGCTGCGCAACCCCGATCTGACCGGCAAACGCGTGGCGATCGTCGGCGGCGGCCAGAGCGGCGCAGACCTGTTCCTGAATATTTTTAAAGGGGAATGGGGGCAACCGGAGCAGCTTGACTGGATATCGCGTCGCAACAACTACAACGCGCTTGATGAAGCGGCCTTTGCCAACGAATACTTCACGCCCGATTACGTCGAGAGCTTTTACTCGCTGGATAGTGCGGCCAAAAGGCATATGCTGGCCGAACAGAAAATGACCTCAGACGGTATCACCAGTGAGTCGCTGCTGGCGATTTACCGCGCTATGTACCATCGTTTCGACGTCCTGCGCGAGAAATTATGGGTGCGCCTGCTGCCCAGCCGTTCGCTGACGGCCGTGAAACACACATTGGATAACGCCTACCAACTCGAAACGCGTCATCATCTCGATCACGGCGAAGAAGCCTTCAAGGCGGACGTGGTGATCTTTGCCACCGGTTATCAGGCGGCCACGCCAGAGTTCCTTGAGCCTTTGGCCCACCGCTTGCTGACCACTGCAGATGGCGAATACCGCATCTCCCCAGACTTTACCTTTGAGTGGGAAGGCCCGGCGGAGAACTGCTTGTTTGCCATGAACGCCAGCATGCACAATCACGGCATTGCCGATCCTCAGTTGAGCCTGATGGCGTGGCGATCGGCCCGCATTCTTAATCGGGCGTTAGACCACAAGCCATTTGATCTGGGAACAACGCCGACGGCCATTCAATGGCGCAGTGAAAGCGAACCACCCGCGTTTTAAATAAAAAACGTCTTAATCATTGTCACTACGCTTTGATGGAATTACGTATATGAAAAGACAAATCATTAAATTTATTATAAAGCAGCTGGCCGTACTGGCCCCCGAATTCAAGGCCCGGTTGCTCTACAAAAAAGCATTTGGCAAACCGTTAAACTTACAGTCGCCATCCACCTGGAATGAAAAGATCAATCACCTGAAGTTGAATGGTTATAGTCAAAATACATTGGTGAAGCAATGCGCTGATAAATATGCGGTAAGGCAGTACATCAAAGATCAAGGGTGCGAAGAGATCCTTAATGAATTGTACTTTGCCTGTGATTCAGTAAACGATATTCCGTGGGACACATTGCCGGATAAGTTTGTGATCAAAGGGAATCACGGTTCCGGGTATAACCTGATTTGCCAAAATAAAAAATTGCTGAATATCAAGAGCGCAAAAAAATTGATCGATGGCTGGATGAAAGATGATTATTGGAAAACCTACGTAGAACTCAACTACAAAGGGATACAAAAAAAGATCATTGGGGAGAAGTACATCGAATCGCCCAATGGTCACGGGCCTGAAGACTATAAAATTTATTGTTTCCGCGGTGTGCCTTACTGCACGTTGCTGTGTGTCGGCAGAGATACCGGCTCGCCAAAATATTACTTCTTTGACAAAGATTTCAAGTTTCTGTGCTACAGCGAAGACTGCCTGGCATTGAACCAGGAGGAGATCGACGCCTTCGTGAAACCAGAGGGCTATGATGCGCTGTTTGAGTACGCTTCACGCTTGTCCGCGCCCTTCGAATTTGTTCGCGTTGACTTCTATATCTCCAAAGGCCAGATCATTTTCGGCGAATTGACCTTTACCCCATCCGCCGGGCTGGATACGGATATCCTGCCGCCAACCGATGTTTTGCTTGGCGAGATGTTGACGTTGCAACCGCACTGATTTTACCGGACGCCACAAGGAAGACTGGGTCGCGCACCTGGAGTAATACCGGCCGGCATTTTTGCAGCCTGCCGGCCGGTATCGCCTTGAAGATTATCGGGCCGATGATCCCACATGCCCATACCACCGTTACGGCAAAACCTTCTGTCGCCTGCCCTTGGCTATCTGCACCAGACCCAAGGGCAATACCTCAGCCAGACCACATAACCATTTGAAAAACAATGGTATTGCACAATTAATAAGAATCACTTACATATTTATAATAAAATGTTCTATATGTATAGGAAGCTATAATATAAGATACCGGAAAGTTTCCCTGGTGTTGTTGTGTGTCTTTGCCCTATTTTATAGGGCTTTTTTTGCTAAACATCGTTGATAATCGTGTGTTTTCACCCTTTCCCTCAGTTTTCTCACTCACACAAACCATAACCATTTCTAATTAATTGTATTCCTTCTTATTCCTGAGTTATCAATAATAACAAAGGGTTGCTATTAACCCAGTAAAGCAACTGGCGGCCCTTTCCGGACTTCGGCCGCACTTCGTTGCCGGCATTCCCGCCCTAAAGGTAGGTTTTTGCCGGATGCGAACGGATGCTACTATCGGCCTTTTCCTAGGATGTTGACGCGCATGTTCTTGTCCAACCGGCCTTTTATCTCCGCGCTTCTGGCGCTCACCATCGGCCTTTGGCTGCCGGGCTCCGTATTGGGCAGGCCCGACCTGGAACGCAAGATCGGCACTACCGTAGCCGATAGCGATTCTGCAGATTACCGTTTCAGCGATCTGCGTTTCACCTCCGCCGACGGCCAACGGCATTACCGCGTTCGCATCGCCCAGCCGCGTCAGGCCCCTGCGCCTGGCGGCTATCCAACGGTGTATTTCCTCGATGGCAATGCGGTACTGATGGAATTGACCCCCGCCTTGCTGGCCAAATTGGCCGCGGCGAAGCGGCCGCCGGCGCTGGTGATGATCGGCTATGACAACGATCTGCGCATCGATGCTGCCGGCCGAGCCTACGACTACACGCTCCCGCTGCCGGCAGGCATGAAGAAACCGCCACGGGCCGGCGGGGGCGCGGATGCGTTCCTACAATTGATTGAAACTCGGATCAAGCCAGCAATCGCTGCCAAACTGGCGATCGATCCGCAGCGGCAAACGCTGTGGGGCCACTCCTACGGCGGCCTCTTTGTTCTGCACACATTATTCACTCATCCCGCCGCCTTCCAACGCTACATCGCCGTGGAACCTTCGCTGTGGTGGGGCAACGGCATGATCCTGCAAGAAGCGCAGCAGATGACGGAACGGCGCCAGGTGCCGGCGACGAGGCTGCAATTGTGGGTGGGCCTGGCGGATCGCGATCGCGCGGCACCGCCCGGTGTAAAGAGCCCCGCCCTGCCGGCAAACGCCACGCGTTCATTGGCCGAACATCTGGCGCAGCTCGATGGTCTTGTCGTCGGTTATCGGGAGTGGCCCGCCTTAGGACACGGCGCCATGCTGGGTGCCTCCATCGAGCCGGCGCTGAACAGTGTGATATCAGAAGACTAAATCAGCGGATCAAAGGGTATCGGCCACATTTTCATCTGCGGCTCATATCTTCTGATAAGAAGAGTGTTTAATATCTGAGACAGTGAGTGGCTATCGTGGGATGGGCGCGTCAAAAATAAAGTGGCTCCCCCGTCGGCAAGTGAGCTTGCTCTATCCGGTGGAGCCATACAGTACTGCAGTTTTCCCGGTGGGGCCCTGGTGAGGCGCAAGTAGGAAAAGATGGTGTAAGCAGGGCATTTCAGCGTTTTAATACCGCCTGTTTCACTATTTTCTTCTCCCTGTGACGCCTACTATAAGCGCCCACGCACCTGGCGGAAAAGGGTGAAAACCACCCTTGAAATACATTAATGAAAGTGATATTAGAAGCGGTTAGGGCAAAAACGCCTAGTTCAGTTTTGAATAATTAAATCAGGGAATTATATTAAAAATGAATATTAATATCACCGACAAACCCAACCCGCAGGATGAAGAGTTCGTTATCGACAGCCTCTGGGCGCACAACCATAAAACCCAGCCCGTAGACATTCACCCGCTGTTCCTGACCGTCACCGACGACAATCAGCAGATCGTCGGCGGCCTGGTCGCACGCACCTGGTGGGGCGGCCTGGAAGTGCAGTATCTGTGGGTCGGCGATCAATGCCGCAAAAGCGGCTACGGCCGTCAACTGATGCAGCTGGCCGAAGAAGAAGCCCGCAAGCGCGGTTGCCATATGGCCTATGTCGATACCTTCGATTTCCAGGCCAGAGGCTTCTACGAAAAACTGGGCTATCGGGTCTACGGCGAATTGGGCGACTATGCGCATCGCCACACCCGTCATTACCTGGCTAAAAGCCTGTAACGCGTCCTGAGCGGCGCAGAGGTAGATATGGGCTCATCGCATAAAAATAATGAATCTTATTTTAAGGGCCTCATCACCATGATGGAGCATCTGAGCGAACCCTGGGGCATCAAAGATCAGTTGTCCCGCCACCTCTATATGAACCGCGCCGCTTATCTCTATACCAATACGCCGCTGAATTTCGACGTTGCCGGCAAGTATGATCACGAATTCCCCGCTGACTGGGCCGACTCCGCCGCCGACTTTATCGAGCATGACAAAATGACCGAAGCGGCACGCGATCGGGTCACGGTCATAGAAACGCACTACTGGTACGGCAAAGATAGCCTGACGCCGTTTATCAGCGAAAAGCTGCCGGTGTACAACGATGACAAACAGGTGATTGGCGTGATCTGGAACGCCAAGCCGATGAACAGCCTGTCGCCGCTGAAATACATCAATCAGCAAAAGCCCAGCGTCTTGACCACCGAAGTTAATAACGAGCTGTTCACCCGTGCCGAACTCGATGTTATTTTTCTTATGCTTCAGCGATTTACGGTGAAAGAAATCGCCAAAATCTATAACGTCAGCAATAAGACCATCGAAAACCGCATTTATAACATTTACCAGAAGGCCAACGTGCATACCCAGCAGCAATTTGAGGAGTACTGCAAATACGCCAATCTGGATAACTACATTCCCGATCGCCTGATAACCAAAGGCATTCAGTTTATTTGAACCGCAAGGAAGATCTCACCGTGATAAAGATCGAAGATTATCCGCTCACCCGGGTGCCGCAGGATAAAAGAGTTTCGTTTTTAAGCGTGGCCATCGTGCATATGGGCATGCTGACCGCGCTCGACCAGTTCATGCTCGGCGCCGTGCTCGGCAACTCCATGACGCTGATTGACGCCTTCACCGCCATTTTCGTCGGCAGTCTGATCTTCGGCGTAGTGACCTACGGCCTGGGGCTGGCTGGCATGCGCGAAGGGATTTCCGGCAGCCTGCTGGCGCGCTGGTGCGGCTTCGGCCGTCTTGGCTCGGTGCTGATCGGCGTGGTAGTCGCCGTCAGCCTGCTAGGTTGGTTCGGCATTCAGAACGCCATTTTCGCCAAGTCACTCGACTTTGCGCTCGGCAATAAGCTGGGTTTTGGCCTGGCCGCCGGGCTCTCGGGCACGCTGTTGACCATCCTGGTGGCATTCGGCTTCAAGGCGCTACGCATCGCCGCCCGTATCGCGGTGCCGATGTTCATCATGCTGGTGGCCTTTATTTCGGTGACTGCGCTTTCCGGGCACAACCTGCAGGAGATTATCCAGCTGGCGCCGCCGGGTGAGCCGCTGACCATCAGCGCCGGCATCACCATCGTCGTCGGCGGGGCCATTGTGGCCAGCCTGATGACGCCCGATCTGACCCGTTACTCCAAAAACGGCAAGCACGTGCTCGGCGTGACTCTCTTTACCATCATCGCCGGCGAGTTCGTGGTGAACGGCCTGGCGATCCTGATAGCCAAAACCCTGGGCACCGCGGATGTGGTCACCATCATGTCGCAAGCGGCCGGCGGCGCCGGTTTGCTGGTGGTGGTGTTCTCCACTCTGCGCGTCAACGATCTCAACCTGTATTCCTCTTCACTGGGCATCGTCAACGCGGTGGAAGGCATCACCGGCAAAAAGCTGAAGTACACCTACACCACATTAGTGATCGGCATTCTGGGCACCACGCTGTCGGTGCTGGGCATTCTTGACCGCTTTGTCGACTTCCTGACGGTGCTTGGCGTGGTCTTCCCGCCGATTATCGGCATCATGCTGGTGGATTATTATCTGCTGCGCAGCCACCGCAAAATCCTGGACGAAAGCCGCCGTACGGGCCAGCTGCCAAACGAAACGCCAACCATCGGTTGGGCGGCGATCGTCGCCAGCATCGCCGGCGGCGCCGTAGGCCTGGCGACCGAATGGGGCGTACCGACCATCAACTCCCTGGTGGCCGCCAGCCTGCTGTATTGGGTGCTCAAACTGGCCTTCAGCCGGGCGCAGAAACCACTGGCTTCGCAGAAGTCGCTCTGATTTTCGCGCATGAAACAACGCACTCCTCCGGTGGCGGGGGAGTGTTTTATCTTTGAGAAAGGTGGGTATAACCTAAAAAAATGGGCCGATCGCGCAGACAAACGGCCATGGTGGTTAGGGTCCCTGGTGTCGGTAGCAAGTTATCCATTACGCTCAGAATGCGGCAACGCCCCTCTGAGTTTTTATTATAAAAATCGTTGGCCTCAGTGTTCTGATCATAAAGAAAAACTTCAGCTTTCATGAACAGTAGCTCATGAAATCGGCTTTGGTCAACATAAAAGCACACATAAAACCGACTTTTGTGTTCACTTTTCCATAAGAAAAAGCTAATTAATTGATTTGCACAACTTTACCATCCTCGCAGATAAGCCAGGCTCTCCTCGCCAATATCACCGCGTTAACCGACTGACAAAAACAATAATTAACACCAATAATCAGCCTGTTACCTACCCGCCAACGCCTTTTTATCTGGACAACGCCACCCCGTAAGATATAGTGAAGCCTGCGTAATGTTTGTAAGGACAGCCAATGAAAACCACCAACGCACAGCGCAAAATCAACATCATTAAAAACATTGAATATCTGATGCGTACCCGCGGTGAAACAAAGGCTTCCTTTTCCAACCGCAGCGGCCTGACTCGCACCACCCTCTACAAAATTCTTGACGGAAGAGTGAACAACGTTCAGCAATCCACCGTTAATCGGATTTCCGATTTCTTCGGCGTCTCCTGCGAGGAGATCGAAGACTACGATCTGGAAAAACTGGAGTTGCTCAACGAAACGCTGTCCACTGAAGGCAACAAGAACCCTTCCGCCATTCCGGTGATCCCGCAGTCGCGTTATCTGGCCGTCTCGCAGCGCAAGGTCGGGCAACTGGTCACCGAGTTTCCTTTGACTTATTTCTTCGGCGATGAGTCGAACATGTTGGCAATGAAAATAGAGACCGAAATTAAAGGGTCATTTATTCCCGGCGAAGTCATTATCATTAAACGTCCGCCGGTACTGATTTGCGATTCCCCCTTGCTGTTTCACTCGGGAAAAAGCGGCTTCTTTGTGGTTGACGACAAAGACAGAGAAAGCATGGACAAACGCCCTCAGGACACCGTGCAATTCCTGGGTTATATCGTTGGAGAAAGGTTATAAATGGAACCGAATCAGAAGTTCAAGCTGTTGGGCTTCACCCGGCATGGCACCATCGCAGCCAATGTCATGGTATTGGCCACCGGCAAAACCATTACCATGGGGCTGAATGAACTGGCCGACAGCGAAATATCAGAAGATCTGAGCCGGCACGAGCTGCAGGCGCTGTACCGCAAACTCTATGGCGACAACCAACAAAAAACCGCCTACGAGCTCAGCGATCGCCATGAACGTTCCTGGTATGCCTACCTGATTATTACCGTGGCGCTCAGCGTGATTTATATCTTCTCAACGCTGTGCGGCGTCAAACCGATCCAAATCCCGGTGCTGAACCTCATCACGCCCCCGGCGATCTTCATCTACCCGCTCACGTTTATTCTGGTAGATATTCTCAACGAATTCTATGGATTACGGCTGGCCAGGCGCACGATCATCATCTCGTTTATCGCCAACCTGACCTTCGTCTTCGGCGTTTGGGTGACGACGCTGGTGCCAAGCATTCCACAATGGGAGTACAGCGAGACCTACAATGGCATCGTGCACAGTATCATGGCGGTGCTGCTGGCCTCTTCGGCAGCCTATCTGATCTCCGAGAACGTCAACTCCTACCTGCTTTGCAAAATCAAAGAGTTGACCAACTCTCGCTACCTGTTTGTGCGCGTGATCACCAGCACCATAGTAGCTTCGGCTATCGACAGCGTGGTGTTCTGTACGTTGGCGTTCTACAACGTGCTGAGCTGGGACATCATCAAAACCATGATCCTGTCGCAGTTCCTGATCAAAGTGGTTTACGCCCTGTTGGGCGTCGGGCCGATCTACGCCACCCGCAGTCTGTTTAACCGCTATATCAATACCGAACAAGCAAAGGGCAATGAATATGCATATCCAAAAGCAAGATAAGATCACCCATCTTGGCGCGAACTCCGATTATCCGGATCAATATGCTCCCGCATTGCTCGAAGCCTTGCCGCGTGCGCGCGGCCGCGATCTGATAGGCGTGGACGAGCGGCAGCTGCCATTCAGCGGCTTTGATCTGTGGACCGCCTTCGAGCTGTCCTGGCTCAACGCCAAGGGCAAGCCGGTGGTGGGCATCGGCGAATTTACCTTCCCGCATTCCTCGTCGAACCTGATCGAATCCAAGTCGTTCAAGCTGTATCTCAACAGCTTCAACCAAACGCGCTTCGACAGCGTGGAACAGGTAAGCGCCGCCATGCAAAAGGATCTGTCGCAGGCGGCCAACGGCCAGGTCGCCGTCAAGCTCTATCCGGGGCTGGAAGGTTACCCGACGCAAATCGATCGCCTGCCGGGCATCAATATCGACGATCTGGATATCGCGGTCGACGACTTCGCCTTCACCCCGGAATACCTGAGCGGTGCGGCCGAGCTAGGGGAACCGGTGTCGGAGACGCTGTCCTCCAATCTGCTGAAATCCAACTGCCTGGTCACCAACCAGCCGGACTGGGGCAGCGTGGTTATCCGCTATGAAGGCCGCAAAATCGATCGTGAAAGCCTGCTGCGCTACCTGATCTCCTTCCGCCAGCACAACGAATTCCACGAGCAGTGCGTCGAGCGCATTTTCAACGACATCAAGCAGAGCTGCCGCCCGGAAAAACTCAGCGTGTTCGCGCGCTACACCCGCCGCGGCGGCCTGGATATCAACCCCTTCCGCAGCGATTTCGAAACGGCGCCGGCGCTCGGCCGCCTGATCAGACAGTAAGCGTTATCCCCCCAATGCTCCCGCCAGGGAGCATTGTTCCCCCTCGCTTTCATCTCCCTGTTATTTTTCGCCATTATCGTCGTCAGCGGCTATCTTCAAAGCACACTGACGGAGATTAACGACGCATGCCTGACCTTTCACGCAGAGACATCCTGCGGGCTGCCGCCATCGGATCGGCGTTCTCGCTGTTGCCTGCCTCAATTCGCAAAGCGCTGGCCATTCCCGCCAACAACCGCACCGGCACCCTGCGGGACGTCGAACACGTGGTCATCCTGATGCAGGAGAACCGCTCTTTCGACCACTACTTCGGCACCCTGCCGGGCGTGCGCGGCTTCAGCGATCGCTTCACCATCCCATTGCCCGGCGATCGCCACATCTGGCAACAGCAGGGCACCGAACGGCTGGTGTTGCCTTACCACCTGGACAGCAAACGCGGCAACGCCCAGCGCGTCACCGGCACGCCGCACTCGTGGGTGGATGAACAAGCCGCCTGGGATCATGGCCGCATGAGCGCCTGGCCCACCTACAAAACGCCGGCCTCGATGGGCTACTACCGTCAACATGAGCTGCCGTTCCAGTTCGCGCTGGCCAACGCCTTTACCCTGTGCGACGCCTATCACTGCGCCATTCACGCCGGCACCAACACCAACCGGCTGTTCCACTGGACCGGCACCAACGGCCCGTCCGCCGCCGACGTGGCGGTGGTGGTCAACGAATGGGACAACCCCGGCCCGGCAGACATCGGCTATCAGTGGACAACTTATCCGGAACGGCTGGAGGCGAGCGGCGTCAGTTGGAAGGTGTATCAATTCCTGCCGGACAATTTTACCGACAACCCGCTGGCGGGTTTTCGCCAATATCGCGCCGCCAGCATTCAGGTGGGCAACCCGGCGCGGCCGCCGAAAGACTTCAACGCCTTTGTGCCCTATAGCGACGCGCTCAACGCGACCGCGCCGCTGTACAAAGGCAACGGCAACACTCTGCCGGCCGCCGACGGCAACGATCTGGAGGCCATGCTGGCCGGGTTCCGCGCCGACGTGCAGCAGGGCAAACTACCGCAGGTCAGCTGGATCATCGCGCCGGCGGCCTATTCGGAACACCCCGATCCCTCCAGCCCGGTGCAGGGCGGCTGGTTCACCCAAGAGATCCTCAACGCGCTGACCGACAACCCGGAGGTGTGGAGTAAAACCGTCATGCTGGTCAACTACGACGAAAACGACGGCTTTTTTGACCATATGCCTTCGCCTTCCGCGCCGTCGCTGCGCGAGGACGGCAGCTTCGCCGGTAAATCGACGGTGCCGTTCGACACCGAGATCTTCCAGCACGTAGCGCCGCCCGGTTCGCAGGATCAACCGCCGCCGGACGGCCGCATCTATGGCCCCGGGCCGCGGGTGCCAATGCTGGTACTGTCGCCCTGGAGCCGCGGCGGCTGGGTTAATTCGCAGGTGTTCGATCACACCTCAGTGCTGCAATTTTTGGAAAAACGCTTTCAGGTGCATGAGCCCAACATCAGCGCCTGGCGCCGCGCGGTGTGCGGCGATCTCACCTCGGCGTTCAACTTTGTCGACCCTAACGGCGAGGCGCTGCCGAGCCTGCCCGTCACCAGCCGCCACGCCGCCGACGGCTTGCGCCTGCGCCAGGAGCAGCTACCGCAGGTACCGCTGCCACCGCCCGCCCACCAGCGTTTGCCCCACCAACGCCGCCTGGCGCGCCCTTCCCGCGCGCTGCCTTATCAGCTGCACGTCGAAGCCACCGCCGCGCTCGAGCAGCGCCGCGTAACGTTGAATCTGTTCAATACCGGCGAGCAAGGGGCTGTGTTTCACGTCTACAACCAACGGGATCTGACGCAGATCCCGCATCGCTATACCGTCGAGGCCGGCAAGGCGGTCAGCGACGACTGGCAAACGGAGAATGAGTACCATCTGTGGCTGCTCGGCCCGAACGGCTTCCATCGTGAGCTGCGCGGCGCTCTGAGCCGGCCGCAGCCGGAAGTGCGTTTGCACCCGACGGGCCGCAGCCTGCTGCTGCAGTTGAATAACCCGGGCGCCGAAGCGATAGCGGTCACCCTCGAACGCTGCCCTTATACGCAGCAGGGCCCGTGGCACATCACGCTGCCGGCGGGCGGCAGTCACCAGCAAACGTTTGACGCCCGCACCAGCGGCGATTGGTATGACCTTACGTTGCAAAGCCACGGAGGCTGGCTGCGTCGCCTGGCGGGGCGGCTTGAGGACGGCGAACACAGCGTCAGCGACCCGCTGATGGGGCAGGAATAACGCGTTGTAGATTGAAATCACGGGAATTAAACCGTCGGCCACGCTGTTGCGCCCACCGCCGCCAGTTCTCTTGCGGTGGGCGCATTGTCAAAACCTTTCCCTGCCCCACCCGCTATTTTTTTGATCTCGCTCACGGTCGGATATTATTTGATTGCCTTGCTAAACCGGTTCTTCTATTTTAGCCACCCATCTGAAAAGGGTAATAACAGGGATTAAGCATGATGAAACGCGTATGGGTACTGGGCGACGCCGTGGTCGACCTGGTGCCGGAAAATGCCAACGGTTATCTAAAATGCCCCGGCGGCGCGCCGGCCAACGTGGCAGTGGGCATCGCCCGGCTCGGTGGCGACAGCGCCTTTATCGGGCGAGTGGGGCAAGACGGCTTCGGCGCTTTTCTGCAGCAGGTGCTGAGCGACGAAGGGGTAGATATCGGCCATATGCGTCCGGACGCCGAACACCACACCTCCACGGTCGTGGTGGACCTCGATCTGCAGGGTGAGCGTTCATTCACTTTTATGGTGCAGCCCAGCGCCGATCTGTTTTTGCAGCCTGACGATCTGCCGGCTTTCCAACGGGGCGAATGGCTGCACCTCTGCTCCATCGCGCTGTCGCAAGAACCCAGCCGCAGCGCGGCCTTTGCCGCGATGGAGCGCATTCGGGCGGCCGGGGGCCGGGTCAGTTTCGATCCCAATATCCGCGAAGAGGTCTGGCGCCAGCCGGAAGCACTGCGCCCCTGCCTGCAAAAGGCGCTGCTGCTGGCGGATGTGGTAAAACTGTCGCGCGAAGAGCTGACTTTCATCAGCCACCTTGACGATGTAGAGAACGCCATGCGGTGGATGATGCAAACCTACCCGCTGCGCCTGCTGCTGGTGACGCTGGGTGGCGACGGCGTCTGCATACACGATGGGCATCATCTGCGGCATTTCCGCGCGCCGTCGATTGTGCCGGTAGATACCACCGGTGCCGGCGACGCCTTCGTCGCCGGGCTGTTAGCGGCGCTGGCGCGCCTTCCCGAGTTGCCGCAGGAAGCGCAATGGCCGGCGGTCATCGCCCAGGCCCAAGCCTGCGGCGCGCTGGCCACCACCGCCAAAGGCGCCATGACCGCCCTGCCCCGTGCCGAAGAACTCGCCGTTTTTCTGCGCTGATCCCCTTCATCCACGGCGATCCCCTGGCGCCGTGGTCTTTTAACCCACGATTTGCGCGCTCGATCACAATAGCTGAATCGGGTTAGCAAACTTGATTGCCAGTCCGCTTTTCGCTCGCTATCTTTCGCCTTGAAAAACCGGTTTAGCATTTTAGCAAAAAATAATAACAACCCTTCCCGGATGATAGACGATGATGAAAAAACTCAGCTATTTGGCGATAACAACAGGGCTTTTCCTCTCCACCTCTGCCGCTGCGGCCTCTGGCGGCGGCAGTATCGAGGCGCGTCTTAACGCGCTGGAGTACCGTCTGGCACAGGCGGAACAGCGCGCCGCTCAGGCTGAAACCCGCGCCACTGCAGCGGAACGCCGGGCGCAACAGTTGGAACAGCGTACCGCCAGCGCCGAGCGGCAAACCGCGCAGGTCGCGCAGCGCGCCGCCGCGTTGGAAACGCAATCCCCCTCGACCGGCGCACTGAAACTGAACGGCTTCAACGATCTGAAACTGTACGGCGACGTGGAGTTCAACCTGGACGGCGCCAGCCGCAGCGGCCAGCTGACGTCGCTGAAAGGCAGCGACAACAAGGACTGGAAGCCCGGCAATAAAGAACGCTGGGACATCAACGGTCGCATTCTGGTAGGGCTGGACGGCTACCGCCGCAATCCGGACGGCAATTTCTCCGGCTTTAGCGTACAGCCGCTGGCGGACATGAGCGGCAAAATGAACCTGGACGACGCCGCGTTCTTCTTCGGCAATGAAAAGAACTGGCAAACCAAAATCGGCCGCTTCGAGGCCTACGACATGTTCCCGCTGAATCAGGACACCTTCATTCAGTACTCAGGCAATACCGCCAACGATCTTTACGCTGACGGCTTTGGCTATATCTATATGATGAAAGAAGGTCGCGGCCGCAGCAGCAGCGGCGGAAACCTGATGTTGAGCAAATATGCCGGTGATGTCTAT
This sequence comes from Serratia sp. FDAARGOS_506, assembly GCF_003812745.1. Taxonomy (NCBI): domain Bacteria; kingdom Pseudomonadati; phylum Pseudomonadota; class Gammaproteobacteria; order Enterobacterales; family Yersiniaceae; genus Serratia; species Serratia sp. FDAARGOS_506. Next base: position 795,995 of record NZ_CP033831.1, read on the forward strand.
TTCGAGCTGAACACGCTGGTGGAAGACGGTACCTCGCTGTTCCAGGACAGCAGCTACCACGGCAACTCACTGAACAATAAGAAAAACGTCGCTTATTTGCGCCCGGTGATCGCCTGGAAGAAAGACGCCTTCAGCGTTGCAGCGGCGATGGAAAGCAACGTGGTGAATAACGCCTACGGTTATCAGGACGACCAAGGCCGCTTCGTCGATCAGTCCAAGCGCAACGGCTACGGCATGACGATGAGCTGGAACAACAGCGCCGCCGATCCGGATAACGGCGTGGTGGCCAACCTGAGCACCGCCTATCTGGATGCGTCAGGCGAGCAAGACTTCACCGCCGGCGTCAACGTGCTGTGGCGGCGCTTCGAACTGGGCTATATCTATGCCCATAACAATATCAAAGAGTTCAATACCGCCGGGATCGCCGCCGATATCCACAATCCGCTCAGCGAACCGGGCAACTACGACATCCACACCGTTCACGCGTCGTATCAGATACCTAACATTATGAATATGAAGAATTTCAATTTGTATTTAGGCGCCTATGTTTCACTGCTGGAAGCCAACGCCGAGAACAAGATCGCCAACGGTGACAACGACCAGCGTTACGGCGTGCGCGCCAGATTCAAATATTTCTTCTGACATCGATAAATACATTTCCGCCGTGCAAAGCGCGGCGGCATTTTAATTCAGCAAGGGGACAACATGGACATTACCGCAACCGCCAACGCGCTGTTGCCGCTGCTCGGCGGTAAAGAGAACATCGCCAGCGCCGCCCACTGCGCCACGCGCCTGCGCCTGGTGTTGGTGGATGACAGCAAGGTGGACAAAGAGGCCATCGGCAAACTGGACGGCGTCAAAGGCTGTTTCAGCAACGCCGGTCAGATCCAGGTGATCTTCGGCACCGGGCTGGTCAACAAGGTGCATGCGGAATTCATCAAGGCGGCGGGCATCAGCGAATCCAGCAAGGCCGAAGCTGCCGATATCGCGGCGAAAAAGCTCAACCCACTGCAGCGCATCGCCCGACTGCTGTCGAACATCTTCGTGCCAATCATCCCGGCGATCGTCGCTTCCGGCCTGCTGATGGGGCTGCTCGGCATGGTGAAAACCTACGGCTGGGCCGATGCCAACAGCGCGCTGTTCATCATGCTGGATATGTTCAGTTCGGCGGCGTTCATTATCCTGCCGATTCTGATCGGCTTCACCGCCGCACGCGAATTCGGCGGCAATCCCTATCTGGGTGCCACGCTCGGCGGCATTTTGACGCATCCGGCGCTGACCAACGCCTGGGGCGTCGCCGGAGGGTTCCACACCATGAACTTCTTCGGTCTGGACATCGCCATGATCGGCTATCAGGGTACCGTGTTCCCGGTGTTGCTGACGGTGTGGTTCATGAGCTTGCTGGAGAAACGGCTGCGCAAAGTGATCCCCAACGCGCTCGATCTGATCCTGACGCCGTTCCTGACGGTGGTGATCTCAGGCTTTGTCGCTCTGCTGTTTATCGGCCCCGCCGGCCGCGCGTTGGGCGACGGCATCTCCTTCGTGCTCAGCACGCTGATTGCCCATGCGGGGTGGTTCGCCGGGCTGCTGTTCGGCGGCCTCTATTCCGCTATCGTCATCACCGGCATCCACCACAGCTTCCACGCGGTAGAAGCCGGGCTGCTCGGCAATCCCAATATCGGCGTCAACTTCCTGCTGCCTATCTGGTCGATGGCCAACATCGCTCAAGGCGGCGCCTGCCTGGCGGTGTATTTCAAAACTCGCGATGCCAAAATCAAAGCCATCGCGGTGCCTTCGGCCTTTTCCGCCATGCTCGGCATCACCGAGGCGGCGCTGTTCGGCATCAACCTGCGCTTTGTGAAACCGTTCCTGGCGGCGCTGGCGGGCGGCGCGCTTGGCGGCGCCTGGGTGGTGGCCAACCATGTCGGCATGAACGCGGTCGGGCTGACGGCGATCCCCGGCATGGCGATCGTGCAAGCCAGCTCGCTGGTCAGCTATATCATCGGCCTGGCGATCGCGTTTGGCAGCGCCTTCGTCCTCTCTCTGCTGCTGAAATATAAAACGGACGCGCAATGATGGAAGAACTCAGCTTAATCAAACAGGCGCTGCGGGCGGTAATGAACGGCCTGCCAGAGGCGCTGCGCGATCCGCACCGCCCGGCGTGGCATCTGGCGCCCAGCGTTGGCCTGCTGAACGATCCCAACGGCTTTATCCAACACAACGGCGTTTATCACCTGTTCTATCAGTGGAATCCGCTGGGCTGCGATCATCGCAACAAGTGCTGGGGACACTGGCAGTCGATCGATTTATTGCGTTGGGAACATCTGCCGATCGCCCTGGCGCCAGGGGCCTGTTACGACAGCCACGGCTGTTACTCCGGATCGGCGGTGGTGGCGGAAGACAAAATCATGCTGATCTACACCGGCAACGTGAAATTCCCCGACGGTTCGCGCACCGCTTACCAATGCCTGGCTCAGGAAAGCGATCGGGGCGAATATCGCAAACTCGGGCCGGTGCTGCCGCTGCCGACGGGCTACAGCGGCCACGTACGCGATCCGAAAGTGTGGCGGCATCAGGATGCCTGGTACATGGTGCTCGGCGCGCGTGACTTGCAGGATCGCGGCAAGGTGCTGCTGTTTTGCTCCAGCGATCTGCGCGACTGGCAAGCGCTGGGTGAGATCGCCGGTTCCGGCCTGAACGACCTGGGGGAATTCGGCTACATGTGGGAGTGCCCGGATCTGTTCGCGTTGGACGGCGACGATGTGTTGATCTGCTGCCCGCAGGGGCTGGCGACGCAGCCGGAACGCTACCTCAACCGTTACCAGGCCGGTTATCTGCTCGGCAAGTTGGATTACCGGAAGGCGGCCTTCAGCCACGGCGAATTTCGCGAACTGGACGCCGGCTTCGAGTTCTATGCGCCGCAGACGACGCTGGCGGAAGATGGCCGCCGCCTGCTGTTCGGCTGGATGGGTGTGCCCGAACAAGATGAAGAGAATCACCCGACGCGCCGTTACGGCTGGATCCACACCATGACCTGCCCGCGCGAGCTGTCGCTGCGGCAGGGCCGCCTTCACCAGCGCCCGGCGCGCGAGTTGCAACAGCTGCGCGGCGAACGGTCATGCTGGCATGGCCGCGCCGATGACGCCCCCGCCTATGCGCTGGGGGTGGCGGAGCTGCAGCTGACGCCGCAAGGCGCTTTCAGCGCCGCCTTTGGCGATGCGATGCGGTTGAACTGGGACGGCGAACGGCTGCAGCTGACGCGCGCTTCCCTGGCCGACGGCCGGCCGGAGCACCGCTACTGGCGCGGCTCAGTCACCCATCTGCAGGTGCTGTTCGATCGTTCCAGCGTAGAGATCTTCATCAACCATGGCGAGGCGGTCATGAGCGCACGCTACTTCCCGGTAGATGAACCGCAACTGCGGCTGTCCGGAAACGCACCGCTGGCGTTGGAATACTGGCCGCTGACGCCATGCATGCTAGAATGACGCATCCTCCGATGACTTCAGATGGCGTCAGTGAAAAAAAATAAACGCATTACCATCAGTGACATCGCCACGCTGGCCGGGGTGTCGAAATCGACCGCCAGCCTGGTGCTGAACGGCCGCAGCAAGGAATATCGGGTGTCCGACGACACCCGCGATCGCATTCTGGCGCTGGCGCACGAACACCATTATCAACCCAGCATCCACGCCCGTTCTTTGCGCTCCAACCGCAGCCACACGCTGGGGCTGGTGGTGCCGGAAATGACCAACTATGGCTTTGCGGTGATTTCGCGCGAACTGGAAACACTGTGCCGCGAAGCCGGCCTGCAGCTGTTGATCGCCTGCACCGATGAAAATCCGGCGCAGGAGATGATGGCGGTGAACAGTCTGGTGCAGCGGCAGGTCGACGGTTTAATCGTCGCTTCCAGCCAGTTGAACGACGTGGAATACCAAAAAATCAACGCCGGGCTGCCGGTGGTGCAGATGGATCGCCTGATCGCCGGTTCCGAACTGCCGCTGGTGATCACCGACTCGGTGAATGCGACCGCCGACCTGGTGGAAAAGGTCGCACGCCAACATCCGGATGAAATCTATTTCCTCGGCGGGCAGCCGCGCATTTCACCGACCCGCGATCGATTGGCCGGCTTCCAGCTTGGCCTGGAGCGCGCCGGCGTATCGTGTAAACCGGAATGGATCATCAACGGCAGCTACCACCCCAGTTCGGGTTACGAGATGTTCGCTCAGCTGTGCGCGCAGCTGGGGCGCCCGCCTAAAGCGCTGTTCACCGCCGCCTGCGGCCTGTTGGAAGGGGTGTTGCGTTATCTGACGCAGCATCAACTGATGGAGAGTGACATCCACCTGTGCAGCTTCGACGATCACTACCTCTTCGACTGCATGACGCTGAAGATAGACACGGTCGCACAGGATTGCCGGGCGCTGGCGCAACATAGCTTCGACCAGGTCACCGCGCTCATCGATGAGCGGCCGCTGGAACAGAAGGCACTTTATCTGCCGGGCCACATCCACTGGCGCCATGCCGGCTCCCGGGCGTTGTTGGCCGGGGAGTGATATCTCTGAATCCATAAAAAAGGGCGCCTGAGCGCCCTTTATCGTTTTGCTGCCGCTACTTGGCGGCGCCTTCCATGCCCACCAGCCCCACTTTCAGGTAGCCGGCTTTACGCAGGGTGTCCATCACGCTCATCAGCGTTTCATAGTCCACACTCTTGTCCGCCTGGAAGAAGATGGTGGTTTCTTTGTTCGCCTGAGTGCGTTGATCCAGCACCGAAGTCAGCTGATCGGCATTCACCGGCTGATCGCCGACGTAGAGCTGCTTGTCGGCCTTCACCGACAGGAACACCGGTTTCTCCGGCCGCGGCTGCGGTTTGGCGGAAGAAGCCGGCAGATCGACGCGGATATCTACCGTTGCCAGCGGCGCGGCCACCATAAAGATGATCAACAGCACCAACATGACGTCGATAAACGGCGTCACGTTGATTTCATGCAGTTCGCCGCTGTCGTCCAGATCTTCATTTAAGCGCATCGCCATGACTCACCCCGCCCGCAGTTGATGTGCGTGCTGTGAGCGCTTGGCTTCCGCCGTCGCGGCCAGATCCAGATCGCGGCCCTGCAGCAGCAAGACCTGCGCCGCCACATCGCCCACCTGGGCACGGTGGCCGCTGATGACGCGCGCGAAGATGTTGTAGATAACGACGGCAGGGATCGCCGCGACCAGGCCCAGCGCGGTCGCCAGCAGCGCTTCCGCGATGCCCGGAGCCACGACCGCCAGGTTGGTGGTCTGCGAATGGGCGATGCCGATGAAGCTGTTCATGATGCCCCACACGGTGCCGAACAGGCCGACGAACGGCGAGATGGCGCCGATGGTGGCCAGGAAACCGTTGCCGCGCCCCATGTTGCGGCTGTAGGCCGCCACGCGGCGCTCGAGGCGGAAGCCGGTACGCTCTTTGATGCCGTTGTTGTCGTTGGATTCCGCAGACAGCTCCAGCTCATTTTGCGCGTCGTTCAGCAACACCGCGCTGACGCTCTCAGGCGAGAAGTTTTGTGCCAGCTCGGAGGCTTCATCCAGCGAGCGCGCTTCGGCCAGCGCCAGCTGTTCGCGGCGCAGACGGCGCTTGGCGCGCAGCAGTTCGCTGCCTTTGGAGAACAGAATGGTCCAGGTCACGATCGAGGCCAGAACCAAGCCGATCATCACCGCTTTCACCACCACGTCGGCGTGCTGATACATGCCCCAAACGGACAGGTCCATGCCGCGGGTTTCCGGTGGCTGGATCGTTGGCGCCGGGTTCACCGGCGTGATGCTCTCCGGCGCGGCGGCCGCCGGGGCTGGCGCGGTGGTCGGCGCAACGCTTTCGGTAACAGCCGGATTGGCCGCCGGCGCAGCCTGTGCGCTGCCGGCCAGCCCCACGACCAGCACCATAGAAGCCATCAGGCTGCGGCCAAAGGCCTTGCCCCACTGCGCCCGGCCCTGGCCGAACGATCCTTGATTTAAATTCTTGCCAGCCGTTTTCACGCTGTGCCTCCACCCATTACCGATCAAAATTAAGGAATAATTCAGCGTGCGATCATATCAAACCAACCGGGGATTGATAGTAGTTCTCATTATTATTTACCAAATAAACGAGAAAATTTTAGCCAGCCCCGCCGCAAAGCGCCAACCCGCTCCCGTTCACCGCCAAAAGCCCCTTTTATAGGGTTATTTCGTTACTCTTCTCCCACAACGGCGCAACAATGCCGCGCTGCCAAATGGCATCTCGGCCGATGAATGGACTTCTCTCTCGCACCAGGGCAGAAGGATGAGGCGAGAAATGCGCACCCGGCAGCCAATTATAGCCGTTTCTGTATCTGGAAGTTAAAACGTCTGGATGGCTATATTAACTCATGTTAACGTAAGGGCTATCGCAAACGGGCACGTGCAGAGCAACCAGAGGTGAGCCAGGTACCATGACGTCAAAACACATCGAAACCACGCTGATCGGCGCCGGCCGCGGCAAACGCTATACCCAGGGCTCCGTCAATCCCGTCACGCAACGCGCCTCTTCTTTGGTCTTCGACTCCGTCGCCGCCAAAAAGCACGCCACCGCGCAACGCGCCCACGGCGAGCTGTTTTACGGCCGACGCGGCACGCTGACCCACTTCGCCCTGCAGGATGCGATGGTGGAACTGGAGCGCGGCGCCGGCTGCGTGCTGTACCCCTGCGGCGCAGCGGCGGTGGCCAATGCGATCCTGTCGTTCGTCGGCGCCGGCGATCACCTGCTGGTCACGGGTTCGGCATACGAACCGACCCAGGATTTCTGCACCCACATCCTCGGCCGCATGAACGTCAGCACCACCTATTTCGATCCGCTGATCGGCGCCCATATCGCCACGCTGATCCAACCCAATACCCGCGTGGTATTCCTGGAATCCCCCGGCTCCATTACCCTGGAAGTGCAGGACATTCCGGCGATGGTGCAAGCCATTCGCGCCGTGGCGCCGGACGTGGTGATCATGATAGACAACACCTGGGCGGCGGGCGTGCTGTTCAAGGCATTGGATTTCGACATCGACATTTCGATCCAGGCCGGCACCAAATACCTGATCGGCCATTCCGATTACATGCTCGGCACCGCCGTCGCCAACGCGCGCTGTTGGGATCGGCTGCGCGAGTACTCCTACCTGATGGGGCAGATGGTGGATGCCGACACCGCCTACATGGCGAGCCGCGGCCTGCGCACCCTGAGCGTGCGCCTGAAGCAGCACGAGCGCAGCAGCATCGAAGTCGCCAACTGGCTGGCGGCACGGCCGGAGGTGGCGACGGTCAATCACCCTGCGCTGCCCAGCTGCAAGGGCCACGAGTTCTACCGCCGCGACTTCAGCGGCTGCAACGGGCTGTTCTCCTTCGTGCTGAAAGAGCGGCTGGATGATGCGCAGCTGGCCGCCTACCTGGACAACTTCAGCCACTTCAGCATGGCCTACTCCTGGGGTGGCTTCGAATCGCTGATCCTGGCCAACCAGCCGGAAGAGCTGGAAGCGATTCGCCCGGCGGGCGGCGTCGATTTCTCCGGCACGCTGGTACGCGTGCATATCGGCCTGGAGAACGTCGAAGACCTGATCGCCGATCTGGCGGCCGGCTTCGATCGCCTCAACGGCGTGCGCTAAGGCGGATTCCGCTAATTTTCTTCGTCTCGTTTAATGTCGGCTTAAGCTATTAGCGGTACACTAACCGGGTAACTGTCAGATACGGTAACCGCCGCATCCTGGAGAACGTGACCCCGGGCGCAACCGGCATGCAACAGGACATAAAATGGATGTATTACGAGAGATTATTCATGCGCTTTGGCAGCAGGACTTTATCGCCCTCGCCGATCCAAGCGTAATTTGGGTGGTTTACGCCGTACTTTTCACCACTCTGTTTTTGGAAAACGGACTGCTGCCCGCCTCCTTCCTCCCCGGCGACAGCCTGCTGCTGCTGTCGGGTGCGCTGATCGCCAAAGGCGTGATGGGCTTTGCCCCCACCCTGCTGATTCTGACCGCCGCCGCTGGCCTCGGCTGCTGGCTGAGCTATATCCAGGGCCGTTGGCTGGGCCACACCGGCCTGGTGAAAGGTTGGCTGCTGCAATTGCCGGCGCAATATCACCAGCGCGCGCATAACCTGTTCAACCGCCACGGGCTGACGGCGCTGCTGATCGGCCGCTTCCTCGGCTTCGTGCGCACGCTGCTGCCGACCATGGCCGGCATTTCCGGGCTCAACAGCTCGCGCTTCCAGGTGTTCAACTGGCTGAGTGCAGCGATCTGGGTCTGCGCGCTGGTGGGCCTCGGCTACGCTTTCAGCCAAATCCCGCTGGTGAAGCGCTACGAAAGCCAGGTGATGACTGGCCTGATGCTGTTGCCGCTGTTGCTGTTGTTCGTTGGCCTGCTGGGTGCCATGCTGGTGATCTGGCGCAAAAAGCGCGCCTCCTCTTCCTAAGTCCAGCGCGTTACAGCGCCTTCTCGACCAAGGCCAGGCTGGCGGGCAACTTGCTCACCAGCGTATCCACCGCCAGCCGCACCTTCAGCGGCAGGTGAGGCGTGTGCGGCCACACCGCATGCGCTTCAAAGGCGGCACCCTGACGGTCGCGCAGCAAGCGCACCAGCGCCCCGCTCAACAGCTGCTCACGCACCAACCAGCACGGCAGCCAGGCAATGCCGAACCCCGCCGTCGCCGCATCCGCAATCGCCTGCAGATCGTCCATTTGCAGCCGGTTATTCGGCATCACTTCCTGCGGCTTGCCGTCGCTATCCAATACCAACCAGCTGCGCCGCACACCGGCGCGCATATAGGTCACCGCCTCATGCTGCGCCAGCTGTTCGATGCTGTGCGGCTCGCCGCACCGCTGCAGATAGGCCGGCGAGGCGCACAGCGTCATGCGATGATCGCCGATGCGGCGCGCCACCAGCCCGCCGCTGTTGGCCAGCGTGCCGTTGCGGATCGCCATGTCGAAACCATCCTCAATCAGATCCACCACCCGATCGCTGAACGACAGCTCCAGCTCCAGGCCCGGGTGCTCACGCGTCAGTTCGGTCAGCAGCGGCGCAATGCACATGCGGCCAAACAGCACCGGCATCGATACCCGCAACCGGCCGCTGACCTGCCGCTTGCCCGACTCCAGCAGCGTTTCCGCACCGCGGATCTCCTCCAGCGCCCGCAGGCAACGCTCATAAAACAACGCGCCGTCGTCGGTCAGGCTCTGGCTGCGGGTGGTGCGATGAAACAGCCGCACGCCCAGCCGCTGTTCCAGCCGGGCGATGGTTTTCCCCACCGCCGAACGCGACAGATGCAGCCGACTGGCCGCCAATGCAAAACTGCCCGCCTCCACGGCGGTGACAAATACCGAAATGCCGCTCAATCGATCGCTCATGATTTGTCGCTCTAAAAGAAACAATCTGAGGAAATCTTATCGCCACTGGCGAACCTTCATCAACGATATTATCGACCGGTCGTTAATCGCTGACTTTGGAGAACATCATGACAGACACGATGCAACGCTGGACGATGGACGCCCTGGGGCGTGAACACCTGCAACTGATCACCGAAGCGGTTCCACAGCCGGGGCCACACGAAATCAGAGTGAAAGTGAAGGCGGTCGCACTCAACTACCGCGACAAGCTGATGATTGAAAGCGGCATGGGGCTGACGCTGCCACAGCCGTTCACCCCCGCCTCGGACCTGGCCGGCGAGGTCGACGCTATCGGCCCTGGCGTCAGCCGCTTCCAGCCCGGCGACCGGGTCATCTCCACTTTCAGCCCCGGCTGGCTCGACGGCCGGCAAAAGCCTTACGGCGATGCGCGCCAGGTGCCTTACCACACCCTTGGCGGCTTCTATCAGGGCGTGCTGGCGGAATATGTGATTTTGCATGAAGACTGGCTGGTGGCGGCGCCGACGTCGCTGGACGACGCGCAGGCCAGCACCCTGCCGTGCGCCGGGCTGACTGCCTGGTTCGCGCTGGTGGAACAAGGCAAACTTCACGCCGGCGAGAGGGTGCTGGTACAAGGCACCGGCGGGGTGGCGCTGTTCGCGCTGCAAATCGCCAAAGCGCACGGTGCCGAGGTGTACGTGACCTCCGGCAGCGATGAAAAGCTGGCGCGTGCCCGAGCGTTGGGCGCCAGTCACGGCATCAACCGGCTGAACGGCGATTGGGTGGAAGCGGTTTATGCGCTGACGCAAGATCGCGGCATCGACCATGTGATCGACACCGTCGGCGGCCCGAATCTGGGCAACTCGGTACGCGCCGTGGCGGTGGGCGGCCGCATCTCGGTGATCGGCGTGCTGGCGGGCGCCGAGATTTCCGCCCCCGCCGGCCTGCTGCTGCTGAAATCGGCGGAGATCCAGGGCATCGGCGTCGGCCACCGCCGCGCGCTGGAAGATCTGGTGCGCGCCGTGGACGCCGTCAAACTGCAGCCGGTGATCGACCAGGTGTACCGTTTCGATCAGCTGCCGCAGGCGTTGGATCACCTCGATCGCGGGCCGTTCGGCAAGATCGTCTTGACCCCGTAAACGCGGCTCAGCCCTCCAGCAGCAGCGGGTTAACGTCGCGCAGCCGGGCGATTTCATCGCTCGGCGTCATGCCGAACAGGCGCTTGAATTCACGGCTAAACTGCGACGCGCTCTCGTAGCCGACGCGGATCGCCGCCGTGCTGGCCTTCAGGCCGTCATGCACCATCAACAGGCGCGCCTTATGCAGCCGGTACGACTTCACGTATTGCAGCGGCGAGGTGTTGGTCACCGCTTTGAAGTTGTGGTGGAACGCTGAGACGCTCATGTTGACCTCGCTGGCCAACTGCTCGACGTTGAGGTTGTCGGCATACTGATTTTCTATGCGCCGCAGCGCCTTGGCGATCTGGCTAAAGTGGGTATGGCGGTTGACCAGCTCCTGCAACGACGCGCCGCAGGTGCCGCGCAGCACATAGTAGAGGATCTCGCGCACGATCTGCGGCCCCAGTACCCGGGCATCGAGCGGCTTGGCCATCACGTCCAACAGGCGTTCGGTGGCGCACAGCAGCTCTTCCGTCAGCTCAGCCAGGTTCACCCCGTTACTCTCCGCCCGCGGCTGCATCAGGTAGTCGTCGTCGCCGATATCGATCAGCAAATCCTGCAGCATTTGGGTATCGATGTTGACCGCCAACCCAACCAGCGGCAGTTCCGGGCTGGCGAAGGTTTCGCACTCGAACGGCAACGGCACCGTCATCAGCAGGTAGTTGCGCGGATCGTACTGGAACATCTTGTTGCCGCAATAGCCCACCTTGTGCCCCTGAAAGACGATCACGATCCCCGGTTCGTACATCACCGGTTGACGCGGGCTATGGCGATCGACATACAGGATCTTCACCCGCGGCACCGGTGACGGCGTGTAGCCGTTGCCGGTGGCGATAGCCATCGCCTGGCGCGCCATGCGGCTGCGCTGCGCATCGATTTCAATCACGGAAACACCCTCTTACAGTCAGAACGATTCGGCATAAATAATAATTTAAAACTCTCTATTTCTACAGAGAATTGTAGGAATAGGCAAAAACCAAACAGAAATGTGCATTGTGCGTTGCCGCCAGGTTCCTGACAATACGGGCCAGAAACCTTTGCGCCGCTTTGGCGCCCGCCTGACAGAAAGAGAGAAATAGATCATGCAAAACTTCATTCTGCATACCCCAACCAAAATCCTGTTCGGCAAGGACCAAATTGCCGAAGTGGCCGGCCAGATCCCGGCGGACGCACGCATCCTGATCACCTACGGTGGCGGCAGCGTGAAGAAAAACGGCGTGCTGGACCAGGTATACAGCGCGCTGGCCGGCCGTGACGTACGGGAGTTCTCCGGCATTGAGCCGAACCCGACCTACGAAACGCTGATGAAAGCGGTCGAGGTGGTGAAGGCGGAAAACATCGATTTCCTGCTGGCAGTCGGCGGCGGTTCGGTGGTTGACGGCACCAAGTTCATCGCCGCCGCCGCCCGTTACACCGCCGACGGCGACGCCTGGCATATCCTGCAGACCGTCGGCAGCCACATCGCCGACGCGGTGCCGATGGGCTGCGTGCTGACGCTGCCGGCCACCGGTTCCGAATCCAACAGCGGCGCGGTGATCACCCGTAAAAGCAGCGGCGACAAGCAGCACTTCTTCTCGCCGCTGGTGCAGCCGCGCTTCGCCGTGCTGGATCCGGTGGTGACCTATTCACTGCCGCCGCGCCAGATCGCCAACGGCGTGGTCGACGCCTTCGTGCACACCCTGGAGCAGTATCTGACCTACCCGGTCGATGCCAAGGTGCAGGATCGCTTCGCCGAAGGGCTGCTGCTGACCCTGCTGGAAGACGGCCCGCGCGCGCTGGCCGAGCCGGAAAACTATGCGGTGCGCGCCAACGTGATGTGGAGCGCCACCATGGCGCTGAACGGCCTGATCGGCGCCGGGGTGCCGCAGGACTGGGCGACCCATATGCTGGGCCACGAGCTGACCGCCATGCACGATCTCGACCACGCGCAAACGCTGGCCATCGTGTTGCCGGCGCTGCTGCACGAGAAAAAAACGCAGAAGCGCGAAAAACTGCTGCAGTACGCTGAGCGCGTCTGGGGCCTGCGCGAAGGCAGCGAAGACAGTCGTATCGACGGCGCCATCGCCGCCACCCGCGCCTTCTTCGAACAGATGGGCGTGCCGACACGCATGGCGGATTATCAGCTCGACGGCAGCAGCATTCCGGCGCTGCTCGACAAGCTGCAGCAGCACGGCATGACCGCCCTGGGCGAACATCAGGACATCACCCTGGACGTCAGCCGCCGCATTTACGAAGCGGCACGTTAATCGCAAAACGGCGATTTTTTGCTAGGCTTTAGTCTCTGTCAGCCATTTTTCGCCGCATCCGGCGCCCGGCCGATCACCGGGCGTCGTCGGGCGCCTCCGCGCGCCGCCGATCGTTTCGCACCACCCGTCTTACCGCTCATTCGCAGGGAGAGCGGGGAGAAAATCGCCCTCCCGCCACCGCTGAAATTAGGCTGGCAAACCCGGCAACCGCCCATTTTGCCAACTAGAATTTATCTATAGCCGTTTCGGTGCCGCAGGCGCCGCAATCCGTACACAAGGAGATGCGCATGACAACGCAACAACCCATCATCAAACTCCACGATGGTAATCTGATGCCGCAGTTGGGTCTCGGCGTTTGGCAGGCGAGTATTGAAGAGACCACCCGCGCGGTGAGCAAAGCGCTGGAGATCGGTTACCGCTCCATCGACACCGCCGCGATCTACAAGAACGAGGAAGGCGTCGGCGCCGCGCTGCAGTCCAGCTCGCTGCCGCGCAGCGAGCTGTTCATCACCACCAAGCTGTGGAACGACGATCAGGGCGATCCACTGGCGGCGCTGGAAACCAGTTTGGAAAAACTCAGGCTGGACTATGTGGATCTTTACCTGATCCACTGGCCGCGCCCGCAGCAAGATCAATACGTCTCCGCCTGGCGCGAACTGATCAAACTGCGCGATCAAGGCCTGGTCAAGAGCATCGGCGTATGCAACTTCCACACGCCGCACCTGCAGCGCCTGCTGGATGAAACCAACGTGGCGCCGGTCGTCAACCAGATAGAGCTACACCCGCTGCTGCAACAACGCCAGCTGCGCGCCTGGAACGCCACGCACCATATCGCCACTGAATCCTGGAGCCCGCTGGCGCAGGGCGGTGAAGGGGTGTTCGACCAGCCGCTGATCAAGGCACTGGCCGAGAAATACGAGAAAACCCCGGCGCAAGTCGTGGTGCGCTGGCACCTGGACAGCGGCCTTATCGTGATCCCGAAATCGGTCACGCCGTCGCGCATCCGCGAAAACTTCGAGGTGTTTGATTTCAAACTCGATAAGGACGAACTGGGCGAGATCGCCAAGCTGGACGTCGGCAACCGCCTCGGGCCGGATCCGGATACCCTGTAACCCCTCCCCAAGCCCTCTCCCGCCGGAGGGGGCTTTTCCTTCCCGCGCATTGCTCCCTTACGCCGCCTGACGTTATGATGACGACGCCGGAGGCCTCGCCCGCCGGTTAACGCCGTTAAAAAACAGACAAGCACGGAGCACCATGAAATTCTCTTTCTCACACGGGTTACGGCTGGGCATGCTTTGCGTCATGCTGGTGCTGGCGGGTTGCGCCGGCAAGAAACAGCGCGTCAGCTACGATCGCCACGCTTTCGATAGCGCCATTAAAGACGCAGCCAGCGAATACGGCGTGGACGCCAAGCTGATCACCGCCATGATCCAGGTGGAGTCCGGCTTCAACCCTGCTGCGGTGAGCAAATCCAACGCTATCGGCCTGATGCAGCTGAAAGCCGATACCGCCGGCTGCGATGCCTACCGCTACAAAGGCAAACGCGGTTGCCCGGACGATGACGACCTGCGGGATCCCGACACCAATATCGATCTCGGCGCCGCCTACCTGGCCACCTTGCAAAAACAGCAGCTTAAAGGGATCGCGAATCCTGTTACGCTGCGCTACGCCACCATCATCGCCTACGTCAACGGCACCGGCGCGCTGCTGCGCACCTTCTCCAGCAACCGCCAGCAGGCCATCGCGATGATCAATAACCTGTCGCCGGAAGCCTTTAACTGGCACGTGCGCAAATACCATCCCGCTCCGCAGGCGCCACGCCATTTGATGAAAGTGGAAGCCGCCTACGATAGTTTGTGATGAGTAAAAGTAAAAAGGAGAACCCGGGGGTTCTCCTTTTTGTTTGCACACTCGGCGTGGCCGTTACGGCTTGGCCTTGCGAATCGGTTTACGCGGCGGCTGGTTGGACGGCGTGCGCTGCCGACTGATATCGGTATGTTTGGTCAGCGCCGGCCGGGTATGGCGCTGCAGCCGTTTCGCTTCGCGCTGCTCGTCGATGCTCGGCGCAGGCACCAGACACTCGCGGCGGCTGCCGATCAGGTGCTTCAACCCCATCTCTTCCAGCGCGGTGCGGATCAGCGCCCAGTTGGCCGGATCGTGGTAACGCAGCAGCGCCTTGTGCAGACGGCGCTGGCGATCGCCGCGCGGCACTACCACGTCTTCGCTCTTGTACCCTACCTTGCTCAGCGGGTTTTTGCCGCTGTAGTACATGGTGGTGGAGTTAGCCATCGGCGAAGGATAGAAGTTCTGCACCTGATCGAGGCGGAAACGGTTCTTCTTCAGCCACAGCGCCAGGTTAACCATGTCTTCATCGCGGGTGCCCGGATGAGACGAGATGAAGTACGGGATCAGGTACTGCTCTTTGCCCGCCTGCTTTGAATAGTGATCAAACAGCTGCTTGAAGCGATCGTAGCTGCCCATGCCCGGTTTCATCATCTTCGACAGTGGGCCTTCTTCGGTGTGCTCCGGCGCAATCTTCAGGTAACCGCCGACGTGGTGGGTCGCCAGCTCCTTGATATAGCGCGGATCTTCCACCGCCAGATCGTAACGAACCCCGGAGGCGATCAGGATCTTCTTGATGCCCTCCAGCGAACGCGCACGGCGATACAGCTTGATGGTCGGCTCGTGGTTGGTGTCCATGTAGGTGCAGATCTCCGGATACACGCACGAGGCGCGGCGGCAGGTCTGCTCGGCGCGCGGATTGGTGCAGCGCAGCATATACATGTTGGCGGTCGGGCCGCCCAGATCGGAGATCACGCCGGTAAAGCCCGGCACCTTGTCGCGGATCTCTTCGATTTCGCGAACGATCGAATCTTCCGAACGGCTCTGGATAATGCGCCCTTCGTGCTCGGTGATCGAACAGAACGAACAACCGCCGTAGCAACCGCGCATGATGTTCACCGAGAAACGGATCATGTCATAGGCCGGAATGCGATCTTGACCGTAGGACGGATGCGGCACGCGCTGATAAGGCAGCGCGAAGACGCTGTCCATCTCCGGCGTGGTCAGCGGGATCGCCGGCGGATTGATCCACACGTAACGATCGCCGTGTTTCTGCATCAGCGCCCGGGCGCAACCCGGGTTGGTTTCATGATGCAGAATGCGCGAGGTGTGCGCATACAGCACCTTGTCGCCCTTCACTTTCTCGAAGGACGGCAACAGCACGTAAGTCTTCTCCCACGGCTTCGGCTTGGCGGCGCGCACGGTGACAGGCTTGGCCTCCGGCTCTTTCGGCTTTGCGCCGTCGGCGCACGGCAGATCGTCGCCGTACGGGTTCGGGATAGGTTCGATGCGGCCCGGTTTGTCGAGGCGGGTGGAATCCACGCCGCTCCAGCCCGGCAGCGCTTCTTTGCGCATCACCGCAGTGTTGCGTATATCATGGATGTCGCCGATCTTCTCACCGGCGGCCAGGCGATGCGCCACTTCCACCAGCGGGCGTTCGCCGTTGCCGTAGATCAGCATGTCGGCTTTGGAATCCACCAGCACCGAGCGGCGCACGGTATCCGACCAGTAATCGTAGTGGGCGATGCGGCGCAGGCTGGCTTCGATGCCGCCCAGCACGATCGGCACGTCTTTATAGGCTTCTTTACAACGCTGGCTGTAGACCAAGGTGGCGCGATCCGGGCGTTTGCCGCCGACGTTGCCGGCAGTGTAAGCATCGTCGTGGCGCAGTTTGCGATCGGCGGTGTAGCGGTTGATCATCGAGTCCATATTGCCGGCGGTGATGCCGAAGAACAGGTTCGGTTTGCCCAACCGCATAAAATCTTCTTTATTGCTCCAGTCCGGCTGCGCGATGATGCCGACGCGAAAGCCCTGCGCTTCCAGCATGCGGCCGATGATCGCCATGCCGAAGCTCGGATGATCGACATAGGCATCGCCGCTGATGATGATCACGTCGCAGCTGTCCCAGCCTAATTGATCCATCTCTGCTCGCGACATCGGTAAAAACGGCGCGGTGCCAAAACATTCCGCCCAATAGGGCTTATAGGAAAACAGTTCACGATCGGGTTGGATCAGGCTGGTGGTGCTCATTCTGCTGCTCTTCTTACAGGTTAATTAATCGCCGGGCGGCGATTATACGCACTAGCAGCAAAAAGAGCATGGTTATTTCGCTAACCGTTCACTTCGAATTCATAAACGTCGCTGCGGCACAAGATATCGCTGAATTCCAGCGCCTCACCCTGGGCGTTGCGGCTGGTCTGGGTGATGTGCAACAACGGCGCGCCGCACGGCACGTTGAGCAGCTCGGCGACCTCGTCGCTGCAGGATACCGCCTTCAACAAAAAATGTTTATTTTCAGGCACGATGCCGCGCGATTGCCATAACGCATACAGCGAATGTTCCAGCTGCCCCGGTTCAGGCAGAAAGCACGGCGGAATATAGGTGGTTTCCAGCGAGACCGGGCTGCCGTTCAGCAAGCGTAAACGCCGCAGTTTGATCACCTCATCCCCTTCCGCCAGCCCCAGCGCCGCCGCGGCCTTGGCCGGCGCGCCGACCCGGGCGCGCAACAGCCATCGGTTGCTGACGCTGCTACCGTGGCGCAGCGCCTGAGCGGTGAAACCGCTGTCCTTATCGAGGGAATAGCCGATGCGCATCGCCACGCGGGTGCCAACGCCCTGCTGCCGCGAAATCAGCCCCTTTTCCTCCAACAGCCTCATCGCCTTGCTGACGGTGACGCGCGACAGCGCCAAACCTTCCGCCATCTGCCGTTCCGGCGGCAAAAACGCCTCCGCCGCCAACACCTGCTGCCTGATCGCGATTTCTATCGCCGCCGCCAGCTGAATATAACGCGGCGCCACCGCCCCTTGAGCCAGATGGCCACGCAGCCAGGCCATAAAATCCGTCATTCGCCCGCCCTTTTACCTATGCCATTTGTCTGGATTTCGTTTTTATCCTCTCGCCTGTCCGGCGATAGGCCCCTCACCATAACTAAAATATCGCTAATGTTTTCAGAGTGGCATCACAATTTTTGCCTAATGGACTTTCATTGGATCTAGATCGCGCGTAATCTGTGCTCATTGATGTTGATACATCAATCGCACCAACACCAGGGCCCCACTTTAAAAACAATAAAAAACCCGCTGCCTGCCGTAAAGGATATCCTTGATGGCCTGCAGCGGGTATATTCTGCCAGCACAAACGACCGATAATAAGCAACGGAGCTAATGGATAGCTTGCTCACTGCTCATAAGCACATCACACAATCCCCTTGTGGTGGGCGAAAAGGAGCGATGTCGGCAAATAGAAACGTTCCCGCTTCGCCAAACCCCGCTGCAGACCCACTCTTTGACTACACTCATTGGCGCCGTGCGGCCGACGTGCCTCACCCGACAAGGCGGATACCGCCGTCACTTTGATAGACCTGGCGGCGGCAGCCGCTACACACTGCGCGGTATCGGCGTCTTCCCCGACAATGAGGCAGTCATCGCCAACCGCGCCAACGGAATCGATTTTTAGTTAACTGCGGCGGCCCTCACGGCCCTGCGCAACAGGGATTATTTGCTATGACCGATGATATCAATCGCAATGAAGCATGGAAGGTAGAAAGCACCGGTATCGACCGGGTGCCGGACGCAGAGCAAACCGGTAAGCCCATCGAACTGTTTTGGATCTGGTCGGCGGCCAATATCGGTATCCTCGGCGTGGTGTACGGCGCCATCATCGTTGGGTTCGGCTTATCATTTCTGCAATCGGTACTCGCCGCGCTGGTCGGCGTTGCCAGCTTCGTTCTGGTCGGCCTCACCAGCTTCGCCGGCAAACGCGGGCGCACCTCTACGCTGACGCTCTCTCGAGTGATTTTCGGCCTGAAGGGTAACGTGGCACCCACCCTCTTCAGTTGGATCAACCTGATGGGCTGGGAAGCGGTCAACGTGATCACCGGCACCCTGACGCTGGCGGCGCTGTTTGAGGCCTTCGGGATGGGAACCAGCCACCTGCTGACCGCGTTCAGCCTGCTGCTGTTCGGCGGCCTCACGGTCGTCGTCAGCCTGCTGGGGCAAAATACCGTGGTCTGGATGCAAAGCTGGTTCAGCCGCATCTTCGGCACCATGACGCTGATCGTGGTGCTCTATATCTTGTTCAACACCGAGTGGAGCCAGGTGCTGGCGCTGCCTTCCGGCAGCTGGTTGACCGGCTTCCTGCCTGCGGTATCGGTGATTGCCGCCGGCACCGGCATCAGTTGGGCGATCGCCGGCGCCGATTACAGCCGCTATCAAAGCCCGAGGTCGTCGAGCAAAAGCATTTTCGCCGCGGTGATGAGCGGCGCCTGCTTGCCGCTGATGTTGCTGATGCTGGCCGGCATTCTGCTTTCCGTACAACTGCCCAATCTGGCCAGCGCTGCCAACCCCATCGCGCTGATAGGCTCAGTGCTGCCCGCCTGGATGGCGATCCCTTATCTGCTGGCCGCCACCGCCGGCATCGTCACCATCGCGGTGCTCAGCCTGTATTCCGCCAGCCTTAACCTGCTGACCATCGGCGTGCAGGTCAAACAGTGGTTGGCGGTGTCGATCGACGCGGTCGTGGTACTGGGCATCGCCCTGTATGTGCTGTTCATCTCCGGCGATTTCATGGGGCCGTTCATCTCCTTCCTGGTGTTCTGCGGGGTGTTCCTGGCGGCCTGGGAGGCGATTTTCCTGCTCGATTACCTGTGCCTGCGCCGCCGCCACGGGTATGATGGCAACGCTTTGTACGGCCTGCATGGCCAGAACCGCGGCGTGCGCAAAGCCCCGCTGTTCTGCTGGTTCCTCGGCGCCCTGTGCGGCCTGCTGGTCACCAAAACCGGTTTTATCGACGGCCCGCTGGCCAAAGGCTTGTTCGCCGATTCCAGCCTGGGGCTGTTTGTGTCGTTTGCGGTTAGTCTGATCGCTTACGGTCTGTATCTGACCCAACGCAGAGAACATCAATGAGTGAGTGGGAAGCTGTAACACCTGTCCTGGTTATTGGAGGCGCGGTCGGCGATCTGGTGATGACGCTGCCGCGCCTGCCGACCAGCGGCGAAGATATCGAAGCCCAGCCGCAGGAGCGGCAAATCGGCGGCTGCGCGTTCAACGTGGCGCGCGCGCTGGTGCGCCTGGAAACGCCGGTGATTAACGGCATGCCGGTTGGCAACGGCGAATGGGGCGCGGCTGTCGAAGCCGCCATGGGCGAGCTGGGGCTGGAGGTGCTGTTGCGCCACGGCCAGATGGACAACGGCTGGTGCCTGGCGCTGGTGGAACCGAACGGCGAACGCACCTTCATCACGGTTTCCGGCTGCGAAAGCCAATGGAATAAAGCGCAGCTGGCGACGCTGCCGCTGACGGAGCACACCCTGATCTACGCCAGCGGCTACGAACTGGCGGGTGAAAGCGGCGAAGCGCTGCGCGAGTGGCTGACGCGCATGCCGTTCGACCAACCGCGCCTGATCGATCCCGGCCCGCGCATCGCTCAGCTCAGCGAAGATTTCTTCGCCATGCTCAGCGACAGCCATACCCTATTGACGCTCAACCGCGACGAAGTGGCCGCGCTGTGCGGCGCCGGCGACGCCGTGGAGGCCGCGCAGCGCTATGCCTCCGCCCGTAATCTGACGCTGATCTGCCGCCTGGATCGCGACGGCGCGTGGATCTGCGACGGCCGCACGCCGCCGCTGCACGTTCCCGCCTATCCGGTAGACGTCGTCGATACCATCGGCGCAGGCGATGCCCACTGCGCCGGTTTGCTGGCGGCTCTGTCCGCCGGCTGGCCGCTGCCGCAGGCAGTCGATCTGGCCAACCGAGTCGCCGCCTGCGTAGTGGCCAGCCTCGGGGCCGCCAATCCGCCGGACTGGCAGCAGTTGCAACAGCGCTTCCCTCAAGCCTGACGTTTCAGGGCGCAGCCTGGCTGCGCCCTCTGCCTTACTGCGCCGCCACCGCGCCCTCCTGCGGTTGGTGGCGATAGTTGAAGCTCAACGCGAACACGATCCCCAGCACCAGCGTATACAGCGCAAACACCAGCCAGATGCTCTGCCAGTCTTTCACGCCGTCATGGCTGAAGAAGTCCACCACCTCGCCGCTGGCAAGCGCCCCAAAATAAGCACCCAGACCGTTGACCATAGTCATGAACAGCCCCTGCGCGCTGGCGCGAATGCGGTGATCGGCCTCTTTCTCGACGAAGATGGCGCCAGAGATGTTGAAGAAGTCGAACGCGCAGCCGTAGACGATCATCGACAGCAGCAGCAGAACGAAGCCAAAGCCGACCGGCGTGCCGTAAGCCAGGAACAGGAAACGCAGCGTCCAGGCCGCCATACTGATCAACATCACCTGCTTGATGCCGTAACGGCGTAGGAAAAAGGGAATCGTAAGGATAAAGAACACTTCGGAGATCTGCGACAGCGACAGCAGCACCGCCGGATAGCGGACGCTGAGGCTGTCCTGGTACAACGGATTGAGCGACAGATCGTGCAGGAACGGGTTGCCGAAGGTATTGGTTATCTGCAGCGCCGCGCCAAGCAACATGGCGAACAGGAAAAACAGCGCCATGCGCCGTTGGCGGAACAGCACCAGCGCATCCAGCCCCAGCACGCTTACCCAGCTCTTCGACTCGGCCGCGCGGTTGGTCGGACAGCGTGGCAGCGTCAACGAATAAGCGGACAACAGCAGTGACGCCGCAGAAGCCAAGTACAGCTGCAGATTGCTGAGCTCGATTTGGCTGAAGCCGACCAGCCACATCGCCAGAATGAACCCCACCGTGCCGTACACCCGCACCGGTGGAAAATCCTTCACCGTATCAAAACCGTGCTTCTCGAGGCAAAAATAGGAAATGGCGTTGGAGAGTGCGATGGTCGGCATATAGACCATGGCGTTGAACAACATCACCCAGAACATCAGCATCGGTTGCTCAACCTGCGCCGCGCAGTACAGCGCCAGCGCCCCGAGCAGGTGGAAAAGCGCATACAGGTAGTTGGCCTTCATCCAACGATCGGCAATGATGCCCGCCAGCCCCGGCATGATCAGCGCAGCGATGCCTTTCGCGCTGTAGACCATCCCCACCTGCATGCCGCTGAAATGCAGCGTGTTGATCATGTAGGAGCCCAACGTGACCAGCCAGGCGCCCCAAATAAAGAACTGCAAGAAAATCATTACCTTCAATCGCGTTTTTATCGCCATCGTCATCACCTTGTTATTATGCTTGCAACGATGATTGGTGCGGCAGGCCCCCTGCAGCCCGCCGCCGGTTTGCTCGCGGTCTTACAGCGTCTTGAACAGCTCGCGGATCAGGCGCATGAAATCGTCCGCCGCCAGCGCCGCGCAGCTGAGCGTTTGTTCATGGGACAGCGGCGTATCCGACAGCCCTTCGGCATAGTTGGTCATCGCGGACACCACCAGCACCTTGAGGCCGCAGTGGCGCGCCGTCAGGACTTCCGGCACGATCGACATCCCCACCACGTCACAGCCCAGGGTCTGCATCATGCGGATCTCCGCCGGCGTTTCGAAATTCGGCCCGGTGTAAGCGGCGAATACCCCTTCTGCCAGCGGGATGCCCGCGCTTTCGGCCACCGCCGCCAACTGGGCACGCAGATCGCGATCGTAGGCGTTCGCCAGGCTGAAAAAGCGCGGCCCGAAGCGCTCATCGTTGGCGCCGACCAGCGGTGATTCCGGCATGAAGTTGATGTGGTCGGTAATGGCCACCAGGCTGCCCGGCGCTACCGAGCGGCGCAGCGAACCGGCGGCGTTGGTCGCCAGCAGGAATTCGCAGCCCAGCAGTTTGAAGGTGCGCACCGCGGTGGTCATCACCTGCATGCCGCGCCCTTCATAGAAATGACCGCGCCCTTTCATGCACAATACCGGTACGCCTTCCAGTTTGCCGGCGACCAGTTGCCCGGCATGACCGGCGACGCCGCTCACCGGGAAGCCCGGCAGCTCCGCGTAGTCGATGGTGACAGCTTCGGTCATCACCTCCGCCAGGGCGCCGAGTCCGGAGCCGAGAATCAAGGCCGCTTTCGGCTGGAAACCCGGCAGGCGTGCGCGGACAACATCGGCGCAGGTAAAAGCATCTTCTTGATTAAACATCGTATTCTCTCTTTCAGCGGGGGACAATAGTCCCCATAGTAGAGAGCGAGGCGCGGCCGAGACCAATACATTCTTGGCGGCCGATTTATTCCATTTATCTATAAGTTGAGCTGCGTCACAAGGAGGCAATACCCCGGATGAACCAGCCCCATGCCCTGCCCGATCCCGGCCGGATTAACTTCCGCCTGCTGCACTATTTCCGCGTGGTGGCGGAAGAGATGAACTTCACCCAGGCGGCGCGACGGCTGAATATGTCACAGCCGCCGCTCAGCAAACACATCAAGGAGCTGGAGAGTCAGCTCGGGGTGGTGCTGTTCAAACGCACCACCCGCTCCATGACGCTGACGCCGGCCGGCCGCACGCTGCTGCGCAACGTCGAGCGGCTGCTGGATCAGGCCGACAGCGCGCTGCATCAGGTGCAACAGATGGGGCGCGGCGAAGGCGGCCACATGGTGGTCGGCATGGTCGGCACCTCGGCCTGGGGCGGCCTGATCGCGGCGCTGCGGCGGTTCAGCGAGCAAAGCGCCGGCGTCACCTGGTCGTTGAACGAGCTGACGCCCAGCCAGCAAATCGCCGCGCTGCAAAAGCGGCATATCGACATCGGGGTCTGGCGAGAGGCGCAGCAACAGACGCTGCCGGGGTTGACCTGCCAACGGTTGGCGTGCGAAAGCATCGCCGTGGTGCTGCCGCTCGATCATCCGCTGGCGCAGCAGGAAAACATCCCGCTGGCGGCGCTGCAAAACGACAGCTTCATCGTGCTGCCGCCACATGAGGCCAGCCTCGGGTTGTATCTGCACAATCTGTGTCTGCAGCAGGGATTCTTGCCGGACGTCGCTTATCAGGTCAACGAGCCGCAAACCTTGCTGGCGCTGGTGGCGGAAGGCTGCGGCATTACGCTGCTGCCGGACAGCTACGGCCGCATTCCGTGGCCCGGCGTACGCTTTTGCTCGCTGCAGCAGGCGCCACCGGCGGATCTGTATGCGGTTTACCGCACCGACAGCGTCACGCCGGTCGTGCTGGCCTTCCTGGAGATGCTGCGGACGCCGTAAGCGGCCCGCAGCGCAGATTACATCGTCGGCTGCACCATCAGCTGGCCGGCGGTACCGCGATCGGCCATCTCCAGCGTCTGGCTGTAATACAGGAACGGGAAGTGTTCGGAGGTAGGTTGGTTGAAATACACCAGCAGTTCGACGTCGCCATCAACCCAGACGGTGTCCTTCCAGCCGCGATCTTCCGCCATCGGCTGCGCGCCGTTGACGCGTTTGATCAGGAACTGCACGCCCTGAATATGGAACGACTGCGGCGTATCCGCATGAATGTTCCAGCGTTCCCAGGTGCCTTGCTGCGCCTGCACGTCGATGCGGTTCATGTCCCAAATCGCGCCGTTGATGCCAACGCCGCCGTCACCCAGGCGGAAATCGCGGGTACGGCTGGCGCTGCCGTCCAACAGCTGATCCGCCAGCAGGCGCATCGGCAGGTTGTCGGTCACCAGCGGCAGCAGGCCGGTCGGGCGCAGCGTCAGCACCTGGGTGGACACCAGAATGCTCGACGGCTCGAACAGGCCGCGCAGGCGATCCATAATGCCCGCCGCTTCACCGGCGGTGATGGTCACCTCATCGCCCTTCGACATGTCGATCAGCACTTCCCGGCGTTCGCCCGGCGCCAGCGACAGCTGCTGCACCGCGACCGGCGCAGGCAGGAAGCCCTGATCGCTGGCGATCACGTTGAACGGCCGCCCGTCGCTGAGCTGCAGGGTATAGCGGCGCGCGTTAGAGGCGTTAAGCAGGCGCAAGCGCACCCAGCCGCGTGACACTTCGACATACGGGTTTTGCACGCCGTTGACCAACAGCGTATCGCCGACGAAGCCGCCCTGCGACGGCGCATCGTATTGCGGCGTGCCGAAGTTATCGAAGCGCTTATCCTGAATGATCAGTGGGAAATCGTCGACGCCGTAGTGGTTGGGCAGCGGCAGCGCTTTGCTGACGGCATCTTCCACCAGCCACAGCCCGGCCAGCCCGTTGTAAACGTGCGGCGCCATGCGGTTCGGCGTGTTGGCGTGGTACCAGCAGGTAGCCGCCGCCTGACGAATAGGCAGCACCGGCGACCAATCGACGTTAGGCGACATCATGCGCGGCGCACCGCCCATCAGCGTGCCCGGCACCTGCAAACCGCTGACGGTCATCGCCACCGGTTCCTGCAGGCGGTTGCTGTAGATCAGTTTGACGTCGTCACCGCTGTAAACCCGCACCGTCGGCCCCAAATACATGCCGTTGATGCCCCACACCGCCGCTTTGCGGTTATCCATAAACGCCCAGTGGGCGCGCTGCAGGGTCAGAAACAGCGGCTGACCGCGGCGAGACTCCAGCAATGGGGGAATGGGTAATGGGGTCTGCGTTCCGCTCGCCTCTGCCCTCAGCGGCACGGCGCTCGCGCACAGCGCCAGGCCCGATGCCTGTAAAAACTGACGTCGACTGAGTGACATATTTTCTCCATGAAAAGCAATAACTAAACCGTGTGCAAAACCCAAACGCCCGCCAATCAAGATTAGCAGGCGCTCAGGCGTTAACGGCGCTGAACGCCAATTAAAAACGTATTCTTTGAAGCCGGTAGACTCTTATTTTTTGGCGGCGTTGCGCTGAGCGACTTCGGCGTCCAATTCGGCGATCTTCGCCTCCATCAGCGCGCGGCAATGGGCTGCCAGCTCACGCACGTTTTCTTTGCCGTATTTGCTGGTATCCACCGGCGCCAACATCTCGACAATCACATGACCGTTATTCCAGCGATTAAGATTTATATTACCGCTGGTCGTCGATACGCAGATCGGCACAATCGGCACCCCGGCGGCGATCGCCGCGTGGAACGCGCCGGTTTTAAACGGCATCAGTCCGCGGCCGCGGCTGCGGGTCCCTTCCGGGAACATCCAGATCGAAATGTCTTTCTTTTTGAACTGCTCCGCCACCTGAGCGATGGTGCCGTGCGCCTTGGCGCGATTATCACGATCTATCAGCAGATTACCGGTCAGCCAATACAGCGGGCCGAAAAACGGGATCCATACCAGACTTTTTTTACCGACGGTCACGGTGCGCGGCTGCACAATATTGGAGGCCGTCACCATGTCGTAGTTATTTTGGTGGTTGGCGATATAAATGCAGTTGCCATTGTTGGCCGCATCGGCCGGCACGCGGGTTTCAACCTTGATGCCGAACAACGTCGACAGGCGGCCGAAAAGATGGCCGAAGGTCGCCACATGACGGGGGTTGCGCGGGCTGAACAAGCAATAAACAGAACCGAAAATACACACCAGAATACAGAAAAGAGTGGCGAGAACGGCACGCAAAATCAATAACATAACAACCTCATTAGCACACTGCCAACGCAGTTTACTTCGCTGCGCAGATTCCTTTACTCATTATTTGCCGGCAAGGCGAAAAGCACGCCGATGTCGCCTGCCTTTCTCGCTATTTTCCCGCCAGGCGGCAATACGCACAATAATTTTATGCGCAGAAATGTTAACTATTTGGAAAATAAACGCCAGCAAAAATAAATAAGGCGGCCGCAGCATGCTGCAACCGCCCATTAACGCTGGCGTCAACGCTTACTCTTCGCTGTCGCCGCCCGACGCCCGCACCGGCGTATCCACTTCGACGCGATCGATGCGCTGCAGGCCGCGCGGCAGCTGGGTCCCTTTACGGCCGCGCTCCGCGCGGAATTTCTGCAGATCTTCCGGACGCAGCGTCAGCTTGCGTTTGCCGACGTGCAGCGTGACGGACGCCTGCGGCGGCAGCACGAACAGCCAGGCCAGCTTGTCTTCACCGGCTGCGGCCTGCGCCGCCGGAATGGAGACGATCTTGTTGCCTTTGCCCTTCGACAGCTGCGGCAGATCGGCGACCGGGAACATCAACATGCGCCCGGCGGCGGTGATCGACAGCAGCATATCGTCGGCGCCGTGAATTTCCATCGGCGGCAGCGCTCTGGCGTTGTCCGGCAGCGTGATCATCACCTTACCGGCGCGGTTGCGCGCCACCAGATCGTTAAAGGTGCAGACGAAGCCGTAGCCGGCATCAGAAGCCATCAGCAGCTTCTGATCGTCGGCCGCCATCAGCACCTGCTCAATGGTGGCGCCCGGCGGCGGCGTCAACTTGCCGGTCAGCGGCTCGCCCTGCCCACGCGCCGAAGGCAGCGTCATCGGATCGAGCGCATAGCTGCGCCCGGTGGAGTCGATGAATACCACCGGCTGGTTGCTCTTGCCGCGAGCAGCACCGCGGAAGCTGTCGCCGGCCTTGTAGCTCAGACCGGCCGGATCGATGTCGTGGCCCTTCGCGCTGCGCACCCAGCCCATTTCCGACAGCACGATGGTCACCGGTTCGGACGGCACGAAGTCGTGCTCGCTCATCGCCTTGGCTTCCGCGCGCTCGGTCAGCGGCGAACGGCGGTCGTCGCCGTAGGTCTGCGCATCGGCCTGGATCTCTTTCTTAATCAGCGTGTTCAGCTTGCGCTCGGACGCCAGCAGCGCCTGCAGCTGATCGCGCTCTTTCGCCAGCTCATCCTGCTCACCGCGGATCTTGACCTCTTCCAGCTTGGCCAGGTGGCGCAGTTTCAGCTCGAGGATCGCTTCCGCCTGAGTATCGGAGATGCCGAAACGCTGCATCAGCACCGGCTTAGGTTCATCCTCGCTGCGAATGATGTGGATCACTTCGTCGATATTGAGGAACGCCACCAGCAAACCTTCAAGGATATGCAGGCGTTTCAGCACTTTCTCGAGGCGGTAGTTCAGGCGACGGCGCACCGTATCGCGGCGGTAGGCCAGCCATTCGGTAAGGATCTCCACCAGCCCTTTCACCTGCGGGCGGTTGTCCAGACCGATCATGTTCATATTGATGCGGTAGCTGCGTTCCAGATCGGTGGTGGCGAACAGGTGGTTCATCACCTGCTCCAGATCGATGCGGTTGGAGCGCGGCACGATCACCAGACGCGT
Source organism: Serratia sp. FDAARGOS_506 (assembly GCF_003812745.1). NCBI lineage: Bacteria > Pseudomonadati > Pseudomonadota > Gammaproteobacteria > Enterobacterales > Yersiniaceae > Serratia > Serratia sp. FDAARGOS_506. The sequence goes on from NZ_CP033831.1 coordinate 823,849, forward strand.
CGGGTTCTCGTGGTCGGATTCATCGCGCAGATCCTCGACCATCGGCAGCTTCTTGGCGCGCATCTGGCTGGCGATCTGCTCCAGCACCTTGGCGCCGGAGACCTGATGCGGCAAGGCGGTGATCACCGCACTGCCGTCTTCTTTTTTCCACACGGCGCGCATGCGTACCGAGCCGCGGCCGTTCTGGTAAATTTTGCGGATTTCATCGCGCGGGGTGATGATCTCGGCTTCAGTCGGGAAATCCGGCCCCTGCACGAATTCGAGCAGGTCATCGAGCGAAGCCCCCGGTTTGTCGAGTAGCGCCACCGCAGCGGCGGCGACTTCGCGCACGTTGTGCGGCGGAATGTCGGTCGCCATGCCGACGGCGATGCCGGTGGTCCCGTTCAGCAGGATGTTCGGCAGGCGCGCCGGCAACATTTTCGGCTCTTGCAGCGTGCCGTCAAAGTTCGGGATCCAGTCGACGGTCCCCTGACCCAGCTCCGCCAGCAGCACTTCGGCGTATTTGGACAAGCGCGATTCGGTATAACGCATCGCCGCGAATGATTTGGGATCGTCCGGCGCGCCCCAGTTCCCCTGGCCGTCCACCAGCGGGTAGCGATACGAGAACGGCTGCGCCATCAGCACCATGGCTTCATAGCATGCGCTGTCGCCATGCGGGTGATATTTACCCAGCACGTCGCCCACGGTACGGGCGGATTTCTTGAATTTGGCGCTGTTGTTCAGCCCCAGCTCAGACATGGCGTAGATGATACGGCGTTGTACCGGCTTCAAGCCGTCGCCAATATACGGCAACGCCCGATCCATGATGACGTACATGGAATAGTTCAGATAGGCGTTTTCAGTGAATGTGTGCAGCGGTAAACGCTCTACACCATCATGAGTCAGATCACTCATTACTCAATTATCCTCAGACCGTGGCTTGGCAATCCCTGGACGACAATAAGGCATCGCTTGTCGATTCTGCCCGCGATAGTAACCCATCTGCGGGGTAGCTGTCACAGTTGGCGCAAGGATCGCCGGCCGAAGCCGCTGCCATCAGGGGGTTTAGGCAAAATTCCACCGAGATTGTTGATTAAGAGTCAACACTGTTGTGCCTGCCGTCACGTTTTTACTTGCTTAGTCAGCGATTACACTCTCGCTCAGCAAGCTGTTTTTGCGCACCTCAGCGTAAAACGGCATCCATCTTAACTCTGACGGGAGCCGCAAAAGATGAGCAATATCCTGATTATCAACGCTAAAAAGCAATTCGGCCATTCCAACGGCGAACTCAATCAAACCCTGAGCGACGTGGCGGAAAGCTTCCTGCGCGATCTGCAGCACGAGGTTCAGGTCACGGTGGTCGACGACGGCTATGACATTGACGCCGAGGTGCAGAAATACCTATGGGCCGACGCGATCATCTATCAGATGCCGGGTTGGTGGATGGGCGAACCCTGGATCCTGAAAAAATACATCGATGAAGTGTTCACCGCCGGCCACGGCAGCCTGTACGCCAGCGATGGACGCACCCGCTCCGACGCCGGCAAGAAGTACGGCTCCGGCGGCCTGATACAGGGGAAAAAATACCTGCTGAGCCTGACCTGGAACGCCCCGCTGGAAGCTTTTACCGATCCCGATCAGTTCTTCCACGGCGTCGGCGTTGACGGTGTCTACCTGCACTTCCACAAGGCCAACCAGTTCCTGGGGATGGAAGCCTTGCCGACCTTTATCTGTAATGACGTGATAAAACAACCGGATATCGAAACGGATATCGCACGTTATCGCGAGCATCTGGCGGCAGTTTTTGCTTAACTGACAGAAAAGGGCTTAGCCAACGAGGTAATGATGATCACCGTAATCGCAGAAATCAAAGTTAAACCCGGCCACCGCGCCACCGTGTTACAAGCCATTGAAAAATTGATGCCGTTGGTGCTGGCGGAAGAAGGCTGCGGCGAATACACGCCGATGATAGACAGCCGCACGCAGGCGCCCTGGCAGAAACGTTCGCCGGATTCGGTGTTTATGCTGGAAAAATGGCAAAGCCAGGCGCATTTGGAAAAACACCTGCAGATCGACCATATGCTCAAGCACCGCGAGACCATCAAGGAATACGTACTGGGCACCGAACTCTACGTGCTGGAAAACGCGCTGTAATCCCTTCAGTGGCCCTCTGCGGCCTCTGGCGGTTCTCCCTCAAGGCGGGCGCTGACGTAGTCGAGAAAACAGGTGAGGCGCGCCGTCAGTTGAGCGTTGTGGTAATACACCGCATTGATCGGCTGACGCACGTCCAGTGTCTCCCGCACCAACAGCGGCACCAGCCTGCCCGCTTCGCGATCGCGTCGGGTCATAAAGTCCGCCAGCTGCACAATGCCCGCCCCGCGCAGCGCCAATTCACGCAGCGTCTCCCCGCTGGAGGCCGAGATCGTCGGTTCGATGGCGAAATGCCGCGCCTGCCGATGACGCAGCGGCCACTGATTCAGCGATTCCGGGTAGGTAAACCCCAACAGGCAATGGCGATGCAGATCTTCCGCGCAGCGCGGTTCACCATGCCGTTGCAGGTAGTCCGGGCTGGCGAGGATGCGCAATCGGCTGTTGCCCAGCAGGCGCGCATGGAGCGTGGAGTCACGCAGCGCGCCGATGCGGATCGCGATGTCGGCGCGTTTCTCCAGCAGGTCGATATTGCGATCGTCGGTGTCCAGCTCCAGCTCGATCTGCGGATAACGGCGGCGGAATTCCGCCACCATCGGTACCAGCACGTGCGCCATGAAGGGGGCGGCTGCGTTAACCCGCAGCCGACCGGCGGGCTGTTGTCGCCGCAACGCCATCAGCTCTTCGGCCTGATCCACCGAACGCAGTATTTCGCGCGCAGGCGCCAGGAAGCTCTGCCCTTCTTCGGTCAGGCTCAGGCGGCGCGTGGTGCGGCGCAGTAGCGTAGCGTCGAGCTTCGTTTCCAAGCGGCTGAGTGCGCGGCTGACGCCGGAGGTGGTTTGGCCGAGCCGATCGGCGGCGGCGGTGACCGAACCGCTGTCGACCACCGCAATGAACGCCAGCAGCTCTTCGAGGGTGATCTTCACGCGGTTCGCCCCAGGTTGACGGGCGCCGCATGCAACGCCCTGCGGGAAAGCAGGCCCGGCGTTTCACCGGGCCAGGGTCAGGCTCAGACCGCCAATTCGGCCATGTCACCTTTGTCTTGCAGCCAGTTGCGGCGGTCTTCCGAACGCTTCTTGGCCAACAGCATGTCCATCACCGCCAGCGTCTGATCGACGTCATCCTCTGCCACCGTCAGTTGCACCAGACGGCGGGTGTTCGGATCGAGGGTGGTTTCGCGCAGCTGCAGCGGGTTCATCTCGCCCAGCCCTTTAAAGCGCTGTACGTTCGGCTTGCCCTTCTTGCGCTTCAGCTGTTCCAGCACGCCGGCTTTCTCTTCTTCATCCAGCGCGTAGAACACCTCTTTACCGAGATCGATGCGGTACAGCGGCGGCATGGCGACATACACATGGCCGCCTTTCACCAGCGAACGGAAGTGGCGCACGAACAGCGCGCACAGCAGCGTGGCGATATGCAAGCCGTCGGAGTCCGCATCCGCCAGGATGCAGATTTTGCCGTAGCGCAGCTGGCTGAGATCTTCGCTGTCCGGATCGATGCCGATCGCCACGGAAATGTCGTGCACTTCCTGCGAGGCGAGAACTTCGTCGGAGGAGACTTCCCAGGTATTCAGGATCTTGCCCTTCAGCGGCATGATCGCCTGATATTCACGATCGCGCGCCTGCTTGGCCGATCCGCCCGCCGAGTCCCCTTCCACCAGGAACAGTTCGGTCATGGCCAGATCCTGCGAGGTGCAGTCCGCCAGCTTGCCCGGCAACGCCGGCCCGCTGGTCAGCTTCTTGCGCACCACTTTCTTGGCGGCGCGCAAACGGCGCTGGGCGCTGGAGATCGCCAGCTCGGCCAGCTGTTCCGCCGCCTGAACGTTCTGGTTCAGCCACAGGCTGAAAGCGTCTTTCACCACGCCGGAAACGAAGGCCGCGCATTGGCGCGAGGAGAGACGCTCTTTGGTCTGCCCGGCGAACTGCGGATCCTGCATCTTCACCGACAGCACGTAAGCGCAGCGATCCCAGATATCTTCCGCCGACAGCTTCACGCCGCGCGGCAGAATATTGCGAAATTCGCAGAACTCGCGCATCGCATCCAGCAAGCCCTGACGCAGACCGTTGACGTGGGTGCCGCCTTGCATGGTCGGGATCAGGTTGACGTAGCTTTCGGTCAGCAGCTCACCGCCTTCCGGCAGCCACAGCAACGCCCAGTCCACCGCTTCGGTGTCGCCGGCGAAATTGCCGACGAACGGCGCTTCCGGCAGGGTAATCAAACCGTTAACCGCTTCCATCAGGTAGTCGGTCAGGCCGTCCTGGTAGCACCAGCGCTGTTCGGTGTTGTTCACCTTGTCGATGAAATAGATCTCGACGCCGGGGCACAGCACCGCTTTGGCTTTCAACAGGTGAGTGAGGCGCGATACCGAGAAGCGCGGGCTGTCGAAGAACTGTTCGTCCGGCCAGAAGTGCACGCTGGTGCCGGTGTTGCGTTTGCCGCAGGTGCCGGTCACCGTCAGATCTTGCACCTTATCGCCGTTTTCGAAAGCGATGCCGTAGACGTTGCCGTCGCGGCGCACGTTGACTTCCACCCGCTTCGACAGGGCGTTGACCACCGAGATCCCCACGCCGTGCAAGCCACCGGAGAACTGGTAGTTTTTATTCGAGAACTTACCGCCGGCATGCAGCCGGCACAGGATCAACTCAACCGCCGGCACGCCTTCTTCCGGGTGGATGTCCACCGGCATGCCGCGGCCGTCGTCGATCACTTCCAGCGACTGATCGGCGTGCAGAATCACGTCGATACGCTTGGCGTGACCGGCCAACGCTTCGTCGACGCTGTTATCGATCACCTCTTGGCCGAGGTGGTTTGGGCGCGTCGTGTCGGTATACATGCCGGGACGACGGCGCACTGGTTCTAGACCGCTGAGTACTTCAATGGCATCAGCGTTATAGCTGGATTGAGTCATCGTTGATTATTTTTTCGTGGTTAAAGGGAGGTGCCGGAACGGTCCGTCAGACCGCGTTTAGCCCTAAAAAATCCACAATCTGGGGGAAGTAGTGCTCGAAACCGACGAAGGCGTGGTTTCCACCCGACTCCACCGTTTGCCGACACGCGGTGTAATACGCCACTGCCTGGCCGTAATCGAGAATTTCATCGCCCGTTTGCTGCAGCAGCCAGATTAAATCCGGCGACTCCAAGGGATCGATCTGCATCACTTTCAGATCGTAAACGTGACGAGACTCTAACACATATTGCTGGCCGGTGTAGGGGTTCTCGTTGGCGCCGAGATAGTCGACCAACAGCTCAAACGGCTTGACCGCCGGGTTGACCACCACCGCCGGCAGCGAGAAGCATTGCGACAGCCAGGTGGCGTAATAGCCGCCCAGCGACGAACCTACCAGTCCGAGCGTTTGGCCGGCGCGTTCCAACACCATATTCTCCAGCATCTCGGCGGCCTCCGCCGGGAAAGCCGGCAGCTGTGGTACCAGCATCTCGATATCGGGATGATGCTCGGCCAGCCAAGCCTTGAAGGCCACCGCCTTGGCCGACTGCGGCGAGCTGTTGAAACCGTGCAGATAGAGCAGTGTCGAAGGCATCAGTATCCATCCGAGTCCATATCGGGGCGGAAATCGTCGTTTTCCAGACGGAACACCTGCGTCTCGACGCGGCCATCCGGCAACAGATCGAGGTAACGCCAACCGGGTGAGACGTCGTCGATGGTAAAGTTAGTGCAGTGCGGTTTGAATTGCACGCAGGTGGACGGCGTCGCCAACAGGCGCCGGCCCTGCCATTCCAGATCCAGGTCCTGGTGAATGTGCCCGCACACCACGGTATTCACTTTCGGATAACGCAGCAGGATCGCACCCAGCATATGCGGGTTGCGCAGGCTGTGCTGATCGAGCCAGGTACAGCCCGAAGGCAGCGGATGGTGGTGCAGCAGCAACAGCGTATAGCGTTCGGGGTGAGCCTGCAGGCAGCGCTCCATCCACTCGAGCTGGTATTCGCTCAATTCGCCGTGCGGTACGCCGAACACCTGGCTGTCCAACATCAGCACCTGCCAGCTGTCGCCCAGCAACACCTGTTTGGAAGGCGCGATACCGGCGGCGGCCAACGCGTCGACCATCGCCGGTTGGAAATCGTGGTTGCCCGGCAGCCACACGCAAGGGGCAGGCAGTTGCGCAATGCCGGCGGCGAAGTGGCGGTACGCCTCCTGCGAATGATCCTGCGCCAAATCTCCCGTGGCGACGATCAAATCGACATCGCGGCGCTGCGCCTGGATGGCGTCCAGCACTGCGTGATAGCTGCGATAGGTATTGATGCCGAGCAACGTCTCGTGTTCGCCGGCAAAAAGGTGGGTATCTGTTATTTGTAGAATCCTGACCGTGGCCCCACTCGCCACGGGCAGTTTAAACAGGCTTTCCAAATGGTGTCCTTTGTTATTTCAGTCTGTCTAACAAACCGGAACCGCCATCGCTCCATGCGCCAAACAGTAGCGCAGCCAATCAGCAAGAAACTGGTTAATTTGATGCTTTTCGTCGCGTTGATGCAACTTTTTATTAGGATAATCATAACGCGCTTTAAAGCGGTAGATCTGCTGACTGGAACACACTTCCGCAACCATGGCGTCATGGTATAACCGCACCGTCATCGCGGGCAGGCTCCAGTAGCTGACCGCCGGAAAGATCTGCTCGATCTCCACCAGCGACGTGTAACGCGTGGACTCAACAATGGTCAAACGATAGCCGGCGCCGTTCACCTGATAAGTCACCGTTTCGCCCGCTTCGTCGTTGCGCGGCAGCAAGCGGCGCAATTGCGCGAAGTTGGTTTCGCACAATCTCATCATTTCGGGGAAATCAGGGGTATAGCGCTGTTTCATTAGTTGGCCCACTCTTTTCTCAACGATTCATGGTGCAACGCCAGCCATTGCAATGCAATCACTGATGCGGCGTTATCGATCGCGCCCTCCTCCACCCAGCGGTAAGCCTGCTCGCGGCTGACCACGTGGACGCGGATATCTTCATGTTCTTCCGCCAGGCCATGGATGCCTTCGGCGGTGCCGGCGTCCACCTCGCCGACCATGATCGACAGACGTTCGCTGGTGCCGCCCGGGCTGGCCAGGTAGCTCAGCACCGGTTTGCAGCGCCCGACCACCACGCCGGCCTCTTCCTGCGCTTCACGGCGGCATACGTCTTCAACGCTTTCGCCGGTTTCGATCATACCCGCCACCATTTCCAGCAGCCAGGGCGAATTACTGGTATCGACCGCGGCGATGCGCAGTTGTTCAATCAGCACCACTTCGTCGCGCACCGGATCGTAAGGCAGCAGCACCGCCGCATGGCCGCGCTCGAAAATTTCACGCGTGATTTCAGGACTCATTTCACCATTGAATAAGCGATGGCGAAACCGGTATAAATTGAGTGAAAAAAAACCACGGTACAGCGTCTCGCGTGCAATAATTTCTACATCTTTTTTATCGAAAGTGACGGGTGACGGCTGCGAACGGTTCATATGCGAATTCTCCTGCGTAGTATGCCGATAAAATAAACGGTTTTGATGACAGAAACAGCGGGACTCTCCGCCGCGGCTTTATGTTAGGCTGTTTTTCGCCGCCGGATGCGGCACGTTTGTGCGCTCACATGTAATAGTGGGAAACAATCCGGATTGTCAGCCATAATATCAGCTGCAGCCGACCCGGGCAGTTCGCCAAGGTAAATGAGCGGTCTGAAAGGTAAAAGTTACGTGAGATGGCACATTCAGCCACCTGATGCGTACCGCAGACTCTGCTAGAATCGGCAACTATTTCGTCTATCGTCAGCGCTAACATAGCAATATTGCTGCACAACAAGGAATGCAAATGAAGAAACTGCTCCCCCTTCTTATCGGACTGAGCCTGGGCGGCTTCAGTGCAATGAGCCAGGCAGAGAACCTGCTGCAGGTCTACAAACAGGCCAGGGAAAGTAACCCGGATCTGCGCAAAAGTGCTGCTGACCGCGACGCCGCATTCGAAAAGATCAATGAAGCGCGCAGCCCGCTGCTGCCGCAGCTCGGCCTGAGCGCCGGTTACAACTACAATAACGGCTATCGCGACAACAACGGCATCAACAGCAATGTCACCAGCGCTTCGCTCGGCCTGACCCAAACCATCTTCGACATGTCGAAATGGCGTGCGCTGACGCTGCAGGAAAAGACCGCCGGCATCTCCGACGTGACCTTCCAGACCGCGGAACAGCAGCTGATCCTCAACACCGCCACCGCCTATTTCAACGTGCTGAGCGCCATTGACACGCTCTCTTATACCCAGGCGAACAAACAAGCGGTTTACCGCACGCTGGATCAAACCACCCAACGCTTCAACGTAGGCCTGGTGGCGATCACCGACGTGCAGAACGCCCGTTCCGCCTACGATACCGTGCTGGCGGCCGAAGTCACCGCCCGCAACAACCTGGACAACGCGCTGGAAGCGCTGCGCCAGATCACCGGCACCTTCTATCCGGAGCTGGCCTCGCTGAATACCGATCGCTTCAATACCCAGCGCCCGGAAGCGGTGAACAACCTGCTGAAAGAGGCGGAAGCGCGCAACCTGAGCCTGCTGTCCGCCCGTCTGAGCCAGGATCTGGCGCGCGAGCAGATCCGCTCTGCGCAGACCGGCTATATGCCAACGGTCAACCTGAATGCGTCGACCGGGCTCACCAATACCCGTTACAACGGTTCCGCCACTCACGACACCCTGAGTCCAAACGCCTTCAAAAACTCTGATGTAGGCCAAAACCAGGTGGGCGTTTCGATCAGCCTGCCGCTGTACAGCGGCGGCGCAACCAACTCGCAGGTGGAACAGGCGCAGTACGGCTTCGTCGGCGCCAGCGAGCAGCTGGAAAGCGCCCACCGCGGCGTGGTGCAGACCGTGCGTTCGTCGTTCAACAACGTCAACGCCTCGATCAGCAGCATTAACGCCTACAAACAGGCGGTGATCTCCGCGCAGAGCTCGCTGGATGCGATGGAAGCCGGTTATCAGGTCGGTACCCGCACCATCGTCGACGTGCTGAACGCCACCAGTACCCTGTATAACGCCAAGCAGCAGCTTTCCAGCGCGCGTTATACCTACCTGATCAACCAGCTGAACATCAAGTCGGCGCTCGGCACGCTGAACCAGAACGATCTGCTGACGCTGAACGGCGCACTGGGCAAACCGGTGTCGACCGCACCTGACGCCGTCGCGCCGCAGAACCGCTCTCAGGACGCCTACGCAGACGGTTATCAGGACAACGCGCCGATGCAACAGGTCGCCGCGCCGGCACCTAGCGCCACACGGGCTGCGGCACCGGCCGTCAGCCAACCAGCACGCAACAGCGGCAACCCATTCCGCAACTGATGCGCGCGCGTTGATTAACACGGGGTCCGGCCTGCGCCGTACCCCGTTTTTTTGCGCCGATTTCCGCACTTCTGCCCGCCGCCTCACAGCCGCCGCTGCCCCAGGTGGTATCATCGTCACTCTCGTTTTCGCAGTCTGGATGAGGTTCGATGGACAACGATTCACGCTGGCAGCGTCTGATTATCGACGGCGAACTGCCGCCGCCGCAGCGCCCGACACAGGCGGTTTACGCCTCCTGGCTGCGCTGCCGCAGCCTGATGCAGCCAGACGTTTGGCAAACGCCGCACCGCGCTCAGGGCGCCACCTTCGAATCGATTTGCCGCCGCAAGAACGACCTGTTGACGCTCGGCCAGGCGGCGCTGGAAGATGCCTGCGAATACATGGAGCCGCGTCGTTGCCTGTTGATGATCCTCGACGAGAGCGGCTGCATGCTGTGGCGCTGCGGCGACACCAAGACCTGGGAGCTTTTGCAGTCATTGGGATTCGCCCCCGGCGCTTACTGGGCCGAGGGGCAGATCGGCACCAACGCCCCGGCGCTGGCGGCGGCGGAGGGCCATCCGGTACGGGTGAGCGGTGAGGAGCATGTGCGCCGGGCGCTGCACGGCTGGTCGTTCTGCGCCACGCCGGTCTACGACAACAGCGGCCGACAGCGCGGTTCAATCGCGCTGGGCTGCCTGCTGGCCGACTGCGCCGCCGGCGATCTGTCGCTGACGCTGGCCATCGCCCGCGAAATCGGCAATTCGCTGAACGCCGACAGTCTGCTGGCGGAATCCAACCGCCATCTGAATCAGCTTTACGGCCTGCTGGACGGTGTGGACGACGGCGTTATGGCCTGGGATCACCGCGGCTACCTGCAATACATCAACCAGCGCGCCGCCGACCTGCTGAAGCTGGACGAACAGCAGAGCCAAGGCAAGCCGCTGGCGCAACTGCTGACGCTTCCCGCCCTGCTCAAACGCGCCATCGCCGAGCGCCAACCGCTGCAGCACGTCGAAGTCACCTTCGAAAGCCAGCGGCAATTTATTGCCGCCTTGCTGACGTTAAAGCCGATTTTCGACGGCGATCGCTGCAGTTTCATCGCCCTGCTGCACCCGATCGAGCGGCTACGCCAGTATGTCAGCAGCCAGCTGGGACGCGTCAGCCACAGCTTCGAGCAAATGCCCTCCGCCTCGCTGGAAATGCGGCGGCTGATCCGTTACGGGCAACAGGCGGCCAAGGGCCAGCATCCAATCCTGCTGCGCGGGGAAGAAGGCGTTGGCAAAGAGCGGCTCAGCCAGGCTATCCACAACGCCGGTGAACGCGCCGCCGGGCCGTATATCGCCCTCAACTGCCAGCTGTTGCCGCAGGCGCAGGGGCTACGTGAACTGCTGGGCAGCGACGCCAGCGAAGAAGAGGCCGGCCAGCTGAGCAAATTCGAATTGGCCAACGGCGGTACGCTGTACCTCGAACAGATCGAATACCTGCCGGCGGAGATGCAGTCGGCGTTGCTGCAGGTGCTGAAAACCGGCGTGGTGATCCGCCTCAATTCCAGCCGGGTGATCCCGGTCAATGTGCGGGTGATCGCCGGCAGCGCCGCCGATCTGCCGCTGCTGGTGCAGCAAAACCGCTTCCGCCGCCAGCTGTTTTACAGCCTGCAAGCCTTCGAGATCCAGATCCCGCCGCTGCGCCAGCGGCTGAGCGATATTCCGCTGCTGGTCAAACACCATCTGCGCACGCTGGAGCAGCATTTTCAGTGTCGCTTTCGGGTGGATGACGAAGTGATGGCCCAGCTGGTGCTCTACCTGTGGCCGGGCAACGATTTGGAACTGAAAGGGGTGGTGGAGCGCGCGGCGATGATCTGCCACGGCCACCACATCCAGTTAGCAGATTTGCCGGCACACCTGCTCGGCCAGCCATCGCTGCTGGAGAGCGATCCGCAGCCCGGCGCGCCGCTGTTGACGCTGACGGAGATGGAGCGCCAGGCGATCCTCCGCGCGGCGACCGTCAGCCGAGGTCAGCTGACGGAGATGGCGCAGTTGCTGGGCATCGGCCGTACCACCCTCTGGCGGAAGATCAAACAGCATGGGATCGACATCCGCCAGTTCAAGCTGCGCGCCTGAACGCCTAGTGGCTGAGCTGCAATACTCCGCGCGCAGCGTCCAGCATCGCCTTCTGCCCGCTGCGGGTTTTGCTCAGGCAATCCTGCATGCCGACCACCATCGGAATGCCCATCGCCTTCGCCAGAATGGCGCTGTGCGACAGGGCATTACCACCGCTGAGGCAGATGCCGAGCACCAGCCGCCTGTCGAGCATCACCACCTCTGAAGGCATCAGCTCGTCCATCACCAGTATCGACGGCTCTGCCAACGCGATGGCCGGCAGCGGCAGCCCCTGCAGATGGCACAGCGTACGGCGCAGCATGTCGCGCACGTCCAGTTCGCGTGCCCGCATATAGTCGTCATCCAGCTCGCGGTACTCTTCGGCGATCGCCTCCAACACCTGCCGCCAGGCCTGTTCGGCGCTGCACAACTGCTGCGCGATGCGGGTGTAAGCCGCCTGCTGCAGATCCGGATCGTCCAGCAGCATACTGTGGGCGCCGAAGATCGCCGCCTGTGGCTTGCCGATCAGCGTGCCGGTGCGTTCCGCCAGCCGGTTCAGATCGCTCAGCGTGTGTTGTAGTGCCTCCCTCAGGCGCTGCTGTTCGCCCAGCACCTCGTCCGCACCAATCCGTCGATCGGCGGTTGGCGGCCAGAAGCTGTGGGCCTGAAACAGCGGCCCGCTGGTAACGCTTTCCGCCACCGGAATGCCATGCAGCGAAGGCTGCTGCCGCTCGGAAACCGTTTCACCGAAGTGTTGTTCCGCCAACGCTTTGAACGCCGCCAGCGCTTCGTCCGCCTGCGCGCCATCGGCGATCAGGCGAATGGTGTCACCGTGGCGCACCTGCAGCAGCGCCAGCTGATTGAGGCTGCGCGGATCGACGCACTGCCCCTGCTTTTCCAGTACCAATTCGGCCTTGAACGGCGCTAACGTCTCAACTAACCGCGCAGCTGGGCGCGCATGCAGCCCATGCGGGTTTTGCACCGTCCAGGTTACGCTTTTGCCCTGCGCCAGCGGCAAAGCCGCGCTTTTCGCCGTAGATGTGGCCTCGCCCAGCTGCGCCTGTTTAGCCTGCAGCGCACCCTGCGCCTCCGCCACCACCTGCTCCAGCGAAGCGCCGGAGTTGGCGGCGACTACCGCCGCCAGCGTGCCTTCGACCAGCGGCGCCGCACACAGCCGCACTTTGGCGGCCAAGTCCGGGTCCAACAGATCGAGCGCGGTTTCCGCGCTGAGCAGCGCGCTGCCCAGATCCATCAGCACCAGAACGCCATCGCCGTCGGCAACCGCTTCGATCGCCTCCATCACTTTGACCGCGTCGGTGCCGATCGGGTGTTTCTCGTCATCCACACCCGCCGCCAGCGCCAGTTTACAGCCGTCGCCGCGCATCATCTGCCGCGCCAACTGCTCAACGCCGCGCGCCAGCAACGCACTGTGCGAAACCACCACGATATTAATCATCTCGCCTCCTGCTACAGCTAACTACCGGCGACCTCGGCCAGCGTTTTCATCATCAGCATCACCGAAGTGGCGCCGGGATCCTGGTGGCCGATGCTGCGCTCACCCAGGTAACTGGCCCGCCCCTTGCGTGCCTGCATGGTAATGGTGTTCTCCACCGCCCGTTCGGCGCTGCCGGCGGCGCGCTGCAGTGCCTCCGACACGCTCAGATTCTGCTGCGCGGACTGACCGAGGCTTTCCACCACCGGCCACCAGACGTCGCACATGGTCTTGTCGCCCGGCTCCGCCTTACCGCGCATCACCACGCCTTCAACCCCCTCCTGCATCATCTGATGCAGCTCCGCCAAGTCCAGGCTTTGCTTGGCGTTCGCCGCCTGTGCCGCGCGGATGAAGAAGGTGCCGAACAGCGGACCGCTGGCGCCGCCCACGCTCGACAGCAGCGTCATGCCGGTGTTTTTCAGAATGAAGCCGATATCTTTGTCCGCCACCGACGGCAGCTTTTCCACCACCTTGTTGAAACCGCGATTCATGTTCAAACCGTGGTCAGCATCGCCGATCTCGGTGTCCAACTGCGTCAGAAAATCGCGCTCCCGGCTGAATACCTCGCCGCAACGCATCAGCCAATCGACAACCTGTTGTTTGGTCAACGCCATGATTCCTCCTCAGCAACCCCAACGCAGCGCAGGCGTTTTCACCGGCGCATCCCACAAGGACAACAGCTCATCGTCCACGTTCAATAGCGTGATGGACACGCCCTGCATATCGAGCGAAGTGCAATAAGAGCCCACCAGATTGCGTTCAATGATGATGCCCGCCTCGGCACAGCGCTCCACCAACCGATGATACACGCCATACAGCTCGGACAGCGGCGTAGCGCCCAGGTTGTTGACCAGCGCGATCACCCGATCGCCGCGCGTCAGCGGCTGCTTGGTCTGCATTTCATCGCGCCACTCGCCCTGCTGACGATCCCAGACGCGGATCGTGCGCTGATAGTGGCCGTGGTCAATCAACGTATGGAACATGTCATCCACCGCCGCGTTGAGCGTGGTGAACGGGCGACGCGCAATGCCCGGCTCGCCGTGAATGCCCACGCCGAATTCCATTTCGTTCTCTGCCAGGGTGAACGACGGCTTGCCGGCGGCCGGCACAGTGCAAGCCCCCAGCGCGATGCCGATTGAATGCCCGTGGTTGTTGATGCGATGCCCTAACGTCACCACGCTGTCCAGATCGTCGCCGCGCGCCGCGGCGGCGCCCAGCAGTTTCTCCATCAGCACGGTGTTGGCTACTCCGCGCCGCCCGGCGGTAAACAGGCTGTCTTTGACCGCCACGTCGTCATCCACCAGCACCGTCGCCACCGCAACGCCGCTGTCGTGCAACAGCTCGGTGGCGGTTTCGAAGTTAAGCACATCGCCGGTATAGTTCTTGATCAGCAGCAGCACCCCGGCACCCCCGTCGATCGCCTGGCCGCACTCGTACATTTTATCCGGCGTCGGCGAGGTGAAAATCTCGCCCGGACACGCGCCGTCGAGCATCCCTTCGCCAACGAAGCCACAGTGCATCGGCTCGTGGCCGCTACCGCCGCCGGACAGGATGGCCACCTTGCCCGCCACCGGCGCGTCGGCGCGGGTCACAAACACCGGATCCGCGTGCACCAGCAGCTCGGGATGCGCCTCCGCCAGCCCCTGCAACTGCTCTTCCAACACCGACTCAACCTGATTAATCAGTTTTTTCACGATGGTTTCCTCTTTAAGAGAACAGGGGCGCGGCACACAGCGCCCCAACGGTATCAATGACGCTGCAACCAGGCGGCACCCAACCTATCCGCCGTCAGGATCGCCGCCTGCACGCCCGCGGGGGTGACTTTGAACGGCATGTTGTGAATGGTTTCGCCTGGGGCGCAGCTGGCCTCAGCCACCGCCATGATCTTCGCCGTCGCATCGCCGGTGACGCCCATCTGCGCCAACGTGATCGGCAAGCCGATGCCATGACAAAACGCCAGCACGGTTTCAATCTGCGCCATAGGGCTGTTCTGCAGCACCAGCTGCGCCAGGGTGCCGAACGCCACTTTCTCGCCGTGATACAGGTGGTGGCACTCTTCCAGAACGGTAAAACCGTTGTGAATGGCATGCGCCGCCGCCAACCCGCTGCTCTCGAAACCGATGCCGCTCAGATAGGTATTGGCCTCAATGATGCGTTCCACCGCTTCCGTCACCACGCCGGCCTCGACCGCCAGTTTGGCTTTTACCCCTTCCGCCAGCAGCGTGTCATAACACAACCGCGCCAGGCTGAGCGCCGCCAGCGTCGATTTGCCGCCGGCCATGCTGGTGGCCTGAGCATCGAAACAGGCCTGAGCTTCGAAATAGGTGGAGAGCGCGTCGCCCATGCCGGCCACCAGCAGGCGCACCGGCGCTTTGGCGATGATGGTGCTGTCCATCACCACCATGTCTGGGTTGCGCGGGTAAATCAGGTATTCGGCGAATTCGCCCTGTTCGGTGTAGAGAACCGACAGCGCGCTGGTCGGCGCATCGGTGGAAGCGATGGTGGGAATGAGCACCACCGGCAACTGTTGGTAGTGCGCCACGGCCTTGGCAGTGTCGAGCGTCTTACCGCCGCCGACGCCGATCACCCCGCGGCAGCCGTGGGCCTGCAGCTCATGGCCGAGCCGGTCTATCTCTTTGCGGCAGCATTCGCCGTTGAAGCGGGCCGCGTGATGTTTCACACCGTGCTGCTGCAGGCTGCCCATCAGGGTGTCGCCCGCCAGCTGCATCACGAAGTCGTCGGCGATCACGAAGTAATGATCGGCAAGGGATTTAGCGTATTCGCCGACGGCGGCCAGCGCATTGGCGCCCTGAATATATTTGCCTGGTGACTGGATGATTCTCAACATAACCGGATCCTTGTAGGGAGTTGGCGATGGTAACGTTCAGATATCAGGTGATGACACGCCGACTTCTCGCCGGCTTGTTGTTGTGCTTCGACTATGAGCGCCCGCCGCCCGCCTGGCGAGCCTCGCGATTTTTGTTCCATTATGGAACATCATCATAGCGACAACGTTTCATTATGAAACGCCGACGCGCGTTTTTTCGCCGCGAAAGCGAACTGGCGCACACCCCAACGTATAACTGCGTAAAGAGTCGATTCTACGGGCGTTTCAGCTTTAATTTTGACCATGTTTCCCCTATCCTTAGCGCCACTACTGGGAAAGGGCGAAAACAGCCCGCATGATGGGATTGATAACGATGAAACGGACAAAAAACATCAACCAAGAGACGTTCCGCAAATCCTGGCGCAGCTACCGTGTCGCGCCCGTGGCCTTGGCGATCAGCGCTGTCTTTATGCTGGCCGGCTGCGAGAAGAGCGATGAAACGGTCTCCCTGTATCAGAATGCCGATGACTGTTCGCGCGCCAATCCTTCGATGAGCGAGCAGTGCACTACCGCCTACAACAACGCCCTGAAAGAGGCGGCGAAAACCGCGCCGAAATACGCTACCCGCGAAGACTGCGTCGCCGAGTTCGGCGAAGCGCAGTGCACCCAGGCTCCGGCGCAGGCCGGCATGGCGGCGGAATCGCAGAGCAGCGGCAGCTTCTGGATGCCGCTGATGGCGGGCTACATGATGGGTCGCCTGATGGGCGGCTCCGGCTTCGCGCAGCAACCGCTGTTCACCTCCAAGAACGCCGCCAGCCCGGCGAACGGCAAGTTTGTCGACGCCAGCGGCAAGAGCTACGGCCCGGCCACCGCCGGCGGCCGCACCATGACGGTGCCGAAAACCGCCATGGCGCCGAAGCCTGCGGTCACCAACACCGTTACCCGCGGTGGCTTCGGCGAGACCGTGGCCAAGCAGACCAGCATGCAGCGCAGCAGCGCCACCTCCCACTCCGGCTCTCGCAGCATGGGCGGTTAATGCATGAAACGTATTGCTATTACCGAGCGCCCGGACTGGCGTGAAAAAGCGACCGAGTTCGGTTTCCGTTTCCACACCATGTATGGCGAGCCGTACTGGTGTGAAGACGCCTATTACCAGTTCACGCTGGCGCAGATTGAAGAGATCGAAAACGCCACCGCCGAGCTGCACCAGATGTGCCTGCAGGTGGTGGAAAAAGTGGTCGGCAGCGACGAGCTGATGGCCAAGTTCTGCATCCCGAAACACACCTGGGAGTTCGTGCGCAGCTCCTGGCGCACCAACCAGCCGTCGCTATACTCGCGCCTCGATCTGGCCTACGACGGCGTCAATCCGCCGAAGCTGCTGGAGAACAACGCCGATACACCAACCTCGCTGTATGAGGCGGCTTTCTTCCAGTGGCTGTGGCTGGAAGACCAGATCAACGCCGGCAAGCTGGATCCGGAATCGGATCAATACAACAGCCTGCAGGAGAAGCTGATCGAGCGTTTCGCCGAGCTGAAAGCGCATCACGGTTTCGGCCTGTTACACCTGGCGTGCTGCCAGGACAGCGAAGAAGATCGCGGCACGGTGCAATATCTGCAGGACTGCGCGCAGGAAGCCGGTCTGCCGACCGAGTTCCTGTTCATGGAGGAGATTGGTCTCGGCGAGAAAGGCCAGTTTACCGATCTGCAGGATCAGGTGATCGGTAACCTGTTCAAGCTCTACCCGTGGGAATTCATGCTGCGCGAGATGTTCTCCACCAAGCTGGAAGACGCCGGCGTGCGCTGGCTGGAGCCGGCCTGGAAGAGCATCATCTCCAACAAAGCGCTGCTGCCGCTGCTGTGGGAAATGTTCCCGAACCACCCGAATCTGTTGCCGGCTTATTTCGCGCAAGACGATCATCCGCCGATGGATCATTACGTCACCAAACCACTGTTCTCACGCGAAGGCGCCAATATCCAGATCGTCGAAAACGGTCAGGAAGTGGCGCGCGTCGATGGGCCTTACGGTGAAGAAGGCATGATCGTGCAGCAGTTCCACCCGCTGCCGAAGTTCGAAGACAGCTACACCTTGATCGGCAGCTGGCTGGTGAACGATCAGCCGTGCGGCATCGGCCTGCGCGAAGATCGCGAACTGATCACGCAGGATCTGTCGCGCTTCTACCCGCACACCATCCTCGGCTGATCGCGCCGCTGAAGACAAAAACGCCAGTCTCTGACTGGCGTTTTTTCTTTACCCCACCTGCACCGACAGCATGCTCAGCGCCCCCATTTCGATACCGTCGATCGGCACGCTGATGGCCTCTTTTCCATCCCAACCGCCGAGCACATACAGCAACGGCAGATAGTGCTCCGGCGTCGGATTGGACAGCGCCGCCCCCTCATGGCGCATGAAATCCACCAGAGGGTGGTTATCGCCCCGATAACGCAGGTTATCCCGGACAAAGTTATTGAACGATTCTGCCCACGGGTAGGCACTGGTATCGCCCTGCCATTTCACCATGCGCAGGTTATGCACCACATTGCCGCTGGCGACGATCATCACCCCCTCATCGCGCAGCGCCGCCAGTTTGCGGCCCAGTTCATAGTGATAGGCCGCCGGCTGCGTGCCGTCGACGCTGAGCTGCACCACCGGGATGTCGGCATTGGGATACATCTTGATCAATACGCCCCAGGAGCCATGATCCAGCCCCCACTCGCCCAGATCGGCCGTCACCGGCACCGGCGCCAGCATTTGCTGCAGCTGCGCAGCCAGCGCGGGAGAGCCCGGCGCCGGATAACGGGTATCGAACAGCGCCTGCGGGAACCCGCCGAAGTCGTGAATGGTTTTGGGTTTTTCCATCGCGGTGACCGCAGTGCCGCGGGTATACCAATGCGCGGAAACCGCCACGATCGCCTTCGGACGCGGCAATGACTCACCCAACGCACGCCATGCCCGGGTGTAACGGTTGTCTTCCAGCACGTTCATCGGGCTACCGTGGCCAAGAAACAGTGCCGGCATACGAGAGGTGTTCATAGGGAGATCCTTAGTTCAAATTGTGCTATGCCGCTACATTACGCGCTTTGCCGCACCAACACAGCCGGATAACCGTGATGAAGATATTCAATAAATTTGAATTAAAAACGGAGGAATGTGCCGACAGACAGAAATATAAAAAATTCATATATTTCAATTAATTAATAAGAAACATGAATGCCATAGCATTACTGCCACACAGATCTAATTTGTGAACAATTTATGTATTTTTTGTTAACGCAATCTATACACTCCTCCTCTGCCGACGGGTGCCGACAGCCCCGCCGCGCGATGGGAATTACGTTTCACCAAGGAGGAATTCATGTTCAAACTCACACTGGCAACCCGCGTGGCGCTTTCCATGTCCTTACTCGCCGGCTGGACGGCAACCGCCGGCGCGGCGGACAACGCGCAGCTGACGCAGCGCGAAGATCCTTACTTCCTTCAAGCGCAAGCCCAGCTGCAACAGCGGCTGAAACAGACGCCAAACACCAACCGAGCCAAAAACGTCATTCTGGTGGTCGGCGACGGCATGGGGTTTTCCACCGTGACCGCCGCCCGCATTTTTGAGGGGCAGCAGCGCGGCGTAGACGGCGAATCCAACGTGCTGGCCTGGGAGGCCTTCCCCTATCTGGCGGCGGCCAAAACCTACTCCGCCGACGCCCAAATCACCGACTCTGCACCCAGCGCGGTAGCGATGACCACCGGCGTCAAAACCATCAACGATCTGATGGGCCTCAACCATACGGCGACCCTCAACAATTGTGAGGATCAACAAACCAAGGCCGTCACCACACTGTGGGAGATGGCCGCAACGCTCGGCATGTCCACCGGCGCTGTGACGACCGCAACCATCACCCACGCCACGCCGGGCGCCACCTATGCCCATATTGCCAACCGCGATTGGGAATCCGACGCAAAAATGCCGGCAGATGCCCTTGCCGCAGGCTGCCGCGACATCGCGCGCCAGCTGGTGGAAATGAAGTACGGCAACGGCCTCAACGTGGCAATGGGTGGCGGGCGCGCCAACTTCCTGCCCGACAGCGTGAGCGATCCGGAATACCCCGGCAAGAAAGGCGCCAGAAAGGATGGCCGCGATCTGACGCAGGTCTGGCTGCAACGCTATGGCGAGCGAGGGCAATATGTATGGAATCAGGCACAGTTCGACAAAATCGAACCGGGTAAGGTCGATCACCTGTTGGCCCTGTTTGAACCGTCGCACATGAACTTCGAGCACGATCGGCGGCAAGACTCGGCGGGCGAACCTTCTCTGGCGGAAATGACCGGCAAGGCCATCGATATTCTGGCCAAGAATCCCGAAGGCTACCTGCTGCTGGTGGAGGGCGGACGCATCGATCACGGCAGCCACAATGGTAACGCCTACCGCACGCTGAGCGACGCGGTCGCCCTGAACGAGGCGGTGAAAACCATCGTCGATAAGGTCGATCTAAGCGATACGCTGGTAATCGTGACCGGCGATCATAGCCACACGCTGACCATCGCCGGCTATGCCAAGCGGGGTAACCCTATCCTCGGCATTTCCGTGGGGGTCAACGACAAACCGCTGCTGGGCAGCGACGGCAAGCCCTACACCACCGTCGGCTTCGCCAATGGCCCCGGCGGCGCGATCCCGTTGACCGAACGCCCCACATTGACCATGGAGCAAGCTACCGCGCCCGACTTTATTCAGCCGGCGCTGGTGCCGCTGAAAAGCGAGACCCACGGCGGGGAAGATCTCGGCATCTACGCCATCGGCCCCTGGGCCCATCTGTTCCAGGGCACGGTGGAGGAGAACTACACCTTCCACGTGATGAATTACGCCAGCCGCATCGGCGAACGCCTGTCAAAACGGTAGCCACAAAAAAAGCCGCGTTACGCGGCTTTTTTATCGTAGAAAGCGGCCGGCTATCAGCTGGCTTTTTTCTCGTGCGCCTGGCGGTAGGCCACCAGATCTTCGATGGTCAGCACCACCATGTCGTGCTGTTTGGCGAAGGTGATCACTTCCGGCGCATGCGCCATGCTGCCATCGTCGTTAGTCAGTTCACACAGCACGCCGGCAGGTTTGAAACCGGCCATGGAAACCAGATCGATGGTCGCTTCGGTGTGGCCGCGACGGCTCAGCACGCCGCCCGGCTGCGCGCGCAGCGGGAACACGTGGCCTGGACGGTTCAGGTCGCTCGGTTTGGCGCTGTCTGCCACCGCCGCACGGATGGTGGTCAGGCGATCGGAAGCGGAAACCCCGGTAGTCACGCCCTGTGCCGCTTCGATGGTCACGGTGAAGGCGGTCTGGAACTGGCTGGAGTTGTTGGTCACCATCATCGGCAGTTCAAGCTGCTGACGGCGTTCTTCGGTGATGCACAGGCACACGATACCGCTGCCATGGCGAATGGTCAGCGCCATCTGCTCAACGGTCATGGTTTCCGCGGCAAAGATCATGTCACCTTCGTTTTCACGGTTTTCATCATCGAGCACCATCACACCGCGCCCGTTGCGCAGTGCGTCAATCGCGCGTTCAACGCGTTCTGTCGGCGTGCCGAAGTCTGAAAGTAGCGTCTGATTCATGGTAAAAAACCTCATTAAAAATTATGGATTACCAGAACCAGGGCGATCTTGAGGAGTAGCTAGCAATAGCTAAAAAAATAACGCAAGCGGGCGCAAGCCCGGCAGATACCGTTACTCTCTCCCATCCGGACTATAACCGTCGGCCCCGGAATTACACCGGATCTGCTGACCTCTAACCGGCCCTTACAGGCTGGCTGAGCGCTCGCGGGCTTTCACCGTAGAAGGTGATTTACCGCCGGTGGGGACTTGCACCCCGCCCTGAGAATAAGCAGGATGACTATAACGCTAATGGGTAGGCAGGGCAATTGGCAAAAGCACAATTCGGCCACGCACGGCGAATGCGCTTAATGGTTTATCCGGCGGGCAACTCGCATTACACTAAGCGGCAGCTATTAAACTCTGAAAGGGATACGCCATGATTGACCCGAAAAAAATCGAACAAATCGCACGCCAGGTTCATGAGTCCATGCCTAAAGGCGTTCGTGAATTCGGGGAAGACGTTGAGAAAAAAATCCGTCAGGTACTGCAATCGCAGCTGACCCGCCTGGATTTGGTTAACCGCGAAGAGTT
This sequence comes from Serratia sp. FDAARGOS_506, assembly GCF_003812745.1. Taxonomy (NCBI): domain Bacteria; kingdom Pseudomonadati; phylum Pseudomonadota; class Gammaproteobacteria; order Enterobacterales; family Yersiniaceae; genus Serratia; species Serratia sp. FDAARGOS_506. Next base: position 845,845 of record NZ_CP033831.1, read on the forward strand.
CGACGTACAGACTCAGGTGCTGTTGCGCACCCGCGAGAAGCTGGCGCTGTTGGAACAGCGCATGGCCGAGCTGGAAAGCAAACTGAGCGCGGCACCGGCCGCCAAACAGGAAGACGAATAATTCCGCCAAGGGCGCGCATCGCGCGCCCTTGTTCTTTTAGGTCGCCCGGCGTTAGCCGCGCCCGTCTTTGATCGCTTTGATGATGTTGGTGGTCGACAGGCCGTCTTCAAAGTTCAGCACTTTGACATCGCCGCCGTTGGCCCACACTTCCGTACTGCCGGCAATCTCTTCCGGTTTGTAATCACCGCCTTTCACCAGCAGATCCGGCAGGATGTCGGCGATCAAGCGCTGCGGCGTATCCTCTTCGAACGGCACCACCCAATCCACCGCTTCCAGCGCGCCCAGCACGATCATGCGGTTTTCCAGCGCGTTGACCGGGCGTGTTTCCCCTTTCAGGCGCTTGGTCGACGCATCGCTGTTCACCGCCACGATCAGGCGATCGCCCAGCTTGCGGGCATTGGCCAGATAGGAGACGTGGCCGGCATGCAGAATGTCGAAGATGCCGTTGGTCATCACCACTTTCTCGCCGCGCTGACGCGCCTGCGCCACGGCGTGTTTCAACTGCGCTTCGGTCATCACACCAAAACCGGTCTCGGCACGGCCGCGCACCGCGTTTTCCAGCTCGATTGGCGACACGGTAGAAGTACCGAGCTTGCCCACCACCACACCGGCGGCTGCGTTGGCCAGGAAACAGGACTCTTCCAGCGAATTGCCGGCGGCCAGCGAGGCAGCCAGTACGCCGATCACGGTATCGCCGGCGCCGGTCACATCGAACACTTCCTGCGCCTGGGTCGGCAAGTGCAACGGTTCAACGCCCGGCTGCAACAGCGTCATGCCGTGTTCGGAACGGGTGACCAACAGCGCCGACAGCTCGAAATCCGCCACCAGCTTCATGCCGCGCTCCACCAGTTCCGCCTCATCCTTGCAGTGGCCCACCACCGCTTCAAACTCGGACAGGTTCGGTGTCAGCAGCGTCGCGCCACGATAGCGCTCGAAGTCAGAGCCTTTCGGATCGATCAGTACCGGCACCTTGGCGGCGCGCGCCAGTTGGATCATGCCCTGCACCTGGCTGAGCGCGCCCTTGGCGTAATCGGACAGCACCAGCGCGCCGATCTGCGGCAGCGCCTGCTGAATGCGCTCCAGCATCGGCTGCGGATCGACGTTGGAGAAGCCTTCTTCGAAGTCGAGACGGATCAGCTGCTGGTTACGCGACAGCACGCGCAGCTTGGTGATGGTCGGATGGGTAGGCACCGAGACGAAGTCGCAGCGCACGTTGACTTCATTCAGCTTGGCGCTCAGCGCCCGCGCCGCATCGTCGATGCCGGTCAGGCCCACCAGGCGGGAATTGGCACCCAGCGAAGCGATGTTCATCGCCACGTTAGCCGCGCCGCCGGGACGCTCTTCGATGGTATCGACCTTGACCACCGGCACCGGGGCTTCCGGTGAAATGCGGCTGGTCGGCCCATACCAATAGCGATCCAACATGACGTCACCGACCACCAGCACACCGGCGCGGCGAAAATCAGGCAGCGTAACTTTCATCCGATAACTCCAAAAAAGTACAAAATTTTAGTGGCGCAGATATTACCACAGACCGCCGGAATACCCGCAAAAAGGTATTAATCCAGCCATTTGGCCCAGCTGGTACGCACCTGCTCGCGCTCGGCGGCGAACAGCTCGCTGCCGACCTTGCCGGAATGCTCCTGCAGCGCCAGATGGTGGATCTCGTCGCGCATGGTGACATAGGCCTGCGTTAGCGCGCGCGCCTCCTCTTCCGGCATGATGTCGTAATTGGCCATCAGCTCAAAGATGCGCACGTTGTCCGACCAACGCGTCAGCCGTGGTTCACCCGGCGCATAGCGTAAGACCAGATATTGGGCGATAAATTCGATGTCGGTAATGCCGCCCTCATCGGTTTTGATATCAAACAGATCGCGCTGTTTGTTGCCGAGATGGTTGCGCATCTTTTCGCGCATCTCGCGCACTTCGCGCTTCAGGATCTCCGCATCGCGCGTTTTGCACAGGATCTCGCGGCGGATCGCGTCGAACTGCTGGTGCAGCGCCGGGTCGCCATGCACGATACGCGCGCGCACCAGAGCCTGATGCTCCCAGGTCCAGGCTTCGTTTTGCTGGTAGTCGGCGAATGCCTCGACGGTGCTGACCAGCATCCCCGCAGCGCCGGAAGGCCGCAGGCGGGCGTCCACCTCATACAGAATGCCGGAGGAGGTGCGGGTGCTGAACAGATGCATCACCCGCTGCGCCAGCCGCAGGTAGAACTGGCGGCCGTCGATGCAGCGATCGCCGTCGGTCATCACCTCCGGCGGGCAATCCAGCAGGAACACCAGATCGAGATCGGAACTGTAACCCAGCTCCCAGCCGCCCAGTTTGCCGTAGCCGATCACCGCAAAGCCGCGCCCTTCGCGCTCCTGCAGATGGGTCGGCTGGCCATAGCGCGCCACCATGTCGCTCCAGGCCTGTTGCACCACCGCGTCGATGATCGCCTCCGCCAGATAAGTCAGGTGATCGCTTACTTTCATTACCGGCAGCGCGCCGGCGATATCCGCTGCGGCGATGCGCAGCTGCTGCGCCTGTTTGAACTGGCGCAGCGCCTCCAGCTTTTGCTCTTCATCGTCTTCCGGCACTCGCAGCAGGTACTGGCGCAGCTCGCTGCGGTAGGCGTCCAACGCCACCGGCTGATACAGCGTGGCCGGATCCAACAGTTCGTCCAGCAACAGCGGGTAGCGCGACAGCTGGTTGGCGACCATCGGCGAAGCGGCACACAGGCGGATCAGATGACTGAGCGCCGCGTGATACTCCACCAGCAGTTCGAGGTAGGTAGTGCGGGTGACAATGCTGAGCAGCAGCTGCGCCAGCCGCACCAACGCGGTCGGCGCGTCTTGGCGCGGGCATACCTCCGCTAACAGGCGCGGCATCAGTTGATCGAGCACGTCGCGGCCGCGCGGGCCGATGGTGCGTTTATCGACATCGTGGCGGAAATCGGCGATGGTGCGCAGCATCTGTCGGCGCCCCTCTTCGTCCAGGTGCGGCGTCAGCGGCGCCATCTCGCTTTCCTCCAGCGCATCCTGCCACAGGCTGTGGTAGTGCTGGTAGTCGGGATCTTCTCCGACATCCGGGCTATCGTCGCCGATCAGGTCGTCGAACACCGCCCGCACCGCCTGCATGTGCGCATCCAGCGTCGCCATCAGCGCCGGCCAATCCGCCAGACCCATGCCGTAGGCCAGCCGCGCCTGATCGAGCGCATCCTGCGGCAGCGTCTGGGTTTGCTGATCGCCGATCGCCTGCAGCAGATTCTCCAGCCGCCGCAGGAACAGGTAGGCGGCGCTCAGCGCCCGCACCTGCTCGGCCTCCAGCAGCCCCAGCTCACCCACCGCCTGCAGCGTCGGCAGCAGCGAACGCCCCTGCAGCGCCGGCTCGCGGCCGCCGCGGATCAGCTGGAAGACCTGGGTGATGAATTCAATTTCGCGAATGCCGCCGGCGCCCAGCTTGATGTTGTCCTTCAGGCCGCGCCGCCGCACTTCACGGGCGATCATGCCCTTCATGTTGCGCAGCGACTGGATGACGCTGAAATCGATATAGCGGCGGAACACGAACGGCCGCAGCGTTTTGCGCAGCTCCTGGCTGTAGGCGTCTTCCGCGCCGCCCATCAGGCGCGCCTTCACCATCGCATAGCGCTCCCAGTCGCGCCCCTGCTCCTGATAGTAATCTTCCAGCGCCGCAAAGCTCATCACCAACGGGCCGCTGTCGCCGAACGGCCGCAACCGCATATCGACGCGATAGACAAAGCCGTCGATGGTCTGCTGATCCAGCGCCTTGATCAGCCTCTGGCCGAGGCGGGTGAAGAACTGGGCATTGTCCAACTGGCGCCGCCCGCCCTGAGTCTGGCCGTTTTCCGGGTAGGCGAAGATCAGATCGATATCCGACGAAAAATTCAGCTCGCCGCCGCCCAGCTTGCCCATGCCGAGGACCAACAGCGGCTGCGGTTCACCGGCAGCATTGCACGGCGTGCCCCATTCGCGGCAGCAGGTTTGGTACAGCCAGTCGCGCGCGCTGACGATCAGCGTTTCCGCCAGTCCGCTCAGCTGCAGCAGCGTTTCTTCGGTCGAACACAGCCCCTGCGCCTGCGCCCAGGCGATGCGCACCAGCGTTTCACGGCGAAACAGACGCAGCGTGCGCATCAGCTGCGCTTCATCGCGTACTTCTTCCAGCTCGTCCTGCAGCCAGGCGGCATAGTGTTGCCACTCGCCGGGCGCCGGCGGTTGTTCGCGCAGCGTCGCCAGCCAGGCCGGCTGGGCAAGCAGCGCGTCGCTAACGAAGTCGCTCGACGCCAGCACCCACTGCTCCTGTTCGCTAAAGGCGCTGTCCGCGCCGTGAACTTCCTGAAAACGCTGCACAACCTGCTGTGCCTGAGCCTGTAACACGGCTGAAAGTGGCGACATAGTGTATGACCCGTTCTGCGGCCCACGGCTTGGCGGGCCGGCTTGATTAACGAAGCGCGCCGTTTAACCAGAATGGCGCATGCGATAAGGCCTGTTTGCGGCTGGCTTCATACCAACCCTGGCGGCGCTCGCTCAGCGCCGCCTGCAGCTCGCGCCAGGCGTCAATATAAGGGCCGGTCTGCTCGTCGGGATAAGCGCCCGACAGCAGGACCAACGCCGAAATCTGCCGCGTCAAACGCGGCAATTGTTCCTGATATTCATCTTCGTTCAGCGTACGGCTGAAGGCTTCTTTCAGCTCTGCGCCGCTGCGCCCCAGCATGATGTCGCTGAAGCGTTTGAAAGAACCATCCAGCTTGGCCTGCGCTTTGGCGTCGATAAACGGCCGCCAGGCGCCGCTCACCAGCCATGATGTGAGCGCCAACTTACATTGCAGGTAGGCGGCGCTGTAGCACAGGGCCTCTGGTTGCGCGGCTTTGTCCGCCAACAGCGGCTCGAGCTCGGTCAGGCGAGCGCGCAGATCGGCGCTGGCCTTGCGCGGCACCAGGCCGCCAAAGATCACCAGCGCCTGGCGAATCGTTCCGACTGCCTCGATGACTGAAGCGCGCGCTTGCGCATCGCCGCGCAGCCACAGCTCTTCATGATACTGCCAATGGCTCAGCGCCAACTCGAAAGCGGCGATCATCCCCTGCTCCACGGTCGCCTTCGCCGCCGGCTTCAGCACCCGCAGCGGGCGCACCTCACGCGGCGGATTGCCCTGCGCCAGGTGGTAACCACGCGCCGCCTTGCTCAGGCTGCCCTGACGCAGCCCGCCATGCGCCGCCAGCTCACCGGCCAACGCCAGCAGATCGGCGGTATTGCCGTTAAGCAGCTCCAGCTCTACCTCGCTCAGGCCTTCGCTGAGGTCACCGGCACGCACCTCGCCCTGGTCCAGGCCAATCTCGATCTCGCTTTGGCCGTAAGTAACCACCCACTTCTCGCGCACGAAATCGGTACGGAACAGCGGTTGCAACGCCTGCTGCAGCGCCGCGATATCGCAATCCTGCGGCCAGATATCGGCAGGGAACAGCGCCAACGCTAGCTGCGGCTCGGCGATAGCGACATTGTATTCCGGGCGCTGGTGCAGTCCGCCCACCACTTTACCGGCGGTTTTGATGGTCATCTCATAGCGATCGTCGAAACCGCGAATGCGCAGCCCCATGTCGTGACGGCGCAGGACGTTGTCGGCCGTTTCGAAGTAAATGTTGGTCAGCTTTTGCGGCGCGGAATGCTGATGCGGCCAGGCGGCGAGCCATTGTGGCAGAGCGGCCACCGCTTGCGGCGCGGCGATGAATTTCAGTTCAATTTCAACGGTCATAATTCTTTAACACCAATAAGTTACGCATTCGCGTCGGTTTCAGCGCGGCGCGCTCGGCCCGCCGTATGCTGCCCAATGACGCACAGTTACCGTTATCTTACCGCGATTCCCGGCGCCTTAACCCTGCTAACTGTAGAAAAAACCTGTTACGTTATAAAACGCTGCGCAACTCACAGAATCAGCCACAGTAAGATAGTTCTCATTCCGGTTTTGGCGTTGCGTCGTCAGACTGAACGCTCTACTATCGTTCCATAAATTCACCCAGAAACGATGAACTAATGCAGAAATTACGCCTGATTTGCCTTGCCGCGCTGAGCTTCAGCATCACTTGGGCCGCACATGCCGAAGATAAACGCTATATCTCCGATGAGTTAAGCACTTACGTCCATAGCGGCCCAGGTAATCAGTACCGTATTGTCGGCACTCTGAACGCCGGTGAAGAAGTCACCCTGTTGAGCGTCAACGACAGCACCAACTACGGCCAGATCCGCGATCCGAAAGGCCGCACCACCTGGATCCCGCTCGATCAGCTCAGCCAGACGCCAAGCCTGCGCACCCGCGTGCCCGAGCTGGAACAGCAGGTGAAAACCCTGACCGACAAGCTGGCCAACATCGATAACACCTGGAACCAGCGCACGGCGGAAATGCAGGAAAAAGTCGCGGGCAGCGACAGCACCATCAGCAGCCTGCAGAAGGAAAACCAGGATCTGAAAAACCAGCTGGTGGTCGCGCAGAAGAAGGTCAACGCCGTTAACCTGCAGCTCGACGACAAGCAGCGCACCATTATCCTGCAGTGGTTCATGTATGGCGGCGGCGTCGCCGGCGTCGGTTTGCTGCTGGGCCTGCTGTTGCCGCACCTGATCCCGCGCCGCAAGAACAACAACCGCTGGATGAACTGATCTCAGTATCGTTCAGTTTGAGTATGGGCGCCTGCGGGCGCCCTTTTCATTGGTGCCGACATCCCGCGGCCAATTCATGTAATCTGATAGACAGAGCCTTACACGATATTCAGGAGTCAACAGTGCAGATTTATCTGGTCGGCGGCGCCGTTCGCGACAGCCTGCTCAATATTCCGGTGGTCGATCATGATTGGGTGGTGGTGGGCGCCACGCCGGCGGAGCTGCTGGCATTGGGCTATCAGCAGGTCGGCAAAGATTTTCCGGTGTTCCTCAACCCCGACACCCACGAGGAGTACGCGCTGGCGCGCACCGAGCGCAAATCCGGCCAGGGGTACACCGGTTTTACCTGCTATGCCGCGCCGGACGTGACGCTGGAAGAAGATCTGCTGCGGCGCGATCTGACCATCAATGCCATCGCCCGCTCCGCGGAAGGGGAGCTGATTGACCCTTACGGCGGCGTGGCCGATCTGCAGGCGCGCGTGCTGCGCCACGTTTCCGACGCGTTCGGCGAAGATCCGCTGCGCGTACTGCGCGTGGCGCGCTTCGCCGCTCGCTTCGCCCATCTGGGCTTTCGCATCGCCGACGAAACGCTCGCCCTGATGCGCCAAATGGCCCACAGCGGTGAACTGGCGGCGCTGACCGCCGAACGTGTCTGGAAGGAGACCGAAAAGGCGCTGCAAAGCCAGAGCCCGCAGGTCTATTTTCAGGTGTTGCGCGACTGCGATGCGCTGGCGGTGCTGTTCCCGGAAATCGACGCGTTGTTCGGCGTACCGGCCCCCGCCAAGTGGCACCCGGAGATCGACACCGGCGTGCACACGCTGATGGCGCTGGCGATTGCCGCCCGCCTCACGCCGGAGGTGGACGTGCGCTTCGCCACCCTGTGCCATGACCTCGGCAAGGGGTTGACGCCGAAAGAGTTCTGGCCGCATCACCACGGCCACGGCCCGGCGGGCGTGCGGCTGGTCGAAGCGTTGTGCCAGCGGCTGCGGGTGCCCAACCCAGTGCGCGATCTGAGCAAGCTGGTGGCCGAGTACCATGATCTGATCCACACCGTGAACAAGCTGCGGCCGGAAACCCTGCTGAAGCTGTTCGACGCCATCGACGTCTGGCGCAAGCCCCAAAGGCTGGAGCAGATGATCCTCACCAGCGAAGCGGACGCACGCGGCCGCACCGGCTTTGAGGAGAACCCTTATCCGCAGGGCGACTATCTGCGCCAGGCGTATCAGGTGGCAAACGCGGTATCGATTAAAGAGGTGGTGGCCAGCGGATTGCAGGGCACCGCGATCCGCGACGAGCTCAAACGCCGCCGCCAACAGGCGCTGGCCGACTGGAAGCTCAGCCAAACGATTATCAACGATCAGGCATAAAAAAACCCCGCAGAGCGGGGTTTTTTCTTGGCGTCGGGCTTACAGGAATACCATGTAAACCACGGCTGCCACGATAAAGCGGTAGATGGCGAACGGCACGAACGAGATGCGTTTGATCAGCGACAGGAAGGTCTTGATCGCAATCAGCGCCACCACAAAGGCAGTAATGAAACCGACGGCAAACATCGGCAAATCGCCCCAGGTCAGGAAGTGCAAGCTCTTGTACAGATCCAGGCCGCTGGCGCCGATCATCATCGGCACAGCCAGAATGAAGGAGAACTCGGACGCCGCATAGCGGTTCACGCCCATCAGCATGCCGCCGGCGATAGTGGACCCCGAACGGGAGAAGCCCGGCCACAGCGCCAGACACTGGAAGCAGCCGATCATGAACGCCTGGCGGTAGGTGATGTCATCCAGTCCTTCCGCGCTCGGTTTCTTCGGTTTCAGCCATTCCGCCGCCAACAGCAGCAAGCCGCCGACCACCAACGCGTACATCACGTTTTTCGGCGCAAACAACGATTTGATGAAATCATGGAAGGCCAGGCCCAGCACCACCGCCGGGATCATCGCCAACAGGATATGTCCCAACTTCAGCTGGCCGCCGGTTTTGCCCTCGTGCTCCACCGGCTTGCCGCCGAAATGAATGCCGATCAGGCCGAACAGCCGGCGCCAGAACACCACCACCACGGCCAGGATCGATCCCAGCTGGATGATGACTTCAAAGGTTTTGGCTTTGTCGCCGGTAAAGCCCAGCCACTCGCCGACAATGATCATATGCCCGGTGGAAGAAACCGGCAGAAATTCGGTTAATCCCTCGACCACCCCAAGAACAAACGCAATAAACAGTGAATGCATGTCTGCCATGTGCTTCGCTCACCCCATAAAATAACGGCTATCACATAAAAAAGCGGCAGTGCTTAAAGACAATGCCGCTAAAACAATTCTCAGGATTAAGACCAGGTTAACGGTCTTTCGTTGCAAGCAGATGACATAAAATCATGCGGGACGAGTGCCACGCTCGATGATCACGCCGACCCGATTGGCATGTGCTACAGCGCCCGGTTTGCTGACCTTAATACGGACCCAGGGGGAATTGAAGCGCTGAAGCAAAATTTCAGATATTTCCTCTGCCACTCGCTCCACCAGCGCGAAACGGTTCGACTCCACGTGCTGGATCACGGCATCGCTGACGTCGGCATAGCTCAGACAGTCAGTTACGTCGTCGCTGGCGGCGGCCGGCCGGTTATCCCAGCCCATTTCGATATCGAACACCAGCTTCTGACGAATGCCCTGTTCCCACTCATAAACGCCAATGGTGGTAATTACGGTAAGCTCTTCAATAAATACGATATCCATCACGTCATTCTCTGTTTTTGGCCTTGCCGGATACCACTTCCAGCGGAATGTGCGTATTATCCATAGATGTTGCGAGTAAAACGACCATTATTAAACGGAACCGCGTTATGAGTGCTACCGCGCTTGGCATGATTATCTTCGCGTATCTGTGCGGCTCGATTTCCAGCGCGATCCTGGTTTGCCGGATCGCCAGGCTGCCGGATCCGCGTGAACATGGCTCAGGAAATCCCGGGGCGACCAACGTCCTGCGCATCGGCGGCCGGCTGGCAGCGGCAGCGGTGCTGGTGTTCGATATTCTGAAAGGGATGTTGCCGGTCTGGCTGGCCTACAAACTCGATGTGCCGCCGCTGTATCTGGGTCTGACGGCGATCGCCGCCTGTCTGGGGCACATCTATCCGGTGTTCTTCCACTTCCGCGGCGGCAAAGGCGTGGCGACGGCGTTTGGCGCCATCGCGCCTATCGGCTGGGATCTGACCGGCCTGATGACCGGCACCTGGCTGCTGACGGTGCTGCTCAGCGGCTACTCTTCGCTCGGCGCCATCGTCAGCGCGCTGATCGCCCCGTTCTACGTCTGGTGGTTCAAACCGCAGTTCACCTTCCCGGTAGCGATGCTCTCCTGCCTGATCCTGATGCGGCATCACGACAATATTCAGCGCCTGTGGCGCGGCCAGGAAGGCAAGATTTGGGGCAAGTTCCGCAAGAAGAAAAACCAGGCGGATGCGGATAACGGCGACCAGCCGAAAGACGAATAACAGAAGGGCCGGATTATCCGGCCCTTTGCTTTATACCGCAGGCAGTTCCGCCAGCGGCCAGCGTGGCCGCACCGAAACGCTCAGTTCCGGGTTGGCGCCACTCTTCAGGCGCACCATGCCGGCATAGGCGATCATCGCGCCGTTGTCGGTGCAAAATTCCGGGCGGGCATAGAATACTTCCCCACCGCGCTTGTGCATCATCTCCGCCAGCTTAGCGCGCAGCGTGCGGTTGGCGCTCACGCCGCCGGCCATCACCAGGCGTTTGAAACCGGTCTGCTCCAGCGCGCGTTTGCACTTGATTGCCAGCGTATCCACCACCGCATCCTCGAAGGCGCGGGCGATGTCGGCACGCGTCTGATCGTCGTTGCCGTTGGAGCGAATGGTGTTGGCGGCGAAGGTTTTCAGCCCGGAGAAGCTGAAGTCCAGGCCCGGACGATCGGTCATCGGCCGCGGGAAGGTGAAACGCCCCGCCGTGCCCTGTTGCGCCATCTTCGACAGCATCGGCCCGCCGGGATAATCCAGGCCGAGCAGCTTGGCGGTTTTGTCGAACGCTTCGCCGGCAGCATCGTCGATCGATTCGCCCAGCAGTTCATATTCGCCGATGCCGGTGACGCTGATCAGCTGAGTGTGGCCGCCGGAAACCAGCAGCGCGACGAACGGGAACGCCGGCGGGTTGTCTTCCAGCATCGGCGCCAGCAGGTGGCCTTCCATATGGTGCACCGGCACCGCCGGCACATTCCAGGCAAACGCCAGCGCGCGCCCCACGGTGGCGCCGACCAGCAGCGCCCCCACCAGGCCCGGCCCGGCGGTGTAGGCCACGCCGTCGATGTCGGCCGGGGTCAGGTTGGCTTCTTTCAACGCCGCCTGAATCAGCGGCACGGTTTTGCGCACGTGATCGCGGGAGGCCAGTTCCGGCACCACGCCGCCGTAGTCGGCGTGCAGCTTCACCTGGCTGTATAATTGGTTGGCCAACAAACCGGTTTGATCGTCATACACTGCAATTCCGGTTTCATCGCAGGACGTTTCTATACCCAGTACTCGCATTACATTTCCCATCATTCACGTGCGGCCGCCAGTCTACCACATTCCGCCGCATTTACCGCCAGCGCGGCGCATCTTGTCACTGGCTCGCACCTATGTCGATGATTCATCCAGAAAATGCCCAAGCGATTAAACACGAGCATTTTTTTCTGATTAGTCTATAATCAGCGCCCGGTGCAAAATTGCGCACGTTGCGGCAGAGCGACGCGGGTTTCAATTTGCGGTGATGCTTTACAAAGCAGCATCCATTGGAGTAAAATTCCGCACCATTTTGAAAAGGCTGGCGCTTGGCCAGCAACAAACCGAATTTTATTGAGGTGAGAGGCACATGCCGGTAATTAAAGTACGTGAAAACGAGCCATTTGACGTTGCTCTGCGTCGTTTCAAACGCTCTTGCGAAAAAGCGGGTGTTTTAGCTGAAGTTCGTCGTCGTGAGTTTTATGAAAAACCAACTACCGAACGTAAACGCGCTAAAGCTTCTGCTGTGAAACGTCACGCGAAGAAACTGGCTCGCGAAAACGCACGCCGCACTCGTCTGTATTAATTCTTCGGGGGCAACCCCACCGCGTGAATTTCTGATTTTCAAAATCGCGCAGACCGAGTAGTTGCATACGAAGGCCGTGCTTTCCGAAAGGAATGCGCGGCTTGTTCTCGTTTATAGGCTAATGAAGTAAGGGCTTATGGCTGGACGAATTCCGCGCGTATTTATCAATGACTTGCTGGCTCGCACCGACATCGTCGACCTGATCGACGCTCGCGTGAAGCTCAAGAAGCAAGGCAAGAACTACCACGCGTGCTGTCCGTTCCACCACGAAAAGACGCCTTCCTTTACCGTTAATGGCGAAAAGCAGTTTTATCACTGTTTTGGGTGTGGTGCGCACGGCAACGCCGTCGATTTTTTGATGAATTACGACCGACTCGAGTTTGTCGAAACCATCGAAGAGCTGGCGACCATGCACGGGCTGGAAGTGCCTTACGAAGCGGGCACCGGGCCAACCCAGATCGAACGCCATCAGCGCCAGAGCCTGTACCAACTGATGGAGCAGCTCAGCGCGTTCTATCAACAGTCACTGCAGCAGTCCTCCGGGGCGCCGGCGCGCAGCTATTTGCAGCAGCGCGGATTAAGTGACGATGTTATTCGCCATTTCGCCATCGGCTTCGCGCCGGCGGGATGGGACAACGCCCTGAAGCGTTTTGGCCGCGACGCCGACTCGCGCCGCGCATTGAACGATGCCGGCATGCTGGTGACTAACGATCAGGGGCGTTCGTACGACCGTTTCCGCGAACGGGTGATGTTCCCCATCCGCGACAAACGCGGGCGCGTGATCGCCTTCGGCGGCCGCGTATTGGGCGACGGTATGCCGAAGTACCTGAACTCGCCGGAAACCGAAGTTTTCCATAAGGGCCGCCAGCTGTACGGCCTGTATGAAGCACAACAGAATCACCCTACCCTCCAGCGGTTGCTGGTGGTGGAAGGGTATATGGACGTAGTGGCGTTGGCGCAATTCGGCATCGATTATGCCGTCGCCTCGCTCGGAACCTCGACGACGGCGGAACACATTCAGTTGCTGTTCCGCGCCACCGACAACGTCGTCTGTTGTTACGACGGCGACCGCGCCGGCCGCGAAGCGGCATGGCGGGCGCTGGAAACCGCGCTGCCGTACCTGAACGACGGGCGCCAGCTGCGGTTCATGTTTTTGCCCGACGGCGAAGATCCGGACACCCTGGTGCGCAAAGAAGGCAAAGAAGCCTTCGAACAGCGAATGGAGCAGGCGCAGCCGCTGTCCACGTTCCTGTTCGAAAGCCTGCTGCCGCAGGTGGATCTGAGCAGCCCGGACGGGCGCGCCAAGCTGAGCACGCTGGCGCTGCCGCTGATTACTCAGGTGCCGGGCGAAACGTTGCGCTTGTACCTGCGCCAGGAGCTCGGCAACAAGCTGGGGCTGCTGGACGACAGCCAGCTCGACAAGCTGATGCCCAAGCAGGCGGAAAATGCGAATCCTTATCAGGCGCCCCAGCTAAAACGCACAACCATGCGTATACTGATAGGGTTACTGGTACAAAATCCGCAGTTGGCTACACTTATCCCTTCGCTTGAAGGGTTGGAGCAGACCAAACAGGCGGGATTGCCGCTGTTCGTCGAACTGGTGCAGACCTGTTTGGCGCAGCCGGGCCTGACGACCGGGCAATTGCTGGAGCTGTATCGCGACAACAAATTCAGCCAGCAGCTTGAAACCTTGGCGACCTGGAACCATATGATCGTTGAGGACATGGTCGAACAGACCTTTTTGGATACGTTGGCCAGCCTGTACGACTCGGTGCTCGAGCAACGGCTGGAAACGCTGATCGCCCAGGCCAGAACGCGCGGCCTGAGCCCGGAGGAACGTGAAGAAGTCCGTTCTCTCAACCAGGTTTTAGCGAAGAAAAACTGAATACCAAACGGCTTAAGTGCCGATAATTGCGAGGGCAGAGCCCTGCACAGTGCCGCCATAGTGGGCCGCGGCGATAACGAAAACGCCCCAAATGCTATTGTTGGCGGTTTCGCCGACCGACACCAACCTAAATACTCTGAAGTGTGGATACCGTCTTATGGAGCAAAACCCGCAGTCACAGCTGAAGCTACTTGTCACCCGTGGTAAGGAGCAAGGCTATCTGACCTATGCTGAGGTCAATGACCATCTGCCGGAAGATATCGTCGACTCCGATCAGATCGAAGACATCATCCAGATGATTAACGACATGGGCATCCAGGTGATGGAAGAAGCACCGGACGCCGATGACCTGCTGCTCGCCGAAAACTCGAACAGCACGGACGAAGATGCGGAAGAAGCCGCCGCACAGGTTCTGTCCAGCGTGGAATCCGAAATCGGCCGCACCACCGACCCGGTGCGCATGTACATGCGCGAAATGGGTACCGTCGAACTGCTGACGCGCGAAGGCGAAATCGACATCGCCAAGCGCATCGAAGACGGCATCAACCAGGTGCAGTGCTCGGTTGCCGAATACCCGGAAGCCATTACCTACCTGCTTGAGCAGTACGATCGCGTCGAAGCGGGCGAAGCGCGCCTGTCCGATCTGATCACCGGCTTCGTCGATCCTAACGCGGAAGAGGACATCGCCCCAACCGCCACCCACATCGGTTCTGAACTGTCGAGCGAAGAGCAAGACGACGACGACGAAGATGAGGATGCTGAAGACGACGATACCGAAGACGACAACAGCATCGATCCTGAGCTGGCGCGTCAGAAATTCGCCGAGCTGCGCGATCAGTACGAAGCGACGCGTCTGGTGATCAAAAAGAACGGCCGCAGCCACGCCAGCGCCGCAGACGAGATCCTGAAGCTGTCTGAAGTGTTCAAGCAGTTCCGCCTGGTACCGAAGCAGTTCGACTTCCTGGTCAACAGCATGCGCACCATGATGGACCGCGTTCGCACCCAGGAACGCATCATCATGAAGCTGTGCGTTGAACAGTGCAAAATGCCGAAGAAAAACTTCGTCACCCTGTTCGCCGGCAACGAAACCAGCGACTCCTGGTTCGAAGCCGCACTGGCGATGGCCAAGCCATGGTCAGAAAAGCTGAAAGATGTGGCTGAAGACGTGCAGCGCAGCCTGCAGAAACTGCGTCAGATCGAAGAAGAAACCGGCCTGACCATCGAGCAGGTCAAAGACATCAACCGTCGCATGTCGATCGGTGAAGCGAAAGCCCGCCGCGCGAAGAAAGAGATGGTTGAGGCCAACCTGCGTCTGGTTATTTCTATCGCCAAGAAATACACCAACCGCGGCCTGCAGTTCCTGGATCTGATCCAGGAAGGCAACATCGGCCTGATGAAAGCGGTAGACAAGTTCGAATACCGCCGCGGCTACAAGTTCTCGACGTACGCCACCTGGTGGATCCGTCAGGCTATCACCCGCTCCATCGCCGACCAGGCGCGCACCATCCGTATTCCGGTGCATATGATTGAGACCATTAACAAGCTCAACCGTATTTCGCGCCAGATGCTGCAAGAGATGGGCCGCGAGCCGACGCCGGAAGAGCTGGCCGAGCGCATGCTGATGCCGGAAGACAAGATCCGCAAGGTGCTGAAGATCGCCAAAGAGCCAATCTCGATGGAAACGCCGATCGGCGACGACGAAGATTCGCATCTGGGCGACTTCATCGAGGATACCACCCTCGAGCTGCCGCTGGACTCCGCGACTTCGGAAAGCCTGCGCTCCGCCACTCACGACGTGCTGGCCGGCCTGACCGCGCGCGAAGCGAAAGTGCTGCGCATGCGTTTCGGCATCGACATGAACACCGACCACACGCTGGAAGAGGTAGGCAAACAGTTTGACGTTACCCGTGAGCGTATTCGTCAGATCGAAGCCAAGGCGCTGCGCAAGCTGCGTCACCCGAGCCGCTCCGAAGTACTGCGCAGCTTCCTGGACGACTAAGTCCGGCTGCCGCACCAAAAACCAAAACCCCGGCCTGCCGGGGTTTTTTTATGCCCTGAATATGCCCCGCCGCATCATTGCAGCGCCACGAACAGCTCGCGATAGCTGGCGGTCAGCTGCTCCAGCGTGGCGCGGTTCAATCCGCTGGGGTTAGGCAATACCCACACCTCGGTTTCCCCCAGCGTCAGCGCCTGCTTGCCCCAGGGCGCGTTTTTCACCCCGAAGGCGGTGGTGAACGCCTGCTTGCCCAAAATCGCCAGCGCGCGCGGCTGATAGCGCAAGATTTTCTCTTGCAACACCTCGCCGCCGCTGCGCAGCTCGTCGCGCGACAGCTCGCTGGCCGCCACCGTCGGGCGCGCCACCAGCGCGGTAATGCCGCAGCCGTTATCCTTCAACTGCTGCCACTGCTCCGGCGCCAGCTGGCGCTCGGTAAAGCCGGCCTGATGGATCACTTTCCAAAAACGGTTGCTGCCGTTGGCGAAAGGGTAGCCCTGATGGGCGGAAGAAAGGCCGGGGTTGATGCCGCAAAACACCACCCGCAGGTTAGGCGCCAGAAGTTCCATGAGTATCGTGAGTCCATTGCAGGGATTTACTGCGGTTATCGCAAAATCCGCCAGCAATTACAACAGGCTAGAACTGTGCAGAAAAGCAACATACGGGCGGGTAACTGTAGACCGCCGCTTAAGGATTCCCTATAATCTCGCGGCTTGGCCCCTTAGCTCAGTGGTTAGAGCAGGCGACTCATAATCGCTTGGTCGTTGGTTCAAACCCAACAGGGGCCACCAAATTTTAGCTTTAAAATCATATAAAAAAGCCACTTTTCTCGAAGTGGCTTTTTTATTTCGTGCTCACAGTGGCGGTACGAGTCTACCCACTGCCCTCAAATGGCAGGTATTTACACAGTCCGTCGTTACTGTGCCGCCCACACAATGGCTCGTCGTGTCATTATCGCCAAAGCCGTCTCTGTAGCGCCTATGCTGCCGGTAAAGATTTAATATAATCTTCAAAACGTTTACCTCTTTCCTGTCGAAAACGTTCGCCGGTGTCCGTCAACGATAGAATGCCATCAACGCGCAGATTGCGGAAATCGGCTTTGGTCTCGCACCATATGGTCAGCAGCCATACGGCGTCAAACATCGTCAATCCTAATGGCCTGATATTTCTTCGGCTTTCATTACCTTTAAGGTCGCGATAGTGGACGGCCAACCGCTTTCTGCCTCGAATAGCCACGCGCAATGGCTCCAGATACCTGTCGGCCAGTTCATACTCCAGAGTCCTGCGCGAGACGGCGCGCAATGGCATATCCTCGTAACGTTTCTTCGCATCGTCATCCAACATGGCACCTATTTTGGCTGAAACGCGACGTGCCGCTTCACCCAGCTGCGCATCACCGCGAGCCGCAATCAGACGAGTGCCCAGTATTATGGCCTCCAGCTCGTTAGCGTCAAAATGCAGCGGCGGCAAGAAATACCCCTTTTCCAGCTGGTACCCCAATCCAGACTCGCCGCGGATCGGAGCACCCATCGCCTGCAACGTGCTCATATCTCGATAGATGGTTCGCACCGAAACATCCAGCGTCTGGGCCAGAAACTCCGCCGAAACCGGGCGTTGTCTGCCGCGCAGTTGCTCGAGTATTGAAAATAACCTGACGGTTCTCACTGAATGCCTCCGACACCCCTGACAAAAATTGGCAGGGTCGCGGCCTATGATAGTCACTCACCCATTACTGGAAAAATTACCATGACATCCCCTAGTCACATAGCAGCATATTCCCCCGCCAGTGCCGGCCATGGCGTCGAGCTGGGCCGCTTCAGGCTAAGAAAAGGCGTTACCGAAGAGAAGATGTACGCGGCCTATTGCCAAATGGTGCAACATCATCTGTCTGCGCAACCAGGTTGGCTACATCAGTATTTACTTAAACTGGACGGAGACGTTTTCGTCGATGTGGCCATTGCAGAAAGCTATGCACAGTCGCAGGCCATCTGTACCAGTTGGCATGGCCAATCATATTGCGAAGGCTTCCTTAGCCTTATCGAGCCGGAGAGCATGCACTTTGGAACGTTAATGTGCGTTCCACTCGTTATTCGATAAGCACACCGGTCTCCGGCAGCCTCATGAACACGACGATCATTATCATAAGTGAGAGAAATGGCGAGATAGCGATGGAGAGATTGAGCTTGCGCGCCGAGACCTGCTACGCTCGCGGGTAACAAAAATCACCGCTAAGGGCCCCGCATGATCGTCAACTGTGACCACGACAACCTCGACGCCTGGCTGGCGCTGCGCTCGGCACTGTGGCCCTCCAGCTCGCCTGAAGTGCACCGCGCGGAAATGCGCGAGATATTGGCTTCGCCGCACCACACCGCGTTTATGGCGCGGGGGTTGGACGGCGCTTTCGTTGGCTTTGCCGAGGTGGCGCTGCGCTTCGATTACGTCAACGGCTGCGAATCGTCGCCGGTCGCGTTTTTGGAAGGGATTTATACCGTCGAGCGCGTCCGCCGCCAGGGCTGGGCCGCGCGTTTGATCGCGCAGGTGCAGGAGTGGGCCAAGCAACAGGGGTGCAGCGAGCTGGCGTCGGATACCGACATCGCCAATCTTGACTCCCAGCGCCTGCATGCGGCGCTGGGCTTTGCCGAAACGGAACGGGTGGTGTTTTACCGCAAAACGCTGGGCTGATCAGGCGGTCTTGCTTTGCCGCTGATGCGCCAGTTGCTCGGCGCGCAGCAGGATCTCCTGCAGATCGTCCTCGTCAATATCGAACAGATCCCCCTCCATCAGCGCCTCGTGCAGATCGGCGCGGGTGATGGAAACGGCATCGATCGGCAGATTGGCCGGTTTGGCTTCCGCCGGCGCCAGCGCGTGCGGGTAGCGTCGCCCGGCCAGGTTATTGAACAGAATAGCCAGCGCCGCCAGCAGCACCGAGTTCAGCAGCACCGGGTACAGCACGAAGTGGTAGCCCATCTGGTGAATACCGGGGCCGCCGAGGATGGCGGTCAGCGCCACCGCGCCACCCGGGGGATGCAGGCAACGCAGCTTGAACATCAGGCCGATGGCCACCGCCGCCGCAACACCGCAGGCCAGGCCCGGATCGGGGATCAGCAGACCGGCGCTGACACCCACCGTCGCCGCCAGCGCATTGCCGCCGACGATCGACCAGGGCTGCGCCAGCGGGCTGTTGGGCACGCCGAACAGCAGCACCGCCGAGGCGCCCATCGGCGCGATAAACCACAGGTTCACCTCGCTCAAAATAAAGTGGCTTATCCAGCCGGCGAGCATCAGCCCCAAACCGGCGCCGACGCTGGAAATCAGCATCTCTCGCTTGCCCACCGCCAGCGGGTGCGGCCACAGGCGCGCGCATCCCACTTTTACTCGTTCTATCCACTGCGTCTTCATGTTACCCAATACGGCTAGATTCACGTGTTGGCAACAAATATATCACATCGTGCCGGCGCCGCCGCGCGCCGCGCCATCAAAGAACTTTTAGGCTAACAGATTGATTTTTAGCCTTCCCTCGACAATGATGAATGTTCCCCCCTTAACCCCGAGGAACCGCCGATGTCTCAACCGATCACCGAGCTTTATACCGACAGTGAATTTTTCAGCCCGTACGCCATGTCCGCCTTTGTCGTGCTGACGGAAAAAGGCATTCCGTTCACCGTGAAGCCGGTGGATCTGGCGAAAGAAGAGAACAAAGAGGCGGCCTACGCGGCGCTGTCGCTCACCCGCCGGGTGCCAACGCTGGCGATCGGCGAGTTTCAGCTCTCGGAGTCTTCGGCGATCGCCGAATACCTGGAAGACATCCATCCCGCCCACGCCGTGTACCCGCGCGACGTGAAGCTGCGCGCCAAGGCGCGTGAGATCCAAGCCTGGCTGCGCAGCGATCTGCTGCCGATCCGCGCCGAGCGCTCGACCGAGGTGGTGTTCAACAACGGCAAGTTTCCGCCGCTGTCCGAAGCCGCGCAGGAGGCCGCGCGCAAGCTTTTCGCCGCCGTGGAAAAGCTGCTGAGCCACGGGCAGGACAATCTGTTCAGGGAGTGGTGCATCGCCGACACCGATCTGGCGCTGATGCTCAACCGGCTGGTGATGCACGGCGATCCGGTGCCGGAGCGCGTGCGCCACTATGCGCACAAGCAGTGGCAACGCCCGTCGGTGCAGGCTTGGCTGGCGTTGTCGGAAAAGCGGCGCGCCTGAAAAAAAAAATCGGCGGCCACGACGCCGCCGTTCTCAATGCCGAGAAACAACATCACTACTTGAGGGAAGGTAAATCACCATCCAGAGGGCAGATAGCCTAACAATGACGCGATGGCGTACACCGCGCTGGCCAGGTACAACAACACAATGCTGACCTGCAACAGCGGGTGCGTGATCCAGTTGCACTGCCAACGCGGGATCTGGTCGCCATATTTGCGGGCGCCGCGCAGGATCAGCATCGGCATGATCGACAGGATCACCCCGCTGAACACCCCGGCGAAGTAGAGCGCGTTGACGAACGACACCAGCCCGCTGTAGGCCAGCGCGAACGGCGGTACCACCACCAGCAACAGCACGCCGAAGCGGCGCAGCGGCAACTCGTCGTTGCCCAGCCGAAACTTGTCGAAAATATTGGTCAGGAAGCTGCCGCCCAATCCCCAGTACGAGGTCAGCATCGCGCACAGCGCGAAGATGTTGGCGGAGAAGAACGCCCACTGCCCCAGCGCCTGGCCCCAGGAGATGGTGGCCACGTCGGAGATGTCATCCAACCCGCTGAGCGCGATCACCGACATCGGCACCGCCGCCAGCAAAATGAAGGTCACCACCATGCCGACGATGATCGCCTTCGGCAGCTGCTCGGGCTTGTCGGCAAAGCCGCGCGCCATTTCCGGCACGATGTACTGCGCCGAGAAGCAAAACACCACCACGTTGAACACCGGCACCATATAGCGCCAGTCACCGTCCAGCAGGTTGCGCATCTGGGTGGTGTCTTTCAGCAGCGTTGCCGCCACCAGCGCGCTCAGCATCACCACCATGCCGATGCTGATGAACTTCTCGCCGCGGCCGATCGCTTTCAAACCGAGGTACAGCACACCGGCGGCGGGCACGAAGAACAGCAGGCTGCCCAGCGCCGGCGAGATGCCGAACAGCGATTGCAGCAGCTTGCCGCTGCCGGTCATATAGGCGGTGAGCGCCCCGACGCTGTTGACGCACACCGAAGCGAACATCAACCAGGCGCCCAGGCCGCCGACGTAACGCTTCGCCAGCCCGCTCAGCTGCAGATGTGCGCGGGTGCGCAGCGTGGATTCGGCGACGTACAGCATGGTGATGGTGGTCAGGCTTCCCACCAGCACCAGCCAGAACAGCAGCGGCAGGAAACCGGCCTTGCTGGAAGCGTAGGCGATGGAGAGCACCCCGGCACCAATGTTGGTGCCGACGATCATCGCCACCCCTTCGAGGAAACTTAACGATTTGGCGGGTGCAGGTGCTCGCACCCCGGCGGCAAGCGCCGGAGAAACAGAGATATTATCAGACATGCATCATCCTTTATCACCCGGCGACGCTGGCCGCCGGGATGGGTTAACGTCCTGACGCTCAACAGCTCACATCGATACACAGGTATTTCAGCTCCAGATATTCTTCTATCCCGTAGCGCGATCCTTCACGCCCGAGCCCTGACTGTTTCACGCCGCCGAACGGCGCCACTTCGTTGGAAATCAGCCCGGTGTTGATGCCGACCATGCCGTACTCCAGCGCTTCCGGCACGCGCCACTGGCGCGCGGCGTTCTGCGTGAACAGGTAGGCGGCCAGGCCGAATTCGGTGTCGTTGGCCATGGCGATGGCTTCCGCCTCGTCATGGAAGCGGAACAGCGGCGCCACCGGCCCGAAGGTCTCTTCTTTGGCGAAGCGCATCTTCTGCGTTACGCCGGTCACCACCGTCGGCTGGAAGAAAGTGCCGCCGAGCGCGTGCGGTTGGCCGCCGGTGGCGATCTGCGCCCCTTTGATCAACGCGTCGTCGATATGGCTCTGCACCTTCGCCACCGCATCGCTGTCGATCAGCGGCCCCTGGGTGGTGCCTTCCTGGCTGCCGTCGCCGACTTTCAACTGCTCGACCGCCGCAACCAGTTTCTCCGCCAGCCGCTCGTAGATGCCGTCCTGCACGTAGATACGGTTAGCGCAGACGCAGGTCTGGCCGCTGTTGCGGAACTTGGAGGCCATGATGCCCGCCACCGCCGCGTCCAGATTGGCGTCGTCGAACACGATGACCGGCGCGTTACCGCCCAGCTCCAGCGACAGTTTCTTGATGCTCGGCGCGCACTGCGCCATCAGGATGCGGCCGACCTCGGTCGAACCGGTAAAGCTCAGCTTGCGCACCACCGGGCTGTCGCACAGCACCTTGCCCACCTGTGCCGCTTCACCGGTCACCACCTGCAAAACGCCGGCGGGAATACCGGCGTCCTGCGCCAGCTTGGCCAGCGCCAGCGCGGTCAACGGCGTTTGCTCGGCCGGTTTGACGATGATGGCGCAACCGGCCGCCAGCGCCGGCGCCACCTTGCGGGTGATCATCGCCGCCGGGAAGTTCCACGGGGTGATGGCCGCGCACACGCCGATCGGCTGCTTCACCACCACCAGGCGCTGCGAAGCCTGTGGCGCCTGCAATACTGCGCCGTCCACCCGCTTGGCCTCTTCGGCGAACCAGGTGATGAACGACGCGGCGTAGGCCACTTCACCGCGCGCTTCCGCCAGCGATTTGCCCTGCTCGGCGGTCATCAGCTGCGCCAGATCTTCCTGCGCAGCCAACACCTTGTCGGCCCAGGCCAACAGCAGCGCGGAACGCTGCTTGGCGGTCAGCTGTTTCCACTCGTTTTGCGCCTGCTGCGCCGCCGCGATCGCCTGCTGGGTTTCCTCTTCGCTGACCAGCGGAATGCTGGCCAGTTCGGCGCCGGTGGCCGGGTTGATCACCGCTTCGCGCTTGCCGCTCAGGGCATCGCACCATTCGCCGTTGATCAGACACTGGCTGCGCAGCAGCTCGGGATTGTTCAATTTCATGCCGTTCGCTCCTTAGTGGGCCAGCGCGCGAGACAGGATGCCCATCGCCTTGGTGAACTGATCGTCCGGGATGGTCAGCGGGTACAGGAAGCGGATCACGTTGCCGTTCACGCCGCAGCTCAGCAGCAGCAGCCCTTCCTCCATCGCCTTCTGCTGCACCTGACGGGTGATCTCCGCCGAAGGCTTGCCGGTGGCCGGATCGTTGAATTCCACCGCCACCATTGAGCCTTGCGCGCGCACATCGGCGATCGCCGGGCTGGTTTTGCGCGCCTGCTGCAACACTTCCACCAGGTGCTGCCCCAAGCGCTGGGCGCGCTGGCACAGCTGCTCTTCGTCGATCACGTCCAGCACCGCGTGCGCCGCGGCCACCGCCAGCGGGTTACCGGCGTAGGTGCCGCCCAGTCCGCCCGGCGCCGGCGCGTCCATCACCTCGGCGCGGCCCGCTACCGCCGACAGCGGCATGCCGCCCGCCAGGCTTTTCGCCATGGTGATCAGATCCGGTTTAACGCTGTAGTGCTCCATGGCGAACAGCTTGCCGGTACGGGCGAAGCCGGTCTGCACTTCGTCGGCGATCAGCAGGATGCCGTGCTGGTCGCACAGCGCGCGCAGCGCCTGCATGAAATCGGCCGGCGCCACATTGAAACCGCCCTCGCCCTGCACCGGCTCCAGCACAATGGCCGCCACCTGCTTGGGATCGATATCCGCTTTAAACAGGCGGTCCAGGCTGTTCATCGCATCTTCGGTAGTCACGCCGTACAGCGCATTCGGATACTGCCCGTGGAACACCGAACCGGGGAATGGGCCAAAGCCCAGTTTGTAAGGCGCCACTTTGCCGGTCAGCGCCATGGTCATATAGGTGCGGCCGTGGAAACCGCCGCCGAAGGTGATCAACCCCGGGCGGCCGGTGTAAGCGCGGGCGATCTTCACCGCGTTTTCCACCGCTTCCGCGCCGGTGGTGAAGAAGGCGGTTTTACACGGGCCGGCAATCGGCGCGCGCTGGTTGATGCGCTCCGCCAGCGAGACATAACTTTCGTAAGGAACGATCTGATAGGCGGTGTGGGTGAAGGCCTGCAGCTGCTTTTCAATCGCGGCGATCACCTTCGGGTGGCGGTGGCCGGTGTTCAGCACGGCGATCCCCGAGGCGAAATCGATCACTTCTTTACCTTCCACATCCCACAGCGTGGCGTTCTCTGCGCGCTCGGCGTAAAAACCACACATCACGCCCACTCCGCGTGGGGTGGCGTCCTGACGGCGTTGGTTCAATTCTGCGTTTTTCATGCTGTTCTCTCCGGTCGGTGCCAGTTACACGTTTCGTTCACATTCGTGAAACAATGCCGTTTATTTACACAGGATGTGGCCCTATAATCGAGTGCCAGTTACGAATAATTGAGGGATCCAATTGCGCTCATTGAGTGGTGATCTGTTACTGCAGCGCCTCGGCGAGCAGCCCGATGACAAGCTGCACAAGCGGCTTTACAACGCGATCCGCACCAGCATTCTCGACGGCAGCCTGCCGCCCTCCAGCCGCCTGCCCGCCTCGCGCGATCTGGCGCAGGAGCTCAGCCTGTCCCGCAACACTGTGTTAACCGTTTATGAACAACTGCTGGCGGAAGGTTACGTGTCGGCGCGCGCCGGCAGCGGCACCTTCGTCGCCGACACGGTGCCGGACAGCTGCCTCTCCACCGGCGGCGCCCCGGCGGACAGCAGTGGGCAACCGCGCCGCGTCGAACTGTCGGAGCGCGGCGCCACGCTGCTGCACCACGCCAGTGCCAGCCCCAAACAGTGGGGGGCATTCATTCCCGGCGTGCCCGACGTCAACGCCTTTCCCCATCAGCTGTTCAGCAAGATCCAGGCGCGCCTCAGCCGCCGCCCGGCGCCGCAGCGGCTGACCTACAGCAATCAGGGGGGCAGCCCGGAGCTGCAGCATGCGTTGGTGGAGTATTTACGGGTGGCGCGCTCGGTACGCTGCTCGCCGGAACAGATCCTGATCACCGAGGGCATCCATCAGGCGATCGATCTGGTGACGCGCATGCTGTGCAACCCGGGGGATGACGCCTGGATCGAAGAGCCGGGCTATTGGGGGATCCGCAATATCCTGCGCATCAATGCGCTGAACATCTGCCCGCTGGCGGTGGACGAAGCCGGGCTGGTGCCGCCGGAGCAGCCGACCAACCCGCCGCGGCTGATCTTCGTTACCCCGTCGCACCAGTATCCGCTCGGCTCGGTGATGAGCCTGGCGCGCCGCCAACGGCTGCTGGCACTGGCGCGCAACGCCGGCGGCTGGATCGTCGAGGACGACTACGACAGCGAATTCCGCTTTTCCGGCCAACCGATCCCGGCGCTGCAAGGGCTGGAAGCCGACGCGCCGGTGATTTATATCGGCACCTTCAGCAAAACGCTCTACCCGGCGCTGCGCCTCGGCTATGTGGTGTTGCCGCCGCCGCTGGTACAGGCGCTGAAAACCGCCCACGCCGAGCTGTACCGCGGCGGGCACCTGCTGATCCAGAGCGCGCTGGCGGAGTTTATTCAGGCGGGGCACTACACCGCGCATATCCGACGCATGCGGTTGCTGTATGCCCGGCGGCGCGCCTTCCTGACCGGATTGATCGAACAGCACCTCGGCAAACAGGCGCTCAGCGAATTCAACAGCAACGCCGGATTGCACCTGATCCTCAACCTGCCGGACGAGGCCGACGACGTGGCGATCGCCGCCGCCGCCGGCGCGCAGGGGGTGCTGGTGCGGCCGCTGTCGCGCTACTACATGCTGCCCAACCGCCGGCGCGGCCTGCTGATGGGATTTGCCTGCGTGCCGGAAGAGCAGATGGCCGCGGCCTTCACCCAGCTGCTGGCCTGCATTAACGCGCCCGAGATGAAAAAGGCGGCCCCCTAGGGCCGCCTTTGCGCGTTACCAGGCCTGAAGCCGCCAGCCGTCCGCCTGCCGGTTCAGGCGGTGCGTCGGCCGCAGCGCCTGCAGGAAGTCTTCGTCGTGCGACACCACCAGCATCGCGCCGGGGAAATCCGCCAGGGCGGTTTCGATCGCCAGCGACGACACCAGATCCAGGTGGTTGGTCGGTTCGTCCAGCAACAGCAGCTGCGCCGGTTGCCGCCGCCACAGCGCGCAAGCAAGCGCCGCCTTGAGCCGTTCGCCGCCGCTCAGCGCGCCCAACGGCAGAGCGATGCGATCCGCGCCAAGCTGCAGCTGCGCCAGCCGGGTGCGCAACGCGCCTTCCGCCAACGGCGAGTCCTGCAGCCCCAGATGATCCATCACCGACAGACTCGGGTCGAGCTGCGACAGGGTTTGATCGAGATAGGCCGTCGACAGCGGGCAATGACAATGGCCGGAAAGCGCCGTCAGCCGGCCGAGAATGGTCTTCAGCAAGGTGGACTTGCCGCAGCCGTTGGGGCCGGTCAACGCTACGCGCATCGGGCCGTCGATCCGCAGATCCAGCGGCGGCGCGCTGACGAACGGCAGCTGCAGCTGCTCGAGCACCAGCACCTGCTTGTTCGCGCTCACTTCGCTGCCCGGCAGCGCCAGCAACACCGGCTGCTCGTCCTCCACTCGCTGATAGGCTTCGCGCACCGCCGCATCGAGGCTGTCACGCTGACCCTGATGCTGCTTACGCAGCGTACCGAGGCTTTCCTTCGCCGCCGATTTGTAGGCCACTCGCTCGAAGGAGGCGATATTCAGCGTATCGACAACGCGCAGCGTTTGCGCCGAACGCCGCTGGCTCATGTCATGCTCTTTCTGCTGACGGGCGCGAGTGCGTCGGCGCTCCTCGCGCGCATGCTCCAGATCGGCACGCGCCGCCTGCTGCTCCGTGTCGCGCTGGCGCCGATAGTCGTCGTAGTTGCCGCCGTAGCTGCGCAGCGCGCCGGGCGTCAGTTCGACGATGCGCTCCATACGCCCCAGCAGCTGCCGATCATGGCTGGCGACAAGCAGCCCGCCGTGCCATTGATCCAGCTGCTGATACAGCCAGGCGCGCCCGGCGCTGTCGAGGTGGTTGGTCGGTTCGTCCAACAGCAGATAATCCGCCTCCCCCAGAAAAGCGCCGCACAGCGCCGCGCGCATCCGTTCGCCGCCGCTCAGAGAACTTGCGGATTGCAGCGGATCGAAGGCCGGCAACCCGGCGGCGGCGAAGGCGTTTTGCAGGCGATCGTTGAGATCCCAGCGCCCTTCCAAACGATCGATATCGTCCGCCAACGGCCGCCCCTGCTCGAGACGCGCCAGCGCAGCGAACACCTCACCATAGCCCAGCAGCTGGGCCAGCGTGGTGTCCGCGGCGATCTCCGGCTGCTGCGCAACGTAAGCCAATGCGGCATGGGATTCGACGTGCCCGTTGCCCGGCTGAGCCCGCCCGACGATCAGGCGCAGCAGCTGGGTTTTGCCGGCGCCGTTGCGCCCCACCAGGCCGCAGCGCGACCGATCGAAAGCGAGATCCAGCGGGCCGAACAGGGTTTCGCCGTCAGCAAATTGGCAGGTCAGTTGATGTAAAACGAAATAAGGGGACTGCGCAAAATGAGCCATAAGCACTCCTGAATGAGATCAAAACATCCCCACAGGGCGCACGAGCGCACAGCGTGGGACCAGATATCAACAGGTGTGGTTGTTCATTTTCGGTTATGGCTCCGCAGAGAGAAGTAATTTACAACGCGCAAAGGCTAACCGATCTTTTGTTCGTTATGCAAACAGAGTCTGAGATTCATGACGTCTATCACATTCGGCGCAACGCAGATTCCCAAGCGGCGCGACAACGGCTAGATTTATCTCATCCGACCACTTGTGTTCACATAATAATAACAGATGCTCATCCCCAATCGCTTTCAACCTGCAACCAGGCGGCAAGTTCGGGCGTTCCCAGGAGCTTACTCAAGTAAGTGAGTGGGGCGAGTGAACGCAGGCAACAACGCTGCAGGTTGAAAGAGGCGGGGGATGAACGATGGAGAGTGCAATGAGCAATTACCCTCACCTGCTGGCGCCGCTGGATCTCGGCTTCACCACCCTGAAAAACCGGGTGCTGATGGGATCGATGCATACCGGCCTGGAAGAGCTGCCAGACGGCCCACAGCGCCTGGCCGCGTTCTATGCCGAGCGCGCCGCCGCCGGCGTGGCCCTGATCGTCACCGGCGGCATCGCGCCCAACGACAAAGGCGTGGTGTATCGCGGCGGCTCCACCCTCAACAGCGAGGCGCAGCTGCCTCACCATCGGCCGGTCACCGAGGCCGTTCATCGCGCGGGCGGCAAGATAGCGCTGCAGATCCTGCATGCCGGCCGCTACAGCTATCAGCCGCACCCGGTGGGCCCTTCCGCGCTGCAGGCGCCGATCAATCCCTTCGCGCCAAGCGCGCTGAGTGAAGCGGAGATCGAGCAGACCATCGCCGACTTCGCCCGCTGCGCGGCACTGGCGCAACAGGCCGGCTACGACGGCGTTGAGGTGATGGGTTCCGAAGGCTACCTGATCAACCAATTTTTGGCGGCGCGCACCAACCAGCGCGACGATCGCTGGGGCGGCAGCTTCACCAACCGCATGCGCTTCGCCGTCGAGATCGTGCGGGCGGTGCGCCAGGCGGTGGGCACAGAATTCATTTTGATCTACCGGCTGTCGATGCTCGATCTGGTGGAAGACGGCTCCAGCTG
Organism: Serratia sp. FDAARGOS_506; assembly: GCF_003812745.1. Taxonomy (NCBI): domain Bacteria; kingdom Pseudomonadati; phylum Pseudomonadota; class Gammaproteobacteria; order Enterobacterales; family Yersiniaceae; genus Serratia; species Serratia sp. FDAARGOS_506. The sequence goes on from NZ_CP033831.1 coordinate 874,215, forward strand.
GCAGGAGATTGAACAGCTGGCGCTGGCGGTCGAACAGGCGGGCGCCACTCTCATCAATACCGGCATCGGCTGGCACGAGGCGCGCATCCCGACCATCGCTACCATGGTGCCGCGCGCCGGGTTCAGCTGGGTGACCCGCAAGCTGATGGGCAAGGTGGGTATTCCGCTGATCACCACCAACCGCATCAACGATCCGGCGGTGGCCGAGCAGGTGCTGGCGGACGGCTGCGCCGACATGGTGTCGATGGCGCGCCCGTTCCTCGCCGACGCCGCCTTTGTGCAGAAAGCCGCCGAGGGACGCGCCGACGAGATCAATACCTGCATCGGTTGCAACCAGGCCTGCCTCGACCAGATTTTTGAAGGCAAGCTGACGTCTTGCCTGGTCAACCCGCGCGCCTGCCGCGAAACCGAAATGCCGTTGACGATGGCGGAGAAACCGAAAAAGCTGGCGGTGATCGGCGCCGGCCCCGCCGGGCTGGCCTTCGCCACCACCGCCGCCAGCCGCGGCCATCAGGTGACGCTGTTCGACGCGGCCGATCAGATCGGCGGCCAGTTCAACATCGCCAAGCAGATCCCCGGCAAGGAAGAATTCCATGAAACCCTGCGTTACTTCCGCCGCCAGCTGGCGCTGCGCGAAGTCACGGTCAGGCTGGGCGTCAAGGTCGAGGCGGCGGATTTAAGCGAGTTCGACGAAGTGATCCTCGCCTGCGGCATCGTGCCGCGCACCCCGGACATCCCCGGCATCGGCCACGCCAAGGTGCTGAGCTATCTGGACGTGCTGCGCGATAAAAAACCGGTCGGCCAGCGGGTGGCGATCGTCGGCGCCGGCGGCATCGGCTTCGACACCGCCGAGTACCTCAGCCAGCACGGCGTCTCCAGCAGCCTGGATCAGGCGGAATTCAACCGCGAATGGGGCATCGACGGCCGCCTTGAGCAGCGCGGCGGGCTGGCGGCGCAAGGCCCGCAGGCACCGCGCACCACGCGGCAGATCTACCTGTTGCAGCGCAAAACCAGCAAAGTGGGCGAAGGCCTGGGGAAAACCACCGGTTGGATCCACCGCGCCAGCCTGGCGATGCGCGGCGTGAAGATGCTCAACAGCGTCAGCTATCGGCTGATCGATGACGAAGGGCTGCACATCACCCGCGCCGAGCAGGACAGCTGTCTGCCGGTAGACACGGTGGTCATCTGCGCCGGGCAGGAACCGCGCCGCGAGCTGCAGCAGCCGCTGCTGGCGATGGGGAAAACCGTGCATCTGATCGGCGGCGCCGACGTGGCCGCCGAGCTGGACGCCCGCCGCGCGATCGATCAGGGTACGCGGCTGGCGATGGCGCTGTAAAAAAAGGGGCGCACAGCGCCTAATGCTGGTCACTTAAGCCTGACTGGCATTTTTTTATCCAGTCTCTGTACGTGGCGTGCAGGATGAATTGCCGTAAATGCCCAGAATTTCTCTGTTACTACAATGAACGGCAATTGGAGGGGCCGAAGGCGCGGCCCCTCCACCCGCGCCTTCGCTTAACACCGTCTGTCCGCTGTGCGGATACCCTCGCCGCGTCTGCATTGTCGGGCGGGTCGGCTGCGACAAACGTCCCTGTTAGTCTCGCCTCAACCGGCCTTCCCTGGCCGGTTGCCCCTGACAATGCCGTCTTGCTCGGCAGCCGGTGATGCGCGCCAAAGGTCAACACCCGAGCTGGTGGCTACCGGGCAACCCGTCCTTTATGAGGTTATGGCAGAGAAGAGAAGTTGGAGATGAGCACAGTGTAAGGCGCCCTTGAAGACGCCGAACGCAGGCATAGCGCATTAGGAGAAACCGCCATGGACGGCGGTTTCAGGTGAGACAGGCAGGGACGCCTGTCGCAACCGGCCTCAATGCGCTATGGCGGAGAGAGGACAAATCTGCCTGGAGCAGATTTGAACGCTGCTTGCAGCGGCCCCGAAGGGGCGAGGCCCAGGGATGGGCTGAGTAAAGTTGGCAAAGCCAATCGTCTGATAGGGCAAAGGCGCGGGTTGCCAGGGGCCGCGCCTTCGGCCCCTGGCTCGGTCGAGGTGCAGGAGCCACATGGGACATCTCGCTTTTATCGACCGAAAACTGCACAAATACGTTCAGAAAAACGCTAACTGACCAGCATTACGCACAGCGCCCCTAATATTGATGACAAATCTCATCCCCATGCCGGGTTGGCAGAGAGCAGCGAATAGAAAACAAGGAAAATCAATTTATTGATTTTCGGCTGATAACCACAAAAGGGGGAAAAACCACGCTTTTTCTCCCTTTGTCTACAGCCTGAGGGGCGCACCGCCCCCGTGGACATCACGCTCAGCGACGCGCGCCGGATTTCACCGCTCTCAAGATCACGAACTTCTTGTTCGAGGCTACCAGCGTGCAGTTGCCGAACAGACGCTTGAGCTTCTGGTGATAGTCGAGATGGCGGTTGCCGACAATGCGCAACTCGCCGCCCACCTGCAGGCAGCGCTTGGCGTCGCAGAACATTTGCCAGGCGGTGTGATCGGTAATCGCGTGCTGCTGGTGGAACGGCGGGTTACACAGCACCGCCTGCACGCTTTCGCGCTCGATGCCCGCCAGCGCGTTGTTCACCTCAAACTGGCAGCGATCCAGCTCTTGCGGCAGGTTGTGCTCCACGTTCAGTTCGCTGGAGGCCACCGCCATGTAAGATTCATCGACGAAGGTCACCTGCGCTTCCGGGTTTTGCGCCAGCGCCATCAGGCCAATCACGCCGTTGCCGCAGCCCAGATCGACAATGTGGCCGTTCAGGCCGCGCGGCAGATGTTCCATAAACAGGCGCGCGCCGATATCCAGGCTGCCGCGCGAGAAGACGTTGGCGTGGTTATGGATAAGCCAATCGGTGCCGTCCAGCGTCCAGTCGGTGGTTTCCGCCGCCGCCGGTGGGACGATGTCCGCCGCCTGACAGAAGATCAGGCGCGCTTTCTTCCACGCCAGGCTGGTGCGCGTTGGGCCCAGCACCTTTTCAAACAGCTGCATCGTCGAGGTATGCACGTCGCGCGCCTTGGCGCCGGCGACGATCAGTGTGTCTTCGGTCACGACGTGGCGCAGCGCACGCAGCTGCTGCTCCAGCAGCGCCAGCGCCTTCGGCACGCGAATCAGCACCACCGCCGGCGCCGCCGGCAGCTCGGCCAGGCTGTCCAACAGCGTGACCTGCTCGGGATCCAAACCGTTGAGCTTGAGGTTGTGGCGCGTTGCCAGCTGGCTCATGTATGAGTCGCTGACGCTGTAAGGGCGATGCGCGTGCAGCGCACAGGCCAGGGTGCCGAAGTTATCGTTGAAAATCAGCACCGGACGGCCGCCGATATCTACGTTTTCAAGCTGTTGCAGCAGATATTCATCCGCCGCTTCCCACGCCTGCAGCTGGGTGGATTCTTCCTGTTGGGGATAACGCTCCAGCTCAAGTTGCTGTGTTCCCAGATCGAGTTGGCTCATTGCCCCTCCTGACTGATAAAATTTGGGCTGTTTATCCCCTAAAAATGCCCGTCAGTAAAATGTTTTTTCGGATAAATTGCGTATGCCAGGATTTGAGCGAAAAAACAGCATAGAATAACCGGCTGAATGGCCGTTGATACGGAACAAGAATGTCTGAATTGACCTACCTGCAAGGCTACCCAACGCATCTTCAAAGCCAGGTGCAGCAACTGATCCATCAGAATCGGCTGGGAGACGTGCTGCTGCAGCGCTATCCGCAGGTGCACGACTGCACCACCGACAAGTCGCTGTATCAGTTTACCGTCGATCTGAAAAACCAGTATCTGCGCAACGCCCAGCCGCTGAGCAAGGTGGCCTACGACAGCAAGATCCACGTCATGAAACATGCGCTGGGCCTGCACACCGCCATCTCGCGCGTGCAGGGAGGCAAGCTGAAGGCCAAGGCGGAAATCCGCGTGGCGACGGTGTTCAAGGTTGCGCCCGAACCCTTCCTGCGCATGATCGTGGTGCATGAGCTGGCGCACTTGAAAGAGAAAGATCACAACAAGGCGTTCTACAGCCTCTGCTGCCATATGGAGCCGGATTACCACCAGCTGGAGTTCGATACCCGGCTGTATCTGACGCACCTTTCGCTGTTCGGCGAGCTGTATGCATAGCGAGTGAGGGCGTGATAATCTGCGGTTTTAGGCCTGGACCGGAGCTCGCCATGATTCGCTTTGCCGTCGTCGGCACCAACTGGATTACGGAACGTTTTATCGATGCCGCCCATGAAAGCGGCAAACTCACATTGAGCGCCGTGTATTCACGCTCGCTGGAACAGGCGCAGGCGTTCGGCGCCAACTATCAGGTCACGCAGTTTTTCGACTCGCTCGAGGCGATGGCACAGTCCGACGCCATAGACGCGGTGTATATCGCCAGCCCCAATGCCCTGCACTGCCCGCAATCGCTGCTGTTCCTGCGCCATAAAAAACACGTGATCTGCGAAAAACCGCTGGCCTCCAACCAGCGCGAAGCGGAACAGCTGGTAGCCTGCGCACGGGAAAATCAGGTGGTGCTGTTCGAGGCGTTCAAAAGCGCCTATCTGCCAAACTTCCTGGCGCTGCAGCAGGCGTTGCCGAAAGTCGGCCGGCTGCGCAAAGCCTTTATCAACTATTGCCAATACTCTTCGCGCTATCCGCGCTACCTCGCCGGCGAGAACCCCAACACCTTTAACCCGCAGTTCTCCAACGGTTCGATCATGGACATCGGCTATTACTGCCTGGCCAGCGCGGTCGCGCTGTTCGGCGCGCCGCAGTCGGTACTGGCCAGCGCCACGCTGCTGGATACCGGCGTGGACGCCCACGGCACCGTCTGCCTGAACTACGGCGATTTCGACGTCACGCTTTCCCATTCCAAGGTCAGCGACTCGGCGATCCCCAGCGAAATACAGGGGGAAGAAGGCACGCTGATTATCGACAAGATTTCCGAGTGCCAGGGCGTGGCGCTGACGCCGCGCGGCGGCAACCGTCAGGATCTGAGCCAGACGCAGCACATCAACACCATGCTGTATGAAGCGCTGGCCTTCGCCGAGCTGGTTGAGAAACATCAGGTGGAACACCCGGGGCTGGAGAATTCGCTGATCGTCGCCCGCCTGCTGACCGACATCCGCCGCCAGACCGGCGTCGTCTTCCCCGCCGACGGAGAATGAGATGAAACCGCTGCTTGTGATGCAAACCGGCGACGCGCCGCAGACCATTCGTCAGGAACTGGCCAATTTTGAAGGGATGTTCCTGCAACAGGGCAATATCGATGCCGAACGTGTGCATATCGTGCATCTTCCCGCCGGCGAGCGGCCGTTGCCGCCGGCCGCCTATTGTGGCGTGGTCATCACCGGATCGCCGGCGATGGTGACCGAGCAGTTGCCGTGGAGTGAGGAGGCCGCCGAATGGCTGCGTCAGGCGATGGCGATCAAACTGCCGCTGTTCGGCGTCTGCTACGGCCACCAGCTGTTGGCCTACGCGCTCGGCGGCAAAGTGGGCTACCACCCGCAGGGCATGGAGGTTGGCACGTTGGAAATTGAGCTGTTGCCCGCCGCGGCCGACGATCGGCGCCTCACCCTGCTGCCACCACGCTTCAAGGCCAATCTTATCCATTCGCAGAGCGTGCTGACGCCCCCCGCCGGTGCGCAGACACTGGCGCGTTCGCAGCAGGATGCACACCAGATCCTGCGCTATGGCGATCACGCCCTGACCACCCAGTTCCACCCGGAATTCAACGGCGCGGTGATGAGCCAGTATTTGCAGTGGCTTGGCGAACTGCATCCCGAGCAGCAGGCCCTCTACCAGCAAAAACAACAACAGGTTAGCGACACGCCGTTCAGCCGCCTGCTGCTGCAGGGATTCGTCGTCAGCCTCGGTGCGCAAAAAGCGATGGCCGGCTAACGCGATTCACGTTGACCGCCGACACATTTTGCATTACTTTCTGCTCTGCAAAGGGGAGTAACTTCATTGCCGGTCAATCGTCATTACGATGCGCACGCATCCGGTTACCGGGCAACCTGATGTCAAAGGTGTAACCACCTTCATCAACGTTGTAAGTGAGACCTTGCCGGAAGGCGAGGTTTGCTTGCAGCGTTCACAGAGCGGCTGGCGTCTTCCGACGTTGGCCGTTTTTGGTTTTGAAGGATACCTCTGATGATGAATTCTGTTGGCACACCGTGGTTATGGGGCAGCTTCGCCGCCGTCATCGTCGTGATGCTCGCAATCGACCTCCTGTTGCAGGGCCGTAAAGGCGCGCACACCATGACTCTGAAGCAGGCCGCCAGCTGGTCACTGGTGTGGGTCAGCCTCTCCTTGCTGTTCAATTTCGGTTTCTGGTACTACCTGAATGAAACTGCCGGGCGCGCCGTCGCCGATACCCAGGCGCTGGCTTTCCTGACTGGCTACCTGATCGAAAAAGCGCTGGCGGTGGATAACGTGTTCGTCTGGCTGATGCTGTTCAGCTACTTCGCCGTGCCGGCCAACCTGCAGCGGCGGGTGCTGATCTACGGCGTGCTGGGGGCGATCGTGCTGCGCACCATCATGATCTTCGCCGGCAGCTGGCTGGTCAGCCAGTTCCAGTGGCTGCTGTATCTGTTCGGCGCTTTCCTGCTGTTCACCGGTATCAAGATGGCGCTGGCGAAGGAAGATGACTCGGCGATCGGCGACAAGCCGCTGGTGAAATGGCTGCGCAGCCACCTGCGCATGACCGACAGCCTGGAAGGCGAGCGCTTCTTCGTGCGCCGCAATGGCATCCTGTTCGCCACCCCGCTGGTGCTGGTGCTGATCCTGGTAGAACTGAGCGACGTGATCTTCGCGGTAGACAGCATTCCGGCGATCTTCGCCGTGACCACCGATCCGTTCATCGTCCTGACCTCTAACCTGTTTGCCATCATGGGTCTGCGCGCCATGTACTTCCTGTTGGCCAACGTGGCGGAACGTTTCTCGATGCTGAAATACGGCCTGTCGGTGATCCTGGTGTTTATCGGCATCAAGATGCTGATTATCGACTTCTTCCACATCCCAATCGGCGTGTCGCTCGGCGTGGTGGCGGGCATCCTGACGCTTACCTTGCTGATCAACGCCTGGGTCAATCGCCGCAACGATCGTCTGGCGAAGAAATAACCACAATCTGTTATCCGGGGCGCTAGTCGCCCCGTGATTGTTTGGCAATTCCCCCAAAACGCCAAACGTTATTGCGATCACACAAATGTAACCAGTATGTTATCAAGTGTTGATCCGCGCTCAGAATTTCATCCCCGCCTCTTTCCAACATCATTCGATTGCTGAATACTGATTCGGCAAACACACTTAGTTACAGAATCATACAAAGCTACCCGGCGTCGTTCCCGCCGCGGCGGCCAGATAACATCAGGAAGAAAGCACTATGCAAAAACTACTACAAAGGATCATGCAGGGTAGCCTGGTCAAACAAATCATGGTCGGTCTGGTGGCCGGCATTCTGGTGGCGCTGGTTTCGCCGGCGGCCGCAGCGGCCGCCGGCCTGTTAGGTACCCTGTTCGTCGGCGCGCTGAAAGCGGTGGCACCGGTGCTGGTACTGATTCTGGTGATGGCCTCGATCGCCAACCATAAACAGGGGCAGAAGACCAACATTCGCCCCATTCTTTTCCTCTATCTGCTGGGCACCTTCGCCGCGGCGCTGGTGGCGGTCGTCGTCAGCTTTATCTTCCCTTCCACGCTGGCGCTGACCACCGGCGCGACCGACATTACCCCGCCGGGCGGCATTGTGGAGGTGATGAAGGGTCTGTTGATGAGCGTGGTGGCCAACCCGTTCCATGCGCTGATTAACGCCAACTACATCGGTATTCTGGCGTGGGCTGTCGGGCTGGGGCTGGCGCTGCGCCACGCTTCCGAGACCACCAAGGGGCTGATCAACGACATGTCCCATGCGGTCACGCTGGTGGTGCGCGCAGTGATCCGCTGTGCGCCGCTCGGCATCTTCGGCCTGGTGGCGTCCACACTGGCGGAAACCGGCTTCGGCGTGCTGTGGGGCTACGCCCAGCTGCTGATGGTGCTGCTCGGCTGCATGCTGCTGGTGGCGCTGGTGCTCAACCCGCTGATCGTTTACTGGAAGATCCGCCGCAACCCGTATCCGCTGGTGTTCGCCTGCCTGCGTGAGAGCGGCGTGACCGCCTTCTTCACCCGCAGCTCCGCCGCCAACATCCCGGTGAACATGGAGCTGTGCAAGAAGCTGAACCTGAATGAGGACACCTACTCGGTTTCCATCCCGCTGGGCGCAACCATCAACATGGCCGGTGCGGCGATCACCATCACCGTACTGACGCTGGCGGCAGTGAACACGCTGGGCATCGCGGTGGACGTACCGACCGCCCTGCTGCTGAGCGTGGTGGCCGCCCTCTGCGCCTGCGGCGCCTCCGGCGTGGCCGGCGGCTCACTGCTGCTGATCCCGCTGGCGTGCAACATGTTCGGCATCCCGAACGACGTGGCGATGCAGGTGGTAGCGGTGGGCTTTATTATCGGTGTGCTGCAGGATTCGGCGGAAACCGCCCTCAACTCCTCCACCGACGTGCTGTTCACCGCCGCGGCCTGCCAGGCAGAAGATCAACGGCTGGCGAACGAAGACCCGCTGAAGGTGCGTTAATCCCACCTGGCGGCATAGAAAAGGCGCTCGAGGGAGCGCCTTTTTTGTCGGCCTTACAGCGTCACCCCGCTTTTAAAGATCGCCAGCTCGCGAAAGTCGTTGGTTTCATTACGCGCCGGACGGCCATTGGCGATCTCGACGATCAGATCGACGAAGCGGCCAAGCAAGGTCTCCATCGCCACGCCGTGGATCAGGCCGCCGGCGTCGAAATCGATCCAGTGCGGTTTCTTCGCCGCCAGCTCGCTGTTAGTAGCCAGCTTCACCGTCGGCACAAAGCCGCCGTACGGCGTGCCGCGCCCGGTGCTAAACAGCACCATATGGCAGCCGGCACCGGCCAGCGCGCTGGTCGCCACCGCGTCGTTGCCCGGCGCGCTGAGCAGATTCAGCCCTGGCACGCGCAGCCGTTCGCCGTATTTCAGCACGTCCACCACCTGGCTTAGCCCCGCCTTTTGGGTGCAGCCGAGCGATTTCTCCTCCAGCGTGGTGATGCCGCCGGCCTTGTTTCCCGGCGACGGGTTCTCGTATATCGGCTGTTGATGGGCGATGAAATAGCGTTTGAAATCGTTGATCATGTCGACGGTTTTGCCGAAGGTCTCCCCATCGCGGCAGCGGCTCATCAGAATGCGTTCGGCACCGAACATCTCCGGCACTTCGGTCAGTACCGTGGTGCCGCCGTTGGCGATCACATAGTCGGAAAAACGCCCCAACAGCGGATTGGCGGTAATGCCCGACAATCCGTCCGAACCGCCGCATTCCAGGCCGAACTTCAGCTCGCTCAGGCGGCCCGGCTCGCGGCGATCGTGGCGCATCTCCCGGTACAGCTCGTGCAACAACGCCAGCCCGGCCTCTACCTCGTCATCCTGCTGTTGGCACACCATAAAGCGCAGCCGCCGCTCGTCCGCTATGCCCAACGTGGCGCGAAAGGCATCCACCTGATTGTTTTCGCACCCCAACCCGATCACCAGCACCGCGCCGGCGTTGGGATGGCGCGCCATATTCTGCAGCATGATGCGGGTGTTGGCATGATCCTGCCCCAGCTGCGAACAGCCGAACTGATGGCTGAACAGATGCACACCGTCAATCCCCTCCGCCTGCGTTTGCTGCAAGAAACGCTGCTGGATCTGGCGGGCGATACCGTTGACGCAACCGACGGTCGGCACGATCCACAGCTCGTTGCGGATGCCCACTTCTCCGCCGGCCCGGCGGTACAGCTGCACCTCGCGATCCGCCGCCTGCGGCGGCAACGCCGGGAACTGCGGCTGGTAACGGTAACTGTCCAGATCGCTCAGGTTGGTTTTGGCGTTTTGCGAATGAATATGCTCCCCAGGCGCAATGGCTGAGAGCGCATGGCCGATCGGCTGGCCATATTTGATGATGTCCTCTCCCTCGGCGATCGGACCGAGCGCAAACTTGTGCCCGCGCGCCACCGGCTGCGCCAGCGAAACGGTTATGCCTGCCAGCTCAACCGTTTCTCCGGCCACCAGGTCGCGCAGCGCTACCGCCACGTTATCCTGCTCGTGAATCTTTATCGTACTTTGCATAAACCGGTCCCGGATAACGGCTACGCCAGATCAATGGCGAAATAGTTTTTGGCATTGTCGAAGCAGATGTTTTTCACCATCTCGCCCAGCAGCGCGATATCGGCCGGCGCTTCGCCGTCCGTCACCCAGCGGCCGATCATCTGGCAAAGGATGCGACGGAAGTACTCATGGCGCGTATACGACAGGAAGCTGCGGCTGTCGGTCAGCATGCCGACGAAGCGGCTCAGCAGCCCGAGCTGCGCCAGCTGCGTCATTTGGCGCTGCATACCGTCCTTCTGATCGTTGAACCACCAGCCGGAACCGAACTGCATCTTGCCCGGCGTGCCTTCCCCCTGGAAATTGCCGATCATGGTGCCGATCACTTCGTTATCGCGCGGGTTGAGGCAATAGAGAATGGTTTTCGGCAGGCCGCCCTGCCGCGCCTGGGCATCCAGCAGCCGCGAAAGCGGTTCCGCCAGCGGCCGATCGTTGATCGAGTCGAAGCCGATATCCGGCCCGATGGCGGCCAGCATGCGGCTGTTGTTATTGCGCAGCGCACCGATGTGATACTGCTGCACCCAACCGCGGCGCCGGTATTCGCCGGCCAGGAACAGCAGCACTGCGCTTTTGAACTGGGCGCTCTGTTCCGGCGTCGGCAGCTCGCCGTTCAGGCGGCGCAGCAGGATCGCATCCAGCGTCGCTTCATCGGCCTCACCGAACACCACCACGTCCAGCGCGTGATCGGCCACCTTGCAACCGTGGTCAGCGAAGTGATCCATGCGCCTGTACAGGGCGTCGCACAGCGTACTGAAGCGGCCGATGGCGGTGTCCGCCGCCGCCTCCAGCTGCCGCAGATAGTCATTGAAGCCGGGCGCATCGATGGCGAAGGCCTTGTCCGGCCGCCAGCTCGGCAACACCTTGATATCGAAGCTGCGATCGTCGGCGATCGTCCGGTGATGGCGCAGATCGTCGATCGGATCGTCGGTGGTGCCGACCATTTTCACGTTCATCTGCTGCATGATACCGCGCGCGCGAAACTCATCCTGCGCCAGCAGCGCATTGCCGCGCTGCCAGATCTCATCCGCCGTGCTCGGCGACAGCAGCGTTCCGGTGATGCCGAACGGCCGGCGCAGCTCCAGATGCGTCCAGTGATAGAGCGGGTTGCCGATGGTGTGCGGCACCGTGGCGGCCCAGGCGTCGAATTTCTCACGATCGCCCGCATCGCCGGTGCATAGCCGCTCGGCAACGCCGTTGGTGCGCATCGCCCGCCATTTGTAGTGATCGCCCCGCAGCCAGATATCGTACAGGTTGCTGAAGCGGGTATTCTCCGCAATCTGCTGCGGCGGCAAATGGCAGTGGTAATCGAAAATCGGCTGCTGCGCCGCGTAGTCATGGTACAAACGCCGGGCAAATTCGCTGTCCAGCAGGAAATCTTCGCTCAAAAACGTCGCCATCTCGGGCTCCTTACCTTACTTGCCGTGCGGCACAGGGATCGAATCACAAAAGTTATCACACCAATTTTAGCGAGCGTCCAGCAAATTTTTCCCATGGCCAGCTGAATCAAGGTCTTCCAATCCCTTTTTCGCTCAGTTTTTCTGCAAATGTGCGGCATAAACGCCCTGTTTCACCAACGACAGTATCGCTCAGACGAATAATTCCTTTTGTGATATCACTCAACTTTTAAACCTGTATGACAGGTTATTGTCTCGCCAGCCGCATCGACGGCCACACCTTCAAACGGGGAGATATTTCGGATGCGTAAAATTAAAGGGTTACGCTGGTACATGATCGGGCTGGTGACCATCGGCACCGTGCTGGGTTACCTGACCCGCAACGCCATCGCCGTGGCGGCGCCGACGCTGGAAGATACGCTGCACATCACCACCCAACAGTATTCCTATATCGTCGCCGCCTATTCAGCCTGCTACACCGTGATGCAACCGGTGGCGGGCTATGTGCTGGACGTGCTGGGCACCAAGGTCGGTTACGCCATGTTCGCCATTCTGTGGGCGGTGTTCTGTATGGGCACTGCGCTAGCCAACAGCTGGGGCGGGCTGGCGTTGGCGCGCGGCGCGGTCGGCATGGCCGAGGCGGCGATGATCCCTGCCGGGCTGAAGGCCAGCAGCGAGTGGTTTCCGGCCAAAGAGCGTTCGATCGCCGTCGGCTATTTCAACGTCGGTTCGTCTATCGGCGGCATGATCGCCCCGCCGCTGGTGGTCTGGGCCATCGTGGCGCACAGCTGGGAAATGGCGTTCATCATCACCGGCGTGCTGAGCCTGATCTGGGCCATCTGCTGGCTGCTGTTCTATAAGCACCCGAAAGATCAGAAGAAACTGAGCCAAGAAGAGCGCCGTTACATCCTCGAAGGCCAGGAGGCGCAGCACCAGACCTCTAACGCCAAAAAGATGTCCGCCTGGCAGATCGTGCGCAACCGCCAGTTTTGGGGCATCGCGCTGCCGCGCTTTCTGGCGGAACCGGCCTGGGGCACCTTCAACGCCTGGATCCCGCTGTTCATGTTCAAGGCCTACGGCTTTAATCTGAAAGAGATCGCCATGTTCGCCTGGATGCCGATGCTGTTCGCCGATCTTGGCTGTATCGTCGGTGGCTACCTGCCGCCGCTGTTCCAGAAGTATTTCAAGGTCAATCTGATCGTCTCGCGCAAGCTGGTGGTGACGATGGGGGCGATATTGATGATCGGCCCCGGCATGATTGGCCTGTTCACCAGCCCGTACGCGGCTATCGCGCTGCTGTGCGTCGGCGGCTTTGCCCATCAGGCGCTGTCCGGCGCGCTGATCACCCTCTCTTCCGACGTATTCGGCCGCAATGAGGTGGCGACCGCCAACGGCCTGACCGGCATGGCAGCCTGGACCGCCAGCACGCTGTTCGCCCTGGTGGTTGGTGCCCTGGCGGACACCCTCGGCTTCAGCCCGCTGTTCGCTGCGCTGTCGGTCTTCGACATTCTCGGTGCCATCGTCATCTGGACAGTATTGCAAAACCGCCCGGCCGCCGAAGCGCAGCCAACCGCGCTTCAGCCAGCCCCGGTGCGCAGCTGATCCCGCCGCCCGGCCGCCGCGCCGGGCCTTTTGCTCCTCTGGCAGCGGTGCCGAATAAGTGGTATAACAAATCCGATGGCCACGTGCCCCTTCCCACCGCACCGTATAGAGCATTCACTATGGAATTCACTGAAACCAGACGCCTGTATCAGCAACTGGCCGCCGAGCTTAAGCAACGCATCGAAAGCGGCCGCTACCCGGTAGGCGACAAACTGCCCGCCGAGCGATACATCGCCGAAGAGATGAATGTCAGCCGCACCGTGGTGCGCGAAGCGATCATCATGCTGGAAGTCGAAGGCTATGTGGACGTGCGCAAGGGATCCGGGATCCACGTGGTGTCCAACCAGCAAAAACACCTGGTGGTGCCGGGCGACAGCATCGAGTTCGCCACCGCCGGCCCGTTTGAACTGCTGCAGGCGCGCCAGCTGATCGAAAGCAATATCGCCGAGTTCGCCGCCACTCAGGTGACCAAACAAGATATCGTGCAATTGATGGAGATTCAGGAGCACGCCCGTAAAGAGGATCGCTTCCGCGATTCGCAGTGGGATCTGAAGTTCCACGTTCAGGTGGCGCTGGCCACCCAGAACACCGCCATGGCCACCATCGTGGAAAAAATGTGGGTGCAGCGGGTCAACAACCCTTACTGGAAGAAACTGCACGAGCATATCGACGAACGCTCGATCGCCAGCTGGTGCGACGATCACGATCAGATCCTCAAGGCGCTGATGCGCAAAGATCCTTACGCCGCCAAACTGGCGATGTGGCAGCATCTGGAAAACACCAAGCAGATGCTGTTCAACGCCACCAGCGACGATTTCGAATACAACGCCGACCGCTACCTGTTCGCGGAGAACCCGGTGGTGCATCTGGATGGCGTGAGCCACGAGCCAAAATAGCCACGGCGGTCAAAAACCGTCGGCTTATGTCAGGTAATGTAAAATCCGCTGAATCGATGCCGGAACCACCGTTTGCCGTGTACTATTTCACCGTCGGCAACGTAGATTTCCCTGTTGCCAATCGTGCTATTTTGGTAGAGTTAGCCCACTTTTTTACCCATTGCTGCGGGGGCGGGACGCGAATAAATGCGCTGGTTGTTTGCCATGCTGATTGCTGTTTTCTGCTGGACCGGTTCGGTCTCCGGCCAACAGCTATGCGTGGCGTCACCCAAGCCAACCCCCAGCGCGCTGAGCAGCCTGCCGCTACTGGCGGAGCCGGCGCTTTCCCCCTATGATCATGTATATCGGGCACCGGCCGAAGCGCGCCGCAAAGCCCCCGGCAAGTTGCCGCTGCTGCTGCCCAGAGCGCACTCTTTACCCGGTTCGCTGCTCGCGTCCTCCCTGCCGGTGCCGGTCTATACCCTGGCCGCAGAACCGGGCTACCGAATTCGTCTCCCCCGCCAGGACACCCCGGCCCCCAACCGGCTTGCCCAGGTCGACTGGACGCTGGACGCCTCCCGGCAACAGTGCCGGCAAGCCGGCTGGAAAGAAAGCAACATGCAGTACCGTGGCACGCTGACTTACCACCTATGATCGGTGTCGCACCGCTTAGAAACCTTAAAGCAACGCCGTTTCATCGTTATCAGCATTCAGGATCGCCGCGCGCTTTCAGCCCACGCCCGCTCCGCCGCTGAGATAAAAATAAACAATGACGTTTTAGGAACACCGGATGGACATCATTAAAGAACTGATACATGCCTTGTGGCAGCAGGATTTTGAGACGCTGGCGAACCCTTCGTTGGTATGGACCCTCTACATCCTGCTGTTCATGATCCTGTTTTTGGAAAACGGCCTGCTGCCGGCCGCTTTCCTGCCGGGTGACAGCCTGCTGATCCTGGTCGGCGTGCTGATCGCCAAAGGCACCATGGGCTTCCCGCTCACCATCGTCATTTTGACCGTCGCCGCCAGCCTGGGGTGCTGGGTCAGCTACATACAGGGCCGATGGCTCGGCAATACGCGAACGGTGCAGGGCTGGCTTTCGCACCTGCCGGCCCACTACCATCAGCGCGCTCATAACCTGTTCCACCGCCACGGGCTTTCCGCCCTGCTGGTCGGCCGCTTCCTGGCCTTCGTACGCACCCTGCTGCCGACTATCGCCGGTCTGTCCGGCTTGAGCAACGCGCGCTTCCAGTTCTTCAACTGGATGAGCGGCCTGCTGTGGGTCTTGATCCTGACGACGCTGGGCTTCGCGCTGGGGAAAACCCCGGTGTTCCGCAAGTATGAAGATCAGCTGATGTTCTGCCTGATGATGTTGCCGCTGGTGTTACTGGTGGTCGGGCTGGTCGGCTCGCTGATCGTGCTGTGGCGCAAGAAACGCGCCGGTAGCCAGAACCCGGGGAAAGGGGCGTGACAACAAAGCGCCCACGCTGGCAATACGTCTTGATGATCGCGCTCGCCCTGCTGGCGTTGGCGACGCTGTTGGTGCCCTGTATGGTGCGCACCGAGAGCGAGCTGCGCATTCGCGCCAGCCAGCAAGGGCTGTCGCTGCCCGACGGTTTTTACGTCTACCAACGTCTGGATGAGCGCGGCATCCGCATCAAAAGCATTACGCCGGAAGGCGATGGCCTGGTCATCCGTCTGGATTCGCCGGAGCAGCAATTGCTGGCGCGCGAAGCGTTACAGACCATTCTGCCGCCCGGTTACCACATCGCGTTGAGCGAGTCCCCCGTGCCGTCGCATTGGGTACGCGAATTTGCGCGTTCCCCACTCAATCTGGGATAATCCCCCTTCATATGAAGGGGTTTCCTTTCATTGCCATTATCTTCATTTTCATTCGCATCGTTTAGCTCAAGAATTAATCATCCGGCATCGAATCACGGCTGATTCTTTGGGGGCGCGCCGGTTTCATGACTATGCTGAAGGGTAACTTCAGCCGGCGATGAACGCCCTCCTCTCGCGCTGCCGCCTTCGGCAGTCAGGAAAGCGGATGCCTGTTCAGGCATCCCATGAAAAGGAACTGAAAGATGAAATTACGCCACTCACTGTTACTGCTGTTGCCACTTTGTACGCTGCCGTCGCTCGCTTCGGCCGCCGAAGGCGGTTGCGCCGCCAAAGCGCAAAACATCCAACAGCAAATCGACTACGCCACCCAACACGGCAACACCCACCGCGTGGACGGGCTGAAAAAAGCGCTGAGCGAAGTGCAGACTCACTGCACCGAAGCCGGTCTGCAGGCCGAACGCCAGAAAGATATCGCGGAGAAGCAGCGTAAGGTCGACGAGCGCCGGCAGGAACTGAAAGAAGCGCAGCAAACCGGCAAGCTGGACAAGGTCGCCAAAAAGCAGCAAAAGTTGGCGGAAGCACAGGCTGAGCTGAAACGCGCCCAGGCGGAATAATTTTTTACACCAGCGGATTTATCGATGAGAGCCCCATCACACGGGATTTCTTAAGCATATGGAATTGATGTCTGGTGTTATCTGCTGGCCATCACCCCTTTGCTCCGGCGAAAAAATCCGCTATGTTGAAAGTCTGTCGTCATCAACGTTAAGGAATAATCACATGGCACATGATTCAAATGCAGAAAACTTACGCGCTGAACTGAAGTCCTTAGCCGATACGCTGGAGGAAGTGCTGAACTCCTCCACCGACAAGCCGAAAGCCGAGCTGGAGAAGTTGCGCTCGAAAGCGGAAGGCGCGCTGAAAGAGACCCGCGCTCGCCTGAGCGACGCCGGTGACAAGCTGGCTTCGCAAACCAAACAGATCGCCGGCCAAGCCGACGACTACGTGCGCGACAACCCGTGGACCGGCATCGGTATCGGCGCGGCGGTCGGCGTCGTGCTGGGCGTGCTGCTCGCGCGTCGCTAATCATGGCTGAACAACCGCAAGTGCGCGCGCAGGGCCCCGCCAAAGGGGTCCTGGATATCGGTCAGCGCATCATCACGATCCTGGTTGGCATGGTGGAAACCCGTGTCCGGCTGGCCGTGGTCGAGCTGGAAGAGGAGAAAGCCAACCTCATTCAGCTGCTGATCATGGCCGGTATGACGCTGCTGTTCACCGCCTTCGGTTTGATGAGCCTGCTGATCCTGATTTTCTGGGCCATCGATCCGGTCTACCGGCTGGTGGCGCTGGGCGCAACGACCGGGGTACTGCTGTTCCTGGCCGTGGTCGGCACCATCTGGACGCTGGTCAAGGCCCGTCGCACCACGCTGCTGGGCGCCACGCGCAAGCAGCTGGAACTTGACCGCGCCGAGCTGGAGCGCGAGCCATGAGCCGCCGCCGCTACCTGGAATGGAAAAAAGAGAGGCTGATTCGGCAGATCCAGCAACAACGTCTGGATCTGGCCGAACACAAGTCTCTGTGGCTGGAAAAGACCGAGCGTATCGACCGTGGCTGGCAGACGGTGTTCGGCCTGCGCCGCTATTTGGTGCTCGGTTCCAGCATCATGGCGCTGTACGGCATTCGCCACCCCAGCAAGATGATCCGCTGGTCGCGCCGCGCTTTCGGCGCCTGGAGCGCTATCCGACTGTTTAAAAAGACTTTTTCCGCCAAGTAAGCACCGCGTCTTTCCTTCAAACATCCTGTTGCTCTGCCCTCGTTTTTCCCCTAAAACAGTGCCGCTTATCGCGAGGGCCGGGCAACTTGCTGACAAGCGTCAGTTTATTAGCACGCTAAAGATTCAGATTTTTTGGAAAATTACGACAGTTTTACTTGCTAACAACCTGAGCACTTCCCGCTTAACATTCACTCCATCAATACGATATGGGCCGGACAGGGTGAGAGACCCGATATACCGCCCGTTGATATGACTACCGCCGAACAGGCACACAAAAACACTTTGGAGTAGATGATGAAAAAATTAGAAGATACAGGTTTGTTGGTTGCTCGTATTCTGATGCCAATCCTGTTTATCGTGGCAGGCTACGGCAAAATGGGTGACGCTTATGCCGGTACCCAACAGTACATGCAATCGATGGGCGTGCCTGGCTTCTTGCTGCCGCTGACCATCCTGCTGGAATTTGGCGGCGGTCTGGCGATCCTGTTCGGTTTCCTGACCCGCACCGTGGCGCTGTTCACTGCCGGTTTCACCATCCTGACCGCGCTGCTGTTCCACACTGACTTTGCGGAAGGCGTAAACCAGCTGATGTTCATGAAAAACCTGACCATCGCCGGCGGCTTCATCGTGTTGGCGGTCGCAGGCCCGGGCGGCTTCAGCATCGACCGTCTTCTGAACAAGAAATGGTAATCTAAACTGTCATTCAGGGCCCGGCATGCCGGGTCCTGTCGTTTTTCACTCGGACACCAAGGAGATTCCCATGGGACAACTCGTCGATGGCGTTTGGCAAGACATCTGGTATGACACGAAATCTACCGGCGGCCGTTTCAAACGTTCAACCGCTCAGTTTCGCAATTGGGTGACCGCCGACGGTCAACCGGGCGAACACGGCGCGGGCGGCTTCCAGGCCGAGGCAGACCGTTATCACCTGTACGTTTCCCTCGCCTGCCCCTGGGCGCACCGCACGCTGTTGATGCGTAAACTGAAAGGATTGGAGCAGATCATTCCGGTCTCAGTGGTGCACCCGCTGATGCTGGAAAACGGCTGGACCTTCGGCCAGGATTTTCCTGAAACCACCGGCGATCCGCTGTATCACGCCGATTTCCTGTACCAGATCTACCTGCGAGCCGATCCGCACTACAGCGGGCGCGTGACCGTGCCGGTGCTGTGGGATAAACAGCGGCAAACCATCGTCAGCAACGAATCTGCCGACATCATCCGCATGTTCAACAGCGCGTTTGACGGCGTCGGCGCCCGAGCGGGCGATTACTACCCGGACGAGCTGCGCGGCAAAATCGATGAGCTTAACGGTTGGATTTACGATCGGGTGAACAACGGCGTGTACAAGGCCGGTTTCGCCACCAGCCAAGAGGCCTATGACGAAGCGGTCAGCGGAGTCTTCAGCGCGCTCGAACGCCTGGAGCAGATCCTGGGGCAGCACCGCTATCTGACCGGCGATCGGCTGACCGAAGCCGACCTGCGCCTGTGGACCACGCTGGTACGCTTCGATCCGGTATACGTCACCCACTTCAAGTGCGATAAACACCGTATCAGCGACTACCTGAACCTGTACGGTTTCCTGCGCGACATCTACCAGATGCCGGGCATCGCCGAGACGGTCAGCCTGCCGCACATTCGCAACCACTACTATCGCAGCCACGCCACCATCAACCCGCACGGCATCATTTCGATCGGGCCAGCGCAGGATCTGGACGAGCCGCACGGCCGCGATCAGCGCTTCGGTTAAGGCGAAAAAAATCCCCTTGCCGCCCGGCAAGGGGATCTCATCCCACCGACGTTAACGCTGCGCGAACAAGCGCGGAATTTCGCGCAGGAACCAGGCTTTCGCCTCCCCCATGCTGTCGCGCCGCCAGGCCATGATGATGTCGGCTTCGCGGCTGTATTCCGGCCCCACTACGCGCAGCCGCCCGGCTTCGATATCTTTCTCCACCATCGGGTACGGCATGGTCGCCACCCCCAGCCCGGCCAGCAGCGCCAGGCGTTTGTCTTCAATGGTGCTCACCGTCAGGCGCTGCTGCTTGTCCAGCAGCTGTACGGTCAATACCGGGCGCTCGCGGGCGGTGTCCGCCACCGCGATGCCGCGGTACTTCACGCGGGTCACCTCGGAAAGCGGCTCCGGCTCCTGGTGGATAGGATGGTCCGGCGCGGCGACGTAGACGCTCATCACCTTATACAGTTTGCGGGTGTTGATCTCCGACGATGCGCGGAAATGCATGTCCGGCGCGATCACGATGTCGGCGCGTCCCTGTTCCAGCCGCTCCCAGGCGCCCGCCAGCACCTCGGTGAAAATCGACACCTGGGTGTTGGCCTTCAGCGCCAGCTTGTCCACCAGCGGGAACAACAGGCTCGGCGGCGACAGCGCTTCGCTGACGATGGTCAGGTGGGTTTCCCAACCGCGCGCCAGCGCCTCGGCGTCGGTGGTCAGCTTGTCGGCCGCTTCCAGCAGCACCCGCCCGCGCTCCAGCAACATGCGCCCCACGTTGGTGAACTTGGTACGGTGGCCCGAACGGTCGAACAGCACCACGTCCAATTCTTCTTCCAATTTTTGCATGGTGTAGCTGAGCGCCGACGGCACCCGGCCCAATTCGTCGGCGGCCGCGGCGAAACTGCCACGCCGGTCGATCGCGTCCATCACTCTCAACGCCTCAAGCGTGAGCGCCCGATCTCTGGCCATCACATCCCTCTGTCAGGAAATTTGAATATGCCGACCAGATTAACTGGCTAACAATCCGACGTCCAGATGCTTACCATTTGGATAATGAATTTAGAGAGCCGATTGCCATGATTACATGCAGAACAGCACAACAATGCGGGCAAGCTGACTTTGGTTGGCTGCAGGCTCGCTACACCTTTTCCTTTGGCCACTACTTCGATCCCAAACTGATGGGCTATGCGTCGCTGCGGGTGCTGAATCAGGAGGTGCTGGCGCCGGGCGCGTCGTTCCAGCCGCGCACCTATCCCAGCGTGGATATCCTGAACCTGATCCTGCTGGGCGAGGCGGAATACCGCGACAGCGACGGCAACACCGCGCGCGCCAAAGCCGGCGAAGCGCTGCTGTTGGCCACCCTACCGGGCCTGAGCTACAGCGAGCAGAACGTCAGCAGTGATACGCCGCTGACCCGCCTGCAGCTGTGGCTCGACGCCTGCCCGGAACGCAACAGCGAGCGAGTGCAGCGCCTGACGCTGCCGGCGGCAGGCAAACTGCTGCTGGCCTCGCCGGACGGCGCGCAGGGCAGCCTGCAGCTGCGCCAACAGGTCTGGATCCATCATCTCGATCTGCAGCCGGGCGAAGAACAAACGCTGACGATTAACGGGCCGCGCGCCTATTTGCAGTCGATTCACGGCACCATCGCCGCCACCGGCGAGCGCCACGAAGCGCAGCGTCTGACCTGCGGCGACGGCGCCTTCGTGCGCGAGGAGAATCGCCTGACGATCCGCGCCGAGACGCCGCTGCGCGCGCTGCTGATTGACCTGCCGGTGTAAGCCGGCCGGAAAACGAAAAACCCCGCGCAACTTGCGTTGCGCGGGGTTTTCTTTTGTCGAGGGAGTTGACCGGTAAGCCGGGTTCTGTCGTGGACAGTCATTCCTCTAGGCCAGCAATCGCTCACTGGCTCAAGCAGCCTACCCGGGTTCAGTACGGGCCGTACCATGTGAACCCCTATTTGGCCTTGCTCCGGGTGGAGTTTACCGTGCCACGAACTGTTGCCAGCCGCGCGGTGCGCTCTTACCGCACCCTTTCACCCTTACCTGATCCCGCTTGCGCGGGCCATCGGCGGTTTGCTCTCTGTTGCACTAGTCGTAGGCTTGCGCCTCCCAGGCGTTACCTGGCACCCTGCCCTATGGAGCCCGGACTTTCCTCCCCTCCATCTGTCTCCCCGAAGAGGACGGCAATGAAGCGGCGACTGTCTGGTCAACTCCGGCGCGGATAGTAGCGTCGCGGCGGCGGCAGGTCAACCGCTTTACGGCTGTTGTTGCTCCAGCGCGTGCTTATACAACGCATTTTTCTTTACGCCGTGGATTTCCGCCGCCAGCGCCGCCGCCTTTTTCAGCGGCAGCTCTTTTTGCAGTAGCGCCAGCGTGCGCAGCGCCTCAAGCGGCAGCGCATCCTCCTGCGCCTTGTGGCCTTCGACAATCAGCACCATTTCGCCGCGGCGGCGCACTTCATCTTCCTGCACCCACGCCAACAGCTCGCCTACCGGCGCGCCGTGGATAGATTCCCAGGTTTTGGTCAGCTCACGCGCCAGCACCACATAGCGCTGCGGGCCCCAAACGGTGACCATGTCCTGCAGGCTTTCCAGCAGGCGGTGAGTGGATTCGTAGAAAATCAGCGTGCGCGGCTCCTCCGCCAGCGCCATCAACGTATCCTTGCGCCCCTTGGTTTTCGCCGGCAGGAAGCCTTCGTAGCAGAAGCGGTCGGAAGCGACGCCTGCGGCGCACAGCGCGGTGGTGGCGGCGCAGGCGCCCGGTAGCGGCACCACGCGAATGCCGGCCTCACGGCAACGGCGCACCAGGTGATAACCGGGATCGTTGATCAGCGGCGTGCCGGCGTCGGAAACCAGCGCGATACTCTGGCCTTCCTGCAGTTTCGCCAGCAATTGATCGGCCTTTTGCTGTTCGTTGTGGTCGTGCAGCGCGAACAATCGCGCGTTGATCGCGAAGTGTTGCAACAGCAATCCGGTATGGCGCGTGTCTTCCGCCGCGATCAGATCAACGCTTTTCAGTACCTCTAACGCACGGTGAGTGATATCGCCCAGATTGCCGATGGGGGTGGGCACCACATACAGCGTTGATGCAGAAATGACTGATTGTTGGTGTTGATTCATTGTTTCATCCGGGTTGCCGATTTAATATTGAGCATCTTGAAAAAAACATCACTGGATACAGTATGCTTTCCTCAACATTCGTTCGTACCAAAGCAGGGCGTTCCAAGCCTGTCCGACTTACCGCAGTCATCGCGGCAGCCCTTTTCCTGGCAGGCTGTCCAAGTCGGGCCCCGCAAACGCCGCCCGCCAATATACAGGACGAAGCGAGCGCCAGCTCCGATTACTACCTGCAGCAGTTGCAGCAAAGCAGCGATGATAACAAGGCTGACTGGCAATTACTTGCTATTCGCGCCTTGCTGCGTGAAGGAAAACTGCCGCAGGCCGGCGACCAGTTGAATCAGCTGCCGAAAAACCTCAGCGGCGCGCAGCAGACTGAACGCCAGTTGCTGACCGCCGAACTGCAGATCGCCAACAAGAGCTACGTCAGCGCCCGCAGCACGCTGAGCCATCTGGACAGCGCTTCGCTGTCGCCGAATCAGAAGGTGCGCTACTACCAGGCGCAGATTGCCGCCAATCAGGGCAAAGCGTCGCTGCCATTGATCCGCGCCTATATCGCCCAGGAGCCGTTGCTGACCGGCAAACCGCACCAGGACAACCTGGATCAGACCTGGCAGGCGCTGCTGCAGCTGACGCCGCAGGAGATGAACAGCCTGGTGATCAACGCCGACGAGAACGTTCTGCAAGGCTGGCTGGATCTGCTGCGCGTCTATCAGGACAACAAGCAGGATCCCGATCTGCTGAAGGCCGGCATCAAAGACTGGCAGAACCGTTATCCGAAGAACCCGGCGGCCAAAACGCTGCCCGCTCGCCTGAACCAGGTGCTGAACTTCACCCAGGCCTCCACCTCGAAAATCGCCCTGCTGCTGCCGTTGAACGGCCAGGCGAAAGTGTTCGCCGACGCCATCCAGCAAGGGTTCGAAGCGGCGAAGAACGGCGGTTCCATGCCGGCGCCGCAGCCTCAAGCCGCACAACCGGCCAGCGCACCGGCCCAAACGGCGCCGGCCGATCAGGCCGCCACGGGGGACATCAACGCCAACGGCGCAGTCAGCCCTTCGGCGCAAGAAAGCCAGCCTGCCGTGACCGCCGCGCAAGCAGCTGCGCCGTCCAGCGCGCCGGTAACGCCGCTGCAGGCCGCTAACGCGCAGGTCAAAGTGTACGACACCACCAGCCAGCCGCTGGCCGCCTTGCTGAGCCAGGCGCAGCAAGATGGCGCCACCCTGGTGGTCGGGCCGCTGCTGAAAGAGAACGTCGATCAGCTGTCCGCCAGCACCACCACGCTGAACGTGCTGGCGCTCAACCAGCCGGAAACGCCGAAGGACAACCTGAATATCTGTTACTTCGCCCTGTCGCCGGAAGATGAAGCGCGCGACGCCGCTCGCCATATCTGGGAACAGCAGAAGCGTCAACCCTTGCTGCTGGTACCGCGCGGCGCCTTCGGCGATCGCGTCGCCAAGGCCTTTAACCAGGAATGGCAGAAGCAAGGCGGGCAAACCGTGCTGCGTCAGGACATCGGCTCTGCCGGTGAACTGCGCCAGATGGTGAACAGCGGCGGTATCCGCATGACCGGTACCCCGATGTCGAGCGCCCCGGCGCCGCAGAGCGTGACCATCGCCGGGCTGACTATTCCGGCACCGCCGAGCGACGTGCCCGCCGCGACCGGCGGCAGCGTCGACGCAGTGTATATCGTCGCCACCCAGTCTCAGCTGACGCTGATCAAACCGATGATCGACATGGCCACCAGCTCGCGCGGCAAGCCGGCGATGTACGCCAGCTCGCGCAGCTACCAGGCCGGCGCCGGCCCGGACTTCCGCCTGGAAATGGAAGGCCTGCAGTTCAGCGATATCCCTCTGTTGGCGGGGTCGAACCCTCAACTGTTGCAGCAGGCCAGCGCGCGCTTCCGCAACGACTACTCGCTGGTCCGTCTGTATGCGATGGGGATGGATGCCTGGACATTGGCCAACCACTTTGCTGAAATGCGCCAGCTGCCGGGCTTCCAGGTTTCCGGCACCACCGGTACGCTGAGCGCGTCACCGAACTGCGTGATCAACCGCAAACTGCCTTGGCTGCAATACCGTCAAGGTACGGTCGTTCCAGTCTCTTGAACCTACGCGCCTCAGGGGCGGGCTATGAGTTACTGGCCCGCCGTCACCTGGAACACGCCGGGCTCACCTTCTGCGCCGCCAACGTCGCGGTGCGCGGCGGCGAGCTCGATCTCATCATGCGCGACGGTGCCACCTGGGTATTCGTCGAAGTGCGCTACCGCCGCAACGACGCCTTCGGCGGCGCGGCCGCCAGCGTCACCTTTCGCAAACAACGGCGGTTGCTGCATGCCGCCGCCGTCTGGCTGGCGGGGCGCGGAGCCAGCTTTGACACATCATCTTGCCGTTTTGATGTTTTGGCCATTACCGGTAGCCAGTTAGAATGGATACCCAACGCCTTCAATGCGGATTAATCGGGGTTTTGCGGCGCAGACCGGCCCTTTGACTTAGTGGATTAATACAACGTGCTGGATAGAATTAAAGTCTGTTTTACCGAAAGCATCCAAACCCAGATCGCGGCGGCGGAAGCATTGCCGGACGCCATCTCCCGCGCTGCGATGACGCTGGTTCAATCCTTACTCAACGGCAACAAAATCCTGTGCTGCGGCAACGGCACCTCGGCGGCCAACGCGCAACACTTTGCCGCCAGCATGATCAATCGTTTTGAAACCGAACGCCCCAGCCTGCCGGCCATCGCCCTCAACGCCGACAACGTGGTGCTGACGGCGATCAGCAACGATCGGCTGCACGACGAAGTGTACGCCAAGCAGGTGCGTGCGCTCGGGCATACCGGCGACGTGCTGCTGGCGATTTCCACCCGCGGCAACAGCCGTGATATTGTGAAAGCGGTCGAGGCGGCCGTCACGCGCGATATGACCATCGTCGCGCTCACCGGCTACGACGGCGGCGAACTGGCCGGGCTGCTCGGCCAGCAGGACGTCGAGATCCGCATCCCGTCGCACCGCAGCTCACGCATTCAGGAAATGCATATGCTGACCGTAAACTGCCTGTGCGACCTGATAGACAATACGTTATTCCCCCACCAGGACGATTAAGGAACTGAGATGAAGCTAAAAGCCACATTTGCAGTGCTGTCCAGCGCCCTGCTGTTGCAAGGCTGTATCGCCGGCGTCGTCGTCGGCAGTGCGGCCGTCGCGACCAAAACCGCCACCGACCCGCGCAGCGTCGGGACCCAGGTGGATGACGGCACGCTGGAAGCCAGGGTCGAAAGCGCTCTGAGCAAAGACCAGCAGCTGAAGAAAGAAGCCCGGGTGGTCGCCACCGCCTATCAGGGCAAAGTGCTGTTGACCGGCCAATCGCCTAACGCCGATCTCACCGCGCGCGCCAAGCAGATCGCCATGGGCGTGGAAGGCACGACCGAAGTGTATAACGAAATCCGTCAGGGCACGCCGGTCAGCCTGAGCACTGCCTCCTCCGATACCTGGATCACCACCAAGGTGCGTTCGCAGCTGCTCACCAGCGATACGGTGAAATCGTCCAACGTGAAAGTCACCACCGAAAATGGCGAAGTGTTCTTGCTGGGTCTGGTCACGCAGCAGGAAGGACAGTCGGCGGCGCAGATCGCCAGCCAGGTCAGCGGCGTGAAGCACGTCACTACCGCCTTTACCTATGTAAAATAATCCGCCTGGCGGGAACGGCTCCCTGCCGTTCCCGCCCGCTTAATCCAACTGGTTCTCGCTTAAAAACGCTTCCCCGCCCAGCTGCCGCATCTGGCGCATGATCCACTGCTGTCGTTGTATCACATAGCCGGAAGGCGCATCGGCCCTGAAGCGATGCGGATTCGGCAATACCGCCGCTAACAGCGCCGCTTCGGCCGCGGTCAGCCGTTTGGCTGGCTTATGGAAAAAGCGTTGTGATGCCTCCTCTACGCCAAACACCCCGTCGCCGAACTCGACGATGTTCAGATACACCGTCAGAATGCGCCGCTTGGTCCACACCAGCTCGATGCCCGACGTTAATCCGGCCTCCAGCCCTTTGCGCAGCCAGCTGCGGCCATCCCACAGAAACAGGTTCTTGGCGGTTTGCTGCGACAGTGTGGACGCGCCGCGGATGCGCGTCGGGCGCTTCTCGTTGTGGCTGAGCGCCTTTTCAATAGCCGCCACGTCGAAGCCCCAATGGTCTGGAAACTTCTGATCCTCCGCCGCCATCACCGCCAGCGCCATTTGCGGCGAGATGTCGTCCATTGACACCCAGTCCGAATGGGCGACGTAGCCGAAGTCGCCGCTCAGCCAGGCGCTGACTTGCCTCTCCACCATCACGGCGGAAAACGGCACCGGCAGGAAGGCGAAAGCCACAATACCTAACACCCACAGGCCAAGAATCGCGATGACGCCGCGTTTCAGCCAATACCACGGGCGCAGCCGCCGCCATCCGCCGAGCGACTTTCTCATTCAGCCAGTTCCAGCACCCGTGCCACCAGCTTATCGATGCCGAGGGCCGCCTGTGCGATAGACGGCGCCAGCATATAGGCCGGCGTGGTTACGACTTTGTGCTCACTGTCCACCACGATGTCGTCCACCGGGCAAATCACCGGCTCGCCTCCCATGGCGTCAATCACTTCTCCCAGGTCCGGATCGTTGCCAATGGTCAGCCGCACTTGTTGATCCAGCAGTTTCGGCAATAGCGCCGGCGCGATGCACATCAGGCCAATTGGTTTGTTGGCCTTATGCATCTCGCGCGTCAGGCGCGCCAAATCTTCATCGACCCAACATTCCGCGCCGGCTTCAGCGAAATTGCTGAGGTTCTTGGCGGCGCCGAAGCCGCCGGGCACGATCAACGCATCCAGCTGCGCGGCCTCCGCCAGCGCCAGCGGCTGCACCGCGCCGCGGGCAATGCGCGCCGATTCAATCAGGACATTGCGTGACTCCGCCATCTCCTCACCAGATAAGTGATTAATAACATGGCGTTGTGATCTATCAGGCGCAAAGCACACCGCCTGCGCGCCGGCACGGTCCAACGCCAGCAGCGTCAGCACCGCTTCATGGATCTCCGTACCGTCATAAACGCCGCTGCCGCTGAGGACTACACCCACCTTTTTCATCACTCTTACTCCTGTCGCTGCTGTCAACTGGTTCGTGCTCGGAGTTGACAAACACTAATCTACATCACACATTTTAATGAATCTTCTAACAAGAGCGCTTACATTTGCTATGTTGTTGGCTGTATGATGTTTAGGAATTCGCTACAACCTGCTCGACCAGAACACTGAAACCAATACGCAGGTTCACAATTTCCCTGGTGTTGGCGCAATATTCGCGCACCCCGGCTTAGGTCGGGGTCATTTTTTTTCAGCGTTCTCAACCCAAGCTCGCAGTACCTGCACATCGTTGCGCCACTCTTGTTTCAACTCATCTACCCAATCCTGCACGTTATCCCACCAGGCCGGCAGCGTCGGCGTTTGAATCTGTTGCGCCAGCTGTTGCAGGTGACGCAGACCGACCGAACCGGCGGCGCCCTTAATCTTGTGCCCCTCCTCGGTGATGCCTTTCTGATCGCGCGCCGTCATGTTGGAGTCCAGCACCGCCAGATAACCCGGCATCATCTGTTCGAACATCTCCAGGCTCTGGTGAATCAGCTGCGGGCCAACCAGATCCATATACTGTTCCAGCATCGCGGTATCGAGTAACGACTCATTAATCTGCATCGCCTTGTGCTCCGTTTTCTTTGAAGTGTGAGAAGGTTGATGATCCCAATAGTGTTTGATGACCTTAGTCAGCGCCGGCACCGACAACGGCTTGCTCAGCACATCGTCCATGCCCGCCTCGAGATACTCTTTTTTATCTTTCAGCACGTTGGCGGTCAGCGCCACCAGCGGCGGCAACGCCTGCCCGGCGTAGCGCTCACGCAGCGCCCGGGCGATGTCCAGCCCGGTCATGTCCGGCAGCTGGATATCCAGCAGAACCAGATCGAACTCGTCCGGATCGAACATCGCCAGCGCGTCGTGGCCGTTCATCGCTACCTCAACGCTGTTGCCCAGCTTCTCCAGCACCGAGCGCGCCACGATCACGTTCAGCTCGATATCCTCCACCAACAGGATATGCAGCGCCGGCAACGGCAACTCCTCTTCCTCCGGCGCCGCGCTGACGGCTTCCTGCACCGCCGGCGCCTGGATGGTCAGGGTGAAGCAAGAACCGTGCCCCTGTTCGCTGCGCACGGTGATGTCGCCGCCCATGCTCTGCGCCAGCCGCTTGGAGACCGCCAGCCCAATGCCGGTACCGGTGGCCGGGCGACCGCCGCGCTGATCTTTCACCTGGTAATACATGGCGAAGATCTTGTCCTGCTCGTCCTGCGGGATGCCCATGCCCGAGTCTTCCACCTCGAACACCAGCTTCTCCTGCGCCTCGCGCCGCACGCGCACCACGATTTTCCCCTGCCGGGTGAATTTCACCGCGTTGCCGATAAGGTTCCACAAAATCTGCCGCAGGCGCGTGCCGTCGGTCACGATCTGCTGCGGCAGCGGCGTCTGCGGCTCCATGATGAACTGCAGCCCCTTCGGCTGCGCCAGCAGGCCGGAGAGATTCTCCAGATCCGCCAGGAAACCGGTGAAGTCCACCGGCTGGTTGTCGAGCTGCACCTTGCGCCGCTCGAGCTTATCCATTTCGATAATGTCGTTGAAGATATTGCCGAGGGTGATGGCGCTGACGTGGATGGTCTTCAGGTATTTCAGCTGCTCGTCGTTCAACTCGGTATCGAGCAAAATGCGGCTCAGGCCGACGATGCCGTTAAGCGGCGTACGCAGCTCGTGGCTGATCGTGGAGATAAAGGTAGTCTTCTCCCTGCTGGCATTCTCCAGCGCGTCCTGGTAGCGCTTACGCTCGGTAATATCGCGGCCGAAGCCCATCAGCCCGTGGCGCTTGCCCACCCGGTCGTAAAACGGCACCTTGCGCAGCTCGAAACAGGCCTTGCGGCCGTCGGGATACACCAGCCACTGTTCATAGGTCAGCGAGACGTTATGGCGGAACACCTTTTCGTCGGTTTCGATCACCTTTTCGGCGATCTCCTGGCCGTAGACGTCGAATGGCGTCAGGCCGATCAGCTGCTTCTCGCTCTTGCCGGTCAACAGCTCCATCGCGCGGTTGCAGCCGGAAAACTCTTTGTCTTCGTTGCGGTAGTAGACCAGATCCGGCGAGGCATCGAGGAAGGAGCGCAGCAGCACCGATTGCTGGCCCAGCTCAATCTGCGCCAGTTCGCGCTGTTCCATCTCTTCCGTCAGCTTCTCCATCACCTGCAGGCGCTCTTCCTCCGCCTTGATGCGGTCGGCGATCTCCTGGTTCAGCTGGCTGATATTGTCTTTAAGCTGCTGATTGAGCTCCAAATCGCGGTGGCGCATCTCCTCCAGCTTGTCCACCAGCCGCGCCAGCCGCTGGCGCGACTCCTCCAACTGCTCCACCACCACCGAAAGAAAATAGACCGCCCACGGGGTGATCAACAAACCGAAGAAGATCGAACGCACCACGTCGATGCTTTCCACTTCGCCGCGCAGCAGCATGGTCACCGCCATCTGCACCACCATCGCCAGCACCACCAGCGCTGAGGCCAACAGCAGCGAGAAGCGCACCAACCCCAGTTTCACCATTAAATCGACGTAGTACTGGGCCAACACCCGGATTTGCTTCATAGCGGCTCCCATCAGACACAATCTTTTGAATCATACCGTAAAACAGCGGTGAGATAAGGCGGCAAACGCCGAAGTGTGGCAAAGATTGCACTTCAGAGCGGCATTCTAGGGCGGTAGCGCCGCTTTTCATCCAGCGCGCTGCCCTGCCCGCCGTATTGCCGCAGATAAGCGCCCACCGCCTGCATGCCGCTCCAGCGATTTTCGCACCACAGCGGCGCCAGCAACGTGGGCCGACGGGCGCTGGCGGACAGGCGGTGATACACCACTTCGCCCGGCGTGTGGCGGATCATCTCCCCGGCGCTGACGGCATAGTCCTCCAGCGCCAGTTCTGGCAAACGCCCGGCATGCCACGCCCGCGCCAGGGTACTACCGGTGACGACATGCAGCGGGTGCAGCTTGATGCCATCCACGCCGGTCTCCGTCACTCGCTGCAGCGTGAGCAGATGATCGCGCTGAGTTTCTCCCGGCAACCCGACGATAAGATGGCAGCACACCTTCAGCCCGCGCTGCCGGGCCAGCCGCGCGGTCTGCTGATAGCAGTGGAAATCATGGCCGCGGTTGATGCGTTTAAGCGTTTTATCGTGCGCCGTCTGCAGCCCCAGCTCCAACCACACCTCGTAACCCTCTTCGCGATACCCCGTCAGCAGATCCAATGTGGCGGGCGGCACGCAATCCGGCCGGGTGCCGACGCACAGGCCAACCATGTCGCTCTGCGCCAACGCTTGCCGATACATCGAGGCCAGCAGTTCGACCTCCGCATAGGTGCTGGTATAAGCCTGGAAATAGGCCAGATAGCGCCGCGCCCGGTTGACCCGCGCGGCCTGCTGCGCAAGCTGTTCGGCGATGCTCTGCCGCTGCATCGCCTCATCGGCGAACGACGCGACGTTGCAGAACGTACAGCCGCCGCGCCCCACCGTGCCGTCACGGTTAGGGCAGCTGAATCCGCCGTGCAGCGTGAGTTTATGGATCTTTTCGCCATAGCGGCGCTGGAGATCTGCGCCAAACATATTGACTAATTGCGGCAACTGCATAATCTTGGTGATTCTCTGTGTTCAAAGCCGCGATGCTAATAAGAAACGGCTTTTCCCGCGATGACAGAGATCAACGCTTTTCCTGCAAGGCGCCACCAGGCATAACTATTCATCATAAATGCAAATCAATTCACTATAATTCTGATGAATTATTCTAATCGTCGCGCAACCGTTAACGGCAATATGACAACACGGTGAAAAATAGTCATAAACATCAAGCAAGCAATATCTTATAGAATAAAACTCTGCTATTAACCCCCGCACTAGCATGGTGCAGAGATTAAGGGGTTGCACTATAGTGAGACAGCTCACACTTCTGTGGGGATCGGCGTTGCCCCACGATAGTGCAAAAATGCAATAAAAACCTTATTTATCAAATGCATAAATACAATAAATTCGATAAGAATATATCTTAAGCCCACATTTGACCTGCGAATTCTTTCTCGCTAAGTTGGAAGTCCGCTGGAAGCTTTCTGGACGGGCAAACGTCTCGTCATATTTATGCAGTAATTGAAGACTCCCTCTTAAAACAAGTCCTATACCACTTGTGAGACCGTCACGAGAGGCCATTGATGGAGGGCGGAAAAGCAGATTGGCGGGGTTAACTTGCTGATTGGACTTCTGCCTGAAATTGGGAAGCCCCCTCGCAGTAGGTTGTGAGAGTCACGCAGAGCCTGGGGAGGTTCACTGATATGTTGTACGATAAATCCCAAGAGAGGGACAACTGTGGTTTCGGCCTGATCGCCCACATAGAAGGCGAACCTAGCCACAAGGTGGTTCGCACCGCCATTCACGCGCTGGCCCGCATGCAGCACCGCGGCGCGATCCTGGCCGACGGCAAGACCGGCGATGGCTGCGGCCTGTTGCTGCAAAAACCCGATCGTTTCTTCCGCATGGTGGCGGAAGAGCGCGGCTGGCGTTTAGCCAAAAACTACGCCGTCGGCATGATGTTCCTCAGCCAGAACGAAGAGGAAGCGCGCCTCAGCCGCCGCATCGTGGAAGAAGAGCTGCAAAACGAAACGCTGTCTATCGTCGGCTGGCGCGAAGTGCCGACCAACCCGGACGTGCTGGGTGAAATCGCCCTCTCCTCCCTGCCGCGCATCGAGCAAATCTTCGTTAACGCCCCGGCCGGCTGGCGCCCGCGCGATATGGAACGCCGCCTGTTCGTGGCGCGCCGCCGCATCGAGAAGCGCGTGCAGGACAACAGCTTCTACGTCTGCAGCTTCTCCAACCTGGTGACGATCTATAAAGGCCTGTGCATGCCTGCGGATCTGCCGCGCTTCTATCTCGATCTGGCGGATCTGCGCCTAGAATCGGCCATTTGCCTGTTCCACCAGCGCTTCTCCACCAACACCGTGCCGCGCTGGCCGCTGGCACAGCCGTTCCGCTACCTGGCGCACAACGGCGAAATCAACACCATCACCGGCAACCGCCAATGGGCGCGTGCCCGTACCTACAAATTCCAAACGCCGCTGATCCCGGATCTGCAGGCCGCCGCGCCGTTCGTCAACGAAACCGGCTCCGACTCCAGCTCGCTGGACAACATGCTGGAGCTGCTGCTGGCGGGCGGGATGGATCTCATCCGCGCCATGCGTCTGCTGGTGCCGCCGGCCTGGCAGAATAACCCGGACATGGATGGCGATCTGCGCGCCTTCTTCGACTTCAACTCAATGCATATGGAGCCGTGGGACGGCCCGGCCGGCATCGTGATGTCCGACGGCCGCTACGCCGCCTGTAACCTCGATCGCAACGGCCTGCGCCCGGCGCGCTATGTGATCACCAAAGATAAGCTGATCACCTGCGCCTCCGAAGTCGGCATCTGGGATTACCAACCGGATGAAGTGGTGGAAAAAGGCCGCGTCGGCCCCGGCGAGCTGATGGTGATCGACACCCGCAGCGGCCGCATCCTGCACTCGGCGGAAACCGACAACGATCTGAAAAGCCGCCATCCGTATAAAGAGTGGATGGAGAAAAACGTCAAACGTCTGGTGCCGTTCGAAGATCTGCCGGACGATCAGGTCGGCAGCCGCGAGCTCGACGACGCGCAGCTCGAAACCTACCAGAAACAGTTCGGCTACAGCAGCGAAGAGCTGGATCAGGTGATCCGCGTGCTGGGCGAGATTGGCCAGGAAGCCACCGGTTCGATGGGTGACGATACCCCGTTCGCCGTGCTCTCCAGCCGGCCGCGCATCGTTTACGACTACTTCCGCCAGCAGTTCGCGCAGGTCACCAACCCGCCGATCGATCCGCTGCGCGAAGCGCACGTCATGTCGCTGGCCACCAGCATCGGCCGAGAAATGAACGTGTTCTGCGAAGCCGAAGGCCAGGCGCACCGCCTGAGCTTCAAATCGCCGATCCTGCTGTACTCTGATTTCAAACAGCTCACCACGCTGGAAGGCGAATACTATCGCGCCGAGACGCTCGATCTGACCTTCGATCCGCAGCAGCAGGATCTGGAGCAGACCATTCGCGCCCTGTGCGACGAAGCGGAACGCAAGGTGCGTGAAGGTGCGGTGCTGTTGGTGCTGTCCGACCGTGCCATCGCGCCCGGCCGCCTGCCGGTACCGGCCCCGATGGCGGTTGGCGCCGTGCAAACCCGCCTGGTGGAGAAAAGCCTGCGCTGCGACGCCAACCTGATCGTTGAAACCGCCAGCGCCCGCGATCCGCACCACTTCGCCGTGCTGCTCGGCTTCGGCGCAACCGCTATCTACCCGTATCTGGCTTATGAAACCCTGGCCAAGCTGGTGGACAGCCAGGCGATCGACAAAAAATACCGCGACGTGATGCTGAACTACCGCAACGGCATCAACAAAGGCCTGTACAAGATCATGTCCAAAATGGGCATCTCGACCATCGCCTCTTACCGCTGCTCCAAGCTGTTCGAAGCGGTCGGCCTGCACCGTGATTTGGCGGATCTCTGCTTCCAGGGCGTGGTCAGCCGCATCGGCGGCGCCAGCTTCAGCGACTTCCAGCAGGATCTGCAGAACCTTTCCAAGCGCGCCTGGCTGAAACGCAAACCGCTGGAGCAAGGCGGCCTGCTGAAGTTTGTGCACGGCGGCGAATACCACGCCTACAACCCGGACGTGGTGAACTCGCTGCAAAAAGCGGTGCACAGCGGCGAGTACAGCGACTACCAGGCTTACGCCAAGCTGGTGAACGAGCGGCCGGTCGCTATGCTGCGCGATCTGCTGGCCATCACGCCAAAAGGCGAACCGATCCCGGTCGATCAGGTCGAGCCGGCGGAGTCGCTGTTCAAACGCTTCGACACGGCGGCGATGTCGATCGGCGCGCTGAGCCCGGAAGCGCACGAATCGCTGGCGATCGCCATGAACGGCCTCGGCGGCTTCTCCAACTCCGGCGAAGGCGGCGAAGATCCGGCGCGCTACCGCACCAACAAGGTGTCGCGCATCAAACAGGTGGCCTCCGGCCGCTTCGGCGTGACGCCGGCCTACCTGGTGAACGCCGACGTGATCCAGATTAAGGTGGCGCAGGGCGCCAAGCCGGGCGAAGGCGGCCAACTGCCGGGCGACAAGGTCACCCCGTACATCGCCAGACTGCGTTACTCGGTGCCGGGCGTGACGCTGATCTCTCCACCGCCGCACCACGATATCTACTCGATCGAAGATCTGGCGCAGCTGATCTTCGACCTGAAGCAGGTCAACCCGAAGGCGGTGATCTCGGTGAAACTGGTGTCCGAGCCGGGCGTCGGCACCATCGCCACCGGCGTGGCGAAAGCCTATGCCGACCTGATTACCATTGCCGGTTACGACGGCGGCACCGGCGCCAGCCCGCTGTCCTCGGTGAAATATGCCGGCTGTCCGTGGGAACTGGGCCTGGTGGAAACCCAGCAGGCGTTGGTGGCCAACGGTCTGCGCCACAAGATCCGTCTGCAAGTGGACGGCGGCCTGAAAACCGGTGTGGACATCGTCAAGGCGGCGATCCTGGGTGCGGAAAGCTTCGGCTTCGGCACTGGGCCGATGGTGGCGCTGGGCTGTAAATACCTGCGCATCTGCCACCTCAACAACTGCGCGACCGGCGTCGCGACTCAGGACGACAAGCTGCGCCGCGATCACTACCACGGTCTGCCGGAACGCGTGACGAATTACTTCCAGTTTATCGCGCGTGAAACCCGCGAGATCATGGCGCAGTTGGGCGTGAGCCAGCTGGTGGATCTGATCGGCCGCACCGATTTCCTGACCGAACTGGACGGCATTTCCGCCAAACAGAACAAGCTGGATCTATCGCCGCTGCTGAAAACCGCCACGCCGCATCCGGGCAAAGCGGTGTACTGCACCGAAAGCAGCAACCCGGCGTTCGACAAGGGCCTGCTGAACAAAGAGCTGTTGGCGCAAGCGGAACCGCATATCGAAGCGAAGCAGGGTAAAACCTTCTACTTCGACATTCGCAATACCGACCGCTCCGTGGGCGCCATGCTTTCCGGCGCTATCGCCAGCGTGCACGGCGATCAGGGCATGGCGGCCGATCCGATCAAGGCGCACTTCTCCGGCACCGCCGGGCAGAGCTTCGGCGTCTGGAACGCCGGCGGCGTCGAACTGACCCTGACCGGCGACGCCAACGACTATGTCGGCAAAGGCATGGCCGGTGGCAGCATCGCGGTGCGCCCACCGATTGGCTCTGCCTTCCGCAGCCATGAAGCCAGCATCGTCGGCAACACCTGCCTTTACGGTGCCACCGGCGGCAAACTGTTCGCCGCCGGCCGCGCGGGCGAACGTTTCGCGGTGCGCAACTCCGGCGCCATCACCGTGGTGGAAGGCATCGGCGACAACGGCTGCGAATACATGACCGGCGGCATCGTCTGCGTGCTGGGTAAAACCGGCATCAACTTCGGTGCAGGCATGACCGGCGGCTTCGCCTACGTGCTGGACGAAGACGGCGAGTTCCGCAAGCGCGTGAACCCGGAGCTGGTGGAAGTGCTGGATGTCGATCAACTGGCGATCCACGAGGAGCACCTGCGCGGCCTGATCACCGAACACGTGCAGGCGACCGGCTCTTCCCGTGCGGAAGAGATCCTGGCCAACTGGCCGGAGTGGGCGCCGAAGTTTGCCCTGGTCAAACCGAAGTCCAGCGATGTCAAAGCGCTGTTGGGTCACCGTAGCCGTTCCGCAGCCGAGCTGCGGGTGCAGGCGCAGTAAGAGGTAGGTCATTAATGAGTCAGAACGTTTATCAATTTATCGACCTGCAGCGTGTTGATCCGCCAAAGAAACCGCTGAAGATCCGCAAAATCGAGTTCGTCGAGATATACGAACCGTTTTCGGAAACGCAGGCCAAGGCCCAGGCGGACCGCTGTCTGTCCTGCGGTAACCCGTATTGCGAGTGGAAGTGCCCGGTGCACAACTACATCCCGAACTGGCTGAAACTGGCCAACGAAGGCCGCATCATGGAAGCGGCGGACCTGGCGCATCAGACCAACAGCCTGCCGGAAGTATGCGGCCGCGTGTGCCCGCAGGATCGCCTGTGCGAAGGCTCCTGCACCCTGAACGACGAGTTCGGCGCGGTCACCATCGGCAATATCGAGCGCTACATCAGCGATAAGGCCATCGAAATGGGCTGGAAGCCGGACATGTCGCACGTGCAGCCGACCGGCAAGCGCGTGGCGATCGTCGGTGCCGGCCCTGCAGGGCTGGCCTGTGCCGACGTATTGACCCGCAACGGCGTCAAGGCGGTGGTGTATGACCGCCACCCGGAAATCGGCGGCCTGCTGACCTTCGGCATCCCGGCCTTCAAGCTGGAAAAGGAAGTGATGGTCAAACGCCGTGGCATCTTCAGCGAGATGGGCATCGAGTTCCAGCTGAACACCGAAGTGGGCAAAGACGTCAGCATGGATACCTTGCTGAACGAGTACGATGCGGTATTCCTCGGCGTCGGCACCTATCAGTCGATGCGCGGCGGCCTGGAGAACGAGGACGCGCAGGGCGTGTACGACGCGCTGCCGTTCCTGATCGCCAACACCAAGCAACTGATGGGGTATGAAACCGAGCAGCACGAACCTTACGTCAGCATGGAAGGCAAACGCGTGGTGGTATTGGGCGGCGGCGATACCGCCATGGACTGCGTGCGCACCTCGGTGCGCCAGGGCGCGACGCAGGTCACCTGTGCCTACCGCCGCGACGAAGCCAACATGCCGGGATCCAAGCGCGAAGTGAAGAACGCCCGGGAAGAAGGGGTAGACTTCCAGTTCAACCTGCAGCCGCTGAGCATCGAACTGAACAGCGCCGGCCGCGTGGCCGGGGTGAAAATGGTGCGCACTCAGTTGGGTGCGCCGGATGCCAACGGCCGTCAGGCGGCGGAGCAGGTACCGGGTTCCGAACACGTGATCGACGCTGACGCGGTGGTGATGGCGTTCGGCTTCCGCCCGCATCGCATGGACTGGCTGGCAGCGCACGACGTGCAGCTCGATAAGCAGGGCCGTATCCTGGCCCCGGAAGGCAGCGACAACGCATTCCAGACCAGCAACCCGAAAATCTTCGCCGGCGGCGACGCGGTACGCGGTTCCGACCTGGTGGTGACGGCGATCGCCGAAGGCCGCAAGGCGGCAGACGGCATCATGAACTACCTGGAAGTGTAAACCTATCGTACCATCGGAGGCCCGGCACATTGCCGGGTCTCTGTTTTCCGCCCGCCACGCTTTGTAACAACCTCCCCTCACCACACTGCCTCAAAGCGCTATAGTATTGAGTTAGCATCATTGCGGGGCGCGGCTGCGCCTGACACCGAGATAAGGATAGCGAACATGAAATGCTCCATTTCCCTATTGGCCGGCGCGCTGCTGGCCGTCAGTTTCAGCGCTCCAGCCATGGCGCTGGATTCGCAGGAGGTCGGTTACAATATCGAAGCGCGCGGCGCGCGGCCGGTCGTGGCGCAGTTAGGCAAGGCCGGGCAGTTCAGCGCCGTAGAAAACAGCATCCGGCTGGGGGACGACAGCTGGATTGCCCTGGCGCCCAAGCTGGCCGGCGGCGGCAATGCCGGCTTTACCGCCGGCATCAAATCGGCCCTCTCCGCGGCTCTGATCTACAACCCGGCAGCGGTATTGCAGGCGCTCAACAAAGGCAACGACCTGCCGCTCAATGATATTTGTACCGCGCCGCCGGAAGTGCAAGGCGACACCGCCATCACCAGCTTCCGTCAGCGCGCAACCCGCGCCTTGTCCACCGTGCGCGTAGGCGATCTCAGTGCACCGCGCGATGCCTGCATTGCCGCCTTGAAAGGCTGATCCGCTTCTGCCAGGCAAAAAAAAGCACCCCATGGGGTGCTTTTTCGTTTGTTCTCGCGGAGTTATTTCACTACGCGCAGCGCCGGGCGACCACCGCGCGGCGGCTGCGGCGGTTCGTCGTCCGGGCCGTTGTTTTCCGCGGTATCCGGGCGATCGCCGTCGATTACCGACATCAGAGTTTCCGAAGGAATAGTCTCATTGTCCAGGCCTTCAAACACGCCTTCACTCTCGTCGTAGGCGGCTTCCGGTTCAAACATGGTACCGGCACCATTTTCGCGAGCATAGATCGCCAGCACGGCGGCCATCGGCACCGAAACCTGACGTGGCACGCCGCCGAAGCGCGCATTAAACTGCACACCTTCGTCGCCCAATGCCAAGTTGCCCACCGCGCGCGGCGCGATGTTCAGCACGATCTGACCGTCACGCGCGAACTCCATCGGCACCTGCACGTCCGGCCGGGTCACATCAACCACCAGGTGCGGCGTCAGCTGGTTATCCAGCAACCAGTCATAGAACGCCCGTAGCAGATATGGCCGGCGTGGGGTCATTTGAGACATGTCCATCGCGCTTAGCCCCGGGTCTGCAGGCGCATTTCACGCTCGGCTTCGGTCAGCGACGCCAGGAAGGCATCACGTTCGAAGACGCGGGTCATGTAACCTTTCAGCTCTTTGGAGCCGGCGCCGCTCAATTCGATGCCCAGCTGCGGCAGACGCCACAACAGTGGAGCCAGGTAGCAATCCACCAGGCTGAACTCTTCGCTCATGAAATACGGCGTCTGACCGAAGATCGGCGCGATCGCCAGCAGCTCTTCGCGCAGTTGGCGGCGAGCGGATTCAGCTTCCTGACCGCTGCTCTGCTCGATCTTGTACATCAGCGAGTACCAGTTTTTCTCGATACGCAGCATCATCAGGCGGCTCTCACCACGGGCAACCGGGTAAACAGGCATCAGCGGCGGGTGCGGGAAGCGCTCATCCAGGTATTCCATGATGATGCGGGATTCATACAGGGTCAGTTCGCGATCGACCAGCGTAGGCACCGTCTGGTAAGGGTTGAGGTCAATCAGATCTTGCGGCAGGTTATCCATTTCGACCTGCTCGATCTCGACGCTGACACCTTTCTCCGCCAGTACGATGCGTACTTGATGGCTAAAAATGTCGGTCGGGCCAGAGAACAGCGTCATTACCGAACGTTTGTTGGCAGCGACAGCCATGAAAACCTCCAAGTTATCTAGAAAATACTGCGAATAGCCAACTGACAGGCTGCTATCCTGAATAATCTTGCCGCAGGCCGGCAGACGCAGCGCGACCCAAGCCCATGAAAAAACCGGCCCAGGAGGTCAACTGCACGGCGAACAGGCGCAAAAGTGGATGATAGTTTACCAGATTTTGCTTGTTTTGTGGGGACGGTGCGGCGAATTCATGTTGAATTGTCTGATATGCCACAGATTTTAGTCGAGGACGGCGGATTTCAGGCATAAAAAAACCCGGTGAAGCACCGGGTTTTTTGCGTGAATCGCACTGCCGAAGCAGCGAAAATTAACGCTTGGAGAACTGCGGACGACGACGTGCTTTACGCAGGCCGACTTTCTTACGTTCAACCTGACGAGCGTCACGGGTGACGAAGCCAGCTTTACGCAGTTCAGAACGCAGAGTCTCATCGTACTCCATCAGTGCACGGGTGATACCGTGACGGATAGCGCCAGCTTGACCGGAAATACCACCACCTTTAACGGTGATGTACAGGTCCAGTTTGCCAACCATGTCGACCAGTTCCAGCGGCTGACGAACTACCATGCGGGCAGTTTCGCGACCGAAGTACTGTTCCAGGCTGCGCTGGTTGATAACGATGTTACCGTTGCCCGGCTTGATGAAGACGCGAGCGGCGGAGCTTTTGCGGCGACCAGTGCCGTAGTATTGATTTTCAGCCATTGCCATTAATCCCGATTAAATGTCCAGAACTTGCGGTTGCTGTGCCGCGTGATTGTGCTCGGTGCCCGCGTAAACTTTCAGTTTACGGAACATAGCACGACCCAGCGGGCCCTTTGGCAGCATGCCTTTAACCGCGATTTCAATCACGCGCTCAGGACGGCGGGCAATCATCTCTTCAAAGGTCGCTTGCTTGATACCACCGATGTGGCCGGTGTGGTGGTAGTACACTTTGTCTGTACGCTTGTTGCCGGTTACAGCAACTTTGTCAGCGTTCAGAACGATGATGTAATCACCGGTATCCACGTGCGGGGTGTATTCCGCTTTATGCTTGCCGCGCAGGCGACGAGCCAGTTCAGTAGCGAGACGGCCTAAAGTTTTACCATCTGCATCAACAACGTACCAGTCGCGTTTTACGGTTTCTGGTTTAGCTGTAAAAGTTTTCATTAGAAAGCTTACCCAATAATTAGTTACACGTTGGTGAACACCCAAACGCTCGAAAACAGTTGAGGCTCACACGACCATACAAGTCCAGCAAACCTACCCCTTCGAATAGCCATTGCCGGCACTATAAAGTTTTTGGGGAAAAAAACTTTGTTGTAACGTGGGGTCGCAAGATTATAGAGAAGTCGCTCACAAAGATCGAACGGTTTTTGAATGGAAAATAAATTTATCGCCGGTGGCGGACAACCGGCGATACGGCGGCGGCAAGCCCGGCGGACTCAGGGCAGATGCGGCAGCTTGAGGTACTCTTCGCTCTGCATTTCCTGCAGACGCGACAGGCAGCGCTGGAATTCAAATTTCAGCTGTACCCCCTGATAGATCTCGAACATCGACACCTCGGCACCGATCACCAACTTGATGTGTCGCTCGTAGAATTCGTCCACCAGCGCCAGGAAACGGCGCGCGGTATTCTCTTTCAACGGCCCCATCACCTGCACATTATACAGGATCACGCTGTGATACAGCCGCGACAGCGCGATATAGTCCAGCTGGCTGCGCGCCTCTTCGCACAGCGTGTGGAAATCCACCGCCAGCACGCCGTCCACCGAACGGATCGCCTGCAGCGGCCGATGGTTGATCTGCAGCACCGGCGCATCCTCCCCCTCCTTGCCCGCCAGTTTGATGAACATTCGATCCAGGGTCGCGCGCGTCTGGTCGTTCAGCGGCGTCAGGTAGAGGTGAGCCTGGGTCAGGGTACGCAGACGATAGTCGATACCGGCATCGACGTTCATCACGTCGCAGTACTCGTTGATAAGATCGATGGCCGGCAGGAAACGCGCCCGCTGCAGGCCGTTGCGGTACAGATCGTCCGGCGGGATGTTCGACGTGGCAACCAGCGTAATGCCGCGGGCGAACAGCGCCTGCAGCAGCGTGGCCAGCAGCATGGCGTCAGTGATGTCGGACACGAAGAATTCGTCGAAGCACAGCACATCGGTTTCGGCCTTGAAGCCGTCGGCGACGATTTCCAGCGGGTTTTCCCGCCCTTGCAGCTCGGTCAGCTCTTCATGCACTCGCAGCATGAAGCGGTGGAAATGCAGACGCATTTTGCGATCGCCAGGCAGGCTATGAAAGAACATGTCCATCAACCAGGTTTTGCCGCGCCCGACGCCGCCCCACATATACAACCCCTGCACCGGGCGCTGCGGCGCCGTTTCGGCCCCCTTGCCCAGCAAACGGCTGAGCTTGCCGCGCAGCCCGCCGGCCGGCGCGCTCGCCGCGGGCTTTTGCCGCAGGGCCTGATAAATGCGATCCAGTTGAGTGACGGCCCGGCGTTGAACCTCATCGGCCTGATATTCCCCCGCGTCCAGCGCCTGCTGGTAGCGAGATAACGGTGATAGTGCCTGCATCTGTTCGATGTTCCCTAAGAACGCTTAGAAATTATTTAGCCAACGTTGGCGGCAAGTTGATGCCGATTCGCACCGTTATCGCCACAAATGCCCGCTGCGGGCGCCGTTGAAAACCCTGTAAACACTGGGTGGAAGCGCATCAGGATTCCACTCGGACAAGGTTAACGGTTATAGTGGATATTATTAAGTGAAAAATCCCTGCGGAACAACGAAGTCAAAATAGGAGTCATCATGACCTGGGAGTATGCGCTGATTGGTTTGGTCGTCGGTATCGTGATTGGTGCGGTGGCGATGCGTTTTGGCAACCGTAAATTACGTCAACAACAAGTCCTGCAGAACGAGCTGGACAAGAGC
This sequence comes from Serratia sp. FDAARGOS_506, assembly GCF_003812745.1. Lineage (NCBI taxonomy): Bacteria > Pseudomonadati > Pseudomonadota > Gammaproteobacteria > Enterobacterales > Yersiniaceae > Serratia > Serratia sp. FDAARGOS_506. The sequence continues at coordinate 916,781 of NZ_CP033831.1, forward strand.
AAAACCGAGCTGGAAGAGTACCGCCAGGAGCTGGTCGGTCACTTCGCCCGCAGCGCCGAGCTGCTGGACAACATGGCACGCGATTATCGCCAGCTGTATCAGCACATGGCGAAAAGCTCCAACAACCTGCTGCCGGATCTGCCGATGCAGGAGAACCCGTTCCGCTATCGCCTGACCGAAGCGGAAGCGGACAACGATCAGGCGCCGGTGGAAATGCCGCGCGACTATTCTGAAGGGGCCTCCGGCCTGCTGCGCGGTCAAAGCGCACGCCGCGATTGATATCCCATCTTCGCCCGCGGGGCCACCCGCGGGTTTATTCCCCCTTTGTGCCTTCTTCCCCCTCCTTTGCATTACCTTTACTGAACTTTGCACGCAAATTCACGGTCTTACCCTTCACTATGACAAGGTGATTGCCTTATCATCAAATTTTCATCGGCAGGTATTGAGAGAGTTATCATCAATGAAGAAAAAGTCTTTAATTCTTAGCGCATTGGCAATGAGCCTCGGCCTGGCGCTCAGCTCTGTACCAGTGGCCAACGCGGCCCTGCCCGTTGCCGTTCAGGGGCAGCCACTGCCGAGCCTGGCGCCGATGCTGGAAAAAGTCTTGCCCGCCGTAGTGAGCGTGCATGTCGCAGGCACCCAGGTGCAGCGTCAACAGTTGCCGGAAGAGTTCAGACGCTTCTTCGGCCCCAACTTCCCGGGTCAACAGCAGAGTTCCCGCCCGTTTGAAGGGTTAGGTTCCGGCGTGATCATCGACGCCGCCAAAGGCTACGTGCTGACCAACAACCACGTCATCAACAACGCCGATAAAATCCGCGTGCAGTTGAACGACGGCCGCGAACTGGACGCCAAGCTGGTCGGCCGCGATGAACAATCCGACATCGCCCTGCTGCAGCTCAGCGACACCAAAAACCTGACCGCCATCAAGATGGCCGATTCCGACCAGCTGCGCGTCGGCGACTTCGCCGTGGCGGTCGGCAACCCGTTCGGTCTGGGCCAAACCGCCACCTCCGGCATCATCTCGGCGCTGGGCCGCACCGGCCTGAATCTGGAAGGGCTGGAAAACTTCATTCAGACCGATGCCTCAATCAACCGCGGCAACTCCGGCGGCGCGTTGGTTAACCTGAACGGCGAGCTGATCGGCATCAATACCGCCATTCTGGCGCCGAGCGGCGGCAACGTCGGCATCGGCTTCGCCATTCCGAGCAATATGGCGCAGAACCTGAGTCAGCAGCTGATCGAATTCGGTGAAGTGAAACGCGGCCTCTTGGGTATCAAGGGCAGCGAAATGACCCCGGACATGGCCAAAGCCTTCAACACTGACGCGCAGCGCGGCGCCTTCGTCAGCGAAGTGCTGCCTAAATCCGCCGCCGCCAAGGCCGGCATCAAAGCCGGGGATATTCTGGTTTCCGTCGACGGCAAGCCAGTGAGCAGCTTCGCTGAGCTGCGCGCCAAAGTCGGCACCACCGCACCGGGCAAAACCCTCAAAGTGGGCCTGCTGCGCGATGGCAAACCGCAGGAAGTCTCGGTCACGCTGGACAACAGCGAGAGCGCCTCGACCAACGCCGAAACGCTGTCGCCGGCGCTGCAGGGGGTCTCCCTCAGCAACGGCGCGCTGCCGAGCGGCGACAAGGGTGTGAAGGTGGAGAACGTGGATAAAGGCTCGACGGCGGCGCAAATCGGCCTGCAAAAAGGCGACGTGATCATCGGCGTCAACCGCCAGCGCGTGGACAGCATCACCGCGCTGCGCAAGGTGCTGGAAGCCAAGCCGCCGGTGATGGCGCTCAATATCGTGCGCGGTAACGAAACCATTTATCTGCTGCTGCGTTAATTTGTGCAAAAACCGGGCTCGGTGACATACTGCGCCCGGTTAACTCATGCTATCCTCCGAACATCGTTCACCACACCACGAAAACTCCATGTTTGCTAAGCTCTTGCGTTCTGTCGTTATCGGTCTCATCGTTGCCGGCCTGCTGTTGGCCGCCCTGCCCATGCTGCGCTCTTCCAACGGCCTGTTTGCAGAGAAAACCGAGAATACCAGCGACGAAACGCCGGTGAGCTACAACAAGGCGGTGCGCCGCGCCGCGCCCGCCGTGGTGAATATCTACAACCGCAACCTGAACGGCGCCGCCAACGTGCTGTCGCTCGGTTCCGGCGTGATCATGAACGAGCGCGGCTATATCATCACCAACCGCCACGTGATCAAAGACGCCCAGCAGATCACCGTAGTGTTGCAGGATGGCCGCCGCTACGAAGCGCTGCTGGTCGGCTCCGACGGCCTGACCGATTTGGCGGTGCTGAAGATCGATCCCGGCAACCTGCCGGTGATCCCGACCAACAAAAACCGCGTTGCCCACGTCGGCGACGTGGTGCTGGCGATCGGCAACCCCTATAACCTGGGGCAGACCGTCACTCAGGGCATCCTCAGCGCCACCGGGCGCATCAGTATGAGCACCACCGGCCGACAGACGTTCCTGCAGACCGACGCCTCAATCAACCGCGGCAACTCCGGCGGCGCGCTGGTCAACTCGCTGGGCGAACTGATCGGCATCAACACCCTGACCTATGACAAAATCACCGACGGCGAAACGCCGGAGGGCCTGGGCTTCGCCATTCCGATTGAACTGGCCACCAAAATCATGGACAAGCTGATCCGCGACGGCCGCGTTATTCGCGGCTATTTCGGCATTCAGGGCAAAGAGATCATTCCGCTGCGCTCGTCCAATTCCGGCATCGATCGCCTGCAGGGCATCATCGTGACCGAGATTACGCCGAACGGCCCGGCGAGCAGCGCCGGTTTCCAGATCAACGACATCATCATCAACGTGGATAACAAACCGGCGGTGTCCGTGCTGGAGACCATGGACCAGGTGGCGGAGATCAGGCCGGGCACCGAAATACCGGTTATCGTGCTGCGCGACGGCAAGCGCATTACGTTGAAAATGACGGTGGGTGAATTCCCGGAAGACAGCAATTAAAAAAGGGCCGGCTATAAATAGCCGGCCCTTTGACTTTCATCCTGCCGACGCAGCCGCGCCGGCGCTAATCACTTACTCGCCTTTCACGCGCTCGATGTTCGCACCCAACGCGCGCAGCTTGTCTTCAATACGCTCATAGCCGCGATCGATGTGATAGATGCGATCGACGACGGTCACGCCGTCGGCGATGCAGCCGGCGATCACCAGGCTGGCGGAAGCGCGCAGATCGGTCGCCATCACCTGAGCACCGGACAGCTGCTCAACGCCATGGCAGATCACGGTGTTGCTCTCGATTTCCGCGTGTGCGCCCATGCGGATCAGTTCCGGCACGTGCATGAAGCGGTTTTCGAAGATGGTCTCGGTGATGACGCCTGTGCCTTCCGCCACCAGGTTCAGCAGGCTGAACTGGGCCTGCATGTCGGTCGGGAAGCCCGGGTGCGGCGCGGTGCGCACGGTGACCGCTTTCGGGCGTTTGCCGTGCATATCCAGGCTGATCCAGTCTTCGCCCACTTCGATATCGGCCCCGGCTTCGCGCAACTTGGCCAGCACCGCATCCAGCGTGTCCGGACGGGTGTTGCGGCACATCACTTTGCCGCCGGAAACTGCGGCGGCGATCAGGAAGGTACCGGTTTCGATGCGGTCAGGCAGCACGCGATACACGCCGCCGCCCAGGCGCTCGACGCCCTCGATGGTAATCTTGTCGCTGCCGGCGCCGCTGATCTTCGCGCCCAGCGTGTTGAGGAAGTTGGCGGTATCGACAATTTCCGGCTCACGCGCGGCGTTCTCGATAACGGTGGTGCCGGTCGCCAGGGTCGCGGCGCTCATGATGGTCACGGTCGCGCCCACGCTCACCTTGTCCATGACGATGTGCGCGCCCTTCAGACGGCCCTCGACGGACGCCTTGACGTACCCCTCTTCCAACTTGATCTCGGCACCCAGCTGCTCCAGGCCGGTGATGTGCAGATCGACCGGGCGCGCGCCGATCGCACAGCCGCCCGGCAGGGAAACCTGACCGCGGCCGAAGCGCGCCACCAGCGGCCCCAGCGCCCAAATGGAAGCACGCATGGTTTTCACCAGATCGTAAGGAGCACAGAATTCGTTCACGCCGCTGGCGTCTACGAAGACCGAACCGTTACGCTCAATCTTGGTACCCAACTGGTTGAGTAGTTTAATGGTGGTGTCGATGTCCTTTAGCTTAGGGACATTCTGCAGCTCGACCGGCTCTTCCGCCAACAGGGCGGCGAACAGGATCGGCAGGGCGGCATTTTTGGCCCCGGAAATAGAGACTTCACCGCTCAGGCGAGTCCGACCCTGCACACGAAATTTATCCATCTGACTACTCTCTGTTATCTAATCTGAAGCTGCCCGCCCGGCAGGGCAAACAGCCTTAAAATCCGTTGAGTTTGCGGTCTCGCTGCCACTCTTCAGGGGTGTAAGCCTTGATAGACAAGGCATGAATGCGGTTGTCCGCAATGTATTCCATCAGCGGCGCATAAACCGTCTGCTGTTTTTTGACGCGGCTCATGCCGGCGAACAGTTCACCGACCACGATCGCCTGGAAATGGCTGCCGTCTCCCGTCACATGTACTTCATCCAGTGCCAATGCCTGCATCAGCACGTCTTTAATCTCGTTGGTTTCCATAGTATCCAGTTCTGCCGCTAAAGGATCATAAACAGCCTAGTATCTTAGTGGAATACGATGTTTTCTTAAACTAAAGAAAAAGCCCCTGCATAACAGGGGCTTTGTATCGTTTTACCACGCAAGGGCGGCGTAAAACACCGCTAACCGGCGGTATCGACAGGCATTATCGCCTGCAGGTTGTAGAGCGCGATCAGCGTTTTCAGGCGCTCGGTGGCGCCGAAAATTTTTAGCGCCACGCCGCGCTCGCGCTGCTGTTCCTGCAGATGCAGCAACAGTGCCAGCCCGGCGGAGTCCACACGCTGCAGTTGCGCCACGTCGATCGCGGTTTTGTCCGCTATCAGCGCGTCGCGCTGCCGCCACAACGGCTGCAGCGTTTCCCGATCCAGTTCACCGCGCAGGATCAGCGTCTGCTGCTCTGATTCGAAGCTGAGCGCTGCCGACATCAGTTTTTCTTGTCCAGCGTGATAGGTTGCGCGGCGGCGGCCTGCAGCTGTTTGGTCAGGCCGTCGATGCCCTGAGTACGCAGCGTGGACGCCCATTCGTTCTGCTTGGTGGTGATCATGCTGACGCCTTCGGCGATCATGTCATATGCCTGCCAGTAGCCGGTTTTGCTGTTCTTGCGCCATTGGAAATCCAGACGCACCGGCGGGCGGCCGCCGTTGTCGATGATGGTGACGCGAATGGCCACGATGTCGGCATTGCCCAGCGGCTGCTCAGGCGCGATCTGATAAGTCTGGCCGTGGTACATCGCCAGCGCCTGGCCGTAAGCCTGCTCCAGGTAAGCCTGGAAGGCGGTGAAGTAGGCTTCGCGCTGCGCAGGCGTCGCGTCTTTGTAGTAACGGCCCAGCACCAGCGCACCGGCGTATTTCACCTGCACGAACGGCATCAGTTCCTGATGCACGATGGAGCGCAGGTAGTTCGGGTCCTGCTTGATCTTCGGCTGTTCGTTCTTCAAACGGCTGAAGGTCTTCTGCGCCGCGTCTTGCATCATGCTGTAAGGATTGGTTTGGTCGGCCGCGCTCGCCAGCGGTGCAACCACCAGCAGAGCCACCATCAGTAAACGTTTAAACATGCAGGTATCCTCTCTTAATGATTTGGAACAGCGGGTTGCGGTGCGGCGCCGGCAGCCGGCTCAGCGGCCGCGTCTCCCGGTTTGGCGCTATCCTGACCGCCGCTTTTATACAGGAACTGGCCGATCAGGTCTTCCAGAACCATGGCTGATTTGGTGTCCTGAATGGTGCCGCCGTCTTTCAGAATGGTGGTACCCATATCAGGATCTTCGAAGCCCACGTTAAGCGCCAGATATTGCTCGCCCAGCAGGCCGGAAGTGCGGATCGCCAAGGAACTGGTATCCGGGATTTGGTCGTACTTTTTCTGGATATCCAGCGCCACGCGCGGCGTGTAGGTTTTCGGATCGAGCTCGATGTCCGCCACGCGGCCGATCACCACGCCACCGATCTTCACCGGCGAACGCGGTTTCAGGCCGCCGATGTTGTCGAACGTTGCGTAAACGCGGTAGGTCGGCTCGCTGCCGATCGATTTCAGGTTTGCCACCTGCAGGCAGATAAACACGATGGCGCACAGCGCGATCAGCATAAATGCCCCAACCCAGATTTCACTCTTCTTCGTTTGCATCGAATCAATTCCCAAACATCAGTGCTGTCAGCACGAAATCCAATCCCAACACCGCCAGTGACGAATGCACCACGGTACGCGTCGTCGCCCGGCTAATCCCTTCAGAGGTAGGCACAGCGTCGTACCCGTTGAAAATGGCAATCCAGGTTACGGTAATGGCGAATACCACGCTTTTGATCACGCAGTTGAGCAGATCTTTTTTCCACTCCACGGCGCCCTGCATCGCCGACCAGAAGAAGCCGCTGTCGATGCCCTTCCAGTCCACGCCGACCACCGAGCCGCCCCAAATGCCGATCGCCACGAAGATGATGGTCAACAGCGGCATGCTGATCAGCCCGGCCCAGAAGCGCGGCGCCACGATGCGCCGCAGCGGATCGACCGCCATCATTTCCAGACTGGAGATCTGTTCCGTCGCCTTCATCAGGCCGATTTCCGCCGTAAGCGCGGAACCGGCGCGGCCGGCGAACAGCAGCGCCGTTACCACCGGCCCCAGCTCGCGCAGCAGCGACAGCGCCACCATCATGCCGAGGCTGGCCTCGGCGCTGTAGGTAGTGAGCACGATATAGCCCTGCAGGCCCAGCACCATGCCGATGAACAGCCCGGAGACCATGATGATCAGCAGCGACTGCACGCCAACGCTGTAGAGCTGTTTCAACAACAGCGGCCACTGCTTGCCGGGTTCCGGCCGGCCAATCAACGCGTTGAACAGCATCAACCCGGCGCGGCCGAAGCTGGCGCTGGTGTTGATGCCACTGCGCCCCAACGACGCTAACGCTCTTAATAACATGAGCTTATTTACTCCCTAAGCCTAGCAGTTCGGTCTGATAATCCCCGGCCGGATAGCGGAACGGCACCGGCCCATCCGCTATACCATCCAGGAACTGGCGCACGCGCGCATCAGGATTGTTCTGCAATTGCTGTGTGGTGCCTTCGGCGATCACCCGGTGATCGGCCACGATGTAAGCGTAATCGGCGATGCTCAGCACCTCCGGTACGTCGTGCGACACCACAATGCAGGTAATACCCAGCGCATGGTTCAGCTCATCGATCAGCTTGACCAGCACTCCCATGGTGATCGGATCCTGGCCGACGAAGGGTTCGTCGAACATGATCATCTCCGGGTCCAGCGCAATCGCGCGCGCCAATGCCGCCCGGCGCGCCATGCCGCCGGAAAGTTCATTGGGCATCAGTTGGGCCGCCCCGCGCAGCCCTACCGCTTCCAGCTTCATCAGCACCGTGCTGCGCAATAAAGGCTCCGGCAGGTTGCTGTGCTCGCGCAGCGGATAGGCCACGTTTTCGAATACGGTCAAATCGGTGAACAGCGCGCCCGACTGGAACAGCATGCTCATCTTTTTGCGCGCGTCGTATAACTGACGGCGGGACAACGCGGGAATGTTGTCGCCGTCGAACCAAATCTCCCCGCTGTCCGGCGTCAGCTGGCCGCCAATCAGGCGCAGCAGCGTGGTTTTGCCAATGCCCGATGGCCCCATGATCGCCGTGACCTTACCGCGGGGCACCGTCAGGTTGATGTCTTCAAATATCCGTCGGTCGCCGCGCGAGAAGCTCATGTCGCGCACTTCGACCAAATTATCTGCCTTCTGGAGCATGTTAATGGACCCTTTACGACTCATCTGTTGCTGAATCTACCCGTGATGTTAAAGCAATGGGCGCAATCCGTCTCATCTTTACAAAAACTTACTGCCATTTCGCGACCAATGGTGCCATTGGTTTTACTTTTCCGCGCCACCCGGTCAAAATTGGCGCCATAACGAAAAAAAACGAAACTGTTCAACTATTAGCCGGGAAAAACCGTTGCTGTGGCTCAAACGCGCGCAACGGCGGGCAAGCAATACCGCCGCATTGACGGCTTTAACCAACGAACCGGGATAATACCCGACAAAGGACCCTGCATGTTTCTCGCGATAGCATTATTAATCGTTGGTTTATTTCTACTGGTGTATGGTGCAGACCGCTTAGTTTATGGTGCTGCCGTGATTTCCCGCTCGCTCGGCGTGCCGCCGTTGATCATCGGCATGACCATCGTCGGCATCGGCACTTCGCTGCCGGAGCTGATCGTGTCCACCACCGCCGCGCTGAATGGGCAAATAGATATGGCCGTTGGGAACGTATTAGGTTCCAACATCACCAACATTTTATTGATCCTGGGCGTCGCGGCGCTGATTCACCCGCTGGCTGCGCGCTCCGAGATATTGCGGCGCGAACTGCCGCTGATGTTAGCGGTCACAGTATTGTGCGGTTTCGTGCTGATGGACGGCACCCTGAGCAGGCTGGATGGCGTGCTGCTGCTGGCCGCCGCCGCCGGTTTCATTCTGCTGATGCTGAAAATCGCCCGGCTGGCGCAGCGCGAGGGCAGCGACAGCCTGACGATGGAGCAGATCGCCGAGCTGCCGCAGGACAGCAGCAACACCGTGGCGGTGCTGTGGCTGGTGCTGGCGTTTATCATTTTGCCGCTCTCTTCCAGAATGGTGGTCGATAACGCGACGGTGATCGCGCACTATTTCGGCCTGAGCGAACTGGTGGTCGGTTTGACCCTCATCGCCATCGGTACCAGCCTGCCCGAACTGGCCACGTCTATCGCCGGGGCGCTGAAGGGCGAAGATGATATGGCGATTGGTAATATCATCGGCTCCAATATTTTCAACACGGTGATCGTGCTGGGCGTACCCGCCCTGCTGTCGCCGGGCCGCGTGGACGCCGCCGCCTTCCAGCGCGATTACTGGGTGATGCTGGCAGCCAGCGTGCTGCTGAGCGTGCTGTGCATCGGCCGCAAGCATCGCATCGGCCACCTGGCGGGCGCTCTGTTATTATGTGGTTTTATTGCGTATCTTGCGGTGCTGTTCTTTAACCCTTTCAGTACTTTCGGCTAAACCGACGGGAATGAGTATGTCGAACATTGAGTTGCAACCGGGCTTCGATTTTCAACAAGCCGGCAAAGAAGTGCTTCAGATAGAGCGCGAAGGGCTGGCTCAGCTCGACAGCTATATCAACGCAGACTTCACCCGCGCCTGCGAAACGATCGCCGCCTGCGGCGGTAAAGTGGTGGTGATGGGGATGGGCAAATCCGGCCATATCGGCTGCAAGATCGCCGCGACCTTCGCCAGCACCGGCACCCCCTCATTCTTCGTTCACCCGGCGGAAGCCAGCCATGGCGACTTGGGCATGGTCACCCCGCAGGACATCGTGCTCGCCATCTCCAACTCCGGCGAGTCCAGCGAGATCCTGGCGCTGATCCCGGTGTTGAAACGCCAACAGATCACCCTCATCTGCATGACCAACAATCCGGAAAGTTCGATGGGCAAGGCGGCGGATATCCACCTGTGCATCAAGGTGCCGCAGGAGGCCTGCCCGCTGGGGCTGGCGCCGACCACCAGCACCACCGCCACGCTGGTGATGGGCGATGCGCTGGCCGTCGCGCTGCTGAAAGCGCGCGGTTTCACGCCGGAAGATTTCGCGCTGTCGCATCCGGGCGGCGCACTCGGCCGCAAACTGCTGCTGCGAGTTAGCGATATCATGCACAGCGGCGACGAAATGCCCCACGTCAGCGCCGACGCCTCGTTGCGCGACGCGCTGCTGGAAATCACCCGCAAAAATCTGGGCCTGACGGTGATCTGCGACGACCTGATGAAAATCGCCGGCATCTTCACCGACGGTGACCTTCGCCGGGTGTTCGACATGGGCATCAACCTGCACGAGGCGAAAATCGCCGATGTCATGACGCCGGGCGGCGTGCGAGTACGCCCCAATATCCTGGCGGTCGATGCATTGAACCTGATGCAACAACGCCACATCACCGCGCTACTGGTTGCCGATGGCGACCAACTGCTGGGTGTGGTACATATGCATGACATGCTGCGCGCCGGCGTCGTTTAATTAAGGAATAGAACGGAATGGGTATGGTAGAAACCTGCTACGGGCTGGTAGAACAAGAGGTTATGGCGCGTGCCGGGAACATCCGCCTGTTGATTTGCGACGTTGACGGCGTGCTGTCGGACGGCCTGATCTTCATGGGCAACAACGGTGAAGAACTTAAGGCGTTCAACGTGCGCGACGGTTACGGCATCCGCTGTTTGAAAACCTCGGACATCGAGGTGGCGATCATCACCGGCCGCTCCGCCAAGTTGCTGGAAGACCGCGCGCAGACGCTCGGCATCACCCATCTGTATCAGGGGCAATCCGATAAGCTTTTGGCCTTCCGCGAACTGTTGGATAAACTGTCGTTAACGGCGGATCAGGTCGCCTACATCGGCGATGACCTGATCGACTGGCCGGTGATGGCGCAGGTCGGCCTGGCGGTCGCGGTCGCGGACGCACATCCGCTGCTGACACCGCGCGCCCACTATGTCACCCGCATTGCCGGCGGCCGCGGTGCGGTGCGCGAACTGTGCGACATCATTCTTTTGGCTCAAAATAAGCTGGAGGACGCCAAAGGGCTGTCGATATGAGTAAAACCAAACTGTGGATCACCATTCTGTTGACGGTGATCGTTCTGGCGTTGATCGGCTGGAACATGACGGACTTCAGCGACGACACGGCCCCTGGCCCGGTCAACGATCAAGATCCGACTTACCAGAGCCAGCACACGGTCACCGTGGTGTACAACCCGGCGGGCAAGCTGAATTACAAGCTGGTGGCGGAAGACGCGAAGTATTACACCGCCGGCGAGCTGAGCTGGTTCACCCAGCCGGTAATGACGCTGTTCGATGAGAATGCGGTGGCCACCTGGTCAGTTCGCGCCGATCGCGCCAAACTGACTAAAGACCGGATGCTGTATCTGTATGGTCACGTCGAGGTAAACAGCCTGACCACCACCTCGCAGCTGGAAAAAATTAAGACGGACAACGCTCAGGTAAACCTGGTCACCCAGGACGTCACCTCCGATGACGAAGTCACGCTTTACGGGACCAATTTTACCTCTAACGGCATGAAAATGCGTGGGAACCTGCGGACCAAAACCGCTGAGCTGATTGATAAGGTTAAGACCAACTATGAAATCCAGAACCAAAAACCAACTCCGTAACCTGTTGCTCGGCAGCTTAGTTTTGGCCGCCAGCGCCCCCGCCCTGGCGCTGAAATCCGACTCCAGCCAGCCGGTCAGCATCGACTCGCTCAAACAGTCGTTGGACATGCAAAGCAACGTCAGTACCTTTACCGATAACGTGGTGATCAAACAGGGCACCATCGATATCCGCGCCGACAAGGTGGTCGTCACCCGCCCGGGCGGAGATCAGAATAAAACCTATATTGAAGCGTTCGGCAACCCGGTAACCTTCTACCAGATGCAGGACAGCGGCAAACCGGTCAAAGGCCACGCGCAGAAAGTGCGTTACGACGTGGCGACCCAGCTGGTGACCCTGACGGGCAACGCCTATCTGGAGCAGCTCGACAGCAACGTGAAAGGCGATCGCATCACCTATCTGGTGCAACAGCAGCAAATGCAGGCGTTCAGCGATAAAGGCAAACGCGTGACAACGGTTCTGGTACCGTCGCAGTTGCAAGACAAAAACGGGCAAAAAAAGAGTAATTAATCACTTATGGCAACACTCATCGCAGAAAACCTGGCGAAAGCCTACAAGGGCCGTAAAGTTGTCGAAGACGTCAGCCTGAAAGTGAAATCCGGCGAGATCGTCGGCCTGCTCGGGCCGAACGGCGCCGGTAAAACCACCACCTTCTACATGGTGGTCGGCATCGTGCCGCGCGACGCCGGGCGCATCGTGATCGACGAAGAAGACATCAGCCTGCTGCCGCTGCACGCCCGCGCGCGCCGCGGCATCGGTTACTTGCCGCAGGAAGCGTCGATCTTCCGCCGCCTGAGCGTGTACGACAACCTGATGGCGGTACTGGAGATTCGCCCCGACCTCACCAGCGAACAGCGCGAAGACCGCGCCAAAGAGCTGATGGAAGAGTTTCACATCTCCCATCTGCGCGACAGCCTCGGCCAGGCACTGTCCGGCGGTGAACGCCGCCGCGTCGAAATCGCCCGCGCGCTGGCGGCCAACCCGAAATTCATTCTGCTGGACGAACCCTTCGCCGGGGTGGATCCGATTTCCGTTATCGACATCAAAAAAATCATCGAGCACCTGCGTGACAGCGGCCTGGGCGTGCTGATCACCGACCATAACGTGCGCGAGACGCTGGACGTGTGTGAACGCGCCTACATCGTCAGCCAGGGCAAACTGATTGCCCATGGCACGCCGGATGCTATTCTGGCCGACGAGCAGGTAAAACGCGTTTATCTGGGCGAAGAATTCCGCCTCTGAGCGCCGGCGCGCCCTGCGGGGCGACACCGTTAACGGAAGTAGACAGAAGACTATGAAGCAAGGTTTGCAACTCAGGCTCAGCCAACAGCTGGCCATGACTCCTCAGCTCCAGCAGGCGATCCGCCTGCTGCAGTTGTCCACGCTTGAGCTTCAGCAAGAGATCCAGCTAGCGCTGGAGAGCAATCCGCTGCTTGAACAGACCGATCTGCACGACGAAATCGACGCTAAAGAAACCCAGGAGACCGAAGGGCTCGATACCCGCGAGGCGCTGGAACAGAAAGACATGCCGGAAGAGCTGCCGCTGGACGCCACCTGGGACGAGATCTACACCGCCGGTACGCCGTCCGGCACCGGCACCGACTACAGCGACGACGAGCTGCCGATCTATCAGGGCGAGACCACCCAAACGCTGCAGGATTACCTGATGTGGCAGGTGGATCTGACCCCGTTCTCCGATACCGACGCCGCCATCGCCACCTCCATCGTCGACGCCGTGGACGATACCGGCTATCTCACCGTGCCGCTGGAAGACATTCTGGAAAGCCTGGGTGACGAAAACGTGACCCTCGAAGAAGTCGAGGCGGTATTGAAGCGCGTGCAGCGTTTCGATCCGATCGGCGTCGCCGCGCGCGATCTGCGCGATTGCCTGCTGGTGCAGCTCTCTCAATACGCCAAAGACACACCTTATCTGGCCGAAGCCCGGCTGATCATCAGCGACCATCTGGATCTGTTGGCCAACCACGACTTTCGCAGCCTGATGCGATCAACCCGGCTAAAAGAAGATACACTGAAAGAAGCGATGCTGCTGATTCAGTCGCTCGATCCGCGTCCGGGGCAATCGATCAATACCGGTGAATCGGAATACGTGATTCCGGACGTGCTGGTGCGCAAGACGCAGAACACGTGGACGGTCGAGCTCAACAGCGACAGCGTGCCGCGCTTGAAGATCAATCAGCAGTACGCCGCGCTGGGCAACAGCGCCCGCAGCGAAGCCGACGGCCAGTTCATCCGCAGCAACCTGCAGGAAGCCAAGTGGCTGATTAAAAGCCTGGAAAGCCGCAACGAGACCCTGCTGAAGGTTACCCGCTGCATCGTCAGCCAGCAGCAGGCGTTCTTCGAGCAAGGCGAAGAATTTATGAAACCCATGGTGCTGGCGGATATCGCCCAGGCCGTGGAGATGCATGAATCGACGATCTCGCGCGTCACCACGCAGAAGTTTCTGCACAGCCCGCGCGGCATTTTCGAATTGAAATATTTCTTCTCCAGCCACGTGAATACCGACAGCGGCGGCGAAGCCTCCTCAACGGCGATCCGCGCGTTGGTGAAGAAATTGATTGCGGCGGAAAACCCCGCCAAACCACTCAGCGACAGCAAGCTGGCCACCCTGCTCGCCGATCAGGGGATCATCGTGGCGCGGCGCACCGTCGCCAAGTACCGAGAGTCTTTGTCCATCCCGCCGTCGAACCAGCGTAAACAGTTGGTTTGACCTCTATTGAGAAGGAAGACACTATGCAGCTCAACATTACCGGACACCACATCGAAATCACCGATCCGTTGCGCGAGTTCGTGAACAACAAGTTCGCCAAACTCGAACAGTATTTTGATCGCATCAATCAGGTGTATGTTGTATTAAGTGTGGAAAAAGTGCAGCAAATTGCGGAAGCAACGGTGCACGTGAATGGAGGCGAGTTGCACGCCACCTCGGAAGACGAGAATATGTATGCCGCAATTGATACGCTGATCGACAAATTGGCACGTCAATTGAACAAACATAAAGACAAATTGAAGCAACACTGACACCCTAACCCATTCCGTGAGGTTGCCTCCGTCGCAGCCTCGCCCTTCGGCGCGTGACCCGCATGGGTGACGCGCCGAACGGTAATCAGGGTTAAAACCGACGAAAAACCGCCTTGCCGGGTGTGCCCGGCGGCGCGGTTTTAAGTGAAGATGAGATGAACAACGAATATATGCAATTAAGCTCGGTGTTAAACATCGAGTGCACCAAAAGCTCGGTACACTGCACCAGCAAGAAGCGGGCTTTGGAAATTATCAGCGAACTGGCCGCCAAACAGCTCAATCTGCCTTCGCAGGTGGTGTTTGACGCGGTTCTCACCCGGGAGCGCATGGGCAGCACCGGTATCGGCAACGGTATCGCCATTCCCCACGGCAAACTGGAAGAGGACACACTGCGGGCCGTTGGCGTGTTTATCCGTCTCGACCAACCCATCGCTTTCGACGCTATCGACAACCAGCCGGTCGACCTGCTGTTCGCGCTGCTGGTGCCTGCCGATCAGTGCAAAACCCATTTGCATACCCTGTCGCTGGTCGCCAAACGCCTGGCCGACAAAACCGTATGCCGCCGCCTGCGCGCCGCGCAGAGCGACGAAGAACTTTATCAAATCATCACCGAGTGATGCCCGGCCGGCGTGACTTCCAGCCCGGATAACGCTACTGTTTCACGATGATGGATCCGGCTGCGGCCGGAATAACAAAGTTTCCACCGGTGGCGATGAACGCCGCCGCGATGCCAGGGGAGTTGCCACATGGTGCTGATGATTGTCAGCGGCCGTTCCGGTTCCGGAAAATCCGTCGCCTTGCGGGCGCTGGAAGACATGGGTTTTTACTGCGTTGACAACCTGCCGGTGGTGCTGCTGCCGCAGCTCGCCAACACGCTGGCGGAACGCAATATCTCCGCGGCGGTCAGCATCGACGTGCGCAACATGCCGGAATCGCCGGAAGTGTTCGAATTCGCGATGACTCAGCTGCCGGACAGCTTCTCGCCACAGCTGCTGTTCCTCGACGCCGATCGCAACACGCTGATCCGCCGTTACAGCGACACCCGCCGCCTGCACCCGCTCTCCAGCAAAAACCTGTCGCTGGAAAGCGCTATCGATGAAGAGAGCGATCTGCTCGAACCGCTGCGCTCACGGGCTGACCTGATTATCGACACCTCGGAAATGTCGGTGCACGAACTGGCCGAAATGCTGCGCACCCGCCTGCTGGGCAAGCGCGAGCGCGAGCTGACCATGGTGTTCGAATCCTTCGGCTTCAAGCACGGCATCCCGATCGACGCCGACTACGTGTTCGACGTGCGCTTCCTGCCTAACCCGCACTGGGATCCGAAGCTGCGGCCGATGACCGGCCTGGACAAACCGGTGGCGTCGTTCCTCGATCGCCATACCGAAGTGCACAACTTCATCTACCAGACCCGCAGCTACCTGGAACAATGGCTGCCGATGCTGGAAACCAACAACCGCAGCTACCTGACGGTCGCCATCGGCTGTACCGGCGGTAAGCACCGCTCGGTGTACGTGGCGGAACAGCTGGCCGATTACTTCCGCTCGCGCGGCAAGAACGTGCAGTCGCGCCACCGCACGCTGGAAAAGCGCAAACAATGACGGTCAAACAGACGGTTGAAATCAAAAACAAGCTGGGCATGCACGCACGCCCGGCGATGAAACTGTTCGAGCTGGTGCAAAGCTTCGACGCCGAGGTGATGCTGCGCAACGAAAGCGGCACCGAAGCCGAAGCCAGCAGCGTCATCGCACTGCTGATGCTGGACTCCGCCCAGGGCCGGCACATCGAAGTCGAAGCGACCGGCCCCGACGAAATCAACGCGCTGGCGGCGGTGGTCGAGCTGTTCAACTCCGGGTTTGATGAAGATTAGCCGCTGAAGCCCTCTCGCGAATGCGCCGCACCGGCGCGTTCGTTCCCTTTGCCTCTTCTCCCTGACACAACCTCCCGCTGTTCACTTTGCGTACCCGCTTCCAAAATCAGCAGTAACTGCCTGTAAATGCGAGGCATGGATTTACCAGCACGGCGCTAACCGCAATAGAGTGCAACGGCAGAAACGAGCTGCAGCCGGGTATTTCCCTCTCACTGCGAGCGGGGATGATAAGTTTACAATTTGTGAACACCTAAGGCAGCCGCTATAATGTTCACCAGACAGGAGTCGAGGGAACGATGCATATCATTTCCAGGGAACCGTTTAATAACGCAACGAAGCAATACCCTAATGAAGCCGCTGCTCTCGAGGCCATTTATAAAACGTTGCGACGCGGCGAGTTTCGCACGCCGGACGAGTTAAAAGCGCTTTTTCCTTCGCTCGATCGTATGAAATACAAAGAGAAATGGTGGGTCATTGACGTCGGCGGTAACCACCTGCGGATTTTGTTCTTTGCCAGCTTTGAGACACAGAAAGTATTCATAAAGCACATTGTTAGCCGCGCCGAGTACGACAAGCTGATGCAGCACTATCGAAGGAGTTCATCATGATTACAGATGCCATTAAGGCCGCCGATGCGCTGCTGCGCGCCGTGCCCTTATTGCAGGGCAGCGGCTCTCAGCAAGACTACCGGGAAGCGCTCGAATTGGTGGAATATCTGCTGGAAAACGATGAACACCATCCGCTGATTGACATGCTGGCAAAAAAGATCGCCGAATATGAAGATAACAGCGCCGAGTTTACCGCATTCAACCAGCGTATCGCCCAACTGCCGCAGGGGGTGGCCGCGCTTCGCGTATTGATGGAACAGCACCAACTCAGCCAAAGTGATTTTGAACATGAGATCGGCAAAAAGTCGTTGGTCAACCAAATCCTGAGCGGCAAAAGATCGCTGACCATTCCGCACATTATGGCGCTGGCCAAACGCTTCAATCTGCCCCCGGCTCTCTTTCTGCCGGAAGCAGATTAGCCCCTCAACTCCGGCTCAGGCAGTCCAGCGCAACCGCTTTAAAGCTGTCGAAGCTGTCGCTGCCCAACAGGCGGCTCATTGAGCGTTCACGCACGAAGGTGACGAACAGCTCGTAGATCGCCATCGCCTCTTCATAGTCGCTCTTGCTGATCGCCAGCAGGAAAATCACGTGCGCGACCTCGCCTTCTCCCCAGGCGACGCCCTGTGGCGCCAGCAGCGTCACCACCACGGTCTTTTTGGCCAGCAGCCCCAGCGAATGCGGCAGCGCAATGCCCTCGCCCAGCAGCGTGGAGACGATTGCCTCGCGTTCAACGACCGACGGATAGAAGTCCGCGCCGACATACCCCTCCCGCTCCAGCTGGCCGCACACCCGGCTGAACAGCTCCGCCTGCGTCAGCGGCTCGTTGAGCACCATGAAGTGTTCAGCGTCGAAGAACTTCTCCAGCATGTACGGTCGGGTGCGATCCACCAGCACCAGTTTGCCCAGTTGCTCCAGCTGATAATCGGTCGGGAACGGTGACATCACCACCACCGGCTTGTTCTTTTCGCCGATGCGGGCGTTGGAAATCACGAAGTCTTCGTCGATATGTGCAAGCATCTCGTAATCGCGCAGCGAGACGATGCGCGTCATCACCAGCTGCGGATACTTGCGCGCAATCTGCGCCTGGATCATGCGCACCGTCGAGTTACCGGTATCGCATACCAGCATCACCTGCGGGTGGCGTTCATAACCGATGTTGTAATGCCTCTCCAGCCCCACGCCGATGTGCAGCACCAGATAGCCGATTTCGTTCTCGCTCAGGGTATAGGGCGTGTATTTACCCCAGCTGGAGACCGCCGCCAGCGTCACGTCGTAAGCCATCGGATAGTGCTGCTTGATGTTGGCCAGCAGCGGATTGGGGATATTGATCTGATATTTCACCCGCGTAATCATGGTTTTGATATGGGTGAGCAGATCGGCCCGCAGCTGCTCGTCGCCCTGCAGGTTGTAGTTATAGTGCGCGTTGATGTAGGACAGGATGTAGTCCACCAGCGCTTCTTCATCGTCAGCGTTGATCTCGGTCGGCTGTACGTCCTGCACGCGCCGCGCGGCGATGTTGACGCGCAGATAGGCCTCTTCTGCCATCGAGATCTCTTTGCCGGAGGCCGAACGCAGCTCCGCCGCCAGGCGGGTCGACACCTGACGCACCGCGTCGTCGCCGTCTTCCACCTCGAAGTCCGGCAGCGGATAGCCGTCGTTGATGCGCCGCAGCGCCACCGCGCAGTAGAAGATCAGGTACTGCTCGCCCTCGTCGGTCAGACGAATGGCATATTGCGACAGCAGCGGGTGCAGCAATCCGGCGAACGCAGTCACCTGCGGCTGCAGCAGGATCTCGTTGTTGAGCAACGGATTCTCGGCGTCGGCCAGATGCAGCTGGAACAACAGATCGGTGAGGCAGGCGCGGATCGCCATCTCGGCACCGAACAGCTTCATGCCGTAGCGCGGCTTGGTTTCGATCGTCAATTGATAGTGCGCCAGGCGCTCTCTCACCTCAGCCATGTCGTTTTGCAACGTACCGCGGCTGACGAACCACTCGTCGGCCAGATCTTCCAGTTTGAGGGAGAAAGCTGAGGTCAAAAAACGCACCAGCAAATAATGCACGCGTTCCTGCGCGCTGCGCGGGGTGGCGTGCTTGCGGCGTTCCTGATGCTGCAAAGCGCTGAACAGCGCGGCGTTATCGACCTGCAGGCGATAGCCGGCCCCGCGACTGTGCACGAAACGCGCGCCGTATTTGTCCAAAATCTCGTTCAGCGCGGTGATATCCGCCCGCACCGTGCGGGTGGACACGGCGAAACGCTTCGCCAGCTCATCCTGCGGCAAAGTTTCGGTTTGCAAAGCATCGAACAAGTAAGCCAAACGCGGGTAAGGAAATCGCACCATTCTGTGTCCGTCAATCAAGCAACCCGCCCGGTTCACCGGGCGGGTCACGGGTTACTTCGGCGGCGGCAGGAACGCCATTTGCGAGGGGCTGCCGATCGGCAGATAGCCGCCCACAAAGCTGAGCTTGCCGTCCGTCGGGTTTACGCTGAAGCGGGTGACGTTATCGCTGCGCTGGTTCAACGCATACAGATAGCGGCCATCCGGGCTCAGCGCCAGCGAACGCGGGTAATCGCCACGCGTCCAGGTTTCCGCCACCGATTTCAACTCGCCGCCGGTGCCTACGCTGAACTGGGCAATGCTGTTATGCAGCCGGTTGGCGACGTACAGCGTGTCGCCGTTTTTGCTGAGCGCCAGCCCCGAAGCGAAGCTGGTACCCTGATAATCGGCGGGCAACGCGGAAACTGCATGCAGTTGTTTCAGAGTACCTTTTTGGCGATCAAAACGGTAGCTGGTCAACGTCGAGGCCTCTTCGTTCACCAGCAGCACGGTTTCGCCGTCGGGATGGAACACAAAGTGACGCGGCCCCGCGCCGGCGGAAGAGGCGGCGATCCACGGTGGATCGTTCGGCGTCAGCCGGCCGCTCGCGGCTTCAAAGCGCCATTGGTAGATGCGATCCAACCCCAGATCGGTGGAGAACACGAACTTGCCGCTCGGATCGCTGGCGATCATATGGGCATGCGGGCCGTTGTGGTCGCTGATGGCGAAGCTGCCGTTCACCGCCGCCGCCGGTTTGGCCGCGCCCGCCGGGCCCTGCTGTTGCTGCACCGAGCTGGCGGCGCCCAGGCTGCCGTCCGCTTCAATTGGGAAAGCCGCTACGCTGCCGCTGACGTAGTTCGCCACCAGCAGATGGTGCCCGTCCGGCGTCGATGAGAGATACACCGGCCCCGCCCCCTGCGAATCCACCTGGTTGAGCTGCGTCAGGCCGCCGTCGGCCGGATTGACCCGGTAAGCGGTGATGCCGCCGTGTTTGCCGCCGTTGAAATCGGCCACTTCGCTGGCGACATACAGCGTCTTGCCATCAGCGCTCAACGTCAGCTGCGCCGGATTCGGCACTTTGCTGACCAGCGTAGCATGGCTCAGCGCACCGCTGGCCGGATCGACCTGCACCCGGTAAACGCCCTCGCCATTGGGATTGTAGGTGCCGATATAGGCGAAATGAGATGACGTGGAATTCATTGCATCCTCAGCATGCAGCGCCGGGCCAGTCACGGCCAGCAGCGCCAGGAACAACGCGGTGCGTCGGGTTGGAGCCTGCCAGTTTCGCATAGTAATCCTCAATGTGGGTAACGGCGCGGCATGCCGCGCCACGGGAAAACCTTCGCCTCCCAGCGTTATCCCCGTCATACTTGAAGTTGCTTCTGTGTTGGCTGCAGGCACTCCCCCAGTCACTTACTTAAGTAAGCTCCTGGGGACTCATGCTCTTGCCGCCGGGAAGCAACTCCAATTATTTAGGGCATACCTCATCCCATTGCGCGTTCAGCCCACCAGCTTTTTGGTCATCGCCAGCAGGGTTTTCACGTCCTGCGGACGCGTGTCGCCGCTGGCGGCGTCGATGATCGAGCTGTAGATATGCGGGATCACGCGTTTCACGCCGGCCGCCAGCGCGATCTCGACGATCGGCTCGTAGTTCTCCAGATCGATGCCGCCGGTCGGCTCCAACATAAAGTCATGCTCGGCGCAGGCCTTGGCTACGTACTGGTATTCGTCCTTGCATTTCAGGCCGCCCATCGGGAAATACTTGATCGAGCTGCCGCCCATGTCCTTCAGCAAAGCGATGGCGGTTTCCACCGGCACGATGCCATCAGGCGCTGCGGCGCTCAATGGGCCGGTAGAAATCTTCACCCAGCCGACGCGGCCGGTCGGCGACACCAGGCCGTTGACCACGCTGTCGTTCTGGCCCAGCAGCGCGCGGCTGGCGCCGACGCCGGTAAACACCTGGTTAACGTGCTGCGGCTGCACCTGCTGAGCAATCAGGCTGACCATCGCCGACTGCTTCGGATCGCCGGCGCCCAGGCCGACCGAGAGCGCGTTGTCGATCAGGCGCGCATAGCGCAGCATATCGGTCACCGCGCTGTCGACGTCCGGGTAGTTCTTGGAGAGCACGCCCACCAGCACATGGCCTTCCGCCGCGGCGTAGATCTCCTGCGCGTTGGCTTTGGAGCCGGCCAGCACGTTCAGGCAGACGCGATCGCGATAATAGTTAGGCTGCAGCTTCATGCTTGTTTCTCCGTAAACAGGTTTTTGATACAGGTAAAGACGGCCATCAGCTGTTGCTCGTCGACGCTGCGTACGTCGACCTCAATCTTGCCCTCGTTGGCCTTGTAGCCGCGGAAATAGATGGCGATATCGCCGGTTTTCAGCGCCTGGACGATGTCATAGGTCGACCGCCCCAGCACCGCCTCGTCGAAGGTGATCTCGGCGCGGGCGATATCGCGGCCGGCGCTGTCCCAGACAGTCTTGGCGCTGACGCCGGTCAGGGTGTTGAGGCTGTCGAGGAACGGCGTCATCCGCTCCACCATCTGTTGCCCGGTGGTTTTCTCAAGCGTCAGATAGCTTTCAATCGCCTGCGTCAGGCCGAGAATGCCCTCTTTGCCGACCTTCATCGCCCGGCCGATGCCGCCGGACTGCAGCTTCACCCACTCGACGTACTGTTTCTTGCCGACAACCAGGCCGCTGGTCGGCCCCTCGATGGCTTTGGCGCCGCTGTAGATCACCAGATCGGCCCCCATCTGGTAGTAACACATCAGATCTTCTTCCGCCGCGGCGTCGACGATCAGCGGCAGGTTATGCTTGCGTGCCACTACCGCCGCCTGTTCGACGGACAAAATGCTTTTCTGCACGCAGTGGTGCGATTTGACGTACAGGATCGCAGCCGTCTGCGGCGTGATGCAGGCTTCAATCTGCTCCGGCGAACATTCGTTGGCGTAGCCGGCCTCCACCACCTTGCCGCCGCCCAGCGCCACCATGGTGTCCACCGGCGCGCCGAAGTTGACGTTGTGACCGCGCGGCAACACGATCTCGCGCGGCACGGCGATCGGCGCCGAGTGCAGGTTCACCAGCAGATTGGCGTTATCTTTGACGATCGCTGCCGCCACCGACTGGGCGATGCCCGCCGAGGCGCAGGAAACGATCACCGCGTCCTCCACGTTGAGCAGATCGGCGATGTAGGCACCGGTCTTGTTGACCAGATCCTTGATTTCGAAATAGTGATTCAGACCGTAGTCAACGGCGTCAATCACGTCCTGGCGCGGCGTGGAAACGCCGAGAATGGTCATGCGGCCGGAGGTGTTGATCACCTGCTTCAAACCGTATTTTTCATAAATCGAAGACATGGGCTGCCTCCCCTTGTTCGGTTAATAGGATTTCCCCGGCCACCACCGCGGCCAGCGGCACCAACAGCTGTTCGCCCTCGGCGGTTTGCCCTTCGGCGTCGGCGAACACCTGCGGTTCGCGGCGCAGTTCAAACAGCGTGAAATCGGCGTCATAGCCCGGCTCCAACCGCCCTTTGCCGCTCAGCTGCAGCGCCGACGCGGCGTTCTCCGTCACGCAGGCGATCACCTGCGGCAGCGTCAGGCCGACGCTGAAGAATTTGGACATCACCGTCGCCAGGCTGTGCACCGGCCCGTTCATGCGGTTGCGGCAGTAAATATCGGAGCTGATGGTGTGCGGCAAAATGCCCAGCTTGATCGCCTGGCGTGCCACCTCGAAGCTGAAGCTGGCGGTGCCGTGCCCCACGTCGAGCAACACGCCGCGCCGCAGCGCGCGCTGGATCGACTCGCGCAGCGTGCCTGCCGGCGTCAGAATGCGGTTCGGTTTGCCGTTGTAGCAGTGGGTGATGATATCGCCACGGGTCAGCAGATCGGCGATCTCGTCCAGATCCGGCGGGTTGTTGCCGATATGCACCATCAGCGGCAGCTGGCGGTTTTCCCGCTGGATCTCTTTGGCCAACACCAGCGGCCGGGTGCCGTTCTTGCCCACCACGCTGCTGCTCATGCGCGCCTTGATGCCGATGATGAAGCCAGGGTGGTTGGCGATGGCCTGGCCGGCCTCGCGCTTGTCGATGTCCGTCAACTCCGCCAGCTCGTTCTGCCGCAGCAGGCCGATGCGCGAGATGTTGAGGAAGGCGAACACGTTGGTTTTGGCGCTGCGCGTCAGCTGATAAAAGGCGTCGATATCGTCGGCGCCGGTGCTGCCGGCGTCGACCACGCTGGTGACGCCGCTGGCGACGCCGACCCGATCGGGCTCGTCATGGTAAATCGGCGAGTCGGGATAGCAGTGCACGTGCGCATCGATCCAACCGGCGCTCAGGCGGCAGTTGCCCGCCAGATCCAGTTGGCGAGCGGCGCTGACGTCCGCCGCCAACCGCCCGACCGAGGCTATTTTGCCGTCTTTGACCGCCAGATCGATCAGCGTGTCGTCCGCCAGTCTGGCGCCTCTGATTACTAAGTCATACATACCGCATTGCTCCTGTTAGCCCGGGCGCCGCCGCAGCATCGGACGGCGCCTGGCGCAGGCCTCTTAAGAAATGGCTACCGGGAAGATCGCCCCCAGGATCATCGCGCCGAGGATCGCTCCGCCGGTGATCGGTTTACCCCAGATATAGAACAGCAGCGCGCCGAGCAGCGAGCCGATGCCGATCGGGATCGAGGCGGTCATCGCCGACAGGATGATCAACGGCCCGAGGAAGCGGCCCGACGAGTTGCCCGCGCCCATCATCACGTCCGCCCCGTAGGTGGAGTTGCTCTGATTGATGGTGAATTTGCGCGCCAGGATGATCACGTAACCGATCGCCAGGCCGATGATCAGGCCGGTGGCCAGCGAAGCGGCGAAGTTGGC
Organism: Serratia sp. FDAARGOS_506; assembly: GCF_003812745.1. NCBI lineage: Bacteria > Pseudomonadati > Pseudomonadota > Gammaproteobacteria > Enterobacterales > Yersiniaceae > Serratia > Serratia sp. FDAARGOS_506. The sequence continues at coordinate 940,765 of NZ_CP033831.1, forward strand.
GACCGGGAACACGATGCCGGCCCCCAGCAGCAGCGCCGGCACGCCCAGCCCGACGCCGGTCTGGATCGCGCCGCCGATATCCAGGATGCCCACCAGCGAGCCTTCGATGATGCGCGCGAACAGGAAGCTGGCGCCGAACGCCGCCACTGCACCGTACACGCCGGTGTCCATCCCCGCCCGCAGCATGGAAACGAACGCCACTTCGTTAAAGGCGCCGATGCCGTACAGGTAATACATGTGTGTCCCGGCGAACACGCCGGAGGACAGCAGGCCAACAAAAATCGGGAATGACCAGTCGGCGTACCAGAAGCCTTTTTGGGTTTGCTCTTCCATCATCCCGCTCCTTATTTACCGCTCAGGGTGTTGTGAATGGCGTCCAGCCAGCCTGGCACGCCGAGGCTGAAGGACTCGAGAACTTTCATGTCGAAGCCGCGGAAGAAGCCGCTCAGCACGAACAGCAGCACGATCACGGCCATCATGATCTTGGTGATCTTGTTCCAGCCGCTCTCTTCCACCCCTTTGCCGATCAGAATGCCCAGCACCAGGCCCGGTACGGCGTTGCCCATGATCAGCTGCGCCAGGCCGCCAAAGATGGTGCCCCAGAAGCCGGAACGGCGCCCGGCGTCGATCGCCGCCAGCCAGAAGATCACCGGCATCACGGTGTTCACCAGCAGGTTGGCCGCCGGCACCAGCACCTTGATCGCGGTGACCTGCAGCGCGGCAGGCACGGCGGAAGCGGTGGTATTGAGGAACGCCACCACCAGCATGCCGATGATGCCGCAGGCAATAGCCATTTTTTTCGGATCGTGCAGCGTTTGCGCCAGATTGCGATTCTTGACCATCAGGGCCGCCGCGCCCCAGTGCGGGATGATGCGGTGATCGACGTCCTGCGTGAAGGAGCCCGCCGCCACGGAAGACGCCCAGGCGTTGAAGAAAAAGCCCAGACCGAATGAGAAGTGGGAAGCCGGATCGCCCTCGCAGGAATTCAGCTCGCCCAGGGTGCGAAACGCCCCCATGCCCTGTGTTGTCGGTGCGTGGAACATGCGTGCGGCACCGGCCCCTACGCCGACCCCCACCAGCCCACCGATAATAATCGATTTAAATAAGATGATTAAAAACATCAGTATACCCTTTCATTTATGCTAACGTTTTTATTTCGTGACGAAGACAACCTTCTCGGTATTGATAATGGTTACGTTCACGGTTATTTCCAGAGAAACGGCATAGCTCTTTCTTTCACGCGGCAAAAAGAAGAAAAGAAATTTCTCTTTAGTTATTTTCTCTTCCGCTTTCACTACGTTGACGTCCTGCGGCTCGATACGCAGCAGAATATTATTGGTGGACTTTAATACCGCGCCCTGCACATTAGCCAAGGCGGAAGCAAAAGCTTTCGCTTTGCTGTCGCCTTTACCCTCCACCTTTACCGATGTGGTATATTGCTCTTTCATTATGGATTGCCATGTTTTTTGACGTAGGCTTCCACCAGTTTCTGGCCCAGCTCTTCTTTATCCATAAAACCGAAGCCCAGCACGTTGTAGCCTTCGTTAATTGCCGTTACGCCCTCTTCCACCGACCGCATGCCGTATTTAGCCTTGTAGCCGTGTTTGGTTTGCGCGGTAATCGCGCCGGCACCGCCGCTGCCGCAAAAAGAGATGCCCAGCTGCGCGTTTTCCGCTTTCATGACGTCGCCCAGCTTCATGTCCGCCGCGACGCCGGGGATAACCACCGCTTTTCCGCCTGCGCTTTCAACGCCTTGGCCAACTTTTTGCCCTTTGCCCAAACGATCGCCGATCACTACGGTAATTTGACCCATGGTATATTCTCCTGATTGAAATCGATGCGTTAACCGCTATGCGTTATTATCTTTCGCCACTTCGAAGTGCACTGACAGCAAATAAGCTTCTTCGATAGGCAATGTGCCAAACTGATTCACCACGCGCTCCGCCATTTGCATGGATTCGGCAGAGATTTCGTCGAACAACGATTTATCCACCTCCGGCAACGGCTCACCGGTTATTGAACGCAGCACCATGGCGCGAATATGCGATTCCAGCATCTGTTGCTGCACCGCATTGGTATAAATATTTTCAGCATTCAGCATCGCGGTAATATCCGCCAACACCCGAGCGGTGATCGCTCCGGCTTCGCTGACATCGGATTGTTCAATTTCTTTTATCGAAGCAGATCCATCATTCACTTTTCAGTACCCCTAGATCCTACATTAATCAGTAAGCCGTAAAGCGCATCGCCTGAATAAGCCGCTTTCTGTGATGTCTTTACCCTACCCCCGGCAGGATTTTCTGTGTAGACCGGTTTTTTCCAGTTCGAAGTGGAAATCGAATGACGCGCGGGGATCCATTTCGCAAAACGACACTGCGGCGAAAAAGTCGATGAGATAACAAAAACATAACCGGGCTAACCGTTTCTTTTGCCACGATTGACGATAAAAGCCTTCGTGATCGGGATCTCTTTCTTTTCTCGCCCCAACCGCCTACTATCAATGGGACAAATCGACATTACCCACACCCCCGCTCCTCTGGCGCGGGGGTGTTGCTTTGTGTTGTTTTTCCGAATTTATGGGCGCAAAGACTGGCGCCCTTTGATTTGACTGGAGAGTGGAATGACCAAACCCATCATTACTATTAATGAGCTGGATGCGGAACGCCTGGATGCGCTATTGGAACAACCGGCCTTCGCCAACACCGACGTCGCCGCCGCGCTGAACGACGAGTTGGATCGCGCGGAAATCCTGCCGCCGGAGAAAATGCCGGCCAACGTGGTGACCATGAACAGCCGCGTGCGTTTTCGCGATCTGCACACCGATGAAGAGCACGTGCGCACGCTGGTTTACCCGGCATCGCTGAAAGACAGCCACGATCAGCTGTCGGTGATGGCGCCGCTGGGCGCAGCGCTGCTCGGCATGCACGTCGGCAAGCAGATCTCCTGGCAATTGCCGAACGGTGAAGAAACGCGGATTGAAGTGCTGGAATTGCTGTACCAGCCGGAAGCGGCGGGCGAATACCACCGTTAAGCGGTTTTCAGGGCGGCATCCGGCCGCCCTTTCTGTCTCAAATACAGATAGCGATCAGCACGGCGATCAGCAACAGCACGTAGATTTTGGCATGCAGCGCATCGCTCACCTTTGGCAAACAACGCCTGGCAAACACGATCCCCGCAATCCCCGCGACCACCAGCAACCCCAGAATGTTCAGATTGACGTAGCCCAAATACTGCGGCCCGCTCATTTCGCGCCACCCCAACACGATATACATCAGCGCCCCGATCACCGCCACCGGGATCGACAGCGGGTTGGCGGCGCTGACGCAATATTTCATGTCGTAGCCATGGCGGCGCAGCAGCGGCACGGTCATCACGCTGCCGCCCACCCCCAGCAGGGTGGCGATGCCGCCGATCAGCGGCCCGCCGCCCCACAGCGTGACGGGGGACAGTTCGGCGCGCGCCGGTTTGATCAGGAAACCCCGGCGGAACAGGCAGTCAGCGATGGTCACCGCCATATAAACCACAAACAGCCCGCGGATCACGCCGTCCGCCAACAGCGAGGAAGCGAACGCGCCCAGCGCTGCGCCGATGCCGATAAAAAAGATTAGCGGCACGATGGTTTCTCGCAGCAGGTTACCGCTGCGCCAATTGGTCAGCGTCGCGTAACTCGCATTGAGGATCATCACCGCCGTCGAGGTCGCCACCGCAATATGCATCGCCTGGCCGGGCTGCTCGCCCGACGCGGAGATCAGGTGATAGACGAAAGGCACCACCACAAAGCCGCCGCCGAAGCCGAACAGAATGGTAGTGATGCCGGTCAGAAAACCGGCACCCAGCACAATTAACGTCTCAATCATGACCGTGCGCCCGCACGAAGTCGTCAAACCCGGCACAGAACTGCCCCGCCAGCGAGTGGAAGCGATCGCCGACGAACAGCTCCAGATACTGTTCGCGCACGGCGTCATGGTCCACCAGTTCAATGCCCGCCTGTTCCGCCCGTGCCAGCGTCTGCGCGTCCGGGAAGCCCCAATAGCGCGAATCGCCCTGCTTTTCCGCCGCTATCGCTTCGCTGCGCTCTGCCCGCATCAGCTGACGCGCCAGGAAAGCGCCGCTCTGTACGCCCAACAGCATCATATTTTCCAGGAACGACAGATCGTGACGCAACTCGGCGGACAGACGGGCGATCACCGGGCCGGCGTCCCAGTGCTCATCCATTTCATGCAGCGTCACCGCACAGTCCCTGTCACCGTTCATCATCGCGCGGAACAGTGTCATCACCCCGCGATAACGCGGTAAATCCCCCGGATGCAGGTTCCACAGCAGCTTGCCGCGTCGGCTGAAGGCGCGCACATAGTCGGCGGAGAATTTCTGATAACAGCGCAGGGAGATTACCCCATCCATATGCTCCAGACTGCTGATAAACGCGGCGTCATTGATATCGAGAACACGATGCGCTTTAACCCCGGCGGCGGCCAAGAACAGGGCCGGCGGCTGATAGGCGCCCTCGCAGGCGGCGGCGTTGCGGCCTACGAACGGGAACACGAAATCGTTCAGCACTTCGCGCTCATACAGCCCCAGGCGGCGAACCGCCGGCTCCTGCGTGCGCCCGGCGCTTTTCGCCAGGGGGAAATACACCGTAAAGGCACACTCGTCCTTCAGAGCGGCGATCAGATCCTGACACACCAGCCAGGAGAAAATGTCGTTGCCGACAAAGAGCGCTACGTTTTTCATACTTCAGCCTTCTTTGCGTTGAAAATAGGGTTGTTGAACACGATCTTGCTGATATCCCGCGTGATGGACTCCATCGCCGAGGTGTAAAAAAGATCGCCCTTGGCGGGCGCGCCGAGCGAGTAGAGATGCTGCTCACGGCCGCGCCGGTCGGCAATTTTCAGCGTGTGCGGGTTGCACTTTACGCCGCCGAACAGGTTCTCTTGCACCAACCCGTCTTGCAGCAGCTGCTGGCTCAGGCGATTGGGCGGCAGTTGATAGGAAGGCGTGGTGCAGTTGAACAGATACTGCGCGTGCACCGGCGCCTCATGGCAACGAAGAGTAAACCCGTCTGTTCCCTTGCTGACATCCGCCAGGCCGCCGCAGGCGCGCAGGCGTTGGCTCTCCAGCGCCGCCACGATCTTGTTGGCGTTTTTGATCGGCATGGCGTGCCGATTGCGCATCCAGGAGGAGTTGTAAAAGCGCATGAAGACCTGCCGGTTGTTGGCATCCATCTTGACCCAGGCGGCGCACACCGCCGGGTGGATCGCCGCCAGATAGCTGCAGATATGCTCCCGGGCAAAACGCGCGCGATCGAGGCTGTCCGCCAGATCGCGGTAGCAATCACGCCTTTCCCCCAACGCCGAGAGCACCGTCAACCGCTCCGGCCCCGGATAGTGGCGCGCCAACGCGGCGTTGATCGCATGCACCAGCTGATGCGCGTCAATGAAATCGTTGCCGGCGACAAAGCGCCGCACCCCCTCCACAAACGCTTCCGGCGGCGGGCGCATCAGCGCCGGCTGCACGCTGGGGAACAGGCCCGAGCGTGACACAGCACAGATGTCGGTCGCTCCCAGACGCTCCATCAGTTCAACGATGGCGTCGATCGCCGTCAGGCTGCAGCCAATCACGCCGATGGTCGAATAAGGGTTGATCGGCGGCAGATCCTGGTGGGCCTGATAAGCGATCACCCCGTCTACCGGATAGAGACATGCCGGCGGGTTGTGCCCTGAGCACAGCACCAGCGCGTTCATCTGCTCGGCGCTGCCGCAGGCGGTGGTCAGCCGATAGCCGGCCTCGTGCGGCGCGATGGCATTCACTTCGGCGGTCACGAAATTCAGCGTCACGTTACTGCCCGCCGCCATATACATCGTCATGTCGCGAATAAAATCGAGATATTCCCGATACAGCCAGCGTGGCGGATAACGATCCCGGCAAAACTGCGGGAAATGCATGGCGATCCAATCAACAAAGTGCGCATCGTCAAAAATATCCGCCGACATGTTTTCCGGCGCCATATTTAATATATGGCTGTCAAAATCGCTGCTGTATGCCATACCGCCCTTGAAGCCCTGTTTGTCGAAAACTTTCAGGGAAAGCGGCCTTTTGCAATGATTAACCGACTTATTTTTTATAAAGTTATACGCAAAAGAGATCCCGGCGGCTCCGCCGCCAATCACACCGAACTTATACATGAAATATCACCTTATAGTCATTGAACTGCGCTAAGAACTATTGCTTCAGGTGTTGGAATAAAATGACGCCTTATTCCTTATTAACTTCTTGTATTGAGAGAACGAGAACATTCGTCCCACCCCGGTGTGAAAACTTGCACGGGCGACCTGACCGATAAAATAGCGGCGCCCCGAACAAGCGTTATTTTTCTGCCCTGATAGTAGGGCGACGGCCACTGGCTTGCTTTATATGAAGGGCCAACTATCATTGCGTTTCGGCCAATCTGCCCGCCAAAGGGGATACATGCGTAACGTCCGCATTGATGACATCGACCACGTAGCACGCGCGGTGATCGCCATCGGCACCGACTACCCACCGGGGCATCTGCTGCCGATGCACAGTCACCGGCGCGCGCAGTTGTTGTACGGCGCCACCGGCGTCATGCATGTTTTTACACAGCAAGGCAATTGGGTCGTTCCACCGCAGCACGCGGTGTGGCTGCCGCCGCAGATGCCGCACGCGGTGAGGATGGTCGGCGTCACCACCCGCAGCCTGTACCTCGAACCGGGTGCGTTGCCCGCCGAACAGCCGCAGGTATGCCAGGTGGTCAGCGTCACCCCGTTGATGCGCCAGCTGTTGATGGCGGCGGTGGATATGCCGTTGGAGTACGAGCGAGAGGGGCGCGACGGGGCGTTGGCGGCGCTGCTGCTGCACGAGCTGGCCCGGCTGCAACCTTTGCCGTTGCACATTCCGCTGCCCGCCGATCCTCGGCTGGGCGAACTGTGCCGCGCCTTTTTGCAGCACCCCGATGCCCATGACTCCGCGCAGCAGTGGGCCCCTCGTCTGTACATGAGCATTCGCACCTTCAGCCGCTTCTTTCGCGCGCAGACCGGCATGCCTTTTTCGCAATGGCGCCAGCGCGCCTGCGTGGTGTTGGCGTTGGCGCTGCTGGCCGAAGGGCGCAGCATAACGCAGGTGGCGATGGAAATGGGATATGACAGCAGTGCGGCGTTTTCAACCATGTTTCGCCGCGTGCTTGGGCAGGCGCCCTCCTCCTATCTGACGGAAGACGGGCGCGACGGTTGACGGGTTAGCGGAATTTCTTGTGGTTGGCGTCGCGGGTCTGTTTGAACCCCTGCGCCAGCTGCTTCGCTTCGGCGACTTTGCCCTGATTGGCCAGCGCCAGCACCTGATCGATCTGACCGATCAGGGTATCCAGCCCATGGCGGAAATCTTTCATCTCCGGGCTGTCGGCGGCTTTGCTCTCCAGCTTCGGCGGAGTGCCCTGTTTGGCGTCCTGCGCGGCGGCGCGCATGTTTTGCAGGCTCTGTTTGAGGGTAGCGGCGGAGTCGGTATTCAGCACCGTTTTGTAGTTTTCCGCCAGAGTATCCATATCGTCGCCCAGATCGGCGGCGGCCGCCAGCGAACTGGCCGCCAGCAGCGACAACGCCGCCAGCGCTTTCAGGGTATTCTGCATGTTTGCTCACCTTCCAGTTATTGTTTTAGTTAACCCACCGTTACCTTAGGCAAGGCCGGGCAAAATCGAAACCGGAGATTTGTAAGCAAGGTTGAGGCGGGATAACGCGCGGCCGACAGGCGCCGGCCGCGCAGCGGATCACTGGCCGGCGATCTTCATTTCCGGCAGCAGTACCGAACCGCACTGGATATTGCTGCGAGTTTCGATATCGCTGCCGACGCTGACGATGTTGCGCAGCATGTCTTTCAGGTTGCCGGCGATGGTGATCTCGCTGACCGGATATTGGATCTCGCCGTTTTCCACCCAGAAGCCGGCGGCGCCGCGCGAGTAATCGCCGGTAACGCCGCTCACGCCCTGGCCCATCAGCTCGGTAACCACCAGGCCGGTGCCAAGCTGTTTCAACATGCCGGCGAAGTCCGCGCCCTGCCCGGCAATACGCCAGTTATGGATGCCGCCGGCATGGCCGGTGCTGTGCAGGCCCAGCTTGCGCGCCGAGTAGCTGGTCATCAGCCAGGTTTGCAGCACGCCGTCCTTGACGATATCGCGCCGCTGGGTGCGCACGCCCTCACTGTCGAACGGCGTTGACGCCAGCCCTTTCAGCAGGTGCGGATGCTCCTCGAGGGTCAGCCACGCCGGCAGGATCTGCTTACCGAGCGAGTCCAGCAGGAAGGTCGATTTGCGGTAAACGCTGCTGCCGCTGATGGCGCCCACCAGATGGCCGAACAGCCCGGTGGCCACCTCGGAGGCAAACAGCACCGGCGCCTTCATGGTCGACAGTTTGCGCGGCGCGAGGCGCGCCAGCGTGCGGCGGGCGCACTCCTGTCCCACCCACTCCGGGCTTTGCAGATCGCCCATCGCGCGGCCGATGGTGTAAGCGTAATCTCGCTCCATATCGCCGTCCTGCTCCGCAATGACGCAGCTGGACAGCGAGTGGCGGCTGGAACAGTAGCTTTGCAACATGCCGTGGCTGTTGCCGAACACCTTGATGCCATAGTGGCTGTTGAAGCTGCCGCCTTCGGTGTTGGTGATGCGCTTGTCCGCCGACAGCGAGGCCTGCTCGGCACGCGCCGCCAGCTCGATGCCGCGTTCGGCGTCCAGTTCGATCGGGTGGAACAGATCGAGATCCGGCGCCTCGAACGCCAGCAGATCTTTCTCCGCCGGGCCGGCGTAAGGATCTTCAGAGGTGTAGCGCGCGATATCCAACGCCGCCTGCACGGTGCGGGCGATGGCGTCCGGGCTGAGATCGGTGGAAGAGGCGCTGCCTTTGCGCTGACGGTGATACACGGTGATGCCCAGCGCGCCATCGCTGTTGAACTCGACGTTTTCCACCTCGCCGAAGCGGGTACTGACGCTGATGCCGGTCGATTTGGTGACCGCGACTTCCGCCGCGTCGGAACCGGCGCGGGCCAGCTCCAGCGCCTGAGAGACGGCCTGTTCCAGCGCCTTGCGCTGTTCTGCAACTTGAGTGACTACTTTCATCAATCTGCCATAATTAATCAGAAAATCGTTGAGAAAAGTGCCGGAGCGGCGTAGTTGTGCACGCGGGGCGGCGCGCAAAAATCCTGAGATCTCTGCCGTTGAGTCTAACAGGAACCGCGTTGAATTTCGCATAAAGCCGGCAACCTGTTAGGATTAGCCTCTTTTTAACGGAGCCTACCATGAACAAACAGCCTGAAGACTGGCTCGACGATGTCCCGGAGAATGAAAACGAGGACGATGACGAGATTATCTGGGTCAGTAAAAGTGAGATTAAACGTGATGCCGAAGCGCTGAAAGACCTGGGGGCCGAAATGGTCGATCTGGGCAAAAACGCGCTGGACCGCATTCCGTTGGACGAAGATTTGCGTGCCGCCATCGAGCTGGCGCAGAAGATCAAAAAAGAGGGCCGTCGCCGTCAGCTACAGCTGATCGGAAAAATGCTGCGCGCCCGCGATATCGAGCCGATCCAGACCGCGCTCGACAAGCTGAAAAACCGCCACAACCAGCAGGTTTCGCTGTTCCATAAACTGGAAGCGCTGCGCGACCGCCTGGTGGAAGAAGGCGATGACGTCATTCCGTCAATCCTGGATCTGTACCCTGCCGCCGATCGCCAACAGCTGCGTTCACTGGTGCGCAACGCGCAGAAAGAGAAGGCCGCCAATAAGCCGCCTAAGGCTTACCGCCAGATCTTCCAATACCTGCGCGAGCTGGCCGAAGCGGCTGACTAAGCGCCGCCGCCATCCCGGGATGAACCCGTTTCATCCCCGGTGATGTGCCGGTTCGCCGCTGCTTTCGCGGATATTGAAACGCAGGCTGCCTTCCAGCTCTTCTTCCGCCTCTTCAAACAGCAGAATGATCGCGCCGAAACGACGCTTGCTGCGGGCATTCAGGTGGGTGAATTCGATTTCCACCGGCAGGCCGATATCGCCGGTCACCACGTCCCACAGCGCGTCGAGGTTGGCGCCGAACCCCTCGTCCAGCGCAAACTTGTGCGCGAAATCGCGGTAGAAGGTCGGCACATCCTGGATCTGTTCAAAATCAAACTCTACTTTTGCCATCAAACTCACTCCACACGAATGAAGTTTTTGTAATGGTCGCGCGTGACGAAGATCAGACCGTCGCTCGAATACAGCAGGCGATCGGCGCCGCGCCGGCCACACTGGTAATTGATGTCCGCTTCGCGCCAGACCCGGCCGCCGGCGGTCGGCAATTGCCCTTCACGATTAGAGAATCGATCGCCGCCAATCGCCTTGCCCGGCAATACCGCACAGAGGTTGCCTGAACGCGGATCCCAGCCCTGCTCGCGCGCCTGCTTCTTGGTGACGTAATAATCCGGCAGCCGCTGATGCTGCTGCAGGTAACTCACCACCGTTTGCTGCTGCGTGAGCCGATCGATGCTCTGCTGCTGCCCCGCCGGCGCCGGCACCACCGCCGGGTTGCCGCCGAGCGCACGGTGCTCGTTGCCGCGCATCGCGCTGAAGACGGCGATGACCACGGCGATGACAATCGCCAACAGAATCCGCTTGTTCATGACATTCCCTGAAATTATGCCGCCGAAGGCGCCGCAGCTCCCCCAGGCTAGTTAGGTATATAGTCGACCTGGATGAAACTAAGATGACCGGCACGTAACGTTTTCGCGGCGGCGAGGGTTTCATCCATTCATGACAATGATGCCACTTTCCAGCCGTTCTGGCACTCGGAGTCTCTCTGAAAACGGGCCGCCTCACATGAGACGGCCCGTCGTGCCGGGCACTGCTTTCAGTATAGTCAGGGAAGGCGCCGCACAACGCGGCGCAACAGGAGGGAACGCATCAATCGATCAAGGCATGACGATAACGATGCAGCATGTCGGCCAGGCGTTTCACCGGCCCGGTGACGCTGAGCGGCGCCTGATTGTCCACCAGCTTCTGCTGGTACTCGTTCATTTCACCCAGCAAGCGATCGTAGTAATAGGCACGCTTAACGTCGTTCTTGGCCGAGACCACGCGATCGGCGGTGCTGCGGATCTGGCGGTGAAAGGCCGACAGCTCTTCGCTGACCGGAATCTCCGCCCGCTGCATGCGCTGGTGGGCGATGATCAGGTTCAGCGCCAGACGGTACTTGGCGATGTCGTTCGGGAACATCATCAGCAGCTGGTTAAGCTGCTGATACAACGCAGGCAGGTGGTTCTGCCGACGGCGCGCCGCCTTGGTGGTCAACGCCGACACCGCGCTGCTGACGAACTGGTTGAGCAACGTGCGGCCGGTACGTTCGCGCGAATTGTCGCGGATCAGCAGCAGCACCATCAGACCGACGCAGCTGCCGAGGAACTGGCCGAGCGCCCCGTCGAGAAACTGGGTGACGTTGAACTCCATCGGGTTGCTCAGCACCAGAATGTTGATGGTCCCCGCCAGCAGCCCCAGCGAACCGAGCCGCCGCTTCTGCACCTCGATACCGATGAAAAACGCCAGCAGGCCGAGGCTGAGGCACAACAGCAAAATGCTCTGCTGCGTCGCCGGCAGGATCACCATGAAGAACAGGGAACCGACCGGGATCGCCGCCAGCATGCCCAGCACGAAATCCATCGCCACCATGCGCGGCGCCGGGGTGCGCATCGCCAGCGAGGTGATCACCGCAATGATCACCATAAAACCGCTGCCGGACGTCCAGCCGGTCCACAGCCACAGCAGGCTGCCGAACGCCGTCGCCACAAAGGTGCGCAGGCCGTTGATCATCGCGTGGTGCCCTTCCGCCGAGGTCGGCTTGACCACGGTTTCATTGCTCAACACGCCTTCTTCCACCGCGCTGATGCTGCCGTTGGTGTGTACGCCCTTCGACAGCAGCAGGTAGCGCGTCGCCGCGCCAACCCAGCCGGTGAGAGTCGGCAGCGTTTCATCGGAGCGATGCGTGGTCAGCACCTGGCGCAACAGCTTCATGCGCTTGTGGATCTCCTGCGGGGTTTCCGCCGGCACCATCAGCTGTTCCCGCAGGCTCGCTTGCAGCGCTTCCGGGTGATTCAGCAGGATCAGGTAGGTTTCGCAGGCCTGGGTGATCAACGTCAGCGACAGGGTATGCAGCGCCTTCACCCGACGGTTGACCTTCTGCCAGCGCGAGGACTCCATCATCAGGTTGTTGCGCATGCCGTCCAGGGCCGTGGTGCTCTTCACCAAATTGCTCCAGGCGCGGTCGATGTCTTCTTTGTCGGCGTTGCTGATGCACATTTGCATCAGGCGATATTGATCCACCAACAGCTGATCAACCGCCCGATCGATGTCCTGCTTGATCGAACGCGGCGAAAACAGCAGATCCGCCAATACGGCGCTGACGATCCCCAGCACGATCTCGCTGCAACGCTCGATGGCAAACTGCGGCGCTTCCAGCAGATGGGCCTCGCTGGTGGCGACCGTCACGATGATGATCAGCGCGGTATAACCGGCCAAGCCCCAGGCATAGGAGTTCTCGACTTTGATCAGCGAAGAGAGCCAGGTGCAGAAACCGGCCCAGATGCAGCACAGCAGCAGCATCACCACCGGCGCGCGGGCGGTGGTGATGATAATGATCAGGCCGACGAAGCAGCCGATAAAGGTGCCGATGATGCGCAGCCAGCCGCGGTGGCGGATGGCGCCGGAGAAGGGTTCACCGCCGGCGGCAAAGGCCGGGCCGGCGGCGACGATGGCGGCGGTCATCGCCGACCAGCGCGGGGTTTCCAGGTTGAGATGAAAACCGACGAACAGCGCAAACACAATCGCGAAGCTGAGTTTGAAGGCAAATCTCAGCCGGATAAAGGTTGGGCTGTTCATTAGCCGAACTCACGCAGCCGGTGCATCAGGCGCACAAAAGGCGAGCCGCTGTCGGCATTGCGATCGTTCTTGCCGACGATCACCACGGTGGCAGTGGTGCCGGCCGGGTACGGATGCTGTTGGTCCTTGGCGTCCAGCAGGATCTTCACCGGCACGCGCTGCGCCAGGCGCACCCACTCCAGGTTGCTGTCGATCGAGGCCAGCCCTTTGCTGTTGACCGTGCTGCTGCTGTTGTTCACCGCCGCCGCCACGCTGTCGACAGTGCCGTGCATGATGCGGTTGCTGCCGAGCGGGGTAATCTCCGCGCGATCGCCCTTATTCAGGCCGTTCAGCTTGGTTTCTTCCAGATACGCCAGGATGTAGAAGGAGTCTTTTTTCACCAGCGCCACCGCCACCGACCCGCGAGTGATGTACTCGCCGGCATGTACGTTGAGGTTAGTGATCCAGCCATCGGACGGGGCGCGCACCGTGGTGCGCTCCAGATCCAGCTGCGCCAGTTCGCGCGCCGCCACGGCCTTCGCCAGCTGGTGTTGCACGGTCTGCAGCGAGTTGTTCGACTGGTCGATTTCTTCCTGCGACATCGCCTGCACGCCCAACTTCACGCGGCGGCCGGCCTCGCGCCGTTTTTCCGCTGCCAGCGTTTGATAGTAGGCGACATCTGCACTGGCTTCCGCCAGCGCCTGCTCATAGCGCGGCCTGTCGACCACGAACAGCACCTGGCCTTTCTTCACCAGCTGGTTGTCCACCACCGGCACTTCGGTCAGCAGGCCGCTGACGTCCGGCGCGATCGCCACCACGTCGGCGGTGAATTTGGCGTCACGCGTCCACGGCGACTCGGTGTAGAACACCCAAGCCTTGAATACGGCGGCGATACCCAGCAACACAAGAATCAAAGTGATCGCGATTCGGGTTATTTTTATCGAAAAATTTTTCACAGCGACCTCAAACAAAAAGACACGAAATCAGATAAAACAAGCAGCAATACAGCGCGGTGTTAAACAGCGCCGGATGCCAGACAAAATCGTAAATCCCCGTTGGCTGCAGCAGGCGGCGCAGGAGAAAAAACAGCGCCAGCGACACCAGCAGCTCAAAAAACACCGGCGGAAACGACAGTCCGAAGATGACCATAACCGGAAGCAAACTCATCACTTTTTCCTTATTGTTCACTGCGCCGGGAAAAGACACATCTCGCCATTCACATTCTCTTTACATTCTAGCGTGCGCGCGCCACAAATCTTGACCGGACAGCTTGTCCAGGTCACGAACCCGAAAAAAGGTTAAACTTTGGGGCAGACATCCACGACAGGGATTGCGAGGGTGCCGGAGGAGCGGCAGGATTGCGGCGCCGCTCGCTCTCGCACGTTGGTAAGGTCTATTAACCCGACCACGTTATATTAGCCTGCTTACTATCAAGGCATCAACAATCTGTGATCTAAATCACTTTTAAGCCAGAGTGAATAATGGAAAGATTAAAACGGATGTCGGTATTCGCCAAAGTGGTTGAGTTCGGGTCGTTTACCGCGGCCGCGCGCCAACTCGACATGAGCGTTTCATCGATCAGCCAAACCGTCTCGAAACTGGAAAATGAGCTGCAGGTCAAGCTGTTGAACCGCAGCACGCGCAGCATCGGCCTGACCGAGGCCGGCAAAATCTACTATCAGGGCTGCCGGCGCATGCTGCAGGAAGTCAGTGAGGTGCATGAGCAGCTGTACGCGTTTAACAATACGCCCGCCGGCACGCTGCGTATCGGCAGCTCATCCACCATGGCGCAAAACGTGCTGGCGAACATGACCGCCGAAATGATGAAAGAGTACCCGGGCCTGACCGTCAACCTGGTGACCGGCATTCCGGCACCGGATCTGATCACCGACGGATTGGATCTGGTGATCCGTACCGGCGAGCTGCAGGACTCCAGCCTGTTCTCCCGCCGCCTGGGGCAAATGCCGATGGTGGTGTGCGCCGCCAAAAGCTACCTGAGCCAATACGGCACACCGCAGAAGCCAAGCGACATGGTCAACTTCTCCTGGCTGGAATACAGCGTGCGGCCCGACAGCGAATTTGAACTGATGTCGCCGGAGGGCATCACCACGCGCATTTCACCGCAGGGGCGCTTCGTGACCAACGACTCCTCCACCATGATCCGCTGGCTGAAAAACGGTGCCGGCATCGCCTACGCCCCGCTGATGTGGGTGATCGAAGAAATCAAACGCGGTGAGATCGAGATCCTGTTCAAAAGCTACCATTCGGCTCCACGACCGATCTACGCGCTCTATACCGAGAAGAACAAATTGCCGCTGAAGGTGCAGGTGTGCATCAACTATTTAACCGACTATTTCGAACGCGTAGCGGCGGTCTATCAGGGTTATCGCTGAGCGGCGCTCAAATAACGGTGCGCCAGCACGCCCAGCAGCATCAGCGCCAACATGCCGAGGCCCCACAGCAGCCAGACGGCGTAGCCCGCCCAGTTCAGCAGCAGAGGAAAATAGCTCGCCAGCCCGCTGCCCAGCTGTTTTAGCCACGGCAGCCAGGCGTCCAGCACCGCCTGCGGCACCAGACTCAACGCGCCGTTCACCGGCAGCGATGCGCCGCCGGCCGCTTCCGCCAACGCCGGGAGCCAGGTCAGTACGCCGGCTACGCCCCAGGCCAACAGCGTCCATAGCGCCATGGCTCCCAACAGCAGCGCTACCGTCCAACCGCCCCGGTTCACGGCACACCGCCGCCGCACTGTGGGCAAAAGCGGCTGCCCGGTGGCAGCGGCGCGGCGCACTGGCCGCAGGTGGCGCTCACCGCGACAAACGGCCGACCGCAGCGATGGCAATAACGCGCCCCAGGTTTATTCACCGCCTGACATTCCGGACACTGCGGCCCCTGTTTGCCATGCTGGTTATAGCGGTTGCCATGATGTCCGCCGCTGTGGCCCGCGCGCTGATGGCCGCCGTTAATCCCCCCTTGCCCCAACAATCTTTTCAGTAAGCCCATCCCGCCTCTCCTCTGTACTGTGACATTGACGTTGAATCTCACTGTAAACCCTGGAGTAAACTCCAGGGTAAAGTCCGGCGATGAGGATTTACGTTTCATTACATCGTAATAATGGCAACGCTTTGATGCCGTTAACAAAAGCATCATCGGCATTATCTCATGCCGCCGCGCTGCGTTATGCTGCGGGAACCTCTCCCTGCATCAGGAATAACCATGAAAAAAATCATACTGGACTGTGACCCTGGGCATGACGACGCCATCGCCCTGCTGCTGGCCTGGGGCAATCCGCAGATCGACCTGCTGGCGGTCACTACCGTGGTGGGTAACCAGACGCTGGACAAAGTGACGCGCAACGCGCTGGCAGTAGCGCGCATCGCCAATATCACCGGCGTGCCCTTCGCCGCCGGCTGCCCGCGCCCACTGGTACGTAATATCGAAGTGGCGCCCGACATTCACGGCGATTCCGGCCTCGATGGCCCGGTGCTGCCGGAACCCCACCTGCAGTTGGACTCGCGTCACGCAGTGGATCTGATCATCGAAACCGTGATGGCCCACCCGCCCGGCAGCATAACGCTGGTGCCGACCGGAGGCTTGACCAATATCGCCATGGCGGTGCGCAAAGAGCCGCGCATTGCCGAACGGGTCAAGGAAGTGGTGCTAATGGGCGGTGGCTATCATGTGGGCAACTGGAGCGCGGTAGCGGAGTTCAATATCAAAATCGACCCCGAGGCGGCGCATATCGTGTTTAACGAAAAATGGCCGCTGACCATGGTCGGCCTCGATCTTACCCATCAGGCGCTGGCTACGCCGGCAGTCTGCGAGCGCATCGCCGCTCTCGGCACCCGGCCGGCCGCCTTCGTCGGCGAACTGCTGGCATTCTTTGGCCGTATGTACCAACAGGCTCAGGGTTTCAGCGCCCCGCCGGTGCACGATCCTTGCGCGGTGGCTTACGTGATCGATCCGAGCGTGATGACGGTGCGCAAAGCGCCGGTGGATATCGAGCTCACCGGCACCTTGACGCTGGGTATGACGGTCGCGGACTTTCGCGCGCCGCCGCCGCCGGATTGCCACACCCAGGTCGCGGTCAAGTTGGATCAGGATAAATTCTGGGATCTGGTGGTGGATGCGCTGGAACGAATTGGCGAGGTGGAGTGAGGTTCAGGAGCATTGATAAAGCCGCCCGGTTTGGCATCGCCGGGCCGGCCATACATTTCCCTCGCGTATAACAACACGCCTCTCACCGGCGGCCCCACAAAATATTCCCATTTCCTCCCCGCCTCATTACAATGTTAGGAATATTCTTATAATAAAAATATTTTTTCTCTAGGGCCAAATTAACTCCATGAAATTTATCATTAATAAGAGAATCAGGTATCACGAGGATAATTCCAGCATAGACACGCTGGACGACTCGGCAGAACCGATTATTCTGACGGCTACGCTCAACCGGCTATTGGCGCTGTTCGTCAAAAACAACAATCAGGTACTTTCCAGAGAACACGTGTTGGCGAAAGTTTGGGAAGAACACGGGCAGGTCGCCTCCGACAATAACCTGAATAACTCGATGTCGGTACTACGCAAAATTCTGGCTGCGCTCGGTGAAGAAGATATTCTGGTCACGCTGCCCCGACAAGGTTTCTCATTCACTGCAAAAGAAATCAATACAATAGATGATCAAACGATCATTAATGAGCAAGCAAGTAGCTTCCAGGCCGCCGCCGCCCCATCTTCTCATCCTCGACTCAAGGCAGCGCTGTTGCTGCTAACGCTATTGCTCAGCGGATGGCTGGCATTTCTGTTGCTGACCTATAAAAATAGCGCCGGTATCTCTCCGGATGACTCTTTGGAACTTGGCACGATTGACCACTGCCAGGTCTACATCATGTCTCCCCACCATAAAATTTCCCGTAATCAGCTGAGTCTTGAAAAAGTGGCGAGCAAAGCCCGACAGTTCGGTCTGGACTGCCACATAGACGCCAAACTCTACTATTACGACGTTGGCCTGCTTACCCGAGGGAACGGTGGCAAAGTTCAGACTCGTTTTATCGCTTACTGTCCGCTGACACCTGGCACCGGCAAGATCTTCCGCTGCGAAAATTATTATGAAAATGAAACGATTTAACGCTATTCCGATCAAGGCCTACGTTGCCATCTTACTTGTGCTCTGCATCGCTATTGTATTGCTGTCTATGCAAATGCGCCGCGGAAATACGCCAGGTGCCTGCGCAACCGTACTGCAAACGTTCATCACCGTCGCTCAACGGCCTACGCATGGGGTGATCCTGGTGAACACCGTCCCCTCCGTTCCAGGAAAAATGAAAATGTTGTTTAGCGGCAAGATGCAAGAGGGAGAAAAATCGTATACCGTCTCCAGAGAACTGCTTATGCAATATGATTACAACGATGCGTATTATCCTATGACGGTGGAACAAAGCATCACCAGGGCCAGAGATACCCTTTCACAAACTCAGCTGGATAAGCTTTTTCCACGAGAAGGGCAATACCTGCATATCAAGATCGACCGCCTTGACGAAAACACTTACGCTTTTTCAGACAATCATTCCCCTATGTTCGTCTGCACCACAAATTAAAGCCATGACGATTTGATAAGGAGAGGCGTTTTATCCTCTTCCTTATCAAAATATTCAGGGAAAAAATGAATTAATTTCTACGCCCATTCCTGGGTTGTAGTTCAGCACCCGAGTTTTTA
The DNA here is from genome assembly GCF_003812745.1 of Serratia sp. FDAARGOS_506. Taxonomy (NCBI): domain Bacteria; kingdom Pseudomonadati; phylum Pseudomonadota; class Gammaproteobacteria; order Enterobacterales; family Yersiniaceae; genus Serratia; species Serratia sp. FDAARGOS_506. Next base: position 959,351 of record NZ_CP033831.1, read on the forward strand.
CAGGGTGAAAGCACATCCACCGGGCAATAGGCCAGCATCATTCTCTGTCCTTCGACTCTGCCATAGTAATAGACATTCGCGCTCTGACTGCAATCAAAACCGGCCTGAGAAATCGCTTTGCCTATCTCACCCAGGTCCGCACTCTCATTCTTGATAATGTAAATCTCACAGTGTTTATAAAAACCTTTTCGAGCAATGTTCATCGTTGCCGACGGTTGTTGGCCCATCCTACCCATAAAGAGGAAGATTTCCATCAACAGCAACGCCAACAGAATAAAAATCGTCAAGGCACACACAACGATACCCATGCCTTTATTATCACCTCTAAACCCACCTTTACGCCATCCGAATCGTTGTACAGGATCACTTGCACTCTCATCATCAGAATTCACAGGAGCGTTCTCTTCCCTGATGCTGTCGGCAGAAAATTTAAACCCCTGCCTTGGATAGGTAATTAAAATATCGTCTTCCCCCAATTTGGCAAACGAACGTCTCAAACTGGAGGCATAGGTATTTAGGTTATTGTTTGACGCTTTAAGACCGTACTCTTCCCAAACATCACTCAACAGTTTTTCCCGGTGAACAATCTCCCCATTGTTACGAACAAAAATGGACAGCAGACGGCGGGTTGGATTTTGCAGCAAAGCCTTGCTACCGTCATCATTTACCCGCTCAAGCGTGCCCTCCCCCTCATTATAAACAATGGTTTCATTTATTATAAATTTCATACTTCAGTCCATTTAACCTACCTGTCCGATGTCAATATTGCTGCCTTCGAAGTTTTTTTTCAATTCATCAAACCACTATAACATCAGATTAATCCCAATAAATGCTAGAGCAAGGTTAATTTAACCTAATAAGAGTCACCCCATTCACTTTTACATTCGGGTAATGGAATAACAAACAGAATAAAAACCTATGAATAACTAATTATCTTTATATAAATCCTAAGTTTTAATAAAAACCATTGTTAATGTTTCGATAATGAGTTTTCCCGGGTAAATTGGAGTCACTGCCAAAGCACGGGAAAACGGCTTTGCCAGAAAACTGACATCCATGGCGAAAATATGAAAACGCGAAAATCAGCAACAAGCAGGAACATCCCCTCTTAGCGCTGAAAGTTACTTATTATCGCCAATCGGAAAATATCTAAAGACACTTATCCTTTTAAGGAACGTAAGGGATTTATATGAAACTGAACAAAATTATGATGGCAGCGGTATTGGCTTTCGGCGCGACCTCCATGATGGTGAACGCTGCACCTACAGATCAGGGCCACGGCACTGTGACTTTTAAGGGTTCCATTATCGAAGCGCCTTGCTCCATTACCCCGGAAACCGTGGACCAGACCGTCAATCTGGGCCAGGTATCCAATGTTACCCTGAAAGATGGCGGCCAATCTTCTCCGAAACCTTTCCAGATCAAACTGGAAAACTGCGACCTGAACCCTGGCGATGCTAACGGCGTTGGCAAGAACAACGCAGTGGCCATTACCTTTACCGGCGCATCTTCCGTTGATGATGAGAAACTGCTGGGTATTACCGGTACGGCTAAAGGCGCAGGGATTGCGATTACCGATGGTTCCGGCAAACTGATTGCACTGGGTAAGGCAGCTAATGCTCAAACTCTGGGCAACGGTAATAACACCCTGAATTTCTCTGCTTATCTGCAAGGCAGTAATGCGTCAGGTGCAACCATCACTCCGGGTGAATTCCAGTCTGTCGCCGACTTCACCTTGGCTTACCAATAATTAACGATTAACAATAGCTCGGCATGCGGGTTAACCCGCATGCTTTTTTAGCGGTGGGAGCGTTTTTTAATAGGGTACCTCAAATGAATTATTCCCCTGGGAAAAGAACATTCCCCTGCATATTGATTTTTTTATCGCTAAACCTTACGGCTTCAGCGAATGATTTCACCCCATTTCAGGGGCGCGTCAATATGCAAGGGAGTATTTTTGAGGGCGCGTGCGCCATCGCTGCCGGAAGTCAAGAACAGATTATCGATCTGGACATCTTGCCGACGGCAGAAATTATACGCACTGGCCAAAGTGCCGCTCACCCATTTTCCATTGAACTGATTAATTGCCTGATTACTTCATCAGAAATTGAACAGCAGAATTCAAAACGCTTTCAAATGACCTTCGACGGTGAAGCGGATGGCAATTTATTTAGCGTAAAGGGAGAAGCAAAAGGCATTGCATTACAAATTGCTGATGAATCAGGAAACATTGCCGCGCCTGGGGCACCATTATCGCCCAAGGCATTCTCACTAAACGCAATGCAGCTGAGCTATAGCTTGAGGCTAATCAGCAATAATCAACCGCTGCATGCCGGCGCTTATTCATCCGCTGTGCGGTTTACATTGGATTATTACTGATAACGATAAAAAGATTAAATAACAGGGTTGATAGCTATGGTGTTTTCTCTCGCAGGGAAGCGGTTTCGCATTCGGTTATTAAGCGTCTGTATTTTCCTGGCATATGGCGGTGCACAGTCTCCGCTCTATGCTGAAGATGGTATTCAATTTAATACCGACGTGCTGGACGTTAACGATCGTAAAAATATCGATCTGAGCCAATTTACCCGCAGCGGTTACATCATGCCTGGCGCCTACACCATGGTGGTGTATCTGAATAAAAATGAATTGCCGGAACAAAGCATCCATTTTTACCCGCCGGATAACGATCCCCAAGGTAGTCAAGCCTGTCTGCCTTTGGCACTGGTGGATGACTTGGGGCTGAAACCGAACATGCGGGGCACATTGACCTGGTGGCATAACGGCGAATGTTTGGATCCCGCCAGCCTGAAGGGCATGGAAATGCGCGGCGATCTGGCTACGTCCGCGTTGTATCTGAGCATTCCGCAGGCGTACCTGGAATATACCGCGGAGAACTGGGATCCGCCCTCACGCTGGGATGAAGGTATTCCGGGGCTGCTGTTTGACTACAACCTCAACGGCCAGGCTCAGCGTCAACAGCGTAACGGCGCCAGCGGCTACAACCTGAGCGGCAACGGCACCGCCGGTGCCAACCTGGGCGCCTGGCGATTGCGCGCCGACTGGCAAGGCCGTCTCGATCACCAAACCGGTTCCGGTCAGGGTACCCAGCAGCGGCTGGACTGGAGCCGTTACTACGCCTATCGCGCACTGCCGGCGCTGCGTTCACGGCTGACGCTGGGTGAGGATTACCTTAACTCGGGCATGTTCGACAGCTTCCGCTTCAGCGGGGCCAGCCTGGTCTCGGACGACAACATGCTGCCGCCTAACCTCCGCGGTTATGCGCCCGAGGTGGTGGGGATTGCTAAAAGCAATGCCCGAGTGATCATCAGCCAGCAAGGGCGAGTGATCTACGAAACACAGGTGGCAACAGGGCCATTCCGCATCCAGGACATTAGCGAAGCGGTATCCGGCGAGCTGGACGTGCGGGTGGAAGAACAGGACGGCAGCGTACAGGAGTTCAAGATGAATACTGCCAGTATCCCGTACCTGACGCGCCCCGGCTCACTGCGTTACAAACTGGCGGGCGGCAGACCGTCCAACTGGCAGCACCGTAGCGAAGGGCCGTTTTTCGGCACCGGTGAGTTCTCCTGGGGGGTAAGCAACGGCTGGTCGCTGTATGGCGGTGCCCTTCTCGGCGGCAACTACAACGCGCTGTCGCTGGGGATTGGCCGCGATTTGATGGCGTTTGGTGCGCTGTCGTTTGATGCGACCCAATCACGGGCGCGCCTGCCTCAGCAGGACGGCACGCTGAGCGGCGGTTCGTATCGCCTGAGCTATTCAAAACGCTTCGACGACTACGACAGCCAGGTGACGTTCGCCGGCTATCGCTTCTCGGAGCGGGATTTCATGAGCATGAGTGAGTATCTGGATGCGCGTCGACATGATTACCGGGTCGGTAACAACAAAGAGATGTACACCGTGACCTTTAACCAGCAGTTCCGGGATATCGGCTTGAGCATGTACCTGAACTACGACCACCAGACCTATTGGGACCGACCGGTGAACGATCGGTACAGCCTGACGCTGGCCCGCTATTTCGATATCGGCCGCTTCAAGAACTTAAGCGTATCGCTGGCAGGGTATCGCAACAAGTACTACGGCACCAATGACGATGGCGTCACGTTGTCGCTGTCGATGCCATGGGGCAACAGCGCTTCCCTCAGCTACAACACGACGGTGAACCGGCGCGACAACAGCCACCGTGTCGGCTATTACAACCGGATTGACGAGCACAGCAACTACCAGTTGAGTGCCGGCAGTTCACGGCAAGGCGCCAATATGAACGGCTACTACACCCATGAAGGGGATATGACACAGGTCAGCGCTAATGCCAGCTATCAGGAGGGGAGCTACACCGCGCTGGGGCTCTCCGCCCAGGGCGGTATGACGATTACCCCAGAAGGCGGCGCGCTGCACCGCAACGGCATGCCGGGAGGCACCCGCATGTTGCTGGACACCGGTGGCGTGGCCGGCGTGCCGGTGCGCGGCTATGGCAGCACCGTAGACACCAACCGCTTTGGCAAGGCGGTGGTAAGTGATGTCAGCAGTTACTACCGCAGTAACGCCAGCATCGACGTAAACAAGCTGCAAGACAACGCCGAAGCCACCAAGTCAGTGGTACAGGCCACCCTGACCGAAGGGGCTATCGGCTACCGTAGGTTCGATGTGATCGCCGGGGAGAAGGCGATGGCGGTCATCAGGCTGGCGGACGGCAGCACACCGCCGTTCGGCGCCACGGTAATGAACGCGAAAAAACAGGACACAGGGATAGTCAGCGACGACGGCAACGTTTACCTGAGCGGCATTCAGCCGGGTGAAAGCATGACTGTGCATTGGAACGGTGCGGCGCAGTGCGCCATTAAGCTGCCGAACACGCTGCCGAAAGGCGAATTGAACAACCTGCTGCTGCCGTGCCGCACGCAACAGGAAAGCACAAACCCTAATTTGAATCAGTAAGAGTGAGCGTTATGAAGATGAAATCGTTAATGACCCCATACCACCTGCCCCTCGTCACTTTGCTGGGCGCCCTGGTGGCCCCCCAGGCGCAGGCCGCGATTGCGTTGGATCGCACCCGCGTGGTGTTCGACGGTGGGCAGAACTCGGTAAGCCTGAACATCAGCAACCAGAACAAGCAGCTGCCGTACCTGGCGCAGGGCTGGCTGGAAGATGAACAAGGTAACAAAATCCAGAGCCCATTGGTGGTGTTGCCGCCGGTGCAGCGGGTAGAACCGGGCAAACCAAGCCAGGTGAAAATCCAGGCGCTGCCGGCCGCCAAGCAGCTGCCGCAGGACAGGGAGACGCTCTACTACTTCAACCTGCGCGAGATCCCACCACGCAGCGACAAGCCGAATACTCTGCAAATTGCACTGCAGACGCGCATCAAGCTGTTCTATCGCCCGGCGGCGATAACGCCGACCCAGGCGCAGATGGCCACCCCATGGCAGGAACAGCTGACGCTGAGCAAACAAGGGGATAAATACGTCGTTAACAACCCGACGCCGTATTACGTGACCATCGTGGACGCGGCCGCCAGGAAAGGCACCGCTGGCATAAAAGGTTTTGAACCGCTGATGGTCTCACCGAAAGGTGCCACCGCGCTGGGCGTCAGTGCCACAGCGTTGGGTGCCAGCCCGGTGCTGACTTACATCAACGATTACGGTGGCCGGCCGCAGCTGACCTTTAACTGTACGGGTAACGCTTGTCAGACATTACCAGAGAAAAGCAAGTCATAACCTGTCGGCTGCAAACGGATGCCTGGAGACTACGTGATGCGAAATATAAACAACAAGCTGGGCTGCCGTGACTGGCAGTATTACCTGGTGCTGGTGGCGTTGGCATTGATGCTCCCACTTGCCGTCACAGCGGCATTGTGGCTGTTGCCGGCAGCTCACGGAAAAACAGCGGGCAGTGATGAACTCATCGGCGGCACGCAAGGCGTATTGTATGTCCGTGGCGCCTTGACGGAGAGCGCCTGTCGCCTGGAAATGAAGAGCGCTTACCAGGATATCCAGTTGGGTGAGATCGCCACCGGCCGGTTGCAAAATGTCGGCGAAAGGGGCACCGGAGTCGGGTTTGAACTGCATTTGCAAGACTGCCTGCGTAGCCCTGCGAGCTCCCTGGATAACCGAAGCGGCACGATAGTATGGGCCCCGCAGCAACCGGCAGTGACCGTGAGTTTCAACGCGCCGGCAGACGCCGATAATCCACAGCTGGTGCAGGTGCGGGGCACCTCCGGATTGGCGCTGCGCATGCTCGATCCGCAAGGGCGGGACGTACGCCTCGGCAGCCGCGGACAACCGCTATTGCTGACCCCAGGGCAAAATACGTTAGCCTATCGCGTTATGCCAGAACGTACCCGAGCGCCGCTGGCGGCGGGTTCTTACTTCGCCTCTGTCGATTTTCGACTGAGCTATGACTGACAAGGAAGAAAAGATGAGGCGAAACGGGCCGGCATGGGCAGGGCTGCTAGTGGCGATGGCAACGTTTACCGGCGCAGGACACGCAGCAACGCCTATCAACATTTCAGGTACGGTTGTTAACCCGCCTTCCTGCGTGGTGAACGACAACAAGACGATTATCGTGAATTTTGGTAATGACCTACTGACTACGAAGGTAGACGGTAATACCTATATGAGAGAAGTCGATTACTCGTTGTCGTGTAATAGCAACAACAGTAACGCCGTGAAAATGCAAATTCAGGGAACCGCCAGCGCCTTCAATAACAGCGCCTTGCAGGTCGTAAACCATGCAGACCTGGGAATTGCATTGCGCGTCAATGGGCAGCCGTTACCGATTAACAGTTGGTTGAATTTTACTTATTCGCAAACGCAGCGCCCACTGTTGCAGGCCGTGCCGATAAAACGCCCTGGCGGCACGCTGCAGGCCGGCTTTTTCAGCGTTGGAGCCACGATGGTGGTGGCGTATCAATGAGTAAACAGGGAACACAGCCATGATATCACTACGTGCTTTCGCCGCCGCGCTACTGTTGGCAACGACTCCAGGGCTGGCCGCCCCTAATATGTCGTTTTACGGCACGCTGAATGCTCCCCCGCCCTGCACCATCGATGACGATCAGTTGATTGATGTGGATTTCGGTGAGCGAGTAGGCGTGAACAAAGTGGATGGGAAAAATTATATTCAAACGGTGAATTACCACATCACCTGTGAACCTGGCAGCACCAGCGGATTCACGCTGGGGTTACAAGTTATCGGCACTCCTATCGATTTTGACAGCGCGGCTCTGCAGACCAATATCTCCGGATTGGGGATACGCTTGCTGCAGAACGGCCAGCCCATGCAGCTTAATCAACGTATCAAAATTGAGGGCAAGGCCCCTGAGTTACAAGCGGTACCGGTGAAGAAACCAGGAGTGGAGCTTAAAGCCGGCGCCTTTACGGTCACTGCCACGATGTTAGCGGATTATCAATAAGGACCGGTTATGCGTAAAACGACAATAGTACTTGCCGGTCTGTTGGCTGGATTGGCCGCCACACCGGTTGCCGCGAACAATATGAAACTACATGGCGCGCTGGTGGCGGAGCCTTGCACACTGGCGCCAGGAGACGAAAGCGTTCTGTTGGAATTTGGCACCGTGATCGACAAGTACCTTTACCAAAACCAGCGCACCCTGGGCAAACGCTTTCAATTACGGCTGCTGGATTGCGATACCAGTTTGGGAACCTCGCTACAGATCAGCTTCAGCGGCCCTGCCAGCCAGGCATTGCCGGGGTTGCTGGCGTTGGAGGCCGGCAGCCAGGCCCGGGGCGTGGCGATTGGTTTTGAAACGCCACAGGGGGTACCTTTGGTATTAAATGAGTGGAGCCAAAACTACCCATTGAGCAAAGACAATAACGTTATCGCGCTGCAGGCCTTTATTCGAGCAGAGCCAGATGCTATCGCGAATAGAAAAATCACGCTGGGAGAGTTTACGGCAACAGCAACCTTCTCTTTAAGGTATGAATAACACCCGCTGAAGCTTGATTAATACCACTATTAATTTATCACAAGCCAGCGTTCCGATTTAAAGGTGGGGTATGTCTATTCGATTTATTAAAAAAATCAGTTTCCTCGTCTTTTTTCTATACCAAGGGAGCGTTTTTGCCATACATTATAATTTTCAGCGAAGTTACTATTCACTTCCGCCAAATTATGTCGTCGATGCTACTCTTTACGACATCTTTGGGCCAAACCACTTTGAAAACCCATGTGAGGGAAAGAACTGTGACCTGGGCCTACAGATTTATAGATACCCAGACAATACGTCTGTTGAAGATGGTTATCCTCAAGGGGCCGTAACCTATTTCGCCTATTCTCCGCGATGGCTTTCCACTGCCCGTAATATGGGGGAGGTGGCAGAGGGACTACAAAGCCTGGTCCCCATAAAACGCCGGGTTTACCAAGGCCCAATAATGAGTGGTAATGACAACGTCGGCGTATGCATGGTCTATCGGCTTAATGGCCTTGTGCGACCATTGACGGCTCATGGGATTCATATCTGTGGTGTCACTGATTTAACGCCGCCGCCACAGTTGGTTTGGTGCAACCCAACATCGGGCAGTATCAACTTCAACTATGGCCCGATAAGCAGCGCCAGCCTTAATGGGCTGCAAAAATCTGCCAACTATACGGCCTGGTGCAACAGAAGTGTGACGGCGAAAATTTATGTGAAGAACCTAAACAATGGGAGACTGTATTTACGTCCGGATAAAAGCATTTACGCCGATCTGACCATTGACGGAAAAGGATTGGATACAGGCATTCTCTATCAATTTACTTCAGGGGTGGGATCCGCCTTTACTATCCGTTCAAAGTTAGGCAGTACCGGTGATGTTGAAACGGGAGGCTTCAACGGGAGTACGGTGATCTATATTGATATACAGTAATTTTTAATTATTTTTTAGATGCCCAACGTAGGGAGGCGCATTGAAAACTCAATCTTTATCTAAAATAACCAAATTATCATGCTTTCTCGCCTTTATCGCTATTAGCGAAGGGGCGCAGGCTGAAAAAGTGAGTTATAAAATAAGCGGCCCGACATCGGGAGGGTATATTAACATTGATATGACCATTAACCATTTAACATCGGATGACTTTGGTCACTCAAGCTCTGAAAGAGAGTACTATTGTTCGATGGGGTCTAATCGACAGCAGTGTATAATGTCTGCAATCGTTTCTTGGCCAACGGTTGGATATCGACCATGGGATGATAGCTATACGCCAGAGCGCCCAAGGCTCACTGTAGCGCAAGGGGTGGAATTTTTTAACGGAAAAACTTTTCGAGTCACTTTAACTGAGAAAGAGTATAACTTGAATGTCGCTACTGGTGGTCAGCCATGTATAAAATTTTCTTATTTTTGGGCACCAGATCGTCTCCCGAAAGGTGTTTCATCTTGTGAAGGGCAGATACCCAAACCACCGATCCCGGGGCCAGGTCCTGGGCCAGGACCATCGCCGCAGCCTTTAAACTGCAACATGAGCATTATCGGCAGCGGATTTAATTTTGGCACTATCCCAGCTAATGGCATGGAGGGCAAGAGTACAACCAGCATGGCGAATATACAATGCAGCGGCAAAGACAGTGACAGCGCTACGGGGCGGTTAACGTTAACTGGCGTGGATGGCACGGATAAGGCAAAAATAAAAAACAGCCAGGGTGACATTATCAACATTCAGCTCATTGCAGATACCAGCAGTGGTTCTAACATTAAGACGTTTTACGCACAAAATGGTTTTAACATAACTTACATTCTGGTAGCCAGAATATTAACAGCGAACGTTTCCAATTATGGTGAATTCACTGGCCAAGCGATCGCCAAGTTAGATATTTATTAAACCAATAAGGCATACAGTTAACATTTAAATCATACACTGAATAGTCTGAACAACAGTCAGGCAATATCAAATATGAATAAACCTATATCTTATGGCATAAACTAGCGGAGGAAAACGGCAAGGCAAAATGTCAACAAGATAACATAAGGATAGATTTATATGGGCAAATTTATTAATGTAGCCATCATGGATGACAATTCATTTTTCTCCGAGGGCATTAAATGGTTTGTTAATGATTACTTTATTAAAAATGGGAAACTAGTTTAGTTCCCAAATGAAAATAATAAGGCCATGACGATAGACCTTGTATTTTCAGTGGTGCGGTCAGCCAGAAAAGCCTGCTACTGCAATACACAGCTGCCGGTACACCAAAACACGCAATATTTTACCATCAGAGAAGAGCGTGCCAGGGAGGAAATTCTGCCAAAATGTGCTCTAGAGTCTGGCACGCTGTACCGCCATGATACCCAAGCAGCTATTCACCATCTCCTGGATGAAGCATTAAAGAAAACGCCGGGCCATGCCTTCAACCAGTGCAAAACCTGTGAGGGAAGTCGCTTGACGCGGAGGGAAAAGGAGGTGCTTTCTTATCTGTGTCAAAGCAAGAGCCAAACCGAAGCGGCCAATAAAATGCACCTCAGTGTAAAAACGGTGAATGCGCATAAGCAATCAATGATGCGTAAGCTGGATCTAAAAAAAAGGCAGGACTTTATTTATTGGCTGCTCAAGAACGGAAAGCATTATGATATTTCCTCTGATTAGCCTTTAAAGAGGATAAAAGACTTTTCCCTATGACCATGGAAAAAAATCTGTATATCCTTTTTATTCCACTGCTTTTTATTTTTAGTCTGAAGTGCTTTGCCTTGCATCTCAAGAAAGTAAATAAAAAAAAGCCACCCCCTCCATACAGACGAAAGAAACACGGCTGGAGTAGTCGCTTAAGGAAACTAAGGAAATATTTAACAAAACCAGACCCATTCATCTGAAAAATATTAATTAAACTAAACATAAAGAGGAGAGCATTGCGTTAATAAAACCAGCACGATAAGGTTCCATTTGCGCTCTTGCGCACACAACCCCTTTACAAAAGGATTTAAAATGAAAAAATCTCATCTGACGATCGTCGGCTCGTTGTTTTTATTTTCAGCCTTTGCACAAGCAGGCCTGACCGTTAACGGCGAATCCGTCACCCCCGGCAGCCACACCGTTGACAATTCAGGTAAAATTACGCAGACCGGCACAACCGACGGCCAGGGCAACGCCACCGGCGTTATCGTTGGCGGCGGCGCAAATTCAACGTTGTGCGCCAATCCGTTTTTCCAAAAAGTACTGCCTCAGTGCCGTTAATCGCTATTATTTTATTTTTAATACAATACGCCCCACCAGGCGTATTTTTTTATGGGGAACAGAGCATAGTCGAAACGTTGCTTTTTCCTGCTTCATGGACAGCGCCTGAGCGATTTGCGAAAATCCCGAACGGCAAATTTTGACAACACGGAATATCGATAGGGAAAAATCAATATATGTTCGCAATTAACACCCGGTTCAAACGGTGGGTTTTCGCATGATCGAGAAATCTGCCTTTCCGGCGCCGGCTATCGCCGTGCTGCCCCTGCTGCTAATCTGGATGGCGGCGATCCTGCCGTTTTATCACCCCAACATGGGTGGCGGCGGCCTGGCGCTGCCGCAAAATATTCTGGCCTGGGGCGCCATGGCGCTCACCACGCTGATAGTGACCTTCACCGTTTGCCTCGGCCGCGCCCGTCTTTCGCTTACTCCTACCGCACGCCTGTTATTGCTCGGCATCGCCGTGCTGGCGCTGCCGCTGCTGTATACCCGCCCCGAATGGCGTGAAGATGCCCTGTGGCGCTGTGCCGGTTTGTTCGGCGGCTGGCTGTTCTATGTCGCCTGCCTGCAGCTGCGCCCAACCCCCCGGCAGCGCGAGCTGTTACTGTGCGGCCTGCTGTTCGCCGTCGGCGTTCAGGCGCTATTGGCAGCTCTGCAGCTGTTCGCTCCAACTTTGGCCTGGGTGGCTCCCAATGGCAGCCGCGTTTACGGCGTCTTCCAGCAACCGAACGTGCTGGGCAGCTTTATCGCCACCGGTCTGGCTTTAACCCTCTGGCTGCTGCTTGCCCCTCTCTCTGCGCCAACGTGGCGGCGGCAGCTCCCGCTGCTCGCGTTGCTGGTCGCTTTCTCCGCCCTGCTGGTGCTGATCCAGTCGCGCGCCGCCTGGCTGGGTGGGGCCTTGGCGGCAGTGCTGCTGCTGTGGCGCCTTGCTCGCCAGCACCCGGCGGCAAGCCGCTGGGCCTGCGGCGCGCTGCTGCTGGGCATCGGGCTTGGCCTGATGGGGCTGTTCACTGGCCAGCAGGGGCTTATCGCACGCGAAGGTTCTAATTATTCACGTCTGACTATGCTGCAAGATACCCTAAGTATGATCCTGGCCAAACCGCTGCTGGGCTGGGGCTACGGCGGCTTTGAATACAGTTTCGCGCACTTCCGTCTGCAGGCAATGCCCTGGCGAGAAGTACTGGAAGTCGCCGGCCATCCACACAATGAAATCCTGCTGTGGTGGGTTGAGGGCGGCCTGCCGGCGCTGGTGGGTATCGCTATCGTCCTCGTCGCCGGCGCGCTGCTGCTGAAACGCGCCTGGCAGCAGGATCGCAAGCAGCCGGCCGGCGCCCGCGTCGGCCTGTTCCTGGTGCTGCTGCCAATGCTGGTACACACCCAGCTGGAATACCCTTTCTATCTGTCTGCGCCGCATTGGCTGGCGTTTCTGCTGCTGCTGGCGCTGCTGGACGGCCAAACCGGCGAGCCCCGTCCGTTGCCGTTCGCCAAAGCCCTGAGCCTGCCGGTGGCGATTGCGGCGGCCGGCGTGCTGGTGATGGCGGTCTTCGCCTGGCAAGGACGCATGGCACTCACCCAATCGGAGCGCACCATGCTGGCTACCATCGACAGCATCGAACAGATGCCGCCGCCGGCCGCCTGGATCTACCGGGAGCGCAAAACCTTCGACGAGCAATCTCACGCGCTGCTGGTCTATAACCAAACGCGTGATGATGCCCTGTTGACCGGCTATCGGCAGTGGGCCAATGCCTATCTGCAGCGCCGCATCGACGCCAACGTCTACGCTACGCTGATCATGATTTTGCGTTACCAGGGCGCTCAGGCGGAAGCCGACGCTCGCCTGCGGGAGGCCACTTTCCTGTTTGCGCGGGATGCGCGGTTCAGATAGGGCGCATGCAGGTGGGGGCGATGCCTCGCCGCTCTCACCTGCAGGGCTTACCGCCTGGAGATTAACGCGGCAAAATCGCGCATTCTTTATCCAGCAGCGATTCTACCGAGGCGCGGTTGCCAACGTCCCACCCGCGCTTCGAAGCCAGCAAGATAAAACCCCGTTGGCCGGCAAACGTGGTCGGGACGACGGCCACGCCATATTCCGCCAGCTGCGGCGGCGACAGTTGAAAATAATCCGCAAGATCCTTAATCGGGTAGATGCCCATCGCGGTCGGCTGCATCACGCGGCGGGCATAGTAGGTGTGGCGCAACAGCTTATCTGGCAAAGGCCGCCATTGCTCCTGTATGTAGGGGCGTTCCGCCTGCAATTGGCGCCGTACATCTTCGCGCAGACAGGTAAGGTGAATGTGCAATTGGTTCTGGCTGCGGCCGTAAGCTGAGTTGATCGCCATGCCCAGCCTGTCGTCCGGCACCGGCTCTCCATACTCGGCGGCCAGCCGGTAACGCATCAGCCACGCATAGCCAAAATAGTCCGTCCGTTCCTTGGCCAGTAACTGCGGGCTTTCAATACCGGAGAGCGGTGCCGTCGGCACCAGAATAAAGTGGTAGGGATAACGCGGGTTTTGCAGCACGCTAAAGCCCTGTGCTTTCCCCTGCGGCATATAAATCTGCTCACACGGGGCCGGATCGCGCTTTTGCTGATAGTTGGCCATGCAGAGCTTATCGACCACGCCCCACAGCGCATCGGAACGGGCGCATCCCGTCAGGGACAGGACGCCCAACAACAGCAGCCAACGCTGGGTAGACACACCAAAGCACGCCATCGTCATCTTACCCGGAATCATCGCCGCACAGCACGCTTTGCGCGGGCGAAAAAAACTCAATAATGGGGAGTGAACAAGGGGCCATCACATGGCCCCTTGAGGAAAGATTACGCCGTGCCGCCGACCGTCAGCGTATCCAGTTTCAGCGTCGGTTGGCCGACGCCCACCGGCACGCTCTGGCCTTCCTTGCCGCACACGCCCACGCCTTTATCGAGCGCCAGATCGTTGCCGACCATCGAGATCTGCTGCATCGCCTCGATGCCAGAGCCGATCAGCGTCGCCCCTTTCACCGGCTTGGTGATGCGGCCTTTTTCGATCAGGTAGGCTTCAGTGGTGGAGAACACGAACTTGCCAGAGGTGATGTCCACCTGGCCGCCGCCAAAGTTCGGCGCGTACAGGCCATACTCCACGCTGGCGATGATCTCTTCCGGTGTCGATTGGCCCGCCAGCATGTAGGTATTGGTCATGCGCGGCATCGGCAGATGCGCGTAAGACTCGCGGCGGCCGTTGCCGGTCGGTGCGACGCCCATCAACCGCGCGTTGAGCTTGTCCTGCATGTAGCCTTTCAGCACGCCGTTTTCGATCAGCACGTTGTACTGGCCCGGCACGCCTTCATCGTCGATCGCCAGCGAACCGCGGCGCCCTTGCAGGGTGCCATCATCCACCACGGTGCACAGCTCGGAAGCCACCAGCTCACCCATATGGCCGCTGAACACCGAGGTGCCGCGCCGGTTGAAGTCGCCTTCCAGGCCGTGGCCCACCGCCTCGTGCAGCAGCACGCCCGGCCAGCCGGCCCCCAGCACCACCGGCATATTGCCGGCCGGCGCCGCCACCGCGCCAAGATTGACCAGCGCCATGCGCACCGCTTCTTTGGCGTAGGCATCGGCGCGCACCTCACCGTCGACGGTTTCCAGGAAGTAGTCATAGCCGAAACGGCCGCCGCCGCCGCTGGAGCCGCGCTCACGCTTGCCGTCCTGCTCCACCAGCACGCTGACGGAAAGGCGCACCAACGGGCGAACGTCTGCCGCCAGCGTGCCGTCGGTAGCCGCCACCAACACCTGTTCGTAAACGCCGGTGATGCTGGCGTTCACTTCCTGCACTCGCGCATCGGCGGCGCGCGCCACCTTGTCGACGCGGTGCAACAGGGCGATTTTCTCTTCGCGCGGCAGGCTTTGCAGCGGATCGAGCAGCGGGTACAGCGCCCGGTAACCAATCTCGCCCAGAGTGTGCGCCCGCCCGTCGCCTTGTTCGCGCACGATGCTGCGCGCCGCCAGGGCGCTCTGCTGCAGCGCATTCAGGGTGATCTGATCGGCATAGGCGAAACCGGTCTTCTCGCCGCTGACGGCGCGCACGCCGACGCCCTGGTCGATATTGTAAGAGCCATCCTTGATGATGCCGTCCTCAATGACCCAGGCTTCGTGATAGCTCGACTGGAAATAGAGGTCGGCGTAGTCGATACGGCGTTCTGCCAGTTGACCCAGTACCGAGTACAGGTCTTGATGACTCAGCTTGTTGGTAGCGAGTAACTGCTCACTGACAAACGTCAGGCTCATAATGGTTTCACTCTTGATTGGAGGATAACTTGTCAGACGGCACCGTCAGCGACGTCTGGAATCGGTTGTGCTGCAATACCGGCATCTGTTGCCGCAGCGTTTGCAGGCTTGCAGTGTCCACGCGCACCTTCAATGCCGCCACGGCGTCCGCATTTTCGGCCAGCACCTTGCCCCAGCCGTCGACAGCCAGCGAGTGGCCCCAGGTGCGGCGGGTCGGCCCGTGGCGCCCCACCTGCGCCGGCGCCAGGATCATGCACTGGTTCTCGATCGCCCGAGCGCGCAGCAGGATCTCCCAATGCGCTTCGCCGGTGACCCGGGTAAAGGCCGCCGGCACCGAAATCAGCTCGGCACCCTGCGCCCGCAGCGCCTGGAACAGCGCGGGGAAGCGCAGATCGTAGCATATGGTCATACCCAAGCGCCCTACCGGCGTATCCACCACCGTCAGGTGCTGCCCGTGCTGGTAGGTATCCGACTCGCGGTAGTGACCGTGCGCATCATTGATGTCCACATCAAACATGTGCAACTTGTCGTAACGGGCACGGATCTCGCCCTGATCGTCGAACAACAGGCTGCTGGTGGTGATGAGTTCCGGGTTTTCGCGGCTGATTAAGGGCATCGAGCCCACCAGCAACCACACGCCATAACGGCGCGCCAGCTCGCGCACCGCATTTTGCAACGGACCATCGCCCTGTTTTTCCGCCTGTTGGCGGTAGGCCGCAGAGTTGGCGAACAGCAGCGCGTTCTCCGGCGTCATGACCAGTTTTACCCCGGCATTGAGCTGTTTAATCTGCTGTTCAATCTGGGCCAGGTTGTCACGCACCTGATCGCCACTGCACAACTGCAACAACGCAACGTTAGCATTCCTCATGACGCCTTATCCTCCTTTGGCTTACGCAGTACCTCGTTGATCTTCGGCTGGTCGAGATCGCCGCCGATGTGGTAGCGAATCAGCGAAATCTTGCTCCACAGCGGTCCCAGCACCTGCGAAGCGGCAAATACCGCCGCACCGACGATCGGGTTGACGACAAACGCCGTGGCCACGCCGACGGTCGCCGAAATCGCCGGCGCCACCACCGCTTCCATATCGATACGGCGGCGCGCCAGATCGATCTGGCCGCTCATGGCGATATCCGCCGCCAGTCCGTCAACCAACAGGTTGTCAGTATGCATTATGCCATCTTTCAACCAGGCGGTACTGCGGATGGAATCAAAGTAGAAGCCTTTGCCGAAGGTATCGCTGAAATCGAACTGCAGTTTACGCAGCAAGGCGTCGAAGCTGACCAATCGCAGCAACTGACCGGCGCGGCCGCCGCCCATGCTGTCGATCTCGCCTTTGCCCATCTTGACCTGCAGCGCACCGCTCAGCGTATTGACCTGCGGCTGCCACGGTGTACCGTGCCAGTACAGATCGAAGTCCACGTCGTAAGGCGCATCTTTCAGCGGGATAGTGATGCCGAAGAAGGCGGCGGTTTCATCGATCTTGCCGCCAAGCAGCTTGCCTTTCAGCGAGCTGCGCTCTTCCTGCGCATTTTGTTTCCACAGGCCGGTGGCGCTCATGCGGCCTTTGCCGGTGTCGACCAGGCCGTGATCCAGCGTCAGGGTATCCCCCCGATTGGTCAGATCCGCCTCAACCTTGCCGAGGTTTTGCCCCAGCACCCAGCACGACTTGCAGCGCAGCATCAGCGAAGGCCAGTCGCGGAAGGAAATTTTCTCGCTCGACGGCGGCGGCGTACCCGCCGCGTTTTTTGTCTCGGCGAACTGCGGGTTGTAATACAGGTAGTTGATATCGGCGCGCCACGGCCCGCGATCGGCCACCCGCAGGCTGCCGTCCACTTCATCGCTCTTGGCGCTCACCACGGTGGCACCAAGCTGTTTTTCGGCCGACAGCGTCAGCTTATGCCAAGCCTGGCCGCCCAACAGCAGTTGCGGTGTAGTCAACGCTACGGTGGTAGGGAAGCTGAAACCGCCCACCTGACCGTTGCCTCCCCCCTGTTTCAGTGCCGGAGCCAGCAGCGCCAGCCACTGCTCACCATCCAGCGCCGGCAGGTTCAGCGTCATCGACTTACCGGCCGGCAGCGGCGGCGTGCCGCCACCGTTGGTTTGCCAGGCGGCGCGCGTCAGATTCACCTGTTTTTTGTCGAAGCTCCATTCGCTGTTGAAGCGGTTTTGCTTACCCGCGCTGCCGGTCAGCATGAAGCCGTTCAAACCACCTTTGACCTTGACGTTCACCGGCAACGCCTCGCCCGGCGCCTTATCCAGCGGCGAAGGTAAGTGACTGCTTACTCTCTTCAGATCCGCGTCGAGGCCGATATCGTAGCTGGCCGAGCCCTGATGCGGCAGCGTGATGGCCACCTGGCTCTGCCAGGGCGCGCTGCCGCTGAGTGCATCGGCGGCCTCTTTCGGCAGGCCGGGGAACTTGCCCGGCTGCCAATCGCCCTTCAGGCCGACGTCAATCTTGTAGTCGCGAGCGCCTTCCTGCGTGGAAAAGTTGACCGCCACCGGCTGCCCGAACCAGGTGGCAGACAGGGGGTCACTCTGCAGGTTGCCGTTGTCGAAGCGGAATTTGCCGCTGAGCTTTTGCAGTTCGCTATCCAGCGGTTTAATCAGCAACGAATTGTTGTTCAGCGCCACTTCACCGGTCGCTCTGACCTGCTCGCCGTCCAGGGGAATATCGAGATGTAAGCGCCCACTGACATTACCGCCAATCTGCAGCTGATCCAGCGCCGCACCCAGCGAATCGTGCAGCGGCGTCTGCATGAAGTAGTCATGCACGTCGCTGCCTGCGCCCGCCACCTCGGCGTCGATCAACAGCCGCTCTTTCAGGTAATCCGGGATCACCGCGCTGATGTTTTTGCCCGCCACCTTGCCCAACCGGGTTTGCGGCGCATGCATCCACAGCCCCTCGTTGGCGAAGTCAAGGTCGATCGCCAAATCGGTCAGCGCCGGCCAGCCCGGTTGGAACTGGAAGGTGGCGTGGCGCAACGGCACAAAGACTTCGAACTGTCCTTCGTTTTTGCGGTACGGGAAGTGCTGGGGATCGCCGGAATAAATCAGCGTGGCGTTATCCACCTGGCCGCCCTGAATGGCGCCGCTCAGGTAGTCCACCAGATGTTTGCCCATCAGCGGTTCCGGGAAATAGCGCCAGGCGTCGGCGCCGTCATACAGGCGGATGCCCGCCAGAATGTTCAGCCACGGATCGCCCTTGGCCGGCTGCTGATAGCGGAAATCGCCGTTGACCCACAGCGACTTCGCCTTGACGTCCAGCCCCTGGCTCGCCAGCTCCCAACCCCGATCGTTATAGCGCCAGGTCAGCGCGCCACGCGCGCTGCTGACCTCAAGCGGCGCGCGGAACATGTCGCCGTAAGGCAGAGTGCTGTCGGTAAGCCCCAGCGTCAGGCGGCCGTTCTCCACCCCGCCGCTCAGCGCCCCGGAGAAATGGTTGACGCCCGGCAACAGCTCCCAACGTTGCCAGCTGACGTCGTGCCACAGCGCCTGAAAACGGCTCTTTTCCGGCTGCTTCAGCGGGATATCCAGCGCCAAGGCTTCCATCTTCCCCTGCGGCTGCAAATCATTCCAGCGATCGAGCACGTCCGGGCTGAGGAAAGAGAAGGTTGGCAGCAGCGCCGACAGGCGTTCCAGCTGAATGTTGGTCGCGCGTACCCGCAGCTCTTCATTCTGCGGCGGCCCCATGAACTTGGTGTTTTCCGGCAGCCACAGCGCGGAAAGCGTACCCTGCGGCCAGACCTGGCCATCGGTGCTCAACCGCAGCTGTGGCACGTCGAGCTGCCAACCGGTGCCCTGGCGGCGCAGCGACAACGCCAGATTGTCTACGTCCAACCGGTGCTGTGCGGCGCCGGTATCCCAGTTGGCCGCCCCCTGTTTGAGCAGCGCATGGCCGCCGGCAATCTCGCCGTTCTGCACCTGCAGCCAGGCCGCCAGGCTGAAGTCGGCGCTTTCCAGCCCGGTGTTAGCGCGCAGCCAGCGGGTAAACCAGGGTTTCATGTCGATGTTATCGGCCTGCAGATAGACCGTGCCGGTGTCCAGCAGCCCCTGATTGTCGCGCAGATCCATGCGCAGCTGCACCACACCGTGTTGGCCGTTCAGCGTCGACAGGCTGATCTGCCCCTCGGCGCGGTGGCGATCGCGGCCGTTGAGCCAGGTAAGCTGAGGAATATCGAATTCGGCGCGCGCGCCGGCGGGCGTCAGGAATGAGATACGGCTGTCGCGCAGATCGAAGTGGTCAAGCTGGCGCAGCATCAGATCGCTGATTTTACCCGGCTCAAGGCCGTCGCCCTGCTGGTCGCCACCCAGCGTGGCGTTCAGGTCGAGGCGGAATTGATAGAAGGTCAGGTCGCGGAACTGCCAGCGCCAGTGCAGCAGCGATTGCCACACGTCCAGCGCCAGCGTCACGCGTTCGATATGCACATCGCTTTTGGGCAGCGTAACGCTCAGGTTGCGCATTTCAAGCTGTGGGCCGAACGTTTCCCAACTGCCCTGCACAAAATCCATTCGCACGGGCACACCGGACAGCTTCTCCACCTGCGCCAGCAGTTGGGGACGGTAGTCGTTCAGCTTCGGCAGCATCAGGCGCAGCCCGCTGATCAGCAGCGCCACAATCACGATTAGGGTGGCGCCTGTTGCTAACAGAATCCCAGGCAGTCGCCTCACGCAGTTCTCCTTGCTCCGCTGCCTGGCAACGGGAATATCTATGCACTGACGGGCCCGGCATGCCGGGCCCTTACGATGTCGGGCGGGCTACATCATGACGACGTCGAACTGCTCCTGGCTGTACAACGGTTCGATCTGCACCTTTACCTGTTTGCCGACGAAGATCTCCACTTCGGCCAGCGCATGCGATTCTTCGCTCTTCAGCGCTTCGCCGACCGCCGCCGAAGCGTACACCAGGAAGCGATCGGAATCGTAAGCATGGTGCACACGCACAATCTCGCGCAGGATCTCGTAGCACACGGTTTCCACCGTTTTCACGGTGCCGCGCCCATTGCAAGTAGGACAATCGTGACAGAGCACATGTTCAATGCTTTCACGCGTTCGTTTACGCGTCATTTCAACTAAGCCTAGCTGAGAGAAGCCGTTGATCGTGGTTTTTACCCGATCTTTACTCAACGCCTGCTCCAGCGAGTGCAGCACCCGGCGGCGATGCTCTTCGTTGTTCATATCGATAAAGTCGATGATGATGATGCCGCCCAGGTTGCGCAGCCGCAGCTGACGCGCGATGGCCTGCGTCGCCTCGATGTTGGTATTGAAGATGGTTTCGTCGAGGTTGCGATGGCCGACAAAGGCGCCGGTGTTGATGTCGACCGTGGTCATCGCTTCGGTTTGATCGATGATCAGATAGCCGCCGGACTTCAGCTCAACCTTGCGTTCCAGCGCGCGCTGGATCTCGTTTTCCACATCGTACAGATCGAAAATCGGCTGGCTGCCGGTATAGAGTTCGAGCTTGTTGGTAATGTCCGGGATGTACTCGCCGGTAAATTCCACCAGCAGATCGTGCGTCAGACGCGAATCGACGCGGATGCGATCCAGCGCCGCGCCGGCGAAATCGCGCAAGATGCGCTGCGCCAACGCCAGCTCGCCGTACAGCTTGTATTTGGTCTGGTTGCGCTTCTTGCGCTCCATCACCTTGGTCCACAGGCGTTTGAGGAACGCGGCGTCCTGCGCCAGCTCTTCCTCGCCAATGCCTTCCGCCGCAGTGCGGATGATAAAACCGCCCAGCTCGTCGCAGTGCGGCGCAACGATGGATTTCAGGCGCTCGCGCTCGGCTTCGCTTTCAATACGCTGCGAAACGCCGACGTGCGCCGCGCCCGGCATGAAGACCAGATAGCGCGAAGGCAGCGTGATATCGGTGGTCAGACGCGCGCCCTTGGTGCCGAGCGGATCTTTCACCACCTGCACCATCAGGTCTTGCCCCTGGCGCACCAGCTCGGCGATGTCGCGCACGTGGAAGTTTTTCCGCTCGTCACCGGCGACGCATTCGGTATGCGGCATGATGTCGGAGGCGTGCAGGAAGGCGGCCTTGTCCAGGCCGATGTCGACGAACGCCGCCTGCATGCCCGGCAGGACGCGGCTGACGCGCCCTTTATAGATATTGCCGACGATGCCGCGTTTGGATTCGCGTTCGATATGGATCTCTTGCAGAATGCCGCCATCGATATAGGCGACCCGCGTTTCAGACGGTGTGATATTAACCAGTAGCTCAGCTGTCATGCCTTCTCCTCAGAGCCGGTCGATAATGGCAGCGCCCATCAACCGGTTCTTACATCACGTAATGCGACAAAATTACTGAGCAGCTCATGTGTTTCGACCAGCGGCAGACCGACCACCGCGTGATAACTCCCGGTTATCGTTCTGACGAAACAACCACCCTTTCCTTGAATTCCATAGGCGCCCGCTTTGTCCATCGGTTCGCCCGTAGCAATATAGTCGCGGATATCCTGTTGTGACAGGCTGCGGAACGTCACGTCGGTCACCACCAGCTGGCAGCGCACGTCGTGGCGATCGGCGATCGCCACCGCCGTCATCACCTGATGCTGTTTGCCGGACAGGGCCGCCAGCATTTCCGCCGCATGGGCTTCGTCGCGCGGTTTCTCCAGCACCCGGCCGTTGAGCACCACGATGGTATCGGCGCCCAGCACCGGCCGATCTTCCTGCGCCAGCGCTACGCCCGCTTTGGCCTTGTCCTGCGCCAGCCGGCGCACATAGGCTTCGGCGGCTTCGCCTTCCCGGCGCTGCTCTTCGGTATTCGTCAGCAGAATGTCGAACGATACGCCCAACAGGGTCAGCAGTTCACGTCGACGCGGGGAGCCGGAGGCCAGATAAAGCGAAGTCATTGATATACCCTTCATATTTCAAGCTGCAGCGGCGTTGGCTGCCCTCAATCAACCCAGTCACTTGGTAACTCAAGCTCCTGGGTATTCACTCGGTTGCCGCCTTGCTGCAACTCGAAATCTTTTGGGTATAAATACCCTTACTGTACGGCGAACTGACGGCGGATTTTGCGCATCAACAGGAATAACCACGGCCACAAAATGCCGTTTACCACACTACTCCAGAACACCTCTGGGCGGAAAGAGACGTTGATCACTAAAAACTCAGCCCAGAACACCACCACGTCCATCGACAGCGACAGCAGCACGACGATCAGCGCCTGTTGCCACAGCGCCATATTGCGGAACAGTTGGAATTTGAACGCCACCAGGTAGGCGATGATGCCCAGCGCCAGCGCGCGCACGCCCAGCGTGGAACCGAGGATCAGATCCATGATCAGCCCCAGCACGAAGCCGGTGCCGACGTTGACCCGGTGCGGCAAGGCCATCACCCAGTAGATCAGGATCAACACCAGCCAGGAAGGCCGGAACATGTAGATTTGCTCCGGCCACGGCATGATTTGCAGCACCAACGCCACCAGGAACGACAGCCAGATTATCCAGCGCCCGTGGCTGCGGTAGCTGTTCATTGCACCACTCCCGCTGCGGCAGGCTGAGCTGGAGGCTGGGCAGACGCCGGAGCGGCGGTTTGCGGCGCCACACCGGTAGCCGGAGCCGGCAGCTGCGGCCCGACCGAGCCGGCAGGCGGCAGCACCTGCGGCATCATCTGCATCAGGCGCTCATTGGCCACGCGGTGCACTTCGTCCGGCGGCAACGGCATATCGCCGTTGCGATCGGCGCCCCACAGCAGCAGCAGGTAGCGCAAGCGCTGCAGACCGGCGGTCGGCCGCGCCTGAATCACGGTGTAAGCGCGCTGGTTGTCGACTTTGACCGAGGAGACCACCGCCACCGGATAGCCTTCCGGGAAGCGGCCGCCGAGGCCGGAGGTCACCAGCACGTCGCCAACGCGGATATCGGTGTTGTTCGGCAGGTGCTCCAGCTGCAGGTCGTCGGCGCAGCCGCTGCCCGCGGCAATCACCCGTATATCATTGCGCAGCACCTGGATCGGCAGCGCGTGCGAGGCATCGCAGATCAGCAGCACGCGGCTGGTCACCTTCGCCACCGCGACCACCTGACCGACCACGCCTTTGTCGCTGATCACCGGCTGGCCCTCATAGACGCCGTTATCCGACCCTTTGTCGATCACCACCTGATCGCTGTAAGGATCGGAACCGGTGGAGATCACCTGGGTGACCATCTTGTGTTCGTCCTGGCGCAGCGGAGAACCCAGCAGCTCGCGCAAGCGGGCGTTTTCCTGCTTGAATTGGCCAAGAAGAAGAATATCGCTGTTTTTCAGCAGCAGTTCCTGCCGCAGAGCTCGGTTTTCCAGCTCCAGCTGTTGGCGGGTGGCCAGCGTTTCTGACACGCTGTCCAAAACTTTACGCGGCCCGTTGGCCAGAAAATAGAAAGGGCTGACTGCGGTGTCCATGTAGTTGCGTATCTTCACGAACGTACCGAGCCGGCTGTCGGCAACGATCAGGCCAATGGCCGCAATCACCGCCAAAAAAAGTCGCAGTTGCAGGGAAGGCCCCCTGCTAAAAATCGGCTTCATAAATTATGCGAGTTCCTCGACAACAGAAAGAGGAACCGTACCCGATTTTCGCTGTGCGCATTCATCCGATACGATTCCTCCTTCCAGGGGCTGACTATTCTTCGCTGAACAAATCGCCGCCGTGCATGTCGATCATTTCCAACGCCTTGCCGCCACCGCGCGCCACGCAGGTCAACGGATCTTCCGCCACTACGACCGGAATGCCGGTTTCTTCCATCAGCAGGCGATCGAGGTTGCGCAGCAGTGCGCCACCGCCGGTCAATACCATGCCGCGTTCGGAAATGTCGGAGGCCAATTCTGGCGGGCACTGCTCCAGCGCAACCATCACCGCGCTGACGATGCCGGTCAGCGGCTCTTGCAGGGCTTCGAGGATTTCATTGGAGTTCAGAGTAAAGCCGCGCGGTACACCCTCGGCCAGGTTACGGCCACGGACTTCAATTTCACGCACTTCGTCGCCCGGATAGGCAGAACCGATTTCGTGCTTGATGCGCTCGGCGGTCGCTTCGCCGATCAGCGAGCCGTAGTTGCGGCGCACATAATTGATGATGGCTTCATCGAAACGATCACCACCGATGCGCACGGAAGAGGAGTACACCACGCCATTCAGCGAGATCACCGCCACTTCAGTGGTACCGCCACCGATATCCACCACCATGGAACCGGTCGCTTCGGAGACCGGCAGACCTGCGCCGATCGCTGCCGCCATCGGCTCTTCAATCAGGAACACTTCACGCGCGCCGGCACCTTGGGCGGACTCGCGGATAGCGCGGCGTTCAACCTGGGTCGCGCCGACCGGCACACAGACCAGCACGCGCGGGCTTGGGCGCATAAAGCTGTTGCTGTGAACCTGCTTGATAAAGTGCTGCAGCATTTTTTCGGTCACGAAGAAGTCGGCGATCACGCCGTCTTTCATCGGGCGAATAGCCGCGATGTTGCCGGGGGTGCGGCCCAGCATCTGTTTGGCGTCATGACCGACGGCCGCTACGCTCTTTGGGGAGCCGGCACGATCCTGGCGAATGGCAACCACCGAAGGTTCATTCAGTACGATGCCTTGCCCTTTAACATAAATCAGGGTATTGGCGGTACCCAAGTCGATGGACAAGTCGTTGGAAAACATGCCACGAAATTTCTTAAACATAACGAAAGGATAATCCTGCAAGCTGGGGGCGGAAAATAAAATCCGCCTACTTTACCAACCACACGAAGCAGCGACAAGGCGCAAAAACGTTCTACTTCGGTGAAAAATAGTCTGTATTGTTTCTGCTCGAATGCACGGAAATTGGATGAGGCCTGAATTCCCTGAACAAAGGCTCAGTTTACCACCCTGTCAACGCACGAAACGGCGTAACACAGCTCATAAAATCTAACATATTCCCTGATTGCCGCCGATGGTAAGCACCTACCAACGTCAACCAGATAAAAGCTGACAAGAGCCTATCTCAAATAGGCGTCGTTGTCGCAGGCAGATTGGAGAAAACTCCAAAATGACGGGTGACATGGCCCAGATGGATCCGGCGCTCATTCTACGTCAATTATTGTCCGGCAATCAGCTTAAACGCGATAACGACGTGAATATTTTTTACGCCCCACGTCGATCGGTTCCGGCGCCGCGAAAAAGTCGCCCTGCCCACCGTGAATGCCACGCTCTTTCAGCGTCTGCCACTCATTACGCGTGCGTACGCTGGCAGCGAACACCTGCGCGTGCGTGCCCGCGCAGGCGCCGGTGAGGCTCTGCACGAACAGCTGATTCTCGTCCCGCTTGTCGATACTCCGCACCAACCCCGGGTGGAGCTTGACGATCTCCACCTGCAACGACTTGATATAGGATGTACTGACCACGGTTAAACCCGCTTTGGACACCGCAAGGCGGCAGCCCAGCCCTGACAACAACCTCAGCACCGGACGCAAACGGTCGATATGTTGACACACATCTGCCTCCGCAAGTTCAATCAGAATTCGCCTACGCTGACTTTTTTCGCACTGCAACAGCGTATCGCGCAGCCAACGCTGGAAAGAACGCTGCAAAATCGAGTCCACACAGAGCGGGAACGCCAGCGTTTCCTCAGGCCATTGCGCCAGCAAGGGGATGATGCGGCTCACCTGTTGGCGGTCGTAACTTTCCGCCAACCCCAGCTGCTGCACCAGCGGCATATACTCCGACGGCAGCAATTCCTGAGTGCCATCATAAATCCGGCTCATAATCTCGCGGTGGTGTACCTCGCCTGCTACGGTCACCGCCGGTTTCTGATACAGCCGCGGGCCGCCGCGCGCCAGCACCTGTTCCAGCAGCGTGCGCCACTTGACGCTGCCGCGCCCCCTTTCCGGCACCTGACTGTCATACACATACCAGCCGTTTTCGCCCTGCAGCGTGGCGTGGCGCGTCGCCTGCTCCGCGTAATCGATCACCTGCTCCGTGGTTTGGCCGCTGCGGTACGC
Source organism: Serratia sp. FDAARGOS_506 (assembly GCF_003812745.1). Classification (NCBI taxonomy): domain Bacteria; kingdom Pseudomonadati; phylum Pseudomonadota; class Gammaproteobacteria; order Enterobacterales; family Yersiniaceae; genus Serratia; species Serratia sp. FDAARGOS_506. Next base: position 985,725 of record NZ_CP033831.1, read on the forward strand.
CACGATGCCGATGTGCAGGAAGGCCTCACGATCGATCAGCGCCGTGGAAGGCAAGGCATCGATGGCGTTGACCAGCTGTGACGCGATGCCGTCAGCCTCCTTCAGGGTTCGATGCGGCAACAGCACGGTAAAATCGCTGTGGAAATAGCGCGCCAGCAGCGCCGACGGGTAACGCATCACGAAGGTAGACAGCAGATTGACCAGCGAATACATCAGCTCCTGCACCGCCACGCTGCCGTGCGTGTCGCGCAAGGTCTCAAAATCGGGCAGCCGCACCATCATCACAATGCCGTGCGAACCTTCGTCTTCCAGCTGAGTGGTCAATTGATTATCGAAGAACAGGCGATTATTCAGCCCGGTTTTGGCGTCCTGCGCGGCGAAGGCGCGGATCAGCGTATCGACCCGGCTGCGCTCTTCCCGCGCTTCCGCCAGATCGGCCAGCAGGCGGTCGAGCGCGCCGCTGACGTTGGCCGGCCACTCACGCACGTCGCCCTGCATAACGTTTTCGCGCTCTCCGTTCAGAATGCGCCGCGCGCGGCGTTCCAGACGATCTTCGCCGTCGGCCTGCTCACGCAGCCAGCGCAGGCTGAACAGTAAAATCACCACCATGACGACGATCGACAGCGTGACGGCGGCGGTGGATTGCAGCGTGCGCACGTCGCTGGCGAAGGGATCGAGGTAGGTAATGTACAGCGTACTGCCCGGATGTTGCAGCAATGGCCGCGAGACCTGACGATAGCCGTTCAGCGCATCCCAGGGCTCTTTTTTCAGCGTCGGCAATTTATAATTGAGGAGTTGACTGGTGCCGGCCTCTACGCGGATCGACACAATGCCGAGCGGGCGCATGACGATCGGCAACCATTTCTCCTGATCGCGCGGCGACTCGCGCAACATGGCCTGATCGAGGGAGGTGACCAGCGAATCAAAGCGACGCTCCTGGCGATCCTGGGTAACGTAAAAGAAGCTGTATGAGCATCCCATCAGCATCAAAAACATCGCCAGCGCGACCAACAGAGTGATCAATGCAGAGAGTTTGGTGGTAAATCGCATCCCTGTGCCTTGTCCGCTATGGTTAAGTGAGTGTTCACCCTTTAGCTAAAAAAGGGCCGTCCAACCCTAACAAGCCTTGCCGAGGAATAAAACCTGCAAGCGTCATTTTTGTCCTTTATCAGGACTTGGGCCGCTTATTATGCATATAGTCAAATAAATGCGATTCAGCCATTGATAGAAAAGTGTAAACGAGAGGAAGAGTGACATGCGTGCACTGTTATTGGAACAACAAAACGACCAAACTCTGGCTCAAATCAAAGATATCGGCAGCGATCGGTTGCCGGAAGGCGATGTCACTGTCGACATCAACTGGTCCAGCCTGAACTATAAGGATGCGCTGGCGATCACCGGCAAAGGCAAGATCGTGCGCAACTTCCCGATGGTGCCGGGCATCGACTTCGCCGGCACCGTGCGCCACAGCCGCGACGATCGCTTCAAAGAGGGACAAAGCGTGGTGCTCACCGGCTGGGGCGTGGGGGAACATCACTGGGGCGGCCTGGCCGAGCAGGCGCGCGTCTCCGGCGAGTGGCTGGTGCCGCTGCCGAATGGCCTGGATGAGCGCAAGGCGATGATCATCGGCACCGCCGGCTTTACCGCCATGCTGTGCGTCATGGCGTTGGAGGAAGGCGGCGTGCACCCGGACGACGGCGATATCCTGGTTACCGGCGCCAGCGGCGGCGTGGGCAGCACCGCCATCGCCCTGCTGGCGGCGCTGGGTTACCGGGTGACCGCCATCAGCGGCCGCGACAGCAATACCGACTATCTGAAAACGCTCGGCGCCAAAGAGGTGATGTCGCGCGATGGCTATATCGACACGCCGCGCCCGTTGGAGAAACAGCTGTGGGCCGGCGCAGTGGACACCGTCGGCGACAAACTGCTGGCGCGGGTGCTGGCGCAGATGAACTATAACGGCACCGTCGCCGCCTGCGGCCTGGCGGGCGGTTATCAACTGCCGACCACTGTGATGCCGTTCATTCTGCGCAACGTGCGTCTGCAGGGCGTGGATTCGGTGCATACGCCGCTGCATCGCCGCCAAACCGCCTGGGAACGACTGGCCGGTATTCTGCCGGACAGCTTCTATCAGCAAGCCACGCATGAAATCACCCTCGAGCAGGCGCCGGCCACCGCCGCCGCACTGCTGAACAACCAAATCACCGGTCGTACCCTGGTGAAAATCCGCTGACCTTACTCCCCCCGGCAACGGGGGGATCGCCCGCTTCTGCGAAATTTCATATTTTCCCGCGCCCCCTCGCTTCCGGCCGGCTTTAGCGCCATGCTTATTTCATGGAGACCCGTTAGCCGCTCGCTGGCGGCGGGAATCAGTCGCGGAGAGCATAAGCATGAACAAACACCCCAAATTGACCGAGGCCGACGTCACGCCGGAGAGCGTGTTCCACCAGCGGCGCAAAGTGCTGCAGGCGCTCGGCATCACTGCCGCATCGCTGGCGCTGCCTACCGGCGCCCAGGCAGACCTGCTGTCGTGGTTCAAGGGTAACGATCGCCCCAAGGCGCCGCCGGGCAAAGCGCTGGAATTCAGCAAACCGGCCGCCTGGCAGGCGCAGCTGGCGATGACGCCGGAAGACAAGGTCACCGGCTACAACAACTTCTATGAATTCGGCCTCGACAAGGCCGATCCGGCCGCCAACGCCGGCGGGTTGAAAACCGAAGGCTGGAAAGTGCGCATCGACGGCGAAGTGGCAAAGCCGATAACGCTGGATATCGACGATCTGATGAAGCGTTTCCCGCTGGAACAGCGCATTTACCGCATGCGCTGCGTCGAGGCCTGGTCGATGGTAGTGCCGTGGATCGGTTTCGAACTGGGCAAGCTTCTCAAGCTGGCCGAGCCGAACAGCAACGCGCGCTACGTGGCCTTTCAGACGCTGTACGATCCGGAGCAGATGCCCGGCCAGAAAGATCGCTTTATCGGCGGCGGCCTGAAATATCCCTACGTCGAAGGGCTGCGGCTGGACGAGGCGATGCATCCGCTGGCGCTGCTGACCGTCGGCGTGTACGGCAAAACCCTGCCACCGCAAAACGGCGCGCCGCTGCGGCTGATCACTCCGTGGAAATACGGCTTTAAAGGCATCAAATCGATCGTGCATATCCGTTTGGTACGCGATCAGCCGCCGACCACCTGGAACCAATCCGCGCCGAACGAGTACGGTTTTTACGCCAACGTGAACCCGCACGTCGATCATCCGCGCTGGTCGCAGGCCACCGAGCGTTTCATCGGCTCCGGCGGCATTCTCGACGTCAAACGCCAACCGACGCTGCTGTTCAACGGCTATGCCGACCAAGTGGCGTCGTTGTATCGCGGCATGGATCTGCGGGAGAATTTCTAAGTGCGCCTGACGCCTGTTCATATCAAATGGCTGAAAGCCGCCCTGCATTTGGTGGCATTCTTGCCCTTTCTCTGGCTGGTGCTGGCGGTGGATCAAGGCTGGTTCAGCGCCGATCCGTCCAAGGACATCCAGCATTTTACCGGCAGGATGACGCTGAAACTGCTGCTGGCCACGCTGATGATCGCCCCGCTGGCGCGCTATGCCCGTCAGCCGCTGCTGATCCGCTGCCGCCGTCTGGTGGGACTGTGGTGTTTTGCCTGGGGCACGCTGCACCTGATAAGCTACTCCACGCTGGAGCTTGGGCTGAGCAACCTCAGCCTGTTGGGCAGTGAGCTGGTGAACCGGCCTTATCTGACGCTCGGCATCCTCACCTGGCTGATTCTGCTGGCGCTGGCGGCCACCTCGACGCTGTGGGCGATGCGCAAACTGGGCGCCAAATGGCAAACGTTGCATAACTTCGTCTATCTGGCGGCGATCCTCGCCCCCATCCACTACCTGTGGTCGGTCAAAACGTTTTCCCCCCAGCCGTTCATTTACGCGCTGGTGGCGGTGGCGCTGTTGGGCCTGCGTTACAAGAAATTCCGCGCCTGGTGGCGCTGAATCGCACGGCGGCGCGCGCCATCGCTGCGGAAAAACGCGCGCCGCCGGCGGGAACTTTTTCTGTGTTCCAGCGCTCATATTCCTGTCACGGAACCCCATGTTCGTCGATTTGGGGTTGAATATCTTCGCTGATAAGACCAGTATTTAGCTGCGAATTGCTACGATATCGTTATAATGCCCGACCTTGTTTCTGTTCTCAGGGTGAATTTGCCCCTTAACAGGTGACAAATCGGTAACATCGGGTTATTTTCTACGATGATGGTTTTATTGCCGGAGATACCAGCACAATGGCGGATAAGTTTCACATTTTGCTTCTGAACGGCCCCAATCTCAATCTGCTGGGGACGCGTGAGCCGGAGAAGTACGGCAGCACGACGCTGACAGAGATTGTTAACGGATTGGAAAACCAGGCATCCGCATTGGATATTACCCTGAGCCATCTGCAGTCCAACGCCGAGTATCAGCTGATCGATCGCATCCATCAGGCGCGCGGCAATACCGATTTCATTCTGATAAACCCGGCGGCGTTCACGCACACCAGCGTGGCGCTGCGCGATGCGTTGCTGGCGGTGCAGATCCCGTTCATCGAGATCCACCTGTCCAACGTGCACGCCCGCGAACCTTTCCGCCATCACTCTTATCTCTCAGACGTAGCGGTAGGCGTGATTTGCGGCCTCGGCGCGGATGGCTACGCTTTCGCTTTACAGGCAGCGGTTAACCGTCTGTCGAAAACCCACTAATTGCTCCACAAAAAGAGTACGGAATCACACTCATGGATATTCGTAAAATCAAGAAACTGATCGAACTGGTTGAAGAATCAGGTATTTCTGAACTGGAAATCTCTGAAGGCGAAGAATCGGTTCGCATCAGCCGCGCCGCACCGGCGCAGGCTTATCCAGTCATGCAGCAGGCATACGCGATGCCGGCACAGCAGCAGCCAGCTCTGGCTACCGCCGTTGCCACCGCACCTGCGGCAGAAACTCCTGCGGCACCGGCGGCCATGAGTGGCCACGTCGTTCGTTCTCCAATGGTAGGCACCTTCTACCGTACCCCAAGCCCAGACGCGAAAGCCTTCGTGGAAGTGGGCCAGAAAGTGAACGCCGGCGATACCCTGTGCATCGTTGAAGCCATGAAAATGATGAACCAGATCGAAGCGGACAAGTCCGGCGTCGTGAAAGCCATCCTGGTGGAAAACGGCCAACCGGTCGAATATGACGAGCCGCTGGTCGTCATCGAATAACGAGGCGCCCCCATGCTTGATAAAATTGTTATCGCCAACCGTGGCGAGATCGCGCTTCGCATCCTGCGTGCCTGTAAAGAACTGGGCATCAAGACCGTTGCGGTTCACTCCGCGGCCGACCGCGATCTGAAACACGTTCTGCTGGCCGACGAGACCGTCTGCATCGGTCCTGCGCCATCGGTAAAAAGCTACCTGAACATCCCGGCCATCATCTCTGCGGCGGAAATCACCGGCGCGGTGGCGATCCACCCAGGCTACGGCTTCCTGTCCGAGAACGCCGACTTCGCCGAGCAGGTTGAACGCTCCGGCTTCATCTTCATCGGCCCGAAAGCCGAAACCATCCGCCTGATGGGCGACAAGGTTTCCGCGATCAACGCCATGAAGAAAGCCGGCGTGCCATGCGTGCCGGGCTCCGACGGCCCGCTGACCGACGACATGGATAAGAACCGTGCCTTCGCCAAGCGTATCGGTTATCCGGTGATCATCAAGGCGTCCGGCGGCGGCGGCGGCCGCGGCATGCGCGTTGTGCGCAGCGACAAAGACCTTGAGCAGTCCATCAACATGACGAAAGCGGAAGCCAAAGCGGCTTTCAACAACGACATGGTGTACATGGAAAAATACCTGGAGAATCCGCGCCACATCGAGATTCAGGTATTGGCCGACGGCCAAGGCAACGCCATCTATCTGGCCGAACGCGACTGCTCCATGCAGCGCCGCCACCAGAAAGTGGTCGAGGAAGCGCCGGCACCGGGCATCACCAGCGAAATGCGCCGTTACATCGGCGAGCGCTGCTCGAAAGCCTGCGTGGAAATCGGCTACCGCGGTGCGGGCACCTTCGAGTTCCTGTATGAAAACGGCGAGTTCTATTTCATCGAAATGAACACCCGTATTCAGGTAGAGCACCCGGTTACCGAAATGATCACTGGCGTGGATCTGATCAAAGAGCAGCTGCGCATCGCTGCCGGTCAGCCGCTGTCGATCAAACAGGAAGAAGTGAAGATCCACGGCCACGCGGTGGAATGCCGTATCAACGCCGAAGATCCGAACACCTTCCTGCCGAGCCCGGGCAAGATCACCCGCTTCCACGCGCCAGGCGGTTTCGGCGTGCGTTGGGAATCTCATATCTACGCCGGTTATACCGTACCGCCGTACTATGACTCCATGATCGGCAAACTGATCACCTTCGGCGAAAACCGTGACGTGGCGATTGCCCGCATGAAGAACGCCCTGGCTGAACTGATCATCGACGGCATTAAAACCAACGTTGAGCTGCAGCAGAAGATCATGAACGACGAAAACTTCCAGCACGGTGGCACCAACATCCACTACCTGGAGAAGAAGCTGGGTCTGCAGGAAACCTAAGCAGGCAGGCAGCATCGTCTGACGAAAGGCCGGTTAATCACCGGCCTTTTTCTTTGGCGTTGCCGCCAGTAACGGCTTGGCAAAACGCCGTCATGCCGTAAAATTCCCTACTTTTGATGAATCCATCACCGTAAACCTATGGGAGACACTGATGGACAAACGTTTTATCCAGGCGCACCGCGAAGCGCGCTGGGCGCTGGGGCTGACGCTGCTCTACCTGCTGGCCTGGGGGCTGGCGGCCTACCTGCCGGACAGCGCTATCGGCGTCACCGGCCTGCCGCATTGGTTCGAAATGGCCTGCCTGCTGGTGCCGCTGCTGTTCATCGGCCTATGCTGGCTGATGGTGCGCACGGTATTCCGCGACATTTCCCTGGAGGATCGCGATGCAAACTGAAGTGATCCTGCCGCTGGTCGCCTACCTGCTGCTGGTGTTCGGCCTGTCGGTATACGCCTATCGCCGCCGCCAGAACGGGAATTTCCTCAGCGAATACTTCCTCGGCAACCGTTCGATGGGTGGCTTTGTGCTGGCGATGACCCTGACCGCCACCTACATCAGCGCCAGTTCGTTTATCGGCGGCCCCGGCGCCGCCTACAAATACGGCCTGGGCTGGGTGCTGCTGGCGATGATCCAGCTGCCGGCGGTGTGGCTGTCGCTCGGCGTGCTGGGCAAGAAGTTCGCCATCCTGGCGCGGCGCTACAACGCCATCACCCTCAATGACATGCTGTACGGCCGCTACCAAAGCCGCATGCTGGTGTGGCTGGCCAGCCTCAGCCTGCTGGTGGCGTTTCTCGGCGCCATGACGGTGCAGTTTATCGGCGGCGCCCGCTTGCTGGAAACCGCCGCCGGCATTCCTTACGACACCGGCCTGCTGATCTTCGGCATCAGCATCGCGCTGTATACCGCCTTCGGCGGCTTCCGCGCCAGCGTGCTGAACGACGCGATGCAGGGGCTGGTGATGCTGCTCGGCACCGTGCTGCTGCTGGTGGCGGTGATCCACGCTGCCGGCGGACTGGACAGCGCGGTGAGCAAGCTGCAGCAGATCGATCCGGCGCTGGTGTCGCCGCAGGGCGGCGATCAGATCCTCAGCCTGCCGTTTATGGCGTCGTTCTGGATCCTGGTGTGCTTCGGGGTGATCGGCCTGCCGCACACCGCCGTGCGCTGCATCTCCTACAAGGACAGCAAGGCGGTGCATCGCGGCATTCTGCTCGGCACCGTGGTGGTGGCGGTGCTGATGTTCGGCATGCACCTGGCCGGCGCGCTCGGCCGCGCGGTGTTGCCGGATCTCAAGATCCCTGATCAGGTGATCCCGACGCTGATGATCACCGTGCTGCCGCCGTACGCCGCCGGGATCTTTTTGGCGGCGCCGATGGCGGCGATCATGTCGACTATCAACGCCCAACTGCTGCAATCTTCCGCCACCATCATCAAAGATCTCTACCTTGGCGTGCGGCCACAGCAGATCCACAACGAACGGTTGATCAAGCGCTTCTCCAGCCTGACCACGCTGATCCTCGGCCTGCTGGTGCTGCTGGCCGCCTGGCGGCCGCCGGAGATGATCATCTGGCTCAACCTGCTGGCTTTCGGCGGGCTGGAGGCGGTGTTCCTGTGGCCGCTGGTGCTGGGCCTGTACTGGGAACGCGCCAATGCTCAGGGAGCGCTTAGCTCAATGGTGTCGGGTGCGGTATGCTATACGCTATTGGCCAGCTTCAACCTGCAGCCGGCGGGGCTGCATCCTATCGTGCCTTCGCTGTTGCTCAGCCTGTTGGCGTTTTATCTCGGTAACGTCGTCGGCGAAAAGCGCCGGGCGGCGTCATCATTACCCTCTTGAAGAGAATTGTTATGCCTTGGATCCAACTCAAACTGAACACCACCGGCAGCCAGGCGGAAGACCTGAGCGATGCGCTGGTGGAAAGCGGCGCCGTGTCGGTGACCTTCCAGGACACCCACGACAACCCGGTGTTCGAGCCGCTGCCGGGGGAAACCCTGCTGTGGGGCGATACCGACGTGATCGGCCTGTACGACGCGGAAACCGATATGGCCGAAGTGGTGGCGATGCTGGAACAGCACCCGCTGCTGGGCGCCGGATTCCGCCACAAGATAGAACAGCTGGAAGACAAGGACTGGGAGCGTGAGTGGATGGATAACTTCCACCCGATGCGCTTCGGCGAGCGTTTGTGGATCTGTCCGAGCTGGCGTGATGTGCCGGATCCCGACGCGGTCAACGTGATGCTCGATCCGGGCCTGGCGTTCGGCACCGGCACTCACCCGACCACCGCGCTGTGCCTGCAGTGGCTGGACGGCCTCGATCTGGCCGGCAAAACCGTTATCGACTTTGGCTGCGGTTCCGGCATCCTGGCAATCGCCGCGCTGAAGCTGGGTGCAGCGCGCGCTATCGGCATCGACATCGATCCCCAGGCCATTCAGGCCAGCCGCGACAACGCGCAGCGTAACGGCGTCTCAGAGCGTCTGGAGCTGTATCTGCCGAAAGACCAGCCGGCGGACCTTCTGGCGGACGTGGTGGTCGCCAATATCCTGGCCGGCCCGCTGCGCGAGCTGGCGCCGCTGATCGGTTGCCTGCCGAAGGCCGGCGGCCATCTGGGGTTGTCCGGCGTGCTGGCCAGCCAGGCCAGCAGCGTTGCGCAAGCCTATGAAGAAAAGTTCACGCTCGACCCGGTCGCCGAGCGTGAAGAGTGGTGCCGCATCACCGGTCGCCGCAAGTAAGCGTCACGGTATATTGCCCCTCAGCCACCGGCCCTGCGCCGGTGGATTTTTTTTGCCTGGCGATCGGCCCGCGGGCGAGACAAAATTTTATGCACTTTTTCGCCGCTCAACGACGGATCGCCCTGACAATGCGCCTTCCAGGCAGGCTATCTCGGTAAAAAAAGCGTGTGAATGCAGATAATATCCTGCGCAAAGGCGAATATTTTTCCGCACACAAAATAAGCACTTTTCGTCAACTCATTGTAAAATATATATAATATTTTTATAAATCATCGCATAGCGTATTTTTCGTCCTAAAATCGGGCTGATTGGTTAAAGTTTGGCCTTTCATCTCGACGCAAAAATGCGTAATATACGCGCCCTTGCGGACACAGTATGGTCACTCTTTGTCTATGCGCATTGGACACCACCAGCTTACTAATTGCCTGATTGCGGCCCCGATGGCCGGTATTACAGATCGCCCGTTCAGAACCCTCTGTCATGCAATGGGTGCTGGGATGGCTGTATCCGAAATGCTCTCCTCCAACCCGGAGGTGTGGCGGACGGATAAGTCGCGTCTGCGTATGGTGCATAGCGATGAACCTGGGATTCGCTCCGTGCAGATTGCCGGATGCGATCCTGATGATATGGCCGCCGCCGCGCGTATCAACGTGGCCAGCGGCGCGCAGATCATCGACATCAATATGGGATGCCCTGCCAAAAAAGTGAACCGGAAGCTTGCCGGGTCCGCCTTGTTGCAGTACCCGGATCTGGTTAAACGGATCCTCCACGCGGTGGTTGACGCGGTGGATGTGCCGGTAACGCTGAAGATTCGCACCGGCTGGGCGCCAGAGCATCGTAACTGTGTAGAGATTGCCCAACTGGCCGAAGACTGTGGTATTCAGGCCCTGACGATTCACGGCCGAACCCGCGCCTGTCTGTTTAACGGCGACGCGGAATACGACAGCATTCGGGCAGTTAAGCAGAGTGTTTCCATTCCGATTATCGCGAATGGGGATATTACTGACCCGCATAAAGCCAGAGCAGTGCTCGACTACACCGGGGCCGACGCCCTGATGATAGGCCGCGCTGCTCAGGGGAGACCCTGGATCTTCCGGGAAATCCAGCATTATCTGGACACTGGGGAGCTGCTGCCGCCGATGCCGCTTGGCGAGGTGAAGCGCTTGTTGATTGGGCACATTCGGGAATTGCACGGCTTCTATGGCCAAGGCAAGGGATTCCGGATTGCTCGTAAGCACGTGTCCTGGTATCTCCAGGAACACGCTCCGAATGACCAGTTTCGGCGCACATTCAACGCCATAGAGGATGCCAGCGAACAGCTGGAGGCGTTGGAGGCATATTTCGAAAATCTTAGCGTAAAAAAAGAGCTGACAGAACTATGTTCGAACAACGCGTAAATTCTGACGTACTGACCGTTTCTACCGTTAACTCACAAGATCAGGTGACTCAAAAGCCTCTGCGTGACTCGGTTAAACAAGCACTGAAGAACTATTTTGCTCAACTGAACGGTCAAGACGTAAATGACCTGTATGAGCTGGTACTGGCTGAAGTTGAACAGCCACTGTTGGACATGGTGATGCAATACACCCGTGGCAACCAGACCCGCGCAGCCCTGATGATGGGCATCAACCGCGGCACGCTGCGTAAGAAGCTGAAAAAATACGGCATGAACTGATACTAGTCAGTTAACGTGTTGAAAAGGCGCTTTATCTCATTTGATAAGCGCCTTTTTCTTTTTCTTTTTCTGGCCTGTGCCTACATTGGCGGGGCTTTACGCGGAATGCGCTTATCAATATATCCGGCAATGAAATAGCAAATACCCGCCACGCCCGCGATCATCACGTAGCGCTTCCACCCGTCCAACTCCACACCCAGGCTATCCAGCCCGCTCAACACCACAAACACCAGCAGACCAAGATAACCGATGCTCTGCCTGTCCAGGTTGGCGGAGGTGTAAATAAACGCCTTACCCAATAGGGCCTCATAGGGCTTCCTTCTTACTTACGACGGAGTCACCAATCGATGAAGGATACTCTCACGTTTTAATCAGGGCGACAAAGCACGACATCAGCGTGGCGGATTATAACCATAAAAAAAGGCCGGAAACCCGGCCCTCTTGTTGTGACGACAGCAAATTACTCGGTCGCTTTGTTCTTGAGGCTTTCCGCCCCTTGCTTGGTCTTATCCCAAGCCTTCTCCGTACCCTGTTTGGTGGAGTGCCAGGCCTTTTGCGAGCCTTCGCTCACTTTGCTGCCGACGCTGTCGCTTTTGCCTTCGGCGGCGTGCTTGGCTTTCAGCTTCAGCTCTTCACCTTTGTCCTGAGACTGGTGCAGCTTTTCTTTGGCGGTATCCGCCCCTTTGTGCGCTTCGGCAACGACCTCGTTGCTGGCGTGAGCGGCGGTATCGGTCGCGGTTTCAGCGGCAAACACCGGGGAAGCGAGCAGCAGTGCAGACAATGCAATGATTGATTTCTTCATAAGTCCCTCTTTTCTCAGATACGTGCCATTCGTCATGAAATAAGATGGCACATAACACCGTGCAAGAAACCTAAGAATAGTACGAAACTCAAAAACACCAACACAAAACTTCAACCAGAAAATATTTGTTAACTTTTTATGCTATCAGCGCCAAAAAACGGCGAAATGGCACGAAAAAGTTAAATTTTTTCTGTCACAAAACTATAATTTTTACGTTTTTTACCTCGTAATAACCAGTAATGACAGGGATGGATTCTATGGTTGCCGTCATCATCATAGGCATTTTTATCATCAGCTTCCTTTATGCCCACTCGCGGGGCAAGGAAAAACAAAAGGTTACCCGCCAGCTGTTCGATCACTCCACGTTTATGGGGCCGATCAACATGTTTATGACCGGTTTCTCCCGCTTGCCCGCCAAACAGCCTTATTTCGACGAAAAGGGCTTCCCGGAGCTGCAAACGTTGACCGACAACTGGCAGGTGATCCGTGAAGAAGCGGTGCGCCTGCAGGATCACATCAAAAAGGCCCAGTCGCACAACGACGCCGGGTTCAACACCTTTTTCAAACGCGGCTGGAAACGTTTCTACCTGAAGTGGTACAGCGACAGCCACCCTTCGGCGCAGGCGCTGTGCCCGCAAACCGTGGCGCTGCTCAACCGCATTCCGTCGGTCAAGGCGGCGATGTTCGCCGAACTGCCGCCCGGTAGCCATTTGGGTAAACACCGCGACCCTTACGCCGGCTCGGTGCGCTATCACCTGGGGCTGATGACGCCCAACGACGATCGCTGCTTCATCGAAGTGGACGGCGAACAGCACAGCTGGCGCGACGGCGAGGCGGTGATCTTCGACGAAACCTACGTGCACTGGGCACAGAACGCCACCGACCAGACGCGTATCATTCTGTTTTGCGACGTCGAGCGGCCGATGAAGTGGCGCTGGGCGCAGGCGGTCAACCACTGGGTCGGCGCTACGCTGATGTCTGCGGCCAGCTCGCCGAACGACGACCAGGACCGTACCGGCGGCATCAACCGCATTTTCAAATACGTCAACGCGGTGCGCGATGCCGGCCAGCGCCTGAAAGCGCGCAACCGCCGGGGTTACTACCTGCTGAAATGGCTGGTGATCGCTGCAATCTTCGCCGCCATCATCCTCCCCAGCCTATAAAACGGCCAATCTTCAACTGAGGGGCAACGCGAATGAGATTATTCGCATGCCCCTCTTCCGCCACACCCCGTACCCTGTGCTAGCATAAGCATTCCTAGAGCCGCCTCCGCTGGCCAACAGCTATCCCTCCGAAGCCTGATAGCAGCGCAAACCGCCCTTCGAATGTAAATGTTTAGTCAATTATGGAATCCCGACTAAACCCTGGTCGTACCCGGGTGTCTGAGTGGTCGTATCGCTATCGAGTGGAACCTTTATGCGTTACAGCTTGCTGCCCCTTTTTAACGTATAAAACGAGCTCCTATGAAATCAGCCAAAGCATTTCAACTGGCCTTGCTGCACCCGCGCTACTGGCTAACCTGGTTCGGCCTCGCCCTGCTGTTCCTGCTGGTCCAGCTCCCCTACCCGTTGCTTTACCGTCTGGGGGTGTGGATGGGGCGTACTTCGATGCGTTTTCTTAAGCGTCGTGTCGCCATCACCCGCCGCAACCTCGAACTGTGTTTCCCCGAGATGGACGAAGCGCAGCGCGAGCGCAAAGTGGTAGGCAACTTCGAATCCCTCGGCATGGGTCTGCTGGAAACCGGCATGGCCTGGTTCTGGTCAGATAAACGCGTCAAGCGCTGGTTCAACGTCTCCGGCATCAACCACCTCAAAATGGCGCAGCGCGACGATCGCGGCGTGCTGGTGATCGGCGTGCACTTTATGTCGCTGGAGCTGGGCGGCCGGGCTATGGGCCTGTGCCAGCCGATGATGGCGATGTACCGTCCGCACAACAACAAGGCGATGGAGTGGGCTCAGACCAAGGGCCGCATGCGCTCCAACAAGGCGATGATCGATCGCAAGGATCTGCGCGGCATGGTGCATGCGCTCAAGCGCGGCGAGGCGGTGTGGTTCGCGCCGGATCAGGACTACGGCCCGCGTGGCAGCGTATTCGCCCCGCTGTTCGCTGTCGATCAGGCCGCGACCACCAGCGGCACCTTTATGCTGGCCCGCATGGCCAACCCGGCGCTGGTGCCGGTGGTTCTGATTCGCCGTGAAGGTGGCCGCGGCTACGACCTGTTGATACAGCCGGCCCTGGAAGACTATCCGCTCAGCGACGAACAGGCGGCGGCGGCTTACATGAACAAAGTGATCGAAAAAGAGATCATGCGGGCACCGGAGCAATATCTGTGGCTGCACCGCCGCTTCAAAACCCGGCCGGTCGGCGCGCCGTCGCTATACTGACCCTTTTTTCCAGCCCGGCCGACGCCGGGCTTTTTTGTGCGCAGCGTTTAAAAATCTGCGGCTCAAGATCCCGCTTTCCTGTAATCTCCTTCTTTACCCGCACAGGAAAGGAAATGATGAAAGCTCAAGTCCGCATTGCTCTGGTCGGTGATTACAACCCGCAGGTCGTGGCCCATCAGGCCATCCCCGTGGCGCTCCAGCTCACCGCCGCCCACCTCGATATCGACGTGCAGCCCCAGTGGCTCCCCACCGAAACCCTGACCGCCCCCGAAGTGCTGCAAGATTTCGACGCTATCTGGGTGGTGCCGGGCAGCCCGTATCGTTACGACGACGGCGCCTTTATGGCGATCCGCCATGCGCGGGAAAACGACGTGCCGTTTCTCGGCTCCTGCGGCGGTTTTCAATACGCCATCGTCGAGTACGCCCGCAACGTGATGGGCTGGCACGACGCTGGTCATGCGGAAACCGACAGCGGTGGCCGGCTGGTGATCGCTCCGCTGAGCTGCTCATTGGTGGAAAAAACCGGCGACATCGTTTTCCAGCCTGACACCCGCGTCGCGCGGGCCTACGGCAGCCTGAACACCCATGAAGGCTACCACTGCAACTTCGGCGTCAATCCGGAGTTCGTCGCCGATCTGCAGCGTTATCCGCTGATCATCAGCGGCCACGACACCGAAGGCAACGTGCGCGCCATCGAGCTACCGGCTCACCGTTTTTACGCCGCTACGCTGTTCCAGTCGGAACGCGCCGCGCTGCGCGGCGAGCTTTCGCCGCTGGTGGTGGAGCTGGTGAAAACCGCCGCCAGTTAACTCGCTCTTTCCTCCCCACATACCGGGAGTGCTACGGCGCAGCGAGACACAGTTCACGTTGCGCCTTTTCATGTCGAATATCAATCAGCGACAACGCCTTTCATTATTATCTCATTAAAGTTAATCAATTAATTATCCAATAACGGATCATTCATCTCAGTTTAATTTAATCGTCATACTTACATGGCCGCTAACAGCAACATTAACGATTAAAGAAATACATAAAGTGGCAATAAACGTGATTTTCATTATTCCTCTTATAATAATATAAGATAAGAAATTCTTTATAATTTTTTATGATTCAGCCTGTTACCCCTTACTGAGAAGTGAAAGCTCATATTCGCCCCAATAACGGCCCCATCCTCTGCAACCTGTTATCGCCATGCCCACCTTACACGCAAAAACAAAAAATAGACCAATAAACAAATAGATAAAGAAGCTCAAGTTCACTGCGCCACCCCGTAAAAGCAGCAATCCTCGATGAGCAGCCTATAAAAAACAGCAAGAAAACAAGATTAAAAACAAATGATATCGAAATAATTAATTAAAAAATAACTCAAACAAAAATAATTTAATCAAACCATTAAAAATATTTAATGTAAAACCAGGCTAATTTAACAACCACCTTTTATAATGTTCGAGTGCCTGGCTACGACTCACTTTATTTAATTCGATTAATTCCTTATTTTTTGGAGGTGGTTCCGTGTCCGCTTATTCCCTGACGACCGTGCAACAAGCCGTGTGGCTAGACCAATCTTTAAACCCCGATATCCCCTTATATAACATTGGGTGTTTGTGGCGCGTAGAGCGCGAGATTTCGTTGCCGCTGTTTCAAGAGGCCATACGGCAAATACAGCAACAACATGATGCGCTGCAAACCACGCTGAAAGAAACGCCGCAAGGCATTACTCAGGAAACCCGCGACCGGGCCTATATCGACTTGCACTACCACGATTTTTCGCGCAGACAAGATGCCGTCGGCCAGGCGGAAGCACACCTTCGTTCTCAATTCCTGCAGCCTTATTCACTGTATGACAGCCTGCTCTGGCGCTGCCATCTGGCCAAAGTCGGCGAATCCAGCACGCTATGGCTGCTTGCTTCCCATCACCTGATTGCGGACGGCACCTCAATTTCTCTGCTGAGCAAAATGATCATGGAGCGTTATAAACAATTAAAAACAGGGGAAAAAAACGAATTCACCCGCTCACGTTACCAGGACTTCGTCACCAGCGATCGAACCTATCAGCAATCGCCACGCTACGAGCGCGATCGTGATTTTTGGTTGGAACGTTTCACCAACGCGCCCCCCTCCATGCTGGAGCGCCGCCAAAATCACTGTGAGCAGCAAACCTACCCCAGCAGCCAGATAATCAAGCGGTTGCCACGCGAGCGTTTCCTTCAGTTGGAGCAATACGCCGCCGCACAGGGCGGTTCTGCAATGCATTTTTTGAGCGCTCTGCTCGCCACCTGGTTCTCCCGGATTTGGCAAACCGAGCAATTCACGCTGGGCGTGCCGGTACATAACCGCAGTACCGCCGAACATAAGCAAACGCTGGGCATGTTTTCCTCGATGCTCCCCCTGCGCATCACGGTCGATTCGCAGCAACCCTTCGGTCACTTACTGCGGCAAATCGGCAGCGAGCTGCGTCAGTGTTATCGCCACCAACGTTTCCCCATTGCCGAACTCAACCGCCATCTGAATCTGCATCAGCAGGGGCGACGCCAGCTGTTCGACATCAGCTTTTCGCTGGAGGTTTTTCCGACCGACATCGAACTGGAAGGCTGCCAGTTCAAGGTTGAAAACCTGCACCACGGTCAGGAACAGCTGCCCCTAGGCATCTACCTGCGCCATTATCATCCGGGTGACGATCCGCTGCTGGAGTTCAACCTCAATCAGGCCTGGTTCAGTCAAGAGGACGGTGAGCGCATCGCCGCACGCATACTGCACCTGCTGGACACGCTGCTGGACGGCGATCCGGCGCTGCCGCTGGGGCAGTTACCGCTGCTGTTGCCGCAGGAAAGAGAGCAAATCTTCCATCAATGGAATGACACCCGACAAACATGGGCAGACATGCCGCAAGGCATTCATCAATTCCTGGAACGGCAGGCTGCGCTGACGCCGCAGGCGCCGGCACTGTGCTACGAAAATCACGAAATCAGTTATCAACAGCTGAATCAGCGGGCCAATCGATTGGCCGCCTTTCTCCGGCTGCAGGGCTTACAGCCTGACGACCGCGTCGCAGTATGCGTCAGCCGCAGCCCGGAGATGGTGATTGCCCTGTACGCCATCCTGAAGGCGGGCGCCGCCTATGTTCCGCTCGATCCCGATTATCCGCAGGACCGCCTGCGCCACATGCTGGAAGATTGCGGCGCCCAATTCGTTTTAATCGACGATGGTGGCGAACAGGCACTGCACCCGTTGCGGGATATCGCCGTGCCACGGTTGCATCTGCAGCGTGAAAGCTACCTATGGCGACAAGCGTCGGATGATAACCCACCGCCGCTGACCACCGAGCTGCAGCGCTGCCTGGCTTACGTGATCTACACTTCCGGTTCAACGGGAAAACCCAAAGGGGTGATGAACGAACACCGCGGGGTGATCAACCGTTTACTGTGGATGCAGCAGGCTTACCCATTGACGCCGGAGGATGTCGTGCTGCAGAAAACGCCGTTCAGCTTCGACGTCTCGGTCTGGGAGTTTTTCTGGCCGATGATGGTCGGCGCCCGGCTGGCCATCGCCAAACCGGGCGGTCACCAGGAACCGGATTATCTCAGCGCCTGCATCGCCCAACATGGCGTCACCACGCTGCATTTCGTCCCCTCAATGCTGCAGCTGTTTTTACGCCACGGCGATATGGCGCAATGTGCCTCCCTGAAACGCATTATGTGCAGCGGCGAAGCATTGCCGCTCGCCACTGTACAACGCTGCCTGCAGCAGTTGCCGCAGGCAGAACTGCACAATCTCTACGGCCCGACAGAAGCAGCCGTTGACGTTTCCAGCTGGCAATGCCTGCCCGATGATCCACGCCCCTTGGTACCGATCGGTAAACCGATTGCCAATACCCAGCTCCACATTCTGGATGATCAACTGCAGCCATTACCGCCTGGCATCGCCGGCGAATTGCATATCGGCGGTATTCAGGTTGCTCGCGGCTATCTGAACCGCGTAGAGCTGAGCGCCGAGCGATTTATCGCCGATCCCTTCAGCCCTGACCCGCAGGCTCGCCTGTATAAAACCGGCGATCTGGCCCGCTGGCTGCCGGATGGTAACATTGAGTATCTGGGCAGAAACGATTTCCAGGTCAAAATCCACGGCCTGCGTATTGAATTAGGCGAGATCGAACAGCAGCTCAGACAGTGTCCGGGCGTTGAAGATGCGGCTATTCTGGCGCGGGAAGATGAGAGCGGCGGCAAGCGCCTGGTAGCCTATGTCGTCGCCCCTGAGCAGGGCGCCGGCGCCACCGAATGGCGTCGGCAGTTACAGCAGCACCTGCCGGACTTTATGGTGCCGTCCTGTTTTATCCGACTGGATACTTTCCCACTGTCCCCCAACGGCAAGCTGGATCGCAAGGCTTTACCGGCACCTGCCAACATGCAGGAAACCGCCGCTTATGAGGCCCCGCAAGGCGAGCTGGAACAGCAGCTTGCCGAACTGTGGAGCGAACTGCTCGGCACAACACGCATTGGCCGTGACGATGACTTCTTCGCGCTGGGCGGCCATTCGCTGCATGCCATTCAGCTGCTGGTCAAACTCAAGCGATATGGGCATTCGTTGGGCATTAAAACGCTGTTTGCTCACCCGACGCTGCGCGGCCAAGCCCGTGTTATCACCGACGGCGTACCCGCAATGGCTCCTGTCACCTCCGAGCCCCTGCAGCAGCTGTTGGCGCGTCTGAATCAGGCCAGTTTCACCTTTAAACAGGTAGAGCGCTTGAACCATGCTATCGGCCCCGACAGCGTCTGGATGATCCACCCTGCCGTCACCGGTTGCGATGTTTACCGCGATTTGGCGAACTATTTGGAGAAGGATTTCAAAGTCTTAGGCATCAACAATTACAACCTGTTCCAGCAGCCGCACATCACTTCACTGCGCGAGCTGGCGTCATATTACCTCGGCCATATGCGGCTGTCGCCGGCACGCCCCGTGCGTCTGTTGGGTTGGTCGCTAGGAGGGCTGATCGCACTGGAGATGGCTGCTCAACTGGAAAGCCAGGGCTATCGCGACATCCAGCTATTCCTGCTTGACACTTTCTACCGAACCCCATTCCAAATCCGCAGCGAGCCGGGCATGCTGGCGGCGATGCTGGCCATGCTGGGCATTGACGGCGAGGCCGCCGAGCGGGCGTTAAAGGCAGAGCCGACGGAGCTGGCATTGGCGAAGCAAACGCTCAGCGCACCGTTGCAACATGCCCGCATCACGCTGTTCAAAGCGACCGAAGATGCAAACCTGAATATCGCCGGCCTGGGCGATGAACGGGAACTGCTGGCGATTGCCGACAATGGCCTGTCGGCAATCAGCCAACATCTGCAGGTGCATCCGCTGGCCTGCAACCATCACTCTATTATCTTCAGCCACGAGGAAATAGGGCGCGCCTTGCGACAGTCGTCGCGCACGCCGGCGATGCTCGGCAATCTTCCCTGACGCTATACGGTCTGCGGCGTTGTTCGCTGCAGACCGCCCCCTACCACATCAGCCGACCGATCAGCGGCGCGGCCACCACCGTGATAATGCCGGCCAGCATCATCACCAGGCTCGACACCACGCCCTCCTGCGGCCCCAGCTCATAGGCGCGGGCGGTGCCGGCGCCGTGCGACGAGGCGCCAAATCCGGCCCCCTTCGCCAGGCGGCTGCGCACCGCCAGGCGTAGAAACAGAATGTCGCCCACCGCCATGCCGAACACCCCGGTGATCACCACAAACAGCGCCACCAGATCCGGCTGGCCACCCATCTGTTTGGCGGCCTCCAGCGCGAACGGCGTAGTGATTGAACGCACCGCCAGACTGCGCTGCACCTCTTCCGGCAGCGTCAGCAGGCGCGCCAGCCACACCGAACTGTACACCGCCACCAGCACCGCCGTCGTTACCCCGGCGGTCAGCGACAGCCAGTGGCGGCGGATGATATGCAGGTTCTCGTACACCGGCACCGCGAAGGCGATGGTCGCCGGCCCCAGCAACCACAGCAGCCAGTGGGTTTCGCCGATGTAATCCTGATAGGAGATGTGGGTGACCACCAGCAGCAGCACCAGGATCATCGGCGTCAGCACCAGCGGCATCAGCAGCAGCGTACGGCGACGGCGATAGAGCTTCTTGTTGGCGAAATAGAGCGCCAACGTCGCCAGAAAACAGGCCAGGCTGAGGATAAAATCATTCATGGCGCTGCTTCCGTCGCTGCAGCCAAATCTCCAGCCGATACACCCTGTCCACCACCAGCCCGGTAGCGCCCAGCGTCAGCATGGTGCTGACCGCGATCACCAGAAAGATCTTCCAGCCCTCGACCATCAGCAACTGGGCATAGTTGACCACCGCCACCACCGCCGGCACGAAGAACAGCAGCATTTCCGCCAGCAGCCAGCGGGAACCGGCCTTGACCCAGCTCAGCGGCAGAATGCGCAGCAGGATCAGCGCCAGCAGCATCAGCATGCCGACGATATTGGCGGGGAGCGGCAGGTGGAATTGTTGCACCAGACGATCGGCGATCAGGAACAGCGCCGCATACAACGCCACCTGAATCGGCACCTGCAAACGGGTCAGCAGGGAGGGGGCAACGCGGCGTAACGCCAGAGACATGAAAGATGACCTCAAACAATAAATTGACGGCCTACAGTATACGCAGCCGGGAAACCACGCCTGAAATGAATTAAAATTATCGACATCATGCCGTCCGGGAATAGTTTCCCGCCGGTAGCGTCCCCAAGGAGAACCCTAACGTGGATGTCCGCACCCTGCGCTACTTCGTTGAAGTGGTGCGCCAGCAAAGCTTCACCCGCGCGGCGGAAAAACTGTTCGTCACCCAGCCCACCATCAGCAAGATGCTGCGGCATCTGGAAGAGGAGCTGGAATGCACGCTGCTGATCCGCGAAGGCCGCAAGCTGCGCCTGACCGACAGCGGCCAGGCGGTGTATCAGCGCGGCCTGACGATCCTCGACGAATTCCGTCAGCTGGAGGCGGAGCTGGAAGACATCAGCTCGGTGAAAAAGGGCGTGCTGCGGCTGGGCATTCCGCCGATGGTCGGCAGGCAGATCGCCGATCTGATCCGCCGCTTTCGCCAGACCTACCCCGGCATCGAATTGAAAATTTCCGAGCTGGGCGGGCTGTCGGTCGAACAGGCGGTGATGTCCGGCGAACTGGATCTGGCGATGACGGTGCTGCCCTTCGATTCGGAGCAGCCGCTGACCTTTCTGCCGCTGCTGGGCCATCCGATGTGCGTGGTGGCGCCGCGTACGCCGCAGTGGCTCAACCGCACCCGCATCAATATCGCCGAATTGGCCGACAGCCCGATCCTGATTTATAACGAAGACTTTGCGCTGTACAAGATGCTGATGAAGGCGTTTCGCCAGGCCGGTTTCGAACCGCAAATCGCGGTGCGCAGCGGCCAATGGGACTTCCTCGCCTCGATGGTGCAGGCCGGCGTGGGCATCGCCATGCTGCCGGAGCCGGTCTGCCGCTGGCTGGACAAGGAAAACCTGGTCTGGCTGCCGCTGGAGCCGCGCATGGAGTGGAAAATCGGGCTGATCTGGCGCCAGGGCAGCTACCTGTCGCACAGCGCGCAGGCCTGGATTGCCTGCTGCCGCGACTACTGGCCGCCGCTCAAGTAACCCAAAAAACAAGGGCCGCGCAGGCGGCCCTTCAGGACAGGAATAAAGAGGAAAAACGTTTATTCCTCCTTGGCGGTTTACCCTTCGCGCTCGATCAACAGCGCTTCGAGCAGGTCGAGATCGTGCAGCAGTTTTTGCAGCGTCTCGTTACTGATTTTCTGCGTGGCGCGCAGGTGGTACAGCTCGCCGCGCTCGGCACGCAGCGCCGTCAGGCGGAAACGCCGCTCGAGGTTTTCCATCGCCAGCGCATTTTCGATGTCGTCTTTCGACGCGATACGCCGCCGCAGCATGCCCGTTACCCGCGAACTGACCTCTTTCAACACCTGCGGATCGAGGTTCTCTTCGGTATCGGCAACCAGGCGCTCTTCCATTTTATTCACGCTCTCGATCGCCACTTCGGCCGCCATGGCGATCGCCATGCGCTCTTCCTGCTTGCTGGCGCTCTTGTCGGTGACCTGCACGCCGCGCAGCAGCAGCGGCAACGCCAGCACGCCGACGATCAACGACAGCAGGATCACCCCGGCGGCGATAAACACCAGCTGATAGCGTGCCGGGAAGGCGGTGCCGTCGCTCAGCAACAGCGGGATCGACAGCACACCGGCCAGGGTAATCGCCCCGCGTACCCCGGCGAACGACGCCACCCACAGCTCGCGCGTGCTGTAATCGCCAAACTGCAGCGGACGCTTTTTCATAAAGCGGTTGCTGGTCTTCTTCATCACCCACAGCCAGGTGAAACGCAGCACCAGCAGCGCGGCGTAGATAGTGGCCACGTCGGCGAACAGATACCAGGTCTGGATGGTCGGATCCAATTCCGCCTGCAGGATAGAGGTTTCAAGAATGCCCGGCAGCTGCAGGCCCAACATGATGAACACCATGCCGTTGAACACGAACTCCAGCATCGCCCATACGCTGTTAGCGCGCAGGCGCATCGCCAGCGGCGCGTTGCGGATCACGCCGGACTGGCTGATGGTCATCCCCGCCGCTACCGCCGCCAGGATGCCGGAGACGCCGATGTGTTCGGCGATCAGGTAAGAAGCGAACGGCAGCAGCAGCAGGAATACGATCTGGGTTGCCGGATCGTCGCCGCTCCAGCGGCTCATCACCCGCAGCGATTTACTGTAGGTCCAGGTGACCGCCACGCCGGCCAGCAGGCCGCCGATCGCCACTTTGAGGAACTCGAGGGTCGCGCCGCCCACGGTGAACACCATGGTGCCCATCGCCACCGCGATGGCGAACTTGAGCGACACCAGGCCGGACGCGTCGTTCATCAGCGCCTCGCCTTCGAGCACGCCCATGATCGGCTTGGGAATACGCCCTTTACCAACGATACCGGACAGCGCCACGGCATCGGTCGGCGACAGCACCGCTGCCAGTGCGAAGGCCGCCACCAGCGGAATGCCCGGCACCATGGCGTAGATCAGGTAGCCGACGCCGACCACGGTGATCAGCACCAGCACCAGCGCCAGGCCGAGAATTTCACGCCCGTGGTGCAGGAATTCGCGCGTCGGCGTTTTCCAGCCGTCGGCGAACAACAGCGGCGGGATGAACAGCACCAGGAACAGTTCGGGATCAAAGTCGACGTGCAGCCCGAAATGCGGCCAGGCCAACAGGGCCCCAATGGCGATTTGCATCAGCGGCAGCGGCACCTGGAACGGCAACATGCGCGTCACCACCCCGGACAGGGAGACCACCAGGATCAAAATGAGGATTGTAAAAAAGATTTCCATGCTTTCCTTAGACTCTACGATTCAGACGACATCGGCTCAGGGCCTGCGTTGGTTCCGATAGTAGATCACTTTTTTTACAGCCGTTAAAGCTTGTTGTGCCTTTCAAAACGCGGTGCAGAGCAGAAGAAGACTTATCTTAAGAAGGGAAATGCCGCAGCACGTTTCCCCCGCCCGCCGGGCGAGGGAAACCTGAGGGCCTTAAATCGCCCAGCCGCCGGCGTAGAACGCCACCAGCGCCACGGCGATCAGCACGGTGCCGATGTTCAGCTTGCGCCATTCGCCGGAGAAGATGCGGCCGATGACCAGCGAGCTGAAGCCCAGCATGATGCCGGTAACGATATTGCAGGTCAGTACGATGAACACCGCGCACAGCAGGCCGGCCATCGCATCGACGAAGTCGTTGAAGTCCAGCTTGGTGACGTTACTCAGCATCAGCAGGCCGACGTACATCAGCGCCGGTGCGGTGGCGTAGACCGGCACCAGATAAGCCAGCGGCGACAGGAACAGGATCAGCAGGAACAGAATGCCGACCACGGTAGCGGTCAGGCCGGTCTTGCCGCCCGCGGCGGTGCCGGCGGCGGACTCGATGTAGACCGCGGCGGGCGCGGCGCCCACCAGGCCGGAGAAGATGCTGCTCAGGGAATCCGAGGTCAGCGCCTTGCCGCCGTTGATAATCTGCCCGTCTTTATCCAGCAGGTTAGCCTGCCCGGCCACCGCGCGGATGGTGCCGGTAGCGTCGAACACCGCGGTCATCACCAGCGCCAGCACGCTCGGCAACACCACCGGCTGCAATGCGCCCATGATATCCAGGCTGAAGATCAACGATTTGCCGTCAGCGTCCGCCAGGCTCGGCATGGCGAACAGCCCCTGGTATTTCACCGCCGGGTCGAAGATCAGGCCGATGATGGAAATGGCGATGATCACCAGCAGAATGCCGCCGGGTACACGCAGTTTTTCCAGGCCGAAGATCACCGCCAGGCCGAGCAACGTCATCACCACCGGGAAGGAGGTGAACGCGCCGAGCGCCACCGGCAAGCCGTCCAGCGGGTTCTTCACCACCAGGCCGACGCCGTTGGCGGCGATCAGCAGCAAGAACAAACCAATGCCGATGCCGGTGCCGTGCGCCACGCCCATCGGCAGGTTGCGCAGGATCCAGGCGCGGATGCCGGTGACCGAGATGACGGTAAACAGCACGCCCATCAGGAACACCGCGCCCAGCGCCACAGGAATGCTGATGTGCTGGCCCAGCACCAGACTGAAGGCGGTGAAGGCGGTCAACGAAATTGCACAGCCGATGGCCATCGGCAGGTTAGCCCACAGCCCCATCAGCAGCGAGCCCAGACCGGCCACCAGGCAGGTGGAGACGAACACCGCCGCCGGCGGGAAGCCCGCTTTGCCCAGCATGCTCGGCACCACGATCACTGAGTACACCATCGCCAGGAAGGTGGTCAGCCCCGCCACCACTTCCTGGCGCACGCTGCTGCCGCGCGCGGAAATTTTAAAATAGCCATCAAGCCCGCCGGTTGGTTTTGCGGCGTGGTTCGCTTGAGAGTTCGACATAGGTTACTTCCCCTGTGTTTCATGAATCGGCCCGTCGCAGCAGGCCTGTAATCTCGCCCGCGCCCGATCGTCACGTAATCGTTTACGTTACGTCCCGCATCCTTGCCCTTCCGTCGCACCGCCAACGGCGATGCGCACCAAGGCAAACGTTTAACTCGCAGCGCGCGGTACGGGTGATTTATGGTGGTTTATTCAAGGCAAACGATTATCCTGCCTTCCATAGCGTCTAATCAACTAAAGATCGCGGCAATTTATGCAGAAAGCGGCAGGAATGGCGCCTGCACGATAAAACCGGGGCGACGGCCGCCCCGGCAAACGCCGCCACGGCGAGGCTATTGCACCTGCAGTGCCGCCGGATCCATGTACATCAACTCCCAGATATGACCATCCAGATCCTGAAAACCGTGGCCGTACATCGTGCCGTAGTCCCGCGGCTGATGGTAGGTGTTGCCGCCGCCGGCGACCGCTTTGCGCACCAGTTCGTCCACCGCCGCCCGGCTGGGCTGCGACAGGCACACCAGCACCTCGGTGGCCTGTTTGGCGTCGCCAATCGGATTCGGGGTAAACATCCTGAATTTATCGTGGGTCAGCAGCATCACGTAAATCGTGTCGCTGACCACCATGCATGCGGCGGTGTCGTCGGTAAATTGCGGGTTGAAAGTGAAACCCAGGTGGGTGAAAAACGCCATCGAGGCGGGCAGATCGCGAACGGGCAGGTTAACGAAGATTTGCGTAGCCATGGGCTACCTCCGATGAAGAATGACCCCATCGAGTATAGCCCATCCGGTTAACTCAGCAGGTCGTAAGGGCCGCCCTGCTCCAATGCCCGCTGGTAGGCGGGCCGGGCGTGAATGCGCTGCAGAAAGCCACGCAGTTTCGGGCAATCATCCAACGCGCCGCGCGCCGCCATCGCCTCCAGCGGGAAGCTCATCTGAATGTCCGCCGCGCTGAAGTCGTTGCCGACGAACCAGCTGCCCTTGTTCAGGTGTTGTTCGAGGAATTCGCAGTGCGGCGCGATCTGCTTGTCGAGGTATTCGCGCTGCACGCCCTTGCCGATCGCGCCGGCCACCGGTCGCAGCAGCCAGGGGATCGGCGGCTGCCCGAGACGGCTGAACACCAGTTTCATCACCAACAGCGGCATCAGCGATCCTTCGGCATAGTGCAGCCAGTAGCGGTATTGCTGGCGTGCGTGAAAGTCGGTCGGCATGAACATCCCTTGCGCGTCATAGGCTTCCTGCAGGTATTCGATGATGGCGCCGGACTCCGCCAGCGTCAGATCGCCGTCGACGATCACCGGTGATTTGCCCAGCGGGTGGATCTTTTTCAGCGCCGCCGGCGCCAGCATGGTCTGCGGATCGCGTTCGTAGCGTTGCACCTGATAGGGGACGCCCAGCTCTTCCAGAAACCACAGAATGCGCTGCGACCGCGAATGATTGAGATGATGAACAATGATCATGACGAAGCTCCTGTCCGCTGCCACACCAGTTCGCCAACCTGCACGCCGTTGCCGAGCTGCAAGGGCACCGTGCGCAACGTCAGCCGATCACCGCTGAAAGCGTAAAAACGCACCTGACGGCTGCCTACCCAGTTGGGGAACGAACAGCCTTCGACCTGATGCACCACCCGTTGCTCGCTTTCCTCCACCTGATAGCGGCCGAAGTAGCAAATCATATTGATGAAGGCGGTACGGATCTCCTGTTCGGACCCCTGCGCCAAATCGTCTGCGGCGAAACGCGGCCGCACGGCGCTATATAGCTGCGCCGCCATCGTGCCGTTGGCCTCATAGTGGATGCGCCCCAACACCTGCTCGCCCAGCGGATAATTCAACTCGCCGCTCTGATTTTTAAACGCCGACGACACCAGCGCCCAGCTGCCGATAAACGCATTTACCGTCATTACGCTTCTCCGGTTAAGGATCGTCTGTAAAGGGTAGTGGTGATTTTTCCCGCGCGCCAGCGGGTTAAAAAATGGTCAATTTATTTGAATGAGATACTCAAAACTCTCCGATTTTTTATTCCAGCCTATAGCACTACTATTTAACACATCGAGAGACAACGGGCTCTCACCTAATCAATACGCTGAGGAATACATCATGAAAAACGTCAAAATTTTTGCTACCGCTGCGCTGCTGGCTACCGCTTCTTTCGCGACCTTCGCCGCTGACCTGCCTTCCAGCCAACCTGCTGCAGACGCCCAGAAAATCGGCGTAGTCTCCGTTAGCGGCGCAACCAACCTGAGCGCGCTGGAAAGCGAACTGGCCAGCAAAGCCGCCGCGTCGGGCGCCAGCTCATACCGCATCGTCGCCGCCGGTGGTCAGAACAAACTGTACGGCACCGCAGAAATCTTCAACTGATCGTCGAACAGCCAATCGACGGAAGAAAGAAGCCCCGCAAGGGGCTTTTCTCGTTGTTGGCAGGCAAAGCTCTTTGTGCACCGTGACCGCCAGACATTTCACCGATACTGGGAATAACGCCTTACCCTCACCCACTTTGGAGAAATAACATGACCACAGCACAACCTCTGCAAGGCAAAGTCGCGTTCGTTCAAGGCGGTTCACGCGGTATCGGTGCCGCCATCGTTAAACGGCTGGCGAGCGAAGGCGCCGCGGTCGCCTTTACCTATGCCGCCTCGGCCGATCGCGCCGAAGCGGTGGCAAGCGCCGTTACCGCCGCCGGCGGAAAAGCCCTCGCCATCAAGGCCGACAGCGCCGATGCGGCAGCGCTGCAGCAGGCAGTGCGCCAGGCGGTCAGCCACTTCGGCAATCTGGATATTCTGGTGAACAACGCCGGGGTGTTTACGCTGGGCAGCACCGAGGAACTGGCGTTGGAAGACCTGGATCGCATGCTGGCGGTCAACGTGCGCAGCGTGTTCGTCGCCAGCCAGGAGGCGGCGCGCCACATGAACGACGGCGGCCGCATCATCCACATCGGCAGCACTAACGCCGAGCGCGTGCCGTTCGGCGGCGCGGCGGTGTATGCGATGAGCAAATCGGCGCTGATCGGCCTGACCAAAGGCATGGCGCGCGATCTCGGCCCGCGCGGCATCACCGTCAATAACGTGCAGCCCGGCCCGGTGGACACCGAGATGAACCCGGACGCCGGCGAGTTCGCCGATCGGCTCAAGCAGCTGATGGCGATCGGCCGCTATGGCAAAGATGAAGAGATCGCCGGCTTCGTCGCCTACCTCGCCGGCCCGCAAGCGGGTTACATCACCGGCGCAAGCCTGAGCATCGACGGCGGCTTCTCGGCGTAACGTCCCCTGAAATGCAAAAAGCCCCGTAAAGGGGCTTTTTTGTTGGCTGCAAACGGCCGGATATCAGAACGGAATATCGTCGTCGAAATCCATTGGCGGTTCGTTGCTGGTCGCCGGAGCGCTGTTCTGCGCCGGGCGAGACTGCTGCTGGCCGCCGCTGAACTGGTTGCCGCCCTGTGGCTGCTGAGGCTGGCCCCAACCGCCCTGACCGCCGGCAGATTGACCGGCCGGCGCGCCGCCGCCCTGACGGCCGCCCAGCATCTGCATGGTGCCGCCGACGTTAACCACAATCTCGGTGGTGTAACGATCCTGGCCGCTCTGATCCTGCCATTTACGGGTCTGCAGGGAGCCTTCAATGTAAACCTGAGAGCCTTTGCGCAGGTATTCGCCCGCCACTTCAGCCAGTTTGCCGAACAGCACGACGCGGTGCCACTCGGTCTTCTCTTTCTGCTCGCCGGTCGCCTTGTCACGCCAGCTTTCGGAGGTCGCCAGGGTAATGTTGGCCACTGCGCCGCCGTTCGGCATGTAACGGACTTCTGGATCCTGACCCAGATTCCCGACCAGAATTACTTTGTTTACGCCTCTGCTGGCCATGAGCACTTCTCCCGATGATTGATTTCTACACAGTATAAACGCGTCAGTTTACCACGCTGAGTGCGAAACCACACCCGTGTTGATAAGTGCGAATTGCATTCCAGAATTGTCTTTTCGATCGACCTTGTTGCATTCGCATACTGGATATTCATTCAGGTTTTTTTGTGTCATAATTATGCGTTTCGACCAGGCTGTGCCGGTTTTTTGCGAGATCCATCACAAAATCCCCCGCAAAAATCGCGACAGGCGCGGTGTATCATCAAGACGGGAAGTGTAAATGGACAATATCGAAGTTCGTGGTGCTCGAACCCATAATCTGAAAAACATCAACCTGATCATCCCGCGTGACAAACTGATCGTCGTCACCGGCCTGTCCGGTTCCGGCAAGTCATCGCTGGCTTTCGATACGCTGTATGCCGAAGGGCAACGCCGCTACGTCGAATCGCTCTCCGCTTATGCGCGCCAGTTCCTCTCGCTGATGGAAAAACCGGACGTCGATCATATCGAAGGCCTGTCGCCGGCGATCTCCATCGAGCAGAAATCCACCTCGCACAACCCGCGATCCACGGTCGGCACCATCACCGAGATCCACGACTACCTGCGCCTGCTGTTCGCCCGCGTCGGCGAGCCGCGCTGCCCGGATCACCATGTGCCGCTGGCGGCGCAAACCGTCAGCCAGATGGTCGATAACGTGCTGAGCCAGCCGGAAGGCAAACGCCTGATGCTGCTGGCGCCGGTGGTGAAAGACCGTAAGGGCGAGCACACCAAAACGCTGGAAAACCTGGCCGCCCAGGGCTATATCCGCGCGCGCATCGACGGCGAAGTGTGCGATCTGTCCGATCCGCCGAAGCTGGAACTGCAGAAGAAACACACCATCGAAGTGGTGGTCGATCGCTTCAAGGTGCGCGACGACATGGCGCAGCGCCTGGCCGAATCGTTCGAAACCGCGCTGGAGCTGTCCGGTGGCACCGCGGTGGTGGCGGATATGGACGACGAGAAAGCGGACGAGCTGCTGTTTTCCGCCAACTTCGCCTGCCCGATCTGCGGCTACAGCATGCGCGAGCTGGAACCGCGCCTGTTTTCCTTCAACAACCCGGCCGGCGCCTGCCCGACCTGCGACGGCCTGGGCGTGCAGCAGTTCTTCGATCCGGATCGCGTGGTGCAAAACCCCGAGTTGTCGCTGGCCGGCGGCGCGATCCGCGGCTGGGATCGCCGCAACTTCTATTACTTCCAGATGCTGCGCTCGCTGGCGGAGCATTATGAGTTCGACGTAGAGGCGCCGTTCAACACTCTGAGCGCCAACGTGCAGAAGGCGGTGCTGAGCGGCTCCGGCAAAGAGTCGATCGAATTCAAATACATCAACGATCGCGGTGACACCACCGTGCGCCGCCATCCGTTCGAAGGCGTGCTGCACAACATGGAGCGCCGCTACAAAGAAACCGAATCCAGCGCGGTGCGCGAAGAGCTGGCGAAGTTCATCAGCAACCGCCCTTGCGCCTCGTGCCACGGCACCCGCCTGCGCGAAGAAGCGCGCAACGTGTTCGTCGAAGACACCACGCTGCCGGAGATCTCCGATCTGAGCATCGGCCATGCGATGACCTTCTTCCAGAACATGAAGCTCAGCGGCCAGCGCGCCAAAATCGCCGAAAAAGTGCTGAAAGAGATCGGCGATCGCCTGAAATTCCTGGTGAACGTCGGCCTGAACTACCTGTCGCTGTCCCGTTCGGCAGAGACGCTCTCCGGCGGCGAAGCGCAGCGTATCCGCTTGGCCAGCCAGATCGGCGCCGGTCTGGTGGGCGTGATGTACGTGCTGGATGAGCCGTCGATCGGCCTGCACCAGCGCGACAACGAGCGCCTGCTGGAAACGCTGATCCACCTGCGCAACCTCGGCAACACGGTGATCGTGGTGGAGCATGACGAAGACGCCATCCGCGCCGCTGACCACGTGATCGACATCGGCCCCGGCGCCGGCGTGCACGGCGGGCAGGTGGTGGCGGAAGGCACCGTCGACGACATCATGGCGCAGCCGGACTCGCTGACCGGCCAGTTCCTCAGCGGCAAGCGCGAGATCGCCATTCCGGCGCAGCGCGTGCAGGCCGATCCGACCAAGGTGCTGAAACTGAGCGGCGCGCGCGGCAACAACCTGAAGGACGTGACGCTGGCACTGCCGGTCGGTCTGTTTACCTGCATCACCGGCGTTTCCGGCTCCGGCAAATCGACGCTGATCAACGATACGCTGTTCCCGATCGCCCAGCGCCAGCTCAACGGCGCCACCATCGCCGAACCGGCGCCGTTCCGCGAAGTGACCGGCCTGGAACATTTCGACAAGGTGATCGACATCGATCAAAGCCCGATCGGCCGCACGCCGCGCTCCAACCCGGCCACCTACACCGGCATTTTTACCCCGGTGCGCGAGCTGTTCGCCGGCGTGCCCGAATCGCGTAGCCGCGGTTATACGCCGGGCCGTTTCAGCTTCAACGTCAAGGGCGGGCGCTGTGAAGCCTGCCAGGGCGACGGGGTGATCAAGGTCGAGATGCACTTCCTGCCGGACATCTACGTGCCGTGCGACCAGTGCAAGGGCAAGCGCTATAACCGCGAAACGCTGGAAGTGAAGTACAAGGGCAAAAGCATCCACGAAGTGCTGGAGATGACCATCGAAGAAGCGCGTGAGTTCTTCGACGCGGTGCCGGCGCTGGCGCGCAAGCTGCAAACCCTGATGGATGTCGGCCTGTCCTATATCCGCCTCGGCCAGTCGGCCACCACGCTCTCCGGCGGTGAGGCGCAGCGCGTTAAGCTGGCGCGCGAGCTGTCAAAACGCGGCACCGGCCAGACGCTGTATATCCTCGACGAACCGACCACCGGTCTGCACTTCGCCGATATTCAGCAGCTGTTGGCGGTGCTGCATCAGCTGCGCGATCAGGGCAATACCATCGTGGTCATCGAGCATAACCTGGACGTGATCAAAACCGCCGACTGGATCGTCGATCTGGGGCCGGAAGGCGGCAGCGGCGGCGGCGAAATCCTGGTCGCCGGCACGCCGGAAACGGTCGCCGGTTGCGAGAAATCGCACACCGCGCGCTTCCTGAAACCGCTGCTGGAAAAATAACGGCGGGTTATCATCCCTCTCAACGAGGCGACCTGTTCCGCCTCGTTGAGCAATCAACATATCCCTTTCTGATAAACATTAAATAATCTTCTCTGCATCATTCCTTTAAAAACAGGCGCTTTGAGTCCTGCCAATAATAAACTTCACCAATTATGCTGCTCGTTTGGCTGTTGTTTATTCCCCATGCGTTTCACTATTGCGGTGAAATAACGCCAATGACGCGCCGTCGTCTGCCAATTAACCAATATAAACGTGGCGTTTATAAATAAGCTGCGATTAATACGCTGGCCTGCGGGCCGTATATTCAATGGGATGATATAAAAGGTATTTAACGTGGATAATAAACTGGGAACCTCTGCCGCCGCGCTGTTCTTTCTGTTTCCTCTCGCCGCTCAGGCGCAGGATGGCGAAGCCTCTTTAACGCTTGCCGGCGGCCTCGCCGTCGCCCCCGCCTATGAAGGCTCTTCTTTTTACAGCATTGACCCCTTGTATCAGATAAATGCCGGCTATCAAAACGCCAACTGGGGAGAATTCAGTGCGGGCAGCGAGGGTGCGCGTTGGCAATTCCCGCTAACCGGCCCCGTCGGTATCGCGTTATTGCTCAACTATGATGCCGGCCGTGATGAGGAAATCAGAACCTTGCGCGGGCGCAATACCCGGCTCAAAGGCATGGGCAAGCTGGGCGGCGCGCTGGAGGCCGGTGCCGAACTGAGCTACCAATTCGATCCCTTCCGCGCCTACGTAAAAGGGATGCAAGCGACACGCAAACGCAGCTACGGCGGGGAAGACCTGGGCCACACGGCCTATGTGGAAACCGGGCTCACCGGGCAATATCCGCTCAGCGAACAGCTGACGTTGATCGGCAACCTCTCCACCACCTGGGCCAACAGCGGCTATCAGCGCGGCTATTTCGGCGTAACGCAGCAGCAAACGCAGCACAGCGCTTTCAGCGCTTATCGACCGGGCAGCGGCTTCAAGGACGCGACGCTCACCGCCGCCCTTAATTATCAATGGCGACCAAACGTGGCCTTCCAGGCCGGAGTCGGCGTGACCCGTCTGCTGGGCGACGCGGCTGACAGCCCTATCGTCGAAAAAACCACGTCGGGCATGGCCTTCACCAGCGCCAGCTACAGCTTCTGACGTGTTACCCAATAAGGCCGAGAGAGTGCGCCTGCAAGCGAGATAGCACAATAACGCGAAGGCGAAAAAACAAACTATAGTTTAACGAATTGTGAGGCAAACAGGCGGATAATTAAACCATGCCATATTTAGCTGACAATATCAGGCGTTGCTCTCCCTTATTAAGGATATTTTATGTGCCAACATCATTCGACGAAGTGTCGTAACTTCACGGCATTTCGCCATCGCTGGGAAATGCCCATGATCTGGCTATCGGCGATAATAACGCTTCTCGGTTTTTTATTTGGCATCGCCGCTATTGTCATGTCCTCGGACGAGAAAATTTTGGGGTTAGGCGCGGAAGCTAAAGAAACATTGGATAAGCTCAGCCTGTTCGCCTTATTACCGCTGATCCCCATCGCTTTCTATATTTATCGTTTCTATCTCGCCGCCCAGGCGAAATCCAACGCCTTGCGCGTCGGGCCGACGCAATTTCCTGAGCTGTTCGCGCTGTATCAGGATATTGGCCGCCGTCTGGAACTCAAGACGCTGCCCAAGCTCTACCTGACCAACGGCAACGGCGTGGTCAACGCCTTCGCGCTGGAATGCAACCGCCGTCAGCGCTATGTGGTGATCCACGCTGAAATCGCCATGCTAATGCCCACCGCGCCGGAGATCGTGGAGTTTGTGCTGGCGCACGAGCTGGCCCACCACAAGCTGCGCCACGTGTCGCTGTGGCGTCTGGCGATCGGCGTCGTGCCGCAATCGCTGGTGCTGCCCGGCCTGGCGACCACCCGCGCGCAGGAGTATTCCGCAGACCGCGTGGCGCTCGCCGTCTGCCCAAATTACGCCGACACGGTGCGGCTGCTGGCCGTCGGCCCCTGGATGCAGCACGGCGTGAACCCGCAGGCCTGGCTGGAACAGTGCGAAGAAGAGAATAAGGAGCTGTTTGTCCGCATCAGCAACCTGCTGTCGGATCATGCGGTAATGGTCAAACGCTTCAAGGCGCTCAAAGACATTGAGATGCACGGCTTCGAGCGCCACGGCAGCATGTTTTAATCCGCCCCGCCGGGCCTACAGCGTTTTCAGCACGCGCGCCGGGTTGCCGCCCACCACGCAGTTGGCCGGCACGTCTTTGGTCACCACGGCGCCGGAAGCCACGACCGCATTGTCACCGATGGTCACGCCCGGATTGATCACCGCGCGTCCGCCGATCCACACGTTGTCGCCTATCCTGACCGGTTTACCGAACTCCGCCCCACCGAGACGGGTCTCAGCATCCAGCGGATGGGTCGCGGTGTAGATATGCACCCCTGGCGCCAGTAGGCAGTTGTCGCCGATATGCACCTCGCACACGTCGAGGATCACGCAGTCGAAGTTGGCGTAGAAATTCTTGCCGAGATAGATGTTATAGCCGTAGTCGCAACGGAACGTCGGCTCGATGGTACCGCCCTGATAACGGCCCAGCAACTCGCCCAGCCACTGTTTGCGCAGTTCGCTCTCTTCCGGCGAGGAGTGGTTATAGCGATGCGTCAGCTGGCGCGCGCGCCGACGCTCGCTGCGCAACAGGTCATCGCCGGCATCGTATAGCTCCCCGGCGATCATCTTGCGCTTTTCTTCGCTGATGGCCATGTCGGCCTCCTTATGTTATCCGCGTTTCTTGAATGCCCAAGCGTAGCCGCTTTTGCCTGACAACAAAAAGGGAACGTTCCCAATCTAAAATCACGATCACGCTTTAGCATGAAAAAACAGGAGAAAAACGGGCGGCGCCGCCGCCCGGCAATCAGGCGCGCAGTTCCTGACGCACGTGTTCGGGCAGGCCGTCCACCACCAGCTGATAGGAGCTGTCAATCAGCGTATAAAATTGCGAGTTCGGCAGGTTGCCGTCGAGAAACACCGTATTCCAGTGCGCCTTGTTCAGGCCGGCGCAGGCGACGATCTCCGGATGGTGTTCGCGCAGGCTTTCCGCCAGCTCCGGGCTGGACTTGACCGCCAGCGCCGGCCGCCCTTCCACCTCGCACACCATGGCGAACATTACGTCGCCCACCTTGATCTGGCTGGCCTGCCACTGGTTCTGGTCGCTTTGCTCCGCGCCCGGCTTCGCCATGCAGTACTCCAGCAATGCGCTGTTATTCATTGGGTTATTCCCCCTGTAATGTGGCCACAATACGGCGTGCTCCGCCGTGGATGCGGTGCTCCCCCAGCCAGATGCCCTGCCATGTGCCCAACACCAGCCGCCCGTGCCTGACGGGCAGCATCAAGGAAGCGCCCAGCAGCGAGGATTTGATGTGCGCCGGCATGTCGTCCGGCCCTTCGTAGTCATGCTGATAGGGTGCGTTTTCCGGCACCTGACGCAGAAAATGCTGCTCCATATCGGCTCGCACCGTGGGATCGCAGTTCTCGTTGAGCGTCAGCGAGGCCGAGGTATGCTGCAGCAACAGATGCAACAGGCCAGTTTGCAGGCGGTGTAAGTGGGTTAACTGGTTGATGATCTCGTCGGTAACCAGATGAAAGCCACGCGCTTTTGCGCTGAGGATTAGCGTTTGCTGATGCCACATGAGTGAGCGCCCCTCAATCAGTATATTCTCTCTCCGGTTTGCGGCAACTTCGGCGGCGCGCCGGCAATAAAAAAGGAGCGATATCGCTATCGCTCCCCGATGAACGTCTGTTCAGACTAACAGGCGTTACTGCACCGCAGCAAACGCCTCGGCCACCTGACGCACGTTGTTGTGGTTCAGGCCGGCCACGCACATGCGGCCGCTGTGGATCAGGTAGACGCCGAACTCTTCACGCAGGCGATCGACCTGCGCGGCGCTGAAGCCGGTGTAGCTGAACATGCCGCGCTGCGCCAGCAGGTAATCGAAGTTACGCTGCGGCAACGCGCTCTTCAGGGTGTCCACCAGCGCATGACGCATCTCGAGAATGCGGGTGCGCATGCTCTCCACTTCGTCCAGCCACTGGTTTTTCAGTTGGGCGTCGTTCAGCACTTTGGCCACCAGCTGCGCGCCGAAGTTCGGCGGGCTCGAGTAGTTGCGGCGCACGGTGGCCTTCAGCTGGCCCAGCACGCGCCCGGCCGCCTCTTCGCTTTCGCACACCACCGACAGGCCGCCGACGCGCTCGCCATAGAGCGAGAAGATCTTCGAGAACGAGTTGCTCACCAGGCACGGCAGGCCGGCCGCCGCGATGGCGCGAATGGCGTAGGCGTCCTGCTCCATACCGCCGCCGAAGCCTTGATAGGCGATGTCGAGGAACGGAATGATTTCACGCTCGGCGATCACCTTGACCACCTCATCCCACTGGGCAGGGGTCAGGTCGGAACCGGTCGGGTTGTGGCAGCACGGGTGCAGCAGCGCGATGCTGTGCTTCGGCAGCTGTTTCAGCGCAGCCAGCATGGCATCGAACTTCACGCCCAGGCTTTCGCTGTCGAAATACGGATAGGTATTCACCTTGAAACCGGCGCCGCTGAAGATGGCGACGTGGTTTTCCCAAGTCGGATCGCTGACCCACACCTGCGAATCCGGGAAGTAGCTTTTCAGGAAGTCAGCGCCCACTTTCAACGCGCCGGAACCGCCGACGGTCTGAATGGTGGCAATGCGCCCCTGCTGCAGCATCGGGTGCTGCGCGCCGAACAGCAGCTGCTGGATGGCGGAACGGTAGGGTTGCAGCCCTTCCATCGGCAGGTATACCGAGGCGCCGTGCTCGACGCTGTTCAACTGCGCTTCCGCCGCGGCGACCGCCCGCATCTGCGGAATGATGCCCTGCGCATCGTAGTACAGGCCGATACTCAGGTTCACCTTGTGCGCGCGCGGGTCTTGTTTGAATTTTTCCATCAGCGACAGAATGGGATCGCCGGCATAGGCGTCAACGTTCTGGAACACGGGGTTTTTCTCCTGGTTTATTGTGGTTTTGGGCACAGCGTTACGTTCCTAATATAGACGGAAAACCGCATTCGGTTTTAGCTTTCTCGCGTCACCGGCAATAAACCGTTTTCCTTGATGCGATTGAGCACCACTGCCGTTTTGATATGCGCCACGCTTTTGTGCGGCGACAGCGTCTGGCTGATGAACTCGCTCAGCGCCGGCAGATCCGCCACCGCCACTTTCAGCAGGTAATCGGCGTCGCCGGTGGTCTTGTAAGCGTCAAGGATCGCGTCCACGTCCTCCAGCATCTGATGAAAGCTGTCGATCTGCTCCTGCGCGTGCGTGATCAGGCTAACTTCGATCAACCCCACCAGCCCGAGTCCGACCGCCTCCGGTGCCAGCCGCGCATGGTAGCCGCGGATCAGCTGTGCCTGTTCCAGGCTGATGCGCCGTCGCGAACATTGGGAGGCGGAGAGCCCCACCAGCTCGCTCAGCTCCTGATTGGTCAGACGGCCGTTGGCCTGTAACAGCGTCAGGATTTTCATATCAAAATCGTCAATGTTGTACATAGCCACCTGTAAACTGTGTTAATAAATGTTGACGTTACAGCCTACCAGTTTTTTTACCGTTGCCGACGTCACACCCTGGCGCTTAGATCGCGTACAGCAGCAACGCCCGGCGTTTTCGCCGGTAAGCGGCATAAAAAACGGCTAACTCATGCAAGCAAACGACAATTAACGGCGAAGTAACGCATAAAACCACGAATGTATAAAAAGGACGCCAGATGAAAAAGTTACTCCCTCTCGCACTGCTGCTCGCCGCCGGCAGCGCCGGCGCGCAATCCCACCTGGATAAGGTACTGCAGCAAAAGACCCTGGAAGTCTGCACCACCGGTGACTACAAGCCCTATACCTTCCTCAGGGAAGACGGCAGCTATGAAGGCATCGACATCGACATGGCGGAATCGCTGGCCAAGAGTCTGGGCGCGAAAGTGAAGTGGGTGAAGACCAGTTGGAAAACCCTGACGCCGGACTTCGTCGGCGGCAAGTGCGACATCGCGATGGGCGGTATCTCCGTCACGCTGGAGCGGCAAAAACAGGTATTCTTCGCCGACAAGCTGGATACCGACGGCAAGATCCCGCTGGTACGCTGCACCGACGTGAAGAAATACCGCACTCTCGAGCAGATCAACAAACCGTCGGTGCGTCTGCTGGAGCCGGCGGGCGGTACCAATGAAGCCTTCGTGCACGCCTATCTGCCGAAAGCCAAGCTGACGCTCACGCACGACAACATGAGCATTTTCCAGCAGTTGGTGGACCGCAAGGCGGACGTGATGATCACCGACGCCTCCGAGGCGCTGTATCAGCAGAAGCGCTATCCGAAGCTATGTGCGGTGAATCCGACCAAACCGATGCAGTACGGCGAAAAGGCTTATATGCTGCCGCGCGACGATCTGAGCTGGAAACTGTATGTGGATCAGTGGCTGCACCTGGCCAAGGCGACCGGCGAGTATCAGAAGATTATCGATAAGTGGTTGGCGGTAAAGAAGTAACACGCTGAGAAACGGGGCCGACGCGCGCCGGCCCCTGCGCCGTATCAGTCGCCGATATATTCCATCGCCACGCGCTGCGTGAGCTTGGTGATCAGTTCGTAGGCGCTGATGCCGCTGCAGGCGGCGATGCGCTCGACCGGCAACGCCTCTCCCCACAGTACCGCTTCATCCCCCACCTTATCAGCGGCGTCCGGCCCGAGATCGACCGAAATCATGTCCATCGACACCCGGCCGACGATCGGCACCTCGCGGCCGTTGATCAGGATCGGCGTACCGGTCGGCGCGCTGCGCGGATAGCCGTCGCCATACCCCATCGCCACCACCCCGAGCCGGGTATCGCGCGGGCTGATCCAGGTGCCACCGTAACCGACCGCTTCGCCGGCCTTGTGCTCGCGTACCGCGATCAGACTGGACTTCAGCGTCATGGCCGGCTGCAGGCCATGCTCGGCGCCGCTGCCGTTATCCAGCGGCGACACGCCGTACAGGATGATGCCGGGACGCACCCACTCGTTATGGGCATCCGGCCACAGCAGCGTGCCGCCGGAGGCGGCGACCGAGCGCTGGCCCGGTTTGCCGCGCGCGAACTGCTCGAAGCAGGCGATCTGTTTCAGAGTAGCGTCGGACTCCGGCTCATCGGCACGGCTGAAGTGACTCATGATATTGACCGGCTGCGCCACGTTGCGGCAGGCGCACAGGCGCTGATAAAACGCCTCCGCCTGTTCGGGGCGCACCCCCAGCCGATGCATGCCGGTATCGAGCTTCATCCACACCGGCACCGGGCGCGCCAGTTCGGCCCGCTCCAGCGCTTCGAGCTGTTCGATGCTGTGCACCGCAGTTTCGATGTTGTTCGCCACCAGCACCGGCAGATCTTCGGCACTGAAGAAGCCTTCCAGCAACAGGATCGGTTTGACGATGCCGCCGGAGCGCAGCATCAGCGCCTCGCCGATGCGCGCCACGCCGTAGCAGTCTGCGTCTTGCAGGGTGTGTGCTGTTTCCAGCAGGCCATGTCCATAAGCGTTTGCTTTCACAACGGCAATCAGGCGGCTTTGCGGCGCCTGGCGGCGCACCTGTTGCAGATTATGTCGCAGAGCGCGGCGGTCGATTACAGCGGTTGCCGCTTTCATTTCAGTTCCTTAGCTGATTATTCGTCATCGTATTGTGGTCCCGCGTAGTTATCGAAACGCGACCACTGGCCGTTAAAGGTAAGGCGCACGGTGCCGATCGGGCCGTTACGCTGCTTACCGATAATAATTTCCGCGATCCCTTTCAGATCGCTGTTCTCGTGATACACCTCATCACGATAGATGAACATAATCAGGTCGGCATCCTGCTCGATAGAGCCGGATTCACGCAGGTCGGAGTTGACCGGGCGTTTGTCTGCGCGCTGCTCCAGGCTTCGGTTCAGCTGCGACAGCGCCACCACCGGCACCTGCAGCTCTTTCGCCAGCGCCTTCAGCGAGCGCGAAATCTCGGCGATCTCCAGCGTACGGTTGTCGGACAGCGCCGGCACGCGCATCAGCTGCAGGTAGTCGATCATGATCAGGCTGAGCCCGTCGTGCTCGCGGAAAATACGCCGCGCGCGCGAGCGCACTTCGGTCGGCGTCAGGCCGGAGGAGTCGTCGATGTACATGTTGCGTTTCTCCAGCAGAATGCCCATGGTGCTGGAGATGCGCGCCCAGTCCTCGTCGTCGAGCTGGCCGGTACGAATACGCGTCTGATCCACGCGCGACAGCGACGCCAGCATACGCATCATGATCTGCTCGCCGGGCATCTCCAGGCTGAAGATCAGCACCGGTTTTTCCTGGGTCATCGCGGCGTTTTCGCACAGGTTCATGGCGAAGGTGGTTTTCCCCATCGATGGACGGGCGGCGACGATGATCAGATCGGACTTTTGCATGCCCGCGGTTTTCTTGTTGAGGTCCTGATAGCCGGTATCGACCCCGGTCACGCCATCGTGCGGCTGCTGATACAGCTGCTCGATACGCGACACGGTGTCTTCCAGAATGCGTTCGATGCCCTTCGGGCCTTCGTCTTTGCTGGCGCGGTTCTCGGCGATTTGGAACACGCGAGATTCCGCCAGATCGAGCAGATCTTCGCTGCTGCGCCCCTGCGGATCGTAGCCCGCGTCGGCGATCTCGTTAGCCACCGAGATCATTTCGCGCACCACCGCGCGCTCGCGCACGATATCGGCATAGGCGCCGATGTTGGCGGCGCTCGGGGTGTTTTTCGACAGCTCGGCCAGGTAGGCGAAGCCGCCGACCGAGTCCAGCTCACCTTTCTGCTCAAGCGATTCGGACAGGGTGATGAGATCGATAGGCTTGCTCATCTCCAGCAAACGCTGCATCTCGGTAAAGATCAGGCGGTGCGGGCGGCTGAAGAAGTCGTTGGCGACCACGCGCTCCGCCACGTTGTCCCAGCGCTCGTTATCCAGCATCAAACCGCCCAACACCGACTGCTCGGCCTCCAGCGAGTGCGGCGGCATCTTCAGCCCTTCCATCTGACGATCTCTGGAACGCTCTCTGGTTTCGTCCGCGTTTGTTTTGTTGGTTGGTTTTTTTCCTGCCATGAAACGTAGTCTTTATCCGGTTGCGAATGAAGGATCTTGACGCGAGAGTATACGTGATTTTTGCGTCATAACCGATGCAAAAAAGGTATTGAACCCCACACGGGTGAACTGGATCTCCGATACTAAAAAGAATAGGGTGAAATCAGACACTCAAACGAGGTAACGATATGGCCAAGCGCATTCAGTTTTCCGCCACCGGCGGGCCGGAAGTCTTGCAATACGTTGATTTTACACCGCTCGACCCCGCCGCCGGCGAAGTGCAGATCGAGAACAAGGCGATCGGCATCAACTACATCGACACCTATGTGCGCAGCGGGCTGTACGCGCCGGCCAGCCTGCCGAGCGGCCTCGGCACCGAGGCGGCCGGCGTGGTTCTCAAGGTTGGCGCCGGAGTCAGCGCGATCAAACCGGGCGACCGGGTGGTATATGCGCAATCTTCGCTCGGCGCC
This sequence comes from Serratia sp. FDAARGOS_506, assembly GCF_003812745.1. Classification (NCBI taxonomy): domain Bacteria; kingdom Pseudomonadati; phylum Pseudomonadota; class Gammaproteobacteria; order Enterobacterales; family Yersiniaceae; genus Serratia; species Serratia sp. FDAARGOS_506. Next base: position 1,027,311 of record NZ_CP033831.1, read on the forward strand.
TACAGCGAAGTCCACAACGTGCCGGAAGAAAAAGTGGCGCTGCTGCCGCACAATCTGAGCTTTGAGCAAGGTGCCGCTTCTTTCCTGAAAGGGCTGACGGTGCACTATCTGCTGCGCCAGACCCACGAAGTGCAGCCGGGTGAAGTATTCCTGTTCCATGCCGCCGCCGGCGGGGTTGGGCTTATCGCCTGCCAATGGGCTAAAGCGCTGGGCGCGCGCCTGATCGGCAGCGTCGGCTCCGACGAGAAGGCCGCCCTGGCGAAACAGGCCGGCGCCTGGGCCACCATCAACTACCACAAAGAGGATATCGCCCAGCGGGTGGCCGAGCTGACGCACGGCGAGAAGGTCGGCGTGGTATACGATTCGGTGGGGCAAAGTACCTGGCAGGCCTCGCTCAACAGCCTGAAGCGACGCGGCCTGATGGTCAGCTTCGGCAACGCGTCCGGCCCGGTGACCGGCGTCGATCTGGCGTTGCTCAACCAGAAAGGATCGCTGTACGTCACCCGCCCTTCCCTCAACGGCTACGTCACCAATCGCGCCGAGCTGCAGTACGCCAGCAACGAGCTGTTCTCACTGATCGGCAGCGGCGCCATTCGGGTGGAGGTAAGAGACGAGCAGAAATTTGCGCTGGCCGACGCCCAGCGGGCGCACCAGGTGCTGGAAAGCCGCGGCACCAGCGGCTCCAGCCTGCTGATCCCCTGATAGCGGCTAAAGAAAAGGGCTCCTTGCGGAGCCCTTTCTGTTACTGCGTTTTGTAGGGGTAGAGCAGAGTCCGCCAGAGACAGGGGTTGCTTCAGCAACACGAATTTTGGATGTCTCTCACGGTGATGAAATCGGTCGCATCACTGCATCAACCAACATCCTAACAGCCCCGTCCGGCAAAAAACACGCTTTATGTGCCACACCGCAGGGGAAAACTGCCAAGCTGTGATCGCTGCCGCATTAGCAGGGCGGCCAGTTGTGCAAATTTCAGCGCGACTGTCTGATTATTCAACAAAAATCAGTAGCGCCTCACCTGTGGTTTCTGCATTGAGCGGTAAATCCACACCCCGACCACCGCCAAAATCAGCCACGGCAGCAGCTTAATGACCACCGCAAATAGCCCGCCCAGCAGCATGAAGGCCGCCGCCGCCAACAGCGCGGCGAAGATCCCCAACAGCGAGATGCCGGTCACCATCAGCATCACGACAAAGCCAATGAGAAAGAAGATTTCCAACATGATTGCTCCTTTGCAATACAACATATCTGCAGAGTGAATTACAAGAAGCGTGCCAGAACGGCGGAAGCGCTAACGCATTGAAAATACTGGCCAGGCATTCGACAACATGCCGAACACCTGGCGAAAAAGACTAACTATTGGTCAAGTTTTTTGTGAGTTACGCCATTTCGACACGCGGCTGACGTACCAGCGCCAGCGCCTGCTCCACGACCCGCGCGTCGGCGCCCGGCTTGTGGGCGTTCTCGCTCAGATGGCGGCGCCATTGGCGCGCGCCCGGCACGCCCTGGAACAAACCGAGGATGTGGCGGGTGATATGGCCGAGATAGGTGCCGTTGGACAGCTCGCGCTCGATATACGGATACAGCGCTTCGACGATCGCCACGCTGTCCGGCACTGCGGTCTGCACCCCGAACAGTTCGCTGTCGACCCGCGCCAGGATCCCCGGGTTCTGATACGCCTCGCGCCCCATCATCACGCCGTCCAGATGCTGCAAGTGCTGCTGCGCCTCTTCCAGCGTTTTCACCCCGCCGTTGATGGCGATGGTCAACGCCGGGAAATCCCGCTTCAGCTGATAAACGCGCGGATAGTCCAGCGGCGGCACTTCGCGGTTCTCTTTCGGGCTAAGGCCGGAGAGCCAGGCCTTGCGCGCGTGGATGGTGAACATGTCGCACTCGCCGCGCCCGGCGACGGTGTGGATAAAGTCGCACAGGAAGGCGTAGCTGTCCTGATCGTCGATGCCGATGCGGGTCTTCACCGTCACGGGGATCGACACCACATCGCGCATCGCCTTGATGCAGTCGGCGACCAGCGTCGCCTGCCCCATCAGACAGGCGCCGAACATGCCGTTTTGCACGCGATCGGACGGGCAGCCGACGTTGAGGTTAATCTCGTCGTAACCGCGCTGCTCAGCCAGTTTGGCACAGTGCGCCAATGCCGCCGGATCGCTACCGCCCAGCTGCAGAGCCACCGGATGCTCTTCTTCGCTGTAGGCCAGGTAGTCGCCCTTGCCGTGGATGATCGCGCCGGTGGTCACCATTTCGGTGTACAGCAGCGTTTCCTTGGTCAGCAGGCGGTGGAAGTAACGGCAATGACGATCGGTCCAGTCGAGCATTGGCGCGATGGAGAAACGATTGGCGGCATAGGTTGGGGCGTGGTTGTCTTTCGTCATGCTGAGTTACTGGCTACCTGAGTCTGTCTGGGTTCAACGAACGGCGCGCGGCCGCAAACGGCTATTATAACGACAATCGGCGCCGTTGGGAAAACCGCCTTGCCGGCGGCGTAAATAAGCGGGAGTAAGGCGAATAGATTCACTCGTTCAAGTGTTATCTCGTTACGGGCGCGCACGGCGCCTCAGCCTTGAGGACACGACCATGAAAAGCTTCGTTAAACGCCTGCTGTCGTCGGTGATAGCCGGCTGTCTGCTGTTTTCCGGTGCGGCGCTGGCGATGGGTGGCGACGGCAGCAATCAAACCCCGCCCACCTGTCCGAAAGGCCAGGTCTACGACAGCAAAACCCAGACCTGCATGGTGGATAAAGGCGGCAGAATCGGCGACGCCGACCGCACCAATTATGCCTATGCGTTGGCGAAAAGCGGCCGCTATCAGGAAGCGCTCGATGTGCTCAACACATTGAAAGATCCCAACACCGCCGTTGCACTGAATTATCGCGGCTACGCCACGCGCAAACTTGGCCACACCGATGAGGGGATCGGCTATTATTTAAAATCAGTCGCCCTCGATCCGAAATACCCTAAAGTGCGCGAGTACCTGGGGGAAGCCTATATGCTAAAAGGCCGGCCCGATCTGGCACGCCAGCAGCTGCAGGTGATTCAGTCGCTGTGCGGCACCGGATGCGAAGAGTACCGCGATCTGGCGGCGGCCATCGCTCACCAACCGGAATCTTGATCCGACGCGCCTGCGGAGGTGACTATCAGCGGCAATGCGATACGCGATGAACTCAGCCACTATCTCTCCCGCCTGTGGCGCTATGCGCTGGTGCTCTCGCACCGGCGGGATATCGCCGACGATCTGGTGCAGGCGACCTGCGTGCGTGCACTGGAGCGCACTGCGCAATTCACCCCCGGTTCACACCTGGATCGCTGGTTGTTTTCCATCTTGCACTCCATCTGGATCAATGAAGTTCGCGCCCAGCATCTTCGCCAAGGGCAAGGCTGTATGGCGGCGGAAGAGCTGGGCAATGCGGACAACGATGAACAGCCGGTCTGGCTCAATGAAGTGATGCAGCGCGTAAGACGGCTTCCACCGGCTCAGCGCAACGCGCTGTTTCTGGTGTATATCGAAGGGCTGTCCTACCGGGAAGCGGCGAACGTGCTGGCGGTGCCGATCGGCACCGTCATGAGCCGCCTGGCGGCCGCACGTCTGGCATTGGCCGATGACCGGCAGCGGCAAACCGACGATTCGCACCGTAAAGAAAACCATCCTCCCCCCGTGCGCCGCACTCGCCGATAAACGCAGGCCGCCGACCGTGTAGAGCGCCCTATTCCAACGCGCGGATAACCCGGCACGGCTGCCCCAGCGCCAGCACATTGGCCGGAATGTCATCGGTCACTATGCTTCCCGCGCCGATAGTTGTGCCGTCACCGATGGTCACTCCCGGCAAGATCACCACGTTACCGCCGATCCACACGTTGCTGCCGATGGACACCGGCTGTGCCGAGGTGCGGAAAGGAAAGGCCGGGTCGCCGGTAAAGCGTTCGCCGGCCTTCAGCGGATGACTCGGCGTGTAGATTTGCACGTTGGGGCCGATCAGCGTGTTGTCGCCGATGGTGATGGTATTGCAGTCGAGGAACACCGCATTGACGTTGATAAAACAGTTTTTGCCGATGCGGACATGCTGCCCGTAGTCGCACCAGAACGGCGTTTCAATCCAGCTTGCCTCGCCCCAGGCGCCAAACAACTCCCCGAGCAGACGGTTTTTCTCGTCCGCCTGATGCGAATCCAGATCGCCCAGCCGTTTGGTCACCGCCCTCGCCCGATGGTACATAGCTATCAGTTCTTCATCGCGGCTGTTGTACTCCAGGCCGCTTAACAGCTTCTCTCTTTCCGTCATCGCACAAGGCTCCTGCTCATCACGCGGATGAAGCGCGTTATACCGCTCTCGCCCGCTGCTCTCCAGCGCTAAAACCAACAACGTTGATTTGCCGCCCGGCGGAGGGGAAAAGTTGTGATGTATCTCTCTTTTAGTGCGCACAACACGCCTTTCCCTGCGCTATCCTCAGGGGAAAAGGGGGCAACTCTCGGCGATTCGCCGTAATCATGGTAAAATCGGCTTTTTTACGTACCGGGATATTTGCGATGAACTCAACCACCCAGGAAAAGCTGTTGGCGCAGGCAGAACGCCTCTGCCAGCAACGCAATGTGCGATTGACGCCGCAACGGCTGGAAGTGCTGCGTCTGATGACTCAGCAACCCGGTGCCATCAGCGCTTATGACCTGCTCGATCTGCTGCGCGTCGCCGAACCGCAGGCCAAGCCGCCGACGGTCTATCGCGCGCTGGATTTTCTGCTGGAGCAAGGGTTTATCCATAGAGTCGAGTCCGCCAACAGCTACGTGCTGTGCCACCACTTCGAACAGCCGATGCACACGTCCGCACTGTTTATCTGCGACCGCTGCGGCCAGGTGACCGAGCGCACCACCGAAGGCGTAGAAGAAACACTGCAGAAGCTGGCGCAGGAAGCGGGGTTTGCGCTGCGACACAGCGTGGTGGAAGCGCATGGCCTGTGCGCAGGCTGCGTGGAGGTTGAGGCGTGCGACAGCAAGCATGACTGCGCAGAACACGATCACAGCATCGCCATCAAGAAGAAGTAATACGAAGTCAGGTACCTCCCTGTACCTGTAGCCGGAGCGCCAGAGAATGGGGGCGACGCCGGCCTGCGCTGTGCAAGCCGCCTTCAATGGCGGCCCTGCAGATTACCAGCGGTGTTTGGTGTGATCTTCCCAGGCTTTCACCTCTTTCTCGGCCGCCTCTTTCTGGTAACCGTAGCGCTCCTGAATTTTGCCGACCAGCTGTTCGCGTTTCCCTTCGATGACCGTCAGATCGTCATCGGTCAGCTTGCCCCATTTTTCCTTCACTTTGCCTTTAATCTGCTTCCAGTTACCGTCGGCTTGATCTTTATTCATAGTCTCTCCGTTAACCTGTGGTGAATCAGTGATCCCTGTCGCCGGCCGGGATTAACCAGAAATTTTTCTGGCCGATGCCCCCTTCACCTTAAGAAGCATCGCCCCCTTTCATTTACCAGCCACATGATTCATTCTAGTTAAAAACGGAAATAAAAAAGCCAATACACAGAATAAAAAACCATTAACAAACAAAATAAAAACAAAAAACGCCAACAAACAACGAACTAAGGAGAGCAAGCCGGCGCTGTAAACATGTAAGCAAACATGAACAAAAACATAAAATAAATTAATAAATAAACCGGCAAAGCGTCCATTCTAGCGTGCAGCAAACCAGCTGCCGCGTACCTGATGACGGTGCCAAATCCAGCCCAACGCCAGGCCGCGTAACGCCAAAAACACCGCCAGTGCCAGCCAGAGTCCATGGTTACCCAGCACCGGCACGCTAAACAGTGCCAAGCCATACCCCGCCGCAGCCACCGCCATGCTGTTACGCATCTCGGCGCCGCGCGTAGCACCGATAAACATGCCATCCAGCAAATAGCACCACACCCCGACCAGCGGCAAAATGACCTGCCACGGTAAATAGTGGGCGGCTAATGCACGCAGCTCCGGCAAGGAGGTCAACGCTGCCACGATCTGCTGGCCGGTAACGGCATACACCAGGCCGAAGGCCAACGCGACCAGCCCTGCCTGCCTGCAGGCTGCGTGCCATACTTTACGCAGTTGGCTATCGTCTCGAGCACCATAGGCATGGCCCGAATGGGCCTCCACCGCATAAGCGAAACCATCGAGCGCATAGGCGGTGAACGTCAGCAAATTCATCAATACCGCATTGACCGCCACTACGTCGCTTCCCAGACGAGCACCGAAAATGGTCAGCGACGCAAAGCACAGTTGCAACAACAGTGAACGCAGCATGATGTCGCGGTTAAGCGCCAGCAGCCGACGCAGATCGCCACGCCAGGCCTGGCGCAGCATCGGCAGGGTAATACCGCGCAGGCGCATCACCCGCCATGCCAGCCACAGGCCGAGCAGCAGCGTGGCGTATTCGGCGATGGCGGTGGCCGCCGCCGCCCCCCGCACGTTCCAGCCCAGGCCCATCACCAGCCAGATATCCAGCACGATGTTCAGCAGGTTGCCGACGATCAGCAGGATCACCGGCGCACGCACGTACTGCACGCCGAGCAGCCAGCCCAGCAGCACCAGATTAGCCAGCGCCGCCGGCGCGCTCAGCCAACGGATCTCAAGAAAACGCCGCGCCTGTTCCAGCACCTCGCCATTGCCACCGACGATCCGCAGCGCCAGTTCGATCAGCGGATAGCGCAACAGGACGATCGCCACCCCGGCCAGCAGCGCCAGCAGCAGCGGTTGCATAAAGGCGCGCGCCAGCGCCTGCGGGTTCTGTGCCCCCAGCGCCTGCGCCGCCAGGCCGGTGGTGCTCATGCGCAGGAACAACAGCAGCATGAACAGGAAGCTGGTCGCCACCGCGCCAATCGCAACGCCCCCCAGGTAGATCGGGCTGTCTAGGTGGCCGATCACCGCGGTATCCACCAGCCCGAGCAGCGGCACGGTGATATTGGAGAAAATCATCGGCAGGGCCAGGCGCCACAGGGCTTTATCGGTATCGCTGGTAAAGGCGGAAATCAAGCGCATGATGAGATGTTTCCCGTAGCAGTGACGAAAAGGGCAAAGTCAGAAACAAAAACGCCCCAGAACAGGGGCGATTGATACAGGGAGGCACTGAGGGCGCGGCGATTAAATCCAGTCGCCGTTGCGAATCACCCCCACCGCCAGCCCTTCGATAGTGAAATTCTGCTGACGCAGATCGACCACGATCGGTTGGAATTCGTTGTTCTCCGGTAGCAGTTCAACCACGTTGCCGTGCTTCTTCAGACGTTTGACCGTGACTTCATCTTCGATGCGCGCCACCACGACCTGGCCGTTGCGCACGTCTTGCGTCTTGTGCACCGCCAGCAGATCGCCGTCCAGAATGCCGATGTCACGCATCGACATGCCGTTCACCCGCAGCAGGAAATCGGCGCTCGGTTTAAACAGGGAAGGATCCACCTGGTAGTGCCCTTCAATGTGCTGCTGCGCCAGCAGCGGCTCGCCGGCGGCGACGCGGCCGATCAGCGGCAGCCCTTCTTCTTCTTCCATCAGCAGGCGGATACCGCGCGAGGCACCGGAGACGATTTCGATCACGCCTTTGCGTGCCAGCGCCTTCAGGTGTTCTTCGGCGGCGTTAGGTGAGCGGAACCCCAGACGCATCGCGATCTCGGCACGCGTTGGCGGCATGCCCGTTTGCGAAATATGATCGCGAATCAGATCGTAGACCTCTTGCTGTCTGGTAGTTAGTGCTTTCATTCCGCCCCCTGTTTGTTTATACAGTCTTGCTGTGAGTATATACAGGTAAGCGCAGATTGGGAACCAAAGAATAAATAAAAATCAGTCAGTAGGCGCTTTGCGTCAGCCGAAACGCTGCCACAAGACCGTGCCCCAAACGAACAGCGCCAGCACGATCGCCAGCGACACCGCCGCCGACCCCATGTCTTTGGCCCGGCCGGACAGCTCGTGATGTTCGCTGCCGATGCGATCCACCACCGCCTCGATCGCGCTGTTCAGGATCTCGACGATCATCACCAGCGCTACCGATCCGATCAATAAAATGCGCGCTATCGCACCCACATCCAGCCAGACAGCCAGTATGATAGCCAGAACGGTGACCACCAGTTCCTGGCGGAAAGCCGCTTCGTGCTGCCAGGCGGCGGAAAGCCCTTTATAGGAATAGCCGGCGGCCTTGATGATGCGGGTCAGTCCGGTTGCTTGGTTTGCCATGTTTTCGTGCCTTTCTCAGAGGTCGGTCATAATAAAAAGAGTCTAGAACAGTCCGCGCTGACGGCTCTCGGTTTTCGAACACCACAGATCTGCTACCCGGTTTCTGGTATGCTTGCGGCGCATTGCTAACAAGAGGCTTCACGTTGTTATGTCAGGTTGGCGTAAAATTTATTATAAAATATTGAATTTACCACTTAAATTGTTGGTAAGAAGTAAGGTCATCCCTTCAGATCCGGTTACCGAGCTAGGGTTGGATCCCTCACGGCCGATTTTGTATGTTTTGCCTTACAATTCCAAGGCGGATTTGCTGACGCTGCGCACCCAGTGCCTGGCGCAGGATCTGCCCGATCCGCTCAACTCGCTGGAGATCGACGGCACCGTGCTACCGAGCTACGTGTTCATTCACGACGGCCCGCGCGTGTTCCGCTATTACACCCCGAAAGAAGAGTCGGTAAAGCTGTTCCACGACTATCTGGATCTGCACCGCAGCAACCCGGATCTCGACATTCAGATGCTGCCGGTTTCGGTGATGTTCGGCCGCTCGCCGGGCCGCGAAGGCCACGGCACGCCGCACCTGCGTCTGTTGAACGGCGTGCAGAAATTCTTTGCCGTGCTGTGGCTCGGCCGCGACAGCTTCGTGCGTTTCTCCAATACCGTTTCGCTGCGCCGCATGGCCACCGAGCACGGCACGGATAAAACCATCGCGCAGAAACTGGCGCGCGTGGCGCGCATGCACTTCTCGCGTCAGCGCCTGGCTGCGGTAGGCCCGAGCCTGCCGGCCCGTCAGGATCTGTTCAACAAGCTGTTGGCGTCCAAAGCGATCGAAAAAGCGGTCGAAGACGAAGCCCGCAGCAAGAAGATCTCGCACGAGAAAGCCCAGCAGAACGCCATCGCGCTGATGGAAGAGATCGCCGCCGACTTCTCCTACGAAACCGTGCGCCTGTCCGATCGCGTGCTGAGCTGGACCTGGAACCGGCTGTATCAGGGCATCAACGTCACCAACGCCGAGCGCGTGCGCCAGCTGGCGCAGGACGGCCACGAGATCGTCTACGTGCCCTGCCACCGCAGCCACATGGACTACCTGCTGCTGTCCTACGTGCTGTATCACCAGGGCCTGGTGCCGCCGCACATCGCCGCGGGCATCAACCTCAACTTCTGGCCGGCCGGCCCGATCTTCCGCCGTCTTGGCGCATTCTTCATCCGCCGCACCTTCAAGGGCAACAAGCTGTACTCGACGGTGTTCCGCGAATACCTCGGCGAGCTGTTCACCCGCGGCTACTCGGTGGAATACTTCGTGGAAGGCGGCCGTTCCCGCACCGGGCGTCTGCTGGAGCCGAAGACCGGCACCCTGTCGATGACCATCCAGGCGATGCTGCGCGGCGGCACCCGCCCGATCACGCTGGTGCCGATTTACATCGGTTACGAACACGTGATGGAAGTGGGCACCTACGCCAAAGAGCTGCGCGGCGCCACCAAGGAAAAAGAGAGCCTGCCGCAGATGCTGCGCGGCCTGCGTAAGCTGCGCAACCTGGGCCAGGGTTACGTCAACTTCGGCGAGCCGCTGCCGTTGACCGCTTACCTCAACCAGCACGTGCCGCAGTGGCGCGAGTCTATCGATCCGATCGAAGCCCAGCGCCCAAGCTGGCTGACGCCGACGGTCAACGATCTGGCCGGCCAGATCATGGTGCGCATCAACAATGCCGCCGCGGCCAACGCCATGAACCTGTGTTCCACCGCGCTGCTGGCTTCGCGTCAGCGTTCGCTGACCCGCGAACAGCTGGTCGAACAACTCGAGTGCTACCTGCAGCTGATGCGCAACGCGCCTTACGCGCGTGACGTCACCGTGCCGACGCAAACGCCGGACGAGCTGCTGGATCACGCGTTGAACATGAACAAGTTCGAGGTGGAGAAAGACAGCATCGGCGACATCATCATCCTGCCGCGCGAGCAGGCGGTGCTGATGACCTATTACCGCAACAACATCCACCACCTGCTGGTGCTGCCGTCGCTGATAGCCAGCATCGTGATGCATCATCGCCGGGTGTCGCGCGCCGAACTGCTGCGCCAGATCGGCATGATTTACCCGATGCTGAAAGCCGAGCTGTTCCTGCATAACGACAAGGAACAGTTGCCGGAAGTTCTGCAGCCGGTGATCGACGAGCTGATCCGTCAGCAGTTGATCTGCGATAAAGGCGACGAGCTGGTGCTGAATCCGGCGCGCATTCGCCCGCTGCAGCTGCTGGCCGCCGGGGTGCGCGAAACCCTGCAGCGCTACGCCATCACCATGTCGATCCTCAGCGCCAACCCGAGCATCAACCGCGGCGCGCTAGAGAAAGAGAGCCGCATCATGGCGCAGCGTCTGTCGGTGCTGCACGGCATCAACGCGCCGGAGTTCTTCGACAAGGCGGTGTTCTCCACCCTGGTGGCGACGCTGCGCGAAGAAGGCTATATCAACGACAGCGGCGATGCGATCCGCGAGCACACCCTCGAGGTGTACAACATGCTGAGCGATCTGATCACGCCGGAAATCAAGCTGACCATCGAAAGCGTCAACATGCCGGCAGAGACCAACGCCCTGCCGCAAGCCGACGCGGAAGAAGAACAAGACGAGTGATGTCACCCGCCGCGCAAAAACAAAAGGCACCCTGTGGGGTGCCTTTTTTCTTGCTCAGGGGAACCGTTACGCCGGCAGATAGCTCAGCGCGATGCCGATAAACACCACCAGCCCGACGTAGTTGTTCTGCAGAAAAGCTTTGAAGCAGGCTTCACGCTCGCGCCCGGCGATCTGTTTTTGCTGATGAATGAATAGTGCGCCCGCCAGCAGCAGCGACCAGTAAAACGCCCCGCCGAGCTGCGCCAGATAACCGACCCACACCAGCAGCAGCAGCGTCGCGAACTGCAGCAGCCCGACGATCAGCTTGTCATAACGGCCGAACAGGATAGCGGTGGATTTGATGCCGATCTTCAGGTCATCGTCGCGATCGACCATCGCATACAGCGTGTCATAGGCCACCGTCCAGCAGATGTTGGCCAGCAGCAGCAACCAGCAGCTGAGCGGCAGCGATTCGCTGACCGCCGCGTAGCCCATCGGAATGCCCCAGCCGAACGCGGCGCCCAGCACGAACTGCGGCAGGTTGGTTACCCGCTTCATGAACGGATATACCCAGGCCAACGCCAGCGCCGCCAGCGACAGCCAGATGGTCATCGCATTCAGCGTCAACACCAGGCAGAACGAGATCAGCACCAGCACCACGAACAGCACCTTGGCCTCTTTCGCGCTCACCCGGCCGCTCGGCATTGGCCGCCCGGCAGTGCGTTTCACGTAGCCGTCCACCGCGCGATCGGCGTAATCATTCACCACGCAGCCGGCAGCGCGCATCAGGAACACGCCGAGCACGAACACCAGCAAAATCGACAGCGGCGGCACGCCTTTCCCGGCCAGCCACAGCGCCCACAGCGTCGGCCACAGCAGCAACAGCGTGCCGATCGGTTTATCAATGCGCATCAAATGGCTGTAAGCCCGCCATTTACTTTGAGTCACGCTTCCCTCCAAGGTCTTGCTCTCCTCTCTTATGCAGGAACCGCTGAATACAGCGGCGAAGCCGGTAAAAACAGTTCAGTCAGCAGCAGCGGTTTACCCGCCAACCGTAGCCGTGAGCGACGCGCCCACAGCGCGTCTTGCCGGCCGATATGGATATAGTCGCGGGTCAGATCGCCGCTGCTGAACAGGTAGCGCCCCAGGGGTAGCGTGCCCAGATCCACCAGCGCCTGGTCGGGGCCGGTCAGCGTATTTTCCGGGATCACCGTGCGCCCCAGCAGCCAGGGCTGGTCGTCGCCCAGCAGCACCACTTCGCGCAGCCAGTAGCGCGGGCTGTCGGGCAGGTGGCTCGCCTCGTCGCCCAGCGCCTCGCGCGTGACGAAGCATTCGCGCTGCGGTTCGACGCGCACCTGGGCGCAATGGCGTTCAAATCGGCGGGTCATGGAGCCTAACTCCATCAGCCAGTCGCTGACGGTGGCGGGCGCCGGAGGATCCTGTTCGGACAGCCACTCCAGCGGCGGCAGGATGGAATCCCTGATGCCAGACATTGCTTTACTCCTCGCCTGAACCGCAGCCGGTACGGCGCGCCAGACGATACAAACTGTTAACAGGCCCCCATTGTAGCGCAGAAATACGAAAGCGGCAGGCTGATTCGTGGCGAAAGCGCCGGTGGCATCCGCCGGAAAAACCGGGCTTCTGTCATCTTTTTGCCATCCGCGTTCTCTATCTTCGTTCCCCGGCACGATGACGGTTCTGTGATCGCCTGCAAAGTTTCATCTTTGTCGCGTTGTTTTATCTACGCGCGTAGATACTCTGACATCGCAGCGTTGAATCGCCATGCGTCTGACATCATTGGTCGGCACACCTTATTGCCGGCACCAGGGAAACCATCTTTAACCGCGCCCCTCATGGCGCAGAACAAAAGAGGATAGTACTGCCATGAGCGAAACAACGCTTGCCACTCCACAGACCGCCGACGCCGCGCTGGCGGCCGATGAACGCCTGGCAACCAAAGAGGGGCGCAGCCAATTTTGGCGCGCCACCTTCTCCTGCTGGCTCGGCACCGCCATGGAATACGTCGATTTCGCACTGTACGGCCTGGCGGCCGGTATGGTGTTCGGCGACGTGTTCTTCCCCGAAGCCACGCCGCTGGTCGCCCTGCTGGCCAGCTTCGCCACCTACTCCGTCGGCTTCGTCGCGCGGCCGATCGGTGCGCTGGTGTTCGGCTGGATAGGCGATCGCAAAGGCCGCCGTGTGGTGCTGATTACCACCGTGGCGCTGATGGGCGTTTCCACTACGCTGATCGGCCTGATCCCATCCTATGCACAAATCGGCGTTTGGGCGCCCATCTGCCTGGTGATCCTGCGCTTCGCGCAGGGGTTCGGCGCCGGCGCGGAGCTGTCCGGCGGCGCCGTGATGCTGGCGGAATACGCGCCGGCCAAACGGCGCGGGCTGGTGGCGTCGATCATCGCCATCGGCTCCAACAGCGGCACCCTGCTGGCGTCGCTGGTCTGGCTGCTGGTGCTGCAGCTCGACAAGGAAGACCTGATGAGCTGGGGCTGGCGCATTCCGTTCCTCGCCAGCATTCTGATCGCCGGGGTGGCGCTGTACCTGCGCCGCCACGTGCGGGAAACGCCGGTCTTCGAACGCGAACTGCAGCAAAACCACCAGCGCATGCTGGACGCTGCCCAGGCCGCACCGGACTCACGCAGCTACCTGCAGCGCACCAAGGCGTTCTGGGTGATGCTCGGCCTGCGCATCGGCGAAAACGGCCCCTCCTACCTCTGCCAGGGCTTTATCGTCGGCTACGTCGCCAAGGTGCTGATGGTCGATAAATCGGTGCCGGCGCTGGCGGTGCTGATCGCCTCGCTGTGCGGCTTTCTGGTGATCCCGCTGGCCGGCTGGCTGTCCGATCGCTTCGGCCGCCGCGTCACCTACCGCGGGTTCTGCCTGCTGCTGGTGCTGTACGCCTTCCCGGCGTTCTGGCTGCTCGACAGTCGTGAACCGGCGATCGTCATCTCGGTGATCGTGGTCGGCATGTGCATCGCGTCGCTGGGGATCTTCGGCGTGCAAGCGGCCTACGGCGTCGAACTGTTCGGCGTGAAGAACCGCTACTCCAAGATGGCGTTCGCCAAAGAGCTCGGTTCGATCCTCTCCGGCGGTACCGCGCCGCTGATCGCCACCGCGCTGCTGTCCGGTTTCGGTCACTGGTGGCCTATCGCGGCCTATTTTGTTGTAATGGCGGGCATCGGCTTAATCACCACCTTCTTTGCTCCCGAAACTCGCGGCCGCGATCTCAACCTGCCGCAGGATGCCGCGTAGCGAAAAGGCGAACAGGATCTCAATTTGGATAATCACTCCGCGCGACGCGTTACCCGCGCCGACGTGGCCCGCGTAGCGGGCACCTCCGTCGCCGTGGTCAGCTACGTGATCAACAACGGCCCGCGCCCGGTGGCGGAAGCCACCCGGCTGCGCGTGCTGGCGGCGATCGAGCAGACCGGTTACCGGCCGAACGACATCGCGCGGGCGCTGGCCTCCGGCAGCACGCAAACCTACGGGCTGGTGGTGCCGGATATTTCCAACCCGTTCTTCGCCACTCTGGCGCGGGCGCTGCAACAAGAGGCCTTCAACCGCGGCCGCGTGCTGCTGCTAGGGGACGCCGGCGACGATCGTCAGCGCGAATATGAGTTGATCAACAACCTGCTGCGACGCCAGGTCGACGGCCTGCTGTACACCAGCGTCGATCGCCACCCGTGGTTCGATCTGATCCGCGCTTCCGGTACGCCCTGCGTGATGATAGACACCATCGACAGCCAATCCGGCGTCTGCGCCATTCGCGTCGACGAGCGCGACGCCGCCTGCCAGGCGACTCGCCATCTGCTGCAGCACGGCTATCGCGACGTCGGCATTTTTATCGGCCCGCTGACCATGCTCAACGCGCAGGATCGCCTGAACGGCTGGCGCGATGCGCTGCTGGAGGCGGGCATTGCGCCACGCGACGAGTGGATTTTCGAGGCGCCTTACACCCGCCAGGGCGGTTACCAGGCCACCCAACATCTGGTGCAAGGCCCGCGTCCGCGCGCCGTTTTCACCTCCAACGAGCAGCAGGCGCTCGGCTGCCTGTCGGCGCTGGCGGAGCATGGGTTACGCGCGCCGGACGATCTGGCGCTGATCTGTTTTAACGGCACGCAGCAATCCGAGTTCAGCGTGCCGCCGCTCAGCGCAGTCGAGCAGCCGATCGACGCCATGGCCAAGCGGGCCATCGCCATGCTGGCCGCCGGTGCCGCGCCCGCCGAGCTGCATGAATTCGCTTTTCAACTGCGCATCCGCCATTCGTGCGGCTGTTAGCGGTTTTTCAGGACACCTTATATGCGTTTAATCATTGATTGCGATCCCGGCAACGGCGTTCCCGGCGCCAACGTCGACGACGGCCTGGCGCTGGCCCTGGCGCTGGCGGCCAAACCGCAGCTGCAGCTGGAGCTGATCAGCATCGTGGCCGGCAACACCCCGCGCGAAGTGGGCTTCGCCGTCGCCACCGAGCTGCTGGCGCAGAGCGGTTATCAGATCCCTGTGGCACTCGGCGCGGCGCGCGCCCTGAGCGAGCCGCCGGAGCCGTGGCGCGCACATCTGGACCGCCCGATCGCCGATCCGAAACTGGCGGCGCTGTGGCGTGACTTGCCCACGCCCTCGCCGGCCAACGCGCCCGTACCGGACGCCGCCATCGCCATCGGCGAACTGATCTGCCGGCATCCCGGCGAGATCACGCTGGCGGCGATCGGCCCGCTGACCAACGTTGCGCACGCCATGCAGCTTTACCCACGGATGGCGCAGGCGGTGAAAGAGATCGTGATCATGGGCGGCGTGTTCAACGTCGACGGGTACATCAAGGACACCAATTTCGGTTTGGATCCGGAAGCGGCGCGGCTGGTGTTGAACAGCGGCGCTGCCATCACGCTGGCGCCGTTGGACGTCACTACCCAGACCATGCTGACCCAGGCGGATTTGGCCGAGTTAACCCAGCCGGATACCCCGCTGTGCCGCTATTTACGCGCCACCACGCAACCGTGGATCGACTATTCGCGCCATACGCGGCACCTGCCGGGTTGCTGGATCCATGATGCGCTGGTGATCGCCTGGCTGCTGGCTCCGCAGCTGGTCACGACCGAGATGTTCCATGTGGACGTGGCGCTGGAAGGGGCGTTGACGCGCGGCAGTTCACGCCGCTGGAGGCCGGACAGCCTGCGCCTGACGGTCGGCATGCCGGCGCCGCAGGGCAAGCCGGTGCGCGTCATGCAGCAGGTGGACAACGCTCGTCTGCTGGCGTTGATCGGCGCAACGCTGGCCCGCGGATGAAAAAAGGTGCGCCAAAGCGCACCAATCATCGAGCCAGCATCGGCAGCGCCGGGTGTTACCCCTTGCCTTTAACGCTGCTGATAAATGTTTTACGCGCGGTGGTCGAGCCCAGTTTCTCGGCCTCATTCATCAGCTTCAGCGCCTTGTCGATATCGCCCGCCTTCACCGCCTGTTTGATGCCGTTATTGAAGTAGCTTTCGGTATCGTTGAGCATCGGCTCCGCCGGTTTCTCCGGCACCGGTGCCGCCACGGCAGCCGGAGCAGTCGAACCCACCACCACCGGCGCCGCGGTCGGCGCAGGCTGCAACATGCCGATCATCACGTTGCCGGTTCCCTGTTCAGCGGTGACCTTAAGCTTCAGCGTGCCGGTCGTCGCGTGGCCGGCGATCGGATCCGGGATATCCGGCACCGCGTTGCCCACCCCCTGCGCGTAGGCCTTGGCCGGGTTGGTCAGCTGCGTGGTTTTCGCCAAATCCTGACGGGTGGTGTACACCAGCAGGTAAATCTGTTTTTGACCGAGCGCCGGCGTCAGCTTCAGCGTGCCTTCGAGGCGATCGGAGGACATCGCCCCCGGCGGCTGATACGGGAAGTAGCTGCTCGGGTAATATGCCGCCGGGCGCAGGTGCTCATCCAGCACCAGCACGCTCGGCGCGTAAAGCGAATTGTTTTTGGCGAGGCTGCTCAGCGTCACTTCCAGCGAACCGCGATCGGCCGGCAGCGTATAGGCGGCGATCGCCCCCTGGATCTCGCCCTGATTGAGTTGCGGGCTGACGGCGTCGAGCTTCACCTCTTGCGACACCGGCGGCTGCAGCGGCTGCCACGGCAGGCTTTGCAGCGTGGCGGCGCTGATGGCCGGCGCGACGGAAACGTTGGCCGGCGTATCGGCATTGGCCGCCAGAGGCGCGCCGACGGTCAGCGCCAGCGACAGGCAGAGTGACAGCAGATTCTTTTTCATCGTTATATCCTCTTTCAGCGCCGCGACGGTTCAGGCAAGAGATCCGGCCGCGGCGAATGCGGTTGGGGGAGAGCCTTCGGCTCTCCCCGTCCTGTCGTTACCACCAAATTTCCATCTGGGCGCCGAAGGTGACTTCGTCATCCTTGCCGCGACTGAAGGTATGCATGCTGGTGTCGTTGTAAGCGGTGCCGGCGTTATACCCGGTGTCGTCACCGGTAGCGTAGCCCCACTTCTCATCCCACTTGGCGTAGGTGGCGAACAGACGGATGGCCGGACGCGACCAGATGCTGTTGCCCGCCTGCCACTGCTGCGCCAGGGTCACTTTGTACTGGCCGTTGCGATCGCCGGTGCGCTGGGATTTGACGTTGTCGTAGCCGGCTTCCAACAGGGTGCTCATGATCGGCGTCCATTTGTACATCGGGCGTACGCCCACGGTATACCAGGTGGTGCCGTTGTTGTTGTCGCGGTCGATATCCTGGAACATGGCGACGTACATCAGCGCCCATTGATCGTTGAAGTCGATGGCGCCGTGATCCAGCACGCGGATCATCTTGCCGTTGTTATCGATGGTAGCGCCTTCGTTGCGGCCGTTGTTCTGCGAGGTCATCGAGTCGGTGGCGTACTGCACCACGAATTTGTTGTAACCGTTCAGGATGCTTTGGGTGTGTTCCGCGGTGAACATCCAGCCGTCTTTGCTGGCGCCGTCGGCCAGGTGGTAGTGGTCCTGCGCATTGGCACGGCCGTAGTCCACGCCCAGCTCCAGGGTGCCGCCCGGGTTCAGCTCCAGCCCAGCCAAGCGCACATCGAAGGTGTCGTTGACGGTCGGGCGCTGTTTCCATTCGTTATCCAGGTAGCCGTAAGAGCCGCCGGACTCCGAGTTGCGGGTCACGGCAGCGGACAGCTTGCCGAAGCCCAGATCGATGTTTTCCAGACCGGCGCCGGGGCCGGAGATATCCCAGTAGTAGAAGTCGATCATGTGAACGTCATGACGCTGATAGAAGCGCTTACCGGCCCACAGCGTGGAGCCCGGCAGCCAGTCGATCAGGTTTTTACCCTGCACGTTGACTTCGCGGAAGCCCGGGGTCACATCTTCCCAGTCTGAACGTTGCGAGACCGAATAGGCCAGGTTGGTGTCGAAATAGAAGCTCTTGTCGCCTTCTTTCCACACTTCCTGCCCCAGTTTCAGCTCGGCGTAGGTTTCGCATTCGTTGCCGAGACGGTATTTGCTCGCGGCGCCAGTGGCCTTGAAGCACTGTTGCTCACCGCCGCTGCCGGTCCAGCCGATGCCGGAACGGGCGTAACCGTGGAAATCCACGGCCAGCGCCTGGGTAGAGAGAACACCGGCGGCGACAGCCAGTGCCAGAGGAAGTTTGCGCAGAGTAGTCATCATTATTCTCCTGTTATACCGACTTTGATGCTTTAAACGCCCGGCTCCTGGTGCAGCCGTTTACATGCCGTACCGTCTTCACGGAACAGGTGGCAGCGGTGAGGCGGCAGGCCGATGGCGAATGTGGCACCTTCTTCTACCAGCACCACGTCATTCTGGCGGTACACCAGGTTTTGACGGATGGCCGGGATTTGGATGTGGATTTGCGTCTCGTTGCCGAGCTGCTCCACCACCTGTACGTCGCCGGTAAGCCGCACTTCAGAGGCCTCACCGGGCAGCAGATGTTCAGGGCGAATGCCCAGTGACAGGTTGGCACCGGGTTGAACGCCCGCGCCTTCGACCGGCAGCCAGACCAACTGACGGTTGGGCAGTTCGACCTGCACCTGTTGCGGCTGCACGGCGGTCACCTTGACCGGCAGGAAGTTCATCTTCGGCGAGCCGATGAACCCGGCGACGAAGCGGTTAGCCGGGTAGTGGTACAGTTCCAGCGGCTTGCCGACCTGCGCCACGCGACCGGCGTCGAGCACCACGATCTTGTCGGCCAGCGTCATCGCTTCGACCTGATCGTGGGTGACGTAAATCATGGTGCGCTGCAGGCGCTTGTGCAGACGGGAGATCTCGATACGCATCTGCACTCGCAGCGCGGCGTCGAGGTTGGACAGCGGTTCGTCGAGCAGGAACACGTCCGGCTCGGCCACCAGCGTGCGGCCGATCGCCACGCGCTGACGCTGCCCGCCGGACAGCGCTTTCGGCCGCCGATCGAGCAAGTGCGCCAACTGCAGCACCTCGGAGACCTGATTCACCCGTTGATTGATTTCCGCTTTCCTGGCGCCGGCCAGCTTCAGGCCGAACGACATGTTGTCCGCCACCGACAGGTGCGGATACAGCGCATAAGACTGGAACACCATGCCGATACCGCGCTCGGAAGGCGGCACCTCATTCATACGTTTCTCGCCGATCAGCAGCTCGCCGGAGGTGATGTCCTCCAGCCCGGCGATCATGCGCAACAACGTCGATTTACCGCAGCCCGACGGCCCGACAAACACCACAAACTCGCCGTCTTCGATGGTCAGATTGACGTCTTTTGAAATCACGGCCTCACCGAAGGCCTTATAAACGCTGCGCAGTGTCACGCTAGCCATGCGTTACTCCCCTGCTTTCGCAGTTAACATGTCGTGTGAAAATGGCGGAGGCAAAGCCCGCCAAAACCCATTGATGACCCTCTTGCTGCGCGCCGTACTGCCATGCCAACGGCAAGGTCGCCTCAGACGGCGCGGCCGCCTGAGTATAAGGCTGCAGGTTTATCAGCGCTTCAAGGCATTGATCCTGATGGGTAATAAGTAGGCGCACCACGCCGTCCCGCTGGCTGATCGCGCTCAGCTCACCGCGCTGGATGAGCGGCGAACGGCGCAGGGCCAGCAGCGCCTGGCAATAACGTAAGGTGGAGTGGCTGTCGTGCTGTTGGCGGCTGATGGCCAATGCGCGGTGTTCGATCGCCACCTGCTGATACCAGCTGATTTCGCCGGCGGTGACCTGTTCGGGAGCCTCATGCCACGGCATCGGCGTTTGCGCGCCGCGCGGATCCTGCAAGCCGGCGGCATGCGGCAGCCCCAGCTCTTCGCCCTGATACAGGCAGATCGGCGCCGGCAACATCGCCAGCAGCGTCAGAAAAGCGGCGGCGGAACGCAGGTCACCCTGCCCCCAACGGCTGACCACTCGGGGCTGTTCGGCGTCGCCGGTGCTCCACAGGCTGTCCGCCAACGAGCCTCGGCGGGCATGCAGCACCGCCACCAGCCTCTCTGCGCTGAACGGCATCACGTCCAGCGCCAATGCGCCGTGGGCGAACCGCTGCGGCGCGGCCGCATTGCGCACGCGGTTGGCTTCATCGGCGTACCACAGCGTCAGTCCTTCGCCCGTCACCGCCGCTTCAGCCTCCGGCGCCAGCGCCTGCGGCAGCAACACGCCGTCAATCGACAGCGCTTTCAGATATGGCAGCGCCGCCAGCATGCCATGCGCGTCACCCACGCCGTCCCCGTTTCCGTCACGGAAACTGGCCGGATGGATCCGGTACAGGGTGGGCTGGGTGACGATAGGCATTGACGACATAAATCCGGTACCCCTGCTGCGCGTGGCGTTGAAAATCAATGGGCCGATAGTGCGGGAGTCGCCGGAAAGGGTAATCATCCGTAACAGGATTTTTCATGGGGGAGGAGGCGGGAGGATGAGAGAACGACCGCAGCGATGAGAAGTTCCGCGCTTAAGGCAAATCTGTGATCCGGCTGGCAAAAATCGCCCCCCTATTTTGTGCCTGACGCCACAGAATAGAGCGCAACGTTAACTGGATCACACTCCTCATCTCAGGGGCGTAGAGGGGGGGAGGATGAGAATATGTCGCGTTGTGACCCACTATTACCGCGAAACGTCTCTCCTTGATTTATGTGCCCACAAAAAGAAGGATTGGATTATGACTCGCAGCATTACCCTCGCCCGTACGCTGGCGCTCTCGGCACTGGCCACCCTGGTGCTCTCTTCTTCCGCCTTCGCCAAGATCGAGGAAGGCAAACTGGTTATCTGGATCAACGGCGACAAGGGCTATAACGGTCTGGCCGAAGTCGGCAAGAAATTCGAAAAAGACACCGGCATCAAGGTCACCGTCGAGCACCCGGACAAGCTGGAAGAAAAATACCCACAGGTGGCCGCCACCGGTGACGGCCCCGACATCATCTTCTGGGCCCACGACCGCTTCGGCGGCTATGCGCAGTCCGGCCTGCTGGCCGAAATCCACCCGTCCAAAGCCTTCCAGGACAAGCTGTTCCCGTTCACCTGGGACGCCGTGCGCTATGACGGCAAGCTGATCGGCTACCCGATCGCCGTCGAGGCGCTGTCGCTGATTTACAACAAAGACCTGGTCAAACAGCCGCCGAAGACCTGGGAAGAGATCCCGGCGCTGGACAAACAGCTGCGCGCCAACGGCAAGAGCGCCATCATGTGGAACCTGCAGGAGCCCTACTTCACCTGGCCAATCATCGCCGCCGACGGCGGTTATGCTTTCAAGTATGAGAACGGCAAATACAACATCAAGGATGTCGGCGTCGCCAATGCCGGTTCGCAGGCCGGTCTGCAGTTCATCGTCGACCTGGTGAAAAACAAGCACATCAACGCCGATACCGATTACTCGATCGCCGAAGCCGCGTTCAACAAAGGCCAGACCGCGATGACCATCAACGGACCGTGGGCCTGGAACAACATCGAGCAGAGCAAAATCAACTACGGCGTGACGCTGCTGCCGACCTTCAAAGGCAAACCGTCCAAACCGTTCGTCGGCGTGCTGACCGCCGGCATCAACGCCGCCAGCCCGAATAAAGAGCTGGCGACCGAGTTCCTCGAGAACTACCTGCTGACCAACGAAGGGCTGGCGGACGTCAACAAAGACAAACCGCTGGGCGCGGTGGCGCTGAAGTCCTATCAGGAAGCGCTGGCCAAAGATCCGAAGATCGCCGCCACCATGCAGAATTCGCAAAACGGGGAAATCATGCCGAACATCCCGCAGATGAGCGCCTTCTGGTACGCCGAACGCAGCGCGGTGATCAACGCCGTCAGCGGCCGTCAGACGGTGAAAGCCGCGCTGGACGACGTGCAGACCCGTATCACCAAGTAATGATGTTGTGCGGGATTAACATCCCCTAAATAATTGGAGTTACACCGCGACGGCAAGTACGCACATCCCCGGGAGCATAGATAGCTATGTGACCGGGGTGAGTGGACGCAGCCAACAAAGGTGTAGCTCCAAGTATGAAGGGACCTGTGCCCCGCCGTTGCTTCACAGAAAGGAACGCCCTATGCAATTCGCTCACGCCGGGACGCCTGTGCGTAAAAAATCGAAGTGGTGGCAAAGCGACGTGCTGAAATGGCTGGTGGTCGGCCTGTTCAGCCTGGTGACCTGCTACCTGATTGTGTTGATGTATGCACAGGGTGAATACCTGTTCGCCATCCTGACGCTGATCCTGGTCAGCGCCGGGCTTTACGTCTTCGCCAACCGCCGCGCCTACGCCTGGCGCTATGTGTATCCCGGCATCGCCGGCATGGGGCTGTTCGTCCTGTTCCCGCTGATCTGCACCATCGCCATCGCCTTTACCAACTACAGCAGCACCAACCAGCTGACTTTTGAACGCGCACAATCGGTGCTGATGCAGCGCCAATTCCAGAGCGGCAAAACCTTTACCTTCGGCCTCTACCCGGCGGAAAACCAGCAGTGGCGCCTGCAGCTGACGCCGCCGGACAGCGAACAGCCGCTGATCTCCGAGCCTTTCCGCCTCGACGCCGCCCCGCCGCAAACCCTGAAACTGACGGTGCAGAGCGTCGCGCCGCAGGGCGAACGCGCCACGCTGCGAGCGATCACCCAGAATCGGCAGGCGCTGAGCCAGCTGGTGGCGCAGTTGCCCGACGGCGGTGAATTGCGCATGAGTTCCCTGCGCCAGTTCTCCGGTACCCGCCCGCTGTATGCGCTGGACAAAGACGGCAGCACGCTGACCAATAACCAGACTCAGGTCCGCTATCGACCGAACGGCGATATCGGCTTCTATCAGGCGATCAACGCCGACGGCGGCTGGGCGCAGGAAACCCTGAGCCCGGGCTATACCGTCACCACCGGCTGGAAAAACTTCCTGCGGGTGCTGCAGGACGAGGGCATCAAGAAACCGTTCGTGTCGATCTTCATCTGGACCATCGTGTTCTCGGTGATGACGGTGATCCTGACCGTGGCGGTCGGCATGGTGTTGGCCTGCGTGGTGCAGTGGGAGGCGCTGAAAGGCAAAGCGATATACCGCGTGCTGCTGATCCTGCCCTATGCGGTGCCGTCATTCATCTCGATCCTGATCTTCAAAGGTTTGTTCAACCAGAGCTTCGGCGAGATCAACATGATGCTCAGCCATCTGTTCGGCATCAAACCGGCCTGGTTCAGCGATCCGCTCACCGCCAAGAGCATGATCCTGATCGTCAACACCTGGCTCGGCTACCCGTACATGATGATCCTGTGCATGGGGCTGCTGAAAGCGATCCCGGACGATCTGTACGAGGCCTCGGCGATGGACGGCGCCAACCCGTGGCAAAACTTCTTCCGCATCACCTTACCGCTGCTGATCAAGCCGCTGACGCCGCTGATGATCGCCAGCTTCGCCTTCAACTTTAACAACTTCGTGCTGATCCAACTGCTGACCAACGGCGGCCCGGACATGATCGGCACCACCACGCCGGCCGGCTATACCGACCTGCTGGTCAGTTACACCTACCGCATCGCCTTCGAAGGCGGCGGCGGGCAAGACTTTGGGCTGGCGGCCGCCATCGCCACGCTGATCTTCCTGTTGGTGGGCGCGCTGGCGATCCTGAATTTGAAAGCCAGCAAGATGAACTTCGATTAGGGAGAATAACGATGGCCATGGTTCAACCCAAGTCCCAGCGCCTGCGCCTGTGGATCACCCATATTTTGATGCTGTGCTTTATCGCCCTGATCATGTTCCCGCTGCTGATGGTGGTGGCCATCTCGCTGCGCTCCGGCAACTTCGCCACCGGCAGCCTGATACCGGAAACTCTCTCCTGGGATCACTGGCGGCTGGCGCTCGGCTTCAGCGTCACCCACGCCGACGGCAGCGTGACGCCGCCGCCGTTCCCGGTACTGCTGTGGCTGTGGAACTCCATCAAGATCGCGGCGATCACCGCCATCGGCATCGTGACGCTGTCCACTACCTGCGCCTACGCCTTCGCCCGCATGCGTTTTCGCGGCAAGAGCACGCTGCTGAAAAGCATGCTGATCTTCCAGATGTTCCCGGCGGTGCTGTCGCTGGTGGCGCTGTACGCGCTGTTCGATCGCCTGGGCCAGTACATTCCGTTTATCGGCCTGAACACCCACGGCGGCGTGATCTTCGCCTATATGGGCGGCATCGCGCTGCACGTCTGGACCATCAAGGGCTATTTCGAAACCATCGACAACTCGCTGGAAGAGGCGGCGGCGCTGGACGGCGCCACGCCGTGGCAGGCGTTCCGTCTGGTGCTGTTGCCGCTGTCGGTGCCGATTCTGGCGGTGGTGTTCATTCTGTCATTTATCGCCGCCATCACCGAAGTGCCGGTCGCGTCGCTGCTGCTGCGCGATGTGAACAGCTATACGTTGGCGGTGGGAATGCAGCAATATCTCAACCCGCAGAACTACCTGTGGGGCGACTTCGCCGCCGCCGCGGTGCTGTCGGCGATACCGATTACCGCCGTGTTCCTGCTGGCGCAGCGCTGGCTGGTGGGCGGCCTGACGGCCGGCGGCGTGAAGGGGTAATTTGTGCCACTGCAGTGCGTTTGATGTCTTTCCTTATCTTTTACCCTATGGATTTCAAGTTACAGCGAGTGCAGTCAACAACGCTGTAGCTTGCAAGACGAAGGGTAATTATATCCTGTGTCTTTGGCGGCCTTTGGCCGCCATTTTTATCTCCGCTATTCCCGTTTCAGCCGATCGGTGTTGGCCAGATAGAGCGTCACCACCAGCACCAATATCGCCGCGGCGTAGATCAAGGTATCGATGGGATTCTTGTGGTCCACGATAATCAAACGAATAATCGCGGTAATGCCAATGTAAATAAAATAGCGCAGCGGGAAATGATAACCCGACTCAAAATACTTGACGATCAAGGCGATAAATTCAAAGTACAAGAAATAAATCACGATACCTTCAATCAACAGGTAAGAAGAGGATTCTTCGCTGTTGATAAATAACACCTTCGCCAGGTGGATGGTCTCCTTAACCAGAAACACCACCAGAATTGCCGCCAGCAGCAGCAAGCCTACGTTCAGTACCCGCTGAAGCCCTTTCGCTATCATTATCGAACGCGACGTTTTTGCCATAAAACCTCTCTCTGAATGCCGCTAATATGATTCAACCGTGCCAATATAGGCATTGTCTTAAAAATTACCCCCCGCGCGAAAGCACTTTAAACCCCATTTAATTCATAAAGTTATAATAAGATGTTTCTGACTTATAGATTTGTAGCAAATCGAAATGTCAACTATCATGGGTCACAGAGATCTTTACATAAAACCAATAACCTCGAATTAACAAGGGAATTCTTTATGCGCGCTAAACTTAACGGACTGGTCGCTGCAGGCCTGTTTACCTGTGCATTGTCCGGCCACGCCGCCGGCCTGGTAACCCCTGACAACGATCTGCGTAACGATCTCGCCTGGTTGTCTGACCGCGGCGTCATCAACGTCAGTTTGTCCACCTGGCCGCTGAGCCAGGAAGAGATCAGTTCCGTTATCGCGCAGGCCAAACCGGTCACCAATACCGAGAAAAACGTCATCGACCGCGTGCAGCGCCGTGTCGATGCCTTGAAAGCCAACATCCGCGTCAGCGGTTACGCGTCGACGGATAAACCCGGCACCCCGCAGGGCTTTGGTCAAAATGAGTACGCCGACGATCGCCTGACCATCGGCGCCGGCGCCAACGGCGAGTTCTGGGATGTGCGTCTGCAGGGCTCGGTGGAAGGCGATCAGCGCGTCAGCGACGGCTCCAAATTCAACATGAACGGCTCCTACGGCGCGGTGAAAATCTGGAACCAGTGGCTTTCCTTCGGCGAAGTTTCCCAGTGGTGGGGCCCTGGCTACGACGGCAGCCTGATCCGCTCCGACGCCGCACGCCCGGTGGCGGGCTTTATGCTGCAGCGCGCCGACCAATCACCGTTTGAAACCCCTTGGCTGTCGTGGATCGGCCGCTGGCAATACCAGCTGACCGCCGGCCAGCTGTCGCAGTACAGTGCCGTCCCGCATACCAAATTGTTTGGCGGTCGCTTCACCATGATGCCGACCGACTTCCTGGAGTTGGGGGCATCACGCGTCATGATGTGGGGTGGTGAAGGCCGTCCGCAGTCGTGGCATTCCTTCTGGGATGGCGTAACCGGTAACGATAACACCGGCGATCCGAAAAACGATCCGGGCAACCAGCTGGGCGGCTTTGATTTCAAACTCAAGCTGCAGCCGCTTATCGGCATGCCCGTCAGCCTTTATGGTCAGATTACCGGTGAAGACGAAGCAGGCATGCTGCCGTCACATAACGCCTACCTGTTGGGTCTGGAAGGGCACCCCGAGTGGGGCCCAACGACCATTAACTGGTATATCGAAGGTGCTGACACTCGTTCTGAATTCAGTACCAAGGATGTGATCTATCAACACTATGTTTATCGCGGCGGTTACTACCAGCAAGGTTACCCGCTAGGCCACCCGATGGGTGGTGACGGCCAGATGCTGTCCGGCCGCGTAGAGCTGGTGCTGGACGACAGCCAACGCTGGAGCACCCGCTTGGTATACGCCAAAGTGAACCCAAGCAATCAGAATTACAACAAGGCATTCCCGAAATCCGATACGCTGAAGGGCATCCAGGTCGGTTGGGGTTACACCTTCCCGTCTCAGGTTAAGTTCGACACCAGCCTGTGGTACACCGACAACGATCACAGCACCGCCGATGACGTGGGTGCGGGCGTCAGCTTCGAAGTGCCGATCAACCTGTAATTTTTTGCAGGCATAAAAAAACCCGCCGCGGCGGGTTTTTTATTGGCCTCAGCTCAGACGATTAGCGCCATTCCTTGAAGCGGTTGATCAGCGCATTGGTCGAGCTGTCGTGGCTGCTGATTTTCTCGCTGCCCGCCAGTTCAGGCAGGATACGGTTAGCCAGCTGTTTGCCCAGCTCCACGCCCCACTGATCGAAGGTGAAGATGTTCAGGATCGCGCCCTGGGTGAAGATCTTGTGCTCATACAACGCGATCAGGCTGCCCAGGCTGAACGGGGTGATTTCGCGCAGCAGGATCGAGTTGGTCGGCCGGTTGCCTTCAAACACTTTGAACGGCGCCACGTGCTTGACCTGCTCAGGGGTTTTACCCTGCGCCGCGAACTCGGCCTCCACCACTTCCAGCGACTTGCCGAACGCCAGCGCTTCGGTCTGAGCAAAGAAGTTGGACAGCAGTTTGGCGTGGTGATCGCCCAGCGGGTTATGGCTGATGGCCGGTGCGATGAAATCGCACGGCACCAGCTTGGTGCCCTGGTGGATCAACTGGTAGAACGCATGCTGGCCGTTGGTGCCCGGCTCGCCCCAGATGATAGGACCAGTCTGGTAATCCACCGGGTTGCCGTTGCGATCGACATACTTGCCGTTGGATTCCATGTTGCCCTGCTGGAAGTAAGCGGCAAAACGATGCATGTACTGATCGTACGGCAGAATGGCTTCGGTTTCGGCGCCGAAGAAGTTGTTGTACCAGATGCCGATCAGCGCCAGCAGCACCGGCAGGTTTTTCTCCGCCGGCGTTTCGGCGAAGTGCTTATCCATGGCGTGCGCGCCGCTCAGCAGCTGCTCGAAGTTGTCATAACCGATGGACAGCGCGATCGACAGGCCGATCGCCGACCACAGGGAGTAACGGCCCCCTACCCAGTCCCAGAACTCGAACATGTTGTCGGTATCGATGCCGAACTCGGCCACCGCTTTGCCGTTGGTGGACAGCGCGGCGAAGTGCTTGGCTACGTGCTGTTGATCGGCGGCACTGCTCAGGAACCAGTCGCGCGCGCTGTGGGCGTTGGTCATGGTTTCCTGGGTAGTGAAGGTTTTGGATGCCACCAGGAACAGCGTGGTTTCCGGGTTCAGCGGCTTCAGCGTTTCGGCGATATGGGTGCCGTCGACGTTGGAGACGAAGTGCATGTTCAGGTGGTTTTTATAAGGGCGCAGCGCTTCGGTCACCATGTAAGGGCCGAGGTCCGAACCGCCGATGCCGATGTTCACCACGTCGGTGATCGGCTTGCCGGTGTAGCCTTTCCACTCGCCGCCGATGACGCGCGCGCAGAACTGTTTGATCTTGGCCAGTACCGCGTTCACTTCCGGCATCACGTCTTTGCCGTCGACCAGGATCGGGCTGTTGCTGCGGTTGCGCAGGGCAATGTGCAGCACCGCGCGATCTTCGGTGCGGTTGATTTTCTCACCGGCGAACATCGATTTGATGGCGCCTTGCAGATCGGTTTCTTTCGCCAGCGCCTGCAGCTTCTCCAGGGTTTCCTGCGTGATACGGTTCTTGGAATAGTCCACCAACATTTGGTCGTTGAAGGTCGCGGAGAACCTGGAGAAACGATCGCTGTCCTGGGCGAACAGGTCGGCGATCCGTACGTCTTTCATCTGTGCATAATGTTGCTGCAGGGCTTGCCAAGCAGCGGTTTGACTAGGATTGATATTTTTCATAGCAACACTCTTAGGCTTGAGAATAAAAATGACGCGTTTGTCCGATTGTAGCCTGTTCGACTGTGATTATGATCTCTTTTCTTGCGATAGGCGCTAACTGTCAACGCATTGCCGCCTCGTTTCAGCTTTCACTCTATACTTTGGGCTAACGGCCTGTTATCGGGGTTGCCGAATTGTCATCAGGCTGTGTCATCGTTGCTCATTTCGTCATTTGAAAGGGATCTCGCTTATGGAATTATCCGCTCCGCTCATGTTGGTGCTTATCGGCCTGGCGTCGCTGCTGGCGCAGTGGCTGGCCTGGCTGCTGCGCCTGCCGGCCATTTTGCCGCTGTTGCTGTTCGGCATCGTGCTCGGCCCGACGGTGCATCTGGTGCAGCCGGATCTGCTGTTCGGCGATCTGCTGTTTCCGCTGGTGTCGCTGTCGGTGGCGATCATCCTGTTCGAGGGGGCGCTGACGCTGCGTTTCGAGGAGATACGCGGCCTCGGTGGCGTGGTGCGCAATCTGGTCACCGTTGGCATGCTGGTCACCTTTCTGGTCATCAGCCTCGCCAGCTGGTGGCTGCTGGATTTCCCGCCGGAGCTGGCGGCGCTGATCGGCGCGGTGACGGTGGTGACCGGGCCGACGGTGATCGCCCCGCTGATGCGCGTGGTGCGGCCGAACGCCAACATTAACCAGGTGCTGCGCTGGGAAGGGATCGTTATCGATCCGGTCGGCGCCATCTTCACCCTGCTGGTGTTCGAATTCATCGTGCTGAAACAGAATGCGGAGTCCTATACCCACCTGTTTTGGACGCTGGGCGTGACCGCCGCCGTCGGCCTGATCGCCGGCGCGCTGTTCGGCTATCTGCTCGGCCTGGCGCTGCGCCGCGTCTGGCTGCCGCGCTATCTGCAGAACCTGGCGGTGCTGGCGATCATGCTGACCGCCTTCGGCGTTTCCAACGCCATCGCCGACGAATCCGGCCTGCTGACCGTCACGGTGATGGGCATCTGGCTGGCCAACATGCGCGACGTGGACACCAGCGATATTCTGGCATTCAAAGAGGAGCTGTCGGCGATCCTGATCTCGGCGCTGTTCATCATTCTGGCGGCGCGGCTCGACATCCAGGCGCTGTGGAACATGGGCTGGCCGCTGCTCCTGCTGCTGCTGGCGGTGCAGTTCATTGCCCGGCCGCTGTGCATTGCGGTATCGACCTGGCGCTCTTCCCTGCACTGGCGCGATCGGCTGCTGCTGTGCTGGATCGCCCCGCGCGGCATCGTCGCCGCGGCGGTCAGCTCGCTGTTCGCGCTGACGCTGCAGCGCAGCGGCTATCAAGGCGCCGACCGGCTGGTCACCGTGGTGTTCGCCATCATCATCGGCACCGTGGTGCTGCAAAGCCTGACCAGCGGCATGATGGCGCGCTGGCTGCGGGTGCAGCAGCAAAAGCCGCGCGGCGTACTGATCGTCGGCGCCAACAGCGTGGCACGCATGCTGGCGCAGGCGCTGATCAAACTGAACGTGCCGGTGATCGTCACCGACAGCAGTTGGGAATACTACCGCCAGGCGCGCATGGAAGGCATCCCGGCTTACTATGGCCACGCCTACTCCGAACACGCAGAAAACTATCTCGATCTGAGCAATATCGCCCAGGTGTTGGCGCTGTCGCCCAATCGCCACCAGAACGCGTTGGCGGTCTACCACTTCGGCCATCTCTTCGGCGAGGATCACGTGTTTGCCATTCGCTCCGGGGCGCCGTTGAAAGGGCGCGGCGCCAGCGCGGAAAGTTCGCGTTTCCGCCGGCATGAAATTTTATTTAATCAGGAAGCCACCTACGGCCGCCTGAGCAGCCTGCTCGCGAGGGGCGCCACCATCAAAGCGACCAAATTGAACGAAAATTTCGGTTGGCTGGAGTATTTGGAGAAACATCAGGGTGTTATCCCGTTATTCAGCCAAAAGGAAGACGGTTCTCTGCAACCGATTGGTGCCGGTTCCACGCCCGCGATGCCCTGTACGCTTATCGCGCTGGTACAAGATGAAAATCCCTCACCGTCTGTACGTTGACAGAATGGCGATAACCGGCTATTCCTAACAGCCTACTTGCGCACCCGGTGCGCAAGCCAGAAGAGGCGCGTCGCCCAGGTAGAGTGTCAGAGGAGCCGTTTCTCCGTTGACGGCACCCGAGGGGGAGCGACGCCGAGGTAGGGTAATGGCCGGCCATTATCATATCGACTACAGGGGCTGAATCCCCTGGGTTGTCACCAGGGGATCGCCCGCAGGGCGATCGACAAGGTGGGGCGCTTCTGGGTGTATCGTAGCCTGACCTCTACGCCTGCCCCCTGTTTACCGCTCTCCCCTTGTGCCAAGGCTATGGAATTACAGTGCCCCAAACGGGCATCCCTGACACGAGGTTTCTACATGAACCAAGCAGCACCCCAGAATTCCACCGTGGTAGCCAAGTTCGGCGGCACCAGCGTCGCCGACTTTGAAGCCATGAACCGCAGCGCCGACGTCGTGCTGGCCAACCCGCAGGTTCGCCTGGTGGTATTGTCCGCTTCGGCGGGCGTCACCAACCTGTTGGTCGCCCTGGCCGAGGGTTGCGAGGCCGACAAGCGCAATTACCAGCTTGATGAAATTCGTCGCATCCAGTACGCCATCCTCGATCGCCTCACGGCGCCGGCGGTGATCCGCGAAGAGATCGACCGGCTGCTGGAAAACATCGCCATGCTGTCGGAGGCCGCGTCGCTGGCCACCTCTACGGCGTTGACCGACGAGCTGGTCAGCCATGGGGAGCTGATGTCCACCCTGCTGTTCGTTGAAATCCTGCGCGCCCGCAACGTGCAGGCCGAATGGTTCGACGTGCGTAAAGTGATGCGCACCGACGATCACTTCGGCCGCGCCGTGCCGGACAGCGCCGCGCTCAGCGAACTGGCCCGGGCGCAGTTGCAACCTCGCCTGCAGGAAGCGCTGGTAGTCACCCAGGGCTTTATCGGCAGCGAGCCGAAAGGCCGCACCACCACGCTCGGCCGCGGCGGCAGCGACTATACCGCCGCGCTGCTCGGCGAGGCGCTCGGCGTTGGCCGGGTGGATATCTGGACTGACGTACCGGGCATCTACACCACCGATCCACGCGTGGTGCCGGCGGCCAAACGCATCGACAAAATCGGTTTCGAAGAAGCGGCAGAGATGGCCACCTTCGGTGCCAAAGTGCTGCATCCGGCCACCCTGCTGCCGGCGGTGCGCAGCGACATTCCGGTGTTCGTCGGCTCCAGCAAGGATCCGGCGGCCGGCGGCACGCTGGTGTGCAACACCACCGAAAACCCGCCGCTGTTCCGCGCGCTGGCGCTGCGCCGCAAGCAAACGCTGCTGACGCTGCACAGCCTGAATATGCTGCACGCGCGTGGTTTCCTGGCCGAGGTGTTCAGCATTCTGGCGCGCCACAACATCTCCGTCGATCTGATCACCACCTCGGAGGTCAGCATTGCGCTGACCATGGACACCACCGGCGCCACCTCCGTCGGCGGCAGCCTGCTGACCACCTCGCTGCTGACCGAGCTGTCGTCGCTGTGTCGGGTGGAAGTGGAAGAGAACCTGGCGCTGGTGGCGATCATCGGCAACCAGCTGTCGCGCGCTTGCGGCGTGGGCAAAGAGGTGTTCGGCGTGCTCGATCCGTTCAATATTCGCCTGATCTGCTACGGCGCCAGCAGCTATAACCTGTGCTTCCTGGTACCGGGCGAAGAAGCCGAGCAGGTAGTGCGCACCCTGCACCACAATCTGTTCGAATAAGTCATTATCCCTGATTGCGGGCGCAGCACGCTGCGCCCCTGCGTCTAAAAAATTCGTTCAAAACCTGCAGGGGTTCAGCATGTTGAACCCGCAAAAAACACAACCACACCCACCGTTCTCAATCTGGCTAAGGAAAACCTGCATGTTGGCACTATTCACGCGCTTATTCCCCCTGTGGGCGATACTGCTGTCCGTCACCGCCTATTACACGCCGACTTCCTTTACCGGTGTCGGCCCCTACGTCAGCCCGCTGCTGATGCTGATCATGTTCGCCATGGGCGTCACGCTGCGGCTGGACGACTTCAAACGCGTGCTGGCTCGCCCCGGCCCGGTGGCGGCCGGCATCTTCCTGCACTATCTGATCATGCCGCTGGCGGCCTGGATCCTGGCGATGCTGTTCCGCATGCCGCCGGATCTGTCCGCCGGCATGGTGTTGGTGGGCAGCGTGGCCAGCGGTACCGCGTCCAACGTAATGATCTACCTGGCCAAGGGAGACGTGGCACTGTCGGTGACCATCTCGGCGGTCTCAACGCTGGTCGGGGTGTTCGCCACGCCGCTGCTGACTCGCCTGTACGTCGACGCCAAGATCAGCGTCGATATCATGGGCATGCTGCTGAGCATTCTGCAGATCGTGGTGATCCCGATCGGCCTGGGCCTGATCGTCCACCACACCCTGACCAAGGCGGTGAAACGCATCGAACCGCTGCTGCCGGCGCTGTCGATGGTGTGTATCCTCGCGATCATCAGCGCGGTGGTGGCCGGCAGCCAAAGCCACATCGCCTCGGTCGGTTTGGTGGTGATCGTCGCGGTGATCCTGCACAACGGCATCGGTTTGCTGAGCGGCTACTGGGGCGGCAAGCTGTTCGGCTTCGACGAATCCACCTGCCGCACGCTGGCGATCGAAGTCGGCATGCAGAACTCCGGGCTGGCGGCCACGCTGGGCAAAATCTACTTCTCGCCGCTGGCCGCGCTGCCAGGCGCACTGTTCTCGGTCTGGCACAACCTCTCCGGTTCGCTGCTGGCGGGTTATTGGTCCGGCCGCCCCATCAAGAAAAAATAAACGGCCTGCGGGGACGCAAACAATTGCGTCCCCGTTATTCTCTGCGAAATTTCGTATTTCCCACTGGTCGGATTGTCATAATTCCCCTCATCCCCTATCATCCGTGAAAAATTAAAATTCAGATTCTTCCTATCCGTGCCGATAATGTTGGCAAGAGGAAGAGACGTTCTACTTTTTTTAATTAATTAAGTCACCAGGGTTGCCCACCATAAAAGAAGCAGCCTAATTATTATTTAGATCTATACCCACCGTCTTATTTGCCGCGGCAAATCAAGATACCTCGCAATGTGCATGTCGCTCATTATTTCGGGCCGGCCGTCGGTCACCCGTGGTTAACCTCATGGATTGGGCAGGCTGCCTCGGTAGCCTCTCATAATGGATTACAATGATAAAAAAAATGACCGCCTTGACGCTGTTGGTCAGCACGGCCCTTTCCGCCGAAACTCTGCCGGACGCCCACATGATGCGGGATATGTCGATGGGGGAATCGCGCCGCGCGCTGCAAGACAGTACGCGTGAAGTCAACCAGTTGATTGAGCAACGCCGCTACCAGCAGCTGAAGCAGCAACGCTTGCTGGCGGAGCCGGAACCGGCCGCGCCCGCCCTGCCGCAGTCCGCGCAGTGCTTGCCGATCGCCGGCGTTTATCTGCAGGGCGTCACCCTGCTCTCGCCGGCCGATTTATCCGCCCTGAGCGCGCTGCCGGAAAACTGCATCAGCAGCAACGATATCAATCGCCTGACCCGCGAATTAACGCGCCTTTATGTGCAAAAAGGCTATATCACCGCGCGCGTGCAAATTGTTCGCCCTAATTCACAGGGAGAATTGGGGTTAAGCGTGACGGAAGGATTTATCGAGAAAATAGAAGGCGGCGATCGCTGGGTCAACAGCCGCTTATTATTTCCAGGCCTGGAAGGCAAGCCGTTGAAATTAACCGAGCTCGATCAGGGATTGGATCAGGCCAACCGTTTGCAATCGAATACCACCAAGCTGGATATATTACCCGGCCGCCAGGTTGGCGGTTCGGTCATTCGTTTGCGCAATCAGCATACCAAGCCCTGGCTGATTACCGCCGGCACGGATAATTACGGCCAAAAAAGCACTGGCCAGTGGCTGGCGCGCGCCACCGCCACGCTGGACAGTCCGTTCGGCCTGTCAGACTTCGTCAGCCTGAACGTCAACAGCACGCTGGAAAACCCGGCCCACCGCTATAACCGCGCCTATACCCTGCTCTATTCACTGCCGTACGGCGCGTTCACCTTCAGCGGATTCGCCAGCTTCTCGTCCTATGAGAACCACCAGCAGCTGCCGCACAACCTGGTCAAACTGCACGGCCAGACCCAACAGTACGGGCTGCGCAGCGACTACGTGTTTTATCGCGATCACGATCAGATAGACAGCCTGAGCGGCCAGTTGACCTACAAGCGCATCGACAACTACTTCGAAAGCGTGCGCCTCGAAGTCAGCAGCCCCACGCTGACCCTGGCCGAGTTGAGCGCCAGCCACCTGCATATTCTGCCCAACGGGGTGTTCAGCGCCAACCTCAGCGTCGAGCAGGGCCTGCCATGGCTGGGGGCCGATCGCCATCCGAGTTCGGTTCACCTCGACAGCCAGTTCACCAAGGGCAAGCTGTTCGCCAACCTCAGCCAGCGCCTTCACCTGGGCGAGGCGACCTATCAGCTCAACAACCTGTTCTACGGCCAGTACAGCCGCGACCCGCTGCCCGGCGTGGAATGGCTGAGCCTTACCGATCGCAGCGCCGTGCGCGGCTTTAGCCGCAGCACTCAGTCCGGCGACAACGGCTGGTATCTGCAGAACACGCTGTCGCGCAGCTTC
Organism: Serratia sp. FDAARGOS_506; assembly: GCF_003812745.1. Taxonomy (NCBI): domain Bacteria; kingdom Pseudomonadati; phylum Pseudomonadota; class Gammaproteobacteria; order Enterobacterales; family Yersiniaceae; genus Serratia; species Serratia sp. FDAARGOS_506. The sequence goes on from NZ_CP033831.1 coordinate 1,062,640, forward strand.
AATCTGGGCGCCACCACGCTGACGCCGCGCCTCGGCGCCGACGTCGGCCGCATTTTGCCGCGCCAGGACAGCTCGGGGTGGCGCAGCAGCGCCGGCCTGAGCAGCGGCGCCACGTTGCGCTATCGGCAGGCGCTGGTCGATCTCGAAGTCAGCCGCGGCTGGATCTTGTCGAATCACGCCACGCCGGAAGATCCCGTTCAGGTACTGGCGCGCTTTTCTTACACCTTTTAATCAGCAGTTTTGCGGGACCCCACGGCAATATACGGAGAGACATGGATGAAAAATAATAACTTCAGGCTTTCAGCAGCAGGCAAACTGGCCGCCGCACTGGCGATTATTCTCGCCGCTTCCGCCGGCGCCTATGCCGCGGAGATCGTGGCGGCCAACGGCGCCAACGGCCCCGGCGTTTCCACCGCCGCAACCGGCGCGCAGGTAGTCGACATCGTCGCGCCGAACGGCAACGGGTTGTCGCACAACCAATATCAGGACTTCAATGTCAATCAGCCCGGCGCGGTGCTGAACAACTCCCGCGAGGCGGGGCTGTCGCAGTTGGCCGGTCAACTGGGCGCCAACCCCAATCTGGGTGGGCGCGAAGCCAGCGTCATCCTCAACGAAGTGATCGGCCGTAACCCTTCTCTGCTGCATGGCCAGCAAGAGATCTTCGGCATGGCGGCCGACTACGTGCTGGCCAACCCGAACGGCATCAGTTGCCAGGGCTGCGGGTTCATCAACACCAGCCGCTCCTCGCTGGTGGTCGGCAACCCGCTGGTGGAGAACGGCCTGCTGCAGGGCTACAGCACCCTGGATAACCGCAATACTCTGAGCCTCAACGGCACCCTGAACGCCGGCGGCGTGCTGGATCTGATCGCACCGAAGATAGACAGCCGCGGCGACGTGATCGTGCAAGACTTCACCCAGCGCAACGGCAGCGTGACGTCGGCGGCGATCAACGCCATCAGCGGCCATAACCGCGTGGCGCGCGATGGCAAGGTGCTGGCCAGCGTACAGCCGACCACTGCGCTGGACAGCTACTACCTCGGCAGCATGCAGGCGGGGCGCATCAACATCATCAACACCGCACAGGGCAGCGGCGTGAAGCTGGCCGGCACGCTGGCCGCCGGCGACGAGCTCAAGGTGAAAGCCTACGATATTCGCAGCGAAAGCCGCGTTGATGACGCCAGCAGCAACCGCAACGGCAGCGAGAATTACCAGAACTATCGCGGTGGCATCTACGTCAACGACCGCAGCAGCAGCCAGAAGCTGACCCGCACCGAGCTGAAAGGCAAGAACATCAGCCTGGTGGCGGATAACCACGCACACCTCACCGCCACCGACATTCGCGGCGAAGACATTACGCTGCAGGGCGGCAAACTGACGCTCGACGGCCAGCAGTTGAAACAGACGCAGGGCTACACCGACGACCGCTGGTTCTACTCCTGGCAATACGACGTCACCCGTGAACGCGAGCAGCATCAGCAGGCGGGCAGCACCGTCGCCGCCAGCGGCAGCGCCAAACTCGTCAGCACCCGGGAAGACGTGAATCTGTTGGGCGCCAACCTCAGCGCCGACCGGGCGCTGAGCGTCAAAGCGGCGCGCGACGCGCATCTCGCCGGGCTGGTGGAGAAGGAGAAGTCCACCGAGCGCGGCTATCAGCGCAACCACACTTCCAGCCTGCGCACCGGCAGTTGGAGCAGCAGCGACGAAAGCGAAAGCCTGAAGGCCAGCGAACTGCGCAGCCAGGGGGTGCTGACGCTGGAGGCCGGCAACAACGTCGCTACCCAGGGAGCCAAACTGCACGCCAGCCGCGATTTGACGGTCAATGCCGGCAACCAGATCCAGGTCGGGGTGCAGAAAACCGCCAACGCCAAAGCGGTGCGCGATGACAAAACCTCCTGGGGCGGCATCGGCGGCGGCGACAACAAGAACAACAGTAACCGCCGCGAGGTCAGCCACGCTTCCGAACTGACCAGCGACGGCACTCTGCGTCTGAACGGTCAGCAGGGCGTCACCATCACCGGCAGCAAGGCGCGCGGCAAGGAAGGCGGTCTGGTCACCGCCACGCAGGGCGGCCTGCGCATCGATAACGCACTGAGCACCACCGTGGACAAAATCGACGCGCGTACCGGCACCGCCTTCAACATCACCAGCAGTTCGCATAAGGCCGACAACAGCTACCAGAGCAGCACCGCCAGCGAGCTGAAGTCTGATACCAACCTGAAGCTGGTCAGCCGTCAGAATACCGACGTGATCGGCAGCCAGGTCACCAGCGGCGGCGAACTGAGCGTCACGTCGCAGACCGGCAACATCAACGTCAAGACCGCCGAGCAGCAGCAAAAAATCGATGAGCAGAAGACTGCGCTTACCGTCAACGGCTACGCCAAAGAAGCCGGCGACAAGCAATACCGCGCCGGTTTGCGCATCGAACATACCCGCGACAGCGAAAAAACCACCCGCACCGAAAACCGCGCCTCAACCCTCAGCGGCGGCAGCGTGAGGCTCGAGGCGGAGAAGGACGTGACCTTCAGCGGCTCTAAACTGGTCGCCGACAAAGGCGACGCCAGCGTCAGCGGTAACAAAGTCTCGTTCCTGGCGGCCGATGACAAAACCACGTCGAACACCGAGAAGACCAAGATCGGCGGCGGTTTCTACTACACCGGCGGCATCGACAAGCTCGGCAGCGGCGTGGAAGCCGGCTACGAAAACAGCAAAACGCAGGCGCAGAGCAGCAAGGCGGTCACCTCCGGCAGCGACGTCAAAGGCAACCTGACTGTCAACGCCCGCGACAAGCTGACCCAGCAAGGCGCGCAGCACAGCGTCGGCGGCGCCTACAAAGAGAACGCCGCCGGCGTCGATCATTTGGCCGCCGCCGACACCGCCAACAGCACCACCACCAAAACCGACGCCGGCGTGAACATCGGCGCCAACGTCGATTACAGCGCCGTGACCCGCCCGGTCGAGCGCGCGGTCGGCAAGGCGGCCAAGCTGGACGCCACCGGCGTCATCAACGACATCGGCGGCATCGGCGCGCCTAACGTCGGCCTGGATATCGGCGCACAGGGCGGCAGCAGCGAAAAACGCAGCAGCAGCTCGCAGGCGGTGGCCAGCTCGGTGAAAGCCGGCAGCATCGACATCAATGCCACAGGCGAAGTGCGCGATCAGGGCACGCAATATCAGGCGAGCAAAGGCGCGGTCACACTGACGGCGGACAGCCACCGCAGCGAAGCCGCGACGAACCGCCAGGAAGAGCAGAACCGCGACACCCGCGGCAGCGCCGGCGTGCGCGTCTACACCACCACCGGCAGCGACCTGACCGTGGACGCCAAGGGCGAAGGCGGCACCCAGCGCAGCAACAGCAGCGCCAGCCAAGCGGTGACCGGCTCGATCGATGCGGCCAACGGCATCAGCGTCAACGTGAAACAAGACGCGGTCTATCAGGGCACCGCGCTGAACGGCGGCAGCGGTAAAACCACCGTCAACGCCGGCGGCGATATCCGCTTAGAGCAGGCCAACGATAAGCAGAGCGAAAACCACAGCGGCTTCAACGTCAAGGCTTCGGCGAAGGGCGGCTTCACCGCCGACAGCAAAAACTTCGGCGCCGGTTTCGGCGGTGGCACCCACAACGGTGAAAGCAGCAGCAGCACCGCACAGGTCGGCAACGTCAGCGGCCAACAGGGCGTGGAGCTGAACGCAGGCCGCGATCTGACGTTGCAGGGCACCGACGTCAAGAGCCAGGGTGACGTCACCCTGAGCGCGGGCAACAAGGTCGCGCTGCAGGCGGCGGAATCGACCCAAATGCGTAAGGAGAGCAAGCTGTCCGGCAATCTCGATCTGGGCGCCGGCAGCAGCGACAGCAAGGAAAAAACCGGCGGCAGCCTCTCCGCCGGCGGCGCCTTCGACATCGCCAAGGTGAATGAGTCCGCGACCGAACGCCAGGGCGCCACGCTTGCCTCAGACGGCAAGGTCACCCTGTCCGCCGGCGGCAAAGGCGACGATGCGCTGCATCTGCAAGGCGCCAAGGTCAGCGGCGGCAGCGCCGCGCTCGAGGCGAAAAACGGCGGCATCCTGCTGGAATCCGCCAAGAACGAGCAGCATAAGGACAACTGGAGCCTGGGTATCAAAGCCAACGCCAGAGGCGGCCAAACGTTCAACAAAGACGCCGGCGGCAAGGTCGATCCGAACACCGGCAAAGACACCCATACGCTGGGCGCCGGTCTGAAGGTTGGCGTGGAGCAGCAGGATAAAGCCACGCACACCAACACCGGCATCACTGCGGGCGACGTGGCGCTCAACAGCGGCAAAGACACCCGCCTCGCCGGGGCGCGCGTCGATGCCGACAGCGTACAGGGCAAGGTGGGCGGCGATCTGCGCGTCGAAAGCCGTAAGGACGTCGAGAAAGGCGTGAAAGTGGATGTGGATGCCGGACTGAGCCACAGCAACGATCCGGGCAGCAGCATCACCTCCAAGCTGTCGAAGGTAGGCACGCCGCGCTACGCCGGTAAAGTGAAAGAGAAACTGGAGGCCGGGGTAAACAAAGTGGCCGACGCCACCACCGACAAGTACAACAGCGTAGCGCGTCGCCTCGATCCGCAACAGGACACCACCGGTACGGTCAGCTTCAGCAAAGTCGACGGCAAAGTGACGCTGCCGGAAACGCCGGCCGGTGAGAAACCGAAGGGCCCGCTGTGGGATCGCGGCGCACGCACCGTCGGCGGCGCGGTGAAAGACAGCATCACCGGGCCGGCGGGCCGCCAGGGGCAACTCAAGGTCAATGCCGACGTGGTGAACAACAACGCGGTCAGCGAGCAATCGGCGATTACCGGTAAGAACGGCGTGGCGCTGCAGGTAGGGGGCCAACCCCAACTGACCGGCGGCGAGATCCGCAGCCAGCAGGGCAAGGTGGAGCTGGGCGGCAGCAAAGTCAGCCAACAGGACGTCAGCGGCCAGCGCTATCAGGGCGGCGGCCGCGTCGATGCGGCGGCCACGGTCGGCGGGTTGCTAGGCGGCGCGGCGAAGCAAAGCGTCGACGGCAACGTGCCGTTCGTCAGCGGCCATGCCTCAACGAAGCAGGCGGATGCCAAAGCCGGCGTGTTCAGCGGCAAATAACGCGCTTCTCCTGCACAATGCCCCCGATGAAAATCGGGGGCATTTTTTTACAGCGTGCTCGGGGTGTCTTCCCAGTCGCGATCGTCATCCTTCGCATCCTGATCCAACACGTTGTAAGCCACGGCGCAGAACAGCGAGTTAAGACGCTTCATGTCCCCCAACAACCCCAGATGCAGCGAGCTGGTCTCGATGCTCTGCACGTTTTGCTGGTGCAGGCGATCGACGTGCGCGTGCGCGTAGCGGCGATCCAGAATGCGGAATCGGTGCTTGGAACGGCGCAGACGCTTGGCGCTGGTGACGTCGCCGGACAGGAACACCGACAGCCCCAGGCGCAGGTTGCCGATCAGCCGCTCGTGCAACCCGTCCAGCTCCGCCAGCCCTTCCGTCGAGAAGGCGCGGCGCGCGGCGTGCGACTTGGCGCCCACGTCGCCGGCCATGCGTTCGATGATGTCGCCCGCCTGCTCCAGGTTGAGCGCCATTTCGATGATCTCCGCCCAACGGCGCGAGTCTTCCTCGCCCAGATCTTCCTTTTGGATCTGCGCCAGATACAGCTTGATGGCGGTGTACAGCACATCGACGTCATCGTCCAGGCGCCGCACTTCTTTATCCACCCCTTGCTTGCCGTGCAGCACTTCGCGCTGCAGGATCATCATGTGTTCCACCACGTCGCCCATCCGCAGCGTTTCGCGCGCCGCGTTGGCCAGCGCCAGCGTCGGCGTATCCAGCGCGCTGGCGTCCAAATGACGCGGCCGCATACGCGGATCGTCGGCCGCCACGTCGACGATCAACCGCTCGCACAGCGTCGCCATCGGCCCGGCCAGCGGGATCATCACCAGACAACGGATCAAGTTGTAGAACACGTGGAAATAGATCACCAGTTCTTCGCTGCCGCCAGGCAACTGAGCCATCACATCCGCCAGATAGGCGACGAACGGCAGCACCAGCACGCAACCCACCAGCTTGAACAGCAGGCTGCCGAGCGCCACGCGCCGCCCGGCAGCGTTCTGGCCGCTGGCGTTGATCATCGCCAACAGGCCGCTGCCGAGGTTGGCGCCGATCACCAGGCAGAGCGCCACCTTCAGTGAAATCACGCCGGACGCGGTCAAGGTAGCGGTCAGCAGCACCGCCGCCAGGCTGGAGTAACTGACGATGGCGAACAGCGCGCCGGTCAGGGCATCCAGCATCACATCGCCGGTCAGCGACGAGAACAGCACTTTCACCCCAGCCGCCTGGGTGATCGGCGTGGCGGCGGCCACGATCAGCTCCAGCGCCAGTACGATCAGCCCAAGACCGATCAAGACGCGCCCGATCTGGCCGATCCGCATCTGTTTGCGGCTGAGGAACAGGAAGACGCCGACCAGGATCAGCAGCGGCGACAGCCAGGAAAGATCGAAGGTCAGCACGCGCGCCATCAACGCGGTGCCGACGTCGGCGCCCAGCATGATCACCAGCGCAGGCGCCAGCCCCACCAGCCCCTGCGCGACGAAAGAGGTCACCAGCAGCGCGGTGGCGTTGCTGCTTTGCACCAGCGCGGTCACGCCGATGCCGGAAACGAACGCCAGCGGTTTTTTCTCAACGCTGTCGCTCAACACGCGCCGCAGATTGGCGCCGTAAACCCGCATGATCCCGGTGCGCACGATGTGGGTGCCCCACACCAACAGCGCCACGGACGAAAGCAGGTGAAGAAGGGTCAGCACGGAAGATACGCTCCATTAACGCCCGGCCAAAGGAGGCTGATACCCGATGTTTGTCACGCGACGCAGAGAGGCGAGCCAAAGGATGACGGATACAGCGCGCGGTCCCGCCTGCCGGGCGTGGATCTGGCAGGACAGCGGGCGGGCGGCAGACCGCAGAAGAGAAGGGTTAATGCGGCGGCGGGAAGGCCCCGGCGCCGCGCTGCGAAGTCATGCAACTTCCCGCAATACAACAGGTTCCAAGTGTAGCCCAATTTCCGCGCCGTCGGGCCGCAGGTCGGCCACCGAACGATTGAGCACGTCAACCAGCAATTCTACATCGCAAACCTGAATCCGATAGCGTACCACATTCCCGAGCAAACTGTGACCAAGGATCACCCCGCCGATCCCCTGCCCGGCCGGCAACAGGCCGATCGATTCGGGGCGGATCGCCACCTTGCCGGCATAGCTGCGCCCGGTCAGCCGGCCGGCCTGTTCGGCGCTCAGCAGGTTATAGTTGCCGATAAACCCGGCGGCGAAGGCATCCGCCGGCTGGGTATACAGGGTTTCCGCATCGCCGCTCTGCACGATCTGCCCCTTGTTCATCAGCACGATGCGATCCGACAGGGTCAATGCCTCTTCCTGATCGTGGGTGACGAAGATCGCCGTCAGGTTCAGCTCGCGCTGAATGCGCCGGATCTGCTCGCGCAGGTGTTTGCGGATACGCGCGTCCAGCGCCGACAGCGGTTCGTCGAGCAGCAGCAGCCGCGGGCGGGTGACCAGCGACCGCGCCAGCGCCACGCGCTGACACTGGCCGCCCGACAGCTGATGCGGATAGCGCTTCGCCAGATCGCTCAGCTCCACCAGCGCCAGCACCTCCTGCACCCGCTGACCGATCTGCCCGGCCGCCAGCTTCTGCATTTTCAGGCCGAAGGCCACATTGCCCTCCACCGTCATATTGGGAAACAGCGCATAGCTTTGGAACACCATGCCGATGCCGCGCTTTTGCGGCGCCAGCGGCACCAGATCCTGGCCCTGCAGCAAAATGTGCCCGCTGTCGACCGGGGTCAGGCCGGCCAGGCAGCGCAGCAGCGTTGATTTGCCGCAGCCGCTCGGCCCCAGCAGGGTGACGAACTCCCCCTCTTCGGCGGTGAAATCGATATCCTGAAACACCTGGGTCTGGCCATAGTGTTTGTTCAGGCGGGTGACGTTGAGATAAGCCATCGGGTTAAGCCTTGTTTTTATTCAGCAGATTCGCCAGCCAGGTGACGAGCAGCACCACGGCGAAATAGGAGATGACCAACGCGCTGGTGAAGTGCCCGCTGCCGTTGCGCATGTTGAACAGGTAGACCTGCAGCGTTTCATACTGGCTGCCCACCAGCAGGTTGGCGAACACGAACTCGCCGATCAGGAACGAGAAAGAAAGCAGCACAGCGATCGTTCCGCCCTTGCGCAGGTTCGGCAACACCACCAGCAGCGCCGCTTGCCAGGTACTGGCGCCGAGCAGGTGTGCGGCGTCCATCAGATCGCGCAGGTTGATCGCCTGCATATTGTTGCTGATGGCGCGATAGATAAACGGCAGCGCGATGGTGAAATAGCAACCCACCAAAATCCAGGGGGTGCCGAGCAGCGGCAGCGGGTCAGCGGCGAACAGTTGCATCAGCCCCACCGCCGACACTACCGGCGGCACGGCGAACGGCAGCAGAATCAGCACGTTCATCACCGCATCCAGCTTGGGGAAGTAGTAAGCGATCACAAACATCGCCGGCAGGATCACCACGACCGACAACAGCAGCGTGCCGAAGCAGATCAGCAACGAGTGCCACAGCGCCTGCAAGAAGCGCGGATCGCTCCACAGCGCCGTCAGCCACTTCAGGGTAAAACCGTCCGGCAAAATGGTGGCGCCCCACTGGGTGGCCAGCGCATAAATCAGCGTCGCCGCCAACGGCAGCAGCAGGATCAGCAGCAGCAGGCCGGTCACCGTACGGTGATAGAGGCGTTCAGCACGCGACATGAGCATTCTCCATCCGATTATGAGCGCGCATTGAGGTAGCTCCTGCGCAACATCCATTGGTGGATCACTGTGATAAACGCCATCATCACCACCAGCAGCATCGCCAGCGCGCTGGCCAGGTTCGGATCGAGGGAGATGTCCCCCGCCACCAGCGCCGAGATGCGGATCGGGATCACGTTGAAGTTGCCGGTGGTCAGCGCGTACACCGTGGCGTAGGCACCCAGCGCGTTGGCCAGCAGGATGACGAAGGTGCCCATCAGCGCCGGCGCCAGCACCGGCAGGCCGATATGCCGCCAATAGCGCCAGGGGCCGGCGCCGAGCAGCGCCGCCGATTCACGCCAGTCGGCGCGCAGCGCGTCGAACGCCGGATACAACAACAGCACCCCCAACGGGATCTGGAAGTAGGTATACAGCACGATCAGGCCGCTCTTCGAATAGAGGTTGAAACTCTCCATCAAACCGTATTTGCGCAGCAAAAGCGTCAGGCAGCCGTTCAGCCCCAGCAGAATGACGAAGGCGAACGCCAGCGGCACCCCGGCGAAGTTGCTGGTCATGTTGGTGAACGACATCACGAAGTCATGAAATCGGGTCTGGCCGAGCTGGCGCAGTGAGTAACTGCCAACTAACGCAATCAACAAGCCGTAGACGCTCGACCACAGCGAGATCTCCAGCGAGAACTGAAACGCCTGCAGGTAGAACTGCGACGTGAGGATATCGACATAGTTGCCCCATCCCCAGCCGCTGGTCTCGCTGAAAAAACTGTGAACGGCGATCCACACCAGCGGGGCGATCTGAAACGCGCCGAACAGCACGATAAACGGCAGCAGGCACAGTGCGGCGATCCATTTGGTTTTGCTGTTCATCGCGCATCCTGCGCCAACAACGCCCGGCAGCGCGACTTGTCGTGCGGCGCCTGCAGCAGATCGCAGATCGTGCCGCACAGCTCGGTTTGCTGCGGATCGGCGTCGTCCAGGCTGAAGCCCGCACCGAACACGAACAGCGGCACCTGGCGCTCTTCCGGCAACACGCCGCCGTGGCTGCGATCGTCGTTCATGCCGTGGTCGGCGGTGACCAGCACCTGATAACCGGCGGCCAGCCATTCGGGCAGATAGCGCGACAGCGAACCGTCGGCGCGGCGCGCCGCGTTGCGGTACTGCGGCGAAGAGAGGCCGAAGCGGTGCCCGGCGTCGTCGATGTTCATCGGGTGGATCAGCAGGAAATCCGGCTGATGACGCAGGCGCAGGCTTTCGGCGTCGTCGAACAGATGGCTGTCGGGATAGCCGTCATCGTAATAGAAATGCCCGTGCTGGATCGGCAGCTCGGGGGCGTCGGTATGGCGGTCGCGCGCGGCGTCGAACGGCGTGCGGTTATACAATTCGCTGAACCAGTGGTAAGCGGCGGCGGCTGTGGTCAACCCGGCGGCGCGCGCGTAATGAAACACGCTTTGTTGATGAGAAAGGCGCGAAACGTGGTTGTGCACCACGCCGCTCTCCACCGGCGTGACGCCGGTGAGGATGCACTCATACAGCGGCCGGGAGAGCGAGGGCAGCTCGCTCTCCAGCAGGTACAACCGTCCGCGTCCCGCCGCGCATTCGGCCTGCAGATAACCCATGGCGTCGTGCGCCACCCGGTAGTTGAGGCCGTCCAGCAGCACGAGGATCGTTTTCATGGTGCGTTAACTCACTGCTGCATAAACATAATGACGTTTTCCTGCCACAGGCGCGGCAGCGTTTTGGCGCTCTGTTCCCAGGCCGCCGGATCGGCGATCGGGTGCGCGTTCTTGTACTGTTCGGCCGGCAGCAGCTTGGCCTTGACGTCGTCCGGCAGCGTCAAATGTTCGGCGCGGATCGGGCGGGCATAGCCGCGCGCCAGGTTGATCTGGCCGGCGTCGGAGAAGATGTATTCGCGCGCCAGCTTGGCGGCGTTCGGGTGCTTGGCGTATTTGTTGATGATGGTGGTGTAGCCGGAAGTGATCGAACCGTCCGACGGGATCAGCACTTCAAAGCGGGTTTTGTCGATCTGGTCGCGGTAGTTGAGGCCGTTGAAGTCCCACACCACACCGACCTGCACTTCCCCTTTCTCCAGAGAAGCGATCACCGGGTTACTCAGGCTCAGGCGGCCGGCCTTGGCCAGCTTGCCGAAGAACTCCAGGCCCGGCTTGAGGTTTTTTTCGTTGCCGCCCATGGCGTAGGTGGCCGCCAGCACGCCGCTGGCCGCCTGTGAAGCGGTGCCGACGTCGCCGATGGTGACCTGATAGCTGCCCTTCAGCAGATCGGCCCAGCTGTGCGGAATGTCTTTCACCTGCTGCTTGTTGATGATGAAGGCGATGGTGCCGGTGTAAGCCAGCGCCCAATGGCCGTCTTTGTCTTTCGCCCAGTCCGGCACCTGATCCCAGGTAGAGGGTTTGTACGGCTGCGTCACGCCCTTCTGCACCGCCACCGGGCCGAAGGCCGCGCCGACGTCACCGATATCCGCCGTGGCGTTGTTCTTTTCCGCATCGAATTTGGCGATCTCCTGCGCGGAGCTCATGTCGGTATCAACATGCTTCAGGCCGTATTTGCTCAACAGATCTTGCCAGGTGCCTTTCCAGTTGGCCCAGCTGTCCGGCATGCCGACGCTGTTGACTTCGCCTTCTTTTTTAGCGGCCTGCTCCAGCGCCGCCAGATCGGTATCCGCGGCCCAGCTCATCTGGCTGGATAACACGATGGCACTGGTTAACACAGAAGCGCACAAACGTTTCATAACTGATGCTCCAGGTGGTAGTGTGGGGAGGGCTGGACTAGTCCAGCAAGGACCAAACCAATCTAACGGACGAATGTGATAATTATATGTCAGCTTAAAAAAGCGACAGTTTTATCATCGATTGCAACGGCGAAAACGCGACGCTGGTCTACCTTAAGGGAGGCCAAACGCACTGAAACGGGACACCCGCTGTATGAGTGAAGCACCGACGACCGTAGCGACCATCTGCCAAACGCTGAACGCCCGCATCACCGCAGGTGAGTTCGCCGTAGACGGCAAGCTGCCCTCCGAACGCGCCCTGAGCGAACAGTTCGCCACCACCCGCATTACCTTGCAGGAGGCGCTCGGTCAGTTGGAGGCGCAGGGCGTCATCTACCGCCAGGTGCGGCGCGGCTGGTTCATCTCGCCCCCGCGTCTTATCTACAACCCGCTGCAGCGCAGCCATTTTCACGCCATGGCGCAGCAGCAGGGGCGCGCCGCCCATACCGAGGCGATCGACAGCGCGGTCGTCACGCTCGACGCGCCGCTGGCCGCCCGCCTGGCGCTGCCCACCGGCGCCGAGGCCTATCGCATTCGCCGGCTGCGCTACATCGACGGGCGCGCGGTGCTGTACTGCGAACACTACCTCAACCCGAGCTATTTCCCCGGCATTCTGGACGAAGATCTGACCCAGTCTCTGACCGCGCTGTACGCCGCGCGCTACGGCATCCACTACGGCCGGGTGCGTTTCGACATGCTGCCCACCCTGCTGCCGCAGCAGGCCGCCGCCATGCTGAAGGTGACCTACGGCAGCCCGGCGCTGTTCATTACGCGGGTGAACCGCGATCAGCACGATCGGGTGATCGATTGCGATCTGGAGTATTGGCGTTACGATGCGCTGCACATCGACGTGGAAGCGCTGTAAATGACAAGGGCGCATCGCTGCGCCCTTAAAGAGAAAATCAGTCGGCGTCGTAGCCGAGGTTAGGCGCCAGCCAACGTTCGACCTCGCTCACGCTCATCCCTTTACGCACCGCGTAGTCTTCCACCTGATCGCGCTGGATCTGCGCCACCGCGAAGTACTTGCTTTCAGGATGGCTGAAGTACCAGCCGGACACCGCCGCTCCCGGCCACATGGCGAAGGACTCCGTCAGCTCCATGCCGGTGTGACGGTTGACGTCCAGCAGCTGCCAGATGGTCGCTTTCTCGGTGTGCTCCGGGCAGGCCGGGTAACCCGGCGCCGGCCGGATGCCCTGATAGTTTTCGCGGATCAGTTCCTCGTTGCTCAGGCTCTCGTCGGCGGCATAGCCCCAGTGCAGCTTGCGCACCTGCTCATGCAGGTATTCGGCGAAGGCCTCCGCCAAGCGATCCGCCAGCGCCTTGACCATGATTTTGTTGTAATCGTCATGCTGCGCGTCGTACGCCGCCGCCAGCGCGTCCTCCTCCAGCCCGCCGGTCACCGCGAAGGCGCCGAAGTAGTCGGCCTTACCGCTGCTTTTCGGCGCCACGAAGTCCGCCAGGCAGTAGTTCGGGAAGTCGGTTTTTTCCGTCTGCTGACGCAGATGGCGGCTCACCGCCAGCACCTCGTCACGCCGTTCGTCGCGGTACACCTCCACGTCGTCGCCGACGCGGTTGGCCGGGAACAGACCGTAAACGCCGCGCGGGTTAAGGCTGCGCTCGGCGGCCAGTCGATCCAGCATCTGATTGGCGTCGTGGAACAGGCGCTTGGCCTCTTCCCCCACCACCTCATCTTCCAGGATTCGCGGATACTTGCCCGCCAGCGACCAGGTCATGAAGAACGGTGTCCAATCGATGTAGTGGCGCAGCGTCTCGATGCCGGCCGCCACCGGGAACACGCCGAGCTGCTGCGGCACCGGCGGCTGATAGCCGGCCCAGTCCAGCGCCATGGCGTTGGCGCGCGCCTTCTGCAAGTCGACCGGCGGCGTGCGCGGCTTTTTGCGCGCGTGCTGAATGCGCACCGTTTCATATTCTTTGCGGGTGCGCGCCACAAACTCGTCGCGCTGGGTGGCGGACAGCAGCGCCGACACCACGCCCACGGTGCGCGAGGCGTTCTGCACGTAGGTAGTCGGGCCGCTGTAGTTCTGCTCGATTTTCACCGCGGTGTGCGCCTTGGAGGTGGTGGCGCCGCCGATCAGCAGCGGCAGCGTAAAGCCCTGGCGCTCCATCTCTTTGGCCACGTTGACCATCTCGTCCAACGACGGCGTGATCAGCCCCGACAGGCCGATGATGTCCACGTTCTCCTCACGCGCGGTGCGCAGGATTTTCTCCGTCGGCACCATCACGCCCAGATCGACGATTTCATAGTTGTTGCACTGCAGCACCACGCCGACGATGTTCTTGCCGATGTCGTGCACGTCGCCCTTCACCGTCGCCAACAGGATTTTCCCCGCGGAGGTGCCCTGCTGCTTGCTGGCCTCGATGTACGGTTCCAGGTAGGCCACCGCCTGCTTCATCACGCGGGCGGATTTCACCACCTGCGGCAGGAACATCTTGCCCTCGCCGAACAGATCGCCGACCACGTTCATCCCTGCCATCAGCGGCCCCTCGATCACTTCGATCGGGCGTTCGGCCTGCTGCCGCGCTTCTTCGGTGTCCAGCTCGATAAACTCGGTGATGCCCTTCACCAGCGAATATTCCAGCCGTTTCTCCACCGGCCAGCCACGCCACTCCGCCTGCTGTATCGCCGCTTCGCCGTCTTTGCTGCCACGGTACTTTTCCGCCAGCTCCAACAGACGTTCGGTGCCGTCTTCGCGACGGTTGAGGATCACGTCCTCTACCGCCTCGCGCAGCTCGGTAGGTAGATCGTCATAAATCGCCAGTTGCCCGGCATTCACGATGCCCATGTCCATGCCGTTGCGAATGGCGTGATACAGGAACACCGCGTGGATCGCTTCTCGCACCGGATCGTTGCCGCGGAACGAGAACGACACGTTGGACACGCCGCCGGAAATCATCGCGTGCGGCAGGTGGGTTTTGATGTCGGCACAGGCTTCGATAAAGTCGACGGCGTAGTTGTTGTGCTCTTCGATACCGGTGGCGACGGCGAAGATGTTCGGGTCGAAAATGATGTCTTCCGGCGGGAAACCGACGCGTTCGGTTAAAATTTTATAGGCGCGGCGACATATCTCGAACTTGCGCTCGCGGGTGTCTGCCTGGCCCACTTCGTCGAACGCCATCACCACCACCGCGGCGCCGTAGCGGCGCACCAGCCTGGCGTGGTGGATAAAGGCCTCTTCTCCCTCCTTCATCGAGATCGAGTTGACGATGCCCTTGCCCTGGATGCACTTCAGGCCTTTCTCGATTACCGACCACTTGGAGGAATCGATCATGATCGGCACCCGGGCGATATCCGGCTCGCCGGCGATCAGGTTCAGGAAGCGCACCATCGCCGCTTCGGCGTCGAGCATCCCCTCGTCCATGTTGATGTCGATGATCTGCGCACCGCTCTCTACCTGCTGACGCGCCACGTCGAGCGCTTCGTTGTATTTCTCTTCTTTGATCAGGCGCTTGAATCGCGCCGAGCCGGTGACGTTGGTACGCTCGCCGACGTTGACGAACAGGGTGTTGGCGTCGATGGTCAGCGGCTCCAGACCGGCCAGGCGGCAAGCGACCGGGATCTCCGGCAGCCGGCGCGGCGGCACGCCCTCAACCGCGTTGGCCATCGCGGCGATGTGTTCCGGCGTAGTGCCGCAGCAGCCGCCGATGATATTGAGGAAGCCGGCCTGCGCCCACTCCCCGACCTGTCGCGCCATCTCAGCCGCATCCAGGTCGTACTCGCCGAAAGCGTTTGGCAACCCGGCGTTAGGGTGCGCTGTGACGTAGGTCTCCGAGATGCGCGCCAGCTCGGCGACGTACTGGCGCAGCTCATCCGGCCCCAGGGCGCAGTTCAGGCCGAAGGTCAGCGGCTTGACGTGGCGCAGCGAATTGTAAAACGCTTCGGTGGTCTGGCCGGACAGGGTGCGGCCGGAAGCGTCGGTGATGGTGCCGGAAATCATGATCGGCAGTTCCACTCCCAGCGCTTCGAATTCGGTTTCTACCGCAAACGCGGCGGCTTTGGCGTTAAGGGTGTCGAAGATGGTTTCGATCATGATCAGATCAACGCCCCCCTCCACCAGTGCGCGGGTCGATTCGCGGTAAGCCGTCACCAGTTCGTCAAAGGAAATATTGCGGAACGCCGGATCGTTGACGTTCGGCGAGATTGACGCAGTGCGGTTGGTCGGCCCCAGCACCCCGGCGACGTAGCGCGGTTTTTCCGGCGTGCGCGCCGTCCATTCATCGGCGCAGGCGCGCGCCAGGCAGGCGGCCTGATAGTTAATCTCGGCGGACAGCGACTCCATGTGGTAGTCGGCCATGGCGATGGTGGTGGAGTTGAAGGTATTGGTCTCAAGGATATCGGCGCCCGCCTCGAGGTAGGCATAATGAATGGCGGTGATCACCTCCGGCTTGGTCAGCACCAGCAGATCGTTATTGCCTTTCAGATCGCTGCCCCAGTCGGCGAAACGTTCGCCGCGGAAATCGCGCTCGTCCAGACGGTAGCTCTGGATCATGGTGCCCATGCCACCGTCTAACACCAAAATGCGCTGCGCTAACTGGCGGCGCAGTTGTTCTACTCGATTTGTCACTGTAACCCCTTCCATTGCCATCCAGCCCATCACTCAACTGCCGCAAAAAACAACGAATCATCCTAGCACAGCTTGTAGGGACAAAGGGGGAGACGACAATTGAGAGTTTTTCAGGTTGTGCGCCAACACCTCCGATGAGCTGGCGGCGACTTGCAATTCATCGACAAAAAACGAAAATGAATTCCATCATACGGAAAAAGGAATCTCACCCATGGCCACCCCTGCTCCCGCCAAACGCGGCAAGAAGCCCCGCGCAGCAGCCCCGGCCGCCAGTGCGGCGACCGGCCAGGTACAATCGTTGACTCGTGGCCTGAAGCTGTTGGAGTACATTTCGGAAGCCCAGGGCAACGTGGCGCTGACCGATCTGGCCCAGCAGGCCGGCCTGCCGAACTCCACCACTCACCGCCTGCTCACCACCATGCAGCAGCAGGGATTCGTGCGCCAGGTCGGCGATCTCGGCCTGTGGACCATCGGCTCGCACGCCTTTGTGGTCGGCAGCAGCTTCCTGCAAAGCCGCAACCTGCTGGCGATGGTGCATCCGACGCTGCGGCGCCTGATGGAAGAGTCCGGCGAAACCGTCAACCTGGCGGTGCTGGATACCAGCGAGTACCAGGCGATCATCATCGATCAGGTGCAATGTACGGCGCTGATGCGCATGTCGGCGCCGATCGGCGGCAAACTGCCGATGCACGCCTCCGGCGCCGGCAAAGCGTTCCTCGCCACCCTGCCGGACGATCAGGTGACCAAACTGTTGCACAAGAAAGGCATGCACACCTACACCCCACATACCCTGACGCCGCACAACCTGAAAGAGGGGCTGGCGCAGATCCGCAAACAGGGCTTCTCCTTTGACGACGAAGAGCACGCGCTCGGCCTGCGTTGCGTGGCGGCCTGCATCTTCGACGAACACCGCGAAGCCTTCGCCGCCATCTCCATCTCCGGCCCGGTGTCGCGCATCACCGACGATCGCGTAATCGAGCTGGGTGCGCTGGTGATCCACGCGGCGAAAGAGATCAGCCTGGCCTACGGCGGCGTGCGCTGATCCAGCCCATCCGAGGGGCGCCCCTGCGCGCCCTCTCACCTTATCCCTTGCTCTGTTGTCAGCATGTAACAGGCTATCGGCATCCTGTTTAGCACACGGGAAAAAAGCTTGAAGCCGATCACAGTTAACGATCCTCACGGCGAAAGCCCATTGCAACCGCTCAAACTTCCTTCGACAATGTTACCGATAACATGTTACCGGTAACAATCAAGCTGAACGAAGGTAACGTCACCCGGTGTTTTGGAGCCAAGCCATGACCAACAATCAAAATCGCATTTACGTCGTTATGGGCGTTTCCGGCAGCGGCAAGTCCGCCGTCGCCGCCGCCGCGGCCCGCCAACTCTCCGCCGGCTTCCTCGACGGCGACTTCCTGCACCCGCGCAGCAATATCCTGAAAATGGCCGCCGGGGAAGCGTTGAACGATGACGATCGCGCCCCGTGGCTGGCCGCGCTCAACGACGCCGCCTTCGCCATGCAGCGCACCAACAGCGTGTCGATCATCGTCTGCTCGGCGCTGAAAAAGCAGTATCGCGACCGCCTGCGCGCCGGCAACGGCAACCTGTCGTTCATCTATCTGCACGGCGAGTTCCCGGTGATCGAATCCCGCCTGGCGGCGCGTAACGGCCACTTCTTCAAGCCGCAGATGCTGGTGACCCAGTTCGCCGCGTTGGAGCAGCCGGGCGCCGACGAAAGCGACGTGATGGCGATCGACATCAATCAGCCGCTGGACGCGGTGATCGCCGATACCGTGCGTCATATCCAGAGCTTCCTGCCGCAGGACGTGTGCGCGTGAGTACCGTTACGCTGGTCGGTACCGCAGTCGGCTCGGTTTTACTGCTGTTATTCCTGGTGATGAAGGCGCGCATGCACGCCTTCGTCGCGCTGATGCTGGTGTCCATCGCCGCCGGCATTTTCTCCGGCATGCCGCTGGAACACATCGCCGACACCATGCAAAAAGGCATGGGCGACACGCTGGGCTTCCTGGCGATCGTGGTGGCGCTGGGGGCGATGTTCGGCAAAATCCTGCATGAGGTCGGCGCGCTCGATCAAATTGCGGCGCAATTGCTGAAACGATTCGGACAAAGCAAGGCGCACTACGCGCTCGGCATCGCCGGGCTGATCTGCGCGCTACCGCTGTTCTTCGACGTGGCGGTGGTGCTACTGATCGGCATCGTGTTCGCCGTGGCACGCCGCACCGACGGTAATATCGTCAAACTGGCGATCCCGCTGTTCGCCGGCGTGGCCGCCGCCGCCTCCTTCCTGCTGCCGGGGCCGGTGCCTATGCTGCTGGCTTCGCAGATGAAAGCCGACTTTGGCTGGATGATCGTCATCGGCCTGGTGGCGGCAGTGATCGGCATGCTGATCGCCGGCCCGCTGTACGGCAGCTTTATCAGCCGCTTCGTCAACTGGCCAATGCCGCCGGAAGAGAACGAGCCGACGCTGACCAAGGGCAATCTGCCTTCGTTCGGCTTCAGCCTGGCGCTGGTTCTGTGCCCGCTGGTGCTGGTTGGCATGAAAACCATCGGCGCGCGGCTGGTCACTCCGGGTTCGCAGCTGCAGCAGTGGCTGGAGTTTATCGGCCACCCGTTCACCGCCATCCTGCTGGCCTGTCTGATCGTGATTTACGGCCTGGCGAAACCGCGCGGCATGAGCAACGAACAGACGCTGGCCATCTGCTCCGCAGCCGTACAACCGGCCGGGATCATCCTGCTGATGACCGGCGCCGGCGGGGTATTCAAACAGATCCTGGTGGATTCCGGCGTAGGGCCGGCGCTGGGTGACGCCATGATCGGCGCCGGCCTGCCGATCGCCGTGGCCGCCTTTGCGCTGTCCGCTATGGTGCGGGTGATTCAGGGCTCGGCCACCGTCGCTTGCCTGACCACCGTCGGCCTGGTGCTGCCGGTCACCAGCCAGCTCGGATTGAACGGCGGGCAACTGGCCGCGCTGGCCATCTGCATCGCCGGCGGCTCCATCGTGCTGAGCCACGTCAACGACGCCGGCTTCTGGCTGTTCGGCAAATTCACCGGCGCCAACGAACTGCAAACGCTGAAAACCTGGACGGTGATGGAAACGATTCTGGGCAGCGTCGGCGGCGCTATCGGCATGATTGCATTCACGATGTTTTAAATCCTAAATCGCCCCCGGCCTTGCACACCAGGGCTGCAAATCACCACCGGGGGCACCGCCACAGGCGGCGACTATAACAACAGCAATGTGAGGAAGGCATGATTAACCCAACCTTGTCCCGTGTCACACAGCGCATCATCCACCGTTCCCAAGCCAGCCGTGCCGCCTATCTGGCGCGCATCGAAGCGGCCCGTTCCCAAACCGTCCACCGCGCACAGCTGGCCTGCGGCAACCTTGCCCACGGCTTCGCCGCCTGTCAGCCCGATGACAAGACGGCGCTGAAAAACATGGTGCGCAGCGATATCGCCATCATCACCGCCTACAACGACATGCTGTCGGCCCACCAGCCGTACGAACACTACCCGCAGCGGCTGAAACAGGCGCTGCAGGCCGTGGGCGCCGTGGGCCAAGTGGCCGGCGGCGTGCCGGCAATGTGCGACGGCGTGACGCAGGGGCAGGACGGCATGGAGCTGTCGCTGATGAGCCGTGACGTGATCGCCATGTCGGCCGCCGTCGGCCTGTCGCACAACATGTTCGACGGCGCGCTGTTCCTCGGCATCTGCGACAAGATCGTGCCCGGACTGGTGATGGCCGCCCTCTCCTTCGGCCACCTGCCCGCGCTGTTCGTGCCGGCCGGCCCGATGAGCAGCGGTTTGCCCAACAAGGAAAAGGTGCGCGTGCGCCAGCTGTACGCCGAAGGCAAGGCCGACCGTCTGGCGCTGCTGGAAGCCGAGGCCGCTTCCTATCACGGCATCGGCACCTGCACCTTCTACGGCACCGCCAACACCAACCAGATGGTGATGGAAGTGATGGGCCTGCACCTGCCGGGCGCCTCCTTCGTGCATCCGGATACGCCGCTGCGCGATGCGCTGAACGACGCCGCCGCGCGCCAGGTGACCCGACTGACCGACACCGCCGGCAACTACCTGCCGATCGGCCGCCTGGTGGACGAGAAAGTGGTGGTGAACGGCATCGTCTCGCTGCTGGCCACCGGCGGTTCCACCAACCTGACCATGCATCTGGTGGCGATGGCGCGCGCAGCGGGCATCATCATTACCTGGGACGATTTCTCGGAGCTGTCGGAGGCGGTGCCGCTGCTGTGCCGCATCTATCCGAACGGCCCGGCCGACATCAACCAGTTCCAGGCCGCCGGCGGCGTGCCACTGGTGGTGCGTGAGCTGTTGCAACACGGGCTGCTGCACGAAGACGTGCACACCGTGGCCGGTTTCGGCCTGCACCGCTACACCCAGGAACCTTGGCTGGACAACGGCCAGCTGGTGTGGCGCGAAGGGGTGACCGACTCGCTCGATGCCAGCGTGATCGCCAGCGTCGCTCAGCCGTTTGAGCATCACGGCGGCACCAAAGTGATGGCCGGCAATCTGGGCCGTGCGGTGATGAAAACCTCGGCGGTGCCCGCCGACAATCAGATCATCGAAGCGCCGGCGGTGGTGTTCGACAGCCAACACGACATCGTGCCGGCGTTCGAAGCCGGCAAGCTGGATCGCGATTGCGTGGTGGTGGTGCGCTTCCAGGGGCCGCAAGCCAACGGCATGCCCGAACTGCACAAGCTGATGCCGCCGCTGGGCGTGCTGATGGATCGCGGCTTCAAAGTGGCACTGGTGACCGACGGCCGCCTGTCCGGCGCCTCCGGCAAGGTGCCTTCCGCCATTCACGTCACCCCGGAAGCCTATACCGGCGGCCTGCTGGCGAAAGTGCGCGACGGCGATCCGATCCGCGTTAACGGCCGCAGCGGCGAGCTGCAGGTGTTGGTCGACGCCGACGAACTGGCGCGGCGCACGCCTTGCCAACCCGACCTGAGCGCGGAACACATCGGCTGCGGCCGCGAGCTGTTCGGTGCGTTGCGCAGCCAGCTGTCCGGCGCCGAACAGGGCGCCTGCTGCATCAAATTTTAATCGATAGCCTGGCCGCATCGCCGCCTGGCGGCGGCCACACGGGAGAACATCAATCATGAACAAGTGGAAAACAAGCGCCGAGCAGATCCTGACGGCGGGACCGGTGGTACCGGTCATCGTGATCAACAAACTGGAACATGCGGTGCCGTTGGCGAAAGCGCTGGTCGCCGGCGGCGTGCGGGTGCTTGAGGTGACGCTGCGCACCGCCTGCGCCATGGACGCCATTCGCGCCATCGCCCAAGAAGTGCCGGAAGCGATCATCGGCGCCGGTACCGTGATCAATCCCCAGCAGCTGCGTGAAGTGACCGAGGCCGGTGCGCAGTTCGCCATCAGCCCGGGGCTGACCGACGAGCTACTCAAGGCGGCCACCGCCGGGTCCATTCCGCTTATTCCGGGCATCAGCACCGTTTCCGAGCTGATGCTGGGCATGGATTACGGCCTGCGCGAGTTTAAATTCTTCCCGGCGGAGGCCAACGGCGGCGTAAAAGCGCTGCAGGCGATCGGCGGCCCGTTCCCGCAGGTGCGCTTCTGCCCGACCGGCGGCATCTCGCCGGACAATTACCGCAGCTATCTGGCGCTGAAAAGCGTGCTGTGCATCGGCGGCTCCTGGCTGGTGCCGGCGGACGCGCTGGAAAGCGGCGACTACGCCCGCATCACCGAACTGGCGCGCACCGCCGTCGCGGGCGCTCAGGCCTGATTTACATCGCAGCGGTGGCGGCCGGCAGCGCCGCCCCGCTGCGCTGGCTGAACCGCTGCTTCTTGCGGTAAGCGAACACGTCTTCCACGTGCCCCTCGCGGATGCGCTGCTGCAACCCGCGCCAATACTCAGCCGTAAACAGATCGCTGTGCAGCTCTTCAAACACCTGCCGAATGCGCCGATCGCCGCACAGGAAGTGGCGGAACTCCTCCGGGAACACGTCGTTGGGCGCGATGCTGTACCACGGCTCACTGGCCAGCTCGTCCTCCGGATAACGCGGCGGCGGAATGTCGCGGAAGTTAACCTCGGTCATGTAGCAAATTTCGTCGTAGTCGTAGAACACCACCCGCCCGTGGCGCGTCACGCCAAAGTTCTTGAACAGCATGTCGCCGGGGAAGATATTGGCGGCGGCCAGCTGCTTGATGGCATTGCCGTACTCTTCGATCGCATCGCGCATCTGCTGGTCGTTGGCCTGCTCCAGATACAGGTTCAGCGGCGTCATGCGCCGTTCCATATACAGGTGCTTAATCACGATGCGGTCGCCGAGATCTTCCAGTTTGCCCGGCACTTCGCGCTGCAGTTCCGCCAACAGCGCCGGGCTGAGGCGCGCCTTGTCGACGACGAAATTCTCGTACTCCTGGGTATCCGCCATTCGCCCGACGCGATCGTGCTCTTTCACCAGCTGATAGCAGGCCATCACCTGCGCCTGCGTCACCTCTTTTTGCGGGGCGAACTCGTCCTTGATCACTTTGAATACCCGATCGAAGGACGGCAAGGTGAACACCAGCATCACCATGCCCTTCACCCCCGGCGCGATGATAAATTGCTCCTGCGACTGCGCCATAAAGGTCAGGTATTCGCGATAGCATTCGGTTTTGCCGTGCTTCTGGCAGCCAATCGCCATGTACAGCTCGGCGGTGGTTTTGCCCGGCAGGATCTCGCGCAGCCACTCCACCATCGCCGCCGGCAGCGGCGCGTAGACCATGAAATAAGAACGAGCGAAGCCGAAGACGATGCTGGCCTCGGCCTTACCGGTCAGGCAGGCGTCGATAAACAGCGCGCCCGACTCGCTGTGGTGGATCGGCAGCAAGAACGGATACACGCCGTCGGCCAGGCGCAGCTTGCCGACCAGCCAGGCGGCCTTGTTGCGGTAGAACAGTTCGTTGGCGATCTGAAAAGTCGCCCCCGCCAGCTGCTGCGGGCTGAAGGCGCGTTGTAGCGCCTGAGTGATGTAATGAATGTCGCGCGTCAAATCCTCCCACGGCAGCCGCAGCGGCAGATCGCTCAGCACGCTGCGCAGCATCGCCGGCAGATCGCCATTGGGAGTGAAATCGCGCGCCAGTGGACGCGGAATGTCGCGAAAGCGCCGCTCCGGCTGCGAACTGAAGACGAACAGCTTGTCCGGCGTCAGATCGCGATGCTTGAACAGCCGGCAGTAGACTGAGTTAAAGAAGCTTTCGGCGATCTCGAAACGCGGATAGTCCGGCAACAGGTCGATATAGACCGCTTTGACCCGGCTGGGGAAGTCGGCGTCGAAGTATTTCTGCCCGGTGATGCATTTGAGCTGCTCCACCACCAGGCCGACGTGATGGTCATACAGATGGATGCGCTTTTTCATCGCCTGCTGCACCGCCGGCCAGTCAGCCTGCTCGAAGCGCTGCTGCGCGCCGGCGGTCACTTCCAGAAAACGGCCGTACTGCGCATCGAAGCCCTGCAGGATTGTCTGTGCGATCAACAATTCCAGTTTTGCCGCCATCCTTACCCCCCGCCAGAAAAAGAAGCCTGCGCATGCAGGCTCCGG
Organism: Serratia sp. FDAARGOS_506; assembly: GCF_003812745.1. Classification (NCBI taxonomy): domain Bacteria; kingdom Pseudomonadati; phylum Pseudomonadota; class Gammaproteobacteria; order Enterobacterales; family Yersiniaceae; genus Serratia; species Serratia sp. FDAARGOS_506. The sequence goes on from NZ_CP033831.1 coordinate 1,086,374, forward strand.
GTGAAACGTCTTCAAGCTTGCCGCATCAGAACTGCTGTTCTTCCGTCGAACCGGTCAGCGCGGTGACCGAAGAGGCGCCGCCCTGAATGATGGTGGTGACTTTGTCGAAGTAACCGGTGCCCACCTCTTGCTGGTGCGACGCGAAGGTGTAGCCGCGATCCACCGCGGCGAACTCGGCCTGCTGCACCTTCTCGACGTAGTGTTTCATGCCCTCGCCCTGCGCATAGGCATGCGCCAGGTCGAACATGTTGAACCACATGCTGTGGATGCCCGCCAGCGTGATGAACTGATACTTGTAGCCCATGTCTGACAGCGCCTGCTGGAAGCGAGCGATGGTCTGGTCGTCAAGGTTCTTCTTCCAGTTGAACGACGGCGAGCAGTTGTAGGCCAGCAGCTTGCCCGGGTATTTGGCGTGGATGGCGTCGGCAAAGCGCTGAGCGGCATCCAGATCCGGCGTTGAGGTTTCGCACCACACCATATCCGCGTAAGGGGCGTAAGCCAGGCCGCGGCTGATCGCCTGCTCGACGCCGGCATGGGTGCGGAAGAAGCCTTCCGCCGTGCGCTCACCGGTGACGAAAGCGCTGTCATACGGATCGCAATCGGAGGTCAGCAGGTCGGCCGCATCGGCGTCGGTGCGGGCGATCACCAGCGTCGGCACGCCAAGCACGTCGGCCGCCAGGCGCGCGGCGACCAGTTTCTGGATCGCTTCTTGCGTCGGCACCAGCACTTTGCCGCCCATATGGCCGCACTTCTTCACCGCCGCCAGCTGGTCTTCAAAGTGCACCCCGGCGGCGCCGGCGGTGATCATCGCTTTCATCAGCTCGAAGGCGTTCAGCACGCCGCCGAAGCCGGCTTCCGCATCGGCGACGATCGGCAGGAAATAATCGGTGTAGCCTTTGCTGCCCGGCTCAATCTGGTTAGCCCATTGGATCTGATCGGCGCGGCGGAAGGTATTGTTGATGCGCTCGACAACCTTCGGCACCGAGTCCACCGGATACAGCGACTGGTCAGGGTACATGGCCGCCGCGCTGTTGGCGTCCGCCGCCACCTGCCAACCGGACAGGTAGATAGCCTCGACGCCGGCTTTGGCCTGCTGCAGCGCCTGGCCGCCGGTGAGCGCGCCCAGGCAGTTCACGTAGCCTTTGCGCGCCTTGCCGTTCAACAATGCCCACAGTTTGGCGGCGCCGTTTTGCGCCAGAGTGCATTCCGGGTTGACCGAACCGCGCAGGTTGATCACGTCTTCGGCGCTGTAAGGGCGGGTAATGCCTTCCCAACGGGCCGATTTCCATTCCTGTTCCAGCTGCTGGATCTGTTGAGAGCGAGAGGTAGACATAATTTTTATCCTTTCAGTCGTGTAGGGTTGATTGGGTAAATTCAGGCCAGCAGCTCATAGCCGGGCAGCGTCAGGAAATCGATTAATTCATCTTGCGTGGTGATACGCTCCATCAGGCGCGCCGCCTCTTCGAACCGGCCGGCGTTAAAGCTCGCTTCCCCCACTTCTTCACGCACCACCAACATCTCTTCTTGCAACATCTGGCGGAACAGCGCCTTGGTGACCGGACGCCCGTCGCTCAGGCTCTTCTCGTGGTGGATCCACTGCCAGATCGACGTACGGGAGATCTCCGCCGTCGCCGCATCTTCCATCAAACCGTAGATCGGCACGCAGCCGTTGCCGGAGATCCAGGCTTCGATGTACTGCACCGCCACGCGGATATTGGCGCGCATCCCTGCTTCGGTACGCTCACCGTCGCACGGTGCCAGCAGCTGTGCAGCGCTGATCGGCGCGTCTTGCTCACGCAGCACCTCCAGCTGGTTTTGGCGATCGCCCAATGCTTTGCCGAACACCTCCATCACCGTGTCCGCCAGCCCCGGGTGCGCCACCCAGGTACCGTCATGGCCATTGCGGGCCTCCAGCTCTTTGTCCGCCCGCACCTTGTTCAACACCCAGGCGTTTTTCTCGGCGTCTTTGCTCGGGATAAACGCCGCCATGCCGCCCATGGCGAACGCGCCGCGCTTATGACAGGTTTTGATCAACAGACGCGAATAGGCGCTGAGGAAAGGTTTATCCATGGTCACCGACTGACGATCCGGCAGCACGCGATCGCCATGATTCTTCAGCGTTTTGATGTAGCTGAAGATGTAATCCCAGCGGCCGCAGTTCAGGCCGACGATGTGGTCGCGCAGGTGGTAAAGAATTTCGTCCATCTGGAACACCGCCGGCAGGGTTTCGATCAGCACGGTCGCTTTGATGGTGCCGCGCGGCAGATCGAAACGATCTTCGGTAAAGCTGAAAACATCGCTCCACCAGGCCGCTTCTTCCCAGGACTGAGTTTTCGGCAGATAGAAATACGGGCCGCTGCCCTTGGCCAACAGTTGGCGATAGTTGTGGTAGAAGTACAACGCGAAATCGAACAGGCCGCCGGGAATGGCTTCATCACGCCACAGCACGTGTTTTTCCGGCAAATGCAGGCCGCGCACGCGAGCGATCAATACCGCCGGGTTCGGTTTCAACTGGTAGATTTTGCCTGCTTCATTGGTGTAGGAAATGGTGCCGTTAACCGCATCGTGCAGGTTGATTTGGCCGTCGATGACTTTGTCCCAGCTTGGCGCCAGCGAGTCTTCGAAGTCCGCCATGAACACTTTTACGTTGGCGTTAAGCGCATTGATCACCATCTTGCGCTCGACCGGCCCGGTGATCTCGACCCGGCGGTCACGCAAATCTTGCGGAATACCGCGGATCTGCCAGTCACCTTCACGAATGGAAGCGGTTTCCGAAATAAAACCCGGCAGTTCGCCGCGATCAATATGTTGCTGCCAGCGAACACGCGCCGCCAGCAGGTCGTTGCGCCGCGGCGTGAACTTCCCCACCAGTTCCGCCAGGAATTCAATCGCTTCATCCGTTAACACCTGGCGCTCCGCTGCGGCGAAACCCTGCGTAAACCTTAACTCCGTGCCTGCTATCTGTTGCGTCATGACCTTGCTCCTTCCCATCGTTGCGCCCGAATGACCGGCGCCTTTTCATCAGAAATCACTGTGGATCAGGGCGGATGAAACGATCCCAAACTGGTCAGATCTCATCCCGATAGCTCTAAGAATACTCAACAAAAAATAAAAATCAAAAACCATTTCCATTTTATTATAAAAAATTTATTTAACACTTTATTATCAATTGGTTATATAGAATAACAATAAAGACAGGTAAGGAAATCGCTTCCACCAATGCAACACAGAGGCGCTAATACTTTGTTTAACAATGGATTTTAGGGAGATATGATGGGGGAAAAAGTGGATCGTACAGAGGATCAGCGGTGCGGCGGCCTCGATTCAGCCGCCGGCAGGTAAAAAAGATCAGTCGAGCGTCGGATTCATATGGCGCAGATCATACGGCGTGATCTGGTAGACGTAATAGTTGAGCCAGTTGGAAAACAGCAGATGCCCATGGCTGCGCCAGGTGGCTTTCGGTGTCAGTGCAGGGTTGTCATCGGGGAAGTAGTTGAGAGGAATGACAGGATCGAGGCCGGCTTCGTTGTCGCGACAATACTCTCCTGCCAGGGTCAACGCATCATACTCCGGATGGCCGGTGACAAACGCCAGGCGCTTGTCCCTGCTGGCGAACAGGTAGGCGCCAGCCTGTTCGGATTCGGCCAGAATATCCAAGTCGGTATATTGGCGAATCACCTCGGTCGGGAAATCAGCATAGCGAGAATGCGGCGCCAGGAAGCTTTCGTCGAAGCCGCGCGTCAGCAACGCATGCTGCTGCAGCGTTTGGTGCGGATAAACGCCGGAGAGTTTCACCTCGCGCGTCATTTTGGGAATACCATACAGAATATTCAACGCCGCCTGTACCGCCCAGCATACGAACAGCGTGGAGGTAACGTGGTTCTTGGCCCAGTCGATCACGCGCTCGATCTGTGGCCAGTAGGCAACATCGCAAAAATCGACCAGCCCCAGCGGCGCGCCGGTGACGATCAGGCCATCGAAATTCTCGTTCTGGATATCCTCGAAGTCGCAGTAGAAGTTGTTCAGATGCTCGGCCGGCGTATTCTTCGATTCGCGGCTATCGATACGCAGCAGCTGGATATCAATCTGCAGCGGCGAGTTGGACAGCAGGCGCAAAAACTGGTTTTCCGTTTCGATCTTCTTTGGCATCAGGTTGAGGATCAGCACTTTCAGTGGCCTGATTTCCTGTGTTTTTGCCCGTGAGGATGTCATCACGAAGACATTCTCATGGCGCAAGAAATTGACCGCAGGTAACTCATCAGGAACACGAATCGGCATTGCTTAACCCTCACACATCCATTTATACGTTTAGACTTCTAGATGCCCGAAGATAGCGTTTTTTTCCGTCGATGTCGAGCATTCGGCGGAAAGGTGAAAATGTTTCATTGCGCGCTCTGCGCCAAGGTATGAGTAGGGGGAGTAAAGGGACTGAAAAGCAAAAAGGCCATCCTTTCGGATGGCCTCTTGGCTTATTTGATGCTTGGCAGTGTCCTACTCTCGCATGGGGAGACCCCACACTACCATCGGCGCTACGGCGTTTCACTTCTGAGTTCGGCATGGGGTCAGGTGGGACCACCGCGCTATTGCCGCCAAGCAAATTCTTTTTTCTGCCGAACTTCTAAACCCACTTTAAATAAAGTGGTGCTGATACCCAGAGTCGAACTGGGGACCTCACCCTTACCAAGGGTGCGCTCTACCAACTGAGCCATATCAGCACGCTTAATTTGATGCCTGGCAGTGTCCTACTCTCGCATGGGGAGACCCCACACTACCATCGGCGCTACGGCGTTTCACTTCTGAGTTCGGCATGGGGTCAGGTGGGACCACCGCGCTATTGCCGCCAGGCAAATTCTGTTTCATTCCAACCGCTTCACTCTCATGAAGCCATCAGAACCAATCTGTAAACAAGCTGAATATTGTCCTGGTCTCACCAAAACACCTTCGGTGTTGTAAGGTTAAGCCTCACGGATCATTAGTACTGGTTAGCTCAATGCATCGCTGCACTTACACACCCAGCCTATCAACGTCTTAGTCTTAAACGTTCCTTCAGGGGCCTTAAAGGCCCAGGGAAGACTCATCTTGAGGCAAGTTTCGCGCTTAGATGCTTTCAGCGCTTATCTTTTCCGCACTTAGCTACCGGGCAATGCCATTGGCATGACAACCCGAACACCAGTGGTGCGTTCACTCCGGTCCTCTCGTACTAGGAGCAACCCCTCTCAATCTTCCAACGCCCACGGCAGATAGGGACCGAACTGTCTCACGACGTTCTAAACCCAGCTCGCGTACCACTTTAAATGGCGAACAGCCATACCCTTGGGACCTACTTCAGCCCCAGGATGTGATGAGCCGACATCGAGGTGCCAAACACCGCCGTCGATATGAACTCTTGGGCGGTATCAGCCTGTTATCCCGGAGTACCTTTTATCCGTTGAGCGATGGCCCTTCCATTCAGAACCACCGGATCACTAAGACCTACTTTCGTACCTGCTCGAGCCGTCACTCTCGCAGTCAAGCTAGCTTATGCCTTTGCACTAACCTCACGATGTCCGACCGTGATTAGCTAACCTTCGTGCTCCTCCGTTACTCTTTGGGAGGAGACCGCCCCAGTCAAACTACCCACCAGACACTGTCCTCACCCCGGATCACGGGGCCGAGTTAGAACATCAAACATTAAAGGGTGGTATTTCAAGGATGGCTCCACGCAGACTGGCGTCCACGCTTCAAAGCCTCCCACCTATCCTACACATCAAGGCTCAATGTTCAGTGTCAAGCTATAGTAAAGGTTCACGGGGTCTTTCCGTCTTGCCGCGGGTACACTGCATCTTCACAGCGAGTTCAATTTCACTGAGTCTCGGGTGGAGACAGCCTGGCCATCATTACGCCATTCGTGCAGGTCGGAACTTACCCGACAAGGAATTTCGCTACCTTAGGACCGTTATAGTTACGGCCGCCGTTTACTGGGGCTTCGATCAAGAGCTTCGCCTTGCGGCTGACCCCATCAATTAACCTTCCAGCACCGGGCAGGCGTCACACCGTATACGTCCACTTTCGTGTTTGCACAGTGCTGTGTTTTATTAAACAGTTGCAGCCAGCTGGTATCTTCGACTGGCTTCAGCTCCATCCGCAAGGGACTTCACCTACATGCCAGCGTGCCTTCTCCCGAAGTTACGGCACCATTTTGCCTAGTTCCTTCACCCGAGTTCTCTCAAGCGCCTTGGTATTCTCTACCTGACCACCTGTGTCGGTTTGGGGTACGATTCAATGTTACCTGGAGCTTAGAGGATTTTCCTGGAAGCAGGGCATCAACTACTTCTGCACCGTAGTGCATCGTCATCACGCCTCAGGGTTGGTATGCAACCGGATTTACCAGGTCACACCCCCTACACGCTTAAACCGGGACAACCGTCGCCCGGCTAGCCTAGCCTTCTCCGTCCCCCCTTCGCAGTAACACCAAGTACAGGAATATTAACCTGTTTCCCATCGACTACGCTTTTCAGCCTCGCCTTAGGGGTCGACTCACCCTGCCCCGATTAACGTTGGACAGGAACCCTTGGTCTTCCGGCGAGCGGGCTTTTCACCCGCTTTATCGTTACTTATGTCAGCATTCGCACTTCTGATACCTCCAGCAACCCTCACAGGCCACCTTCAACGGCTTACAGAACGCTCCCCTACCCAACAACGCCTAAGCGTCGCTGCCGCAGCTTCGGTGCATGGTTTAGCCCCGTTACATCTTCCGCGCAGGCCGACTCGACCAGTGAGCTATTACGCTTTCTTTAAATGATGGCTGCTTCTAAGCCAACATCCTGGCTGTCTATGCCTTCCCACATCGTTTCCCACTTAACCATGACTTTGGGACCTTAGCTGGCGGTCTGGGTTGTTTCCCTCTTCACGACGGACGTTAGCACCCGCCGTGTGTCTCCCGTGATAACATTCTTCGGTATTCGGAGTTTGCATCGGTTTGGTAAGCCGGGATGGCCCCCTAGCCGAAACAGTGCTCTACCCCCGAAGATGAGTTCACGAGGCGCTACCTAAATAGCTTTCGGGGAGAACCAGCTATCTCCCGGTTTGATTGGCCTTTCACCCCCAGCCACAAGTCATCCGCTAATTTTTCAACATTAGTCGGTTCGGTCCTCCAGTTAGTGTTACCCAACCTTCAACCTGCCCATGGCTAGATCACCGGGTTTCGGGTCTATACCTTGCAACTAATCGCCCAGTTAAGACTCGGTTTCCCTACGGCTCCCCTATACGGTTAACCTTGCTACAAAATATAAGTCGCTGACCCATTATACAAAAGGTACGCAGTCACACCACGAAGGTGCTCCCACTGCTTGTACGTACACGGTTTCAGGTTCTATTTCACTCCCCTCGCCGGGGTTCTTTTCGCCTTTCCCTCACGGTACTGGTTCACTATCGGTCAGTCAGGAGTATTTAGCCTTGGAGGATGGTCCCCCCATATTCAGACAGGATGTCACGTGTCCCGCCCTACTCATCGAACTCACAACCTGTGCATTTTAGTGTACGGGGCTATCACCCTTTACTGCGCGACTTTCCAGACGCTTCCACTAACACACAAGCCGATTCAGGTTCTGGGCTCCTCCCCGTTCGCTCGCCGCTACTGGGGGAATCTCGGTTGATTTCTTTTCCTCGGGGTACTTAGATGTTTCAGTTCCCCCGGTTCGCCTCATGCCACTATGTATTCATGACATGATAGTGTGTCGAAACACACTGGGTTTCCCCATTCGGGTATCGCCGGTTATAACGGTTCATATCACCTTACCGACGCTTTTCGCAGATTAGCACGCCCTTCATCGCCTCTGACTGCCTAGGCATCCACCGTGTACGCTTAGTCACTTAACCTCACAACCCGAAGATGTTTCCATCGTTCGTGCTGCAAACATTTGAGAGACTCTATGACAGGTTACTCTTTATCCCAATACATCTACGGAGGGATAAATTTCAGCCGTCATGTTTCAATTTTCAGCTTGTTCCAGATTGTTAAAGAGCAATATCTTAAACATGACTCGAAAGTCATCTTTAAGATATGGTGTATCGTCAGATACTGAGGACCGCCGCTTTCACCGGGTGGGTCGGAAGCTTGGCGTCCCCTAGGGGATTCGAACCCCTGTTACCGCCGTGAAAGGGCGGTGTCCTAGGCCTCTAGACGAAGGGGACACGACACCGTACTTTTATGACGCTTTTGCTCGTTACTTTTTCATCAGACAATCTGTGTGAGCACGCCACTCGAACTAATATCTTTAGGTAAGGAGGTGATCCAACCGCAGGTTCCCCTACGGTTACCTTGTTACGACTTCACCCCAGTCATGAATCACAAAGTGGTAAGCGCCCTCCCGAAGGTTAAGCTACCTACTTCTTTTGCAACCCACTCCCATGGTGTGACGGGCGGTGTGTACAAGGCCCGGGAACGTATTCACCGTAGCATTCTGATCTACGATTACTAGCGATTCCGACTTCATGGAGTCGAGTTGCAGACTCCAATCCGGACTACGACATACTTTATGAGGTCCGCTTGCTCTCGCGAGGTCGCTTCTCTTTGTATATGCCATTGTAGCACGTGTGTAGCCCTACTCGTAAGGGCCATGATGACTTGACGTCATCCCCACCTTCCTCCAGTTTATCACTGGCAGTCTCCTTTGAGTTCCCGGCCGAACCGCTGGCAACAAAGGATAAGGGTTGCGCTCGTTGCGGGACTTAACCCAACATTTCACAACACGAGCTGACGACAGCCATGCAGCACCTGTCTCAGAGTTCCCGAAGGCACCAATCCATCTCTGGAAAGTTCTCTGGATGTCAAGAGTAGGTAAGGTTCTTCGCGTTGCATCGAATTAAACCACATGCTCCACCGCTTGTGCGGGCCCCCGTCAATTCATTTGAGTTTTAACCTTGCGGCCGTACTCCCCAGGCGGTCGATTTAACGCGTTAGCTCCGGAAGCCACGCCTCAAGGGCACAACCTCCAAATCGACATCGTTTACAGCGTGGACTACCAGGGTATCTAATCCTGTTTGCTCCCCACGCTTTCGCACCTGAGCGTCAGTCTTCGTCCAGGGGGCCGCCTTCGCCACCGGTATTCCTCCAGATCTCTACGCATTTCACCGCTACACCTGGAATTCTACCCCCTCTACGAGACTCTAGCTTGCCAGTTTCAAATGCAGTTCCCAGGTTGAGCCCGGGGATTTCACATCTGACTTAACAAACCGCCTGCGTGCGCTTTACGCCCAGTAATTCCGATTAACGCTTGCACCCTCCGTATTACCGCGGCTGCTGGCACGGAGTTAGCCGGTGCTTCTTCTGCGAGTAACGTCAATTGATGAACGTATTAAGTTCACCACCTTCCTCCTCGCTGAAAGTGCTTTACAACCCGAAGGCCTTCTTCACACACGCGGCATGGCTGCATCAGGCTTGCGCCCATTGTGCAATATTCCCCACTGCTGCCTCCCGTAGGAGTCTGGACCGTGTCTCAGTTCCAGTGTGGCTGGTCATCCTCTCAGACCAGCTAGGGATCGTCGCCTAGGTGAGCCATTACCCCACCTACTAGCTAATCCCATCTGGGCACATCTGATGGCAAGAGGCCCGAAGGTCCCCCTCTTTGGTCTTGCGACGTTATGCGGTATTAGCTACCGTTTCCAGTAGTTATCCCCCTCCATCAGGCAGTTTCCCAGACATTACTCACCCGTCCGCCGCTCGTCACCCAGGGAGCAAGCTCCCCTGTGCTACCGCTCGACTTGCATGTGTTAAGCCTGCCGCCAGCGTTCAATCTGAGCCATGATCAAACTCTTCAATTAAAAGCTTGATTTGCTTCCACTCGAGAAGCGATGCTCAAAGATTTACTGCATGAATTTTACTTCAGTTAGTCACTCTTCAAGACTTGATATTTTTTTGCATCCAAAGATGCTGGATATCGTCTTGTGGAGTGCCCACACAGATTGTCTGATAAATTGTTAAAGAGCAGTGAGTTAGGCGCTTTCGCTTGCTAACTCGAGGTGGCGTATATTACGCTTTCCTCTTTCAGAGTCAACCCTAATTTTCAGGATTTTTTCTCTTTCTTCCCGGCCGCTGTGTGAAGTGAATCACTTGCGCCGTGTCGATGGAGGCGCATTATAGGGATCCGAGTTTTTTGCACAACCCCTTTTTTGATCTTTTCTTTCTGTTTGCACACTTTTCAGCCCTTCCGGGTGGATCTTGTGCGATCAGGGCCATTTTCCGCAGGATCCGGCGCTGCGATTGGTTGTAATTCCATCGCCAGAGTCTAGTATTGCCGGTAAATATGATCCCGACGTGAGGCAGCACTATGTCCGATGCAGTACGTTCTTATCTTCAATACACCCCTAAACTCGGTCAACGCGTCTTGATCGATCCTTCCAGCGTCGTGATTGGTGACGTCGATCTGGCGGATGACGTCAGCATCTGGCCGCTGGTCGCCATCCGCGGCGACGTCAATGCGGTAAATATCGGCGCGCGCAGCAACATACAGGACGGCAGCGTACTGCATGTGACTCACCGCTCCGAACATAACCCCGACGGTTATCCCCTGTTGATTGGAGAAGACGTGACCGTAGGCCATAAAGCGATGCTGCACGGCTGCGCCATCGGCAACCGGGTGCTGGTCGGTATGGGATCGATCCTGCTGGACGGTGTAGTAGTAGAAGACGACGTGATGATTGGCGCCGGCAGTTTGGTGGCGCCGGGTAAACGTCTGGCCAGCGGCTATCTCTATATGGGCAGCCCGGCACGCCAGGTGCGGCCGTTGACCGCCGCCGAGTTGGAAGGGTTGCTTTATTCCTCTAACAACTATGTACGCTGGAAAGATGAATACCTGTCAGAAGACATCTGACGGACGCCCCGTTCCCTATAAAGAGAACGGGGTAGGATTCATGCCGCCAGTTCGCTGCGCAGCTGGCGCAATACCGGCTCGATCTCTGGCATCACTCCGTGCCAAAGCAGGAAAGCATGCGCCGCCTGCCCCACCAACATGCCCAGCCCATCGGCATATTCCGTTGCGCTCTGCTGCTGCGCCCAGGCCAGGAACGGCGTGACACCCTGCTGATAGAACATGTCATAGCAACGGGTTTGCGCATTGACTACGCCCGCAGGCAACGCCGGGATCTCCCCGCTGATGCCGGACGCCGTCGCATTGATCACCAGATCGAACGCTTGTTGATCCAGCTGATCCATCGGCGCCGCCGAGATCTCCCCCAGATGCCGGAAAGCGTGGGCCAACTCTTGGGCCCGGCTGAAGGTACGGTTGGTGATCGTGAGCCGGCAGCCGAAAGACAGCAGCGGCAGGATCACACCGCGCGCCGCGCCGCCGGCGCCCACCAGCAGAATGCGATCCTGCACCCGGATCAATTGCTGACGCTGCAGATCGGTCAGCAAACCGATGCCGTCGGTGTTATCCCCCAATAGATCGCCATTAGGCAATACCTTTAAGGTATTGACCGCTCCGGCCATCGCCGCGCGTTCGCTCAGCTCGGAGGCGAGCTCATAAGCACGCTCTTTGAAAGGTACCGTGACGTTCGCCCCCAGTCCTCCGGCGTGGATAAACGCCTGCAGGCTGGTTTCAAAACCGTCCAGCGGCGCCAACACCGCTCCATAAGGATGCTCAATGCCGGTCTGGGCAGCAAACAACGCATGAATTCGCGGCGACTTGCTGTGGCCAATAGGGTTGCCAAATACCGCAAACTTCTCCATGCCCATTACCCCTAGCCCTGACGGATTTGCTCGCCGGTCAGAGCATCTCTGATTTCGGAAGGATTAAGACGGCCACCCACCTCGCCGGCCAATACCGGGAAAGCTTCGCCAAATTGCCGTGTGACCTCATCCGCACTACGGCACGGTTCCAGCCCACTGAGATTGGCACTGGTCGACACTAGCGGCTTGCCGTACTGCCGACACAGCTGCTGCACCAACGGATGATCGCTGACACGCACCGCCAGCGAGCTGAAACACCCGGTCAGTAAACGTGGCGTCTCCGGCCGAGCAGGCAACACCCAGGTTACCGGCCCAGGCCAGCTGGCGAACATCGTCGCGCGCTGCTGTTCGCTAAGCGTGCTGTCATCGATGTAAGGCTTCAGCTGCGCATAGTCGGCGGCGATCAGAATCAGCCCCTTTTCCCACGGCCGCTGTTTCAACGCCAGCAGCGCATTGACCGCCTGTTCGCTGTCGGGATCGCATCCCAGCCCGAATACCGCTTCGGTGGGATAGGCAATCACCTGCTGTTGATGCAAAGCATCGATGATAGATAAAAGGTTCGGACTTAATTCTGAGTTCATGATGTGATTATTCTGTAGTCGCGACGGGTTTTCCGCACAGCTTGCTGGCACAGCACAGGACGGGGCCTTTTGCCGTGCGCTTTTCCATCAGCAACGGATAATGGCAATAGGCGCATTCACCGGCGACGGGTTTAACATTGAGGGCGAATTGGCATTCCGGATAACGATCGCAGGAATGAAAAACCTTGCCGTAGCGCGACTTACGCTGCAGCAGCTTGCCCTGACCGCACTGCGGACAGGTAATGGCGGTTTCGTCAGGTTTATCGATCACTTCAGTGTGATCGCACTGCGGATAATCGCTGCAGCCGATAAACATGCCATAGCGCCCCTGACGCAGCACCAACGTCGCCTGGCACTTCGGGCACTGCTGCCCATCCAGCACCTTCACGATATGCCCATCGGCCTGCGCTTTCAGCGGGCGAATATATTGGCATTGAGGATACTGGGAACAGCCGAGGAAGGGGCCGTGGCGACCGCTACGGATCACCAGCTCGGCCCCGCATTCCGGACAGGGTTCATTTTGCCTGGCGGCAAAAATCGCGTTTTTTGTCATAACGTCTTCTATGCGCGTTATCGGCTCAATGCAGATAACCTTCGTTCACTTCAAACAACAGTTCTTCCATTTGCTGATAGGCGCTTTCATATCCGGGGATATTAAACAGCACCATCAACACGACCCATTTCAGATCTTCGAGATCGAATTCCGCATTATCCAAGGCCATAACGCGGTCGATAACCATTTCACGGGTTTCGAGGTTCAATACCTGAATCTGTTCCAGGAACAGGAGAAAACCACGGCAGCCGGCATCCAAACGCGCACCTTCCTCTTCGGTGTAGATCCGCATTGCCAGCGGATCGGCATCCATAAAGTAAGGCGCATTTTGACCTTCTTGCAGGTCAGCCAACTTCTCAAGCCAATTCAACGCGTTATAGATATCATCCCGATGAAACCCCGCCTGAGCGAGATCATCGGTCAGTTGATCCTGATCGACGCGCATCTCTGGTTCATTGTGGATATAAGTTTCAAACAAGTACATGAGTACGTCGAACATGGCTTGCCCTCCTTATTCGGACATAGCCGCCGGGTACAGCTGCGATCCACCCTGCTAACTCCAGTTCGAGTAACTTGATTACCACCACTGGCACAGGTTGGCCGGCACGTTCAGCGACGACGTCAACAGGTGTCACCTCATCTCCTACGTTAGCCAACACATCGGCAAATGGCAATTCAACTTCAGCCTGTGACGCACAAATAGTTGTATTTTCGTTCAGTGACAGCCATTGAAGGCCGCTTCCCAGCAATTCTGCGATATCTTTCGGCCCGGTGACCAGATGCGCGCCCTGTTGGATCAGCCAGTGCGTCCCCTCGCTCATCGGGTTTCCTAATGGCCCAGGCAAGGCAAACACCTCACGGCCCTGACCCAACGCATAGCGAGCGGTCACCAGGGTACCGCTACGCAACGAGGCTTCAATAACCAGAACCCCCTGGCTCAGCCCGCTGATAATGCGGTTGCGGCGCGGAAAATGATCGGCCAGAGGTAAATCGGTAACTAAATGATCTGAAATCACCGCGCCGCCCTGCCCGGTAATCTGCTCCGCGAGCCTGCGATGCCGGCGTGGATAGACATTGGCTAGCCCGCTGCCCAATACCGCTACCGTGCAACCACCGGCCGCCAGCGCTGCACGATGGCAAATGCCGTCGATGCCAATCGCCAAACCGCTGGTGATGGTGAAACCGCAACGCGCCAATTCCTCGGCAAAATGGTTAGCCCAACGCTCGCCGTAGTGGCTGAACTGCCGGCTGCCAACCATGGCGAGCTGCGGGTACAATAACGCCTGAGGATCGCCCTCGATCAGCAGAAACAGCGGCGCATCGTCGATCTGGGCCAGGCGCTCGGGATAGCCGGCCGCCCCGTAGTTCACCATATGGTGTGCCGGGTCCTCCAGCCAACGCAGGGTCGCCGCCAGATAGCCGGTATCCACCTGGTTGAACTGTGCCTGCTGCCGTTCGTTTAATCCCAGTTCACGCAACGCGCTGCGAGGCTCGCAACCCATTTGCGATAGCTGCTGCACGATCCGGCTGGCCACGACGGTCTGTAACCCCGTTACTCCTCGCATTCGTAAAGCGATCTCTTCCAGCCGCATCGTCTGTTCCCTCAGCAAAAACGGTGGTATTACCAATCTGAGCAATTGGTGCGCAATGCTGTCAATCAGGCCGGGAAATGTCTAGAATAGAGGTTAAACCTCGTTCATTACTCGGATACAGATCTAAAGATATATGTCAGTCTTGCAGGTATTACATTTCCCAGACGAGCGTCTGCGCAAAGTCGCAGCGCCGGTAAAAGAAGTCAATGCGGATATCCAGCGCATCGTGGATGATATGTTTGAAACCATGTACGCAGAGGAAGGTATTGGCCTGGCTGCGACTCAGGTGGATATCCATCAGCGCATTATCGTGATCGACGTCTCCGAGAATCGCGATCAGCGCCTGGTCCTGATCAACCCGGAGCTGCTGGAAAAAAGCGGCGAAACCGGTATCGAGGAAGGCTGTCTTTCCATTCCCGAGCAGCGTGCGTTGGTACCACGTGCTGCACAGGTGAAGATCCGCGCGCTGGATCGCGACGGCAAACCTTTCGAGCTGGAAGCGGACGATCTGCTGGCGATCTGCATCCAACACGAGATGGATCACCTGATGGGCAAGCTGTTCGTCGATTACCTGTCGCCGCTCAAGCGCCAGCGCATTCGTCAGAAACTGGAAAAAATGGCCAAGCTTCAAGCCCGCGCCTAACCGATCAGGAAATCAACGTGTCTGACTCTTTACGGATTATTTTTGCCGGAACCCCAGACTTCGCAGCGCGTCACCTTGACGCGCTGTTGTCATCTGAGCACCAGATTGTCGGCGTATTCACCCAGCCCGACCGCCCGGCGGGCCGCGGCAACAAGCTGACGCCCAGCCCGGTCAAAGTGCTGGCCGAACAACACCAACTGCCGGTATTTCAGCCCAAATCGCTGCGCCCCGAAGAGAATCAGCACCTAGTGGCCGATCTCAACGCCGACGTAATGGTGGTGGTCGCCTACGGGCTGATCCTGCCGCAAGCCGTGTTGGATATGCCACGCCTCGGCTGCATCAACGTACACGGCTCGCTTCTGCCACGCTGGCGTGGCGCAGCGCCTATCCAGCGTTCGCTCTGGGCCGGCGACAGCGAAACCGGCGTGACCATCATGCAGATGGATGTCGGTCTCGATACCGGCGACATGATGCACAAAATTGCCTGCCCGATTGAGAGCAGCGATACCAGCGCCAGTCTCTACGACAAGCTGGCCCAGCTAGGCCCACAGGGCATGCTGACTACGCTGCGCCAAATGGCCGACGGCAGCGCCATCCGTGAGGTGCAGGACGAAGCGCAAGTCACCTACGCTGAAAAACTGAGCAAAGAAGAAGCGCGTCTGGACTGGAGCCTGTCTGCCGCCCAGCTGGAGCGCTGCATCCGCGCCTTCAACCCTTGGCCGATCAGCTACTTCACCATCGACGATCAACCAGTGAAAGTGTGGCAAGCCAGCGTACTGGCGCAAAGCACCAACGCGGAGCCAGGCACCGTTGTCCATGCCGACAAGCACGGCATTCAGGTAGCGACCGCCGACGGTATTCTCAATCTGATCCAACTACAGCCCGCCGGCAAGAAACCGATGTCGGCGCAAGACCTGTTAAATTCACGCCGTGAATGGTTTACCCCGGGCAACCGGCTGTAAGTCACCCCACTGCCCGGCCGCTCATCGCCGGGCCGTTATTTTCTCAATGCCGATCGTTATCAGCTTTAGCCTATGAAAAATAATTACAATCTCCGCAGCATCGCTGCCAAAGCCATCGGCCAGGTGCTGGATCAGGGGCAGTCGCTCAGCACTGTCCTGCCGGCGCTGCAAACTTCCATCAGCGACAAAGACCGCGGGTTGTTGCAGGAACTGTGCTTCGGCACGTTACGCGTACTGCCGCAACTCGAATGGTGCATTCAGCAATTGATGGCCAAACCGCTGACCGGCAAGCAGCGTACGCTGCACTATTTGCTGATGGTCGGCCTGTACCAGCTGCTGTATACCCGCATCCCGGCGCACGCCGTACTGGCGGAAACCGTAGAAGGCGCGGTTGCGCTGAAACGTCCACAGTTGAAAGGCCTGATTAACGGCGTATTGCGGCAATTCCAGCGCCAGCAGGAAGAGCTGCTGCAGCGCGCCGCCAATAATGACAGTCGCTATCTGCACCCCAGCTGGCTGCTCAAACGCATTCAACAGGCTTATCCCGCCAACTGGGAAAAGATCGTCGACGCGAATAACCAGAAACCGCCGATGTGGCTGCGTGTCAATCGCCTGCATCACACCCGTGATGCCTATCTGCAGCTGCTAACCGACGCCGGCATCGCCGCGGAGTCTCATGCAAACTATGCGGACGCGGTGCGCTTGCTGGCGCCTTGCGCCGTGACCGATCTGCCAGGGTTCGCCGACGGCTGGGTCACCGTGCAAGATGCCTCAGCCCAGGGATGTGTCGATCTGTTGGATCCGCAAGACGGCGAACAGATCCTCGACTTGTGCGCCGCGCCTGGCGGTAAAACCACGCATATTCTGGAAGCGGCGCCGAAATCGCACGTCATGGCCGTCGATATCGACGAACAGCGTCTGGCGCGGGTGAAAGAAAACCTGCAGCGCCTGCGTTTGCACGCCGAAGTTAAACTGGGCGATGGCCGTACGCCGCAGCAGTGGTGCGGTGACAAACAGTTCGACCGGATCCTGCTGGACGCACCTTGTTCCGCCACCGGCGTGATCCGCCGTCACCCCGACATCAAATGGCTGCGCCGCGATCGCGACATAGCCGAACTCGCCGCGCTACAGGCCGAAATCCTGGAAGCCGTCTGGCCACATCTGAAGTCGGGCGGCGTGATGGTGTACGCCACCTGCTCTATCCTACCGGATGAAAACAGCAGCCAGATCGCTGCGTTCTTGCAGCGCCACACCGATGCCAAGCTGGTTGAAACCGGCGATGCGCAGCGGCCAGGGCGGCAGAATATCCCGCATCCCGAGGATGGCGATGGCTTCTTTTACGCTAAGCTGATTAAAATGTAATGCTTCAGGGCGTGCGTGCGCGCCCTAAGTCTTTCAGTGTGAAGCAGAGAACACGATGAAAATAATTATTCTTGGTGCCGGTCAGGTTGGCGGGACGCTGGCGGAAAACCTGGTGGGTGAAAACAACGATATCACCGTCGTCGATACCGATTCCGGCCGGTTGCGTCAGCTGCAGGATAAATTCGATCTGCGCGTGGTTCAGGGACACGGCTCCCACCCTCGGGTGCTGCGTGAAGCCGGCGCGGAAGACGCCGACATGCTGGTCGCCGTCACCAACTCCGACGAAACCAACATGATCGCCTGCCAGATCGCCTATTCTCTGTTTAATACCCCCAACCGTATCGCCCGCATCCGCGCGCCGGAATATATTCGCGAGTCGGAGAAACTGTTCCTGCCGGAAGCGGTGCCGATCGACCATCTGATTTCGCCGGAGCAGCTGGTCATCGATTATATCTACAAGCTGATTGAATACCCTGGCGCGCTGCAGGTGGTCAACTTCGCCGAAGGCAAGGTCAGCATCGCTGCGGTTAAAGCCTATTACGGCGGCCCGCTGGTCGGCAATGCGCTCTCTTCGATGCGCGAGCACATGCCACATATCGACACCCGCGTCGCCGCTATTTTCCGCCAGGACCGACCGATCCGTCCGCAAGGCTCGACCATTATCGAAGCCGGTGATGAAGTCTTCTTCGTCGCCGCCTCACAACACATCCGTGCGGTGATGAGCGAACTGCAACGGCTGGAAAAACCTTATAAACGCATCATGATCGTCGGCGGCGGCAACGTCGGCGCAGGCCTGGCCGCCAAACTGGAAAAAGACTACAACGTCAAACTGATCGAGCGCAATCAGCAACGCGCCGCCGAACTGGCCGAACAGCTGCACGATACCATCGTGTTCTACGGCGATGCCTCCGATCAGGAGCTGCTGGCCGAAGAGCACGTTGAGCAGGTGGATGTCTTCATCGCCATCACCAACGACGATGAAGCCAACATCATGTCGGCGATGCTGGCCAAACGCATGGGCGCCAAGAAGGTAATGGTATTGATCCAGCGCCGCGCCTATGTCGATCTGGTGCAAGGCAGCGTGATCGATATTGCCATTTCACCCCAGCAGGCGACCATATCCGCCCTGTTGGGACACGTGCGCAAAGCGGATATCGTCAGCGTCTCGTCGTTGCGCCGCGGTGTAGCGGAAGCGATCGAAGCGATTGCTCACGGCGATGAAAGCACCTCCAAAGTGGTCGGGCGCATCGTCGAAGACATTAAGCTGCCACCGGGCACCACTATCGGCGCTATCGTGCGCGGCGACGACGTGATCATCGCCAACGGTAACAGCAAGATCGAACAGGGCGATCACGTCATCATGTTTATTACCGACAAGAAATTCGTACCGGACGTTGAACGCTTGTTCCAACCAAGCCCGTTCTTCTTGTAGAACGAATTTATTTGGCGATGGTCTATAATCGCGTGGTTGTTCTCTGCCTTGGGAAGAGATAAAACTTCTCTCCTTTTGTGGCAAAGGGAAATTGCTTTGTTAAACTTGAGTTATTAATTCTGCAAGGGGTGCGTTCTATGAGTATGTTGAAAGAGTTTCGCGAATTTGCCATGCGTGGCAACGTGGTCGATCTGGCCGTCGGTGTGATTATCGGTGCCGCGTTCGGCAAGATTGTTTCGTCCTTCGTGGCCGATATCATCATGCCACCGCTGGGCTTACTGATCGGTGGTGTCGACTTTAAACAGTTCCATCTGGTATTACGTGAAGCTCAGGGCGCCGTGCCGGCGGTAGTAATGAATTACGGTTCATTCATCCAAACCGTGTTCGACTTCGTGATTGTCGCCTTCGCCATCTTCCTGGCGATTAAATTGATGAACAAAATGCGCCGCAAGCAGGAAGAAGCGCCGGCAGCGCCGCCAGAACCTACTGCAGAAGAGAAACTGCTGACGGAAATTCGTGACTTGCTGAGCCAGCAACAGCAGCCAAAACTGTAAAACAGCGTTTGGTTATGCCAATAAAAAGCCACCTGATGAAGGTGGCTTTTTTAATGCTTAAAACCAGAAGGCCAGTGGTAAATTATCGCTTGATTGTTTACCACTGGCCTCCCAGTTACCGCCCTTAGTGTGTTTTTCTTTACGCCGATAGCTGCCTTTGCCTTTCACATTCTTTTCTACTCGTTGACGGAATAGCGGATCATGCAGCAGCGCCTCAATGGCGTTATCTTGAATCTGACCTTTAGTGTGACGATATTTCGTCATGATAATGCTCCTGTAAAAGGTGGGGTAATAAAACGGGGCGATAATACTGCCGGCAGTATAAAAATTAAAGTGCCGTCAGCAACCTTTTTTGCCTTTTTCATCGCTTGCGCCCTGTTCCAGGGCCTCCAAAATAGAGCAATAATTGCTGGTATGGGCAGTGCCGCAGCAGGCATCACTCAGCCGCTTCAGCGATTCGCGCATACGAGTCAGCTCCGCCAACTTGCTTTCCACTTCGCTCAGGCGCGCATCGACGATCGACTTCGATTCCTGGCAGGTATGATGCTCAGGATCGACGCGGATCGACAGCAACTCGGCGATCGTTTCCAGAGTAAACCCCAGCTGCTTGGCATAGCGAATGAAGCGAAGCCGCTGCAGATCCTGTTCGGTATACAGCCGATAGCCGCCTTCGGTGCGAACATTGTGATCCATCATGCCCTGCTTTTCATAGTAACGTACGGTATCCGGCGTCACTTCGGCAAGCTTGGCCAACTGACCTATCTTGAACATTACTTCTCCTCTCGGGTGAATTTGCCGTCCAGCGCGCGCTGATATTCACCATGTAAGAAATCCGTGCTCATTCCGGCTTGACGCAACCGATGTTCCAACAGCGCCATGCGTTTGCTGAGCTCGACATAATCCGGGTGCTCATTGTTAATCCCTTGCAGCAGGCGAGCAACGGTCAATGCCTCTTTGCGATCTTCCAGTGCCGGTGGCAGGTAACCGGCATTTTTCAGCAGACGGTAACCGGCGCGTAGCTCGGCCGGTACCGCGCTGTCATCTTCCAGCGCCAACGGTTGGCCCTGGCCGGGCAGATTGTCGAACTCGCCTTTATCCTGAGCATCAAGGATATGACGTTCCGCCCATTGATCGAGCAGCCACATAACAGACAGCCTCGCTTAACGTAATGAATAAGCCTTAGCATAACGGATGGGAGCAGGGATCTTAAGCACAGCGGGGGAATTACGCACATTTGGCTGGGTTTGGACGTAAAAAAACCGGGCAAGCCCGGTTTTTTTACGCGTCTACAGATTACTCTGCAGTTGCTACTTCTGCTTGAGACTCAGCACGATCAACCAGCTCGATGTATGCCATCGGCGCGTTGTCGCCTGCGCGGAAGCCACACTTCAGAATGCGAGTGTAACCACCGGCACGGCTCGCGAAACGCGGGCCCAGCTCGTTAAACAGTTTTGCCACGATCTCGTTATCACGAGTACGGGCGAATGCCAGACGACGATTAGCTACGCTGTCGGTCTTGGCAAGAGTAATCAGCGGCTCAACAACGCGACGCAGCTCTTTTGCTTTTGGCAGGGTCGTCTTGATGATCTCATGACGAACCAAAGAGCCGGCCATGTTACGGAACATAGCCTGGCGATGGCTGCTGTTACGGTTCAGTTGACGACCACTCTTACGATGGCGCATGACCTTATCCTTCTCAGTAAAACCTTAACCTGTGATCCGGTTACTCGTCAGCAATGCTTGCCGGCGGCCAGTTTTCCAGGCGCATGCCCAGAGACAGACCACGTGAGGCCAGCACGTCTTTAATCTCGGTAAGAGATTTTTTACCCAGGTTTGGCGTTTTCAGCAACTCAACCTCGGTACGCTGTACCAGATCACCGATGTAGTGGATAGCTTCTGCCTTGAGGCAGTTAGCAGAGCGGACAGTCAATTCCAGATCGTCAACAGGGCGCAGCAAGATCGGATCGAATTCCGGTTTCTCTTCTTTAACTTCCGGCTGACGTACATCACGCAGGTCAACGAAAGCTTCAAGTTGTTCAGCCAGAATGGTGGCCGCACGGCGGATCGCCTCTTCAGGATCGATCGTGCCATTGGTCTCCATCTCGATGACCAGCTTATCCAAGTCAGTACGCTGTTCTACACGCGCAGCTTCAACATTGTAGGCGATACGCTCTACAGGGCTGTAGCAGGCGTCAACCAACAGACGACCGATTGGGCGCTCATCTTCTTCCGAATGAATTCGGGCAGAAGCCGGCACATAACCGCGACCGCGCTGAACTTTGATACGCATGCTGATAGCCGCGTTCTCATCAGTCAGGTGGCAGATCACGTGCTGAGGCTTGACGATTTCGACATCACCATCATGGGTGATGTCGGCAGCGGTCACAGGGCCAATGCCAGATTTATTCAGGGTAAGAATAACTTCGTCTTTGCCTTGAACTCTCACCGCCAGCCCTTTCAGGTTGAGCAGGATCTCCAGGATATCTTCCTGTACGCCTTCTTTGGTGCTGTACTCATGCAGTACACCATCAATCTCAACCTCGGTCACCGCGCAACCCGGCATAGATGAAAGCAGAATACGGCGCAGTGCGTTGCCAAGAGTATGGCCAAAGCCACGCTCTAAAGGCTCAAGGGTCACCTTGGCGTGCGTCGAACTGACTTGCTCGATATCTACCAGGCGCGGTTTTAGAAACTCTGTCACAGAACCCTGCATTGTGTCCTCTCTTTGGTACTAAGCTTTACTTGGAGTAAAGCTCGACGATCAGGTGTTCGTTAATGTCCGCAGACAGATCGGTACGTTCAGGCATACGCTTGAACACGCCTTCCATCTTAGCAGCATCAACTTCCAGCCAAGTCGGCTTTTCACGCTGCTCAGCCAGCTCCAGAGAAGCTTTAACACGAGACTGCTTTTTAGCTTTCTCGCGGATGCTGACTACGTCATTCGGAGATACCTGATAAGAAGCGATGTTAACAACGCGACCGTTTACCATAACTGCTTTATGGCTAACCAGCTGACGTGACTCTGCACGAGTAGCGCCGAAGCCCATACGGTAAACAACGTTGTCCAGACGACCTTCCAGCAGCTGCAACAGGTTTTCACCGGTGTTGCCCTTCAGGCGGGTTGCTTCTTTGTAATAGTTGCGGAATTGACGCTCCAGAATGCCGTACATACGGCGAACTTTCTGCTTCTCACGCAACTGAACACCGTAATCAGACAGACGCGGTTTACGCGCACCGTGCTGACCAGGTGCTTGTTCAATTTTACACTTGGAATCGATCGCGCGAACGCCAGACTTAAGGAACAGGTCTGTGCCCTCACGACGGCTCAGCTTGAGCTTAGGACCCAAATATCTTGCCATTTTCTTTCTCCAACAATCCTAAAAGCTGCGTTACACGCGGCGCTTTTTCGGCGGACGACAACCGTTATGAGGGATCGGAGTCACATCAGTAATATTAGTGATGCGGAAACCAGCCGCGTTCAGAGCGCGGATAGTAGACTCACGACCAGGACCAGGTCCTTTAACCATAACTTCCAGGTTCTTGATACCGTATTCTTTTACTGCGTCAGCACAACGTTCTGCTGCAACCTGTGCTGCGAACGGAGTGGACTTACGAGAACCACGGAAACCGGAACCACCGGCTGTTGCCCAACCCAAAGCATTACCCTGACGATCAGTGATGGTAACGATGGTGTTGTTGAAAGAAGCATGGATATGAGCCACGCCGTCAGAGACTTGCTTTCTTACACGCTTACGTGTACGAACAGGTGCCTTTGCCATTATTCAATAACCCCGATTATTTCTTGATCGGCTTGCGCGGACCCTTACGGGTACGAGCGTTGGTCTTGGTGCGCTGACCGCGTACCGGCAGACCACGACGATGACGCAAACCACGATAGCAACCAAGGTCCATAAGACGCTTGATGCTCAGGGTAATTTCACGACGCAAATCACCCTCAACGGTGTATTTGGCAACTGCATCACGAAGCTTTTCGATTTGCTCTTCAGACAGCTCACTGATCTTAACATTTTCAGCAATACCCGTGGATGCACAGATAGCCTGTGAACGGGTTTTACCGATACCGAAGATCGACGTTAAGGCGATAACGGTATGTTTATGATCAGGAATGTTAATGCCTGCTATACGGGCCACTATGCACTCCTACTATTTTATACAGCAACACCATTCTGAAAAGCCCGTTTTCAGGATACTCAAATAATGTTGCAGTGCGACATACAAAAGATTGGCTGGCTAATCTAGCCAGCTCAACCCAACTTTGCAAGAAAAATATGCGAGATAATCAGCCTTGACGCTGTTTATGCTTCGGCTCGGCGCTGCAAATCACACGAACGACACCGTTACGCTTAACGATTTTGCAGTTACGACATAATTTCTTGACGGAAGCACGAACTTTCATTTTTACTCTCCGTAACTTCTCAAACGAATCTGACTAGCGGTTATAGCCTTTCAGATTTGCTTTCTTCAATGCAGACTCGTACTGACTTGACATCATCAGAGTTTGCACTTGAGCCATAAAGTCCATGATGACGACAACCACGATCAGTAGCGAGGTACCACCAAAGTAGAATGGTACTTTCATTGCATCACGCATGAACTCCGGGATCAGGCAGATGAAAGTAATGTACATCGCGCCCACCAGGGTTAAACGCGTCATTACTTTATCGATATACTTCGCCGTTTGCTCTCCCGGACGAATTCCTGGTACGAAGGCACCGGACTTCTTCAGGTTATCTGCTGTCTCACGCGGGTTGAAGACCAACGCCGTGTAGAAGAAACAGAAGAAGATGATTGCAGACGCATAGAGTAACACATAAAGCGGTTGCCCTGGCTGCAAATACAGCGAAATCGTAGTCAGCCAGTTCCAACCGGTACCGCCCCCAAACCATGATGCAATCGTGGCCGGGAACAGAATAATGCTGGAAGCGAAAATCGCCGGGATAACACCCGCCATGTTCACTTTCAACGGTAAGTGTGTACTCTGTGCTGCATAAACACGACGACCTTGTTGACGCTTCGCATAGTTAACGACGATACGACGTTGACCACGCTCGATGAAAACAACGAAGAAGGTTACTGCAAACACCAATACTGCAACCAACAGCAGCAGGAGGAAGTGCAGGTCGCCTTGCCGCGCTTGCTCAATAGTATGGGCCACTGCCGGCGGGAGCCCCGCTACAATACCCGCGAAGATAATGATCGAGATACCGTTGCCGATACCGCGTTCAGTAATCTGCTCACCCAGCCACATCAGGAACATTGTCCCGGTTACCAGGCTCACAACCGCAGTAAAGTAGAATGCAAAGCCTGGGTTTAACACCAGGCCCTGCATACCAGGCATATTCGGCAGACCGGTAGCAATACCGATCGACTGGAATATGGCCAATACCAGCGTACCGTAGCGGGTGTACTGGCTAATCTTGCGACGGCCAGCCTCCCCTTCTTTCTTGATTTCCGCCAACGCCGGATGAACCACCGTCAGCAGCTGGATAATGATCGACGCCGAGATATACGGCATGATCCCCAGAGCAAAGATAGAAGCACGGCTGAGGGCACCACCAGAGAACATGTTAAACATTTCAATGATAGTGCCTCTCTGCTGCTCAAGCAATTTGGCAAGCACAGTGGCATCGATACCAGGAATCGGAATGAAAGAGCCGATACGGAAGACAATCAGCGCGCCGATTACAAACAAAAGTCTGCGCTTCAGCTCGCCGAGCCCGCCTTTAGCACTTTGAAAATCTAATCCTGGTTGCTTAGCCATCTGCTACTTATTCCTCAATTTTACCGCCAGCAGCCTCGATAGCAGCACGAGCGCCTTTGGTGACACGCAGACCACGCAGGGTTACCGGACGAGCGACTTCGCCAGAAAGTACAACTTTCGCGAATTCGATCTGGACACCAACTACGTTAGCGGCTTTCAGCGCGTTCAGGTCGATAACATCGCCTTCAACCAGAGCCAGTTCAGACAGACGAACTTCTGCCGTGATCATCGCTTTGCGTGAAGTGAAGCCGAATTTCGGCAGACGACGGTACAGAGGCATCTGACCACCTTCGAAACCACGACGTACGCCACCGCCAGAACGAGACTTCTGACCTTTGTGACCACGGCCGCCGGTTTTACCCAGGCCAGAACCAATACCACGACCTACACGCTTAGGCGCATGCTTGGCACCTTCAGCCGGAGACAGAGTATTTAAACGCATCTGTTACTCCTCAACTTTAACCATGTAGGAAACCAGGTTGACCATACCGCGAACAGCAGGAGTATCCTCGCGCTCTACGGTGTGACCAATACGACGCAGACCCAGACCGAGCAGAGTAGCTTTATGCTTCGGCAGACGGCCAATTGAGCTGCGAGTTTGTGTAACTTTAATAGTCTTAGCCATGGTCAATTACCCCAGAATGTCGGCAACGGATTTACCACGCTTAGCAGCGACCATTTCAGGAGACTTCATATTCGCCAGAGCGTCGATAGTTGCACGAACCACGTTGATCGGGTTGGTGGAACCATAAGCTTTAGCCAATACGTTGTGCACCCCAGCAACTTCGAGAACGGCGCGCATTGCACCACCCGCGATGATACCGGTACCTTCATGAGCAGGCTGCATGAACACGCGAGAACCCGTATGAGCGCCCTTAACAGGGTGCTGCAGGGTGCCGCTGTTCAGCGCGACGTTCATCATGTTGCGACGGGCTTTTTCCATCGCTTTCTGGATCGCTGCTGGAACTTCGCGTGCTTTGCCGTAGCCAAAACCAACGCGACCGTTACCATCACCAACTACAGTCAGTGCGGTAAAGCTGAAAATACGGCCACCTTTTACGGTTTTAGATACGCGGTTTACCGCGATCAGCTTTTCCTGCAGTTCGCCAGCTTGTTTTTCGATGTGAGCCATCTTAAACCTCTTCCTTAGAACTGAAGGCCAGCTTCACGGGCAGCATCTGCCAGTGCCTGGACTCGACCATGATATTGGAAACCGGAACGGTCAAAGGATACTTTCGCAATCCCTTTTTCCAACGCGCGCTCAGCCAGAGCTTTACCTACGGCTGCTGCTGCGTCTTTGTTACCGGAATACTTCAGTTGCTCCGCGATAGCTTTTTCTAAAGTAGAAGCGGCTACCAGTACTTCAGAACCGTTTGGAGCAATCACCTGTGCGTAAATGTGACGCGGGGTACGATGTACCACCAGGCGGGTTGCACCCAGCTCTTGGAGCTTGCGGCGTGCGCGGGTCGCACGACGGATACGAGCAGATTTCTTATCCATAGTGTTACCTTACTTCTTCTTAGCCTCTTTGGTACGCACGACTTCGTCGGCGTAACGAACACCTTTACCTTTGTAAGGCTCAGGACGACGGTAAGCGCGCAGATCTGCTGCTACCTGGCCAATCACCTGCTTATCAGCGCCTTTCAGCACGATTTCAGTTTGGCTTGGGCATTCAGCAGTGATACCTGCCGGCAGCTGGTGATCGATAGGGTGAGAGAAGCCCAGGGCCAAATTCACCACGTTGCCTTTAACGGCAGCACGATAACCAACACCTACCAGTTGAAGCTTTTTGGTGAAGCCTTCGGTAACACCAACAACCATTGCGTTCAGCAGAGCGCGCGTGGTACCCGCTTGAGCCCATGCGTTAGCAAAACCTTCGCGCGGGGCGAAAGTCAGTGCGTTAGCTTCTTGCTTCACTTCAACGGCGTCGTGGATAGTACGAGTCAACTCGCCGTTTTTACCCTTAATCGAAATAACCTGACCGTTGAGTTTTACCTCTACGCCGGCAGGAATGACGACGGGTGCTTTTGCAACACGAGACATTCTTTCCTCCCGAATTAAGCTACGTAGCAGATAATCTCGCCACCCAGACCAGCCTGGCGAGCTGCACGATCGGTCATAACACCTTTAGAGGTAGAAACAACAGCGATACCCAAACCGGCCATAACTTTTGGCAGCTCATCTTTTTTCTTGTAGATGCGCAGACCTGGACGGCTGATACGTTGAATGCTTTCTACCACAGCTTTGCCCTGGAAGTACTTCAGTACCAGTTCCAGAACAGGCTTGGCGTCGCCTTCGATTTTGAAATCTTCAATAAAACCTTCTTCCTTCAGCACGTTGGCAATTGCCACTTTCAGCTTGGAGGAAGGCATGGTGACCGCAACTTTGTTCGCGGCTTGACCGTTACGGATACGGGTCAGCATATCCGCGATCGGATCTTGCATGCTCATCTGTCTTTACTCCCGTGATTCAATTGGTAATTACCAGCTAGCCTTTTTCAAGCCTGGTACTTCACCGCGCATAGCGGCTTCACGAAGCTTAATACGGCTCAACCCGAATTTGCCCACATAACCATGTGGACGGCCAGTTTGGCGGCAGCGTTTACGCTGACGAGACGGGCTGGAATCACGCGGCAGAGTTTGCAGCTTGAGAACGGCATTCCAACGATCTTCATCGGATGCGTTCACATCAGAGATAATAGCTTTCAGTTCAACGCGTTTTGCAAAGAACTTGTCAGCTAATTTCACGCGCTTGACTTCGCGTGCTTTCATTGATTGCTTAGCCATCAGTAACCCTGCCTTACTTGCGGAACGGGAAGTTAAAAGCAGCCAGCAGCGCGCGGCCTTCATCATCAGATTTCGCAGTAGTGGTAATGGTAATATCCAAACCACGAACGCGATCGACTTTGTCGTAGTCGATTTCTGGGAAGATGATTTGCTCACGCACGCCCATGCTGTAGTTGCCACGGCCATCGAATGACTTGGCGGACAGGCCACGGAAGTCACGGATACGTGGAACAGCAATGGAGATCAGACGCTCAAAGAACTCCCACATGCGTTCGCCACGCAGAGTTACTTTACAGCCGATCGGATAGCCCTGACGGATTTTGAAGCCTGCAACAGATTTGCGGGCTTTGGTGATCAACGGTTTTTGACCGGAGATAGCTGCCAGGTCCGCTGCGGCGTTATCCAGCAGTTTCTTGTCAGCAATCGCTTCACCAACACCCATGTTCAGGGTGATCTTCTCGACCCGAGGGACTTGCATGACAGAGTTGTAATCAAACTGAGACATCAGTTGTTTGACTACCTCGTCTTTGTAGTAATCATGCAGTTTCGCCATCGTATTACTCCAAATTACTTGATAGTTTCGCTGTTAGATTTGAAGAAACGGACTTTTTTGCCGTCTTCGAATCTAAAGCCTACACGGTCAGCCTTGCCGGTAGCCGCGTTGAAGATAGCAATGTTAGAAACCTGAATTGCAGCTTCTTTCTCAACAATGCCGCCTGGTTGGTTCAGAGCCGGAACCGGCTTCTGGTGTTTCTTAACCAGGTTGATGCCTTCAACAATGACCTTGCCAGCAGACAGGACATTTTTTACTTTACCGCGCTTACCTTTGTCTTTCCCGGTAATCACGATAACTTCGTCATCACGACGGATCTTCGCTGCCATGTTCGCTCCTTAGAGTACTTCTGGTGCCAGAGAGATAATTTTCATGAACTTCTCATTACGCAGTTCACGAGTTACCGGCCCAAAAATACGCGTACCGATTGGCTGCTCGCTGTTATTGTTCAAAATAACGCATGCATTGCCATCGAAGCGAATGACAGAACCGTCCGGGCGACGTACACCCTTCTTGGTGCGCACCACTACCGCCTTCAGAACATCGCCTTTCTTCACCTTACCGCGAGGAATTGCTTCCTTGATGGTAATTTTGATGATGTCGCCGACGCCTGCGTAGCGACGGTGCGAGCCACCTAGAACCTTGATACACATTACGCGACGTGCACCGGAGTTGTCGGCGACGTTCAGCATAGTCTGTTCTTGGATCATTTTAGTGCTCCGCTAATGTCAACTACTACTTTAAAGACCCAAGTAAAAATTAGGCCGTTGAAAAGCCCCATAACCGAGGGCGCAGCATTATAACACCGCTTACTTGGTATGGGTAGAAAAAATAAACGGCTCATTTTCTGAGCCGTTTATTAAGTGAGAGCCAGCTACTCTATTACAGAATCGCTTTCTCTACAACGCGAACCAACGTCCAGGACTTAGTCTTGGACAGTGGGCGGCATTCGCGGATTTCTACCACGTCGCCGGTACCACATTCGTTGTTCTCGTCATGTACGTGCAGCTTGGTCGTACGTTTGATGAATTTCCCGTAGATTGGGTGCTTCACAGTACGCTCGATAGCAACAACGATGGATTTCTCCATTTTATCGCTAACAACACGACCCTGCAGGGTACGGATAACTTCAGTCATTTACACACCCGCCTTTTGAGTCAGTAAAGTCTTAACGCGTGCGACGTCACGACGCACTTGTTTCAACAGGTGAGTTTGTTGCAGCTGGCCACTGGCCGCCTGCATGCGCAAGTTGAATTGCTCACGCAGCAGGTTGAGCAGCTCGGCATTCAGCTCTTCAACGCTTTTTTCACGCAGCTCTTGTGCTTTCATTACATCACCGTCTTAGTTACAAAGGTGGTTTTGATCGGCAGTTTCGCTGCTGCCAGTTTGAATGCCTCGCGGGCAACCTCTTCTGGCACGCCGTCCATTTCGTACAGGACCTTACCAGGCTGGATCAGGGCAACCCAATACTCCACGTTACCCTTACCTTTACCCATACGCACTTCCAGCGGCTTCTCGGTGATCGGTTTGTCCGGGAATACACGGATCCAGATCTTGCCTTGACGCTTAACTGCACGAGTCATTGCACGACGAGCTGCTTCGATTTGACGAGCAGTCAGACGGCCACGGCCAACAGCTTTCAGACCGAAAGTGCCGAAGCTAACATCCGTACCTTGCGCCAGACCACGGTTGCGGCCCTTGTGCACCTTACGGAATTTTGTACGCTTTGGTTGTAACATCAGCGACTCTCCTTACTTGCGGCCTTTACGCTGCTGCTTTTTAGGTTGAGCAGCCGGTTCCGGTTGTTCAACTGCAGCCATACCACCCAGGATCTCACCTTTGAAGATCCATACCTTAACGCCGATTACACCATAAGTGGTGTGCGCTTCAGATGTGTTGTAGTCGATGTCCGCACGCAGAGTGTGCAATGGAACACGACCTTCGCGGTACCATTCGGTACGTGCGATTTCAGCGCCGCCAAGACGGCCGCTTACTTCAACTTTGATACCTTTAGCGCCAAGACGCATTGCGTTCTGTACTGCACGCTTCATAGCACGACGGAACATAACGCGACGTTCCAGCTGAGAAGTGATGCTGTCAGCAACCAATTTAGCGTCGAGTTCCGGTTTACGGACTTCGGCGATGTTGATCTGTGCAGGAACGCCAGCGATGTCCGCTACGACCTTGCGCAGTTTTTCGACGTCTTCACCTTTCTTGCCGATAACGATGCCTGGGCGAGCAGTGTGAATGGTCACACGGATGCTCTTCGCAGGACGCTCGATAACGA
The DNA here is from genome assembly GCF_003812745.1 of Serratia sp. FDAARGOS_506. Taxonomy (NCBI): domain Bacteria; kingdom Pseudomonadati; phylum Pseudomonadota; class Gammaproteobacteria; order Enterobacterales; family Yersiniaceae; genus Serratia; species Serratia sp. FDAARGOS_506. The sequence goes on from NZ_CP033831.1 coordinate 1,117,168, forward strand.
TGCGAGAAACGGAAGCTTTCGACAGTTCCTTAGTCAGGAATTGACGAACTTTAAAGTCGCTGTCCAGGTTGTCAGCGAATTCTTTGGTATTCGCATACCAAGTAGAGTTCCAAGGTTTGACAATACCCAGGCGAATACCATTAGGATGTACTTTCTGACCCATTGCTAGTCTCCAGAGTCTCAGCGATCGGACACAACCACAGTAATGTGGCTGGTGCGCTTCAGGATGCGATCTGCACGACCTTTTGCACGCGGCATAATGCGCTTCATGCTTGGGCCTTCGTCTACGAAGATTTTCGTAACTTTCAGATCATCGATGTCAGCGCCATCGTTGTGTTCTGCGTTAGCAATGGCAGACTCCAGCACTTTCTTAACCAGACCAGCAGCTTTCTTGTTGGTGTAGGTCAGAGTTTCCAGAGCTTGCGACACTTTCTTACCGCGAATCAGGTCAGCAACAAGGCGAACCTTCTGAGCAGAAGAACGAGCGTGGCGATGTTTAGCGATAGTTTCCATCTCTTCCTCCTACCTTAGCGCTTTTTAGCTTTTTTATCAGCCGCATGGCCGCGATAAGTACGAGTCGGCGCGAATTCACCCAGTTTGTGACCGACCATTTCATCGGAAACGAACACTGGTACGTGCTGACGACCATTATGGACAGCGATGGTCAAACCGATCATGTTAGGAAAGATCGTTGAACGACGGGACCAAGTGCGCAAAGGCTTCTTGTCACCGCTTTCCACCGCTTTCTCTACCTTCTTCAGCAAGTGCAGGTCAATAAAAGGACCTTTCTTGAGAGAACGTGGCATGGCTTATCCTCTAATTATTTTTTGCTACGGCGACGTACGATGAACTTATCAGTACGCTTGTTGCTACGGGTCTTCTTACCTTTGGTCTGAACGCCCCACGGAGTTACCGGGTGCTTACCAAAGTTACGACCTTCACCACCACCGTGCGGGTGATCTACCGGGTTCATCGCCGTACCGCGAACGGTAGGACGAACACCACGCCAACGTGCAGCACCTGCTTTACCCAGAACGCGAAGCATGTGTTCAGCGTTACCGACTTCACCCAGGGTGGCGCGGCAATCAGCTGGAACTTTACGCATTTCGCCGGAGCGCAGACGCAGAGTTACGTAGGAACCATCACGAGCAACGATCTGAACGTAGGCACCAGCGGAGCGAGCCATCTGGCCGCCTTTACCTGGTTTCATTTCTACGTTGTGAACCGTTGAACCAACTGGAATGTTGCGCATCGGCAGGGTGTTACCCGCTTTGATTGCAGCATCAACGCCAGATTGAATCTGGTCACCAGCTTTCAGGCCTTTCGGCGCCAGGATGTAACGGCGTTCGCCGTCTTTGTACAGAACCAGCGCGATGTTCGCGGAACGGTTCGGATCGTACTCCAGACGCTCAACCACAGCAGGGATACCGTCTTTGTTGCGCTTGAAGTCAACCAGACGATAATGTTGCTTGTGGCCACCACCGATATGACGGGTGGTGATACGGCCATTGTTGTTACGACCACCGCTTTTGCTCAGTTTTTCCAGCAGCGGGGCATAAGGTTTACCCTTGTGCAGCTCAGGGTTAACCACTTTAACAACGTGGCGACGACCCGGAGATGTAGGTTTACATTTAACAATTGCCATTGTTCTTACTCCTCCGACTTACTCTGCGCCGCCGATGAAGTCCAGATTCTGGCCTTCTTTCAGGGTGACGTAAGCTTTTTTCCAGTCGCTACGACGACCAACACGCTGACCGTGACGTTTCACTTTCCCTTTAACTACCAGGGTGTTCACGTCTTTGACTTCGACTTCAAACAGTTTCTGCACTGCAGCTTTGATTTCTGCTTTGGTCGCGTCTTTGGCAACTTTGAGAACGATGGTGTTGCTTTTTTCCATCGCAGCGGATGCTTTTTCAGATACGTGCGGTGCACGCAGCACTTTCAGCAAACGTTCTTCACGGATCATGCCAGCATCTCCTCAACTTGCTTCACAGCATCAGCAGTCATAACCACTTTGTCGAAGGCGATCAGGCTAACCGGATCGATACCTGCTACATCGCGCACGTCAACCTTGTACAGGTTGCGAGCTGCCAGGAACAGATTCTCATCCAGTTCACCGGTCACGATCAGCACGTCTTCCAGAGCCATATCTTTCAGTTTCTGTGCCAGCAGCTTAGTTTTAGGCGCTTCTACAGAGAACTTCTCGACAACGATCAGACGATCTTGACGTACCAGTTCGGACAGGATGCTTTTCAGCGCGCCGCGGTACATCTTTTTGTTTACTTTCTGACTGTGGTCCTGTGGCTTAGCAGCAAAGGTCACGCCGCCTGAACGCCAGATCGGGCTCTTTACAGAACCTGAACGCGCACGGCCGGTGCCTTTCTGACGCCATGGCTTTTTGCCGGAACCAGTTACTTCAGCACGGGTCTTCTGAGCACGGGTACCTTGACGGGCACCTGCTGCATAAGCAACAACAACCTGGTGTACCAGCGCTTCGTTGAAATCACGACCGAAGGTAGTTTCGGAAACAGTCAGCGCGCTTTGCGCGTCTTTCAATACTAATTCCATTGCTATCCCCTTACGCCTTCACAGCTGGTTTAACGATCAGGTTGCCACCGGTTGCGCCCGGTACAGCACCCTTAACCAGCAGCAGGTTGCGCTCAGCGTCAACACGTACTACGTCCAGGCTTTGAACGGTTACGCGCTCATCACCCAGGTGGCCAGCCATTTTCTTGCCTTTGAACACTTTGCCCGGAGTCTGGTTCTGACCGATAGAACCCGGAACGCGGTGAGACAAGGAGTTACCGTGGGTAGCGTCTTGGGTACGGAAGTTCCAGCGCTTAACAGTGCCAGCAAAACCTTTACCTTTAGAAGTACCGGTAACATCGACTTTTTTAACGTCAGCGAAGATTTCTACGCTAATTTCCTGACCTGCAGCGAATTCTTGGCCTTCTTCCAGGCGGAATTCCCACAGACCACGGCCAGCTTCAACGCCAGCTTTAGCGAAATGGCCCGCTTCCGGCTTGGTTACACGGTTAGCTTTTTTGCTACCAGTGGTAACCTGAACGGCACGGTAACCGTCGGTGTCCAGGCTTTTAACCTGAGTCACGCGGTTCGCTTCAATTTCAATTACGGTTACTGGGATAGAAACGCCATCTTCAGTGAAGATACGGGTCATACCCACTTTTTTACCGACTAAACCAATCATTGTTTCAACCTCTCAATCGCTCAATGACCTGATTAACCCAGGCTGATCTGCACGTCTACACCGGCAGCCAGATCCAGACGCATCAGAGCATCAACGGTTTTCTCGGTTGGCTCAACGATGTCAACCAGACGCTTGTGAGTGCGAATCTCGTACTGATCGCGCGCGTCTTTGTTGACGTGCGGAGAGATCAGAACGGTAAAGCGCTCTTTGCGAGTTGGCAGCGGGATCGGACCACGGACTTGCGCACCAGTGCGCTTTGCAGTCTCGACGATTTCCGCGGTTGATTGATCGATCAGACGATGATCAAACGCTTTCAGGCGGATACGGATTCTTTGGTTCTGCATGAGACCAGAGCTCCAATTATTTATAAACGTAAATAATTACTCCTCACACCCATTTCGATTGATGGGGGAGTGTAATCGTCAACATATAACCCCCATATCGGGAGTATTGTTCGAAGGGCAAAAAAGGCCTGCCTATCGACTGATTCGCTAAAATCAGGCTTACCAAGATTAGGTAAGCCCGCGCATTATACGCAAAATGGCCCAGGAAGCAAGCCGCAGTTGGAAATATGCTCAGGAAATCGTCATTTTTGCACCTTCAGCCGCAGTCAGGAGATGAAAATGGCAAACGAGGTATGAATTATGCTTGGCGGGGAGCTCCCCTGCCCCACCGTTAAAGCGGTCGCCGGCAGAGGAGAGTCGATGACGAACGGAAGACAGGCTTACTCTTTGCGCTCTAGAATCTGAGCCTGGGCATAGTTTTGAATACCGAGGCGAGCGATCAGATCCAGCTCGGTTTCAAGCCAGTCGATATGCTCTTCTTCATCGGCCAGAATGTCGATCATCAAATCGCGGCTGACATAATCGTGTATCGAGTCGGCATAGGCGATGCCTTCACGCAGGTTTTTGGCGCCCGCCAGCTCCAGCGCCAAATCGGAACGCAGCATCTCTTCAATGTCTTCGCCAATGTTCAGCTTGCCAAGGTCTTGCAGGTTCGGGATCCCTTCCAGGAACAGGATACGCTCGATATAGCGATCGGCATGCTTCATTTCATCGATCGACTCGTGATATTCCTTGTCGTTGAGGCGCATCAAGCCCCAATTCTTGAACATGCGAGCGTGCAGGAAATATTGATTGATGGCAACCAGCTCGTTGCCGAGCAGCTTGTTGAGGTGAGCAATGATCTTTTTATCGCCTTTCATAGGTAACTCCTCCTGGCCAGTTCTAAAAGTGTAGAACCTGTAAGCCAAGAGTCAAAAATAACCTTACCCTTTGTTAGGCAACTTCATGCATTGGGATGATAGTTCCGCGCTCCTCCACCATAATTTGTCTTGCCTGACGAATGCACTTTCCACAATCGGTACCAATCGGTACAAGTTCACGCAGCTGCTTCATAGTATGGGGATTGTGCTGACGCACCGCATTACGGATCGCTTTGTCAGTCACCGCATTACACAGACATACATACATAGAGAGACTCACTTCTTAACCAATGCATTGAGTCTAAATAGGAATGGTTTTTATTTCAATTAAGATTTGAACAAATTGCATAAAAAAAGGGCACCGAAGTGCCCTTTTTTGTGTCGAAAAATTATTCGCGATTAAGCGATAACTTTAGCAACAACACCTGCGCCAACGGTACGGCCGCCTTCACGGATTGCGAAACGCAGACCGTCGTCCATCGCGATTGGGTGGATCAGGGTGACTTTCATGTTCACGTTGTCGCCTGGCATTACCATCTCTACGCCTTCTGGCAGTTCGATGGTACCGGTCACGTCAGTTGTACGGAAGTAGAACTGTGGACGGTAGCCTTTGAAGAATGGAGTGTGACGACCACCTTCATCTTTGCTCAGGATGTACACTTCAGATTCGAACTGGGTGTGTGGCTTGATGGAGCCTGGCTTAGCCAGTACCTGACCACGTTCGATTTCTTCACGCTTGATACCACGCAGCAGAACACCTACGTTCTCACCAGCACGGCCTTCGTCCAGCAGTTTGCGGAACATTTCAACGCCAGTACAGGTAGACTTAACGGTGTCTTTGATACCAACGATTTCAACTTCTTCGCCAACTTTGATGATACCGCGCTCAACACGACCGGTAACAACGGTACCACGACCGGAGATGGAGAATACGTCTTCGATTGGCAGCAGGAACGGCTTGTCGATCGCACGCTCTGGCTCTGGGATGTAGCTGTCCAGGGCTTCGGCCAGTTCGATGATTTTCGCTTCCCACTCAGCTTCGCCTTCCAGCGCTTTCAGCGCGGAACCGCGGATTACCGGCAGGTCGTCGCCTGGGAAGTCGTAAGCGGACAGCAGTTCGCGAACTTCCATTTCTACCAGTTCCAGCAGCTCTTCATCATCAACCATGTCGCATTTGTTCATGAATACGATGATGAAAGGAACGCCAACCTGACGACCCAGCAGGATGTGCTCACGAGTCTGAGGCATTGGGCCGTCAGTCGCAGCTACTACCAGGATCGCGCCGTCCATCTGAGCAGCACCGGTGATCATGTTTTTCACGTAGTCGGCGTGCCCTGGGCAGTCAACGTGCGCGTAGTGACGAGTCGGGGTGTCATACTCAACGTGAGAGGTGTTGATGGTGATACCACGAGCTTTTTCTTCTGGCGCGTTATCGATCTGGTCGAAAGCACGTGCAGAACCGCCGTAGGTTTTAGCCAGTACGGTAGTGATCGCTGCAGTCAGGGTAGTTTTACCGTGGTCAACGTGGCCGATAGTACCAACGTTAACGTGCGGTTTTGTACGTTCAAATTTTTCTTTAGACACGGCTATATTCCTTACTATAGCGCTCTCCCCTTCTGGAGAGAGCACGGGACTTTGGTTTTAACCCTGCGGCTTATTTGCCACGGGCTTCGATTACGGCCTGAGCGACGTTGTTCGGCGCATCATCATACTTCAGGAATTCCATGGTGTATGATGCGCGACCTTTAGTCAGAGAACGCAGCTGAGTTGCGTAGCCGAACATTTCGGACAACGGTACTTCAGCGTGGATCTTAACGCCAGTCACTTCAGATTCCTGACCGCGCAGCATGCCGCGACGACGGCTCAAGTCACCGATAACGTCACCGGTGTTCTCTTCTGGAGTCTCAACTTCAACCTTCATGATAGGCTCAAGCAGAACTGGTTTCGCTTTCTTAAAGCCTTCTTTAAAGGCAATAGACGCGGCCAGTTTAAACGCCAGTTCAGAGGAGTCAACGTCGTGGTAAGAACCGAAGTGCAGACGAATACCCATGTCTACTACCGGGTAACCAGCCAACGGACCAGACTTCAGCTGCTCCTGGATGCCTTTATCAACGGCAGGGATGTATTCGCCAGGAATTACGCCGCCTTTGATGTCGTTGATGAACTCGTAACCTTTCGGGTTAGAGCCCGGCTCCAGTGGGTACATGTCGATCACAACGTGACCGTACTGACCGCGACCACCAGACTGCTTGGCGTGCTTACCTTCAACATCGGTAATCTTAGCGCGAATCGCTTCGCGGTAAGCTACCTGAGGTTTGCCCACGTTAGCTTCAACGTTGAATTCACGCTTCATGCGGTCAACGATGATGTCGAGGTGCAGTTCACCCATACCGGCGATGATGGTCTGGTTAGACTCTTCGTCAGTCCATACGCGGAATGACGGGTCTTCTTTAGCCAGACGGCCCAGAGCCAGACCCATTTTCTCTTGGTCAGCTTTGGTTTTCGGTTCAACGGCGATAGAGATTACCGGCTCAGGGAATTCCATACGCTCCAGGATGATTGGAGAGTCTGGATCACACAGGGTGTCCCCGGTGGTCACGTCTTTCAGACCGATCGCTGCGGCGATGTCGCCTGCGCGAACTTCTTTGATCTCTTCACGCTTGTTGGCGTGCATCTGAACGATACGGCCGAAACGCTCACGCGCAGCCTTAACGGAGTTCAGCACGGTGTCGCCGGAGTTAACAACGCCGGAGTACACGCGGAAGAAGGTCAGGTTACCTACGAACGGATCGGTTGCGATTTTGAACGCCAGCGCAGAGAACGGCTCGTCATCACTTGCGTGACGTTCAGCCGGGGTGTCTTTACCGTCGTCCAGGATACCGTTGATCGCAGGAACGTCAGTTGGTGCCGGCAGGTATTCGATTACCGCATCCAGCATCGCCTGCACGCCCTTGTTCTTGAACGCAGAACCACAGGTAACCAGGATGATTTCGTTGTTCAGTACGCGCTGACGCAGAGCCGCTTTGATTTCTTCCTCGGTCAGCTCTTCGCCGCCCAGGTATTTTTCCATCAGCTCTTCGGAAGCTTCCGCAGCGGACTCGATCAGGTTCTGGCGCCATTCTTCAGCCAGTTCCATCATGTCTGCCGGGACGTCTTCGTATTCGAAGGTTACGCCTGCGTCTTCTTCGTTCCAGTTGATCGCCTTCATTTTCACCAGGTCGATAACGCCGGTGAATTTGTCTTCCGCGCCGATAGCCAGCTGCAGAGGAACAGGGTTAGCGCCCAGACGAGATTTGATCTGGCCAACAACTTTCAGGAAGTTAGCGCCCATACGGTCCATTTTGTTAACGAACGCGATACGTGGCACTTTGTATTTGTTAGCCTGACGCCATACGGTTTCAGACTGTGGCTGAACACCACCAACAGCACAGTAAACCATTACCGCGCCATCCAGCACACGCATGGAACGTTCTACTTCGATGGTGAAGTCAACGTGCCCTGGGGTGTCGATGATGTTTACGCGATGCGGTTCGAACTGCTTGGCCATACCAGACCAGAAGGCAGTAGTCGCTGCAGAAGTGATGGTAATACCACGCTCCTGCTCCTGTTCCATCCAGTCCATGGTGGCAGCGCCGTCATGAACTTCACCGATTTTGTGGTTTACACCGGTGTAGAACAGAATACGTTCGGTAGTGGTGGTTTTACCGGCGTCGATGTGAGCACTGATACCGATGTTACGGTAGCGTGCAATGGGTGTTGTACGAGCCATTTGATTCCTCTATTCCTAGGGCGTTCAAGTTCAGTTAACCCAAGCGGGCCGATTTGACGCGCCCGCTTGGTTAGCATGACTACAGCCGGGTGATTACCAGCGGTAGTGGGCGAACGCCTTGTTGGCTTCGGCCATACGGTGAACGTCTTCACGCTTCTTAACAGCAGAACCTTTGTTCTCTGCTGCGTCAGACAGCTCGTTCGCCAGGCGCAGAGCCATGGATTTATCACCGCGTTTACGTGCAGCATCAACGATCCAACGCATTGCCAGAGCATTACGACGAACCGGGCGGACTTCAACTGGTACCTGATAAGTAGAACCGCCAACGCGACGCGACTTAACTTCTACAGTCGGGCGAACGTTGTCGAGAGCGACTTCGAAAGCTTCCAGGTGATCTTTACCAGAACGCTGAGCCAGGGTCTCCAGCGCGGTATAGACGATTGCTTCTGCAGTAGATTTTTTACCGTCTACCATCAGGATATTTACAAATTTGGCCAGCAGCTCAGATCCGAACTTAGGATCTGGCAGGATTTTACGTTGGCCGATTACGCGACGACGTGGCATGGAAATACTCCGTTGTTAATTCAGGATTGTCCAAAACTCTACGAGTTTATTTTGACATTAAAGTTAAAACGTTTGGCCTTACTTAACGGAGAACCATTAAGCCTTTGGCTTCTTCACGCCGTACTTGGAACGAGCTTGCTTACGGTCTTTAACACCGGAGCAGTCAAGTGCACCACGGACGGTGTGGTAACGCACACCTGGCAGGTCTTTTACACGACCGCCACGGATCAGGATTACGGAGTGTTCCTGCAGGTTGTGGCCTTCGCCACCGATGTAGGAAGTTACTTCGAAACCGTTGGTCAAACGCACACGGCAAACTTTACGCAGTGCGGAGTTTGGTTTTTTCGGGGTAGTGGTGTATACGCGGGTGCATACGCCACGTTTCTGCGGGCAGGCTTCCAGCGCTGGAACGTTGCTTTTAGCAGCCTTCACAGAGCGTGGTTTGCGAACCAGCTGGTTAATTGTTGCCATTAAAAAAGCTCCTGGTTTTTGCTTCGTACTAGCTTCGTAAACATGTGATAAATCCCCTCGTATGCACTACTGGCAAAGTACGAGGACGCAGAATTTTATGGCTGACCAGTATGGGTGTCAAGAAATATACAACATCACTCTCATTACCAGGCCATTTGGCTGCGGTGTTGTTCGGTTAATTCAACGAAGTGATTATAGCCGACGACAGTGATTTTGTGCGAAAAATGACCTACCAACCCTCTGGCTTCCAGGTCGTCCTGCAGCGCGTAAAGGGATATGGGGGCGGCGAGCAGCAATTCAAGATGGGCGCTGCCGGCAAGGCCTGCAAGCACACCGTCCTGCAGCAGCAACAGCGCGTCGCCCTCCGCCGTCAGACGTAGCAGCGCAGGTAAGTCACATTGGTTTGGCGAATGGCTCAGGGTATACAGCATCAGAGGATCCTAAAACGTCATTACGGCGTCGTAGCCGGCCAATTCACGGCGCAGTTCGTCCGGTGCCAGCACTTCCGCATCCAGCACCCAATCGGTCACCTGGCTCAGCCCACGCTCCTGCAGCGAAGCCTGGCACAGATAGCACCGCTCCACGTCATACAGCGGCAGCACGCCGAAGGTAGCAATATAATTGCGCGCCAAAATCTTTTCCGGTTGCTGGCCCGGCAACAGCTGCAATACGCCATCGCCGACAAAAAACACCCCCAAGTCTTCACTGAGCGCCGACGTGGCGAGCAGCGCATCCAGCCCTTCCCTGCCGCCGGCGCCGCCGTGCGGCCCGTGGGTGAAAACAAAAGCGACTCGTTTCATCATATCCTCAGAACTGCACCAGACGGTCGCAGCTCAGCGACGCTTCGGCCAGGGAACCCAGCCCGCTCAGGGTAAAGCCGGGTTGCAAGTTGGCGCTGGCCAGCCCCTGTTGCGCCGCCTCCTGCTCGTCGGTGACGCCACGGCGCAGCGCGGCGGCTACGCAGACGTTGAGCGCAACGCCGTGTTGCTGCGCCAGCTGCGTCCAGCCGCGCACCAGGTCGAACTCGTCGCTGGCGGGCGCAGTCAGCTGGTTGGCGTTCAACACCCCTTCACGGTAGAAAAAAACGCTGGAAAGCCGGTGCCCTTTCGCCAGCAAAGCCTGAGCGAACTGATAGGCACTGCTGGCCTGCTGCGTGCCGTAAGCCGGGCCGGTAACCAACAGACAGTAATCGAGCATCAACGGTCGCTTCCCAACAGATCGCCGCTCTTGAACTGGCGGATGTACAGATAGACGGTGTGTTTGGAAATATTCAGGCGATCCGCCACCTGGTTGATCGCATCCTTGATGTCGAAGATGCCTTTCTCATAGAGATTGAGCACCACCTGGCGATTTTTGGCGTTGTTGGACACCGAACGGTCGGCGTTCACCTCTTCGATAGTGAACTCCAGCGTCTGCGCTACCAAATCGTCGACGGAAGAAGCGAAATTCACCGACGACGGCACGTCTTGCGTGGCCGGCGGCATAAAGGTCTGCATGATCTGCGAGAACGGCACATCAAGGTTCATGTTGATGCACAGCAAGCCAATCACCCGCTGCTCGCGATTGCGAATGGCGATGGTTACCGACTTCATCAACACGCCACTCTTGGCGCGGGTGAAGTAGGCTTTCGACACGCTGCTGTCGTCGCCGGCCATGTCATGCAGCATGCGCAGGGCCAGGTCGGTGATCGGCGAGCCGATTTTGCGCCCGGTATGCTCGCCGTTGGCGATGCGTACCGCTGAGCTGTTCAGGTCTTCCAGCGCGTGCAATACGATCTCGCAGTGGCCGCCGATCAACATCGCCAGCCCGTCGACCACCGCTTCATAGGATTTCAGGATTTCATGATCCGTTTGAGTAAACGGACGTTCATTCAGCAAATCAAGTTCGCTGGCTTCGCTGGATAAAAGCGAATTCGACATCGAAGATACCACCCTCATAGATCGCCTGTGCCAGGGGGCGCAGCTAAAACCGCTCGGACCGGATCGCTACCGTCGTCGGCACGCCGCAGCGCGGCCGGCCGAGATCGGCATCAAACGGCACGACGACATCCGCAGGCGAGGCGGCCGGGAACAATTTTAGGTACACGCCCTAAGGGGCAGACGCATGACTGATAAGTCAGAATTATTAGTCTAGCAAAGCGACCGGAGCAAAGTCCTTGCGTTTGCGCGTGGTATTGACGTTAAGCCCGATGCCCGGCAGGCGTCAAGCGTTCAATGGAGAGAGAGGCGGCGGCTGCCGAAATGAAAACCGCCGCGGAGGTTATCCGCGGCGGTGGCAAACAGAGCGACGATATTATTTCGCTTTGGTGTCGGCTTTAGCATCAGCCGGTTTTTCGGCTTTAGCGTCGGCTTTCGGCGCCGCCTTCACGTCCAGCAGCTCAACGTCGAAGACCAGCGTGGAGTTAGCCGGGATACCCGGAACGCCGGTTTTGCCGTAGGCCAGCGCCGGTGGGATCACCAGCTTGATTTTGCCGCCTTTCTTGATGTGCTTCAGGCCTTCGGTCCAGCCTGGGATCACGCCGTCCAGACGGAACGACAGCGGCTCGCCGCGGGTGTAGGAGTTATCGAACTCGGTACCGTCGGTCAGGGTGCCTTTGTAGTTCACTACCACGGTGTCACTGTCTTTCGGCGCTTCACCTGCGCCCGGTTTCTCTACCTGGTACAGCAGGCCGGATTCGGTTTTCTTCACGCCTTTTTCTTTAGCGAAGCTGTCGCGGTACTTGGCGCCTTTGGTTTCGTTGTCCTTGGCATCCTGTTCCATTTTCGCCTGAGCGGAAGCCTTCACGCGCGCTTCGAAGCTCTGCAGAGTCTTCTCGATGTCGGCATCATTCAGCTTGCTCTTATTGGCGAAAGCATCCTGAACGCCGGCGATCAGCTGATCTTTGTCCAGCTTGATACCCAGCTTCTCTTGCTCTTTCAGAGAGTTATCCATGTAACGGCCGAGAGAGGCGCCCAATGCGTAAGCCGCTTGCTCGTCGTCGTTTTTGAACTTGCCGGTGCTCGGTGCTGCCGCCGCGTCCGCTGGTTTAGCGGCTTCTGCCGGTTTGGCGGCATCGGCTGCCATGACCTGGGTCGCATTCAGAGCAAAAGCCATGGTGGTTGCCAGAAGCGTGACTTTAAACAAAGATTTCATCCATTTCTCCAGTGTCTGAAGCAATGCCCCAAACAATCATTAGGTAAGATAACCGGGCTACTATAGCTGCCTGAAACAAAACAAAACAGTCGCACAGGTAACCAATCGAGTCAAAGTGTGACTCCCGCTTTGCCAAGAAGTTTCCCGCCGCGTGCTACTCGCATGATAAATCAGATTTTTCTTGCAGAATATTGGGCGAGGTTAGCAAAAAACGGCATATCGGGCGCGCAACTTTTCAGCACTTTACACTGCCGATCGCAACGTTGCGCGTCGTCTGGAGAAATAGCGCGAGCAAACCCGGCGCCAGCTGTTACCATAGCGCCGAATCAGGATTTTATCGCGTCAGAGGTAGCCTCATGCACAACGCCGACATTCAACGCCTGCTACAGCGGCTTGAAGAACTGGAAAGCCGCCAGGCTTTCCAAGAGCTCACCATCGAAGAGCTCAACCAAACCGTCATCCAGCACCAAATGGAAATGCTGAAGATGCGCGAACACCTGCGCATGTTGACCGACAAGCTGCGCTCGACCCAAACCTCAATGATCGCCTCGCAATCGGAAGAAACCCCTCCACCGCACTATTGAGGGCCCGCAATGCGGTTATTTCAGGCGTGCCAGCCCTTCGACGGCACGCTCGAGATACCGGCGCGGGCATCCCAGGTTGATGCGGATAAAACCGCTCCCCTGCGGGCCGAAACCGCTGCCCATCGACGGCGCCAGCTTCGCCACCGCCACCAGCGCCTGCTGCAAGTCAGCATCGTTCAAACCCAGTGAGCGGCAATCCAGCCAGGCGAGATAGGTCCCCTCAGCCTGGGTCATCGCGCACCAGGGCGCCGCAGCCGCCAGCGCCTGCTCAAACCAACGCCGATTCTCCGCCAGATAGTCGAGCAGCTCATCAAGCCAGGCAGCGCCCCGTTGATAGGCCGCGGTCGCCGCCGTCATCGACAGCGCGTTGAACACATCCAGCCCGTGGGCGTTCAGCCGATCGACAAACGCCTGCCGAAGCCGGGCATTGGGTATCAGGAAATTCGAAATGCGCAGCGAGGAGAGGCCGAACGTTTTGCTGGCGGACGTCGCCGCAATCACCCGTTCGCGATATTCCTCGTTCAGATGCAATACCGAGGTAAACGTCTCGCCTGGCAGCAGCAGATCGGCCCAAATTTCATCGGAGATCACCGTGACGTCGTGGGCATGGCAGAGCGCCATGAGCCGCTCCAGCTCATCGCGGTGCCAGCAACGCCCGGTCGGGTTGTGCGGATTGCACAACAACAACAGCGGCGGTTTACGCTGCGCCAGGCAGGCGGCCAGCTGGTCGAAATCGATCCGGTATCCCTGCGGGGTTTCCAGCAGCGGGTTTTCAATCACCTCTCTGCCGTTCATGGTGACTATCTTGGCGAACGAGCCATAATACGGCCCCTGCACCACCACGCCGTCCCCCGGCTTGCTGAGCAGTTGGATCAGCATCGCCAACCCCGGCACCACCCCTTCAATCGACGTGAACCACTCGCGCCTCAGCGGCAAGCCGTGCCGCTTGGCAAACCAGTCGATCGCCGCCTGATAGTAGGCGTCGTCACGTTCGCTGTAGCCAAAGACGCCGTGATCCACCCGCTGATGCAGCACCTGTTGCACTTCTGGCGGGCACGGAAAGTCGAAATCGGACACCCACATCGGCAAAAGTTCGCTGCCGTCCAGTTGCAGATAGCGGTCGATAAAGTCCCACTTCACGGAGCCGGTGTTGTGGCGATCGATGATGGCGTTGAAATGACTCGTCATGTCAGGCTTCCTTACGCTGCAAGTCGTTCCGAGGTTGGAGTTTGGCGATACCGAAGCCGGTAAACCCATAAATCAGGGCGAACACCACCGCGGCATAGCATTGGATCGCCCACGGCAGCAGATCGAGGGTGCTGACCCCCAAGGTGGTCGCCATGTAAATACCGGCGGCCGTCCACGGGATCAACGGTTCGATAACGGTGCCCGCGTCTTCGACGGTGCGCGACAGGTTCTTGTTGTCCAGCCCCATGCGCCGATAGGCCCCTTTGAACAGCTCTGCCGGGATCAGTAACGCCAGCTTGCCGTCACTGGTCGCGCCGGTCACCAGGATAGTGGTGGCAACGGTGGCGGCGATCAGTTGGCCGGTGGTGTGCACCACTTTCAGCAGCCGGCTGATGATAACCGTCAGCGCGCCGGTCAGCGTCAGGGCGCCGGCGAAGGAAAAGGCGCAGAACACCAACAGGATCGTGCTCATCATCGAGAACATGCCGCCGCGGTTCAGCAGGCGCGGCACATCGGCGACGATCCCCTCGACGTTATGGCCCTGGGTGGCGAACATCGACAGATTGAAGCCGTCCATCAACGCATTCAGCCCCTGCTGCAGGCTAAAGCCCTGCAGCGCGACGCCGATGGCGATCGCCAGCGCGCAGGCGGCCAGCATGATCGGGATAACCGGCCGTTTGGTTACCGCACCCCACAGCACCAGCACCGGCGGCAGGATCAGCAGCAGATTGAAATGGTACAGCCCCTCGAGCGCACTGACGATTTCTGTCACTTTTTCCGGCGTTGCCACGCTGCCCACCGCGCCGGTGTGGCCGGCGATCAGGTACACCACGGCAGCCAGGATGAAGCTCGGCAGCGTCGTGTACATCAGATGCTGGATATGGCTGTAGAGATCGGTATCCGCGACGATGGCCGCGAAGTTCGTCGAATCGGACAACGGCGAAATTTTGTCGCCGAAGTAAGCGCCGGACACCACTGCCCCGGCCGCGGCGGCCAGCGGTACGTCCAGACCGGCGGCAACGCCCATCAGCGCCACGCCCACGGTGCCGGCCGCCCCCCACGAGGTACCGGTGCACACCGAAATCACGCTGGTGATGAAGAACGCGGCGATCAGAATGTACTGGGGGCTGATCAGCTTCAGCCCCCAGTACACCATGTAAGGGATTGTGCCACTGATCATCCAGGTGCCAATCAGGCCGCCAACGCAGATCAGGATCATGATCACCGGCATCGCCTTAGCCAGCTTGGCCACGATGGCCTCGATGATGTCGTCCCAGCGGTAGCCTTGCCACCAGGCCAACGCGGCGGCGATAGCGGCGGAAACCAGCAGCAGCGGTTCAATGCGCAGGCCAAACTGGCCATAGCCAATGATGAGCAGCAACAGCATAGCCACAATCGGCAGTGTCGCCAGCCCAAGGTTGAGCGTTTTCTTATTATCCATATACGGCTCCTGTTGAAGATGGGGTACTGCAACAGCGTAATGGCTTCGATAATCGGAGGATGTGAGCGCAGGCAACCGTCCATGTAATCGGTTTCATGAGATAGCGTTGTGTGAGCCGTCTCTCATTCGCCGCGCTTGCTTTGCTCATGCGGTTTGCCGTCGGCTACGGAGTCTCGCAGAATAAGTTCGGCCGAAAAGCGGTTGCTCCGCGGCGCGACGTCGCTGCCGCTATGGATCTGTAGCGCCAGGCGCGCGGCGCGTCGTGCCATTTTCTCGATGGGGTAATGCACGGTGGTCAACGCGGGGTGGAGATATTTCGCCAGGGCAATGTCGTCAAAACCGACGATCGACAGCGCCTCGGGCAGCTGAATTTGCCGTTGGTGGCAGGTGCGCATCATGCCTGCGGCCATCACGTCGTTGAACGTCACTGCGGCGGTGAAGCGTTGGTCGCTGGCCAAAACGCGCTCAGCCGCCAGTTCGCCCCCTCTCTCGTTGAAGGGCACGCTGATGATCCAGCTGCCGGGCACCTCAATGCCGGCGGCGACCATGGCCTTGCGGTAACCCGCTAACCGCTGCGTGCGGTCGTCGATCGGCAGATCCGCCGTCACACAGGCAATTCGCCGATGCCCCTGGCGAATGAGCAGCTCGGTCGCCGTCTGCGCCGCATTGGCGTTGTCGAGCCAAATGCAACGGTTGGCGATGGCGGGCAGATAACGATTGATCAGCACCAGCGCAGGCGTGTGGGCGGCGTAGCGCAGCAGCTCCTCCTCCCCCATGCGCGTGACGTGCGCCACGATGGCTTCGCATCCCTGGTTGATGAGAAAGTCGAGGCCGCTTTTTTCCAGCTCGGCCTGATGCCCGCCGCTGCACAACATCAAACGCACGCCAGCCTGCCGCGTGATGTCTTCCACGCCCCGCGCCAGGCGTGAAAAAAACGGATCGTCGAGGTTGCCGGTCAGCAACCCCAGCATATTGCCGCTTCTTTTCGCCAGCGCCAGCGCGGCGGCGTTACGGTGGTAGTTAAACTCGCGCATCGCTTTCTCGACGCGTTCGCGGGTCACCGGTTCAACATAGGCGGTATTATTGATCACCCGGCTGACGGTGGCCGTGGAAACGCCGGCGCGGCGCGCAACGTCTTTCATGGTGGCCATGGCATGTCCTGTTGTGCCGTTCGGCGCCCGGTGCGGTGCGCATAAAAAAGGGCAGCCGATGGCCGCCCTCTTGTCTCGTCACTGCGCTCTGCTTAGTGGCAGCCGCAGCCGCCGTTACCGCAACCGCCTTTACCGTGGTCGTGACCATGGTCGTGATCGTGGCTGTGGCCATGACCGCCGCAGCAGCCTTCACCGTGTTCGTGGTGATGGTCGTGCTCGCCGTGTACGTGGCCGTGCGCCAGTTCTTCTGCGGTCGCTTCGCGGATCGCGACAACTTCCACGTTGAAGTTCAGGTTTTGGCCGGCCAGCATGTGGTTGCCGTCAACCACCACGTGGTCGCCGTCAACTTCGGTGATTTCAACCGGTACCGGGCCCTGATCGGTGTCAGCCAGGAAACGCATGCCGACCTGCAGTTCGTCAACGCCCATGAAGACGTCTTTCGGTACGCGCTGCACCAGGTTTTCGTCGTAGTTACCGTACGCGTCGTTCGCGCCGACGTGAACGTCAAAACGATCGCCAACGTCGTGGCCTTCGAGTGCTTTTTCCAGACCTGCGATCAGAGAACCATGCCCGTGCAGATAGTCCAGCGGTGCGCTCACCGGAGACTCATCAACCAAAACACCGTCTTCTGTACGTACTTGGTAAGCCAGGCTGACCACCAAGTCTTTTGCTACTTTCATGATATCTCCTACCGTTGGCTACTAGGACGCACACCGTTATCGGGATGCGCGCCTTTTCCGGACAGATTGTAACGGAAATCTGCCTCGCTGTACCCTCCGGGATAAAAAAACGCTACTTCGGCTGGAAAATGCCGATCACCTGCTCTTGCGGACGAACGTGTTTTTCCACCTGTTGTTCGGTCTGGCGCTGATGGTGGCCACACTTGACGCACTCCACCACCTCCACCTGATCCTCCCGCCATACCGCCAACGTATCCATGGCGCTACAGCTCGGGCACACCGCCCCGGCGATAAATCTCTTACGTGTTGCAGACATCGTTATGCTCCCGCTTATTCGTATTCGTCCCAGCCGTCGAACTGGCGACTTTCTTTTTGCATCTCGCGATGGAACAGCTCTTCCAGCTCGCGCCGCGCTTCTTTCACGCGGGAAATTTGCGCCACATCCCCCTGATGCGGCGGCATCAGTTCACGCAGCATACGCATATCCAGGCGGCGGAAATGCTGCTGTGCGCGGAAGGCCTGATGCGGGTGCATGCCCAATTCCATCAACGCCTTGCGCCCCAGTTCCAGCGCGCTGGAGAAGGTTTCGCGGCTGAACTGTTTCACGCCCGCCTGCAGCAACTCATGCGCCTCCACGCGGCCGCGCGCGCGCGCCAGAATGCTCAGGTTCGGGAAGTGCTGCTGGCACAGCCGCACGATCTCCATGGTGTCTTCCGGCTCATTGCAGGTGATCACGATCGATTTAGCCTTCTCGGCGCCCGCCGCGCGTAGCAGCTCCAGCTCGGTGGCGTCGCCGTAATAAACCTTGTAGCCGTAGCGCCGCAGTACGCCGACGGCGCTGACGTCGCGCTCCAGTACGGTAATGCGCATTTTGTTGGCCATCAAGAGGCGGCCGATCACCTGGCCGAAACGCCCGAAGCCGACGATGATCACCTGCGGATCGTCATCTTCCACGTACGGCGTCTCCTCGTCTTCGTCTTTGGCGTTATAGCGGCGAGCCAAAATGCGGTCGATGGCCTGCATCAGCAGCGGCGTGGTCATCATCGACAACGTCACCACCACCAGCAGTAAAGAGAGCTGATCGGACTGCAGCACCTTTTGGGCGCCCGCCGCCGAAAACAGCACGAAGGCGAACTCACCGCCCTGGCTGAGCACCCCGGCGAACTGCAGGCGCACCGAACTGCGCAGGCCGAACAGGTGCGACACGCCGTAGAGCACGCCGGATTTGACCGTCACCAGCACCAGCACGCCGATCAACACCTCGGCCAGATGGGTGTAGAGCACGCCGATATTCAACACCATGCCCACCGAGATAAAGAACAGCCCCAGCAGCAGGCCTTTAAACGGTTCGATGGAAATTTCCAGCTCGTGGCGGTATTCGCTCTCCGCCAGCAGCACGCCGGCGATGAAGGTACCGAGTGCCATCGACAGGCCGAGCGTCTCCATAAACAGCGCCGAGCCGAGCACCAGCAACAGCGCCGCGGCGGTGAAGATCTCGCGCACGCCGGAAGCGGCGATATAACGGAACAGCGGCCGCAGCAGGAAGCGGCCGCCGATCAGCATGCCGCCGAACGCCACCACCTTGAGCGCGATCTTCGCCCAGTCGTCGCTGGTGCCGCCCGCGCCAGCCAGAATAGGGATCAGCGCCAGCGCCGGGATCACCGCCATATCCTGGAACAGCAGCACCGAGAAACCCAGCTGCCCCCCTTCGTTGCGATTCATGCCCTTCTCGCGCATCAACTGCAGCGCCATGGCGGTGGAAGACATCGCCAGGCCGACGCCACCGATCACCGCCGCCTGCCAGGCGAAGTGCGTCAGGTACAGCAACGCGCCCAGCACCGCCGCGGTGATCAACACCTGGCCGGCGCCGGCGCCGAAGATCGAGCGCCGCAGTTCCCACAGCTTGCTGGGGTTCAGCTCCAGGCCGATGATGAACATCAGGAACACCACGCCCAGTTCGGAGAAATGCAGGATCTCGTCGACATCACGAATGAAGCCCAATCCCCAGGGGCCGATGGCGATGCCGGCGATCAGATACCCCAGCACCGCGCCGATCCCCAGGCGACGGGCGATCGGCACCGTGACCACCGCGGCGAACAGGAACAGCAAAATGGCGGTCAGTAAGGTCGATCCTTCCATGATCACCGCCCTCCGCGCGGCAGCGGGTGGCTCAGCCACTCGCCGTAGGCGTCAGCATGGTTGCGCAGCACCTCCGGCTTTTGCCGCCGCGCCCAATACACCACGAACGGCGTCAACCAGTGCATATGGCACATCCCGGCGGTCAACTCGAACGGCCGCAGGATGTCTTCCATCGGATAGCGGTTATAACCGCCGGTGCGGTAGGCGCCTTCCGGCTCGCCGGTGGTGATCACCGAGCGCCAGTATTTGCCCGCCAGCGCATTGCCGCCCACCCCGCTGGCAAAGCCGCGCGACAGCACGCGATCCAGCCACTCCTTCAGCAGCGCCGGGCAGCTGTAAGTGTACAGAGGGTGCTGAAACACGATGACCTGATGCTCACGCAGCAGCTGTTGTTCGTGATGGATATCGATAAAAAAATCAGGGTAGTGCGCGTAGAGATCGTGCACGGTGACATGTTTCAACTGCTGCGCCGGTCGAAGCAAAACCCGGTTAGCCACCGAGTCATGGGATTCCGGATGGGCATACAGCAGCAAGACCTTGGGCGGCTGCGACATCATTCCCCTCCAAAGCGTCGTCAGGGTAGCGGTTTTCCGTTACCATGCATCGCAAAGACAAAAACAGCGCGCGGTGCGCGTCCTGTTACCTTAATGATAATTTAACATACTCTGAACATACGGCGCTTTATGATTGTATTCTCCTCGCTACAAATCCGACGCGGCATCCGCGTCCTGCTGGACAACGCCACGGCGACGGTTAATCCAGGTCAGAAGGTCGGCCTGGTGGGCAAAAACGGCTGCGGCAAATCCACGCTGCTGTCGCTGCTGAAGGGCGAGATCGCGGCGGACGGCGGCAGCTTCACCTTCCCCGGCAACTGGGCGCTGGCCTGGGTCAACCAGGAAACGCCGGCGCTGGACGTGGCGGCGATCGAGTATGTTATCGACGGCGACCGCGAGTTTCGCCAGCTTGAAGCCGAATTGCAGGCGGCCAATGATAGTAACGACGGTCACGCCATCGCCACCCTGCACGGCAAGCTGGACGCCATCGACGCCTGGACCATCCGTTCCCGCGCCGCCAGCCTGCTGCACGGCCTCGGCTTCTCCAACGAACAGCTGCAAAGCCCGGTGCGCGACTTCTCCGGCGGTTGGCGCATGCGTCTCAACCTGGCGCAGGCGCTGGTGTGCCGCTCCGACCTGCTGCTGCTCGACGAACCGACCAACCACCTGGATCTCGATGCGGTGATCTGGCTGGAGCGCTGGCTGAAAAGCTATCCCGGCACGCTGGTGCTGATCTCACACGACCGCGACTTCCTCGATCCGATCGTCGACAAGATCCTGCATATCGAACAGCAGACGATGAATGAGTACACCGGTAACTATTCGTCGTTCGAACGCCAGCGCGCTACCAAGCTGGCGCAGCAGCAATCGCTGTATCAGCACCAGCAAGAGAAAGTGGCGCACCTGCAAAGCTATATCGACCGTTTCCGCGCGCAGGCCACCAAGGCCAAACAGGCACAGAGCCGCATCAAGATGCTGGAGCGCATGGAACTGATCGCCCCGGCACACGTCGACAACCCGTTCACCTTCAGCTTCCGTCCGCCGGAAAGCTTGCCGAATCCGCTGCTGCGCATGGACAAAGTCAGCGCCGGGTATGGCGATAAAGTGATCCTGAAGTCAATCAAGCTGAACCTGGTGCCCGGCTCACGTATTGGCCTGCTCGGCCGCAATGGCGCCGGTAAATCCACGCTGATCAAACTGCTGGCCGGCACCCTGGAACCGCTGAGTGGCGAGATCGGCCTGGCGAAAGGTATCAAGCTGGGTTACTTCGCCCAGCACCAACTGGAATTCCTGCGCGCCGACGAATCGCCGCTGCAGCACCTGAGCCGCATCGCTCCGCGTGTGCTGGAGCAGCAGCTGCGCGACTATCTGGGCGGTTTCGGCTTCCAGGGCGACAAGGTCAGTGAAATGACCGAACGTTTCTCCGGCGGCGAAAAGGCGCGGCTGGTGCTGGCGCTGATCGTCTGGCAGCGCCCTAACCTGCTGCTGCTCGATGAACCGACCAACCATCTGGATCTCGACATGCGTCAGGCGCTGACCGAAGCGCTGATCGATTTCGAAGGCGCATTGGTGGTGGTATCGCACGACCGTCACCTGCTGCGCTCTACCACCGACGATCTGTATCTGGTACACGACGGCCAGGTCGAGCCTTTCGAGGGCGATCTCGACGATTACCAGCAGTGGCTTGTCGACCTGCAGCGCCAGGAAAGCCAACAGGACGCACCGGAAAAAGAGAGCGGCGGCAACAGCGCGCAGGCGCGCAAGGATCAAAAACGCCGCGAGGCGGAGTTCCGTACGCAGACTCAACCGCTGCGCAAGCAGATCGCCAAGCTGGAACAGCAGATGGAAAAACTGGGTGCCGAACTGGCGGCGGTGGAGGAACAGCTGGCGGATTCCGCGCTGTACGACATCAGCCGCAAGGCCGAGCTGACCGACTGCCTGCAAAAGCAAAGCCAGGCCAAATCCGCGCTGGAAGAGACGGAAATGACCTGGCTGGATGCTCAGGAACAGCTGGAGCAGTTAACGCAGGCGTTCGAAGCCTAAGCCTCAGGCTCTGTAAAAAGGCTTATCCCCCAGTATTGTCGCACGGTGCATGATGCGCCGCTGCGGCAGATAATCCGCGTTGGCGTAGTGCTGCGTCACGCGGTTATCCCAAATCGCGATATCATTTTCCTGCCAGCGCCAGCGCACCTGAAACTCCGGTTTGGTGATGTGAGCAAACAGGAAGTTCAGCAAAGCGTCGCTCTCCTTCGGCGCCAGGTCGACAATCCGCGTGGTGAACCCTTCATTGACGAACAGCGCCTGCCGGCCGCTGACCGGGTGAGTGCGCACCACCGGGTGCAGCAGCGGCGGGTTCTTCTGCACCGCCTGTTGCCAGCGCTGGTGTTCTTCCTCACTGCCGCGATGCTTGTGCTCCGGGAACGACTTGGTGAAGTCATGCTCCGCGCGCAGCCCCGCCAACAGCGTTCTGAACGGCGCCGACAGCGCCTCGTAGGCGGCGATGCCGCTGGCCCACAGCGTATCGCCGCCGCTGGCAGGCAGCGTCTTGGCCGCCAGGATCGCCCCCAGCGGCGGGTTCTCGATAAAGGTCACGTCGGTGTGCCAGTTATCGTTGTCCGGCGGGTTGTCATCGTGGGTATCGAGCACGATGATCTCTTCCACGTCGGTGGCGTGCGGATAGACCGGATGGATATGCAGATCGCCGAAGCGGCCGGCCAGATCGCGCTGCTGCAGCGGCGTGATCGGCTGATTGCGGAAAAACAGCACCTGATGCTTCAGCAAGGCATGATAAAGCTGTTCAAACTGGCCGTCGCCCAGCGGACGGGCCAACGCGACGTTTTCCACCAGCGCCCCGATGTAAGGCCCCAGCGGGGTAATATTCAGACGTTCGTTCATTGCTGTACTCCATGCCACGGGGTCAATCGGCGCTGCAGGGCGCGCAGCCCCAGCTCCAGCCCAAATGCAATCACCGCAATCACGCCGATGCCGGCCACCACCACGTCGGTCGCCAGAAACTCACCGGCGGATTGCACCATAAATCCCAGGCCGCGCGTGGCGGCGATCAGTTCGGCGGCCACCAGCGTCGACCAGCCGACGCCCAGCCCGATGCGAATGCCGGTCAGGATCTCCGGCAGCGCACTCGGCAACACCACGAAACGCAGCACCTGCCAACGCGTGGCCCCCAACGCGCGGGCAGCGCGCACCCGCACCTGCGCCACGCTGCGTACGCCGGCCACGGCAGAGAGCGTCACCGGCGCGAAAATCGCCAGATAAATCAGCAAGATCTTCGAGGTTTCGCCGATGCCGAACCAAATCACCATCAGCGGCAGATAGGCCAGCGGCGGCACCGGGCGATAGATCTCAATCAGCGGATCGAGGATGCCGCGTACCGTGTCGTTCAGCCCCATGGCGATGCCCACCGGAATGCCGACGATCACCGCCGCCAACAACGCCACCAGAATGCGCCCCAGGCTGGCCGCCAGATGCTGCCACAGCGTGGCGTCCATAAAGCCTTGCGGACTGGCGATGGTGATCAGTTGGTGCAGCACCTGCTGCGGCGCCGGCAGAAACAGCGGGCTGATCAGCTGCAGCGCCGTCACGCCCCACCAGACGATCAACACCGTCAACAGCGTGGCGCCGCTCAACCAAACGTTGCGCGGCACGCTGAAACGGCGCGCCGCTTTGCCCTGCGGCTGCGCCGCGGCCTTCAGAGTGGAATGCAGGCTCATAGCAAGGCCTCGCGCTGTTGGAAAACTTTGCCCAGCACGTATTCGCGCTGCGCGATAAATTCGGGATCGGATTTGATGGCGCGGCAGGCTTCGCCGTCGGCATAACGTTGGCCGAAGTTCAGCGACAGCCGCTCCACCACCTGCCCTGGCCCCGGCGACAGCAGCAGCAGCTCGCTGGCGAGGAACACCGCCTCTTCGATATCGTGGGTGATCAGCAGCACCTGCTTGCCGGTATCGCGCCAAATGGTCAGCAACAGCTCCTGCATCTGCTCGCGAGTGAACGCGTCCAGGGCGCCGAACGGCTCGTCCAACAACAACAGCCGTGGATCGGCGGCCAGAGCGCGGGCGATGCCGACGCGTTGACGCATGCCGCCGGAAAGCTGCCAGATAAAGTGCTGTTCATAGCCCGCCAGCCCCACGCGCTGCAGCATCTGCTCCGCCACCTGGCGACGCTGCGTCTTGCCGACGCCGGCCAGCTGCAGGCCGAATTCGACGTTGTCCACCACGTTGCGCCACGGCAGTAAGCCCTCATGCTGGAACACCACGCCCCGTTCGGCGCTCGGACCGTGAACGGGCGTTCCATCCAGCGTGATGCTGCCAGCTGAAGGCTCGATAAACCCGGCGATCAAATTCAGCAGCGTGGTCTTGCCGCAGCCCGACGGGCCGAGCACCACCACCAGTTGCCCGGCGGCGATCTGGAACGACACGTCACGCAGCGCGGGCCGCCCCTGATACTCTGCTGAAAGATGATTGACGTTTAGCATCCTGCTTCCTTACGACTGCGGCGCAGCCTGCACCTGTTTCACAAAACGGTCGGTCACGTAAGCGCTGTAGTCGCTGTCGACCTGCGGGATCTTGCCCTGCTGCTTGAGGAATTCGGCGGTATCGCGGATCGCTTTATCCACCGGCTGCCCGAGCTGGGTAACCTGATCCGCCACCGGCAGATAACGGTTTCCCTTCACCAGCTCCGGCACCTGCGCTTCCGGCACGCCGCTTAGACGCGCCAGCGTGCTGAGGTTGCCAGGCTCTTTCAGCCACTGTTCCGGCGCCGCCAAGTAGGCCTTTTGCGCCTGCAGGGCGCTGGCGGCAAAGGCGGTCACCACGTCGGGATGTTTTTCGGCAAAGTCTTTACGCACCACCCACACGTCCAGCGTTGGCGAGCCCCACTCGCCCACCTGCGCAGAGTCGGTCAACACCTTGCCTTGTTTGGCCAGTTCGTTGACCACCGGCGCCCAAACGTAAGCGCCGTCGATGTCGCCGCGCTGCCAGGCGGCGGCGATGGCCGGCGGCTGCAGATTGAGGATTTTCACCTGCTCAGGCTTGATGCCCCAATGCTTGAGCGAGGCCAGGAGGCTGTAGTGAGTGGTGGAGATAAACGGCACCGCAATGCGCTTGCCGATCAGATCCTGCGGACTTTTGATGTCATTTTTCACCACCAGCGCTTCGGAGCTGCCAAGCTGCGAGGCGATGAGGAACACTTCGATGGGGAGTTTCTGGCTGGCGGCCACCGCCAGCGGGCTGGAGCCGATATTGCCGATCTGCACGTCGCCGGAGGCCAGCGCACGCAGCACGCTGGAACCGCTGTCGAACTTACGCCAGTCAACGGTCGCGCCGGACTGTTTGGCGAAGCTGTTTTCCGCCTGCGCCACCTTGGCCGGTTCCGCTGAAGTCTGGTACGCCACGGTCACGTCCACCGCGTAGGCGCTGGCTGCGCTGAGCGACAGCGCCAACAGCGCCGCGTTGCGTAAGGAAAAGAGTTTGCCCGCCATGTTCCGCTCCGTTGATAAAAATCTGTTCAGTTGCTGACAGTTTTATCTGAGCGATGGCGAGCGATAAAAGAATAAAAAAGTCTTCTTTATTACAGTGAGTAATATAAACGCGGGTTACAGCGCGATACTTCCGCGCAGGAACACATGAGCATAGCCGCCGAGCAGGGTGCGATCCCCTTGCAGTTCGCAGAACAATTCACCGCCGCGCGCCGAGATCTGTTGCGCATGCAGCCGATGACGGCCGAGACGCGCCGACCAGTAAGGCATCAGCGTGCAGTGCGCGGAGCCGGTGACCGGATCTTCACCGCCGTCGAGCGTGAAATAGCGCGAAACGAAGTCCACGGTGTCACCCGGCGCGGTAACGATCACCGCACGCCCGGCCAACGCGATCAGCGCCGGGATGTCCGGCCGCAGCGCGCGCACCTGCGCCTCGTTTTCCAGCACCACCAGCAGCGCTTTCGCCTGCCACACCTCCTGCGGCTGCACGCCCAACAGCGCCGCAAGGCCCGCCGGTTCAGCCACCTTCTGCGGCGGCCGGGCGGGGAAGTCGAGCACCAGTCGTTCCCCATCCTGCGCATCGCGCTTAACAAACAGCTCGCCACCGGCCGAACGGAAACGGATATCCTGCAGTGCCGGATTGACCGCACTGAACATCACATGTGCCGCCGCCAGGGTGCCGTGGCCGCAAAGATCGACCTCGCGTTCCGGGGTAAACCAGCGGATGGCGGTCATATCGCCGTCATCCCAGACAAAGCTGGTTTCCGGCAGGCCGATCTCGTTGGCGATCGCCTGCAGCCGCTCCGCCGGCAGCGGCTGCGTCAGCAGGCAAACCCCGGCCGGGTTGCCGCGCAGCCCTTCGCCGGTAAAGGCAACCACGTGATAATAATTTTCCGCCATCGTTCGCTCCTTAATGCCAGATCAGTAACACGCAGGCTGCGGTCAACAACCCCATGGAAACGTTGAAGATAACCCAGGCCTTTTTGCTGCGCAGCAGGCGGCCGATCACGGTGCCGAACGCCAGCCAGATAATGCCGGCGACGATGTTGACCACCAAAATGCCCAGCGCGATCGCCGCAATGGAACCGTTGTACTTATCGCCCGCCAGGCTGAAACTCGCCACCGCCCCCAGCGCCATCAGCCAGGCTTTCGGGTTGAGGAACTGCAGCAGCCACCCCTGATATAACCGCACCGGCTGCGGCGGCGCCACGTCGGTTTCCAGTTTCTCATAGGCAGCGGTGGCGACTTTCCATGCCAGCCACAGCAGGTACAGACTGCCGAGGATTTTCAGGATCAGGTGCAGCGACGGGTAGACCAGGATCAGGCTGCCGACGCCAAAGGCCACCAGCAGCAAAATGCTTTGCATGCCAAGCATGATGCCGACCATCAACCACAGCGATCGCATAAAGCCGAAGTTAGCGCCAGAGGTGGTCAACAGCAGGTTATTGGGGCCGGGGGTAATGGCGGCGACCCACAGGAAGCCTAACATCGAAAGGAATAAACTCGGTTCCATGGCACGGGTGCTCCTCACCCAAGGCGCTTTTTTGCAGTATCATTGTTAATTCTTGGTATTGAAGCTAACAGTGCGCTAGGGATCTCACAATAGCCGCCCACAACATTTTTATTCAGCCTATGCCTAACACCTTTCGCCCTCTGACCGGGGCCAGTAACCCGCACCTGCAAACGCTGTTGCCGCGGCTGGTGCGCCGCCGCGTATTATTGAAGCCGCATTGGCAACGGCTGGAATTGCCCGACGGCGATTTCGTCGATCTCGCCTGGAGCGAAGATCCGGCGCAGGCGCGCGACAAACCGCGCGCGGTGCTGTTCCACGGCCTGGAAGGCAGCTTCTACAGCCCCTACGCGCATGGCTTGCTCAACGCCTGGCGCGAGCGCGGCTGGCTCGGCGTGGTGATGCACTTTCGCGGCTGCAGCGGCGTACCCAACCGCAAGCAGCGCATCTACCACTCCGGTGAAACCGAAGATGCGCGCTTCTTCCTGCGCTGGCTGCGCGACAGCTACGGCGAGGTGCCGACCGCAGCGGTAGGCGTTTCGCTTGGCGGCAATATGCTGGCCTGCTATCTGGCGCAGCAAGGCGCCGACAGCCTGCTGCAGGCGGCGGTGGTGGTCTCGGCGCCTCTGATGCTGGAGCCCTGCGCCTACCGCATGGAGAAAGGTTTCTCCCGCGTTTATCAGCGCTACCTGTTGGGGCAGCTGAAACAAAACGCCACCCGCAAACTGTTACACTACCCGGACACTCTGCCGCTCAAGCTGTCACAGTTGAACGGGTTGCGCCGTATCCGCGAATTCGACGACGCCATCACCTCGCGCATTCACGGCTTCAGCGACGCTATCGACTATTATCGCCGCTGCAGCGCCCTGCCGCTGTTGCCGGCTATCCAGACGCCGCTGCTGATCATCCATGCGAAGGACGATCCCTTCATGACCCATGAGGTGATCCCCGACATCGCCGGCCTGCCGCGCAATATCGAATATCAGCTGACCGAGTTCGGCGGCCACGTCGGCTTCGTCGGCGGCACGCTGAAAAAACCGCACATGTGGCTGGAGCATCGCATTCCGGCCTGGCTTTCCCCTTATCTGGACATTCCGACGTGATCATTCCCTGGCAAGAACTGGCAACCGACACCCTGAACAGCCTGATCGAATCCTTTGTACTGCGCGAAGGCACCGACTATGGCGAACACGAACGCTCGCTGGAACAAAAGGTGGAGGACGTGCGCCGCCAGCTGAAAAACGGCGAAGTGGTGCTGGTGTGGTCAGAACTGCACGAGAGCGTCAACATCATGCCGCGCGGCCAGTTCCGCGCCGGGCAGGAAGAAATTTAGTGGCGTTCGGTTCTATGACTGACGAAAAAAATCAGGTAACAATGGGGCATTGCAAACCAGCGCGCGCCATTTTTACCCAGAGATAGAGAGCGTCAACAAGAGCCACAATAATCCCCGACGCCGGCGCATTCAACACGGAGTGACAACCATCATGTCTGCCAAACATCCCGTTATCGCGGTGACCGGTTCCAGCGGCGCCGGCACCACCACCACCAGCGTGGCGTTCCGTAAGATCTTCCAACAGCTCAACATCCGCGCCGCCGAGCTGGAGGGCGACAGTTTCCATCGCTACACCCGGCCGGAAATGGACGCGGCGATCCGCAAGGCACGCGATCTGGGCAGACACATCAGTTATTTCGGCCCCGAGGCCAACGACTTCGGCCTGCTGCAGCAGAGCTTTATCGACTATGGCAAGAACGGCACCGGGCGCTCGCGCAAGTATCTGCACACTTACGACGAAGCAGTGCCCTACAATCAGGTACCGGGTACCTTCACCCCGTGGGAGCCGCTGCCGGCGCCGACCGACGTGCTGTTCTACGAGGGGCTGCACGGCGGCGTTGTCACCGATCACCATGACGTGGCCAAACATGTCGATCTGCTGGTCGGCGTGGTGCCGATCGTCAACCTGGAGTGGATCCAGAAATTGATCCGCGATACCGGCGAGCGCGGCCACTCTCGCGAAGCGGTGATGGATTCGGTGGTGCGTTCGATGGAAGATTACATCAACTACATCACGCCGCAGTTCTCGCGCACCCACATCAACTTCCAGCGCGTGCCGACGGTGGACACCTCCAACCCGTTCGCCGCCAAGGCGATTCCCTCACTGGACGAAAGCTTCGTGGTGATCCACTTCCGCGGGCTGGATCAGATAGACTTCCCCTATTTGCTGGCGATGCTGCAGGGCTCGTTTATCTCGCACATCAATACGTTAGTGGTGCCGGGTGGCAAGATGGGGCTGGCGATGGAGCTGATCATGGCGCCGCTGGTGCAGCGGTTGCTGGAAGGCAAGAAGATCGAATAAATGCGTTGAGCGCGGCGCCAGGCCGCGCTCCGTCTCGATTACGCCGGTTGACGGATCTCGAAGCTGTGGGTCACTGTAGCGGCCTTGTTGAGCATCAGCGCCACCGAGCAATATTTCTCCGCTGACAGGTTCACCGCGCGCTCGACGATCTTGTCGGTCAGATCCTGGCCGGTAACGATGAAGTGCAGGTTGATATGGGTGAACAACCGTGGAGCTTCTTCACGGCGCTCGGAGGTCAGCTTCACCTCGCAGTCGCGCACGTCGTTGCGCCCTTTTTGCAGGATGGACACCACGTCGATCGCGCTGCAGCCGCCCACCGACATCAGCACCATCTCCATCGGGCTGGGCGCTTTATCGCCGGCGTTGCCGTCCATCAACACCTGATGGCCGGAGGCCGATTCACCCAAAAACGTTAACCCTTCCACCCATTTAACTCTTGCCTGCATTCTGGTCACTCCGGTTGATTTCTTAAAATCAGAGTACGCTTTCGCATAGAAACAGGCAACGTAACCTGATGCTAATCATGCTGAAGCGAGACAACACGAGACACCCGCCTTACTCTGTGCTACAAACAGAGCCGCAATAAATCTTTCCGGGACACTGAATTTCAGGGAAACGCCCAGAGAAAGGCTCCTTTACCGGTATGTTAACAGAATGTAGCTTGCAGCGCTTACGGCAAGTTAATATGCTAGAGCGACAGCGTATTTTTATGACACGCCTCAAAACTTGCCGGTAGCCCTCGCTCATGACTGCGGCTACAGGCGGGTTTTACAGGGAACTCTGACCCCTGTGACACAAGGCAGCGATAACAACAGAGGATAACAGCGAATGGTTCTCGGCAAACCGCAAACAGACCCTACTCTCGAATGGTTCCTGTCTCATTGCCATATCCACAAATATCCATCGAAGAGTACGCTGATTCACCAAGGTGAAAAGGCCGAAACGCTTTACTACATCGTGAAAGGCTCCGTTGCGGTGCTGATCAAGGATGAAGAAGGTAAAGAGATGATCCTGTCCTACCTTAACCAGGGGGATTTCATCGGCGAGCTCGGATTGTTCGAAGAAGGCCAGGAGCGCAGCGCCTGGGTTCGCGCGAAAACCGCCTGTGAAGTGGCCGAAATTTCCTACAAGAAATTCCGCCAGCTTATCCAGGTGAACCCGGACATCCTGATGCGTCTGTCCGCACAGATGGCAAGCCGCCTGCAGGTCACATCCGAAAAAGTGGGCAACCTCGCCTTCCTGGACGTTACCGGCCGCATCGCGCAAACCCTGCTGAATCTGGCGAAGCAACCCGACGCCATGACTCACCCGGACGGCATGCAGATCAAGATCACCCGTCAGGAGATCGGCCAGATCGTCGGCTGCTCGCGTGAAACCGTTGGCCGTATTCTGAAAATGCTGGAAGATCAAAACCTGATTTCCGCCCACGGCAAAACCATTGTCGTCTACGGCACCCGTTAATCCCTGAAGAAACGGCGCAATCTGCGCCGTTTTTTTGCCTGCTCTCTGCCATGTGGCGCCGCCTGATCTACCACCCGGAAATCAACTACGCACTGCGACAAACGCTGGTGTTGTGCCTGCCGGTGCTGTTCGGCCTGCTGATAGGCCAGCTGCAGCTCGGCCTGATGTTCTCCCTCGTGCCCGCCTGCTGCAATATCGCCGGTCTGGACACGCCGCATAAACGCTTCTTTAAACGGCTGATCGTCGGCGGTTCGCTGTTCGCCTTCAGCAGCGTTCTGCTGCAACAGGCTCTGCTGTGGCACGTGCCGCTGCCGGCGCTGATGCTGGGCCTGGCGCTGCTGCTCGGCGTCACCGGCGAAATCAGCCCGCTGCACGCCCGGCTGTTGCCGGCGGCGCTGGTAGCCGCCATATTCGCCCTCAGCACGGCCGGCACGGTGCCTATCTGGCAGGCGCCGCTGCTGTACGCGATCGGCACCGCCTGGTACGGCTTATTCACCTGGTTCTGGTTCAAGCTGTGGAAAGAGCAACCGATGCGCGAGACGCTAAGCCAGCTCTATCTGGAATTGGCGGACTACTTCGAAGCCAAATACTCACTGCTGACCCAGCACACCGATCCGCAAACCGCGCTGCCGCCGCTGCTGGTGCGCCAGCAAAAGGTGATGGATCTGATCAGCCTGTTGTACCAACAGCTTAATTTCCTGCCGCACGCCAACAACCTCGAGCAAAAGCGCCTGCAGCGCGCCTTTCAGGTGGCGATGGACCTGCAGGAGCACATCACCGTCAGCCTCCATCTGCCGGAAGAGGTACAAAAACTGGTGGAACAGAGCCAGGCCGAAGCGATCATTCGCCGCAATGCTCAGGTGATCGCCGGCCGGCTGCGCGTGGTGGCGCACGATATTCTCTATCATCAACATTCGAAGCGCTTCTCCATGGCCCACGAGCTGGCGGCGCTGGAAAAAATGGCGGCGCAGCATCCCGATAACCCGGTCGGCCAGTTTTGTTATTACCACTTCAGCCGCATCGCCCGCCTGCTGCGCACCCAGCATCCGCTGTACCGCCGCGACCTGATGCCCGGCCAGCACCGCCTGCCGTTTTGGCCGGCGCTGGTCAGCTACCTGTCGTTCAAATCCACCGCCCTGCGCAACGCCGCGCGGCTGGGCGTCACGCTGGCGGTCGGCAGCAGCCTGGGGGCGGTATTCAACCTGCCGAAACCTTACTGGATCCTGCTCACCATCATGCTGGTGAGCCAAAACGGGTATAACGCCACCCGGGTGCGTATTCAGCACCGTGCGCTGGGCACGATTGCCGGGCTATTGCTGGCGGCCGGGCTGCTGCAGCTGCAGTTGCCGGAAGGAGAAACGTTGAGCATCATGCTGGTGATCACGCTGTTGGCCTACCTGGTTTCGCGCAAGAACTACGGGCTGTCGGTGATTGGCTTTACGGTCACGGCGGTTTACACCCTGCAGCTGCTGGCGCTGAACGGCTCGCATTTTCTGGTACCGCGCCTGATCGATACGCTGATCGGCTGCGTGCTGGCGTTCGGCGGCACCATTTGGCTGTGGCCGCAGTGGCAAAGCGGGCTGCTGCGCAAGAATGCCCATCAGGCGCTGGAGAACGATCAAGCCGCGCTGCGGCTGATGCTGAAGCAACCGGAACCGGACGCGACCGCGTTGGCCTATACCCGCATGCAGGTCAACCAGGCGCACAACGCACTGTTCACCTCGCTCAATCAGGCGATGCAGGAACCGGGGTTCGCCTCAAACTATCTGGCGGACATGCGGCTGTGGGTCACGCATAGCCAGTTCATCGTCGAACACCTGAACGCCATGACCATTCTGGCGCGCGAGCACTACATGCTGACGCCGAAGCTGGCGGAAGAGTATCTGCAAACCTGTGAAATCGCGCTGCAAAGCTGCCAACAGCGGCTGGAATACGACGGCCCGAGCAGCGGCAACAGCGGCATCATGCAGCCGCCGGATCTGCATCCGGAAATGCCCGTCACCGAGATGGAGCGCCATCTGCGGCGCATTTTGTCGCACCTAAGCGTGATGCACACCATTTCCTCGCTGGCCTGGCGCCAGCGCCCGCACCACGGCATCTGGCTGAAGCGCAAACTGCGCGATCAATAAGGGCGCGGCTTGCCGTGCCCCGTTAGATGCCGCATGGGCTTCAGACGTTGATCACATCCTGCACCGCCAGCTCGAACAGCGCCATGCCGGCCTCGATATCCTGCAGCTCGACCACCAGCGACGGCGCGAAACGGATCACGTTCGGCCCGGCGTTGAGGATCATCAACCCGCGCGCAGCGGCGGCGGTGAGAAAGTCGCGCGCTCTGCCGTGATAATGCGGCGTCAGCTCGGCGCCAATCAGTAATCCCATGCCGCGAATCGCAGTGAAAATACCGTATTTATCGCCGATATGCTGCAAAGCCTGCACATACAGCGCATGACGCTGCTCGATGCCGCTCAGCACCTCCGGCGTATTGATCACGTCCAGCGCCGCCTCCGCCACCGCGCAGGCCAGCGGGTTGCCGCCGTAGGTGGTGCCGTGGGTGCCCACCTGCATCACCGACGCAATCTCTTCGGTGGTCAGCATGGCGCTGACCGGGAAACCGCCGCCCAGCGCCTTGGCGGTAGTGAGGATGTCCGGCGTCACGCCATAATGCATATAGGCGAACAGCTTGCCGCTGCGCCCCATGCCGCTCTGCACTTCGTCGAACACCAGCAGCGCCTGATGTTGGTCGCACAGCTCGCGCACGCCTTTGAGGAAACCGGCGTCGACCGGCGTAATGCCGCCCTCGCCCTGAATCGGCTCCATCACCACCGCGCAGGTGTGGTCGTCCATCACCGCCTTCACCGCCGCCAAATCGTTGAACGGCACATGCACGATGTCAGCCGGCTTCGGCCCGAACCCGTCGGAGTATTTGGCCTGCCCGCCCACCGACACGGTAAACAGCGTGCGGCCATGAAACGCGTTATAGAAAGCGATGATTTTGGTTTTGTACGGGCTGTGGCGGGTGATGGCGTAATGGCGCGCCAGTTTGAACGCCGCCTCGTTGGCCTCTGCGCCGGAGTTGGCGAAGAACACCCGGTCGGCGAAGGTGGCGTCGATCAGTTTGCTTGCCAGGCGCAGCGCCGGTTCATTGGTGAAGACGTTGCTGGTATGCCACAGAGTCTCGCCCTGGCGTTTGAGCGCCTCAACCAGCGCCGGATGGCAGTGCCCCAGCGCCGTCACCGCGATGCCGCCGGAAAAATCGATGTACTCTTTTCCCTGCTGATCCCAGACCCGGCTGCCTTGGCCACGCACCGGCACAAACTGGGCAGGTGCATAAACAGGCAGGATCACCTGGTCAAAGGTGCTGCGGTTCACTGCGGATTTTTCAGTCATTTTCGGCTCCACCCTGAAGGTTTTTCAGCGCTATCGTAATGTCATATTGAAAACATAATCACGAAATATGCATAAAAAACCAATCAAGCGCAAACGCAAAACGCCTGACGGGTGAAAAAAACGCACCGGGATTAACGCTTGAGGAAATTATCCAGCAGCTGATGGCCCTGTTCGCTGAGCACGCTTTCCGGATGGAACTGCACGCCTTCCAACGCCAAAGTGCGGTGGCGGATGCCCATGATCTCGTCGCGCACGCCGTCGCGTTCGCTCCAGGCAGTCACTTCAAAACAGTCCGGCAGCGTATCGGCTTTCAGTACCAGCGAGTGATAGCGGGTCACGGTCAGCGGATCGCTCAGGCCGCGAAACACGCCGACGCCCAGGTGACGAATCGCCGAGGTTTTGCCATGCATCACCGCGCGGGCGCGCACCACCTCGGCGCCGAACGCCTGCCCCAGCGCCTGATGCCCGAGACATACGCCGAGGATCGGCAGCTTGCCGGCGAAATGACGAATAGCGGCCAGCGAGATACCCGCTTCGTTCGGGGTACAGGGGCCAGGGGAAATTACCAGATGCTGCGGCGCCAGCCGCTCGATATCGGCCAGCTGCAGCTCATCGTTGCGCTTCACCAGCACCTCGGCGCCCAATTCGCAGAAGTACTGGTAAAGGTTATAAGTAAAAGAGTCGTAGTTATCGATCAGCAGCAGCATGTTAGGTCCGGCAGAGAAAAATGCCGCCACAGTGTACTGATTTAACCCGCCGCTGCCGACGATAATTTCCGCTTACTTTTTACGGCCGCCGGTGATCGAACCCAGCACGCCGCGCAGGATCTGGCGGCCGAGATCGCGCGCCATGCTCTTGGCGGCGGTCTGGACGATGCCGTCACGCTTGCCGCCGCGCGGGCCGGTGGAGCCGAACAGCAGCTCGTTCAAGCCGTCCATCAGGCCACCGCCCGCCTGCTGTTGCTGTTGCGCTTGTGGTTGCTGCCCCTGTTGCGGGCTGCCGACGGTGGCAAAGCCACCCGACGACAGTTTCTCGTAGGCGGATTCGCGGTCGATCATATCCTCATAGCGGCCATACAGCGGTGATTTGTTGATCGCGCTGTTCAGCCCTTCCGCACCGAGCATGCCCATTTTGGATTCCGGCGCGATCACCATCGCCCGCTCCACCACGTTCGGCCGGCCCTTTTCGTCGAGGAATGACACCAGCGCTTCGCCCACGCCCAGCTCAGTGATCGCCGTTTCGGCATCGAAGGCCGGATTGGCGCGCAGGGTTTGCGCCGCCGTCTTCACTGCCTTCTGATCGCGCGGAGTAAAGGCGCGCAGCGCATGCTGTACGCGGTTGCCCAGCTGGCCCAGCACGCTGTCCGGGATATCCAGCGGGTTCTGGGTGACGAAGTAAATGCCGACGCCTTTGGAGCGAATCAGACGCACCACCTGTTCGATCTTGGTCAGCAGCGCCGCCGGCGCATCGTTGAACAGCAGGTGGGCCTCATCGAAGAAGAACACCAGCTTCGGCTGTTCGGGGTCGCCCACTTCCGGCAGGTGCTCAAACAGCTCGGCCAGCAGCCACAGCAGGAACACCGCATACAGCTTCGGCTGATTGATCAGCTTGTCCGCCGCCAGCAGGTTGATCACACCGTGACCGTTGGCGTCGGTTTTCATCAGATCGTTGATGTCCAGCATCGGCTCGCCGAAGAACTGGTTGGCGCCCTGCTCTTCCAGCGTCAGCAACCCGCGCTGAATGGCGCCGATAGAGGCGGCAGAGATATTGCCGTACTGGGTCTGGAATTGTTTGGCGTTGTCGCCGACGAACTGCACCATAGCGCGCAGATCTTTCATGTCCAGCAACAACAGCGCGTTGTCATCGGCGATCTTGAACACCAGCTGCAGCACGCCGCTTTGCACCTCGTTCAGATCCAACAGGCGCCCCAACAGCAGCGGCCCGAGATCGGAAATCGTGGCGCGGATCGGGTGGCCCTTTTCGCCGTAAATATCCCAAGGGATAATGGTGCAGGCCTGCGGCTGCCAGTCGGTGACGCCGATAGCCGCCAGGCGCGCCTGCAGTTTCTCGGAAGGCACGCCCTCAGCGCCAATGCCGGACAGATCGCCCTTCACGTCCGACAGAAACACCGGCACGCCGATGCGCGAGAACTGTTCGGCCATTTTCTGCAGCGTCACCGTCTTGCCGGTGCCGGTTGCCCCGGTGATCAACCCGTGACGGTTGGCCAACGCCGGCAAAATCACCAGGTCCTGCTCCGGTTTTCCGTCTTTCATCGCTTTGGCGATAATCCGTGGTTCACTCATTTTCTGTTCCTTTGACGCTGACGCGGCGCGAAACGCGCCTGTTGATGCAATAAAGCTATAAGCGCCGCGTACCCCCGTCAAGGACAAACAAAATGGGCGCCGTCGGGGCGCCCATGATACCTGTCTTTTCAGAATCCCCCTAAGGTCTGCCTCACCCCCGCAGCCCCAGTTGCTCTTTCAGCGCCTTCAAATAGCGCCGGCTGACCGGAACCGGATCGCCGGCCGACATGATCATTTCCGCCGCGCCGCCCTCTTCGAAACGGATCTCGCGTACCTGCTCCAGGTTGACCAGATACTGCCGATGGCAGCGCACCAGCGGCGTACGGCTTTCCAGCGTGCGCAGCGTCAGCTCGGTGAAACACTCCATGCCGTCGCTGCGCACCACGAAGACCCCGCTCAGTTTGGAACGGATCGCCAACACCTCGTCGAACCGCAGCAGATAGATGCGGCTGTGGCCGGTGCAGGGAATGTATTTCAGGTAACCGGCGCTCTCATCCAGCGCCGCTACGTCCTGCGGCGCACTGCGCTGCCGCAGGCGTTGCAGCGTCTTGCTCAGCCGCTTCGGCTCCGCCGGCTTCAGCAGATAGTCGAAGGCATGTTCCTCGAACGCCTGCACTGCGTATTCGTCGTAGGCGGTCAGAAACACGATGTGCGGCATGCGGTTGGGATCCAGCATGCCAACCATTTCCAGCCCGCTGATGCGCGGCATCTGGATATCGAGAAACACTACGTCCGGTTGCAGCCGGTGGATCTGGCTGATGGCTTCGATGGCGTTGGCGCATTCGCCGATGATGGTGATCTCCGCCTCGGCCTCCAGCAGATGGCGCAGGTTGTCGCGCGCGGAAGGTTCATCGTCAACAATCAGTGCGTTTAACATCAGGCGGCCCTCTCCATGGGAACATTGAGCGTAATGCGGGTATAGGCGTCTGGCCGACAATCCACCTGCACGCCATAGCCTTCGCCGTAGCGCACGCGAATGCGTTTATCCACCAGATTCATACCCAACCCGCTGCAGTTCGGTTTCTGCTGGAACAGCCCGGCGTTGTCCGTCACCTGCAACAGCAGATGCTCGCCTTCGCAGCAGGCGCCGATTTCGATGCGGCCCACGCCCAACAGATGCGAGGTGCCATGCTTGATGGCGTTTTCGACGATCGGCTGCAGCGAGAACGCCGGCAGCCGCACCGCCAACAGCGCCTCGGGCAGCGATACCGCGATCTCAAGCCGATCGGCAAAGCGCGCTTTCTCGATCTGCAGGTAGGCGTTCACATGTTCAATCTCGTCCGCCAGGCTGACTTCGTCATCCGAGCGTTTGAGGTTTTTACGAAAGAAGGTCGAGAGGGACTGCACCAGTTCGCAGGCACGCTCGCCATCGCGGCGGATCACCGCCACCAAGGTATTCAGGGCATTGAACAGGAAATGCGGATTGACCTGCGCATGCAGCAGCTTGATCTCCGACTGCGCCAGCAGCTGCTTGTGGCGCTCGTATTGTCCGGCCATGATCTGCGCCGACAGCAGGCTGGCGATGCCTTCACCCAGCGTACGGTTGATGGTGCTGAACAGCTGGCTTTTCGGTTCATACAGCTTGATGGTGCCGATCACTCGCTGGTTTTCGCCGCGCAGCGGGATCACCAGCGTCGATCCCAGCTTGCAGGCCGGATTGATCGAGCAGCAGTAAGAAAGCTGATTGCCGTCGGCGTACACCACCTCGTTGTTGTCGATGGCGCGATGCGAATGCACCGAGGCGATCGGCGTGCCGGGCAGGTGGTGATCGTCGCCGATGCCGATAAAGGCCAGCAGCTTGTCGCGATCGGTGATCGCCACCGCGCCGATGCCCAGCTCCTGATAGATCACCCGGGCGACTTTCATGCTGTTTTCCTGATCGAACCCCTGCCGCAGGATGCCCTCGGTGCGCTCGGCAATCTTCAGCGCCTTGGAAGAGAAGGCGCTGGTGTATTTTTCGAACATCGCGCGCCGATCCAGCAAGATCTGCATGAACATCGCCGCGCCGACGGTATTGGCGATCATCATCGGCAGCGCGATGTGCTCCACCAGCTGCAACGCTTCGTCGTAGGGGCGCGCCACCGCCAGGATGATCGCCATCTGCAGCACTTCCGCCACCAGCGCCACACCGCCGACGAACAGCGGATTGAACAGCAGCTCGATGCGCCCCCGGCGCATGGCGATGCTGTGTACGATGCCGCCGACCAGGCCTTCCGACACCGTGGAGATCGCGCAGGCCACGTCGGTCATGCCGCCGAGCGTATACCGGTGCAGGCCGCCGGTCAGCCCGACCAGAAAGCCTACCGATGGCCCGCCCAGCAACCCGCCCAGAACCGCGCCTATCGCGCGGGTATTGGCGATCGAATCCTGAATGTGCAGCCCGAAATAGGTGCCCATGATGCAGAACACCGAGAAGATCACATAGCACAGCAGCTTGTGCGGCAGGCGGATGGTCACCTGCATCAGCGGGATGAACAGCGGGGTTTTGCTCAGCAGATAGGCGATAACGAGATAGACGCACATCTGCTGCAACAGCAACAGCACCTGGTTAAATTCATACATGGCAGCAACTCATCCAGAGACAACAAAGGGCGAACGCCGGATTTCCGGTCTGATTATTGTCTGCCGATTAGAGCATGGGGCGCGGGAGAAAACAGTGATGAAGGCAAGGCTTCGGAAGGAAGGAGCGGCCGACCCCGGCGGGATCGGCCAAAAAACTTACGGCAGCACCTTGGCCGACAGAATCACCACCGGTTTGGTCGGCACATTCTGGTAAGGGCCGACGTTGCCGGTTGGTACCTGGGCAATCTTGTCCACCACGTCCATGCCTTTCACCACTTTGCCGAACACCGCGTAGCCGAAGTCGCGCTGTCCGTGATCCAGGAAGGCGTTATCCGCCACGTTCAGGAAGAACTGGCTGGTGGCGCTGTCTTTATCGGCGGTGCGCGCCATTGAGATGGTGCCGCGCAGATTGCGCAAGCCGTTGTCGGCTTCGTTCTTGATCGGCGCCTTGGTGGATTTTTGCTGCATATCAGCGGTGAAACCGCCGCCCTGGATCATAAAACCCGGGATCACGCGGTGGAAGATGGTGTTGTTGTAGTACCCGCTGTTCACGTAATCGACGAAGTTCTGGGTGGAAACCGGTGCCTTCTGGCTGTCGAGCGCCAACTCGATATTCCCCGCCGAGGTCGTCAGCATGACGTGGGTCTCACCGGCGGCGAGCGCGGCTGGCGCTACTGCGGTCAGGGAACACAGCGCGACGAAGGTCACTAAAGTACGTTTGAACATTAACGGGTCCTTTCTCTGAGAGACAAACAACGGAAAAGCGCTTTGATTCTAAAGAGCTGTATCGGCAAGTGCCAGCCATTTACCTATATTTACCCAATTACGGGACATATCCTAGGCGGCCCTGAATTTTGCTGCGGAAAGTATGGGCGCAGAAGGCTTTTTTGCCAACCGCATCACGCATTTTTTGCCCCATGCCGCCCTGGGTCGGTTTTTGCGATCTACCTCCCAGTTTGCACACGCATTGTCGTTACTCTATACGAATGAGAGCGCTCTCATTTTAAAAAGAGCGGATACTGAAGCATCCCACGGCGGCGTCGCCGCGCAACCCCTGGAGAAATGACGTGAGTGAATTGATGACTGAAGTCAGCCCCGAGTTTGAAAGCACCATCATGGAACTGCTGGTGTTCTCCGGCAGCGCGCGCAGCAGTGCGTTGATGGCGTTGCGGCAAGCGCGCGCCGGCGACTTCGCCGCCGCGGCCAAACACATGGCCGAGTCCAAAGAGTGGGTGAAGAAAGCGCACCTGATCCAGACCGAGCTGATCGGCCTGGACGAAGGTTGCGGCAAGCTGGCGATCAACCTGATCACCGTGCATGCGCAAGATCATCTGATGAACGCCATGGTGATCCAGGATCTGGCCGACGACATGATCGAGCTCTACCGCCGTCAGTCGCAGACGGAGGGCCGCCCATGAGCACGCTCAAAATCGCCGTGATCGGCGGCGGCAGCAGCTATACCCCCGAGTTGGTCGATGGGCTGATCCAACGCATCGAGGAGCTGCCGGTCACCGAACTGGCGCTGGTGGACGTTGAACCGGGCCGGCAAAAAGTGGAAACCATCGCCGCCCTGACCCGCCGCATGCTGGCGCGCCACGGGCTGGAACAGGTGAAGGTCAGCGTGCACTTCGCGCTGGACGACGCCATTCGCGGCGCCGCTTTCGTGCTGACCCAATTCCGCGTCGGGCAACTGCCGGCGCGCGCCGCCGATGAACGGCTGGGCCTGAAATACCAGCTGCTCGGCCAGGAAACCACCGGCGTCGGCGGCTTCGCCAAGGCGCTGCGCACCATCCCGGTGATGCTGGATATCGCCCGCCGGGTAGAAAAGCTGGCGCCGGACGCCTGGATCATCAACTTCACCAACCCGGCCGGTATCGTCACCGAGGCGGTGTCTCGCTTTACCAAAGCGAAGATTATCGGCCTGTGCAACGTGCCGATCAGCATGCATCACATGATCGCCAACATGCTGCAGGCGCCTTACGCCGAGGCGCAGCTGCAGTTCGCCGGCCTGAACCACATGGTCTGGGTGCATCAGGTCACACACCTGGGGCGCGATGTCACCGCCAAGGTGATCGACATGCTGTGCGACGGCGCGGCGCTGACCATGAACAACATCAAGGAAGAGCCCTGGCAGCCGGACTTCCTGCGCGCACTCGGCGCGATCCCCTGCCCGTACCACCGCTATTTTTACCAGACCCGTGAGATGCTGGCGGAAGAGATGGCCGCCGCCGGCGAGCGCGGCACCCGCGCCGAGCAGGTGATGCAGGTAGAAAAAGAGCTGTTCGAGCTGTATGCCGATCCGCAGCTGGACACGAAACCGGAACAGCTCAGCTTCCGCGGCGGTTCTTTCTATTCCGAAGTTGCGCTGGAGCTGATTCGTGCTATCCATAATAATCTCGGTACGCAATTAGTGGTCAACACCGCAAACCGCGGCGCAATCCATGGCCTGCCGGACGATGCTGTGATAGAAATCAACTGTATCGTCGATGCCCAGGGCGCGCACCCGCTGACCTTCGGCCCGCTGCCCGAGCCGATGCAGGCCCTGACGCAACAGGTGAAAGCCTACGAACGTCTGACCATCGAAGCCGCAGTGCACGGCGATCGCCGCAGCGGGTTGCTGGCATTGATCGCCAACCCGTTAGTGGGCAACGCCAATCTGGCGCAGCCGCTGCTGGAAGAGGTGTTGACGATAAACGCGCCGTATTTGCCGCAGTTCAGGTAAGCGGCCAACGCAGCCAGACAGGGGTTCGGCGCGCCGAACCCATTTTTTTAGCCGTAATTCAGGAGTGGGACGATGGTGACACTGGAAGATGTCGCAGCGCTGGCGGGCGTTTCGCGCGCCACCGTATCGCGGGTGGTGAACGGCGACAGCAACGTCAAGGCACCGACCCGCGAGAAGGTTGAACGCGCCGTCGCTCAGCTCGGTTATACCCCCAACCCGGCGGCCCGCGCCCTCGCCTCCAGCCACAGCAATACCCTCGGGCTGGTCACCACGTCGTACCGCGGCGGCTTCTTCGGCGCGCTGATGGATTTCGTGCAGACCGAGGCCGAATCCCACGGCAAACAGCTGCTGGTGACCCAGGGCCGCAACAGCGCCGAAAACGAATGGCAGGCGGTGCAGCGGCTATTTAGCCTGCGATGCGACGGCGTGATCCTGCACGTGCGTTTTCTCAGCGACGATCGACTGCGCCAGCTGGCGGCGGAACAACGTGATTTCGTGTTGCTCGATCGTCTGGTTCCGGGGCTGGAAGCCCGCTGCGTCACCTTCGATCACCCGCTCGCCAGCCGCATGGCGACGCAGCAGCTGCTCGATGCCGGGCACCGGCGCATCGCCTGCATCAGCGGCCCGCGTGAACGCCCATCGAGCCGCCTGCGGCTGCAGGGGTTTGAAGAGGCGATGCAGGCGGCGAATATCGCACCGGTAGCCTGTCTGGAGGGCGTCTACGATCTGGAAAGCGGTTACCGCTGCGCCGATCAACTGATGCAGCAAGCCGCGCGGCCCAGCGCCATCTACTGCTGCAACGAAGAAATGGCGATCGGCGCCCTGCTGGCGATCAACGAGCACCGCCTGCGGGTGCCGCAGGATATCTCCTTGATCTGCTACGACAGCGGCGAACGCGCGCCTTTCGTGCGCCCGGCGTTGAGCAGCGTGCATTTTCCCATCAGCGAGATGGCCCAATACGCGGCGCGCAGGCTGATCGACCCCGCCACCCCGGAGCACCGGTTTGAGCCGACGATCGTCAACCGCGATTCTATTGTGACGGTACGCAAATAGATCACAATAATGCGTATCATCCCTTCATGGGTTGCATCAAAAAATCGACAGCCATCACAAAAAATCCCGTTGTCTGTGCTAGGATCCGCCCCCTGGTGGCCTGATCGGGACTTTTTTCTGCGTTTGCCAGGAAAAGCCAGCGGCCTTATGCCAGCTTTAAAACCTCTAACAGACATATTCAGGCCTATACAATGAATGACAGTAACCGCATACGGCTTACCTGGATCAGCTTCTTTTCGTACGCGCTGACCGGTGCTTTAGTGATCGTCACAGGGATGGTGATGGGAAACATTGCAGAGTACTTTAATCTGCCGGTTTCCAGCATGAGTAACACCTTTACTTTCCTCAACGCCGGTATTTTGATTTCGATCTTCCTCAATGCCTGGCTGATGGAAATCATCCCGCTGAAGCGTCAGCTGATCTTCGGCTTTGTCCTGATGGTGCTGGCGGTCGCAGGGCTGATGCTCGGCAAGAGCCTGACCATGTTCTCGCTGTGCATGTTCATTCTCGGCGTGGTTAGCGGTATCACCATGTCGATAGGCACCTTCCTGATCACACACATGTATGCCGGCCGCCAGCGCGGTTCGCGCCTGTTGTTCACCGACTCCTTCTTCAGCATGGCCGGGATGATCTTCCCGATCGTCGCTGCAATGCTGCTGGCCCGCCATATCGGCTGGTACTGGGTTTATGCCTGCATCGGCCTGCTGTACGTGGGGATCTTCGTGCTGACCCTGTGCTCCGAATTCCCGGTGCTGGGCAAGAAAGGCGCCGACGCCGGTCAGCCGGTCGAGAAAGAAAAGTGGGGCATCGGCGTGCTGTTCCTGTCGATCGCCGCGTTGTGCTACATCCTCGGTCAGCTGGGCTTCATTCA
The DNA here is from genome assembly GCF_003812745.1 of Serratia sp. FDAARGOS_506. NCBI lineage: Bacteria > Pseudomonadati > Pseudomonadota > Gammaproteobacteria > Enterobacterales > Yersiniaceae > Serratia > Serratia sp. FDAARGOS_506. Next base: position 1,160,970 of record NZ_CP033831.1, read on the forward strand.
GTGGGTGCCTGAGTACGCCACCAAGTCGTTCAACATGGACATCGGCCAAGCCGGTAAGCTGGTGAGTGACTTCTGGACCTCTTACATGGTCGGCATGTGGGTGTTCAGCTTCATCCTGCGCTTCTTCGATCTGCAGCGCATCGTTACCGTGCTGGCCGCACTGGCTACCGGTGCGATGTACCTGTTCGTCAGCACCGACAACCCGGAGCACCTGGGCTACTACATCATGGCCCTGGGCTTCGTTTCCAGCGCCATCTACACCACGCTGATCACCCTCGGCTCGCTGCAGACCAAGGTCTCCTCGCCGAAGCTGGTCAACTTTATCCTGACCTGCGGCACCATCGGCACCATGCTGACCTTCGTGGTCACCGGCCCTATCGTAGCAAAAGGCGGCGCGCACGCGGCGCTGACCACCGCCAACGGCCTGTACCTGGCGGTGTTCGTGATGTGTCTGCTGCTAGGCTTCGTGACCAAGCACCGCAGCCACGGTCACGTGACGCACTGATTTCTTTTTATTAAATGCACCAAGGGCGCCCGCAAGGCGCCCTTTTTTTGCGCCTTAGCGCCGAAAATCCACCTTCTCATCCTGCTGCAGATACAGCGTGGTTTCCGCCGGCCGCGTTTCGGCGATCACTGCCCCCTGGCGAATCGAATAGCGCACCGGCGTCTGGCGGCGCACCGCGTCGAAGCCGCTTTCCGCCGGCAGGATCACCAGGTTGGCGCTGTTGCCGGCCACCAGGCCGTAGTCGCTCAGGTTAAGGGTGCGCGCGCTGTGGCTGGTGATCAGCTTCAGCCCATTATCGATCTGGCCGTAGCCCATCAGCTGGCACACGTGCAATCCCATGTGCAGCACCTGCAGCATATTGGCGGTGCCGAGCGGGTACCAGGGATCGAACACGTCGTCATGGCCGAAGCAGACGTTGATCTCTGCCTCCAACATCTCCTTCACCCGCGTGACACCACGCCGTTTCGGGTAGCTGTCGAAACGCCCTTGCAGGTGAATGTTTACCAGCGGATTGGCGACGAAGTTGATGCCGGACATTTTCAGCAGGCGGAACAGCCGCGAGGCGTAAGCGCCGTTGTAAGAGTGCATCGCCGTGGTGTGGCTGGCGGTGACTTTCGCCCCCATCTCCAGCTTCAGCGCCAGCGCCGCCACGGTTTCGACGAAGCGCGATTGCTCGTCGTCGATTTCATCGCAGTGTACGTCCACCAGCCGATCGTATTTTTGCGCCAGCGCGAACGCCTTATGCAGCGACTCCACGCCGTATTCGCGGGTGAATTCGAAGTGCGGAATGGCGCCCACCACGTCGGCCCCCAGCCGCAGCGCCTCTTCAAGCAGCGCTTCACCGTTAGGATAGGAAAGGATCCCCTCCTGCGGGAAGGCGACGATCTGCAACGTCACCCAAGGCGCCACCTCCTGCTTCACCTCCAGCATGGCACGCAGCGCGGTCAGTGTAGGATCGGAAACGTCGACGTGGGTGCGCACATACTGCACGCCGTTGGCTATCTGCCACTTGAGCGTTTGCCAGGCACGCTGTTTGACATCTTCATGAGTCAGCAACGCTTTGCGTTCGGCCCAGCGCTCAATGCCCTCGAACAGCGTGCCGGACTGGTTCCAGGCCGGCTGGCCGGCGGTTTGCGTGGTATCCAGGTGGATATGCGGTTCGACGAACGCCGGCAACGCCAGCCCACCCTGCGCATCCAACACGTCGCTGCGCCACTCCTGCCCTTCCGGCTGCGGCACCAGATGCGCGATGCGCCCCTGTTCGATCGCCAGTTGCCACAATCCTTCATGCCCGCTTAAACGCAGGTTGTCGATAAACTTCAATGGACGTTTCGCCACCCTTCACCTCTGCCGTTGCGCTGGTTTTCTTCATCATACTGGCAGCGGATCGCGCTGACAAAGTCACCGTTTCGTACCTACCCCCTGCATTTACTCCCTGCGGGGTAATTTCCATGCAAACTGACTCGCTTCAGCTAAAGGTGAATAAAATCCGCAACTTATCAAAAAACGTGAAAAATCATCTATATACCACGTTAGAGGTATATAAGGGTGTGATTGATTTGCATCAATAAATTGCCCACCGGGAGAGATAAGGTAAGCCTAGGAAACCAGAATTTTGAGGCAATAATGAGCAGAGTCAAACTTGCCGTCGTCGGCAATGGCATGGTCGGCCACCGGTTCATCGAAGATCTGTTGGATAAAGCAGACAAAGACCAATTCGACATCACCGTATTTTGCGAAGAGCCACGCATCGCTTACGATCGCGTGCACCTTTCCTCTTATTTCTCGCACCACACCGCCGAAGAGCTGTCGCTGGTGCGCGAAGGCTTTTACGAAAAACACGGCGTGAAGGTGCTGGTCGGCGAACGCGCTATCACCATCAATCGCGATGAGAAGGTCATCCACTCCAACACCGGCCGCACCGTCTATTACGACAAGCTGATCATGGCCACCGGCTCCTATCCGTGGATCCCGCCGATTAAAGGCTCGGATAGCCAGGACTGCTTCGTTTACCGCACCATCGAAGACCTGAACGCCATCGAAGCCTGCGCGCGCCGCAGCAAACGCGGTGCGGTAGTCGGCGGCGGGCTGTTGGGGCTGGAAGCCGCCGGCGCCCTGAAAAGCCTGGGGGTGGAAACGCACGTGATCGAGTTCGCTCCGGTGCTGATGGCCGAACAGCTCGACCCGATGGGCGGTGACCAGCTGCGCCGCAAGATCGAACGCATGGGCGTCAAGGTACACACCGGCAAAAATACCCAGGAGATCGTCAACGGCGGCGGCACGGCGCGCAAAACCATGCATTTCGCCGACGGTAGCCTGCTGGAAGTGGATTTCATCGTGTTCTCCACCGGCATCCGCGCCCAGGACAAGCTGGCGCGTCAGTGCGGGCTGGAGATTGGCCGTCGCGGCGGCATCGCCATCAACGACAGCTGCCAGACGTCGGATCCGGACGTGTACGCCATCGGTGAGTGCGCCGCCTGGCGCGATCGCACCTTCGGCCTGGTGGCACCGGGTTACAAAATGGCGCAGGTGGCCGCGGATCACCTGCTGGGCCGCGAGAACGGCTTCCAGGGTGCCGACATGAGCGCCAAGCTGAAGCTGTTGGGTGTAGACGTCGGCGGCATCGGCGATGCCCACGGCCGCACCGAGGGCGCCCGCAGTTACGTCTATCTGGATGAAAGCAAAGAAGTCTACAAACGCATTGTGGTCAGCGCCGACAATAAAACTTTGCTCGGCGCGGTGTTGGTGGGCGACACCAGCGATTATGGCAACCTGCTGCAGCTGGCGTTGAACGGCATCGAACTGCCGGAAAACCCGGACGGCCTGATCCTGCCGGCCCATGCGGGCAGCAAACCGGCCATCGGCGTGGATTCGCTGCCGGAAAGCGCGCAGATCTGCTCCTGTTTCGACGTCAGCAAAGGCGACATCATTCAGGCGGTCAACAAAGGCTGCCACACCGTGGCGGCGCTGAAGGCCGAAACCAAGGCCGGCACCGGCTGCGGCGGCTGCATCCCGCTGCTCACCCAGGTGTTGAATGCCGAGCTGAGCAAGCAAGGCATCGAGGTCAACCATCACCTGTGTGAACACTTCGCCTATTCGCGCCAGGAGCTGTTCCACCTGATCCGCGTCGAAGGCATCAAGTCGTTCGAGGCGCTGTTGGCCAAATACGGCAAAGGTTACGGCTGCGAAGTGTGTAAACCCACCGTCGGTTCGTTGCTGGCCTCGTGCTGGAACGAATACATCCTCAAGCCGCAGCATACGCCGCTGCAGGATACCAACGACAACTTCCTCGGCAATATCCAGAAAGACGGCACCTACTCGGTGATACCGCGCTCCGCCGGCGGTGAAATTACCCCGGACGGCCTGCTGGCCATCGGCCAGATCGCCAAGGAGTACAACCTCTACACCAAAATGACCGGCTCGCAGCGTATCGGCATGTTCGGCGCGCAAAAAGACGATCTGCCGGCCATCTGGCGCAAACTGCTCGCCGCCGGTTTTGAAACCGGCCACGCTTACGCCAAGGCGCTGCGCATGGCGAAAACCTGCGTCGGCAGCACCTGGTGCCGCTATGGCGTCGGCGACAGCGTCGGCTTCGGCGTCACGCTGGAACATCGCTACAAAGGCATTCGCACCCCGCACAAAATGAAGTTCGGCGTCTCGGGCTGTACCCGTGAATGCGCCGAGGCGCAGGGCAAGGACGTCGGCATCATCGCCACAGAGAACGGCTGGAACCTGTATGTCTGCGGCAACGGCGGCATGAAACCGCGCCACGCCGACCTGCTGGCCGCCGACCTCGATCGCGAGACGCTGGTGCGCTACCTCGACCGTTTCATGATGTTCTATATCCGCACCGCCGATAAGCTGCAGCGCACTTCGGTGTGGCTGGAGAGCCTGGAAGGCGGCATTGATTATCTGCGCAAAGTGATCATCGACGACAAGCTCGGTATCAACGACCAGTTGGAAGCGGAAATCGCCCGCCTGCGCGATGCGGTGATCTGTGAATGGAAAGAAACCGTCGAACACCCGGAAACGCAGCTGCGCTTCGCCCACTTCATCAACAGCCCGCTGCGCGATCCGAATGTGCAGGTGGTGGCCGAACGCGACCAGCACCGCCCGGCGCGCCCTGACGAACGCATTCCCGTCACCCTGATCGATACCGAGGAGAGCCACGCATGAGCCAGTGGATTACCGTTTGTCCCGTCGCCGACATCCTGCCCGGCACCGGCGTGTGCGCCCTGATCGGCGATCGGCAGGTGGCGGTGTTCCGTCCCTATGCCGACGAGCAGGTGTTCGCCATCAGCAATATCGACCCGTTCGCTCAGGCCAGCGTGCTGTCGCGCGGCCTCATCGCCGAACATCAGGGCGAGCTGTGGGTCGCCAGCCCGCTGAAGAAACAGCATTTCCGCCTGTACGACGGCCACTGTCTGGAAGACGACAGCCGTTCCGTCGCCCGCTTCGCCAGCCGGGTGGTCGACGGTATCGTGCAAGTCGCGGCATAACCTTTCAGGAGGTAACATGTTTACCGACACGATCAATAAATGCGCCGCCAACGCGGCGCGCATCGTCCGCCTGGCGAAGGAGACCCCGCTCGGCTTCTGGATCAGCTCGGCGATGGCCGGCGCCTACGTCGGCCTCGGCATCATCCTGATCTTCACCCTCGGCAACCTGGTCGACCCAAGCGTGCGGCCGCTGGTGATGGGCGCCACCTTCGGCATCGCGCTGACGCTGGTGATCATCGCCGGTTCCGAGCTGTTCACCGGCCATACGATGTTCCTGACGCTTGGCGTCAAGGCCGGCACCATCCGCCAGGGCCAGATGTGGGCGGTGCTGCCGCAAACCTGGCTCGGCAACCTGCTCGGCTCGGTGCTGGTGGCGCTGATGTATTACTACGGCGGCGGCAGCCTGCTGCCGGTGGATACCAGCCTGGTGCACAGCGCCGCGCTGGCGAAAACCACCGCGCCGGCCGAAGTGCTGTTCTTCAAGGGAGTGCTGTGCAACTGGCTGGTTTGCCTGGCGATTTGGATGGCGATCCGCGTTGAAGGCGCCGCCAAGTTCATCGCCATCTGGTGGTGCCTGTTGGCCTTCATCGCATCGGGTTACGAACACTCCGTCGCTAACATGACGCTGTTCGCCCTTTCCTGGTTCGGCAACCACAGCGAGGCCTACACCCTCACCGGCATCGGCCACAACCTGCTGTGGGTAACGTTGGGCAATATCCTGTCCGGCTCGGTGCTGATGGGGCTGGGTTATTGGTACGCTACGCCGCGCGCCGAACGCCCGCAGGCGGCTAAAGCCGCCCCACGTCAGACCGCCTGAGTTTTCGGGGGCGCATTTCGCCCCCACACTGATTATCCCGAGGAGTGCCGATGGATTACCTGCCTATTTTCTGCCAACTGCAACACAAAGCCTGCCTGCTGGTCGGCGGCGGCGAGATAGCCGAACGCAAGGCGCGCCTGCTGCTTGACGCCGGCGCGGCGCTGACCGTCAACGCCCTGGACTTCACCCCGCAGTTCCGCCTGTGGGCGGAAGAAGGCCGGTTGACGCTGGCCGAAGGCGAATTCAGCCCGGCCCTACTGGCGGAAAAATGGCTGGTGATCGCCGCCACCGACCGGCTGGAGGTCAACGCGCTGGTGTATCAGTGCGCCAACCAGCAACGGGTATTCTGCAACGTGGTGGACGATCCGAAACGCGCCAGCTTTATCATGCCGTCTATCATCGATCGTTCGCCGATCATGGTCGCGGTGTCCTCCGGCGGCAAAGCGCCGGTGCTGGCGCGGCTGCTGCGCGAGAAGCTGGAGGCGATGCTGCCGCAGCACCTCGGCAAGCTGGCGCAGCTGGGCGGCTCGCTGCGGCAGCGGGTAAAACAACGCTTCAGCAGCCTCGGCGCGCGCCGTCGCTTCTGGGAACGGTTATTCGCCCACGATCGGCTGGCGCAGTCGCTGGCCAATGACGATGCCGCGCTGGCCGAACGCCAGCTCGAGCAGCTGTTCAGCGAACAGCCAGAAGATCGCGGTGAAGTGGTGCTGGTGGGGGCCGGGCCGGGCGATGCCGGCTTGCTGACGCTGAAAGGGCTGCAGCAGATCCAGCAGGCCGACGTAGTGGTTTACGACCGGCTGGTCTCCGAAGAGATCATGACGCTGGTGCGCCGCGACGCCGAACGCATCTTCGTCGGCAAACGCGCCGGCCACCACTGCGTGCCGCAGGAACGAATCAACCAAATCCTGCAGCAGCAGGCGCAGCAAGGCAAACGCGTGGTGCGCCTGAAAGGCGGCGATCCCTTTATCTTCGGCCGCGGCGGCGAAGAGCTGGAGACGCTGGCAGACGCCAACGTGCCATTCTCGGTGGTACCGGGCATTACCGCCGCCTCGGGGTGTTCCGCCTACAGCGGCATCCCGCTCACCCACCGTGACCATGCGCAGAGCGTGCGCCTGGTGACCGGCCACGCCAAGGCCGACGGCGGATTGGACTGGGCGACGCTGGCCGCCGGGCAACAGACGCTGGTGTTCTATATGGGGCTGTCGCAGGCGGCGGAGATCCAGCGCCAGCTGATCGCGCATGGATTGGCGGCCACCACGCCGGTGGCGCTGGTAGAAAACGGCACCTCCCGCCGCCAGCGGGTGATTGAAGGCGAGCTCGGCCAACTGGGCGCCTTGTCACTGCAGGCCGCCAGCCCCAGCCTGATCATCGTCGGCAGCGTGGTCAACCTGCGCCGCAAGCTCAACTGGTTCGCCAGCGAGGCGCCGCCCGCCGGCCTGGCGCAAATGGCGTGATACCGACGTAAAAAAAGCGGCCCTGGGCCGCTTTTTTATTTGCGCCAGCGTTACGCCTGCGGCGGTACGAAACCGACGGCCTGATAGACCTTCGCCAGGGTTTCCTGCGCGCGCGCGCGCGCCTTGGCGGCGCCATCACGCATCACCTGCTGCAAATAGGCTTCGTCGTTGCGGAAGCGGTGGTAGCGCTCCTGCAGCTCACCCAGCATGCCGGAGACGGCTTCCGCCACCGCGCCTTTCAGGTGGCCGTACATTTGGCCTTCGAACTCGGCTTCCAGCTGCGCGATGCTCTTGCCGGTCACGCCGGCGAGAATATCCAGCAGGTTGGAGACGCCCGCCTTGTTGACCACGTCGTAACGCACGACAGGCGGCTCTTCCGAGTCGGTCATGGCGCGTTTGATCTTTTTGGTCACCGCTTTCGGATCTTCCAGCAGGCCGATCACGTTGTTACGGTTATCGTCCGACTTGGACATCTTCTTGGTCGGTTCCTGCAGCGACATCACGCGTGCGCCGGATTTAGGAATAAACGGTTCCGGCACTTTGAACACGTCGCCGTACAGCGCGTTGAAACGCTGGCCCACGTCGCGGCTCAGTTCCAGGTGCTGCTTCTGGTCTTCGCCTACCGGCACCTGGTTGGTTTGATACAGCAGGATATCTGCCGCCATCAGCACCGGATAGCTGAACAGCCCGGCGTTGATGTTCTCCGCGTAGCGCGCAGATTTGTCTTTGAACTGCGTCATGCGGCTCAGCTCGCCGAAATAGGTGTAGCAGTTCAGCACCCAGCTCAGCTGCGTGTGCTCAGGCACGTGCGACTGCACGAAGATGGTGCTTTTTTCCGGATCGATGCCGCAGGCCAGGTACAGCGCCAGCGTATCCAGCGTGGCCTTGCGCAGTTTCTCGGCGTCCTGGCGCACGGTGATGGCATGCAGATCGACGATGCAGTAGATGCAGTCGTAGTCGTCCTGCATCTGCACCCACTGACGCAGCGCACCCATGTAGTTGCCGATGGTCAGTTCGCCGGACGGCTGCGCGCCGCTAAATACGATGGGCTTACTCATGTTTAAATTTCCTGATTCTCTAAAGATGACAGCCCAAGAGCGGGCAACAAATCGGCGAAGCGCTCCAACACCCGATCGGGGTGGCTCAGGGCGATCGATTCACCGTAGTTATAACCGTAGGTAAAGCCGACGCTCGGACAACCGGCGCCCTGCGCGGCTTGAATATCGTTGCGCGAATCGCCGACGAACAGCAGTTCATGCGCGCGCAGCCCAAGCTTGCCGAGCACCAGGTACAACGGCGCCGGATGCGGTTTCTTTTCCGTCACATCGTCGCCGCCGATCACCAGCGAGAAATAGTCGCCAATGCCCAGCGCCGCCAGCAGCGGGGCCACGAACGGCGTCGGCTTGTTGGTCACCAGCGCCATCGGGTAACCGTGCGCAGCCAGTCGGGCCAACGTCTCTTGCACCTGCGGGAACAGGCGGCTGCCGCTGTCGACAGTCTGAGCATAAAAATGGTCGAAGCGTTCACGCAGCCGGCCGCACTGCTCCGGCGTGCCTTCCGCTTCCGCCCAGCGCAGCGCGCGTTGCACCAGCACGTCGGCACCGTTGCCGATCCAGGTGCCGACTCGCTTCTCACCCGCTTGCGGCAGGCCCCTCTCTTCCAGCGCCATATCGATGGCGGCCGCCAGGCCCGGCGCGCTGTCGACCAGCGTGCCGTCCAGATCGAAGGCCAGTGCGCGGATAGCGCCGAAATCAGCCATGGGAAACCTTCGCCAACTCGCTGCGCATCTCGTCGATAACCTTGCGGTAGTCCGGCTGGCCAAAGATGGCGGAACCGGCGACGAACATATCGGCGCCCGCGGCGGCGATTTCGGCAATGTTGTCCACTTTCACCCCGCCGTCGACTTCCAGCCGGATATCACGACCGCTGTCGTCGATCAGCCTGCGCACCTGGCGCAGCTTGTCCAGGGTGCCGTGGATGAACGACTGGCCGCCGAAGCCCGGGTTAACCGACATCAGCAGGATCACGTCGATTTTATCCATCACGTAATCGAGGTAGCTCAGCGGCGTGGCCGGGTTGAACACCAGACCGGCTTTGCAGCCGTGCTCTTTGATCAGCTGAATGGTGCGATCGACATGTTCGGAAGCTTCGGGGTGGAAAGAGATATAAGACGCGCCGGCCTTGGCGAAATCAGGCACGATGCGATCCACCGGCTTGACCATCAGATGCACGTCAATCGGCGCGGTAATGCCGTAGTTGCGCAGCGCTTCGCACACCATCGGACCGATGGTCAGATTGGGTACATAGTGGTTGTCCATCACGTCGAAGTGCACCACGTCGCCGCCTGCGGCCAGCACGTTGGCGGTATCTTCACCTAACCGGGCAAAATCTGCCGACAGAATGGACGGGGCAATCAAAAACTTTTTCATCCGCTTCTCCAAACGTAGGGTCGAGTTGTTATGCGCCGGGGTCCCCCGGCTTAGCGATACAGCGCCAAAAGCTCGTTCACTTTGCTGCGGCCGAGAATATTGCGGCTGATCGTGCGACGTGCTTTCACCACATACAGCGCAGCATGTTGGTACCAGTCGCGCGTCAGCTCAGTATCGTGATTGGAGATCAATACCGGTACCTGGCTCTCTACCGAGAGCTGGTGCGCCAGATGCGCCAGGCTCTGCTGATCGGCGATGCTGAAGCTGTTGGTGTGATAAGCCGTGAAATTCGCCGTCGCCGACAGCGGCGCGTAAGGCGGATCGCAATACACCACGGCACCGGCCACGGCCTTCGCCATGGTATCGCGGTAATGCTCGCAGACAAAAGTGGCATTGCGCGATTTTTCGGCAAACCAGTAGAGCTCTTCTTCCGGGAAGTACGGTTTCTTGTACCGGCCAAACGGCACGTTGAACTCGCCGCGCAGGTTATAGCGGCACAGGCCGTTATAGCAGTGGCGGTTCAGGTACAGGAACAGCAGCGCCCGACGATAAGGCTCGGTGCTAGTATTGAACTCTTCACGCAGCAGGTAAAACTGATCCGAGTTATTGAATTCATCGGCGAAAAGCGTGCGGGCATCACGCACGAAGTCATCCGTGCGCAGCTTAACGATGTTATACAGGTTGATAAGATCGCTATTGATGTCGGCGAGAATGTAGGCGTCGTAATCCGTATTCAGGAAGACGGATCCCGCACCCACGAAGGGCTCGATTAAGCAGTCTCCCGCCGGCAGATGGCGACGAATCTCGTCTACCAGCGGGTATTTTCCACCAGCCCATTTTAAAAAAGCGCGGTTTTTCTTCATGCCGTCAATTAGCTACTTATACAATTCAGAGCGGCGGATTGTACTCTGTTTCAGACAGCACATCAGCGCACAAATTTAAATGATTTATTTTTTAAGATCTTGCTGTACCTGATGTACAGGTCGGACCCATGGTTTTTTCGCCTGCACATCCGCCGGCAACGTAGCGATGGCACGCTTCGCTTCAGCAGAAGATGCGTAGTTGCCGCTTACCAGCACATACCACGGCTTGCCGTCACGCTTGGTGGCGTACACCAGGTAGTTCTGCAGCTTCTGCTGTTTGGCGTAGGCGTTCAGCGTATCGGAACGCGAAGCGCTGCTCAGTTGCAGCGTGTAATGGCTGCCCGGCGCAGACTGCAGCGAACTGCCGCTGCTGCTGACCGCCCCCGCTTTCGCGGTGGAGGACGACTTGGCCGGCGGCGTATACACCGTGGTCGGTGATTTATGCTGCGTTGCGGTCGGTTTGGTGGCGGCAGTTTTCGCCGGCGTTTTATGCTGTTGCTGCGCAGTGCCTTGCACAGGGCGCGTCGCCTCACGCGCCGCTGCGCCACTCATCACCGTCGCCGGTGCGGTCGGCAGCGTCGAGGCTGCGCCGGTCATGCCCTGGGTCGCGGCATCCACTTGCCCCTGCTGCTGCGACAGCGCATCCGCCATGTTGCCAGGCAGATCGACGCGCTGCTGCGCACCGCCCTGCTGGGGCTGAGTTTGCGCTTCGGTCGGCGTGCCGGAGATCGGCGGAACGCTGACGTTCTGCGGTTGCTGCGGCTGAGTCGCGCTCACGCCGTTGTTATCGTGGGTATCCGTCGTGCCGCCCGGCACGCCGTTGTTGGCGGTGGTCAGCGACGAAGAGCCGGACAGGTTGATGTCGCGAGCCGCGCCGTTTTGCGCGCCGCTATCCTGAGCCGCCTCATGCTTGGTCGGCGCCTTCAAGGCGGAACCGATACCGATAATCAGCAGCAACAGCACCAAAATGCCGATGCCAATCATCAAATGCTGGCGCGAAACGGCGAAGCGCGGCGCGGCGGCCGGCTTGCGCGAACGCGTAGGACGACGATCGCTGCTATCAGGTCTGAGATCGTCTTCCGGTTTAAACTCGTCCATCTGAAACCCTCCAACTAGAGGCAAAAGCCCACCACCGTAGACCTACCGTGGCACGGGCAGATTAACCCGATGATGGCAAAGCGACACCCGTCGTGCTCTGCTCACTGTATTAATATAGATGCAAATGGCGGCTAAGCCACTGTTACTTAGTCCGATTTAATTACGCTTCTGCTCAGGCAGGCAGGCGGCGATCGACGCCAACACCAGCTCATGCCCTACGCCGCCGCGCACTTCCGCCGCACCGATCGCGGTCGGCAGCACCAGACGCAGTTCACCCGCCAGCACTTTCTTGTCGCGCAGCATGTGCGGCAGATAGGACTCCGGCGCCATTTCCTGCGGCCCGCAAACCGGCAACCCGGCGCGCAGCAGCAGCGTTTTGATGCGTTCGATATCTTCAACGGAGAACTGGCCAAGACAGTGTGCGGTTTCCGCCGCCATCACCATGCCCGCAGCCACCGCTTCGCCGTGCAACCATACGCCATAGCCCATTTCGGCTTCGATGGCATGGCCGTAAGTATGGCCCAGATTCAGCAAGGCGCGCAGACCGCTTTCGCGTTCGTCGGCGGCCACAACCTCGGCCTTCAGCTCACAGCAGCGGCGGATGCAGTAGGCCAACGCCTGCATATCCAGCGCCATCAGCGCATCGATGTTGTTTTCCAACCAGACGAAGAACTCGCGATCGAGAATGATCCCGTATTTGATGACTTCAGCCAGGCCGGAAGAGAGTTCACGCGTCGGCAACGTTTTCAGGCAATCCAGATCAACCACCACCGAAGCGGGTTGATAGAAAGCGCCGATCATGTTTTTGCCGAGCGGGTGGTTGACGGCAGTCTTGCCGCCCACGGAAGAATCCACCTGCGACAACAGCGTGGTGGGAACTTGAATGAAGCGCACGCCGCGTTGATAGCATGCGGCGGCGAAGCCGGTCAGATCGCCGACAACGCCGCCACCGAGCGCGATCAGCGTCGTGTCGCGCCCGTGCGGTTTTTCGAGCAGCGCCGAAAACACCTGCTCCAACACCGCCAGAGATTTGTACTGTTCCCCATCGGGAAGGATCACCTGATCCACCACAACGCCGCCCTGCTCCAACACCTGTCGGACACGCTCCAGATAGAGCGGCGCCAGAGTCTGGTTGGTGACCAACATCGCTTGCTCACCTGCCTTCAACGGCATAAAAGAAGCCGGATCGTTAAACAATCCGGCGGCGATGGTAATCGGGTAGCTGCGCTCCCCAAGCGTTACAGTAATTCTCTCCATGTCGCGCTCAGTTCTCTGTATGGTGCGGCGGTGGTTGATCCCCGCAGCGGCGGGGAACACAAATCAGTTTTTCGCATTAGCCGACGGCAAACGCGAAAAGCGGCAATCAGTTGCTTTCCAGCATGTTGATGATCTGGTTGGCAACCACTTTAGCGCTCTGATCGTCGGTGCGGATGGTGACATCGGCAATCTCTTCATACAACGGATTGCGCTCTTTCGCCAAGGCTTCCAGCACTTCACGCGGCGGAGAGTCGACCTGCAGCAGCGGGCGTTTTTTATCACGCTGGGTGCGAGCCAGCTGCTTCTCGATCGTGGTTTCCAGATAGACCACCACGCCGCGTGCGGACAGACGGTTGCGCGTTTCGCGCGACTTCACCGAACCACCGCCGGTCGCCAACACAATCCCTTGTTTTTCCGTCAGTTCATTAATGACTTTTTCTTCACGATCGCGGAAACCTTCTTCCCCTTCCACGTCGAATACCCAGCCCACGTCAGCTCCGGTACGTCGCTCAATTTCTTGATCGGAGTCGAAGAACTCCATATTGAGTTGCTGAGCTAACTGACGGCCAATAGTGCTTTTGCCGGCACCCATAGGCCCAACCAGAAAGATATTGCGTTTCTCTGCCATGTTTTTCGGTATTACTAAGACAATTCGTTAATGTTAACCCGCCCCGCCAATCAAATCAGCGGCGGGACCTAAACTGAAACCTCATGAGCGATAGTGCGAGATCAGACGAAAAATTATCTCAACACTCTTGGTAGTTTGGCAACCGAATAAATCGCAATCCACGCCGCGGGAGGGAAACCATATGTTTTTAACGGCGTCTTGGCGCTAACAAAAAACCTCGGTGCTCAATTCGGTAACCCTTGTAAGCTAAATCGGCCGCAGCGTCAAACGCAGATCCCCCCAAGGAGATAAAAAAGTGTATCTGCTCATCAACTTTAGGAGATTTGCCGCCTGGCTGACAGGCAGCCGCTTAACCCTTAATCAGGGTCGGCGTAATGAAGATCACCAGCTCGCGTTTTTTTTGTTGTGTGCCGCTTTGTCGGAACAAGCCCCCCAATAACGGCGCATCTCCCAATCCCGGCACCTTGTCCGCCGTCTTGCCGCTGTGCCGTTGAAAAATACCGCCGAGCACCAGGGTTTCGCCGTTTTTCACCGTGATCTGCGTTTTAATTTCCTGTTTATCGATGGTCAGGGCTTCTCCCGCGCCCCGGCTGATGGCGCGTCCCGGCATATTTTGGCTGATGTGCAGCGTCAGCGTGATGCGCCCATCCGGCAGCACCTTCGGCGTCACCTCCATGCCAAGCACCGCCTCTTTAAACTCGATGGCGGTCGCACCGCTGGCGCCGCTTGACACTTCGTAGGGGATCTCCGTTCCTTGCTTGATGCTGGCGGTTTGCAGGTGCGCCGTCAGCAGGCGCGGGCTGGCGATGATCTCCACCTGATTCTCCTGCTCCAGCGCCGTCAGCTCGAGGCTCAGCAAGCGCCCGCTGATGCGCGCCAGGTGGAAACCGGCATTCACCGCGCTGCGCTCCAGCGGCAGGTTAACGCCGAGATTGCCTGGCCGCAGCGGCTGTGCCGGCCTGTCGTCGGGCGCCAATCCCCAACGCACGCCAAGTTCGCGCAGGCTTTCGCTGTTGATGGTCACGATATGCGCCGCCAGCTGCACCTGCGCCAGCGGCGCGTCCATTTCCGTTACCCGCTTTTTCAACTGCGCCAGGATCGGCGCGGTATCACGCAGCAGCAGCGCATTGGTGCGCTTATCCGCCAGCACGCTGCCCCGCTCGCTGAGCAAAGCACCGCGTTGGGCATTGAGGCTTTCGGCAATCTCCGCCGCATCGCCGTTCTGTAACGTCAGGGTCAGGCTGTGCAGCGGTTGCCGCTGCGCCAGCGCCTCCCGCTGCTGCCTTTTTTCCTGCGCGTTCGGCTCCGGCGAGATCAGCATCACGTTACCCTCCCGTGTCATCGCCAGGTTACCCATGCGCAGGGTCAGCGCCAGCGCCTGAGGCCAGGGCACATTCTCCAGCCGCAGCGTCAGGTTTCCGCTCACGCCGGGCGCGGCGATCAGGTTCATCTGCCGATAATCCGCCAGCGCCTGCAGGATGACCGTGACCGGCGCATCTTGAAACTCCAGCGAAATAACCTGTTTATCCTGCGCCAGCGCGGCGCCGAGCGCCAGACACCACAGCGCCACGCCCAGTCCGGTGCGTCCTTTCATGGTTTGCCATCCTTATCGTCCATCATCAGCAATACGTCGCCCTGGCTCGCCGGGCAATCTGGCTCGGTCGTCAGCGCCGTTAACGTCAGGCTGCGCGCCTGCACCTGCGTCACCAGCCAGCGCTCGGCCAGCACCCGCTGCTGAGGTCGCAGGCGTAGCCATTGCCCCGCTGGCGTCATCACCCAGCCATAACGTAACGGCGCTTGCCCGATGACACCTTTCAGGCGCCAGCCTGACGGCGATACCTCCAGCTGGGCACAAGCAGACTGCGGAGGTGGCGAAAACGGGTCGCGCGGTTCCGCGTATAACGCCCACGGCCATAGCAGCCACCACCAGCGGCCGGATCTTTTACTCATCGGCTTGCTCCTCGGAGGCATCCTGCAACACCAAGCGCGCCGCCATGCCCTGCGGCGGCGTCTCCACGCTCAGCTGTTCGAGGCGTAAATCGGCAGGCAACGCCCCCAGCAACGCCAGCAAACCGGCATAATCAATGCGCAAGCTCAGCGTTTGTCGCGGCGGTTTTTCCTGCCGTTGCCAGCGTAACAAGGCGCCTCCCGCACGTTGCAGCACGCTCGCCAGATCGCCGGTGGCGGTCGTGCCGATCGGCGTCGGCGGTATAAGGGTTTCCGGCACTTCGTCCAGTTGGCGCTGCACCATGGCGATCTGTTGCAGCAGGCGCTGTTGCCGCTCCGTCGCGCTTTCCCGCTGCCGCCATTCGTCTTGCAGCAGCCAGCCGCCGCCCAACAGTGCCAACATACCGATGCCCAACCATTGCGCCGCCAGTAATCGCCAACCCGGCAAGTCCAGCCAGAAGCGCAGCCCGGATGACAAACGGCTATCCATCGCGCCCCCATTGCAGTTGCGCCACCAGATGAAAGGTGTACAGGCCATCGTCGCGTTGCACCACCTCCGCCAAACGCAGCCGTGGCAATGTAGACATCTCCGCCAGCCTCCGTTCGAACTGCGTGATGGCCGCAGGAGTACGGCTCAACCCACGCAGCCGCAGGCCGTTCGCCATATCGCTTTCCAACGCCGTGAGCCACAGCGGAGGCGGAACAGTGCTGGACAATCGCTGCAGCAGCTGTAAGTAACGCCGGTTATGTTGGACATTGCGCGCCTGCCGTTCGGCGCGGGCACTGTGCATCGCTTGCTGCGCCCGCTCTTGCTGCTGCCGGCGGGCGAGCGACGTCAATGCCGTCAGCTCTTCACCCAGCATCGCCAGCCGCGCCTGCCGCTGCGTCTGTTGATGACGCAACTGGCCGGCAACCAGTAACAGCGCCAGCAACAGTACCGTTACCTGCAACAGCAGCACGCCCAACCAAAAATAGCCGCGCCGCCGATCGCGGCGCTGGCGCCAAGGCAGAAAGTTGACCTGATACATCAGCGATCCTCCTCGCGCAGCGCCAGACCTCCGGCCAACGCGAACGCCGAGGGATGCACAGGCAACGGCGGACGCAACTGCGTGAAGGCGCTGAGCGGCGACCAGGCAAGGCAACCGGCGGGCAAGTCTCCCGCCAGCACGCTGCCGGCATAGACCGGCCGATCGTCACCCGCTGGCGTCAGGGCTTGCAGCGCCAGCCGCGCCTGCGCACCATCATCGCCAGGAACCAGACCAAAGGCGAACGCGCCGTCGGCCGGCGCCACCCAAAGCCATTCCCGGTCGAGACGATGTATCAGCCCCGCGGCGAGCGGCACGCCCGCCGCCGTCGCCATCACCCGCAGCGCGCAAGGGGTGATATCGACCGCTTGTGGGTACAGGCCTGCCTGACGTAAACAATGCAGCCACTGCTGCAGCTCCTGCCGCCGCGCGGCGGTCAACAGCAGCGCCGCCTCATCCGCCGGTGCGGCGCGATAGTCAAGCGCCAGCGTCTGGCCGTCGAGCGGAAACTGTTTCAAGCCATGGCCACTGATATAGTCGCTGCGTTCCGGCTCGCGCAGCCGCGCATCCGGCTGCGCAATGCGCTGCTGCAACACGCGCTGCGCCGGCAGCGCAATGCGTAAGGAAATATGTCGCGGCAATTGGACGCGCCATTGCCGCAGCGCCCGGATCAAGAATTCGGAAGGTTCCAAACAGCCGTCGCGTAAAACGGCCTGCGGCAGCGCCTGCTGCCACCAGTGCCGCAGCTGCCAGCCGTTGCGGCGACGTTGGGCCGCCACCGCCCGCACGCAGTCGATTTGTATATCCAGCCCCACCTGCCATGCTTGAGGGAACATGTTTCGCAAGCCTCCATAACATCCGATGATAAAAGAACATATCCATGTCGCAGGCTTGCCTTTATACTACCGCGCGGTTGTTTATAAACTGCCCAAATGACTTAGAAATGGGAAATCTCAGGTGAAGTTCGTAAAGTATTTACTAATCCTTGCAGTATGTTGCATCGTGCTGGGAGCAGCCTCGATTTTCGGCTTGTACAAATATGTCGAGCCGCAGCTGCCCGACGTCGCAACGCTGAAAGACGTGCGGCTGCAAATACCGATGCAGGTTTACAGCGCCGATGGCGAACTGATCGCCCAGTACGGCGAGAAGCGCCGCATTCCGCTGAAACTGGATCAAATTCCGCCGGTGATGGTGCACGCATTCATCGCCACCGAAGACAGCCGCTTCTATGATCACCACGGCGTCGATCCGGTCGGTATCTTCCGCGCCGCCTCCATCGCGTTGGTCTCCGGCCACGCTTCGCAGGGGGCCAGTACCATTACCCAACAGCTGGCGCGTAACTTCTTCTTAAGCCCGGAACGCACCTTGATGCGTAAAATCAAGGAAGCCTTCCTGGCGGTGCGCATCGAGCAGATGCTCACCAAGGATGAAATCCTTGAGCTGTATCTGAACAAGATCTATCTGGGTTACCGCGCCTACGGCGTGGGCGCCGCCGCGCAGGTCTATTTCGGTAAAGACGTCAGCCAGCTGACTCTGAGCGAAATGGCGACCATCGCCGGCCTGCCGAAAGCGCCGTCCACCTTCAACCCGCTCTATTCGCACGATCGCGCCGTTGCCCGCCGCAACGTGGTGCTGTCGCGCATGCTGGACGAACACTACATCACGCAGGCGCAGTACGATCAGGCGCGCTCTGAAGATCTGGTCGCCAACTACCATGCGCCGGAAATCAGCTTCTCCGCGCCGTATCTCTCCGAGATGGTGCGTCAGGAGATGATCAAGCGCTACGGTGAGAATGCCTATACCGACGGCTATAAGGTTTACACCACCGTCACCAAACGGCTGCAGCTGGCGGCGCAGGAGTCGGTACGCAACAACGTGCTGGCCTATGACATGCGCCACGGCTACCGTGGCCCGTCCAACGTGTTGTGGAAAGTTGGCGAAGCGGCCTGGGATCGCAAACAGATCGTCGATTCGCTGAAAAACCTGCCGAACTACGGCCCGCTGGCGCCGGCGGTGATCACCGCCGCCAACCCGCAGGAAGCGACGGCGATGCTGGCCGACGGCAGCAACATTGCTCTGCCGATGGCGACCATGCGCTGGGCGCGCCCATACCGTTCGGACACTCAGCAAGGCCCAACGCCGAAACGCGTCACCGACGTGGTGCAGGCCGGCCAGCAGGTGTGGGTGCGCAAAGTGAACGAGGCCTGGTGGCTGTCGCAGGTGCCGGACGTCAACTCGGCGCTGGTCTCGATCAACCCGAACGACGGTGCGGTAAAGGCGCTGGTCGGCGGCTTCGATTTCAACCAGAGCAAGTTCAACCGCGTCACGCAGGCTCTTCGTCAGGTGGGGTCGAACATCAAACCATTCTTGTACACCGCCGCGATGGATAAAGGCCTGACGCTGGCCACTATTCTGAATGACTTGCCGATTACCCGTTGGGATGCCGGCGCCGGCACCGACTGGCGGCCGAAGAACTCGCCGCCGACCTACGACGGCCCGATTCGCCTGCGGCAGGGGCTGGGGCAATCGAAGAACGTGGTGATGGTGCGCGCAATGCGTGCGATGGGCGTCGACTACGCGGCGGAATATCTGCAGCGCTTCGGCTTCCCGGCGCAAAACATCGTGCATACCGAATCGCTGGCGCTGGGTTCCGCCTCCTTCACCCCGATGCAGCTGGTGCGCGGCTACGCGGTGCTGGCGAACGGCGGTTACCTGGTTGACCCGTACTTCATCACCAAGATTGAAGACGACAACGGCAATACGGTGTTCGAAGCCAAGCCGAAAGTGGTGTGCAGCAGCTGCAACCTGCCGGTGATCTACGGCGATACCCACCGTTCGGCGGTGCTGTCCGACGACAACATCGAAAACGTCGCCACCTCGCAGGAAGGCGGCAACAGCACGGTGCCAATGCCGCAGCTGGAGCAGGTTACCCCGGCTCAGGTGCAGCAGGACGGCGACCAACAGTATGCGCCGCACGTGATCAGCACGCCGCTGGCCTTCCTGATCCACGACGCGCTGAACAGCAACATCTTCGGCGAACCGGGTTGGATGGGCACAGCCTGGCGCGCCGGGCGCGATCTGAAACGCCATGATATCGGCGGCAAAACCGGTACCACCAACAGTTCAAAAGACGCCTGGTTCTCCGGCTATGGCCCGGATACCGTGACGTCGGTGTGGATCGGTTTCGACGATCATCGTCGTGACCTGGGCCGTTCGACGGTATCCGGCGCCATCCCGGATCAGATTTCCGGCGGTGAAGGCGGTGCCAAGAGCGCCCAACCGGCATGGGACGACTTCATGAAGATTGCGCTGGAAGGCATCCCGGAGCAGAAAGTCACGCCGCCGCCGGGCATCATCAGCGTCACCATCGACAAGAGCAGCGGCAAGCTCTCTGGCGGTGGCGGCGGCAGTCGTTCCGAGTACTTTATCGAAGGGACGCAGCCGACGGACTACCCATCGCGCGATACCGGTACCACGTTGACCGATCCGGGCGGTGAAAGCCACGAGCTGTTCTGATCGAAAAGGGCCAGAGAAATCTGGCCCTTTTTTTGTTCGGCGCGAAGCGTTATCAGCGCGAAGCGCGCAAAAACGCTTCGGAGAGGAACAGCGCGCTGACGTTGCGCGCCTCACGAAAATCCGGTTCCGCCAGCAGCGCCATCATGTCGGCGATCGGCCAACGCACCTGCGGCAGGGGCTCCGGCTCGTCCCCTTCCAGGCTCTGCGGATAGAGATCGTGCGCCAGCACGATATTCATTTTGCTGGAAAAGTAAGAAGGCGCCATCGTCAGCTTGCTGAGAAAATCAAAGCGCTTCGCGCCGTAACCCACCTCTTCCATCAGCTCGCGGTTGGCTGCCTCCAGCACCCCCTCACCGGGATCGATCAGCCCTTTCGGGAACCCCAACTCATAGGATTCGGTGCCCACCGCATATTCGCGGATCAGCAGCAGGTCATCGCCAATCACCGGCACGATCATCACCGCCTCGCGATCCGAAGGCCTCATGCGCTCATATACCCGCCGAACACCGTTGCTGAATTCCAAATCGACCGACTCGACGTTGAACAAACGCGAACGCGCGACGGTTTCCACTTTCAGAATTTTAGGTTTTTGCAGGTGTTTATCCATGATTGCCTCAAAGAGGTTACCCAGGCGCGGACGGGGCAACCGAAATAATGATTGGCGTAACGCACGGCTCGTTGGCGCTCAAACGCTGACCAAATTCGATCTTGATCACATTGTGCGTTAAGGGCAAGCTCCGCCGCAACGAGCATGAACAGTAATTTACTTTCTTTTAACAAGCGTAGCCAGCGGCGGGCGATTTTCCGTACTGATTCAGCAAACGGCGTGCATGAAAATAGGATAATGCCGATATCGACGGCAGAGGCCGGTTGCTAGTATCACGCAGGCAAGAATCAGTGATAAAATGGCCTTGCGTCATGAAGGAATGAGATCCAGAGCGAGAATCTGTTTGTTCCCTCATTAGTTCTGGGTGCCTCCTGGCGGTTTACTCCGTATAATATTCAGCTTTTCATCAGGTTGGCGAAATTCACGGGTGTGAGATGGGGATTGCATGAGCACAATAGTGTTGATATTGGCCTTAGTGCTTGTCTGCCTGATTGCGGCCGGTCTATACCTGTGGTTCAAGGCCCGCAACCCGTCGGCGCTGGCGCACGCACTGCCGTTTATCAAGCCTGCCCACCGCAAGCTGACCGACGAAGAGCGTGCCGCGGTCGAGTTCTATCTCAATCAACAAAACAAGCTAAGCAACAAACTGTTGCCCGGCGGCGGTGCTACGCTGCCCCCAGCCAAACTGGCGCTCACCCCGCAAAGCGATAACGTTTATCCCGTCACGCACGCCATCACTCGCTACGGGCTGGCCAGCGACGATCCCAATAAATGGCGCTATTACCTCGATGCCGAAGAGGTTCACCTGCCGCCGTTTTGGGAACCCTATATCACCGCCGACAACCATGTGGAAGTGATCCGCACTCAGACACTGCCACTGGTGATTTCGCTTAACGGGCACTCGCTGAAAGATCATATTCACGATCGGCCGCAAGCGCCGGTGGTGACCGCCGCGCCAACTAAAAACGCCTCTATCCGCAAGGAAGAGAGCGAGCATGTCGAGCTGGTCAATATTCGTAAAGAAACGCCGGAAGAGCATGCGCTGAACCGGCCGAACGGCATTCGTGAAGCCGTCATCATCTCCGCCGCGTTGCTGCTGCTGTTCTTCAGCCTGATAAGCCCGGTGCTGGTGATCCCGTGGATGATTTTCGTGGCGGTACTGATGATCGCCTGGGGATGCTGGAACCTGTTCCGCCGTCCGGCGTCACGCGAGCTGAAAGAGATCCATTGCCTACGCGGCACGCCGAAGCGCTGGGGCCTGTTCGGCGAATCCGGCCAGGGGCAGATCAGCAACATTTCACTCGGCATCATCGATCTTATCTACCCGCCGCATTGGCAGCCGTACCTGACGCAGGACCTGGGCAAAACCACCGATGTGGACGTCTACCTCAATCGGCAGGTGGTGCGCCAGGGGCGCTTCCTCTCGCTGCATGACGAAGTGAAAAACTTCCCGCTGCAGCAGTGGGGCCGCAACGCGGTGCTGGTCGCCAGCTCGGCGCTGGTGCTGCTGTTACTGCTGATCTATATCCCGCTCAACCTGCCGCTGACTCTCAGCATGGCCTGGCTGCAGGGTGCACAAAAAGTGGAAGTGACCAGCGTGCAGGCGCTGGAAGCCACGCCGCTACGCATCGGCGACACGCTGAAAGTGCGCGGCAGCGGCATGTGCTATGTCCCGCCGCCGGCTAACGGTGGCGGCGCCGCCAATTTCGCGCCGTTCGACTGCTCCGGCATTTACTGGAACAACGCCGCCCCGCTGCCACAGCCGGAATCTGAAGTCATAGACAAAGCGACGGCCCTGTTGACCACGGTCAACAGCCAGCTGCATCCGAGCGGCACCGATCAGAAGGTCAACCCGCAGCTGGCCAGCGCCATCGAGAAATCCGGCATGATCCTGCTGGACGACTTCTCTGATATCGTGTTGAAAACGCAGGATTTGTGCCAGGCAGAAAACGACTGCGTGCGGTTGAAAAACGCCTTGGTCAACCTGGGTAACGCCAAAAACTGGAGCAGCCTGGTGAAACGCGCCAGGTCCGGCGCGCTGCAAGGCGTCAACGTCCTGCTGCGCCCGGTGAGCGCCGAGTCGCTGGAAAGCCTGACCCAAGTCGCCACGTCGTCGTTCATCTTCAATGAGACGCGACTGGCCGCCGCCGCGCTCAATAGTCCGCCGCCGGGAGGGTTCCTGATCCGCAGCGACGAAGGCCGCCAATTGGTCAGCCACCCGCAACCGCCGGCGCCGCAGAGCGAATATAATGCCCTCGATCAGTGGAATGAGCTGCAACGTCTTTCCACTCTGCTGCTGCATACTCCGTTCCAGGCGCAGGGCGTGATCACCAGCCTCAGCGTCGATGCCAACGGCACTCGCCACGTGGCGCTGCACAGCGAACCGGATATGATCACCCTGTGGCGCTACCTCGGCACCAGCCTGCTGCTGCTGGCGGTGGTCGTCAGCCTGGGCTATAACGCCTGGCGGCTGGTGCAGCGTCGGCGCATCAATCAGCACCGCGTCGCCGATATCCAGCGTTACTATGACAGCTGCTTCAATCCGCAGCTCAATCCGATGTCGATGCGGCCGATGGCCTGAACCTGACATCAGGGCCTCCGCCCTGTCATCTGCTTATGCTACGCTAACGCTATTATTCTCATCTGCGGACCGCCCGTCGGTCCGCCCGTGGAGTTTTTATGGTTCCCGAGTTTGACTGGCCGCAGATCGATACCGTGTTGCTGGATATGGACGGCACCTTGCTGGATTTGGAGTTCGACAGCCATTTTTGGCTCAGCCTGGTGCCGCAGGCCCTGAGCGAAAGGCGCGCCATTCCGTTTGACGAAGCCCGTAATATCATTGAGCGGGAATATCAGGCGGTGCAGCACACCATGAACTGGTACTGCTTCGATTACTGGAGCGAGCGGTTGGATCTGGATATCTACCGTATGACCAGCGAAGTGGGCAGCCGCGCCCGGCTGCGCGAAGACACCGAGCCGTTTTTACGGGCGCTGCGCGACGCCGGTCTGCAAACCATTTTGCTGACCAACGCCCATCCGCACAGCCTGGCGGTGAAAATCGAGCATACCGGTCTGGATCGGCACCTTGATTTATTGTTTTCTACCCACACATTTGGTTATCCGAAAGAAGATCAGCGTCTGTGGCAAGCGGTGCAGCAGCACACCGGATTCAATCCGCAGCGCACGCTGTTCGTCGACGACGGCGAGCCGATCCTCGACGCGGCGCGCACTTTCGGCATTCGTTACTGCCTGGGCGTGCAAAATCCGGACTCCAGCACGGCGGAGAAAAGCTTCCAGCGCCATCCGTCGATGCGCGACTATCGCCTGCTGATACCGGCGCTGGCCAAGGGGGAAGCATGAAGGAAAAAGCGACGCGCGACGACGCGGTCAGATTGGATAAGTGGCTGTGGGCCGCGCGCTTCTATAAGACCCGCGCGCTGGCGCGCGAAATGATCGACGGCGGCAAGGTGCATTACAACGGCCAGCGCGGCAAGCCGAGCAAGATTGTCGAACTCAACGCCGAGCTCAAGCTGCGGCAGGGCAACGAAGAACGCACGGTGATCGTGCTGGCGCTGACCAGCCAACGCCGCGGCGCCGGCGAGGCGCAGCAAATGTATCAGGAAACCGAAGCCAGCATCGCCAACCGCGAAAAAATGGCGCTGGCACGCAAGATGAACGCGTTGACCATGCCGCATCCGGACCGTCGTCCGGACAAAAAGGAGCGGCGCGACCTGATGAAATTTAAATTTGGTGAGCCGGAATAACCCCCTCACCGCAATGAGAGAAGATTATGTCCAACCATGACCAATTGCACCGTTACCTGTTTGAAAACTACGCGGTGCGCGGCGAGCTGGTTACCGTCAGCGAAACCTATCAGCAGATCCTGAACAACCACGACTACCCGGCGCCGGTGCAAAAGCTGCTGGGCGAGCTGCTGGTCGCCACCAGTCTGCTGACCGCGACCCTGAAGTTCGACGGCGACATCACCGTGCAGCTGCAAGGCGACGGCCCACTGAAGCTGGCGGTGATCAACGGCAACAACCGCCAGGAGATGCGCGGCGTTGCGCGCACCCAGGCGCCTATCGCCGACGACAGCACCTTGCATCAGATGATCGGCAACGGCGTCATGGTCATCACCATTTCGCCGACGGAAGGCGAGCGCTATCAGGGCGTGGTCGGCCTGGAAGGTGAAACCTTGGCCGAATGCCTGGAAGCCTACTTCCGCCAGTCTGAGCAGCTGCCAACCCGCCTGTTCATCCGTACCGGCGAAGCGGAAGGCAAGTCCGCGGCGGCCGGTATGCTGCTGCAGGTGCTGCCGGCGCAAGACGGCAACCTTGATGATTTCGATCATCTGGTGCAACTGACCAACACGGTAAAAAGCGAAGAGCTGTTCGGCCTACCGGCCAACGAAGTGCTGTACCGCCTGTACCACCAGGAAGAGGTCACCCTGTACGAACCGCAGGATGTGCAGTTCCGTTGCACCTGTTCGCGCCAGCGTTGCGCCGACGCGCTGCTGACCCTGCCGACCGACGAAGTGGCGGACATGCTGGAGCAGGACGGCAATATCGACATGCACTGCGACTACTGTGGCAGCCACTATGTCTTTGACCCGGTTGATGTTGCCGCTTTGTATGCGGGTAACACCGGCGAAAGCGACCAGTTGCACTAAGTCATACCCCCTCGGCGGGCGCGCCCGGCGCTCGCCAACGCCCGCCGTTTGCACGTTTGCTTTTTTCCGTGTGCTATCTCTCAGATCGTAACGAAATACCGCCTAAAACGTTAAATATTTGATACCCATCGCGGTTACGCACCGTTAGATCCCTACAATTGCCGCCAGAAATTCTGTGACCAAGGAGTAGTAACATGCGCGTTAAAGGTATAACCCCTCAGGATCTGGCCGCTTACGGCATTCACGACGTCAGCGAAATCGTTCACAACCCGAGCTATGAACTGCTGTTTAAGGAAGAAACAGACCCATCTCTGGAAGGTTTTGAGCGTGGGGTAGTCACCAAGCTGGGTGCCGTCGCCGTCGATACCGGCATCTTCACCGGCCGCTCGCCGAAAGACAAATACATCGTCCGCGACGACATCACCCGCGATACCGTGTGGTGGGCCGATCAGGGCAAAGGCAAAAACGACAACAAACCCCTCAGCCCGGAAGTGTGGGCCGATCTGAAACACCTGGTCACCGAGCAATTGTCCGGCAAGCGCCTGTTCGTGGTGGATACCTTCTGCGGCGCCAACGCTGACTCGCGCCTGAAAGTGCGCTTCATCACCGAGGTGGCCTGGCAGGCGCACTTCGTGAAAAACATGTTCATCCGCCCGAGCGACGAAGAGCTGGCCGACTTCGAGCCGGACTTCGTGGTGATGAACGGCGCCAAATGCACCAACCCGAACTGGCAGCAGCAAGGCCTGAACTCGGAGAACTTCGTCGCCTTCAACCTGACCGAGCGCATGCAGCTGATCGGCGGCACCTGGTACGGCGGCGAAATGAAGAAAGGCATGTTCTCGATGATGAACTACCTGCTGCCGCTG
Organism: Serratia sp. FDAARGOS_506; assembly: GCF_003812745.1. Taxonomy (NCBI): domain Bacteria; kingdom Pseudomonadati; phylum Pseudomonadota; class Gammaproteobacteria; order Enterobacterales; family Yersiniaceae; genus Serratia; species Serratia sp. FDAARGOS_506. The sequence continues at coordinate 1,187,150 of NZ_CP033831.1, forward strand.
AAAGGCATCGCCTCGATGCACTGCTCGGCCAACGTGGGCGAGAAAGGCGACGTGGCGGTATTCTTCGGCCTGTCCGGTACCGGCAAGACCACTCTCTCCACCGACCCGAAACGTCAACTGATCGGCGATGACGAGCACGGCTGGGATGACGACGGCGTATTCAACTTCGAAGGCGGCTGCTACGCCAAGACCATCAAGCTGTCTGAAGAAGCCGAGCCGGACATCTATCACGCCATCAAACGCGACGCGCTGCTGGAAAACGTCACCGTGCTGGCCGACGGCAGCATCGACTTCAACGACGGTTCGAAAACCGAGAACACCCGCGTTTCTTACCCGATCTATCATATCCAGAACATCGTCAAGCCGGTGTCCAAGGCGGGTCACGCCACCAAGGTGATCTTCCTGACCGCCGATGCCTTCGGCGTACTGCCGCCGGTATCGCGTTTGACCGCCAACCAGACTCAGTACCACTTCCTGTCTGGCTTCACCGCCAAGCTGGCCGGCACCGAGCGCGGCGTAACCGAACCGACGCCAACCTTCTCCGCCTGCTTCGGCGCTGCTTTCCTGTCGCTGCACCCGACGCAATACGCCGAAGTGCTGGTGAAACGCATGCAGGCCGCCGGCGCCCAGGCTTATCTGGTCAACACCGGCTGGAACGGCACCGGCAAACGCATCTCGATCAAAGATACGCGCGGCATCATCGACGCCATCCTGAGCGGTGAAATCGACAAGGCGGAAACCGTTACTCTGCCAATCTTCGATCTGGCAATGCCGACCGCGCTGCCGGGCGTGAACCCGGAGATCCTCGATCCGCGCAATACCTACGCCAGCCTCGAGCAGTGGCAGGAAAAAGCGCAGGATCTGGCCGAGCGCTTCATCACCAACTTCGACAAGTACACCGACACGCCTGCGGGCGCCGCGCTGGTCAGCGCCGGCCCTAAGCTGTAATTCGGTAGCATTACCTCTTCAGCTAAGGCGCGGATCCCGCGCCTTTTTTTATTTTCTGTGATTGCTTTTTAACCAGCAAGGCGGGAAAATAAGTCAATGCAATCATTGATAGCACAGGAGGTTTCAATGGCTACTATCACCGTCAGAAATCTGGACGACGAAATCAAAGAGCTGCTGCGTATCTCAGCGGCGAAAAACGGCCATTCCATGGAAGAGGAAGCGCGCATGATCCTGAAACAGGCGCTGGTGAAAAAGCCGCCGCGCTATGGATTGGGTACCTGGATGCATCAGCACTTCGCCGAATTCGGCGGCGTCGAGCTGGAGATCCCACCGCGTGACGCCGTGCCACCACGCATCGTCACCTTTGATGATGAAGATGACAACGCATGATTATTCTCGACACCAACGTCATTGCAGAAACGCTGCGCCCCAGTCCGTACTACAACGTCATTAACTGGTTAAATGAAAAGGACAATGACGAGCTCTATCTGAGCGCCATTGTCCTGGCCGAACTGTTCAGCGGCGTCGCCTGCATGCCTGACGGCAAGCGCCAGCGGGATCTCAAGCTCAAATTGGCGGACGCGATTGAATTGAAGTTCGAGGGGCAGATATTGCCGTTTGATGGGCTGTGCGCGATGCAATACGCGGAATTGACGGCAAGGAATCGGCTTCTGGGTAAAGCGATGAGCGTGCCGGATGCCCAAATCGCCGCCACCTGCCTGCATTACGGTGCCGCCCTGGCCACCCGCAATACCAAAGACTTCCTCCACTGCGGCATCGAGTTAATCGATCCGTGGCAGGCGCCGACCGGCCGTCGGTTGCATGAGGATGCGGCGGAATACTACGTGATGAGCAGGAAGTCCTGACGGGGCCGCAACGACGCGGCCCGCGCCAAGAGCGTCAGGCGTTTTCCCTGGCGGTTTGATGGCCGTTGGCCGACTCTTTTTTCTCCATCGGCAACGGAATATACGCGCGGATCAATAGCCCACCGCGTTCGCTGGTGCCGATATCCAGTTCGCCGTCGTGCGCGTCGATAATACGCTGCACGATCGCCAGCCCCAGACCGGTGCCGCTGGTGCTGCGCGCGCTGTCACCACGTACGAACGGCTGCAACAGATGCTTCAACTCTTCCGGCTTGATGCCCGGGCCGTCATCCTCCACCTGGAACCAGCCGCGCTGCAGCTCGCGGCCGCTGCTGACTTTGATCCAGCCGTTGCCGTAACGCGCCGCGTTCACCACCATGTTCACCGCCGCCCGCTTAATCGACAGCGGGTGCACGTTCATCATCAGCTCGCCCGGCGACAGCGCGGTTTCAATCACCCGCTCATAACCGCTTTCCGCCGCAACCACCTCGCCCAAAATGGCGTTCAGATCGCTGCTTTCAGTCGGCATCTCCTGCCCGGTGCGCAGATAGTCGATGAACTGTTCGATGATGGCGTTGCACTCTTCGATATCTTTATTGATCGACTCGGCCAGATAGCCGTCTTCGGCGCTCATCATCTCCGTCGCCAGCCGGATACGCGTCAACGGCGTGCGCAGGTCATGGCTGACCCCGGCCATCAGCAAGGTGCGATCGTCCGCAAGCTGCTTGACGCCCGACGCCATCTGATTGAAAGCGCGAGTCACCGACCGTACTTCGGAAGCGCCATACTCGCGCAGCGGCGGCGGAATGATACCCTTGCCCACCTGCAGCGCCGCATGTTCCAGCTCCACCAGCGGGCGGTTTTGAATGCGGATAAACAGCCAGGCGCCACCGATCGCCAGCAGCATGATCGCCAGCGTATAACGGAACAGCGGAGAGAAGTCACCCTGGTGGATTTCCGTCAGCGGCACGCGCACCCAGATGTCAGGCTGCAGCCAGGTTTTCAGCCACACCACCGGGGAGTTCTTGTTCACCTCCACCCGCACATCGGTCGGACCGCCGAGCTGTTGCGCCATCTGCTGGCTGAGGAACTGGTAGTGCTGCGCCCAGCGCAGGCCGCTCTCCTCCGCCGCCGAGTTGGTGTAGAGAGAGATGCCCAATTCGCGGTAAATCTCACGGCGGAACGCCGGTGGCACTTCCAGCAGCGTGCCGTCCTCCAGCTGCAGCCGATCGGTCATCAGCATACGCACTTCGTAAGCCAATACCTTGTTGAACTGCTGCAGGCTGGGCAGGATGGCGAAGTTCAGCACCACCAGATAGGTCGTCACCAGGCTGACGAACAGCAAGGTGACGATCAACAACAGGGTTCGGGCAAACGAGCTACGCGGTGAAAAGCGCAATCGCCTCATGCCTTGCTGCCGTCCGGGACGAACACGTAGCCGAGACCCCAAACGGTCTGGATATAACGCGGGTGCGCCGGGTCTTCTTCTACCATGCGGCGCAGGCGAGAGATCTGCACGTCGATCGAGCGCTCCATGGCGCTGTATTCGCGGCCACGCGCCAGGTTCATCAGCTTATCGCGCGACAACGGTTCACGCGGGTGGCTGACCAGCGCCTTCAGAACCGCGAACTCGCCGCTGGTCAACGGCATCGGTTCGTCTTCGCGGAACATCTCGCGGGTGCCGAGGTTCAGTTTGAATTTGCCGAACGCGATCACCGCTTCTTCCTGCGAAGGCGCGCCCGGCAGTTCGTTAGCCTGGCGGCGCAGCACCGCGCGGATGCGAGCCAACAACTCACGCGGGTTGAACGGTTTAGGAATGTAGTCGTCGGCACCGATTTCCAGCCCCACGATGCGATCGACCTCTTCGCCTTTGGCGGTGACCATAATGATCGGCATCGGGTTGCTCTGGCTGCGCAGGCGGCGGCAAATGGACAGGCCGTCTTCGCCCGGCAACATCAGATCGAGCACCATCAGATGGAAGGATTCACGGGTCAGCAAGCGATCCATTTGCTCAGCGTTGGCAACGCTGCGAACCTGGAAGCCCTGCTCGGTTAAATAACGTTCTAAAAGCGCGCGCAGGCGCATGTCATCATCGACAACCAGGATCTTATGATTCTCTTGCATGGTATTACTCCCAAAGGCTTTATTGCCTGACTCGAATATTGTTAGAAAACCTTGCCATTTGAGACAGCGTTTAATGGTATGTATTCTAGACGAAATTGTTACAAAGCTTATTCTTTTCCCCATTTATCAACAATTTTCATCGAATGTCGACGGGGGTTCGTCAAAATTTCGCCCTTTATCGGCGCAATGTGGGGCGGCGGCCCAATTTTGCGCAATTTCGCCACCGCCGAACCGCACGGTGGCGTTTATGATGGCGAGTCAGGAAGTTTGCAAGAAACGCGCCAGCTGCCGACGCAGCTGGCGGTTCTCTTGCTGCAGCGCATCAACTCGATCGAGCAGTGTCAGCGCCATGGCGATCCCCGGCCAATCCAGATCCAGCTCGGCCCGCAGCCTGCGCGCGCGCTGAAGATGGCTCAGCGCCGGGTAATCGAACTCCCAGCTCGGCTGCGCCGGCTCCAGCGGCACGATCACACCCAGGCCGACGATCTCGACCAGTTCATCCTCTGAAATCTCCACCCTCTGACACAGTTCCACCACGGTGAATGTGATCTCTTTTTTCATCATGTGCTTTACTCCCATTCCGCGCGCGGGTTGAACGCCGCCTGTTCAGCCAGCTCTCGCCACAGGGCGCTGGCCTTCTCGTTCGGCTTCGGCGGCATCACCACCTTGAGGATGACATACAGATCGCCGGGCTCTTTCTTGCCCGCCAGCCCCTTGCCCTTGACCCGCAGCCGTTTGCCGCTCTGGCTGCCGGCCGGCACGGTCAACGCGATTTTGCCGGTCAGCGTCGGCACCTCGATGCTGGCCCCCAGCGCCGCTTCCCACGGGGCGAGCGGCGCCACGATGCTCAGGTTGTGGCCGTCAATCTCGAACAGCGGATGCGGCGCGAGGCGGATGACCAGATACAGGTCGCCGTTCTGGCCACCGCCCACGCCGGCAACGCCCTGCCCCTTGAGGCGAATGCGCTCGCCGTCGCCCACGCCAGCCGGGATTTTCACGTTCAGCGTTTTGCTGGCTTCGCTCACCTGCCGCCCCAGCTCGTCGTACACCGGCAGCTTGTAGGAAATCTCGCGGCTTTGGCCATGCAGCGTTTCCTCGAGGAACAGCGGCACCTCCATCTCCAGATCCTGGCCGCGGAAACCATGCCCGCCGTGCGAGTGCGAAGCGGAACGGTGCCCGCCCGCCGCGCGCCCGCCGAACATGCTTTCGAAGAAATCGGAGAAGTCTTGCGCGTCGGCGCCGCCGCCGCCGTGCCATGAAGCGCTCTGCTGATAGCCGCCGCGATCGCCGCGCGCCTGGCGGCCAAAGTTCGGATCGTTACGGTGCAGCCGGATCTGATCGTACTCGGCGCGGCGCTCTTCGTCCTTCAGCACCTCATAGGCTTCGGCAAGCTCCTTGAATTTGCTCTCGGCATCTTCTTCGGTGCTCACGTCAGGGTGATATTTACGCGCCAGCCGGCGGTAGGCCGTTTTGATGGTTTTCAGATCGGCGTTGGGCTCGACGCCCATCGTTGCGTAGTAATCTTTAAATTCCATGCGGTAATACCTTCAATGTGTTGGGTTGTGCGCCAAAATTCCTTGTCTCTCTCGCCAGATATCCTCCTTTCGTCACATTCCTTTTCCGCTATCGCTAAGCATACTCCCGATTGTTAAAAGCTGCGCAAACTGAATAAAAACCGTGCGACAACGCGCAGGCCCGCGCGCCATTTCTAAAGCCTCTCGCATTCACGTACACTGTGGCGGTGGCCCCTTAAAGATAAATCACGATGAGAACTCAACTGATAACCCGTGAAGGGTATGACAAGCTCAAACAAGAGCTGGATTACCTCTGGCGCGAAGAACGCCCCGAGGTGACCAAGAAAGTGACCTGGGCCGCCAGCCTGGGCGACAGAAGCGAAAACGCCGACTACCAGTACAACAAGAAGCGACTGCGCGAGATCGACCGCCGCGTCCGCTATCTGACCAAATGCCTGGAGCAGTTGAAAATCGTCGATTACTCACCGCAGCAGGAAGGCAAAGTGTTCTTCGGCGCCTGGGTGGAAGTAGAGAACGAAGACGGCGAGACCAAACGCTTTCGCATCGTCGGTTACGACGAGATCTTCGGCCGCAAGGATTACATCTCCATCGACGCGCCGATGGCGCGCGCCCTGCTGAAAAAAGAGGTCGGGGACGTCGCCACCGTCAATACGCCGCTGGGCGAGGCGCAGTGGTACGTGAACGAGATAGACTACCCGAAGTAAGCTTTCAGCTTTTTCCGAACCGCCGCCAACGCCGCCGCCTGCGCTGTTCTCCACGCCGCGGCCGCGCGGCGGCGGCCCGCTCCGCTGGCATTTTCCGCGATCAATCCGTATAACTGTCCCCTGTTTATTCACCGTTCTCAATACAGATACCAGACCTATGAATGACCCACTGAGCCGCATTATTGCAACAGAACTGCAGGCCCGGCCGGAGCAAGTCGACTCCGCCATCCGTCTGCTGGATGAAGGTAATACCGTGCCCTTTATTGCACGCTATCGTAAGGAAGTCACCGGGGGCCTGGACGACACCCAACTGCGCCAGCTGGAAACCCGCCTGGGTTATCTGCGTGAACTGGAAGATCGTCGCCAGACTATCCTGAAGTCGATCGATGAACAGGGCAAACTGACCGAACAACTGGCGGGGGCGATCAACGCCACGCTGAGCAAAACCGAACTCGAAGACCTCTACCTGCCGTACAAACCGAAGCGCCGCACCCGCGGCCAGATCGCCATCGAGGCCGGTCTGGAACCGCTGGCGGACGCGCTGTGGCAGGATCCGCAACAGCAGCCGGAACAGCTGGCTGAACGCTACGTCGATGCCGACAAGGGCGTGGCGGACGTCAAAGCCGCCCTCGACGGCGCGCGCTATATCCTGATGGAGCGCTTCGCCGAAGACGCCACGCTGCTGGCCAAGGTGCGCGACTACCTGTGGAAAAACGCCCATCTGGTGTCCAAAGTGGTCGAGGGCAAGGAAGAAGAAGGCGCCAAGTTCCGCGACTATTTCGATCACCACGAACCGATTTCCCAGGTGCCTTCGCACCGCGCGCTGGCGATGTTCCGCGGCCGCAACGAAGGCGTGCTGCAGCTGGCGCTGAACGCCGATCCGCAGTTTGAGGAAGCGCCGCGCGAAAGCCAGGCGGAGCTGATCATCATCAATCACCTTAACCTGCGCCTGAACAACGCCCCGGCCGACGCCTGGCGCAAGGCGGTGGTCAACTGGACCTGGCGCATCAAGGTGCTGCTGCACTTGGAAACCGAGCTGATGGGCACGGTGCGCGAACGCGCGGAAGACGAAGCGATCAACGTTTTCGCCCGCAACATGCATGATCTGCTGATGGCCGCGCCGGCCGGCATGCGCGCCACCATGGGCCTCGATCCGGGCCTGCGCACCGGGGTGAAAGTCGCCGTGGTCGACGCGACCGGCAAGCTGGTGGCCACCGACACCGTCTACCCGCATACCGGGCAAGCGGCCAAAGCCGCGGCCATCGTCGCGGCACTGTGCATCAAACACAACGTGGAGCTGGTGGCTATCGGCAACGGCACCGCATCGCGTGAAACCGAGCGTTTCTATCTCGACCTGCAAAAGCAGTTCGGCGAAGTCCGGGCGCAGAAAGTGATCGTCAGCGAAGCGGGGGCGTCGGTGTATTCCGCTTCCGAACTGGCGGCGCAGGAGTTTCCGGATCTCGACGTGTCGCTGCGCGGCGCGGTGTCCATCGCTCGTCGCCTGCAAGATCCGCTGGCGGAGCTGGTGAAGATCGACCCGAAATCCATCGGCGTCGGCCAGTATCAGCACGACGTCAGCCAGAGCCAACTGGCGAAGAAGCTGGACTCGGTGGTGGAAGACTGCGTGAACGCCGTCGGCGTCGACCTGAACACCGCGTCGGTGCCGTTGCTGACCCGCGTGGCCGGCCTGACGCGAATGATGGCGCAAAATATCGTCAACTGGCGCGACGAGAACGGCCGCTTCAGCAACCGTGAACAGCTGCTGAAGGTCAGCCGTCTGGGGCCGAAAGCCTTCGAACAGTGCGCCGGCTTCCTGCGCATCAACCACGGCGACAACCCGCTGGACGCCTCCACCGTTCACCCGGAAGCCTACCCGGTGGTTCAGCGCATTCTGGCCGCTACCGAACAGGCGCTGCAGGATCTGATGGGCAACGCCTCGGCGGTGCGCAGCCTGAAAGCGGTCGATTTCACCGACGACAAGTTCGGCGTGCCGACGGTCACCGACATCCTGAAAGAGCTGGAGAAACCAGGCCGCGATCCGCGTCCGGAGTTCAAAACTGCGACCTTTGCCGAAGGGGTGGAAACCCTCAACGACCTGCAGGTGGGCATGATCCTGGAAGGATCGGTGACCAACGTCACCAACTTCGGTGCCTTCGTGGATATCGGCGTGCACCAGGACGGCCTGGTACACATCTCCTCGCTGGCGGACAAGTTCGTTGAAGATCCGCACACCGTGGTGAAGGCCGGTGACATCGTCAAAGTGAAGGTGATGGAAGTCGATCTGCAGCGTAAACGTATCGCGCTGAGCATGCGCCTGGATGAGCAGCCGGGCGAAGGTTCACCGCGCCGCGGCGGCAACGCGCCTGCGCAGACGCGCGACAACGCCAGCCGTTCGGCGGGCGCCAACAAGGCCAAACCACGCAGCGCAGCGCCGGCCGGCAACAGCGCCATGGGTGATGCGCTGGCGGCGGCGTTCGGTAAGAAACGCTAAGTCAGAACCGATAGGGCGGAGCCTGCTCCGCCCTTGCTGATGAATAAAACTTGCGGCATTGTTTGACCCGTCTCAATAAACCTTCATCTTTTTATTTCCGCCCCGTTTGTGACCTGGTTCTCATAAATCACCTGATTCACTTCACGCTGCGCCGAATTATTAACACCGCGATTAACAATGCATTTTCATTTCACACATTATGGGTGAAACACAAATAGTTACCGCTCGCATTCAGCGTAAAGAATGTTATTAATATTCTTCGCCTCGCTAACCCAAACGAAAGAATACGCTATCGCGTTTGCAATCAGGAAAAATTCACCGCAATAATGCAACCGATTTAACGCGTCATTCTCATTTGCTGCACGCCCGTGCCGGTGGTAAAACAACGGCTATAGCAGCCCTGTCGCGTAACAGCGACAAGGTGATAATAATTGGTTACCAATACCCCTACTTTTTCTATTGAATGTGATAATGGTTCTCACTATTATTGCGTTCCGTATTATTGCATGACCTTATGGATGAATAACGCCGACGGTGCGGAGTTTTCGCCGGCTACGTCCAAGAATCATCAGTCCGAATACCATCGGTTCCCGAAAGGTTAATCACATGCATCTTCAACCGAAACACACTTATAAGATCGCCGGCTTTTCCAGCGAAATTGCGCCGGCCTATCGCCAGAAACTGTTATCACTCGGCATGTTGCCTGGCTCTTCGTTCGAAGTGGTGCGCGTCGCACCGCTGGGCGATCCGATAGAAATTAAAACCCGCCGCGTCAGCCTGGTGCTGCGCAGGAAGGATCTGGCGCTGCTGCAGCTCGACGGCCACTCCTGAGCCGGCACGCCATCCGTTTGCCGTCGCGCCCTTGCGCCGGCGCTGTTCTCCTTGAAGACGACACGCTGAATTATGAAAAAACTCACCATCGGCTTAATCGGTAACCCGAACTCCGGCAAAACCACGCTGTTCAACCAGCTGACCGGCGCACGCCAACGGGTCGGCAACTGGGCGGGCGTGACGGTCGAACGCAAAGAAGGCCATTTCACCACCCCGCAGTCCGACGTGCGGCTGGTCGATTTGCCCGGCACCTATTCCCTGACCACCATTTCAGAGCAAACCTCGCTCGATGAGCAGATCGCCTGCCACTATATTTTGAGCGGCGACGCCGATCTGCTGATCAACGTGGTCGACGCCTCCAACCTGGAGCGCAACCTCTATCTGACGCTGCAGCTGCTGGAGCTGGGCATTCCCTGTATCGTGGCCCTGAACATGCTCGACATCGCCAAAAGTCAGCATATCGATATCGACGTCGCCGCGCTCTCGGCGCGCCTCGGCTGCCCGGTGGTGCCGATGGTCTCCACCCGCGCCGATGGCATCGGCGTGCTGAAACAGATGATCGACAATCATCGCATCAACGAACAGCAGGCGCTGGTGAACTACCCGCCGCTGTTGCTGAAAGAGGTCGCCACGCTGAGCGACGCCATGCCGCAAACGCTGCCGGCGGTGCAGCGCCGCTGGCTGGCGCTGCAGATGCTGGAAGGCGACATTTACAGCCACCGGCTGGCCGGCCCCGCCGTCGCGCTGTTGCCTGCGGCGACCCAAGCGTTGCAACAGCAGCAGCAAGAAGACCCGGCGCTGGTGATCGCCGACGCGCGCTACCAGTCTATCGCCGCGCTGTGCGACGCGGTCAGCAACTCGCAGCAGGCGATGCCCAATCGCCTGACCGAGATGCTGGATAAAGTGATCCTCAACCGCTGGCTGGGCGTGCCGATCTTCCTGCTGGTGATGTACCTGATGTTCCTGCTGGCGATCAACATCGGCGGCGCACTGCAGCCGATCTTCGATATCGGCTCGGCGGCGATCTTCATTCAGGGCATTCAGTGGCTCGGCTACACCCTCCACTTCCCCGACTGGCTGACCGTCTTCCTGGCGCAGGGCGTCGGCGGCGGCATCAACACCGTGCTGCCGCTGGTGCCGCAGATCGGCATGATGTACCTGTTCCTGTCCTTCCTGGAAGATTCCGGCTACATGGCGCGCGCGGCGTTCGTGATGGATCGCCTGATGCAGGCGCTCGGGCTGCCGGGCAAATCCTTCGTGCCGCTGATCGTCGGCTTTGGCTGCAACGTGCCGTCCATCATGGGCGCCCGAACGCTGGACGCCCAGCGCGAGCGCCTGATCACCATCATGATGGCGCCGTTCATGTCGTGCGGAGCCCGTCTGGCGATCTTTGCGGTGTTCGCCGCCGCCTTCTTCGGCCAGGACGGCGCCGGGGTGGTGTTCTCGCTGTACATGCTCGGCATTGCGGTGGCGATCCTGACCGGTCTGGTGCTCAAATACACCATCATGCGTGGCGAAGCCTCGCCATTCGTGATGGAGCTGCCGGTCTACCACGTGCCGCACCTGAAAAGCCTGCTGCTGCAAACCTGGCAGCGGCTGAAAGGCTTCGTGCTGCGCGCCGGTAAGGTGATCGTGGTGGCCAGCATGTTCATCGGCGGCCTTAACAGCTTCTCGTTCAGCGGCAAGACGGTCGACAATATCAACGACTCCGCGCTGGCCTCGGTCTCCAAGGTGCTGACGCCGCTGCTGCAGCCGATGGGTGTCCACAGCGATAACTGGCAGGCCACCGTCGGTCTGGTGACTGGCGCGATGGCGAAAGAAGTGGTGGTCGGCACGCTCAATACGCTGTACACCGCCGAGCACATCAACAAAGAGGCGTTCGACGCCGCCAACTTCAACCTGCTCGATGAGCTGGGCGGCGCGCTGAACGAAACCTGGGACGGCCTGAAAAACACCTTCAGCCTGAGCGTACTCTCCAATCCGATCGAAGCCAGCAAAGGCGACGGCGAGATGGGCGTCGGCTCGATGGGCGTGATGAGCAGCAAATTCGGCTCCGGCATCTCCGCCTACAGCTACCTGATCTTCGTGCTGCTGTATGTGCCTTGCGTCTCGGTGATGGGCGCCATCGCCCGTGAGTCAAGCCGCGGCTGGATGACCTTCTCCATTCTGTGGGGGCTGAACGTGGCCTACTCGCTGGCGACGCTGTTCTATCAGGTAGCCACCTTCAACCAACACCCGCAGTACAGCCTGACGGCGATCCTGGTGGTAGTGGTGGTGAATCTGCTGGTGCTGTTCGGCCTGCGCCGGGCGCGCAGCCGCGTTACGGTGCGCCTGGGCAACGCGACGCCGGCGGCCTGCTGTCAGGACGCCAAAGGGAGCTGTCACTGATGGCCGGGCTGCTGCAGGTGCGCGATGCGTTGGCGCTGCTCGGCAGCGCCCAGGCGCAGCAGCTCAGCCAATCGCTGGCGACGCCGCTGCCGCTGGTGCAGGCGATGCTGGACCGTTTGGCGGCGATGGGAAAGGTGGAGCGCATCGAACAGGATGACGGCGCCTGTCTGAGCGGCAGTTGCAAAAGCTGCCCGCAGGGTCAGGGGTGCAGCACAGTGTTCTACCGGCTGAAGGCCTAACGATCAGGGGCGCCGCTGCGGGCGCCCCTTTGCCATTCAAGGCTTATTGCTTATCTTTGTAAACTTCAGCGATGGCGCTGAATTTGCCATGCTCACGGCCTGCCAGGATCACGTAGTATTGACCACCCTTTTCGTCCGCCAGTTTGGACAGCTCTTCCTTGGCATCCATCGGCGACGTAGTCTGCGCCGTGGTGGTCACGGTGCCGATCTTCTCATATTTACCCGGGTTCTTATCCAGATCTTCCTTGGTCAGCAGGGTTGCCGCCATGGAGCCGAAAGACACCGAACCCAGCACTGCCGCTGCAATAATCATCTTCAATGATTTCATGACACTAACCTCTCAATGGATAATTTATCTGTTATGAAAGCCGTCCAGAATCCATGCGTAGTACCGCAGGCTGCCGCGACATCCTCAGGCCTCGTTGCTTTCCCTGACGGGGCCTGTTTCCCAGAGACGAAACGCCAAAATGAAAATCGCCGCACGCGGTCTTTTCATTTTTCAGCCAACGCATTGACTCACTAAGTATTGAACAGCTTTGTCTTTTATCCACCCGGCGGCGTTTTTTTTCGCGCTCTATCGTGCGTTTTCCCGCCGCATTCAATGTGCTGCAATAAACGCTTCGATCATCGTCACAAATTCGTCGGGATGAGAGATAAACGGCGCATGAGCGGCTTTGGCCACGACCTGCGACGTAGAATTCGGCCAAGCGGCGTCGAGCAGCTCGGCGACCTTGCGTGGCACCAGCCCGTCCAGATAGCCGTAGATCCGCAGCAGCGGCAGCTCCAGCGCGGCCAAAGGCGTACGCAGATCGGCGGTGCGCAGGATCTCCAGCCCACCGTTCAACACCTCGACGCTCGGCGTCGGCTGGTTGAGCACCACCGCTTTCAGCTGACGCGCATCCTGACGCGCGCTCTCGGTACCCAGCGTCTGCAACGCCAGAAAACGCTCGACGGTGCGCTGGAAATCCAGGCTCAGCTGATGCTGGAAACCGCTTAACACGTCCGGACGGATACCCGGCCACTCATCGCGGGCGGCAAAGCACGGCGAAGAGGCCACGGTGATAAGCCCCTTGAGCCGCTCAGGCTGCATCAGCGCCGCCTGGCTGGCCACCAGCCCACCGAGCGACCAGCCAAGCCACCAGGCCTGCTGTGGGGCGGCCGCCAGCACGATTTCCGTCATCTGCTCCAGCGACAGTGCGCCGAATCCCTGGCTGCGGCCATAACCCGGCAGATCGACCAGGTGCAGGCGAAAATGCGGCGCCAGTCGCGCCTGAATGCAACTCCACACTTCGGCGTTCAAGCCCCAACCGTGCAGCAGCACAAGATCGCGTTCGCCTTCACCTATTGTTTGCCAGTACAGCGCTGTCATTGGTTATTGTCCTTTCATGATCACCCGTCTCGGAGGCTCTATGCTATCAATCCGCAGCCGCTGTTGGCTATGCCGACAGCCGTTGAGCCTGATACGTCATGGCATCTGCAGCTGCTGCCTGCGCCATCTGCCGGTAAGCCCACCGTGTTGCCCACGCTGCGGCTTGCCCGCCGGGGCGACGCAAACGCCCTGCGGCCGCTGCCTGCAACGGCCGCCGCCCTGGCAACGATTGGTGTTCGTCGGCGACTACGTGGCCCCGCTCAGCCGGCTGGTAAAAAGGTTCAAGTTCCATCGCGCGCCCGAACTGGCGCCAACGCTGGCGCGCCTGATGCTGTTGCGCTGGCAGCAGGCACGCAGAGAGCAGTATCTGAACAGACCCGACCTGATTTTAGCGGTACCCTTGCATGCAACGCGCTGCTGGCGCCGCGGCTATAATCAGAGCGACCTGCTGGCCCGGCCGTTGGCGCGCTGGCTGGGCTGCGTCTATCGGCCCGCCGCCTTGCGCCGAGTGCGCAAAACCGCCCTGCAACAGAGGCTGAGCGCCGGGGCGCGCAGACGCAATCTGCAGCGTGCATTCGTCTGCACGGCATCGGTCGCCGGCCGGCATATCGCCCTGGTGGATGACGTGGTGACCACCGGCAGCACCGTTACGGAGATCGCGGCGCTGCTGCGGCGGCAAGGCGCCGCCTCGGTGCAGATATGGTGCGTTTGCCGCACGTTGTAGTGCTACGGCAATGGGCGTATTATAACCGACTATAGAAGTCAACTATTGAGCTAATGCTATGATCCGTATAACAGATGCTGCACAGGAACACTTTGCCAAACTGCTGGCAAATCAAGAAGAAGGCACCCAAATCCGCGTATTCGTGATCAACCCGGGCACGCCGACGGCCGAATGCGGTGTCTCTTATTGCCCGCCGGACGCGGTAGAAGCGACGGATACCGAACTGAAGTTCGACAAACTGTCCGCCTATGTCGATGAGCTGAGCGCGCCGTACCTGGAAGACGCCGAAATCGACTTCGTGACCGATCAGCTGGGTTCTCAGCTGACGCTGAAAGCGCCGAACGCCAAGATGCGCAAGGTCGATGACGACGCGCCGTTGATGGAACGCGTGGAATACGTGCTGCAGTCGCAGATCAACCCACAGCTGGCGGGCCACGGCGGCCGCGTGACGCTGATGGAGATCACCGACGACAACATGGCTATCCTGCAGTTCGGCGGCGGTTGCAACGGCTGCTCGATGGTCGACGTTACGCTGAAAGAAGGCATCGAGAAAGAGCTGCTGCAGAAGTTCCCGGAACTGAAGGGCGTGCGTGATTTGACCGAGCATCAGCGCGGCGAGCACTCTTACTACTGATTCCCCTTCTTACTTGAAGTTGCAGCGTTGTTGGCTGCGTAAATCCCCAGTCACTTACTTAAGTAAGCTCCTGGGGATTTACGCACTTGCCGCCTAGCTGCAACTCCAATTAATTCGGGTATCCATTATTTGGATAGGGCTACGGTCTTCATCCTTTGTCTTAATACAACGACACGCCATCGTCACCCCACCGACACCTTGCGCCGCCGTTTGTCCAAATCCTTCAGCAGCCGGTTTATCTGCGGGTCAGCAAACATCTCTTCCAGCGTCTGGGTCAGCTTGCGTCGCCAATTAGGGTACTGGTCACTGGTGCCGGGAATGTTGACCGGATCGGCCATGTCCAGCCAGTCTTCCGGTTGCAGGCCGAGCAAGGCGCTGGCGCTGTCGGCGACATAACGCTGCAGGCCGCGGTTGAGCAGCGGGCTCATGCCGAGCAGCGCCGCCTTCTTGCCCACCTTCTGCGGCACGCAGCCATAGCGATGCAGTCCATCCAGCAGCCCCTGTTTGGCGCGTTCCCGATCGGCGAACAGCTCCTGCAGAATCTCCGCGTCCGGATACAGGCCCAGCCGGTTGCCGAGCGTCAAATCACCGCTCTGCCAGTAACCGCGCAGCGTCGGCAGATCGTGGGTAGTGATGGTCGCCATCGCCTGCACCGGGTACGCCTGCGGCGCGCGGAAATGGTGTTCAGCGTCGCTTTCGAAATACAGCACTTTGTATGAGTAAACGCCGCTGTCGCGCAGCTTGCCGACGATCTCCACCGGCACCGTGCCAAGATCCTCGCCGATCACCATGCAGCGGTGGCGCTGGCTTTCCAGCGCCAGCACCGCCAGCAGATCGTCCACCGGGTATTTGACGTAGGCGCCGCGATCGGCAGTTTCGCCATAAGGGATCCACCACAGCCGCAGTAGCACCATGACATGATCGATGCGCAGCGCGCCGCAGTGGGTCATGTTGGCGCGCAAAAGATCGATGAATGGCTGATAACCGCGCGCCGCCATTACGTGCGGATCCATCGGCGGCAGGCCCCAGTTTTGCCCCAGCGGCCCCAGGATGTCCGGCGGTGCTCCGACCGATGCTTTCAAGCAGTAAAGCTCGCGGTCACACCAGGTTTCCGCCCCGCCTTCCGCCACTCCAACCGCCAGATCGCGATACAGGCCAATCGGCATCTGTTGCTGCTGACTCTGCTCAAAACACTGTGCAAACTGCGTGACCGCCAGCCACTGCAGCCACAGGTAAAAGCGAACCCTGTCCTGATGTTCGTCGCAGAACTGCCGCACCGCTTCGCTTTGCCCATGCCGATAGCGCTCGGGCCAGGCAGGCCAACCCCACTGGCTGGCATCGTTGGCCGCCAGATGAGCGTGCAGCGCATCGAACGCCGCCTGCTGATACAGGCTGTCGCCGCCCTCAGCCACGAACTGTTCGAACGCCTGACGCTGCGTATCGTTCGGTTTGCGCGCCTCAAACAGCGGGAACGCCAGCTTCAGCGCCGCCAGCTTCAGCTGCATCACGGCGGTGTAATCCACCCACTCCGCAGCGCGCGCCTTGGCCAGCTGCTTCTGCGTCGCCGGCTTCTGCCACCAGCGCTGCGCCGCGTCGCTGCGCTGGAAATCCTCCACTGCGTTGACATCGATATACGCCAGATTCAGCCAGCGGCGCGACGAGGGGCTGTAGGGGCTGGCGCTCTCCGGGTTGGCCGGATACAGCGCATGAATCGGATTGAGGCCGACGAAGGCGCCGCCGCGTTCCCCCACCTGCTCCACCATCAGGCGCAGATCGCCGAAATCGCCGATGCCCCAGTTGCGATCGGAGCGCAGCGTATACAGCTGAACGCAGGCGCCCCACAGTTTCTTGCCGGTCAACAAGGCGTCCGGCTCGAAGCAGCGCCTTGGCGCGACGATCACGCGGCATGACCACTGCTGCGCGCCTTGGCTTAGCGTCAATTGGTGGTAACCGGCCGGCAGATCGCCCGGCAGCGTCAGGGTCTTGCGCGCGCCGACGCGCCCCTGCAGACATTCGCCGTCTTCACGCTGCAGCGCCCACAGGTACTCGCCTTCGCCCGTCGGGGTCAGCGCCAGCGGCGCGCCCTGATAGAACACCTTGACCGCCGGTAACGGTAACGCTGCGTCTTCCTGCGCGGCATCGGCCCGGTTCATGGCCGCCAGCAGCTTGCGCTTGGTCTCCGGTTCAATCGCCTGCCGCTTGCCGTGGGCATTGATGAAATCGGCAGCGATCCCTGCCTGCGCCGCCGCCTGATCGATACGCTTACGATCCATTCGCTCTCCTTAACGTTTGGCTTGCCAGATGCGCTGCTGGTAATCGCGAATCGAGCGATCCGAGCTGAACATGCCGACGCGCGCGGTGTTAAGGATAGTCCGCCGCGTCCATTCATCCCGATCGCGGTACAGTTCATCGACCCGGCGCTGCGCCTGGCAGTACGAGGCGAAGTCCGCCAGCACCAGATAGGGATCGCCGCCCTCCAGCAGGCTGTGCAGCATCATGTCGAACGCGTGCTTGTCGCCGTGGCTGAACATGCCGCTCGCCAGCTCGTCCAGAATCGCCTTCAGGTGCTTGTCTTTCTTGCGATAGCTAAGCGGATCATAGCCCTTCGCCAGTATCGCCTTCACCTGCTCCACGGTATTGCCGAAGATAAAGATATTGTCTTCGCCCACCTGCTCGGCGATTTCGACGTTGGCGCCGTCCAGCGTGCCGACCGTCAGCGCGCCGTTCAGCGCCAGCTTCATGTTGCCGGTACCGGAGGCCTCTTTACCGGCGGTGGAGATCTGCTCGGAGATATCCGCCGCCGGGATCATCAGTTCAGCCACCGACACGCGGTAGTCGGGAATGAACGCCACTTTCAGGCGATCTTTCACCAACGGATCGTTATTGATCTTCTCGGCCGCCTGGTTGATCGCGTAAATGATGTTCTTCGCCAGGTAGTAGCCCGGCGCCGCCTTGGCGCCGAACAGGAAGACGCGCGGCACGATGTCCAGATTCGGGTTGTCGCGCAGCTGGCGATACAGCGACAGGATGTGCAGCAGGTTAAGGTGCTGGCGTTTGTACTCGTGCAGACGCTTGATCTGCACGTCGAAAATAGCATCCGGGTCGAGCGTCAACCCCATCACGCCGTGCACGTAATGGGCCAGCGCCACCTTGTTGTCGCGTTTGATCTGCTGATAACGCTGGCGGAACGCCGCGTCGTCGGCGAATTTCTCCAGCCCGCGCAGCGCGTCGAGATCGCTCGCCCACTCCACTTTCAGCGTCTCGTCGATCAGGCCCGACAGCGCCGGATTGCACTGTTTCAGCCAGCGGCGCGGCGTGATGCCGTTGGTGACGTTATGGAATTTGTTTGGCCACAACTGGTGATATTCCGGGAACAGATCTTTCACCACCAGGTCCGAGTGCAGCTGCGCCACGCCGTTGACCGCAAAGCCGCTTACCACGCACAGATTGGCCATGCGCACCTGCTTGTTGTGGTGCACCGCCAGTTTGGCCCACACCGCCTCATCGCCCGGCCAGTGCTTATCCACCAATTTTTTAAACCTGGCGTTGATCTGTTTGATGATGGAGAAATGGCGCGGCAGCAGGCTGCGCACCAGTTTTTCATCCCAGCACTCCAGCGCTTCCGGCATCAGGGTGTGGTTGGTATAGGCGAAGGTGTTGCTGGTGATCGCCCAGGCCGCCTCCCACTCCAGCTGGTACTCGTCCAGCAGAATGCGCAGCATTTCCGGAATGGCGATGGTCGGATGGGTGTCGTTCAGCTGGATCACTTCATACTTCGGCAGCTCTTCAATCTTGCGGCCGGCCTGATGGTGCTTGCGCAAAATATCCGCCACCGAGCAGGCACACTGGAAATACTGCTGCATCAGGCGCAGGCGCTTGCCGGCCTGATGGTTGTCGTTCGGGTAAAGCACCTTGGTCAGCTTGTCGGCTTCTACGCCCTGTTTCTCCGCCTGCAAGAATTTGCCGTCGTTGAAATCGCTCAGGTTGAACGGATGCTGATGGGTCGCCTGCCACAGGCGCAACGGCTGCGCCACGCCGTTGCGATATCCCAGCACCGGCAGATCCCAGGCTTCGCCGCGCAGGATGAAGGCCGGGCGCCACAGTTCGCGGCCGTCGGCCTGCTTTTCCAGCTTGCCGCCGATGCCCACGTCCACTGCCAGCGCGGCGTTGTGGCGGAACCATGGGTAGCTTTCGCGCTGCCAGTTATCCGGTGCCTCTTGCTGTTGCCCATCGAGGAACGACTGACGGAACAGCCCGTACTGGTAGTTCAGCCCATAGCCGGTAGCCGGTTGTTCCACCGTCGCCATCGAGTCGAGGAAACAGGCCGCCAAGCGCCCCAGCCCGCCGTTGCCCAGCGCCGGATCGGTTTCCTGCTCCAGCAGATCCGCCAGCTTGACGTTCTGCTCCGCCAGCGCCTGCTCGACGGTGTCGTACCAGCCCAGGTTGATCAGGTTGTTCGCCGTCAGCCGGCCGATCAGAAACTCCATCGAGATGTAGTTCACGTGGCGCAGCGGTTTGGCGCTTTTGCGCGGCGCCGGCTGCGCGGCCAACTGCTCGGCCAGCGCCGCACTGACGGCTTCCCACCATTGATGCTGCGTCATCTGCTGTGCGGAACTGAGGCCGAATCGTTGCCACTGGCGGGCAAGCGCCGCCAGAAAAGCATCCTTCTTGAGCGTAGGCTGTGACATAAGGAAAACTCTCTATCCAGTAAGTGGGTCAAATTGCCGCTATCGTGCCGGTGAGAAAGCCTGACGGCATCATCCCGCCTGGGGATTAGCTGGGGAGGAGGATTGGGGCGTAGCTGGAATTGTGATCTCAGGCACTGTTTGACTCCCTTGCAACGATGCAAAAAAGCCCGCCAACGCGTGCGGCGAGCACTGAGAACGTTAACCATGACGTTAGCACAAGTATTCGCACTGCTGAAGTTTTGTCCATGGCCGGAAATGCGATCCGCCAGCGCATCACCGCGCGCCGGCAACAAACGTAAAAAAGTGTGATCGATAGCAACTTAACTCCAAGCCGATGCGGAAGCTTGTTGCAATACGTTTAGGGTTGGCAGAAGTTAGGGGGAGCTATTAATTACGAACCATAAAATAATTAGCGCCACTCCAATCCCGGCGGGAACCGCGATTTATACCCTGGAATACTATGCTGATCCCATCAAAACTGAGCCGCCCGGTACGGCTGCAAAATACCGTGATCCGCGATCGCCTGCTGGCCAAACTGGCCAGCGCGGGCAACTATCGCCTGACACTGGTCAATTGCCCGGCGGGATACGGGAAAACCACGCTGATCGCCCAATGGGCGGCCGGCAAGGCCGATCTGGGCTGGTATTCTCTGGATGAGAGCGACAACCAACCGGAGCGCTTCGCCAGCTACCTGATCGCCGCGCTGCAGCAGGCCAGCGGCGGCCGCTGCGTCAAGAGCGAGGCGCTGAGCCAGAAGCATCAGTACGCCAGCCTGTCGGCGCTGTTCGCCCAGCTGTTTATCGAGCTGGCCGACTGGCACCAGCCGCTGTACCTGGTGATCGACGACTATCACCTGATCACCAACGACGCTATCCACGAAGCCATGCGCTTTTTCCTGCGCCATCAGCCGGAAAACCTGACGCTGATCCTGCTCTCGCGCACCCTGCCGCCGCTCGGCATCGCCAATCTGCGCGTGCGCGATCAGCTGCTGGAAATGGGCACGCAGCAGCTGGCGTTTACCCATCAGGAAGCCAAACAGTTCTTCGACTGCCGCCTGGCGGCGCCGATGGAACAGCAGGACAGCAGCCGCCTGTGCGACGAAGTCGAAGGCTGGGCCACCGCGCTGCAGCTGATCGCGCTGTCGGCCCGCCAGTCCGCCTCATCGGCCCAGCTGTCGGCCAAGCGCCTGGCGGGGCTGAATGCCAGCCACCTGTCCGACTACCTGGTGGACGAAGTACTGGATCACGTCGATGCCGATGCGCGCGCCTTCCTGCTGCGCTGTTCGGTGCTGCGCTCGATGAACGACGCGCTGATCGTGCGGCTGACCGGCGAAGACAACGGCCAGCAACGGCTGGAGGAGCTGGAGCGCCAGGGGCTGTTTATCCACCGCATGGACGACACCGGCGAATGGTTCAACTTCCATCCGCTGTTCGCCTCTTTCCTGCGCCAGCGTTGCCAGTGGGAGCTGGCGCTGGAACTGCCGGGGTTGCACCGCGCCGCCGCCGAGGGCTGGCTGGCGCTGGGGTATCCGGCGGAGGCCATTCACCATGCGCTGGCGGCCAGCGACGTCAGCATGCTGCGCGATATCCTGCTGCAACACGCCTGGTCGCTGTTCCACCACAGCGAACTGGCCTTGCTGGAAGAGTGCCTCAACGCGCTGCCCTATGAGCGCCTGATCCAGAATCCCAAGCTGGCGCTGCTGCAGGCCTGGCTGGCGCAGAGCCAGCACCGCTACGGCGAGGTCAACACCCTGCTGGAGCGTGCCGAACGCACCATGCGCGAACAGAAAATCGAGATAGACCAAACGCTGCACGCCGAGTTCGACGCCCTGCGTGCCCAGGTGGCGATCAACGCCGGCAAGCCGGAAGAGGCCGAACGGCTGGCGACCGAAGCGTTGAAATTCCTGCCGCTGTCCAGTTACTACAGCCGCATCGTCGCCACCTCGGTGACCGGCGAAGTGCACCACTGCAAAGGCGAACTGGCGCGCGCGCTGCCGATGATGCAGCAAACCGAGCAGATGGCGCGTCGCCATCAGGCCAACCATTACGCGCTCTGGGCACTGTTGCAGCAGAGCGAAATCCTCATCGCCCAGGGCTTCCTGCAGGCCGCTTACGAAACCCAGGACAAGGCGTTCGAACTGATCCGCGAGCAGCACCTGGAACAGCTGCCGATGCACGAGTTCCTGCTGCGCATTCGCGCGCAGATCTTGTGGTCGTGGTCGCGGCTGGACGAGGCGGAAGACGCGGCGCGCACCGGGCTGAAAATCCTGGCGAACTACCAGCCGCAGCAACAGCTGCAGTGCATCGCCATGCTGGCCAAATGCTCGCTGGCGCGCGGCGATCTGGACAATGCCAATACCCACCTGCAGCGCTGTGAAACCCTGCTGCACGGCGCCCACTACCATCGCGACTGGCTGACCAACACCGACAAGTCACGGGTGATCCACTGGCAGATGACCGGCGACACCGCCGCCGCCGCCCAGTGGCTGCGCCACACCGAAAAACCCGGCATGGCGGACAACCACTTCACGCAGGGCCAGTGGCGCAACATTGCGCGGGTGCAGATCCTGCTCGGCCAGTATGATGAGGCCGGCGTGGTGCTGGATGAGCTGAACGAAAACGCCCGCCGGCTGCGGCTGGTGAGCGATCTCAACCGTAACCTGCTGCTCAGCAACCAGCTGTACTGGCTGCAAGAGCGCAAGGGCGAAGCGCAGCAGGCGCTGATCGAAGCGCTGTCGCTGGCTAACCGCACCGGTTTCATCAGCCACTTCGTCATCGAGGGCGAAGCGATGGCGCAGCAGCTGCGCCAGCTGATCCAGCTCAACACGCTGCCGGAGCTGGAACAACATCGCGCCCAGCGCATCCTGCGCGACATCAACCAGCATCATCGGCACAAGTTCGCGCATTTTGACGAGAACTTCGTCGATAAGCTGCTGACCCATCCGCAGGTGCCGGAGCTGATCCGCACCAGTCCGCTCACCCAGCGCGAATGGCAGGTGCTGGGGCTGATCTATTCCGGCTACAGTAATGACCAGATCGCCGGCGAGCTGGACGTAGCGGCCACCACCATCAAGACGCACATCCGCAATCTGTATCAGAAGCTCGGCGTGGCCCATCGCCAGGAGGCGGTGCAGCAGGCGCAGCAGCTGTTGAAGATGATGGGGTACGGCGCTTAAAAACCCTGATATCCCTCTGGTCTTAAACGCCGCAGAGTTGGTTACAATAGCGGCGTCCCCCAATTACGAGGCAGTCAGCAGTATGGAACAGTTCGAAGCGATCAACGTTGAGCAGGCGTACACCCGCTGGAAAGAGGGCAGCGCCGCCCTGGTCGACATCCGCGATCCGCAAAGTTTTGAAGCCGGGCATACGCCGGGCGCCTTCCACCTCACCAACGCCACCCTGTCGGCCTTTATGCAGCAAAACGACTTCGAGCGGCCGGTGATGGTGATGTGCTACCACGGCAATAGCAGCCGCAGCGCGGCGCAGTACCTGCTGCACCAGGGGTTCGACGCGGTCTACAGCATCGACGGCGGTTTCGAGGCCTGGGCCCGCCAGTATCCGCAAGACGTGGAAACCTCTGCCTGATTCCCGCCACCCGCCGTGCGTCGGCGGGCTTCCCTTCATTTTTGTGCGCGTTTTCGCGGGTTTTTCGCAGATCCGTTTGCCAGCGCTCAGGATTTCAACGTTATAATCGGCCGTCAGGGTCGCCGCCGAGCAAGCCGCGGCCAAAATCATTCACTTACGACGGAAGAGCAATGGTTAGAGTAATCGCCATATCCAACCCGCGCCTGGCGCTGGCCTTTGTCGACTATATGGCGACCCAGGGCATTCGGCTTGAGCTGCGCAACAGCGGCGAGGCGGCGGAAATCTGGCTGGCCGACGACGGTCACCTCGAGCAGGTGCAACACGAGCTGCAGCAGTTTTTGGTCGATCCACTCAACCGCCGTTATCAGGCCGCCAGTTGGCAGACCGGCCATACCGACGCCGGGCTGCACTATCAGAGCGAATCCTATCTGCACACCCTGCGCAGCAAGGCCGGGCCGCTGACGCTCGGCGTGATGGTGCTGTGCATCGCGGTCTACATCCTGATGCAAGTGCTGGGCGACGATGCCGTGATGTACTGGCTCTCCTGGCCGCAGGACAGCAGCCAATACACGCAGCTGTGGCGCTGGGTCAGCCATGCGTTCCTGCATTTCTCCCTGCTGCATATCCTGTTTAACCTGATGTGGTGGTGGTATCTCGGCGGCCAGATGGAAAAACGCCTCGGTGCCGGCAAGCTGTTCGTGCTGGCGGTGGTGTCGGCCTTCTTCAGCGGCTGGGCGCAATCGCTGTTCAGCGGCGCGCTGTTCGGCGGGCTGTCGGGTGTGGTCTATGCGCTGATGGGCTATGTGTGGCTGACGGGTGAACGGGCGCCGGAGCGTGGCCTGATGCTGCCGCGCGGGCTGATGGTGTTCTCGGTGCTGTGGCTGGTGGCCGGATATTTCGATATTTTAGGAATGTCGATCGCCAACGCGGCACACGTAGCCGGTTTAGTGTTAGGGTTATTGATGGCATTTTGGGATACGCGTCATCGCGCACACAACGAACAATAACAGCCGGGAGCTGTGCCCAGCGGGCATAGCGGGCGTTTTAGGGGATTATCGTGAAGCAAACACAGCGTCATGACGCAATTATCGAGCTGGTGCGCCTGCAGGGTTACGTCAGCACGGAAGAGCTGGTCGAACATTTTGACGTCAGCCCGCAAACGATTCGCCGCGATTTGAATGACCTGGCCGACCAGAACAAGATCCAGCGTCACCACGGCGGCGCGGCGCTGCCTTCCAGCTCGGTCAACGCTGCCTATAACGATCGCAAGGTGATGTGGTCGGAAGAGAAAGCCCGCATCGCGCAGCGCGTCGCCAGCCAGATCCCGGACGGCGCCACGCTGTTCATCGATATCGGCACCACGCCGGAAGCGGTGGCCCACGCGCTGATGAACCATAAGAACCTGCGCGTGGTCACCAACAACCTCAACGTCGCTACCCTGCTGACCGCCAAGGAAGACTTCCGCCTGATCCTGGCCGGCGGCGAAGTGCGCACCCGCGACGGCGGCATCATGGGCGAAGCCACCCTGGACTTCATCTCCCAATTCCGCCTCGATTACGGCATTCTCGGCATCAGCGGCATCGATATGGATGGCTCGCTGCTCGAATTCGACTATCACGAAGTGCGTACCAAACGCGCGATTATCGAAAATTCCCGCTGCGTGATGCTGGTCACCGACCACTCCAAATTCGGTCGCAACGCCATGGTCAACCTGGGAAACATGAACCTGATCGACTACCTGTTTACCGACCAGTTGCCGCCGCCGAGCGTGATGAAAATCATCGAGCAGTACGACGTGCAGCTGGAGCTGTGCTGATCCGGTCTTAACCTTGCGGGGCGCGCCGCCGCCCCGTTTTCCTCCCCCGATTCCCCTATCGACAGCCGTTTGCGCGCCCGCGCCATATCCATACCATTTATGTGACTATTATCACCAAACTGTTACCTCTATCACGCCTAAATGTTTTTGTTTGGTTAACTCTTGGCTTGCTTGTTGGTTTTTGATTACAATCATGAGCGAAAACGAACATGAAAGAGCTATTTCGAACATCTGGAGGAAGATGACGTGGAAACCAAAGACTTGATCGTTATCGGTGGCGGCATCAACGGTGCCGGCATCGCGGCGGATGCTGCCGGGCGCGGGCTGTCGGTACTGCTACTGGAAGCGCAAGACTTGGCCTGTGCTACGTCTTCCGCCAGTTCCAAACTGATCCACGGTGGCCTGCGCTACCTGGAACACTACGAATTCCGTCTGGTGAGCGAAGCGCTGGCCGAGCGTGAAGTGCTGCTGAAGCTGGCGCCGCACATCGCGTTCCCGATGCGTTTCCGCCTGCCGCACCAGCCGCACCTGCGCCCAGCCTGGATGATCCGCATCGGCCTGTTCCTGTACGATCACCTGGGCAAACGCACCAGCCTGCCGGGCAGCAAGGGTTTGCGCTTTGGACCAGAGTCGGTGCTGAAGCCTGAACTGAAGCGCGGTTTCGAATATTCCGACTGCTGGGTCGACGATGCTCGCCTGG
This sequence comes from Serratia sp. FDAARGOS_506, assembly GCF_003812745.1. Taxonomy (NCBI): domain Bacteria; kingdom Pseudomonadati; phylum Pseudomonadota; class Gammaproteobacteria; order Enterobacterales; family Yersiniaceae; genus Serratia; species Serratia sp. FDAARGOS_506. The sequence goes on from NZ_CP033831.1 coordinate 1,212,788, forward strand.
TGGTACTGAACGCGCAGGAAGTGGAAAAACGCGGCGGCGAAGTGCGCACCCGCACCAAAGTGACCCGCGCCTGGCGCGAAAACGGCATGTGGATGGTGGAAGCGGTCGATATCGACAGCGGCAAAACCTTCACCTGGCGCGCCAAAGGCCTGGTGAACGCCACCGGCCCGTGGGTGAAAAACTTCTTCGACGACGGCCTGAAGCTGAAATCGCCTTACGGCATCCGCCTGATCAAAGGCAGCCACATCGTGGTGCCACGCGTGCACGATCAGCCGCAGTCTTACATTCTGCAGAATGAAGACCACCGCATCGTGTTCGTGATCCCGTGGAACGACGAGTTCTCCATCATCGGCACCACCGACGTGGAGTACAAAGGCGATCCGAAGGACGTGAAGATCGACGAGAACGAAATCGCTTATCTGCTGAAAGTGTACAACGATCACTTCAAGAAGCAGCTGGGCCGCGACGACATCGTCTGGACTTACTCCGGCGTGCGTCCGCTGTGCGACGACGAATCCGATTCGCCGCAGGCGATCACCCGCGATTACACGCTGGACGTGCACGACGAGCAAGGCAAGGCGCCGCTGCTGTCGGTCTTCGGCGGCAAGCTGACCACCTACCGCAAGCTGGCCGAGCACGCGATGGAAAAACTGGCCCACTACTACCCAGGCTGCGGCCCGGCGTGGACCAAAAACGCCACCCTGCCGGGCGGTGACATCGACGGCGACCGCGACAGCTACGCAGCCAAACTGCGCCGTGCACACGGCTGGCTGCCGGAAGCCCTGGCGCGCCGCTATGCCCGCACCTACGGCAGCCAGAGCGAACTGATCCTGGCCGGCGCCAACGGCCTCGCCGATCTGGGCGAAGATTTCGGCCACGGTCTGTATGAAGCCGAACTGCGCTACCTGACCGACAAAGAGTGGGTTGTAGAGCTGGACGACGCCATCTGGCGCCGCACCAAGCTGGGCATGTGGCTGGACGACGCGCAGCAGGCGCGAGTCAAAGCCTGGCTGGCGGAACACGCGAAAACGAAAGCGCTGTCTCTGGCTTCCTGAGCCGCAGCGTAACGAAAAAAGGGCCGGTTATCCGGCCCTTTTTTACTCTTTCTCTTCCGCCTTACAACTTCACCGGCTGAATGTGCCAGATTTCGTCCGCGTATTCCTGAATGGTGCGATCGGAGGAGAAGTAGCCCATGTTGGCGATATTCAGCACCGCGCGCCGCGTCCACTCGTCCTGATTGAGATACACCTCGTCCACCTTGTCCTGCGTATCCACGTAGCTGCGGTAATCCGCCAGCAGCTGATAGTGATCGCCGAGGTTGACCAACGAGTCGAACAGATTGCTGTAGCGCTTGGGTTCATCCGGGCTGAAGACGCCGGTGGCGATCTGCGTGAGTGCTTGATGCAGCTCGGGATCCTGCTCATAATACTGATGCGGGTTGTAGCCGTTGCGGCGCAGCTCCTCCACCTGTTCGGCGGTATTGCCGAAGATAAAGATATTCTCCTCCCCCACGTGCTCACGCATCTCGACGTTGGCGCCGTCCAGCGTCCCGATGGTTAATGCGCCATTCAGCGCAAACTTCATGTTGCTGGTGCCTGAAGCTTCGGTGCCCGCCAACGAGATCTGCTCGGAAAGATCCGCCGCCGGGATGATGATCTGCGCCAGGCTGACGCCATAGTTCGGAATGAACACCACCTTCAGTTGGGTATGCACACGCGGATCGTTGTTGATCACTTTGGCCACGTCGTTGATCAAACGGATGATCTGCTTGGCGGCGTAGTAGGCGGACGCCGCCTTACCGGCGAAGATCACCACCCGCGGCACGCGCTCGATATCCGGATCGGCTAACAGGCGGTTATACAGCGTGATGACGTGCAACACGTTGAGCAGCTGCCGTTTGTACTCGTGGATGCGTTTGATCTGCACGTCGAACAGCGCGTCCGGGTTGACCACCACGTTGAGCGTTTTGGCGATGTACAGCGCCAACCGCTCTTTGTTCTGCCGCTTGGCGCGCTGCACCGCCTGCAGGAAGCTTGGATAATCGACGTTAGCCTTGATTTCGCTCAGCTGGCTGAGATCGGTGCGCCAGGTCTGGCCGATGCAATCGTCCAGCACCGCCGCCAACGGCGGATTGGCCAGCGCCAGCCAACGGCGCGGCGTCACTCCGTTGGTTTTGTTGCAGAAACGGTTAGGGAACAATCGGGCGAAGTCGGCGAACAGCGACTGCACCATCAACTCGGAATGCAGGGCGGAAACGCCGTTGACCTTATGGCTGGCCACCACCGCCAGCCATGCCATGCGCACCCGGCGGCCGTTGGTTTCGTCAATGATCGAGACCCGCGCCAGTAGGTCGTTGTCCCCCGGCGCCACTTCCTGAACCATCTTGAGGAAGTGATCGTTGATCTCGAAAATCAGCTGCAGATGACGCGGCAAGATACGGCCTATCATGTCAACCGGCCAGGTCTCCAGCGCCTCGCTCATCAGCGTGTGGTTGGTGTAGGAGAACACCTGCTCCACCACCTCCCAGGCGTCTAGCCATTTGAATTTGTGCTCGTCGATCAGCCGGTGCATCAGCTCCGGAATCGACAGCACCGGGTGGGTGTCGTTGAGGTGAATGGCGATCTTGTCCGCCAGGTTGTCGAAGGTTTTATGCATCAGCCAGTGGCGGTTGAGGATATCCTGCACCGTGGCCGACACCAGGAAATACTCCTGCCGCAGCCGCAGCTCGCGCCCGGATGAGGTCGAGTCGTCCGGATACAGCACGCGCGACACGTTCTCCGAATGGTTTTTATCCTCCACCGCGGCGAAATAATCGCCCTGGTTGAACTTGCCGAGGTTGATCTCGTTACTGGCCTGCGCGCTCCACAGCCGCAGGGTGTTGGTGGCGTCGGTGTCGAAACCGGGGATCACCTGATCGTAGGCGATGGCCACGATCTCTTCGGTCTCCAGCCAGCGCGCCTTGGCGCCCTCCTGCTGCACGCGGCCGCCGAAGCGCACCTTATAGCGGGTGTTGTGGCGTGGAAACTCCCATGGATTACCGTACTCCAGCCAATAGTCCGGCGACTCCATCTGCTGGCCGTTGACGATGTTCTGCTTGAACATGCCGTACTCGTAGCGAATACCGTAGCCGCGCCCCGGCAGCGCCAGCGTCGCCAGAGAATCGAGGAAACAGGCCGCCAGGCGGCCCAGGCCGCCGTTGCCGAGGCCGGGGTCGTTCTCTTCTTCCAGCAGTTCCGCCAGGCTCAGCCCCATCTCGTTCAGCGCGTTGTCGATATCCTGATAGATGCCCATCGACAGCAGCGCGTTCGACAGGGTACGGCCGATAAGAAACTCCATCGACAGGTAATACACCTGCCGCACGTCCTGCGACAGCTGGGCGCGGTTGGAGCGCAGCCAACGCTCCACCATGCGATCGCGCACCGCGAACAGCACGGCGTTCAGCCAGTCGTGCCGGTTGGCGATGGCCGGATCCTTGCCGACGATAAACATCAGCTTATAGGCGATGGAGTGTTTCAGCGCTTCCACACTGACCGTAGGTGAGGTGTAACTAAACGGTGAAGTCATGGCTTTTTGATCCCTTGTAGGGAGCCCAGCCATTCGCCGTGGAATAGCTGGCCCCGCTGAACATGGGCACAGCACGCCGTGCCCCGACAATCAACCCAAACAAACGGCTGCCCGCCGCGCGCCAACCCGAGACGCGAAACGCGGGCTACAAACGTTGATAAAGCGACAGATACTCTTTCGCCGCTACCGGCCAGCCGAAGTCCACGCTCATGGCGTGGCGCTGAACGTGGCGCCAGTGTTTCGGTCGGCTCCACAGCACCATGGCACGGCGGATGGCGTTGCCCAGCGCGACGGCATCGCAATCGTCGAACACGAAGCCGCTGGCGGTGCCATCAGCCAGGTTTTCCAGCGCGCAATCCACTACCGTATCCGCCAGCCCGCCAGTGCGACGCACCAGCGGCAGCGTGCCGTATTTCAGGCCGTAGAGCTGCGTCAGGCCACAGGGCTCGAAGCGGCTCGGCACCAGAATCACGTCGGCGCCGCCGATGATGCGGTGGGAGAAGGATTCGTGATAACCGATCTGCACCCCAACCTGCTCGGGATAATCGGCGGCGGCGGCCAAAAACGCCTGTTGCAACACCGCGTCGCCGGCCCCCAGCAGCGCCAGTTGGCCACCCTGCGCCAGCAACTCAGGCAACGCCTGCAGCACCAGATCCAACCCTTTTTGGCTGGTCAATCGGCTCACCACCGCGAACACCGGCAGCGATTCATCCACCTTCAGCCCCATGGTCTTTTGCAGATGCAGCTTGTTTTTGACCTTGCTTTTCAGATCGTCGGCGTCATAGCGGGCGCTCAGCCGCGGGTCGTGGGCAGGATCCCAAATCTTGTCGTCCACCCCGTTGAGAATGCCGCTCAGCCTGCCCTGCCGCTGCCGCTCCTGCAGCAGCCCCTCCATGCCGTAGCCGAACTCCGGCCGGGTGATCTCGCGCGCATAGGTCGGGCTGACGGCGGACACGTGGTCGGCATAAAACAGCCCGGCCTTGAGGAACGACATCTGGCCATAGAACTCCAGGCCGTAGACATCGTAAAACGACGCCGGCAGCCACAGTTCGGTCACGTGATGAGCGGAGAACAGCCCTTGATAGGCCAGGTTGTGTACGGTGAACACCGAGCGCGCCGGGTGGCCGTTGGCGGCCAAATAGGCGCAGGTCAGGCCGGCGTGCCAGTCATGGGCGTGCACCAGCTGCGGTCGCCAGTAGCGATCCAGCCCCTTGGCCAGCTCGCAGGCCATCCAGCCCAGCAACGCAAAACGGCGGTGGTTGTCGGGGTAGGCGTACATGGATTGATCGTGGTACGGGCTGCCTGGCCGGTCGTACAGCCAGGGCGCGTCAATCAGGTAGATACCCACACCGTGATAGGTGCCGTAGCGCAGGCCGACCCGGCCGGCGAACGAGTCGATTTCCGCCACCAGCGAAGTGTCGGGGATGCCGTTGCGTACGTCAGGGAAAGCGGGCAATAACACCCGAACATCGGCGCCCTCGGCGATTTGCGCCGCCGGCAGCGCGCCAACCACGTCTGCGAGTCCGCCCGTTTTCAGCAGGGGGAACATTTCAGAACATACGTGTAAGACCTGCATTATCACTCCTGAAAGTCGGCCCTAAGAAGGCCTCTGGATAAGAAATAAAGCAGGCTTGCCGCTGTTATGCGTGCCGCGTTGCGCAAGCCATCGAACCGTTCATCGGGCGGCAGGCTATCGTTCTGCCGCCCACGTTAACTCACAATTTTGACAACATTTCGCGCGTCACCAGCACGATGCCGCCTTCCGAGCGATAAAAGCGCTTGCTGTCTTCATCGGCGTTTTCCCCGATCACCATGCCCTCCGGAATGTGGCAGGCGCGGTCGATGATGCAGCGCCGCAGGCGGCAGGAACGGCCGACGTTCACGTCCGGCAACAATACGGTAGAGTCGATGGTGCAGAACGAGTTCACTCGCACGCGCGGGAACAGCACCGAATGCACCACCACCGAGCCTGAGACGATACAACCGCCGGACACCAGCGAGTTCATGGTCATACCGTGGCTGCCGGAGCGATCCTGCACGAACTTGGCCGGCGGCAGCGGCTCCATGTGGGTGCGGATCGGCCAGGCGCGGTCATACATGTCCAGCTCCGGCGTCACCGACGCCAGATCGAGGTTGGCGCGCCAGTAGGCGTCCAGCGTGCCCACGTCGCGCCAGTACGGCGGCAGATCGGGGTTGGAGGTCACGCAGGACAAGGTAAACGGATGCGCCCACGCCGCCTGCTGCGCGGTGATTTTCGGGATCAGATCCTTGCCGAAATCGTGACTGGAGCCGGGGGTCGACATATCCTCTTCCAGCAGTTGGAACAGGTAGGCGGCATTAAAAATATAGATGCCCATGCTGGCCAGTGACATATCCGGATTGCCTGGCATCGCCGGCGGGTTAGCGGGTTTCTCCAGAAACTCGATGATGCGGTCGCGTTCATCCACCTTCATGACGCCGAATTCGCCGGCTTCGCTGCGCGGCACCGGCAGGCAGGCCACGGTGCATTGGGCCCCCTTCTCGACGTGGTCGATCAGCATGCGCGAGTAATCCATCTTGTAAATGTGATCGCCCGCCAGGATCACCACGTATTCGGCTTCGTAGCGGCGGATGATGTCCAGGTTCTGGTAGACCGCGTCGGCGGTGCCTTTGTACCAATGCTCGGTGCTGAGGCGCTGCTGGGCCGGCAGCAGATCGACGAACTCGTTCATCTCTTCGTTAAGGAACGACCAGCCGCGCTGAATGTGCTGCACCAGCGTGTGCGACTGGTATTGGGTGATGACGCCGATGCGGCGAATGCCGGAGTTCAGGCAGTTCGACAGGGCGAAATCGATGATGCGGAATTTGCCGCCAAAGTGGACGGCGGGCTTGGCGCGGGTGGAAGTCAAATCTTTCAGGCGCGAGCCGCGGCCGCCGGCCAGGATCAGCGCTACGGATTTAATCGGCAGCTGGCGCGCCAACATCAGGGGGTCTTTATTTTCAAACCTAACCATAGCGGACTCCTTTTATTATTTCCGTACCAGAACGCAAAGCGAGCGTGCGGCCTGGTGCCAGGCGGGTAACACCGCCCGTGAGTCTTCCTGAATGAACGGGGGAACAACCTGCCAATCGCCTTCCGGCAATCTCATCTCCACCGTTTGCGGCGTGGCGTTGACCAGCAGCAGCCAGCGCTGCGACAGCAGGATCTGCATGAGCAGCTCGCCTTGCTCCCACTGCTGCGCGTCGAGCGGCTGCCCTTGCGCATTCAGCCACTGCACGCTGCCGTCGTCCTGCTGCCACCAGCGGTCCTGCCGCAGCGCGGGGATCTGGCGGCGCAACGCGATCAGCGCCGCGACGTAATCGGTCAGCGCATCATCCGCCGTGGCCCAATCGAGCCAGGTGGTGGCGTTGTCCTGACAATAGGCATTGTTGTTCCCCTGCTGGCTGTGTCCCTGTTCATCGCCGGCCAGCAGCATCGGCGTTCCCTGGGACAGCAACAGCGTGGCGAGCATCGCCCGCTGGCTGGCCCTGCGGCGTTGCACAATGGCGTCGTCGGCGACCAAGCCTTCAACGCCGTGGTTGTTGCTGAAATTGCGATCGCTGCCGTCACGGTTGCCTTCGCCGTTCGGCTGGTTGTGTTTCTCGTTGAAGCTGACCACGTCTTGCAGGGTAAAACCGTCATGGGCGGTCAGCATGTTGACGGTGGCGTAAGGAGCCCTTCCGCGCTGGTTGTACAGATCGCTGGAGGCGGCAAAACGCCGGGCGAACTGGCCGAGCGATACGCCGCTCTGCAGCCAGAAACGGCGCATGTCGTCGCGGTAATGGTCGTTCCATTCGGCGAAGCGGCCGGGAAACGCCCCCACCTGATAGCCGCCGGGGCCAACGTCCCAGGGTTCGGCGATCAGCTTGCAGCGCGACAGCACATCGTCCGCCAGCATCGCCTGGAACAGCGGCGCATCGCGATCGAACCCCGGCGTGCGGCCGAGCACGCTGCCCAGATCGAAGCGAAAGCCGTCGACATGGCACTCCCGCACCCAAAAACGCAGGCAATCCATCACCCAGGCTACGCCCTGCGGCTGATCGAGCCGCAGGGTGTTACCGCAGCCGGTATCGTTGACGTAGTCCCCCTCCGGCGTCAGCCAGTAGTAGCTCTGGTTATCGATGCCGCTCAGCGACAGCATCGGCCCGTCCATATCCAGCTCAGCGCTGTGGTTGAACACCACGTCGAGGATCACCTCGATGCCGGCTTGGTGCAGCGCCTTGACCGCGTCACGAAATTCGTTCAGCGGCGTGCCGTCGGTGCTCAGGCTGGCGTAGCGGTTGTCCGGCGCATAGGGCGCCAGCACGTTATAGCCCCAGTAGTTGATCAGCCCCAGCCGCTGCAGCCGCGGTTCGGAGGTATGTTGCTGCACCGGCAGCAGTTCCAGCGCGGTGATGCCGAGGCGTTTGAAATGGGCGATCATCACCGGATGCCCGAGCGCGGCGAAGCTGCCGCGCAGCGACGGCGGGATCTTCGGGTGCAGCAACGTCAGGCCGCGCACGTGCGCCTCATAAATCACCGTCTGTCCCCAGGGCGTGGCGGGAGGACGATCGTCCTGCCAGTCGTAGCATTCGTCCACCACCACGCATTTCGGCATCAGCTCGGCGCTGTCATGCGGATCCGGTTGGTCATATCCGCCGTGCAGGTGCGGGTGGTCCGCCACCGGCCCTTCCACCGCACGCGCGGCCGGATCGAGCGCCAGTTTGTTGGGGTTGAAGCGCTGTCCGTTCGCCGGGTCGAACGGGCCGTAGACCCGGTAACCGTAACGTTGCCCCGGCTTGCCGCCCGGCAGATAGCCATGCCAGATATCGCCGCTGCGCGCCGGCAGCGGCAGGCGCACTTCGCGCTGCTGGCCATCGAACAGACACAGCTCCACCCGCTCGGCGTGCGCCGAGTACAGGGTAAAATTGATGCCTTCGCCGTCATAATGCGCGCCCAGCGGCGCAGCGAGGCCGGCTGTCAGCTCCGTCATGACGCCTCCCGCAGCAGATAAATGGTCGCCAGCGGCGGCAGCGTCACGCTGATGGAAAAGTCGCGGCCGTGGCTGCCGACCGCTTCGGAAGAGACCCGCCCCTGATTACCGGCGTTGCTGCCGTGATAGTGGTGCGAATCGGTATTGAGGATCTCGCGATAGTCACCGGCGCGCGAGAGGCCAATGCGGTAGCGATAGCGCGGCACCGGGGTAAAGTTGCTGATGGCGATCAGTTCATTGCCCTGGGAATCGTAGCGCGCGAAGGCGAACACCGAGTTGTCGTGATCGTCGACCACCAGCCATTCGAAGCCGTCCGGGCGGTAGTCGCGCTCGTACAACGGCGCCTGCTGCCGGTAACAATGGTTCAGATCGCGCACCAACCGCTGCACGCCGTTGTGCCAGTTATCCAACCCCTCCAGCAAATGCCAGTCGAGGCTGGTATCAAAATTCCACTCGCGCCCCTGCGCGAACTCGCAGCCCATGAACAGCAGCTTTTTGCCCGGATGCGCCCACATAAACCCATAATAGGCGCGCAGGTTGGCGAACTTTTGCCAGGCGTCGCCCGGCATGCGGTCGAGGATCGATTTTTTGCCGTGCACCACTTCATCGTGCGAGATCGGCAACACGAAGTTCTCGGTATAGGCATACAGCATGCCGAAGGTCATCTGGTTGTGGTGATACTTGCGGTGCACCGGATCGCACTTCATGTAATTGAGCGTGTCGTGCATCCAGCCGAGGTTCCATTTGTAGTGAAACCCCAGGCCGTTGGCGTCCGGCGGCAGGGTGACGCCGGGGTAGTCGGTGGACTCCTCCGCCAGCGTCACCGCGCCCGGCTGCGCCTGGCCGATAGTCTGGTTGGTATAACGCAGGAAGGCGATCGCCTCCAGGTTCTCGTTGCCGCCGTAGTAATTCGGCACCCACTCGCCGTCGGCGCGGCTGTAGTCGCGATAGATCATCGACGCCACCGCATCGACCCGCAGCGCGTCGATGCCGAAGCGCTCCAGCCAATACAGCGCGTTGCCCGCCAGGTAGTTGCGCACCTCGTGGCGGCCGTAGTTGTAGATCAGCGTATTCCAGTCCTGATGGAAGCCCTCGCGCGGATCGGCGTACTCGTACAGCGCAGTACCGTCGAAGTTCGCCAGGCCGTAAGCGTCGCTCGGGAAGTGCCCCGGCACCCAGTCGAGGATCACGTTGATGCCCGCCTCATGCGCCGCCGCCACGAACGCCCTGAAATCGGCCGGCGTGCCAAAGCGCCGGGTCGGCGCATACAGCCCCAGCGGCTGGTAGCCCCAGCTGCCGTCGAACGGATGCTCATTGATCGGCAACAGCTCGATATGGGTGAATCCCATGTCCTTCACATAGTCGATAAGCTGCACCGCCAGTTCGCCGTAGCTGAGCCAGAAGTGATTATCGGTGTGGCGACGCCATGAGCCGAGATGCACCTCGTAGATGGCGATCGGCTGGTCAAAATCGTTGGCGCGACGCCGCGCCTGCGTCGACGGCACCACCTCCGGCAGCGGCGCCACCAGCGAGGCGGTGTCCGGGCGCATCTGCGCCTCGAAGGCGTAAGGATCGGCTTTCAGCTGGGTGTTGCCGTAGCAATCGACGATTTCATATTTGTACAGCTGGCCGGCCCGCACGCCGGGCAGGAACAGCTCCCAGATGCCGTTTTCACGCCGCAGACGCATCGGATGGCGGCGGCCGTCCCAGAAGTTGAACTCCCCTACCACCGAGACGCGCTGGGCGTTAGGCGCCCAAACGGCAAAGCTGACGCCGTCGACGCCATCCAGCGTCGTAAGATGAGCGCCCAGCCGTTCATAGGGGCGCAGGTGCGTGCCCTCGGCCAGCAGCCAGCTGTCGATATCCTGCAGCAGCGGGCCGAACCGATAGGGATCGTCGACGATCTGTTGATGATCGTGCCAGCTGACCTGCAGCTGATAGCGGAAAGGATTTTTTCGCCGCGGCACCACGGCGCTGAAGAAGCCGCGTGGATCGTCGCAGTTCAGTTGCGCCAATCGCCGGCCGGTTTGCTGCTCCACCAGCCAAACTTCGGTGGCATCCGGCAGCAGTGCACGCACCTGCAGACCGTTATCGGTCGCATGCATGCCAAGCAGAGCAAAGGGGTCGGCGTAATGGCCGGAGATGATCTGATCAATCACGTCACGATCGGGAAGTACAGGCATAGTCTTCTTCCTTAGATTAACAGCATGATCTAAGCACGGCTTGTTGGTTATTCCTTGGCCGTTTTGGTCATCATGCAATGCATTCGGACTCTAAAGCGTGATTGCGGTCGGTTATTGACCAATCTTTACTCTGCCGACCTGAATTTCGCTCTTTATGCTTATTTTTTGAAATATTTCAGTCATGGTGAAAAATTGTTCGCCAATGCGTTAAGCATAGCCAATGTCTGTTAAAAACTGCTCAGCATTGCTCAGGAAAATTCTTCATTAAGAAAACTGCCAGCCCGGCAGCGTCTGCATGCCGCGGCCGACGAGGAGATATGCGGGGTAGAACCCTGTGAAACGAAGCTTGCGGTGACGTTGCCCGGTGCGGTGCGCAGCGAACAAAAAAGCGGAAAATAAGGCTTTAGGGGGCTGAAAGCAGCCAGCCCCCAGGAAATGCGAGTTTACAGCAGGATACGCAGCATGCGGCGCAGCGGCTCGGCCGCGCCCCACAGCAGCTGGTCGCCCACGGTGAACGCCGACAGGTACTCCGGCCCCATATTCAGCTTGCGCAGACGGCCGACCGGCGTATTCAGCGTACCGGTCACCGCCGCCGGCGTCAGTTCACGCATGGTCAGCTCGCGGTCGTTCGGGATCACGCGCACCCAGTCGTTGTGCGTCGCCAGCATCTGCTCGATTTCCGGCAGCGACACGTCTTTTTTCAGTTTCAGGGTGAACGCCTGGCTGTGGCAACGCAGCGCACCAACGCGCACGCACAGGCCATCGACCGGGATCACGCTGCCGGTATTCAGAATCTTGTTGGTTTCCGCCTGGCCTTTCCACTCTTCGCGGCTCTGGCCGTTGTCGAGCTGCTTGTCGATCCACGGGATCAGGCTGCCGGCCAACGGTACGCCGAAGTTATCGGTCGGCAGTTTGCCGCTGCGAGTGGCCTCTGTCACCTTACGCTCGATATCCAGAATGGCAGAAGCCGGGTCCTGCAGCTCTTTCGCCACGTCGGCGTGCAGCATGCCCATCTGGGTCAGCAGTTCGCGCATGTGGCGTGCGCCGCCGCCGGAGGCCGCCTGGTAGGTAGCGACCGACGCCCACTCCACCAGATCGTTGGCGAACAGGCCGCCGAGCGACATCAGCATCAGGCTGACGGTGCAGTTGCCGCCGACGAAGGTTTTGATGCCTTTGTCCAGACCCTGCTGAATCACCGCGTGGTTGACCGGATCCAGGATAATGATGGCGTCGTCCTGCATGCGCAGCGAAGAAGCTGCGTCGATCCAGTACCCCTGCCAGCCGCTGGCGCGCAGCTTAGGATAAACTTCGTTGGTATAATCGCCGCCCTGACAGGTAATAATGATATCGAGCGCGCTCAGCGCGTCGATGTCATACGCATCCTGCAGCGTACCCTGCTGGCCGCCGAAGGCCGGCGCGGCGGAACCGTGCTGCGAGGTGGAGAAAAAGACCGGGCGAATGGCGTCGAAATCGCGCTCTTCCGTCATGCGTTGCATGAGAACCGAGCCGACCATTCCGCGCCAACCGATGAAACCAACGTTTTTCATAATATCTGTGTCCCGCCCGGATAAGGGCTATGTAGGTGATAACGAGTTGTGTGCAATATCTCCTCACCTTACAAAATGTCGGCGCGGGCGCAAAGTGAATTTATTCGATGGCTGAGGATTTCTCAGCAATCCTTCTTATAGGCAAGGACGCGGCCGGAAAGGCCGAGGCGTTTTCCCGATCACGAGGTCACCATGACAGAGATGATTTCCGCTACGGTATTGCTGTTTTTAATTATGGATCCGCTGGGCAATCTGCCGATTTTCATGTCGGTGCTCAAGCACCTGGAGCCGCGCAGGCGCCGAGTGGTACTGATCCGCGAGTTGTTGATCGCCCTGCTGCTGATGCTGATCTTCCTGTTCGCCGGCGAGAAAATTCTGGCGTTCCTCAACCTGCGCACCGAAACCGTCTCCATTTCCGGCGGCATCATTCTGTTCCTGATCGCCATCAAGATGATTTTCCCGTCTCAGGAGGGCAACAGCTCGGGGCTGTCCGCCGGTGAAGAACCCTTCCTGGTGCCGCTGGCGATCCCACTGGTAGCCGGGCCGTCGATTCTGGCGGCGCTGATGCTGCTGTCGCACCAATACCCGCACCAGCTGCCCCATCTGGTGGCGGCGCTGCTGATCGCCTGGGGTCTCTCTGCGGCCATTTTACTGATGTCGAACCTGTTCCTGCGCCTGCTGGGCAGCAAAGGCGTCAGCGCGCTGGAGCGGTTGATGGGGTTGATTCTGGTGATGCTGTCGACCCAGATGTTCCTGGACGGCGTGCGGGCTTACATGAAGCTGTAGGCGCCTCGCGGCGCCGACAACGGCCTGTGCTTAGCGGGCGGTAACGCGGCGAATATAGGCGAGCGTATCGGCGACCACGCCGTCAAGCGGCTGGTTGATGTCGATCGCTTGCACATCCGGCTCCTGCTCACCCGGCTCTTCCAGCGTGGCGAACTGTGAAACCAGCATCTGCGGTTTGAAGAAGTGGCCCTTGCGCTGTTTCAGGCGATCCTCAATTACCGTCTTGTCCCCTTTCAGGTAGAGGAAATGCAGGTTGCTATTGCCTTCACGCAGGCGGTCGCGATAGCTTTTTTTCAGCGCCGAGCACACCAGCAGCGACACCGGATTGGTGCGTTGCATGGCGAAGATGGCGTCGTTGAGCGCAGCCAGCCAAGGCGCGCGATCGTTATCGTCCAGCGCATGCCCGGCGGCCATCTTGTTGATGTTGGCGCGCGGGTGCAGGTAATCGCCGTCCAGCATGGCGGCATCGGCTTCACGGGCGACGGCGCTGGCCACGGCAGATTTGCCGCTGCCGGACACCCCCATCAGGATAAATACGTGATTCTGCGGATTACTCATTGTGTCATGCCCTTATGGGTACTGGCGCAAGCGCGCCAAATGCGTCCCAACTGATAAAGATAACCTGAAACGCCGACGCCCCGCAGGGCGCCGGATAAAGATTATACGACCGTCGCCAGCAACAGGCAGCCCACCAGGCCGCACACCGAGATGATGGTTTCCAGCACCGACCAGGATTTGATGGTTTCCATGATGCTCAGGTTGAAGTACTCCTTGAACAGCCAGAAGCCCGGATCGTTGACGTGCGAGAAGATAACGCTGCCGGAACCGACCGCAATCACCATCAGCTCTGGACTGACGCCGGTGGTGGCGATCAGCGGTGCCACGATGCCGCCGGCGGTGATCGCCGCCACGGTGGCGGAACCCAGCGCCAGACGCAGCGCAGCGGCGATTGACCAGGCCATCAGAATCGGCGAGACGTTGCTGCCTTCCATCAGGCCGGCGATGTACTGCTCGACGCCGCTGTCCACCAGCACCTGCTTGAAGGCGCCGCCGCCGCCGATGATCAACAGCATCATGGCGATGATTTTAATCGAGTCGGTGATGGTGCCCATCACTTCATCCATGGTGCGGCCGCGGTTCAGGCCGAAGGTGAAGATAGCGATCAGCACGGCGATCAGGGTCGCCATCACCGGGTCGCCGAAGAACTCGGCGAAGCGCAGCAAACTGTGGCCCTTCGGCAGCACCATTTCAGCCACCGCGCGCAGCGCCATCAGGATCACCGGCACCAGCGACGTGGCGACGCTGACGCCAAAGCTCGGCATCTCTGCATCGGTAAAGGTTTTCGGGTTGTACAGGCCTTCCGGCACCGGCTTGTCGATGCCTTTCAGGAAGCGGGCATAAACCGGGCCGGCCAGGATCACCGTCGGGATCGCCAGCAGCGTGCCGTACAACAGGGTTTTACCCATGTCGGCATGAAAGATGGTGGCGATGGCCGTCGGGCCCGGGTGCGGCGGCAGGAAGCCGTGGGTCACCGACAGCGCGGCGGCCATCGGCACGCCGACGTACAGCAGCGGGATGCGCGCGGAGGCGGCGATGGTGAACACCAGCGGCAGCAGCAGCACGAAGCCTACTTCGTAGAACAGCGCGAAGCCGACGGTGAAGCCGGTCAGCACCACCGCCCATTGAATGTGTTTTCTGCCGAACTTGTCGATCAGCGTGGTGGCGATGCGCTGCGCGCCGCCGCAGTCCGCCAGCAGTTTGCCGAGCATGGCGCCGAAGCCCATGATCAGCGCCAGACTGCCCAGCGTGCCGCCCACGCCGGCCTTGATGGAGCCGATGACTTTATCGACCGGCATACCCTGCGCAATCCCGACCGCCAGAGCAACCAGAACCAGAGAGATAAAGCCGTTCAGCTTGAAGCGGATCATCAGCAGCAGCAGCAGCGCTACGCCGCCTGCAACAATCACTAATGGCATAATTTTTCTCCAACCTTTTATCGCGACTCTCTTTACGATAGGCGTAAAGCGTGCGGTTGTTTTATTTTTAGGCTCTTTCCCGGTGTTTAAGAAGAGCTGTAGGTGTTGTTGAGTCAGAGGTTCAGTCTTGCAGCAAGATGACCGCACACTCGTTGTTACCGGTATCATGATACCGGTAACAGAATAAGCACCGGAACCGGGTAAGCGGCTAAAATTCGCGTTATGGGACAGAGATCAAACTTATGCCGGCAACGAGCGGCGGGCTTACAGGCGGGATAAAAAGCGCGCCTCAGGACGCGCTTTAAAAAGAAAGACTGTTAAAACAAAACGTTAAAATCCCTCAGATGCTGCCTCCGGGGATCACGGTGAAACCGACGTCCACCATGCGCGGGCAAACCGTTTCACCACGCAACCGGGCCAACAAGCGCTCGGCGCCGATCTGTCCCATGCGTTCGCGCGGCGTCAGCACACTGGCCAGCTTCGGCACCATCACCTGACCGATATCATGGCCGTGGAAACCGGCGATCGCCATGTCCTGCGGGATCGACAATCCTTGCCGCTGGCACTCGAAGGCCGCGCCGATCGCCAGGTCGTCGTTGGTGCAGAAGATACTGTCGATCTGCGGGTAGTCACGCTGCGCCTGACGCAGCAGTTCGCCGCCGGCGGAATAGGAGGAAGAGCGCGCGGTCATGATGCTGTACGGTTCCAGGCCGGATTCGCGCATCGCCTGCTCATACCCCTGCTGCTTGATGATGGTTCGCTCATCCTGACGAGCGCCGAAATAGACCACGTGGCGATGGCCATGCGCGATGATCTGTTGGGTCATCTGGCGCGCCGCCTCGAAGTTGTTGAAGCCCACCGCCAGATCGATGCACGGCGAGACACAGTCCATCAGCTCCACCACCGGAATGCCCGCCACCTCGATCATTTTCAGGGTGCGCGGCGTGTGATGCCGTTCGGACAGGATCAGGCCGTCGATATTGTAAGAAAGCAGCGAGGTCAGACGCTCTTCTTCACGCTCCGGCAGGTAGCCATAGTGCGCCAGCATGGTCTGGTAGTTGTGCGCGTCGGTGACACTTTCGATGCCACGCAGCACTTCGGCGAACACCTGGTTGGTCAGCGACGGCAACAGCACGCCAATCGCCCGGCTGGTGGCGTTGGAGAGGATGTCCGGCGCGCGGTTGGGGATGTAGCCCAGCTCATCCAGCGCGACGGCGATTTTTTGCTGCAGGGCGGCAGAAACCTGGTCGGGATTGCGCAGATAACGGCTCACCGTCATCTTGGTCACGCCCACCTTGTCCGCCACATCCTGGAGTACCGGCCGTTTTTTCTTCATTATCAATGAACTGACTAACCGTGAATGGGCAGTCATTTTAGCAAAAAAAACGGCGGGCCGATATTGTCGGTTATGCGACGACCAACAGAACTCACAGTTTCTCCGCGCCAAGCGGAAACAGATAACCGGTACGTGCACTTCATCACACATTCGCTGTAATTTTTGGATCTCGCTACGCTTTTGGTGTATCTCTGAGATAAATCTTCACTTAAATGAATATTTAAATGAGCCGCAGTCAATTTATAAAAAAAGAAGGGTTATCGCTGAGCTGTCTAGCGATGTACTTGCTGGGATGCCAATCGGGGGATCGGTTAAAGACGATTGGCGAACTGGCCCGCGACAACGCCCTATCCATCGGCTTGATGCAGGCGGCGCTCAAGACGCTGGAAAGCGCAGGCTGCATAACCGTACAACGCAGCGGGCGCAACGGCAGCTTCTTAACCCATGTGGACTATAGATCGCTGCTGGATTACGCCAACATTTCCCGCGTTGTTTGCGCCATGCCGCTGCCCTATACCCGCGAGTATGAAGGGCTCGCCAGCGGATTGAAGCGCGAGTTTTCCGACGTGCCGTTCTACTTCGCGCATATGCGGGGCGCGGATATTCGCGTGGAATGTTTGCGCAATGGTATTTATGACCTGGCGGTCGTCTCGCGCCTGGCCGCTGAAGAATATGCAAGCAAGCCGGAAAACGGGGTGAAGATCGCGGCGACGCTTGGGGAACATTCCTGGGTATCGCATCAGATCATTCGCCGCCGCGGAGATCACGGCGCAGTGGGTAGAGTCGGCGTGGACTGCCGTTCTATGGACCAAAAGCTGCTGACGGATATGGTCTATGACCCGGCGACGGTCGCACGGGTGGAAGTGCCTTACCACGACTGCCTGAGCCGGCTCGAAAACGGCACCATCGATGCCGTCGTCTGGAACGTCGAGAACCGCCAGGTGTTGGCTCGATACGGGCTGGAAGCCGTGCCTCTGGAAGGAGATCAGCGCGTCGTGCTGGCGACGGAGGCCACTATTTTAATCCGCAGCGATGACCGGAGCACCGGGAAACTGCTGGATACTTTTGTCGATACGCACCGGGTTCGCCAGCACCAGCGCGCCGTGGTGTCAGAAGAGATTGAGCCCAGCTACTGAAGGAGACGTTGTGGAAGAGAAGATGAGGCTGCTTTGCCAGACCGGAGTGATAGATGAAGACATTTTCATCGGCATGCTGCAAGTCATTGAAGATCTGGAAACGCACTGGGGGCGCCCGCTACCCGAGGAACAGGGGTGGATGGCCATCGCGCACATGGCTAACGCGCTGATGCGTTCACGGCGTGGCGAAATCATCGAACCGCTGGGCGAAGACTTTCTGCAGGAGATCGCCGCATCGGGGGAACTGACTTACCTACGGCGGCTAAATGATGCGCTGCTGGGAAAGTTCAGCGTACGGCTGCATCCCAATGAAGAAGGCTATCTACTGGCCAACCTGTTTGGCTTGCGCCCCGAACAATAGCTTTGATTTTTTCACAAAAAATATTCAAAAAAATGAATATTTAAAAAACGATCGGTTCGGTGTTTCAAAAACCGCTGTATTCTGTATCAAGGAGTCGCCAACCTTATGTTTTTAGATGCGCTACGCAAACAAAATCAGCCGCTGATTGACACTTCGCTCGAGCTGCTGCGCCAGCACAAGCTCACGCCGGATACCTGGGTGATCGATGTGGATATGGTGAAAGAGAATGCGCGCCGCATTCTGCAAACAGCGGAAAAATATCGCGTGACGCCGTATGTGATGAGCAAGCAGTTCGGACGCAATCCCTGGCTGACCCAACAAATTATCGCCTTGGGATTCAGCGGAGCGGTAGCGGTGGATTTTCGCGAAGCACGATGCCTCGCCAATAGCGGCGTGCCGCTTCGCCATCTGGGGCATCTGGTGCAAATCCCGGACGGGGAAATCGAAAGCGCGCTGCGATGCAGGCCGGAAGTCATCACGGTCTTCTCATTTGATAAAGCGCACAGGATCGCCGAATGCGCCCGGCGTCTCGGCATGCGGCAACGCCTGCTGCTGAAGGTATGCCAGCCAGGCGATATCGTCTACCCCGGCCAAGAAGGTGGCTTTCATCCTGACGAACTGCTTGACGTCGCCACCCGCATCGCCGCGCTTGGCGGCGTGGAAATCGCCGGCGTCACGCATTTTCCCTGTGTCCTGGCGTCGCCCACGAATGGTGAAAACCTCACCACGCCGAACTTTACAACGCTGGTCAACGCGGCGAAAACGCTGCGCGCGGCGGGCTTTCCTATCGAACAGATTAACGCCCCGTCGGCCAATAGCTGCGACACCATCCCTGTGCTTGCCCGCGGCGGCGCGACGCATATCGAACCTGGCCACGCGTTTACCGGCACCATTCCGGCCAACGAATGCGGCGAGCAACCGGAACGCATCGCCATGCTTTATCTGTCGGAAGTGTCTCATAACGCAGGACCGAACAGCCTGTGCTTCGGCGGCGGCTATTATCGCCGCGGCCGCCTGCGGAATGCGCTGGTTATCGCAGGGGATGTCCCTCGCGAGACGCGGACGCTGCCGTTCAAATCGGACAATATCGATTACTACTTGGGGCTGGAGGGCAATTTCGCGGTTGGCAGCCCGGTCATCATGTGTTTTCGCACACAGATCTTCGTCACCCGCAGCGACGTAGCGCTTATCCAGGGCATCAGCACGGGCCGGCCAACGATAGCCGGGCTCTACGACAGTTTGGGCAATCCTATCGTCTCGCGGCAATAGCCAAACGGCGCTAGCGTCTCAGCCGCCAATATCTGGGGGGGAATACAGCATGAACAAATTTGTAGTCCTGGTGATCGACAGCTTTGGCGTCGGCGCCATGGAAGATGTGCCGCAAGTCAGGCCGAACGACGCAGGTGCCAACACCTGCGGCCATATTCTGCAGCAATGCCCCGATCTCCGTCTGCCCGCAATGGAAAAATTGGGCTTGATCAACGCGCTGGGATACCGGGCCAACGTGATGGAGCCCAATCCGCAGGCAAACGTCGGCAAAGCGGTGCTGCAGCATGAAGGTGCCGACTCTTTCATGGGGCACCAGGAAATCATGGGAACTCAACCTAAGCAGCCCCTCAGAATGCCGTTTGGCGAAATCATGGATGAAACAGCTGACGCCCTGCGGAAAGCGGGCTACCGGGTGCAGCGGCTACCGGTGACGGCGAATACCGCATACCTTTGGGTCAACGACGCCGTGGCCGTCGGCGATAACCTTGAAACCGACCCTGGCTTGGTCTACAACGTGACCGCCAACCTGAACCTGATTGATTACGACACGGTCAGAAAAATCGGCGCGATCGTTCGGCAATGCGCGCGCGTGAGCCGCGTCATCGTCTTCGGCGGAGAAAGCACCAACAACGAAGCCATCGCCGCAGCGGCGCAAAGCCGGCAAGACATGTACGCCGGCATCGATGCCCCGCTCTCGGGCGTCTACCGACAAGGCTTCCGGGTGGTTCATTTGGGATACGGCGTCGATGACGCCGTACAGGTTCCCGCCTGTCTAAAACGTCAAGACGTCCCCACATCCCTGATAGGGAAAGTGGCGGATATCGTCGCCAATCCCGGCGGTGACAACTTCGGCGGGATTGTCGACTCCGCGCACATCATGGCGCTTACCCTCAGCGAAACTCAACGGCCGGGCCGCCGCTTCATCTGCACCAACATACAGGAAACCGACTTGGCCGGGCATGCGCAGGATGTGGCGCGGTATGCGGAGCGCCTGCAACTGGTGGACGAATATCTGGTACATCTCCTGTCGCTGCTGGATGAGGACGACGTGTTGGTGGTCATGGCCGACCATGGCAACGATCCGACTATCGGGCATTCGCAGCACACACGCGAGTGCGTGCCTCTGCTGGTCTGGCGCCCGGGCGTCACCGGTATCCGGCTGGGTGTGAGAGCCACCCTGTCCGACGTGGGCGCCTCCGTTTGCGAAGCCTTCGACGCTCCCGCACCGCAGAACGGCGTCTCTTTTTTCTCATTACTGCAGGGGAACTCACATGACCGATCGGATTGAATGGCTCAACGCCAGCGGCTACACCTATGCGCATGAACATCTGCACATCGATCTTTCGCCGTTTAAGCATAACGAAGACTGCCGCCTCGACGACTATGCTCTGCTGCACGATGAAATGAAGGCGTTAATGGCGCGGGGAGTCCGCAACATCGTCGAAGTCACAAATCGCCATATGGGGAGGGATGTCCACTTTATCGCGCGCCTGATGCGCGATACGGGCATCAACGTGCTGCTGTCCACCGGCTATTACCAGCAGGATTTCTATCCCGAACACGTCGCCACCCGAGATGCGCAAACGCTGGCCGCCGAAATGATTGCCGAAATTGAATGCGGCATCGACGGCAGCGGCCTGCGCGCCGGCGTGATTGCCGAAATCGGCAGCAGCGAGGGCCGCATTACGCCCGACGAATCAAAAATGTTCCACGCCGCCGCCCTGGCTTACCACGCCACGGGCCGGCCAATCTCCACGCATACCAGCTTCAGCACCATGGGGCCAGAGCAGCTCGCTCTGCTGCAATCTTACGGCGTGCCGGCCGATCGGGTGGTGATTGGCCACTGCGACCTGAAAGACAACCTGGAAACCATCCTGCACCTGATCGATCAGGGAGCGTGGGTACAGTTCGATACCATCGGCAAAAACAGCTACTACCCGGATGAAAAACGCGTGGCGATGCTGACCGCGCTATCGCAACGCGGCCTGCTCGATCGGGTGATGCTGTCGATGGATATCACGCGCCGTTCGCATCTGCGCGGCAACGGCGGGCCCGGGTTCAGCTACCTGCTGGACAGCTTCGTTCCGCTGTTGCTGGAGGCGGGGATCGGTCAGCAAGCCGTGACTTCAATGCTGCAACACAATCCAAATCGGTTCTTCAAATAATAAGGTGATAGCCATGAAAAAAATCGGAATTGCAGGTTTACAGCGGGAGCAGATCAAACAGACCATCGAGACCGCTGCCCCAGGTGCTTTTGAAGTCAGCATCTTAAACGACATGGAGGCCGCCGCTCGAGTCAAAAACGGCGAGCTGGACTATTTCATCGGCGCCTGCAATACCGGCGCCGGCGCGGCGTTGTCGATCGCGATTGCTATCATCGGCTTCAATAAATGCTGCACGATCGCCAAACCGGGCATTCGCGCAAAAGAAGAGCAAATCACGAAGTGGGTGGCGGAAGGAAAAGTCGCTTTTGGCCTTTCCGTCGAACATGTCGAGCATGCGATCCCGCTGCTGGTTCGGCAACTGTCATAAGGAGGCGAAGATGGACCATATCCTCTCCGTCATCTTGGTATCCCTGTTGACGGGCATGACGGCACTTTTATCTCACCGTTCGGCGGCGGTTTTTCATGACGGCATTCGCCCTATCCTTCCGCAACTGGTGGAAGGGAATATGAACCGTAGGGAAGCCGGCAGCATCGCTTTTGGCCTCAGTATAGGGTTCGTGGCCTCCGTCGGCATTTCATTTACGTTGTCCACCGGCTTGCTGAACAGCTGGCTGCTGTTTCTGCCTACCGACATCATCGGCGTACTGGCCGTCAACGTGTGGCTGGCATTCATTCTCGGTGCAATCTGGGGCATTTTGGTCTTCACCAGCCTGCAGCCCATCAACCAACTCCTGACCTCGCTGCCGGTAGACATCATTGGTGCGCTGGGGGAACTGAGCAATCCGGTTGTGTCGGCCTTCGCTCTCTTTCCCCTGGTCGCCATTTTCTACCAGTTCGGCTGGAAACAAAGCGTGATTGCAGCCCTGCTGGTGTTGCTGTCGCGCCTGATCGTCGTGCGTTATTTCCCGCATTTGTTCCCGGAGTCGATCGAAATCTTCGTCGGTATGGTTTTGTTGTTGGGCATCGCGATTTTCCGCGATCTGAAAGATCGGCGGACCTCCCCAACGGGTGAAGAGGCTTCGATCCCGTCGATGTTCGAGGAGCGCACGCAGCGCATCATCAACAACCTGCCGCTTATTGCCGTAACCGGCGCGCTGATTTCCGCCGTCGCCAGCATGAAAATCTTCGGCGGCTCCGAGGTCTCGATTTATACGCTGGCGAAAGCCTACGCGCCCGGCATCTCGCCCGAAGAGTCAGAAGCCCTCCTGCACCAGGCGGCGCTTGCCGAATTCATGCGCGGGCTTGGATTCATTCCGCTGATCGCCACTACCGCGCTGGCGACCGGGGTATATGCAGTGGCCGGCTTCACGTTCGTCTTTGTCGTCGGTTACCTTTCGCCCTCGCCCTGGCTGGCCGCGCCGGCGGGAGCGGTCGTTATCACGCTGGAAATCCTGCTGCTGCGCTATATCGGCAAATGGCTGGGCCGATATCCTTCGGTGCGCAATGCATCCGACAATATCCGCAACGCGATGAACATGTTAATGGAGTTCGCCTTGTTGATCGGCTCGATTTTCGCGGCCATCAAAATGGCCGGGTACACGGGGTTCAGCATGGCGGCGGCGCTCTACTTCCTCAACGAAGCGCTCGGCCGTCCGATACTGAAAATCGCCGCGCCGGTGGTGGCGGTAATTATCACCGGTATTCTGCTCAATATTTTCGGCTGGATCGGCCTGTTTGTTCCGCAGTGATCAAACCGGCACCATGACTGAAACAACATTATGTCAGGAAGGGAATAATGATGGCTACATTCGTTCTGCACATAAGAAGAGCCGTTACCGGGCTCGCCCTGATTTGCCTGCAAAACGCGCTGGCGCATGCCGAGTCCATCGCGCCCAACAGCGATACCCGCGAACGTTGGCGGGTGGACTATGCGGATATCGGCTATCCGAACGTAGGCTTTTCTCCCTATATCAAAGGCTGGATCAACGGTTATCTTACGCCTGCGGACTATCCGGACGGCGCGGCGATCCTGCCACCCCCACCGGTTGAAGACAGCGCGGCCTGGAAAGCCGACGTGGAAATCTTTTACCAGCTTCGCAAACTGCGCGATACGCCTCGGGGCCGGGTGGCGGTGGAGGATGCCAATCTGTCCTTCGATGCCATCGGTCGGGCTTTCTCCGACGCGTTGGGCACGGAGATTTCGCGCAAGCACACGCCGCATACCCATCTTTTGCTGAGCCGGCTGCTCACGGACGCCGGCTATGCTTCCAACGGCGCGAAAAAGGCCTACGCCCGCATTCGCCCCTACTCCGCGCTACGGGTGGACAGCTGTACCCCTAAAGAACACAACGCGCTCAGCAACGATGGCGGCTCCTATCCCTCCGGGCATGCCGTAACCGGTTTCGTATGGGCGATGACGCTGACGGCGATGGAGCCGCAACGCGCGACGGAACTCATGCACAAAGGTTATGAGTTTGGCCGCAGCCGGCTGATTTGCGGCGTCCACTGGGCCAGCGATGTCGAAGCCGGCCGCGTATTGGCGGCCGGTGCCTTTGCCCGATTGCAAGCCAGCGCGGAATATCAGCAGCAATTTCGGGAAGCAAAACGAGAGATAGATCGGCTGCTACTGCAGCAGCAAACGCAAGAGCGGTAACCCTGGCCCGCGTCGATTCCCCCGCCGTGCGTAAGCGCGGGGGAATCATGCCATGCGCGGCGACTACTGAAGAGCCTTAGGGGTTAAACGGTGTGTCATATCCTGCGAACTCATAGACATACTGCAAAATCGCCGTGCCGTTTTCATCCGCCCGGTTTTCATGATCGACTAACAAGGCGGTAATGCCCTCCGCGCCACGCAAATGGGCGCCGCCGAGTAAACCCGACATAGTGATTTCCACCGCATCCGGCACGCCAGACGGCGGCGTCAACACGGGATGGCATTCAGACCAACGAATAGTGGTGCCCAAATAATCATTCAGGGTTTTGCCTCTCTCCGCCAGCAAACGCACCATGCCCTCGTACTTATCGACAAAATGATCTTTAGCGACATAGTCCTGTTTATCCGGATCGAGAACATCGTCAAAACTATTAATGCCGTGTTTGCCGGTAAAGGTCCCTTGCCAGGTATTTACATCCGTGACATGCACTTCGCCCTTGCCAGGCAGATTCATGACCTTATCCCGCACGCCGTTAGCCCAATTTGACACTGGCACATCTGAATAATATTTAGGAAGATGGTTTTCATCATAGTGCGTGTAATAACCCAGATCCCAAAAATCCTGTTCGCTGAGCTGATAACCGATAAAACCGAGATAGTTCATCGTCGCGTATTGCATTTGCTTGAACATCTGCGGATCCGTTGAACCCTGAGTATAATATTTGCCAATACCCAAACGCTCGAAATATTCTCTTATCGAGACATTGCTTTTGGTTGTCGTTCCATCCTGAGCCCGAATAACCCGGCCGGGATACTCTACATCCTGATAAGATGTCGCGGTTGGGTTATTATAATTTTCCGCATAGTATTGCGCTTTTTGCGGGTCGATAGTGCTTTCGAAAGTGAGTATCGCATTTAAGAAATCATCATAAGTACCGTTACGTTCATTTTTAAATTTCATCATTTTTTCCTCTATCTCCAGGTATGAAACTGTTTTCTGCAAAAGTCATTCAGGACATAGAAAGCCCATACGCCTTAGAGCGTACATCACCAAGACGGCATAGTTGAAAAACGAAAATAAACTGACGAATGAATTAATAATATATTTAGCACGCAACCTAATTAACGACCATCGTCTAATCAACAAATAATAATCACCATAAAATCAGTTTTCGGAGCATTATCTTTACATATTTCAATCAGTAAATATTATTACCCTACCAGTTCACATGTACTCAACCTGAAATTAACGTTATGCAAACATTGGCAATTATATTACGTTTGCAATTAACACGTTATGAAGAAATAATTAACCCCTATAATAATTCAAAAATCTTCATTTAATTGATTAATAAACAGTCAGGCTGTAAATATTATCATCTATGATGTAAAACACGATAAATTTAATCATGTTCACACTTATGCAGCATGTATAAAAATCATACAGAGAAATGGGGATTAAATTTCTTGGTCAACAGGAGACAAACTTTTTTAAACCTGGCGAGATGGGAACGCAAAAAAGCAGAAGGGAATAGCCGGGCCATAATGCGAAAACCAACCAGTGCTCCAGACTAAGTCTGAAGCACCTGATTGGTCATATTATGCCACTCACCGAATCAGCGGCCGTGAACCCTTGATATTTACCGCTTAATCACACCGGCGGCAGATCGAACAGCAGGATTTCGCTCTCTTCGTCGGCCTGAATCGTCAACGTCGATTCATCCCACACCGCGAATGCGTCGCTGATGCCGGCGGCCTGGCCGTTGACGGAGACCTTGCCGCGCACCACCTGGATCCAAATGCGACGGCCGGCGGCGATCGGGCACTCACCCTGCTCGCCTTTATTCAGCGCCCAACGCGACAGCGTCATGTCCTGGAACACCTTCAGCGAGCCATCGCGCGCATCCGGCGACAGCACCAACTGGCGGCCCTGCGGCGCGTCGAACATGCGCTGCTCGTAGCGCGGCTCCAGCCCGACCTGATCAGGAATGATCCAAATCTGGTACAGGTGCAGCGGACGATCCTGATTGGCGTTGTACTCGGAGTGACGTACCCCGGTGCCCGCACTCATGATCTGGAATTCGCCGGCCTGGATCTGCTCCTTGTTACCCATGCTGTCCTGGTGTTCCACCGTACCGCTCAGCACATAGGTCAGGATTTCCATGTCTTTATGCGGGTGGGTGCCGAAGCCCTGTCCCGCGTCGATCACGTCTTCGTTGATCACCCGCAGCGCCGAGAATCCCATAAAGTTCGGATCGTAGTAGTCGGCAAAAGAGAAGGTGTGCCAGCTATCCAGCCAGCCATGATTGGCGTGGCCGCGGTCTTCCGCTTTACGTACATAAATCATATTCAACTCTCCTCAATGTTTTTTTACAGTCTAGTCCTGCGGGCAGAATAAGAAAGCGTAAAAAACTCATGCCTCTGTTCAAAAATTTCGATGGAATGAAACGGCGGATGGGCAACGGATTTGTTGAAGGCGGAAGCGGTTGAAAAAGGGCAAAAAAAAGCCAGCACCCGAGCTGGCTAAGTAAACACTGGAAGCAATGTGAGCAATGTCGTGCCTTCGCAGCGAGAGTATCAAGGGTTGATGCCCTCCCCGGAACGCATCGCAATAATAATCATTATCATTCGCACCTGTAAAGCGTTTTTTTTGACCCGTTCAAATAATATTGACTCAAGGCAGTAAACGGATAAATTCAGAGGTTATTCAACCGGTAAGCAACAGGAGCAGCGAGATGAGCGAGATCGTGATACGCCACGTGGAAACTACGGATGCACAAGCTCTGCATCATCTTTATTCTCAGACGCCCGTCTATCGCGATACGCTGCAGCTTCCTCTACCGTCCGTCGAATCCTGGCAGAAACGCCTCGCCAATCCCGAACCGGGTACGCATAGCCTGGCGGCCTTCATCGACGGGCAGCTTGCCGGCCAGTTGACCGTAATGCTGAATCAGCGCGTGCGCCGCCGCCACGTGGCCACCTTCGGCATCGGCGTCGACCCGCGCTACCACGGCAAAGGCGTCGGCAGCCGCCTGATGCAGGCGATGATTGATCTGTGCGACAACTGGGCGGCTATCGAGCGCATCGAGCTGACGGTGTTCACCGACAACCCGGCGGCCATTGCGCTGTACCGCAAATTCGGTTTCGAGATAGAGGGCACCAGCCGCGCCTATGCCATGCGCGACGGGGTACTGGTCGACGCCTACCATATGGCGCGTTTGCGCTCCGGGCAGCCGCACGGCGATGCGTAATCTTCCCCACCCGCAGGGGCCGCTGCGCCGGCCCCTGAACATCAACCGCCGAACCTTTTTACAAGCGCTGGCCGGCCTGACCGCCGCCGCCGGCATATTCTCTCCTCTCACCCCAGTAGGTGCCGCTATGCCAACTTTCGCCGCCGGGCGCCCAGGCGCCCGCAACCTGATTACCGATGTGCCGGGCCTTAAGGTCGGCGTGGCGCAGGACAGCCGGGTGCGTACCGGCGTGACGGTTATCCTGCCGGACAGCCCGGCGATCGCCGCCGTGGACGTGCGCGGCGGCGGTCCCGCCACCCGGGAAACCGACGCGCTGGGTGAAGACAATTTGGTACAGACCATCGATGCGCTGACGTTCAGCGGCGGCTCGGTTTACGGTCTGGCGGCGGCGGACGGCGTCGCGGCCTGGCTGGGGCAACAAGGTAAAGGCTACGCGCTGCGCCCGGCACCCGGTGTGCCGGTCTCCCCTATAGTGCCCACCGCCTGCCTGTACGATCTGGCCAACGGCGGCGACAAAAACTGGCAGCTCACACCGCCGTATCGCCAGTTGGGCATCGATGCGGCCGGCAAGGCCGGGATGGACTTTCCGCTGGGCACCGTCGGCGCCGGCTATGGCGCCATGACCGGCATGGGTAAGCTGAAAGGCGGCCTCGGCTCGGCGTCTATCATTGCCGCCAACGGTGCTACCGTCGGCGCACTGGTGGCAGTCAACAGTTTGGGTGCGGTGGTAGCGCCCGGCACCCGCGCCTTCTGGGCAGCCCCCTATGAAATTGACGGTGAGTTCGGCAACGGCGGCGCGGCGGCGCTGACGCAACTGCGCGCGCAGGGCGAAGATTGGATGGAACAAGAGCCGCAGGGCGGCAGAAAGAACACTACCCTGGCCTGCGTCGCCACCGACCTGGCGCTGACGCGAGTGGAGTTGAAACGGGTGGCCATTATGGCGCAAGACGGCATGGCGCGCGCTATCCGCCCGCTGCACAGCCCGTTTGACGGCGACGTAGTGTTCGCTCTGTCCACCGGGCAGCGGGAGGTGCAGGGCAGCCGCGAACTGGCAGTGCTGCAAATCGGCGCGCTGGCGGCGGATACCCTGGCCCGGGCGATCGCCCGCGGAGTGCATGCCGCCACGCCGTGGCCGGGTAGCCAGGTCGCAACCTGGCAAACGCTCGGCGGCTAACACGCCGCCATCAAAAAAGGGGCGCTGGCGCCTAATGCTGGTCAGTTAGCGTTTTTCTGAACGTATTTGTGCAGTTTTCGGTCGATAAAAGCGAGATGTCCCATGTGGCTCCTGCACCTCGACCGAGCCAGGGGCCGAAGGCGCGGCCCCTGGCAACCCGCGCCTTTGCCCTATCAGACGATTGGCTTTGCCAACTTTACTCAGCCCATCCCTGGGCCTCGCCCCTTCGGGGCCGCTGCAAGCAGCGTTCAAATCTGCTCCAGGCAGATTTGTCCTCTCTCCGCCATAGCGCATTGAGGCCGGTTGCGACAGGCGTCCCTGCCTGTCTCACCTGAAACCGCCGTCCATGGCGGTTTCTCCTAATGCGCTATGCCTGCGTTCGGCGTCTTCAAGGGCGCCTTACACTTGTGCTCATCTCCAACTTCTCTTCTCTGCCATAACCTCATAAAGGACGGGTTGCCCGGTAGCCACCAGCTCGGGTGTTGACCTTTGGCGCGCATCACCGGCTGCCGAGCAAGACGGCATTGTCAGGGGCAACCGGCCAGGGAAGGCCGGTTGAGGCGAGACTAACAGGGACGTTTGTCGTAGCCGACCCGCCCGACAATGCAGACGCGGCGAGGGTATCCGCACAGCGGACAGACGGTGTTAAGCGAAGGCGCGGGTGGAGGGGCCGCGCCTTCGGCCCCTCCAATTGCCATTCATTGTAGTAACAGAGAAATTCTGGGCATTTACGGCAATTCATCCTGCACGCCACGTACAGAGACTGGATAAAAAAATGCCAGTCAGGCTTAAGTGACCAGCATTAGGCGCTGGCGCCCCTTAATCTTTGTTAACCCCCGCAGCTTAAATGCCGGCGGTTTCACGAATATAACGGCGCGCTTTCACCGCATACTCGAACGGGTTGGCCAACGCCGGATCCTGCTCGGCCTCCACCACCATCCACCCTTTGTAACCGCGCTCGTCCAACAGTTTGAACACCGGCCTGAAGTCGATCACGCCATCACCCGGCACGGTGAAGGTGCCCTTCTTCACGCCGTCGAGGAAGCTCAGCTTGTTGGCCTTCACTTCCGCCACCACCTCATCGCGCACGTCCTTCAGATGGACGTGGTTGATGCGCGGCAGGTACTTCTCCAGGATCGCCATCATCGCCTGCTGGCTGCCTTCCGAATAGTAGGCGTGGCCGGTATCGAACAGCAGGTAGACGTCGTCGTTGACCATGCTCATGTAGCGATCGATTTCGGCCGTAGTCTGAATGCCGGTGCCCATGTGATGGTGCAGACAGACCTGCATGCCTTTGCCGGCGGCGATCTTCGCCAACTCGTTGTAACCGTCGGCCACCCGCTGCCACTCTTCATCGCTGAAGTACGGCTTCTCTTCGAACACGCCTTTGGTGGTGCCCTGAATGCTCTTGCTCTGTTCGGAACAGCCGATCACCCTGGCGCCCATGGCATGCAGGAAATTCATGTGGTTGATAAATTCATCGATGGTTTTGTCTTTCTGACCGTCGGCGAAAAAGGTGCTGAACCAGGCGTTGCAGATCTGGATGCCGCGAATATCCAACATCGGTTTCAGCACCGCCGGATCGCGCGGGTATTTGCTGCCCACTTCGCTACCGGCGAAGCCGGCCAGCGCCATTTCGCTGACGCACTGCTGGAAGGTGTTTTCCTTGCCCAGATCGGGCATGTCGTCGTTGGTCCAGCCGATCGGCGCAATGGCCAATTTCACGTTGTCTTTATTCATGGTCTGCCTCGGTCCTTGGAGGGCCGCCGGTGCAAACGCAGCCGGCGAGCCGAATAAGATTATTTGCCCAACAGCTCTCTTTCGATGCGCTCTCTGGTCGCCACCGCCTGGCTCGGCATCTTTTCCGGGTAGCCGAACAGCGAGGTGCAGATGATCGATTCGCCACCGACCTTGAAACTGCGGTTGGCAAATTCCATGTCGCGCAGCGTCTGGAACAGGGCGTCGAAATTCACCTCGCCTTCGCCGATACCGACGTGCTGGTGCACCGCGGCGTCAACGCCCGGCGGGTTGACGATATAGCGGCAATGCTTGGTGTGATTCATGGTGTCAGCGATCAGCACGTGGGAAAGATCGTCCCCGGCGTACTGCAGCATGCCGGCCACGTCGCCCTGCCCCTTGTCGTAGTAGAAGGTGTGCGGCACGCTGTAGAGGTATTTGACGTGGTCGCTGCGCAGCGATTTCACCAGATCGGCGGTTTCGTTGCTCAGCTCGCAGAAGTCCCACGGGTGCGACTGGATCTCCATACGAATGCCCTCACGCTCGACGATCGGCAGCAGCTCCTCCATCGAGCGATACCACAGCTCCTCGCAGATCTCCGGCTCGTTGGGGTTACCCGCCAACTCGGTGTTAATCACCTGCACGCCCATCTCCACCGCGATTTCGATCATCCGCCGCCAGTTTTTAACCGCCGCCTGGCGGCGATCTTCCCCCGGTCCGGACCAGCGATACACTACGATAAATGAGGAGATCTCCACGCCGGTCGCTTTCAGGGCGTTTTTATACTCCGCCATGATTTCGCGGCTGGCCTTCGGATGCTTGTAAAACGGGTTGATCTGCGGGTGCGGCGACTGCTCGATGTACTTATAGCCCCAGTCCGCCACCTGCTGAACCATTTTGGTCACGCCCAAATCCCGGATAACGTCGACATCAAAAGCGATCTTCATGGTCACTCCTCTGCAATCGTGGGTTCGGGGTTCAAGCCGATGGCTTGTTGTAAAAAGCCGGGCGCGCCGGCAGGGTCACCGGTACGATCTCGCCGCTGAGCTGGGCCGCCACGCAGGCGTCGGCAGTCACGGCGGCGGCATAGCCGTCCCAGGCGGAAGGACCGGTCAGCTGGCCTGCGGCTACGTCGTTGATGAACCCCTGCAGCTCGACGTCATAGGCGTCGATAAAGCGATCCTTCCAGTCGGTCAGGATTTCGGTCGAGAGGCGAGCGCCGCTGCGCATCTGCACCGAGGACGGCTCCGGCAGTTTGGCGATGCCGGTTTCCCCCACCACTTCGCACTGAATGTCGTAGCCGTACTGGCAGTTGACGAAGATTTCGACGTCGATGCGCGTACCCTTGGCGGTTTCAAACAGCACAATCTGCGGATCTTTCAGGTGCGGGAACGCCTTTGGACTCTTGCGCGGGAACACCACCTGTACCGACACGTAGTCGTCGTCGAGCAACCAGCGCAGCACGTCGATTTCGTGGATCAGAGTGTCGGTGATCGCCATATCGGTGGTGTAGGCCTCGCCGACCGTCGGGTTGCGGTGCGCGCAATGCAGCATCAGCGGCTCGCCGATCTGGCCGCTGGTCAGCACCTGTTTCAGCGCGCGATAGCCCTGGTCATAGGGGCGCATGAAACCGACCTGCACCAGTCGTTTGCCGTGCTTCGCTTCGGCGTCGACGATGTTTTTGCAGCCCTGCGCGGTCACCGCCAGCGGCTTCTCGCAGAACACCGGTTTGCCGGCGGCGATGGCCGCCAGCACGAACTCTTCGTGGCTCGGCCCCCAGGAAGTGACCAGCACCGCCTGCACGTCGGCGGCCTTGATCAGATCGTGACCGTTGTCATACACCCGCGCATCCAGCTGCAGATCGCTCACCACCTTGGCGGCATTGTCGCGATTGATGTCGTTTACCGCCACCACGCGGGCGCCCTGCAAAACTTTGCTGCAGCGACGGATATGATCGCGGCCGATGGCACCGGTGCCGATAACCCCAATGTTCAATGTCATTTTCGCTACCCTCGAGATTTATGTATGAAAACGAATCAGTAATCGCGCGCCTTATCGATGTTTTCCTGCAGCTTGCGCGCCACTGCGACGATTTTCTCGCTGTCGGCCACCTGAGCGCCGCCCACGCGCCACCAGCTGAGATACTTGTGCACCATGGTCTTCGGCAGCACCTTGATGTCCAACAGCGTGGACACGGTTTGCCTGCGGGCGTCGGCCAGCGCGTCGAGCAGCTGCTGCTCGGTGGTGACGCGGTAGGTTTTACAGCCGTAAGCCGCCGCCAGCATGGCGAAATCGACCGGCACCAGCTTGCCGTCGAGTTTGCCGCCCTCTGGATTGCGGAAGCGGAATTCGGTGGTGTAGCTGTCCATGCCGTGTTCCATCTGCAGGTTGTTGATGCAGCCGTTGGTCATGTTGTCGAACAGCACCACGTTGATCTTGCAACCTTCCTGAATCGAGGTGACCAGTTCGGAATGCAGCATCATGAAAGCGCCGTCGCCTACCATTGCGTACACCTCGCGCTGCGGCTCGGCCAGCTTGACCCCCAGTGCGGCGTTCACCTCGTACCCCATGCAGGAGTAGCCGTATTCCACGTGGTAGCCGTGCTCGCCGCGGTTGTGCCACACCCGCTGCAGATCGCCGGGCAGGCTGCCGGCGGCGGCGACGATCACGCTGTCCGCCGGCAGCTCGCGGTTCAGCACCCCCAGTACCCGGCTTTGCGTCATCGCGGAATCGGTCTGGGCGATAAATTCGGCGAACACCCGCTCGCGATCGAGGTGATCGTCGATCTCCGGCACAAAGCCTGCGCCGCTGTATTCCACCGCGTAAACACGCTCGGTCTCTTCACGCTGCGCGCCGCGCGCCGCAGCGATGGCGTCGCCCCAGCCGGCTCGGTACTCGGCCTGCGCCAACCGCGCGGCCAGTTCGCTCAGGGCCTCGCGGGCGTCCGCCAGCACCTGCACGCCGTCGAGCTTGCCGGCATCGAAGGCGCTTACGTTGATGTTGAGGAAATTGACGTCCGGATTTTGGAACAGCCATTTGGACGAGGTGGTGAAATCGGTGTAACGGGTGCCGACGCCGATCACCAGATCGGCCTGCCGGGCCAACGTGTTGGCCGCCAGGCAGCCGGTTTCGCCAATGCCACCAAGGTTGAATTCATGGTCGCTCGGCACTGTGCCTTTGCCGGCCTGGGTTTCGGCGAATGGAATGCCGAAGCGCTCGGCAAATTCGCGCAGCGCCCGCCCGGCCTGCGAGTACTTCACGCCGCCGCCGCACACCAGCAGCGGTTTGCGCTTGGCGATCAACAGCGCCAACGCGTCCGCCAACATGCCCTCGGTTGCCGGGCGGCGATCGAGCCGATGCACGCGTTTTTGGAAGAAATAGTCGGGATAATCGTAGGCTTCCCCCTGCACGTCCTGCGGCAGGCACAGCGTCACTGCGCCGGTATCCGCCGGATCGGTCAGTACGCGCATCGCGTTGATGCAGGCGCTCATCAGCTGTTCCGGCCGCACGATGCGGTCCCAGTATTTGCTCACCGCGCGGAACGCGTCGTTGGTGCTGATGCTGAGATCGTAAGACTGCTCGATTTGCTGCAGCACCGGATCCGGCTGGCGGGAAGCGTAAACGTCGCCCGGCAGCAGCAATAAAGGAATGCGGTTGGCGGTGGCGGTGGCCGCCGCGGTGATCATGTTGGCGGCGCCGGGGCCGACCGATGAGGTGCAGGCGTAGATCTGCCGGCGCAGCTTCTGTTTGGCGAAACCGATCGCCGCGTGGGCCATGCCCTGCTCGTTGCGGCCCTGATGCACCCGCAGCTCGCCGCTATCCTGTTCCAGCGCTTGCCCCAACCCCAACACGTTGCCGTGGCCGAAAATCGCGAAAATGCCCGCGACGAATTTGGTTTCCACCCCGTCGGCCAGCAGATACTGGTTATCGAGAAATCTGACGAGCGCCTGCGCCATGGTTAGCCTGATCTTGCCCATTTACTCACCCTTTAGATTGAGGGCCGCCCCGGAAAGGGCTCGCGCCGAGCCGACAATCCCGTGTTTGTGTTACGCGGCGGCAGCTATTATCTTGAGCAGGCGATGCCCGCTGCTCACGAAGTCGACAACCTGAAACGTGAAGCGATTATAAACAAATATATTTTTCATAAAATCACATTACAGAAGAAACATTTCATTTTGCGATAAAGATCGCATATTACATGAAAAGCCCGTTTCATCTCGTGGTTCAGCCTTCACTGACTTCGCGCCGCGCAATGGCAGATGAACGCCGTCAGTACACAGGATGACAGCCTTTTATCCTGCCCTCGCTCTCCTTTTCTGCCCGCGCCTGGCTGCCCTTCCGTGGCCGTTTCAGCGGCTTTTCCCTCCCCCTGTCGATGTTTTAAACGCATCACATTTTTGGGGTGTAAATTTCATTTCATATTGAAATTGAAATTTTCATTCCCCATACTGTCAACATGCTTCCTGCAGGGCGCCACGCTCGGGCCGCCGCCGGAGTTTTGCTTAAACAGAAGGAAACGGGTATGGCTACACAAGAAAAACAGCTTGATGTCATTTGTCTCGGGCGCATCGCCGTCGATTTCTATGCTCAGCAGATCGGCGCGCGTCTGGAAGACGCCGGCACATTCGCCAAATACCTCGGCGGCTCCTCCGGCAACGTGGCCTACGGCACCGCCATCCAGGGGTTAAAATCCGGCATGCTGGCGCGGGTCGGCGACGAGCACATGGGCCGCTTTCTGCGTGAAGAGCTGCAGCGCGTCGGAGCCGATACCCGCTGCCTCATCACCGACAAACAACGATTAACCGGCCTGGTGATCCTCGGTATCAAGGATCAGGAAACCTTCCCGCTGATCTTCTACCGCGAAAACTGCGCGGACATGGCGCTGACGCCGGACGACATTGACGAGACCTACATCGCCTCCTCGCGCGCGCTGGCCATCACCGGCACGCACCTGTCCCACCCGAACACCCGCGCCGCGGTGCTGAAAGCGCTGGAATACGCGCGCCGCCACGGCTTGCGTACCGCGCTGGACATCGATTACCGCCCGGTGCTGTGGGGGCTGACGTCGCTGGGCGACGGCGAAACCCGCTTTGTGGAGTCGGATCAGGTGACCCGCGAGCTGCAGGAGGTGCTGCACCATTTCGATCTGATCGTCGGCACCGAAGAGGAGTTTCATATCGCCGGCGGCAGCACCGACACGCTGACGGCGCTGAAAAACGTGCGCCGGGCCACGGCGGCCACGCTGGTGTGCAAGCGCGGCGCGCAGGGTTGCTCAGTATTCGAAAGCGAAATCGCCGACGATTGGGCGCAGGTGAAGCTGCACGCCGGCGTACGGGTTGAAGTGCTGAACGTGCTGGGGGCCGGCGACGCCTTTATGTCCGGCCTGCTGCGCGGCTACCTGAACGATGAGGGCTGGGATCAGGCCTGCCGCTACGCCAACGCCTGCGGCGCATTGGTGGTCTCGCGCCACGGCTGCGCGCCGGCGATGCCGACCAAGCGGGAGCTGGACGACTACCTGCTGCGCGAACGGCAGGTCACGCGCCCGGACCGCGACGCGCGTCTGAACCACCTGCATCGGGTCACCACCCGCAAACAGCAGTGGCCGGAACTGTGCGTGTTCGCCTTCGATCACCGCAAGCAGTTGGCGGATATGGCGCGCGAAGCCGGCGTCGGCGAAGAGCGCATTCCACGCCTGAAAACCCTGCTGTTGGCTGCGGCGCAACAGGCTGCTGCAGAGGCCGGCCTCAACGGCAACAGCGGCATTCTGGCCGATACCACCTACGGACAGGCGGCGCTGAACGAGATAACCGGCCAGGGATGGTGGATCGGCCGGCCGGTAGAACTGCCCAGCTCGCGTCCGCTGCGCCTGGAGCACGGCAATATCGGCTCGCAATTGATCGACTGGCCGCAGGAGCACGTGGTGAAGTGCCTGGTGTTTTATCACCCGCACGACGCGGCGGAACTGCGCCGCGAGCAGGATGAGCTGATCGCCGACGTCTACCGCGGCTGCTGCAAATCCGGCCACGAGCTGCTGCTGGAAGTGATCCTGCCGGACAGCAACCCCGACAAGGACGAACGCCATTACCTGGAGATGATTGAACACTTCTACCAGCTGGGCATTCAGCCGGACTGGTGGAAACTGCCGCCGCTGAGCGCGGAAAACTGGCAGCGGGTCGGCGCGCTGATCGACACCTACGATCCCTTCTGCCGCGGTGTGCTGATCCTGGGCCTCGACTCCCCGGAAGCGGTGCTGAAGGCGGGCTTTGCCGCCGCCGCGGATGCGCACTGGGTGAAGGGCTTCGCCGTCGGCCGCACCATCTTCGGCCAACCTTCGCGCCGCTGGCTGCAAGGTGAGCTCGACGACGCGGCCCTGATCGAACAGGTAAAACAAAAATACCTGACGCTGATCGGTTTCTGGCGCCAGTACCGTCCGCGGGCGAGCGGCGCGCACTGACAGCGAAAGCGAGTTCACGTCCCCTTAAGGCCATTTCGCCGCTTTAAGGGGATTTTTTTGCCCATTTTCTGTGAAGTCGCGCACCGTGCGATCGAATAAATCGCTTTTTGAGGAAATGAAATTTCCGCTCCGTCTGTTAAAATACCCTGTCAATATTTCAGGCGTCAGGCCAATGCGCCTCCACCCCACTGCGAGCCGAATGGATGAACAACCCAACTCAACTTTCGCTGTTACAGGACGAGATTCGCCACCGTTATGAAACGCTGAGCAAGCGTTTGAAGCAGGTGGCGCGCTATATTTTGGATAACAGTAACAGCATCGCTTTCGATACCGTTGCCTCCATCGCCGCACAGGCCAGCGTCCCCCCCTCCACCCTGATCCGTTTCGCCAACGCCTTCGGCTTCAGCGGCTTCAACGAAATGAAGCAGGTGTTCCGTCAGCATCTGATGGAAGAAACGGTGAACTATACCGAACGCGCGCGCCTGTTCCGCCAAACCTCCACCGACGACAACGTCGCGCCGGAGAAACCGGCGGAAATTCTCAACGTATTCACCATGGTCAACGCGCAGGCGCTGCAGCAGCTGGCGATGCAGATCGCCCCCGAGCAGCTGGATCGCGCCGTCGAGCTGCTCAACAACGCCGAAAACATCTACGTGATCGGCCTGCGCCGTTCGTTCAGCGTCGCCTCTTATCTCACCTATGCGCTGCGCCATCTGGAGCGCCGCGCGTTTCTGATCGACGGGCTGGGCGGCATGTTCACCGAACAGCTGAGCATGGTGAAACCGAAGGACGTGGTGATCGCCATCAGCTATTCGCCGTACGCCCGCGAGGCGGTGGAACTGGTGGAATTGGGCGCCAAGCGCGGCGCGCAACAGATCGCCATCACCGACAGCCAGGTCAGCCCGCTGGCCGCCTTCAGCGACGTCTGTTTCGTGGTGCGCGAAGCGCAGGTGGATGGGTTCCGCTCGCAGGTGGCCTCAATGTGCCTGGCGCAGACGCTGGCGGTCTCGCTGGCGCTGAATAACGCCCGGGACGAGTAAGGCTGGTGTGAACGCGCCCGGTAAGCTCGGGCGCGGCGGGATTATTGCAACAACAAATAGCGGTAGAGCGCGCTTTCCAGATCCTGTTTCATGCTGATGAAAAGCAGAATCTCCACCGTCTGGCCGTCGTAGTCATAGACAACGCGGTATTCGCTATCGGGATCCAATCGCTCGTGCAACCGTACCCCCATGCCCGCCAGCACGGCGTTGAAGCGGTAGCGGGCAGGATCGTCGGCAATTGCCGCAAGGGACGATAACAACAGATTGTCCACGAACACCCCGGCTGCGGCGGCCCCTATCGTTCCGCTCTTGTAAGACTCGATGTCTTTCAGGCTCCATTCCGCCGCCGGCGCGACGGTAAAACGTATTTCCTTGGGCATCCTGCACCTCGGGCCTATTTCCGCGCGTCGCGCAGCCGCTGCAACGTTTCTTCGGGCGACAGACCGCGCTGATTCTTAATCTCTTGCTTCGCCATCATAGTCAGTTTCAGCAACGCGTTGGACTGGCGCTCCAGATTGCGTTCCCGAAT
The DNA here is from genome assembly GCF_003812745.1 of Serratia sp. FDAARGOS_506. Lineage (NCBI taxonomy): Bacteria > Pseudomonadati > Pseudomonadota > Gammaproteobacteria > Enterobacterales > Yersiniaceae > Serratia > Serratia sp. FDAARGOS_506. The sequence continues at coordinate 1,250,880 of NZ_CP033831.1, forward strand.
TTCGGCCTCTCTCTCAGCCGCCGTTTGCACAAACAGCTCAGCAACACCATTTTTTGTGACGTAAACCCCGCCTTCAAACAGATCGGGCGAACCTAATCCTTCTCGCGCCGCTTTTTGGGACATGGTAGTCGTCATGGTTTTTCCTCCTGCGCATAGGCAATCACGCTGTATCACAGCGGTTCTTTGGATTCACTCAGCCGGGGAGCGATCGCGTGCGGACAGGTTATCATTTGAACAAGATGGAGGGCAAATTTAGGTCAAATTTATACCCTGATAAAAAGAAGGCCCGGCAAGCCGGGCCTCAAGCGCTTATTGCGCGGCGGGATAGGCGTCGCCGTTAATCCAGGCGTGGTCTTTTTCCCAGGTGAATTTCCACTGTCGCACCGGCCCGGCCATCACGTTGAGATAATAATTGTCGTAGCCCGCCAGGGTCGCCACCGGGTGGTAACCGCGCGGCACTTTCACCACGTCACGATTGTAGACCGGCATGCACTCGTCGAGCGCGCGGTCGTCGGTATAGACGCGCTGCATGCAGAACCCCTGCTCCGGCTGAATGCGGTGATAGTACGTCTCTTCGAGATAGGTTTCGTCCGGCGAATCTTCCCGATCGTGCTTGTGGCTTGGGTAGGAGCTGGTGTTGCCCTCGTCGGTGTAAACCTCCACCACCAGCAGACTGTCGGCCGGTTCGCTGTCCGGCAGAATGTTGTGCACCAACCGTTGGTTACGCCCCTTGCCGCGCCGCTCTACGCCGATATCCGCCGGCGTGATCAGCCGTGAAGGCAGGTGGCCGCTGCCGGGCGCGCTGCACACCGCCAGCTCCAGATCGGTTTCTGCCCGCACGTCGATGCGATCGTGGTGTGGCACATACACCGCGTAAGGCGGCGTGCGCTCGAATGGGCTCATGCGCTTGCCGATATGCGGGTACTCGGCGCGCAGCGTGGCGACAGAGGCGATACCGGCCACCAACACCAGACACAGCTCCTTGTCGCCGCACTCAAGCTGCAGCGACTGCCCGGCGGCCAGGTGGTAAACGTCAAAGCCGACATAGCGCCAACCGGCATTTTCCGGCGTCACGTGCTGGATGCGCCCCTCGGCGTTCGGCGTCTGACATTTGGCAAGCAGTGAAGACATCTCGATTCTCCTGTTAACTCCCCGTGCAAAGGCCGCTGCCCCGCAGGAGCAACGGCCCGCTCATACTCTGAAATCGCTTAACCCAGCGTCGGCATGCTGAATTCGGACACCGTCTGCTGCCCGGCCGGCCAGCGCGCGGTGGCGGTCTTCATGCGCGTGTAGAAGCGCACGCCATCGGTGCCGTGCACGTTCAGCGCGCCGAATACCGAGCGTTTCCAGCCGCCGAAGCTGTGGAACGCCATCGGCACCGGCACCGGCACGTTGACGCCAACCATCCCGGCCTGCACTTCTTGCACGAACTGGCGCGCATAGTGGCCGCTGCCGGTGAAGATAGCGCTGCCGTTACCGAACTCGTGTCCGTTGACCGTGTCGATGGCAGTGCGGTAGTCCGGCACCCGCACGATGCCCAGCACCGGCCCGAAGATCTCTTCGCGATAGATGCGCATATTCGGTTTCACATGGTCGAACAGCGTGCCCCCGACGTAATAGCCTTCAGGATAGCCCGGCACCTGATAATTGCGGCCGTCGGCCACCAGGGTCGCGCCTTCTTCCACACCCAGATCGATGTAGCCCAGCACCTTTTTCTGGTGGGCGGACGACACCAGCGGCCCCATTTCATTCTCTTCGCCGCCCTGCTGCAAGCCCGGCCCGACGCGCAGCTGCGCAATCAGCGGCTTCAGTTTGGCAATCAGTTTATCGGCGGTGTCGTCCCCGACCACCACCGCGATCGGCAGCGCCATGCAGCGCTCGCCGGCGGAGCCGAATGCGCCGCCCATCAGCGCGTTGACCGTGGCGTCCAGATCGGCGTCCGGCATGATGATCGCCTGGTTCTTCGCCGCGCCGAAGGCCTGCACCCGCTTGCCGTGCGCGCTGGCGGTGGTGTAGATATGTTCCGCCACGGTGGAGGAGCCGACGAAGCTCACCGCCTGAATACGCGGATCGGTGCACAGCTGCGCCGCGTCTTCATTGGCGCAGTGCACCACGTTGAACACGCCGTCCGGCAGGCCGGCTTCTTTCAGCAGTTCCGCCAGGCGAACCGAGGCGGAAGGCACCAACGCCGGCGGCTTGAGGATGAAGGTGTTGCCGCAGGCCAGCGCGATAGGGAACATCCACATCGGCACCATCGCCGGGAAGTTGAACGGGGTAATGCCCGCCACCACGCCCAGCGGCTGCATCAGCGAGAAGCTGTCGACGCCGCTGCCGACGTCCGGTGAATACTCGCCCTTGATCAAATGCGGGATGCCGCAGGCGAATTCGACCACTTCCATGCCGCGCGTCAGTTCACCCAGCGCATCCGAATACACTTTGCCGTGCTCGCTGACGATAAGTTCGGCCAGCTCGTCGCGGTGCTGTTCCAGCAGCGCCTTGAAATTGAACATGATGCGCGCGCGGCGCAGCGGCGTGGTGCGCGACCAGTCGGCAAACGCCCGATGGGCCACGTCGATGGCCTGTTTGACTTCGGCGGCGGTGCTCTGCGTGACGCGCCGTTCAACCTGCCCGCTGGCCGGGTTATGCACGTCGACGGTTTGATTGCTGCTGCTCAGGCACACCTGCCCGCCAATAAAGTTACCCACGGTTTTCATGTCACGCCCTCTTTTCAAGTCCGCTGTCGCCTGACCACACGTAGGTGGCGCGGCGTTAATCGTCCCGCTCGCCAAACCCCGTCGGCAAGCCGGCTAAATCCTGACCGGATACAGCAAACTCTATTTCATTGAAAAAAAAGTTTCAAATAAATTGTTTTGGAAAATTTATTTTTAGTGCGTGAGGTCGCAATTTTGCGGTGTCGATCGGGTTGATGCTTTCATTACCGTGCCAAGCAAAGCGCGATGACAGGGGAGAAATCGCGGGCAATGCACACTGACTTTGCTACATAAAATCCGCGCCGTGCCTGCCCTGCCGCCGTTACCGTCCGCCCCCGGGCGCCCAAGATGCCTGGAGCGCTCACAACGGTTTTTTTTGAACTGGATCTAAAAATCAATATTCCATTATTCACTAATTATGAAATAAATGTTCTTGTTTGTTCCAGTATTTATCGACGACATCGCCTTGATGACAGGCACGGTTCACACCCTTCCGCTCGCCCTCTCCCCGACACCCCAACCGTGCGGACGGAAGCCAGGATAAAAATCGGAGCAACACATGTCATATCAGCGTAAGCACAATACCGGCTACATATTGCGAATTTGCGGCATCGCCGCCTTGGGCGGCATTCTGTTCGGCTACGATACCGCCGTGATCTCCGGCGCGATCGAAGCGTTGAAAACCTATTTCAGTCTCAGCCCGGCCGAAACCGGTTGGGCGGTCTCCAACGTGGTGATCGGCTGCGTGGTCGGCGCCTTCGCCGCCGGGCCGCTGGCGGCGCGCTGGGGCCGTAAAAAGGCGCTGATGCTGGCGGCACTGCTGTTCACCGTGTCCGCCGTCGGCGCGGCCTTGGCCCCGACCTTCACCTGGTTCGTCATCTACCGCATCATCGGCGGGCTGGCGGTCGGCATTGCCGCCACCGTGTCGCCGATGTACATGTCGGAAGTATCGCCGAAAGACATGCGCGGGCGCGCGCTCAGCATGCAGCAGTTCGCCATCGTGTTCGGCCAAATCGTGATTTTCTACGTCAACTTCAAAATCGCCAGCCTCGCCAGCGAAGCCTGGCTGGTGGAAATGGGCTGGCGCTGGATGTTCGCCTCAGGCGTGATCCCCTGCATCCTGTTCTGCATCCTGGTATTCGTCATTCCTGAATCCCCGCGCTGGAACGTAATGATGGGGCGCGACGATCAGGCACTGGCGATGTTGACCAAGGTCTCCAACGCCGCCCACGCGCAGAATCTGCTGAAAGAAATCAAAGACTCGCTGCAGCAGGATCAACAGCAGCAGCACCGGAAGCTGAACTACGGCGATGTGCGGGTACGTTTCATCCTGTTCGTCGGCTGCATGATCGCCATGTTGCAGCAGGTGACCGGCGTCAACGTGATGATGTATTACGCGCCGGTGGTGCTGAAAACCGTCACCGAAAACGCGCAGGAAGCGCTGTTCCAAACCATCTGGATCGGCGTGCTGCAGCTGGTCGGTTCGGTCATCGGCGCCATGCTGATGGATCGCATGGGCCGCATCCCGCTGATGCGCTACGGCACGCTGGGCGCCATCGCCGGCCTGCTGCTCACCTCGTATGCGCTCTACACCCAGGCCACCGGCTATTTCGCGCTGTTCGGCATGCTGTTCTTCATGGTGTTTTATGCGCTGTCCTGGGGCGTCGGCGCCTGGGTGCTGGTGTCGGAAATCTTCCCGAACCGCATGCGCGCGCAGGGGATGAGCATCGCCGTCGGCTGCATGTGGGTCGCCAACTTCGCGGTGTCGCAGTCGTTCCCGATGATCAACGACCACCCTTACCTGTTCTCTCATTTCCACGGCGCCTTCCCGATGTGGATCTTCGCCGCCTGCTGCCTGTTCAGCTACTGGTTCATCGGCCGCTACATTCCGGAAACCAAAGGCGTCTCGCTGGAAAAAATGGAGCAGGTGGTGCTGGCCAAACGCCACCGTCACCCCCTGCCCGACGGCAAGCCGCTGCCGCTGGAAAACGGTAAATCCTGATCTCTCACCCCTGACCGCTGGAGTAATGCCTCATGACCATTGCGCTGAACCGCTTCTGCATTAACCGCAAGATCGCGCCGAATCTCGATCTGGACAGTTTTTTCCGCCTGGTGAAACGCTGTGGGCTCAGTAAGGTTGAGCTGCGCAACGACATGCCCAGCGGCAAGGTGACAGACGATCTGAGCGACACGCAGCTCAACGCGCTCGCCGCGCAATACGGCATCGAGATCGTCACGATCAACGCCCTTGGCATGTTCAATCGGGTAGACGACCCGGCGGCGCTGCAGCAGCGCGCCGAAGCGCTGCTGGCGCAGGCACAGGCCATCCACAGCCGGGCGCTGGTGCTGTGCCCGCACTGCAGCGCCGATGACAAGCGCAGCGAGCAACAAAAACGGGACGACACCCTCGCCGCGTTGCGGTTGCTGGCGCCGCTGTTTGCCCGCTATGGCGTGCAGGGGTACGTCGAGCCGCTGGGATTCGGCATCAGCTCGCTGCGATCGTCGCTGCTGACCCAGGCGCTTATCGGCGATTCGGGCGCACCGTACCGCATCGTGCTCGATACTTTCCACCACTATCTGAGCGGCGTGGCGCAGGCCGACTTCGACGCGCAAATCCAGGTGGCGCAGATCGGCCTGGTGCATCTGTCCGGCGTGGAGGACGGGAGGGATAAAGACGCGCTGAGCGACGAAGAGCGCATCATGCTGAGCGCAGGCGATCGGCTGGAGAGCCGCCGCCAGGTGCAGAACCTGGAACGCCTGGGCTACACCGGCGTCTATGCCTTCGAACCCTTCTCTTCGCAGCTGGAAAGCTGGAGCGAGGCGGATATCGAACGGGAAATCCGCCAGAGCATCGCCCTGCTGCAAGGGTAAAAAAAACGGCCTCCGCGGAGGCCGTTTTTCATGGCGTTACTTCAGGTTGCCGACCACCAGCTGGTGGCGCTCATTGTAAAACTTACGGTAGGCCAGATAGCAGGCGATGATGGTCGACAGGCTGGCGGTGGAAAGCAGCATGAAGGTCACCATAATCTGGTATTTGATCGCTTTCACCGGATCGATGCCGGCGAAGATCAGCCCGGACATCATGCCCGGCAGGCTGACCAGCCCGACGGTTTTCGCCGAGTCCACGGTCGGGATCAGCGAAGCGCGGATGCTGTCGCGGATCAACGCCGCCGAAGCGAACTTGGGCGTCGCCCCCAGGCTGAGCATCTCCTGAATCTTCTGCTGTTCGCTTTTGAAACGCTGGCCGAGGTTGGTGTAGCACAATCCCACCGCCACCATGGCGTTACCGGCGATCATCCCGGAGATGGGGATCACCTGCATCGGCGTAAATTCGATGGAGCCGGTCAATACCAGCACCGCCAGCGTCAGCACCGCGCCGGTGGTGATGGCAATAAACGACGTCACGAACGCATGTTCGACGTACTTGCTGCGTTTCTTGGCGTTGTAGGCCGCGTTAAAGCAGATGAACAGCACCATCAACACGGTGAGAACCGCATTATCCAGATCGAAAATATACTTCAGCACGTAGCCAACGATGATCAGCTGCACCACTGCGCGGCAGATGCTCCAGATAATGTCCTTTTCCAGCGCCAGTTTTTCCCGGTGGCTGATCAGGATGGCGACCACCACCAGGACCATCGACAAGCCTAAGGATTCGTTGGTGATGTTATGCTGATTCATGCTGTTGCTCCTGTTGCTCGGCGCCGTGTGCGCGCAGGGTGATAACCTCGTCCGCGTGCGCTATCTCTTCGGTATCGTGCGTCACCCACAGCACCGCCAGCCGGTGTTCCGCCACCAGCTGATGAACGATTTCGTTGACGTTGCGCTTATTTTCCTCGTCCAGCGCGCTGGTGATCTCATCGAGCAACAGCACCCGCGGCATAAACTGCAGGTTGCGGATCAGGGATACGCGTTGCTTCTCCCCGCCGGACAGCTCATTGATGCTTTTGGTCAGCATTGCCTCCGGCAGCCCGAAACGTGCCAGATCGGCCTTCATTTTGCGCTCGGCCGGCGGCTGTTGGCGGATCTGGTAGGGCAGCGCCAGATTGTCGTAAACCGTATTGCCGAACAGTGCCGGCGTCTGGAAGCAATAAGAGACCTGTTTGCGGTACTCCTCCGGCGATATCTCGGCGATCGCCCGGCCATCGAAATAGAGGTTTCCGCTCGTCGGATCCATTAAGGAAGAGATGATTTTCAGTAAGGTGCTTTTCCCGCAGCCGGAAGGGCCGGTGATCAATTTAAATTCCCCTTCCCCCAGCGTGAAAGAGACGGAGTCCAGGATCACCTGGTTGTCTATTTGATAATGAATATCATCCAATCTCAGTATGTCTTTCTTTTCCTTCATTGTGATGCCGGCTCCCTACACCTGTTCCCGTCTGAGCGATAAGTATATGGCTGCAAAAAACATCTTAGCAATGCCTGTGCGGCGGACAGGGCGCGAGAAGGTGGAGCGGCGGAGCGAAATGCTCCGCCAAATGATAAGATTAATTAATGATTAGCTGTAGGAATAGTCAAAAGCGACCGGCAAGGTCGAATCACTCTTTTTTTAGCACTGCCTGTTCGTCGCAGCTGTACCAACGTAGAGAATTATTAATGCTGCGGTGGGTGCAATGCACCTTACCCTCCTTTTCCAGCGCCAGCAGCAGGGTGCGGGTGGTATAAATATTTTCGCCGCATTTATCCGCCAGTTCGCGCGTCTTCGGCCACTGCTCCGGCGGGGGATGATGCCCCCCAGACCCTTCAACACGATCCCTGCACAATCCTTGCAACACATTCAGCATCAGCGATTTTCTGCTTTCAAACGTTTTCGGCGCCTTGGCCATAGCATTCCTCCTGAGTGGTTACTGCTGAGCTCCCCCGCTCATGACTGCACGTCAGCGATGCGCAGGGTATAAATCATCGTGGCGTCCGGAGGGATCGTCGGCGGACTGCCCTGCTTGCCGTACGCCAGCGCCGGCGGCACCACCAGCGTGATCGAACCGTGGCGCTGCAGCTTTTCGATAGCGGCGCGAAACAGCGGCGGGTAGCGCGTCAACGGCTGCGAGATCACCGTCCCCGCCAGTTCCATGTCTTTGACCACCCGGCCGTCGGTCAGGCTTTCGCGCACCACGATATCCACTCGATCGTCGGCGCCGATCGCCCCGCTACCGGCATAGTCCACTCGGTAGTAGAAACCGAGCGCATCTTGCTTGACCCCCTCCTGACGGGCGAAATCGGCCAGATAGGCCTTGCCGTCCAGAGGGGAAGCCTGCGTCTGTTGCGCTTGCTGCAGCCGCTGCTGCGCCGTGTGCAGAGCGCTGTCGATAACGGCTTCATCCAGCCGCAACCGCCCGGCCAGGGTATCGGCGATGCCCGCCAGCAACAGCTGCCGATCCGCCTCCAGCCCAGCGCGCCGATTCTCCTGCTGCAGATGCAAAATGTCGCGCCCGAGCGATACGCCGGCGGCATACGCCAGTTTGTCCGCCTCGCTAGTCAGCAAGGGCGGCTCGGCCGCCTGCTGCCGCTCGGCCAGCAAGGTGTCTATCCGTTGCTGTTGCCGCGTCAACTGCGCCGCCAACCTTGCGCTGCGCTGTTCGGCCCGCGCTAGCGAAGCGGCCAATACCCCCACCTCAGGCACCGGCGCAACGGCCTGCCGCAATCCCTTCAGGGCATCGACCAGAGGCCGAATATCGACGACGGCCCGCTCCCGTTTCGGTGCCGCCTGAGCCGCCGCTAACTGGCGCTCCAACTGACGGATTTTCTCCGCCTGCCGTTGCAAAGACTGCTTCAGTGAAGTTAAACGAACGCTGTCTGCCCCGACGATGGCAGCCGGTTTGGCGGCCGGTGCGGGCGCCGGTTTACGCGCGGCTTCTTCCTTGAGCGCGGCCGGCGGTGCCTGCCGCTGTTCGGCAAACTTCAACAGGGCGGGAATGCCGTCGTCGGCGGCACAAGCCGCCCCGTTCGCCGTCAACAGCCAAAAAGCCATCGCCCATCCTTGCGCGCATCGCTTCATGGCTACAGATTCTCAACCCGGCTGGACAGATCGGACATCAGCTCATGTTCGACGTCGGCGCAGAATTTCTCGGTTTTATATTGATAAAGAGCATCAATCGCTTTACGGGTGCTCTCATCCACGTTCCCACGTACCCCGGCATATCCGGAAGCATTGGAAAGCAGACCGTTAAAATAGGCTATGCGCTTCTGGTAACTTTGCGGATTAATATTCTTTAACGAATTAACTCGTTGTTGGCAAAGCGCGATGCGTTGCTCATCGGATTTATCATTAGGATTGTTCTGTGAGATTTTTTTCACAGAATTCAGTTTTGTCTTGCTACCGCCCGCACAGCCAGACAACGCCATAAAAGACAGAAAAAATATAGCCAAACCCACCGTGCGGCGTCCGCCGCAAGCATTAATCATCGTTATCATTCCGTTTATAATCCTTTAATTGTCACTTAGGTCATCATTATGTGGCGAACGGCAGCGGCACATGCCTTAATTTGATTAATCAAAATAGGTTAGGTAGCGAAAAATCCCTATATCGCAATGCGATAGAATAATTCACTACCGGTAAAATTGTTATTTAATTGTTAACCAATTAGATCTAAACGCAGGCTAAACGCGAATAAGAAACCCAATCAATCGTGAACAGAAAACCATGAAACAACAATAAAAACAATGAATTATGTTTTATATTTTGTTTCTAACGGGAAATTCAGCATCTGCTGCCTAAGAGCGATATTAGCAAAACAATATTGTGAATTGTAGGTGCCACCCTATTTCATCCGATCTAATATCTCGCATATCGTTATTTATATAGTGATTTATACTGGATAATATTTGTATACGATCTATTGGTTTTAAAGCAAATATATTTCTTTTTCCTTTTAGTTTTATATTCTGAATTTGACTTAATTTAATAAAATCTATTTCCAAGCAATACTATTATTTGCAAGAATATTCCCAGCAACACGCCACACTTAAAACCCGTATTTTATTTACCAGAAAATCCATTGTTGATTTTCCAAATCTCGTTATTTCTCACAAATAACGGATGTTGGCGTATTGCCCAGAGCAAAAGGATCTGGCTCCAACCGCACGACCGGTGACATGGCGTTGCCGCCGCCGCGGGGGATTTAGATGTGCTGTTCTTTTTATTTAAAAACTCTCTACAGGAACCTGAGAAATGAAACTGAATAAATTAATGCTGGCAACCGTGATTGCTTTCGCTTCCGCATCTGTTGCGCATGCAGCACCAAATCAGGGCAGCGGTAAAGTCACCTTTACCGGCGAAATTATCGATGCGCCATGCAGCGTCGCACCGGAATCCGTTGATCAGACCGTGCCGATGGGCCAGATCAGCAGCCGTATCCTGGCCAACCAGGGCAAATCCAGCATGCAACCTTTCAGCATCGAACTGAAAGATTGCTCCATCTCCACCATGAAAAACGTCGAAGTGACCTTTACCGGCACGCCTGATCCGGTCAACAGCAAACTGCTGGCCCTGAGCGGCACCGCGACCGGCGCCGGCATCGTGATTTACGACAACCTGCACTCCAAAGAAGTGGAACTGGGTACGGCGACTGACGGCCAGGGCCTGAACAACGGCGACAACTCGCTGAAATTCGCCGCTTACCTGCAGGGCAGCAGCGCCTCTGCCGCCGTGGTACCGGGCGACTTCACCAGCGTGGCGAACTTCACCCTGGCTTACCTGTAATACCCCATAGGGGATGTCTCAGGGCATCCCCCGCTTTATTGCATGCCGAGGATACCGGCAAGGGAACAGGGAAAGACAGGGAGACGCCAGTATGACTATCCGCCTTTGCAGCCTGTTGCTCATCGCGCTCAGCGTAGGCAGCACGGCGGCGGCAGCGAAAAATCAGGGCCACGGCAAAGTCAGCCTGGGCGGCACCATCGTCGAAACGCCGTGCGGCATCGCCAGCGACAGCCTGGACCAAACCGTCGATTTTGGCCTGATCTCCATGACCGACGCCTCACAGGACGGGCAATCGGTGCTGCTCGGCAGCCGCCGCCATTTCACGATAAAACTGGTGAACTGCGAGCTGGCAAGCCAGGTGAAGCCTGACTTCGTCTATCGTGCGGCCAACGTCACGTTCGACGGCACCGCCGACAGCCGTGATCCCTCTCTGCTCGGCGTTTACGGCGAGGCGAAGGGTGTGGCTATCGAGCTGTTGACCGATGCCGGTACCCCGATCCCGCTCGGCAGCACGACGGCGGATTACCAGATCGTCGCCGGCGACAACACGCTGCGCTTCGGCGCGCAGTTGCGCCTGCATCCCGATAAGGCGCGAGCGGGCGGCTTCAGCTCTCTGGCCAAATTCACCCTGTCTTATCTCTAGCGCCGGCGGGCGCTGCACAGCATTACAAGTTCAGGTCGCACGGATGACCTGCTATTGGGCGCGGACTTGCCATGAGTGATTATGCTATGACGTCATTACTGACACGGAAACACCTACCTCTCCTCGTCATTCTATCTTTCCTCTGGGTGCGTCCGGCATTTTCCGCCACGGAATTCAATACCGACGTCCTGGATATCGGCGAGCGCAGCAAAGTGGATCTTTCGCGCTTTTCCGACGCCGACTACGTCATGCCCGGCGCTTATCTGCTGGACATCAAGATCAACCAGAAAACGCTGCCTCAGCGCAGCATTCAGTATTTCCCGTCGCAGGATAACAAGAGCGGCAGCCAAGTGTGCCTGCCGCCTGACCTGGTGGAAAAAATGGCGCTGAAAGAAGAAGCGGCCAAAAAAGTCACCCTGTGGCACGACAACCAGTGCGCCGACATTCGCGCGATCCAGGGGGCAACCGTCTCCGATCGCATCGGTGGCGGCGTGCTGGCGATCACCATCCCGCAGGCGTGGATGAAATACTCCGATCCCGACTGGACGCCGCCCGAGCAGTGGGATGATGGCATTCCCGGCCTGCTGCTGGACTACAACCTGAGCGGTCAGCTCGGCAAGCAAAGCCACAACAACAACACCGCCCAGAACCTGAGCAGTTACGGCACGCTGGGCGCCAACCTGGGAGCCTGGCGCCTGCGCGCGGACTACCAGGCCAATTACAATCAGCAAGCCGGCGATCGCAGCACCGGTTTCGACTGGAACCAAATCTACGCCTACCGCGCACTACCGATGCAGGCCGCCAAGCTGACGCTGGGTGAGATCTACCTGGATTCCGGGGTGTTCGACGCTTACCGCTTCACCGGCCTCAACCTGGCCAGCGACGAGCGCATGCTGCCGCCCAATCTGCAGGGTTACGCGCCGGAAGTGCGCGGCATCGCCAAAAGCAACGCCAAGATCACCGTCTCGCAGGAAGGCCGCACGCTGTACGAAACCACCGTGCCCGCCGGTCCGTTCGTCATCCAGGATCTCAACAGCTCGGTACGCGGCAAACTGGACGTCAAGGTCGAAGAGCAGGACGGCACCGTCTCGACCTTCCAGGTGGATACCGCCACCATTCCGTACCTGACCCGGCCGGGCTACGTGCGCTACAACGTGGCGCTGGGCAAAACCTCTGCCTACGACCACCGCACCCAGGGGCCGCTGTTTTCCGCCAGCGACTTCTCCTGGGGCCTGAGCAACGCCTGGTCACTGTATGGCGGGGCGCTGCTCGGTGGCGATTATAACGCCTGGGCGCTCGGCCTCGGCCGCGATCTGAACGTGTTAGGCGCCATGTCGGTGGACGTCACCCAGTCGATCGCCCGTCTGCCCGGCGAACCGACCGCCAGCGGCATGTCGTTCAAGCTCAACTACGCCAAACGCTTCGACGAACTGAACAGCCAGATCACCTTCGCCGGCTACCGCTTCTCGCAGCGCAAATTCATGAACATGTCGCAGTATCTGCAGGAGCGCTACGGCGACTACGACAAGAATTACAATGGCCGCCAGAAAGAGCTGTACACCATCACCGCCAGCAAAACCTTTATGGCGGAGGACAGCGCCAAGGCGATCACCGCCTATCTGACCTACTCGCACCAGACCTATTGGGACGCGCGAACCCAGGACCGTTACGGGCTGTCGACCAGCAAGCTGTTCAGCATCGGCGATATCAGCAACATTACTGCATCGCTGTCGGCTTACCGCACCTACTACCAGGGCCGCACCGACGACAGCGTGATGCTCAACTTCACCGTGCCGATCGGCGATCGCCGGCGCGTCGGCTATGCGCTGCAAACCAACAACGGCGACGTCACGCAGACCGCGTCGTACAACGACTACAGCGATCCGGACAATACCTGGCAGGTCAGCGGCGGCTTTAATCAGTCCGGCAAATCGCTGGCGCGCGGGTACTACACCCACAACGCCTCGTTCGGCTCGCTGAACGCCAGCGCCTCTTACCAGCAGGACAGCTATTCGTCGATCGGCGGCTCGTTCCGCGGCGGCCTCACCGCCACCCGGCACGGTATCGCGGCGCACCAAAACTCGAGCAACGGCGGCAGCCGCATGATGCTCGACACCGACGGCATCGCCGGCGTGCCGATCAACAACGGCCGCGCCTACAGCAACCGCTTCGGGCTGGCGGTGATTTCCGACATCACCAGCTACTACAACACCGACACCCGCATCGACGTCAACAAACTGGCGGACGACGTTGAAGCCACCCGCGCGGTGGTGCAAGGCACGCTGACCGAAGGCGCCATCGGCTACCGCCACTTCGAGGTGGTAAAAGGCAGCAAGCTGCTGGCCACCATTCGCCTCGCGGACGGCAGCGAGCCGCCGTTCGGCGCTGCGGTGCTGAGCGAGAAAGGCCGCGAGGTCGCGGTGGTCAACGACGGTGGTTCGGTCTACCTGACCGGCGTGCAGCCGGAGGAAAAACTGGATGTCGCCTGGGAAGGCCAACGCCGCTGCCGCATCGTGATCCCGGGCGCCGCCAAGCCGCTGGACCAGCTGCTGCTACCGTGCGCCACCCTGTAATCCGTAACGCTGAGAAATAATGACATGAACAAACACCCGATAACGCTACTGACCGCCGCCGGCCTGGCCTTGAGCGCCGTACTGCCCACCGCCGACGCGGCGATATCGCTGGATCGCACACGCGCCGTCTATGTGAGCGACGCTAAATCGATCAGCCTGAATATCGTCAACGAAAACAAAGAGCTGCCTTTCCTGGCGCAGTCCTGGCTGGAGAACGAACAGCACCAGAAAATCACCTCGCCGCTGGTGGTGCTGCCGCCGTTGCAGCGCGTGGAACCGAGCGAACGCAGCGTGGTGCGCATCACCAAGACGCCGGAGGCGGATCGCCTGCCGCAGGATCGCGAGTCGGTGTTCTACTTCAACCTGCGCGAGATCCCGCCGAAAAGCACCAAAACCAACGTGATGCAGCTGGCACTGCAAACGCAGATCAAGCTGTTCTACCGGCCGAAGGCCATCGTCGCGCCCAAGGGCGAAGTGTGGCAGGAAAAGCTGGTATTCCGTAAAAGCGGCGGCGCCGTCACCGTCGACAACCCGACGCCGTTTTACATCACCCTGACCGGCATGACGCGGCAGACGCAAAAACAGGGCGGCGGCGCGATCGGCGGCTTCCAACCGCTGATGCTGAAGCCGAAGTCCAGCGAAAGCCTCAAGCTGCATGACACCGGCATGAACAGCTTCGTCATCACCTACATCAACGACTACGGCGGCCACCCCGAACTGCGCTTCGCCTGCAACGGCAGCGTTTGCACCGCCGTGCCCGAGAAAAAATAAGGAGGTCCAGCATGGCTGAATTCACCGATCGACTGCGCCCGCTGCTGCTCGGCGCCCTGCTGTGCGGCGGCAGCGCGATGGCGGCAACGCCGCTGGGCGTGATCGAAGGCACCACCGGCACCGTCAGTTTTCACGGCGGCCTGCTCAGCTCCCCCTGTAGCCTGACGCCGGATAGCCGGGAGCAGGCCGTCGATCTGGGCGACGTCAGCGCACGCGACTTCCGAAACGCCGGCGATCGCAGCGCGCCGGTGCGTTTTCGCCTCTCGTTCCGCAACTGCCTGCTGGGCGCGCGCGCGCTGGCGGATAACCCGGCCGGCCCACGTAACGGCGACGCCGGCCGCCTTTACCTACAGGGTGAACAGGCCGCTACGCTGGTCTTTCTCGGCGAAAGCGACGTCGACAATCCGTCGCTGCTGAAGCTGAACGGCGGCGTACGAGGCATCGGCCTGCGGCTGCAAGACCAGCAGGGCCAAGCGCTGGAACTGAACCAGCGCAGCCGCCCCTACATTCTGCAACCCGGTAGCAACACCCTCTGGTTCAGCGCCAGCGTGGAATCCACCCAGCGAGCAGTGATGGCTGCCGGGTTCGCCGCCGTGGCGCACATTCAGGTGATTTACCTGTGAGGCTCGAGAACGCGATGAAAATGCAACTGACCAAACTTTGCCTGCCGCTGGCGATCGCGCTGGCGGCTCCCGCCGCCTGGGCCAACGGCTACGTCACGCCGGACGGCGGGGCGAAACCGTTCTATATCGATCTGAATCAAAGCAACATCACCAACCAGGTAGGGTTCACCAAAGTGTTCCCCTATTCATTAGGCGGCACCTATACCGGCAAGGCTTACTGCAACACGCCGATCCCCAAAAGCCCGCACTTTTACAAGTCGGATTCGGCGCTCCCCCCATCCAGTTACGGCAACGGCTTCTTGCAGCTGAACGACTTCCTGGATTTAAAAGCCGAGGTGTGGATCGCCGGCTATAAGAAGGCCTATGTCACCGTGCCTTTTTACAACGAATCCAACGAGTACCCCAATCACAGCTGTACGCCGCCCTATGTGCAGGTCAACAACTATGAAAGCGGCTCCAAAGGCCGCATCACCTTCCGGGTGCGCAAAAAAATCATCAACGGCGTCGAGATTAACGATCGGCAGATCATCGAGATGTTCGGCCGCCTGGGCTCGACCGACGGCGGTTTCGGGCCCAACCCGATGGCGCAGGTGTTTATCCAATCCGCGATCCTCTACGTACCGGATAAGTGTGTGGTGAACGAAGGCCAGCTGATCAACGTGGAGTTCGGCGAGATCGGCGGCAGCGATCTTAACGGTTCGAACTACCCGCAAAGCATTCCGGTGCGCTTCCAATGCGAAGGCGGCAGCTTTGAGGACGGCACGCTGAACATCAAACTGGCGGTCTCAGGCTCGGCGGCCTCTTTCAATAACGAGGTATTCAAAACCGACAAGAACGATCTCGGCATCCGGCTGACGCACAACGGCCAACCGGTCATCCCGAATGAATTTTATCCGGTGCCGAACATTGGCAACGGCGGTTCCTGGAACCTGGTGGCGGCACCGTTCGCCAACGGCGGCGCAGAGATTGGCGAAGGGGAATTCAACGCATCGGCCACCATCGTGGCGGCATTCCAGTAATCGAGGGAGGAACGAAAAATGCGTCTACGCGCTTTAGCGCTGCTGAGCTGTGCGCCCTGGTGGTTTGCCGTCATGCCGGCGACGGCGAACACCGAGCTTATCGGCGCGCCGGTGCAGTTCCACGGCACCGTGGTGAGCCGCCCGTGCAATATCGAGCCGCAGTCCGCCGATCAGTTGGTGGAGATGGGGACGGTGATCGTCAAAACTCTGTACCGCTACGGCCACACCACGCCGGTGCCGTTCAGCATCAAGCTGACCGACTGCAAGACCACGGTATTCAAATCCGTCAGCGTGACCTTCAGCGGCACCGAAGACGGAGAGCTGCCGGGCAAACTGGCGATCAACAACGGCGCGAATGGCGCCGCCATCGCCTTGTTCGATCATCAGGGTGCAGATATCGACCTGAATAAGGCCACCAGTACGGTCACGCTGCAAAACGGCCCCAACAGCCTGAATTTCACCGCCTATGTGCAGGGGCGGCCGAGTGCGATTCAGAACCAAAGTATTACCGAAGGCGAATTCACTTCCGTCGCCAATTTTGTGCTGGCGTACCAATAAGCCCCGCACCATCCCAGGGAAATCAGGAAAACGACCGGCGCACCATCGCCGGCGATTGGCCGTCACCGTTCGCTCCGCTGCGGTGCTGCGGCCTTTTAAGGAGTCACCCATGCCAGATATTCGCTTCACGCTGTTCGACAGCGATAACTTCTACCAGCAGGGGCTGCGTCTGCTGATGCAGGACTATCTGCACTCCCTGAACGAATGCCAGCGTCTGTATCCGCAGTTCTCACCGCTGGCGCTTCAGGCGCTGGATAACATCGAAATCGTGTTCCGCACGCCGGAAGAGCGCTGGGGCTGCGCCAGCTGCTATCAGAGCCCCTACGGCATCCCGCGCCAGCGGCAGCTGACCCTGCTGATCCTCGACGACACGACTCAGCAACAGGTGAAAAACCTGTCGCCGCTGTTCAGCATTCATCGGCGCGATTCGGCCTATGCCATTCGCCTCAAGCTGCAGATGGCGTTGGAAAAATTCATCCAACATCCGTGGATGGCGGTACACACCGCCGGCATGTGGAAATGCCAGTCCTGCCGCATCGCCGCACTCAGCCACTGCGAAAAAAAAGTGCTGGGGTTGATGAGCAGCGGCATGTCCGCCTGCAGCATCGCCGGCCTGCTGCAGCGCAGCCAGAAAACCATCAGCGCCCACAAGCGTTCGGCGATGCGCAAGTTGAACGTGCGCAAAAACAGTGAGTTGAATAAGGTACTGCTGAATCAACGGGGGCTGAGCTGAACGACAACAGGCTCGCGAGTGACACGAAAGTGGTTTACTCTGAATACTCATTTTCGCACTATAAAACGAGCCGGAATGCATGCCCAGAACAGCCAAAGTCGTTGACGTCCCCGCAATCGGCGGGCTCGATCGCCAAGCGGGCCAGCTTAGCCACCAGCTGGCCCAGGCCCTGCGCCAGGCCATCCATCGGGGCGATCTGAAAGCGGGCGATCTGCTGCCCTCGACGCGCCGGCTGTCGGCGGCGCTGAATCTGGCGCGCGGCACGGTATTGGAAGCCTTTGCGCAGCTGACGGCGGAAGGCTTTCTCGAACCGCAACCCGGCTCCGGCACCCGGGTCGCTCACTATCAGGCGCCGCACCGCACGCCGCACGCCAACGTGCAGGCGAGTTCCACGGTAGCGGTTCCGCTTTCTTCGCAGGCGCAACATCTGGCGCGTTTTGCCGCCCAGGCGCGGGCGTTGCCGCCGGTGCCGTTCACCGTCTCTGTGCCGATCGGCGATACCGCGCCCGACGATGTCTGGCGCCGGCTCGGCAACCGCATCCGGGCTCGCGGCGCCGGCGCTCCGTCGGGCTATGGCGATCCGCTGGGCGCACTGCCGCTGCGCGAAGCCATCTGCGACTATGTGCGCCGTTCCCGCTCGGTAAACTGCGCGCCGCAGCAAATCCTCATCACCTCCGGTACGCAACAAGGGCTCTATTTGGCCGCGCAGATCCTGTTGGACGCCGGCGACAGCGCCTGGGTCGAAGATCCCGCCTACGCCGGCATTACCGCCATTTTCGACAGCCTATTTCGCGACCGCCGCATGGTCAGAGTGCCCGTCGACGATGACGGCATCGACGTCGCCGCCGGCGTGCGTCTGGCCGCCGATGCCCGCGCCGCCTTCGTCACGCCGTCGCATCAATACCCGCTGGGCATGCCGATGAGCATGGCGAAAAGAAGCGCCCTACTGGCCTGGGCCAGGGAGCGACAGGCCTGGATCGTGGAAGACGATTACGACAGCGAGATGCGCTACGCCGGCCACCCGTTCCCGTCGCTGCAGGGGCTGGCGCCCGAACGGACGCTCTATCTCGGCACCTTCAGCAAGGTGCTGTTCCCTTCGCTGCGGTTAGGTTACGCCATCGTGCCGCCAGCGCTGGTCGACGCTTTCTGCGGCGCCAGGATCCTGATGGATCGTCACCCTCCCAGCGCGGATCAACACGTGCTGGCCGCCTTCATCGCCGAAGGGTACCTCGACCGACATATCCGCAAAATGCGCGGCGTCTACGCCGAGAAACGCCGGGTGCTGATCGAGGCGATCAACGCGCATATCCCCGCAGAACTGGCGGTGGTGCAGCCCTGCGATCAGGGCATGCACATGGTGCTGTGGCTGAGGAAAGATCTCGACGACGTGCGGGTCGCCCAATGCGCCAACGAAGCCGGGTTGGCGCTGCGGGCGGTGTCGCCGATGTATGCACCCGGCCACGGTGAGCCGGGTCTGGTGCTGGGGTTGGGCGGTTACGCCGACCGCCAGGTGCAACAGGCGGTGGAACGGCTTGGACAGGTGATCCTGGCCTGCGCCGGTAGCGGCGCCTAGCGGGAAAAGCGTTTGGCGCCGAACACGCAAACCACCACGCCGGTCATCACGGCGATCATCATCGGCTGGACGGTCTCATGCAGCAGCCAGCCCGCCAGCGCCAGGCCGAAGAATGGCTGCAGCAGCTGCAGCTGTCCGACGGCGGCGATGCCGCCCTGCGCCAGGCCGCGATACCAGAAAATAAACCCAATCCACATGCTGAACACCGAGACGTAAACCAGCGACAGCCAGGCGGCGCCGCTGATCACAGGCCAGCCGGCCGGGGCCGCCTGCCAGGTGGCCGCCAGCGTCAACGGCAACGCCACCACCAGCGCCCAGGAGATCACCTGCCAGCCGCCGATCCGGCGTGACAATACCGCCCCTTCGGCATAACCCAGCCCGCACAGCAGTACCGCCCCGACCATCAGTGCATCCCCTTGCCAGGCACCACCGCTCCCCTGGCTCAGCGCGAAGGCGCCCACCAGCGCAGCACCGACGCCTGAAAAAGCCCAAAAAGCGGGCCTGGGCCGTTCTCCGCCGCGCAAAACGCCAAAACCGGCGGTCGCCAGCGGCAGCAGGCCGATATACATCAGCGAATGCGCCGACGTGGTGTGCTGCAGCGCCAGCGCCGTCAGCAGCGGAAAACCGATGACCACGCCGAGCGCCACAAACAGCAGCGGCGGCAAGTCGGCCCACGTGGGCCGCGCCTGGCGGGTGATCAACAGCGCGCACAGGGCCAGCAAGGCGGCGATCGCCGCCCTGACCGCCGTCAGAAACAGCGGATCGAGCTCCAGCACCGCCACTCGCGTGGCGGGCAGCGAGCCGCTGAAGATAATCATGCCGAGGAAGCCGTTCATCCAGCCCTGGGCCGAATGCCCGACGGCGGGATGTGCAGGGGTAACAACGAGAGTTTTTTCAGACTGACTGTCCGTCATGTGAAGGCTCCGCACGCCTGAGGCATACCGAAATCGGCAACCCGCGAGGCGATGTCATAGTGAAAGAGAACATCGTTCCCCGACGTCGCTTGCCGGGGTTACGCTCTATTTTTCAGATAAAGCGGTTCACAGACAGGTCCAGATAGCGAGATTTTCACTGTGCCGGTTAGCAAAGCGCGCCGCTAACGCCAAAGAAGGGCGTTTTTCGGGCTGTCCTTGGCCGTTTGGCGGCTCTGCCCACGGGGTATCATGGACTTTTATGCGTTTTTGCAGAACAGGACAAGGTGCGGTGCCGTGGTGAAACCCTTCTTACGCAGTGGCAGTTTGGATGATGTGCTGGCTTTAGGCGAAAACGGCCAACCGGTCTACGCCTGCGCGCAGCAGCTGCGGGAAACCCTGCGTCTTCGCCGGCAGCAGCAGGCCGCCGACTGTCTGGCGATCCCCCAGCCGAACGAAAGCGGCACCCGCATCGACTGGTATGCGCCCTTCCCCGGCAAGGTCACCTCCTGGCTGGCGGCGAGCGACGCCCAGCGCGCGCAGGCGGTACGCCACCTGGAACATTGCCTGGCGACCTTCCGCTGCCTGACGGAACAGGCCCAGGCGACCGATCACCCCAGCCATCGTCTGTTCGGCGCGCTGCTGGCTAAAGCGATGCACATACCCGACCCCAACCACGTTTACCTGGTGGACGACCGGCCGGTGCTGACCTTCTGGGGCTTTATCAAGCCACAAGCGCAGAGCCCTGACGATCCTTTGGCTTGCCTGCGCCCGATCGAAGCAGAGGTGAAAGTCGAAGTGGAAAAACCGGCCATTGTCGAGCCGGTAAAACCGGCCCCGGCCGCCGAGCCCGAACCGCTGCCCGCCCCGGCAGCGCCTATCGAATCCCCTGCCATCGTTCGCCCTCGCCGGCGCTACGCTCTCTGGCTCTTGCTCATACTGCTGCTAGGTAGCGCGGCGCTGGCCACCTGGCTGCACCGCTCGCCGCCGCCGCAACCGGCGATGCCGGCAGAAGTTCAGCCTCCGGCGCCGCCGGAAAAAGCTGCCGCGCCGTTGCCCAAGCTGCGCTTACCGCTGGCGCACGCGACGCTGATGCCGCCGCCACCGGCGCCGGCCATCCCGCAGCCGGCGGACAAAAATGCGCTGGTGCTGCCGCCCGAGGCGGTGAAAGCCGGCTCCACCCGTTTCCTTAACGGCAAATGGCGCGCCACGGTGGCGCTGAAAGACCCGATCACCGGCAAACGCCCCGGCCTGCAATACCGTCTGAACGGCGGCAAAGGCAGCGCCATCATCGCCTACGGCGACGGCGTCAGCTGCCGGGTAGCGGTCGAAGCCGGGCTGATGCAGTCCGGCAATCTGGTGATCAACAGCCGCACCAAGGCGCACTGCAGCGACGGCAGCCGCTACCAGATCCCGGAGATCGTCTGCCGCCAGGGCGAAACCGGCGCGGCGGAGTGCACCGGCCGCTACGATGCGGACACCACCTATCCCATGACGTTCAAGCGCGAGAGTAAATGATGCTGGCACCCCTTACGGACTACAAACACGGCATTACGCTGATTCAGGACAGCGGCATTCAGTTTCTGGACTTTGCCCTGACGCCGCTGCTGGATGCCGAGTTTCCCGGCAAATTCGTGCGCAAGACCGCCAGCGGCCCGCTGCTGCGCCTGCAATGGGAGGCCGAGAGCGGCAAATACCAGCTGCCGGCCGCGAGCGGCCAGGCCGCCGAAGTGGTGCGGCCGGAGTTCAGCTATCCGCTGCAGCAGTCGCTGCGTCTGCTGGATAAGCTCTGGCTGCCACTGCCCTTCTTGCGCCACACCCCGGCGGGCCTGTTTTTATCGGGCCCGGACAACTGGGCGCGCCTGCAGGTGGTGCAGTTGGATGAACCGGATCAGGACGGCAACCTGCTGCGCGTGGTGCTGGCCTTCGACACCCGCGGTGCGGCACCCGGCCAGGAAGCGCTGGCACCGGGCGAAAGCGATCTCGGCACCGATCTCCGTTTCGCGTTGGCTCACCGCAACCACGAACTGGGTGAGTTTCTCGATCTGACCTGGGTAGACGGCTGGCTGCGCGAGGCATTCAGCCAACGCGCCGCCGAGCGGGAGCAGCGCGCCGAAGCGGAGATCAACGCCGGGCTGAAAACCTTCGAGTATCAGGCGCATTACCTCAACCTGTTGCACATGCTCGGCCACCAGTTGGCGGTGCCGCAGATAAAAATGGTGGCGGCGACGCTGCAGCAACCGGCGATCGACGTCGATCTGGTGCTGGACGTCGGCAACTCGCACACCTGCGGCGTGCTGGTCGAGGACCATCCGGAGGAGAGCAACGGCCTGAAGCAAACCTACGAGCTGCAGCTGCGCTCGCTTTCCGAACCGCATCGCGTCTACAACGAACTGTTCGAGAGCCGGGTAGAGTTTTCGCGGGCCGGGTTCGGCAAGCCACATCTGTCGTTCCAGAGCGGGCGCGACGACGCCTTCCAATGGCCGTCCATCACCCGCGTCGGCCGTGAAGCCGCGCAGTTGGCGCAGCGGCGAACAGGCCATGAAGGCACCACCGGCATTTCCAGCCCGCGCCGCTATCTGTGGGACGAGGAACGCTATGCGTCCGGCTGGCGCTTCAACGAACCGCAAGAACCCATGGCCGCCGCCGCGCCGTTGACCACCCTGATCAACGACGAAGGCGTGCCGCTGTCCGCCCTGCCGACGGCGCAACGGCTGCCGGTGTTCGCCGCCCACTACAGCCGCAGCGCGGTGATGACCCTGATGCTGACCGAGCTGCTGGCGCAGGCGCTGATGCAGATCAACAGCATCGCTCAGCGCAGCCGCATGCCGAACGCCGCCGCGCCA
Organism: Serratia sp. FDAARGOS_506; assembly: GCF_003812745.1. Classification (NCBI taxonomy): domain Bacteria; kingdom Pseudomonadati; phylum Pseudomonadota; class Gammaproteobacteria; order Enterobacterales; family Yersiniaceae; genus Serratia; species Serratia sp. FDAARGOS_506. The sequence goes on from NZ_CP033831.1 coordinate 1,273,537, forward strand.
CGCCGTCTGCGCGCCATCATTCTGACGCTGCCTTCGGCCATGCCGAAGCCGGAGCGCGAGATTTTCCGCCGCCGCATGCAGGAGGCGATCGGGCTGGTGTGGAAAGCCCTCGGCTGGCACCCGCAGGATGCGCCGTTCGACGGCGCGCACGCCCGCTTCCCGGTGCCGCAGGTGCAGATGGAGTGGGACGAGGCCACCTGCGGCCAGATGGTTTATCTGTACAACGAAACCCAGGTGAATTTCGCCGGCCGCACCGACGCCTTTTTCGCCGCCATGGCCCGGCCTGACCGGCCGCTGGCCCCGGGCGAGCAGGTGGGAAAAACGCTGCGTATCGCCTCCATCGACATCGGCGGCGGCACCACGGATCTGGCGATCACACACTATTCGCTCGACGACGGCGTGGGCAATAACATCAAAATCAACCCGCGCCTGCTGTTCCGCGAGGGCTTTAAAGTCGCCGGCGACGATATTCTGTTGGACGCCATCCAACAGTTTATCCTGCCCGCCGTGCAGCAGGCGTTCGAAGCCGCCGGCGTAAGCGCCGCCCCGGCGTTGATGGACAGACTGTTCGGCAACGAAGGACGCATGGACGGGCTTTCCACCCTGCGTCAGCAGGCCGCGCTGCAGATTTTCATGCCCGCCGGACGTGCGCTGCTCGGCGCCTATGAAGAATACGATCCGCTGGACAGCCGAGCGGAAATCGCCGCCAGCCTGGGCGATCTGCTGCCGCAGCCGCCGACGCCGCAGGTGCTGGCGTTTATCAACGGCGAGGTGCAGCGCGAAGCCGACAGCGACGCCTTCGATATTCTGCACACCCCGTTGGTGATTCGTCTGGCCGATCTGCACGCCGCCTTCTTGTCCGATCGCATCGGCATCGGCCGCTGCCTGCGCCTGCTGGCTGAGGTGGTGGCGTTGTATACCTGCGACGTGCTGCTGCTGACCGGCCGTCCGGCGCGTTTCCCCGGCGTGCAGGCGCTGCTGCGCCATCTGCAGCCGCTGCCCGCCAGCCGTATTCTGCCGCTCGAGGGCTACCACACCCGCAGCTGGTACCCGTTCAACAAACGCGGCCGCATCGATAACCCCAAATCCACCGCAGCGGTAGGCGCCATGCTGTGCCTGCTGGCGATCGACCTGCGGCTGGAGAGCTTTTACTTCAACGTCGGCGATTTCCAGCCTTACTCCACCATTCGCCATCTGGGTATGCTGGACGGTAACAACATGCTGGCGGACGATAACGTCTATTACCGCGACATCGATCTGGATCGCGCCGACTTCGCGCTCGATCCCGCCGGCAGCTTCCAGCTGCGCGGCCCGTTGCGCCTGGGCTTCCGCCAACTGGACAACGAACGCTGGCCGGCCTCGCCGCTCTATACGCTGACCATCAATGACGCCCCGCTGGCACGCAAGCTGGCCGGTGACGCGGTGATCACCCTGCGGCTGGCCATTACCGCCAGCGCCGAACAGGGCGCAGAAAGCGTCAAGATCGCGCAGGCGGTAATGGCCGACGGCAGCCCTGTCCCGGCGCACCACTTGCAACTGAAACTCAATACCCTGGCTGCCAGCGCCTCCGGCGCGACCCACTACTGGATAGACAGCGGGAGCATTTACCCACGATGAAAGCTACCACCACCGCCCAATCGGCCCCGAACCACGTACTCAGCACAGGCATTCTGCAGGCGATCGACTGGGTGGACGCCGCGCGACGGCAGTCCGCCCGTTTGGAACAGGAGGCGGACCGGCTGACGCTGCGCCTGCGCCGTTGCCATAACCGCGCTTTGCAATTGGCGAACGCGCAGCCTGACCAGGTCGCTATCGGCCTGTACGGCCACAACGCCGCCGCCAAGGCCCACCTGCTGGCGGCGCTGGCCCCCGGAGCAGAAAGGCTGCACGCAGACGCCGCGCTGGCGGTGCGTTATTGCGCCACCGCGCCGGCACCATGCGCCGAGTATCCTCTCGCCCTCGCGCTGCTCGATGAAGCGCAATGGCTGGCCATCACGCTCGATGCCGCCGCGATGGGCGGCTTCCGGCTGGACTGGGACGCCCGCGCGATCGCCGCCCATCTGCAAGCGTTGGCGCGCCACCGCCAAGCCGTCGCTCTCGACGGCCTCAGCGACAACGATGTGCTGGCGCTGTGGGATAGCCAACGCCGCCACGGCGACAAAGGGCAACAGACGCTGGACAGGCATTTCTGGCCGCAGGCCGTGGCGCTGGCGCCGCAACTGAGCATCGACGACCGCGCACGCCTGTTTGCGCCGCTGTGGGGAGAGGAAACGACGCTGACGGCGCGTTATCGCCAGCTGGCACACACGCTGCACGCCCTCGGCGGCAGCCGACAGGTTCATGCTCCGCACCGCGCGTTGGCGCTGCTGACCGCGAGCGCCGCAGCGGAAAACGCCACGATCGTCGTGATGGCCGAACACGGCGGTAAACGGGAGATCGCGCTGAGCGATCTGACCTGGTTGACCGCCGAAGTGACTACCGTTCTGCCGCAAACGGCGCAGGCGGCCCTGCCCGCCGACGTGGCGCTGATCGACCTGCCCGGCAGCCGCGCCTGCCCGCAGGCGGAACCGACGCAGCGGCTGCAACAGGCGAAACGCGCCCATTTGCTGACCCGTTGCGCGGACGGCCTGCACGCCAATCTGCTGCTGGTGGCCGATGCCGCCGCCACGCCGCAGGACGCCGCCCGCGTCGGCCAGGCGCTCGCCAACTGGGTCAACCAAACCCAGGGGGAAACCCCGGCGCTGCGCCAGCGCCGCAAACCCGGCCTGATTTGGGCGGTCACACCGTTCGACCAGCGCGGGGAAGGTAAAGCACGCCCCGACGACGCCGTACAGCGCCAGGTCGGCGAGCCCGGCGACAGCTGGGCCACGCTGCTGGCGCTGGATGAACAGGATTGCCGCCGCATGGTGAGCTACCTGGCCACTCAGGCGCGCCCGGCCCAGAAGCAAGCCCGCCTGCTCGAACAACGCGAAGAGTTGCAGCGCGAGCTGACGGAAAGCCTGCTCGGCAACTGGCTCACCGCCGCCGATCCGCACGCGGCGCAGCAGCGCGGCCAACAGCTGTTGCGCGCGCTGCAGGCGCAGGCCGGCCGCCACGGCGAGCTGTTGGAACGGCTGTTACCCCAGCGCGATACGTTGCGCCAGCTTTATCAGCAACAGCAGCACGCCGCGCCGGCCCCGGCGGCGACGCCTGCGCCGTTCGGGCTCGACATCGACCTGTTCGGCGCACCGGAAGCCTCAGCGCCCGGCGAGCCCCCCGCGTTACCCTTTGCTACGCGGGTGTTTGCGGATTGGATCAACCATCTGCGCAGCCTGCCGGACAGCCGCCGGTTGCTGGATCTGCTCGGCGTCGAAAAGCCGCATCTGGAACTGCTGGTCGATGCGCTGATCGGTGCCGCCTGTCGCCTGCGGCTCGATGATGAGCTGGAGCGCGCGCTGTGCGCCGGGGGCCTGCCGGACCAGAGTGAAGATCGGCAAATCAGCCAGGCGCTGGCGATACTGGGCGACTTCGTCGCCTGGCTCGGCTTCCAGCGGCGCGATGCGGCAACGCGCCCCGAGAGCCGCGTCAATCCCGGCCAGCCGATCTTTACCCCACCGCCGCAGCCGGCGGTGGACTGGAGCAACCAGCAGCGGTTAACCCGGCTGGCGCCGACGCCGACCAAAAATACCGCGTTTTATATCTATGACTGGCTGATCGGCCTGCAAACCCTGCTGGCGGAGAATGCGGCAACGGAAAACAAGCTCGGTGAGGCGCAGCGCGCGGCGTTGGAAGAGATCGTGGCCACCCTGCGCTAAGCGGCTCCGGCAGCAATAGGGGGTGAAAACAGGATAAATCGGGCGTTGCCGATTATGCTGATGAGTAACGCTGCGATTCTGGGAGAAAATCATGCCCCCTTTCAGCCTGAAGACTATCGATCATGTGGTTTTGCGCGTGCGCGATATGCAGAAAAGCCTGCATTTTTATACCCAGATCGTCGGCTGTGATATCGCCAAACAGCGGCCGGATTTGGGGCTGATGCACCTGCGCGCCGGAGCAGCCATGATTGATCTGGTCGACGTTAACGGCCAGCTTGGGAAAAAAGGCGGCGAAGCGCCCGATCCTCGCCGGCAAAATGTCGATCACGTTTGCCTGCGCATCGATCCTTTCAACGAAGACGATCTGTTGGCCTATCTGCGATCGCAGGGGATCGCCGTCAATCCCGCTGAATCGCGCTACGGTGCGGAAGGCGACGGGCCGTCGATTTACTTCAACGATCCGGACGGCAACCGCATAGAGCTTAAGGGACCGGCGGAATGAGATTAACGAGCCATAGAATAGAAAAGGGAGCCTTATCGGCTCCATCTGTTCATCTCGTTGTGCATTGCCATCGTGGCTTATGAGGGGCGTTGCCCCGCATGAGAAAACGGATTGCCTTGGTGATTTCTGTTCTGATCTTCGCCTTCTTGCCAAACATCATTCCATCTCGGCTGCTGCTTACGCCGGATATGGCGTTGAAAATGATTCACAAGTCTAATGAATCGGGGCTCGGCGATCCGAAGGCGCGTTCGACAGCCTACCTGCTGATGCTTTATGCCGCAGCAGCAGCGGTAATCGCTTGGCGGTGTCTGCGTTTTATTCCCAAAAATCGGCCTAGCCCGTCACACTGCTGAACGTTAACGCCCCTGCGCCGCCAACGCCTGCGCGCAGGCCCAGGCCGAGCTCCAGGCCCACTGGAAGTTGTAGCCGCCCAACCACCCGGTTACGTCCACCACTTCGCCGATAAAGTAGAGCCCCGGCGCCTTGTGGGCTTCCATCGTCTTGGAGGAGAGTTCGTTGGTGTCGACGCCGCCGAGCGTCACTTCCGCCGTGCGATAGCCTTCGGTGCCGTTCGGCTGCACACGCCAGTTCTGCAACAGATCCGTCAGCGCCGCCTGCTGCGGCGCATTCAGCTGCTTCAATGTCGCCTCCGGCAGTTGTCCCAACGTTTGCAAGCATTCCACCAACCGCTTCGGCAAGTGCAACGCCAGGGTGTTTTTCAGGCTTTGGTTCGGGTGCTGACGGCGTTGGTCATCCAGGAAGGCCGCCAAATCCAGATCAGGAAGTAAGTTAACGCTCACATACTCACCCGGCTGCCAGTAGCTGGACAGCTGCAGCACCGCCGGGCCGGACAGGCCGCGATGGGTGAACAGGATGCTTTCACGGAAGCTGACGCCGTTCTCGGCGGTGATCACCGCCGGCACCGAGACGCCGGACAGCGTCTGTAAATGCTCCAACAGCGGCTTATGCAGGGTAAAAGGCACCAGCCCGGCCCGCGTCGGTAGCACCTTGAGGCCGAACTGCTCCGCCAGCTTGTAACCGAACGGCGAAGCGCCCAGCCCCGGCATGGACAATCCACCGCTGGCCACCACAAGTGAGCGAGCACTAACTTCCTCACCATTCAGCGCCAGTTCGTAACCGTGTTCGGTTTTTTCCACGCCCAGCACTTCGCTGCGCAGGCGCATGGTCACCTGGCCCAGCTCGCACTCTTTGACCAACAGATCCACCACCTGCTGCGCCGAGTCGTCGCAGAACAGCTGCCCCAGCGTTTTTTCATGGTAGGCGATGCCGTAGCGGTTGATCAGATCGATGAAGTCCCACTGGGTGTAGCGCGCCAGCGCCGACTTGCAGAAATGCGGATTGTTCGACAGGTAAGCCGCCGGTTCAGCGTACATGTTGGTAAAGTTGCAGCGTCCGCCGCCGGACATCAGGATCTTGCGGCCCGGTTTTTTGCCGTTGTCGAGCAGCAACACGCGGCAACCGAGTTGCCCCGCCTGCGCGGCGCAAAACATGCCGGCGGCGCCCGCCCCAATCACTACGACATCAAACTGTTCCACCTGAGCCTCACTTATCAAAACCACAATCGCGACAAAAGAGCGCCATATTACGCCGTTTCGCCGCCGGTCACCGCCAAATTCACGGCGGCAGATTGTAAAGCCCCGGCGCCGCCAACGCCATAGTAAGAAAATATTACAGAGGTCAGAGGAGAATAACGCGTTGATATTTCATATTTTTGTTATAGACACGCCATCATTTCGTCATGTCCAAATCAAAAAAACGTCATATTTTCCTTTTCCCCGGCCCCGGTTGTCACTGATAATGCGCGGCGTTCATGTCCACAAACTGGCGTAACGCTTATGCTGCATTTGTTCGCTGGCCTGGATTTCCATACCGGCCTGATGTTAATTCTCGCATTGTTGTTCGTGTTGTTTTATGAAGCCATCAACGGTTTTCATGATACGGCCAATGCGGTCGCTACAGTTATTTATACCCGCGCCATGCGCTCGCAACTTGCGGTCGTGATGGCAGGTTTGTTCAACTTTCTTGGCGTAATGCTCGGCGGTTTGAGTGTTGCTTACGCCATCGTCCACTTGCTGCCTACCGATCTGTTGTTGAACGTCAGTTCAGCACACGGATTAGCCATGGTCTTCTCCATGCTGTTGGCGGCAATCATCTGGAACCTCGGCACCTGGTATTTCGGTCTGCCGGCCTCCAGTTCCCATACGCTGATAGGCGCAATCATCGGTGTCGGTTTAACCAACGCCCTGATGACCCACACTTCGGTGGTGGATGCGCTTAACGTCCCGAAAATGATTGGTATTTTCCTTTCTCTGCTGTTCTCGCCGCTGGTCGGCATGATGGTGGCGGGAGTGATGGTGTTCGCCTTGCGCCGCTATTGGAGTGGCACCAAGAAACGCCAGCGTATCCACATGACCCCTGCGGAACGTGAAAAGGTCGACGGCAAACGCAAGCCGCCGTTCTGGACCCGTATCGCACTGATCCTGTCGGCGATTGGCGTCAGCTTCTCGCACGGCGCCAACGACGGCCAGAAAGGCATCGGCCTTATCATGCTGGTGCTGATCGGCGTTGCGCCGGCCGGCTTCGTGGTCAATATGAATGCAACCGGTTATGACATCACACGTACGCGTGATGCCGTGACCCACCTGCAACAATATTACCAGCAGCACGGTGATGCCCTGTCGCATGCGGTGTCATTGACGCCGCTGGTGCCAAGCCCGGATGACGAGGCCGAACCTAACAAGCCGGCCGAGTTCCACTGCGACAGTTCGCGCGCCATGCCGGCGATCGAGCTGGCTCAGGGCATGCTGACCAACCTGCAAAGCTACGATCAGCTGACGGTTGACCAGCGCAGCCACCTGCGCCGCCTGCTGATGTGCGTGACCGACACGGCGGATAAAGTCGCCAAGCTGCCGGAAACCTCATCCGCCGACCAGCGCTTCCTGAAGAACCTGCGTCAGGATCTGCTGCAGACCGTCGAGTACGCACCGATGTGGATCATCGTCGCCGTCGCGCTGGCGCTGTCGCTCGGCACCATGGTGGGCTGGAAACGCGTGGCCACCACCATCGGCGAGAAGATCGGCAAGAAAGGCATGACCTACGCTCAGGGCGTGTCGGCCCAGATGACCGCGGCGCTGTCGATCGGCGTGGCGAGCTATACCGGCATGCCGGTCTCCACCACCCACGTTCTCTCTTCGGCAGTTGCCGGGACGATGATCGTGGACGGCGGCGGCGTACAGAGCAAAACCGTGAAGAACATTCTGTTGGCTTGGGTACTGACCCTGCCAATCTCGATTCTGCTTTCCGGTGCGCTGTATTGGGTCGCGTTGAAGCTGATCTAAGCGATAAGCATCATGAGAAAGGCGGCCGCAGGGCCGCCTTTTTTTTGCCTGCATCAAGGGAAACAGGAAGGCATTAATACCAGATCATCAGCGCTATCAGGCTGATGACCACCAGGCCGCACAGGGCCGAGGTCAGCATAAACTGCCCGCGCACCCGCTCGCAGCGGCGAATAAACTCCGGATCGTGGTGTTCGACATAGCGCTGCGCAAAGATATAGCGCACCAGCCTCAGCTGCTTGCTGGGTTGCCCGTGGGCGGTGAAGAAACCGCCGCCGTCGACGTATTGGTACAGCAGCGGGTCGCAGCCGCGCAATACCACCAGCAGCGCGCGCAAAGAAGAGTAATAACGCACCATGTTTACCACACACACCACACATAAGGCCCAAAACAGCGCGACGGTACTGATCATGATTGCCCCCTCAAGGCGTTGTTATCCGCGGCCATCCGCCGGGTCCAACCGCCCTACCTCATTACCCGATACTCTGCTGGAGCTTACCGCTCTCATCCCCTTTTTTGCCTGCACGGGCCATGCCCATAACCCACCGCCTCCGGAGACGTTACCGCACCGCGCAGAGAGATTTGCACAGCGTGGTTCCACTCAGAGGGGAAATGGTGAGGCCCATATCCATCATTGTAGGTTAATGAAACGCAAACTGGCCTGAGCAGTGGATAAAATTTACCGAAACGTCCTCCGCCGGGGCGTGCTAACGGCTCACCGCCGGCCGGTGATTGGTCGGTTTTTCTGGATAGTCTATCCCGCTCCGCGCCGCTGATCTTTCCCCCCACGCTGGCTAGACTCAGGTTTCCGTTATGTTCATCCAAGGAAACTGTTATGGCAAACCATTCAATCAAAGGAAAAACCGTCCTCATCGCCGGCGGCGCCAAAAACCTCGGCGGGCTGATCGCGCGCGATTTGGCTGAACAAGGCGCAAAAGCGGTGGTAATCCACTACAACAGCGCCGCTTCCAAAGCCGAGGCGGAGAAAACCGTCGCCGCCATTCAGGCCGCCGGGGCGAAAGGCGTCGCACTGCAGGCCGATCTGACCACCGCAGATGCAGTCGAGAAGCTGTTCGCCGATGCGGTCGCCGCCGTCGGCAAGCCGGATATCGCCATCAATACCGTCGGCAAAGTGCTGAAAAAGCCGATGGTCGACATCAGCGAAGCCGAATACGACGAGATGACGGCGGTCAACGCCAAAACCGCGTTCTTCTTCCTGAAAGAGGCGGGCAAACACCTCAACGACAACGGTAAAATCTGCACGCTGGTCACCTCGCTGCTCGGCGCCTTCACGCCGTTTTACGCCGCTTACGCCGGCACCAAAGCGCCGGTGGAACACTTCACCCGCGCCGCCGCCAAGGAGTTCGGCGAACGCGGCATCTCCGTGACGGCGGTCGGCCCCGGCCCGATGGACACCCCGTTCTTTTACCCGGCAGAGGGTGCGGACGCCGTGGCCTACCACAAGACGGCGGCAGCGCTGTCGCCGTTCAGCAAAACCGGCTTGACCGATATCGAAGACGTGGTGCCGTTCATTCGCCATCTGGTCAGCGATGGCTGGTGGGTAACCGGCCAAACCATCCTAATCAATGGCGGCTACACCACCAAATAAGCTCGAGGGGGGCGGAATGCCCCCGCACCTGCTCGCGCGCAACCGCGCCATGCGGCTACACTCTTTGTCAGAAACGGCGCCAAGGAACAGCAGGTCAACGAGATGGACAGATTCAATCAATACCGCATATTCGTGCAGGTGGCGGAGATGGGCAGCTTTATCCGGGCAGCCCATGCGCTGGAAGTGCCGCGCGCCTCGGTGTCCGCCGCCGTGCAACAACTGGAAACGCAGCTGGGCGTGCGCCTGCTGCACCGCACCACGCGGCAAGTGCGGCTGACTGCCGACGGCGAACAGCTGCTCGAACGGCTGCGCCCGCTGCTGGCCGAAGTGGAAGACATCGATCAGTCGTTTCAGGCCAGCCAACGCCAGGCCTCCGGTCGACTCAGCGTCGACGTGCCGAGCCGCATCGCCCGCCGGCTTATCGCCCCGGCGCTGCCCGGCCTGCTGCTGCGCCACCCCCATCTGCAGCTGGTGCTCGGCTCCGCCGATCGCGCCATCGATCTGGTGCAGGAAGGGGTCGACTGCGCGGTGCGCGTCGGCGATCTGCACGACAGCAGCCTGGTGATGCGCCCACTCGGCCATATCGCGCTGATCAACTGCGCCAGCCCCGCCTACCTCGGCGAATTCGGCCACCCGCTCCAGCCCGGCAATCTCGTCGAAGGACACTGGAGCATCGGCTACGCCTCGCCTAAAACCGGCCGGGAATCCCCCTGGGAATACCTGACCGACGACGGCCATACGCAACGGCTCGAATTGCCCAGCCGGGTGGTGGTCAACAACGCCGAAAGCTATATCGCCTGCTGCCGCGCCGGATTGGGGCTGATGCAAATCCCGCGCTACGACGTGCAACACCTGCTCGACGCCGGTGAACTGGTGGAAGTCCTGCCCGGTTACCGCGCCGCCTCCATGCCAATCTCCCTGATCTATCCCCATCGCCGCCAGCGATCGCGCCGCCTGGCGGTGTTTCATGAGTGGTTTGAAAGCCTGCTGCAACCGCATCTCGAGCGCTGATTGCGCATTTAGCGCTATACTTTGTTTAATAACGCTTATAATTCAAGCGGTCAGACCGTCAACATCCGCATAATCAATAGGCTTTTACGCCGCGCGGGTGTACAACGAAAGGTATCGGGCAGAGAGATTTTCGATGCGGCGCAGTGTGATCGCCCCAACATATCATTGCGTTATCCGAATGATACTATGGAACCAAAAGCGCCAGGCGGGTAAACGGAACGCCTGCTAACCCTTTTTAATCGGCATGTTTATGGAAGGAGTATTCTTATGGCTTACAAACACATCCTGATCGCGGTGGACCTATCCCCGGAAAGCAAGATTCTGGTAGAAAAAGCCGTCTCAATGGCGCGGCCGTACAACGCTAAAGTTTCTCTGATCCACGTCGATGTCAACTATTCCGACCTTTATACCGGCCTGATCGACGTCAATCTCGGCGACATGCAAAAACGCATCTCCGAGGAAACCCATCAGGCACTGACCGAGCTGTCGCAGAACGCCGGCTACCCGATCACCGAGACCCTGAGCGGCAGCGGCGATCTGGCGCAGGTATTGGTGGATGCCATCAAGAAATACGACATGGACCTGGTGCTGTGCGGCCACCACCAGGACTTCTGGAGCAAGCTGATGTCTTCCGCTCGCCAGCTGATCAATACCGTGCACATCGATATGCTGATCGTGCCGCTGCGCGATGAAGAAGACGAATAAAGTAAGCGCTCGCTAACTTAACTGCCCAACGCCCGCGCCATGCGGGCGTTTTTCATGCCGCCGCGCCGATTAATCGCTTGATAATCAACCGCCCTCCGATGATATAGTCGCTAAAGACACAACATCCTCCCCCGGGCATCGCCTATACCCATATCTATAAGAAATAGCGGGGGAAATTTAATGCGAAAAGGAGTTATCCATGGAATATGCCGTATCGGTAGAGTCTTTCCTGTCCTCGTTACAACGCCATAACCCCCACCAGCCGGAATATTTGCAGGCGGTGCGCGAAGTATTCACCTCGCTGTGGCCGTTTATCGAACGCAACCCGCGCTATCGCGAACAGGCGCTGCTGGAGCGCCTGGTGGAGCCCGAGCGCGTCATTCAGTTCCGCGTCAGCTGGGTGGACGATCGCGGCCAGGTGCAGGTCAACCGCGCCTTCCGCGTGCAGTTCAACTCGGCCATCGGCCCCTATAAGGGCGGCATGCGCTTCCACCCGTCGGTAAACCTGTCGATCCTGAAATTCCTCGGTTTTGAGCAGACCTTCAAGAACGCGTTGACCACCCTGCCGATGGGCGGCGGCAAAGGCGGCTCCGATTTCGATCCAAAGGGCAAAAGCCAGGGCGAGATCATGCGCTTCTGCCAGGCGCTGATGACCGAGCTGTATCGCCATCTGGGCCCGGACACCGACGTGCCGGCCGGCGATATCGGCGTCGGCGGCCGCGAAGTCGGCTTTATGGCCGGCATGATGAAGAAACTGTCCAACAATACCGCCTGTGTATTTACCGGCAAGGGCCTCTCCTTCGGCGGCAGCCTGATCCGCCCCGAGGCGACCGGCTATGGCCTGGTGTACTTTACCGACGCCATGCTGCAGCGCCACGGTCTGGGCTTTGAGGGCATGCGGGTGGCGGTGTCCGGCTCCGGCAACGTAGCGCAGTACACCATCGAGAAAGCGCTGGAACTGGACGCGCGCGTGATCACCGTGTCGGATTCCGGTGGCACTCTGGTAGACGAAGACGGCTTCACCACCGAGAAGCTGGCACACCTGGCGGAGATCAAAAACCAACGCTACGGCCGGGTGGCAGACTACGCCCGCGAACGCGGCCTGACGTATCTGGCGGGCCAGCAGCCGTGGAACGTGCCGGTGGATATCGCCCTGCCGTGCGCCACCCAGAACGAACTGGATCTCGAGGCGGCGCAGACGCTGATCCGCAACGGAGTGAAGGCGGTAGCGGAAGGCGCCAACATGCCGACCACCATCCAGGCCACCGACGCCTTCCTCGACGCCGGCGTGCTGTTCGCGCCGGGCAAGGCGGCCAACGCCGGCGGCGTCGCCACTTCGGGCCTGGAGATGGCGCAAAACGCCGCGCGCATCGGCTGGCGGGCAGAGAAAGTGGATGTACGTTTACAACATATCATGGCGGATATTCACCACGCCTGCGTGGAATACGGCGGCGAAGGCAAGCAAACTCACTACGTACACGGCGCGAACATCGCCGGTTTCGTCAAGGTCGCGGATGCCATGCTGGCGCAGGGCGTGCTGTAATCCGCCTTAAAGGTGATCTTGTTCACACATCGATTAAATGCTTCAATGCCGGCCTCTGCGCCGGCATTTTTTTATGCTTTCACGCCATCAAAATGATGCCACAATGTTAATAAATTGTTAATTTATAGTTATTTACTGCGAATTAATCGGTAGTAAATTTACCACCACTAAATAATTAAACATTTATTTAACATTAAATTCGTCATTATTTTACTTAAATGTGCGCAGATCACATTTCATTAACTTCAGCTACGCCCCCTCTTCCATTCCTTTGTAATCTGCAGCGGTGGAAAAACCGCCACCCCTACAGATAAAAAAGGTACAGCTAATGAAATTTAACCTCGCATTATTAAATGCATGTGTGGTTTCTGCGTGCATGTTATCGACAACACCTGTGTTCGCCGCTGAGAAATATGAGATTGCCGTAGTCGCCAAAGTGACCGGCATTCCGTGGTTCAACCGCATGGAAGTGGGCGTCAACGAAGCGGCGAAAAAACTTGACGTCAACGCTTACCAGACCGGCCCTTCTACGCCGGATCCGGCCGCGCAGGTCAAGGTGATTGAGGATCTGATCGCCAAGAACGTCAACGCCATCATCGTGGTGCCGAACGACGCCAAAGTGCTGGAGCCGGTGCTGAAAAAAGCACGCGACAAAGGCATCGTGGTGCTGACCCATGAATCCCCGGACCAGCAGATCGGCCAGTGGGACATCGAGACCATTGACAGCGAGAAATACGCGCAGGCCAACGTCGATGAGCTGGCGAAAGACATGGGCGGTAAAGGCGGCTACGCGATCTACGTCGGCTCGCTGACCGTGCCGCTGCACAACGCCTGGGCCGACTCCGCCATCAAATACCAGAAAGAAAAATACCCGGACATGTTTGAAGTCACCTCGCGCTTGCCGGTGGCGGAAAGCATCGACAAATCCTATGCCACCACGCTGGATCTGATGAAAACCTATCCGCAGATGAAGGGCATCATCGGCTTCGGCTCGCTCGGCCCGATCGGCGCCGGCCAGGCGGTGGCCAAGAAACGCGCCAAGGACAAGATCGCGGTGGTGGGCATCGCCATGCCGGCGCAGGCCGCCCCTTACCTGATGCGCGGCGACATTAAAAAAGCGCTGCTGTGGGATCCGAAAGACGCCGGTTATGCGCTGGTGACGGTGGCCGATCAGCTGCTGCAAGGCAAAGAAGTGAACAAAGACCTGGCGATCGAGGGCCTCGGCAAGGCTGACGTCGACATGGACCACAAAGTGATTCGGTTTAATAAGATTTTGGAAGTCACCAAAGACAACGCCCAATCGCTTGGATTCTGATTTTTCGCGTAATTTCGCTACACCGGGAAAGTAGTTAAACCCTCGTAGGGGCGCAGCTTGCTGCGCCCAGGGCTTCGGCCGCTACGTAAGCACAGGTTAACGTTATGACAGCCTCCCCCGCATTTATCACCCTGGAGAATATCAGCAAGCGATTCCCAGGCGTACTGGCATTAGACCAGATCAACCTGACGCTGAATAAAGGCGAAGTGCACTGCCTGGCCGGGCAAAACGGCTGTGGCAAAAGCACCATCATTAAAATCATCTCCGGCGTCTATCAGCCGGAAAAAGGCGCCAATATTTCGCTGGAAGGCAAACTTTTCCACGCCCTGACGCCACAGCTGTCCGGTTATTACGGCATACAGGTGATCTACCAAGACCTGTCGCTGTTCCCTAATCTGACGGTAGCGGAAAACATCGCCATCCACCGTTACCTGCCCGGCGGCCGCTTCTGGGTGCGCAAGCGATTGATGCGTCAGACGGCGCTCGACGCCATGGCGCGAGTCGGCGTACGCATCGATCCTGATAAAAAGGTGGAAAAACTGTCGATCGCCGATCGGCAACTGGTGGCGATTTGCCGCGCCATCGCCGCCGAGGCGCGGCTGGTTATCATGGACGAACCGACCGCCTCGCTGACGCGCCAGGAGGTCGACGGCCTGCTGCGGGTAGTTAACGAACTGAAGGCGGCCGGCATCTGCGTGGTATTCGTCAGCCACAGATTGGATGAAGTGATGGAAGTCGCCGATCGCATCAGCGTGATGCGCGACGGCAAGCTGGTGGGCACCTGGCCGGCCAGCGACCTGGACAGCCATGAACTGGCGTTCCTGATGACCGGCCAACGCTTCCATTACAGCCCGCTGCCGCCGCTGCCGCCGGCCGAACAGGCGCCGCTGCTCGAGGTGCGCAACCTCAGCCGCGGCGAGAAATACCGCAACGTCAACTTGGCGCTGCGCGGCGGCGAGATCGTTTCTATCGTCGGCCTGCTCGGCGCCGGCCGCACCGAACTGTGCCTCAGCCTGTTCGGCATGACGCGGCCGGACAGCGGCGAAATCCGCATCGAGGGCCGGGCGGTGCAGCTGCACAACAACCGCGAAGCGGTGCGCCACGGCATCGGTTATGTGTCGGAGGATCGCCTGACACAGGGGTTGATCATGGAACAATCGATCTACGACAACACCATCGTCACCGTCTTCGATCGGCTGCATACCTCGCTCGGGCTACTGGATCACGCCAAGGCGACCGAGCTGGTCAACCGGCTGATCCGCGATCTGAACATCAAGGTGTCCGACAGCGCATTGCCGGTGAAAACCCTGTCCGGCGGCAACGCCCAGCGTATCGCCATCGCCAAATGGGTAGCGACCCAGCCGAAGATCCTGATCCTCGATTCGCCCACCGTCGGCGTGGATATCGCCAACAAAGAAGGGATCTACCAGATCGCGCGCGATCTGGCGCAGCTGGGCATGGCGGTGCTGATGATCTGCGACGAGATCCCGGAAGCCTATTACAACAGCCATCGGGTGATGGTGATGCGCAAGGGCGAGCTGATCGCCGAGTTTGCGCCGCACCAGAGTACCGAACAACAGATCGCCGAGGTGGTGAATGGATAAGTCATTATTGGCCCGCCTGGCCGGGCGGCACGAGTTTTATCTCGGCCTGTTGGTGCTGCTGCTGGCGATCGGCCTGAGCGCCGGCACCGACGAATTTCTGACGCTCGGCAACCTGACCGACGTCGCCACCAGCTACGCCATTCTCGGCATCCTGGCCTGCGGGCTGTTCGTGGTGCTGATCGCCGGCGGCATCGACATTTCGTTCCCGGCGGTCACCGCCATCGCCCAGTATGTGATGGCCAGCTGGGTGATCCAGCACGGCGGCAGCTTCCCGCTGGCGTTCGCCCTGGCGATCGGCGTCGGCCTGCTGCTCGGGCTGGTGAACGGTTTTCTGGTGTACTGGCTGAAGGTGCCGGCGATCATCATCACCATCGCCACCCTTAACCTGTTCTATGGCCTGCTGGTGTACGCCACTAACGGCACCTGGCTTTACGGCTTCCCGGACTGGTTCATGAACGGCATCAACTGGTTCTCGTTCCAGGGCGCCGACGGCTACGACTACGGCCTGACGCTGCCGCTGCTGTGCCTGCTGGCGACCATCGTCGTTACCGGCGTGCTGATGAACCGCACCCGGCTGGGGCGCCAGATCTACGCCATGGGCGGCAACCGCGACGCCGCGTCGCGCCTGGGGTTGAACCTGCTGCGGCTGCATTTTTGCGTCTACGGCTACATGGGCATTCTGGCCGGCGTCGCGGCGGTGGTGCAGGCGCAGATCACTCAGTCGGTGGCCCCCAATTCGCTGCTCGGGTTCGAGCTGACGGTATTGGCGGCGGTGGTGCTGGGCGGTACCAGCATGAGCGGCGGCCGCGGCTCGTTGACCGGCACCCTGCTCGGCGTGGTGTTGCTGGCCTTCCTGCAGAACGGACTGACGCTGCTCAGCGTCTCAGCCTATTGGCACCAGGTATTCAGCGGCGCGATCATTTTGATCAGCATCAGCACCACCGCCTGGAACGAAAAACGCAAGCTGCTCAAGGAGATCTGACATGACGCAGTTAACTCGGTTGATCCCAAACGATCGGATCATTCGCCTGCAGGGCGCGATCATCATCGCGGTGGCGCTGCTCTTCGCCGGGCTGCTCGGATCGCGCTTCTTCAGCCTCGGCAACTTCCAGTCGATCGCCTCGCAGCTGCCGATCCTCGGCCTGCTGGCGCTCGGCATGGGCATCACCATGCTGACCGGCGGCATCAACCTGTCGATCATCGCCGGCGCCAACGCCTGTTCGCTGGTGATGGCGGCGATCATCGTCAGCCATCCCGATCAGCCGTTGTTCCTGGTGCTGGCACTGTTGGCCGGCCTGCTGGTGGCAGTGGCGATCGGCGCGCTGAACGGCGTGCTGGTGGCCTGGATCGACGTTTCGCCAATCCTCGCCTCGCTCGGCACCATGACGCTGATCACCGGCCTGAACATCCTGCTGTCCAACGGCGCGGTGATCTCCGGCTTCCCGGCGGCGATTCAATTTCTCGGCAACGGCGCCGTGCTCGGCGTACCGGTGGCGCTGATCCTGTTCCTGCTGGTGGCAGCCGGGCTGTGGCTGCTGTTGGAGCACACCACGCTGGGCCGCAGCCTGTACCTGATCGGCTCCAACGAACAGGCCACCCGCTTCAGCGGCGTGAACACCGCGCGGGTGCAGATCGCGGTGTATATCCTGTCGGCGCTGCTCGGCTGGGGCGCCGCCCTGCTGATGATGGCTAAATTCAACTCGGCCAAGGCCGGCTACGGCGAATCTTATCTGCTGGTGACCATTCTGGCCTCGGTGCTGGGCGGCATTAACCCGGACGGCGGTTTCGGCCGTATTCTGGGGCTGGTGCTGGCGCTGATCGTGCTGCAAATGTTGGAAAGCGGCCTCAATCTGCTGGGGGTCAGCAGCTACCTGACCATGGCCCTGTGGGGCGGCGTGCTGATCCTGTTTATCGCGTTACAGAATCGAAAAGTTTAGGTTGCGCCCCGTCATTGAACGTGGCGCCGACGCAGACCCAAAATTCCGCTATCAAGGCGGAAGGTGCAGGGCATAGCGAGTCTATGTCCAAACCTGACAACGCAGAAAGCGGGATTTTGGGGCGAGTCCCTTCGGGCTGGGGCCATTTAAGCGCGCAGCATCGTTATTCACCGCTTATTTGGGCCCACCAAACTTCACGGCTCACGCCTTGCTTCGCGCTTAAATGACCGCCAGCGGCGCTCACGGGCAATGGCGAGGCACAACCTTTAGGAGAAAATAATGGCGAGCTATTTTATTGGCGTAGATGTGGGCACCGGAAGCGCGCGCGCGGGCGTATTCGATCTCAATGGCCGCATGGTCGGCCAGGCCAGCCGGGCCATCGATCTGTACCGGCCGAAGGCGGATTTCGTCGAGCAGTCGTCGGATAACATCTGGCAGGCGGTGTGCAATGCGGTGCGCGACGCGGTCAACCAGGCCGACATCAACCCGATCCAGGTCAAAGGGCTGGGCTTCGACGCCACCTGTTCGCTGGTGGTGCTGGATAAAGAAGGCAAACCGCTGACCGTCAGCCCCTCCGGCCGCACCGAACAGAACATCATCGTGTGGATGGATCACCGGGCGATCGCCCAGGCCGAGCGCATCAATGCCACCAAACACCGGGTGCTGGACTTCGTCGGCGGCATTATCTCGCCGGAGATGCAGACGCCGAAACTGCTGTGGCTGAAACAGCACATGCCCACCACCTGGGCCAACGCCGGTTACCTGTTCGATCTGCCGGACTTCCTCACCTGGCGCGCCACCCAGGACGCCACCCGTTCGCTGTGCTCGACGGTGTGCAAGTGGACCTATCTCGGCCACGAACAGCGCTGGGACAAGAGCTACTTCCAGCAGATCGGGCTGGAAGACGTGCTGGAACATGACGCGGCCAAGATCGGCAGCGACGTCAAAATGATGGGCGAGCCGCTGGGCCACGGCCTGACCCAGCGCGCCGCCGGCGAGATGGGGCTGATCGCCGGCACGGCGGTGAGCGTGTCGATCATCGACGCCCACGCCGGCACTCTCGGCACGCTGGGCGCCACCGGCGTCTCCGGTGAGGTGGCCGACTTCAACCGCCGCGTCGCGCTGATCGGCGGCACCTCCACCGGCCACATGGCGATGTCGCGCACCGCGCGCTTTATCGGCGGCGTCTGGGGGCCGTATTACTCGGCGATCCTGCCGGAATACTGGCTGAACGAGGGCGGCCAGTCCGCCACCGGCGCGCTGATCGACCACGTCATCCAGTCGCACCCGTGCTACCCGGAGCTGCTGGCGCAGGCGAAAACCCAGGGCCAGACCATCTATGAAGTGCTGAACGCCATTCTGCGCCGCATGGCCGGCGAGCCGGAGAATATCGCCTTCCTGACGCAGGACATCCATATGCTGCCGTACTTCCACGGCAACCGCTCGCCGCGCGCCAACCCGACGCTGACCGGCATCCTGACCGGGCTGAAGCTGTCGCGCACGCCGGAGGACATGGCGCTGCACTACCTGGCCACCATTCAGGCCATCGCGCTCGGCACCCGCCACATCATCGAAACCATGAACCACAGCGGCTACAGCATCGACACCATCATGGCCAGCGGCGGCGGCACCAAGAACCCGATCTTCGTGCAGGAGCACGCCAACGCCACCGGCTGCGCCATGCTGCTGCCGGAGGAGAGCGAAGCGATGCTGCTGGGCGGCGCCATGATGGGCACCGTGGCGGCGGGCGTGTTCGACACCCTGCCGGAGGCGATGAGCGCCATGAGCCGCATCGGCAAGACGGTCACGCCGCAGACCAACCAGATAAAAAGCTACTACGACCGCAAATACCGGGTATTCCACGAGCTGTACAACGACCACATGAAATACCGCCGGTTGATGCAGGAGGAGGCGTGATGCAGCAGGAATGGCGGCAGGCTGTGCAGGGTTGGCAAACCTACAGCCAGGAGCTGGCGCAGCTGGGCGAGCGCCTCGACGCGCGCACCTGGCAGCGGCTGCTGGCGCTGCTGGCCGACTGCCGCGGTAAAATCGCCGTCACCGGCGTCGGCACCTCGGGGATTGCGGCGCGCAAGATAGCCCACATGCTGGCCTGCGTGGAACGGCCGGCGGTCTACCTCGACGCCACCGGCGCGGCGCACGGCGATCTGGGTTTTCTGCGCGCCGACGATCTGCTGATCCTGATCTCGCGCGGCGGCAATTCCGACGAGCTGACCCGACTGCTGCCGACGCTGCAGGCCAAGGGCGTGACGCTGATCGCGGTGACGGAAAACCCGCATTCCGCCATCGCGCAGGCGGCGCAGCTGACGATCGCCACCGGGGTGCAAAAGGAGATAGATCCGCTGAACATGCTGGCCACCACCTCAATTGTGCTGGTGTTGGCGATCTTCGACGCCGCCTGTGCCTGCCTGATGGCGCGCAGCGGTTACGATAAGGACACCTTGCTGGCGGTGCATCCGGGCGGTGGCGTGGGGAAAAGCTTGCGGGAGGAAAACTGAGGGCCCGACACGGCGGGCCCGGCAGACATTACAGCGGCATGTAGATATCGAAACGGTGGCTTTTGGTCAGCGTGGCGGCATGCGCCGGCACGTCGGCCAACGGCGGCGCGTAGTCCGGGCGTTTCACCACCACGCGCTTGGTCGCCAAGCGGCGGGCCGGTTCCAGCAGGCCGTCGGCGTCATCGTCGCTGCCCACCAGCGATTGAAACACCCGCATCTCTTTCTTCACCAACGCGCTTTTCTGCTTGTGCGGAAACATCGGATCGAGATACACCACCTCGGGGCGCGGGCTGAGATCCGCCAGCGCCGTCAGGCTGGAGGCATGCAGCAGCGTCAGACGCTCGCGCAGCCACGGGCCGATTTCCGCATCCTGATAACCGCGCTGCAGGCCATCGTCCAGCAACGCCGCCACCACCGGATTGCGCTCCAGCATCCGCACCCGGCAGCCCAGCGCCGCCAGCACGAAGGCGTCGCGCCCCAGCCCGGCGGTAGCGTCCACCACGTCCGGCAGGTAGCTGCCCTTGATGCCGACTGCCTTGGCCACCGCCTCGCCGCGGCCGCCGCCGAAGCGGCGCCGGTGCGCCATGGTGCCGGTGACGAAATCGACGTAGATCCCACCGAGCTTAGGCTCGTCGCGCTTGCGCAGCTCCAGCCGCTGCGGGGTCAGTACCAGCGCCATCGACGCGTCCTCGTCGGACGTCAGCTGCCAGCGCTGCGCCAAAACAGACAAGGCGCCGGGATCGGCGCCTGCTTCACACAATAAACACACGCTCACGTGTCGGGTTATCCTTTAATGCCGTAATGGCGCAGCATAGCATCCAGCTGCGGCTCGCGGCCACGGAAGCGTTTGAACAGCGCCATCGGCTCTTCCGAACCGCCGCGCGACAGGATGTTGTCGAGGAAGGATTTGCCGGTTTCGGCATTGAAAATTCCCTCTTCTTCGAAGCGCGAGTAGGCGTCGGCCGACAGCACTTCCGCCCACAGGTAGCTGTAGTAACCCGCCGCATAGCCGCCGGCGAAGATGTGGCTGAAGGCGTGCGGGAAGCGGCCCCAGCTTGGCGAAGGCACCACCGCCACCATTTTCTTCACTTCCGCCAGCGTCGGCAGGATCTGCGCCCCTTTTTCCGGGCTGTATTCGAAGTGCATGCGGAAATCGAACAGGCCGAACTCAAGCTGGCGCAGGATGAACAGCGCCGCCTGGTAATTCTTGGCCGCCAGCAGCTTGTCGAGCATAGCTTTCGGCAGCGGCTCGCCGCTCTGGTAGTGGCCGGAGATAAACGCCAGCGCTTCCGGCTCCCAGCACCAGTTTTCCATAAACTGGCTCGGCAGTTCGACCGCATCCCACGGCACCCCGTTGATACCGGAGACGCCGGCAGTATCGATCTGCGTCAGCATGTGGTGCAGACCGTGGCCGAACTCGTGGAACAGCGTGGTCACTTCGTTATGGGTGAACAGCGCCGGCTGATCGCCCAGCGGGCGGTTGAAGTTGCAGGTCAGGTAAGCGACCGGTTTTTGCAGCGTGCCGTCGGCCTTGCGCAGGCTGCCGACGCAGTCGTCCATCCAGGCGCCGCCGCGTTTGTTTTCGCGGGCGTACAGATCGAGATAGAAGCTTCCGCGCAGCTCGCCGTTAGCGTCGAACAGATCGAAGAAGCGCACGTCCGGATGCCAGGTTTCCACGTCTTTACGCTCTTTGGCGGTGATGCCGTAGATGCGTTTCACCACTTCGAACAGCCCTTCCACCACCCGCTGTTCCGGGAAGTACGGGCGCAGCTGCTCGTCGCTGATGGAGAACAGGTGCTGCTTCTGTTTTTCGCCGTAATAGGTGATGTCCCAGGCTTCAAGCTCGTCCACGCCATAGTGCTGTTTGGCGAAGGCGCGCAGCTGCGCCAGCTCCTGCTCGGCCTGCGGGCGGGCGCGCTTGGCCAGATCGCTCAGGAAGCCGATCACCTGCTCCGGGCTTTCCGCCATTTTGGTCGCCAGCGACTTGTCGGCGTAGGTGTCGAAGCCCAGCAACTGAGCCAGCTCGTGGCGCAGCGCCAGCGTTTCCGCCATCACTTCGCTGTTGTCCCATTTGCCGGCGTTCGGCCCCTGATCGGAGGCGCGGGTGGCGAAGGCGCGGTACATCTCTTCACGCAGCGCGCGGTTGTCGGCATAGGTCAACACCGGCAGGTAGCTCGGCATATCCAACGTCAGCAGCCAGCCTTCCTGCTCTTTGGCCTGCGCCATCGCCTGTGCCTGCGCCAGGGCGCTCTCCGGCAGGCCGCTCAGCTCGGCTTCGTCGGTAATCAGTTTGCTCCAGCCCATGGTGGCGTCGAGCACGTTGTTGCTGTAGGTGGAACCCAGTTCGGACAGGCGCGCGACGATCTCGCCGTAGCGCTGCTGTTTATCCGCCGACAGGCCGATGCCCGACAGTTCGAAATCGCGCAGCGCGTTGTCCACCGCCTTGCGCTGCGGCACGCTCAGCGCCTCGAACGCCGCGCCTTCTTTCAGGCTGCGGTAAGCCTGGTACAGCCCTTCGTGCTGGCCGACCCAGGTGCCGTATTCAGACAGCAGCGGCAGCGCCTGCTCATAGGCGGCGCGCAGCTCCGGGCTGTTTTTCACCGAGTTCAGATGCCCGATCGGCGACCAGATGCGCGACAGGCGATCGTCCGACTCCGCCAGCGGCTGACACAGGTTATCCCAGGTGAACGGCCCCGGCTGCGCCACCACGCGCTCTACCGCGGCGCGGCAGTCCGCCAGCGCGGATTGCACCGCAGGCACGATATCTTCAGGGCGGATCGCCGAGAACGGCGGCAGGGAAAACGGGGTCAGCAACGGATTTGTCATAGGGCAGTCCTGATTAGCGTTGGGGCCCGCCACGAGGGCGAGCCTTAAAATGCGTATGAATCTCTAACATGGAGCCAGGCAGCAGGAAAATCAATGCCCGGCGTTGATCGTTCGTGCCTTAAACGGCGCTTTGGCGGATGCGGGCGGCCAGCGCCGCCAACTGTTCGTCGTCGGCGCGCGCGGCGTCGTGGGAGGAGATATAGCCCTCGTAACGTTCGAAAAACTTCGGCGAGGTCGATTCGATCGGCCGCCACTGCTCCAGCGACGCGGTGCCGTGCAGCGGGATCAGTTTGGCGTGCACATGATCGACGCCGTAGCCTTCGAACACCATGCCGCAGCGGCCGACGTCGTCGAACGCGCGGTCCAGCTGCTTCGCCACCCGCTTGGTCGCCAGCATCAACGAGCTCAACACCTCGTCCGGCAGGTCAAAGGCGTAGCTCGGGTGGTGCGCCTTGGGGATCACCACGCTGAAACCGTCGGTGTTGGGAAAGATGGACAGGAAGGCCAGATGGTTGTCGTCTTCCCAGATTTTATGGCACGGCGTCTTGCCCGCCACGATGTCGCAAAAAATGCAGCTCATCCTTTCTCCTTGTGATTCACAGCGTTTCAACCAGTTCGAACTCTTCGAACACCAGCCACATGTCCGGCGCAAAAGTGCCCTCGCGGGTAAAGAACGCCTGATGCCCCTGGCGCCAAAACGCCAGGCTTTTGTCGCCTTCGCCCTCCTTGGCCGCCATCTCGGCGGTCACCCGATCATAGCGCACCAGGCGCAGCGCCAGGGTTTTGATCACGCAGGCCGGTTCGCCGCGGCCGTCGAGAATAATGTTATCGTCGCCGACCATCGGCGTTTGCTCCCGGCGATAGCTCGCATAAGAACAGCAAGTGGCGGTCTTCTCCCCGCTCAGCACCAACTGCAGCAGTTCATCGGCCAGCTCGGGGCCGTCGCCGAACGCCCAGCGCGCCGCGTCGGGGTAGTTCGCCAAAATCGCCTGTTTGCTCATTGTTCTGTCCCTTTCTGTGAACGTCTGCGACAACGGAGTCCAGTTTTTCCCGGCCAGACAGTTTATACTGTGCAGATTATAAGCCTTATTGCATTGAATGCTCCGCCTGCGGAGCACAAGGAATCGCCACCCGTCATGTTAAGTTATCGCCACAGTTTCCACGCCGGCAACCACGCCGACGTGCTCAAGCACACCGTTCAGAGCCTGATCATCGAGTCGCTGAAGGAAAAAGAGAAGCCGTTCCTGTATCTGGATACCCACTCGGGCGCGGGCCGTTATCAGCTCAGCGGCGAACACGCCGAGCGCACCGGCGAATACCTGGAAGGTATCGGCTTGCTGTGGCAACGCGACGATCTGCCGGAAGAGCTGGCGGCCTACATGAGCGTGGTGCACAACTTCAATCGTTCCGGCACGCTGCGCTACTATCCCGGCTCGCCGCTGATCGCTCGCCAGCTGCTGCGCCCGCAGGACAAAATCCACCTGACCGAGCTGCACCCGAGCGACTACCCGCTGCTGCGCAGCGAGTTCCAGAAAGACGAGCGCGCCAAAGTGCAGCGCGCCGACGGCTATCAGCAGCTGAAATCCCAACTGCCGCCCCTGTCGCGCCGCGGCCTGATCCTGATGGACCCGCCGTATGAAATGAAGACCGATTACCAGGATGTGGTCAAAGGCATTCAGGAAGGTTACAAGCGTTTCGCCACCGGCACCTACGCGCTGTGGTACCCGGTCGTGATGCGCCAGCAGATCAAACGCATGCTGCGCGATCTGGAAGCCACCGGCATTCGCCGCATTCTGCAGATCGAACTGGCGGTGAAACCCGACAGCGATCAGCGCGGCATGACCGCCTCCGGCATGATCGTCATCAACCCGCCGTGGAAGCTGGAACAGCAGATGAAAAACGTGCTGCCATGGCTGCACAAGGTGCTGGTGCCGTCGGGCATCGGCCACCATCTGGTGAACTGGGTGGTACCGGAATAATCCCCGGCAGGGCGCGGTTCGCCGCGCCCTGCGTCCACCTATCGCAGCCATCGACGCAATCTTTGCGACAAACCCCGGTCAGGCGTTAAACTCTTACCCTCTTCAAATTCACAACTCATGGAAATCCCAGATGACGAAACATTACGATTATCTAGCAATTGGCGGCGGCAGCGGCGGTATCGCATCGATCAACCGGGCAGCCATGTACGGCCAAAAGTGTGCGCTGATTGAAGCTAAAGAGCTGGGCGGCACCTGTGTAAACGTGGGTTGTGTACCGAAAAAAGTCATGTGGCACGCGGCGCAGATCGCCGAGGCCATCCATCAGTACGGCCCGGACTACGGCTTCGACACCACCGTCAACGCCTTCGACTGGAAAAAGCTGGTCGCCAACCGCACCGCCTATATCGACCGCATCCACAACTCCTACGATAACGTGCTGGGCAAGAACAAGGTCGACGTGATCAAAGGCTTCGCGCGCTTCGTGGATGCACACACCGTGGAAGTGAACGGCGAGACGATCACCGCCGACCACATCCTGATCGCCACCGGCGGCCGCCCGAGCCATCCGGCTATTCCGGGCGCGGAATACGGCATCGACTCCGACGGCTTCTTTGAGCTGGACGCCATGCCGAAGCGCGTCGCCGTAGTCGGCGCCGGCTATATCGCCGTGGAGATCGCCGGCGTGCTGAACGCGCTGGGCGCGGAAACGCACCTGTTCGTGCGCAAGCACGCGCCGCTGCGCAGCTTCGATCCGATGATCGTCGAAACCCTGGTGGAAGTGATGAACACCGAAGGGCCGAGCCTGCACACCGAATCGGTGCCGAAAGCGATCGTCAAGAACGCCGACGGTAGCCTGACACTGCAGCTGGAAAACGGTAAAGAATTCACCGTTGACTGCCTGATTTGGGCCATCGGCCGCGAACCGGCGACCGACAACCTGAACCTCGGTGTCACCGGGGTGAAGACCAACGAACAAGGCTACATTGACGTCGATAAGTTCCAGAACACCAACGTCAAAGGCATCTACGCCGTAGGCGACAACACCGGCGCGGTAGAGCTGACCCCGGTCGCCGTGGCCGCCGGCCGCCGCCTGTCCGAGCGCCTGTTCAACAACAAGCCGGACGAGCACCTGGACTACAGCAACATCGCCACCGTGGTGTTCAGCCACCCGCCGATCGGTACCGTCGGTCTGACCGAACCGGAAGCCATCGAGAAGTTCGGCGCGGACAACGTGAAGGTGTACAAATCTTCCTTCACCGCCATGTACAGCGCCGTGACGCAGCACCGCCAGCCGTGCCGCATGAAGCTGGTGTGCGCGGGTAAAGAAGAGAAGATCGTCGGCCTGCACGGTATCGGCTTCGGCATGGATGAAATCCTGCAGGGCTTCGCCGTGGCGGTGAAGATGGGCGCGACCAAGAAGGACTTCGACAACACCGTGGCTATCCACCCGACCGCAGCGGAAGAGTTCGTCACCATGCGCTAACCGCTGCGGTTAGCCCATTCTCAGGCCGGGTAAACACCGGCCTGTTCTTTTTGTGCGGTTTACTATTCCCTTCGCACCCGCCTGCTTTTTCTGCCATTATTCTGCCTGATAAATTAGCGGGACTGATACAACCTCCCCGCGCCTCTGGAGAACACCGATGCTGTTCAAACTATGCAAAACCCTTGCGATGGCCTGCGTGGCCCTGATTATCGCCCAGAGCAGCGCGCTCAGCTTTACCCTGGAAGTGGCGGGCAAGATCGATAACGTGACCGACCCGGTCAACAAAAGCTATCTGTTCACCGATAAACAGCTGTTGGCGATGCCGGTGCGCAGTATCACCACCTCCACTTCCTGGACGCCGCAGAGAAAATTCGAAGGGATTTCGGTGGCCGATATCCTGGAACGCGTCGGCGCCAAGGGCGAGACGCTGACCTTCTACGCGCTGAACGATTATTACATCGACGTGCCGCTGTCCGACGTCAAAAAGTACAACATGATCCTGGCCTACAAGATGGACGGGGAGATGCTGAAGCTCAGAAACTTCGGCCCGCTGTTCCTGGTTTACCCGCGCGACGCCGCCGGGCCTGAACTGAACTCACCGTTGTACAACTCGCGCTTTATCTGGCAAGTCGACAGGATCGTGATCAAATGAAGCTGACGACCTTTAAGAACGGCAGCAGGCTGGCGATCCCGGCCATCTTCGCCGCGCTGTTTCTGGTAGCGTCGACCGTCACGCTCTATTACTACAGCGCCACCCTGTCGAAGAAAGGGCTGTATGCCATCGCCGGCACGCAGGAGAACTACTCGTGGTCGATCGCCAAGTTCTCCATCAAGCTGGCAGAGTTCGACACGCTGGTCGAGCAGCAGAGCCACGCTGCGCAGGTGGACAACGACAACCTGCGGCTTCGGTTCGAAATCCTCTATTCGCGTTTTTACGTGCTGGAAACCGTCTCCGAATCGACCCAGCCGCTGTACGCCGAGCCAGGCTACCCGGAAGTGGTCAAACAGATGCGCCTGCAGATGGACCGCATCGACAAGCTGCTGGACAGCCCGAAAATCGACTTCGGCCAGGTTTCCGCTGCCATGAAGGCCATTAAGCCTTACTCGATCGAAATGGCCAACCTGACCGACCACGCCGAGGTGAAGCAGCGCACCGCCGCCTATGAGGACTATATCGAGAAACGGCACATTATTTTCTATGGGCTGGTGATCGTCATGTTCTCGGTGATCGCGCTGGTCGCCATCACCCTGATCGTGTTCCGCCAGCAGCGGCTGACCATTCGCCAGCAGGCCAAGGCCATCGAGGCGGAGAAAGCGACGCGCACCAAAAACGCCTTTCTCGGCGCCATCGGCCATGAGCTGCGCACCTCGTTGCAGAGCGTGATGTCGGCCATCGACGTGCTGGTGAATACCCGGGTATCAGCGGAGCATGCGGACACCTTCCAACGCCTGGAGACCGCCGCGCAGCAGATCGAAAGCCAGATGAAGGATCTGACCGACTACGCGCACCTCGACAGCGGCATGATGGAATTGCGCATCGTGCCGTTCGACGCACAGAAGCTGATCGCGGAGACCGCCAACGAAATCGCCACCCTGACCCGCAAAGAGCAGGTCAAACTCAGCTGTGAAGTGGAATGCAGCCACCTGCTGGTGCACTCCGATCCGCTGCGCATCCGGCAGATTATCGTCAACCTGCTGACCAACGCCTACAAGTACACCGAAAGCGGCAGTATTACGCTGCACAGCTGCCTGCGCCGCCAACCGGGCGGCAGTTCGCTGATTATCGAAGTGACCGACACCGGCATCGGTATCGAAAAGGACCAGCTCGATCAGATCTTCAAACCCTTTACGCAGTTGGATCAATCGCATACCAAGCAGTATGCCGGCGTAGGGATGGGGCTGGCGATCGTGCACGGCCTGGTGACACTGCTCGACGGCACCATCACGGTGTACAGCGAAATCAGGAAGGGCAGCACCTTTATCGTCAGCATTCCGGTGCAGATCAGTGAAGAAGAACGCGCCGGCGAGCCCACTGCCGCCAATGCCCCTCTGCAGCAGAAGCCGCAGCAGGTGTTGGTGGTGGATGACAACAAGTCGGTGGGTGACGCCTTTGCGGCGCTGCTGGACAAGCTGGGTTATCAGCACGAACTGTGCGACTCGCCGGAGCGCGCGCTGCAGAAACTGCTCAGACGCCCTTACGACGCGCTGTTGCTGGATCTGCAGATGCCGGGCATCGACGGCGCCGCCCTGGCCAGACAGCTGCGCAACCGTCGCGGCCCCAACCGCCATGTGCCGATCATCGGCATCAGCGCCTACACGCCGGAGCAGTTGACGGCGGATCAGCGCGCCCTGTTCGACAACTACCTGATGAAACCGGTTCGGCTGGATGCGTTGTCAAACGCGCTGGCCGAGGTATTCCCCGCTAAAGATTAAAACAGCGTTGCAGTGCGGCTTCGATCACATGGAGCCGCACCGGTTTTTCATAAGGGCCGAGCACGTCGTACTCGCGCATCGCCTGAGCGATCTCAGACTCGCGTCGGTCGGTGCCCAACTCGCCGGTCAGCACCAGCACCGGCGCATCCGGGTTGTCGGAAGCGCGAATGGTGGCGATACAGCGATCCGCCGTTTCCTCGCCGATCAGCCAGTCCACCACGTAACCGTCGAACAGGCTTTGGTGCAACGCCTGGCAGAAGCTGTCGACATCGTAAAACGCCACCGCGTTGAAACCGCAGCCACCGAGATACTTGGCCAGCTCATCGGCCGCCTGATGCGAATCGTCCAATACCGCAATGCTCAGCCGCTCGTCGTCGCCGTAGCCGGGCCGGATTTCGATCAGATCGACACCGTAACGCGGTCCTGCCGGCGCCTCATCGGCGCGATAGATATGCCACTGTCCCTCCGCGCGCAGCGCCACAAATTCCGCCGGCCGCCCGGCAGAAAGCTCGTCGCCAATGTGCCCGACGCAAGGCATCGCCACCCCCGCCACGAAAAAGATGGCATCACGCGCCATGTTTGGCTCGGGAGTCTCGTGTTCGGCCCCCAAATCGGCGATCGCCGCCGGCGTTTCTCCCAACGCGGCCGCGACGCTGTTGATCTGTTCCAGCGTCCAGGGGCTTTGCCCTTTCAGTTTGCGGTGCGCATGTGAAAAACTCAGATCCAAGATGCGGCTGAGTTCTCGGGCATGCTGACGTTTTCCAATCCCATAATGTAAAAACAGCTCCCTGACCCGATTGGCAATCGACTGTGAATCGAATTTTTGATGATTGTTATCCATTTGTTCCTTCGATTTTTTTTACTGATTTATCAGTCGTTTTGATTATTTCTGATGAAAAAGCCACACCTAAAACTAGCATCCCATGCAATTATGCGTTAAAAACGTTGCTTGACATACCATGTTGCATCGTCAAACATGGTATCAAAAGAGACATACAGCAATACACTATAAAAAATAACACCAGCACGTTTTTTAATAATAACCATAGTAACACCAGGGAAAATTTGTTCCGTTGCCGCTACTGAGACGATGCCCACATCGCTCGGACTGCACAAACCAAACGGGGCTTGAGCCTTTAGCGCTAATCTGTTTTACCCACTTTTAAGCCGGGATCCGTCAGGGTCCCGGTTTTTTATTGCCCCTGGCGCCGCGCCATCATACGTTCTCACCCCGCGGCCGCAAATAAAAACGGAGCCGGCATGCCGGCTCCGTTGTCCTTGAGATCGCCGTTGAAGGTCAGAAGCGCCAGGTGAAGCCGGCGTTGACGCTGTTGTCCTGATGGTGCTGCGACAGCAGCCCGCCGTAGCCCAGCGACAGCGTGGCGTTTTCGTTCACCGCCACTTCCGCTCCCGCCTTCAGCACCATCCCGTCGCGCGAGACCGGCACGCTGTCCACCACGAACGGCGCGTTGCCCCCGTTGAACCGCAGCCCGGTGCCACGCTCCAGCCCGCCGTACTGGTGTTGCCACCCCAGCTCGCTGCGCAGCGCCACCGTCGTGCCCGGGGTCACCTGCCATTCGGTGTCCGCACGCAGCCCCAGCGTCGACACCGTCGCGTCGGTATGCTGTTTGTCCCCGCGCAGCGCCGCTGCGCCGCCGCTTTCCGCAATGCCGTTGTTCTCAAAGTTCACGTACGCCAGGTTCACGAACGGCTCCAGGTTCAGCCACTCACCCTGCACGCTGTAGCCCGCTTCCGCGAATAGCTGCTCGGTGCGCGCGCTGTACTTCGCCGTGTCACGGTCCGACTGCATCCCGTAGTTCACCGACCGTTTGGTGTCGATGCGGTGCCAGGTGTAGCCCGCCCCGCCGCGCAGCGCCAGTGCCCCGAACTGCTTGTCGCCGTACGCCGCCAGGTGGTAGTTGTCGCTGTCCGCCTTCGACCCGTACCCGCCGTGCAGCGAGGTGCGGGTGTAGCCGGTCGCCACCCCCAGCCGCCAGTCGGCCGCCGCCGCCGAGTCCAGCCCCACCAGCACCCCGTAAGTCGAGGCCTGATAGCCGGTGGCGTTGGCGTCACCTGACGCGTGGTCCCACGCCCCCAGCAGCTGCGCCCAGGCGCCATCCTCGTCCGCCTTGATGGCCGACGAGCTCGCCAGCCCTTCCGCCTGACGCAGGCGCCCGTTCAGCGCCTCACGCAGGTAGCGGCTGTCGTTCACCAGCGCCGACGCGATATCCGCATGGATTTGCCCCGACAGCTGACGGAACGCCTGCCGCGCCTCGCCCGCCGTGCCGCTGTTGAGCAGGCTCTCGTACACCGGATTGCCCGCCGCCAGCGCATCCGCCGCCGCCGCCGCCGCCCGCTCGTTCGGCGTCTGCGCCACGCTGGCGAAGCTCGTGCCGTTGCGCCCGACGCTCAGCGTCACTCCGGTCGGCTGGTAGCTCAGCCCGGTGCCGAGGAACAGGTAGTTCGGCGCCACCGCGTCAAACTGCCCGCTCACCCCCTGCTGCGCGCTCAGAATGGTGTACTGCTGCCCCAGCAGGCTGCGCACCTCGCTTTGCGTCAGCAGGTTGGCGCTGTTCTCCAGCGTGACCGCCACCTCGCCGCCGCCGATCGTCGCCAATCCGCCGCTCTGGATCCGATCGCTCCGGCCGTTCGGCCCCACTTCCACCGCGTAGCGCGAACCCGGTTCGAAGCTGACGTTGCCCGCCACGTTCAGGGCGCCTATCGAGTTGCCCGGCGCCACGGTGCCGCCATTACGGGCGGTCAGCGAACCGACCGTGCCGCTGCCGCCGACGATGCCGCCACTCTGCACGCTGACGGCCGAGGTGACCGAGCCGTTGATCGCCAGCCGCCCCTGATTGACCAGCGTCGGGCCGGCATAGGTGTTGTTACCCGTCAGCTCCAGGATTCCTGCACCCTCTTTGGTCAGGCCGCCGTGGCC
Source organism: Serratia sp. FDAARGOS_506 (assembly GCF_003812745.1). NCBI lineage: Bacteria > Pseudomonadati > Pseudomonadota > Gammaproteobacteria > Enterobacterales > Yersiniaceae > Serratia > Serratia sp. FDAARGOS_506. The sequence goes on from NZ_CP033831.1 coordinate 1,305,088, forward strand.
GGAAATGTCGTTGGAGTAGATTTCCCACCCACAGTGGAAATCATCACATTTCCTGGCGTGCAGCGTACCGGCATCCACCTCGGCGCCCCTCCCCGGAATATTGGCGACAAACTGGGTCGGGCCGTAGGCCACGCCCGTCGGATCAGGAATGCGGAACTCCGCAGGAATATCCTCGGCGGTATAGAACATGCCCGGGCCGTTGATGGCCTTGCCCAGATTGATCATCCCCCAGCCATAGAGCGCGTCGATGCCCGGCGCGCCCATATCGGTGGCGGTGGTTTTCAACACGTCGGCAATCTGTGCCGAAGTCATGTATGGGAAGCGCTGCAGCAACACCGCTACCGCGCCGGTGACGTGCGGCGTCGCCATCGAGGTGCCGTTTTTATTGCCATAATCCGAAACCAGATTGGCCGGATCGGAACCATTGGCCACGGTGCTGTAGATTTTGCTGCCCGGCGACGAGACGCAGAAGCTGGCGGTATAGCCGCAGCGGGAAGAGAAGCTGCTGATGGTGTAAGGCACGCTGTTGGCCGATGCCGCATCCTGCGCCACGCTGGCAACCGACAGCCAGTTCGGCGCGATGTCCGGCACGAAGTAGGCCAGCCCGCTGATCACATCCGGTTGGTTGTAGTTGCCGTCGTTGCCGGCGGCGAACAGCACCAGAATATTTTTGCGCGCCGCGTCGATGGCGCCCTGATAGCCTGCGCCGGCCAGGCTGCCGAGCAGCGGTTTGACCTGATCGAATTGTTCCTGTGCATCCTTCAGCTCGAAGTGCAGCGCATTAGGATCGCGGCCGCCGTCGGACAGGAAGTCGGGAATACTGACGCCCCAGCTGTTGTTGATCACCCGCGCACCGCTCTTGATCATCGCCTGCCAGCCGGCATTGGTGACGGCGCCGTCCAGACCGAGGAATTCGCCGTAGGCCGGGCCATCGTTGTCGTTATCGACGCTGATCACCTGCGAATCGAAGGCCACACCGTGCATGCCGACACCATCGCGATTGGCAGCGCTGATCCCCGCGACGTGCACCCCGTGATTGCTCAGCATGCCCTGTGAACCGCTGTAGAAGTGGAAGGTGCCGTCGAAGTAAAAGCGGTCGCCGGCGTTGATGCCCGGCCGGTGCGGATCGGTGTAGGCCCGGTAACCTTCGGTGACCACGTTGATCAGTTTACCGTCGCCGGCGAACTCGGGATGCCGGTTGACCGGGGTATCGAAAATGCCCACCTTCTGCCCTTTGCCGGTATAGCCGGCGGCGTAAGCCTCATCGGCGTGGATCGCCCCCAGCCCCCAGTTGGCGTTGAACTCGGCATTGCGCCAGCTGGCCGGATCGCCTGGCTGGCCGTTCACCTCGTGCGGCGCCGCCTGCGCATACCCCGCCAGCGCCATGCAGCAGACCAGCGCGTTCAGCCGCCACGGTGAGCGACGAACGTTTCCTTTGCTATCAAAACCCATTGTTGTTGTCATTTCCTTACCTTTTGCTTGTTATTGGCCGGCGCCCCAGGTGCGCCGGGTTCTCATTAGCAGGATGTGAAAAAGGAACCGCCCGCAGACGGTTCCCATACAAGGATTGAGTCGATGTTGCTTAGAAGCGCCAGGTGAAGCCGGCGTTGACGCTGTTGTCCTGATGGTGCTGCGACAACAGCCCGCCGTAGCCCAGCGACAGCGTGGCGTTTTCGTTCACCGCCACTTCCGCTCCCGCCTTCAGCACCATCCCGTCGCGCGAGACCGGCACGCTGTCCACCACGAACGGCGCGTTGCCCCCGTTGAACCGCAGCCCGGTGCCACGCTCCAGCCCGCCGTACTGATGTTGCCACCCCAGCTCGCTGCGCAGCGCCACCGTCGTGCCCGAGGTCACCTGCCACTCGGTGTCCGCACGCAGCCCCAGCGTCGACACCGTCGCGTCGGTATGCTGCTTGTCGCCGCGCAGCGCCGCTGCGCCGCCGCTTTCCGCGATGCCGTTGTTTTCGAAGTTCACGTACGCCAGATTCACGAACGGCTCCAGGTTCAGCCACTCACCCTGCACGCTGTAGCCCGCTTCCGCGAACAGCTGCTCGGTGCGCGCGCTGTACTTCGCCGTGTCACGGTCCGACTGCATTCCGTAGTTCACCGACCGTTTGGTGTCGATGCGGTGCCAGGTGTAGCCCGCCCCGCCCCGCAGCGCCAGTGCCCCGAACTGCTTGTCGCCGTACGCCGCCAGGTGGTAGTTGTCGCTGTCCGCCTTCGACCCGTACCCGCCGTGCAGCGAGGTGCGGGTGTAGCCGGTCGCCACCCCCAGCCGCCAGTCGGCCGCCGCCGCCGAGTCCAGCCCCACCAGCACCCCGTAAGTCGAGGCCTGATAGCCGGTGGCGTTGGCGTCGCCTGACGCGTGGTCCCACGCCCCCAGCAGCTGCGCCCAGGCGCCATCCTCGTCCGCCTTGATGGCCGACGAGCTCGCCAGCCCTTCCGCCTGACGCAGGCGCCCGTTCAGCGCCTCACGCAGGTAGCGGCTGTCGTTCACCAGCGCCGACGCGATATCCGCATGGATTTGCCCCGACAGCTGACGGAACGCCTGCCGCGCCTCGCCCGCCGTGCCGCTGTTGAGCAGGCTCTCGTACACCGGGTTGCCCGCCGCCAGCGCATCCGCCGCCGCCGCCACCGCCCGCTCGTTCGGCGTCTGCGCCACGCTGGCGAAGCTCGTGCCGTTGCGCCCGACGCTCAGCGTCACCCCGGTCGGCTGGTAGCTCAGCCCGGTGCCGAGGAACAGGTAGTTCGGCGCCACCGCGTCAAACTGCCCGCTCACCCCCTGCTGCGCGCTCAGAATGGTGTACTGCTGGCCCAGCAGGCTGCGCACCTCGCTTTGCGTCAGCAGGTTGGCGCTGCTCTCCAGCGTGACCGCCACCTCGCCGCCGCCGATCGTCGCCGATCCGCCGCTCTGGATCCGATCGCTCCGGCCGTTCGGCCCCACTTCCACCGCGTAGCGCGAACCCGGTTCGAAGCTGACGTTGCCCGCCACGTTCAGGGTGCCTATCGAGTTGCCCGGTGCCACGGTGCCGCCATTACGGGCGGTCAGCGAACCGACCGTGCCGCTGCCGCCGACGATGCCGCCGCTCTGCACGCTGACGGCCGAGGTGACCGAGCCGTTGATCGCCAGCCGCCCCTGATTGACCAGCGTCGGGCCGGAATAGGTGTTGTTACCCGTCAACACCAGGGTGCCGATACCCTGTTTGGTCAGGCCGCCATGGCCGGAGATGTCATTGCTCCAAAAGTCCAGGCCGCAAAGATCGCTGCTGCAGACGCGCTCGGTCGGTTTACCCTTGTCCAGCACCGCGCCGACGCCCGGCAGATCCACCACGAACTGTGGTGAACCGTAAGCGCCGTTGACGCGAAACTCTTCGGGAATGTCCTGCTCGGTAACCAGCATGCCCGGGCCGTTGATGGCCTTGCCCAGGTTGATCATTCCCCAGCCGTAGAGTGCATCGATGCCCGGCGCACCCATATCGGTGGCGGTGGTTTTCAGCACTTCCGCCACCTGTGCGCCATTCAGATACGGGAAACGCTCCATCAGCACCGCAACACTGCCGGCCACGTGCGGCGCCGCCATCGAGGTGCCGCTTTTATTGGCATAGCCGGTCGTAAGGTCGTCCACACCGGTGCCCGCGATCACCGAGCTGTACACCCGGGTACCCGGCGCAGAAACGCAGAAGCTGGCGGTATAGCCGCAGCGGGAAGAGAAGGTGCTGATGCTGTAATCGCCGCTATTGGTGGGATCTTGCAAGCTGGCGACCGACAGCCAGTTCGGCGCGATATCCGGCACAAAATAGGCCAGGCCGGCCATGGCGTCCGGGTTGTTCAGGTTGTAATCGTTACCGGCAGCGAAAATGGTGACCACGCCGCTGCGCGCCGCGTCGATCGCGCCCTGATAGGCGCCGCCGGGATTGGTGCCGAGGATCTGTTTGATCTGATCGAACTGCTTTTGCGCGTCGTTCACCGTGAAGTGTGGATAAGCCGGGTCATAACCGCCTTTATCGAATTTTTCGGTGATACCGATACCCCAGCTGTTATTGATGATGCGCGCGCCGCTGGCCACCAGCGCCTCCCAGCCGGCCTGGTAAACCGCGCCGTCGTTACCGAGCACAATGCCGTCTTCCGGGCCGGGATCGCCGTTTTCTGCGCTGATAATCTGCGCGTTGAACGCCACCCCGTGCATGGCGCCGCCGTCGCGGCTGCCGGCGGCGATGCCGCCCACGTGGGTGCCGTGCGAGCCTAATTTGCCGCTGGAGTCGGTGCTTGGCGTACCGTCATAGCGGAAGTCATCGCCTTTTTTCACCGGAATATAGGGATCGGTGTATTCGCGGGTGCCATGGGTAACCAGATTGATCACCTTGTCAGGACCGGAAAACTCGGGGTGCTTGGCGTAGACCGGCTGATCGAAAATGCCGAGTTTGATGCCTTTGCCGGTATAACCGGCGGCGTAGGCTTGGTCGGCGTGGATCGCCCCCAGCCCCCATTCCGCGTTGAACTCGCTGCTGCGCCAGCTGGCCGGATCGCCCGCTTTGCCGTTCTCTATATAGGTGGCGGCCTGCGCCCCGCCGATCGCCGTCAGGCAGATCAGCATCGCGCTCCACTGTGCGCGATGAACGCCGATTTCAGGCCAGCCGAAGGCCGCCCGAGCGGATTTGACTCCTCTAAGTTTCTTCTCCATCCCAGATACCGTCCGTTGTTGTTTGCAAATGTTTTATAAGATTTTTTGTGTAACAGTTTGGTAACACCAAATAAATAAAGCACAACAATCTCAAGTGCGCTTAATGTGTCATCCGGCAATTAGGAGGGAGGAGAGAAAGTTTCAGGGGTGAATCAGGCGCAGGGGGATAAGAAATAGCAATGACGTTTCCCAGCGCCGAAGCGGCGACAGAAAGAGCGGAAAATAACATTATAATTATGATAAATAAGAATATAATTAATGAATAAACGAAGGGGGCAGACCGCCTGAAAAGTGCTTAACAGGCGTCTTTTATCACTATTAATTATAATCTTTGCCAATATTCACTTAGTGAATTATGCTGGTTTTTCAGTCAGCCATTGGCAAAAATTGGATTATCCTGCTGATGTTTTTTTGCTGTTCATCGCGTCTTCTTCCGCCTGACGAAGAATGGCTTTGGCCATCCATTGTGTGACGTCCTGGATATTATCGAGCTCCAGCCCCCAGATATCTTTCAACACCAGGAACACTTCCGAGCCGTAAATCAGCGAGAAAGCATAAATCACTCTCTGTAGAGAGTCCGGTGGCAGTTTGCCCTGTAGCGGTTCCACCGCCATCTTCAGCAGCCGCTTGCGGTTACCGCGCACCAGCTTCTCGCCTGGTTTATCGGTGTTGGACCGAGCCAGTGCCCACTGCTGCAACGAAAGCTGCAAGGCCGCTCGCAGCGCTCCCTCATGCTGTTCCATTTGCGGATAAGCAAAGCTGAGAAGCTGCAGTATCCGCGCTTCGGCGCTGTCGTCTTTCGGCTGCCACTCCAAAATGGGCCCCAGACTTTCAGCCACAACGGCGGTGATCAGATCGCTTTGCGTAGGGAAGTAGCGGTAAGCTGTCGCACGCGAGACTTGCGCATGTTGAGCCAACTCCGTTATCGAAGGAAAGGCACCGCCGTCGAACAATTCCATTGCGCTGTCAAGCAACAGCTTACGAGTTCTGGCCCGGGTATGAGTCAAGCGGGTAGATACGATTAATGGCACGGCAACCTCTTCTTTCTCTACGCCCGTCTAACATAGACCTGGCGAATAAAATCCACTGTAACAAACTTGTCAGCTATTACGCCATGCGGCGTGCGTCGAGCTCACTTTGCTTCACGTCGAAAATGAGACTTTCATCTCATTCGATGCGAATTAGACTTGCATAAATGATACTACCGTCTCATTATGATGAGGAATTCACCGACTACGCTCAGCACTCTTAGTCAACACCAGGGAATTCAATTTTACTAACGCATTAAAATATAAATTATAAATCAGCGTGTCGGCCATCTGAACCCTACGTCAGGAAGAGGCTAATGAACGACAATCAGGCAGTGATTTACGTTGCAACCACAGCGGATACCAAGGGACGGGAATTGGCTTATGTGCGCCGCCTGATCGCCGAAACCGGATTACCCACGCTGACCGTCGATCTTTCCACCCAACCGCTGGCCTCCGACAGCTACCGGGCCGATATCTCCGCCGCTACTGTCGCTCGCTACCATCCCGATGGCGAAAGCGCCGTTTTTTGTGGCGATCGCGGCAAAGCGATTGCCGCCATGGCACTGGCCTTCGAAAAATTCATGCTGTCGCGCCGCGATGTCGCAGCACTGCTCGGGCTGGGCGGCTCTGGCGGCACTGCGCTGATCACACCCGCCATGCAACAGCTGCCTATCGGTTTGCCTAAGTTGATGGTTTCCACCATGGCCTCCGGCGACGTTTCCGGGTATGTCGGAGCCAGCGATATCTGCATGATGTATTCCGTCACTGACGTTGCCGGGTTGAACCGCATCTCCCGCACCGTGCTGGGCAATGCCGCGCATCAGATCGCCGGCGCCGTTCGCTTCGCCGCTCAAGCAACGGTCGACAGCAAACCGGCCGTCGGCCTCACGATGTTCGGTGTGACCACCCCCTGTATTCAAGCCGCCACGGCAGCGCTCGAAGAGAGCCTGGATTGTCTGGTATTTCATGCTACCGGCAGCGGCGGCAGAGCGATGGAAAAGCTGATCGACAGCCATTTGCTGAACGGCGTGCTGGATCTGACCACGACCGAAGTTTGCGATTACCTGTTCGGCGGCGTACTGGCGTGCAGCGAGGATCGTTTTGGTGCTCTCGCACGCACCGGCGTTCCCTGCGTGATGTCCTGCGGCGCGCTGGATATGGTGAACTTTTCCCACCCGGACAGCGTTCCCGCCCGATACGCTCAGCGCCAGTTTTATCAACACAATGCCCAAGTCACGCTGATGCGTACTACGCCGGAAGAGAATGCGCTGATGGGCCGTTGGATCGGCGACAAGCTCAATGCTTGCGAAGGCGATGTACGTTTCCTGATACCCGAGGGTGGCGTTTCCGCACTGGATGCACCAGGGCAACCGTTTTGGAACCCAGAGGCATTGGCCGCCTTTATCGACGCGTTGGAAGCAACATTGCGCGTCACGGAAAAGCGCCGCCTGATCAAGACCCCTTATAACATCAACGATCCCCGTTTTGCCGACTTCGCCGTGCAACAGTTCAGGGAGATCGCTCATTTTTGATTGGAGCTAAACATGGCTAAAAATTCCCGTCAGGAACTACTGACTCAATTCAGAGAAATGATTGCCCGTGGCGAGCCGATTATCGGCGGCGGCGCCGGAACCGGCCTCTCAGCAAAATGTGAGGAAGCCGGCGGCATCGATCTGATCGTCATTTATAACTCGGGCCGCTACCGCATGGCGGGCAGAGGTTCTCTGGCGGGTTTACTGGCCTACGGCAATGCGAACGACATCGTTATGGATATGGCAAAAGAGGTGTTGCCGGTCGTCAAACACACGCCGGTTTTAGCCGGGGTCAATGGTACCGATCCGTTCTGTCAGTTCGATAAATTCCTTAATGACATCAAGGCGATCGGTTTTTCCGGCGTACAGAATTTCCCGACGGTGGGTTTGATCGACGGCAACTTCCGCGCCAATCTCGAAGAAACCGGAATGGGCTATGCGCTGGAAGTCGACATGATTCGCCTGGCGCATGAAAAGGATCTGCTGACCACGCCTTATGTGTTCAGCGCAGATGATGCCGTCGCGATGACGCAGGCCGGCGCCGACATCATCGTACCGCATATGGGGCTGACCACCGGCGGCAATATCGGTGCGGAAACGGCGCTGACGCTGGCGGGTTGCGTTCCCCTGATCAACGAGTGGGCTCAGGCCGCGAAACGCGTGCGCGAGGACGTGATCGTTCTGTGTCATGGCGGCCCTATCGCGACGCCGAAGGATGCGGCCTACATCATGCAACACTGCCCTTTAGTCGACGGATTCTACGGTGCCAGCTCCATGGAGCGCCTGCCCACCGAAGTGGCTTTGACGGAAACAACCCGACAATTCAAAAATATCAATAAGGGTTAACAGACTGTTTTACTCGCGCACAACACCAGGGAAAACCCGTTATTTAACGGGACGTGCAGTGAGGTAAGTAAAAGGGCCAGACAAATAGTCTGGCCCTTTTTTATTCCCCGCGAGCGAATATTACTGACCGGAGGACATCTGCTCCTTCATTTTATTCATATGGTCCATCATCTTTTGCTCACGTTTCTGATAATTCTCATTGTATTGTTTTTTCTGCTCAGGAGTCAGCAGGTTATACATTTTATTTTCCGCCTTGGCACGTTCCAGCATGCGTTCGGATTGCGCTTTGCCGATAGCGTCAATTTGCGCTTTCGCCTTCGCTTCATCAAAGCTGTCGGAAGCGACCAGATTATGCAGCGCCTGGCGTTCTTCTTTCATACCCGGCCCGCGCTTCTGGTGCGACTCTTTCATGATATCGCGCATCTGCTGGCGCTGCTGCTCGGTCAGATTCAGGCCGGCGAACGGGCCGCCTTTACCTTCACCCTTGTGATGCATCATTTTCATCGGTGCCGTATCCGCAGCCGAAGCAGCCGCCGTGTCGGCAGCGAACGCCGCGGAAGCAGAACCCAGAGCCAGCGTGGAAGCAATAAATAAAGCCGTCAATTTACGCATAATCATTTCCTTAAAAGTTTTTCTTCATCAGGAGCGCTGTACGTTAACAGGCTCATTCGTCGTCGGAGATAATAATAGGCTGATAAAATTCAAGTAATGCGAGGGTGTGTAAACTTTTTAAAACCCGTCTCGGATTTATTCACCAATTATGAGAAAACTATGAAGATGGCGTTTATTTGATGGAAATTTCAATTTCCCGGTAAAATCCCCCTCGGCGGAGTTATTTTTCAACCTCACCCTCACCGCTATAATTTACTCGCCCCCACGGCAACTTTGCATCAACCGTTTTTCGATAGCGAGAGAGGGCGGTACAAACTTCACACGACCCGATGTTCTCTTCCTACACTTTAAGACAACCGATCGCCGGGTGACGTTTACACCGCAAAACTAATCATTGCTTATATAATAGTTTCCATCACCGCCCCGCCTGTGAAAACCTGTTATATGATGCACAGACGCGCACGGCGACCACTTTCGGGCCATCAGGCTGCCCCGGGGCCTCGTGCAGACCGGCCGCCCGTGCTCTTTTGAGGAATCATCATGCCCGCAGACCAAGGCCCTGAGCTTCTTAACGCCCACTTCGGCACCCAAAGCCCCCACTGGCGGCTGGCGTTTGACAGCAATGCGCTGGAGCTGTCCGCCGTTAAAGGCAAAGCCCACGTCGCGGTAGCACTCAGCGCCATGGAAGCAGCGAAAATCCGCCGCCTGACCGGCGTCACCGCCAGCCTTGAACTGACCATTACGCTAGCCGGTGAACCACTGCATCTGCATCTGGTGGGGCGGCGCGTCAACCATCTCGAATGGGCAGGCACCGCCTCCGCCTTCAGCGACACCCAATCCGTGGCGCGCGATCTGGTACACGGCCTTTCCTTCGCCGAACAGGTAGTGTCCGAAGCCAACTCGGTGATCGTGATCGTCGATCAACATGGTCGTATCCAACGCTTCAACCGGCTGTGCGAGGAGTACACCGGGTTGCACGAACACGAAGTGATCGGCAAAAACGTTTTCCAGCTGTTTATGAGCCCGGAAGAGGCCGCCGCCTCGCGGCGCAACATCGCCGGCTTCTTCCGCAACGGTTCGTCCTATGAGGTGGAGCGCTGGGTAAAAACGGTCAAGGGAGAACGCCTGTTCCTGTTCCGCAACAAGTTCGTGCACAGCGGCAGCGGCAAGAACGAAGTCTTTCTAATCTGCTCCGGTACCGACATCACCGAAGAGCGCCGCGCGCAGGAGCGGCTTCGGGTACTGGCAAACACCGATCTCATCACCGGTCTGCCGAACCGCAACGCTATCCAGGACAAGATCAATCACGCCATCGCCACGCGCGGCGAAGAGAGTTTCGGCTTGGTCTACCTCGATCTCGACAACTTCAAGAAGGTCAACGACGCCTACGGCCATATGTTCGGCGATCGGCTGCTGGTCGAAGTTGCGTTGGCGATCCTCGGCTGCCTGAGCCCGGACCAAGTGCTCGCCCGCCTCGGCGGCGACGAATTCTTGGTGCTGGCGCCGCAAACCGATCGCGAGCGCCTGCAAACGCTGGCGCAACGGATCATCGATAGGCTGAAAACCCCTTTCCGCATCGGCCTGATTGAGGTGTATACCGGTTGCTCGATCGGCATCGCACTATGCCCGGAACACGGCAACGATCTCGACAGCCTGATCCGCAGCGCCGATACCGCCATGTACGTCGCCAAGGAGCACGGCAAACGCACCTATACCGTCTTCTCGCCGGAGATGAACAAACGCGTCGCCGAATACATGTGGCTGGACACCAATCTGCGCAAAGGGCTGGAACAAAATCAGCTGGTGCTGTATTACCAGCCTAAAATCGACACGCGCAGCGGTGAAGTGCACAGCGTGGAAGCGTTGGTGCGCTGGGATTCGCCGGAGCGCGGCCTGATCCCGCCGCTGCAGTTCATCTCCTACGCCGAGGAATCCGGCCTGATCGGCCCGCTGGGCCAATGGGTATTGCAGACCGCCGCCGGCCAGGCGGCGCAGTGGCAAGAGCAGGGGTTGAATCTGCGGGTGGCGGTCAACCTCTCCGCCCGGCAGCTGGCCGATGACAGCATCGTCAACGACCTGCTCGGGGTGCTGCGCCGTCACCGCATGGCCTCTTGCCTGCTGGACTTCGAGTTGACCGAAAGCAGCCTGATTGAAGACGAGAACCGCGCGCGGGCGCTGATCACCCGGCTACGCGAACTGGGCGCGCAGGTGCATCTCGACGACTTCGGCACCGGTTATTCGTCGCTGGCGCAGCTGGCGCGTATTCCGCTGGACGCCATCAAGCTGGATAAAAGCTTTGTACGCGGGGTGAATTTCAACCCGGTATCGCAATCGCTGGTGCGCGCGATCGTCGCGGCAGCGGAGGCGTTGGCGTTCCGGGTGATCGCAGAAGGGGTGGAGACCGAGAGCGAAAACCACTTCCTCGACGAGGTCGGCGTGGACGAAAAGCAGGGCTTTCTGTTTGCGCGGCCAATGCTCCCTGAACAGCTGGAGCATTGGCTGCAGTCCTACCGCCCGCACTCACCCTCCGCGTGAGGCGGGCGCGTTAACGTTAGCCGGCACGACGCAGGTTCAGGGTATGGCGATCCTGCAACATCACCAGCCGCTCGATGTAGGCGCGGTCTTTTTCCTCAATGGTAAAGGCCGAGTGCACCCAATCTTCGGTAATGTCCATCAGCTCGGAACGCGTCAGCTGCAACACGCGCTGACGCGCCCGCAGCATGGCGCGCATGCCGTTGAGCTTCGGCCGGATGGTATCGATGAAGGTGCGCGTCGCCATGTAGGCGTCGCCGGGTTGGAACAGCTGATCCACCAGCCCGCGGCTCTCGAACCACTCTGCGGTGTGCGACTCGCCGCCCCAAATCAGCTCCTCAGCCAAGCGCATGCCCGCCTTGCGCGCCACCAGCGAGTAACCGCCCATGCCGGGAAACAGATTGAACGCGATCTCCGGAAACCCCATGCGCGCGTTGTTCTGCGCCAACACGAAATGGTGCGCCAACGCCGCTTCAAAGCCGCCGCCCAGCGCGCTGCCTTCGACCATCGCAATGCTGACCGCGCCGGTGTCGAAACCGCGCGCCGCCGCATGTACGCAGTCGATACAGGCGCGCGCGTAGGCCATCATCGCCTCACGCTTGCGGTTTTTGATCGCGTCGGCGAAGAACTGCAGATCGCCGCCGACGTTGAACATGTTCGGCACCAGCGAGCCGGTAACCCAGAAATCGAACCGCAGCGAAGACTCCTTCGCCGCCTGCGCCAGCGTCATGATGTCTTCGATCAGCGCCTGGTTGAAGCAGGGGCGCGGCGCGGCGCGCAACAACATCCACATGATGTGCCGCCCTTCTTCATAGTAGGCGGAAAGCTGCGACAGATTGCCCGCTTCGGTAAACGGACGACAGGTGGGGTGATTAAGCAATTTCATAAGACCTTCCAGTTTTTCTGTTGATGACGGATGAGACCGTTCCAGCCCCTACGGCTGCAGCGGAGCGGCGAGCGGCAAAGCGCGACGCCACATCATGAGTAAACGCTTTCTCGTCGACGAAACAGATAAAAATTGGAGGTAGGGAAGTGAAAAAAACCGAGGCGCCACGGGGTTTTCATAGGAATTTTACCTATCGGGCCCTCCCCGGCATTTCATGCCGGGCGCTAACGCGCTAAGCTCGGAAAATGACCGTTGGCCGCCCCGGTGCTCAAAACGCTGCGAGGCTTTGGCTATAATCAACGCTGAAACATGCCGTTTAACGTTAAGGAAATCGTGAAGTAATGCCTACAGGACCAGACCAGGAACGCCGCCAGCCCGCACAAGACACGCCGCCGAAGCCGCTTATCGCCATCAAGACCGGCCATGAGACCCTCGACCGCCGCATCGGTGGTTTTTCACGTCTGATTGAACGTATCAAAGCCTGGCCGAGCGTGGCGCACCTGCTGCGCGCCGCTGAACGCTTTAACGACCGGCTGGGTAGCCAGTTCGGCGCCGCCATCACCTATTTTTCATTCCTCTCGCTGATCCCGATCCTGATGGTGTCGTTTGCCGCCGCCGGCTTCGTGCTGGCCTCCAACCCGGATCTGCTGGCCCGATTGATCAACCGCATCGTGGGCAGCATCAGCGATCCGACGCTGGCCAGCACGCTGAAGAACACCGTCAACACCGCCATTCAACAGCGCACCACCGTGGGATTGACCGGTCTGGCGCTGGCGCTCTATTCCGGCATCAGCTGGATGGGCAACCTGCGCGAGGCGATCCGCGCGCAGTCGCGCGATGTCTGGGAGCGTAATCCGCAAGATCAAGAGAAAATCTACTTCAAATACACCCGTGACTTCATCTCGCTGACCGGCCTGGTGGTGGCGCTCATCATTACGCTGTCGCTGACCTCGGTCGCCGGGTCGGCGCAGGCGGCGATCGTCAATGCGCTGGGGCTGGACGGCATCGAATGGCTGCGGCCGGCGCTGACGCTGATCGCGCTGTCGATCTCGATTTTCGCCAACTATCTGCTGTTCCTGTGGATTTTCTGGATGCTGCCGCGCCACAAACCGAAGAAAAAAGCGCTGCTGCGCGGCACCTTGCTCGCCGCCATCGGTTTTGAGGTCATCAAATTCGTAATGACGATGACGCTGCCGCAGGTGGCGAAGTCGCCTTCCGGCGCGGCTTTCGGTTCGGTGATCGGGCTGATGGCGTTCTTCTACTTTTTCGCCCGCTTGACGCTGTTTTGCGCCGCCTGGATCGCCACTGCCGACTACAAAGGCGATAAAGCGTTGCCGGAACGCGAGCCTCCGGCGCGCTGAAGCCATGCAATCGTGCCGGTGTTATTGCACATGCCGGCACTTTCTTCTGGATATCAATTAAAAAACCAGTCAATACGTCTAAATAACGCGGCACGCGATCCGAAAAAGCAGCATAACAAACTACTCCGTCACTTTTCTTTGCCTCTTTTACAGCCATTCCCTCTGCACGAGAGCCATTTCTCGACGTTTAACGCTACAGAAGAGAGGCCAGATAAAACATTAGTCTTTTTAACCGGTTAGCGAAGTCACTGCCCAAAGTTCCCGCGTTGAAAACGCCGGATGCTGTCACTAAGATGGATTTTTACCCCTTCCAACAATAAGAAATATTATGCAAGCCACCATCGCACCCCCACTCGACGCCGACGACGCGTCCACACCGGTGAACTCCCGCGGGAAAGTCATCGTCGCCTCGCTGGTCGGTACCGCCATCGAGTTCTTCGACTTCTACATCTACGCCACCGCCGCGGTGATCGTGTTCCCACATATCTTCTTTCCACAGGGCGACCCGACCACCGCAACGCTGCAGTCGCTGGCCACCTTCGCCGTCGCCTTTGTCGCGCGCCCTATCGGCTCCGCGCTGTTCGGCCACTTCGGCGATCGCGTGGGGCGCAAGGTCACGCTGGTCGCCTCGCTGCTGACCATGGGAATTTCCACCGTGCTGATCGGCCTGCTGCCGAGCTATGAAACCATCGGCATCTTCGCCCCTATCCTGCTGGCGCTGGCGCGCTTCGGGCAGGGCCTGGGGCTGGGTGGCGAATGGGGCGGCGCCGCCTTGCTCGCGACGGAGAACGCGCCGGCCAAAAAGCGCGCGCTGTACGGCTCCTTCCCCCAGTTGGGCGCGCCGATCGGCTTCTTCTTCGCCAACGGCACCTTCCTGCTGCTCTCCTGGTTGCTGAGCGACCAGCAGTTTATGGAATGGGGCTGGCGCGTGCCGTTCATCCTCTCCGCCGCGCTGGTGCTGATCGGCCTGTACGTTCGGGTATCGCTGCATGAAACGCCGGTGTTCGCCAAAGTGGCCAAGGCCGGCAAACAGGTGAAAGTGCCGCTCGGCACGCTGCTCAGCAAGCATCTGAAGGCGACCATCCTCGGCACCTTCATCATGCTGGCGACCTACACGCTGTTTTATCTGATGACGGTGTATTCGATGACCTACGGCACCACGCCGCAGCCGCTGGGCCTAGGCTACTCCCGCAACAGTTTCCTGTGGATGCTGATGGTAGCGGTGATCGGTTTCGGCGTGATGGTGCCGATCGCCGGCCTGCTGGCGGACGCGTTCGGCCGCCGCAAAACCATGATCGCCATTACCCTGCTGATGATCGGCTTCGCGTTCCTGTTCCCGACCCTGCTGGGTTCCGGCAACCAGGCGCTGGTGATGGGCTTCCTGCTGTGCGGTCTGAGCATCATGGGGCTGACCTTTGGCCCGATGGGCGCACTGCTGCCGGAGCTGTTCCCTACCGAAGTGCGCTATACCGGCGCATCGTTCTCCTACAACGTCGCATCTATCCTCGGGGCTTCCGTGGCGCCGTACATCGCCACCTGGCTGGCGGCCCACTACGGGCTGTTCTACGTCGGCATGTACCTGGCGGCGATGGCCGGGCTGACGCTGTTGGCCCTGCTGCTGATGAAAGAAACCCGCCACCAGTCGTTGTGATCCCCTACGGCCCCCTCACGGTGGGGGGCCGCACGCGTTGTTCGTTTCCTGTCATAAAACCGGGCTATGCTGGACGTTTCTCTCGGTAACAGGATTGGCCGATGTCTCTGCGTCGTGGGGTATTTGTCTGCGTTGCGCTGCTGGCGGCTATCGCCATCGCGCTCTATTACGGGTTGAAGCCCGACCATTCCGATGCGCTGTGGCGCATCGTCAGCCAGCAATGCCTGCCCAATCAACAGGCACATGACAATCCGGCGCCCTGCGCGCAGGTGGATGTGCCGGCCGGCTTCGTGGTGTTTAAAGATCGCAACGGGCCGCTGCAATATCTGCTGATGCCCAGCGCCAAAATCACCGGGATAGAAAGCCCGGCGGTGCTGGACGCCGCCACGCCGAATTTCTTCGCCCAAGCCTGGCGCGCGCGCCACGTGATGGCGGAACGCTATGGCAAACCGATCGACGACGGTGATATTTCACTGGCGATCAACTCAGAATATGGCCGCACGCAAAACCAGCTGCATATTCATATCTCCTGCCTGTTGCCGGCGGTAAAACAGCGGCTGGCGCAGATCGGCCCCGCTTTTATCGAGCAATGGCAACCGCTGCCCGGCGGCCTGTTGGGGCATGACTATCTGGGGCGGCGAGTGACCCCTGCCGAGCTGGAGCAACAGGGCGCCTTCCGCCTGCTGGCTTCCGGCCTGCCGCGCGCCGACGGGCGCATGGGCAGCTTCGGCCTGGCAATGACTGCGCTGCCGGACGGCGATTTCCTGCTGCTGGCGACCGAGCGCAGCCTGCTGCCGTTCACCCTGGCCTCGGCGGAAGAGATCCAGGATCACGACTGCCGGCTACTCTCGCCGCCGCCGCGCGCCTGATTATTTTTTGCCTTTCATCTCCCGCAGGATCTGCCCGCACTGATTTTCCTCGCCGCCCTCACTGGGCGAGACCAACGCCAGCAGCGCCGCCGCCGGCGTCAGCACCGCCCCCAACGCCACCGCCGCCGCGCCGCGCGCGATCAGCGGCCCGGCTTTGACGCCGGCGTCGGGGTGCTTGAAGGTGCCTTTCACGTACAGCGGCGAGCGCAGGGTCAGCACGCGCATCCCCTTGCTTTCCGGATCGATGGACAAATCCAGCCGTTCGGTGGCGAGGTTGGTGTTGCCGGTGATGTTGATCACCGCGTTCTCGGTATCGAACACGAACAGCCGCGGCGCGGCAACGCCGCTGCGGATGCCGACGTCCGCCGCCGCGCAGTTGATGCCTACCACGTCGTCGCCGAACAACTGCGCCACCAGATAGTTGCCGACGTTCAGGCCAAGGATCTCCATCAGACTACGGCTGATCACCCCGTTATTGATCAACAGACGCAGATCGCCGTTGCTGGTCGCCAGCAGTTCAGCCACCGAATTGCCGCTGCCCGTCAACCTGGCGTCGCCGTTCATTTGCCCCAGGCTGCGCTTCATCGCTTCTACGTTCGGCAACAGCTGTTTGAGCTGGAGTTTGCGCGCATGCATATCCACCTGGCCACGCATCGGCTTTTTGCTGCCATCGAGGCGCACAACGGCGTTCAGGCTGCCGCCCGCCATGCCGAAGCGCAGCGGATCCAAACGCAACTCGCCATTGTTCAGCTTCAAATGCGTGGCCAGATCGCTCAGCGGTAAATCGCTGCCGCGTTCGATGCGCGCGGCGGCAAACTTCACGTCCGCATCCATCTTGCGCCAGCTTTGCGTATCGAACTGTGCGACCGGCAGCACCTTATCCGCCGGCTGGCGGCTCTTCTCGCCGCGCCCGGCTTTGGCGGCGTTGGAATCCGCGCCGATCAACGGCGCCAGATCCGCCAACCTCAGTTGCCGGGAGTTCACCGCGCCGCTCAACGTCGGCCGCGGCTTGCCGGCAACGTATTTCAGGTCGCCATGAATGTCGCTGTCCCCGATTTTTCCGTCGAATTTCTGATATTCGAACACGGCGCCACCCGACTGATGCAGACGGGCGGTCAGATGGCCATCGGTCGCATATGGCGGCGTATTCGGCAACAGCACGCCGGTCAGCCCATAGAGATGACTCAGGCTTTCGCCGGAAAACTTCAGCTGCACGTCCAGGCCGCCGAGATTCAGCGGATCGGACAAGGTGCCCGCCACCACCACCCGAGTGCTGCCGGAGCGCACGTCGGCCTGCAGCGGGAACGGTAGATCGGCGCTCTGCAGTGACAGCATGCCACCAATCTTGCCGCTGCCGCTCAGCGGTTCGCCGTTATATTTACCCTTTACCTGCCAACCGAAAACATAGTCGGGGGTAGCGGCCTTGCCGCCGCTCTGTTTGCCGGTCACTTCACTGAACGGCAGCGGTTTGCCGAGCGGATCGACGACGGCGCGAAAATCCGCCTTCAGGGTGGCATCTTTAAAGGCGATTTGCCCCTTGTCGAACACGATGTCGTGAACGGTGAACGACCAGTCGGAAGGCGGTTGCTGCGGATCCTGACCAGCAGCCAGATCGAACGTCCAGTTGTTGTCGCCGTTGGCCAGGCGTTCCAACGACGCATTCGGCTGCTTGAGCCAGATGCGCGGGATCAGCAGTTCTTTCCTCAGCAGCGCCAGCGGTGCGATGCTGGCGTCGACGCGCTGCAGCGTTGCCATGTTGTCGCCGGGCATGTTTTTCGGGTTACCCAGCCACACGTCTTCGGCGTGAATATGCGGCCAGGGTACCCAGGCACGCCAGCCGCCCTCATCCGGGTTACGCGACCAGTCGACGCCCAGATCGCCGCGAATGGCGAACGGCCGCCGCAGCTCGGCCGACACTTTGTCGTTGATGGTGGGCTTGAGTCGATTCCAGTCGAAGGTAGCGATGAAGATCGCCATCGCGGCAATCGCCAGCAGCACAATGCCACCCAGCCAGCTGAAAACCTTTCCTGTTCTTGTCATAGGGCTCCCTCAGCACATAAACCGGGCTGCCGAATGAACGGAAAAGGAATGGGCAGCCCCGTTTAAGCCTAGCTGAGGATAGGCCGGAGTTCACGCCGGCGCGCCGGGCGCGGCGAACAGCGTCGGTACGCTGTGCAGGGTTTCGAAGCACGCCGGGCGGGAAAGATAGTAACCTTGCGCGGCCAACGCACCGGAACGCTGCACCAGCCGCCACTCCTGCTCGGTTTCAACGCCCTCGACGATCACGCCGTCGCTGTGCTGGTTCATCATCTTGATCAGGGTGCCGAGCAGCTGCACGCCCTCTTCCGACTGTTTGAGCAAGGTGAACAACTCGCGCGCCACCTTGATGTATTGATAGCGCCAGGCACCGACGGCGGAGAAGTTGGCCAGCCCGCTGCCAAAATCGTCCAGCCACAGCCGTTCGCCACCGACGATCTGCTGCAACGGGCTGTTTAACGCCGTTTCGGCGTGCTCCACCAGCTCGAAGCGCAGATAGGGCATCTCGGCGATCTGCCGTTGCAACTCGCTATGACGCTGCAACGCTTGCAGCGCGATGCCGTCGATATTGACCGACACCATCACCGCGTGGCGAATGAACAACGCCTGCCAGCGCTGCAACAGCGCCAGCTGTTCCTGGATCACCCGTAAACGCTGGGCGACGCCGAGCGAGGCAAAATAATGCTCCGGGGATTGCCGTTTGTCCGGCTCATTCGGGTGATATACCGCCGTCAGCAGTTCCACCGCCAGCAGCGCGCCGCTGGTGCGATAAATCGGCTGGAAGGTATACAAGCGCCGGCATTGCCGCCAGTAACGCCGCGATTTGGCGCAGGCATAGAGGGCAAAACAGGGCGCCAGCAGACCCGAGATCAGGTTGGTTATCATCGGTACTATCGCCGTGGCGGGGAAGTGAGAGCGCTGCCGCTGTT
Organism: Serratia sp. FDAARGOS_506; assembly: GCF_003812745.1. NCBI lineage: Bacteria > Pseudomonadati > Pseudomonadota > Gammaproteobacteria > Enterobacterales > Yersiniaceae > Serratia > Serratia sp. FDAARGOS_506. The sequence continues at coordinate 1,324,055 of NZ_CP033831.1, forward strand.
TCTTTACCCAGCTTATCGGCAGCGCCGTATAAAACTTTAAACACGAATTGCCGCACGCTTTCCCCTTCGCTCCGTTGGCATTGACCGATCGCGATCATAAAAAATTAAAACACTGTTTTAATTTATTGACTCCCTCACCGCCTTGCGTGGAGACTGACGGCTGTTGCTTCTTCTTTAGCCAGGGCTTATTGACGATGACTATCCGAAATCTCGCCGTGATCGGCGAATGCATGATCGAGCTGTCGCAGCAGGGCGCACAGCTGACGCGCGGCTTTGGCGGCGATACCCTCAACACCGCCGTCTACCTCGCCCGCCAAATGCCGGAACAGGCGCTGCAGGTGCATTACGTCACCGCACTCGGCACCGACAGTTTCAGCGGCGAGATGCTGCAGGCCTGGCGGCAGGAGAAGATCGAAATCGGGCTGATCCAACAGTTGGAAAACAAACTGCCTGGCCTGTACGTGATCGAAACCGACGCCGCCGGCGAACGCACCTTTTACTACTGGCGCAACGACGCCGCCGCCCGGTATTGGCTTGCAGGCCCCCAGGCCGACGCACTGTGCGCCCGGCTGGCGCAGTTCGACTACCTGTACCTCAGCGGCATTAGCCTGGCGATCCTCACGCCTGCCGACCGCACGAAGCTGCTGGCGCTGTTGCGCCGCTGCCGCGCCAACGGCGGCCAGGTTATCTTCGACAACAACTACCGCCCGCGCCTGTGGCAAAGCCGTGAGGAAACGCAGCAGGCCTACCGAGAGGTGCTGGCCTGCACCGACATCGCCTTCCTGACGCTGGATGACGAAGAGTTGCTGTGGGGCGCGCAGCCGGTTGCACAGGTGGTGGCACGCACGCAGGCGCTCGGCGTCGGCGAGATCGTTATCAAACGCGGCGCAGATGCCTGTCTGGTGTTCAGCGAGGAGGGAGAGTGGCTTGAGATACCGGCGATCGCGCTGCCGCCGGCACGGGTGGTGGATACCACTGCAGCGGGCGACTCTTTCAGCGCCGGTTACCTGGCGGTACGCCTGAACGGCGGCAGCGCCCAGCAGGCGGCGCAGCGCGGCCACCTGCTCGCCGCGACGGTGATCCAACATCGCGGCGCCATCATTCCCGCCGCGGCGATGCCCGCATAGCCAATAAGGCGGGCGGCGAGGCTACCCCGCCGCCGCGCAATGGATCCCGGAAGCATTGATGAGAGGATGATTGAAAGAATTTCCCTGGCGTTGGCTTATTTCTGCCCAGAGCTGCTAAGCTCGGGTCTTGGCATTGCCGCCTTTTTGGATTTATTAGCCGAGTATAAATTTCAATCCGCCGCACTGACTAGCTGGACTTTGGTGCAGGTCGGGCTGAGCTGCCGAACGACAGGGAGGTTACCGATGGCCGTCGCATTCGCCAACGCCGTCGCCGCAAGACTGCATCTTGACGGCCGGCTGCATGCCTTCAGCCAATTCAAATACGCTTATTTGACCTTCAACAAACACCATCCCGATCGCCATCTGCTGGTATCAAGCTACCCGCAAGAATGGCTGGACATCTACAGCGCCAATCACTATCAGCGCATCGACCCCGTCGTCCGCGCCGCCCATAACCGCTGCGCGCCCTTTATGTGGCACGATACCCCCCTCACCACCGAGGATCGGCATTACCGGAAGATCTTCAGCCAGGCGAGGGAGTACGACATCGTGCACGGCTGCAGCTTTGTTTTGCACGATCACGACAATAACCTGGCGATCTTGTCGATCAGCGCCACGGCGGCCGATGACGCCGAACTGCGGCAGCTGATGGAAGACGAGAGGGCCAGCCTGCAGATGGTATTGGTCGATACCCACCAGCACGCGCTGACCTTGGCCGGCGACGAGGCGAGCCGGACAAAGCGGCTCTCGCCGCGCGAAGGAGAAATTATCTATTGGGCCAGCCAGGGCAAAACCTACCATGAGATCGCGCTGATACTGGGGATCAAAACCGGCACGGTGAAGTTTCACATCGGCAATGCGGTGCGTAAGCTGGGGGTCGTGAACGCCAAGCACGCGATCCGGCGCTGCCTTGAACGGCAGCTGATCGCACCGCCGGAGGCATAAAAAAACCGGCTTCGCAGCCGGCTTTTTGTGCTTTATCTTGCGGAAAATCAACCTGCAACGGCGATGCGTTTCATGTCGGTCATGTAGCCACGCAGTTTGCGGCCGACGGTTTCGATAGGGTGGCTGCGCACCGCTTCGTTCACGTCGCGCAGCTGCGCGTTGTCCACCGCCGTACCCGCCACGGCTTTGCCCAAATCGCCCGCCTGCAGGGTGGTCATGAAATCCTTCAGCAGCGGCACCGCCGCATTGGCGAACAGGTAGTTGCCGTACTCTGCGGTATCGGAGATAACCACGTTCATTTCATACAGACGCTTGCGCGCAATGGTGTTGGCAATCAGCGGCAGCTCGTGCAGCGACTCGTAGTAAGCCGACTCTTCGATGATGCCGGCATCGACCATGGTTTCGAACGCCAGCTCAACGCCCGCTTTCACCATCGCCACCATCAGCACGCCGTGATCGAAGTACTCTTGCTCGCTGATTTTGCCTTCAAACTGCGGCGCATTCTCGAACGCGGTTTTGCCGGTCTCTTCGCGCCAGGTCAGCAATTTCACGTCGTCTTCCGCCCAGTCGGCCATCATGCCGCTGGAGAACGCGCCGGAGATGATGTCGTCCATGTGCTTCTGGAACAGCGGTGCCATGATGGTTTTCAGCTGTTCGGACAGCGCATAGGCACGCAGCTTGGCCGGGTTGGACAGGCGATCCATCATCAGCGTGATGCCGCCCTGCTTCAGCGCTTCAGTGATGGTTTCCCAGCCGAACTGAATCAGTTTCTCGGCGTAAGCCGGATCGGTGCCCTCAGCAACCAGCTTGTCGAAGCACAGCAGCGAACCCGCCTGCAGCATGCCACACAGAATGGTCTGCTCGCCCATCAGGTCGGATTTCACTTCGGCCACGAAGGAGGACTCCAGCACGCCGGCGCGGTGGCCGCCGGTGGCCGCCGCCCAGGCCTTGGCAATCGCCATGCCTTCGCCTTTCGGATCGTTTTCCGGGTGAACCGCAATCAGTGTCGGCACGCCGAAGCCGCGCTTGTACTCTTCACGCACTTCGGTGCCTGGGCATTTCGGCGCGACCATCACCACGGTGATGTCTTTACGCACCTGCTCACCCACTTCAACGATGTTGAAGCCGTGGGAGTAACCCAGTGCTGCGCCGTCTTTCATCAGCGGCTGCACCGCACGCACCACGGAAGAGTGCTGCTTGTCCGGCGTCAGGTTGACCACCAGATCCGCCTGCGGGATCAGGTCTTCGTAGGTGCCGACCTTAAAGCCGTTTTCGGTCGCCTTGCGCCAGGAAGCGCGCTTCTCGTCGATCGCTTCTTTGCGCAGGGCATAGGCGACATCCAGACCGGAATCGCGCATGTTCAGCCCCTGGTTCAGCCCCTGGGCGCCACAGCCGACAATCACCACTTTTTTACCTTTCAGGTAGCCGGCTTCGTCAGCAAATTCGTCGCGCGCCATAAAGCGGCATTTACCCAATTGCGCCAGCTGCTGACGCAGGTTCAATGTGTTGAAATAGTTAGCCATGGTGGTACTCCGGTTTGATGTTGTCTTGCATTGTTATTTTCATTCCCCGCCCTGTCTGTGCGGAGATTCGTTAAACTCAATGTATAACAGGAAATGCGTTGCTTAAATTGATATATTGAGAACGTGGTATTGCAATTTATGCAACACTCTCACTGCGAGCGTATCGATATGGATTTACGTGATTTAAAGCTGTTCCTGCACCTGGCCGAAAGCCATCACTTCGGGCGCACCGCCAAGGCGATGCACGTCAGTCCGTCGACGCTCTCCCGCCAGATACAGCGGCTGGAAGAGATCCTCGGGCAGCCGCTGTTCCTGCGCGACAACCGCACCGTGCAGTTGACCGACGCCGGCGAACAGCTGAAAGAATTCGCCCAGCAAACGCTGCTGCAATATCAGCAGCTGAAGCACTCGCTCGGCCAGCATGGCCCTTCGCTGAGCGGTGAACTGCGGCTGTTCTGCTCGGTGACCGCGGCGTACAGCCACCTGCCGCCAATCCTCGATCGCTTCCGCGCGCAGCACCCGCTGGTCGAGATTAAGCTGACCACCGGCGACGCCGCCGACGCGGTCGACAAGGTGCAGTCCAACGAGGCCGATCTCGGCATCGCCGGCCGGCCGGAAACGCTGCCCGCCAGCGTGGCGTTCACCAAAATCGGCGAAATCCCGCTGGTGCTGATCGCGCCGGCGCTGCCCTGTGCGGTGCGCAGCCAGGCGTTCGCCGACAGGCCCGACTGGGCCGAGATCCCCTTCATCTTGCCGGAGCACGGCCCTTCGCGAAAACGCATCGAGCTGTGGTTCCGCCGCCACCGCATCAGCAATCCGCTGATTTACGCCACCGTCGGCGGCCACGAAGCCATCGTGTCGATGGTCGCTTTGGGCTGCGGCATCGCGCTGATCCCGAGCGTGGTGGTGGACAACAGCCCGGAGCCGGTACGCAACCGCATCTCGCAGCTGGATAATATCTCGATGGTCGAACCGTTCGAGCTGGGGGTCTGCGTCCAGAAAAAGCGCCTCAGCGATCCGCTGATCGACGCCTTTTGGCGCCTGCTGCATCCCCGCTGACGCGAGATTTACAGATCCGCCGGATCGACCTGCTTCATCGCCTCTACCTGCATCAGCCAGTGGTAGAGCGGCTCAAGCTGCAAAAATGCCCCGGCCAGCAGCGGCACCAGATCGGCGCTGAACAGCTTTTCCACTTCGCTGTCGGTCACCATCACCGCAAACGACTTGCGGTTGTACCAGGTGGCGATCTCCGCCGCCTGTTCCTTCACCAGCGGGCGCTTGTAGCTCTCCCCCACCAGCTCGAACGGCGGCCGGCAACAGGCGGCCACCTCAAGGAAAGGCTGCGGCCGCTGCCTCAACGTATGGCGGAACAGATCCATGGTCGGCTTGTTGGCGCTGTAGTAGCCGAGCCCATAGCGCAACATGTCCGGCCCCAGTTCGAAAAAGTAGACCGGCGCGTCTTTCCAGTCTTTGCTCGGACGTTTGAACGTCAGCCACATGCGGCTACGGTAGCGCGATTTGTCATGAGAAAAGCGCGTGTCGCGATGAATGCGCGACAGCGTTTTGCCGATCGCCGGGCGAGTCTCGAACTGCGGATCGATCGCCAGCATGCCGGGGGCCAGTTGCTCCACCAGCGCGCGAAACGGCGCCAGCAGCTCGCGATCGTAGATATCGCGGTTGCCGTCGAACCACGCCTTATCGTTCTCGATCCGCACCTGCTGCAGGAAATTCAGGCCCTGCTGACTAAAGCCGGAGAAAGGTTGCGTCATAAGTTTTTCCGTTCTGACGGTTTATCGGGTGTTGCGCAGATCTTCCCTCTGCCAACGGCGTTTGATAAACACGCGCCGACGCGTGCGGAAATAAGCGACATACAGGTAGAACGCCGCCCGGTTGCTGAACAGCGCCCCGCCAACTGCGCCCCCCAGCAGCAGGGCGCCGGTGGCGATGCCGATCATGCCCGCCGCCCACGCCGCCGCGGCGCCGAGGCAACACAGACCGAGCATGCCAAGGTAATATTGCAGCAATACCACCCCGCTGTTTTTACCCTGCACCAGTTGGAACAGGATCAGCGTCATCCACACCGCCACGATCGCGCCGCTGCCCATGAGAACGGCGGCGGAGGTCTTGCCGCTCCAGGCGGCCGCCACGTCCGTGGCCAGGCCCATCACGCCCGCCAGCCCCAACGTCAGGCATACCATCAGCAACATAACGTTGCCGACGCCCGGCGGCGACAGCCGCTGCCCCGGCGTCAGGAAATGCTGCTCAAGCTGCGCATCCACGCCGGCGAAAAGTGCGCGATCGCGCGCCGCGATTTGGCGTTCCATCTCCCGGCCCTGCACGATCAGGCGTTTAATCATCCAGTCCGCCATTACCTCACCATCTGCGGCAATTTCTGCATAATGCCCACAAAATACTGCCCGGTGGTTTTCACATTCACCGGCGCAGACAGGGTGCCGCTGATGCCGCTGCCCACGAACGTCAATGAGTTATTGAGCGCCGAATGCAATTGTTGACGCAGCCCATTTTGGATCGCTTCCGTCGGATAGCGCTTCGGGTATAAGCCATTCTTCACCATCTCTTTCAAGACGTTATTGGAAATCCCCGGGTTTTCCGCCCGAATGATGTTTTCGGTCAGCCGCTTCCTTTCGCTGCGGGGCATGCTTTTCAGCCATTCCGTCGCCTTGCGCGCCGAAATGCGGCGCATGGCGCGGTAGGTCATCGTCGCTTCCTTCAGGGCGGCCCCCGCACTGGCCAGCGAGATCACATCGAGCACGGTACTGGTGGCGATATACCACTGCTCAGAGTCGAGCTGAGCCAATTCATCGCCTTTTCCGTCATAAAGCTTGTTGACGCGGTATAGCCCATTGCCGCACTGCAGCGCGCTGGCGGCCATGCCGGCATAGCCCAGATAAGCCACCGCGGAGCTGGTGCCGCCGGTAAACGGCACGGCGACGCTGCCCGACGCCAGTAAAAATACCGATACCAGCAGCGTTCCGCACGACAGCGCGGCCGAGGCCAACTCTTTGCTGACGCTGGGTTTGCTCAACGCTTCCGACAGCGTATTGGTCGCGGCAACGCGCGAGGTATGAGCCACCGTTTTGCTGATGACCACGTGGGTAACCTGCGAAGCGTTCGAATAACCGGTGTGCTGCGTCGGGCGGACTAAAAATGAGTTTTGCCCGTCGGAAAAAATAATGCCCACGCCATGAAAAGCGAGGCTGCAGTCCAGCGAGTCCTGCAAGGCTTGCAGATTAATATCGCGATAGAACTCTTGTACCCCGGCATTGCCCAACAGGCGGGCAAATTCGGCGTTGGTCAAGTCGTCTTCGGGAGAACCGAACGGCGTAGAAAAAGCGGTTTTCATTGTCGTGCATCCCTATACGTCAGAAGTCTTGGCAGTATAAAAATGCACGACAAAATCACAACCATGCAACCTATAAACTGACTAACGCGTCACGGTTGCTTATCAATCCGGCTCACCCCTGCAAAAAGAAGCGGAACGCCGGGTTGTCGGTTTCGTCGTGGCAATCGTAGCCCAGCGCCTGCAGGTGCCGCTCGAATTCCGGCTCGGACTGCGCCAGTTCGAAGGCCGCCAATACCCGGCCGAAGTCGGTGCCGTGACTGCGATAGTGGAACAGGGAAATGTTCCAGTGCGTACCCAGCGTCTGCAGGAACTTCAGCAGCGCGCCCGGCGACTCTGGAAACTCAAAGCTGTACAGCCGTTCGCGCAGCGGCTTCGACGGACGCCCGCCCACCATGTAGCGCACGTGCAGTTTGGCCATCTCGTCGTCTGACAGATCCACCACCTGATAGCCACCGGCGTTGAGCTCGTCGATGATCTCCCGCCGTTCGGCGTGGCCGCGCGTCAGGCGCACGCCGACAAAAATGCAGGCGTTGTCGGCATCGGCGTAGCGATAGTTGAATTCGGTCACCGAGCGGCCGCCCAGCAGTTGGCAGAACTTGAGGAAGCTGCCCTGCTGTTCCGGAATGGTTACCGCCAGCAGCGCTTCGCGCTGTTCGCCCAGTTCGCAACGCTCTGAAACGTAGCGCAACCCGTGGAAGTTGAGGTTGGCGCCGGACAGCACGTGCGCCAGACGTTCGCCTTGAATGTTGTGCTGCTGGACGTACTTTTTCAGCCCTGCCAGCGCCAGCGCGCCGGAAGGTTCGGCAATGGCACGCACGTCCTCGAACAGATCTTTGACCGCCGCGCAGATGGCGTCGCTGTCTACGGTGATCACGTCGTCCAGATATTCACGGCACAGGCGGAAGGTTTCGTCGCCGATACGCTTCACCGCCACGCCTTCGGCGAACAGCCCGACGCGCGCCAGATCCACCGGATGGCCGGCATCCAGCGCCGCGCGCAGGCAGGCGGAGTCTTCCGCTTCGACGCCGATCACTTTGATCTGCGGCATCAGCTGTTTGATCAGCACCGCCACCCCGGCGGCCAGGCCGCCGCCGCCGACCGGCACGAAAACCCGATCCAGATGCGCGTCTTGCTGCAGCAGCTCCATCGCCAGCGTGCCCTGCCCGGCAATCACCGTCGGATGATCGAACGGCGGCACGAAGGTCATACCCTGCTGCTGGGAAAGCTCGATCGCCTTCGCTTTGGCCTCGTCGAAATTGGCGCCGTGCAGCAACACCTCTCCGCCGAAGCCGCGCACCGCATCGACCTTGATGTCCGCGGTGGAGACCGGCATCACGATCAGCGTTTTGATGCCCAGCCGCTTACCGGAGAAGGCGACGCCCTGCGCATGGTTGCCGGCCGAAGCCGTCACGACGCCGCGCGCCTTTTGCTCTTCGCCCAACCCGGCGATCATCGCATAGGCCCCGCGCAACTTGAAGCTGTGCACCGGCTGGCGATCTTCGCGCTTCACCAAAATGGTGTTGCCGAGGCGCGAAGAGATTTTGCTCATGGCTTGCAACGGGGTGACCTGCGCCACCTCGTAGACCGGCGAGCGTAGTACCGCTCGCAGATATTCCGCGCCGCAGGGGGCGCTGGGTAGGGGTTGAGAGACCGCCATGTCGTTATCCCCCCAGTTTGCTCTTGTCGCGCACCGCGCCTTTGTCGGCGCTGGTGGCCAACGAGGCGTAGGCGCGCAGCGCGAAGGATACCTGACGTTCACGGTTTTTCGGCGTCCAGGCCGCGTCGCCGCGCGCCAGCTCTGCCTCATGCCGCGCCGCCAGCTCCTGCTCGCTGACATCCAGCTGGATGCCGCGATGAGGAATGTCGATCGCGATCATGTCGCCGTCCTGCACCAGGGCGATCAGGCCGCCGTTGGCCGCTTCCGGCGAGGCGTGGCCGATGGACAACCCGGAGGTGCCGCCGGAGAAACGCCCGTCGGTGATCAGCGCACACGCCTTGCCCAGCCCCATCGACTTCAGGTAGGTGGTCGGATAGAGCATCTCCTGCATGCCCGGCCCGCCTTTCGGCCCTTCGTAACGGATAACGACCACGTCGCCCGCCACCACTTTGCCGCCGAGGATCGCTTCTACCGCATCATCCTGGCTTTCGTACACTTTGGCCGGGCCACGGAAGGTGAGGATTTCCTTGTCTACGCCGGCGGTTTTGACAATACAGCCGTTTTCCGCCAGGTTGCCGTACAGCACCGCCAACCCGCCGTCCTGACTGTAGGCGTGCTCACGGGTGCGGATGCAGCCTTCTTTGCGGTCGGTGTCCAGCGAATCCCAGCGGCAGTCCTGAGAAAATGCCTGCGTGGTGCGGATACCGGCCGGCCCGGCGGAGTACATTTTCTTGACGCTTTCGTCGCGGGTCAGCATCACGTCGTAGGCTTCCAGCGTCTGCGGCAGGGTCAACCCCAGCACGTTGTTCACCTCGCGGTTCAGCAAGCCGGCGCGATCCAGCTCGCCGAGGATGCCGATGACGCCGCCGGCGCGGTGCACGTCTTCCATATGGTATTTCTGCGTGCTCGGCGCCACCTTGCACAGGTGCGGCACCTGGCGCGACAGGCGATCGATGTCCTCCATGGTGAAGTCCACCTCGCCTTCCTGCGCCGAAGCCAGCAGGTGCAGCACGGTGTTGGTCGAGCCGCCCATGGCGATGTCCAGCGTCATGGCGTTCTCAAACGCCGCCTTGTTGGCGATATTGCGCGGCAGCGCGCTCTCGTCATCCTGCTCGTAATAGCGTTTGGTCAGCTCAACGATGCGCTTGCCGGCGTTGAGGAACAGCGCTTTGCGATCGGCGTGGGTGGCCAGCAGCGAGCCATTGCCCGGCTGCGACAGGCCCAGCGCTTCGGTCAGGCAGTTCATCGAGTTGGCGGTGAACATGCCGGAGCAGGAACCGCAGGTCGGGCAGGCGGAACGCTCGATCTGCTCGCTGTCGGCGTCGCTGACGTTCGGGTTCGCCCCCTGGATCATCGCATCCACCAGATCCAGCTTGATGATCTGGTTGGAGAGTTTGGTCTTGCCGGCTTCCATCGGGCCGCCGGAGACGAAGATCACCGGGATATTCAGGCGCAACGCCGCCATCAGCATACCCGGGGTGATCTTGTCGCAGTTGGAGATGCACACCATCGCGTCGGCGCAGTGGGCATTCACCATGTATTCGACCGAGTCGGCGATCAGCTCGCGCGACGGCAGGGAATAGAGCATGCCGCCGTGGCCCATGGCGATGCCGTCATCCACCGCGATGGTGTTGAATTCTTTGGCCACGCCGCCGGAAGCTTCGATCTGTTCGGCGACCAGTTTGCCCAGATCGCGCAGATGCACGTGGCCCGGCACGAACTGGGTAAAGGAGTTGACCACGGCGATGATCGGCTTGCCGAAATCGGCGTCGGTCATCCCGGTCGCGCGCCACAATGCGCGGGCACCCGCCATATTGCGGCCGTGGGTAGTGGTGGCGGAACGGTACTTAGGCATGCTCTTTTCACTCCAAATGTATTTATGACAGGCGGCGAACGAACCGCCTGGATATTCTTATCTTGTCTGTCTTGTCATCCGCCACGCGGCGCGGCGAACCTTTTCGTTAAGGATTTACCGGATCCAGCCAGCCGTATTTGTCTTCTGTCTTGCCGCTGAACAGGCCGAAGAACGCCTGTTGGATCTGTTTGGTCACCGGGCCGCATTTACCGATGCCGACCTGAATGCCGTCCACGCTGCGCACCGGCGTGATCTCCGCCGCGGTGCCGGACATGAACACTTCGTCGGCCAGGTACAGCGATTCGCGCGACAGCACCTGCTCACGCACTTCGAAGCCCATGTCTTTCGCCAGCTTGATGATCGCGTCGCGGGTGATGCCCGGCAGCGCCGAAGAGGTGAACGGCGGGGTATAGAGCACGCCGTCTTTCACTTCAAACAGGTTCTCGCCCGCCCCTTCGGAAATGTAGCCGTGCACGTCGAGCGCGATACCTTCCTGATAGCCGTGGCGGCGCGCTTCGCTGCCCACCAACAGGGAGGAAAGATAATTGCCGCCGGCCTTGGCCGCAGTGGGGATCGTGTTTGGTGCGACGCGGTGCCAGGAGGAGACCATCGCATCGATGCCTTGATCCAACGCTTCTTCACCCAGATAAGCGCCCCAAGGAAACGCCGCGATAATCACGTCCGTTTTGTAACCGGCCGGCGGGTTGACGCCCATACCGACATCGCCGACGAACACCAGCGGGCGAATGTAGGCACTGACCAGATTGTTCTTGCGCAGCGTGGCACGGCAGGCTTCCATCAGCTCGTCGACGCTTTGCGAAACCGGCATGCGGTAGATTTTCGCCGAGTCGTGCAGGCGCTGCATGTGTTCGCGATGACGGAACACCACCGGCCCCAAGTGCGAGTCATAGCAGCGTACCCCTTCAAACACCGACGTACCATAATGCAGCGCATGCGACATCACGTGCACTTTGGCCTCGGCCCAAGGAACCATCTCACCATTGAACCAAATGTAATCGGCTTTCTTTGTCATTGTTATTTATCCTTCTCGGCGCCTCAGGCGCGTATTTGTTGTGATGTTGGCTGCTGGATCTCGACGCAGGAGACGTCCATCAGTTTGCTTAATTGAGATGACAACAGGGCGACCGGACGCGGACTGGCAACGGTCAATTCGATATTGATGCTGTCGGCGTTGGCCGGAGAAACCATATTCATAGCACAAACCTGAAAGCCGCGATGACGCACGACCCGCAATACGCGCTCTAACATTTCGGGGCGAAAACGCGCCTGGATTGAGAGTTGATGCTGCATCATGATATTTCCTCCAACATGGTTTCGTTGCCGGCGCCGGGCGGCACCAGCGGCCAGACGTTTTCAAGTTCGTCGATAGAGACCTGCAGCAGATAAGGGCCTTCGGTGTTGAACAGCGCCTCGAGCGCGCCCTCCACCTGATCCTTGCGGCTGATGCGCTGGCCGGGGATGCCGAAGGCGGCGGCCAGCATCAGGAAGTCGGGGTTATCGGACAGGTTGGTTTCGCTGTAGCGGCCGTCGAAGAACAGCTGCTGCCACTGGCGCACCATCCCGAGACGCTGGTTGTCCAGCAGCACGATCTTGAGCGGCAGCTGTTTGCGCTTGATGGTGCCCAGCTCCTGAACGTTCATCATGAAGGAGCCATCGCCCGAGACGCAGATCACCGTATCTTGCGGACGCGCGATCTGGGCCCCAACCGCCGCCGGCACGCCGAACCCCATGGTGCCGAGGCCGCTGGAGGTGATGAAATTCTCCGGGCGTTCGAACGTCATGTGCTGCGCGCTCCACATTTGGTGCTGACCCACGTCGGTGGTCACCACGCTGTTGGCCGGCTTACGTTCGGACAGCTGGCGCAAGAACAGCGGCGCGTAGATCGGCTGGCCGGGGTGATCGTAGCGGCAGGCGTGATCGGCTTTCAGCGCCGTTACCCGCTGACGCCAAGCGGCGATGTTCAGCGGGCGCTGCAACGCCGGCAACAACGTTTTTAAATCCCCCTGCAGGGCGACATGTGCCTGGCGCAGCTTGCTCATCTCCGCCGGATCGATATCCATGTGGACCACTTTGGCGTGCGGTGCGAAGGCGTTCAGTTTGCCGGTCACGCGGTCATCGAAGCGCGCGCCGACGGCGATCAGCAGATCACACTCCTGTACCGCCAGGTTAGCGGCCTTGGCACCATGCATGCCCAACATGCCGAGGTACAACGGATCTTGCGCATCCGGTGCGCCCAGCCCCTTCAGGGTGGCGACGTTCGGCATGCGGGTCACGGCGACAAATTCGCGCAGCGCCGGCACAGCCTGCGCCATGCCCACGCCGCCGCCGACGTACAGCATCGGTTTATGCGCCTGCGCCAGCAGCTCAGCCGCTTCGGCCAACGCCGCCGCTGGGAACGCCGGCGTTTCGTCGACCGGCATCAGATGTGGGTGCAAGTCGCCCTGCGCCAGCTGGATGTCTTTCGGGATATCGATCAGCACCGGGCCGGGACGGCCGCCAGCGGCGATGGCGAAAGCTTCCGCCATGATGCCCGGCAAGGCATCCAGCGATTCCACCAGGAAACTGTGCTTGGTGCAGGCCAGAGACAGGCCGAGAACATCGATCTCCTGAAAGGCATCGGTGCCGATCAATGCGGACCCCACCTGACCGGTGATGGCGACAACGGGAACAGAATCGAGCAACGCATCAGCCAGGCCGGTGATCAGGTTGGTGGCGCCGGGACCAGAAGTGGCGATACAGACACCGACTTTGCCGGTGGCGCGAGCGTAGCCGATGGCGGCCATCGCGGCACCCTGTTCATGGCGGCACAGCAGGTGTTCCACGCCGCCGTCGTACAGCGCATCGTACACCGGCATGATTGCCCCGCCCGGATAGCCGAATACGGTATCCACCCCCTGCGCACGCAACGCTTGAACTACCCACTGAGCGCCATTCATAGTTATTTCCCCGCCTTACTTCGACAACTGCAGGATTTTATTCTATTTCTCATGCTCTGCCCCTTGCTCCACTTTTCTCTTGCCAATAAAAAACCCCCGGACCTGACGGTGCGGGGGTTCTCTTGCGATTCCGGCTTGTTTGCTAAGCCTTTCTTCGTCCAAGTGCAGCCCCGCACGGTGGGATAATAATCACCACCACGCTAATCACGACTAGGCTAATCACTTGGGCAAAGGCTTTCATAATGGGTTTGTTCACTGTGCTCATTCAGAACTAATGCTTACAGAGGTACCACAGCCGCGCGCGACATGACAACACTTTTTTTGCGTTATTATTCGGCGCAATCTGGTCATACCTCACGCGAATCGCCCGCATTTCACACGTTGGCGCGCATGCCCGGATTTTTCACCGCGTCGGTGATCGCCTTGCCGCGCGTATCCTTGCCGAAGAACACCAACAGGGCGATCGCCACCGCCACCGTCCCGGCAACCATGGCCATCGCCAGGCCGTAATTATGCCCATGATGCTCGGCGATGGTGGCTTGCAGCGTGGCGTTGACCGAGGCGATCAGGTTACCCAGCTGGTACACGAACCCCGGCAGTACCGCGCGGGTATTGGCCGGCACCAGTTCGGTCAGGTAGGTCGGTATCACGCCCCAGGCCCCCTGTACCATGAACTGCATCAGGAAAGCGCCGATCCCGAGCATCAGCGAACCGCTGGAAAACGCCCACAGCGGGATCACCGGCAACGCCAACAGCGCGGCGATGATGATCGCTTTTTTACGGCCGATCTTTTCCGACAACGAGCCAAAGAAAACGCCGCCAATAATTGACGCGATATTGTAGCTTATGGCGATGATACTGACGGTTTTAGGGTCGAAACCGTGCTGAACTTTCAAAAATACCGGATACAGGTCTTGCGTGCCGTGGGAGAAGAAATTGAACGCCGCCATCAACAGCACGAGATAGCAGCATAGCTTCCAGTGGCTCTTCAACACCGGCAGCAAGGCGGTGCTTTCTTTGCGTTCACGCGCCGCCAACCACACCGGCGACTCCTGCACACAATAATAAATAAACGGCAGCAGTAGGATCGGCGCCGCGCCGATAACGAACATGCCGCGCCAGCCGACCGCTTCGAACAGCAGGCCATACACCACCGCCGCCAGCAGATAACCGAACGGATAGCCGGCCTGGAAAATGCCCGACATCAGGCCGCGCGAGCGGTCCGGTATGGTTTCCATCGCCAACGACGACGCCACGCCCCAGATACCGCCCATCGCAACCCCGTACAGCACCCGCAACAGCAAAAAGACCGTCAGCGAGGGCGCCGCGGCGGAGAGCAGCTCAAACACCGAGAAGAAGACGATATTCAGCATCAGGATCGGCTTGCGGCCATATTTTTCCGCCGCACGCCCGAAGATCAGCGCGCCGATCGGTCGCACCGCCAGCGTGAGCAAAATCGCCAACGTCACCTGTTCCAGGCCGACGTGAAAGGATTGCGCGATATCGCTGAGTAAGAATACCAGCACGAAAAAATCAAAAGCATCGAGCGTCCAGCTTGAAAAGCTGGCGATTGCCGCATTGCGTTGCAGCGGGGTCCAACCAAACATAGTGTTATCCCTACCGTAGAGTACGAAGTCAGGAGGTTTAGCGGCTGCCGGGCAGAATGCGGCGGCGGTCGGGGTTTGTTAAAGAAGTGATTTTTCTTTTAATCAATTGTTAAATACACCCATTAAGCCTATGGTTGCAATGCGTCTGGGCCGCTAATGTGTTGCAGCCTTCGGCGATATTGTTAATGGGTATTGCCGCAGGCTGCGAGACAGATCGCACAACCTCATTCGTTGAGATGAAAATCGGCAATTAAGCTGCGAACCTCCGGGAAAAATCGCTAATAACGCCGCGCGGAGCCAGAATGAATCGCGCATCATGTTGCCCTCAGCAAGGAGAGCGATATGTCATTGGCGGTAATCTATAGCCGCGCCATCATCGGCGTTCAGGCCCCTTCAGTAACGGTGGAGGTGCATATCAGCAATGGCTTGCCCGGCCTGACGCTGGTCGGTCTGCCGGAAACCACGGTGAAAGAGGCGCGCGACCGAGTGCGCAGCGCCCTGATCAACAACGGCTTCACCTTTCCCGCCCGGCGCATCACCGTCAATTTGGCGCCGGCCGATCTGCCGAAAGAAGGCGGGCGTTACGATCTGCCCATAGCGCTGGCGATCCTCGCCGCCTCCGAACAATTGCCTCTCGCACCGTTGGCACGTTACGAGTTTCTTGGCGAGCTCGCACTGTCCGGCTCGCTGCGTGCGGTCAGGGGCGCGATCCCGGCGGCGCTGGCGGCGGCTGATGCAGGGCGACAACTGATCCTCTCGACGGACAATACCGCCGAGGTCGGCTTGATCGCACAGTCACAATCCCATACCGCCCGGCACCTGTTGGAAGTCTGCGCCTTTCTGCTCGGCCAGGGCGAATTGCCGGTGGCAGCCATGCCTCCCGCTGCGGACACCGCCCGCGAAAATGCCGACCTGCTCGACATCATTGGTCAGGAGCAGGCCAAGCGGGCCCTGGAGATCGCCGCCGCCGGCGGGCATAACCTGCTGCTGATTGGGCCGCCGGGCACCGGTAAAACCATGCTGGCCAGCCGCCTGACGGGCTTGCTGCCGCCGCTGACGGAACATGAGGCGCTGGAAAGCCTGGCGGTCGCCAGCTTGCAGCATCATATCCCCACCGCGCTACTATGGCGCCAGAGGCCGTTTCGCGCACCGCATCACAGCGCATCGATGGCGGCGTTGGTCGGCGGCGGCTCACTCCCGCGTCCGGGCGAGATCTCTATGGCGCATAACGGCGTACTGTTTTTGGATGAGCTACCGGAATTCGAGCGTAAGGTGCTGGATGCTCTGCGTGAGCCGCTGGAGTCCGGCGAGATCGTGATTTCACGCGCCAACGCCAAGGTCTGTTTCCCCGCCAGAGTGCAGTTGATCGCGGCAATGAACCCCAGCCCGACAGGGCATTATCAGGGGTTACACAATCGCGCCTCACCGCAGCAGGTGTTGCGCTATCTGGCCCGGCTGTCAGGGCCTTTTCTCGATCGCTTCGATCTGTCTATCGAAGTGCCGCTGTTACCGCCAGGTACGCTCAGTCAGCGGAAAACGCATGGAGAAAGCAGTGATCAAGTGCGGGAAAGGGTTCAGCTGGCGCGCACCCGACAGCTCGAACGCGCCGGGAAAGTCAACGCGCTGCTGAGCAACCGTGAGGTGGAGAGGGATTGCGTTCTGCAGGCGGCTGACGCCGAGTTTTTGGAGACGACATTAAACGCGCTGGGGTTGTCGGTCCGCGCCTGGCAGCGCATCTTGAAAGTAGCACGCACGCTGGCGGACTTGGCAGGGGATGCTGAGCTCGATAGGTGCCACCTCAGTGAAGCGCTGGGCTATCGCTGTATGGATCGTCTGTTGTTACAGCTGCATCGTAGTCTGGAATAGAAAATGGGGCCCGCAGGCCCCATCGTCTTTAGTCATCGCTGTCGCTGTAATCTTCTACTGCGTCAGCCTGCGGTTTACCGCCGGACAGAGTATGGAATTTCTTCGGACGGCGTGTGCGCGCCAGATATTTAGCCCATACTTTTTCCTGCTCGGTAGCCGCTTCGCGCTCACCGCGGCACACTGCGACGAACAGCTGTTCTTCTTCAGTGGCCGGCTGGCGTTTGCCCGAGTCCAGCTCGTTAAACGCGTAGCCGAAGCGCTCTAGCAATTGCGCCTCTTTAATGGTGAAATCGCCGTGACGGGAGAACCCGCGAGGGTAATGTTTATTATCAAAAAAACGATTGGTCGTGGTGAAGCTATCCGCCATCTGACACGCTCCTAATTCTCTTATGGCCGTGCTGTTTATGGCGCGGAGTATTAGATAGGCTTGACAGCGTGTAAAACAAAACATTTAAATCTTAACGACAAATTTTTTTGGAGATAGGTGTGGATACCGAATTACTGAAAACCTTTTTGGAGGTCAGTAGAACGCGTCACTTTGGCCGAGCCGCAGAATCTTTGTACTTAACGCAGTCTGCGGTCAGTTTCCGCATCCGTCAGTTAGAAAACCAGCTGGGCGCAAATTTATTTACCCGTCATCGCAATAATATCCGCCTGACGCCTGCCGGCGAGCGGCTTCTGCCCTATGCCGAAAGCCTGATGAATACCTGGCAGCTGGCGAAGAAAGAGGTCGTGCGTTCGCTGCAACACACCGAGTTATCGATCGGCGCTACCGCTTCGCTGTGGGAGGCCTATCTGACCCCCTGGTTGCAGGCGCTCTATCAACAACGCGAGGCGCTACAGCTCGAAGCCAGGGTGGCATTAAGGCACTCTTTGGTAAAACAACTGCATGAAAGGCAACTCGATTTACTGATCACCACTGAACCGCCGAAGATGGATGAATTGGCCAGCCAGCAGCTGAGCAATTTCTCATTACGCCTGTTCTCATCCGCACATCGTGATAAACAAGCCCCAATGCCCTACATCAAGCTGGAATGGGGAGCCGACTTCCACCAACAGGAAAGCCGCATGTTGGAAGGTGATAACGTGCCGGTACTCACCACCACCTCCGCTCACCTGACGCGTCAGCTGCTGGAAACCACAGGCGGATGTGCTTTCCTGCCCAGCCAGTGGGAACAAGAGTACCCGCAGTTGGTTGCCGCCGCCGAGATCCCAGCGATTATCCGCCCACTGTATGCCGTCTGGCTGCAAAACAGCGATCAACAGCCTTTGATTCGACAATTACTTAAAATACCTTTAAATACCGCAGCCTAAAGCGTTATGGCGGCCTTAAGCGCCGCCATCGTGGTCATGGCTGTCTATCACGCTAAAATGCGCCTATCGCCTTCTGAGAGAAGATAACGAAAAACAGCAAGGGAATCAGGAGGTCCACGGGGGTAAAGATCGGAAGAAGATGAAGCAACCAGGATTAGGCAAACATCGGCATATAGCGTCCAATGCATCCTTTTCCAAAAGTTGTAAAGCACTAAGGAAGGAGATTATAGGCAAAAAAAAACCCTTTGCTTTCGCAAAGGGTTCTTAATATGGCAGGGGCGGAGAGACTCGAACTCGCGACACCCGGTTTTGGAGACCGGTGCTCTACCAACTGAGCTACGCCCCTAAATCTCGCTTAACATTATGCCTGCTAATAAAGCAGGCATAATTAAATAAGTGGCGGAACGGACGGGGCTCGAACCCGCGACCCCCTGCGTGACAGGCAGGTATTCTAACCAACTGAACTACCGCTCCACCGATTCTTTTACGTTGCATCTCTCGATGCCGGCAAAATCGCGCTCTGCGATTTGCGCATTACCAGTCGTCACACTGATAACGTTTATTTGATGCCTGGCAGTGTCCTACTCTCGCATGGGGAGACCCCACACTACCATCGGCGCTACGGCGTTTCACTTCTGAGTTCGGCATGGGGTCAGGTGGGACCACCGCGCTATTGCCGCCAGGCAAATTCTGTTTCATTCCAACCGCTCCACTCTCCTGAAGCCATCAGAACCAATCTGTAAACAAGCTGAATATTGTCCTGGTCTCACCAAAACACCTTCGGTGTTGTAAGGTTAAGCCTCACGGATCATTAGTACTGGTTAGCTCAATGCATCGCTGCACTTACACACCCAGCCTATCAACGTCTTAGTCTTAAACGTTCCTTCAGGGGCCTTGAAGGCCCAGGGAAGACTCATCTTGAGGCAAGTTTCGCGCTTAGATGCTTTCAGCGCTTATCTTTTCCGCACTTAGCTACCGGGCAATGCCATTGGCATGACAACCCGAACACCAGTGGTGCGTTCACTCCGGTCCTCTCGTACTAGGAGCAACCCCTCTCAATCTTCCAACGCCCACGGCAGATAGGGACCGAACTGTCTCACGACGTTCTAAACCCAGCTCGCGTACCACTTTAAATGGCGAACAGCCATACCCTTGGGACCTACTTCAGCCCCAGGATGTGATGAGCCGACATCGAGGTGCCAAACACCGCCGTCGATATGAACTCTTGGGCGGTATCAGCCTGTTATCCCCGGAGTACCTTTTATCCGTTGAGCGATGGCCCTTCCATTCAGAACCACCGGATCACTAAGACCTACTTTCGTACCTGCTCGAGCCGTCACTCTCGCAGTCAAGCTAGCTTATGCCTTTGCACTAACCTCACGATGTCCGACCGTGATTAGCTAACCTTCGTGCTCCTCCGTTACTCTTTGGGAGGAGACCGCCCCAGTCAAACTACCCACCAGACACTGTCCTCACCCCGGATCACGGGGCCGAGTTAGAACATCAAACATTAAAGGGTGGTATTTCAAGGATGGCTCCACGCAGACTGGCGTCCACGCTTCAAAGCCTCCCACCTATCCTACACATCAAGGCTCAATGTTCAGTGTCAAGCTATAGTAAAGGTTCACGGGGTCTTTCCGTCTTGCCGCGGGTACACTGCATCTTCACAGCGAGTTCAATTTCACTGAGTCTCGGGTGGAGACAGCCTGGCCATCATTACGCCATTCGTGCAGGTCGGAACTTACCCGACAAGGAATTTCGCTACCTTAGGACCGTTATAGTTACGGCCGCCGTTTACTGGGGCTTCGATCAAGAGCTTCGCCTTGCGGCTGACCCCATCAATTAACCTTCCAGCACCGGGCAGGCGTCACACCGTATACGTCCACTTTCGTGTTTGCACAGTGCTGTGTTTTTATTAAACAGTTGCAGCCAGCTGGTATCTTCGACTGGCTTCAGCTCCATCCGCGAGGGACTTCACCTACATGCCAGCGTGCCTTCTCCCGAAGTTACGGCACCATTTTGCCTAGTTCCTTCACCCGAGTTCTCTCAAGCGCCTTGGTATTCTCTACCTGACCACCTGTGTCGGTTTGGGGTACGATTTAATGTTACCTGGAGCTTAGAGGATTTCCTGGAAGCAGGGCATCAACTACTTCTGCACCGTAGTGCATCGTCATCACGCCTCAGGGTTGGTATGCAACCGGATTTACCAGGTCACACCCCCTACACGCTTAAACCGGGACAACCGTCGCCCGGCCAGCCTAGCCTTCTCCGTCCCCCTTCGCAGTAACACCAAGTACAGGAATATTAACCTGTTTCCCATCGACTACGCTTTTCAGCCTCGCCTTAGGGGTCGACTCACCCTGCCCCGATTAACGTTGGACAGGAACCCTTGGTCTTCCGGCGAGCGGGCTTTTCACCCGCTTTATCGTTACTTATGTCAGCATTCGCACTTCTGATACCTCCAGCAACCCTCACAGGCCACCTTCAACGGCTTACAGAACGCTCCCCTACCCAACAACGCCTAAGCGTCGCTGCCGCAGCTTCGGTGCATGGTTTAGCCCCGTTACATCTTCCGCGCAGGCCGACTCGACCAGTGAGCTATTACGCTTTCTTTAAATGATGGCTGCTTCTAAGCCAACATCCTGGCTGTCTATGCCTTCCCACATCGTTTCCCACTTAACCATGACTTTGGGACCTTAGCTGGCGGTCTGGGTTGTTTCCCTCTTCACGACGGACGTTAGCACCCGCCGTGTGTCTCCCGTGATAACATTCTTCGGTATTCGGAGTTTGCATCGGTTGGTAAGCCGGGATGGCCCCCTAGCCGAAACAGTGCTCTACCCCGAAGATGAGTTCACGAGGCGCTACCTAAATAGCTTTCGGGGAGAACCAGCTATCTCCCGGTTTGATTGGCCTTTCACCCCCAGCCACAAGTCATCCGCTAATTTTTCAACATTAGTCGGTTCGGTCCTCCAGTTAGTGTTACCCAACCTTCAACCTGCCCATGGCTAGATCACCGGGTTTCGGGTCTATACCTTGCAACTAATCGCCCAGTTAAGACTCGGTTTCCCTACGGCTCCCCTATACGGTTAACCTTGCTACAAATATAAGTCGCTGACCCATTATACAAAAGGTACGCAGTCACACCACGAAGGTGCTCCCACTGCTTGTACGTACACGGTTTCAGGTTCTATTTCACTCCCTCGCCGGGGTTCTTTTCGCCTTTCCCTCACGGTACTGGTTCACTATCGGTCAGTCAGGAGTATTTAGCCTTGGAGGATGGTCCCCCATATTCAGACAGGATGTCACGTGTCCCGCCCTACTCATCGAACTCACGACCTGTGCATTTTAGTGTACGGGGCTATCACCCTTTACTGCGCGACTTTCCAGACGCTTCCACTAACACACAAGCCGATTCAGGTTCTGGGCTCCTCCCCGTTCGCTCGCCGCTACTGGGGAATCTCGGTTGATTTCTTTCCTCGGGTACTTAGATGTTTCAGTTCCCCCGGTTCGCCTCATGCCACTATGTATTCATGACATGATAGTGTGTCGAAACACACTGGGTTTCCCCATTCGGGTATCGCCGGTTATAACGGTTCATATCACCTTACCGACGCTTTTCGCAGATTAGCACGCCCTTCATCGCCTCTGACTGCCTAGGCATCCACCGTGTACGCTTAGTCACTTAACCTCACAACCCGAAGATGTTTCCATCGTTCGCGCTGCAAACATTTGAGAGACTCTATGACAGGTTACTCTTCATCCCAGTACATCTACGGAGGGATAAATTTCAGCCGTCATGTTTCAATTTTCAGCTTGTTCCAGATTGTTAAAGAGCAAAATACTTCGCAGCATACTGTCGCCAATATACTCTGAAGTATTGAAATACCGGACTATATGGTGGAGCTAAGCGGGATCGAACCGCTGACCTCCTGCGTGCAAGGCAGGCGCTCTCCCAGCTGAGCTATAGCCCCATACAGTCACGCGCAGTACCTTTTCCACTTCCGAGAAGTGGTAGGCCTGAGTGGACTTGAACCACCGACCTCACCCTTATCAGGGGTGCGCTCTAACCACCTGAGCTACAAGCCTATAAAGGTATTTCTGCTCGTTACTTTCTATCAGACAATCTGTGTGAGCACGCCACTCGAACTAATATCTTTAGGTAAGGAGGTGATCCAACCGCAGGTTCCCCTACGGTTACCTTGTTACGACTTCACCCCAGTCATGAATCACAAAGTGGTAAGCGCCCTCCCGAAGGTTAAGCTACCTACTTCTTTTGCAACCCACTCCCATGGTGTGACGGGCGGTGTGTACAAGGCCCGGGAACGTATTCACCGTAGCATTCTGATCTACGATTACTAGCGATTCCGACTTCATGGAGTCGAGTTGCAGACTCCAATCCGGACTACGACATACTTTATGAGGTCCGCTTGCTCTCGCGAGGTCGCTTCTCTTTGTATATGCCATTGTAGCACGTGTGTAGCCCTACTCGTAAGGGCCATGATGACTTGACGTCATCCCCACCTTCCTCCAGTTTATCACTGGCAGTCTCCTTTGAGTTCCCGGCCGAACCGCTGGCAACAAAGGATAAGGGTTGCGCTCGTTGCGGGACTTAACCCAACATTTCACAACACGAGCTGACGACAGCCATGCAGCACCTGTCTCAGAGTTCCCGAAGGCACCAATCCATCTCTGGAAAGTTCTCTGGATGTCAAGAGTAGGTAAGGTTCTTCGCGTTGCATCGAATTAAACCACATGCTCCACCGCTTGTGCGGGCCCCCGTCAATTCATTTGAGTTTTAACCTTGCGGCCGTACTCCCCAGGCGGTCGATTTAACGCGTTAGCTCCGGAAGCCACGCCTCAAGGGCACAACCTCCAAATCGACATCGTTTACAGCGTGGACTACCAGGGTATCTAATCCTGTTTGCTCCCCACGCTTTCGCACCTGAGCGTCAGTCTTCGTCCAGGGGGCCGCCTTCGCCACCGGTATTCCTCCAGATCTCTACGCATTTCACCGCTACACCTGGAATTCTACCCCCTCTACGAGACTCTAGCTTGCCAGTTTCAAATGCAGTTCCCAGGTTGAGCCCGGGGATTTCACATCTGACTTAACAAACCGCCTGCGTGCGCTTTACGCCCAGTAATTCCGATTAACGCTTGCACCCTCCGTATTACCGCGGCTGCTGGCACGGAGTTAGCCGGTGCTTCTTCTGCGAGTAACGTCAATTGATGAACGTATTAAGTTCACCACCTTCCTCCTCGCTGAAAGTGCTTTACAACCCGAAGGCCTTCTTCACACACGCGGCATGGCTGCATCAGGCTTGCGCCCATTGTGCAATATTCCCCACTGCTGCCTCCCGTAGGAGTCTGGACCGTGTCTCAGTTCCAGTGTGGCTGGTCATCCTCTCAGACCAGCTAGGGATCGTCGCCTAGGTGAGCCATTACCCCACCTACTAGCTAATCCCATCTGGGCACATCTGATGGCAAGAGGCCCGAAGGTCCCCCTCTTTGGTCTTGCGACGTTATGCGGTATTAGCTACCGTTTCCAGTAGTTATCCCCCTCCATCAGGCAGTTTCCCAGACATTACTCACCCGTCCGCCGCTCGTCACCCAGGGAGCAAGCTCCCCTGTGCTACCGCTCGACTTGCATGTGTTAAGCCTGCCGCCAGCGTTCAATCTGAGCCATGATCAAACTCTTCAATTAAAAGCTTGATTTGCTTCCACTCGAGAAGCGATGCTCAAAGATTTACTGCATGAATTTTACTTCAGTTAGTCACTCTTCAAGACTTGATATTTTTTGCATCCGAAGATGCTGGATATCGTCTTGTGGAGTGCCCACACAGATTGTCTGATAAATTGTTAAAGAGCAGTGCCGAGAAACTCATCGGCGCGGGCTGCGTATATTACGCTTTTCGCCCTGAGAGTCAAGCGTTTATTTCGCTTTCCTCTCGCTGACCCGGCGGCTTTTCAGTCGTTGTTCCCGGTCAGTGGAGGCGCATTATAGGGAGTTCTCGGCAGGCCGCAACCCCTATTTTCAATATTTTTTTCAACCGTTGAATGTTTAACCAAAACACCGTTAAAGCGGCAGTTTTTTCAACGATTTAAAGCCGTAGCCCTGCAAAACGGGCAATAAAGCGTCAGTATCTTCATTTAACGCCATGCAATACGCCAGATTCTCTTCCTGGCTCGAGACCAGATTTTCCTGCGTCGAGATGAGCCAGGCGGTACGACGGGCAATCGCCGCACCGGAATCCACCAGCCGGGTGCCTTCCGGCAACACCTGCATCAGCTCTTCAGCTAATAGAGGGAAATGGGTGCAGCCCAGCACGACGGTATCCGGCGGCTCGCGCATGCTCAGCCACGGATGCAGGATCTTCTTCAGCACCGGCAGCGGCACGGCTTCGCCGTGCAGCTTGGCCTCCGCCAGCTCCACCAGCTCTGAAGAGCCCAGCAGTTCAATCTTGCAGTCGGTAGCGAAACGGGAAATCAGTTCGTGGGTGTAGCTGCGCTGTACGGTGCCGCGGGTCGCCAACAGGCCGACAATGCCGTTGACGGTAAGACGGGCGGCAGGTTTGATGGCGGGCACCACGCCCACGACCGGGAAACTGAAACGCTCGCGCAGGGCCGGCAAGGAAACGGTGCTGGCAGTGTTACAGGCAATGACGACAATCGCCAGAGGATGCCGCTGCTGCACTGCGCCGACAATCTCCACCACGCGCTCAACGATAAACTCTTCGGACTTCTCGCCGTAGGGGAACGCCACGTTGTCGAAAGCGTATATATAGTGGAGATCCGGCAGCAATTGCCGAATCTCTTGATATACCGACAGCCCGCCGACGCCGGAATCGAAAACCAGCACCGTCGGGCGAGGTGTGGCGGTGCTGTTAGAAGGTATAGCTTCCAGTGAGGTAGTATTCTCTTCCTGGAGTAGCGTAGCCATAGGCCGTCTCATAATCTTTATCAAACAGGTTGGCAATTCTACCACGAACTGTCAGATGAGATGTGACCGGATACGAAACTGCGAGATCCCACAGGCTCACGCCGCCAAGTTTCACGCTTTGCTCCGGATAGGTACCGTAGTCCTTGTCATAACGTTGACCCAGGTATTGATAAGTCACCGCCCAGTCAAAGTCATACAACTGCCAATCCAGCTCATACTTCACCTGTTGTTTCGCGCGCCGCAGCAGCACTTCATTGGTCTTGGCGTTGCGAGGATCGACATAGTCATAACCAATCTGGTGCGTCAGCGGGCCGGTATCAAACGAGGCAGTGGCTTCAATCCCTTTGATGGTCGCCTTACCCACGTTGTAATAGACGTAGTTGGTTTCCCCCGTGGAATCGATCAAATTGTCGATGTCGTTGCGATAACCGGAAACGCGCCAGGTCACCGGGCCGGTCAGTCCTTCAAAGCCGCCTTCCCACTGCTTGCTTTCTTCCGGTTTCAGATCGGTATTGTTGCCGAAATTGCCGTATAGCTGGCTCATATTCGGTGCTTTGAACGCCGTGCCATACGAAGCGATAAAACGGTATCCCTCGACGAATTCCCAGGCTGCGCTGGTTTGCCAAGTGCCGTGCCAGCCAAACTCGGAATGATCGTCACCTCGAACCGCGCCTTCCAACGTTACCGGGCCAACCAGTTGCTGCGCAGTCAGGTAGATGCCTGCATCACGTTGGCTTTTTTCACCCTTCACGGTGGTGGAGTCCGGCTTGATTTTCTGTTGCTGCCAGTCAACACCAGAGCTTACGGTACCCTCTCCAACCTGCAGCGTATTACCCCACTGCAGGTTGTACTGTTCGGAATCCACCAAACTGGCCGAGCTGTCATACATACCGCGACGAGGATCGTAATCGTAATCCTTGCTATGACTGTAGCTGCCGATCAATTGTGTTGCGTAAATCCCTTCTTTATAACGCAATCCGGTATCCCAGGTTTGGTTGTACAGTTTGCGAGTATCTAACAGAGGGCTGGTCGGAGAGGAATAGTAACCATCGTACGCCGTGCGGTTGTCATAGCCATATCCGCGTACAAAGCCGCTGACCGATTCGCTGAACTGGTGCTCAAGCGCGCCATACAGAGACTTACTCATAAAGCCATCGCGGTCCTGCTGGCTTTGCATGCCGGTGCTGCCATAGGCCACCACATCATACCCTTTGGTATAAGTGTAATTCCCTGCCACCGTCGCCACGGTGCTGTCGCCCAGCTGTTGCTGGGTCGAAGCGTCATAGGATTGATAGCCGTTGGAGCCGACGCCTGCGGAGAGCGTAGTGCCGTTCTTTTCACGCGTGGTGATGATGTTGACCACACCGCCGATGGCGTCGGAACCGTACACCGCCGAGCGTGGGCCACGAATGTATTCGACTTTCTGCACCAGTGAGATCGGGATTTGGCTGAGATCGGAAGAGCCGCTGACGCCCGCCTGGTTAAGGCGAATGCCGTCGATCAATACCAAGACATGGCTGGAGTTGGTGCCGCGAATAAACAGTGAGCTCTTTTGCCCCAGTCCGCCGTTTTGGCCGATGTCCACACCCGGCAAACGGCGCATCACGTCGGTCAGGCTTTTGGCCTGCCAACGATCGATATCGTTGCGGGTGACGATGGAAGTCGGCGCCAGCACGGAAGAAACCGGCTGCGGGAAGCGGTTGGCGGTCACCACCAGGTTATCGCCATTCGTGGCTGTCGTGTTGTCTTGCGCCCATCCAGAAAAAGCCGTGACGGAGGAGACCACCGCCAGCAGCGTATTTTTTGTAATTGTCATGAGAAAAGCATCCAAACTTAATTGGCGGATGCCGCAGGATCATGGCCGGTAGTTCGCGACGGCCACGGACATTGCGACGTAACACCGGCAGGTCTTCGGGCTTGGGATTTGCGGGCCGCGGGGTGCGACCAGCAACGGGCGATGACTTCCCATCCTGCAATGGACAGTGTCTGCGTTGAAACGCT
The DNA here is from genome assembly GCF_003812745.1 of Serratia sp. FDAARGOS_506. Classification (NCBI taxonomy): domain Bacteria; kingdom Pseudomonadati; phylum Pseudomonadota; class Gammaproteobacteria; order Enterobacterales; family Yersiniaceae; genus Serratia; species Serratia sp. FDAARGOS_506. Next base: position 1,351,208 of record NZ_CP033831.1, read on the forward strand.
ATCGCCGTGACTTCCCCTTACCGCTGCGCGTCAGCTCCGGATTCACACCGGATTCCCTTTTCACTCGCTGCTTGAGGCCGGACGGCAATGCTACGATCAATGCAAATAGATGTCTAGACTGCTATTAATGTTACAAATAATAAACACGACAAAACTGGACTTCACGGGCTGATTCCCTACAATCCCCGCTGATCAAATTTGCCTGACGAGAAGAAACACATGACGCCCGAGAATTTGCCTATTGAACGTTACGATGACCAACTGGCGGAGAAAGTCGCCCGCCTGAAGACGTTGATGTCACCGTTCGCGGCGCCCGAGCCGGAAGTGTTCCGCTCGCCAGTCGACCACTACCGCATGCGCGCTGAATTCCGCATCTGGCACGACGCGGACGACATGTACCACATCATGTTCGATCAGCAGACCAAGCAGCGTATTCGCGTCGATCAATTCCCGGCTGCCAGCAAACTAATCAACCGCCTGATGAGCGCCCTGATCGCCGCGCTGAAACCGGAACCGATCCTGCGTCACAAGCTGTTCCAGATCGATTATCTGTCGACGCAAAGCGGTAAAATCATCGCCTCGCTGCTGTACCACCGCAAGCTGGATGACGTTTGGCAACGGCGCGCCGAGCAGCTGCGCGACGATCTGCGCGCGCAAGGTTTCGACCTGCAGCTGATCGGCCGAGCGTCGAAGACCAAAATCATGCTCGACCAGGATTATGTTGACGAAGTGCTGCCGGTCGCCGGCCGCGACATGATCTACCGCCAGGTGGAAAACAGCTTCACGCAGCCCAACGCGGCCATGAACGTGCAGATGCTGGAATGGGCGCTGGCGGTGACCGCCGGTTCCAAAGGCGATTTGCTGGAGCTGTATTGCGGCAACGGCAACTTCTCGCTGGCGCTGGCGCGCAATTTCGAGCGCGTGCTGGCGACCGAGATCGCCAAGCCGTCGGTGGCGGCGGCGCAGTACAACATTGCCGCCAACCATATCGACAATGTACAGATCATCCGCATGGCGGCGGAAGATTTTACCCAGGCGATGAACGGGGTGCGCGAATTCAACCGGTTGAAAGGTATCGATCTGAGCAGTTACAACTGCGAGACGATTTTCGTCGATCCGCCGCGCAGCGGGTTGGACGATGAAACGGTGAAGATGGTGCAGGCCTACCCGCGCATTCTGTATATCTCATGCAACCCGGAAACGCTGTGCGCCAACCTGGAAACGCTGCAGGCCACGCACCAGGTCAGCCGCCTGGCGCTGTTCGATCAGTTCCCGTATACCCATCACATGGAATGCGGCGTGTTGCTGGAAAAGCGCCGCTGATACGACAGGGGCGCCATCAGGCGCCCCATTTCATTACGGCTCTTGAGTCGGCGCATCCAGCGCCTTGCGCGCCTTCAGCTTGACCCCGATCCACAGCACCAACGCCACGCAGATTACCGACGGCAGGAAGTTGGAACCGATCTGCGGGTATTCTGCACGCACGATGGCGCTGTACATCAGCAGCCCCAGCAGGAAGCAGGCCGCCGCCAGCTTCGGCATACCGTCGGGCATAGCGCGGTTCAGGTAGCGCTGATGCAGGCAGTACACCGCCAGCACCAACGCGATCAGCGGGAAGATCGAAAACGGCACCACCGAGCTGAACAGCGCGGCAAAGGAACCGTTGATCGAAAGGCCGGCAATCAACGCCAGCAGTAAGGTGCCATTTTCACGGCCTGGTTTTTCCATCATTTTTTACCTTTTTTATACGTGGGACACAGAAGCCTTTTCTTGTTCGCGACGATACCAGTAATACGCCCCTTTGGAGATCATCCGCAGCTGCAGCACCAACCGTTCTTCCAGCTGCTGCCGCTGCTCGACGTCAATATCCAACGCTTCCGCGCCGGCGCTGAACACGATAGTGACCATCGCTTCCGCCTGCGCTTCGGTAAAGCTGCGCGGCATGTGGTTTTCCAATTCCAGGTAGTCCGCCAGTTCGGCGATGAAATGCTGGATCTCGCGCGCCACCGCCGCACGGAATGCCGCCGACGTGCCGGAGCGCTCGCGCAGCAGCAGGCGGAAGGCGTTCGGGTTGTTGCCGATAAATTCCATAAAGGTGGACACCGAGGTGCGGATCACGCTGCCGCCCTTGGCGATGCGTTGGCGCGCCTGGCGCATCAACTGACGCAGCATCAGGCCACTTTCGTCCACCATGGTCAGCCCCAGCTCATCCACATCGCGGAAATGGCGGTAAAACGACGTGGGCGCGATGCCCGCCTCGCGTGAAACTTCTCGCAGGCTCAGGCTGGCGAAGCTGCGTTCGGCGCTCAGCTGGCTGAATGCGGCTTCGATCAGGGAACGACGAGTCCGTTCTTTTTGTTGTGCTCTGACGCCCATATGCATATCCGGATAGGTTCCATTCTCTCAGTCTAACGCCCTAGACTCGGCAATATAGCAAATTTTATTGCAACAGCATTTATACTAACGCGCTCTATCACACTTCCACCCTGAGCCGATTGTGCTTTGACTCAAAAAGCCTAATGGTGATTGGGTGAGCAGCGCTATGATGTTAAGATACCGTTGTAATCTTGTATAAAAAACAGGTCTCTCCTACATGCAACAGCACTATCAATTTGATGCCATTGTGATTGGCTCGGGCCCTGGTGGTGAAGGTGCCGCCATGGGGCTGGTGAAACAGGGCGCCCGCGTGGCCGTTATCGAACGGTACAACAACGTAGGCGGCGGATGTACCCACTGGGGCACCATCCCTTCCAAAGCCCTCCGCCACGCCGTCAGCCGCATTATCGAATTCAACCAGAACCCGCTTTACAACAACTCGCGCACGCTCAGCGCGACCTTCCCTGACATTTTACGCCACGCCGATAACGTCATCAGCCAGCAGACCCGCATGCGCCAAGGGTTCTATGAGCGGAACCAGTGCAAACTGTTCGCCGGCGACGCGCGCTTCATCGATGCCAACACTGTCAGCGTCAGCTATATGGACGGCACCCAGGACACCATCCGCGCCGACCACATCGTGATCGCCTGCGGCTCGCGTCCTTACCATCCGGCCAGCGTCGACTTCAATCACCCGCGCATCTACGACAGCGATTCCATTCTCGAGCTGAGTCATGAGCCACGCCACGTGATCATTTACGGCGCCGGGGTGATCGGTTGTGAGTATGCGTCTATCTTCCGCGGTCTGAACGTCAAGGTGGATCTGATCAACACCCGCGATCGTCTGCTGGCATTCCTCGATCAGGAGATGTCGGACTCGCTTTCTTACCACTTCTGGAACAATGGCGTGGTGATCCGCCATAACGAAGAGTTCGAGAAGATCGAAGGCACCGAAGACGGCGTGATCGTGCACCTGAAGTCCGGCAAGAAGGTGAAAGCGGACTGCCTGCTGTACGCCAACGGCCGTACCGGCAACACCGATTCGCTGGGGTTGGAAAACGTCGGCCTGGAATCGGACAGCCGCGGGCTGCTGAAGGTAAACAGCATGTACCAGACCGCGCTGTCGCACATCTATGCGGTTGGTGACGTGATCGGCTATCCGAGCCTGGCTTCCGCCGCCTACGATCAGGGCCGCATCGCCGCGCAGGCGATCGCTTCGGGCGAAGCCAGCGGTCACTTAATCGAAGATATCCCGACCGGCATCTACACCATTCCGGAAATCAGCTCCGTCGGCAAAACCGAGCAGGAACTGACGGCGATGAAGGTGCCGTATGAAGTGGGCCGCGCCCAGTTCAAACATCTGGCACGCGCGCAGATCGCCGGGATGAACGTCGGCAGCCTGAAGATCCTGTTCCATCGCGACACCCTGCAGATCCTTGGGATCCACTGCTTCGGCGAGCGTGCGGCGGAGATCATCCACATCGGTCAGGCGATCATGGAACAGAAAGGTGAAGGCAATACTATCGAGTATTTCGTTAATACGACCTTCAACTATCCGACCATGGCCGAAGCTTACCGGGTGGCGGCGCTTAACGGCTTAAACCGCCTGTTTTAACGCGTTGTCGATATAGCCCTGCATGTGTTCGCGGATCGCCTCGGCCAGTTGCTCATAACGGCTGCGCAATGGGGAACCGGGGCGATACACCAACGCGATGGTGCGCTTCGGTTCCGGCTTGTAGCAATCCAAATAGCAGACGCCGTCGCGTTCGCGCTGTGGCGGTACCGCCAGTGACGGCAACAGGGTAATGCCGCTGCCGGCCGCGACCATATTGCGCAGCGTTTCCAGACTGGTGGCGCGGAAGTGGGTATCCTCGTCCGCGCCTGCCTGGAAACAGAAGCCCATCGCCTGATCGCGCAGGCAGTGGCCATCCTCCAGCATCAGCAGTTTCTCTCCGGCCAAATCCGGCATCGCCACGCGCTCGCGCTGCGCCCACGGGTGATCGGAATACACCGCCAGCTTCATCGGTTCATCGAACAGAGGCACTTCGATAAACGCCTCGGTTTCCTTCACCAGCGCCAGAATGGCGCAGTCCAGTTTGCCGCTGTCGAGTTGCGCCAGCAGTTGGTGGGTTTGCGCTTCGTGCAGGTACATTTCCAGTTTTGGGAAAGTTTTGTGCAGCGTCGGGATGATCTGCGGCAGCAGATAAGGCCCCACGGTCGGGATCAGGCCGATGTGCAGCGGCCCGGACATGGCTTCGCCCTGTTGGCTGGCCATTTCCTTCAACACTTTCACTTCGCGCAGCACGGTACGCGCCTGCTCCACCAGCAACAGACCCGCCTGGGTGAACAGCACCTTGCGGCTGGTGCGCTCGAGCAGCATGACGCCCAACTCGTCTTCCAGCTTGCGGATCTGTCCGCTGAGCGTGGGCTGGCTCACATGGCATGAATCGGCCGCACGGCGGAAGTGCCGGTGCTCGGCCAAGGCGACCAGATACTCTAAATCACGAATATTCATTGTTTCCCTCCATTCCATGATAGCTCATGGCGATAGATAAGATAGCAATGAGCGATTAGATCTATCAAGCCCCAGCGACAATAATGTGTCCCAACGAAGCGATATCGCGCTAAATGCTAAAAATTACTTTTCCTAATTAAGGGGTTAATCAATGTTTACCAGTCAAGAAGGCAAGAAAGTTCCTCAGGTTACTTTCCACACCCGTCAGGGCGACCAATGGATTGATGTGACCACTGATGACCTGTTCAAAAACAAGACGGTTATCGTGTTCTCACTGCCGGGCGCGTTCACGCCGACCTGCTCTTCGAGCCATCTGCCGCGCTACAACGAGCTGTCCAGCGTATTCAAACAGCACGGCGTCGACAGCATTCTGTGCGTCTCGGTGAACGACACCTTCGTGATGAACGCCTGGAAAGCCGATCAGCATGCGGAAAACATCACCTTCGTGCCGGACGGCAACGGTGAATTCACCAAAGGCATGAACATGCTGGTCGAGAAAGCGGATTTGGGCTTTGGCCCGCGTTCATGGCGCTACTCGATGCTGGTGCGCGACGGCGTGGTCGAGAAAATGTTCGTCGAACCAAACAAGCCGGGCGACCCGTTTGAGGTGTCAGACGCCGACACCATGCTGAAATACCTGGCGCCGGAATTCAAAGTGCAGGAATCGGTCTCCTTGTTCACCAAGCCGGGCTGCCCATTCTGCGCCAAAGCCAAGCAGATGCTGCAAGAGCGCGGCATTCAGTATGAAGAGATCGTGCTGGGCAAAGACGCCACCACCGTCAGCCTGCGCGCCGTCAGCGGCCGCGCCACGGTGCCGCAAGTATTCATCGGCGGCCGTCATATCGGTGGCAGCGACGATCTGGAAACTTTCCTGTCAGCTTAATAAGTAATAACAAAGCCAACGTGAACTTTGGCGGGCTACGGCCCGCCCTTTTTTTACCTTTCAGGAGCGGATATGAAACTGTTGAACGTTGATGTCGCGGTCATCGGCGGCGGCACTGCAGGGCTCGGCGCCTATCGCGCGGCCAAACTTTCTACCCCCAGCGTGGTGATGATCGAAGGCGGGCCTTACGGCACCACCTGTGCGCGCGTTGGCTGCATGCCATCCAAGTTGCTGATCGCCGCTGCCGAAGCGGTGCATCAAATCGAACGCGCGCCGGGCTTTGGCGTGCACCCAACCGGTAATACCCGCATCGACGGGCGCGAAGTGATGGCGCGCGTCAAGCGCGAACGCGATCGCTTCGTCGGCTTCGTGCTGGAAGGCGTGGACGAGATCCCGGCCGGCGACAAAATTCAGGGCTATGCCCGGTTTATCGACGACAACACGCTGCAGGTCGATGAGCATACGCGCATCGTGGCACAGCGCATCGTGATCGCCACCGGTTCGCGCCCCAGCTGGCCGGCGCCATGGAACGAGTTGGGCGACCGTCTGATCGTCAACGACGACCTGTTCAACTGGGATGATTTGCCGCAGTCCGTAGCGGTATTCGGCCCCGGCGTCATCGGGCTCGAGCTGGGGCAAGCGCTGCACCGCCTCGGCGTCGACACCAAGGTCTTCGGCATCGGCGGCGCGGTTGGGCCGCTCACCGACAGCGCCGTGCGCGACTACGCCGCCAAAGCGCTGGGGGAAGAGTTCTATCTCGACGCCGACGTGAAGGTAGAGATGATGCAGCGCGAAGGCGACAAGGTGTTTATCCGCTATCGGGATCTGCAGGGCCAACCGCAGGAGATCCTGGTGGACTACGTACTGGCCGCCACCGGCCGCCGCCCCAACGTCGATCGGCTGGGCCTCGAAAACACCGGGCTGCAGCTTGACGCCCGAGGCGTACCGCTGGCCGACCGGCTGACGATGCAAACCAGCGTGCCGCATATTTTCATCGCCGGCGACGCCAGCAACCAGCTGCCGCTGCTGCATGAGGCCAGCGATCAGGCGCGCATCGCCGGTGCCAACGCCGGCAGCTTCCCGGAGATCAATCCGGGCCTGCGCCGCAGCGCGATTTCGGTGGTGTTCTCCGATCCGCAGATCGCCATGGTCGGCTCAACCTTCCGCGAGCTGAGCGAGAAGTTCAGCGCCTGCGGCTGCTTTGAAGTGGGCAACGTCTCGTTTGAGAATCAGGGCCGCTCGCGGGTGATGCTGCGCAACAAAGGCATTCTGCACGTCTACGGCGAGCAAGGCACAGGCCGTTTCCTCGGCGCGGAAATGATCGGCCCAGACGCCGAGCACATCGCACACCTGCTGGCCTGGGCACACCAGCAGCAGATGACCGTCGATCAGATGCTGGACATGCCGTTCTATCATCCGGTGATCGAAGAAGGTTTGCGCACCGCGCTGCGCGATCTGCAGGCGAAGCTCAAACTCGGCACGGCCGAAATCGAGCGCTGCCAGCGCTGCCCGGGCGAATAACCTCTCATTCTCCGTTCATCCCCACCGGGCCTTCAGGCCCGGTTTTTTGCGCAGCACTTTCCACATTTTCCTCCCTCCTCTTGCCTCACGGCCCTTCTGCGCTCATTTTTTATACTTCAACATTGAAATGATACCAATAATGATACTAAAATAGGGGGCGGCATGAACGAGATCAGGGATGACATCGCTGATTTGCAACAGCGGCAGAACAGCATCAAATTCGCCGAGTTAGCGAAAATCTGCGTGCGATGGTTTGGGCCGCCGCGCATAAACGGTAGCAGCCATCATGTTTATCGCATGCCCTGGTCAGGCGATCCGCGCATCAATATCCAACGCGGCAACAACGGCGCAGCCAAGGCATATCAGTTTAAGCAGGTCATCGCCGCACTGGCCAGAATGGAGGAAGAACATGGAAAAGCATGAACATTATACCTATCGCATCACCTGGTCAGCGGAAGATCGTGAATATGTCGGGCTGTGCGCCGAATTCCCCTCGTTGTCCTGGCTGGCGGCCACGCGTACCGGCGCACTGGAGGGTATCGAAAAAGTCGTGAGCGAAACGATCGCCGATATGCTGGCGCAAGGCGAAACGCCGCCGCAGGCGCTGGCGGAAAAAAACTTCAGCGGAAAACTGGTGTTGCGCATGACGCCGGAACAACACCGCAGGCTGGCGATCGGCGCGATGGAGGAAGGCGTGAGCCTGAACCGTTATCTGTGCGCACGCCTGGCGGGGTAAAGGTTCAAGGGCGGCGCCGGGCCGCCCTTGTCGTCGTCAGGCCAAACGCTGTTTCGCTGCGGCGATTGCCGCGGCCACCTGCTGCGGTGCGACGCCGCCTTTGGCCGCACGCTTGTCCAGGCAGGATTGCAACGCCAGGATCGGGTAAACGTCGTCACCGATCGTCGCGCTAAACTGCTGCAAGTCCGCCAGCGGCAGCGCTTCCAGCGGTTTACCCTGGCGAATCGCTTCTACCACCGCCTCGCCGACGATGTGGTGCGCTTCGCGGAACGGCACGCCCTTGGCGACCAGGTAATCCGCCAGTTCAGTGGCGTTGGCATAGCCCTGTTCCGCCGCTTCCTGGCAGCGCGGGCGTTTCACCTGGATGCCGTCCAGCACCAGCGCCGCCATCTGCAGGCAGTCCATCCAGGTGTCGAGCGCGTCGAACAGCCCTTCTTTGTCTTCCTGCATGTCTTTGTTGTACGCCAGCGGCAGGCCTTTCAGCGTCATCATCATGCCGGTCAGCGCGCCTTGTACGCGGCCGCATTTGCCGCGGATCAGCTCCAGCGCGTCCGGGTTTTTCTTCTGCGGCATCAGCGAAGAGCCGGAGGTCACGCGGTCAGACAGCTCGACAAACGCCGCTTCACCGCTGTTGAAGAAGATCAGATCTTCGGCGAAGCGCGACAGGTGCACCATGCTGATGGCGGCGTTGGACAGCAGTTCCAGCACATGGTCGCGATCGGATACGCTGTCCAGGCTGTTGCGGGTCGCCGAGGCGAAGCCCAGCCAACCGGCCAGCTGCTCGCGATCGATAGGATAAGCGGTGCCGGCCAGCGCGCCGCTGCCCAATGGGCTGACGTCCAGCCGTTTCAGGGTATCCTGCAAACGGCTCTCATCGCGCGCCAGCATCTCGACATAGGCCAGGCACCAGTGCGCAAAAGTCACCGGCTGCGCGCGTTGCAGGTGGGTATACCCCGGCATCACCGCATCCTGGTTGGCTTCGGCGGTCTCCACCAGCGCCTGCTGCAGCTGGACGATCGCCTGATGCAGATCGCCGATTTGCTGTTTGCACCACAGCTTCAAATCGGTCGCGACCTGATCGTTGCGGCTGCGGCCGGTGTGCAGCTTCTTGCCCAAATCACCGACCTTCTCGATCAGCTTTTGCTCCACCCAGCTGTGGATATCTTCAGCATCGCTTTGGACGATCGCCAAAGGATCGGCCTGGACTTCCGTCAATAGTGCATTCAGCGCCTGCTCCAGCCGCTGTTGCTCCGCCGCGGTCAACACGTTGACGGTCACCAGCGCCTTCGACCAGGCCACCGATCCCACGATGTCCTGCTCCGCCAGGCGATAATCGAACCGCAGTGAATCGTTGAGTTGCTTGAACCGCTGATCCGCCGCCTGAGTGAACCGTCCGCCCCAAAGTGCCATACCTATTCTCCTGAATTCTTTATGCGAAAGGGCGCAGCATGCTGCGCCCTTGCAGAGTCACGCCAATCGATTATTTATTCTTTTTCTCGTTCAACGCGCGGATGCGTGAAGACAGAGAGAACAGACGGATAAAGCCGCCCGCGTGGCTGTGATCATAAACCTCGTCTTCGCCGAAGGTGGCGAACTCTTCGGAGTACAGGCTGTTGGCGGATTTCTTCTGGATCGCCGTCACCTGGCCTTTGTACAGCTGCAGCACGACTTCGCCGTTCACCTCTTCAGCCAGCGCTTCGGCAGAAGCCTGCAGCGAGCGGCGCAGCGGCGCAAACCAGCGGCCGTCGTACACCACATAGGACATCTCCAGGCCCAGCTGCTCGCGCCATTTGAAGCTGTCACGATCCAACACCAGCTGCTCGACGGCGCGCAGCGCCGCCACCATGATGGTGCCCCCCGGGGTTTCATAGCAGCCGCGGGATTTGATGCCCACCAGACGGTTTTCCACGATGTCGATACGGCCGACGCCATGCTTGGCGCCCAGCGCGTTCAGGGTTTCCAGGCACTGGTACGGCGACAGCGCTTTACCGTTAACCGCCACGACGCGGCCTTTCTCAACGGTAACGGTCACCTGCTCAGGCTGATCCGGCGCTTCCTGCGGATCGACGGTCCACACCCAGCAATCTTTGTTCGGCGCGTTCCACGGGCTTTCCAGCACGCCGCCTTCGGTGGAGATGTGCCAGGCATTTTCATCGCGGCTGTAGATCTTCTCCAGCGACGCGGTCGTCGGAATATTGCGCTCTTTCAGGTAATCCAGCAGCGCCTCACGGGAACGCAGGTTCCACTCACGCCACGGCGCCACCACTTTCAGCTGCGGTGCCAGCGCGGTGTAGGTGGTTTCGAAACGCACCTGATCGTTGCCCTTGCCAGTCGCACCGTGGCACAGCGCGTCGGCGCCCACTTTCAACGCCAGCTCGACCTGCGCCTTGGCGATGATCGGCCGCGCCATCGAGGTGCCCAGCAGGTAGCTGCCTTCATACAGGGCGCCGGTCTGCAGCACCGGATAAACGTAATCGCGGATAAATTCTTCACGCAGATCGACCACGTGACATTCAGAGGCACCGGACTGCAGGGCTTTTTGCTCCACGCCTTCCAGATCGCTGCGCTCCTGACCGATGTCCGCCACGAACGCCACCACTTCACAGCCGCCATAGTTCTCTTTCAGCCATGGAATGATGGCCGAGGTATCCAGGCCGCCGGAGTACGCCAGAACGATTTTTTTGATGCCTTGGTTTTGCATGATCTATTCCTTTCTAATTCTAAAATTAAGCGAGGATCCGGGTGCCAATCGACACGCCGTTAAACAAAGCAGGAAGCTGATCGGCATGGCGCCAGCTGGCGATATCCACCGGGCGGCCGAGGGTGCGCGCCGCGTCGAGCGCCGCATTCACCTTCACCACCATACCATCGGTGATGATGCCTTGCGCGATCAGTTGTTCCGCTTTTTGCGCCGTCATTTCCGCAATACGTTGCCCCTTGCCGTCGAGGATGCCGCTGACGTCCGACAGCAGGATCAGATCCGCCCCCAGCGTCGCCGCCAAGGCCGTCGCCGCCTGATCGGCGTTCACGTTCATTAACTGCCCTTCGGCAGTGATGCCGATGGAGCTGACAACCGGCAGGTAGCCGGCGCCCAGCAGGGTATTAAGCAGCGCCGGCGAACCGGGCTGCGCGTTGCCGACGTGGCCCAATGCCGGATCGAGCGGGGTCACGACCGCGCTGCCGCCGTCCGCCAGGCTCAGGCCGACGGCGTTGATTTGGTGTTTAATCGCCCACGCCAGCAGGGTTTTGTTGGCGGTGCCGGCCAGCGCGCCGGTGATGATGTCTATCTGATCGGCCGGCGTGACCCGCAGGCCGTTCTTTTTCACCACCGGTAAAGAGAGCTGCTTCATCAGTTCGTCCACCACACAGCCGCCGCCGTGCACGATCACCAGCGGCCGCTGATGCTGCTGCCGGTAGCTGTCCAGCGCGGTAAACAGACGCTCCAGCGCTTCTTCACTGTCTAATAACACGCCACCTAACTTGATAATTAACGGGTTCATTGCTGTTTACTCACGCTGGTTTAAAGGAGTGACTGGGTTTCCGGGAAGCCGAAACGGATATTCAGGCATTGCACCGCCTGCGCCGCCGCGCCTTTCAGCAGGTTGTCTTCCACCGCTACGGCGATCAGATGCTCGCCCTGCACCGCAAAACCGATGTCACAGAACGGCAGCCCCACCACCGCTTTCAGCGCTGGCACGCCCTGGTCGTACAACCGCACCAGCGGCTTGTCGTCATAGGCGGCATGATAGGCGGCCGCGACGTCCTGCGCGGTCACGCCTGCCTTCAGGCGGCAGGTGATGGTTTCAAGGATGCCGCGCGGGAAGTTGCCCAGGTGCGGCGTAAAGATAACCGGCACGCCCAGGTGCGCGGCGATCTCCGGCTGGTGCCGATGAGTGAAAATACCGTACGGTTGCAGGCTCACTTCGCAGAAGCTGGTGGTCATGCTGGCCTTGCGCCCGGCGCCGCTGACGCCGCTGGTGGCGTTGATCACCGGCCACTGGTCGAGGTTCAGCAGTTGCTTTTCGATCAACGGCTTCAGCGCCAGTTGCGCCGCCGTCGGGTAACACCCTGGCACGGCAATCAGCTGCGCCTGTTTAATCTTGTCGCTCTGCCATTCCGCCAGGCCGTACACCGCCTGTTCCAGCAGGGCGCCATGCTGATGCTCGAAACCGTAGTACTGAGTATAAAAACCGGCGTCCTGCACGCGGAAGGCGCCCGACAGATCGAACACCACGCAGCCCGCCGCCAGGAAGACCGGGGCAATATCGTGGCTGACTTCATGGGCGGTGGCGAGGAACACCACGTCGATGTCCTGCGCCGCCTTGGTAACGTCGGTCAACGGCTGCAGCGGCAGATCGACGATGCCTTTCAACTGGGGATGGAGATCGGAAAGTAATTTTCCTGCATCTGCACTTTGCGCTGAAACCGCTAAAGCGGTTATGTTCATGTGTGGGTGGCGATTCAGGTAAGCCGTGAGCTCCGCTCCGGCGTAACCGCTGGCACCAACGATCAGCGTATTCAACATGTGGCCTTTCACCTTCTAGACTGACGTGCGGTCGCTTTCGACCCAGGTAACAGGGCTAGCCAGCGTTGTTGCGCCGTTCACCCACGGAGCCAGGCGTTGATGCTTTTATAAACATCCGGGTATCGGGTTCCCTTACGCTTCGGCTTACTGTATTTTTATTCAAAATAAATGCATGAATATTGATACTATCCTAACCAAAGGCTGTCAACAGTGAAGATGAAATTACCTCCATTTATTGAGCTGTACCGGGCGTTGATCGCCACTCCGTCGATCAGCGCCACCGATGCCGGCCTCGATCAGAGCAATGAGGCGTTAATCAACTTGCTGGCCGGATGGTTTGCCGACCTGGGCTTTCGCGTCGACGTACAGCCGGTGCCGGAATCGCGCCACAAATTCAACCTGCTGGCCAGCATCGGCGAAGGCAGCGGCGGCCTGCTGCTGGCCGGCCATACCGATACGGTGCCTTACGACGAAGGCCGCTGGACGCGCGATCCCTTCACCCTGACCGAGCACGACAACAAGCTCTACGGCCTGGGTACCGCCGACATGAAAGGCTTCTTCGCCTTTATTCTGGATGCGGTACGCGACATCGACGCGAGCAAACTGACCAAGCCGCTGTACATTCTGGCTACCGCAGATGAAGAAACGACGATGGCCGGCGCGCGTTATTTCGCCGCCTCCACCGCCATTCGTCCGGATTTCGCCATCATCGGCGAACCGACCTCGCTGCAGCCGGTGCGCGCGCACAAGGGCCACATGGCCAACGCCATTCGCATCGTCGGCCAGTCCGGCCATTCCAGCGATCCGGCACGCGGCGTCAACGCCATCGATCTGATGCATGAATCCATCGGCCGCCTGATGGAGCTGCGCAAAACCCTGCAGGAGCGCTACAACAATCCGGCGTTCGCCGTGCCTTATCCCACCATGAACTTCGGCCATATCAGCGGCGGCGACGCGGCCAACCGCATCTGCGCCTGCTGCGAGCTGCACCTGGATATCCGTCCTCTGCCCGGCATGACGCTCGATAATATCAACGAGCTGATGCATCAGGCATTGGAGCCGGTGAGTCAACGCTGGCCGGGCCGCCTGACCATCGAAGAGCTGCATGCTTCGGTGCCGGGTTACGAATGTCCGACCGACCACCGCATGGTGGCGGTGATCGAGGAGCTGCTGGGCACCCGCACGCAGGTGGTCAACTACTGCACCGAAGCACCGTTCGTGCAGCAGATCTGCCCGACGTTGGTGCTCGGCCCCGGCTCCATCGATCAGGCCCACCAACCGGACGAATACATCGACACCGCGTTTATCGAACCGACGCGCAAACTGCTGGGCCAGCTGGTCAACCACTTTTGCCGGCAATAAACCCGACATTTAACAGGGGAAATGCTTTATGCTTTCCCCTAACTCAAAATAAGTAGAAAACGGCGAAATAAGCCGTGCTGATAACCGACGCGCCGTAATTAAATTTCAGAAAAAGCGCCGATTTTGATGTTTTTTTGCTAAAAATAGTGTCAATTGACGATTGGACAGGAACGCGATGTGATCAGGCAGGCGGTCTGCGCCTGACGCGTGAAATTTATTTACAAGATAAAAATCATACAGAACTGGGTCAGGGGTTATATGAACGAACAATATTCGGCAATGCGCAGTAATGTCAGTATGCTCGGCAAATTGCTCGGCGATACCATCAAAGAAGCGCTGGGCGAGCATATTCTCGATCGCGTTGAGACCATCCGTAAGCTTTCCAAATCCTCACGCGCCGGCAACGAAGCGCATCGCCAGGAACTGCTCTCCACCCTGCAGAATCTGTCCAACGACGAGCTGCTGCCGGTGGCGCGCGCCTTCAGCCAGTTCCTCAACCTGACCAACGTCGCCGAGCAGTACCACAGCATTTCGCCCAACGGCGAGGCCGCCAGCAATCCGGAAGCATTGGCTCAGCTGTTCAGCCGTCTCAAAGACAAAAAACTCAGCGACAAAGAGCTGCAGCACGCGGTGTCGCAACTTTCCATCGAACTGGTGCTGACGGCACACCCGACGGAGATCACCCGCCGCACCCTGATCCACAAGCTGGTGGAGGTCAACACCTGCCTCAGCCAGCTCGATCACAACGATCTGGCCGACTACGAGCGCAACAAGATCATGCGCCGCCTGCGCCAGCTGGTGGCCCAGTCGTGGCACACCGATGAAATTCGCAAACACCGCCCCTCCCCGATCGACGAAGCCAAGTGGGGCTTCGCGGTGGTGGAAAACAGCCTGTGGGAAGGCGTGCCGGCGTTCCTGCGCGAGTTCAACGAGCAGTTGGAAAACTCCATCGATTACAGCCTGCCGGTGGAAGCGGTGCCGGTGCGCTTCACCTCCTGGATGGGCGGCGACCGCGACGGCAACCCGAACGTGACCGCCGAAATCACCCGCCATGTGCTGCTGCTCAGCCGCTGGAAAGCCTGCGACCTGTTCACCCGCGATATCCAGGTGCTGGTCTCCGAGCTGTCGATGACCGAATGCACCCCTGAGCTGCGCGCCCGCGCCGGCGGTGACGAGGTGCAGGAACCGTACCGCGAAATCATGAAGCAGCTGCGCAGCCAGCTGATGAGCTCCCAGGCTTATCTGGAAGGTCGCCTGAAGGGCGAGCGCGTGCTGAAGCCACACGACCTGCTGGTGAACAACGAGCAGCTGTGGGAGCCGCTGTATGCCTGCTACCAGTCGCTGCAGGCCTGCGGCATGGGCATCATCGCCAACGGTCAGCTGCTGGACACCCTGCGCCGCGTGCGCTGCTTCGGCGTGCCGCTGGTACGCATCGACGTGCGCCAGGAAAGCACCCGCCATACCGAAGCCATCGCCGAGCTGACCCGCTACCTGGGGCTGGGCGACTATGAAAGCTGGTCGGAAGCCGATAAACAGGCGTTCCTGATCCGTGAGCTGAACTCCAAACGCCCGCTGGTGCCGCTGAAATGGCAACCGAGCGCCGACACGCAGGAAGTGCTGGAAACCTGCCGGGTGATCGCCGAAGCGCCGCAGGGCTCGATCGCCGCCTACGTGATTTCGATGGCGCGCACGCCTTCCGACGTGCTGGCGGTGCACCTGCTGTTGAAAGAGGCCGGCTGCCCGTTCGCGCTGCCGGTCGCCCCGCTGTTCGAAACCCTCGACGATCTGAACAACGCCGACGACGTGATGACCCAGTTGCTGAACATCGACTGGTATCGCGGCTTTATTCAGGGCAAACAGATGGTGATGATCGGCTACTCCGACTCGGCGAAAGACGCCGGCGTGATGGCGGCTTCCTGGGCGCAATACCGCGCGCAGGACGCACTGATCAAAACCTGTGAAAAGGCCGGCGTGGCGCTGACGCTGTTCCACGGCCGCGGCGGTTCCATCGGCCGCGGCGGCGCACCGGCGCATGCGGCGCTGCTGTCGCAGCCGCCGGGCAGCCTGAAGGGCGGCCTGCGCGTTACCGAACAGGGCGAGATGATCCGCTTCAAATTCGGCCTGCCGGAAGTCACCATCAGCAGCCTGGCGCTCTATGCCGGTGCCATCCTCGAGGCCAACCTGCTGCCGCCGCCGGAACCGAAGAAAGAATGGCGGGCGTTGATGGACGACCTGTCCGATACATCCTGTCGGATGTATCGCGGTTACGTGCGTGAAAACCCGGACTTCGTGCCTTACTTCCGCGCGGCCACGCCGGAGCTGGAGCTGGGTAAACTGCCGCTGGGCTCACGCCCGGCCAAACGCAAGCCGAACGGCGGCGTGGAAAGCCTGCGCGCCATCCCGTGGATCTTCGCCTGGACGCAGAACCGCCTGATGCTGCCGGCCTGGCTCGGCGCCGGTGCCGGATTACAGGAAGCGGTGAAAGCAGGCAAACAGGCGGAGCTGGAGGCGATGTGCCGCGACTGGCCATTCTTCTCCACCCGCATCGCCATGCTGGAAATGGTGTTCGCCAAGGCCGACCTGTGGCTGGCGGAATACTACGATCAGCGCCTGGTGGATAAGTCGCTGTGGCCGCTGGGCCAACAGTTGCGCGATCAGCTGGAAAGTGACATCAAGGTGGTGCTGACCATCGCCAACGATGCGCACCTGATGGAAGACCTGCCGTGGATCGCCGAATCTATCGCGCTGCGCAACGTTTATACCGACCCGCTGAACGTCTTGCAGGCCGAACTGCTGCACCGTTCGCGTCAGCAGGAACAGCCGGACGCCCGCGTCGAGCAGGCGCTGATGGTCACCATCGCCGGCGTCGCCGCCGGGATGCGCAACACCGGCTAGTGAGTCTCATCGCGGCCCCGTTGATCGGGGCCGCTTTTTTATGTATTCCCCCACAAAAAAGGGCGCCGCGGTAAAGCGACGCCCTTTTTCAATGGAACAAACCCGTCAGGCGGCGGCCACCGGGCGCACGCCCAGCGTGTGACAGATGGCGTAGCTCATCTCGGCGCGGTTCAGGGTATAGAAGTGGAAATCTTTCACCCCTTCCCGGCTGAGGATCTTCACCATGTCCATGGCGATGTTGGCGCCGACCATTTTGCGGGTCTCCGCATCATCGTCCAGCCCTTCGAACATGCTGGTCATCCAGCTTGGCACCCGCACGTTGGTCATGGTGGCGAAGCGCTGCAGCTGCTTGAAGTTGGACACCGGCAGAATACCTGGCACGATTTCCACGTCGATACCGGCGGCGACGCAACGATCGCGGAAGCGAAGGTAGCTCTCGACGTCAAAGAAGAACTGGGTGATGGCGCGGCTGGCACCGGCGTCAATCTTGCGCTTCAGGTTGATTAAATCGGCCTGGGCGCTCTTCGCCTCCGGGTGCACTTCCGGATAGGCGGCGACGGAAATGTCGAAGTCGCCCACGTCTTTCAGCAGCGCCACCAGATCGGTCGCGTACATTTCCGGCTTGCCGCCGCCCGGAGGCAGATCGCCGCGCAGCGCCACGATATGGCGGATGCCGCTGTTCCAGTAGTCGGTCGCGATGTCGCGCAGCTGCGCCGGGCTGGCGTCGATACAGGTCAGGTGCGGCGCCGCCTCCAGGCCGGTGCGTTCCTTAATCCCCTTGATGATGCTGTGGGTGCGATCGCGCTCGCCGGAGTTGGCGCCGTAGGTGACGGAAACGAATTTGGGTTTGAGGATGCTCAGACGATCGATCGACTGCCACAGGGTCTCTTCCATCTCGCTGGTGCGTGGCGGGAAGAATTCGAATGACACGTTAATCTGGCCGTTCAACTCCGCCAGACTCTGATTCAGCGCTTCCCGCTGGTTTGCGTGGAAAAAACTCATACCCTGCTCACCTCTTATCGATCACTGTTTTTATTTCATCTTGATGAGCGTCTATACGTTTAGACGTCTAGATAGAAAATGCCGCATGTTGGCTAAAGAGTCAACAGGAAAATGAGGGGAATAAGATGATTAATCCTCACCCGCTCAACGAGGGAATTTCATGACGGCATCAGGGATAAGTATGGCAGGAAAAGCAAGGGGCGCGGTGAACCCGCGCCCGCAGAGGATTAAAGCAGCTGCGCCAACCGGTTAAGGTCTGACTGGATCGCTCCGGCGGTCACGTCGCGGCCGGCGCCCGGCCCGCGGATCACCAGCGGATTATCGCGATACCAGCGGCTTTCGATGGCGAACACGTTGTCGCACGGCAGCAGCGAGGCCAGCGGATGCTCAGGACGCACCGCCTCCACGCCGACCCGCGCCTTGCCATTGGCGTCGAAACGCGCCACGTGACGCAGCACCAGGCCCATTTCGCTGGCGGCCTCAAAGCGCTGCTGCATCTGCTGGTTCAGCGCCTCGCCATTCTCAAAGAACTGATCGACGGAGCCCAGCTCACAGCCCGCCGGCACCAGCGACTCGACCCGCACCTGGTTCGGTTCGATGTCGTAGCCCGCTTCGCGCGCCAGGATCACCAGTTTGCGCATCACGTCCTGACCGGAGAGATCGACCCGCGGATCCGGTTCGGTCAGCCCCTGCTGCCAGGCCTGATCCACCAGTTCAGTGAACGGCACCGTGCCGTCATACTGCAAGAACAGCCAGGAGAGCGTGCCGGAGAAGATGCCGCTGATCGCCAAAATGCTGTCGCCGCTGTCGCGCAGATCGCGCACCGTATGGTTGACCGGCAGGCCGGCGCCGACGGTGGCGTTGTACAGCCAGTGGCGGCCGGTTTTGGCGAAGGCGTCGCGAATTTGGCGATAGGTATCGCTACACGAGGCACCCGCCAGCTTGTTGGCGCTGATCACGTGGAAACCGTAGCTGGCGAAATCCAGATACTGCCCGGCCAGCTCTTCGCTGGCGGTCACGTCGAGCACCACCAGATCGTCGAACGGGTGCGCGCGCATCCACAGGAACAGCGACTCTTCGTCCAGCTCCTGCGCCTCATCCTCAAAAAAGGCCAACGCACGGCTGGCGTCCAGCCCGTCGTAGTTCAGCAGGCTGCGGCGGCTGTCCACCACCCCCGCCAGGATAAATTCGAAACCGCTGCGCGCGGAGATATTGGTCTGCTCGCGGGCAAACAGCTCCAGCCAGCGCGACCCGATATTGCCCTTGCCGAACAGCACCAGACCGATGCGCTTCTCGGCGCGGAACAGGCTTTGGTGCAGCCCCTGGATCAGCAGCGCGGTCGGCCCCTGACGCAACACCGCCACCAGGCTGATGCCATCTTCCGCCTGCCAGATAAACTCGACCGGCTGATCTTTCAGCTGCTGATAGAAACGGTGGCTGTGCAGCGGGTTCTTGCATACCCCGGCACCGACCATCGCCACCAGCGCCAACCCTTCGCGCAGGTGCAGTTCACCCGGCAGCGCCGAGGCCTGCAGGGTCGCCAGCGCGCTGTTGACCACCTCTGAGGTGTAGCACAGCTGCACCAGGTTGCGGTCAGGATGGATACCTACCGCCAACGGTTTGATCTGTGCGCGCTTGAGCACCAGATCCAACTCTTTCTGCGCCAGTTTGAAGTCATGCTGAGCGGCGACGTGCAGCTCAATCAGGCACACGTCATCGTGGCTGGTGACAATTTTGGCGCCGGTGCCGGATGCCAATACGCGCTCGATGCGCGTCGAACCCTGTTCCGGTTGGTAGCTGCAGCGCAGCTGAAGATCGATATCGCTGCCGGAGACCGGCTGCAGGGTGCGGGTATGCAACACCGGCGCCGCCAGACGCGCCAGCTCGCTGGCTTCGTCCAGACGCAGCAGCGGCAGCAGGCAGGCGTCTTTCACCTTGCGCGGGTCGGCGCTGTATACCCCGGCCACGTCGCTCCAGATGGTAACGCGCGCAGCGCCGGCCAAGGCGCCGACCTGAGTGGCGGAGTAGTCGCTGCCGTTACGCCCCAACAGCACGGTTTCCCCGGCGTCGTTGCGCGAAATAAACCCGGTCACCACCAGGCGTTTGCCCGGATGTTGAGCCAACAACTGCTGCAGCAGCGGGTAAGAACGGCCTTCATCCACCTGCGGCTGCGCGGCGCGCTCGGCGCGCAGGAAATCACGCGCATCCAGCCAGGCCGCCTGCATATCCAGGTGGTTGAGCACCGCCGCCATCAGCCGCGCCGACCAGACCTCGCCGTGCCCGACCACTTCGGCGTAGCACACGTCGTCGACTTTGCCGTCCAGCAGCGCCGCCAGACGTTCCAGATCCTGAATAAACTCGGCGATCAACGGCTCGGCGCTTTCCGGCGGCAACAGGCCGCTGATGAGATCGCTGTGATAACGACGCAACGTCTGCTGCACCTGGTGCGCAGACAGGCGATCGCTCTGGCTGAGCTTCAGCCAGTTGATCAACTGGTTGGTGGTACTGCCGGCGGCCGATACCACCATCATGTCGCCCGGCTGGCTGTATTCCGCCATAATCCCGGCCACACGCAGATAACACTTCACATCCGCCAGACTGCTGCCGCCAAACTTGTGCAGTTGACGCCCGCTCACCGGCCCTGCTACAGCAATTGCATTCATGCTTACCTCGTTGCCGCCGCCTGGAAAGCGCGTTCCAGATCGGCAATCAAATCTTCACTGTCTTCAATACCCACTGAAATGCGCAGCAGGCTCTCGGAGATGCCGGCCGCTGCCCGCGCCTCCGCCGCCATGCCGGCGTGGGTCATGGTCGCTGCATGCGAGATCAGGCTTTCTACACCGCCCAGCGATTCTGCCAGAGTAAACAGCTCAAGGGCAGAGAGAAAACGGCGCAGCACCGCTTCATCGCCGTCCAGTTCAAAACTCAGCATCGCGCCGAAGCCGCGCTGCTGCCGGCGGGCGATCTCATGCCCCGGATTTTCCGGCAGGGAGGGATGATACAGCTTTTTCACCAGCGGTTGCTGCTGTAAATAGCCGACAATCGCTTCGGCGTTTTGCTGCGCCGCCTTGATGCGCGGCGACAGCGTGCGCATGCCGCGCAGCAGCAGATAGCTGTCGAACGCGCCGCCGGTCACGCCGATGTTGTTCGCCCACCAGGCCAACTCGACCGCCAGCTCGGGATCTTTGGCAATCACCGCGCCGGCCACCACGTCCGAATGCCCGTTCAGGTATTTGGTGCAAGAATGGACCACCAGATCGGCACCGAGTTCGATCGGTTGTTGCAGGGCCGGGCTGAGGAAGGTGTTGTCCACCACCGTCAACGCGCCCGCCGCGTGTGCGGCGGCGCAGATCGCCGCGATGTCCACCACGCGCAGCAGCGGATTGCTGGGGCTTTCAATCAGCACCAGCTTCGGCTTTTGCGCCAGCGCCTGCTGCAAAGCTTCTGCATTACCCTGATCGACAAACAGCACGCGATAGGCACCGCGCTTGCTCAGGCTGTCGAACAACCGATAGCTGCCGCCGTAGCAGTCGTGCGGCGCCACCAGCAGATCGCCGGGCTTCAGCAGCACGGTGGTCACCAGATGGATCGCCGACATCCCGCTGCCGGTCATCACCGCGCCGGCGCCGCCTTCCAGCTCCGCCAACGCGCGTTGCACCACGTCACGCGTCGGGTTGCCGCGGCGCGAATAATCATGGGCTCGAGGTTGGTTGAAGTCGGTAAAGTTATAGGTGCTGGACAGATGAATCGGCGGGACAACGCAGCCGTACTGTTCGTCGTCGTTCAGGCCGCTGCGTACGGCAATCGTGGCTGGTTTACGCGTCATGGGCTCGCTCGGCTCTCGGTTCGGTGAATGAGGCCTAAAGAGTAATCGCAGGATTAATAGACGTCAATACATCTGGACATCTAAACTTCTCTGCGTATAGATTGAGCAATGGCACAATACCCGCTAAAATTATGCCGATATGACATGACGATAAGATGTTAAACCACAATGTCCGGCCGAGGCGGGGCATTCAGTGACCCTGGTCGCGTAAAATTGACATTTATTTAGTGAGAACAGTGAAGATCGGGCATAATTGCCCGGTTTTTAGAATTTTGTAATTTTTCTGACAAGTTAAGGTGTCCCATGGCTGAGTGGAACGGCGAGTATGTCAGCCCTTACGCTGAACACGGTAAAAAAAGCGAGCAAGTCAAAAAGATCACGGTATCCATTCCGCTGAAGGTCCTGAAAATCCTCACCGACGAACGGACCCGTCGCCAGGTGAACAACCTGCGCCACGCCACCAACAGCGAACTGCTGTGCGAAGCGTTTCTGCATGCCTTTACCGGCCAGCCGCTGCCGAACGATGAAGACCTGCGCAAAGAGCGCAGTGATGAAATCCCGGAAGCCGCAAAAGCGTTGATGCGCGAACTGGGTGTCGATCCCGATACCTGGGAATATTGATAACCGCCCGGCGAACGCCGGCGGCAGAAACGAAAAAAGGCGCCAAAGGCGCCTTTTTCATCGGACGATAAGAAATCTTATTTCTTAGCGCCTGGTACGCTGAAACGCTTGTTGAAGCGGTCAACGCGGCCACCGGTAGCAACGTCACGCTGCTTGCCAGTGTAGAACGGGTGGCATGCGCCACAAACGTCCAGGTTCAGATCGTGACCCACGGTGGAGCGGATCTTCATCACGTTACCGCAAGAGCAGTTAGCAGTAACTTCTTCGTATTTTGGGTGGATACCTTGTTTCATGGGAAACCTCAGTTAAGGCCGTGTCGCTATCCAGCCCTGTTTCGCCAGACACCACACGTGGTTGATAATAGAATTTTGGTATCGAATTATACCAAAGGCGGCAAATTATACAGCATTAGCCGAGGCGCGCAATCGGAACCGTACATTTGCCGATGCGCCGTGTAAACTGATGCCTTCTTTTTTTCAATTTGGATGAGATCATGCCCGTCGTACACGTTGCTTTGCCGGTCCCCCTCGCCCGCACCTTCGACTATCTGCTGCCGCCCGGCATGCAGCCGGTGGCCGGCGCGCGCGTAGGCGTGCCCTGGGGCAGGCAGCATGCGATTGGCATCGTCACCGGCTGCAGCGACACCAGCGAACTGCCGCTGGACAAGCTCAAGCCGATCGACAGCGTGATCGACGCCGAGTCGCTGTTCTCTCCCAGCCTGTGGCGCATCCTGCGCTGGGCCAGCGATTATTATCACTACCCCATCGGCGAAGTGCTGTTCCATGCGCTGCCGATCCTGCTGCGGCAAGGCAAACCGGCCGAAGCCACGCCGCTGTGGCAATGGTTCGCCACCGAGGAGGGGCGCGCCACCCCACCCGAAAGCCTGAAACGCGCGCCGAAACAGCAGCAGGCGCTGGCGGCGCTACTGCAACGCCCGGTCTATCGCCATCAGGTCAGCCAGTTGGAGCTGACGGAGAGCGCCCTGCAGGCGCTGCGCGCCAAAGGGCTGATCGATCTGCGCGCTCAGGTCGCGGATACGCAAGACTGGCGCCCCAACTTCGCGGTGCTCGGCGAGCGGCTGCGGCTGAACACCGAACAGGCTACCGCCGTCGGGGCGATCAGAAGCGAGGATGAGCAGTTCGCCGCCTGGCTGCTGGCCGGGGTGACCGGCTCCGGCAAGACCGAGGTATACCTCAGCGTGCTGGAAAACGTGCTGGCCAAAGGCAGGCAGGCGCTGGTGCTGGTGCCGGAAATCGGCCTGACGCCGCAAACTATCGCCCGCTTTCGCGAGCGCTTCAACGCGCCGGTAGACGTGCTGCACTCCGGCCTGAACGACAGCGAGCGGCTGGCGGTTTGGCTGCGCGCGCGCAGCGGCGAAGCCGCCATCGTCATCGGCACCCGCTCGGCGCTGTTCACGCCGTTCCGTCAGTTGGGCGTGATCATCATCGACGAAGAGCACGACAGCTCTTACAAACAGCAGGAAGGCTGGCGCTATCACGCCCGCGATCTGGCGGTGTTCCGCGCCCGGGAAGAGGACATCCCGATGGTGATGGGCTCCGCTACCCCGGCATTGGAAACGCTGCACAACGTGCAGCTGGGCAAATATCGCCAACTGAAGCTCACCCAACGTGCGGGCAACGCCAAACCGGCGGCGCAGCACCTGATCGATCTGAAGGGGCTGCCGCTGAAGGTCGGGCTGTCGCAGCCGCTGTTGAAGCGCATGCAGCACCATTTAAAAGCCGGCAATCAGGTGATGCTGTTCCTCAACCGCCGCGGTTACGCACCGGCGCTGCTGTGCCACGAATGCGGCTGGATCGCCGAGTGTCAGCGCTGCGATCACTACTACACCTTCCACCAGCACCAGCGCCAACTGCGCTGCCACCACTGCGACAGCCAGCGGCCGGTGCCGCACCAGTGCCCGCAGTGCGGCTCCACTCACCTGGTATCGGTCGGCGTCGGCACCGAACAGTTGGAGCAGGAGTTGGCGCCACTGTTCCCCGATACGCCGATCACCCGCATCGATCGCGACACCACCAGCCGCAAAGGCGCGCTGGAGCAGCACCTGGCGGATATTCATCGCGGCGAAGCGCGCATTCTGATCGGCACGCAGATGCTGGCCAAGGGCCACCATTTTCCCGACGTCACCCTGGTGGCGTTGCTGGACGTGGACGGCGCGCTGTTTTCCGCCGATTTCCGCTCCGCCGAGCGTTTCGCTCAGCTGTATACCCAGGTCTCCGGGCGCGCAGGCCGCGCAGGCAAACAGGGGGAAGTGCTGCTGCAAACCCACCATCCGGAGCACCCACTGCTGCAGGTGCTGCTGCAACAAGGTTACGACGCCTTCGCCAAGCAGACGCTGGCGGAGCGCAACAGCGTGTTTCTGCCCCCCTACACCAGCCACATCATCGTGCGCGCCGAAGATCATGACAACCAGCAGGCCCCGCTGTTCCTGCAGCAGCTGCGCAACCTGCTGGAAGCCAGCCCGCTGAAAGATGATTCGCTGTGGGTGATGGGCCCGGTGCCGGCGCTGCAATCCAAACGCGGCGGCCGTTTCCGCTGGCAGCTACTGCTGCAACACCCGACGCGGCGCGTCCTGCAACAGCTGATGAAAAGCTCGCTGCCGCTGATCGGCACTCTGCCGCAAACGCGCAAGGTGAAATGGACGCTGGATGTCGATCCGATCGACAGCTGATCCCGGAAAAGTCCGATTTAGCTGCCGCAGTGCAAACGTTTACCCTTGAAATTGCGAGCGAACGCTAAAAAACCTTCTCAGGTCACATTTTTTATGCAAATTAGGTAACAAAGGCGGGGCGTATTCTGTTTAGAATGTCTGCGAGGGCAAATTTTGTCGCCACCTCGCAGCGCGACGGAGTGCCCGAACGCGAGTGGCGCTCAATGACAAGCATCTCGCCCACCGCATGCCGGACATTGTGAGCAAACAGCAGTAGTGGCGTCGGCATGGGGCTGACGCAAGGAGAAAGGCGTTGGAACACAAGAAAGAGTTATCCATGGCGACCATGAAAGACGTCGCCGAAATGGCGGGCGTTTCAACGGCTACCGTATCGCGTGCGCTGATGAACCCGGAAAAGGTGTCAACGCCGACGCGCCAGAAAGTGGAACAGGCCGTCCTGGCCGTGGGTTATTCTCCTCATGCTCTGTCACGCAATATCAAGCGCAACGAATCTCGCACCATCCTGGTGATCGTGCCCGACATCTGCGATCCTTTTTTCGCCGATGTGATCCAGGGGATCGAACAGACCGCCGCCCAACAAGGCTATCTGGTGCTGATCGGCGACTGCGCGCAGCAAAACCAGCAAGAGCGCACCTTCGTCAATCTGATCATCACCAAACAGATCGACGGCATGCTGCTGCTCGGCTCCAACCTGCCGTTCGACGCCAGCAAGGAAGAGCAGCGCAACCTGCCGCCGATGGTGATGGCCAACGAATTCGCCCCCGAGCTGGAACTGCCGACGGTACACATCGACAACCTGACCGCCGCCTTCGAAGCCGTGCATTATTTGCACCAGTTGGGCCACCGACAGATCGCCTGCGTGGCCGGGCCGGAACAGATGCCGTTGAGCCATTATCGGCTGCAGGGTTACGTTCAAGCGCTACGTCGTAATGGCATTACCGTCGAAAGCAGCTATATTACCCGGGGTGATTTTACCTATGAAGCCGGCGCGCAAGCGCTGACCATGCTGATGGCTCAGCCGAAACCGCCGACGGCGGTGTTCTGCCACAGCGACGTCATGGCGATCGGCGTGCTGTCCCAAGCGAAGAAAATGGGGCTGCGGGTACCGCAGGATCTGTCGATCGTCGGCTTTGACGACCTCAAGCTGGCGCAGTATTGCGATCCGCCGCTGACCACGGTGGCGCAGCCGCGCTTCCAGATTGGCCAGCAGGCGATGTTATTGCTGTTGGAGCAGTTGAACGGCCAGACGGTGGCCAGCGGCTCCCGGCTATTGGACAGTGAATTGATTATCAGAGGCAGCACCGCTGCCCCGAAACGCTAGTCAAATATTTTAGGGTTCAGTAACATGACGGACTTATCCTCTCATCAGGACACAGCGGAATAATAGTGGCACAAAAAGACTATGTAAGCCGTGGGCGCGCAGCAGGAGCGAAGCGTAAAACCCCCAGCCGTAAAAAACGCAGTTCTCCGAAGGTTTCCAAAACCGTGCTGGCGTTAGCCGCCGCGTTGCTGGTTGTCTTTGTCGGCGGCCTCTATTTCATTACGCACAACAAGCCGGAAGACGCGCCGCTGTTGCCTGCGCACACCACGCGCCCCGGTAATGGCCTGCCGCCGAAGCCGGAAGAGCGTTGGCGCTACATCAAAGAGCTGGAAAACCGGCAGATCGGTGTGCAAACCCCGACCGAGCCGACGGCCGGCGGCGAGCTCAATTCCAAAACTCAGCTGACCGCCGAACAGCGACAGTTGCTGGAGCAGATGCAGGCCGACATGCAGCAGCGCCCGACGCAGCTGAACGAAGTGCCATATAACGATCCGGGCCAGGCCAACGCGCGCAGTACCCGCCAGCAGCAGATGCAACAACAGCAAATGCAGCAGCAGCCGATACAGCAACAGCAGCAGGTCAGCCAGCCACCGCGCAACCCGTTCAATAACGGGGCTACTACCGCGCCGGTGCAGCAGCACCAGCAGCCAAAACCGGCTACTCAGCAACCGGTGCAGGTGAAACAGCCTGAGCCAAAGCCGCAACCGAAGCCGGAGCCCAAACCGGAAGTGAAGCAGGAAACGGCCAAGCAGGAAACCAAACCGGAATCGAAACAGAAGTGGATGGTGCAATGCGGTTCGTTCCGCGCCACCGATCAGGCTGAATCAGTGCGTGCGCGCCTGGCGTTCGAAGGCATCGAGAGCCGCATCACCGCCGGCGGCGGTTGGAATCGCGTGGTACTCGGCCCGTACAGCAGCCGCACCGCCGCGGACAAAACCCTTTCGCGCCTGAAGGGCGTCGGCATGTCGAGTTGCATTCCCCTCTCCGTTGGGGGTTGAAAAGCGTCAATCCCCCCCCATCTATACTCTCAATATGCCTCGTAGCGTCTGCGAAAGCAGGCGCTGCGGGGACTTCTTTCCGTCTTTAACGAGGGTCTGCTCGTGACAACAATTGTAAGCGTACGCCGCAACGGCCAGGTCGTCATCGGTGGTGATGGCCAGGCAACCCTGGGTAATACGGTGATGAAGGGTAACGTCAAGAAAGTGCGTCGCCTGTACAACGACAAAGTGATTGCCGGTTTCGCCGGCGGCACCGCTGACGCCTTCACGCTGTTTGAACTGTTTGAACGCAAACTGGAAATGCATCAGGGCCACCTGGTGAAAGCCGCCGTCGAGCTGGCGAAAGACTGGCGTACCGACCGCATGCTGCGCAAGCTCGAAGCGTTGCTGGCGGTCGCCGATGAAACCGCTTCGCTGATCATCACCGGCAACGGCGATGTGGTGCAGCCGGAAAACGATCTGATCGCCATCGGCTCCGGCGGCCCGTACGCCCAGGCCGCAGCCCGCGCCATGTTGGAAAATACCGAGCTGAGCGCCCGTGATATCGTTGAGAAATCCCT
This sequence comes from Serratia sp. FDAARGOS_506, assembly GCF_003812745.1. Taxonomy (NCBI): domain Bacteria; kingdom Pseudomonadati; phylum Pseudomonadota; class Gammaproteobacteria; order Enterobacterales; family Yersiniaceae; genus Serratia; species Serratia sp. FDAARGOS_506. The sequence goes on from NZ_CP033831.1 coordinate 1,379,038, forward strand.
CAACATCGCCGGCGACATCTGTATTTACACCAACCATTTCCACACCATTGAAGAATTGCCTTCCAAAGCGTAAGGATCGAATACCATGTCTGAAATGACCCCGCGCGAGATCGTCAGCGAACTGGACAGCTATATCATTGGCCAAAACAAAGCCAAACGCGCTGTCGCCATTGCCCTGCGCAACCGCTGGCGCCGGATGCAGCTCAACGAGATGCTGCGTCACGAAGTGACCCCGAAAAACATTCTGATGATTGGCCCGACCGGCGTCGGTAAAACCGAAATCGCTCGTCGTCTGGCGAAGCTGGCCAACGCGCCGTTCATCAAGGTTGAAGCCACCAAGTTCACCGAAGTGGGCTACGTGGGCAAAGAAGTGGATTCCATCATCCGCGATCTGACCGATGCCGCCATCAAAATGGTGCGCATGCAGTCGATCGAGAAAAACCGTACCCGTGCCGAAGAGTTGGCCGAAGAGCGCATTCTCGACGTGCTGATCCCGCCGGCCAAGAACAACTGGGGCCAGCCGGAAGAGCATCAGGAGCCGTCCGCCGCCCGCCAGGCATTCCGCAAAAAACTGCGCGAAGGCCAACTGGATGACAAAGAGATCGAAATCGATCTGGCCGCCGCGCCGATGGGCGTGGAAATCATGGCGCCTCCGGGCATGGAAGAAATGACCAACCAGCTGCAGTCGATGTTCCAGAACCTCGGCGGTCAGAAGCAAAAGCCGCGCAAGCTGAAGATCAAAGAAGCCTTCAAGCTGCTGGTGGAAGAAGAAGCCGCCAAGCTGGTGAATCCGGAAGAGCTGAAAGAGCAGGCGATCGAAGCGGTTGAACAGCACGGCATCGTGTTTATCGACGAGATCGATAAAATCTGTAAGCGCGGTGGCCAAAGCTCCGGCCCTGACGTCTCGCGCGAAGGCGTGCAGCGCGATCTGCTGCCGCTGGTGGAAGGCTGCACCGTGTCGACCAAACACGGTATGGTGAAGACCGACCACATCCTGTTCATCGCCTCCGGCGCGTTCCAGACCGCCAATCCGTCGGATCTGATCCCGGAACTGCAGGGCCGTCTGCCGATCCGCGTTGAGCTGCAGGCGCTGACCACCGAAGACTTTGAGCGCATCCTGACCGAGCCGAGCGCGTCGTTGACCGAGCAGTACAAAGCGCTGATGGGCACCGAAGGCGTCAACATTGAGTTCACCGCTGACGGCATCCGTCGCATCGCCGAAGCCGCGTGGCAGGTCAACGAAAGCACCGAGAACATCGGCGCACGTCGGCTGCACACCGTGCTGGAGCGTCTGATGGAAGATATTTCCTACGATGCGAGTGAAATTAATGGCCAATCCATTACAATTGATGCGGATTACGTGCGCAGTCATCTGGATGAACTGGTGGCGGATGAAGATTTGAGTCGTTTTATCCTATAATCGCTCAATCATTGTCTTGTCAGTCATCTGTGTGGGAGGCATTGCCTCCCACAATTATTTCTAACGGACACCGCAACTTACTGACAGAAGCGAAACATGAGCTCATCAATCTCCACCACCCCGATCTCCGCCTGGCTGGAAAGTCTACGCCCCCGCACCCTGCCGTTGGCCTTTGCCTCCATCGTGGTCGGCTCGGCAATCGCCGCCTGGCACGGCAGTCTGAAACCTGAAGTGGCGCTGCTGGCGCTGTTGACCGCCGGCCTGCTGCAGATCCTCTCCAACCTGGCGAACGACTACGGCGATGCGGTCAAAGGCAGCGACAAAGAAGATCGCATCGGACCCTTGCGCGGCATGCAAAAAGGCATGATCACCCAGGCACAGATGAAACGGGCGCTGGTGGTGACAGTGGTGCTGATCGCCCTCGCCGGCTGTTCGCTGATCGCCGTCGCCTGCGAGCAACCCAGCGACGTGGTGGGCTTCCTGGTGCTGGGCGGGTTGTCTATCGTGGCGGCCATCACTTATACCGTCGGCAACAAGCCCTACGGGTATTTGGGGCTGGGCGACATCTCAGTGTTGGTGTTCTTTGGCTGGCTGAGCGTGGCCGGTACCTACTATTTGCAAACGCACACCTTCGACAGCGTCGTGATGCTGCCGGCCACCGCCTGCGGCCTGCTGGCGACGGCGGTGCTCAACATCAACAATCTGCGCGATATCGAGAGCGATCGCGAAAACGGCAAGAACACGCTGGCGGTGCGTCTCGGCCCGCACAAGGCGCGCATTTACCATGCCCTGTTGCTCGGCGGCGCGGTGTTGTGTTTCGCGCTGTTTACGCTGTTCAATCTCCACAGCCCGTGGGGCTGGCTGTTCGTGCTGGCGATCCCGCTGCTGGTGCGCCACGGCCTGCGCGTGCTGCGCGATACGACGCCGGTCGGCATGCGGCCGATGCTGGAGCACATGGTCAAAGCGGCATTGTTGGCCAACCTGCTGTTCGCTATCGGCGTGGCGCTCAGTTAAAAACTGATGATTTTGCCAACAGGGCGAATAAAGGGATATACTGAACATTCCAGCGGCAAACAGACGTAAAATCCTATGAAATACGATACTTCCGAACTTTGCGACATCTATCATGAAGAGGTGAACGTTGTTGAACCTCTGTTCTCCAATTTTGGCGGGCGTACTTCATTTGGCGGGCAGATCACCACGGTGAAATGCTTTGAGGATAACGGCCTGTTGTTCGATCTGCTTGAAGAAAACGGCCGCGGCCGCGTGCTGTTGATCGACGGCGGCGGTTCGGTACGTCGTGCGCTGATCAACGCCGAACTGGCGCGCCTGGCCGCCCAGAACGAATGGGAAGGCATCGTGGTGTACGGCGCGGTGCGTCAGGTGGACGATCTGGAAGAGCTCGACATCGGCATTCAGGCGATGGCGGCGATCCCGGCGGGTGCCGTAAGCGAAGGCGTGGGCGAAAGCGATATCCGCGTCAACTTCGGCGGCGTCACCTTCTTCTCCGGCGACCACCTGTATGCCGACAACACCGGCATCATCCTCTCCGAAGACCCGCTCGACATCGAGTGATTTTCGGTCATGAAAAAGGGCGCCTGAGGCGCCCTTTTCGTTGCTGCATGGCGTGAGGAATCAGACCTCTTCCATTTTGCCCAGCAGAGCGCGCAGGCGATCTTGCCATACGTGCTGTTCTTCTTTCAGCTGTTGGTTTTCGCGCACCAGCGCTTCGTGGTTGCCGGAGGCAGCCTGAACTTCCTGCGACAGAGAGTTGTTTTTGTCTTTCAGCTCTTCAATTTCCATCTGCAACAGGGTGATGGTATCAATCGCCTGCTGTACTTTTGCTTCCAGTTTCTCAAATACTTCAAATGACATGCTTCAGTCCCCTCATGATAGCAAGGCGTACATCTATAAGTAGCGGCCGCAACATCGGCTGCAGCTACTGCGAATATTGCATCGCACTCAGTGACGCGCGCCGTTACGGAAGGCGCGCCGGTCTCGATTCGTTAAAAACGATTGTAAGTAGCCAGTCTCCGCCTGTCTAGCAACATACCGGATCATCACGCAGTCTGTTGCAATTTTCCTGCCCCCACCATCAGCAAAAACTGAAAATCCCCGCCCCTACCGCCGCGAGTTGTTAACAACCCTCGCCAAATCACTGGTCAGATCACACTTTTATGGCTCAGAAAGAACACTAAACGACGCGAAATCGCTCAATTTTATGACGAGCCACACACATTTTGATTTCGCTATTTCTCGTTTATGTTCGTTAACGATAAATTTACATCACGTCCTTATTCAATAATTGGACGAGATGAAAAAACTGTGCCCATAGGCCGGATGTCTACCCAACTGAGCCTATAAACCAACAACCGCCGTTTTGCAGGACAACAACATTATGAGCCAAACCACCAGTCCGACATTAAAAGGCCAGTGCATCGCCGAGTTCCTCGGCACGGCGCTGCTGATCTTCTTTGGCGTAGGCTGCGTTGCCGCGCTGAAACTGGCGGGCGCCAGCTTCGGCCAGTGGGAAATCAGCATCATTTGGGGCCTGGGCGTCGCCATGGCCATCTATCTGACCGCCGCCATTTCCGGCGCGCATCTCAACCCTGCGGTCACCCTCGCCCTGTGGCTGTTCGCCTGTTTCGACGGGCGCAAAGTGGTGCCTTACATCATTGCGCAGGTCGCTGGTGCCTTCTGCGCTGCAGCCCTGGTTTATGGGCTGTACTACAACCTGTTCTTCGACTTCGAAACGGCTCACCACATGGTGCGCGGCAGCAACGAAAGCCTCGAACTGGCCGGTATCTTCTCGACTTACCCTAACGCGCACATCTCCGTCGGCCAGGCCTTCCTGGTAGAAACGGTGATCGCCGCCATTCTGATGTGCCTGATCCTGGCGCTGACCGACGACGGCAACGGCATTCCGCGCGGTCCGCTGGCGCCGCTGCTGATCGGTATTCTGATTGCCGTGATCGGCGCCTCCATGGGACCATTGACCGGCTTTGCGTTGAACCCGGCGCGTGACTTCGGGCCGAAACTGTTCGCCTACCTGGCCGGCTGGGGCAAAGTCGCCTTCACCGGCGCACGCGACATCCCGTACTTCCTGGTGCCGATCTTCGCCCCTATCGTCGGCTGTGGCCTGGGCGCTTTCGGTTACCGCGCGCTGATTGGCCGCCACCTGCCGTGTGACGTCTGCGTGACGGAAGAAGAGCCCGACGCCAAGACCCAGCAGCGCAAAGCGTGATGGGTGCAGTTTTAAACGGTTAACAACAGCAGGATAATTACCATGACTGTAGAAAAAAAATACATTGTCGCACTCGACCAAGGGACCACCAGTTCACGCGCCGTCGTGCTCGATCACGACGCCAACATCGTTGCGGTATCGCAGCGCGAATTCCCGCAGATCTATCCAAAGGCCGGCTGGGTTGAGCACGACCCGATGGAGATCTGGGCGTCGCAAAGCTCGACGCTGGTAGAAGTGCTGGCGAAAGCCGACATCAGTTCCGATCAGATCGCCGGCATCGGCATCACCAACCAGCGCGAAACCACCATCGTCTGGGAAAAAGAGACCGGCAAGCCGATTTACAACGCCATCGTCTGGCAGTGCCGCCGCACCGCCGACATCTGCGAGAAGCTCAAGCGCGACGGCCTGGAAGAGTACATCCGTCACAACACCGGCCTGGTGGTTGACCCGTACTTCTCCGGCACCAAGGTGAAGTGGATCCTGGACAACGTCGAAGGCGCCCGCGAGCGCGCCAAGCGCGGCGAGCTGCTGTTCGGCACCGTCGATACCTGGCTGGTGTGGAAAATGACCCAGGGGCGCGTACACGTTACCGATTACACCAACGCCTCACGCACCATGATGTTCAACATCCATGAGCTGGACTGGGATGAACGCATGCTGGAAGTGCTGGATATCCCGCGCGCCATGCTGCCGAAAGTCCGTCCTTCCTCCGAGGTCTACGGCCAGACCAACATTGGCGGTAAGGGCGGCACGCGTATTCCTATCGCCGGAATCGCCGGTGACCAACAGGCGGCATTGTATGGCCAGCTGTGCGTTCAACCGGGCATGGCGAAGAACACCTACGGCACCGGCTGCTTCCTGCTGATGAACACCGGCAAAGAAGCGGTACGTTCGAAAAACGGCCTGCTGACCACCATCGCCTGCGGCCCGCGCGGCGAAGTGAACTATGCGCTGGAAGGTGCGGTGTTCATCGGCGGTGCGTCTATCCAGTGGCTGCGCGACGAGCTGAAACTGATCAGCGACGCCGCCGACTCCGAATACTTCGCCACCAAGGTGAAAGACAGCAACGGCGTCTATGTGGTGCCGGCCTTCACCGGCCTGGGCGCGCCATACTGGGATCCGTATGCCCGCGGCGCCATCTTCGGTCTGACCCGTGGCGCCAACAGCAACCACATCATCCGCGCCACGCTGGAATCCATCGCCTTCCAGACCCGCGACGTGTTGGACGCCATGCAGGCCGACGCCAACACCCGCCTGCAATCGCTGCGCGTGGACGGCGGCGCGGTCGCCAACAACTTCCTGATGCAGTTCCAGTCCGATATCCTCGGCACCCGCGTAGAACGCCCTGAAGTGCGTGAATCGACGGCGCTGGGCGCCGCTTTCCTGGCGGGCCTGGCCATCGGCTACTGGAACGATCTGGATGAAGTGAAGAGCAAAGCGGTGATTGAGCGCGAGTTCCGCCCAAGCATCGAAACCACCGAACGCAACTACCGCTACAGCGGCTGGAAAAAAGCGGTGGCTCGCGCTCAGGCATGGGAAGATCACGAGTAATCCCGAAGCTGCCGTTTCTCCAACAAGCGCTGCCTGCGGGCGGCGCTTTTTTTTGCCCCGCCCCGCCGCCGCCGCGCTGTGATAGACTTTGCCGATATTTTCTTCCCTTTCTCACAGACAGGTTTGCCATGAAACGTGAATTAGCCATCGAATTTTCCCGCGTTACCGAAGCCGCCGCGCTGGCGGGCTACAAATGGCTGGGACGCGGCGACAAGAACGCCGCCGACGGCGCGGCGGTCCACGCCATGCGCATCATGCTCAACAAAGTGGATATCGATGGCCGCATCGTGATCGGCGAAGGCGAGATCGACGAAGCGCCGATGCTGTATATCGGCGAACAGGTCGGCACCGGCCAGGGCGACGCGGTCGACATCGCGGTCGATCCGATCGAAGGCACCCGCATGACCGCCATGGGCCAGTCCAATGCGCTGGCGGTACTGGCGGTGGGCGATCGCGGCACCTTCCTGCACGCGCCGGACATGTACATGGAGAAGCTGGTGGTCGGCCCGGCGGCGCGCGGCGCTATCGACCTCAATCTGCCGTTGGCGGAGAACCTGCAGAACGTCGCCGCACGGCTGGGCAAACCGCTGTCGCAGCTGACGGTGATCGTCTTGGCCAAACCGCGCCACGACGGCGTCATCGCGCAGATGCAGAAGCTGGGCGTGCGGGTGTTCGCCATTCCTGACGGCGACGTGGCAGCCTCCATTCTCACCTGCATGCCGGAAAGCGAGGTTGATGTGATGTACGGCATCGGCGGCGCGCCGGAAGGGGTGATCTCAGCCGCGGTGATCCGCGCGCTGGACGGCGACATGCAGGCGCGTTTGCTGCCGCGTCATGAGGTGAAAGGCGACAGCGCCGAAAACCGCCGCCTCGGCGAGCAGGAGCTGGCGCGCTGCCAGGAAATGGGTATTGAGGCCGGTCAGGTGCTGCGCATGGAGCAGATGGCGCGCAACGACAACGTGATCTTCTCAGCCACCGGCATCACCAAGGGCGATCTGCTGGAGGGCATCAGCCGCCAGGGCAATATGGCCACGACCGAAACCCTGCTGATCCGAGGTAAGTCGCGCACCATCCGCCGCATCCGTTCGACCCACTATCTGGATCGCAAAGACCCGGCGCTGCACGAGTTTTTGCTGTAACGAAACAGGGCGCCGAAAGGCGCCCTGTCGTTATGCGGTATGCCCCTGATGCTGCATCCGGTTGGACAGCGGCCACCAGCACAGCAGGATCAGCAGCGCCATCGCGAACATCAGCAATCCGAGGCTGAACTGCCCGGTTTGCGGCAACATGGCGGAAAGCCAGGTCGCGAGCCCCGACCCCATGTTCTGCATGCCGCCTACCAACGCGCCCGCCGCACCGGCCAGATAAGGGAACGGCTCCATCGCCCCGGTGGTGGCCAGCGGGAACAGCATGCCGGCGCCGAAGAAGAACAGCGCGGCCGGCACGATCAGCGTCCAAATGTTCATCACGCCGAACCAGCCCGGGATCCACATCATCGCCCCCGCCAGCAGACAGCTAATCACCGAATGCCACATCAGGGTGTGGAAGGTCTTGCCGTCGCGCCCGGCGTACCAGGCGCCGAAAAATGCCGCCGGGATCGGCAGAATGAACAGGATGCTGACGGTCAAACCGCTCAACCCCAACACGCCGCCCATCAACACGCCACAGCTGGCCTCGAATACCGCAATCCCCGCCAGCGCGCCGATCAGCATCACCAGATAGCAGCTGAAGGTGCTGTCGCCCAGCAGCTGACGGAAACTGGCCAGCATGCGGCGTTTTTCCGTTTGCACCGGGCGGGTCTCCGGTAGCCAGCGAAACATGGCGAAGGCGACGCAGGCGCACAGCGCCAGCAGGAAGGCGTAACAGGCGCGCCAGCCGAACACCATCGCCAATGCGCCGCCGATCACCGGTGCCAGCAGTGGGCTAACCAGAATCCCCATGTTCAACAGGCTGTTGGCGTAGCGCAGCGCGGTGCCGGCATACAGATCGCGCGGCATGGTGCGCGCCATCACGCCCGCCACGCCGGTGCCCATGCCCTGAATCGCGCTGGCGGCGACCAGCATCGTCAGGTTGGTGGACAGCAGCGCCCCCAGCGCACCGACCAGGAAGATCATCATGCCGGTCAGGATCACCGGGCGACGCCCGATACGGTCCGATATCGGGCCGTAAATCAGCTGGGAGAAACCGTAGGTCAGCAGATACGCCGCCATCACCCGTTGTACGGCGCCGGTGCGAACCGACAGATCGTGAGCGATATCAGCAATAACGGGAACATAAATGGTTTGCGCCATCTGGCCGACGGCGACCAACAGGATAAGCATCACCAGCAGGTGAAAATTCTCTAGTTTTCTCATTATCTTCGTTAACGTTTCAACTCGTCACAGCGTCCCGGTATGGCCGTTGCAGCAGCCAGAACGGCGAGCAGCCCTCTATGGCGGCATAAACTAATCAAATCTGATTTTTTTAGCGAGTTTCAGGCAGATATTGATCCAGGTCACACTGGCAGCAAACCCGACCAGGCTCGTAAATTAAACTGTACGTCTAACGCTTTGGAGTTAAAAATTGCGCCCTTGCAGTAGCTGCGCTTTAGCATTTAATCGATAATTCTTTTCATCAACTTGAAATAAAATAACACCATAGGGATTTGGTTCATGAAAACACCTGAGCTGATTTTATTGCAGTTAAAGGCTCTCGGCCCGCACTCGGCCAAAATGCTGGCGGAGCGTCTGGACATCACGCCGATGGGCATCCGACAACATCTGCAATCCCTGGAAAAACGTGAGTTGGTTTGTTACGAAGAAGCGCGCAGCAAGGTCGGTCGTCCGACGCGTTACTGGTCTCTGACCGAACGGGGGCACGCCTTTGCCGCCGCCGATCAGGAGCGACTGCGGGAATCCGCGCTGCAGCTGTTTGGCAGCGCCGGGGTGGAACCGTTGCTCAACGCGCGCGAAGAGCAGCTTTATCTGCGTTATGCCGAAGAGCTATCCGCCGAGCGCAGCCACCAAGATCGGTTAGCCCGCCTGGTGCGTCTGCGGCAACACGACGGTTACATGGCCGAATTGCTCGATCACCCGCACGGTGCGCTGTTGGTGGAAAACCACTGCCCGATCGGCGTCGCCGGCTCGAGCTGCAGCAGCCTGTGCAATTCCGAGCTGCAGCTGTTTCACCGCCTGTTCGGCCACGACTACCGGGTAGAGCGCACCGCACACGCCATTTCCGGCTCACGACATTGTGCTTATTTGATTCGACCACGGGAGCTTTAGAGTATGGCTGAATGGGTAAACGGCAAGGTTACGCAGGTAAAACAATGGACCGACGGGCTTTTCAGCCTGGTGGTCAATGCCCCCATCGATCCTTTCACCGCCGGGCAATTCGCCAAGCTGGCGCTGGAGATTGACGGTGAACGGGTGCAACGCGCCTACTCCTACGTCAATGCCCCCGACGATGCCAATCTGGAGTTCTATCTGGTCACCGTGCCGGAAGGCAAACTGAGCCCGCGCCTCAATCAGCTGCAACCGGGATCGGACGTGATGGTGACCAAAGAAGCCGCCGGCTTCTTTGTGCTGGACGAGGTGCCGGACTGCGACACGCTGTGGATGCTGGCAACCGGCACCGCCATCGGCCCTTATTTATCGATTCTGCAGCAGGGTGTCGGCCTGGAGCGCTTTAACAACCTGGTACTGGTGCACGCCGCACGCTTTGCGCGTGACCTGAGCTACTTGCCGCTGATGCAGCAACTGCAGCAGCGCTACAACGGCAAGCTGCGTATTCAGACCGTCGTCAGCCGTGAAGAAGCGCCCGGTTCACTGACCGGTCGCGTACCGGCGCTGATCGAGGACGGCCGATTGGAGGCGTCGATCGGTTTAACCATCGACGCCGAGACCAGCCACGTGATGCTGTGCGGCAACCCGCAAATGGTGCGGGACACCCAGCAAACGCTGAAAGATCACCGCGAGATGCGCAAACATCTGCGCCGTAAGCCGGGCCACATCACCAGCGAACACTACTGGTAACCCGGCCGGGGTCAGCGGAACTTCACCGGTTCGGCTTCCGGGCCGAACCGATTATCCCCCGGCGTGCCGACGAAGGCGCCCAGATCGATCATCATCATCACGATAATCAGCGTCGGAATGAAGCGCCCGACGCCCCATTGCCAGATCGGCGCCAGCATCTGCCAGTTCCCCGCCGCCAGCATCCACGCCAGGATCAGCAGCAGCGCCCACCAGCCGGCCTTGTTGCGATCGTGCAGGCGCTTGACCAGCACCGCCGCCGTCGGCCAAAGCAGCGCCACGATAAAGAAGGCGATGGATTGGATGGCGATCAACTGATAATTGGCCAACGTAAACGCCGCCGCCATCAGCACCAACCACAGCCCCATCCAAATCCAGAAGTCGCGCCGCCCGATGCGACCCTTAAAAGAAAAACACCACTGTTGTAACGTCATCGATTCCTGCGCTCTAAGCCTGCCCATATTCTGCGCCGCAGTGTAACATAGGCGCTGCCGGGCCGAGTTTTCCGCCTCGCATAACGCGGCGCGCCGCACAGCTTTCTCGTCAGCGAACCGATAATGGCGTGGGATCTTTGACAAGCCCCGCGGGTTATCGCTTTAATCGGAGCCATCTTTGTCCTTGATGCCATACGCCATGCTGAGAAAAACCCTCGTCATCGCCTGCCTGCTGCAGGTGGCCGCCAGCGCCTGGGCCGATCCACCGGCCGCCGAAGTGAAACCGACCGCACCATATCTGCTGGCCGGGGCGCCAACGTTCGATCTGACGGTGGTCAAATTCCGCGAGAAATACAATCGCGACAACCCTAAGCTACCGATTGGCGAATTCCGCGCCATTCCCGCCGCTGAAGACGATTCGCCGCTGCTGACGCGCGCCGCCAGCAAACTCAACGAAAACCTGTACGCTTCCACCGCGCTGGAGAAAGGTACCGGTAAAATCAAAACGTTGCAGATCACTCACCTGCCGCTGCAACAGGCCAATGAAGAAAAAGCCGCGCGCACCATCGCCATCAACTACATGGCGGCGCTGATGCGCCAGTTCGAACCGGCGTTGACGGTGGAACAGAGCCAAAACAAGGTGAACAACCTGCTGGAAAAAGGCAAAGGATCGCGCTTTTACCAACAGCAGGTCGGCGCTATTCGCTATGTTGTCTCGGACAACGGCGATAAAGGCGTAACCTTCGCGGTTGAACCGATTAAGCTTGCGCTTTCCGAGCCGTAACGACGCGGCATTTAATGACGAAAAGCAAAGCCTTCGCGCTTAATGATCTCTATACTGTTGGGCAGGTAAACTGCCGGTCCGGCAGTTGTCATTTCGACTCTCGCGTTTTCTAGTTGGAGGAAAAAACATGCGTCATCCATTAGTTATGGGTAACTGGAAGCTTAACGGCAGCACCCACATGGTCAACGAACTGATCGCCGGCCTGCGCAATGAGCTGAGCAGCGTTGACGGCTGCGGCGTCGCAATCGCCCCGCCGGTGATGTATCTGGATCAGGCCAAGCACGCGCTGGCCGGCAGCCGCATCGCGCTGGGCGCGCAGAACGTGGACGTTAACCTGTCCGGCGCCTTCACCGGTGAAGTTTCCGCCAACATGCTGAAAGACGTCGGCGCCCAGTACATCATCATCGGCCACTCCGAACGTCGTACCTACCACAAAGAAAGCGACGAAGTCATCGCCGAGAAATTCGCCGTGCTGAAAGAAGCCGGCCTGATCCCAGTGCTGTGCATCGGTGAAACCGAAGCGGAAAACGCTGCAGGCAAAACCGAAGAAGTGTGTGCGCGCCAGATCGACGCCGTACTGAAAACGTTGGGCGCTCCGGCGATGAAAGGCACCGTGATCGCCTATGAGCCAGTCTGGGCCATCGGTACCGGCAAATCCGCCACCCCTGCACAGGCCCAGGCCGTGCACAAATTTATCCGCGATCACATCGCCAAACACGATGCCGCGGTTGCCGCTGAAATCATCATCCAGTACGGCGGTTCGGTGAACGACAAGAACGCCGCAGAGCTGTTCTCTCAACCGGACATCGACGGTGCGCTGGTTGGCGGCGCCTCGCTGAAAGCCGACGCTTTCGCCGTGATCGTCAAAGCCGCTGCCGCAGCGAAAAAAGCCTGATTACCTTAGGCTTGCCATAAAAAAACCCCGGCTTGCCGGGGTTTTTTATTGCCGCTCAAACGGGATCAGCGTTTGCTGATCTCGTCGAACACGCCGCCGGTGGCAAAGTGCACCTTCTGCGCTTCGGTCCAGCCGCCGAAGGTGTCATCCACGGTGAACAGCTTCAGCTGCGGGAACTGCCCGGCAAACTTGGCCGCCACCGCCGCATCACGCGGACGGTAATAGTGCTGTGCCGCGATGGTCTGCCCTTCCGGCGAATACAGATACTTCAGGTAGGCGGTCGCCACGTCGCGGGTACCGCGTTTATCGACCACCTTATCCACCACCGACACCGTCGGTTCGGCCAGGATCGATTCACTCGGGGTGATAATCTCGAACTTGTCTTTGCCCAGCTCTTTCTCCGCCAGCAGCGCTTCGTTTTCCCAGGCGATCAGCACGTCGCCGATGCCGCGCTCAACGAAGGTGTTGGTCGAGCCGCGCGCGCCGGAATCCAACACTTCGACGTTCTTGTACAGGTTTTTGACGAACTCCTGCGCCTTGGCCTTATCGTTGTTGTTGTGGTGCAGCGCGTATCCCCAGGCGGCCAGGTAGTTCCAGCGGGCACCGCCAGAAGTTTTCGGATTCGGGGTGATCACCGACACGCCCGGCTTGAGCAAATCAGGCCAGTCGTGAATTTGTTTCGGGTTGCCTTTACGCACCAGGAAGACGATGGTCGAGGTGTAAGGTGCCGAGTTGTCCGGCAGGCGTTTGATCCAGTCTTTCTCGATGCGCCCGCGTTCGGCGATGGCGTCAACGTCATAGGCCAACGCCAGCGTCACCACGTCGGCCTCGATGCCGTTGATCACCGAGGTCGCCTGTTTGCCGGAGCCGCCATGCGACTGGCGCACCGTCACCTTGTCGCCGGTTTCCGCCTGGTAGTGCTTGCTGAATGCCGTGTTGTAAGCCTGATAGAACTCACGCGTCGGATCGTATGACACGTTCAGCAATTGAATATCCTTCGCCATGACGCCGGACGCCAACAGCACCAATGTCAGACCTACACCCCATTTACGCATCGACAGGCTCTCCCAGAAAATTAAGCGCAACCTCAATCGGTTGATTTAGCATCAGAGCCTGCCAGAAACTTTCCCGGCAATTAAAGAATAAAAAATTTTGGGATAGATGATTCCGGAATATATAGCCGGCAGGCATAAAAAAGCCCCCGCAAGCGGAGGCTTTTTTGTCGTACGGAGAGCGGCGTATCAGTACAGTTTTTTCGCCGTTTCCAGCCAGTCACCCTTGAACGGACGCTTCATGTTTTCGATCGCATCGATGATGTCGTGGTGCACCATTTTTTCGTTCTGGATACCGACGCAGCGGCCGCCGTAGCCCTGCAGCAGCAACTCGATGGCGTAGGCGCCCATGCGCGAAGCCAGGATGCGGTCATAGGCAACCGGCGAACCGCCGCGTTGAATGTGGCCCAGCACGGTGGCGCGGGTTTCACGCTTGGTTTCCTGCTCAATGTGGCGCGCCAGCTCATCGATGTCGCAGATGTGCTCGGTGATCGCCACGATGGCGTGTTTTTTACCTTTGGCGATGCCGGCCTTGATTTCGCACACCAGGTCTTCGCGGTTAAATTCGATTTCAGGCAACACGATGAATTCGCAGCCGCCGGCAATCGCCGCCGCCAGCGTCAGATCGCCGCAGTAACGGCCCATCACTTCCACGATGGAGATACGCTGGTGCGACGAGGAGGTATCGCGCAGGCGGTCGATCGCTTCCACCACGGTTTCCAGCGCGGTGAAGTAACCGATGGTGTAGTCGGTGCCGGCAACATCGTTATCGATGGTGCCCGGAAGACCGATGCACGGGAAGCCTTCTTCCGTCAGGCGTTTGGCACCCATGTAGGAACCGTCGCCGCCGATCACCACCAGCGCGTCAATGCCACGATTCTTCAGGTTTTCAATCGCCTTGGCGCGCACGTTTTCATCCCTGAACTCCGGGAAGCGGGCCGAGCCGAGGAAGGTGCCGCCACGGTTGATCATGTCGGACACGCTATAGCGGTCCAGCTGCTCCATGCGATCTTCGTACAAGCCAAGGTAGCCATCGTAAATACCAAAAACTTCCAGACCTTCTGAAAGCGCAGAACGCACAACGCCGCGGATGGCAGCGTTCATACCCGGCGAATCACCGCCGCTCGTCAGTACACCGATTTTCTTGATCATGACTACCTCTGAACTGTGTAGATGCAATTTCTTAAGAATTCTGTCTCCGCCGATCGTCTTGAAACCTCTCCGGCTGCAGAAAACCAGCTTTACGGCTTATGGCTGGATATTATATCAAAAACACCCAGCTGAATTGATTCAAGTCACGCAATATAACGGTAAAAACATCGCATGGCACGCTGAGCTAACTCAGATATTCATGATAATACTTCGATCTGTGCCTCTATCTGATTATAGCTCCCAATGCCCCTGCCTACCCGGCGGCACCACGGAGCACGGATCCAGGTGAATGATGACGTCCGCCCCCGCAAAACGGTGCCGCAACGCCTGTTCCACCTGATCGGCCAACCGGTGCGCTTCACTCAGCGGCAGCGCATCGTCCATCTCCAGATGCAACTGGATGAAACGCGTCGGCCCTGACTGCCGCGTGCGCAGATCGTGCGCGCCTTTCACGCCGGGCCAGGAGGAAACCACCTCGATAATCGCCTGGCGCTCGTCATCCGGCAACGCCCGATCCAGCAACGATTGCACCGCTTCGTAACCCATGCGCAGCGCGCTATAGAGGATGTAAACGCCGATGCCCAACGCGAACAGCGCGTCCGCCCGCTGGAAGCCGTACCAGCTTAGCCCAAGAGCGATAAGAATAGCACCATTCATCATGACATCTGACTGATAATGCAGCATATCTGCGCGCACCGCCTGGCTGCGGGTTTTTCTGACCACCCAACGTTGATAGGTGACCAGAATCAGGGTGCTGATCAACGCGATCACCGTCACGATGACCCCGACACCGGGATCGCGCAGCGTTTGCGGCGCATACAGATGCTGGAAGCCGGTGAGGAACAGAAACAGGGCGGAGCCGGAAATAAACATGCTTTGCGCCAGCGCCGCCAGCGACTCCGCCTTGCCGTGGCCAAAGGTGTGCTCGGCATCGGCTGGCTGCAGTGAATAGCGCACCACCAAAAGGTTGGTCAGCGAGGCGGCGATATCGACCAGCGAATCCACCAGCGCCGCCAGCAGGCTGACCGAACCGGTGTGGTACCAGGCGACGATTTTGATCAACAGCAGCGACGACGCCAGCGCGGTAGCGGCCAACGCAGCGGACTTTACCAGGCGAGCATAGCGCTGTTCCATTAAGGGATCCCGGTCAAAAGGTGTGGCGCTCAATATAGCGAAATGTCGGATAAAAAAAACCCCGCCATCATGGCGGGGAAGACAGGGATGGTGTCTATGGCAAGGAAAAACAGGGGACTACTCAGTCGTACTTCACTTCTGGGCAGAAGCTTGCTGCAAACCAGAAATTTGTTGCTCCATCTGCTGCATACGCTGCTGATGTTTCTGGTCTAAAACACTTTTTTGCTCTGGCGTCAGCAGGTTATACATTTGGTTGCGCACCCGGGCCATTTCGACCTGGCGCTTGACCTGCTGTTGGGCCATCTTTTCCGCCTGGGCATACACGGCGGCTTCGTCAAATTTCTCTGCGGTCACCAGTTTATGCATGGCTTCCATTTCAGCTACATTGACACCAGGCAGATCGTGCCGGGCCTGGCGCATCAAATCGCGCATTTGCTGGCGCTGCTGTTCGCTGAGGCTGACACCGTCGAACATATGGTGTTGGCCGGGTATTCGGGTCATCGCGTCGTTGCCGGGAGGTTGGGCTGTGTCCGGTATAGTGTCGGCAGCGAAGGCAGCGGTCGAACCAATTGCCAGCAGTGATGCCATAACTAATGCGGTCACCTTACGCATTTCAACTCCTCAAGCTTTCTCACTTTGCGAATCAACGAGGAGCAGTGTACCGCTACACCTGAAAACCTGCGTCAGTGCATGTAAAACTACGTAAAGTCATGGAATGGCAACAGTTGATGACGTATTTTGCGTCTGGAGGTAAATCATAATGAACAAGATTCTGTTAGTTGACGACGACCGCGAGTTGACCTCGCTGTTAAAAGAACTGCTTGAAATGGAAGGTTTTAATATCGTCGTCGCGCACGATGGCGAGCAGGCATTGTCGCTGCTGGACAGCTCCGTCGATCTGCTGCTGCTCGACATCATGATGCCGAAGAAAAACGGCATCGATACGCTGAAAGAACTGCGCCAACATCACCAAACGCCGGTCATCATGCTGACCGCGCGCGGCAGCGAACTGGACCGCGTGCTGGGCCTGGAACTGGGCGCCGATGATTACCTGCCGAAACCCTTCAACGATCGCGAACTGGTCGCGCGCATTCGCGCCATTCTGCGCCGTTCCAACTGGAGCGAACAGCAACAGCAGGTCGACAGCGGCGCCCCGACGCTGGATGTCGATGGCTTGCAGCTGAACCCCGGCCGCCAAGAGGCCAGCTTCGACGGCCAGGTGCTGGATTTGACCGGCACCGAGTTCACCCTGCTTTATCTGCTGGCGCAGCATCTCGGCCAAGTGGTGTCGCGCGAACTGCTAAGCCAGGAAGTACTGGGCAAACGCCTGACCCCGTTCGATCGCGCCATCGATATGCACATCTCCAACCTGCGGCGTAAGCTGCCGGATCGCAAAGACGGGCATCCGTGGTTCAAAACCCTGCGCGGGCGTGGTTATTTGATGGTATCTGCAACATGATCAATAGTTTGACGGCACGCATCTTCGCCATTTTCTGGTTTACGTTAGCCCTGGTGCTAATGCTGGTGCTGATGGTGCCTAAGCTCGACTCCCGCCAAATGACCTCTCTGCTCGACAGCGAGCAGCGGCAGGGGTTGATGCTGGAACAGCACGTCGAGGCCGAGTTGCAAAACGATCCGGCCAACGATCTGATGTGGTGGCGCCGTCTGTTCCGCGCTATCGACAAATGGGCGCCACCGGGCCAACGCCTGCTGCTGGTCACCAGCGAAGGCCGGGTGATCGGCGCTCAGCGCAATGAAATGCAGATCGTCCGTAACTTCATCGGCCAATCCGACAACTCGGATCATCCGAAGAAGAAAAAGTACGGCCGCGTTGAGCTGGTCGGGCCGTTCGCAGTGCGCGACGGCGAAGACAACTACCAGCTGTATCTGATTCGCCCCGCCAACAGCCCGCAATCCGATTTCATCAACCTCATGTTCGACCGGCCGCTGCTGCTGCTGATCGTCACCATGCTGATCAGCGCCCCGCTGCTGCTGTGGCTCGCCTGGAGCTTGGCGAAACCGGCGCGCAAACTTAAGAACGCCGCCGATGACGTGGCGCGCGGCAACCTGAAGCAGCATCCGGAACTGGAGGCCGGCCCGCAGGAGTTCCTGGCCACCGGCGCCAGCTTCAACCAGATGGTCAGCGCGCTGGAGCGCATGATGAACGCGCAGCAGCGGCTGATCTCGGACATCTCGCACGAGCTGCGCACGCCGCTGACTCGCCTGCAGCTGGCCACCGCGCTGATGCGCCGCCGCCACGGCGAAGGCCACGAGCTGGCGCGCATCGAAACCGAAGCGCAGCGGCTGGATTCGATGATCAACGATCTGCTGGCGCTGTCGCGCGGGCAGCAGAAGGGCGAGCTGGCCCGCGAGCAGCTGAAGGCCAACGAGCTGTGGGCCGACGTGCTGGACAACGCCGGTTTCGAAGCGGAGCAGATGGGCAAACAGCTCGAGATCACTGCGCCGCCCGGCCCGTGGACGCTGTTCGGCAACGCGAGCGCGCTGGACAGCGCGTTGGAAAACATCGTACGCAATGCCCTGCGTTATTCGCACACCCGCATCGCCGTGGCGTTCAGCGCCGACAATCAGGGCGTGACCATCCAGGTTGACGACGACGGCCCCGGCGTCAGCGCCGAAGACCGCGAGCAGATCTTCCGCCCGTTCTACCGCACCGATGAAGCGCGCGACCGCGAATCCGGCGGCACCGGCCTCGGCCTGGCGATCGTCGAAGCGGCGGTCAATCAGCATCGCGGCTGGGTGAAGGCCGAGGACAGCCCGCTTGGCGGCCTGCGGCTGGTGCTGTGGCTACCGCTGCATCATCAACGTCTGTCGACTAAGACAGAACAGTAAGAGTTTGCTATCCTGCGCCCCTCGTTAACGAGGGGCCTGCAACATGCTGAACATCGTTTTATTTGAACCCGAAATTCCACCCAACACCGGCAATATCATTCGCCTGTGTGCCAATACCGGCTTTAACCTGCACCTGATCGAACCGCTCGGATTCCCGTGGGATGACAAGCGCCTGCGCCGCGCCGGGCTGGACTATCATGAGTTCACCCGCGTCAGCCGTCATGCCGATTACGCCGCCTTTCTCGCTGCCGAAAATCCACAGCGGCTGTTTGCCCTCACCACCAAAGGCACGCCGGCGCACAGCGCCGTCAGCTATCAGCCCGGCGATTACCTGTTGTTCGGCCCGGAAACCCGCGGGTTGCCCGCCGATATCCTCGATGCGTTACCTGCGCAGCAAAAAATCCGCATCCCGATGCAGGCACAAAGCCGCAGCATGAACCTGTCGAATGCCGTATCGGTGGTGGTGTATGAAGCCTGGCGACAGTTGGATTATGCCGGCGCGCTGATCAAGGCGTGATCCGCGACGACACGCCATACTGGAAGCATCACCGCTGCGATGTTCTCTCCAGGAACGACACATGGCTTTCGTCGAGGATATTGTCACCCAGCTTCGCCGGCTCGAGCCGGCGCTGAATGAGGCGCTGCTGCGGCTGCAGCAGGCGCAAGACAGCGAAGCGCTGCACGATCTGCGCGTCTGTCTGCGCCGTATTCGCAGCCTGCTGCGACCGTTACGCGGCTGCCCCGGCACAATGCGGCTCGATCGGGCCGCCGCAGAGCTGGGCAGGCTTACAACGCCGCTGCGCGATCTCGAGGTGCTGATCGCAGAACTGACGCACCATCGCCTGGATTGGCAGGCCAACGTGCGCCAGAGCGATCTGCGGGCCCGCTTCCGTCAACTGCTCGCCCATCCGCAGCTCATCGACTTTCCCTCACGGTTGCACGCGTGGCCGCGCCGCTTCCGCCGTACCGCACCGCGCGCCGCCAAGCACCGCTTGAACCGACGCCTGCAGCGCCAACAGCGGCAACTGCGCCGGGCATTGGCCGATGCCGGCTACGATCGCCATCGCCTGCGGTTGCTGATAAAACGCCTGCGCTACGCGGCCGAAGCCTATCCGCAATACCTCCCCTTCTCTCCCGCCGCAACGGCTTGCCTGAAGGCGGCGCAAAACGCCCTCGGCGACTGGCACGATCGGGAGGTCTGGTGCCTACTGGCCGAACATCAGGCGGATCTCTGGCCATTATTACCCCAGTGGCAGGCTGAGCAACGCCAGGCGTTGGCCAACGCGGACGCCTTACTCACCGCCCTCTTACCGGTATTGGCGGCGAAAACCGGCGGCGCATCACGATCCTGAAAAAAGGCGGCGGCAGGGCACGCCCAGCCCCGAAAATGCCCGCTGCGGCGCAGATAATGCGCTATGTTTTGTAAGGGTAATCACCACTCATCTTAGGAAACCATATGAAGAAACAACGCTTGAGCGTTGCCATGGCGGTTCTGGCAGCGGGCCTGTTGCTGGCGGGCTGTTCGTCCAAAGTCACCCAAACGTCTCAATACTCGGGCTTCTTGTCCGATTACAGCAAACTGCAGGAAACTACCTCGCCAAGCGGCCATAAAACGCTGCGTTGGGTCGATCCAAACTACAAGGAATCCAACTATCGCGGCATCTATTTCCAACCGGTGGTCTATTTCCCGGCGGAGAAGCCCACGGCGCGCGTCAGTCAGGACACGCTGAACAAAATTAAGGCGTATGCGACCCAGCGGATTAAAGCTGCGCTGCAGAATCGCTTCACTATTCTGCCAAGCCCGACAGGTTCGCGCGTGCTGGTGGCCAAGCTCGCCATCACCGCCGTTTCCGCCGAAAACGAAGACATGAAGTTCTATGAAGTCGTGCCGGTCGCCGCGGTCGTTGCCAGCACCATGGCGGCTACCGGGCACCGGACGCAAAATACCGCGCTGTATATCGAAGGCGAGCTGATCGACCAGGATACCGGTAAAACGGTGATGGAAGTGGTGCGCAAGGCCTACGGCAAAACCGTCAACAACGACAGTACGCCGGTCACGGCGGATGACGTCAAGGCGGCGATCGACGACATCGTCACCGATATCACCAACTTCCCGAAACAGGGTTAACCGCTGCCTGAAAAACACAGGGGGAGCCGAAGCTCCCCCTGAATGGTGGCACAGACGGCGCTCAAATGCCGTCGCCGTATTCGAAGCCGTGATTGGTGCCGTTGAAGTATTGGTCCATATCCATCGACGGCGTATCGCTCTCCGGCCGCCCGACGATGCGCGCCGGCACGCCGGCGGCGGTGGTGTGCGGCGGTATCGCCTGCAAGACCACCGAGCCCGCGCCGATCTTCGCACCCTTGCCCACTTCGATATTGCCGAGAATTTTGGCGCCGGCGCCAATCATCACCCCTTCGCGAATTTTCGGGTGACGGTCGCCGCTGGTTTTACCGGTACCGCCCAAGGTGACCGACTGCAGGATAGAGACGTTGTTCTCCACCACCGCCGTTTCACCGATCACGATGCCGGTGGCGTGGTCGAGCATGATGCCGCAGCCGATGGTCGCCGCCGGGTGGATGTCCACGCCGAAGGCGACGGAAATTTGATTTTGCAGGTAAATAGCCAGCGCTTGCCGCCCTTGCTGCCACAGCCAGTGGCCGATGCGGTAAGCCTGCAACGCATGGAACCCTTTCAGGTAAAGCAGCGGCGTAGAGTATTTATCGACCGCCGGATCGCGCAGCCGTACCGCGAGAATATCGCGCGCCGCCGAAACGATCATCTGGTTGTCGGACTTGTAGGCCTCTTCCACCACCTCGCGCACCGCAATGGCGGGCATGATCGGCGTCGCCAGCTTGTTGGCCAACATATAGCTGAGCGCGCTGCCCAGGTTCTCGTGCTTGAGCAACGTCGCATGGAAAAAGCTGGCCAGCATCGGTTCACAATCAGCCAGTGCTCGCGCTTCTGATTTAATGCTGTTCCAGACCTGCTCCAACTCTTCTGACGACATCACATTCCCCTCTGCCTTGCCAAACGGGCCGCTTCACACGGTAGCGCGAAGCGGCCCAGGTCATTTGCGGGGTCAGCATGCTGCCCCGGCATATCGTTTTATGTCACGCGCTGGGTTTTTCGTCCTTTCGGGCTCGCCCCAGCAGGCTCAGCGCCGCTTCGCGGGCGTCTTTATGGCAGTAAAGCACCTGATAAATCTGTTCGGTGATCGGCATTTCCACACCGTGCCGCTGCGCCAGCGCCAACACCTCTTTGGTATTGCGATAGCCTTCGACCACCTGGCCGATGCTGTCCTGCGCTTCCTGCACGCCTTTGCCCTGCCCCAGCATAATGCCGAAGCGGCGGTTGCGCGATTGGTTGTCCGTGCAGGTTAACACCAGATCCCCCAGCCCCGCCATGCCCATGAACGTCGAAGGATCGGCGCCCAGTGCAGAACCCAGACGGCTCATTTCCGCCAGCCCGCGTGTAATCAATGCGGTGCGAGCGTTGGCGCCAAAACCGATGCCGTCGGACATGCCGGCGCCGATGGCGATCACGTTCTTCACCGCGCCGCCAAGCTGCACGCCGATAAAGTCGGGATTGCTGTAGACGCGGAAGCTCTTGCCGCAGTGCAGCAGTTGCTGCAGATCGTCGGCGAACTGCGCATCGGTCGCCGCCAGCGCGATCGCCGTCGGCAGGCCGGCGGCCAGCTCTTTGGCGAACGTCGGCCCAGAGAGCACCGCCAGCGGGATCGCCTCGCCCAACGCCTCACGCGCCACATCCTGCAGCAACCGGCCGGTTTCCGCCTCCAGCCCCTTGGTGGCCCACACGATGCGAGCGTCCGGGCGCAGATGCGGCTTCAGCTGACGCAGCACGTCGCCGAACACGTGGCTCGGCACCACCACCAGCACGTCGCGGCTCGCCGCCAGCGCACGCGCCAAATCGGCTTCAAGCAGCAGGGTATCGGGGAAGGGAACGTCGGGCAGAAACGCCTGATTGCAGCGATCTTGCTGCAACGTTTGAATTTGCGCGGGGTTATGCCCCCACAGCACCACGGTGTGGCCGTTACGCGCGAGCGTAATGGCCAATGCGGTGCCGTACGAGCCGGCACCGATGACAGTCATTGAAGCATTGACGGTGTTCATCAGGCATCCTGATGTGCTGCGGCACCTTCGCCTTCCGCCTGCTGCTGCAGATAGTTCATGAACAGCGCGTCAAAGTTGACCGGTGCCAGGTTCAGCTGCGGGAATGTGCCGCGGGAAACCAGGCTGGTGATGCACTCGCGCGCATACGGGAACAGGATGTTCGGGCAGTATGCACCCAGGCAATGCGCCAGCTGCGTGCCTTCGATGCCTGCTACCGAGAAAATGCCCGCCTGTTGCACTTCGCACAGGAACGCAGTTTCTTCGCCCAGGGTCGCGGTCACGGTTACGCGCAGTACCACTTCATACACTTCGTCAGCCAGTTGGCTGGACGCGGTATCCAGATCAAGTTTAACTTCCGGCTGCCATTCCTGCTGGAAAACCTGCGGCGCGTTCGGCGCTTCGAAGGAGATGTCCTTGGTATAAATACGTTGGATCTGGAAAGCCATTTCGGTGCTGTTTTGTTCTGACATGTGAGTAATACCCTTGGTTAAACGTCCTTATTGACACTCGCTGAACCGGCAAGCTGCTTAAAGCAGCGGATCCAGGCCGCCGCGAGCATCGAGTTCATATAAATCATCGCAGCCGCCGATATGCCGGCCGTCGATGAAAATCTGCGGCACGGTGGTGCGCCCGCTGCGCTCGATCATCACTTCGCGCTTGGCGTTATCGCCGTCGATGGCGATCTCGTTAAACGCCGCGCCCTTGCTGTTCAACAGCGCCTTGGCGCGATGGCAGAACGGACAGGTCGCTTTGGTGTAGATATCAATGTTAGCCATGGATTGCCACCTCAAATAGGTTAAACGGTTACTTACCGCGCACCAGCGGCAGGTTTTCTCCGCTCCAGCCGGAAATGCCGTCTTTCAGCATAGTCACCTTTTCAAAACCGGCCTTGCTCAGGTTCTCCGCCGGCTCGCGGGAGGCGGTGCCGTTGGCGCACACGACGATGATCGGCTGCGCTTTGTGTTTTTCCAGCTCGCCCAGGCTGCCGTTTTTGATTTCGCTGGCGGTCAGGTTGATGGCGTTGGCCAGGTGACCACGGCGGAAATCGTCGCGGCTGCGGGTGTCGACCACCACGGCTTCTTCTTTGTTGATCAGGCGAATAGCTTCACCGCGGGCGATCTCTTTGACCTTGGAGAAACGGCTTTTGAAGGTCATGACGATCACGGCGACCAGCAGAGCAATCCAAGCCAGGCTCAGAATAGGGTGTCTGCTTACGAATGGCATAATTTCTTGCAGCATGGGGTGTAACAACTCCCGTCAGTTAAGGGATAAATAAGTCAAGGTTCCAGAGTATACCTGCCGAGTGCGGCAAATACAGCCAATAAGCAAGCGCGATTGTAGAAACTGCGGGCTGCGCTGAGAAATTCCCGAGGTCAGAGCATAAAAGCCCGCGCGATTCGCCGCAACCTTGATCTCTTTGGGCTATTTATCGCCGCCGGCGGTGTAAAATCAGCCGGTTTTTCGAGGGCGAATAGCCATGCCTGCGGCGGGCGCATGGCTATTCGCAGCTTAAAAAGTTCATAAGAGGTCAATGCAATGTCGAGCAACAAAAAACCGATGGTACTGGTGATCCTGGACGGTTACGGCCATCGTGAAGAGCGGCAGGACAACGCGATCCTGAACGCCGGCACCCCGGTGATGGATCGCCTGTGGCGGGAGCAGCCGCATACGCTGATCGCCGCTTCCGGGCTGGATGTCGGCCTGCCCGATGGGCAAATGGGCAACTCCGAAGTCGGCCACGTCAACCTGGGTGCCGGGCGCATCGTGTACCAGGATCTGACCCGGCTGGACAAAGCGATCGCCGACGGCGAATTTTTCGCCAACCCGGTGCTGACTGCCGCCGTCGATAAGGCCGTGGCGGCCGGCAAGGCGGTGCATATCATGGGCCTGCTGTCGCCGGGCGGCGTGCACAGCCACGACGAGCATATCCTGGCCATGATCAAGCTTGCCGCCCAGCGCGGCGCCAAAGCCGTTTATCTGCATGCCTTCCTCGACGGACGCGACACGCCGCCGCGCAGCGCCGAAGCCCCGCTGCAACGCTGCCGCGACGCCTTCGCCACGCTAGGCGTCGGGCGCATCGCCTCGCTGATCGGGCGCTACTACGCAATGGATCGCGACAACCGCTGGGAACGTGTGCAGCTAGCCTATGACCTGCTGACCGCGGCCAAAGGCGACTACATGGCCGACGATGCGGTAGCCGGTTTGCAGGCTGCCTACCAGCGCGGTGAAAACGACGAGTTCGTCAAACCGACCGTCATTCGCGCCGCCGGTGAGGCCGATGCCACGATGCAGGACGGCGATGCGTTGATCTTCATGAACTTCCGCGCTGACCGCGCGCGCCAGATCACCCGCGCTTTCGTGAACGCGGATTTCGACGGTTTCCCACGCGCCAAACGGGTGCAGTTCGGCGATTTCGTGATGCTGACCGAGTATGCCGCCGACATCGACACCGCCTGTGCCTATCCGCCGGCGTCGCTGACCAACACCTTCGGCGAATGGCTGATGAAGCACGACAAAACCCAGCTGCGCATCTCGGAAACCGAAAAATACGCCCACGTCACCTTCTTCTATAACGGCGGCGTGGAAGCGCCGTTCAAGGGCGAAGAGCGCGTGCTGGTCAATTCTCCGAAGGTCGCCACCTACGATCTGCAGCCGGAGATGAGCGCCGCCGAGCTGACCGACAAGCTGCTGAACGCCATCCGCAGCGGCAAATACGACGCCATTATCTGCAACTACCCGAACGGCGACATGGTAGGGCATACCGGCGTGTATGAAGCGGCGGTCAAAGCGGTAGAAACGCTGGACGCCTGCATCGCCCAGGTGGTTGACGCAGTGCGTGAAGTCGATGGCCAGCTGCTGATCACCGCCGATCACGGCAACGCCGAGCAGATGCGCGATCCGGCCACCGGCCAGGCGCATACCGCCCATACCAACCTGCCGGTGCCGCTGATTTACGTCGGCAAACCGGCGCGGGCGGTCGAAGGCGGCAAGCTTTCGGACATCGCGCCAACCCTGTTAACGCTGATGGGAATGGAAATCCCGCAAGAGATGACTGGTAAGCCGCTGTTCATCGTGGAATAATCCTTCTCCATGAGGGAGAAGGCGTTTTTTGCACTATCAAGGGTAACCCGAAGCGCAAACGCAGGCAGCCGACCGCTGCCTGAACGCACCGCGCCAAGGACGTTCACCGCCATGTGCGCCAGCGTATTTTGCGCTGGCGTCTTGCTGTTGCCGCTCGCCGGCCAGGCGGCGGAAGACAATAAATCCCAGTTGAAAGACATCCAGCAGAGCATCGCCGAGAAAGAAAAAGCGGTGAAACAGCAGCAGCAGCAACGCAGCGCTCTGCAGGATCAGCTACGTCAGCAGGAAAAAACCATCGCCCAGGCCAGCCGCCAGTTGCGCGACACCCAGGGCACGCTCACCCAGCTGGGCAAAGACATTTCCGGCCTGAACGCCTCGATAGCCAAACTGCAAAAGCAGCAATCAACCCAACAGAACCTCCTCGCCAAACAGCTCGACGCCGCCTTCCGGCAAGGGCAGCACAGCGCCGTGCAATTGATCCTCAGCGGTGAAGAAAGCCAGCGCAGCGAACGTATTCTGGCCTATTTCGGCTATCTGAACGAAGCGCGCCAGAAAACCATCGAAGAGCTGAAGCAGACCCGCGCCGAGCTGGCGAAGCAAAAAACCACGCTGGTGGCCAAACAGGGCCAGCAAAAATCCTTACTGGGCGAGCAACAGACGCAGCAGCAGAAGCTGGAGCAGGCGCGCGGCGCCCGTAAGAAAACGCTGACCGCGCTGGAAGCCTCGCTGGAAAAAGACCAACAACGCCTGGTGGAACTGCGCCAGAACGAAGCCCGCATGCGCGACAAGATCGCTCGGGCGGAGCGCGAAGCCCGTGCGCGCGCCGAACGCGAAGCGCGTGAAGCGGCCAAGGTGCGCGAACAGGTGCGCATCAAGGAGCAGCAGGCGAAGAAAACCGGCACGACCTACAAACCTAGCGAAGCCGATCGCTCGCTGATGGCGCGAACCGGCGGCCTTGGTCGTCCGGCCGGCCAGCTGATGTGGCCGGTGCGCGGCCGCACGCTGCACGGCTTTGGCGAACAGCAGCAGGGCGAGCTACGCTGGAAAGGCATGGTGATCGAAGCCCGCGAAGGCAGCGAAGTGAAAGCCGTCGCCGATGGCCGCGTGCTGCTGGCCGACTGGCTGCAAGGCTATGGCCTGATGGTGGTGGTCGAACACGGTAAAGGCGACATGAGCGTGTACGGCTACAACCAAAGCGCGTTGGTCAACGTCGGGGCGCAGGTGCGCGCCGGTCAGCCGATCGCTCTGGTCGGCACCAGCGGCGGCCAGGGAACGCCGTCGCTCTATTTCGAAATCCGTCGTCAGGGACAGGCGGTTAACCCACTGCCGTGGTTGGGAAGATAGATTTGCGCTATGTCAAAACCCGAACAGCTCTGTTAATAGGCTGTCTGCTGCAGGTTTACGCTGCGCAGGCAGGAAAACTCTCCATCGTCATCGATGACGTGGGCTACCGCCCTCACGAAGAAAACGCGGTGCTGCAAATGCCAACGGCGATCTCGGTCGCGGTGTTGCCCAACGCGCCGCATGCCCGCCTGATGGCCACCCGCGCCCACAGCCAGGGCCGCGAGGTCCTGATCCACATGCCGATGGCACCGCTCAGCAAGCAACCGCTGGAGCGCGATACCCTGCAGCCTTCCATGAGCAGCGAAGAGATTCAGCGCATCATCCGCAACGCGGTGAACAACGTACCCTACGCGGTCGGCATGAACAACCACATGGGCAGCGCCATGACCTCCAGCCTGCCGGGCATGCAGAAAGTGATGCAGGCGCTCGAAAGCTACCGCCTGTACTTCCTCGACAGCATGACCATCGGCAGCAGCCAGGCGACCCGCGCCGCGGCCGGCACTGGCGTGAAGGTGATCAAACGCAAGGTGTTCCTCGACGATACCGCGAGCGAAGCCGACATCCGCCGCCAGTTTAACCGCGCGGTCGAATTGGCGCGGCGCAACGGCTCCGCCATCGCCATCGGCCACCCGCGCCCGGCGACGGTAAAAGTGCTGCAGCAAATGCTGCCGTCGCTGCCCGCCGATATCGTGCTGGTCAAACCGAGCGCGCTGCTGAACGAACCGCAGGGCAACGGCGGCGGCAGCTACGTCCCACCGCCGGTCAAACCGCAAAAACCGCAGCCGAAGAACCCGTTCAGCGGCGGCATCAAGCAGTGCAAGGTCAAGCCGCCGAAGGAAAAAATCAACGCCGGCACCGCGCTGGGCGTCATCGCCGACGGCATCGCCACCTCGCCGCCGGTGACCTTCATCAAACGCCACTGGCAGCACTGGACGCAAGCCAAACCGCAAGCATAAAAAAAGGGCCGGAACTCCGGCCCTCTTCACGTCTGCCGAGATCAATCCCAGCTCAGCACCACTTTACCCGACTTGCCGGAGCGCATGGCGTCGAAGCCCTGCTGGAACTCATCGATCGAGAAGCGGTGGGTGATGATCGGCGTCAAATCCAGACCAGACTGGATCAGCGCCGCCATCTTGTACCAGGTTTCGAACATTTCGCGGCCGTAAATCCCTTTGATAAACAGCCCCTTGAAGATGACCTGGTTCCAGTCGATCGACATATCCGAAGGCGGAATGCCCAGCATGGCGATGCGCCCGCCGTGGTTCATGGCGTTCAGCAGCGTGCGGAACGCCGGCGGCGCGCCGGACATTTCCAGACCGACGTCGAACCCTTCGGTCATGCCCAGCTCGGCCATCACGTCGTTGAGGTTTTCCTTGCTGACGTTCACCGCGCGGGTCACCCCCATCTTGCGCGCCAGCTCCAGACGGTATTCGTTAACGTCGGTGATCACCACATGGCGGGCACCGACGTGCTTGCACACCGCCGCCGCCATGATGCCGATCGGGCCGGCGCCGGACACCAGCACGTCTTCGCCGACCAGATCGAACGACAGCGCGGTGTGCACCGCATTACCGAACGGATCGAAGATCGAAGCCAGTTCATCGGAGATATTATCCGGGATCTTGAAGGCGTTGAATGCCGGGATCACCAGGTATTCCGCGAAGCTGCCCGGGCGGTTCACGCCCACGCCGATGGTATTGCGGCACAGGTGCGTGCGGCCGCCGCGGCAGTTGCGGCAGTGGCCGCAGGTGATGTGGCCTTCGCCGGACACGCGATCGCCGATGTTGAAGCCTTTGACTTCCTGACCGATCGCCACCACTTCGCCCACGTATTCATGGCCGACCACCATCGGAACCGGAATGGTTTTTTGCGACCACTCGTCCCAGTTGTAGATATGCACATCGGTGCCGCAGATCGCGGTTTTGCGGATTTTGATCATGATGTCGTTGTGGCCCAGCTCCGGCTGAGGCACGTCGGTCATCCAAATCCCTTCTTCCGCTTTCAGTTTTGACAGTGCTTTCATGGTTTTACCTTATGCAATAACGCCAAGATCCTTACCGATACGTGTAAACGCCGCCACTGCGCGTTCGATTTGCTCCGGGGTGTGGTCGGCGGACATCTGGGTACGGATGCGCGCCTGGCCTTTCGGCACCACCGGATAGAAGAAACCGGTCACATAGATACCTTCCTTGAGCAACGCATTGGCGAATTCCTGCGCCAACTTCGCCTCACCCAGCATCACCGGAATGATGGCGTGATCGGCGCCGGCCAACGTGAAGCCGGCAGCGGTCATTTTTTCGCGGAACAGACGCGCGTTGGCCCACAGGCGATCGCGCAGCGCATCGCCCTCTTCCAACAGTTCCAGCACTTTGATCGACGCGGCGACGATCGCCGGCGCCAGCGAGTTGGAGAACAGGTACGGGCGCGAACGCTGACGCAGCCACTCCACCACTTCTTTCTTGGCGGCGGTGTAGCCGCCGGAAGCGCCGCCCAGCGCTTTGCCTAACGTACCGGTAATGATATCGACGCGGCCCATCACTTCGCAGTACTCATGGGTGCCGCGCCCGTTGGCGCCGACAAAGCCCACCGCATGGGAGTCATCCACCATCACCAGCGCCTGGTATTCGTCCGCCAGATCGCAAACCCCTTTCAGGTTGGCGATCACGCCGTCCATCGAGAATACGCCGTCGGTGGCGATCAAAATGTGGCGCGCGCCGTCGGCTTTGGCCTGCTTCAGCTGCGCGGCCAGCTCGGTCATGTCGTTATTGGCGTAGCGATAACGCTTGGCCTTGCACAGGCGCACGCCGTCGATGATCGACGCGTGGTTCAGCGCATCGGAGATAATGGCGTCTTCCGGGCCCAGCAGGGTTTCGAACAACCCGCCGTTGGCGTCGAAGCAGGAGGAGTAGAGGATCGCGTCTTCCATGCCCAAAAAGGCCGCCAGCTTCTGTTCCAACTGCTTGTGGCTGTCCTGGGTGCCGCAGATGAAGCGCACCGACGCCATGCCGAAACCGTGGCTGTCCATTCCCGACTTGGCGGCGGCGATCAGCGCCGGATGGTTGGCCAGCCCCAGGTAGTTATTGGCGCAAAAGTTGATCACATGGCTGCCGTCGGCGACGGCGATATCCGCCTGTTGCGCGGAGGTGATGATGCGTTCTTCCTTGAACAGCCCTTCACTGCGAGTGGCGGCAAGCTGTTGTTCCAACTGCTGATAAAAAGACGCTGACATTCGGTTATCTCCAGGATTGGGCTATTTGCGGCATATTTTACTGATTTGTAACCAAACTGACGAGAATGCGCGGGAGAGAATATTAAAATTGCAGCAGATATCACGGCAAAAAGCGGACTTCAATGGCAATGCGGGATATTCGGAGCCCTTCCGCTGTTTGACGCGGCATGAAATGCTATGATAACCGCCATTGAGCGTGGGGCATTGTGCCCCACCAGGCAGCTTAGCAGGGGTAACCCAATGATTATCGTCACAGGCGGCGCCGGCATGATCGGCAGCAACATCATTAAGGCACTGAACGACAAGGGATATCGCGATATCCTGGTGGTGGATAACCTGAAAGACGGCACCAAGTTCGTCAACCTGGTCGATCTGGACATCGCCGACTATATCGATAAAGAAGACTTTATCGCCAGCATCGTGGCCGGCGACGATCTGGGCGATATCGAAGCGGTCTTCCACGAAGGCGCCTGCTCAGCGACCACCGAGTGGGACGGCAAGTACATGATGGACAATAACTATCAGTACTCCAAAGACCTGCTGCACTACTGCCTGGATCGCGAAATTCCGTTCCTGTACGCCTCCTCCGCCGCCACTTACGGCGGCCGCGAAGAGTTCATCGAGGAGCGCCAGTATGAAGCGCCGCTCAACGTGTACGGCTACTCCAAATTCCTGTTCGATCAGTACGTGCGTGAGATCCTGCCGGAAGCGGACTCGCAGATCTGCGGCTTCCGCTACTTCAACGTTTACGGCCCGCGCGAAGGCCACAAAGGCAGCATGGCCAGCGTCGCCTTCCACCTGAATACCCAGATCAACCGCGGCGAAAACCCGAAACTGTTCGCCGGCAGCGAAAATTTCAAGCGTGACTTCATCTACGTCGGCGATGTAGCTGCGGTTAACCTGTGGTTCTGGGAGACCGGCAAATCCGGCATCTTTAACTGCGGCACCGGCCGGGCGGAAACCTTCCAGGCGGTGGCCGACGCGGTGGTGGACTTCCACCAGAAGGGCGCGGTGGAATACATCGAGTTCCCGGAGAAGCTGAAGGGCCGCTATCAGGCGTACACCCAGGCCGATCTGACCAAGCTGCGCGCCGCCGGCTACGACGCACCGTTCAAAACGGTCGCCGAAGGCGTGAAAGAGTACATGGCCTGGTTGAACCGCACCGCATAAGCTGAAGGAATTAACGCTGGGTATGAAAATACTGGTTATCGGCCCTTCTTGGGTTGGCGACATGATGATGTCGCAAAGTCTCTATCGCACCCTGAAGGCCGAATATCCATCGGCGGAGATCGATGTGATGGCGCCGGCCTGGTGCCGCCCGCTGCTGGCGCGCATGCCGGAAGTCAATCAGGCGCTGGCGATGCCGTTGGGCCACGGCGCGCTGGGGCTCGGCGAGCGTCGCCGCTTAGGGCGTGCCCTGCGCGCCAACCGTTACGATCGCGCTTACGTTCTACCCAACTCGTTCAAATCCGCGCTGGTGCCTTTCTTCGCCGATATCCCGCAGCGTACCGGCTGGCGGGGCGAAATGCGTTACGGCCTGCTGAACGACCTCCGCGTGCTTGACAAGGCGGCCTTCCCGCTGATGGTGCAGCGCTATGTGGCGCTGGCCTATGATAAAGGCCGCATTCAGCGCGCCGACGATCTGCCGCAGCCGCTGCTTTGGCCGCGGCTGCAGGTAAACGACGCAGAGATCGCCGAAACCGCCGCAGCTTTCAACCTGACCGACAGCCGACCGATCGTCGGCTTCTGCCCGGGCGCGGAGTTTGGCCCCGCCAAACGCTGGCCACACTATCACTACGCGACGCTGGCTCAGAAGCTCATCGAGAGCGGCTATCAAATAGCGCTGTTCGGTTCGGCGAAAGATCACGAGGCCGGCGAACAGATCCGCGCTGCGTTGCAGGAAGACGCGCGCGATTTCTGCCTTAACCTGGCCGGAAAAACCCAGTTGGAGCAGGCTGTGATCCTGATCGCATCCTGCCGGGCAGTGGTCAGCAACGACTCCGGTTTAATGCACGTTGCCGCAGCGTTGAACAAACCGCTGATAGCCTTGTACGGCCCAAGCAGCCCCGACTTCACGCCGCCGCTCTCCGACAAGGCGCGGGTGATTCGCTTGATCAGTGGCTATCACAAAGTGCGTAAGGGCGATGCCGAGCAGGGGTATCACCAAAGTTTGATCGATATTCAGCCGCAGCAAGTGTTGGACGCGCTGACGCCGTTACTTGTCGCCAGCGAGGAATAGTCATGCAGGTGTTAATTGTAAAAACCTCCTCGATGGGGGACGTGCTGCATACGCTGCCCGCCCTGACCGACGCGCTGCAGGCCATTCCCGATATTCGCTTCGACTGGGTGGTGGAAGAAGGCTTCAGCCAAATCCCCACCTGGCACCCGGCGGTGGATCGCGTGATCCCGGTGGCCATTCGCCGCTGGCGCAAAAACTGGTTCGGCAACGACACCCGGCAACAGCGCTGCGACTTCAAGCGCACGCTGCAAGAACGCCGTTACGACGTGGTGATCGACGCGCAGGGCCTGATCAAAAGCGCTGCGCTGATCACGCGCATCGCCAAAGGCAACAAGCATGGGCCGGACTGCAAGAGCGCGCGCGAACCGTTCGCCAGCTGGTTCTACAATGTACGCCATGAGATAGACAAACAGCAGCACGCGGTGGAACGCACGCGTGAACTGTTCGCCAAAAGCCTCGGTTACGATAAACCGAGCAGCTACGGCGATTACGCCATCGCCGCGCGCTTTCTCAGCCACCCGCCGGCCGATGCCGGCCAATATCTGGTGTTTTTGCACGCCACCACCCGTGACGACAAACACTGGCCGGAGCAGAACTGGCGCGAGCTGATAGCGCTGACGGCCGACAGCGGGCTGAAGATCAAACTGCCGTGGGGCGCGGAGCATGAGCATCAGCGCGCGCTGCGCTTGGCGGAAGGTTTTCCACATGTCGAGGTGTTGCCGAAACTTAGCCTGCAGCAGGTGGCTGAAGTACTGGCCGGCGCCAGAGGCGTAGTCTCGGTCGATACCGGGCTCAGCCATTTGACCGCCGCGCTCGACAAACCCAATATCACGTTGTTCGGGCCAACCGATCCTGGCCTGATCGGCGGCTACGGGCAAAATCAGCATGCGTGTCGCCCATCGAACAGCAATGACATGGCGGATATCGGTGCACAACAGGTTTATGCCTTGCTGGAACAAAGGCAATAGACTCGTTTTCTTAAGCTGGATATTGATAATGGCGGACCAGAAATTACTCAGTATTGTCCTCACCGCGCATAATTGCGAAGCCTACCTGGACAAAACGCTGGCCAGTTTGGTGGATTCACTTGCCGATCTGAAAGAAGGGTATGAAATCATTCTGATTAGCGATGCTTCTACCGATCGCACGGCGGACATATTGCAGCAGTTTGCCGAGCACCGGGCGCATGCTCACCTATTCCAGGTCGATTTTCGCAATATCGGCAAAGTCAGGAATTATGGCGTTCAACAGTGTTCCGGCGACTATATCACGATGCTCGACGGGGACGATTGGCTATTGCCGGGTGCGTTGCGCGATATCGTGCCCTTCCTGGCCGCATCGCGACCTGATGTGCTGCTGACAAAGCTTAATGAAGTCCATGACGATAGCGATCTGAACGTCTCTTGGGACGGACTGCGCCCCCAATCGTGGTCAGGCCACCAGGCAATAAAGAAATACCTCATCCACAAGGACATACAAGCGCATTTCATCGGTCAGTTCGTTAAACGCGAGCTTCTGTCAGCGCATCCTTTCCCGGCCTTCCGTTGCTATGAAGACGCTTTCCTCTTCCCAACGATATTGACGCTCAGCCAGAACACCGTTTTCTCTCGCCACAGCCCCTACCTCTACTTCAAACGAGGCAATAGTCTGTCAAATCAGATCGACAACCAAAAGATAGATCTGCTGATCGAGGCGATGGAAGAGACGGAACGCGTGTTTGGCAAACAATACGCCAATTTACTCATGTGCCACTGGATCAATATCTTCCATCGCTATGGCCAGTCGATGGAGAATTCAGAGAGTAGAAGAAAAATCATAAGCAAGATCAAAAGCATAAACTCGCTTTCTTTCTTGCTGGATCCCGCCATTCGTCTGAGTTTCAAGAAGAAATACCTGAAGGTCCGCAATGGAAAGTAATGCTATCGATGACCTGTTTCAGTCGTTGCAAAACGCTGATGGAATGATAAAAGAAACGCTGTATGCAGGCAACTTGCATCAGAATGCGCAAGAACAGTACCACGTCGCGTTTGGCGTGGACGGCAATTTTCTCCGCCATGCCTGTATCACCATTCAATCGCTCATTGGACAGATTGATAAAGGGCAACTTCATTGCCATCTGATTACCTCAGAAGAGACGGTTGGCATCGCAGACACCTTACGCGCGCTTGTCACGGGTACAGCACACAGCATTCATGTACACCAGCTGCCCGAGCAATTTTTCTCCCGTTTACCTTCGACCGAATTATTCAGCAAAGCGATTTACTACCGCCTGTTGGCCCCTTATTTACTCCAAGATAAAGCCACCGTCCTGTATTTGGATGCAGATATGGTTTGCTTGAACGCCTTTACTGACTTTTATAACAGCAGGACATCCAGCGAAGAGATCGCTCATGTCGTCAGTGAAGGGGAAAAACAGGCGCCCGCCTTAGCGGCCAATATTGGCCTTCCGCCAGGAACGAACTATTTCAACTCGGGCATGCTGCTCATTAACGTTCAGCGTTGGCTCCAGGAAAAGATCAGCGCTCAGGTTTTGTCCGTACTCGAGTCGCGTGGCCATACCTTCAAATACATGGATCAGGACGCACTGAATATTGTTTTGGCGGGACACGTCAAGTTTGTTGAGAAAAAATATAACTCGATATTTATGCTTGGACATACGGAACGCGATTATCAGCTTATGCCCCCCGCTGACACTGTCTTTCTGCACTATGCCGGTGCAGATAAGCCGTGGCAACAATGGAATAAACAAGCTGGCACCGTTTTCTACACCCGAATATATGCTAATTCGATGTGGGCTTCCCACGTTTTTGACATACCAAAGAATGACGCTCAAGCAAAGAAAATGTATAAACTTATGCTTAGAGAGAAAAAATACTTATCATTCCTGCGTTGGTATCTAGCCTATTATAAACTTCGTTACAGTAAGTGAGGAAACAACGTGCCGACAGCATCACGTAACAGCACTATTATTTTCAACCTTTGTTTTTTTGCATTGGCGTGTGCTATTTCTCTAAATCTGCTCATTAAGGGATATCCAGAGAAGATTTTTTATCTTGTCAGCTATGTCGCCGTTATTTATACTGTCATGGTCGCATACCGTAAAAGAGAAACGTTATACGGCAATAAACCGCTGATGCTTTTTTGCCTCTCGTTATTGCTCTTTGCCGCCAGTAAAATAATTTGGGCGCAGCTGTTTAAAGATACCCAATTTATCGATATCAGAGATAATTACCGTACCGTCGGCAAACGCTTTCTGCTCGCAGCCTTCGTGATTTTTTAATTTTATCAGTGTCGCTGTTTAATCCAAAAAAACACGCTCAAAGCCAGCATCGCCGTTCTTTTCATAGGCCTCGCTGCCGCGCTCTGGTTTGGCTATCTTTCTCGAACCGAGCTCGAACCCAGAGTGAAGTGGACCACTGATGCAGCCACTACCGGAGCCTATCTGGTTGTATGCATTTCCATGCTCGCCATTATCCTGATTCGTAAATGTTTCCAAAAATCAGCACTCTCCTTACTGCTTTTTCTCGGTATCTTTATACTCAGCATGATCATGGTACTGTTAACGGAAACTCGCGCAGCCATATTCTTTGCGCCGGTTCTCTATCTGGTGTTCTTCCTAGTCTATTACCGTGGAATAAGCAAAAAAGCACAGTCATTACTGACGGTGGTTATATTATCAGGTGCGATTACGGTATTGTATTTTTCTTGGGATCGCATTTCCCAAATCCAAACGGATATTGCAGAATATCACACCAATAATGACACCTCAGTGGGTGCCCGCCTTTCTATCTGGAAAGCCGGTTGGTATAGCGTGCAGCCTAGCCTGTTCGGTCAAAACACAGATGACCGCTATCAGAAAGTAGAGGATTATGTTCGTTTATATGAACGGGATAACCCGGAAGCAGTGCGGAATTTAGTTTATCATTTGCATAATGACATGTTGGAAACGCTGTCGCTTCAGGGCATTTTCGGCATTTTCTCACTGCTGTGCTTCTACGGTTTCGGCGTGTACTTTGCGGTGAATCGGCAACAGAGGTTTGAAAACGGCAATCTGCTTTTCGTTATTATTCCTGTTTTCACCTTCGGCCTTACCGACGTGGTATTGATACAGAGTAACAGCGCATTAGTGATCATTATTGCATTAGCACTTTCACTTCCGTTTTTGAAAAAAGCGCAGTAACGAACGCTGAGGTGCCTGGTGTTACCCCGGCACCTCAGAAGTTTCAGTTTAAAATCTCTCTCAGCAAACGGTAAACCACGTCTTCATCAATCACTTCCAATGGGTATTTGGCGTTCAACGAGGCCCTATTCTCATCCGGATTGATATAAATAATGCGGTGCCGTTCAGGATCTTGATATGGCCCGGTATGCTGCGGATTAGCCGTATAGAACAGGCTAACCGTTCGCGTCTGTAGAGCCACGGCAAGATGCAGTGGACCGGTATCACCGGTAATCAATACGTCCAGCTGCTGGATGATCGCCAACAGCTGCGGCAGCGAGGTCTTGCCAATATGGCTGGTCACTCGCCGGCGCTCTTCCTCAGACAATGCCGCCAGGAACTGCTGCCCAAGTTCTTTTTCTTTGCCGCTGCCAATCAACACAATATGGTACTTCTCATTGGCGGCAAAAAGCTGACGGGCCAGGGCGACAAATCGCTCTTTAGGCCAACAGCGCGAGGCTTCGGAAGCACCCATCTGGAAACCGATCAGCGTCTGGTCAGTCATCTTCGGCAAGGAGTCAAAACTCACCGGAATATGCATGCGGGTGTCCTGGTTATCGCAACCAAGAACCTTCAACAGATCCAGTTTTCGCTGAATCAGATGCCCGTCATACTGTCCCTGATGGTGATATACCCAATGGTTCATATAGTCACCATCACAGCTGTAATTATCACGAATGATATATTGGCTACCAGATAACACAGCGCTAAGAACATCATAGGGAATATAAGAGTGTAAGATCACCGAAAGTTCAGGCTTCATTCTCCGCAGGCGTGCCACCAGGCTGAAAATATCCTTAACCTTATTGTCCCAATAGATGATTTTGTCAAAATAGCGACTATTCATCACCAAGTGGCGATTTTTATCACTCGAGACCAGCGTGAACTTTGCGTTGGGGTAGCGTTTCTTTAACGCGTGGATAGCCGGTGTATTAAACATCAGATCGCCAAGCGCTGTGCTGGAGTAAATAACGATACTCTTGAATTCTTGCTCGGCACCCAAGCTATTTACGTCTTTTAAGTTCCCAAAAAGCCGGGTGTAAGAACGCAGAAAGCGATTGACGGTGTCAATCTTGTTTTTTTTCATCGATGCTCAGCTCTTTTTGCTCTGATAATACTCGGCCAGCGTCATGCCCACCGTACGCTGCTGCAGCCAGTCAAACAGCTGCTCCAGATCGCGGTACAGCCCTTCGATATCCTGCTCGGTTTTGAACGTCGGGCTGCCGCCCGGCATAAATTCGGAGGAGTGCAGCATAAATTCGACGTAATCATGCCCCTGCGCCAGCGACGCCTCAGCCACGCTTATCATCTTGGCCACGTTGCCGCCGCTGGGCCGCAGCCAGTTGACGGACGGCGAACGCCGCTTGCCGCGCAGCCGATCATAACCTTGCTTGAACGCGTTCATCAGCGCCGAGTGCTTGTACTGAATGCTCATCGGCACTTCCAGCAGCGGCGAAGCGCCCGGTTTGGAAATGTTTTGCGGATCGATGAAATAAGCCTGCGACGGGAACCGGCTGTAATCGGTGCCGCCGTTGCCCTGCGGATTGCCCGGCGAAAACTGCCAGTTGACCCGCGGCGTCACCGAACAGTCCACCTGATAGCCATACTCCAGCAGCAGCGAGGCATAATATTCGTTGAACGCCCAACGGCCGGCGCGATGGCTGAGCATTTTAGTCTGGAAGGCATCTTCCAAAAGCTTGGTCATATGATCGACCTTGGCGCGGATCTGATCGGCGGGATACTCGATTAAATAAGGCTTGTGACGCCAGTCGTCGTCGGTCAACGGCGTCAGAGGCGGGCTGTTCCAGGCGTGCAGGTGCATACCCACTTCGCCCGCACCGCGGGCGATCACGTCGCGTGCGAACTCGACGTAAGCCGGATCCATCGCCATTTCATAGTTGGTGAGATAAACCGGTTTGAAAGCATATTTCTCACACAGCGCCTGAAAGCGCGGCAAGAAACGCGTGTTTTCGGTCGCGATGCGATCGTGGTTTTGCCACAGATTATCGCCTTCGGTATCAATAGTGATGAGAAACGCCGGTTTAGTCATGAATATCGAGCCTGATATCAACAGAATACGTTATGTTACGCAGGCCGTTTAACCAGGGCAAACGACTTTGCTGCTTGGTTTGGACAACGTTGAGGCATATTCGTCCCCTGCCCAGCGATTTTTTTGCGGCCCGGTAAGAAAACCGTGCAACAGTAGCCACATGCGATCGGGTCATTTAGAATCAAGAATTGGTTTCCCAGAAAGCGACTCATGATGAACGACGCGTCAGTCCTAACTTCCGCCCCATCCGTACAGCGTATTCTGATCATAAAATTGCGTCACCATGGCGATATGCTGTTGGTCACGCCGGTCATCAACAGCCTGCGGCAAAACTACCCTCAGGCGCAGATCGATGTGCTGCTGTATCAGGAAACGCAGGAGATGCTGGCCAGCAATCCGGAACTGTCGACCCTGTTCGCCATCGACCGTCAATGGAAAAAACAGGGCGCCCGCGCTCATCTGGGGCACGAGCTGGCGTTACTGCGTCGCCTGAAAGCGCAACGCTACGATCTGGTGGTCAATCTGGCCGATCAGTGGCGCAGCGCCATCCTTACGCGCCTGACCGGTGCGCGCATCCGTTTGGGCTTCGATTTTCCCAAACGCCGCGGCTTCCTGTGGCGCCACTGCCACACGCATCTGGTGCCGGTCGACAATCACGCCCACCTGCATACCGTCGAACAGAATCTTTCGCTGCTGTCGCCGCTAAACCTGCCTGCGCTCAATGAACATGTGACCATGAGTTATGATCCGCAGGATTGGCAGATCTGTGAGCAACTGTTGCAGAAACAGGGCGTCGCCGGCAGTTATATTGTGGTGCAGCCTACGTCGCGCTGGTTCTTCAAATGCTGGAGCGAAGAGAAAATGGCCGCCACCCTCACCGCCTTGCAGGCCGACGGCCACCAGCTGGTGATCACCTCCGGCCCCGACGCCAGAGAAAAAGCCATGGTAGAGCGCATTTTGGCGCTTTGCCCGCCGCAGGGCGTAATCTCGTTGGCCGGTCAGCTGACGCTGCGCCAACTGGCCGCTCTGATCGACCACGCCAAACTGTTTATCGGCGTAGATTCGGTGCCAATGCATATGGCCGCCGCGCTACAAACCCCGTGTGTGGCGCTGTTCGGCCCTTCCAAGCTCACCTTCTGGCGGCCATGGCAAGCCATCGGCACCGTGATCTGGGCCGGCGACTTCGGCGAGCTGCCCGATCCGGACGCCATTGATACCGGCACCGACGAACGGTATCTCGACCTTATTCCTACAGACGCGGTGATTGCAGCCGCGCGGAGCACGCTGGCATGAAAGCATTTCGTTTGGCGATCGTTCGCCAAAAGTACCGCCCGGACGGCGGAGCCGAACGTTTCGTTTCCCGCGCCCTGGAGGCACTGGAGCAACAGGATCTCGATCTGAACGTCATCACCCGCGAATGGCAGGGCGATGCCAATCCCAACTGGCACATCCACCTGTGCAATCCGTTAAAGCTCGGCCGCATCAGCCGAGAACGGGGCTTCGCCGTGGCGGCCAGGGCGCTGTGGCAGAAAGAGCGTTTCGATCTGGTGCAAAGCCACGAGCGTATTCCCGGCTGCGACATCTACCGCGCAGGCGATGGCGTACACCGCCGCTGGCTGCTGCAACGCGCGCGTTTGCTGCCGGAATGGCGCCGCAAATGGCTGTTCTCCAACCGTTATCACCGCTATGTGATGTGCGCCGAACGCGCCATGTACGCCGCACCGGAGCTGAAAGCCGTCATTTGCAACGCCGAGATGATCAAGCAGGAAATCATCGCCGACTTTGGCGTGCCCGCCGACAAAATCACGGTGATCTATAACGCCATCGATAATCAAAAATTCCCACCCGCCGACGAGGCCCAGCGCCAACGTCTGCGCGAGCAGTATCAGATCCCGCAACAGGCGCACTGCCTGATCTTCGTCGGCTCCGGCTTTGAACGCAAAGGGCTGGCCGCCGCCATCCGCGCCGTGGCGGCGACCGACAGCCACCTGTTGGTAGTCGGCAAAGACAAGGCCGAAAAACGCTACCGGGCGCTGGCGCAGTCGCTGGGCTGCGGCGATCGGGTTCACTTTATGGGCGTGCAGAAGCAGACCTTGCCGTTCTATCAGGCCGCGGACGCGTTGCTGCTGCCGACGCTTTACGATCCGTTCCCGAATGTGATTCTGGAAGCGATGTCGTGCGGCCTGCCGGTGATCACCAGCACCACCTGCGGCGGCGCCGAGTTTATCACCCCCGGCCAGAACGGCTTCGTGACCGACGCGCTCGACGTACCGGCCATCACGGAGGCCATTCGGGCGCTGCCGCGCCAGGCGCTGGGATCATCCATGGGCGAAGCGGCAAGATTGCGCATTATGACAGCTACGCCGGCGCATCTGTCCGAACAGCTGATTTCCCTCTATAACCGGTTACTGTATTAGCTATGCGTATTCTGATGATCATCGACGGCCTGCCGGGAGGCGGCGCGGAAAAAGTGGTGCTGACCCTGTGCCAGGGCATGCAGCAACAGGGGCATGACGTCAGTCTGATCTCGCTGCGCGACGTCTGCAATTACCCTATCCCGCCAGGCATTGATTATCAGGTGGTGGCCGATCGCAGCCGTGCTCCCTGGCGCAAGCTGACCGAGCTGTCGCGCCGCGCCGCCGCGCTGGATCGGGCAATAGCCGAACACGAACGCCAACACGGCGCGTTCGATCTGGTGTTCTCCAACCTGCATAAAACCGATCGCATCGTCAGCCGCAGCAAGCGGTTGGCCGCGGATCGCCTGTGGTTCTGCATTCACGGCATTCTCTCCACCTCCTACCTCGGCCACCGCAAGGGTCTGGACCGCTGGCTGAAGCAACGCAAAATCGCCAACGTTTACCAGGGAAGAAATATCGTCGCCGTTTCACAGGCGGTCAGCGACGATCTGCAGCAGAATTTACCTATCCGCCCACGCCGGCTGGCAGTGATCAACAATCCGTTCGATATTGACGCCATTCAGCAACAGGCGGCGGAACCTTGCGACCTGGCCGGCCAGGATTACCTGGTGCACGTCGGCCGCTTTCACACCACCAAACGGCATGACCGCCTGCTGAAAGCCTATGCGCGCTCCGGTATTCAGGCACCGCTGGCCTTGATCGGCACAGGAAGTGACGCCAGAGTCGCCGAGATCAAACACCTGGCGACGGAATTGAGCATAGCAGAACGCGTGCTGTTCCTTGGTTTCCAGGCCAATCCCTACCCGTTCATTCGCCATGCCTCACTGCTGGTGCTCAGCTCAGACAGCGAAGGGTTTGGCAACGTGCTGGTAGAATCGCTGTTGTGCGACACGCCGGTGGTCAGCACCCGTTGCCCGGGTGGCCCTGCGGAAATTCTGGAAAAAGCCGGCATGGCTAACGCGCTGGCGGAATTAAACGAAGCGTCGCTGGCAGAAAAAATGGCAGAGATTTACGCCAATCCGCCGCAGATAAATCAACAACAATTGCTGAGCTATGGGCTTGAACCTATTTGCCGTCAATATCTGGAACTGAAAAAACAATAATAGACATTAAATAAGGCAGGGAATACCTGCCTTATTTTATCGGTTAGTTGAGCTCCTGTATTTTCTGCCAAACTTCATCGACAGATACATCTTCACAGTGCCCAGACTCACTTTGCAAAATATGATGACGACCTGTCCATGGACGCCAGGACGCTTTATCGGTATCGCCAAAGAACACGACCATGTCTTTATTCAACGCGGCAGCAAGATGCATCTGTCCACCATCGCTGCACAGCACGCGGTCGCATAAATCAAACCCGCCCAGCAGCTCGCGCACCGAGGCCGTCGGATAAAGCGCAACGCGTTCACTTTGACACAGTGACAACAGCTGTTCGGCACGCTGCTGGTCGCCGATATCGTCCGGCGCCAACGTGCCCTGTGGCGACCAGAAGATCAGCACACCGGTGCGAGGGTCTGCGACCAGACGGTTAATGATTTCAGCATAGCGCTCAACCGGCCAGCGCCTTTTCGGGCTGCGGCTGCTGATATGCACGGCACATACCCGTTCGACCGGTGGCAGACATTCCTGCAGCCGTTGCGCCGCCAATTGCCGCTCTTCAGGCGTCAGAAACACCCGCACCGGCGGGGTCGGAATGGATTGGTCGGTGATCGCCGATAAATAGCTGTAGGTATGTTCGACCTGATGTTGACCGTAGAAATCTTCCTTGCGGAACGGGCGATGAATATCTTTCGTGCCCAAATCGGCGCCGATGATATGGGTAGCGCCGGCCATTTTCGCTAAACGCAGACTGTATTTGCAAGGCACTGGATTAGCCAGAATAACCGCATCAAACTTTATTTTTCGCAGTTTCAGGAAGATCATCAGACGTTCGAAATAAACACCCAACGTCGTTTCATCTTTCGTCTTGTGCTTGGCCTTTTTATAGACAAAGACCTTCTCGACATGAGGATTGTTTTTAACAACATCCTGGCTGACTTTATTGATCAGCAGATAAACTTTAGCGTCCGGATAGGCAATTTTTACCCCTTCAATCAGAGGCGTGGTGCAAACAAGATCGCCGATGTTATCGCGGCGAATAATTAAAATATTCTTCATTCCGAGCCTATCGGCGAAATCGCTCGCCGGTTGTCTGAAACTGACACCCAAGGTTACCAAATTAGCGCCTTTCCCTTCCAGTTATGGTACTATTCCGAATAACCCATATAAATGAAATTGATAGAATGTTGCTGCGTTTATATCAGGTACTACTCTACCTCATCCAACCCCTGATCTGGCTCCGCTTACTGCTGCGCAGCCGCAAAGCTCCTGCCTACCGTAAACGCTGGGCGGAACGCTATGGATTCTGCGCCGGGAAAGTCGTGCCAGGCGGCATCATGCTGCATTCCGTCTCCGTCGGTGAAACGCTGGCGGCCATCCCGTTGGTACGGGCACTGCGCCACCGTTACCCTGCTTTGCCGATAACTGTGACCACAATGACTCCAACAGGTTCAGAACGCGTCCAGTCTGCTTTCGGCAAAGACGTGCATCATGTCTATCTGCCCTACGATCTGCCCGGCTCCATGAACCGCTTCCTAGACCAGGTGAATCCCAAGCTGGTGATCATCATGGAAACCGAGCTGTGGCCCAACCTGATCAACGCACTGCATCAGCGGCAGATCCCTTTGGTGATCGCCAATGCTCGCCTGTCGGCCCGCTCCGCCGCCGGCTATAAGAAAATTGGCGGCTTCATGCGCGATATGCTGCGCCGCATTACGCTGATCGCCGCACAAAACCAGGAAGACGGCGATCGGTTTATCGAGCTGGGCCTGAAGCGCTCGCAGCTGGCCGTCACCGGCAGCCTGAAGTTCGATATCTCCGTCACCCCGGAACTGGCCGCCCGCGCCGTTACACTGCGCCGCCAATGGGCCCCGCGCCGTCCGGTGTGGATCGCCACCAGCACCCATGACGGCGAAGAAACCATCCTGCTGGAAG
This sequence comes from Serratia sp. FDAARGOS_506, assembly GCF_003812745.1. Classification (NCBI taxonomy): domain Bacteria; kingdom Pseudomonadati; phylum Pseudomonadota; class Gammaproteobacteria; order Enterobacterales; family Yersiniaceae; genus Serratia; species Serratia sp. FDAARGOS_506. The sequence goes on from NZ_CP033831.1 coordinate 1,423,313, forward strand.
CGCACCGCAAACTGCTGGAAAAACACCCCGATCTGCTGCTGATCCTGGTGCCGCGTCACCCGGAACGCTTCCCGACCGCCAAAGAGCTGGTGCAGAAGGCCGGCTTCAGCTACACCCTGCGCAGCAGCGGCGAAATCCCATCCGGCAGCACCCAGGTGGTGATTGGCGATACCATGGGCGAACTGATGCTACTGTACGGCATCGCCGATCTGGCCTTTGTCGGCGGCAGTCTGGTGGAGCGCGGCGGGCACAACCCGTTGGAAGCCGCCGCGCACGCCATCCCGGTGCTGATGGGCCCGCATACCTTCAACTTCAAAGACATCTGCGCCAAGCTCTCGCAGGCCGAAGGCCTGATCACCGTGACCGACGTGGATTCGTTGGTGAAGGAAGTGGAAACCCTGCTGACCGACGAAGACTACCGCCGCTACTACGGCCGCCATGCGGTGGAAGTGTTGTATCAGAATCAGGGAGCGTTGCAGCGCCTGCTGCAGCTGCTGGAACCGCATCTTCCGCCCCGGAGTCACTGAATGAGCAGCCGCAAAAGCCTGTCGGTGGTGATGATCGCCAAAAACGAAGCCGGGCTGTTGCCGGACTGTCTGCGCTCAGTCGAGTGGGCCGATGAAATCATCGTTCTGGACTCCGGCAGCGAAGACGACAGCGTCGCCGTCGCCGAAAGCCTGGGCGCCAAAGTCTTCACGCACACCGACTGGCAAGGGTTCGGCAAGCAGCGTCAGCTGGCGCAAAGCTACGCCAGCCATGACTACGTTTTGATGATCGACGCCGACGAACGCGTCACGCCCGAGCTGCGGCAATCCATCGAACAGGTGTTGAGCGCGCCGGACGACGCCGCCGTCTACAGCTGTGCGCGGCGCAACCTGTTTCTAGGCCGCTTCATGCGCCACAGCGGCTGGTATCCCGACCGCGTCAACCGCCTGTACGCCAACCAACGCTATCGCTATAACGACGATCTGGTGCACGAATCGCTGAACATCGGCGGCGCCAAAGTGATCCCCCTCAACGGCGATATGTTGCACCTGACCTGTCGCGATTTCTTCGCCTTCCAGCGCAAACAGCTGCGCTACGCCGAAGAGTGGGCCACGCAGCGCCACCGGGCCGGCAAACGTTGCGGCTATCTTTCTATCCTGACCCACACGCTCGGCGCCTTCGTCAAAACCTGGCTGCTGCGCGCCGGCTTCCTGGATGGCAAACAGGGGTTGCTGTTAGCGGTGGTCAACGCGCAATATACCTTCAATAAATATGCCGCATTATGGGCATTGGGCCGCAACTACTCAGAGAAGTGAATCATGACCAGCAAAGCCATCTATCCCGGGACCTTCGATCCCATGACCAACGGCCACCTGGATTTAGTGACGCGCGCGTCACTGATGTTCGATCACGTGATTCTGGCCATCGCCGCCAGCCCGAGCAAAAAACCGCTGTTCAGCCTGGACGAGCGCGTGGCGTTGGCGACGCAGGTCACCTCGCATCTGGATAATGTGGAAGTGCTGGGCTTCAGCGAGCTGATGGCGCACTTTGCCGCTCATCAAAATGCCAATATCCTGGTGCGCGGCCTGCGTGCGGTGTCTGATTTTGAATACGAATTGCAGCTGGCGAACATGAACCGCCATTTGATGCCGACGCTGGAAAGCGTGTTCCTGATGCCTTCCGAAGAGTGGTCGTTCATCTCCTCCTCACTGGTGAAGGAGGTCGCCCGCCACGGCGGCGATATCGCGCCTTTCCTGCCTGATGTGGTCACCCAGGCACTGATGGCGAAGCTCGCCGCCGAGTAATGCTCAGCGCTGGCAGCGGCGGCAAAAGAAGGTGCTGCGCTGCCCGTGCTTGGCGGATTCGATCGGCGTGCCGCACGCGCGGCACGGTTCCCCCGCCCGCCCGTAAACCTGCAGTTCCTGCGCGAAATACCCCGGTTTGCCGTCCGACTGCAAAAAGTCGCGCAATGTCGTGCCACCCTGCTCGATAGAGCGCTGCAACACCGCCTTGATGGTTTTCACCAGCAGTTCCGCTTCGGCTTTGCTCAACGATCCCGCCGGACGATCGGGCAAGATCCCGGCGCTGAACAGCGATTCGCTGGCGTAAATATTGCCGACCCCGACCACCAGCTTGTTATCCATCAGCCACGGTTTAATCAACGTGCGCTTATTGCGTGATTTTTCATACAGGTAGTCGCCGTTGAACGCTTCGCTCAGCGGTTCCGGCCCCAGGTGCGCCAACACGCTGCTGGCCGCCAAATCTTCGCACCACAGCCAAGCACCGAAACGACGCGGATCGGTATAGCGCAGGATCATGCCGTTGCTGATGACCAGATCGACGTGGTCGTGTTTGCCTGCTTCGTCTTCGTTTTCCTCACGCAGCATACGCAGGCTGCCCGACATGCCCAAGTGCACGATAATCCAACCGCGTTCCAGCTCGATCAGCAGGTATTTGGCCCGGCGCTGTACACTAAGCACCGGCTGATCGCTCAGCGTCAGGATCTGTTCGGAAACCGGCCAGCGCAGGCGCGCGTTGCGCACCACCGCATACTGAATGCTGTGGCCAACAAGATAAGGCTCTATACCGCGTCTGCTCGTCTCAACTTCCGGTAATTCAGGCATCTGGCTTCCCCTCCGACGTTTTCTACCCTTTATAAAACAAAAAACCCGGCCAAGGCCGGGTTTTTCATTAATCCACTAAAATTATTTAATTTTAGCTTCTTTGTATACTACGTGCTGACGGACAACTGGATCGAATTTCTTCAGTTCCAATTTTTCCGGCTTAGTACGCTTGTTCTTCGTGGTGGTATAGAAGTGACCAGTACCAGCAGAAGAAACCAGCTTGATCTTCTCGCGAACACCTTTAGCCATGATTCAGTTCCTTAATACTTCTCACCACGGGCACGCAGATCGGCCAGAACCGTCTCAATACCCTTCTTATCGATAACACGCATACCTTTAGCAGATACACGCAGAGTTACAAAGCGCTTCTCAGCCTCAACCCAAAAACGGTGTGAGTGCAGGTTAGGCAGAAAACGGCGTTTGGTCGCGTTCATTGCGTGGGAACGGTTGTTACCGCTCACCGGGCGCTTGCCAGTAACTTGGCAGACTCGGGACATGTCTATTCTCCAAAAATCAAATCAGCTCGAGCTTCGTATAGGGTATGGCTGCCTCGTCAGGCTTTTAGAGCCCATCTCAGCAAACTTCATACTGAGGAGACTCTCGTCATCAGGTAGAAACCACACATCAGGTCAGAAACCTGCTGAGATAGGCTCTTGCGCCAAACCCAAGATTCTCAAAGGTGGCGTAGTATACGCTCTGAAGCGTAAGTGCTCAAGTCCCGAACAGCTAAAGATCCCACAAGGATCGCGAAAAAATCGCTTAAAGCCATCCGCGCTCGGCAAAAGAGACGCATTCACCCCGACCGATCACCAAATGATCAAGCACTCGGATCTCCAATAACCGGCAGGCTTTCACCACCTGTTCCGTTATCAAACGGTCGGCATGACTGGGTTCAGCCTTACCCGAAGGGTGATTATGCGCGAGAATCAGCGCGGCTGCATTAGCCTTCAACGCTTCACGCACAATTTCTCTCGGGTAGACGACGACGCTGCTGATGGTACCAGCAAACATCTCCTGATGGCGAATAACCCGGTGCTGATTGTCTAAAAACAATACCAAAAAGACCTCTCGCTCACGGTGCGCCAGCAGGCTTTGCAGATAATGCTGGGTAACGCGCGGGTTGTGCATGGCGTTTTCCTGCGACAAATGGCTGGAAAAGAAGCGCAGCGCCAACTCGGCAATCGCCTGCAGCTGCGTATAGCTGGCGTCGCCCAGGCCTTTTTGACTGCAAAAAGCCTGATGATCGGCCGACATCAGGTGATAAAGCGAGCCGAACCGGCGCAGCAGCTGCTCAGCCAACTGCATCACGTGCACGCCGGGCAGCCCGGTGCGCAAAAAAATGGCCAACAGCTCTGCGTCGGACAGCGCCGCCGCCCCTTGCATCAACAGCTTTTCGCGCGGCGCCAGCGCGCCCGGCCAGCACGCCACAATCGGGTTGCTCATCGTGTTCCTCCCTGAAAGGGCTACAGCATGCCATGTGCTGCCCGGCGCGTTCGACAGGTGTTTGATAACATTGCGAAGTGTTTCGCAAAGCACAATGTAACGCCCTGCAGCCATTGCGGAATCGCTCACCTGAACGGCGGATATGCTAAAATGGCGCATCTTTCGGCTTTCAATCGGACAATGATGATGACGGGACTTTCCGGCAAACATATTGTGCTTGGCATCAGCGGCGGCATCGCCGCCTACAAATGCCCAGAGCTGGTGCGCCGCCTGCGCGACAGGGGCGCAGAAGTGCGCGTGGTGATGACCCACGCCGCCAAGGCGTTCATTACACCGCTGACGCTGCAGGCCGTTTCCGGCTATCAGGTATCCGACGATCTGTTGGATCCCGCCGCCGAAGCCGCCATGGGCCACATCGAACTCGGCAAATGGGCAGATCTGGTGGTCCTGGCACCGGCGACCGCCGATCTGCTGGCGCGCGTCGCCGCCGGCATGGCCAACGATCTACTGACCACCGTTTGCCTGGCGACCGATGCTCCCATCGCCGCCGCGCCCGCCATGAACCAGCAGATGTATCGCGCCGCCGCCACGCAGGCCAACCTGCAAACGCTGCTGGCGCGCGGCATGCTGCTCTGGGGGCCTGATAGCGGCAGCCAAGCCTGCGGTGACGTCGGACCGGGCCGCATGTTGGATCCGCTGGACATCGTCGACCTGGCGAACGCGCATTTCTCCGCCCCGCAGGATCTGCAACATTTGCAGGTTATGATCACCGCCGGCCCGACGCGTGAAGCGTTGGATCCGGTGCGTTTCATCAGCAATCACAGCTCCGGCAAAATGGGTTTCGCGATTGCCCGCGCCGCCGCCGCCCGCGGCGCACAGGTGACGCTGATCGCCGGGCCGGTCAGCCTGCCGACGCCGCCATCGGTCACCCGAGTGGACGTCACCAGTGCGCTGGAGATGGAGCAAGCGGTGCAACAGCGCGCCGCGCAACAGCAGATTTTCATCTCCTGCGCCGCCGTGGCCGACTACCGACCCGAACAGATCGCCGATGAAAAAATTAAAAAACAGGGTGATGAAATCGTCCTCAAGATGGTAAAAAACCCCGATATCGTCGCCGGCGTGGCGGCGATGACCAAAAATCGACCGTTTGTCGTGGGGTTTGCCGCCGAAACCCAGAATGTGGAAGAATACGCGCGGCAAAAACTGGCGCGTAAGAAGCTGGATTTGATTTGCGCTAACGATGTATCGCTTGCAGAGCACGGGTTCAACAGTGATACCAATGCCCTGCATCTTTTTTGGCAGGATGGAGAAAAACGCCTGGCGCTGAGCGACAAGGCACTCCTTGGCCAACGTTTAATAGACGAGATAGTCAGCCGTTATGATGAAAAAAATCGACGTTAAGATCCTCGACCCACGTATCGGTCAGGATTTCCCGCTACCGACCTACGCCACTCCGGGTTCTGCTGGTCTCGACCTGCGCGCCTGCCTGGACAGCGCGGTGGAGCTGGCGCCGGGTGAAACCACGCTGCTGCCTACCGGCCTCGCGATCCACATCGCCGACGCCAGCCTGGCAGCGGTGATCCTGCCGCGCTCAGGCCTGGGCCATAAGCACGGCGTCGTGCTGGGTAACCTGGTCGGCCTGATCGACTCCGATTATCAGGGCCAGCTGATGGTGTCCGTTTGGAACCGCGGCCAGAAGTCCTTCACCATCGAGCCGGGCGAACGCATCGCGCAGATGGTCTTCGTGCCGGTGGTGCAGGCCGAATTCAACCTGGTGGAAGAGTTCGACGGCAGCGAACGCGGCGAAGGTGGCTTCGGCCACTCGGGGCGCCATTAAGCGCCACCCAATGCACGATGGCCGGCAGGGAAACGTCGCCTGAACCTTGCCTTTCCGGGGAGAAGGACATCTCTGCGGCAAGGCTTTACCGCGACAATTGCAGCGCACACCAGGCAGCGCGGAAAAAGGCCGTTAAGGCCGCTGACCCCAGCATCGTAAAAAAGCTATCACATAAGCCGCACAGAGCCTGCTCTGCAGCGGCCGGTGCGCGGGTTTCCGTCAGTTAAGTTTTAGCAAGGGTCTAATCAGACATGGCAGAAAAAGAAAATACGAAAAGGAATCGGCGCGAGGAAATATTGCAGGCATTAGCCCAGATGCTGGAATCCAGCGACGGCAGCCAACGCATCACCACCGCCAAGCTCGCTGCGAACGTGGGTGTTTCTGAAGCTGCGCTGTACCGGCATTTCCCCAGCAAGACACGGATGTTCGACAGTCTGATCGAGTTTATCGAAGACAGCCTGATCACCCGCATCAACCTGATCTTGCAGGACGAGAAAGAGACGTTTAACCGCCTGCGCCTGATTTTACTGCTGATTCTGGGCTTTGCGGAACGCAACCCGGGGCTGACGCGCATCATGACCGGCCACGCGCTGATGTTTGAACAGGATCGCCTGCAGGGCCGCATCAACCAGCTGTTCGAACGCATCGAGGCTCAGCTGCGCCAGGTGCTGAAAGAGCGCAAATTGCGCGAAGGCAAAGGCTTCATCGTCGATGAAACGCTGTTGGCCAGCCAGCTGCTGGCCTTCTGCGAGGGCATGTTGTCGCGCTATGTGCGTTCGGAGTTCCGCTATCGCCCAACGCAGGAATTCGACGCCCGCTGGCCGCTGTTGGCGGCGCAGTTGCAATAAAGATAACGCCGGGCATGCCCGGCGTTTTTATTTATACCCCGTACTGCTCGCGGTAAGCGCGCACCGCCGCCAGATGGTCCGCCATTTCCGGCTTCTCTTCCAGATAAGCGATCAGGTCCTTCAGCGTCACGATCGAGATCACCTTGCAGTGATAGTCGCGTTCCACTTCCTGAATGGCGGAGATATCCGCACGGCCGCGTTCCTGGCGATCGAGGGAGATCAACACGCCCGCCAGCGAAGCGCCGCTGGCGCCGATGATTTCCATCGACTCGCGGATCGCGGTACCGGCGGTGATAACATCATCCACCAACATCACGCGCCCCTGCAGCGGGCTGCCCACCAGCGAACCGCCTTCGCCATGAGTCTTGGCTTCCTTGCGGTTGAAGCAGTAAGGCACGTCGCGCTCATGGTGTTCCGCCAGCGCCACCGCCGTGGTGGTGGCGATAGGAATGCCTTTATAGGCCGGGCCAAACAGCAGGTCGAAATCGATGCCGGAATCCATCAGGGCCTCGGCGTAGAAGCGCCCCAACAGCGCAAGATCGCGCCCGGTATTAAACAGGCCGGCGTTGAAGAAATACGGGCTGGTACGGCCGGATTTCAGGGTGAACTCGCCGAATTTCAATACCTGCTTGTTAAGCGCGAACTCGATAAACTGGCGCTGATAGGCTTTCATTACTGCTTCTCCTCGTCTGAATCTGTTTGGATCTTGTCATTACTGCCGCCCGATCGCCGGGCATAAAAAAGGCGACTTCTCAGTCGCCTTAAAAAATCAGTCCGCCAGCGCCGCTTTCTGCGCCTGGAAGATGGTTTCGATGCCCCCTCGGGCCAGCGCCAATAGCGCCAACAGCTCATCGTGGCTGAACGGCTCGCCTTCGGCGGTGCCCTGCACTTCAATCATACGGCCGTCTTCCATCATCACCACGTTCATGTCGGTTTCCGCCGCTGAATCTTCCACATACTCCAGATCGCACAGCGCTTCGCCATTGACGATGCCGACTGAAACCGCCGCCACCATGCCCTTCATCGGGTTGGCTTTCAGCTTGCCGTTGGCCACCAGCGTGTTCAGCGCATCGGCCAGCGCCACACAGGCGCCGGAGATGGAGGCGGTGCGGGTACCGCCATCGGCCTGCAGTACGTCGCAGTCGAGGGTGATGGTGAACTCACCGAGCTTTTTCAGATCCACCGCGGCACGCAGCGAGCGCGCGATCAGGCGCTGGATCTCCAGCGTGCGGCCACCCTGTTTGCCTTTGGCGGCTTCACGGGCGTTGCGGCTGTGGGTGGAGCGCGGCAGCATGCCATACTCGGCGGTGATCCAACCTTGCCCCTGGCCTTTCAGGAAGCGCGGAACGCCTTCTTCTACCGTGGCGGTGCACAAGACTTTGGTATCGCCAAACTCAACCAGCACTGAACCTTCAGCGTGTTTGGTATAGTGACGGGTCAGTGTCAGGGGGCGAACTTGCTGTGGTGCTCTGCCTGCAGGACGCATGGGCTCTCTCCGGCTTCAAATCAACTATTGGCTGCGCATTATACGGGCTTCGTGACGTAATGCCTATCCTGCCCGCAGCCGCGACGCTATAATCGCCCCATCTTTTCCTATTACGGGTACGCATCAATGATCCGCAGCATGACCGCCTACGCCCGGCGTGAAATCAAGGGTGAATGGGGCAGCGCAGCCTGGGAGCTGCGTTCCGTTAACCAGCGCTACTTAGAAACCTACATCCGCTTGCCGGAACAATTCCGCAGCCTGGAGCCGGTGATCCGTGAACGTATCCGTGGCCGCCTGACCCGCGGCAAAGTCGAATGCAACCTGCGTTTCGAACTGGATCCAAGCGCGCAAAGCTCGCTGATCCTGAACGAAAAACTGGCCAAACAGCTGGTTGAAGCCGCCAACTGGGTGAAAATGCAGAGCGACGAAGGGGAAATCAACCCGATCGACGTACTGCGCTGGCCGGGCGTAATGTCCGCACAGGAGCAGGATCTGGACGCCATCAGCGCCGAGCTGATGCAGGCGCTGGACGGCGCGCTGGATGACTTCATCGTCGCACGCGAAAGCGAAGGCGCCGCGCTGAAAACGCTGATCGAACAGCGCCTCGACGGCGTCAGCGCCGAAGTGGTCAAAGTGCGCGCCCAGATGCCGAACATCTTGCAATGGCAGCGCGAACGCCTGGTCAGCAAGCTGGAAGAAGCCCAGGTACAGCTGGAAAACACCCGCCTGGAACAGGAGCTGGTGCTGATGGCGCAGCGCATCGACGTCGCCGAAGAGCTGGACCGCCTGGAAGCGCACGTGAAAGAGACGCACAACATCCTGAAGAAGAAAGAAGCCGTCGGCCGCCGCCTCGACTTTATGATGCAGGAGTTCAATCGCGAATCGAACACCCTGGCCTCCAAGTCGATCAATGCCGACGTCACCGCTTCCGCTATCGAGCTGAAAGTGCTGATCGAGCAAATGCGCGAGCAGATCCAGAATATCGAGTGATCGTGCCCCACACGCCATCAAGCCCGCGCCATGCGGGCTTTTTTATGGCTGCAGATCAGCGATGGGCAGCCACCTGCTCCTCACCGATCAGCCCCATTTTCTGCAACTGCACCGCAATGCTCCAGGTTGAGCACTCGAACTCATCGCTCAGCGCTTCCAGCGTCGCCCCGGACGCATGGCTCTCGCGCAGCCGCTGCTTTTCCTCTTCCGGCCAGGGGAAGTAGGCATTGGCCCGCCCCCCCTCGGCCTGATCCTTCTGCCGCTTCTCTTCCAGCGTCAGCCTGGCTTTTTTCTGCAGTTCGGATTCACAGTCAAACTCGTTGGCCAACGCGAACAGCAGGCGGATAGCCTCCGGCGCGCAGGCCGCCGAAGCCGGTCTCAACAGCTCGCCGGTATCGGGATTAACCCCGTTGGCCAACGCTCTAAGCAACATGCCGGTATTCATCGTTCGCCTCCTTATCCAAGAGAATGCACGCCGGTCATGGCGCCTTGTTCAGGCATTTTTCGCTGCCTGCGTCGAAAAAACCACGCTTTAAGCGATGAAAAAGCGCCGATTGCGAGTCAGATTCCAGGCGCTTGCACGCGAGTGACGGCGATTGCATCAGGTTGCGAGGCGGCAGGCTTCTGGGGAGACGGTTCATCGGGGAGCTTATGAAAAACTGTCGGACAGCACGTGTGGGTGACATTCGGCAAGATATACCGCATGCCATAAGTATTTTGTTCTAATTATCACGCAAGGTAATGAAAGGACGGCGATGCTGTGGCTAAATGTGTTTTTTTCCTGCCCGTGAACCGTACGGACCGTTTATGCCACAAATTCTGCAATTTATTATGGCTCTGGTGGTGATCATCGCCCTGGCGCTGCTGGTCAGCAATAATCGCAAGAAAATCCGCCTACGCTATATCATCCAGCTGCTGGTGATCGAAGGCGCGCTGGCCTACTTCTTCCTGCACTCCGCCAGCGGGCTCGGCGTGATCAAACACGTCGCCGGCTTCTTCGACACCCTGCTCGCCTACGCCGCCCAAGGATCGGAGTTCGTATTCGGCGGCATGAGCAAGGATGGCCTGGCCTTTATCTTCCTCGGCGTTTTATGCCCTATCATCTTTATTTCCGCTCTGATCGGCATTTTGCAACACTTCCGCATCCTGCCGCTGATCATCCGCCTGGTCGGCACCCTGCTGTCCAAGGTCAACGGCATGGGCAAGCTGGAGTCGTTCAACGCCGTCAGCACGCTGGTGCTGGGGCAATCGGAGAACTTTATCGCCTACAAGGGCATCATCGGCGATATCTCGCCGCGCCGCATGTACACCATGGCCGCGACCGCCATGTCGACGGTATCGCTTTCCATCGTCGGCGCCTACATGTCGATGATCGATGCGCAGTACGTGGTGGCGGCATTGATCCTTAATATGTTCAGCACCTTTATCATCCTGTCGATCATCAACCCTTATCAGGTCGAAGACGAGCCGGAGCTGAAACTGAACAAACTGCACGAAGATCAGAGCTTCTTCGAAATGCTGGGCGAGTACATTCTGGCCGGCTTCAAGATTGCGATGATCATCGCGGCCATGCTGATCGGTTTTATCGCGCTGATCTCCGCCGTCAATGCGCTGTTCTCTGCGGTGCTCGGCATCAGCTTCCAGCAGATCCTCGGCTATGTGTTCTATCCGCTGGCCTGGCTGATCGGCATTCCGGCGGAAGAGGCCCTGAAAGCGGGCAGCATCATGGCGACCAAACTGGTGGCCAACGAATTCGTGGCGATGATTGAGCTGAAGAAAATCGCGGCGGAGCTGTCGCCGCGCGGGCTGGGCATTCTATCGGTCTTCTTGGTGTCGTTCGCCAACTTCGCCTCCATCGGCATCGTCGCCGGCGCCATCAAGGGACTGAACGAGCAGCAAGGCAATGTGGTTTCCCGTTTTGGCCTGAAGCTGGTTTACGGTTCGACGCTGGTGAGCCTGCTGTCGGCGGCCGTCGCCGGCCTGGTGCTGTAATCCTCCCCCCGGCCGCATGGCCGGGGGTTCGCTTTAAAACGCCACGCACACCGGCGCATCCACCCGCATCACCGAATCCTGCGCAAACTGTTGCTTATAGCCGCTGCGCAGCGCCTCGATATTCGCCTCGCTCTCTTTGCCCGGCGCATGAATCAACAACAGCGCCTTGCTGTTCTCGCGCGCCAGCTTGCCGTCGTGGCCCAGCCACTGCCCTTTGGCATCAAAGACCGTCAACCCATCTTTAAAACGCGGCGTCACCTGGCTATCGACGAAGGTTTGCCACTCGGCGGCGGTGATCGCCGGCCCTGCCGGGCGATTCAGGCCGAAGTAGAGCGTTGTTTGCATCATCGGATCGCCGGTGCGACAAGCCGGGGCGGGTGAAACAGCCTGGTGGCCCGGCGCCACGCAGCCGCTCAGCAACAGGGCAACCACCAAGGTGCCGGCGGCCAGCTTCGGGGAGTTATTCATCTGCAATCTCAGTTTCTCGGTTGAAGGATTCGCTGCAAAAAGCATAGTCAGCGATGGAAATCAGCGCGAAATTTCTAATGCTTTCATTAACACCAAGATGTTAATAAAGGCTGGTTATCGGCAATAAAAACACATTTTGGATTAGTCACATTAATCCGAAACGTTATCGGTGAAAAAAACTCAGTAGCGCACATTATCGGCGGCGATTACCCTGCCGGCCATCATTCTGACGCAAGTACGCTGTGAACCCCTTATGTTACTGAGCATCCTTTATATCATCGGCATCACCGCCGAAGCCATGACCGGCGCGCTGGCGGCCGGCCGCCGCCAAATGGACATGTTCGGCGTGATCATTATCGCCTCGGTCACGGCGATCGGCGGCGGGTCGGTGCGCGATATGCTGCTCGGGCATTTCCCGCTGGGTTGGGTCAAGCACCCGGAATACATTGTCATCGTCGCGATAGCGGCGATCGTCACCACCTGGGTGGCCCCTTTGATGCGCCATCTGCGCCGCCTGTTCCTGGTGCTCGACGCCGTCGGCCTGATCGTCTTCTCCATCATCGGCGCCCAAGTGGCGCTGGACATGGGGCACAGCGCGATTATCGCCGCCATCGCCGCGGTGATCACCGGCGTTTTCGGCGGGGTACTGCGCGATATGTTCTGTAACCGTATCCCGCTGGTTTTCCAGAAAGAGATCTATGCCGGCATCTCCTTCAGCGCCGCCTGGCTGTATATCGGCCTGCAGCACCTCAGCCTGCCGCACAATCTGGTGGTAATCCTCACCCTGGTCGCCGGCCTGAGCGCGCGTCTTATCGCCCTGCGCTTCCGCCTCGGCCTGCCGGTGTTTAACTACCAACATCCGGATCACTGATCTCGGAGCCGCAACGCGCCGCCGCCGAGGCCAAAACTTCAGAAATGTTGCCCTTCGACGCGCAAATTCGCTCATTCGCCGCTTTTTCCGCGCAAAGCGGCGGGCAAAATGCGAGCTAACGCTGCACCCGGCGCGTTAGCCGTGTATACTGTGCGGAGAAAATACACATCCGCTGTTATTGGCATATCAACCGTTATCAACGAACATCATCATGGCTCAAGGCACGCTTTATATTGTCTCTGCTCCCAGTGGCGCAGGTAAATCAAGTCTGATTCAGGCTTTGTTAAAGACGCAACCGCTGTACGACACGCAGGTTTCGGTTTCGCACACCACGCGCGACAGCCGCCCGGGTGAAAATCACGGCGAACACTATTTCTTCGTCTCGAAAGACGAATTCCGCCGGATGATCGAGCAGGACGCGTTTCTTGAGCACGCCGAAGTGTTCGGCAACTATTACGGCACCTCGCGCGCCGCCATCGAGCAAGTGTTGGCGACCGGCGTAGATGTGTTTCTGGATATCGACTGGCAGGGCGCACAGCAAATCCGCGCCAAAATGCCGCAGGCGCGCAGCATCTTCATTCTGCCGCCGTCGAAGGAAGAACTGGGCCGCCGCCTGCGCGGGCGCGGGCAGGACTCCGAAGAGGTGATCGCCAAGCGCATGGCTCAGGCCGTGGCGGAAATGACGCATTACGCGGAGTACGATTACCTGATCGTGAACGATGATTTCGATCTGGCGCTGTCCGATCTGAAGACCATCATTCGCGCCGAACGCCTGCGTTTGGGCCGCCAGTTGCTGCGGCATGACGCTTTAATCAGCAAACTATTGGCAGACTGAAGGCAGTTTCAGTATCATGCCCAGTCTTTTCGTCACCTGTGGAGTAGCACAAATATGGCACGCGTAACTGTTCAAGACGCTGTAGAGAAAATTGGTAACCGTTTTGACCTGGTGTTGGTCGCTGCTCGTCGGGCGCGTCAGATCCAGACCGGCGGCAAAGATGCACTGGTTCCGGAAGAGAACGACAAGTACACCGTTATCGCCCTGCGCGAAATCGAAGAAGGCCTGATCACCAGCCAGATCCTCGACGTGCGTGAGCGCCAGGAGCAGCAAGAGCAGGAAGCCGCAGAGATTCAAGCGGTTACCGCGATTGCTGAAGGTCGTCGTTAATTAGACTGCGAGTCCGCCTTGTACCTGTTTGAAAGCCTGAATCTGCTGATTCAACGTTACCTGCCCGAGGAGCAGATTAAGCGCCTCAAACAGGCATACCTCGTCGCGCGCGACGCGCACGAGGGCCAGACACGCTCCAGCGGTGAGCCCTACATTACTCACCCGGTCGCCGTGGCCTGCATTCTGGCGGAAATGCGTCTCGATCACGAGACGCTGATGGCGGCATTGCTGCACGACGTCATCGAAGACACCCCAGCCACCTATCAAGATATGGAACAGCTGTTCGGCAAGAGCGTCGCCGAACTGGTTGAGGGCGTCTCCAAGCTCGACAAGCTGAAGTTCCAGGACAAGAAAGAAGCGCAGGCGGAAAACTTCCGCAAGATGATCATGGCGATGGTGCAGGATATCCGCGTCGTGCTGATCAAGCTGGCCGACCGTACGCACAACATGCGCACCCTCGGTTCGCTGCGCCCCGACAAACGCCGGCGCATCGCGCGTGAAACCCTGGAAATCTACAGCCCGCTCGCCCACCGTCTGGGTATTCATCACCTGAAGACCGAGCTGGAAGAGCTGGGCTTCGAGGCGCTGTACCCGAACCGTTATCGCGTGATCAAGGAAGTGGTGAAAGCCGCACGCGGCAACCGCAAAGAGATGATTCAAAAAATCCTCTCCGAGATCGAAGGGCGGCTGACCGAAGCCGGCATCGCCTGCCGCGTCAGCGGGCGGGAAAAACACCTCTACTCCATCTACCTCAAGATGCACCTCAAAGAACAGCGTTTCCATTCCATCATGGATATCTACGCGTTCCGGGTGATCGTGAAAGAGGTCGATACCTGCTATCGCGTGCTCGGCCAGGTGCACAGCCTGTACAAACCGCGCCCGGGGCGGGTGAAAGATTACATCGCCATTCCCAAGGCCAACGGCTATCAATCGCTGCATACCTCGCTGATCGGCCCGCACGGCGTGCCGGTCGAAGTGCAGATCCGCACCGAAGACATGGACCAAATGGCTGAGATGGGGGTGGCCGCGCACTGGGCTTACAAGGAAAGAGAACAGGGCGAAACCGGCACTACGGCGCAGATCCGCGCCCAGCGCTGGATGCAAAGCCTGCTGGAGCTGCAGCAAAGCGCCGGCAGTTCGTTTGAATTTATCGAGAGCGTCAAATCCGATCTGTTCCCGGATGAGATTTACGTTTTCACCCCGGAAGGCCGCATCGTTGAGCTGCCCGCCGGCGCCACGCCGGTCGACTTCGCCTATGCGGTGCATACCGATATCGGCCATGCCTGCGTCGGGGCGCGCGTCGATCGTCAGCCATACCCGCTGTCGCAGTCGCTGACCAGCGGCCAGACCGTCGAGATCATCACCGCGCCGGGCGCACGGCCCAACGCCGCCTGGCTGAACTTCGTGGTCAGCTCGAAAGCGCGCGCCAAGATTCGCCAGATGCTGAAGAACCTCAAGCGCGACGACTCCGTCGGCCTCGGCCGCCGTCTGCTCAACCACGCGCTGGGCGGTAGCCGCAAGCTGGCCGAAATCCCGCAGGAAAATATTCAGCACGAGCTGGACCGCATGAAGCTGGCAACGCTGGACGATCTGCTGGCGGAAATCGGCCTCGGCAACGCCATGAGCGTGGTGGTGGCGAAGAATCTGCAGGGCGATCAGTCCAGCCTGGGCGCGTCATCCGGCGTGCGCAATCTGGCCATCAAGGGCGCCGACGGGGTGTTGATCACCTTCGCCAAGTGCTGCCGCCCGATTCCGGGCGATCCGATTATTGCTCACGTCAGCCCGGGCAAAGGGCTGGTGATCCACCATGAATCCTGCCGCAATATTCGCGGCTATCAGAAAGAGCCTGAGAAGTTCATGGCGGTCGAGTGGGATAAAGAGACCGAGCAGGAGTTCATCGCCGAGATCAAGGTGGACATGTTCAACCACCAGGGCGCGCTGGCCAACCTGACGGCGGCGATCAATGCAGCCGAGTCCAATATTCAGAGCCTGAACACCGAAGAGAAAGACGGTCGGGTTTATAGCGCCTTTATCCGCTTGACCACCCGCGATCGCATCCATTTGGCAAACATTATGCGTAAAATCCGTATCATGCCGGATGTGATCAAAGTTAACCGCAACCGAAACTAGCGCTTATGAGTCCTGAACGCTATGCGCGGATTTGTGAAATGCTCGCGACCCGGCAGCCGGATTTGACGGTCTGCCTGGAGCAAGTGCACAAGCCGCATAACGTCTCCGCCATTATTCGCACCGCCGACGCCGTCGGCGTGCATCAGGTTCATGCCGTGTGGCCCACCACCCGCATGCGCACCCTGGTTTCCTCCGCCGCCGGCAGTAACAGCTGGGTCAGCGTCAAAACCCATCGCTCCATCGGCGACGCTGTCAGTCATCTGAAAGCGCAGGGCATGCAAATTCTGGCCACCAATCTGTCTGCGCGCGCGGTCGATTTCCGCGAAGTGGACTATACCCGGCCCACCTGCGTGCTGCTCGGCCAGGAAAAAACCGGCATCACCGAAGAAGCGCTGGCGCTCGCCGATCAAGACATCGTCATTCCGATGATCGGCATGGTGCAATCGCTCAACGTCTCCGTGGCTTCGGCACTGATCCTGTATGAAGCGCAGCGCCAGCGGCAGAACGCCGGATTGTATCGCCGCGACAACAGCATGTTGGATGAAGAAGAGCAGCAGCGTCTGCTGTTCGAAGGCGGCTATCCGGTGCTGGCCAACGTGGCCAAGCGCAAAGGGCTGCCACGCCCGCTGATTGACGAGCAAGGCCAGGTGGTCGCCAGCGCCGAGTGGTGGGCGGCCATGCAGGCGACGGTGCGCAAATGAAAGGCCGCCTGCTGGATGCTGTCCCACTCACCACGCTTTCCGGGGTTGGCGCCAGCCAGGCGGGCAAACTGGCCAAGCTTGGCCTCGACACCATTCAGGATCTGCTGCTGCATCTGCCGCTGCGCTACGAAGACCGCACCCGCCTCTACCCGATCAACGATCTGCTGCCGGGCATCTACGCCACGGTAGAAGGGGAAGTGCTGCGCAGCGACATCAGCTTCGGCCGTCGCCGCATGCTGACCTGCCAGATCAGCGACGGCACCGGCATCCTCACCATGCGGTTCTTCAACTTCAACGCCGCAATGAAGAACAGCCTGGCCACCGGCCGCCGCGTGACCGCCTACGGCGAGATCAAACGCGGCAACCACGGCGCGGAGATCATTCATCCGGAATACCGCATTCAGGGCGAAACCAGCGAGGTTGAGCTGCAGGAGTCGCTGACGCCGGTCTACCCCACCACCGAAGGGGTTCGGCAAGCCACGCTGCGCAAACTGACTGACCAGGCGCTGGAGCTGCTGGATACCTGCGCCATCGCCGAACTGCTGCCGCCGGAGCTGAGCGGCGGCCTGATGAGCCTGCCGCAGGCGCTGCACACCCTGCATCGCCCGCCGCCGGACATCCAGCTGGCGGATCTGGAGCTGGGCAAACACCCGGCGCAAAAACGCCTGATCCTCGAAGAACTGCTGGCGCATAACCTCAGCATGCTGGCAGTGCGCGCCGGCGCCCAAAGTTACCGGGCGCAGCCGCTGCTGCCGGACGATCGGCTGAAAAACCGTTTTCTCGCCCAGCTGCCGTTCTCGCCGACCGGCGCGCAGACGCGCGTGGTGGCCGACATCGAAGCCGATATGCAAAAAGACTTCCCGATGATGCGGCTGGTGCAGGGCGACGTCGGTTCCGGCAAAACGCTGGTGGCGGCGCTGGCGGCGCTGCGCGCTATCGCGCACGGCAAGCAGGTGGCGCTGATGGCACCGACCGAGCTGCTGGCCGAGCAGCACGCCAACAATTTCCGTCAGTGGTTCGAGCCGCTGGGGCTGGAAGTCGGCTGGCTGGCTGGCAAACAGAAAGGCAAAGCGCGCATCGCGCAGCAGGAAGCCATCGCCAGCGGCCAGGTATCAATGGTGGTCGGCACCCACGCCATCTTCCAGGAGCAGGTGCAGTTCAACGGCCTGGCTCTGGTGATCATCGATGAGCAGCACCGCTTCGGGGTGCATCAGCGGCTGGCGCTGTGGGAGAAAGGTGAAGAACAAGGCTTCCACGCCCATCAGCTGATCATGACCGCCACGCCGATCCCACGCACGCTGGCGATGACCGCCTATGCCGATCTCGATACCTCGGTCATTGACGAGCTGCCGCCGGGCCGCACGCCGGTGACCACCGTCGCTATCCCCGATACCCGTCGCGCCGACATCATTCAACGGGTGAAAAGCGCCTGTCTGGAAGAGGGACGGCAGGCTTACTGGGTGTGCACGCTGATCGAAGAGTCCGAGCTGCTGGAGGCGCAGGCGGCGGAAGCCACCTGGGAAGAATTGAAAGCCGCGCTGCCGGAGCTGAAGGTGGCGCTGGTGCACGGCCGCATGAAAGCGCAGGAAAAGCAGGCGGTGATGCAGGCGTTTAAACAGGGCGAGCTGCAGCTGTTGGTCGCCACCACGGTGATCGAGGTCGGCGTCGACGTGCCGAACGCCAGCCTGATGATCATCGAAAACCCGGAACGGCTGGGCCTGGCGCAG
The DNA here is from genome assembly GCF_003812745.1 of Serratia sp. FDAARGOS_506. Lineage (NCBI taxonomy): Bacteria > Pseudomonadati > Pseudomonadota > Gammaproteobacteria > Enterobacterales > Yersiniaceae > Serratia > Serratia sp. FDAARGOS_506. Next base: position 1,441,580 of record NZ_CP033831.1, read on the forward strand.
CTGCACCAGCTGCGCGGCCGCGTAGGGCGCGGCGCGGTGGCCTCACACTGCGTGCTGCTGTACAAAACGCCGCTGAGCAAGACTGCGCAAACGCGCCTGCAGGTGCTGCGCGACAGCAACGATGGCTTCGTCATCGCGCAGCGCGATCTGGAGATCCGCGGCCCGGGCGAGCTGCTGGGCACCCGCCAGACCGGCAGCGCCGAATTCAAGGTGGCGGATCTGCTGCGCGATCAGGCGATGATCCCCGAAGTGCAGCGCGTCGCTCGCCATCTCCATCAGCACTATCCGGAGCACGCCCAGGCGTTGATCGAACGCTGGCTGCCGGAGAAAGCGCGTTATTCCAACGCATAAAAAAGGGCGCCGCAGGCGCCCTTTTCCTTATGACTCGCGATATCACCCCACCGCCGGGAACACCGGCAGCAGCAGATACAGCTTGATGACGATGGCATTGGCGATATCGATAAAGAACGCCCCCACCATGGGCACCACCAAAAACGCCACGTGCGAGGGGCCGAAACGATCGGTGATCGCCTGCATGTTAGCGATCGCCGTCGGCGTGGCGCCCATACCGAAGCCGCAGTGGCCGGCGGCCAGCACCGCCGCGTCGTAGTTTTTACCCATCACCCGGTAGGTAACGAAGATCGCGTACAGTGCCATGACCAGCGTCTGCACCGCCAGGATCGCCAGCATCGGCAGCGCCAGCGAGGCCAGCTCCCACAAGCGCAGGCTCATCAGTGCCATCGCCAGGAATAGCGACAGGCTGACGTTACCCAGCACCGATACCGCCCGCTCGAACACGGTATAGAAACCGGTGAAGGCCAGCGTGTTGCTGAGGATCACCCCGACGAACAGCACGCAAACGAAGTTCGGCAGTTCAAACACCGTGCCGCTCAGCAGGCCGGCAATCAACTGCCCCAGGCTCAGACAGATGGCGATCATGGCGATGGTTTCGATCATCACCAGCGAGGTGATCAGGCGGCCGCTTTCCGGCTTCTCAAAACCGCTCGGCTGCACGCTGTCTTCCGGCGTGCCTTCCGGCGTGGAGGAGTGTTTAACCAGATAGCGTGCCACCGGGCCGCCGATCAGGCCGCCCAGCACCAGGCCGAAGGTGGCGCAGGCCATGGCGACTTCCGTGGCGTTCTCGAAACCGTAGCGCTCGATGAACAGCTTGCTCCAGGCGGCCCCGGTGCCGTGGCCACCCGACAGGGTGATCGACCCGGCGATCAAGCCCATCAACGGATCCAGCCCCAGCATTTTCGCCATCCCGATGCCGATGGCGTTCTGCACGATAAGCAACCCCAGCACCACGAACAGGAACACCACCAGCACCTTGCCGCCGGCGCGCAAACGCGCCAGATTGGCGTTCAGGCCAATGGTAGCGAAGAAGGCCAGCATCAGCGGGTCCTTCAGCGACATGTCAAAACTGATTTCCCAGTTGACGAGCTTTTTCAGGGCTAACAGCAGGAGGGCCACCAGCAAACCGCCGGCGACGGGAGCAGGGATGGTATATTTTCGCAGCAGGGGAATGGTTCTGACGCACTTGCCCCCGAGGAGCAAAACCAGCGTCGCCGCGACCAACGTGCCATAAGTATCAAGATGAAACATCCAGGTACTCCATGTAAGGGAAAAGATCCAAATAAAAATAATAAGTTATAGAAAACCACTTAGTTTTTAAACTTGATGAGTGCAGGATTAGAAGTAAAAAACGCTGAGATGACAAGAAAAAATGAATGAAAATGCGACATAAACGAGAAAGTCGGCAACATAATATTTGCGCGCAACCGTTTGCTTTTGCGGGGCGGAGCATTAAAATGCCTGCTTTGCCGTATCTGGAAACGCCACACCATGAGCATGTCATCCTCCGAGCTTGATGCCGCACGCCAAGCCGCCTCTGAACCCCGCGCCAGTGAACTGATTTACCGCCTGGAAGATCGCCCGCCGCTGCCGCAAACGCTGTTTGCCGCAGGCCAGCATCTGCTGGCGATGTTCGTCGCGGTGATCACTCCGGCCCTGCTGATCTGCCAGGCTCTGGGCCTGCCGGCACAGGATACCCAGCACATCATCAGCATGTCGCTGTTCGCCTCCGGTCTGGCTTCCATTCTGCAAATCAAAACCTGGGGGCCGGTGGGCTCCGGCCTGCTGTCCATTCAGGGCACCAGCTTCAACTTCGTTTCGCCGCTGATCATGGGCGGTCTGGCGCTGAAAAACGGCGGTGCCGACGTGCCGACCATGATGGCCGCGCTGTTCGGCACCCTGATGGTCGCCTCCTGCACCGAAATTTTGCTGTCGCGCGTGCTGCATCTGGCGCGCCGCATCATCACCCCGCTGGTTTCCGGCATCGTGGTGATGATCATCGGTCTGTCGCTGATTCAGGTCGGCCTGACCTCGATCGGCGGCGGCTACGCCGCGATGAACGATCACAGCTTCGGCTCGCCGAAAAACCTGCTGCTGGCCGGCGCGGTGCTGGTCGTGATCATTCTGCTGAATCGCCAGCGCAACCCTTACCTGCGCGTGGCTTCGCTGGTGATCGCCATGGCGGTCGGCTATCTGTTGGCCTGGGCGATGGACATGCTGCCCGCCGACGCACCGGCGGCCCCAACGGCGGCGATCACCATCCCAACGCCACTCTATTACGGCCTGGGCTTCGACTGGAACCTGCTGCTGCCGCTGATGCTGATCTTTATGGTCACCTCGCTGGAAACCATCGGTGACATCACCGCCACCTCCGACGTCTCCGAACAGCCGGTCAGCGGGCCACTGTATATGAAGCGGCTGAAAGGCGGCGTGCTGGCCAACGGCCTGAACTCGATGCTGTCGGCGGTGTTCAACACCTTCCCCAACTCCTGCTTCGGCCAGAACAACGGCGTGATCCAACTGACCGGCGTCGCCAGCCGCTACGTCGGCTTCGTGGTGGCGCTGATGCTGATCGCGCTGGGGCTGTTCCCTGCGGTGGCCGGCTTCGTACAGCACATTCCCGAGCCGGTTCTGGGCGGCGCGACCATCGTGATGTTCGGCACCATCGCCGCCTCTGGCGTGCGCATCGTGTCGCGCGAGCGTCTGAACCGCCGCGCCATCATGATCATGGCACTGTCGCTGGCCGTCGGCATGGGCGTCTCCCAGCAGCCGCTGATCCTGCAGTTCGCGCCGGACTGGCTGAAAACCCTGCTCTCTTCCGGCATCGCCGCCGGCGGTATTACCGCCATCGTGCTGAACCTGGTGTTCCCGCAGGAACACGAGAAAAAGTAACCCGTCCATTGATGTTCAAACGGCCGCTTGCGGCCGTTTTTTATTGTCTATCAGACCATTGCCCTTGAGATGCCCGGCCAATTGCGGCATAAACAGGGTATCTTTTTTGACCGATGCGGATGTAGACGATGAAATTTATCGGAAAGCTGTTGCTGACGTTGCTGCTGCTGATCGTGCTGGCGGTGGTGGTGCTGTACCTGGTCGGGCAAACCCGCTGGGCGGCAGGCCGCCTGAGCGCCTGGATCAGCGACAACAGCGAATACCGCCTGTCGATAGGGAAAATCACCCATTCGTGGAGCCAGCCGGACCAGATCGGTCTGGAAGACGTGCAGCTCGCGCGCAGCGGCCAGCCACAGGCGCTGGTCGCCAAACGCGTCGATCTCGGCCTCAGTCTGCGCCAAATCACCGAACCGCGCTATTTTCACAGCGTCACGCTGCGCGACGGCACGCTGAACATGCAGCCGCAGGCGGCGGCGCTGCCTGTACAGGCCGACGTGCTGCAGCTGAGCAACATGGCGTTGCAGTCCAACGATAACGAGTGGCAGCTCAACGCGCAGCAGGTCACTGCCGGCATCACGCCGTGGCGCCCGCAGGCCGGCCATCTGCTGGGCGACAATAACCAGTTCCAGTTCAGCGCCGGTTCGATGACGCTGAACGGCATCCCCGCGTCGAAGGTGTTGGTGCAAGGGGAGCAAAAACAGGGCCAGCTGCTGTTGAACAACTTCGGCGCCGATCTGGCACAGGGCGATCTGACCGGCGTGGCCAGCCGCGCCGCCGACGGCAGTTGGCAGGTGGATCGCCTGCGGCTGAGCGGCGTGCGCATGCAGACTCCGTTGACGCTGACAGAATTCATGCAGCGATTTACCACCCTGCCGCCGGTCACCCTCAAACGTTTCGATCTGATCGACGCGCGCCTGGAAGGTAAAGCGTGGGCGTTTAACGATCTCGATTTGTCGCTGCAAAACGTCAGCGTCGAAAAAGGCGACTGGCGCAGCGAAGACGGCTCGCTCAACTTCAACACCAGCGATGTGGTCAACGGCGGTTTCCACCTGATCGACCCGATCGCCACTCTGCGGCTCTCTTCGGCCGGCATCGCCATTCAGCAATTTACCACCCGCTGGGAAGGTGGGCTGCTGCGCACCTCCGGCAACTGGCTGCGCGCCGGCAAACGCCTGCAGCTGGATGAAGTGGCCATGGCGGCACTGGAGTACACCCTGCCGATCGACTGGCGCGAGCTGTGGCTGAAACCGCTGCCGGACTGGCTGGCGGAGGTATACGTCACCAAGCTGACCACCAACCGCAATCTGATCATCGATATCAACCCGGCATTCCCGTTCCAGATCACCGCGCTGGACGGCTATGGCAGCAATCTGCTGCTGGCGCGCGATCACCAGTGGGGCATATGGTCCGGCTCGCTGAACCTGAACGGCAGCGAGGCCACCTTCAACAAGATAGACGTGCGCCGCCCTTCGCTGGCGCTGAACGCCGACGCCAATCAGATCAATGTCACCGAGCTCAGCGCCTTTATGCCTAATGGGTTGCTTGAGGCCAAAGCGGTCGTCGATCAGCTGCCGGGCAAACCGTTCCAGCTGACGCTGCACGGCCGCTCGATACCAATCAACACCTTGCAGCAATGGGGATGGCAGCCAGTACCGCTAACGGGCGACGGCAATCTTGAACTGCAGTTGAAAGGGTTGCTGAACAGCGACGGGCCGTTCAAAGCCTCGTTGAAGGGCAATCTGCAGGCCACCGCCGGCGACGGCCAGACGGTGAACCAACAACTGCCATAATGCACTGCGCGGCCCGCCTCAGGCAGGGCCGCCGCCCTACTCCTCCAGCGCTTCAGAGCCACCCTGGTCCAGCGGTACATCCGGCTCGGCCGGCAACACCATGTAGGTGCCTTCGAACACTGCGCCTTTGTCCTCGTCGCCGAACAGATGCACTTCAGCGTGTACGCGCGCGCGGCGGCCGCGCGCCAGACGCGCCAAATCGCCGCTCAACGAGCCGAGATCCGCCACTGCCCGCGGTCTGCCGGTAATCGGTTTGCTGTAGCGAATATGCGCGTCCGCCAGAATGATGGTGCCGCCGAGATGGCGCTCGCGCAGCAGCAGCCAAATCAGCCCCCAGGCGGTCAGCGTCGCCAGCGAGAACAGACTGCCGGCAAACAGCGTATGGTGTGGATTCTGGTTGCCGATTTCCGGCATGGTGGTAACGAAGCGCTGGCCGGTGTATTGGCTGATGCGCACGCCCATCTTTTCGCTCAGGGGGATATGCTCATACCAGGCCTGCTGCAATTGGCCGCACCAGTCGGGGCGATGCAGGATATCGTCCAGCGTCGCTACCGGTTTGATCATCAAAAAATGGCGGATCGGAGTGGTCTGCGGCGCGGTGATCTCCCCCTGATTGACGAATCCCAACTTGGCGAAGAAATCCACCGCGTCCTCACGGGCGCTACACACCACTCGCTTCACGCCTTCCTGCCGCGCAACGGACTCCAGCGTTATCGCCACCAGCGTCCCCAGCCCTTTATCCTGCAGCGTCGGGTCTACCGCCAGAAAACGGATCGCCGCCTCGTTGTCGGCATTGATGTACAGCCGCCCGATGGCGACGATTTTACCGGCCTCGTCCACCACCATTTGGTGATGGGCCATGGCGTCATAGGCATCCTTTTCCGAACCCACCGGCTGGTGCAGCGGCTTGCGCAGCATTTCCCAGCGAAACTGGTAATACTCCTTCAGTTCTTGCTCTGTTACGGGTACTCGTAGGTGATACATAGACGCCTATTCTCCGAATGCTTAGACCTGTAGCCAGAATGTCACCGGACCGTCGTTGACCAGCGCCACCTGCATGTCGGCAGCAAACTCGCCGGTCTGGGTCTCTACGCCGCGTTCGCGGCATTGGCCAACAAAATATTGATACAACCGATCGGCTTCCTGCGGCGCGGCGCCGCGCGAGAAGCTGGGCCGCATGCCCTTTTGGGTGTCCGCCGCCAGGGTGAACTGCGAGACGACCAGCACGCTGCCCCCGGCCTGTTGGACGTTGAGATTCATCTTGTCGTTCTCGTCGCCGAAAATGCGGTATCCCAACACGCGTTCGCACAGGCGCTGCGCTTTTTGCTCGTTATCGCCCTGCTCCACGCCCAATAACACTAACAAACCGGGGCCAATCTTGCCTACCGTCTCGCCACCCACCGTGACGCTGGCGTTTAACACCCGTTGAATCAATGCAATCATTCCTGCTGCCCTTCTGATTTTTGTTCCTGTTGCTCCGCCTTCTGCCGGCGGTAGTCGCGGTATTCGCCGATGGTCACGGTGATTTCCGCGCCGAGTAACACGATACACCAGCTCCAGTAGACCCACAGGAATAAAATCGGGATCACCGCCAACACGCCGTAAATCAGCTGATAGGAGGGAAACATGGTGACATACAGCGCAAAGCCCTTCTTGCCCAGTTCGAACAGCAATCCGGCCACCACCGCGCCAATCAGCGCGTCTTTGGGTGGCACGCGCACCGTCGGCACGATGCAATACAGCAGCCAGAAGGAGATGCACGACAAAATCAGCGGGAAGATGCGCAGCACCTGATCCACCAGGCCGTTGACGCCGGTCTGCGCCAGCCAGTTCAGCGACAGCAGATAGGAACTGATGGCCATGCTGGCGCCCACCAGCAGCGGCCCCAGCGTCAGCACCATCCAGTATACGGCGAAGGAGAAGACGATCGGCCGCTTGTTTTTGCTGCGCCAGATGGTGTTCAGCACGCTGTCCACCGAAGAGATCAACAGCAGCGCGGTGACGATCAGCCCGCAGGTGCCGACGGCGGTCATCTTGTTGGAGTTGGCGACGAACTGTTCCAGGTAGTTCTGTATAACGTTGCCGGCGGCCGGCACGAAATTGGAAAAGATAAAGCTCTTCAGCTGTTCGCTAATGTCGGAAAACATCGGGAAAGCGGCGAACAGGGCAAACACCACGGTGACCAGCGGCACCAGCGACAGCAGGGAAACATAGGCGAGATGGCCCGCCAACATCGTCAGGCCATCGTGATCGATACGCTGGTACAGCAACCGTCCGAAGGTAACGCCGGGTTTAATCGCAGAGGGCAGCTTCTTGCGGCGGAAAAACGACATGGTCACTCCTTGATGTCCGTTGATACGCCTTAAGCTTAACGCGCCCTGCGCTCATTGGGCAAAATAGGCCGGCACCACGTCGCGATCGGTGACGTGCACCGTCTTGATCCCCAGCGCCTGCGCGGCCAGAACGTTCGCCGGGTGATCGTCGAAGAACACCGCGTCGGCGGCGGCGGTGTTTTCTGCGGCCAGCACATGTTGATAGATATCGGCCTCCGGCTTGCGCATGCCGAGATCTTGCGACAGATAGAGATGATCGGCGGCGGCGGCCACTTCAGGGTAATGCTGCGGCCAGTAATTGCAGTGCAGACGGTTGGTGTTCGACAGCACCACCACCCGGTGACCTTCGTTGCGCAGGCGCTGCATGATGTCGATCACTTCCGGGCGCAGCGCGACGAATACCGCCTGCCAGCCGGTGGCGAATTGCTCGAAGCTGAGCGCAATGCCCATTTCATCGCACAGTTTGCCGGCGAAGTCTTCGTCGCTGATTTCACCGCGTTCATGTTGCTGGAACACCTCACCCATGGCGAAACGATCGGACAGCACCGCCAACGGCGTGCCGCTCAAATTGCTCCACACGCCCAGCACACGCTTGAAATCGATATCGACGATCACATTACCTAAATCAAAGATATACAGCATAGTCCTCTCCTGATGGGCCGGTGAGATTTCACTGTAGCGGGAAAAGGAACAGCTGAACAGGGAGCGAAAGGAAAAGCGCATAGCGCGCCGCACAAACGGGGAACAACAGAGGAAAAAACTCAGGGCGCGAGAACCGCGCCCTAAGCATGAGACACTCAATCAGCGATTAAGCGTCTTTAGGACCGCGGCTGGCACGCTTACGATCGTTTTCCGTCAGGTGACGCTTACGGATACGGATCGAGGTTGGCGTCACTTCTACCAGTTCGTCGTCATCGATGAACTCCAGAGCTTGCTCCAGGGTCATTTTGATGGCCGGAACCAGGGTAGTCGCTTCGTCAGTACCGGAAGCACGCATGTTGGTCAGCTTCTTACCGGTCAGGCAGTTTACGGTCAGGTCGTTAGAGCGTGAGTGAATACCGATGATCTGGCCTTCATACACTTCCGCACCGTGGCCCAGGAACAGCTTGCCGCGATCCTGCAGGCCGAACAGCGCGAACGCTACCGCTTTGCCCTGGCCGTTGGAGATCAGCACGCCGTTCTGACGCTGGCCCACTTCGCCCGGACGCACGTCGTCGTAGTGGCTGAAGGTGGAGTACAGCAGACCGGTACCCGAAGTCATGGTCATGAATTCGTTACGGAAGCCGATCAGACCGCGGCTTGGGATCACGTAGTCGAGACGCACGCGGCCCTTACCGTCCGGATCCATGTTTTTCAGGTCAGCTTTACGCTCACCCATCGCCTGCATCACGGAACCCTGATGCTGCTCTTCGATATCCAGCGTCACGTTCTCGAATGGCTCCTGCTTGCGGCCATCGATTTCACGGAAGATAACTTTCGGACGGGAAACCGCCAGCTCGAAACCTTCACGGCGCATGTTTTCGATCAGCACCGACAGGTGCAGCTCGCCACGGCCGGATACGCGGAAGGCGTCCGCATCGTCGGTTTCTTCAACGCGCAGCGCTACGTTGTGTACCAGCTCTTTGTTCAGACGATCAAGGATCTGACGCGACGTCACGTACTTGCCTTCTTTACCGCAGAACGGCGAGGTGTTGACGTTGAAGAACATGGTTACGGTCGGTTCGTCGACGGACAGCGCCGGCAGCGCTTCTACGGCGTTGGTGTCGCAGATGGTGTCGGAAATGTTCAGCTCGCCCAGGCCGGTGATGGCGATGATGTCGCCCGCTTCCGCCAGGGTGCTGTCGATACGCTCCAGACCCAGGTGACCCAGCACTTTGCCCACTTTACCGTTGCGAGTTTTACCTTCGCTGTCGATGATGGTGACCTGCTGGTTCGGCTTCACTTTACCGCGCTTGATGCGGCCGATGCCGATAACGCCCAGGTAGTTGTTGTAGTCCAACTGGGAGATCTGCATCTGGAATGGCGCTTCCAGCTCAACCTGCGGCGCAGACACGTGGTCGACGATCGCCTGATACAGCGGGGTCATGTCTTCCGCCATGTCGGTGTGGTCAACGCCGGCGATGCCGTTCAGCGCAGAAGCGTAGATGATCGGGAAGTCGAGCTGCTCGTCGGTCGCGTCGAGGTTCACGAACAGGTCGAACACCTGATCCACAACCCAGTCAGGACGCGCGCCAGGACGGTCAACCTTGTTGATGACCACGATCGGCTTCAGACCGTTGGCGAAGGCCTTCTTGGTCACGAAGCGGGTTTGCGGCATAGGGCCATCCATTGCATCCACAACCAGCAGCACCGAGTCAACCATCGACATCACGCGCTCTACCTCGCCGCCGAAGTCGGCGTGTCCTGGGGTATCCACGATGTTGATACGGTAACCGTTCCAATTAATGGCGGTGTTTTTTGCGAGGATGGTAATCCCACGCTCTTTCTCCAAATCGTTGGAGTCCATTACGCGTTCGGTGGCTTCCGCACGCTCTCCGAAAGTACCGGATTGTTGCAGCAGCTTATCAACCAGGGTGGTTTTACCATGGTCAACGTGGGCAATAATGGCGATGTTACGCAAATTTTCGATCACAGCTTTGCCTCGGGCATTAGAAATAGCGCGCTATTGTACACGTATTAAGCGAGGGACTAAACAAGATCACAACCATCTCTTATAAACAACCGCGTACCGGTCAGTTTGTGATCCCTTTCACGGTGCAAAAAGCCGCAATCGTTGCACTTTTGCACCATTTCGGTGCTCACGCTCACCCTTATTGCACCATAACAGTGCAATTTATCGTTGATGGTGCATACTGTGGCTGGGTAAAACCCGCGCAGAGAGGCGATAAAAGCCTTTTCTAAAAGTTGGCACGCTTTTCGCTTTAGTCTTTTCAAGGCGAAAAAAAGCCAGTTCCACAGATTCGTTCCACGACGACGACAATGATAAACCGGGAGAGTTAAGTATGTCCGCTGAACACGTTTTGACGATGCTGAATGAGCATGAAGTGAAATTCGTAGACCTGCGTTTCACTGACACCAAGGGTAAGGAACAGCACGTGACTATCCCGGCTCACCAGGTAAACGCCGACTTCTTCGAAGAAGGTAAAATGTTTGACGGCTCCTCTATCGGTGGTTGGAAGGGCATCAACGAATCTGACATGGTGCTGATGCCGGACGCCAGCACGGCGGTTCTGGATCCGTTCTTCGAAGAACCTACGCTGATCATTCGCTGCGACATTCTCGAGCCGGGCACCATGCAAGGCTACGATCGCGACCCGCGCTCCATCTCCAAACGCGCCGAAGACTTCCTGCGCTCCTCCGGCATCGCGGATACCGTGCTGTTCGGGCCAGAGCCTGAGTTCTTCCTGTTCGACGACATCCGCTTCGGCAGCAGCATCCGCGGTTCCCACGTGGCTATCGACGACATCGAAGGCGCCTGGAACTCCGGTACAAAATACGACGGCGGCAACAAAGGCCACCGTCCGGCGGTGAAAGGCGGTTATTTCCCGGTTCCACCGGTCGACTCTTCGCAGGATCTGCGTTCCACCATGTGTCTGACCATGGAAGAGATGGGCCTGGTGGTTGAAGCGCACCACCACGAAGTAGCAACCGCCGGTCAGAACGAAGTGGCAACCCGCTTCAACACCATGACCAAGAAAGCCGACGAAATTCAGATCTACAAATACGTGGTGCACAACGTGGCGCACGCCTTCGGCAAAACCGCGACCTTCATGCCGAAGCCAATGTTCGGTGACAACGGTTCCGGCATGCACTGCCACATGTCGCTGTCCAAGAACGGTACCAACCTGTTCGCCGGCGACAAATACGGCGGCCTGTCTGAAACCGCGCTGTTCTACATCGGCGGCATCATCAAGCACGCCAAAGCGATCAACGCCCTGGCCAACCCGACCACCAACTCGTACAAGCGTCTGGTGCCAGGCTACGAAGCGCCGGTGATGCTGGCTTACTCCGCCCGTAACCGTTCCGCGTCCATCCGTATCCCGGTGGTCTCCAGCCCGAAAGCGCGCCGCATCGAAGCCCGCTTCCCGGATCCGGCGGCTAACCCATACCTGTGCTTCGCCGCACTGCTGATGGCCGGCCTGGACGGCATCATCAACAAGATCCACCCTGGCGACGCCATGGATAAAAACCTGTACGACCTGCCGCCGGAAGAAGAAGCCGAGATCCCAAAAGTGGCCGGCTCGCTGGACGAAGCAATGGCCGCACTGAACGAAGACCGCGAGTTCCTGACCCGCGGCGGCGTGTTCACCGACGATGCGATCGATGCCTACATCGAACTGCGCAAAGAAGAGATGGACCGCGTTCGCATGACGCCACACCCGGTTGAGTTCGAACTGTACTACAGCGTCTAAGCCCTACCCGCGCCGTCTGCACAGGCGGATGGCGCCCACATTTTTGTTATCGCTTTTTTGTTGCCGTGGAAACTTTCAGCCCATCTTCGGATGGGTTTTTTTCTCCACCGTATTTTCTGCAAAACTATTCCATACCGCGCCGATCCCGGATGGAGTAGGATAGATGCACTAAAAAGGTGCAGGAGTCTGCTGTATGGCAACTGGCAAGCTGCCCGATGCTGGGCAGATCCTCAATTCACTCATCAACAGCATCCTGCTGTTGGATGACTCACTGGCGGTTCACTACGCCAACCCGGCGGCACAGCAGCTGCTGGCGCAAAGCTCCCGCAAGCTGTTCGGCACGCCGCTGCCCGATTTGCTCGGTTATTTTTCGCTGAACGTCTCTTTGATGCGCGAAAGCCTGCGCGCCGGTCAGGGCTTCACCGACAACGAAGTGACCCTGGTGGTCGACGGCCGCGCGCACATCCTTTCCCTGACCGCTCAGGCGCTGCCGGAAGGCTATATCCTGGTCGAGCTGGCGCCGATGGACAATCAGCGCCGCCTGAGCCAGGAACAGCTGCAGCATGCCCAACAGGTAGCCGCCCGCGATCTGGTACGCGGTTTGGCGCACGAGATTAAAAATCCGCTGGGCGGCCTGCGCGGCGCGGCGCAGCTGCTGGCCAAGGCGCTGCCCGATCCGGCGCTGACCGAATACACCAAGGTGATCATTGAGCAGGCCGATCGGCTGCGCAATCTGGTGGATCGCCTGCTCGGCCCACAGCGGCCCGGCCAGCACATTACCCAGAGCATTCATCAGGTCGCGGAGCGCGTCTGCCAGCTGGTGTCGCTGGAAATGCCGGATAACGTCACGCTGGTGCGCGACTACGATCCGAGCCTGCCGGAAATGGCCCACGACCCGGATCAGATTGAACAGGTGCTGCTGAACATCACCCGCAACGCGCTGCAGGCGCTGGGCGAGGCGGGCGGCACCATCACGCTGCGCACCCGCACCGCGTTTCAGATTACGTTGCACGGCACCCGCTACCGCCTGGCGGCGCGCATCGACGTCGAAGACGACGGCCCTGGCGTACCGGCGCAGCTGCAGGACACGCTGTTCTACCCGATGGTCAGCGGCCGTGAAGGCGGTACCGGCCTGGGATTATCCATCGCCCGCAATCTTATCGATCAGCATTGCGGAAAAATTGAATTCAACAGTTGGCCAGGTCATACCGAATTCTCGGTCTACCTGCCCATTCGTCAGTGAGGTTTGCTATGCAACGAGGGATAGTCTGGATCGTCGATGACGATAGCTCCATCCGCTGGGTGCTTGAGCGCGCGCTCACCGGCGCTGGCCTGAGCTGCGCCACCTTCGAAGGCGGCAATGACGTGCTGGAAGCCTTGGCCACGCAAACCCCCGACGTGCTGCTGTCCGATATCCGCATGCCGGGTATAGACGGCCTGGCGCTGCTCAAGCAGATCAAACAGCGCCATCCGATGCTGCCGGTGATCATCATGACCGCGCATTCGGATCTGGACGCCGCCGTCAGCGCCTATCAGCAAGGGGCCTTCGACTACCTGCCGAAGCCGTTCGACATCGACGAAGCGGTGGCGCTGGTCGAGCGCGCCATCAGCCATTACCAAGAGCAGCAGCAGCCGGTGCGCAGCCAGCCGGCCAGCGATCCGGCGGCGGACATCATCGGCGAAGCGCCGGCGATGCAGGATGTGTTTCGCATCATCGGTCGGCTGTCGCGTTCGTCGATCAGCGTGTTGATCAACGGCGAATCCGGCACCGGCAAAGAGCTGGTGGCGCATGCGCTGCACCGCCACAGCCCGCGCGCCAAGTCGCCGTTCATCGCCCTGAACATGGCCGCCATCCCCAAGGATCTGATCGAGTCCGAGCTGTTCGGCCACGAGAAAGGCGCCTTCACCGGCGCGAACCAAATCCGTCAGGGCCGCTTTGAACAGGCCGACGGCGGCACGCTGTTCCTCGACGAGATCGGCGATATGCCGCTCGACGTGCAAACGCGCCTGCTACGGGTGCTGGCGGACGGCCAGTTCTACCGGGTCGGCGGCTATGCGCCGGTGAAGGTCGACGTGCGCATCATCGCCGCCACGCACCAAAACCTGGAGCTGCGGGTGCAGGAAGGCAAGTTCCGCGAGGATCTGTTCCACCGCCTGAACGTGATCCGCGTACACCTGCCGCCGCTGCGCGAGCGCCGTGAAGACATCCCGCGGCTGGCGCGCCACTTTCTGCAGATCGCCGCCAAAGAGTTGGGCGTAGAGGCCAAGAACCTGCACCCGGAAACCGAAACCGCGCTTACCCGCCTGCCCTGGCCGGGCAACGTGCGCCAGCTGGAAAATACCTGCCGCTGGCTGACGGTGATGGCCGCCGGGCAGGAAGTGCTGATCCAGGATCTGCCGGGTGAGCTGTTCGAAACCGCCGCGCCGGAAAGCCCCAGCCACAGTCTGCCGGACAGCTGGGCCACGCTGCTGGCGCAGTGGGCCGATCGCGCGCTGCGTTCCGGTCATCAAAACCTGCTGTCGGAAGCGCAGCCGGAAATGGAACGCACGCTACTCACCACCGCCCTGCGGCACACCCAGGGGCACAAACAGGAAGCCGCGCGCCTGCTGGGCTGGGGGCGCAATACCCTGACCCGCAAGCTCAAAGAACTGGGCATGGAATAGGTGTCGAGATTGTTGATAAGAAACACAGCCCAGCGCACAAAAAAACGCCAACCGCAGGCTTTACAGCCGGTGCAGGCGCAGTATGATCGTGTCGCACACTCTGGAGGTTGACGATGCTGGACTCATTCATCGTATTCATTTCTCAAGGCGCGGAGCTGGGCTCCGCTGCCAGCCACACCCCGCAGGCGGCGGTTGCCGCGGTGTTGTGCGCCGCGCTGATTAACTTCTTCAGTTAAAAAAACAGCCGCATCAGCGGCTGTTTTTTCATCCTCAGATCACCCGTGAGAATTGCTGGCTGCGCGCCTGTTGCCGCAGATAGCGGTCAAAACACATGCAGATATTGCGGATCAGCAAGCGCCCGCGCGGCGTAACGCGGATGCCCTGCTCGTCTCGCTCCACCAGCCCATCGCGTTCAAACGGTGCCAGCAGCTGCAGGTCTTCGGCGAAGTAAGTGGTGAAGTCGATGCCGTATTGCCGTTCAAGCGGCTGATACGCCAACCGGAAATTACAGATCAGGGTTTTGATCAGATCGCGCCGCAGGCAATCGTCGTCCGTCAACGCCAGCCCGCGCCACAGCGCATTACCCTGCGCCTGTACGCTGTCATAGTAATGCTTCAGCTCTTTCTGGTTCTGCGCATAGCTGTCGCCTAGCATGCTGATGGCCGACACGCCCAGCCCCAGCAGATCGCTGTCGCCCTGGGTGGTGTAGCCCTGGAAATTGCGGTGCAGCTTGCCTTCGCGTTGGGCGATTGCCAGCTCGTCGTCCGGGCGCGCAAAGTGATCCATGCCGATGAACTGATAGCCGGCGCCGGTCAGGAAAGCGATGCTTTGCTGCAGGATATCCAGCTTCTGCTGCGCGCCCGGCAGGTCGGCGTCTTTGATTTTGCGCTGGGCGGCGAACAAGTTCGGCATATGCGCGTAGTTGAACACGCTGAGGCGATCGGGATTCAGCTCAGCCACCCGCTGCAGCGTGAAAGCGAAGCTTTCCGGCGTCTGTTTCGGCAGGCCGTAAATCAGATCGATATTGGTCGAGCGGAAACCCAGCGCTTTGGCCCGCTCAATCAGGGCGAAGATAAAGGCCTCGTCCTGCTCGCGGTTGACCAGCTGCTGCACCTGCTTGTTGAAATCCTGCACCCCCATGCTCAGACGGTTGAAGCCTTCTGCGCGTAAATGATCGAGCACATCCAGCTCTATCTCGCGCGGATCGACCTCGATCGACATCTCCGCATCGGGCAGGAAATCAAAGTGTTCGCGCAGCAACGCCACCAGCCGGCTGATTTGCGCTTTATCCAGGTAGGTCGGCGTACCGCCGCCCCAGTGCATTTGGCCGACCTTACGTCCGGCAAACAGCGGCGCACGGCTGGCGATCTCTTGCGCCAAAACGTTCAGGTATTCGTCGGCCTTGTGCGTTTGGCGCGTCACCAGCTTGTTGCAGCCGCAGAAGTAGCACAGCTTATGGCAAAAAGGGATATGCACGTACAGCGACAGCGGCCGATCAGGATAGCGCGCAGCGGCGCGTTGAAACGCCGCTTCGTCGTAGCTCTGGTTAAACTCCAGCGCCGTAGGGTATGAGGTATAACGCGGCCCTGAGTAGTTATATTTTTGGATCAGGGCCAAATCCCAGACAATCGTCTGCTCTGACATGCTCACTCCTTCCGATATCTTTTTCTACCGGGCCGGGAGAGGGGCGGTTGTCTGCGCTGTCTGGCCACGGAAGCGCTGCGAAAACGCGCTTTGCGCTTAGACAGCCGCCATAGTTTACCGAATAACCACAGCAGATAACACATCAAGAGTAGGGCTATTGTCGGGATTAGCCACATAGCGCGTTAAAAGGCGTCTTTCGGATTGCCGCCTTTCAGCAGCTTCAGAATATCTTCCTGCTTCTCTTCTTCTTCGTCGTCGTCTTCGCCCAGCTCGATGCCCAGCACGTCCATCAGCACATCGATGCGATCCAACGTTTTGTCGACATAGGTCTGCTCTTCCGCGTTCAGCGTTTCGCCGTCGTCGATACGATCCAGCAGCGCGTTCAGGCGTTCGTCATTTTCCAGCTTCGCCAGCTCTTCTTCCGGCGACAGGCGCGGTTTCGCTTCGGCCTTTGGCTTCGGCTGCGGTTTGGCCTTCACTTTGGTTTCGTCTACCACCAGCGCAACCGGCACTTTACTGCCAATACGCGGATCTTTGGCTGCCGCCGCCGATTTGTTTTTCTGGTTGCCGGACTCGACCTGGGTGCGCGAACCGGAAGCGAGGCCACGACGCTTTTTAAGGCGCTTACGCTCGCGCGCTTCCTGATCGAGCTCCATACGGCTTTTCTTTTTCGTTTTTGACTTCGCCGCGCTGCCGCGAGGTGCTTTTGATGGCTGGTTCATAGCATGTGCTCTTAGGTATGTAGATTCAGTATAGAATTGCGGCGGAATCTAGCAGAAAGCGGACAAAGAAAAAAGGCGGCAGGTTAAACCTGCCGCCTATTTCGCACCTTCTCGCGAAGGGTATTCCTGTTACGCGCTCCTTGCGCACATGCAACATCCCGGTTTTTCCCTCTGCTATAACCGCATTCCCTGCCACTACGTCCTTCATCCTGAAAGAAAAATCGTCCATGGCGCAATCCATTCGCATCCGCTCTTCCCGAGCGCGCTTCCTGCGGGCATCCAAATTGCCGATACTTCACCATCCGATGTGCCTGTCGCCTATTCCGGTGCGAAAGGGTCACTTCCTTTTGCGTTCATCCTGGCACTCATTGCACGCCCTGTGCTTTCCCTGAGATTTGTCATCCTTCCCGGATGTTCCCTAATCCTGCGCAACCCTGCGTTAACGACTACTTTACGTTATTGTTGCGAAGGCTCAAGGCACCTGACGCCGATTTGGACGAGATTTCCCTACAACGAAAAAACAACATGTTGTTTTTAAAATAAAAAAAGAAATATCACTTTCGAATAAAGCGACATTACCCGCGATTCGAATGGCAAATGTCTCACAACCTACGCGCGGCATAACTGTCGTTTTATCGCGTCCCGCCGCTTAAAAACCGAGAAACACGCCATTTTTACCGCTGATGCAGTTATAATCGCCAACCAGTTAGCCATCCTCACGGAGACGAAAAATTTTGACCAGCAAGAACTACAACTATCATGTGACCCATTTCGTCACCAGCGCACCCGATATTCGCCATCTGCCGGGGGATGCAGGAATTGAAGTCGCCTTTGCCGGCCGTTCCAACGCCGGGAAATCCAGCGCGCTGAACACCCTGACCAACCAAAAAAGCCTGGCGCGCACCAGTAAGACGCCGGGGCGCACCCAGCTGATCAACCTGTTCGAAGTGGAAGACGGCATCCGCCTGGTCGACCTGCCGGGTTACGGCTACGCAGAAGTGCCGGAAGAGATGAAGCGCAAATGGCAGCGCGCGCTGGGCGAATACCTGCAGATGCGCAACAGCCTGAAAGGCCTGGTGGTGCTGATGGATATCCGCCATCCGCTGAAAGATCTCGACCAGCAGATGATCCAGTGGGCGGTCGACGTCGGCACCCCGGTGCTGGTGCTGCTGACCAAGGCCGACAAGCTGGCCTCCGGCGCACGCAAGGCGCAGCTCAATATGGTGCGTGAAGCGGTGCTGCCGTTTATGGGAGATATCCAGGTTGAAGCCTTCTCGTCGCTAAAGAAGATCGGCGTCGACAAGCTGCGCCAGAAACTGGATACCTGGTTTAACGAAATCCCGCCGGAAGTGCTGCCGGAAGACGAAGCAGGCGAATAAACCCAGGCTGAACGCCAGAGCCGATGCCTCACCGCATCGGCTTTTTTATGCCCGCAGTTCAGCCGCCGGCGGAATTTTTTGTTATCTAATTACAGTTCTGAAATAAAGCCATCATAAAAACTTATCGCCAAAGCAGGCTTATCTCGCCGGTTTACGGCGTTGAGGGAGCGGAAGCGGGAACGAAAAGCGGGGCGGTGCGATAGGAAAAACGTATGGTTTACTGCTGTTTTTACAATAAAAAACGCCCCAGTCAATACTGACTGGGGCGGCTAAATATTCAGCCAAATCCGATTACGTGAAGTAAAAGGTCTGAAAGATAGAACATCTTACCTCTGTACCCTACGCCTGTAACTCTACATCATTTTTTCGCAGGGCAAAAGAATTTTTTGTAGTTTACTTACACAATTTGCGGCGCAAGAACGGCGAAGTTGGGGAAACTATCGCCGCATCTTGTAGCTTAATTACGAAAAATGCTTAGGTTCTCGCCAGTTAGCGCATCCAGCGATAAAAAGGCGATCAGTGCGCCTCATCCCAGTTCATGCCGACGCCCACATCGACCTTCAGCGGCACCGCCAACGTCATGCTGCCCTCCATCAATTGGCGGATGCGTTGGCTGGCTTCTTCGATCACCGACTCGTGCACCTCAAAGACCAATTCATCGTGCACCTGCATGATCGCGCGCACCAGCGGCTTCTCTTGCCCTTGCAACCAGGCGTCGACCTCGATCATCGCACGCTTGATAATATCGGCCGCCGTGCCCTGCATCGGGGCGTTGATGGCGGCTCGCTCGGCCGCCTTACGGCGCATGGCGTTGCTGGAGCGGACGTCCGGCAGGTACAGGCGGCGCCCATCCAGCGTGCTGACATAGCCCTGTTCGGAAGCCTGCTGGCGGGTGCGCTCCATGTAGTCCAACACGCCCGGGTAACGCTCGAAGTACAGATCCATATAGCGCTGGGCTTCCCCACGCGGGATCCCCAACTGACGCGCCAGACCGAAGGCGCTCATGCCATAAATCAGACCGAAGTTAATCGCCTTGGCGCTGCGGCGCTGTTCGCCGGTCACTTTATCCAACGGCACGCCGAAGACTTCCGACGCCGTGGCGCGGTGGATGTCTTTCCCTTCGGCGAAGGCCTTCAGCAGCCCTTCATCCTGTGACAAATGCGCCATGATGCGCAGCTCGATCTGCGAGTAGTCGGCCGCGACGATGCGGTAACCTTCCGGTGCGATAAAGGCCTGGCGGATGCGCCGCCCTTCTTCGTTGCGCACCGGGATGTTCTGCAGGTTCGGATCGCTCGAGGAGAGACGGCCGGTGGCAGTCACCGCCTGATGGTACGAAGTATGCACCCGGCCGCTCACCGGGTTGATCATCAGCGGCAGCTTGTCGGTATAGGTGGTCTTCAGCTTCGCCAGACCGCGGTATTCCAGGATCACCTTCGGCAGCGGGTAGTCCAGCGCCAGCTCGGCCAGCACTTCTTCATTGGTGGACGGTGCCCCGCCCGGAGTTTTCTTCAGCACCGGCAGCTTTTGTTTTTCGTACAAGATAGCCTGCAGCTGCTTGGTCGACGCCAGGTTGAACGGCTCTTCCGCCAGCTCATGGGCCTGCGCCTCCAGCTCCGCCAGACGCTTGGCCAGCTCCTGGGAGTGAGCCGACAAAATGGCCGGATCGATCAGCACCCCGGTGCGCTCAATATGCGAGAGCACCGGCAGCAGCGGCATTTCAATCTCGTTGAACACCGTCATCAGCTCTGGGCTCTGCTTCAGCTGCGGCCACATCGCCAGGTGCAGCTGCAGCGTGACATCGGCGTCTTCGGCGGCGTAAGGCGCCGCCTGCTCCAGCGCGATCTGATTGAACGTCAGCTGGTTTTTACCCTTGCCGGCGATCTCTTCGAAGGTGATGGTTTTGTGGCCCAAATAGCGATCGGCCAGGCTGTCCATATCATGACGGCCGCCGACGCTGTCCAGCACATAGGACTCCAACATGGTGTCATAGGCGATGCCGCGCATCTCGATGCCGTAGCGCGCCAGCAGGCTCATATCGAACTTCAGGTTTTGCCCGACCTTCAGCGCTTTATCGTCCTCCAGCAGCGGCTTGAGCGCTTCCAACACGTAGGCGCGGTCCAGTTGTGCCGGGGCATCCAGATAATCGTGCGCCACCGGCAAATAGGCCGCTTCGCCCGGTGCGATCGCGAAGGAAAGGCCGATCAGGTTGGCGGTCAGGGTATCCAGGCCGTCGGTTTCGGTATCGAAGGCAAACACGTCGGCCTTTTTCAGCCGCGCCAGCCAGTCGGTAAATGTCGCTTCATCCAGGATAGTGACATACCCGTCCTGGGACAGCTTGGCCTCCGCCTGCGCTTTCGGCGCTTCCGCGGCGACGGCCGGTTTGGCGCCGCCGGCAGCTTTCGCACCCGCGCCTTTCTTGTTTTCCAGCCATACGCCGGCCTCCACGTCCGCCAGCCAGCGTTTGAACTCGTACTGTTTGAACAGCTGTTGCAACGTATCGACATCCGGCTCGGACACCGTCAGCTCAGCGCACGTCAGATCCAGCTCGACGTCGGTTTTGATCGTCGCCAGCTTATAGGAGAGATACGCGACCTCTTTATTCTGCTCCAGCTTGGCCGCCATGGTTTTGGCACCGCGGAAGCTCAGCGTGGCGATGCTCTCCAGATTGCCGTACAAGGCATCCAGCCCGCCGATGCCCTGCAGCAACGCCTGGGCGGTTTTCTCGCCCACACCCGGCACGCCGGGAATGTTGTCCGATGAATCGCCCATCAACGCCAGGAAGTCGATGATCAGCTCCGGCGGAATACCGTACTTGTCGCACACTTCCTGCGGGCCAAGGATTGTGTTGTTCATGGTGTTGATCAGGGTAACGTTCGGCGTCACCAGCTGCGCCATGTCTTTGTCGCCGGTGCTGATCAGCACCGCATGGCCTGCCTTTTCGGCCTCCAGCGCCAGCGTACCGATAACGTCGTCCGCCTCAACGCCGGGCGTCACCAGCAGCGGCAGGCCCATGGCCTTGACCATGCTATGCAACGGCTCGATCTGCGCGCGCAGATCGTCCGGCATCGGTGGCCGATGCGACTTGTATTCGGCGAACAGCTCATCGCGGAAAGTCTTCCCTTTGGCATCAAACACCACGGCAACGTGGCTCGGTTGATACTGCAGCAGCAGGCTGCGCAGCATATTCAGCACGCCGTACATCGCGCCGGTCGGCTCGCCCGCCGAGTTGGTCAGCGGCGGGAAGGCGTGATAAGCGCGGTAGAGGTAGGAGGAACCGTCAACCAGGATTAGTGGGTTTTCTGCAATCTGGGCCATAGCGTTTCTTTATCGTGATCGGACATAGGGGTAAGCATGCCATAGCTGGCCGCCGGAGACGAACCTTAGCGTGCATTACGGACGAAAATGATGTGATGGTGCGTGAGGATCCGCAAGATCTTGCCTGTGGATAACTTTGTGCATAGAAAAGAGACCGAATTATAACGCTGCGATTATCGTTATAACGGCGAATAAAATTCCTATTTAAATCACCGCGTTAAAAGAACGAATTCCGGCGACGCTTTATTACTGGCTTTTATTGAATTTGTGGATATAACTTTCGCCGGATTTTAATCGCACTATTAATCAAATTCGGCGCCTCAATTACCCTAGCACAAACTGGAAAAGTTGCACGAAAACTCAGCAAATGGTTATCCAATGAGACGAAAAACAGTGATTTTTAGCGGCGCTTTACCCCGATGATTTCTGTTAAAATATGTTTTTGTTCATGCGCTTCGGCATGCAACGATGTTCTCAACAACCGTCAGCCCATAACCATGCCAAGATTGTTAACGCCTGTTATCTTTATCATTTCCGTCATACTCACCATTCTGGTGACGGTGTTGTGTTCTATCCCAATCACGCTGGCCGGCATCGTGAAACTCTTGGTGCCTATTCCCGCCGTTTGGCGATATATCTCGGCTTTCGCCGATTTCATGATGTGGTGTTGGTGTCAGGGGTTGGCGCTGTTATTGCGCATTAACGGGCAATTGCGTTGGGATATTGAAGGGCTGGAAGGACTGGATCGTAAAAACTGGTATCTGCTGATCAGCAACCACGAAAGTTGGTCGGATATTGTCGTGTTGTGCGTGCTGTTCAGAAATCATATCCCAATGAACAAGTACTTCCTCAAGCAACAGTTAGCCTGGGTGCCTTTTGTCGGTCTGGCCTGCTGGGCGCTGGACATGCCATTCATGAAGCGCTACTCCCGCGCCTATTTGCTTAAGCATCCGGAAAAGCGCGGCAAGGATATCGAAACGACGCGCCGTTCCTGCGAAAAATTTCGCCAGCGTCCAACCACTATCGTCAATTTCGTCGAAGGTTCGCGCTTCACTGAAGCCAAGAAAATTAAAAGCAATTCGCCGTACCGCAATTTGCTGGCGCCCAAAGCCGCCGGCATTGCGTTTACGCTCAGCGCGCTGGGCAATCAGTTCGACAAAGTGTTGAACGTTACCCTGCTCTATCCGGAAAATAACCAACGGCCCTTTATGGATATGCTGTGCGGGCGGCTGACGCGTATAGTGGTAAGAATAGAGACGCTGCCGATCGATGAAACCCTGCACGGGGACTATTTCAACGACAAACAGTTCAAGCGGCGCTTCCAGCTGTGGCTGAATACGCTGTGGCAAGAAAAAGATCGGTTGCTGGATAAATTGAAGCGGCAATACGGATAAAAAAACGCCGGCAATGCCGGCGTTTTTCATGTTGAGTCTGGCTTATTTCTGTTGGCTGAGGAATTTAACCACGTCGGCGAACTGCTTCACGTAAGCGTCCATCGAGCTGGTATCCAGGCCATCGTTTTTCACCATGTATTTGCCGTTGACGAATACCGCCGGCACACCGCGCAGCTGCAGATCTTCCGCCGCCTTCTCCTGTTGAACCACCAGAGATTTCACCACGAAGCTGTTCCAGGCCGCATCATAATCTGCGGCGGTCACGCCCGCTTTCACGAAGACATTACGGATATCGTCCGGCGTTTGCACGGTCTGGGTTTTTTGCACCGCTTCAAACATCAGCGGGCTCACCTTATCTTCCACGCCCAGCGCCATCGCCACCGCCCAGGCCTGAGTCAGCTGTTTGCCCAGCGGCCCCAGGAACTCAACGTGGTACTTGGTCATTTTGGTGCCGGCAGGCAGCGCCTTCTTCACGTTCTCGGACACGTGATAGACCTGCTCGAACTGATAGCAGTGCGGGCAGTAGAAGGAGAAGAACTCCAGCACCTGCGGCTCGCCGGTCACCGGCTTGTCCAGGGTCACGTATTGAGCGCCATCGCTAAACTGTGCAGCCGAGGCACTGAATGCCATCACCATGCCAACGAGCGCCAACCATATTTTTTTCATAAGACTAAACTCTCCATTGTGTTAAAGCTTCAATACATTGGCGTCAGCTGCAGAGGAGGCTCCTGCAACAGCTTAACCTGTTCGGTGAAGGCCGCAGTCTGAGACAACCAGAAATCAGACTCCGCCATCCACGGAAAACTCTTAGGAAAGGCCGGATCCTGCCAACGGCGGGCGACCCAAGCCAGGTAATACACCATGCGCATCGCCCGCAGCGGCTCGATCAACTCCAGCTCTCGTTGGTCGAACTCGGCAAATTCGCCGTACGCTTCCAGCAAGACGTCCAGCTGCATCAATTGATCGCGCCGTTCGCCATGCAGTAGCATCCATAGATCCTGCACCGCCGGGCCATTACGCGCGTCATCAAGATCGACGAACAGCGGGCCGTCGCGCCACAGAATATTGCCCGGATGGCAATCACCGTGCAAACGGCGCGGCTGCCAGTTCAGATGCCAGTGCGGCTGGATCGCCGCGATCAGGTTATCCGTCGCCTGCAAAAACGCATCACGCTGCGCTGCCGGCAATAGCTCGCAACTGGCCAGCACCTGACGTGGAGCGGTGAGATACTCTTCAACCCCCATCGTCGGCCGCTCGGCGAACAAACGCTCACCGCCGACCTGATGGATGCGCCCCAGGAAACGGCCCACCCATTCCAACTGATCCAGGTTGTCTATTTCGTACTGCCGTCCACCCACGCTGGGGAACAGGGTAAAGAAGAAACCACCGTGCGTATGCAGCGTAGCACCTTGCAACGCCAGCGGCGCCACCGCCGGGATCTCCGCATTCGCCAGATCCAGAGCGAACTGGTGCTCCTCACCAATCTGCGCGGCGCTCCAGCGCTCCGGGCGGTAAAACTTCACCACGTAGCGCCGGCGATCTTCGTCCATAAACTGATAGACGCGGTTCTCGTAGCTGTTCAACGCCGTCAGACCGGAGTCGACGCGCAGGCCAACCCCTTCTAGCGCGTCCATAATCACATCGGGCGACAGAGTTTCGAAATTAAAAGCAGAGTTATTCATAACGTTCGTTTGATCGCTGACAGCACGGTGCCGGGAATGAGAAATAGTAGCATTAATGGCGCATTTCACGAGCTAAGCTTTCTCGCACCGCACGAGGATCAGTCCTTGATAACGCCGCGAGCGCGCAACAGCGCCGTTTTAAAATCTTCTTCGTAATCTTTCTTCAGGCCAGGGATCTGATCTGTGCCTGCGCTGCCGCGCATTTTCAGGTGGTAAATAAGAATGTCGTCACTCAGTTCGGACAATTCGCCCTGAAACCCCGCTTCCTTCGCCAGCTTTTGCAAAAACTGCATCAAATTGAGATCGGGATCTTCCTGCCAGGCCGGGTGCAACAGCTCGATCAACTCGTTTACGCGATGCGTTTTCATCTCAATATCGTCCAATAGCATGAATAAACTCACAAAGTAACAGGCTTACCCACACAGTGAAAGAACCGGCTTGTCAATAAAGGTAAATCCTGATGTCACACCAGCTTTAGCGCTACAATCAGCGCATCGACAAGGCGGAATAAACAAGATGCATAAAGAAATCAGCGGCGTAATTTTGGCCGGCGGGCAAGCCACGCGTATGGGCGGTGAAGACAAAGGCCTGGTGTTGATTGGCGGTACCGCACTCTATCAGCATGTTCTGGCTCGGCTACGGCCGCAGGTGGCTTCCGTCGCCATCAGCGCCAACCGCAATCAGGCACGCTACCAAGCGAGCGGTTTGCCGGTGATTGGCGATCTGACGCCCGATTTCGCCGGGCCATTGGCCGGAATGCTCGCCGGGCTCAAGCAATCTCCCAGTGAGTGGGTGGCCTTCGTCCCTTGTGACGTCCCCGACTTTCCCGCCGACTTAGTCGCGCAACTCTGGCGGCAAAAAGGCGCAGCGCCAGCCGCCTTTGCCAGCGATGGCGAACGGGATCACCCTACGTTGGCGTTGTTGCACACCCAAATAGCGCCACAGTTGGCTGACTATCTGGCGCGTGGTGAACGCAAACTGATGCTGTTCTTGCATCAGATTAACGCACAACGCGTGGTGTTCAACGGGCAACAAGCGGCATTTGATAACCTGAATACGCCGGAAGACTGCCGACGCTGGCAGCAAGCACGAGAGCTTAAAAAATGAATCGTTCATTGCCCCCCTTACTGGCCATCGGTGCCTACAGCGGAACGGGAAAAACCACCCTGCTCAAGCAGTTGATCCCTATGCTGAAACAGCGCCAGGTACGGGTTGGGCTGATAAAGCATACGCATCATGACATGGATGTGGATACGCCGGGTAAAGACAGCTATGAGCTGCGCAAAGCGGGGGCCGACCAAACGCTGGTCGCCAGCGATCGTCGTTGGGCATTGATGACCGAGACACCGGAGCAACAACCTTTGGATCTACGCTACCTGGCAGAACGTTTTGATGCCGATAAGGTCGATTTGATTCTGGTGGAAGGGTTCAAACATGAGCCGGTCAGCAAGATCCTGCTTTATCGGGCTGAGATCGGCAGACCCTTGGAAGACATGCTGGATCAGTTTGTCGTAGCGGTAGCCAGTGACCGACCGCTATCCATCGTGGCTAAGCAGTTGGATCTCAATCAACCGGAAAGCATCGCTGACTTTATTGTCGAATGGTTGAAAGGCGCAGCGTAGCTGCGCTTTTTTGCGTTTTACGCACAGCAAAAAGCCCTGAACGTCAGTTCAGGGCTTTCGGCTTTATTTGATGCCTGGCAGTGTCCTACTCTCGCATGGGGAGACCCCACACTACCATCGGCGCTACGGCGTTTCACTTCTGAGTTCGGCATGGGGTCAGGTGGGACCACCGCGCTATTGCCGCCAGGCAAATTCTGTTTCATTCCAACCGCGTCACTTTCGTGTCGCCATCAGAACCAATCTGTAAACAAGCTGAATATTGTCCTGGTCTCACCAAAACACCTTCGGTGTTGTAAGGTTAAGCCTCACGGATCATTAGTACTGGTTAGCTCAATGCATCGCTGCACTTACACACCCAGCCTATCAACGTCTTAGTCTTAAACGTTCCTTCAGGGGCCTTAAAGGCCCAGGGAAGACTCATCTTGAGGCAAGTTTCGCGCTTAGATGCTTTCAGCGCTTATCTTTTCCGCACTTAGCTACCGGGCAATGCCATTGGCATGACAACCCGAACACCAGTGGTGCGTTCACTCCGGTCCTCTCGTACTAGGAGCAACCCCTCTCAATCTTCCAACGCCCACGGCAGATAGGGACCGAACTGTCTCACGACGTTCTAAACCCAGCTCGCGTACCACTTTAAATGGCGAACAGCCATACCCTTGGGACCTACTTCAGCCCCAGGATGTGATGAGCCGACATCGAGGTGCCAAACACCGCCGTCGATATGAACTCTTGGGCGGTATCAGCCTGTTATCCCCGGAGTACCTTTTATCCGTTGAGCGATGGCCCTTCCATTCAGAACCACCGGATCACTAAGACCTACTTTCGTACCTGCTCGAGCCGTCACTCTCGCAGTCAAGCTAGCTTATGCCTTTGCACTAACCTCACGATGTCCGACCGTGATTAGCTAACCTTCGTGCTCCTCCGTTACTCTTTGGGAGGAGACCGCCCCAGTCAAACTACCCACCAGACACTGTCCTCACCCCAGATTATGGGGCCGAGTTAGAACATCAAACATTAAAGGGTGGTATTTCAAGGATGGCTCCACGCAGACTGGCGTCCACGCTTCAAAGCCTCCCACCTATCCTACACATCAAGGCTCAATGTTCAGTGTCAAGCTATAGTAAAGGTTCACGGGGTCTTTCCGTCTTGCCGCGGGTACACTGCATCTTCACAGCGAGTTCAATTTCACTGAGTCTCGGGTGGAGACAGCCTGGCCATCATTACGCCATTCGTGCAGGTCGGAACTTACCCGACAAGGAATTTCGCTACCTTAGGACCGTTATAGTTACGGCCGCCGTTTACTGGGGCTTCGATCAAGAGCTTCGCCTTGCGGCTGACCCCATCAATTAACCTTCCAGCACCGGGCAGGCGTCACACCGTATACGTCCACTTTCGTGTTTGCACAGTGCTGTGTTTTTATTAAACAGTTGCAGCCAGCTGGTATCTTCGACTGGCTTCAGCTCCATCCGCAAGGGACTTCACCTACATGCCAGCGTGCCTTCTCCCGAAGTTACGGCACCATTTTGCCTAGTTCCTTCACCCGAGTTCTCTCAAGCGCCTTGGTATTCTCTACCTGACCACCTGTGTCGGTTTGGGGTACGATTCAATGTTACCTGGAGCTTAGAGGATTTTCCTGGAAGCAGGGCATCAACTACTTCTGCACCGTAGTGCATCGTCATCACGCCTCAGGGTTGATATGCAACCGGATTTACCAGGTCACACCCCCTACACGCTTAAACCGGGACAACCGTCGCCCGGCTAGCCTAGCCTTCTCCGTCCCCCCTTCGCAGTAACACCAAGTACAGGAATATTAACCTGTTTCCCATCGACTACGCTTTTCAGCCTCGCCTTAGGGGTCGACTCACCCTGCCCCGATTAACGTTGGACAGGAACCCTTGGTCTTCCGGCGAGCGGGCTTTTCACCCGCTTTATCGTTACTTATGTCAGCATTCGCACTTCTGATACCTCCAGCAACCCTCACAGGCCACCTTCAACGGCTTACAGAACGCTCCCCTACCCAACAACGCTAAGCGTCGCTGCCGCAGCTTCGGTGCATGGTTTAGCCCCGTTACATCTTCCGCGCAGGCCGACTCGACCAGTGAGCTATTACGCTTTCTTTAAATGATGGCTGCTTCTAAGCCAACATCCTGGCTGTCTATGCCTTCCCACATCGTTTCCCACTTAACCATGACTTTGGGACCTTAGCTGGCGGTCTGGGTTGTTTCCCTCTTCACGACGGACGTTAGCACCCGCCGTGTGTCTCCCGTGATAACATTCTTCGGTATTCGGAGTTTGCATCGGTTTGGTAAGCCGGGATGGCCCCTAGCCGAAACAGTGCTCTACCCCCGAAGATGAGTTCACGAGGCGCTACCTAAATAGCTTTCGGGGAGAACCAGCTATCTCCCGGTTTGATTGGCCTTTCACCCCCAGCCACAAGTCATCCGCTAATTTTTCAACATTAGTCGGTTCGGTCCTCCAGTTAGTGTTACCCAACCTTCAACCTGCCCATGGCTAGATCACCGGGTTTCGGGTCTATACCTTGCAACTAATCGCCCAGTTAAGACTCGGTTTCCCTACGGCTCCCCTATACGGTTAACCTTGCTACAAAATATAAGTCGCTGACCCATTATACAAAAGGTACGCAGTCACACCACGAAGGTGCTCCCACTGCTTGTACGTACACGGTTTCAGGTTCTATTTCACTCCCCTCGCCGGGGTTCTTTTCGCCTTTCCCTCACGGTACTGGTTCACTATCGGTCAGTCAGGAGTATTTAGCCTTGGAGGATGGTCCCCCATATTCAGACAGGATGTCACGTGTCCCGCCCTACTCATCGAACTCACGACCTGTGCATTTTAGTGTACGGGGCTATCACCCTTTGCTGCGCGACTTTCCAGACGCTTCCACTAACACACAAGCCGATTCAGGTTCTGGGCTCCTCCCCGTTCGCTCGCCGCTACTGGGGGAATCTCGGTTGATTTCTTTTCCTCGGGGTACTTAGATGTTTCAGTTCCCCCGGTTCGCCTCATGCCACTATGTATTCATGACATGATAGTGTGTCGAAACACACTGGGTTTCCCCATTCGGGTATCGCCGGTTATAACGGTTCATATCACCTTACCGACGCTTCTCGCAGATTAGCACGCCCTTCATCGCCTCTGACTGCCTAGGCATCCACCGTGTACGCTTAGTCACTTAACCTCACAACCCGAAGATGTTTCCATCGTTCGCGCTGCAAACATTTGAGAGACTCTATGACAGGTTACTCTTTATCCCAGTACATCTACGGAGGGACAAATTTCAGCCGTCATGTTTCAATTTTCAGCTTGTTCCAGATTGTTAAAGAGCAATATCTTAAACATGACTCGAAAGTCATCTTTAAGATATGGTGTATCGTCAGATACTGAGGACCGCCGCTTTCACCGGGTGGGTCGGAAGCTTGGCGTCCCCTAGGGGATTCGAACCCCTGTTACCGCCGTGAAAGGGCGGTGTCCTAGGCCTCTAGACGAAGGGGACACGACACCGTACTTTTATGACGCTTTTGCTCGTTACTTTTTCATCAGACAATCTGTGTGAGCACGCCACTCGAACTAATATCTTTAGGTAAGGAGGTGATCCAACCGCAGGTTCCCCTACGGTTACCTTGTTACGACTTCACCCCAGTCATGAATCACAAAGTGGTAAGCGCCCTCCCGAAGGTTAAGCTACCTACTTCTTTTGCAACCCACTCCCATGGTGTGACGGGCGGTGTGTACAAGGCCCGGGAACGTATTCACCGTAGCATTCTGATCTACGATTACTAGCGATTCCGACTTCATGGAGTCGAGTTGCAGACTCCAATCCGGACTACGACATACTTTATGAGGTCCGCTTGCTCTCGCGAGGTCGCTTCTCTTTGTATATGCCATTGTAGCACGTGTGTAGCCCTACTCGTAAGGGCCATGATGACTTGACGTCATCCCCACCTTCCTCCAGTTTATCACTGGCAGTCTCCTTTGAGTTCCCGGCCGAACCGCTGGCAACAAAGGATAAGGGTTGCGCTCGTTGCGGGACTTAACCCAACATTTCACAACACGAGCTGACGACAGCCATGCAGCACCTGTCTCAGAGTTCCCGAAGGCACCAATCCATCTCTGGAAAGTTCTCTGGATGTCAAGAGTAGGTAAGGTTCTTCGCGTTGCATCGAATTAAACCACATGCTCCACCGCTTGTGCGGGCCCCCGTCAATTCATTTGAGTTTTAACCTTGCGGCCGTACTCCCCAGGCGGTCGATTTAACGCGTTAGCTCCGGAAGCCACGCCTCAAGGGCACAACCTCCAAATCGACATCGTTTACAGCGTGGACTACCAGGGTATCTAATCCTGTTTGCTCCCCACGCTTTCGCACCTGAGCGTCAGTCTTCGTCCAGGGGGCCGCCTTCGCCACCGGTATTCCTCCAGATCTCTACGCATTTCACCGCTACACCTGGAATTCTACCCCCTCTACGAGACTCTAGCTTGCCAGTTTCAAATGCAGTTCCCAGGTTGAGCCCGGGGATTTCACATCTGACTTAACAAACCGCCTGCGTGCGCTTTACGCCCAGTAATTCCGATTAACGCTTGCACCCTCCGTATTACCGCGGCTGCTGGCACGGAGTTAGCCGGTGCTTCTTCTGCGAGTAACGTCAATTGATGAACGTATTAAGTTCACCACCTTCCTCCTCGCTGAAAGTGCTTTACAACCCGAAGGCCTTCTTCACACACGCGGCATGGCTGCATCAGGCTTGCGCCCATTGTGCAATATTCCCCACTGCTGCCTCCCGTAGGAGTCTGGACCGTGTCTCAGTTCCAGTGTGGCTGGTCATCCTCTCAGACCAGCTAGGGATCGTCGCCTAGGTGAGCCATTACCCCACCTACTAGCTAATCCCATCTGGGCACATCTGATGGCAAGAGGCCCGAAGGTCCCCCTCTTTGGTCTTGCGACGTTATGCGGTATTAGCTACCGTTTCCAGTAGTTATCCCCCTCCATCAGGCAGTTTCCCAGACATTACTCACCCGTCCGCCGCTCGTCACCCAGGGAGCAAGCTCCCCTGTGCTACCGCTCGACTTGCATGTGTTAAGCCTGCCGCCAGCGTTCAATCTGAGCCATGATCAAACTCTTCAATTAAAAGCTTGATTTGCTTCCACTCGAGAAGCGATGCTCAAAGATTTACTGCATGAATTTTACTTCAGTTAGTCACTCTTCAAGACTTGATATTTTTTGCATCCGAAGATGCTGGATATCGTCTTGTGGAGTGCCCACACAGATTGTCTGATAAATTGTTAAAGAGCAGTGAGTTAGGCGCTTTCGCTTGCTAACTCGAGGTGGCGTATATTACGCTTTTCACCCGGAGAGTCAAGCGATTATTTCGCTTTCCTCTCGCTGACCCGGCGGCTTGTCAGTCGTTGTTCCCGGTCAGTGGAGGCGCATTATAGGGAGTTCTCGGCGGGCCGCAACCCCTAAATGCAAAAAACTTTTCAAGCGCGGATTTTTTCAGCAAAAGGGCGAAAAAGCGGCGAATTTATGTCACTTTTTCCGGCAAACAGCCATAAAAGCTGGCGATCACTGGAGTAAAATAGAAATAACGATGTCAGTAAGGACCCGCAGCCATGCCGCTAAATGCACAACAACAGGCCGCCCAACGTAATCTTTCTTATCTGCTTGCAGAGAAACTCGGCCAACAAATTCTGGCGGGCGATTATCAGGCCGGCAGCATCCTGCCCGGTGAAATGGAACTGGGCGAGCAATTCGGCGTCAGCCGCACCGCTGTACGCGAAGCGGTAAAGATGTTAGCCGCCAAAGGCATGTTGTTGCCGCGCCCGCGCATCGGCACCCGCGTGATGCCGCAAAGCCAATGGAATTTTCTCGACCAGGATTTACTGACCTGGTGGATGACGCGGGAAAACTTCGATCAGGTGATGCAACACTTCCTTATCCTGCGCACTTCGCTGGAGCCGCAGGCCTGCGCGTTGGCGGCAAACCACGCCAGCCCGCAGCAAACCAAGCTGCTGGCGGAGCTGATGGCGGAAATGCGCGCACTGCATACCCAGTTTGATCGCGAGCGCTGGATCCTGGTCGATACCCAATTCCACCAGCTCATCTACGAGGCCAGCGGCAACCCGTTCCTGACCTCGTTCGCCAACCTGTTCAGTTCGGTGTACCAAAGCTACTTCCGCGCCATCACCGGCAATGAAGTGATCAAGCTGCGCCATCATCAGGCTATCGTCGATGCGATACTCGCCGGAGACAGCGCCGGCGCGCTCGTCGCCTGCCAGGTGCTGCTGAAAGAGAAAGACTAGACACGCTCCCCGCTTATATATAGAAGAAAGAGACGAGGGACAGACGACCATTTAACCAGGACCGACCATGACCCAATCCGCGCGCAGTATGGCAGGACTACCGTGGATCGCCGCAATGGCGTTCTTTATGCAGGCGCTGGACGCCACCATCCTCAACACCGCGCTGCCGGCGATCGCCGAAAGCCTGGGGCGTTCGCCGCTGGCGATGCAATCGGCCGTCATCAGCTATACGCTGACGGTGGCGATGCTGATCCCGGTCAGCGGCTGGCTGGCGGACCGCTTCGGCACCCGCCGCGTGTTCATCTTCGCCGTCACGTTATTCACCCTCGGCTCGCTGCTGTGCGCCCTGTCCCCTACGTTGAGCGTGCTGGTTGCTTCTCGCGTGCTGCAAGGCATCGGCGGCGCGATGATGATGCCGGTCGCGCGGTTGGCGCTGCTGCGCGCCTACCCGCGCAGCGAACTGCTGCCAGTGCTGAACTTCGTCACCATGCCCGGTCTGGTCGGGCCGATTCTGGGGCCGCTGCTGGGCGGCTGGCTGGTAACTTACGCCACCTGGCACTGGATTTTCCTGATCAATATCCCTATCGGCCTGCTCGGCATCTTCTATGCGCGCAAATACATGCCGGATTTCACCACGCCCAAGCGCCGCTTCGATCTCCTTGGCTTTATGCTGTTCGGCCTGAGCCTGGTGCTGATCTCTACCGGGCTGGAGCTGTTTGGCGAGCGGGTACTGGCGAGCTATGTTTCGCTGGGTATTCTGCTTAGCGGCTTTGTGATGCTGTTCGGCTACATCGCGCACGCACGCCGTCACCCTCAGCCGCTGATCGGTCTCGACCTGTTCAAAACCCGCACCTTCTCGGTCGGCATCGCCGGCAACGTCGCTTCCAGGCTGGGCACCGGCTGCGTGCCGTTTTTAATGCCGCTCATGTTGCAGGTGGGATTCGGCTATACGGCGATCGTCGCCGGTTGCATGATGGCGCCAACCGCCATCGGCTCGCTGATGGCGAAATCCACAGTGACTCAAGTGCTGCGCTGGTTCGGCTACCGTAAAACACTGGTCGGCATCACCGTTATCATCGGGGTGCTGATCGCCCAGTTCTCCCTACAAAGCCCGGGCATGCCACTGTGGCTGATGATCCTGCCGCTGTTCGTGCTGGGCATGGCGATGTCCACCCAGTTCACCGCCATGAACACCATCAGCCTGGCGGATTTGAACGACGCCAACGCCAGCGCCGGCAACAGCGTCCTTGCAGTCACTCAGCAGCTGTCCATCAGCTTCGGCGTGGCGATCAGCGCGGCGGTACTGCGTTTTTACGAATCTCTGTCGTTAGGCACCATGATCGACCACTTCCATTACACCTTTATCACGATGGGGATCGTCACCGTGGCGTCGGCGCTGGTATTTATGTTGCTGAGAAGGAAAGATGGCCGCAATTTGATTAGCGGCCAGGAAAGCAAGAAAGAAGCGAAAGCGGCGAGTTAACGGCGGCCCACCGAGGCGCGCTCCACCAGCTCGGGCGTCAGCACCAGCACCTGGGGTGCGCGCTCCGGGTTTTGCAGGCGGTTGATCAGCGCATCGATCGCCAGTTCGCCCAACGAATCCTTCGGCTGATGAATGGTGCTCAGCGGCGGCGCCAGATAACGGGCCAGCTCAATGTCATCGTAACCCATCACCGCCATATCCTGCGGCACGGAAAGCCCGGCCTGATATAGAGCCTGATAAACGCCCACCGCCACCGCGTCGTTACCGGCGAACACCGCATGCGGCGGCTCGTCCAGCGCCAGCAGTTGGTGCATGGCGTTCACACCGCCCTCAAACTCAAAATCGCAATGCACTTCATACCCTGACGGAACCAGCAATCCGGCGCGCCGCATCGCGTTGCGATAGCCTTCCAGCCGGTGACGGGCGGTGGTTTTATCCTGCGGGCCGGCGATGCAGGCGATCTTGCGGTAGCCGCGGGCGATCAGATGATCGGTCGCCATCTCGCCACCCAGCAGCGAGTTATCCTGAATAATGTCGTTGGCGCCCTCGAACGGCGCCCAGTCCATCATCACGATCGGCAGTGACGGGTAGCGGCTCAAGGCATCTTGCGATGGCCGGTGGTTTTCGGTGCACATCAGCAGCAAACCATCGACGCGCTTTTGCAGCAGCGTCTCCATGCTGCGGTTCATGCGCGCGGCGTCTTCTTCCGTGTTGCACAGGATCAGGCTGTAGCCGCGTTCATAGCAGCTGCGCTCCACGCCGCGCACCACTTCAGCATAAAACGGGTTGTTGCTGGCGGTCACCAGCATGCCGATGGTGCGCGTCTGATTGAGTTTCAGGCTGCGCGCCAGCGCGGAAGGCGCATAGTTCAGCTGTTCCACGGCCGCCATGACCTTGTCGCGCACACTGTCGCTGACAAAGCGATTGTTGTTGACCACATGCGAAACGGTAGAGGTTGAAACACCCGCCAGGCGGGCGACATCTTTCATGGTGGCCAAAAGATTACCCCTGCTGCAGCAAGAAGGCGTCGATCTCTTCACGCCACGGCACCGAAGGCTGCGCGCCTGGGCGGGTCACGGCGATCGCCGCCGCCGCATGGGCAAAACGCACCGCGTCGGCCATGTTCTTGCCTTCCAACAGGGCGGTCACCAGCGCACCATTAAAGGTATCGCCGGCGGCGATGGTATCCACCGCTTGCACCTTGAAGCCGGGCACCAGTTTGCCGTTGCCGTTTTCGCTCAGCCACACGCCGCGGCTGCCGAGGGTGATGATCACCGTCGCGATGCCCTTGTCATGCAGCGCCTGCGCCGC
The DNA here is from genome assembly GCF_003812745.1 of Serratia sp. FDAARGOS_506. NCBI lineage: Bacteria > Pseudomonadati > Pseudomonadota > Gammaproteobacteria > Enterobacterales > Yersiniaceae > Serratia > Serratia sp. FDAARGOS_506. The sequence goes on from NZ_CP033831.1 coordinate 1,476,892, forward strand.
GCGCGCCGCATCGGCGTCGTTGTCCACGGCGATGCCGGTCAGGCGCTGGGCTTCGGTTTCATTCGGGGTGATCATATCGATCATGCCCAGCAGCTCGTCCGGCAGCTCACGCGCCGGGGCCGGATTAAGGATCACCTGCGTGTGATGCTGCTTCGCCAGGCGGGCGGCGGCGATCACCGTCTCCAGCGGCGACTCCAGCTGCATCAGCAGGGCATCGGCATCGATCACTTTTTGTTGGTAGCGCGCCAGGTAATCCGGCGTCACCGCGGCGTTGGCGCCGGCATCGATGCCGATCACATTCTCGCCTTCGGCGTTGACGAAGATCAGCGCCACACCGGTGGTGCTGTCGGCGATGGCTTCAATCGGTTGGGTATCAATGCGATCGTTCGCCAGCTGCCGGCGGACACGTTCACCGATGTCGTCGGCGCCCACGCAGGCGATAAAGGCGATATCCGCCCCGCTGCGCCCGGCCGCCACCGCCTGATTCGCGCCCTTGCCGCCGAACGCCACCTTATATTGTTTCCCGATCACCGTTTCGCCCGGGTGGGGGAACTGTTCAATATTGAGGATATGGTCGGCATTGATGCTGCCAAGAACCACCAGCTTACCTGTTTCCATCGCATTGATTCCTGAATTGCGCGCCATCGTAAACGCCCGTTCCGATGGCGCTGGTATGACTTACTTAGTAACCAGTTTCAAATCGACCGGGATGGTCGCCGGCACTTTTTCGCCTTTCAGCACTTTATCGGCGGTTTCCACACCGATCACGCCGATCTGATCGGGACGCTGCGCCACGGTTGCCGCCAGCTTGCCGCCTTCGACCGCTTTCACGCCGTCTGCGGTGCCGTCGAAGCCTACCACGATCACGTCGGTTTTACCGGCGGTTTGCAGCGCGCGCAGCGCACCCAGCGCCATTTCATCGTTCTGGGCGAACACCGCCTGCACATCCGGGTGCGCGGTCAGCAGGTTCTGCATCACGTTCAGACCCTTGGTGCGATCGAAATCGGCCGGCTGGCTGGCCAACAGTTTGAATTTATTCTGATCCAACGACTGTTTGAAGCCTTCACCGCGTTCACGCGCGGCGGAGGTGCCGGCGATGCCTTCCAGCTGAATCACCTTGGCATCGGCGCCCACTTTCTTGGCGATGAAGTCGCCGGCCATTTTGCCGCCCACGCGGTTGTCCGAAGCGATGTGGCTCACTACGTCACCCTTGCTCGCCACGCGATCCAGCGTGATGACCGGGATCTTAGCCTGGTTGGCCATCTTGATGGCATTGCCCACCGCGTCGGAGTCGGTCGGGTTGATCAGCAGCAGCTTGGGCGCTCGCACCATCAGATCCTGCACGTTGGCCAGCTCTTTCGCCGGGTTGTTCTGGGAATCCAGCACCACCAGGTTGTAGCCCAGCTTGTTGGCCTCTTGCTGCGCGCCGTCCTTCATCGAGACGAAGAACGGGTTATTGAGGGTGGACACCACCAGCGCGATGGTGTCTTTGGCCATGGCATTGGCGCTCAGGGTGGCGCTCAGCGCGATGGCGGAAGCTAAGGTTGCCAGTTTTTTCATTTTCATCATCGTGATTCCTGTAGGGGGAGGTTACTTGTTGCTTTTGTTATCTACCAGAACCGCCAGCAGTATCACCACTGCCTTCACGATCATTTGGTAGTAGGAAGAAACACCCAATAAATTCAGGCCGTTGTTCAGGAAGCCGAGGATCAGCGCCCCGATCAACGTGCCGACGATGCGGCCCTTGCCGCCGGCCAGGCTGGTGCCGCCCAGCACCACAGCGGCGATGGCGTCCAGCTCATAGCCGGTGCCGGCGGTCGGCTGCGCCGACGACAGGCGCGCCACCTCGATCACCCCGGCCAGCGCCGCCAGCAGGCCGCACAGCGAGTAAACGATAATCTTCACTTTATCGACGCTGATGCCGGACAGACGGGTCGCCGCTTCATTGCCGCCCAGGGCATAAATATAGCGGCCCAGGCGCGTATGATGCAGCATATACCAGGCAGCGATGAACACGATCGCCATGATCCAGATCGGCGTTGGCACGCCCAGCGGGCGGCCGATGCCGAACCAGCCGAAGGTGTCGGCCACGTCGGTGAAACCGGTGTTGACCGGGCTGCCGTTGGTGTACACCATGGTGACGCCACGCAGCAGCAGCATCATCACCAGCGTGGCGATAAAGGCCTGCACTTTGCCTTTGGCGACGATCACCCCGGTACAGGCGCCAACCGCGGCGCCCAGCGCCAATGCCGCCGCCACCGCCACCAGCGCATTGACCTCAAAGCCGACGATCGACGCCGCCACCGCGCCGGTCAGCGCCAGCAGCGATCCCACCGACAGATCGATGCCGGACGTGAGGATCACCAGCGTCATCCCCACTGCCATGATGGCGTTCACCGAGGTCTGCTGCAGAATATTGAACAGGTTGTTCAGGGTGAAGAAGTTCGGGCTCATGGAAGAGACCACGGCGATCAGCACCAGCAGCGCAATCAACGATTTCTGCTCTAACAGCCACTCTTTACTGAACCAGCGCTTAGCTGCGATAGTCTGGGAACTCATATCTGATTACTCCTGCTTTACGCCGTATTGCTTGCCGACGGCTGCCGCCATCAACGCTTCCTGGGTGGCCTGTTCAATCGGGAACTCGCCGCTGAGATGCCCTTCGTGCATCACCAGAATGCGATCGCTCATGCCCATCACCTCCGGCATTTCCGAAGACACCAGAATGATGCTCAGCCCTTCCTGCTTGAACTGGTTGATTAACTGATAGATCTCTTTTTTGGCGCCGACGTCGACGCCGCGCGTCGGCTCATCGAGGATCAGCACCTTCGGCCGGGTCATCAGGCCGCGGGCGATCGCCACTTTTTGCTGATTGCCGCCGGAAAGCAGGCCTATCGGCTGCTCCATCGATGGCGTTTTAATATTGAACAAGCGGATAAAATCCCCCACCGCCTGTCGCTCGTCGGCCTGTTTCAGGCTGCCGTCGGCGCGGCTGAAGTAGCGCAGTGCGGTCAGCGACATGTTTTCCTTCACCGACATGCCCAGCACCAGGCCGTCGCGCTTGCGGTCTTCCGAGATATAGACGATGCCGTTCGCCAACCCGTCCTGCGGCGAAGGGGTGACCACGTCGCGGCCGTCCAGGCTGACGGTGCCGGCCTTGCGCGGGGCGGCGCCGTACAGAATCTTCATCAATTCGGTACGCCCGGCGCCCATCAGCCCTGCCACGCCGAGGATCTCGCCGCGGTACAGCGTAAAGCTGACGTCTTCAACGCCGGGGCCGGAAAGGTGGCTGACTTCCAGCCGCTTTTCCCCGCGCGGCAAATCAAGGCGCGGGTACTGCTCTTCCAGCTTGCGGCCGACCATCATCTCAATCAGCGAATCTTCCTGCAGCTCGCTCACCGGCCGCTCGGCGATAAACTGCCCGTCGCGAAATACGGTCACGTCGTCGCAGATTTCAAAAATTTCTTTCAGGCGGTGCGAGATATAAACGATGCCGCGCCCTTCGGCCTTCAGCTCGTTGATCACCTTGAACAGCGAGGCAGTTTCGGTGTCGGTCAGCGCATCGGTCGGTTCGTCCATGATGATCACTTTCGATTCGAAGCTCAGCACCTTGGCGATCTCCACCATCTGCTGATCGCCGATCGACAGTTCGCCCACCAGCCGGTGGCTGCTGTAACGCAGGTTGAGACGCGCCAGCAAGCGATCGGCCTCGGCGTACATGCGCTTCCAATCAATGCGGCCGAAACGGTTGACGAACTCGCGGCCGAGGAAGATGTTTTCCGCAATCGTCAGCTGCGGGATCAGGTTCAGCTCCTGATGGATAATGCCGATGCCCGCTTCCTGCGAGTCCTTAGGCCCGTTGAACGCCACCTCTTTACCGAGAAAATACTGGCTGCCGGCGTCTTTCTGGTAGATGCCGGTCAGCACTTTCATCATGGTGGACTTCCCGGCGCCGTTTTCCCCCACCAGCGCCATCACCTTGCCGGGATAGACGCTGAGGGCGGCGCCGGAAAGCGCCTTCACGCCGGGAAAGGCTTTATCAATCCCTTTCAGTTGCAGTAAAGGTTGCATACGCGCCTCAGAAAGTTACGCCGGCGCACAGGATCACGTTCGCGTAAGGCGAACACTCCCCGCTGCGGATCACCGCCCGGCTGTGCTCGGTTTGCGCTTTAAACGCCTGATGGCTGATATAACGCACACCGATGGTATTGCCCTGGCGTTGGCCCAGTGCGCTCAGTTCTGCCAACAGTGCCTCGTGGAGCGACGGATTCTGTTTCACGATCTCTTCCGCCAGGATGGCGCTTTCTACCTGCATCTCTTGCGTGACCGCCGCGAACACCTGCATGAAGGTCGGCACGCCCTGCGTCAGCGCCAGATCGATGCGCTGCGTTTCCGCCGGTATCGGCAGGCCCGCGTCGCACAGGGTGAGCTGGTCGGTATGCCCCAGCCGGGCAATCACGGCAGACACGTCGGAATTCAGTAATACGCCTTTTTTCATCTTCTCACTCCGCTAGCGAAACGTTTCGCTCTCTGAGGGAGTTTAAAAAAACGGCAGGGGAAGGCAACCGGGACAATGCAGAAGTGTGATCGCTATCGAAACGTTTCGTTCACACCCGGACAATGCACAAACAAAAGGGGCTCAGCTATGCTGAGCCCCTTATCAGGCGGGTTAGATCTCGACCTGCGTACCGAGCTCGATGACCCGGTTCGGCGGGATCTCAAACTGATCCGGCGCGCGCAGCGCATTGCGGCTCAGGGCGACGAACAGTTTACCGCGCAGGTAGAGGTACCACGGCCGCTTGGTGAGGATCAGCGATTCATGGGACATGAAGAACGAGGTCTCCGACATGCGGCACGGCAAGCCTTCCAACCCGCAGCGGTGGAACACCTCCTCGACGTTCGGCGTTTCACGCCAGCCGTAGCTGGCCACCACCCGCCAGAAGGTCGGCGACAGCTGTTCGATGGTCACCCGGCGCACATTGTGCACGTAAGGCGCATCTTCGGTGCGCAGCGTCAGCAGCACCACCCGCTCATGCAGCACCTTGTTGTGCTTCAAGTTATGCAACAGCGCAAAAGGAATGACGTTGGTGGCGCGCGACATGAACACCGCGGTTCCCGGCACCCGCACCGGCGGCGATTTCTCCAGCGAGGCAATCATTGCCTCCAGCGAGTTGCCGTGTTCATGCAGGCGGCGCAGCAGGCGGAAGCGCTCGCTCTTCCAGGTGGTCATAATGAGGAACATCACCAGCGCCAGGGTCAGCGGCAACCAACCGCCGGAGAACAGCTTCAGGGCGTTGGCGGAGAACATCGGCACATCAATGATCAGCAAGATAGTCACGATGCCGATCGCCAGGAAGCGATTCCAGTGCCAGTTGTTGATCGCCACCGAGGTGACCAGAATACTGGTCAGCACCATGGTGCCGGTGACGGCAATGCCGTACGCCGCCGCCAGGTTGCTGGAGTGTTCGAAGCCAATAATCACCAACACCACCGAGATGTACAGCGTCCAGTTGATCACCGGAATATAGATCTGGCCAGATTCCATTTCCGAGGTGTGAATGATGCGCATCGGCGACAGATAGCCCAGACGCACCGCCTGGCGGGTCAGCGAGAAGACGCCGGAAATTACCGCCTGTGAGGCAATAACCGTTGCCAGGGTCGCCAGAATCAGCAGCGGGATCAGCGCCCAGTCGGGTGCCAGCAGGAAGAACGGGTTCTTGATCGCCTCAGGGTTTTTCAGCAGCAGTGCGCCCTGGCCGAAGTAGTTGAGCACCAGTGAAGGCAGCACCACGGTGAACCAGGCCAGGCGAATCGGGAACTTGCCGAAGTGCCCCATATCGGCATACAGCGCCTCGACGCCGGTGATCGACAACACCACCGCACCCAGCGCGAAGAACGACACCTTCTTATATTCAATGAAGAAGTTGAGCGCCCATTTGGGGTTCAGCGCCTGCAGCACTTCTGGGTTCGAAATGATGCTGCGCGCGCCCAGCACCGCCAACACGATGAACCACAGCAGCATCACCGGAGCGAACAGCTTGCCGACGCTGCCGGTGCCGTGCTTTTGAATGGCGAACAGCAGCGTCAGCACCAGAATGGAGAGCGGCACGATATAGGCATCAAGCGCAGGCGCGGCGATTTCCAGCCCCTCTATCGCCGACATCACCGAGATAGCTGGGGTGATCACCACCTCTCCATAGAAGAAGCTGCCGCCGATCAGGCCCAGTATCACCAGCACCGCGGTGGTGCGTGCCGAGGTGTTGCGCCCGGCCAGCGACATCAGCGTCAAAATACCGCCCTCGCCGGCGTTGTCCGCACGCATCACATAGGTGAGATATTTGAGGGAAACGATCACGATCAGCATCCAGAAAATCAGCGACAGGAAGCCGAAAACCACGTCTGGACGAACATCGAAGCCGTAATGGCCGGAGAAACACTCTCTCAGCGTATAGAGAGGGCTGGTGCCGATATCACCGTAGACCACGCCGATGGCCGCCAGGGTTACCGCCGATAAGGACTGCTTATGCTCTGCGCTCATAATTCGTTTCTTTATCAGAACATCCGTTAGCGATGCATCCGCATCAGGCAAAATACGGGCTCAAAGATCCGTCACGCCCACCAGAAAGCCGCACAGTATGCACCATTTATACGGCTTGCCTACCCTTATATCAGAGCCGAAAAATAAACAAAATGTGAACCGGATATCCGACACAGCTTAGAAAAATATTACTAATCAATAAGCTATACCACTAAAAATAATGGTGGTTTATCATCGGATTATCGACCAAGATTGGCTAACTCTCGGACAATGCGACAATTATATGACGCCATCATCCCTTCTGGCAGAACGAATTTCCCGCCTCAGCAGCGCGCTGGAGAGCGGTCTTTATGAGCGGCAAGAAGCGATCCGCCTGTGCCTGCTGGCGGCGCTGAGCGGCGAAAGCGTATTCCTGCTCGGCCCGCCCGGCATCGCCAAGAGCCTGATCGCGCGCCGGCTGAAGTTTGCCTTCCGCAATGCCCGCTCCTTTGAATACCTGATGACGCGATTTTCCACGCCGGAAGAGGTCTTCGGCCCGCTCTCTATTCAGGCGCTGAAAGATGAAGGGCGCTATCAGCGCCTGACCGCCGGCTACCTGCCGGAAGCGGAGATCGTGTTTCTGGACGAAATCTGGAAGGCCGGCCCGGCGATCCTTAACACCCTGCTGACGGCGATCAACGAACGGCGCTTTCGCAACGGCAACAGCGAAGAACCGATCCCGCTGCGCCTGCTGGTCACCGCCTCCAACGAACTGCCCGAAGCGGACAACAGCCTCGAAGCCTTATATGACCGCATGCTGATCCGCCTGTGGCTGGACAAGGTGCAGGATAAACAGAATTTCCGCGCGCTGCTGGTCAACCGCCAGAACGAGAGCCAAAACCCGGTGCCGGCGGCGCTGAGCGTCAGCGACGAAGAGTTTCTGCAGTGGCAACCGCAGATCGACAAGGTGGCGCTGCCGGAAGCCTGCTTTGAGCTGATTTTCCAGCTGCGCCAGCGGCTGGACGCGCTGGAACAGGCGCCGTACGTCTCCGATCGGCGCTGGAAGAAAGCCCTGCGCCTGCTGCAGGCCTGCGCTTTCTTCAGCGGGCGCGACGCCATCGCTCCGCTCGATCTGATGCTGCTGAAAGACTGCCTGTGGCACGATCTCACCTCGCTGAAGCTGCTGCAACAGCAGATCGACCAGCTGCTGACCGAATCGGCCTATCAGCAGCAGTCGATGCTGATCCAGCTGCAACAAATCCATACCCGCTGGCTGCAGGATCAGCAACAGCAAAGCGATCGGCAAGCCATCAGCCTGGTGAAAAAGGGCGGCATGTTCAGCCGCAAACCGCAATACGCGCCGGCCACGCCGTTCGCCGCCGGCCCTCTCACCCTGCTGTTGCAAAAACCGCTGCAGCTGCATGACATTCAGGTCAACCACCTGAGCATCGAAAGCAGCGTGCTGGATAACTGGCTGCAAAAAGGCGGCGACGTGCGCGCCAAACTGAACGGCATCGGCTTCGCACAGCCGATCGATTTGGATGTCGACGACCAACTGCACCTGACGGTGCTGGACGTCAGCCGCCAGCCTTCGCTGCTGGCGCTGCCGGGCAAACAGGCCACCGCCACGCCGCAGGCGCTGCTGGATGAGATGGACGCGTTGGCCCAGCGCCTGGCGGAACAGCGCCGCGCCTTCAGTCAGCATCAGCCCTGTCTGTTCACCCCCGCCGCCGGCTTGGCCAAGATCGAAGCCAGTCTGCTGCAGGTGGCAGAGCAGGTTAAACAGCAACTGCAGCAAATGCGCGGCCAGTAACCATGCTCAGCCTGGAGACGCTCGATCTGCTGCTGGCGATCACCGAAGGCGAGATGATCGAGGAAATGATCGTCGGCATGCTGGCGGCGCCGCAGCTGTCGGTGTTCTTTAAAAAGTTTCCGGCCATTCGCCGGGCGCTGGATCGCGATCTGCCACGTTGGAAACTGCAGCTCAAGGAGCGTCTGCAGGAAGCCATGGTGCCGCCGGCGCTGGCGCAGGAATTTTACCGCTACCAACAGTGCCAACTGGAGAACAACACCCAGTTCTATCACAACCTCAATGACACGATGGAGCTGCTGCGCCAGCTGGTCTCGCCGTTTTATGAACAGGCGCGCGCGCTGGTGGACGCCGCCGATCTGCCCAACCATCCGCTGGACGACAGCTTTCAAACCCTGTTCCTGCAGCGCTGGCGCATCAGCCTGACGCTACAGGCCACCATGCTGCACCACCAGCTGCTGGAACAAGAGCGCGAGCAGTTGATGGCGGAACTGCAGGAGCGCCTGGCGCTGAGCGGCGCGCTGGAGCCGCTGCTGTCGGAAAACGACACCGCCGCCGGCAGGCTGTGGGACATGAGCAAGGGCCAACTGCAGCGCGGCGATTACCAACGGCTGGTGGAATACGGCAACTTTTTACAGCAGCAGCCGGAGCTGAAAAAGCTGGCGCAGCAGCTGGGCCGCAGCTATCAGGCCAAGGCGGTGCAGCAACAGGACGCGCAGCCCGAACCGTTCAGGGTCATGGTACAGGTGCCGGCCACGCTGCCGGAAGAAGTGAGCGGCATTCATCAGAGCGACGACATCCTGCGCCTGCTGCCGCCGGAGCTGGCGACGCTGGGGATTGAAGAGCTGGAGTTCGAGTTTTATCGCCGGCTGCTGGAAAAGCGGCTGCTGAGCTACCGCCTGCAGGGCGACGTCTGGCAGGAACAGATCCTGATCCGCCAGGTCACTCACCAGCAACAGGATCAACAACCGCGCGGGCCGTTTATCGTCTGCGTGGACACCTCCGGATCGATGGGCGGCTTCAACGAACAGTGCGCCAAGGCGTTCTGCCTGGCGCTGCTGCGCATTGCGCTGGCGGACAACCGCCGCTGCTACATCATGCTGTTCGCCAACCAGATCGTGCATTACGAACTCACCGCCGCCAGCGGCATCGAACAGGCAGTGCGCTTTCTCGGCCAGCAGTTTCGCGGCGGCACCGATCTGGCGGCTTGCCTGAATGCCACCGTCACCAAAATGGCGGACAGCGGCTGGTTCGACGCCGATGCGGTGATCATTTCCGATTTTATCGCCCAGCGGTTGCCGGAAGAGGTAATAAAGAAGGTGAAACAACAGCAACAAAGCCACCAGCAGCGTTTCCATGCGGTGGCGATGTCCGCCTACGGCAAACCCGGCATCATGCGCATCTTCGATCATATCTGGCGCTTCGATACCGGGCTGAAAAGCCGTTTGATGCGCCGCTGGCGGCGCTAGGCGGGTTTAGAGCAGGCCTTCGACCGCCCCGCGCACTTCCGGCGACCACACGCCGCACTGCACCTGGCCGATATGCGACAGTTGCAACAGCAGCATCACCAAGCGCGACTGGCCGATGCCGCCGCCGATGGTCTGCGGCATATCGCCACGCAACAGCGACTGGTGCCATTCCAGCTTCATGCGCTCCTCGTCACCGGTCAGCGCCAGCTGATGTTTCAGCGCGGCGGCGTCAACGCGGATGCCCATGGAAGACAGCTCGAAAGCGTCCTGCAGCACCGGGTTCCACACCACGATATCGCCGTTGAGGCCCGCCAGGCCATCCGCCGTCGGCGTGGTCCAGTCATCATAATCCGGCGCCCGCACATCGTGCGATTTGCCGTGCGACAGCTTGCCGCCGATGCCGATCAGGAATACCGCGCCCAGCTCTTTGGCGATCGCCCGCTCGCGCCCTTTGGCGTCCAGATCAGGGTAGCGCTGCAGCAGGGTTTCGCTGTGCACGAAGTGGATTTGCTCCGGCAGGAACGGAGTCAGGCCATGCTCGCGGCTGACTTCCGCCTCCGTCGCCTTGATGGCGGCGTAAATGCTGCGCACGGTGCTTTTCAGGTAGTCCAGACCACGCTCACCGTCGCCCATCACCCGCTCCCAGTCCCACTGATCGACGTACACCGAGTGGATAGGCGTCAGGCGATCTTCATCCGGGCGCAGCGCCTTCATATGGGTGTACAGGCCTTCGCCGGCACCGAAATCGTAGCTGCCCAGGGTTTTGCGTTTCCATTTCGCCAGTGAATGCACCACTTCGAAGGTGGCGTCCGGCAAGGTTTTGACTTTGACCTGCACCGCTTTCTCGCTGCCGGAAAGGTTATCCTGCGTGCCGTCGCCCAGGCGGCTGAGGATCGGCGCCTGCACTTCGATCAGACCGAGCTGCTGTTCCAACTGGCGGGAGAAGAAGGATTTGACCTGGCTGATTTGTTGTTGTTTTTGGATAAACTGTTTTTTCATTGCCGTATCTCTTGTAAACCTGTCTCTGTTGACATCGATTAAGCAACAAAAAGACACACCAATTCAATATCCACTAATCAATATTGCCTTTTAACTTTTAATCGTTCATTTTTACCCGGACAGAATTCAACAATCGCTAATTAATGGGGGATTAAATGGCGGAAATTTATCAGATCGATAATCTCGATCGTGGCATCCTCAACGCTCTGATGGACAACGCGCGCACACCGTACGCCGAACTGGCGAAAAACTTCGCCGTCAGCCCCGGCACCATTCATGTGCGGGTAGAGAAGATGAAACAGGCCGGGATCATCACCGGCGCGCGCATCGACGTCAGCCCCAAACAGCTGGGCTACGACGTGTGCTGCTTTATCGGCATCATATTAAAGAGCGCCAAAGACTATCCTTCAGCGCTGAAGAAGCTGGAAAGCCTGGAAGAAGTGGTGGAAGCCTATTACACCACCGGCCACTACAGCGTCTTTATTAAGGTGATGTGCCGCTCGATCGACGCGCTGCAACAGGTACTTATCAACAAGATCCAGACCATCGACGAGATCCAGTCTACCGAAACGCTGATCTCGCTGCAGAACCCCATTATGCGCACCATCGTGCCGTAACCCGCCAAATTGCATACCCACATTATCCACAGGTAGATCCCAGCCGATTCACAGCGTACAATGCAGCCACTTTGAGTGAGAAGGTTGGGATCGTTGGTTCATGGCAGACATAACTCTGATCAGTGGCAGTACGCTTGGCGGCGCCGAATACGTGGCTGAACATATGGCTGAAAAGCTGGAAGACGCGGGTTTCTCTACCGAGATGCTGCACGGCCCTGAACTGGATGAACTGCCGTTGACCGGCCGCTGGCTGGTGGTCTCCTCCACGCACGGCGCCGGCGAACTGCCGGATAACCTTCAGCCGCTGCTGGAACAGATCGCCGAACAACAGCCGGATCTTTCCGAGGTGCAGTTTGGTGCCGTCGGTTTGGGCAGTTCGGAATACGACACCTTCTGCGGTGCGATCAAACAGATCGACGATCTGTTGATCGCCAGAGGCGCGAAAAGGATCGGCGATCGTCTCGAGATCGACGTGACCGAGCATGAAATTCCCGAGGATCCGGCCGAGGAATGGGTAAAAAACTGGATTACTTTACTCTAATTCGCCTAAAGATCGCGCGAACGATTGTGGATAACTATACTTAAAAGCAGGGTAAAAGCCGTAGTTATCCCAATAACAACCGTAGTGCGCTTTTTGTCCTGTGCATAACAAGTCTTTTAGATCCCAGCTTATCTGCGTCGGGATCACCGATCATTCACAGCAAACGATCCTCCTTAATCTGCTGATCTTCATCGTGAATAGTCACTTATCCACAGAGGATCGCGATCCTAATAAGAGATCTAATAAAGAGATCTTTAAATAAAAAAGATCTTCTTTTAATTACCGACGATCCTGACCACTTGGTCGATCGTCTAAACTTGAGTAGAATCCCCCACCCCAGGGCAAATAACGATCGTTCGCAATACGGCGAGGTGCAGTTCCATGTTTTATCCAGATCAATTTGACGTCATCATCATCGGTGGTGGCCATGCAGGTACCGAGGCCGCCATGGCCGCGGCGCGCATGGGACGTCAGACTTTATTATTGACACACAATATCGATACGCTGGGACAGATGTCCTGCAACCCGGCGATTGGCGGTATTGGTAAAGGGCATCTGGTTAAGGAAATTGATGCACTCGGCGGCCTGATGGCGACGGCGATCGACCATGCAGGCATCCAGTTTAGGATACTAAACGCCAGCAAAGGCCCTGCCGTACGCGCCACGCGCGCTCAGGCAGATCGCGTGCTGTATCGCCAGGCGATCCGTACTGCCTTGGAGAACCAGCCCAACCTGATGATCTTCCAGCAACCTGTTGAGGATCTGATCGTCGAAAACGATCGCGTGGTGGGTGCCGTAACTCAAATGGGCCTGAAATTCCGCGCCAAGGCGGTGGTATTGACTGTCGGCACTTTCCTGGACGGCAAGATCCATATCGGCCTGGAGAATTACAGCGGTGGCCGCGCCGGGGATCCTCCTTCGATCTCGCTGTCGCAGCGTTTGCGAGAACTGCCGCTGCGCGTTAACCGCTTGAAAACCGGTACGCCACCGCGCATCGACGCCCGCACTATCGATTTCAGCGTACTTGCGCCACAACACGGCGATACGCCGGTACCGGTATTCTCGTTCCTGGGCGATGCCAGCCAGCATCCGGAACAAATGGCGTGCTACATCACCCATACCAATGAAAAAACCCATGACGTGATCCGCAATAACCTCGATCGCAGCCCGATGTATGCCGGGATCATCGAAGGGATTGGCCCACGTTACTGCCCGTCGATCGAAGACAAGGTCATGCGCTTTGCCGATCGCAACGCGCACCAGATCTTCCTCGAGCCGGAAGGCCTGACCAGCAACGAGATTTACCCTAACGGGATTTCCACCAGTCTGCCGTTCGACGTACAGATGCAGATCGTCCGTTCGATGGAAGGGATGCAGAACGCGCGTATTATTCGCCCTGGTTACGCCATCGAGTACGATTTCTTCGATCCGCGCGATTTGAAACCGACGCTGGAAAGCAAATTTATTCAGGGGCTGTTCTTCGCCGGTCAGATCAACGGCACTACCGGGTATGAAGAAGCCGCTGCGCAGGGCCTGCTGGCCGGTCTGAACGCCGGGCGCTTCGCCGACGAACAGGAAGGCTGGGCGCCACGTCGCGATCAGGCTTACCTGGGCGTGCTGGTGGACGACCTCAGCACTCTCGGCACCAAAGAGCCGTACCGCATGTTTACCTCACGCGCCGAGTATCGCCTGATGCTGCGCGAAGACAATGCCGATCTCCGCCTGACGGAAAAAGGCCGTGAATTGGGTTTGGTGGACGACGTGCGTTGGGCGCGTTACAGCGAGAAGCTGGAGCGAATCGAACGCGAACGTCAGCGCCTGCGCGACATCTGGATGCACCCGCATGCCGAGAACGTCGAACAGGTCAATGCGCTGCTGAAAGCGCCGCTGTCGCGTGAAGCGAACGGCGAAGAGCTGCTGCGCCGCCCTGAGATGGATTACGCGCAGTTGACCGGCACCGACGCCTTTGCGCCGCCGCTGGACGACGTGCAAGCCGCCGAACAGGTCGAGATCCAGGTCAAATACGAAGGCTACATCGCTCGCCAGCAGGAAGAGATCGAAAAACAGCAGCGCAACGAGAATACCGTGCTGCCGTTGGATCTCGATTACCGTCAGGTTTCGGGGCTGTCGAACGAGGTGATCGCCAAGCTGAACGATCACAAGCCGAATTCCATCGGCCAGGCTTCGCGTATCTCCGGCATTACGCCGGCGGCAATCTCAATTTTGCTGATCTGGCTGAAAAAGCAGGGACTGCTGCGCCGCAGCGCATAAATCTCGCATTCAGGCGGCCGTTTGTTCATCCCGTAGCCAAACGGCCGCTGACATCACTTGCGCCCTGAATTATCATAGTCGCCTCATTGCGCCAGCTAACCATTCGCTGGTCGTTCAGCGCCTGCCAGAGGATCCGTTGTGCAAAAAAAATTAGACTCGCTGCTCGCGGCAGCAGGCATTGAGCTGCCCGATCAGCAGAAACAGCAGCTGCTGGGCTATGTCGGCATGCTGGATAAGTGGAACAAGGCTTATAACCTCACGTCGGTTCGCGATCCGCAGCAAATGCTGGTGCGCCACATCCTCGATAGCATCGTGGTTAATCCGCATCTGCAGGGCTCGCGTTTTATCGATGTCGGCACCGGCCCGGGCTTGCCGGGCATTCCGCTGGCTATCGTGCGCCCGGACGCGCATTTCACGCTGCTCGACAGCCTGGGCAAGCGCGTGCGTTTCCTGCGTCAGGTGCAGCATGAGCTGGGCCTGAACAATATCGAGCCGGTGCAGAGCCGCGTTGAAGCATTCCCGGCCGAGCCGCCGTTCGACGGCGTGATCAGCCGCGCATTCGCTTCGCTGCAGGATATGCTGTCCTGGTGTCATCACCTGCCGGCGAAAGGGCAGGGGCGCTTTTACGCCTTGAAAGGCGTGCGCCCGGATGAAGAGCTGACGCAGCTGCCGGCAGGCGTTAGCCTGGAGTCCATCGTGCGGCTGCAGGTGCCTGAACTGGAAGGCGAACGCCATCTGGTGATTCTTAAGGCAAACTGAGTTTGCTTTTGATCAAACAAGCGTGAATTAAAGGTAGTATCAGGCAGAAAGGTAAGCAGGCTAATTAATTGGCCGCTTTTTTTAGTTAATTTACTTTCTATTAACACAAAAAGCGCGGCTAATTAGCGACAATAGAGTAATTGCATTTAGAAATAGTCACGTTAGCAACCATGTGCGAAAGATTGGTCTTTGCTGCTAATGTTAATTGGCTGTTGGAATATTGCCCCGCTGCTTGTCAATAAAAGGTTTTCATCGGGTATACGGATTGTTTTTGAACAGTTAACTTATAATGTTTTGATTTATATAATCTTTTGATCACTCAAATTGCTAAAGACGGTTTGGTTGACCATCGGCTATAAATCAGGAAGAGACATTACTGTGATCGGCTTCGCGTTTCTAAACGCAACGCTGGAATAATCAGACAATTAAATGCGCCCTATTATTCCGACCGTTTTCTTGTGAAAATAGGCTGGAATAGGGAAATTTAAATAATTGTTCACCTTTTCGCTACTTATCGATTGAATTCGTTGGTATGCCCCGTATAATTTGCTCGTTTTTTGCTGCTTGACTCAGGACAGCAAAAACAGTTGTATACGTCACTCAGCATACCCCCTCTGGGGTACGGAGAGAACAAACGTCATGTCTGTGTCCCTTTACAGCGGGAAAGTCGCACGCAAACTGCTGTTTTTGCAGTTAATGACTTTTGTTCTGATCAGCGTTGCTTTCTGGCTGAAAAGCCCGGAATGGAGCGCTTCGGCGTTGGCAGGCGGTCTCGCCGCCTGGTTGCCGAGTGCAATGTTTATGCTGTTTGCCTTGCGCCATCAGGCGCAAACGCCGGCGCCCGGTAGGGTTGCCTGGTCGTTCGCCATCGGCGAGGGGCTAAAGGTCGTGATCACCATCGTTTTGCTGATCGTGGCGCTGGGGGTGTTCAAGGCGGAGTTTATACCGCTTGGCCTGACCTATTTAGCGGTGTTAGTGGTGCAGATAGTGGCACCGGCCGTGATTAACAGTTACCGAACTTAACTAAATAAGGGTAAGAGGCATCATGTCTGCAGGAGAAGTCTTGACTCCACAGGAGTATATCGGTCACCACCTGACGCAGCTTCAGGTCGGGACTGGGTTCTGGTCGATCAACATCGACTCGATGTTTTTCTCCGTCGTCCTCGGGGCGCTTTTCCTGGTGATCTTCCGCAAAGTGGCCAAAAACGCCACCAGCGGCGTGCCGGGTAAACTGCAAACCGCCGTGGAGCTGGTGGTCGGTTTCGTCGACAGCAGCGTGCGCGACATGTACCACGGCAAGAGCAAGGTGATTGCGCCGCTGGCGCTGACCGTGTTTGTCTGGGTATTCCTGATGAACCTGATGGACTTGCTGCCCATCGACTTCCTGCCTTACGTTGGCGAACACATCCTCGGCTTGCCTGCGCTGCGCGTTGTGCCTACCGCCGACGTGAACGTCACGCTGTCGATGGCACTGGGCGTGTTTATCCTGATTCTGTTCTATAGCATCAAAATGAAAGGCGTTGGCGGGTTCGTTAAAGAGTTGACCATGCAGCCGTTCAACCACCCTGTATTCATTCCTATCAACCTGATTCTTGAAGGTGTCAGCCTGCTGTCCAAACCTGTTTCATTGGGTCTGCGACTGTTCGGCAACATGTATGCGGGTGAGTTGATCTTCATCCTGATTGCTGGCCTGTTGCCGTGGTGGTCACAGTGGGTCCTGAGCTTGCCTTGGGCTATCTTCCACATCCTGATCATTACGCTTCAAGCCTTTATTTTCATGGTTCTGACGATCGTCTATCTGTCGATGGCGTCTGAAGAGCACTGATTTTCTTAAAACACTTGCACTTTTAAACTGAAACAAACTGGAGACTGTCATGGAAAACCTGAGTATGGATCTGCTGTACATGGCTGCCGCTGTGATGATGGGTTTAGCGGCAATCGGTGCTGCGATCGGTATCGGCATCCTGGGTGGTAAATTCTTGGAAGGCGCTGCTCGTCAGCCTGACCTGATTCCTCTGCTGCGTACACAGTTCTTTATCGTTATGGGTCTGGTCGACGCCATCCCGATGATCGCTGTAGGTCTGGGTCTGTACGTGATGTTCGCCGTCGCGTAAGTAGAGTAACCCTCTACGACGTAACCAAACTATTAACTTTTAAAGAGGCATTGTGCTGTGAATCTTAACGCAACAATCCTCGGCCAGGCCATCGCGTTCGTTCTGTTTGTCTGGTTCTGCATGAAGTACGTATGGCCGCCGATCATGGCTGCCATCGAGAAACGTCAGAAAGAAATCGCTGACGGCCTCGCTTCTGCAGAGCGTGCCAAAAAAGATCTGGACTTAGCGCAAGCCAATGCGACCGACCAGCTGAAAACTGCTAAAGCAGAAGCTCAGGTGATCATCGAGCAAGCGAACAAACGCAAAGCTCAGATCATGGATGAAGCGAAAGCCGAAGCCGAGCAGGAACGTAACAAAATCGTGGCGCAGGCTCAGGCTGAGATCGAAGCCGAACGTAAGCGCGCTCGTGAAGAGTTGCGTAAGCAAGTCGCGATGCTGGCAATTGCCGGCGCCGAGAAGATCATCGAACGTTCCGTGGATGAAGCTGCTAACAGCGACATCGTTGATAAACTGGTCGCTGAACTGTAAGGAGGGAGGGGCTGATGTCTGAATTTGTAACTGTAGCTCGCCCCTACGCCAAAGCAGCTTTTGACTTTGCCGTTGAGCACCAAAGCGTAGAGCGCTGGCAGGAAATGCTGGCGTTTGCGGCTGAAGTCACTCGCAATGAACAGATTTCTGAACTGCTGTCTGGCGCGGTCGCGCCAGAAACGCTGTCCAAGACGTTCATCGCGGTTTGTGGCGATCGGCTCGACGAACATGGCCAGAACTTTATCCGTGTAATGGCCGAAAATGGACGTTTACTGGTTCTTCCTGCCGTGCTGCAGCAGTTCATCGAACTGCGCGCCTCGCTGGAATCCACCGTCGAAGTCGAAGTGCTCTCTGCGAGCGCGCTGAGCGACGAACAGCAGGCGAAAATCGCCGCTGCGATGGAAAAACGTCTGTCACGCAAAGTTAAGCTGAATTGCAAAATTGACAAGTCTGTACTGGCCGGCATCGTTGTTCGCGCCGGCGATATGGTGATTGATGGCAGCGTTCGCGGTCGTCTTGAACGCCTGACAGACGTCTTGCAGTCTTAAGGGGACTGGAGCATGCAACTGAATTCCACCGAAATCAGCGAACTGATCAAGCAGCGCATTGCTCAGTTCAATGTAGTGAGCGAAGCTCACAATGAAGGTACTATCGTTTCCGTCAGCGACGGGATCATCCGCGTACACGGCCTGGCCGAAGTTATGCAGGGCGAAATGATCGCGCTGCCTGGCAACCGTTACGCAATCGCATTGAACCTGGAGCGCGACTCCGTAGGTGCCGTGGTTATGGGTCCGTACGCGGATCTGGCCGAAGGCATGAAGGTGAAATGCACCGGCCGTATCCTGGAAGTTCCAGTCGGTCGTGGTCTGCTGGGCCGCGTAGTTAACACCCTAGGCGCACCAATCGACGGCAAAGGCCCGATTGAGAACGACGGCTTCTCTCCGGTAGAAGCTATCGCGCCAGGCGTTATCGAGCGTCAGTCCGTTGATCAGCCGGTTCAGACTGGCTACAAATCCGTTGACGCCATGATTCCAATCGGCCGTGGCCAGCGTGAGCTGGTGATCGGTGACCGTCAGACCGGTAAAACCGCGCTGGCGATCGATGCGATCATCAACCAACGCGACTCCGGCATCAAATGCGTTTACGTGGCTATCGGCCAGAAAGCGTCCACCATCGCTAACGTGGTGCGCAAGCTGGAAGAGCACGGCGCACTGGCCAACACCATCGTGGTGGTGGCGACCGCTTCCGAATCCGCTGCACTGCAATACCTGGCGCCATACGCCGGTTGCGCAATGGGCGAATACTTCCGTGACCGCGGTGAAGATGCGCTGATCGTATACGATGACCTGTCCAAACAGGCCGTTGCTTACCGCCAGATTTCCCTGCTGCTTCGTCGTCCGCCAGGTCGTGAAGCTTACCCAGGCGACGTATTCTATCTGCACTCCCGTTTGCTGGAGCGTGCAGCGCGCGTTAACGCCGAATACGTTGAAGCCTTCACCAAAGGTGAAGTCAAAGGTAAAACCGGTTCACTGACCGCTCTGCCGATCATTGAAACCCAGGCGGGTGACGTTTCCGCGTTCGTTCCGACCAACGTAATCTCGATTACCGATGGTCAGATCTTCCTGGAATCCAACCTGTTCAACTCCGGTATTCGTCCGGCAGTTAACCCGGGTATCTCCGTATCCCGTGTTGGTGGCGCCGCGCAGACCAAGATCATGAAGAAACTGTCCGGTGGTATCCGTACCGCGCTGGCGCAGTATCGTGAACTGGCTGCATTCTCCCAGTTCGCATCCGATCTGGACGACGCGACCCGCAAACAGCTGAGCCACGGTCAGAAAGTGACCGAGCTGCTGAAACAGAAACAGTATGCGCCGATGTCGGTTGCACAACAGTCTCTGGTGCTGTTTGCCGCAGAACGCGGTTACCTGAACGACGTCGAAGTTGCCAAAGTGGTGAGCTTCGAAGCCGCGCTGGTAGCCTATGCGGACCGCGAGCACGCCGAACTGCTGAACCACATCAACCAAACTGGCAACTTCAATGATGAGATCGAGGGCAAGTTGAAAGACATCCTCGAGACCTTCAAGAAAACCCAGTCCTGGTAACGCCGAACGGTCCTGCTGTTGAAAGACAGCAGGCCGTCTGGCACTGAGGAGAAGCAGAGATGGCCGGCGCAAAAGAGATACGTAGTAAGATCGCTAGCGTGCAAAACACGCAAAAGATCACTAAAGCGATGGAAATGGTCGCCGCCTCCAAAATGCGTAAATCGCAGGATCGCATGGCGGCCAGCCGTCCTTATGCAGAGACCATGCGCAAAGTGATTGGTCACCTTGCGTTAGGGAATCTGGAGTACAAGCACCCGTACCTGGATGAGCGTGACGTTAAGCGCGTCGGGTATCTGGTGGTGTCTACTGACCGTGGTCTCTGCGGCGGCTTGAACATCAACCTGTTCAAAAAGCTGCTGGCGGAGATGAAAGCCTGGTCCGAAAAAGGCGTCGAAACCGATTTGGCGCTGATTGGCTCTAAAGCAGCCTCTTTCTTTGGTTCCGTGGGCGGCAACGTGGTTGCCCAGGTGACCGGCATGGGGGACAAACCTTCCCTGTCGGATCTGATCGGGCCGGTGAAAGTGATGCTGCAGGCCTACGACGAAGGTCGTTTGGACAAGCTGTACATTGTCAGCAACAAATTTGTTAATACGATGTCCCAAGAGCCGCAGGTGCTTCAGCTGCTGCCGTTACCGCCAGCCGATG
The DNA here is from genome assembly GCF_003812745.1 of Serratia sp. FDAARGOS_506. NCBI lineage: Bacteria > Pseudomonadati > Pseudomonadota > Gammaproteobacteria > Enterobacterales > Yersiniaceae > Serratia > Serratia sp. FDAARGOS_506. The sequence goes on from NZ_CP033831.1 coordinate 1,497,264, forward strand.
ACGAAGAGCTGAAGAAAACGCCTTGGGATTACCTGTATGAACCCGATCCAAAAGTGCTGCTTGATACCTTGCTGCGCCGCTATGTGGAGTCGCAGGTTTATCAGGGCGTCGTGGAAAACCTGGCCAGCGAGCAGGCCGCACGAATGGTCGCGATGAAAGCCGCAACCGATAACGGCGGTAGCCTGATCAAAGAGCTGCAGTTGGTATACAACAAGGCGCGTCAGGCCAGCATCACTCAGGAACTCACCGAGATCGTTTCGGGAGCCTCCGCGGTTTAAGCTAGGTTTACGAATTACGTAGAGGATTCAAGATGGCTACTGGAAAGATTATCCAGGTAATCGGCGCCGTGGTGGACGTCGAGTTCCCTCAGGATGCCGTACCAAAAGTGTACGATGCCCTTGAGGTAGAAAACGGCACCGAAAAACTGGTGTTGGAAGTTCAGCAACAGCTGGGCGGTGGCGTGGTTCGCTGTATCGCAATGGGGACCTCCGACGGTCTGCGTCGCGGTCTGAAAGTGAACAACCTGGATCACCCGATTGAAGTGCCGGTGGGTAAAGCTACCCTGGGCCGTATCATGAACGTATTGGGTCAACCGATCGACATGAAAGGCGACATCGGCGAAGAAGAGCGTTGGGCGATTCACCGCGCGGCGCCAAGCTACGAAGAGCTGTCCAACTCCCAGGAACTGCTGGAAACCGGTATCAAGGTAATGGATCTGATTTGTCCATTCGCCAAGGGCGGTAAAGTTGGTCTGTTCGGCGGTGCGGGCGTAGGTAAAACCGTAAACATGATGGAGCTGATCCGTAACATCGCGATCGAGCACTCCGGTTATTCCGTGTTTGCGGGCGTGGGCGAGCGTACTCGTGAGGGTAACGACTTCTACCACGAAATGACCGACTCCAACGTTCTGGACAAAGTATCCCTGGTTTACGGCCAGATGAACGAGCCACCAGGTAACCGTCTGCGCGTTGCGCTGACCGGTCTGACCATGGCGGAGAAATTCCGTGACGAAGGCCGTGACGTACTGCTGTTCGTTGACAACATCTACCGTTACACCCTGGCCGGTACCGAAGTGTCCGCACTTCTGGGCCGTATGCCATCCGCGGTAGGTTATCAGCCAACGCTGGCGGAAGAGATGGGCGTTCTGCAAGAACGTATCACCTCGACCAAGACCGGTTCCATCACATCCGTACAGGCCGTTTACGTTCCTGCGGATGACTTGACTGACCCGTCACCAGCCACCACCTTTGCGCACTTGGACGCAACCGTGGTACTGAGCCGTAACATCGCTTCTCTGGGTATCTACCCGGCCGTTGACCCGCTGGATTCCACCAGCCGTCAGCTGGATCCGCTGGTCGTTGGCCAGGAGCACTACGACGTAGCGCGTGGCGTGCAGTCTATTCTGCAACGCTATCAGGAACTGAAAGATATCATCGCGATCCTGGGTATGGACGAGCTGTCTGAAGAAGACAAACTGGTTGTATCCCGTGCGCGTAAGATCCAACGTTTCCTGTCTCAGCCGTTCTTCGTGGCAGAAGTCTTCACCGGTTCTCCGGGCAAGTTCGTATCGCTGAAAGACACCATCCGTGGTTTCAAAGGCATTATGGACGGCGACTATGACCACCTGCCGGAGCAGGCGTTCTACATGGTTGGCACCATTGAAGAAGCAGTGGAAAAAGCCAAGAAACTGTAACGCCTTGAGAGGAGGGTGATATGGCTATGACTTACCATCTGGATGTAGTCAGCGCGGAAAAACAGATGTTTTCCGGCCTGGTGCAGAAGATCCAGGTGACAGGCAGCGAAGGTGAACTGGGGATCTTCCCTGGCCATGCGCCGCTGCTGACTGCCATCAAGCCTGGCATGGTGCGTATTGTTAAGCAGCACGGTGAAGAAGAGTTCATCTACCTGTCCGGTGGCATCCTCGAGGTGCAACCGAGCGTGGTTACCGTGCTGGCGGACACTGCTATCCGTGGTACTGACCTCGACGAAGCGAGAGCGTTGGAAGCTAAGCGTAAAGCTGAAGAACACATTCGCAGCTCTCATGGCGATGTCGACTATGCTCAGGCATCCGCTGAACTGGCGAAAGCGATCGCAAAACTGCGCGTTATCGAGCTCACCAGAAAAGCGATGTAATGTTTGGGTGCATAGCACCCAACTTTAAGAAAGCGGCCTATAGGGTCGCTTTTTTTTTACTTTAAAATAAGCATTTCAGCCCGGTGGACAGTGTGGTGTATAACCCCTGATATCGGGAAAGAAACGTCGCCGATCGCCGACAGTTTTTTCGTCCCGACGCCGAATTGGCCGCGATAGCGGCAGGCCAAGGCCCACGCGGCCTGCGCCGGGTTCGTGCAGAAAAATATGTAGTAATATCGTCGCTAAACGGTTTTACTTTCGTCTATCAAAATGGAGTTATCAGGTTGCTTATGTCGAACAGCGCAATGAGCGTGGTTATCCTCGCCGCGGGCAAGGGAACACGCATGTATTCCGATCTTCCCAAGGTCTTACATCCGTTGGCCGGCAAGCCGATGGTGCAACACGTCATTGATGCCGCGATGAAACTGGGCGCGCAACATGTTCACCTGGTATACGGTCACGGCGGCGATTTGTTGAAAAGCACGCTGGCTGACGGCGCACTGAACTGGGTGCTGCAGGCTGAACAATTGGGTACCGGTCATGCGATGCAGCAGGCCGCGCCGCACTTTGCCGACGATGAAGACGTGCTGATGCTGTACGGCGATGTGCCGTTGATCTCGGTGGATACGCTGCAACGCCTGCTGGCGGCCAAGCCGCAGGGCGGCATCGGTCTGCTGACGGTCAAGCTGGACGATCCGAGCGGTTACGGCCGCATCGTGCGCGAGCAGGGCAACGTGGTGGGCATCGTCGAACACAAGGATGCCAGCGAGAAACAGCGCCAGATTAACGAGATCAATACCGGCATTCTGGTGGCGAACGGGCGCGATCTGAAGCGCTGGCTGGGGATGTTGAATAACGACAACGCACAGGGCGAGTTTTACATCACCGATATCATTGCGTTGGCCCATGCCGACGGCAAGAAAATTGAAACCGTGCACCCGTCGCGTTTGAGCGAAGTGGAAGGCGTGAACAACCGCCTGCAGCTGGCGACCCTGGAGCGCGTCTTCCAGTCGGAACAGTCTGAAAAGCTGCTGTTGGCCGGCGTGATGCTGCTGGATCCGGCACGTTTCGATCTGCGCGGGGAGCTTGTTCACGGCCGCGACATCACTATTGATGCGAATGTGATTATCGAAGGTCACGTCAAGCTGGGCGACCGGGTGAAAATCGGCGCCGGCTGCGTGCTGAAAAACTGCGTGATCGGCGATGACTGCGAGATCAGTCCTTACAGCGTGCTGGAAGACAGCGTGCTGGAGGCCGACTGCACCGTGGGGCCGTTCGCCCGCCTGCGCCCAGGCGCGGAGCTGGCTGCAGGGGCTCACGTCGGCAACTTTGTGGAAATGAAAAAGGCGCGTCTGGGCAAAGGCTCCAAGGCCGGCCACCTCAGCTACCTGGGCGATGCTGAAATCGGCGATGATGTTAATATCGGCGCCGGTACCATCACCTGTAACTATGATGGCGCCAACAAGCACAAGACGCTGATCGGTGATGGCGTGTTCGTGGGTTCCGATACCCAGTTGGTGGCGCCGGTGTCGGTCGGCAAAGGCTCCACCATCGCCGCCGGCACCACGGTGACGCGCGATATCGCCGAGAACGAACTGGTGCTGAGCCGCGTCAAGCAGGTGCACATTCAGGGCTGGCAACGTCCGGTGAAGAAGAAGTCATAGTGTGTTTTGCGTTGGGCTCCGTTCACGAGCCCAATACAAAACATAATAACCCCTACCATCTACAGGCTCGGGGGGCGCACGGTAAAAACCGGCAAAAATCAGGTCAAGGCATCGAAAACGCCCATGAAGGGCGCTCATTAGGAATACAACTGATGTGTGGAATTGTAGGCGCAGTAGCGCAACGTGATATCGCAGAAATTCTGTTGGAAGGTTTACGTCGTCTTGAGTACCGCGGTTATGACTCCGCCGGTCTGGCAGTGGTCGACGCGCAGGGCAACGTCAGCCGCCTGCGTCGCGTAGGCAAGGTGCAAAAGTTGGCCGAAGCGGCGGAGCAGACCGATCTGCACGGCGGTACCGGCATCGCTCACACCCGCTGGGCAACGCACGGTGAGCCGACCGAGGCGAACGCGCACCCGCATGTTTCCGACTACATTACCGTGGTGCATAACGGCATCATCGAAAACCACGAACCGCTGCGCGAACTGTTGATCGAACGCGGTTATCGCTTCAGCTCCGAAACCGACACCGAAGTGATTGCGCACCTGGTGCATTGGGAACAACAGCAGGGCGGTACGCTGCTGGAAGTGGTTCAGCGCGTGATCCCACAGCTGCGCGGCGCCTACGGCACCGTGGTGATGGACAGCCGCGATCCGAGCGTACTGGTCGCGGCGCGCTCCGGCAGCCCGCTGGTTATCGGCCGCGGCGTCGGCGAAAACTTCATCGCTTCCGATCAGCTGGCGCTGTTGCCGGTCACTCGCCGCTTCATCTTCCTGGAAGAAGGCGACGTGGTGGAAGTGACTCGCCGCACCGTCAACATCTTCGACAAGCAGGGTAACGCCATCGAGCGCCCTGAGATCGAATCCCAAGTGCAGTATGACGCCGGCGACAAGGGCGCTTACCGCCACTACATGCAAAAAGAGATTTACGAACAGCCGCTGGCGCTGAAAAACACACTGGAAGGGCGGTTCAGCCATGGCCAAATCAACCTGAGCGAGCTGGGCCCGCGCGCCGATGAGCTGTTGGCCAAGGTGCAGCACGTGCAGATTATTGCCTGTGGTACTTCTTATCACTCCGGTATGGTGGCGCGTTACTGGTTCGAAGCGCTGGCCGGCGTGCCGTGCGACGTCGAGATCGCGTCCGAATTCCGTTACCGCAAATCGGCGGTGCGTCCGGGCAGCCTGATCATCACCCTGTCGCAGTCCGGCGAAACCGCCGACACATTAGCGGCGCTGCGCCTGTCCAAAGAGCTGGGTTATCTCGGTTCGCTGGCCGTTTGTAACGTGGCCGGCTCTTCGCTGGTGCGTGAATCCGATCTGGCGTTGATGACCAAGGCCGGCACGGAAATCGGCGTAGCCTCGACCAAGGCCTTCACTACGCAGCTCACCGTGCTGTTGATGCTGGTGGCGCGCCTGGGCCGCCTGAAAGGCATGGCGCAGAGCGTGGAGCAGGAGATCGTGCACGGCCTGCAGGCGCTGCCGGCGCGTATCGAGCAGATGCTGTCGATGGATAAAGAGATCGAAGCGCTGGCGGAAGGCTTCTCCGACAAGCACCATGCGCTGTTCCTCGGCCGCGGCGATCAGTATCCGATCGCCATGGAAGGGGCGCTGAAGCTGAAAGAGATCTCCTATATTCACGCCGAAGCTTATGCGGCGGGCGAGTTGAAACACGGCCCGCTGGCGCTGATCGACGCCGACATGCCGGTGATTGTGGTGGCGCCGAACAACGAACTGTTGGAAAAGCTGAAGTCCAACATTGAAGAAGTGCGTGCGCGCGGCGGCCAGCTGTACGTGTTCGCCGATCAGGACGCCGGCTTCGTCAGCAGTGAAGGCATGACCATCATTCCTCTGCCGCACGTCGAGGAAATCGTGGCGCCTATCTTCTACACCGTGCCGTTGCAGCTGCTGTCTTACCACGTGGCGCTGATCAAAGGCACCGACGTTGACCAGCCGCGCAACCTGGCGAAGTCCGTCACCGTAGAGTAATCTGCCGCAGGTAAACTGCAAAAGCCGGCCCTAGCGCCGGCTTTTTTCATGAGCGTCGTAAAAGATGACGGCGATGCCGATTCGGCGATAAACATTGTCATATTCAAGCGGATAGGGCGTGACCAAACGGTTTTTTATTGCTTGGCAATTGCGCTGTTTTTTAGCTAATCAATTGATTTATAAATAAACAAATACCCCTCAAACGCGTTGTAATATAACTGTCATATTGCGTACATTTTTCTGTCACCAAACTGTCCTATTTTCCCTCCTGCAGCAATACTTACTCTGATTAAAACGACTCGAAGTCGATTTTAAATATCCCATTAGGAGGGATTATGAAACTGATGCGTACCACCGTCGCCAGTATTGTGGCAGCGACCTTCTCCCTGACCACCGTGTCCGCGTTCGCTGCTGCCAGCCTGACCGGTGCAGGTGCGACATTCCCCGCTCCGGTTTACGCCAAGTGGGCAGATTCTTATCAGAAAGAAACCGGCAACAAAGTTAACTATCAGGGCATCGGCTCCTCTGGCGGCGTGAAGCAAATCGTAGCCAACACCGTTGACTTTGGCGCTTCCGACGCCCCGCTGTCTGACGACAAGCTGGCGGCTGACGGCCTGTTCCAGTTCCCGACCGTGATTGGCGGCGTAGTGCTGGCTGTGAATATCCCGGGCATCAAATCCGGCGAACTGACTCTGGACGGCAAAACCCTGGGCGATATCTACCTGGGCAACGTCAAAAAGTGGAACGATCCGGCTATCACCAAGCTGAACCCAGGCGTGAAACTGCCTGACCAGAACATCGCCGTGGTGCGTCGCGCCGACGGTTCCGGCACCTCGTTCGTGTTCACCAGCTACCTGTCCAAGGCCAACGCGCAGTGGAAAGAGAAGATTGGCGCCGGTTCTACCGTTAACTGGCCGACCGGTCTGGGCGGTAAAGGCAACGACGGCATCGCCGCTTTCGTCCAGCGTCTGCCTGGCTCTATCGGCTACGTAGAATACGCCTACGCCAAGCAGAACAACCTGGCTTACACCAAGCTGGTTTCCGCCGACGGCAAACCGGTCAGCCCGACCGAAGAGAGCTTCAGCAACGCGGCCAAAGGCGTGGATTGGAGCAAGACCTTCGCTCAGGATCTGACTGACCAGAAAGGCGACAACGTGTGGCCAATTACCTCCACCACCTTCATCCTGGTGCACAAAGAGCAGAAAAACCCTGCTCAGGGCGCCGAAGTGCTGAAGTTCTTCGACTGGGCTTACAAAACCGGCGGCAAACAGGCTAACGAGCTGGATTACGCCACCCTGCCGAAAGAAGTGGTTGAGCAGGTGCGCGCGGCCTGGAAAACCAACGTAAAAGACAGTTCAGGTAAAGCGCTGTACTAACAACGCAGGGGCGCGGGTTCGCCGCGCCCCACACAGTTCTTCAGGCTCCGATCCCGGTTGGGGCTGCCAGGGTTCAAACAGAGAGTAATCTATGGCTGAGTACAAGCCGACCATCAAAGCACCGGGCAAAAACGGTGACATCATTTTCAGCGCGCTGGTGAGACTGGCGGCGCTGATTACCCTATTGTTGCTGGGCGGCATTATCGTTTCGCTGATCTTCGCCTCCTGGCCAAGCATGCAGAAATTCGGCTTCGCTTTCCTGTGGACCAAAGAGTGGGACGCGCCGGCGGAGCAGTTCGGCGCACTGGTGCCGATCTACGGCACCGTGGTCACCTCGCTTATCGCGCTGATCATCGCCGTGCCGGTGAGTTTCGGCATCGCGCTGTTCCTGACCGAACTGGCGCCGAACTGGTTGAAGCGGCCGCTGGGCATCGCCATTGAGCTGCTGGCGGCCATCCCGAGCATCGTCTACGGCATGTGGGGCCTGTTCGTGTTCGCCCCGCTGTTCGCCGAATATTTCCAGACGCCGGTGGGCGAAGTGCTGTCGGGCATTCCGATCGTCGGCGAGCTGTTCTCCGGCCCGGCCTTCGGCATCGGCATCCTGGCCGCCGGGGTGATCCTGGCGATCATGATCATTCCTTACATCGCTGCGGTCATGCGCGACGTGTTCGAACAGACGCCGGTGATGATGAAAGAGTCGGCCTACGGCATCGGTTGCACCACCTGGGAAGTCATCTGGCGCATCGTGCTGCCGTTCACCAAAAACGGCGTCATCGGCGGCGTGATGTTGGGGCTGGGCCGCGCGCTGGGGGAAACCATGGCGGTGACCTTTATCATCGGTAACACCTACCAGCTCGACAGCGCTTCGCTGTACATGCCGGGCAACAGCATCACCTCGGCGCTGGCCAACGAATTCGCCGAAGCCGAGTCCGGCGTGCACACCGCCGCGTTGATGGAGCTGGGCCTGATTCTGTTTGTTATCACCTTTATCGTGCTGGCGCTGTCGAAACTGATGATCATGCGTTTGGCCAAGAATGAGGGGCGTTAACATGGCGACGATGGATATGCAAAACGCAGTCGTTCTGGCGGAAAGCCGCCGTAAAATGCAGGCCTGGCGCCGGCAGAAAAACCGCCTCGCGCTGTTCCTGTCGATGGCGACCATGGCGTTCGGGCTGTTCTGGCTGATCTGGATCCTGATCGCCACCGTCACCAAAGGTTTCGACGGCATGTCGCTGGCGCTGTTCACCGAAATGACCCCGCCGCCGAATACCGCGGGCGGCGGCTTGGCCAACGCCATCGCCGGCAGCGGCCTGTTGATCCTGTGGGCGACCATCTTCGGTACGCCGCTGGGCATCATGGCCGGCATCTACCTGGCGGAATACGGCCGTAAATCCTGGCTGGCGGAAGTGATCCGCTTTATCAACGATATCCTGTTGTCCGCACCGTCGATCGTGGTGGGCCTGTTCGTTTACACCATCGTGGTGGCGAAGATGGAACACTTCTCCGGCTGGGCCGGCATCGTGGCGCTGGCGCTGCTGCAGGTGCCGATCGTCATTCGCACCACCGAGAACATGCTGAAGTTGGTACCGGATACGCTGCGCGAGGCGGCGTACGCCCTGGGTACGCCAAAATGGCGCATGATTTCCGCCATCACGCTGAAGGCGTCGGTGTCCGGCATCATCACCGGCGTGCTCCTGGCGATTGCGCGCATCGCGGGGGAAACGGCACCGCTGCTGTTCACCTCGCTGTCGAACCAGTTCTGGAGCACCGACCTGATGCAGCCGATCGCCAACCTGCCGGTGACCATCTTCAAATTCGCCATGAGCCCGTTCGCCGAATGGCAACAGCTGGCCTGGGCCGGGGTGCTGTTGATCACCCTGTGCGTACTGTTACTGAATATCCTGGCGCGCGTGATTTTCGCCAAGAAAAAGCATTCATAAAATTTTGAGCGCCGCTTTGGCGGCGCTGATGAAAAGAGAGAAGTCTTGATGAGTATGGTTACTGACGCTTCCAGCAGCAAAATTCAGGTACGCGATCTGAACTTCTACTACGGCAAATTCCATGCGCTGAAGAACATCACGCTGGATATTGCCAAAAACAAGGTCACCGCGTTTATCGGCCCGTCCGGCTGCGGCAAGTCCACCCTGCTGCGCACCTTCAACAAGATGTATCAGCTGTACCCGGAACAGCGTGCGGAAGGCGGCATCCTGTTGGACGGCCAGAACATCCTGACCGACAACTCGGATATCGCGCTGCTGCGCGCCAAGGTCGGCATGGTGTTCCAGAAGCCGACGCCGTTCCCGATGTCGATTTACGACAACATCGCCTTCGGCGTTCGCCTGTTTGAAAAGCTGTCGCGCGCCGATATGGACGAGCGCGTGCAGTGGGCGCTGACCAAGGCGGCGCTGTGGAACGAAACCAAGGACAAGCTGCACCAGAGCGGCTACAGCCTCTCCGGCGGCCAGCAGCAGCGTCTGTGCATCGCCCGCGGCATCGCCATTCGTCCGGAAGTGCTGTTGCTGGATGAGCCATGCTCGGCGCTGGATCCGATCTCCACTGGCAAGATTGAAGAGCTGATCAGCGAGCTGAAGGCCGATTACACCGTGGTGATCGTGACGCACAACATGCAGCAGGCGGCGCGCTGCTCCGACTCTACCGCATTTATGTATCTGGGCGAGCTGATCGAGTTCAGTGATACTGATAACCTGTTCACTGCGCCGCAGAAAAAGCAGACTGAAGACTACATCACTGGCCGTTATGGTTGATAGGAAGCATCATGGATAACCTGAATTTAAACAAACACATTTCCGGCCAGTTCAACGCAGAGCTTGAGCATATCCGCACCCAGGTGCTGACCATGGGCGGGCTGGTGGAGCAGCAACTGACCGATGCCATTACCGCGATGCACAATCAGGATGGCGAGTTGGCCAAGCGCGTGATCGAAGGCGACGCCAAGGTCAACATGATGGAAGTGGCGATCGACGAAGCTTGCGTACGCATCATCGCCAAGCGTCAGCCGACCGCCAGCGATCTGCGCCTGGTGATGGCGATCATCAAAACCATTTCCGAGCTGGAGCGCATCGGCGACGTGGCGGACAAAATCTGCCGCACCGCGCTGGAAAAGTTTTCGCACCAGCACCAGCCGCTGCTGGTCAGCCTGGAGTCGCTGGGGCGCCACACCGTGCAGATGCTGCACGACGTGCTGGACGCGTTTGCGCGCATGGATCTGGACGAGGCGATCCGTATTTATCGCGAAGATAAAAAGGTCGACCAGGAATACGAAGGCATCGTGCGCCAGCTGATGACCTACATGATGGAAGACTCACGCACTATTCCGAGCGTGCTGACCGCGCTGTTCTGCGCCCGTTCTATCGAGCGCATCGGCGACCGCTGCCAGAACATCTGCGAATTTATCTTCTATTTCGTCAAAGGGCAGGACTTTCGTCATTTGGGCGGCGACGCCTTGGAAAAGCTGCTCTCTCCGGGCGGTAAAGACGAAAAGGCCGACTAACCCTTTCCGGGTAATATCCTTCAAAGGCGCGGTTTCCCGCGCCTTTATTCCATCTTAAGCGCGTAAAGATAAAAAGGTTATAAACATAGCTTTTTATATTATTTCCTGACCTATGTGGCGCTTGCTAGCTTATCCGCCAGCAGGACATCAACCACTTAGGAGCTTTCTATGAAACATCGCGCTTTGGCCTTAACGTTGTTAGCCAGTCTGACCGGCCTCGCCGCCGGCGCCGCGCACGCGGACAAACTTGACGATATCAAGCAAGCCGGCGTGGTGCGTATCGCGGTGTTCGACAGCAACCCGCCGTTCGGCTACATCGATCCGCAGAGCAAAAAGCTGGTGGGCTACGATGTGGACGTCGCCGATGCGATCGGCAAAGCGCTGGGGGTAAAAGTGGAGCTGCGCGCCACCAACCCGGCCAACCGCATTCCGTTGCTGGTGTCGAAGAAGGTTGACCTGATCGCCGCCAACTTCACCATTACCGACGAGCGCGCCAAGGAAGTGAACTTCAGCGTGCCGTACTTCGCCACCGGCCAGAAATTCATCGCTCGCAAAGGCGTGCTGAAAACCCCGGAAGACATCAAGAAGCTGCGCATCGGCGCGGACAAGGGCACGGTGCAGGAAATCACCCTGCGCGAGCGTTTCCCGACGGCGAAAGTGATCTCTTACGATGACACTCCGCTGGCGTTCGTGGCGCTGCGTAACGGCAACGTGCAGGCGATCACTCAGGACGACGCCAAGCTGGTCGGCCTGCTTGGCAACCTGCCGGCGGCGCAGAAGGCGGAGTTTGAAATTTCACCGTTCAGCCTGACCAAAGAGTACCAGGGCGTCGGTATTCCCAAGGGCGAAGATCGCCTGACCGCCGCGGTGAACGAGACGTTGATCAAACTGGAAAAAGACGGTGAAGCGGTTAAGATTTACGATCGCTGGTTCGGGCCGGAAACCAAATCTGCCCAACCGCGCGGCGATTTCAAAATCGCGCCTTTGGATCAGCAACCGAAAGCCTGATTTAATCGCTCGCGGTGAGATCGACACGGAGGGGCGCAGCTTGCTGCGCCCCTGATGCATTCTGCAAGACAAGGATTGAACATGAACCTGGACTGGCTGCTGGCGCCGCAATACCTGAGCTGGCTGTGGCACGGCTTCCTGCTGACGCTGTGGCTTTCCGCCTGCGCGGGCCTGGCGGCCACGCTGCTGGGCTTTGTGCTGGCGGCGATGCGCGACAGCAGCCTGCGGCCGTTGCGCTGGCTGGCGATGGGATACAGCTCGCTGTTTCGCAATACGCCGCTGCTGGTGCAGCTGTTCTTTTGGTATTTCGCCGCCGGGCAGATCCTGCCGTCCGCCGCCATGCAGTGGCTGAACAGCTCACATCAGGTTGGCCCGCTTGAGTGGCCGTCGTTCGAGTTTCTCGCCGGTTTCTTCGGCCTGACGCTCTACTCCACCGCCTTTATCGCCGAAGAGATCCGTTCCGGTATTCGCGGCGTCGCCGGCGGGCAGAAATATGCCGCCCAGGCGCTGGGGCTGACCGGCTGGCAGGCGATGCGCTACGTGGTGCTGCCGCAGGCGCTGAAAATCGCGTTGCCGCCGCTGCTGGGCCAGTACATGAACGTGATCAAGAACTCGTCGCTGACCATGGCGATCGGCGTTGCCGAACTCTCTTACGCCTCGCGTCAGGTTGAAACCGAAACGTTGCGCACCTTCCAGGCGTTCGGCGTGGCGACGGTGCTGTATATCGCCATCATCGCGCTGCTGGAAGGCTGGGGCATGTGGCGCCAACAGCGTAAACCGTTGGGAGGACATTGAGATGGATTTCAGCGTAATTCACGATAACCTGGGCTACCTGCTGTGGGGCACCTGGCCGGACGGGCCGCTGGGCGGCGCGGCGCTGACGTTGGCGATCAGCCTGATGGCCGGCGTGGCTTCGGCGGTGCTCGGCACCTTACTCGGTGTGGCGCTGGCGATGTCGCGCGGCGTTGCCGCCGGATTGCTGGCGGCGGTGCTGGGCTTTTTCCGCGCCATTCCGGTCATCATGCTGATCTTCTGGACCTATTTCCTGCTGCCGATGGTGTTTGGTGTCGAGATCCCGGAAATCACTACCGTGGTGTGCGCGCTGGCGCTGATCGCTTCGGCCTATTTGGCCCATGCGGTGAAGGCCGGCATCGCCGCGATCGGCCCCGGCCAGTGGCAGGCCGGGCTTTCTCTGGGGCTGAACCGTTGGCAAACGCTGCGCATGATCGTGCTGCCGCAGGCGCTGCGCATGATGGTGCCGTCGTTCATTAACCAGTGGATCTCCTTAATCAAAGACACCTCGCTGGCTTATATCGTCGGCGTTGGCGAACTGACCTTCCTGGCGACCCAGGTCAACAACCGCAGCATGGTCTACCCGATGGAAGTGTTCCTGTTCGTGGCGCTGGTCTATTTCGTGTTCTGCCTGGCGCTCGATCTGCTGGCCAACGCGATTAACCGCCGCTTCGGCGCGCAAACCCGCGCGCTGAAGCGGTCCTGGCGCTGGTGGCGCAACAAGCCGCCGATGCCGGCCAGTTAATCGGCCGTCAGTCGCCAGCCGCGTTCGCGCCACAGCGCGGGCAACTGGGCCAGGTCGTCAAACGTCGTCACCAGCGGGTGGTCGATCGGCGGGTTGTGCGGGTCGGCGCAGAAGTAAAAGACCGGAATGCCAGCATGGATGCCGGCCTGGGCGCCGGCGGGCGAGTCGTCCACCAGGATGCAGCGCGTCACCGGCACCTGCATCTGTTCGGCGGCGTGAAACACGATCGCCGGATCCGGCTTCCAGCGCTGCAGGTCATAACCGCTGAACAACCGGTCATTAAAATAAGGCAGCATGCCGGTCAGGCCGAGCGAGTGTTGCATCTTGCTGACCGGCCCGTTGGAGACGGTGCAGATAGGCACCGTCACCTGCGCCAGCAGCTCGCGGGCGCCGGCAATCTGCTGCAGCTCGCTGTCGAACAGCCGCGCTACTTCCTGCCGATACAGCGGCTCCAGCGCTTCTTTTGCCAGGTCAGTGCCTTGCTCGGCGTTGACCCGATCGATGATCTCGTACAGCTTTACCCCTTTGTATTTCTTGAACACTTCTTCCAGCGACAGGTGAATGCCGTAGCGGGCGAACATGTGTACATAGGCTTTGCTGCACAGCACTTCGCTGTCCACCAGCGTGCCGTCGCAGTCGAACAAAATGCAGTCAATCTGATTCATGCGGGACAGGTTCCTTCGGGTTAGCGCCGCTGAGGCCGGTCAGCGATCACTTGATCAGGTTACGCGCCTTGAGATCGTGCAAAATCAGCGCGGCAACGTGCGAGCAGTGCGGCAAATCGTGGCTGTCGCACCACCTCAGTTCGGCGATTTCGGCGGCCGGCTGCAGCTGCCCGGTAAAGTCGGCCTGGTAGCAGCGAATGCGCACCTGGGTGCCGTCCTGCTTGCCGTCCGCCGGGCCGGTGAACTCGCCGTAAAACGCGATGGAGCTCGGCTGCAGCGCGACGGTCAGCTCTTCGTCAATTTCGCGGCACAGCGCCTGTTCGTCGGTTTCGCCCGCTTCGCGTTTTCCACCCGGGACATAAAACAGCGTCTTATTGTGTGAACGCACCAGCGCCACTTTGTCATCTTTCAGCGTAATTAACGCGAGTTTATCGATAAAGGTCGAAGACATGCGGATTCCTGTTTTTTTAGCGGGTAGGGTAAGAGATGCGATAGGTCATTTTATCGGCCGTGCCGGCAAACGGCAACGCAGCGGATGGCAAGGGGGATGAATGCCTGTAAATACAAGCCGTTGACGCATTTAGCCGTAAAGACGGCGAAAAAAACCTGTGACCGGCGTCAAAAGCCCCACTTTTTGTTATAGGATAGCCGGCGACTGTCCATTCCCATTTTCGGAATTCTGATAATGACCAAACCAGTATCTGGCCTTGACGCTGAGCAAGGCTTGCTTGGGCGCGTGTTTAAACTCAAGCAACATGGCACGACGGCGCGTACGGAAACGATTGCCGGTATCACCACTTTCCTCACCATGGTGTATATCGTGTTCGTTAACCCCCAAATTTTGGGCGCGGCGGGCATGGATACCCAGGCGGTATTTGTCACTACCTGTTTGATCGCCGCCTTCGGCAGCATCTTTATGGGCCTGCTGGCGAACCTGCCGGTGGCGCTGGCGCCGGCGATGGGCCTGAACGCCTTCTTCGCCTTCGTGGTAGTCGGGGCGATGGGCATTTCCTGGCAGGTGGGCATGGGTGCCATCTTCTGGGGGGCGGTCGGCCTGCTGCTGCTGACCATTTTCCGCATCCGTTACTGGATGATCGCCAACATTCCTGTCAGCCTGCGGGTTGGCATCACCAGCGGCATCGGTCTGTTCATCGGCATGATGGGGCTGAAAAACGCCGGCATCGTGGTGGCCAACCCAGACACGCTGGTGACCATCGGCAGTCTGACCTCGCATAACGTGCTGCTGGGCGCGCTCGGCTTCTTCATCATCGCCGTGCTCTCTTCGCGTAACTTCCATGCGGCGGTGCTGGTATCGATCGTGGTCACCACCCTGATCGGCTGGATGCTGGGCGACGTGAAATACGGTGGTCTGTTCTCCCTGCCGCCGAGCATCACCTCGGTGGTGGGCCAGGTCGACGTGGCCGGCGCGCTGAACATCGGGCTGGCCGGGGTGATCTTCTCGTTTATGCTGGTGAATCTGTTCGACTCCTCCGGCACGCTGATCGGCGTCACCGATAAAGCCGGCTTGACCGACAACCAGGGCAAGTTCCCGCGCATGAAGCAGGCGCTGTACGTCGACAGTATCAGCTCGGTGGCTGGTTCGCTGGCGGGCACCTCTTCCGTGACCGCTTACATCGAAAGCTCGTCCGGCGTCGCCGTCGGCGGCCGCACCGGCTTGACGGCGGTGGTTACCGGCCTGCTGTTCCTGCTGGTGATCTTCCTGTCGCCGCTGGCGGGCATGGTGCC
Source organism: Serratia sp. FDAARGOS_506 (assembly GCF_003812745.1). Lineage (NCBI taxonomy): Bacteria > Pseudomonadati > Pseudomonadota > Gammaproteobacteria > Enterobacterales > Yersiniaceae > Serratia > Serratia sp. FDAARGOS_506. The sequence goes on from NZ_CP033831.1 coordinate 1,512,886, forward strand.
GGCTTACGCCGCCGCCGGCGCGCTGATCTACGTCGGCGTGCTGATGACCTCCAGCCTGGCGCGGGTGAAGTGGGACGATCTGACCGAAGCGGTGCCGGCGTTTGTCACCGCGGTGATGATGCCGTTCAGCTTCTCGATCACCGAAGGCATTGCGCTCGGCTTTATCTCCTACTGCGTGATGAAGCTCGGCACCGGCCGCTGGCGTGAAATCAGCCCGTGCGTGGTGGTGGTGGCGCTGCTGTTCGTGCTGAAGATCGTTTTCGTCGACGGCCATTGACAGCTAAAGGGCCGACGTCTGTCGGCCCTGAAAACCTAGGCTCCCGGCGTCGCATCCGGCGCCCGATCCAACACCCACTGCAACGGCCGCCTGAAGCGCGCCTGCCAACTGCCGGCGGCATCCTCGCCCTGGGCGAAATGCAGCGTCTGCACCTGATTATCCTCTCCAAACAGATTGGCGAAGTGTAACGCCAGCGCCTGCTCGCTGAAGTTCTGCCGGTCGTAATACGCCATCACGATTTTCTTTTGCGCCGCCAGCGACTGCTGGGCCGGTTTTATCTCGCCGCTGGGGGCGATCAGGAGCGCACCGGCATAAAACTGCGGGTATTTCGCGATCAGGTTGGCGGCGTGCAGTGCGCCCTGGCCGCGGGCGCTGAGGTAAATCCGCCGGGTATTCAGCTTTAGCTGCGGAGCCAACTGTTGCACCGTACGCTGAATGGCGGTTTGGGTGCTCTCGTCGCTGTAATTCGACCAGCGGAAGCTGTTTTCCGACAGCATCTGAGTGCCGTTGATCTCGATGTAGGCCACGCCCATTTCGCCGAACAACAGTCGTTCTTCGGGGCTGATGGCGGCGGCTTTACCGTAGGTATGCAGGAAGATCACCGTTGGCCAGCCTTCGGGCGGTGCTTCGCCGTCCGGCATCGCGTAGCTGGCTTTGCCTTCATAGTGGCGTGCATGCTGCAGATAGCGCGCTTTAGTGGCGGCCAGGATCGATTGGTAGGTGGCGGAGTGCTGGATGCTGTTGAAGGCGTCGTCCTCCAGCAGGTTATAGTAATACCACAGGCCGCGGTCGGCGCTCAGCTGCAGGTAGCGCTCCGCCAGCTCGGTTTGCCCTTTCTCTGCCGACGACACCGCCAGCTGGTAGGGCGCCCAGACGTTGCGGCCATCTTCACGCATCAGCGTCAGGTACAGCGACATGGCACCTAACTTTTTATCTTCCTGGCTTTGCGCGGATCGCGGCAACTGGGCGTTGAGTGCGCTGTGTGCGGGCAGCTCCAGCGGCTCTTCACCGGCGGGATAACGCAGGTCTGCGGCAAAAACGGGACTGGTGATGGAAATAAAAAATAACGCTAAAATGAAAAAATACATGATGCTATTGCTTTTATTTTCAATAAATTGACGGACTTCATGTCCTGCTGCGGCGCCCGGTGGGCGCCGCGAGATCTTCATTCCACGCGGCGAATAAAATCGCTGAACGCGGACAGCTGGCCGGTCAGGAAATCCAGCGTTCCCTGATCGCTCAGTTCACCGGCCTGTTCATCGACCTTGCTCTGGATCACGCCGCCCATAAACTCAGGCTTGTTCATTACCATCGCATCGAGGAACACCAGGATCTGGCGCAGGTGGTATTGGCAGCGTGCGCCGCCGATCGGCCCCATCGAACTGGTTTGAATGGCGACCGGCTTGCCGGCCAGGGGCTGATTCGGCAAACGCGACAGCCAGTCGATGGCGTTTTTCAAGCCGCCGGGCACGGAATAGTTATATTCAGGGGTGACGATGATCACGCCGTCGGCCTGGCGGATCTGTTCGGCGATCGCTTCGACCGCGGCAGGGAAACCTTCACCCTGTTGCATGTCGGCGTCATACAGCGGGATATCGCGGATAGAGGGTAGCGCTTCAATGGTGACGCCCTGTGGAGCCAGGCCTGGCAGGGCGCGGGCTACCATGGCGTTGTAGGAGCCTTTGCGCAGGCTGCCGAGCAGAGTGACGATTTTTAAGGCTTGGTCTGACATGGTGATTCTCCCTTTCGAATGAGCAGATTCAGCGTACAACATGGGCGAATAGTAGGCTAAAGCGCTGGTCGAGAATAGGCGATTGCTCAACATTTAGCTGTTTTTACAATTTAATCCAGCAACTCGTGCGGTAAAGGCCGTTTTATCCGTTTTGCGTCGCGTTAACCGGGTGTCGTCAGGCCTGTCAGTTTAACGAAGCGCGAGGACGCCGCCGGGCTGCGCGGCGAGATTTCCCCGTCTTTCTGTAGGCCGCGGCGCTCTTCGTAGTGCCAGCACAGCAGGCGATCCAGCCCAGGGCTGCCGGCGCAGGCCCAGCTCAGGTATTCGTCGGCGTCGCTCATCACCTGAACATCCGGCGTAGCGCTGGAGCGCAGGTGGCCGGAGAAGGGATGCAGACGCAGCGTAGATTGGCCGCTGTTGCCGAGGCCGGAAATTTTCAGCACGCTTTGCCGAATGCTCCACAGCTGAGTTTCCGCCTCCAGCCGATCGTCCTGCGCACCGATCCAGGCACTTTCCGCCGGCGTCTGATGCGCGTGTTGCAGCGCGCTTTGCCGGGTGCCGCGCGCCCGCATCACTTCGATATCCAATCCGACTTTGCCCTCGTCGCTGAGCAGCACGCCCACGGTGTTGCTGGCGTAAGCGAGGCTGAAATCCGGCAGCTGATGATCGGCGAAACAGGGGCGGCCGGTCGGAGTTGTGGCGATGGAGGGCAGCGTTGGCAGGCCATACAGGTAGAACATCATTTCGGCGAGCAGAATGCGCCCTTGCAGGAAGCGCGTGCGGCGTTTAACGGAAAAGGTGCGGGTGGCGGCTATCACTTCGTCGGAGAGTCTCTGGGTATCCAGGACAGCGGAGGCCGGGGTCCATCGGGCAAAATGACACGCCATTGTTCACTCCATTACAGAGGGTCGCTAAGAACGCAGGGGTGTTAGATTAAGATTAAGTTGAGGATTTATCATCAAAAAACACTATGCGTTTTATCCGATTTGTTGTCGATTTCAATCATGAGCGGCGCCGGCGTTATTCCAGGATCCAGCTATCGCCGGTGGCCGGCGCGATCCCTGCCGGCAACCAGAATCGGCCCCAGGCGCCGGTACAGTGACAGCCCATGATTTTTTCCGGCTGATGCTGCCGCAAAAAACGGCGGACGCGCCAGAGCGTGCGCGGGGAAGCGCAGCGCAGGTGAAAACCGCCGATCAAGGCGTGGATCCGATCGATCCCAGTGATTTTCTGGCAATGGCGCACGATATTGACGATCCCGCGGTGCCCGCAGCCGGTCACGATCACCAGACCGCGATCGGATTTGTAAATCAGCACTCCTTCGTCGATCACGTAATCCACCGCCGCGTTTTCCCCGGCGATCACCCCGTAGGCGCGCGGGGCGGGCACCGCGATCTCGCCTGACCACATAAAGCGATCGCCGATCGCCAGCGGTTCGCGGCTGTAGTGCATGCGGTGGCGCGAGTAGTCGATATCCAAAGAGAGCTTTTTGATTTTCCGGGTGTGGCCCAGCACCTTCAGCGCCGCATAGCGCTCATCACCGACTTGCGGGTGACAGATGATGCGGCTGTTGTCCGGCAGCCAGGCGACGCCGCCGCAGTGGTCATAGTGGCCGTGGGAGAGCAGCGTCGCGGTAATGCGCGAGAGATCGACGCCCATCAGCGCCGCATTGCGCAGAAAGCTGTCGTCGGGGCCGGTATCGAACAGTATGGACGTCGTCTCATCCTCAATCAGCAGGCTTAGCCCGGCCTTGGCCTGCAATAATGGGTTGGCGCCGGCAGCGCGGCGGTTTTCCAGCAGTACCTTGAGGGTTAATGCCATGTTGACTCGTTCCTGAGAAAGATTCCTGACTTTTCAGTATAGCGTGGAGGGCGGTAGCGGCTCTGTGAGCCGGCGCGCAGAGCGAGCGCGGAAAAGAAAAACGGCCGGAACAAGGGGGACCCGGCCGTGAAAACGCCTGGCGGCGTTATTTCCCGATACAGAAGCTGGAGAAGATGCGGCCCAGTAGGTCGTCGGAGGTGAATTCGCCGGTGATTTCGCTCAGGGCCAGCTGCGCCTGGCGCAATTCCTCGGCCAACAGCTCGCCCGCGTAAGCGCTCACTAACTGTTCTTTGCCCTGCACCAGGTGCTGCGCGGCCAGTTCCAGCGCCTGCAGATGGCGACGACGCGCCAGGAAGCCGCCTTCCATGTTGCTGGTGAAACCCATGCTCTGTTTCAGATGATCGCGCAGCACATCGACGCCTTCGCCGGTGCGGGCCGACAGGCGAATAAGTGAGTGGTTGTTCACTTCCGTCAGGCCCAGCGTTTCACCGGTGATGTCGGCCTTATTGCGTACTACGGTGATCGGCAGCGTGCCCGGCAGGCGCGCCATAAACTCCGGCCAGATCTCCGCCGGCTCGGTGGCGGCGGTGGTGGTGCCGTCAACCATAAACAGCACCCTATCAGCCTGTTCGATCTCGTTCCATGCACGTTCGATGCCGATACGCTCAACTTCGTCGCTGGCATCGCGCAGGCCGGCGGTGTCGATGATGTGCAGTGGCATGCCGTCGATATGGATATGTTCGCGCAGGACATCGCGGGTGGTGCCGGCGATATCGGTAACGATCGCTGCCTCACGCCCGGCCAATGCATTGAGCAGGCTGGATTTACCGGCGTTGGGGCGCCCGGCGATCACCACCTTCATCCCTTCGCGCAGCAGGCTGCCCTGGCGCGCTTCGCCGCGCACGCTGTCCAGATCCGCCATCACGTCGTTGAGCTGCGCCTCGATTTTACCGTCGGACAGGAAGTCGATTTCCTCGTCGGGGAAGTCGATCGCCGCTTCCACGTAGATTCGCAGGTGAGTGAGCGCTTCCACGAGCTGGTGGATGCGGGTGGAGAAGGCGCCCTGCAGCGAGTTCATCGCCGAACGTGCCGCCTGCTCGGAGCTGGCGTCGATCAGATCGGCAATCGCTTCGGCCTGCGCCAAATCGAGTTTGTCGTTGAGGAAAGCGCGTTCGGAGAACTCGCCGGGCCGTGCGATGCGCACGTTGGGCAGCGCCAGCACGCGCTTGAGCAACAGATCGAGGATCACCGGCCCGCCGTGGCCCTGCAGCTCCAGCACGTCTTCGCCGGTAAAGGAATTCGGCCCCGGGAACCACAGCGCGATGCCCTGATCGAGGGTGGCGCCGGTGGCGTCGCGGAACGGCAGATAGTCAGCGTAGCGCGGCTTCGGCAGCTTGCCGAGCAACGCCTGGGCGACGTCTTTGGCCTGGCTTCCGGAAATGCGCAGAATGCCGACGCCGCCGCGTCCCGGCGGGGTGGCTTGGGCTACGATGGTATCGGTGGTGCTCATAACGGTTCTCTCTGACGATTAAGATGCAAAAAGGCGGTCTAATGACCGCCTTTGGTGTGACTGCAAGGGTCGGCGCGCCGAACCCCTACAATACGCTTAGCTTTTTTTCTTGTCGCGGCTGTGCAGACCGCGTTTTTCCAGACCACGGTAAATCAGCTGCTGCTGCAGGATGGTCACCAGGTTACTGACGATGTAGTACAGCACCAGACCGGACGGGAACCACAGGAAGAACACTGTGAAGATCACCGGCATGAAGGTCATGATTTTCTGCTGCATCGGGTCAGTCACGGTGGTCGGCGACATCTTCTGAATGAAGAACATCGTCACGCCCATCAGGATTGGCAGGATGTAGTACGGGTCTTGCGCCGACAGGTCATGGATCCACAGGGCGAACGGCGCGTGGCGCAGCTCAACCGAACCCATCAGCATGTAGTACAGAGCCAGGAAGATCGGCATCTGAATGATCAGCGGCAGGCAGCCGCCGAGCGGGTTCACTTTCTCCGCCTTGTACAGCGCCATCATCTCTTGGCTCATGCGCTGTTTGTCATCGCCGATGCGCTCGCGCATCGCCTGCAGCTTCGGCTGCAGCATGCGCATTTTCGCCATCGAGGTGTACTGCGCCTTGGTCAGCGGGTACATGATGCCGCGCACGATGAAGGTGATGATGATGATGGAGAAGCCCCAGTTACCGATAAAGCCGTGGATGAACTTCAGCAGTTTGAACAGCGGCTGGGAGATGAACCACAGCCAACCGTAATCCACGGTCAGGTCCAGGTGCGGCGCCAGCTGGGCCATCTGATCCTGCAGCTCCGGGCCGACCCACAGGGTCGCGTTCAGCTGTTGCTGAGCGCCCGGCTGCACCACGACCGGCGTAGATTTGAAGCCGATGGTGGACAGGTTGTCGCCCGGTTTGGCGGTGTAGAAGGTGTTGTCACCCTTGGTCGCCGGTACCCACGCGGTGGCGAAGTACTGTTGCAGCATGGCAACCCAACCGTCTTTGGTGGTGACGTTCAGGTTTTCGTCTTTATCGAATGCGTATTTCTGGTACTTGTCATCGCTGGACGAATACGCCGCGCCACGGAAGGTGTGCAGCGCGAAGTTGCTGCTGCCGGTGTCGCGGTGCTTAGGCAACTCGGTGGTCTGCTTCAGCTGACCGAACAGGGTCAGCTCCAGCGGCGTCGCGCCTTTGTTGTCGATGCTGTAATCCACGCCGACCGCATAGTGATCGCGTTTGAGCACGAAGGTCTTGGTATAGACCGCGCCGTCTTTATCGGTGTAGGTCAGCGGGATGCGCAGCTCGTCCTGGCCTTCCGGCAGGGTGTAGCTGTCCTGCGCCGCCTGATACAGCGGGCGTTCGCCGTTGGCCGGGTTGTCCGGGCCGTTTTTACCGGTCAGGCCGCTTTGCGCCTGATAGACGAACGACGGAGTGGTTTCCAGCAGTTGGAACGGAGTCGATGAACCCAGAGTATCCGGGTAGGCCAACAGTTTAGCCTGCTCGATATCGCCACCACGGGTATTGATGGTCAGTGACAGCACGTCGGTGTTCACGGTAATCAGCTTACCCTGACCACTGGCTGGCACGGCCTGGCTGGCGGCATCACCGGCTACTGCGTTCGAAGTCTGTTGCGTGGTCTGTGCGGCCGGCTGCGGAGCGTTGTCCGTTTGCCATGCCTGCCAGATCATGAAAGACACGAACAGCAGAGCGATGAGGAGAAGATTGCGTTGCGAATCCATCGTTAGTGTTCTCTGTTATCGTCGGTTTTTGGCGGCACCGGATCATCGCCACCTGGGTTCAAAGGGTGGCATTTTAATACGCGTTTCAATGCTAACCAACTGCCTTTTATCATGCCAAACCTGCTTAATGCCTCAATTGCGTAATGAGAGCATGTCGGCTGGAAGCGACAACGAGGCCCTAGCAGCGGACTGATGACGAGCTGATAGGCCCGTACCAGCCCGATCAGGATGCGGGAGCCTGGCGACAGTGGCGACGCCATAATTTATCCAAAGCTTCCGTCAGCGCGCGGTTATCCAAATCCGCTATCCCTTTTTTGGCCACCACGACAAAATCCATCGCCGGTAATTCGTGCTGGCGCAGGCGGAAGCTTTCGCGGGTTAGGCGTTTGATCCGATTACGCTCGTGCGCGCGTTTGACGTGTTTTTTGGCGACGGTAAGACCGATGCGGGGATGCCCCAGCTGGTTCAGGCGGCCGAGGATGGTGATTTGCGGCGTGCCAGCCCGTTGTGGCTGCTGGAAGACGAAAGTGAAATGAGTGGGAGTTAACAAACGTAACTCCCTGGGAAAAGCGAGCTTAACCACTCAGCGGGTTAGCTTTATTACTTAGAAACAGTCAGACGAGCACGGCCTTTCGCACGACGGCGGGCCAGAACTTGACGACCATTTTTGGTGGCCATACGAGCACGGAAACCGTGGCTACGGTTGCGCTTCAATACGGACGGTTGGAAAGTGCGTTTCATAGCGATTTCTACCTAAACTTAAAATAATTACTGATCAGTAAACGCGTTTGGCTACTCGGCGTGAAGATGACCGACGCCTCAATCGCAATACATAAAGAAGCGGGATTGTAATAATTGTACAGTCCTGAGTCAATTCGCATCGCGCCAGCCTACCTGGTTGTCTGCCAATAACGGAACAAAATCCGGTCTTGGCCCGTGGTCACCGCAGAATCCTGTCTGGCTAATGACGCACCATAAGGAACCAGGTATCACACGTAGGGCGAAGATTATACGGACTCGGGGTGAAATCGCAAGGATCCCGGTGAGATCCTTTGCGCGCCATTCCAGGATCCGGCGTGGATAACAGGGTATAACCGGTTGACAATGTAAAAAACGCGGCGCAGTGGCCGGGATCTGCGCGGTCATTCGGCGCTGGCGGTGAAAAGATCGCCGCCGGCCGCGGCCTGTGGATAAAATGGATCTAATCTGTGAGGAAGGGGAGGATCTCTTGCGCGGATTGCGCTATGATCCGTCATTCCGATCGCGATCCCTCATGCCGGGATCGTGAGGGACACAAACCGTGAAAGGCGGTTCGCATCCCCCACAGGCAAACAGCCGATGCCGGGTATGTGTCAAAAATCATGAGTTATAAAAAAGTTGCCCGTTTCTTTTCTTTATTGATCTTGTTCGAGTGGAGTCCGCCGTGTCACTTTCGCTTTGGCAGCAGTGTCTTGCCCGATTGCAGGATGAGTTACCTGCCACAGAATTTAGTATGTGGATTCGCCCATTGCAGGCGGAACTGAGTGACAACACCCTGGCGCTGTACGCGCCTAACCGTTTTGTGCTGGATTGGGTTCGCGATAAGTACTTAAACAACATCAATGGTCTGCTGAATGATTTCTGCGGCACGGATGCGCCTTTGCTGCGTTTTGAAGTCGGCAGCAAGCCGATCACGCAGGTGATTAGCCAGACCGTGACCGCCACCGTCAGCAGCGCCCCTGCGGCCCCGGCGGCGCGCACGGCTGCGCCTTCTCGCCCGAGCTGGGACAACGCGGCGGCGCAACCCGAGCTCTCTTACCGCTCCAACGTCAACCCTAAACACACCTTCGACAATTTCGTCGAAGGTAAGTCCAACCAGCTGGCGCGCGCGGCGGCCCGCCAGGTGGCGGACAATCCGGGCGGCGCCTATAACCCGCTGTTCCTGTATGGCGGCACCGGCCTGGGTAAAACTCACCTGCTGCACGCGGTCGGCAACGGCATCATGGCGCGCAAGGCCAACGCCAAAGTGGTCTACATGCACTCGGAACGCTTCGTGCAGGACATGGTCAAAGCGTTGCAGAACAATGCCATTGAAGAGTTTAAGCGCTACTACCGTTCGGTAGACGCGTTGCTGATCGATGACATCCAATTCTTCGCCAACAAGGAGCGTTCGCAGGAAGAGTTCTTCCATACCTTTAACGCCCTGTTGGAAGGCAATCAGCAGATCATCCTGACTTCGGATCGCTACCCTAAAGAGATCAACGGGGTGGAAGATCGTTTGAAGTCCCGCTTCGGCTGGGGGCTGACGGTGGCGATCGAGCCGCCGGAGCTGGAAACCCGCGTGGCGATCCTGATGAAAAAGGCCGACGAAAACGACATTCGCCTGCCGGGCGAAGTGGCGTTCTTCATCGCCAAGCGCTTGCGCTCCAACGTGCGTGAGCTCGAAGGGGCGCTGAACCGCGTGATCGCCAACGCCAACTTTACCGGCCGGGCCATCACCATCGATTTCGTGCGCGAAGCGCTGCGCGATCTGTTGGCGCTGCAGGAAAAGCTGGTCACCATCGACAATATTCAAAAGACGGTGGCTGAGTATTACAAGATTAAAGTCGCGGATTTGCTGTCCAAGCGGCGTTCGCGATCCGTTGCCCGCCCGCGCCAGATGGCGATGGCGCTGGCGAAGGAACTCACCAACCACAGCCTGCCGGAAATCGGCGATGCGTTTGGTGGCCGCGACCATACCACGGTGTTGCACGCCTGCCGGAAGATCGAGCAGCTGCGTGAGGAAAGTCACGACATCAAAGAAGATTTCTCCAATTTAATCAGAACATTATCTTCATAGCGCTATGAAATTTATCGTTGAACGTGAGCATCTGCTAAAACCGCTGCAACAGGTGAGCAGCCCGCTGGGCGGCCGCCCGACCTTGCCGATCCTGGGCAACCTGCTGCTGCAGGTGACGGAAGGCTCCCTGCTGCTGACCGGCACCGATCTGGAGATGGAGATGGTGGCGCGCGTCGCCCTGTCCCAACCGCACGAGCCGGGCGCGACCACCGTGCCCGCGCGCAAATTCTTTGATATCTGCCGTGGCCTGCCGGAAGGGGCGGAGATCGCCGTCACGCTGGAGAGCGAGCGCATGCTGGTGCGATCCGGCCGCAGCCGCTTCTCGCTGTCCACGCTGCCGGCGGCGGACTTCCCGAACCTGGACGATTGGCAGAGCGAGGTGGAGTTCACCTTGCCGCAGGCGACGCTGAAGCGCCTGATCGAAGCCACCCAGTTCTCGATGGCCCATCAGGATGTGCGTTACTATCTGAACGGCATGCTGTTTGAGACCGAAGGTGAAGAGCTGCGCACCGTCGCGACCGACGGTCACCGCCTGGCGGTGTGCTCGATGCCGATCGGCCAACAGCTGCCGTCGCATTCGGTGATCGTGCCGCGCAAAGGGGTGATGGAGCTGGTGCGTCTGCTGGACGGCGGCGATTCGCTGCTGCAGCTGCAGATCGGCAGCAACAACATCCGCGCTCACGTCGGCGATTTCATCTTCACGTCCAAGCTGGTTGACGGCCGTTTCCCTGACTATCGCCGCGTCTTGCCGAAGAACCCGGACAAAACGCTGGAAGCCGGCTGCGATCTGCTTAAGCAGGCGTTTGCCCGTGCGGCGATTCTCTCGAACGAGAAATTCCGCGGCGTGCGGCTGTACGTCAGCCAGAACCAGCTGAAGATCACCGCCAACAACCCGGAGCAGGAAGAGGCGGAAGAGATCCTCGACGTCAGCTACGATGGCGCGGAGATGGAGATCGGCTTCAACGTCAGCTACGTGCTGGACGTGTTGAACGCGCTCAAGTGTGAAGACGTGCGCCTGCTGTTGACCGACTCGGTCTCCAGCGTGCAGATCGAAGACGGCGCCAGCCAGGCGGCGGCCTACGTTGTCATGCCAATGCGGTTGTGATCGATATCCGGGCTATCTTGCTTGCCATTTTACGCTTGGGCAGTGCTCGCAATCCTCACGTACTCTGTGTACGCTCCGGTTGCTGTGCGCTGTCCGCACGTAAATTGCCTGCGCCGATAACGCCCTTACATTGAGCGTAGTTTCCCGGTGATAGAGTTGGCATGGCATTAACGCGTTTATTGATTAAAGACTTCCGCAATATCGAGGCAGCGGATTTGGCGCTGGCGCCGGGATTCAACTTCCTGGTCGGCGCCAACGGTAGCGGCAAGACCAGCGTGCTGGAAGCGGTATATACGCTCGGCCACGGCCGCGCCTTTCGCAGCCTGCAGGCCGGCCGGGTGATCCGCCACGACCAGCCGGAGTTCGTACTGCACGGCCGCATCGAAGGCACGGAGCGCGAGCTGTCGGTAGGATTGAGCAAGAGCCGTCAGGGTGACAGCAAAGTGCGCATCGATGGCAGCGACGGCCACAAAGTGGCCGAGCTGGCACAGCTGCTGCCCATGCAGCTGATCACCCCCGAAGGTTTTACCCTGCTGAACGGCGGGCCGAAATTCCGGCGCGCCTTCCTGGACTGGGGCTGTTTTCATAACGAACCCGGTTTTTTCACCGCCTGGAGCAACCTGAAACGGTTACTGAAGCAGCGCAATGCCGCGCTGCGCCAGGTGAGTCGCTATGCGCAGATCCGTGCCTGGGATCAGGAACTGATCCCGCTCGCGGAGCGCATCAGCGAATGGCGGGCGGAATACAGCGACGCGATCGCCGCGGATATCACCGCGACCTGCGCGCAGTTTCTGCCTGAATTCGCCCTGAGTTTCTCCTTCCAGCGCGGCTGGGACAAAGAGAGCGACTACGGCGAGCTGCTGGAGCGCCAGTTCGAGCGCGACAGGGCGTTGACCTATACCGCGGTGGGGCCGCATAAAGCGGACTTCCGCATTCGTGCCGATGGCACGCCGGTAGAGGATTTGTTATCGCGCGGTCAGCTTAAACTGCTGATGTGCGCGTTGCGCTTGGCGCAGGGTGAGTTTCTCACCCGGCAGAGCGGGCGGCGTTGCCTGTATCTGATTGATGATTTTGCCTCCGAGCTGGACACCGGCCGTCGCCGGTTGCTGGCCGATCGCCTGAAAGCCACCCAGGCCCAGGTTTTTGTCAGCGCGGTCAGCGCTGAACAAGTGACCGACATGGCCGGTGAAAAGGGCAAGATGTTCCGCGTGGAACAGGGTAAAATAGAGGTTCAACCACAGGACTAAAATGAGCGAGAAACGTTGATGTCGAATTCTTATGACTCCTCAAGTATCAAGGTATTAAAAGGGCTGGATGCGGTGCGCAAGCGCCCGGGCATGTATATCGGCGATACCGATGACGGCACCGGTCTGCACCACATGGTATTCGAGGTTGTGGACAACGCTATCGACGAAGCGCTCGCGGGCCACTGTAGTGACATTCAGGTCACCATCCATGCCGACAACTCGGTATCGGTACAGGATGACGGCCGCGGCATTCCGACCGGCATTCACCCGGAAGAAGGGGTTTCAGCCGCAGAGGTCATCATGACCGTGCTGCACGCCGGCGGTAAATTCGACGACAACTCCTATAAGGTTTCCGGCGGCCTGCACGGCGTGGGCGTCTCAGTGGTTAACGCCCTGTCGGAGAAACTGGAGCTGGTGATCCGCCGCGAAGGCAAAGTGCACGAACAAACTTACAGCCACGGCGAGCCGCAGGCGCCGCTGACCGTGGTGGGCGAAACCGAACAGACCGGCACCATGGTGCGTTTCTGGCCGAGCCACCAGACCTTCACCAATGTGACCGAATTCGAGTACGACATTCTGGCCAAGCGTCTGCGCGAGCTGTCCTTCCTCAACTCCGGCGTGTCTATCCGCCTGAAGGACAAGCGCACCGACCGTGAAGATCACTTCCATTACGAAGGTGGCATCAAGGCGTTTGTCGAGTACCTGAACAAGAACAAAACCCCGATCCACCCGAACGTGTTCTACTTCTCGACCGTGAAAGACGATATCGGCGTGGAAGTGGCGCTGCAGTGGAACGACGGTTTCCAGGAAAACATCTACTGCTTCACCAACAACATTCCGCAGCGCGACGGCGGCACGCACCTGGTCGGTTTCCGTACCGCGATGACCCGTACGCTGAACAGCTACATGGAGAAGGAAGGCTACAGCAAGAAGGCCAAGGTCAGCGCCACCGGTGATGACGCGCGCGAAGGCCTGATCGCCGTGGTGTCGGTGAAGGTGCCGGATCCTAAGTTCTCTTCTCAGACCAAGGACAAGCTGGTCTCTTCCGAGGTGAAAACCGCGGTTGAAACGCTGATGAACGAGAAGCTGGTGGATTACCTGATGGAAAATCCGGGCGACGCGAAAATTGTGGTCGGCAAAATCATCGACGCCGCGCGCGCGCGCGAAGCGGCGCGTAAAGCGCGTGAGATGACCCGCCGCAAAGGCGCGCTGGATCTGGCCGGCCTGCCGGGCAAGCTGGCGGACTGTCAGGAACGCGATCCGGCGCTGTCCGAACTGTACCTGGTGGAAGGGGACTCCGCGGGCGGCTCTGCCAAGCAGGGGCGCAACCGCAAGAACCAGGCTATCTTGCCGCTGAAGGGGAAAATCCTCAACGTCGAGAAAGCGCGTTTCGACAAAATGCTTTCCTCGCAGGAAGTGGCGACGCTGATCACCGCGCTGGGTTGCGGCATCGGCCGCGACGAGTACAGCCCGGACAAGCTGCGTTACCACAGCATCATCATCATGACCGATGCCGACGTCGACGGTTCGCACATCCGTACGCTGCTGTTGACCTTCTTCTACCGCCAGATGCCGGAAATCATCGAGCGTGGCCACGTGTTCATCGCACAGCCGCCGCTGTACAAGGTGAAGAAAGGCAAGCAGGAGCAGTACATCAAAGATGACGAGGCGATGGATCAATATCAGATCGCCATCGCGATGGACGGCGCCACGCTGCACACCAACGCCAGCGCGCCGGCGCTCGGCGGTGAGCAGCTGGAAAAACTGGTGGCCGAGCACTATAGCGTGCAGAAGTTGATCGGCCGTATGGAGCGCCGCTACCCGCGCGCGCTGCTGAACAGCCTGATCTATCAGCCGACGCTGAACGAAGGCGATCTGAGCGATGAAGCCAAGGTGAAAGCCTGGATCGCTTCACTGGTGCAGGCGCTGAACGACAAAGAGCAGCACGGCAGCAGTTATGACTTCGTGATCTTCGAGAACCGCGAGCGCCAGATGTTCGAGCCGGCACTGCGTATCCGTACCCACGGCGTGGATACCGATTATAAGCTGGACTTCGACTTCATCCACGGTGGCGAATACCGCAAGATCTGCCAGCTGGGCGAGAAGCTGCGCGGGCTGATCGAAGAAGGTGCGTTCATCGAGCGCGGCGAGCGCCGTCAGCCGGTGGACAGCTTCGAACAGGCGCTGGAGTGGCTGGTGAAAGAGTCCCGCCGCGGCCTGTCGGTGCAGCGTTATAAAGGTCTGGGCGAGATGAACCCGGAGCAGCTGTGGGAAACCACCATGGATCCGGAAAGCCGCCGCATGCTGCGCGTGACCGTCAAGGACGCCATCGCTGCCGATCAGCTGTTCACCACGCTGATGGGCGATGCGGTTGAACCGCGCCGCGCCTTTATCGAAGAAAACGCCCTGAAAGCGGCGAACATCGACATCTGATGCGTTAATGGCCGCAAAAATCCGCGCCGGGCGACCCGCGCGGATTTTTTTTACGCCTTTTTTGGCGCTGACAGCCGAGGCTGAAACGCGTTAGCATGGGGAAAAACCACTGGGAGAAGCGTTGAATGGCTATTGAACTGATTGCGATCGACATGGACGGCACGTTGCTGGATCCGCAGCACCAAATCACGCCGGCGGTAAAGCAGGCTATCGCGGCAGCGCGGCGCAAAGGGGTGCACGTGGTATTGGCCACCGGGCGGCCTTATGTCGGCGTGCAGGACTATCTGCGCCAATTGGACATTCAGGGCCCCGGCGATTTTTGCATCACCTACAACGGCGCGCTGGTGCTGCGTGCGGTCGACGGCGCCTGTATCCTGCAGGAAACTCTGGGTTTTGAGGATTACCTGCACTTCGAGCAGATGGCGCGCGAGTTCGGCGTTCACTACCAGGCGTTTGATTTCGATACCCTGTACACCCCGAACAAAGACATCGGCAAATACACCATACACGAGGCGGAAATGACCGGTATTCCATTGAAATACCGCAGCGTGGAGGAGATGGATCGCCAGATGCGTTTCCCGAAAGTGATGATGATCGACGAGCCGGCGCTGTTGGACCGCGCTATCGCGCGTATCCCGGCGGAAACACGCGAGCGTTATACCATCCTGAAAAGCGCACCTTATTACCTCGAAATCCTGCATAAGAACGTCGATAAAGGCGCCGGGGTGAGAATGCTGGCCGAGCATCTCGGCGTGGCACGGGAAAACATCATGACGCTGGGGGATCAGGCTAACGACACGGCGATGATCGAATATGCCGGCGTCGGCGTGGCGATGGGCAACGCCATTCCCGAGCTGAAAGCGGTGGCGCAGTTTGTCACCAGCGCCAATACCGAAGACGGCGTGGCGCGCGCCATCGAGAAGTTCGTGCTCAACGTCTGAGAACACGGGGCGCTGCGGCGCCCCTTTTACACCTTCGCCAACACCCCTTTGGCGATTTGCAGATCCTGAATCGCCAGCCCGGTGAGATCGGCGATGGTGATGTGATGCGGCTCGCTTCGCAACCGCCCGCCCTGCGCCAATGCGGCGCCCATTTCGACGATCGGCGCTGAAGTCAGCTTGTTCTGCCGATAAGCCGTCGCGATCTCGCCATAGTCAGCACATTGCGCCAACGCATCGACCAGCAGCGCGTCCGCGTTGGCCACCAGCTCGGTCGCCAGCTCCTGCTTGCCGGGCGCGTCGGCGCCCACGGCGGTGATGTGCGTGCCGGAGCGGATATCCGCCGCCTGCAAGATCGGTTCGCGGCTGGGCGTGGTTGTGACGATCAGCTGACAGTGCGCCGCCAGCTCGGCCGCATCCTGTGTGACCTGCACCCGGAAACCTTCGGCCTCGGCATCGCGCCGATACGCCGCCAGCGCTTGTTCGTTGCGGCCCCATACCCATACCTCGCGGCAATCGGTCACCGGCTTCAAACATTGCAGCTGCAGCCGGGCCTGCAGGCCGGTACCGACCATGCCGATCGCCTGAACATGCGGCGGTGCGCACAGCTCGGCGGCAATGCGGCCGGCCAGTGCGGTGCGCAGCGCGGTCAGCCAGCCTTCATCCTGCAGCAGCGCCCGCGGTTCGCCGGTTTGAGCGGAGAATGCCATCACCAACCCCTGATTGCTGGCCAGGCCACGCACAGCATTGCGATAGAAGCCGGTGGACACCTTGACCACGAACAGTTCGTCGCCTTCCAGCCAGGCGGATTTGATGCAGCAATCACCGGCGGCCTGTTCAAACAGGAAATGCTGCACCGGCGGCTGTTGCACTCGCCGCTGCGAATAGGCGATAAAACCCTGCTTCAGCAGTGGCGTAATGGCCTCGGCGTCGAACGCGGCGAGGATTTGCTGCCGGTTAAGGATGTGCATCGGCGACGGCCTTGAGGTATTTCTCCAGCACGATGTTCTTGCCGCACAGCACCACCGCCACTTTTTTACCCTGGTATTCCGGCGCCAGTTTGATCGCCGCCGCCAGCGCCACGCCGGCCGCGCCTTCGATAATCCACCGATCGCTGGCGGCGATCCGGCGCATCGCGTGTTTGATTTCCGCCTCGCTGACCAGCACTTTGCGGTCGATCAGCTGCTGGCACAGCGGGAAGGTCACGGCGCCTGGTTCGACGCCGCCGGCAGTGCCGTCGGACAGGGTCTCTTGCTCTTCCACCGGGAAGATATGGCCCGCTTCCAACGCGCTGTACATGCTGGTGGCGTTCTCCGGCCAGCAGGCGATAAGCTGCGTGTTCGGCGACAGTTGCCGCAGAACGGTGCCGATACCGGCGATATAGCCACCCCCGCCTACCGCCACGAACACGGCGTCCAGACCGGTGAGCTGTTCAACCAGCTCCATGCCGCAGGTGCCCTGGCCGGCGATCACCTGTTCATCGTTATACGGCGAGATATAGGTTTTACCCTGTTCGCGAGCGGCCTGTTCCCCGGCCAGTTCGGCATTCAGCGCATCGCCTGGCACCAATTCCACGGTGCCGCCCAGCGCGCGGATGGTATCGAGCTTGATGCTCGCCGCCGTCTCTGGTGCATAAACCGTGACGCCAACGCCCATCAGTTGCCCGGCCAGGGCAATCGCCTGGCCGTGGTTGCCGGTTGAGGCGGCGATCACGCCGCGCCGACGTTGTTCGTTATCCAGCAACCGCAGCTTGTTGCTGGCGCCGCGAAATTTAAAGGAGCCGGTGTGCTGCAGATGGTCGCATTTCAGATACAGCTCGCAGCCCAGCTGCTGTGAAAGCAGCACGCTGTGCTCCAATGGCGTCACCCGTACCTGAGGGCGCAGTTGCTGATGGGCGGAAACAATGGCATCGAAGAGGGGATTCATACCGGCTCCAGTGATTTGGACTTAAAAATCCAGTTTGTACTTTTTTGTATTGATTGTAAACCCCATCGCTCGACCGCCGGGCAAACCGGCCAGCAAGCTGCAACGGCCCGGGAAGAACATTGCGTTGACGGTGAAAATAATCATTAACCTGTCGTTTAGCGGCACGATTTTTTATTTATTTGCGTTAAGGAAGGCGCTGCCGCTGACTTATTTTTGCTTAAAGAAATGATAATGAAAAAAATAGCGCTCGCTGTATCCGCCTATACGGCATTGGCACCGTTGAATTTCGCCGCCAGGAATGCGATTGCTTAATCGGCCGTTTATTTTCTGTCGATGCTGTCGATCGGCTTAAATGATAAGACGCTGAAAAATAATTGCGCCATTTTGCACCGAAAAATTCTCCCGGCCCACCCTCTCAGGCCATGTGAAACGCTGTCGCCGATCCGGTAAGATGGCGGCTCAGTGCCGGCATGCGCAGGAGAACCGCCATGAGCCATCGGGAAAAACAACTGACTTTCGACCCTCGCGGGCATCAGTTAACCAATATCAACGTCTGGACGCCGGACAGCCAATGGCTGGCTTATGACGTGCGCCCGCGCGGCGCCTCTTTCACCGGTCTGAGCATCGAACGGGTCAACGTCGCCAGCGGCATGGTGGAAGTGGTTTATCGCGCCCAGCACGGCGCCCACGTCGGCGTGGTCACGGTCAGCCCTGATGCGCCGGCGCGCTATGCCTTTATCCACGGCCCGGAGCACCCAGACAGCGCCTGGCAGTATGATTTCCACCACCGCCGCGGGGTGATCGTCAGCGAACCGGATCGCGAGTTGGCCATCACCCTCGACGCGCTGGATATCACCGCTCCTTACACCCCCGGCGCGCTGCGCGGCGGCAGCCATGTGCACGTTTTCAGCCCGGACGGCAGCCGTCTCAGTTTTACCTACAACGATCACGTCATGCATGAACGCGATCCGGCGCGCGATCTGCGCAACGTCGGAGTCGCTGTGCCGCTGCACGGGGTCAATCCGCCGAAACAGCATCCGCGCGAGTATGATGGCAGCCACTATTGCGTGTTGGTCAGCGAGACGGTGCCGCAGCCGCAGCCAGGCAGCGATCAGATCAATCGCGCCTACGAGGAAGGGTGGATCGGTCGCGAAGGTTACCGCAAGGCCGACGGCAGCCGGCAGCGTTGGGCGCTGGCGTTCATCGGCGATACGCTGTCCGCCGCCGGTGAGAAGCTGCCGGAGGTGTTTATCGTCGATCTGCCGGAGAACGATGCCGATTACGCCAGGGCGGGCGCTCTGCCGCTGCAGGGGACGGAGAGCGAGCTGCCGGCGCCGCCGCAGGGCGTCAGGCAGCGACGGGTAACCTTTACCGGCGATCGTCGTTTTCCGGGCGTGGCCGGCGCGCCGCGCCATTGGCTGCGCAGTTCGCCGGACGGCAGCCAGATCGCATTTTTGATGAAGGATGACGGCGGCGTGGTGCAGCTATGGACGGTGTCGCCGAACGGCGGGGAGCCGCGCCAGGTGAGCCACAGCGAGCATGACATCCAGTCGGCGTTCAGCTGGCACCCGCAGGGCGGGACGATTGCGTTGGTGTGCGACAACAGCGTGATGCTGTGTGAGGTCGCCAGCGGCCGGCTGCAGCGTTTAACTCAGCGCAGCGTGCAGCCGCCGTCGGGGGATGCCGTGGTGTTTTCACCGGATGGCAAGAAAGTGGCGTTTATGCGCGAGATAGCGGGGTTCAACCAGATCTTTGTGGTTGAGGTGTAAGACCGATGGCGGGCCTGACGGCCCGCAGCGTGCGTGATTAATGCGTGGCAGTACCGTCGTCGCCCTGGCCGGGATTGCCGGTTGCCGCCAGATTCTGCTGCTCGCTGCGCAGGATGCGCGCTTTTGGCGAGTCTGCGGTGGCGTCGTTGCCGGAACGCAGATAGTCGTAAGGCAGCAGTACGGTGTCCATTACTGCGGAGAACGGCAGATCCAGCGCCACCAGCGGCATCATCGCCCAGCTGGTGTTGTCGTCCTTCAGCATGTCCACGCTGGCGCGGGTGCCGGGATAGTAACCCTGATTCGGGCCGGTATGGCTCATCACGCTGGAGCAACCGCTGGTCGCCAACAACATGCAGCCCGTCGCTATCGCTTTCATCGTCGTCATTAATCCATCCTGCAGGGTTGCTGTTCCCCTAAATTAAGCTGATTTATAACATCCTGTTGCTGCTTTAAAAGAAGCAAAATCCCGCTCTGTGGCGGCTCTCTCACTTTAGTGTAAGTGGTAAAAAAACTTTCACCTAATCGGCGCGAAGTTTTTTTGATCCTCGCCTGTTGAATTGATGAAATCAACCCCCATTTTATCATCAGAGCCGAATTGAGAATTCGCCGTAAGGGAATTCTGGCTTAATTAGCCTGTCCAGAGTGGAAGGCGTATTTATTTCAACCTCGCTGAAGTGCCTTAGGAGGCTGTTTTATGCGTAATTTTGATCTTTCCCCGCTATACCGTTCCGCCATTGGTTTCGATCGCCTGTTCAATGCGCTGGAAGCCGGCCAAAGTCAGGGAAACGGCGGTTATCCTCCTTATAATGTCGAGCTGGTGGACGAAAATCATTATCGCATCGCCATCGCGGTAGCCGGGTTTGCCGAGCAGGAGCTGGAGATCACCACGCAAGACAATCTGCTGATCGTGCGCGGGGCGCACAATAACGAACCGGCAGAAAAAACCTATTTATACCAGGGCATCGCCGAGCGTAATTTCGAGCGTAAATTCCAGCTGGCTGAACATATTCAAATTAAAGGCGCCAAACTGGAGAACGGCCTGTTATATATCGACATGCAACGCATCGTGCCGGAAACATTAAAACCGCGCCGCATCGAAATTAAATAAATTTCCGTTTCGCCGGCAGGTACGCTGCCGGTAAATATGACGTTATACCTAGCCTGCCTTCAGGGGGCTGAATAAACACATCTCGCTTAATGAAAGGAGTTGTTCCTATGCGTAATTACGATTTATCCCCGCTTCTGCGTCAATGGATTGGTTTTGATAAATTAGCCAGTTCAATGGGTGGCCAGGAACCCCAGGGGTTCCCGCCGTACAACATCGAGAAAAGCGATGACAATCACTACCGCATTTCTCTGGCGCTGGCCGGTTTCCGGCAGAGCGAACTGAATATCGAAGTGGAAGGGCCGCGGCTGACCGTCAGCGGTAAACCCACACCGCCGGAAAAACAGGTTGAATATCTGCATCAAGGGCTGGTGTGCAAAGAGTTCCAGCTGACCTTCACCTTGGCGGAGCATCTGCAGGTGTCCGAGGCTAAATTTGAAAATGGTCTGCTGCACATCGATCTGGTGCGTCAGGTGCCGGAAGCCTTGCAGCCGCAGCGCATCGCCATCGGTGCGACGCCGGAGCTGGAAGCCAAATAACCGACTGAAAAACGGTCATCATCTTACGGGGGAGGTCCAGACGGATCTCCCCCGTTGCGTTATGTGGCGCGCGCCACAGTCCCCCCGCCAGCCCGATGTCATAATCCTTGTTAACTGTGTGTCTTTGGCCGCAAATTTCCGATTCAACTTTGGCAAGGATGTGACCTATGAGCGATATCGCCCTGACCGTCAGCATGTTGGCGCTGGCGGCCGTCATTGGGTTGTGGATGGGGAACTGGAAGCTGTACGGCGTCGGGCTGGGCATCGGCGGCGTGCTGTTCGGCGGCATTCTGGTCGGTCACTTCGCCCAGAGCGGACAAATCAACCTGAACGGGGATATGCTGCACTTTATCCAGGAGTTTGGCCTGATCCTGTTTGTCTACACCATTGGTATTCAGGTCGGCCCCGGTTTCTTCTCTTCGCTGCGCGTCTCCGGTCTGCGCCTCAACGCCTTCGCGGTGCTGCTGGTGCTGACCGGCGGCGTCGTGGCGGCGGCGGTGCACAAGCTGTTCGACGTGCCGCTGCCGATCATCCTCGGGGTATTCTCCGGCGCGGTCACCAACACCCCGGCGTTGGGCGCCGGTCAGCAAATCCTGACCGATCTCGGTTCCGATCCGGCGTTGGTGGACGGAATGGGGATGGGCTACGCCATGGCCTATCCGTTCGGCATTTGCGGCATCTTGTTGGTGATGTGGCTGATCCGACAGTTTTTCCGCATCAACATCGAGCGCGAGGCGCAGGCGTTTGAAAACAGCCTGGGCAATCAGCGTGAGTTGCTGCACGCCATGAACGTAGCGGTGCGCAACCCCAATCTGCAGGGCATGGCGATAAAAAGCGTGCCGCTGCTCAACGGCGAAGCGATCGTCTGTTCGCGCCTCAAGCGCGGGGAGCTGTTGATGGTGCCGGCGCCGCACGAGCGGCTGGAGCTTGGCGACTACCTGCACCTGGTGGGCAAACGCGAAGATCTGGAGAACGCCCGGCTGGTGATCGGCGAAGAGGTAGACGCCTCGCTGTCGACGCGCGGCACCGCGCTGCAGGTGGTGAGGGCGGTGGTGACCAACGAGCAGGTGCTGGGCAAGAAAATCCGCGATCTGAACCTGAAGCAGAAGTATGACGTGGTTATTTCGCGCCTCAATCGCGCCGGCGTCGAGCTGGTGGCCGGCAGCAACGTGACGCTGCAGTTCGGTGACATCCTCAACCTGGTCGGCCGGCCGGAGGCCATCGACGCGGTGACGGCAATCGTCGGCAACGCCCAACAAAAACTGCAGCAGGTGCAGATGCTGCCGGTCTTTATCGGTATTGGCCTCGGGGTACTGCTCGGCTCCATTCCGCTGTACGTGCCGGGCTTCCCGGCGGCTTTGCGGCTGGGGCTGGCCGGCGGGCCGCTGGTGGTGGCGCTGATCCTGGGGCGTATCGGCAGTATCGGCAAGCTCTATTGGTTTATGCCGCCGAGCGCCAACCTGGCGCTGCGCGAACTGGGCATCGTGCTGTTTCTGGCGGTGGTCGGGTTGAAATCGGGCGGCAACTTCATCGATACGTTGTTGCACGGCGAGGGGCTGACGTGGGTCGGGTACGGCGCGTTGATCACCGCCATTCCGCTGCTGAGCGTCGGTATCCTGGCGCGTACGGTGGGCAAGATGAACTACCTGACGCTGTCCGGCATGCTGGCGGGATCGATGACCGATCCGCCGGCGCTGGCCTTCGCCAACGGTCTGCATCCTACCAGCGGCGCCGCTGCGCTGTCTTACGCCACCGTGTATCCGCTGGCGATGTTCCTGCGCATCATGTCGCCGCAGCTGCTGGCGGTGCTGTTCTGGACGCTGTAATCCAAAAAAAGGCGCCGTAGCGGCGCCCTGATGGATTGCGCTTAGTTCGCTTCCTGATGTGCGCGTTCGATCTCTTCCGCCAGGATCGCCACGCCGCGCTCGATTTTCTCCGGGTCGGGCACGTAGTTCATGCGCATGCACTGGTGGGTGTGCGGCCAGTCGTGCTCTAGCCCCGGGAAGAAGTAGTGGCCCGGCACCATCAGCACGCCGCGCTTTTTCAGACGCTGATACAGCACTTCGGTGGTGATCGGCAGATCCTTGAACCATAGCCAGAGGAAGATAGCCCCTTCCGGTTTATGAATCAGGCAGCGCTCCGGCGACAGGTAGCGGCGGATAATCGCGATGGTGTGCTCGACGCGCTGTTTGTAGAACGGGCGAATTACCTCGTTCGACAGGCGCAGCAGATCGCCGCGCGCGATCATTTCCGTCGCCATCGCCGGCCCCATGCTGCCCGGCGACAGGCTGATGATGCCGTTCATGTTGGTCAGCGCGGTGATCACCTTTTCGTCGGCGATCACGATGCCGCAGCGCGAACCCGGCAGGCCGAGCTTGGACAGGCTCATGCACAGGATGGTGTTCGGGTTCCACAACGGCGTAGCGTCGCTGAAGATGATGCCGGGGAAAGGCACGCCGTAGGCGTTGTCGATCACCAGCGGAATATCGCGCTGCTGCGCCAGCAGGTCGAGCTTCATCAGCTCTTCGTCGGTGATCACGTTGCCGGTCGGGTTGGTCGGCCGTGAAACGCAGATCATGCCGATGTCGTCGCCGATGGTGAGGTGTTCGAAATCAACGTGATATTTGAACTGGCCGTCCGGCAGCAGCTCGATGTTCGGTTTGGCGGAGACGAACAGCCCTTCGTCCAGCCCGGCGTCGGCATAGCCGATATATTCCGGCGCCAATGGGAACAGCACGCGGCGGCGCGAACCGTCGGCGTAGCGGCCGGCGAACAGGTTGAACAAGTAGAAAAACGCGCTTTGGCTGCCGTTAGTCAGTGCAATATTCTGTGGCGAAATCTCCCAGCCGAGCTCGTCGCGCAGCAGATTGGCCAGCGCTTTCAGCAGCGCATCTTTGCCTTGCGGGCCGTCGTAGTTGCACAGCGCTTCGGTCAGTTTGCCCTGGTCGAGCATCTCCTGGCACAGCTGTTTGAAGTAGGCTTCCATCTCTGGGATCTGCGCCGGGTTGCCGCCGCCGAGCATGATGGCACCGGGGGTGCGCAGGCCTTCGTTCAGGTCGTCCATCAAACGGGTAATGCCCGCATAACGGGTAAATTTTTCGCCGAAAAGTGAGAAAGTCATAGGTGCAGCAGTACTGTTTCTTAGCAGGTAATCACCCACCATACCGCCAGACAAATCCCGCTGCAACGCGGCCGACAAATCGGCCAATGGGCACAAGTTTCGCCCATTGGCCGATTGGTAGCATATTACGCTGGATTATTGTGACCGTTCGCCGGCCCATACCACCATCACTTTATCGTTGCCGAGCCGGCGGCTGAAGGCATAGTAGGCGGCGTGCGGCTGCGGGGTTTGCACGCCGCCGCCGATCGCCGGGTGGCGAGCGCGGAACTGCCCCAACCGCTGCCAGTGGGCCAGCAGCGGGGCTTTTTCCCCTTGCAGCTCAGACCAGTTCATGTCGGAGCGGGTGCCCTGCAGCGGATCGGAACCGGTTGGGCCGAGCGGGCGGCCGCTTTCATCGCCGTAGTAAATCTGCACTGCGCCCGGCGCCAGCAACAGCAGGCTCGCCGCCCGCTGTTGGCGCGGCAGCGAGCCTTTGGCGTCGCTGGCGAAGAACAGTCGGGTGTCGTGCGAAGAAAGATAGCTCAGCACGTTGAAATCCTGCAGCCGCTCGGCCATCTGCCGGTAAGTGGCATCGATGTCGGCGAAGCAGCCCAGCGCCTGTGACGCCTGGTCCTGGAAATCGAAGTTGATCATCGCGTCGAAGCCGTTTTGGTAATAGTCGCTTTTCATCACCCCGTGGCCCCAGGCCTCGCCGGTCATCCAAAACGGCGCGTCATCCAGCGCCTGCTGCGGATGCTCCGCTTTCCACGCCGCCAATGCCGCCGTGGCGCGCTGCTTCAACAGCGCCAGCGTCGGTTTTTCCACGTGCTTGGCGGTGTCGACGCGAAAACCGTCGATGCCGTAATCGCGCACCCACTGGCTGAGCCAGACGGTCAGGTAATCGCGGGTGGTGGCACCGGGCATGTCGCGAGCGGCGGTGTCGGGTTTATGGCGGTAGAACAGCGGCAGGCCGCTGGCGCCTGGCGCTTCGGTTTTGATGTCCGGCAGGAAGGCCAGTGACATCGTCAGGTCGTCATAGCCCGGTGAGTCATAATCGCCGATGTCGGTGCGGATCCAGTTTTTCCCCCACCATTGGCGCCAGCCCGCTTTGTCGCTGAAGTTGATGTAGTCGTTGAAGCTGTGCCAGTTTTGCCCCGGCCCGGGGCGCCAGTCGCTCCAGTTTTTCCCCAGGGTTTTCTCCACTTCCGCGCCCTGCAGATACAGTGAGCCGAAGTGGAACGTCTGCATATCCGCCAGCGTGGCGTAACCGACATGGTTCACCACCACGTCGAACAGAATGCGAATGCCGCGCCGATGCGCTTGCTCGACCAGCGTGCGCAGCTCCTGTTCGGTGCCCATGTTGGCATCGAGGCGAGTCCAGTCCAGCGTGTAATAGCCGTGATAGGCGTAATGCGGGAAATCACCGTTGGTGCCGCCGCCAACCCAGCCGTGGATCTGCTCCAGCGGCGAGCTGATCCACAAGGCGTTGACGCCCAGCTGCTGCAGATAATCCAGTTTTTGCGTCAGGCCTGCCAGATCGCCGCCGTGAAAGGTGCCTATTTCTTGCAGGCCGTCGCTGTGGCGCCCGTAGCTGTGGTCATTGGCCGGATTGCCGTTCTCAAAGCGATCGGTCAGCACGAAGTAGACCGTGGCGTTATGCCAGCTGAACGCCGCCGGTTTCGCCGTGGCGGCAGACTCCAGCAACAACAGGCCACCGCTGGCAGCGGCGGGCTGCAGCGTGATTTTCCCCTGGCTCACCTGCGCCGTTTGGCCGGAATAGAAGTCACGCAGCGTTTCGCCTTCGGCGAAGGTGGAGGCGACGTCGACCGTGACCGGCTTGCCGTCCCAGCGCGGGCAGCTGCGGACGGTAACGGCGGCGCTTTCCGGCGCG
Source organism: Serratia sp. FDAARGOS_506 (assembly GCF_003812745.1). Lineage (NCBI taxonomy): Bacteria > Pseudomonadati > Pseudomonadota > Gammaproteobacteria > Enterobacterales > Yersiniaceae > Serratia > Serratia sp. FDAARGOS_506. The sequence continues at coordinate 1,538,831 of NZ_CP033831.1, forward strand.
CTGCTCAGGCTGAGCTGCAGCGTGGGCGTGCCGCTGCGGGTATCGACGCGCACCTGATAGTCGCCGGCGCGGAACTGCCGCCAGCTGACCGGCGGATGGGCGCCGCAGGGCTGCAACGACAGCGTCTGGTTAAGCTTCACCGCCTCGGCCGGCTGCCAGCAATGGTTATCCTGATACAGCCGCAGCGGCAGTTGGCCTTTGGGCAGCGCGGCCTGGCTGGCGAACAGCCCGGCGGCAGTTTCGTCGAAGGCCGGGAAACCCGGCAGCGTCCAGGCGGCCAGCGCCGCCGGCGACAGCAGCATCAACAAGGGCAGGGGTAACAGTTTCATGGCTCTCCTCACGCGCGCGGCAGGAAGGGTTTTTTCGCAGGGTAGCGCCCAGTGTGGCAAACGGTGGAAAAATGGCCTCCTCCCTGCGGGGGTTTTTCGGGGAGGAGAGGAAGGGCGGAGCGTTTTCGGATTGATTCGGCTTGGCTTTGCGCGCGTGCTGCGGCAGATTAAACGGTGAACATCACAGGAGGTTAGCGATGACGGACAAAAACTGGCGAGAAGAGATCGTTCAGGCAATTCAGGATGCCGAATTGCAGCACTTCGCCGAAGAACATCAGCTGCAGGCGCTGTTCGCGCCGCAGCAGGAAGAGCAACACGGCCGGTTATCCGCGGATCACCGGTCGCGCTGAGTTATTTCCGCAACAGCTGCGGGTTGACGCAGTTTTCTTTCACCGTACCGGTCAACGCCGCGATCAGGTTATCCACCGCGCAGGCGGCCATGCCGTAGCGCGTTTCATGGGTGGCGGAGCCGATGTGCGGCAACGCCACTACGTTCGGCATGCTGAGCAGCGGCGAGTTGGCCGGCAGCGGTTCTTTCTCGAACACGTCCAACCCGGCGGCGTGGATCACGCCGTTTTGCAGCGCTTCAATCAACGCCTGTTCATCCACCACCGGCCCGCGGCCGGCGTTGATCAGAATGCCGCTTTTCTTCATTTTCGCCAGCTGATCGCGGCCGATCATGTGGAAGGTTTGCTCGGTCAGCGGCAGCGTGATGCAAACGAAATCCGACTCGGCCAGCAAGGTATCCAGATCGCAGCGGCGCGCGTTGAAGCGCTGCTCCGCCTCTTCATGTGTGCGACGGGCGTTGTACAGCACCGGCATGCCGAAGCCGAAATGGGCGCGCTGCGCCAGCGCCAGGCCGATGCGCCCCATGCCGAGAATGCCGATGGTTTTATGGTGCACGTCGACGCCGAACCAGTCTGGCCCGATGCTGCCGCGCCATTCGCCGGCTTTGACCCGCTCCGCCACTTCCACCACCCGGCGCGCGGTCGCCAGCACCAGGCTCATAATGGTGTCGGCGACGGTTTCGGTCAGCACTGTCGGGGTGTGCATCAGCAGCACGTTATGGGCGTTGAGCGCCTCGACGTCGAAGTTGTCGTAGCCGACGGAAACGGTCGAGGCCGCGCGCAGTTTGGGCGCCTGCTGCAGGAAGGCTTCGTCAATTTTACCGCCGGAACCGATGATCCCTTCGGCCTGCTGCAGCGCCTGGCGCAGTTCGTCGCGGTTCTCCGGCTGCAGGCCGTTGAAGGCGTGCACGGTGAAGTGCTGTTCCAGACGTTCACGCAGATCGGCGGGCAGGCTTTTGTACAATACGATAGAAGGCTTCATCACGAACTCCAGCTGGGCCAAAGGGGGCATGACGCCCCCTGGTTGGGTTAACAGATAAAAAGTATAACCGGATCAAGCCAATTGCGGCTGGATCTCGTTGCGGGCGGGTTTGACGATCAGCGTCAGCACCACCGCCACCACCAGTGCGATGGCCATAAACATGTAAGAGGCCGCCGGGCTGCCGGTGGCGCCATTCAGATAACCGACGAACCACGAACCGAAGAACGAACCCAGCGCGCCCATGCTGTTGATCAGCGCCATAGCGCCCCCGGCGACGTTTTTCGGCAGCATTTCCGGAATGATGGCGAAGAACGGCCCGTAAGGGGCGTACATCGCAGCGCCGGCGACCACCAGCAGGCCGTAGGAGATCCAGAAATGGTTGGTGCCCACGGCGTAAGAGCCGAAGAACGCCAGCGCGCCGATCAGCAGCAGCGGCCAGACGAACAGCTTGCGGTTTTGCATTTTGTCCGATGCCCAAGAGACGACGATCATGGCGATGGTCGCCGCCAGATAAGGCACCGCCGACAGCCAGCCGGCTTCCACCATGCCCATCTGCATGCCACTGCGCAGGATGGAAGGCAGCCACAGCACGAAGCCGTACACGCCGATGCTCCAGGCGAAGTACTGCACGCACAGCAGGATCACGTTACGCGAACGGAAGGCTTCGCCGTAGTTGCGCACGGCCTTGATGCCTTTCTGCTCTTCGTCCAGTTGCTGTTGCAGCGCCTGCTTCTCATCGGCGCTCAGCCAGCCGGCCTGCGCCGGTTTGTCTTTCGCCAGCACCCACCAGCAGAACGCCCAGATAACCGCCGGAATACCCTCGATGATGAACATCTCACGCCAGCCGAAGGCGTGGATCAGGTAGCCGGACACCACCGACATCCACAGCACCGTCACCGGATTGCCGAGGATCAGGAAGGTATTGGCGCGTGAGCGCTCCGATTTGGTGAACCAGTTACTGATGTAGATCAGCATCGCCGGCATCACCGCCGCTTCCACCACGCCGAGGATAAAGCGGATGGCGGCCAGCATCGGGATATTGCTGACCACGCCGGTCAGCGAGGCGCAGCCGCCCCACAGGATCAGACACCAGAAGATCAGTTTTTTGACGCTGCGGCGTTCAGCGTAGATGGCGCCGGGAATTTGGAAGAAGAAATAACCGAGGAAAAACAGCGCCCCCAGCAGCGAGGCCATGCCTTTGGTGATGCCGAGATCTTCATTGATGCCGGCGGCAGAGGCGAAGCTGAAGTTGGCGCGATCGAGATAGGCCAGGCTGTAGGTGATAAACACGATGGGCATGATGTACCACCAGCGTTTGGCCGCGACAGTCGCTTTGTTCATGTTCAGTATCCTTCAGTGGTGTTGCATCCCCTTCGCCCGGCACGCAGGGCATGCAAGACAAAGGGGCAGATGCTCTCCCGACGCGTGTCCCGGTTGTAGGGCCAGAGGCTGACGTCATGCGGAGAAGTCGTTTTTTTTATTGTTATTCGGCCAGCGCCGCACGGGTTGGCAGGCCTTCGCTGTCGCCGATGGCCTGGATCGCCAGCGAGCCGATTTTGTTGCCGCGCTGCACCGCCTGTATCAGCGTTTTGCCTTCCAGCAGGGCGCTGAGGGTGCCGACGGCAAAGCCGTCACCGGCGCCGACGGTATCCACCACGTTGTCGACCTTGACTGCGGCCACTGCTGCTTTGTCGCCGGCGGCGGTTTTAAACCAGGCGCCGTCCGGGCCGGTTTTGATGATCACCGCCTGCACGCCGCGCTCAAGATAGAAATCGGCGATGCCTTCCGGCGTCGATTGGCCGGTGAGGATCTGCCCCTCTTTCAGCCCCGGCAGCACCCAGTCGGCGGCGAACGCCAGCTGGTTCAGCTGCTCGATCATCACCTCGCGGCTGGGCCACAGCACCGGGCGCAGGTTGGGGTCGAACGAAATGGTTTTGCCCATGGCGCGCATCTCGCGCGCCGCATGGTGGCACAGCGCCAGCGATTGGCTGGACAGCGCCGCCGCCACGCCGCTCAGGTGCAGGTGGCGTGCGGAACCAAAATATTCACGGTTGAAATCGGCGACCGACAGGTGGCTGGCCGCCGAGCCTTTGCGGAAGTATTCCACGCTGGGATCGGTACCATCGGTGGTTTTGGATTTCACCTGAAAACCGGTGGGATATTGGCCGTCGACCGTCACCTGCCGGTAGTTGATGCCTTCTTTTTTCAGCTGCTGCAGGGTGAAGCGGCCGAACGAATCGTTGCCGACGCGGCTGACCCAGCCGACATTCATGCCCAGGCGCGCCAGGCCGATCGCCACGTTCAGTTCGGCGCCGGCGATGCGTTTGGTGAAGGTTTCCACCTCCGCCAAGTCGCCGGTTTGCGCCGCCACGAACATCGCCATGGCTTCGCCCAGCGTGACCACATCCAGTGGCGCTTGCTGCGCCGTCGTTGCCGTTAACGTTGTCATCATGGGGTTACTCCGCACGCAAAATATTGACGTAATGGCGGGTGACGGCTTCCAGATCATCGCCCTGCAACGGGAATTCGATGCCGCGCGGTGCGTCGTGCGGCAGGCGGGCCAGCAGATTGCGCCAGCTGCCGTCGGTTTCGTCCAGCGCGATGGCGCGCCAGCCGCGCGGGCCTTGGGTGGCGGCTTTGACGTGCACGTAACTGACGTGGCGGGCCAGGCGTTCGGCGGCGGCGAAGGCGTCTTGCCCCACCCAGAGCCAGTTGGCCATATCGAAGGTCATGCTGACCGGCAGATGGCTATCTTCCGCCGCGTGGAAAAAGGCGTTCAGCATCGACAAAATGCCGCAGTCCGGCGTCTGATCGTTTTCGACTACCAGTTTGACCGGGTGCTGCTCCAGCGCCACTTTCAGCTCGGTAAAATCGAAGCCAGGGCGGAAATGGCCGAGGGAAAGCTTCAGCTGGCGCGCGTTCAGCGCCTGCGCTTCCGCCAGCAGCGCAGGCAGATTGGGGTTCAGCGTATGTTGCGGGGTGAACAGCGCCTCGGGAGCCGAGTAGACGGCGAACAGCTGTTGGCGTTCGATCTCTTGCGCCAGGGCCGGCAGGCTGTCCAATTCGCCGGCGGCGAACAGTTCGCGGCGGATCTCTACCCCGTCGGCGCCTGCGCCGGCGATGATGGGTAACAGCGCGTGCTGGCCGCCGTGTTGTTTGACGGTATCGGTGCCGTAGGCACCGGTGACCACGATGATTTCTGTTTTCATTTTTACTCCTGAGGCGGCATTGTCGCCGCCGCTGCTGTTACCGGTACGTTAAATGGAACCGGTTCCAGCGAAAAGCGACAGAGTGTAAAAATATGATCGCAATCACGAAGCTGAGCAAAAAACAGCCGATGAGGGCGGGGCGGGCAACGGCCCCGGAGAAGGCGGGTTAGCGGGTGGTGGAGCCGCGGACGATCAGCTCGCCGGAGAACATCTGCTCGCCGCTGGGAGCAGCCAGGCCCTGAATGCGCTGCACCAGCCGCTCCAGCGCCGCGTGCCCCATTTGGTAGGTGGGCTGTTTCAGCGTGGTGATGCCGACGCCCGCCAGCTCCGCCCACTCCAGTTCGTCGAAGCCCAGCAGGCCGATGTCGTTGCCCCACTGGATGCCCAGCCGACGCATGGCGCGCGCCACCTGCAGCGTCAGGGCGCCGTTAGCGGAGATCACCGCCTTGCGCATGCCGCGATGGCGGCCGCTGAAATCGCTCAGCACCTGCTCCAGCTTCTGCCGATCGTTGAGCGGCGTTTCGGCCTGCTCCGCCAACAGCGTGGGGTGCTGCGCCATGGTATGTTTGAAAGCGTGCAGGCGTTCGAGACGGGTGTTTACCGTACCGAGCGGCTCGCTGAGGAACAGGATCGCTTCGAAACCTTGTTGCAGCAGGTGTTCGGTGGCGACGGTGGCGGCCTCGCGGTTGTCCAGGCCCACCACGTCGCAGGCGAAGTCGGGGATTTTGCGGTCGATCAGCACCATCGGCAGCATCGACTGTTGCAGTGTGGATAACGCTTCCTCGCGCATGCCGACCGCGTTGACCACGATGCCTTCTACCCGGTAACTGCTGAGCAGCTGCAGGTAGTGCTGCTCCTGATTGACTTCGTTGTTGGTGTTACACACCAGCAGGGTAAAGCCGTGTTGACGGCAGGCGGCCTCGATGCCGCGCATCACGTCCACCGAATAGGGGTTGGTGATATCGGCGAGGATCAGGCCGATCAGGCGCGTCTGGCCGCCCTTCAGGCTGCGCGCCATCTGGCTTGGCCGGTAGTCGAGCTGCTGGATCGCCTGTTCGATGCGCCGTTTGAGATCGTCGGAAAGCAGGTGCTGTTCACCATTCAGATAGCGCGACACGCTGGTCTTGCCGGTTTTGGCGATGCTGGCCACATCGCTGATGGTGGCGCGTCCCGAGGCGCGCGTTGCCTTGACAGTGCTCACAGCCGATCCCTCCTGCGGTTAATTGCCAAGGAGACTACCATACCCGATGTGCGGGCGGGAGTGTTGAAGGGTAAGGAGAAAATCGCAGGGAGGCGGCGGGGCGCCGGTTGCGCCCCGCACGGGATTACTGCAGCGGGCTGAGTGTGATCTCGACGCGGCGGTTTTGCGCCTTGCCTTCCGCGGTGCTGTTGGAGGCGATAGGATTGTCCGGGCCGGCACCGGTGGTGCGGATACGGTTTGCCACCACGCCCTGCGTGATCAGCGCACTGGCGACGCCGTCGGCGCGCTGCTGCGACAGGTTCATGTTGAGCGAGCGGGAGCCGGTGCTGTCGGTGTAGCCGACAACGTTAACCGCGGTTTTCGGATACTCTTTCAGTACCATGGCGACGCCGGTCAGGGTGTTGGCGCCCGCCGGTTTCAGCGTGGCGCTGCTGCTGTCGAAGGTCACGTTGTTCGGCATGTTCAGCACGATGTTGTCGCCCTGACGGGTGACGCTGACGCCGGTGCCTTTCATCTTGTCGCGCAGTTTGGCTTCCTGCACATCCATGTAATAGCCTACGCCGCCGCCGAGGGCTGCACCGGCCGCTGCGCCGATCAGCGCACCTTTGCCGCGATCTTTCTTGGAAGAGGACAGCACGCCGACGCCGGCGCCCAGTGCGGCGCCGAGGCCCGCGCCGATGCCGGATTTGCCGGCTTCGGATTCACCGGTGTAAGGGTTGGTGGTACAGGCCGACAGCGCGAGCGAAAGGCTCACTGCACCGGCAATAATTGCAATGCGTTTTTTCATGTTCTTGTCCTTAATGGCATCAGAATCTGTACGCGCCGGCCCAAAACGGGGACGCAAAAAAGTGGGTGACGCAGGGGGCCTGCATCGCCGCGCTACCTATGACGCGTGGTTTCGCCGGCAGTTCCGGAGAAAAGCGTGACAAATGATGAGCGCGGTAAAACTGGGGGAGTTATGCGGCAAAACGCCGGGCTGCGCTATGCAGCGGATTCCGAATTGTGCGCATCCGGGGTGCGGATGCGCCTTTTTTAAGCGTCATGGGGTGAATTTTCGACTGCCGGCCAGTTCATGATCAGCGTATAGGCCTGGGTTTCATCATTGAACAGGCGCTGCGTTATCTGAAAGCCGTGCTTGTGGTAGAACGCGCAGGCGCGCAGGTTCTGCTGGTACACCTCCAGGCTGAGCCGGCGGTAGCGCTGCTGCACGTGCATCATCAAGGCCTGGGCGACGCCGCGGCCATGAAACGCCCGATCGACAAACAGCGCGCCGATGAACTGCTCGTCCAGCACGCTGATAAAGCCGACGATCTCGTCGTCATGCCAGCAGGCCCAGCTTTGCGCGCGCGGCAGGTAGTTTTCCCGCACCAGCGCGGCGCTCTCACGCCAGTATTTTTCCGCCACGAACGGATGGGCGGCGATGGTGCTAGGCAGCCACAGTGCCATCAGCCGTTCGATATCCTCCGGGCCACAGGGGCGGATCACCGTGGCTTTGGGTAGCACATGCACCCCGTGAGATGATCGTTCACCAGCCCGCTGGCCTGCATGAAGGCGTAACAAATGGTGGAGCCGATAAACTTGAAGCCGCGCTTTTTCAGCGCCTTGGACATGGCGTCGGACTGTTCGGTTTTGGCCGGCACCTGGTTCAGTGCCTGCCAGCGGTTGAGCTGCGGCCGGCCGCCGACGAAGTCCCAAATGAAGGCGACGAAATCCTCGCCGGCCGCCTCCATCGCCAGATAGGCTTTGGCGTTGGTGATGATGGCTTCTATCTTGCCGCGATGGCGGATGATGCCGCTGTCCTGCAGCAGACTTTCCACGTCCTGCTCGGTCATGGCGGCGACCCGCTGCGGATCGAAACCGTGGAAAGCGCGACGGTAATTTTCGCGCTTTTTCAGGACGGTGATCCAGGAAAGGCCGGCCTGTTGCCCCTCCAGACACAGCATTTCAAACAGCTCGCGCGCGTCGGTGGTGGGCGCGCCCCATTCCTTGTCGTGATACTCGAGATACAACGGATCGGCCGTCACCCAACCGCAACGTTCGTCTGCCATCCTGACTGTCCTTATGCTGTATTTATGAACAGTAATCATCGCTCGAAGCGTCGAACTTGGCAAGCCTCTGATTGTTTTGTCATCAGCCCGCTTGACGTGACGCAAAAGCCGACAATAGTTACTACATGGCCGGTGGAAAACCGGTCAACGATAAAAACGACATTGCCTTATTTGTAGGCTCTCAGGAGTCGATTCATGCCTCTAAAAATAACGTGCATGCCCCGCCCGGCGGCGCTTGCAGTGGCGCTATTTTGCAGTGTGACCCTTCCGGCTCAGGCGTATGATCAACTCTACGTCTTTGGCGACAGCCTGAGCGATACCGGCAACAACGGCCGTTTCACCTATGACGGCAACCAGCACTTGCTGTACGACGAAGCGTTGGCGCAACGCATCGGGGCGGCGCTGGTGGCTTCGGACAACGGCGGTGAAAACTACGCCGCCGGCGGTGCCGTGGCGGTGCCGGGTCTGAACCCGGCCGACAACACCCAGGATCAGGTGCAGCGCTATCTGAACCGGGTCAACGGCCAGGCTGACGGCGACGGGCTGTATATTCATTGGATCGGCGGCAACGATCTGGCGGCGGCGGCGCTGAATGCCGCTACCGCGCCCGGCGTGGCTTATAACAGCGCTGCGGCGGCCGCTGCGCAGGTACATTCGTTGCTGAACGCCGGCGCCGGCACGGTGATTGTGCCGACGGTGCCGAACATTGGCTCCACGCCGCAGCTGATGGAATTGATCATTCAACAGGCGTTGTCACCGGTACAGGGAGCGGCGATCCAGGCGGCCTATGCCACGCTTAATTCGGTGGCGACGCCGGACAACGCCTCACGCACGCAGGCGATCCACGCGGCGTTGGCCGCCGCGGCGAAGCAGGGCAGCGCCATTCCTCAGGTGCAGCAGGCGATCGCCACTCAGCTTATCGCGGCGTATGACAGCCTGAGCGCACAGGCCGCTCAACTGACCGATTTCTATAATCAAAGTGAAGACCGTTTGCTGGCGCAGGGCGGTGGCAATATCGTGCGGGTAGACGTCAACAAGCTGTTCGCCGAAGCGATCGCCAATCCGGCGCAGTTCGGCTTTGCCAACACCGCCGGTATGGCTTGCCCGCCGGGTGTTTCCTCCGCGGTTTGCCGTTCCGATATGCCCGGCTTCGACGCCAGCCAGTCTTATCTGTTCTCCGACCATTTCCACCCCAGCCCGCAGGCGCACCTGCTGATTGCGGATTATATCCAGGCGGTGTTGGATGGCCCGGCGCAGGTGGTGGCGCTGAATCAGGCGACTGCGGCGATGGCGCGCGACAGCCGCGCCACGCTCGACAGCCGTTTCCAGCAGCTGCGCAACGGCGATAATCCGCAGGGCTCGCTGGGCGTGTTCGGCGGCTACGCCGGCCAGCACTACGACTATGCCGATAACCGGGCGGCGGGGGACGGCAACGCCACGACCCACAACCTGACCGTCGGCGTGGACTATCAACTGACCGACGGTTGGTTGATCGGCGCATTGATCGCCGGTTCCAACGACGATCAGCATCCCTCCAGCCGCTTTGATTACAAGGCGCGCGGGCTGCTGCTGTCGGCCTTCAGCTCGCTGGCGCTATTCGAGCATGGTTGGGTCAACGCCGATCTGCACTATGCGACGATGGATTATGACGATATCCGCCGCAGCATGCGGCTGGGGCCGCTGACGCGCACCGAAACCGGTTCGACCACCGGCAAGCAGTGGGGCGCGCGCGTGACCGCCGGCTATGACTTCCCGATTACTTCTTACCTGACCACCGGGCCGGTCGCGCAGTTCGCCTGGGATTACAGCCGCGTTTCCGGCTACGGTGAAGATGGCGATGACAGCACCGCCATGCGCTTCAACGATCAAACTTACCACTCGCAGATCGGCGCGTTGGGATGGCGGCTGGATACGCAATTCGGCGTGTTTAACCCTTATGCGGAAGTGAGTTATCAGCATCAGTTCGGCGACGACGTCTACCGCGCCGGCGGTGGCCTGAAATCGACGCAAACCTCGTTCACCCGCGACAGTGCGGGCCAGGACAAAAACTGGGTGGATGTCACGCTGGGGGCCAACATGCCGTTGACGGACAGGGTATCGGCCTTCGCCACCGTGTCGCAAACCGGCGGGCTGAGCAGCGGCGAGCAGTTTATGTATAACGTCGGCGTCAGCGCGCGTTTTTGAATTGGCCAACGGCGCAGGAGAAGCCATAAGGTCTGATAAGGAATTTAAGCGGGGAGCGGCCTGGCGTGAATTATGCGGGCCGCAATGACGTTGGCGGAAATACAAAAAAAAACTGATCCTATGAAAGGATCAGGTAGCCACTTGGCCAACACCAGGGAAAATTTTATTTATTATTGTATAACCAAAGATTAACTGTCAATTTGTTTCTGTGACCCGCTTGTGCCGTATTTCATCCCTGACCTTCTCGCCACACCCGGTGTGTTGTCCCGCCGCGCGGTATCGCCTTATTTTTCACGTTAATAAGAAATAATCTGGCGCTTGATCACATTATCTCTCGGTGAGGGGAGTTTTTTAGTTGATAAAATTAACAAGAGTAACATTCTCGTAACTTTATCTTGTGAGAAATATAAGGATGTTCGTACTTAAATCAGCATAAATTGGGGTGGGTGGAGGGGAAATAGCGTTCAGTTAATTGACTATTTAAGCGGCGGAGAATGTGGCTTTTTGTTAAATAAATCTAATGATTTTGGTGGTTCACGCCTTTCCGGCCGGCTCGCGGACAGCGGGAGCCGGCCGGAACGTCATCCCTTCCCACTGTGGCCGACGTGTGAAAATCCAGCGTTTCTCGCCCCGATTCGCACTTGTTGCCGGATTCTGGCTGTATATCTTACGGTCAAAGGGTATACTGGCGCATTCCATCTAAATCCACTTGTATCGCGTGCGAATTCAACATGCAAAAGTTTGATACCAAGACCTTCCAGGGCCTGATCCTGACACTGCAGGATTATTGGGCGCGCCAGGGCTGCACCATCGTTCAACCATTGGACATGGAAGTCGGCGCGGGAACCTCACACCCGATGACGTGCTTGCGCGCACTGGGGCCGGAGCCGATGGCCGCCGCCTATGTGCAGCCATCCCGCCGCCCGACCGACGGCCGCTACGGCGAAAACCCGAATCGTCTCCAGCACTACTACCAGTTCCAGGTGGTGATTAAGCCGTCGCCGGACAACATTCAGGAACTCTACCTGGGCTCGCTGAAAGAGCTGGGTCTGGATCCGACCATCCACGACATTCGGTTCGTGGAAGACAACTGGGAAAACCCGACGCTCGGCGCCTGGGGCCTGGGTTGGGAAGTGTGGCTGAACGGCATGGAAGTGACGCAGTTCACCTACTTCCAGCAGGTCGGCGGCCTGGAGTGCAAGCCGGTGACCGGCGAGATCACCTACGGTCTGGAGCGTCTGGCGATGTACATCCAGGGCGTGGACAGCGTGTACGATCTGGTGTGGAGCAACGGCCCGCTGGGCGTTACCACCTACGGCGACGTGTTCCACCAGAACGAAGTGGAGCAGTCCACCTACAACTTCGAATACGCCGACGTCGACTTCCTGTTCTCCTGCTTCGAGCAGTACGAGAAAGAAGCCCAATCGCTGCTGGCGCTGGAAAAACCGCTGCCGCTGCCGGCCTACGAACGCATCCTGAAGGCGGGCCATACCTTCAACCTGCTGGACGCGCGCAAGGCGATTTCGGTGACCGAGCGCCAACGTTACATTCTGCGCATCCGCACGCTGACCAAAGCCGTTGCCGAAGCCTACTACGCTTCCCGCGAAGCGCTGGGCTTCCCGATGTGCAACAAGAAGAACGAGAACTAAGAGGCAGCCATGACTCAACAGACTTTCCTGGTGGAAATCGGCACGGAAGAGCTGCCGCCGAAGGCTCTTCGTTCCCTGGCGGAATCTTTCGCCGCCAACTTCACCGCCGAGCTGGACAACGCCGGCCTGGAACACGGTGACGTGAGCTGGTTCGCCGCACCGCGCCGCCTGGCGCTGAAAGTGGCCAACCTGAGCGCGGCACAGGCCGATCGCGAAATTGAAAAACGCGGCCCGGCGATCGCCCAGGCGTTCGACGCCGAAGGCAAACCGAGCAAAGCGGCCGAAGGCTGGGCGCGCGGCTGTGGCATCACCGTCGATCAGGCAGAACGCCTGGTGACCGACAAGGGCGAATGGTTGATGTATCGCGCCCACGTCAAAGGCCAGTCGGCACAGCAACTGCTGGCCGGCATGGTCAGCACCGCGCTGGCTAAGCTGCCGATTCCGAAACTGATGCGTTGGGGCGACTCCGACGTGCAGTTCGTGCGTCCGGTACACACCGTCACGATGCTGCTGGGCGCCGATCTGATCCCGGGCACCGTGCTGGGCATCGCGTCTGCACGCACCGTGCGCGGCCACCGCTTCATGGGCGAAGCCGAGTTCACCCTCGACAACGCCGACCAATATCCGCAGATCCTGCTGGAGCGCGGCAAAGTGGTCGCCGACTATGAAGCGCGTAAAGCCCTCATCAAGCGCGATGCCGAGCTGGCGGCGCAGAAGATTGGCGGCAAAGCCGATCTGAGCGACAGCCTGCTGGAAGAAGTGGCCTCGCTGGTGGAATGGCCGGTGGTACTGACCGCCAAATTCGAAGAGAAATTCCTGGCGGTGCCGGCGGAAGCGCTGGTCTACACCATGAAGGGCGATCAGAAGTATTTCCCGGTGTACGACGCCGCGGGCAAACTGCTGCCGAACTTTATCTTCGTGGCTAACATTGAGTCGAAAGACCCGCAGCAGATCATCTCCGGTAACGAGAAGGTGGTGCGTCCACGCCTGGCCGACGCCGAGTTCTTCTTCAACACTGACCGCAAAAAACGTCTGGAAGACAACCTGCCGCGCCTGGAAACCGTGCTGTTCCAACAGCAACTGGGTACCCTGCGCGACAAAACCGACCGCATTCAGGCGCTGGCGGGCTGGGTTGCCGGCCAGATCGGCGCCGACGTCAACCACGCTACCCGCGCGGGCCTGCTGTCGAAGTGCGACCTGATGACCAACATGGTGTTCGAATTCACCGACACCCAGGGCGTGATGGGCATGCACTACGCACGCCACGACGGTGAGGCGGAAGACGTCGCCGTTGCGCTGAACGAACAGTATCAGCCACGCTATGCCGGCGATGCGCTGCCGCAGTCGCTGGTGGCCTGCTCCCTGGCGATTGCCGACAAGATGGACACCCTGGCCGGCATCTTCGGCATCGGGCAGCATCCGAAAGGCGATAAAGACCCGTTCGCGCTGCGCCGCGCCGCGCTGGGCGTATTGCGCATCATCGTCGAGAAAAACCTGCCGCTGGATCTGCAGACCCTGACCGAAGAGGCCGTGCGCCTGTACGGCAGCAAGCTGACCAACGCCAAGGTGGTCGACGAGGTGGTGGAATTCATGCTGGGCCGCTTCCGCGCCTGGTATCAGGAAGAAGGGCACGCGGTCGATACCATTCAGGCGGTGCTGGCGCGCCGTCCGACCAAGCCGGCCGACTTCGACGCGCGCGTCAAGGCGGTGTCTCACTTCCGTACGCTGGAAGCGGCGGCGGCGCTGGCAGCGGCCAACAAACGCGTCTCCAACATCTTGGCCAAGTCTACCGAAACGCTGAACGACAGCGTGCGTGCCTCGGTGCTGAAGGACGCGGCGGAGATCCAGCTGGCGACTCATCTGGTGGTGCTGCGCGACAAGCTGCAGCCATACTTCGCGGCGGGCAACTACCAGGAAGCGCTGGTGGAGCTGGCTGCGCTGCGCGAGCCGGTGGATGCGTTCTTCGATAACGTGATGGTGATGGCGGACGATGCGGAAGTGCGCGTGAACCGCCTGACGCTGCTGAGCAAGCTGCGTGAACTGTTCCTGCAGGTGGCGGACATCTCCGTGCTGCAGTAAGCGATTCTCTGCTGTGAAAAGGCGCCTGCGGGCGCCTTTTTTTATTTCCGTTTCCTGGGCGCGAAGGCAAGGTCGCCTGGCGACTTGGGGGGCGACTTGGGGGGCGACTTGGGGGGCGACTTGGGGGGCGACTTGGGGAAATTGAAGCGTCCGGTCGCCGACGGCAATGAACCTCAGTGCGTTTTGCGCACGATTTTCAACCGCATCCGGCCGGGGCAATGCTCATCGCAAGCGGAATCGCGTATCGGAACGCCGCCAGTTGATCTATTCTTATAGGCGCACGGAGTGCGGAAAAAGGGGCGGAGTCCAATGAAAAAGCAGGTTTATAACAGGAGTTATGTCACATGGCGGTAGGGATCCAGAGCAGAGGTTTCGCGCGTTGGTTGGCACCGGTATTGGCATTGTTGGTGGTCATGCAATTGACCGCCTGCGGCGATAAAGAGCCGGAACAGCGCAAAGCATTTATCGACTACTTACAGAATACCGTGATGCGCAGCGGGGCGAACATCCCCACGCTGAGCGAAGATCAGAAGCAGAAGTTCGGCAATTATGCCGGTGATTACGCGATTTTGGTCGGTTTTTCTCAGCAGTTGTCCAAGTCGGTCGGCGCCAGTCTGACGCCGGCGCTGGATCAGATTAACCAGATCCGCACCGCGCAGGATTACCTGAACAAACGCGATGCGCTGCAGCAATCGGTCGGGGCGTTGAACCTGCTGGGCCAGCAGATCCAGTCGGCCAAATCGCAAGCGGATACCGCCCGCGCGGCGCTGAAGCAGCCCGACGATCTGAAGGCGGTGTACAACCAGGCCTATGACAAGATCGTCACCGCACCGGCCAACGCCTTGATGCCGGCGATCCCGACTACCGCCAGCTTCGTGCAGGATCTGGTGCAGGTTGGCGATTTCCTGCAGAGCCAGGGCAATCAGGTCAGCTTTAATAACAACGGCGTGCAGTTCCGCACTGCGCAGCAGGTGGCGCAGTACAACACCATGATGTCGAATCTGGTGGCCAAACAACAAAACCTGCTGAATGCGCAGAAAACCATTCAAAGCGTGACGCAATAACGCATACATGCACGAAACAGGCCGGCAAGGCCGGCCTGTTTTATTTCCCCTCAGCGTTTCCAATAGCTTGCTGGTTTATTGCTCAGGCTTCTGTACTACACTTCAATTAATCCATTCATCAGGCAATGTAGTTTTCTTTCATTCATCACTTCGCTAGTTCCCGGTGGGATGAGTGCTCACAGGGAAGATCAAACAGAGCGTCGCGATCGGGCGCTGCAGCTAAAAATAAATTGTGATATTTGTCACAATTTAAAAACAAACCACCAAGTTAAAAATGTGACACGCATCACTTTATTGTGGATTTATAGGCGGTTTATTTCTCTCTGTGCTTTTTTTACACGCCATAAATGTGATCTTTATCACTATAAATGGTGGTTTGCTGGGGTGTTATATGTGACTTGTATCACAAAAAATCCGTGAAGTTCGCGTGACAAAAACAGCGTGATAGAGTCCGTTTCGCATACAGCGGTAACACGGCTGGATCGTCACAACAATAATCACGCGCTCTATTGTCAGCGCGTAACAATAGGGGTGTGTTTTATGTTTTCACCAGACATCAAGGTTAAAGTGCAAAACTTTGGCCGCTTCCTGAGCAACATGGTGATGCCCAACATCGGCGCCTTTATCGCCTGGGGGATTATCACCGCGCTATTCATTCCAACCGGCTGGCTGCCCAATGAAACCTTAGCCAAGCTGGTCGGCCCGATGATCACCTACCTGCTGCCATTGCTGATCGGTTATACCGGCGGGCGGCTGGTGGGCGGCGATCGCGGCGGCGTGGTCGGCGCCATCACCACCATGGGCGTCATCGTCGGCGCCGACATGCCGATGTTCCTCGGCTCGATGATCGCCGGCCCGCTGGGCGGCTGGGCTATCAAGCATTTCGACCGCTGGGTGGACGGCAAGATCAAAAGCGGCTTTGAAATGCTGGTGAACAACTTCTCCGCCGGCATCATCGGCATGTTGCTGGCGATCCTGGCCTTCCTGGGCATCGGGCCGCTGGTGGAGGTGCTGTCCAAGCTGCTGGCGGCGGGCGTGCACGTGATGGTGAAAAACAACCTGTTGCCACTGGCGTCCATTTTCGTTGAACCGGCGAAAATCCTGTTCCTGAACAACGCCATCAACCACGGCATCTTCTCGCCGCTGGGTATCCAGCAGGCCACGGAAGCCGGCAAATCGGTGTTCTTCCTGATCGAAGCCAACCCAGGCCCGGGCATGGGCGTACTGATGGCCTACATGTTCTTCGGCCGCGGCAGCGCCAAGCAATCCGCCGGCGGTGCGGCAATCATTCACTTCCTGGGCGGCATCCACGAAATCTACTTCCCTTACGTGCTGATGAACCCACGTCTGCTGCTGGCGGTGATCCTGGGCGGCATGACCGGCGTTTTCACCCTGACGATGCTGAACGGCGGCCTGGTTTCTCCTGCTTCTCCGGGTTCGATCCTGGCGGTGCTGGCGATGACGCCGAAAGGTGCCTACTTCGCCAACATTGCGGCGGTGTGCGCTGCTTTTGCCGTCTCCTTCGTGGTGTCCGCTTTCCTGCTGAAAACCTCCAAGGTGAAAGAGGATGACGATCTGGAAGCCGCAACCCGCCGCGTGCAGGAGATGAAATCGCAGTCCAAAGGCGGCGCAGCGGCGCCGGCATCGGTCGACGGCGATTTGAGCACCGTGCGCAAAATCATCGTCGCCTGCGATGCGGGCATGGGCTCCAGCGCCATGGGCGCCGGGGTGCTGCGCAAGAAAGTGGCCGACGCCGGGCTGAAGAACATCTCGGTGACCAACAGCGCCATCAACAGCCTGCCGGACGACGTGGATCTGGTGATCACCCACCGCGATCTGACCGAGCGCGCGATGCGCCACGCGCCGCAGGCCCAGCACATCTCGCTGACCAACTTCCTCGACAGCAAGCTGTACAGCGATCTGGTCGACCGTTTGGTGGCGGTCAACAAAACCACCGACAACCAGCAGAAGGTACTGGGCGCGCTGGACGACAGCTTCGAAGCCGGTGAGCCGAACCTGTTCAAGCTGAGCGAGAGCAACGTGTTCCTCAACCTGCAGGCCAGCGACAAAGAGCAGGCGATCCGTTTCGCCGGCGAGCAGCTGGTGAAAGGCGGCTACGTCGAGGCGGAGTACGTGCCGGCGATGCTGGAGCGCGAGAAACTCACCTCCACCTACTTGGGCGAGTCGATCGCCGTGCCGCACGGCACCATCGAGGCCAAGGACCGGGTGTTGCGCACCGGCGTGGTGTTCTGCCAGTACCCGCAGGGCGTGCGCTTCGGCGAGGAAGAGGATGAAGTGGCCCGCCTGGTGATCGGCATCGCCGCACGCAACAACGAGCATATCCAGGTGATCACCAGCCTGACCAACGCGCTGGATGACGAGAGCGTGATTGAGCGGCTGGCGAATACCACCAGCGTGCAGGAAGTGCTGGACCTGCTCGGCGGCAAAAAAGCCGGATAACAGAATCATTTTAAAGGGTGCAGCTTGCTGCACCCTTCGACATTAAGAAGGTAGAGTTATGAAAGCATTACATTTTGGCGCAGGGAACATCGGCCGCGGTTTTATCGGCAAGCTGCTGGCGGACGCAGGGGTTGAGCTGACCTTCGCCGACGTCAATCAAACGGTGCTGGATTTGCTGAACAGCCGTAAAAGCTACGCGGTGCACGTGGTGGGCGAGCAAGAACGCGTGGAGAGCGTCAACAACGTCAGCGCCGTCAACAGCGGCAGCGAGGCGGCGGTGGCGCTGATCGCCGAGGCGGATCTGGTGACCACCGCCGTTGGCCCGCAAATTCTTGCCAAAATAGCCGGCACGATCGCTAAAGGGTTGGTGCTGCGTCATCAGCAGGGCAATGTGCAGCCGCTGAACATCATCGCCTGCGAGAATATGGTGCGCGGCACCAGCCAGCTGAAGCAGCATGTGTTCGCCGCGCTGCCGCAGGACGAGCAGGTATGGGTTGAGCAGCACGTCGGCTTTGTCGATTCGGCGGTGGACCGCATCGTACCGCCGGCGGACAGCAGCGATCCGCTGGAAGTGACGGTGGAAACCTTCAGCGAATGGATCGTCGATCAGACCCAGTTCAAGGGGCAGCCTCCGGCGATCGCCGGCATGGAGCTGACCGACAACCTGATGGCGTTCGTCGAGCGCAAACTGTTCACCCTCAATACTGGCCACGCCATCACCGCCTACCTCGGCCAACGGGCCGGGCTGCAAACCATTCGCGACGCCATTCTCGACCCGGCGATCCGCCGCGTGGTGAAAGGGGCGATGGAAGAGAGCGGCGCGGTGCTGATCAAGCGCTACGGCTTCGACGCCGACAAGCACGCCGCCTACATCAACAAAATCCTCGGCCGCTTCGAAAACCCGTATCTGCACGACGACGTCGAGCGCGTGGGGCGCCAGCCGCTGCGCAAACTGAGCGCCGGCGATCGCTTGATCAAACCGCTGCTGGGCACGCTGGAATACGGCCTGCCGCACGCCAACCTGATTCAGGGCATCGCCGCCGCCATGAGTTACCGCAGCGAACAGGATCCGCAGGCGCAGGAGTTGGCAGAATTGCTGAACACGCTCGGGCCGAAAGCCGCGCTGGCGCAAATTTCCGGCCTGCCGGCGGAAAGCGAGGTTGTAGAAGAGGCCGTTGCTGTGTATAACGCCATGCACAAGTAGAATCGTGATGATGAACACCCGAGCGCAGCTTGCTGCGCTCCTGCAACCCGAGTTCGGCATCGACGGCCCTCCCCACGCCTTTCGAAAAGCGACGATGGAAGAAGCACAGGCATTTGAAAACCAGGTTCTGGAAAAGCTGAACGCGGGCAAAACGGTGCGCAGCTTCCTGATCGCAGCGGTAGAGCTGCTGGCGGAAGCGCTCAACGTGCTGGTGGTGCAGGTATTCCGCAAGGACGACTACGCGGTGAAATATGCCGTTGAACCGCTATTGTCCGGCAGCGGCCCGCTGGGGGAGCTGTCGGTGCGCCTGAAGCTGATGTACGGGCTGGGGGTGATTTCCCGCCACGAATATGAAGACGCCGAGCTGCTGATGGCGATGCGCGAAGAGCTGAACCACGATGGGTCGGAATACCGTTTCGTCGACGACGAAATCCTCGGGCCGTTCGGCGAGCTGCACTGCGTGGCCGCGCTGCCGCCGGTGCCGACCTTCCTGCAGCCGGGCGAGGCGGATGAAGCGCTGATCGCCATGCAGCGCCAGCGCTATCAGCAGATGGTGCGTTCCACCATGGTGCTGTCCATTACCGATCTGATCGCCGGCATCGGCGCCAAACAACCTTCCCGACTCTCTCCTCTCGGCCGCGGCTAAGCAAAGGCCGCGCGCCACTCGTCGAACAACAACCACAGCGCTGTGGCGGCCATCAGGCCGGACATCACGCCGTTGAAGGCGCGCAGCTTCCAGGTGACCCGCAGCGCGTCGCGCAACCGGTCGCCCAGCACCGCCCACAGCAGCACGCATGGCAGGTTCAGCAGCGCGAAACCGGCGATGATCGACAGCGTATGGACGAAGGTGGCGCCTTCGCGCGGGGTGAACAGGATCGCCACGTTGATCACCATCAGCCAGGCTTTGGGGTTGACCGCCTGAAACAGCGCGCCGTTGAGCAGGCTCATCGGCTGCGCCTGCTCTTTGGCGTCCGGCGAGGCCGCCTGGAACAGTTTCCAAGACAGCCACAGCAGGTAGGCGCAGCCGATCACTGCCAGCGGGAAGCGGATGACGCCGGCCCAGCTCAGCGCCAGCGCCAACAGCGGGATAATGATCGCCAGCTGCACCGCACAGCCGACGCAGATGCCGAACAACATCGGCAGGGTGCGGCGCAGGCCGAAGTTGACGCCCGACGAGGCCAACAGCAGGTTGTTGGGGCCGGGGGTAATCGACATGACGGTGACGTAGCTGACAAAGGCGGAGTCCAACATGGCAGGTTCCTTGAAAATGACGGTAATAACGAGAGGATCAGCTTAATCGTTGCGATAGGATGGTGACAGAACCACAAATCGGATATTGTCATGGTTACAGTTGTGCAAAATGTAAACTGTACCCATTGCCTGGAGAGAAACTGTGACCCTGCTTGATGAAACCCCGGATACCCGTTACCTGCAGCTGGCGGATACGCTGGCCGAGGCGATTCGCCGCGGCACGCTGCGGCCCGGCGACCGTTTGCCGTCGGTACGGCGTTGTGCGCAAACCCATCGCGTCAGTATCAATACGGTGGTATCGGCTTACCGCACGCTGGAGGATCGCGGGCTGATCGAAGCGCGACCGCAGTCGGGGTTTTACGTTCGCAGCACGCTGCCGGCGCTGAAGATGGCCTCGGCGCCCAGCGGGCGCATCGAACCGCCGGCGGACGACGTGCTGGCGCTGATCGACACGGTGTTTGCCGCCCAGCAAAACCCGGCTTTCACCAACATTGCGCTGGCCTGCCCGCAGACCAGCGACTTCTATCCCGGCGGCAAGCTGGGGCGCATGCTGTCCTCTCAGCTGCGCCGCCAGCCGGGTCTGATCGGGCAGTATCCGTTGCCGCCCGGCAGCCTGCGGCTGCGGCAGCAGATCGCCCGCCGCTCGATGACGCTGGGCATGCTGCTGGAGCCGGGTGACGTGGTGCTGACCCACGGCTGCATGGAGGCGCTGCAGCTGGCGCTGCGCGTCACCACCAAACCGGGCGACTGCGTCGGGTTGGAGTCGCCAACCTATTTCTATCTGCTGCCGCTGCTGGCCAGCCTGGGGCTGAAAGCGTTGGAAATTCCCACCGATCCGCAGCGGGGGTTGTCGCTGGACGCGCTGGAACTGCTATTGAATGAGAAGCGGCTGAACGCGGTGATCGCCATGCCGACGGTGCAAAACCCGCTGGGCTGCACCATGCCGCTGGCGGCGAAAAAGCGGCTGGCGCGGCTGATGAACGATCATCAGGTGCCGTTGATTGAAGACGGGCTGTATGCCGAGATCCAGTTCGGCGGCGCGCTGTCGCCGGCGGTGAAGGCGTTCGATCGCGACGGTTGGGTGCTGTTTTGCTCCAGCTTTACCAAAACGCTGGCGCCGGATTTTCGCGTCGGCTGGATCTGCGGTGGCCGTTTCCACGAGGCGTTGCGCAAGCTGAAGGCAGTATCGTCGATGTCCGAGTCGCAGCTGCTGTCGGAAACGCTGGCGACCTTCCTGGAAAGCGGCGGCTACGATCACCATTTGCGCAACCTGCGCAAGCGCTATGCGGCACAGGTCGACGAGGCGCGGGCGCTGATCGCCCGGCATTTCCCGCGCGGCACGCTGGCCACGCAGCCGGCGGGCGGCTTCGTGTTCTGGGTTGAGTTCCCTCCCGGCGTTGACAGCGTGGCGTTGTTCCACCAGCTGTTGGAAGAGCAGATCTGTTTGACGCCGGGCACCTTGTATTCCCCCAGCGGGCGCTACCGCAACGCGCTGCGGCTTTCCTGCTGCTACCCGTTCAACGCGCGCTACACCCAGGCGTTGGCCCGGCTCGGCGCCAGGGCCTGCGAGATGAGCGGCCTGCCGCCCGGCATTGCGCAGGACGGGTAACGGCGCGCGCCTTTTGCTACAATGCCGGTATCATTGATTAGCGTGCCATTTTGGGCACAAACGGGCAGAGACCATGAAAGAGAAAGAAAAGGCAGAGATCAAGCGCCTGAGCGACCTGCTGGACGCCTTGAACCACAAAGACACCACCGTGATCCAACAGGGCAACCCTGAGTTGATCGCACAGCACACCAAAGAGAAAGAGAAGCTGGCGACAGAGATTGAGCGTTTGAAAAACGTGCGCGGCGAGAAGCTGAGCGCCGAAGCGCAGAAGCTGAGCAAGCTGCCGTTCAGTCGCGAGATCACCAAGAAAGAACAGGCCGACATGGGGTCGCTGAAGAAAAGCGTGCGCGGGCTGATCGTGGTGCATCCGATGACCGCGCTGGGCCGCGAGATGGGCCTGAAAGCGGTCACCGGTTACGCCAAGAAAGCGTTCTGAACCCCCGGGCGTCAGGCCTTGGTGGTGAAATACGCCTTGGTCTGATAGGGCACGGTTACCGTGTCCTGGCCCCGCAGCTCCTCTTCTTCCGCCACCAGTTGGCGCAATTGATCGATAACCTGCTCCTGTTGCGGCTGCGGCAGCGCGGCGATAAAGCTGGTTGAACGCACCCGGTTGTAGATCACGTCCTCCACCGCGCCCCGGTGGCCCAGCATAAACACCTGCTCCTGCAGCGGTTCAAAGCCTTTGAACGGGAAGAACTTGCGCCATTCGCCGGTATAGAAACGCGGCGCATCGCCTTCGTGGCGATCGACGATCTGATTCAGTTTACGCACCCAGCCGACGCGCGCATCGCGCATGTTCCACACCAAACCGAGTTTACCGCCGGGCTTGAGGATGCGCTGGATTTCCGCCAGCGCCTGCGGCGTGGCGAACCAGTGGAAGGATTGGGCACATACCACCGCATCGACCGACTCGTCCGGCAACGGGATCGCCTCGGCGGTGCCCGCCAGCGTTTTTACCTGCGGCAGCGCCGCCGACAGTTTTTCCAGCATTTGCGGCACCGGTTCGACGGCGATCACCTGCGCGCCGGTTTCCAGCAGGCGCGGGGTGAACTTGCCGGTGCCGGCGCCGAGATCGATGACCGTCATGCCGGCGTGCAGGCCGATGGTCTCACGCAGCCAGACGGCGATTTCCGGCGGGTAATCCGGCCGGCCCTTCACATAGCGATCGGCGTTGGCCTGATAGCCCTCGGCGGCGGCGTGATGAATCGAATGGGTCGGGGTGGTCATATACCTGGCTCCTGGCTGAAAAAACGTGCGGCTACAGTATAGGCGGAAGAGTAGGGTTAACGCGGCATTCGGCGCACGTTTTTCATCTTTTCCACCCGCGATTTCAACGGCCGAGCAGGCGGCGATTGAAGTCCTCGAGGCGCCCTTCGGCAAGCCGCGTGAGCATGGTCTTGCTCCAGCTGGCGGAGAGGCCGGCTACCGCCAACAGGCGGCGATACTGTTCCGCGTCGAACGGCATGTGCCAGGCGATGGCGATGGCTTCGGCGACCGACACGTCGCTGTTACGCGCCGCCAGCTCCAGCGGACGATCGCCGCTGACCGCGCCGGGCGACACCACCCGATACAGCCAGCCGCAGCGACCGCTTTGTTGCATCAGCACCGAAATGTCCTCGATGGCGAAGTGATAATTGAGCTTGAAGCACGGTGAGCGCGGCTGGGTGACCTGGATCAGCGCTTCGCCCCAGCGGAAGATGTCGCCCATAAACACGTTGTGTTCGGTTAGCCCTTCGGTGGAGATATTCTCGCCGAAGGCCGGGGCGCAAAACTGCTCTGCCTGCGCCGGAAACTGCTCGCGCCAGTGGGCGTAATGCTCGCGCGGGTAGTGGCACAGCGCGCGATCCGGCCCGCCGTGGTAGCTTTTCTCCGCCTGTTCGTCGCCTTCCAGGCCGAGCGGCGTAAGCCGGATGGCGCCATCCACCTGGCGTTTGGCGATGGCGCTGGGGCGCCCGCCCTCATAAGGTTGAATATTGCCGATGTAAACGTCTGGGTGATGCATGTGCGCCTCCGTGTCTCGCGTCGAGGGCTCAGCATAGCCTGAGTTGATGTCGTACACTACCCGGCATTTTCCTGTACGGAAGGATGTGTTTTTCCTGTCTATAGTTAGGCCTTTATCGTCGAGAAAAAGCCATGCGTTTCATCGTATTGAGGCATGCAGAATCAGAATGGAACCACTCAGGGATTATTCAGGGGCGAAGTGACAGTCCGCTGACAGAGGAGGGGCACCGTCAAATCGCTGCGCTTGGCGCCCGGTTGCAGATGTTATCGCTCACTTTGCTGGTCAGTTCACCGGCCGGCCGGGCGTGTGCGACGGCGGAGACGCTGGCGCAGAGATGTGGCTGCGCTGTACAAACGGATGAACGCTTGCAGGAGCAAGATTTTGGCCGGCTGGAAGGGTTATCTTATGCGCAGGCCATACGCGATTATCCCGAAGCGACGCAATGTATCTTTGCCGGCAAGGCAGAGGCGTCGGCGCCGGGAGGGGAGAATGCTTATGAGGTTGCCTGGCGCATGATGGCTTGCCTGTCCGATCTGGCTGTCGATGGACAAAATCAAACGCTTGGTGTTGTTACGCACGGCCATGCGCTGCAGGCGCTGATTTGGTGGCTTAAAGGGGCTGACCCGCAGGAAGACCTTCGCAGATACGGTCATCGCAATTGCGGTTACGCCATGCTTGATGTGACCGCCGCTGGTTTTAATTTGTTGAATTGGGGGGTAGCAACTCACTTGTTGCCGCAAAGATAGGGCGAGGAACAGATGTCCCTCGCCTGAGAGATCAGAAGGTGGTCCAGTTCTCTTCCGCTGCGGCGTTGGCAGCCGCGGGTTTTACCGCCGGCGCTTTCGGCGCGGCGGCTTTCACGGCGGCGGGTTCGGTCTGTTCCGCCAAACGGAACACCGAGACGCTCTGCAGCAGCATGTCCGCCTGTTCTTCCAGCGAATCGGCGGCGGCGGCGGACTCTTCCACCAGCGCGGCGTTCTGCTGGGTGGTGTGGTCCATCTCGACGATCGCCTGGCCAATCTGGGCGATGCCGCGCGTCTGCTCATCGGAGGCGGCGGCGATTTCAGCCATGATGTCGCGCACGTGGGTGACCGAGCGGACGATCTGTTCCATGGTGTTGCCGGTGCTTTCTACCAGTTCGGTGCCGGTTTTCACCCGGCTGACCGATTCGGCGATCAGCCCCTCGATCTCCTTGGCCGCCTGGGCGCTGCGGCTCGCCAGGCTGCGCACTTCGCTGGCGACCACCGAGAAGCCGCGGCCCTGTTCGCCGGCGCGCGCCGCTTCCACCGCAGCGTTGAGCGCAAGGATGTTGGTCTGGAAGGCAATGCCGTTGATCAGGGTAGTAATTTCGGCGATACGCTGCGAACTGCTGGAAATATCGCGCATGGTGCTGACCACGTTTTCCACCAGCTTGCCGCCCTGCTGTGCGGTCTGCGAAGCGTCGGTGGCCAGCTGATTGGCGTGATGGGCGTTGTCGGCGTTCTGTTTCACCGTGGCGGTCAGTTGCTCCATGCTGGCGGCGGTTTCCTCGACCGCCGCCGCCTGCTGCTCGGTGCGGGAGGAGAGGTCGGTGTTGCCGGCGGCGATTTCCGCTGAGGCGGTGGAGACCTGGCTGACTCCCATCTGAATCTTCTCAATCATGGTGCGCAGGTTTTGGCTCATGGCCGCCACCGCGTTCAGCAACTGCCCCAGCTCATCGCGGCGGGTGCTGGTCTGCGCCTGGCGCAGGTCGCCGCCGGCGATGCGTTCCGCCATGGCCAGCGTGCTGTGCAGCGGACGGGTGATCTGCAGCGTGATGCGCCAGGCGATAAGTACCCCGGCGATGATGGCGATCAGGGTGGTGATGCCCATCTGCAGCTGCGCCAGATTGATGTTGTTGCGCGTTTGCACCAGCTCGTCCTGCATAAATGCGTTCACCAGCGTGCCGATCTCTTGCGCGCGTTCGCCGAGCTGCCGGCTGATCTGCTGCTCGTGCTCATAGGCCGGCAGGTAGGCCGCGATGCGGTTTTTGTAATCGTCCAGGGCGGCCAGCAGCGGTTGCAGCTGCGGGCGTTGCGCGTCGCTGACCCTGCGGCTCAGGGCGTTGGCCGCGTCGCGCGCGTCGTCGATGGCCGCCATCAGCGGCCCTTCGGTTTCCTTGTTCAGGCTCAGCAGCAGGCCGCGCGCGCCGTAGCGCACCTGGGTCAGCTTCTGGTTCAACTGGATGAAGGCCAGCTGCAGATCGCCATTGGTCAGCTGGCGCTCCACCTGGCTCAGGCTGGCCTGCACTTCCGACATGTTCCAGCTCTGGCGCACCGCGTCTTTCGCTGTGACCGCCTGCTCAAAGATTTTTTGCTGCTGCTGATATTCCCCGATCAACGTCACCAGACGCTGCAGATCCTTGCGGCTTTGGGCGTCCCAGTTCAGCGCCTGCGCCTGGTCTATCAGTTTGACGGCGTTTTCAATATTGGCGCGGTTGTTCTGCAGATACTCCGGTTGGTAGGTCTGGCCGTACATGGCGCGGTTGTATTTGGCCTGGTTGATCTCCTCGTTCAGCCGGTTGCTGAAGTCGATGCGATCGGCGCGCGATTCGATGATATGCAGATATTGCGCCCCGGTGCCGGCGATGACGACCGCCAACAGCAGCAACAGCGCGAAGCCGAGGCCGAGCTTTTTACCTACGGTGAGATGTGTGAACTTTCCTGCCAATGCTTGCAATGCCGCCATAGCGCTTTTCCTTCTCCGGGCGAACGTCAATTGAACAAACCATCGGCAAGAAGTGGTCAAACTTTAGCGGATTTCAGGCAAAAAAATACCCGCCGGTGGCGGGCATCTTAATCAGCGGGGCGAATTACTTCTTCGCGGCGAAGCGTGCGGCGGCTTCATCCCAGTTGACCACGTTCCAGAACGCCTTGATGTAGTCAGGACGTTTGTTCTGATATTTCAGGTAGTAAGCGTGTTCCCACACGTCCAGGCCGATGATTGGGAAACCGGAAGCGCCGGCGACGGCTTCGCCCATCAGCGGGCTATCCTGGTTGGCGGTAGACACCACGGCCAGTTTGCCGTCTTTCAGCACCAGCCAGGCCCAACCGGAACCGAAGCGGGTGGCTGCGGCTTTCTCGAACTCTTCCTGGAATTTCTCAACGCTGCCGAAATCGCGCTCGATGGCCGCTTTCAGATCGCCGCCCAGCGTGGTGCCGGTTTTCAGGTTTTTCCAGAAGAAGCTGTGGTTGGCGTGGCCGCCGGCGTTGTTGCGCATGAAGGTGCGTTTGTCGGCAGGCACCTTATCCAGATCCTGGATCAGCTCTTCAACGCTGTATTTGGCCAGCTCAGGGTAGGCTTCCAGCACGGTGTTGGCATTGTTGACGTAGGTCTGGTGGTGTTTGGTGTGATGGATTTCCATCGTCTGCTTGTCGAAATGCGGTTCCAGTGCGTCGTAAGCGTACGGCAGGGATGGCAGTGAATAACTCATAATCATCATCTCCAGTGGTGTATGGGCGGCGCAAAGGGCGAGCACCGCGTAAGCAGTCGGATCATTATAGTTAATTAAATGATATTGAAAATGATTATCAATGCCCTGTGAACTGTGTGGTTAATGAACAAATCGCTGCGCTAACATACTGATAGAAGAGGGCGGCGGGTGGCCGCGTCAAGCCGTCGCCCCGGCGCGTGGGTTACTCTCTATACTGTAGGAAGCGCCAACGCCGAAATGTATCGAAATGTGCCAAAGCGTTCACTGAATGAGCACGAGTGTGTAACAACCACAAGCACGCTGTGGTAATATGGCCGGCGTTCGTAGCAAGCATAACAACAGTGACATTCGCGTTTGCCGCGCTAGCGGGGCAGGCGCATTTGAACAATGTGACAATCGAGAGTGAAAGGAGACCCCCATGCAGGTCAGCAGAAGGCAGTTCTTTAAGATCTGCGCTGGCGGTATGGCAGGAACGACGGTAGCCGCGCTGGGCTTTGCCCCCGAAGTGGCGTTGGCGGAAACCCGGCAGTACAAACTGCTGCGCGCCCGCGAGACCCGTAATACCTGTACGTATTGTTCCGTCGGCTGTGGGCTGTTGATGTACAGCCTTGGTGATGGCGCCAAAAACGCCAAAGAAAGCATTTTCCATATCGAAGGGGATCCGGATCATCCGGTAAACCGCGGCGCGCTTTGCCCGAAAGGCGCCGGCCTGGTTGACTTCATCCACAGCGAAAGCCGCCTCAAGTACCCGGAATACCGGGCGCCAGGGTCGGACAAATGGCAGCGCATCAGCTGGGACGACGCCTTTACCCGCATCGCCAAGCTGGTGAAAGAAGACCGTGACGCCAACTTCATCAAAACCAACGACCAGGGCGTTACCGTCAACCGTTGGCTGACCACCGGCATGCTGTGCGCCTCGGCCGCCAGCAACGAAACCGGTTTTCTGTCGCAAAAATTTAGTCGCGCTCTCGGCATGCTTGCCGTAGACAACCAGGCGCGTGTCTGACACGGACCAACGGTAGCAAGTCTTGCTCCAACATTTGGTCGCGGTGCGATGACCAACCACTGGGTTGATATCAAGAACGCGAATTTGATTATCGTCATGGGCGGTAATGCGGCGGAAGCGCATCCGGTGGGGTTCCGCTGGGCGATGGAAGCCAAAATACACAACAATGCCAAGCTGATCGTGATCGATCCGCGCTTTACCCGAACCGCATCGGTGGCGGACTTCTACACGCCGATCCGCTCCGGGACCGACATCGCTTTCCTGTCGGGCGTGTTGCTGTATCTGATGACCAACAACAAGTTCAACCGCGAATACGTCGAGGCCTACACCAACGCCAGCCTGCTGGTGCGGGAAGACTTTGCCTTCGAAGACGGTTTGTTCAGCGGCTATGACGCGGAAAACCGCAAGTACGACAAAACCACCTGGAACTACCAGTTCGACGAGAACGGCTTTGCCAAGCGCGACGTCACGCTGCAGGATCCGCGCTGCGTGTGGAACATGCTGAAACAGCACGTGAGCCGCTACACGCCTGACGTGGTGACCAACATCTGTGGCACGCCGAAGGACGATTTCCTCAAGGTGTGCGAATACATCGCCGAAACCTGCGTCGCGGATAAAACCGCTTCGTTCCTGTACGCCCTGGGCTGGACTCAGCACTCGGTCGGCGCGCAGAACATCCGTACCATGGCGATGATCCAGCTGCTGCTCGGCAACATGGGCATGGCGGGCGGCGGCGTCAACGCGCTGCGCGGCCACTCCAACATCCAGGGGCTGACCGATCTCGGCCTGCTGTCGCAGAGCCTGCCGGGCTACCTGACGCTGCCGTCGGAGAAACAGACCGATCTCGAGACCTACCTGAAGGCCAACACGCCGAAGGCGCTGCTGCCGGGCCAGGTGAACTACTGGGGCAACTATCCGAAATTCTTCGTCAGCATGATGAAGACCTTCTACGGCGACAAGGCGCAGAAGGACAACAGTTGGGGCTTTGACTGGTTGCCGAAGTGGGACAAAGGCTACGACGTGCTGCAGTACTTCGAGATGATGGCGCAGGGCAAGGTCAACGGCTACTTCTGCCAGGGCTTTAACCCGGTGGCGTCGTTCCCGAACAAAAACAAGGTGGTGGCTTCGCTGTCCAAGCTGAAGTTCCTGGTGACCATCGATCCGTTGAACACCGAGACCTCCAACTTCTGGCAGAACCACGGCGAGTTCAACGACGTCGATTCGTCGCAGATCCAGACCGAAGTGTTCCGCCTGCCGTCTACCTGCTTCGCCGAAGAGAACGGCTCGATCGTCAACTCCGGCCGCTGGCTGCAGTGGCACTGGAAAGGCGCAGACGCCCCGGGTGAAGCGCTGAACGACGGCGAGATCCTGGCGGGCATCTTCAGCCGCCTGCGCGAAATGTATGCGCGCGACGGCGGTGCGGTGCCGGAACAGGTGCTGAACATGCGCTGGGACTACCTGACGCCGGACAACCCGTCGCCGGAAGAGGTGGCGCAGGAAAACAACGGTAAGGCGCTGGCGGATCTGCTGGATGCCGACGGCAAAGTGCTGGTGAAAAAAGGCGAGCTGCTCAGCTCGTTCGCGCAGCTGCGCGACGACGGCACCACCGCCAGCGGCTGCTGGATCTTCGCCGGCAGCTGGACGCCGGCCGGCAACCAGATGGCGCGGCGCGACAACGCCGATCCGTCCGGCCTCGGCAATACGTTGGGCTGGGCCTGGGCATGGCCGCTCAACCGCCGCATTCTGTACAACCGCGCCTCGGCGGACCCGCAGGGTAAACCGTGGGATCCGAAACGCCAGCTGCTGGAGTGGGACGGCGCCAAGTGGGTTGGGGCCGATATCCCGGACTACAGCACCGCCGCGCCGGGCAGCGACGTCGGGCCGTTCATCATGCAGCCGGAAGGCATGGGCCGCCTGTTCGCCACCGACAAGATGGC
Organism: Serratia sp. FDAARGOS_506; assembly: GCF_003812745.1. NCBI lineage: Bacteria > Pseudomonadati > Pseudomonadota > Gammaproteobacteria > Enterobacterales > Yersiniaceae > Serratia > Serratia sp. FDAARGOS_506. The sequence goes on from NZ_CP033831.1 coordinate 1,568,843, forward strand.
GGAAGGGCCGTTCCCTGAACACTACGAGCCGTTCGAAACGCCGCTCGGCACCAACCCGCTGCACCCGAACGTGGTGTCCAACCCGGCGGCGCGCGTGTTCAAGGACGATCTGGCGGCGATGGGCAAATCCGACAAGTTCCCTTACGTCGGCACCACCTATCGTCTGACCGAGCACTTCCACTACTGGACCAAGCACGCGCGGCTGAACGCCATCGCGCAGCCGGAGCAGTTCGTGGAGATCGGCGAGAAGCTGGCGGAGAAGAAAGGCATCAAGCAGGGCGACACCGTGAAGGTCAGCTCCAACCGCGGCTACATCAAGGCCAAGGCGGTGGTGACCAAGCGTATTCGTACGCTGCAGGTGCACGGCCAGGAAGTCGACACCATCGGTATCCCGATCCACTGGGGTTACGAAGGGGTGGCGAAGAAAGGCTTTATCGCCAACACGCTGACGCCGTTCGTCGGCGACGCCAATACGCAAACGCCGGAATTCAAGGCGTTCCTGGTCAACGTGGAAAAGGTGTAACGGAGACGAATTATGGCCATGCAATCTCAAGACATCATTCGTAAATCCGCCACCAATGGTTTCACGCCGGCGCCGCGCGCCCGTGACCACCAGGAAGAAGTGGCCAAACTGATCGATGTCACCACCTGTATCGGCTGCAAGGCCTGTCAGGTGGCCTGTTCCGAATGGAACGACATCCGCGACGAAGTGGGGCACAACGTCGGGGTGTACGATAACCCCGCCGATCTGACCGCCAAGTCGTGGACGGTGATGCGCTTCTCCGAGGTGGAGGAAAACGGCAAGCTGGAATGGCTGATCCGCAAGGATGGCTGCATGCACTGCGCCGATCCGGGCTGCCTGAAGGCCTGCCCGTCGGAAGGCGCGATCATTCAGTACGCCAACGGCATCGTCGACTTCCAGTCCGAGCACTGCATCGGCTGCGGCTACTGCATCGCCGGCTGCCCGTTCGACGTGCCGCGCATGAACAAGGACGACAACCGGGTGTACAAGTGCACCCTGTGCGTCGACCGCGTGGACGTCGGCCAGGAACCGGCCTGCGTGAAAACCTGCCCGACCGGCGCGATTCACTTCGGCACCAAGGAAGCGATGAAGCAGGTGGCGGCGGATCGCGTCAGCGAGCTGAACACCCGCGGCTACCAGAATGCCGGTCTGTACGATCCGGCAGGGGTGGGCGGCACGCACGTGATGTACGTGCTGCACCACGCCGACAAACCGCAGCTGTATCACGGTTTGCCGGACAACCCGAGCATCAGCCCGGCGGTGACCTTCTGGAAGGGTGTGTGGAAACCCCTGGCGGCCATCGGTTTTGCCGCCACCTTCGCGGCCAGCGTGTTCCACTATGTCGGCGTCGGGCCTAACCGCGTCGAGGATGAGGACGAGCACGACGAGTCGCACGACGAGGAGACGCGCAAATGAGAAAGGAAAAGCCCATTCAGCGTTACAGCGCACCGGAGCGCATCAACCACTGGATCGTGGCGTTCTGCTTCGTGTTCGCCGCCATCAGCGGGCTGGGGTTCTTCTTCCCCTCCTTCAACTGGCTGATGAACATCTTCGGGACGCCGCAGCTGGCGCGCATTCTGCACCCGTTTGTCGGGGTGATCATGTTTGCCGCGTTCCTGCTGATGTTCCTGCGCTACTGGAAGCATAACCTGATCAACCGGGAAGATATCGTCTGGGCCAAGAACATCCACAAAATCGCCATGAACGAGGAAGTGGGTGATACCGGGCGCTATAATTTCGGCCAGAAGTGCGTGTTCTGGGCGGCGATTATCAGCCTGGTGCTGCTGCTGGCCAGCGGCGTGGTGATCTGGCGGCCGTATTTTGCGCCGTCGTTCTCCATCCCGCTGATCCGCATCGCGCTGCTGGTGCATTCGCTGGCCGCGGTCGGCCTGATTATCGTGATTATGGTGCACATTTACGCCGCATTGTGGGTAAAAGGCACCATTACCGCGATGGTGGAAGGCTGGGTGCCGGCGGCCTGGGCCAAGAAACATCATCCGCGCTGGTACCGTGAGGTCCGCGAGAAACGACAGGAAGATAAACCCTGATGAGTATCCGCATCGTTCCTAAAGAGCAGTTAGGGGCACAGCGTGAGAAGTCCACAACGGCGGAGAACATCCCGCCGTTACTTTTCGCCAACCTGAAAAGCCTGTACAGCCGCCGCGCCGATCGTCTGCGTCAGCTGGCGGTCGACAATCCGCTGGGCGACTACCTGAACTTCGCCGCCGAGCTGGCGCAGGCGCAGCAGCATGCGCTGCACGATAACCCGCTGGAGCTCGATCTGAGTGAAGCGCTGGCGCAGGGCGCCGCCAGCGGCAAACCGCCGCTCGATCTGAGCGTGTTCCCGCGCAGCGAGCACTGGCGCAAGCTGCTGACGTCGCTGATCGCCGAGCTGCGTCCGCAGGCGCCGGAGCATATCCTGACGGTGCTGGACAACCTGGAGAAAGCCTCAGCGCACGAGCTGGAAATGATGGCCGACGCCTTGCTCAACCGCGAGTTCGGCAAGGTGGGCAGCGAGAAGGCGCCGTTCCTCTGGGCCGCGCTGTCGCTCTACTGGGCGCAGATGGCCAGCCTGATCCCCGGCAAGGCGCGCGCCGAATACGGCGAGCAGCGCCAGTTCTGCCCGGTGTGCGGCAGTATCCCGGTCTCCAGCATGGTGCACATCGGCACCGTCAACGGCCTGCGCTACCTGCACTGCAACCTGTGCGAAAGCGAATGGCACGTGGTGCGGGTGAAATGCAGCAACTGCGAACAGACCCGCGATCTCAACTACTGGTCGCTGGACAGCGAACAGGCGGCGGTGAAAGCGGAGAGCTGCGGCGACTGCGGCACTTACCTGAAGATTCTCTATCAGGAAAAAGACCCTCAGGTCGAAGCGGTGGCCGACGATCTGGCTTCGCTGGTGCTGGACGCCCGCATGGAAGAAGAAGGCTTCGGTCGCAGCAGCATCAATCCGTTCCTGTTCCCCGCGGAGTAACCGCCCGGCCCCGTTCGCGCGGGGCCGGACAAGCAATTTCAGAACGGGCTTCTGGCATTCGCCCGGGCGAGTTGCTACGTTTAGGCCATAACGCGCCAAGCGAAAGGAACCACGATGTTAAACACCCTGGCAAAACTGACCGCGGTCGCCGTGCTGGCGATGGGACTGGCGGCCTGCGACAACAAAGACGACACCAAACCGGCGGTACCGCCACCGGACACCAAGCCGACAGTGACGCAGCCCGCACCACCGCCGCCGCCTGCGCCGGTAGAAACCCCGCCCGCGCCGCCGGGGCTGAGCGTGTCGCTGCAGAAGGGTAAAATCACCTTCGAGCTGCCGCCGGGATTTAGCGATCAGACGCTGAACAGCGGCATCATCAACGACAGCACCTCCACCATTCAGCGTTTCCTTGACGGCAAGTCGCGGCAGAGCGCGGTCTCGTCCGAAGTGATCCCGCCGGACGACATGAAGCTCAACACCAGCGACAAAATGCTGAAAGAGCTGGCGCAGAGCGCCATCACGGTGCTGGCCGAGCGCTATCAGAATATCCAGACCACCAAAGAAGAGAACTTCACCGTCGGCAAACAGAAGTTTCGCCGGGTGGATACCGAGCAGACCGTCAACGGGCAAAAAGTGGTGTCCACGCTGGTGTTGACGGTGTTCAACAAGCGGGTGGTGACGCTGCAAATGCTGTCGCCGGCCAAAACGCCGGAAGTGCATCAGGCGCTGGTGCAGCGGATTATCGATACCCTGGCGGTGAAGTAAGGGCGCCGCAGCCAGGACGAAGCGGAGGAGAACGGATGAAGCTTATCGGCAGTTACACCAGTCCCTTTGTGCGCAAGATTTCCGTGATGCTGCTGGAGAAGGGGATCGCGTTCGAATTCGTCAACGATCCGCCGTATGAGCCCGGCAGCCGAGTGAAGGAGCTGAACCCGCTCGGCAAGGTGCCGGTGCTGATCGCCGATGACGGCGAGGTGTTCTACGACTCGCCGGTGGTGGCCGAATATCTCGAGCTGCTGGCGGTGGAACCGGCGTTTTTGCCGGCCGATCGCGCCGCCGCGTTGCGCGTCCGCCAGGTGGCTGCGTTGGCGGACGGCGTGACCGAAGCGGCGGCGACCCTGTTTCGCGAAAGCCGGCGCGCGCCGGAAAAGCAGGATGAAAACTGGATGCTGCGCCAGCGTGACAAGCTGACGCACGGGTTGGATGCGCTGGAGGCGCTGGCGCGGGAAAAAACGTGGCTCAATGCCGAGCGGCTGACGCTGGCGGATATCGCCACCGGCTGCGCGCTGGGCTACCTCAATTTTCGCCGCATCCTGCCCAACTGGTGCGTCGAGCGTCCGGCGCTGGTCAAGCTGGCCGAACGTTTGTTCGCCCGCGAAAGCTTCGCCCGCACCTCGCCACCCTGAGCTTTTTTCTTCCCCGCCGCGGCGGGGTTTTGCTATGCCGATACGTCTAAACTGAAAACCGAGCGACCATGAGCACTGAATCCCACCTTCTTTACAGCCAACTGCCCGCCATCGACCGTCTGCTGCGTGAACCCGCGATTGAACCGCTGGTGGCGCAGCATGGCCAGACGCTGATCGGCGAACTGCTGCGCCGGCTGCAGGCCCAGGCGCGCGACGCGATCAGGCAACAGCAACGTTTACCCGCCTGGTGCGACGACTGGCCGCAGGCGCTCCGGGCGGAGCTGGCCCGGCAGCAACGCCCGGCTTTGCTGCCGGTGTTCAATCTCAGCGGCACCGTGCTGCACACCAACCTCGGGCGCGCCCTGCTGGCGCAGCCGGTGAAGGAGGCGGTGAACGCAGTGATGGGGGAAGCGGTGACGCTGGAGTACGATCTGGACGGCGCCGGGCGCGGCCATCGCGATCGGGCGGTGGCGGATCTGCTGTGCCGGCTGACCGGCGCGGAAGACGCCTGCATCGTCAATAACAACGCGGCGGCGGTGCTGCTGATGCTGGCGGCGATCGCCCCCGGCAAAGAGGTGGTGGTATCGCGCGGCGAGCTGGTTGAGATCGGCGGCGCGTTCCGCATACCCGACGTGATGCGTCAGGCCGGCTGCCAATTGGTGGAGGTCGGCACTACCAACCGCACCCATCTGAAAGATTATCGCCACGCCATCAATGAGCAGACCGGCCTGTTGATGAAGGTGCACACCAGCAACTACAGCATTCAGGGCTTTACCGCGGCGGTCGACGAGGCCGAATTGGCGTTGCTCGGGGCCGAACAGGGCGTGCCGACCGCCACCGACCTGGGCAGCGGCTCGCTGATCGACATGGCGCAGTACGGCCTGCCCGCCGAACCGATGCCGCAGCGGCTGCTGGCCGCCGGCGTCGATTTGGTGACGTTCTCCGGCGACAAGCTGCTGGGCGGCCCGCAGGCCGGCATCATCGTCGGCAAAAAGGCGCTGATCGCCCGCCTGCAACAGCATCCGCTCAAGCGCGCGCTGCGCGTCGGCAAGCTGACGCTGGCGGCCCTGGAGGCCACGCTGCGGCTCTATCTGCAGCCGGAGAAGCTGGCTGAGCAGCTGCCGACGCTGCGGCTGCTGACCCGCCCGCAGCAGGAGATGCAACAAGCGGCCGAGCGGCTGCTGGCGGCGCTGGCGCCGCAGTTCAGCGCCGATTTCGACCTGCGTGCCGAACCGTGCTGGTCGCAGATTGGCAGCGGTTCGCTGCCGGTGGATCGCCTGCCCAGCTATGCGCTGACCTTCACGCCGCGCGACGGCCGCGGCGCCACGCTGGAAGCGTTGGCCGAGCGCTGGCGCCGCCTGCCGCAACCGGTGATCGGCCGCCTCGGCGACGGCCGGCTGTGGCTGGATCTGCGCTGTCTGGAACAGGAAGGAGCGCTGATCGAAGCGCTGAGCGCCTCATGATCATCGCCACCGCCGGCCATGTCGATCATGGCAAAACGACCCTGCTGCAGGCGATCTCCGGGATCAACGCGGATCGCCTGCCGGAAGAGAAACGCCGCGGCATGACCATCGATCTGGGCTACGCCTACTGGCCGCAGCCGGATGGCCGGGTGCTGGGCTTTATCGACGTGCCCGGCCACGAGAAGTTCCTCGCCAACATGCTGGCGGGCGTCGGTGGCATCGACCATGCATTGCTGGTGGTGGCCTGCGACGACGGCGTGATGGCGCAAACCCGCGAGCATCTGGCGATCCTGCGCCTGAGCGGACGCCCGGCGCTGACGGTGGCGCTGACCAAGGCCGACCGGGTGGACGCGGCGCGTGTCGACGAGGTACGCCGCCAGGTGCGTGGCGAACTGGCACGCCAGGGCTGGCCCGATGCGCCGCTGTTTATTACCGCGGCGGCGGCGGGAGAGGGCATCGAGGCGCTGCGCGCGCATTTGCAGGCGCTGCCCTCCGGCGAGCATGCGCTGACGCGCCGTTTTCGCCTGGCGGTAGACCGTGCGTTCAGCGTCAAAGGGGCGGGGCTGGTGGTGACCGGCACCGCGCTCGGTGGCCGGGTGCAGGTGGGGGATACGCTGTGGCTGACCGGCGCCGACGCGCCGGTGCGGGTGCGTGGCCTGCACGCCCAAAATCAGAGCGTGGAACAGGCGCAGACCGGGCAACGTATCGCGCTGAACATCAGCGGCGATGTCGATAAAGACCGGATCGCGCGCGGCGACTGGCTGCTGGCGCAGCGCCCGCCGGAGGCGGCGGAACGCATTCTGGTGGCGCTGGAAGCGGATCAGCCGATCCGCCATTGGCAGCCGCTGCATCTGCACCATGCCGCCAGCCACATCACCGGGCGCATTTCGCTGCTGAACGACGGGCTGGCGGAACTGATCCTCGATCGTCCGCTGTGGCTGGCGGAGAACGATCGGCTGGTGCTGCGCGATATCGGCGCGCGGCAAACGCTGGGCGCGGCCCGGGTGCTCAGGCTGAGCGCGCCCAAACGCGGCAAGCGCCGGCCGGACTATTTGGCATGGCTGCAGGCCCTGACGCAGGCGCAAGACGATGCGCAGGCGCTGGCGCTTGAGCTGCCGCACGGCGCGCTGCCGTTGGCGGCGTTCGCCTGGGCGCGTCAGTTGACCGACGATGGCCTGGCGGCACTGCTGGCGAACCGCGATCTGCTGATCGTCGGTGACCGGGCGCTGGCGCAGGAGCAGGTGCAACAGGCGGAGAGCCGGCTGCTGCAGGTGCTGGCGGAGTACCACCAACAGCACGCAGACCAGCTGGGGTTAGGGCGCGCCCGCCTGCGGCGCATGGCCCTGCCTCAGCAGCCGGAAGCGTTGGTGTTTATGATGATCGATCGGCTGCTGAAGGCCGGTGCGCTGCGCAATACGCGCGGCTGGCTACACCTGCCGGAACACGGCCTGGCATTCAGTGCCGAAGAGGCGCCGCTGTGGGCGCGCATCGAACCGCTGTTCGGCGACGAGCCGTGGTGGGTACGCGATCTGGCGAGTGAGTTGGGCGAGGAGGAGAGCCGGGTGCGGACGCTGCTGCGCAAGGCGGCCCAGCTGGGCCATGTGACGGCGGTGGTGGTGGATCGCTATTACCTCAGCCGACGCATCGATCAGTTCGCGGCGCTGATCCGCGAGCTGGATGCGGAGCGGGGCGGCGCCAACGCCGCCGACTTCCGCGATCGGCTCGGCGTCGGGCGCAAGCTGGCGATCCAGGTGCTGGAGTTCTTCGATCGCAGCGGTTTTACCCGCCGCAAGGGCAACGAGCATCTGCTGCGCGACGGCGGGTTGTTCGGCAACTGATTGCGTGTTTTTTGTTCTCTGATGGCGGTATAATCAGCTTTAATCACTTTGATTGATGTTGATTGTACTGAGGAGCAATACGATGAATACGAAAGTCATCACCGCTCATGTGCCGCTGCCTTTGGCTGAAAAGGTGGATGAAATGGCCGCCAAACTTGAACGTTCACGGGGATGGATAGTGAAGCAAGCCCTCGCAGCCTGGCTTGAGCAAGAGGAAGAGCGCCGTCGATTAACGCTGGCGGCGCTGGCCGATGTCGAGCAGCAAAACGTCATCGATCATGAGTCGGTAGAAGCCTGGGCTGCCAGCCTGGACAGTGACGAGCCGCTGCCGGTACCGCGCTGATGGAGTTAAAATGGACGAGTAAGGCGCTATCGGATTTGGCGCGTTTGTTTGAGTTTCTTGCCTTGGCTAACCGTACTGCGGCAGCGAATTCGGTGAAGGCCTTGGTCGCTGCGCCTAAAGCGTTGCTTGATAATCCTCGCCTGGGTGAAAGACTGGATGAGTTTTTACCGCAGGAAGTGAGGCGTATTCTGGTCGGCCGTTATGAGATACGTTACCAGGTGCAGCCGGCAACGATTTATGTTCTGCGTATTTGGCATACCCGCGAAGAGCGATAGGCCGAATTCCCCTATCCGATAAACCTGACGGCGGCCCGGCTCACGTCGGGCGTCTGGGCGGTGAGAAACGCCTGTAAACGTTCGATCAGCGGCCGCTTCGCCGACTCCGCCGGCCAAACCAGATAATAACCGTCGCCGGTGCGCACGGCGGCGTCACAAGGCAGCGCCAATAACCCTTCCTCAATGGTCTGCAGGCTCAGCGCCAGATCGCCGATCGAGACACCGTGCCCGGCGATGGCCGCCGCATTGCCCTGTTCCAGCGAATCAAATACCTGGCCGCGTGCAAGATCGAGCGGGGCCGCGATGCCGCTTTTTTGCAGCCAGCGCCGCCAGTCGCGCCGATCGGGCGAAGGGTGGATCAGCGGGCAGGCGGCGAGATCGCGCCGTCCGTCGGCGAGCAGCGCAGGGGCGCAAATCGGGATTAGCCATTCGTCGAACAGCTTGGCGGCGGCGGTAGCGGCGCCAAAATGACCGTTGCCGAGCAGGATGGCGCAGTCGTAGGGTTCGCTGAAAAAATCCACGCTGTCGATGTCCATCCAGACGCTGGTTGCCTGCACGTCGAACGCCTGCGTCGTTTGCCGGAACCGGCTCAGGCAGTCCAGCAGCCAGCGCATAGTCAGGGTGGAGGGCGCCTTCAGCCGCAGCAGATCGCGGTGGCTTCTGAACAGCTCGCAGGCTTGCTCGATGCGGCCAAACCCTTGCTGCAGCTCGGCGGCGAAGATTTTCCCCTGTGGCGTGACCTCGATACGCGGGCCGTTGCGCTGGAACAGCCGGCAGCCGAAGTGCTGCTCCAGCGTTTTGATGTGCTTGCTGACGGCGCTGGGGGTGAGATGCAGCTCCTCGGCGGCCAGTGTGAACGAGCCGGTGCGGGCGGCGCTTTCGAAGGCGCGCAGGGCGTAAAGCGGCGGAAGGGAACTGGCCATCGCGGCGTCTCTAATAATGAGTCTGATTCACAGTAAACGACAGGATTACTCCTTTTTCAAGGCGGGGGCGGCGGCATGATAATGGCACGACGCCAACTGACTGAATGTGAGTGAAATAAAGATGAACCTGTCGTTATTGGCGGCGTATTTCGCCGCCATTTTTTTGCTGATCGCCACGCCGGGGCCGGTGGTGGTGATGGTGGCCAACACCGCAGCGCGCTTTGGCGCCCGGCGCGCGCTGTTGACCGCGTTGGGCAGCAACTGGGCCTCCTTGTTGCTGATCGGTATCGCCGCGCTGATTATCACCGGTCTGTTCGCCGTGGATATGCACATGCTGCAGTGGGTAGGCCTGCTTGGTTGCCTGTTTATCGGCCGTATGGCGATCGTTTCGCTGTATGAGGATTTATCCGCACGAACCCCCAATGCGCAGCCCGTTGCGCCGCCGCAAAAACGCTCGGCGATCGTGAACGGTTTTCTGGTGGGCATCGCCAATCCCAAAGACATTATCTTTTTCGTCGCCTTTTTCCCACAGTTCATCGCCGTCACCCCCTCGATCGGCGTCAGCCTGACGCTGCTGACCGTGCTGTGGGTGCTGGCGGACTTCGCCATCTTGCTGGCCTATATCACTCTGCTGTCGGGGACGGCATTGCAGCGCGCGCGGCGGGCGATCTCTGTCCTGTCGGCGTTGCTGCTGTTGGTGGTGGCTGTGGTGGGAGCGGGATATGCGCTGTGGGGGCTTCTCGGCTGAAGCCGTATAAAAAACGCCGGTCGGGAAACCGGACCGGCGTTTTATCGCGGTGTTTAAGCCGCGCCGTTCGGCTGCGGCGTGGGATCGCCGTTGCGGCGTTTGCCGAGGAACAGCGCCACCAGCGTCAGCCAGCACAGGCCGCTGATGAGATTGAACAGGTTGAACAGCCCGCTGCCGCCCCAGACGTAGGCGACCTTGGCCAGCTCGATGCCGACGGTGAACACCATCATGCTCAGCATACCCATGGTGGCCGACACCGTGCCCTTGCTGACGTTGCTGGAGAACAGCGTCAGGCGGTACAGCCCGGCGTTGGCGAGGCCAATCCCGAAGGCGTACAGGCTCAGGCCGGCGGTCATCCACAGGTAGGCGTGGCTGGAGAACTGGGTTGCCAGCGCGGCGATCAGCAACCCCAGCAGCATCGGGCCTGCGCCCAGCTTGATCAAGCGCTCCACGCTGTTTTTGCCGGTCAGGCGCGCCAGCGTCAGGTTGCCGAGGATCAGCGCACCGAACACCGGGATTTGCAGCAGGCCGTAATCCAGCGTCGACAGCGACTCACCGCTGATCAGGATCACCGGCGACTGGGCTATCCAGGCCAGCAGCGGCAGGCTGGCGAAACCGATCGCCAGGGCGCCGCACAGGAAGCGGCGATTGCCCAGCACCTGGCGGTAGTCGCGCCACAGGTTGGCGGCGGAAAACGCCTCGCCCTGCAGCGTGGCGGTTTCCGGCATGGCTTTCCACAGGCCGTAGAAGGCGATGGCCGCCAGCGCGGCGAACAGCACGAACATGCTCTGCCACGGTGCGACGTGGATCAGCGCCGCGCCGGCCAGCGGCCCGAGCAGCGGGGCGATCAGCGCCACGTTGGCCATCAGCGCAGTGATCTTGATGCACACCGATTCTTCAAACGACTCCTGGATGGTGGCGTAGCCGACGGCGCCGATAAAGCACAGGCCGATGCCCTGCAGGAAACGCATGGCGATGAACTGCTCGATGGTGGTGACCAGCAGGATCGCCAAACAGGCGACGATAAAGAAGGCCACCCCGGCCAGCATCACCGGGCGGCGGCCGCGGCGATCCGACAGCGGCCCGAGCAGCCACTGCAGGAAGATGCCGCCGGCCAGATAGGCGGTCATCGAGGTGGGCACCCACTCTTCACCGGCGTTGAAATCCGCCACGACGGCGAGCATGCCCGGCTGAATCATATCGTTGCCAATATAGGTGGCGAACTCGAACAGCACCAGACAAAGAGGGAATAAAAGCGCCTGTCGGCCCAAGCGTGCCGCAGGTGGTAATGTCGTTTTCATATTATTGTACTGATAGTAAAAGAGAAAAAGGAACTGCCAGGGCGGGAAGCGCAAACTGAGCGAGTTGTGGCGGCTATTTTGCCGCCAATTGTTCACCTTCGCAATCATAAGGTGTTGTTTAAGTGCATTCTGATATTTCGCTTTTGGGTTGTCGCCGAACGTCGTGCCCGTTAACCTCTTCTTAACATATCAATGTGACACAAGATCGGGCGAGCGTTTGAGCGAGAAAATCGGCTGGATAGACAATCTGAGAGCGATGGCGTGCATGATGGTGGTGATGATCCACGCCACCACCTATTACGTCACCAACGGCACGGCGATAGGGCTGCACAACTGGGATATCGCCAACGTGCTGAACTCGCTGTCGCGCGTGTCGGTGCCGCTGTTCTTCATGATTTCCGGCTACCTGTTCTTCGGCGAAAAGAGCGCCGGTCGGCGGCATTTCACCCGCATCGCCTGCTGCATTCTGTTCTACAGCGTCATCGCGCTGATCTACATCGCAGTCTTTACCAAGATCGGTTTTTGGCCGTCGCTGCGCGGCATCCTGCAAAAGCCGGTGTTCTACCACCTGTGGTTTTTCTATGCCATTGCGGTGATTTACCTGTTGTCGCCGCTGATCAGCGTCAAGCCGGTGTCGCGCCGTTACCTGGCCGCCGCGCTGGTGGTGTTGGCGGTGCTCGCCAACCCGAGTACCGACAAACTGACCCTCGGTAACGCGCACCTGTTGCCGGTTAACCTGTATATCTACGGCGATACTTTCTACTACCTGTTGTACGCGTTGGCCGGACGGGCGATTGGCATGATGGAGGCGCGCGGGCACGCCGTGGGCTGGCTGGCGGCGCTGGGGTTTGCGCTGTGCGTGGCGCTGATCGCGCGCGGCACCAAGCATCAGCTGTTCATCAACGGCAACTTCGCCGATACCTACTACATCTACAGCGGCCCACTGGTGTTTATGGCGGCGGTTGCGCTACTGGTGTGGGTGAAACACTGTTTGCCGCAGCCGATCGGCTGGCTGAGCGTGTTCTCCCGCCATTCGCTGGCTATCTACGGTTTTCACGCTCTTATCGTCAATGTGATGCGCAGCCGGCATCTGGATTTCACCGGCCACCCGCTGCTGGATATCTTCTGGGTGTTCGGCGTGGCGCTGGGGATCAGCCTGCTGTTGTCAATCGGCCTGCAGCGGCTGGATACCCGCCGGCTGGTGTCATAGCGGCGAGCGCCGGCGCTGCTGGGCGCGGCGCAGCTGCCGCCCGGAAGAAAAACCGGCCGCCAACGCGGCCTTCTCCAACCCATACCCTTGCTGCAGGCGCTGTTGCGCCACCGCCAACCGCAGCTGTTCATGATACTCCCGCACGCTGATGCCGACGTGGCTGCGAAACAGCCGCGCCAGGTGCCGGCTGCTGACGTGCGCTTTTTCCGCCACCTGCGATACCGACCACTCGGCCTCCGGCTCGGCGGCCAGCACGTCCTGCGCGCGGTGCACCGCCGGGTGCAGGTGGTTGCGGTAGCGCAACCAGGGCGACAGTTGCGGATCGTCGCCGGCGCGGCGGAAATAGACCACCATGTCGCGGGCGACGTCGCGCGCCCGGCTGGAGCCGCAGTGGTGGTGGACCAGGTGCAGCGCCAAATCGATACCGGTGGTGATGCCCGCGCTGGTGTAGACGCCGCGATCCTCAACGAAGATGCGGTTCTCTTTCACCTGCGCCGCCGGCGCCTGCCGGCGGATACGTTCGATGACGTCGTGGTGGGTGGTGCATTGATAGCCGTCGAGCAGCCCGGCCTGCGCCGCCAGCAGCGCGCCGGAGCAGATGCAGACCAGGGTGATGCGCTGCCGCTGCAAATCGGGCCGCAGCGTCGCCAGCCAGCGACGCGCCTGCTCGGCCTCTTCCCCGGCGAAATAGCGCTGCGAATCGCCGACGCCCGGCAGCACCAGGATGGCGCCGTCTTCCAGGCGTTCAGGCAACGGCTGCAGGCCGCTCAGCGTCATGCCGATGGAGCAGACGATCTGCGGCGCCGGGCTGAGATAACGCAGGGTGAACTGCCCTGCGAGGCGCAGGGTTTCTGCCGGGCCGCTGACGTCCAGCGACAACACGTTGGGCAACAGCAGAAAATAGACGGCCTGCGGCATGATTACTCCTGTGCGAGTTGCGCCAGCGCCTCATCTACGCTGGCGATGCGGGCGAAACGATCGACCAGTACGGTTTCAGTATGCCGCTTCAACTGCGCGGGGGTAAAGGTTTCACCGTCGGGGTGACGCATCGGGAAGGTCAGCGTCGCCTCGGTGACGAAAGTCACCCGATAACCGAGATCTGACGCCACCCGGGTGGTGGTTTCGCAACACTGTTCGGTACGGATGCCGGAGACGATCAGGTGGTTGATATCCCGCTCGCGCAGCCAGGCGTCGAGGCCGGATTCGGTCAGCGCATTGTGCACATGCTTATGCACGGTGATATCCGCCTGGTGGGTGAGGAACGGCAGGCGCTTCACGTGGCCTGATGCCAGCGAGAACGGCCCCTGCGGCGAAATGTGCAGCACATCGACCAGCGCCGCGCCGCGTTGCCGGCAGCCCGCGATCAGGCGCGTCAGCGCCTGTTGGAACGCCGGCAGATCGTCCTCCTGCCAGAATGGACGGTGCTGGAATGATTGCTGGACATCGATGATCAATAACGCGCTCTGTGACATTTTCGGCCCTCCGCCAGTGTGTGTAGCGACCATCTTGCGCCGCTTTATACCCCGACAGAAGGCCAAAAACGGCCATCATGATGACAGCAGCGGACCGACCTTAGGCTTTGGTCACCTGGCCGGCCACCAGGCGCCCCTGATGGAAGGTGGCACTGCGCGCCGGCAGACGGGCGACCGCCTCGGCGGAACAGCTGGCGTTGACCAGCACGAACTCGGCGGCGTCGCCGGCTTTCGGCCAGGCGCGTTGCCCCTTATTGTCCAGCGGCAGCACACCGCCGGTGGCGATGGCCATGGCGCGCGACAGATGATACTCGTCGGAGCCACGGTACAGCTGGGCGTACAGGTTGGCCTTCTCCAGGATGTCGCCGGTGCCGAACGGCGACCAGTGGTCGATCACGCTGTCGGTGCCGGTCATCACAAATACCCCTTTCTCGCTGAGCTGCGGCAGCGGCATCATCAGGCCGCCGATCGGCACCGTGGAGGCGATGGTGATCTGCTGCGCCGCCAGCCGGGTGGCGGTTTCCGCCAGTTCACTCGGCGTCAGCGTGGTCAGGGCGAACGCGTGGCTGATGGTGACCTTGCCGCGCAGCGCCGGATTTTTTTCCACGGTGGCGATCATGTAGTTGATGGCGGCGACCCCGGCCGGGCTGGTCTCATGCAGGTGGATATCCACGCCTTTTCCGGTATCGAGGGCGATCTGGAACATGGCGTCCAGCGATTTCTCCATCGCGCCGTCGACGTTGGTCGGATCGAGCCCGCCGACGTACTGCACGCCCATCTGCATCGCTTCGCGCATCAGCGCATCGACGTTGGAGTGCAACAGGCCGTGCTGCGGGAAGGCGACGATTTCACAGCTGAAATCCGCCCGGTGGTTTTCCAGCGCGCGCTGCAGGTGCTCCAGGCTTTTCAGGCCGCTGACCGGATCGATATTGCAGTGGCTACGCGCCACGGTGCTGCCTTTGGACTGCAGCAGGGCGATCAGGTTTTCCGCCCGCTGCTGCGAGGTGGGCAGCAGTTTCGGGATCAGCGTCTGCTCCAGCGCAATCATGTCCATGATGGTCTTGCCCTGGCGCGGGCGCGGCGCTTGCCACGGGCCGCTGTAGAAGGTTTTGTCCAGGTGGATGTGCATGTCGCGGAACGCCGGCAGCAGCAGTTGACCCTGCGCCTTATAGCGGGGTAAACCGGCGGGCAGGGAGGCGTTGGCGGCGTGAATGGCGGCTATCTTGCCGTCTTTGATCTCGAGTGTGTACAGCGCAGTGCGGGTGCCGATCACCGTTTCGCCGTCGTATTCAAAGCCGTCTTCCAGCCGCACCTCGCTCAGGCAGTAGTGGCGATCGGTCAGTGTCATCGGTGCGGGCGCGCACTGCCCGTCGCCCGGTGACGCGGCCTGCGCCATACCGCCCGTCAGGCCGATCACCGCGCAGGCGGTGGTAAGTTTGCCGGTTTGGCTGAGGAAGGCTCTGCGGCCCGGTTGTTGAGGGTTTTCCACGTTCGGTTCCTTAATCCAGAGGTGAGGGGTGAAAACATCCCCCAATTTAGGAGAGGAACCGATCGGTTGGCAGCGACATTTGCCACTGGTGACTATTCGATTTGGTAATGACCCCCATCACATCAACGGCAGCAGGCAGCGGTACAGCTCGCGGAAAGTGCTGCGTTGTACGGCGTATTGCCGGTGGCGTTCGGCGTCCGGTGCATGCAGCTGCTCCAGCGGCAGTTCTGGCAACAGCTCGGCCAGCGGCCGCTGTGGATTGAGTGCGATCTGCGCCAGGCGCGCGGCCCCCAGCGCCGGGCCGACATCGCCGCCGGTACGGTATTCCAGCGTGTAGCCGCTGATGTCCGCCAACATCTGGCGCCAGAACGGGCTGCGTGCGCCACCGCCGATCAGCCGAATGGTGGTGGGTTGCAAACCGCCGGCGTGCAGCGCATCCATGCCGTCGGCGAGCGCGAAGCCAACGCCTTCCAGCACTGCGCGCGCCAGATCGTTTGGTCCGTGTTGGTGAGTGAGCCCCCAGAACGCGCCTTTGGCGTTGGGATTATTGTGCGGTGTGCGTTCGCCGGACAGATAAGGCAGGAACCACAGCGGCGCCGCCGCCGGTTCGGCCTGTTCGACGTTGTGCAGCAGCGTGGCGACGCTGTCGACGTTGGTCAGTTGGCAGACCCAGTCGAGGCAGGAGGCGGCGCTGAGCGTGACCGACATCAGATGCCAACTGTTCGGCAGCGCATGGCAGAAGCTGTGAACCGCTCCGGCCGGATTGCTGAGAAAGCCGTCGCTGACCGCGAAATACACGCCGGAGGTGCCGAGCGACAGCATCGCCTGCCCGGCCTGATACAACCCAACGCCAATGGCGCCGGCCGCGTTGTCGCCGCCGCCGGCCACCACCGGCACCGGCGGCATTCCCCAGCGTGTTGCCAGCTCGGTATGGATTTGACCGGTGATCTGGTTGCCTTCAAACAGCTGCGGCATCTGGCTGCGGCTCAGGCCGCAGGCGGCCAGCAGCTCGTCGTTCCAGTCGCGGCGTGCGACGTCCAGCCACAGGGTGCCGGCCGCATCGGACATGTCGCTGGCGAACTCGCCGGTGAGGCACCAACGCAGATAATCCTTGGGCAACAGCACTTTGTTGATGCGGCTGAACAGCTGCGGTTCGTGTTGTTTCACCCATAGCAGCTTCGGTGCGGTAAAACCGGGCATCATCAGGTTACCGGTGATCTGGCGTGAATGGGGCACGGCTTGTTCCAGCTCCCGGCACTGGGTGAAGCTGCGGCCGTCGTTCCACAGAATGGCCGGGCGCAGGATCTGCCCGCGTTCGTCCAATAACGTGGCGCCGTGCATCTGGCCACTCAAGCCGATGGCCTTGACCTGTTGCAGGCTGTGTTGCTTGCCCAGCGCCAGCATGGCGCGGTCGGTGGCGTGCCACCATGCCTGTGGCGCCTGTTCCGACCACAGCGGCTGCGGGCGTGAAATGGGCAGCGGCTCACTCTGGCTGGCGAGCAGCTGGCCCTGTTCGCCAAGCAGGATGGCCTTAACGCCGGAAGTGCCGAGATCGATGCCGATGTACATGATAGGGTTCCTTTAAAGCGCGGCGAGGGCGCGCCGCGCGCTTCAGTTAGCCGAACAGATAGCGATTCATCAGGTTTTCCAGACGCTCCTGGCGGCCGCTGACGTGTTGTGGCGCCAAGGCGCGGCGTTCAGCGTACTGCGCCAGCGTTTCCAGCGACAGCTTGCCCTGCAAGATTTGTTGGCCCAATTCACCGTTCCAGCCGGCGTAGCGCTGGGCAACCTGCTGGTGCAGCTGACCGTCGACGATCATTTTAGCCGCCACTTTCAATGCCAGCGCCATCGTATCCATCGCGCCGATATGACCATAGAACAGATCGTATTTGTCGGTGCTTTGGCGGCGCACTTTGGCGTCGAAGTTCAGGCCGCCGGTCGTGAAGCCGCCGGCTTTGAGGATCTCGAACATCACCAGCGCGTTTTCCTCCACGCTGTTCGGGAATTGGTCGGTGTCCCAGCCGAGCTGTGGATCGCCGCGGTTGGCATCGACCGAACCGAAAATGCCCAGCGCGATGGCGGTGGCGATCTCATGATGGAACGAGTGGCCGGCCAGCGTGGCGTGGTTGGCTTCGATGTTGACCTTAATTTCCTTTTCCAGCCCGAACTGCTTCAGGAAGCCGTAGACCGTGGCGACGTCGTAGTCATATTGGTGCTTGGTAGGCTCCTGGGGCTTGGGTTCTATCAGCAATGTGCCCTGGAAACCAATCTTATGCTTATGCTCCACCACCATCTGCATAAAACGGCCGATCTGTTCGCGCTCCTGGCGCAGATCGGTGTTCAGCAAGGTTTCATAGCCCTCACGCCCACCCCACAACACGTAGTTCTCTCCCCCCAGTTGGTGGGTGGCGTTCATGGCGGTGAAGACCTGCGTCGCCGCCCAGGCAAACACTTCCGGATCCGGATTGGTGGCGGCGCCTGCGCCATAGCGCGGGTGGCTGAAGCAGTTGGCGGTACCCCACAGCAGTTTCACGCCGCTGCTTTGCTGTTTTTCTGCCAGCACGTCGGTCATGGCCGCAAAGTTATTCAGATAGTCCTGTAGCGAAGCGCCTTCCGGCGCAACGTCGACGTCATGGAAGCAGTAGTAGGGCACGTTCAGCTTGTGGAAGAACTCGAACGCCACGTCGGCTTTGCGTTTCGCCAGCGCCAACGCATCGCCCGGCTGCTGCCAGGGGCGATCGAAAGCGCCCAGGCCGAACATGTCCGCACCATTCCAGCAGAAGGTGTGCCAGTAGCAGGCGGCGAAGCGCAGATGATCGGCCATGCGTTTGCCGAGCACCAGCTCGTCGGGATTGTAATGGCGAAAGGCCAGCGGGTTGTTGCTGTCGACGCCTTCGTAGCGGACCTGGTCAAGTTGATCAAAGTAGGACATGCGGGGTCTCCCTTATTTTAACGTATCGGCCGTTTGGGCCAGTAACTGAACCTGTTCTTCTTTTGCCAGCCGGGCGATGCCGAAGCCGGTAAATCCCCACAGCGTGGCGAAAAATATCCCGCTCCAGCACAGAATGGCCCAGGGCAGATAACTGAGCGTGGCGACACCCAGAGTACCCGCCATGTAAGCGCCGGCGGCCGTCCAGGGCAGAATGGGTTCAAAGATGGTGGCGGAGTCTTCAACGGTGCGGCTAAGGTTTTTCGGATGCAGACCGCGCTCAATGTAAGCGTTGCGCAGCATTTCAATCGGAATAAGAATCGAGATTTGGCCATTGCAGGTGACGCTGATCATCGTCAAACCGCAGGCCAGCGTAGCGAGGATCATGGTGCCGGTGGAATGCACCAGCTTCAGCAGGTTATGCACGATCACCTCCAATGCCCCGCTGAGCGCCAGGGTGCCGGCAAAGGAGAGCGCGCAGAAGCAGATCAGCAGCGTGCTCATCATGGAGTTCATGCCGCCGCGGTTGAGCAGGTTGCTCAACAGCGGGCTGACGTCTTTATTGGGCAACATGGCGACGTTGAAGCCGTCGACGGCGCTTTTCACCACGTCATGGAAAGCGAATCCCTGGATCCAGACGGCGTTCAGCATGGCCACCAATGCCGACACCAGCATTACCGGGATGGTGGGTTTTTTGGTGAAGGAGCCGTACAGCACGATGGCGATCGGCACCAGCAGCAGGAGGTTGAAGTGATAGATAGTGCTGAGCCCGTGAATAATGACCTGCACTTTATCTGGCATTGCCGCGCCGCTGAGATCGCCGTGCATGCCGTAGAACAGCATGACGGCTGCCGAAAGGAGCAGCGATGGCAGCGTAGTGTAGAGCAGGTGGCCGATGTGTTCGTACAAATCGACCTGAGCGGCCATTGCGGCCAGGTTGGTGTCGCCGGACAGCGGCGATAGTTTGTCGCCGAAATAGGCGCCTGCCACCACGGCGCCGGCGGTTGCCGCCAGGTTGGCTTCCATACCGATGGCAACGCCCATAAAAGCAACGCCGACCGTGCCGGCCGAGCCCCAGGAGGTACCGGTACAGACGGAAACCACCGAGGTGACCAACAGGGCGGTAACGTACAGCATCGCCGGATCGATGAGCTTCAGGCCATAATAAATCATCAGCGGAATGGTGCCGCCGGCCATCCAGGTGCCGATCAGCAGGCCAACACAGATCAGAATCAGTAAGGCGGGCATGGTTTTGGCGATCTTCTGGGAAATCGAGGCCAAAATAGCGCTGTAGCTGTGCCCCAGACGTTTGACCAACAGGGCAGCAATCACGGTGGAAAGCACCATCAGCGGTTCAGGCGGCAGATCGAAAGCGGCATAGCCGACGCCGAGCAACAGCACCATGGTGAGGATTGGCAGTAAGGATTCGACCAACGTGGGCGTTCTGGGTTTTATTATGCTGTTCATGGGTACTACTCCTGGTGTGCGTAGGGGAAAGTACTGACAATTCGGTGTAATGCTTCGATCAGCGTGGCCCGGGGCGTAGCGATATTGATACGGAAAAAGCCGTTGCCCGCTGCGCCGAAGCCGGATCCCCAACTCATTTCGACGCCGGCCAGGTTCAGGAACCAGTGTTTTAGTTGCGGTTCGGTCAGTCCGCTCGGCCGATAATCGACCCAGAGCATGTAGGTGCCCTCGCTGCGGGTGATTTGCCAGGCTGGGAACGCAGCGCGTAAGGTCTCTATCGCTAATGCCCGGTTTGCCGCCAGATAGCTTTTCAGCGCCAGCAGCCAGTCATCGCAGTCGCGATAGGCGGCCAAAAAAGCCGGTACGGCGTAATAGCCGGGATTGTGGATCCCGGCAGCGTCGAGGCAATGACAAAATTTTTCGCGATACTTATCATTAGCAATAATAATATTTGCTACCTCAAGGCCGGCCATATTAAACGTCTTGGCGGGAGAGGTGCAGATGAATGAATGTTGTTCGACGTAATGACTGAAAGTGGAAATGACCTGGTGTTGACGATTATTAAAAATAAAATCTGCGTGAACGTCGTCGGAAATAATAAAAACCTGATGTTTTTCAGCGAGTGCGGCTATTTTTTCTAATGACGCCGCATCCCATACCGTGCCGGTAGGGTTATGCGGCGATAAGAGAATGAAGCAGCATGCCCGCCGGAATTTGTCCTCAAGATCGACAAAATCTATGGCGTACCGACCATCGTGATAAACCAGTTCGCTCTCGAGCAACGTTCGCTGGTTTATCGTCACGGCGTGGCTGATTGGATGATAGGCCGGTGTCAGGCTGACGATGGCGTCGCCGGGTGCGGTAAAGTTTTGAATGTAAAGCGATACGGCCTGTATCACTCGCGGACAAAATACCGCATGGCGAGGATCTATCGTCCACCGATAATGGCGTGCCATCCAGCGTGCGACGGTGGTTTGCCAGTCATCACTGAGCAGCGTGTAACCGTAGATGCCTTTTTGCGTGCATAGTGAAAGCTCGCTTATTATTCTTTCTGGTAAAGGAATATCCATATCGGCAACGGAAAGCGGAATGGTGGCGTATTGCTGCGCGTGCTGTTCACCATTCCACTTTGCGCTGTAGGTTCCCGTGCGAGATATTAGTTTATCGAAATTAAAATGGCTCATCACATCGCCCTATTTAACGCATTTCATAATGATGGGGCTAAGGTAGCGCTATTTCAGCGCCGCTTTTATTCTGCATTTTGTTTTTATGATTATGAAAAATGCCTAACGTGATGACGCTCACAAATAAGAATGACAATGATCGGGGAATAATGGGGCATGCTGTAACCGAGCGCGATATGGGCGCGGGCGAATGGGTAAATTGAGGCTGGTATGTCTGAGAAACGTTACCGCATTACGTTGCTGTTCAACGCCAATAAAGTGTATGACCGTCAGGTGGTTGAAGGGGTTGGCGAGTATCTGCAGGCATCGCAGTGCGACTGGGACATTTTTATCGAAGAGGACTTTCGCTGCCGCATCGACAATATCCGAGAGTGGCTGGGGGACGGGGTGATCGCCGACTTTGACGATCGCGAGATTGAGCGGCTGTTGCATAACGTGCAGGTGCCGATCGTCGGCGTTGGCGGTTCTTATCATCGCGAGCAGGACTATCCGCCGGTGCACTATATCGCCACCGACAACCAGGCGTTGGTAGAAACGGCGTTTACACACCTCAAGGAGAAAGGCATCAATCGTTTCGCCTTTTACGGCATGCCGATTGAAGGCGGCAAACGCTGGGCGCAGGAGCGTGAGTACGCTTTCCGCCAGAGGGTGGCGGCGGAACAGTACCAGGGCGTGGTGTATCAGGGAATGGCGACCGCACCGGAGAACTGGCAGTATGCCCAGAACCGGCTGGCGGATTGGGTGCAGACGTTGCCGCAGCAGACTGGGATCATCGCGGTGACCGATGCGCGGGCACGCCACCTGTTGCAGGTGTGCGAGCATCTGGACATTGCCGTGCCGGAAAAGCTGTGCGTGATCGGCATCGACAATGAAGAGCTGACGCGTTACCTGTCGCGGGTTGCGCTCTCGTCAGTGGCTCAGGGTACCCGGCAGATGGGCTATCGCGCCGCCAAGCTGCTGCATCAGTTGCTCGATCGGCGCGATCTGCCGCTGCAGCGCATTCTGGTGCCGCCGGTGAAGGTGATTGAACGCCGCTCCACCGATTTTCGCTCGCTGCGCGATCCGGCGGTGATTCAGGCAATGCACTATATTCGCCACCATGCCTGCAAGGGCATCAAGGTAGAACAGGTACTGGATGCGGTGGGCATCTCGCGTTCCAATCTGGAAAAACGCTTCCGGGATGAGACCGGCCAAACCATCCATCATGTGATCCATCAGGAAAAGCTGGACCGCGCCCGTAATCTGCTGACGGCGACTTCGCTGACCATCAACGAAATTTCCCAGATGTGCGGCTATCCGTCGCTGCAGTACTTCTATTCGGTATTCAAAAAGGGCTATGACATGACGCCCAAAGAGTATCGGCAAAACCATGGCGAGAGCGGGTACTAGCCTGGCTCACTTCAACCCGCAAAACGCCGTTAGCCGCTGGGCCAGCGCCAGCGTGGCGGCGGGGGCACTGTCGCGGTAATAGAGCGCCAGTTCGAAGCTGTCGATCGGCGGCAATCCTTCGGCTACGCCCAGTACCCGATGCGTGGGCAGACGGCAGCCGGCCGGCAGCAGGGTGACGCCGAGACCGGCGGCGGAAGCGGCGGTCAGCGCCGCCAGGCTGGCGCTGCTGTAGCCGATGCGCCAGCGTTTGCCGAGGTTGTCGAGCGCCTGGCACAGCTCGTCGCGGTACAGGCCGCTCAGCGGGAACACCGCCAGCGGCACCGGCGATTGCTCGATGGCCGGGAAGGCCATGCTGTCCAGCCACAGCAGCGGTTCCGGCCGCGCAGCGCGCGGCGGTTGCTGGCGGCGCTGCTTCACCAGGATCAGATCCAGCTCTTCACGCGCGTAGGCGCTGTGCAGATCGGCGCTCAGGCCGCTGGCGACGTCCAGCCGCAGGTGCGGGTGCTCGCGGCTGAAGTCGGCCAGCAGCTCGGTGGTGGGTACGGCGAAATCCTCCGGCATGCCGATCCGCAGCACGCCGTCGCGCCAGATGCCGGTCAGCGCGTCGTGGGCTTCTTCATTCAGCGCGATGATGCGGCGCGCGTAGCTCAATAGCTTCACGCCTTCTTCGGTCAGCAGCACCTGATGCGAGGAGCGCTCAAACAATGGTTTGCCCAGCATCTCCTCCAGCCGGCGCACCTGCTGGCTGACGGTGGACTGCGACAAAAACACCCGCTCTGCGGCCCGGGTGAAGCTGTTGCTGTCGCATACGGCGACGAAGCTGAGCAGCAGCTGCGGATTGAACATCGGGTAGCGATTCATTTTCCCACTGTTGGCTATTTTATTATTTAATTTCCCAATACTAGCGGCGTTGCCTACAGTAACGCAACGCTGTGGCGACCACGTTGTGACGTCACGCTTTTCATCTCGTAGTACCAGGAATATGCCGTGTTAAATCATTCTGTTAATTCATCCTCCTCGCGCCGCTGGTTCAACCCCCTGCTGCTGGCGCTGGTGCTGATCGGCCTGAACATGCGGCCGCTGTTGACCTCGATCGGCCCGTTGCTGCCGACGCTGCGCCAGGCCACCGGGCTGAGCTTTGGCGGCGCGGCGCTGTTGACCACGTTGCCGGTGCTGATGATGGGCCTGATGGCGTTGGCGGGCGGCGCCATCAACCGGCTGTTCAGCGAACGCAGCGCCGTGGCGGTAAGTTTGTTGGCAATCGGGCTGGGCGCACTCTGGCGCGAGCTGGCCCCCGGCAGCGTGCAACTGCTGATGAGCGCGGTGCTGGGCGGGATCGGCATCGGGGTGATCCAGGCGGTAATGCCCGGCATTATCAAGCATCATTTCCTCAAGAGCATGGCGCTGGTGGCCGGGTTGTGGTCGGCGGCGCTGATGGGCGGTGGCGGGCTTGGCGCTGCGATCACCCCGTGGCTGATGAGCGTGGGGCATGACTGGCACAGCGCGCTGGCCTGGTGGGCATTGCCGGCTCTGGTGGCGCTGCTGGCCTGGTGGCCGGTCAGTCGTGGGCTGTCTCGCCTGGGCGCCGCGGGGGAAAATCGCGGGCCAAGCCTGCTGCGTAACCGGCGAGCCTGGTTGCTCGGCGCCTATTTCGGTCTGATCAACGGCGGCTATACCAGCCTGATCGCCTGGCTGCCGCCGTATTACATGCAGCTCGGCTGGCAGCCGCAGGCCAGCGGTTCGCTGCTGGCGCTGATGACCTTCGGCCAGGTCGTAGGCGCGCTGCTGCTGCCGGCGCTGGCGCGCAATCATGACCGACGGCCTTTGCTGCTGCTGGCGCTGATGATGCAACTGATCGGCTTTATCGGCCTGATTTACCTGCCGCAGATGCTGCCGTGGCTGTGGGTGCTGCTTTCCGGGCTGGGGCTGGGCGGCGCATTCCCGCTGTGCCTGGTGCTGGCGCTCGATCACCTGCACCAGCCGGCGGCGGCCGGGCGACTGGTGGCCTTTATGCAGGGCGTCGGCTTCCTGTTGGCGGGCGTGACGCCCTACCTTTCCGGCCTGCTGCGCGACTACAGCGGCGGCTTCGTGCTGGACTGGCAGATCCACGCGCTGCTGGTGGTGGTGCTGATCGCCATCACCTGGCGCTTCCATCCGCACAGCTACCGGCGGGCGTTCGCCGAATAATATTTCTGTCATTGCCGCTCCCTATAGTGACGTTGCTTTTACTTCTGGGCGATAACAACGAAAAGGGACAATGACATGCACAACACCAAAACCCGGCTGGCGCTGCTGGTCGGCTGCATGGCGCTGAGCGCCAACCTGTGGGCCGAGGCGCAGCCGGTGCAGGCGACGCTGGCCGGGCATGCGCTGCTGCCGGTGAAATCCGCCGTTTCCACACCGAAAGACGCGCCGAGCGATCTGCAGCAGAGCGGTAAGTACACCAGCGGCAAACGCGTCACCGAACTGGGCAGCGTGGCGGGCAAATCCGCCGATCGCCTGACCGGCCTCGGCCTGCCGATCGACGGCCAGCCGCTGCAGGGCCACTCCGGCATCAAACACATGCCCGACGGCACCTACTGGGTGCTGACCGACAATGGCTTCGGCAGCAAGGCCAACTCGCCGGACGCCATGCTGTATCTCAATCACTACAAGATCGATTTCAAAGACGGCACGGTCGCGCCGCTGAAGACGGTTTTCCTGCACGATCCGGATAAAAAGGTGCCGTTCCACATCATCAATGAGAGTACCGAGAAGCGCTATCTGACCGGCAGCGATTTCGATCCGGAAAGCTTCCAGTTTGCCGACGATGCCTTATGGATCGGTGAAGAGTTTGGACCTTACCTGATCAAGGCCGACCTGAACGGCAAAGTGCTGGCGGTGTTCGACACCCTGGTGGACGGCAAAGTAGTGAAATCGCCGGACAACCCGACGCTGACCCTGCCGGGCGCGCCGGACGGCAAGCAGAACTTCCAGGTGGCGCGCTCCAAAGGCTTTGAAGGCATGGCCGCCTCGCCGGACGGCAGCAAGCTGTACCCGCTGCTGGAAGGGGCGCTGTGGGACGGCGAGCAGTTCGAGAACGTCGGCGGCAAACGCTACCTGCGGGTGCTGGAGTTCGACGTGAAACAGCAGGCCTGGACCGGCCGCAGTTGGCAGTACGTGCTGGAAGACAACCAGAACGCCATCGGCGACTTCAACATGATCGACGCCACCCACGGGTTGGTGATCGAGCGTGACAACGGTGAAGGAACGCCGGATAAAGCCTGTGCCGCCGGCGCGCCGACCGACAACTGCTTCAGCCAGGTAGCCAAGTTTAAGCGGGTATATAAAATTGCGTTTTCCGATGCCAACGTCGGTAAACCGGTCGAGAAACTGGCCTATATCGACCTGATGAACATCCAGGATCCGAACAAGCTGGCGCGCAAGCCGCTGAACGACGGCGTGCTGACCTTCCCGTTCTTCACCATCGAGAACGTGGACGTGGTGGACGCCAACCACATCATCGTCGGCAACGACAACAACTTCCCGTTCTCCTCCAGCCGCCAGCCCAATATGGCGGATGACAACGAGTTCATCCTGCTGGACGTGAAGGATTTCCTGAAGTAGCGCTCCCCGGCCGCCGGCTTCCCGGTCGGCGGCCGCACGATTTCCCGCTTAGCGCTAGGGACAAACTGCGCTATAATCAGCGCCTTGCTTCTCCCTTCTCCAAGGAAGATCCTCGTCCCCGGTGGGGCGGCCGGACTTCAAATCCGGTTGGGGCCGCCAGCGGTCCTGGGCAGGTTCGACTCCTGTGATCTTCCGCCAAATTACTGTTTCCCTCACTTTCTTAAATTCAACAAAATCCTATCCAAGCGAGTCAGCTTGCAGACATTTTTTTGGGAAAATAACCGTTGTTCGAGTAATGAGCTTTGATGTGGTTCTCTGGCATACTGAGCAAATTACAGCGTTGTAAGTCAGATTAAAACGGAGGCGACATGACAGACAAGCACTTAACCCAATCACCGGCAGGTGAGTTTGTTATGTTTGCCAGCGATGACGGCGAAGTGCGCGTTGAATGTCGTTTTGAGCAGGAAACGCTGTGGTTGCCCCAGGCGACCATCGCGAATCTTTATCAAGTGACTCCCCAGGCGATTACGCAGCACATCAAAGCGATCTACGAAGAAGCGGAACTTGAACAAAACGCAACCTGTAAGTCTTACTTACAGGTTCAGCAGGAAGGGGCCCGTCAGGTAAGTCGCAATATCCTGCACTATAGCCTGCCCGTGATTCTTGCCGTCGGTTATCGTGTTCGTTCGCCTCGTGGCACCCAATTTCGCCAGTGGGCGACCCAAACTCTTCAGGAATACCTGATCAAAGGCTTCGTGATGGATGACGAGCGTCTTAAAAATCCGCCCGTGGGTTCATCCGCTGTACCTGATTACTTTGATGAGATGCTGGAGCGCATCCGTGATATCCGTGCCAGTGAGCGTCGGGTTTATTTGCGGGTAAGGGAGATCTTCGCATTAGCCGCCGACTATCAGCCGTCACTTAAAGAGACAACGTTGTTTTTCCAAACTATCCAAAACAAGCTGCATTTTGCCTGCACCGGCCACACCGCTGCTGAACTCATCCATCAGCGGGCTGACGCCAACCAGCCCCATATGGGCTTGAGCAGCTATAAGGGCGAGGAGGTACGCAAAAGCGACGTAACGGTGGCGAAAAATTACCTCAATCAGGACGAAGTCAGCGAACTCAACCGCGTGGTCAACATGTGGTTGGATTTCGCTGAAGATCAGGCGCGCCGCCGTCAACAGGTGTTCCTTCGTGACTGGCAGGATAAGCTGGATCAGTTTCTGCAATTTAACGACCGTGACGTTCTGCAAGGGGCTGGCACGGTCAGTAAGAAAGCAGCAGATGAAAAAGCGCAGGCTGAATACGTCCAGTATGCCGAGCAGCAGCGCCGTTTAAAAGAAGCGGCGGGGGAACAGGATATCGCCGGTTTACTGCAGTGGAAAACAGACACCAAAAAGCGGCCATAAAGCCCCTTAAACCCCACAAGCAAAATCATTTGGGGGCATAATAGGGGGCATGGTTCAAAATCGAAATTGATAAAACTGAGTAAATTCAACTTAATTGGCCATCAAATGCGACTCCTGTGCTCGCCATTTTCCTATGCTGAACGATACGGCTATCTTTAATGCAATGAGCCGGCTCGGCCGTGCGCGCATCCTTCGGAGGTCAACATGCGAAGTCTGGAAGATCAACTCGCCGCTTATGCCGTCTACCACCGCGATGCGCGCAATATCGCCACGCACTTCATCGGCATTCCGTTGATCGTCGTCAGCCTGCTGGCGCTGCTCTCCCGGCCGGCGTGGGGCGCGGGAGGGCTGCCGTTTTCGCCGGCTTGCGCGGTGGTGATCGTCGCGGCGCTCTATTACCTGCGGTTGAATCTGCGCCTTGGCGTCATGATGCTGGCGTTACTGCTGCTGTGCCTCGTGTTCGGCGCCTGGGTGGCGTCGCTGTCGACGGCGGCGTGGCTGAGCGTCGGCATCGGCGGTTTCGTCATCGGCTGGCTGTTTCAGTTTGTCGGGCATTTCTGGGAGGGGAGAAAACCGGCGTTTATGGACGATGTGACGGGTCTTATCATCGGCCCGCTGTTCGTGCTGGCGGAAGCCTGCTTCCTGGCCGGCGGGCTGCGCGAACTGCAGCGGAACATTGAAATGCGCTCGGGCAAAGTGCGCAATGGGAGGGCATGAGATGGCCCTAATTTCCACGGTGATGGACGCCGATATTCGCCCCTCCCGCCGCACTTTTAACAAATTTGCAAAAGTCTTTTAGCCTCCCGCCTGCTTATCTTTGTTGTGATCAATGTCATACTTTCGGCATCTTAACTGTTCCCGCGCTTCGGCAGCGGTAAACCGGAGTTGTTGCATGAAAGTGAATTATCCCTTGTTAGCGCTGGCGGTGGGGGCGTTCGGCATTGGCACCACCGAATTCTCACCCATGGGCTTGCTGCCGACCATCGCCAAAGGGGTGGATGTCTCCATTCCGATGGCCGGCATGTTGATCAGCGCTTACGCCGTCGGCGTGATGGTCGGCGCGCCGCTGATGACGCTGCTGCTGTCTCACCGGGCGCGCAGAAGCGCGCTGATTTTCCTGATGGCGATTTTTACCCTGGGCAACGTGCTGTCGGCAATTGCACCTGACTACACCACCCTGATGCTGTCGCGCATCATCACCAGCCTGAACCACGGCGCGTTCTTTGGCCTTGGATCGGTGGTGGCCGCCAGCGTGGTGCCGAAGGAGAAACAGGCCAGCGCCGTGGCGACCATGTTTATGGGGCTGACCATCGCCAATATCGGCGGAGTGCCCGCCGCCACCTGGCTGGGTGAAACCATCGGCTGGCGCATGTCGTTCTTGGCGACGGCTGGGCTGGGCGTGATCGCCATGCTGGGGCTGTGGTTCTCGTTGCCGCAAGGCAGCGCCGGGGCACGCCCTGACGTCAAGCGCGAGCTGTCGGTGCTGGTGCGGCCGCAGGTGCTGACCGCGCTGCTGACTACCGTGCTGGGGGCGGGCGCGATGTTCACGCTCTATACCTATATTTCGCCGGTATTGCAGCACATCACCGAGGCGACGCCGCTGTTCGTGACGACCATGCTGGTGTTGATCGGCGTCGGTTTCTCCATCGGCAACTACCTCGGCGGCAAGTTCGCTGACCGTTCCGAGAGCGCGACGCTGAAGGGCTTCTTGTTGCTGCTGGTAGCCATCATGCTGCTGATCCCGCTGCTGGCGCGCAGTGACATCGGCGCTGCGGTGAGCATGGTGATTTGGGGCGCGGCGACCTTTGCCGTGGTGCCGCCGCTGCAGATGCGCGTGATGCGCGTGGCCAGCGAAGCGCCGGGGCTGTCGTCCTCGGTCAACATCGGCGCTTTCAACCTGGGCAACGCGCTGGGCGCCGCCGCCGGTGGCGCGGTGGTCTCCGCCGGGTTGGGCTACAGCTTCGTGCCGGTAATGGGGGCGATTATCGCCGGCTTGGCGCTGCTGTTGGTGTTGTTCACCAGCCGCAGCGCGGCCAAAGTCGTGTACGCCAACGGCTAAATGCGCGGGTGCGGCGGGCCAGCTCGCCGCCTCTACTCAAAGCCGAGCAGGCTGAACGCATCGTCCTGCGGGGCGTAACCCAGCAGGCGACGGGTTTCTTCCAGCGATAAACGCGTGTAGCGGTTATTGGAAACTCCGTGCACCACCGCATATTGCACCCCTTCGACGCGAATGCAGCGCTCCAGCAGATCGGCGGCGTCGCGATGGCTGAGAAACGCGCTCATATCGCGGGCGCTGAGCCGATCCCCTGGGCTCAGGCTGGTGAAGTTGGCGATGCGCACCGACAGGGCGGAAAGCCCTTCCTGATGGGCGAAGTAGGCGGCGATGCCTTCGCCGAAGGCTTTGCTGGCGCCGTACAGGTTTTTCGGTTTCGGCGCGTCATCCGGGCGGATTTGATAGTCGAGCGGATAGCCTTCCACCGCCTGCGCGCTGCTGGCGAACACCACCCGGCGACAGCCGGCGTCTTTCGCCGCGCGGAAGATATTGAAGGTGCCGAGAATGTTGTTGTCCATCAACGAGCCGCAGAAGTCGGCGTCGGGGGAGGGATCGGCCGCCAGGTGCAACACGGTGTCGATATTGGCGCAGGCCGCCCGGCAGGCGTCGAGATCGGCGATGTTGAAGCTGATGACTTCGTCGCCGGACTGCAGATCGCTCAGTAGGTTGATGTCTCGTTCCGCCAGGCGCAGTGCGTAGCGATCGCCCATTGCCTGACGAAACGCCGTGGCTACCCGGCCGCCGGCGCCGGTGATCAGAATCCGTCCCAATTCAGTCCGCAACGTCATGGTCGCTGTCATCCCTACAATCATTAGGTGTTGACCAGTAATAATCGCCAGCGTGACTTTTGTCCAGTTGTTTTAATTAGTAATGCTGATGTTTCTATCGCCATCTTCAATTGCGCACGGTGATTTTTGCGCGGGTGAATATCGTGGAATGTTAACGATATCCCATCAGGTTTGGCGATTTATTTGCTTTATGGCTTGCGGGTTGTGGCTCGGTAACGGTGATTGGCAGTGGGTAAATGAGCGCTTTGCTTTAGCTTAATAGTGAATTATTAGGTTAGTTAATCTTATGTTTTTTGCGTGGCGCGATACTCTCCCGCTCCTCTCTTTCGCCTGCGCGATATATCACCGCAGCGGCAAAGCCGATAGAGGGTAACAGGCTTTATCTGGTGCCTCCGGATGGTTTTGCCCGTCGGATCACAGTTCGACAATTTGCCGGCACAAAGCCTTGCCCCGACAAAATCCGCGGTGTTAACGTCATAACTCAACCGATTTAGGGTTGTTACTGCTACGGCAGGCAAAACCTAAACCTCGCGTTTCTGATCCCCGATGGGGCAGAGGCCGCGAGGTTTAGGTTTTTTTTTGCGCCGAATTCCGCCTCAGCGCCAGGCCAGTGCGGGGAAGGGAGCGGCAGAACGCGAAGTCTAAGGATAACCGTATGAAATATGACACATTAGCCAGTGAGATTTTGGCCGGCGTCGGTGGCCGCGACAATGTGAAAAGCCTGGTGCACTGCGCCACCCGCCTGCGCTTCAAGCTGCGTGACGACAGTCGTGCCAACGCGGCAGCCCTTAAGAAAAACCCCGGCGTCATCATGGTGGTGGAGAGCGGCGGCCAGTTCCAGGTGGTGGTGGGCAACCACGTGGCGGAGGTGTTCGACGCGGTCAACCGGGTTGGCGGATTGGCCGAGGGTGCGCCGGGCGACGACGCGGGTGGCAAAAAAGACAATCTGCTCAGCCGCTTTATCGATCTGGTGTCCGGTATCTTCACCCCGCTGCTCGGGGTGATGGCTGCTTCGGGGATCCTGAAAGGGTTCCTGGCGCTGAGCCTGGCCTGCGGTTGGCTGCTGGAGAGCGGCGGCACCTTCAAAATGCTGTTCGCCGCCAGCGACTCGCTGTTCTACTTCTTCCCGATCATGCTCGGCTACACCGCCGGGAAAAAATTCGGCGGCAACCCCTTCGTCACCATGGCGATCGGCGGCGCGTTGACGCATCCGCTGATGATGGCGGCATTCGAAGCGGCACAGCAGCCGGGGGCGGTGCGCGAATACTTCTTCGGCATTCCGCTGACCTTCATCAACTACAGTTCATCGGTGATCCCGATCATCTTCGCGGCCTGGGTATCCTGCCGCCTGGAGCCGCTGTTTAACCGGGTGATCCATAGCGCGCTGCGCAATTTCATTACGCCGCTGTTGTGCCTGGCGATCACCGTGCCGTTGACCTTCCTGCTGATCGGCCCGGCGGCGACCTGGCTCAGCCACCTGCTGGCCAACGGCTATCAGAGCATTTACGCCTTTAACCCGATCATCGCCGGCGCCTTTATGGGGGCGATGTGGCAGGTGTGCGTGATCTTCGGCCTGCATTGGGGATTAGTGCCGTTGATGATCAACAACCTGAGCGTGCTGGGGCGCGACACCATGGTGCCGCTGCTGTTGCCGGCGGTGATGGGGCAGGTCGGCGCCACGCTGGGCGTGATGCTGCGCACCCGCGACACCAAGCTGCGGGCGCTGTCCGCTTCGGCCATCGGCGCCGGGATTTTCGGCATCACCGAGCCGGCGGTGTACGGCGTTACGCTGCCGAACAAACGCCCGTTCATCTTCGGCTGCATCGGCGGCGCGCTTGGCGGTGCGGTGATCGGCTACTTCCATACCTCGGTCTACTCGTTCGGCCTGGTAAGCGTATTCACCTTCGCGCAGATCATCCCCGGCGGCGGCATCGACGCCACGGTATGGGGCGCGATCGGCGGCACCCTGCTGTCGTTCGTGTTCGCCGCGCTGGCCAGTTACCTGTTCGGCGTTGCGCCGGCGGAAGACGCGGCGCAGCCTGAAGCCGCCGCGCCGCTTAACCGCAAGCAGGCCATCCTCAGTCCGATCGCCGGCGACATCGTGCCGCTGGATCAGGTGAGCGACGCGACCTTCGCCAGCGGTCTGTTGGGGAAAGGCGTAGCGATCGCGCCGCAGCAGGGGCGCGTGGTGGCGCCGGTGAGCGGCAGCGTGGCGTCGCTGTTCAAAACCAAACACGCCATCGGTATCGAATCGGACGACGGCGCGGAGATTCTCATCCACGTCGGCATCGATACCGTGAAGCTGGACGGGGCACATTTCACTGCCCACGTGCGGGAAGGCGAGCGGGTCGCTCCGGGCGATCTGCTGATCGAGTTCGACCAGGCGGCGATCCAGGCCGCCGGCTATGACACCACCACGCCGATCATCATCAGCAACAGCGATGACTACGTGGACGTGTTGACCAGCGGCCTGTCTCCGGTGCAGGAACAGGCGCCGCTGCTGACTTTATTACGTTAATTGAGGAGCAAGCGATGAACGGCAAGTTTCCGCAACATTTTCTGTGGGGCGGCGCGGTAGCGGCGAACCAGGTAGAAGGCGCATATCAGGCCGACGGCAAGGGGTTGTCGACCTCCGATCTGCAGCCGCAGGGCATCTTCGGCGCCATTACGCCGCGCACGGCGGGCGACAGCGGCATCAAGGACGTAGCGATCGATTTCTATCACCGCTATCCGGAGGACATCGCGCTGTTCGCCGAAATGGGCTTCAAGTGTCTACGTACCTCGATCGCCTGGACGCGCATTTTCCCGCAGGGTGACGAGGAGGCGCCGAACGAAGCCGGGCTGGCGTTTTACGATCGGCTGTTCGACGAGATGGCGAAGTATGGCATTCAGCCGCTGATCACGCTGTCGCACTATGAGATGCCTTACGGCCTGGTGAAGCACTACGGCGGTTGGGGCGATCGGCGCACCATCGATTTCTTCGAGCGCTATGCGCGCACCGTGTTCGAACGCTACAAGCACAAGGTCAAACACTGGCTGACCTTCAACGAAATCAACATGTCGCTGCACGCGCCCTTCACCGGCGTCGGCCTGCCGCAGGAGAGCGACAAGAGCGCCATCTATCAGGCGATCCATCATCAGCTGGTGGCCAGCGCCAGAGCGGTGAAGGCCTGTCACGAGATCGTGCCGGAGGGCAAAATCGGCAACATGCTGCTGGGCGGCATTCTGTATCCGCTGAGCTGCAAGCCGGAAGATCTGCTGGAAACTCAGCGGCAAAACCGCGACTGGTTGTTCTTCGGCGACGTGCAGGCGCGCGGCTATTACCCGGCCTACATGCAGCGCTTCTTCCGTGAAAACGGTATCCAGGTGACGATCACCGAGGAAGATCGGCAAACGCTGCGCGAAACCATCGACTTCATCTCGTTCAGCTACTACATGAGCGGCTGCGTCACCGCCGACCCGGCGCAGTATGAAACGGCGCGTGGCAACATCCTCGATATGGTGCCGAACCCGCATCTGGCCAGCTCGGAGTGGGGGTGGCAAATCGATCCGATCGGGCTGCGCTACCTGCTCAACGTGCTGTACGACCGCTATCAGAAGCCGCTGTTCATCGTCGAGAACGGGCTGGGCGCCAAAGATCGCGTCGAGGCCGACGGCAGCATCCACGACGACTACCGCATTAACTACCTCAATGACCATCTGGTGCAGGTGGCGGAAGCGATCGACGACGGCGTCGAGGTGCTGGGCTACACCAGCTGGGGGCCGATCGATCTGGTCAGCGCCTCGAAGGCGGAAATGTCGAAGCGCTACGGCTTCATTCACGTCGACAGGGACGACGCCGGCAACGGTAGCCTTGAGCGCCGCCGCAAGAAGAGTTTCTACTGGTATCGCGATGTGATCCACAGCAACGGCGCCAGCCTGAAAGACCGGCGCTAACCTCTAAGCCCGGCGGCAAGCGCCGGGCGTTAACCTAACCTTATTCGCTGCTGTTCATGATGGGAAATTCTCTCCCAGGGAATGCTGTTGCCCGCAGTCAGCCGTTATGCGGAGAAATATAATAATGATGAAAAGCTTATTACCTCGTTCCATGACCCTGGCGGCGCTGGCGCTGCTCTGTAGCCAGGCACAGGCGGAAACGCTGCAAACCGGCAAGGACGTCGAAGCCCCCACCGCCAAATGGGAAGGGGTGGCGCTCGGCTTTGAGCCGCCGCAGCCCGGGCTGTTAGGGGATATGCTGGGGATCAGGCCGATCCTGGAGGATCACGGCTTCCACTATAATCTCGGCTACCTCAGCCAGCTGTCGTATAACGCCGGCGGTGGTTATAACCACGATAAACAGGCGTCGTACATCGACCAATTCTCGCTGACCTTCAGCCAGGACTTGCAGGCGCTGACCGGCATTCCGGACGCGGCGATCGAAGGCAATATCGTCAACCGCAACCATGACAACAACCTGACCCGCGATCGCTTGCAGGATCCGCGCGTCGGCCTGACCGATCTGTCGCAGGAGAGTTTTGGCGGGCAGTCGATTACCCGCCTGGGCTGGTTGACCTTCAGCCGTTCCTTCCTCGACAGCCGGCTGCAGTGGCGCATCGGCATGATGAACAAGGTGCAGGATTTCGATCAGATCATCCCCTGCGATTTTCAGACGCTGACGCTGTGCGGCGGCAAGTCTGCCAACTCGTTGACCTGGTACAACTGGAACGTGCATTACTGGGGCACCACGCTGCAATACAAGCTGACCGACGGCCTGACGCTCAAGGGCGGCGTGATGGAGCAGAACCCGAGCGCCCCCAGCCGCAGCCACGCCTGGAGCTGGTCCACCAAGGGCAGCAAAGGCTTCCTGTTGCCGATGGAGCTGGAGCTGAAAACCCATGCCGTCAACCAGCTGCCGGGGGTGTATAACCTGGGCGTGCTGTTCACCAACGCGCGCCAGAGCGATCTCTATGAAGGAGTATCCGGCGGGCCGGGTGCCAGCGATCCGCAGGGTTATCGCAGCCACGATCGCACCTGGTTCCTGTATACCGGCTTCAACCAGCAGGTAACGCGCCATGCGGACGACGTCAACCGCGGTCTGAGCGTGTTTTACAGCCTGGGGCTGGGAGATCAGCGCAGCAACTACCTGCACTGGTCCACTTCGAC
The DNA here is from genome assembly GCF_003812745.1 of Serratia sp. FDAARGOS_506. Taxonomy (NCBI): domain Bacteria; kingdom Pseudomonadati; phylum Pseudomonadota; class Gammaproteobacteria; order Enterobacterales; family Yersiniaceae; genus Serratia; species Serratia sp. FDAARGOS_506. The sequence continues at coordinate 1,604,280 of NZ_CP033831.1, forward strand.
CGGCATTCGCTATCGCGGGCTGTTCGATGCGCGGCCGGACGACTGGCTGGGGCTCGGCGTCTCGGTGGTGAAGCTGAGTGACCGCTACAAAGACAATCAGCGTTATCTCAACCAGATGAGCGGCATCAGCGATTATCACGATCCGAACTACCGGCCGGTGCCGGGCCATTCGGTGACGGCGGAGCTCTATTACCGCGTTAACGTCACGCCGTGGCTGCAGCTGCAGCCGGGCCTGCAGTACTGGCATCACCCGGCGGGCGTCAGTGAGACGCAGGACGCCTGGGTGACGGCGTTGAAAACGGTGGTGACCTTCTGAATCAGGCCGCGTCGCTCTCGCGGTAGCGCCGGCGGGCGTGTTCGAACCAGCTGGCGGGGACGTTGTGCGGCGGCTGTTGCAACCTGAGCAGCCCCTGTTCAACGATATGGCTGGCCTGGCGCCACAGCGTCGGGTCGCCTTCGGTCAGCACCTCCAGCAGGCGCTGTTTCTCGATCAGGTAGGTCTGGGCGAAGTGGCTGTCGTAGTCCAGCAGCGAGCGGGTGTTGTCGATCAGATCCGCCAGCTTGATGGTTTTGGCCTGCGGCGACGCGCCGGCGCTGTGGCGCCGATCGCGGTTTTTACGCTCGAAGCGGTTGCCGTCCTCGGCGTGGCTGACGTTGGTTAGCATCCGCACCAGCTCTGCCACCTTCGGCCCGAAATGGCTGTCGATATCGCCGAGGGTGGTGGGCGTGTCTTCCACCGTGTCATGCAGCCAGGCGGCCGCCAGCATCTCTTCGGTGTGCGGTACGCTGCGCACCAGCTCCATCACCGCCTGCGGGTGGACAATATAGGGGTCGTTGGTGTATTTGCGGCGCTGATCGATGGCAGCATGCGCCTTGGTGGCGTAGCGGCGCGCGCGTTCTTCAAGCGTGTTCGTCATTTCCTTTCCCTCCGAGCATCCTCTGCATGAAAAAATGTAGCATACCTCACAAGAAATAGCTTGCGATTACATCGTGCGCTATCTATATTCACATGCATGAAAAGCACCGAGACCGAACAACCCAAGGCGAAGAACCTGCTGCAGCTCGATCAGCAGCTTTGTTTCGCGCTGTATTCCGCCAACCTGGCGCTGCACAAAGTCTATCGCAAGCTGTTGAGTCAGCTCGAACTCACCTACCCGCAATATCTGGTGATGATGGTGCTGTGGGAACGCGATCGGGTGACGGTATCGGATATCGGTGAGCGTCTGTTCCTCGATTCCGCCACGCTGACGCCGTTGCTGAAGCGGTTGGAAACCGCCGGTTTGCTGGTGCGTTATCGCGCCACCACCGACGAGCGGCAGGTGATCATCGCCCTGACCGAAGCCGGCCGCGCGCTGCGCGAGCGGGCGCAATCGGTGCCCGAAGCGGTGATGTGCGCCACCGACTGCAGCCTGGACGAGATCGTCTCGCTCAAACAGCAGCTGGAAAAGCTGCGCGGCAGCCTGATCGATCAGATTTGACCTACCGCCGCCGGACGCAAAAACGGCGCGGGTGGTCTACACTGGTTAATAAGTGTCAAAAATAAGTAGTGCACGATTTAATCGCAAAAGATAAATATGTGACCGGCTTTACCTCGTGGAAGCCGTAGTCATCTCGCCAACCAGCAAGAAGGAATGAACGATGTCTATTGAGAAAGTGGTTTACCGCGCTCACGCCACCGCAACCGGCGGCCGCGACGGCCGTGCGACCTCCTCCGACGGCGTGTTGGACGTGAAACTGGGCGTGCCGAAAGAGATGGGCGGCGCCGGCGGCGAAGTCACCAACCCTGAGCAGCTGTTCGCCGCCGGTTACTCGGCCTGCTTCCTCGGCGCGCTGAAGTTTGTTGCGGCAAAAGAAAAGGTCAAAATCCCGGCCGAAGCCAAGATCGACGGCACCGTCGGCATCGGTGAGATCCCGAACGGTTTCGGCATCGAAGTGCAGCTGGATATCTCGCTGCCGGGCATCGAGCGCAGCGTGGCGGAAGATCTGGTGAAAAAGGCGCACGTGGTGTGCCCATACTCCAACGCCACCCGTGGCAATATCGACGTGACGTTGAACGTGAAATAACGGTTTTCGCCGACGCTCTGGAAAAATGGAGGGGTTTCCCTCCATTTCTTGTTTTGTCCACCCGCCCATAGTTCACACAACAGGGTAAAAAAAACCTGTTTTGTGAGAATTCTCTTGATTGTTACCTGTAAAACCACGCTTATTGCCGGTTGGCTGAACCAGCAGTCGCATTGACTGTCTGAAAAACTCAGAACTGCTATCGCCCTCCGGAGCCACCGCACTACATGAACAAAATAAAATCGCTATCACAGCAGAATTTATCGTTATTGTTAGCGATCTATATCGGCATTTTTTTAAACCTGTCCGTTTTTTACCGCCGTTTTGACTCGCTTGCGCACGGCATTCAGGGGATTAAGCTTATTTCGGCGGTGACGGAAGTGATCGCCATCGTTTTATTCACTTTCTTTATCATGCGATTGGTGTCGCTCGGCGGCCGCCTGTTTTATCGCATCGTCGCTTCGCTGCTGGTGCTGATTTCGGTTGCCGCCAGCTACTACATGACGTTTTTCAACGTGGTCATCGGTTATGGCATCGTGGTGTCGGTGATGACCACCGATATCGACCTGTCGAAAGAAGTGGTTGGTCTGCACTTCGTGTTGTGGATGGCGGCGCTCAGCGCCTTGCCGCTACTGCTGATTTGGAAAAACAGCCTGCGTTACACTTTGATCGAACAGCTGAAAACCCCCGGCCACCGCATCAAGCCACTGCTGGTGCTGTTGGCGGTAGTGGCGTTGGTCTGGCTGCCGCTGCGCATGCTGGACGACGAGCAGAGCGTGCAGGAGAAACTTGCCAACGTCGATCTGCCGAGCTACGGCGGCGTGGTGGCGCACTCTTATCTGCCGTCCAACTGGCTGTCGGCGCTGGGGCTGTTCGCCTATACCCGTTATGACGAAAGCCAGGATCAGAGCACGATGTTCGATCCGGGCAAACACTTCACCTATGTACCGCCAACGGATATCGACGATACCTACGTGGTGTTCATCATTGGTGAGACCACGCGCTGGGATCACATGGGGATGCTGGGCTACGAGCGCGATACCACGCCGCGGCTGTCGAAAGAGAAGAACCTGGTGGCGTTCCGCGGCGAGTCGTGCGATACCGCCACCAAACTGTCGCTGCGCTGCATGTTCGTGCGTGAAGGCGGCACCGAGGATAACCCGCAGCGCACGTTGAAAGAGCAGAACGTGTTCGCGGTGCTGAAAGAGCTGGGCTTCTCTTCCGAATTGTTCGCTATGCAGAGCGAGGTGTGGTTCTACAACAACACCGAGGTGGACAACTATGCATTCCGCGAGATGATTGCATCCGAGAAGCGCAACGACGGCAAAGCGGTCGATGACATGCTGCTGGTGGACGAAATGAAGGAATCGCTGGCGCGCTATCCGAAAGGCAAGCATCTGGTGATCCTGCACACCAAAGGCTCGCACTACCTGTACTCGCAGCGTTACCCGCGCAGCTATGCGCGCTATCAGCCGGAGTGCATGGGGGTGGACGATTCCTGCACCAAGGCGCAGCTGATCAACGCGTTCGACAATACGGTGCTGTACACCGACAGCTTTATCAGTAATGTGATCGATCAGGTGCGCGACAAGAAGGCCATCGTATTCTATGCCGCCGATCACGGCGAATCGATCGGCGAAAATACGCACCTGCACGGCACGCCGCGCGAAATGGCGCCGCCGGAGCAGTTCCGCGTGCCGATGATGGTGTGGGCATCGGACAAATTCCTCGAAAACCCGCAGCACCTCAGCGCGTTTGAACAGCTGCAGGCGCAGCAGCGCATCGGCAAAACGCATCGCCACGTCGAGCTGTTCGACACCCTCCTCGGTTGCCTCGGCTACACCTCGCCGAACGGCGGCATCGTGGATAAAAACAACTGGTGCCATCTCCCACAGCATAAAACGGCGCCCGCTCGCCTGTAATCCCTCCCGCCGGGTGCCTCGTGCACCCGGTAATTTCACCCAATACATTCTCTTCATCAATTATTCCGGTGTGTGCATAAGGTATACTTGCGCACTTCCCCTCTAACCGGAGATTTCCATGACCCTGCGCGTGGCGTTTATCGACGATCATGACATTGTGCGCTCGGGCTTTGTGCAGCTGCTGTCGCTGGAGGCCGATATTCAGGTAGTGGGCGAGTTCAGCAGCGCGGCGCAGGCGCGCGCCGGCCTGCCGGGGCTGGAGGCGGAAATCTGCATCTGCGACATTTCGATGCCGGACGGCAGCGGGCTGGATCTGCTGGCGGACATTCCCTCCGGCATCCGCGTGGTGATGCTGTCGATGCACGACAACCCGGCGCTGGTGGAAATGGCGCTGGAACGCGGCGCCAGCGGCTTCCTCTCCAAGCGCTGCAAGCCGGAAGATCTGATCACCGCAGTGCGCACCGTCGCCGGCGGCGGCGTCTACCTGATGCCGGAAATCGCGCAGCAGCTGGCGCGGGTGAAGGTGGATCCGCTGACCCGCCGCGAGCGCGAAATCGCGCTATTGCTGGCGCAGGGCCAGGAGGTGCGCGAGATCGCCACCGCCTTGGGGCTGTCGCCGAAGACGGTGCACGTGCATCGCGCCAACCTGTTCGCCAAGCTGGGCATCAACAATAACGTTGAGCTGGCCAGACGGATGTTGAACCTGTGACACAGCGTCTGATCACCCAGCTGGCGCTGTTTTTCATCTATGCCGCCAGCGCGTTTTGCCTGTGGGGCATCGGCACCGCGCTGATCGATCCACCCTGGCAAGCGCTGTTGCTGTTCCCATTCGGCCTGCGCATGGGCATTTTGCTGCAGAGCCCGTACCGTTTCTGGCCGGGGATCCTGCTGGCCGATCTGTTGCTGATGGCGCTGCTGGCGGACCAGTTCGGCTACGGCCCGGCGCTGTGGGCATCGGTGGCGGTGCTGGTGTTGACGGTGCTGCTCAGCCTGCTGGCCTCGCCGTGGCTGTTGCGCCATCAACAGAGCGACAGCGAATGGCGCTGGCCGCTGTTGCAGGGCGCGGTGGTGGCTGCCGCCGCCTTGCTGCAGGCGCTGGTGTGGCAGCTGGTGAGCGGCGAAGGCGCCCGCGCGCTGCTGCTCGGCCTGACCGGCGGTTTCACCATCGCGCCGACCTGCCTGCTGTTGTGGCATTATCTGGCGCGCCAAATCTGGGTGCCGCTGGAGCCGGGGCTGATCCACAAGCCGGTGGAACTGCGCCTGGGCCACCTGGCCAGCTATCTGCTGCTGTTTGCATTCAGCATCTGGCTGCAGCAGCAGGTGAACGCCGCCGAGCTGCGCCGTTTCGCACCGTTCTGCCTGGCCATTCCCATCGTGTTCATGTCTTACCGCTATGGCTGGCAGGGCGCGCTGTTGGCGACGCTGCTCAACGGCGTGGCGCTGATGGTCAACGAGCCGCCGCAGCCCGAGTCGCACCGCGATCTGCTGCTCTCGCTGCTGGCTCAAAGCCTGACCGGGCTGCTGTTGGGGGCCGGCATTCAGCGCCAGCGCGAGCTGAATCAGCAGCTGCGGCTGCGGCTGGCGGAGAACCGCCAGCTGGCGCGGGCGCTGGTGACGGCGGAGGAGCAAACCCGGCGCGAGGTGGCGCGCGAGCTGCACGATGAGGTGGGGCAGACCATCACCGTTATTCGCACCCAGGCCAGCATCGTCAAACGCCTGGCGCCGGAGCCGGCGGTGATCGGCTGCGCCGACGCCATCGATGCGTTGGCGCTGCGGGTCTACGACGGGGTGCACGATGTGCTGACCCAGCTGTGGCCGGCGGCGCTGAACAACCTGCCGCTGTCGGCGGCGGTGGCGGCGATGCTGCGGGAGTCGCTGCCGCAGGACGCGTCGCTGGTGAGCAGCCTGCAATGGCAGGTGCCGGACGAGCTGCTGGATGAAACGCTGAAAATCACGCTTTACCGAGTGTGCCAGGAAGGGGTGACCAATGTGTGCCGCCACGCCGGCGCCAGCCGCCTGGAGCTGGACGCGCGCCTGCAGCCGCGCAAAGGCGCCGCGCCGCTGATCGCCCTGACCATCCGCGACAACGGCGTGGGCTTCGATGCAGACAAGCATCAGCCAGGATACGGCCTGCGCGGCATGCAGGAGCGCATCAGCGCCCTCGGCGGCAGCCTGCGGTTCACCGCTGAACGGGGCGCCTGTTTGAGTGTGATCTTGCCCACAGTTTCACCGACGCAAGCGCAAAACTAGGAAAAACTCCTAGCTGCGTCGGGAATCCGGCGTAAGCCTCCCGCGCGCGCGAGGAGCATCATAGCGGCACTTTATTCAATCCTCTGAGGTTCCACATGTGGTCTTTCCTTAAAAGCCGCTCGGACGCGCCGCAGGTCACCGATCAGCGGCAGATCGACGCCAGCTACAAATACTGGCGCATCCAGCTGATGTGCACCATGTACATCGGCTACGCCGCGTTTTACTTCACGCGCAAAAGCTTCAACTTCATCATGCCGGCGATGCTGAGCGATCTGGGCCTGACGATGTCCGACGTCGGCATCCTCGGTACGCTGTTCTACATCACCTACGGCTGCTCGAAATTCATTTCCGGCATGATCAGCGATCGCTCCAACCCGCGTTACTTTATGGGGCTGGGCCTGATCATGACCGGGGTGCTGAATATCTTCTTCGGCCTCAGTTCGTCGCTGCTGATGCTGGGTACGCTGTGGATCCTCAACGCCTTCTTCCAGGGCTGGGGCTGGCCGCCGTGCTCCAAAATCCTCACCAGCTGGTATTCGCGCTCCGAGCGCGGCAGCTGGTGGGCGATCTGGAACACCTCGCACAACGTCGGCGGCGCGCTGATCCCGCTGCTGGTGGGCTTTATCTCGCTGCACTTCAGCTGGCGTTACGGCATGATCATTCCCGGCATCATCGGCGTGGTGTTGGGGCTGCTGATGTGCTGGCGCCTGCGCGACAAGCCATCCACTCTGGGGCTGCCGAGCGTCGGCAAATGGCGCAACGACGCCATGGAGCTGGTGCAGGAATCGGAAGGCCAGGGGCTGAGCAACCGCGAGATCATCAAACGCTATGTGCTGACCAACAAGTACATCTGGCTGCTGGCGGTCTCCTACGTGCTGGTGTACATCGTGCGCACCGCGATCAACGACTGGGGCAACCTCTACCTGACGCAGGAAAAGGGCTATTCGCTGATGACCGCCAACTCGGCCATCTCGCTGTTTGAGGTGGGCGGCTTTATCGGTTCGCTGGTGGCCGGTTGGGGCTCCGACAAACTGTTCCGCGGCAACCGCGGCCCGATGAACCTGATCTTCGCCATCGGTATCTTCCTGTCGGTGGCGGCGCTGTGGCTGATGCCGGGCGTGACCTACCTGCTGCAGGCCTGCTGCTTCTTCGCCATCGGCTTTTTCATCTTCGGCCCGCAGATGCTGATCGGCATGGCGGCGGCGGAGTGCTCGCACAAGGATGCGGCGGGCGCGGCGACCGGTTTCGTCGGCCTGTTCGCCTACCTGGGCGCGGCGCTGTCCGGCTACCCGATTGCACGGGTGATGGAGATCTGGCATTGGAACGGCTTCTTCGTGGTGATTTCCATCGCCGCCTGCCTGTCGGCGCTGTTCCTGCTGCCGTTCCTGCGTGCGCAGACGCCGGCGCTGAAAACTGCCAACGCCTGAGTAAAATGCGCTGCGCAACCCCCGGCGCAGCGTATTCTGGCGCTTTTATCACCACTTGAAATGCAGGGGCAAAAAAGTGATTGACGCCTATAACCGCCAGCAGTAAGATGCGCCCCGCATCGGCGAGTAGCGCAGCTTGGTAGCGCAACTGGTTTGGGACCAGTGGGTCGGAGGTTCGAATCCTCTCTCGCCGACCACATTCGAAAAACCTGCTTTTAAAGCAGGTTTTTTTTCGCCCGTCGTTTATGAGGATGAGTACCTCCGCAGGAGGTTCGAGCCTCGCGGAGCGAGACAACGTTGCTTTAGCAACGGCCCGTAGGGCGCGCATCAGAGATGCGCGTAATCCTCTCTCGCCGACCACATTCGAAAAACCTGCTTTTAAAGCAGGTTTTTTTTCGCCCGTCGTTTATGAGAATGAGTGCCTCCTCCGACAATTGTCAGCTTCGCTTTATAGCGTGCGTCAATCCGCCGTCCTTGTGAAATATATTTATCCTTTATGCTTAATTAATTCACATTCCTTATTCCCATTAGGCTGTTTTTCTCATATTTAAATAAATTCATGCTTGCCAAATAAAACCCGGTTGATAGCGCTCTTGTTTTCACGTTTTTTTTACCTATAGTCTGAATGGACAACGCGGGGACTCTTATTCCCGCCGCGTGGGAAATACCGTGATTATTTATTAACGTTAATCTTCGTGGATTATTGCGGGATCATTTTGCTCCGGCAATGCGCAACGACGATTAACTCTTTTATGTTTATCCTCTCGGAATAAAGGAATCAGTTATGCGCAAATTTAATAAACCGCTGTTGGCGCTGTTGATCGGCAGCACGCTGTGTTCCGCTGCGCAGGCCGCCGCGCCGGGCAAGCCGACCATCGCCTGGGGCAACACCAAGTTCGCTATCGTCGAAGTCGATCAAGCGGCCACCGCTTATAATAATCTGGTGAAGGTAAAAAATGCCGCCGACGTTTCGGTTTCCTGGAATTTATGGAATGGCGATGCGGGCACGACGGCAAAAATTTTATTAAATGGCAAAGAGGCGTGGAGCGGCCCTTCAACCGGTTCTTCCGGTACGGCGAATTTTAAAGTGAATAAAGGCGGCCGTTATCAAATGCAGGTGGCGCTGTGCAATGCCGACGGCTGCACCGCCAGCGACGCCACCGAAATTGTGGTGGCCGACACCGACGGCAGCCATTTGGCGCCGTTGAAAGAGCCGCTGCTGGAAAAGAACAAACCTTATAAACAAAACTCCGGCAAAGTCGTCGGTTCTTATTTCGTCGAGTGGGGCGTTTACGGGCGCAATTTCACCGTCGACAAGATCCCGGCGCAAAACCTGACCCACCTGCTGTACGGCTTTATCCCGATCTGCGGCGGCAACGGCATCAACGACAGCCTGAAAGAGATCGAAGGCAGTTTCCAGGCATTGCAGCGATCCTGTCAGGGCCGCGAGGACTTCAAAGTCTCGATCCACGATCCGTTCGCCGCGCTGCAAAAAGCGCAGAAGGGCGTGACCGCCTGGGATGACCCCTACAAGGGCAACTTCGGCCAGCTGATGGCGCTGAAGCAGGCGCGTCCTGACCTGAAAATCCTGCCGTCGATCGGCGGCTGGACGCTGTCTGACCCGTTCTTCTTCATGGGCGACAAGGTGAAGCGCGATCGCTTCGTCGGCTCGGTGAAAGAGTTCCTGCAGACCTGGAAGTTCTTCGACGGCGTGGACATCGACTGGGAGTTCCCGGGCGGCAAAGGCGCCAACCCGAACCTGGGCAGCCCGCAGGACGGGGAAACCTATGTGCTGTTGATGCAGGAGCTGCGGACGATGCTGGATCAGCTGTCGGCGGAAACCGGCCGCAAGTATGAGCTGACCTCCGCCATCAGCGCCGGCAAGGATAAGATCGACAAAGTGGCTTACAACGTCGCGCAGAACTCGATGGATCACATCTTCCTGATGAGCTACGACTTCTACGGCGCCTTCGATCTGAAGAACCTGGGGCATCAGACCGCGCTGAATGCGCCGGCCTGGAAACCGGACACTGCCTACACCACGGTGAACGGCGTCAATGCGCTGCTGGCGCAGGGCGTCAAGCCGGGCAAGATCGTGGTCGGCACCGCCATGTATGGCCGCGGTTGGACCGGGGTGAACGGCTACCAGAACAATATTCCGTTTACCGGCACCGCCACCGGGCCGGTTAAAGGCACCTGGGAGAACGGCATCGTGGACTACCGCCAAATCGCCAGCCAGTTCATGAGCGGCGAGTGGCAATACACCTACGATGCCACGGCGGAAGCGCCTTATGTGTTCAAGCCTTCCACCGGCGATCTGATCACCTTCGACGATGCCCGCTCGGTGCAGGCCAAAGGCAAGTACGTGCTGGATAAGCAGTTGGGCGGCCTGTTCTCCTGGGAGATCGATGCGGACAACGGCGATATTCTCAACAACATGAACGCCAGCCTGGGCAACAGCGCCGGCGTTCAATAATCGGTTGCAGTGCGTTGCCGGGGGATATCCTTTCGCCCCCGGCTTTTTCACCGCCGAAAGTTTTTTTACGCCGCACAGATTGTGGCCCTAGCCGGAGCAAAACGCGGCCATCGGACTCACCCTTTTGGGTAATCCTTCAGCATTTCCTCCTGTCTTTAACGGCGATCACAAAAATAACCGTTCAGATATTCATCATTCAGCAACAAAGTTTTGGCGTTTTTTAACGGAGTTAAAAACCAGTAAGTTTGTGAGGGTCAGACCAATGCGCTAAAAATGACCGCTTAGCATAAATTTTCATGCTGGAACTGTTAACAAAAGGTTTTTTTTATGTTTGTTTGCTGTTTCTCACAGTCTGCGTAAATCCCCACTGGTTATATTGACGACACCCCAAACAGTTGGCAACTTGATAGCCTCAGGGGTAAGAGCGAGAGTTGTTTGAGTGAATTCCACGCGCTCAGACGTCCCCGCCGCGATGCGTTCCATCCGGCATTCTCTCCTTTTACGCCTTCTGCCTTCGGGCGCCGATCGCACAGGCCACGCAATAAAAAATACAGGTCTGGCGGCAATTACACACATCACATCACACAATGGAGCACTAACGATGACACGTTCCTTGGGTAAATCGGGGGTTCTGAAATTCGGCATTGGGCTGATCGCGCTGACCGTGGCGGCCAGCGTTCAGGCCAAGACGTTGGTTTACTGTTCTGAAGGTTCCCCGGAAGGGTTCAACCCGCAGCTGTTCACCTCCGGCACCACCTACGACGCCAGCTCGGTACCGATCTACAACCGTCTGGTCGAATTCAAAATCGGCACCACCGAACTGCAGCCGGGCCTGGCTGAGAAGTGGGACGTCAGCGAAGACGGCAAAACCTACACCTTCCACCTGCGCAAAGGCGTGAAGTGGCAGAGCAGCAAAGACTTCAAACCGACGCGTGATTTCAACGCCGACGACGTAGTGTTCTCCTTTGAACGCCAGTTGGATGCGAACAACGCCTATCACAAAGTGTCCGGCGGCAGTTACGAATACTTTGAAGGCATGGACATGCCTAAGCTGATCGCCAAGATCGAAAAAGTAGACGACAACACCGTGCGTTTCGTGCTGAACCGTCCGGAAGCGCCGTTCCTGGCTGACCTGGGCATGGACTTTGCGTCCATCCTGTCCGCCGAATACGCCGACGTGATGATGAAAGCCGGCACGCCGGAAAAAGTCGACCTGAACCCGATCGGCACCGGGCCGTTCCAGCTGCTGCAATACCAAAAAGACTCCAAGATCCTGTACAAGGCCTTTGACGGTTTCTGGGGCACCAAGCCGAAGATCGATCGTCTGGTGTTCTCCATCACGCCTGACGCCTCCGTGCGTTACGCCAAACTGCAGAAAAACGAATGCCAGGTGATGCCATACCCGAATCCGGCCGACATCGCCCGCATGAAACAAGATAAGTCCATCAACCTGATGGAGCAGCCGGGCCTGAACGTGGGGTATCTGTCGTTCAACGTCGAGAAAAAACCGCTGGATAACCTGAAGGTGCGCCAGGCGTTGACCATGGCGGTCAACAAGCAGGCGATCATCGACGCGGTTTATCAGGGCGCGGGCCAGGCGGCCAAGAACCTGATCCCGCCGACCATGTGGGGCTATAACGACGCGGTGCAGGATTACGCTTACGATCCGGCCAAGGCGAAAGAGCTGCTGAAAGAAGCGGGCATGGCCGACGGTTTCAGCATCGACCTGTGGGCGATGCCGGTACAGCGTCCTTACAACCCGAACGCACGCCGCATGGCGGAAATGATCCAGGCCGACTGGGCCAAGATCGGCGTGAAAGCTAAAATCGTGACCTATGAGTGGGGTGAATACCTCAAGCGCGCCAAAGCGGGCGAACACCAGACGGTGATGATGGGCTGGACCGGCGACAACGGGGATCCGGACAACTTCTTCGCCACTCTGTTCAGCTGCGCGGCGGCGAAAGACGGCTCCAACTACTCCCGCTGGTGCTACAAGCCGTTTGAAGATCTGATTCAACCGGCGCGCGCCGAATCCAACCACGACAAGCGCATCGAACTGTACAAGCAGGCGCAGGTGGTGATGCACGATCAGGCTCCGGCGCTGATTGTCGCACACTCCACCGTGTACGAGCCTGTGCGTAAGGAAGTGAAAGGCTACGTCGTGGATCCGCTTGGTAAGCATCACTTCGAGAATGTCTCTGTAGACTGATTTCGACCGCTTTACCGGAGACGCACGAATGGACTTGCAGGGGCGCAACAGGTTTGCGCCCCTGCTGACCAGTCTCCGGCGTATGGCCGTCGAATCGTTCAAAGGCATGTGAGCGTTAATAAGCCTGGCGGACGATGAGCTGCCGGGCATTGATACAGAGAGTTCGGGATATGTTGCAGTTCATACTCCGACGTTTGGGGTTAGTTATCCCAACGTTTATCGGCATTACGTTGCTGACTTTTGCATTCGTCCATATGATCCCCGGCGACCCGGTGACCATCATGGCCGGGGAACGCGGTATCTCCGCCGAGCGCCACGCGCAGCTGATGGCGGAAATGGGGCTGGACAAGCCGCTCTATCAACAATATTTCTCCTACGTGTCCAACGTGCTGCACGGCGATCTGGGCACCTCGCTTAAAAGCCGCATCTCCGTCTGGAGCGAGTTCGTTCCGCGCTTTCAGGCCACGCTGGAGCTGGGCTTCTGCGCGATGCTTTTCGCGGTGCTGGTAGGCATCCCGGTCGGGGTGCTGGCGGCGGTCAAACGCGGCTCGGTGTTCGATCACACCGCGGTGGGCATCTCGCTGACCGGCTATTCGATGCCAATTTTCTGGTGGGGCATGATGCTCATCATGCTGGTGTCGGTGCAGCTTAACCTGACGCCGGTGTCGGGGCGCATCAGCGACACGGTATTCCTCGACGACAGCCATCCGCTCACCGGTTTCATGCTGATAGACACCCTGATCTGGGGCGAGCCGGGCGATTTTGCCGACGCGGTGATGCACATGATTTTGCCGGCCATCGTGCTGGGCACTATCCCGCTGGCGGTGATCGTGCGCATGACGCGCTCCTCGATGCTGGAAGTGTTGGGCGAAGACTATATCCGCACCGCGCGCGCCAAGGGCGTTAGCCGCATGCGGGTGATCGTCGTTCACGCGCTGCGCAATGCGTTGCTGCCGGTGGTGACGGTGATCGGGCTGCAGGTCGGCACCATGCTGGCCGGCGCCATTCTGACGGAAACCATCTTCTCCTGGCCGGGACTGGGCCGCTGGCTGATCGACGCGCTGCAGCGCCGCGATTATCCGGTGGTGCAGGGCGGGGTGTTACTGGTCGCCTGTATGATCATTCTGGTTAACCTGCTGGTAGACGTGCTCTACGGCGTGGTCAACCCGCGTATTCGCCACAAGAAATAAGGGGCGCTCTCATGTCTCAAATCACTGAGTCTGCAGTTAAAGGTGCGCCGAAGCCGATGACCCCGCTTCAGGAGTTCTGGCACTATTTCAAGCGCAATAAAGGGGCCGTGGTCGGCCTGGTGTATATCGTTCTGATGTTGGTGATCGCGCTCGGCGCCGGGGTGCTGGCGCCGCATGCGCCGGCGGACCAGTTCCGCGATGCGCTGCTCAAGCCGCCGGTGTGGCAAGAGGGCGGCAGCTGGCAATACATCCTCGGCACCGACGACGTGGGCCGCGACGTGCTGTCGCGCCTGATGTACGGTGCACGCCTGTCGCTGTTGGTCGGCTGTCTGGTGGTAGTGCTGTCGCTGATCATGGGTGTAGTGCTCGGCCTGCTGGCCGGTTACTTCGGTGGCGCGGTGGACGCGGTGATTATGCGCGTCGTCGACATCATGTTGGCCCTGCCGAGCTTGCTGCTGGCGCTGGTGCTGGTGGCGGTGTTCGGGCCGTCGATCGTCAACGCCTCGTTGGCGCTGACCTTTGTCGCGCTACCGCACTATGTGCGTCTGACGCGTGCGGCGGTGCTGGCGGAAGTGAACCGCGATTACGTCACCGCTTCGCGGGTAGCGGGCGCCGGCGCGCTGCGCCAGATGTTCGTCAATATTCTGCCTAACTGCCTGGCGCCTTTGATCGTTCAGGCTTCTCTCGGTTTCTCGAACGCCATTCTGGACATGGCCGCTCTCGGCTTTCTGGGCATGGGCGCGCAACCGCCGACGCCAGAGTGGGGCACCATGCTCTCCGACGTGCTGCAGTTCGCGCAAAGTGCCTGGTGGGTCGTGACCTTCCCCGGCCTGGCGATCCTGCTGACGGTGCTGGCATTTAACCTGATGGGGGACGGTTTGCGTGACGCTCTCGACCCCAAACTCAAGCAGTAACAGAGGACGAGAGAGATGGCGTTATTGAATGTAGACAAGCTTTCGGTGCACTTCGGTGACGAAGGCACCCCGTTCCGCGCGGTAGACCGCATCAGTTACAGCGTGGATCAAGGCCAGGTGGTCGGCATCGTCGGTGAATCCGGTTCCGGCAAATCCGTCAGCTCGCTGGCGATCATGGGCCTGATCGATTTCCCCGGCAAGGTGATGGCCGACAAGCTGGAGTTCAACGGCCAGGATCTGCGCAAGATCTCCGAAAAGGAGCGCCGCCAGCTGGTGGGTTCCGAAGTGGCGATGATCTTCCAGGATCCGATGACCAGCTTGAACCCGTGCTATACCGTCGGCTACCAGATCATGGAGGCACTGAAGGTGCATCAGGGCGGCAACCGCCGCACTCGCCGCCAGCGCGCTATCGACCTGCTGACCCAGGTGGGCATTCCCGATCCGGCCTCGCGGCTGGACGTGTACCCGCACCAGCTTTCCGGCGGCATGAGCCAGCGCGTGATGATCGCCATGGCCATCGCCTGTCGGCCGAAGCTGCTGATCGCCGATGAGCCGACGACCGCGCTCGACGTGACCATCCAGGCGCAGATCATCGAACTGCTGCTGGACCTGCAGCAGCGCGAAAACATGGCGTTGGTGCTGATCACCCACGATCTGGCGCTGGTGGCGGAAGCCGCGCACCACATCATCGTGATGTACGCCGGCCAGGTGGTGGAGTCCGGCAAGGCGGCGGAGATTTTCCGCGCGCCGCGCCATCCTTATACCCAGGCGCTATTGCGCGCGCTGCCGGAGTTCGCCGCCGACAAGGCGCGGCTGGCTTCGCTGCCGGGCGTGGTGCCGGGCAAATACGATCGCCCGACCGGCTGCCTGCTCAACCCGCGTTGTCCCTACGCCAACGAGCGCTGCCGTAACGAGGAGCCGGAACTGCGCAGCATTCCCGGCCGTCAGGTTAAATGTCACACACCGCTGGATGATGCGGGGAGGCCGACCGTATGAGCCAGAATCAACCTTTACTGCAGGCGATCGACCTGAAGAAGCATTACCCGGTGAAAAAGGGCCTGTTTGCGCCGGAGCGGCTGGTCAAGGCGCTGGACGGCGTCTCCTTCACCCTGGAGCGTGGCAAGACCTTGGCGGTGGTTGGCGAGTCGGGCTGCGGCAAATCGACGCTCGGCCGTCTGCTGACGATGATCGAAGTACCGACAGGCGGCGAGCTGTACTATCAGGGGCAGGATCTGCTGAAGCCGGATGTCTCGGCCGAGAAACTGCGCCGCCAGAAGATCCAAATCGTGTTCCAGAATCCTTACGGATCGCTCAACCCGCGCAAGAAGGTCGGGCAGATCCTCGAGGAGCCGCTGTTGATCAATACCCCGCTCAGCGCCGCCGAACGGCGGGAAAAAGCGCTGGAGATGATGGCGAAGGTCGGCCTGAAGACCGAGCATTACGACCGCTACCCGCACATGTTCTCCGGCGGCCAGCGTCAGCGTATCGCCATCGCCCGCGGGTTGATGCTGAACCCGGACGTGGTGATCGCCGATGAGCCGGTGTCGGCGTTGGACGTGTCGGTACGCGCTCAGGTGCTGAACCTGATGATGGATCTGCAGCAGGAGCTGGGGCTGTCCTACGTGTTCATCTCGCACGATCTGTCGGTGGTGGAACACATCGCCGACGAGGTGATGGTGATGTACCTTGGCCGCTGCGTGGAAAAGGGCAGCAAAGAGGCGATCTTCAACAATCCGCGCCATCCGTACACTCAGGCGCTGTTGTCGGCGACGCCGCGATTGAACCCGGATATGCGCCGCGAGCGCATCAAGCTGACCGGCGAACTGCCCAGCCCGATGAATCCGCCGCCGGGTTGCGCATTCAATGCTCGCTGCCGCCGCGCCTTCGGTACCTGCGTGCAGCTGCAACCGCAGCTGAAACAGTACGGAGAGCAGATGGTGGCCTGTTTTGCGGTCGATCAGGACGAACATCCGGGGACGTAAAGCGTAGGATTTCTCCGCGTAAACCAAACGCCGGCATAGCGCCGGCGTTTTTTATTCTTCAATCAATAGGTTAGTCAGCAACGATCGCGACAGCCCATCTTTTAAATTATGTTCTTAACGTCATTCCGAAAGGGGGTTATTTTTTTAAGAATCTTCGTATGAGAATAATAATAGAATTTAACGGTTTGTTGTTAATAACATTCTGTCGGTCGAGCGGCTTCGCTATTTTTATTATGAAAAACCAATAAAAAAGCACGCCGCGGCGTGCTTTGGGTGGATGAGGCCGCGCTTATTGCGGATAAGGCACCCAGTCACCGCCGTTCAGGCGAATGTAGGGCTTGCCCTGATACTGCATCACGATGGCGTTGTCGTTTTCGGAGATGACCGGGGTCTGCGGCAGCCCCTGGGTCAGCGCCTGCCAGTCGACGCTGGGCTCGCTGAAGACCTTGCCGTCCACCAGGCGCGACACCAGTTCAGACAGCGCCAGGTAGCTGCTCGGCGTTTTGATTTGCAGCGGGCTGCCCTGATGCGGCGCCTTCATGCCCACCAGTTTGATGCCGACCGGCGTATGGGTGATGTTCGGGCTGGGAATATCGCGCAGGCCGGACATCTGCATTTTGTCGCCCACCAACGCCGCGCCGTGCTCCGGCACGATCACCACCACCACTTTGCGGCCGGATTTCTCCAACTGGTCGAGGAAGGTGTTCAGCTGATCGAACAGCTTCTGCGCACGCGGCTGATAGTCGGCGCTCTTGTTGGAGCCGACGAAGCGGTTGCCGTCGTGCAGCGGAATGATGTTGAAGAAGGTGGCGGTGCGGCCGTCACCGCCTTTTTGCTGCTGCTCCAGCCAGCGGGTCAGCAATTCGAGATCGTTATAAATCGGCTCGCCGTCGAACGACGTCAGCTCATTGCCGATGCCGGCCTGTGACATCAGCGGTGCCTGCATGTCGCCCTGTTCACGCAGCTCTTTCAGGAAGTTGCCGAACACCCCGGAGTGATCGAGCATCAGCTGTTCCTTGAAGCCGAGCTTCGCCAGGTTGTCGAACAGGTAACACTGCTGGTTCACCGGTTGATACAGATCGTGATGCGAAAGCTGGCCGCAGCTGGCGCGCAGCAGGCGGATGGCCGCCG
Organism: Serratia sp. FDAARGOS_506; assembly: GCF_003812745.1. Lineage (NCBI taxonomy): Bacteria > Pseudomonadati > Pseudomonadota > Gammaproteobacteria > Enterobacterales > Yersiniaceae > Serratia > Serratia sp. FDAARGOS_506. The sequence continues at coordinate 1,621,842 of NZ_CP033831.1, forward strand.
GGCCACTGTAGGCGGTGGCCGAGTTGAAGCTGTCGAACATGATGTCCATTTTCGACCACAGCGGGTGATTCTGCAGGTTGACCGCTTCCATATCGGCCCAGGCCAGCGAACAGATGTTGATCACCAGCAGATCGAACGGCTGGGCGTCGGCGGGCAAAGTGGCCGGGAATGCGGTGGCGCGGCCCTTTTCCCGCTCGTAGAACTGGTTCAGGTAGGCCGTCAGGTTGGCGCTGGTCGGCGGCAGGCTGTCTGCCGGCGCCGCGTCCCCGGCCGCCGGCGCCGACGTGGCCGGCGTATTGGCGCCGCCGGCCGAGGCCGTGGAGGTGGCGGGCAGCAGTGAGACCGCCGGCCCGGCGACGTTGACGATATTGAGCCACACCAGCGCCGCCACGGTGAACACCGTCACGCGCACCCACTGCGCGACGAACAGGTAGGCGATAAGCAACACGAAGGCCGCGCCGACCATCTGCCAGTTGATAAAGCGGTTGATCAGCTCCAGCAGATATTGGGCGCTGAAGCCGGCCAGCTGCGAGCCCTGGCTGAGAATGCTGTTGATGCCCGGCAGCCAGGTGTCGTGGTAGAACAGCGCGATGCCGATCGGGATAGCGAGGTAATGGCGCCAGCGGTGCAGGCGCTGCGACGGGATCGGCATCAGCAGAAATGCCATGAACACCAGGTTCGGCAGCGCGTGGAAATTCAGGTAGCCGAACCACAGCAGGGCGAATTTGGCCAGGAAGTAGAGGTTCCAGCCGCCCAGCCCGCGCCAGTAGCGCCACAGAGCGTTATCGGATTGCGTCTTCGAGTTTGGATTCATGGCTGCTTCTTACGTTTAATCTGAGATGAGGAGCCTGTGCGCACCCACAAACCGGCGGATTTCAAATAGCGCGGCGATAACAACAGGTTTTGCCAGTATTGACGCAAATGCGGAAAACGCCGGTGAAAGGCGTAGCCCAGCGGAATGAAGATCAGCGCGCACAGCAGGATCAGTTGCAGGATGTCGTTAAGGTTCAGCATGCGGTTCCTCCTGCGGGCCGAGCGGCAGCGTGAAGGCGACCGGCTGCCGCCGTTCTGTGGGTACCTCGGCAGCCGCCGCGCTGGGGCGCGGTGCGGCGCCGGCGGTGCCGGTAGCCGAAATCTGCCAGCGCCCCTGGGCCATGCGTTTGATTTCCGAAATGATATCGACGTCCTGGTGCCACACCACCCGATTGCTGAAGGCTTCATCCACCGGCAGGCGGAAGATGAACTTCAGCGCCGTATCCAAATCGTTGATGCGGCAGGTGGAGAGGAACAGCACCAGCCGCCCCTGCACCACGGTCATCACGTCGCCGAAGCGCCGCAGGTGGCAAAGGGTCATCGCCTGTTCGGCGCGCAGGCCGGTGGCCGGTCGCAGCGCCACCATCACGCCTTTGCCGTCCTCGGGCAGCAGCGTGTTGCCCATCAGCGACAGCACCGCCTGGCTGAACGGTTCCGGCCGCATATAGCCTTTGAGCTGCAGCGGGCGCAAGCCGGCCAGCAACGCACCGATGTCGGCGGGCACATGGCGCGAGAAACGCTGCCCCTGTATGCCCTCGAGCATGGTCAGAAAACGCGACAGCGGCGCGACGTGCGGCACGATCAGGTTGGCGCCGCAAGCCAGCAGCAGCCGTTCATCGCTGTAGCGCAGACTGGCGCTCATCTCGCGCACCGCGATTTTCAGGCCGCTGCCGCGGCTGCGGCGCAGGGTGTGGATCTGGTGCGCCAGGTGATCGATTTGGTCGCTTTGGTACAGCGCGAAAATCAACGTCGCCGAGAGTCTCAGCATGCCGTGTTGCGCCAGTTCGTCGTTGCTCTCCAGCAGCTGCCAGTTGGCGGACAGCGGTGGCGCGCCTTCCAGGATGCTGCGCTCGGCCAGATACAGGCCTTCGTCGCTGCGCAAAGCGGTGGGAGAGGGTTGGCTATTTTCATCTTCGCCCTGCCAGCCGCCTTCCGCGGCGTACAGCGTCAGCAGCTGATTGGCGTTGATGCCGTTTTCGGTGCTCCACCAGTTCACCAGGTATTGCGCGCTGTCCTGCTGCCATTGCAGGCTGGACAGGCCGTTCAGGATGCGATGCTGCGCGCTGAGCTGCCCTTTGAGCTTATTGATGCCGCCGCCGTGGCTGAGGATCAATAGCGTACACCCCTGTCGCCGCAGCCAGGCGGCGAGGGTTCGGGTCCACTCGCGCAGCTCTTCGGTGGTGAAGGTTTGCCACAGGCTGGCGTGGGCCAGCAGGATAAGTAAGCGATTTTGCGGCCGCAGGGCGCGCATCAGATCGTCGCTCAGCTGCGTCAGCGCGGCTTTTTTCTCTGGTAATTGATAGAGCGGCAGCTTCTGCAAAGCAGGCGAAGCCAGCTCGGCCAGCAAGCGATCGGGCTTGTCGCCGCTGCAGATCAGGGCGACTTTGTTGGTGGCCGGCTGGGCGGCGATGGCCTGGCGACACAGCAGCGCGGCGTCGCTTTGCCTGTCGATATTGATCCAATAAAGCCCGGGGGCCTGCATCACCGACAGCTCTTCCCAAATCTGCCGAATGCCTAGAGAAAAAGAGTGCGCCATAGGATGTGTTCTACTTTCGTTGAAAGCCGACTAAAGGCGTTTATATTTAAAGATAGCCATTTTTACTCTGGCAATAACAAATCTCCGACGCTCAGCAACAATATTTGTTGAGAATCATCTTATTGCCTCTCTCTTTTTATATCGTTGCTATAGTTAATTAACATAGCCTATTTTCGCCGAGGCGGAAGAATGAATGACGCACCCACCCATTTTCGTGCAGCGGTGCCTGGGGAGAGCCAGGATGACCTGCAGGCGCTCAGCCAGGCTTTTTCATTGCCGAAATTAAGCTATGTCGATATTTCGCGGCAGGAGCGGTTAACGCAAATGATGACGCGCTGGCCACTGTTGGCCGAATTGGCGCAGACCACGGGGAGCCACTGATCTATGCCGGTGATCGCGCTGCAAGGGTTGCGGGGTGGAATGGGGACGACGTCGGTCACGGCGGCGCTCGCCTGGGCGTTGCAGCAGCTGGGTGAGTCGGTGTTGGCGATCGATTTCACGCCGGATAATCTGCTGCGCCTGCATTTCAACACGCCGTTCGAGCTGGCGCGCGGCTGGGCCCGCGCGGAACAGGACGGCGGACGCTGGCAGGAAGGCGCACTGCGTTATTGCGAAAACCTCGACTTTCTGCCCTTTGGCCGTCTGAATGCGGCGGAACGGCTGGAAGTACAGCGTCAGTGTCAGCAACAGCCGGAACGCTGGCGCGACAATGTGCGCCAACTGATCGCCGGCGATCCGCAGCGCTGGATCCTGCTGGATGTCCCGGTCGGGGACGGCGTTTTGGCGCAGCAGGCGCTGCAGCTTGCCGACAGCGTGTTCGTGCTGTTGAACCCCGATGCCAACTGCCAGGTACGGCTCCATCAGCAGACGCTGCCGAACGACTGCCGTTTCCTGGTCAATCACTACTCCTCCGCCAGCCAGCTGCAGCAGGATCTGCATCAGCTGTGGCTGCAAACCCTGAGCGGTCTGCTGCCGGTGGTGATCCATCGCGACGAAGCGTTGGCGGAAGCGCTGGCGGTCAAACAGCCGTTGGGCGAGTACCGCCCCGAGAGTCTGGCGGCGGATGAAGTGCTGACGCTGGCCAACTGGTGCCTGATCAACCTCAAACGGGGCGTTGCGCCATGAGCCGGGTGCTGAGCCTGCTGCTGGTGCCGCCGGTGCGTCAGGCTGTGCAGGCGCGCTATCGCGGCTATCGCCGCAACGGTGCGTCGGTGTTGACCGCCTTTTTCACCACGTTGTTGGTGGCGTTGGGCTGGCTGCTGCTGCGCTTCGAATCGCCGGCCTGGCAGCGCGTACGCGCCGGCCGCGCTTATTGGTTCCCGCATCTGTCCGCTGAACGCCCGCGCCCGGCGGATGCGCTGCGTTATCTGCTGCAGGGGCTGTGGCTGCTGCTGTTTCGCAGCGGCCGCGCGCCGGTGCAGCGCGATTATTTCGCCGGTTGGCGCCGCCTGCAGCAGCGCTATGCCGACTGGCTGCAGGACCTGCCGCAACGGCTGAAGAACGCCGGCGTTGAGCAGCGCTCGGTGGAGCGCCTCGGCCGCATGAGCCGCGGCATGCGGCGCGCGCTGTTTATTCTGGTCAGCGTGCTGGCGGCGATCCTCGCCATGCTGTGCATCTCGCAACCGTTCGATCTGCCGGCGCAGTTCGTGTTTGTCCTGCTGCTGTGGGGGATCGCGATGGTGGTGCGTCGGGTGCCGGGGCGCTTGCCGGGGTTGATGCTGATCGTGCTGTCGCTGACCGTATCCTGTCGCTACCTGTGGTGGCGCTATACCGCCACGCTGAACTGGGACGATCCGCTTAGCCTGGTGTGTGGCCTGTTGCTGCTGGTGGCAGAAACCTACGCCTGGGTGGTGCTGGTGCTGGGCTATTTCCAGACCGTCTGGCCGCTTAACCGCCAGCCGGTGCCGCTGCCCGCCGACAGCGCCACCTGGCCGACCATCGATCTGATGGTGCCGACCTACAACGAAGATCTCGGGGTGGTGAAGCCCACCATCTACGCGGCGCTGGGCATCGACTGGCCGAAAGAGAAGGTGAACATCTATATCCTCGATGACGGCAACCGCCCCGAATTCCGCGCGTTCGCCGCCGAAGTGGGGGTGAAATACATCGCCAGGCCGACCCACGAACACGCCAAGGCCGGCAACATCAACAATGCGCTGAAGCAGGCTACCGGCGAGTTCGTGGCGATTTTCGACTGCGACCACGTGCCGACGCGCTCCTTCCTGCAGCTGACCATGGGCTGGTTCTTCAAAGACAAAAAGCTGGCGATGCTGCAGACCCCGCACCACTTCTTCTCGCCGGATCCGTTCGAGCGCAACCTCGGCCGCTTCCGCCAGACGCCCAACGAGGGCACCTTGTTCTACGGGCTGGTGCAAGACGGCAACGACATGTGGGACGCCACCTTCTTCTGCGGCTCTTGCGCCATCCTGCGCCGCAGCGCGCTGGACGAGATAGGCGGCATCGCGGTGGAAACCGTCACCGAAGACGCCCATACCTCGCTGCGTTTGCACCGGCGCGGGCACACCTCGGCCTATATCCGCATTCCGCAGGCCGCCGGGTTGGCGACCGAAAGCCTGTCGGCGCACATTGGCCAGCGTATTCGCTGGGCGCGCGGCATGGTGCAGATCTTCCGGCTGGATAACCCGCTGCTCGGCAAGGGGCTGAAGCTGGCGCAGCGTCTGTGCTACGCCAACGCCATGCTGCACTTCCTGTCGGGCATTCCGCGACTGATCTTCCTCACCGCGCCGCTGGCGTTTTTGCTGCTGCATGCCTACATCATCTTCGCACCGGCGCTGGCGATCGCGCTTTATGTGTTGCCGCACATGATCCACGCCAGCCTGACCAACTCGCGTATCCAGGGGAAATACCGCCATTCGTTCTGGAGCGAAATCTATGAAACGGTGCTGGCCTGGTATATCGCGCGGCCGACGACGGTGGCGTTGTTCAATCCGCACAAGGGCAAATTCAACGTCACCGCCAAGGGCGGGCTGGTGGAGGAGGAACACGTCGACTGGGTGATCACCCGGCCTTACATGTTCCTGGTGGTCCTGAACCTGGCGGGGTTGGCGTTTGGCGTCTGGCGGTTGGCCTATGGCCCGACGGACGAGGTGATGACGGTGATCATCAGCCTGGTGTGGGTGCTGTACAACATGACGATTCTCGGCGGCGCGGTGGCGGTGGCGGTGGAGGCCAAGCAGGTGCGTCAGGCGCACCGCGTGGAAATCGCCATGCCGGCGGCGATCGCGCGCGCCGACGGTCATCTGTATCCCTGCACGCTGCGCGATTACTCCGACGGCGGCGTGGGCATTGAGATGCGGGTGGAAAACGCGTTGAAGGACGGCGACAAACTCTCGCTGCTGCTCAAGCGCGGCCAGCAAGAGTACAGCTTCCCCTGCGTGGTGACGCGCGCCTTTGGCAACAAGGTGGGGGTGCGCCTGGTCGACCTCTCCACCCGTGAACACATCGATTTCATTCAGTGCACCTTCGCCCGCGCCGATACCTGGGCGCTGTGGCAGGACGGGTTCCCTGAAGACCGGCCGATAGAAAGCTTGCGCGACGTGCTGGCGCTGGGTTTCCGAGGGTATGTGCGCATGGCGGATTACGCGCCGCCGCTGGTGCGCGGTCTGCTGGTCGGGGTCACTTCGCTGACCGCCTGGGTAGTGTCGTTTATTCCGCGCGGCGTCGGCAGGGATCCGACCTTGGGTCAACAAGAAACAGTGGGTTAGCTGCGAGTTCAACCGCCCGCTCACTCGCCCGGTGAACAGGCTCCAACATTGATGATGATACGATGACGAGAAAAATAACCTGGTTAACTGCTCTGGCCTTAGGCATCAGCACCCTGTCGCAGGCCGAAACCGCCACCGCGCCGACCGTGGCGGCCCAGCCGCCGATCGCCGCCGCGGCCGATACGGCGACCGCACCACCGCCGGCCGCCGTACCGCAGGATCCGAATGCGCCGGTGCGCGACGTGTCGCTGCCGTTTGCGCAGATAGCGCCGCCGCCGGGCACCTTTATTCTGCGCGGCACCCGGCCGGACGGGCAGATCGAATTCGGCGTACGCAGCGATGAGGTGGTCTCGCAGGCGATGCTTGATATGGAATTTACGCCGTCGCCGGCGCTGATCCCGGTGGAGTCGCACGTCAAGATTTACCTGAACGACGAGCTGATGGGGGTGACCACCATCGCCAAGGAGCAGCTGGGCAAGCCCAATCGTATCCAAATGGCGATCGATCCGCGTTATATCACCGATTTTAACCGTGTCAGACTGGTGTTCGTCGGCCATTATCAGAACATCTGCGAAAACCCGGCCAGCACTTCGCTGTGGCTCGACGTCAGCAAATCCAGCGCGCTGAAGCTGCGTTTCCAGACGCTGCCGGTGAAAAACGAGCTGTCGCATTTCCCTGAGCCATTCTTCGACAGACGCGATAATCGGCCGCTGACGTTGCCGATGGTGTTCGCCGGCGAGCCGGATCTGGCCCAGCAGCGCGCGGCGGGCATTTTGGCTTCCTGGTTCGGCAGCAAGGCGCAGTGGCGCGGGCAATCCTTCCCGACGCTGTACAACGCGCTGCCGACGCAGCACGCGGTGGTGTTCGCCACCAACCAGCAGCGTCCGGATTTCCTGCGCGATTATCCGGCGGTCAACGGCCCGACGGTGGAGATGATCAGCCACCCCGACAATCCGTACGTCAAACTGCTGCTGATTCAGGGGCGTGACGATAATGATTTGATCACTGCGGTGAAGGGTATCGCGCAAGGCAACATCCTGTTCCGCGGGCAGAACGTGACGGTGGACAAGGTGGAGCAGCTGGCGCCGCGGCAGCCTTACGACGCGCCGAACTGGGTGCGCACCGATCGGCCGATGACCTTCGGCGAACTGCAGCAATACGCCGAACAGCTGCAAACCAGCGGCATCGAGCCTGGCCCGATCTCGCTGACCATGAATCTGCCGCCGGACCTGTTCCTGATCCGCAGCACCGGCATCGACATGCATCTGAAATACCGTTATACCGCGCCGCGCATTCAGGACGGCTCGCGGCTGAGCGTCAGCCTGAACAATCAGTTCGTGCAGGCGTACTCGCTGGTGCCGGAACACGAGCAGGGCGCGCAGCTGCTGCGCCTGCCGTTGACGCAGGGGCTGCTCGACTCCGACAAGAACGTCAATATCCCGGCGCTGCGACTGGGTGCCACCAACCAGCTGCGCTTTGACTTTGACTACACCACGCTGCTGGCCAGCGGCGCGGAAGGGCGCTGCGAAACCTACTCCTTCACACAGAACCATGCGGTGATCGACGGTGCTTCCACCATCGATTTCTCCGGCTACCGACACTTTATGGCAATGCCGGATCTGCGCGCCTTCGCTAACGCCGGATTCCCGTTCAGCCGCCTGGCAGATCTGTCGCAAACGCTGGTGTTGGTGAACCAGAAACCGCAGCCGGCGCAGGTCAGCGCGCTGCTGAACGCGCTGGGCGTGATCGGCGCGCAAACCGGTTATCCGGCACTGGCCTTCACGCTGAGCGACGACTGGTCGCAGGCCAAGGATCGCGACGACGATATCCTGATGGTCGGCACCATTCCGCCGGAGTTGCGCGACGACAAGAAAATCAGCCTGCTGGTGGACGCGACACAAAGCTGGGTGAAACAGCCGACGCGGCAGCCGCCGCTGCCCAGCGCGGAAGTGCGGGCGGAGGATACCCGGCCGGACAGCAAGACCACCGTCAGTTCAGAAGGCGCGATGTCGGCGATCATCGGCGTGCAGTCGCCGTTCAACGACCAGCGCAGCATCGTAGCGCTGTTGGCCGACAGCCCGCGCGGCTATGAGCTGCTGAACGACGCCTTGCTGGACAGCGGCAAGCGCGCCGCTGTGTTCGGCTCGGTGGCGGTGATCCGCGAATCGGGGGTCAACAGCCTGCGCGTCGGCGATATTTACTATGTCGGCCATCTGCCGTGGTGGGAGCGGTTGTGGTATGCCCTCTCCACCCATCCGGTACTGCTGGCAGTGATCGCGGTGGTGTTGGTGGTGATCCTGGGGCTGATGCTGTGGCGCGGCCTGAAGGCCTTCAGCCGGCGTCGTTTGGCGCCTGAAGATCGGGATTGACGGCGATGGGCGCGATGCTGCAACGCCTGTCGCTCGGCATGCTGCTGCTGTGCGCGTTCAGCGCGGCGGCGGCCTGCGACTGGCCGGGTTGGCAACAGTACAAACAGTTCTACATTAGCCCGCAGGGACGAGTGATCGATCCGAGCAGCCCGAACAAGATCACCACCTCCGAGGGGCAAAGTTACGGCCTGTTCTTCGCCCTGGTGGCCAACGACCGGCCGACCTTCGATCTGCTGTTGACCTGGACGGAGAACAACCTGGCGGCGGGCGATCTCAGCGCCCGTTTGCCCGCCTGGCTGTGGGGCGAGAGCGACGACAAGCAGTGGAAGGTGCTGGACGCCAACTCGGCGTCGGATGCCGATCTGTGGATCGCTTACAACCTGCTCGAAGCCGGCCGTCTGTGGAAAAGCCGGCGTTATCAAACCCTGGGGACGCTGCTGCTGCAACGCATCGGCCGCGAGGAAGTGGCCGACATTCCCGGCCTGGGTTTGATGCTGTTGCCGGGCAAAGTCGGATTCGTGGCAGAAGATCGTTGGCGGTTGAACCCCAGCTACCTGCCGCCGCAGCTGTTGGCGCGTTTTGCGGCGCTGAACGGCCCGTGGCGCGCGATGCGCCAGGTCAATCAGCGGCTGTGGCTGGACACCGCGCCGCACGGTTTCTCGCCGGACTGGGTGGTGTGGCGGGTCGGCGCCGGCTGGCAGCCGGATACCGTCAAGCCGAACGTCGGCAGCTACGACGCCATTCGGGTTTATCTGTGGGCCGGCATGCTGGCGGACGACGATGAACACAAGGCGGCGCTGCTCGAACGCTTCCAGCCGATGGCGCAGCTCACCGCCAAACAGGGCGTTCCGCCGGAAAAAACCGATACCGTCAGCGGCAAAACTACCGGCGATGGCCCGGTCGGTTTTTCCGCCTCGATGCTGCCGATGTTGGCGACGCAGCCCGAGGCGCTGGCAGCGCAGCGGCAACGCATCAGCGAACATCCGCCGGGTGACGACGCCTATTTCAGTGCCTCGCTGACGCTGTTCGGTCAGGGGTGGGATCAACAACGCTATCGCTTTAATCGTCAGGGTGAATTGCAACCCTCGTGGGACGGCCAATGCACAACTTCAAAATAAACTGGCTGAATTTGATTCCGCTGAGTTTGGCGATGCTGCCGCAGGCGCGTGCCGCGGAGGCCGTGGCGCCGGAACAGTGGCTGTTGGAGCAGGTGCGCATTGGCGAGGCCGGCAACAAGGACGATCTGGTGCGCCAGTCGTTGTACCGGCTTGAGCTGATGGATCCGAACAACCCGGACGTGATCGCCGCGCGCATGCGTTTGGCGCTGCGGCAGGGCAACATGGCGCTGGCGCAGCAGCAGTTGGACAAGCTGAAAACCCTCGCGCCGCAGTCCAGCGCCTATCGCCAGGCGGAAATGAACATGCTGTTGACCCAGCCGGAAACCCGGCAAAAGTTGCAGCAGGCCCGCCTGATGGCGACCGCCGGCCGGTTGCCGGAGGCCAAGGCGCAGTACGATGCGCTGTTCCACGGCGAGCCGCCGACGCTCGAGCTAGCGGTGGAATATTGGCGGCTGGTGGCGCGTTTGCCGGGGCAGGAGGCGAAGGCGTTGAAGCAGCTGCAGGCGCTGGACCAGCAATATTCCGGCAACGTGGCGCTGCGCATGTCGCTGGCGCGCATGCTGTTCAGCCAGAACCAGGATGCGCAGGCCTATGAGCTGCTGCAGAAGATCGCCGCCGATCCGGCCGGGCGCGGCGATGCCGCCGATCTGTGGCTGGACAAGGTCAAAGCGATGCCGGTCAGCGCGCAGAGCGTGGCGGCACTCAACCGTTTCCTCGGTGTGTTCGACACCGGCGATCAGGCGACCAGCGCCCGTGAAGAGCTGGCCAGACAGCAGAAACTCTTGGCCGATCCGGCGTATCAGGCGCGGGTGCGTGGCCTGGCGCGGGTGGATAAAGGTGGCAGCCGGGCGGCCATTCCGGAGTTGCAAAAGGCGCTGGCGGCGACGCCGAACGACGCCGAGGTGCTGGGCGCGCTTGGTCAGGCCTATTCGCGCGCCGGCAACCGCCCGCAGGCGCTGAAACTGTTCCGCCAGGCGCTGGCCGCCGACAAGAACGGCTACGACAGCGGCAAGTGGCAAAGCCTGATCAAGAGCACCAGCTACTGGCTGGCGATCGACGAAGGCGACAAGGCGCTGAAAGCCGGCAATCTTGCGCTGGCCAGGCAGAAATACCAGCAGGCGCGCCAGCTCGACGACAGCGACGGCGACGCGTTTATCGGGCTGGGCGATGTGGCGGTGGCGAGCAAGGATGACGCTGCGGCGGAAGGGTTTTACCAGCAGGCGCTGCGGCGCGATCCCGGCAACGGCAGCGCGCTGCGCGGCCTGGTGAATCTCTATCAACGGCAGTCGCCGGAAAAATCGCTGGCTTTCCTCAATGGCCTGCCGCGCAGCCAACAGGCCAAGCTGCGTAGTACCCTCGACGGGCTGCGGCTCGATATGTTGAAACAACAGGCGGAGGCGCTGGCGGCGCAGCAGCAGTGGCAGCAGGCGGCGGAAATCTATCGCCGCGCCCAGCCGATGGATCCCGACGACGTTTGGCTAACCTATCGCTATGCGCAGGCGCTGCGCCAGGCCGGGCAGCCGCAGCAGGCGGACGCTTTGTTCCGGCAGCTGGCGCAGCGTCAGCGTACCAATCCGCAGTTGGCCTATGCCTATGCGCTCTACCTTTCCGGCAGCGATCGCGACGACCAGGCGCTGGCGCAGCTTAATGCGCTGCCCGCTGCGCAATGGAACGACAACATGCGCGAACTGGCGCAGCGGCTGAAAATGCAGACTGTGATCGATCATGCCGAACGGCTGCGGGCGGCCGGCGACGAACCGGCAGCGGAAGCCTATCTGCGCCGACAGCCGGCGGACACCCGCATCGATTTGCTGTTGGCCGACTGGGCGCTGGCGCGCGGGGAGTATGCGGCGGCGCTGGACGATTATCAGCGGGTGAAACGGCGCGAACCGAACAATCCGGATGCGCAGCTGGGCGAGATCGAAGCCTATGTCGCGCAAGGGGATCTGGAAGCGGCGCGCCAGCGGCTGAAAACCGAACCGCAGCCGCAAGACGCTTCGCTCAACAGCCAACGGCGGGTCGCCAACGCCTGGGGTGCGGTCGGCGATCCGCAGCAGGCCGAAGCGCTCTTCGATCGGCTGAAAACGGCGGCGGCCTCGGAGCCCGTAGGGCAGACCAAAGCGCTGATCTACCGCGACGCCGCCCGTCTGGAACGGGTGCAGCGGCAGCCGGAGCGAGCGCAGCAGGATTACCGCCAGGCGATGGTGGCCAGCGGCATCACGCCGACGCTGCCGCAGGACAATGACACCTACACCTCTCTGACGCGCAATAACCCGGGCGACGACTGGCTGAAACGCGGCATCCGTTCCGACGCCGCGGATCTGTACCGGCAACAAGACGTGAACGTCACGCTTGACCACGATTACTGGCGCTCGAGCGGCACCGGCGGCATTTCCGACTTCAATGCGCACGACACCATGCTGCAGGTAGACATGCCGCTGTATGACGGCCGCGCTTTCTTGCGTACCGACACCGTGCAGCTGGATGCCGGCCGTTTTTCGACCGACGGCAGCGGCAACTATTACGAGACCTTCGGCACCTGCCACACGCAAGGGTGCCGCGGCGATGAACATCAGAAAACCACTGGCACCAGCGTGGCGGCCGGCTGGAAAAACGATCGCTGGGCCGCCGATATCGGCACGACGCCGATGGGCTTCGAGGTGGTCGACTGGACAGGCGGCCTGGCCTACAGCGGTGACTGGAACCATATCGGCTGGACGCTGGCGGCTTCGCGACGGCCGATCTCCAGCTCGCTGCTGGCGTTCGGCGGCGCCAAAGATCCGAATACCGGCACCACCTGGGGCGGCGTGCGCGCCACCGGCGTCAGCCTGAGCGCCAGCTACGATCGCGGCGAGGCGAACGGCGTATGGGCCGATCTCAGCGCGCACCAGATTACCGGCAAGAACGTGGCGGACAACCAACGACAGCGGTTGATGGCCGGCTACTACTACAAGCTGATCAACGAAGACAATCGCCGCCTGAGCGTCGGGCTCAATACCATGCTGTGGCACTATCAGAAGGATTTGAGCGGCTATTCGCTGGGACAGGGCGGCTATTACAGCCCGCAGCAATATATGTCACTATCGCTGCCGGTCAACTATCGCCAGCGCACCGAGAACTGGTCGTGGGAGCTGGGCGGTTCAGTTTCGCTGTCCCATTCGAAAACCGACAGCCAGCGCCGCTATCCGCTGCAGGGGTTGATCCCGGATTCACTGCCCGATAAGTTCGCCGTCGAGGACGGCAGCTCCTCGAGCGGCGTCGGTTATACCCTGCGGGCGATCGTCGAGCGCCGTCTCAGCTCGCACTGGACGCTCGGTGCCGGCATCGACATTCAGCAGGCGAAGGACTATACGCCGAGCCACGCGTTGATTTATCTGCGTTATTCTCTGGCCGGCTGGCAGGGGGATCTCGATTTGCCGCCGCAGCCGTTGACGCCTTACGCCGACTTCAAGTAACCGGGAGGGGGAAGATTCGGAGTGTCGGACACCAGGGAGTTTTGTTACCCTGTGTCCGGGTCGCGTTTGTTCGCTTTAGGAAAAGACTGAAACCCGCGATTTTCTTGGTTTTGCCTGCGGCATAGCCAGATAAAAACAGCCGATGATCGAGTATACTCAGCCCGGTTCGAGGGGGCGGGTGAGAGTCAGCCCCCTTTTTGTTTCAGCCCGATTTAACGGAGAGCAGGTTTGCGGGTCAGGCGTTCGTTAACGATTAAGCAGATGGCGACAGTGTCCGGCGTGGCGCTGGTCACGATCTGTATCTTTATCGTGATCCAGTTATTCCACTTTGTGCAGCAGCGCAGGGATGACTACGCCCAACAACTGGAGAATATCGCTCACTCCGTGCGTCAGCCGCTGGCGGAAGCGGTGCTGCGTATGGACGTGCCGGAAGCCAAAAAGGTACTGAACACGCTGTTGCCGGTCGGCATTCTGAGCCGGGCGGATATCGTATTGCCGAACGAGTTTCAGGCGCTGCACGCCAATTTCCCGCCGGAACGACCGGTACCGACGCTGATCGCCCGGCTATTTGAACTGCCGATCCAAATTTCCGTACCGCTCTATTCGCTGGAGCGGGTGCCGGCCAACCAGCAGCCGCTGGCCTATCTGGTGCTGCAGGCCGATTCGTTCCGCATGTACCAATTTATCCTCAGCATTTTGTCGACCATGTTGTCGACCTACCTGCTGCTGGCGCTGATCCTGTCGGTGGCTATCACCTGGTGCATGAACCGGCTGATGGTGCATCCGCTGCGCGCGATGGCCAAGGAGCTGGAAAACATCTCGCAGGACGAAGCGCCCTACCATCAGCTGATGCTGCCGGCGCTGCACCAGGATGACGAGCTCGGCCTGCTGGTGCGCAACTATAACCGCAATCAACAGACGCTGGCCAAGGCGCATGCCGACATGAGCCGCCTCAGCACCCGCCATCCGGTGACCGAACTGCCGAATCCGGCGTTGCTGAACGCGTTGCTGGAACAGCATATCGCTTCCAGCCTGCGCCCCGAGCGTTTTAACCTGCTGGTGATCGGCATCGAGACGCTGCATGAGGCCTCGGGCGTGATGAGCCCGGCGATGCGCGAAGCGTTGCTGTTGGCGCTGGCGAAGAAGCTGCGCGGCTGCATTGACGAAAACGGCGTGCTGGCGCAGCTGAGCAATACCGAATTCGCCATCCTGGCCAAAGGCACCGAGCGGCCGTTCCACGCCATGCAGCTGGCGCGGCGCATCATGGCGGAGATTAACGCGCCGTTGACGCTGGAAGGGCTGGCGCTGCGGCCCAACGCCAGCATCGGCATCGCGCACTACCTCAATCAGGGGGAAAGTGCGGAACAACTGCTGCGCAGCGCCACCTCGGCGATGATGTCTGCGCACCGCGAAGGCAAAAATCAGATCCTGTTCTTCGAACCCAGCCTGACGGAACGCACGCAGAAGCGGCTGACGCAGGAGAGCGAGATTTTGCACGCCATCGAGCAGCGGTATTTCACGCTGTTCCTGCAGCCGCAGATCGACATGCAGTCCAACGAGGTGATCGGCGCCGAAGCGCTGCTACGGTGGCAGCAGTATGACGGCAGCTATACGCTGCCGGCCGACGTTATCCCGCTCGCGGAAGAGCTGGGTGTGATCGTGCCCCTCGGCAACTGGGTGCTGGAAGAGTCTTGCCGTATCCTGGCGGACTGGCAGCAACGCGGCATTGAGCTGCCGCTGGCGGTCAACGTTTCCGGTCTTCAGATGCAGGACGAGGCGTTCGTTCCGCATCTGAAAAATCTGTTGGCGCAGTATCGGATCGACCCGCGCAAGTTGCTGCTGGAGATTACCGAGACGGTACGCATCGACGATCTCGACCGCGCGCTGGCGTTGCTGCGTGAGCTGCACGATCTGGGACTGTCGATCGCGCTGGACGATTTCGGCATGGGCTACTCCAGCCTTGAATACCTGAACCGTTTGAAATCCCTGCCGATCGATTTGATTAAAATCGACCGCAGCTTCATTCAGGGGTTGCCGGCCGACGATGCGATGGTGCGCATCGTCAGTTCGATCTCCGAAGTGCTGGCGTTGCCGGTGATGGCCGAAGGCGTGGAAAACGCCGAGCAGCGCGACTGGCTGCTGCAGCACGGCATTCGCAGCGGGCAAGGGTTCCTGTTCGCCCGGCCGCTGCCGCGCGAAGCGTTCGAAGCCGAGTTTTGCCGCGCGGCGCCGTAAGCGCCGTCTTACCTTTCCGGTACTTTTCCCCGTCCGAAAATCGCTACTCTCCATCTACCTCTTTTGCGTTAGTGCAAACAAAGGCTTACGCAATTTTCAGTTTTGCATCCAGACTGACGCGTTTCAGCTCTTAAATTCACATCAACTCCGCGGGGTGGGTGCAACAAATTATTTCCATGTTGTTAAGTGGGTGTTATTTTCCGCGCAAGCAATGAACAGGCTGGATTTTTAGACTGCTGCCTGGTGCGTGTCTTCCCCCCATAGGATGTTCATATGAAAACAACGATCTTTAAGAGCCTCTATTTTCAGGTGCTGACGGCGATCACGCTGGGCATCCTGCTTGGCCATTTCTATCCTGACCTCGGCGCCGAGATGAAACCTCTGGGCGATGGCTTCGTCAAACTGATCAAGATGATTATCGCCCCGGTGATCTTCTGCACCGTGGTGACCGGCATCGCCGGCATGGAAAGCATGAAGGCGGTGGGCCGCACCGGCGCCATCGCACTGCTGTATTTTGAAATCGTCAGCACCATCGCGCTGATTATCGGTCTGGTGATCGTCAACCTGGTGCAACCGGGCGCCGGCATGAACGTCGATCCCGGCACGCTGGACGCCAAAGCGGTAGCGGTCTATGCCGAGCAGGCGCAGCAGCAGGGTATCATCCCGTTCCTGCTGGATATCATCCCCGGCAGCGTGATCGGCGCGTTCGCCAGCGGCAACATTCTTCAGGTGCTGCTGTTCGCGGTGTTGTTCGGTTTCGCGCTGCATCGTCTGGGCGAGAAGGGGCAGCTGATCTTTAACGTGATCGACAGCTTCTCGCGGGTGATCTTCGGCATCATCAACATGATCATGCGCCTGGCCCCGCTGGGAGCCTTTGGCGCCATGGCGTTTACCATCGGTAAATACGGCGTCGGCACCCTGGTGCAACTTGGTCAGCTGATCGTGTGCTTCTATATCACCTGTATCCTGTTCGTAGTGGTGGTGTTGGGCAGCATCGCCCGCGCCAATGGCTTCAGCATCTTCAAATTCGTCAACTACATCAAAGAAGAGCTGCTGATCGTGCTGGGGACCTCATCGTCAGAGTCCGCGCTGCCGCGCATGCTGGATAAAATGGAGAAGCTGGGCTGCAAGAAATCGGTGGTGGGACTTGTGATCCCGACCGGGTACTCCTTTAACCTGGACGGCACGTCTATCTACCTGACCATGGCCGCGGTGTTCATCGCGCAGGCGACCAATACCCACATGGACATCATGCATCAGGTTACCCTGCTGGTGGTGCTATTGCTCTCCTCCAAAGGGGCGGCGGGCGTGACCGGCAGCGGCTTTATCGTGCTGGCCGCCACCATCTCCGCCGTCGGCCATCTGCCGTTGGCCGGTCTGGCGCTGATCCTCGGCATCGACCGCTTCATGTCGGAAGCCCGCGCGCTGACCAACCTGGTGGGCAACGGGGTGGCGACCGTGGTGGTGGCGAAGTGGTGCGACCAACTGGATGAGAAACAGCTGAAAGACACGCTGAACAACAAAAACGCCGGCGCGGACAAAACGCTGCCTTCCGCTTGATATTGGCGGCACCTTACCGGCCGCAGCCGCGGCCGGTAAGGGAAACCCCCTGCCTCGTAACGATTTCTTGCATTAAAAACCCCGCTATCTATTATTTTTCACTCTAATGAGTGACATCCGCAAAGGCGCGCGGTCTAACACGATGGTACACTTTCTGCTTTCCGCCCCACTGTGAAACTCAGGGCGTATTTTTATGATTCCATTGAATGGAATACACGCATTTGCATAAGAAATTGGATAGTCATTAAGTAGGGGTTCACATGCAGGGCACCAGAATTCATCTTATAGTTGGTGGGCTGCTATTGGCTGCAGCCAGTAGCAGCGTGCAGGCTGAAGCACTACAACCCGATCCTGCCTGGCAGCAGGGGTCGCTGGCCAACGGGTTTTCATGGCAGATTCTCGATACGCCGCAGCGGCCAAGCGACCGCGTGGAGCTGCGGTTGATCGTCAATACCGGCTCCCTGGTGGAGTCTTCGCAGCAGACCGGCTTCGCCCACCTGCTGCCGCGGCTGGCGTTGGCGCGCAGCGAAAGCTTCACCGCGCCGCAGCTGCGCGCCCTGTGGCAACAGAGCGTGGATAACGAGCGGCCGTTGCCGCCGGCTATCATCTCGTATGATTTCACCATGTATAACCTGAGCCTGCCGAACAACCGACCCGACCTGTTGAAGGAAGCGCTGGCCTGGCTGGCGGACACCACCGGCAAACTGGCGATCGACGAGCATACGGTGCACGCGGTGATGAATTCCAGCATCAATCCGGTCGGCACTTTCCCGCCCAATACCAAAGACGCTTGGTGGCGGTACCGCCTGAAAGGCTCGACGCTGCTGGCGCACGATCCGGCGCAGCCGGCGAAACGGCCGGTCAATCTCGAGCAGCTGAAGAAATTCTATCAACAGTGGTATACCCCGGACGCCATGACGCTGTTCGTGGTCGGTAAGGTGGACAGCCGCAGCCTGGGTGAACAGATCAACAAGGCGTTCTCGCCGCTGCAGGGAAAACGTGAAACCCCGGCCCCGATGCCGACGCTCACTCCGCTGCCGCAGCAGCCGGTAAGCCTGATCAGCGAGCAGGTGAAGCAGGATACGCTGTCTATCATGTGGGATTCGCCGTGGCACCCGATTCGCGATTCGCAGAGTCTGCTCCGCTACTGGCGTGGCGATCTTGCCCGCGAGGCGCTGTTCTGGCATCTCCAGCAGACGCTGGAAAAAAGCGACCAGAAGAACCTGCATCTGGGCTTTGACTGCCGTGTGCAGTATCAGCGTGGGCAGTGTGCCATCCATCTGGATACGCCGAACAACAACCTGAACGGTAGCCTGGGCTTTATCGCCCGCGAGCTGGCCAACGTGCGTGACAACGGCCTGTCCAAAGAGGAATTCGATGCGCTGCTGGCGCAGAAAAACGATCAGCTGAGCAAGCTGTTCGCGACCTACGCCCGCACCGACACCGACGTGCTGATGAGCCAGCGCCTGCGGTCGCAGCAGAGCGGGGTGGTGGATATCGCGCCGGAGCTATATCAGAAGCTGCGCCAGGAGTTCCTGTCCAGCCTGACGCTGGAGACGCTGAATCAGGCGCTGAAGCTGCAGCTTTCTCAGGAGGCAACGCTGGTGCTGATGCAGCCGAAGGGCGAGCCGGAAATGAGCATGAAGCAGCTGCAGGAAACCTATGACGGCATCATGATGCCGGCGCCGGCGGTGGTGACGGAAGAAGCCAAGCCGGCCGACACCGCGGTGGCTGCGCCGGCGACGGACGCCGGCGCGCAATAATTCGCAGCAGGGGGCTCAGGCCCCCTCAGTTGCGGTACAGCACTTTGATGATGTGGTAACCGAACTGGGTTTTGACCGGGCCGTAAGGTTTGAGCAGCGGGATGCTGAACACCGCTTTATCGAACGCCGGCACCATCGCGCCCTTGTTGAATTCGCCCAGCGAGCCGCCGTTGCGTTTTGACGGGCAGCTCGAGTATTTGCGCGCCAGCGTGTCGAAGCTGACGCCGCGCTTCAGCTTGGCCAGCAGCTCGTTGGCCAGCTTTTCATTGTCTACCAGAATGTGCAGGGCGCACGCCGTTTTTGCCATGGTAATGCCTTTGTCGATGCGAAAATTGCGCTGATTATACCCGCTAAATCTCATCGGCGCTTTCTGCTACAATTCCCTTCCACGTTTTACAGTCGAGCAAGCCAGCACCATGCGATTAAACCCCAGCCAACAACAAGCCGTCGAATTCGTTACCGGGCCCTGCCTGGTGTTGGCCGGTGCCGGTTCCGGCAAGACGCGCGTTATCACCAACAAGATAGCCCACCTGATCCATCATTGCGGCTATCAGGCGCGGCACATCGCCGCCGTGACCTTTACCAACAAGGCCGCACGCGAGATGAAAGAGCGCGTGTCGCAAACCCTGGGGCGTAAAGAGGCGCGTGGGCTGATGATTTCCACCTTCCATACCCTGGGGCTGGAGATCATCAAACGGGAATATGTGGCGTTGGGGATGAAATCCAACTTCTCGCTGTTCGATGACCAGGATCAGTTGGCGCTGTTGAAAGAGCTGACCGAAAAGTGGCTGGAAAGCGACAAAACGCTGGTGGCGCAGCTGATCTCGACCATCTCCAACTGGAAAAACGACCTGATCGATCCTCAGCGGGCGGCGGAGCTGGCGCGCTCGGAGCGCGACAAGCTGTTCGCCCACTGCTACGGCCTGTATCACGCCCATATGCGGGCGTGCAACGTGCTGGACTTCGACGACCTGATCCTGTTGCCGACGCTGTTGCTGCAACGCAATGAAGAGGTGCGCGAGCGCTGGCAGCAGCGCATCCGCTATCTGCTGGTAGATGAATACCAGGATACCAACACCAGCCAGTACGAGCTGGTGAAACTGTTGGTGGGCAACCGCGCGCGCTTTACCGTGGTGGGCGACGATGACCAGTCGATCTACTCCTGGCGCGGCGCGCGGCCGCAGAACCTGGTGCTGCTGAAGGAAGATTTCCCGGCGCTGCAGGTGATTAAGCTGGAGCAAAACTACCGTTCCAGCGAACGCATCCTGAAGGCGGCCAACATTCTGATCGCCAATAACCCGCACGTGTTTGAAAAACGGCTGTTTTCCGAGTTGGGGTATGGCGAAGAACTGAAGGTGGTGACCGCCAACAACGAGGATCATGAAGCCGAGCGGGTGGTGGGGGAGCTGATCGCCCACCACTTCGTGAAAAAGACCAACTACGGCGATTATGCGATCCTGTACCGTGGCAACCACCAGTCGCGGGTGTTTGAAAAGATGCTGATGCAGAACCGTATCCCGTACAAGATTTCCGGCGGTACGTCGTTCTTCTCTCGCCCAGAGATCAAGGATCTGCTGGCCTACCTGCGCGTGCTGACCAACCCGGACGACGACAGCGCCTTCCTGCGCATCGTCAATACCCCCAAGCGCGAGATCGGCCCGGCGACGCTGCAGAAACTCGGCGAATGGGCCAACCAGCGCAACAAGAGTTTATTCCACGCCAGTTTCGATCTGGGGCTGAGCCAGCACTTGACCGGGCGCGGGCTGGAGTCATTGCAGCGCTTTACCCACTGGCTCGGCGGCATCGCCCAGCAGGCGGAGCGTGAGCCGGTGGCGGCGGTGCGCGATCTGATCCGTGGCGTGGATTATGAGAGCTGGCTGTTTGAAACCTCGACCAGCCCGAAGGCTGCCGAAATGCGGATGAAGAACGTCAACACGCTGTTCGGCTGGATGACAGAGATGCTGGAAGGCAACGATTTGGACGAGCCGATGACGCTGACCCAGGTGGTGACGCGCTTCACCCTGCGCGACATGATGGAGCGCGGTGAAAGCGAAGAAGAGTTGGATCAGGTACAGCTGATGACGCTGCATGCCTCCAAGGGGCTGGAGTTCCCCTACGTGTTCCTGGTGGGCATGGAAGAGGGCCTGCTGCCGCACCAGAGCAGCATCGATGAAGATAATGTCGATGAAGAGCGGCGTCTGGCCTATGTGGGGATCACCCGCGCGCAAAAAGAGCTGATTTTCACCCTGTGCCGCGAGCGCCGTCAGTACGGTGAGCTGGTGCGGCCGGAGCCGAGCCGCTTCCTGCTGGAACTGCCGCAGGATGATTTGGCGTGGGAAACCGAGCGCAAAGTGGTGAGCCCGCAGGAGCGGATGCAGAAGGGGCAGAGCCATCTGGCCAATATCCGCGCCCAGCTGGCCAAGGCCAAAGGTGGGAATTAAAAAAACAGGGCTAGATTACTGACAAAGGAGGAAAAAGCGTGGTTTTTCCTCCTTTGTGGTTATCAGCCGAAAATCAATGAATTGATTTTCCTTATTTTTATATGCTGCCTTCTGTAAACTTGGCAATGGCATCAGGTTTGCCATTAACCTCAGGCGCTCATCGCGCCCTGGTCATTTCAACGCTGTTCTTCCAACCGCAGCGTCCAGTGGACATAGCTCTGCCAGTGGCTTTCCTGCTCCAGCGCCTCGGCGCGCAGCGGATGCTGTTCCAGCCAACCCGGCGGCAAGATCACCGTCAGTTCATCGTCCTGATTGGCGCGTAACCGCACCGCCGGCAGCGTATCGTCGCGGCGGCGGCTGGCGAAGATGATCGCCAGGCGCAAAATGCGGCACAGACGCTGCGCAGTGCGCGGCGGCAGGGCGTTTTGCTGGTTCAACAGCGACAGGTCGAGGGTGTTGCTCTGGTTTTGCAACAGGGTGGCCAGCAGTTTTTTCTGCGCCGGGGTAAAGCCGGGTAAGTCCAGGTGGCGGATCAGGTAGGCGGCGTGTTGCGGCGCCTGCTTGAAATCGACGCTGAGGCCGAGTTCGTGGATCAGACTGGCGCTGTGCAACAGCTCGCGACATCGCGCATCCAACTGCCACTCGTTGGCGACCTGCTGCGAGAAGTTGGCGGCGAGTTGGCTGACGCGTTCGGCCTGCTCGGTGTCGATCAGGTAACGGCGCTGCAGGTTGCGGATGGTGCGGATGCGAATATCCTGCTCCACCGGCAGATGCAGCATGCCGTAAACCAGGCCTTCACGCAGCGCCCCGCCGGCCAGCATCATGCTCTCGATGCCCAGCTCCTGGAAGATGGCCAACAGAATGGACAGTCCACTCGGGAAGACCAGCGCGCGCTCCAGCGTCAACCCTTCGATCTCCAGCTCTTCCAGCTTGCCGCACTGAATGGCGCGCTGTTTCAACTGGCGCAGTTTGGGCAGGGTGACGCGTTCATCCATGCCTTGTGCCACCATGATCTCCTGCAGCGCCTGCACGGTGCCGGAAGCGCCGACGCAGATCTGCCAACCTTGCTGGCGCAGTTGCGGTGCGATCGGCCGCACCATTTCGCGCGCGGCCTGTTCAGCGCGCTCGAAATTTTCTTGCCCGAGGTTGCGATCGCTGAAGTAGCGCTCCAGCCAGGTGACGCAGCCCATCGACAGGCTATACAGCTGCGATGCCTGCGCGCCGGTGCCGGTGACCAGTTCGGTGCTGCCGCCGCCGATGTCGACGACCAGCCGCCGATCCGGCCCGCCGGTGGTATGCGCGACGCCGTGATAAATCAGCCGCGCCTCTTCTTCGCCGCTGATCACCTGCACCGGGCAGCCGAGGATTTGCTCGGCGACCTGCAGGAACTCATCGGCGTTGGACGCCAGGCGCAACGTGGCGGTGGCGACGACGCGGATCTGCTCGCGCGGAATGTCCTGCAGGCGTTCAGAGAACAGCCGCAGGCACTGCCAGCCGCGTTGCATGGCCTCATGCGACAGGTGATTGTTCTGATCCAGCCCGGCCGCCAGACGCACCTTGCGCTTGATCCGCGCCAAAGTCTGAATGCTGCCGGCCACCTCGCGCACCACCAACATGTGGAAGCTGTTGGAGCCGAGATCGATGGCAGCATAAAGCGTGCTGGAACTGAGCATGGCGATCAGCTCGAACGTTTACGGTTGTTGCGCGGCGCGCCGCCGCGACGAGGCGCGGAGTTGCGACGTGGGCCGTTGCCGCCGCGCGGACGCGACAGGCGCTTCGGCGCCGGCAAATCGGTCAGCAGCGCATCGCTGTTGTACTTGCTCACCGGAATGCTGTGGTCGATATAGGTCTCGATCGCCGGCAGGTTGAGCGCGTACTCTTCACACGCCAGGCTGATGGAGTGGCCGCTGGCGCCTGCGCGGCCGGTACGGCCGATGCGGTGCACGTAGTCTTCGCAGTCGTCAGGCAAATCGTAGTTGAAGACGTGCGTGACGGAAGGGATGTGCAGACCGCGCGCGGCGACGTCGGTGGCGACCAGGATATCGAGGTTACCCTTGGTGAAGTCCTCGAGGATGCGCAGGCGCTTTTTCTGCGCCACGTCACCGGTCAGCAGGCCGACGCGATGACCGTCGGCGGCCAGATGGCCCCAGATGTCTTCGCAGCGGTGCTTGGTGTTGGCGAAGATGATGGCGCGATCTGGCCACTCTTCTTCGATCAGCGTCTGCAGCAGGCGCATTTTTTCTTCGTTGGACGGGTAGAACAGCTCTTCTTTAATACGGTGGCCGGTTTTCTGTTCCGGTTCCACTTCAACATATTCGGCGTTGTTCATCTGCTCAAAGGCCAGCTCGCGTACGCGATAGGACAGGGTGGCGGAGAACAGCATGTTCAGGCGTTGATCGGCCGCAGGCATGCGGCGGAACAGCCAACGGATGTCTTTGATAAAGCCGAGATCGTACATGCGATCGGCTTCATCCAGCACGACGACCTGCATCGCGCCGAGATCGACATAGTTCTGCTTGGTGTAATCGATTAAACGGCCGGTGGTGCCAATCAGAATGTCCACGCCGCTTTCCAGCACTTTCAGCTGTTTGTCGTAGCCATCGCCGCCGTAGGCCAGGCCCAGTTTCAGGCCGGTGGTCTGGGAGAGAGCTTCCGCATCGGAGTGGATTTGCACCGCCAGTTCACGCGTAGGCGCCATGATCAAGGCGCGCGGCTGATTGGTCTGGCGATCCTGTTTCGCCGGGTGGGTCAGCAAATAGTGAAAAGTAGACGCCAAAAACGCCAGCGTCTTTCCGGTACCGGTTTGCGCCTGACCTGCAACGTCACGCCCGGAGAGCGTGAGCGGCAATGCTAACGCCTGGATAGGCGTGCAATTGTGAAACCCTTTTTTCTCAAGGGCTTCAAGGACTAACGGGTGCAGGGCGAAGTCGGAAAACTTCTGTTCAGTCAAGTGTGTTTTGCTCATAGTGTGGTAGAATATCAGCTAACTATTGCTTTACGAAAGCACATCCGTTGAAATAAACGCGGTGCAATAAAATCACCTTGAGTTGGTTAATGCTACACCAACAAGGTAGACATAATCCTGTGGAGTAGAACATGAGCGATAAAATTATTCACCTGACTGACAGCAGCTTCGAAGCCGATGTGCTGAAAGCGGAAGGGCCGATCCTGGTCGATTTCTGGGCTGAATGGTGTGGGCCGTGCAAGATGATTGCTCCGATTCTGGATGAGGTTGCCGAAGAGTTCGAAGGCAAACTGACCATCACCAAGCTGAATATCGATCAGAACCCGGCTACCGCGCCCAAGTACGGTATCCGTGGCATCCCTACGCTGTTGCTGTTCAAGAACGGTGAAGTGGCCGCGACCAAGGTTGGCGCGTTGTCCAAAGGTCAGCTCAAAGATTTCCTGAACGCGAATCTGTAATCGGGCGGGAAGCCCAGTATCAGGCGCCTGGTGGTGATGTTCAATTCACCGCTAGACGCCTGCCAAGAAGCGTGTTAAGTTTAACCACACTGCATATAGAACTTGCCCGAAGTTTTAAATCTAAAGAGTTTGAATCTAAAGCTATACTCTGTGTCGAACCACTGGCGTTGAAAGTAAACTGAACTCAACCCGTGTTTTGGCAATCAAACGGTTTTGCAAAAATCATTTTTAAGGTACCTTCGATCTTCAACCGTCAATGCGTGCGCCCGATGTAAGCCATTTCTTACCGCGACGGCTCTGCGCCCGGTGATCGAACGTCCAGTAAACAGGCACGCATCTCGCTGCCATACCATTCACGATACAAGTTCGAGACATACCCCGAGTTTAAGAACCCACCACTATGAATCTTACCGAATTAAAGAATACGCCGGTTTCTGAGCTGATTACTCTCGGCGAAAATATGGGGCTGGAAAACCTTGCCCGCATGCGCAAGCAGGACATTATCTTCTCCATTCTGAAGCAACATGCGAAAAGCGGAGAAGATATCTTCGGCGACGGCGTGCTCGAGATATTGCAGGATGGATTCGGTTTCCTCCGCTCTGGAGACAGTTCCTACCTCGCCGGTCCCGACGACATCTACGTATCCCCTAGCCAAATCCGCCGCTTCAACCTCCGCACAGGTGACACCATTTCCGGTAAGATTCGTCCGCCAAAAGAAGGCGAGCGCTATTTTGCCCTGCTGAAAGTCAATGAAGTCAACTACGACAAGCCGGAAAACGCCCGCAGCAAGATCCTGTTCGAGAACTTGACGCCGCTGCACGCCAATTCCCGCCTGCGGATGGAACGCGGCAACGGTTCGACCGAAGACCTGACGGCGCGCGTACTGGATCTGGCGGCGCCGATTGGCCGCGGCCAGCGTGGCCTGATCGTGGCACCGCCGAAAGCCGGTAAAACCATGCTGCTGCAGAACATCGCACAGAGCATCGCCTACAACCACCCAGACTGCGTGCTGATGGTGCTGCTGATCGACGAACGTCCGGAAGAAGTGACCGAGATGCAGCGTCTGGTGAAAGGCGAAGTGATCGCATCGACCTTCGACGAACCGGCTTCGCGTCACGTGCAAGTGGCCGAAATGGTGATCGAGAAGGCCAAGCGCCTGGTTGAGCACAAGAAAGACGTGATCATTCTGCTCGACTCCATCACCCGTCTGGCGCGCGCATACAACACCGTGGTACCGGCCTCTGGCAAGGTGCTGACCGGTGGTGTGGACGCCAACGCCCTGCATCGTCCGAAGCGCTTCTTCGGTGCGGCGCGTAACGTGGAAGAGGGCGGCAGCCTGACCATCATCGCGACCGCGCTGGTTGACACCGGTTCGAAGATGGATGAAGTGATCTACGAAGAATTTAAAGGTACCGGCAACATGGAATTGCACCTGGCGCGTAAAATCGCCGAGAAACGCGTATTCCCTGCGATCGATTACAACCGCTCCGGTACCCGTAAAGAAGAGCTGCTCACCACCTCCGAAGAGCTGCAGAAAATGTGGATCCTGCGCAAAATCATTCACCCGATGGGTGAGATTGACGCGATGGAGTTCCTCATTAATAAGTTGGCGATGACTAAAACCAACGATGAATTCTTCGATATGATGAAACGCTCATAATTCGTTAAAAAATTCGCTGAACGCCACGCCTAGTCGTGGCGTTTTTCGCTTTTGGCGGATACGATAAGTAGCAGTAATGGAAAAGTAAGTTGTTTCCTCGACTTATTGAGAATTCATCTTGTTTGTCGGTTGGCTCTGCGCCGATCGGCTTTGCTGCTGTCATTTTGTCAGCCGAAGCGAAGAAAATAGGCATGAATCACCGTTGTCATAGGAAATGACCGAAAGGTGGCGGGGGCCGATGGCACAAGCTATTGCCCGTGGTAAGCTGCCTTATCTTCTACAGAGATCTGTTAACTGTGAACTTACTCACTATGAGTACTGAAATTCTATTTGTTTTCCTGTTTTCTTTGGCTTTTCTCTTTGTTGCCCGCAAGGCGGCAAAACGTATTGGTCTGGTAGATAAACCCAATTATCGCAAACGCCATCAGGGGTTGATTCCGCTGGTCGGCGGTATTTCCGTTTATGCCGGGTTGTGCTTCGCGTTTTGGATTTCGGAACAGCCTATCGCGCACGCCAAGCTTTATCTTACCTGCGCCGGCATTCTGGTGTTTGTGGGCGCGCTCGACGACCGTTTCGACATCAGCGTTAAAATCCGCGCCCTGGTGCAGGCGTTGGTCGGCATCGCCATGATGGTGTTCGCCGGTCTGTATCTGCGCAGCTTCGGCCATGTGTTGGGCGATTGGGAGATGTTGCTGGGGCCGTTCGGCTATCTGGTGACGCTGTTCGCGGTATGGGCGGCGATCAATGCCTTCAACATGGTCGACGGCATCGATGGCCTGCTGGGTGGGCTGTCGTGCGTCTCCTTCGGCGCGCTGGGCCTATTGCTGTACCTGAGCGGCCATCATGAACTGGCGTTCTGGTGCTTTGCGATGATCGCCACTATCGTTCCCTATATTTTGCTCAACCTCGGCATCCTCGGCCGCCGTTATAAGGTGTTCATGGGGGACGCCGGCAGTACCCTGATTGGCTTTACCGCCATTTGGCTGCTGCTGCAAAGCTCGCAGGGAAAGGCACACTCGATTAACCCGGTGACCGCGCTGTGGATCATCGCTATTCCGCTGATGGACATGATAGCAATCATGTATCGTCGTTTACGCAAGGGGATGAGCCCCTTCTCTCCCGATCGTCAACATATTCACCACCTGATCATGCGCGCCGGCTTTACGCCGCGGCAGGCTTTCGTGCTGATCACCCTGGCGGCCGCGCTGCTGGCGGCGGTTGGCGTGATCGGCGAACGCCTGACTTTTATCCCAGAGTGGGTTATGTTGGCATTATTCTTGCTTGCGTTCTTCCTGTACGGTTACTGCATCAAGCGCGCCTGGCGGGTTGCGCGGTACATTAAGCGTATCAAGCGTCGCCTGCGGCGTTCGAGCGATAACAAGCAAGTATCTTAACCAGAGGCTTTTTGGCTGTGATGAATCCAGAAACAACGTCTGACAAGCATACCCCGGTGGTGGATAACGAACTCGATATCCGCGGCCTGTGCTGCACTCTGTGGCGCGGCAAACCGTGGATTATCGGCATTGCGGTGCTGTTCGCGGCGGTCGCGCTGATCGTCTCTTATCTGGTTAAACAAGAGTGGAGCGCGACTGCCATCACGGACAGACCTACGGTGAATGCGCTGGGCGGTTACTACTCGCAACAGCAGTTCCTGCGCAATCTGGACGTGCGCACGTTGCCGGCGACGGCCGGCGAGCAGCCGAGCATCGCGGATGAAGCGTACAATGAGTTCATCATGCAACTGGCGGCTTACGATACGCGTCGCGATTTCTGGTTGCAGAGCGATTACTACAAGCAGCGTCAGGAAGGGGATGCCCGCGCCGATGCGGCGTTGCTCGACGAGCTGATCAACAACATCCTGTTCACGCCGCGCGACGACAAGAAAGTGCCGAACGACGGCGTGAAGCTGACGGCGGAAACCGCTGCGGACGCCAACCGCCTGCTGCGTCAATACGTGGCTTTCGCCAGCCACCGCGCTGCCCTGCACCTGAACGAAGAGATCCAGGGAGCGTGGGCTGCCCGCACCACCTCGATGCAGGCGCAGGTCAAGCGTCAGGAAGCGGTGGCGGAGTCGGTTTACAAGCGTGAGCTGAACACCACGCAGCAGGCGCTGAAAATCGCCGAGAGCCAGGGGATCAGCCGCACGCAAACCGATACCCCGGCCGAGCAACTGCCGGATTCGGATCTGTTCCTGTTGGGCCGGCCAATGCTGCAGGCGCGCCTGGAAGGCCTGCAGGCTTCCGGCCCGACCTATGACCTGGATTACGATCAGAACCGCGCGATGCTGGCGACGCTGAACGTTGGCCCGACGTTGGATGAGAAGTTCCAGACCTATCGCTATTTGCGTACGCCGGAAGAGCCGGTAAAACGCGACAGCCCACGCCGGGTCTTCTGGCTGATTCTGTGGGGCGCGATGGGCGCTTTGGTTGGCGCGGGTGTTGCCTTGGCGCGTCGGCCGCGTAGTTAAAAAATAATATAATAATCTGATGCAGGGCGCGTGAGCGCCCCATTCGCAGGCGGGGCCTGCGATTAACCGACCAAAAGAGATTCGCTGTGAAAGTGTTGACTGTTTTCGGCACCAGGCCGGAAGCCATTAAAATGGCGCCGCTGGTACATGCACTGGCCCAGGATGAGGCCTTTGACGCAAGAGTCTGCGTAACGGCACAGCATCGTGAGATGTTGGATCAGGTATTGCGGTTGTTTGAGATCACGCCGGATTACGACCTGAACATCATGAAACCTGGCCAGGGGCTAACGGAAATCACCTGCCGCATCCTGGAAGGGCTGAAAGGGGTGCTGGAAGACTTCAAACCGGACGTGGTGCTGGTGCACGGCGATACCACGACCACGCTGGCGACCAGCCTGGCGGCGTTCTATCAACGCATCCCTGTCGGGCATGTCGAGGCCGGATTGCGCACCGGCAATCTGTATTCTCCCTGGCCGGAAGAGGCCAACCGCAAACTGACCGGCCATCTGGCGATGTACCATTTCGCGCCGACCGAGAACTCGCGGCAAAATCTGTTGCGCGAACTGCTGCCGGACAACCGTATTTTCGTGACCGGCAATACGGTGATCGATGCGCTGTTCTGGGTGCGCGATCGCGTGATGAGCGATACCGCACTGCGGGCTGGCCTGGCACAGCGTTACCCGTTCCTTGACGCCGACAAGAAACTGATTCTGGTCACCGGCCATCGCCGTGAAAGCTTTGGCGGCGGCTTTGAGCGAATTTGCAGCGCGTTGGCGGAAATCGCCCGCAACCACCCGGAAGTACAGGTGGTGTATCCGGTGCACCTCAATCCGAACGTCAGTGAGCCGGTGAATCGGATTCTGAAAGGTATCGACAACGTCATGTTGATCGAACCGCAGGATTATCTGCCGTTTGTCTATTTGATGACCCAGGCTTACATGATCCTGACCGACTCCGGCGGCATCCAGGAAGAGGCGCCATCGTTAGGCAAACCGGTGCTGGTGATGCGCGACACCACCGAACGCCCGGAGGCGATAGATGCGGGTACGGTGCGTTTGGTCGGCACTGATGTGGCCAACATTGTTGAAGCGGTGACCCGGCTGTTGACGGACGAAAGCGAATATCACGCGATGAGTCGGGCGCACAACCCATACGGTGACGGACATGCCTGTCAGCGTATTCTCGAAGCTTTAAAGAACCATCAGGTGACACTATGAGTTTTGACACTATTTCAGTTATCGGCCTGGGTTATATCGGCTTGCCAACGGCGGCGGCGTTTGCTTCCCGCAAGAAAAAAGTGGTGGGCGTAGATGTTAACCAACATGCGGTAGATACCATTAACCGCGGCGCGATCCACATCGTTGAGCCGGATCTGGACAAAGTGGTCAAGGACGCCGTCGACGGCGGTTTCCTGCAGGCGGTGACCAAACCGCTGGCGGCCGATGCGTTCCTGATCGCAGTGCCTACGCCATTCAAGGGCGATCACGAGCCGGATCTGGCCTATGTCGAAGCGGCAGCGAAATCGCTGGCGCCGGTGCTGAAAAAAGGCGATCTGGTGATCCTCGAGTCCACCTCGCCGGTGGGCGCCACCGAACAGATGGCGGAATGGCTGGCGCAGGCGCGCAGCGATCTCAGCTTCCCGCAGCAAGCGGGCGAGGCGGCGGACGTGAATATCGCCTATTGCCCGGAGCGCGTGCTGCCGGGGCAGGTCATGGTGGAGCTGATTCAAAATGACCGCGTGATCGGCGGCATGACGCCGAAGTGCTCGGAACGTGCCAGTGCGCTGTACAAGATTTTCCTCGAGGGTGAATGCGTTATCACCAATTCGCGCACTGCCGAGATGTGCAAGCTGACGGAAAACAGCTTCCGCGACGTGAATATCGCCTTCGCCAACGAACTGTCGTTGATTTGTGCCGAGCAGGGGATCAACGTTTGGGAACTGATTCGCCTGGCGAACCGCCATCCACGGGTGAATATTCTGCAGCCGGGACCGGGCGTCGGCGGCCACTGCATCGCCGTCGATCCATGGTTTATCGTGGCGCAGAACCCGCAGCAGGCGCGTCTGATCCACACCGCACGTCTGGTGAATGACGGTAAACCGCTGTGGGTGGTCGACCGCGTGAAAGCGGCGGTGGCCGATTGCCTGGCCGCCACCGACAAGCGCGCGTCCGAGGTGAAAATCGCCTGCTTCGGCCTGGCCTTCAAACCCAATATCGACGACCTGCGTGAAAGCCCGGCGGTAGAAGTCGCACACCTGATCGCCGAATGGCACGTCGGCGAGACGCTGGCGGTGGAACCGAACGTTGAACAGCTGCCGAAGTCGCTGGTGGGCCATGTGACGTTGACGCCAATCGCTGAGGCGTTGCAGCAGGCCGATGTGATCGTGATGTTGGTCGATCACCAGCAGTTCAAGGCTATCCGACCGGAAGAAATCAAACAAACCTGGGTGGTCGATACCAAGGGAGTCTGGCGTTGAAACGTATCTTAGTGACCGGTGGTGCCGGCTTTATCGGTTCTGCGGTCGTGCGACACATCATCGAAGCCACCGATGACAGCGTGGTGGTGGTGGATAAGCTGACCTATGCCGGCAACCTTGAATCGCTGGCGGGGGTCGCGGAGAACGAGCGTTATGCTTTCGAACAGGTCGACATTTGCGATCGCGCCGAGCTGGATCGGGTATTTGCCCAGTATCAGCCGGACGTGGTGATGCACCTGGCGGCGGAAAGTCATGTCGATCGCTCTATCGATGGCCCGGCAGCGTTTATCGAGACCAATGTGGTCGGCACTTATACCCTGTTGGAAGCGGCGCGACGCTACTGGCAACCGCTGGAAGCGGAGAAGAAACTGGCTTTCCGCTTCCACCATATCTCCACCGATGAAGTGTACGGCGACTTGCACGGCACCGACGATCTGTTCACCGAAACCACCCCGTATGCGCCGAGCAGCCCGTATTCCGCCTCCAAGGCGTCGAGCGATCATCTGGTGCGTGCCTGGTTGCGCACCTACGGCTTGCCGACCCTCGTGACCAACTGTTCGAACAACTACGGCCCTTATCACTTCCCGGAGAAGCTGATTCCATTGGTGATCCTGAATGCGGTAGCCGGCAAACCGCTGCCGGTATACGGCAACGGCGCGCAGGTGCGCGACTGGCTGTATGTCGAAGATCACGCGCGCGCACTCTATCAGGTCGTGACCGAAGGCGTGGTGGGCGAAACGTACAATATCGGCGGCCATAACGAGCGCAAGAATATCGAAGTGGTGCAGACCATTTGCGATCTGCTGGAAGAACTGGCACCGAACAAGCCGCAGGGTGTGGCTCACTACCGCGATCTCATCACTTACGTGAAGGATCGTCCGGGCCACGATATGCGTTATGCCATCGACGCCGGCAAAATCGATCGTGAGTTGGGTTGGCATCCGCAGGAAACGTTCGAAAGCGGCCTTCGCAAAACGGTGGTTTGGTACCTGAACAACGAAACCTGGTGGCGTCGCGTGCAAGACGGTTCTTATGCCGGTGAGCGTTTGGGGCTGTCAGATTAATTTAACGCCGTGCCGCTTTGCAGCGGTACGGCGGGCTTTGGAGTCTGTATGAAAGGCATTATTCTCGCCGGCGGTTCCGGTACGCGTCTGCATCCGATTACTCGTGGCGTATCCAAACAACTGCTGCCGATTTATGACAAGCCGATGATCTATTATCCGCTTTCGGTGCTGATGCTGGCGGGGATCAAAGATATTCTGATTATTTCCACGCCGGAAGATTTGCCTTCATTCAAACGATTGTTAGGCAGCGGCGAAGCGTTTGGCATCAATCTCAGCTATGCCGAACAGCCCAGCCCTGAGGGATTAGCCCAAGCATTTCTGATTGGTGAAGAATTTCTGGCCGGTGAGCCGAGCTGTCTGGTATTGGGCGACAATATTTACTTTGGCCAGGGGTTCAGCCCCAAGCTGAGAAGCGTTGCGGCGCGCACTACCGGCGCGACCGTGTTTGGCTATCAGGTGATGGATCCCGAGCGTTTTGGCGTGGTGGAGTTTGACGACAACTTCCGTGCGCTGTCGATTGAAGAAAAACCGGTTAAACCGAAGTCCAACTGGGCGGTGACCGGCCTGTACTTCTACGATAGCCAGGTAGTGGAGTTTGCCAAGCAGGTGAAACCTTCCGAGCGTGGCGAGCTGGAGATCACCAGCATTAACCAGATGTATCTGGAGCGCGGAGAGCTGACCGTCGAGCTGCTGGGGCGCGGTTTCGCCTGGCTGGACACCGGCACTCATGACAGTCTGCTGGAAGCCAGCAGCTTCGTGCAGACGGTTGAGAAACGCCAGGGCTTTAAAATCGCCTGCCTTGAGGAGATCGCCTGGCGCAATGGTTGGCTGGATGATGAGGGCGTGAAACGCGCGGCTCAGACGCTGGCCAAAACCGGTTACGGCAAATACTTACTGGATTTACTGCATGCGCGTCCACGCCAGTATTGAACCGCTGAATTGGGAGAGCGACTTCTTCCAATTAGAGAGCGCCAAGTTACATTTCGATAGCTCGGCGGCGCCCGTGGTCGCGGCCGAATTGGATGCCTATGCGTTGGTGCAGGCCAAAATTCCTGCTTACCGCCTGGAGTGGGCTGATGCGCTGTCTACGCTGGGATTCCGGCTGGTCGAAGGGGAAGTGGATCTGGCGGTGAACGTTGCGCCAGAACGCACGACGCCCGATGCTGTTTCGGCGGTTGCGGTGCGTCTGGCCGTTCCCGAGGACATTCCGTCGCTTCGGGCTGCGGCCGGCGAGGTGTTCGACGCCAGCCGGTTTCGCGCACCGTGGTACGATCGCGCCGATAGCGGGCGATTCTATGCGGCCTGGATTGAAAAAGCGGTGCTGGGCACCTTTGATCATCAATGCTTGCTGGTACTGGATGACCTGGGGCAACCCGAAGGCTTTGTCAGCCTGCGTGACATAGGCAGCCAGGAAATGCGTATCGGCTTGCTGGCGGCATTCCCCGGCACGTCCGGTCGGGGCATTGGCACCCGGCTGATGGCGGCGGCGATCGCCGAATGTCGGCGTCAGGGTATGCAGTGCCTGCGGGTTGCGACCCAGGTTGGCAATATCGCCGCATTACGACTCTATCAACGACAGGGTGCCGTGATTGAAAGCACCGCGTATTGGTTATACAGAGGTAGACATGATTCCATTTAACGCTCCACCGGTTGTTGGCACTGAACTGGAATATATGCAGGCTGCAATGAGCAGCGGCAAACTATGCGGCGACGGCGGTTTTACCCGTCGCTGCCAGCAGTGGATGGAACAGCGTTTCGGCAGCGCGAAGGTGTTGTTGACGCCTTCTTGCACCGCGTCGTTGGAAATGGCCGCCATCCTGCTGGATATTCAGCCGGGTGACGAAGTGATCATGCCGAGTTTTACCTTCGTCTCTACCGCCAATGCCTTTGTGTTGCGCGGCGCCAAAGTGGTGTTCGTCGACCTGCGTCCGGATACCATGAACATCGACGAAACCAAAATCGAAGCGGCGATCACCGATAAAACCCGCGCGATCGTGCCGGTGCATTACGCCGGCGTCGCCTGCGAGATGGATACCATCATGGCGCTGGCGAAGAAATATAACCTGTTCGTGGTGGAAGACGCCGCTCAGGGCGTAATGTCGACCTACAAAGGCAAGGCTTTGGGCACTATCGGCCATATCGGCTGCTTCAGCTTCCATGAAACCAAAAACTATACCGCCGGCGGCGAAGGCGGCGCGACGCTGGTGAACGATCCGGCCCTGATCGATCGGGCGGAAGTCATCCGCGAGAAAGGCACCAACCGCAGCCAGTTCTTCCGTGGCCAGGTGGACAAATATACCTGGCGCGACATCGGCTCCAGCTATCTGATGTCTGATTTGCAGGCCGCCTACCTGTGGGGGCAACTGGAAGTGGCGGAGCGCATTAACCAGCGCCGCCTGTCGCTGTGGCAAAAGTATTACGGCAGTTTCCTGCCGTTGGCGCAGGCCGGCCGCATCGAGCTGCCGAGCATACCGGCAGATTGCGAGCACAATGCGCACATGTTCTATATCAAGCTGCGCGATATCGACGATCGCACCGCATTTATCGACTATTTGAAAGAAGCCGAGATCATGACGGTGTTCCATTATATCCCGCTGCATGACTGCCCGGCTGGCGAACGTTTTGGCCGCTTTGCCGGCGAAGACCGCTACACCTCGCAGGAAAGCGCGCGCTTGGTGCGCTTGCCGCTGTTCTACAATATGTCCGATGTTAATCAACGTACGGTTATCAATAGCATACTGAGCTTCTTCGCCTGATATGTCGTTGGCAAAAGCGTCAATATGGACCGCCGGCTCCACGCTGATCAAAATCGGCGTGGGGCTGTTGGTGGTGAAACTGCTGGCGGTGGCGTTTGGCCCCAGCGGCGTGGGGCAGGCGGGTAACTTCCGTCAGTTGATCACCGTGTTGGGCGTGTTGTCCGGCGCGGGCATTTTTAACGGCATTACCAAGTATGTGGCGGAGTACCATCAGGATCCGCAGCGTCTGCGTCTGGCGGTTGGTACGGCGTCGAGCATTGTGCTGGGCTTTTCGACCTTGCTGGCGTTGGTGTTTTTGTTCGCCGCCGAGCCTATCAGCATTGGGCTGTTTGGGCATGCCGATTACGTCGGTGTAGTGCGCGCCGTCGCCTTTATTCAGATGGGTATCGCCTACGCCAACCTGTTTATGGCGGTGCTGAAAGGCTATCGCGATGCGATGGGCAATGCGCTGGCGGTGATTGGCGGCAGCCTGATTGGCGTGGTGGCTTATTACCTGTGCTTCAAGCTGGGTGGTTATGAAGGCGCGCTGGCGGGGCTGGCTCTGGTGCCGGCGTTGGTGGTGTTGCCTGCCGGGCTGATGCTGTGGCGGCGCAAAACGCTGCCGCTGCGTTATTTGGCGCCGCGTTGGGACAAACGGGTGGCCGGCAACCTCGGTAAGTTCACCATCATGGCGTTGATCACCTCGGTGACGCTGCCGGTGGCCTACGTGATGATGCGAAACCTGTTGGCCGCCCATTACGGTTGGGATGAAGTGGGGATTTGGCAGGGTGTCAGCAGCATTTCCGACGCCTATCTGCAGTTTATCACCGCCTCGTTTACCGTCTATCTGCTGCCGACGCTGTCGCGGTTGACGGACAAGGGCGCCATCTCACGGGAGATCGTGCGTTCACTGAAATTCGTGCTGCCGGCAGTAGCAGCGGCGAGCTTTACGGTCTGGCTGCTGCGCGATTTCGCTATTTGGCTGCTGTTCTCGGACAAATTTGTCGCCATGCGCGATCTGTTTGCTTGGCAGCTGGTGGGCGACGTGCTGAAAGTCGGGGCTTATGTGTTCGGCTATCTGGTGATCGCCAAAGCGTCGTTGCGTTTTTATATCCTGACGGAAGTCAGCCAGTTTCTGCTGCTGACGCTGTTCTCGCACTGGCTGATCCCACTGCACGGCGCATTGGGAGCGGCTCAGGCCTATATGGCAACCTACATCGTGTATTTCACGCTCTGTAGCTGCGTGTTTCTTATCTATCGTAGACGAGTATGACCACACTGATTCACGTTCTGGGATCCGATATCCCGCATCATAACCAGACGGTGCTGCGCTTCTTCAACGACGTGCTGGCACCGCGTTTGCCGGCTGAGCAGACGCGGCATTTTATGGTGGCGGCCAAGGATGCGGCGGCACTGGGAGATTTCCCCGCCCTGAACATTGAGCCTTATGCGGACAAGAAAAGCCTGGCGGCGGCGGTGATTGCCCGCGCCCAGGCCGATCGCGGCGCGCGCTTTTTCCTGCACGGCCAGTTCAATGCAGGACTGTGGCTGGCGCTGCTGAGCGGCAAGATCAAGGCGCGTCAGGTCAGTTGGCATATTTGGGGCGCCGATCTGTATGAAGACGCCACCAGCTGGAAATTCCGGCTGTTCTATCTGCTGCGCCGTATTGCGCAGGGACGAGTGGGAAATGTGTTCGCCACCCGCGGTGACGTAATTCACTACCAGCAGCGCCATGCGCGGGTGCCGGCCTCGCTGCTGTACTTCCCGACCCGCATGGATCCGGCGCTGACCGACGTTCACGTCGAGAAAAACCTGGCCGGGCCGATGACGATTCTGGTGGGCAACTCCGGCGATCGCAGCAATCGGCATATCGAAGCGCTGCAGGCGATTCATCAGCAGTTCGGCGCCGACGTGCGCGTGATCCTGCCGATGGGTTATCCGGCCAACAACGATGCCTACATTGAGCAGGTGCGCGCCGCCGGATTGCCGTTGTTCGGCGAGAAAAACCTGCAGCTGCTCACGCAGCAGGTGGCGTTTGAGGACTATCTCAATATTCTGCGCGCCTGCGATCTCGGCTATTTCATTTTCAATCGCCAGCAGGGGATTGGCACCCTGTGCCTGCTGATTCAGTTCGGCGTGCCTTTTGTGCTCAGCCGGCAAAACCCGTTCTGGCAGGACTTGGCGGAACAGCACCTGCCGGTGTTGTTCTATGGCGATTCGCTGGACGAGGCGGTGGTGCGCGAAGCGCAGCGCCAACTGGCGGCGGTGGATAAACAGGCGATCGCCTTCTTCAATCCGAACTATGTCGACGGCTGGCAGCAAGCTCTGGCGTTGGCGGCGGGAGAAAGCTCATGACGTTGGCACAATTCGGCGGCCTGTTTGTCGTCTATCTGGTCAGCCTGACGTTTATCCTGACGCTGACCTACCAGGAGTTTCGGCGTGTGCGCTTTAACTTCAACGTCTTCTTCTCGCTGCTGTATTTGCTGACGTTCTATTTCGGTTTCCCGCTGACCTGCCTGCTGGTGTTTCAGTTTGACGTCGAAGTGGTGCCGGTGGAATTTCTGCTGTACGCCCTGCTATCGGCGACGGCGTTTTACGCCATCTATTACGTCACCTACAAGACCCGGCTGCGCAAGCAACGCACTCAGCCGCGTACGGCGCTGTTTACCATGAATCGGGTGGAAACCCACATTACCTGGGTGTTACTGGCTCTGGTTGCGATCGGCACCGTGGGGATTTTCTTCATGCAGAACGGCTTCCTGCTGTTCAAGCTTAATTCCTACAGCCAGATCTTCTCCAGCGACGTTTCCGGCGTGGCGCTCAAGCGGTTCTTCTACTTCTTCATTCCGGCGATGCTGGTGGTCTACTTCCTGCGGCAGGATCTGCGAGCCTGGTTCTTGTTCCTGGTGGCAACGGTGGCGTTCGGTATTCTGACCTACGTGATCGTCGGCGGCACTCGCGCCAACATTATCATCGCCTTCGCGCTGTTCCTGTTTATCGGCATCGTGCGCGGTTGGATCACGCTGTGGATGCTGGCGGCGGCGGGCATATTCGGCGTGGTCGGCATGTTCTGGTTGGCGTTGAAACGCTACAGTTTGGACGTCAGCGGTGCGGAAGCGTTTTATACCTTCCTCTACCTGACCCGCGATACCTTCTCGCCGTGGGAAAACCTGGCGCTGCTGCTGCAAAATTACGACAAGATCGATTTCCAGGGCCTGGCGCCGATTGTGCGTGATTTCTACGTCTTTATTCCAACCTGGCTATGGCCGGGCCGGCCGGACGTGGTGCTGAACTCGGCCAACTACTTCACCTGGGAAGTGCTGAACAATCACTCCGGGCTGGCGATTTCCCCGACGCTGATCGGTTCACTGGTGGTGATGGGCGGCGCGCTGTTTATCCCTCTCGGCGCGATTCTGGTGGGCATGATCATCAAGTGGTTCGACTGGCTGTATGAGTTGGGCAAAACCGAACCGAACCGTTATAAGGCGGCTATCCTGCAAGGCTTCTGTTTCGGTGCGGTGTTCAACATGATCGTGTTGGCGCGCGAAGGGGTAGACTCATTCGTGTCGCGCGTGGTGTTCTTCTGCATTATTTTCGGCGCCTGTCTGGTGCTGGCGAAGTTGCTGTATTGGCTGTTCGATACCGCCGGGTTGATCAAGGCCAGAGTGACGCGCGCCCGCGCGTTGGCGTCTCCTTCTCGGGCGAACGGTCTTTTGTAAGGGTAATGAGAACGATGGAAGCAAAGATTTCGGTGCCGCAGTATGAGCTGCGCGGTTTCAGCCTGTGGGGCTTTCGCGATATGGCGCACTGCATGGACTTTTTGTTCGACGGCGGCCGGGTAAAGCAGGGCACGCTGGTGGCAATGAACGCGGAAAAGATCCTGAAGGCGGAAGAGGACCAGGCGCTGCATGCGTTGCTGGATGAGGCGGAGTACAAGTACGCCGACGGCATCAGCATGGTGCGTTCGATTCGTCGCAAATACCCTGTGGCGGACGTTTCGCGCGTTGCGGGTGCCGATCTGTGGGAGGCCTTGATGCAACGCGCTGGCCGTGAAGGCACGCCGGTCTTCCTGGTCGGCGGCAAACCGGAGGTCTTGGCGGAAACCGAGCAAAAGCTGCGCAGCCAGTGGAATGTCAACCTGGTAGGCAGCCAGGACGGCTATTTCAAACCGGATCAGCGAGAGGCGTTGTTCGAGCGTATTCGTGCCAGCGGCGCGGCTATCGTGACGGTGGCGATGGGATCGCCGAAGCAGGAGCTTCTGATGCGCGACTGCCGCAAGGTGCATCCGCAGGCGCTATATATGGGCGTGGGCGGCACCTACGACGTCTTTACCGGCCATGTGAAGCGTGCGCCCAAGGTGTGGCAGAATCTCGGTCTGGAATGGCTCTACCGCCTGCTCAGCCAGCCCAGCCGCATTGGCCGACAGTTGAAGCTGTTGAAGTTTGTCGGCTACTACTACAGCGGCAAGATGTAACCCCTCATCCGGGGCGGAAAGTGCTGTTCCGCTCCGGTCTGCTGTACCAATAATCTGCTTTTGCACGTTTCTCCCGCATATCTATAACCCCCGGCCCTAAGCGTCGTTGCATTTATTCCATAAAGTTTTAAATTGCGGTTTGCTTATAGCGGCGAAATGCGAAACGATACCGCCCGGAAATTATCCCTGGCCGCTGAAGCCTGATGCGACAGCGCTGAACGATGTCCTTCTCACGGTAACTTCGCTCCGAATACCCGTTGATGCCAACCCAATCGGCAGGGGATGATTTATTCTTTTAATAATGACAATAACGACCGGCAGCGGCCGGCAGGCAAACACAACCCGAGAAAAATTATTGAGGATTTATGGCACACAAAGAGAAACCGCAAGGGCTACACCGGGGTCTTGAGGCCCGGCACATCGAGCTTATCGCTCTCGGGGGCACCATCGGTGTCGGCCTGTTTATGGGATCGGCCAGTACGCTGAAATGGGCGGGGCCATCGGTGCTGCTGGCTTACATCATCGCCGGGCTGTTCGTGTTCTTCATTATGCGTTCGATGGGGGAGATGCTGTTCCTCGAACCGGTCGCCGGGTCGTTCGCCGTTTACGCGCATAAATACATGAATCCCTATTTCGGTTACCTGACCGCCTGGGGCTACTGGTTTATGTGGATCGCCGTCGGCATTTCGGAGATCACCGCCATCGGGGTGTACGTGCAGTTCTGGTTCCCGGAAATACCGCAGTGGGTGCCGGCGCTGATCGCCGTGGCGATGGTGGCGCTGGCCAACCTGGCGGCGGTGCGCCTGTATGGGGAGCTGGAATTCTGGTTCGCCATGATCAAGGTTACCACCATCATCGTGATGATTCTGGTGGGGCTGGGGGTGATCTTCTTCGGCTTCGGCAACGGTGGTGAACCTATTGGTTTCGCCAATCTGACGGCGCACGGCGGTTTCTTTGCCGGCGGCTGGAAAGGCTTCTTGTTTGCGCTGTGCATCGTGGTGGCCTCCTATCAGGGGGTTGAGCTGGTGGGCATCACCGCCGGGGAAGCCAAGAATCCGCAGGTGACGCTGAAACGCGCGATCAACAATATCCTGTGGCGCATTCTGATCTTCTATGTCGGCGCGATCTTCGTCATCGTCACCATCTTCCCGTGGAACGGCATCGGCACCACCGGCAGCCCGTTCGTGCTGACCTTCGCCAAGATCGGCATCGTTGCCGCCGCCGGCATCATCAACTTCGTGGTATTGACCGCCGCGCTCTCCGGCTGCAACAGCGGCATGTACAGCGGCGGCCGCATGCTGTACGCCCTGGCCAAGAACCGCCAACTGCCGGCGGCGTTGACCAAGCTTTCCGCCAGCGGCGTGCCGGTGAACTGCATTGCCGTCACCATCGGCTGCCTGTTGGTGGGTTCCGCGCTGAACTACATTATCCCGAATCCGGAGCAGGTGTTCGTCTATGTCTACAGCGCCAGTGTGCTGCCGGGCATGGTGCCGTGGTTCGTGGTGCTGATAAGCCAACTCTATTTCCGCCGCGCCCATAAGGAAGCGATCAAAAACCACAGCTTTAAGTCGATCATGTTCCCGTATGTGAACTATCTGACCATCGCTTTTCTGATTTGCGTGCTGGTCGGCATGGGAATCAATCCGGATACGCGGATTTCCCTGCTGGTCGGCGCGATTTTCTTAGCGGGCGTCAGCCTGTGCTACTTCGCTTTCGGCATGCACAAGAAACATCATCCGGCTGAAAATCGGGCAGAAACGCGCCAATAAACGGTGAAAAGGGGCTACGGAGTGCGCTTTTGCGCGCGGGGGTGAGCAAAGCGTAATCAAACGCAACATTTCTGCGAAAAAGCACTAGACAGGATTGGCGTAAATCCGTAGTATCCCCTCCCGCAACGGCGCTACGCGCCCGTAGCTCAGCTGGATAGAGCGCTGCCCTCCGGAGGCAGAGGTCTCAGGTTCGAATCCTGTCGGGCGCGCCATTAAGTTTGTGCGCAGGAGCTGCGGTGGTAATATTACCGCGTGAGTAAGAAGTAGTAATGGTGGCTATAGCTCAGTTGGTAGAGCCCTGGATTGTGATTCCAGTTGTCGTGGGTTCGAGTCCCATTAGCCACCCCACTTCCTAACGAAGTGAAGATTTAGCAGTATTTTGTGACAGTGCGAAGGTGGCGGAATTGGTAGACGCGCTAGCTTCAGGTGTTAGTGTTCTTACGGACGTGAGGGTTCAAGTCCCTCTCTTCGCACCACGCAAAATATCTGATAAATATAAGATTTATATGGACAACGGTCTGATAAATCGGGTAGTATGAGCAACACAAATCGGCGAGTAGCGCAGCTTGGTAGCGCAACTGGTTTGGGACCAGTGGGTCGGAGGTTCGAATCCTCTCTCGCCGACCACTTTCAAAGAAACCGACGCAAGTCGGTTTTTTTACGTCTGCAGTTTATGAGGATGAGCACCTCCGCAGGAGATTCGAGCCTCGCGACGTGAAATGAACATCGACAAGCCCGTGCAGTACTGCACGGGCTTTTTGCATTTCTGGGATTTAGCATCTTGCGTCTGCCGGTAGTGTGTTGGCTTTCAGCGACAACGTCATTCAGCGCTGTCGTCAGGTTGAGACAAATAATTAATTGATTTTAAAAGACAAAATTAGCTTTGGCTTAAGTCGTCGTTTCGAAGCGACATCCTCATAACTGCCGCCGGCAAGGATCGCCAGGGAATGGTTTGTGACGGGAAAGGGGGGATAAAATAAAAATACAATATTTTCAATATATTGAACTCTATTTTCCTATTGTGACGGTCTCAATCAAAATATTGGCACGCCAAGTGCATTATCTATAGCGTAGATGCTCATTCCACCTCTTATGTTCGCCTTAGGCCTCATAAACCCTGGGAATGACGCAGAGCCGATTTAGGGTGCCTATCGCCCACGAGAACGATGACTAACCCGTCATCACGCTCAGGGCAGAACGTTGAGTGAGGCACCGCCCCTGTTGTCCTAGACCTGATTGCTTCTTTATACACTTGCCACACGGCAAGTGTTTTTTTTTGCACCTCAGAAAACCACCGGGCAAAAAAAAAGCGCGGCATTGGGGCCGCGCTTTTCTCACTTGGGCAGGGCGCTATTCACCGCCGTTCTGTTTCAGCGTCAACATCAACCCCTCACGCCGCATCTGCGCCGCTTCATCCGAACGATGCAGTTTTTCCAGCGTATCGGCCAACCAGGCGTAGTCGTAGGCATCCGGGCGCTGTTTCAGCGCTTCGCGGAAGGCGTCGGCCGCTTGCTGCCACTCGCCGTGCTTCATCAGCAACTGCCCCAGCGTGCTGTTCAACAGCGGCGTCGCGCCGTGTTGTTTCATCTGCTGACGCAGCGCTCTTTCCAACTGCTCGGGATTGCCGGACTTCAGCCGCGGCAGCAACAGCACCAGGCGCTCGTCGTATTGGCGCTTCAGGCTGTCGAGCACAATTTCCTGCGCCAGTTCGTGGTCGTTGCATTCGATCAGGTGTTCCACCATCGCGATTTGCAGCGGCACTTCGTGACGCGTCTTGCGGCTCTGATCTTTCCACCAGCGCTTCAAGCCTTCGCTACCTTCGTCCGCCATCGCCTGGTTCATCAGCCCGATATAAGCCTGTTGCTGTAATGCCTGCAGCTCCTCTTCACTGTGGAGTTCGATTTTACGCATCGACGGCAGCACTTCCAGCAGCGACGCATAAGCGCCGGTGCGCAGATAGGCTTGTTCCGCCAGGCGCAGCACTTCCGGGTGACGCGGCGCCTGGTTCAGCAGGCGATCGACGCCGTGGCGCGCGGCGTGGTTTTCGCCCTGCGCCAGCTGGATACGAACCCGGGTGATGTCCACCGGCAGTTGATCGGTGTCGGCCGCTTCGGCAGCGCGCTCCAGATATTGATTGGTACGGAAGTCGTCGCCGCGTTGCTGTGCGGCTTCGGCGGCAAGCAGGTAGTTCACGACCGGCTGTTCGGCGTGGTCGGCGTTGCGCGTCATCAGCTTCTCAACCTGCTTGTAGTCGCCTTCCGCCAGCTTGATCAGCGCGGCTTTGGTTTGCTGGCGCGCACGGGTACGCTTGCGGCCGATAAACCAACCGCGCGTGCGGGCGCCGGTACGGAAGATACGGCGCAGGATCCACTCGATCGCCAGCAGCACCACGAACAGCAGCACCAGCATAATCACCAGGCCGGTGACGCTGGTTTCAATATTGTAATTGTCGGTCTGGATCAGCACATAGCCCTGATGCCCGGCCAACATCGGCCCGAGCACCACGCTGGCGATCACCACCAGGAACAGAAATAGCACGCGTAACA
The DNA here is from genome assembly GCF_003812745.1 of Serratia sp. FDAARGOS_506. NCBI lineage: Bacteria > Pseudomonadati > Pseudomonadota > Gammaproteobacteria > Enterobacterales > Yersiniaceae > Serratia > Serratia sp. FDAARGOS_506. Next base: position 1,665,691 of record NZ_CP033831.1, read on the forward strand.
TGGCTTAACCCTCCTGATGAGCGGCAGGGGACTGGGTCATCAGGTTGCGCACCCGGGTCTGCATCACTTTTTCCAGCAGCGGCTGGCTTTTCAGCTGATCCGGCACGTCCATCGAGATCGACTGTTGGCTCAGGCTATCCAGCTCTTCCAGGAAGGCTTTGGTCGCCGGATCGGTGGTGTCGAAATAGGCGCGCACCCAGGTAGAGACGGTTTCCAGCGATTGCTTGTAGGTCTCGTTCTGGTGGCGCGGGATGGCCTGCGCGGCCACCAGCAGGCGCGAACGGATGTTTTCGCGCAGGTAGATGTCCTGGTTCGGTGCCAGCAGCGGCTCGGCGCTGGTGTCGCGGCGGCGGATGGTAATGAAGTCAGCCATGAAATTGCGCCAGCTCTTGGCCAGGTTCTGCCGCCATTCGCCGATTGAGCCGGAGAGCTCGCTGCTGTTTTGATCCATCGGCGCTTCGTCGGTGTCGTTATCCGCCAGACGCAGGTTATCCACCTGATTGGACAGCTGATTGACCTTGAGGATGATGCCGTCGTAATCGACCTGGGTCAGCGTAGAAAGCGTGCTGATGTCTTCGGTAATGGCGCGGCGCACGTCGAGCAGGCTCGGATCGTTCATGTCCGCCAGACTGGCGTCGGCGCTTTTCAGCAGCGCGGCGGCGCTGGTGACGTCCTGATCGCTCCACAGCTTGCGGCCGGCCATTTTCACCAGGAAATCGGCCTGCGCCAGCAGCCAGGTTTTGGCGTCGCTGCCGGAGATGGTCGCCACTTTTTCCTGCAGTTCGCTCAGTTGGCGCGCAAGGTTCGCCTGCTCGCGATCGGCGGCGTCCAGAGTTTTGCCCTGCTGCTGCAACAGGCCTTCCAGCGCATTTCTTTCCTGCTGCTGGCTCTGTTTCACGCCCTCAAGCTGCTGTTGCAGCGCCTGATTGGCGGCGATCAACTGTTGCGCCTGCTTGTGCGTGTGGTAATAGCCGCCCGCGCCGAGGGCGATGACCAGCACGATAGCGATCGCGCCGAGCACCGGGCCGGTATTCTTTCCTTTGCGGCTGGCAGCGGCTGGCTGCTGGGAGCTCTCAACCGCGGTGGTTGGCTCTTCAACCGGGGCGGATGGGGTATTTTGTTCCGTCATAGTGGCACATCCCATAGTCAGATTATTGTAGCGCGCGGATCAGCGCGTCATTATCGGCGTTGTCAGCTACCCGAATCGTACGCCAGCCCAAGTCCCGGGCGAGGGTAGCCAGGCGTTCGCTCACTACTACCAGGCGGCAACGCAGCAGCCATGAAGAACGATAGTAATCAGGAACTAAAGTATAGAGCTGTTGTAACATTTCACCGCTGGTCACCACCAGCGTATCCACACCGGCGCGCTGCCAGTGGGCACTTTGCTCGCTGCCGTCGTAGTGCACCGGGCTGCGTTGATAGCATTCATAATAGCTGACGTCGGCGCCGCGCTCGCTCAGCGTCGTGCCCAGCAGCTCGCGGCCGCCGTTGCCGCGTAAAATCAGCGCACGTTTGCCCGCCAGTTTTTGCAGCGCCGGCAGCAGCAGCAGCGTTTCGCTGATCTCGCGTTCGCGCGGGTATTCCACCGGCAAACTGCTGATGCGGTGCAGCGCCAGCCCGGTGGTGCGGCCGATGGCGTAATAGGCCAGGTGAGCGGGCCAGGTCAGCCCGACACGGCCGATGACTGAATCGGCATAGTTCACCGAATGTTGCGACAGCACGAACACCAGATCGCCGGCGTTCAACTGATGCAATGCCTGCGGCAGCTTCGGCAGATCTCCGCCGGGGGCGAAGTCGATCAGCGGTGCATGATAGGCAACCCGGCCGAGTGCGCGCAGCCGGCTCACTAACAGCTCTCCCGAAGGCGATGGGCGGGTTACCAGGATCGTCATGCCGGCGGATTTCCCTGATAAACCTCGCGCAGGATCTCGCGCGCGCCGCGTGCCAGCAGCTCTTCAGCAAGCTCAACGCCCATCCGTTCGGCCTCGGCGGCTGGGCCGCGGCGTTCGCCGCGCACCATCTGGCTACCGTCCGGCGCGCCGACCAGGGCGCGCAGCCACAGGCTGTCGCCATCCAGTTCGGCATAGCTGCCGATCGGTACCTGGCAGCCGCCTTCCAGACGGGTGTTCATCGCCCGTTCGGCACGCACGCGGGTTTCGGTGGCCGCATGGTTCAGCGGCGCCAGCAGCGCGCGGGTGACGCTGTCATCAAGGCGGCATTCAATGCCGACCGCACCCTGGCCAACTGCCGGCAGGCACTCTTCGGCGCTCAGCGGGCTGCGGATGCGTTGCTCCAGCCCCAGGCGTTTCAGGCCGGCCACCGCCAGAATAATCGCGTCGTAGTCGCCGTTGTCCAGCTTGGCCAGGCGAGTGCCGACGTTGCCGCGCAGGTCGCGTACGATCAGATCAGGGCGGCGTTCACGCAACTGGCACTGGCGGCGCAGGCTGGAGGTGCCGACCACGCTGCCCTGCGGCAGTTGATCGAGCGAGGCGAAACGATTGGAAACAAAAGCGTCGCGCGGATCTTCGCGTTCGCAAATGGTGGTCAAACCCAGGCCGGCAGGGAAATCGACCGGCACGTCTTTCATCGAGTGCACGGCGATGTCGGCGCGGCCTTCCAGCAGCGCCAGCTCGAGTTCTTTAACAAACAGGCCTTTACCGCCGACTTTCGCCAGCGGCGTATCCAGAATAACGTCGCCGCGCGTGACCATCGGCACCAACTCGACCTGCAGGCCGGGATGGCTGGCCATCAGACGTTGCTGCACATAATGTGCTTGCCAAAGTGCAAGCGGGCTTTGTCGGGTGGCAATTCGAATAATTTTGTCTAACATGCTTGTTACCGTTTTTATATTTCGCCATCCATCCTACCACTGAGAGCCAATACTGTCAGTGCAAGAAGCCGGAGGCGGAAAAAGGACAACGGAATCAAAGGGACGTGTGATGGGCTTTGGGGCAGTTAACACTGCGGGTAAATCGTTTAGGGAAGCGCTACAATAATTGTGAAGCGTTACCTCCTTTACGGTCAATCAGCAAGGTGTTAAATTGATCACGTTTCCAGCAATAAGTCGCCAAATATTCTTCTTACACTAACGGCGCTTATGGAATACGGGTTTTTTTCTAAACACCGGGATAATCAGGCGAGACGTCTTGTACCTCTACATCGAGACATTGAAGCAGAGACTGGATGCGATCAATCAGCTACGCGTCGATCGCGCCCTGGCGGCTATGAAGCCCGCGTTTCAACGGGTATACAGTCTGCTGCCCACCTTACTGCACCACCACCACCCGCTAATGCCGGGTTACCTGAACGGTAACGTTCCCCATGGCATTTGCCTCTACACGCCTGATGAAACTCAACAAGATTACCTGAACGATTTAGAAGACAAGTGGGGCAGCCCGTTTGACAAGCCGGCCAGCGGCGAACTGCCGATCACCGGCGTCTATTCGATGGGCAGCACCTCGTCTATCGGCCAAAGCTGCAGCTCGGATCTCGACATCTGGGTCTGCCACCAGTCCTGGCTGGACAACGAAGAACGGACCCGCCTGCAGCAAAAATGCAGCCTGCTTGAGAAGTGGGCCGCCTCGATGGGGGTGGAAGTCAGCTTCTTCCTGATCGACGAAAACCGCTTCCGCCATAATGAAAGTGGCAGCCTGGGCGGCGAAGACTGCGGCTCGACGCAGCATATCCTGTTGCTCGACGAATTCTACCGCACCGCGGTGCGCCTGGCCGGCAAACGCATCCTGTGGAACATGGTGCCGGGCGAAGAAGAAGCGCACTACGATGAATACGTGCTGTCGCTGTACGCGCAGGGCGCGCTGACGCCGAACGAGTGGTTGGATCTCGGCGGCCTGAGTTCGCTGTCGGCGGAAGAGTACTTCGGCGCCAGCCTGTGGCAGTTGTACAAGAGCATCGATTCGCCTTACAAGGCGGTGCTGAAGACCTTGCTGCTCGAAGCCTATTCCTGGGAATACCCCAATACCCAACTGCTGGCGACGGACATCAAACACCGCCTGCATCAGGGCGAGATCGTCAGCTTCGGGCTCGACGCCTACTGCATGATGCTCGAGCGCGTCACTCGCTACCTGACCGACATCAACGACACCACCCGCCTCGATCTGGCCCGCCGCTGTTTCTACCTGAAAGTGTGTGAAAAGCTGTCGCTGGCCAAGGCCTGCGTCGGCTGGCGGCGTGAGATCCTCAGCCAACTGGTCAGCGAGTGGGGCTGGAGCGAAGAGCGTTTGGCGATGCTGGATAACCGCGCCAACTGGAAAATCGAGCGGGTGCGCGAAGCGCATAACGAACTGCTCGACGCGATGATGCAGAGCTACCGCAACCTGATCCGTTTCGCCCGCCGCAACAACCTCAGCGTCAGTGCCAGCCCGCAGGATATCGGCGTGCTGACCCGCAAACTGTACGCGGCGTTCGAAGCGCTGCCCGGCAAGGTGACACTGGTGAACCCGCAGATTTCGCCGGACCTGTCGGAAAACGATTTAACCTTTATTCACGTGCCGGTTGGCCGCGCCAACCGCACCGGCTGGTACCTGTATAATCAGGCGCCGGCCATGGATTCGATCGTCAGCCATCAGCCGCTGGAATATAACCGCTACCTGAACAAGCTGGTGGCCTGGGCCTATTTCAACGGCCTGCTGACCCCGCAGACCCGCCTGCACATCAAAAGCGGCAACCTGTGCGACACCGCCAAGCTGCAGGAGCTGGTAGCCGACGTTTCTCATCACTTCCCGCTGCGCCTGCCGGCGCCGACGCCGAAAGCGCTGTACAGCCCGTGCGAAATTCGCCACCTGGCAATCATCGTCAATCTGGAAAACGATCCGACCGCCGCCTTCCGCAATCAGGTGGTGCACTTCGATTTCCGTAAGCTGGACGTGTTCAGCTTCGGCCAGCAGCAGCAGTGCCTGGTGGGCAGCATCGATCTGCTGTACCGCAACTCCTGGAACGAAGTGCGCACTCTGCATTTCAGCGGCGAGCAGTCGGTGTTGGAAGCGCTGAAGACCATTCTCGGCAAAATGCACCAGGACGCCGCGCCGCCGGAGTCGGTGGAAGTGTTCTGCTACAGCCAGCACCTGCGCGGCCTGATCCGCACCCGCATCCAGCAACTGGTGTCGGAGTGCATCGAGCTACGCCTGTCCAGCACCCGTCTGGAACCCGGTCGCTTTAAGGCGGTACGCGTCGCCGGGCAGACTTGGGGTCTGTTCTTCGAGCGTCTGAGCGTGTCGGTGCAAAAGCTGGAGAACGCGGTGGAGTTTTACGGCGCGATCTCCAACAATAAGCTGCACGGCCTGTCTATCAAGGTGGAAACCGATCAGGTGCATCTGCCGCCGGTGGTGGATGGCTTCGCCAGCGAGGGGATCATCCAGTTCTTCTTCGAAGACACCTCGGACGACAAAGGCTTCAACATTTATATTCTGGACGAGTCGAATCGGGTGGAGGTGTATCACCACTGCGAGGGCAGTAAAGAGGAGCTGGTGCGCGACGTCAGCCGCTTCTACTCTTCATCGCACGATCGTTTCACCTACGGCTCCAGCTTCATCAACTTCAACCTGCCGCAGTTCTATCAGATCGTGCAGCTCGACGGGCGCACGCAGGTGATCCCGTTCCGCAGTAACGTGCTGTCCAGCCTGTGCGTGACGGTGGCCGACGGCGCCGCCCAGCCGCTCAAACAGCAGTTCCAGCTGCATTGATGCCGCAAGGGCTCGGTTGCCGAGCCCTGCATCGCTTCAGGAAAAACTCAGTTCCTCACCGGCCTGCGCGCTGGCCGCCTCGCTGAGCAGCTGATAAAACGGCTGCCCGCTGCGATCGCATACCCAGACGCCATCGCGGTAGTTGAAGTGGTAACCGCCGGCCTTGGTGGCGAGCCACACCTGGTGCAGCGGCTCCTGGCGATTGATGACGATTTTAGTGCCGTTTTCGAAGCTCAATGTCATCACGCCGCCATTGGTTTCGTAATCGATGTCCGCATCGCCGTCAAAATCGTCCAGTGTCTCTTCAATATTCAGCATCAGCTGGTCGGCCAACTGATGAAACTCGCTGTCGTTCATATTCAATTCCTATTGCTTTTCATGATCCACCTGCGATTATAGAGACCTTGGACGCATGAATTACAGGCATTAATGCAAATGAAAAAACAACTACGCTATGCGCTGATGGCAGTTCTGCTGACCGGCCTCGCCGGCTGTGGTCTGAAGGGCCCGCTTTACTTCCCACCTGCCGACTCCGCCGGCCAAAAACCGGCTAAACCGCCGGTGCAAACGGGCGATCAGGTGCAAAAGAACCAGCAGGAGCAGTCTGGCTCTCAGCAAAAACCGTCGATGGTTGCCCAGTAACACCCGGTTTGCGGTGGCGAGCGCCGCCGCAAAATCAAGACGGATAGCGCGTCCAGATAGCGGAGTATGATATGCAGTTCTCCAAAATGCACGGTCTGGGCAACGACTTTATGGTGGTCGATGCCGTTACACAGAATGTCTATTTTTCACCTGAGCTGATCCGCCGGCTGGCCGATCGGCACCTGGGCGTCGGCTTTGACCAGATGCTGGTGGTAGAACCGCCTTACGATCCCGAGCTGGATTTTCACTACCGAATTTTCAACGCCGACGGCAGCGAAGTGGCGCAGTGCGGCAACGGCGCGCGCTGCTTCGCGCGCTTTGTGCGGCTGAAAGGGCTGACCAACAAACGCGATATCCGCGTCAGCACCCAAACCGGGCGCATGGTGCTCAGCGTTACCGACGACGATCTGGTATGTGTCAACATGGGCGAGCCGAACTTCGATCCGCAGGCGGTGCCGTTCCGCGCCGCCAAAGCCGAAAAGACCTACATCATGCGCGCGGCGGAACAGACCGTGCTGTGCGGCGTGGTGTCGATGGGCAACCCGCATTGTGTTTTGCAGGTGGATGATGTAAAAACCGCCAAGGTTGAGCTGCTCGGGCCGGTGCTGGAAGGGCATGAGCGCTTCCCTGAACGGGCCAACATCGGCTTTATGCAGGTGGTCAGCCGCGATCACATCAAGCTGCGCGTTTACGAGCGCGGCGCCGGCGAAACGCAGGCCTGCGGCAGCGGCGCCTGTGCGGCGGTGGCGGTGGGGATCCAACAGGAATTGCTGTCAGAAGAGGTGCATGTAGAACTGCCGGGCGGCAGCCTGCATATTCGCTGGAAAGGGCCGGGCAACCCGCTGTTTATGACCGGCCCGGCAACACATGTCTATGACGGATTTATTCATCTATGAAAAGCGTAGAAGAACAGAGCGTCGCCGGCCTGGCGCTGGATGACGACACCGTGATGCAGTATCTGCTGCAGAACCCGGATTTCTTTATTCGCAACGCACGCCAGGTTGAGCAGATGCGCGTGCCGCACCCGGTGCGCGGCACCGTTTCGCTGGTGGAATGGCATCTGGCCCGCCAGCGCAATCACATCGAACGGCTGGAAGAAGAGATCACGCTGTTGATGGAACAGGCCAGCGCCAACGAAGGGTTGTTCGCCCGGTTGCTGCACCTGCAGGCCGATTTGGCCACCGCCGACAGCCTGCAGGACATGCTCAACCGGCTGCAGCGCTGGGCGCGCGGCTTCGGTTTGGCCGGTGCCACGGTGCGCCTGTTCGCCGAACGCTGGAAGATCGGCGCGCCTTCCGACTTCACCCACCTGGCGCTGACGCGTTCGGCGTTCGAGCCGTTCCGCATTCAGCGGCTGGGCAGCGAACAACACTACCTCGGCGGCCTGAACGGCCCCGAGCTGCTGCTGCTGTTGCCGCAGGCCAAACAGATTGGCCAGATTGGCTCGGTGGCGCTGTCGATGCTGGGCGACGACGGCGAACTGGGCATGGTGATCTTCAGCAGTCGCGATACGCAACACTATCAGCAGGGCATGGGCACGGTGATGCTCAATCAACTGGCGCGCATGCTGCCGGAACTGCTGGAACGCTGGGTCGAACGCGCATGACGCCGATTGCGCCCAGCCTGCAGCAGCCGGTGGACGCTTTTCTGCGTTATCTCAAGGTAGAACGGCAACTCAGTCCGCTGACGCAGCTCAGCTATTCGCGCCAGCTGGCGGCGCTGATGCGCCTGGCGCAGGAGATCGGCGTCACCGACTGGGCGGCGCTGGACGCCGCCCGGGTGCGTATGCTGGCGGCGCGCAGCAAACGCGCCGGCCTGCAGTCCGCCAGCCTGGCGCTGCGGCTCTCTTCGTTGCGCAGTTTCCTCGACTGGCTGGTCAGCCAGGGCGTATTGCACGCCAACCCCGCGAAAGGCATCCGCACGCCGCGCAGCGGCCGCCATCTGCCGAAAAACATCGACGTCGATGAAATCAACCAACTGCTGGAGATCGATCTCAACGATCCGCTGGCGGTGCGCGATCGCGCCATGCTGGAGGTGATGTACGGCGCCGGCCTGCGCCTCTCAGAGCTGGTGGGGCTGGATTGCCGCCATGTCGATATGGCAGCCGGCGAGGTGTGGGTGATGGGGAAAGGCAGCAAAGAGCGCAAATTGCCAATTGGGCGCACCGCCGTCACCTGGCTGGAACACTGGCTGGCGATGCGCGATCTGTTCGGGCCGGAAGATGACGCGATGTTCCTGTCCAATCAGGGGCGGCGCATCTCGACGCGCAACGTGCAAAAGCGCTTCGCCGAATGGGGCGTGAAACAGGGCGTCAACAGCCATATCCACCCGCACAAGCTACGCCACTCCTTCGCTACCCACATGCTGGAGTCCAGCGGCGATCTGCGCGCGGTACAGGAGCTGCTCGGCCACGCTAACCTGACCACCACGCAAATTTATACCCACCTCGACTTTCAACATCTGGCGAACGTGTACGATGCCGCGCATCCGCGCGCCAAACGGGGGAAATCCTGATGCATTTTTATCGCCCGCTGCGCCCGCTGGCGGCGCTGACTTTCGATCTGGACGACACGCTGTATGACAATCGCCCGGTGATTAGGCAGACCGAACAACAGTCGGTGGCCTTCCTGCAGAGCTATCATCCTGGTCTGAGCAGCTTCCAGTCGGCGGATTTCCACCGCCTGCGCCAGGAGCTGCGCGAGCAGGATCCGGAGATCTACCACGACGTCACCCAGTGGCGCTGGCGCGCCATTCATCTGGCGCTGAGCCGGCAGGGGCTGCGTGACGCCGACGCCGCGATCGGGGCCGATGCGGCGATGCAAAACTTCGCACTGTGGCGCAGCCGCATCGAGGTACCGGAAGCGACCCACGCCACGCTGAAAGCGCTGGCCGCACGCTACCCGCTGGTGGCGATCACCAACGGCAACGCCGATCCGGCGCAGTGTGGCCTGGACGGTTATTTCCAGTTCGTGTTGCGCTCCGGGCCGGACGGGCGCGCCAAGCCGTACCAGGACATGTACCACCTGGCCGTCGAGCGGCTGGGCGTGGCGCCCGAGCAGATCCTGCACGTGGGCGACGATCTGACTACCGACGTCGCCGGCGCGCTGCGCGCGGGGCTGCAGGCCTGTTGGATCAACGATCGGCAACGCTGCCTGATGCAGGCGGCCGACAGCCGCCTGCTGCCGCATATTGAGATTTCGCAGTTGGCATCGCTGACAGCATTGTTATAATCCCTGCCAGAACTCTGTATAAATTTCCAGTGAAAAACCCGTCGCCGGCGGGTTTTCCCTCAACCATTAGTGGTGCCTATGGACGTCTCCGATCTGCTCGACAGCCTGAATGAAAAACAACGTGAAGCCGTGGCGGCGCCACGCAGCAACCTGTTGGTTCTGGCCGGGGCGGGCAGCGGCAAGACCCGGGTGCTGGTGCATCGCATCGCCTGGCTGTTGTCGGTCGAGAACTGTTCGCCGTATTCGATCATGGCGGTGACCTTCACCAACAAGGCGGCGGCGGAAATGCGCCACCGTATCGAACATTTGATCGGCACCAGCCAGGGCGGCATGTGGATCGGCACCTTCCACGGCCTGGCGCATCGTCTGCTGCGCGCCCACCACCTGGAGGCCAACCTGCCGCAGGATTTCCAAATTCTCGACAGCGACGACCAGCTGCGGCTGCTCAAGCGCATCATCAAGGCGCTGAACGTCGACGAGAAGCAGTGGCCGCCGCGTCAGGCGATGTGGTACATCAACGGCAAGAAAGACGAGGGCCTGCGCCCACAGCACGTCGAGACTTACAACAACCCGGTAGAGGCCACCTGGCTGCGCATCTATCAGGCCTATCAGGAAGCCTGCGATCGCGCGGGGCTGGTGGATTTCGCCGAGCTGCTGCTGCGCGCGCACGAGCTGTGGCTGAACAAGCCGCATATCCTCAACCACTACCGCGAACGTTTCACCAACGTGCTGGTGGACGAATTCCAGGATACCAACAGCATCCAGTACGCCTGGATCCGCCTGCTGGCGGGCGGCAACAGCAACGTGATGATCGTCGGCGACGATGACCAGTCGATCTATGGCTGGCGCGGCGCGCAAGTGGAAAACATCCAGCGCTTCCTGAAGGATTTCCCCGGCGCGGAAACCATCCGCCTGGAGCAGAACTATCGCTCCACCAGCAACATCCTGAAAGCGGCCAACACCCTGATCGCCAACAACGACGGGCGCATGGGTAAAAACCTGTGGACCGAAGGCGGCGAAGGCGAACCGATTTCCATCTACTGCGCTTTCAACGAACTCGACGAAGCCCGCTTCGTGGTCAACCGTATCAAGACCTGGCAGGATAACGGTGGCGCGCTGAACGACTGCGCCATCCTGTACCGCAGCAACGCCCAGTCGCGCGTGCTGGAAGAGGCGCTGCTGCAGACGGCGATGCCGTACCGCATCTACGGCGGCCAGCGCTTCTTCGAACGCCAGGAAATCAAGGATGCGCTGGCTTACCTGCGCCTTATTTCCAACCGCAACGACGATGCGGCCTTCGAACGCGTGGTCAATACCCCGACGCGCGGCATCGGCGATCGCACCCTCGACGTGGTGCGCCAGGCGGCGCGCGATCGCCAGCTGACGCTGTGGCAGGCGACGCGCGAGCTGATGCAGGACAAGGTATTGGCCGGCCGCGCCGCGTCGGCGCTGCAGCGCTTTATCGAGCTGGTGGAGTCGCTGGCGCACGAAACCGCCGACATGCCGTTGCACGTGCAGACCGACCGGGTGATCCGCGACTCCGGGCTGTTCATCATGTATGAGCAGGAGAAGGGTGAAAAGGGACAGGCGCGCATCGAAAACCTCGAGGAACTGGTGACGGCGACGCGCCAGTTCAGCTATCAGGAAGAAGATCAGGATCTGATGCCGCTGCAGGCGTTCCTGTCGCATGCGGCGCTGGAGGCGGGTGAAGGCCAGGCCGATGCCTATCAGGACGCGGTGCAGCTGATGACTCTGCACTCGGCCAAGGGGCTGGAATTCCCGCTGGTGTTTATCGTCGGCATGGAAGAGGGCATGTTCCCGAGCCAGATGTCGCTGGATGAAGGCGGCCGTCTGGAGGAGGAGCGCCGGCTGGCCTATGTAGGCGTAACGCGCGCCATGCAGAAGCTGACGCTGACCTATGCCGAAACGCGCCGTCTGTACGGCAAAGAGGTTTACCACCGGCCGTCGCGCTTTATCGGCGAGCTGCCGGAAGAGTGCGTGGAAGAAGTGCGCCTGCGCGCCAGCGTATCGCGTCCGGTCAGTCATCGTCGCATGGGCACGCCAATCAGCGAGAACGATACCGGCTACAAGCTGGGCCAGCGCGTGCGCCATCCCAAGTTTGGCGAAGGCACCATCGTCAATCTGGAGGGCAGCGGCGAGCACAGTCGGCTGCAGATCGCTTTCCCGGGTGAGGGCATCAAGTGGCTGGTGGCGGCCTACGCTCGCCTGGAAACGGTATAAGAGAAGGGGAAGTTGCAGGGGCAAGCCCCTGCAATCGTTCATTATCAGTGAGGGAAACGGTCGCCGACCTGCGCGGTGGCATACCAGCGCATCACCGCTTCGGTGCCTTCGCCGCCTTCCTGCGGCGCCCAGTGCATGCAGTCCTCTTCGGTCAGCGCCTGATACGGGCCCTGCTTCACTTCGAACACCACGCCGCCGGCATCGACCGACAGCACCGCATGCCAGGTAGATGCCGGCATCTCCAGCACTTTGGTTTCTTCGCCGAGCAGGGTGCGCTGCGTGACGACGCCGTCATCGTTGAACTGCAGCACCACAAAGCGGCCGCGCAGCGGCGTCAGCAGCTCCCAGGTTTGCGGGTGGCGGTGCGGGCGGATATAGGTGCCGGGTTCCATGGCGATCGCCAGGCGTTGCACCGGGTCGCTCAACTCTTCGTGTAAAGTGCGGTGCGCGCGCAGGCGGGCCACGCTGGCGGCCTGTTCGCTCATCGCGGTCAGTTCATGGGCGGTAATCTGTTTCATCATTTAAATCCGCATGCTTGTCGTACCATTAGGGTGATGTCATCTTAACAACATTCTTGGTGGCGGTAAGCGATCGCCGCGACTTTTTCAGCACGGTTTAAGCGCCATTTTTACCATTGATCATCGTGATGATTTGTTGCGCAATTATCCCTCCTAACGTGTTGACAGGCTTTTTCTTCTCGGCGTAACATGCGCGCACTATTATCATTGAGGACAGACGCCTTGGACACACCCAGTAGATACTGGCTCACTGACCTGCGCCGCAGGTATAACTTCTAAGGCTCTCCGTTTTTGCTGATAGCCTTCGTGGTTGTCGGCGACCCCGCAAAGCGTCGCTATGAGTCAGATCTCTTCATGGTCTGAAACAAATCGGTGATACGCATCCCCTCTGTTTCTGTGCTTCAACGCGTTGTCCGCACCCGTTACCTTCACGGAGTTTTGGCACATGCTGAGCGCTTTTAAATTAGATAACCGCCGCTTGTCCCGTCTGGAGCTGGACGACTCGGATGATCTCTCGTCATCGCTGTGGGTTGACCTGGTCGAGCCGGAAGAGGGCGAGCGTGAGCGCGTGCAGAATGAGCTGGGACAAAGCCTGGCGACGCGTCCCGAACTGGACGACATCGAAGCCTCCGCCCGTTTCTTCGAAGACGAAGACGGCCTGCATATCCACTCCTTCTTCTACTTTGAAGATGCGGAAGATCACGCCGGCAACTCCACGGTGGCGTTCACCATCCGCGACGGCCGCCTCTATACCCTGCGCGAACGCGAGCTGCCGGCATTTCGCCTGTACCGCATGCGCGCCCGCAACCAGACCATGCTCGAAGGCAATGCCTACGAACTGTTGCTGGACCTGTTCGAAACCAAGATTGAGCAGTTGGCGGACGAGATAGAGAACATCTACAGCGATCTGGAACAGCTCAGCCGGGTGATCATGGAAGGGCATCAGGGCGATGAATACGACGCCGCGCTGTCGACGCTGGCGGAGCTGGAAGACATCGGCTGGAAAGTGCGTTTGTGTCTGATGGATACTCAGCGCGCGCTCAACTTCCTGGTGCGCAAGGCGCGTCTGCCGACCGGTCAGCTGGAACAGGCGCGTGAAGTGCTGCGCGACATCGAATCCCTGCTGCCGCACAACGAATCGCTGTTCCAGAAGGTGAACTTCCTGATGCAGGCGGCGATGGGCTTCATCAACATCGAGCAGAACCGCATCATCAAGATCTTCTCGGTGGTGTCGGTGGTGTTCCTGCCGCCTACGCTGGTGGCTTCCAGCTATGGCATGAACTTCGAATTCATGCCGGAGCTGAAATGGTCGTTCGGCTACCCGGGCGCCATCACATTGATGATCCTGGCGGGCCTGGCCCCTTACCTGTACTTCAAGCGCAAGAACTGGCTGTAACCCGGCGGCGCCGGGCTCAGCGCAGCTTGCGCTGGGTGTAGAGCGCGTCGAGGGTGAACAGGATCAGCGCCGCCCAGATAAAGCCGAAGGTCACCAGTTTGTCCTGGCCGACGGTTTCGCCGTAGAAGGTGACCGCCAGCAGGAACATCAGCGTCGGGCCGAGATACTGGAAGAAACCGAGCGTCGACAGGCGCAGCCGGGTGGCCGCCGCGGTGAAGCACAGCAGCGGCACGGTGGTGACGATGCCGGCGGCGACCAGCAGCAGGTTCAGCGACCACGGGTTGGCGCTCAGGTGGCTGGTGGGGCTGTCGGCGAACAGAAACAGATAGGCCGCCGCCACCGGCAGCAGCCACAGCGTTTCGATCAGCATGCCGGTTTGGGCGTCGATGGCGATTTTCTTGCGCAACAGGCCGTAGAAGGCGAAGCTGAACGCCAGCCCCAGACCGATGATCGGCAACGAGCCGAACTGCCAGAGCTGCACCAGCACCCCGGTGAACGCCAGCGCCACCGCCACCCACTGCATGCGGCGGAAGCGCTCGCCGAGAAACAGCATTCCCAACAGCACGTTAACCAGCGGGTTGATGAAGTAGCCCAGGCTGGCCTCGAGCATATGGTGGTTGTTCACCGCCCAGATGAACAGCAGCCAGTTGCCGCCGATCAACAGCGCGGTGACCGCCAGCAGCAGCAGCCGTTTGCGATTTTGACAGGCGGCCCGCACTTTCGGCCAGCTGCGGCCCAGCGAGATCAGCGCCAGCATGAAGAAAAACGACCAGATGATCCGGTGGGTAAGGATCTCATCCGCGGGTACTTGCTGAATCAGTTTGAAATAGGCCGGGGCGATGCCCCACATAAAATAGGCGGCCAGGGCGAAGAAAATGCCCTGACGCGTTTGCTTTGCGTCCATGACGTCACTCTGGTGGGGAACGTAAGATGCGGTGAGTGTACTGAAGACGCTCACCGCACACAATCATCAGCCGACCAGATAGGTGGCGGTGGCGGTCGCGATATGCAGGCCGTCGTGGTTATGCAGCTCTACGCGTGCGACGGCGACCTTGTTGCCGCTGCGCAGCACGCTGGCGGAGGCAACGAAGTGCTCGCCGCGGCCAGGGCGCAGGTAATCGACGCGCAGATCGATGGTGCCCATGCGCGACAGCTTGGCGGCGATCTCCTCTTCGATCAGCGGCTCCAGGCGTGTCAGCACACCGCCTGCGCAGGCCAATCCGGCGGCGACGTCAAGCACGGCGGCGATCACGCCACCGTGCAGAATTTCCTGTGCGGCGTTGCCCACCAGCTTGCGCTGGTTGGTGAAGCTCAGCTCGACGTAATCATCGTCGAAGCGGCGCAGCTCCAGGCCAAGCTCGCGGTTGAACGGCATGTGGTAGACAAAGATTTCGCCGATCTTGCGGCGGGCGGCTTCCAGGGTCAGTGGCGTGGTCGACATAGCGGGTTTCCGTTTTTCTTTTGCGTTTTAAGGGAGCTAACTGGTCAGTCCAGGTTAATGGAATGTTGATTTTATGCTTAACCTTTGTTGCTTTCCAGCCTGTTTCGGCAAAAGAGTCGCACGCGCGTTGGTGTCATGCTGAACGATATTATGTAATCATACCCGGTGGGTGTGTACCGATGAAAAAATGGGGAAGTGTGTGTCAACCGCAGCAGTGATTAACAGAGAGTTGCTGGCCGAGCAGGTATTGCGCGATACCTTTGGCTACCAGCAATTCCGTCCGGGGCAGCAAACGATCATCAATGCCGCGATCGGCGGGCAGGATTGCCTAGTAGTGATGCCGACCGGCGGCGGTAAGTCGTTGTGTTACCAAATCCCTGCGCTGGTGATGGACGGCCTGACGCTGGTCGTTTCCCCGCTGATCTCGCTGATGAAGGATCAGGTCGACCAACTGTTGGCCTACGGCGTTTCCGCCGCCTGCTACAACTCGACGCAAACCCGCGAGGAGCAGCTGGACGTTATGGCCGGCTGCCGCAACGGCACCATCAAGATGCTGTACATCGCGCCGGAACGGCTGATGATGGAAAGCTTCCTCAACCTGCTCGATCACTGCCCGCCGGCGATGCTGGCGGTGGATGAGGCGCACTGTATTTCGCAGTGGGGCCATGACTTCCGGCCGGAATATCGCGCGCTGGGTCAGCTGAAACAGCGCTTCCCGTCGATGCCGGTGATCGCGTTGACCGCCACCGCCGACGAGTCCACCCGCGGCGATATCGTGCGCCTGCTGTCGCTGCAGGACCCGCTGGTGCAGGTCAGCAGCTTCGACCGGCCGAACATCCGCTACACGCTGGTGGAAAAATTCAAACCGCTCGATCAGCTGTGGCGCTTCGTGCAGGATCAGCGCGGCAAGAGCGGCATTATCTATTGCAACAGCCGCGCCAAGGTGGAAGACACCGCCGCGCGCCTGCAGAGCCGCGGGCTGAGCGTCGGCGCCTACCACGCCGGGCTGGACAACGATCGCCGCGCGCAGGTGCAGGAAGCGTTCCAGCGTGACGATCTGCAGGTGGTGGTGGCTACCGTCGCCTTCGGCATGGGCATCAATAAACCCAACGTGCGCTTCGTGGTGCATTTCGACATCCCGCGCAATATCGAATCCTATTATCAGGAGACCGGCCGCGCCGGGCGCGACGGCCTGCCGGCCGAAGCCATCCTGCTGTACGATCCGGCCGACATGGCCTGGCTGCGCCGCTGTCTGGAGGAAAAACCCGCCGGGCAGCAGCTGGACATCGAACGCCACAAGCTGAATGCCATGGGCGCGTTCGCCGAGGCGCAAACCTGCCGCCGCCTGGTGCTGCTCAACTACTTCGGTGAAGGCAAGCACGAGAACTGCGGCAACTGCGATATTTGCCTCGATCCGCCCAAGCGCTACGACGGGCTTGAGGACGCGCGCAAGGCGCTGTCCTGCGTGTACCGCGTCGGCCAGCGCTTCGGCCTCGGCTACATCGTGGAAGTGCTGCGCGGCTCCAACAACCAGCGCATTCGCGAATACGGCCACGACAAGCTGCCGGTGTACGGCATCGGCCGCGATCAAACCACCGAACACTGGACCAGCGTGCTGCGTCAGCTGATCCACCTGGGCTTTATCACCCAGAACATCGCCATGCACTCGGCGTTGCAATTGACTGAGGCGGCGCGTCCGGTATTGCGCGGCGAGGTGGCGCTGCAGCTGGCGGTGCCGCGTATCCAGAGCCTGAAGTCGCGCAGCAGCGCCAACCAGAAATCCTACGGCGGCAATTACGATCGCAAGCTGTTCGCCAAGCTGCGCAAACTGCGCAAGTCGATCGCCGACGAAGAAAACATTCCGCCCTACGTGGTGTTCAACGACGCCACGCTGCTGGAAATGGCCGAACAGATGCCGATCAAGGCTGGCGATCTGCTGAGCGTCAACGGCGTCGGCCAGCGCAAACTGGAGCGTTTCGGCGCGCCCTTTATGGCGATGATCCGCGACCATCTCGACAATGACGAAGACTGAGGGCGAAAAATCATGCTGATGCTGTTTCTCACCGTAGCGCTGGTGCATCTGATTGCGTTGATGAGCCCGGGGCCGGACTTCTTTTTCGTGTCGCAAACCGCCGCCAGCCGCTCGCGCCGCGAGGCGATGATGGGCGTGGTCGGCATTTCGCTCGGCATCGTGGTGTGGGCCGGCGTGGCGTTGATGGGGCTGCATCTGATCCTGCAGAAGATGGCCTGGTTACACCAGATCATCATGGTCGGCGGCGGCATTTACCTGTGCTGGATGGGGTGGCAACTGCTGCGTTCCGCGCGGGCGCAGCAAGCGCAGCCGGCGGCGGAGGCTCAGGTGGCGTTGCCGAAGGCCGGGCGCAGCTTTATTCGCGGCTTCCTGACCAATCTGTCCAACCCGAAGGCGGTGATCTATTTCGGCAGCGTGTTCTCGCTGTTCGTCGGTGATAGCGTCGGCGCCGGGGCGCGCTGGGGGCTGTTCTTGCTGATCGTCGCCGAGACCTTCGTCTGGTTCAGTCTGGTGGCGGTAGTGTTCGCGCTGCCGGCGATGCGCCGCGGCTACCAGCGGTTGGCCAAGTGGATCGACGGGGTGGCGGGCGTGCTGTTCACCGGCTTCGGGTTACACCTGATCTTTACCCGCTGAGCGGCAGTGACACGCCAAAGGCCGAGCAGCGATGCCCGGCCTTTTTTGTCAGGCTTTGCGGGCGGTCGCCAGCAGCCCCGCCACCAGAATGAACAGCGAGCCGAACAGCCGGTTGAGCAGCTGCATCTGGCGTGGGGTCTTCAGCCAGCCGGCGATGCGCGTTGCCAGGGTGGCGTAACCGATCATCACCAGAATATCCACCACCACGGTGGTGACGCCGAGCACCAGGTACTGCTCGGCCTGCGGCTGATTGGGCAGGATGAACTGCGGGAACAGCGCGGCAAGAAACACGATGCTTTTCGGGTTGGTCAGGTTGACCAGTACCGCGCGGCGGAACAGGCGGCGGCGCGGCATGCTGCCCGCCAGCGCATGCAGATCCAGCGCCCCGGCGGCGCGCCACTGCTGGATGCCGAGCCACACCAGGTAAGCGGCGCCCAGCCATTTCAGCAGCTCGAACGCCAGCAGCGATTGAGAAATCAGCGCGCCGAGGCCGATGCCCACCAGCACGATGTGCGCGCTCAACCCGACCTGCAGCCCGGCGATCGACGCGGCGGCGCCGCGATAACCGTGGCTGATACCGGTACTCATGGTGTTGATGGCGCCTGAGCCGGGGGACAGGCTGAGGATAAGCGTGGTCAGCAGATAGGTTAACCACCAGTCCAAGGTCATGGTTCTCGGCTCCCTGAAAGTGTCGTTTTGTGCCACAATGCGCCGAGGCGGCGCCGTTTTTTGTAAGAATTGAATCACAATACGCTAGTATGATTTCTTGTGCCAGCGGTCACATTTTCCGCCGGCCCCACAGGGAAAAGGCTCTCGATGACCTCGTTCACTCTCAGCTCCGATGACTGGTTAACGCGTGAAACGCAGTTCGCTGCCTTCGCCACCGGGCCGCTGCTGGACTTCTGGCGGTTGCGTGAAGAAGGTGAGTTCAGTGGCGTAGACGGCGTGCCGATCCGCTTTGTGCGCTTCCGTTCCGCGCGGCATCAGCGGGTGGTGGTGGTCAGCCCCGGCCGCATCGAAAGCTACGTGAAATACCCCGAGGTGGCCTACGATCTGTTCCACTGCGGTTACGATGTGGTGATCGTCGATCATCGCGGCCAGGGGCGCTCCGGCCGTTTACTGGCGGATACGCACCGCGGTCATGTGGTAAACTTCGCCGACTACGTGGACGATTTCGAGCAGCTTTGGCAGCGTGAGGTCGAATCGCGCGGTTATCGGCAGCGCTTCGCGCTGGCACATTCGATGGGCGGCGCGATCCTGGCGCAGTTCCTGCAGCGCCGACCGCAGGCATTCGACGCGGCGGCGTTTTGCGCGCCGATGTTTGGCATTCAGTTGCCGATGCCGGGCTGGCTGGCCGACCGTATTCTCGACTGGGTGGAGACGCGCCCGGCGATCCGCGACTACTACGCGGTGGGTACCGGCCAGTGGCGTCCGCTGCCCTATGTGGTCAACGTGTTGACCCACAGCCGCGAGCGCTACCGGCGCAGCCTGCGCTATTACGCTGATTACCCCGAGCTGCAGGTGGGCGGGCCGACCTATCATTGGGTGCGGGAGAGCATCCGCGCCGGCCGGCAGATTATCGCTCAGGCCGGGGAGATAACAACGCCGCTGTTGCTTTTGCAAGCCGGTGAAGAACGGGTGGTCGACAACCGTTCGCACCAGGCTTTTTGTCAGGCTCTGTCAGACGCGGGGCGCCCTTGCGAAGGGGGGCTCCCGTTGGTTATCAACGGCGCACGCCATGAGATCCTGTTCGAGCGGGACGCGATGCGCGCCGAAGCACTGAACGCAATCCTGCGCTTCTTTGCTCAACACTTAGGCGGCGGGCTGCCGCCGACAACTCCATCAGAGGTTAGAACATAACGCTATGTATCACGTCGTCGCTTCCGATTTAGATGGCACGCTGCTGTCTCCCGACCATACCCTGTCGCCGTACGCCAAAGAAACGCTGAAGTTGCTGACCCAGCGCGGCGTGCATTTCGTGTTCGCCACCGGCCGTCACCATATCGACGTGGCGCAGATCCGCGACAGCCTGGAGATCAGCGCCTTTATGATCACCTCCAACGGCGCGCGGGTGCACAACACCGCCGGCGAGTTGATTTTCAGCCACAACCTGGACGGGGATATCGCCCGCGATCTGTACGGCATGCTGCACGACGATCCGGAGATCACCACCAACGTCTACCGTAACGATGACTGGTTCATCAACCGCGAAAGCCCGGAACAGGAAGAGTTCTTCCAGGAGTCGGTGTTCAAATACCAGCTGTTCGAGCCGGGCCTGCTGGAAACCGACGGCGTCTGTAAGGTTTACTTCACCTGTGAAGACCATGAGCGGTTGCTGCAGGTGGAAGACGCCATCAACGCGCGCTGGGGCGATCGGGTCAACGTCAGCTTCTCGTTCCCGACCTGCCTGGAAGTGATGGCGGGTGGCGTGTCGAAAGGGCATGCGCTGGAAGAAGTGGCCAAGATCATCGGCTATACGCTGCAAGAGTGCATTGCCTTCGGCGACGGCATGAACGATCTGGAGATGCTGTCGATGGCCGGCAAGGGCTGCATCATGCGCGACGCGCATCAGCGCCTGAAGGATATGCTGCCGGAGCTGGAAGTGATCGGCTCCAACGTCGATAACGCGGTGCCGCACTACCTGCGCAAGATGTTTCTCTGAAATAACCAGGCCGTTTTTCTTAAATAACAAGGGCGCCTCGCGGCGCCCTTAAAGTCAATGATAAACCGGATGACGTTGCCGAGCTTACAGAGGGCAATGTCTAAAAAACAAGGAAAATCAATTTATTGATTTTCGACTGATATCCACAAAGGAGGAAAAACCACGTTTTTCCTCCTTTGTCAGCAATCCAAGGGCGCCTCGCGGCGCCCTTGTTATTACTTGTGCTGGCCCTGCTTCTGCAGGAACTGCACGCCCTTGTCCGGGAAGTCGGTGAATACGCCATCGACGCCGGCCTGGTTGTAAATCACGTCATACAGCTGGTTCACGTCGGTCACGTACTTCGGCAGCGCATCGGCGCGGATGGTGAACGGATGCACCGCCAGCTTGCTGGCGTGCGCTTCTTTCACCATGTCGGTCAGCACGATGTGGCCCGGCTTGGATTTATCTGCCACCACCAGCATGTGGTAGTCCGGCCCGATGCCGTCGGCATACTGAGCGATTTTCTTCATCGCGCCCGGCTTGAACATCCAATCGTAGTCGTATTCTACCCACTTGCCGTCGGCTTTCTGCTCGTAGGTTTCCTGCCAGTCGTTATAGGCGATCAGCTGCACCAGTTTCAGGTCCATGCCCAGCTTCGGCTCCAGCTCGTTCTTGATGCGTTTGAGCTCGTTGGCGTCGAAGCATTGCAGGTAGACGTTATCGTTCTTGCCGGTGTAACCGTATTGCTTGAGCACCGCCAGCACTTTGCTGGAGATGTCTTTGCCTTCCTGCTTGTGGAACCACGGCGCCTTGATTTCAGGGTAGATGCCGATGTTTTTGCCGGTCGAATGGTTCAGACCCTGCACGAACTCGATCTCTTCCTGGAAAGTGTGCACGCGGAAGTCGGATTTGCCCATCGGGAAGCGGCCAGGGTAACCCTGTACCTTCTTGCCGTTTTCGATTTCAAAGCCTTCGGTGAACTTCAGCGATTTGATTTCCGCCAGCGTAAAGTCGATGGCGTAGTAGCGGCCGTCTTTGCGCGCGCGGTCCGGGAAGCGTTCGGCGACGTCGGTGACGCGGTCGAGGTAGTGGTCATGCAGCACCACCAGCTCGTTATCCTTGGTCATCACCAGATCTTGTTCAAGGTAATCGGCACCCTGTGCGTAGGCCATCGCCTTCGCCGGCAGAGTGTGTTCCGGCAGGTAGCCGCTGGCGCCGCGGTGGGCGATCACCACTTTGTCCGCCGCCTGCGCGGCGCTGACCATTGAGGTGGCGAGAATGATCCCTGTCAGCAGGGCTTTGACTTGAGTCCGCATTCCGTTTTCTCCGTGTTGTTGGGGGCAGGGTAGTAAAAAGGCCGCAGGGCGGCCTTTAAATCATGCAAAAGTCGTGTGACGCTTAACCGCGCTTGGCGGCGATTTCCGCGTGGTGTTTCTTTTCGTTCAGCATGGTCAGCAGCAGCAGGATAACCGCCAGCACGCCGCCGCCGATCATCACCATGAAGCCGCCGTCCCAACCGAAGAAGTCCACGGTGTAGCCGACGATGGCGCTGGCCGCGACCGAGCCGCCCAGGTAGCCGAACAGGCCGGTGAAGCCCGCGGCGGTGCCGGCGGCTTTCTTCGGCGCCAGCTCCAGCGCGTGCAGGCCGATCAGCATCACCGGGCCGTAGATCAGGAAGCCGATGACCAGCATACAGATCATGTCCACGGTCGGGTTGCCGGCCGGGTTCATCCAGAACACCACGGTGGCGATGGTTACCAGCGTCATGAAGAACACGCCGGTGGCGCCGCGGTTGCCTTTGAACACTTTGTCCGACATCCAGCCGCACAGCAGGGTGCCCGGGATACCGGCGTATTCATACAGGAAGTAAGCCCAGGAAGACTTGTCCAGCGCGAAGTGTTTCACTTCTTTCAGGTAGGTCGGCGACCAGTCCAGAATGCCGTAACGCAGCAGATAGACGAACACGTTGGCGACCGCGATGTACCACAGCAGCTTGTTCGGCAGAATGTACTGCATGAAGATCTGCTTGGCGGTCAGCTCTTCTTCGTCTTTTTCGCTGTAGTCGTCCGGATAGTCGTTTTTGTACTCTTCAATCGGCGGCAGGCCGCAGGATTGCGGGGTGTCGCGCATCAGGGCGAAGGCGATCAGGGCCACCAGGATGGCGCCGAAGGCCGGCATGTACAGCGCCGCGTGCCAGTCGTTGAACCAGGCCATGCCCAGCAGGAACAGCAGCGGCGGCAGGCCGCCACCCACGTTGTGGGCGCAGTTCCAGATGGAGACGATGCCGCCGCGTTCTTTCTGCGACCACCAGTGCACCATGGTGCGGCCGCACGGCGGCCAACCCATGCCCTGGAACCAGCCGCACAGGAACAGCAGGACGAACATGATGGCGATGCTGGAGGTCGCCCACGGCACGAAGCCCATGAACAACATCACCGCCGCCGCCAGGATCAGGCCGGCAGGCAGGAACACTCGCGGGTTGGAACGGTCGGAGACCGAACCCATGATGAATTTGGAGAAGCCGTAGGCGATGGAAATGCCCGACAGCGCGAAGCCGAGGTCACCGCGGCTGAAGCCTTGTTCGATCAGGTAAGGCATGGCCAGGGTGAAGTTCTTACGCACCAGATAGTAAGCGGCGTAACCGAAGAAGATCCCCAGGAAAATTTGCCAGCGTAGCTTACGGTAGAGCGGGTCTACCTTATCGCTCGGCACACGGGCGATGTGTGCGGCCGGCTTAAAAATACTCAACATGAGCGCCTCCGATGGCTTTATCTGTTATCACATCAATATGACCTTTTACGTTCATTTGATGATTGAGCGGATATCGAATGTGGTGTTTTTGTGTTCCATAACGAGCGCCATTGTCATCAAATACGCCTGGTGTCGCTGTGACGAATGGCGCAATTGTTACACTTTCATGAAACCACGGCGGATTTTGAGCGATTCGTTAACGTTATGAAATAGAAAAACGTCCAAAAATCGTGATTATGATCACATTGATGGTTTTTTGTGGACATTTTTATTTCGTTTTATGTTCGTTCTTGTTCCTTATCAAACAAAGACCCTAATAACCGTGGCTCAATAGGCTCATAACTACCGATCCTGAGGGAGCGACATGAGCAGCTATTTTGACGGCGGCGAAACGGATGTGATCATCATCGGCGGCGGCGCCACCGGCGCAGGCATCGCCCGCGACTGCGCGCGGCGCGGCTTGCGCTGCATCTTGCTGGAGCGCCACGACATCGCCACCGGCGCCACCGGCCGCAATCACGGTTTGCTGCACAGCGGCGCGCGCTATGCGGTGACCGACGGTGAGTCGGCACGCGAGTGCATCGAAGAGAACCGTATCCTGAAACGCATCGCCCACCACTGCATCGAGCGCACCGACGGGCTGTTCATCACCTTGCCGCAAGACTCGCTGGACTATCAGCAGCAGTTTATCGCCGCCTGCCGCCAGGCCGGCATCGATGCTGAAGCGATCGACCCGCAGCTGGCGCTGCGCCTCGAACCGGCGGCCAACCCGGCGCTGATCGGCGCGGTGCGGGTGCCGGACGGCACCGTCGATCCCTTCCGGCTGACCGCCGCCAACATGCTGGACGCGCGCGAGCACGGCGCGCAGATCCTGACCTACCATCAGGTGGTGGGGTTGCTGCGCAGCGGCGACCGGGTGACGGGCGTGCGCGTTTACGACCATCAGAATCAGCGGCGTTATGAGCTGCATGCGCCGGTGGTGGTCAACGCCGCCGGCATCTGGGGCCAGCAGATCGCCGAATACGCCGACTTGCGCATCCGCATGTTCCCGGCCAAAGGGGCGCTGCTGATCCTCGGCCATCGCATCAACAACATGGTAATCAACCGCTGTCGCAAACCGGCGGATGCCGACATCCTGGTGCCGGGCGACACCATTTCGCTGATCGGCACCACCTCGACCCATATCGATTACGACCAAATTGACAACATGCTGGTGACGCCGCAAGAGGTGGACATTCTGATCCGCGAGGGAGCGCTGCTGGCGCCGACCCTGGCGCAGACCCGCATTCTGCGCGCCTATGCCGGGGTGCGGCCGCTGGTGGCCAGCGACGACGATCCTAGCGGGCGCAACGTCAGCCGCGGCATCGTGCTGCTCGATCACGCCAGCCGCGACGGGCTGGAAGGGTTTATCACCATCACCGGCGGCAAGTTGATGACCTACCGCCTGATGGCTGAGTGGGCTACCGACAAGGTATGCGAAAAGCTCGGTGTAAACCGCCCGTGCACCACTGCGCAGGACGCGTTGCCCGGATCCCGCCAGTCGGCGGAGGAAACGGTGCGCAGCGTGGTTTCTCTGCCCGCCAGCATTCGCGGCTCGGCAATTTACCGCCACGGCGATCGCGCCAGCCAGGTGCCGACGGCCGATCGGCTCGACACCAGCCTGGTGTGCGAATGCGAAGCGGTGACCGCCGGGGAAGTGCGTTATGCGGTCAATTCGCTGACCGTCAACAATCTGGTGGATCTGCGCCGCCGCACCCGCGTCGGCATGGGCACCTGCCAGGGAGAACTCTGCGCCTGCCGCGCCGCCGGGTTGTTGACGCGCTTTAAGGTCAGCACGCCGCAGCAATCCATCGCGCAGTTGTCGCAGTTCCTCAACGAACGGTGGAAAGGCGTACGGCCGATCGCCTGGGGTGATGCGCTGCGCGAGAGCGAATTTACCAGCTGGGTTTACCAAGGGTTGTGCGGGCTTGAAGCCCGGGCCGACAAGGAGCAGGAGGCGGATGATGCGATTTGACGTAGTGGTGATTGGCGGCGGCCTGGCGGGCCTGAGCTGCGCCATTGCCGTGGCCGAACAGGGCAAGCGCTGTGCGGTGGTTAGTTCCGGCCAGAGCGCGCTCTATTTCTCCTCCGGTTCGCTCGATCTGCTGGCAAGATTGCCGGATGGCACGCCGGTCGAGATGCCGCTGGCTGCGTTACCGCAGCTGGCGCAGCAGGCGCCGCAGCATCCGTATGCCCTGATCGGGCCCGGCCGGGTAGCGGCGCTGTCCGCCGCCGCACAGCGGCTGCTGGAGCGCTGTGGGCTGAACCTGCAGGGCGAGGGCGCCAACAACCACCTGCGCATTACGCCGCTGGGCACGCGCCGCGCCACCTGGCTCAGCCCGCAGGCGATCCCGACGCTGCCGCTGACCGGCCAACTGCCGTGGCGGCGCATTGCGGTGATTGGCATCGAGGGTTTCCTCGACTTCCAACCGCAGATGGCCGCCGATTCTCTGAGCCGTGAGCTCGGCGTAGAGACGGAAGTGGCCTATTTGCACATGCCGGCGTTGGACAGATTGCGCAATAACCCCAGCGAGTTCCGCGCGGTGAACATCGCCCGGGTTCTGGATTTGATGGAAAGCCTGCCGCCGATGGCTGAGGAGCTGAGACGACTGGCGGGCGAGGCCGACGCGCTCTTCCTGCCGGCCTGTCTGGGATTGGAGGACGACGCGTCGCTGGCGGTACTGCAGGATGCGGTTGGCAAACCGATCCGGCTGTTGCCGACGCTGCCGCCTTCGGTGCCCGGCATGCGCTTGCATCAGGCGCTGCGGCGGCGTTTCCAACAGCTGGGCGGCGTTTTCATGCCGGGCGACAGTGTGCTGCGTGCCGAGTGCGAAGCCGGCCGCGTTACCGGCCTGTATACCCGCAACCATGGCGATATTCCGCTGCGGGCGCAACAGGTCGTGCTGGCCAGCGGCAGCTTCTTCAGCAACGGACTGGTGGCGGGTTTCGACGGCGTGCGTGAGCCGATCTTCGGACTGGACGTACACAGCCGCGCGAATCGCGCTGACTGGAGCCGGCGCGAGCTGTTCGCGCCGCAGCCTTATCTGCAGTTTGGTGTGCGCACCGACGGCAGGCTGCGGGCGATGAAGCAGGGAATGGCGTTCGACAATCTGTACGCCATCGGCGCGGTCGCAGGCGGCTACGATCCGCTGCAGCAGGGCTGTGGCGCCGGCGTGTCATTGATCGGTGCGCTGCACGTCGCGCAGCAGATCGCCGCGGAGGAAAACGCATGAGCCTGCATCAGGACCACAGCTTTGAAAGCTGCATCAAATGCACCGTCTGCACCACCTATTGCCCGGTCGCCAAAGTGAACCCGCTCTATCCGGGGCCAAAACAGGCGGGGCCGGACGGTGAGCGGCTGCGGTTGAAAGATCCGGCGCTGTACGACGAAGCGCTGAAATACTGCACCAACTGCAAACGTTGTGAAGTGGCCTGCCCGTCCGATGTCAAAATCGGCGACATCATTCAGCGCGCCCGTGCCGACTTCGCTCAGAGCAAGCCGACGCTGCGCGACGCCATTCTCAGCCACACCGACATCATGGGCTCGCTGTCGACGCCGTTCGCACCGATCGTCAATGCCGCTACCGGGCTGAAACCGGTGCGCAAGCTGCTGGACAAGGCGCTGAAGATCGATCACCGTCGCGAACTGCCGAAATACTCGTTCGGCACCTTCCGCCGCTGGTACCGGCAACAGGCGCAGGCTCAGCAGCGTTATGCCGAGCAGGTGGCGTTTTTCCACGGCTGCTTCGTCAACTATAACCATCCGCAGCTGGGCAAGGATTTGATCCGAGTGTTCAATGCGCTGGATATCGGTGTGCAGCTGCTGAAACGCGAGAAATGCTGCGGCGTACCGCTGATCGCCAACGGGTTTATCGAGCAGGCCAAAAAGCAGGCCAGGGTAAACGCCGAGTCGCTGCATGAAACGGTGCTGGAGCGCGGTATTCCGGTGGTCGCGACCTCATCGAGCTGTACTTTCACCCTGCGCGACGAATACCCTCATCTGCTGGACGTGGACACCACCCCGGTGCGCGATCGGGTGGAGCTGGCGACGCGTTATCTCTACCGCCTGATCAATCAGGGGCGCAGCCTGCCGCTCAAGCGCACGCCGCTGCGGGTGGCTTATCACACGCCTTGCCATATGGAGAAGATGGGCTGGACGGCCTACACCCTGGAGCTGCTGCGGCAGATACCGGGGCTGGAGCTGGTGGTGCTGGATTCGCAGTGCTGCGGCATCGCCGGCACTTACGGGTTCAAATCGGAGAACTACGCCACTTCGCAAGGCATCGGCGCACCGCTGTTCCGGCAGATAGAAGAAAGCGGGGTGGATCTGGTGGTGACCGACTGCGAGACCTGCAAATGGCAGATAGAAATGTCCACCAGCAAGCGCTGCGAACATCCGATCACCCTGCTGGCGCAGGCGCTGGCATAAAAACCAAGGGCCGGCAAGCCGGCCCTTTGTGGGATTACTGCTTCAGCTTCAGGGTAGAGATGATGCCTTCGGCTTCGGTCTGCGCCTGCTGCTGATTGTCCGCCGGCAGCGTCACCTGAATGGTCAGCATGTTGTTGTTCAGCGAGCCGATCAGGACGGAGGAATAGGCTTTTTCGCCGCCGCTGGTGATAATGCTGTCCAGCTGACGCAGCGGCACGCCGTTGACGTCGAGCGCCTTGTTGGTGATCACCTGCAGGTTGGCGTCACGCGCGCGCTGGGTATTCTCCAGGCGCTTGGCCAGGGTCTCCAGGCTGTCGGCGGTCTTGTCGCCCAGGATCACGATCACCGCGCGCTGGCCGGTGCTGTCTGCGTAAACATGCATGTTGTTGGCCTGGTTGCCCAGCTTGCCGCTCTGATCCGCCATGCCGACCGGCAGGGTGAACGCCAGTTTGCCGTCCAGCAGGCTCACCTGCTGCCCGGCCGGCACGCTGGCCGCCGCGCCGTCAGGTGCTGCCTTGGTGTCTTTGGTGTTGCCGTCGCAGGCCGCGAGGCCAAGCGCCAGCAGGCTGATACCCATCAATTTCGCTACTTTACGCATCGGGCTTCCTTCTTCCTTTCCGGTAGGGATTTACTGTCGTATCGCAACCTATTCCAGGTTGAAATGCAAGGCAGATGTTGTCACAAGTTTTTTTCCAGTAATAGCCGATAATCAGCCACTTCGCCTTTCTTTTCCAGCTGAACAATCTGATAGTGGTGAGTGAGCAGCATCGTCAGCATGGCGCGGAACCGGTTACGGGTTTTGACCGTCAGCTGGCGATAGCCTTGCGCCCGCGCCCAGCATTCCTGTTCGGCCAACAGCGCCTGCGCCACGCCGTGGCGACGAAATGCCGGCAGCACGCCGCCCAACCAGCTGTAAAACACCGTTTCCCGTTGTTGATAACCGAGCTTGAAACCGGCCGGCTGCCCGTCGATTTCGGCGATCAACAGGCTGGCGGGAGCGGCACCGATGCGCCGCTGCAGATCGGCCAGGCTATGCAGGCCGCCGAATTCGGGGATGCGTTGGTACAGGCGGTGGATTTCTTCGAGCGTGGCGGTGCGAACGATTGGGGTCATGGGCGGCCTCCAAAGGATTAGGGCCGCCCAGAATAACACGGCTCAGCCCGGCTGCAGGCTGCCGCTGCGCGCCGCGATGCGTTTGAGCAACATGTTCAGCAACACGCCGTACATCGGCAGGAAGAACAGCAGGCAGATCATCACCTTGAAGCTGTAATCTACCAGCGCGATCTCCACCCAGTTGTTGGCCATG
This sequence comes from Serratia sp. FDAARGOS_506, assembly GCF_003812745.1. NCBI lineage: Bacteria > Pseudomonadati > Pseudomonadota > Gammaproteobacteria > Enterobacterales > Yersiniaceae > Serratia > Serratia sp. FDAARGOS_506. The sequence goes on from NZ_CP033831.1 coordinate 1,694,689, forward strand.
AAGGGATCGCTGCTCTTGTAGAAGGCGATGAAGAAGAACGCCAGCGTATCGCTGATGTTGCCGAAGAACATCGCCGCCGCCGGCGCCACCCACCAGGCGCTGCGTTGACGCAGGCGGTTGAAGACGTGAACGTCGAGGATTTGGCCGAGCACGTAGGCCATAAAGCTGGCGACGGCGATGCGCGCCACGAACAGGTTAAAACTGCCCAGCGCCGCGAAGCCCTGCCATTCTCCCTGATAGGTGACGGTGGAGATCACGTAGGAGATGAACAGCGCCGGCACCATCACCGCCAGGATGATGCGTCGCGCCAGCGGCGCGCCGAAAATGCGCACGGTCAGATCGGTCGCGAGGAAGATGAACGGGAAGGTAAAGGCGCCCCAGGTGGTATGGAAGCCGAAAACGGTGATCGGCAACTGTACCAGGTAGTTGCTGGAGGTAATGATGGCGATATGAAACAGCGAAAGCCAGACCAACGCGGTGAAGCGCTGCTGTGCGGTAAACGAATACATATTGTAGCCTTTTTAGCAGTGGGGTGAGGGAACCCAGTGTGTCTTGTCAAAACAGCAAAAAACGCTGCGCGGCGGCATGATACGCGTTTGCGCAACCAATGCAATGGTTAAATTTAACGCAAACGTTAACGCATCTTGCGCAGAAAAACTACCGGCGTAAACTAGGCGCTAATGAGATGCGGCGAGCGTTCGCCGATCGTTTTTGAACGAGAAAAATTGCATGACTGACTTATTTGCCCAGGCAGACCAGACGCTCGACGCGTTGGGCCTGCGTTGCCCGGAACCGGTGATGATGGTGCGTAAAACCGTGCGCCATATGGACAACGGCGAAACGCTGCTGATTATCGCCGACGATCCGGCCACCACCCGCGATATTCCGGGCTTCTGCCGCTTTATGGAGCACACGCTGGTAGCGCAGGAGACCGAGCAGGTGCCATACCGTTATTTGCTGCGTAAAGGCGTATAACGGCGACAAGGTCGTGTTGATGAAGGAAAAGTCTTTTTCCCCGAAATGACAACGGGCGCGGTATGCCGCGCCCGTATTGGTTTCCGAACTTAGCTGCGCTTTTTCAACAGCCGCAGCGCGTTGGCGGTGACCAGCGCGGTGGCGCCGGAGTCGGCCAGCACCGCCAGCCACAAACCGGTCAGCCCCAGCAGGCTGGTGATCAGGAAGACCCCCTTCAGCCCCAATGCGATGGTGATGTTTTGCCGGATATTGGCGTGGGTGGCGCGCGAGATGCGGATCATCTCCGCGACGCCCACCAGCCGGTTGTGGGTCAGGGCGGCGTCGGCGGTTTCCAATGCCACGTCGGTGCCGCTGCCCATGGCGATGCCGATGCTGGAGGCCTTCATCGCCGGGGCGTCGTTGATCCCGTCGCCGATCATCGCCGTCGGGCGCAGTTCGCTCAGTTCGGTAACCGCGCTGACCTTATCTTCCGGCAGCAGACCGGCGCGATAGTCGAGGCCCAGCTCGCCGGCGATCGCTGCGGCGGCGCGCGGGTTGTCGCCGGTCAGCATCACGCCGCGAATACCCAGCGCGTTCAGTTCGGCTATCGCCTGTTTGGCGTCGCCGCGCAGCGTATCGCGCAGCGCCAGCAAGCCGATGGGCGCGCCGTCTTCCAGCACCACCACCGCCGTTTTACCGGCGTTTTCCAGCTTGTCTACCTGACTCTGCCATTGGGCGTCGAGCAGGCCCGGTGCCAGCTTGCCCGGCGCGCTGATCAGCACGGTCTTGCCGTCCACGATCCCTTCCACGCCGACGCCGGCCAGCGCGCGGCGCGCCTGCGCCAGCGGCAGCTCAGCCCCGTTTTCGGCGGCGCGGTTGATGATCGCCTGCGCCAGCGGGTGATGTGAACCGGCTTCCACCGCCGCGGCAAGCTGCAGCAGCCGTTGTTCGGTGAGCGTGCCGATCGGCAGCACGTCGGTCACCGTCGGCTTGCCTTCGGTCAGGGTACCGGTTTTATCGAAGGCGATGGTTTGCACCTGCCCCAGTTGTTCCAGCGCCGCGCCGCCTTTAATCAGCGCACCGCGCCGCGTGGCAGCCGCCAGTCCGGATGTGATGGCCGCCGGAGTCGAGATCACCAGCGCGCATGGGCAGCCGATCAGCAGCAGCGTCAGACCGCGATAGATCCAGGTATCCCAAGGCTGCGAGAACAGCAGCGGCGGCAGCAGGATCACCGCGACGGCCAGCAGCATAATGGCCGGGGTGTAATAGCGACTGAAGCGATCGAGGAAGCGTTCGATCGGCGCGCGGCGCTCTTCAGCTTCTTCGATCAGTTGCAGAATGCGGTCGATGGCGTTTTTGCCGGGCTCGGAGATCACCTTCATCTGTGCCGCCTGATCGACGGACAGGCTGCCGGCGGCCACTTTCTCGCCCTGTTGGCGCTCGACCGGCACCGATTCGCCGGTCAGGGCGCTTTCGTCGAAGCTGGCGAACGGATTGAGCAGCTCGGCGTCGGCTGGCAGGCGTCCGCCGGGTGCGATTTCTATCACATCGCCAGGGCGCAGACTGGCGACCGGCACGCGTTTGCGTTCCGTGCCTTGCAGCAGCAGCGCATCTTCCGGCACCAGCTCCATCAGCGCCGTCACGCCGCGCCGCGCGCGGTTGGCGGCGTAGGACTCCAGCAGTTCGCCGACCATAAACAGCAGCAGCACCATCGCCGCCTCGGCGGTGGCGCCGATGAACAGCGCACCGATGGCCGCGACGCTCATCAGCGTTTCGATAGCGAACGGCGTGCCGGAACGAATCAACCGCAGCGCCTTGGTGGCGACCGGTGCCAATCCGACCAGCGTGGTGGCGATAAAGGCGATGCGGCCCAGCTCCGGGTTAACTCGATCCAGCACCCAACTGACGACCATCAGGGTGGTTAATAGCAGCAGCGGTGCGAATTCGCCGAAACGTGAGGTTTTCGGCGCGGCGGCTTTGGTTGTCTGGGTGCCGAGCAGAGTAAAGCCGGCCTGGGCGACCGCGTCCTGGATCCGCAGGCTGATGTCGGACTGTGCGTCGACCACCAATTTCTCGGTGGCGAACAATACGCGCGCGCTGTCGACGCCAGGGAGTGCGGTGACGGCATTTTCGATTTTCTTGGCGCAGCTTGGGCAGTCCATACCGGTGACTTTCCAGCTGAAACGTTGGCTACCGGAAGGGGGAGCGGCGGCCAGCCTGTCGCTTTCCTCGTCCGGATCGTCGGGCGCGGCGGTGCAGCAACCGCTATCGCCATGATCGTGGTGGTGGGCGTGTTCGGCCTGTGCAGCGGCGTTTTTCGGTTCGCTGCTGCAGCCATGCTGAGTTTTGCTGTGGCTGTGGTTGCAGCCGCATCCGCCTTCGGCGTGGTGATGTTCCTGATGATTATGGTTGTGCTGATTGTGCATAACGTCCCCCTTCGGGCTGTTAAACGGATTTACTCAGCTGACTCTACACCCTGGAGTCCACTCCAGAGTCAAGCCCCGGATGAGAATTATTGCTAACGGCGTTCGCACGTATAAAGGGGTATTCATTCAATTATGAATAATGCGAATTTTAATCTATAGGCTTTTCTTATCCCTTATTTGAGGGGAAAGGCTCACCGCCGTTAGTTTAAATAAGAAAATAATATTCCTATAGAAACTAAAAAATCGCCCGGCCTAATAATAAAGAGTTATTAATCTATAACGCTTTAGCAAAATTTACCTTTTCACCCACACCAAGCCAGCATGATTCGCTTGTGTCTGCAGGCCGCATTTCTATTGAAGTTTGGTGCCAACTTATCCTCATTAATTTTCATTTTTTTTGTAAATAAGGCGAAAAAGCAGCATAACAATCTTTCGTTAATCTAATAAATGGTCGATTATTTTATGTCCAGTTTTGTGGTCCTGCCTATAATTGGAATCGATTACCATTTTTAATGGTGATCTTATTTGCTGATATATATGCATTAATTCTACCTAACACACTGCCGGTAACGGCGCATAAGCCCCTTCCAGCAAGCTTAAGGTTCATTAACCGTAGCTTACGGGGAGGTTATGTCTATCTGTCTGATTGATAACGATCGGATAATGAGTGGAATCGAACCAATGCAATCTACTAAAAAGGCAATTGAAATTACTGAATCCAACTTCGCAGCCGCCAAAACCGGCTACGATGCTGTAGCCGACTTGCTGCATTACCATGAGCGTGGCAACGGGATTCAGATTAATGGCAAGGATTCATTTTCTAACGAGCAAGCTGGGCTGTTTATTACCCGTGAGAATCAAACCTGGAACGGTTACAAGGTATTTGGCCAGCCGGTTAAATTAACCTTCTCCTTCCCGGACTATAAGTTCTCTGCCACCAACGTCGCCGGCGACACCGGGCTGAGCAAGTTCAGCGCGGAACAGCAGCAGCAGGCTAAGCTGTCGCTGCAATCCTGGGCCGACGTCGCCAACATCACCTTCACCGAAGTGGCGGCCGGTCAAAAGGCCAACATCACCTTCGGCAACTATAGCCAGGATCGCCCCGGCCACTATGATTACGGCACTCAGGCCTATGCCTTCCTGCCGAACACCATTTGGCAGGGCCAGGATCTGGGTGGCCAGACCTGGTACAACGTCAACCAATCCAACGTGAAACATCCGGCGACCGAAGACTACGGCCGCCAGACGTTTACCCATGAGATTGGCCATGCGCTGGGCCTGAGCCATCCGGGCGATTACAACGCCGGTCAGGGCAATCCGACCTACCGTGACGCCAGCTATGCGGAAGACACCCGCCAGTTCAGTCTGATGAGCTATTGGAGTGAAACCAACACCGGTGGCGACAACGGCGGTCACTACGCCGCCGCTCCGCTGCTGGACGATATTGCCGCCATTCAACACCTGTATGGTGCCAACCTGTCGACCCGCACCGGCGACACCGTGTATGGCTTTAACTCCAATACCGGCCGCGATTACTACAGCACCACCAGCAACTCGCAAAAACTGATCTTTGCGGTCTGGGATGCGGGCGGCAACGATACCTTCGACTTCTCCGGTTACACCGCGAACCAGCGCATCAACCTGAATGAGAAATCGTTCTCCGACGTGGGCGGTTTGAAGGGTAACGTGTCGATCGCCGCCGGCGTGACCATCGAGAACGCCATTGGCGGTTCCGGCAATGACGTGATCGTCGGCAACGCGGCCAACAACGTACTGAAAGGCGGCGCGGGCAACGACGTGCTGTTCGGCGGTGGCGGGGCGGATGAGCTGTGGGGCGGTTCCGGCCAGGATACCTTCGTGTACACCGCCGCCAGCGATTCTGCACCGGGTGCTTCGGACTGGATCCGCGACTTCCAGAAAGGGATCGACAAAATTGATCTGTCGTTCTTCAACAAAGAGGCGCAGAGCAGCGATTTCATTCACTTCGTCGATCACTTCAGCGGCGCGGCCGGTGAAGCGCTGCTCAGCTACAACGCGTCCAACAACGTAACCGATCTGGCGGTGAACATCGGGGGGCATCAGGCGCCGGACTTCCTGGTGAAAATCGTCGGTCAGGTAGACGTCGCCACCGACTTTATCGTGTAACACAGTAACGAAACGCCCGGCGCAGTATCGGCCGGGCGTGATGCGGGAGCTCGGTATGAAAGGTACTTTAACGCGCACCGCTCTGGCGGCGGGCGGCATGATGGTGACGAGTGCGGTCATGGCCGGCAGTTTGGCGCTGCCGACCGCGCAGTCGCTGGCGGGGCAATGGCAGGTTGCCGACAGCGAACGGCAATGCCAAATCGAGTTTTTGGCAAATGAGCAAAGTGAGACCAACGGCTATCAGCTGGTGGATCGGCAACGTTGTCTGCAAAGCGTGTTTGCGGCCGAGGTGGTGGGCTGGCGCCCGGCGCCGGACGGCATCGCCCTGCTGCGGGCGGATGGCAGCACGCTGGCGTTCTTCTCGCGTGACGGCGATCTGTATCGCAATCAGCTGGGGGCCGATGATGTCCTGACGTTGAAAGCGTTGGCTTGATGTGGAAACGGGTTCGGCGTGCCGAACCCGCGGCAGGGAGTTACAGATAAAGTGACCGCACGATCAGGAAGTGGCCGGAGAAGTAACAGAAAGCCACGATGGCGTCCGCTGCGCGGAAGGTGAAACGGTAGCGGTTGATAAGCCAAACCACGTTGGCCAGCAGCAGCAAGGAGGTGCCGGTCAGCAGCGAAAAGCCGAAATCGGTGCTGCGCAGGAAATATTGTTCGCCCGCCAACCAGACCATCAGCAGCGTCATCGCCACGTAGGTGACGATCGGCCAGCGCATCTCTTCCAGCCGGGTCCAAATGGTGGCCAGCAGCAACGCGCCTATCGCCAGCAGCGCCAGCGGCAGCGGCCAGAACAGACTGAACGTCATCTGGCTGGCGAAGCTCAGGGTATACAGCAGGTGGGAAAGGAAAAAGGCGCCGATGGCGTACAGCACCCGCTCGCGCGGCAACAGAAGCAGCGCGTCGCCGATCAGCGTCGCCAGCAGGCCGAGTACGATCAGATAACCTGCAGCGCTGAGCACCGGCGCCTGCCAGGCCAACAGCAACAGCAGCAGCAATGTGACGGGTTTGAACACCCAGCGCTGCCAGCGTGGCCCACGGTATGAGGCGTCGACGAACAGCCAACCGGAAAAGAATACGGCAAGGAACGGCCAACTCATTTATGTTTTCCTTATGTATGAGGGAGCCGCAACAACCGGCTCCAAACTGTCACCCATGTCACTTCTTATTTCAGTGTAGGTAGCCTGCCGACGATCGACAATGCTTTCTTGAGAATGCTATGTTTACGCCGATTTGACCGCGAAGGAAATGGGAAACCGATGAGCAAGCCACCGTTATTTTTTGTCGCCGTGATTGCGCTGATCGCTGTGTTGGCCACGCAACGCTACTTCAAACAGCGCCAGCAGGAAGCGGAAAACGATCGCGCCCCGATGCGTAGTCTGCAGGTGACGGTGAGCGACAAGCGGAGCTTCCCGGTCGCCAAGACCCGCGCGCCGCAGCGCGAACCGCTGGTCAATGAGCCGATGTATTACGAGGTAGTGTTTAGCCCGGTACAGGGCGGTGAAGACATCACGCTGCGGCTGAAACAGTGGCAATACAACCCGATAGAAAAAGGCGCGCAGGGCACGTTGAACATGCAGGGCACGCGCTTCGTCTCTTTCACCGTTCAGCCGTAGCGGTTACTTCTTCTTGATGGGCGGCTGCTTCTTCTGCCAGGCCAGCAGCTCGAACACGCCAAAGATAAAGATCTTGGCTTCTTGCCAGTAGCTGATCGGCTGATCCTTCGGCTGGGTGGATTTCAACAGCACCAGCTGCAGGCCGTGCATCACCACCATGAAGAACAGCGCAACGTCGATGAAATACTTCAGCGGCTTGGGAAACGGATGGAACAGGTTAGAGAGCAGGAAGCCCCACACGCACAGCATCAGCAGGCGGCCCAGATTAATCAGCATGGTCGGTTTTCTCTTGCGAACGAATATAAAGGCGATAAGCCACCTGGCCGGCGACCTTCTCCCGGTGCAGCTGCCAACTGGCAGGCACGTCCGCCGCGGCGCTTTCCGCCTCGGCTTCTACATAGATCCAGGCCTCGTCGGCCAGCCAGCCTCGCTGCTCCAGCAACAAGGCGGTCTCCGCCAGCAGGCCTTTGCGAAAAGGCGGATCGAGAAACACCACGTCAAACGGTTGGCCCTCGCCCGCCAGCCAGCTCAGCGCGTTGGTGTTGATAACCACCCCTTTGCCCTGCAGCAGCGCCAGATTTTTTTCCAGCTGCTGCGCCACCGGCCGTTCGAATTCCAGCAGCGTGGCGCTGCCGGCGTAGCGCGACAGCGCTTCCAGCCCTAATGCGCCGCTGCCGGAGAAACAGTCCAGACAGCGCGCGCCCTGAATCACCGGCGCCAGCCAGTTGAACAGGGTTTCGCGCACCCGATCGGTGGTGGGGCGCAGCCCCGGGCTGTTCGGCACCGGAAGCTTGCGACCGCGCCATTGGCCGCCGATGATGCGGATCTGTCCGGCTGCGGCCTGGGGCGGTTTTTTGGCCGCCGCCCGTGGCGAGAGTCTTGTCATAAGCGTTGTTTGATTTCTTTTGCGGCGCGGGGCCGCAGAGGTTAACGAAAAGTTGCCCCTATTCTACCGGTGACGGGCGTCGGGGGGAACGGTAAAACGTTGTTGTCTGATTTCACACCGGAAAGCATGCCGGATGCGTGTTGCTGCGCGAGGGAAAGTGATAGACTCGGCGGATTATTGTCAGCATATATCCTTCAGGTATGTAGGGTAAGCGAGCCTTCGGTACGGAGTAGAGTCATAACATGGCAAAAGATAAGAAACGTGGGTTTTTCTCCTGGCTGGGCTTTGGCCAGAAGGAAAAGGAAGAAGAGCAACAGCAACCTGAGCAGCCGGTAGAGCAGGCGGAGCCTCAGGCCGCGGAGACGCCTGCTGAACCGGCAGCCGCCAAGCTGGATGACAAGCTCCCCGCCCAGGAATCTGAACCTGCCGCCTCCGTCGACACCCCGGGAGAGTGGGATAACGGTCAGGCCGGCGAACAAATCGCAGAGAACCTGCCGGCGGCGGCCGAACACCCAACGGCGCAAGCGTTGGATGAAGAAATTGTCAGCGTGACCGAGCAGGTAGTGGCGCAGCAGCCGCCGATCGTCGAGCCTGAGCCGGTCGTCGAGCCTGAGCCGGTCGTTGAGCCTGAGCCGGTCGTCGAGCCTGAGCCGGTCGTTGAGCCTGAGCCGGTCGTCGAGCCTGAGCCGGTCGTCGAGCCTGAGCCGGTCGTTGAGCCTGAGCCGGTCGTTGAGCCTGAGCCGGTCGTTGAGCCTGAGCCGGTCGTCGAGCCTGAGCCGGTCGTTGAGCCTGAGCCGATTGTTGAGCCAGAGCCGATTGTTGAGCCAGAGCCTGTCGTTGAACCTGAGCCAGTCATCGAACCAGAACCGGAGCCGGAAGAAGAAGAGCTGCTTGAACCTGTAGCGCCGGCCGCTGCGCAAGAGCAGGAGCGCCCGACCAAAGAGGGCTTCTTCGCTCGCCTGAAGCGCAGCCTGCTGAAGACCAAGCAAAACCTTGGTTCCGGCTTTATGGGGCTGTTCCGCGGTAAAAAGATCGACGACGACCTGTTCGACGAGTTGGAAGAGCAACTGCTGATCGCCGATGTCGGTGTGGATACCACGCGCAAGATCATCACCTCCCTGACCCAGCACGCGAGCCGCAAGCAGCTGAAAGATGCCGAAGCGCTGTACGGCAAGCTGAAGGAGGAAATGTCCGAAATTCTGGCCAAGGTCGATCAGCCGCTGGATGTCAGCGGGAAAACCCCGTATGTCATCCTGATGGTCGGCGTGAACGGCGTGGGTAAAACCACCACCATCGGCAAGCTGGCGCGCCAGTTCCAGGCGGAAGGCAAGTCGGTAATGCTGGCGGCGGGAGATACCTTCCGCGCCGCGGCGGTGGAACAGCTGCAGGTGTGGGGCGAGCGCAACCGCATCCCGGTGGTGGCGCAGCATACCGGCGCGGATTCCGCTTCGGTGATCTTCGACGCGGTGCAGGCCGCCAAGGCGCGCGGTATCGATGTCTTGATCGCCGATACCGCCGGCCGTCTGCAGAACAAATCGCACCTGATGGAAGAGCTGAAGAAGATCGTCCGCGTCATGAAAAAACTGGACGACCAGGCCCCCCATGAGGTTATGCTGACGCTCGATGCCAGCACCGGCCAGAATGCGGTCAGTCAGGCGAAATTATTTAATGAGGCCGTGGGCTTAACCGGCATCACGCTGACTAAACTGGACGGTACCGCCAAGGGCGGGGTGATCTTCGCCATCGCCGATCAGTTCGGTATCCCGATTCGCTATATCGGCGTCGGGGAAGGCATCGAAGATTTGCGGCCGTTTAAGGCTGACGATTTTATTGAGGCACTTTTTGCCCGAGAGGATTAATACGGATGATTCGCTTTGAACAGGTCAGTAAAGCTTATCTGGGCGGACGGCAAGCGCTGCAGGGGGTCGATTTCCATCTGCGCCCGGCGGAAATGGCGTTTCTGACCGGCCATTCCGGCGCGGGGAAAAGTACCCTGCTGAAACTGATTTGTGGTATCGAACGGCCCAGCGCCGGCCACATCTGGTTTGGCGGCCACGACATCAGTCGTTTGAAAAACCGCGAGGTGCCGTTCCTGCGTCGGCAGATCGGCATGATCTTCCAGGATCACCACCTGCTGTTGGATCGCACGGTGTATGACAACGTGGCGATGCCGCTGATCATCGCCGGCGCCAGCACCGAAGACATCCGCCGCCGCGTCTCCGCCGCGTTGGACAAGGTCGGTTTGCTGGATAAAGCGAAGAACTTCCCGATTCAGCTGTCCGGCGGTGAGCAGCAGCGCGTGGGCATTGCCCGTGCGGTGGTGAACAAGCCGGCGGTATTACTGGCGGATGAACCGACCGGTAACCTGGATGACGCGCTGTCGGAAGGCATTCTGCGCCTGTTTGAAGAATTCAACCGCGTCGGCGTCACCGTCCTGATGGCGACGCACGACACCGGGCTTATCGCCCGCCGCAATTACCGCATCCTGACGTTGAGTCAGGGCCGCATGCAGGGAGGCGCTTACCATGGCCAATAACGCAAAAACCGCCAAGAGCAAGGCGCTGCGCGGCGGCTGGCGCGAACAGTGGCGTTACGCCTGGATGAACGCCATCAAAGACATGCTGCGTCAGCCGTTGGCGACGTTGCTGACGGTGATGGTGATCGCCATCTCCCTGACGCTGCCGAGCGTGTGCTACATCGTGTGGAAAAACGTCAGCACCGCGGCCAGCCAGTGGTACCCGACGCCGCAGCTGACGGTCTACCTGGATAAATCGCTCGATGACGACGCGGCGCTGAAAGTGCTCGACGCCATCAAGGCGGAAGCCGGCGTGGAGAAGGTGAACTACCTGTCGCGTGAAGAAGCGCGCGGCGAGTTCCGCAACTGGTCGGGCTTTGGCGGCGCGCTGGACATGCTGGAAGAGAACCCGCTGCCGGCGGTGGCGATCGTCACGCCGAAGATGAGCTTCCAGAGTTCGGACACCCTCAACACTCTGCGCGATCGCGTGGCGGCGGTGCAGGGCGTGGAAGAAGTGCGTATGGATGACAGCTGGTTTGCCCGCCTGGCGGCGCTCACCGGGCTGGCGGGCCAGATCGCGGCGATCATCGGCGTGCTGATGATCGTGGCGGTGTTCCTGGTGATCGGCAACAGCGTGCGTCTGAGCATCTTCAGCCGTCGCGACACCATCAACGTGATGAAGCTGATCGGCGCCACCGACGGCTTTATCCTGCGGCCGTTCCTCAACGGCGGGGCGATGTTGGGCTTTGCCGGCGCGCTGCTGTCGCTGGTGCTCTCCGGCGCCCTGGTGTGGCAGTTGGAGTCGGTCGTCGCCGGGGTAGCCAAGGTGTTCGGCACCACTTTCACCTTGCACGGGCTAGGCTGGGACGAGGCGCTGCTGCTGCTGATTATCTCCGCGATGATCGGCTGGATCGCCGCCTGGCTGGCGACAGTGCAACATTTACGCCGATTTACACCACAGTAAGATTTTTTTGGTATACTCTTCTCCTGCTGCTTTTGATCGCATTGCGGGAGAAGAGTGACCTCAAGCGAAGTCAGCACCACACCTCTCTTCTTAGCGCACAAATTCCCTATCGGCCTGCACCCTCGTCACGTATTGTCAGCAACAATGCTTGCAAAAAAGGGTGAACTTATAGGGCGGAGTACGGTCAAAAATTGCAGCAAATGTTAAGGTGCCCGGCGTGTGGAACCGCTTTTGCTTCAGCAACTGCCGTAGAATCAATCATTTCCCCGCTGTAATAATCACCTGCATGATTTTGTATTCTCATAGAGAGGGTTTGAATGACCAAAGAAATGCAAACTTTAGCCTTAGTACCCCAAGGTAGCTTGGAAGCCTATATCCGGGCAGCCAACGCCTATCCGATGCTGACGGCAGAGGAAGAGCGGGAGCTGGCTGAACGGCTGCATTATCAGGGCGATCTGGATGCCGCTAAGCAGCTCATCCTGTCTCACCTGCGCTTTGTCGCTCATATTGCCCGCAACTATTCAGGCTACGGTCTGCCGCAGGCGGACCTGATTCAGGAAGGTAATATCGGCCTGATGAAAGCCGTTCGCCGCTTCAACCCTGAAGTCGGCGTGCGTCTGGTTTCCTTTGCGGTGCATTGGATTAAGGCGGAAATCCACGAGTACGTATTGCGCAACTGGCGCATCGTGAAAGTGGCGACCACCAAAGCGCAGCGCAAGCTGTTCTTTAACCTGCGCAAAACCAAACAGCGTTTGGGCTGGTTCAACCAGGACGAAGTGGAACTGGTGGCCCGCGAGCTGGGCGTAACCAGCAAAGACGTGCGCGAGATGGAGTCTCGCATGGCGGCGCAGGACATGACTTTCGATCCGACTCCGGACGACGAGGCCCGTGATGGCCAGTCGATGGCGCCGGTGCTGTACCTGCAGGACAAGAGTTCCGACTTCGCCGAAGGCATCGAGGAAGATAACTGGGAAAGCAACGCCGCAGACAAACTGGCCTATGCGCTGGAAGGTCTGGATGAGCGCAGCCAGCATATCATCCGCGCCCGTTGGCTGGACGACGACAACAAGTCGACGTTGCAGGAGTTGGCCGATCAGTACGGCGTTTCCGCCGAGCGCGTGCGCCAACTGGAAAAGAACGCCATGAAGAAACTGAAAATGGCGATCGAAGCCTGAGTCGATGCGATATTCGAAAAAAAGCCCGGCAAGCCGGGCTTTTTCATGCCTGAAATTCGGCGTTATGGCGCCACGGCGGCGAACTCTGGCGCCGGGCAGTCGTAGCCGAATTTCGCCGCCCACGGGTAGCGGGTGCCGGTGTTGATGTAGCGCTGATAAAGCGCCCGGCCGGTCTTGGCGTCGCGTTTGATAACCCAGCTGGCGGCGTTACACAGCACGGCGGCGTAGGCTTGGCTTTTCGGCGGCAGCAGATCGGCCGCCTGTTGCGCCAACCCCACCGCCTGCCAGCGATAGTGCAGGAAACGGTTGTCCTGCGCCGGCAGCGCCGCCTTGGCGCGCGCCGCTTCTGCACTCTCTATCCAGCTTTTATTTTTCAGCTCGCGAGTATCGAACGCGTCCCCCAGATAGGAATAGCCGGCGCCATAGATGGCGTAATCCGGCGTCATCTCATAGCCGGTAAACTCCAGCCCTTGGGCGCGCAGCAGGTTGGCGGCGCGATAATAAGCCTGCGCGCGTGTCAGCGGCGCGGCGGATGTGTCCTGGGCGGCCTTCAGCTCGTCGGCGTACTGTTGCGCCGCCTGGCGGTAGTTAGGGATATCGAAGTAGGCCTGTGCCTCCGCGGTTCTCCCGGCGCGCATTAAACGCCGCGCCAGCAGTTCGCGCAGCTGTACTTCCGGCGTGATCTGCTGGCCGCCGTAGTCGTCCGGATTAACCGGCTTGAGCGGTGTCGTCGGTGCCGGAACGTGCTTATCGACAAAGCCTTTCAACTCATCGACGGTCAGCACTCGCTCCGCCACATCGGCCACGTCAGCCCAGTAGATCGCCTTGCCGCGATACAGCAGCTCCAGCGCCTGCAGATAGTCGCCGCGGTTCAGCGCCAGGATGGCCTGTTCGCCGGCCACCCGACACTCGGGCACGATGGTTTCCGCGACGAAGTCGGCGTTGCGCTGTTCGCCCCAGCTTTCGTCGGCGGGGAACGCGCTTGCCGCCTTGGCGTAGGCGGCGGTGGCGGCTTTCACGTCGCCGTCACGCAGCGCCATTTTTGCGCGCAGCCACCATGCCAGGCCGCTGTCGCCGGCGTTTTTCAGCAGGCTGGCCGCCATCGGGTACTGCCCGGAACGGTAGGCCAATGCTGCCAGCCGATCGCTGCCGGCGAAGCCGCTTTTCACCGAGCCGTCCAGCAGCGTCAGGATTTGGCTGATGATCTGCGCGGAGCGGCCGTTGCCGTCGGTATCCGCCATTTGCAGGTTGCCGCTACGGGCGAACAGCTCAATGGTCACCAGCTGTTGGATTAAGGGATCGCTGATAGCCTGTTTCAGCGTTTCTAAATGGTCGGGATTGACCAGGTAACTGGAGACGTACTGCAGCGACTGCCCACCGCTCGGATCGCCCTGCGCCGCTTGCTGTGCGTACAGGTGGGCGGCGGGGGCGACGTTACCCAGCCACAGGTGGATGCGAGCCTGCTGCCCGAGGCTGCTTAGCGCTAGCTGATCGGGGTCGGCGGCGCCGCTTTTCACCCGATCGATCACTTGCTGGAACGCCGCCAGCGCCTGTTCAAGTTCGGCTTTAGGCGGATGCTCGGCGGCGGGCGCCGCTTCACCAGATTCATTCATCGGCGTGCCGTGGTCATTCATCAACACCCGTCCAAGCGAATACTGCGCTCGCAGTCCCCAGTCGCCCTGCTCGGCGGCCGGCAGCTTCAGCACCTGCTGGAAATAGTCTGTGGCGCGCGGATCGTGGCTGGCGAAAGCCACGGCGCCCAGCTGATAAAGACGCGCGGCGTTGGACAACCCCTGCGTATTGACGGCGTCAGCCTCTTCCACGGTCTTGGCGGCGCGCATTTTGTCGATCGCCACCGTTTCCGGCGACTGCGGCATCGGTTTCATCGGCATCGGCGGCGGCGGGGGTTGCCAGCGTGGCAACTGCTTATCCGCCGGCACCAGCCGACCGGCTTCGAAGGCGAAATTACCCTCCGGCATATACAGCAGGGTGCCGTTGCGGTCGATCAGCAGCCGGTTAGGGAAATCCGGGCCGCAGGCATAGCCGTTCAGCGGCAGCGCCAGCGCGGCGCCGATCAGCATGGCCAGCGGAAGAAGGCGGCGGGTGTTCCGTGCCGCGCGCGTATCAAGGTGTGACAAGGGCGCCTCCTGGCGTCAGTTGTTGGCAGCGCAGCCAGCCCAGCGGCCGGGATTGCCCGGCGCGCAGCTGGTCGCTGCTGATGCGAATAAAGCGTTGCCGTTGTGGGGCGGATTCCAGCCGGTAGTTGCCGACCGCGTCCGCTGCCAGGCAGTCGTCGGCACGGATGATCACCTCTTGCGGCAGCGGGGCGTCCACCGGCCCGTTGTTCTGAATTATCAGATCATACAACCCGTTTTGCTGTGGTTGAGGCCTAAATTTTACCTGCCAGTCGACGTTCAGCGGCCGCCGTTCGATCACCGCTCGCAGCGTGGCGAGCGACCAGGCGCGCCGATCGTCCGCCAGCGGCAAGCGGAACCAGATAATGCCGCGTAGCCGGGGCGGCGTTTGCTGCGCCAGCGTTTGCAGAAAATCGGCGATCTGCTGCGGCGCGACCGTCAGTTCGCGGCCGTTGCCCGCCACGCGCAGCGAGGATTCGCTCTCCACCTGCGCGCCCTGCGCATCAAAACCCAGCAGCGCCATACCATAGGCCGGCAGCGCGATGCGAAACGGCTTCGGTGTAACGGTGGCGTACTGCCGCACCCAGCGCAGCGCTAAGGGGCCGTCAAACAGCCCCTGCTGCGGCGAGAGCACCGCATGCACCTGCAGGACGGAACTATCGGCCTGTTGCAGTACGCCGGGCAGGGCGGGCGAGCCTATCCAGGCCGGCAGGGCGGTAATGCCGAGTTGCAAAGCAGCGGGCAACCGTTGGCGCAGCCGTTGCAGAAAGCGTTGGTAGTCCGGCAGGCGGGCGGTGGCGGCGTCATGATCGATCTCGACGCCGGTGACGGACAACCCGGCCGCTTGCCAACGCTGAGTGAGCGCCAGCAGACGCTGGATAATGGCCGCCTGGTCCAGCTGCGGCAGCTGGCCGTCAAGGCGCGCTACCAGCCAGAGCGGGCGGCCGTCCTGTCTCAGCAGGCTGAGATCGGCCGGGATTTCCCGCCAGCCTTCGCGCGGATGCACCTGCAGCGCCAGCACCCGCAGCTCGTCGAACAGATCGCGGCTGTGCGCCAGCGCATCAGCGTGCTGCGGTGTCCAAACCCGCTGCCAGACATAAACCTGCTGATCCCAGCCTGAGGTCAGGCGCAGCGCCTGCTGGTGCCCGAGGAACGCGGCCGCCAGCCCCAGCGCAATCAAGGCCAGCGCCGCCAGCCGGCGTTTCATTTCTGCCAGAGATCGCCCTGCGGTGCGAAGCCGCAGGCACGCATGAAGTTATCGACTTCCCCACGTTCGCGCGGCGCCAGGCCGGCGGTCGACAGCTGCCAGCGGGCGACCTGCGGCAGCTGACGCTGCGCATCCTGCACCAGATAGAGGCCGACGCCGCGGCGGCGCGTCACTTCGCGCACCAGCAGGTCCTGCAGTTCGGCACGGTCGTCCTGCAGCGCAATTTTCACTGCGCCCAGTAGGCGCTCGTTGAAACGGGCGGCGAACAGCGCCTTACCGTCGCTCAGCCAGCTCTGCCACTGCTCAGGCTGCTGGTGCGGCCAAATTTTGCCTAGGTCGATAAGGTCTTGCGGGGACAGCGCAGTCAGGCGCTCAATGGTCAGTTTCATGCAGAATTTCCGCGCAGCTAAATGATGCCGACAGTGTAATAGATCTTGTGCAGAGCGTTGTGTAAGTTTTTCTGTACGATTACTGTGCAATATGTTTTTTGCACGGGGCATTTTCCGAGTAAATAGTTAGTAAACGGATTGTTAACCAGCACAACGCGCTACGCCTCAAGGTAAACAGCGCAGATTTAATTCGAATTTTATCCTGTTTACACCGCTTGTTTCTGCCTGATGAAGTTGATTTGCAGAAGAAAATTCCTGTTTAATGGCATGAAAAATAAAGTCTTATTAGAAAATAATGCCTGAAAAACGCCTAAATCATTATTACTTATAACAAAAGCGGTCAATAACGAGCGGGCGCAGGCAAACACAACAGGTACGTTCACAACGACAGATGGGGATTTGCGGATGAAATTAACAACAGGTAAGGCACTGCTGGCGGGTTGTATTGCGATGGCCATGAGCCAGGCGGCCATGGCGAAAGACATCAAGGTGGCGATCGTCGGGGCGATGTCCGGCCCGGTCGCGCAGTATGGCGACATGGAGTTTACCGGCGCGCGCCAGGCGATTGCCGACATCAACGCCAAGGGCGGCATCAAGGGCGACAAGCTGGTCGGCGTGGAATACGACGACGCCTGCGATCCGAAACAGGCGGTAGCGGTCGCCAACAAGGTGATCAACGACGGCATTCGCTACGTGATCGGCCACCTGTGCTCCTCTTCCACCCAGCCGGCGTCCGATATCTATGAAGACGAAGGCGTGATCATGATTACCCCGGCGGCCACCAACGCCGATCTGACTACCCGCGGCTACAAGATGATCCTGCGTACCACCGGTCTGGACTCGGATCAGGGGCCGACCGCCGCCAAATACATCCTCAGCGACATCAAGCCGAAGCGTATCGCCGTGGTGCACGACAAGCAGCAATACGGCGAAGGCCTGGCGCGCTCGGTGCGCGACAGCCTGAAAAAACAGGGCGCCGAGGTGGCGATGTTCGAAGGCATCACCGCCGGCGACAAAGACTTCTCTACCCTGGTGGCGCGCCTGAAAAAAGAGAATATCGACTTCGTGTACTTTGGCGGCTACTACCCGGAAATGGGCCAGATCCTGCGTCAGGCCAAACAGGCCGGGTTGACCACCCGCTTCATGGGGCCGGAAGGCGTGGGTAACTCTTCGCTGTCCAACATCGCCGGGGCTGCTTCGGAAGGCATGTTGGTGACGCTGCCGAAACGCTACGATCAGGTGCCTGCCAACCAGCCGATCGTCGATGCATTGAAAGCCAAGAAGCTGGATCCGACCGGCCCGTTCGTCTGGACCACCTATGCCGCGCTGCAGTCGCTGACCACCGGCATGGAGCGCAGCGGCAGCCAGGAACCGGCGGACATCGTCAAGGATCTGAAAACCGGCAAGCCGGTAGACACCGTGATGGGGCCGCTGAGTTGGGATGACAAGGGCGACCTGAAGGGCTTCGAGTTCGGCGTGTTCGAGTGGCATGCCAACGGCACATCCACACCGATCAAATAAGCCATAATGATTAGGGTGGGGCGCAGCCCGCTGCGCCCGGCGGGTCGGCTTGCCGGCCCCGTCTCCCTTTACCCGCCGGTTCCTCCGCCGGCGGGTTTCGCAGCCAAGGGTTCAGAGTATGTCAGAGCAGCTCCTCTATTTTCTGCAGCAGATGTTCAACGGCTTAACGTTGGGCAGCACCTATGCATTGATCGCCATCGGTTACACCATGGTTTACGGCATCATCGGCATGATCAACTTCGCCCACGGCGAGGTGTACATGATCGGCAGCTATGTCTCCTTTATCGTCATCGCCGCCCTGATGATGCTCGGCATCGACGTCGGCTGGCTGCTGATCGGTGCCGCGTTTCTGGTCTCGATCGTCATCGCCAGCGCCTACGGCTGGAGCATCGAGCGGGTGGCCTACAAGCCGGTGCGCAACTCCAAGCGCCTGATTGCGCTGATCTCGGCCATCGGCATGTCGATATTCCTGCAAAACTACGTCAGCCTGACGCAGGGCTCACGCGATCTGGCGCTGCCCAGTCTGGTGACCGGCCAGTGGGTATTGGGGGAAAGCAACGGCTTCGCCGCCACCATCAGCACCATGCAGCTGACCATCTGGCTCGTGACCTTCCTGGCGATGCTGGCGCTGACGCTGTTTATTCGCTATTCGCGCATGGGCCGCGCCTGCCGCGCCTGTGCAGAAGACCTGAAGATGGCCAGCCTGCTGGGCATCAACACTGACCGGGTGATCTCGCTGACCTTCGTCATCGGTGCGGTAATGGCGGCGGTGGCAGGGGTATTGCTCGGCCAGTTTTATGGCGTCATCAACCCTTACATCGGCTTTATGGCCGGTATGAAAGCCTTCACCGCTGCTGTTCTGGGCGGCATCGGCAGCATTCCCGGCGCGATGATCGGCGGTCTGGTGCTGGGCGTGGCGGAAGCGCTGACCTCCGCCTACCTCAGCACCGAATACAAAGACGTGGTGTCGTTTGCGTTGCTGATCGTGGTGCTGCTGATCATGCCGACCGGCATCCTTGGGCGTCCGGAGGTTGAGAAAGTATGAAACTCAATCTGCTTAATGCGCTGATCGCCACGGCGGTGCTGTTCGTGATGGCGTCATTCCTGATGGGCATGCAGCTCAGCCTGGACGGCACCAAGCTGGTGGTGCACGGCGCGGCGGAAGTGCGCTGGATGTGGATCGGCATCGGCTGCGTCATCGTCTTTTTCTTCCAGCTGTTGCGCCCGCTGATGCAGCAGGGGCTGAAAAAAGTCTCCGGCCCGGCGTTCGTGCTGCCAAGCTTCGACGGCACCACGCCGCGGCAAAAGCTGCTGGCGGCTCTGCTCATCGTCGCGGCGGTCGCCTGGCCGTTCCTGGTGTCGCGCGGCACGGTGGATATCGCCACCTTGACGCTGATCTATGTGATGTTGGGCCTCGGCCTCAACGTGGTGGTGGGCTTGTCCGGTCTGCTGGTGCTCGGTTACGGCGGTTTCTACGCCATCGGCGCCTACACCTACGCGCTGTTGAATCACTATTACGGCTTCGGCTTCTGGGAGAGCCTGCCGCTGGCGGGCATCGTCACCGCCGCCTTCGGCTTCCTGCTCGGTTTCCCGGTGCTACGGCTGCGCGGCGACTATCTGGCGATCGTGACGCTCGGCTTCGGTGAGATCGTGCGCATCCTGCTGCTGAACAATACCGAGATCACCGGCGGGCCGAACGGCATCAGCCAGATCCCGAAACCGACCTTCTTCGGCCTGGAGTTCAACCGCAGCGTGCGCGACGGCGGTTGGGATACCTTCCATAACTTCTTCGGCCTGAAATACGATCCGAGCGATCGCATCGTGTTCCTGTACCTGGTGGCGCTGCTACTGGTGGTGCTGACGCTGTTCGTCATCAACCGTCTGCTGCGCATGCCGCTGGGGCGCGCCTGGGAAGCGCTGCGTGAAGACGAGATCGCCTGCCGCTCGCTGGGCCTCAGCCCGACGCGCATCAAGCTGACCGCTTTTACCATCAGCGCCGCTTTCGCCGGATTTGCCGGCACGCTGTTCGCCGCGCGCCAGGGGTTTGTCAGCCCGGAATCCTTCACCTTCGTCGAATCGGCCTTCGTACTGGCGATCGTCGTACTGGGGGGCATGGGCTCGCAGTTCGCGGTCATTCTGGCGGCGATCCTGCTGGTGGTGTCGCGCGAGCTGATGCGCGATCTGAATGAATACAGCATGTTGCTGCTGGGTGCGCTGATGGTGCTGATGATGATTTGGCGGCCGCAGGGGCTGTTGCCGATGAAGCGGCCGCAGTTGAAGCTGCAGGCGGCGGATATTCACGCGGGCAAGGGGGAACAGGCATGAACGTTCAACCTTTACTGCAGGTGGAGGGCCTGTCGATGCGTTTCGGCGGGCTGCTGGCGGTCAACAACGTGGCATTGACGCTGAACGAAGGTGAAATCGTGTCGTTGATCGGCCCCAATGGCGCCGGTAAGACCACGGTGTTCAACTGTCTGACCGGTTTTTACCGCCCGACCGGCGGCACCATCAAATTGCGCGATCGTCATCTGGAAGGGTTGGCGGGGCAGGCCATCGCCCGTATGGGCGTGGTACGCACCTTCCAGCACGTGCGGCTGTTCCGTGAAATGACGGTGATCGAGAACTTGCTGGTGGCGCAGCATCAGCACCTGAAAAGCGGCGTGTTCGCCGGGCTGTTGAAAACCCCGGCCTTCCGCCGCGCCGAAGCCGAGGCGCTGGCGCGCGCGGCGGAGTGGCTGGAGCGCGTCGGCCTGCTGGAGATGGCCAACCGTTCGGCGGGCAACCTGGCCTATGGGCAGCAGCGGCGGCTGGAGATCGCCCGCTGCATGGTGACCCGGCCTGAGCTGCTGATGTTGGATGAACCGGCCGCCGGCCTCAACCCGAAAGAGACCGACGAGCTGGATCACCTGATCGTCGAGCTGCGCGATCGGCATAAGGTCTCGGTACTGCTGATCGAGCACGACATGAAACTGGTGATGGGCATTTCCGACCGCATTTACGTGGTGAATCAGGGTACGCCGCTGGCGCAGGGCACACCGGCGGAGATCCGCAACAACCCGGACGTGATCCGGGCTTATTTGGGCGAAGAATAATATGTTGTCATTTAATCAGGTATCCGCCCATTACGGCAAAATTCAGGCGCTGCATCAGGTCAGTCTTACGATTAGTCAGGGCGAAATCGTGACGTTAATCGGCGCCAACGGCGCCGGTAAAACCACGCTGCTCGGCACCCTGTGCGGCGAACCGCGCGCCAGCGAAGGCAGCATCGTCTTCCAGGGGCAGGACATCACCCAGTGGCAAACCTCGCGCATCATGCGCGAAGCGGTGGCGATCGTTCCTGAAGGGCGGCGCGTCTTCTCGCGTATGACGGTGGAAGAAAACCTGGCGATGGGCGGCTTCTTCGCCGATCGTCACCAATATCAGCAGCGCATCGAACGGGTGTTCGCTCTGTTTCCGCGCCTGCTGGAGCGCCGAAGCCAGCGCGCCGGCACCATGTCCGGCGGCGAGCAGCAGATGTTGGCCATCGGCCGCGCGCTGATGAGCCAGCCGAAGCTGCTGCTGCTCGACGAGCCCTCGCTCGGGCTGGCGCCCATCATCATCCAGCAGATTTTCGACATCATTCAGCAGCTGCGGGAAGAGGGGATGACCATCTTCCTGGTGGAGCAAAACGCCAATCAGGCGCTGAAATTGGCGGACCGCGGTTATGTGCTGGAAAACGGCCGCGTGGTGTTGGAAGATACGGGGGCTGCACTGTTAGCCAACGAAGCAGTGAGGTCGGCGTATCTGGGCGGTTAATCCGCCCCCCTACGAATTAAAATAATCAGGTACGAGAAGAAGAGATGAAGACAGAAGGGTTACTCGCGCAGCGCATCGTTAACGTAAAAAGTTCGGCCATCCGTGAATTGCTTAAACACAGCAAGATGGAACACGTCATTTCGCTGGCGGGCGGCATCCCCTCTGATGCGCTGTTTGATTTCGAAGGGCTGAGCATCGCCACGCAGCAGGCGATCACCGAACAGCCGAAAAGCGCGTTCCAATACGGTCTGACCGAAGGCAGCCCGCTGCTGCGTGAGCGCATTTGCGCGCTGTGCGCCGAGCGCGGCGTCACCGCGCGCGCAGAAGAGGTGATGGTCACCGCCGGCTCGCAGCAGGCATTGGATTTGGTGATGCGCGCCATCGTCAACCCCGGCGACGTGTTCGTGGTGGAGCGCCCGACCTACCTGGCGGCGCTGCAAACGTTGGAGCTGGCGGAAGCCAACATCATGTCGGTCTCGTCCGACAGCGACGGCATGGTGGTGGAAGAGCTGGCCGAGCTGCTGAAAACCCAGCGCATCAAGGGTGTGTACGTGGTGCCGAACTTCGGTAACCCCAGCGGCATCACCCTGAGCGCCGCGCGCCGCGAACTGCTGGTGAAGCTGGCCGCCGAGCATAACTTCCTGATCATCGAAGACGATCCGTACGGCGAGCTGCGTTTCACCGAAGAGCGCCACCCGACGCTGCATCAGGTGTCACAGCGGGTGCTGGGCAACACCGACCACATTATCTATACCTCGACCTTCTCCAAGATCCTGGCGCCGGGCCTGCGGTTGGGCTGGGCGATCCTGCCGCCGTTCCTGCTGCATAAAGTGGCGATCATCAAGCAGGCGGCGGATCTGCACGCCAGCGCGCTGTCGCAGAGCATCGTCGAATGCTACCTCGGCCTGGGCCGCCTGCCGGCGCAGATCGACAAGATCCGCGCCGCCTACAAACAGAAGGGCGAGATCCTGGCCGGTTTGGTGGAGCAGGAGCTGGGCGACTACATCACCTTCGATAAACCGAAGGGCGGCATGTTCCTGTGGGCGCGTTTCCGCCAGCCGTTCAACGCCACCGAATGGCTGAACACCACGCTGCAGCAGGGCGTGGTGTTCGTGCCGGGGGAATACTTCTTCTCCGACAACCCGGATCGTTCGACCTTCCGCCTGTCGTTCGCCACCGCCACCGAACAGCAGATGCAGGAAGCGGTGGCGCGTCTGCGCCGTTCGCTGTAATCCTCGCGGCGGCGGAGCCCATGCCCGCCGCCGACATCAAACCGCCATCTTCACTTCACCTTGCCGTCATGTGGCTGTCATGTAACGGTTATTTTTCTGTCATCCGCGCATGGCATGTTATCCCCCGTCATCTTTCGAGCCGCAGCGTTGTTGGCTGCCCGGCTGCCCCCCTGTCACTTAGTTAGCTAAGCTCCAGGGTGCCAGCAGGTTGCCGCCTTGCTGCAACTCGAAAGCTATAGGGGGCACTCCCTCATCAAGAATTGATTCTTTTCGCTCACGCGCTTTTACACCAGCTTTTTTCAGGAGTTAGGCATGCTCACCTACGCTATTCGCAAAACCACGCTGTGCGTCGCGTTGACCCTGGCGGTCAGCACTCAGGCGCTGGCGGCGACCGAGATCCCGTTCTGGCATTCGATGGAAGGCGAACTGGGTAAGGAAGTGGATTCCCTGGCGGATCGCTTCAACCAGTCGCATAGCGACGTCAAGATTGTGCCGGTTTATAAAGGCAACTACGAACAGAGCCTGGCGGCGGGCATCGCCGCTTACCGCTCCGGCAAGGCGCCGGCGATCCTGCAGGTTTACGAGGTGGGCACTGCCACCATGATGGCCAGCAAGGCCATCAAACCGGTCTACGAAGTGTTTAAAGAGGCCGGCATCAACTTCGACGAGTCGGTGTTCGTGCCGACGGTAGCCGGCTATTACACCGACAACAAGAGCGGCCATCTGCTGTCTCAGCCATTCAACAGCTCCACGCCGGTGCTGTACTACAACAAAGACGCCTTCAAGAAGGCCGGCCTGAACCCGGACCAGCCGCCGAAAACCTGGCAGGAGCTGGCGGCGGATACCGCCAAGCTGCGTGAGGCCGGCATGAAGTGCGGCTACGCCAGCGGCTGGCAGGGCTGGATCCAGCTGGAGAACTTCAGCGCCTGGCACGGCGTGCCGTTCGCCAGCGAAAACAACGGGTTCGGCGGCACCAACGCCAAGCTGGAGTTCAACAAGCCGCTGCAGGTCAAGCACATCGAGCTGCTGGAGGCGATGAACAAGAAGGGCGACTTCACCTATTTCGGCCGCAAAGACGAATCCACCGAGAAGTTTTATAACGGCGACTGCGCCATCACCACCGCTTCTTCCGGTTCGCTGGCGGACATCAAGCACTACGCCAAATTCAACTACGGCGTCGGCATGATGCCATACGACGCCGACGCGAAAAACGCGCCGCAGAACGCCATCATCGGTGGGGCCAGCCTGTGGGTGATGAACGGCAAAGACGCCGCCACCTACAAGGGCGTGGCCGAGTTCCTGCAGTACCTGGCGCAGCCGGAAATCGCCGCCGAATGGCACCAGAAGACCGGCTATCTGCCGATCACCACCGCGGCTTACGATCTGACCAAGCAGCAGGGCTTCTACGACAAGAACCCGGGTGCCGACGTCGCCACTCGCCAGATGCTGAACAAGCCGCCGTTGCCGTTCACCAAGGGCCTGCGTCTGGGCAACATGCCGCAGATCCGCAGCGTGGTGGATGAGGAGCTGGAAGGCGTGTGGACCGGTAAGAAAACGCCTCAGCAGGCGTTGGACGCCGCCGTGCAGCGCGGTGACGCATTGCTGCGTCGTTTCGAAGCATCAACCAAGTAACCCTGCGTCGCGGGCCCGTCCGATCGGGCTCGCGTCTTCACGCCGATCCTTCCGTACCCGATTAATGGTTTAACTGCTATGTCATCTTCCCGTCCCGGTTTCGGCTGCAGCTGGTTGCCCTATGCGTTGGTGCTGCCGCAACTGCTGATTACCGCCGTCTTCTTTTTATGGCCCGCCGGCGAGGCGCTGTGGTATTCGGTGCAGAGCCTCGATCCGTTCGGCCTGTCCAGCCAGTTTGTCGGGCTGGATAACTTTAAGCAGCTGTTCCAGGATCCTTACTACCTCGACTCGTTCTACACCACGCTGATCTTCAGCTTCCTGGTGGCAGGCATCGGGCTGACGGTGTCGCTGTTCTTTGCCGCGCTGGTGGACTATGTGCTGCGCGGCAGCCGCCTCTATCGCACGCTGATGATCCTGCCCTATGCGGTGGCGCCGGCGGTGGCGGCGGTGCTGTGGATCTTTCTGTTCAACCCCGGCCTGGGGTTGATCACCCATTTCCTCAACGGGCTGGGCTATAACTGGAACCATGCGCAAAACAGCGGCCAGGCGATGTTTCTGGTGGTGCTGGCCTCGGTATGGCAGCAGATAAGCTATAACTTCCTGTTTTTCCTCGCGGCGCTGCAGTCGATCCCGCGCTCGCTGGTGGAGGCGGCGGCCATCGACGGCGCCGGCCCGGTGCGGCGTTTCTTCCATCTGGTGCTGCCGCTGATCGCGCCGGTGAGCTTCTTCCTGCTGGTGGTCAATCTGGTGTACGCCTTCTTCGATACCTTCCCGGTGATCGACGCCGCCACCGGCGGCGGGCCGGTGCAGTCCACCACCACGTTGATCTACAAGATCTACCGCGAGGGCTTCGCCGGATTGGATCTCTCCAGCTCTGCCGCGCAGTCGGTGATCCTGATGCTGCTGGTGATCGGCCTGACGGTGATCCAGTTCCGCTTTGTTGAACGTAAGGTGCGCTATCAATGATTGAGAATCGACGCGGGCTGGATATCTTCAGCCATGTGATGCTGATTATCGGCGTGCTGGTGGTGCTGTTCCCGCTGTACGTGGCCTTTGTCGCCGCCACGCTGGACGACAAACAGGTGTTTCAGGTGCCGATGACGCTGGTGCCCGGCGGCCACCTGTGGGAGAACATCCGCAATATCTGGCAGGGCGGCGTGGGCAACCTCAAGGTGCCGTTCTCGCTGCTGCTGCTGAACAGCGTGATCATGGCGCTGGCGATCACCTTCGGCAAGATCGCGGTGTCGGTGCTGTCGGCTTACGCCATCGTGTACTTCCGCTTTCCGCTGCGCAGCCTGTTCTTCTGGCTGATTTTCCTCACCCTGATGCTGCCGGTGGAGGTGCGTATTTTCCCGACGGTGGAGGTGATCTCCAACCTCAACCTGCTGGACAGCTACACCGGCCTGACGCTGCCGCTGATGGCCTCGGCCACCGCGACCTTCCTGCTGCGCCAGTTCTTCATGACGCTGCCGGATGAGCTGCTGGAGGCGGCGCGCATCGACGGCGCCGGGCCGATGCGTTTCTTCTGGGACATCGTGCTGCCGCTGTCGAAAACCAATCTGGCGGCGCTGTTCGTCATCACCTTTATCTACGGCTGGAACCAATACCTGTGGCCGATCCTGATCACCAGCGACGTCTCGATGGGCACCGCGGTGGCGGGCATCAAGAGCATGATCTCCACTTCCGGCGCGCCGACCCAGTGGAACCAGGTGATGGCGGCGATGATTCTGACTTTATTGCCACCGCTGGCGGTGGTGCTTCTGATGCAGCGCTGGTTTGTGCGCGGTCTGGTTGATAGCGAGAAATAACGACGATGGCAGGATTAAAACTACAGGCGGTCACCAAGTCTTACGACGGTAAAACGCCGGTGATCAAACAGATCGACCTCGATGTGGCGGACGGCGAATTCATCGTGATGGTCGGCCCGTCCGGCTGCGGCAAATCCACGCTGCTGCGGATGGTGGCCGGACTGGAACGCACCACCAGCGGCGATATCTATATCGATACCCGGCGCGTGACCGATCTGGAGCCCAAGGATCGCGGCATCGCGATGGTGTTCCAGAACTACGCGCTCTATCCGCACATGAGCGTGTACGACAACATGGCCTACGGCCTCAAGATCCGCGGTTTCGGCAAGGATCATATCCGCCAGCGGGTGGAGGAGGCGGCGCGCATCCTGGAGCTGGAGCCGCTGCTCAAACGCAAACCGCGCGAGCTTTCCGGCGGCCAGCGCCAGCGCGTGGCGATGGGGCGCGCCATCGTGCGCGAACCGGCGGTATTCCTGTTCGATGAGCCGCTGTCCAATCTGGACGCCAAGCTGCGGGTGCAGATGCGCCTGGAGCTGCAACAGCTGCATCGTCGTCTGAAAACCACCAGCCTGTACGTGACCCACGATCAGGTGGAGGCGATGACGCTGGCGCAGCGGGTCATCGTAATGAACAAGGGCGTGGCGGAGCAGATCGGTACCCCGAGCGAAGTGTATCAGCGGCCGGCTTCGCTGTTTGTCGCTAGCTTTATCGGATCGCCGGCGATGAACCTCTTGCCCGGCACCCTCAGTGCCGACGGCGGCCAGCTGCTGCTGGCGGACGGTATGGTGCTGCCGTTGCCGGCAGCCAAACCGCAGTGGGCAGGGCGGCAGTTGACGTTGGGCATTCGGCCGGAGCATATTCAACTGGTAGCGCAAGGCCAGGGCGTGCCGCTGCAGTTGCAGACGCTGGAACTGCTGGGGGCCGACAATTTGGCGCACGGCCAGTGGGGCGGCCACGGGGTGATCGCGCGACTGTCGCATGAAACCTTGCCGGCGGCGGGCAGTACGCTATATTTGCAGCTGCCTGCTCAGGCGCTGCACTTCTTTGATACCCACAGCGGATTACGGATGGATTGATGACTAGACCCTGGCCTTACCCTCATATCGTCGCCCACCGCGGCGGCGGTTCTCTGGCGCCGGAAAACACCCTGGCGGCGATCGACGTCGGCGCGCGCCACGGCCACAAGATGATCGAGTTCGACGCCAAGCTGGCGCAAGACGGGCAAATTTTCCTGCTGCACGACGATACGCTGGATCGCACCAGCAACGGCTGGGGCGTGGCGGGCGAACTGCCGTGGGACAAACTGGTGCAGCTGGACGCCGGCAACTGGTACAGCTCGGCCTTCAAGGGCGAGCGGTTGCCGCTGTTGTCGGAGGTGGCGGAACGCTGCCGGGAACACGGCCTGATGGCCAATATCGAGATCAAGCCGACCACCGGCAGCGACGATGAAACCGGCCGGGTGGTGGCGCTGGCGGCGCGGCTGCTGTGGCAAGGGCAGACCGACCCGCTGCTTTCCTCCTTCTCGGTAGAAGCGCTGGCGGCGGCGCAGCGCACCGTACCGGATTTGCCGCGTGGCCTGCTGCTCGAGGACTGGGACGACAACTGGCGCGAGCTGACCGAACGCCTGGACTGCGTCTCGCTGCATATCGACCACAAAGCGCTGACCGCCGAGCGGGTGAAAGCGTTGAAAGACGCCGGGCTGCGCATTTTGGTGTATACCGTCAACCAGCCGGATCGCGCGCGCCTGCTGCTCGACTGGGGCGTTGACTGCATTTGCACCGACCGGATAGATTTGATCGGCTCGGAGTTTTAATCCGGCACCGATGAATCCCGCGACGACAAGCCTTGCCGCCGCACCACCGGAAGGAATGCGATGCCTGGCTTTATCCTGTCACTGTGGCACCAGATCGTGCTGTCTTTACCGCTGTTCATCCTGATTGCGTTGGGTTATGGGCTGATTCGCTGGGGGGAATGGCCTTCCAGCATCACCGATGGCCTGACGCGCTTCGTGTTTTCCCTCGCCTTGCCCGCCATGCTGTTTCGCATGATGTGCGACTTCTCGCAGCGCCCGGCGGTCGACGCCCGGTTGCTGATCGCGTTCTTCGGCAGCTGCCTGATCGTGTTCGTGCTCGGCCGCCTTGTCGCCCGGCACCTCTTCCGATTGGATGGCGTTTCCGGTTCAGTGTTTGCGCTGGGCGGTATTTTCTCCAATAACGTGATGCTCGGTTTGCCGATCGCCGGTGTGATGTTGGGGGAGGCGGCGATCCCGTCGGTGGCGCTGGTGCTGGTGTTCAACGGCCTGATCCTGTGGACGCTGGTGACGGTATCGATCGAATGGGCGCGCAACGGCTCGCCGACGCTGAGCGGTTTCGTTAAAACCGCGCGCAGCGTGCTGACCAACCCGCTGATCGTCGGCATTCTGTCCGGCACCCTGTTCAGCCTGACCGGCCTGCCGCTGCCGGCCTTCGTCGATCGGCCGGTCAGCATGCTCGGCCAGGTGGCAGCGCCGCTGTCGCTGGTGGTGCTGGGCATGGGGCTCGCCGAGTACCGAATCAGTGAAGGCTGGCGGCTGAGCAGTGTCATCTGCGTGCTGAAATTGCTGGTACAGCCGTTAGTGATTTGGCTGCTGGCCTGGATAATGGACCTACCGCCGATGGAGACCCGGGTCGTGGTGCTGCTGGGGTCGATGGCGGTGGGGGTGAACGTTTACCTGATGTCGCGTCAGTTCAATACGCTCACCGGCCCGGCCGCCACCAGCCTGGTGATGTCCACCGTGCTGGCGGCGATCACCACACCGCTGATCCTCACCGTTATGGGCGTGCGGGTGTAGCCGGCATCGGCGCCTGCGGCACCGCCGGCGCAGTGCGATTGAACGGATCGCGCGGCTGATTGCCGTTAGGCAGGAGTTGCCCGCCGTTCGGCGTGGTTTGCATCAGCTGTTGCCGCTGATTGTCGAACTGCCGCTGTTGCTGCAGGCGGCGTTGGTCCATTTGCCGATTGTTCAACAGGCGCTGTTGCTGGGCCTGCTGGCTGTTTTGGTTGAGAAACTGCTGCTGTGAACGCAGATCGGTCACGCCGTTGGCCGCCGCAGCCAGGCCGGGCAGCCACAGCAGGACGAACAGGATATGAGAAGTTTTCATGATGGTTACCTCGCCTTTTTATTAAGCCTAACCCAGCGGTGAAATTTTGCTGGTAGTTTATCTTTTGTTCATATGTAAACCGCCTTTTCGCCACCGCGGTGCGCATCTTCCGTTACAATCGCCCTTTCGGTTTTTTTAGGGTGAACCCATCGTGCTGCTTTTGGTTATAACCACCATTCTGTGGGCGTTTTCTTTCAGCCTGATCGGTGAGTATCTGGCGGGCCATGTCGACAGCGGGTTCTCGGCGCTGGTGCGCATCGGGCTGGCGGCGCTGGTGTTTCTGCCGTTTCTGCGCTGGCGCAATATCAAGCTCAAGGTGATCCTGCTGTATATGCTGGTGGGCGCCTTCCAGCTGGGCATCATGTACCTGTTCAGCTTCCGCGCCTATCTGTACCTGACGGTGCCGGAATTCCTGCTGTTCACCGTGCTGACGCCGCTGTACATCACGCTGATTTACGACCTGCTGAGCGGCCGACGCCTGCGTTGGGGCTATGTCTTCAGCGCGCTGCTGGCGGTGCTGGGCGCGGCAATTATCCGCTATCACCAGCTGAGCGAACATTTCTGGTGGGGGCTGCTGTTGGTGCAGGCGGCGAACATCAGCTTCGCCATCGGCATGGTCGGCTATAAGCGCCTGATGGAAGTGCACCCCTTGCCGCAGCACACTGCATTTTCCTGGTTCTACCTGGGGGCGGCGACGGTGGCGGTGGTGGCCTGGTTCCTGTGGGGCAATCCGCAGCAGCTGCCGACCACCAATCTGCAGTGGGGCGTGCTGATCTGGCTGGGTGTGGTGGCGTCGGGGCTGGGCTATTTCATGTGGAACTACGGCGCGACGCAGGTGGATGCCGGCACGCTCGGTATCATGAACAATATGCATGTGCCGGCCGGGTTGTTGGTCAACCTGGCCATCTGGCAACAGCAGCCGCATTGGCCGAGCTTTATCATCGGCGGGGCGGTGATCGTCGCTTCGCTGTGGGTGCATCGCCGCTGGGTGGCGCCGAAACAGCTCGGCTAAGCGGGCGGGCCACCCCGGCCCGGGGGGCCCGAAAGTTTATACGCCGGCCGCCAACGCTTTGGCGCCGGTCGCGCCAGGGCGTGCGGCGTCGCGCACAAACGGCAGATGATCGCAGGCGTGCTGGCGGGCCGAGCGGATAAAGGCTTCGGTCACTGCCTGGCGCTGTTCACCGTCGCGCACGGCGGCGTACAGGCGGCTCCACAGGCCGTCACCCAGGGTTTTGGTCACCACCAGCCCCTGCTGTTCGAAACTCTCCACCACCCAGTGCGGCAGCGCTGCAATCCCCATTCGCGCCGATACCATCTGGATCAGCAGCAGCGTGTTATCGACGTTCTTCAACGCCGGGCTAACGCCCGCCGGCTGCAGGAAATGCCGCCAGATATCCAGCCGCTGGCGTTGCACCGGGTAAATCAACAGCGTTTCATCGCTCAGATCTTCCGGCTCAATGTGCGTTTTGCCGGCCAGCGGATGATCTGGCGCCAGCACCAGGCGCACCTCGAAATCGAACATCGGCGAATAGTGCAGGCCGCTGCGCGGCAGAATATCCGACGTCATCACCAGATCCAGCTCGCCCTGTTGCAAGGCCGGCTGCGGATCGAAAGTGACACCGGAGGTGAAGTCCATCACCACCTGCGGGAAACGCCGGCGGAAGTTGTCCAGCGCCGGCGTCAGCCACTGAATGCAGCTGTGGCATTCGATGGCGATGCGCAGCGTGGTCTGGTGCGGCTCGTGGCAGGCCTGCAGCGCCTGCTGGATCTGCGGCAGAACCTGTTCCGCCAGCTGCAGCAGGATCTCGCCCTGGGCGGTGAAGCGCAGCGGTTGACTCTTGCGCACGAACAGCTTGAAGCCCAGACGTTGCTCAAGATCGCTGAACTGGTGCGACAGGGCAGACTGCGTCTGATGAAGTTGGGCCGCCGCCCCTGCCAGCGAACCGCTGTTGCGCAGGGCCTGCAGCGTCCGTAAATGTTTCAGTTCGATCATGAGAGTCCTTCACATTGACAGTGAATAAATTGCGCTTGTGGTTAATACAGTACCTGCTGATTATGGATGTGTAAACATCTGGACGGCTAAATGGGGAATATGACGATGGCAATTTTGAATCACACACTGGGTTTTCCTCGCGTTGGGCTGCGACGTGAGCTGAAAAAAGCTCAGGAAAGCTACTGGGCTGGCAACTCAACGCAGGAAGAGCTGTTGGCAGTTGGCCGCGAGCTGCGCGCTCGTCATTGGCAGCAGCAACAGCAGGCCGGGGTGGATTTGGTGCCGGTCGGCGATTTCGCCTGGTACGATCATGTGTTGACCACCAGCCTGCTGCTGGGCAACGTGCCGGCGCGCCATCAGAATGCGGATGGCTCTATCGATCTGGACACGCTGTTTCGCATCGGCCGTGGCCGCGCACCGACCGGCGAGCCGGCGGCCGCGGCGGAAATGACCAAATGGTTCAACACCAACTACCACTACATGGTGCCCGAATTCCAGCAAGGCCAGCAGTTCAAGCTGGGTTGGACTCAGCTGCTGGACGAAGTGGATGAAGCGCTGGCGCTCGGCCATCGCATCAAGCCGGTGCTGCTGGGCCCGGTGACCTATCTGTGGCTGGGTAAGGTGAAGGGCGAGCCGTTCGACCGCCTGTCGCTGCTGAAAGATATCCTGCCGGTTTACCAACAGGTGCTGGCCGAGCTGGCGAAACGCGGCGTCGAGTGGGTGCAAATTGACGAGCCCGCGCTGGTGCTGGAGCTGCCGCAAGCCTGGCTGGACGCGTTCAAACCGGCTTACGATGCGCTGCAGGGGCAGGTGAAGCTGCTGCTGACCACGTATTTCGACAGCGTCGGTCACAACCTCGATACCGTCCGCACGCTGCCGGTACAGGGGCTGCACGTCGATCTGGTCGCCGGTCATGACGATATCGCCGCGCTGAGCGCCGCATTGCCGAACGACTGGCTGCTGTCGCTGGGGGTGATCAACGGCCGCAACGTCTGGCGCGCCGATCTGAGCCGCTGGTTCGAACGTCTTCAGCCGCTGGTGGGAACTCGCCCACTGTGGATCGGCACCTCCTGTTCACTGCTGCACAGTCCGATCGATCTGAGCGTGGAAAGCCGTCTGGACGAAGAAGTGAAAAGCTGGTTCGCCTTCGCGCTGCAAAAATGCGCCGAGCTGGCGCTGTTGAGCTCGGCGCTGAACGCGCCTGACGCGGCCAAGCAAGCCGAACTGGACGCCTACAGCGCGCCTATCCGCGCTCGCCGTCAGTCGAGCCGCGTGCACAACCCACAGGTTGAGCGTCGCCTGGCCGCGATCACCGCGCAGGACAGTGAACGCCACAGCGCTTACGCCGAGCGCGCCAGGGCGCAGCGCAAGCGTTTCAACCTGCCGGCCTGGCCGACCACCACCATCGGTTCGTTCCCGCAGACCACCGAGATCCGCGGCCTGCGTCTGGACTTCAAACAGGGCCGTTTGGACGGTAACAACTACCGCACCAGCATCGGTGAGCACATCAAACAGGCGATCGTCGAGCAGGAACGCCTCGGGCTTGACGTGCTGGTGCACGGTGAAGCCGAGCGCAACGACATGGTGGAATATTTCGGCGAGAACCTGGACGGCTTCGTGTTTACCCAGAACGGCTGGGTGCAGAGCTACGGTTCCCGCTGTGTGAAGCCGCCGGTCATCATCGGCGATGTCAGCCGCCCGGAAGCCATCACCGTCGAATGGGCCAAATTCGCCCAGTCGCTGACCGACAAGCCGGTGAAAGGCATGCTGACCGGGCCGGTGACCATCCTGTGCTGGTCGTTCCCGCGTGAAGATGTGACCCGCGAAGTGATTGCCAAGCAGATTGCGCTGGCGCTGCGCGACGAGGTGGAAGATCTGGAAAAAGCCGGCATCGGCATCATCCAGATCGACGAACCCGCACTTCGTGAGGGGCTGCCGCTGCGCCAATCCGACTGGGCCGCCTACCTGAACTGGGCGGTGGATGCCTTCAAACTGAACGCCGCCGTGGCGCGGGATGACACCCAGATCCACACCCACATGTGTTATTGCGAATTCAATGACATCATGGACTCCATCGCCGCGCTGGACGCGGATGTAATCACCATCGAGACCTCGCGTTCCGATATGGATCTGCTGGAAGCCTTCAAAGAGTTCGAATACCCGAACGAAATCGGGCCGGGCGTCTACGATATCCACTCGCCGAACGTGCCGAGTGTGGAATGGATTGAGGCGCTGCTGCGTAAAGCGGCGCAGAACATCCCGGCGGAACGCCTGTGGGTTAACCCGGATTGCGGCCTGAAAACCCGTGGCTGGCCGGAAACCCGGCAGTCGCTGGCCAACATGGTATTGGCGGCACAGCGCCTGCGTGAGCAAGCATGATGCTGTGCGGCGGATGAACCGCCGCTTATAGATTTACTGGTGTGATGATTGGGCGCTTCGGCGCCCTTTTTTATGCGAGGGAAATTATTTGACGCCGTGCTGGGCGAACCACGCCAGCATGCGCTGCCAGCCGTCTTGCGCCGCTTCGGCGTTGTAGCTGGGACGATAGTCGGCGTTGAACGCATGCCCGACCTCGGGATACACCACGATTTCGGCCTCGGCGTTGGCGGCGCGGATCGCCTGACGCATGGTTTCCACCGTCTCCAGCGGGATGCTGCTGTCCTGCCCGCCATACAGCCCCAGCACCGGCGCCGACAGGTGGGTGGCGACGTCGACCGGCTGCTTCGGTGAATTCAGCGTTTTCTCGCCGACCAGTTTGCCGTACCAGGCGACCGCCGCCTTCAACTGCGGATTGTGCGCCGCGTACAGCCAGGTGATGCGGCCGCCCCAGCAGAAACCGGTGATCGCCAGCTTGCCGGCGTCGCCGCCATGGCGGATAGCCCAGTGCGCGGCGTGATCCAGATCCGACAGCACCTGACGATCCGGCACCTTGGTGACCAACTGCTGGAACAGCTCGCCGATATCGGTGTAGTCGTTGGCGTCGCCCTGGCGGAAATAGAGCTCGGGCGCGATCGCCAGATAGCCCTGCTTGGCCAGGCGACGGCACAGATCCTGAATATGTTCATGAACGCCGAAGATTTCTTGCACCACCAGGACGATGGGGAAGGGGCCGCTATGGTCGGCGGGCTTGGCGACGTAGGCCGGTAGCGCGTCGCCCTGAGAAGGGATGGTCGTTTGCCCGGCGTGGATGCCCTGTTCGTCGGTGATAATCGCGGAGGTGGCCAACGGCGCGGCGGCTGGGGCGAATCCACCCTGAGCCTGTTCTAATGTCATCACATGTTCGGTTTTCATTGCGGTCTCCGTGCAATAGAAAAAAGCGCTGAGATTAACTATAGGAAAGATTACCCATTATTGGCGCTGCGTGGAGCACTTTCAGACAAGTCGATAAAAAACGGCTAATTATCTGGCTTTGCGGCATTTTTAAGCGCTTTTTATCATGTTATTACGCGTTTTGGCCCGCGTAAGTGCCATAAGGTGCGTTAGAGGGCTTTTTTGTCCCTAAGCAACCGATAAGATGGGGTTATTTCGAATCGCTCAGCTAAATAGTTTCAGCCGGCAATCAACGGGCAGAGGGCGGCAAGATTTGTCGGCTAGACTGAGGTGGAGCGGTGCGTTCTGGATATGTCATTGTGTTTTTTGTGATAAAAATCACAAAAAATATGTAGCATGTAATTTGTTTCTCTTTTCATAGTGACTATCGTCACGAAATTAAGCGGCGATTTTCAGTAGAGTGCTTTTTTGTTCCTCCCAATAAACATGATCCATGAGGAGTCTCGTATGTCTCAGTCTGACGTTTTTCATCTCGGCCTCACCAAGAACGATTTACAAGGGGCCCAGCTTGCCATCGTGCCGGGCGATCCGCAGCGCGTAGAGAAGATTGCCAAGCTGATGGAAAATCCGGTGCATCTGGCCTCCCATCGTGAATTCACTACCTGGCGCGCGGAGCTGGACGGCAAGGCGGTGATCGTCTGCTCTACCGGTATCGGCGGCCCGTCTACCTCTATTGCGGTGGAAGAGCTGGCGCAGCTGGGCATTCGCACCTTCCTGCGCATCGGCACCACCGGCGCCATTCAGGCGAACATCAACGTCGGCGACGTGCTGGTCACCACGGCGGCGGTACGCCTCGACGGCGCCAGCCTGCACTTTGCGCCGATGGAGTTCCCGGCGGTCGCGGACTTCGCCTGCACCACCGCGCTGGTGGAAGCGGCCAAGGCCAGCGGTGCCACCACGCACATCGGCGTCACTGCCTCTTCCGATACCTTCTATCCGGGCCAGGAACGTTATGACACTTACTCTGGCCGCGTCGTTAGCCGTTTCAAAGGCTCGATGGAAGAGTGGCAGGCGATGGGCGTGATGAACTATGAAATGGAATCTGCCACGCTGCTGACCATGTGCGCCAGCCAGGGCCTGCGTGCCGGCATGGTGGCCGGGGTGATCGTCAACCGCACCCAGCAAGAGATCCCGAACGCCGAAACCATGAAAAACACCGAAAGCAAAGCGGTGCAGATCGTGGTAGACGCCGCCCGCCGCCTGTTGTAATTGCCTTCTCCCGACGGGCCGCCGACGCGGCCCGTTTTTCCATTCGCGGCGAATCTGTTACGGTGATACTCCTCAGCGCTGCGCCGATGGCTGCCGCGCGTTGTCATAACAAAAACAACGAGGACGTTTATGACCGCCCAGATCCTGCTTCATCCTTCGCTCGCGCCGCTCGACGGCGGCATCAATTTCCGCGACTTCGGCGGCAACGGCGTGGCCGACGGGCGCCGAATCAAGCGCGGCCTGCTGTTCCGCTCCGGCTCCCTCGAGCGGCTGACGGAAAACGACTGCGCCTTTCTCGCCGGCGTGCCGGTGCGCTCGGTGCTGGACTACCGCGATGCCGACGAGGTGCAGGCCAAGCCGGATATTTTGTGGAATGGCGCCGATTATCACCATGTGCCGGCCAACCCGCTGAGCAGCGAAGTCAACGCCAACCTGGAGAAGCTCACCAACGAGACGCTGGCCGCCTTCGACGCCCGCGCGTTCATGCTGGAGCTGTATCGCCGCCTGCCGTTCGGCAATGCGGCCTATCAGCGGCTGGCGCAGTTGTTGAGTAATCCTGGCGGCGGCGCCATCGTGCAGCACTGTGCGGTCGGCAAGGATCGCACCGGGGTCGGTTCGGCACTGGTGCTGTTCGCGCTGGGGGCCGACGAAGCGACGGTGCTGGAAGACTATCTGCTGACCGAAACCACGCTGGCCACTTTCCGCGAGCAGATGCTGGATCAGCTGTCCATCAAGCTGAATGCGGCGGCGCTGAAGCAATTCGCCTACGTGCTCAGCGCGCGCGAGGAGTTCCTGATGACGGCGTTGGGCTGCATCCGTCAGCAATACGGTTCCACCGACCGCTGGCTGGAAGCAGAATACGGCCTGGGCACAGCCCAGCGCGAAGCGCTGCAGGCGTTCTACCTCGAGTAAATCGCCGCGCGTTTAGCCGGGGTTTAACTCGCCCCGGCCTATCCTAGGCGGCGAATTATCGCGTATCAGGAGCCCCGCATTGAGCCTCAATGACGTTATCAACTGGGTCAGCGACGTCGTGCGTCAGCACGAAGGCTGGGCCATTCCCATCATCTTCTTCCTGGCGTTCGGCGAGTCGCTGGCGTTTTTGTCGCTGCTGCTGCCGGCCACGGTGATCCTGCTGGCGCTGGGTGCGTTGATCGGCGAAAGTGGCATCGCCTTTTGGCCGATTTGGGCCGCTGCCGCCGTCGGGGCGTTTTTCGGCGACTGGCTCTCTTACTGGATCGGCTATCACTATCAGGACCGCGTGGCGCACATGTGGCCGCTGTCGCGCAATCCGCAGCTGCTGACGCGCGGCCACGCGTTCTTTGAACGCTGGGGCGTGCTCGGTATTTTCATCGGCCGCTTCTTCGGCCCGCTGCGCGCCGTGGTGCCGCTGGTGGGCGGCATTTGCGGCATGCCGCAGCGTTATTTCCAGTTAGCCAACGTCACGTCGGCGATGATCTGGGCGTTCGGCATTCTGGCGCCGGGGGCATTCGGCATCAAGTGGCTCAGCCAGTGGCTGGGCTGATTTCTCGCTAAATTGCGCAGCGCCGCGCAATATTGTGCGCGGCGGGTAAAATCAGGCTGGACATCCATACAGGCTCCCCTTAACGTGACGGGCAATGGGCGTGCGAAACGCCGGAACGGCAAGGTGCAACAGGAGGCAGGGTGGATACCAGTCTGATTTATGGGATTGGCGGCGTAACGATCGGCATGCTGTTGGGGTGGTTGATCGCCAGTCTGCGGGTGCAACAGACGAATGCGCAGCATGAAACCGAGCTGCGGTTGCTGGAGCAAGCGTTGCAGCAGGCGCAGCAGGAAACGGCGGCGCGGCAGGAGGCTCTGCAGCGCCACGAGCAGCAGCTGCGGCAGAGCGAGCTGGAGCTGCGCAACCTGCACAGCCAGCTGGCGGCCGGGCATGAAAAGCTGCAACAGCTCAACCACTGGCGCAACGAGTGCGAACTGCTCAATCAGGAGCTGCGCGCTCAGCGCGAGGTCAACAGCGCACAAGAGGCTGAGCTGCGCGAAGTCACCATCCGTCTGGAAGAGACGCGCATGGCGGCGGAGGAGAAGCAGCGCCTGCTTATCAACAGCGAACAACGCCTCACCACCCAGTTTGAAAATCTCGCCAACCGCATTTTTGAACACAGCGGCCGCAAGGTGGACGAGCAAAATAAGCAAAGTTTGGATCGTTTGCTGCTGCCGCTGCGCGAACAGCTGGACGGTTTCCGCCGTCAGGTGCAGGACAGCTTTGGTCAGGAAGCGCGGGAGCGCCACACGCTGACGCACGAGATACGCAATCTGCAGCAGTTGAACGCGCAGATGGCACGCGAGGCCATCAACCTCACCAAGGCGCTCAAAGGCGACAACAAGACGCAGGGCAATTGGGGAGAGGTGGTGCTGAGCCGGGTGCTGGAGGCCTCCGGCCTGCGCGAAGGGCACGAGTATGAAACGCAGGTCAACGTGCGGGTGGATCACCAGAGCCGCATGCAGCCCGATGTCATCGTGCGTCTGCCGCAGGGCAAGGATGTGGTGATCGACGCCAAGATGTCGCTGATCGCCTACGAGCGCTATTTCAACGGCGAAGACGAGGTGGAGCGCGAGGCGGCGCTGAGCGAACATATCGCCTCGCTGCGCGGCCATATCCGCATGCTGGGCCGCAAGGACTATCAGCAGCTGCCGGGGCTGCGTTCGCTGGACTATGTGCTGATGTTCATTCCGGTCGAGCCCGCCTTCCTGCTGGCTATCGATCGCGAACCGGAGCTGATCAGCGAAGCGCTCAAGCACAACATCATGCTGGTCAGCCCGACCACGTTGCTGGTGGCGCTGCGCACCATCACCAACCTGTGGCGCTATGAGCATCAAAGCCAGAACGCCCAGCGCATCGCCGATCGCGCGGCGAAACTGTATGACAAGATGCGGCTGTTCGTGGACGATATGTCCGCACTGGGGCAGAGCCTGGATAAGGCGCAGGGCAGTTATCGTCAGGCGATGAACAAACTGAGCGAAGGCCGTGGTAATCTTATCGGCCAAATTGAAGGTTTCCGCGCGTTGGGGGTTGAGGTCAAACGGCCAATCAACCCGCTGCTGGCGCAGCAAGCCGGCGCGCAACACGATGAAGCGGAAGAGGCGAACGACGATGATGTCGCCGCGCTGCCGCAGACGAAAGATGATGACGATACCGCCGGGGAACCGGGCTTCGTTTCGCACGGTTGAGGCCGTGGCGAGGTGGGGTATTCCCCGGGCTTCTGGTACACTCATCCACACAAAATTGACTGAATAGCAGGCAGGACAATGGCAGATCAACCGCAGGAAACCACCGACTTCGGTTTTCGCACCGTCGCGAGAGACGAAAAACAAGCCATGGTGGCGGACGTTTTTCATTCGGTAGCGGCAAAGTATGACGTGATGAACGACCTGATGTCGTTCGGCATCCACCGTATCTGGAAGCGTTTCACCATTGACTGCAGCGGCGTGCGCCGTGGGCAGCGCGTGCTGGATCTGGCCGGCGGTACCGGCGACCTGGCCGCCAAGTTCTCCCGCATGGTCGGTGAACAGGGGCAGGTGGTACTGGCGGACATCAACGATTCGATGCTGAAGATGGGGCGCGAGAAGCTGCGCGATCGCGGTATCGTCGGCAACATCAATTACGTGCAGGCCAACGCCGAAGCGCTGCCGTTCCCGGACAACTACTTCGATTGCATCACCATTTCCTTTGGCCTGCGCAACGTCACCGATAAAGACAAAGCGCTGCGCTCGATGTTCCGCGTGCTGAAGCCGGGCGGCCGCCTGTTGGTGCTGGAATTCTCCAAGCCGCTGCTGGCGCCGCTGAGCAAGGCTTACGATGCCTACTCCTTCCACGTGTTGCCGAAGATCGGCGAGCTGGTGGTGAAAGATCCAGACAGCTACCGCTATCTGGCGGAGTCGATCCGCATGCACCCCGATCAGGAAACCCTGAAGGGCATGATGGGCAACGCCGGTTTTGAAAACGTCACCTATTTCAATCTGACCGGTGGGATTGTCGCCCTGCATCGCGGCTTCAAGTTCTGAGAGGGAGATGCCGATGCTGTTTACCCCTCTGCTGACCGGTGCGCTGGAAACCTCGCTGAATAATCTGCTGTTTCGCGATCGCAGTATGAAAGCCGCTCGCCAGCGCTTGGCGGGCAAGGTGCTGCGCATCGAACTGGAAGAGCTGGCCTCACCGCTGGTGCTGGTGTTCAGCGAATTGCGCGTGGACGTGCTGGGGCAGTCTGAAGACAGCGCCGATTGCACCGTGCGCAGCCGCATTCCCGCCTTACTGAGGCTGCGCGATCGCCAGCAGTTGCCGGTGCTGATGCGCAGCGGCGAATTGACGGTGGAAGGCGATATTCAGGTGGTGCAACAGCTGGTTGGTCTGCTCGATCTGGCTGAGTGGGATCCGGCGGAGTGGCTGGCGCCCTACATCGGCGATATCGCCGCTCAGGGTATTACGCAGGCGCTGGGAAAAGGCGCTTCGTTGCTGAAAGCCGGCTTTATGCGCCGGCAGCAGGACATGGCGGAGGCGTTGACGGAAGAGTGGCGCCTGGCGCCGGGGCCGCTGGAAGTGGTGTGGTTCAACGAAGAAGTTGATGCTCTCGCCCGCAGCGCGGAAGCGCTGTCTGCCCGCATGGACAAGTTGGAGGGCAAGCGATGACCCCAGGCGAACTGCGCCGTTTGTATTTTATCGTCCGCGTATTTCTCAGCTATGGGCTGGACGAACTGATCCCTAAAATGCGTTTGACGCTGCCGCTGCGCTTCGGCCGCCGGCTGCTGTTCTGGATGCCGAATCGGCACAAGGACAAGCCGCTGGGTGAACGCCTGCGGTTGGCGCTGCAGGAGCTGGGACCGGTCTGGATCAAGTTTGGCCAGATGATGTCGACCCGCCGCGATCTGTTTCCGCCGCAGATTGCCGATCAGCTGACGCTGTTGCAGGATCGGGTCGCGCCTTTCGACGGTGCGCTGGCGCGTAAACATATCGAGCTGGCGATGGGCGGCCCACTGGAAACCTGGTTCGACGATTTCGAGCAGCAGCCGCTGGCCTCTGCCTCGATCGCGCAGGTGCATACCGCGCGGTTGAAGACCACCGGCCAGGAAGTGGTGCTGAAGGTGATCCGTCCGGATATCGGGCCGATCATCAAGGCCGACGTGCGCCTGATGTACCGGTTGGCAGGCTGGGTGCCGAAGTTGTTGCCGGACGGCCGCCGTCTGCGCCCGCGCGAAGTGGTGCGTGAGTACGAGAAAACTCTGCTGGACGAACTGAACCTGCTGCGCGAAGCGGCTAACGCCATTCAGTTGCGCCGCAATTT
Source organism: Serratia sp. FDAARGOS_506 (assembly GCF_003812745.1). Taxonomy (NCBI): domain Bacteria; kingdom Pseudomonadati; phylum Pseudomonadota; class Gammaproteobacteria; order Enterobacterales; family Yersiniaceae; genus Serratia; species Serratia sp. FDAARGOS_506. The sequence continues at coordinate 1,736,079 of NZ_CP033831.1, forward strand.
CGACGGTAGCCCGATGCTGTACGTACCGGAAGTTTATTCCGACTACTGTCGTGAAAGCGTATTGGTGATGGAGCGCATCTACGGTATTCCGGTCTCGGACATCGCCACGCTGGAGCAGCAGGGCACCAACATGAAACTGTTGGCTGAACGTGGCGTTCAGGTGTTCTTTACCCAGGTATTCCGCGACAGCTTCTTCCATGCGGACATGCATCCCGGTAATATTTTCGTCAGCTACGAACATCCGGAAGATCCTTGCTATATCGGCATCGATTGCGGCATCGTCGGCTCGCTGAACAAAGATGATAAACGCTACCTGGCGGAAAACTTCATCGCCTTCTTCAACCGCGATTATCGCAAGGTGGCGGAACTGCACGTCGACTCCGGTTGGGTGCCGCGCGACACCAATGTGGAAGACTTCGAATTCGCCATCCGCACCGTGTGCGAGCCGATTTTCGAGAAGCCGCTGGCGGAGATTTCCTTCGGCAACGTGCTGCTGAACCTGTTCAACACCGCGCGCCGCTTCAATATGGAAGTGCAGCCGCAGCTGGTGTTATTGCAGAAGACCTTGCTGTATGTTGAAGGGCTGGGGCGCCAGCTCTACCCGCAGCTGGATCTGTGGACCACAGCCAAGCCGTTCCTCGAGAGCTGGTTGCGCGATCAGGTCGGGATTCCTGCGGTGGTGCGCGCGCTGAAAGAAAAAGCGCCGTTTTGGGCGGAGAAGCTGCCCGAACTGCCCGAGCTGTTTTACGACAGCCTGCAGCAGCATAAACTGTTGCAACAAAGCGTTGATAAGCTGACCAACCAGATGCAGGCTCAGCGGGTTCGTCAGGGGCAATCACGTTATTTGTTCGGCGTTGGCGCTACACTGTTGGTAAGCGGCACGCTGTTGCTGCTGGGGCAAATCGAGGTGTTTCCCGCCTGGATGATGGCCGCCGGCATCGTATGCTGGGTGATTGGCTGGAAGCGAACCACCTGATTTAATTCGTTACTCTGGTAAAGTCGGCCCTATAATGCGGGCTGACTTTAAAAGACCCTTTAAAATTAGAGGTAATTAAAATGGGCGGTATTAGTATTACGCAATTGTTGATCATCGCAGTGATCGTGGTGCTGCTGTTCGGTACCAAAAAACTGCGCACGCTGGGCTCCGATCTCGGCGCCTCGATCAAGGGCTTCAAAAAGGCTATCGGCGATGATACGCCGTCTACACCCAACACGGCTGAGAAAACCAGCCTGGATGATGCCGACTTCTCGGCCAAGCCTATTACCGATAAGCAGCCGGAAGTGAAACCGGAAGAGTCGAAGAACAAAGAGCAGGTATAAACCGTGTTTGACATTGGGTTTAGTGAGCTGCTGCTGGTGCTGGTGATCGGCCTGGTTGTTCTGGGGCCGGAACGGTTGCCGGTCGCGGTCAGAACGGTATCGGGCTGGATCCGCGCATTGCGCTCGCTGGCGGCCTCGGTGCAGCATGAACTGTCTCAAGAGCTGAAGCTGCAGGAGCTGCAGGACAGCCTGAAAAAAGCCGAACAGGCCGGCCTGCAGAACCTGACGCCGGAATTGAAGGCATCGATGGATGAGTTGAAAGACGCGGCGGAATCATTGAAACGCACCTACCGGGGCGAGAAAGAAGAGCTGGCGAACACCATTCATAACCCGCAGGCCCCCGATCCGGAAGCCCTGCACGACGGCGTGACGCCGGCGGAAGCGGCGACCAGTGCCAGTGCGCCTGCCGCCGTGCCGAAACCGGCGGCGGAACCTGAGGCCGCCGTGGCCGCGTCCCCGGTTGCGCCTGAGGCGGTGCAACCGGCTAAAGCGCCGGTTGAAACCGTACCGGTACCTGTCGAATCAGTTGCGGATAAAACCCCAGCGTCTCACCAACCTAGTGGCGATCGTTAATACATGGCTGTTGAAGATACCCAACCCCTTATCAGTCATCTGATAGAGCTGCGCAAGCGGCTGTTGAACTCGATTATTTGCGTGCTGGCGGTGTTCGTGGTGCTGGTGTTTTTCGCCAACGACATCTACCAGCTGGTCTCTGCGCCGCTGCTCAAGCAGCTGCCGGCCGGGGCGAGCATGATTGCCACCGACGTGGCGTCACCGTTCTTTACGCCGATCAAGTTGACCATGATCGTCTCGGTGTTCGTCTCCGCGCCGATGATCCTGTATCAGGTGTGGGCATTCATCGCGCCGGCGCTGTACAAGCATGAACGCCGCCTGATGATGCCGCTGCTGGTGTCCAGCAGCCTGCTGTTCTACCTCGGCATGGCTTTCGCCTACTTCATCGTGTTCCCGCTGGCCTTCGGCTTCTTTGCCAAGACCGCGCCGATGGGAGTGACCATTGCGACCGACATTAAAAACTACCTCGATTTCGTCATGGCGCTGTTTATGGCGTTCGGCGTCGCTTTCGAAGTGCCGGTCGCCATCATTCTGCTGTGCTGGAGTGGCGTCACCTCGCCGGAGGATCTGAAGAAGAAACGGCCGTATGTGTTGGTCGGCGCGTTTGTGGTCGGCATGCTGTTGACGCCGCCGGACGTGTTCTCGCAAACCCTGTTGGCAATACCGATGTATCTGCTGTTTGAAGTGGGGGTGTTCTTCGCTCGCTTCTATACCGGCAAACGTCGTCCGCAAGCGGAAGAAGAAGACGAGGGTGACGAACCCCCAGCACCTTGATCCACATTATTGCTAAGCCGCCCATTGGGCGGCTTTTGCTTTGGAAAAAACCATGTTTGATATCGGCGTTAATCTCACCAGCAGCCAATTCGCCAAAGACCGCCAGGCGGTGGTGGAACGCGCCCGCGCCGCGGGCGTGACGGGGATGTTAATTACCGGCACCGACCTGGCGGAAAGCCGCGATGCCGCCGAGCTGGCGCAGCAACATGCGGGCTACTGCTGGTCTACTGCCGGCGTGCATCCGCACTACGCCAGCGGTTGGGATGAGCAAACCGCCGAGCAGATTTATGCGTTGGCCGTGCGCCCTGAAGTGGTGGCGATCGGTGAGTGCGGCCTGGATTTCAACCGCAATTTCTCGACGCCCGCGCAGCAAGAAGCAGCGTTTACCGCGCAGCTGGCGCTGGCGGTGGAGTTGGCGCTGCCGGTGTTTCTCCATTGCCGCGACGCACACGCACGTTTTGCCGAGCTACTGACGCCGTGGTTGGATAAACTGCCCGCGGCCGTGGTGCATTGCTTCACCGGCACCGCCGAAGAATTAGCAAGCTGTTTGTCGTTGGGCCTGTCGATCGGGATTACCGGTTGGGTCTGCGACGAACGGCGCGGCCTGGAGTTGCGTGCCCTGTTGCCGCAGATCCCGGCCGAGCGTCTGCTGTTGGAAACTGACGCCCCTTATCTGTTGCCCCGCGATTTACAGCCTAAACCCGCATCTCGCCGCAACGAACCCTGTTTCCTGCCCCACATCGTGCATCAGGTCGCCGTCTGGCGACAGGAAGAGCCGCAATGGCTGGGGCAAAAAACCGATGAGAACGCCCGCCGGCTATTCCGGCTGGTTTGAGCTAGGAGAAAACTATGAGCTATGCATTTCCGGGCACCTTCCCTGGTCGCCGTATGCGCCGCGTGCGCCGTCATGACTTCAGCCGCCGCTTGGTCGCCGAGAACCAACTGACGGTAAACGACCTGATTTATCCGGTGTTTGTCATGGAAGGCAGCAACCGTCAGGAAGAAGTTGCCTCGATGCCGGGCGTATCGCGCATGACGATCGATCTGCTGGTCAAGGAAGCGGAAACCATCGCCAAACTCGGCGTGCCGGTGATCTCCCTGTTCCCGGTGATCGAACCGAGCTTGAAATCGCTGCATGCGGAAGAGGCCTATAACCCGGAAGGTCTGGTACAGCGCACGGTGCGTGCGCTGAAAGACGCGGTGCCTGAGCTGGGCATTCTGACTGACGTAGCGCTCGATCCCTACACCACCCATGGGCAGGACGGGGTGATCGATGAACAGGGTTATGTGATTAACGACGTGACCAAAGACATTCTGGTGCGTCAGGCGCTGTCCCATGCCGAAGCGGGGGCGGAAATCGTGGCGCCGAGCGACATGATGGACGGCCGCATCGGGGCGATCCGCGATCGTCTGGAATTGCAGGGCCTGGTGAATACCCAGATCATGGCCTATTCCGCCAAATATGCTTCCTGTTACTACGGCCCGTTCCGCGATGCGCTGGGCTCCAGCGGCAATCTGAAGGGCGGCAACAAGAAGACCTATCAGATGGATCCGGCCAACAGTGATGAAGCGCTGCAGGAGATTGCACAGGATCTGCAGGAAGGCGCGGACATGGTGATGGTGAAACCGGGCATGCCGTACCTGGACGTCGTGCGCCGCGTGAAGGATACCTTCGGCGTGCCAACCTTCGCTTATCAGGTGTCCGGCGAGTACGCCATGCATATGGCGGCGATTCAGAACGGCTGGCTGCAGGAGCAGCCTGCGGTAATGGAGTCGTTGATGTGCTTCAAACGCGCCGGCGCCGACGGCGTGCTGACCTACTTCGCCAAGCGTGTCGCCCAGTGGCTGCACGACGACGCGATGCGTCGTTAAGCGCAAAGTGAGTCAACAAAAAGGCGCCTGAGGGCGCCTTTTGCATTACATCTTCTGGAACTGTCGGTTGTCGATGCTTTGACTGACCTGTTTGTTGATCAGGTTCAGCAACAACATGGAACGTGCCTCGCCGTCCGGCTCGGTGTAGATTGCCTGCAGCCCTTCGAACACGCCGTCGACGATCAGGACGGTATCCCCCGGCTGTGGGGTTTCCGGATCGACATAGGTTTCGCTGGCGTGCGTGCGCAGCTCATCGATCACCTTGCTCGGTATGACGCTCGGCAACGCGCCGAAGCGCACGAAGTGGCTGACGCCGCGGGTGGCGCTGATGGTGGTGGTGTGAATGCGCTCCGGGTCGAACTCCACAAACAGATAGTTGGGAAACAGGGGTTCGCTGACCGCGATGCGCTTGCCGCGTACGATCTTTTCTAGCGTGATGATCGGGCTGAGGCAGTTTACCTGCTGCCGTTCCAAATGTTCCTGCGCCCGCAACAGCTGACCGCGTTTGCAATAAAGTAGATACCAGGATTCCATAATTTCACATGCCTTTCTGCCAGCCGGTAAGCATATCAAAAGCTCTTCCGGATACATAGTGATGCAAGTTTCAGCGTGTAATATCACCTATCTCTATGAATTTTTGGCTATTAGCGAAGGGTCACACACTTATCGATACGGCGCTGGTATAACAGAGGGCTAAAAATTTGTTACCGTCACAGTATGGCAAGGCGTTGCATTACCGGCTGTGACGCTATTCATCGTTTTTGACCGAGGGGAAGAGAAATGGAGCTGTTTCTGTTGAGTAACGGCAAGCTGTCTGGCGAAGCCGAGTTGCTGGGGTACGCCAAAAGCCAACTGCTGGCGATGATTGCGCGTCGCGGCATCAAATCCGCCGTCTTTATCCCTTACGCCCTGATCCGTTACGACTACGACCAGCGTGCGCAGGAACTGGCGCAAACGCTGGGCATTGAAGTTACCAGTATCCACCACGCCGCTTCGCCGGCGGCGGCGATCGCGCAGGCGGAATGCATTTTGGTCAGCGGCGGCAATACCTGGTTGCTGAACCAGATGCTGCACGAGCAAGGCCTGATCGTGCCTATCCAGCGCGCAGTGCGCGAGCGTGAAGTGCCCTACGTCGGCTGGAGCGCCGGTTGCAACGTGGCCACGCCGAGCATTCGCACCACCAATGACATGCCGGTGCGCAGCAGTGTGGTGCTGCCGGCGCTGGGGCTGTTCCCGGTGCAGATCAATCCGCATTACATCGACGCGCATATCAGCGGCCACATGGGTGAAACCCGTGACGAGCGCCTGGCGGAGTTCTGTGCGATCAACCCGAGCGAATCGGTGGTGGCGCTGCGAGAAGGCAGCCTGCTGCACGTTGAAGGCAATGAGCTGCGTTACTTCAGCGCTAACGGGCAGGGCTTCAAGGTGTTCCGCCACGGCGAGGAGACGCGCGAATATCAGGATACGCGTGCGCTGGCCACGCTGGTGCCGTTCAACTGCGGCTGAGGGCTACCCTGCAGCGGGCGGCGTTAACAAAATTGCAGCAACAACCGTGAAGAGGGCTTATAATGCCCTCCCCACAGGCCGTTATAATGATCAGCATGAAATACCGTGACTTACGCGATTTCCTCTCGTTGCTGGAGAAGAGAGGGGAACTAAAACGCATCAGCCAGCCGATCGATCCTTACCTGGAAATGACGGAGATTGCCGATCGCACCTTGCGGGCGGGCGGCCCGGCATTGCTGTTTGAAAAACCGAAAGGGTACGACATGCCGGTGCTGTGCAACCTGTTCGGCACCGCCAATCGCGTGGCGATGGGCATGGGGCAGGAAGACATCGGCGCGCTGCGCGAAGTCGGCAAACTGCTGGCGTTCCTCAAAGAGCCGGAGCCGCCGAAAGGCTTCCGCGATCTGTTCGACAAAATGCCGAAGTTCAAGCAGGTGTTGAACATGCCGACCAAGGTGCTGGGTTCCGCGCCTTGTCAGGAGCAGGTATGGCAGGGCGAGGATGTCGATCTGGGCCGTATTCCTGTGATGCACTGCTGGCCGGAAGACGCCGCGCCGCTGATCACCTGGGGACTGACGGTCACCCGCGGCCCGCATAAGGAACGACAAAACCTCGGCATCTATCGCCAACAGGTGCTGGGCAAGAACAAAGTGATCATGCGCTGGCTGTCGCATCGCGGCGGCGCGCTGGATTATCAGGAGTGGTGCCAGGCACATCCCGGCGAGCGTTTCCCGGTTGCGGTGGCGTTGGGCGCCGATCCCGCCACCATCCTCGGTGCGGTTACGCCGGTGCCGGACACCCTGTCTGAATACGCCTTTGCCGGGCTGCTGCGCGGCAATAAAACCGAAGTGGTCAAGTGCCTTTCCAACGATCTGGAAGTGCCAGCCAGCGCCGAAATCGTGCTGGAAGGCTATATCGAACCGGGTGAAATGGCGCCGGAAGGCCCGTACGGCGACCACACCGGTTACTACAATGAAATCGACCAGTTCCCGGTGTTCACCGTCACCCACATCACCCAACGCCGTAACGCCATCTACCACTCGACCTACACCGGCCGCCCGCCGGATGAGCCGGCGATCCTGGGTGTGGCGCTGAATGAAGTGTTCGTGCCGATCCTGCAAAAGCAGTTTCCGGAAATCGTCGATTTCTATCTGCCGCCGGAAGGGTGCTCGTACCGGCTGGCGGTAGTGACCATGAAAAAACAGTACGCCGGCCACGCTAAACGCGTAATGATGGGCGTCTGGTCGTTCCTGCGGCAGTTTATGTACACAAAATTTGTTATCGTCTGTGACGACGACGTTAATGCGCGCGACTGGAACGACGTGATTTGGGCGATCACCACGCGAATGGATCCGGCAAGGGATACCGTTCTGGTGGAGAATACGCCGATCGACTATCTGGACTTCGCCTCGCCGGTTTCCGGCCTGGGTTCGAAGATGGGGCTGGACGCCACCAATAAATGGCCGGGTGAAACCGATCGCGAATGGGGCCGTCCGATTCAGATGGATGAAAAGGTACGTGCGCGCGTCGACGAAATCTGGGATGAGCTCGCAATCTTCAGTGACAGGGAACCGACGCTATAGCGTCAGGCCCTGTTCTCAGCTTTGCATTGATGACCCGACAGAGGGAACGCATGACAATATTGAGCTGTAAAGTGACCTCGGTAGAGGCCATTACCGATACGGTTTATCGGGTACGTCTGGTACCCGAACAGCCGTTTTCTTTCAAGGCAGGGCAATATCTGATGGTGGTGATGGACGAGCGCGACAAGCGCCCGTTCTCGTTGGCATCTACCCCGACGCAGCAAGATTACATTGAGCTGCATATTGGCGCTTCGGAGCTGAATCTGTACGCCATGGCGGTGATGGATCGCATTCTGAAAGAGCAGGCGATCACCGTCGACGTGCCGCACGGCGATGCCTGGCTGCGTGAAGAGGGCAGCCGTCCGCTGGTGCTGATCGCCGGCGGCACCGGTTTCTCTTACGCGCGTTCAATCTTGTTGACCGCGTTGGAGCAGCAGCCCAATCGCGATATTTCGATCTACTGGGGTGGGCGTGAGCTGAAGCACCTGTACGACTTGAGCGAGCTGGAAGCGCTGTCGTTGCAGCATCCGAATCTGAAGGTGATCCCGGTGGTCGAGCAGCCGGAAGCCGAGTGGCGCGGCCGCAGCGGCACCGTGCTCAGCGCGGTGCTGCAGGATTTCGGTACGCTGGCGGAGCATGACATTTATATCGCCGGGCGTTTCGAGATGGCGAAAATTGCCCGTGAGCGTTTCTGCGCCGAGCGCGGCGCGCTGGAAGCGCATATGTTCGGCGATGCGTTTTCGTTTATCTGATCGATGCGATGCGCAGGGAGCGGGGTGGCCGAGGGTCGCCCCGTTTTTATTTGGGCGCCGGCAAACTGCAGGCATAAAAAACCCGCCCCTGACAGGCGGGAAGAACGGCAACTAAACTTGGCGGGATGCCGCGATTTGAAGTGGTGACGCGGTCATCCCAAGATAGACACAGCTAAACGCGTTCAAAGACGGTGGCGATGCCCTGGCCCAGGCCGATGCACATGGTCGCCAGGCCGAACTGCGCGTCGCGACGTTCCATGTTGTTCAACAGGGTGGTCGAGATGCGGGAGCCTGAACAACCCAGCGGGTGGCCGAGCGCGATGGCGCCGCCGTTCAGGTTGATCTTGTCGTCGATGCTGTCCATCAACCCCAGATCCTTGATGCACGGTAGCGACTGAGCGGCGAATGCCTCGTTCAGCTCGAACAGATCGATGTCCTGCACGCTCAGGCCGGCGCGTTTCAGCGCCAGCTTGCTGGCCGGCACCGGGCCGTAACCCATGATGGAAGGATCGCAGCCGACGACCGCCATCGAGCGGATGCGGGCGCGGGCCTTCAAACCGAGCGCTTTGGCGCGCGATTCGCTCATCAGCAGCATGGCGGAAGCGCCGTCCGACAGAGCGGAGGAACTGCCGGCGGTGACGGTGCCGTTGACCGGATCGAACGCCGGACGCAGGGCCGACAGGCTTTCGACGGTGGTTTCCGGGCGAATGACTTCATCGAAATCATAACGGGTCAGCACGCCGTCGGCGTCGTGGCCGTTGGTCGGTATGATCTCGTTTTTAAAGTAACCCGCCAGCGTCGCCGCATGCGCGCGCTGGTGGGAGCGGGCGGCGAACTCATCCTGCATCTGGCGGCTGATATTGTGCATCTTGGCCAGCATTTCGGCGGTCAGACCCATCATCCCGGCGGCTTTGGCCACGCTGCGGCTCAGCCCCGGATGGAAATCCACGCCGTGGTTCATCGGCACATGGCCCATGTGTTCCACGCCGCCGATCAGGCTGACGTGCGCGTCGCCAACCATGATGGCGCGCGCCGCGTCGTGCAGCGCCTGCATCGAAGAGCCGCACAGGCGGTTGACGGTCACCGCCGGAACGCGGTGCGGGATCTCGGCCAGCAGCGCGGCGTTGCGGGCGATGTTGAAGCCTTGTTCCAGCGTCTGCTGCACGCAGCCCCAGTAAATGTCATCGATCTCGGCGGCGTCCAGCGCCGGGTTGCGGCTCAGCACTTCGCGCATCAGGTGAGCGGAGAGATCTTCGGCGCGTACCTGGCGGAAGGCGCCGCCCTTGGAACGGCCCATCGGTGTGCGTACGGCATCAACAATAACTACGTTTTCCATCTTTATGACCTCATGCCGGTTGGCGGGTAGCGACGTCGGACAGCGGTGTCGCCACCGGGTAGTAGCTTTCATTGCGTTCGGCCTTGGCGCGCAGGCCGGCCGGCACCTGATACAGGGCGCCGAGGTGTGCGTAACGCTGGGCCAGCTCAACGTAGTTGGCGGTGCCGAGCGTATCCAGGTAGCGGAACGCGCCGCCGTGGAACGGAGGGAAGCCGATGCCGTAGACCAGCGCCATATCGGCTTCCGCCGGGCTGGCGACGATCTTCTCCTCCAGGCAACGGACCACTTCGTTGATCATTGGGATCATCATGCGTGCGATGATTTCTTCGTCGCTGATGGTCTGGCGCGGTTGGCTCACTTCGGCCAGCAGCGCGTCGGTCTGCTCGTCGTTGTCCTTGCGCGGTTTGCCTTTGCTGTCCTGACTGTAACGGTAGAAGCCCAGCTGATTTTTCTGACCGAAGCGCTGGTTGTCGAACATCACGTCAATGGCATCGCGATAGTCTTTGCTCATGCGATCCGGGAAGCCGGCGGCCATTACCGCCTGCGCGTGGTGCGCAGTGTCGATGCCCACGACGTCGAGCAGGTAGGCCGGGCCCATCGGCCAGCCGAACTGTTTTTCCATCACTTTATCGATCTGACGGAAGTCGGCGCCGTCGCGCAGCAGCAGGCTGAAACCGGCGAAATACGGGAACAGCACGCGGTTGACGAAGAAGCCCGGGCAGTCGTTCACCACGATCGGCGTTTTGCCCATGCGGCTGGCGTAGGCCACCACTTTGGCGATGGTGTCGTCGCTGGTCTGTTCGCCGCGGATGATCTCAACCAGCGGCATGCGGTGCACCGGGTTAAAGAAGTGCATGCCGCAGAAGTTTTGCGGGCGCTTCAGCGATTTTGCCAGGTGATTAATCGGAATGGTCGAGGTGTTCGACGCCAGAACGGTGTCTTCACCGATCAGGTTTTCCACTTCCGACAGCACGGCGGCTTTGACCTTCGGATTCTCGACGACCGCTTCAACGATCACCTGCGCGCGCTCGATACCGGCGTAGTCCAGCGTCGGCTGAATGGTCGACAGCACCTGCGCCATTTTCAGGCCATCCAGCTTGCCGCGCTCCAGTTGCTTATTGAGCAGCTTGGCCGCTTCGCCCATGCCCAGCATCAGCGACTTGTCGCTGATGTCTTTCATGATCACCGGCACGCCTTTCAGCGCCGATTGGTAAGCGATGCCGCCGCCCATGATGCCGGCGCCCAGCACCGCCGCCTGTTTCGGCGCATCCACATTCTTGGCCAGCTTTTTCGCCTGGCCCTTCACGAACTGATCGTTGAGGAAAATGCCGACCAGCGCGCGCGCTTCGTTGGAGCGTGCCAACGGCACGAAGCTGGCGGTTTCCAGTTTCAACGCTTCATCACGGCCCAGCTTGGCGGCGGCTTCAATGGTCTTCACCGCAGTCATCGGCGCCGGGTAGTGTTTACCGGCGGTTTGCAGCACCATGCCTTTGGCGGTGGTGAAGCTCATCGCCGCTTCAATCGGGCTGAGCTTCAGCGGCTCCAGCTTAGGTTGACGCGCTGCACGCCAGTCCAGCTTGCCTTCGATCGCCTGTTGCAGCATTTTGAGCGCCGCTTCGGCCAGTTTTTCCGGTGCTACCACCGCATCCACCAGGCCGACTTTCAACGCGTCTTTGGCGCTGACGTCTTTGCCGGCGGCGATGATTTCCAGCGCGCTGTCGTTACCCAGCAGGCGCGGCAGGCGGACGGAACCGCCGAAGCCCGGCATGATGCCCAATTTGGTTTCCGGCAGGCCAATGCGCGCGTCCGGTGAGGCGACGCGGAAATCGGTCGCCAGAATGCATTCGCAACCGCCGCCGAGCGCATAGCCGTTAATGGCCGAAATGGTTGGTACCGGCAAATCTTCCAGCCGATTAAAGACGTTGTTGGCGAACACCAGCCACTCTTGCAGCTTTTCAGCAGGTGCGGCGAACAGAGACAGGAATTCGGTGATATCGGCGCCGACGATAAACGCGGCTTTGGAGGAGCGCAGCAACAGCCCCTTCAACTCGGGCTGGTTTTCCAGCACGGTGAGCGCTTCGCCCAGGCTGGCGACGGTGCGGGTGTCCAGCTTGTTGACCGAGCCCGGTGCGTTGAACACCAGCTCGGCGATGCCGTTATCGAGCCAGTGCAGTTGTAATGTTTCGCCTTGGTAGAGCATGTCTATCTCCTGAATCAGCGTATGATCTGGTATGACCAGATGATGAGGAGTGTGGTTTTTATGTTAAAAATATGCAAATGAGAGATTGCATATTTGCTGGTCTGATCACATCTCACCAAGTTAGTTTTTTGATTTAAAACGAAGTTATATTTTATGTGCTATCGGCATTTGCTGGCGTTTGTGGGCCCCCATACACTTGCCTGCAGCGATTTAGCATTTGGCCGGGTAACGTACGGATCAGGCGGCGTGTGTCATGGCGACGACGATGCAGGACTGACGATGGCGCTTGGCTGGCTAAGGGTTAACCTGCGGATGTAACGGCATTTGCAGGGAATTGCGAGCTGCTCCGCATGCCCAACGCGATGAGGTTGGTGCGCCGGAGCGCTGTGTTAAGATGGCTTCTTTCGTGCTAAGGCATAAGGGTACTGTAGATGGAAACGCTGGCTTCTTTGTATAACGACCACCTGGCAGAGTTGCAAAAACGCGCGCGTGAAGTGCTGGAGCGCAACAAGTTGGATGCGCTGCTGATTCACTCCGGGGAACTGCAAAAGGTATTTTTGGACGACCATAGCTATCCGTTCAAAGTGAACGCGCATTTCAAAGCCTGGGTGCCGGTGACGTCGGTGCCGAACTGTTGGCTGTGGATCGACGGCGTCAACAAGCCGAAGCTGTGGTTCTATTCTCCGGTCGACTATTGGCACAGCGTAGAGCCGCTGCCGGACAGTTTCTGGACCAAGTCCCTTGAATTGATGCCGCTGGCTAACGCCGACGCCATCTCCCAGCAGCTGCCGCCGCAGCGTGAGCGCGTCGGCTATATCGGTTATGCGCAACAGCGCGCCCGCGATCTCGGCATCCCTTCTGAGAACATCAACCCGAAGGCGGTGTTGAACTACCTGGATTTCCACCGTTCGATCAAAACCGGCTATGAGTTGGCCTGCATGCGCGAAGCGCAGAAAACGGCGGTAACCGGCCATCGCGCGGCGCATGAGGCCTTCCTCTCCGGCATGAGCGAGTTCGACATCAACCTGGCCTACCTGACGGCGACCGGCCACCGCGATACCGATGTGCCTTACGACAACATCGTGGCGCTGAATGAACATGCTTCGGTACTGCATTACACCAAGCTGGATCACCAACCGCCGGCCGAATCCCTGAGTTTCCTGATCGACGCTGGTGCAGAATATAACGGCTACGCCGCCGATCTGACCCGCACCTACGCGGCGCAAAGCGGCAGCGAGTTCGCCCACCTGGTGAAAGATCTTAACGCTGAACAGCTGGCGCTGATCGATACCATCAAGACCGGCGTGCGCTATACCGACTACCATGTGCAGATGCACCAGCGCATCGCCAAGTTGCTCAAGACTCACAAGTTGGTGAGCGGCCTCAGCGAAGAGGCGATGGTGGAAACGGGCATCACTACGCCGTTCCTGCCGCACGGGCTGGGCCATCCGTTGGGCCTGCAGGTGCACGATGCCGCCGGCTTTATGCAGGACGAGCAGGGCACCCATCTGGCGGCGCCGTCCAAGTATCCGTTCCTGCGTTGCACCCGTGTGTTGCAGCCGGGCATGGTGTTGACTATCGAGCCGGGTCTGTACTTCATCGAATCGCTGTTGGCGCCGTGGCGCAGCGGTGAGTTCAAGCAGCACTTCGCCTGGGATCGCATCGATGCGCTGAAGCCGTATGGTGGCATCCGTATCGAAGACAACATCGTGATCCACGAAAAGCGCATCGAGAACATGACGCGCGATCTGAACCTGGCCTGATGCGGCCGTACCCGATACCGGCGGAAGCAACCAGCTTTACCGAAGAGATAAAGAAGAGCCGTTTTATCACCCTGCTGGCGCCGACCAGCGGGGTAGAAGCGGCAAAAGCGTTTATTCAGCAGGTGCGGGATGAGCATCCGGCGGCGCGGCACCACTGTTGGGCTTTCGTTGCCGGCAGCCCCGATGACTCGCAGCAGCTGGGGTTTTCCGACGACGGAGAACCGTCGGGCACCGCCGGCAAACCGATCCTTGCGCAGCTGATGGGCAGCGGTATCGGCGAAGTGACCGCCGTGGTCGTTCGTTACTACGGCGGCGTCAAGCTGGGCACCGGCGGGTTGGTGAAAGCCTATGGCAACGGTGTGCAACAGGCATTGAGGCAGTTGGCGTTGGCACAAAAGGTGCCGGAAGCCGAATATATCTTGCAGTGCGACTATGCGCAGTTGGCGTTGGTGGAGAACTTGCTGCAGCAAACTGCAGGTCGGATCCTACAGGGCGAATACGGCGCTGCCGTCGTACTACATCTGGCGTTGCCGGCCACCGAGGTCGAGCTGTTTGGAAATAAATTGCGTGATCTCAGTCGCGGTAATTTGCAATTAACCCCCATTTCGCAATAATTCCTCCCAATTGAATTGTTAAGGATCGTGCTGAAATGCATTTTCGCGCCATAACCCGTATCGTTGGTCTGCTGGTCATCCTGTTCTCCGGGACGATGTTTATTCCCGGCCTGGTGGCATTGATTTACCGCGATGGGGCGGGGCGCGCGTTCAGCCAAACCTTCTTCGTGGCGCTGACTATCGGCCTGATGCTGTGGTGGCCGAACCGCAAACAGAAACACGAGCTGAAGCCGCGTGAAGGTTTTCTGATCGTCGTGTTGTTCTGGACCGTGCTGGGCAGCGTCGGGGCATTGCCGTTCCTGTTTGCTGAGCGGCCTAACTTGTCGCTGACCGACGCTTTCTTTGAATCCTTCTCGGGGCTGACGACTACCGGTGCGACGACGCTGGTGGGGTTGGATTCGTTGCCGAAGGCCATTCTGTTCTATCGCCAAATGCTGCAGTGGATGGGCGGCATGGGGATCATCGTGTTGGCGGTGGCGATACTGCCGATACTCGGCGTCGGTGGCATGCAGCTGTATCGGGCGGAAATGCCCGGACCGCTGAAAGATAACAAGATGCGTCCACGTATCGCCGAAACCGCCAAAACCCTGTGGCTGATCTATGTGTTACTGACCGTCGCCTGTGCGCTGGCGCTTTGGGGCGCCGGGATGTCGGTATTCGACGCTATCGGCCACAGTTTCTCGACCATCGCCATCGGCGGTTTTTCTACTCACGACGCCAGTATCGGTTATTACGCCAGTCCGACCATCAACACCATCATCGCCGTGTTCCTGCTGATTTCGGGCTGTAACTACGGCCTGCACTTCGCTTTGCTAAGTGGCCGCAGTTTGAAGGTGTATGGGCGCGATCCTGAATTCCGCATGTTCATCTTCGTTCAGTTGACGCTGGTGGTGGTGTGCACGTTGGTGCTATGGGGACATGGCGTTTATAAGAGCGGTATGGAAACGCTCAACCAGGCGTTCTTTCAGGTGGTATCGATGGCGACCACGGCCGGTTTTACGACCGACAGCATCGCCAAGTGGCCGCTGTTTCTGCCGATGCTGTTGCTGTGCTCGGCGTTCATCGGTGGCTGCGCCGGCTCGACCGGCGGCGGCTTGAAAGTGATTCGCATCCTGCTGTTGTACCTGCAGGGCTCGCGCGAGTTGAAAAGGCTGGTGCACCCCAACGCGGTCTATACCATCAAATTGGGCAACCGCGCGCTGCCGGAACGCATTCTGGAAGCGGTGTGGGGATTCTTCTCTGCCTATGCGCTGGTGTTTATCGTCAGTATGCTTGCGATCATTGCGACCGGCGTTGACGACTTTTCCGCGTTTGCCGCAGTAACGGCAACGCTCAATAACCTTGGCCCAGGTCTGGGCGTGGTGGCGGATAACTTCACCACGATGCCGGCGGCGGCCAAGTGGATCCTGGTGGTGACGATGCTGTTCGGGCGCCTGGAAGTGTTTACATTGCTGGTGCTGTTCACGCCAACGTTCTGGCGTGAGTGAGCCTGATATAAGGAGTATGCCATGAAGGCATTGATACTTTATTCGAGCCGTGACGGGCAAACACGTGCTATCGCTTCTTATATAGCAAGCAAGTTGCAGGACACACTGCGTTGTGAGGTGATAGATCTGTTGCAGGCGGAACAGGTCGACCTTAGTCAGTATCAGCAGGTGATGATCGGCGCTTCTATCCGTTACGGGCACTTTAACCCGGTGCTGGATAAATTCGTCAAGCGCCATGCAGAGCAACTGAATCGAATGCCGAGCGCGTTCTTTGCCGTGAACCTGACCGCGCGTAAACCGGAAAAGCGCTCGCCGCAAACCAACGCTTATACCCGCAAGTTCCTGCTGGCGTCGCCGTGGCAGCCAAAACAGTGCGCGGTGTTTGCCGGCGCATTGCGTTATCCTCGCTATCGCTGGTTCGATCGCATCATGATTCAATTTATTATGCGTATGACGGGCGGTGAAACGGATACCAGTAAGGAAGTAGAGTACACAGATTGGCAGCAGGTTGATCGTTTCGCCCAGGAATTTAGCCAGATCCAGTACGAAAAGTGACAAAAACGCGGGTTTGGCCAGCGTTTTGCCGAAAAAATCCGCGCTTGAAAAGTTTTTTGCATTTAGGGGTTGCGGCCCGCCGAGAACTCCCTATAATGCGCCTCCACTGACCGGGAACAACGACTGAAAAGCCGCCGGGTCAGCGAGAGGAAAGCGAAATAAACGCTTGACTCTCCGGGTGAAAAGCGTAATATACGCCACCTCGAGTTAGCAAGCGAAAGCGCCTAACTCACTGCTCTTTAACAATTTATCAGACAATCTGTGTGGGCACTCCACAAGACGATATCCAGCATCTTCGGATGCAAAAAAATATCAAGTCTTGAAGAGTGACTAACTGAAGTAAAATTCATGCAGTAAATCTTTGAGCATCGCTTCTCGAGTGGAAGCAAATCAAGCTTTTAATTGAAGAGTTTGATCATGGCTCAGATTGAACGCTGGCGGCAGGCTTAACACATGCAAGTCGAGCGGTAGCACAGGGGAGCTTGCTCCCTGGGTGACGAGCGGCGGACGGGTGAGTAATGTCTGGGAAACTGCCTGATGGAGGGGGATAACTACTGGAAACGGTAGCTAATACCGCATAACGTCGCAAGACCAAAGAGGGGGACCTTCGGGCCTCTTGCCATCAGATGTGCCCAGATGGGATTAGCTAGTAGGTGGGGTAATGGCTCACCTAGGCGACGATCCCTAGCTGGTCTGAGAGGATGACCAGCCACACTGGAACTGAGACACGGTCCAGACTCCTACGGGAGGCAGCAGTGGGGAATATTGCACAATGGGCGCAAGCCTGATGCAGCCATGCCGCGTGTGTGAAGAAGGCCTTCGGGTTGTAAAGCACTTTCAGCGAGGAGGAAGGTGGTGAACTTAATACGTTCATCAATTGACGTTACTCGCAGAAGAAGCACCGGCTAACTCCGTGCCAGCAGCCGCGGTAATACGGAGGGTGCAAGCGTTAATCGGAATTACTGGGCGTAAAGCGCACGCAGGCGGTTTGTTAAGTCAGATGTGAAATCCCCGGGCTCAACCTGGGAACTGCATTTGAAACTGGCAAGCTAGAGTCTCGTAGAGGGGGTAGAATTCCAGGTGTAGCGGTGAAATGCGTAGAGATCTGGAGGAATACCGGTGGCGAAGGCGGCCCCCTGGACGAAGACTGACGCTCAGGTGCGAAAGCGTGGGGAGCAAACAGGATTAGATACCCTGGTAGTCCACGCTGTAAACGATGTCGATTTGGAGGTTGTGCCCTTGAGGCGTGGCTTCCGGAGCTAACGCGTTAAATCGACCGCCTGGGGAGTACGGCCGCAAGGTTAAAACTCAAATGAATTGACGGGGGCCCGCACAAGCGGTGGAGCATGTGGTTTAATTCGATGCAACGCGAAGAACCTTACCTACTCTTGACATCCAGAGAACTTTCCAGAGATGGATTGGTGCCTTCGGGAACTCTGAGACAGGTGCTGCATGGCTGTCGTCAGCTCGTGTTGTGAAATGTTGGGTTAAGTCCCGCAACGAGCGCAACCCTTATCCTTTGTTGCCAGCGGTTCGGCCGGGAACTCAAAGGAGACTGCCAGTGATAAACTGGAGGAAGGTGGGGATGACGTCAAGTCATCATGGCCCTTACGAGTAGGGCTACACACGTGCTACAATGGCATATACAAAGAGAAGCGACCTCGCGAGAGCAAGCGGACCTCATAAAGTATGTCGTAGTCCGGATTGGAGTCTGCAACTCGACTCCATGAAGTCGGAATCGCTAGTAATCGTAGATCAGAATGCTACGGTGAATACGTTCCCGGGCCTTGTACACACCGCCCGTCACACCATGGGAGTGGGTTGCAAAAGAAGTAGGTAGCTTAACCTTCGGGAGGGCGCTTACCACTTTGTGATTCATGACTGGGGTGAAGTCGTAACAAGGTAACCGTAGGGGAACCTGCGGTTGGATCACCTCCTTACCTAAAGATATTGATTCGAGTGGCGTGCTCACACAGATTGTCTGATGAAAAAGTAACGAGCAAAAGCGTCATAAAAGTACGGTGTCGTGTCCCCTTCGTCTAGAGGCCTAGGACACCGCCCTTTCACGGCGGTAACAGGGGTTCGAATCCCCTAGGGGACGCCAAGCTTCCGACCCACCCGGTGAAAGCGGCGGTCCTCAGTATCTGACGATACACCATATCTTAAAGATGACTTTCGAGTCATGTTTAAGATATTGCTCTTTAACAATCTGGAACAAGCTGAAAATTGAAACATGACGGCTGAAATTTGTCCCTCCGTAGATGTACTGGGATAAAGAGTAACCTGTCATAGAGTCTCTCAAATGTTTGCAGCGCGAACGATGGAAACATCTTCGGGTTGTGAGGTTAAGTGACTAAGCGTACACGGTGGATGCCTAGGCAGTCAGAGGCGATGAAGGGCGTGCTAATCTGCGAAAAGCGTCGGTAAGGTGATATGAACCGTTATAACCGGCGATACCCGAATGGGGAAACCCAGTGTGTTTCGACACACTATCATGTCATGAATACATAGTGGCATGAGGCGAACCGGGGGAACTGAAACATCTAAGTACCCCGAGGAAAAGAAATCAACCGAGATTCCCCAGTAGCGGCGAGCGAACGGGGAGGAGCCCAGAACCTGAATCGGCTTGTGTGTTAGTGGAAGCGTCTGGAAAGTCGCGCAGCAAAGGGTGATAGCCCCGTACACTAAAATGCACAGGTCGTGAGTTCGATGAGTAGGGCGGGACACGTGACATCCTGTCTGAATATGGGGGGACCATCCTCCAAGGCTAAATACTCCTGACTGACCGATAGTGAACCAGTACCGTGAGGGAAAGGCGAAAAGAACCCCGGCGAGGGGAGTGAAATAGAACCTGAAACCGTGTACGTACAAGCAGTGGGAGCACCTTCGTGGTGTGACTGCGTACCTTTTGTATAATGGGTCAGCGACTTATATTTTGTAGCAAGGTTAACCGTATAGGGGAGCCGTAGGGAAACCGAGTCTTAACTGGGCGATTAGTTGCAAGGTATAGACCCGAAACCCGGTGATCTAGCCATGGGCA
The DNA here is from genome assembly GCF_003812745.1 of Serratia sp. FDAARGOS_506. Lineage (NCBI taxonomy): Bacteria > Pseudomonadati > Pseudomonadota > Gammaproteobacteria > Enterobacterales > Yersiniaceae > Serratia > Serratia sp. FDAARGOS_506. Next base: position 1,755,454 of record NZ_CP033831.1, read on the forward strand.
GGTTGAAGGTTGGGTAACACTAACTGGAGGACCGAACCGACTAATGTTGAAAAATTAGCGGATGACTTGTGGCTGGGGGTGAAAGGCCAATCAAACCGGGAGATAGCTGGTTCTCCCCGAAAGCTATTTAGGTAGCGCCTCGTGAACTCATCTTCGGGGGTAGAGCACTGTTTCGGCTAGGGGGCCATCCCGGCTTACCAAACCGATGCAAACTCCGAATACCGAAGAATGTTATCACGGGAGACACACGGCGGGTGCTAACGTCCGTCGTGAAGAGGGAAACAACCCAGACCGCCAGCTAAGGTCCCAAAGTCATGGTTAAGTGGGAAACGATGTGGGAAGGCATAGACAGCCAGGATGTTGGCTTAGAAGCAGCCATCATTTAAAGAAAGCGTAATAGCTCACTGGTCGAGTCGGCCTGCGCGGAAGATGTAACGGGGCTAAACCATGCACCGAAGCTGCGGCAGCGACGCTTAGGCGTTGTTGGGTAGGGGAGCGTTCTGTAAGCCGTTGAAGGTGGCCTGTGAGGGTTGCTGGAGGTATCAGAAGTGCGAATGCTGACATAAGTAACGATAAAGCGGGTGAAAAGCCCGCTCGCCGGAAGACCAAGGGTTCCTGTCCAACGTTAATCGGGGCAGGGTGAGTCGACCCCTAAGGCGAGGCTGAAAAGCGTAGTCGATGGGAAACAGGTTAATATTCCTGTACTTGGTGTTACTGCGAAGGGGGGACGGAGAAGGCTAGGCTAGCCGGGCGACGGTTGTCCCGGTTTAAGCGTGTAGGGGGTGTGACCTGGTAAATCCGGTTGCATACCAACCCTGAGGCGTGATGACGATGCACTACGGTGCAGAAGTAGTTGATGCCCTGCTTCCAGGAAAATCCTCTAAGCTCCAGGTAACATTGAATCGTACCCCAAACCGACACAGGTGGTCAGGTAGAGAATACCAAGGCGCTTGAGAGAACTCGGGTGAAGGAACTAGGCAAAATGGTGCCGTAACTTCGGGAGAAGGCACGCTGGCATGTAGGTGAAGTCCCTCGCGGATGGAGCTGAAGCCAGTCGAAGATACCAGCTGGCTGCAACTGTTTAATAAAAACACAGCACTGTGCAAACACGAAAGTGGACGTATACGGTGTGACGCCTGCCCGGTGCTGGAAGGTTAATTGATGGGGTCAGCCGCAAGGCGAAGCTCTTGATCGAAGCCCCAGTAAACGGCGGCCGTAACTATAACGGTCCTAAGGTAGCGAAATTCCTTGTCGGGTAAGTTCCGACCTGCACGAATGGCGTAATGATGGCCAGGCTGTCTCCACCCGAGACTCAGTGAAATTGAACTCGCTGTGAAGATGCAGTGTACCCGCGGCAAGACGGAAAGACCCCGTGAACCTTTACTATAGCTTGACACTGAACATTGAGCCTTGATGTGTAGGATAGGTGGGAGGCTTTGAAGCGTGGACGCCAGTCTGCGTGGAGCCATCCTTGAAATACCACCCTTTAATGTTTGATGTTCTAACTCGGCCCCGTGATCCGGGGTGAGGACAGTGTCTGGTGGGTAGTTTGACTGGGGCGGTCTCCTCCCAAAGAGTAACGGAGGAGCACGAAGGTTAGCTAATCACGGTCGGACATCGTGAGGTTAGTGCAAAGGCATAAGCTAGCTTGACTGCGAGAGTGACGGCTCGAGCAGGTACGAAAGTAGGTCTTAGTGATCCGGTGGTTCTGAATGGAAGGGCCATCGCTCAACGGATAAAAGGTACTCCGGGGATAACAGGCTGATACCGCCCAAGAGTTCATATCGACGGCGGTGTTTGGCACCTCGATGTCGGCTCATCACATCCTGGGGCTGAAGTAGGTCCCAAGGGTATGGCTGTTCGCCATTTAAAGTGGTACGCGAGCTGGGTTTAGAACGTCGTGAGACAGTTCGGTCCCTATCTGCCGTGGGCGTTGGAAGATTGAGAGGGGTTGCTCCTAGTACGAGAGGACCGGAGTGAACGCACCACTGGTGTTCGGGTTGTCATGCCAATGGCATTGCCCGGTAGCTAAGTGCGGAAAAGATAAGCGCTGAAAGCATCTAAGCGCGAAACTTGCCTCAAGATGAGTCTTCCCTGGGCCTTTAAGGCCCCTGAAGGAACGTTTAAGACTAAGACGTTGATAGGCTGGGTGTGTAAGTGCAGCGATGCATTGAGCTAACCAGTACTAATGATCCGTGAGGCTTAACCTTACAACACCGAAGGTGTTTTGGTGAGACCAGGACAATATTCAGCTTGTTTACAGATTGGTTCTGATGGCTTCATGAGAGTGAAGCGGTTGGAATGAAACAGAATTTGCCTGGCGGCAATAGCGCGGTGGTCCCACCTGACCCCATGCCGAACTCAGAAGTGAAACGCCGTAGCGCCGATGGTAGTGTGGGGTCTCCCCATGCGAGAGTAGGACACTGCCAGGCATCAAATAAAGCCGAAAGCCCTGAACTGACGTTCGGGGCTTTTTGCTATGCGTAAAATAAACTTCCTGACAATATTTATTGCTTAAAAAAGTAACTTTTTTGACACGTGCTGCTTATTTTCATAAGAATGCATAATGATTTTGGTCAGAGAAATAGTCAGCTCAATATATAAATCATAGCTCCAGATTATTATTTAAATAATAAAAATGTCTATTTATTAGGATGTTGATGAGAATTATCCGGTTATGTCAAAGATAAATCTTAATTCTTAAATGTATTACTCGATAAATTTCACGTTAATTAAAACAAATATTAGCTAGACGCCTCGAATCGAGTAGACTAGGCAAAAGATTATTTCCGTATAGGTACTGAACGTTATGTCTACTGAAAGCGCGTCTTTAAAAAACCACAATACGTTTGCGCTCCCGGTCAACGCAGCGCACCTGATCATGGCCGATAGAATTGAGCTGATGCTCAAGGTTTGGCAACAAACGCGCAAGCGTCAGGAACCGCTGCTGATTCTCGGTGAAGGTAGCAACGTGCTGTTCCTGGAAGATTTTTCGGGCACGATAATGGTGAATCAGCTAAAGGGTATCGACGTTCGGGAAGATAGCGATGCTTGGTATTTGCACGTCAGCTCCGGTGAGAATTGGCACGATCTGGTGCAATATACGCTGCAGGCCGGGATTTGCGGGCTGGAGAACCTGGCGCTAATTCCAGGATTGGCCGGCTCCGCGCCTATCCAGAACATTGGCGCCTACGGCGTCGAATTGAAAGACGTCTGCGAGTATGTCGACCTGTTGGACTTCTCTACCGGCGCCATCGATCGCATTCCGGCTGCCGAGTGTGGTTTCGGCTATCGGGAAAGTATTTTCAAACACCGTTTCCAAACCGGACATGTCATTGTCGGGCTGGGTCTGCGTCTCAATAAACAGTGGCGCCCTAAATTGAGCTACGGCGATCTGACCAAGCTGGATCCCGCCACGGTGACGCCGCTTCAGGTATTTGAATCCGTATGCGCCATGCGCCGCAGCAAGCTGCCCGATCCGCGTGAAACCGGCAATGCCGGCAGCTTCTTCAAGAATCCGCTGGTGAACGCAGAGAAAGCCGCAGGACTCATCGCCAAATATCCCGGCATGCCGCATTATCCACAGCAGGATGGCCAGGTGAAGCTGGCCGCCGGCTGGCTTATCGATCAATGCGAATTGAAAGGATATCGTATCGGTGGTGCAGCGGTACACCGCCAGCAGGCGCTGGTGCTGGTGAACATCGACAACGCCCACAGCCAAGATGTGGTAGCGCTGGCGCGCCACGTACGCAAGACGGTGGCCGATAAATTCGGCGTCTGGCTGGAGCCTGAGGTGCGTTTTATTGGCGCGACCGGTGAGCTGAATGCCGTGGCGGTGCTGTCATGAAAGATACCAAGGTGCCGCTAAAACTGATCGCATTGCTGGCCGATGGCGAATTCCATTCCGGGGAACACCTCGGTGAGTCACTCGGCATGAGCCGTGCTGCGATTAATAAGCATATTCAAACCATTCGCGAGTGGGGTCTGGATGTCTTTACCGTGCCTGGCAAAGGTTACAGCCTGCCTGGTGCCATCCAGTTGTTGGAAGCCGAGCGCATCCTCAGCCTGCTGGAAGACAAGCGTGTAAGCGTGTTGCCGGTGGTTGATTCCACCAACCAATACTTGCTGGACCGCATCGCCGAATTGCACTCCGGTGACGCCTGCGTCGCTGAATACCAACAGGCGGGGCGAGGGCGCCGAGGGCGGCAGTGGATCTCGCCATTCGGCGCTAATTTATACCTGTCGATGTTCTGGCGGTTAGAGCAAGGTCCGGCTGCGGCCATGGGGCTCAGCCTGGTGATTGGTATGGTGATGGCGGAAGTTCTGCAGCGTCTTGGGGCGGCGGACGTTCGCGTTAAGTGGCCTAACGATCTTTATCTGAACGATCGCAAACTGGCGGGGATCCTGGTCGAATTGACAGGAAAAACCGGCGATGCGGCTCAGCTTGTTATCGGTGCCGGCATCAACCTGGCGATGCGGGATACTAACGCCAGTGCCATTACCCAGGGTTGGATTAACCTGCAGGAAGCGGGAATTCAGATTGATCGCAATGAGCTGGCGGCAACCCTGCTCAATGAACTGCGTCAGTCGTTGAAACAGTTTGAGATAGATGGACTAGCGCCATTTATCGGTCGCTGGCGTGCCCTGGATAACTTCATCGACAGGCCGGTCAAGCTGCTGATTGGCGAACGGCAAATTGTGGGCATCGCCCGTGGTATCGACTCGCAGGGCGCACTGCTGCTGGAACAAGATGGGGAGATAAAACCCTTCATCGGTGGGGAAATATCGCTGCGCAGCGCGGAATAGTCAGAAAAGTAAGGGGACGATAACGTCCCCTTAATCGATCGGTAGCTCTACTTTCTTAAACGCACGCTTTCAACGGCGTGGTTAGCACTTTTGGTCATGATCAGGCTGGCACGTTCGCGTGTAGGCAGTATATTCTGCTGTAGATTCAACCCGTTAATTTCATTCCATAATTGTGTAGCGATATTAATCGCTTCCGGTTCCGGCAATTTTGAATAGTTATGGAAATAAGAGTCGGGATTGGAAAATGCGCCCTGACGGAATTTCAGGAAGCGATTGATATACCAACTTTGCAATAGCGTTTCCGGGGCATCGACATATATAGAGAAGTCGACAAAATCGGAAACGAATACGCGATGCGGATCGTGAGGATAATCCATGCCGCTTTGCAATACGTTAAGCCCTTCCAGGATCAGAATATCCGGCTGCTCTATGACTTTATTGCCTTCGGGCACAACATCATAGATCAAATGAGAATAAACCGGGGCGGTGACGCGTTTGGCGCCGGATTTTACTTCCGACACGAATTTCACCAGGCTATGCATATCGTAAGACTGCGGAAAGCCTTTTTTCTTCATCAGGCCGCGTTCGTTCAGCACCTTATTAGGATGCAAGAAACCGTCGGTCGTGATCAGCTCAACGCTGCGGTGTTCCGGCCAGCGGCTCAGCAGCGCCTGCAACAAGCGCGCTGTTGTGCTCTTTCCGACAGCTACGCTGCCGGCGATGCCGATGACATAGGGAATTTTCTGCCCGTCAGTACCGAGAAATTGCTCCAGTACCGCCTGCCGACGCAGGTTGGAGCTGATATAGAAGTTCAGCAGTCGTGACAGCGGCAGATAAATCTGCGCAACTTCTTCCAACGAGAGATCTTCGTTAATCCCTTTCAGTTTAACGATCTCTTCTTCCGACAACGTCAGCGGCACCGAATCTCTCAACGCAGCCCATTGGGTACGATCGAACTGTAGGTAGGGCGTTGCTAAAGATTGATCTCTTTTTATCATAAGCCAAGTTCTGCCTGTTAACGCAGGTTGGGAAAGGCGCCGGACGCCAGCTCCAGAGAATAAACAAGCTGCATATTATAGACAGCTTCGTTTTTGGCGTAGACTTTTTTCGCAAAAGTTGTCGACAGGCAGCAGTTTATGTCAATTGTGCGAAGCGGCGCGCAGTTGATAAAGCGGGGTTGCAAGGCGGTATCATCGGGCTGGATACCGCCTGGAGGCTAGCTGGCGATGGCGCGTGAAGGTTGGTTCACGGTGAACAGGCGTTTGTAATAAATAACGGTCGGATGGTAATGGCCATCGGGCCCCGCCGCATAATCCGGTAGTTCGCCCAAACAGCGATAGCCCAGGCTGCGATAAAGCGCTTCTGCCGCCGAGCCGGCCTGGGTATCCAGGTACAATAGCCCGCGCTGTTGTTGCAGTGCCGCGTGCTCCAGCGCCTTCATCAGCGTTTGGCCTACGCCGTTCCGGCGAGCGCGGCTATGCACCAGCAGCTTCACTATCTCCGCACGATTACGGCCGTTCGGCTTCTGGCAGAGCTCGAGTTGCACGGTGCCAACGACACCGCGCTCGTCACGGGCAATCCACAGCAACAGTTCACCTTTGGCCAAGGCTGGTCGCAGACTGTGAAAGTAGCTTTCGGCGTCTTCGTGAGGGATTAAGGTATCGTAACCGACAGAAGCGCCGTGCGTGACGGCATCGGTCAACAGGCGAGCCAATTCATCGCGGTAAATCGGCAGAGTAGCGGCGTTGATAGACACTATTTTCATCGGTCATTCCTCCTGGGCTGGGGGTAATGAAGAGAAGCAATAACTGCGCCACAGCCGCGAAAGGCATGGCGACGGCGAACGAGGGGAGGGATCAGTGTAGCCCACGCCGCAGGCCGGGGCAGATATCCCCTTTTTGGTGCATTGATCCCGCTCACAGTTTACCGCCGCGGGTTAAGTGTTTTGAGAAGCCCGACACGGAGAAAGCAGCGCTCAAGGCTTGCAAAAAGTGGATAAAATTGTAGAGAATGATTGCCGCGAGTGATGAATGTTTGCACGCCGCAGGCTGCGAATTGCATGACAGCATGCAAAATTGACTGATTTATGAGCGAAAGTGCGCGTAAAGCAATTTTTTTGTTGCATAGGTCGCCCGCTCTACCTAGAATGCGCTGCACTTGATGCCGGCTTAGCTCAGTAGGTAGAGCAACTGACTTGTAATCAGTAGGTCACCAGTTCGATTCCGGTAGCCGGCACCATTCAAGTCACAAGTAGTTAAAATCTGGTGGGGTTCCCGAGCGGCCAAAGGGAGCAGACTGTAAATCTGCCGTCACAGACTTCGAAGGTTCGAATCCTTCCCCCACCACCAAATCTTGCCTTCGGCGATTAACTGAGATGCGATAAATACCGCAACGGTTGATGGCGGGAGGAGAGGGCGAAAGCCTTCGACAAGGTTCGAGCTGTGCAGCGCAAGGCGCAGCCGGCCCGAAGGATGCGAGCCGAGTGATGAACAATCCTGCTCCATCTCAAAATTCTACAGAAAAATCAGGTAGCCGAGTTCCAGGATGCGGGCATCGTATAATGGCTATTACCTCAGCCTTCCAAGCTGATGATGTGGGTTCGATTCCCACTGCCCGCTCCAAGATGTGCTGATATAGCTCAGTTGGTAGAGCGCACCCTTGGTAAGGGTGAGGTCGGCAGTTCGAATCTGCCTATCAGCACCACTTCTTAATTTCTCGCCCCCTGATTTTCTTTCTGTTCTGGATTCAACGAGCAAATGCTTGGTTGATGTGGTGATACCACCGATTTATCCGTGTCTTAGAGGGACAATCGATGTCTAAAGAAAAGTTTGAACGTACAAAACCGCACGTTAACGTCGGTACTATCGGCCACGTTGACCACGGTAAAACTACCCTGACTGCAGCGATCACTACCGTACTGGCTAAAACCTACGGCGGTTCTGCACGTGCTTTCGACCAGATCGATAACGCGCCAGAAGAAAAAGCTCGTGGTATCACCATCAACACCTCTCACGTTGAGTATGACACCCCGACTCGTCACTACGCGCACGTTGACTGCCCAGGGCACGCCGACTACGTGAAAAACATGATCACCGGTGCTGCCCAGATGGACGGCGCGATCCTGGTAGTAGCTGCGACTGACGGCCCAATGCCTCAGACCCGTGAGCACATCCTGCTGGGTCGTCAGGTTGGCGTTCCTTTCATCATCGTATTCATGAACAAATGCGACATGGTTGATGATGAAGAGCTGCTGGAACTGGTAGAAATGGAAGTTCGCGAACTGCTGTCCGCTTACGACTTCCCAGGCGACGACCTGCCGGTAATCCGCGGTTCCGCGCTGAAAGCGCTGGAAGGCGAAGCTGAGTGGGAAGCGAAAATCATTGAACTGGCCGAAGCCCTGGACAGCTACATCCCAGAGCCAGAGCGTGCGATCGACAAGCCGTTCCTGCTGCCAATCGAAGACGTATTCTCCATCTCCGGTCGTGGTACCGTTGTTACCGGTCGTGTTGAGCGCGGTATCATCAAAGTTGGCGAAGAAGTTGAAATCGTTGGTATCAAAGACACCGTTAAGTCTACCTGTACTGGCGTTGAAATGTTCCGCAAACTGCTGGACGAAGGCCGTGCTGGTGAGAACGTAGGTGTTCTGCTGCGTGGTATCAAGCGTGAAGAAATCGAACGTGGTCAGGTACTGGCTAAGCCAGGCTCCATCAAGCCACACACCCAGTTCGAATCTGAAGTGTACATCCTGAGCAAAGATGAAGGTGGTCGTCACACTCCATTCTTCAAAGGCTACCGTCCACAGTTCTACTTCCGTACAACTGACGTGACCGGTACCATCGAACTGCCAGAAGGCGTAGAGATGGTAATGCCAGGCGACAACGTGAACATGAAAGTCACCCTGATCCACCCAATCGCGATGGACGACGGTCTGCGTTTCGCAATCCGTGAAGGCGGCCGTACCGTTGGCGCAGGTGTTGTTGCTAAAGTTATCGCTTAATCGCTGATAAAGTTTGACGCGACACGCGGTAAAAGGGCATCATTTGATGCCCTTTTTCTACGCTGTGAACTAGAACCTATCTCATCAGCGATTTTGCAGTCATAATCATTGGTGAGATGGGCTCTTAAACCGTATTGACTGAAATACGTCATAGCGTAAAACACCGGGATATTGCTAACGCGGTATCCGATCGGTTTGGTTTGCCTCGCAATGCGAGGCAAAGTTGTTTGTTCTGAATCATCATTGTGACAGGTTGGTTTATGAGTGCGAATACCGAGGCTCAAGGGAGCGGACGCGGCCTGGAAGCGGCAAAGTGGTTGATCGTCGCCGTTCTGTTGGTTGTGGCTATTGTCGGTAACTATTACTACCGTGATTTAAGCCTGCCATTGCGCGCGCTGGCAGTTGTGCTGATCATCGCCGTTGCAGGTGCAGTGGCTCTGATGACCACCAAAGGCAAAGCCACCGTTGCGTTTGCCCGCGAAGCGCGTACCGAAGTACGTAAAGTGATTTGGCCAACTCGTCAGGAAACGCTACACACCACGTTGATCGTTGCCGCGGTAACCGCCGTGATGTCACTGATTCTGTGGGGGCTGGATGGTATTCTGGTCCGTCTGGTGTCGTTTATTACTGGCCTGAGGTTCTAAAATGTCTGAAGCTCCAAAAAAACGTTGGTACGTCGTTCAGGCGTTTTCCGGTTTTGAAGGTCGCGTAGCACAATCGCTGCGTGAACACATCAAACTGCACGATATGGAAGAGCTGTTCGGCGAAGTGATGGTGCCTACGGAAGAAGTGGTTGAAATCCGTGGTGGCCAGCGTCGCAAGAGCGAGCGTAAGTTCTTCCCTGGCTACGTGCTGGTACAGATGGTGATGAATGACGCCAGCTGGCACCTGGTGCGCAGCGTACCGCGCGTCATGGGGTTCATCGGCGGTACGTCTGACCGTCCTGCGCCAATCAGCGATAAAGAAGTGGATGCGATCATGAACCGCCTGCAGCAGGTTGGTGACAAGCCGCGTCCGAAAACGCTATTCGAACCGGGCGAGCTGGTGCGCGTCAACGACGGCCCGTTTGCCGATTTCAACGGCGTGGTCGAAGAAGTCGATTACGAGAAGAGCCGCCTGAAAGTTTCCGTTTCCATCTTTGGTCGTGCAACGCCGGTGGAACTGGACTTCAGCCAGGTTGAGAAAGGCTGATCGAATAATCAGCAATGAGCGGCGCGTTGCCGCTTGTCAAAGGCGCGAAATTGAACTACAATTTCGCGCCTTTTGTTTTTAGATGCCTTGCCTGATGCATGTCGGGCGGGGTGAAACACGGGGAGCCTCTTGCGAGGCGATACTACCCAAACCGAGGAAATTTAAATGGCTAAGAAAGTACAAGCCTACGTCAAGCTGCAAGTTGCAGCTGGTATGGCGAACCCGAGCCCACCAGTGGGTCCAGCCCTGGGTCAGCAGGGCGTTAACATCATGGAATTCTGTAAGGCATTCAACGCTAAGACTGACAGCGTTGAAAAAGGTCTGCCGATTCCGGTTGTTATCACCGTTTATTCTGATCGCTCCTTCACTTTCGTTACCAAAACTCCGCCAGCAGCAGTTCTGCTGAAAAAAGCGGCTGGTATCAAGTCTGGTTCCGGTAAGCCGAACAAAGACAAAGTAGGTAAAGTGACCCGTGCTCAGGTACGTGAAATCGCAGAAACCAAAGCTGCGGACATGACTGGTTCTGACGTTGAAGCGATGACTCGCTCCATCGAAGGTACCGCTCGTTCCATGGGCCTGGTAGTGGAGGATTAAGAGATGGCTAAGCTGACCAAGCGCATGCGCGTGATCCGTGACAAAGTTGATGCTACTAAACAGTATGACATCACTGAAGCTGTTGCTCTGCTGAAAGAGCTGGCCACCGCTAAATTCGTAGAAAGCGTTGACGTTGCCGTTAACCTCGGCATCGACGCTCGTAAATCTGACCAAAACGTTCGTGGCGCTACCGTTCTGCCACACGGCACCGGTCGTTCCGTTCGCGTTGCCGTATTTACCCAAGGCGCTAACGCTGAAGCAGCGAAAGCTGCCGGCGCAGAGCTGGTAGGTATGGACGATCTGGCTGAGCAGATCAAGAAAGGCGAAATGAACTTCGACGTTGTTATTGCTTCCCCGGATGCAATGCGCGTTGTAGGTCAACTGGGCCAGATCCTGGGTCCACGCGGCCTGATGCCAAACCCGAAAGTGGGTACCGTTACTCCGAACGTTGCTGAAGCCGTGAAAAACGCTAAAGCAGGTCAGGTTCGCTACCGTAACGACAAAAACGGCATCATCCATACCACTATCGGTAAGGTTGATTTCGACGCAGACAAACTGAAAGAAAACCTGGAAGCCCTGCTGGTTGCGCTGAAAAAAGCGAAACCTTCTCAGGCGAAAGGCATGTACATCAAGAAAGTTAGCCTCTCCACCACCATGGGTGCTGGTGTTGCTATCGATCAGAGCGGTCTGTCTGCTGCAGCGAACTAATCGCACTTGCGATTATCGCTTTGACTTGGGGCCGAGATTTGTCTAGAATCTTATGCCCCAAGGTTTTGCTATTGGCTATGCCGTAGGCAAAACAAAGATTTTTCGGTTGGAGCCTGGCCTATCCAGGCCTCCGTCCAAGACCGCAGGTGTATCGCAAGATACTTAATCCTTCCTGCGTAGACGGTGACAGAGCCTAAGAAAATTTTTCTTTTTTATAAAAGAATGTCTTTGCTGGATTCTGCTCACCGTGTTAAGCCGCTCGGCGTGGCGTGTTACAAAGCGCCGAGTGAAGTGAGTTCCGGGGGATTTTCCCCGGCTAATCCAGGAGCAAAAAGCTAATGGCATTAAATCTTCAAGACAAACAAGCGATTGTTGCTGAAGTCAGCGAAGTAGCCAAAGGCGCGCTGTCTGCGGTTGTTGCGGATTCCCGCGGCGTTACCGTAGATAAAATGACTGAACTGCGTAAAGCAGGTCGTGAAGCTGGCGTTTACATGCGTGTTGTTCGCAACACCCTGATGCGTCGCGTAGTTGAAGGCACTCCATTCGAATGCCTGAAAGACACGTTTGTCGGTCCAACCTTGATTGCATTCTCTCACGAACACCCGGGCGCTGCTGCTCGTCTGTTCAAAGAGTTCGCGAAAGCGAATGCAAAATTCGAGGTTAAAGCTGCGGCCTTTGAAGGTGAGCTGATCCCAGCGGCGCAAATCGACCGCCTGGCGACGCTGCCAACTTACGAAGAAGCGATCGCACGCCTGATGGCAACCATGAAAGAAGCCGCTGCCGGCAAACTGGTTCGCACTCTGGCTGCAGTACGCGATCAGAAAGAAGCGGCGTAAGCCACTCTTTCTTAGCCTTTGCTAACGTATTTAAACTATTTCTGAATTTTAGGAACAATTGTTATGTCTATCACTAAAGACCAAATCCTGGAAGCAGTTGCCGCTATGTCCGTAATGGACGTTGTTGAACTGGTTTCCGCTATGGAAGAAAAATTCGGCGTTTCTGCTGCTGCTGCTGTAGCTGTTGCTGCTGGCCCAGCTGAAGCTGCTGAAGAGAAAACTGAATTCGACGTTATCCTGAAAGCTGCAGGCGCTAACAAAGTTGCTGTTATCAAAGCAGTACGTGGCGCTACCGGCCTGGGTCTGAAAGAAGCTAAAGACCTGGTTGAATCTGCTCCAGCCGCTCTGAAAGAAGGCGTGAGCAAAGATGACGCAGAAGCTCTGAAAAAATCTCTGGAAGAAGCTGGCGCAGAAGTTGAAGTTAAATAAGCCAACCTTTCCGGTTGCAGCCTAGTCTTTTAGGCTGATGGCTGGTGACTTTTTAGTCACCAGCCTTTTTGCGCTGTAGGGCGCCAGTAGCGTTTCACACTGTTTGGCTGCTGGTTTCGCCTCCCAATGTTTGTTTCTATTGACGACTTAATATACCGCGGTCTTTGCACTACCAGGAGTTCTGGGGGAAGGCGCGATGAAATGGTTTAAGCGTGATAGCAAGAGACATTGCGGAAAGTGTTCCCGCTTTCCGGTCGACAAAACGGTGTTGCATGAACTGTCCCTAATCGGACGGACAGATTGGGTCACTGATCAGCGAGCTGAGGAACCCTATGGTTTACTCCTATACCGAGAAAAAACGTATTCGTAAGGATTTTGGTAAACGTCCACAAGTGCTGGACATACCATATCTCCTTTCTATCCAGCTTGACTCGTTCCAGAAGTTTATCGAGCAAGATCCAGAAGGGCAGTACGGCCTTGAAGCCGCATTCCGTTCTGTTTTCCCTATCCAGAGCTACAGTGGCAATTCGGAGCTGCAATACGTTAGCTACCGTCTTGGTGAGCCGGTCTTCGACGTCAAAGAGTGCCAGATCCGTGGTGTGACGTTCTCTGCACCGCTGCGCGTAAAACTGCGCCTGGTTATCTATGAGCGCGAAGCGCCTGAAGGTACGGTCAAAGACATCAAGGAACAAGAAGTCTACATGGGCGAAATTCCGCTCATGACCGAAAACGGCACCTTCGTGATCAACGGTACTGAGAGGGTTATCGTATCTCAGTTGCACCGTAGTCCTGGCGTATTCTTCGACAGCGATAAGGGTAAAACCCACTCCTCGGGTAAAGTGCTGTACAACGCACGCATTATCCCTTACCGCGGTTCATGGTTGGACTTCGAGTTCGATCCGAAAGACAACCTGTTCGTGCGTATTGACCGTCGCCGCAAACTGCCTGCGACCATCATTCTGCGCGCGCTGAACTACACCACTGAACAGATCCTCGACCTGTTCTTTGACAAGATCGTCTTCGAAATCCGCGACAACAAGCTGCAGATGGAGCTGGTGCCAGAGCGCCTGCGTGGTGAGACTGCTTCGTTCGATATCGAAGCCAACGGCAAGATCTACGTAGAGAAAGGCCGTCGCATCACCGCTCGTCATATCCGTCAGCTGGAAAAAGACGACATTCAGAGCATTGAAGTACCGGTAGAGTACATCGCGGGCAAAGTGGTCGCGAAAGACTATATCGATACCAATACCGGCGAACTGATCTGCGCAGCCAACATGGAGCTGTCGCTGGATCTGCTGGCCAAACTGAGCCAGTCCGGCCACAAGCGCATCGAAACGCTGTTCACCAACGATCTGGACCACGGCGCGTATATCTCTGAAACGCTGCGTGTCGATCCAACCAGCGATCGTCTGAGCTCGCTGGTAGAAATCTACCGCATGATGCGTCCTGGTGAGCCGCCAACGCGCGAAGCTGCCGAAAGCCTGTTCGAGAACCTGTTCTTCTCCGAAGACCGCTACGATCTGTCCGCGGTTGGTCGCATGAAGTTCAACCGTTCTCTGCTGCGCGACGAGATCGAAGGTTCGGGCATCCTGAGCAAAGACGACATCATCGAAGTGATGAAGAAGCTCATCGATATCCGTAACGGCAAGGGCGAAGTGGACGATATCGACCACTTGGGCAACCGTCGTATCCGCTCCGTCGGCGAAATGGCCGAGAACCAGTTCCGCGTAGGTCTGGTGCGTGTTGAGCGTGCGGTGAAAGAGCGTCTGTCTCTGGGCGATCTGGATACCCTGATGCCTCAGGACATGATCAACGCCAAGCCGATTTCGGCGGCGGTGAAAGAGTTCTTCGGCTCCAGCCAGCTGTCCCAGTTCATGGACCAGAACAACCCGCTGTCCGAGATCACGCACAAGCGCCGTATCTCCGCACTGGGCCCGGGCGGTCTGACCCGTGAGCGCGCCGGCTTTGAAGTTCGAGACGTACACCCGACCCACTACGGCCGTGTGTGCCCAATCGAAACGCCGGAAGGTCCAAACATCGGTCTGATCAACTCCCTGTCCGTGTACGCACAGACTAACGAGTATGGCTTCCTGGAAACCCCGTACCGCCGCGTGCGTGACGGCGTGGTGACCGATGAAATCAACTACCTGTCTGCTATTGAAGAAGGCAACTTCGTTATCGCTCAGGCGAACTCCAACCTGGATGAAGAAGGCCGCTTCGTAGAAGACCTGGTCACCTGCCGCAGCAAAGGCGAATCAAGCCTGTTCAGCCGCGACCAGGTTGACTACATGGACGTATCCACCCAGCAGGTTGTTTCCGTTGGTGCTTCACTGATTCCATTCCTGGAACACGATGACGCCAACCGTGCATTGATGGGTGCGAACATGCAACGTCAGGCCGTACCAACCCTGCGTGCTGACAAGCCGCTGGTCGGTACCGGTATGGAACGCGCTGTAGCGGTTGACTCCGGCGTAACCGCCGTTGCCAAACGCGGCGGTGTGATCCAGTACGTGGATGCTTCCCGTATCGTTATCAAAGTTAACGAAGACGAGATGTACCCGGGCGAAGCAGGTATCGATATTTACAACCTGACCAAGTACACCCGTTCTAACCAGAACACCTGCATCAACCAGATGCCGTGTGTGAATCTGGGTGAGCCAATCGAGCGCGGCGACGTGCTGGCGGATGGCCCATCGACAGACCTGGGCGAACTGGCACTGGGCCAGAACATGCGCGTAGCGTTCATGCCTTGGAACGGCTACAACTTCGAAGACTCCATCTTGGTCTCCGAGCGCGTGGTGCAGGAAGATCGCTTCACCACCATCCACATCCAGGAACTGGCGTGCGTGTCTCGCGACACCAAACTGGGGCCTGAAGAGATCACCGCCGACATCCCTAACGTGGGTGAAGCTGCGCTCTCCAAACTGGATGAATCCGGTATCGTGTATATCGGTGCTGAAGTGACCGGCGGTGACATCCTGGTCGGTAAGGTAACGCCTAAAGGCGAAACCCAACTGACGCCGGAAGAGAAGCTGCTGCGTGCGATCTTCGGTGAGAAAGCGTCTGACGTTAAAGACTCTTCTCTGCGTGTACCGAACGGCGTTTCCGGTACGGTTATCGACGTGCAGGTCTTCACCCGCGATGGCGTGGAAAAAGACAAGCGTGCGTTGGAAATCGAAGAGATGCAGCTGAAGCAGGCGAAGAAAGACCTGACTGAAGAACTGCAGATCCTGGAAGCTGGCCTGTTTGCACGTATCCACGCGGTGCTGGTTGCCGGTGGCATCGAAGCCGACAAGCTGAGCAAACTGCCGCGCGATCGCTGGCTGGAACTGGGCCTGACCGACGAAGAGAAGCAAAACCAGCTGGAGCAGCTGGCTGAGCAGTACGACGAACTGAAATCCGACTTCGAGAAGAAGCTGGAAGCCAAGCGTCGTAAGATCACTCAGGGCGACGATCTGGCACCGGGCGTGCTGAAAATCGTCAAGGTTTATCTGGCCGTTAAGCGTCAGATCCAACCGGGTGACAAGATGGCGGGCCGCCACGGTAACAAGGGTGTTATCTCCAAGATCAACCCGATCGAAGATATGCCTTACGATGAAAACGGCACGCCGGTAGACATCGTACTGAACCCGCTGGGCGTACCATCACGTATGAACATCGGTCAGATCCTGGAAACCCACCTGGGTATGGCTGCGAAAGGCATCGGTGAGAAGATCAACCAGATGCTGAAGCAGCAGCAGGAAGTGGCCAAGCTGCGTGAGTTCATCCAGAAGGCCTACGATCTGGGCGACGACGTTTGCCAGAAAGTTGACCTGAACACCTTCAGCGACGACGAAGTGATGCGTCTGGCAGAGAACCTGAAAAAAGGTATGCCGATCGCAACGCCGGTGTTTGACGGTGCGAAAGAGACTGAAATCAAGAAGCTGCTGGAAATGGGCGGTATCCCGACCTCCGGTCAGATCACGCTGTTCGATGGCCGTACCGGTGAGCAATTCGAGCGCCAGGTTACTGTCGGCTATATGTACATGCTGAAACTGAACCACTTGGTTGACGATAAAATGCACGCTCGTTCAACCGGTTCTTACAGCTTGGTTACTCAGCAACCTCTGGGTGGTAAAGCGCAGTTCGGTGGTCAACGCTTCGGTGAGATGGAAGTGTGGGCACTGGAAGCATACGGCGCGGCTTATACCCTGCAGGAAATGCTCACCGTTAAGTCGGATGACGTTAACGGCCGTACCAAGATGTACAAAAACATCGTGGATGGCGATCACCGGATGGAGCCAGGCATGCCGGAATCCTTCAACGTACTGTTGAAAGAAATCCGCTCGCTCGGCATCAACATCGAACTGGAAGACGAGTAATCGTCATTCCGGCTCAGGCTCCCCGCCTAAGGGAGCCTGAGGGTGGTTGTTCAGGTCACACGGGTACCTACTGCGGTTGTGGGTACCCAACAGGTTTAACTCCGACAGGAGCCAATCCGTGAAAGACTTATTGAAGTTTCTGAAAGCGCAAACTAAGACCGAAGAGTTTGATGCGATCAAGATTGCTCTGGCCTCGCCAGACATGATCCGTTCGTGGTCGTTCGGTGAAGTTAAGAAGCCGGAAACCATTAACTACCGTACGTTCAAACCTGAGCGTGACGGCCTTTTCTGCGCCCGTATCTTCGGGCCGGTAAAAGATTATGAGTGCCTGTGCGGTAAGTACAAGCGCTTGAAACACCGCGGCGTGATCTGTGAGAAGTGCGGCGTTGAAGTGACCCAGACCAAAGTGCGTCGTGAGCGCATGGGCCACATCGAGCTGGCTTCGCCGACCGCGCATATCTGGTTCCTGAAATCGCTGCCATCCCGCATCGGTTTGCTGCTGGATATGCCGCTGCGTGACATCGAACGCGTACTGTACTTCGAATCCTATGTGGTGGTCGAAGGCGGTATGACCAACCTCGAGCGTCGTCAGATCCTGACCGAAGAGCAGTATCTGGATGCGCTGGAAGAGTTCGGTGACGAATTCGACGCCAAGATGGGTGCGGAAGCTATTCAGGCCCTGTTGAAAAACATGGATCTGGAAGCCGAGTGCGAACAGCTGCGTGAAGAGCTGAACGAAACCAACTCCGAAACCAAGCGCAAGAAGCTGACCAAGCGTATCAAGCTGCTGGAAGCGTTCGTACAGTCCGGTAACAAACCGGAGTGGATGATCCTGACCGTGCTGCCGGTACTGCCGCCGGATCTGCGTCCACTGGTTCCGCTGGATGGCGGTCGTTTCGCGACGTCAGATCTGAACGATCTGTATCGCCGCGTGATCAACCGTAACAACCGTCTGAAACGCCTGCTGGATCTGGCCGCGCCTGACATCATCGTGCGCAACGAAAAGCGTATGCTGCAAGAAGCGGTAGACGCCCTGCTGGATAACGGCCGTCGCGGTCGTGCCATCACCGGTTCCAACAAACGTCCTCTGAAATCTTTGGCCGACATGATCAAAGGTAAGCAGGGTCGTTTCCGTCAGAACCTGCTCGGTAAGCGTGTTGACTACTCAGGCCGTTCCGTAATCACCGTAGGTCCATACCTGCGTCTGCATCAGTGCGGTTTGCCTAAGAAGATGGCGCTGGAGCTGTTCAAACCGTTCATCTACGGCAAGTTGGAGCTGCGTGGCCTGGCCACCACCATCAAAGCCGCCAAGAAAATGGTTGAGCGTGAAGAAGCCGTCGTTTGGGATATCCTGGACGAAGTGATCCGCGAACACCCGGTACTGCTGAACCGTGCACCAACTCTGCACCGTTTGGGTATCCAGGCGTTTGAACCGGTTCTGATCGAAGGTAAAGCGATCCAGCTGCACCCGCTGGTTTGTGCGGCCTATAACGCCGACTTCGATGGTGACCAGATGGCTGTTCACGTACCGCTGACGCTGGAAGCCCAGCTGGAAGCGCGTGCGCTGATGATGTCCACCAACAACATCCTGTCCCCAGCGAACGGCGAGCCAATCATCGTTCCTTCTCAGGACGTTGTACTGGGTCTGTACTACATGACCCGCGACTGTGTTAACGCCAAGGGCGAAGGCATGGTGCTGAACGGTTCCAAAGAAGCTGAGCGTGTTTACCGCGCCGGCCTGGCGTCTCTGCATGCGCGCGTTAAAGTGCGTATCACCGAAGACGTCAAAAACGCCGAAGGCGAATGGACTTCTCAGACCAGCATCATCGACACCACCATCGGCCGCGCCATCCTGTGGATGATCGTACCGAAAGGTCTGCCGTACTCGATCGTTAACCAGCCTTTGGGCAAGAAAGCGATCTCCAAGATGCTGAACACCTGTTACCGCATCCTGGGCCTGAAGCCGACCGTTATCTTTGCTGACCAGATCATGTACACCGGTTTTGCTTACGCAGCCCGTTCCGGCGCTTCCGTAGGTATCGACGACATGGTTATCCCGGCCAAGAAAGCGGAGATCATCGAAGAAGCGGAAACCGAAGTTGCCGAGATCCAGGAGCAGTTCCAGTCTGGTCTGGTTACCGCCGGCGAACGCTACAACAAAGTGATCGATATCTGGGCTGCAGCGAACGAACGCGTTGCGAAAGCGATGATGGAAAACCTGTCGGTAGAAGACGTGGTTAACCGTGACGGCGAAGTGGAACAGCAAGTTTCCTTCAACAGCATCTTTATGATGGCCGACTCCGGTGCGCGTGGTTCCGCCGCTCAGATTCGTCAGCTGGCCGGTATGCGTGGTCTGATGGCGAAGCCGGACGGCTCCATCATCGAAACGCCAATCACCGCGAACTTCCGTGAAGGTCTGAACGTACTCCAGTACTTCATCTCCACTCACGGTGCTCGTAAAGGTCTGGCGGATACCGCACTGAAAACCGCGAACTCCGGTTATCTGACCCGTCGTCTGGTTGACGTGGCGCAGGATCTGGTTGTGACCGAAGACGACTGTGGCACCCACGACGGCATCCTGATGACTCCGGTTATCGAAGGTGGCGACGTGAAAGAGCCACTGCGTGAACGCGTTCTGGGCCGTGTGACGGCAGAAGACGTCCTCAAGCCGGGTACGGCGGACATTCTGGTGCCACGCAACACTCTGCTGAACGAGAAGGCGTGTGACCTGTTGGAAGAGAACTCTGTCGACAGCGTTAAAGTCCGTTCCGTAGTGAGCTGTGAAACCGACTTTGGTGTGTGTGCAAACTGCTACGGTCGCGACCTGGCACGTGGCCACATCATCAACAAAGGTGAAGCTATCGGCGTTATCGCGGCACAGTCCATCGGTGAGCCGGGTACACAGCTGACGATGCGTACGTTCCACATCGGTGGTGCGGCATCTCGTGCGGCTGCTGAATCCAGCATCCAGGTGAAAAACAAGGGTAGCATCAAGCTGAGCAACGCGAAGTTCGTTATGAACGCCGCAGGCAAGCTGGTGATCACCTCGCGTAACACCGAGCTGAAACTGATCGACGAATTCGGCCGTACCAAAGAAAGCTACAAGGTGCCTTACGGCGCCGTGATGGGCAAAGGCGACGGTGAAGAAGTTAACGGCGGCGAAACCGTTGCTAACTGGGATCCGCACACCATGCCGGTCATCAGTGAAGTCAGCGGCTTCATTCGCTTCGCGGACATGGTCGACGGCCAGACCATTACTCGCCAGACCGACGAACTGACCGGTTTGTCTTCTCTGGTTGTTCTGGACAGCGCAGAGCGTACCGGTAGCGGTAAAGACCTGCGTCCGGCACTGAAAATCGTTGACGCTCAGGGCGAAGACGTATTGATCCCTGGCACCGATATGCCTGCTCAATACTTCCTGCCGGGCAAAGCGATCGTTCAGCTGGAAGACGGCATTCAGATCGGTGCGGGTGATACCCTGGCGCGTATTCCTCAGGAATCCGGCGGTACCAAGGATATTACCGGTGGTCTGCCGCGCGTTGCCGACCTGTTCGAAGCACGTCGTCCGAAAGAGCCGGCAATCCTGGCTGAAATCAGCGGGATTATCTCGTTCGGTAAAGAGACCAAAGGCAAACGTCGCCTGGTGATCTCTCCGCTGGACGGCAGCGACGCTTACGAAGAGATGATTCCGAAATGGCGTCAGCTCAACGTGTTCGAAGGCGAAGTGGTGGAACGTGGCGACGTCGTTTCCGACGGCCCAGAGTCTCCGCACGACATTCTGCGTCTGCGTGGCGTGCATGCGGTTACCCGCTACATCACCAACGAAGTGCAGGAAGTTTACCGTCTGCAAGGCGTTAAGATTAACGATAAGCACATCGAAGTTATCGTTCGTCAGATGCTGCGTAAAGGCACCATCGTTAGCGCTGGTGGCTCCGAGTTCCTGGAAGGCGAGCAGGCTGAAGTGTCTCGCGTCAAGATTGCCAACCGTCAGCTGGAAGCTGAAGGTAAGATCCCGGCAACCTTCTCGCGCGATCTGCTGGGTATCACCAAGGCTTCCTTGGCGACCGAGTCCTTCATCTCCGCTGCATCGTTCCAGGAAACGACGCGCGTTCTGACCGAAGCTGCCGTAGCCGGCAAGCGCGATGAACTGCGTGGCCTGAAAGAGAACGTCATCGTGGGCCGTCTGATCCCAGCCGGTACCGGTTACGCTTATCATCAGGATCGCATGCGTCGCCGTGCTCAGGGTGAAGCGCCGGTTGTTCCGCAAGTCAGCGCGGAAGAAGCGACGGCTAACCTGGCCGAGCTGCTCAACGCAGGCCTGGGCGGCAGCGACGACGAGTAATCGTCATCCGCGCCGCGGGTCCGGCTTGCCGGGCCCATCGCCAGATAAACCGCTCCCTCGGGGGCGGTTTTTTTTCGCCTCATGCCGGGGCCGAGCAAACTTTGCTACTATGGTTACAGCAGAAATTGACCGGCGCTTTTTACCTGACAACCAAGGACAGTGCGAACATGGACAGCCTCATTACTTTCGAAAAACTGACGGCGCAACACCTGCCTTACCTGTATGAGATCCGCTTTTCCGTTGAAGAGAACCTGCTGCATCCGCATCAGGTTCAGTATCTGCAGCGCAAACAGGCGCTGGAGGATATCAACCAGGGCGGCGGCTGGATCTGCAAATATGGCGACGACTATGCCGGCGTTGGCTTCGGATTGTTCATCCCTGAACCGCTCATCGGCGGTCTGTTCGTGAAGCCGGAATACCAGTCGCTGGGTATCGGTTCCGCCCTGTTAGCGCGGGTCACCGCCTGGATGTTTGAGCACGGCGCCGAAGCGATCCACTTAACCACCGATCCCGGCTCTAAAGCCGAAGGCTTTTATCAACATCATGGTTGGGTCGTGGTTGGGCGGGATGAATTCGGCCAGGCTGAACTGGTGAAACGCAAAGAGGGTGAATAATGAAAATCAAAGGATTGATAGCGTTACTGCTGTTTTCGTTATGCAGCGCGCCGCTGCAGGCGGCCGTTGATTATTTTTACCTGAAGCCGCTCGATGGCGAGAAGATCAAGATAACCCGGCAGATGCTGGAGGCGATGCCGTCACACACGATTAAAACCTCGACCAATTTTACCTCGGAAGATACGTTCACCGGCGTTGAGTTTGCGGAGCTGGTGAAAGCCTATCACCTGAAAGGCCAGTCGGTGCGCGCTTTCGCCTGGGACGATTACTCTTACTCGATGCCGATTAATGAGATGATTAAGTACCGCGTGATCGTCGCCTATCAGCGCGGCGGCAAGCCGATCGACGTTGGGGAGCTGGGGCCGTTCGCCATTATTTATCCGCGCGATGGCTACGCCGAGCTGAATAACCTGGATGTGAATGCGAAAACTGTCTGGCAAGTTAAGCGGCTGGAGCTGAAATAAGATGAGCAAAAAACTGATCGGTGCTCTTATCGCGTTGGTTGCCATCTTCTCCTTATTGATTTTGTTGATTGCCATTAACTTTGGCGGGGTAAAAGAGCGCTATAAGCAGATCGAGCCCAATCTGGACAACTACTCGGTGGCCGAGATCCTTTTTCTGGCGTTTGAAAGGACCAAAACCGCGCTGCTCCTCAGTGAAAACAACGATTACGATGCTTTCCAGATCAAAAAGAAAATCTTCTACTCGAAGATTCAGATCCTGGAGAGCCGTTCGACCTTCAGCGACTCTTTTTATTATGACGACGAGTTTATCAAGAATGTTGCGCTACTGAAGCAGCAGTACCGCACGTTGGACAATCTTTCCGCCGGCTTGCTGGTGGGACAGAAAAACAAGACGGACATTCTCGCTTATATGGATGATATCGAGGGCACGTTGGTCGATATCCAGGAAATTATTTATCGAATACAGATTAAAAACTTTACCGAAGTGAAAGGCATCATCCAGGACAACTCAAGTAAAGCCGAGATGTTCGCCATCTTTTCGCTGATTTTGGTGTTCCTGATGATGTTCCTGGTGCTGAGAAATGCCTTCTCGTTAAAAGAGATCATCAAGAATAAGAACATCTTTATCTCTTCCATCTACCACGAGATCGCCGGCTCGACTCAGGCCATCGTCATCGCCGCGGATATCATGGAGCACGAGCTGGCCCAGGAAGAGTTGAAAAAAGAAGCCCGCCTGATCTCCTATCACGGCAATAAAATCGCCGAACAAACGCGCGAGGTGATGGATTATTCACGGCTTGAGATGGGGGAGGTCAAAGTCAATATTTCCACCTTCCGGTTGAATGAGCTGGTGGACGATGCGATAACCGGCATTGGCGCGGGGCGCGGCAATCGCCTCGTAATTCACCGTTCGTCTTATGCCGGCCTGATTTGCTCTGATAAATACAAGCTCTATCGAATATTGGCCAACCTGCTCAGCAACGCGGACAAATTTACCCACCGGGGAGTGGTTGCCCTCAATGTGAAGCTGTGCCACGGCAATCTGTATTTGCGGGTAAAAGACACCGGTGTCGGGTTTAACGTCGATAACCTGGATCGGTTATACAAGGCGTTCAATCAGGGAGTAGAAAGGGAAACCCGGCAGGGATTGGGACTGGGGCTGACCATTATCAAAAATTATGTCACGACGATGAAAGGCGCCATCAAAGTCAAATCTGCCGAAGGGGTGGGCTCATCGTTTTTGATCCGCATCCCGGTCAAATTAATTAAAGAATAGGTTCGACAGCAGCAGCGAGGAGATAATCAGCGGCTTGGTCGGTTTTTCTACCAGGTGCACGTCATAGTGCAGGATCATATCGCCGATGTTTTTCTCATAATGATTCAGCTGGCCAGTCAGAATGATGATGCGTGCGTGCGGATCGAGGGTGTCTTTAATTTTCTTCACGACGCGTTCGGAGGTCTCGCCGAAGTCCAACAGCCAGTCCAGAATAAACGCCTCAAAGGACTGCTGTTCCAGCGCGGCCAACATGGCGTCCGCCGTTTGAAAGGTTTCGGCCTCGATGCCGTATCGGTTGGCGATCTTCTTCAACAACTCGAGGATATCGCCGTCATTGTCCAGGATCGCGATACGCGGGGCCGGCAGAAAGTCTATCTTGTTGACTTTATACAGCGGGGCATCGGTGGCATGTTCCCCATTGGTATTGATGATGAAAAGATCGTCTTTTTTGTAGGCGAAGGTTTCGTCGTTATCCGCCTGCGTGACGGGGCGCTCATCGACCTCAATGTTGCAGCGTTTGTGAATGCTGTTCATGATAAAGACGCCGTTATGCGTCCTTTGGCCGGCAAACGGCTCGTTGAAATACTGAAAAACCTTTTTGACTTCGTCGAGGGTGATGCCTCTTTTGCCATCCAGTTTCTGTTTGGCGCTGTTGTACTGAAGATCCAGTATGGTGGCCATCGTGGAGGCATGTTTTCTGTCGCCCACCCCTTTCAGAGTGAGCAGCGCGCTGATTGCATCGATGTAATTTGGCGTTTTCTTCATGACAACCTTGGCTTTTTGATGTTGACCGCGGGCGCTGAAAAACCTGCGTGAGGACCCGTGCTGGATTATAGATGAAGCCTCGGGCATTGCGGTGATATCAGTTTGATTTTCCTTGGTAAACTCAAAATACACTCGATATTAAATAAAAAAACACTCAAAAGACATTCACATTTCACCGTTTATATGGTTAATTAGCGCACATACTGTGTGATTCGCGTCCTGGGGGGGTGCCAGTCTCACAAAATAAACCGCCTGCTCTTGTCCGTAAGCAGGGAGCAGGCGGCAAAAAAGGTCCGCGGCCAACACCAGGGCCACTGATAGCACGGGGATAACCACTCGAACCTTTCTTCGTCACCGTGCCTTCTTTTTCCTCGCTCCCTGCTTTTCTGCTGTAACGGCACCCATGAATATCATCCCTGAACGCCGCTATGCCATCATCCTGCTATTGTCTTAGCCGGCAAGGCAACATACTCGTGCTCGTGTGCTCTTGTCGGAACAGGTTCGGTGTATACGCATTGCCGTGGCGGGGGCCCGGAGTCGCGTAAGAGAACCTCCGACGCGATCCGGGATGGGATAAGGCGGGGCTATCGAGAGGGTGACAGCCCCGGCCGGCGCCGGGTTTGGCGGTCGGCAAGGTCACTATAGCCGGCGGGCCTGCTGGCGCCAGCGCCGCCGTTCGGCAGTGCGCGGCCGTTCCCGCGTTTTCTTCACACGGCGGCAAACGTTGCGGCTTATTGCGCGCCGCGTCCCAGATAACCGTCCCAGTCTTTCCACACCGGCTGCAGCCCGGCGTTGCTGATGGCTTCGGCGACCTGCTGTGGCGTGCGGCCGTCGTGCGGCTCGAACTGTTCCAGCTCCGGCGGCACGTCGTCGGCGTAGCCGCCGGGCTGCGTTTTGGAGCCGGCGCTGACGCTGTTGATCGCCACCGGGATCATATGATCGCGGAAGTACGGCGACTCACGCGTAGACAGCGACAGCTCAACGTCCGGCGCGAACAGCCGGAAGGCGCAGATCAGCTGCACCAGCTGGGGCTCACTCATGATCGACGCCGGCTCAATGCCGCCGGCGCAGGGGCGCAGACGCGGGAACGAGATCGAGTAGCGGCTCTGCCAGTAGGTTTGCTGCAGGTAGAACAGATGTTCCGCCAGCAGGTAGCAGTCGGTGCGCCAGCTGTTGGACAGGCCAATCAACGCGCCGAGGCCGATCTTGTCGATCCCGGCGCGCCCAAGGCGATCCGGCGTGGCCAGGCGCCAATGGAAATCCTGCTTCTGGCCGCGCAGATGGTGCTGCAGGTAGGTGGCCGGATGGTAGGTTTCCTGATACACCAGCACGCCGTCCAGGCCCAGCGTTTTCAGTTCGGCGTACTCGTTCTGCGCCAGCGGCTGCACTTCCATCATCAGCGAGCTGAAGTGGCGCCGGATCGCCGGAATGTGCTGACGGAAATAGTCCATGCCGACCTTGGTCTGATGCTCGCCCGTGACCAGCAACAGGTGTTCGAATCCCAGCGCCTTGATGGCTTCGCACTCGCGTGCGATCTCCGCCGCATCCAGCGTTTTGCGCTTGATGCGGTTGCTCATCGAAAAGCCGCAGTAGGTGCAGTCGTTGGCGCACAGGTTAGAGAGGTACAGCGGCACATAGAAGCTGACGACGTTGCCGAAGCGCTGACGGGTCAGCTGCTGCGAGCGCTGCGCCAGCGGTTCCAGATACGGCGCGGCGGCGGGGGAGATCAGCGCCATAAAGTCGTCGCGCGTTAGCTTGTCGGCGTTCAACGCGCGTTCCACGTCGCGCGCGGTTTTGCCGTTGATGCGCAACGTAATGTCGTCCCAATCCAGCTGTTGCCAGCGGCTACTGAAGTCGTCGGCCATCACTGCGCCTCCTCTGGCTGGCTGAGGAAGGCGGTCAGCGGGCTGGAAGCGACTGCTCCGCGCTGGCTGGAGCCCAATCCGGCGCTGCGCGCCAGCTCGCCGGCCTCCAGAGCCAGGCGAAACGCCCGCGCCATTTGCACCGGGTCGCGCGCCACGGCGATGGCGGTATTCACCAGTACCGCGTCGGCGCCCAGCTCCATCGCTTCCAGTGCGTGGCTTGGTGCGCCGATGCCGGCGTCGACCACCACCGGTACCTTGGCCTGCTCGATGATAATCTCGAGGAAGTCACGGGTACGTAGACCACGGTTGGATCCGATAGGGGCGCCGAGCGGCATCACCGCCGCGCAACCCACCTCTTCCAGCCGTTTGCACAGCACCGGATCGGCGCCGCAGTAGGGCAGCACGACGAAGCCGTCTTTCACCAGCGTTTCCGCCGCCTTTAGCGTTTCTATCGGATCCGGCAGCAGGTATTTCACATCGGGGTGGATCTCCAGTTTCACCCAATGGGTGCCGAGCGCTTCGCGCGCCAGTCGGGCGGCAAACACCGCTTCGGCGGCGGTTTTGGCGCCGGAGGTGTTGGGCAACAATTTGACGCCTAGTTGCAGCAGCGGCGCCAAAATGGCGTCGTTGCCGCCGCGCAGATCGACACGCTTCATGGCCATGGTCACCAGCTGTGAGCCGGAGGCCGCCAGCGCTTCCAACATCAGCGCCGGGGTGGCGAACTTGCCGGTGCCGGTGAACAGGCGCGAGGTAAAAGTGGTATCGGCGATTTTCAGCATGTCAGCCTCCGGCGATCGCTTGAAACAGCAAAATGTCGTCACCGTCCTGCACCTGATGGTCGGCCCAGTCGGCGCGTGGAATGATGGTTTGGTTGATCGCCAGCGCTGTGCCCGGCTGGTGGCGTTCCAACTGGATCAGCAGGGCGGCGACGCTGAGCGGCTGCGCCAGCTCCAGCGGTTGGTCGTTCAGACGGATCTTCATGCCGCGCCTCCGCACACCGGGCAGGCGCGGGCCTGGCTCAGTTGCAGCGTGCTCCAGCTTTGCTGCTTGCCGTCGAACAGCCGCAGTTTGCCGCTGAGGGAGGAAGGCATGCCGGCCAGCATTTTGATGGCTTCCAGCGCTTGCAGAGTGCCGATTACGCCCACCACCGGGCCGAGCACCCCGGCGGTGCGGCAGTTGCGCTGCGGTTCTTCCTGCTCCGGGTACAGGCAGGCATAGCAGCCGTGCGCATAGGGTGGTTCGAGTACCAGCAACTGGCCGCTGAAGCCGACCGCGCTGCCGCTGATCAGCGGCTTGGCAGCGGCGATGCAGGCGGCATTGACCTCATGACGGGTCGCCATATTGTCGCAGCAGTCCAGCACCAGATCGGCGCGGGCGACCGCGTCGCGCAGCGCTTGCCCCTCCAGCCTCTGCGCCAGCGGGATGGATTCCACCAATGGGTTCAGCGCCTGCAGGTGGCGTTGCGCCAGCGCCGCCTTGCCGGTGGCGGTATCGGCGCTGCGGTAGAGGATTTGCCGCTGCAGGTTGGTGACGTGCAACTGGTCGT
The DNA here is from genome assembly GCF_003812745.1 of Serratia sp. FDAARGOS_506. Lineage (NCBI taxonomy): Bacteria > Pseudomonadati > Pseudomonadota > Gammaproteobacteria > Enterobacterales > Yersiniaceae > Serratia > Serratia sp. FDAARGOS_506. The sequence continues at coordinate 1,783,248 of NZ_CP033831.1, forward strand.
CGTCGGCCAGCAGCAGCGTGCCGACGCCGGCGGCGGCCAGATACAGCGAAGCTGGGGAACCGAGCCCGCCTAAACCGACGATCAGCACCGTAGCGCGCTTGAGTTTCTCCTGGCCTTCCGGGCCGACGTCCTCCAGCAGCAGCTGGCGGCTGTAGCGCAGGAATTCCTGATCGTTAAGCATCGTTCGGATCCTCGCCTTCGATCAACCGCAGCAGCTCGGCCGTCGCCGCGCGCCAGTCCGGTGCCTGGGTGATGGCGCTGACCACCGCCACGCTGCCGACGCCGCACGCCAGCACCGCCGGTACGCGATCGATGCTGATCCCGCCGATCGCCACCGTCGGGTAATCCGCCAGGCCGGCGATGTGGCGTTTCAATTCCGCCAGCCCCTGCGGCGCCGAAGGCATGTCTTTGGTTTGGGTGGGGAAGATGTGCCCCAGCGCGATGTAGGACGGTTTTACCGCCAGCGCGCGCGCCAGTTCGGCGTCATCATGGGTGGACACGCCCAGTCGCAGCCCGGCGCGGTGAATGGCCGCCAGATCGGTGGTATCGAGATCTTCCTGGCCCAGATGCACGCCGTAGGCGCCGTGCTTGATCGCCAGACGCCAGTAGTCGTTGATGAACAGCCGTGCCTGATAACGCTGGCCCAGTGCGATGGCGGCGGCGATATCTTCTTCGACCTGTTCGTCCGGCAGATCTTTGATGCGCAACTGGATCGTGGTAACGCCGGCCTCCAGCAGGCGAGCGATCCATTCCACGCTGTCGACGACCGGGTAGAGCCCCAGTTTGTGGGGCGTGGCTGGGAAGGGGGTTGTGATATCAGTCATTGCTTGTCTCCTCTTGCAGCGTGCCGGCGCTGTGATACAGCTCGCTGCCACGGGCGCGGAACTCGGCGGACATTTTCTCCATGCCGCTCAGCTGCACCTCGATCGGTTTGGCGGCCTCCTGGGCGGCGGCGTAGTCGCGCACCTCCTGCGAAATCTTCATCGAGCAGAATTTCGGCCCGCACATCGAGCAGAAGTGGGCGACCTTGCCGGATTCCTGCGGCAGGGTTTCGTCGTGATAGGCGCGCGCGGTGGCCGGATCGAGCGCCAGATTGAACTGATCTTCCCAGCGGAATTCGAAACGTGCCTTGGACATGGCGTTATCGCGGATCTGCGCGCCCGGATGGCCTTTGGCCAGATCGGCGGCGTGAGCGGCGATCTTGTAGGTGATCAGGCCCTGTTTGACGTCTTCTTTGTTCGGCAGGCCGAGGTGCTCTTTCGGTGTGACGTAACACAGCATGGCGCAGCCGAACCAGCCGATCATCGCCGCGCCAATGCCGGAAGTGAAATGGTCATAGCCCGGCGCGATATCGGTGGTCAGCGGGCCGAGGGTGTAGAACGGCGCTTCGTGGCAGTGTTCCAGCTCTTCGGTCATGTTGCGGCGGATCATCTGCATCGGCACGTGGCCCGGGCCTTCAATCATCACCTGCACGTCGTATTCCCAGGCGATCTTGGTCAGCTCGCCCAGCGTATGCAGCTCGGCGAACTGGGCTTCGTCGTTGGCGTCCTGAATCGAGCCGGGGCGCAGGCCGTCGCCGAGCGACAGCGAAACGTCGTAGGCGGCGCAGATCTCGCAGATTTCACGGAAATGCTGATAGAGGAAGTTTTCCTGATGGTGCGACAGACACCATTTGGCCATGATCGAGCCACCGCGCGACACAATGCCGGTCAGGCGTTTGGCGGTCATAGGTACGTAGCGCAGCAGTACGCCGGCGTGGATGGTGAAGTAGTCGACCCCTTGCTCCGCCTGTTCCAGCAGCGTATCGCGGAACATCTCCCAGGTGAGGTTTTCCGCCACGCCGTTGACCTTCTCCAGTGCCTGGTAGATCGGCACGGTGCCGATGGGCACCGGGCTGTTGCGCAGGATCCACTCGCGGGTTTCGTGAATATAGCGGCCGGTGGAGAGATCCATCACGGTGTCCGCGCCCCAGCGGGTGGACCACACTAGCTTCTCCACCTCTTCTTCGATCGATGACGTGACCGCCGAGTTGCCGATATTGGCGTTCACCTTCACCAGGAAGTTACGGCCAATGATCATCGGCTCCGTCTCAGGATGGTTGATGTTGGCGGGAATGATGGCGCGGCCGGCGGCCACTTCCTGACGCACGAACTCCGGCGTGATGTTGTCCGGCAGGTTGGCACCCCAGCTCTGGCCCGGATGCTGGTGGCGCAGCACCTCGCCGCGAATGCGCTCGCGCCCCATGTTTTCACGGATGGCGATGAACTCCATCTCCGGGGTGACGATACCGGCGCGGGCATAGTGCAGTTGGGTCACGCACTTACCTGGCAGCGCCCTGCGCGGCAGTGGCAGATGTTCAAAGCGCAGGTGATCCAGCCCCTCGTCCGCCAGCCGCTGTTGGGTAAAGCCGGAGCTGGCGCCGTTTAGGGGGGCGGTATCGCCGCGCGCGTCGATCCAGCCGGCGCGCAGCTTGGCCAGGCCGGCGTGCACATCGAGCTTGGCCTGCGGATCGCCGTAGGGGCCGGCGGTATCATACACCGGGATCGCCTCGTTGGGTTCATACTGCGGGCTATCTTTACTGCCGCCGACCAGGGTCGGGCTGAGCTGAATTTCGCGCATCGGCACCTGGATATCGCTGCGCGAGCCTTGTAGGTAGATGCGGCGCGAGTTCGGGAAAGCCGTGCCTTGCAGGGTGTCGATAAACTGCTGAGCGGCTTCGCGTTGCGCCTTACGGGCGCGCGGTGGATTAACGTTAGACATAGCAAGTTCCTACCAGTGTGTTGGGTTGGGAAAGTTGCTTGTCTGGAGCTCGGAGGGAGTAATGATGGTGGCCGATAAGGCAGGGCGCCCGCAAGGGGAAGGCCATGCCTGTGGCGATAGATTACTCTTGTTCCCTTCGCGGGTATTAACCCGATCAGGTTCCGCGGATCCCGAATTAACGGTCTCAGCCTGGCTGATTCGATGAACAAATCAGGCGCTAGGCACTCCGACAAGATGCCCCCCAGTATAGGAGGGATAAGAAAAAAAACTATAAAATTTTAACGCGCCGGATCCAGCGCCTGGTCCGGCAGCGGCTGCTGCGCGGCTTCCGCTTCCAGTTGGATCAGCTTATCTTCCAGCGCGAAGCGCGCCGCCAGCGTTTCGCCGATATCCGACAAGGCCTGATGAAACTCCAGACAAACCTCCTGATCGATATCCACTTCGGTATAGCGATCGTGGAACGCCATGATCTGTTCGGTATTGGCCCACAGCTTGGGATAGATGTTCACCGCCAGCGACATTTTCGGACTGGCTGCGCCTTCCACTTGTTTGATAATTCTGTCATAGATATGAAAATGCCCTGCGGAGAGGTAATCCACCAGGTTGTGGCAAAAGTTCTCCAGCGCTTTTTCATTCAGCGGCGTATGCTTTTCTTTATTCGGTTTGAGGCCTACCAGCGTGCAGTAGGCGACCAGCAACTGTTTGCGGGCCTGAAGCCATTGATCAACTAATTCATTACTACCGCCAACGCGCTGAGTCAGCCTTTCCAAACGGTTGAGCATGTTTGACTCCGTGTAAGTAATAAAAGTAACCGGTAAGTTATTAAAATGTAACAAAGCCGATTCGTAGAGTGCCAGTGAAGCTGAGGTTGTGCAACAACGATATGGAACTTGCATTAACGGGCAATGAAAACGGCTGGTGGATCGTCAGCCATGAAAGCAAACTTTGGTTACCGAACGGTGAATTGCCGTCGGGGACGGCCGCCGCCCTCGGGCTGCGGGGCCATATGGCGCGCACCATCGGTGAATGGGAGGGCGCGCCGGTCTGGCTGGTACGCCAGGCGATGCCGCGGGAGATGGGATCGGTGCGTCAGCTGTTGGATCAGGATCGCGGTCTGTTCCAGCTTGCCGGGCGCGGCGTGCAGCTGGCGGATTTCTATCGCTCCCATCGCTATTGCGGCTACTGTGGCCATGAGATGCACCTCAGCCGCACCGAAAGCGCTTGCCTGTGCGGCCACTGCAAAGAGCGGTACTATCCGCAGATTGCGCCTTGCGTGATCGTCGCCATTCGGCGCGACGATCAGATCCTGCTGGCGCAACACGTGCGCCATCGCGGCGGCATTCATACGGTGCTGGCCGGCTTCGTCGAAGTGGGCGAAACGCTGGAGCAGGCGGTGGCGCGCGAAGTGATGGAAGAGAGCAATATTGAAATCAAGAACCTGCGCTACGTTACTTCACAACCCTGGCCGTTCCCGCACTCGCTGATGATGGCCTTTATGGCCGATTACCATCAGGGCGACATTCGTCACGATCCCAAGGAGCTGCTCAACGCCGGCTGGTACCGTTACGACCAACTGCCGCTGTTGCCGCCGCCCGGCACCGTGGCGCGCCGGTTGATTGAGGACACCGTGGCGCTGTGCCGGGCAGAATAATGTACAATGGCCGGCAGATTATTAAGGGAGCCCCATAAATGACTGAGTTGAAGAACGATCGCTACCTGCGCGCGCTGTTGCGCCAGCCGGTGGATGTGACCCCCGTATGGATGATGCGCCAGGCCGGTCGTTATTTACCGGAGTACAAGGCGACCCGCGCCCAGGCCGGTGATTTCATGTCGCTGTGCAAGAACGCCGAGCTGGCCTGCGAGGTCACGCTGCAGCCGCTGCGCCGCTATGCGCTGGATGCCGCCATCCTGTTCTCCGACATTCTCACCATTCCCGACGCCATGGGGCTCGGCCTGTACTTTGAAGCCGGCGAAGGCCCGCGTTTCAGCTCCCCCGTCACCTGCCGCGCCGACGTCGACAAGCTGCCGGTGTTCGATCCGGAAGTGGAATTAGGCTATGTGATGAACGCGGTGCGCACCATTCGCCGCGAGTTGAAGGGCGAAGTGCCGCTGATCGGCTTCTCCGGCAGCCCGTGGACACTGGCGACTTATATGGTCGAAGGCGGCAGCAGCAAGGCCTTCACCAAGCTGAAAAAGATGATGTATGCCGAGCCGGCCACGCTGCATCTGTTGCTGGACAAGCTGGCGGACAGCGTGATCCTGTACCTCAATGCCCAGATCAAGGCCGGCGCGCAGTCGGTGATGGTGTTCGACACCTGGGGCGGGGTGCTGACCGGGCGCGATTATCGCGAGTTCTCTTTGCACTACATGCACAAGATCGTCGACGGCCTGCTGCGTGAAAACGATGGCCGCCGCGTGCCGGTGACGCTGTTCACCAAAGGCGGCGGGCAGTGGCTGGAAGCGATGGCCGCCACCGGCTGCGATGCGCTGGGGCTGGATTGGACTACCGACATCGCGGACGCACGTCGGCGGGTGGGCGACAAAGTGGCGCTGCAGGGCAATATGGATCCGTCGATGCTTTATGCCTCCCCGGCGCGCATCGCGGAAGAAGTGGAGACCATTCTGGCCGGTTTCGGCCACGGCAACGGCCATGTGTTCAACCTGGGCCACGGCATCCATCAGGATGTGCCGCCGGAGCACGCCGGCGCCTTCGTCGAGGCGGTACACACGCACTCGGCGAAATACCACCGTTAAGGATCCGATGTGACCGATATGGCGGCCCTGCGCGCCGAACAGCTGCGGCGAGCGGCTGAAGTCATTCGCTACGACGATCTGCCGGCCGAACCGCCGGCCTTCATCGCCGGCGCCGACGTGGGCTTCGAGCAAGAGGGGGCGGTGACGCGCGCCGCCATCGCCATCCTGCGCTATCCGTCGCTGGAGCTGGTGGAATACCAGGTGGCCCGCATCGCCACCGTCATGCCCTACATTCCGGGCTTCCTGTCGTTTCGCGAATACCCGGCGCTGTTGGCCGCCTGGGCGCAGCTGCAGCGGAAACCGGGGCTGATCTTCGTCGATGGGCATGGCATTTCGCATCCGCGGCGCCTCGGCGTCGCCAGCCATTTCGGCCTGCTGGTCGATGTGCCGACCATCGGCGTGGCCAAGAAGCGTCTGTGCGGCAAATTTGCGCCGCTGGACGCCGCCGTCGGCGCGTTGGCGCCGTTGGAAGATAAGGGTGAACAGCTGGGCTGGGTGTGGCGAAGCAAGGCGCGTTGCAACCCGCTGTTCATCTCTACCGGTCACCGCGTGGGCGCCGACAGTGCGCTGGCGTGGGTGCAGCACTGTATGGCGGGCTACCGTTTGCCGGAGCCGACCCGCTGGGCTGACGCCATCGCATCGCGTCGTCCGGCGTTTCAGCGGTGGTTGCAGCAGCATCCGGAGGTGTCGCCATGAGCGATTTCGGGTACACTGCGCCGCAGATAACGCGTAAGAGAGTAAAGCATGCTACGTAACCCGATTCATTTACGCCTGGAACGGCTCGAGGCCTGGCAACATTTGACCTTTATGGCCAGTTTGTGCGAGCGTATGTACCCGAATTACCAGATGTTCTGCAAACAGACCGAGTTCGGCGATCCGGCGGTTTATCGCCGCATTCTGGATTTGGTGTGGGAAACGCTGGTGGTTAAGGATGCCAAGGTCAACTTCGACAGCCAGCTCGAGAAGTTGGAAGAGGCGATTCCGTCGGCGGAAGATTACGATCTTTACGGCGTTTACCCGGCAATTGATGCCTGTATCGCATTAGGGGAACTGATCCATTCGCGGCTCGGCGGGGAGACGCTGGAGCACGCCATCGCCATCAGCGAAACATCGATTCGCACCGTGGCGATGTTGGAAATGACCCAAGCCGGTAAGGAAATGACCGACGAAGAGTTGGAAAGTTTGCCTGCGGTAGAGGAAGAATGGGACATTCAATGGGAAATTTTCCGCCTGTTGGACGCCTGTGAAGAGCGCGATATAGACCTGATCAAGGGGCTGCGATCCGACCTGCGAGAGGCCGGTGTCAGCAACATCGGGATAAATTTAGCGCAATAAGGCAACAAAACGTGATTTAACGCCTGATTTGTCATGCCTTAAGGCTTCACATCCGCACCCTGTCTGGTCTACATTTGGGGGGCGTAAAAAAAGTGGCTATCGGTGCGTGTATGCAGGAGAGTGCTGTCAATCGGCATATCCGTCGCACTCGATGCTTTGCAAACGATAAACACACTGTAAGGATAACTTATGAACAAGACTCAACTGATTGATGTAATCGCGGACAAGGCTGACCTTTCCAAAGCACAAGCTAAACTGGCTCTGGAATCCACCCTGGCTGCTATTACTGAGTCTCTGAAAGAAGGTGATGCAGTACAATTGGTTGGCTTCGGTACTTTCAAAGTAAACCATCGTAGCGAGCGCACTGGCCGCAACCCGCAGACTGGCAAAGAAATCAAAATCGCAGCAGCCAACGTGCCTGCGTTCGTTTCTGGCAAAGCACTGAAAGACGCTGTTAAATAAGACCGCGCCTCGGTGAAAAGATTAAACAGAGGGGCGATGGCGCCCCTTTTGTTTACTCGTCGGGCGCTCATGGCCGTTGGCATCGCCGTCGGCCTGAGCGCCTGCAGTTCCCATTCCGATATTCCCAGCTTTACCGCCAGCGGCTTCGTGGCCGATCAGGGCGTGATACGCCTGTGGCGTAAAGACGATGAGCAACAGCGCCCGCAGGTGCTGGTCAGCGTCTACAGCCCTTATCGCGGTCCGGGCACCATCACCACGTTGTACACCTATCAGGGCGATGTGCTGCGCCAAATCAAACGCAACGACGCCGACGGCGATCGAGACTCTATTCAACTGCGCTTTGCCGACGACGGCACGGTGAGCTTTATGCAGCGCCAGCTGGCGACACGCCGCGAACCGCTGACCAGCGATGAAATCGCCCTGTATCAATATCAGGCGCGGCGGATCCTCGAAGTGAGCAATGCGCTGCGCGCCGGCAAGGTGAAATTGCTGCAGGGGCGTTGGATGCAGGGGGAAGTGCAAACCTGCGACGGTCAACGCATGAAACCGGGGCTGGATGCTGCCGCCATCGTCTGGATCGAAAAGCGTGCTCGCAGCAGCAGCCGGCCGGTGAGCATCGCCTGGCTGGAAGCACCCGAAGGCAGCGAACTGCTGCTGGTGGCGAACGACGACTTCTGCAGCTGGGAACCGAAAGAAGACCAGCTATAAAAAAGGCCCCGCGCAGCGGAGCCTCTTGCCATGAACTTCCACGGTCAAATCACTTGCCGCGCACAATCGCGCGATAACCGATATCTTTGCGGCAGAAGCTGCCCGGCCACTGAATGCCTTCGGCCAGCTGGTAGGCGCGTTGCTGCGCCTGTGCCACGGTGTCGCCCAGCGCCGTTACGCACAGCACGCGGCCGCCGCTGGTGACGACGTCATTGCCCTGCAGGTTTGTCCCGGCATGGAAGACCTTGCCGTCGGCGCTTTCCCGCTGCGGCAATCCCTGGATAATTTCGCCGTTGCGATAGTCGCCCGGATAACCGCCGGCCGCCAGCACTACGCCGAGCGCAGGGCGTTCGTCCCAGTCGGAGCTTTTCTCGTTCAGGCGGCCTTCCGCACCCGCCAGGCACAGTTCCACCAGATCGGAACGCAGGCGCAGCATGATTGGTTGGGTTTCGGGATCGCCAAAACGACAGTTGAATTCGATCACCTTCGGCTGGCCATCGGCGGCGATCATCAGGCCGGCGTACAGGAAGCCGACGTAGGTATTGCCTTCCGCCGCCATGCCGCGCACCGTCGGCCAGATCACCTGGTCCATGGCGCGCTGGTGGATTTCGTCGGTCACAACAGGCGCCGGGGAGTAGGCACCCATGCCGCCGGTGTTCGGGCCGGTGTCGCCGTCGCCGACGCGTTTGTGGTCCTGGCTGGTCGCCATCGGCACCACGTTCTCGCCGTCGACCATCACGATGAAGCTCGCTTCTTCGCCGTCGAGGAACTCTTCCACCACGATGCGATGACCGGCGTCACCGAAGGCGTTGCCGGCCAGCATGTCACGCACTGCCGCTTCGGCCTCCTGCAGCGTCATCGCGACGATCACGCCTTTACCGGCCGCCAGGCCATCGGCCTTGATGACGATCGGCGCGCCTTTGCGGCGCACATAGGCCAGCGCCGGCTCCACCTCGGTGAAGTTTTCATATTCGGCGGTCGGGATGCGGTGGCGCGCCAGGAAATCCTTGGTGAAGGCTTTAGAGCCTTCGAGCTGCGCGGCGGCCTGTGTGGGGCCGAAGATCTTCAGGCCGGCGGCCTGGAAGGCGTCGACCACGCCGATCACCAGCGGCGCTTCCGGCCCGACGATGGTCAGACCGATGTCATGGCTCTGGGCGAAAGCGACCAGGGCAGGGATATCGGTGGCGGCGATCGCCACGTTTTCCAGATTGGCTTCCAACGCGGTGCCGGCATTGCCCGGCGCTACGTACACTTTGTCCGCCAGCGGAGACTGGGCGGCTTTCCAGGCCAGCGCGTGTTCGCGCCCGCCGTTGCCGATAATCAAAATGTTCATCAGGGGCTCCACGAATGGCGTGCGCCGGAGCGCACGCGGCAAAAGGAATTAATGGCGGAAGTGACGCATGTCGGTGAAGATCATCGCGATGCCGTGCTCGTTGGCGGCTGCGATCACTTCGTCGTCGCGGATAGAGCCGCCCGGCTGGATCACGCAGGTGATGCCGACTGCCGCTGCGGCATCGATGCCGTCGCGGAACGGGAAGAAGGCGTCGGAGGCCATGGCGGACCCTTTCACTTCCAGCCCTTCGTCGCTTGCTTTGATGCCGGCGATCTTGGCGGAGTAAACGCGGCTCATCTGGCCGGCACCTATGCCGATGGTCATGTTGTCACGTGCATAAACGATGGCGTTGGATTTCACGAACTTGGCCACTTTCCAGCAGAACAGCGCGTCGCGCAGTTCCTGTTCGGTCGGCTGGCGCTCGGATACCACGCGCAGATCGGCGGCGGTCACCATGCCCAGATCGCGATCCTGCACCAGCAGGCCGCCGTTGACGCGCTTGAAGTCCAGCCCCGCCACGCGTTGCTGCCACTGGCCGCAGGCCAGCACGCGCACGTTCTGTTTGGCAGCCAGCAGGGAGCGCGCTTCCTGGGTGACGTTTGGCGCGATGATCACTTCCACGAACTGGCGGCTGATGATCGCCTGCGCGGTGGCGGCGTCCAGCTCGCGGTTAAAGGCGATGATGCCGCCAAAGGCGGAGGTCGGGTCGGTTTGATAAGCGCGCTCGTAGGCGGTCAGGATATCGTCGCCGATCGCCACGCCGCAAGGGTTGGCGTGCTTGACGATCACGCAGGCCGGCTCGGCGAACTCTTTCACGCATTCCAGCGCGGCGTCGGTGTCGGCGATGTTGTTATAGGACAGCGCTTTGCCCTGCAGCTGCTCGGCGGTCGCGACGGACGCTTCCTTTACCTCTTCTTCTATATAGAAGGCGGCCTGCTGGTGGCTGTTCTCACCGTAACGCATATCCTGCTTCTTGATGTAGTTGAGGTTCAGGGTCCGCGGGAAGCGGCCGGACGGCTGTTCGGTCTCGCCGTGGTACGCAGGCACCCGCTCACCGAAGTAGTTGGCGATCATGCTGTCGTAGGCGGCGGTGTGTTCGAAGGCTTTGATGGCGAGATCGAAGCGGGTGGCATAGCGCAGCGAGCCGTCGTTGTTGTCCATCTCGGCAATGATGGCGGCGTAGTCGCTGCTCTTCACGACGATGGCGACGTCTTTATGGTTCTTGGCGGCGGAGCGCACCATGGTCGGGCCGCCGATATCGATATTCTCGACCGCGTCTTCCAGCGAGCAATCCGGGCGCGCCACGGTTTGGGCGAACGGATACAGATTGACGACCACCATGTCGATAGGCTTGATGTCATGCTGATTCATGACGGCGTCGTCCTGGCCGCGGCGGCCGAGGATACCGCCGTGAACTTTCGGGTGCAGGGTCTTAACTCGTCCGTCCATCATTTCCGGGAAACCGGTGTAGTCGGAAACTTCGGTAACGGGCAGGCCGGCGTCTGCCAGCAGGCGGGCGGTGCCGCCGGTGGAGAGCAATTCAACGCCGCGCTGGGAAAGCGCTTCGGCGAATTCAACGATACCGGCTTTGTCAGACACGCTGAGCAGGGCCCGGCGGATTGGACGAGGTTGTTGCATGGTTTTATCCCTTGGCTTTGAGTCGCAATTAAAGAGCGTTACGTGAATGTCCACCTCGTTCTCTCTCTATAAGGAAGGTTTTTTTGCCTTATAAGGGAGGTGCAGGCACATATTCAGGTAACGCCCCCATAAAAAGGGGGATCGTTTCGTCGCGGGGAATTGTAGCGAAAACGTTTGCGTGGTGCTCGTAAATTTTCCGTACAAATCGCATCTGTGGATAACACTGTGTGCAAGTGGGTATAAGGCGGGGTTTTGCTGTGGAATGCAGCGAACGATCGTTTTTGCCGAAAATACCTGTTGCGGCCTGCGAGGAACTCCCTATAATGCGCCTCCATCGACACGGAACATGTGAACAACTTCACAGAGTATCCGGGGGTCGCAGAGAAAAATCCTGAAAATTAGGGTTGACTCTGAAAGAGGAAAGCGTAATATACGCCACCTCGAGTTAGCAAGCGAAAGCGCCTAACTCACTGCTCTTTAACAATTTATCAGACAATCTGTGTGGGCACTCCACAAGACGATATCCAGCATCTTCGGATGCAAAAAAATATCAAGTCTTGAAGAGTGACTAACTGAAGTAAAATTCATGCAGTAAATCTTTGAGCATCGCTTCTCGAGTGGAAGCAAATCAAGCTTTAAATTGAAGAGTTTGATCATGGCTCAGATTGAACGCTGGCGGCAGGCTTAACACATGCAAGTCGAGCGGTAGCACGGGGGAGCTTGCTCCCTGGGTGACGAGCGGCGGACGGGTGAGTAATGTCTGGGAAACTGCCTGATGGAGGGGATAACTACTGGAAACGGTAGCTAATACCGCATAACGTCGCAAGACCAAAGAGGGGACCTTCGGGCCTCTTGCCATCAGATGTGCCCAGATGGGATTAGCTAGTAGGTGGGGTAATGGCTCACCTAGGCGACGATCCCTAGCTGGTCTGAGAGGATGACCAGCCACACTGGAACTGAGACACGGTCCAGACTCCTACGGGAGGCAGCAGTGGGGAATATTGCACAATGGGCGCAAGCCTGATGCAGCCATGCCGCGTGTGTGAAGAAGGCCTTCGGGTTGTAAAGCACTTTCAGCGAGGAGGAAGGTGGTGAGCCTAATACGCTCATCAATTGACGTTACTCGCAGAAGAAGCACCGGCTAACTCCGTGCCAGCAGCCGCGGTAATACGGAGGGTGCAAGCGTTAATCGGAATTACTGGGCGTAAAGCGCACGCAGGCGGTTTGTTAAGTCAGATGTGAAATCCCCGGGCTCAACCTGGGAACTGCATTTGAAACTGGCAAGCTAGAGTCTCGTAGAGGGGGTAGAATTCCAGGTGTAGCGGTGAAATGCGTAGAGATCTGGAGGAATACCGGTGGCGAAGGCGGCCCCCTGGACGAAGACTGACGCTCAGGTGCGAAAGCGTGGGGAGCAAACAGGATTAGATACCCTGGTAGTCCACGCTGTAAACGATGTCGATTTGGAGGTTGTGCCCTTGAGGCGTGGCTTCCGGAGCTAACGCGTTAAATCGACCGCCTGGGGAGTACGGCCGCAAGGTTAAAACTCAAATGAATTGACGGGGGCCCGCACAAGCGGTGGAGCATGTGGTTTAATTCGATGCAACGCGAAGAACCTTACCTACTCTTGACATCCAGAGAACTTTCCAGAGATGGATTGGTGCCTTCGGGAACTCTGAGACAGGTGCTGCATGGCTGTCGTCAGCTCGTGTTGTGAAATGTTGGGTTAAGTCCCGCAACGAGCGCAACCCTTATCCTTTGTTGCCAGCGGTTCGGCCGGGAACTCAAAGGAGACTGCCAGTGATAAACTGGAGGAAGGTGGGGATGACGTCAAGTCATCATGGCCCTTACGAGTAGGGCTACACACGTGCTACAATGGCATATACAAAGAGAAGCGACCTCGCGAGAGCAAGCGGACCTCATAAAGTATGTCGTAGTCCGGATTGGAGTCTGCAACTCGACTCCATGAAGTCGGAATCGCTAGTAATCGTAGATCAGAATGCTACGGTGAATACGTTCCCGGGCCTTGTACACACCGCCCGTCACACCATGGGAGTGGGTTGCAAAGAAGTAGGTAGCTTAACCTTCGGGAGGGCGCTTACCACTTTGTGATTCATGACTGGGGTGAAGTCGTAACAAGGTAACCGTAGGGGAACCTGCGGTTGGATCACCTCCTTACCTAAAGATATTGATTCGAGTGGCGTGCTCACACAGATTGTCTGATAGAAAGTAACGAGCAGAAATACCTTTATAGGCTTGTAGCTCAGGTGGTTAGAGCGCACCCCTGATAAGGGTGAGGTCGGTGGTTCAAGTCCACTCAGGCCTACCACTTCTCGGAAGTGGAAAAGGTACTGCGCGTGACTGTATGGGGCTATAGCTCAGCTGGGAGAGCGCCTGCCTTGCACGCAGGAGGTCAGCGGTTCGATCCCGCTTAGCTCCACCATATAGTCCGGTATTTCAATACTTCAGAGTATATTGGCGACAGTATGCTGCGAAGTATTTTGCTCTTTAACAATCTGGAACAAGCTGAAAATTGAAACATGACGGCTGAAATTTGTCCCTCCGTAGAAGTACTGGGATAAAGAGTAACCTGTCATAGAGTCTCTCAAATGTTTGCAGCGCGAACGATGGAAACATCTTCGGGTTGTGAGGTTAAGTGACTAAGCGTACACGGTGGATGCCTAGGCAGTCAGAGGCGATGAAGGGCGTGCTAATCTGCGAAAAGCGTCGGTAAGGTGATATGAACCGTTACAACCGGCGATACCCGAATGGGGAAACCCAGTGTGTTTCGACACACTATCATGTCATGAATACATAGTGGCATGAGGCGAACCGGGGAACTGAAACATCTAAGTACCCGAGGAAAAGAAATCAACCGAGATTCCCCAGTAGCGGCGAGCGAACGGGGAGGAGCCCAGAACCTGAATCGGCTTGTGTGTTAGTGGAAGCGTCTGGAAAGTCGCGCAGCAAAGGGTGATAGCCCCGTACACTAAAATGCACAGGTCGTGAGTTCGATGAGTAGGGCGGGACACGTGACATCCTGTCTGAATATGGGGGACCATCCTCCAAGGCTAAATACTCCTGACTGACCGATAGTGAACCAGTACCGTGAGGGAAAGGCGAAAAGAACCCCGGCGAGGGGAGTGAAATAGAACCTGAAACCGTGTACGTACAAGCAGTGGGAGCACCTTCGTGGTGTGACTGCGTACCTTTTGTATAATGGGTCAGCGACTTATATTTTGTAGCAAGGTTAACCGTATAGGGGAGCCGTAGGGAAACCGAGTCTTAACTGGGCGATTAGTTGCAAGGTATAGACCCGAAACCCGGTGATCTAGCCATGGGCAGGTTGAAGGTTGGGTAACACTAACTGGAGGACCGAACCGACTAATGTTGAAAAATTAGCGGATGACTTGTGGCTGGGGGTGAAAGGCCAATCAAACCGGGAGATAGCTGGTTCTCCCCGAAAGCTATTTAGGTAGCGCCTCGTGAACTCATCTTCGGGGGTAGAGCACTGTTTCGGCTAGGGGGCCATCCCGGCTTACCAAACCGATGCAAACTCCGAATACCGAAGAATGTTATCACGGGAGACACACGGCGGGTGCTAACGTCCGTCGTGAAGAGGGAAACAACCCAGACCGCCAGCTAAGGTCCCAAAGTCATGGTTAAGTGGGAAACGATGTGGGAAGGCATAGACAGCCAGGATGTTGGCTTAGAAGCAGCCATCATTTAAAGAAAGCGTAATAGCTCACTGGTCGAGTCGGCCTGCGCGGAAGATGTAACGGGGCTAAACCATGCACCGAAGCTGCGGCAGCGACGCTTAGCGTTGTTGGGTAGGGGAGCGTTCTGTAAGCCGTTGAAGGTGGCCTGTGAGGGTTGCTGGAGGTATCAGAAGTGCGAATGCTGACATAAGTAACGATAAAGCGGGTGAAAAGCCCGCTCGCCGGAAGACCAAGGGTTCCTGTCCAACGTTAATCGGGGCAGGGTGAGTCGACCCCTAAGGCGAGGCTGAAAAGCGTAGTCGATGGGAAACAGGTTAATATTCCTGTACTTGGTGTTACTGCGAAGGGGGGACGGAGAAGGCTAGGCTGGCCGGGCGACGGTTGTCCCGGTTTAAGCGTGTAGGGGGTGTGACCTGGTAAATCCGGTTGCATATCAACCCTGAGGCGTGATGACGATGCACTACGGTGCAGAAGTAGTTGATGCCCTGCTTCCAGGAAAATCCTCTAAGCTCCAGGTAACATTGAATCGTACCCCAAACCGACACAGGTGGTCAGGTAGAGAATACCAAGGCGCTTGAGAGAACTCGGGTGAAGGAACTAGGCAAAATGGTGCCGTAACTTCGGGAGAAGGCACGCTGGCATGTAGGTGAAGTCCCTTGCGGATGGAGCTGAAGCCAGTCGAAGATACCAGCTGGCTGCAACTGTTTAATAAAAACACAGCACTGTGCAAACACGAAAGTGGACGTATACGGTGTGACGCCTGCCCGGTGCTGGAAGGTTAATTGATGGGGTCAGCCGCAAGGCGAAGCTCTTGATCGAAGCCCCAGTAAACGGCGGCCGTAACTATAACGGTCCTAAGGTAGCGAAATTCCTTGTCGGGTAAGTTCCGACCTGCACGAATGGCGTAATGATGGCCAGGCTGTCTCCACCCGAGACTCAGTGAAATTGAACTCGCTGTGAAGATGCAGTGTACCCGCGGCAAGACGGAAAGACCCCGTGAACCTTTACTATAGCTTGACACTGAACATTGAGCCTTGATGTGTAGGATAGGTGGGAGGCTTTGAAGCGTGGACGCCAGTCTGCGTGGAGCCATCCTTGAAATACCACCCTTTAATGTTTGATGTTCTAACTCGGCCCCGTGATCCGGGGTGAGGACAGTGTCTGGTGGGTAGTTTGACTGGGGCGGTCTCCTCCCAAAGAGTAACGGAGGAGCACGAAGGTTAGCTAATCACGGTCGGACATCGTGAGGTTAGTGCAAAGGCATAAGCTAGCTTGACTGCGAGAGTGACGGCTCGAGCAGGTACGAAAGTAGGTCTTAGTGATCCGGTGGTTCTGAATGGAAGGGCCATCGCTCAACGGATAAAAGGTACTCCGGGGATAACAGGCTGATACCGCCCAAGAGTTCATATCGACGGCGGTGTTTGGCACCTCGATGTCGGCTCATCACATCCTGGGGCTGAAGTAGGTCCCAAGGGTATGGCTGTTCGCCATTTAAAGTGGTACGCGAGCTGGGTTTAGAACGTCGTGAGACAGTTCGGTCCCTATCTGCCGTGGGCGTTGGAAGATTGAGAGGGGTTGCTCCTAGTACGAGAGGACCGGAGTGAACGCACCACTGGTGTTCGGGTTGTCATGCCAATGGCATTGCCCGGTAGCTAAGTGCGGAAAAGATAAGCGCTGAAAGCATCTAAGCGCGAAACTTGCCTCAAGATGAGTCTTCCCTGGGCCTTTAAGGCCCCTGAAGGAACGTTTAAGACTAAGACGTTGATAGGCTGGGTGTGTAAGTGCAGCGATGCATTGAGCTAACCAGTACTAATGATCCGTGAGGCTTAACCTTACAACACCGAAGGTGTTTTGGTGAGACCAGGACAATATTCAGCTTGTTTACAGATTGGTTCTGATGGCGACACGAAAGTGACGCGGTTGGAATGAAACAGAATTTGCCTGGCGGCAATAGCGCGGTGGTCCCACCTGACCCCATGCCGAACTCAGAAGTGAAACGCCGTAGCGCCGATGGTAGTGTGGGGTCTCCCCATGCGAGAGTAGGACACTGCCAGGCATCAAATAAAGCCGAAAGCCCTGAACTGACGTTCAGGGCTTTTTGCTGTGCGTAAAACGCAAAAAAGCGCAGCTACGGTGCGCTGCTTTCCCCAGCTTCTCTCCGATAACCAGCCAGAGAAAAGGCCCCGAAGGGCCTTTGATTAGGGTGTGTTTGCTTTTTTTCACTTATTATTCGGTTAATGCGAGCTGCCCTGAGAGATGCCCAGGCCGGTTTGCGAACGGACAAACTGAGCCCGGAAGCGTTCCCGCTCTTGCTGCCCGGCCAGTGAGCTGTCGGTGATCGAGAACAGCCAGGTGCCGACAAAGGCCACGATCATCGAGAACAGCGCCGGGTATTCGTACGGGTAAATCGGTTTCTCATGGCCGAGGATCTGCACCCAGATCGTCGGGCCGAGGATCATCAGAATCACCGCCGTCAGCAGGCCCAGCCAGCCGCCAATCATCGCGCCGCGGGTCGTCAAACGCGACCAGTACATCGACAGGATGATGATAGGGAAGTTACAGCTGGCGGCGATGGAGAACGCCAGCCCGACCATAAAGGCGATGTTCTGCTTCTCGAACAAAATCCCCAGCGCGATAGCGACCAGGCCAAGCACCACGACGGTGATTTTGGAGACCTTCAGCTCGTCGCGCTCGGTCGCCTTGCCGTTTTTAATCACGCTGGCGTACAGATCGTGGGAAACGGCCGAGGCGCCGGCCAGCGTCAGGCCTGCAACGACCGCCAGAATGGTGGCGAAGGCCACCGCCGAGATAAAGCCGAGGAAGAAATTGCCGCCAACGGCATTGGCCAGGTGCACCGCCGCCATGTTGGTGCCGCCCAGCAGCGCGCCGGTGGCGTCTTTGAACGCCGGATTGGCGCTGACCAGCAAGATGGCGCCGAAGCCGATGATAAAGGTCAGGATATAGAAGTAACCGATAAAACCGGTGGCGTAGAACACGCTCTTGCGCGCCTCTTTGGCGTCACTCACGGTGAAGAAGCGCATCAGGATGTGCGGCAGACCGGCGGTGCCAAACATCAGCGCCAGGCCGAGCGACAGCGCGGAAATCGGATCGGACACCAGCCCGCCGGGGCTCATGATGGCGATGCCTTTCGGATGCACCTTCACCGCTTCGGCGAACAGGGTATTGAAGTCGAAGTTGACCGACTTCATCACCATCAGCGCCATAAAGCTGGCGCCGGCCAGCAGCAGCACCGCTTTGATGATCTGCACCCAGGTGGTGGCCAGCATGCCGCCGAACAGCACGTACAGCACCATCAGGATACCGACCAGGATCACCGCCACGTGATAGTTGAGCCCAAACAGCAGCTGGATCAGCTTGCCGGCACCGACCATCTGCGCGATCAGATACAGCGCTACCACCACCAACGAGCCGCAGGCCGACAGGGTGCGGATCGGCTTCTGCTGCAGACGGTAGGAGGCGACATCGGCAAAGGTATAGCGGCCGAGGTTGCGCAGGCGCTCCGCGATCAGAAACAGAATGATTGGCCAGCCGATGAGGAAGCCGATGGAATAGATCAGGCCGTCATAGCCCGAGGTGTAGACCAGGGCAGAGATGCCGAGAAACGAGGCGGCGGACATGAAGTCGCCGGCGATCGCCAATCCGTTCTGCAGGCCGGTGATGCGCCCACCCGCGGTGTAGTAGTCCTGGCGGGAACGGGTGCGTTTGGACGCCCAATAGGTGATGTACAGGGTGGCGCCGACAAACAGGATAAACATCACTATCGCCTGGATGTTCAGCGGTTGACGATGCACTTCACCGCCGATAGCGTCGGCACGGGTCAAGCCGGGCAGCAACAGCAACGCGGCGGCGGATAGGGCGGAGCATAAGCGCTTCATTGTTTCACCTCACGCAGGATTTCTGCGGTGAGGCGATCGAACTCGCCGTTGGCGCGAAACACGTAGATCCCGGTCAAGACGAAAGAGATCACGATCAGCCCGACGCCAACCGGGATCCCGCGGGTGATGGTCGATCCGGCGGCGATCGGCGTGCCGAGCCATTGCGGATCGAAGGCGATCAACAGAATAAAGCCGACGTACAGCGCCAGCGTAATCAGCGAAAGCAGCCAGGCGAACCGGCCGCGTTTTCTCACCAGCTCTTTAAAGCGCGGGTTTTCTTCAATCCCTTGATAAATGGTGTCATTCATCAGAGTGTCTCCAGTAGGTATTGATAGAGTACGCCGCGCCAGGGCCGCTCAACGGCGCGTTATCCGAATGAGCGGCCTGAAGCGGCGTAAATTATGACGGCACTTTCATTGATTGTTTTTCTTCCAACAGCTTGTCGACTACGGCCGGATCCGCCAGCGTGGAGGTATCCCCCAGGTTGCTGGTGTCGCCGGCGGCAATTTTGCGCAGGATGCGCCGCATGATCTTGCCGGAACGCGTTTTGGGCAGGGAATCTGTCCAGTGCAGCACGTCCGGCGTGGCGATCGGCCCTATCTCTTTGCGCACCCAGTTGCGCACTTCGGTATAGAGCTCCGGCGTCGGTTCTTCGCCGTGGTTCAGCGTGATGTAGGCGTAGATCGCCTGGCCTTTGATGTTGTGAGGAATGCCCACCACCGCCGCTTCGGCGATTTTCGGGTGCGATACCAACGCAGACTCGATCTCGGCGGTGCCCAGACGGTGGCCGGAGACGTTCAGCACGTCGTCGACGCGGCCGGTGATCCAGTAGTAACCGTCCTCGTCGCGGCGGGCGCCGTCACCGCTGAAGTACATGCCTTTGAAGGTCGAGAAGTAGGTTTGCTCGAAGCGGTCATGATCGCCGAACAGGGTACGCGCCTGGCCCGGCCAGGAGTCGACGATCACCAGGTTGCCTTCGCACGCGCCTTCCTGCGGCGTGCCGACGTTATCGACCAGCGCCGGCTGCACGCCGAAGAAAGGTCGCGTGGCGGAACCGGCCTTCAGCTCGGTGGCGCCCGGCAGCGGGGTAATCATGAAGCCGCCGGTTTCGGTTTGCCACCAGGTATCGACGATCGGGCACTTCGCGTTGCCTATCTTGTTGTAATACCACTCCCAGGCTTCCGGGTTGATCGGCTCGCCGACCGAGCCCATGATGCGCAGCGAATCGCGGCGGGTGCCTTCGATCGCCTTGTCGCCTTCGGCCATCAGGGCGCGAATGGCGGTCGGTGCGGTATACAGAATGTTGACCTGGTGCTTGTCGATCACCTGCGACAGGCGATTGACGCCCGGATAGTTAGGCACGCCTTCGAACATCAGCGTGGTGGCGCCGCAGGCCAGCGGGCCGTACAGCAGATAGCTGTGGCCGGTGACCCAGCCCACGTCGGCGGTACACCAGTAAATGTCGCCGTCGTGGTAGTCGAACACATACTTGAAGGTCATCGCGGCGTAGACCAGGTAGCCGCCAGTGGTGTGCAGCACGCCTTTCGGCTTGCCGGTCGAGCCGGAGGTGTACAGGATAAACAGCGGATCTTCGGCGTTCACCTCTTCCGGCGGGCAGTCGGCGGAGACGCCCTGGGTCAGCTCGTGCCACCACAGATCGCGCCCTTCCTGCCAGTAACCCGGTTTTCCGGTGCGTTGAAACACCACCACGTTAGCCACGCTGACCACGCCGGGATTCTTCAGCGCATCATCGACGTTCTTTTTCAGCGGCACGGCACGGCCGGCGCGCAAGCCCTCATCGGCGGTGATCACTAACCTGGCATTGGAGTCGATAATGCGTCCGGCGACCGCTTCCGGCGAGAAGCCGCCGAAGATCACCGAATGTACTGCGCCGATACGCGCGCAGGCCAGCATCGCGACCGCCGCTTCCGGCACCATCGGCATATAGATAGCCACTACGTCGCCTTTTTTCACGCCGAGCTTTTTCAGCACGTTGGCGAACTGGCAGACATCGTGGTGCAGCTGTTTGTAAGTCACGTTCTTGGATTGGGTAGGATCATCACCTTCCCAGATAATGGCGGTCTGGTCGCCGCGTTCGGCCAGATGGCGGTCCAGACAGTTGGCTGACAGGTTCAGCGTACCGTCTTCAAACCAACGGATGCTGACATGCCCAGGATCGAACGACGTGTTTTTAACTTTGGTATAAGGTTTGATCCAGTCCAGGATTTTGCCATGCTCACCCCAGAAAGCCTCTGGGTCTTGAACCGACTGTTGATAATACTGTTGGTATTGTGCCGGATTAATCAGGGCGCGTTCTGCAATTGCAGAAGGAATAGCGTGTTTATGCAGTTGGCTCATAGCTTTTCTCCTTGAAGTTGTTAATGATATGTCAACTGAAGGTTAAGTATAGTTTGCTATGATTCTTTGTTTCTTTTTTGCGCGGCAGATCACGCAACAAAGATATTGATTTGTAATAGTTCTGTCGCATTTGCAGGGCGTATCTATCTCTTTGCCGTTTAAATCCTCATAAACCCGCGTTTTTACGCAAAAACACTTATCTAAAGAACAAAAAAGAATAAAAAAAGACGAGACCGTTTACCTCGTGCTTAATAGCGAGGGAAGACCTGAATTATTTCTCGCTATAAATCTTTTTGGATTATTTTTCGCTATTAATATTCGAAGTTGGTATTAACGAGATATAACGATGGACGGCACATCGTGAAATAACGTTTTATTAACCTTTAATTCCTGATGAAAGTACGGGTGATACCCTGGGGTATCAAGCCTGCTATATCGTTCGATTTTTAAGCAAAATATAAAGCAGCACTGCATTTATAGTGGAAAGTGTCACTCGGTCAATTCTCATTTATTTGACTTTTAAGTAACAAAATATAAACATTTGATGCGGACTAAATATGCAAAATGGACGAAAAATAACGCATTTCAATCACGTTCACAAAAACGTCGTCGGCGCGGTTATGTGCTTCATTGTATGAAAAATTATGTTTTTAATAACAAGCAATTATGCCGTTTGAAATAGTAACGCGAATTTTTTGTGATTCGATTCAGCGCTCAACCCTGACAAATCAAGGCTTGCAGAGCATGCCACCCGGATGATACAGATTTATACTGCGTTACACTCAGGGCAGGTGAACGCTTCCACTGAATTAACATAAGCCTGTAATAAATGATTAAGTATTCTTTTCTCCGTGTTGCGATTTTGTACGGCGAAAAGAGTCTTTGAGGACTTTTTGGGTATGAAAAGTGTAAAAATTAGCCTGGCTTGGCAAATCCTGATCGCGTTGGTACTGGGTATTATTGTTGGCGCGGTATTGCACAACCAGACCGAATCTCGTGAGTGGCTGGTCAGCAATATTCTCAGCCCGGCGGGTGATATCTTTATTCGTCTGATCAAGATGATTGTGGTGCCGATTGTTATTTCCACGCTGATCGTCGGTATTGCCGGCGTGGGTGATGCGAAAAAGCTGGGCCGCATCGGATTGAAAACCATTATTTACTTCGAAGTGATCACCACTGTCGCCATCGTGGTGGGGTTGACGCTGGCCAACGTATTCCAACCCGGCCACGGCATCGATATGTCGACGCTGACCACGGTCGACATTTCGCAATATGAGAAAACCACCGAACAGGTGCAAAGCGGTTCGCACAGTCTGGTGGCGACCATCCTGTCGCTGATCCCGTCGAACGTCTTCTCGTCGATGGCCAAGGGCGACATGCTGCCGATTATCTTCTTCTCGGTACTGTTCGGTCTGGGGCTGTCGTCGTTGCCGAAGGAGACCAAAGAACCGCTGCTGAAGGTGTTCAAGGCAGTGTCCGAGAGCATGTTCAAAGTCACTCATATGATTATGCGCTATGCGCCGGTCGGGGTGTTTGGCCTGATTGCTGTCACGGTAGCCAACTTCGGTTTCGCCTCGCTGCTGCCGCTGGCCAAGCTGGTGGTGCTGGTGTACTTCGCCATCGCGTTCTTTGCCCTGGTGGTGCTCGGGGCTGTTGCACGGCTGTGCAACCTGCGCATCTGGACGTTGATCCGCATACTGAAAGACGAACTGATCCTGGCTTATTCCACCGCCAGCTCGGAAACGGTGCTGCCGCGCATCATCGAAAAGATGGAGGCTTACGGCGCGCCCAAATCGATCACCAGCTTCGTGGTGCCGACCGGTTACTCCTTTAACTTGGATGGCTCGACCCTGTACCAGAGCATCGCCGCTATCTTTATCGCCCAGCTGTACGGCATCGAGCTGTCGTTGGGGCAGGAGATCGTGCTGGTACTGACGCTGATGGTGACCTCGAAAGGGATCGCCGGCGTACCGGGCGTCTCGTTCGTGGTACTGCTGGCTACGCTGGGCAGCGTCGGCATTCCGCTGGAAGGCCTGGCGTTCATCGCCGGCGTGGACCGTATCCTGGATATGGCGCGCACCGCGCTGAACGTAGTGGGTAACGCGCTGGCGGTACTGGTCATCGCCAAGTGGGAACACCAGTTCGATCGCAAGAAGGCGTTGGCCTACGAAACGGAGTTTCTGGCGCAGAAGGTGAAGCCGGCCAATCAGGCCTAATCACCGAGCAGCTCGGATGTTAAAAACGCCCCAGGCAGTTGTGCCGGGGCGTTTTGCTTTCTACCCGTCACTTTCTTTTCTCCGTCCCCACTGCACGACTTGCATCCCCGCTTAACAGAATCTAAAGTGTTACCAAATTAATAGAAATGATAATGGATGTCATTATCATTTTCATTTGATGATGTATGGAGACACGCAAAAGCCGTTGAACGGCGGGGTTACGCCCGTTCGGCGGTTTTATTCGGGCTTATCAAAGGTAGGTAACATGTCGGACACCGCTTTGGCCTCTGAATGGTTGCCGCTGGCGCCAGCGCAGCTTGATTTCTGGGAAGAACACACCTTGCACCCCGGGCAGACCCTGTCCACCGTCGCACACTGCACCGAACTGTGCGGCGCAGTAGAGGAAGAGGCGCTCTGCCGGGCGATCGCCGCCACCCTCGCCGAGACGCAGGCATTTGCCCTGCGATTTGGCGAGCGGCATGGCGACGCTCCACCACCATTACGCCACGATCCACAGCGCATACCGTTATTGCAACGTATCGATCTACAAATGCACGGCGATCCCAGGCAGGTAGCGCAAAGCCTGATGCACGAGGATATCGCGCAGCACCGTGCGCTGCACAGCGAGCCGTTAGCCGCTGCCTGGCTGCTCAAACTGGGGCCGGAGCGCTACCTCTGGTACGTGCGTGCGCACCATATTCTGGTTGACGGTTTCGGTATGGCGCTGATCGAACACCGCTGTGCCGCGTTATATGCACACTATCTGGGTGAAGGCAGCGCGGGCATTCCTCTGACCGCCTTCGATGCCTTTCAACAGGCCGAGCTGGCCTATGCTGATTCTGAACGCTGTGAGCGCGATCGGCGCTTTTGGCAAAGCTATCTGCCGCCGTCGCAGGCGTTGCCGACGGTGCGCAAAGGCGGTGAGGCCTATGGCGTGCGGCGTCTGAGCACCCACCACCGGCTGCCGGCGGTGGTATCACAGCGACTGGCGCAGCTGGCGGAGCGCAGCGGCATCAATTGGCCCGATTTGCTGGTAACGCTGTCGGCGGTCTGGCTGTTTCAGGTGATGCCGCGCTGTACTCGGCAGGGCGATACGCTGCCGATGTGGATGCCGGCGATGAATCGCCGCGGGCAGGCTGCCACCAACGTACCTTCGTTGGCGGTCAACACGCTGCCACTGCTGGTGTCGCCACCTCCGTCGGCGACGCTGGGGAGCTTTCTGACGACGATGGCACAGCAGCTGCGTGAGCTGCGCAGCCACGCCGGTTATCGCCTGCGCCAACTGGCCGCCGATCGTGGCGTGGATCCGGGCTCGCGCTTCTTTATTTCTCCCTTCATCAATGTGCAACCCTTCGATGCGCCCCGTTTTGCCGGCTGTAGCGGCATCCGCCGCGTGTTGGCCGGCGGTTCGGGCGACGGTTTTAACCTGACCTATCGTGGCTGCACCGACGCCCGCGATCTGCAGGTGGATATCGATATTTATCTGGAACAGTTCCCGACGGAGGATGCATTGGACTATGGTGAGGCGCTGCAGGAATTCCTGTTGCGCGCGCTGCTGCGGGATGCCTGGGAGCAACCGCTGGCGGCCCTGACGGCACTGCCCGCCTGATAAAATGCGGGCGGGGTATGTCCCCGCCCGAGTGGTATGGCTTCAGCTGATCAGCAAGGCTGCCACTTCGCGCGCGTTCTTGCACGGCAGGAGCGAACTGCCCACCAGCCGGGTGCCGAAAGCGGCATTGAGGCGCTCCGCCACCTGTTTGATATGCGGCAGCTTCAGCCCCATGGCGATAAACGCCGTCTCTTCCCCCCATTCCGGGCGCGGCGCCACGCCGATCGCCTGCCAGTAAATAGTCAGGATCTCTGCGCTACGTGCCAAAGGCGCATTTGGCGGCGGTGCCGCACAGGCGTTCAGCGCCGGCGCGGTTTGCTGGTGGCTCAGGTCGGCGCGGATGCGATGGCGGTCGGTTTTGCCGTTGGCGGACAGCGGCAGCGCCTCGGCATGGATAAAGCGCGTGGGAATATGGGTACAGGGTAGATAGCCGGTGGCGAACGCGCGTATCTCGGACAGCGGCAACGGTTTGCCGTCGCGGGTCAGATACAGAGCGCCGAGCGCCGCCTCGTTGTTCTCTCCGCTGGGGTAATCCACTACCGCTATGTCTTGGATCGCCGGATGGCGGCGCAGCACCTCTTCGATTTCCGGCAACGATACGCGTACGCCACGGATCTTCACATAGCCGTTCACCCGGGTGGCGAACATGATATTGCCGTCCGCCCGGTAGTAACCCTGATCGCCGGTGCGAAAAGCGCGCAGCGGTTGCCCGTCCGGCCCTTCGAGGATGACGAAATCGTGCTGCTTCAGCTCACCCTGCTCCAGGTAGCCCAACGCCAGGTTGACCCCGACGGTATGGATGCGGCCGACCACGCCGGCCGGGCAGTGGCTGCCGTCGTCATGGCAGATGAAGTAGCGGTTGGCCGGCAGCGGGCGGCCGTAAGGCACGGTGCCGCTCTCCTGCGGGGCGATCGGGTGCCAGATGCTCCAGATGGTGGTTTCGGTTGGCCCGCCGAGCGAGAACAGCGCGAGATCCGGGCGCAGGGTACGCAGGGTTTGTACCGTCGCCGGCTTGATGTAGTCGCCGCCTTGCGCCACCAGGCGCAGCGAACGCAGGCTGTCGGCCGTTTTGCAGGTGAGCAGCATCTCCAGAATGGCAGGCACCGAACACCACAGGGTGACCCGATGCTTTTCCACCAGCTGGTTCCAGCTGATGGCGTCTTTTTCCTGATGTGGCGCCGGCAGCACCAGCGTGGCGCCGGCGCACAGTGAACCGAACAGATCGAACATCGACATGTCATGGTGCGGTGGCGTGACGGAAATGAAGACGTCGTCGGCGGTGACCGCCCAGCGCTGCTGGGTCTGGTGGACGACGTTGGCGGTGGCGCGGTTGTTGAGCACCACGCATTTGGGCTTGCCGGTGGTGCCGGAGGTATACAGGTAGTAGCTCGCGGCCTGGCTGGCGCTGCGTTCAACCAGCGTCTGCTCATCCGGCAGCGCAGGCGCGCGATCCGCCGGCGCCTGCAGGTTCGCCGGCGTCACGCCAATGGGCGTCATCAGATCGCCGCCGTGCACCACCAGCGTCGGCCGGCAGTTTTCCAGCAGGTAGGCGGTGCGTTCCGGCGGCGAGTTGATATCGACAGGCACCCAGATTACGCCCTGTAAGGCACAGGCGAGGCTGAGTATGACCTGTTCCGGGCTGCGCGGCAGATACAGCGCCACCACGTTGCCCGGCTGCACGCCGCGGCTCTGCAGGTTGGCGATCGCCGTGGCGATCCGCTGACCCAGCTCGCGGTAGGTCAGCGTCTGTTCGCCGCAGATCAGCGCATTGCCGCCGTCTTGCGCGCCGAACAGCCGCTCGGCCAGCTGCGCCAGATAAGGATAAGGTGCGTAATTCGCTTCGCTGTCGTTGTGGCGATAATGCGTCAGGTCGATGAAGTCCCGCGGCGCGATCGCCAGGTCGGCCCGTTGGCAACTGTGCAGGATGCGTCGCTGCAATGCGGCCAGCATGGCTTCTACCTGTTCGCCGTGCAGCGCCTGCTCGGCGTAGTCAACGCACAGCTGCAGGTTTTTTTCGCTGTCCAGCGTCAGGCGAATGTCGATGGCGACCTGAGGCGTTTGGGTCAGGCCGTCGTGGAAGCGTACCGGCGCCTCGGCTGGCAGTGTCTCCCAACCCAGGCAGTTGGTCAGGATCACCGGCAGCGCCGGGCCGCCCTGGCTTTGGCCGAGCAACTGCCGCGCCAGATCGACGCCGGAAAACGTCAGGTGGTCGAGCGCGCCGAGCACGTCGTCCTGCAGGGCTTGCGCGCGCCGAATAAAGTCTTCGCCGTGGCGGGAATAGCGCACCGCCACGAAGCTGGAGGCGTTGCCCAGAGCGCCGTCGGCGGCGGGGAACGCCACCGGTACGCCGACACACAGCTCGCCGTCGGTGGTCCAGTGAGCCAACGTATCGAGGATCAGCGCCGACAGCAGGCTGTTGCGCAGCAGCGCATGCGGCGATCCCAGGCGGCCGAGCTGTTTTATCGTATCGCGCGGCAGCGTCAGGATGGCGCGGCGATAGCGCGACGAGGTGAGATTGGCGAGCGGGGCGCGCCACGGCAACGCCGACGGGGTGATGACATCCTGCAGCTTGTCGCGCCAGTAGGCGGCATCGGCCTGGCGTTGCGCCACCGGCGCGGCGGGGGGCGGCAGCGCGGCAGCGGTCGGCGCCAGAGGGCGATCGTCGAATAGGCGGACGATCACGCTGGAGATCCCCTGGCCGTCGAGGATCAACGCATCGAAGCTGGTGAAGATCAGCGTATCGTACGGCGATCCCGTCGGATCCTGCTGTTCGGCCTGTTGGATCACGGCGATGCGCCACAGCGGTTGGCTCGGATCGTGGCGCTGGTGGGAGTAACGATCGCGCAGCTGTTCGACCTGACGCTGCGCCGCTTCACCATCAAGGGAGCGCAGATCGTGGCGATCCAGATGCAGCGTCACCTCCGGGCGTACGTACTGCGTGCCGCGCTGCACATCGATGCAGGTGCGCAACGCCGGGTAGTGCTGTACCAGCTCGGTCAGGCGCGCTTCAAGGCGCGGTACGTCCAGCTGACGGGCGCGGTATTCGCGAAAGTCGTGCATCGCCACGCCGCCGAGCGGCCATCGATCGCTGCGGCCCAGAAGATAGGCCTGCTGCAGTGCGGTTAATGCTGTCTCCATGGTACTTCCCTATAGTCGCTAACCGATTAAAACGAGCCGGACGCTGCGCGCCCGGAAACCGATCTCATTGCTGCGGCGCCAGCGCGGCGAGCAGCGTTTTCGCATGCCTTCCTGCCTCGGGCGAGCGTTGGCAGATCAGCGCCGCCAGCGCCGCAGGGGAGGAATGCGCCGCCAGATCCTGCGCCGTCAGCCCCGCTGCCAGATACTTGTTGAGCACCGTCAGCAGCGCGTTCACCCCGGCATCCGGCAAGGCTAACCGGCGGATATCGTCGTGGTCGCGCAAGCCGGCCTCGGGGGCCACCCGCGCCAGCAGCCGATGCAGCACCCAGCGCACCGGCACCTGCTGCGCCAGCGCGTCGGGCGTGCATTGCGCCAGCAGCTGCGACAGCGGGCGATCGAATGCCCCCGCTTGCCGTGCGGCCAGGTGCAGCAGCGCCCGGTAACAGGCCAGCAGACGTGGCAGTACCTGCTCGGGAAACGCGTCCAGCCGCACGTCCCAGTTGATCAGAATGCCGTCGTCGACGTGGGCGACCTGCGCATCCAGCGCCACCTGTGGTCCCTGAGAGATAACCCAGCCGAGACGGCCGAAGGTGTCGGTGACCCGTTCGGAAAACAGTGTCTTGCCGCGGATGCCGAAACCGGCGGTAAACACCACCGGCGAAGGCTGCAGGCAGCCGTGCAGGCGCGACAGATCGCGCATCACGTTAACGCCGGGGTAATCCGCATGCTCGATCAGCTCCGCCAGCTGCGTCATCAGGCGCCGGCAGAAGGCGCTCAGATTTTCCGTTGGGTTCAGTTCCACGCCGAGCAGCACCAGGTTAGAGAAATCGCCGATGAGGCGATGCGCGTCCTCCCGTTCGCTTTCGCGGTGGAACAGCGGCACGTTGAGCCGAAAGCGCGTCATGTTCCAACCCTGGCCGACGGCCAGGGCGAACAGCGCTAAAAACAGCGTCGAGAGCGAGGTGTGGTGCCGTTTGGCGACGTTCTCCAGTGCGCGGCTTTCTTCTGCATCCAACTGTATGGCCAGGCGATCGCTGCGGCAGCGGTCCGGCGTGCGCAGCAGGCGCGGCGCCGGTGGCACCCGCGCCAGGCGTTCACGCCACC
This sequence comes from Serratia sp. FDAARGOS_506, assembly GCF_003812745.1. Classification (NCBI taxonomy): domain Bacteria; kingdom Pseudomonadati; phylum Pseudomonadota; class Gammaproteobacteria; order Enterobacterales; family Yersiniaceae; genus Serratia; species Serratia sp. FDAARGOS_506. The sequence continues at coordinate 1,812,275 of NZ_CP033831.1, forward strand.
AGCGCTGGCCGCGTTCGCGACGCCGGCGCAGCGCATCGTCGGCGTCGCGTTGTTCGAGGTGATCGAAGTAGGCAGGCGGCGCGTCATCGGAGGGCGCCGGTGGGCACTGGTGATAAAACGCCGTCAGATCTTCCATCAACAGACGAAAGCTCATGGCATCGCCGGCGATCATGTCGAGATCGACATGCAGGCGGCTACGTCCTTCCGGCAACAGGCTCAGGCTGATATCGCAGGGTACGCCCTGGTCCAGCGGCAGCATCTGGGTGCTTTTTGCCTGGCGTTTGGCGGCAAGCGCGCCAGCCAGCGTCGCTGTATCGGCGTGTCGCCAGTCGTCGAGATGCAAGGAGTGCCGAGGGCCGGGGGGCGCGATCGTCTGCCGGCCATCGTCGGTAATGCGCAGACGTAACAGCGGATGACGCAGGTACAGCGCATCGACGGCCTGGCGCAGTCGAGCGATGTCCAGCTCGCCGCCGTCGAATTCCGCATACAGGTGGGCGGCCATGCCGCCGAGGGGAGGAGCGGACTGCCGGCCTACCCAATAGGCGGCCTGCATCGTGGTCAAAGCTTTCATCGGGTATCCATTTTGATTCAGCCAACGAGACTGCAAGAATATATCCAAATGTTAATAGGAATGAAAATTATTATTATTTGATCCATTTGGCACGAAGGTGCTATCTATAAGGGGTTTTAGCCGTGGACGGCGCATATGGTGTCGGGTTTGAATAATTTATTTATATTATTCTTTGCATTGCAACGATTGTTTGTTATTTCAGCGCTTGTTTTACCCGCGAAAGCATAAGGCCTTCTGTCTGTTGTCGCGGTTTGCCTCACATCTTTGTTGATAATGATTTGCATTAAAAAATGCAAAATATTATCATTCTTAACATTATTTTACGTTTTTATACAAGCCGCCGGCCGCTCCGCCGGCGGCTTGGCCGTGGACGGGGCTGCGCTCGTCCGGCCGCGCAAGGCATGGGTTTACCGCAGGGATAAGCAACAGAAAGGTCGGGAAGGCCGTAGCGTCATGGTCTGTGTGAGTGTCGATGTAGGTTGTGTAAAAAAAATCAAATTTTGTGCACCTCTGGGATGAAAGGAGAAGACATCTATGGGCAAGCATTTTGCGGCTCAACGGCATGAAAGCGTAGGAAACGGGGAAAAAGCGGGGTTGAAAGCCATTGGGGCGTTTTCCTCCGTATTTTTAGGGGTTTGTTCACTGGCGATCGGTAACGTCAACGCGGCGGAAACCAAGAGCAACGAAACCTACCAGGACGCGGAAACGCTGCTGGTCACCGGTGAGAAGATCAAACGTTCCATTTTCGACACCGGCTCCAGCGTGCAGGTGTTTGACAGCAACCGCATCGCCTCGATGCCCGACGCAGTGCAGATCCCCGATCTGCTGCGCATGACCCCCAACGTGGTGGATCTGGGCATCGGCAACGAACTGCCGACCGTGCGCGGCATCGATGGCTCCGGCCCGAACGTCGGCGCCAACGCCTTCCTCAGCGGCACCCGTCCGCGCCTCAATCTGTCGTTGGACGGCCGTTCGCTGACCTATAACGAACAGGCGTTCGGCCCGCAGTCGCTGTGGGATCTGGATCGCGTCGAAGTGTTCCTCGGCCCGCAAAGCTACATTCAGGGGCGCAACGCCATCGCCGGCGCCATCGTCATGGCCAGTAAAGATCCGACCTTCGAATGGGAAAGCGCCTTCAAGGGCGGGGCCGGCAACCAGCACTCTTCACAGCTGGCGGCGATGGCGTCCGGCCCGCTGGTGGAAGATCAGCTGGCGTTTCGCGTCAGCGTCGATCGCCAGCGCCGCCGCAGCGAGGCCGATCTGCCGGCCTATGCGCCAGTGGGTGACCCGCGTGAAGTGGAGGCCACCACCGCCCGTGCCAAGTTGTTGTTCAACCCGGCCGGTTTGCGCGATCTGACCACCAAGCTGACCTTTAACCACTTCGGCAGCACCGCGCCCCAGAACGAAAGCCTCAATCCGCAACCGCATCCGACTAACCCGCGCTATGAGTCGCGCCGGCCGGTGTTCAAAAGCAACATGAACAGCACCATCTGGGACCTGGCCTGGGAGGCCTCCGATGCGCTGACGTTGGAAAACCGCGTTATCTACACTGATTTCAATATCAACCGTCCAACCGCTTACAACATCCAATACGCCGAGATCGACGGCCAGGAAGTGCATGTGGAACCGGTGGTGCGCTTCGGCGGCGCGGACAGCCGTCTGCACGGGCTGGCGGGGCTGCGTTACTTCCACGGCACGCAGGATGAGTTCGTCAACATCTTCGGCGGATCGACCTTCAAAGATAAAACCGATACCCATTCGGCGTTCGCCGAGCTGACCTATGCGCTGACGCCACAGGTGGACGTGACCGCTGCCAGCCGTCTGGAGCGCGAGCACCGTCGCCGCGACGGCGGCAGCCAGGCGGTGCGCATCGACTTCGATGAAACCTACACTGTGTTCCTGCCAAAGCTGGACGTGGCCTGGAAACCGACGGATACCCAAACCTACGGCGCCAAAATCGCGCGCGGCTATAACGCCGGCGGTGGCGGCATCACGATCGGCACGCCGGTGGTCAGCTACACCTACGGCTCCGAGTATGTATGGAACTACGAGCTGTACACCCGCCATCACCTGAAAGACGCTAACGTGGTGCTGACCGCTAACGTCTTCTACAACGATTACAAAGATATGCAGCTGCCGTATTCGTTGGGTGAGAGCTCCAGCGTGATCCGCAACGCCGACAAGGTGGAAACCTATGGCGCGGAAATCGGCGCTACCTGGCAGCCGCGCTGGGACTTCGAGCTGTTCGGCAACCTCGGCCTGCTGAAAACCGACATCAAGAAATTTTCGGGCAGCGGCGTGGAAGGGCACGAGCTGGCGCGCGCGCCGGCTTACACCACCAACGTGGGCGCAAAGTACCAGTTCCTTAAAGGGTGGGAGCTGAGCAGCAACGTGGCGTTTACCGACTCCTACTATTCGCAATACGACAACGACTCACGCGGACGCATCGGCTCTTATTGGACGGCCAATGCTCAGCTGGCCTACACCTTCTCCTACGGCCGCGCCACGCTGTATGCGAAAAACCTGTTTGATTCCGACCGCCGCGAAATGATCAGAAGCAACGACATCTACACGGCAACGATCCAGCCAGGCCGCTTGGTCGGCGCAGCAGTTGAGCTGAATTTCTAACGCTATCGCGATGACGGGGGACGAATGTCCCCCCCTTTTTATGCGCTATCCCGGCACGGCCGGGCAAAGGAGATAACGCAGTGATCGGTGATTTTGACAGCATTCTGAGCGATGAAGAGGCCCAGCGGCTGGAGAGCGCCTTTCAGGCGCTGGGCGCGGCGTCGGCGGACGGCGAACGGCCGGTAAGCGAAGCCGAAGAGCGGGCGTGGTTCGCCCATCTGCAACAGGGTGATGCGCGCGGGCAGCGGGCGCTGGCCTGGCGCCTGGCGGGAGAGGTGGATATCGCCCGGCTGACGGCGGCGCTGCAGGCGCTGGTGCGTGAAACGTCGGGCGTGAACGTGCGCTACGTTTTTGATGACGAAAACGGCCTGGTGAAACGTGCCGCCGGCTCGGCGCCGTTGCCGGTGAGCCTTCGTCAGGTGGCGGACGAACAACACGCCATGGGTTGCCTGCTGCAGGCGCAGGCGGCGCCGTTTGAACTGGAAAGCGAAGCGCCGCTGCGCTGCCTGCTGTTGCTCACGCCGGGCGATGACGTGATTTTGGGCGTGGTCTTGCATGACATCCTGGCGGAGACGCTGCCGTGGCGCCAACTGCCGGCGATGCTGTCCGCTTGCTATAACGAGGATGCGATGCCTCTGCCTTTCGCGGCGGAGCCGGTGGAGCTGCCGGAAATCCTGGAGCCGCAGCTGCCGTGGGTGCGTCAGGCAATCTCGCTGCAGGATTACCGCAGCCCGGCGCAGCGCACTGAAACCTTGCCGCCGGTGGGTTCGCGCGTGGTCACGCACATTGCTCGTTCGCTGTTGCCCGCCAATGACACGCCGTGGGCCTTGTTGGTGGCGGTGGCGGCGCGATTTGCCGAGTTTGTCGCCGCGCAGGCCGGCGGGCAAGCGGTGCAGCTGTGTGTGCCGGCAGCGGATACGGCGGAGTTCGTCGGTCTGGAGCTGGGTCTGACGGCGGCGGCGCTGATGCGCCTGACAGTACGCCACGGCGACGGCGATGCCGATGCCGATCAACGGCTGTTGGCGCAGACCGTGGCTGAACAGCCGGATCCGCAGCGGCCGCAGCTGCTGGTGACCTGGCGCGACGATCTGGCCGCAGAGTGGCGGTTGGAAGGCGTTCGCGCCGAACGCCTGTTGCTGCCGCCGCTGCATACGCCGTTTGAACTGGCGCTGCTGCTGGGCTTGCCGGAGGCAGAAACGCTGACGCTGGAGCTGGTCACCGACCCGCGCCTGTCTCCCCATGTGGCGCCTTTCCTGCTGGAGCAGTTCAGCGCGTTTCTGGCCGGGCAACGGATTGCCGTCGCATTGCCGGCGGCTGAGGCCGCTTCCCCGGCGATGACCGCGCCGGCGACGAACGGCGACGCGAACGAAAGCGTTGCACCGCTGATTTTGCAGGAGTTCCGTGAGGCGCTGGTGGCGCCGGAAATGACCCTGGATGAAGACTTCTTCGATCGCGGCGGTCATTCGCTGGTCGCCACTCGGGTGATCGGCCGTTTGCTGAGCCTGCATCAGATCGAAATCAACATTAACGATCTATTCAGCCATCCGACGGCGCGCAGGCTGGCGGAGTATGCCAAACGCCTGAACGTCGCGCAGCCGAATGCCGCGGTGGCCACCGCCGACGACCATGATCGCGCGCAGGCGCCGTTGTCGCTGGCGCAGGAATCGCTGTGGAAGGTGTATGAAGCCTTTGGCCATGATGAGATTTTCAATCTGCCGTTCTCTCTGCGCTTCTTCGATGCGGTGGATGAAACGGCGCTGCGTCAGGCGTTTATCGACGTCATGACTCGCCATACCGTGCTGCGTTCACGCTTCGTCGAGCAGCAGGGCGAGGTGGTGCAGGTGGTGGTGCCGGCCGCCGAACTTACGGATTACTCGTGGTTCCGCTTCTCCCACGAGACGCCGGCGGGCAACGCCGCCGCCCTGTTGGCCGACGCCGGCCAGCACCGGTTCGATCTGGCCGCCGAGCTGCCGCTGCGCGTCACGCTGCTGCGCGATGCGGACAACGGCCAGCAGCTGCTGTCGCTGCTGTTCCATCATGTGGTGCTGGATGAATGGTCGCTCAACCTGATGATGGATGAGCTGGGCGTCGCCTATCGCCATCGCGTCGTCGGCCAGGCGCCGAAGTGGAGCGGGCAACCGCCGCAGTTCCACACTTTCGCCCGGCAGCAGCGGGCCTCCGGGGTGCAGCAGCAACATCTGGATTACTGGCTCGACGCGCTGCGCGGCGCGCCGGTCGGCCAGCCGATCTTCCGGCAAGAGCCATCCACCCACCCGGCGGTGCCGGCACCGGCGGACGTCAACGGCGGCTGGCTGGAGTTCGAGGTCGATCCTGCCGTGGCGGAAGGCTTGTATCAGCTCGCCCGCCGCAACAACGCTTCGCTGTTCAACGTGGTGTATGCGGGGATTACCTCGGCGCTGCGCCTGCTCGGCGGTCCGGCGGATCTGCTGGTGGGTACCTCGACCTCCGGCCGTAACGATGCCGAGTTCTTCGATACCGTCGGCTACTTCACCACCGTGGTGGTGCACCGCGTGCGCTTCGAGGAGGGGCTGACGGTGGCCGGGTTGGTCAGCCAGGTGAAAAACACCATCAACGGTTCGCTGCCGTACACCGACATTCCGATCGATCTGGTGGAAGAAGGGTTGTTCGGCGTAGACGCCGACCGCAAGAACCACATGTTCGAAGTGTTCATCCAAATCCACAGCCGCATCAAGCTGAACGGCGAGTTCCGACTGCAGGACGGCAGCGCGATCGCCTACCGCCAGGTGGAGCCGGAAAAAGCCGAGTCGCTGCTCGGCCTGCAGTTTGAGGTGATGGAAGACGATCTGGCCGGGGCGAAATCCCTGCGGGTGATGATGACCTACCGCCAGGATCACTACAGCCGGGAACAGGCCAATCTGATCGCCGACGGCGTTCAGCACGTCTTTACCCAGTTTGCGCAGCACATCGCTGGCGATATCGCTCTGGCGGCACTGCCGCCCGGGCCGCAGGCATGACGTTGTTTCACTCTAACCGAAAGCATGATTTTCAAGGAGATAAAAGGATGTCTGGAACCCTAGCAACCCCGCGCGCGTTACTGTCGCTGCTGGTGGCGGCCTCTCTGGTGGTCGCTGGCGCCGCACAGGCGGACGATGCCGGCATCAAACCGCAGGACATCAAGCGCCAGGCGCTGTCGTCGGCGGTGGTGGAGATGGCCTACAGCACCTCGCAACAGGCGCTGTTCGTCAGCGCGCCGGACTGGAAGGAAGAGGCGCGCTCCCGCGTGCTGCGGCTGGACCCCAACACCCTGGCGATCAAGGCGGAGATCCCGCTGCAGGTGAAAGGCTTCGGCGTGGCGCTGAACGATGCGGGCAATCGCCTGTACCTGACGCAGGCTTTCAACGGCGAAGTCGGGGTGGTGGACACCACCACCAACCACGCGCTGGGCAGCATCAAGCTGCTGGACAAAGCGGTGCTGGAGCAGGCTTACAAGCAAGCGGGCATCAGCGGCAAGCGTCTGGATTTCCTGTTGGCGGAGCTGAAGAAGTTTAAAATCACCGAGGACTATCTGTACCGCCTCCGCGAGATCAAATATGACGCGCAAAGCGGACGCCTGTTCCTGCCGGGTCTGGGCTTCGGCGTCGACAGCGTGCTGTACGTGGTCGATACCAAGGCCGGCAAGCTGGAGAAAGTGATCCCGGGCTTCGGCTACAATGCGGTGGGCATCACGCTGGATGAGAAGGGCCGCCGGGTGTTCGTCTCCAACATGCAGGGGCAGGTGATCACCCTGAACGCCGACACGCTGGCGATCACCGCCACGCACGAGGTGCAGGCCGATCAGCTGCTGAACCTGGTGTATGACCCGGCGAGCAATCGCCTGCTGGGCGTCGATCAGGGCATCGATCGCGACGACTACCGCAACCATCATCTGGGGCATGACTACGTGAAGCGCAGCAGCGGCCACCGGGTGTTTGCGCTGGATGCGGACAGCGGCAAGGTGCTGGCCAGCGAGCTGACGGATGAGGTGCCGATCGGCCTGCTGCTCGACGAGCGCAGCCAGCGGCTGTATGTCGCCAACCGCAAAGGCGTGCGTGTGGATCATGGCGCCGGCACGCTGACGGTGTTCGACGCCAAGACGCTCAAGCGCCTGCAAACCGTCGACCTGCCGCCGCACCCTAACAGCCTGGCGTTGGATCCGAAAGGCGACGCGCTGTTCGTGACGGTGAAAAACGACGGCGCTTCCACCAAGGCCGGCAAGCCGGAAAGCGTGGTACGCATTCAGCTGCACACCAACTAACTGAATATAAATATAAAAAAGGGCGCCTCGGCGCCCTTTGTCGTTGGGTCATGTCATCAGAAGTGGGTGTTGATGCTCATGTAGTAGGTACGGCCCGGTTCGTTGTAGGTGGCCGCGCCCGCGCCGGCGATGTTGATCGCGCCGGTAATCGGGTCGCCCACGTTCTGCGCGTTACCGGCGCGGAACTGGCGTTTGTCGAACAGGTTGTCGATGCCGGCGGTGACGCTGACGTTTTTGGTCAGGTCATAGGTCGCGCTGGCGCCGACGACGGCATAAGGGCTGACCTCGCGGGTTTCGCCGCCGGTGGCCGGTTTACCCTGGTAGTTGTACTTCTTCGGCTTCTGACGGCCGTACCAGGTGAGGGTGGACTGCATCGACAGATCCTGCGTAGCCTGCCAGCTGAGGGTCGAGTTGACGGTGAACTTCGGGATCACCGACAGGTAATCGCCGGTGGTCTTGTTCTTGTTCTCGATCATGTAGGTGGCGTTGTTGCTCCAGGTGACGGTCTCGCTGACCGGCACGTTCAACGAGCCTTCCAGCCCCTGCACCACCGCTTTCGGTACGTTCTCCCACTGATAGACCGCAGTGCCGGTGCTGCTGGTGGCGATGCGCGAGTTGCCCGCCTCAATCTTGTTGTGGTAATCGTTGCGGAAGTAGGTCATGCCGGCCAGCCAGCCGTCGTTATGGAACTCCAGTCCGATCTCTTTGTTGACGCTGGTTTCCGCCTTCAAGTCATCGTTACCGAGCAAGTAGCAGCCGTTTCTGACGTCGCTGCCCGCACACCCTTGGCCTTTGCTGTACAGCAGGTAGTTGCCGTTGGTCTGGTATAGGGTCGGCGCTTTGTAGGAACGCGCGATGCCCATCTTCAGCGTGAAGTAATCCCCCAGTTCCTGCGACAGATTCAGCGCCGGGCTCCAGTTGTTGCCGGATTCTGAATGCAGATCGTAGCGCAGGCCCGGCGTCAGCATGGTGGTGTCGGTCAGCTCGATGTTGTCTTCGGCGAACAGCGAGAAGATATGCGCGGAAGCGTAAGGGTTGCGCGTGCCGGTGCCCATGCCAGGAATAGTGCCGCCCATCAGCGTTTGGCTGGTGGACGTGCCGTCTTTCATCCGTTGTTGGGTCCACTCGGTACCCAGCGTGGCGGTCTGTGAAACGCCCAGTTCGAACGGCACGCTGACTTCGCTGTGCGCCAGGAAGTCGTCCAGCTTGGTGGTGCCGAAGCCGGTGTTTTTGGTGTCGAAGATGCCTTCGGTGCCGCCGGCCAGGCCTTCGTTCAGGCGGGTGTTGCGGGTGCGCTCGAACTGCACGTAGTTGTTGGTGCTCACGCCGTTGTCCCAGGCGCCGCGGTGGGTCAGGCCGAAGGTTTCACGGTAGATGCGGTTGGTCTCTTTGCCGTAGTTGCTCTGCACCAGGGCATTGGTGTTGGTGTTCTGGGTATCGCCGGAATACAGGTTGCCCTGACGGCCGTAGGCATACTCGAACTCCAATGACTGCAGATGGGCGAAGTCCCAGTGCAGCAAGGCGTCGATGTTTTTATCGACCACCCCTTCGCGCCCGGCGGGCAGGCTGTTGGCATAGGCGCCTACGCGTTCGGATTTATGCGATTCGTTAATGTCCCAGGCGTCGGCCTGCGTTTTGCTGTAGCCGCCGAACAGGCGGAAACTCAGAGTGTCGCTCAGCGGGCCGGACAGACTGAAGTCGGTGCGCTTGGTGGCGCCTTCCTGCTTGTGCTGCGGCACGTTGAAGTAGCCGTTCAGCGAGCCGTGCAGCGCATCGCCGGCCTTCTTGGTAATGATGTTGACCACGCCGCCCGCAGCGCCGTTGCCATAGCGCGCCGCCGCCGGGCCGCGCAGCACTTCGATGCGCTCAATCATTTCCGGCGGCACCCAGGCGGTATCGCCGCGCGAGTCACGCTCGCCGCGCCAGCCCTGACGCACCGAGTTGCGGCTGGAGGCTGGTTTGCCGTCGATCAGAATCAGGGTATTTTCCGGGCCCATGCCGCGGATATCGATCTGGCGGTTGTTGCCGCGCTGGCCGCTGGTGGAGTTGCCGGTCAGGTTAACCCCGGGCATGGTGCGGATCAGTTCGCTGATGTCGCGCGCCGGCGGGCGTTTTTTGATCTCGTCGGCGGTGATGGTGGACACCCCTGGCGCCTGCAGGTTCTGCCGGGCGGCGGTCACGACGATGGTGTCTTCGCCGCGCGGCTTTTTATCCGCTGTGCCGCTGTTTTCTTCCGTAGTGGTGGTGTCGGTTTGCTGCGCGGCGTTGGCGAACGCGGACGCGCCCAATCCCAAGCCGATAAGAGTGGCTAAAGAATAACGTGATAGCTTGCTTTTCATCTGAGTGTCCTACCTTGCTGCCATCCCTCGCCGAACGGGGGGAAGGGCGGTTGTAGTTTTTGTGTAGTCGGAAATAGAAAATCGGCTGCGGCAAGGGATGCCATTGATGTATCCCCGATCCCTGTCCGTTGCGCGCAATACCAGCACGATCTCCAAGCCTTACACACTATTGCAAATGCAAATTATTATCAATAGTATTTGGTATACAGTGCGTTCGGGCGGTGGCCGGCGATAGGGAAAAGTCGACGTTCCCGGTGCCGCCAACTACAAAATGGGTAGGCGTTGTGAATACAGAACTACAGTCAGAAAGCAGCAGATTATTGGCCAGCAGCAATGCGGGCAGTCCAGGGTGGTGGTTGACGGTGGCACGACGCGGTACGCCATGGGTAGAACCGGCGGGTAACGGCCGGTGGCGAACCACTTTTTTCTGGCGCGATCCTCAGGGATGTGAATTGACCTCCGCCTACCGTCGCGTGTGGATCAACATCAACTGCCTGACCGACCATCATCAGCCGAACCCGCCGCAAAGCCTGCAGCGTTTGGCCGGTACCGATGTGTGGTACTGGCAGACCGAGCTGAACGGCGCCTGGCGCGGCAGCTACTGCTTTATTCCCTGCTTTGACGAGCGGCCGCCGGCGTTCAGCGGTGACGATGCGCACGCCAACATGCACAACCTGCGTCACTGGTGGCACCAGGTGTTCGCCAGCGCCACCCCCGATCTGCTCAACCCGTATCGCTCTTGGCAAAGCGCCAGCGGCCACAGCGTATCCGGCCTGCACATGCCGGATGCGCCGCCGCAGCCGGTATGGCGCTCGTTTGACGAGTATGAGATCGCCAGCGGGCGCTGCACGCCGCCGCTGCCGGCGCGTTTGCAGCGCCATACCTGGCAGAGCGAGCGCCTGGGCAACAGCCGCGACGTCTGGATCTACACCACCGGTGACAGCAAGCCGGCCGAGCGCCCGTTGGCTATCCTGCTCGACGGCCAGTTCTGGGCAAAGCAGATGCCGGTCTGGGAGCCGCTGATGCAGCTGACCCGCGAGGGGGCGTTGCCGGAAGCGGTGTATGTGCTGATCGACATCATCGATCTGCCGCACCGGGCGCGAGAATTAACCTGCAAGGACGATTTCTGGCTGGCGGTGCAGGAAGAACTGATGCCGCAGCTGGCCGACTGGGCGCCGCACAGCGACAAACCGGCCGATACGGTGGTGGCGGGGCAAAGCTTTGGCGGCCTGGCCTCCCTGTATGCCGGGTTGCGCTGGCCTCAGCGCTTCGGTGCGGTGATCACCCAGTCCGGTTCCTACTGGTGGCCGAGGCGCGACATGCTGCAGCTGCCGAGCATTCCCGACGACGCCTGCTGGTTGATGCAGCAGATGGAACGGCATGGCCTGGGCGACCACGGCGCGCTGAAGGTATTTATGGAAGCCGGTTCGCAGGAAAAGCTGGTGCATCGGGTCAGCGGCGAAATGGCGGCGCGCCTGAGCGACGCCGGCCATCGGGTGCACTACCGGGTGGTGGAAGGCGGGCACGATGCGCTGTGTTGGCGCAGCGGCCTGACCGACGGGCTGCAGGCGGTCTGGGCCACTGCTTTCTCCACCGCTTATCCGGCATCGGCGACGCCAACGGCACGAGGAACACATGATGGAAAGCCTGAATCCGTTCGATGATCAACAGCAGCGCAGCCTGGTGCTGCGCAACGTACAACAACAATACAGTTTGTGGCCGGATTTTCGCGCCATTCCGTCCGAGTGGACGATCGTCTTCGGCCCGGCGACGCGCAGCGCGTGCACCGATTGGCTGGAGCAACATTGGCAAGACATTCTGCCGGTTGCAGCAAGCAAGGCGTGACCGGCGCCAGGTAATCACGGGAGCAATAAGCAGTGTCACACACCCCTAACTCTCTCAGCGGTTCGGCGCCTGCGGGCGAATGGCCGTTGGTCGCGGCGCAACCCGGCATCTGGGTCGCCGATCAAATTTCCCCGCATCGCAATGCCTACGCGGTGGCCCACGCCATCGAACTCAACGGCCCTATTGCCGTGGAGCCTCTGCTGCAGGCCATTACTCAGGGCCTGGGCGAGGTGGACATGCTGCGCCTGCGTTTTGCGGAACGCGACGGCGTGCCGGTGCAATGGCGGGATGACTCGCTGGCGTTGCACGAACCGGAACTTGTCGATCTGACGACGTCGCCGGATCCCGAAGCTGCCGCGCGTGCGCTGATGGATATCGATCTGGCGAGCGATCTGCGCGCCGGCAGCGGCGCGCCGCTGTATCGCCATGTGGTGATGCGCTTGGCGGACGATCGCTGGTTTTGGTATCAACGCTATCACCATCTGCTGGTGGACGGTTTCAGCTTCACTGCCATTGCTCGCCGCGTGGCGGCGATTTACACCCATCTTTGCCGCGGCGACGCGCTGGAACCGACGCCTTTCACGGCGTTCAGCGACGTGGTGGCGGAATACCAGGCTTACCGGGAGGCGCCGGCCTGGCAACGCGACGCCGATTTTTGGCTCGACAAAGCGCGGCAGCTGCCGCCGCCGGCCACCCTTTGCCCGCAACCGCTGGCCGGGCAAACCCCCACGCCGCGCATCCACCGGCTGGAACAGCGCTGCGATCCGCAGGCCTTCGCCGAACTGGTGCAGTGCGGCGCGCAGCAGAAGCTGAACGCCGCCGATATGGCGGTGGCGCTGGTGGCGCTGTGGGTATCGCGCCTGAGCGGCCAACCGAGCTTCAGCGCCGGTTTTATCTTCATGCGCCGTACCGGATCGGCTGCCCTGTGCGCCGCCGGCCCGGTGATCAACGTGTTGCCGATGGAGATGCATCTTGAGCCGCAGGCCACGCTGTATGAGGCCGCCGCCCGGATCAGCCGCGAGCTGAAAACGGTGCGCCGCCATCAGCGCTACGATGCCGAACAGGTGCAGCGCGATCTGGGGCGTATCGGCGACGGTGAACCGCTGTACGGCACGGTCTTCAACTTCAAAATGTTCGATTACCAGCTGGATTTCGCCGGTATCGAAGGCATTACTCACGATCTGGCCTCAGGGCCGGTACGCGATCTGGAAATTGCGCTGTTTATCGACGAACACCATCAGCTGAAGGTTGAGCTGTTGGCCAACGCCGAGCGATACAGCCGCCAGGAACTGCAAGCGCACCTGCAGCGGTTGCCGCTGCTGCTGGCGCAGTTCGCCGCGCAGGCAACGTTGCCGATCGGCGAAGCCGATATGCTGACCGCCGACGATCACGCGTTGCTGGCGCGGGTCAACGACACGGCGCACCCGGTGCCGGCGACCACGCTGAGCCAGTTGCTGGCGCAGCAGGCGCAAAACACGCCGGACGCCCCGGCGCTGGCGGATGCGCATTTCAATTTCACCTACCGCCAAACGCGCGAGCAGGTCACGGCGCTGGCGCGCGAGCTGGTTGCGCAGGGCGTGCGGCCGGGCGACATCGTGGCGGTGGCGCTGCCGCGTTCGGTGTTCCTGTCGCTGGCGTTGATGGCGATCGTCGAAGCGGGCGCCGCCTATCTGCCGCTGGACACCGGTTATCCGGACGAGCGGCTGGCGATGATGCTGGAAGACGCCGCGCCCCGGCTGGTCATCACCAACCCGGCGCAGCAGGCGCGTTTCGCCGACAAGGGTGAAATCTTGCTGTATGACGCGCCGCTGGCGGCCGATCACGCCGCCGGGGTGGCGATCGCGGGCCCGACGCCGGACCATGCGGCCTATATCATCTTTACCTCCGGCTCCACCGGGCGCCCGAAAGGCGTGCTGGTCGGCCATCAGGCGATCGTCAACCGCTTGCTGTGGATGCAGCACCAGTATCCGCTGGGGGCGGACGACGCGGTGCTGCAGAAAACGCCGTGCAGTTTCGACGTCTCGGTGTGGGAATTTTTCTGGCCGCTGATGGTTGGCGCCCGGCTGGTAATGGCGCCGCCGGAGGCGCATCGCGATCCGCAGCAGCTGCAACAGCTGATCGCGCAACATCGGATTACCACGCTGCACTTCGTGCCGTCGATGCTGGCGGCTTTCGTGGCCGCTCTGGACGACGACGCGGCGGTGGCGAGCTGCGCCGCGCTGCGCCAGGTGTTCTGCAGCGGCGAAGCGCTGCCGGCGGAGCTGTGCCGCCTGTGGCAAAGCCGCACGGCGGTGCCGCTGCACAACCTCTACGGCCCGACCGAAGCGGCGGTGGACGTGACCTGGCATCCGGCCTACGGCGACGCGCTGGCGAAAGTGACCGGCGCCAACGTGCCGATCGGGCTGCCGGTATGGAATACCGGGCTGCGCATTCTTGACGCGCGCCTGCGGCCGGTACCGCCGGGCGTGGCGGGCGATCTGTATCTGACCGGCGTGCAGCTGGCGCACGGCTACCTTGGCCGGCCGGATCTGACCGCCAGCCGCTTTGTCGCCGATCCGTTCGGCGAGGGCGGGCGCATGTACCGCACCGGCGACGTGGCGCGCTGGCTGCCGGACGGCGCGGTGGAATATTTGGGCCGCAGCGACGATCAGCTGAAGATCCGCGGGCAGCGGATCGAGCTGAGCGAAATCGACCATGCCTTGCTGTCGCTGCCGGGCGTGCGCCAGGCGGTGACGCACGCGCTGGTGCTGCAGGGCACGCCGGTGGACGCCGGCGGCGATGCGCGCCAACTGGTGGGCTATCTGGTGATGCAGCCTGGCGCGAACTGGGATGCGCAAGCCCTGCGCGCGGCGTTGGCCGACCGTCTGCCGCCGCACATGGTGCCGGTGGCGCTGGTGGAAATGAGCGATTTGCCGCTGAGCGCCAACGGCAAGCTGGATCGCAAGGCCTTGCCGCAACCGCAGGGCAGTGAGCGCAAGGCCGGAAGGCCGCCGCAGGCCGGGCTGGAAAGCGAGATCGCGGCGGTGTTCGCCCGCTTGCTACAGCGCGAGCAGGTGTTCGCCGACGACGATTTCTTTGCGCTCGGCGGCCATTCGCTGCTGGCGATGCGTCTGGCTGCGGAGCTGCGTCGCGATCTGGGCAAGGCGGTGTCCGTCGGCCAGGTGATGGTGGCGTCGCGCGTTGAACAGCTGGCCGCCTTGCTGGCGGAAGATCGCACGCAGGAAGAGGCCGATCGCAGCGGATTCGACAGCGTATTGCCGCTGCGCGTCACCGAGGGGCCGACGCTGTTCTGCCTGCACCCGGCGTCCGGTTTCTCCTGGCAGTTCAGCGTATTGCCGCGCTATCTCGATCAGCACTGGTCGCTGGTCGGTATCCAGTCGCCGCGGCCGGACGGCCCCCTGGCGCTGAGCGAAGACATGGATCAGGTGGTGGATGCCCACCTGCAGACGGTGTTGCAGGTACAGCCGCACGGGCCGTACCACTTCATCGGTTACTCGCTGGGCGGCACGCTGGCGCAGGGCATCGCCGCGCGGCTGCAGGCGCGCGGCGAGCAGGTGGCGTTCCTCGGCCTGTTGGATACCTATCCGCCGGAGACCCAAAACTGGGACGTGATGCTGGACGACAACGTGTTGAAGGAAGTGCAGCGCGAGCGTGAGCAGTTCCTGGCGGTGTCGCAGGATACGCTCGATCCGGCGCTGGGCGAGACGCGTACCGCGATGTTCGACAACATCGAAGCCAACTACGCCGATTCGGTGAGGTTGCTGTCGCACACGCGCACCGCCCGCTTCCACGGCCAGGCGACGCTGTTCGTCGCCAAACGCACATTGCAGGAAGGAATGGACGTGCAGCAGACCTGGTCGCAGTACGTCGATGCGCTGCAGGCGCACGAGCTGGACTGCGCGCATGTCGATATCGTTTCGCCGGCGTCCTTCAAAGTGCTGGGGCCGCTGCTGAACCGGATCTTGCGCACGTTGTAATCGCGCTCGTCATCTCGCCGCCAGGCACGGGGATTACCCCGCGTGTGGCGGCGTTTCTTGCTGTTGCTCACAGTTGAATATCAATGAGTTTTATTATCATTATTGATTTCGCTATCTGTGCTAGCATAGCGCCCCGCAACTGCAGAATCCCCGTTTAACGATGTGGTGAACAACCGATGAGTAGCAAACCCTCCATCCTGCTTGATTTCAGCCTGCTGAAAACCAACCGGGCTTTCCGCGCGGTATTCTGTGCGCGCTTTATCTCCATTGTGGCGCTGGGGCTGATGGCGATCGCCATCCCGGTGCAGATCCAGGCGCTGACCGGTTCCACCCTGCAGGTCGGGCTGGCGGTGACGCTGGCCGGCGGCGGCATGTTCGCCGGGCTGCTGATGGGAGGGGTATTGGCCGATCGCTATGAGCGGCGCCGGCTGATCCTGTTCGCGCGTTCCACCTGTGGCGTCGGTTTCGTCGGCCTGTGCCTCAACGCCCTGTTGCCGTCGCCTTCGCTGGCGGCCATTTATCTGCTGGCGGTGTGGGACGGCTTCTTCGGCGCGGTGGGGGTGACGGCGCTACTGGCGGCCACGCCGGCGCTGGTGGGCCGCGAAAACATCGTGCAGGCGGGTGCCATCAGCATGCTGACGGTGCGCTTCGGCTCGATTCTTTCCCCGGCGATCGGCGGCCTGGTGATCGCCCATATGGGCATCGCCTGGAACTACGGCCTGGCGGCGTTCGGTACTCTGCTGACGCTGCTGCCTCTGCTGAGCCTGCCGCAGCTGATGCCGCCGCCGCAGCCGCGTGAACACCCACTGCGCGCGCTGGCGGGCGGCTTCGCCTTCCTGTTCCAGAACAAGGTGATCGGCATGGTGGCGCTGATCGGCGCGCTGCTGACCATGGCCAGCGCGGTGCGCGTGCTGTATCCGGCGATGGCGGCAAGCTGGCACATCGACGCTGCCCACCTCGGTTATATGTACGCCGCCGTGCCGCTCGGCGCGGCCATCGGTGCGTTCACCAGCGGGCGGGTGGCGCACGTGGCGCGCCCCGGCTGGGTGATGCTGCTGACGGCGATCGCGGCGTTCGCCGCCATCGGCCTGTTCGGCCTGATGCCGTGGTATAGCCTGGCGTTGCTGTGCCTGGTGGCGTTCGGCTACCTGAGCGCGCTGAACTCGCTGCTGCAATACGGCCTGATCCAGAGCCTGACGCCGGACAACTTCCTCGGCCGCATCAACGGCCTGTGGACGGCGCAGAACGTGGTGGGCGATGCGCTGGGCGCGCTGCTGCTGGGGGCGATGGGTGCCTTCATGCTGCCGGCGATGAGCGCCAGCGGTTTCGGCTTCGGCGCGGCGGTGCTCGGCATCCTGTTGCTGTTCGCCATGACCGGTTTGCGCCAGGTGACGCTGCACAAACCGGAGCCGCAGCCCGCCACAGAAAAGTAGTCGAATGCGTTAAGACAACGCTGTGGGATCAAATAAAAGGCTGCGTCCCACCCTTGCACGTGAGCGCCGCTGGCGGTCATTTGGGCGCGCAGCAAGGCGCGAGTCGTGAGGTTTGGTGGGCCAAATAAGCGACTTGCAACACCGATGCGCGTCCAAATGGCCCCAGCCCTTCGGGTCGCGCCCCAAAAGCCCGTACTCCGCGTTGTCGGGCTTGAACATAGGCCCGCTATGCCCTGCACCCTCCGCCTTGATTACGGGCTTTTGGGTCTGCGACGGCGCCACGGTCAAGGGGGGGGCGCAGCCTGGCTTATCATCGGCATGCGTAAAACCCACAGCGTTTATGTCATGATTTCGAAATGAAAGAAGTGTTTACGTTTATTGACATGGCAAATATCGGCGAGTAATTTAGCGCGGAATTAACTCAAATGATAATCATTATTATATTGGTTATCACTTCAAAATATGAGGGCGAAGCGATGGATACTGCCGTGAACGACATCAATCGAAAGGAAATGCAGGAGCGCGAAGAACATCGGTTCGCCGCTGATTTTTCTCCGGCGTCGGGCTTCTTCTTTACCTCTCCTTTCCGCAGCTTGACCACCACCGGGTGTTTCAGCCGCATTCGCCTGCCGGCCGCAGACGGCGCCGACCTGAACGGCGAGTTCCAGCGCAGCGTACGGCAGGCGTTTGCCGAGGCCCGTCAGGCCGGAATTAAAAAACCGCTGCTGTGCGGCGCCATTCCGTTCGATACCCGGCAGCCTTCGGCGCTGTTTATTCCACAGCAGAGCCGTTGGTTCGATCGAGCCGCCTTTATGGCCGGCGTTCGGCCGGCGGCGAACGGCCCTGAACTGGCCGGCGTGACGGAGCTGCCGCCGCAGCAGCCGTTTATGAACATGGTCAGCGACGCTGTCAACGCGATGAAGGCCGGTGAGCTGGATAAAGTGGTGCTGTCGCGCCTGCTGGAGATTGAAACGCGCCAGCCGGTGGATCGCCATGCGCTGATGGCGCGCGTGATTGCCCAGAACCCGCACGGTTTCCATTTCCATGTGCCGCTGGAGCAGGGCGCGCTGTTGGGCGCCAGCCCGGAGCTGCTGCTGCGCCAGGACGGCGGCCGTTTCTATTCCAACCCGCTGGCCGGTTCCGCCCGGCGCGAGGCCGACCCGCAGCGCGATCGCGAAGTGGGGGAGCGGCTGATGGCCTCGGCGAAAGATCGCCACGAGCATCGCATCGTCACTGAAAGCATGCGTGACGTGCTGGCCGGCCGCTGCCGCTACCTGAACGTGCCGCAAACCCCTGAATTGTTGACCACCACGACGCTGTGGCATCTCTCCACGCCGATCGACGGTGAGGCGGCCTCTCCTGACGAGAACGCCCTGTCGCTGGCCTGCCTGCTGCATCCGACGCCGGCGCTGTGCGGCATGCCGACGGCCGAGGCGCACGCCCTGATCGGCAAGCTGGAGCCATTCGATCGCGGCCTGTTCGGCGGCATCGTCGGCTGGTGCGACGACGAAGGCAACGGCGAGTGGGTCGTCACCATCCGCTGCGGCACCGTTGACGGCAACCGGGTGCGGCTGTTCGCCGGCGCCGGCATCGTGGAAGACTCTTCACCCGAATCTGAATGGCATGAAACAGGCACCAAACTCAGCACCATTCTGCGTGCCTTTGGTATGAATCAAGGATAACGACAAGATGAGCATTGCCTTTACCCCCTGGCCGGCGGAGTTCGCCAGCCGCTATCGCGAGCGCGGCTACTGGACTGACAAGCCGCTGACCGAGATCCTCGACCGCCAGGCCAACAACGACGCCCCGGCGATTATCGATGCCCAGGGCAGCCTGACCTACCGCGAACTGCAGCAGCGCGCCGATCGTCTGGCGGCCGCTCTGCTGCGCCGCGGCGTAAAATCCGGCGATACCGCCTTGGTCCAACTGGGCAACGTGGCGGAGTTCTATATCGTGTTCTTCGCGCTGCTGAAAATTGGCGTGGCGCCGGTCAACGCGCTGTTCAGCCATCAGCGCAGCGAACTGAACGCCTATGCCGAGCAGATCAAACCGGCCTTGCTGATCGCCGATCGCCAGCACGGGCTGTTTGCCGACGATCAATTCCTGAACGCCTTCCGCGATGCGCATCCTTCGCTGCGGGTTGTGGCGCTGCGCAGCCAGCCCGAGGGCGAGCTGGCGCTGGCCGCCTGGCTGGACGAAGCCAGCGACGGTTTCGTCGCGCAGCCTTCCGCGGCCGATCAGGTGGCGTTCTTCCAGCTTTCCGGCGGCAGCACCGGTACGCCGAAGCTGATCCCGCGCACTCACAATGATTACTACTACAGCATTCGCCGCAGCGTGGAGATCTGCCGTTTCGACGCGCAGACCCGCTATCTGTGCGCGCTGCCGGTGGCGCACAACTACCCGATGAGTTCGCCGGGCGTGCTGGGCGTGTTTTATGGCGCCGGGCGGGTGGTGTTCGCCGCCGATCCGGACGCCGGGCAGTGCTTCCGCCTGATCGAACAGCACCAAATCAACGTGACGGCGCTGGTACCGCCGGCGGTCACGCTGTGGCTGCAGGCGATCGAAGAGTGGGGCGGCAATGCCCAGCTTGCCAGCCTGAAACTGCTGCAGGTGGGCGGCGCCAAGCTGGGCGAAACGCTGGCGGCGCGCATTCAGAACGAAATCGGCTGCCAACTGCAGCAGGTGTTCGGCATGGCGGAAGGGCTGGTGAACTACACCCGGCTGGACGACGACGAACGCCACATTCTGACGACGCAAGGGCGGCCGATGTCGCCGGATGACGAAGTGTGGGTGGCGGATGACGACGGCAATCCGTTGCCGGCGGGCGAGGTCGGGCGGTTGATGACGCGCGGGCCTTATACCTTCCGCGGTTACTACCAGAGCCCGGCGCACAACGCCGATGCCTTCGACGCCGACGGTTTCTACTGCTCCGGCGATCTGATCAGCATCAGCGAAGACGGCTACATCACCGTGCAGGGGCGGCAGAAAGATCAGATCAATCGCGGCGGAGAGAAGATCGCCGCCGAGGAGATCGAGAACCTGCTGCTGCGTCATCCGGACGTGATCAACGCCGCGCTGGTGTCGATGCCGGATGCGCTGATGGGGGAGAAGAGCTGCGCCTATATCATCGCCAACGTGCCGCTGAAGCCGGTAGTGCTGCGTCGCCACCTGCGCGAGCAGGGCGTGGCGGACTTCAAACTGCCGGATCGCTTTATTCAGGTGGACAGCCTGCCGCTGACCCCGGTTGGCAAAGTGGACAAAAAACGGCTGCGCCAGCAGCTCGACGCGCAACTACAGACTCAGGCTCAGGGAGATTAATCGATGGCCATTCCAAAACTTAATGATTACGCGCTGCCGACGGCGGACGAACTGCCGCAAAATAAAGTCACCTGGCAGGTAGAGCCGCAGCGCGCCGCGCTGCTGATCCACGATATGCAGCAGTATTTCCTCAATTTCTGGGGCGAAGACAGCGCGCTGATTAAACAGGTGGTGGAGAACATCGCCAACCTGCGCCGCTACTGCAAACAGCAGGGCATTCCGGTGTTCTATACCGCGCAGCCGAACCAGCAGAGCGATGAAGATCGCGCGCTGTTGAACGACATGTGGGGGCCGGGCCTGAACAAACACCCCGAGCAGCAGGCGGTGACCGCCGCGCTGGCACCGGACGAAGACGACACGGTGCTGGTGAAATGGCGCTACAGCGCCTTCCACCGCTCGCCGCTGCAGGAGATCTTGCAGGAGTCCG
This sequence comes from Serratia sp. FDAARGOS_506, assembly GCF_003812745.1. Lineage (NCBI taxonomy): Bacteria > Pseudomonadati > Pseudomonadota > Gammaproteobacteria > Enterobacterales > Yersiniaceae > Serratia > Serratia sp. FDAARGOS_506. The sequence continues at coordinate 1,833,089 of NZ_CP033831.1, forward strand.
GCCGCGATCAGCTGATCATCTGCGGCGTGTATGCGCACATCGGCTGTCTGACCACCGCCATCGACGCCTTCATGCGCAACATCCAGCCGTTTATGGTGGCCGACGGCCTGGCGGATTTCTCGCGCGACGAACATCTGATGGCGCTGCGCTATACCGCCGGCCGCTGCGGCCGGGTGGTGACCACCGCCTCTCTGCTGCCGGCGGCTGGCATCGCCAGCATCGATGCGCTGCGTCAGCAGATCCTGCCGCTGCTGGACGAAGACAGCGAAGACATGGGCAACGATGAGAACCTGATCGATTATGGTCTGGATTCGGTGCGCATCATGGAGCTGGCGACCCGCTGGCGCAAGATCCGCAGCGATATCGACTTTATCGCACTGGCGCGCAACCCGACCATCGACAGCTGGTGGGCGCTGCTTTCCGAAGAGAAAGCCTGATTTTTATAACGAGGAAAGGGCGGCCGCTCGGCCGCCCCGCTGGCTCTATAAGGAGATTTCGATGAATACTTTGATCACCAAGGGAAAACGTGCGGCATTTCCGCTGATGCTGCTGTCCACGCTGCTGTTCTCCAATACGCTGTTGGCGCAGACCGCGCCGGACGTGCTGCGCAAACCGGTCGGCAAGGGCGCTTATGAAATGGCCTACAGCCCGAGCGAGAACGCGCTCTACCTGGCGACGTCGCAGAGCCGCAAGCTGGACAAGGGCGGCATCGTTTACCGTCTGGATCCGACCACGCTGGACGTGACCCAAATTATCCATAACGACATCAAGCCGTTCGGCGCCACCGTCAACGCCAAGACCGGCACGCTGTTCTTCGGCAACACTGTCAATAACTCGGTGACCGCCATCGACGCCAAGACCGGCGACGTGAAAGGCCGCCTGGTGCTGGACGCGCGCAAGCGTTCCGAGACCGTCAAGCCGCTGGCGCCGCGCGAGCTGGTGGTGGATGCCGACAGTGATACCCTATACATCACCGGGCTGGGTGAATCCAGCGTAGTGTGGGTGGTGGACGGCAAGGATCTGACCCTGCGCGCCACCGTGACCGACACCGGTAAATACGGCACCGGCCTGGCGCTGGACACCGCCGCCAAGCGTCTGTACGTCACCAACGCCGACGGCGATCTGGTGACCATCGACACCCAATCCAACAAGGTGCTGTCGCGCAAGAAGCTGGATGAGTCCAAAGAGCACTTCTTCCTGAACATCAGCCTGGATACCGCTACCCATCGCGCGTTCATCACCGATTCCAAGCAGCCGCAGGTGCTGGTGGTGGATACCCGCAACGGCAACATCCTGAGTAAGATCGACGTGCCGGAATCGCTGGCGGTGCTGTTCAACCCGGCACGCAATGAAGTTTACGTCACCCACCGCCAGGCGGGCGAAGTGAGCGTAATCGACGCCAAGAGCTACAAGGTGCTGAACACCATCAAGACGCCGACCCACCCGAACAGCCTGGCGCTGTCGCCGGATGGCCAGACGCTGTACGTCAGCGTCAAGCAGGCTTCCAGCCGCGAGAAAGAAGCTATCGCGCCGGACGACGTGATCCGCGTAGCGCTGAAATAACCTCGCGTAAGGCAAACGCATATTGAACAGGCGCAGCGGCGACGCTCCGCCTGTTGTTTTTCGCCCCAGGATCTGCGGTATAAAGTGTGCATTGATCCGTTAACCTGAAGGAACGTGGGTTATGCCCGCCTCGCGCACCCCGCTGTTGTTGTTCGTTACCACCCTGCTGCTGCTGGCCGCGCTGATCCACAGCGGCATCCGCCCTTACGATCGCACCACCTGGCTGATGGAGGTGGCGCCGGTATTGATCGCCTTGCCGCTGCTGTGGCTGACCCATCGCCGTTATCCGCTGACGCCGCTGCTCTATACGCTGATTTTCTTCCATGCGCTGATCCTGATTTTCGGCGGCATGTACAGCTACGCCCGCGTGCCGCTGGGATTTGAGGTGCAGCAGTGGCTGGATCTTGGCCGCAATCCGTACGATAAACTGGGGCATTTCTTCCAGGGGCTGGTGCCGGCGCTGGTGGCGCGCGAGATCCTGCTGCGCGGCGGCTATGTGCAGGGCCGCAAGATGCTGGGCTTTGTGGTGTGCTGCATCGCGCTGGCCATCAGCGCCGTTTACGAGCTGATCGAATGGTGGGCGGCGCTGGCGCTGGGCCAGGGCGCCGATGAGTTTCTCGGCACCCAGGGCGACCCGTGGGACACCCAATCCGACATGTTCTGCGCGTTGCTCGGCGCGCTATGCGGTTTGCTGCTGTTCGCCGGTTGGCAAGACCGGCAAATTCGTCGTCTGCGCCGATAAATTTTGGTAACAAAGGCGTGGCTGGCGGGAGCTGCATTTAATCGCGTTTACCGCCGGTTCAGCGTATTTGTGCTATATCATGGGTTCGGAACGGCTGTTTGAATGCGAGACTGAGTTTGATCACTACCCCCCTATCCCGAAAAGAGTATGCAGTATGGATGTCGTTAACGATAGGGCTCAGCTTTGCGTGGCTAAATCTTTTGGATCTCTATAACAACGACACGTTGTTCTTTCAGAAGTTAACGATTTCCGTCATCAATAACACCTCGTTCGCCGACGTTATCGCCTCTTACCTGAGGCTGATTCTGTATCTTCCTTTCGGGCTGTTGGCGATCGTGCTGACGCTGTTGTTTTGCGCCCAGCGGCTATGCGATACCCGGCTCTTCGTGCTCGCCTGGCCTATTTCTCTGGCGGTCTTCTTGGTCTTTTGGTTTGTTAACGTCGCTTGCCCCGGGCATCTCAATCTGGTGTTGGCCGCTAAATCTTGCGTATTGGCAGTGATTGGGCTGGTTCCGCCGAGGAAACGAGAAAGCGAATAATCGAACGCAGTTCGATGGCGGGTTCGTACTCCAGAAAGCGACAAACCCGCCATAGGCGGGTTCTTCTGAATAGGGTGACCGGACTCGGACAACCGGCGCTGGCGCCGGGTTGAACAGCGCTTCAGCGCTGGCCCGCAGGGTGAGGCCTTTGGCCGAATAATCGAACGCAGTTCGATGGAGAGTCCGTACTCCAGAAAGCGAAAAACCCGCCATAGGCGGGTTATTCTGAATATGGTGCCCGGACTCGGAATCGAACCAAGGACACGGGGATTTTCAATCCCCTGCTCTACCGACTGAGCTATCCGGGCAACGCGCAGCATTAAACCGTATTGGCCGATAGCCGTCAACGGCTTTATGCGTGAAAGACGTTAAAATGCGTCCGGTTGCTGGCTTTTCAGGCAAAGGGCGCAAAAAATGCGCCTGCTGTGGCTATCACCTTGGGTTGGCGGCGCCGTAAGCGCAGCTCGTTTAGCTCAGCGCCCCGTTGCGGCGGCACTGTGCCACCTGCAAGATGTCTTCCGCCAGCCGTTTGGCGACCGATACGTCCTGGAGCTGGCGTTTTACCAGCAGTTTGCTCAGGCAGCCTTCCTGAACTAATTCCATTTGGTGCGCCACCATGTCGGCGTCGTCGGCGTCCATTTCGCGCAGCAGTTCGCGGGTCAGCTCCAGCGAGGTCAGCTTTTGCTGTTCCGCCAACTGGTGGATGGGGTGATCCGTTTCCGGGAAGAAGCTGCAGGCGGCGATAAACAGGCAGCCGGGATAGCGGTCTTGCTGCACGTATTCCGCCAGCACGTCATAGCGCGCCAGCAACTTTTGCTGCGGGCTCAGGTTTTCGTCCAGCAACAGCTGGCGGCGCCAGGTGTCGATCTGTTGGCCGTGGTAGCGCAGGCAGTCGTACAGCAGCGCTTCGCGATCCGGCCAGAACCGTTTGAGATCGCCAGGCTGAACGTCGAGTTTTTCCGCCAGCATCTCTAATGTGGCGGTCGCCAGGCCCTGTTGTTCCAACAGGCCCAGCGCGGTATCAAGGACGTGTTCACGTTGCACTTGTGCTTCCTCCCATTCGGTTCAGAACCTCAATGTTATTTATTATACCCGTCATCTTTCGAGCCGCAGCGTTGTTGGCTGCTCACCGTTATTCGGCCCCTCCATGGGCCTCACCCCTTGCGGGGCCACTGTAGGCAGTGTTCAAATCTGCTCCCGGCAGATTTGTCACCCCAGTCACTTACTTTAAGCTCCTGGGGACTCCTGTGCTTGCCGCCTAGCTGCAACTAGAAAGCTATAGGGTATGTCACATCACTTTCTGCAAATGCGCGTTGAAGGCTTCCGCCTTCATAAAACCGGTGACCCGCTCGGCCGTCAGCTCGCGGCCCGCCGGATCGAAGAACAGGATCGTGGGTAATCCCAGGACCTGCAAATGCTTCAGCAGCGCCGCCTGTTCCGCGCCGTTGGCGGTCACATCCGCCTGCAGCAGCACCGCGTTGGCCAGGCTCGCCTGCACCGCCGCATCGCTGAAGGTGTATTTTTCGAACTCTTTACAGGCCACGCACCAGTCGGCGTACAGATCCAGCATCACCGGTTTGCCCCGCGCCTGTTGCAGCGCGAAATCGAGCTGCTCGACGTTGTTGATGCGGGTAAAAGTCAGGTGCGGCTGAGCGGCCTGCTGAGCCTGATCGGCACCGAAGGCCCAGTCCTGCAGCGGCCGCGCGGCGATCACCGCCGCCGCCAGCAGCAGAAGCTGCAGGGCGCGTGCCCAGCCGCGCGCGCTCCTCAGGCTCAGGGCGAAGGCCCAGCCGAAGAACGCCAGGCCGAGCAGGCTCCACAGGCGCAGGCCCCACAGATCGCCGATTACTCGCTCCAGCAGGAACACCGGCAGCGCCAGGATGACGAAGCCGAAGGCTTCTTTCACGTACTGCATCCACGGGCCGCTGCGCGGCAGCAGGCGGTTGCCGAACAGGGTAACGATCACCAGCGGAATGCCCATCCCCAGCGCGTACAGGTACAGGGTGCCGCCGCCGGCCCACAGGTTACCGCTCTGGGCGATGTACAGCAGGATGGCGCTGAGCGGCGCGGTGGTGCAGGGCGAGCAAATCAGCCCGGCCAGGGCACCCATCAGGAACACGCCGGTCAGCGAGCCGCCGCGCTGGGTGTTGCTCCAGTTTGCCAGCCGGGTTTGCAGCGCGGAGGGCAGCTGCAGGGAATAGAGGCCGAACATCGACAGTGCCAGCGCGATAAACAGCGCCGACAGGCCGATCAACACGTAAGGGTGCTGCAGCGCCGCCTGGAACTGCAGGCCGGCGGCGGCTACCACCAGCCCCAGCAGGGTGTAGGTGAGCGCCATGCCCTGCACGTAAACCACCGCCAGCGCCAGAATGCGGCCGCTGCTTTGCGGCCGGTCGCGGCCGAGGATGATGCCGGAGATCAGCGGGTACATCGGCAGCACGCAGGGGGTGAAGGCGATGCCGATGCCGATCAGCAGCGCCCACAGCGGCGAGAACGGCAGGCTGGCCGGCGCAGCGGGCTGTTCGGTTGGCGCTGTGGCGGCAGCCGGGAGCGGGGCGGCCGCGTCGGCGCTGACGGCATCCAGCGGGATGATCCGGGTTTCCGGCGGATAGCAGAAGCCGGCCTCGGCGCAGCCCTGATAGGTGACGCTGAGGCTGGCGTTGGCCGCCGCCTGTTGCAGCGGCACCTGCAGATTCAGCTGCTGTTTGAAAATCGCGACTTCGCCGAAGAATTCGTCCTTGTGGCTCAACCCGTTGGGCAGGGTAAACGCGCCGAGCGTCGCCTGCTGCGGCACCAGTTTGATCTGCTGGCGATACAGGTAATAGCCCGGGCGGATCTGCCAGTTCAGCGTCACCTGGCTGCCTTGCTGTTTGAAATCGAAGGCAAAGGCCCGATCGACGGGCACGAACTGGCTGCCGCCCTTCGGCGCGAACAGCGAAGCCTGCGCCGCCTGCGGCAGGAAGAACAGGCTGCAGAGCAGCAAAATCAGTTTAATGAAGCGTTGATCCATAACAGGTAATCTTTATCTCCGGCCATCACCGGCAGCACCAGCAGCTCGGGCGTCTGGTAAGGGTGATGTTGTTTCAGGGTGTCGAGCAAGGCCTGCTGACGGCGGCGATCGCTTTTGAACAGCATCTGCACTTCGTATTCCTGTTCCAGTTTCCCTTCCCAGTAATACAGCGAGGTAGCGCCGGGCAGCAGCGTGGCGCAGGCCGCCAGCTTATCGCCCAAAACGCGCGCCGCCAGTTCCTGGGCGCTGGCTTCATCGGGTGCGGTACAAAGTATGACGACAGCTTCGCAATCAGACATCTTCAGCCCTCTCATCGGTTCGAATGGGCACTATACCCTGAAGGCGGATTGGCTAGAAGGCGAGTTTATCGCCAAAAGGAAAACCGGGGCCGCAGCCCCGGTCGGAGCGTTACAGCATGATGCTGCCGAGCAGGAAGCCGAATACCACGGCGAAGATCACGCCCATGGTACCGGGAATGAAGAACGGATGGTTGAACACGAAGCGGCCGATGCGCGTGGTGCCGGTATCGTCCATCTGCACCGCGGCGACCAGCGTCGGGTAGGTCGGCAGGATGAACAGGCCGGAGACGGCGGCGAAGGAGGCGACGGCGGTCAGCGGCGATACGTTCAGCGCCAGCGCCATCGGCATCAGCGCCTTGGCGGTAGCGGCCTGCGAGTACAGCAGCGCCGAACAGAAGAAGAAGATCACCGCCAGCAGCCACGGGTGCGCCTGAATGACGCTGCCGGCCGTCTCTTTGATCCAGTCGATGTTAGCCTGCACGAAGGTATCGCCCAGCCAGGCGACGCCGAGGATACAAATACAGGCGCTCATGCCGGCCTTGAAGGTGCTGGAGTTCAGCACCATGTCGGTGTCGACGCGGCACAGCAGGGTGGTCAGCGTGGCGACGCTCAGCATGATGATCAGGATGGCGTTAGTGGTGTTCATCAGCGGCTTGGCCACCAGGCCCAGGCCCGGGCTATTGATGATGGCGTAAGCCACTACGCACAGCACGCCCAGCAGGAACAGCAGCACCGAGGCTTTGGCGCGCGGTTTGATCTCCAGAGCGTTGTTGCCGCGCAGAGTGATCAGGCCTTCTTCCAGGCGTTTCAGGTACACCGGGTCGTTAGACAGCTTGGAGTCGAACAGCCAGGTCACCAGTAGCGACATCACCAGCACGGCGCAGAAGGTGGACGGGATCACCACCATCAGCAGGTGCAGGTAGCTGACGCCGTGGCCTTCCATCACCGAAGACATGTACACCACCGCGGCGGAGATCGGCGAGGCGGTAATGGCGATCTGCGCGGACACCACGGCGGTCGACAGCGGCCGGCAAGGCTTGATGCCCTGTTCTTTCGCCACTTCGGCGATCACCGGCAGCGCCGAGAGCGAGATGTTGCCGGTGCCGGCGAAGATGGTCAGGAAGTAGGTGACGATAGGGGCGAGAATGGTGATGTGCTTGGGGTTCTTGCGCAGCAGCTTTTCGGTCTGTTGCACCAGGTAATCCATCCCCCCGGCGACCTGCATGGCGGAGATCGCCGCAATCACCGCCATGATGATGGAAATCACGTCGAAGGGAATGCTGCCCGGTTTGACGCCGATCAGCGCCAGGACCAGAACGCCCAATCCCCCCGCGAACCCGATACCGATACCGCCCAACCTGGCCCCTAAAAAGATGGCCAGCAGAACGATAACCAATTCTACGGCTAGCATAGTGTTTACTCCTTAAAATGTGAGAAATTGAAAATCAAACGTTAAAATTTTGTGGGCGCCGGAAAGTAAAAAGGCACGCTATCCAGAGGATTTAGCGTGCCTTTTAGGGCTACCGGGTAGGTCTGTTATTGTTCATTTTCATCCGTATAGCGTTTGGCTTTATAGGCCGGGTGCATCAGGTTCTCCACGGAGAAGATGTCATCCAGCTCGGCTTCGGTCAGCAGGCCGCGTTCGAGCACCACTTCGCGCACGCTCTTGCCGGTTTCGGCACAGATCTTCCCGACGATGTCACCGTTATGGTGGCCGATGAACGGGTTCAGATAGGTGACGATACCGATCGAGTTGAAGACGTAGTGTTCGCAGACTTCTTTATTCGCGGTGATGCCGTTAATGCATTTTTCCAGCAGGTTGTAGCAGGCATTGGTCAGGATGTGGATCGACTCGAACATCGCCTGGCCGATCACCGGCTCCATCACGTTCAGCTGCAGCTGGCCCGCTTCGGCCGCCATGGTAACGCAAGTGTCGTTGCCAATCACCTTGAAACACACCTGATTGACCACTTCCGGCACTACCGGGTTCACTTTGGCCGGCATGATGGACGATCCCGCCTGCAGCTCAGGCAGGTTGATTTCGTTCAGGCCGGCGCGCGGGCCGGAGGAGAGCAGGCGCAGGTCGTTGCAGATTTTGGACAGTTTCACCGCCAGGCGTTTGAGCGCGCTGTGCACCATCACGTAGGCGCCGCAGTCGGAGGTGGCCTCGATCAGGTCTTCCGCCGGCACCACCGGCAGGCCGCTGACTTCCGCCAGTTTTTGTACCGCCAGCGGCTGGTAGCCTTCCGGGGTGTTGAGCGCGGTGCCGATGGCGGTGGCGCCCAGGTTCACTTCCAGCAGCAGCTCTGCGGTGCGGTGCAGGTTGCGGGTCTCTTCGTTCAGCAGCACGCTGAAGGCGTGGAATTCCTGGCCGAGGGTCATCGGCACTGCGTCCTGCAGCTGGGTGCGGCCCATTTTCAGGATGGTTTCGAACTCTTTCGCCTTGCGGTCGAAGCCTTCGCGCAGCTGGTTGATGGCGTCGATCAGTTTCTGGTTGGAGGCGTACACCGCGATGCGGAACCCGGTCGGGTAGGCGTCGTTGGTGGACTGGCACTTATTGAGGTGATCGTTCGGGTTCAGGTACTGGTATTCGCCTTTTTGGTGGCCCATCAGCTCCAGGCCGATGTTCGCCAGCACTTCGTTGGTGTTCATGTTCAGCGAGGTGCCTGCGCCGCCCTGGAACACGTCCACCGGGAACTGATCCATGCATTTGCCTTTATCCAGCACCTCGTCGCAGGCCTGGATGATCACGTCGGCGATTTTGCGCGGGATGGTTTTGAGTTCTTTGTTGGCCATCGCCGCGGCCTTTTTCACCATCACCATGCCGCGAACGAACTCGGGGACATCGCTGATTTTGCTGTTGCTGATGTAGAAGTTTTCAATCGCACGCAGAGTGTGAACTCCGTAGTAAGCGTCTGCGGGGACTTCACGTGTTCCTAACAGGTCTTCTTCGATACGAATGTTGTTTGACATGAGAACCTTCTCTATGTGTTGCTGCCGAATTAATAATTTGTCAGGTCAAGGCTAGTAAGGGCACAGCCTAAATTAATATTGCCGAAGGCTAGGGGCGTGAAACGATTAACCAAATCGCCCGTTGCTGCCCAGATCATATGCTGGTTGGTAAGAAATGACTGAATCCAGATCACCTTATGGTGTTTAAGGATATGCCCTTTTCCGGTTCTGTGACTTCTTTCACGTTTGTGAACTTTAGCAATAAAAACCGGCTCTCGGTTGAAATGGTGGGGGGATGCCCTCATTGTAATGGTGTCGGCCGTTTCCGGCCTCTTTTTTCGCGCCGTTGCCCCGTGGCGGCCGCGCCTTACCTACCGATAGGAGAACCAGGTGCGCTGGTTACCGCTACTGCTGATATTTCTGCTGGCTTACATAGAAATATCCATCTTTATCAAAGTCGCCGCCGTGCTCGGCGTGGCTGTCACCCTGTTGCTGGTGGTGTTCAGCTCCTGCGTCGGCATTTCGCTGGTGCGCAATCAGGGCATGAAAACCTTCGTGCAGATGCAGCAAAAACTGGCGGCCGGCGAAAGCCCGGCGGCGGAAATGGTGAAAAGCGTTTCGCTGGTGCTGGCGGGCTTCCTGCTGCTGATACCGGGCTTCTTCACCGACTTCCTCGGCCTGTTGCTGCTGCTGCCGCCGGTGCAAAAATCGTTGACGCTGAAGCTGATGCCGCATCTGTCGGTTTATCGCCCAGGTGGTTGGACGGGCGGCGACGCCGCCAACGGCAACACCTTCGACGGCGAATTCCAGCGCAAGGACGACGAACGCCCGGTGCTGGAACACCGCCCTGACGAGGAGCGCAAGCCTCACGATCGTTAAGCAAACGCGGCTCAGGCCGCGTTTTTCCTGTCTGTAGCACCCCCACGACCAAAAATGCGAAATTTTTTTCGTTAGCCCCCTTGAAGGGGGCTGGAACGCCCCCATCTCAAATGCCACGAGGCCGGTAATAACAACCATCCGGTGTACAACCCTAAATCTGATAGAGACCTTCTTACAGGAGAGCGTTCAATGAGTATTCGTCCATTGCATGACCGCGTTATCGTCAAGCGCAAAGAAGTTGAATCAAAATCTGCTGGCGGCATCGTCCTGACTGGCTCTGCTGCGGGTAAATCCACTCGCGGTGAAGTGGTTGCAGTGGGTAAAGGGCGTGTGCTGGAAAACGGCAACATCCAACCGCTGGATGTGAAAGTTGGCGATATCGTGATTTTCAACGACGGCTACGGCGTGAAAGCAGAGAAGATCGACAATGAAGAAGTGTTGATCATGTCCGAAAGCGACATTCTGGCAATTGTTGAAGCGTAATTGCGCTTTATCTTCTGAACTGAACGAGTTGAAGGGAAATACCAATGGCAGCTAAAGACGTAAAATTCGGCAATGACGCTCGCGTGAAAATGCTCCGCGGCGTGAATGTTCTCGCTGATGCAGTAAAAGTGACCCTGGGCCCGAAAGGCCGCAACGTAGTGCTGGATAAATCTTTCGGCGCACCGACCATCACCAAAGACGGCGTTTCCGTTGCGCGTGAAATCGAACTGGAAGACAAGTTCGAGAACATGGGTGCACAGATGGTGAAAGAAGTGGCCTCCAAAGCGAACGACGCTGCGGGCGACGGCACCACCACTGCAACCGTACTGGCGCAATCCATCATCACCGAAGGCCTGAAAGCGGTTGCTGCAGGCATGAACCCGATGGATCTGAAGCGCGGCATCGACAAAGCGGTTGTCGCTGCGGTTGAAGAACTGAAAAAACTGTCCGTACCTTGCTCCGATTCCAAAGCTATCGCTCAGGTAGGCACCATCTCCGCCAACTCCGACGAAACCGTGGGTAAACTGATCGCGGAAGCGATGGAGAAAGTGGGCAAAGAAGGCGTTATCACCGTTGAAGAAGGCACCGGCCTGCAAGACGAGCTGGACGTGGTTGAAGGTATGCAGTTCGACCGCGGTTACCTGTCCCCATACTTCATCAACAAGCCGGAAACCGGTTCTGTTGAGCTGGAAAGCCCGTTCATCCTGCTGGCTGACAAAAAGATCTCCAACATCCGCGAAATGCTGCCGGTGCTGGAAGCCGTTGCCAAAGCAGGCAAACCGCTGCTGATCATCGCTGAAGACGTTGAAGGCGAAGCGCTGGCGACCCTGGTGGTCAACACCATGCGCGGCATCGTGAAAGTGGCTGCCGTTAAGGCGCCTGGCTTCGGTGACCGTCGTAAAGCCATGCTGCAGGACATCGCGACCCTGACCGCCGGTACCGTTATCTCTGAAGAGATCGGTCTGGAGCTGGAAAAAGCCACCCTGGAAGACCTGGGCCAGGCAAAACGCGTTGTGATCAACAAAGACACCACCATCATCATCGATGGCGTGGGCGACGAAGCGACCATCCAGGGCCGCGTTGCTCAGATCCGTCAGCAGATCGAAGAAGCGACCTCTGACTACGATCGTGAAAAACTGCAGGAGCGCGTAGCGAAACTGGCCGGCGGCGTTGCCGTTATCAAGGTTGGCGCAGCCACTGAAGTTGAAATGAAAGAGAAGAAAGCCCGCGTTGAAGACGCCCTGCACGCGACCCGCGCCGCAGTGGAAGAAGGCGTGGTTGCCGGCGGTGGCGTAGCGCTGATCCGCGTTGCAGGCAAAATCGCCGCGCTGAAAGGCGACAACGAAGACCAGAACGTGGGTATCAAAGTTGCGCTGCGCGCAATGGAAGCCCCTCTGCGTCAGATCGTGGTCAACGCCGGTGAAGAAGCTTCCGTTATCGCCAACCAGGTGAAAGCGGGCGAAGGCAGCTACGGCTACAACGCTTACTCCGAAGAATACGGCGACATGATCGCGATGGGTATCCTGGATCCAACCAAAGTCACCCGTTCTGCTCTGCAGTACGCGGCTTCCGTGGCTGGCCTGATGATCACCACCGAATGCATGGTCACCGACCTGCCGAAGGCTGACGCACCGGATCTGGGCGCAGCAGGCGGCATGGGTGGCATGGGCGGCATGGGCGGCATGATGTAATCATCCCCCACACGCTTGTGTGCTGAGAACCCCGGTCAAACGACCGGGGTTTTTTTTACCTTAAAAATCAATAAAAAGAATGTTTGTTTAGCTTGTTATTAGTTATGTGAATGAATTATTGCATTATTTTGTTTTTGCCCTAAACCGTTGTCGTTTCGTACCGATATAGCCCCTACCAGGCGGGGAATTTTCCCTCGCCGGTGTGACTGTCAACGGAGACGACTTATGCTGAAAAATATGAAAATAGCCACCTGGCTGATGTTGATGTTGATGCTGTTGCTGTTGGGCTTGATGCCCATGGGAACCGGCGCCATCGCCTTCTATTTCATGCAGCAAAACGGCAACAGCATCGGCAGGATGAGCACTTTCTCCGACGAGGAAGCCGCGCTGAACCGCAGTTGGCGTGCTTTGCTGCAAACGCAGACGCTGATCGACAATATGGCGTTTGAGCGTATGGCGCAGACGGACGCCGCCGATATCCGGCAGGGCATCATTGAGGCACGTAACGAGCTGCGCAGCGCCGACGTCGCGTTCAACCTGTTCTGGGAAACGCCGGGCCTGACGGTATCGCGCCCGGATCTGGGCGAGGCGATGAAAAAGGTCTACCTGGCGCAGCAGGCGGTGCTGAAGCAAGAACTGACGCTGTTGGCCGACACGCCGCAGGCGGCGCTGATCGAGCGGCTGCACGCGATGGCGGCAGAGAAGCGCCAGGTGCGCCAGCGGCTGGATAGCCAGTTTGCCGACTACATGCGGGCCACGGTGGCCGCCCACCGTCTGGCGGTGGAAGAGGCGGAGCAGACCCAAAAAGCCTTCGCGCGCCTGCTTAGCGGCACCTTGGCAGCGATCCTGCTGCTGCTGGTCGCCGTGCAACGTGATTTCCGCCGGCGCTTGATCCTGCCGCTGCGCCAGATCGCCGAACACTTGCAAAAGGTGGGGCGCGGCGATCTGCGCAGCGAGATCGCGGTGCGCAACAACAATGAGATTGGCATGCTGTTCGCCAGTCTGCGGACGATGCAGCAGGAACTGAGCGCCACCGTGCAGCAGGTGCGTGACGGCGTGGAGTCGATCAACCACGGTACGCACGAGATTGCCGTCGGCAACGCCGATCTTTCCAGCCGCACGGAAGAACAGGCCAGCGCGCTGACGGAAACCGCCGCCAGCATGGAGCAGATCACCGCTACGGTGCGGCAAAACGCCGATAACGCCAACCAGGCCGCCGGGATGGTCAATCAGACCGCCGGCATTGCCCGCAACGGGGAAACGCTAATGGCCAGCGCGGTCGACAAGATGCGGGCGATCAACGACAGTGCGCGCCAGGTAGGGGATATTACCAGCGTGATCGACGGCATCGCCTTCCAGACCAATATCCTGGCGTTGAACGCCGCCGTGGAGGCCGCGCGAGCCGGTGAACAGGGGCGGGGTTTTGCGGTGGTGGCCGGCGAGGTGCGCAATCTGGCGCAGCGCTGCGCGACTTCGGCCAAGGAAATCAGCAGTCTGGTCGACGGCGTGACCGGCGATATCGCCGCCGGCGTGCGCTTGGTGGAGCAGGCCGGCGAGACGATGAATGCCATCGTTGGCTCGGTGAACCAGGTGACGTCGCTGATGGATAACATCTCGTACGCGTCGGAAGAGCAAAGCAAGGGCGTTGAGCAGGTCGGGGTGGCGGTGACCCAAATGGATCAGGTGACCCAGCAGAACGCTGCGCTGGTGGAGGAGGTGGCGACCACCGCCGTCGGCGTGGAGGAGCAGGCGGCCCTGCTGGCGCAGGCGGTGGCGGTATTCCAACTGGCGGAGGGGGAATCGCGCCAGGGCGACGTGGAGGCGCAGGCATCGGCGGCCGTTGCCGGTTGGGCATAACGCCGCCGCACTGTATTTGATGATATTTTTGCCGCCCGGGGCGATTTAGCTGGTAAACTGGTAAGTCATCAGCTGTCGCTCAAGACGTTGGCCCGCTCGCGTGGCAACGGATGCTTAAGAGATGGCATCGCTTTCTGATAAGCTTTTGCGTAATTCTCAACATCGAATGGGGAACAAGATGCGGATTAAAGCCTTACTGGGTCTCTCGGCAGCGATGCTGCTGGCGGGTTGCAGCACTACTCATGAACTGACCGCTGCGGGTCAGCAGATCAAGTTCACCGACAGCAAGCCGGCGGCGGAATGCCAGCTGCTGGGGGAAGTGACCGGCACCCAGAGCAACTGGCTGTCCGGCAACGGCGGTGAAGGCAGCTCCATGCGCGGTGCGGCCAACGATCTGCGCAACAAGGCGGCGGCCATGGGCGGCAACGTGATCTACGGCGCCAACAGCCCGAGCCAGAATCTGCTCTCCAGCTTCGCACCGCTGGACAGCAAAATGGTCGGCCAGGTTTACAAGTGCCCGTAAGGCGCTGAGGCCTAACGCCGCGAAGAGATAAAAAAAGAGGAATGCCACGGCATTCCTCTTTTCGTTGGGGGATTTGGCGCGCGTCACTCCTGCATCAGGCGCAGATCGATCGGCGTTTTGCTCGGTTCGCCGCCCACCTCACGCGTCAGGCGCGGCACCAGATAACCGGACACCTTGCTCAGCAGCGCCTGCATGATGGCGCGCGCTTCATCGTCGCTGACCATGAAGTGCGCCGCGCCCTGCACCTTGTCCAGCACGTGGATGTAGTAAGGCAGGATACCGGCGTCGAACAGCGCGTTGCTGAGCGCCGCCAGCGTGTCGGCATCGTCGTTGACGTCGCGCAGCAGCACGCTCTGGTTGAGCAGCGTGACGCCGGCGAGGCGCAGCTGCGCCATGGCGCTTTGCAGATCGCGGTCAATTTCGTTGGCGTGGTTGATGTGCGTGACCATCAGCACCTGCAGGCGCGAGGCCGACAGCAAGCGGCACAGCGCCGGCGTGATGCGCGCCGGGATAACTACCGGCAAACGGGTGTGAATGCGCAGGCGTTTCAGATGCGGGATGGCCTCCAGCTCGCCGACCAGCCACGCCAGCTCGCTGTCTTTGGCCATCAGCGGATCGCCGCCGGAAAAAATGATCTCATCCAGTTCCGGGTGTTGGCGGATATAATCCAGTGCCTGCCGCCAGTTGTTCTTATTGCCCTGATTATCCTGATAGGGGAAGTGGCGGCGGAAGCAGTAACGGCAGTTGACCGCACAGCCACCCTTGACCAGCAGCAGTGCGCGATTGCGGTATTTGTGCAGCAGGCCCGGCACCACGCTGCGCTGCTCATCGAGCGGATCGGTGGTGAACCCTGGGGCGTTGATGAACTCCTCTTTGGCGGTCAGCACCTGGCGCAGCAGCGGGTCGTTGGCATCCCCGGGGCGCATGCGTGCGGCAAAGGCGCGGGGCACTCGCAGAGCGAACAGCCGGCGGGCATCGCGCCCCTGCGGCAGTTCCGGGTGCGTATTCAGTGACAAAAGCTGCAGTAATTCATCAGGATCGGTAATAACATCGGCGAGTTGATGCAACCAATCTTCTCTATGTGCCGTACTTTGGGTTATAATGTGTGCCATTTTTTTGGCTAAGCTACCAGTTCAAATATTCAGAGGGCCATCATGGCGACTTATTCTAGCAACGATTTCCGTCCGGGTCTTAAAATCATGTTCGAGGGCGAACCTTACGCCGTCGAAGCCAGTGAGTTCGTTAAGCCGGGCAAAGGCCAGGCGTTTGCACGCGTGAAAATGCGTCGTCTGCTGACCGGCACCCGCGTGGAAAAAACCTTCAAGTCTACCGATTCTTGCGAAGGCGCAGACGTGATGGATACCAACATGAACTACCTGTACAGCGACGGTGAGTTCTACCACTTTATGCACCCTGAGTCTTTCGAACAGCATCAGGTTGACGGCAAAACCGTAGGCGACGCGGCCAAATGGCTGCAGGATAATGCAGAGTGCATCATCACCCTGTGGGATGGCCGTCCAATCGCCGTTCAGCCGCCGAACTTCATCGAAGCGGAAATTACCGATACCGATCCGGGCCTGAAAGGCGATACCGCAGGGACTGGCGGCAAGCCGGCTACCCTGAGCACCGGCGCCGTGGTTAAAGTGCCGTTGTTCGTACAGATCGGCGAAGTGATCAAAGTTGACACTCGCTCTGGCGAATACGTCTCTCGCGTTAAATAAGTTTCAAAGCAGAGGAACCCCCGCGGTTCCTCTGCTTTATCCCATCCCCGTTCGTTGGCAGAAAATCCGCATGTTCAAGAAAACGTTGTTGGCCGTGCTCTCCCTGTTGTTCCTTTTCTCCCTTAGCGGTTGCAATACGTTTCGCGGTTTCGGCGAAGACGTTCAGCATCTCGGCGGCGCCATTTCGCGCACGGCCAGCTGATTCCGCCCTTTAACCCGATGTATTTGCGCCACAAAGCCGGTGGCGATTCCACTCCCTGCGCCAATTTTGACTAAGCTTAGAAAGCCGTACTTTTTCATCAACGACAAATAAGGACTTTCTTATGCTGAAGAAAAGTATTATCGCGATCTTCTCTTTGATGATTTTGACCTCGTTGACCGCCTGTAATACCACCCGCGGCGTGGGTGAGGACATTCAGGCCGGCGGCAAGGCCATTCAGCGCAGCGCGGAATAATCCGTTCTCCACCCGGCGGCGTTCCGCGTGCGGAGGGCCGCCGCATTTCCTCTTCTTGCCTGAGCGTTAACGCTGCTGCTATCCTGCCGCAGTGCGGGTGAGGTTACCCGCCGTTCATCACCCTGCTGAACGGGACGACCCGTTTACGCGTCATTTTATCGGGGACGACCCCAGTGGTAGGGAGGCCGTCTCATGGCCTGGATTATTCTGCTTATCGCCGGTTTGCTCGAAGTGGTTTGGGCTATCGGTCTGAAATACACCCACGGTTTTACCCGGCTGACGCCGAGCATCATCACCATCGCCGCGATGGTGGTCAGCATGTTGCTGTTGGCCAATGCCATGAAAACGCTGCCCGCCGGCACCGCCTATGCGGTGTGGACCGGCATCGGCGCGGTGGGGGCGGCCATCATGGGCATGGTGCTGTTGGGCGAGTCGACCAATATCGCGCGCATCATCAGCCTGTGCCTGATCGTGGTCGGCATCCTCGGGCTGAAGTTCAGCAGTCACTGATACCCGTCGTCTTTCAAGTTGTAGCGTTGTTGCCTGCACTCACTAACCCCAGTCACTTACCTAAGTAAGCTCCTGGGGATGAGTGAGCTGGGCGCCTGGCTACAGCTTGAAATCCATAGGGTATGTCTATTTGAGCGAACTGATAGACCCTTCGAAATAATAACAGGCGGCCAACGGGCGTTGGCCGCCTGAGCGGTTTACAGGGTGACGACGCCGATGACGGTGACCACGCTGAGGATCGCCGCCAGACCGTAGAACACCCATTTGCCGGCCGGTACGTGGATCTTCAGATCGTGCATCGCATGGTGGATGCGGTGCAGGCCGCACCACAGCGGCAGGATGATCATCAGCAGCAAGAACAGGCGGCCGATCAGGCTCTGGCAGAACGCCAGCACGCGCTCGTAACCCAGTGCTTCACCGGGGAACAGCCCCAGCGGCAGCAGAATGCCGACCAGCAGCACGATAGCCGGTGCGACGATCGCGCCCCACATGCCGCCGGCGCCGAACAATCCCCAGAAAACCGGCTCGTCGGAGCGTTTAGGTGCTTGATTTATCATGTTTCCTCCGGATTAGATCAGGGCCACGGCCAGGATGACCACGCTGACGACGATCGTGACGGCCCACAGCCCTTTCACGATGGGGCCCGGCCCCATTTTCTCGCTGTTGACCACGATATTGGCGGCCTTCGGCGCCAGATCGAACCAGGTTTTGGTGTGCAGCGCCGCCGCCAGCAGGGCGACGACGTTGATCAACAGCACCAGCGGGTTCTGCAAGAAGCCGACGAAGCCGGCCCAGCTCTCGGCGCCGCCCTTCAGCGCGAACACGCCGTAGAGCAGCACGATGCTGAACCAGACCGCCAGCACCGAAGTGCCTTCGCGCAGCATGTAGAAACGGTAGAAGCCGAGTTTTTGCCACCAGGTGGGCGTCATGGTGCGCACATAGGGCTTACGTTGAGTTGTCATGGCAATTTTTCTCCCTTATTGCGGCTTCAACATGGCGATCATGAAGTCTTTGGCGCTCTCCACCTTGCCCTGCTGGATAGCGGCGGCGGGATCGACGTGTTTCGGACAGACTTCGGAGCAATAGCCGACGAAGGTGCAGCTCCAGACGCCGTTTTGGCCGTTGAGCTGCGGCATGCGCTGTTTTTTGCCGTGGTCGCGGTTGTCCAGGTTGTAGCGGTGCGCCAGCGTGATCGCCGCCGGGCCGATAAACTCGGGGTTGAGGCCGAACTGCGGGCAGGCGGCGTAGCACAGGCCGCAGTTGATGCAGCCGGAGAACTGGTGGTACTTGGCCATTTGCGCCGGGGTCTGCACGTTCGGGCCGTCTTCCGGTTTGCGATCGTTGCCGATGATGTACGGTTTGATCGCCTCCAGGCTTTCGATGAAGTGGGTCATGTCGACCACCAGATCGCGCTCGATCGGGAAGTTGCCCAGCGCTTCGACCTTCATGCCGCCGACATAGTCGCGCAGGAAAGTTTTGCACGCCAGCTTCGGCACGCGGTTGACCATCATGCCGCAGGAGCCGCAGATCGCCATGCGGCAGGACCAGCGGTAGGAGAGATCCGGCGCCAGGTTGTCCTTGATGTAGCCCAGCGCGTCGAGCAGCGAGGTCTGTTCGTCGTAAGGCACGGCGTAGGTGACGAAATGCGGCTCGGCGTCGCTTTCCGGGTTATAGCGCATGACTTCGATCTTCAGGGTTTGCATCTCAGCCATTTGCCTGCTCCTTATTCTTTTTCTCCTGCGCTTCGGCTTCTGCGCCGTAGACGCGTTTGGCCGGCGGCAGCTTGGTGATTTTCACGTCGCTGTATTCGAGGCGTGGCGCACCCTGCGGGTTATGGAACGCCAGCGTATGCTTGAGGAAGTTGACGTCGTCACGCTCGGTGCACCCTTCGTCCAGGCGCTGGTGGGCGCCGCGCGACTCTTTGCGGTTAAAGGCGGAGTGCGCCATGCATTCGGCGACGTCCAGTCCGTAGCCCAGTTCGATGGTGTACAGCAGATCGGTGTTGAACACGCTGGAGTTGTCGGTGATGTTGACGCGCTTGAAGCGCTCTTTCAGCTCCGCCAGCTTATCGATGGTTTTTTGCATCAGCTCCGGCGTGCGGTAGATGCCGCAGCCTTCTTCCATCGACAGCCCCATTTCGTCGCGGATCTTCGCCCAGTTTTCGTTGCCTTCCTGCTTCATCAGGTTGCTCAGGCGGGTTTCGACGTCGCGGGTTTGCGCATCCAGCGCGCTGCCGTTGGCCGGCGCGGTTTCCAGCGCGCGGCGGGCCGCTTGCTCACCGGCGACGCGGCCGAACACCACCAGTTCCGCCAGCGAGTTGGAGCCGAGACGGTTGGCGCCGTGCAGGCCGACGGAGGAGCATTCGCCGACCGCGAATAGCCCCTTGATGCGGGTTTCGCAGTTCTGATCGGTTTCAATGCCGCCCATGGTGTAGTGCGCGGTAGGGCGCACCGGGATCGGATCTTTCACCGGATCGACGCCGACGTAGGCCTTGGCCAGTTCGCAGATGAACGGCAGCCGCTCCAGCAGCTTTTTCTCGCCCAGGTGGCGCAGATCGAGGTAGACCACGTCGCCGCGCGGGGTGGCGATGGTGCGGCCGGCGCGCCATTCGTGCCAGAAGGCCTGGGACACTTTGTCGCGCGGGCCCAGCTCCATGTATTTGTTCTTCGGCTCGCCCAGCGGGGTTTCCGGGCCCATGCCGTAATCTTGCAGGTAACGGTAGCCGTCCTTGTTAACCAGAATGCCGCCTTCGCCGCGGCAACCCTCGGTCATCAGGATGCCGGAACCGGGCAGGCCGGTCGGGTGATACTGCACGAACTCCATGTCGCGCAGCGGCACGCCGTGGTGGAACGCCATGCCCATGCCGTCGCCGGTAACGATGCCGCCGTTGGTGTTGTAGCGGTAGACGCGCCCGGCGCCGCCGGTGGCCATCACCACCGCGTTGGCGCGGATCTGCACGCGGGTGCCTTCCATCATGTTGAGCGCCACCAGGCCGCGCGCCTGGCCGTTATCCACCAGGATATCCAGCACGAAGTGCTCGTCGAAGCGTTGAATTTGCGGGTATTTCAGCGAGGTCTGGAACAGGGTGTGCAGCATGTGGAAGCCGGTCTTGTCAGCGGCGAACCAAGTGCGTTCGATCTTCATGCCGCCGAAGCGCCGCACGTTGACCGATCCGTCCGGTTTACGGCTCCACGGGCAGCCCCACTGCTCGAGCTGGGTCATTTCGCGCGGGCACTGATGCACGAAATGATCGACCACGTCCTGTTCGCACAGCCAGTCGCCGCCGGCGACGGTGTCGTGGAAGTGGTAGTCGAAGGTATCGTGAGCCTGGGTGACGGCGGCGGAGCCCCCCTCGGCGGCGACCGTGTGGCTGCGCATCGGGTAGACCTTAGAGATCAGCGCGATTTTCAGTTGGGGATTGGCTTCCGCTGCGGCTATTGCTGCACGTAAACCAGCGCCCCCGGCCCCAATAATGGCAAGATCGGCGTTAAAGGTTTGCACTGCATTCCTCCAATGTTCTTGTTAAGAACGGCAAGTTAAATATCTATGCTTAAAATTTAGCGAACTCTTCGGGTGCTAACTAATTGAACCGATTAATGTTGCTTAAAGGTTAAGGATAGATATCTCCCACCAATAATGGGGAATTAACTATACCTAAAGTTAAGTAGTCGAAATTTGATGTGATCGATTGTTTTGTCGATTAACGCTCGCTCAACAGGCTTGCCTGCCTTTTCGCGTGTTCGGCGTGCTTTACCCTTTTTAACGCGCTTTTGCCGCCTATTTATCGAAAATTGGCGTTATGGCCAGTTGTGCATCGTGAAGAATTTGTTTGGCTGCAAGGATGCGAGTAGACTGCATCCCCTGTTTGATTTCGGAGTTAATTACCATGAGCGAAACGGCAAGCTGGCAGCCTAGTGCACCCATCGCCAATTTGTTGAAACGCGCAGCGATTCTGGCTGAGATCCGGCGTTTCTTCGCCGATCGTGGCGTGCTGGAAGTTGAGACGCCCACCATGAGCCAGGCGACGGTCACCGACGTTCACCTGTTCCCGTTCGAGACGCGTTTCGTCGGGCCGGGGGCGGCAGAGGGCCTGACGCTATACATGATGACCAGCCCGGAATATCACATGAAGCGCCTGCTGGCGGCGGGCAGCGGCCCGATCTACCAAATGGGGCGCAGCTTCCGCAATGAAGAAGCCGGGCGGCATCACAACCCGGAATTCACCATGCTGGAGTGGTACCGTCCGCACTACGACATGTACCGCCTGATGAACGAAGTGGACGATCTGCTGCAACAGGTGCTGGACTGCGAGAGCGCGGAGACCCTGTCTTATCAGCAGGCCTTCCTGCGCCATCTGGACATCGATCCGCTGTCGGCGGAGAAGGCGCAGCTGCGCGAAGCGGCGGCCAAACTCGACTTGAGCAACATCGCTGATACCGAAGAAGATCGCGATACGCTGCTGCAGCTGCTGTTCACCGTGGGCGTGGAGCCGCATATCGGCCGTGAAAAGCCGGCGTTCGTTTACCACTTCCCGGCCAGCCAGGCGGCGTTGGCGGAGATCAGCACCGAGGACCACCGGGTGGCGGAGCGTTTTGAGGTGTACTTCAAGGGCATCGAGCTGGCGAACGGTTTCCGCGAGCTGACCGACGGCCGTGAACAGCAGCAGCGCTTCGAGCAGGACAACCGTAAGCGCGCGGAGCGCGGCCTGCCGCAGCAGCCGATCGACTATAACCTGCTGGCGGCGTTGCAGCACGGCATGCCGGAGTGTTCCGGCGTGGCGCTGGGCGTGGATCGCCTGGTGATGCTGGCGCTGGGCGCCGAGAGCCTGAGCGACGTGTTGGCCTTCCCGGTCGGGATCGCCTGACGTTTCAGGCGGTGAGAAAAGCAAAAGGGTCGGCATGTGCCGACCCTTTTTTTATCGCGAGAACCGCTTACAGGCCCCCGGCGTCGCGCTTGGTGTTCGGCGCCGGCGTGGACGGCGGCGTGCGCCCGTTGTTGGTCAGCCGCGACAGCGTCTCGGTACGCACCTGGAACGGCGGGTACGGCAGTGTGATGCCGTGCTCGCGATAACCCGCCAGGATCAGCTGGTGGATCTCGTGGCGCAGCGGCATACGGTGGCCCATCTCGGCGGCGTAAATACGCATCTCGAAGATCTGGATACCTTGCTGCAGATCGACCAGATAGACCTCCGGCGCCGGGTTATCCAGCACCAGCGCGCAGCGCTCGGCGGCGTTCATCAGGATCTTGGTCACTTCTTCGCTGTTGGCCTCGGCCGGCGCCGGTACGGTCAACACCACACGGGTCAGGGTATCCGACAGCGACCAGTTGACGAATTGTTCGGTGATGAACGCCTTGTTCGGCACGATGATCTCTTTGCGGTCCCAGTCCGAAATGGTGGTAGCGCGGGTGTTGATCTTGGTGACGGTGCCGGTCAGGTTGCGGATCGTCACGGTATCGCCGATGCGGATCGGTTTCTCGAACAGGATGATCAGGCCGGAGATGAAGTTGGAGAAGATCTCCTGCATGCCGAAGCCCAACCCCAGACTGAGCGCGGTAACCACCCACTGCAGTTTCGACCATTCGATGCCGATCCAGGCGAAGCTGAGCACCGCGCCGAACAGCAGCAGCAGGTACTTGGTGATGGTGGTGATGGCGTAGCCGGTGCCCGGGGACAGATCCAGGTGTTGCAGTACCGCCAGCTCCAGCAGGGCCGGCAGGTTGCGCACCAGCTGCATGGTGATGATCAACACCAAAATGGCGATCAGGACCGCGCCGAGGGTGATCGGATGGGCGGTCTCCACGCCGTTGACCGTCGAGGTTACGTCCCAGAGAGAGATGTTTTCCAGGAAGGCGAACGCGGAGTGGATCTCCGACCACAGCACGATCACCGACACCAGCGCGATCAACGTCAGGATCGACCGCACCAGCCGCAGCGACTGGGCGCTGATGGTGTCCAGATCGAAGTCTGAGTCGTCCGGATCGATGGATCCTTCTGTGCTGTTCGGGGTATGCGAGGTTTCGTCTTCGCCGCGAGCGCGCTGGGCCAGAATGTCGGCGCGGCGTTGTTTGGCGCGATCGAAGGCGATGCGCCGCCGTTGGATCAGCATCCAGCGGCGGATGATGTGGTAGATGACCAGCAACAGGAACCAGATCGCCACCGAGGTTTCCAGGCGGGCCAACAGCGCCTGCGCGGTGGTGAGGTAACCGACGGTCGACGCCAGCGCCGCCAGCAGCGGCGCCGACAGCAGCAGCCCCCAGAAGGCGCTGTTGAGCATGTTGTCGCCGGAGCCGTTTTTATCCAGATACAACGGGATGCCGGCGCGCTTCAGGCTGTGGGTGACCAGTGCCAGCGCCAGACACAGCAGGATGAAGCACAGCCGCCCCAGCGTGTTGGCGAACTCGCGCTCTTTCAGGCTATCGAAGGTGATCAGCGCCATAATCAGCGGCACGATCAGCCAGATCGACATCTTGTAGTAACGCATGGCGCGCGAAACCTGCTTCGCCGGCCAGCGGAAGTGCACGATGAACAGCCCCTGTGGGTGGGCGAAGGCGGCGCAGATCATGCAGATCCACAGGATCGGCAGGGTGGCGGTCACCCCTTTGCCGATCGCCTCCGCTACCGGGTAGTTCCAGGCGCTCTGCAGGCCGTAGCCGAGCGCGGCCCACAGCACCGGCAGCGGCATCGCCACCAGAATCGACCAGAATACGGTGCGCACCGTCAGGAAGAATTCGTCCTGCGTCACCTTGCCGACGCGGCTGCTGGCGCGCTCGAGGAAGGCATGATAGTGCTTGCGCGAACTGATGCTGAAAATCACCAGCAGCAGGGCGCCGAAGATCGGGATCAGCGTTTCGCGGCTGGTCACCATCATCATGAAGGCGCCGCCGAGCTGCGACAGCGTGTCCAACGACAGGACGCGCGTCAGATCGTGCGCCACGTTGAGCGGATAAGAGAAGTTGATCGGATTGACGTCCGGCACCCAGAACAGATAGCGGTGGGTGGCGTCGCGAATTTCGTTCAACGCTTCGATCAGTTGGGTGTTGGCCACCTTCAGCTTGGTCAGCTCGAGGATCTGGGTGTCGCAACCGGACAACAGCGAATTCAGCAGCTCGCGCTGGGTGCGCAGCTGGGCATCGACGATGCGCTGTTCCTGGTTGGTCAGCGCGCTGCCGTCGTCGCGTTTGAATTCGCGCTGCGACAGTTTTTCCAGCTGATTTTCAAACTGCAGGCGCTGCACGCGCAGCTGGGCCATGTCGCCGTCCAGCTGTTGCGGCTTAGGCATCTCCGGCAGCGTCGCCACCTGGGCGCGCAGGGTTTCCCCCAGCGCTGACGATGAGCCGAGCCACTGGGCCTGTTCGATGATGGTGCTCAGTGCCTGGCGCACCTGCAGCGTCTGTGCCGCCGCCTGCCGCTGCTGCGACGAAATCAGATCCATGCGCTGCGCCTGGCTGTTCAGCGCGGCGGACAGTTCGCGGTTGATCTGCAGCTGTTGGCTGATGCTTTTTGGCAAGTCGCCGTTCTGCTCGGCCAACTGCTCGGTTTTTTCCAGCGCCAGTTCCGCTTCGCGTTGGCGCTGGGCGTTGAGGTTGTTGCGCAGCGCCTGTAGCTGAACGTCTATTTTCTCGTGGCGCTTTTTATAGACCTCGGCGCGCATGCGCGCCAGCTCCTGACGGTTGTTGGCCGACAGCTGCGCCAGCTCCAGCTCGTCCACTTTGGCTTTGCGCGCCGCGGCTTCGGTCTGCAGCAGGGCCAGGGCGGCCTGCGCGTACGGGGTGGTCGGGTTGGCGGGCTGCGCCTGCAGACGGCGCTGCACTTCGGTCAGCGCTCGGCGGGCATCGGTCTGCTGTTGCGGCAGCTGGCCGAGCGAATCGCTGATTTCCCGCGTGCGATCCTGCTCTTGCTGCAGCAGGCGCGCCTGTTCCAGCAGCAGGCTGCTGGTTTGCAGGATCTGCTGTTCCAGCTCGGCGGCCGGCAGATCGTCGCCGTTCGGCAGGATCTTGTTGCTTTCCAGCACCAGCTGACGGCGCAGTTCCTGCGTCATCTTCGGGAAATCGTCGATCACCTTCTGATACTGTTCGGAGCGCGTCTGCGACTCTTTACGCTCCGTCAGCCAGTTGAGGGCGCTTTGCAGCGCCTCGGTGGTCTCCGCCTGATTCGGCGCGTTTTTGCTGCTTTCCGCCTGCTTCAGCTCCTGTTTGAGCTGGTTCTCGGTCGGCACGGGGGCGGCCAGCGCCGGTTGCCACAGCAGGCAACCGAGCAAAAGCGTGATGATCAGGCGCACGGCGTCGATTCCTTTAGAGCGGGGTCTGTGGTGTTTCAGCGGCGGCCGGGATTTCGGCGAAGGCCTCACCCATGCGGGTGACGGAGCCGTTATGCAACTGCGGCGCGAACTGCACGCTGCCTGCGGTAAACAGGTTAATCACCGTGGAGCCGAGCTTGAAACGGCCCATCTCGGCGCCTTTTTCCAGCGCGATGGCGCCTTCTTCACCGGCGGCCGGGTAGGTCCAGCGTTTGATGATGCCTTCGCGCGGCGGCGTGACGGTGCCGGCCCAGACAGTTTCGATGCTGCCGACGATAGTGGCGCCGACCAGGATTTGCACCATCGGCCCGATATCGGTGTCGAACACGCAGATCACGCGCTCGTTGCGCGCGAACAGGTTAGGCACGTTGGCTGCGGTGAGTGGGTTGACAGAGAACAGATCGCCCGGCACATAGATCATTTCACGCAGCACACCGGCGCACGGCATGTGCACGCGGTGGTAGTCGCGCGGCGCCAGATAGGTGGTGGCGAACAGCCCGTTGCGGAACGGTTCGGCCAGCAGATAGTTGCCGGCCAGCAGCGCTTCCAGGCTGTAGTGGTGGCCTTTGGCCTGGAAGATTTGATCGTCGCGGATCGGGCCGAGTTGGCTGATGGCGCCATCGGCAGGCAGCGCCAGCCAGTTGGCGTCGGCAATAATTGGGCGCGCGCCGTCGCGCAGCGGGCGCACGAAGAAATCGTTGAAGGTGGCGTAAGATGCCAGGTCCGGATTTTGCGCTTCCTGCATGTCCACGCGGTAGAAGCGGGCGAAGGTCTTGACCACCAGTTGGGTCAGCCAGCCGGCCTGTTTGTCGGCGCCCCAGCCCGCCAGGCGGGTCAGCGCCAGCTTCGGCAACCAATATTGCAATTTAATCTTGATGCTATCCAGCACGTTAACCTCGTGAATCAGGGTAAAGGGCGCGCATTGTAACGAGGGCTCCGCCGTCGTCAATGCCCGCCCGTCAGTGTCAGTCTGCGGCGTCCGTGAAGTTCTTGCGAACCTTCACCTGCGCCATGCTTTCCAGAATGCGGTGATAGTTGTCGAAACGCTCTTCCGCGATATCGCCTTTCTCCATCGCCGCGCGGATGGCGCAGCCGGGATCGGTATCGTGGCGGCAGTCGCGGAATTTGCAACCGCCTAAATAATCACGGAATTCGACAAATCCGCGGGTGATTTGTTCCGGCTCCAGATGCCACAGGCCAAACTCGCGCACCCCTGGGGAGTCGATCACGTCGCCGCCGTGCTGGAAATGGTACAACCGCGCGGCGGTGGTGGTATGTTGCCCGAGGCCCGAGACGTCGGAAACCTGATTTACCAGAATTTGCTCATCAGACGGCGGCAGCAGCGCATTCAGCAGGCTGGACTTGCCGACCCCCGACTGGCCGGCGAAGATGCTGATGCGCCCGGCCAGCGCCTGTTCGAATTCCGCCATGCCTTCCCGCGTCTGGCTGGAGACTTCCAGCACCCGATAGCCAATCTTGCGATAGATATCCATCATACCGTCGACCAGCTTGCGCGCTTCGGCGTCCAGCAGGTCAATTTTGTTGAGCACAATCAGCGGCTCGACTTCGAGCGTTTCGCAGGCCACCAGATAACGGTCGATGATGTTCAGCGACAGCTCGGGCAGGATCGCCGACACGATGACGATCTGATTGATATTGGCGGCGATCGGCTTCACGCCGTCGTAGAAGTCCGGGCGCGTCAGCACCGAGGTGCGCTCGTGCACCGCTTCCACGATGCCTTTTACCCCTTCATGGGTGCCCAGGCCGGGTCGCCACACCACGCGATCGCCGGTGACCAGCGAACGCAGCGTGCGGCGGATATTGCAGCGGTGCTGAGTGCCATCCGGCGCCTCAACGTCGGCGTGCATGCCGAAACGGCTGATGACGACGCCTTCCTGCGGCTCGCCCAGCTGGGAATCATCCGGTTCCGGTTTGTTATCAGCGCGCTTCAGACGGCGCTGATGGTTCGCCTGCACGCGGCGTTGCTGACCTTTGGACAGTTTGTTCTTACTCACTGCGCCTCACTTGAATCGGTTTTATACCTTTACGTATACGCACAGCTGCGGTGAGGGACTTGCCCCGGGCGCAGCCTTGAACCCGTCAGGGTATATGTCGCCCATGGCGACCAAAAAGACTATGATACACGCTATTTTATATTAAATAACCGTTGTTAGCCGCCGGCTGCGGCGCGTCGCCACCGGCGGCGCCCGCCGTCTCGCCCGCACAGCGTTTTTCTCTCGGCTTTTAGGCAGGAAACATCATGACAGGAAACGAAAATAACCTGATTTGGATCGATTTGGAGATGACCGGGCTGGATCCCGAGCGTGACCGTATTATCGAGATCGCCACGCTGGTCACCGACGCCAACCTGAATATCCTGGCGGAAGGGCCGGTAATCGCCGTGCACCAGTCCGATGAGCAGCTGGCCTTGATGGACGAGTGGAATGTGCGCACCCATACCGGCAGCGGGCTGGTGGAGCGGGTGAAGGCCAGCCGTCAGGACGATCGCGCCGCCGAGCTGGAAACGTTAGCCTTCCTGCAGCAGTGGGTACCTGCCGGCAAATCGCCGATCTGCGGCAACAGCGTGGGGCAGGACCGGCGTTTCCTGTTCCGCTATATGCCGGAGCTGGAGGCCTACTTCCATTACCGTTATCTGGACGTCAGCACGCTTAAAGAGTTAGCGCGCCGTTGGAAGCCGGAAATTCTCGGCGGCTTTAAGAAGCAGGGTACCCATCAGGCGCTGGACGACATTCGCGAATCGGTGGCCGAATTGGCTTATTACCGCGAACATTTCATTCAGCTTTAAGGTGATGACGGCCCCTGCGGGGAAAAAACGCCGTTTTTAGTCGCTTAATTCGCCAATCTGGCGCTTTAATCGGCAATCAAACAAAAATCGCGTTTTTTTGCTTTCAGGGGCTTGCGACAAAAAGGATTTCTCGTATAATGCGCACCCCGTACCGATGAAGAATTTCGTAACGTTCCACCATCGATACGCCGGGCGGGAATAGCTCAGTTGGTAGAGCACGACCTTGCCAAGGTCGGGGTCGCGAGTTCGAGTCTCGTTTCCCGCTCCAAATTCAACAATGTCGCAATGCGGCATGATGAATAAATAAAGCAGTATCAAGCAGTACCTATGCGACGCGGGAATAGCTCAGTTGGTAGAGCGCAACCTTGCCAAGGTTGAGGTCGCGAGTTCGAGCCTCGTTTCCCGCTCCAAAAATTCAAAGGTCACGCCAATGTTTGGTGGCCGGATGCCGAAAGCATCTCAATGCGGGAATAGCTCAGTTGGTAGAGCACGACCTTGCCAAGGTCGGGGTCGCGAGTTCGAGTCTCGTTTCCCGCTCCAATTTTCTCTTCGTTTCAAACTCAAATCCAACGCCTTATCCGGCGGGGATTTATGTCTCGTTTTACACGCCTGGTAAAAATGTTGTAAACAGAGTTATCCACAACCTATGTACATAAACCCGCCTGCCTGAAAAATCAACGTCATACAAATTAAATATTTATCTGTTTGATTTGTAATGATATTTATTTATCCCAAAACGTTATCCCGATCACTTGCTCTTTTTGTTGCAGTTGAAAGACAACGTGTTTTTATTTTTATGCACAAATCCACAGAGTGAGACATCTGGCGATCTCGCCGCGCGGCGCATGTCGTCAGGCATCCCTCGGCAAACCTTTTTCCACAGCCCGTATCAGCCGTTTTTTCTGCGCCGTCTGCACCTCGATGCCCTGCGCTTGGCGGCGGGCGAGCTGTTGCGCCAGCGCCCAGTGGATATGTTCGTCCAGCATGGCGTCCTGACTCAGGCGCGAGCGCAGCGCGAGCACGATATCGTCCTCGTAGGGTGCATTGCCCAGCGCCACGGCGATATTGCGCAGCCAGCGCAGGTGGCCGATACGGCGTATCGCCGAGCCTTCGGTGATGCGCAGAAATTTTTCTTCCGTCCAGTTGAACAGATCGATCAGCTGCGGCGCATGCAGCGCGGCGCGTGGGCTGAAATCGTCTTCGTCGGTGAGCTGCGAAAAGCGGTTCCACGGGCAGATCAACTGGCAGTCGTCGCAGCCGTAGATGCGGTTCCCAAGCAGCGGTCGGAATTCCTCCGGGATCGCGCCTTCCAGCTCGATGGTCAGGTAGGAGATGCAGCGCCGGGCGTCTACGGTATAGGGGGCGACGATAGCACCGGTCGGGCAGGTAGTGATGCAGGCGACGCAGCGGCCGCACTGCTCTTCCTGCGGCTGATCCACCGGCAGCGGCAGATCGATCAGCAATTCGCCAAGGAAGAACCACGACCCGGCTTCACGGTTGAGAATTAGTGAGTGTTTACCAACCCAACCGATGCCCGCCTTGGCGGCCAGCGCGCGTTCCATCACCGGCGCTGAATCGACAAAGGGGCGGAAATTCAACTCGCCGCAGTATTCCTGGATTTGATCGCCCAGCTTTTTCAGGCGCTGGCGCAATAGCTTGTGATAGTCGCGCCCCAGCGCGTAGCGGCTGACGTAACCCAGCTGTGGATTTTGCAAGGTGCTGGCAAACGCCGCCTTGGCCGGCAGATAGTTCATACGTACGCTGATCACCCGCAGCGTGCCTGGCAACAGTTCATGGGGGCGCGCGCGCAACATGCCGTGGCGTGCCATCCATTCCATCTCGCCGTGGTACTGCTTATCGAGCCAGGCCTGCAGCTTAGGCTCTTCGAGGCTCAGGTCGGTATCGCAGATGCCAACCTGTTGGAATCCTAGCGATTGCCCCCATTGCTTGATATGTTGGGCGAGTTGATGGAGATCGAGGGGGTGCGTCATGACGGGCCACAGTGAAAAAGCATACGCTGACAGTTTACCACACTCTGTCTGGCCTGCGGATTGGATCCGTCGCTCGGAACCCGCGGCGGCGGCCTCGCTCGGTATTTCTCTTTACGACTTGATGCAGCGCGCCGGTCAGGCTGCCTACGCATTGGCGCGCAACGCGTACCCTTCCCGCGACCACTGGCTGGTGTTGTGCGGCCACGGCAACAACGGCGGCGACGGATATGTGGTGGCGCGCCTGGCGAAGGCGGCGGGCGTGCAGGTGACGCTGATCGCTTGCGAAGGCGCGCGGCCTTTGCCGCCGGAAGCCGCTGCGGCCCGCCAGGCCTGGCTGGCTGCCGGCGGTGATATTCTGCCGGCGAACAGCCGCTGGCCGGCGTCTGTCTCTCTCATCATCGACGGCCTGCTAGGTACTGGCCTGGGCAGCGCGCCGCGTGCGCCTTATGACGCGCTGATCGAGGCCGCCAACCGCCATTCGGCGCCGGTGGTCGCGCTCGATATCCCGTCCGGCCTGCTGGCGGAAAGCGGCGCGGTGCCGGGCGCGGTCGTGCGTGCCGCACACACCGTCACGTTCATCGGCCTCAAACCGGGGCTGCTGACCGGCCAGGCGCGCGACTGGGTCGGGCAACTTCATCAGAATGCGCTAGGCTTATCGGGTTGGCTGGCGAAGCAACCGGAGCAGATTCAGCGGCTTACCGCCGAGGTGTTGCCGCGCTGGCTGCATCCGCGCCATCCCTGCGCCCATAAAGGCGAGCATGGCCGCCTGCTGTTGGTGGGCGGTGACCGCGGATTCGGCGGCGCCATTCGCATGGCGGCGGAAGCGGCGCTGCGCAGCGGGGCTGGGTTGGTGCGAGTGCTTACTCACATTGAGCACGTCGCACCGCTGCTGGCGGCCCGACCGGAGCTGATGGCGCAGGCGCTGGACGAGGCGACGCTGTGGCAGGCGATACAATGGGCGGATGTGCTGGTGATTGGTCCGGGGCTGGGCCAGGCTGAATGGGGCAAAAACGCCTTGAATGTGTTGCAAACCAGCGATAAACCGGCCTTGTGGGACGCCGATGCGCTGAACTTGCTGGCATTAAATCCCGAGAAACGGCAGAATCGCGTGATGACTCCGCATCCTGGAGAGGCGGCGCGGCTGTTGAGCTGCAGCACTGCTGACATCGAGAGTGATCGCTTACTTGCCGTGCGCAACCTAGTGGCGCGCTACGGCGGCGTGGCGGTGCTGAAAGGCGCCGGTACGCTGATCGCCGATGAGCAAGGGCAGATGGCGATCGCCGACGTCGGCAACGCCGGTATGGCCTCCGGCGGCATGGGCGATGTGTTGTCGGGTATCATCGGCGGTTTGCTGGCGCAAAAGCTCCCGCTGTATGATGCCGCCTGTGCGGGCTGCGTCGTACATGGCGCGGCCGGCGATCGCGTAGCGGAAAGACAAGGAACAAGAGGCATGTTGGCGACCGATTTACTGCCGGACATCCTTCATTTCGTTAACCCTGAGTGGGCAAAATAGACTTTATCGAATGAAAGAACTCGTTTTACCTCTGCCGGACGAGGCAGCGACTGTCGCATTGGGCACCACTTTGGCCAAGGCCTGCGATCGCGCCAGCGTCATCTATCTCTACGGCGACCTGGGCGCCGGTAAAACCACCTTCAGCCGCGGTTTCCTGCAGGCGTTAGGGCATCAGGGCAACGTCAAAAGCCCGACCTACACGCTGGTAGAGCCTTATGCCTTGCAGCCGCTGGCGGTATATCACTTCGATCTGTATCGCCTGGCCGATCCTGAAGAGCTTGAATTCATGGGCATTCGCGATTACTTCGCGCAAGATGCCATCTGCCTGGTCGAATGGCCGCAGCAGGGTATCGGCGTGCTGCCGGAGCCGGATCTGGCGCTGCATCTTTGCTATCAGGGCGAGGGGCGAGAGGCGAAGATCGAGGCGATTTCCGCTTACGGCAGCCAGCTGTTAGACCGCATTCATGGATCACAGGGATGATGCTGTAATGACGCACGTGTTGAAAAAATTTGCGGTCATCATGCTGATCGCCGTGCTGGGGCCGCTCGGCGCGCTGAACGCGCTGGCGGCGTCCTCGCTGTCCGATATCAAAGTGTCCAACGCCCAGCGTGAGGCGACGGTATCGGTGAGCTTCAATGGCCCGCCGGACTATGCGTTTTTCCCGCTGCACGGCCCGGATCGCGTGGTGCTGGACGTTAACCAGAAGGGCAAGGTCGGCGGTCTGCCGCTCAACTTCAGCGGCCAAAACCTGGTGAAAAGTATTCGCTCCAGCGCACCGAAAGACGCTCAGAGCGTTCGCCTGGTCTTCGACCTGACCCAGCGCGCCAAAACCCGCGTTTCCACCCGTCAAAACGGCAGCGTGCATACCGTGGTGTTCACCATTACGGCCGAAGGCAGTGCCAATACCGTGGTGCGCAAAGCGCCGGTGCAAACGCCTGCGCCGGTTGCGGTCAACCCACCGCCGCGTCAGGCGCCGGTCGCGGTGCGTGACGCGCCGGAGCCGCCGCTGCGCAAAGCGCCGACGGGATCGAATCCCTTTACCAATAAACAGACCGTCGTCGCAGGCACCGCCACAGAGGTCACGCCGCGCAGCAGCCGTGTTTCCGCCGGTTCCGGCGATCGGGTGGTGGTGGCGATCGACGCCGGCCACGGCGGCCAGGATCCGGGCGCCATTGGCCCGAGCGGGCTGAAAGAAAAGAATGTCACTATCGCCATCGCGCGCCGTCTGCAGGCGATGTTGGACGCCGATCCGCAGTTCAAACCGGTGCTGACGCGTAACGGCGACTACTTCATCTCGGTGATGGGGCGTTCCGACGTCGCACGCAAACAGGGCGCCAACGTGCTGGTCTCCATCCACGCCGACGCCGCGCCAAACCGCAGCGCCAGCGGGGCTTCCGTTTGGGTGCTATCCAACCGCCGTGCCAACAGCGAAATGGCCGGCTGGCTGGAACAGCATGAGAAACAGTCTGAGCTGCTCGGCGGCGCCGGCGATCTGCTGGCCAACAGCCAGGCCGACCCTTACCTGAGCCAGGCGGTACTGGATCTGCAGTTCGGCCACTCGCAGCGCGTGGGATACGACGTGGCGGTGAAAGTGCTGCAGCAGCTGCAAAGCGTCGGATCGCTGCACAAACGCCGGCCGGAGCACGCCAGTTTGGGCGTGCTGCGTTCGCCGGATATTCCATCGCTGCTGGTGGAAACAGGATTTATCAGTAATAGCACGGAGGAGCGGCTGCTGGGCAGTAGCGCGTATCAGGAGAAGATTGCCAAGGCCATTCATAACGGCCTGCGCAGTTACTTCCTGGCGCATCCGCTGCAAGCCGACCCAAAGGTGGAAAACCGACCGCTGGACGTCGCAGCGGCGGTTAACACCTCAACACCAGACGTGCGCCAGCCTGAGCCTATCGTCAGCTCGGCCGGCGCGAGCCGCAGCGTAAGCGGCAAGACCCAGATCCACGTGGTGAAGCGGGCGGAAACGCTGTCCGGCATTGCCGACAGCTACGGCACGACCATGGCGGCGCTGCGGGATCTGAACAAACTGAAAAAAGACGGCGTGTGGGTCGGGCAACGCCTGAAGGTGCCGGCGGGGAAAACCGCCGCCGTCACCACCGTCGCCAAGGCGAAAACGCCGGCGAAGAAGCCGTCTAAACATAAAGTGGCCCGCGGGGATACGCTCTCCTCCATCGCTTCTCGCTACGGGGTCAGCGTCGGCGATCTGAAACGGGTCAATAATCTGAAGTCGGACGTCGCGCCGCTGGATCGGACGCTGACCATTCCGCAGGCCTAGCGCCACCGCTACAGGAGTCAGTATGCCTATCCAGGTGTTACCACCACAGCTCGCCAACCAGATCGCCGCCGGAGAGGTGGTTGAACGCCCCGCGTCGGTCGTCAAAGAGCTGGTGGAAAACAGCCTGGATGCCGGTGCGACGCGCATCGATATCGATATTGAACGTGGCGGCGCCAAGCTGATCCGCATTCGCGACAACGGCTGCGGCATCGGCAAGGACGATCTGGCACTGGCGCTGGCGCGGCACGCCACCAGTAAAATCAGCACGCTCGACGACCTGGAGGCGATCGTCAGCCTCGGTTTTCGCGGCGAAGCGCTGGCCAGTATCAGCTCGGTTTCCCGTTTGACCCTGACGTCGCGCACCGCCGAGCAGAGCGAGGCGTGGCAAGCCTATGCCGAAGGGCGCGAGCAGGCGGTCACCGTCAAACCCGCCGCGCACCCGGTCGGCAGCACGCTGGAAGTGCTTGATCTGTTTTACAACACCCCGGCGCGCCGCAAGTTCATGCGCACCGAGAAAACCGAATTCGGCCATATCGACGAAGTGGTGCGGCGCATCGCGCTGGCGCGTTTCGATGTGGCGATCAACCTCAGCCACAACGGCAAACTGATCCGCCAATACCGGGCAGCGAAAGAAGAAAGCCAGCACGAGCGCCGTTTGGGCAGCATCTGCGGCCCGGCGTTTTTGCAGCATGCGCTGAATATCGACTGGCAGCATGGCGATCTGAGCATCCGCGGTTGGGTGGCGGATCCGGCCGGGGCGCGCCAGCTGGGTGAAATGCAGTACTGCTACGTCAACTGCCGCATGATGCGCGATCGTTTGATCAACCACGCCATTCGTCAGGCCTATCAGGATCAGCTGAAAGACGATCAGCAGCCCGCTTACGTGCTGTATCTGGAAGTCGATCCGCACCAGGTGGATGTCAACGTTCATCCCGCCAAGCACGAGGTGCGTTTTCATCAGGCGCGGTTGGTGCACGATTTTATCTATCAGGCGGTAACCACCGTGCTGCAGCAGGCCGGTCAGACGCCGCCGCTGCCGCTGGCGGATACGCCTGACGAAGCGCCCGCGCCGGTCTGGCAGCAGGAAAACCGCGTCGCTGCCGGCGGCAACCATTTTTCTCAGCCTGCGCCGCGTCGCGAAACACCGCCACCGGCCGGCGCCGCCCGCGAGCGCGCACCGCAGCCGGGCTGGCAAACGACCGGTGGTTACCAGAAACGTGAAGGCGAGCTGTACGGTAAATTGATGCAGCCCGCTGCCGAGCCACAGGCCGATGCCGCGCCGGAAGTCCCGAGCAAACCGCCGTTGTTCCCACCGGCGAAAACCGCAGCGGAAGCGCCGCTGGCGGGCGGCTTGCACAGTTTTGGTCGAGTGCTGATGGTTCATCCGCCGTGTTACGCGTTGCTTGAACAGCGCCAGCAGCCGGCGTTGATCAACCTGACGGTGGCGGAGCGTTGGCTGCGCCAGGCGCAACTTAACCCGCCGGCGGAAGGGCTGCGGCCGCAACCGCTGCTGATCCCAGTCAAGCTGACGTTGGACAAGCGCGAAGCGGCGGCCATCGCGCGGCATCAGGCGCTGTTGGCGGCGATGGGGCTGGATCTGCAGACGGATCACGGCCGTGTGACGCTGCGCGCAGTGCCTTTACCATTACGCCAACAAAATTTACAAAAACTGATACCCGAACTGTTAGGCTATCTGGCCGAACATCAGGAGATGTCGCCCGCGGTGCTGGCCACCTGGCTCGCTCGCCGCCTTGGCAGCGAACATGAACAGTGGAACACCTCGCAAGCGATACAATTGCTGACCGACGTTGAACGACTTTGCCCGCAGCTGGTCAAATCGCCACCGAGCGGACTTTTACAACCCGTTGATTTACAGGCTGCACTGGCGG
Source organism: Serratia sp. FDAARGOS_506 (assembly GCF_003812745.1). Lineage (NCBI taxonomy): Bacteria > Pseudomonadati > Pseudomonadota > Gammaproteobacteria > Enterobacterales > Yersiniaceae > Serratia > Serratia sp. FDAARGOS_506. The sequence goes on from NZ_CP033831.1 coordinate 1,869,094, forward strand.
CCCTCAAGCATGACTGAAACTGAAATGACACCACGTCCCCCGGCTATTTTCATCATGGGGCCGACCGCCTCGGGCAAAACCGCGCTGGCGATCGCGCTGCGCGAACGCCTGCCGGTGGAACTGATCAGCGTCGATTCCGCGCTGATTTATCGCGGCATGGATATCGGCACCGCCAAGCCGAGCGCCGAAGAATTGGCGCAGGCGCCGCATCGGCTGATCGATATTCGCGATCCCTCCGAAGCCTACTCGGCCGCGGAGTTCCGCGCCGACGCGCTGAAGGAAATGGCTGACATCACCGCCGCCGGGCGCATTCCGCTGCTGGTCGGCGGCACCATGTTGTATTTCAAGGCGTTGCTGGAAGGATTGTCGCCGCTGCCGTCTGCCGATCCCGCGGTGCGCGAGCGCATCGAACAGCAAGCGGCTGAGCAGGGCTGGGAGGCGTTGCACCGGCAGTTGCAGGCGATCGATCCGGTCGCGGCATTGAGAATTCATCCGAATGATCCGCAGAGACTGTCCAGAGCACTGGAAGTTTTTTTTATTTCGGGTAAAACTTTAACGGAACTGACTAAAATTTCGGGTGAATCGTTACCGTATCAAGTTCACCAATTTGCGATAGCGCCGACCAGCCGTGAGTTGATTCATCAACGCATCGAGCTGCGGTACCATCAAATGTTGGCGGCGGGTTTTGAGACGGAAGCGCGTGCACTTTTCGCACGGGGTGATTTGCATACGGACTTGCCCTCCATTCGCTGTGTCGGTTACCGCCAGATGTGGTCATACTTGTCTGGTGAAATTAGTTACGATGAGATGGTTTATCGTGGTATTTGCGCAACACGTCAGTTGGCTAAACGCCAGATGACCTGGTTACGGGGTTGGGAGTCGGTCCATTGGTTGGACAGTGAAAAGCCGGGAGAGGCTTTGGACTCGGTGACACAGGTTGTTAGTGCATAGGTTGGGTGATTGTGTACAATTGCTGAGTATTCAGCGCGCAAATTTTTTACGTCGTTTATTTTAGAGCCGACAGGTTCTTAGTTACAAACAACAAGCAAATAAGGAAAAGATAGAATGGCTAAGGGGCAATCTTTGCAAGATCCGTTCCTGAACGCATTGCGTCGTGAACGTGTTCCGGTTTCTATTTATTTGGTGAATGGCATTAAGCTGCAAGGCCAGATTGAGTCTTTTGACCAGTTTGTCATCCTGTTGAAGAACACGGTTAGCCAGATGGTGTACAAGCACGCTATCTCTACCGTTGTCCCGTCACGTCCGGTTTCGCATCACAGCAACAACCCGAGCGGCGGTTCAAGCAACTATCACCATGGCAACAACCCGTCTGCGCAGCAACAGCCGCAGCAGGAAAGCGATGACGCTGAATAAAGCGCGTTGCAAGTCAACCATGACGGGGAGCATAAGCAGCCGTGGGCTGTTTATGTCCCCCAAACTCACGGTGAGTGTCCGTTTGAGAGGTTGCACGCTTGTTTGACCGTTATGAAGCCGGTGAGCAGGCCGTACTGGTTCATATCTATTTCTCGCAAGACAAAGATACGGAAGACCTCAACGAGTTCGAATCGTTGGTTTCCTCAGCCGGTGTCGAAGCTTTGCAAGTGGTGACTGGTAGCCGCAAAGCCCCGCATCCGAAATACTTTGTCGGCGAAGGAAAGGCCGAAGAAATTGCAGATGCGGTGAAAGCCAGCGGCGCGTCTGTTGTCCTGTTTGATCATTCCCTTTCCCCGGCGCAGGAAAGAAACCTCGAGCGCCTGTGCGAATGCCGGGTGATCGATCGCACCGGGCTGATTTTAGACATTTTCGCCCAGCGTGCCCGTACCCATGAAGGTAAGCTGCAGGTGGAGCTGGCGCAGTTGCGCCACATCGCCACGCGTCTGGTGCGTGGCTGGACGCACCTGGAGCGGCAAAAAGGGGGGATTGGCCTGCGCGGGCCGGGGGAAACCCAGCTTGAGACCGACCGTCGCCTGTTACGCGATCGCATCAGCTTGATTCTGCGCCGCCTGGGGCGGGTAGAAAAGCAGCGTGAACAAGGCCGACGCGCGCGGACCCGCGCCGATGTGCCGACCGTATCGCTGGTGGGCTACACCAACGCCGGCAAATCCACCCTGTTTAACCGAATAACGTCTGCCGAGGTGTATGCGGCGGACCAGCTATTTGCCACCCTGGATCCTACGTTGCGGCGCATTGACGTGCCGGACGTGGGGGATACCGTGTTGGCGGATACCGTAGGCTTTATCCGGCACCTGCCGCACGATCTGGTGGCCGCCTTCAAGGCGACGCTGCAGGAAACGCGCCAGGCATCTCTGCTGCTGCACGTCATCGACGCGGCGGATCCGCGCGTCGATGAGAACATCGAAGCGGTGAACACCGTGCTGGCGGAGATCGACTCGGATGAAATCCCTACACTGTTAGTGATGAACAAAATAGATATGCTGGACGATTTTGTGCCGCGTATCGACCGCAACGACGAAAACTTGCCGATCCGGGTGTGGCTGTCCGCCGCCAGCGGAGAGGGTATTCCGTTGCTGTATCAGGCGTTGACGGAGCGCTTATCGGGGGAGATCGCGCATTACGAATTGCGCTTACCGCCACGGGCAGGCCGTCTTCGCAGCCGTTTTTACCAGCTTCAGGCGATTGAAAAAGAGTGGAACGAAGAGGACGGCAGCATTGGCGTGGTGGTGCGAATGCCGATCGTCGAATGGCGTCGTCTCTGCAAGCAAGAACAGGACCTGATTGACTTTATCGTATGATCATATCCTGTTACATTTATGCTTCGCGAAAGCCTGAAGTACCCAATCACAGAATATGGAGCTAAAACATGGCGTGGAATCAGCCCGGTAATAACGGACAGGACCGCGACCCGTGGGGGAGCAGCAATAACAATGGCGGCAACTCTGGCGGTAACAACAAAGGCGGTCGTGATCAAGGGCCACCTGATTTGGACGATATCTTCCGCAAACTGAGCAAGAAATTGAGCGGTTTCGGCGGGGGCAAAGGCTCCAACAGCAATAGCGGCGGCACCGGCACCTCTGGTCCGGGCTTCAGCGGCCGCATTATCGGTATCGCGGCGGTTGCCGTGGTGGTGATTTGGGCCGCCAGCGGCTTCTACACCATCAAGGAAGCCGAGCGCGGCGTCGTGACGCGTTTCGGCAAGTTCAGCCACCTGGTGCAGCCGGGCCTGAACTGGAAGCCGACCTTCATCGACGACGTGCGTCCGGTGAACGTGGAATCCGTGCGCGAGCTGGCGGCATCCGGCGTGATGCTGACCTCCGATGAAAACGTGGTGCGCGTGGAAATGAACGTGCAGTACCGCGTGACCAACCCGGAAGCGTACCTGTTCAGCGTCGTCAATGCCGACGACAGCCTGAGCCAGGCGACCGACAGCGCCCTGCGTGGCGTGATCGGCAAATACTCGATGGATCGCATCCTGACCGAAGGCCGTACCGTGGTGCGTAACGATACGCAGCGCATGCTGGAAGAGACCATTCGTCCTTACAACATGGGCATCACGCTGCTGGACGTCAACTTCCAGGCGGCGCGTCCACCGGAAGAGGTGAAGGCGTCGTTCGACGATGCGATCGCCGCGCGTGAGAACGAGCAGCAATACATCCGTGAAGCGGAAGCGTACGCCAACGAAGTTCAGCCGCGTGCGAACGGCCAGGCGCAGCGTCTGCTGGAAGACTCCAAGGCTTATAAAGACCGTACCGTCCTGGAAGCCCAGGGTGAGGTGGCGCGCTTTGCCAAACTGTTGCCGGAATACAAGTCCGCTCCGCAGATCACCCGCGAGCGTCTGTATATCGAAACCATGGAAAAAGTGCTGGGCCATACCCGTAAGGTGTTGGTGAGCGACAAAGGCAACAACCTGATGGTGTTGCCGCTGGATCAGATGCTGCGCGGCCAAGGCGCGGCGCCGGAGAGCGGTAATAAGGATACCAGCCTGATTCGCCTCAATCCGAATTCTGCGCCGGCTGCCAACAGCAGCGCTCCGCGCACCAGCGGCGGTTCGATTATGGATCAGCGCCGGGCGAATGCGCAGCGTGACGACACCACTCGCGTAGGGAGAGAGTAATCAATGCGTAAGTCTTTTGTAGTTATTGTCCTCGCGGTGCTGGTGGTGCTGTACGCTTCGCTGTTCGTGGTGCAGGAAGGCCAGCGCGGCATCGTGCTGCGCTTCGGCAAGGTTCTGCGCGACGGCGAAAACAAGCCGCTGGTGTATGCGCCGGGTCTGCACCTCAAGATCCCGTTCATTGAGACCGTGAAGAACCTGGATGCGCGCATCCAGACCATGGACAACCAGGCCGATCGCTTCGTGACCAGCGAGAAGAAAGACCTGATCGTCGACTCCTATCTGAAATGGCGCATCAGCGACTTCAGCCGTTACTATCTGGCGACCGGCGGCGGCGACGTCTCCCAGGCCGAAGTGCTGCTGAAACGCAAGTTCAGCGACCGTCTGCGTTCCGAAATCGGCCGCCTGGACGTGAAAGACATCGTGACCGACTCGCGCGGCAAGCTGATGTCCGACGTGCGTGACGCGCTGAACACCGGCACCGTGGGTGACGGCGAAGAAGTGGCGACCACCGAAGCCGATGACGCTATCGCCTCTGCGGCGGCGCGCGTCGAGCGGGAAACCACCGGCAAACAGCCGCAGGTGAACCCGAACAGCATGGCGGCGCTGGGCATCGAAGTGATCGACGTGCGTATCAAGCAGATCAACCTGCCGGCGGAAGTGTCCGACGCCATCTACCAGCGTATGCGCGCCGAGCGTGAAGCGGTAGCCCGTCGTCTGCGCTCGCAGGGCCAGGAAGAAGCCGAGAAGCTGCGCGCCAGCGCGGACTACGAAGTGACCCGTACTCTGGCGGAAGCTGAGCGTCAGGCGCGTATCACCCGCGGTGAAGGCGATGCCGAAGCGGCCAAGCTGTTCGCCAACGCGTTCAGCCAGGATCCGGACTTCTATGCCTTTATCCGCAGCCTGCGTGCCTATGAAGCCAGCTTCAAGGACAACCAGGACGTGCTGGTACTGAGCCCGGACAGCGATTTCTTCCGCTACATGAAGTCGCCTGATACCCTGCGCAAGTAAGCGCGGCAGGCAATCTGATCGAGGGCCCGTTTACGCGGGCCCTTTCTCGTTTTTGGGGGATGCATGAACTCAACGATTTGGCTGGCGCTCGGGCTGGTTCTGGTGCTGGAAGGATTAGGTCCGATGCTGTTTCCGCAGGCCTGGCGCAAAATGATTGTGGCGATGTCACAGTTGCCGGATGCGACGCTGCGGCGATTTGGCGGTGGAATAGTGGTTGCGGGCTGCGTGATCTACTACATGTTGAGCGGCCGCACGGGTCTTTAAAGTCTAGACCAAAATTTATGCAATCGTATGCTAAAAGTGCTGAAAATCGAAAATTACGGTGGTAGAATCCATTTTTAAGCAATCGGTGATTTTGAAAAATGGGTAAGAACGTCGTCGTACTGGGCACCCAATGGGGTGACGAAGGTAAAGGCAAGGTTGTAGACCTGCTGACTGAACGGGCTCAATATGTTGTGCGCTACCAAGGTGGCCATAACGCTGGCCACACTCTGGTAATCAACGGTGAAAAAACCGTCCTTCATTTAATTCCTTCAGGTATTCTGCGTGAAAACGTCACCAGCATCATCGGCAACGGTGTTGTTCTGGCGCCAGACGCATTGATGAAAGAAATGGGTGAACTCGAAGCGCGTGGCATCCCGGTACGCGAACGTCTGTTACTGTCCGAAGCTTGCCCGCTGATCCTGCCTTATCACGTCGCGCTGGACAACGCGCGCGAGAAAGCGCGCGGCGCGAAAGCGATCGGCACCACCGGTCGTGGTATCGGCCCGGCTTACGAAGATAAAGTGGCTCGTCGCGGTCTGCGCGTCGGCGATCTGTTCAACAAAGAAACCTTCGCTGTTAAGCTCAAAGAGATCGTCGATTACCACAACTTCCAGCTGGTCAACTACTACAAAGTTGAAGCCGTCGATTATCAGGCGACGCTGGACTACGTGCTGTCTATCGCCGACATCCTGACTTCTATGGTGGTTGACGTTTCCGAACTGCTGGACGGCGCGCGCAAGCGTGGCGACCTGATCATGTTCGAAGGCGCTCAGGGCACCCTGCTGGATATCGACCACGGTACTTATCCGTACGTTACCTCTTCTAACACCACCGCCGGCGGCGTGGCTACCGGTTCCGGCATTGGCCCACGTTATGTGGACTACGTGCTGGGCATCGTGAAAGCCTACTCCACTCGCGTGGGTGCAGGTCCGTTCCCAACCGAACTGTTCGATGAAACCGGCGAGTACCTGTGCAAGCAGGGTAACGAGTTCGGCGCCACCACCGGCCGTCGCCGCCGTACCGGCTGGCTGGACGCGGTAGCGGTGCGTCGCGCCGTACAGATCAACTCCCTGTCCGGCTTCTGCCTGACCAAGCTGGACGTCCTGGACGGCCTGAAAGAAGTGAAGATCTGCGTGGGTTACCGCATGCCGGACGGCCGCGAAGTGGATACCACTCCGCTGGCGGCTGAAGGTTGGGAAGGTATCGAACCTATCTACGAAACCATGCCGGGCTGGAGCGAAACCACCTTTGGCGTGAAAGAGTACAGCAAGCTGCCTCAGGCTGCGCTGAACTACATCAAGCGCATCGAAGAAGTGACCGGCGTACCGGTAGACATTATCTCTACCGGCCCGGATCGCAGCGAAACCATGATCCTGCGCGATCCGTTCGACGCATAATCAGGCTTTGCGGCATTAAACAAACCGGGCGTGTCCCGGTTTGTTTTTATCCTGACTCCCTCCGATTGCGGTTTCACGTCAAAAAATCCTTTCATAAACCCGCCTTAGGGCGCGGGATTCGCTAAATAATTAGCGACGAACTCTCCGGCTGGTTTATTATCCAATGAGTAATCTTTTGAATAGCGCCGAAAAGCGGCGTATCAGACGGGTAAAGTAATACCCAGAGGTAAGATGTGCAGTTAACAAGTTTTACTGATTATGGCCTACGGGCGTTGATCTACATGGCCTCGTTGCCGCAGGACAAAATGACCAGTATCTCGGAAGTAACCGAGGTTTATGGCGTGTCTCGCAACCATATGGTGAAGATCATCAATCAGTTGAGCCGGGTAGGTTTTGTCACGGCGGTGCGCGGTAAGCATGGCGGTATTCGCTTGGGCAAACCGGCCGAGAGCATTCGCCTTGGTGACGTGGTGCGGGCGCTGGAGCCGCTCGCGTTGGTTAACTGCAGCAGTGATTTTTGCCACATCACCCCTGCCTGCCGATTGAAGCAGGTGCTCCACCAGGGCGTACAGAATTTCCTTGAAGAGCTGGATAAGCATACGTTGGCCGATATGGTCGAAGACAATCCGCCGCTCTACAAGCTATTGCTTGTCGAATAAAACGACGTTGAGAAGACAAGGCTCAACGTCATCCTGCTGATGACAACGGAGGAACCGCAATGTCACAAGATCCATTCCTGGAACGAGAAGCAGAAAAATACGAATCCCCTATCCCCAGTCGTGAATATATCCTGGCCCATTTGGCGAAAAGAGAAACCCCGGCCAGCCGCGAAGAACTGGGCAACGAACTGGGCCTCAGCGGTGAAGAGCAGCTGGAAGCGCTGCGCCGCCGCCTGCGCGCCATGGAGCGCGATGGCCAGTTAGTGTTTACTCGCCGCCAGTGCTACGCGCTGCCGGAACGTTTGGACCTGCTGCGCGGCACGGTGATCGGCCACCGCGACGGCTACGGCTTCCTGCGCGTTGAAGGCAGCAAGGACGATCTGTACCTGTCTGCCGAACAGATGAAAATGGCGATCCACGGTGACGTGGTGCTGGCGCAGGCCTTGGGCGCGGATCGCAAAGGGCGCCGTGAAGCGCGCATCGTGCGCGTGCTGGTGCCGAAAACCAGCCAGATTGTCGGCCGCTTCTTCATGGACGCCGGTACCGGCTTCGTGGTGCCGGACGACAGCCGTCTGAGCTTCGATATTCTGATCCCGGCGGACAGCGTCAGCGGCGCGCGCATGGGCTTTATGGTGGTGGTGGAGCTGACTCAGCGTCCAACCCGTCGCACCAAGGCGGTCGGCAAGATCGTCGAGATCCTCGGCGACAAGATGGGCACCAGCATGGCGGTGGATATCGCGCTACGCACCCATGAGATCCCGCATACCTGGCCGCCGCAGGTGGAAAAACAGGTGGCCGATCTCAGCGAGCAGGTGCCGGAAGCGGCCAAGAAGGGCCGTGTCGATCTGCGCAAGCTGCCGTTGGTCACTATCGACGGCGAAGACGCGCGCGACTTCGATGACGCCGTATACTGCGAGAAAAAACGCGGTGGTGGCTGGCGCCTGTGGGTGGCGATCGCCGACGTCAGTTACTACGTGCGTCCGCGCACCGCGCTGGACGATGAAGCGCGCAGCCGCGGCAACTCGGTGTACTTCCCGTCGCAGGTGATCCCGATGCTGCCGGAAGTGCTGTCCAACGGGCTGTGCTCCTTGAATCCGCAGGTCGATCGCCTGTGCATGGTGTGCGAGATGACCATCTCCGCCCAAGGGCGCCTGTCCACGGCCAAGTTCTACGAGGCGGTGATGAGTTCGCACGCCCGCCTGACCTACAATAAGGTGTGGCACATTCTGCAGGGCGATCAGGAGCTGCGCGAGCACTACCATCCGCTGGTCAAGCACCTGGAAGAGCTGCACGCGATGTACAAGGTGCTGGATAAGGCGCGCGCCGAGCGCGGCGGCATCGCGTTTGAAACCGAAGAAGCCAAATTCATCTTTAACGCCGAACGCCGCATCGAGCGCGTGGAGCCGACGGTGCGCAATGACGCCCACAAGCTGATCGAAGAGTGCATGATCATGGCCAACGTGGCGGCAGCGCGCTTCGTCGAGAAACGCAACGAGCCGGCGCTGTACCGCGTGCACGATCGTCCGAGCGACGACCATATCTCCGCGCTGCGCAGCGTGCTGAGCGAGCTGGGGCTGACGCTGGGCGGCGGCAACAAGCCGCAGCCGAAGGACTATGCGGTGCTGATGGATGAAGTGTCCGAGCGCCCTGACCACGAAATGCTGCAAACCATGTTGCTGCGTTCGATGAAGCAGGCGATTTACGATCCGGAAAACCGCGGCCACTTCGGCCTGGCGCTGGCGTCTTACGGCCACTTCACTTCTCCTATCCGCCGTTATCCGGATCTGGCGCTGCACCGCGCGATCAAATATCAGCTGGCCAAAGAACACGGCGAGCCGAAAGAGCGCTGGACGCCGACCGGCGGCTGGCACAGCGAATTCGAAGAGATGCTGCAGCTGGGCGAACACTGCTCGATGACCGAGCGCCGCGCGGATGAAGCGACGCGCAACGTCGCCGACTGGCTGAAGTGCGACTTCATGCAGGATCACGTCGGTGAAGTGTTCAGCGGCATCATCTCCAGCGTTACCGGCTTCGGCTTCTTTGTGCGCCTGAACGATCTGTTCATCGACGGGCTGGTGCACGTATCAACGCTGGATAATGATTACTATCGCTACGATAATATCGGCCAGCGCCTGATCGGCGAGTCTTCCGGCACGGTCTATCGTCTGGGGGATACGGTGGAGATCCGCGTGGACGCGGTGCATATGGACGAGCGCAAGATCGACTTCGCGCTGGTGTCCAGCACCCGCAAAGCGCGCGGTGAAGGCAAAACCGAGCGCGATCGCGCCAAGAAGGGCGGCCAGCGTACGCTGCGCGACAACGGTAACGCGGGGCGCGGCAAGCGCCGCGGTGGCAAACCGCCGGCTAACTTCGAACCGGACAGCGCCTTCCGCAAGCAGGATGACGCCAAACCCGCCGACAAGGTGAAGAAGGCGAAGAAGAAAGCCAAGAAAGCGTCCGACAAAACGCGGAAAATCGCGGCGGCGACCAAAGCCAAACGCGCAGCCAAGAAGAAAGGTGCCGAGCAGGCCTAACCTGCCGCACATCGTTATCATCGGCCGGTTATCACCGGCCGCACGAATTTAAAAGAGCATCATGAGCGAAATTATTTACGGCATCCACGCCGTCAAAGCCCTGTTAGAGCGCGATCCGCAACGCTTCCTGGAAGTGTTTATCCTGAAAGGCCGCGAAGATCGCCGCCTGCAACCGCTGATCGCCGAGCTGGAAGCGACCGGCATCGTGATCCAGGTGGCGAGCCGCCAGTGGCTGGATGACAAGGTTGAAGGCGCGGTTCACCAGGGGATCATCGCCCGGGTGCGCGAAGGGCGTCAGTATCAGGAGAACGACCTGCCGGGTCTGTTGGAGAGCGTGGAAACGCCATTCCTGCTGGTGCTGGATGGCGTGACGGACCCGCATAACCTCGGCGCCTGCCTGCGCAGCGCCGACGCCGCCGGCGTGCACGCGGTGATCGTACCGCGCGATCGTTCCGCCCAACTGAACGCCACCGCCAAGAAAGTGGCCTGTGGCGCCGCCGAGAGCGTGCCGCTGATCCGCGTGACCAACCTGGCGCGCACGCTGCGTCTGCTGCAGGAAATGAACGTCTGGGTGGTGGGCACCGCCGGTGAAGCCGACCATACGCTGTATCAGAGCAAAATGACCGGCCCGATGGCACTGGTGATGGGCGCGGAAGGCGAAGGCATGCGCCGTCTGACCCGCGAACACTGCGACGAGCTGATCAGCATCCCGATGGCCGGTACCGTTTCTTCGCTGAACGTGTCGGTCGCCACCGGCATCTGCCTGTTCGAAGCGGTGCGCCAGCGCGGCTGATTCTCCTGGCGGGGGCCTTGTGCCCCCGTTAATTCCTCCTCTTGTGATCCCGCCTTCGGCAGAAATCTATGCGCCGACCATACTTACTCCTGACGCTTTTCTCAGGGAGCACTCTCATGGTCTGGACTACGCACACCGTTTTTAACCAACCCAAGCCGCTGGGCAACAGCAACCTGTTTCTCTCCGATACGCCGCTGCGCGAAGCGTTGCTGCGCGAACAGGGCGGCTGGGACGCCGAGGTATTGGCCTCGCTGGGCCAGCAGCTCGGTACCCAGGAGTCGCTGGAGCTGGGGCGTCTGGCTAACGCCAACCCGCCGGAGCTGCTGCGCTACGACGCCACCGGCCAGCGGCTGGACGACGTTCGCTTTCATCCCGCCTGGCATATTCTGATGCAGGGGCTGATCGCCAATCGGGTGCACAACCTGCCCTGGCAGGAGGATGCGCGCATCGGTTCCTTCGTGGCGCGCGCCGCGCGCTTTATGCTGCATGCGCAGGTTGAGGCCGGCACGCTGTGCCCGGTGACCATGACCTTCGGCGCCACGCCGCTGTTGCTGCAGGCGTTGCCGGCCGAGTTTCGCACCTGGCTGTCGCCGTTGCTGTCGGATCGTTATGACGCTCACCTGCTGCCGGGGGGGCAAAAGCGCGGCCTGCTGATCGGCATGGGCATGACGGAGAAGCAGGGCGGCTCCGATGTCTTGAGCAATACCACCACCGCCACGCCGCTCGGCGCGCGCGGGCCGGGTGAAGCCTACCGGCTTGTAGGGCACAAGTGGTTCTTCTCGGTGCCGCAGAGCGATGCGCACCTGGTGCTGGCGCAGGCCGAAGGCGGGTTGTCCTGCTTCTTCCTGCCGCGCATTTTGCCGGACGGTAGCCGCAACGCCATTCGCCTGGAGCGGTTGAAAGACAAACTGGGCAACCGCTCCAACGCCAGCAGCGAAGTGGAGTTTCAGGACGCCACCGCCTGGCTGCTGGGGGAGGAAGGTGATGGCGTGCGGCATATCCTGAAGATGGGCGGCCTGACCCGTTTCGACTGCTCGCTCGGCAGCCACGGCCTGATGCGCCGCGGACTGTCGGTGGCGCTGTATCATGCGCTACAGCGGCAGGCGTTCGGCAAGCTCTTGATCGAACAGCCGTTGATGCGCCAGGTCTTGGCGCGGATGGCGCTGCGGCTGGAAGGACACACCGCGTTGCTGTTCCGGCTGGCCCGCGCCTGGGAAAGCCGCAGCAATGAGGGCGAGCTGATTTACAGCCGCCTGCTGACCCCGGCAGCCAAATACAGCATCTGCCGCCAGGGCATGCCGTTCATCGCCGAAGCGATGGAGGTGTTGGGCGGTATCGGCTACTGCGAAGAGAGCGAGCTGCCGCGCCTGTATCGCGAGATGCCGGTCAACAGCATCTGGGAAGGTTCCGGCAACATCATGTGTCTGGACGTGTTGCGCAGCCTGCACAAACTGCCGGGCGCGCTCGAAATGCTGCAGTTCGAACTGCAGCCGGTGCGCGGCCAGAATCGCTTGTTCGATCACGCCTGGCGGCAGTGGCAGCAGCGCGCCCGACAACCGAGTGAAGAGATGGGGCGGTTGTTGACCCAGCAGCTGTTCGACCTGTGCTGCGCCGCGCAGCTGCTACAGCACGCCAGCCCGCAGATTGCCGATGCCTGGTGTCACATGACGCTGGATCACCGTGGCGAGAGCCTGCTGTCGGCCGAGGTGTGCGAACTGCTGTTGAATCGCGCTATCGGCGGTTAGGGAAAAGGGTGGCGCGCGGCGGCGAAAACCTTTTTAATTCAGCCTCACTCTGACAGGAAAATGCACATGGATATTCTCAGCGCGTTGGCAGCGTTCGCCTCTTATTTCTTCAGCGGTTTCGCCATGATTTTGGTGTTTCTGTTCGTCTATACCCGCATCACCCCGCACGATGAATGGACGCTGATCAAGGCCGATAATCAATCCGCTGCCTTTGCTTTCATCGGCGCCTGCCTGGGGTATGTGATCCCGTTGGCCAGCGCGGCGATCAACTCGATCAGCCTGCTGGATTACCTGCTGTGGGGCGTGGTGGCGCTGGTTGTGCAACTGCTGCTGTTCGCGGCCGTGAAGATCTACATGCCGCGCATCAGCGAAAAAATCGAAGCGAATCACCTGGCCGCCGGGATTTTCTTGGGGGGCGTCTCCGTCAGCGGCGGCGTGTTGAATGCGGCTTGCATGAGTTACTAAAGGTATAAAATGGCCGAGGCGCGCCAGCCAAGCGGGTGCGCCTGTTCTTCCATCCGCAGGATGCGGTAATAGCTGGCGCCGTGTTGGCCGGCGGTACGGGCGATGGTCTGCTCCGCCTCCTGTGGTGAACCGGGCAGATCGTTAAAGGTGATCTCGGCGATTTCACTGAGCGGCGTCACGCGATCGGCGGGCGCCAGCTCGGCGGACTGTGCGCCGGTGCTGAGCAGCCCTACCGAAAGCAGGAGGGAGGTGAGTGCGGCGGAGCGTTTCATGGCGTTCCCCTTCGTCAGATCCTGAATCGACACCCGCAACATGCGGCATGCTGTCCGCCAGTGTGCAGCACCCAACTTCAGCCTGTGCAAAGGCAGTGTAAATCTGCTTAAAAATCCCCGCCTTACCGATACAGGATCGCCTGGGAATACCATTGGCCCGGCACGATGGTCTCGCTGTTCATGATGATCACGTAATACCGGGCGCCGGCGGCGGTGGCCTTGCGTTGGATCTCTGCTTCTACGTCCATCGGGCTGCCGCGCACTACGGCGGTAACGGTACCGATTTTCACCAGCTCGGCGGTCTGCGCGCGGACGATTTCCTGCGCCTGTGCAGTGGGCGGCGGTGGCAGTTTCGGCGTGGTGGTCATGAGGCCGCAGGCGGAAAGCTGTGCGGCCAGCGTCAGGGCAATGAGTGTGCGGACAAGCGTCATGGTGACCTCTGAAAAGCCGGTAGATGGCTTCAGTGTAACGCAATATAAGCTGGAACAGATTGAGCTAACGCTGGCTGGCGCAAGTTTGTCATGATGAATGCCAACAGGTGAGCAGAGGATAAACGGATGATCGAAATTCATGACGAGCGGGCGGGCGATATTGCGGTGATCCACGCCGTCCCCGCAGGACACTATCACCGGCCCTTGCCAACGGTGTTCTTTTGTCATGGCTATACCTCATCGAAAGAGGTGTACGCCTACTTCGCCTATGCGCTGGCGCGAGTTGGTTTTCGGGTGGTATTGCCGGATGCCGATCGGCACGGCGAGCGGTTCGACGGCGATGAGGCGCGGCGTCTGGCCACGTTTTGGGAGATCCTGCGCAGTAATATCGACGAGTTACCGCAGATCAAGGCGCATTTCGAGCGGCTCGGCCTGATTGCCGACGGGCGTATCGGCGTTGCCGGCGCCTCTATGGGGGGCATGACCGCGCTTGGCGCCTTCGCACGCTTCCCGTGGATCCGGGCGGCCGCCAGCCTGATGGGTTCCGGCTATTATCGGGCGCTGGCGCAAACGCTGTATCCGCCGTTGGACGAAGAGGGCGAGGCGCTCTCGCCGGCGGCGTTTGCGGCGCGCACCGCCGTGCTGGCGGAATATGAGCTGGAAGGGCGTTTGGAGACGATCGTCGGGCGGCCGCTGCTGCTGTGGCACGGCGAGACGGACGACGTGGTGCCGGCGGCGGACAGCCTGCGTTTGGCGGCTGAATTGCGGTTACATGGCGCGGACGGCCGTTTGACGTCGCTCATCGAACCGGGGGTGAAGCACCGCATCACGCCGCTGGCGCTGTCCGCCACGGCCGACTTCTTCCGCCGCGAGCTGTAATGCGCGCCGGGCGTGTTGCATGGAATTGCACCGCTCTGTGCGGGCTGTTTCACCCATCGTTTGGTCGAGTGAAGGGGAGAATGTCTGCGTGAGTTCTTTCAGAGCCGCAAGGCGCAGAGGGCATGATGACGAGCGTCAGCAGTACGGCCGAGACCGATCGCGGTTTAATGGGAACGATGAAAGCGCGCGCCGAGCTTAACTCAGCGGCGTTCAGCATGCCGGCGTTGCTCAAGCTGTGACGGGTGAGAAAGTGGAGCGCCCAACGGGCGGCGCTCCGGTGCTGGCTGAACGGGCTTTCTGATGAAGCCCTGGGGAGTCCCTGGCGTGGCGCGTCTCTTTAGCGGTACAGTTCGGCGCTGACGTGCATCGTGCTGTTGTCGCCCGGTTCGTGCAGGGCGATGATGCGATAAGAGCTTGCGCCGCGTTGATCGGCGATTTTACTGACCTGGCTGCTGGCGTCATCTGGCGAAACCACGTTCTGGTTCAGGGTGACGAAGCCGACGCTCTGGCGTTGATCGGCCTGGTGCGTGCTGATCTCCGTCGCGGCCATCACGTTGGCGGAGAACAAGGCGGTCAGCGCCGTCGCGAGAATGATGCGTTTCATAGTGCCTCTCTTAACCTCTTGCCGTTACGGCCTGACAGCGAGTGTCGCTGCGGCAAAAAGTCATTTATCTGCATTGAATAACCTGGAAACTTTTTCGTCGCGCTGTCTGCGGCGGATATGGTTAATTTTAGTCCGTTGCAGCGGATTAAAAAGCGGGTGCTTTTGATGACCTCTTTCAAAAAAAATGAAATAGATTTGTGACTCAGCGCTGATTTCATTGAAAGATTTTTGAAACCGATGGATCGGCGTACATAGGTTCTCCCACGAGCAAATCGTGCTATTTCCCATAGAGCCTTGCATTAACGCGAATAAAACCCACGCAGTCCTTGAGTTTCCCGCCCTGCGTCAGTATGATTACGCGTCATTTTTCAGCCGCACACTAAACACGTTCCTTGCTTCCATGGGCCGCGGTTGACCCTGACAGGAGGCTGAATAATCCGTAAGGAGCAATTCGATGCGTCATTACGAAATCGTTTTTATGGTCCATCCTGACCAAAGCGAACAGGTTCCGGGCATGATCGAGCGTTACAGTGCTACCATCACTAACGCGCAAGGTCAGATTCACCGTCTGGAAGACTGGGGCCGCCGTCAGCTGGCTTATCCGATCAACAAACTGCACAAAGCGCACTACGTTCTGCTGAACGTTGAAGCACCGCAGGAAGCGATCGATGAGCTGGAAACTAACTTCCGCTTCAACGACGCCGTTATCCGCAGCATGGTTATGCGCGTTAAGCACGCGGTAACTGAAGCATCTCCGATGGTTAAAGCGAAAGACGAACGTCGTGGCGATCGCCGCGAAGACTTCGCTAACGAAACCGCAGATGATGCAGATGCTGGGGATTCTGAAGAGTAATTGCCGCCGTGACGGCTAATCGTCTGGTTTTGTCGGGCACTGTGTGCAAGGCGCCGGTTCGAAAAGTGAGTCCTTCCGGGATACCGCACTGCCAATTTGTGCTAGAGCACCGTTCGCAGCAGATGGAAGCCGGATTCAGCAGACAAGCATGGTGCCGAATGCCCGTGGTTGTCAGCGGACAACAGTCACAAGCACTAACTCAAAGATTAACGGTCGGCAGTCAGATTACCGTGCAAGGCTTTGTAAGCTGCCATCAAGGGCGCAACGGGCTGAGCAAATTGGTTCTGCATGCCGAGCAGATTGAATTGATAGATTCTGGAGACTAGCCAAATGGCACGTTATTTCCGTCGTCGCAAGTTCTGCCGTTTCACCGCGGAAGGCGTTCAAGAGATTGACTATAAAGACATCGCTACGCTGAAAAACTACATCACCGAAAGTGGTAAAATTGTACCGAGCCGTATCACCGGTACTCGTGCAAAATATCAGCGCCAGCTGGCCCGTGCTATCAAGCGCGCGCGCTACCTGTCTTTGTTGCCGTACACTGATCGTCATCAGTAATCGGCCACTGTCCATTAACGACTTTGAGAGGATAAGGTAATGCAAGTTATTCTGCTTGATAAAGTAGCAAACCTGGGCAGCCTGGGTGATCAAGTTAACGTTAAAGCGGGCTACGCTCGTAACTTCCTGGTACCACAGGGCAAAGCTGTTCCTGCTACCAAGAAAAACGTTGAGTTCTTCGAAGCACGCCGTGCTGAACTGGAAGCCAAACTGGCTGACGTTCTGGCTGCTGCTGAAGCTCGCGCAACCAAGATCAACGAACTGGGTTCAGTCACCATCGCTTCCAAATCTGGCGACGAAGGTAAACTGTTCGGCTCTATCGGCACCCGCGACATCGCTGACGCAGTCACTGCGGCAGGCGTTGAAGTTGCCAAGAGCGAAGTTCGTCTGCCGAACGGCGTTCTGCGTACCACTGGCGAGCACGAAGTGCACTTCCAGGTACACAGCGACGTGTTCGCACAGCTGAATGTAGTTGTGGTTGCAGAAGCGTAATTTACGCGGCTGTTAACCCGGTTAAAACGCCAGCCTCGCGCTGGCGTTTTGCTTTTCTGCGCCCGGCAAAACGCGCTACGCTTGAAGACGGGATGAAAAGGAGAGCGTGCGATGGCAAAAATTACGCTACAGCGGGTTTACGATTTCAGCGCGCCGGCGCCGGAACACTGTTATCTGATAGACAGGCTATGGCCGCGCGGCATCAGCAAGGAACGGCTGACGGGCGTGCAGTGGCTGAAACAGGTAGCGCCGGATGACGAGCTGCGCAAGTGGTTCCATCAGCATACCGACCAGTGGGCGCTCTTCGAGGAGCGTTACCGGCGACAGCTGGCGGCCAACGATGCCTGGCAGCCGCTGGTGGCTCTGTTACGGCAGGGGCAAGCGCTGACGCTGCTGTATGGCAGCAAAGATACCGAGCACAATCAGGGCGTGGTGCTGCGCGAGTTTTTGCTGGCGCAGCTGTAGGGATTAGCGTTCCCGGCGGTAGCTGCCGTCGGCCTGGCGGCGGAACAGCGCCTGGTTGTTGTCCACCGTGGTGACCGACAGCGCGTTAATCACGCCGTTGGCGTCGCGTTCGATGCGCACTTCCTGGCCGGCTTTCATGTTGCTCAGCGGCTTGTCGCCGCCTTCCACCTGCGCCATGGCGAACACGTCATTCACCGGCAGATTGTTGTCGCGAAACAGCTGGGCCAGGGTTTGGCCGGGCTGGATCTGATAACGCTGCCAGTTGCCCGCCGGCGCCGGTTCGTTGGCTGAAGCGGCGCCGCCGCCGTTTTGCAGGTCGGCCTGCAGCGGCACGCTGGTTTCCTGCTGGGAAACCGGGAACGGCTGTCTTTCGGGCGAGTAGGGCCACAGCAGGGCCAGCAGCAGGATGATGCCGAAGATCAGCACCCAGCGGCGATGAAAGTAGGGCAGCGGCTCCATCCAATGGAAACCGTCCGGCAGATGCCAGACTTTGGCCAGCAGCGCTTTGACCTGCTGCATTTTGTCGTTGGCCGATGGTGGCTCCGATGGCGGTTCCGCGCCTTCAGACGTGGGTGCGGCGCCCGGTTTCAGGCGCTGGCTGACGTTCAGCCAGGTGCGCAGCAGCGGCTGGTAGATGCGGGTGGTTTTCCTTCTCCTGGGCGCGATTCTGCCCATGGTGACCTCTCTTCGACGGCGTAGTAATTAGCGCGGCGCGGCAAGCGCCTCGCCTGCCCGATATCCTGCTTTCAGTATAGTCCGCTAACTGATTGAAGCGAAAGGCAGCTGAGCGGCAGAGCCGGGGTTTGCGGCTGCGGGCGTTAACAGAAGGTTATTGTTTCTTTTTCTACGACAAAAGTCATCATTCTCCACACAAGATTTTACCCGGCATTGACGCGCTGTTATGCTGCGCTTTCGACTTTTTACAGACTTAAGGAAAACCCCATGACAACCCCTTCTTTTGACAGCGTTGAAGCGCAAGCAAGTTACGGGATTGGTTTACAGGTCGGCCAGCAGCTGCAAGAGTCCGGGCTGGAAGGTTTGCAACCGGAAGCTTTGCTGGCGGGTTTGCGTGACGCGCTGGAAGGGAATGCCCCGGCGGTTCCGGTAGACGTGGTGCACCGTGCGCTGCGTGAAATCCATGAGCGTGCGGACGCGGTGCGCCGTGAGCGTCAGCAGGCGATGGCCGTTGAAGGCCAGAAATTCCTGGATGACAACGCCAAGCGCGACGACGTGACGCTGACCGAGTCCGGCCTGCAGTTCTCCGTGCTGGAGCAGGGCAACGGCCCGATCCCGTCCCGTCAGGACCGCGTGCGTGTGCACTACACCGGTCGTCTGATCAATGGCGACGTGTTCGACAGCTCGGTCGAGCGCGGTCAGCCGGCAGAATTCCCGGTCAGCGGTGTGATCCCTGGCTGGATTGAAGCGCTGACCCTGATGCCGGTCGGCTCCAAATGGCAGCTGTATATCCCGCACAACCTGGCCTACGGCGAGCGTGGTGCAGGCGCGTCCATCCCGCCGTTCAGCGCGCTGGTGTTCGACGTCGAGCTGCTGGAAATCCTGTAATCCCACCGAGGATTGCGCTGGGCGCCTTCGTGGCGCCCTTATTTTATGCGCCGCGCAGTGCGCGCGGGAACAGCAGATTGTTTTCCAGGCTGATGTGCTCCATCAGATCGCCGATGAACTCGTCGATGCCGGTGTACAGCGCTCGCCAGGTGGTGCAGGCGCCCTCCGGCGGCGTTACGTTATCGGTGAGGAACTTCACCACTTCCAGCTGCTCGCCCGCCTCGTCATGTTCATGCTCCATCACCGAGATCGGTCCGGCGGCCTGCGGCCCCATGCCCTGTTTGATCAGCGGGAACAGGATCTGCTCTTCTTTCATCATGTGATTCTCCAAATCCAGGCGGATCAGATTCAGCTGCTTCGCCAACCCGCGCGGGCAGCTGGGCTTGTCGCCGTGCACGCGTTCGACCTTTTCCGCCATCAGCACCAGCTCTGCCAGCTGCTCGCGATGCCGCTGATGAAAGCGCGGCAGAATGTAATCGATCACCTCACCGAGCGGCGCCGTGCGCCAGTCCCGGCTTTGCTCCGGCGTGGCGGCGAGCGCGGCCAACGCGTTCTCCAACTGGTCGATGTTCAGCCCTTTGCGCTCGGCGGCGCGTGCCAGCGATTGCCGGCCGCCGCAGCAGAAATCCAGCTGATGCTGGCGAAACAGACGGGATGCACGGGGAATGGCGATAGCGAGCGCGCCAAGGGATTGATTGCGGTAATCCATGGTAGTGCCTCTTTAAACGAAGGAATCTAATAACATGCATTTTAAATGCAATTTAAAGGGCGCACCAGCGGGAAAATCGAAGAGGAGATGGCCGGGGTGGGTGAGGCCCCGGCCGGGTGATTATTTCGCGCTGAGATCGATACGATACACCGCGAAGCCGATGCGGTCATTGCCCTCGGCGGTCATCGGATATTGAGCGTGCTCCTTGATAAACGCTGTCGCTTTGTCCGACGGCGAGGTCTCGAAGCGGATATCCAGCGGCTGCTGGCTGCTGAAGGTCGCCAAACGCCAGTTGTTGTCCGCCTGCGGATGCACCGCGCCGCGCCGTTGGGTTTCGGCGCTGATGTAGGCTGCCAGCACTGAGCGGTTCTCGTCCGGCGAAGCGAAGGCGATGTGTTTGTCGCCGGTGCCGGCAAATTTGCCGCCGTAGGCGCGGTAATTGTTGGTGGCGACCAGGAAGGTGGCGTTCGGATCGATCGGCTTGCCGTTGAAGGTCAGCTGCTTGATGCGCTCCGCTTTATCGTTGATCAGTTGGCATTCGCCGTCGTAGCGCGCCGGCTGGCTGACGTCGATCTGGTAGTTGACGCCGTCGATCACGTCGAAGTTATAGGTGCGGAAGCCGTCCCAGTTGATCAAGCCTTGCGGTTTACCGCTGTTGACGTCGATCTGGTTGAACTGGCCTGCGGAGCACTCCAGCCACTCTTTCACCTCTTTGCCGCTGGCCTTCACCACCACCAGGGTATTGGGGTAGAGATAGAGATCGGCGGCGTTGCGGAAGGTAAGTTGGCCCTTTTCCACTTCGACGAAGCTGGCCGGATCGTTCTTGCGGCCGCCGACTTTGAACGGCGCCGCCGCAGAAAGTACCGGCAGATCGGCCAGATCCGGGTCGCCCTGGATGTAATGTTCGACGTAGGCCTTCTGTGCATTGTTGACGATTTGCACCGTCGGATCGTCCTGCACCAGCGCCAGGTAGCTATACATGTTGCCGTCGGATTTGCCGATCGGCTGGCTGACGAACTCGCGCGTGCCCTTGTGATCGTCCGCCAACACATTCACCAGCGCAGCGTCTTCCGCCGCCAGCGATTTCTTGTTCTCTTTGTCGTAGATCGGCCGTGCTTCCGCTTTGGCGGCGGTCACTTTCCAGCTGCCGCTATCGTTGTTGAGCTGCAGGTCGACCACGCCGAGATGATCGCCCCATTGGCCCGGCATCACCGCCGGTACGCCGTTCAGCAGGCCCTTCTCGATATCCGCGCCTTTGATGTTGGCGAAGTCCTTGCTCGGGAACACCGCATGGGCGTGGCCGAACATGATGGCGTCGATGCCCGGTACCTGGCTGAGGTAGTAGACCGAGTTTTCCGCCATCGCCTTGTAAGGCTCGCTGGACAGCCCGGAATGCGGGATCGCCACCACCAGATCGGCGCCCTGTTTACGCATTTCCGGCACGTAGCGTTTGGCGGTGGCGGTGATGTCATCCACCGTCACCTTGCCCTGCAGGTTAGCCTTGTCCCACACCAGGATCTGCGGCGGCACGAAGCCGATGTAGCCGATGCGCAGCGTATGCGCCTTGCCGTCGCGGTCTTTCACCGGTGTATCGACGATGATGTACGGCGTGAACAGCGGTTTTTGCGTTTTGGCGTCGATGACGTTGGCGTTGATATACGGGAACTTGGCGCCGGCGATGGCGTTCTTCAGGTAGTCCAGCCCGTAGTTGAATTCATGGTTGCCGATGTTGCCGACCACGTAGTCCAGCGTATTCATCGCCTTATAGACCGGATGCACGTCGCCCGGTTTCAGCCCTTTGGCCGCCATGTAGTCGCCGAGCGGGCTGCCCTGAATGATGTCGCCGTTGTCCACCAACACTGCGTTGGCGGCCTGTTGGCGCGCCTGCTGGATCAAGCTGGCGGTGCGCACCAGGCCGAATTTATCGGTCGGTGTGTCCTTGTAGTAATCGAAGTCCATCATGTTGCTGTGCAAGTCGGTGGTTTCCAGCACGCGCAGGTCGACGGTGGCCGCCTGCGCCGAGGCGCACACCAGCAGCGCAAGCGCGGACAGCGTCAGTGGATGCTTCATCATTTTGAGCTCTCTCCATTCCATTATTCGAGTGTTATCGCAGAGGGAAATGTAATTAACATTGCTTGCCACAGCAAACTGTGAAGTGTGGCAGAAAACGGCGGCAGGTAACGCGGGGAAGTTCACAGTTGTGCCCAACAAGATCTGAGGAATTCCCGGGGGTTAGCCGGTTGAGATGGATATTCGGCGTAAAAAAAACTAGTCTGCTAGCAGAGACAGAGGGAAATTTCCCACGGAGATGCAGAGTTGAGGTGCATGATGTTAGAGCGAATTTGCCAACTGTCCCGCGAGGCGGGGGCGGCGATCATGGCGGTGTACGACGGTGAACAACCGCTTGATGTCGCACAGAAAAAAGATGATTCACCGGTGACGGCGGCCGATCTGGCGGCACATCACATCATCAAGCGCGGCCTGGCGGCGCTGACGCCTGAGGTGCCGCTGTTGTCGGAAGAAGATCCGCCGGCGTGGGAAGAACGCCGCAACTGGACGCGCTACTGGCTGGTCGATCCATTGGACGGCACCAAAGAGTTCTTGCACCGCAACGGTGAGTTCACGGTCAATATCGCCCTGATTGAAGACGGACAGGCGGTGATGGGGGTGGTGTACGCCCCGGCGATCGACGTGTTGTATCTGGCGGAGCGCGGCAAGGCCTGGAAAGAGGAGAAGGGCGTGCGGCAGGCGATCGGCGTCAGCAACGCGCATCCGCCGCTGGTGGTGGTGAGCCGTTCGCATATCGACGACGAACTGAAAGACTATTTGCAGCAGCTGGGCGAGCACCAGACCGTATCCGTCGGTTCCTCGCTGAAGTTCTGCCTGGTGGCGGAAGGCAAGGCGCAGCTCTATCCGCGCTTCGGGCCGACCAACATTTGGGACACCGCCGCAGGGCATGCGGTGGCGGTGGCCGCCGGGGCACAAATTCACGATTGGCAGGGCAAGCCGCTGCTCTATACCCCGCGTGAATCCTTCCTCAACCCCGGCTTCCGGGTTTCGCTATTTTGAGTTAGTTCGCCAACAGCTGGTGCAGCTTGGACATTACCTGCTGCACCTCTTCCGGTGTCAGCGCGCCATCTTTGGCGAACTGAATGCGCCCTTGCTTATCCAGCACCACAATAGCTGAGCCTTTTGGCTGCAGATCCCAGGCTTTGCGCACGTTACCGTCGCTGTCGACGATGAACTGCGACCACGGGAACTCCTTCTTGCTGTCTTCAATGCTGCTGCGCACGAACATCGCGGTGCCCATCAGGGCATCGTCGGTGTTGACGATTGTCGTCGTTTGGTAACGATCGTGTGGTAGCTTCGCTTTCTTGATCGCTTCAATCAGTGGGTCGTTCATGTCTTTGGCGGAGCTGCGGCCGGCAATATGTTGTATCACTCGCACTTTTCCACTGAGCTGCGCGCTGTTCCAGTTCTTGTAGCTAAAATTACCATCAGCGTAATTGAGCTCTCCTTTGTCGCTGACGCCGACCGGCGCCACGCGCTGTTGGAGCTGGAAGTTGTGCGCGGAAGCGAAAAGCGGGGCGAGCAGCAGGGATACCATCAGCATGCGACTTGTTTTCATGCTTTCTCCTTGTAATGAGTGGAATTTGTGCGACAGCACTTCGACAGCCTAAAGCATAGGATGTGATAAGAGGTCTGTCCTGTTAACCGGATCGCAGATTTTCCCTTGGTTCGCTAATCATCAGATTTTGAAGGGATATCCTGAAAACGTTATAAATTATCATATACAATTCTGTCAAAAAGTGTAAATCCAGCGTAGATCTCCGGGCAGAAGTGAACGTTCTGGTCTTTACTGGGTCTACTACATGCAATCAAGTTGCGTTCTGAATTTCGAGGCTGCCACCTTTGGCGGCTCGCTGAGCGCATGGATCAACGGGAGGAGCGTAAAAGAATGAGAATCTTCCAGCGTTATAACCCTTTGAAAGTGGCAAAGTACGTTAAGACCCTGTTTCGCGGAAGGCTGTATATCAAGGACGTGGGCGCATTTGAATTCGACGAAGGGAAAATCCTGCCGCCGAAGATCCGTGACAAGCGCCATTTCAGCGTGATGTCTGAAGTAAACCGTCAGGTGCTGCTGTTGCAGACCGAGATGGGTTGAACACCACGCTGACAGCGGTAAAAAAATGCGGCCCCGAGGGGGCCGCTGATGTTTTTGCCGGCTGCCGTCAAGACGCCGGGGAGTCTTCCGGCGCCTTCGGCAGCACCGCTGCCGGTTTGTCGCTCAGCCGGGTGACCAGCAGCTGGTCTATCTTGTAGCTGTCGATATCCACCACTTCGAACTTGTAGCCGGCGTATTTGACGAAGTCGGTGCGTTTCGGGATCTTGCGCAGCATATACATCATAAAGCCGCCGATGGTCTCGTAGTTGCCCGCCTGCGGGAACTCGTCGATGTCCAGCACGCGCATCACGTCGTCGATCGGCGTGCCGCCTTCAATCAGCCATGAGCTTTCGTCGCGCGCCACGATCTGCTCTTCCTGGCCCTGGCCAACCAAATCCCCCATCAGCGTGGTCATCACGTCGTTAAGGGTGATGATGCCCACCACCAACGCATATTCATTGAGGATCACCGCGAAGTCTTCGCCGGCGGTCTTGAAGCTTTCCAGCGCTTCGGACAGCGTCAGCGTATCCGGCACGATCAGCGCCGAGCGGATCTGCACGCCGCTGCTCAGCACCAGGCTCTGGTTGCCCAGCACGCGGTTCAGCAGGTCTTTGGAATCGACGTAGCCGACTACCTGATCGATATGGCCGTCGCACACCAGGAACTTGGAGTGCGGGTGGGTCGAGACCTTCTCTTTGATGCTCTCTTCGCTTTCGCGCAGATCGAAGTACACCACGCTTTCGCGCGAGGTCATCGAAGACGGCACGGTGCGCGATTCCAGTTCGAACACGTTTTCAATCAGCTCATGCTCTTGCTTGCGCAGCACGCCCGCCAGGGCGCCGGCTTCCACCACGGCGTAGATGTCGTCGGAGGTGATGTCGTCCTTGCGCACCATCGGCAACTTGAACATGCGGAAGATCAGGTTGGCCATGCCGTTGAAGAACCACACCAGCGGGCGGAAGATCATGATGGAGAAACGCATCGGGTTGATGATCCGGACGGCGACCGTCTCTGGTGCAATCATACCGATGCGCTTCGGGGTCAAATCGGCGAACAGGATGAACAGGCTGGTCACCAGCACGAAGGAGCAGATGAAGCTGACCTGTTCCGCCAGTTCGGGCGACAGGAAGCGATCAAACAACACCTTGAAGGTGGGAGAAAAAGCCGCGTCGCCGACGATACCGCCGAGGATAGCCACGGCGTTCAGGCCGATCTGCACCACGGTGAAGAAGATGCCTGGGGTTTCTTGCAGTTTAAGCACTCTGGCGGCGTTGACGTTACCTTCGTCCGCCATCAGCTTCAGTTTGATCTTGCGCGAGGCGGCCAGAGAGATTTCCGACAGTGAGAAGAACGCACTCACCGCGATCAGAAAAAGAATCAGTAAAATACTGTTTAACATAATCTATCCATACGTGCCGACGGGATGCCGGCGCTCTTGAGGAAGGGTAGTACATAGTAAAAAAAGCAGCGATAACAACCAGAAGGGAAGCTATCGGGCCGCAGAAGCGGCCCGCATAGTATAGCAGTTGCCCCACAAGGGCCGCCAGCGGTTAAAAAAAGTGCCGCCGGCCGGCGTCAAATCAGCCCTGCGGCGGCAGGCAAACGCCGATGCCGCCCAGCCCGCAGTAGCCTTCCGGGTTCTTGAACAGGTACTGCTGATGATCGTCTTCCGCGTAATAGAACGGCAGCGCCGGCGCGATTTCGGTAGTGATGACGCGCTTGTCGCCCGCTGCGTCCATCGCCTGCTGGAAGCGCTGCAGGCTGCTTTGCGCCTCGGCCTGCTGCGCTGGGCTCAGCGTGTAAATCGCCGAACGGTACTGCGTGCCAACGTCGCCGCCCTGGCGCATGCCTTGCGCCGGATCGTGATTTTCCCAGAACAGCTGCAGCAGCTGCTTGTAGCTGACGACCTGCGGATCGAACACTACGCGCACCACTTCGGCGTGGCCGGTCTGGCCGCTGCACACTTCGCGGTAGGTCGGGTTCGGCGTGTAGCCGCCGCTGTAGCCGGCGGCGGTGCTGTAGACGCCCGGCTGCTGCCAGAACAGGCGCTCAACGCCCCAGAAACAGCCCATGGCGAAAATCGCCACCTCCATGCCTGCCGGCACCTGGGTCATCGAGTGCTCGGTGACCACGTTGAGCGTTGCGACAGGCATTGGCGTGGTGCGGCCAGGCAGCGCGCTCGCCTTATCGACGGTTTGTGATTTATCAAAAAATGGCACCACGGTTGACTCCTGTTGTCACAGTAAGAATTGACCCTACATGGGGGCGGTTCGGTTGTATCTCACCGCGTCTTTGCCCACAATAAGTGGCAAGTTGGGTTTATGTATCAGCTTAACGCAGTATTTTGAGCGCCAAAAGTGAAGAATTCGCCTGTTGCGCGGCGGTGGCAAAGCGCGGCGGGCGGCGTCCGGAACAAGGCTGAAGAGGGCTGCCGTCATGATAGCGCGGAGTCTGCCCTGGCCCCGGAGCGAACACCATACCAGGAAAGTAAAATCAATAAGGAGAACACGTGCCAAAGTACCCGGTCATGTGCTTGTTATCTGTGCTGCTTGCGGCACCTGCAGCCTACGCGGCGAATGTGCGGCTGCAGGTGGAGGGGTTAAGCGGAGAGTTGGAAAAAAACGTCCGGGTGCGGCTGTCGTCGATCACGCCTGAAGAGGTCGGCACCGACGGCCGCTTCCGCGCTCGAGTGGATGAGGCGGTGCGCCAGGGGCTGCGCGCGCTCGGCTATTACCAGCCGACCATCGAGTTTACGCTGGACGATCGGCCGGGGATGTCGCGCCCGGTGCTGCACGCCAAGGTCAATCCGGGCGAGCCGGTGCGTATCGCCGGCGCCAACATCGTGCTGGAAGGTGGCGCGAAGACCGATGAGGACTATCTGACGCTGGTAAAGAAGGGGCGGCCGACCATCGGCGAGATCCTCAACCACGGCAAGTATGACAGTTTCAAAGGCTCGTTGACCGGCCTGGCGCTGCGTAAAGGCTACTTCGACGCCGACATGACCAAAAGCCAGCTCGGCGTGGCCGAAGATTTGCATAAGGCGTTTTGGGATATCGATTTCAACAGTGGCGAACGTTATCGCTTCGGCAAGGTGAAATTTACCGGCTCGCAAATCCGCGAAGACTATCTGCAAAATCTGGTGCCCTTTCATCAGGGGGATTACTACAGTTCGGAGGATTTGGCCGAGCTGAACCGCCGTTTGTCCGCCACCAACTGGTTCAACTCGGTGGTGGTGTCCCCTGATTTCAACGATGCCAAAGAGAACAAGATTTTGCCGTTGGACGCGCTGGTGACGCCGCGCACGCGTAACACCGTCGAAACCGGTATCGGTTATTCCACCGACGTCGGTCCGCGGGTGAAAGGTACCTGGAAAAAGCCCTGGCTCAACGATCGCGGGCATAGCCTGGAAACCAGCGCCAGCGTATCGGCTCCGGAGCAGCAGCTGGATCTGACCTACAAGATCCCGCTGCTCAAGAACCCCCTGGAGCAGTATTACCTGTTGCAAGGCGGGCTCAAGAACGTCGATCTTAACGACACCAAGTCCGTCACCTCCAAAGTGGTGGCCTCGCGCAACTGGGATCTCTCCAGCGGCTGGCAGCGGGCGATCAACCTGACCTGGCGCTGGGATAACTTTACCCAGGGTAACGTCAGCAACACCACCATGCTGCTGTACCCTGGCGTCAGCTTCAACCGCACCCGTTCGCGCGGCGGCCTGATGCCGACCTGGGGCGACAGCCAGCGTTACTCCATCGACGTGTCCGACACCTCCTGGGGATCCGGCGTGGACTTCGCGTTGATGCAGGCGCAGAACGTCTGGATCCGCACTTTGGCGGACAAGCACCGCTTCGTGGCGCGCGGGCAGGTGGGCTGGATCGAAACCAACGACTTCGACAAAGTGCCACCGGATCTGCGCTTCTTCGCCGGCGGTGACCGCAGCATTCGCGGCTACAAGTACAAAGACATTTCGCCGCGCGGTGACGACGGCAAGCTGACCGGCGCTTCCAAGATGCTGACCGGTTCGCTGGAGTATCAATATAACGTGACCGGCAAATGGTGGGGGGCGATGTTCGTCGACTCCGGTGAAGCGGTGAACGATATCAAGCAGAGCAACTTCAAGACCGGCGCAGGCGTAGGCGTGCGCTGGCAGTCGCCGGTAGGGCCGGTGAAGCTGGATATCGCCGCACCTGTGGGGGACAAGGACACCCACGGGATGCAGTTCTACATCGGTTTGGGGCCTGAACTATGAGCCTGGTTAAAAAGATTTGTCTTGGATTTCTGGTCGTTCTGCTGTTGCTGATCGGTGGCTTGGCCTTCCTGATAGGTACCACCACCGGTTTGCATATGGTCATCAACGGCGCGGCGCGCTGGGTGCCGGGGCTGGAGATCGCCGGCGTCAGCGGCGGTTGGCGCGATCTGACGCTGAAGGGCGTGAAATATCAGATGCCGGGCGTGACGGTCAACGCCGGGCAGTTCCATCTCTCCCTTGACCTGTCTTGCTTTAAACGCAGCTCGCTGTGTGTCAACGCCTTGACCGCCCAGGATGTGGACGTGGCGGTGAACACCAAAGAGATGGCGCCCTCCGCGCCGGTGGAAGAGAGCAGTGAGCCGACCACCAATCTCAGCACCCCTTATCCGATCACCCTGCGTCTGTTGGCGCTGAACAACGTCAAGGTCACCGTCGACGACACCGCCATCTCGCTGGCCGAGTTCCGCACCGGCGCGCAGTGGCAAGAGCGTGCGCTGACGTTGATGCCCACCAAGATCGGCTCGCTGCTGATCGCCTTACCGAAAACCCCGCAAAACCCGTTGCCGGAAGCGGTGCAACCGGCGGTCGAGGTGGCGAAAAAGGTCGGTGAGCAGGTTGCCGACGCGGCGAAGCCGGCGCCGGCGCAGCCGCCGGAAGAGAAGCCGCTGGGCGAAACGCTGAAAGAACTGTTCGCCAAACCGCTGTTGCCGGATCTGCCGGATATCCGCCTGCCGTTGGATATCACCGTCAAAGAGATCAGCGGCGAGCAGCTGCGGTTGACCGGAGATACCGACGTGCTGATCACGAGCCTGTTGCTGCAGGCCAGCACGCAGGATCAGCATATCCAGCTGGACAACTTCGACGTGAAGTCGCCGCAGGGCATGCTGTCGGTGCAGGGGCAGGCGACTCTGACCGGCGATTGGCCGGTGGCCCTGACCGCCAACAGCGCGTTGAATATCGAACCGCTGAAGGGCGAGAAGGTGAAGCTGAACATCGGCGGCGGGCTGCGTGACGAGCTGAAGGTGGCGCTGAACCTGTCCGGCCCGGTCGGCGCCCAACTCGATGTGCAAACCCGGCTGGCCGAAGCCGGCCTGCCGCTGGCGCTGACGTTGCAGAGCAAGCAGCTGAAATGGCCGCTGAGCGGCGAGGCGCAGTATCAGGTTAATGACTTCCGCCTGCGCTTTAACGGCAAGGCGACCGACTACGCGCTGTCGACGCGCGCCAATCTGAAAGGCCAGGATCTGCCGCCGGCGGTGCTGACGCTGGACGGCAAAGGCAACGTCGAGCAGTTCAAGCTGGAGCGCCTGCGGCTGGCGGCGCTGCAGGGCAATACCGATCTTACCGCGCTGGTGGACTGGAGCAAGGCGATCAGCTGGACCTCGCAATTGACGCTGAGCGGCATCAATACCGCCAAGCAGTGGCCGGAATGGCCGGCGAAGCTGGATGGCAAGATCACCACGCGCGGCAGCTTGCACGGCGGCAGCTGGCAGCTGCAGGTGCCGGTGCTGCAGTTGGATGGCAACGTGAAGCAGAACAAGGTCACGGCGCGCGGTACGCTGAGCGGCAACGCCGCCGGGCAGTGGAAAATCCCCGGCATCGATCTGGCGCTGGGGCGTAACCAACTGAACATCAAAGGGCAGCTGGACGAGAAGAGCTGGAACCTGGACGCCAACATTGACGCGCCGCGTCTGGACGGCGCGCTGCCGGGCCTCGGCGGCACCGCCAAAGGGCTGTTGAAACTGCGCGGTAATCTGCAGGCGCCGCAGCTGCTGGCGGACTTGACCGCTTCCGGCCTGCAGTGGCAGGCACTGCGTATCAACCGCGTGAAAATCGACGGCGACGTGCGCTCCACGGATCAGATTCAGGGGCAGTTGGCGGTACGCGTCGAACAACTGAAGCAGGACGCGCTGGAGGTCAGCCTGCTGACCCTCGACGCCAAAGGCAGCGAGAAGCAGCATCAGCTGCAGCTGAAGATTGACGGTAAGCCGGTCTCCGGCCAGCTGGCGCTGCAGGGCAGCTTCGATCGTCAGCAGCAGCGTTGGCGCGGCAATCTGAACAATACCCGCTTCGATACGCCGGTCGGGGAATGGCGCCTGACGCGCGCCATCGCGCTGGACTACCTGAACACCGAGCAGAAAATCAGCGTCGGGCCGCACTGTTGGCAGAATCCGAACGCCGAGCTGTGTGTGCCTAAGACCATCGAAGCCGGCCAGAGCGGCCAGGCCAGCGTGGTGCTCAACCGGTTCGACCTGGCGATGATCAAGCCGTTCCTTGGCCCGGAAACCGCACTGAGCGGCGTGTTCACCGGCCGGGCCGACGTCAGCTGGAAGCCGGGCGGCGCGCTGCCGGAGGCGAAAGTCACGCTGGCCGGCAACGGCGTCAAGGTGGTGCAGCAGGTGCAGGGCAACGCGCTGCCGATCGCCTTCGATACGCTGACCCTCAACGCCGGCCTGAACAACGGCCGCGCGCAGGCCGACTGGCGGATCAAACTGACCAACAACGGCCAGTTCGACGGCAATATCCAGGTGGCGGATCCGCAGGTGCGGCGCACCATCAGTGGCAACGTCAACATCACCAATATCTCGCTGGCGATGATCAACCCGGCGCTGATGAAGGGCGAAAGCGCGGCGGGCATGCTGAACGCCAACCTGCGCCTGGGCGGCAGCGCGCAGAAGCCGCTGGTGTTTGGGCGCCTGGCGTTGGATCGGGCGAAGGTGCAGGGGCACTGGATGCCGTTCGACATGACCGACGCGCGGCTGGCGGTGAATTTCAACGGCATGACCTCGACGCTGGAGGGGCTGCTCAGCACCACGCGCGGTCAGCTGAATCTGGCGGGCGATGCCGACTGGCGTGATATCAACGCCTGGCGTGCACGCATTTCCGCCAAGGGCGACAAGCTGCGGGTGACGGTGCCGCCGATGATCCGTATCGACGTGTCGCCGGATCTGGTGTTCGAAGCCACGCCTCAGCTGTTCTCCCTCAACGGCAAGGTCGACATTCCCTGGGCGCGCATCACGGTGCAGGAGCTGCCGGAAAGCGCGGTGGGCGTCTCTTCCGACGAAGTGATGCTGGACGACCAACTGAAGCCGATTCAACCGAAGACCGCCTCGATCCCGATCAACAGCAATCTGATGATCCACGTCGGCAACGACGTACGGCTGGACGCCTTCGGCCTTAAAGCCCGCCTGAAGGGCGATTTGAAAGTGGTGCAGGACAAGAAAGGGCTGGGCCTCAATGGCCAGATTGACATCCCTTCCGGCCGCTTCCATGCTTATGGTCAGGATTTGATCGTGCGTAAAGGGCAGCTGATGTTCTCCGGCCCACCGGATCAGCCGTTGCTCAATATCGAAGCGATCCGCAACCCGGACTCTACCGAGGACGATGTGACCGCCGGCGTGCGCGTGACTGGCCTGGCGGATGCACCGAAGCTGGAAGTGTTCTCCGATCCGGCCAAATCACAACAGGAAGCGTTGTCTTACCTGCTGCGCGGCCAGGGCTTGAGCAGCTCCGGCGCCGATGGCAACGCCATGACCTCGATGTTAATCGGCATGGGGGTTGCACAAAGTGGTCAACTTGTGGGTAAAATCGGCGAGGCATTCGGCGTGAGTAATTTGGCTCTGGACACCCAAGGGGTTGGCGACAGTTCCCAGGTTGTCGTGAGCGGCTATGTCCTCCCAGGCTTACAAGTAAAATATGGGGTGGGCATTTTCGACTCGCTGGCCACGCTGACGTTGCGTTATCGCCTGATGCCTAAGTTGTATCTTGAAGCGGTGTCTGGTCTCGATCAGGCATTAGATTTGCTCTATCAGTTTGAGTTTTAGCGATGCGAATAATTGTCTACGGCAGTTTACGGCGCAAACAGGGAAACAGCCATTGGATGACCAACGCCCAATGGCTCGGCGAGCACGAGCTCGAAGGCTATCAGATTTATAATCTGGGCCATTACCCGGCGGCGATCCCTGGAGAGGGCACGATACATTGCGAAGTGTATCGTATTAACTCATCGATTCTGGCAGAGCTGGACGAACTGAAAAGCAACACCAAGGACTATAAGCGCGAGCTGATTCAGACGCCTTATGGGAGTGCGTGGATCTACCTGTACAAACACAGCGTGGACGGTTACCCGCGAATTACCAGCGGCGACTGGCTGAAGCGTCTCGACGATCAGTAAAAAAAAAACACCGCTCATTGAGCGGTGTTTTTTCATCGGACGGCGGCAGGAATTACTTCTTGGCGGCGCGTTCGAAGGAGGCAATGATTTCCGCTTTAGCCGCGGCAGCGTCTGCCCAGCCTTCCACTTTCACCCATTTGCCTTTTTCCAGATCTTTGTAGTGCTCGAAGAAGTGAGCGATCTGAGCTTTCAGCAGTTCCGGCAGGTCGTTCACGTCTTTCACGTGATCGTACTCTTTGGTCAGCTTGCTGTGCGGAACCGCAACCAGCTTGGCGTCTTCGCCGGCTTCGTCGGTCATCTTCAGTACGCCAACCGGACGGCAGCGGATCACGGAGCCCGGCTGCAGTGGGTATGGGGTTGGAACCAGCACGTCAACCGGGTCACCGTCCAGAGACAGGGTGTGGTTGATGTAGCCGTAGTTGCACGGGTAGAACATTGCGGTGGACATGAAGCGGTCAACGAACAGCGCGCCGGTTTCTTTGTCGATTTCGTATTTGATTGGATCGGCGTTGGCCGGGATTTCGATTACTACGTAGATGTCTTCCGGCAGGTCTTTGCCAGCAGGGACCAGATTCAAGCTCATGTCGGTTTCCTTTAATCATCAAACCAGAAATGGAGTGGCGGCTATTATAGCGGACTCTTTTACGATTTCCTGCCCTTTTCATCGTTGAAAACCCCGCGTGCCGGCGCACGGAGTATTTCCAGATTAATCCCGCCGCGGCATGAAGTTTTGCCTCTGCCTGCCGATAACTTCAACAAACAATAATGAGCTAGCAAAGCTGGCTCCGCGTTTTACCTCTCCTACTACGTCTGATCTCACTATTCTGAAGCCGGGAAGAACTCATGCTAAAAAAGATTACGGTGAAGGCTGGGCTGATCGCCCTGCTGAGCCTGATGACCATGCTGCTGATCATGGTCAGCGTTATTGGCGTCAATGCGATTAACGAAGGATCGCGTTCGATCCATACCCTCAACCAGATCCTTGGCGAAGAGCTGGGCTCGCTGGCCAACAGCTCCAACCTGACGCTGCGTGCCAGAACCGCCGCTTCGCTGGCGGTGCGCCAACGGGAGATTGGCCAGATCGATGTTTCCGACGCCACCGTGGGCCGTATTTACGGTTACCTCGAGCAGTCGAACAAGGAAATGGCGCGCTTTGTCGGCGTCGGTACCGTGACCGATCGTGGCCGCGAACTTTCCAATCGTCTGCAAAACAGCTATCGCACCTATCTGGAACAGGGGGTGAAGCCGATGGCTGCCGCCATCAAGGCCGGCAAGATCGATGAGTATTATCACATTCAGGAGACGCGCATCTCCGCGTTGAGCATCGCTTTCGAAAAGGATCTCACCGATTTCCGCAGCTTCGCCATGAAGCTTGGCGAGAAGCAGGTGTATGACGCGGAAAGCAACGCCAGCACCAAGATCTCGCTGATCGTCGTGGCGGGCCTGCTCAGCGTTCTGTTGGCGCTGCTGGCCTGGTTTGCGCTGCGCGTGATCATTCTGCGTCCGCTGGATGAGTCTATCGCGCAACTGGAGCACATCGCCGGCGGCGATCTGACCCATGAGATCCGCGGCGAGGGCGATACCGAGATGGGCCGTCTGGTGCGGGCGATGCAGCGCATGCAGCAGGCGCTGGCCAGTTCGGTCAGCAAAGTGCGCGATGCCAGCAGCCAGATTGACACCGGTTCACGCGAACTGGCGGCCGGCAACCTGCATCTGGCGCAGCGCACCGAAGAGTCGGCCGCTTCGCTGGAAGAGACCGCCGCCAGCATGGAACAGCTGACCTCGACGGTGAAAATGAACGCCGAGAACTGCGAACAGGCCAACCAGCTGGCGCTGAGCGTGTCCGATATCGCTAACCAGGGCAGCGAGGTAGTCAGCCAGGTGATGAGCAAGATGCAGGCGATCACCGACAGTTCACGCCGCATCGCAGACATCATCAGCGTGATGGACGGCATCGCCTTCCAGACCAATATCCTGGCGCTGAACGCGGCGGTAGAAGCGGCGCGCGCCGGCGAACAGGGCCGCGGTTTCGCGGTGGTGGCCGGTGAAGTGCGAAACCTGGCGCAGCGCAGCGCCCAGTCGGCGAAAGAGATCAAAGGGCTGATCGAAGCGT
Source organism: Serratia sp. FDAARGOS_506 (assembly GCF_003812745.1). NCBI lineage: Bacteria > Pseudomonadati > Pseudomonadota > Gammaproteobacteria > Enterobacterales > Yersiniaceae > Serratia > Serratia sp. FDAARGOS_506. Next base: position 1,903,552 of record NZ_CP033831.1, read on the forward strand.
CGCAGAACCGGGTGCAGGAAGGCGAACAGATGGTGGAGTCGGCGGCGCAGACCATGAGCGGCATCACTGGCGAAGTGGGCCGGGTAACGGCGCTGATGCGTGAGATCTCGGCGGCGACGCGCGAACAAAGCAGCGGTATCGAACAGGTGAACCTGGCGGTGGCGCAGATGGATCAGGTGGCGCAACAGAACGCGGCGCTGGTGGAAGAGTCGGCTGCGGCGACGCGCTCGCTGGAAGATCAGGCTCAGCTGCTGGCGCAGAGCATGGCGGCGTTCAAACTGTAAGGCGATAAGGGTTCGGCGCCGCGCCGAACCCTTGCAAAGAACGCGTTACTCGTCCGGGTTTTCGGCGATGAAGCGTTCCGCGTCTTCTACCATCGACTTGGTGCCGACGAAGAATGGCGCGCGCTGGTGCAGTTTCACCGGCGTGATGTCCAGAATGCGGTTTTTGCCGTCGCTGGCCTTGCCGCCGGCCTGTTCAGCCAGGAACGCCATCGGGTTGCATTCGTACAGCAGGCGCAGCTTGCCTTGCGGATGGCTGGCGGTGCTTGGGTAGATGTAGATGCCGCCTTTCAGCAGGTTGCGGTGGAAGTCCGCCACCAGAGAACCGATGTAGCGCGAGGTGTAAGGGCGCTGCGTCGCTTCATCCTGCTCCTGGCAGTACTTGATGTATTTCTTCACGCCGAGAGGGAACTTGATGTAGTTGCCTTCGTTGATGGAATACATGTTGCCGCTCGCCGGGAAGCGTACTTTCTCGTGGGAGAGGCAGAATACGCCCAGAGACGGGTCGTAAGTAAAGGCGTGGACGCCGTAACCGGTGGTGTACACCAGCATGGTGGACGAACCGTAAACCACATAACCTGCTGCGACCTGGGCGCTGCCCGGCTGCAGGAAGTCTTCTTCGGTCACCGGCGTGCCGACCGGCGTGATGCGACGGTAGATAGAGAAAATCGTACCGACCGAGACGTTGACATCGATGTTGGACGAACCGTCCAACGGATCCATCAATACGACATACTTGGCATTTTCAGCTCGCTCGCCGTCGAATATCACGATTTCATCTTCTTCTTCGGAAGCGATACCCGCAACTTCACCACGCGCTTTCAACGCCGCTTTCAGCTTTTCGTTCGCGTACAGGTCCAGTTTCATCTGAACTTCGCCCTGTACGTTGGACACACCGCTGGTTCCCAGAATATCAACCAGGCCGGCCTTGTTGATGTCGCGGTGGATGATTTTGGCGCCCAGTTTAATTGCAGAAAGTAACGCGGTCAGCTCGCCGGTGGCGTGAGAGAAGTCGTGCTGTTTCTCGACGATAAATTCGCCTAACGTTTTCATGACACAATCCCTGAATCTACGGATGGATAGCGGCCTGTTAACAAACCGCCAACGTTTTCGCGTGCAGTGTAGCCCAAAGATGCGCGCCATTCATAGGCAAATCCATTTCTTCTGGACGATTCTGAGCGTTAGAATATGCCGACATTCGATGCACTCACATGAGAAACCTATGCGCATTCACATTCTTGGGATCTGTGGCACCTTTATGGGCGGGCTAGCGATGCTGGCGCGCTCACTGGGGCATGACGTCACCGGTTCGGACGCCAACGTCTATCCGCCGATGAGCACGCTGCTGGAGAACCAGGGGATCGATCTTATTCAGGGTTATGATCCAGCCCAGCTGGATCCGGCGCCGGATCTGGTGATCATCGGCAACGCCATGACGCGCGGCAACCCGTGCGTGGAGGCGGTGCTGGAGCGTGGCATCCCTTACGTTTCCGGCCCGCAGTGGCTGCACGACGCCGTGTTGCGCGATCGCTGGGTACTGGCGGTCGCCGGCACCCACGGCAAAACCACCACCGCCGGCATGGCGACCTGGATCCTCGAAGCCTGCGGCTACCAGCCCGGCTTCGTCATCGGCGGCGTACCGGGTAACTTCGACGTATCGGCCCGCCTCGGCGGCAGCCCGTTCTTCGTGATCGAGGCCGACGAGTATGACTGCGCGTTCTTCGACAAGCGCTCCAAGTTCGTGCATTACAGCCCGCGCACGCTGATCATGAATAACCTGGAGTTCGATCACGCCGATATCTTCGACGATCTTAAAGCCATCCAGAAACAGTTCCACCACCTGGTGCGTCTGGTGCCGGGCAAAGGCAAGATCATCCTGCCGGACAACGACAGCCACCTGAAGCAGGTGATGGCGATGGGCTGCTGGAGCGAGCAGGAGCTGGTGGGGGAAGAGGGCACCTGGCGCGCGCAGAAGCTGACGCCGGACGCCAGCCATTACGCGGTATTCCTCGACGGCGAACAGGTCGGCGAAGTGAACTGGGCGCTGGTGGGCGAGCACAACATGCATAATGGCCTGATGGCCATCGCCGCCACCCGTCATGTCGGCGTGCAGCCGGCGGATGCCTGCCGCGCGTTGGGCGATTTCATCAATGCCCGCCGCCGCCTGGAACTGCGTGGCGAAGCCAACGGCGTCACGGTTTACGACGACTTCGCACACCACCCGACGGCGATCCTCGCCACTCTGGCCGCGCTGCGCGGTAAAGTCGGCGGCACGGCGCGCATTCTGGCGGTGCTGGAACCGCGTTCCAACACCATGAAAATGGGCATCAGCAAAAACGATCTGGCACCTTCGCTCGGTCGCGCCGACGAAGTGTTCCTGTTCCAGCCGCACCACATTCCGTGGCAGGTGGCGGAAGTGGCGGATGCCTGCGTGCAGCCGGCGCATTGGAGCGCCGATCTCGACACGCTGGTGGATATGGTGGTGAAAACCGCACAGCCGGGCGATCACATTCTGGTGATGAGCAACGGCGGTTTCGGCGGCATTCACGATCGTCTGCTGGAAGCGTTGGCGAAAAAGCAGGAACCGAAGGTGACCTACTGATCGCTCAGCCGCATCAGACAACCCAAGGGCCGCATTAGCGGCCTTTTTTACAGGCGTAAAAAAGCCCTCGCGAGCGAGGGCAACGGGGTTCGTCGGATAGGACGACGAGAGGGTCTCTGGGAAATCGGCGTTTGCGTCAGAACTCGGCAGTGGCAGTGACGAGGGTAATCAGCTCTGCAAAGCCGTCCCCAGAGTTGTTATTTATAAATCTCGGCGGTGGCGTGGTAGTTGCCTTCATTACGCGCTTCGATCACGCGGTAGGCGGTCGCGCCTTTAGCGTCGGCTTTCTCCGACAGCGCCTGGCGAATGTCGGTCGGTGCGCCGTCGATACCGCTGACGGTAATGGTGCCGATAGATTGCAGGCTAGCGGTCTGATCGTTAGTCACCAGCTGGGCGGCAGAAGCGCCGAAGGAGATGACAGACAGCAGGCCGAGTGCAGCGAGAGTAGTTTTCATGTTCATGATAGCGATCCTTGGTCATAACAGCCTGGAAGGGCTTGGCAGCGATTTTTATTCTTGAAGGCCGTTACGACAGCGTTTGATTCCAGAGATGTATTGCCCGTTGCCGGGTAACGTCGGTACTTATTTGTAGATTTCAGCCGTTGCGTGGAAGTTGCCGTCATTGCGGGCTTCGATCACGCGGTAAGCGGTCGCCCCTTTGGCGTCGGCTTTATCTGACAGCGCCTGGCGGATGTCGGAAGGTGCAGCGGCAACGCCACTCACGGTAATCACACCGGCCGGCTGCAGTTTTGCGGCCTGAGTTGCGTCAACAGATTGTGCTGCGAACGCGCCAAATGAAAGCATGGACAGAACGCTCAGGGTTGCAACGGTAGTTTTAATTTTCATCATCTCACCTCATCGTATTCTTTTATCAGTTCCAACGAACTGTGACTTAGTTCACGGAAATGAGTATACAGCTAGTAACGCGAAAAATTAATAGTTCGCTAACAGTTTCTAGTGAAACTTTAACCTCGTGATCCCTATTTTTTATAACTGTAAGGAATAAAAAACGCTTATAAAACGATCTTTTGATGTTAAATTTATGTAATTTCAATGAGGTAAGTGCTTTTGACCAAAAGTGCGGAAGATCACAGTCGGTACTGCTGGTTACATGTAGATGTCATGGAAATGTGTTGCTGAGGGATAAAAAAGCAGTGTTAAACGCGGCTGAGGGCAGGAAAGGTTACGTGAGGGTTAAAGCAGCGCTAACAAAATGCGGGCTACAGCCGCACTTTGTTAGCACCAGGTTTCACAGCTCTTGCTCGAACACGCCCAGAATAGCTTCATGCAGTTTCTGGGCGGTAAAGCCGCTGGACGGGGTGACGAAAATCGTATCGTCGCCGGCAATCGTGCCGAGGATGCCCTGGGATTTACCCAATGAGTCGAGCAGGCGGGCGATCAGCTGCGCGGCGCCCGGGCTGGTGTGGATCACCACGACGGCGTCGTTATGGTCGACGTCCAGCACCAGATTTTTCAACGGGCTGGTGGTGGTCGGCACGCCGAGTTCGGCAGGAAGGCAATACACCATTTCCATTTTGGCATTGCGCGTACGTACCGCGCCGAACTTGGTCAGCATGCGCGATACTTTGGATTGGTTAATGTTTTCGAAGCCTTCTTCTTGCAGCGCCAAAACGATCTCGCCTTGAGAACTGAATTTTTCTTCTTTCAATAACGCTTTGAACGTCTTGATCAGATCTTCCTGTTTTGCGGGATTACGCATTTTGCACCGTGGAATGTTGATAGTGGAAGTCATGATTATGCATATAGATGAATTTTTATGCAACAAAGGCCGACCCAAAGAAAATAAACATGACCGGGCGGCGAGGAAAGGGCGGCATTTTAACAAAATCCGGCCGCGATGAATATGCCCTTTTGACGACGGAAAATCGGCCTGCGGTGGTAAATAAAATGTTATTAAAATGATGTTGTTCTGATGTTGCGTAAGGGTGTAATGTAACGGCCGGTTAACTTGCTCGTGAATAACCTCGCACTATTTTTGATTAGTGTGCGCTATGCCCTTCATGCGTAAGCGATTTAATCTAAAATGGGCGCGACAGCGGCCGTTTTATTACACCGGCAGGCAAGAATTGGCTAATTTATTGTTTTGAAAGGTGTAATGACTTAAGGTCCGTAACCAACACATTCACGGCGCTTTATATATTTAAGATAATAAAGGAGTATAGGATGAAAGTTGCAGTTCTCGGTGCTGCTGGCGGTATCGGCCAGGCCCTCGCCCTTCTACTCAAAACCCAGCTTCCTTCAGGTTCTGAACTCTCTCTCTACGACATTGCCCCCGTTACCCCAGGCGTTGCCGTCGACTTAAGCCACATCCCAACCGCAGTTAAAATCAAAGGCTTCAGCGGCGAAGACGCGACCCCGGCTCTGCACGGTGCGGACGTGGTGCTGATTTCTGCCGGCGTGGCTCGTAAGCCAGGCATGGATCGCTCTGACCTGTTCAACGTTAACGCCGGCATCGTGCGTAACCTGATTGAGCAAGTGGCGAAAACCTGCCCGAAAGCCTGCATCGGCATCATCACCAACCCGGTTAACACTACGGTCGCCATCGCGGCGGAAGTGCTGAAAAAAGCCGGCGTTTACGACAAGAACAAACTGTTCGGCGTGACTTCGCTGGATATCATCCGTTCCAATACCTTCGTGGCCGAGCTGAAAGGCAAGCAGCCGGAAGAGCTGAACGTGCCGGTTATCGGTGGCCACTCTGGCGTGACCATCCTGCCTCTGTTGTCGCAGATCCCTGGCGTGAGCTTCACCGAGCAGGAAGTGGCCGATCTGACCAAGCGCATTCAGAATGCCGGCACCGAAGTGGTGGAGGCCAAAGCCGGTGGCGGGTCTGCAACGCTGTCCATGGGCCAGGCGGCCGCACGTTTCGGTCTGTCTCTGGTGCGTGCGCTGCAGGGCGAGAAAGGCGTAGTGGAATGCGCTTACGTTGAAGGCGACGGCAAATACGCTCGCTTCTTCGCACAGCCGTTGGTACTGGGCAAAAACGGCGTTGAAGAACGTAAAGATATCGGCACTCTGAGCGCCTTCGAGCAGAAAGCGCTGGACGAGATGCTGGACGTGCTGCACAAAGATATCGAACTGGGCGAGAAGTTCATCAATAACTGATTGCCGCCGATAGTCAGCCGATAAACGCCGCCGGACGCTGTTCCGGCGGTTTTTTTTTGCTTAGCGTTCACGATTTGATGCGAGCCTTGCGATCCAGCAGGCAATCATTGTGCGGATCGTAATAACGGCTTGGCCAGATCTCCGAAGGGTGGATGCCTATCGCTTCGGCGATCAGCCATTCCCCTTTTGGCCACGGGCGCGACAGCGCGTTGGCCAGCGTTGATGAGCTTAATCCGGCCTTGCGCGACACTGCCGCCAGCGTGGTGCCCTGCTTGCGTAGCGCCGCGATGATATCCGCCGGATGCCAATCTGGGTTCCTTGAATTCATGTTTACATTCCTTTTCTGATTAGCCAAAGTTGCGTTAGTGGTATAACTAACGGGTCAAGGTTAGGCGTTTGAACAACATGAAACGCTTATTCGGAAATCAGAATACCATTAAATTTCTTAAAAAATACCCAAGTAATTTCTAAAAAATGACATTGCCCACTATTGCCCAGAGATGATGGCTATGAAAAACGAGTGGTTTGCCGCCAAGGAGCTGACAGGCATCGCAGGATTACCTTCCTCACCACAGGGAATCAATCTGATGGCCCGGCGCGAAGGCTGGATCAGCCGCAGGCGTAAAGGCGTGCAGGGAAAAGCGTTGGAGTACCATATCGACAGCCTGCCTTCAGATGCGCGTAACCTGCTGGTGCTGAAGGAAGACGGGGCGACATATGACGTAGAGCGGCAGGATCCGTTGGCGGTCTGGATCGAGTATTACTACCATTTGACGGAGAGCGAGCGCGCGAAAATGCTGGCTTTCCTGATGCGGGAAGGGATCGGTGGCCTGCTGGCGCGCATCGACGAAGAGAGCAATACGTAGGTAGGCAGGCCCGCGAGCGCGGGCCTGATGAATATATTAAGAAATTTTTGTTTCTTAAAAGTCGCGTTGTACCGCCAGATGGGCCAAGCCTTCCAGCGCCGTACGGTGCTCCGATGCCGGCAATACCTGCAGCGCAGCGATCGCTTTGTCGGCTTCTTCTTCGGCGCGTTTGCGGGTGTATTCCAGCGAACCGCATTGCTGCATCGCCTGCAGTACCGGCTCTAACAGATGACGGCCGTTGCCCTGCTCAATCGCGCCACGGATCATGTCACGCTGCGCGTCGTCGCCGTTGTGCATCGCGTGCAGCAGCGGCAGGGTCGGTTTCCCTTCGTTCAGATCGTCACCGGTGTTTTTACCCAGGGTGCTGCCGTCGGCGCTGTAGTCGAGCAGATCGTCGATCAGCTGGAAAGCGGTGCCGAGGTAGCGGCCATAGTCTTGCAGCGCCTGTTCTTGCTCGGCGTTGGCACCGGACAGGATAGCCGACGATTGCGCCGCCGCTTCAAACAGACGGGCAGTTTTGCTGTAGATCACCCGCATATAGCTTTCTTCGCTGATGTCGGGATCGTGCACGTTCATCAACTGCAGCACTTCACCTTCGGCGATGACGTTGACCGCCTCCGACATTAGCGCCAGTACGCGCAGGGATTCCAGGCTGGTCATCATCTGGAAAGCGCGGGTATAGATAAAGTCGCCCACCAGCACGCTGGCGGCGTTGCCGAACGCCGCGTTGGCGGTGGCTTTGCCGCGGCGCATGTCCGATTCGTCGACGACGTCATCATGCAGCAGCGTGGCGGTATGAATGAATTCGATCAGGGCGGCGACGGTGACGTGCTTGTTCCCTTCATAGCCCAACGCCCGCGCCGCCAGGACGGCGATCATCGGCCGGATGCGCTTACCGCCACCGCTGATAATGTAATAGCCAAGCTGATTGATGAGCGTGACATCGGAATTCAGCTGTTCGAGAATTGTTGCGTTCACGGCCGCCATATCTTGCGCGGTTAACTCGGTAATTTGCTCTAGGTTCATTGTGTTTTTTTCAGCTGTGTTTCTCTTCACCGCGTTGAGATCGCTGCTCACATCGGTACATGGCGGTAACTGTCCCTATGATTGTACTTGAAAAACGGTTCAGATAAACGCCACGAAAGAAACTGTGCTTTTTTTCTTCTTTTTTCTACTTCTGGTCTTATTCTGCTCTTGTCATGCGCCGCTTTTTTGCGTAGAATTCGCGCCCTATTGTGAATATTTATAGCGCGCTCTGAACTAACACAGTCGGGCACGCGGAAAGCGGAGTTTTATATGTACGCGGTTTTCCAAAGTGGTGGTAAACAACACCGAGTAAGCGAAGGTCAGACCGTTCGCTTGGAAAAGCTGGACATCGCAACTGGTGAAGCGGTTGAGTTTGACCAGATTCTGATGATCGCTAATGGCGAAGATATCAAAATCGGCGTTCCTTTCGTCGATGGCGGCAAGATCAAAGCTGAAGTCGTTGCTCACGGTCGTGGCGAGAAAATTAAGATTGTTAAGTTTCGTCGTCGTAAGCACCACCGTAAGCAGCAGGGCCACCGTCAGTGGTTCACTGACGTTAAAATCACCGGCATCAGCGCTTAAGTTAGGAGAGCGGATTAATGGCACACAAAAAGGCTGGCGGCTCGACTCGTAACGGTCGCGATTCAGAAGCTAAACGTCTGGGCGTAAAACGCTTTGGCGGCGAAGCAGTACTGGCAGGCAGCATCATCGTTCGTCAGCGCGGCACCAAATTCCACGCTGGTACCAACGTGGGTTGCGGCAAAGACCACACTCTGTTTGCTTTGAAAGACGGTAAAGTCAAATTCGAAGTTAAAGGCCCGAGCAATCGTAAATTCATCAGCATCGAAGCTGAATAATTTTTCGAGCCTTACGAAATAGATGTAAGCCCCGCAATTCGTTGCGGGGCTTTTTACATTTATGGGCTGCCTGGCAGGCCCGTCAGCGTTGGCAAAGGTGATATGGATACGAAACAGCAGGTCGGCGTTGGCATTTCCCTGGCGTTAACCACGGCGGTTTGTTGGGGCGCGTTGCCGATCGCGATGAAAGAAGTATTGGCGGTGATGGAGCCGTTTACCATCGTCTGGTATCGCTTTACCATAGCCGCCATCGGTTTGGGCGTGATCCTTGCGGTACGCGGCAAGCTGCCGCCGCTGACGATGTTCCGCCAGCCGCGCTGGCTGCTGCTGTTGGCGATCGCCACGGCAGGGCTGCTGGGCAACTTTGTGTTCTTCAGCTCCTCGCTGCAATACCTGAGCCCGACAGCGTCGCAGGTGATTGGCCAGCTGTCGCCGGTGGGCATGATGTTCGCCAGCGTGCTGATTTTAAAAGAACGCATGCGCATTACCCAGGTCATTGGTGCCTTGATGCTGATTTGCGGACTGATGCTGTTTTTCAACGTCAGCCTGATTGAGATCTTCACCCGGCTGACGGACTACACGCTGGGCGTCATGCTGGGTGTGTGTGCGGCGATGGTCTGGGTGAGCTACGGCGTGGCGCAAAAGGTGTTGCTGCGCCGACTGGCCTCGCCGCAGATCCTGGTTATGTTGTACACTTTATGTGCGATAGCGTTGTTCCCTCTGGCCAAACCCGAGGTGATTTTCCAGCTTAGTGGCTGGCAATTGGCGTGCCTGCTGTTTTGCGGCGCCAACACGCTGATCGGCTACGGTGCGTTGGCAGAGGCGATGGCGCGCTGGCAGGCGGCGCAGGTGAGCGCGTTGGTGACGCTGACCCCGCTGTTTACCCTGCTGTTTTCAGATTTATTGGCGTTGGCCTGGCCCCAGGCATTCGCCGCACCGACGTTGAATATCGTCGGTTATGTTGGCGCGTTTGTGGTTGTGGCGGGCGCTATGTTTTCCGCAATTGGTCACCGGTGGTGGCCGCGACGGGCAGAACCCCCCCAGGTTGCTCCTTTGAAGCAGCCCGGTGAATGATTTACGGAGACGGTAAATGAAGTTTGTAGATGAAGCAGCGATTCTGGTCGTTGCAGGCGACGGCGGCAACGGATGCGTCAGCTTCCGCCGCGAAAAATATATCCCGAACGGTGGGCCTGACGGCGGTGACGGCGGCGATGGCGGCGACGTTTACCTGTTGGCGGACGAGAACCTCAACACTCTGATCGACTACCGTTTTGAGAAGTCTTTCCGCGCCGAGCGCGGCCAGAATGGTCAGAGCCGCGACTGTACCGGTAAACGTGGTAAAGACGTCATCATCAAGGTGCCGGTCGGTACGCGTGTGAAGGATCAGGGCACCGGCGAGATCCTCGGCGACATGACCCGCCACGAGCAAAAGCTGATGGTCGCCAAGGGCGGCTGGCACGGTTTGGGCAACACTCGTTTCAAATCTTCGGTCAACCGTGCGCCGCGTCAGAAGACGCTGGGTACCGCCGGCGAAGCGCGCGACCTGCTGCTGGAACTGTTGCTGTTGGCTGACGTGGGTATGCTGGGGCTGCCGAACGCCGGTAAATCGACCTTCATTCGTGCGGTGTCCGCCGCCAAGCCGAAGGTGGCCGATTATCCGTTTACCACGCTGGTGCCGAGCCTTGGCGTGGTGCGCATGGACCACGAACAGAGCTTTGTGGTCGCCGACATTCCGGGGCTGATCGAGGGCGCATCCGAAGGCGCGGGCCTGGGCATTCGCTTCCTGAAACACCTGGAACGTTGCCGCGTGCTGCTGCACCTGGTGGATATCGCGCCGATCGACGAATCCGATCCGGTGGAAAACGCCAAGGTCATCATCAACGAGTTGAATCAATACAGCGAAAATCTGGCGCAGAAGCCACGCTGGCTGGTGTTCAACAAAATTGATGTGATTGGTGAGGAAGAAGCCGCCGAGCGCGCCAAGGCGATTGTGGAAGGCATGGGCTGGGAAGGGAAGTACTACATGATCTCCGCCGCCAACCGCGAGGGCGTCAACGCACTGTGCTGGGACGTGATGAACTTTATCAATACCCAGCCGAAAGCGATGGCGATCGAAGAAAGTGCGCCGGAAAAAGTCGAATTCATGTGGGATGACTACCACCGCGAGCAAATCGCGGAAGTGGAAGCCGAAGCGGAAGATGACTGGGATGACGACTGGGATGAAGACGACGACGAAGGCGTCGAAATCATCTACCAGAAGTAATTCGGTGATAAAGGGCTCAGCAACGCTGGGCCCTTATTATTTGAGCGCCTTTTCCGGCAGCCAGCACTGGGCGTTCAAGCCGCGGGCATCGCGGCGGTTTTCCAGCGTCAAACGCCCCTGGTGCAGTTGCACGATGCGGATCACGATATTCAAGCCCAGTCCGCTGCCGCCGTAGCGTTGATCCATGCGGCGAAATGCCTGCGTCAGCTCCCCGACCATCTCTTCCTTGATCCCCGGGCCATCGTCGATGACCTGCAGCAGATAGCCGTTGTCCTGCGGCGTTAACCGCACCTGTATCGCGCTGCCTTCCGGGCCGTAACGGTGGGCATTTTCGACCAGGTTGCGCAGCAGCAGCCGCAGCAGCACCGGATCGCCGTTCACTGCGGCGGTGCTCGGCAATCGCCAATCCAGCGTCTGCGCGCGTTGGGCGGTCATTTCGCCGAGTTCTTCCTGCAGTGGCTGAATCACATCGGCCACCCAATCGAAATGCTGATAATGGCCGCTGGCGAAGTCTTGCCCGGCGCGCGACAGCATCAGCAGTTGCTCAACGGTGTGCATCAACTGATCGATGCGGGCGATCAGCGCCTGGCTGCCCTTGACGCCCTGTTTTTCCATCAGTTCCAGATGCAGGCGAATGCCGGCCAGCGGCGTGCGCAGCTCGTGGGCAGCGTCGGCGGTGAACAGGCGTTCCTGCTGAATGGTGTTGTCCAGCCGTGAGAACAGCTGATTGAGCGCATTGGTGACCGCCACCATCTCCAGGCTGTCGCTGTTGATCGGCAGCGGCGTCAGGTTATCGGCAGAGCGTTTTTCCAGCCGCTGCTGCAATTGGTTGAGCGGGCGGGTGATCCAGCTGATGGCCCAGAACGACGCCAGCAGCGTGACGATCATCATGATCAGCGAAGGCGCCAACAGCGACGCGATGGCCTCGGCGATCTCGGTATCGACGCGCTCGCTGCGCACTTTGGCGGACAAGGTCTCGTCTACGAGAAAGCTGATCTGTTCCTGGCTTTCGTGCCACAGCCAGAAGGCGCTGATGAGTTGCGTGACCAGCAGGATCAGCGCCAGCATCAGCAACAGGCGGCGGCGCATGCTAATCATGACGAAGGTTCCAGACGGTAGCCGATGCCGCGCACGGTACGGATGCGATCCTTGCCCAGCTTGCGACGCAGGTTGTGGATGTGTACTTCCAGCGTGTTGGAGCCCAAGTCGTCCTGCCAGGTGTAGAGATCTTGCTGCAGGAGTTCGCGGTTGACCGTTTGTCCGGCACGCATGATCAGACGCGCCAGAATGGCGAACTCTTTCGGCGTGACCTCCACCGGCTGCTGTTGCAGGTAGACCTGCTGGCTGGAGAGGTTCAACTGCAGGTCATCCACCTGCATCAGATTGTCGCTGTGGCCCTGGTAGCGTCGCAGGAGAGCGCGCACGCGTGCCTGCAGCTCGACCAGCGCGAAGGGTTTGACCAGGTAGTCGTCGGCGCCGGCGTCCAGCCCGTCGACGCGATCTTCCAGGGCGTCGCGGGCGGTCAGGATAAGCACCGGCAGATCGATCTGCTGGCGACGCCACTGCCGCAACAGCGCGGCGCCGTCCATGTCCGGCAGGCCGAGATCCAGGATCACCATGCTGTATTGGCTGGTGATGAGCAGGCTGTTGGCCTCCGCCGCCGTGGCGGCGCAGTCGCAGACGTAGCCTTCGCCGGTCAGCGCCAGCGCCAGCCCCTGTTGCAGCAGTTCATCATCTTCAACGACCAGCAGCTTCATGACGATCCTCAGTTGTTTTGGTAAATATCCCGATACAGGCGGCTTTCGAAGCGTACCAGCGGTGCGCGGCGCTGTTTCTGATCTTCCGGCGGCACGGCGTAGCCGGAGAGGTACTGCACGAAGGCCATGCGTTGGCCGCTGGCGGTGGTGATGAAGCCCGCCAGGTTGTACACGCCCTGCAGCGCGCCGGTCTTGGCCGACACTTTGCCGTCGACGCCGGCTTCGTGCAGGCCGCCGCGGTAGCGCAGGGTGCCGTCATAGCCGGACAGCGGCAGCATCGAGATGAAATTCAGCTCGTTGTCGTGCTGTGCGATGTACTGCAGCGCCTGCATCATGGTCGCCGGCGCCAGCAGGTTATGGCGTGACAGGCCGGAGCCGTCGGCGATGATGGTATTGCCCAGATCGATGCCGGCTTTCTGGCGCAGCACCTGGCGCACCGCATCGGAACCCGCTCGCCAGGTGCCCGGCACGCCGAAGCGTTCGTGGCCGATGGTGCGGAAGACGGTATCGGCGATCATGTTGTCCGATTTCTTCAGCATGATCTTCAACAGATCGTGCAGCGGCGCCGACTGGGTTTGCGCGATCACCGTGCCGGTGATGCCGGGACGGGTCTGGCGTTTCAAATGTCCGTCGATCTGGATGCCGGCCTGCATCAACTCGTCTTTAAGAATGGCACCCGCATAGCTGGCACCATCCTGGATGGCGAAGGCCAACGGCAGCGGTTCGCTGCGCTGCGTTAGGCAGCCGGTCAGGGTAAAGCGGTTCAGCTCGCCCGGCACCACGTCCAGTTCGCAGTATTGCGCGTCTGCAGAGCCGCGCGCCAGGGTGCGCACCTGGCTAAACATATTGACCGGATAATAGGAAGCGACGCGGATAAACGCCATGTCGCCCGGGTTCGGCGCGCTGTAGAGCGAGACCGAGAAACAGTTGCGATCGACGATGGCGGCGGCCGGCGGCGCGCTGAAGCACTGTGTCAGATCGTTCCACGGCCAGCCGGGCGCTTTGTCATGGCTGGCGAAGACCGAGGTATCGACCAGCACGTCGCCGCTGATTTGGCGCACGCCCTGTTTCTTCAGGACGGCCACCATATTGCGCAGGCTCTGACGTTTGAAGGTGGGGTCGCCGCTGAAGCGGGCGATCAGGTTGCCGCGCAGCACGCCGTCGCGGATATCGCCCTGGCTTTCCAGCGTAGTGGTGAAACGGTAATCGGGCCCGAGTTGCAATAGCGCCGCCAGCGCCGTCAGTACTTTTTGGGTACTGGCCGGCAGCGCCATCTGCTGAGAGTGGTAATCGATCGTCGGCGTGCCGGCGCCGATCTTTTGAACGACCAGGGCAAGGTTGGCCCCATCAGGCAGATATTGTGTGTACTCTTCAACCGGGGCTGCATTCGCATTCAGAACAAATGCGCAAGCCAATGCACTGACAATTCGTGAAAAACGCATAATCTCGGGATAACAGCTGGATAACGTGCCGTCATACTACGGTGCAATCAGGGAAAAAGTAAACGATGACCCTCAAGGAACTCTAGGCTAAAATGCGTATCAAAATGCAAAACCGATCTTGGCTTGGGCCCCGTTCCGAGTCAGGTTTCTTTTGTTTGTCGCCTGGAGGCGGGTGGCGGTATGCCAACCGTGTTTTCATACGAATACGTCAGGATGACGGTTATTTGAACAGGAAAGATTTAGAGGTATTTATACGATGAACCAAATTCCGATGACCTTGTTTGGCGCTGAAAAACTGCGCGAAGAGCTCGAATATCTGAAAAGCGTGCGCCGCCCGAAAATCATTGCGGACATCGCTGAAGCGCGCGAGCACGGCGATTTGAAAGAGAACGCCGAGTACCACGCCGCCCGCGAACAGCAGGGTTTCTGCGAAGGCCGCATTCAGGAAATCGAAGCCAAGTTGTCCAATGCTCAGGTGATCGATATCACCAAGATGCCGAACACCGGACGGGTGATCTTCGGTGCCACCGTATCGGTAATGAATCTGGACAGTGAAGAAGAAGTGACTTACCGCATCGTTGGCGACGATGAGGCTGATTTCAAGAAAAATCTGATTTCGGTAAACTCGCCGATGGCGCGCGGTCTGATCGGCAAAGAGCAAGACGATGTGGTGGTGATCAAGACCCCTGGCGGCGACGTGGAGTACGAGATCCTGAAGGTCGAGTATCTCTGATCGAGACCGTTGGTCATTAATGCGCCAACGTTTTGTAAAGATAGGAAAAAGGCCGCAAGCGGCCTTTTATCTTCGTCAGGCGCATGGCACCTTTTCGTTAACCTGATGGTTATTAACGCGGTAGACTGATCTTGCGCTCTTTCGACGGGCGGTAAAGAATGAGCGTGCTGCCGATAACTTGCACATTGCAGGCGCCCGTTTCACGCACGATAGCGTCGGCGATCAGGGTTTTGGTTTCGCGATCTTCAGCGGCGATTTTCACCTTGATCAGCTCATGATGCTCCAGAGCCTGTTCAATTTCAGCCAGCACCCCTTCGGTAAGACCGTTATTGCCCAGCATCACCACCGGTTTTAACGGATGTGCCAGGCCTTTCAGGTGCTGTTTTTGTTTGTTATTCAGATTCATTGTCTTTTTTGCTTAAGTTGGGATTGAAAACGGTACATTCTACCGCCATCTCATGTATATCACCAAATCGGTCTTCACCGGTGTGAGTCTACGTGAGCAGCGAACCTGACATTAAGACTCTTTTTATGATAGTTGGAAAACGAGATGGCTAATAAAAAGCGTTCGGCTAGCTCCAGTCGCTGGTTACAAGAACACTTTAGCGATAAATATGTGCAGCAGGCGCAGAAAAAAGGACTGCGTTCGCGCGCCTGGTTTAAACTTGATGAAATACAGCAGAGCGACAAACTGTTCAAGCCGGGCATGACCGTGGTTGACCTCGGCGCCGCGCCGGGTGGCTGGTCGCAGTATGTGGTCACCCAAATCGGCGGTACCGGGCGCATCATCGCCTGTGATATTTTGCCAATGGATCCTATCGTTGGCGTCGATTTCCTTCAGGGCGATTTTCGTGATGAACTGGTGCTGAAGGCGCTGTTGGAACGAGTAGGTGAGAGTAAGGTTCAGGTGGTCATGTCCGATATGGCCCCGAATATGAGTGGCACCCCGGCCGTCGATATTCCAAGGTCGATGTATCTGGTGGAGTTGGCGCTGGATATGTGTCGTGATGTCCTCGCACCAGGCGGAAGTTTCCTGGTGAAGGTGTTCCAGGGAGATGGCTTTGACGAGTACCTACGGGAAATTCGCTCCCTGTTTACGAAGGTTAAGATTCGTAAGCCAGACGCTTCCCGCGCCCGTTCGCGCGAAGTGTACATTGTAGCGACAGGGCGCAAACTGTAGTACCCTAACGCTGTTTGTTAACACAGTTGTAAGATGAGGTTAATCCCTTGAGTGACATGGCGAAAAACCTAATTCTCTGGTTAGTCATCGCGGTAGTGTTGATGTCTGTATTCCAGAGCTTTGGGCCCAGCGAGTCGAATGGCCGTAGGGTGGATTACTCTACCTTCATGTCCGAACTGACCCAGGACCAGGTTCGCGAAGCGCGAATCAACGGACGTGAAATTAACGTTACCAAGAAAGACAGTAACAAATACACGACCTACATCCCTGTCAACGATCCTAAGTTGCTGGATACGTTGTTAACGAAGAATGTGAAAGTTGTCGGCGAGCCGCCTGAAGAGCCGAGCCTGCTGGCTTCTATCTTTATCTCTTGGTTCCCGATGCTGTTGCTGATCGGGGTCTGGATCTTCTTTATGCGGCAAATGCAGGGCGGCGGCGGCAAGGGCGCGATGTCCTTCGGTAAGAGCAAGGCCCGCATGCTGACGGAAGACCAAATCAAGACCACTTTCGCCGATGTCGCCGGTTGTGACGAAGCGAAAGAAGAGGTGAGCGAACTGGTGGAATACCTGCGCGAACCGAGCCGTTTCCAGAAATTGGGCGGCAAGATCCCGAAAGGCGTGCTGATGGTTGGCCCGCCGGGGACCGGTAAAACGCTGTTGGCGAAAGCGATCGCCGGCGAGGCGAAGGTGCCGTTCTTCACCATTTCCGGTTCCGACTTCGTCGAAATGTTCGTCGGCGTGGGTGCATCCCGCGTGCGCGACATGTTCGAACAAGCGAAGAAAGCTGCGCCGTGCATCATCTTCATCGATGAAATCGACGCCGTCGGTCGCCAGCGTGGCGCCGGCCTGGGCGGCGGTCACGATGAGCGCGAACAGACTCTGAACCAGATGCTGGTTGAGATGGACGGTTTTGAAGGCAACGAAGGCATCATCGTCATCGCGGCCACCAACCGTCCGGACGTGCTTGACCCTGCGCTGCTGCGTCCAGGGCGTTTCGACCGTCAGGTCGTGGTTGGGCTGCCGGATGTGCGTGGCCGTGAGCAGATCCTGAAGGTGCACATGCGCCGCGTGCCGTTGGCTGCCGACATCGACGCCTCCGTCATTGCGCGCGGTACGCCGGGCTTCTCCGGTGCCGATCTGGCTAACCTGGTCAACGAAGCGGCGTTGTTCGCCGCCCGCGGCAACAAGCGCGTGGTGTCGATGGTGGAGTTCGAGAAAGCCAAAGACAAGATCATGATGGGTGCGGAACGTCGCTCCATGGTGATGACCGAAGCGCAGAAAGAGTCGACCGCGTATCACGAAGCGGGCCACGCCATCATTGGCCGCCTGGTTCCTGAACACGACCCGGTACACAAAGTGACGATCATTCCTCGTGGTCGTGCGCTCGGCGTGACCTTCTTCCTGCCGGAAGGAGACGCGATCAGCGCGAGCCGTCAGAAGCTGGAGAGCCAAATATCCACCCTGTACGGCGGCCGTCTGGCGGAAGAGATCATCTACGGGCCGGAAAAAGTGTCTACCGGTGCGTCGAACGACATCAAAGTGGCGACCTCCATCGCCCGTAACATGGTGACCCAATGGGGCTTCTCCGAGAAGCTGGGGCCGCTGCTGTATGCGGAAGAAGAGGGCGAAGTGTTCCTGGGCCGCTCCGTGGCCAAGGCGAAGCACATGTCGGATGAAACCGCGCGTATCATCGACCAGGAAGTGAAGTCGCTGATCGAACGCAACTACGTCCGCGCACGTACGCTACTGATGGAAAACATGGACATCCTGCACTCGATGAAGGATGCGCTGATGAAGTATGAAACCATCGATGCGCCGCAGATCGACGATCTGATGAACCGCAAAGACGTGCGTCCGCCGGCGGGCTGGGACGATGCGAACAAAGGCAACAGCTCCGACAACGGTGGCACCCCGAAAGCCCCGACGCCGGTAGATGAGCCGCGTACCCCAACGCCGGGCAACACCATGTCCGAACAGCTCGACAAGTAACTGCGGCTGTGTAATAACATCAAACCCCGGTATGCCGGGGTTTTTTTTTGCCCGGCGGGCAGTGAACCAGGCAACAGTAAGGTGGATCAACCATGCAGTTAACCGTGCGCGACATGACGCTCAACCTCTCCCATCCGCAGGTTATGGGTATTCTCAACGTAACGCCGGATTCGTTTTCAGACGGCGGCCGTCACAACACTCTGAACCAGGCGCTGCTGCACGCACATGCGCTGATTTCGGCCGGCGCCACGATGATCGATATCGGCGGTGAATCGACCCGGCCGGGAGCGGCGGAGGTGAGTGAAGAGGAAGAGTTGGAACGGGTCGTGCCGGTGGTGGAAGCGCTGGCGCAGCGCTTTGAAGTCTTTATCTCGGTCGATACTTCGAAAGCCGGCGTGATCCGCGAATCTGCGCACGCCGGTGCTCATCTGATCAACGACATTCGTTCTCTGCAGGAGCCTGGCGCCCTGGCGGCGGCGGCGGAAAGCGGCCTGCCGGTCTGCCTGATGCACATGCAGGGGCAGCCGCGTACCATGCAACAGGCGCCGCACTACGACGATCTGATCGCCGACGTTCAGGCGTTTTTCGAACACCATATCCAGCGCTGTAACGAGGCGGGGATAACAAATCAGAAATTGCTGCTCGACCCAGGCTTCGGTTTCGGTAAAAATTTGTCGCACAACTATCAGCTTCTGGCCCGGTTGTCGGAGTTTCATCGTTTTGGTTTGCCGCTGTTGGTCGGCATGTCGCGCAAATCGATGATCGGACAACTGCTGAACGTGCCGCCGGATCAACGGGTTATCGGCAGTGTGGCCTGCGCGGTGATCGCGGCGATGCAGGGCGCACAGATTGTCAGAGTGCATGACGTTAAAGAAACCGTCGAGGCGATGCGTGTCGTCGAGGCAACACTTTCAGCTAAGGGACAGTAGAGACATGAGCGAGCGCAAATATTTTGGCACCGACGGCATCCGTGGCAAGGTCGGGGACAGCCCCATCACGCCGGACTTCGTGCTGAAGCTGGGCTGGGCGGCGGGTAAAGTGCTGGCGCGTCACGGTTCGCGCAAAATCATCATCGGTAAGGACACGCGCATCTCCGGCTATATGCTGGAGTCCGCTCTGGAAGCCGGCCTGGCGGCCGCAGGGTTGTCCGCCTCTTTCACCGGGCCGATGCCAACTCCGGCGGTGGCTTATCTGACGCGCACCTTCCGCGCCGAAGCGGGTATCGTCATCTCCGCGTCGCATAACCCGTTCTATGACAACGGCATCAAGTTCTTCTCGATCGACGGCGCCAAGCTGCCGGACAACGTCGAAGAAGCGATCGAAGCCGAGATGGAAAAGCCGCTGACCTGCGTGGAGTCCGCCGAGCTGGGTAAAGCCAGCCGCATCATCGACGCCGCCGGCCGCTACATCGAATTCTGCAAAGGCACCTTCCCGAGCGAGCTGAGCCTGAAGGGGCTGAAAATCGTGGTCGACTGCGCCAACGGGGCGACTTACCACATCGCGCCGAGCGTGCTGCGCGAACTGGGCGCCACGGTGATCGCCATCGGCGTTGAGCCGGATGGCATGAACATCAACGAAAAATGCGGCGCCACTGACGTGCGTCAGCTGCAAGAGCGCGTACTGAAGGAAAAAGCGCACGTTGGCCTGGCGTTCGACGGCGACGGCGATCGCGTGATGATGGTGGACCACCTGGGCAACAAGGTGGACGGCGATCAGATCCTGTACATTATCGCCCGTGAAGGCCTGCGTCAGGGCCAGTTGCGCGGCGGTGCGGTCGGCACCCTGATGAGCAATATGGGCCTGGAACTGGCGTTGAAACAGCTGGGCATTCCGTTCGCTCGCGCCAAAGTGGGCGACCGCTACGTGCTGGAGAAGCTGCAGGAACTGGGCTGGCGCATCGGTGCGGAAAACTCCGGTCATGTGATCCTGCTGGACAAAACCACCACCGGCGACGGCATCGTGGCCGGGCTGCAGGTGCTGACCGCCATGGTGCGCAATCACATGAGCCTGCATGACCTGTGCAGCGGCATGAAGCTGCTGCCGCAGATCCTGGTCAACGTGCGCTTCGCCGGCGATCACAATCCGCTGGAGTCCGACGCGGTGCGTAAAATCACCGAGCAGGTGGAAGCCGAGCTGGCAGGCCGCGGCCGGGTGCTGCTGCGCAAATCGGGCACCGAACCGCTGATCCGCGTGATGGTGGAAGGCGAGGACGAACAGCAGGTGAGCGCGCTGGCGCATCGCATCGCCGACGCGGTGAAATCCGCAGGTTAAAACAGACAGTTAGCTGCCGGGCTCGGCGAAGCTGAGCCCGAGCAGGCGATTGTTGGCGTTTTTTTCCGCAAACGCGCCGGCGGCTGCAAATTGCCCTTGCGCGGGTTGGCGGCTTTGGTTAGTATTCACACCCGCTTCAGTAGGCAGTTTATAAAAACGCCTGCTTGATGAGTGTGAAGCATTTGGCATGCGGTTAGGCCGCAAGGATACGGGTACTACTATGTACGAAGCTCTTCTGGTAATTTTCCTGCTGATCTCAATCGGGCTGGTTGCTCTGATTATGCTGCAGCAAGGTAAAGGCGCTGATATGGGAGCCTCTTTCGGAGCAGGTGCATCAGGCACATTGTTCGGTTCGAGTGGTTCCGGTAACTTTATGACCCGCATGACTGCTGTGCTGGCGACGCTGTTCTTCGTCATCAGCCTGATTCTGGGCAACCTCAGCAGCAACCAAAGCAAGAAAGGCAGCGAGTGGGAAAACCTGGGTCAGCCAGTGAAAACTGAGCAGACAACCGCGCCGGCAGCACCTGCCAAGCCGAGCAGCGATATCCCGCAGTAAGCCGCAACAAAGTTTGAAAACGGTGGTTGTGAACTCGAAAGAACAACGGCCGTTAGCAGTAAGAATCAGTACCGAGGTGGTGGAATTGGTAGACACGCTACCTTGAGGTGGTAGTGCCCTAACGGGCTTGTGGGTTCGAGTCCCATCCTCGGTACCAAATCCCAGAGATAACTTGCAATTTTGCAATTATCGGCGTAGTATTTGCCACGTTTTCGGACGCGGGGTGGAGCAGCCTGGTAGCTCGTCGGGCTCATAACCCGAAGGTCGTCGGTTCAAATCCGGCCCCCGCAACCACTTTCCTTTAAGTGTTTATTTTCAAATACACTTTTCGATTGAAACCCGCTTTTCTCGATCAACATTTGAAAATGACACTTGCTCGAAAGTTGTACCGAGGCCGCCTAGCGGCAAACAGGGTCCAGTTGCATAAAGCCCCGATTTTTCGGGGTTTTTTGTTATTTGGCAACAGAATCACTGGGCTATTTAGCCCTTTTTTTATGTCTTGGGGGTGGGCTTGTCCACATTAGAGCAACAGTTAACAGAGATGCTTTCGGCACCGGTAGAAGCGTTGGGCTTTGAGCTTGTAGGCATCGAATTCATTCGTGCGCGCCAATCGACGCTCCGCATCTATATTGATAGTGATAACGGCATCAATGTTGATGATTGCGCTGATGTCAGCCACCAGGTCAGCGCTGTATTGGACGTCGAAGATCCAATCACGGTCGCTTACAACTTGGAAGTCTCCTCTCCTGGCCTTGATCGCCCGATGTTCACCGCAGAGCACTATACGCGTTTCCTCGGTGAAGAAGTCAGCCTGGTCCTGCGCATGGCGGTACAGAACCGTCGCAAGTGGCAGGGTATTATCAAGTCTGTCGAAGGCGAGATGATCACGGTTACTGTGGAAGGGAAAGATGAAGTGTTCGCGCTGAGCAACATCCAGAAAGCGAACCTGGTACCCCACTTTTAAAGTTTGGAAGAGGCAACTAGGATGAACAAAGAGATTCTGGCTGTTGTTGAAGCAGTTTCCAATGAAAAATCCCTTCCGCGCGAGAAGATTTTCGAAGCGCTGGAAACTGCATTAGCCACCGCAACCAAGAAAAAATATGAGCAGGAAATCGACGTGCGCGTCAGCATTGACCGCAGAACCGGCGATTTCGATACCTTCCGCCGTTGGGTCGCCGTAGACGAAGTGACTCAGCCAACGCGTGAAATCACGCTGGAAGCCGCTCAGTTTGAAGATCCGAGCATCGAGCTCGGCGGATACGTCGAAGATCAGATCGAATCCGTGACCTTCGACCGTATCACCACCCAAACCGCCAAGCAGGTTATCGTGCAGAAAGTGCGCGAAGCCGAGCGTGCGATGGTGGTTGACGCTTTCCGTGAGCACGAAGGTGAGATCGTCACCGGCGTGGTGAAGAAAGTGAACCGTGACAGCATCGCGCTGGATCTGGGCAACAATGCCGAAGCGGTGATTGGCCGTGAAGACATGCTGCCGCGCGAAAACTTCCGTCCGGGCGACCGCATTCGCGGCGTACTATACGCCGTGCGTCCTGAAGCTCGCGGTGCGCAGCTGTTCGTCAGCCGTTCCAGTTCGGAAATGCTGAAAGAACTGTTCCGCATCGAAGTGCCGGAAATCGGCGAAGAAGTGATCGAGATTAAAGCGGCAGCCCGCGATCCTGGCTCCCGCGCGAAAATTGCAGTGAAAACCAACGACAAGCGCATCGATCCGGTCGGCGCCTGCGTAGGTATGCGCGGTGCGCGCGTTCAGGCCGTGTCGAGCGAGCTCGGCGGCGAACGTATCGACATCATCCTGTGGGATGACAACCCAGCGCAATTCGTCATCAACGCCATGGCGCCGGCCGACGTCGCGTCGATCGTGGTAGACGAAGATAACTGCACCATGGATATCGCCGTTGAAGCCAGCAACCTGGCGCAGGCGATCGGCCGTAACGGCCAAAACGTGCGTTTGGCTTCCCAGCTGCTGAAACAACACCGCGGCGACGATCGTTGGGAACTGAACGTGATGACGGCGGACGACCTGCAGGCCAAGCACCAGGCCGAGGCTCATGCCGCTATTGATACCTTCACCAAGTATCTTGATATCGACGAAGATTTCGCCACCGTACTGGTTGAAGAAGGCTTCTCCACGCTGGAAGAGCTGGCCTACGTGCCGATCAAAGAGCTGTTGGAAATCGACGGTCTGGATGAAGATACGGTTGAAGCATTGCGCGAACGCGCCAAAGCTGCATTGACCACGCTGGCCCTGGCACAAGAAGAAAGCCTGGGCGACAACAAACCGGCCGACGATTTGCTCAACCTGCCGGGTCTTGAGCGCAGCATGGCCTTTAAATTGGCCGCGCGTGGGGTTTGTACGCTGGAAGATCTTGCCGAGCAGGGTGTTGACGATCTGGCTGATATTGAAGGGCTTAGCGACGAGCAAGCCGGTGAGCTGATCATGGCTGCACGCAATATCTGTTGGTTTGGCGACAACGCGTAATAACTGTAGCAGGAAGGAACAGCATGACGACAGATGTAACCGTAAAATCGCTGGCAGCAGAGATTCAGACTCCGGTTGATCGCCTGGTACAGCAGTTTGCTGATGCAGGGATCAACAAGTCCGAGTCGGACTCTGTTACCCAGCAAGAAAAAGAAACATTGCTGGCGCACCTGAACCGTGAACACGGCAGCGCGCCGGGTAAACTCACTTTGCAGCGCAAAACGCGCAGCACCTTGAATATCCCGAGCACCGGCGGTAAAAGTAAATCGGTGCAAATTGAGGTCCGCAAGAAACGCACTTATGTAAATCGCGATACGCAGGAAGCCCAGTTGGCTGAAGCGGCAGAGCAGGCACAGCGTGAAGCGGAAGAGCAGGCACGGCGCGAAGCGGAAGAGCTCGCAAAACGCGAAGCGGAAGCGAAGCGCGCTGCCGAAGAGCAAGCCAAACGTGAGGCCGCGGAGATTGCTAAGCGTAATTCAGCGGAAAAAGAAAAAGTGACCAATCAACATACCGACGAAATGACCAAGCCAGCTCAGGCGGAAAAAGCACGCCGTGAAGCCGAAGCCGCTGAACTGAAACGCAAAGCGGAAGAGGAAGTGCGCCGCAAGGTTGAAGAGGAAGCCAAGCGCGTGGCGGAAGAAGCCCGTCGCATGGCCGAAGAGAACGGCGAGAAGTGGGCCGAAGCCGACGCGGCAAGCGCCGCGGTTGAAAGTGCCGACTATCACGTGACCACCTCTCAGCACGCCCGTGCCGCAGAAGACGAGAACGACGCCAAGGTTGAAGGCGATCGTCGCAGCCGCACCCGCGGCGGCAAAGCCACCAAGCAGAAGAAAGGCAACAAGCTGTCCGAGTCCAAAGCGGACCGCGAAGAAGCGCGTGCCGTTACCCGTGGCGGTAAAGGCAAACGCAAGCCTAGCGCTCTGCAGCAGGGCTTCAACAAGCCGGCGCAGGTGGTTAACCGTGACGTAGTGATCGGCGAAACCATCACCGTGGCCGAGCTGGCCAACAAGATGGCGGTAAAAGGTTCTCAGGTCATCAAAGTGATGATGAAGCTGGGCGCCATGGCCACCATCAACCAGGTTATCGACCAGGAAACCGCACAGCTGGTTGCCGAAGAGATGGGCCACAAAGTTATCCTGCGTCGTGAAAACGAGCTGGAAGAAGCGCTGATGAGCGACCGTGATACGGGCGCTGCGGCCGAGCCGCGTGCGCCGGTCGTGACCATCATGGGTCACGTTGACCACGGTAAAACCTCTCTGCTGGACTACATCCGCTCCACCAAAGTGGCGGCGGGCGAAGCCGGCGGCATTACCCAGCACATCGGTGCCTACCACGTAGAAACCGAGAACGGCATGATCACTTTCCTGGATACCCCAGGCCACGCCGCGTTTACCTCGATGCGTGCTCGCGGTGCTCAGGCGACTGACATCGTGGTTCTGGTGGTGGCAGCCGACGACGGCGTGATGCCACAGACCATCGAAGCTATCCAGCACGCGAAAGCGGCGCAGGTGCCGTTGGTGGTTGCGGTGAACAAAATCGACAAGCCGGAAGCCGATCCGGACCGCGTTAAGCAGGAGCTGTCTCAGTATGGCGTTATGCCGGAAGAGTGGGGCGGCGAAGCGCAGTTCGTCCATGTGTCCGCAAAAGCCGGTACCGGTATCGACGAGCTGCTGCAGGCTATCCTGCTGCAGGCCGAAGTACTGGAACTGAAAGCGGTTCGCAGCGGCATGGCGAGCGGCGTGGTGATCGAGTCCTTCCTGGATAAAGGCCGTGGCCCGGTTGCCACCGTGCTGGTTCAGGAAGGTACGCTGAACAAGGGCGACATCGTCCTGTGCGGCTTCGAATACGGCCGTGTGCGTGCGATGCGCGACGAGCTGGGCCGTGAAGTGACCTCCGCCGGTCCGTCTATCCCTGTGGAAATCCTGGGTCTGTCCAGCGTGCCTGCAGCGGGTGACGAAGCGACCGTGGTGCGTGACGAGAAGAAAGCGCGTGAAGTGGCGCTGTACCGTCAGGGCAAATTCCGCGAAGTCAAACTGGCGCGTCAGCAGAAGTCCAAGCTGGAAAACATGTTCGCCAACATGACCGACGGCGAAGTGTCCGAGCTGAACATCGTACTGAAGTCCGACGTACAGGGTTCTTGCGAAGCGATTAGCGACTCGCTGCTGAAACTCTCCACCGACGAAGTGAAGGTGAAGATTGTCGGCTCCGGCGTAGGTGGGATCACCGAAACCGACGCGACGCTGGCTGCGGCTTCCAACGCCATCATCCTGGGCTTCAACGTGCGTGCCGACGCTTCTGCGCGCCGCGTGATCGAAGCGGAAAGCCTGGATCTGCGTTACTACTCCGTGATCTATAACCTGATCGACGAAGTGAAGCAGGCGATGAGCGGTATGCTGGCGCCGGAATACAAGCAGCAGATCATCGGCCTGGCCGAAGTGCGTGACGTGTTCAAATCGCCTAAGTTCGGCGCTATCGCCGGCTGTATGGTTACCGAAGGGACCATCAAGCGTCACAACCCAATCCGCGTACTGCGCGACAACGTGGTTATCTATGAAGGCGAGCTGGAATCCCTGCGTCGCTTCAAAGATGACGTTAACGAAGTCCGTAACGGCATGGAATGTGGTATCGGCGTTAAGAACTATAACGACGTGCGCGTCGGCGACATGATCGAAGTGTTCGAAATCATTGAGATCCAACGCACCATCGCTTAACGATTGCACATCTGCTTATATCTGTTTACGGGGGGCCTTTGTGCCCCCCGATTTGTCTGGAGAATCCAAAATGGCAAAAGAATTCAGCCGCGGTCAACGCGTGGCGCAAGAGATGCAGAAAGAGATTGCGATCATTCTGCAGCGTGAAGTGAAAGATCCGCGCGTCGGCATGGCGACCGTTTCCGGTGTGGAAGTGTCCCGTGACCTGGCGTATGCCAAGGTTTACGTCACCTTCCTGAACGTGCTGACCGAGAACCACGATCCGGATCTGGTCACCAACGGCATTAAAGCGTTGCAGGACGCTTCCGGCTACATCCGCACCCTGCTGGGCAAAGCGATGCGCCTGCGCGTGGTGCCGGAGCTGACCTTCGCCTACGACAACTCCCTGGTGGAAGGCATGCGCATGTCCAACCTGGTGACCAACGTGGTGAAGAACGACGCCGAGCGTCGTTCCGCCTCAGGCGATGACAAGGAGGATTAATGAGTCGCCCTCGTCGCCGCGGCCGTGATATCCACGGCGTGCTGTTGCTGGACAAGCCGCAGGGCTTGTCGTCCAACGATGCGCTGCAAAAAGTAAAACGCCTGTACAACGCGAACCGGGCGGGCCATACCGGCGCGCTCGATCCGTTGGCGACCGGCATGCTGCCTATCTGCCTGGGCGAAGCGACCAAATTTTCGCAGTACCTGCTCGATTCCGATAAACGCTATCGGGTGATCGCCAAGCTGGGGCAGCGTACCGATACCTCCGACGCCGACGGTCAGATCGTGCAGGAGCGCCCGGTGAACTTCACCCAGGCGCAGCTCGACGCGGCGCTGGACACTTTCCGCGGTGATATCCAGCAGGTGCCGTCGATGTATTCGGCGCTGAAATACCAGGGCAAGAAACTCTACGAGTATGCGCGCCAGGGGATTGAAGTGCCGCGCGAAGCGCGCAGCATCACGGTGTACGAGCTGCAGTTTATCCGCTGGGAAGGGGATGAGCTGGAGCTGGAGATCCACTGCTCGAAAGGCACCTACATCCGCACCATCACCGACGATCTCGGCGAGCTGCTGGGCTGCGGCGCGCACGTGATCTATCTGCGCCGCCTGCAGGTGGCGACCTATCCGATCGCGCGCATGGTGACGCTGGAACAGCTGAACGCCTTGCTGGCGCAGGCGCAGGAACAAGCGATCGCCCCCGGCGAGCTGCTCGATCCGCTGCTGATGCCGATGGACAGCCCGGTTGAGAACTATCCGGAAGTGAATTTGCTGCCGGTGGTGGCGGGCTACGTCAAGCAGGGGCAACCGGTGCAAGTGGCCGGCGCGCCGGCTTCCGGCATGGTGCGCATCACCGAGGGTGAAGAGCGAAAATTCATCGGCGTTGGCGACATCGCCGAAGATGGTCGCGTGGCGCCGCGCCGCCTGGTGGTCGAGCATTTCGACTGACGGCGGGGCACTGCGTCGCCTTGCGATCGCACTGCGCTAAGAGTAGAATGGCGCAGCTTATGCATTGGGTTGCTGAATTAGAGATCGGCGCCTGTTTTTATTATCTATAATCTGGAGTATTACAATGTCTCTAAGTGTTGAAGCTAAAGCTCAAATCGTAGCTGATTTCGGTCGTGGTACTAACGACAGCGGTTCTACCGAAGTTCAGGTTGCCCTGCTGACTGCGCAGATCAACCATCTGCAAGGCCACTTCTCTGAGCACAAAAAAGATCACCACAGCCGTCGTGGTCTGCTGCGTATGGTTTCTCAGCGTCGTAAGCTGCTGGACTACCTGAAGCGTAAAGATGTAGCACGTTACACCAGCCTGATCGAGCGTCTGGGTCTGCGTCGCTAATCTAGCAAGTTTCAGTGGAAAGGGGCCTATTTTGGCCCCTTTCTTCTAGGAAGCATAAGCAAATCAGGTTAATGTATTACTGATGTTTCCAAACAGGTTCTTCCGTTACAGAGGTTCGCGCGGCTAATGAGAGGCTTTATCTCCCGCCTGAGATAAGGATTGTCATTAGTCGCGAGGATGTAGTGAGAAGGCAAATCGAGTCACAGGCGTGTCGAGTCGTCAATGCGATTGCGCGCCGCTAATCAAGGATATAATTTTGCTGACACCGATCATTCGCAAATTCCAGTATGGCCAGCATACCGTCACCATCGAAACCGGTATGATGGCGCGTCAGGCCACCGCCGCCGTTATGGTGAGCATGGATGACACCGCCGTATTCGTTACCGTCGTTGGCCAGAAAAAAGCCAAGCCGGGCCAGAGTTTCTTCCCGCTGACCGTTAACTACCAAGAGCGTACCTACGCCGCCGGCCGTATCCCGGGCAGCTTCTTCCGTCGCGAAGGCCGTCCGAGCGAAGGCGAGACGCTGACTTCCCGTCTGATCGACCGTCCGATCCGTCCACTGTTCCCGGACAGCTTCCTGAACGAAGTTCAGGTGATCGCGACCGTGGTTTCCGTTAACCCGCAGGTGAACCCGGACATCGTTGCGATGATCGGCGCTTCCGCAGCCCTGAGCCTGTCCGGTATTCCGTTCAACGGCCCAATCGGCGCAGCGCGCGTAGGTTACATCAACGACCAGTACGTGCTGAACCCGACGACTGACGAACTGAAAGAAAGCCGTCTGGATCTGGTGGTTGCCGGTACCGCGGGTGCGGTGCTGATGGTTGAATCCGAAGCGGACGTGCTGAGCGAAGACCAGATGCTGGGCGCCGTGGTATTCGGCCACGACCAGCAGCAAGTGGTTATCGAAAACATCAATGCGCTGGTTGCTGAAGCCGGCAAACCGAAGTGGGATTGGCAGGCGCCTGCGGTCAACGAAGCGCTGCACGCGCGCGTGGCTGAACTGGCCGAAGCTCGCCTGGGCGACGCTTACCACATCACCGAGAAACAAGAGCGTTACGCTCAGGTAGACGCGATCAAAGACAGCGTTGTTGAAACCCTGCTGGCGCAGGACGAGACTCTGGATGCCTCTGAAATTCAAGACATCCTGGGCAACGTTGAGAAAAACGTCGTGCGCAGCCGCGTACTGCGTGGCGAGCCGCGTATCGACGGCCGTGAAAAAGACATGATCCGTGGCCTGGACGTGCGCACCGGCGTACTGCCGCGTACCCACGGTTCCGCGCTGTTCACCCGTGGTGAAACTCAGGCGCTGGTTACCGCGACCCTGGGCACCGCGCGCGATGCGCAGAACCTGGACGAGCTGATGGGCGAGAAGACCGACAGCTTCCTGTTCCACTACAACTTCCCTCCATACTCCGTGGGCGAAACCGGCATGGTCGGTTCACCTAAGCGTCGTGAAATCGGTCACGGTCGCCTGGCAAAACGCGGCGTATTGGCTATGATGCCTAAACCGGAAGATTTCCCGTACACGGTGCGTGTGGTTTCTGAAATCACCGAATCCAACGGTTCTTCTTCGATGGCCTCCGTGTGCGGCGCATCTCTGGCGCTGATGGACGCCGGTGTGCCAATCAAAGCCGCCGTTGCGGGTATCGCGATGGGCCTGGTGAAAGAAGCCGATAACTTTGTCGTTCTGTCTGACATTCTGGGTGACGAAGATCACCTGGGCGACATGGACTTCAAAGTGGCCGGTAGCCGCGACGGTATCACCGCGCTGCAGATGGACATCAAAATCGAAGGCATCACCCGCGAAATCATGCAGGTGGCTCTGAACCAGGCCAAGGGCGCGCGTCTGCACATCCTGGGCGTGATGGAACAGGCTATCAGCACCCCGCGCGGCGATATCTCCGAATTCGCACCGCGTATTCATACTATCCGCATCAACCCGGATAAGATTAAAGACGTGATCGGTAAGGGCGGTTCCGTTATCCGCGCGCTGACCGAAGAGACTGGCACTACCATCGAAATCGAAGATGATGGTACAGTTAAAATCGCTGCGACCGACGGTGAGAAGGCGAAATTCGCTATCCGTCGTATCGAAGAGATCACGGCAGAGATCGAAGTGGGCCGTATCTACCAGGGTAAAGTGACCCGTATCGTTGATTTCGGCGCGTTCGTCGCCATCGGCGGTGGTAAAGAAGGTCTGGTACACATTTCTCAGATCGCCGACAAGCGCGTCGAGAAAGTGACCGACTATCTGCAGATGGGTCAGGAAGTGCCGGTTAAGGTACTGGAAGTTGACCGTCAGGGCCGCGTGCGTCTGAGCATCAAAGAAGCGATGGCGCCGGAAGCGGGTTCACCTGCGCCTGAAGCAGAATAACTGTATAGATAGTTTTACAGCTCCCCGCCATGGGGTTGGGAGCTGTTCGTATCGCGCGGGTAGGATGCCCGCGTATTAGCAAACGGAGGACAGGACGTTCATCCAATGTTTGTCTTCGGGAGTGGGAAATGAAGCCTTTCTTGCGCTGGTGTTACGTTGCGACAGCACTCATGCTGGCAGGATGCAGCAACCATGATTGGCGTAAAGACGAAGTTTTGGCAATCCCGTTGCAGCCAACGTTGCAGCAGGAAGTGATCCTGGCGCGCATGGAACAAATTCTTGCCAGCCGGGCACTGACGGACGACGAACGCGCACAGCTTTTATATGAGCGCGGTGTGCTGTATGATAGCCTCGGGTTACGTGCATTAGCGCGCAATGATTTCTCGCAGGCGCTGGCGATACGTCCCGACATGCCGGAAGTTTTCAACTACCTGGGCATTTACTTAACGCAGGCAGGCAATTTTGATGCTGCCTATGAAGCGTTTGATTCTGTACTAGAGCTTGATCCAACTTACAATTACGCGCGTTTAAACCGGGGCATCGCACTGTATTATGGCGGCCGCTTCCCGTTGGCGCAGGATGATCTGCAGGCGTTTTATCAAGACGACCCAAACGATCCCTTCCGTTCGTTATGGCTGTATCTGGTGGAGCGAGAAATCGATCCCAAGAAGGCCGAGGTAGCGCTTCAGCAGCGCTATGACAAAGCGGACAGAGGGCAATGGGGATGGAATATTGTCGAATTCTACCTGGGCAAGATCAGCGAAAAAACGCTGATGGAACGCCTCAAGGCAGATGCAACGGATAACACTTCGCTCGCTGAGCATCTCAGTGAAACTGACTTCTATTTGGGTAAACACTACCTGAGTCTGGGGGACAAGGACACCGCTTCGGCGCTGTTCAAACTGACGGTGTCTAACAACGTTCACAACTTCGTTGAGCACCGCTATGCATTGTTGGAATTGGCGCTTTTGGGCCAAGAGCAAGACGACCTATCGGAATCGGACCAGCAATAGCTGACGAACACCTCTACCCAATAGATTTTAAGTTGCGGCAAGGCGGCAATCGAACGAATCCCTGGGAGCTTAGTTCACTAAGTGACGAGGGTGAGGGAGAGCAGCCAACGCAGCGGCAGCTTGAAAGATGAAGGGTAATCAGCCTGATGAACATTGGTTTTACACCAAAGTTATCGCCTTCACGGGCGAGGGCTTTTTTGTTCGTTTTATAATCTAATTTGAGCCGGTTCACACTTTTCAATGAAAATGACTGAAAATTTTCTCGACGAGTTATGTAGACTGGCTGCCATTATTAATGAGGCACGTGTACATGACGACTGAGTTTGAAACCTCTTTTGCTGATCTGGGGCTGTCTGCTCCAATCATTTCCGCCCTGAACGATCTGGGCTATGAAAAACCATCTCCGATCCAGGCTGAGTGTATTCCTCACCTGTTGAACGGCCGCGACGTGCTGGGTATGGCACAGACCGGTAGTGGTAAAACTGCAGCGTTCTCGCTGCCGCTGCTGCACAACCTGCAGGCAGACCTGAAAGCACCTCAGATCCTGGTGCTGGCACCGACCCGCGAACTGGCGGTTCAGGTTGCTGAAGCGATGACCGATTTCTCCAAACACATGAACGGCGTCAACGTGGTAGCCCTGTACGGCGGCCAGCGTTACGACGTGCAGCTGCGCGCTCTGCGCCAGGGCCCGCAAATCGTTGTGGGTACCCCAGGCCGCCTGCTGGACCACCTGAAGCGCGGCACCCTGAACCTCTCTAACCTGAGCGGTCTGGTGTTGGATGAAGCCGACGAAATGCTGCGCATGGGCTTTATCGAAGACGTAGAAACCATCATGGCTGAGATCCCGGCTGAACATCAGACCGCGCTGTTCTCCGCCACCATGCCGGAAGCGATCCGTCGCATCACCCGCCGCTTCATGAAAGAGCCGCAGGAAGTGCGCATCCAATCCAGCGTGACCACCCGTCCGGACATCAGCCAGAGCTACTGGTCGGTGTACGGCATGCGTAAAAACGAAGCGCTGGTGCGTTTCCTGGAAGCGGAAGACTTTGACGCGGCGATCATCTTCGTGCGTACCAAGAACGCGACCCTGGAAGTGGCCGAAGCGCTGGAGCGCAGCGGTTACAGCAGCGCCGCGCTGAACGGCGACATGAACCAGGCGTTGCGTGAGCAGACCCTGGAGCGCCTGAAAGACGGTCGTCTGGATATCCTGATCGCCACCGACGTTGCGGCCCGTGGCCTGGACGTTGAGCGCATCAGCCTGGTTGTCAACTACGACATCCCGATGGACTCCGAGTCTTACGTTCACCGTATCGGCCGTACCGGTCGTGCGGGCCGCGCCGGCCGCGCGCTGCTGTTCGTGGAAAACCGCGAACGCCGCCTGCTGCGCAACATTGAACGCACCATGAAGCTGACCATCCCTGAAGTGGAACTGCCGAACGCAGAACTGCTGGGCGAGCGTCGTCTGGCCAAGTTTGCCGCAAAAGTTCAGCAGCAGCTGGAAAGCAGCGATCTGGATCTGTACCGCGCACTGCTGACCAAACTGCAGCCGGAAGAAGAGCTGGATATGGAAACCCTGGCTGCAGCGCTGCTGAAAATGGCACAGGGCGAACGTCCGCTGATCCTGCCGCCGGATCCGGTCTTCAAGCCGCGTCAGCGCCGCGAGTTCAACGACCGTGACGATCGTCGTGGCGACCGTCGCGACAGCCGCGATAGCCGTGACGGCGATCGTCCGCGTCGCGAACGTCGTGACGTTGGCGAAATGCAGCTGTACCGCATCGAAGTGGGCCGTGACGATGGCGTAGAAGTGCGTCACATCGTTGGCGCTATCGCTAACGAAGGCGACATCAGCAGCCGTTACATCGGTAACATCAAGCTGTTCGCGTCCCACTCCACCATCGAGCTGCCAAAAGGCATGCCGGGCGAGATCCTGAATCACTTCACTCGCACCCGCATCCTGAACAAGCCGATGAACATGCAACTGCTGGGCGATGCGCAGCCGTTCGAACGTCGCGAGCGTCGTGACGGTGGCAACGGCGGCGAGCGTCGTGGCAACGGTCGTCCGTTCAACGGCGAACGTCGCGAAGGCGGCCCACGTCGTTCCTTCGGCGAACGTCGTGAAGGCGGCAACGGCGGCGAGCGTCGTGGCGGTAACTACAACCGCGACGGCAAACCGGCCCCACGTCGTGATGACGGCGCACCGGCAGCACCACGTCGTCGTTTCGGCGACGCGTAATCGCTGATTTGCCGTTCGCGGTGAAGCGCTCTGAAAAACCAGCCTGCGGGCTGGTTTTTTTATGCCTGAAAGTTGCCGTCAAACGTCCCTGAATGGCGTATCATTCATAAGGTTTTTTCTTACGGATGATATGCACGGGAGATGCCATGAGTTGGCAGCAGTTCAAATCTCAATACCTGGTGCGCTTTTGGGCGCCGCTGCCGGCGGTGGTCGCCGCCGGGATCCTTTCTACCTACTACTTCGGCATGACCGGCACCTTCTGGGCGGTGACCGGTGAGTTCACCCGCTGGGGCGGCCATGTGCTGCAGTGGTTCGGCCTGCACCCCGAGCAGTGGGGCTATTTCAAGGTTATCGGCCTGCAGGGCACGCCGCTGGAGCGCATCGACGGGCGCATGATCATCGGCATGTTTGCCGGCTGCATCGCCGCCGCGCTGTGGGCCAACAACATCAAGCTGCGCCAGCCGCAGCACCGCATTCGCATCGTGCAGGCGCTGCTGGGCGGCATCATCGCCGGCTTCGGTGCGCGCCTGGCGATGGGCTGCAACCTGGCGGCGTTCTTCACCGGCATTCCGCAGTTTTCGCTGCACGCCTGGTTCTTCGCGCTGGCGACCGCCGCGGGTTCGTACTTCGGCGCCAAATTCACGCTGCTGCCGATGTTCCGCATCCCGGTCAAATTACAAAAGGTGAAGGCTGCCGCGCCGCTGACGCAGAACCCTGAGCAGGCGCGCCGCCGCTTCCGGTTGGGCATGGCGGTCTTCGGCCTGGCGGTGGCCTGGTCGCTGTGGACGCTGTTCGATGCGCCGAAGCTTGGCATCGCCATGCTGTTCGGCATCGGCTTCGGTCTGCTGATCGAGCGCGCACAAATCTGCTTTACCTCGGCGTTCCGCGATCTGTGGATCACCGGCCGCACCCACATGGCGAAAGCCATCATCATCGGCATGGCGGTGAGTGCCATCGGTATTTTCAGCTATGTGCAGCTCGGCGTGGCGCCGAAGATCATGTGGGCCGGCCCGAATGCGGTGCTGGGCGGCTTGCTGTTCGGCTTCGGCATCGTGCTGGCCGGCGGTTGCGAGACCGGCTGGATGTACCGCGCGGTGGAAGGGCAGGTGCACTACTGGTGGGTTGGGCTGGGCAACATCATCGGCGCCACGCTGTTGGCCTATTACTGGGACGATCTGGCGCCGGCGCTGGCGACTGACTACGACAAGATCAACCTGCTCGACACCTTCGGCCCGATCGGTGGCCTGCTGGTGACCTACCTGCTGCTGGCGCTGGCCTTTGCCGCCATGCTGTGGTGGGAGAAACGCTTTTTCCGCGCCCGGCCTGAGGCGCAGGTGGTGAATTTGAGGAGCATGCCATGAAAGAGACCGCGATAGTGCCGGACTACCGGCTGGACATGCTGGGCGAGCCTTGCCCGTACCCGGCGGTGGCGACGCTGGAGGCGATGCCGCAGCTGAAGCCGGGGGAAATTCTGGAGGTGATCAGCGATTGCCCACAGTCGATCAACAACATTCCGCTCGACGCGCGCAACCATGGCTACAAGGTGCTGGATATCCAACAGGATGGGCCGACCATCCGCTATCTGATCCAGCGTTAACGCCGAGGCGGTGGGGTTCCCACCGCCTTTTCGCGTTTTATCCCTTCACGACGTCGCCTTTCACTCCGGCGACAATCTCGAACGAACGCAGCCGCGCCTGATGATCGAAGATCTGGCCGTTGACCATGATCTCGTCGGCATCGGTTTCACGCCGCAGCGTTTGCAGCCCGTGGCGCACGGTTTTTTCATCGCCGACGATCGACATCCGCAGCGCCTGCTCGACGCCGTATTGCTCACCGGCGGTCCACAGCGCGTGGATGTTCTCCACCGGCGGCGGCAGCGGGCCAGGCGAACCGCGGCGCAGATTGATGAACTGTTGCTGCATCGAGCTGAACAGGAAGCGCGCATCGTTATCGCTGTCGGCGGCGATCACGTTGACGCACACCATGGCGTGCGGCAGCGCCAGCTGTTTGGACGGTTTGAAGTTCTCGCGGTACAGCTGCAGCGCCTGGAACAGCATATCCGGGGCGAAGTGTGAAGCGAAGGCGAACGGCAGGCCGAGCTGCGCCGCCAACTGAGCGCTGTAGAGGCTGGAGCCGAGCAGCCAGAGCGGCACGTGCAGCCCTTGGCCGGGCACCGCCTGCACCGGTTGGCCGGGCTGCGCGTCGCAGAAATAGTTTTGCAGCTCCTGCACGTCGCGCGGGAAGGTATCCACATCGCCGGACAGGTGGCGGCGCAACGCCATCATGGTGCGCTGATCGGTGCCGGGCGCGCGGCCCAGCCCCAGATCGATGCGGCCGGGATAGAGCGATTCCAGCGTGCCGAACTGCTCGGCGATCACCAGCGGCGCATGGTTCGGCAACATCACGCCGCCGGAGCCGAGGCGAATGCTCTGGGTGCCGGCGGCCAAATAGCCCAGCAGCACCGAGGTGGCGGCGCTGCCGATGCCGGTCATGTTGTGGTGCTCGGCCAGCCAGTAACGCTGGTAGCCCCAGCGTTCGGCATGCTGCGCCAAATCCAGCGAACAGTGGAAAGCGTCGCGCGCTTTGGCCCCTTGCGGGATTGGCGATAAATCCAGTACCGACAGCGGTACGGCAGTGTTTTCAGTCATGACATCGTCCATCAAAGAGTGGATCGCTTAAAGGGCGATTGCAGGAATCTGCATACCAAAAAGCCGAAAATGATGCTTTTTAGTGTTAAAAGCATAATCCAATTTATAGTTATAAAAGAGGAGATATGTGCTTGTGATATCCTCATGAGTGCAATGGTGTTTTTTGGAGCAATTTGAGACATGGAAATGATGATCCCCGCCCGCCGCTTACCGTTCCGGGAGCCGATATAATGAAAAAAAAGACGTTGTTTACCCTGTTGCTGATGATGGTGGCGATCGCATTGGCGATCCTGTTCCGCGCGCACAATCAGGATCTGTTATTGCAGGGTGAAGTGGATGCCCCCGAAGTGATCGTCGCTTCCAAAGCGAAAGGCCGGGTGGTTGAACGCCTGATCGAACGTGGCGACGACGTGAAAAGCGGCCAGCTGATTATCCAGCTCGACAGCCCCGAACTGATGGCGCAGTTGCGCTCCGCGCAGGCGACGCGCGACGAGGCCAAGGCGCAGCTCGAACTGTCGCTGCACGGTACCCGTGAAGAAAGCATCCGCAACCTGCGCGCTAATCTGGCGCAGGCCGAGGCGCAGTACCGCAACGCGCAAAACGATTACAACCGCAACCTGAGCGTGGCAGGCAAAGGCTATATCTCGAAGTCCGAGCTGGACGCTTCGCGCCGGGCACGCGACACCGCCTTCCAGCAGGTGCAGGCGGCCAAGGCCAACCTGGATGAAGGCATCAACGGCGACCGCGTCGAGCAACGGCAACAATACGCGGCGGCGCTGCGGGCGGCGGAAGAGAACCTGCTGCAGATCCAGGCGCAGAGCGACGATCTGCAGGTGAAAGCGCCGGTGGATGGCGAAGTGGGGCCGATTCCGGCCGAAGTGGGCGAGCTGCTGAACGCCGGCAGCCCGCTGGTGACGCTGATCCGGGTGCCGGACGCCTACTTCGTGTTTAACCTGCGCGAAGACATCCTGGCCCACGTGCGCAAAGGCGACAAGGTCAAGCTGCGGGTGCCGGCGCTGAAGGACAAAATGATCGACACCGAGGTGCGCTACATCGCGCCGCTGGGGGATTACGCCACCAAACGCGCCACCCGCGCCACCGGCGACTTCGACCTGAAAACCTTCGAAGTGCGCCTGTATCCGTCACAGCCGGTGGACGGCCTGCGTCCGGGGATGAGCACCTTATGGCAATGGAAAGAGTAAGGGCCGGTTGGCGCTGCTTCAGTCACGCGTTCGACAAAGAGTGTCGCGTCGCCTTTCGCAGCCCGGTGGTGCACTGGCTGAGCTGGATCTTTCCGCTGATCCTGTTTGGGCTGATCAGTAGCAACTTCTCCGAAGGTACGCTGCTCGATCTGCCGGTCTCGGTGGTGGACAGCGATCACAGCCCGCTGTCCAAGTCGCTGACGCGGCGGTTGGACGCCGGGTCGCACGCCCACGTCGAGGCTTATGGCGGCGGGCTGCCGGAATCGCTGAACCGCCTGCGCAGCGCGCAGGATTATGCGCTGCTGTACATCCCGCCGGACTTTGAGGCCAACGTGCTGTCGGGCAAGCAGCCGAGCGTGGTGATGTACTACAACGCGCTGTTCTACGGCGCCGGGCTGTACTCCACCCAGGACTTCGGCGGCCTGATGAATGAAATCAACGCCAGCACCCGCAGCATCATCGCCACCGAGATGGGCAAATCGCTGCCGCCGCTGGCGGATGTGACGCTCTCTTACGGCAGCCTGTTCAACGCCAGCGGCAGCTATATCTATTACCAGCAGTTCGCCGCCACCATTCACCTGCTGCAGCTGTTCGTGGTGACCTGCATGATCTACGTGTTGGCGCGCAGCAAATCGCTGCTGCAGGCCAAGCCGTTCAGCCTGGCGCTGCTCGGCAAGCTGGCGCCCTACACGCTGTGTTTCACCACCCTGCTGATGGTGGAGATCGCAGCGCTGGTGGGCATTTTTGACGCCCGCGTCAGCGGCAACCCGCTGTTTATGTTGATGATAGGCCTGTTTTACGTGATGGCGGCGCAGAGCATCGGCCTGCTGCTGTACACCTTTACCGGCAGCACCATCACCGCTTACAGCCTGATTGGTATTTTGGTCAGTATCGCGATGACCTTCTCCGGCATGGCGGTGCCAGAGCTGTCGATGCCGCTGCCGGCGCGCATCATTTCCAACATCGAACCGCTGACCCACGCGCTGTACGCGATGTTCGACGTGTTCCTGCGGCAGGTGCACGCCAGTGCCATCTTCAGCGTGTGTGCGCTGCTGGCGGTCTACCCGCTGGTGGCCGCGCTGCTGGTGCGTAATCGCCTGCCGGTGCGGCTGGAAAAGGAGGGGAATGCCGGATGAAGCTCTATTGGCAAACCTTCGTTAAAGTGCTGCTCGGCATGCTCGAGCGGCCGGTATGGCTGATGCTGATCCTGTCGCTGTGCATCATGAGCATGGTGTACGCCAACCGCACGGTATGGGATCTGCCGGTGGGGGTGGTCGATCAGGATCACAGCACCGCCAGCCGCCAGCTGATCCGCCAGCTGGACGCCACCTCCAAGATCGCGATTGAAACCTACGACAGCCTGGAACAGGCGCAGCGCGATCTCAGCTGGCGCAAGCTGTTTGCGGTGATCATCATGCCGGTGGATCTGGAGAAGAAGATCCTCAGCGGGCAAAACATCGTGGTGCCGGTATACGGCGACGCCACCAACCGCCTGGCCAACGGCCAGATCCAACAGGACGTAGTGGCGGCCTATCAGCAGCTGCTGACGGAGTACAACAACGGGCTGCTGCTGCGCAGCGGCTTCAGCGAACGGCAGGCGCAGATACTGCTGACGCCGATACTGGGGCAAACGCTGGACGTGTTTAACCCCGGCATCAGCTTCGCGGCGATCATCTTCCCCGGCCTGCTGGTGATGCTGTTGCAGCACTCGCTGCTGATCGCCTGTATCCGCGTCAATATCGCCATGAAGAGTATGCCCGGCGGTAAAGCGCCGCTGGCGGCGCACCTCGGCGGGCTGACGGCGCTGCTGCCGATCTGGCTGTTCCTGTCGATCGTGCTGTTCGTGCTGTGGCCGTGGGTATTGGGCTATAGGCAGACAGCGAACATCGCCGAACTGCTGCTGCTGACTTTCCCGTTCCTGCTGGCGGTACTGGGGCTGGGCAAGCTGGTGACCGA
The DNA here is from genome assembly GCF_003812745.1 of Serratia sp. FDAARGOS_506. Taxonomy (NCBI): domain Bacteria; kingdom Pseudomonadati; phylum Pseudomonadota; class Gammaproteobacteria; order Enterobacterales; family Yersiniaceae; genus Serratia; species Serratia sp. FDAARGOS_506. The sequence goes on from NZ_CP033831.1 coordinate 1,942,946, forward strand.
GTGCCTGCGCAGCGTCGAGATGATCTACCTGACGTTGGCATTCATCACCACGCCGATCTTCTACCTGTCCGGCACCATCTGGCCGCTGCAGTCGATGCCGGCCTGGGTGCGCGCCATCTCGTACAGCATTCCCTCCACCTGGGGCACCAAGGCGATCGCCGGCGTCAACCAGATGGGGCTGTCGCTGAACGAAGTGTGGGGCGACGTGATGATGATGCTGGTGCTCGGCGTGGTCTACACCCTGCTGGGCTTCGGCGTCGGCTTCTTGCGCAACAGCGTGGCGCTGCGCGGGATGTTCAGGAAGCGGCGGGCGAGTTGATTAAAAACTCCCCTCCGTAAGGAGGGGAGCGAGGATCACCCCACCAACGCCAACCCCGCCACGCGGCGCCAGTAGCCGTTGCAGTCGGCGTGATTGGTCAAGGCCAGCGGCTGCTCGCCGCGTTCGTTGGCGCGGAAGGCGTCGATTTGCGCCAGCGTCTCGGCGCCCTGCGGTGATAACCGCACGATGTCTACCAGCCCCTGCATGCTCGGCAGCTCGTTACCGAGGTTGTAGCAGTAGCCGCTCATGGTCTGGATGCCGTTGAGCACGAACACCTGCTGCTGTTCCTGCGAACGCATCATGCGGCCCTGCGGATACTTGATGCAGCAGGTTTCGCACTCGTCCTTGCCGCGGTTTTCCGAGCGGGCGGTGAAGCAGCGCGCCGAATAGGCCAGCGGCAGGTGGCCGTAGCTCAGCACCTCCACCTCGAAATCGTGGCGGAAGCCCAGCTCTTCGCACTGCGTCAGCAGGTGGGCCAGCCAGTCGCGCGACAGCTCGACCGGCATGCACCAGCGCATCATGCCCTGGCGGCGCAGCAGGCGCAGGGTATAGGCGTTGTAGCAGTTCAGCGCATGGCCTGCGACGAACGGCAGACCGCGTTCCGCCGCCATGTTCACCGCGCCCAGATCGTTGGCTTCAAACAGGAACTCGCCGTTCTCCACATAGCGTTTCAGCTCATTCAGCTCGGACGGCGCCTGCAGCAGCGCCAACGTGGAGATCACCACCTGCTTGCCGCTGCGGGCGATTTCGCGCGCCAGCGCCAGCCAATCGCCGACCTTCATCTCGCGGCGCTTGGCGCAGACGCTCTCGCCGAGATAAATGATGTCGGCGCTGCTGTCCGCCGCCTGTTGATAGAACGTTGCGATGTCGTTTTTCGGCCAGTAGTAGAGTACCGGCCCCAGTGCGTATTTCATATTTCCTCCGGCTACTGCCATTTGCGGTGATAGGCGCCCAGCGTGGTCTGGGTGCCTTCGGACATCGCGCCCAGCGTCTCCATCCAGGCGGCGTCGGCACGGTAGGCGGCCGGATCGGCCTGGCAACGGTCGATCGCCTGGCGCCAGACGCGCGCCACCTGGCTGACGTAAGCCGGACTGCGCTGGCGGCCTTCGATCTTCACCGAGGCGATGTTGGCGGCCAGCAGCTCCGGCAGCAGCTCCAGCGTATTGAGGCTGGTGGGCTCTTCCAGCGCGTGGTAGCGCACGTCGTCCACCAGATAGCGGCCCTTGCACAGCGTCGGGTAACCGGCGTTTTCATGATCCTGATAGCGGTCGATCAGCACGTCGTTCAGACGCGACTCCATGCCCTGCGGGGTTTGCTGCCAGCGTACGAACCGCGCCGGTGAACAGGCGCCGACGGTGTTCGGCGACTCGCCGGTCAGGTAGGAAGAGAGATAGCAACGCCCCTCGGCCATGATGCACAGGCTGCCGAAGGCGAACACTTCCAGCGGTACCGGGCTGGTGCGCGCCAGCTGTTTCACCTGATGCATCGACAGCACGCGCGGCAGCACCACCCGGCTCACCTCGAAGTTGCGCTGGTAGAAACGGATCGCCTCTTCGTTGGTGGCGGAGGCCTGCACAGAAACGTGGCGCTCCAGCTGCGGGTAGCGCTGAGCGGCGTATTCCAGCATCGCGAGATCCGCCAGAATCAGCGCGTCGGCGCCCAGTTGGGCCGCCATATCCACCGCGCGCTGCCAGCGGGCGTAGCCGTCGGGATGGGCGAAGGTGTTGATGGCGATATGCAGTTTGCGGCCGTGACGATGCACGTAATCGACCGCTTCCTGCAGCTTTTTCTCGGTGAAGTTGAGGCCGGCGAAGTGGCGCGCGTTGGTATCGTCTTTCAGGCCGATGTAAACGGCGTCGGCGCCGTTATCCACTGCGGCCTTCAGGGCCGGCAGGTTGCCGGCGGGGCAAAGCAGCTCCATAGATTTATCCTGGCTTAGCCGTGCGCCCGGCCGGGCGCACGCTGTCTTTAAAGGTTGCCGACGGCGGTGTTCCGCCGGCAAACGCGAATCGGGGAGGCCATTTTAGGCAAAGGGGCGCACACAGGTTTTGATTTGGGGCAGCTTATGGCGTATTGATAAACATGGCGGTGAAATGCACTATTTGTTGATATAGACCGCTGAAGCCGCGCGCCAGTGTGGCAAAATAGCGGTAGTCCGTATTGAAAGGAGTGGATGACCGTGTTGGAACAACTACGAGCACGCCTTGTGCGCCAGGGGCCGTCGCTGCTGCGCATCCCGCTGAAATTCACGCCGTTCGTTCTGCAGCGTCAGTTGCTGCAACAGGTGCTGAGCTGGCAGTTTCGCCAGGCGTTGGCGGATGGCGATCTGGAATTTCTCGAATCGCGCTGGTTGAAGATCGAAGTTCGCGATCTGGCGCTACAATGGTTTATGACGGTAGAAAACGACAAACTGGTGGTCAGCCAGCACGCCGAAGCGGACGTCAGCTTCAGCGGCGATGCCAACGATCTGATCCTGATCGCGGCGCGCAAGCAAGATCCGGATACGCTGTTCTTTCAGCGTCGGCTGCAGATTGAAGGGGATACCGAATTGGGCCTGTATGTGAAAAATTTGATGGACGCCATCGAGCTGGAAAGCATGCCTGCGCCGCTGCGCATGGGGCTGTTGCAGTTGGCTGATTTTGTCGAAGCAGGGTTGCAGGAGGGCACGGCGTCGGCTTCCCGTGTGCCGGTATCATGCTGATCCGCGTAGAGATCCCGGTAGACGCGGCGGGCATCGACGCCTTGCTGCGCCGCGCCTTTGGCCGCGACGACGAAGCCGATCTGGTGCAGCAGCTGCGCGAAGACGGCCTGCTGACGCTGGGTGTGGTCGCCACTGACGACGAAGGCGGGGTAGTGGGTTACGCCGCGTTCAGCCCGGTAGACGTGGCTGGCGAAGACCGCCAATGGGTGGCGCTGGCGCCGCTGGCGGTAGATGAAAGCCTGCGCCGCCAGGGGCTGGCTGAAAAGCTGGTGTACGAAGGCTTGGATTCGCTGAACGAATTCAGCTACGCCGCGGTGGTGGTGCTGGGCGAGCCGGCCTACTACGGCCGCTTCGGCTTTAAACCGGCCGCCGCCTATGGCCTGCACTGCCGCTGGCCGGACACGGAAAGCGCGTTCCAGGTCTACCCGCTGGCGGAAGACGCCCTGAATGGCGTCAGCGGCGAAGTGGCTTTTTCGGCGCCGTTTAATCGCTTTTAACGACGACGGGTAATAGATACTCCAACGACAGCGGCGGGTGACTCACCAGCCGCTCTTTTTGTATTTTGCTCAGCTGTTTGACGCGGTATTCCAGCTTCAGCGCCGTTGAGCGATCCCCCACCTGGCAGTGAAACGCCAGCGTCAATTCCCCTTTGCCGCGCAGCGCCTTGGCGCCTTTGCCGGCCTGATGCTGCGCCAGGCGGCGCGCCACGTCGGTGGTGATTCCGGTATACAGCATGCCGCTCGGTAAACGCAGCATGTAGAGGTGCCAGAGAGTGGGGGAAGTGTCGGTCATCGTACGCCGTTTCGGTGGCCAGGGTCGGCGTATGATGGCATGTTCGCCATCACAATCCCATCCCTGGCCGCCGGAGCCCTACCGCTTTACCCCTTTTTTCCCGCCAGCTCGAAGCGCGGTGAGACGATGCCGTACAGCGTCCAGCCGAGGAAGGTGGCGATGGCGCCCCACATCATCGCTTCCTCACCGGAGCTGTAGAGCGCGTAGAAGCTGTACAGCGCGCCGATGCCGGCGATGATATTGGCGATGCGCGCCTTGTTGTCCGGCACCTTCGCCACTTTCTGAATAATGACCAGCGCCGCCATCGACAGGATGTAAGGGATGATGTTGGTCACCACCGCCAGGTTCACCAGCACGTTGAACTGCTTGTTCAGCGACGGGCTGATAGTCATCAGCGACAGGCCGCTCTGGATGACGACGATGGTCAGCATGCCTTTAACCGGCGCGTCGGCCTTGCTCAGCTTGGAGAAGATTTTCGGGAAGAAGCCGCTGTCGGCGGAGGATTTGAACACCTGAGCGATGGTGAACTGCCAGCCGAGCAGCGAGCCGACGCAGGACATGACCATCAGCGCCATGATGATCTTGCCGACCGTCGGGTTGAACATGTGGGAGAACGCCAGCCCGAATGGGGCGGTGGAGTTGGCCAGATCCATGTTCGGCACGATGCCGGCGATCACGTTGGTCGAAACGATATAGATCACCGCCGCGCTGAGGGTACCGCCCAGTACGGCGATCGGCACGTTGCGCTCCGGGTTTTCCACCACGTCGGTGTTGGCGCAGGCGGATTCCAGCCCCAGGAAAGCCCACAGGGTCATCGAGATCGAGGCGCCGATGGCTTCGAAGGTCGGCACCTGATGCGGGTTCCAGGCGGCGACGTAGGCGCTGCCGCTGAACCAGTACCAGCCGATGACCGAGATGCCCACCACCGGGATGATCACGCCCCAGACGGTGATGCCGCTGATTTTGCCGGTGATGCGCGCACCGCCGAAGTTGGCGACGGTCGCAAGCCACAGTACGCCGATGGTGGCGATACAGATCCCGAGCGGACTGAGCGTAGCGCCAAACAGCTCGGTGCCGTAGCCGACGGCGGAAATGGCGATGGCGATGTTGGCGATCAGCAGCGAAACGCCGTAGGTGTAGTTCGCCATAAAGTTGCCTGATTTGCCGAAGGCGTATTCGGCGTAGCCGCCCATGCCGCCGGATTTACGGCTGAACATGCCGCATTTGGCGAACGCGTAGGCCAGCGCCATCGAGCCGACGGCGGTCACCAGCCAGGAAACGATCGAAATCGTGCCCACTTCGGCCAGCTTGGTTGGCAGCATAATTATGCCGGAACCCATCATATTCACGGCGGTCAGGATCGTTAATTGCACGACCCCCATTTTATTATTGGACTTACTCATGATCATTTTCTCTTTTAGGATGCGATCCGGGCGGCGAAAATAATCGCCGCCCCGTAAGGTGATTAATTTTTCATGACGTAGCCGTAAGCGCGGTTCCAGCCATCCTCATCCTGTTGGATATAAACGCCCTGCAATTCCGGAGCGAATCCAGGCAATAAGTTGATGCCTTCTTCCAGTGCCAGGAAATAACGCTGCGCGGCGCCGCCCCAAATTTCACCGGGCACCACGCACAGCACGCCAGGCGGGTAAGGCAGGGCGCCTTCGGCGGCGATGCGGCCCTCGGCTTTAGCCAGCGAGACCAATTCCACATTGCCGCGCACGAACTCGGTATTGGCGTCCTGCGGATTCATCACCACGCGCGGGAAATAACTTTTGCGGAACATCTCTTTTTGCAGCTCTTTAACGTCGTAGCTGACGTAAAGGTCGTGCATTTCCTGGCACAGCTGGCGGATGGTGTAGTTTTTGTAGCGCTGCTGGTGGTTTTTATAGACCGCAGGCAGCACCTCGCTGAGCAGGGAGTTCTGCTCGATGTGCTTCTCGAAGCGGGCGATCAGGGCCACCAGATGCTGCATCTTGGCGATGTCTTCCGCCGGCGTCAGCAGGAACAGGATCGAGTTGAGATCGCATTTTTCCGGCACGATGCCGTTTTCACGCAGGTAGTTGGCCAGAATGGTCGCCGGGATACCGAACTCGCTGTAGCTGCCGGTGGCGGTATCGATGCCCGGCGTGGTAAGCAGCAGTTTGCACGGATCGACGAAGTACTGCGATTCGGCATAACCCTCAAAGGCGTGCCATTTTTCGCCGGGCACGAAGTTGAAGAAGCGCAGATCGTTGGCCATCGTCGCGGTGTCATAGGCCTGCCACGGCTTTCCGTCGATCTGATCCGGCACGAACGGTTTGATCATCGTGCAGGTGTCCAGCAGCATTTTGCGCGCTTCGATCCCCACGCGCACGCACTCCTGCCACAGGCGCTGGCCGCTTTTGCCTTCGTGCATCTTGGCATTGACGTCCAGCGCGGCGAACAGCGGATAGAACGGGCTGGTGGAGGCGTGTAGCATAAAGGCGTTGTTGAAGCGCTTGTGGTTGCAGTAGCGGCTCTGGCCCTTGATGTGCTTGTCTTTTTTGTGGATCTGCGAGGTTTGCGAGAAGCCGGCCTGCTGTTTGTGCACCGACTGGGTGACGATGATGCCGGGATCGTTTTCGTTCAGTTCCAGCAGCAGCGGCGAGCAGTCTTTCATCATCGGAATGAACTGCTCATAGCCCACCCAGGCGGAGTCGAACAGGATGTAGTCGCACAGGTGGCCAATTTTGTCGACCACCTGGCGGGCGTTGTAGATGGTGCCGTCGTAGGTGCCGAGCTGGATGATCGCCAGGCGGAACGGGCGGGCTTCGTTGGCGCGTTCCGGCGCCACTTCGCGGATCTGTTGGCGCAGGTAGCGTTCGTCGAAGCAGTGCGCGTCGATGCCGCCGATAAAGCCGAACGGGTTGCGGGCGGTTTCCAGGTAAACCGGCGTGGCACCGGCCTGGATCAACGCGCCGTGGTGGTTGGATTTATGGTTGTTGCGGTCGAACAACACCAGATCGCCGCGCGTCAGCAGGGCGTTGGTCGCCACCTTGTTCGAGGCCGAGGTGCCGTTGAGCACGAAGTAGGTCTTGTCGGCGTTGAACACCTTGGCAGCGTGCTGCTGCGCGGCGCAAGGCGCGCCTTCGTGGATCAACAGGTCGCCCAGTTTGACGTCGGCGTTGCACATGTCGGAGCGGAAAAGCGTTTCGCCGTAGAAGTCGAAGAACTGGCGGCCCGCCGGGTGTTTGCGGAAGAACTCGCCGCCCTGGTGGCCGGGGCAGGCGAAGGTGGCGTTGCCCATTTCCACGTACTGCGTCAGCGTGTTGAAGAACGGTGGCAGCAGTTCGCTCTCATATTTGGCGGCGGCGGCCTCCAGCTGTTTGCCGTAGAACTGGGTATTCTTGCCGCACAGCTCAAACACGCCGTGCAGCGCCGGCAATATGGCGTTATCCAGCTCTTCTTCGCAGCAGACGGCGACGAACAGCGGAATGTTCAGGCCGTGCTCTTCGATGCGCGCCACCATGCCTTGCGTGACGTCGTCTACCGACAGCACGATGGCGGCGACGTCATTAAAATCGCTGTGATGCACATCGACGATGTCGCGTTCAGTTTCAAAGCAGCCGAGGGTTTGGGTGTTGGCGGCAATTTTTAATTTTTTCATTTTTCTCATTCTTCAGGCAAAGGCAGTCCGTCGGCAAATAATTCCATTTGCCGTTAACGCCTTCACGAAAATAAAGGTGTGCGAGAACCCAGCGATGCCGAAGGCATTAACTGTGTTCGCTGTTTTATTTAGCTTGGATGCGCTTGGCCGAAATTAAAAATGAATTGCGTGTCCTTCCCGGTTAGCGAGAAAGCGATATTATCACCGGCGTGCGGAGAATAAATAAAAACGCAATGACACTCTTATCAACGGCGTAAGAGCGAGGGGGGAGGGTTATCTGTAGTTGAAGAATGCGAAGCTAAAGCAGCTGCGATGAGCCATCATCATAATATGGGTTGTGCGCCTGATATGCGCCATTTTTCGGTTATTGTTTTCCATTTTCTAATCCACCTTGCTGAGTGAAAAGATGGCGCTATTTTAACGCAAGGTGGGCTAAAAATCGTGATGAAAGTCACATAAATGCCGGTATTTATAAATAACTATTCACCTGTTATGCAATGAGTTGCATAAACAGCGTTAAGGTGGGCCAACGGGCATGTAAACGAATTGCTAATCGGTGCCGGGGCGATGCGCTAATTTTGCATCCCGTCAGGATAGGAAAAATAAAATCGCGCGATTAACCGGTTGCATAACGATCAAATAAATCCGTCTTGTATTTTTTATGTTATAAGCCCGCTTCGGGCTTAAATTAATAAAGATGCATTTATTGTGTATTTATATTCACTTTGGGTTTTTGATGATTATCGTTATTTGTGACTCGCCTCAACAACGCAGGGTAAGATGAAGTGAGTGAACAGGGAGGCGAGTAACCTTGAATACCCCAGAACAACGGCAGCAGATTGCGGATTTCATCGGCAAACAACACGTCTTGACGCTGTGCGCCGGCGACGGCCTCGACATGTGGTGCGCCAACTGTTTTTACGTGTTCGATGCTACGACGATGGCGCTGTGGCTGATGACCGAACCGCACACCCGCCACGGCGGGCTGATGCTGAACAACGGCCGGGTGGTTGGCACCATCGCGCCGAAGCCGAAAAGCATCGCGCTGATCCGCGGCGTGCAGTACCGCGCCGAGGCGGTGCTGCTGAGCGGCGAAGAAGCCGAGGCGGCGCGCGCGCGTTACTGCAAGCGCTTCCCGATCGCCAGGGCGATGAAGGCCTCGGTTTGGCGGCTGGATCTGCACGAGGTGAAGATGACCGACAACACCCTCGGCTTCGGCAAGAAGCTGCATTGGGCGCGGTCTATACTTTAAGTCGACGTATTGATTACAACGGGAGATTGCATGGCGCGAGCACTGTTAGTCGGCGCAACCGGGCTGGTGGGGCGCGAGTTGCTACAGCGGTTGCAAAGCGATCCGCAGATAACGGCCATTGTGGCGCCGACGCGCACGCCGCTGCCGCCGCACGGCAAGCTGACCAACCCGGTCGGCGATGCGCTGTTCGAACTGCTGAGTAGCCTGCAGCAGCCGGTCGATCTGGTGTTTTGCTGCCTGGGCACCACCCGCCGGGCGGCGGGCAGCGCCGATGCCTTCCGCTACGTCGATTATCAACTGGTGGTGGAGAGCGCGCTGACCGGCCGCCGCTTGGGGGCGCAGCACTGTCTGGTGGTGAGCGCGTTGGGCGCCAACGCGGATTCCACCTTCCTGTATAACCGCACCAAAGGCGAGATGGAGCAGGCGCTGCGCGAACAGCACTGGCCGCGCCTGACGCTGGTGCGGCCTTCCATGCTGGTGGGGGATCGCCCCGCGCCGCGCCTGATGGAGCGCCTCACGCTGCCGCTGTTCAGGCTGCTGCCCGGCAAATGGCGCGCCGTCTCCGCCAAAGACGTGGCGCAAACGCTGCTGCAGCAGGCGTTCACGCCGGGCGAAGGGGTCAGGGTGCTGGAGTCGGATCGGCTGCACTGCTACCGAGGCTGACGCTGAGGTGATCGAACGCCAGCTCTAGCCCGGCGGGCAGTTCGTTGTCCAGCAGCCACAGATCGAGATGATGGCTGATGTGCGTCAGCAGCGTGCGTTTGGGCTGCAGCAACCGCTGCGTCTCCTGCGCGCGGGTCAGGTCATTGTGGTTGCGCGGCGCCTGCGGCTGCGGCGGCAGGCTGCAATCGAGCACCAGCAGATCCAGCGCCACGTTTTGCAGATAGTCGGCGGTGGCCGGCGGCAGGCCGACGGTGTCGGTCAGGTAGGCCAGCGAAGCGCCCGCCGCCTGGATCAGATAGCCGTGGGTCAGTTTGGAGTGTTGCAGCGGCAGCGGGGTGATGCGCATGCCGCCCAGCTTGACGGTGGCAAAGGGCGCCAGCGGCGGCTGAAACGCCAGAATGCCGGGGTGTTTGAACAGGTCGTCGCAGCCCTGTTCATCCGGCGGGCCATACACCGGAATGGAATTTCCGCACCCCCAACGCAAAGGAAATAACCCCTGAACGTGATCCATGTGGTAATGTGTCAGTAAAAAACGTTGAATTTGCCCCGCCGAAAACCGCCGCTCCAAAGCTGGCAATCCCGCATCCAATAAGGTCGTTTCCCCCTGATAGTTAAGCATGGCGCTGCACGCTCGCCGCCGAAATGCCGGCTCGCGCCGCGCCCGTTGGCAGATCAGGCAGTCGCAGCCGAACACCGGCACCTGCTGTGCGCCGCCGGTGCCGAGAAAGGTCAGTTGCATCGCTCCCCTCCGTTAAAGGTACTTCTGGGCAAAGCGGTTGATGTCGCGAAAATCCGCCAGCCGCGCCTGCAGCGTGGCGTGATCCCAGTGCCACCACTGGCTGCGTTCGATGCGTTCTATCAGCGCGTCGTCAAAGCGCATGCCGATCTTTTTAGCCGCCACGCCGGCGACGATGCTGTAGGGCTCCACGTCCTTGGTGACCACCGCCGCGCTGCCGATCACCGCGCCGTTGCCGACGCTGACGCCCGGCATCAGGATGGCGTTATGGCCGATCCACACGTCGTGGCCGACGGTGACGTGGTGCTCGCGCCGCCAGTCGAAGAACGCCGCGTCGTCTTCTCCCAGACCGTATTCAGAGGCGCGGTAGGTAAAGTGGTGCTGTGCGATGCGCTGGTAGGTCGGGTGGTTGCCGGGATTGATGCGCGCATAGGAGGCGATGGAGACGAACTTGCCGATAGTGGCGTAAAAGATCTGGTTGTGCCCGGCGGTGTAGGAGTAGTCCCCCATCTCCACCTCTTCCAGGATCGCATCGTCGGCCAGATGCACATATTGGCCGAGCCGGGTGCGGTTAAGGGTCACGTTGTCGCCGATTTTCGGCTGGGCAAAGTCGGTCATGGCGTCGCGTCCTGAGCTTGTCGAGTGGCGGTAGGCAGCAGCGCCAGCAGCGCCGCCAGGGTGTCGTCGAGTGGGCCATCGTTGTGCAGCACTCGGCAGCCGGCGGGCAGACTCTGCTGATATTCCGCCGCCCGCGCCAGCCGCAGCTCGATCTGTTCGGCGCTTTCTCGCCCGCGATCCTGCAGGCGCCGGCGCAGGATCGCGGCGTTGACCTGCAGGCATACCGGCAGCAGCTGCGCACCATAGCGCTGCTGCGCCTGCGGCAGGTGGGCGCGCGAACCGTTGACCGCCACGTCGATCCCCTGCAGCAGCCAAAGATCCACCTCGATCCCGAACGCGTAGCGCTGCTGGTGGGCCTGCCAGTCGAGCGCGAACAGCCCCTTGGCGCGGCGGCGCAGAAATTCGGGTTCGCTCAGCGCGATATGATTCTCGCAGCCGGCGTCCGCCGGCCGGGTGATGTAACGGTGCGCCACCATCGGCGCGCGGTCGGTGTCGGCCCGCAGCGCGGTCAGCAGGCTGTCCTTGCCTGCGCCGGAAGGCCCCATCAGGTAGATGAGCCGCGCCATCAGAACACCTGCCTGCCCTGGCGCCATACGTTCTGCACATAAACGTGCTCGCCGTGCGGCCGCGCCAGCACCAGATCCGCCCGCAATCCTTCAGCGAGGGTACCGCGATCCTGCAGATCCAGCGCCCGCGCCGGGTTGCGGGTGATCATGCGCACTGCCTGGGGCAGGTCGTAGGCGTTGCGCTCGTCCGCCGCGAGGCGAAACGCCGCGTCCAGCAGGCTGGCCGGGTAATAATCGGAAGAGAGGATATCCAGCACCCCCAGCGCCGCCAGGTGGTGCGCCGCCACGTTGCCGGAGTGGGAACCGCCGCGCACGATGTTCGGCGCGCCCATCAGCACCTGCAGGCCCTGCTGGTGCGAGGCGCGGGCGGCTGCCTCGGTGGTGGGGAACTCGGCGATGGCGCTGCCCAGCGCGCAGGATTCGGCCACGTGCGCGGCGGTGGCGTCGTCATGGCTGGCCAGCGAGATGCGGCGCGCGCGGCAGTGGGCGGCGATCGCCTCGCGGTTCGGCGCGGCCCAGCGGGCGGACAGGGCGACCTGCTCCTCCTCGTACTCACTCATCTGCTGGTCGTTGAGGTGGTATTTGCCCTGATAGTATTCGCGGTATTTTTCGCGCGAGGCGAACTGGCGCTGGCCCGGCGAGTGGTCCATCAGCGACACCAGCGACACGCCCGGCTTGTCCATCAGCTGTTCGAACAGCGGCAGGGTGCTCTCGTGCGGCAGCTCGCAGCGCAGGTGCAGCCGGTGCTCGGCGCGGTTCACCCCGGCGCGCTGGCTGTGGATCACCGCGTCGATCATCTTCTGCAGGTTTTCCAGCCGGTGGCCGCCGTCGCGCACGTCGCCGATCGCCACCGCATCCAATACCGTGGTGATGCCGTTGGCCACCATCAGCGCGTCGTGGCTGCTCATCGCCGAATGGGCCGGCCAGTCGACGTTCGGGCGCGGAGTGAAGAACTTGTCCAGGTTGTCGGTATGCAGCTCGATCAGCCCCGGCAGCAGCCAGCCGCCGTCGCCGTCCAGCGCCTGCGGCAGCCGGCTCGGGCCGTCGGCGAAGCTGCGGATCACGCCGTCCTGCATCTCCAGCGAGCCTTGCACCACCTGGTCATCCAGCACCAGCTTAACGTTATTGACGATCATCAGAGGGCCTCCAGCGCCTGCGGCGCCTGCATATCATAAAGCCGGTCGGCGACCTGTTGGCGGACACCTTCATCGTGAAAAATGCCGACGATCGCCGCGCCGCGCGCCTTGGCGCGTTCGATAAGCTGCACCACCGCCGCGCTGTTGCGGCTGTCGAGCGAGGCGGTCGGTTCGTCCAGCAACAGAATGGGGTAATCGACGATAAAGCCGCGCGCGATGTTCACCCGCTGCTGCTCGCCGCCGGAGAAGGTGGACGGCGCCAGCGGCCACAGGCGCTGCGGTACGTTGAGCGCAGCGAGCAGCGCTTCGGCGCGTTCACGGCACTCAGCGCGTTCGACGCCCTGTTCCAGCAGCGGCTGCATCACCACCTCCAGCGCGCTGATGCGCGGGATCACCCGCAGGAACTGGCTGACCCAGCCCAGCGTATGGCGGCGCACCGCCAGAATTTGGCGCGCGTCGGCGCTGACCATGTCCAGCCAGTCGCCCTGGTGGTTGATCCAGATATGGCCGCTGTCCGGCAGGTAGTTGGCGTACAGCGAGCGCAGCAGGGTGGATTTGCCGCTGCCGGAGTGGCCGTGCAGCACCACGCATTCGCCGCCGTGGACCGTCAGGTTGGCGTCGTGCAGCACCGGCAGGCGGGTGCCGTACTGCTGGTGCAGCACAAAGGTTTTACTGAGATGTTCAACTCGGATTTGCATAGTCATCTGTTATCGCCTTGGGTTACGACAGCACCGAAGAAACCAGCAGCTGGGTGTAGGGATGGTGCGGATCGTCCAGCACCCGGTCGGTCAGGCCGCTCTCCACCACTTCGCCCTGTTTCATCACCAGCAGGCGGTGGGCCAGCAGCCGCGCCACGCCGAGATCGTGGGTGACGATCACTGCCGCCAGCTGCATTTCCACCACCAGGTTGCGCAGCAGATCGAGCAGGCGCGCCTGCACCGATACGTCCAGCCCGCCGGTCGGCTCATCCATAAACACCAGCTTGGGGTGGGTGACCAGATTGCGGGCGATCTGCAGCCGCTGCTGCATGCCGCCGGAGAAGGTGGTCGGCAGATCGTCGAGGCGCGACAGCGGGATTTCGACGTCTTCCAGCCACTGGCCGGCCTGGCGGCGAATGTCGCCATAGTGGCGCTGGCCGATGGCCATCAGCCGCTCGCCGATGTTGCCGCCGGCGGAGACCTGCGGTCGCAGCCCGTCGAGCGGGTGCTGGTGCACCACGCCCCAGTCGGTGCGCAGCAGGCGGCGGCGATCGCTCTCCGCCATGGCGTACAGATCCTGTTCCTGGCCCGCCTGCGGGCGGTAAAGGATCTGCCCGCGCTGCGGCGCCAGCCGCGCCGAGATCGACTTCAGCAGCGTGGTTTTGCCGGAGCCGGATTCGCCGACGATGCCCAGCACTTCGCCGGGATAGATGTCGAACGACACGTCGCTGAAGCCCTTGCCGGGGGCGTACAGGTGGGTGAGCCGGTTCACCGACAGCAGCGGAGTGGTGCTCAAAGGGGTGGAAGTCATCAGTGCTGCGCCTCTTGCGAAGATTGCGCCAGCTGCTGCCGGCAGTAGTCGGTGTCCGAACAGACGAACATGCGGTTGCCCCGATCGTCGAGCACCACCTCGTCCAGGTAGCTGTGGCGCGAGCCGCACAGCGCGCAGGGTTCGTCCCACTGTTGCACGCTGAACGGATGGTCGTCGAAGTCCAGGCTCTCCACCTTGGTGAACGGCGGCAGGGCGTAGATGCGTTTCTCGCGCCCGGCGCCGAACAGCTGCAGCGCCGGCATCATGTGCATTTTCGGGTTGTCGAATTTCGGGATCGGCGACGGATCCATCACGTAGCGATCGTTGACCTTCACCGGGTAGGCGTAGGTGGTGGCGATATGGCCGTAGCGCGCGATGTCTTCATACAGCTTCACCTGCATCACGCCGTACTCCTCCAGCGCGTGCATCTTGCGGGTCTCGGTTTCGCGCGGTTCGATAAAGCGCAGCGGCTCCGGGATCGGCACCTGATAGATCAGGATCTGGTCTTCGCGCAGCGCGGTTTCCGGAATGCGGTGACGGGTTTGGATCAGCGTGGCCTCCGGCGTGCGTTCGGTGGTTTCCACCCCGGCGACGCGCTGGAAGAAGCGGCGGATCGACACCGCGTTGGTGGTGTCGTCGGCGCCCTGGTCGATCACCTTCAGCACGTCGGCGCGGCCGATAACGCTGGCGGTGAGCTGAATGCCGCCGGTGCCCCAGCCGTAGGGCATCGGCATCTCGCGGCCGCCGAACGGTACCTGATAGCCGGGGATCGCTACCGCCTTCAGGATGGCGCGGCGGATCATGCGCTTGGTCTGTTCGTCCAGATAGCCGAGGTTATAGCCGGTCAATACTTCACTCATCGCGGGCCTCCTGATGCTCGCTGTATTCCTGTCGCAGCCGCTTGAGCAGCTCCAGTTCGGCCTGGAAGTCGACGTAGTGCGGCAGCTTGAGATGGGAGACGAAGCCGGCGGCCTCGACGTTGTCGGCGTGGGCTAGCACGAACTCTTCGTCCTGCGCCGGGCCGGCGACGCCTTCGCCGTAGTCGGGGCTTTGCAATGCGCGATCTACCAGCGCCATCGCCATCGCCTTGCGTTCGGCGCGGCCGAACACCAGCCCGTAACCGCGGGTGAAGTGCGGTGGGTGGTCCTTTGGATCGACGAAGCCGTTGACCATTTCGCACTCGGTTAGCAGAATTTCGCCGATATCGATGGCGAAACCGAGCTCTTCAGGCACGATCTCCACCGAAACGTGGCCGGTGCGGATCTCGCCGGCGAACGGGTGGTTGCGGCCGTAGCCGCGCTGGGTGGCGTAGCCGAGCGCCAGCAGAAAACCTTCGTCGCCGCGCACCAGCTGCTGCAGGCGCGCCGAGCGTGAGCAGGGGTAAACCGGCGGGTTGCGGGTAATGTCGTCCGGCGTACTGCCGTCGTCCTGTTCCTCCCGCGCCAGCTGTTGGCGACACAACAGATCGAACACGTGGCTGCAGTTGTCCGGCAGCGGTTCGTCGGCCTGCGGCGCACGCGGCGCCTCGCCTTCCGCCAGCAGCGCGAAGTCCAGCAGCCGGTGGGTGTAGTCGTAGGTCGGCCCCAGCACCTGCCCGCCGGGCAAGTCCTTGTAAACCGCCGAAATGCGTCGCTCCAGCCGCATGTTTTCGCTGGCCAGCGGCTCGCTGACCGCCAGGCGCGGCAGGGTGGTGCGATAGGCGCGCAGCAGGAAGATCGCCTCCACCAGATCGCCGCTGGCTTGTTTGATCGCCAGAGCCGCCAGCTCGCGATCGTAGATGCCGCCTTCGGTCATCACCCGATCCACCGCCAGCCCCAGCTGCTGTTCGATTTGTTCCGCGCCGATCGCCGGCAGCGCGTCGTCGCCGCGCCGCAGCTGTTCCTGCAGCTGATGGGCGGCCTCAATGGCTTTTTCGCCCCCTTTTACCGCTACGTACATCAGCACACCTCCACGCGGGTGGTCCGCGGGATCGCCAGCAGGCGATCGCCGCAGGTCAGCAAAATATCCAGCCCCAGCGGGAAGCGCTGCGGGCGGTTGACCAGATAATCCAGCAGCGCCGGCGGCAGGCGCGGCGCAATCAGGCGTTGGCTCTCGATGCCGGGGCCGGTCAGGCGCAGCGCGGCGCCGTTCTCCAGCTCGGCGAGCTGCACGATGACCGTGGCGCCGAACTCCGGCGAGATTTCCGTGCCGTGCGGCAACGCCTGCAGATCGGCGGCTTGCAGCTGCTCATCGAACAGGGCAAAACAGACCCCCTGCGCCGTGGCGGCCAGCGGCGCACCGCTGTGAAAACGAATGTTTGTTAGCACTTGCTCACTTTTGAGCGCAGCGCACAGCTGCAGCGGCGTTTCCTGATCGGCCAGCGTCAGCAGCACGGCGGTGCTGGCGGCGTTCAGCGGCGCCCAGGCCGGGCCGTTCGGCAGCGTCACCCGATGGCCCGGTTCGCTCAACGCTTTAAGAATCAAACGGAAAGCGTGCTGCGATTGGTCTATCGGTTGCTCAAAACCGGTCAATAAACTCATGGCTTAATCCCCTCGCACCAGCGTAAAGAAATCCACCCGGCTGGCGGCGATCGCCCGGGCGCGCAGCTGGCGCTGCTCGTGCTGCAGCGCGGCCAGCGGCGCGATCAGCTGTTGTTGCAGGCGCTCGCCGTGTTCCGGCTGTTGCAGCAGCGCATCGGCCAGCGCGCACAGCTCGGCGTGCGCCTTGTCGCGCCCGGCGATATAGCTGTAGCCGTAGCCGCCGTTGTCCAGCTGCACCACCGCGCGGGTGACCGTCATGTCCCCCAGCACGAAGCGGCGGCCGGTGGCGCCCATGCGCCCCTGCAGCTGGGCCAGGCCGATCTCCGGCGCGCGGATGCTGCGGTAGCCCGGGCTGAGGTTCAGCGCCTGCCAGTGGCTGCGCAGCTGCTCGGGCCGGCTGTGCGCCAGCACCGACATCCAGCGTTGTCTCGACTCTAAGGCTTGCATTCAGTGCTCCATCGTCAGTTCAATCATGTCGGCGCGGGCCAGGCTGACGGAGTATTCCGCCACGTCTTCGCCGCCGCTGCGGACGTTAAGGGTGCGCACGCACAGCAGCGGCGCGTGGGTGGCGATCTCCAGCAGCCGGCTCTCTTTGGCCTGCGCGCGGCGCGCGCTGATGCGCGTCTGGCGGCGGGTCAGCGGCTGCTGGAGGTGCTGTTCGATAAACTGGTGCAGCGAACCGCTGTGGAACTGCTGCAGCGCCGGCCACCAGTCCAGATCGGGCAGATAGTGGTCGATCACGCTCATCGGCACGCCGTTGACCCGGCGCAGGGTGCGCAGGTGGATCACCATTTCGCCTTCTTCACGCGAAAGTGCGCTGGCGACATGCCCATTGCACGGGCGCAAGACAGCGAGTAAGCGCTCACTGGTGGGGTGGCTGCCCTGCTCGAACAGGTTCTGACTGAAGCGGGTATTGGCGTGCAGCGGGTAGTCGTAAGGCCGCATCAGCACCAGAATGCCGACGCCGTGGCGGCGCTGCAGCCAGCCGCGCTCCACCAGTTGATCCACCGCGCGGCGCAGGGTGTGGCGATTGACCTGATAACGCTCGGCCAGCTGCTGTTCCGAAGGCAGGTAGTCGCCGCAGCGGTACTGCGTGCGCAGCTCCTGTTCCAGCTGCGCGGCGATCTGCTGATAGCGGGTGGGGTAAGTGGTCGGATGTCTAGATAACTCCATCATAATAAAAACCTCGTCATACCGATGGCTGTGCGATGAAGGCGGAAGCGGTGCGTTTCATCGTGCGTCTACCCTGTGGTTTTCACGTTGGCATCATGGTGACGGGCGCAGATGACAATCGCGTTACGCCTCGGTGGCGAACAGATGAACTATTTAGGACAGCCCGGGCGTGCACGGGCGGCGGCGGCGCGCTATGCTGGCGCCTCTGTTGACTGACTCTGGCCGCTACCATGCCGCAACCTCTGAACGCCCCTGAACATGCCCCACGCGCCTGGCCGCTGTGGAAACCGATCCTGTTTCTGCTGGTGGTGGCCGTCGGCCTCTACTACGTCAAATGGCAGCCGTACTACGGCAAGGCCTTCGTGGCGGCGGACAGCCACTCGATCGGCAAATCGATCCTGGCCGACGGCGCCGCGAGCCCTTGGCTGGCGGCCTGGCAGTACGCGCTGGTCTACTTCACCGCAGTGTGGAAGGCGGCGCTGCTCGGGGTGCTGTTAGGTTCGCTGGTGCAGGTGCTGATCCCGCGCGACTGGCTGGCGCGCACGCTCGGCCACCGGCGTTTTTCCGGCACCGTGCTGGGCGCGCTGATCGCGCTGCCGGGCATGATGTGCACCTGCTGTGCCGCACCGGTTGCCGCCGGCATGCGCCGCCAGTCGGTGTCCAGCGGCGCCGCGCTGGCCTTTTGGCTCGCCAACCCGGTATTGAACCCGGCGACGCTGGTGTTCATGGGATTTGTGCTCGGTTGGCCGTTCGCCGCCATCCGTCTGGTGGCGGGCGTGGTGATGGTGCTGGGCATCGCCTGGCTGGTGCAGCGCGTGACCGCCAACGATCCGCAGCCTGCCGCGCCGCAGCCGCCGGTGATGACGGCGCAGAGCGACGAACGGCCGTTCCTTGCTCGCTGGGGCAAAGCGCTGTGGGCGCTGTTTTGGTCAACCATTCCGATCTACGTGCTGGCGGTGCTGGCGCTGGGCGCGGCGCGGGTCTGGCTGTTCCCGCACGCCGACGGCGCCGTCGACAATAGCCTGCTGTGGATCGTTGCTCTGGCGATCGTCGGCTGCCTGTTCGTTATCCCCACCGCGGCGGAAATCCCGATCGTGCAGACCATGATGCTGGCGGGCATGGGCGCAGGCCCGGCGCTGGCGCTGCTGATGACCCTGCCGGCGGTCAGCCTGCCTTCGCTGCTG
Source organism: Serratia sp. FDAARGOS_506 (assembly GCF_003812745.1). Taxonomy (NCBI): domain Bacteria; kingdom Pseudomonadati; phylum Pseudomonadota; class Gammaproteobacteria; order Enterobacterales; family Yersiniaceae; genus Serratia; species Serratia sp. FDAARGOS_506. The sequence goes on from NZ_CP033831.1 coordinate 1,961,742, forward strand.
ATGCTCAACAAGGCCTTCTCCACCCGGGCGCTGTGCCTGACGGCGGCGCTGGTGGCGCTGTGCGGCGCACTGACCGGCGTGGTGGGGATGGGGTTGGTGTAACTTACCGTTGCTGATGAGTGGCCCGATGCTGTCTCAAGGGAGGAGATGGCACCTTTGAGCGTTTATGCACCGGCATAGCGTTTTATCTAAGCCATTTGGAGGCAGAAAAATGGATGGCTATATTTAAAGCGAAAATCCGGGTGCGTTATCGAGGAGGGGGTTGAGGGGGATTCGTTCTGGGCTGGCAGTGTCTACATATAGAACTGCCAGGCGGCTCTGAGCAGGGAGAATACGTGAATTTCTCATTGGCGCACAAGTCACACTAGAGGTATCTTCTTAATAAGAAGAGTGATATTTGACGGTTTATTTAGTGATATTCAGTTAGGTTTAAAAAGGAGTTTTTGTGGCATTATATAACATTTCCAACAAAATATTGACACCTTTAGAGAGAACCTCGTTTTCTATTGAGGGATTGCAAGAGCGTTATGATTTGCAAACGGCAATTAAAAATAACATCACCATATTGGCACCCGATTGTCTTGTCATCGCCGAAGAATTTTCTGACTGGGAAGATAGTCGGAGAAGGATTGATATATTAGCCATTGATAAACAGGCAAACCTTGTAGTAATAGAATTAAAACGTGATGAGTTTGGTGCTCATATGGAACTCCAAGCATTAAGGTATGCGGCGATGATATCTACTATGAGTTTTTCTAAAGCATGTGAGTATTATCAGGACTACCTTTCTAAGAATAATGTTGATATTGATGCTAAAGAAAAAATACTAGACTTTGTTGAGATTCAAGATACGGAGCTTGTCGACTTTGGTAAAGATATAAGAGTTATATTGGCATCGGCTGGGTTTAGTAAGGAACTTACTACTACGGCGATTTGGTTAAGAGATAAAGGTGTTGATATTAGCTGCGTGAAAATCACACCTTATAGTTTTAAAGGTGAGGTTCTAATTAATGCTGAGCAGATAATACCGGTCCCAGAGCTGAACGAATACCAAGTTAGATTTAGAGAGAAGCGTATAGAGCAGATTGCCAACTCTAAAAAATCAGAAAAGGATTACTCAAGTTATAGATACAAAGGACTTGTCCTAAATAAAAGGAATCTTGCTTTGGAGATCTTTACTGATTGGATAGAGAAGAATAATCCTGCTAACTTCGATGAACTGAGGGAAAAATTATTTGGAGTCATAAAAAATCGTACGATAGCTTTAGCTGAATGTATTAGTGATGAGAGAAAGAATAGATACCATATGAATGATGATGATCTTATTGAGCTCGAATCAGGTGAAATAATAGTCATATCCAATCAATGGGGTATAGGTAACATTGAACGAGTTTTGGATTTTTTCCGCAAAGATGGCTTTGTTGTCGAAAAAGTTGAGGTTGAATAGAAATAACAACTCTTTTATTTTTTTATAAAGCTCTGGGAGCTGTTCTACCCTACATTATTAACGCACCACAGTGTTAATAACGTCTGCTTTTGGCACAGATCCGCCCATCAGATTGGCTCTGTGCCCTAGCTGCGCGAAGTCAAGCTAGAGCTAACACATGTCGAGATACGTACTGCTAGCTCATCGCAACCTATGCACCACCTGGTTGCTGCTGCCGCGCCAAATCAGCGCCGGGTCTTTCAAATCCTGCACGAACTTGCCGTCGATCAGCACGTTGATCCTGTCCACCACCTGCATTTGCTGCTCGTCCAGCTCCGCAAGCCGGTAGCCGGTCCACAGCCAGATATCCTTGCCGGGGCATTCGGTGCGCACCCGTTTCACCAGCTTTAAGATGCTCGGGACGTTGGCCGGGTGCAGCGGATCGCCGCCGGAGAGCGACAGCCCCTGGCGCGGCACGCGCGTATCGTTCAGATCGGTGATGATGCGCTCTTCCAACTCCGGGGTAAACGGCTGGCCGGAGTTGAGCCGCCAGGTGCTCTTGTTGTAGCAACCGGGGCACTGGTGCACGCAGCCGGCGACAAACAGCGTGCAGCGGGTGCCGGGGCCGTTGACGACGTCGATCGGATAATACTGGTGATAATTCATGTGAGGCCCGCCCATCAGGCTATTTTACTGGCCATTTTGCCTCCGGGCAGTGCTCCCAATCCTCACGTACTGCGTGTACGCTCCGGTTTGTGCGCGCTGGCGAAGGCAAACTGGCTGCGACAACCACGCCTGATAAACAGGCTTCTGCATAGGCTGCGCGGCGTTTCTCAGCCGAGCTGCCCATTGCCGAGGTGTTTCACCCGGCGTTTCACCTCTTCCTGCTTGCCGGCGTTGAACGGCCGGGCATCGGGGCTACCGAGATAGCCGCACACCCGGCGGGTGACCGAGACCTTGGCCGAGTCGTGGTTGCCGCATTTCGGGCAGGTGAAGCCTTTGCTGGTGCAGGAGAATTCACCGGTGAAGCCGCATTCGTAGCACTCGTCGATCGGCGTGTTGGTGCCGTAGTAAGGCACCCGGCTGTAGCTGTAGTCCCACACGTCTTCCAGCGCCTTCAGGTTATGCTGCAGGTTCGGGTATTCGCCGTAGCAGATGAAGCCGCCGCTGGCCAACGGCGGGTAGGGCGCCTCGAAGTCCAGCTTGTCATATGGGTTAACTTTCTTCTCCACGTCGAGGTGGAAGCTGTTGGTGTAATAGCCCTTATCGGTGACGCCCGGCACCACGCCGAAATCGGCGGTGTCCAGCCGGCAGAAGCGATCGCACAGGTTTTCGCTCGGCGTGCTGTAGAGGCTGAAGCCGTAGCCGGTCTCGTCCTTCCAGGCGTCGACGGCGGCGCGCAGCCGCGCGACGATCGCCACCGCTTTGGCGCGCAGCGCCTCGTCGTCATACACGTGATTTTCGCCGCCGAACAGCGCGTTGATGGTCTCGTGCAGGCCGATGTAGCCCAGCGAAATCGAGGCGCGACCGTTCTTGAAGATGTCGGCGATGTTGTCGTCGGCCTTGAGCCGCACGCCGCAGGCGCCTTCCATGTACAAGATTGGCGCCACCCGCGCCTTGATGCCTTCCAGCCGGGCGATGCGCGTCATCAGGGCCTTTTTCGCCAGCTGCAGGCGCTGATCCAGCAGCGCCCAGAAGCGCGACTCGTCGCCCATCGCCTCCAGCGCGATGCGCGGCAGGTTGAGGCTGATGACGCCGATGTTATTGCGGCCGTCGTGCACCAGCTCGCCGTCCTGCTCGTAGGTGCCGAGGAAGCTGCGGCAGCCCATCGGCGTTTTGAACGAGCCGGTGACCTTTACTACCTGATCGTAGTTGAGGATGTCCGGGTACATGCGCTTGCTGGCGCACTCCAGCGCCAGCTGTTTGATGTCATAGTTCGGATCGCCGTACTGGTGGTTGAGGCCGTCGCGGATGGCGAACACCAGTTTGGGGAACACGGCGGTCTTGCGGTTTTTGCCCAGCCCGGCGATGCGGTTTTTCAGGATCGAGCGCTGGATCAGGCGCGATTCCCAGCTGGTGCCGAGGCCGAAGCCGAAGGTGACGAACGGCGTCTGGCCGTTGGCGGTGTGCAGGGTGTTGACCTCGTACTCCAGCGACTGGAAGGCGTCGTAACACTCTTTCTCGGTGCGCGCCATGGCATAGCCTTTGGCGTCCGGGATCTGCCACTCTTCCGCCACCTGCAGGTGTTTGCGGAAACTCTCGTCGACGAACGGCGCCAGGATTTCATCGATGCGGTTGATGGTGGTGCCGCCATAGATATGGCTGGCGACCTGGGCGATGATCTGCGCGGTCACGGCGGTGGCGGTGGAGATCGACTTCGGCGGCTCGATTTCGGCGTTGCCCATCTTGAAGCCGTTGGTCAGCATGCCTTTCAGATCGATCAGCATGCAGTTGAACATCGGGAAGAACGGCGAGTAGTCGAGATCGTGGTAGTGAATTTCGCCGCGTTCATGGGCCAGCACCACGTCGCGCGGCAGGATGTGCTGCTTGGCGTAGTGTTTGGCGACGATGCCCGCCAGCAGGTCGCGCTGGGTGGGGATCACCTTGCTGTCCTTGTTGGCGTTCTCGTTCAGCAGCGCGCGGTTGCTCTGCTCGACCAGGCCGCGAATTTCCTGGTTCAGGCGGCCGCGCAGCTCGCGCGCCACGTCGCGATCGTGGCGGTATTCGATATAGGCGCGCGCCAGCTGTTTGTACTCGCCGGCCATCAGCTGGTTTTCCACCGCCTGCTGGATTTCGTGGATATCGACGCGCGGCTGCTGCTCCATGCGCTGAGCGACCACGCGGGCGACGGTGGCGCAGTAGTCGGCGTCGACCACGCCCACCGCCAGCGCGGCGCGCTCGATGGCCTGCGCGATGCGCGCTTCGTCAAAAGGTACCTGGCAACCGTCCCGCTTAATCACTACTGGTTTCACGTTGTACTCCTTGTTCCCCGAGGGAGCGTTCATACCCGCCTGGCGTGGCGAGCAACCGTCAAATTTCGCTTATCCACAGGGCAAAGCCGCAGCGCGCAAGGGCTGTGGCGGCGTGTGGATGATTTTGTGGATAACTACTATATATAGGTGTTCGCAATTCTTAATGCACTATATATAGATATTGGCGAGATTCTTTTGATGTAGAACAAGGAAAACGGAAGAGCGTGCGCTAGCTGAACAGTCGTCAATCGCCCGTCGGCCGATCGCGAAAATGCGCCAGCAGAAAATCGACCCAGACGCGCACCCGCGGCGGCAGATCCGCCGAGGCGTAATAGAGCCACAGCTGCACCGGGCGCGGCCAGCATTCCGCCAGCACCGGCCGCAGCGTGCCCTGTTCGAAGTGCTTTTCGAGGTACCAGCGCGCCAGGTTGACGATGCCCAACCCGGCCAGCGCCGCATCCAGCAACATTTCCGGGCGGCTCACCACCAATCGGCCGTTCAGATCCAGCGCCAGCGTTTCGCCCTGATGGCGCAGCTGCCATTTGACGTGGCGGCCGTTGCCGGGGTTGCGGTGCAGCAGGCAGTCGTGCCGCAGCAGATCGTGCGGCGTTTGCGGTTCACCGCGCCGCGCCAGATAGTCGGGCGACGCCGCCAGCGCCATGTGCATCGGGTAGAGCGGGCGCGCCACCAGCCGGCTGTCGGGATCGACCCGGCTGCCGATGCCGACGTCGAAGCCTTCGCCCACCAGATTCACCACCCGGGCGTCCAGCGACAGATCGAGATCGATCTGCGGGTAGCGCGCCAGAAATTGCGGGATCAACGGCATCAGCATCTGGCGGCCGAAGCCGGGGATCATGCTGACGCGCACCACCCCGGCCGGCGCCTGCCGCTCGCCGCCGGCGCTTTCCAGCGTCGCCGCCAACGCCTGCCACAGCGGCGCCACCTGCGCCAGCAGCGCTTTGCCTTCGTCGGTCAGCAGCACGTTATGGGTGTTGCGCTGAAACAGCCGCAGCGCCAGCTTCTCTTCCAGCGCGCGGATATTTTTGCTGACCGCCGCCGGCGTGACGCCCAGCTGGCGGGCCGCGGCGGAGAAATTTTGCGCCTGCGCGGCGGCGAGGAAGGCCGGCAGCAGGCGGTGCACGTCAAAGGGCAGCGACATAGTGGTTGATACTTTCGGTTGAAATTGAAGTGACCTTGAACAGCCTACACCCGAAGCGGCAGAAATGGAAAAATGCCTCATCTTCTTTACGTTCAAGGAATCCTTTATGTCACGCATTTTAGTGTTAACCGCCCACCGCACCCCCGACGAGTCACGCATCAACCAGGCGCTGATCGAGGCCGTGCGCCCGCTGCCTAACGTGACCGTGCACGAACTGATCCGCGCTTACCCGGATTACCGCATCGACGTGGCGCGCGAACAGGCACTGCTGGAAAGCCACGATGCGGTGGTGATGATGTTCCCGTTTTTCTGGTACAGCTCGCCGGCGATCCTGCGTGAATGGCAGGACGCGGTATTAACCTATGGTTTCGCCTACGGCAGCGAGGGCACCAAACTGCACGGCAAGCCGCTGCAATTGGTGGTGAGCACCGGCGGAAACGCGCAGGCCTACACGCCGGCAGGCTACAACCGCTATCCGGTGCAGGATCTGCTGCTGCCGTTCCACGCGCTGGCTAACCTGACCGGCATGGATTATCTGCCGCCGCATCTGGTGCAGGGCGTGAGCGACATGAGCGATGAGCAGTTGGCGCAAGCGGCCGCCGGGGTGGTGGCGCTGATGGGGACATTGTAGGGCGCAGCGCTCGCCGCGCCCTGTGGGGTCAGTCTTCGAGCAGCCACCACACCGCTTCGAACGGCCGCAGCGTCAGCGCCTGCGGCTGATCCGCCGAGTCGCTGTAGTTGCTCATCAGCGGGCGCCATTGGGCGGAGGCTTCCACGCCCTCCGCCGCCCAGGCCAGCGGTTCGCGGCTCAGGTTGGCTACCACCAGCAGGCGCTGGCCGTTCCAGCTGCGCTGATAGCACCACAGCGCCGGGTGATCCGGCGCCAGATCCTGATAGTCGCCGTGGGTCAGCAGCGGATACTGCTTGCGCAGGATGATCAGCTGGCGGTAGGCGTAAAACACCGAGTCGAGATCGGCCAGCGCCGCGTCGGCGTTGATCTGCGGGTAGTTCTCGGCGCAGCCGATCCACGGCGTGCCGGTGGTGAAACCGGCGTGCGGCGCGGCGCTCCACTGCATCGGCGTGCGGCCGTTGTCGCGCGATTTGTCGGCCAGGATCGCCAGCAGTTCGGCGTCGCTGCGGCCCTGGGCGCTCAGTTCGGCGTACATGTTCAGGCTTTCCACGTCGCGGTACTGCTCGATGGCGCGGAAGCCGGGGTTGGTCATACCGATCTCTTCACCCTGATAGATATAAGGCGTGCCCTGCATGCCGTGCAGCACCATCGCCAGCATTTTGGCGGCCGGCACCCGCAGTGCGCCTTCATCGCCGAAGCGCGACACGATGCGCGGCTGATCGTGGTTACACCAGAACAGTGCGTTCCAGGCGCGGTTATGCATCCCTTGCTGCCAGTGGCGGAAGATCTGCTTTAACTCCACGTAATCCGGCGCCGCCCGCGTCCATTTTTCACCGCCGGCGTAGTCTACCTTCAGGTGGTGGAAGTTGAAGGTCATCGACAGTTCTTCACCGCTTTGCGCCGCGTACTGCCGGCAATGCTCAAGCGTGGTGGAAGACATCTCGCCCACCGTCATCAGGCCGCGGGGCTGAAACACGTCGCGGCTCATCTCCTGCAGGAACTCGTGAATGCGCGGGCCGTCGGTGTAGAAGCGGCGGCCATCGCCCTGGCTGTCGGACGGGAAGTTCTGCTGTTTGGACACCAGGTTGATCACGTCGAGGCGCAGGCCGTCGACACCTTTATCCGCCCAGAACTGACACACTTTCTTCAGCTCTTCGCGCACCGGCGGGTGTTCCCAGTTGAGATCCGCCTGCTCGACGGCGAACAGGTGCAGATAGTACTGGCCGCTGTCGGCGTGCCACTGCCAGGCGTTGCCGCCGAATTTGGAACGCCAGTTGTTCGGCGGCGTTTCACCGTCGCCGTCGCGCCAGACGTAGAACTGGCGATACGGGCTGTGGCGATCCTGCGCGGCCTTGAACCACGGGTGCTCGGTCGAGGTGTGGTTGAACACCATGTCCATCACGATGCGGATGCCGCGCCGGTGGGCAGCGGCGACCAGCTGCTCGAAGTCCGCCATCGTGCCGTAAGCCGGATCGATGGCGCAGTAGTCCGCCACGTCATAGCCGTTGTCCACCTGCGGCGATACGTAGACCGGCGTCAGCCAGATGGCGTCGACGCCCAGCTCCTGCAGATAGTCCAGCCGCCGGGTCACGCCGGCCAAATCGCCGTAGCCGTTGCCGGTGCTGTCCTGAAAACTCTTCGGATAAATTTGGTAGATGACGCCGTTCTGCCACCAGGGGGTTGGGTTGCTCATAGCTGTATACCTTTGAATCGTGACAACGGGCCCGTACCCTTCATCTTTCAAACTGCAGCGTTGTTGGCTGCCGGCGCTGCACCCCAGTCACTTACTTGAGTAAGCTCCTGGGGATTTGCACCCTTGCCGCCTAGCTGCAGCTCGAAAGCTATAGGGTATTTCCAGCCCCTACATTCATGTTGCGTATTTTGCGTCAATTAAACCGGCAGCTCGCCGCGGGCGGCCTTGCGTTTGTAGACCATGATGGTCAGCACCAGCGGGATGACGATCGCCACCAGAATCGCCAGCGAGTAAATCAGCCAGAACTGCGGCTTGATAGACAGGATGCCCGGCAGGCCGCCGACGCCGATGCCGTTGGCCATCACGCCGTCCAGGCCGCAGATCAGGCCTGCGATCGCGGAGCCGATCATCGCGCACAGCATCGGGAAGCGGTATTTGAGGTTGATGCCGTACATCGCCGGTTCGGTCACGCCGAGGTAGGCGGAGATCGCCGCCGGCACCGAAATTTCACGCTCGTTGGCCTTGCGGCTGATGATGATGATGCCGAGCACCGCCGAGGCCTGCGCGATGTTGGACAGCGCAATCAGCGGCCATACCGGGGTGCCACCCATGCTCTGGATCATCTGCATGTCGATGGCTAGCGTGGTCTGGTGCACGCCGGTGATCACCAGCGGCGCATACAGGAAGCCGAACAGCGCGGCGCCCACCGGGGCGAAGCTGCCGGTCATCACCGCTTTCACCGCCCAGGCAACCCCATCGCCGATCATGCGGCCGAACGGCCCGATCAGCGCGTGCGCCAGGAACACCGCCAGCAGCAGCGAAACCACCGGCACCACCACCAGATAGAGATAGTCGGGAACGATCTTTTTCAGACGGGTTTCGATCCAGCCCAGCGCCATGCCTGCCAGGATCGACGGGATCACCTGCGCCTGATAGCCGACTTTCTGGATCACGAACCAGCCGAAGTTCCACACTTCCGGCGTTTGCTGGCCGAGCAGGTAGGAGTTCATCAGCTGCGGCGACACCAGGGTGACGCCCAGCACGATGCCGAGCACCGGCGTGCCGCCCATCTTTTTCACCGTCGACCAGCAGATGGCCACCGGCAGGAACATGAAGATCGCTTCACCGAGAAGCCACAGGAAGTCGTAAACGGTTTTCCACGCCGGGTGCATCTGCGCCAGCGTTTGGCCGCCGGACATCGGGATGTCGCCGATCACGTTGCGGAAGCCGAGGATCAGACCGCCGCTGATCAGCGCCGGCAGCAGCGGGAAGAAGATCTCGGCGAAGTGGGAGATGGTGCGCTCGGTCCAGGTCATGTTCTGGCGCGCGGCGACCTTGGCCTGTTCCTTGTCGGCTTCGTTGACGCCGGTGCTGGCGATCAGCGCCTGATAGTAGTCGCCGACGTCGGTGCCGATCACCACCTGGAACTGCCCGGCGTTGGTGAAGCAACCTTTGACCATCGGCAGCTCTTCGATTTCTTTGGGGCTGGCCTTGCTGGGGTCATTGAGGACGAAACGCAGCCGGGTAATGCAATGGCTGACGGTGGCGATGTTCTCGCGGCCGCCGACCAAAACAATCAGGCGATCAATATCCTGCTGTTTTACTTTGCTCATTATGGGATACCTGCAGAGGTGTTGACTGAGTAATGATCAAAGCTTAGCCACTCGGCTTTTTGAATGAAATGGGAACGTTCCCGGTTTGGGGCGAGGATCACAAAATGACAAAAAATGGTCAAATTCCAAGCAGATCGTCAGGAAAGTTTGCTGGGCACCACCAGGCGGCGGATCCCCTGTTCTCCGCTGAGCTGCGCCAGCAGCTGCTGTGCCGCCAGCAGGCCGGCGCTGCCGTAGCCGAACTCGACCGACAGGGTATCGGGGAACAGGAAGCTGAGCAGCGGGGTGTTGCCGATGGCGCACACCTGAATGGCGCGCGCCGGCTGCTGCTGCAGGTATTTGATCGCCCCCAGGGCGATGCTGTCGGAGGCGCAGATCAGCGCGCTGGTGTGCGAGTCGATCACCTCGGCGGCGTGCTGGAAACCGCTCTGGTAGCTCAGCTCGCCCAGCGTGGCGCGCGGCGTGAGCTTGAGGCGTTCACAGGCGTCGAGGTAGGCCTGATAGCGGCGCTGGCCGGTGGTGGCGTCGCTGAGCTGCACCCCCAGATAGCCGATATGCCGGTGCCCCTGCCGGTACAGGCGATCCATCAGCAGGTTCACCGCGCCGGCGTCGTCGTAGCAGACGGACGAGAAGCCGTCGTATTCGCGCACCATTACCACCATTTTTTCCTGCCACGGTTTGAGCATCGCCGCGGTCAGGCCGGTGAAGCCGAACAGTATCACCCCGTCGACGTTGCGCTGGCGCAGCACGTGCAGGTGCTCCTGTACCAGGCGGGTTTCGAACTGGCTCTCCATCACGATCGGGTCGAAGCCTTGCTGATACAGCAGCGGCAGCATGGTGCGCACCGCCTGGTTTTCCGACGGCGAATCGAGACGGGAAACGATGATGCCCACCACCTTGTCGCTCTGGCCGCGCATGGCGCGCGCCGACTTGGAGGGGGTAAACCCCTGCTGACGGATCACCGCTTCCACCCGTTCGCGGGTTTGCGGGCTCACGCTGCCTTCATTGTTCAGCACGCGTGAGACGGTGGATTTGCCTACGCCGCTCAGGCGTGCGATGTCCTTGATGGTCAGCCGGTTTTGCATGGTTTACTTGTCGTTTAGGTTGTAAGGCGTAAATTGACGGCCAATAATGAATGCCCGTCAGCATAGCTCATTTTCCGACGCGGATCTTGATGCAAAACGGGATTGTGACATTGCGATGAACGGCCGCTCCTGCCGCTCTGTTTTTCCCTTTACCGGAGGTTATACCCCATATGGACCCCGACCCGACTGCTTTAGACACTCACTCGGTTCACCGGTAAAACCTCTCCGCCTGGCGCTGCTGTTTTACCGGTGAAGTACATCACGGTAACCGGTGGCGCGCGCTTCGTCGTTCGCTCCTGCTGCTGAAAAAAAGAATAAGGATCTGCGTTGGCAGAGGCTGTTTGGCGTGCCCGCCATCCGCCCGGCCGATGACGATCCCCGTTTACCCGCTGCCGTGAGGCACCGGGCGACGAGGTGCGAACCATGAAACTGAAAAAACTCCCCCGTCAGCTGCTGGGTCTGTTCGCCCGCGGCCTTCCGCGCCGTTTGGTGCACCGCGACAGCCTGCTGGACAGCGTCGGCGGCGCCGTGCGCGATATGCCGGCCGGCCTGGCACAGCAGCGGCTGGAATGCGCCGCCGCAGAGACGATGCAGCTGTTTGAGCGTTTCCACAGCCACCCGGAAGGCATCACTGCTCATGAGGCGGAACAGGTGCGCCAGCGCTGCGGCGAGAACGTCATCGACGATCAGCAGAAAGAGGCCTGGTGGCAACACCTCTGGCACTGTTACCGCAACCCGTTCAACCTGCTGCTGACCGCGCTCGGCATGATCTCTTACGCCACCGAGGATCTGACCGGCGCCTTGGTGATCGCGCTGATGGTGCTGATCTCCACGCTGCTGAACTTCATCCAGGAGGCGCGCTCCAACCGGGCGGCCGATGCGCTGAAGGCCATGGTGAGCAACACCGCCACGGTGATCCGCAGCGATGCGCTCACCGGCAAGAGCGAGCACGTGGAGCTGCCGATCGCGCAGCTGGTGCCGGGCGATATCATCAAGCTGGCGGCCGGTGACATGATCCCGGCGGATCTGCGCGTGCTGTCGGCCAAGGATCTGTTCATCAGCCAGGCGGCGCTGACCGGCGAATCGCTGCCGGTAGAAAAATCCGCGGCGCCGCAGGCATTGGCGGCCGATCCGCTCGACTGCCAGAACCTGTGCTTCATGGGCACCAACGTGGTCAGCGGCACCGCGCTGGCGATGGTGATCGGCACCGGCGGCGGCACCTATTTCGGCCAGCTGGCGCAGCGCGTCACCAGCCAGGATGAGCAGCCGAACGCCTTCCAAAGCGGTATCAGCAAGGTCAGCTGGTTGCTGATCCGCTTTATGCTGGTGATGACGCCGATCGTGCTGCTGATCAACGGCTACACCAAGGGCGACTGGTGGGAGGCGGCGCTGTTTGCGCTGTCGGTGGCGGTCGGGCTGACGCCGGAAATGCTGCCGATGATCGTCACCTCGACGCTGGCCAAAGGGGCGGTGAAACTGTCGCGCCAGAAGGTGATCGTCAAACGCCTGGACGCCATCCAGAACTTCGGCGCCATGGATATTCTGTGCACCGACAAGACCGGCACCCTGACCCAGGACAAGATCGTGCTGGAGCGCCACACCGACGTGTTCGGCGCCAGCAGCGAGCGGGTGCTGCGCTACGCCTGGCTGAACAGCTTCTACCAGACCGGGCTGAAAAACCTGCTCGACGTGGCGGTGCTGAGCTGCGCGGAGCAAAATCAGCAGCCGGAGGCGCTGCAGCACTACCGCAAGGTGGATGAGATCCCGTTCGACTTTGTGCGCCGCCGCATGTCGGTGGTGGTGGCCAAGGACAACGAGTATCACGAGCTGGTGTGCAAGGGCGCGCTGGAAGAGATGCTGGCGATTTGCAGCCACGTGCGCCACGAAGACGAGGTGATCCCGCTCAGCGAGGCGCTGCTGGCGCGCATTCGCCGCATCACCGACGATCTCAACCAGCAGGGGCTGCGGGTGGTGGCGGTGGCCAACAAGGTCTTGCCGGCGCAAACCCACGAATACGGCGTGGCGGACGAGTCGGATCTGATCCTCGAAGGCTACGTCGCCTTCCTCGATCCGCCGAAGGAGAGCACCGCACCGGCGCTGGCGGCGCTGAAACAGAACGGCGTCACGGTGAAGATCCTCACCGGCGACAACGAGCTGGTGGCTGCCAAAGTGTGCCGGGACGTCGGGCTGGCGGCCGAGCACCTGCTGCGCGGCAGCGAGATCGAGCAGATGGACGACGAGCAGCTGGCGCAGGCGGCGGCGCGCACCACGGTGTTCGCCAAGCTGACGCCGCTGCACAAGGAGCGCATCGTCAAACTGCTGCGCCGCCAGGGGCACGTGGTGGGCTTTATGGGCGACGGCATCAACGACGCGCCGGCGCTGCGCGCGGCCGATATCGGCATCTCCGTCGATTCGGCGGTGGACATCGCCAAGGAAGCGGCGGACATCATCCTGCTGGAAAAAAGCCTGATGGTGCTGGAGCAGGGGGTGATCGAAGGGCGCCGCACCTTCGCCAACATGCTGAAATACATCAAGATGACCGCCAGCTCCAACTTCGGTAACGTGTTCAGCGTGCTGATCGCCAGCGCCTTCCTGCCATTCCTGCCGATGCTGCCGCTGCACCTGTTGATTCAGAACCTGATGTACGATATCTCGCAGATCGCCATCCCGTTCGATAACGTCGACGACGATCAGATTACCCAACCGCAGCGCTGGAACTCCGGCGATCTGGGGCGGTTTATGGTGTTCTTTGGGCCGATCAGCTCGATCTTCGACGTGCTGACCTTCAGCCTGATGTGGTGGGTATTCAAGGCCAATACGCCGGAAATGCAGACGCTGTTCCAGTCCGGCTGGTTCGTGGAAGGGCTGCTGTCGCAAACGCTGATCGTGCACATGATCCGCACGCGCAAAATTCCGTTTATCCAGAGCCGCCCGTCCTGGCCACTGTGCATCATGACGCTGGCGGTGATCGCCACCGGCATCGGCCTGGTGTTCTCGCCGCTGGCCGGCTTCCTGCAGCTACAGGCGCTGCCGCTCGACTACTTCCCGTGGCTGGTGCTGATCCTCGCCGGTTACATGGTGCTGACCCAGTGCGTGAAAGGCTGGTTCGTGCGCCGCTACGGCTGGCAATAACCCGCTCGCCCCCTCCGGCCGGGAGGGGGCAACTGTGATCCCGTCCGCTTTTTCACCGCAAGGGTTGGACATCTGTTCTGTGCTGCGTCTTTATCTACAGCGTTGGCTGTTTTTATTGATGTTTTTCCTCTGAGGAATTTCCGATGCACAGACCTTTCCGTTATACGCTACTGGCTTCATCGCTATGGTTTTCTTATGGCGCGCTGGCGCAGCCGGCCGGCGATCTGCCGCTGATGCCCTGGCCGCAGCAGGTGGAGGTGACGCAACCGGCGGGCAAGCTGGTGCTGGATCACCGCTTGTCTCTGACGCTGCAGGGTGACGACTTGGGCGACGCGCTGCCGCGCTGGCGCCAGCGCATCGAACTGCAGACCGGCTGGACGCTGGCACCGGCGGGTGAAGCGAAGGGCGGCGCGGCGATCAAGGTGGTGATCAAGGACCGGGTGGCGGCGCAGCCGCTGCCGGGCAGCGACGAAAGTTACCGGCTGGCGGTCACGCCGCAGGGCGCCACGCTGACTGCCAACACCCGCTTCGGCGCGCTGCGCGGCATGGAGACCCTGCTGCAGCTGCTGCAGACCGATGGGCAAAACACCTTCCTGCCGCTGGTGGATATCCGCGATGTGCCACGCTTCCCGTGGCGCGGCGTCTTGTTGGATTCGGCGCGCCATTTCCTGCCGCTGCCGGACATTCTCCGCCAGCTCGACGGCATGGCGGCGGCCAAGCTTAACGTGTTCCACTGGCACCTGAGCGACGATCAGGGCTGGCGCTTTGCCTCCGAGCATTACCCAAAACTGCAACAGCAGGCCAGCGACGGCCAGTTCTACACCCGCGAGCAGATGCGGCAGGTGGTGGCTTACGCCACGGCGCGCGGCATTCGCGTGGTGCCGGAGATCGACATGCCGGGACACGCCTCCAGCATCGCGGTGGCCTATCCCGAACTGATGAGCGCGCCGGGGCCGTATCGCATGGAGCGCGAGTGGGGTGTGCACAAGCCGACGCTCGATCCGACCCGTGACGAGGTGTATCAGTTTGTCGATACGATCGTCGGCGAGCTGGCGGCGATCTTCCCCGATCCTTATTTGCATATCGGCGGCGACGAAGTGGACGCCAGCCAGTGGCGGGCGTCGCCGTCGATTCAGGCGTTTATGCAGCAGAACGGGCTGGCGGATACCCATGCGCTGCAGGCCTACTTCAACCAGAAGCTGGAAAAGATCCTCGAGAAGCACCAGCGGCAGATGGTCGGCTGGGACGAGATCTATCATCCGTCGCTGCCGCGCTCGATCGTCATTCAATCCTGGCAGGGGCAAGACTCGCTGGGTGCCAGCGCGCAGGACGGCTATCAGGGCATCCTCTCCACCGGTTTCTACCTCGATCAGCCGCAAAGCACCGCCTATCACTACCGCAATGAAATTCTGCCGCAGCCGCTGGGGGTCGAGACGGCGGTGCAACCCGGCGAGCAGGCGCAAAGCTGGCGTTTCAGCATGCCGCGCCTGAAGGGCAGCGCGGTGGAGGGCAGCTTCACGCTGATCGAGGGCAAGCAGGGCTGGCGCGGCTTTATCGATTTCAACGGCAAATCGCGCCGCGCGGTACACGACATCGTCTGGCGCACGCCGCAGCAGGTGACGTTCCGCGTCGATACCTGGATGGGCGACACGCGGCCGGTGTTCACGCTGCAGCAGGACAAGCTCAGCGGCTATACGCTGGTCGGCAACGTGCGTTACCCCACCCAGGGCGAGAAACTGGCGGCGGTGCCGGCGGGCAAGATGCCGGTGGTGCCGGACGAGAAAGGGCAGGCCAACATTCTCGGCGGCGAAGCGGCGCTGTGGGCGGAAAACGTGCGCGCGCCGCTTCTCGATCTCAAGCTGTGGCCGCGCGCCTTCGCGGTGGCGGAGCGGCTGTGGTCGGCGCAGGACGTCACCGATGAGAACAACATGTCCCGGCGGCTGGCGGCGATCGACGCCTGGTCGGTGGTGTCGGTCGGCCTGCAGCAGCACGCGGAAACGGCGCACGAATTCACCCGGCTGAGCAACAGCGTGCAGATCCTGCCGCTGCAGATCCTGGCCGAGGCGGTGGAACCGGCGCAGTATTACACCCGCCAGCACCTGAAGTTCCAGGCCGGCAACTATCACCAGTTCGAACCGCTGAACCGCTTTGCCGATGCGCTGCCGCCGGAGAGCGGCGCGGTGCGCGAAATGAATTCCCAGGTCACGGCCTTGTTGAAGGATAAGCGCGATAAGGCGGCGGCGCAGGCGCTGCGCGAACGGCTGCAGCGCTGGCAGGCGAACGGCGCGGCACTGCAGACGGCGATCGCGGGCAACCGCACGCTGCGCGATCTGGCGCCGGTGGCGCAGGACGTCGAGGCTTTGGCCACGCTGGGTTTAACGCTGCTGGATCGCCATCAGCAGGGCAAACCGCTGAGCCGGGCCGAGGCCGAGCAAGCGCAGCGCCGGCTGGATGCGGCGGCGCAGACGCGTGACGAAGTGGTGATTGCGGCGGTGTACCCGCTGGAGGCGCTGCTGCGCGGGCTTAAAACGGAGTGAGGGGACAAATAAAAACGGCCAGTCTGCACTGGCCGTGATTCGCTTGCGTGTCGATTAACGACGCACGGCGATGGCTTCGATTTCGATCTTCACGTCTTTCGGCAGACGCGCCACTTCCACGCAGGAGCGGGCCGGGAACGGCGCGCTGTGCTCGGTGAAGAAGGCTTCGTACGCGGCGTTGACGGTGGCGAAGTCGTTCAGGTCTTTCACGAACACGGTGGTTTTCACGATGTCGGCAACGATCAGACCGGCGGCTTCGACGATCGCTTTGACGTTTTCCAGCGACTGGCGCGCCTGAGCGGCCACGTCGTCGGCGACGGCGCCGGTTTTCGGATCGACCGGGATCTGGCCGGAAGTGATGATCATGCTGCCCAGATCAACGCCCTGCACGTAAGGACCAATGGCTGCCGGGGCGAGTTCAGTGCTGATGTTACGTGACATGTTTTCTCCTGATAGACCCGTTGTCTTTCACGCCGCCGCGCGATCGGCCGCAGCTTGAAATCCGGTGGGTAGCAACGTGGGTAGAGTAATTTTCAGAGGACCCATTATAGGGCGTCACCGGGAGAATAACAGCGCCATCTCCCGCGCCGATGCCGGGTTTAGTCCGCCTGCAGCACCACCTGATGCTCGAACTCTTTTTCGCAGTAGCGGCACTTCAGGTGCACTTCGCCGTCACGCGGCTTCACGCTGAAGCTCGACGCCACCGGCTCGCTGCGGCTGATGCAGTTGCCGTTCGGGCAGGTCAGTACGCCGTCGATGTGATCCGGCAGGCTAAGGGTCAGCTTGCGCACCACTTCATAATTGTCGATACGGTTCACCGTGGCCTTCGGCGCGTACATCGCCAGCTGGTTGGCCTGCTGCTCGGTCAGGAAGGTGTTCTCGATCTTGATAAGATCCTTGCGGCCCAGCTCATTGGAAGGCAGGTTCAGGCCGATGGTGATGCGCTGATCGGTGGCGGTCAGCTTGAACAGCGTCAACAGTTTGAAACCGATCTGCGCCGGAATGTGGTCGATCACCGTGCCGCATTTGATCGCTTCGACCTGCAGTTTGTTGTCGTGAGTCATGGCGGTTCCCCCTTAAAGAGCCAAATCTGCGTTGAGCACCAGCGCCAGCAGCGCCTGGCGGGCGAAGATGCCGTTGCCCGCCTGCTGGAAGTAGTAAGCGTACGGTGTTTTATCCACGTCGGTGGCGATCTCGTCGATGCGCGGCAGCGGGTGCAGCACCTTGAGGTTGGCGCGCGCGCCGGCCAGATCCGCGGCGCGCAGCACGAACTGCGCCTTCACATTGGCGTATTCGGAAGGATCGAGACGCTCTTTCTGCACCCGGGTCATGTAGAGAATATCCAGCTCCGGCACCACTTCTTCAATGCTGCTGTGCAGGCTGTACTCGATGCCTTTCTCTTCTAGCATTTTCAGGATGTAAGCCGGCATCGCCAGCGCGTCCGGGGCGATGAAGTAGAAGCGGTTGCCTTCGAACTTGGCCAGCGCCTGGGTGAGCGAGTGCACGGTGCGGCCGTACTTCAGGTCGCCGACCATGGCGATGCTGAGGTTGCTCAGGCGCCCCTGGGTTTCCTGGATGGTGAACAGATCCAGCAGGGTCTGGGTCGGGTGCTGGTTGGCGCCGTCGCCGGCGTTGAGCACCGGCACGTTGCCAGAGAACTCTGAGGCCATGCGCGCCGCACCTTCCTGCGGATGACGCATCACGATGGCGTCTACGTAGGTGCTGATCACCGAGATGGTGTCGGCCAGGGTTTCGCCTTTTTTGCCGAGCGAGGTGTTGCTGCCGTCGGCGAAACCGACCACCGAGGCGCCAAGGCGGTGCATCGAGGTTTCGAACGACAGGCGGGTACGGGTCGAGGCTTCGAAGAAGCAGCTGGCGATCACCTTGTGTTTCAACAGTTCCGGCTGCGGGTTGGCTTTCAGACCGGCGGCGGTGCGCAGCACCAGCTCCAGATCCTCGCGGCTGAGATCGTTAATAGAGATGATGTGTTTGTGATACAGCGGGTTGGCCATTTTTCACTCCTCCTCGACGCGTGCCCGTGGCGCGGGACTTTTTAAGGCAAAAAAAAGCCCCTCAATGAGGGGCTTGAAACGATCGGTTTAGCAACAGGAGAAACAACGGCAGCTGGCCGCCGATAGGCAGTCGGTTTTGTCGATTGCGGCTAACAAAACAAACGTCGTTTTTCATGCTTTCTCCTGGCAAATTGTGGCGCATTATACTCGCGCTTTTCGCCACTGCAAGCGTTAAAACGCCGTTTTTGGCCGCCCCGCAATCGATTGGCCGGCGATGGCCGCCCGCCGGCTATTTGCTGACGCGATCGTAGTAGACCATGTCGGCGTTCAGCCCCTGCTGGTAGCCCTTGACGTTGTCGCGCAGCACCACTTCGGTTTTGGCCTGATCGATAAACACATACGGCGAACTACGCTGCAGCTCCTGCTGCATGGCGGTGTACAGCGCGCGCCGCTTGGCCGGATCGGCTTCGGCCAGCGCCGCCAGCGTCTGCTGGTTCAACTGCGGGATCTGCCAGCCGTTCAGCCCGGCCACCGTGCTGCTCTTGCCGTCGTTGTAGGCGAAGGCGCTGGCGTTGGAGTGGGCGTCGAAGTAATCCGGGATCCACAGGCGGATCGCCGCCTGATGCTGTCTGGCGCGCACGCGGGAGTAAACCTGGCTGCCCGCGGCCGGCAGCAGCTCGACCTTCACGCCGGCGGCGGCGAAGCTGCCCTGCAGCGCCTGCGCGATGGTGATGAACGGCGGTTTGTTCTCTACGTCCAGCGTAAAGGCGGCATGGGTGATGCCCGCCTTGGCCAGGATGGCTTTCGCCTTGACCGGATCGTAGCTGAACGGATTGGTCTCCAGCGCGCCCGGCAGCCCGACCGGCAGGAAGCTCTGGTGCACGAAGTATTGGCCCTTCAGCAGATCCTTGGTGATGCCCTGATAATCCACCAGGTAGCGCGCCGCTTCCCAGAAGGCCGGGTTGTTCAGCAGCGGATTGGCGCCGTTGCCGGTGTTGAATACCAGGTAGTTTTGCTCGGCGGACGGGATCTCCAGCACCTTGACGCCCGGCTGGTTTTTCAGCGTGTCGGTCTGATCGGCGCCCAGTTCGCGGGCGATATCGGCGTCGCCCTGTTGGATTAGCAGGCGGCGGGTGGCCGGATCCGGCACGTTTTTAATGATGATGTTTTTCAGCTGTGGCTTATCGCCCGGCGTGGTGGGGTTGGCGTCCAGCACGATCGCCTGATGCGGCTGATAGACGCGCATCTTGAACGGGCCGCTGCCGGCGGAGTGCATTTTCAGCCAGGCGTTGCCGAAGTCGCCGTCTTTGACGTTGGCCAGCGCCGCCTTGCTGTCGATGATCGAGGCGATCGGCGTCGAGAGGATATTCAGCGCCACTGCCGGGCTGACGTCCGCCGTCCAGCGCAGCTGCACGGTATGTTCGTCGATCTTCTTCAGCTGCGCGTCGATGTTGTCCGGCTGCCAGCCGAGCACGTTGAGGATGAACGCCGGCGATTTGTTCATTTTGACCGCGCGGCTGTAGGAGAAGATCACGTCGTCGGCGTTCAGCGGGTTGCCGGAGGCGAACGCTGCCTGCGGCCGCAGTTTCACCGTCAGCGTTTTGGCCGCCGCATCGCCCTGCCAGCTTTCCGCCAGCACCGGCGCCACCTTGGCCGGATCGTCGCGATCAGCCTGCACCAATCGTTGATACAGGCTGGGCACCGTCTGGATGCTGGAGAGTTCGTTGGCTTCCGCCGGATCGAGGCTGACGATGTCATCCAGCGATTGCACCACCACCAGCGTATTCGGCGGCGTGGCGGCTAACGCGGCGGCGGGCAGGGCGGCGAGCAGGAACAGCGGCAAGAGTTTGGCTTTCATCGATGTATATCCCCTGAAGGCGCCGCAAGGCGGCGCTGAGAACGGTTTGTTATCGTTGGTTTTTACGGCGCGGGTGCCGTCGGCCTGTCACGGTAGAACCTTTGCCGGCGGCGGGCAAAGGTCAATCCGCTATTTGATATTCCAGGAATATATTAGCCGCCCTGGCCGGGGTCGCCAGGGCGGAGAGGAGGACAATCAGAGGGTTTCGCTCAGCGTGGCGACCAGCACCGCCTTGATGGTGTGCAGTCGGTTTTCCGCCTGATCGAACACCACGCTGTGCGCCGATTCGAACACTTCGTCGGTCACTTCCATGCCGCCGTGCAGATCGTACTGCTGCGCCATCTGCTTGCCGAGCGTGGTTTGATCGTCGTGGAACGCCGGCAGGCAGTGCAGGAACTTCACGTTCGGGTTGCCGGTCAGCTTCAGCATCGCCATGTTGACCTGATACGGCCGCAGCAGCGCGATACGCTCGTGCCAGGTCTCTTTCGGTTCACCCATCGACACCCAGACGTCGGTGTAGAGGAAGTCGGCGTCTTGTACCCCTTCGGCGATGTCTTCGGTCAGGGTGAGTTTCGCGCCGGTTTGCTGCGCCAGCGCCTGGCACTCGGCCACCAGCTCCGGCTGCGGCCAGCAGGCCTTCGGCGCCACCAGCCGCAGATCCATGCCCGCCAGCGCGGCGGCTTCCAGCAGCGTGTTGCCCATGTTGTTGCGCGCGTCGCCGACGTACGCCAGTTTCACTTCGTTCAGTGCCTTGCCCGGCAGGTGCTCCTGCACGGTGAGCAGATCCGCCAGCAGTTGGGTGGGGTGGAACTCGTCGGTCAGGCCGTTCCATACCGGCACGCCGGCGTGTTCCGCCAGGGTTTCCACCAGCGCCTGGCCGTAGCCGCGATACTGAATACCGTCGTACAGGCGGCCCAGCACCCTGGCGGTGTCTTTCATCGACTCTTTATGGCCGATCTGGCTGCCGCTCGGGCCGAGATAGGTCACCTGCGCGCCCTGATCGAATGCGGCAACTTCGAAAGAGCATCGCGTGCGGGTCGAGTCTTTTTCGAAGATGAGCGCAATGTTTTTGCCCTGCAGCCGGCGCTGTTCCTGCCCCTGCTTCTTGGCCTGCTTCAGATCGGCCGACAGCCGCAGCAGCGCCTGCAGCTCGTCGGGGGTGAAATCCATTAACCTCAGAAAGTGACGTTGGTAGAACGCATTGCCGGTGCTCATAGTCCGATTCCCTGATTGTGTAATTGAATTAAAATTCACTTTATATGTATGAATATTCAATTTCAACCCCGGCGAGGAAATCTTTCACGTTTATCGTGGAAGCAATGTCGGCGGTGTGTGAAAATAGAAGGAATGAAGGCCATTTGACTTGAGGATATAGGCATGGCAAACCGTGAATTGCTGGAAGAACAACGTGAAGAGACCCGCCTGATCATCGAAGAACTGCTGGAAGACGGCAGCGATCCGGACGCGCTCTACACCATCGAGCACCATCTGTCCGCCGAGAAATTTGAGGTTCTGGAGCAGGCCGCCGTTGAAGCCTTCAAGCTGGGCTACGAAGTGACCGACGCCGAAGAGCTGGAAGTGGAAGACGGTTCGATGGTGATGTGCTGCGACGTGATCAGCGAAGTCGGCCTGAACGCCGAGCTGATCGACGCTCAGGTCGAGCAGCTGGTGGCGCTGGCGGAACGCTGCGGCGTCAATTACGACGGCTGGGGCACTTACTTCGAAGATCCGAACGGTGAAGACGGTGAGGATGACGAAGACGGCGACTACATCGACGAAGACGACGACGGCAAACGCCACTGATTAACCCCGCTTATTCACATGGGCCGGCTCTCGCCGGCCCCTGATATCCCCGTCGTCTTTCAAGCTGCAGCGTTGTTGGCTGCACTCTCTCACCCCAGTCACTTACCTGAGTAAGCTCCTGGGGATGAGTGAGCTGGCCGCCTAGCTGCAACTTGAAATACATAGGGCAATGACGCCATGACATACCAATCCCTGTTAGCCCCGATTTTAAGCTTCCTGCACTGTGAAACTCCCGATGCCTGGATCGACGCCGCGCGCCGTCCGGAAAACCTGCAGCTGTTGCTGACTGACCACCTGGTGTGCGAGCTGAAGGCCGCGCAGACCGGCATGTGGCTAATCCGCCGCTATGTGGCGGACAAAGAGAGCGGCGACGCGCTGTTGGCGCTGCTGCGGCCCTACGAGGCGTTTCTGCACGAAGCGCAGGGCGCGCCGGATACGCTGTTCCGCCAGGGCCAGTTCACCCGCAAGATCCTGCCGAAAAACGGCTCGGCCTACGGCCAGGATCTGGCGGATCGCATGGTGCTGTTGATCAAGGAAGAGTTGCATCACTTCTCGCAGGTGCTGGAGATCATGCAGGCGCGCGGGATCCCGTATCGCAAGATCACCGCCAGCCGCTACGCCAAGGGCATGATCCGAGAGATCCGCACCCACGATCCGGCGACGCTGATCGACAAACTGATCTGCGGCGCCTACATCGAAGCGCGATCCTGCGAACGCTTCGCCAAACTGGCGCCGCACCTGGACGACGAGCTGAACCGCTTTTACGTCTCGCTGCTGCGATCCGAAGCGCGGCACTATCAGGACTACCTGACGCTGGCCGAGCAGATCGCCGGCGGCGACATCAGCGAACGGGTGGCGCATTTTGGCCGGCTCGAGGCTGAGCTGATCCTGTCGCCGGACAGCGAACTGCGCTTTCACAGCGGCGTGCCCACCGCCGCCTGAGGTTGAGGCGCGCCCTTACTGCGGCGCGCCCAGCAGCAGATCCACTGCCTTTTCCGCCAGCATGATGGTCGGCGCATTGGTGTTGCCGCTGGTAAGCTGCGGCATCACCGAGCAGTCGATCACCCGCAGCTGTTCAAAACCGTGCACCCGCAGCTGCGGATCGGTCACCGCGTCCTGCGGCGACGGCCCCATACGGCAGCTGCCCACCGGGTGATACACCGTCTTGCAGAAGTTGCGCACGAACTCTTCCAGCTGCGCCTCGTCGCGCGTCCACTCCGGCTGCGGCATCAGCAGATCTTTGATCAGCGGCTTCAGCGCCGCGGTTTGCAGGAAGCCCAGGCCGAACTTCACCGCGCGCACGCTGCCGGCCAGATCGTCCGGGTGGCCGAGGTAGTTGGCGTGCAGCTTGACCGGATCGCGCGGGTTGCTGCTGCGCAGCAGCACTTCGCCGCGCGCCTTCGGCTGCAGGTAGCCGACCTTGAGCGTGAAGCCGTGAATGTTCGGCAGCGGCTCGCCGGGCACGTCGTCCCAGCTGTCCAGCAGCGGCAGGAAGTGGATCTGCACGTCCGGCCGGCCGTCGCCTTGGCTGTCGGTGAAGGCGGCGCCTTCCAGCACGTTGGACGAGAGCACGCCGCTGCGAAACGCCAGCCACTGCGCGCCGTGGCTCAGCGCCTGCAGGCCGCGATCGGCACCGAACAGGCTGATCGGCTCGCGGGTGCTGACGTTGATCGACATGTGCAGGTGGTCGTGGAAGTTTTTGCCCACCGGCAGATCCGCCCGCACCTCGATGCCCAGCTGCTGCAGGTGGTCGCGCGGGCCGATGCCGGAGAGCATCAGCAGCTTCGGCGAACCGACCGCGCCGGCGCTGACAATCACCTCTTTGGTGGCGCGCGCGGTGACTTCCGCGCCGCCGTTCTGGCTGTAGACCACGCCAGTGGCGACGTTGCCCTCGAAGGTCAGCCGATGCGCCAGGGCATTCAGTTTCACCACCAGCCGCTGTTCGTCGCGCACCGCCTTCAGGTAGGTACGGGCGGTGCTGGCGCGTTCGCCGTTGTGGGTGGTGGTTTGGTAGAAACCGACGCCGTGCTGGCTGTCGCCGTTGAAGTCGTTGCGATAGGGCAGGTTCAGCTCCTGGCCGGCGCGGATAAACGCCATGCTGAGCGGGTGGCGGTAGCGGTTTTCGCTGACCGGCAGCAGCCCGTCGGCGCCGTGGTAGTCGTCGGACAGGCTTTCGTTGGCCTCGGCGCGTTTGAAATAGGGCAGCACCTCGCGGTAGCTCCAGCCGGTGCAGCCGTAGCGGTCGGCCCAGTCGTCGTAGTCCTGCGGCTGGCCGCGCAGGTAGATCATGCCGTTGACCGAACTGCTGCCGCCCAGCACCTTGCCCTGTGCGATCTGCATGCGGCGGTTGTTGGCGTGCGGTTCCGGTTCCGTCTCGTAGGGCCAGCTCTTTTTGGCGATGATCTTGGCCACCCCGGCCGGCATCTTGATGAACAGATTATTGTCGTCGCCGCCGGCTTCCAGCAGCAGCACCCGTGCCTGGGTGCGGCGGATCAGCTGCGCCGCCAGCACGCAGCCGGCGGAACCGGCGCCGACGATGATGTAATCAAAGGTATTTTCCGACATGACAGCTCTCCGTGCGCGATTGGGATACTGGCAGAGTAACGCGGGGGAAAAGGCGGTCAATTTATGATCGTTAATTTATTAACGAACTTCACATTAAATTTACATCGTGGTTTTTTACGTCAGTTTATCTGCTTGAAAAAAGGAGTTATAGCGAGTTTTACTGATTGATTGCGATATTAATAAAAAGGCGCAGCAAGCTGCGCCCTGATGGGGAGGCGGGGGGGGATTACAGCGTTTTCAGCATGGTGACTTCGCAGTCGACGTGACCGGTGGCGCCCATCGCGTGGTCGATGTGTTCGAAGCCCAAATGTTCGTACAGCGCGACGGCCTGCGTCAGGCTGGCGGTGGTCTCGAGGTAACAACAGCGGAAGCCGTGTTGGCGGGCGAAATCCAGCGCCTGCAGCGCCAGGCGTTTTGCCAATCCCTTGCCGCGCAACACCGGCAGGAAATACATCTTCTGCAATTCGCAAATATCGTCTGCGCCACCCTGCAGCGGCGCGATGCCGCCGCCGCCGGCGACCTGGCCGTCCACCTCGATCACCCAGTAAGCGCTGCGCGGCAGGCTGTAGAGCTGATACAGGGCGTCCAGATTGGGATCGGAGACGGTATAGCCTTTATCCGCCGTCAGGCCGTGCTCGGCGGAGACTTCGCGAATGACGTGAGCAATGGCGGCATTGTCTTCCGCCGTGATGGGGCGCACCAGCAGGCGCGCCGGGGTTGCTGTTGTCATGTTTATACTCGCCATTGAAAGAGACCACGTTCGTTTTCGTTTTTATCGCAGCACGAAACGCGCCGGGGATTATTTCCCGGCGGCGTCCCTGCAGCAGTAATATCTTGTAATAACATCTAACCCGGCCCGGATGCAACGGCGATAAAAAAACAGCGGGGAAGACCCCGCTGTTTTTCAGGCGTTGGCGTGAGCCGGTGGATTACAGCGCGGCGATGGTCGCCTGCTGTTCCTGCAGCTTCACTTTGCCTTCTTTGCAGGCCGCCAGACGATCGCGCTCTTTGGCGACTACCGCTTCCGGCGCGCGCGCCACGAAGCCTTCGTTCGCCAGCTTGCCTTCGATCGAGGCGATTTCCGCATCCAGTTTACCCATCTCTTTCGCCAGACGCGCGATCTCGGCGTCCTTGTCGATGAAACCGGCCATCGGGATCAGCAGCTCGGCGCCGTCCACCAGCTTGGTGACGGAAACCGGGCCTTTATCACCGGCCGGCAGCAGCGCGATGGATTCCAGGCGCGCCAGACGGGCGATAAAGCTTTGGTTCTCCTGCACGCGGCGCTGGGCGTCGGCGCTGCAGTTGCGCAGCAGCACGTCGAGCGCTTTGCTTGGCGCGATGTTCATCTCAGCGCGGATGTTGCGCACGGCGATGATGGTTTGCTTGATCCACTCCAGATCGTTCAGCGCCTGCTCGTCTTCCAGCGCGGCGTCGTAGGCCGGGAACGGCTGCAGCATGATGGTGTCTGCGGTCGTGCCGGTCAGCGGCTTCACGCGCTGCCAGATGGTTTCGGTGATGAATGGAATGATCGGGTGCGCCAGGCGCAGCAGCGCTTCCAGCACGGTGATCAGCGTGTGGCGGGTGCCGCGCTGTTCCGCTTCGCTGCCGTTGCTCACGACAGGCTTGGTCAGCTCCAGATACCAGTCGCAGAACTGGTTCCAGGTGAATTCGTACAGGATGTTGGCCGCCAGATCGAAGCGGTAGGTGTCCAGCGCTTCGCGGTAGGCTTTCACCGTGCGGTTGAATTCGGCCAGGATCCAGCGATCCGCCAGCGACAGCACTTTCTCGCCGCCGTTGAAGCCGCAGTCGTGCGCTTCGGTGTTCATTAGCACGAAGCGGCTGGCGTTCCACAGCTTGTTACAGAAGTTGCGGTAGCCTTCCAGGCGCTTCATGTCCCAGTTGATGTCGCGGCCGGTCGAGGCCAGCGCCGCCAGGGTGAAGCGCAGGGCGTCGGTGCCGTGCGGCTCGATGCCGTTCGGGAACTGCTTCTCGGTGCGCTTGCGGATTTTCTCCGCCAGCTGCGGCTGCATCATGTTGCCGGTGCGTTTTTCCAGCAGATCTTCCAGCGAGATGCCGTCGACCATGTCCAGCGGATCGATCACGTTGCCTTTCGACTTGGACATCTTCTGGCCTTCGTCGTCGCGGATAAGACCGGTCATGTAGACGGTCTTGAACGGCACCTGCGGCTTGCCATTTTCATCCTTGATGAAGTGCATGGTCAGCATGATCATGCGCGCGATCCAGAAGAAGATGATGTCGAAGCCGCTGACCATCACGCTGGTCGGGTGGAAGGTTTTCAGCGCTTCGGTCTGCTCCGGCCAGCCCAGGGTAGAGAAGGTCCACAGGCCGGACGAGAACCAGGTGTCCAGCACGTCTTCGTCCTGCGTCAGCACCACGTCGGCGCCCAGGTTGTTCTCGCTGCGTACTTCTTCTTCGCTGCGGCCCACGTAGACTTTGCCGTTCACGTCGTACCAGGCCGGGATACGGTGGCCCCACCACAGCTGACGCGAGATGCACCAGTCCTGAATGTCGCGCATCCAGCTGAAGTACATGTTTTCGTACTGCTTTGGCACGAACTCGATTTGGCCCTGTTCGACCGCTTCCACCGCCACTTTGGCCAGCGGCGCGGTGCGCACGTACCATTGGTCGGTCAGCATTGGCTCAATCACCACGCCGCCGCGGTCGCCGTAAGGCACCGTCAGGTCGTGCGGTTTGATCTCGTCCAGCAGGCCCAGATTTTCGAAGGCGGCAACCACCGCTTTACGCGCCGCGAAGCGCTCCAGGCCACGGAACTCGGCCGGGATCTCGTTGCAGTAGTCGGAGCAGACTTCGCCCAGGGTGTTGAACACTTCCGCTTCCTGGCGGATGTCGCCGTCGAAGGTCAGAATGTTGATCATCGGCAGGCCGTGGCGTTTGCCGACTTCGTAGTCGTTGAAATCGTGCGCCGGGGTGATCTTCACGCAACCGGTGCCTTTTTCCATATCGGCGTGTTCGTCGCCGACGATGCGGATGCGGCGGCCGACCAGCGGCAGAATGATTTCTTTGCCGATCAGGTCTTTATAGCGCGGATCTTCCGGGTTGACCGCCACGCCGGTATCGCCCAGCACGGTTTCCGGACGGGTGGTGGCGACCACCAGGTAGTCTTTGCCCTCGGCGGTTTTCGCGCCGTCGGCCAGCGGGTAGCGCAGGTGCCACATGGAGCCTTTGGATTCGCGGTTTTCCACTTCCAGATCGGAGATGGCGGTGCGTAGTTTCGGATCCCAGTTCACCAGGCGCTTGCCGCGGTAGATCAGGTCTTCTTTGTGCAGACGGACAAACACTTCGCGCACCGCGTTCGACAGGCCTTCATCCATGGTGAAGCGCTCGCGCTCCCAGTCCACGGAGTTGCCCAGACGGCGCATCTGGCGGGTGATGGTGCCGCCGGACTCCGCCTTCCACTGCCAGATTTTGTCGATGAACGCGTCACGGCCGTAGTCGTGGCGGGTTTTGCCTTCTTC
Organism: Serratia sp. FDAARGOS_506; assembly: GCF_003812745.1. NCBI lineage: Bacteria > Pseudomonadati > Pseudomonadota > Gammaproteobacteria > Enterobacterales > Yersiniaceae > Serratia > Serratia sp. FDAARGOS_506. Next base: position 1,989,725 of record NZ_CP033831.1, read on the forward strand.
CGCGGCGATCTTGCGCTCCACCACCATCTGGGTGGCGATGCCGGCGTGGTCGGTGCCCGCCTGCCACAGAGTGTTTTTACCCTGCATGCGCTGATAGCGAATCATGGTATCCATGATGGTCTGCTGGAACGCGTGGCCCATGTGCAGGCTGCCGGTGACGTTCGGCGGCGGGATCATGATGCAGAAGCTTTCCTGGCTGGTGTCGCCGTTCGGCTTGAAGTAACCCTGATTCTCCCAGTGATCGTACAGCTTCTGTTCGATCTGTTTTGGGTCGTATGCGGTGTCGAGCTGACTGTTTGTCTTTTCCATTCTTTATCGTATTCAGTGAGTTGGCGGCGTAGCCGTGGTCAAATGGAAGCCGACGCTGCGATAGGCCTTGTAACGGTCGCGCGCCAACTGTTTCAGAGTGTCTTCGTAAGGAACGAAGTCTACCACTTCATGGAAAGCGGTAGCAAAATCGGCAAACTGCGGCAGCAGGGCGATCAGCAGATCGCGCGGGGCATTGCCGCGCTTGCCGGGCCAGCACAGTTCCACCGGCGCGCCGTAGTGCGGCCCTTCGCCGGCCAGATTGTGCGGCACAAATTCATGCGGCTCGCGCTGCCACAGCGCTTCGTCCAGCCGCTGGGCCTGCTCCTGGCTCTCGCAGGCGATCAGCACCCGTTTGCCGGCACGGAAGCCGCTGGCGGCAACGGCGCAGGCCACGGCCTCATGGGCGCTGAGCGCGCCTGACGGTTCCGCGTTGTCGAGCAAATAAAACGTCGCCTGTTTCATTAAGGATCCACCGCTGCCGATAAAAAATGTAGGGGCACAGCATGCTGTGCCCCTTGGGATTATACCTGAATTACCGCTCAGATTTAATCGTCGCCGTTCAGGCCTGCACGGTTGAGCAAGAACTGTGACAGCAGCGCCACTGGGCGGCCGGTCGCGCCCTTGGCTTTACCGGAGCGCCAGGCGGTGCCGGCGATGTCCAGGTGCGCCCAGGTGTACTTGCGGGTGAAGCGCGACAGGAAGCAGGCAGCGGTGATGGCGCCGCCAGGGCGGCCACCGATGTTCGCCATATCGGCGAAGTTGGAGTCCAGCTGCTCGTAGTACTCGTCGGCCATCGGCAGGCGCCAGGCGCGGTCGCCGGCCTGCTCGGAAGCACCCAGCAGCTCGTGCGCCAGCGGGTTGTGGTTCGACATCAGGCCGGTGATGTGGTGGCCCAAGGCGATCACGCAGGCGCCGGTCAGGGTGGCGATGTCGATCACCAGCTCCGGCTCGAAGCGCTCGACGTAGGTCAGGGTGTCGCACAGCACCAGGCGGCCTTCGGCGTCGGTGTTCAGCACCTCGACGGTCTGGCCGGACATGGTGGTCAGCACGTCGCCCGGACGGTACGCCCGGCCGCCCGGCATGTTTTCACAGCCGGCCAGCACGCCGATCACGTTCAGCGGCAGGTTCAGTTCCGCCACCACGCGCATCACGCCGTACACGGTGGCCGCGCCGCACATGTCGTATTTCATCTCGTCCATGCCGTCGGCCGGTTTGATCGAGATGCCGCCGGAGTCGAAGGTCAGCCCTTTGCCTACCAGCACGATCGGCTTAGCGTCCGGATTTGGGTTGCCCTTATATTCCATCACCGACATCAATGATTCGTTCTGCGAACCGGCGCCGACCGCCAGATAGGCGTTCATGCCCAGCTCTTTCATCTGCTGTTCGCCGATGACGCGGGTGGTGATATTGGTGCTGAAGGCGTCCGCTAGCTGACGGGCCTGCGAGGCCAGGTAGCCGGCGTTACAGATGTTCGGCGGCATGTTGCCGAGATCTTTGGCCGCCTTGATGCCGGAAGCCACCGCCAGACCGTGCTGAATGGCGCGCTCGCCGCTGGTGAGCTCACGGCGGGTCGGCACGTTGAACACCATTTTGCGCAGCGGGCGACGCGGTTCCACCTTGTTGCTTTTCAGCTGATCGAAGGTGTAGAGCGTCTCTTTGGCAGTTTCCACCGCCTGACGCACTTTCCAGTAGGTATTGCGGCCTTTCACGTGCAGCTCGGTCAGGAAGCAGACCGCCTCCATCGAGCCGGTGTCGTTGAGGGTATTGATGGTTTTCTGGATCACCTGCTTGTATTGGCGCTCATCGAGCTCGCGCTCTTTGCCGCAGCCGATCAGCAGGATGCGCTCGGAGAGAATGTTGGGCACATGGTGCAGTAGCAGCGTCTGCCCGACCTTGCCTTCCAGTTCGCCACGGCGCAGCAATGCGCTGATATAACCATCACTGATTTTGTCGAGTTGTTCTGCGATAGGGGACAGGCGGCGCGGTTCGAAAACGCCGACTACAATACAGGCACTGCGCTGTTTTTCCGGGCTACCGCTTTTTACACTGAACTCCATGCACTCTCCTGAATCTTAAAGACAAAGGCGGACGCTACGGCTAGAATAATCGACTCCGTAACGATCTCCCGCCATTTGAGTTAACGGATTATGTTAACCTGAACGGCGTAAATTGCTCTGTTTTGGCGACTATAAGCAAGTTCCTATAGGACACCCAAACGGCTTGATGTTGTAATACTATTTTAGCTGTGAAGGTTGCCATATGATGAGAATAAATGGCGGATTAGCGATGAAATTATCGATTTTCCTGCAAAAAGACAAGTTTTCACAGGCGTAATAAGCGTGATCATCATAAGATATCTGGTACGGGAAACGCTCAAGAGCCAAATCGCCATCCTGTTCATCCTGCTTCTGATCTTCTTTTGTCAGAACCTGGTCAGGGTGTTGGGCGACGCGGTGGACGGCAATATCCCGACAAACTTAGTACTCTCCCTGCTCGCGTTGGGCGTGCCGAAAATGGCGCAGCTCATCCTGCCTTTGAGCCTGTTTCTCGGCTTGCTGATGACGCTTGGGCGGTTGTATACCGAGAGCGAAATCACCGTCATGCACGCCTGCGGCCTGGGTAAACGCACCCTGATTATCGCCGCCATGATCCTGGCGCTGCTCACCTCTGCGGTCGCGGCGGTGAACGTGTTTTGGGCCGGCCCCTGGGCTTCGCGCTATCAGGACGTGGTAGTGAACGAAGCCAAGGCCAACCCGAGCATCGCCGGGCTGGCGGAAGGGCAGTTCAAACCCTCGCAGGACGGCAACGCGGTGCTGTTTATCGGCAACGTGAAGGGCAGCACCTTCAACGACGTGTTCCTGGCGCAGCTGCGGCCGAACGGCAACCAGCGCCCGTCGGTGGTGGTGGCCGAGCACGGCAACATCGTGCAGCAGAAAGACGGCTCGCAGGTGGTGACGCTCGACAAGGGCACCCGCTTTGAAGGCACCGCGCTGCTGCGCGACTTCCGCATTACCGACTTCACCGACTACAAGGCGGTGATTGGCCACCGCACCGTGGCGGCGGACAACACCGAATCCGAGCAGATGTCGATGCAGACGCTGTGGAAATCCGACGATCCGGATGCGCGCGCCGAGCTGCACTGGCGCCTGACGCTGGTGGTGTCGGTGGCGCTGATGGCGCTGCTGGTGGTGCCGCTCAGCGTGGTGAACCCGCGCCAGGGCCGCGTGTTGAGCATGCTGCCGGCCATCCTGCTGTATCTGATCTTCTTCCTGCTGCAGACCTCGCTGCGCTCCAACGCCGGCAAGGGCAAGCTGGATCCGATGCTGTGGCTGTGGCTGGTTAACGGCGTTTACTTCGCGATTGCGCTGGCGCTGAACCTGTGGGATACCGTGCCGATGCGCAAGCTGCGCGCACGCCTGAGAGGAGCGGCCTGATGTTTGGCGTATTAGACCGGTATATCGGTAAAACGATTTTCAACACCATCATCATGACGCTGTTCATGCTGGTGTCGCTGTCCGGCATCATCAAGTTCGTCGATCAGCTGCGCAAGGTGGGCCAGGGCGACTACACCGCGCTGAGCGCCGGCATGTATACCCTGCTGAGCGTGCCGAAAGACATCGAGATCTTCTTCCCGATGGCGGCGCTGCTCGGCGCGCTGCTCGGCCTGGGCCAGCTGGCGACGCGCAGCGAACTGGTGGTGATGCAGGCTTCCGGCTTCACCCGCCTGCAGATCGCCGGCTCGGTGATGAAAACCGCCATTCCGCTGGTGCTGTTGACCATGGCGATCGGTGAGTGGGTGGCGCCGCAGGGTGAGCAGATGGCGCGTAACTACCGCGCCCAGCAGATGTACGGCGGCTCACTGCTCTCTACCAAGAGCGGGCTGTGGGCGAAGGACGGCAACGACTTCATCTACATCGAGCGCGTCTCCGGCGATAAAGAGCTCTCCGGCGTGAACATTTACCACTTCAACGATCAGCGCCGTCTCGAAACGGTGCGCTATGCCGCTACCGCCAGCTTCGAGAACGGCCTGTGGCAGCTTTCGCAGGTGGATACCTCGGATCTGACCAACCCGAAACAGGTGACCGGCACCCAGACGCTGACCGGCGAATGGAAAACCAACCTGACCCCGGACAAGCTGGGCGTGGTGGCGCTGGACCCGGATTCGCTCTCCATCAGCGGGCTGCATAACTACGTGAAGTACCTGAAGCAAAGCGGCCAGGAGGCCAGCCGTTACCAGCTCAACATGTGGAGCAAAATCTTCTCGCCGCTGTCGGTGGCGGTGATGATGCTGATGGCGCTGTCGTTCATCTTTGGCCCGCTGCGCAGCGTGCCGATGGGCATCCGCGTGGTGACCGGCATCAGCTTCGGCTTCCTGTTCTACGTGCTGGATCAGATCTTCGGCCCGCTGAGCCTGGTGTACAGCATGCCGCCGGTGCTGGGCGCGCTGCTGCCGAGCATGCTGTTCCTGCTGATCAGCGTGTATATGCTGCTCAAACGCAAGTAGCAGGGCGAAAGGTAGTGAAGAAAGGCGTGGCCGCGGGGCCGCGCCTTTTTTGTGGGTGCGGCATCCCCCCGCCCGCGGTTTTTGTCGTGTTATAGTCACTTCAGCGGCAATGCAGGGGAGGGAGCAGGTAGCCAATGGAAGACGAATATAATCTCAGCAATATCATCGGCAAGCGCCTGGAAGCGGCATTAGGAGAGTTAGGCGATCTCCTGTGGGCGTATGTGGTGTTATCCAAAAAAGACATTGCCTGCATCTTTGGCGTCACCAACTACCCGAGTGAATGGGTAAAAAAGTATCAAGAGCAGGGGTTGCAGTACATTGATCCGGTGGTGCTTACCGCCCGCAACCGCCTGACCCCCTTCGCCTGGGACGAGCAAATCATGGCCGACGCGGGGCTGCACTTTCCCGAACTGTTCGAACAGGCCCGCGAGTTTGGCGTAACGCACGGCTATACCTTCGTGCTGCACGATTACAACGACAATCTCGTCACGCTTTCCTTTGCCTTCAACCTTGAGCAAAGAGCGGAAACCATCCAGGCGCTCACCGATCGTAAAGGCGATATTTCGGTATTGCTGGCCTCAATCCATGAGTCCTATCTGGCGCTGTCCCCACTGACAGCAAAAAACGCCGCAGCCCTGGAGAGAAACGCCCGCTTTACCGACAGGGAAAACGAAATCCTCTATTGGGCCAGCGTGGGCAAAACCTACCAGGAAACGGCGATGATCCTGGGCATAAAGACCGGCACCATCAAGTTTCATATGTCCAACATTGTCAAAAAGCTGGGGGTCACGAATGCCCGACATGCCGTGCGCCTGGGGATGGAGCTGCGGCTGATTAAGCCGGTGGAGTGACGGGCTAGTTAGCCCGTGGAATACTGAGGCAACGGCTGCGCAGAACTCATCAGCGGGATACGTCTAAAGGGAGAAAATATCGGCTGGCGAGCAGCGTCTTTCGATTCGGGAAATAGCGAGCGTTAACCGGTATTGATTTGGCGCCGTGGCGATTAACGTGAAGGCCGCAATAGCGTATCGGCGGCTCCGAACTCTGCAATTTGAAATAATCACCAGGTTGAACTGATAAAGGTCTAGTAAGGGACTGTACTTTAGTCTAACTAGTTTCTCGCCCCTTAAGGCGATACACTTCCCCGGTAATTTTTTGATAAAAATACAAAAAAAAACCTGACCGCGTAGGGCCAGGTTGCCAATATTGGCCAACACCAGGGAAAATTTTCTTGCACCATCTTAAAGCTATTAACTCCGCAGAGGCAAGCGATCTCAGCTGGTTTTTAGGCATTAACTAGCCATTTTGTTATGTATACACGTTATTATCTGGTGATTTCAGATAAAGCCCATCCAACGTGAATAACCTCTACCGTTTGATAGCCTAGATTTCTATTTTTTAATTTTCACCTGACATTCAGCAATGAAAAAATAGTGTTCTCGAAATGTTGCGCAACCTCATTCTTTATTGGCTGACACATGAATGTGTAATTATTTGCAGCGTTGTCATTGCGGCTGGGGATTATTTTGGTTTTGATAGGCGCTGGGTTAGACAGCGGTGATGGGGGAGGCTGGTGCGTCCTTCAGTTTGACGGGTTCCTGAACCTGTTTCGCTAGCTGGGCGAGCGGTTCTGGCTAGTGGGAGGGAGTGACGTTCGGCACAGGAGTCATCATTGCTCTGTGCAACGATGCTGGAATATGGAATCGGACGGTATCGTGTGAGTGTGGTGTACCTCATCCCCAGATGCTCGTTGCAACAGCCTGCTCATCATCAACGGGGTTGTGAAGGGCGCGCAGAGAGAAGGCGGGGCGGGCAAACGCACGTTGCGGCGGTTTTTTCGACACTTAACTCATTGAACAACGGATAAGTGTTGCGTGCTGGTCGCGGGAAGGTATAATTCACCCGTTTTCCGCATACTACTTCAGTGCCGAAGTGGCGAAATCGGTAGACGCAGTTGATTCAAAATCAACCGTAGAGATACGTGCCGGTTCGAGTCCGGCCTTCGGCACCATTAAGTACCGCGCGAACAAGAAGCCACCGAAAGGTGGTTTTTTTGTGCCTGGGATCTGCCCGCCGCCACTACCTGCCCATCAGATTGACGTATTCTTCATTCCCGTTATAAGTATCCTGTTATCTCCCCCCGGAAATATCAAAAATGCGCAGAACTAAAACAAGTGTACTTACGCAATTACCGATCAGCCTCGCGGTTGTCCTGCCTGAGCCACCGAACTGAGTGTGCACGTAGGCGCCGAAAAACACATGCCTTATTCGTATTGAAGGAGTCGGGGTTCCAATCCTGACTGAGGATCTTTCCGCAGCACGGAAAATATATTCTGGCTACCGCCTACATGGAATGGGCTGGATAAATTTACAGGGGGCTGTGGTTAGGGATGTGACTAAGATCGCATAAAAAATGAAATTTGTATGTGTAGAATTGCCTTATATGGGGATGTTTCATAGGTATGTGATTCGCTGTTAATCTCCCAAATTTTATTGTAAATGACTATTCATGGCGGTAACCTCTGTTGTAGCCAGTAGCAAAAACATGTATAGGTTCTTGCTAGTGTGGTTTTTAATTGATAATTTTATATAAAAACTTATCCTATTTGTACCTCGGTGGTTGCTTAAGTCAAATGTGTACAGAATGCGCTCATATGATGGAGTGCTTCTATTTGCTTTTTGGTATAGAAATTATTATAGCTCATCATCTTTGGTGGAGGCTAGATAGAGAGTTTTTCTTTGTAATATGCGTAATTAGTTACTGTTGTCAACGCATTTATAAAGTAATAGATACTTAAATATTTCTCATTATTAATGGCAAGAAAATAATCCACGTGTGAAATTATTAATTCGCGAATTTTATGGATATTTTTGTATAGAGTGGGCTTAGGAGAGGAAAATGAGGGTTTCAAATCCCCCCCAAGCAAGAGACCTGATGGTAACTGCTCGGAGTTTTGGCAACTATGATCTTGCAGCAGCTCTTGCTGATCTGATTGATAACAGTATCAAGGCTAAGGCTACTCGGGTAGATATCAATTTTGAACTAGAGAAAACCGGTAGAGAAGTGGTTGTTAGGATTCGGGATAATGGGCTGGGGATGACTCTGGATGCTCTAAGAGTGGCTATGCGTCCCGCAAGCACCAATCCAGAAGATGACAGGGAACCGGACGATCTTGGAAGATTTGGTTGGGGGTTAAAATCAGCGTCTCTTTCGCAAGCTCGAATACTCACTGTTGTTTCTTGGCGTGATGGGGTTATTAGTGCTGCGAGATGGGATATCGATGATATTGATGATTGGGGAATGGAAGTCATGGAGGGTGCAGAAGCAGAAAGTCTTCTGTCTGCTCCCTGCAAATCTCAATCGGGAACTGAAGTAATATGGACTCGTTGCGATCGTGTACTTGATAGTGAAATCAACTCCTCTTTCGATGATACCCTTACATTTGCTATTGCACACTCAAATCAACAGCTTTCATTGATATTTCACCGATATCTTGCTGGGGAAGCAGATAGGCGTTTGACAATCGCGGTTAATAGTCGCCAGTTACGTCCAATCGATCCATTCATGATATCTCATAATGCTACACAGACCTTAGATGCTGAACTTATTAAGACAGCGAATGGAGCTGTAATTAGTATTCAGCCCTATATTCTGCCGCATTTTTCAAAATTAACTGTTGAGGAACAGAAAGTACTTGGTGGTTCTGAAGGGATGGTCCGTAATCAAGGGTTTTATGTATATCGAAACAAGCGATTAATCATTTATGGGACCTGGTTCCGGTTGATTCCGCATGGTGAACTTTCTCAGTTGACTAGGATCAGAGTCGATATTCCAAATAGTGCTGATGCTGAATGGAGAATCACTGTAGATAAATCGGATGCACAACTCCCGGTTGCTCTTAAACGCCGTCTTCAAGACGTTGTCAAACGTTTCAATCTGCGTTCATTCTCGGTACATCGTAAAAAAGGAATTTCTCTAGATGTCCCGAAAATCCATTCTGTATGGCTCCGCCATATAAAGCATGGTCAGATCTATTATAGAGTAAATCGAGAGCATCCTATCGTAGCGAGCCTATTAGATATGGAGTGTGTCACAAATAATGCTGATGCCGTGCTTCGGTTACTGGAGTCTTATTTTCCAACAGACAGATTTATTGCTGATGCTAACGGTTCTGGTGTCAGTCAATGTTCGACATCAACTGAAGCGTTTGAATCTATTGTCGACCAATGTGTTATAAATTTCCTTCAAAGCAATGATGGATCCTTTGAAGTTGATACATTTTTAGATTTTATAAGAGATGTAGAACCTTTTTCCAGTCAATGGACATACACGGAGAGTTATGTTCGAAAAAATACAGCCGAAAAGTGGGGTATGAAAAGTGGATTTTGAAGCTGCTCTTAGTTTTCTTCGTACGGAGATCGATAAATCTATAAAAGGACGGTTTCCTGTTCCTAAAGGATTCCTTGAAAATCATGTTAAAGAAAAATCAGGTATTTCAAAGATTCTCGAAAAAGGATTGGCTGACCGACTTATTCGGCATCTTGAGACGGTGTATGGAACGAGCCAAGATAAAGGTCATGTACTAAAAACCGACTTCGAAGAGTGGTACAGAAAACGTCAAGGAGAGATAAACTCCTATTTCTGGCGTCGATTGCAAAAATACTGGTTGGATCACTCTATACTCCCAGTTCAGGTTGTTAAAACCGTTGATAAGGTAACAGACGAAATTGTTGGCTACCTAGGTGATCCTCAGGAGAATAAGTCATGGTGCCGTCGTGGCCTTGTTATGGGGCATGTGCAGTCAGGTAAGACTACAAATTATTCAGCACTCATTGCCAAGGCTGCAGACGCCGGTTACCGAGTCATTATTGTGTTGGCAGGGCTTACTAATTCACTTAGATATCAAACTCAGGTAAGGCTAGATCAGAGCTTTGTGGGTAAATCTTCACTTGGTGATACAGTGGCATCGGTTATTTACCCTGTATCGCATGTTTTTAAGGGGATCGAAGACGAAAACTCTGACATTCGACATCCATATTGTGGAACAACGCAAGTTTCAGATTTTAATGTTGGGAAGGCGACAGGAATAGGCGCTACAGAAGAAAACTTTGCTGATCCTATATTGTTTGTGACGAAAAAACACAATAAAGTACTTGAGCAGCTTGCTATTTGGCTTAGAGGGTTACGTCAAGGTGGACAACTTGAAGGGCCGATGTTGTTAATTGATGATGAAGCTGATAATGCATCGATAAATACCGAAAAAAACCCTAATGCTACATCAACAATCAATGCTCGTATCCGTGAGTTATTAGATTGTTCCCGACGTTCATCATATGTTGGATACACTGCAACGCCATTTGCTAATATTTTTATTGACCCTGACACAAATGACGAAATGCTCAAGAATGATCTTTTTCCTGAGCATTTTATCAAGTCACTGGAACCACCAGAAAACTATATTGGTGCTGATAAATTGTTTTCTGAAAATGGTAAGTTCTATAAGATTTGTGTAAGACCTATCCCTGATGACTACAAGGATCTTCTGCCACTTAAGCATAAGTCAGGATACATAGTTACAGCATTGCCTCAAAGCCTCAAAGATGCGGTTTTCGAATATGCACTTTTCAGATGCCTTCGAACGCTAGCCGGTGAAGGAGGGCGACATTCGTCAATGCTTGTGAATGTCAGCAGGTTTAATGCAATTCAACAACAGGTACACAATGAAATTTATCGCCTTGTTCAAGAAATGAAAGCTGCTATAGATGTATGGGCTGTGAACCCAACTTGGGAACGTTCCGAGATTCTGAGTCGTATGTACAAGGTTTGGTGTGATGAATACGAGATGTATTCAGAATTTAATTGGGATGACGTTAGAGAGGTTCTAAAACAGGCAGTTTCATCTATTGAGGTTCGTCTAGTTAATATGCGTGGTGGCGGATTGGACTATGACAAGGCACCTGAATTTGGCCTTCATGTAATCACTGTCGGTGGGTTGGCACTTTCACGTGGTCTCACCTTGGAAGGGCTTGCTGTCTCATATGTACTTCGTAATGTCGGGGCCGCCGATACTTTACTCCAAATGGGACGATGGTTTGGTTATCGCCCTGGATACGAAAAACTCTGTCGTATCCATGCAACGACGGATATGCTTGGAGATTTTCGTGAGGTCAGTGGCTCAGTTGAAGAGCTGCGAGGTGACCTTGTGCGAATGGAAAAAATGGGGCTTACACCAGATCAGTTTGGCCTCAAAGTTCGTCAGAGTTCAACAGGTATTGCTATCACTGCGGCGAACAAAATGAGGGCTGCAAAACCACTTCTGATTGCCTTGGATCTGTCCGTTCGCCATCTTCAAGCATACGAATTGTTTAATAGCTCCGAAATTAACCGCAAACATCTCGATGCTGTCACTTCTTTAGTCAAAATCCTTAACTCAGAAATTCCTAATAAGAGAGTGAGTGATGAATCTGCGTTTGTCTGGTCTCGTATCAACGTTACCGTCGTGAAAGAGTTTCTTCAAAAATTTAAATTACCGCAACTGGAGTTTGCTTTAGGTAACGAAGAAAGAAGCTTGGCTTTGGACTATATCTCAGATCGTGCTGCAGGTGAGCTAGCTAGTTGGGATATAGCGATTCCTTTTAGAAAAAAAAGCTCGTTAAAATTCCCATTGGACCTCGGTATTGAGGGGGCTGAGAGTGTTTTTTGTCGTGAGCGCCACAGCGGGATTCCAAAGTCAGATGACCCTGATGTTGTAAAAGTTACAGAGAAAAATATAGTAGCAGATAAAGCCCCCACTGATCTCAAGTATGGTGAAAGAGGGGAAAGTCTGGAGGGGAAAATAAAAAAAATTAAAGAGGGGGACTCAAAAATTCGTGCTGAGAAAGCCTGTTTACTTTCTAGAGAGCGCCCTTTGCTTGTAATTCATTTGTTTGATTTCGAATTTGATCTTGAGAGAGGTAAGGATAAGTCACTAAAATTCGAGAAGAACTTGCCTGTAGTGACATTGAGTTTGGCTTTTCCTGAAACTAGCGTTCAACCGATACAACGTGAATATGCTATTTCTGTCAGAATGCGCCAGCTCTTGAAGCAGCAGCTGGAGGAAGCCCAAACCGATGAGGATATATTCGATGAGTAGTGAATTTACGGGGAAGTGGGATGAAATAGCTGGGCGTGGACACAGTGCAGGACGTTTTCGTGTTTGCCCTGATCACCAACTTGATCTTTTTATAGGTTTTTCATTAGCCGGAGAACGAGAGTTTACGTTGGAATCTTCTACAGTGGACTTTGATGTGAACGAACTCCCCATATTCGAGAATATGGCTGTCCAAATTGAATATGAAAACGGTATTTATTGCCTTACTTTAAGATTGATAGAGCGTGCTTTAACTGATCTATTCTCAATTATTTGCAGCGATCTTGTAGAAGCTTCATCAGTGGCGGAAAATGCGGGCAGTGCTATTCAGATTTTTGTGAACAGACTTAATCGCTGGGCGGAATTGCTGCGTCGTCGACGTACTCGTGAACTTTCTTTCAAGGAGAGACTGGGTCTTCTGGGGGAACTGAGTATGTTGGTTTGGGTTATTAAAGTCTGTGGTGTTGATGCCCCACTGGCCGTCCGTGGGTGGCGAGGGCCAGATGACGATACCAATGATATCGGTTTGAACAATGTACGTATAGAAGTTAAAGCGCAGCTTTCGACCCAACGGCAATCGCTGAAAATATCTTCGCTTGATCAATTGGACTGGGATAACCGCAATCTCTTCATCGCAGTAAACCGTTTCAGCCCTTCCGATGATGGTGTGAGTCTATCGTCTTTGTCCTTAGCTGTGTCCTCAATGTTAGCAATCAACAGTCATGGGTTTATGGAGTTTCAGCGCAAATTGATCGTTGCAGGTTACGATCCAGATGCTGATTATATTCACGATGCATTCAAGCTTGAAGAATTAAGTGTTTATAGGGTTTCAGAGGGGTTCCCGCGCTTGATTCCAAGCAATGTCCCGCTTGGAATTATCAAGGCTAGGTATGAAATTTCCTGTGAAACGATAAAAGATTTTCTGATAGCGTCATCGGAATTAGAGGCCCTGATAAATGGTTGAACTTCAAGATGAATACTTGTATCTACATGAAGAGGTTCGCGTTGGCAGCATTGCGAACCACGAGCTTCTGATTACGGAGTTTTTTCGAATCTACTCGTCGCTTGCTGCAGAGAATGGAGATACACCAGATATGGAGTATTGCCCGGTTCTTAGGGAGGGATTGGGGGGATACCGTGTTGATGGTTACGCACTAGATATACTAGAAAGTGAAGCCAGTGAGTCTGGTGATCTCTACTTGGCTGTTTGTGACTACCGCCAAGTAGAAGAACTACCAGCAATCAACAGCCGGGATATCGAGCGTGTAGTCGATGGTGTTGAGCGATTCTTCAAGGCTGCAACAAGTCGGAAATTTCTTGATAGCCTAGAAGAGGCTAGTCCAGCTTATCAACTTGCTTTACTTATTCAGCAATACAGCACGAGAATTAAGCGACTTCGCGTCATCATTTTTACTAACGGTCATTTGCGTATCCGCAAAAGCATCTTTGAAACGAAAGATCTTGATGGCATTACCATGCATATCAATGTTCTTGACTTAGAACGCTATTCAAGGATTTCTTCAACTGGCGGGGAACCTGTTGAGATTGATTTTGATGAAAATTTCGATGGTGCTATCGAGTGTTTATCAGCCTCGGTTGGTGCAGATAGCTATCAGAGCTACCTCTTTGCGATCCCTGGTTCGGTGTTGGCAGCAGTTTTTGCAGCATTTGGAAATCGTTTACTTGAGCAGAACGTCAGAACTTACCTTCAGGCAAAGACTGGTGTCAACAAAGGTATTCTGCGCACAATTGCAGAGGATCCAAGTATGTTCTTTGCCTACAATAATGGCGTTACTGCAACGGCATCTTCTGTGCTAACACGAAGGCTTTCTAATGGTGCATTGGCTATATACCATATCAAGAACTTCCAGATCGTGAATGGTGGGCAAACCACCGCATCACTTCTCTATGCTCGTGATGGTTTAGGTAATAAGCTTGACCATGTTTATGTTCAGGTGAAGTTATCGGTAGTTGATGAAATGCGTTTGGCTGATGTCGTTCCGCGAATTTCAGAGTACGCCAACACGCAAAATAAAGTTTCTTTAGCTGATCTTGCCTCCAATAGTCCAGTACAAATTCGAATTGAGCGTTTTTCCAAAGAGATCTCCGTACCACAAAAGGCCGGTGAGTTGCATACTAGTAAGTGGTTTTATGAGCGTACTAGAGGCCAATACAAAAACCTCTTTGCCTATAAAACCAAGTCTGAACGCAACAAACTCGAGTTGATGTACCCGAAAACAAGACTCGTGACAAAGACAGATCTAGCTAAATATGAGTTGTCTTTTGATGGGCGCCCTCATTACGTTAGTGAAGGTGCTCAGAAATGTTTCAACCGCTATACGACATTGGTACTCTTGAAACTTGGAGACGGCACCTTACTTAGTGAAACATGGTTTCGCAGAGCAATGGCTAAAGCATTACTATTCATTGGCCTTGATGAGGCCATTCAGAAGTCATCGTGGTATCTGATGGATAGAGGTTACAAAGCCCAAATAGTTACGTATACGATCGCAGCCTGTGCGAATGAGTTTCGTATAAGAAGCCAACAGATAGATCTAGATCGGATATGGCGAGAACAAAGTATCCCAATCTCATTGCTTGGCTGGATGCTTAAAGAAGCGAGCCAGGTTGCAAAAATTTTGAGATCTCCCCCTGACAATGTCAGGAACATATCGGAATTTGCAAAACGAGACTTTTGCTGGGAGCTGTATGTGAAGGGAAAAATCGGTTCACCGGATGACTCTATTCTTCAGTTCGGCGTCTCTATTGAAGATTACAATGATGAAACAAGACAAGGCAGTCGTGAAGCAGCTAGGCGATTAGATATTGACTTCGATATTAAGGTAACTGGTTTGGTACATCGAGCGAATGACATCATCATTCAGGCTAATAAAATTGGTGCTGCATCTCCCAAAAACATAAGTGCCTTAACCAAGGTTGCTGCGGGTAATTTAAGTCTATCCAAAGGGGAGAAAACCGCTCTTAAGTATCTGCTGGAGCGGTTGGAAATCGAATACTAAAATTAATTGGTTACGGCCATTGCAAGCTGTTTGCTGAGGTAATGGCCGATATGTAAATTGTCTAGAATGCTGGAGGTTAGTCTTGGAGCTTCTATGCCAAAATCTTGGCTACGATTCCAGCAATTTGATTCGCCAAAAGTGGCGGCACTGCATTCCCAACCTGGTGGTACTGTTGGGTACGACCACCCTGGAAAAAGTAGTTGTCTGGGAAAGTCTGTAGCCGAGCAGCTTCTCGTACAGTCAAACTTCTGCATTGTACCGGGTCATAATGGATGAAATAGTGTCCATCCTTGGAAATGTGACTTGTAATCGTTGTCGACGGGTTATCTTTAATTTGAACCCTAAATCTGTCCGAAAACTTGCCTGACTCCCAGTTCTTATGAGCAGGAGCGAGTCTTGGCAAATTAAATTCCTTATGTCCCTTTGGCGATCTTTTGTGAACAGAAGCGAAGGTTGCGGCATAACCATAACGGGCAAGATCATCTATGCGATGCCCACGAGTTTCATGGTTAAGCCAGACATTTAGGTAGGAGTCTAATAGCCATTCATCTAAGTTATCATGTCCTGTTTGTCCTAAATAACCGGCTTTTCTAGGTAGCCTTATACTTCCTGTGGCTTGGACGCAGCCGATGCTGGAAGCGGTTTTTTGTAGATAAGGTGCTAAATTTTTTACGGTATCGTCAGATGTCGATGCAGCCTCTGCCAGTGCTTGCAGTTCCTTACCAACTAGTTCTGCCCATAAAATATTGGAGTCCTTTTCTTTGCTTAACAAACTTCTCAAAGCAGGGAGACCTCCAATAGCATCTTTGACTGATACTGAGTTTTGGCAGGACAACTTGGGCAATTTGTCTTGATAGCGATCTTCTCTTATCCCTAACAAAATGACTCTATGGCGAGCCTGCGGTATGCCAAAGTCCTCGGCACGAATGATATATTTCGTTAGATCCAGCTGACTCGGATCATCACCATCACTAAATACTTGATCGCTGACGAGTGACACTATGTGATAGCGCTGACCTTTTTTTTCTGCACTCAAGGCAGCATTTGGATTGGCAAGGTCTTTCAGGATTTCATGGAATATTTTTTGCCCATTTATAGTCGACGAGAGAATTCCTTTAACGTTCTCCATGACAAAAATATCCGGTTGATAGTTTTGTATGATCCTCAAGTATTCACGATAGAGAAAATGGCGATGATCATCTTCTGCCTTGTAATCAGCGTTACCTTTGTTTCTGGCTCTACCTACCAGTGAATACGCTTGGCAAGGCGGCCCACCAATTAACACCCAGGGTTCTTCAGTGGGGCGTTTATCTAATGCTGCTTTAATTGAAGCATCAAGAGTAGCATTTCCATCAACGCTGCCAATTTCTATGCACATAGCTTCTTTACCGGCCTTATGCCAAAGATCTTCTGTTTCACAGCTGTATGGTTTTTCGGCTTGGCCATTGCAAAAGCGATAGTAATCACCCAGTTTGCTTGGTCTACTACTACAGAGTAATCGATAGAAGGCTCGGAGACGGAGAGTTTGGTGAGCAATAGGATCCTTTTCAGCTGAAACTGCGATCTGGAACGCGGTCCCGTTTTTCAACGAAGAGAAGCCTTCACCCAAGCCACCAGGTCCGGCAAAAAGGTCTACTATTGGAATCGGTAATGAAGTTGTACTCATGAGTTCTTTTTGTAATTTTAATAAGGTAACCAGGATACTAGGAAGAGACGCAAACGGGAAGTAATCATGGATGTCGTCGACCAAAAAACACGCTCTAGAATGATGTCAGGCATCAAAAACAAGAATACGCGGCCGGAAATGCTCGTACGTAAGTACTTACATGCGAAAGCTTTTCGATTCAGACTGCACGTTGCAGATTTACCCGGAAAACCCGATCTGGTTCTTCCCAAGCACAAATTGTGCATCTTTGTACATGGCTGTTTTTGGCATCGCCATGAAGGATGTCGTTATGCTACGACTCCAGCTACTCGCACAGAGTTTTGGACTAAAAAACTTGCATCGAATAAACAACGCGATATTCGCGTCAAGATGCAACTGCTTGACGCTGGATGGCGAGTCTTCGAAATCTGGGAGTGCGGTCTTAGAAAGAAAGATGGTGATTCCTTAAGTTGGTTGCCAGAGTTTATCAACAGCGATGTTCAGACTCTTAGTTGGCCTGACTATGTTTGCAGTGGGGACATGTAGTCAGGCGATAAGCTAATTTGTTCTTGGTTAGAACTTCCCCACTACCCCAAATCCCCCCCATTGCTGGCGATCACCTTCTTGTACCACCAGAACGATTTCTTGCGGGTGCGGGCGAGGGTGCCGTTGCCTTGGTCGTCGCGGTCGACGTAGACAAAGCCGTAGCGCTTGCTCATTTCGCCGGTCGAGGCGGCTACCAGGTCGATGCAGCCCCAGGTGGTGTAACCCAGCACCGGCACGCCGTCGGCGATGGCGTCGGCCATGGCGCGGATGTGTTCGCGCAGGTAGCTGATGCGGTAGTCGTCCTCAATCTCGCCTGCTGCATTGAACTCGTCGTGTGCGCCCAGGCCGTTTTCCACCAGGAACAGCGGCTTTTGGTAGCGGTCGTACATCATGTTCATGGTGATGCGCAGCCCCAGCGGATCGATGCCCCAGCCCCAGTCGCTGCGCGGCAGGTGCGGGTTCGCCAGCGATTTCACCACGTTGGCGGCGCTGCTGTTGTTGTCGTTCATGTCGGCGGAGGCGCAGCGCGAGGCGTAGTAGCTGAAGGAGACGAAGTCGACGGTGTGCTTCAGGATGTCGGCGTCTTCCGGCGCCATGACGATGCTGACGCCTTTCTCGCGGAAGACGCGGGCGGCGTAGGAGGGATAAGCTCCGCGTGCTTGCACGTCGATAAAGAACAGGTTCTCGCGGTCTTTCTCCAGCGCGGCCCACACGTCTTCCGGCTTGCTGGACCACGGGTAGAAGTTGCCGCCGGCCAGCATGCAGCCCACCTGGTTGGCGGGGTTCACTTCGTGGGCGATGCGCGTCGCCAGCGCGCTGGCCACCAGTTCGTGGTGCGCGGCCTGGTATTTCACCTGTTCGGGGTTTTCGTCCGCTTCAAACACCAGCCCGGCGCCGGAGAACGGGCTGTGCAGCAGGATGTTGATCTCGTTGAAGGTCAGCCAGTATTTCACCAGCCCGTCGAAGGCCTCGAAGCAGGTGCGGGCGTAGCGGGTGAAGAACTCCACCATCTTGCGGCTGCGCCAGGAGCCGTATTCGGTCACCAGATGCATCGGCACGTCGAAGTGGCACAGGGTGACCAGCGGCTCGATGCCGTATTGGCGGCACTCTTCGAACAGGCTGCGGTAGAAGGCGATGCCTTCGGGGTTGGGCGTCAGCTCGTCGCCGTTGGGGTAAATCCGGCTCCAGGCGATGGAGGTGCGGAACACGGTAAAGCCCATCTCCGCCATCAGCGCGATGTCGTCGCGGTAGCGGTGGTAGAAATCGATGGCGTCGTGGCTGGGGTAAAACTCGTCGTCGCGCAGGCTAAAGCGCTTCTCCAGCCCGAGTTTGACCGCCATGCGGTTGGCGCCGTGCGGGATCATATCGACGGTGGTCAGCCCTTTGCCGCCCTCGCGATAGCCGCCTTCCGCCTGGTTGGCGGCTAAAGCGCCGCCCCATAAAAATCCTTTAGGGAATGTTGAATCGGACATGCAATCCTCTGGTGTCTCAATGCGTTGCGCTGGCGGCGTTCGCCGCCGGTGCGGTTTGGCCGGGCGCGGCGGCGTTTTCCGGCAGATCCTCGAAGCCCAGCATCAGCGTGAGCGCGAACGACAGCACCACCGAGAGCGCCATCACCGCCACCACCCACACGATGCTCATCGGGTTGGCCGGATCGAAGAACTGCACGCTGGTGAACAGCCCGGGCGAGGCCATCGAATGGCTGGCCAACCCGCCGATGCCGGCGACCGCGCCGCAGACGAAGCCGTTGATCAGGCTGGCGACCAGCGGCCGCTTCAGGCGCACCGCCACGCCGTACAGCGCCGGTTCGGAAATCCCCGCCACGATGGCGGAGGCGGCGGCGGCCAGCGCGGTCTGGCGCAGCTCGCGGTTCTTGGTTTTCAGCGCCACCGCCAGCGAAGCGCCGCCCAGCGACAGGTTGGCGCCGATCTCCGAAGGCATCACCATGCCCTCTTTGCCGGTCTCGGCGATGGTCTGGATGATGGTCGGGGTGAACACCCGGTGCATGCCGGTGATCACCAGCAGCGGCCAAATCGCCCCCATGATGGCCACGGAGAGCCAGCCCAGGTAGCCGTGCACGGTGTACACCAGCGCAGAGATGCCGCTGCCGATCCAGATGCCGAGCGGGCCGATAAGCAGAATGGCGATCGGCGCGGCGATTAGCACGATCAGCATCGGCTTGAGGAAGTTCTTGGTCACCGCCGGGGTGATGCGATCCACCCCGCGTTCGATGTGCGACAGGATCCAGGTCATCACCAGCGCCGGGATCACCGTGTAGGTGTATTTCACCGCCGTCACCGGGATGAAGGCGAATTCCACCGCCTGGCCCTGCGCCGCCTTGGCCATCAGATCGATAAAGTTGGGATGCACCAGCACCCCGGCGATAGCGATCGCCAACGACATGTTGGTTTTGAACTTCAGCGCCGCCGAGGCGGCGACCATCACCGGCAGGAAGAAGAATGCGCCGTCGCCGATCACGTTGAGGATGACGAGGGTCGAGGAGCCTTTCTCGAATACCCCGGCCATATCCAGGATCATCGCCAGCAGCTTCACCATCGAGCCGCCGATGATAGCGGGGATCAGGGGCGACATGGTGCCCACCAGCGCGTCGAGAATGCCGGCGCCGATGCCCTTCAGGGTGAGCTGGCGTTTCACCGGGGCGGCGGGAGCCGCCGCGCCCGGCATGCCGAGCGCCAGCACCGCCTGATAGGCCTTGGCCACCTCGTTGCCGATGATTACCTGGCACTGCTCGCCGCTGTGCACCACGCCCAGCACGCCGTCGATGGCCTTCAGCGCCGGCGTGTCGATCCGTGTTTTGTCTTTCACCACGAATCTCAGGCGGGTCATGCAGTGGGTCACGGTCTCGATATTGCCCGCGCCGCCCAGGGCGGCCACGATGGCGTGCGAGATCTCTGCGTAGTTCTTCGGCATGGCGTGTCGTCTCTCAGATAGCAATTCGGATAGCCCAAAGGCGAATATTTACTGCTTGGGCGATCCGTCGTTCCATCCGTATGAAACGCCCATAAGAAACCGGTTTCACAAAATCATGTATTGGTGTTTTGTTGTTGGCAAGAGATATGATTTTTGGTGTTGCATTTTCGTGATCTGGATCGTCATAGGTAAGTGCGCACCGACGCGCAGGGGCGCGAAAACGTTCCAAACGCCGGGCGTCTTGGGTAGACTGCGCTGAACCCATGGATTTTGGCGGCGCACAGATGGCAACGATACTCGAGGTGGCGAAAAAGGCCGGCGTTTCAAAGGCGACGGTGTCGCGCGTTTTGTCCGGCAGCGGCTATGTCAGCGAGGAGAAACGCGCGTTGGTGGATAAAGCCATCGCGGAAACCGGCTATCGGCCCAACCTGCTGGCGCGCAGCCTGGCGACCAACACCACCCAAACCCTCGGCCTGGTGGTCACCAATACCCTCTACAGCGGCAACTATTTCAGCGAACTGATGGCGCAGTCGGCGCGCATCATGGAGGCGAACGGCCGCCAACTGATCCTGGTGGACGGCAAGCACACCGCCGAAGAGGAGCGGGCCGCCATTCAGTTTTTGCTGGATCTGCGCTGCGACGGGGTGATCATCTACCCGCGTTTTCTGTCGATTGCGGAAATGGACGAGATCGTCTCCCAACACCGCCAGCCGATTCTGGTGATCAACCGTCGGCTGCGGCTGAACGACAGCTACTGCATCTTCAGCGATCAGCACGCCGCCGGCGCGGCGGCGGTGGCGCACCTGATCGCGCGCGGGCATCGTGACATCGCCTTTATCACCGGCTCGCTCGATTCCCCCACCGGGCTGGAGCGGCTTTCCGGCTACAAATCCGCGCTGGCGCAGGAGGGCATCACGGTTAACGAGGCGTTGATCGTCGAGGGGAAATGGCACGCGCAAAGCGGCGTGGCGGCGGTCGATGCGCTGCTGGCCGGCGGGCAACCGTTCAGCGCTATCGTCGCCGGCAACGACGAAATGGCCATCGGCGCGATGAAGCGGCTGGCGGAGCGCGGCGTGGCGGTGCCGGAGGCGGTATCGGTCATCGGCTTCGACGACATCCCGCTGGCGCCCTATACCGTGCCGTCGCTGTCGAGCATGAAGATGCCGGTTACCGAGATGATCCAGGAGACCATCAACCGCCTGCTGTCGATGCTGGACGGCGGCGAGCTGAGCAAGCGCCCCAGCTTCCCGGCCAGCCTGATCGAGCGCGACTCGGTGGCGGCGGGCCCGTATCGGGGAAAGGCATAATCGCGTACCCGCCTTTTTCAGGTGCTACAACGCTTGCACCTGCCTCCTCGATAAAGCAAAAATCCCCAGCGCGCTGCCCAATGCCAGGGCGCTGGCGGCTGCCGTGGATAGCGCGAACTCGCGCGTGTAGGGCAACAGCAGGCCAACCGCAGAGATGCTGCCCAACAGCAGGCTAAAGAACAGCGTTTTTTTACGATAGGGTGCCTTTAGGTTGAGATAGGCGGCGACGGCGCAGACGATAAGTGTTCCACCGACGACGACCAACAGCGGCAGGATGATGAGCGCCCCGGCGAGGAGATTGGACAGCCCAACGTCCTCCACGCCGGCATAAGAGACAATAAGAAACATGATGCCGATGGCTAACACCGTGCTCAGTTTGATGACGATATAGGCGCTCGCGCACAGGTTAAGCGCCTTTAATCCTACTATCATCACGTTGTTTGCCATCGTTCATCCTTGAGTTTGCTGGATATGGGGCGTGTTGGCCTGGGGAATGGCTTATCTTACCCCAGCCCCCCAATCCTGCCCCGAATCTCCTCCTCCGGCAGATCCACGCCGATAAACACCAGCGTACTCTTGCGTTCTTCCTCCGGCAGCCACTCCCGATCCCAGTCGGCGTTATACAGCCGTTGCACGCCCTGGAACAGCAGGCGGCGCGGTTCGTCTTCGATAGACAGAATGCCTTTGTAGCGCAGCAGGTTGTCGGCGTATTCCAGCAGCAGGCCTTCCATCACGTCGGAGATTTGCATCAGCGGCAGCGGGCGCTTCAGCGTCACGACAATTGAGCGGATGTCGCTCTGCGGCTGCGGAATGCGGCGGAACAGTGGGGCGGGCGGCGTCAGGTTGAGCTTGTCGTTCAGCGTAAAGCCTTCGATGTCGAACAGCACGCTCAGATCGATGTCGCCGTGCGTCACCTGGTAGACCGGCGCGCGGGCGTTCATCCGTTGCAGCCGCTGGATCAGCGCCTCGCAGTCCGGCGCCACGTCGGTTTTGGTCAGCAGGATGCGGTCGGCGTAGCCCACCTGCGCCTGGGCGATGCTGAACTGGCTCAGCTGCTGCTCGGCGTGCGCCGCGTCCACCAGGGTGATGATGCCGTCCAGCAGGAAGCGCTCGCACAGGATCTCGTGCGAGAAAAAGGTCTGGGTAATCGGGCCGGGATCGGCCATGCCGGTGCATTCGATGATCAGCCGATCGAACACCAGCTGGCCGCTGTCGACGCCGTCCAGCAGATCCAGCAGCGCGTCCGCCAGTTCGTTGGACTTGCTGCAGCAGATGCAGCCGTTACTCAACGTGGTGATGCGGCTGGCGCGATCGCCGATCAGCGCGTCGTCGATCGGCACTTCGCCGAACTCGTTCTCGATGACCGCGATTTTATAGCCGTGTTCGGCGTTCAGGATGTGGCGCAGCAGGGTGGTTTTGCCGGCGCCCAAAAAGCCGGTCAGGATGGTGACTGCAATGGGTTTCATACGGGTCCTTGTGACTGCGGGTTAACAGCAGCGCATGCCGCCTTTGCCGTCGCCGCCGTAGCGCGCTTGCTGGCGCTCGCGGAAAAATTCTTTATAGGTCATCACCGGCTTGTCCGGGTGGTTGTCTTTCATGTGCTGGACGTAGGTATCGTAGTCAGGTACGCCCACCAACATGCGCGCCGCCTGCCCGAGATATTTCCCCGCCTGGCCGAGATTTCCGAACATAAGCCTTCTCCAACTTTACCCTGCATCACTACAGCGCTTGCTTAAGCCTGATATTAGGGGAAGCCGGGGGATGGGGTTCCCGCAGGGATGCCCCACCTCCGGGTCGCCCCGGGTATCTCGATTGCATCGCGCCGCACGCCTGGCATCTTGCGATACGCAGGCCGTGCGGCTTTGGGTACTACTTAACGTTATTATGCAGGGTATCCGTTAAATCACATCAATGCTGGGTCGAAACTTTGACCTCCCCCTCAGTTACGCCGTCGGCGGGCGTGGCCTGTGGCACCGGTACGTAAAGCGTTTCCTGATCGGTGCGTTTCGGGTTTTTGTGCGCCGCCATTGCGGTTTTCACCCCGTAGAAGATGATGCTGTACACCACCAGCAGGAACAGAATGCTCAGCCCGGCGTTGGTGTAGTTGTTCACCACGATGTGGTTCATGTTGGCGATCTGCTGGGCGCTCAGCTCGGCGCCGCCTTCGGCGATCTTGCGTTTATACTCGCCGGCCAGGAAGAAGAAGCCTTCCAGCTGCGGGTTGTCGCTGAACAGCTTCAGCCCCAGCGCGTAGGTGGTGCAGATCAGCAGCCACACCGCCGGCAGCACGGTCACCCAGATGTATTGGGTGCGCTTCATCTTAATCAGCACCACGGTGCCCAGCACCAGCGCCACGGCGGCCAGCATCTGGTTGGAGATGCCGAACAGCGGCCACAGGCTCTTCACGCCGCCGAGCGGATCCACCACGCCCTGATACAGCAGGTAGCCCCACAGCCCGACGCAGCCGGCGGTGCCGACGATGCCGGCCACCAGAGAGTCGGTTTTCTTCAGGAACGGCACGAAGTTGCCCAGCAGATCCTGCAGCATAAAGCGGCCGGAGCGGGTACCGGCGTCCAGCGCGGTCAGGATGAACAGCGCCTCGAACAGAATGCCGAAGTGGTACCAGAAGCCCATGTTGGCGCCCGGAATGATCTGATGGAACACGTGGGCGATGCCCACCGCCAGCGTTGGCGCGCCGCCGGCGCGGTTCAGCACCGAAGGTTCGCCGATGTCGGTGGCGGTCTGCAGGATCTGTTCCGGGCTGATGACGAAGCCCCAGGAGCTGACCGCCGCCGCCGCGTGCACGGTCACGTCCTTCAGCGAAGCCATGATCATCGGCGCGTCTTCGGTGCCCAGACGGTGCAGATCCGGCATGGTGATGCCCAGCGCCGCCGGCGGGGTGTTCATGGCGAAGTACAGGCCCGGCTCGATGATGGACGCCGCCACCAGCGCCATGATGGCGACGAAGGACTCCATCAGCATCGCGCCGTAACCGATGAAGCGCGCGTCGGTCTCATTGGCCAACAGCTTCGGCGTGGTGCCGGAGGCGATCAGCGCATGGAAGCCGGAGACCGCGCCGCAGGCGATGGTGATGAACAGGAACGGGAACAGGGTACCTTTCCACACCGGGCCGGTGCCGTCGACGAACTGGGTCACCGCCGGCATTTTCAGCTCAGGGTTGAGGATCACGATGCCGATCGCCAGCCCGACGATCACGCCGATTTTCAGGAAGGTCGCCAGGTAGTCGCGCGGCGCCAGGATCAGCCACACCGGCAGCAGGGCGGAGACGAACGCGTACCCGATCAGCGTGAAGGTGATGGTGGTGTCTTTAAAGGTCAGCGCCGGGCCCCAGTACGGGTCGTGCGCCACCACGCCGCCGAACCAGATGGCGGCCACCAGCAGCACGATGCCGATGATTGACACTTCACCCACGCGGCCGGGGCGCAGGTAGCGCATGTAGATGCCCATAAACAGCGCGATCGGCACGGTGGAGCAGACGGTGAACACGCCCCACGGGCTCTCCGCCAGCGCTTTCACCACGATCAGCGCCAGCACCGCCAGGATGATGATCATGATCAGGAAGCAGCCGAACAGGGCGATGGTGCCCGGTATCGGCCCCATCTCTTTTTTGATGATCTCACCGAGCGAGGCGCCGTTGCGGCGCGAGGAGATGAACAGCACCATAAAGTCCTGTACCGCCCCCGCCAGCACCACGCCGCCCAGCAGCCACAGCGTGCCGGGCAGGTAGCCGACCTGCGCGGCCAGCACCGGCCCCACCAGCGGCCCGGCGCCGGCGATGGCGGCGAAGTGGTGGCCGAACAGCACGTTCTTGTTGGTCGGCACGTAGTTCAGGCCGTCGTTGTTGACCACCGCCGGAGTGGCGCGGCCGGCGTCCAGCTTCATCACCTTGGTGGCGATGTACAGGCTGTAGTAGCGGTAGGCCACCAGATACACCGCCACCGAAGCGACGACGATCCACAGCGCGCTGATGTGTTCACCGCGGCGCAGCGCCACCACGCCGAGGCAGGCTGCGCCGAGTATCCCCAGCAGCATCCACGGAATGTGCTTTAAAATCCCCTCTCGTTTCATGAGGTATCCTTAATTCCAGTCTGCAAAATATGAATGAACTCATCCGCTTGTAAGAGATGTCAGAGTGGCGCGGTGAGCCGTAGCGTCTTTCCCGAGGTAAAGCGGGTTTAGGAACAGCTCATCATCGCCGGGGGTAAGGGGGGAAGACAGGCGTATTTCGGTCAGCGGTCAGATTCGCCGGGTGAACGGTTGGATTGGCGGGGTGAGCGGTTGGCGGCCTGAGCCATAGGTTCGGCCGCCGATGGTCTGAGCTCAATAAACCTGCCTGCCGTTGATGCCGGCGGGGAAAATGCCGGTGGCGAACAGATGCCCGTTGGCCTGGATCTGATCGTCGGGCAGCATCTCCAGCGGGAACTCGGCCGCCAGGCAGCTGAGAAAGGCGTTGCGATCGTCGTTGGTGGTAAAGCCGATCAGATCGTAGAACAGCAGCGAAGCGATCAGTTGGCGATGTTCCGGGATGCGCCGCAGCAGCGCCGCCGATGGGAACGGCAGGTGGAAGAAGAACGCGCAGGCGTTCAGCAGCCCTTGCTCCTTCAGCGCCTGGGCGCAGGGCAGCAGCTGATAGTCGTCGATGCAGACGATGTCGCCGGGGCACAGGTGCTCGCAGGCGATATCGGCAAACCGGCGGTTCAGCTGCCGGTAGGCGCGGTAGTTTTCCGGCGTGAAATGCGCCTTCTCCGGCTGGTTGTGGAACACCGGCCACAGGCCGTCGTGGTAATAGCCCTGATAGTGGCGGCGAAACTCCTCGATCGACAGCGGAAAGGTCACCTGATCGTAACCGGCACGCTGCCGGCAGCTGATCGGGCGCTGCGCGAAATTCTGCACGTCGCCGTTCCAGCCGAGCCATAGCCCCGGTTCGGCGTCGGCCGCCAGCGTCTGGCCGGCGCAGGCCAGATCCTTACCGTCGCACTGCTTGTTGGAAATCAGCACCAAACGAGACATGGAGGCCTCCTTATCAGTGAAGGGCGCGCAGGGCGTGCGCCGAACCATCGGCGCGCCAGGGCGCCTGCAGCGCGGGCAGCGTGACGCGCAGGCCGCGCAAGGCCGGATGCGCCAGACAGCAGCGCGTCAGCCAGCTTCCCAGCCCGACGCCGCGGTATTCGGCGCTGACGAACAGTTCGCTCACCGACGCGAAGGTGGCGTAATCGGTCACCATGCGGGCGAAGCCGAGCAGGTGGCGCTTGCGGTACAGCCCGAAGCACAGGCCGTGGTGCACGAGACGCTCGGCCGCCGCCCGATCCGGCAGGCTGAGGAAACGCTGGATCGCCTCGATATCCAACAGCTGCCGATCGGTGCTGATATGAAAAACGCCTTTGCGCCAGCAGAGCAGCGGCTGCACGGGCGCCCGTTGCGGTTGCATATTCATGATTATCCTTAGGTTAATGAACCGGGGGGTTACAGCATCCAGCCGAGTTCGGCGGCGGTGACCTGTTCCTCGAAGCGGCGCAGTTCGGCGCTTTTGCAGGTGTGCCACAGGGTGCAGAACGCTGGGCCGAGCAGCTCACGCAGCGGATCGCTGTGGCGGAACAGCGCCAGCGCCTCCTGTTGGCCGAGCGGCAAGGGCGCGGCGTTGTCGCTCTCGCAGCCGTTGGCGGCGGGCGGCAGCGGCAGCGGATTTTCCAGCCCGTGCAGCAGGCCGCCGAGCATCACCGCCAGCGCCAGATAGGGGTTGGCGTCGGCGCCGGCCAGGCGGTATTCGATGCGCTGGTTGGCGCTGTCGGCGCAGGGCAGACGCAGCGCCACCGTGCGGTTGTTGTGGCCCCAGGAGGCGCGCAGCGGCACGTGCATGCCAGGGCGGAAGCGGCGGAACGCGTTGATGTTGGGCGCCAGGATCGCCATCGACGCCGGCATCAGCGCCAGCATGCCCGCCATCGCCTGCTGCATGTTGTCGCTCAGTTCGCCCGGCGCGCCGGTCAGCAGGTTCTCGCCGTGCTCGTCCTGCAAACTGATGTGGAAATGCAGCCCGCTGCCGGCGGCGTGGGCGCAGGGCTTGGCCATAAAGCAGGCGTGCTGGTGATGTTGCTCGGCAATCTGCCGCGTCAGGCGTTTCAGCGCCATGATCTGGTCGCAGGCTTCCAGCACGCGCCGGCTGTGATGCAGATTCAGCTCGTACTGGCCGGAGGCGGCTTCGGCCACCACGCCGGTCAACGGCAGGTTTTGCAGGCGGGCGTGCCGTTCGATGTCGCTCAGCAGCGCATGGTGGCGCTCGGGCGCATCCACAGCGAAGCTCTGCGTTGGGCAGGTTTCCGCCTCGGCGGGGTGCTGCGGATCCTGCAGGTAGAACTCCAGTTCGGCCGCCACCACCGGGAAGCAGTTGCGCTCGTGCAGGCGCTTCAGCACCCGTTGCAGCACCACGCGCGGCTCCAGCTCGCAGGCGCCGCCGTCGGCGTTTTGCATCGTCAGCAGCAGCTGGGCGTGGCGTTCGGGATCGCGCGCGCAGGGGCGCAGCGTGCCGGGCACCGGCAGGCACAAGCGGTCCGGCTCGCCCGCCCGTTGCCCCAGCCCGCTTTCTTCAATCACTCGGCCGTGCAGATCCAGGGCGTAGATCGACAGCGGAAAGTAGCAGCCTTTCTCCAGCCCAAAGGCTTCGGCGATCGGCAGTCGCTTGCCGCGCAGCTGGCCGTTCAGATCGTGCAGATAAATATCCAGCTGTTCGGTCTGCGGATAGCGCTGCAGGTAGTGTTCCAGCTCTTTGTGGAAGGCGCGCGTTGGCGAAGCGGGCAGCTCCGCCAACAGCGGATTGAAGCCGATGATATTAGAATGCATGGCGCGCTCCAGAACGGCGACCGATCACGGCCAGAGGCAGGGATAAACGCATGGGACAACTCTCTTGTAAGGCCATAGCGGCGATGTGAAAAGGGTATCTGCGGCGGCAAAAACTGTCTGTAAAAACGCCGTAACGTTAACGGGGCGCGGAATAAAAATGCCGTAAAGAGTACGGCGGCGTTGGCGGGTTGGCCGCGCCGGCACGGTCTATACTGGCGAGACGGGCCGTTGAAGGAGAGGCAATGATGAAGAGAATAGGGCTGCTTATCGCCGCGCTGGCCGCGTTCAACGCCACCGCGTCTTCCCCACAGGCGTGGGCCGAGAGCGAAAGGGCGATGCGCGCCGCCTGCCTGAAAGCCAGCGGGCTAAAAAACGCCAGGGTGGAAGGGGCGATCGTTCACTACGGTGATGACGTCGGCTATTCGGCGCTGTTTATCGGCGGGCGCTACCCGCAGCCGTTTATGAAAAACAAGCCGGGCAGGGAGCTGTGCTTATATCAGCGCGCCACGCAGAAGGTGGCGGTGCAGGCGGTGGAGGGGGATTAGACCGACTTCAGGAGATAGTTCAGGAGACACATGATGACTAAGAGTGCTCCTTGTATCATTAATAGTCTGAAATCATTACGGATCCAACTTTGTAGCCTTGGTGATGAAGCAGTTCGAACGAAATCGTAGGTTTTGGGGCTTAGCCAAACTTTGCGAGTCAGTTTTAATTTCCGGTTGTTCAAAATCCAACGAAACCACTGGGCTTTTAGTGAAACACCGATGAAGTTAAGGTTGTCCGCTATCACGACAAAAAGTGGAACAGGGTGTTTACTCACCACATAGTGTTGATAAAAGAGATCAAATTCTTTTTTATGAAGTCGATAGTAAATAAATTGGATAATAGCGATAAGAAGGCAAAGAAAGAATAGTAATACCACTAAGAGTTTTATCTCTTTTATGTAAGACTCAATATAATTGGTCATTTTTATACGTTGATTTTGATGAGATAAATAAAAATACAGCCCACGGTGGTAATAATGGCCTCTACGAGCAAAAGTATAAAATCCATCGCCAGCCACTTCTGTAGCTCAGGAGAGGCGGTTTTTTGCACGAAATCGTAGGTTTTCGCATCGAGCCAAACTTGATCCTTTATTTTTAATTTTTTCCTTTTCAGAGTCCAAAGAAACCACTGTGCTTTCAATGAGGTTCCAAGCATGCCGAGGCTATCGGCAAAGGCGACGTAGGGCGGAATAAAATGTCCGCTGCCGGCGTAACGTTGATAGAAAGCGTCAAACTCTTTTTTATGGCGCCGGTAACCAATGAACTGGATGAAGGCGCTTAAAACCAGCAGCGTTAAGCATAATATGACAATGGTTTTCATTGAGTAGCCTGAATCACGATATTCTCGCTATCATCATAAAGATCAATGCCATGATGAAGAGTACGCCTTCCAGCGCCAAAAGCGTGCCGTTGTTTTTCATCCAGGTCTGCAAGCGTTCAGATGATGAAAGACGAACAAATTCATAGGTCTTGGCGGGAAGATATTGGTTTTTCTTCACCTTGATTTTCTTGCCGCAAAGGATCCATCTGAACCATTGGACTTTGATGGAAGTGCCTAAAGAGCCAAGGCCATCGGCAATCGCGACGTGAGCAGGGACAAAGTGGCCCTGTTGGGTATAGCGTTGATAAAAAACATCGAACTCACGTTTATAGCGACGAGAGTAAATATATTGAACAAGCCAACAAAGCAAGAGCAGCACGGCTGCAATAAGTGATGCTGTTTTCATGAGTCAGTCACCAAAAATAAAACCTGTAGCCGTATCAGATAAAGAACCACCGAGCCAACCACCGGCGGCCCCACCAGCAGCCGCACCCGCTATGCCACATGCTAACGACCCAACGCCACCAGTGGCGACGCCTAATACAACTCCGCATAGTAACATTCCCCCAGCGGCACCTAATTCGCCGCCTTTGATACCGAAGGCAGTACTTGCCGCAAAATGACTGTATCCCTTCACCGCGATCTTGGCGCACTCCTGTTCGCGGCCGGTGGTGCAGGCATTGTAGACGTCGTTGGTGGTATTCAGCCCGCTCAATCCGATGCCGATCCAGCCGCCGGCTTTCATAAACTTGGCCGCACGGCTGGCGCTGTCGACGTAGTTCGAATAGCCCTTGATGGCACCGACGCCAGCGGTACTCCATTCATGCACCAGCGATTTACTGGAGAGCCCCAGCGCGTGTTTGATTTGCGCATGCTCTTTCATATTGAGTTGAGCACGAGTAAGGCGATTCAGTAACGGTTTTAATGTACCGAACAGCCGCGCTCGTTCCACCTGAAACTGAGTGCCAATCAAAGCGCCACTCGTGCGGAACTGATTTTGGTAGGTTTTTTCAATTTCGACCAGGATATTTTTGATCTGACTGAAGTAGCGTTCTCCGGCATCCGAAGCCAGCCCGACGACCGTTTCCCCATAGCTGGTGAAGGCGGCGATAGCGGCGTAATTGCGGTGCAAGAAGGTAGAGAAATCGCTGTCACCGGCTTTCACCGCTTTGCTGGTGCGGCTCTTGGCCTGCATCAGGGCGGCGATCTGCGTAGATTGATTATGATTGCGCGGATCGGCGACGATCAGCATTTGCCCCGGTTGAACCAGCGGCGTATCGGCATTGAGCTGCATAAAAAAGCGTGCCGCTTCCGATGGCTTGCCACCGAACAGGTAGTTAACGTGGAAGGCGAGCGGGCCGGTTTGTTGGGCGATGCAATAGCCCGGTGCGATGCTGCTGGACTTCTGTTCCATGTCGAAAAGCCTCCTTATTTTTAGGAAACTTAACATTTTCTACAGGGTGGTAACAGGTTCTGGCTCACGCTCTCGATCGGAGAATCATCTGAAAATGCTGGTGCCGCTTTACCCGCCACTCTCCGCCATTTCCCGTTCGATCACCGTCGCCAGCGCCTGCGCGGCGGAAGAGAGTTGGTGCTGCGCCAGGCGGATCAGGCCCACGCGCCGTTCGATGATCGGGCCGATCAGCGGCACGCAGACCGCCCCCAGCTCATCCATCTGTTTCTCGCACAGCGCCGGCACCGCGCTGGCGCCGAGGCCGTTGGCCACCATGCGCCCGACCGTCACCAGTTGGTGGCTTTCAAACGCCACCTCCAGCGTTCGCCCGCTGCGGGCCAGCTCCTGCTCCAGCAGCAGCCGCACCGCCGATGGCCGCTGCAGGGTGATGAAATCCAGCGTCAGCAGCTCCTTCCAGCTCACCTGCGCCTTGCGCGCCAGCGCCGAATCCTTCGGCACCACCGCCAGAAAGCGATCGCGGCACAGCGGGGTGAAGTGCAGGGTGTCGCTCGGCTCCGGCTCGAAGGCGATGCCCATCTCCACCCGCCCTTCGCGGATCATTTCAAACACCTGCTCGTTGATGACGTCGTGCACCGCCACGTTGATGCCGGCGTAGCGATCGCGAAACGCCTTGAGGATCGGCGGCAGAGGGTTGCCGGCGAACGACGGCATGGCGGCGATCGCCACCTTGCCCATTTGCAGGGTGAAGCGCTGGCGCATCGCCTCTTCCGCGTTGTCCCAATCCGCCAGCAGCTGGCGCGCCATCGGAAAGAAGGTTTCCCCCTCCGGCGTCAGCGTCACCCGGCGGGTGGTGCGCAGCAGCAGCGGCCCGCCCAGCGCGTCTTCCAGCCCACGGATCGCCAGGCTGAGCGCCGGCTGAGAAATATTCAGCCGCTCGCTGGCCTGGGCGAAGTTCAGAGTGTGAGCTACCGCTAAAAACGCGCGTAACTGTTTGATGCTCATTTTCATTTTGGCTGGCGTTAACTCTTTGTTAATTGTCGGTTAACGAGTGATTGATAAAAATTCTAAATGAATGCGGCATAAAAACAAAATTAACAAATCATTTTTGTGACCTGAAGATGCCCTTACGCAAGCCAGGGCATTTCGCCCTGCGCCGCAACATGCAGGGGCAACGATATGGCAGGGCTCGACAAACGCGTCGGCAGCTACCAGGAAGCGCTGGCAGGCCTGACGGACAACATGACGGTGCTGGCGGGCGGCTTTGGCCTGTGCGGCATCCCGGAAAACCTGATCGAAGAGATCCGCCGGCGCGGCGTGCGCGGGTTGACGGTGGTCTCCAACAACTGCGGCGTCGACGGGTTCGGCCTCGGGCGGCTGCTGGAAACCCATCAGATCCGCAAGGTGGTGGGATCTTACGTCGGCGAAAACGCGCTGTTCGAGCAGCAGGCGCTCAGCGGCGAGCTGGAGGTGGATCTCACACCGCAGGGCACGCTGGCGGAGAAGATCCGCGCCGGCGGCGCCGGTATCCCGGCGTTCTTCACCGCCACCGGTTACGGCACGCCGATCGCCGAAGGCAAAGAGGTGCGCGAGTTCAACGGCCGCCCTTACATCATGGAAACCGCCATCACCGGCGATTTCGCCATCGTTAAAGGCTGGAAGGCCGATCACTTCGGCAACGTCATCTACCGCCACACCGCACAGAACTTCAATCCGCTGATGGCGACCGCCGGGCGTATCACAGTGGTGGAAGTGGAAGAGATCGTCGCGCCGGGCGAGCTGGATCCGGCGGCGATCCACACCCCCGGCATCTACGTCGATCGGCTGATCCAGGGCACCTTCGAGAAGCGTATCGAACAACGCACCCTGCGGGCATAAGGAGAATTCGCATGCTTACCCGTGAACAAATGGCGCAGCGCGTGGCGCAAGAGCTGAGGGACGGTTACTACGTCAACCTGGGCATCGGTATTCCGACGCTGGTGGCCAACTACGTGCCGGCGGGCATGGATGTGATGCTGCAGTCGGAAAACGGCCTGCTGGGGATGGGCGAGTTCCCGACCGAGCAGCAGCTGGACGCCGACATGATCAACGCCGGCAAGCAGACGGTCACCGCGCGCCTCGGCGCGTCGATCTTCGATTCGGCGCAGTCGTTCGCCATGATCCGCGGCGGCCACGTCGATCTGACCGTGCTGGGAGCGTTTGAAGTGGACGTCGAAGGCAACATCGCCTCGTGGATGATCCCCGGCAAGATGGTCAAGGGCATGGGCGGCGCGATGGATCTGGTGGCGGGGGCGGAGAACATCATCGTGGTGATGACCCACGCCTCGAAGGGCGGCGAGTCCAAGCTGCTGCCGCGCTGCACGCTGCCGCTGACCGGCGCCCACTGCATCCGCAAGGTATTGACCGATCTGGCCTATCTGGAAATTGAAGACGGCGCCTTCGTGCTGCGCGAGCGCGCGCCCGGCGTCAGCGTGGCGGAGATTGTCGCCAAGACCGCCGGCCGGCTGATCGTGCCGGAGCAAGTGCCGGAAATGCGTTTCTGAGACGGAGGTGAATGTGCAACAACGTGAAGTGGTGATCGTGGCGGCGACGCGCACGCCGGTCGGCAGTTTTCACGGCGCGCTGGCGCCGCTGACGGCGGTGGAACTGGGCACGGCGGCGGTGCAGGGGCTGCTGGCGCAAAGCGGGGTGGCGCCGCAGCAAATCGATGAAGTGATCCTTGGCCAGGTGCTGACCGCCGGCTGCGGGCAGAATCCGGCGCGCCAGACCGCGCTGAATGCCGGGCTGCCCCATACGACGCCGGCGCTGACCATCAACAAGGTGTGTGGCTCCGGTTTGAAGGCGGTGCATCTGGCGGTGCAGGCGATCCGCAGCGGCGACGCCGAGGCGGTTATCGCCGGTGGCCAGGAGAGCATGAGCCAGTCGCCTTATCTGATGGCCGGCGCGCGCGCCGGTCTGCGCCTCGGTCACGCGCAGATGGTGGACAGCGTGATCCACGATGGCCTGTGGGACGCGTTCAACGACTACCACATGGGCATCACCGCCGAGAATCTGGCGGAGAAATACGCCATCAGCCGCGCTGAGCAGGACAGCTTTGCGCTGCACTCGCAGCAGAAGGCGCAGGCGGCGCAGCAGGCCGGGCGTTTCGCGCAGGAGATCACGCCGGTGACGGTGCCGAAACCGAAGGGTGAGGTGCTGAGTGTGGAGCACGACGAACAGCCGCGCGACACCAGCCTGGAGGTGCTGGCGCGGTTGCGGCCGGCGTTTCGCAAGGAGGGCACGGTGACCGCCGGCAACGCCTCGTCGCTCAACGACGGCGCCGCCGTGGTGCTGCTGATGAGCGCGGAGAAAGCCGCCGCGCTGCGCTTGCCGGTGCTGGCGCGCATCGCCGGTTACGCTTCGTCGGGCGTCGATCCGGCGATCATGGGTATCGGCCCGGCGCCGGCGGCGCGCCGCTGCCTGGAGAAAGCCGGCTGGCGGCTGGAGGAGGTCGATCTGATCGAAGCCAACGAAGCCTTCGCCGCGCAGGCGCTGGCGGTAGGCAAAGAACTGGGCTGGGAGGCGGAGCGGGTCAACGTCAACGGCGGAGCGATCGCGCTGGGGCATCCGATCGGCGCGTCCGGCTGCCGCATTTTGGTGTCGCTGCTGTTCGAAATGCAGCGCCGCGGGGTGAACAAGGGGCTGGCGATGCTGTGCATCGGCGGCGGTCAGGGCGTGGCGCTGGCGGTAGAGCGCCCGTAAACAACCGAGGAGGGCACGATGCAGTCATCTGATTATGCGGTACTGGGCGCCGGATTGATGGGGGTGGGCATCGCCACCCACTTTATTCGCCACGGCCATGAGGTGCTGCTGTATGACCCGGATCCGCAGCGCCGGGTAGAGGCGCCGGTGGTGGCGAGCGGCATTCTGGCTGAGCTGAGCGACGTCGGCCAGTTTGATAACGCTGAGCGCGACGCGGCGCTGGCGCGGCTGCGCATGACTGGCGATCTGAACGACGTGGCGCGCGCCCGGCTGCTTATCGAGGCGATCCCGGAACGGCTCGAGCTGAAGCACGCGCTGTATGAGCAGTTGGAAGGGCTGATCGCCGACGACGCGGTGATTGCCAGCAACACCAGCGGCCTGCCGCCGGACGAGCTGGCGGCACGCATGACCCACCCGCAGCGCCTGCTGATCGCCCACTTCTGGCACCCGCCGCACCTGATCCCGCTGGTGGAGATCGTGCCCGGCCGCGCCACCGATCCGCGCCATCTGGCGGCGGTGCAGACGCTGCTCGGCGGGATGGCGCTGGAGGCAGTGCTGCTGGAGCGCGCCGCGCCGGGGTTTGTCGGCAACCGGCTGCAGTTTGCGGTGTTGCGCGAGGCGCTGCATATCGTACACAGCGGCATCGCCAGCGCCGAGGTGGTGGATCAGGTGATGCGCGCCTCGCTGGGGCGACGCTACGCCATGGTCGGCCCGCTGGAGGCTGCCGACATGACCGGGCTGCCGACGGTGGCGGATATCGCCCGCCACCTGTTCCCGGAACTGGCGACCGGCGACGAGATGATGGCGCTGGTGGAACAGCGGTTGCAGCGTGGCGATACCGGCCAGCGCAGCGGCCGGGGATTTTATCTTTGGGATGATGCACGCAGGGAACGCATTCAACGGCGACGGGCGCATCAGCTGCGCTTTGCGCTGAAACCGTAATTTCGCACTCCGTACCTGACAATAACAACAACCACCCCAATGGATTTCGGGTTGCAGCTAGGCGGCAAGCGCGTGAATTCCCAGGAGCTTACTTAAGTAAGCTCCTGGGGAGAACGCACGCAGGCAACAACGCTGCGGCACGAAAGACGCAGGGGAAAGAGGTGACCGATGAGCGTTTTGATTGCCCTGGCAGCACTGGGATTACTGATGCTGGCCGCCTACCGCGGCTACAGCGTGATTTTGTTCGCCCCGATCGCCGCGCTGGGCGCGGTGCTGTTGACCGATCCCGGCGCGGTGGCGCCGACCTTCACCGGGCTGTTTATGGAGAAGATGGTTGGCTTCGTGAAGCTCTACTTCCCGGTGTTCCTGCTGGGAGCGGTGTTCGGCAAGCTGATCGAGCTGTCCGGCTTTTCCCGTTCGATCGTCGCGGCGGCGATCCGCATTCTCGGCCGGCGTCACGCCATTCCGGTGATCGTGCTGGTGTGCGCGCTGTTGACCTATGGCGGGGTGTCGCTGTTCGTGGTGGCGTTCGCGGTCTATCCGTTCGCCGCCGAGCTGTTCCGCCAGAGCGGCATCCCCAAGCGGCTGATCCCGGCCACCGTGGCGCTCGGCGCCTTCTCCTTCACCATGGACGCCTTGCCCGGTACGCCGCAGATCCAAAACATCATCCCGACCAGCTTCTTCGGTACCAATGCCTGGGCCGCGCCCTGGCTGGGGCTGATCGGCTCGCTGTTCATCATCGCGGTCGGTCTGCTGTATCTTGAACGCCAGCGGCGCAAGGCGCAGCTGAAGGGAGAGGGGTACGGCACCGATCTGCTGAACGAGCCGGAAACTCCGGATGACATCAACCTGCCGAACCCGCTGATCGCCATCCTGCCGTTGATTTTGGTCGGGGTATTCAACCTTGGCTTCACCCATTGGATCCCGCAGTGGTACGGCGCCAGCCACGAGCTGACGCTGCCGGGGCTGGCCAAGCCGATCACCACCGACGTGGCGAAGATCACCGCCATCTGGGCGGTGGAAGCGGCGCTGGTGTCGGGTATTCTGCTGGTGGTGGTGTTCGGCTTTCGCAATATTCGCGGACGTCTGGCGGAAGGCAGCAAGACGGCGGTCGGCGGGGCGATCCTGGCGGCGATGAACACCGCCTCCGAATACGGCTTCGGCGCGGTGATCGCCGCGCTGCCGGGCTTTTTGGTGCTGTCGCAGGCGCTGTCGGCGATCCCCAATCCGCTGCTGAACGAAGCGATTAGCGTTACCCTGTTGGCCGGTATCACCGGGTCGGCCTCCGGCGGCATGAGTATCGCGCTGGCGGCGATGTCCGACAGCTTTATCGCCGCCGCCCATGCGGCACACATTCCGCTGGAGGTGCTGCACCGGGTGGCCTCGATGGCCAGCGGCGGCATGGACACCTTGCCGCACAACGGCGCGGTGATCACCCTGCTGGCGATCACCGGCCTTAGCCACCGGCAGGCCTACGGCGGCATCTTCGCCATCACCCTGATCAAGAGCGCCGCGGTGCTGTTCGTGATCGGCGTGTTCTACCTGACCGGCATTGTTTAAAGGAGCGATACCATGAGTATACAAGGCAAAACCGCGCTGGTGACCGGCTCGACCAGCGGCATCGGCCTCGGGATAGCGTCCGTGTTGGCCGCCGCCGGCGCGCGCGTCATCCTCAACGGCTTCGGCGACGTGGAGCAGGCGCAAGCGCAGGTCGCGCGGTTGGGTGCCGCGCCGGGGTATCACGGCGCCGATCTCGGTGATGCGGCCCAGATAGCGGACATGATGCAGTATGCCGAACGCGAGTTCGGCGGCGTGGACATTCTGGTGAACAACGCCGGCATTCAGCACGTGGCGCCGTTGGATCAGTTCCCGGTGGAGAAATGGAACGCGATCCTCGCCATCAACCTGTCGGCGGTGTTCCACACCTGCCGGTTGGCGCTGCCGGGGATGCGCGAGCGCAACTGGGGGCGCATCATCAACGTGGCGTCGGTGCACGGGCTGGTGGCGTCGAAGGACAAGTCGGCCTATGTGGCGGCCAAGCACGGCGTGGTGGGGCTGACCAAGACGCTGGCACTGGAGACCGCGCGCACGCCTGTTACCTGCAACGCCATCTGCCCCGGCTGGGTACTGACGCCGCTGGTACAGCAGCAGATCGACAAGCGCATCGCCGCCGGGACGGATCCGCAGCGGGCGCGCGATGAGCTGTTGGCGGAGAAGCAGCCTTCGCAAGAGTTCGTCACCCCGCAGCAGCTCGGCGAGCTGGCACTGTTCCTGTGCAGCGATGCGGCGGCGCAGGTGCGCGGCGCCGCCTGGAACATGGACGGCGGCTGGCTGGCGCAGTAGTGAATTTTATCCCGGAGCGCGCAACGCGCTCCGTCGTTATTTCCCGCTATGAGTTAATTCCCCTGCGTGACGGTTTACCTGCGGCAATAATATTTATTTGTTATTTGCTATCTTTATTCCCGGATAATCACGCCGGTTTATTTTGGGTGAAACGTGCGGATTGGTTTATTTCGTGCTGTGGTTATTACATTATTTTTCTCCGCGTTACAGATGAACACGTTTTTGCTGAAATTAAATCCAACCTGAAATAATGACAGGTTATAGCGTGAATTTTTATATCTTGCGTGCGCTGGTGACATCGGTTAATTATTTCTGCGTGGCTTAAGACCACCGTGTTTATAACAATAATTTTTTTCGGGCAGGGGTAATAATGAGAAAAAATACAACGCCAATATTCATTGGCGGCGTCTTGCTGTCGGCGTTATCCGCCGGCGCGCAGGCCGAGATCACCATTCTGGATAAAAACCCGCAGAGCAATGTGTTGCTGGCGCCGCTCAGTTTAAAGGTGGGCGGCAGCATTCGCCCCGAGTGGATCTTCAATAACGGCCCGGAGCCGGGCTATGACAAAAATGGCCACGACGGCGGCACGCGTTTTCGCTTCAGCGGCGACTATGCGCTGACGCAGGACACCTCGATCATAGGCTACTACGAGTGGGGCGTCGATCTGGCGCATGCGCTCAGCTGGGACGGGCACTATAACGAAGACGGCAAGCGCGACTATCAGCGCCAGCTGTACGCCGGTTTCAAAGACGATCGTTACGGCACCCTGACCTACGGCCATCAATACGGCATCTATTATTCGGTGGTCGGCATCAAAAGCGACGTCTGGGATAACGATGGCCATGCGGGCGGCACCGGCATCGGCATTTCCGGCGACTACGACGGCGGCAATAAACCGAAAAACAGCATCAAGTACACCAATGATTTCGGACCGGTGACGCTGTACGCCAACTATTTATTACCCGAAGACGATTTGCACACTGCGGATAACCTGATTTATCGCCGCAAAGGCGGGGGCGGGTTGGGCTTCGATTACAAGGTGACGAAAGATTTCACCTTCAGCGCGGCCTACAGTTATACCGACGCGAAGATCAAAGATAATCTGTACCACGAAAAGGATTATCACCAGCAGCTTTCCGGCACCGCGTTGACCTGGCAGCCGAACAACTGGTACATCGTCGGCACCGCCAGCTATTACAAAGACTATGTGCCGAGCACCCGCCAGCGCACGCTGTCGCATTTCTTTGCCGGCGACGGCTATGGGCTGGAAGGTTTCGTCGGTTACACCTTCAATATCGACAAGCCGTTCCTTAAGTCGATCCAGCCTTACGTGGCGGCGGACTCGCTGCGGCTGAAGGGAGACGAGGCGTATCACGCCAACCACGTCTACCTCGGTGCGGGCACCACCATCGGTTACGGTCTGTCGGTGTATGTGGAGCGCACGCTGGCCAACAGCAGCGACAACGAGCCGGACTCCACCTGGATTACGGTGTTCTACGACTTCTGACTCTCACCTGCTTCAAGCCGGCGCTTGCGCCGGCTTTCTCACATGGTGATCGCGCCGCCCAGGGTTTCTCCAGAGGCGTTGCGCTCTGCCAGGTAGCGCGCCGGCGGCTTGCCTACCGCCTTTCTGAACATGGTGACGAAGCCGCTGGCGCTCTCGTAGCCCAGATCCAGCGCCACCGTCTGTACGCTCTCGCCCTGCGTCAGGCGCTGCAGCGCCAGCATCACGTGCAGCTGGCGCCGCCAGTGGCCGAAGCTCATGCCCATCTGCTGTTGTAAGGTGCGGCTGAGGGAGCGCTCGCTCATGCCGATGCGCTGTGCCCACTGCCCAAGGGTGGATTTGTCCGCCGGGCAGCTCAGCATGCCTTCGGTCAACTGCCGAATGCGCGCGTCGTCGGACACCGGCAGATGCAGGTTCTCGATCGGCGCGGCCGCCAACTGGTCCAGCAATACCGCCGTCAGGCGCCCCTCGGCGCCCTGTTCGTCGTAGAGCGGTTCGAAGGTGCTGGCCTGCAGCAGCAGTTCGCGCAGCAGCGGAGAGACCGACAGCGTGCAGCAGTTTTGCGGCAGACCGGCGGCGGCATGTTGATCGACGAACAGGCAGTAGGCCTCGGTGGAGCCGGCGCCCTGGGCATTGTGCAACACGTTGCCCGGCATCCACAGCGCGCACTGCGGCGGCACCAGCCACAGCCCGTTTTCCACTTCGCAGCGGATCATGCCGCGTACCGTGTAGATCAGTTGCGCCTTCTGGTGGCGGTGCGGCTCGACTTCCCAGTCCTGCTCGAGGGTCGAACCTTGCAGGGCAAACAGAGGGCGCGGCACCTGATCGATATCCAAACAGTGGCGGGGGATTTGTACTTTCATGAGAACAATTCTCAATTTGGCGTGATTGAAAAGTATTATGTCCTGATTGCGCAATGTGGTCTAGCGCCGGTGCCGATAAAGTAAGCGCCAGTCCTAAACCATTTTCTGAGGAAACTGATTATGTCATTGGATACCGCCGATTTTCCGCTGGTATGGATGCGCCAAAACGGGCGCGATACCCAGGCCGAGCTGGCCGAATTCAGCGCGCTGCTGGCACGCGCCGAACCCTTTGTCCTGATGACCGACCGCAGCGTCGGCGATGAAGAACAAGAACATGACCGCGATGCCCGCACCCAGGTCGCGCTGTGGAAGCGCGATAACCGCGAGGCGCTGAAGCTGTGGGTGAAAGGCATGATCATGCTGGAACCGGACGACGCCAAACGCGCGGCGGCGGAAGAATTCGCCGAATACGGCGCCAAGTTCTGGGGCTATCCGGTGCTGGTGGCCGCCGATGAAGCCGCAGGGCGGGTATTGGCGCAGACGTTATTGTTAAAATAAGGGGAATACCATGCACCAGCAACAGGTGATTGAACAGCTGCTGGCCTGGATCGAGCAGAGCCTGGATCAGCCGCTGACGCTGGACGACATTGCCGCCAAGTCCGGCTACTCCAAGTGGCATTTGCAGCGGATGTTCAAGCAACATACCGGCCATATTCTCGGCACTTACGCCCGCCGCAGAAGGCTGACCGCCGCCGCGCGCGAACTGCGCCTGACCGGCACCAGCGTGGCCTGCATTGCCGATACTTACCAGTTCGATTCGCAGCAGACCTTCACCCGTTGCTTCCGCAAACAGTTCGGCCTGCCGCCGGCCAGCTATCGCCGCAGCCAGGATTGGTCGAGCTATGGCCTGCAGCCGCCGCTGCGGCTGACCGACACACCGTTGCCGCAGGCCGATATCGTGATGCTGCCCGCCATGCAACTGGTGGGCAACACCCAGCGCCGCAGCTTCACGCTGGGGCAGCTGGCGGCCTCCAAGTGCGAACTGCGCCGCCACGCCTGGCGGCAGTTACTGCAGCCGCAGGCGCTGCCGGAAGTGGTCTATGGCCTCACCAGCCTGGAGGTCGACAGGCAACGCCGGGGTAACCCGCGCATGGTCTATACCGCCGCTCTGCCGGACGAAGGGGCGATGGGGGAGAGGGTGACTATCGAACAGGGAGAATATGCCCGTTTCACCTATCAAGGTCAGGCGGAAGGGTTACAAAACTTTATCGTGCGGTTGTATGACACCGCCATGCCGCAGATGAATGCCGTCCGCCGGCCGGGGCAGGATATCGAGCGTTTCTACCCGGCGCAGGAGGGCAGCTGCCCGCTCGGCGGCACGGCGATCCGCTGCGAATATCTGATCCCTATTCGGCGGGTGGAAGCGTTGGCCGCCGCTGGTTAGGCGGCGGTTCTCGCAAAAAGTCGCCTTTGTGGCGCGTCAGGTTACAAAAAATTGCGATATTACATCGGTAATGGTTCACACTTTGATTGATGTGCACATATAATGCGCATCCGGTCAAATCCCCCCTGGTTTTTCAGGCCGCAGCGCCGTTGGCTGCCGGCTGAAATTCAACGGGGTAAAATGGCCGTAGAAACCGATACCCATAATCGCCAGTGGCCTTGACCAACACGAAGATGAAAATGAGCATTCGCGCGTTATTAACCCTGTTTACGGCACTGGTTGCATTCAGCCAGGCTGCCTTCGCCGTCGTCTACCCGCTGCCGCCAAAAGACAGCCGTTTGGTGGGCGAGAATATCCAAATCACCGTACCGGAAGACAGCAAACTGCCGCTGGAAAGCTTCGCCGCCCAGTATCAGATGGGGCTGAGCAACATGCTGGAAGCCAACCCGGGCGTGGATCCGTTCCTGCCGAAGGCCGGCAGCACCCTGACCATCCCGCAGCAGCTGATCCTGCCGGACGCGCCGCGTGAAGGCATCATCATCAACAGCGCCGAGATGCGTCTGTACTACTACCCGAAAGGTTCCAATACCGTGGTAGTGCTGCCGATCGGTATCGGCCAGTTGGGTAAAGACACCCCGCTGAACTGGACTACCACCGTGCAGCGCAAGAAAGACGGCCCAACCTGGACGCCGACCGCCAAGATGCGCGCCGAGTACGCGGCCGACGGCGAAATCCTGCCTGCGGTGTTCCCGGCCGGCCCGGACAACCCGATGGGGCTGTATGCGCTGTATGTTGGCCGCCTGTATGCCATTCACGGCACCAACGCCAACTTCGGCATCGGCCTGCGCGTGAGCCACGGCTGTGTGCGTCTGCGCGCCGACGACATCAAGTACCTGTTCGAGA
Organism: Serratia sp. FDAARGOS_506; assembly: GCF_003812745.1. NCBI lineage: Bacteria > Pseudomonadati > Pseudomonadota > Gammaproteobacteria > Enterobacterales > Yersiniaceae > Serratia > Serratia sp. FDAARGOS_506. Next base: position 2,032,428 of record NZ_CP033831.1, read on the forward strand.
AAGTGCCGGTCGGCACCCGCGTGCAGTTCATCAACGAACCGATGAAAGCCACCGTTGAACCGGACGGCTCGCGCTACGTGGAAGTGCACAACCCGCTGTCGGCCAACGAAGAGCAGCTGCAATCGAAAGATCCGGTGCCGCTGACCATCTCCGCGCCGGTCGGCAAAGTGCTGATGGACGCCGGCGTCAACCAGAGCGAAGTGGACGCGGCGATCAAGGCCCGTTCCGGTATGCCGGTGAAAGTGAACTGATTGCCTCGGGCTTCAGTGAACGCGATAAAAAGACGCCTGCGGGCGTCTTTTTTTATACCTGTAAAACATGTTGTTGCGTGTGCATCCGCAATCATGCCCTCAGCATTGCACAGAAAGAAGTCATTATGCGCGTCATCATGCAAAGCGGGTTTTTCGTGGTGGTCGTCATCAACGTTTGAAGCGATGCTGGCGGGGAGGAATGTTCTGGAAAAGTATCTCACTAGGTGCTATGTTTTGACAGGAAGCCCATCGCAATGCGTACGTTTAAAACTGGTTGGTTTAGCAGGAAGGCTCGGGCTCACGGCATCACCGATAAGGCGTTGTGTCGGACAATAAAAGATGTGCAACGTGGTTTGGCTGTGGATTTAGGCGGTGGCGTATTTAAAAAACGTCTTAATCATAATCGCGACCGTGCATTGGTATTAGCGAAAAACGGTCGGCATTGGGTGTTTGTTTTTTTGTTTGCCAAGCAGGACCAGGCCAATATCACAGGGGCGGAATTGCAAGTTTTTCGCAAGTTAGCGATGCAGTTTGGCACGTTGAGCGACGATCTGGTCGAGTCCCTGGTTGTGAAAAAAGAATGGATGGAGATTTGCCATGACGCAGGAAAAAACGTTCCGGAGCCCAGTTTTTGAGGCGATTCACAGCGCCGCTGAAGGATTGCATCGTGTTGGTGCCATTTCTCTGGAAACCCTACGCAGTTTTGATGAGTCTTGCCTTTCTCCAGTCGAGATATTGCAGCCCCAAGAGATCAAAGCCTTGCGCGAGCAGTTACGTTTAAGCCAACCGGTTTTTGCCCGATATCTGAATACCAGCGTGTCGACCGTACAGAAATGGGAAACAGGAGTGAAACGGCCAGGTGGTGTGTCGCTCAAGCTGCTTTCGATCGTACGCAAACATGGGCTTCAGGTCTTGTTGTAGTGATCGTTTTGGTTGTCACTATTCTCACATTTACCTCTCTGCCCTTGCCTCTCTGAAATGCCCATACGGCAATTATTCCAATAAAAACTATAGCTAATTAATAAGTTATATCTCCTTCGTCATCACCTGTCATTGAAAAAATTCTCGCAAAAAATCCACACTGTGAAAATAAGATCACACAAGCGTAACAAAAGGTAAACAAACCCCTCCTATATTGGCTGCTTCGCTTTTGGGAGGGAGTGTCATGCGTAACTGGAACGAACCGAAAAAGAACAAAGCGCACATCGAACTGATCCCGATGATCGACGTGATGATGTTTTTATTGGTGTTTTTCGTCTTGATAAGCCTGAACGTCATTCCGGCGCTCGGGCTGAAAACGCAGCTGCCGTCTGCCGGCAGCGCGCAACAGCTGAAACCGCAGAAGAAAGCGATCATCACGTTAGGGGCCGATGAACAGCTGCAGCTGGATGGCCAGCCGATCGCGCTCGACACGTTGGTCAACACGCTGAAGCAACAGCAGCAGGCCAACCAAACCACCACCATTATCGTCAACAGCGACAAAGGCGTGGCGGTCGAGCGGCTGGTGGCGGTCATGGACAACCTGCGCCAGGGCGGTTTCTTCTCCGTCTCCATCGCGACACGGAAGCTGTGACATGTATCTGCTCTATCGCTCACGTCATCTGTTCAGCTGGTTGCCGGCGCTGATTGTCGCCGGTTGCCTGTTGTTCGCCAGCCAGCAGGCGGCGCTGAAAATCCAGCCGCGCTATGACGAAACCGCCATCGAACTGGCGCTGGTGGAGCCTGAACCGGCGCCTGAACCTCAACCGGAAACGCCGCCGGAGCCTCAGCCAGAGCCGCCGCCGCCCGAACCTGAGCCGATCCCCGAACCGGTTGTGCCGGCGCCGGAACCGATCGTGGAAGCCAAGCCGGTGCCGAAACCGCAGCCGAAGCCCAAACCCAAACCGGTGAAAGAGAAAGCCAAACCGGTAGATCAGCCTAAGCCGACGCCGGCGCCCGCCGCCCCGCGCGCGCTGGTCAGCAAACCGGCGGCGCAGCCCGCACCGGCCGCACCGGCGGCGCCGAAGGTGAACGCACAGGCGATCGAAAACGGCTATCTGCTGGCTTTGCGCCGCGAGCTGGAACAGCGCAAGCGCTACCCGAGCGGGCGCCAGGCCTCGCTCGAGCGCCCGCAGGGCAACGTCGAAGTGTGGCTGGAGGTCGATCGCAGCGGACGGGTGCTCTCTTCCGGCATCGCCAATAAAGCCGCCAGCATGCTGCTGAACCGCGCGGCGATGAGCAGCCTGCAAAGCATCAGTTCAGTGAAGCCGTTCCCGAGCGAGGCGTTCGCCGGGCAAACAACCAAAAGATTTACCGCAACGTTCAATTATCAGGCGCCTTAGCGCAAGGGTTAATCGTTTGATTTTTATGGGATGCACACAATGAAATCGTTTAATCGTTCTGGGATCTATCTGGCGGTGATGTCGGCGATGCTGCCGGGCGCCGCGCTGGCGGCCGACGCCACCGATGTCGGCACCATCAGCGTCAAGGGGCAGTCGCTCGGCGGTGGCATGATGGTGCAGGATGACAGCGCCAAGGCGCGCTCCACTGTTACCAAAGAGGCGATGGATAAAATGCCGTCGGCGGCCAACGCCATCGACAAGCTGAAATACACGCCGGGTCTGAACGTCAACAGCAACGATGCCAGCGGCCTGAGCGGCGTGGACTACACCATGCGCGGCATGAACTCGGATCAGATCGGCCTGTCGATGGACGGCATTCCGATCAACGACTCCGGCAACTACGCGGTCTACCCGAACTTGCTCGGCGATGCGGAGAACCTGGAAGAGGTGTTCGTCACCCAGGGCTCTTCCGAAGCGGACGGCCCGCACATCGGCTCCAGCGGCGGCAACATCGGCCTGGTGACGCGCCGCCCGGCGAAAGACTTCGGCGGTTTCGTCAAACAGACGCTGGGCAGCAACAGCTTGAGCAAAACTTTCGCCCGCCTCGAGACCGGCGAGTACAATGGCTTCAGCAACTGGCTCTCTTATTCGCACACCGAGGCGAAGAAGTGGCGCGGCGAGGGGCGCCTGTACTCCGACAAGTTCGAGATGAACTCGCTGTACGAAGACGGCAACGGCAACAGCAGCAATCTGGTGATGAAGTACAACCGCCAGAACAACACCAACTACAACACCCTGAGCAAGGCGCAGTTCCAAAACGACGGCCGTGACACCGACTATGCCACCACGCCGGAGTACAACAACAAAGGGCAGTTGAACAAGTATTACAAGATTGAACGCAACCCGTTCGAAAACTTCACGCTGTCGTTCACCCAGAAGCTGCAGCTGCGCGACAACCTGTCGCTGACCCTGCAGCCTTATTACTACTGGGGCAACGGCGGCAGCTTCAACGGCCAGACGGCCTCGGTGCTGTCCAGCACCTCCAGCAAGGCCGGGCAGTACGATCTCAGCAATCTGCAATCCAACACCTATTACCGCCCGTCGTGGACCCAAACCTGGCGGCCGGGCATCACCACCAAGCTGAAGTGGGACATCAACGATCAGCACAGCCTGGATCTCGGCTACTGGTATGAGCGCGCGCGTCAGCTGCAGACCCAGCCATTCATCAGCATCAAGGGCGACGGCAATCCGTCGCAGATTTGGGGGCAGCCGGGCGGCTCCGATCAGGTGAAGGACGCCAACGGCAATACGGTGCAGGGGCGTAACCAGTACACCATCACCCCGGCGCAGAAGGTGTGGCTGCAGGATACCTGGTTCGCCACGCCGGACTGGACGTTTGTCGGCGGCCTGGCCTATCAGTACGTAGAACGCAAAGGGGACAACCGCGGCAGCCTGTACAACGTGCCGGAGAAGCGCAAAGCCACCTATCATGAATTCCTGCCGAACTTCAGCGCCAGCTATAAGGTGAATCAGGAAAACCAGGTGTTCTACAACCTGACGCGCAACATGCGCACGCCGCCGAACTACGTGCTGTACAACGTCGGCGACTCGATCAGCACCAAGCCGGAACTGAGCTGGAACCACGAATTGGGCTGGCGTTTCCAGCAGGATGACATGTTGCTGAGCGCCACGTTGTTCTACATGCGCTACAGCGATCGCCAGATCTCCACCACCAATGCGGCCGGCGACTACGAAATGATGAACATCGGCAACGTGGAGAACAAAGGGCTGGAGCTGGAGTGGAGTGGCCAGTTGCCGCATAACTTCAACTACTACACCTCTTATACCTACACCGAGTCGAAGCAGAAGAGCGATATCGTCAGCAATGGCGGACAGCCGCTGCCGACTTCCGGCAAAGAGGTGCCGAACGTGCCGAAAAACCTGCTGAATATGACGCTGGGTTATGACGACGGGCTGTATTACGGCAGCGTCAGCGGCAAGTACGTCAGTTCGTTCTACGGCGATCTGACCAACGACGAGAAGATCGGCGGCCGTACGGTGTTTGATCTGGCGGCGGGGGTGCATTTGCCGGTGGACAAGAAAATCGTCAAGAGCGCCGCGCTGCGCTTTGGCATCAGCAACCTGTTTGACAAGGAATACCTGACTTCGGTGCGCACCACCACCTTCAACGCGGCGCCTTACGGCGGCGTGAAGGCCAGCACGCCGTATTACAACGTCGGCGAAGAGCGCACCTTCAGCGTCTCGCTGGAAGCCACCTTTTAACTGAATACCCCGCCGTCTGCCGGGCGGCGGGGAAGAGGAACCCCGTATGGACGCCAATCTGTTGCACGACATTATTTTCTACGTGATGTACGCCGCGCTGGCGATTGCGCTGGTGATCATCATTGAACGCACGCTGTACTTCGCCTACACCCAGCGTCAGGCGCGTCGGTTGGAGCAGGCGCTGACGCCGGAGGTGCGCCGCGCCGCCGATCTGCCGGACGAGCTGACCCAGCGCAACAGCCTGCCGATGGCGGTGATCGCGCCGGTGCTGGCGCAGAAGCACCGCGCCGGCGATCGCGAGGCGATCGGCGATCTGATCGACGCGCAATACCTGCTGAGCAAACCGCCGATGGCACGCGGCCTGTGGCTGCTGGAGACCGTGGTCACCGCCGCGCCGTTACTGGGGCTGCTGGGCACGGTGATGGGGATCATCGAAACCTTCAAGGCGCTGGCCGCCTCGGGGGTGTCCGAGCCGAGCCTGGTGTCAGCCGGGATGGGCACCGCGCTGTACGCCACCGGCCTGGGCATCGCCATCGCGCTGCTGTGCCTGGTGGCTAACAATTTCCTGCAGAGCCGCATGGAGCGCATCAACGAGCTGCTGAAGGTGCTGCTGATCCGCGCCGGTCAACCGGCCAGCCGCCCGGAGAGCGGCAACGGCGAACAATGGGTTGACAGCGGGGCGCCGCGCTATGCCTAATGGCCATCCAGTACGGCGGCCGTTCGGCCGCCTTTATACGGCATTGTGGAGCGGTTGTTTGTTGATGTTGAGCCAGAGCGCCGCGGCGCGTTTTGCGATTCCCGGCTATGAGCTGGTGTACACCGCGCCGGTGGAAACCGCGCTGCAGGCGGATGACCTGCGCAACACCGCCGAAGTGTGGCGCGAGATGTTCGACGCGGCGAAAACGCGCATCGATCTGGGGCAGTTTTATGTGGCGAACCAGGACGGTTCGCTGCTGGATGGTGTGTTGCAGCATCTGAAGGCGGCCGGCGAACGCGGGGTGAAAATCCGCTTTTTGGTGGAAGAGAAGGGCATTCGCATTTCTACCGCCGAAACGCTGGAACAGCTGAAGGCGATCCCCAATCTGGAGCTGCGAATCATTCCTTACCAGAAGCTGAGCGGCGGCATTCTGCACGCCAAATATTTGCTGGTGGACGGCGAACAGGCGTTCGTCGGCAGCCAGAACTTCGACTGGCGCGCGCTGGAGCATATTCACGAAACCGGGCTGCGCATCAGCGACGCCAAGGTGGTGGGGCAAATTCAGGCGATCTTCGAGCAGGACTGGCAGGCTCAGGCGATGCTGGCGCAGGATAAACCGGTGCCGGCGCTGCCCGATGCGCCGCCGACGGGGCAGGCGCAAGGCAACTATCTGGTCGCCAGCCCGCGTGCCTACAACCCGGCGGGGGTGATTGACTCGCAGGCCGAGCTGCCGCGCCTGCTGGCCGGCGCCAAGCGGCGGGTGCGGGTGCAGGTGATGGATTATGCGCCGCTGTCGTTCGGCCCCGAACGCAGCCGCCCCTTTTATGCGGTGATCGACAACGCGCTGCGCAGCGCGGCGGCACGCGGGGTGCAGATCGAGCTGATGGTGGCCAACTGGAACACCAAAAAGCCGGATATCGCCTGGCTGAAGAGCCTGGCGCTGGTGCCGAACGTGCAGATCAAAGTGGTGACCATACCACCGGCCAGCAGCGGCTTCATTCCGTTTGCCCGCGTGATCCACAGCAAGCTGATGACCATCGACGATGAGTTTGCCTGGGTGGGCACCAGCAACTGGACCGGCGGCTATCTGGACAACTCGCGCAATCTGGAGCTGGTGATGCACAGTGCGGCGATGAGCGGGCGGTTGGACAAGCTGTACCAACAGCTGTGGAACAGCGTCTACGCCGAACCGTTGCGGCTGGATTACGACTACCCGCCGCCCAAGCCGGGCGGCGAATCCTGATAAACAGGGCGCGGTTAATCCCCGCGCCCTGTGTTTTTACCGTCGCCAGCCGGCCTTCTCCAGCGCCGTCACCAGCTGCTCGGCGCTCAACCCTTCCGCCCGGTGGCCGTTGCCGCTGACGGTATTGGCCGCCAGCAACGCATTCACGATCGCTTCCTCCACCGCTTCTGCCGCCGCGGCGAACAGCGCCGAAATGTAGTCGTTGTTCACCATGCGTAGCGGCGTGGTGAAAGCGCCTTTATTGGCGTAGTCGGCGGGCGGCAGGCCGTCATTGCCGGTAGCGAAGGCGATGAAAATGTCGCCGCTCGAATCCTCAGTGCCGCCGCCGGTGCGAGCAATGCCAATGCTGGCGCGCTGCGCCAGCCGCGCACACTGGTGCGGCAGCAGCGGCGCGTCGGTCGCCAGCGCCACCACGATGGAGCCCATGCCGGGATGCGGCAACTGCGGCGTGAACGGCGAGGGGATATGCCCCAAATGGCGGCCCACCGGGTAGCCGCCCACCAGCAGCGATTCGCGCTTGCCGTGGTTGGCCTGCACGATGGCGCCCACCGTCCAGCCGCCCTGATCGGCGGGCAAGCGGCGCGACGCGGTGCCGCTGCCGCCTTTGAATTCATGGCAGATCATGCCGCTGCCGCCGCCGACCGCGCCTTCCTGCGGCAAGCCGCCCTGAGCCGCCTGTTGCGCCTGGCGTACGTGCTCGGCCTGGACGTGAAAGCCATTGATGTCGTTGAGCAGGCCGTCGAAAGTTTCCATCACCACCGGCATATTCCAATACACCGCGTTGTCGCTCTCTGGCAGCGCTTCACGCTCCAGCGCGATCAGCGCATCGCGCACTACGCCCACGCTGTGGGTGTTGGTGAAGGCGATCGGGCTGGTCAGCAGGCCCGCTTCGCGCACCCATTCCAGACCGGTGGCGTCGCCGTTGCCGTTCAGCACGTGCACGCCGGCAAAGCAGGGCGCGTGGCGGGCAGAGCCGGGGCGCGGTTCAATCACCGTCACGCCGGTGCGCACGCTGCGCCCGTCCGCCAAATCGGCATGAATGCTGGCATGGCCGACGCGCACGCCGGGCACGTCGGTGATGGCGTTCAGCGGGCCGGGCGTGCCCTGTCCGATGATGATGCCCAGATCCTGAGCGCGCTGCGTCATGGTTATTCTCCTTCTATTGAGGGGGCGGTGAGGGGCGCCGTTTGGCGGCCTCGCAGATGGTTCAGCGCCAGCCCGAAGCCGATGATGCCGGCAATGATAATAAAGTCTTTCAGGCTGCTGGCGATCAAAATCGTCCACAGCACGTACAGGCAGCACAGCAGCGCCGCCACCACCGGCAGTGGCCACAGCGGCATCAGGTACGGGTGATGGAAGTGGCGGCGACGGCGGCTGATCAGCGCCGCCACCGCCATGATGATGTACACCAGCAGCAGCAGGATCACGGTGAACGAGGTCAGCGACTCGAGATCGGAGCAAAACGCCAGCAGCGCCGACGGAACGCCGAACAGCAGGGTGGCGATCCAGGGGGTACCGAAGCGCGGGTGGATGATTTTCAGCGCCCGGTTAAACGCCGGTAGCCAGAAGCCGTCGCGCCCGCTGGCGAACATCATGCGGCTGAATTGCGCCACGATGGCGATGATGGCGTTGAATACCGACAGATAGATCGCGCCGCTCACCACCCGCGCCAGCGTCGGGCCGCCGAGCTGGGTGACCACATAACCAACCGGATCGGCCTGTTTGGCCATCTCCGTCAGCGACGGCGATCCGATCAGCAGGGCGGTGAACGGGACCAGTTCCACCAGCACCACGATGACCAGTGTCAGCATGATCGCGATCGCCATCGGTCTGCCCTGTTCGCGCATGTCTTCCGCCATGTACACCGCCGCGCCGTAGCCGTTGTAGGAGAACAGCGCGACCCCGACCATGGCGACGATCAGCGGCAGCGACACCGGCGCCAGGCTGCCTTGCGCGTCCAGCATCACCGGCGCGGTGAGGATCTCCGCACTCTGATGCGGATGGCTGAAACCGAGCCAGGCGATCAGCGCCAGCACCGCCACTTCCACCACCAGAAAGGCGCCGGTCAGCAGGGCGTTGGCCTTGATGTTGAAAATGGCGCAGGCGCCGCCGATCAGCACGGTGATCATGCCGGCGGTGGAAGCATCAAATGAGGTATCCAGCGCGGTATTCAGGTAGGGTACGGCGCCGGTGGCCAGCACCGCCGGCACGAACAGGGCAGCGCTGAGAATAAACAAATAGGTCTGCAACCCGCACAGGGTGCCGAACAGGCGTTTGATGATGCTGTATTCGCCACCGGCGCTGGGGTGCGCGGCGCCGAGCTCGGCATAGCACAGCGCGATGGTGGCGGCGACACAGGCGGCGATCAGAAACGACAGAAAGGCGCCGCTGCCGGCGCTGGCGATCGCCAGTGGGGCGATGACGAAGATCGAGCTGGCCGGCGTCACGCCGGACGCGGTGATCATCACCACGTCGAGGATGCTGAGATTGCCTTTGAAGGTGTGTTCAGGGTCGGACTCTTTCATGGGATAACGACTCCATTAACGTGTGAGTGAATTATTGTTTTGCTGCACAGGCTGTACGCAGGAATCAAATGGAGCGCGCGGAAATGCCGGGGAGCGTTGCTCCCCGGAAGTTTATTGTTCTTATGTGTTACCCCTGTCCCGACGGGAAGCTGAAGCTGGCGTGCCGGGCATCGCCGGAGGCCGGCCAGCGCTGGGTCACGGTCTTGCGTTTGGTGTAGAACCTGACGGCGTCCGGGCCGTAGGCGTGCAGATCGCCGAACAGCGAGCGCTTCCAGCCGCCGAACGAGTGGTAGGCCACCGGTACCGGCAGCGCCACGTTGATCCCCACCATGCCGACCTGAATGCGGCTGGAGAAGTAGCGCGCCGCTTCGCCGTCGCGGGTGAACAGGCAGGTGCCGTTGCCGTATTCGTGGGCGTCGATCAAGGCCATCGCCTCCGGCAGCGACGCCGCGCGCACCACGCCGAGCACCGGGCCGAAGATCTCTTCCTGATAGATGCGCATGCCGGGTGTTACGCGATCGAACAGCGTCGGGCCGAGGAAATACCCCTGGCTGGGGCGTCCGTCAGCGTCCGTCACGCTCAGCTCGCGGCCGTCCACCAGTAGCTCTGCGCCTTCGGCCACGCCCTGCTCGATATAGCCTTTCACCTTCTGATAATGCTGTTGGGTCACCAGCGGCCCCATGTCGTTGCGGTTGTCGCTGCCGGGGCCGACGCGCATGGTGGCCATCTGCTGGCGCAGCCCGGCGATCAGCGCTTCGGCGGTGTCGTCGCCCACCGCCACCACCAGCGGGATGGCCATGCAACGCTGGCCGCAGGAGCCGAAGGCCGCGCCCATCAGCGCGCCGACCGCGCCGGGGATATCGGCGTCCGGCAGCACCACCGCGTGGTTTTTGGCGCCGCCCAGCGCCTGCACCCGCTTGTTCTGCGCGCAGCCGGTGTGATAGATGTGTTCCGCCACCGGCGTCGAGCCGACGAAGCTTATCGCCTTCACGTGTCCGTCATGCAGCAGCGTCTCCACCGCTTCGCGATCGCCGTTGACCACGTTGAGCACCCCCGGCGGCAGCCCGGCTTCCGCCGCCAGCTGCGCGATATACAGCGCGGCGGAAGGCACGCGCTCTGACGGTTTCAGCACGAAAGTGTTGCCGCACGCCACCGCCATCGGCCACATCCACAGCGGCACCATCGCCGGGAAGTTGAACGGTGTGATGCCCGCCACTACCCCCAGCGGCTGAAACTCGCTCCAGCTGTCGATGCCCGGGCCAGCCTCTTTACTGTGTTCGCCCTTCAACAGTTCCGGCACATAGCCGGCATATTCGATATTCTCGATGCCGCGCTGCAGTTCGCCGAGGGCGTCGCTGAGCACCTTGCCGTGCTCGGCGGTGATCAGTTGGCAGATGGCGTCGGCGTGCTGTTCAAGCAGATCCTTGAGCTTCATCATGATGCGTGCGCGCTTCAGCGGCGGGGTGTCGCGCCAGGCGGGGTAAGCCTGTTCGGCGGCGGCGATGGCGCGCTCCACCGTGGCGCGGTCTGCCAGCTGCACCTCCTGCGCCGATTGGCCGGTGGCCGGGTCGTAAACCGGCTGGCTGCGTTCGCCGCCGGTGGCGGGCTCGCCGTTGATCCAATGGGTAATGGTCATGGTTATCTCCTTATTCGGTGGCGTTGAGAGCATCGCCGACGGCGTTGATCAGCGCGTCGATCTGCACTTCGCTGCTGATGAACGGTGGCGCCAGCTGCAGGGTGTCGCCGCCGTAGCGCACGTAAAATCCGCTTTCCCAGCAGCGCATCGCCGCCTCGAAGGGGCGCCGCGCCGGTTCGCCCGGCCGCGCCGCCAACGTGATGCCGGCAGCCAGGCCGATGTTGCGAATGTCGGCGACGTGTTTGGCCCCTTGCAGGCTGTGCACCGCACGCTCGAAGTAGGGCGCCAGCGCCTGTACGCGCTCCACCATCTGTTCGCGCTGCAGAATGTCCAGCGTCGCCAGTGCGACCGCGCAGCTGACCGGATGGGCGGAGTAGGTGTAGCCGTGCGGGAATTCGAGCTGGTAGTCCGGCTCGCCGCCGTTCATGAAGGTGTGGTAGATCTCCGGCCGCACCACCACCGCGCCCATCGGCTGCGCGCCGTTGGTCACCTGTTTGGCGATATTCATGATGTCCGGCGTGACGCCGAACGCCTCGGCGCCGGTCATCGCGCCGCAGCGGCCGAAGGCGGTGATCACTTCGTCGAAGATCAGCAGGATGTCATGCTGGGTGCAGATTTCGCGCAGGCGCTGCAGATAGCCGACCGGCGGCACGATCACCCCGGCGGAGCCGGAGAAGGGTTCGACGATCACCGCGGCGATGGTTGAGGCGTCGCGCAGCGCGATGATGCGGTTGAGCTCTTCCGCCAGCTCTGCCCCCTGTTGCGGCATGCCGCGCGAAAAGGCGTTGCCGGCCAGCAGGGTGTGCGGCAGGTGGTCCGCCTCGGCGCCGGCGCCGAACGTCTTGCGGTTGCCGGCGATGCCGCCGACCGAGATACCGCCGAAGTTAACGCCGTGATAGCCTTTTTCCCGGCCAATAAAGCAGGTTTTGCCCGCCTGGCCTTTGGCGCGCCAGTAAGCGCGCGCCATTTTCAGCGAGGTGTCCGCCGCTTCCGATCCGGAGCCGGTGAAGAACACGTAATCCAGCCCCGCCGGCGTCAGTGCCTTGATCTTGTTGGCCAGCTCGAACGACAGCGGGTGGCCGAACTGAAACGCCGGCGAGTAATCCAGCGTCGCCAGCTGGCGCTGGGCGGCGTCGGTGATTTCCTGCCGGCCGTGCCCCAATCCGCAACACCATAATCCGGACAGGCCGTCGAAAATCTTTCTGCCGTCATGGCTGGTGTAATACGCCCCCGCGGCTTGAGTAATGATGCGCGGCTGCGCTTTAAAATTACGGTTACCGGTAAAAGGCATCCAATGGGCCTCTAACCCTTCGGCATCGAGACTATTTAGCGGGTGATTTTCAGCGGCCATGTTTTCCTCCGAACAGGAAAATAAGAGCGATTAATGAAATAAACTGAGTTGTTAACGAATTGTTGTGCGAAATTGACTATGTACCGCTTGTTCTCTACTGTGAATAATCATATGTCGAAACTTACTTAAGGTTTTATGCAAGTAAAAAAGCGCGCGCTGTTAGGGCAATTGTCGGATATGGATCTGCGTTTGCTGCGGGTATTCAAGGCCGTGGTCGACTGCGGCGGCATGAGTGCCGCCGAACTGGAGCTGAACATCAGCCTGTCGACCATCAGCAAGCACATCAAGGATCTGGAACAGCGGCTGGGCCTGACGCTGTGCCAGCGCGGGCGCGAAGGCTTTGCGGTCACCGACGAGGGGTTGTTGATCTACCAGGAAACCGTCAACCTGCTGGCGGCCACCGAGGCGTTCCGGCGCGGGGTGGACGAGGTGCACCAGCGCATGGGCGGGCAGCTGCACGTGGCGATATTCGACCATACGGTCAGCAATCCGCAGGCGCAGATCGGCCGGGCCATCGCGTTATTCAGCGAGCGCGCGCCAGAGGTTTCTTTGCAAATGTACGTTGAGCCGATTAATACCATCGAACGCGGCGTCATTGACGGGCAATTTCAGGTTGGCGTTATTCCCATGCACCGCAGCGCGGAAAGTTTATCTTATCATTCATTATTCAGTGAGAGGATGTTCTTATATTGCGGCGCGCAGCATGAATTATTTTCCGCCCCCCATGAAACATTAAATTGGGATCTGCTGCACAATTATGCCTTCGCCGGATTAGGCTATCATTCGCCGAATATGGAACTGAGCCTGCAGCAACATTTGCATCGCAAGGCGACGGGGTTCGCGCAGGAGTCGATCGCCACGCTGATCCTGTCCGGCAAATACGTCGGCTTTTTGCCGGATCACTACGCGGCGTTTTTCGTGGCGCAGAACCTGATGCGGGCGATCAAACCGGCGCTGTTCCGCTATCACTGCGAATACTCCAGCGTGCTGCGCCGCTCGCCGGTGCCGCAGCGGGTGGTGAAGCTGTTCCATGAGTGCCTGCTGGCGGCCCACGGAACAGCGTGACGCTTACTGCTCTTTCTTCTTGCCGAAGATTCTGATCAGCGCGCCGACGAGGATGCCGACCGCGATGCCGGCGAAGATCCAGCCGATGATGCCCATTTCCTTACTCCTGCTAGTGCGTTGATCTGATTATACCCGTCATACTTGAAACTGCATCTGTGTTGGCTGCGAGTGCGTACGCCAGTCACTTACTTGAGTAAGCTCCTGGCGAGCCACCTCTTGCCGCCGGGATGCAGCTCCAACTATTTAGGGTAGAAATAATCATTCGACGCGAAACGCCTCTTCGATCATCCGTTGCCGCTGTGCCGGCGCATAATCGATCCAGGAATTCTTGCTGTTGGATTTCTCCAGCGCAACCGCCAATTCCTGGCCGGATATCGGTAAATCGCCCTGCCAGAACGGCGCGATGGCGTGGCGGGTGATGAAGTCGCTCAGGTAGCTCTCCGGGCTGCCCTGCCAGTGCGGGTACAGGCGCGCGGCCAGCTCGGCCATCAGCGCACGTTGCTGCGGCTGTTCGCTGCTTTCCAGCAGAGCGAGGAACGGCAGCAGCAGGCGGCCGCAGACCTGGCCGTGGTGGTAGTCGCGTAGCGCGCCGATCTCGCCGGCGATGCCGTGAATGACCCCCAGCCCGGCGGCGCTCAGCGTCAGTCCCCCAAGGTACGAAGCTTGCATAATCGCCTCGCGCGCCGCGTCGCTGCGGTTGAGCGCTGGCCATGCCTCAAGGAAGTGGCGGATGCCGCTCAGCGACATGTCGCGCGTCATGGCGCTGGCCGTTTTCGACAGGTAGGCCTCGAACAGATGGGTGAAGGCGTCTATGGCGCAGTAGGCCAGCACCTTGTCCGGTGCGCCCGCCAGCAGCTGCGGATCGAGAATGGCGGTGTGCGGCACGAAGTTATTGTGGCGCAGCGAAGCCTTCACTTTGCTGACCTGGGTGTCGGTGATCACCGCGTTTTGCGTCACCTCGCTGCCGGTGCCGGCGGTGGTAGGAATGGCGATCAGCGGCAGGGTGGCGCCGCTGATTTTGCTGTCACCGACCTTTTCCATATAGCGCAGCGTCGGCAGCGGATGTTCCACCAGCGCAGAGAACGCCTTGGCGGCGTCCAGCACGCTGCCGCCGCCGATGGCCACCACGCGCCGCGCCCGGCCGCGCCAGCGCGCCACCCAGGCGTCTATTTCCTGCGGCGACGCTTCGTGGCTGACGATCTCGGTGCCGATGAGCAGCGGCGTAAGCGCTTCGTGCAGGCCGGCGTACACCGGGCCGTTGAGAAAAGATCGGCAGCTGAACAGCAGCGTCGGCTGCGGATCGGCAAGCAGCAGCGGCGGTAGCTGCTGGATGCTGCCGTGGCCGAACCAGGTCTGGCGGTTGGCGATGATGTGGCTGACGGACATGAGGTCTCCTTGACGGCGTTGCAGGTCGCGATGCCACAGCATAAGCCAGCGGGCGCGGAGCGGCCACCGCTTTCCCCGCAGCGGCAACTTGTGAGTTGTTTAACATGTAAACGATCGCGTTCTTGCATTTCGGCGCGCCGGATGCTTTTTTTAACAGTACTGGCTGCCATGCGGCCAACCCCATCCGAAATCGGTAGATTGTTAATGTATTAATAATGGCGAGGCGGGTATGGATATTCAGGTTGAACGCTTGTCTGCGGTGATCGATGCGGTGGCCAGCCCGCGCTTTTATCCCAGCCTGTTGAACTGGCTGGAAGGGTTTTTCGCCTTCGACAACGCCATCGTCTATGCCTTCGAACGCGGCCGGCCGCCGCGCTGCCTGATCAAAACCGAACGGGAAAACAGCGATGCGGTTAACCAAATCTACCAACAGGGCGCCTATCTGCAGGATCCGTTTTACCGCGCGCTGAATGACGGCGGCGAAGGCGAGGTGCTCACGTTGCGCCAGCTGGCGCCCTGCGGGTTTTATCACAGCGACTATTACCGTAATTTTTATCGCAAGACCGGCTGGCACGACGAGGCCGGCGTGCTGCTGCAGTTGACGCCGGAGCGCGGGCTGGGGGTGTTCTTCGGCTCGGCGTGCCGCACGGTGGCGGTGCGCTACCCGCAGCGGGCGGATCTGCGCAGCGCGCTGACGCTGGTGAAAAGCGTGGCACGGCTGCATGGCGAAGTGGTGGCGGCACCGGCCGAGGCCGACACGGGGAACGACGATGGCGCGCAGGCGCGTTATCTGTTGACGCCGCGCGAGCGCGAGATCGTCGATCTGATCCTCGCCGGTTGCGGTTCGCAGCAGATTGCCGACCGGCTGTTCATCAGCCTCGGCACGGTAAAAAATCACCGCAAGAACATCTATGGCAAGCTGAACATCGGCTCACAGGCCGAACTGTTCAGCCTGTTGCTGACCGCCCCGCAGCGCCGCAGCGCGTGAATGTTAATTTTTTGTAGCGAATGTCCCTAAGGGGACATAGCGGCACGGCTGCCGGCTCCCGATAATCCGATGTCATGGCATAGGCAATCGGGAGTGCGGCAGTGAACAACGAAATCGAGTCCTTAACCTACTACGCGGCGACCAAAAAATACGATCTGCGCTTCCCGACGCTGGAAGAGGATCTGGACGTCGACGTGGTGATCATCGGCGGCGGCTTCTCCGGCATCAACACCGCGCTGGAGCTGGCGGAGAAGGGCATCACCAACATCGCCATTCTCGAAGGCCGCTATCTGGGCTACGGCGGCACCGGGCGCAACGGCGGTCAGGTGATGGCCGGCATTGGCCACGATCTGGAGAAGATCAAGCGCCACGTTGGCCCGGCCGGGCTGGAAACCATCTTCAAAATCAGCAACCTTGGCGCCGGTATTATCCGCGAGCGCATCAAAAAATATGACATCGACGCCGACTTCTGCTTCGGCTACGGCTATCTCGGCAGCAACGCGCGCCAGGAGAAGACCCTGCGCGGCTGGCTGAAGGAGTTCAAGGCGGTAGCGCCACAGGAGGAGATTGAGCTCTACACCGGGGCGGAGGTGAAGCAGGTGGTGGGCTCCGACGCATACACCTGCGCGCTGAAACACATGGGCGGCGGCCACGTGCACTCGCTCAACCTGCTGCTGGGCGAGGCCAAGGCGCTGAGCGGCTACGGGGTGAAAATCTTCGAGAACAGCAGCGTGCTCAACGTGGAGTATGGCCCGCGCATCACGGTGCGCACCGCCATGGGCTCGGTGCGTGCCAACAAGATGCTGTGGGCCTGCAACGGCTTCCTCAACGGCATGGAGCCGCAGATCTACCGCAAGACCATCAATACCTACGCCTTCCAGCTGGCCACCGAGCCGCTGTCTGACGAACTGATCCGCCAGATCAGCCCGATCCGCGGCGCCTACAGCGACATCCGCCCGGTGATCGACTATTACCGGGTGACCAACGAAAACCGGCTGCTGTTCGGCAGTGCCACCCGATTGATCGAATATTTCCCGTCGGATCTCAAGGCCTGGAACCGCAACCTGATGCTGAAGGTGTTCCCGTACCTGAAAGACGTGAAGATCGATCTGGCCTGGGGCGGCCCGCTGTGCTGCAGCGCCAACCTGTTCCCGCAGATCGGCACGCTGCCGGATCGCGACAACGTGTTTTACGTGCAGGGCTACTCAGGCTTCGGCGTAACGCCGAGCCACATCGTGTGCAAGGTGCTGGCGGAGGGCATGAGCGAAGGATCCGATCGTTACGATCTGATGAGCTCGATCCCGCACGTCAACATTTTCGGCAAGGACAAGCTGCGGCGGGTGATGACCACCGCCGGTAAGGTTTGGCACCAGACATCCGGCTACTGGAAAGGCCGCCGTTAACCCTCAGAGGAGAATGACATGAAACCGTTACTGCTTAAACAACCGCTGCCGGAACTGCTGGAGATCGGTAGCGTCAGCAACCTGGGCGCCACGGTGATCGCCGGCACGCCGACCGTCGGCGTGGCCAGCATCTTCGGCGAACCGACCGACAATCTGAACTGCGGCGTGTTCAGTTGCACTCGCGGCAGCTTCGTGATGGAGTATCCGTTCGCCGAGCACGCCACGGTGTGGGAAGGCAGCGCCACCCTGACCAACGAACGCACCGGCGAATCGGTGCAGTATCAGGCCGGCGACTCCTGGTTCGTCGAGAAGGGCACCCCGGTGCGCTGGGATATCACCTCGGATCGCTTCGTCAAACACTACCTCGCCATCGTCGAAGGCTGACGCCGTCATGCCCCCCTCGGCCCGCTGAGGGGGAGCGCCTTAGCCTAACGCCCGCGCAATAAACTCGGTCACCCGCTTGAGGATCTGATCCTTATTGGTTTCGTTAAAGCTCTCGTGCCGCCCGCCTGCATTGATCATTCGTTCGAAATCGTCACCGCGCAGACGATCGAGCGCGGTTTGCGTTTCGCTCATCAGCACCAGCCGATCGTCGTCGCCGTGGATCCACAGCGTGGGCAGCGCGCCGAAGCCCGGCCCGGCGTTGATGGCGGTGAGGATCCGTTGCATGGCGCGCAGCGTGGGGCGCTTGAACGGCCCGTGCCACACCAGCGGATCTTCCTGATACGCCGCGCCGACCGCGGGATCGCGCGCCAGGGTAGCGGTATCCAGCGGTGCGTCGGGGATCGTCGGCAGTTCGGCCAGATCGGAGATCGCCGTTCTGTCGCCGAGCAGCGGGCCGGACAGCACCAGCGCGCGCACCTCCTCGCCATGGCGCTGCACGTAGCGGGTGGCGATCATGCCGCCCATCGAGTGGCCGATCACCACCAGCGGCAAGGTGGGGTATTGCTGCCGGAGATGCGCGACCACGCGCTGCACGTCGTCGACCACGGCGTCATAGTCCTCGATCAGCACGCGTTCGCCCTGCGACAGGCCGTGGCCGAGATGGTCGGGGCCGAACACCCGCGCGCCCTGTGCCTGTAGCGTGCGCGCCACGTATTGATAGCGGCCGAGATGCTCGCCGTAGCCGTGCACCAGCAGCGCCAGATAGCGCGGTTTGTCGTTTCCCCAGTCGTGCACGGCGATGTCGCCGTGACGGCCTTTGATAAAGCTGACGGTTTGTTCGGACATCTTATTGTTCTCATGGTGGTAGGGTTGCCCTTCAGCGTAGCGGCTGGCGGCGAGGTTGTCAGGGGCGCCGGGTGCGGCGCCCGCAAGAGAGGGGGATTACAGGCCGAACTGGCGCGCCAGCTCGTCGAGCGCTTCACGCTGGAAGCGGTTGAAGGCGTCGCGCGGCTGCTGTTGCTGGATGAACGCCAGCAGCGGATCCTGCACTTCAGTGCGCACGCCGCTCAGCTGTTCCATCACCGCCAGCCCGCAAAACGGCACGTAGGATTCGGCGTAGCCGCCTTCGTGCACCATCACCAGCTTGCCGCCGCACAGTCGGTCAGCGGCGTCTTGCACCAGCGCGGTCATGGCGCGGAAGCTGTCGCTGTGCAGCTGCATGCGCGCCAGCGGATCGAGGGCGTTGGCGTCGTAGCCGCAGGCGACGATGATCAGCTCCGGCTCGAATTTTTCCAGCGCCGGGATGATGATGCGCCGCATGGCGTGCAGGTAGCCGTCGTCGCCGGCGCCGGCCAGCATCGGTACGTTAACGTTGCAGCCCGCCCCGGCGCCTTCGCCGCGATCCCGTTCGCCGGAATAGCCTGCCGGGAAGCAGCCGTCCTGATGCAGCGACAGCGTCAGCACGTCGCCGCGCTGCCAATAGATATGCTGGGTGCCGTTGCCGTGGTGTACGTCCCAGTCGAGCACCGCCACCTTGCCGAGGCCATGGCGGGCCTTGGCGCGCTCGATGGCAATGGGAATGTTGGCCAGGAAGCAGAAGCCCATCGATTGATCCGGCAGGCAGTGGTGGCCCGGCGGGCGCGACAGCGCATAGGCGTTATCCAGCTCGCCCTGCAGCACCGCCTCCACCGCCGCGCAGGCCAGCCCGGCTGAGAGTTTGGCGATCTCATAGCTGCCCGGCCCCAGCGGCGCTTCTTCCCCCAGCAGGCCGCCGCCACTGTCGCTCACCTGTTTGAAACGCTGCAGGTAGTGTGCGGGGTGGATGCGCAGCAGGTCTTCTTCCGCCGCCGGTTCGGCGCTCAATAGGGTAAGCTGGCGCGACAGGCCGGACACGTCCATCAGGTTCTTCATGCGCCGTTTGGTTTCCGGCGATTCGGCGTGGCCGGCACCCGAAGGCGGTTGTACCCAACCGCCGACCGGCAGGGTGGTGGCGTGCAGGCCGGTGCTGTGCCAGAAACAGCGTTCATCAAACAAGAAACCGGTTGTTCTTTTCACCTTTCTCCTCCTGTTATACGGCGCGGTGCGCGCGGTGAAGCCAGCGAAATCAACAGCAGTGACAGCAGCGCGCAGCCCAGCGCGCCGAACAGCAAGGCGTTGAAACCGCCGGAAGATTCGATAAGAGAGCCGGCCAGCGTCGGGCCGATGGCCATGCCGCCGCCGATCACCAGGTTGATGCCGTTCATCAGCTTGCCGTCGTTATCCAGCCCGGCGACCCGCGCCAGAATGAACGGCAGCACGAAGGTCCAGGTGAATTTGAACAGCAGGGCGGCCAGGGCGAAACGCAGCAGCAGCGGTTGGCCTGTCAGTAGCGCCACGCTGGTCAACAGCAAGGCGTACCCCAGCACGATCAGGCGTCCGCCGCCGAAGCGCGCGCCGATCAGCGCCGCTGCCCCCGCACCGACGATGCCGAGCAAGGTGGCGATGGCCAGCACCTGGCCGCTGTGGGCCGGCGACAGCCCGGCACCTGCGGCGATGCCGCCGATAAAGGTCCAGACCGCGCTCAGGCTGATGTAAAAGGTCAGCACCGCCAGCACGGCGCACAGCTTGCGCGCCAGCGAGGCGGCGGGGCCACTGCGGGCGGCGCGGGCGGCGGTGAAACCGTTGGGGAACGCCGGGATGAGCGGCAGGCAGCACAGCATGATGGCTGCCAAAATCAGGTAGACCGCCATCAGGCCGAAGTGCGCGAATAGCGGCGGCAGCACCAGCAGCCCGACTGCACCCAGCACCAGCTGGCCGAGCACCCAGAAGGCATAGACCCGGCTGGGATTGGCGGTGCCGGCGGCGCAGGTGATGCACAGGATCATCAAGGTGCCGCCTGCCAGCGAGGCGATGAAGCGCAGCGGCAGCAGTAGGGCGAAATCTTGCACCAGCGCCGAAGCCAGGTTGCCGGCGATAAACACCAACGCCGACAGCGTAGCGACCCGCCGCCAGTTGATGCGCCCGATCCACCACCACGCCGGCAGGGTGGCCAGGCTCATGGCGCCGAGTTCGGTGGAGAACAGGTGGCCGATCTGCGCCGGGCCGAGCTGCCACTGCGCGGCGAGCTGGGCGGCCACGGCGGGGGCGGTCATCAGAATGCCCGGCGCGATGGCGGCGAAGACGATAATGGCGGTCAGCAGCCGCGGCGGGCAGGGGAGCGCCGCGCCGACGGCGGGCGCGGAAACCGAATCACTGGACATAAACCTTATTCCCCAAGCGTTAAGTGACGATGAAATATCCCGCCCGGCCCGATTGCGGGCAGGGGGAAGCCGCGCCATAAATGGCGAATACGTTCTGGCGTTATTTTCCGACCGCCGGCAGCGGCGGCCGTTATCGGGCGTTAACCGTGGGCGAGAAAGCCGCTGGCGACCAGTTCGGTGCGGTTCACCACGTCGGTTTTGGCAAAAATATTGCGCATATGGGTTTTCACCGTGGACAGCGAAATGCCCAGCTTCAGGGCGATGCGCTTATTGCTGGCGCCTTCGCGCACCATGTTGACGATCTCTTGCTCTTTGGCGGTCAGCAGCTGCGCCTCGCCGTCGGGCAGCAGATCGCGCGTCGCCAGCTCGATCAGCGGCAGCACCGCGCGCAGGCGGCCGCGTTCCACTTCGGTAAACGGGGTGTCACGGATCAGCGATACCCCGGCGACGATGCGCTTGCGCTGGCGGATGAAGATCTCCGTCATGTCGCGCATGTCGTTCGGCAGCATAAAGTCGTGGTAATAGCGGCGGTTGCCGGCGATCGCCGCCGGGCTCATGCCGACCATGGTAATGTCCTGACGATGGAAATTGGCCGGCTGCAGCGGGTCTATCTGCTGGAAGTGGTTCAGGTACTGCTGATGCGTTTTATCGGGCATGCCATGCAAGATGTAGTGATCCGGCCGCAGGTCGCGATCGACCAGATAGAACACCCCGGCGGACACCGGGATCAGGTGCGTGATGGTCGCCAAACAACTGTTGATAAAGGCATCGGATGCTGTGCTGTGCATGATTCGTGTTCCTCCCTTTATCATTCAATCTGGAGAAGGTTGGCGGTCAATATATGAACGATACAAGCATAGTTGTAGCAATTTGGCAACACAATAAAAACATATTAACAACGTGAGGCTGATTGCAATAAAACACATAAATAACAAGATGACACTGCATTAATCAGGGCTTTTCATGGCGGATTTATCGCGATTTTCATTAATAGGTTAATGAAATGGTTCACCGCTTTTCCCGCTGAATTTACAGCGCTTTTCAAGGCTTGCCCGGGTGAAGCCGCCTCCGCCCTGCGCGTGCTACAGCTGTCGTTGCCGCCGCCGCCTCTCGTTCTTAAGAACGATAGCCAGGCTTTTCCACCGCTTCCTACACTGCGAATTGAAGATAGCGCCAGGCGGCGCCAAACGTATAAGACGAAAAAATGATGACCTTTCTCGGGCTGAGGCGTCGGGTTGTTCAGTCCGCATGACCATACAGGGGACGGACGATGCAGAAAAAAACGTTGGCGGTGGCGTTGAGCGGCGCCTTATCGGGCCTGGCGCAGGGGGCGGACGTCGATCGCCCCAACGTGCTGATCATTCTGGTGGACGATATGGGCTACTCCGACATCAGCCCGTTCGGCGGCGAGATACCGACGCCCAACCTGCAGGCGCTGGCCGAACGGGGCGTGCGCATGAGCCAGTACTACACCTCGCCGATGTCGGCGCCGGCGCGGTCGATGTTGATGACTGGCAACACCAACCAGCAGGCCGGCATGGGCGGCATGTGGTGGTATGAGAGCACCGCCGCGCAGCCGGGCTATGAAATGCGGCTGACCGACCGCGTGACCACATTGCCGGAGCGCTTTCGCGACGCGGGCTACGCCACCATGATGGCGGGCAAATGGCACCTGGGCTATGTCGACGGCGCCAAACCGACCGATCGCGGCTTCGAGCGCGCCTTCGCCTTTATGGGGGGCGGCACCAGCCATTTCGACGATGCGAAACCGCTGGGCACCGTGGAGGCGTTCCATACCTTCTACACCCTGAACGGTAAACGCGTGTCGTTGCCCAAAGATTTCTATTCCAGCAAGGCCTATGCCGATCAACTGGAACAGTGGATCCGCGATACGCCGCAGAGCAAGCCGATCTTCGCCTATCTGGCCTTTACCGCGCCGCACGATCCGCTGCAGGCGCCGGATGACTGGATCGCCAAATTCGACGGCAAATACGACGCCGGTTACCAGCAGGCCTATCAGCGGCGCATTCAGCGCCTGAAGGCGCTGGGGCTGATCTCCGAGCGCACGCCGATGCCGACGCTGGCGCTGGATAAGGCCTGGAACGCGCTGACGCCCGAGCAGCAAAAATATGAAGCCAAGACCATGCAGGTGTACGCGGCAATGATTGCTTACATGGACGATCAGGTCGGTGCGGTGCTGAACACCCTCAAGCAAACCGGCCGCGACCAAAATACGGTGATCGTGTTCGCCACCGACAACGGCGCCAACCCCGCCAGCGGCTTCTACTACGGTTCGAAGCCGGAGTATTGGCGGCAGTTCGACAACAGCTACGCCAACCTCGGCCGCAAGGGATCGTTCATCTCCTACGGGCCGCACTGGGCCAACGTCAGCAACGCGCCGTACGCCAATTACCACAAAACCACCAGCGCACAGGGCGGCATCAATACCGATTTCATCATCTCCGCGCCGCGGCTGAAGGGGCGTGGCGGCATCGACCGCACGCCGATGGCGGTGTATGACATCGCGCCGACGCTGTATGACTATGCCGGCATCGACGCCAACAAACCGCTGAAAGCCAAGCCGACGCTGCCGATGGTCGGCGTCAGCTTCAAGCGCTATTTCAGCGGCGAGGCAGACGGCGTGCCGCGTGCGACCTACGGCGTGGAACTGCATAACCAGGCCGCCTATGTGGATGGCGTCTGGAAGCTGCGGCGGTTGGTGAAGGCCGGGCCGACGGCGCAGATGGCGCCGTGGGGGCTGTTCAACCTGCATGACGATCCGCTGGAAACGCGCGATCTGGCCGCCGCCAACCCGGATCGAGTCAAACGGCTGAGCGAGGCGTATCGCCGCTTTGCGCAGCAGAGCATGGTCATTGAAGCCAAAGGTGAAGCGATCGACTACCTCGGCGTTGACGCCAGCACCGGTGACTATATCGGCCTGGATCCGCAGACCCACAAACCGTTGCCGCAGGCGGCGCCATGAACCTGGCCCAGCTGCGCGCGCAGCAGATCCCGGTAGAGAGCGAACCGCGCGCGGCGGTGCCTTTTCATTTGCTGGTGAAGCCGATCGGCGCCGGCTGCAACCTGGGTTGCCGTTACTGTTACTATCCGCAGCGCCAGGAAGAACGGACGCGCAAGATGGACGACGACCTGCTGGCGGAATTTATCCGCGGCTACATCGCCGCCCAGCCGCGTTACAGCCGCGAGATCAACTTCGTCTGGCAGGGCGGTGAGCCGCTGCTGGCGGGGATCGGTTTTTACAAGCGGGCGCTGGCGCTGCAGCGCCGCTATGCGCCGCCGGGCGTGCGGATCAGCAACAGCCTGCAGACCAATGGCACCCTGCTGAACGACGCCTGGTGCCGGCTGTTCCGGCAACATCACTTTATCCTCGGCGTCAGCCTGGACGGCGACCGCGAGGTGCAGGACGCCCACCGGCCGGACAAGCGCGGTGGCGCCAGCTATGACGCCGCGCTGCGCGGCATCGCGTTGCTGCAGCGCCATCAGATCGACTTCAACCTGCTGATGGTGGTGCACGACGGCGTCGCGGATCGCGCCGAGGCGATCTACGATCATGCGGTGGCGATCGGGGCGCGCTATCTGCAGTTCCAGCCGCTGATGCTGGAAGGGGACGCGCCCACCGCCGGCTATGGGCTGAGCGCCGCCAACTGGGGGCGCTTCATGCTGGCGGTATACCGCCGCTGGCGCAGCCGCGGGCACGTCGGCCAGGTCTTCGTGATGAACATCGAGCAGGTCTACGCACAGTATTTTACTCACGTCAGCCCCAGCTGTGTACACGCCGAACGCTGCGGCGGCAATCTGGTGATGGAGCCGGACGGGCGGCTTTACGCCTGCGATCATCTGATCAACGCGCAGCACCTGCTCGGCCATGCCGATCGCCACACGCCGCTCGCCACCCTGGCGGCAAGGGCGGCGGAGATGCCATTCGGTAAAAACAAGAGCCTGCGCCGCGAGTGCCAACGCTGCAGCGTGAAAAGCGTCTGCCAGGGCGGCTGCCCGGCGCATGTGGGCGAAGATCGCTACAACCGGCTGTGCGCCGGTTATTACGCCTTCTTTTCCGCGCTGCTGGCGCCGCTGCGTGCCTATCCGCGCAGCCCGCAGGGAGCGAGGCAGTGGCGCGCCGCCGTGAGCGCGGCCGCAGGTTGAAACCGTCTCGTCCTTAAGGACGATAGTCAGCATTTTCCTTTCCTCTCTATAGTGAGATTACCGCCGCTGGCGGTGAAAAACCTGCAAGCACCTGCATGCATCAGGCCAAAACTATAAGAGGAAATAACCATGAACCTGTCGTCGCGGTTGCACGCCCACCTGGCTCGAGGCAAGGTCG
The DNA here is from genome assembly GCF_003812745.1 of Serratia sp. FDAARGOS_506. Lineage (NCBI taxonomy): Bacteria > Pseudomonadati > Pseudomonadota > Gammaproteobacteria > Enterobacterales > Yersiniaceae > Serratia > Serratia sp. FDAARGOS_506. The sequence goes on from NZ_CP033831.1 coordinate 2,057,542, forward strand.
GCTTTCCCACCACCTTGGCCAGTTCGGTCGGGGTGATCATGGCCAGCCCGGTGATCCTGACGGTCACCAGCGGCTTCGGCATCGGCGGCGACACCTTCGCGCTGGCGATGCTGATCGCCTTCATCATGATGCAGGCGCAGCTCACCACCTTCTCCGAAGCGGCGGCGCTGCTGCCGACCTCCGGCTCCGTTTACGACTATATCTCCTGCGGCATGGGGCGTTTTTTCGCTATCACCGGCGCGCTGTCGGCCTACCTGATCGTGCATATCTTCGCCGGCACCGCCGAGACCATTCTTTCCGGCATCATGGCGTTGGTGAACTTCGAGCACCTCAACACCCTGATGGAAAGCCACAATGCCTCCTGGATGGTCGGCGTCGGGCTGGTTGTCGTGTTCGGCCTGCTCAACGCGTTCGGCATCGAGGCCTTCGGCAAGGCGGAGATCGTGCTGACCTTCGCCATGTGGAGCACGCTGGTGATTTTCGGCATCGTCGGGCTGCTGTCGCCGCATGCGGTGCCGCTCGAGGGCTGGTTCGGCAGCACGCTGAGCCTGAACGATCCCTTCGCGGTGTTCAGCCTGATCGGCATGGCGATGTTCATGTTCGTTGGCTGTGAACTGGTGACGCCGATGGCGCCGGAGATCAAACGCTGCGATCGGGTGATCCCGCGCGCGATGGCGCTGGGGCTGTGCGGCGTGGCGGTGTGTATGGCGCTGTATGGCGCGGCGCTCAGCCACCAGGTGGAAAACGTGGTGATCGACGCCGCCAGCGGCACGCGCCTGCTGGAAACGCCGATGGCCATCCCGGCGTTCGCCGGCCAGGTGATGGGCCAGTTCGGCAAATATTGGCTCGGCGTCGGCCTGCTGCTGGCGGGCGCCGCGACCATCAACACGCTGATGGCGGCGGTGCCGCGCATTCTGTACGGCATGGCGCTGGACGGCGCGCTGCCGCGCATGTTCGCTTATCTGCACCCGCGCTTTAAGACGCCGGTGGTCGGCATTCTGGTGGCGGTATTGATCCCCTGCGTACACGCCTTCGCCATTCAGGGCAATCTCGACAGAATCATACCGCTGGTGCTGGCGGCGGTGTGCGCCTGGGGCGTGGCCTACCTGCTGGTGACCTGCTCGGTGGTGATCCTGCGCGCACGTCGCCCCGATCTGCCGCGTGCCTATAAATCGCCGTGGTTCCCGCTGCCGCAGATCGTTTCCAGCGTTGGCATCGTGCTGGCCATCGTTTACATCACGCCGCCGGGAATGAACCCGAGCGATATCTACATTCCCTTCGGCTGGATGATCGGCCTGACTGCCGCCTATGCGCTGTTCTGGACGCTGTGCGTGCAGAAAGTGAATCCGTTCAAGCCGGTGCCGGTCGAGCAGGTGCTGGAGAACGCATTCGCCAAGGGGGAAAACGAGGAGGCGCAGTTTGATCGGCTTACTTCCCTCACTTAACCGTGCCTGGCGGCGAGCGCCGTCGGGCTATCGGCCGGGCGCTGCGCTGGATCGTCTGGTGCGCAATCTGGAACCCTACGCGTGCGAACGCCTGGCGCCGGGACTGCTGCGGCTGACGCTGCCGCAGGGGCCGCAGATCGAGGTCAGTGAACAGGTGCAGGGGCTGTTTATGGCGCATATCGTCAGCCACCGCTTTCGGTTGCAGGGCCCGTGCGCGATGCAGCTTCCGCTGACGCTGGACGTGGTGACCGGCGGCTGGCTGCGGCGGTGCGGGGTGCGTTATCTGCTGCGCCAGCGCCATGCGGCCGCGCAGCAGGTGCTGGACGGCCTGCAGCGTTACCCGCAGATCGGCGAGACGCTGGCGCAGCTGGATTTTCGCCGCGTGCAGCTGACGGTGAACGACGGGCGTTGGCAGGTGGATATTGAGCATTTCGCCGCGTCGGAGGTGGTCAGCTGTTTGCCGGTCGGCCGCCGCTATCTGCGGCTGGATGCCGAACAGCGGCGGCTGCTGTTGAGCAGCCTGCTGATGATCGGCCAACTGATGGAGAAGCTGAATCATGAGTAGAGTGGTTGTGATTACCGGCGGCGGTACCGGCGTCGGCGCCGCCTGCGCACGTCTGCTGGCGGCGCAGGGTGATCGGGTGTTCATCATCGGCCGCCGCCCGGAACCGCTGGCGGCGCTGGCGCAAGAGATCGGCGCGCAGGCGCTGGTGGGCGATGCCGCCAGCGGTGAGAGTTGGGCCCACACGCTGCTGCCGGCCATTCTGCGTGAAGCCGGGCGCATCGACTGCCTGATCGGCAGCGCCGGCGGCATGGGCTTCAAGCGCATCACCGAGATGACCGACGCGCAGTGGCAAGGGGCGATGGACAGCAACCTCAACAGCGCTTTCGCCAGCGCGCGCGCCTGCCTGCCGGAGCTGATTAAAAGCGGCGGCAATTTGCTGTTTGTGGCCTCGATCGCCTCGCTGGCCGCCGGGCCGGAGGTCTGCGGCTACGTCACCGCCAAACACGCGCTGATCGGGCTGATGCGCTCCATTGCCCGCGACTATGGCCCGCTGGGCGTGCGCGCCAACGCGGTGTGCCCGGGCTGGGTGACCACGCCGATGGCGGACGAAGAGATGCAACTGCTGATGGACGCCCATCAGATTTCGCTGGAGCAGGCTTACCAGATGGTCTGCCGCGACGTGCCGCTGCGCCGCCCGGCCAGCGCCGAGGAGATCGCCCGCGTGTGCCGTTTCCTGTGTTCCAGCGAAGCTTCAATCATTACCGGCGCGGCGCTGGTGGCCGACGGCGGCTCCACCATCGTCGATGTGCCGACCCTGGCTTTCACTTCCCTGTAAGGAGCATTTCCATGAGTTCAGAAGCGGTATTCATTCAGGTTGGCGCACTGGCGGAAGGCTTTGCGCCGCACAGCAATACACTGGAACAGCAGCACGGGTTGGCGGGCACCATGCTGACGCTGCGTTTTCGCGACGGCGCGGCGCAGCGCTGCCGGTTCATCGACGAGCAGACGCTGGAGTGGGGGGAGCGGCGCGGCGTCGCCTATCGCGCCACCAGCATTCGCCCCGGCGTGCTGTTCATCGATTTTCTCGATCCTGCCCGCGCCAACGCCAGCATTACGCTGGTATGCGACCGCAATCAGGGCAACTTCACTGCGGTATACGGCCAGTTGCCGGACGAAGCGCAGGCGCGGCTCGACGCCTTCAGCCGGGTGGAGCAGGGGCTGCCGCTGACCGCGGTCGAGGCCGAATTCCGCTTCGGCACGCTGGATGACGCCGACGTGGCGCCACCGGGCTTTACCGATGAGCTGATCGGCATGCGCAACATGTACACCTACAGCCCGACCGAGCGGTACGAGCACATCTACCTGAACGACAACTTCTACGCCTGGCAGTGTCTGGACGGGGTGGAAAAGGGGCTGGCGGACGTCGATCGCTGCCACTACGTGAAGGTGGCGGAGCAGCTTTATCTGTTCGTCTGGCGCGAGAAGATCATCCCGACGCTGGGCGTGGTGATGATCGATCTGCAGGGCATGCGCACCGACGGCAAGATCCTCGGTTATCAGGGCAGCGATTTCAGCGCGCTGAGCAACTTTGCGGTCGGCGCCCATGCGCAGGTGCTGAACACCACGCGACACCCGCGAGGATAGGGCGATGAGCGCAACCTATGCGGCCGACGCCTTCACGGGGCAGGCGGTGCTGGTGACCGGCGGCGCTCAGGGCATTGGGCTGGCGATCGTCAGCGCCTTTGCCCGGCTGGGCGCCGAGGTGACGATCGCGGACGTGCAGCTGCCGCAGGCGCAGGCGGCGGCGCAGGCGCTGCGGGACGAAGGGCTGAGTGTGCAGGCGCTGGCTTGCGATCTGGCCGAACCGGGGCAGATCGCCGAGCTGGTGACGGCGGTAGGTGAGCGGCATCAACGGCTGGACGTGGTGATCCACAATGCCGCTTACTTTCCGCTGACGCCGTTCGCCGCTATTGACGCGGCCCTGCTGCAACGCACGCTGAGCGTCAATCTGATGGCACCGTTCTTTCTGGCGCAGGCGGCGCTGCCGTGGATGCGCCGCCGGGGCGGCGGCTGCCTTCTGGTGACCTCGTCGGTGACCGGCCCGCGGGTGGCCTACCCGGGGCTGGCGCATTACGCCGCTTCCAAGGCCGGGGTGAACGGGTTTATTCGCGCGGCGGCGCTGGAGCTGGCGGCGGAGAAAATTCGCGTCAACGGCGTGGAGCCGGGGATGATCCGCACGCCGGCGATGGCCAATCTGGGCGACGCGCAGGTGAATCAGGCGATCGCGGCCTCGGTACCGCTCGGGCGGCTGGGGGAACCGGAAGACATCGCCGCGGCGATGGTGTTTCTCGCCTCGCCGGCGGCGGCCTACATCACCGGGCAGACGCTGGTGGTGGACGGCGGCGCGCTGTTGCCGGAAACGAATTCTCTGCTTACTTGACGCTGCAGCGTTGTTGGCTGCAGCGCCAATTAATTTGAGAATTCCGGTTGGTTAAATCACTTCTTGGCAGGATGCGCTGTGACGTTGGCGGGCAGGCTGTCGCCCAGGGTGATCAGCTCGTCCAGCAGCGTCATCAACTGGTCCATTTTCTGCTGCGAAAAGGCGGCTTCAATCTCGGCGTAGCCCTGTTCCACCTGGTGGCGCGCCACTTCATACAGATCCTGGCCTTGCTGGGTCAGCGACACGTACAGCTTGCGCTGATCGTTGACCGGTTTCAGGCGGAAGATCAGCTTGTCGCGCTCCATGCGCGACAGAATGCCTGTCAGGCTGGGACGCAGAATGCAGGTTTCCGCCGCCAGTTCGTGGAATTCGATCGAACGGCTGTTGGCCAGCACGCGGATGATGCGCCATTGCTGTTCGGTCAAATTGTGGCTTTTCAGGATCGGGCGGAAGAACCCCATGGCGGTTTCACGCGCCTGCAGCAGGGCGATGGTTAACGATTCATGCATAAGTTTGGCCTTAGCTATCAAGGTGTTCGCTGTTACGGCGCTCGTTATGGGGGCGCCTGCCCCGCAAAGCCCGATTTTGTTAATAACTTAATAGTAGCCAAAGTTACCCGTAGGGATAAAGCAAAAATGCGGGGTGCAGCGAAAAATGGCGCGAAAAATGATTAATACATTGAATAATCACGCTAATGTTCGTTATTTGTGAATATTTTGTTATCACGATCACAAATCACTCCAAGCGCGTTGCGTAAAAGCTGCACAGCGTATAAAAGTAATCATTAATATATTAATGAATGCCGGTTGTCATGTTTTGCCATTGGAGGAGTTCGCATGAAAGGCACCGTATTTTCCGTTGCGCTGAATCACCGCAGCCAACTGGACGCCTGGGATCAGGCGTTTCACCAGCCGCCGTATCAGACCCCGCCCAAAACCCCGGTCTGGTTTATCAAACCGCGCAACACCCACCTCGCCAACGGCGGGGCGATCCCGTTCCCGGCCGGTGAAACCGTTCACAGCGGCGGCACGCTGGCGGTGATCATCGGCGATACCGCGCGCAAGGTGCCGGCAGCGCAGGTGAGCCGTTATCTGGCCGGTTATGCGTTGGCCAACGACGTCAGCCTGCCGGAGAGCAGCTTCTACCGCCCGGCGATCAAGGCTAAATGCCGCGATGGGTTCTGCCCGCTGGGGGAGATCGGCCAGTTGGCGAATGCCGATCGGCTGGAGATCGTCACCGAGATCAACGGCGTGGAGCAGGATCGCTGGTCCACCGCCGATCTGGTGCGCTCGGTGCCGGAGCTGATCGCCGCCATCAGCGACTTCATCACCCTGCAGCCGGGCGATGCGGTGCTGATCGGCACCCCGCACCAGCGGGTGGAGATCAAACCGGGGGATGAGGTGACGGTGCGCGCCGCCGGCCTGCCCACTCTGACCAACCGCGTCGCCCAGGCAGGAGCCGCATCATGAAACATGCCCGTATTCGCCATCATGGCCAGATCTTCAACGTGCAGGTAGACGACCAGTTGCGCGTCACGCTGCCGAACGGCGAGGTGCTGCAGGAACGTGAAGTTGAATGGTTGCCGCCGGCGCAGGGCACAGTGTTCGCCCTGGGGCTGAACTATGCCGACCACGCCAGCGAGCTGGAATTCAAGGCGCCGGAAGAACCGCTGGTGTTCCTCAAGGCGCCGAACACCCTGACCGGCCATCTCCAGGTGTCGGTGCGCCCGTCCGGGGTGGAGTACATGCACTACGAAGCCGAACTGGTGGCAGTGATCGGCAAGACTGCGCGCAATGTCAGCCGCGAGCATGCCATGGAGTACGTGGCGGGTTACACCCTGTGCAACGACTACGCCATTCGCGATTACCTGGAGAACTACTATCGGCCGAATCTGCGGGTGAAGAGCCGCGATACCCTGACGCCGATCGGGCCTTACATCGTCGATCGCGACGACGTCGCCGATCCGCACCGGCTGGCGCTCAGCACCTACGTCAACGGTGAGTTGCGCCAACGCGGCAGCACCGCCGACATGATTTTCGACATTCCGTTCCTGGTCGCCTACCTGAGCGAGTTCATGACGCTGCAGCCGGGCGACATGATCGCCACCGGCACGCCGAAAGGGCTGGCCGACGTGCAACCGGGCGATGAAGTGGTGGTGGAGATCGAGGGCATCGGCCGTCTGGTTAACCACATTATCAGTGAAAAAGATTACGAGGAGAGCCTGCGATGAAAACCATCAACCACTGGATCAACGGCAAGAACGTCGCCAGCAAAGAGTATTTCACCACCACCAACCCGGCGAACGGCGAGGTGCTGGCGGAGGTGGCCTCGGGCGGCCAACTGGAGATCGACCAGGCGGTGGCGGCAGCAAAAGAGGCTTTCCCCAAGTGGGCCAATACGCCGATGAAAGAGCGTGCGCGCCTGATGCGCCGTCTGGGTGAACTGATCGACCAGAACGTGCCGCAGATCGCCGAAATGGAAACCGCCGACACCGGTCTGCCGATCCACCAGACCAAAAACGTGCTGATCCCGCGCGCCTCGCACAACTTCGAGTTCTTCGCCGAGGTGTGCCAGCAGATGAACGGCAAGACCTACCCGGTGGACGACAAGATGCTCAACTACACGCTGGTGCAGCCGGTGGGGGTGTGCGCGCTGGTGTCGCCGTGGAACGTGCCGTTCATGACCGCTACCTGGAAAACCGCGCCTTGCCTGGCGTTGGGTAACACTGCGGTGCTGAAGATGTCCGAACTGTCGCCGCTGACCGCCGATCGCCTGGGCGAGTTGGCGCTGGAGGCCGGTATTCCGGCCGGGGTGCTGAACGTGGTGCAGGGCTACGGCGCCACCGCCGGCGACGCATTGGTGCGCCATAAAGACGTGCGCGCGGTCTCCTTTACCGGCGGCACCGCCACCGGCCGCCGCATTATCGAAAGCGCCGGGCTGAAGAAATTCTCCATGGAGCTGGGCGGCAAGTCGCCGGTGCTGATCTTTGAAGACGCCGACATCGAGCGGGCGCTCGACGCCGCGCTGTTCACCATCTTCTCGATCAACGGCGAACGCTGCACTGCCGGTTCGCGCATCTTCATTCAGGAGAGCATCTACCCGGAATTCGTCAAACGCTTCGCCGAACGCGCCAACCGCCTGCGCGTGGGCGATCCGCAAGATCCCAACACCCAGGTGGGGGCGCTGATCAGCCCGCAGCACTGGGAAAAAGTCTCCGGCTATATCCGCCTCGGGCTGGAAGAAGGGGCGACCCTGCTGGCCGGAGGACCGGACAAACCGGCCGGTTTGAGCCACGGCAACTTCCTGCGCCCGACGGTGCTGGCGGATGTCGACAACCGGATGCGCGTGGCGCAGGAGGAGATTTTCGGGCCGGTGGCCTGCCTGCTGCCGTTCAAATCAGAAGAAGACGGCCTGCGCATGGCCAACGACGTGGAGTACGGCCTGGCGTCGTACATCTGGACGCAGGATGTGAGCAAGGTTCTGCGCCTGGCCCGCGGCATTGAAGCGGGCATGGTTTTCGTCAACACCCAAAACGTACGCGATCTGCGCCAACCGTTCGGCGGCGTGAAAGCTTCCGGCACCGGCCGCGAAGGCGGCGAATACAGCTTCGAAGTGTTCGCCGAAATGAAGAACGTGTGCATTTCCATGGGTGATCACCCGATCCCGCGTTGGGGCGTTTAGTCAGGCCCCGGCATCGTTCACGGAATCATTTTTGTTTCATGTGAGGACTTATGGGTAAGTTAGCGTTAGCCGCCAAGATTACACATGTTCCATCGATGTATCTGTCGGAAATCCCTGGGAAAAACTTTGGCTGCCGGCAGGCGGCCATCGACGGCCATAAAGAGATCGGCGCGCGTTGCCGCGAGATGGGCGTCGACACCATCGTGGTGTTCGACACCCACTGGCTGGTGAACAGCGCCTATCACATCAACTGCAGTGCGCATTTCTCCGGCGTGTACACCAGCAACGAGCTGCCGCACTTCATCCGCGATATGACCTACGACTACGACGGCAACCCGGCGCTGGGGCAGCTGATCGCCGACGAGGCCTGCAAGCTGGGCGTGCGCGCCAAGGCGCACGACATTCCGAGCCTGAAGCTGGAATACGGCACGCTGGTGCCGATGCGCTACATGAACGCCGACAAGCATTTCAAAGTGGTGTCGATCTCGGCGTTTTGCACCGTGCATGACTTCGCCGACAGCCGCCGGCTGGGCGAGGCGCTGAAAAGCGCCATCGAGAAATACGACGGCACCGTGGCGGTGCTGGCCAGCGGTTCGCTGTCGCACCGCTTCATCGACGATCAGCGCGCCGAAGAGGGCATGAACAGTTACACCCGCCAGTTCGATCAGCAAATGGACGAACGGGTGGTCAAGCTGTGGGAAGAGGGGCGCTTTCGCGAGTTCTGCGAAATGCTGCCGGAGTATGCCGATTACTGCTACGGCGAAGGCAACATGCACGACACCGTGATGCTGCTGGGCCTGCTCGGCTGGGACAAGTACGACGGCAAGGTGGAGTTCATCACCCCGCTGTTCGCCAGTTCCGGCACCGGGCAGGTTAACGCCGTGTTCCCTTTGCCCGCTGAAGCCTGAGGTGTGTGAATGCCCCATTTTTACGCTGAATGTACCGACAACATCCGCCGCGAGGCGGATTTGCCCACCCTGTTCGCCAAGGTTAACGAGGCGCTGGCGGCGACCGGCATCTTCCCGCTGGCCGGCGTGCGCAGCCGCGCCATCTGGCTCGATACCTGGCAGATGGCCGACGGCAAGCAGGACTACGCCTTCGTGCACATGACGCTGAAGATCGGCCACGGCCGCAGTCTGGAAAGCCGCCAGCAGGTGGGCGAGATGCTGTTTGCGCTGATCAAGGAACACTTCGCCGCGCTGATGGCGCAGCGTTACCTGGCGCTCTCTTTCACGATGGAAGAGCTGGATCCGGTGCTGAATTACAAACAGAACAATGTCCACGCGCTGTTCAACAAGGCGTGAATAAGGGGTCGTAAATGCTGGATAAAGAGCAGGTTAACCGCGCCGTACAGCGCCTGCATCAGGCGGAAAAGAGTCGTGAACAGATCCGCGCGTTGTCGCTCGATCATCCCGAGATCACCATCGAAGACGCTTATGCCATTCAGCGGCAGTGGGTGGAGCTGAAGATCGCTGAGGGGCGCACGCTCAAGGGCCACAAGATCGGCCTGACCTCGCGCGCCATGCAGGTCAGTTCGCAGATCACCGAACCGGACTACGGCGCGCTGCTGGACGACATGTTCTTCAACGACGGCAGCGACATTCCGATCGATCGCTTCATCGTGCCGCGGGTGGAGGTGGAACTGGCGTTCGTACTGGCCAAGCCGCTACGCGGGCCGAACTGCACGCTGTTCGACGTCTACAACGCCACCGACTACATCATTCCGGCGCTGGAGATCATCGATGCGCGCAGCCACAACGTCGATCCCGAGACGCAGCGGCCGCGCAAGGTGTTCGACACCATCTCCGACAACGCCGCCAACGCCGGTGTGGTGATGGGTGGACGGCCGATCAAGCCGGATGCGCTGGACCTGCGCTGGATCTCCGCGCTGCTGTACCGCAACGGCGTGATTGAAGAGTCCGGCGTGGCGGCGGCGGTGCTCAACCACCCGGCTAACGGCGTGGCCTGGCTGGCCAACAAGCTGGCGCCGTATGAGGTGGAGCTGGAAGCGGGGCAGGTGATCCTCGGCGGATCCTTCACCCGGCCGGTGCCGGCGCGGCGCGGCGACACCTTCCATGTCGACTACGGCCAGATGGGCTGCATCAGCTGCCGCTTTGTCTAATAAGCAGGCTCGGCGAACCGGGCCGCCATAAACCGGGCGGGGCCATGCGCTACGCCCGCTTGTCAGGGAGAATGCGATGTTAACCAACCATTTCAAGCGTGCGCTGCAGGAAAAGCGCCCGCAGATCGGGCTGTGGCTCGGCCTGTGCAGCAGCTACAGCGCCGAGCTGTTGGCCGGCGCCGGTTTCGACTGGTTGCTGATCGACGGCGAACATGCGCCCAACAACGTGCAGACGGTGCTGGGGCAGCTGCAGGCGGTCGCGCCTTACCCGAGCCAGCCGGTGGTGCGGCCGCCGTGGAACGACGCGGTGATCATCAAGCAGCTGCTGGACGTCGGCGCGCAAACCTTGCTTATCCCGATGATTCAAAACGCCGAACAGGCGCGCGACGCAGTGCGCGCCACGCGCTATCCGCCGCACGGCGTGCGCGGCGTCGGCAGCGCCCTGGCGCGCGCTTCGCGCTGGAACCGGGTGCCCGATTACCTGCAGCAGGCCGATGAACAGATGTGCGTGCTGGTGCAGATTGAAACCCGCGAGGCGGTGAAAAACCTCGACGCCATTCTGCAGGTGGAAGGGGTGGACGGCGTGTTTATCGGCCCGGCGGATCTCAGCGCCGACATGGGGTTTGCCGGTAATCCGCAGCACCCGGAGGTGCAGCGCACCATCGACGACGCCATCGCGCGCATCCGCGCCGCCGGCAAGGCGCCGGGCATTTTGATGGCCAACAAGGCACTGGCGCAGCGCTATCTGGAGGCCGGCGCGCTGTTCGTCGCGGTGGGGGTGGACACCACCCTGCTGGCGCGGGCGGCGGAAGCCCTGGCGGACGAATTCAAACAGGGCGGGGCGCAAGCGCCTTCAGCGGGAGTCTACTAAACCATGAACCACGTCGATTCGCTGCAGCCGGCCAACCCGGCGCAGCAACATAAAGCGTTAACCGCCGCCGAGCAATCGGTGATTAAAAAGTTGTTTCGGCGCCTGATCATCTTCCTGTTCGTGTTGTTTGTTTTTTCTTTCCTCGACCGCATCAACATCGGCTTCGCCGGGCTGACGATGGGCAAAGATCTCGGTCTCAGCTCGACCATGTTCGGGCTGGCGGCGACGCTGTTCTACGCCACCTATGTGATCTTTGGCATTCCGAGCAACATGATGCTGAGCCGGGTCGGTGCGCGACGCTGGATCGCCACCATCATGGTGCTGTGGGGCATCGCTTCTACCTGCACCCTGTTCGCCACCGGGCCGACCAGCCTGTACGTGCTGCGCATGATCGTCGGCATCACCGAGGCCGGCTTCCTGCCAGGCATTCTGGTGTATCTCACCTACTGGTTTCCGGCGTTCTACCGCGCCCGCGCCAATGCGCTGTTCATGATCGCCATGCCGGTGACCATGGCGATCGGCTCGCTGGTTTCCGGCTATATCCTGGCGCTGGACGGGGTGATGAACCTGAAGGGTTGGCAGTGGCTGTTCCTGCTGGAAGGCATTCCGTCGGTGCTGCTGGGCGTGGTGGTGTGGTTCTACCTCGACGATACGCCGGCCAAGGCCAAGTGGCTGACCGACGAGGAGAAAACCAGCCTGCGGGCGATGATGGAGGCCGACAAGCTGCAGCTGGTGCAACCCAATGGGCCGAGCAGCCACCGCGCGCTGCAGCAACGCAGCCTGTGGCGTGAGGTCTTCACGCCGATCGTGCTGATGTATACGCTGGCCTATTTTTGCCTGACCAACACCCTGAGCGCGATCAACATCTGGACGCCGCAGATCCTGCAGAGCTTCAACCAGGGCAGCAGCAACGTGGTGATCGGCATTCTGGCGGCGATCCCGCAGATCTGCACCATCGCCGGCATGGTGTGGTGGAGTAAACGATCCGACAGGCTGCAGGAGCGTAAGCACCACACCGCGCTGCCGTACCTGTTCGCCGCCGCCGGCTGGCTGCTGGCGTCCGCCACCGATCACAGCCTGATCCAACTGCTGGGGATCGTGATGGCCTCGGTTGGCTCCTTTACCGCCATGGCGATCTTCTGGACCACGCCGGATCAGTCGATCAGCCTGGAAGCGCGGGCGGTGGGGATCGCGGTGATCAACGCTACCGGCAACATCGGATCGGCGCTCAGCCCGGTGCTGATCGGTTGGTTCAAGGATCTGACCGGCAGCTTCAACTCCGGGTTGTATTTCGTCTCGGCGCTGTTGATCGTCGGCGCCGTGCTGGTGTGGCGCATTCCGATGAAGGATTCGCGCCCGAGAGCGACGCCTTGATACGTTGAAGGGCATGATTGCAGGAGGTCATGAGGTGCGGAAAAGTACCGGCTTTATCACCAACATCGATATTTGCAAAGAGTATGACGCGCGTTATGCCGCCGACGAGGTGCACTACGAAACCTTCGCCGGGCTGGCGGCGTTCTTTGGTCGCGACATGCAGGTGCACTGGCACGACTGCTTCTTCCAGGTGCATTTTCTGGAGACCGGCAAGATAGAGCTGCAGCTCGACGACCAGCATTATTCAGTGCAGGCGCCGCTGTTCATCCTCACGCCGCCGTCGGTGCCGCATGCGTTCTTCACTGAACCGGACAGCGACGGCCACGTGCTGACGGTGCGCCAGGAGCTGATTTGGCCGCTGCTGGAGCGTCTGTATCCCGGCAGCAACCTGGCGCTGGACATGCCGGGTATCTGCCTGTCGTTGGCCGACGCGCCGCAGGAGCTGACGGCGCTCAGCCACTATTGGGCGCTGATCCGCCGCGAGTTCGGGCAGAACCTGGCCGGGCGCGAACAGACGCTGGCGCTGCTGGCGCAGGCGGTGTTCACGCTGCTGCTGCGCAACACCGCATTGGAAGACAGCGCCAACAGCGGCGTGCGCGGTGAACTGCAGCTGTTTCAGCGGTTCAACAAGATGGTGGACGAGCGTTTTCGCGAGCACCTGCCGGTGCCGGAGTATGCGCAGGCGTTAGGCGTGACCGAATCGCGGCTCAACGACCTGTGCCGGCGCTTCGCCAACCGGCCACCCAAGCGGCTGATCTTCGATCGGCTGCTGCGCGAGGCCAAACGCATGCTGCTGTTCAGCGCCTGTACGGTGCATGAAACCGCCTACAGCCTCGGCTTCAAGGATCCGGCCTATTTCGCCCGTTTTTTCAATCGGCTGGAAGGCTGTTCCCCCTCGACCTACCGCGCGGCGCAACACGCCCTTTCGTAACCGCGATCACAGTTTGCCGCGAAAGCGGCAAACTGACCTGAAAAGTACCGGCGATTGTCGCAAAAGTCTCTTCTCGAAACCGGCTTTGGAAGCTTCAATTAAGCAACCAAAAGAAAACATTATTTTAACAAATGGCCGGATCCACGGCCTGAAAAATGCCGATTACGAGGAAGACCCGATGAAACCAGAAGACTTTCGTGCCGACAGCAAACGCCCGTTCACCGGCGCCGAATACCTGAAAAGTTTGCAGGACAGCCGCGAAATCTACATTTACGGCGAGCGCGTGAAAGACGTCACCACGCACCCGGCGTTCCGCAACGCGGCGGCGTCAGTCGGCCAGCTGTACGATGCGCTGCACGATCCGGCCAGCCAGGATCGCCTGTGCTGGAATACCGACACCGGCAACGGCGGCTATACCCACAAATTCTTCCGCTACGCTCGTAGCCCGGAAGAGATGCGCCAGCAGCGCGACGCCATCGCCGACTGGTCGCGCCAAAGCTACGGCTGGATGGGGCGTACGCCGGACTACAAGGCGGCCTTCGGCTGCGCGCTGGGGGCTTATCCGGAGTTCTACGGTCAGTTCGCCGACAATGCGCGCCACTGGTACAAACGGATTCAGGAAACCGGGCTCTATTTCAACCACGCCATCGTCAACCCGCCGATCGACCGCCACAAGCCGGTCAACGAGGTGAAGGACGTCTACATTCAGGTGGAGAAAGAGACTGACGCCGGCATCATCGTCAGCGGCGCCAAAGTGGTGGCCACCAACTCGGCGTTGACCCACTACAACTTCATCGGCTTCGGTTCGGCGCAGGTGATGGGCGATAACCCGGACTTTGCGCTGATGTTCGTGGCGCCGATGGACGCCGAAGGGGTGAAGCTGATTTCGCGCGCCTCTTACGAGCTGGTGGCCGGCGCCACCGGATCGCCGTTCGACTACCCGCTCACCAGCCGCTTCGACGAGAACGACGCGATCCTGATTATGGATCATGTGCTGATCCCGTGGGAAAACGTGCTGATCTACCGCGATTTCGATCGCTGCCGCCGTTGGAGCACCCAGGGCGGTTTCGCCCGGCTGTTCCCGCTGCAGGCCTGCGTGCGCCTGGCGGTGAAGATGGACTTCATCACCGCGCTGCTGCAAAAGAGCCTCTCGTGTACCGGCGTGCTGGAGTTCCGCGGCGTGCAGGCCGATCTGGGCGAAGTGGTAGCCTGGCGCAACCTGTTCTGGTCGCTGAGCGACGCGATGTGCGCCGAAGCCACTAAATGGGAAAACGGCGCTTATCTGCCGGATTCCGCCGCGCTGCAAACCTATCGCGTGATGGCGCCGATGGCTTACACCAAGGTGAAACACATCATCGAGAAGAACGTCACCAGCGGCCTGATCTATCTGCCGTCCAGCGTGCGCGACATGAATAACCCGGAGATCGACAAGTATCTGGCGCGCTACGTGCGCGGATCGGACGGCATGGATCACGTTGAACGCATCAAGATCCTCAAGCTGATGTGGGATGCGATCGGCAGCGAATTCGGCGGCCGCCACGAGCTGTATGAGATCAACTACGCCGGCAGCCAGGATGAGATCCGTCTGCAGTGCCTGCGCCATGCGCAGGGATCCGGCAACATGGATCGCATGATGCAGATGGTTGACAAGTGCCTGGCCGATTACGATCAGCACGGCTGGAAGGTGCCGCACCTGCGGAACAATGACGATATTAATCAGTTGGATAATCTGCTGAAGTAATTCAGGAGGAGGTTGTATGTCTCAGGAAAATGAACAGCGCCTGCGCTTTCGCGACGCCATGGCCAGCCTGTCGGCGGCGGTGAATATCGTCACCACCGACGGCCCGGCGGGGCGCTGCGGCATCACCGCCACGGCGGTGTGCTCGGTGACTGATACGCCGCCGACGCTGCTGGTGTGCATCAACCGCAACAGCGCGATGAACCCGGTGTTTCAGGAAAACCGCAGGCTGTGCGTCAACGTGCTCAACCACGAACAGGAGCTGATGGCGCGCCACTTCGCCGGCATGACCGGCGTCAGCATGGAAGATCGTTTCCGGCTGGAAGAGTGGCAGCTCGGTGCGCTGGGGCAGCCGGTGCTGCGCAATACCTTGGCCAGCCTGGAAGGGGAGATCGAGCAGATCCAAAGCATCGGCACCCACCAGATGTACCTGGTGCAGATCAAACACATCGCGCTGAGCGAAGCCGGCAACGGGCTGATCTACTTCAAGCGCAATTTCCATTCGGTGATCCACCAGATGGCGGTGCCGGCCTGAGGCGTTGGGGCGCAGCAGGCTGCGCCCCGCGTTTCAACTCTTGTTGGCCGCCAGATCGCTCACCAGGCGGTTGACCGGATCGCTCATGTTGGTGAACTTGCTCAGCTCCGAGCGGGTCACCACCACGAACACCCCGACGTTCTTCGCCGGAATCATCGCCATGTAGGTAATGAATCCGCCACCACCACCGGTCTTCTGAATGATGCCCGGTAGCCCGTCCTTCGGCGCCATATACACCCAGCCCAACCCCAGCGCATCCGCTTGCCCCGGCACGTCCATGCCTTTCAGCGACACCAGATCGTGACGTTGGAAGTACATGGTTTGCTCGCTGGCAGCGGTGGCCTTGCGCGGGCCGCTGGCGCTGGAGGAGAGGAACTGCTGCATCCAGCGCTGCATGTCGCGCGGGGTGGAGTAGACGCCGCCACTGCCGGCTGCGGCGGTGGTGTCGCGGCAGGCGCTCGGGCCGGCCGCCGCCACCATCAGGCGCGAGCACTGTTCGGGGCTCGGCGTTAGCGTGGTGTCGACCATGCCGAGTGGTGCGGTGATTTTCTCTTTCAGCAGCGCGTTGTAAGGCTTGCCTGCAGCGCGCGACAGCGCGTCGGCCAGCAGGTCATAAGCCAGGTTGGAGTAGGCGGCGTGTACGCCCGGCGGCACCGTGACGTTGGCATGCGCCAGCCACTGCCAGCGCTGGGCCTTGGTCGGCCAGGTGAAAACCGGCGTTTTCGGCGGCTTCTTGCCCGGCTGCTCGCGCGGCAGCGAACTGGTGTGCGTCGCCAGGTTCAGCAGGGTGATCGGTTGGCTGGCGTTGTAAGCCGGCACATAGGCGCCTTTGGGGGCATACTTGCGCAGCGGGTCGGTCAGTTTTACCTGGCCTTCCGCCGCCATTTTCACCATCACTTCGCTGGTCATCAGCTTGGTGATCGAAGCGATACGGATCAGCGAATCCGGGCGCGGGCGCAGGTTGTTGCCAGGTTTGGTATCGCCAAAGCTGCGGTTAACCACCTGATTGCCGTCGATCACCACCAGCGCCATGCCGGTGGCACCGCTGTTGTAGAAAATATGTTCGGCATACTGGTCGACGATTTGCGAAGCCAGCTGCGGGGGCGCGGCCTGCACGGCCAGCGGCGCGGCGCACAGGCCCAGCGCCAGCAATAAAGCGGAGACAGAGTTCTTCAACGGTCGTTATCCATTTAACAATGCAGCGGGGAAAGGGCTTATCCGTTGCCCAGTGTAATGCGCCCGGGTCCTGGCTGCATGTAGAAAAAAGAGCGGTGGCGATAAAATTTTTTAACCGCCGGTGGCCTACTGCGCGCGGGCGAAAATGGCGATCACTTCGTCGAGGTGCGCCTTCATCGCCTTGCGGGCACCGCGCACGTCGCGCGCTTCGATCGCCGCCAGGATAGCCCGGTGTTCCAGCTCGGAACGGTGCGGCATGTCGTCCGGCGTATAGTGGCGCTGCAGCACGCGGAACATGCTGCCGTAACGGTGGCCGAGCAGGTGGCCGATGATGAACGCATAGGCCGGGTTGCCGCTGGCCTGGGCGATGCGGATGTGGAACAGCCGATCGCCGGGGTGGGTGGCGGAACCGGCGCGGTTATCGCGGCAGTTCTGCTCATAGGCAGCGCGGATGCCCGCCAGCTCTTCGTCGGTGGCGTGGCGCGCGGCCAGCGCGGCGGTCTCCGGTTCAATCAGCAGGCGGGTTTGCAGCAGTGAAAACGGCGGCAGCTCGGCGTTGAAATCCAGCTCGATGTTCAGTTCGTCGTCGATCTCCGCCCACTGGTTGCGGCCGGCCTGGGCCATCACCGGCTCCTGCGACGGCGCCAGCGGCGTTTGCGAGCGTACGATCACCCCGTTACCGACCTTGACGTCCACCAGGCCGATCACTTCCAGTGCGATAAGCGCCTCGCGCACCGACGCGCGGCTGACCTGCAACTGCTGGGCGAGATCCCGCTCCGAGGGCAGGCGGCTGCCCGGTGGAAATTCGTTATTTTCGATAAGACGTTTGAGCTGGTCAGCTATCTGTCTGTAAATTCTTGGGTTTTCCAGTCGGGTAATCGGCATTTTTGACCTTTGACGATTCTGCGTTCAGTGATTTGGCGCACAATTATGCGACAAGGCGCTTGAGTAATCGTTATTCAAGTGTAAAAAAAAGGTTAATTGAAATGCGGTTTCAAGGCTGTTTTATTAACTTCTTCCCCCAACGATAACGCGTAAAGCGTCTTTTGTCATGTTAGAGGCCTGACCTTTAATCGCCCTTAGTGGCCTGACCATTAGACCTTTAGGCCGAGGAGTCAAGATGGATTTAACCGGGAAACGTGTACTGATCACCGCCGCCGGGCAAGGGATCGGTTTTACCACCGCCAGGCTGTTCGCCGCCGCCGGTGCTGAGGTGATCGCCAGCGATATCAACCTAGAGCGCCTGCAGGGCTCCGCCGGGATCCGCGCGCTGACGCTGAACGTCACCGATCCGGCCGCCATCGCGGCGGCGGCGGAAGCGATCGGCCCGATCGACGTGCTGTTCAACTGCGCCGGCGTGGTGCACAGCGGATCGATCCTCGATTGCAGCGAAGAGCAGTGGGCTTTCGCGCTCGATCTCAACGTTACCGCGATGTTCCGCATGATTCGCGCCTTCCTGCCGGGCATGTTGGCGCGCGGCAAAGGTTCAATCATCAACATGTCCTCGGTGGCCTCGAGCGTGAAAGGGGTGCCGAACCGCTTTGCCTACGGCGCCAGCAAAGCGGCGGTGATCGGCCTGACGCGCTCGGTGGCGGCGGACTACGTCACGCAGGGCATCCGCTGCAATGCCATCTGCCCCGGCACGGTGGAGTCGCCGTCGCTGCGCCAGCGCATTGCCGAGCAGGCGCGCGAGCAGGGGCGCAGCGAGCAAGAGGTGTATCAGGCGTTCGTCGCCCGTCAGCCGATCGGGCGCATCGGTACCACCGAGGAAATCGCCCAATTGGCGCTGTATCTGGCCTCCGACGCCAGTTCATACACCACCGGTACGGTGCAGGTTATCGACGGCGGCTGGAGCAACTGAAGGAATGGGCCCTCAGGCGGTTGCGCTTGCCATTTTGAGCTTGGGCAGTGCTCGGACTCCTCACGTACTCCGCGTACGCTCCGGGTCCTGCGCGCTGTCCGTACTCAAACTGCCTGCGCTCACGGCACCTGTGGGCCCATTCCTCCCGCATATTTTTTGAGAGAGGAAGGCATGAAACTTTTACGTTACGGGCAACCCGGGCAAGAGCGCCCCGGCATGTTGGATGCGCAGGGCCGCCTGCGCGATCTGTCGCAGCATATCGCCGATGTAGGGGGCACCGCGTTATTACCGGCGTCGCTCGCCAAACTGCGCGCGCTGGACAGCGCTACGCTGCCGCTGGTCGAAGGGCAGCCGCGCCTCGGCGCCTGCGTCGGCGGCATCGGCAAGTTTATCTGTATCGGCCTGAACTACGCTGATCATGCGGCGGAGACCGGTGCGGCCATTCCTGAGGAGCCGGTGGTATTCAACAAATGGACCAGCGCGGTGGTCGGCCCCAACGATCGCGTGGAGATCCCGCGCGGCTCGCAGAAAACCGACTGGGAAGTGGAGTTGGGCGTGGTGATCGGCCAGGGCGGGCGCTACATCAGCGAAGCAGACGCGATGCGCCACGTCGCCGGCTACTGCGTGATCAACGACGTCTCAGAACGCGAATATCAAATTGAGCGCGGCGGCACCTGGGACAAGGGCAAAGGCTGCGACACCTTCGGGCCGATCGGCCCCTGGCTGGTGACCGCCGACGAGATCGCCGATCCGCACAGCCTGAACCTGTGGCTGGAGGTGGACGGCAAGCGCTATCAGGACGGCAACACCAGCACCATGATCTTCCGCATTCCCCAGATCGTCAGCTACCTCAGCCGCTTTATGAGCCTGCAGCCGGGCGACGTGATCTCCACCGGCACGCCGCCGGGCGTCGGCATGGGGCAGAAACCGCAGCCCATCTATCTGCGTGCGGGCCAGACGATGCGTCTGGGCATCGAAGGGCTGGGCGAACAGCGCCAGCAAACCGTACAGGCTTAACCGGGAGCGCCGCCATGACCACCATTACCGCACTGCGGGTTGAAGACATTCGTTTTCCCACGTCGCTGGGGCTGGACGGATCCGACGCCATGAATCCGGATCCCGACTATTCCGCCGCCTACGTGATCCTGGAGACCGATCGCGCGGATCTCAGCGGCCACGGGCTGACGTTCACCATCGGCCGTGGCAACGAGATCTGCTGCGCGGCGATCCGCGCGCTGGAACACCAGATCGTCGGCGAGCGGCTGGAGGATATCGCCGCCGACATGGGCGCCTTCTGGCGGCGCTTCACCAGCGACAGCCAGCTGCGCTGGATCGGGCCGGACAAGGGGGCCATTCACCTGGCGACCGGCGCGGTGGTCAACGCGGTGTGGGATCTGTGGGCCAAATCGGTCGGCAAGCCGGTGTGGCGGCTGGTGGCGGAGATGACGCCGGAGGAGCTGGTGCGCTGCATCGATTTCCGTTACATCACCGACTGCATCACGCCGCAGGAAGCGCTGGCGCTGCTGAAACAGCGTGCTGAGGGCAAAGAGCGGCGCCTGGAGCGGCTGCTGCAGGAAGGCTATCCCTGCTACACCACCTCCGCCGGCTGGCTGGGTTATCCGGACGACAAGCTGCGCCGCTTGTGTCAGGAAGCGGTCGACGCCGGTTTTTCTTACCTGAAGCTGAAGGTCGGGCGCGATCTGGAAGACGATATCCGCCGGGTGCGCATCGCCCGCGAAGTGATCGGCCCGGATCGCCGGCTGATGATCGACGCCAACCAGGTGTGGGAGGTGAACGAAGCCATTCCGTGGGTGAAGCATCTGGCGTTCGCCAAACCCTGGTTTATCGAAGAGCCGACCAGCCCGGATGACGTGGAAGGGCACCGCCGCATCCGCGAAGGGGTAGCGCCGGTCAAGGTGGCCACCGGTGAGATGTGCCAGAACCGCATCATGTTCAAGCAGTTCATCATGCGCGGCGCGGTAGACGTGGTGCAGATCGACGCCTGCCGCCTCGGCGGCGTCAACGAAGTGCTGGCGGTGATGCTGATGGCGGCCAAATACCAGCTGCCGGTTTGCCCGCACGCCGGCGGCGTCGGGCTCTGCGAGTATGTGCAGCACCTGTCGATGATCGACTACCTGTGCATTGCTGGCACCCATGAAGGCCGGGTGATCGAGTATGTCGATCATCTGCATGAACACTTTGTCGATCCCTGCGTGATCAAAGGCGCGGCCTACATGCCGCCGAGCCGTCCCGGCTATTCGATCGAGATGCATCCGTCGTCGATCGAACAGTATCGGTTCCGCGGGTGAGGCGGGAGGATCGCATGCCGCGTATCGACGCTCACCAGCACTACTGGCGCTATCACCCACAGCATTACCCGTGGATCGACGAACGGATGAGCGTGCTGCGGCAGGATTTCGATCCGCCCCGGCTGCGGCCGCTGCTGCAGGAACAGGGTTTCGACGGCGCGCTGGCGGTGCAGGCGCGCCCCAGCGAGGACGAGACGCTGGCCCTGCTGGCGCTGGCTGAGCAGGGCGAGGGCGTATGCGGCGTGGTGGGGTGGCTGGACATCGCCGCGCCACAACTGGCGCAGCGTCTGGAAGCTTTACGGCCGCATACCGCGTTGCGCGGGGTGCGCCATCAGGTGCAGGACGAAGCGGATCCGGCGGCTTGGCTGGCGCGGCCGGAAGTGGAGCGCGGCATGCAAACGCTGCAGCGCGCCGGGTATGTGTACGAAATCCTGGTGACGCACCGGCATCTGGCGGCTGCGGCGGCGTTCGCGGCCCGCCACGACGAGCATTGGCTGGTACTGGATCATTTCGGCAAGCCGGACATCGCGCGCGGCGTGCGGCACTGGGCGCAGCAAATCCGGCCGCTGGCGGCGCTGCCGCACGTGGCCTGCAAGCTGTCGGGGTTGATCACCGAGGCGCCGGGTGGCCGGTGGCAGGCGGAAGAACTGCTGCCGTTCTTCGACGCCGCGCTGGAGGCGTTCGGCCCGCAGCGGCTGATGTTCGGCTCTGACTGGCCGGTGTGCCTGCTGGCCGGCGACTACCGCCAGGTGGTGCGACTGTGCGAACGGGCGTTGTCGACGCTGGGGGCCGCTGAGCAGGCGGCGATTTGGGGCGACACCGCCTGGCGAATTTACGGTTTAACGGAGTCTGGTTATGGATCTGTATCTGCAAGATAAGGTGGTGCTGGTCACCGGCGGCGGTGCCGGCATCGGCGCGGCGATTGCTCATGTGCTGGCTGAAGAAGGTGCGATCCCGGTGCTGGTCACCAACGCCGCGCCGGAGGCGGCGCTGCTGGCCGATTTGCAGCGGCTGCAGCCGCGCACCGAGGTGATCCTTACCGAATTGTGCGACGAGGCGGCCTGCCGCCGCGCGGTCAGCCAGACGCTGGCGACCTTCGGCCGAATCGACGGGCTGGTGAATAACGCCGGGGTCAACGACGGCGTCGGGCTGGAGGCGGGGCGCGAAGCGTTCGTCGGCTCGCTGGAAAAGAACCTGGTGCACTACTACCTGATGGCACACCTGTGCCAGGCGGCGCTGCAGGAAAGCCGGGGCGCCATCGTCAACATCGCCTCCAAGACCGCGCTCAGCGGCCAGGGCGGCACCAGCGGCTACACCGCCGCCAAGGGCGCGGTGCTGGCGCTGACGCGCGAATGGGCGGTGTCGCTGCGCCATGACGGGGTGCGGGTGAACGCGGTGGTGCCGGCGGAGGTGATCACCCCGCAGTACCAGCGCTGGCTCAACACCTTCGCCGAGCCGCAGCGGCAGATGGCGAAAATCACCGCGCGCATTCCGCTCGGGCAGCGCATGACCACGCCGCAAGAGATCGCCGACACCGTGGCGTTCCTGTTGTCGTCGCGGTCGTCGCACACCACCGGGCAATGGCTGTCGGTGGACGGCG
Organism: Serratia sp. FDAARGOS_506; assembly: GCF_003812745.1. Lineage (NCBI taxonomy): Bacteria > Pseudomonadati > Pseudomonadota > Gammaproteobacteria > Enterobacterales > Yersiniaceae > Serratia > Serratia sp. FDAARGOS_506. The sequence goes on from NZ_CP033831.1 coordinate 2,080,130, forward strand.
GCTACCTGCACCTCGATCGGGCGTTGACGTGAGCGGCGCGGCGGCAGGGCGGCGCCGTTTTTGCCAGGCGCTCGATCTGATTGACTCACCGGCGCTGATTGCGGAGTACCTGCAGCATCATCAGCGCATCTGGCCGGGCATCGCCGCGCATCTGCGTGAGCACGGCATTCTCGACATGGAGATTTATCGGTTGGGCACCCGGCTGTTCATGATCGTGGAAGTCAGCGCCGATTTCGACGCCGCGCGTTTTAACGCCGCCAGCCTGAGCAACCCCGAAGTACAGCGATGGGAAGCGCTGATGTGGCACTACCAGGTCGCCACCCCCTGGACGCCGCAGGGCGAAAAATGGGTGGAAATGGCGCGGATATTTTCTCTGCAACAGCAATAACGCCAACATCATCATCGCCAGACGATACGAGGGTATCACCATGCTTGCTGAAAAAAGTGCGGCCTCCGCGCAGCCGGGCGTCTCCATGACCGCCAATCTGCGCTGGGCATTTATCCTGGTCACCAGCCTGTTCTTCATGTGGGGGCTGTCCTATGGCCTGCTGGACGTATTAAACAAACATTTTCAGGAGACGTTGCACGTTACCAAGGCGCAGTCGGGGCTGCTGCAGGCGGCCTATTTCGGCGCCTATTTCCTGGTGGCGCTGCCCGCCGGGTACTTTATGGACCGCAAGGGCTATAAGGCGGGCATTCTGGTTGGTCTGTGCCTGTATGCGCTGGGGGCGCTGCTGTTCGTGCCGGCGGCGTCGGCCAACAGCTTCGGCGTATTCCTGTTCGCGCTGTTCGTTATCGCCAGCGGTTTGGGCTGCCTGGAAACGGCCGCCAACCCGTACGCCACGGTACTGGGTGACGCGCAGGGCGCCGAACGGCGGCTCAACCTGGCCCAGTCGTTCAACGGCCTCGGGCAGTTTATTGGCCCGTTGATCGGCGGCACGCTGTTCTTCTCCACCAGCCAGTCCGCCGGCGGCGGCGATCAGAGCGCGGTGAAGATGACCTATGTGGCGATCGCCGTGCTGGTGCTGCTGATCGCGCTGTTGTTCAGCCGCACCCGGCTGCCGGCGATCCGCGAAGAGGAAAAACCGGTGCACGGCGTGATAGCGCAGGGATTGTGGCAGCATCCGCATTTCGTCGGCGGGGTTATCACGCAGTTCTTCTACGTGGCGGCGCAGGTGGGCGTAGGGGCGTTCTTCATCAACTATGCCACCGAACACTGGCGCGAAGTGTCTAACCAGAGTGCCTCTTACCTGCTGTCGATCGCCATGATCTGCTTTATGGTCGGGCGCTTCTTCAGCACCTGGTTGATGGGGCGAGTCAAGCCGGCGACGCTGTTGGCGGCCTATGCGCTGATCAACATCGCGCTGTGCGGCGTGGTGATGCTGAGCGTTGACGGCGTGTCGGTGGTGGCGCTGATCGCGGTATTCTTCTTTATGTCGATCATGTTCCCGACGATTTTCGCCCTGGGGGTGAAAAACCTGGGTAAACACACCAAGCGCGCCAGCTCCTTTATGATCATGGCGATCGTCGGCGGCGCCATCATGCCGTACTTTATGGGCGCGCTGGCCGATCGTTACAGCACCGCGCTCTCTTATCTGCTGCCGCTGCTGTGCTTCGCGGTGGTGCTGGTTTACGGCCTGCGGCAGCGCCGCGCCTGATTTAACCCGGCGGCGAATCGGCCTTCGCCGCCGTTGTCAGCGCATGTGGGCGGGTTCGCATCAGGATCGCCAACGCCAGCAGCAGCACGATGCCGGACAGCACGCCGTTTAGCGTCAAGCCTCCGGCATCCACCACCAGCCCGCCCGCCAGTGAACCGCAGGAAATCGCCAGATTAAACAGCGCGATATACAGCGAAGAGGCGACCTCGACCGCGTCGGGGGCTGCCTTGAGCATCCACGCCATTAGCGAAACGGAAACGCCGCCGTAGGCGATGCCCCACAGCAGGAGGAAGGCGCTGCCGCTCAGCGGCGCGTGGCCCAGCAGCGGCAGCAGCAGGACGGCGAGCGCCAGCCCGAGGGCGATCAGCGCCAGGGTGCGGCGCAGCCGTTTGGCGGCGGCCTGGCCGGCGATGAAATTCCCGACGATACCGGCGGCGCCGTAGGCGAACAGCAGCGGCCCCACCCAGCGGCCCTCGATGCCGGCGACCGTCTGCAGCAGCGGGCGGACAAAGGTGTAGGCCATAAAGTGGCCGGCGACCAGCAGAAACGTCAGCAGCAGCCCGAGGAGCAGCCGGCGATTCGCGCGCTGCGCGGTGAATAAGCGCCAGCTCACCGCCTGCGTGACCGGCAGCGGCGGCAGCGCGCACAGCAGCAGGAGCAGGGTCAGCGCCGCCAGGACGGCGACGGCCAGAAACGCCATGCGCCAGCCCAGCGCTTCGCCGAGGAACACCCCGAGCGGCACGCCGAACACCGAGGCTGCCGCTACGCCGCCGAAGATGACGGACAGCGCTAATCCGACGGAGGCCGGCGGCACCAGGCGTTCTGCCAGCCCACCCGCGATGGCCCAGATACCGCCGATGCAAAAGCCCAGCAGGATGCGCGCAGCGAACAGCAGCGCCATGGAGGTGGCGGCGGCGGCCAGCAGGTTGGCGGCGATCAGCAGCAGTAGAAAGGCGATCAGCAGGCTGCGGCGATCCGTGCGCCGGGCGCCCAGCACCACCAGCGGGGCGAACAGCGCGGCGAACAGGGCAGGCAGGGAAATTAGCAGCCCGGCGCGGCCGATCGTCGCGTTCAGGGTGCTGACGATCGGGGTCAACAGCCCGACGGGCAGCATTTCTGCCGTGACGACGGTAAAGGTGGACAGGGCGATAGCGAAAGTCGCCAGCCAGGGTTTTGCGCCGCCGCCGGCGTGTAAGGCACTCATAATGATTCTCCCAACAGATGAAGAACCTCAGTGTATCTGTGCCAAAATGGCTGATAAACTGGCCTTAATGCGCAACATTGGGGACAAATCGTGGCCAATTTACCGTCTATGCCGTTGGATAACCTGAGCGACCTGCTGGTGTTCATTCGCGTCGCCGACGCCTGCAGCTTCACGCTGGCGGCCGAGAGGCTGGGCATTTCCCGATCGGCGGCGGGCAAATGCGTGAACCGGTTGGAGGAGCGATTGGCCACCCGGCTGCTGCAGCGCACCACGCGCAGCGTCAGCCTGACCGAAGACGGCGCGGTGTTTTACGAGTATGCGCAGCGCATCCTGTCGCAGGCCGAAGAGGCGGAAACGGCGCTGAATACGCGGCGGCAAACGCCGCGCGGGCGGCTGCGGCTGGATCTGCCGGTCTCGTTGGGGCGATTACATATCCTGCCGATTTTGCGGGAGTTTTTGGCGCAGTGGCCGGAGGTGGACGCCGACGTCAGCTTCTCCGACGATTACAGCGATTTGGTGCGCGACGGCATCGACGTGGCTGTCCGCGTTGGCGGCAACGACGACAGCCGGCTGGTGCGGCGGGTGCTCGCGCCGCATCGCCTGATCACCTGCGCGGCGCCGGATTATCTGGCGCGGTACGGTACGCCTGCAAAACCGGAGGCGTTGGGCGATCACGAGACGCTGGTCTTCAGCCATCAGGGGCTGCCGGCGCCCTGGCGCTATTTGGTCAACGGCCAACTGCACGAACAGCCGGTGCGTGGCCGGATGCGTTTCAACAACGTCGAGGCCTTGCGGGATGCGGCCGTCGCCGGAGCCGGCCTGTGCCAGGTGGGGGCGTTTCTGGTCGGCGAGCAGATTGCGGCCGGCACGCTGGTGCCGGTGCTGGAGCGCTATTGTCGCCCGGGACCGCCGATCTGCGCCGTCTACCCCAGCCGACGCCATCTCTCCCCCAAAGTGAAGCTGTTCCTGGCGGCGATCGAACGGCGCTGGCAGGGCAGGGCGATTTGGGAAGCCGACTAGCGAACGTGTTACTCCTGCGGCTGCAGCAGGGCGGGCTGTACATTTTGCGCCAGCTGGATATTGTTGCGGCCGCTGTTTTTCGCCAAATAAAGTGCAGCGTCGGCTGCGCCGATCGCCGATTCGACGTCCAGCTTTTCCAACGCCGAGATGCCGGCGCTGAGCGTCAGCGTGCCGCTGTGCTGCGGGCTGGCGCCGTGCGGGATATTCAGTTCCGCCACCCGTTGGCGCACCCGTTCGGCCAGCTGCGCCGCGTAGCCTTCGTGCACGTTGGTCAGCAGCACTAAAAACTCCTCCCCGCCGTACCGCACCACGATGTCGCGTGAACGCACCGCATCGCGGATGGCGATCGCCACCTGCACCAGCGCCCGGTCGCCCATCGCGTGGCCGTAACTGTCGTTGTAGACCTTGAAGTGGTCGATATCCAGCAGCAGCACGTAGTGGCGGCCGGTTTGCGGTTCCATCAGCATGTTGATCTTATTCTCCAGGCCGCGGCGGTTATAAAGGCCGGTCAGGGGATCGAGCATGCTCAAATTATTGAACTTGTCCCGTTCGTTATACAGGTTGGCCACCAGCGCATGGGTAAAGATTTCACTGCGTTTCAACATCAGGTGATGAATGGAGAAAGCGATAATAGGTAATAGCGTGGTGAATAATATCCGCAGGGTATTATGCATGCCGTCTAAAACCAGGATCATCATTGCGGAAGGCACGGCGTGTAAACAAAAGGCGGTAAAGTTATCCGTCAGAGAAATAGCGCTGATAAAAAAGATGCTGAACAAACTAATTAATAAAAAATCTTGGTTATTCGGCAGGCAATATTGACTTTTAACGTAGATGTGTGAGGCCCAAAGCAGGCCGAGAACGCTAGCGAACAGGTTGAGTTTGCCTACGTATTGCCGCGGCGCGGACAGAGAAAATAGCGCAGCTGCCAGACAAAATAACGGTATGCATAATAAAGGCAGAGTAAAAGAAGGGACATCCCTAAAAGGGAACAATAACGTAAATACGGAAGAGGCGGCATTCATCACCAGAAAAAGAAATAATGCCAGGCGCTGCTTGCTGTTCAGTAATTCCTGATAAGAACGGGCGTTCATACGGAGGTCACTCTTTGCAAAGTCGTTCTGTCGAATAATTAAGGTTGAGAAGCATTCCCTCGGCGCGAAATATCCACGGAAGTTGCATGGTTGATGATTGTGATTATTATCATGCAAACAGGACTAGGAATTTTCTTATGTCAAATTATCATTTTTTCATGCTGGTGTCATCTGGGTTTGGTCAACGCAGTGAAAATGGTGCGGTGGCCAAAAAAGTGTTATATGATATTGGTTATCATTATCACTTAAGGGGGTTGTCATGCTCACCGCCATGATTGCCGCGTGTGGACTGTGGGGCGTCAGCTGGTGTCTAGGCGATCGTCTGGCCAGCGCCTGGGGCGTTTTGCTGCCGTGTGCGCTGATGCCGCTGCTGGCCTTGATCGATCTGAATATGATGCAGCTGCGCACCCTGATTGTGATAGCGATGTTGGCGACGCTGGTGATGCTGTTCAACAGCCGGCTGCGCCACTATCTGCTGCTGCCTTCCTGCATAGCGTTGGCGGGCGGCCTGGCGGCAATCAGCCTCAACTTCAGCTTCGCGTAAACGCCGGAAACGGCAAAACCACGCTTAGGCGTGTTTATCATCAATGCGTTGGGATTTTTTCGAAGGAACTACCGGAGAGATCATCAATTGGTGCGAAGAGAGGGACTTGAACCCTCACGTCCGTAAGGACACTAACACCTGAAGCTAGCGCGTCTACCAATTCCGCCACCTTCGCACAGTCGATGTTGTTGCTTCGATTTATATTACGTCGCCAGCTTGGTGCGAAGAGAGGGACTTGAACCCTCACGTCCGTAAGAACACTAACACCTGAAGCTAGCGCGTCTACCAATTCCGCCACCTTCGCATCGATGCTGAGTGCAATATAAATCATGTGGTTATTTGGTGCGAAGAGAGGGACTTGAACCCTCACGTCCGTAAGGACACTAACACCTGAAGCTAGCGCGTCTACCAATTCCGCCACCTTCGCGTACCAGAAACATTACCGGAGTAACGTTACCACGGAGGCGAATTCTAGAGATTTTGGCGGACACGTCAACAGTTATTTCCCCGCTTTGCGGGCGTTTGCTGGAAAAACAGCCATATCACCGCTTTTCTGCTGGTCAAACAGCCAAATCAGCCAATCAATCAACACTCTGACCCTTGGTGCCAGGAAACGGCCGGGCGGATACATGATGTAAATCGGCATCGGCGGAGGGGGCGTTTCCGCCAACACTTCCACCAGTTCGCCCTGTTCCAGCCAGGGAGCAAGCGAATAGCGCGCCGCCTGAATCAATCCCATGCCGGCACGCGCGCCGGCGATGTAGGCGTCGGCACCGCTGACGCTCAGCCGGGCGGGGAGTTCGCGCAGTTCCACTTTGCCGCCGCGGCAGAATTCCAGCGGATAATTGCGGTTGCTGGCCAGAGAAAAATAACCCACCGCGCGGTGCGGTTCCAGGCTATCGATGTCGAACGGCGTGCCGCAAGCTTGCAGGTAAGCGGGGGAGGCGCAGGTGACCTGCGGCAACTGGGCGATACGCCGCGCCACCAGGCTGTCGTCTTCGGTTTCCCAGGCGCGCAGCACGCAGTCTACGCCTTCGCGCAACAGATCGACGTGGGTGTCGTTGGCGCCCAGCGCCAGCGTGATGTCGGGATAGCGCCGGTAAAAGTCGTCCAGCGCCGGAATGACTATCTCACGCGCCAGCGAATGGGGCATGTCGATGCGCACCTTACCGGACGGCTGCAGCTTATGGTGGCTGAACAGCGTGTCCGCCTCCTCAAGCGCCCCCAGCAACTGCACGCAGCGTTGATAGTAGAGGCTGCCTTCGCTCGTCACTTGCACCTGGCGGGTGGTGCGGATCAGCAGGCGCACGCCCAGCCGCTGTTCCAGCCGTTTCAGCGCGTTGCTGACCGTGGCGCGCGGCAGCTGCAGGCGCTCGGCCGCCCGGCTGAAGCTGCCCAGTTCGACGATGCGGGTAAAAATGCGCATGGCTTGAACCTGGTCCATGTCCACTCCGAATTGTTGGTGATTTTTGAACAGTGATGTGCAATCTGCATTATTTATCTTTGTAGCGTAAACAACCAGACTTTGCTGCGTTATCCATTCATCGCATGAGGGCAGTACAATGCAACAACGTAAACTGGGTTCCCAAGGTCCTGTCGTCTCCGCCCTGGGGCTGGGATGCATGGGCATGAGCGACTTCTACTCCACCGGTGCCGATCGGCAGGAGGCCATCGCCACGCTGCACCGGGCGCTGGAGCTGGGCGTCACGCTGCTCGACACCGCTGACATGTATGGCCCACACACCAACGAAGAACTGGTGGGGGAAGCGATCAAGGGCAAACGGCAACAGGTGTTCCTGGCCACCAAGTTTGGCATCCTGCGCGATCCGGCGGATCCTTCGGCGCGCGGCGTCAGCAGCCGGCCCGAGTATATCCGGCGCTCCGTCGAGGGCAGCCTGCGGCGCTTGGGCGTGGAGGAGATCGATCTTTATTATCAGCACCGGGTCGATCCGCAGGTGCCGATCGAAGACGTCGTGGGTACGATGGCGGATCTGATCCGCGAAGGCAAGATCCGCCATATCGGCCTGAGCGAGGTGTCGGTCGACACGCTGGAGCGGGCGCACAAGGTGCATCCGATCACGGCGCTGCAGACCGAGTATTCGCTGTGGACGCGCGACGCCGAACAGGGCGTGCTGGCGGCCTGTGAGCGCCTGGGCATCGGCTTTGTGCCTTACAGCCCGTTAGGGCGTGGTTTCCTTACCGGCGCTATCCGGCGGCCGGAGGATCTGGCCGAGGACGATTTCCGCCGCGACAACCCGCGCTTCCAGGGGGAAAACTTTGCCCGTAACCTGGCGCTGGTGGAGAAGGTGGGGGAGCTGGCGGCGCAGAAGGGCGTCAAGCCTTCACAGCTGGCGCTGGCCTGGGTGTTGGCGCAGGGCGAGCACATTGTGCCGATTCCCGGCACCAAACGTCGCCGCTATCTGGAAGAGAACGTCGCGGCGGCGGAGATAACGCTGAGCGCTGCCGAACTGGCGGCGATCGAAGCGGCGTTTCCGCTGAGCGCGGCGGCCGGCGATCGCTACGGCGCGGAGTCGATGACCTACATCAACGGCTAAAAAAAAGCGCGGCCTCGGGCCGCGCTCTGTCGTTTTCCGCCAACGGCGAATTATTTCTTCTTCGGCGCGCGCGGCGGGCGGCCGACGGTGGCCTGGTACACCTTGAAGCGGCCGTTTTGCGCCAGCACTTCGTGGCTGCCGAAGGTGGCGTCCAGAATGTCCGGGTACGGCAGGAAGGCGTTGGCGACGATGCGCAGCTGGCCGCCGATCGGCAGGTGTTTCACCGCGCCGCGGATCAGGGTTTCGGCGGCGGTCAGGCTGGTCTGCAGCCCGTCGTGGAACGGCGGGTTGGAGATGATCATGTCGAAACGGCCGGTGATGTCGGAGTAAACGTTGCTGACGATCACTTCGCCTTCGATGCCGTTGGCGGCCAGCGTCGCGCGGCTGGATTCCACCGCAGCGGCGTTGACGTCGCTGAGGGTCAGTTTCACCTTCGGCGACAGCTTGGCCATCACCGAGGCCATCACGCCGGCGCCGCAGCCGATGTCCAGCACCTTGCCTTTCATGTGTTTTTCCAGCGTCGACAGCAGCAGCGAGCTGCCGACGTCCAGGCCGTCGCGGCTGAACACGCCCGGCAGCGTTTTCACTTCCAGATCGTGCAGCTGATAGCTGTCCCACCAGTCGTTCAGGTCGAATTCGGTCTGCGCGTCCAGACGGCCGTGATACAGGCCGCAGCGGCGCGCGCTGTCGATTTTCACCAACGCAACGTGGCCTTCCAGCGTGGTCTCGGCGCTGCGCACGCCGCTGCGGTTTTCACCGACCACGAACACGTCCACACCCACCGGCAGCAGCGCCAGGATGTTGCACAGTTGGAATTGCGCTTCCTGCTTGCTCTTCGGCCAGTAGTAAATCAGCGTGTCGCAGTCGGCGACGAAAGCGGGATCGACGGTCAAACCGAACTGCACGTTATCGCCCATCGTCCGGTTCAGTAACTGCCAGTGATGGTATTGCTGGGTGTGGACGCGCACGTCCGCGGCCTCGAATTGGGCCGGCAGGCTGTCCTGCAGGTCGCCGGCAAACAGCACGCGGCGTTCGATAAATTCATCACTGTGGCGCAGCATGACTTCACTGGCGGGGGTTAATGCAGACATCAGATATTGGCTCCTGGAAATGAGACCGGGGATTATAGAGCTTTGTGGCGATATGTTCGACGGGTTTGTTGGCGCGGGCAGCGCGGGTTTGTTAGCATAGCGCGGCGCATGGCAGGCATGGCGCACCACAACGGGTAGGAATCGGCATGGCATCAAAACGCGACTGGCTGTTACAACAACTGGGTATTACGCAGTGGACATTGCGCCGCCCGAGCGTGTTGCAGGGCGAAGTGGCGGTCAGTCTGCCGCCCGAGGCGCGCCTGTTGGTGGTGGCGCAGACGCTGCCGGCGCCCGACGACCCGCTGTTTTGCGACGTGCTGCGCAGCCTGGGGCTGACGCCGGCGCATACCTACAGCCTGACGCCGGAACAGGCGGCGATGCTGCCTGAAGAGACCGCATGCAACAGTTGGCGGCTGGGCGTGGCGGAACCGCTTGCGGTCGCCGGCGCGCAGCTACACAGCCCGGCGCTGGCCGAGCTTTCTCAAGACGCGGGGGCCAAACGCGCCCTCTGGCAGCAGATTTGTCATCATGAACACGATTTCTACCCTGACGGCGGCCGATCTGGCCACGGCCTTCACCATTGAGCAAGCCAGCCACGCTTTCCCCTGGACGGAAACCACCTTCGCCAGCAATCAGGGCGATCGCTACCTTAACCTGAAGCTGAGCGCCGACGGGGAGATGGCGGGGTTCGCCATCACGCAGATCGTGCTGGATGAAGCCACGTTGTTCAACATCGCCATTCATCCGCAGCACCAGCGCCGGGGCTTTGGCCGTTTGCTGCTCAACGCGTTGATCGAACAGCTGGAGAGCCGCGGCGTGGTGACGCTGTGGCTGGAGGTGCGCGCCTCCAACCAGGCGGCGATCGCACTGTATGAAGATCTCGGTTTCAACGAGGTCACCGTGCGCCGCAATTATTACCCGAGCGCCCAAGGCCGCGAAGACGCGATCGTGATGGCGCTGCCGCTGGCGTAATCAGCCCGGCCGGAAAAAGCATTGATTGTCACCGGTTGGCAAATCGGCGAAAATGCCCGGCTGTTATCTTTTATTCACCGCTTTGCCCGGCGCCGCGATCGGCGCGTTCTGATGATGTTGCAGGGCGGACTAACCGTAGAACCTGAAAACCATGTCTCCTAGTGAATTTGCCCGCGAAGTCTCCAAAAGAAGAACTTTCGCCATCATCTCGCACCCCGATGCCGGTAAAACCACCATTACCGAGAAAGTGCTGCTGTTCGGACAGGCGATCCAGACCGCCGGTACGGTAAAAGGCCGCGGCTCCAGCCAGCACGCCAAATCCGACTGGATGGAAATGGAAAAGCAGCGTGGGATCTCGATCACCACCTCCGTGATGCAGTTCCCGTATCGCGACAGCCTGGTTAACCTGCTGGATACCCCGGGGCACGAAGACTTCTCCGAAGATACTTACCGTACCCTGACTGCCGTCGACTGCTGTCTGATGGTGATCGACGCCGCCAAGGGCGTTGAGGATCGTACCCGTAAGCTGATGGAAGTCACCCGTCTGCGCGACACGCCGATCCTGACCTTCATGAACAAACTGGACCGCGACATCCGCGATCCGATGGAAGTGATGGATGAAGTCGAGCGCGAGCTGAAGATCGCCTGCTCGCCTATCACCTGGCCAATCGGCTGCGGCAAGCTGTTCAAGGGCGTTTACCACCTGTACAAGGATGAAACCTACCTGTACCAGACCGGTAAAGGCCACACCATTCAGGAAGTGCGCATCGTCAAAGGCCTGAATAACCCGGAGCTGGATGCGGCGGTGGGCGAAGATCTGGCGGCGCAGCTGCGCGATGAGCTGGAACTGGTGCAGGGCGCTTCCCACGAGTTCGATCAGGAGGCCTTCCTGAGCGGCGAGCTGACCCCGGTATTCTTCGGTACCGCACTCGGTAACTTCGGCGTGGATCACATGCTGGACGGCCTGGTGGCCTGGGCGCCGGCGCCGATGCCGCGCAAAACCGATACCCGCGAAGTGACGGCGGCGGAAGAGAAATTCACCGGCTTCGTGTTCAAGATCCAGGCCAACATGGATCCGAAACACCGCGACCGCGTGGCCTTTATGCGCGTGGTTTCCGGTCGCTACGAGAAGGGCATGAAGCTGCGCCAGGTGCGCACCGGCAAAGACGTAGTGATCTCCGACGCGCTGACCTTCATGGCCGGTGACCGTTCGCACGTGGAAGAAGCCTACCCGGGCGATATTATCGGCCTGCACAACCACGGCACCATTCAGATCGGCGACACTTTCACCCAGGGTGAAGACATGAAGTTCACCGGTATTCCGAACTTCGCGCCGGAGCTGTTCCGCCGTATTCGCCTGCGCGATCCGCTGAAGCAGAAACAGCTGTTGAAGGGGCTGGTTCAGCTGTCCGAAGAGGGCGCGGTGCAGGTGTTCCGTCCGATTGCCAACAACGATCTGATCGTCGGTGCGGTCGGTGTGCTGCAGTTCGACGTGGTGGTGGCGCGTTTGAAGAGCGAGTACAACGTGGAAGCGCTGTACGAGTCGGTCAACGTGTCGACCGCGCGCTGGGTCGAGTGCGACGACGTGAAGAAGTTCGAAGAGTTCAAGCGCAAGAACGAGATCAACCTGGCGCTGGACGGCGGGGACAACCTGTCCTACATCGCGCCGACCATGGTGAACCTTAACCTGACGCAGGAACGCTATCCCGACGTGACCTTCCGCAAGACGCGCGAACACTGATAAATCGGCAGGGCGCCCAGTGCGCCCTGCACGTTTCTCCTATCCTCACTGCGCTAATTAATAAATCTTCCTCATATTTTATCCTGCAAACTGCTATCGCCAGGCGATGTTCGTTCGGCCTGCGTTTTCCGTCTGATGGTCTATCTTTAACGAGATGTCCGCACATTGCTTGAGAGTAAATCACTGTAATACGTTACTTGTTTGGTGAGTTATTCTGATGCGTTGCCGATAGGAGACAGTCAGTATCTTTAAATATCAATGAGATAGCTATATTTCAGTTTTGTGTAACTTAGCCTGTCGTCAATAGACGACAGTTTTTTGGCTAAAAATCCGACTTCTGAATTTTTTTCTTTGATTTTTAAGGTGTTTTTTGAGTTGGCACGGCCGTTGCAACACTCCTGTCGTGAACGCTTAATCGTATAGCGATGATGAAGTATTTACCGAGCAGGCCGCGTGAAGGTGGCCGCAGGGTTCCGGCGTTCTGGCGTCGAGAGCCCCCAACAAAAGGAAGAGATCGATGAAAAAGACCAAATTTGCACACTCGCTGATGGCTGTCGTATTGGGTTCTGTTTTGGTGAGCGGCAGTGCGCTGGCCGAAGACAGTCTGCTCAACAAGGCGTCTAACGCCGCGGATAGTGCCGGTGCCAAAATCGATAGCTCCATGAAAAAAGTTGACGGTTACATGGATGACAGCGCGATAACGGCTAAAGTTAAGAGTGCGTTGGTGGAAGATAAGACCATCAAAAGTTCCGACATTTCGGTGAAAACCGAAAAAGGCACCGTGACCCTGAGCGGGTTCGTCGGCAGCCAGGCGCAGGCGGAGCATGCGGTCGCGGTCGCCGGTAAGGTTGAAGGCGTCAAGACCGTCAGCGACAAGCTGCACGTGAAAGATGAAGCCAACCAGTCGATCAAATCGTATGCCGGTGACACCGCCACCACCAGCGAGCTGAAAGCCAAGCTGTTGGCCGACGACATCGTGCCGTCGCGCAATGTGAAAGTGGAAACCACGGATGGCGTGGTGCAGCTTTCCGGTGAGGTGAAAACACAGGCGCAGTCTGAGCGTGCGGAAAGCATCGCCAAGGCCATCGACGGTGTGAAAAGCGTGAAAAACGACCTGGTGGTCAAGCAGTAATCCCGCCAGGCGCCCATAACAAGTCACAACAAAGCCGCATCTGCCGGGCCGCGAAGGCGGCCCGGCATGCACCACCAGAAAAAGAAACTGATTCACCGTCAACGCCTCGCTATCGAAGCGGCCGACGGCAGCCAATTTTTTCACAATGGTAAGGAGAAGCTTATGTTTCGTTGGGGCATTATCTTTTTAGTCATCGCGCTTATCGCAGCGGCGCTGGGGTTTGGTTCACTGGCCGGCACCGCCGCCTGGGCCGCCAAGGTGGTGTTCGTCGTCGGCATCATCCTGTTTCTGGTCAGCCTGTTCACCGGCCGCCGGCGTCCTTAGCCGGCCGGCATTTTCCTGCAAACTGTAACAAAGCTTAATTCCTTTTCTCACGTCGGGGAGGGCCGGTCATGAACAGCGACATCATTGTCGGGCGTTGGAAACAGCTGAAAGGCCAGGTATGGCAGGCGTGGGCTGAATGGTCCGGCAGTGATTGCGTTTGGCTGGCCGGCAGCAATGATTTCCTCGCCGGCGTGCTGCAAGAGGATTACGGAAGAGAGCGAGACGCGGTATCCTCGGAGAAAACGTCTCACTGAGGATGCCAAGTTGGGATACAGAATACCCATCACGCTCGGCAATATAGAACCGCTGGCGTCTAAGCCCTTTCGGCCAGGCAAGATGGCGCTGGTCTGCGAAGGTGGCGGCCAGCGCGGTATTTTCACCGCCGGCGTACTGGACGAGTTTCAGCGCGCGGGCTTTAACCCTTTCGATCTGCTGATCGGCACGTCGGCCGGCGCCCAAAACCTGTCCGCCTATATCTGCGGGCAGATGGGCTATGCGCGTCGGGTTATCACTCGTTACACCACCTCGGCCCAGTTCTTCAATCCGCTGCGCTTCGTGCGCGGCGGGCATCTGATCGATCTCGACTGGTTGGTCGATACGGCGGCGGCGCAGATGCCGCTGGCGATGGACGTGGCGGAGCAACATTTTACCGACGGGCGCGAATTCCTGCTGTGCGCCTGCCGCAGCGATGACTTTGAGCCGACCTACCTGCCGGCGCAGCGCGAACGCTGGCTGCCGGCCATCAAGGCATCCAGCGCCATTCCCGGTTTTTATCGCCAGGGCGTGGAGTTGGACGGCGTCAGTTATCAAGACGGCGGCATCAGCGATGCGATCCCGGTTGAAGAGGCCTACCGCCGCGGCGCCGACACCATCGTGGTGATCCGCACCGTACCTTCGCAGATGTACTACACCCCGCAGTGGATGAAGCGCATGGAGCACTGGCTGAGCGACAGCAGCCTGCAACAGATGGTGCGCATCCTGCAGCATCATGAGAAAAGTTATCACCGCATCCAGCGCTTTATCGAGAAGCCGCCGGGCAAGCTACGTATCTTCGAGATCTTTCCGCCGAAACCGCTGGCCAGCAATGCGCTGGGCAGCCGACTGGGGGCGCTCAATCAGGATTATCATCTGGGGCGCCGCTGCGGCCGCTACTTCCTGGCCACCGTCGGCCAGTGGATGGCGCAGCCGGAACCGGACGGCATGAAGGTGAAGAAAGCGCTGTCGCGCCGCCTGATCCAGCCGGAGAACGTCAGAATGCCTTCGCCGATCGTGACCGACATCGCCATGCCGCCCGAGCTGGGCGCGCAGCCGGAGGCCGCGTTGGCGGCGCCGAAGATCATTCTGCCGGGTGATTTGCCGCCGGGTGAAGGGGGCGCGCTGTGAGTTACGCCTTTACTGATACCCACTGCCATTTCGATTTCCCCCCTTTTACCGGGCATGAGGCCGAAAGTCTGGCGCGGGCGGCAAGCGCCGGCGTGCAGCGCATCATTGTGCCGACGGTCACCGCCGATCGCTTCGTGCGGGTGCTGCGGCTGGCGCAGGAGCACCCGCCGCTGTTCGCCGCGCTGGGGTTGCATCCGCTGTATATCGCGCAGCATCATGAGCCGCAGCTGGAACAGCTGGCGACGCTGCTGGCCGAACGGCCGCGCAAGCTGGTGGCGGTAGGGGAGATCGGGCTCGATCTGTATATGGACAACCCGCAGTTCGAACGCCAGCAAAGCGTGCTGCTGGCCCAGCTGAAGCTGGCGAAACAGCATGATCTGCCGGTGATCCTGCATTCGCGCCGCACCCACGATCAGCTGGCTGCGGCGCTGCGGCGCATGCAGTTGCCGCGTCGCGGCGTGGTGCACGGCTTCGCCGGCAGCCTGTCGCAGGCGCAGGCGTTTATCCGCCTCGGCTATTACATCGGCGTGGGCGGCACCCTCACCTATGAGCGGGCGCAGAAAACGCGCGGCGTGATGGCGCAATTGCCCCTTGAGGCACTGCTGCTGGAGACCGATGCGCCGGACATGCCGCTGGCCGGCTATCAGGGGCAGCCGAACCGCCCCGAACGCGCCGCCGAGGTGTTTCAGACGCTGTGCGAGCTGCGGCCGGAGCCGGCCGATGAGATCGCCGACCACCTGCAACGCAATACCCAGGCACTGTTCGCCATGCCGGATTGATGAGCTTATAACGTGATTTGTGTCACGTTATAAGGTTTTTATTTGCGTCCTGTTGTATACATTTGTGACATAAATCGGTGCGAGGGTGACCTCGCTCAGTATAATCCCCCCGAAACTCTCCAATAGCAGACCTCTCTCCATGAGCAGGGATGTATTTTATTTTTTGCAACAGGGAAACTTTGCATGCAACTCATCATGAGTCTGGTCGGTATGGCGGTGCTGATCGCCATTGCGGTGCTGCTCTCCAGCAACCGCCGGGCCATCAAACTGCGCACCGTCGTGTGGGCGTTCATCATTCAGGTCGGCATCGGCGCGCTGGTGCTGTATGTACCGCTGGGCCGCAGCATCCTCGGCAGTATGTCTAACGGCGTGGCAAACGTTATCGCTTACGGCAATCAGGGCATTTCGTTCATTTTCGGCGGGCTGGTGTCCGACAAGATGTTCGAGGTGTTCGGCGGCGGCGGCTTCGTGTTCGCACTGCGCGTTCTGCCGGTGATCGTGTTCTTCTCCTCGCTGATTGCGGTGCTGTACTACCTCGGCATCATGCAGTTGGTGATCCGCGTGTTGGGCGGCGGCCTGCACAAGCTGCTGGGCACCTCGCGCACCGAATCGCTGTCGGCGACCGCCAACATTTTCGTTGGCCAGACCGAAGCGCCGCTGGTGGTGCGTCCGTATATCGCCACCATGAGCCAGTCAGAGCTGTTTGCCGTGATGTGCGGCGGCCTGGCCTCGGTAGCCGGTTCGGTGTTGGCGGGGTACGCGCAGATGGGGGTGCCGCTGGAATACCTGATCGCCGCGTCCTTCATGGCCGCGCCGGGCGGGCTGTTGTTCGCCAAACTGATGGTGCCGGAAACGGAGCAGACCCACGATAAAGACGATGCGATGAAGCTGATCGCCGAAGAGGATCGTCCGGCCAACGTGATCGACGCGGCGGCTTCCGGCGCGGCTTCCGGCATGCAGCTGGCGTTGAACGTCGGCGCGATGCTGCTGGCGTTTATCGCGCTGATCGCCTTGCTCAACGGCATTCTCGGCGGCATCGGCG
Source organism: Serratia sp. FDAARGOS_506 (assembly GCF_003812745.1). Taxonomy (NCBI): domain Bacteria; kingdom Pseudomonadati; phylum Pseudomonadota; class Gammaproteobacteria; order Enterobacterales; family Yersiniaceae; genus Serratia; species Serratia sp. FDAARGOS_506. The sequence continues at coordinate 2,096,669 of NZ_CP033831.1, forward strand.
GCTGGTTCGATTACCCGCAGCTGTCGCTTGAACTGATCCTCGGCTGGGTGTTCTCGCCGATCGCCTTCCTGATCGGCGTGCCGTGGAGCGAAGCGATGACCGCCGGTTCGTTTATCGGCCAGAAGATCATCGTCAACGAGTTCGTCGCCTACATGAACTTTGGCGCCTATCTGCGCCCGGACGACGTGGTGGCGGCGGAAGGCCTGCAGGTGCTGTCGGCTCACACCAAGGCGATCATCTCCTTCGCGCTGTGTGGTTTCGCCAATCTCTCCTCGGTGGCGATCCTGCTGGGTGGTCTGGGCAGCATGGCCCCCAACCGTCGCCATGACATCGCGCGCTTCGGTCTGAAGGCCGTGGCGGCGGGCACGCTGTCCAACCTGATGAGCGCCACCATCGCCGGCTTCTTCCTGGCGCTGTAAGCCATCCCGGAGCCCGCGTCGGCGCGACCGATCGTGGGACTCCGCCTATACTCTAAGCAACGCGGGTGCTTACCGCACCCGCGATCTTCAGCCGCTTCTTTAGCGAATTTGTGAACGATATCGCGTTATTTTGTGATGTTCTTCACATATAATTCCGGTCTGTTACAGTGCTATTTCATATAGTGTGACGATGAACGCGAATCGCCTCCGGCATTCGTGTTCAAATAGCTATTTACTGGCCGGCCGCAAGGCGGGTGGCCATGTGCGGTGAGAAGGATCTCAGTTGCCGCCGTGGGAACCCCGTTCCCCAGCGCTATCTTCATGGAACCAAGTCCGCTCGCCAACACCCAGGTACTCAGTTGGAGAGTTTTATGACCGAATTAACCGCAGCAGCGCAACGTGCGCTGAACCTGATGGATTTAACCACGCTGAATGATGATGACACCGACGAGAAAGTGATCGCGCTCTGTCGTCAGGCCAACAGCCCGGCCGGCCACACGGCGGCTATCTGCATCTACCCGCGTTTTATCCCGGTGGCGCGTAAGGCGCTGCGTGAGCAAGGCACGCCGGATATTCGTATCGCCACCGTGACCAACTTCCCGCATGGCAATGACGATATCGACATCGCGCTGGCGGAAACCCGTGCGGCCATCGCCTATGGCGCGGATGAAGTGGACGTGGTGTTCCCTTACCGCGCGCTGATCGCCGGCAACGAACAGGTCGGCTTCGAGCTGGTGAAACAGTGCAAGCAGGCTTGCCTGGCGGCCAACGTGCTGCTGAAAGTGATCATCGAAACCGGTGAGCTGAAGCAGGCCGATCTGATCCGCAAGGCGTCCGAAATCGCCATCAAGGCCGGGGCGGACTTTATCAAGACCTCCACCGGCAAGGTGCCGGTCAATGCCACCTTGGAAAGCGCCGAGCTGATGATGTCGGTGATCCGCGATATGGGCGTGGCGAAGACGGTGGGCTTCAAGCCAGCCGGCGGCGTGCGCACCGCGGAAGACGCGCTGCATTATCTGCAACTTGCCGATCGTATTCTGGGCGAAGGCTGGGCCGACGCGCGGCATTTCCGCTTTGGCGCTTCCAGCCTGCTGGCCAGCTTGCTGACCGCGCTGGGCCATCAGACCCAGACCGCCGGCGGCGGCTACTGATCGATTTCGTTGGCGGGCGCCAGGCGCGCCCGTCTGCACCGACTCTCGGCGACACAGGGGGATGCCTTGTTCCTGGCTCAAGAAATTATTCGTAAAAAACGCGACGGCCAGCCGTTAAGCGAAGCGGAAATCCGCTTTTTCATCAACGGCATTCGCGACAACGTGGTATCGGAAGGGCAGATCGCCGCGCTGGCGATGACCATTTATTTCCATGACATGAGCATGCCGGAGCGCGTGGCGCTCACCATGGCGATGCGCGATTCCGGCACCGTGCTGGATTGGAAGAGTCTGGCGCTGAACGGCCCGATCGTCGACAAGCATTCGACCGGCGGCGTGGGCGACGTGACCTCGCTGATGCTTGGCCCGATGGTGGCGGCCTGCGGCGGCTATGTGCCGATGATCTCCGGCCGCGGCCTGGGGCATACCGGCGGCACGCTGGACAAGCTGGAAGCCATTCCGGGCTTCAATATTTTCCCGGACGATAACGCCTTCCGCAAAATCATTCAGGACGTCGGCGTGGCGATCATCGGCCAAACCAGCTCGCTGGCGCCGGCGGACAAACGTTTCTATGCCACCCGCGACATTACCGCTACCGTGGATTCGATTCCGCTGATCACCGCCTCCATTCTGGCCAAGAAGCTGGCGGAAGGGCTGGATGCGCTGGTGATGGACGTGAAGGTCGGCTCCGGCGCCTTTATGCCGACCTATGCGCTGTCGCAAGACTTGGCCCAGGCGATCGTCGGCGTGGCCAACGGTGCGGGCTGCAAGACCACCGCGCTGCTGACCGACATGAACCAGGTGCTGGCTTCCAGCGCCGGTAACGCGGTGGAAGTGCGTGAAGCGGTGCGCTTCCTGACCGGCGAATACCGCAACCCGCGTCTGCTGGAAGTGACGCTGGCGCTGTGCGTAGAGATGCTGCTGTCCGGCGGCCTGGCGCAAGACGAGGCCGACGCGCGCGCCAAACTGCAGGCGGTGCTGGACAACGGCAAGGCGGCGGAGGTATTTGGCCGCATGGTGGCGGCGCAGCAGGGGCCGATAGACTTCGTCGAACGTTACGATAGCTATCTGCCGGCGGCAACGCTGAGCAAGCCGGTGTATGCTGAAAAGCCGGGCATCATCAGCGCCATGGATACCCGTGCGTTGGGCATGGCGGTGGTTTCGCTGGGCGGCGGCCGCCGCCGGGCGAGCGACGCCATCGACTACAGCGTTGGCCTGACCGAGGTGGCGCGCCTGGGCGATAAAGTGGATGCCCAGCAGCCGTTGGCGATGATCCACGCCAACGATGAAGAGAGCTGGCAGCAGGCGGCCGATGCGGTGCGCAGCGCAATGACGCTGAGCGACAAGGCGCCGGAGGCGACGCCGGTGGTGTATAAGCGCATCACTCAAGCGTGATGACCCTCGTCTTTCAAGCCGTAGCGTTGTTGGCTGCACGCGTGCACCCCAGTCACTTACTTGAGTAAGCTCCTGGGGATACACGCGCTAGCCGCCTAGCTACAACTTGAAATCCATTGGGTATAAATTTAGAGAATAAGGGCGATTGCAGTCTTGCGGTCGCAATAGCGTGAGAACACGCAGGAGAGCACAGATGAAACGCACATTTATTATGGTATTGGACTCCTTCGGCATCGGTGCCAGCGAAGACGCCGAACGTTTTGGCGACCAGGGTTCCGACACCCTGGGCCACATCGCCGAGGTTTGCGCGCGCGGTGAGGCCAACGTGGGCCGTCAGGGCCCGCTGACGCTGCCTAACCTGAGCCGTCTGGGCCTCGGCAAAGCGGCGGAAGAGTCTACCGGCAACTTCCCGCAGGGGCTGGACCGCAACGCCGACATCATTGGCGCGTACGGTTACGCCAGCGAGCTCTCTTCCGGTAAAGACACGCCGTCGGGCCACTGGGAAATCGCCGGCGTGCCGGTGCTGTTCGACTGGGGCTACTTCACGGACGAACACAACAGCTTCCCGCAGGCGCTGCTGGATAAGCTGGTGGAGCGCGCCAAGCTGCCAGGCTACCTGGGCAACTGCCACTCATCCGGCACCGTGATCCTCGATCAGTTGGGCGAAGAGCACATGAAAACCGGCAAGCCGATTTTCTACACCTCCGCCGACTCAGTGTTCCAGATTGCCTGCCATGAAGAAACCTTCGGCCTGGAGCGTCTGTATGAGCTGTGCGAAATCGCGCGTGAAGAGCTGACCGAAGGCGGGTACAACATCGGCCGCGTGATCGCGCGTCCGTTCGTCGGCGATAAGCCGGGCCACTTCCAGCGCACCGGCAACCGTCACGATCTGGCGGTAGAGCCGCCGGCGCCGACCGTGCTGAAAAAGCTGGTGGACGAGAAGGGCGGCGAAGTGGTGTCGATCGGTAAAATCGCCGATATCTACGCCAACGTCGGCATCACCAAGAAGGTGAAGGCGACCGGCATCGACGCGCTGTTCGACGCGACCCTGATCGAAATGGAGAAGGCCGGCGACAACACCATCGTGTTCACCAACTTCGTGGACTTCGACTCCTCCTATGGCCACCGCCGCGATGTGGCGGGCTACGCCGCTGCGCTGGAGCTGTTCGACCGCCGCCTGCCGGAGCTGCTGAAGCTGGTGAAAGACGAAGACATTATCATCTTCACCGCCGACCACGGCTGCGACCCGACCTGGCCGGGCACTGACCACACCCGCGAGCACATCCCGGTGCTGGTTTACGGCCCGAAAGTGAAGCCGGGCTCGCTGGGCCACCGTGAGACCTTTGCCGACATCGGCCAGACCGTTGCCAACTACTTTGGCCTGTCGCCGATGGATTACGGTAAGAGCATGTTCTAAGCCCTGTCTTTCAAGCCGCAGCGTTGTTAGCTTCACGCGTGAACCCCAGTCACTTACTCAAGTAAGCTCCTGGGGATTCACCCGCTAGCTGCCTGGCTGCAACTCGAAATTCAAGGCTTAGATGTTTGACGTTTTTATTAAATAAGATTTCTAAAGGAAGAAAATTATGGCTACGCCGCACATTAATGCTGAGATGGGTGATTTCGCTGACGTAGTACTGATGCCGGGCGATCCGCTGCGTGCAAAATACATCGCCGAAACCTTCCTGGAAGGCGCGGTGGAAGTGAACAACGTGCGTGGCATGTTGGGCTTCACCGGTACCTACAAAGGCCGCCGCATCTCCGTAATGGGCCACGGTATGGGCATCCCGTCCTGCTCCATCTATGCGCGTGAGCTGATCGCCGAATTCGGCGTGAAGAAGATCATTCGCGTGGGCTCCTGCGGCGCGGTGCGTGACGATATCAAACTGCGTGACGTGGTGATCGGCATGGGCGCGTGCACCGACTCCAAGGTGAACCGTCTGCGCTTCAAGGACAACGACTACGCGGCGATCGCCGATTTCGACATGGTGCGCAACGCGGTCGACGCGGCGGCGGCGCAGGGCATCCCGGCGCGCGTGGGCAACATCTTCTCCGCCGATCTGTTCTACACGCCGGATCCGGACATGTTCCAGGTGATGAAGAAGTACGGCATCCTGGGCGTGGAAATGGAAGCGGCCGGCATCTACGGCGTGGCGGCGGAGCTGTACGAAGAGTTCGGCTGCAAGGCGCTGACCATCTGCACCGTGTCCGACCACATCCTGCGTCACGAAGCGACCACGGCGGCGGAACGCCAGACCACCTTTAACGAAATGATCGTTATCGCGCTGGAATCCGTGCTGCTGGGCGACAAAGCGTAATACCCCGGCGGGCGTCATCATGGCGCCCGCCCGTCAATCTATTCATTCCGCTTGGCCAGTTTTGGCTAATGCTTTACCTTTCAATTGGTTGTGGATCCCGTTGTTACGGACAATCTATTCACCAAAAGGACAAGAAAACGGCACGAGTGCATTCAGCGCCTGGCCTGAGTTACCCCTTCTTCGGCGCTTCCTGTTTTTTCTCCGGCGCATCCTCTTCGCCGTCTTCCACCGTATTGCCTTCTGCCAACGGCGTGTTGGCGGTCAACAGGTACGGCGACTGCTGCCAGCGGCTGCGGCGGTGTTGCAGCAGAGTGCGCGCCAGAATGATGCCGATCGCCAGCGCCAGCAGGATCATCAGGCGCAGCAGGTTGGTGGTGTTGTCCACCTGCTTGGATTCGGTCGCCAGCACGTGGGTGTCGAGGGTGATGCGGATAAAGCCGATCGGGCCGTCTTTGCCCTGAATGGATTCGACCAACTGGTGGTTGAAGTAGCTGCCGGCGCGTTTGCCGTCGAGCGACAGGCGATCGCGTATACTTATCTGCTCCCCGGCGTGGGAGACCAGCGTGCCGTCCAGCTGATACACGCTGACGTCGAGAATGCGGCTGTGATCGGTGAGCTGCTTGAGGATGGCGTCGATGCGCGGGGCATTGCCGTCGTCGTCCAGCAGCGGCGCCAGGCTGTAGGCGACCTGTTTGGTCAGCGTCTGCGCCAGCTCTTCAACCTGCTCGGATCGCGCCATTTGGTGACTCAGGCTAAAATAAGAGGCGCCCTGCATCAGCAGCACCAGCAAAGCCAGGCAAATCAGGATAATAGCGGTGCGGTGCAGGCGAAATTTCAGTTTAGCGCGAGCCATGCAGGTTCCTTGGGCATCGGGGACACTTTATGTTGCCAGAACCGCTGGCGATAGGATAGCTTGATGCGTCGTTTTATCATGCAGCGTTTTTGTCCATTCAGGAGTCAATGATGTCAAACAGTCTGACCTATTGCGATCTTCCGGCGGAGATCTCTCAATGGCCGGGTCTTCCCCTTTCGCTCAGCGGCGACGAAGTGATGCCGCTGGACTACCGGGCGGGCAATACCGGGTGGCTGTTATACGGCAGAAAGCTGGATAAGGCGCGCATTACGCAATTCCAACGCAAGCTCGGCGCGGCGATGGTGATCGTCACCGCCTGGGGCGTGGACGATTATCAGGTGGTGCGGTTGGCGGGCACGTTGACGCCGCGCGCCAAGCTGCTGGCGGCGGAGAGTGGGCTGGATGTGGCGCCGCTCGGCAAGATCCCGCATCTGCGCACGCCGGGGCTGTTGGTGATGGACATGGATTCGACGGCGATCGAGATCGAGTGCATCGACGAGATCGCCAAGCTGGCGGGCGTCGGCGAACAGGTGGCGGAAGTCACCGAACGCGCGATGCGCGGCGAGCTGGACTTTACCGCCAGCCTGCGCCAGCGCGTCGGCACGCTGAAAGGGGCCGACGCCAACATCCTCAAGCAGGTGCGCGACGAACTGCCGCTGATGCCGGGGCTGACCAGCCTGGTGGGCAAGCTGCAGGCGATGGGCTGGCATGTGGCTATCGCCTCCGGCGGCTTCACCTACTACGCCGAATACCTGCGCAACCGGCTGCGGCTGGTGGCGGCAGCGGCCAATGAGCTGGAGATCCGCGACGGCAAGCTGACCGGCGAAGTGCTGGGGCCGGTGGTGGACGCGCAGTTCAAAGCCGACACGCTGCTGCGGCTGGCGGAGAAGCTGGAGATCCCGCTGGCGCAAACCGTGGCCATCGGCGACGGCGCCAACGATTTGAAAATGATGCAGGCGGCGGGGTTGGGTATCGCCTACCACGCCAAACCGAAAGTGTATGAAAAAGCGCAGGTATCGATCCGGCATGCGGATCTGATGGGCGTGCTGTGTATTCTCACCGGCAGCCTGAAACACGAAGTGCGATAACGAAAGATTGAGGTAAGACGTGGCAAAAGCGGCAAAACGGGCATTTGTGTGCAATGAGTGCGGGGCGGACTATCCGCGTTGGCAGGGGCAGTGCAGCGCCTGCCATGCCTGGAACACCATCACGGAAGTGCGTTTGGCCGCGTCGCCCGCAGCGGCGCGCAACGATCGCCTCAGCGGTTATGCCGGTGACGCCGGCGTCAGCAAGGTACAGAAGCTGTCGGAAATCAGCCTTGAGGCGCTGCCGCGCTTCACCACCGGCTTTCTCGAGTTCGACCGCGTGCTGGGCGGCGGCGTGGTGCCCGGCAGCGCCATTCTGATCGGCGGTAACCCCGGCGCCGGCAAGAGTACCCTGTTGCTGCAGGTGCTGTGCAAACTGTCCGAACAGATGAAAACCCTGTACGTCACCGGGGAGGAGTCGCTGCAGCAGGTGGCGATGCGCGCTCACCGTCTGGGGCTGCCGACCGGTGGCCTGAACATGCTGTCGGAAACCAGCATCGAGCAGATCTGCCTGATCGCCGAGCAGGAGCAGCCGAAGCTGATGGTGATCGACTCGATTCAGGTGATGCACATGGCGGACATTCAGTCTTCGCCGGGCAGCGTGGCGCAGGTGCGGGAAACCGCCGCCTATCTGACGCGCTTCGCCAAGACGCGCGGCGTGGCGATCGTCATGGTCGGCCACGTCACCAAAGACGGCTCGCTGGCCGGGCCGAAAGTGCTGGAACACTGCATCGACTGTTCGGTGCTGCTGGACGGCGACGCCGATTCCCGCTTCCGCACTCTGCGCAGCCACAAGAACCGCTTCGGCGCGGTCAACGAGCTGGGCGTGTTTGCCATGACCGAACAGGGGCTGCGCGAAGTCAGCAACCCTTCGGCGATCTTCCTCAGCCGCGGCGATGAAGTCACTTCCGGCAGCTCGGTGATGGTGGTGTGGGAAGGCACCCGGCCGCTGCTGGTGGAGATCCAGGCGCTGGTGGATCACTCGATGATGTCCAACCCGCGCCGTGTGGCGGTAGGCCTGGAGCAGAACCGGTTGGCGATCCTGCTGGCGGTGCTGCATCGGCACGGCGGGCTGCAGATGTCGGATCAGGACGTGTTCGTCAACGTGGTCGGCGGGGTGAAGGTCAGCGAGACCAGCGCCGATCTGGCGCTGCTGATGTCGCTGGTTTCGAGCCTGCGCGATCGGCCGCTGCCGAACGATCTGGTGGTGTTCGGCGAAGTGGGGTTGGCGGGGGAGATTCGCCCGGTGCCGAGCGGCCAGGAGCGCATCTCCGAAGCGGCCAAACACGGCTTCAAGCGCGCCATCGTGCCGCACGGCAACATGCCGAAGAAGCCGCCGGCCAACATGCAGGTGTTCGGGGTCAAGAAGCTGGCGGACGCACTGGACGTGCTGGAAGAGTTTTATTAATGTCGCCGACGGCGAGAAAGATATGCTATTTTGTTTAGCATACTAAACGGAGGTGGCCATGCCGCAATTTGATTACCTGAAGACGTCCATTAAGCAAAAGGGCTGTACTTTGCAGCAGGTGGCGGATGCCAGCGGCATGACCAAAGGCTATCTCAGCCAGCTGTTGAACGACAAGATCAAAAGCCCGAGCGCGCAAAAGCTCGAGGCGCTGCACCGTTTTCTCGGGCTGGAGTTCCCGCGTAAAGAGGTTAAAGTCGGCGTGGTGTTTGGTAAATTTTACCCGCTGCACACCGGCCACATCTACCTGATCCAGCGCGCCTGCAGCCAGGTGGACGAGCTGCACGTTATCTTGTGCCACGACGAGCCGCGCGACCGCGAGCTGTTCGAGAACAGTTCGATGTCGCAACAGCCGACGGTCAGCGATCGCCTGCGCTGGCTGCTGCAGACCTTCAAGTACCAGAAAAACATCCATATCCACTCGTTCGACGAGCAGGGCATCGAACCCTACCCGCACGGCTGGAACGTGTGGAGCGACGGCATGAAGGCCTTTATGGAACAGAAGGGCATCGTGCCGAGCTTCATCTATTCCAGCGAAGCGCAGGATGCGCCGCGCTACCGCGAGCATCTGGGCATCGAAACCATCTTGGTCGACCCAGAGCGTTCGTTCATGAACATCAGCGGCAATCAGATCCGCCAGGATCCGTTCCGCTATTGGGACTACATCCCGACCGAGGTGAAGCCGTTCTTCGTGCGCACCGTGGCGATCCTCGGCGGCGAATCGAGCGGCAAATCGACGCTGGTCAACAAGCTGGCCAACATCTTCAACACCACCAGCGCCTGGGAATATGGCCGCGATTACGTGTTTTCGCACCTGGGCGGCGACGAGATGGCGCTGCAGTACTCTGATTACGACAAAATTGCCCTCGGGCAGGCGCAATACGTGGATTTCGCGGTCAAGTACGCCAACAAGGTGGCGTTTATCGATACCGATTTCGTGACTACGCAGGCGTTTTGCAAAAAGTACGAAGGACGTGAACACCCGTTCGTGCAGGCGCTGATCGACGAATACCGTTTCGATCTGGTGATCCTGCTGGAAAACAACACGCCGTGGGTGGCGGATGGCCTGCGTAGCCTCGGCAGCACCGCCGATCGCTTGGCGTTCCAGCGCCTGCTGGAGGAGATGCTTCGCGCCAACAACATCGAGTACGTGCACGTTGAGTCCAGCGATTACGAAGAGCGTTTTCTGCGCTGCGTCGAGCTGGTGCAACAGCTGCTGGCGGCGGACGCCGGCCGGTTGAGCGCGCCCGCGCATCGTCACGCGGCAGGCTGAGTAAAATTAGCGTAATGTGCGATCGAGGCGGCAAAAGCGGCCGCCCGGACGCACATTTAACGGCTTGTTTAAACATGGTTCATTCGACAGCGACTAAGTTAAGATTTTCTTTACAATAACGCTTAGAAGAAGACATGTCTTATCGCTTACTCGCTCTCTGGTTGGTCTGCTATGCCGCAGCCTGGACGCTGCTGACTGTTCATCTTGATCCTACCTTGCCTTACGACGCTGTGGAGGCGCTCAATTGGGGCCTCAACGGCGAATGGGGCTCACCGAAAAATCCGTGGCTGGTCGGTGCGGCGATGCATCCGGCGATATGGCTGTCGTGGTTGCCGCTGAACCTGTACTGGTATGGCGGGCACTTCATTGCCATCGCCATCGGCATGTTGGGCGTCTGGCTGTTGGCGCGCCGCCTGAGCGGCAGCACCTCGCTGGCCTGGATGGCGCTGCTGACGCTCAACCTGTCCGGCATCATCAATTTCGACATCATCCCCTACAACGACAACTACCTGTTGGTGATGCTGTGGCCGTGGATGGCGCTGTTCTTCCACATGGCGATCTCGCGTTCGGCCAACTGGTGGCCGGCCTTCGCATTGGTGGCCGGTCTGGCGATGATGGCGAAATACTCGACCTTCGCCTTCGTCTATTTCGTGGCGCTGTCGACGCTGTTCGTACCGCAGGTCCGCCGTTGCTATCGGCAGCCGCAGTTCTATCTGGCGGTGGCGATCTGGCTGGCGTTGGTGTTGCCGAACGTGTTCTGGCTATGGAACCACGACTTTGCCGCCTTCAAATGGGTGGATTCGCAGATCAAGATGCAGCTCAACCTCGACATGCTGCAGTCGCTGCTGCTGGTGTTCTATCCGTCGCTGGTGCTGTGGCTGATTCTGCGGCGCAGCGGGGCGGTGCTGGCCTGGCCGAAGTCGTTGCCGATGCGGGTGCTGCTGTGGATCTATCTGCTGCCCCTCGGCATCATCACGTTCTGGTTCTCCTTCAACGTCGGCGGCCGGTTGACCGAGTGGCTGCAGCCGTTCTTCATGCTGGCGCCCGCGCTGCTGGTCGGCTGCGTGCGTCAGCCGCCGGTGCGTTCGCTGCGCGCGGCGACCATCGGGCTGATGTGCGCAGCGCTGGCGGTCTATCTGGGGTATGCCGCGGTGATGCTGGGGAACGTGCGCAACGCCGGCCAGAAAATGGTGGGTATCAAGGCGTTCAGCGCCGGGGTGGAGCGGCAGTGGCAGGAGCGGTATGGCGTCGATCTACGCTACGTCGGCGGCGAATACCTGTCGCAGTGGATGACGGTTTATGCCGGCTCCCGGCCGCAGACCATTACGCGCTGGTCCAATCATACGCGGCCGAATATCTACAACGTCAATATCACCTATCCGCAGATTGCGCAGCATGGCGTCGCCCTGTTCGGACGGTTGGGTGAAGACTGCGCGCACAGCGACTTCGGCGGTGAGTTGGCCCATTGGCCGAAGATGCGCCTCGATTGGCAGCAGACGCTGACGTTCCGCGCCGATCCGCATACCGACGAGCAGACGCTGTGCGTCGGCTTCGTCCGCCCGCAGTAACGGCGGCGCAGGGCGCCGCCGCGATTCAGGCTTAGTAAGCGATAACCAGCTTGCCTTGCATATGGCCGCCGAGCAACTGTCGATGCGCGGCGGTCAGCGTTTCCACCGTCAGCCCGTGCAGGGTTTCGCTCAGCGTGGTGCTCAGCTTGCCTTCGTCCAGCAACTGCGCCACCTGCTGCAGGATCTTGCCCTGCTGCGCGATGTCCGGGGTGGTGAACATGCTGCGGGTGAACATGAACTCCCAGTGCAGCGCGGCGCTCTTCAGCTTCAGCGCGTTTTGATCCAACGGCTGCGCGTTCTCGACGATGGTGCAGATATGGCCTAGCGGCGCGACCAGCTCGGCCATCGCCGGCCAATGGCCGTCGGTATCGTTCAGGCACAGGATGTAATCCACCTGCTCGATGCCGTGCTGCGCCAGGTTGCCTTTCAGATCGCGGTAGTCCACCACCAGGTCGGCGCCGCGTTCACGGCACCAGGCGGCGGATTCCGGTCTTGAGGCGGTGGCGATCACTTTCACCTTGCTGCGCAAGGCGGCCAGCGGAATGGCCAGCGAGCCGACCCCGCCGGCGCCGCCGATGATCAGCAGCGTCTTGTGCTCCGGCGCATCCTGAATGTTCAGATGTTCGAACAGCGCCTCCCAGGCGGTGAGGGCGGTGAGCGGCATGGCGGCGGATTCGGCCCAGTTCAGGCTGCGCGGTTTGTGCGCGGCGATGCGCGAGTCGATCAATTGGTGGCTGCTGTTGCTGCCGGGGCGGGTGATGTCGCCGGCGTACCATACTTCATCGCCGGGTTTGAAGCCGCTGACGCCGCTGCCCACTTCCAGCACCACGCCGCTGGCGTCCCAGCCGAGAATGCGCGGCTGCTGCAGGCCGCTTTTCTGCAGGCCGGCGTGCACTTTGGTGTCCACCGGGTTGACCGACACCGCTTTCACCTCCACCAGCAGATCGTACTGGCCGGGAACCGGCATCTCCGGTGAAATTTCGATGAAACCGGCGGGGTTCTGCGGGTCTACGGCAATGGCTTTTATCGACATGATTGTACTCCTTTCAAATGATGCTCCCAGTGTAGACCCGCGGCAGTGGGGTGATAAGATGGACAATATCTAACTGAGTGTTCGTTTAAGGTGAACAATGGAATTCAAACGGCTGCAGGACATGGCGCTGTTCGCGCTGGTGGCGGAGTGCGGCAGCTTCACCGCCGCCGCACAGCGCGTGGGATTGCCGAAATCCAGCGTCAGCCAGCGCATCAGCCAGCTCGAACAGACGCTGGGGCTGCGCTTGCTCAACCGCACCACGCGCCAGCTGAACCTGACCTTCGCCGGTGAGCGCTATTTGGAACATTGTCAGGCGATGATGTCCGCCGCCGAACGCGCCGATCTGGCGCTGCAGCGGCTGCGCGATAACCCGAGCGGCCGCCTGCGCATCTCGACGCCCGCCGGGCTGGGGGCGACCCTGGTGGCGCGGCTGGCGGCGGATTTTCAGCGCCAGTATCCGGACGTTTCGCTGGAGGTGTCGGTGTCCGATGCCATGGTGGATCTGGTACAGGAAGGTTTCGACGCCGCGTTGCGCACCGGCAAGCCGCAGGATTCTTCGCTGATCGGCCGCCGCCTCGGGTATGCGCCGCGCTATCTGTTGGCGGCGCCGTCCTACCTGGCGCAGCACCCGCCGATCGAACATCCGCAGCAGCTGCAACAGCATCGCTGCATTGCCCACCGCGCCTGGACGGCCTGGAACCTGCGCTGCGGCGACGACGACTACCGTTGGCAGCTGCCGCTGGCACACACCACCGACAACCTGCTGTATGCGCGTGAATGCGCTATCGCCGGTGCGGGGATCACGCTGTTGCCGGCGTTTCTCAGCCGCGAGGTGGTGGCGCAGAAGCTGTTGGTGGAAGTCTTGCCGGCGTGGCGCGCGGAGGGCAACGAACTGTATCTGGTCTACCCGAGCCGCAAGCTGAATTCCCCGGCGCTGGCCTGCTTTATCGATGTGGTGCTGCAGCACCCGGCGTTTGACGACTACGCGCGCGAGCTGGCGAGGGAATAAAAAAAGGCGCCGCATGCGGCGCCTGGGGTATTACTTGGCGATCTTCTTGTACTTGATGCGGTGCGGCTCGAGCGCGTCGGCACCCAGCGTACGCTTCTTGTACTCTTCGTACTCGGTGAAGTTGCCTTCGAAGAATTCCACCTTGCCCTCGTCCTGGTAGTCCAGGATGTGGGTGGCGATACGGTCGAGGAACCAACGGTCGTGCGAGATCACCATGGCGCAGCCAGGGAATTCCAGCAGGGCGTTTTCCAGCGCGCGCAGGGTTTCGATATCCAGGTCGTTGGTCGGTTCATCGAGCAGCAGTACGTTGCCGCCAACTTGCAGCAGCTTGGCCAGATGCAGACGGCCACGCTCACCGCCGGACAGCTCGCCTACGCGTTTGCCCTGATCGACGCCCTTGAAGTTGAAGCGGCCAACATAGGCGCGGCTCGGCATCTCGGTGTTGCCGATGCGCATGATGTCCTGCCCGCCGGAGACTTCTTCCCACACGGTTTTCGAGCCGTCCATGCTGTCGCGGAACTGATCGACGGACGCCAGCTTGACGGTATCGCCCAGCACGATGCTGCCGGAATCAGGCTGTTCCTGACCGGACATCATGCGGAACAGCGTGGATTTACCCGCGCCGTTCGGGCCGATGATGCCGACGATTGCCCCTTTCGGCACCGAGAACGACAGGTCGTCGATCAGCAGGCGGTCGCCGTAGGACTTGCGCAGGTTGCTGACTTCGACCACTTTATCGCCCAGGCGCGCGCCAGGTGGAATGAACAGTTCGTTGGTTTCGTTACGTTTCTGGTATTCGGTGTTGTTCAGCTCTTCGAAGCGGGCCAAACGGGCCTTGCCTTTGGACTGACGGCCCTTGGTGCCTTGACGTACCCACTCCAGCTCTTTCTCGATCGACTTGCGGCGAGCGGCTTCGGCGGACGCTTCCTGCGCCAGACGCGCGTCTTTCTGCTCCAGCCAGGAAGAGTAGTTGCCTTCCCATGGAATGCCTTCGCCGCGGTCCAGTTCGAGGATCCAGCCCGCCACGTTATCCAGGAAGTAACGGTCGTGGGTGATTGCCACCACGGTGCCTTCAAAGTCGTGCAGGAAGCGTTCCAGCCAGGCCACGGACTCGGCGTCCAGGTGGTTGGTCGGTTCGTCCAGCAGCAGCATGTCCGGCTTTTCGAGCAGCAGGCGGCACAGCGCTACGCGGCGGCGTTCACCCCCGGACAGGTGGGCAATTTTGGCGTCCCAGTCCGGCAGGCGCAGCGCATCGGCGGCGCGTTCCAGCTGGGTGTTCAGGTTGTGACCGTCGTGCGCCTGAATGATCTCTTCCAGGCGGCCCTGTTCGGCGGCCAGCTTGTCGAAGTCTGCGCCTTCTTCCGCATACAGCGCGTACACTTCGTCCAGGCGTTTCAGCGCGCCGACCACTTCAGACAGCGCTTCTTCCACCGACTCACGCACGGTGTGTTCGAGGTTAAGCTGCGGCTCCTGCGGCAGGTAACCGATCTTGATGCCCGGCTGCGGGCGCGCTTCCCCTTCGATATCGGTATCGATACCGGCCATGATGCGCAGCAGGGTGGACTTACCGGCGCCATTCAGGCCCAGTACGCCGATTTTGGCCCCAGGGAAGAAGCTCAGGGAGATGTTTTTCAAAATATGACGCTTCGGCGGTACGACCTTGCCGACGCGGTGCATGGTATAGACGTATTGAGCCACGTTGCTCTAAGCCTCTCTATATCAGTATTTATAGGATGTCTGGCGGCATGAGTGTAGCCCGTTTCGATCTCGGATCCCAGACATCGCTCAGCGATCGCTAAGTATAACCGTTTATGCGCCGATAAAGGCGCATATTGGTGGCTTATGGCGTGACGACGATCGCGACGCGGCGGTTTTCCGCGCGGCCGCTGGCGGTGCGGTTGTCGGCAACGGGATCGCGTTTGCCCATGCCGCGGGTTTCGATATTGGCGCGCGGAATGCCGACGCTGGCCAGCAGATCGGCCACCGCATCGGCGCGGCGCAGGGAGAGTTGGTCGTTATAGCTGTCTTCGCCGTAGTTGTCGGTATGGCCGTCCAGGCGGAACTTGGTGATGCCGACGCTCAGCAACGCACGGCCCATCTTCTGCACCGTCTCGGTGCTTTCCGGGTTCAGCTTGCCGATGTTGTTGCCGAACAGCACCTTATCCGACAGGCCGAACTCCCAGCCGTTATCGGTCAGTTTGAAGCCCTGCGATTGCAACAGCGCGACCTGCTCGGGCGTCAGGCCCTGCGGTTTGCTCTGGCAGCCGGCGAGCGTCAGCAGCGCGACGAACATCATCGCCAGCAGTGAAAAACGACCTTTAAACAGTTGCTGTATCATAGTCAAAATCCCTAGTTCAAGTGTTATAGCCGGGGCTCTTATTTATGTATAGCCAGCCGCCAGCCTCCGTTATAACGATGCTTTGCCTGATACATCGCATCGTCAGCTTCGTGCAAAAGACCCTGAGGCGTCGACGCGTGATCAGGGTACAGCGCAATACCGATACTCAGAGAGGTAATGACCGCCTCGTCGTTCGGCAAAATGACCGGTTGCGTCATGCAGTCGATGATGTTGTCAGCGATCTGCAGGACATCTTCCGTGCCGTGCACCGGCGCCAGCAGCACGGCGAATTCGTCTCCTCCCAGGCGCGCGACCAGATCGGTCTCGCGCAGCTGCGCGCGAATGCGCCCGGCAATCGTGGTCAGCACCGCATCGCCTGCGGCGTGGCCGTAACTGTCGTTCACTTCCTTGAAGCGATCGCCGTCGATAAACAGCACCGCCAATTTTGCCGGCGGCTCGATGTCGCCCAGGGCGCGGCTCAGCCGCCCTTCGAAGAAGGCGCGATTCGGCAAGCCGGTCAGGCTGTCGTGCGTCGCCCGGTGGGCCAGAGAGTCGTTCTCCTGCTTCAGGTGGGCCTGCCAGGCCTCCAGCTCGTCGAGCAAGCCATTGAAATCGTTACTGAGCTCATGCAGCTCGGCGATCGGTGCCGACGGCACTCGCAGACCGAAGGTGCGATCGCGGCGCACCGCATGGGCCACGTTGGCGATGTCGTCCAGCGAACTGACAATGCCGACCAGCATGCGGCGCGACAACACCAGGGCGCACAGGGTACTGAGCACCAGGCAGGCGATCATGCCGACCATGCCACGCAACAGGAAACGCAGCAGGCTGCCACCGTTGCCGCTCAGCCAGACCTGGCCGACCTGTTTGCCCTCGTGGGTGATGGGCAGGATGACCGGTTCGGGCAGCGCCCAGTGCGCGACGATCTGCTCCATACCGTGCAGCGGCCCATCGGTGGGATGGCGCCAGTTGGCCAGCATCTTGCCGTTGTTGTCGAGGATCCGTGCGTCCGACACCTCTTCGTTGGAGGCGATCAGCATCAGCGCCTCGCGCGCGGCGGTGCGGTCTTCAAACACCACGGCGGCCTCGACGGTATAACTGATGGAGCGCGCGATCAGGTGCAGGTTGTGGTTGGCGTAGGCGCGCAGCGCAAACAGCGCCACCAGCGTCAAAAAGATGCCGGCGGTGCCGACGGCGATCAGCGCCAGCCCGAGATGTACTCGCTGCAGCACTCGGCCCAGCGTCGGACGCGCATTGCCGGAGCGGTTTCTACGCAACAGCTTCATAGCGGTGGCGCCTGTTTGCGTGCCAGCTGCAGCACGTTGGGGTGGACGCGCACGCCGCTGCGCGCCAGAGCGTCCAGATTGACCTTGAAGCTGGCCTGATCCCCATCGATCTGCAGGCAAAATGCGCTGCCGGCGGAGCATTCGCTATCGTTCTCGCTGATGCTGAGAATGGAGTTGCCGGAAATGCGCTGCATGAAATTTTGTCTCTGCGCGGCGGTGATGTTCCCTAAGTAAATGACATCACAGCCGGTACTCAGCTTTGGGCTGTCGAACGGCACGCGCTCGGTTTTAATCGGACGCGGGGCGCTGAGCAGGATCGGATCGAACAGCCCTTCGGCATACTGGGTGGGTGCGGTCACGCACAGCCGGATCGGATTGGGTTCACGCGACCAGCGGGCGTAGCTGATGATGCCTACCACCACGGTCGTCACGGCGTGCGTGCGCTTTTGATAGGGATCATCGGCGGCGTGCGCAGGCCCGGGCAACGTCAGCAGCGCCAACAAAACGAGCAGCAACAGGCGGCCGATATTCAGGCGTGCGGCAAGTAAGCCCGGCACGGGGCTTTTTGCGCAACGCATCGCTATCGCGGTATTATTCGCCATCTTCATCCGCCATTCCGGCCTGATCCACCGCCCGCAGGCTGTGGCCTGACAAGGAAAAATCCGGCCCGCTTGAAGGGACAATCGTTTTGCTGAAAGCTGTCAGTCGCACTGCCTAATGAACACTATCTAACCCATAATTGGCGCGGATTGTATTATAAGATGTCTTCGTTGGGCGCTTTATGTGCTGTTTTCTCGGAATTATCCTACTTATTTTTGATAGTATAAAAATGCCTTACCGGGTTTGCCACCGCTTTTCTGCAAAGTTGGCGCGTTTGGCCAGCTGTCAGGCGATTTGCGCAATGGTGGCGCCATCTCACAAATGCAATAATGTGATAGCTAATAATTAAAATGTCTTTTACTTCTCCAATAAACGCCGGTGCGGCTAATAAAAATCCGGTGGCTGGAAATATCCCGTCGGCCTGATTTGTCAGCCAAAGTAAACGTTTTTTACCTGGCTCCCGTCATGGCGATACACTTCTTCTTCTACAGTATTGAATGGATAAGCGATCGCGCTGTCTATGGTAGATACCTGCGTCCGGGCCATGCGTCCGGCTTTATTTTGTCCCGCGGCGCCGAAGCGCCGTGGTCACCGGGGGCCGGGCGGCTCCTGCGGCACAATCAGTGAGGAAAGAGCGAGGATGGTCAAGGTGGACAAGCGACGGCTGTTGGCGATGGGGCTGTGCCTGACGGCGTTTTCCGGCGCGGCGCTGGCGGATTCTCTGGATGCGCAACGTCAGCGCTACCAGCAGATCAAGCAGGCGTGGGACGGCAATCAGATGGACGTGGTGGCGCAGCTGATGCCGACGCTGCGCGATTACCCGCTTTATCCTTACCTGGAATACCGCGAGCTGACTCAGGATCTGAGCCAGGCGGGGTTCTCTGAGGTAAACGACTTTATCAAACGCAACCCGACGCTGCCGCCGGCGAAATCACTGGCGCCGCGCTTCGTCAATGAGCTGGCGCGGCGCGAAGACTGGCGCACCCTATTGGCCTTCAGCCCGCAGCCGCCCAAACCGGTGGCGGCGCGCTGCAATTATTACTACGCCAAGTGGGCCACCGGCGATCAGCAGGCGGCCTGGAGCGGCGCCGACGAGCTGTGGCTGAACGGCAAAACGCTGCCGGGCGCTTGCGATCGGTTGTTCAGCGTCTGGCGCGGCGCTGGCAAGCAGACGCCGCTGGATATTCTGGCGCGTATGAAGCTGGCGTTGAAAGAGGGCAACAGTTCGCTGGTCAGCAACCTCTACAGCCAACTGCCGGCCGACTACCAAACCATGGGCAACGCTCTGGTGCGCTTGCAAAACGATCCGACCACCGTGGAAGCCTTTGCCCGCAGCGTGGGGCCGACCGACTTTACCCGTGCCGCCACCGGCATCGCCTTTGAGCGCCTGGCGCGGCAGGATGTGGAAAACGCGCGGGCGATGATCCCGACGCTCGCGCGGCTGCAGAAAATGAGCGACGACGAGCGATTGGGGCTGGAGGAGGCGGTAGCCTGGCGTCTGATGGGCAGCGATGCCACCTTTGAACAGGCGCAGTGGCGCGATCAGGTGATCCTGCGCAGCCGTTCGCCGTCGCTGCTGGAGCGCCGGGTACGCATGGCGCTGGGCAATGGCGATCGGCAGGGCGTCGCGACCTGGCTGGCCCGCCTGCCGGAGGAGTCGCGCAACAAGGACGAGTGGCGCTATTGGCGTGCCAGTCAACTGATGGACGAAGGCAAACGCGCCGAAGGCGAGGAGATATTGCGCAACCTGATGACTGAACGCGGTTTCTATCCGATGGTGGCGGCGCAGAAGCTGAACGCCACTTATCCGGTGATGGTGGCGGTGGCGGCCAAGCCGCGCGCGTCGCTGACCGACGGGCCGGAAATTGCCCGGGTGCGCGAGCTGATGTACTGGAATATGGACAATCTGGCCCGCAGCGAGTGGGGGTCCTATGTCGCCAGCCGCAGCCGGCCTGAACAAGAGGCGCTGGCGCGTTACGCCTTTGAGCAAAAATGGGCCGATCTGAGCGTGCAGGCGACCATCGTCGGCAAGCTGTGGGATCACCTGGAAGAGCGTTTCCCTGTCGCCTGGCCACAGGAGTTCCGCCGCGCCACCGATGACAAGGGGATCACCAGCAGCTACGCGATGGCGATAGCGCGTCAGGAGAGTGCCTGGAATCCGAAGGCGCAGTCGCCGGTTGGCGCTGCCGGCCTGATGCAGGTAATGCCGCGCACCG
The DNA here is from genome assembly GCF_003812745.1 of Serratia sp. FDAARGOS_506. NCBI lineage: Bacteria > Pseudomonadati > Pseudomonadota > Gammaproteobacteria > Enterobacterales > Yersiniaceae > Serratia > Serratia sp. FDAARGOS_506. The sequence continues at coordinate 2,116,672 of NZ_CP033831.1, forward strand.
CGCAGCATACGGTGCAGATGTTCAACATTCCCGGTTACGTCGGCCCGAGCCAGCTGTTCGATCCGCAGACCAACATCACTATCGGCACCAGTTATCTTGAGTCGGTCTATCAGCAGTTCGGCCGCAACCGCATCCTGTCGAGCGCCGCCTATAACGCCGGCCCGTCGCGGGTGAACACCTGGCTGGGCAACAGCGCAGGGCGGATCGATCCGGTGGCGTTCATCGAAAGCATTCCGTTCTCGGAAACCCGCGGCTACGTCAAGAACGTGCTGGCCTATGACGCGTTTTATCGCTATCTGACGCACCGACCGGCCAAGGTGCTGACCGACGCCGAGTGGCAGAGACGTTATTGATTTTGACGGCCCTATGGTATGCTGCTGTACTAGTTAAATAGTATGGTGGCTGCCATGACGCAATTATCGTTAAACGACCCCGCTCTTTCAGAACAAGGCAATGAGGATTGGCTGCGCTTCGTCGCGCTGCTGCAGAATTCGTTTGCGCAAGAACTGCATCAACCGCTGCTGCAGTTGATGCTGACGCCGGATGAGCGCACTGCGCTGGGCACCCGGGTGCGGATCATTCAGGAACTGATGCGTGGCGAGATGAGCCAGCGTGAGCTGAAAAATGAACTGGGCGCGGGGATTGCCACCATCACCCGCGGTTCGAACAGCCTGAAAGCGGCTTCACCCGCGCTGAAACAGTGGCTTGAGCAGCAGTTGCTGCACGACGCGCCCTAACAGGCTCGGGGTTATTGCTGATAGATGGCGTTGTGGAACGGCACCAGCGCCAGCAGCAGCGCCTGATGATAAACGCTGGTGCGGCTCAACCGGCCGTCGGTGAAGACGCCGATGGCGCCGCCCTGGCGTTTCACTTCGGCATTGCCGGTGATCGCCGCCATTTCGCAGCCTAATTCGCGGCCGTCACGAATACCTTGTAAGATGACTTCCGGCAGCATCAGGCTCGCTGAGCGGGATTCGCCACGGATGTACGGGTTCTCGATGGTCATCCAGGCAAAGGTCATATTCTCCTCAATCCCGGCTTCCACGCCGACCCAAAAATCGGCCTCGGGCCTGACCTGGCGTGCTTCCATGACGCGTTGACGCGAGCCGGTGCGGGTTTCGTGATTGCCTATCGGCTGCAGCGAGACGCCGCTGGCGACGTCGACGGGTTCAATGCGATATTGGCCCGCGCCAAAGACGTCATCGAAGGCCAGTTGAATAGCCTTGATCTTTGCCGGGTTGGTAGTTGCAGCGACAACATGGTACATAACGGGTTTGATATCCTTCTGGCCGATACGCCGGGCAGCGGCCAAGGTGCCGCCGGGCCGGGGATAAACGCAAATTTCACGCAGTATAACGGAAAACAAAAATGTTACAGGTATACCTCGTTCGCCATGGCGAAACGGAATGGAACGCGGCTCGCCGCATCCAGGGTCAGTCCGACAGCCCGTTAACCGCCATGGGTGAACACCAGGCCCGTCTGGTCGCCAGACGCGTCGGAAAAGAAGGCATTACGCACATCATTACCAGCGATCTGGGGCGCACGCGCCGCACCGCGCAGATCATCGCCGAAGCCTGTGGCTGCGAAGTGATTTGCGATCCGCGTTTGCGTGAGCTGCACATGGGGGTTCTGGAAGAACGCCTGATCGACAGTTTGACGCCGCAGGAAGAGCAGTGGCGCAAACAGATGGTCGATGGTACTCCTGACGGCCGTATCCCTCAAGGCGAATCCATGGAGGAGCTGGGCGAGCGCATGCGCGCCGCGCTGGAGAGCTGCCTGATGCTGCCGGAAGGCAGCAAGCCGCTGCTCGTCAGTCATGGCATTGCGTTAGGGTGTTTGATCAGTACGGTGCTCGGGCTGCCGGCTTATGCGGAACGCCGCTTGCGCTTGCGCAACTGTTCACTGTCGCGCGTCGATCACCAGCAGAGCCCGTGGCTGGCTTCCGGCTGGATCGTGGAAACCGCGGGCGATGTCACGCACCTGGACATGCCCGCGTTGGACGAACTGCAGCGTTAACGTCGAATCGGGATCAGGTAATCGCACTTGATCTCGACAGGCGCCTGATGCGGACGGCGCTCGCCTTTCGGGTAGAAGCGCTCGATATCGTGCCCCTTGCGGCGCGTCAACTGGAGCGCCGGCAGGCAGGTGCCGTACACGGTCAGGATGAAGTCTTGCAGCCCCTCGGTGGGCCCTTCATAGCTGAACATCGCAAATTCACCGCCCGGCAGCACCAGCGGCTGGCCTTCTTGTACTTTGTCAGGCACCTGATCCGGCTCCAGCGCCGTGGTGTACAGCACTTCCTGTTCGTCGTCCTTCTCCTGGCTCGGGCGCGAGTGGTGCAGCCCGTACAGCACCGGCGGCAGGGTATCGACGTCACCGAGGAACTGGCGCCAGAACTGCGAGCGCAGTTCGGTGCGCACGGTGGTGATCTGTTCCAGCGTACAGGAATAACTTTGGGTCAGGCCGACCAGATGCTTATCCGGCAACGAGACGAACTCCGGCTGCGGCAGGGTGAAGGCCCCCAGGCGGATCGGCGGACAGATGCCGAACGCGTTCCAGTCTTCGGCGCGGCGGTACAGCGCCGGCGTTTGCGCAAACTGTTTTTTGAAGGCGCGGGTGAAGGTCTGCTGCGAGTCGAAACGATATTGCAGGGCGATATCCAAAATCGGCCGGCTGGTCAGGCGCAGCGCGACGGCGGCTTTGGACAGCCTCCTTGCCCGGATGTAAGCACCGATGGCGTTACCGGTAATATCTTTGAACATCCGTTGCAGATGCCATTTGGAGTAGCCGGCCTTGGCCGCCACGTTATCCAGCGACAAGGGTTGGTCCAAATGGCTTTCCAGCCAGCTAAGCAGATCACGAATGATACCGGCTTGATCCATAGATCTTCCTCGTAAAGCTTGGGGGTAGGAACCCGAACTGTTGATTCGTCACGCTGGTGCTGCGCTATCAGACCGATCCATGAGCCATTATGCGTTGCACTCTTTGCCTCTGCTGCGCATGCCGCGCCAGAGTTGGATTGGGGTACACCTTAGTGGGCGCAAAGAAATAACGACGCCGCATCATAGCAATTTTTTTACTCCGCGACTCTCAAAGATTTTTGTCACGCTCTGTGCTAAAACGGACGGTGCGGACCCGTAACAAACCGATTCCGTGAGCTTAGACTTAAACAATGGCGATCGCCGAAGCTATTTTTACGGCAAGGTTATATCGGAGTTAAGTAAATGAAAAAAGGCTGGATATTTTTATTCGGTTTGGTTTGCGCAACCGTTGGCAGCGCACAGGCGGAGCAGGTGGGCTCCGTTGATACGGTGTTTAAATTGTTGGGACCGGACCACAAAATCGTGGTGGAAGCGTTCGACGATCCGGATGTTAAAAATGTAACTTGTTATATCAGCCGTGCCAAAACCGGCGGCATCAAAGGCGGCCTGGGGTTGGCGGAAGACACCGCCGACGCGGCCATTTCCTGCCAGCAGGTGGGGCCTATCGAGCTGAGCGACAAGATCAAAAACGGCAAGGCGGAAGGCGATGTGGTGTTCCAGAAACGCACCTCGCTGGTATTCAAGAAGCTGCAGGTGGTGCGCTTCTACGACGCCAAGCGCAATTCGCTGATTTACCTGAGCTACTCCGACAAGGTGATCGACGGTTCGCCGAAGAACGCGCTGAGCGCGGTGCCGATCATGCCGTGGGCCGAGGCGAAATAAAAAAAACGGGGTTCAGCATGCTGAACCCCGTTTTCATGACGGCAGGCCGGAATTACTCTTCCAGATCGCCGCAGAAACGGTAGCCTTCGCCGTGAATGGTGGCGATGATTTCCGGCGTGTCCGGCGTCGATTCGAAGTGTTTGCGAATGCGACGGATGGTGACGTCCACGGTACGGTCATGCGGCTTCAGCTCGCGGCCGGTCATTTTCTTCAGCAGCTCGCCGCGGGACTGGATCTTGCCCGGGTTTTCGCAGAAGTGCAGCATGGCGCGGAATTCGCTGCGCGGCAGCTTGTACTGTTCGCCGGCCGGGCTGATCAGCGAGCGGCTATTGATGTCCAGCTCCCAACCGTTGAATTTGTAGCTTTCGACCAGGCGACGCTCTTCGCCGAGGCTGCCCAGATTCATGGTGCGCGACAGCAGGTTGCGCGCACGGATGGTCAGCTCACGCGGATTGAACGGCTTGGTGATGTAATCGTCGGCACCGATTTCCAGGCCGAGGATTTTGTCCACTTCGTTATCGCGGCCGGTCAGGAACATCAAGGCGACGCTGGCTTGTTCGCGCAGTTCGCGCGCCAACAGCAGGCCATTTTTGCCTGGCAGGTTGATGTCCATAATGACCAGATTGATATCATTTTCAGACAGGATATTGTGCATCTCTGCACCATCATTGGCTTCATGAACAATGTAGCCTTCCGCCTCGAAAATGCTCTTCAGGGTGTTACGAGTGACTAACTCGTCTTCGACAATCAGAATGTGCGGGGTCTGCATATTTGCTACCTAAAATTGCCAACAAAATAGAAAATCGGAAGTACAGAAGTCTTTGTTTTCTTAGAGGAGGGCAGAGATAGCGCCACGTTCCCTCTCAGCAAATGACTAAAGTACGTAAACTCGTTCTTGATGCACTTTCCATCTCATGTCAACAAGATCGCTAGCCTGGTGGGGATGCTGTTCCCTACAACCCCTTGGGGTGCCAAATCGGCGCATATCCTAACCCCATTAACAGCAATATAACAGCGCGTGCCGAATTCATCACCCAACAAAACTACGCTTTGTTGACATATATCAAATTCAATTGTAGCACGTTAACAGATTTGTGAAAAACACTTACAGAAATGCCAGTTTAAGTCACAGAACCTCAAATTCTGTGAACGATTCAGCATTATCCGGCCCGATGGGATACAATTATTCGCTTATTGATCATCGCCTTGTTTTAACTCATTGATAAATAAATGCAGTAAAACATAAGCACGAATAATGACTATTACGACGGGTTTATTAGCTCAACGAGCCGTTTAATCTTGTTTGTTGCTATTAACACGTTTATTGTTACGCAATTGTAAATATAAGCGGGCGCTGCGACATCGTCAAAAGCACAGGCCCGCCTTCGGTGGAAGAGTGATGCAGCTTCATATTGTTTTAGTGGCTCCGGCGCGGCCGGAAAACGTCGGCGCGGCAGCGCGTGCGATGAAAACCATGGGTTTCGCTTCGTTGCGCATCGTCGACAGCGAGGCGCACTTGCAGCCGGCGGCGCGTTGGGTGGCGCACGGGGCCGGCGAGATCCTCGACGGCGTGCAAACGTTCGCCACGCTGGAACAGGCGCTGGCGGATGTGGATTTCACCGTCGCCACCACCGCCCGCAGCCGCGCGCGTTTTCATTACTACTGCACGCCGCCTGAGCTGTTGGCCCAACTGAGCGAGCGCCGGCAGTGGGTCGGCCAGGCCGCGCTGGTATTCGGCCGCGAAGATTCCGGCCTGACCAATGAAGAGCTGGCGCTGGCGGATTTGCTGACCGGCGTGCCGATGCAGGCGGACTATCCGTCGCTTAATCTGGGGCAGGCGGTGATGGTGTACTGCTATCAGCTGGCGAGCCTGATGGGCGTCAGCACGCCGCAGGATACGGCGGCGTCGGAAGGGCAGCTCAAGGCGTTGCGCCAGCGTGCCGATGCCTTGTTGAACGCATTGGATGTCGGCGATGACCAAAAATTGCGCGACTGGCTGCACCAGCGGCTCGGCGTGCTGCAACAGCGAGATACGGCAATGCTGCATACGCTGCTGCACGACATCGAAAAAAAACTCGCCAAGTGATAGCGGCTTCATCAGGCGGTTACCTAGTGTGATCCACTATTAAACCGGCTTTAGGTTGTTTTTTTGTTCTGTCATTTTGCTTTTCACCTCCGGTATCGCGCAATGTCGCCGCTGAGCGGAAAATAAGCAAAAAAAAGAAATAGTTTGACTTGGGATAGCGATTGCTTTAACCAATAGAGGGGACAGAGTATTTCATGAGACAGACAGACAACATGCGCAACATCAGCCTGAAAACCACAATTATTACCACCACCGATACCACAGGTAACGGGGCGGGCTGACGCGCACAGGAAACACAGAAAAAAGCCCGCACCTAATCAGTGCGGGCTTTTTTTTCGGCTTAAATTCGGAGAGATCACACATGCGAGTGCTGAAATTTGGCGGAACCTCGGTAGCGAATGCGGAACGTTTTCTGCGCGTCGCCGACATCATGGAGAGTAACGCGCGTCAGGGACAGGTGGCCACGGTCTTGTCCGCCCCCGCCAAGATCACCAACCATCTGGTGGCGATGATCGACAAAACGGTGGCGGGCCAGGACATTCTGCCGAATATCAGCGACGCCGAGCGGATCTTTGCCGATCTGCTGAGCGGTTTGGCGCAGGCGCTGCCGGGCTTTGAATACGATCGCCTGAAAGGCGTGGTCGATCAGGAGTTTGCTCAGCTCAAGCAGGTGCTGCACGGCGTCTCGCTGCTGGGGCAGTGCCCGGACAGCGTGAATGCGGCGATCATCTGTCGCGGTGAAAAGCTTTCCATTGCCATCATGGAAGGGGTGTTCCGCGCCAAGGGTTATCCGGTCACGGTGATCAACCCGGTGGAGAAACTGCTGGCGCAAGGCCACTATCTGGAGTCCACCGTGGACATCGCCGAGTCCACGCTGCGCATCGCTGCGGCGGCGATCCCGGCCGATCACATCGTGCTGATGGCCGGCTTCACCGCCGGTAACGATAAGGGCGAGCTGGTGGTGCTGGGCCGTAACGGTTCCGACTATTCCGCCGCGGTGCTGGCCGCCTGCCTGCGCGCCGACTGTTGCGAAATCTGGACCGACGTCGACGGCGTGTATACCTGCGATCCACGCACCGTGCCGGACGCCAGGCTGCTGAAATCGATGTCGTATCAGGAGGCGATGGAGCTCTCCTATTTCGGCGCCAAAGTTCTGCACCCTCGCACCATCACGCCGATTGCCCAGTTCCAAATCCCTTGTCTGATTAAAAACACCTCCAACCCGCAGGCCCCCGGCACGCTGATTGGCAAAGACAGCACCGATGACGCGATGCCGGTGAAAGGCATTACCAACCTGAACAATATGGCGATGATCAACGTCTCCGGCCCGGGCATGAAAGGCATGGTCGGCATGGCTGCGCGGGTGTTTGCCGTGATGTCGCGCGCCGGCATTTCGGTGGTGCTGATCACCCAATCCTCTTCCGAATACAGCATCAGCTTCTGCGTGCCGCAGGGCGAACTGCAGCGCGCCCGCCGCGCGCTGGAGGAGGAATTCTATCTGGAACTGAAAGACGGTGTGCTGGATCCGCTGGACGTGATGGAACGCCTGGCGATCATTTCGGTGGTCGGCGACGGTATGCGCACCCTGCGTGGCATCTCCGCGCGCTTCTTCTCCGCGCTGGCGCGCGCCAATATCAATATCGTCGCCATCGCCCAAGGCTCTTCCGAACGTTCCATTTCGGTGGTGGTCAGCAATGACTCCGCCACCACCGGCGTGCGCGTCAGCCACCAGATGCTGTTCAACACCGATCAGGTGATCGAAGTGTTCGTCATCGGCGTCGGTGGCGTCGGCGGGGCGCTGATCGAGCAGATCTACCGCCAGCAGCCGTGGCTGAAGCAAAAGCATATTGACCTGCGGGTGTGCGGCATCGCCAACTCGCGCGTGATGCTGACCAACGTGCACGGCATCGCGCTGGACAGCTGGCGCGACGAGCTGGCCGGCGCGCAGGAGCCGTTCAATCTCGGCCGCCTGATCCGGCTGGTGAAGGAGTATCACCTGCTGAACCCGGTGATCGTCGACTGTACCTCCAGTCAGGCGGTGGCCGATCAGTATGTGGACTTCCTGGCGGACGGCTTCCACGTGGTGACGCCGAACAAAAAGGCCAACACCTCGTCGATGAACTATTATCAGCAACTGCGCGCAGCCGCCGCCGGTTCGCACCGCAAGTTCCTCTACGACACCAACGTCGGCGCCGGTTTGCCGGTGATTGAGAACCTGCAAAACCTGCTGAACGCCGGCGATGAGCTGGTGCGCTTCTCCGGCATCCTGTCCGGTTCGCTGTCCTTTATCTTCGGCAAGCTGGATGAAGGGCTATCGCTGTCGGCGGCGACCCTGCAGGCCCGAGCCAACGGCTACACCGAGCCGGATCCGCGCGACGATCTGTCCGGTATGGACGTGGCGCGCAAGCTGCTGATCCTGGCGCGCGAGGCCGGTTACAAGCTGGAGCTGAGCGATATCGAGGTCGAACCGGTGCTGCCGCCGTCCTTCGATGCGTCGGGCGACGTGGACGATTTCCTGGCGCGGTTGCCGGAGCTGGATAAAGAGTTCGCACGCAACGTGGCCAACGCCGCCGAGCAAGGCAAGGTGCTGCGCTATGTCGGCCTGATCGACGAAGGGCGTTGCAAGGTGCGCATCGAGGCGGTGGACGGCAACGATCCGTTGTATAAAGTGAAGAACGGCGAGAACGCGCTGGCCTTCTACAGCCGCTACTATCAGCCGCTGCCGCTGGTGCTGCGCGGCTACGGCGCCGGTAACGATGTGACCGCAGCAGGCGTGTTCGCCGATCTGCTGCGCACACTGTCATGGAAGTTGGGAGTTTAATATGGTTAAGGTGTATGCACCGGCCTCGATCGGTAACGTCAGCGTCGGTTTCGATGTGTTGGGCGCGGCGGTTTCGCCGATCGACGGCACGCTGCTGGGCGACTGCGTCAGCGTAGAGGCCGCCGAAACGTTCAGTTTGCACAATGCCGGGCGCTTCGTCAGCAAGCTGCCTGCCGAGCCGAAAGAGAACATCGTGTATCAATGCTGGGAGCGCTTCTGCCAGGAGATCGGCCGCGAAGTGCCGGTGGCGATGCGGTTGGAAAAGAACATGCCGATCGGATCGGGGCTGGGCTCCAGCGCCTGTTCGGTGGTCGCCGGGTTGATGGCGATGAACGAATTCTGCGATCGCCCGCTGGATAAGATGACGCTGCTCGGCTTGATGGGCGAGCTGGAAGGGCGCATTTCCGGCAGCGTGCATTACGATAACGTGGCGCCGTGCTATCTGGGCGGCCTGCAGCTGATGCTGGAAGAAGAAGGCATCATCAGCCAAGAGGTGCCGTGCTTCGACGATTGGCTGTGGGTCATGGCTTATCCAGGCATCAAGGTTTCGACCGCCGAAGCGCGCGCCATTTTACCCGCGCAATACCGCCGTCAGGATTGCATCAGCCACGGTCGTTACCTGGCCGGCTTTATTCACGCCTGTCACACCCGGCAGCCGCAGCTGGCCGCCAAATTGATGCAGGACGTGATCGCCGAACCGTACCGCACCCGCCTGTTGCCGGGCTTCGCGCAAGCGCGCAAGGCGGCGCAGGAGATCGGCGCGTTGGCCTGCGGCATCTCCGGCTCCGGCCCAACGCTGTTCGCCGTCTGTAACGACGGCGCCACCGCGCAACGCATGGCCGCCTGGCTGCAACAACACTATCTGCAAAACGACGAAGGTTTTGTTCATATTTGCCGTCTGGATACCGCAGGCGCTCGACTACTGGGATAACGCATGAAACTGTACAACCTTAAGGATCACAACGAGCAGGTCAGCTTTGCGCAGGCGATCAAACAAGGCCTGGGCAAGCAGCAGGGGCTGTTCTTCCCGCTGGAGCTGCCGGAGTTTGAACTGACCGAGATCGACCAACTGCTGGAGCAGGATTTTGTCACCCGCAGCAGCCGTATTCTGTCGGCCTTTATCGGCGAAGAGGTGCCGGAAGCGGCGCTGAAGAAACGCGTGCAGGCTGCCTTTGAGTTTCCGGCGCCGGTGGCGAAAGTGACGGAAGATGTCTCCTGCCTGGAGCTGTTCCACGGCCCGACGCTGGCGTTCAAAGACTTCGGCGGCCGCTTTATGGCGCAGATGCTGGCGGAAGTGGCCGGCGATCAGCCGGTGACCATTTTGACCGCTACCTCCGGCGACACCGGCGCCGCCGTGGCGCACGCCTTCTACGGTTTGAAGAACGTGCGGGTGGTGATCCTCTACCCGCAGGGCAAAATCAGCCCGCTGCAGGAAAAGCTGTTCTGCACCCTGGGCGGCAACATTCACACCGTGGCGATCGACGGCGACTTCGATGCTTGCCAGGCGCTGGTGAAGCAGGCGTTCGACGATCAAGAATTGAAAGACGCGTTGCACCTGAACTCGGCCAACTCGATCAACATCAGCCGCTTGCTGGCGCAGATCTGCTACTACTTCGAAGCGGTGGCGCAGCTGCCGCAGGAAGCGCGCAATCAACTGGTGATTTCGGTGCCGAGCGGCAACTTCGGCGATCTGACCGCCGGGCTGCTGGCCAAGTCGTTGGGTCTGCCGGTGAAGCGCTTTATCGCCGCGACCAACGCCAACGACACCGTGCCGCGCTTCCTGACCAGCGGCCAGTGGCAGCCGCACGCCACAGTCGCGACGCTGTCCAACGCCATGGACGTCAGCCAGCCAAACAACTGGCCGCGCGTGGAAGAGCTGTTCCGTCGTAAGGTCTGGCAGCTGAAAGAGCTGGGCCACGCGGCGGTCAGCGATGAGACCACCAAGGAAACGATGCGTGAACTGGCCGAGCTGGGCTATATCTCCGAACCGCACGCGGCCATTGCCTATCGCGCGCTGCGCGATCAGCTGCAGGAAGGGGAGTTCGGTCTGTTTCTCGGCACCGCGCATCCGGCCAAGTTTAAAGAGAGCGTAGAAGCGATCCTCGGCCAGGAACTGCCGTTGCCGAAAGCGCTGGCGCTGCGGGCCGATCTGCCGTTGCTGTCGCACACGCTGCCGGCCAATTTTGGCGAGCTGCGCAAGTTCCTGATGGGACTGCCGACCTGAATTTCGGCAGGCTGAAATGTGAAAAGCCGTCTTGCGACGGCTTTTTTTATGCCTGCTCCGGGCGTTTGAACACCAGTTCATTACCCTGTGAGGCGGCTTCGTCGAAGGCGTAGCCTTCCAGATTAAAGTCCACCAGCTGCTCGCTGCGCGTCAGGCGGTTCTTGATGATAAAGCGGCTCATCAACCCGCGCGCTTTCTTGGCGTAGAAGCTGATGACCTTGTACTTGCCGTTCTTCTCGTCGAGGAAGACCGGTTTGATCAGCGTGCCGTGCAGTTTGGCCGGCTTCACCGCCTTGAAATACTCGTCGGACGCCAGGTTGACCACCACGTCGTCGCCCTGCTGCTCCAGCGCTTCGTTGAGTTTCTGGGTGATCTGATCGCCCCAGAAGCTGTACAGGTCTTTGCCTTTCGGGTTTTCCAGCTTGATGCCCATCTCCAGTCGGTACGGCATCATCAGATCGAGCGGGCGAAGCACGCCATACAGGCCGGACAGCATACGCAGATGCTGCTGGGCAAAGTCGAAGTCGGCCTCGTTGAAATCCTGCGCCTGCAGGCCGGTGTAAACGTCGCCCTTGAACGCCAGCAGCGCCTGACGGGCATTGTCTGGGGTAAATTTCGGCTGCCACTCGCTAAAGCGCGCGGCGTTCAGCCCGGCCAGCTTGTCGCTGATGCTCATCAGGCTGGCGATTTGCGCCGGCGTCAGCTCGCGGCAAATTTTGATAAGCCGCTGGGACTTGTCCAGCAGTTCGGGCTGGGTGAAACGTTCTGTCGCCAGCGGGCTTTCGTAATCGAGAGTTTTTGCAGGGGAAATAATAACGAGCATGGCCAGATCCTGTTTATCCAAGTGCGGATACTGTAGCAAAAAGCGCGGGAAAAAGGGGCAATCGGTCCAATAGGTGGGGGCGCGTCTCGTACGCGCCCCGGAAAACTCAGCGCGGCGGTTGATTACCATCCCACACGCCCGGCTCCAGCTGCGACTTCAGCTCCGGATAACGGTTGGCGTCGAAGGTTGGCAGCTTGCCCAAGCGGCGCTGGCGATGGTAATCGTCGGCCAGCTTCAGCGCCACCCGTGACAGCAGCAGGATTGCCGTCAGGTTGGTGATCGCCATCAGCGCCATGGAGGTATCCGCCATTTTCCACACCAGCGGCAGCTCCGCCAGCGCGCCGAACATCACCATGCCCAACGCCACGCAGCGGAAAATGATCAGACCGCCTGGATGGTTGTGCTCGAGGAACACCAGATTGCTCTCGGCATAGGCGTAGTTGGCGATGATCGAGGTAAAGGCGAAGAAAAAGATGGCGATGGCGACGAACGGTGTTCCCCAGCTGCCGACGGCGGTCGACAGCGCGCGCTGGGTCAGATCGATGCCGCTGATGCTGTCGGTCGGCTGATCGAGAATGCCGGAGGAGAGGATGATCGCCGCGGTGGCGCTGCAGATGACGATGGTATCGATAAATACCCCGAGCATTTGCACGTAGCCTTGCGAAGCCGGATGTGGAGGATAAGGGGAAGCGGACGCCGCCGCGTTGGGCGCCGAACCCATACCGGCTTCGTTGGAGAACAGGCCGCGCTGTACGCCCTGGGTCATCGCCTGGGAGATGCCGTAACCGACGGCGCCGGCCGCGGCTTCCTGCAGGCCGAAGGCGCTTTTGAAAATCAGCGCCAGGATCGCCGGCATATGTTCGATGTTATGGCCAATCACCCAGAGGGCCAGCAACAGGTAGGCGCCGGCCATCAGTGGCACCACCAGTTCGGCCACTTTGGCAATGGAGCGAATGCCGCCGAAGATTACCACGCCGCTCAATAACACCAGGCCGATGCCGACGTGCAGCGGCTGTAAATGGAAGGCGACGGCGGAGGCCTGAGCGATAGAGTTGGCTTGTACGGCGTTGAACACCAGACCGAAAGCGATGATCAGGAAGATCGAGAACAGTACGCCCATCCAGCGCATGCCGAGGCCCTTTTCCATGTAGTAGGCCGGGCCGCCGCGGTAGTTGCCGTTATCGTCTTTGGTTTTGTAGAGCTGAGCCAGCGAGCTTTCCACAAAGGAGGTGGCCATGCCGATAAACGCCACCACCCACATCCAAAAGATGGCGCCGGGGCCGCCGGCGGTCAGGGCGATGGCGACGCCGGTCAGGTTGCCGGTGCCGACGCGTGCCGCCAGCGTGGTGCACAGCGCCTGGAAAGAGGAGATGCCGGCGCTGTCGCTTTTATTGCTGTTTTTCAACACCGAGAACATGTGGCTGAAGTGGCGGAGCTGGATAAAGCGGGTGCGCAACGTGAAGTAGACGCCAGTGCCAAGCAGCAGATAAATCAGCACCGACCCCCACAAAATATTGTTTATAAAGTTCATCAGGTCCGTCAAGGGATCCCTCCTCTTATCGAAATTTAATGCGCACCTTGCAGCATCCACCGCAGGTGAAAAACATTGGCCTATTTTTTACAAGAGCTTAGCTGGAATCGGTCCGGCGTCAGTCGATTAAGATTTTTCGCAGATTGGCGGACGAATTGCATCAATTTTTTCGAATTTAACATAATTTATTCGGACAATAGCACGTTATTGCCTTTCCATCCGCTCGGTTATGGCGAAAGATATTGGCGTAAACGGTTGCTCGCCCAAGGATAAAACAGATGCTTGCGCGCCGCGGTTTTCCAGCCTTGCACCGGGCTTGGCGCATGTTATTATCAGGGTAGGGCATGGTTGAACAATGCCAAAAGTTCATGCACAAACGATGAGATAATGCCAACATGACCGACAAATTAACTTCCCTGCGCCAGCTGACCACGGTGGTTGCAGATACGGGTGATATCGCGGCAATGAAGCTGTATCAACCGCAGGACGCCACAACCAACCCTTCGCTGATCCTCAATGCAGCCCAAATTCCTGAATACCGCAAACTGATTGACGAAGCCATCGCCTGGGCGCGTGGCCAGAGCAGCGATCGCGAGCAGCAGATCGCCGACGCCGCCGACAAGCTGGCGGTCAACATCGGTCTGGAAATCCTCAAATTGGTTCCGGGCCGCATCTCCACTGAAGTGGATGCGCGTCTGTCTTATGACACCGTCGCCAGCGTGGCCAAGGCCAAGCGCCTGATCAAGCTTTACAACGAAGCCGGCATCAGCAACGATCGCATTCTGATCAAACTGGCCTCGACCTGGCAGGGCATCCGCGCCGCGGAGCAGCTGGAGAAAGAGGGCATCAACTGTAACCTGACGCTGCTGTTCTCCTTCGCTCAGGCTCGCGCCTGCGCCGAAGCCGGCGTTTACCTGATTTCGCCGTTCGTTGGCCGTATCCTCGACTGGTACAAAGCCAACGGCGACAAGAAAGAGTTCGCCCCGCACGAAGATCCGGGCGTGATCTCCGTGACCGAAATTTATCAGTACTACAAACAGCACGGTTACAACACCGTGGTGATGGGCGCCAGCTTCCGTAACGTCGGTGAAATCATCGAACTGGCCGGCTGCGACCGCCTGACCATCGCCCCTGCGCTGCTGAAAGAGCTGGCAGAGAGCGAAGGTGCGCTGGAGCGCAAACTGTCTTACACCGGTGAAGTGAAGGCGCGCCCTGCCGCACTGACCGAACCTGAGTTCTACTGGCAGCACAACCAGGATCCGATGGCGGTTGAGAAACTGACCGACGGTATCCGCAAGTTCGCCGTAGACCAGGGCAAACTGGAAAAAATGATCGCCGACCTGCTGTAATTCCCGCAGATCGCGCAGTAAAAAGGTGGCTCAGGCCACCTTTTTTTATGCCCGACGCTCCCGCCGCCGGGGGAAGCCCTTATACTCTCGGCAATGACAACAGAACGGGAGACGAACCCGTTCGGACCCCATCAGGCTGTAGAGGTTACGCATGGATATTTTACGTATTGGTTTGGTTTCCGTTTCCGACCGCGCTTCCGGCGGCGTTTATCAGGATAAAGGCATCCCGGCGCTGGAAGAGTGGCTGAGCAGTGCGCTGGCGACGCCGTTCAAGCTGGAAACCCGGCTGATCCCCGATGAGCAGACGCAAATTGAACAGACGCTGTGTGAGCTGGTGGACGAAATGGGCTGCCATCTGGTGCTCACCACCGGCGGTACCGGGCCGGCGCGCCGCGACGTCACCCCCGACGCCACGCTGGCGATCGCCGATCGCGTGATGCCCGGCTTCGGCGAGCAAATGCGTCAGATCAGCCTACACTATGTGCCAACGGCAATTCTTTCGCGTCAGGTGGGGGCGATCCGCAAACAGGCGCTGATCATCAACCTGCCCGGCCAGCCGAAGTCGATCAAGGAAACGCTGGAAGGGGTAAAGGATGAGCAGGGCAATGCGGTGGTGCACGGCATCTTCGCCAGCGTGCCTTATTGCATTCAACTGCTCGACGGGCCTTACGTCGAAACGCACGCCGCGGTGGTAGCAGCATTTCGGCCAAAGAGCGCGCGTCGCGAGATAAACCTCTAAATTTCAGCATTCTGCGAGATCGGCTTCAGCCCGTCTGGTGTGAAAATAATTTGCCGCTATAGTAAGGATTCTTTTACAGAAAGCCTGCGGCTTTTATTTTTACAGCCTTTACCGACGGTGCCCTATGCCTCACGACAATAATCGCCGGCTGAACCGGCAAGACTACAAAACGCTGACGTTGGCC
The DNA here is from genome assembly GCF_003812745.1 of Serratia sp. FDAARGOS_506. Taxonomy (NCBI): domain Bacteria; kingdom Pseudomonadati; phylum Pseudomonadota; class Gammaproteobacteria; order Enterobacterales; family Yersiniaceae; genus Serratia; species Serratia sp. FDAARGOS_506. Next base: position 2,132,133 of record NZ_CP033831.1, read on the forward strand.
GCGTTGGGCGGCGCGCTGGAGTTTTACGACTTCATCATCTTCGTGTTCTTCGCCGCCGTGGTCGGCGATCTGTTCTTCCCGGCGGACATGCCGGAGTGGTTGCGGCTGGTGCAAACCTTCGGCATCTTCGCCGCCGGCTATTTGGCACGCCCGCTGGGCGGCATCGTGATGGCGCACTTCGGCGATCTGGTCGGCCGCAAGAAGATGTTTACCCTGAGCATTCTGCTGATGGCGTTACCGACGCTGGCGATGGGCCTGCTGCCGACCTACGCCAGCATCGGCATCGCTGCACCGCTGTTGCTGCTGCTGATGCGCGTGCTGCAGGGGGCGGCGATCGGCGGTGAGGTGCCGGGCGCCTGGGTCTTCGTCGCCGAACACGTGCCGCGCCGGCGCATCGGCTTCGCCTGTGGCACGCTGACCGCCGGGCTGACGGTAGGCATTCTGCTGGGCTCGGTGGTGGCGACGGTGATCAACACTACGCTCAGCGCGCAGAGCATCGCCGGTGGCGGCTGGCGTATTCCCTTCCTGTTGGGCGGCATTTTCGGTCTGGTGGCGATGTACCTGCGCCGCTGGCTGCAGGAAACGCCGATCTTCATCGAGATGCAGGCGCGTAAAGCACTGGCAGAGGAGCTGCCGCTGAAGTCGGTGGTGCTCAACCACAAGCGGGAAGTGGTGGTGTCGATGTTGCTGACGTGGCTGCTTTCCGCCGGCATCGTGGTGGTGATCCTGATGACCCCGACCTATCTGCAAAAGCAGTTTGGCATCGCGCCGGCATTGACGCTGCAGGCCAACAGCATCGCCACCATCATGTTGATCGCCGGTTGCATCGTCGCCGGTTTATCGGCCGATCGCTTCGGCGCCAGCAAAACGCTGGTGGTCGGCAGTGTGTTGCTGGCCGGCTGCAGCTGGCTGTTCTATCAGACGGTGGGCGTGCATCCGGAAATGCTGTTCGCCTGTTATGCTCTGGTGGGGTTCAGCGTAGGCGTGGTGGGGGCTGTGCCGTACGTGATGGTGAGGGCGTTTCCGGCGGAAGTGCGGTTTACCGGCATCTCGTTCTCATATAACGTCTCGTACGCTATTTTTGGCGGTTTAACCCCTATTTTTGTGACGCTGATCATGAAATTGACCCCGTTAGCGCCCGCTTACTACGTGTTGGCGCTGTCGCTCATCGGGCTGCTGCTCGGCTTCTACCTGCATCGCGATCTGAACAGCGAAGCCGGGGAGCGGCGAGCTGATTCCTATAGCTAAAAAAAAGCCCTGCACTGCAGGGCTTTTTCATCAGGGGAGGGCGATTACGCCGTGACCGGTGAGGCCGCGACGCGGGCCGGAGCCGGCTCGCCAATCGGCAGCACCTTGCGGCCGTATTGCTCGTTGAGCACTTCGGCCATCGCCAGGTAAATGGCGCTGGCGCCGCAGATGATGCCTTCATAGCCGGCGAAGGTCAGCAGTGCATGATTGCCGGTGATGTTGCCGACGGCCAGCAGAGCGAACAGCAGCGTGAGGCTGGCGAACACGAACTGCAGCACGCGGTTGGCGCCCAGGGTACCGAAGAACATGAACAGGGTGAAGACGCCCCACAGCGCCAAATAGATGCCCAGCACGTGCGCCTCGGTGGCCTCAGCCAGGCCCAGACGCGGCAGCAGCAGCAGGCCGACCAGGCTCAGCCAAAAACTGCCGTAGGCGGTGAAAGCGGTCATGCCGAAGGTGTTGCCCTTCTTGTATTCCAGCAGACCGGCCAGGATCTGGGCCAGGCCACCGAAGAAAATCCCCATGCTGATGATGGCGGAGTTCAGTGGGAAAAAGCCCGCGTTGTGCAGGTTCAGCAAGACGGTGGTCATCCCGAAGCCCATCAGGCCGAGAGGGCCGGGATTCGCCAACTTGTTGGTGTGCATAAGTCCTCTGCGATAACAGAAAATTAACGGAAACAGCGAAGTAAAATAATAAATGGTCTGAATGGCCAAAAAATCGAAGTTTTCCATCAGAGCGCGCGCATCATAATGATCCCCGCATCCGGAAACAATGATCTGAATGACGATAAAAAAAGAAATTTTTTTCGCCTTGCCCCTTGATGCCGGATTGGATGGCCCCATCTTATTTGCAACCGCAGTTGCTAACCGCGGGTCGCACTGAGATATCGGGCAGTTGAAAAGCAAAAAATCGCCCGCATATAGGTTAGCAACCTGACTGATTATGAATTTTTTAGTGGAGACGTTTAGATGGGCAAAATTATTGGTATCGACCTGGGTACTACCAACTCTTGCGTAGCAATTATGGATGGTGCCAAGGCACGCGTGCTGGAAAACGCCGAGGGCGACCGCACCACTCCTTCTATTATCGCATATACCCAGGACGGTGAAACTCTGGTTGGCCAGCCGGCTAAGCGTCAGGCAGTGACCAACCCGGAAAACACCCTGTTCGCCATCAAGCGCCTGATCGGTCGCCGCTTCCAGGATGAAGAAGCGCAGCGCGACAAAGCGATCATGCCGTACAAAATCGTCGAAGCCGACAACGGCGACGCCTGGCTGGAAGTGAAAGGCCAGAAAATGGCTCCGCCGCAGATCTCTGCGGAAGTGCTGAAGAAAATGAAGAAAACGGCGGAAGATTACTTGGGCGAACCGGTAACTGAAGCGGTTATCACCGTACCGGCTTACTTCAACGACGCCCAGCGTCAGGCGACCAAAGACGCCGGCCGCATCGCGGGTCTGGAAGTAAAACGCATCATCAACGAACCGACCGCTGCGGCTCTGGCCTACGGCCTGGACAAAGAAGTCGGCAACCGCACCATCGCGGTTTATGACCTGGGCGGCGGTACTTTCGATATCTCCATCATCGAAATCGACGACGTTGACGGCGAAAAAACCTTCGAAGTGCTGGCGACCAACGGTGACACCCACCTGGGTGGTGAAGACTTCGACAGCCGTCTGATCAACTACCTGGTGGAAGAGTTCAAGAAAGAACAGGGTATCGATCTGCGCAACGATCCGCTGGCGATGCAGCGTCTGAAAGAAGCCGCTGAGAAAGCGAAGATCGAACTGTCTTCCGCTCAGCAGACCGACGTTAACCTGCCGTACATCACGGCAGACGCGACCGGTCCAAAACACATGAACATCAAAGTGACTCGCGCCAAACTCGAGTCGCTGGTTGAAGATCTGGTTGCGCGCTCTATCGAACCGCTGAAAGTGGCTCTGAAAGATGCAGGCCTGTCGGTTTCCGACATTCAGGACGTGATCCTGGTGGGCGGCCAGACCCGTATGCCAATGGTGCAGAAGAAAGTCGCAGACTTCTTCGGCAAAGAACCGCGTAAAGACGTGAACCCGGACGAAGCGGTTGCCGTGGGTGCTGCGGTGCAGGGCGGCGTGTTGGCCGGTGATGTGAAGGACGTTCTGCTGCTGGACGTAACCCCGCTGTCGCTGGGTATCGAAACTATGGGCAGCGTGATGACTCCGCTGATCACCAAAAACACCACTATCCCGACCAAGCACAGCCAGGTGTTCTCTACTGCTGAAGACAACCAGTCTGCGGTAACCATCCACGTGCTGCAGGGTGAGCGTAAGCGCGCCAGCGATAACAAGTCTCTGGGCCAGTTCAACCTGGACGGCATCCAAGCGGCACCGCGCGGCATGGCGCAGATCGAAGTGACCTTCGATATCGATGCCGACGGCATTCTGCACGTGTCCGCCAAAGACAAGAACACCGGCCGTGAGCAGAAGATCACCATCAAGGCATCTTCTGGCCTGAACGAAGACGAAATCCAGAAAATGGTGCGCGATGCCGAGCTGAACGCTGAAGCTGACCGCAAGTTCGAAGAGCTGGTACAGACGCGTAACCAGGCGGATCACCTGATCCACGGCACTCGCAAGCAGCTGGAAGAAGCGGGCGATAAACTGCCAGCGGAAGACAAAACAGCGATCGAAGCGGCGTTGAAAGATCTGGAAGCGGCGGTGAAAGGCGAAGATAAAGCCGAGATCGAAGCGAAGACTCAGGCTTTGGTGCAGGTTTCCGGCAAACTGCTGGAAATGGCTCAGGCGCAGCAGGCTCAGCAGGGTGCTGACGCCGGCGCGGACAACGCGGCGCAGAAAGACGACGACGTGGTTGACGCTGAGTTCGAAGAAGTTAAAGACAAAAAATAATCGCCCTTAAGCGGGCACGGGGCGGCCGAGATGCCGCTCCCGGAAACCAGCACGGGCGTCGAGGCAACTCTGCGCCCGTGCACGCATGTTAAGGGTAAGCGAAAGAATGGCGAAGAAAGACTATTACGAGATTCTCGGCGTCAGCAAGACGGCGGATGAACGTGAGATCAAAAAGGCGTACAAACGCCTGGCGATGAAATACCATCCTGACCGCAACCAGGAACAAGACGCCGAAACCAAGTTTAAAGAAGTTAAAGAAGCTTACGAAGTCCTGACCGACGATCAGAAACGCGCGGCCTACGATCAGTATGGGCATGCGGCCTTTGAACAGGGCGGTATGGGTGGCGGCGGCTTCGGCGGCGGCGCCGACTTCAGCGATATCTTTGGCGACGTGTTTGGCGACATCTTCGGCGGAGGCCGCCGTCAGCGTGCCAGCCGCGGTTCCGATCTGCGCTATAACATGGAGCTGACCCTCGAGGAAGCGGTACGTGGCGTCACCAAAGAGATCCGCATCCCGACGCTGGAAGAGTGCGACGTTTGCCACGGCAGCGGCGCCAAGCCGGGCAGCTCGCCGGTAACCTGCCCAACCTGTCACGGCCAGGGCCAGGTGCAGATGCGTCAGGGCTTCTTCACCGTGCAGCAGGCGTGTCCGCATTGCCATGGCCGCGGTCAGATCATCAAAGATCCGTGCAACAAGTGCCACGGCCACGGCCGGGTAGAAAAATCCAAAACCCTGTCGGTGAAAATTCCGGCTGGCGTCGATACCGGCGACCGCATCCGCCTAGCGGGTGAAGGCGAAGCCGGCGAACACGGCGCGCCGGCGGGCGATCTGTACGTTCAGGTGCAGGTGAAGGCGCACCCGATCTTCGAGCGCGAAGGCAACAACCTGTACTGTGAAGTGCCGATCAACTTCGCCATGGCGGCGCTGGGCGGCGAGATTGAAGTGCCGACGCTGGACGGCCGGGTGAAACTGAAGGTGCCTTCGGAGACCCAAACCGGCAAGCTGTTCCGCATGCGCGGCAAGGGCGTGAAATCGGTGCGTGGCGGCAGCCAGGGCGACCTGCTGTGCCGCGTAGTGGTGGAAACGCCGGTCAATCTGAACGACAAGCAAAAGCAGCTGCTGCGTGAGTTGGAAGAGAGCCTGGGCGGCCCGTCCGGTGACAAGAACAGCCCGCGTTCGAAGAGCTTCTTCGACGGGGTGAAGAAGTTCTTTGACGACCTGACTCGCTAACCTGCTGTTTCTGCTGGTTTATGTTATAACCCCGGGCGCCTGTCCCGGGGTTTTTATTTGCACGCCACAATCTTAACTCCCCATAAGTAGTGTGACTTATTCGCGCTTTAATTCGGTTTTGTCGATCTATTTAGCATTTATAAACTTATTTTTTCGAGCTAAAAGGCCCTCTATACTCACTTCATGACTGTGGTTCGCAGGGCGATACGTCCTGCACAGATTTGGAGAGACGTATTGTGACCAACATCATTCGTCAATTTTTACGTCAGGAAGCCGCGGGCGGCATCATTCTGATCGCGGCGGCGATCGTCGCCCTGATCATGGCCAACACCCCGGTGCAGGGGATCTATCAGGCATTCCTCAACCTGCCGGTGATGGTGAAGATTGCTTCGCTGGAGATCGCCAAACCGCTGCTGCTGTGGATCAACGACGGCCTGATGGCCATCTTCTTCCTGGTGGTGGGGCTGGAGGTCAAGCGCGAGCTGATGCAAGGCTCATTGTCCGGGCGCGATAAGGCGGTGTTTCCGGCGATCGCTGCGCTGGGCGGCATGCTGGCGCCGGCGCTGATTTATCTGCTGTTCAACGGCGCGGATGAAGTCACCCGCCAGGGCTGGGCGATCCCGGCCGCGACCGATATCGCCTTCGCGCTGGGCGTAATGGCGCTGCTGGGTAACCGTGTGCCGACCAGCCTGAAAGTGTTCTTGCTGGCGTTGGCGATCATCGACGACCTGGGCGTGATTATCATCATCGCGCTGTTCTACACCCACGAAGTGTCGATGGTGGCGCTGGGCGTGGCGGCGGCGGCAACGGTGCTGTTGGCCGTGATGAACTGGCGCGGCGTGGGTAAAACCTCGCTGTACATGATGGTCGGCCTGGTGCTGTGGGTCGCGATCCTCAAGTCCGGGGTGCACGCGACGCTGGCCGGTGTGATCGTTGGCTTTATGATCCCGCTGAACGTCAAGAAGGGGCCATCGCCGTCAGAAACGCTGGAGCATGAGTTGCACCCTTGGGTCGCGTTTATGATCCTGCCGCTGTTCGCTTTCGCCAACGCAGGGGTTTCTTTGCAAGGCGTATCGCTGGAAGGGTTGACGTCGCTGTTGCCGGTAGGGATTGCGGCCGGGCTGTTCATCGGCAAGCCGCTGGGGATTTTCCTCTTCAGCCTACTGGCGGTGAAAATGGGCATCGCCCGTTTGCCTGAGGGAATCGGTTTCAAACAGGTGTTTGCCGTTTCGGTGCTGTGTGGTATTGGTTTCACCATGTCGATTTTCATCGCCTCGTTGGCGTTCGGCGATGCCGATGTGGCGCTCAGCACCTATTCCCGCCTGGGGATCCTGCTGGGCTCCACCGCTGCGGCGGTGGCTGGGTATGGATTGCTGCGTCTGGCGTTGCCGCGGGTGCGTTAATCCTGCGTGTGCCCGATAAGAGCACACAATAAAATGGCTGGTCGGAGCTGTGCGGTATAAAATATGTGCAGCTTCGGCCGTTCTTCGTTGGGACTAATGGGGCTATACGTTGTCTGAAGCAGGGAAAGGAAGTTTGTCGCTCGTCACGGCACACCGTTTGCCGCTGCGAAACGTTGTTAAGGAGAGCCGCTCGTGAGGATGTCGCATATCAACTTTAATCACCTTTACTATTTCTGGCAGGTCTGCAAGGCCGGTTCCGTGGTCGGCGCTGCTGAAGCGCTGTTCCTGACGCCGCAGACCATCACCGGCCAGATCAAAGCGCTGGAGGAGCGGCTGGACGGTAAGCTGTTCAAACGCCAGGGGCGCGGGTTGGTACCTTCGGAGCTGGGGCAGCTGGTGTTCCGCTATGCCGACAAGATGTTTATGCTCAGCCAGGAAATGCTGGATATCGTCAACTACCGCAAAGAGTCGAATCTGCTGTTCGACGTCGGCGTGGCGGATGCGCTGTCGAAGCGTCTGGTCAGCCAGGTGTTGGAAACGGCGGTGGTGGTGGACAACGAACAGATCCACCTGCGCTGCTTTGAATCGACGCATGAGATGCTGCTGGAGCAGCTCAGCCAGCACAAGCTGGATATGATCCTGTCGGATTGCCCGGTAGACTCCAGCCAGCAGGAAGGGCTGTTCTCGTTGAAGTTGGGCGAGTGCGGCATCAGCTTCTTTTGCCGCCAGCCGGCGCCGGAACTGCCGTTCCCGGCCTGTCTGGAGCAGCGCAAGCTGCTGATCCCCGGCCGCCGTTCGATGCTGGGGCGCAAACTGCTCAACTGGTTCAATACGCAGGGCATTCAGGTAGAGATTCTGGGGGAGTTCGACGATGCGGCGCTGATGAAGGCCTTCGGCATGTACCATAATGCGATCTTCGTGGCGCCGACGCTGTATGCGCAGGATACCTATAACGATGACAACGTGGTGGAGATTGGGCGCATCGACAGCGTGCAGGAGGAGTATTACATCATCTTCGCCGAGCGGATGATCCAGCACCCGGCGGTGCAGCGCGTGTGCAACAAAGACTTTTCGGCGCTGTTTTCCTGCTAGCGGTTCACTGAACGCAGGGCGTAAAAAAACCGGCCTAAGCCGGTTTTTTTATCAAGCAGATAACGAAATGCTTATTGCATTGCGTTGATGCGTGCAGTCAGGTTTGACTTATGACGCGCTGCTTTGTTTTTGTGGATCAGGCCTTTAGCTGCCTGACGGTCCACCAGTGGCTGCATTACCAGGAATGCATTTTGTGCTGCTTCTTTGTCGCCAGCTGCGATAGCTGCGTCTACCTTCTTGATGAAGGTACGCACCATTGAGCGACGGCTTGCGTTATGCTTGCGGCGTTTCTCAGACTGTACGGCGCGTTTCTTAGCTGATTTGATATTAGCCAAGGTCCAACTCCCAAATATATTCTATTGAGGACAATTCAAAGGCCGAGGAATATGCCCTTTTAGCCTTCGTTTGTCAATGGATTTGTGCAAATAAGCGCCGTTTGTACAGGCGGCACTCGCTACGTTGTGATGGCGCAGGATTTTACCAGCTTCGCTCTTGGGAATACAGTGTTTCGCGAGAAAATTCGCCAATGTTTTGCCGCGGCGGACGCAAGCCGTTGGCCGCGGTCGAGAATCGGCCCGGCGGCGCCGGATAAACTGCGGCGAAGCCGTTTCACGCGCAGATTATCTCCGGTATGGTATGTCTATTACATAAAGGCACCAATCGCGGGTTAACCTTACCGGCTGTACAAGGTATAATCCGCCGATTTCCACTGTTTTGAGCCAGCTATGGAGCTAATTCGCGGCATTCACAATATCCGGGCGCGCCACCATGGTTGCGTGCTCACCATCGGCAACTTTGACGGCGTACACCGCGGTCATCAGGCGTTGCTGGAGCAGTTGAAGCAACAAGGGCAACGCCTCGGGCTGCCGGTGATGGTCATGATCTTTGAGCCGCAGCCGCTGGAGATGTTCGCCGCAGACAAGGCGCCGGCCCGTTTGACGCGCCTGCGCGACAAGGCCAACTACCTGGCGCAGGCGGGTGTCGATTACCTGCTGTGCGTCAAGTTCGATCCGCGTTTTGCCGCCAACACCGCGCAGGCGTTCGTTGCCGAGCTGCTGGTGGAAAAACTGGGCGTCAAATTCCTGATGGTGGGGGATGATTTTCGCTTTGGCGCCGGGCGTCAGGGCGATTTTCCGCTATTGCAGCAGGCCGGAAAAGAGTACGGCTTCGAGGTGGTCAGCACCCCGACCTTCCGCGAAGGCGATCGGCGTATTAGCAGCACCGCGATCCGCACCGCGCTGAGCGAGGACGATCTGCCGCTGGCGGAGACCCTGCTGGGCCACCCGTACAGCATTTCCGGGCGCGTGGTGCACGGCGACGAGCTGGGCCGCACCATTGGCTTCCCGACTGCCAACCTGCCGCTCAAGCGCCTGGTGGCGCCGGTGAAGGGGGTGTATGCGGTGGAGGTGTACGGTCTGGGGCCGCAGCCGCTGCCGGGCGTGGCCAATATCGGTACGCGCCCTACCGTCGCCGGCGTGCGCCAGCAGCTGGAAGTGCATCTGCTGGATGTCACAATGGATCTTTACGGGCGCCATATTGAGGTGGTGCTCCGCGCAAAATTGCGCAATGAACAACGGTTTGCTTCGCTCGATGCCCTGAAGCAGCAAATCGCCAATGATGTGGTGACGGCCCGGAAGTTCTTCGGGTTAAAAACACTGGTTTAATCGTTTACCCTAAACAATTCGAGTTGCATCGCGGCGGTAACCGCGTGAATCCCGATGAACTTGCACAGGCAAGTGATTCGGGTGAGAAAGGGCGGCCGACAAAGATGCAGCTTGAAGTGTGACGGGTAAATAGCCGAAAACGGAAACGAGAATCTCATGAGTGACTACAAGAATACCCTGAACTTGCCGGAAACAGGGTTCCCGATGCGCGGCGATCTCGCCAAGCGCGAACCTGGCATGCTGCAACGTTGGTATGAACAGGATCTGTACGGGATTATTCGTACTGCCAAAAAGGGCAAAAAAACCTTCATTTTGCATGACGGCCCTCCGTATGCGAACGGCAGCATTCACATTGGTCACTCGGTTAACAAGATTCTCAAAGACATTATCATCAAGTCGAAAGGGATGGCCGGCTTCGACTCGCCTTATGTGCCGGGTTGGGACTGCCACGGCCTGCCGATCGAACTGAAGGTTGAACAGCTGTACGGCAAACCGGGCGAGAAGCTGACGGCGGCCGAATTCCGTCAGAAGTGCCGCGAGTACGCGGCCGAGCAGGTTGAAGGCCAGAAGAAGGACTTCATCCGCCTGGGGGTGCTGGGCGACTGGGATCGCCCGTACCTGACCATGGACTTCAAAACCGAAGCCAACATCATCCGCGCGCTGGGCAAGATCATCAGCAACGGCCACCTGCTGAAAGGCGCCAAGCCGGTTCACTGGTGCACCGATTGCGGATCGTCGCTGGCGGAAGCGGAAGTGGAGTACTACGACAAGACTTCGCCGTCGATCGACGTGAGCTTCCATGCGGCCGACGCGGCCGCCGTGGCGGCCAAGTTCGGCGTGAGCCACTTCAGCGGCACCATCTCTCTGGTTATCTGGACCACTACCCCGTGGACCCTGCCGGCCAACCGCGCGATCTCGCTGCACCCGGACTTCACCTATCAACTGGTGCAGGTTGACGGCCAGTGCCTGATCCTGGCGGCCGAGTTGGTGGAAAGCGTGATGAAACGCGCAGGCATCACCGAATGGACGGTGCTGGGCAGCTGCAAAGGTGCCGATCTGGAGCTGCTGCGCTTCAAACACCCGTTCATGGACTTCGACGTGCCGGCGATCCTCGGCGAGCACGTGACGCTGGACGCCGGTACCGGTGCGGTGCACACCGCAGGCGGCCACGGCCCGGATGACTTCGTCATCAGCCAAAAATACGGTCTGGAGATCGCCAACCCGGTGGGGCCGAACGGCTGCTACCTGACCGGCACGCACCCGCTGCTGGACGGCAAATTCGTTTTCAAGGCCAACGATCTGATCGTCGACCTGCTGCGCGAGAAAGGCGCGCTGCTGCACGTCGAGAAGTTCCTGCACAGCTACCCGTGCTGCTGGCGCCACAAGACGCCGATCATCTTCCGCGCCACGCCGCAATGGTTCATCAGCATGGATCAGAAAGGCCTGCGTCAGCAGTCGCTGGAAGAGATCAAAGGCGTGCAGTGGATCCCGGATTGGGGCCAGGCGCGCATCGAAATGATGGTGGCCAACCGCCCGGACTGGTGCATCTCGCGTCAGCGCACCTGGGGCGTGCCGATGTCGCTGTTCGTGCACAAAGAGACCGAACAGCTGCACCCGCGTAGCGTTGAGCTGATGGAAGAAGTGGCCAAGCGCGTCGAGCAAGACGGCATTCAGGCCTGGTGGGATCTGGACGCGGCCGACATCCTCGGCGCGGAAGCCGCCGACTACGTGAAAGTGCCGGATACGCTGGACGTGTGGTTCGACTCCGGTTCCACCCACGCCTCGGTGGTTGACGTGCGCCCTGAGTTCAACGGCCACGGCGCCGACATGTATCTGGAAGGCTCCGACCAACACCGCGGCTGGTTCATGTCATCGCTGATGATTTCCACCGCGATGAAAGGCAAGGCGCCTTATAAAGAAGTGCTGACCCACGGCTTCACCGTCGACGGCCAGGGCCGCAAGATGTCCAAGTCGATCGGCAACACCGTCAGCCCGCAGGACGTGATGAACAAGCTGGGCGGCGACATTCTGCGTCTGTGGGTGGCATCGACCGATTACACCGGCGAAATCGCGGTCTCTGACGAGATCCTCAAGCGTTCCGCCGATTCTTATCGCCGCATCCGCAATACCGCGCGCTTCCTGCTGGCCAACTTGAACGGGTTCGAGCCGAGCACCGACTGCGTGGCACCGGAAGATATGGTGGTGCTGGATCGCTGGGCGGTCGGTCGCGCGCTGGCGGCGCAGCAGGATATCGAGCAGGCTTACGCCAACTACGATTTCCATGAAGTGGTGCAGCGTCTGATGCAGTTCTGCTCGGTCGAGATGGGCTCCTTCTACCTGGATATCATCAAGGATCGTCAGTACACCGCGAAGAGCGACAGCGTCGCCCGCCGCAGCTGCCAGACCGCGCTGTATCACATCGTGGAAGCGCTGGTGCGCTGGATGGCGCCGATCATGTCGTTCACTGCGGACGAGATCTGGGGCTTCATGCCGGGCAAGCGCGCGCAGTACGTGTTCACCGAAGAGTGGTACGACGGCCTGTTCGGGCTGGCGGAAGGCGAGCCGATGAACGACGCTTTCTGGGCCGAGCTGCTGAAAGTGCGCGGCGAAGTGAACAAGGTTCTGGAGCAGGCGCGTGCCGACAAACGCCTCGGCGGTTCGCTGGAAGCGGCGGTCACGCTGTATGCCGACAGCGAGCTGGCGGCGCGCCTGAACAGCCTGCAGGATGAGCTGCGCTTCGTGCTGCTGACCTCGGCGGCAAGCGTTGCGCCATTGGCGGATGCGCCGGCCGACGCGCAGGCTTCCGAGCTGCTGAAAGGGCTGAAGATCGCCTTCAGCACGGCGCCGGGTGAGAAGTGTCCGCGCTGCTGGCATTACACCACCGATATCGGCCTGGTGGCGGAACACGCAGACATCTGCGGCCGCTGTGTGAGCAACGTCGCCGGTGACGGCGAGAAGCGTAACTTTGCCTGAGAACTCGCGCCTGATGAGTAAATCAATGTGTTCGACCGGCCTGCGTTGGCTGTGGGTTGTGGTGGCGGTGCTGGCGCTGGATTTCGGTAGCAAGCAGTGGATCCTCGCTAACTTTACGCTGGGCCAGTCCCAGCCGTTGATCCCGTCGTTCAACCTGTTTTACGCGCGCAACTACGGCGCAGCGTTCAGCTTCCTGGCCGACCATGGCGGCTGGCAGCGCTGGTTCTTCGCCGGCATCGCCATCGCCATCGTTGCGGTGTTGCTGGTGATGATGTACCGCAGCACCGCGCAGCAGAAGCTGAACAACATCGCCTACGCCTTCATTATCGGCGGGGCGCTGGGCAATCTGTTCGATCGCTTGTGGCACGGTTTCGTGGTCGATTTCATCGACTTCTACGTCGGTGACTGGCATTACCCGACCTTCAATCTGGCGGACAGCTTTATCTGCGTGGGCGCGGCGATGATCGTGCTGGAAGGTTTCCTGTCGCCGGCGAACAAAGGCGCAAAGAGTAAAGGTGAGTAATATGACGGCTCAGGTTATCAGTGACAGCGCGGTGCTGGTTCACTTTACGCTGAAACTGGAAGACGGTTCGACCGCCGAATCCACCCGCAGCAGCGGCAAACCGGCGCTGTTCCGCCTGGGTGACGGCAGCCTGTCGGCGCCGCTGGAAGCGCAGCTGCTCGGCCTGCGCGCGGGCGACAAACGCGCCTTTACCCTGCAGCCGGAAGCGGCGTTCGGTGCGGAGAACCCGGATCTGGTCCAGTTCTTCTCGCGCCGCGACTTCGCGGAAACCGGCGTGCCGGACGTGGGCACCATCATGCTGTTTACCGCTATCGACGGCAGTGAAATGCCGGGCGTGGTGCGCGCGGTGGCGGAAGATTCGATCACCGTCGATTTCAACCATCCGCTGGCGGGCCATCCGGTGACTTTCGATATCGAAGTGCTGGAGATCGATCCGCAGCAGGAGGAGACGCATGCAAATATTGCTGGCTAATCCGCGCGGCTTCTGCGCCGGCGTTGATCGTGCGATCAGCATCGTGGAACGCGCGCTGGAGCTGTATGGCGCGCCGATCTACGTGCGGCATGAAGTGGTACACAATCGCTACGTGGTCGACAGCCTGCGTGAGCGCGGTGCGGTGTTTATCGAAGAGATCGCGGAAGTGCCGGACGGTTCTATCCTGATCTTCTCGGCGCACGGCGTTTCTCAGGCGGTGCGTGCCGAAGCCAAGGCGCGCGATCTGACCATGCTGTTCGACGCCACTTGCCCGCTGGTGACCAAGGTGCATATGGAAGTGGCGCGCGCGAGCCGCCGCGGTACCGAAGCTATTCTGATCGGCCACGCCGGGCACCCGGAGGTGGAAGGCACCATGGGCCAGTACAGCAACCCGCAGGGCGGCATGTACCTGGTCGAGTCGCCGGAAGACGTGTGGAAGCTGCAGGTGAAGAACGAAAACAACCTGTGCTTCATGACGCAGACCACGCTGTCGGTTGATGATACTTCGGACGTGATCGATGCCCTGCGTCAGCGTTTCCCGAGCATTATCGGCCCGCGTAAGGACGATATTTGCTACGCCACCACTAACCGCCAGGAAGCGGTGCGTAATTTGGCCGGCGATGCGGACGTGGTGCTGGTGGTGGGATCGAAGAACTCCTCCAACTCCAACCGTCTGGCGGAACTGGCGCAGCGCGTCGGTAAACCGGCTTATCTTATCGATTCGGCGGCGGATATTCAGGAAAGTTGGCTGAGCGAAGCGCGCAACATCGGCGTCACTGCCGGTGCCTCAGCGCCGGACGTGCTGGTGCAGGAGGTGATCTCTCGCCTGAAAGCGTTGGGCGGCGTGGACGTGCATGAAATCAGCGGGCGTGAAGAGAACATCGTGTTCGAAGTGCCGAAAGAGCTGCGCGTGGACGTTCGTCAGATCGACTGACATACGCCGGTGGATGACAGCGGGGAGCTTAGGCTTCCCGTTTTTTTTGGCATGCATACGGCATTAAAAATAGAACTCTGAGCATATTCAAATTTTCTGCTAACTAAAGTCAAATTTATTCTGAGTATTTGAAATAGCGTCGGTGTAATGACTTATATAGGCTGACAGAAAGTCATTAATCAATATATCATTAGCCTGCAATCTAAATAAGATCTGGCGTTGGCAAGGTGGTTACAATAATTACAATAATGGACGTTGCAGATGTTTCTTATTTTATTTCTGCCGAATATGTTCTAAGGCGTTTAATCCTTTTTCCTTTAAATAGAGTTTCATGTGCTCAAGCAATCGTCTGACTTTTAATGGCTGGATCTCCCGGCGCGGCATAATGGCATAGCAATTTATTTCCGGTAATCGCCAGTCGGGCAATATTTCAATCAACTCGCCGCTGCGCAACTCTCGTTCAACGTTGGCGAAGAAATTGCGAATGATACCCTTGCCGGTCAGCGCCAACTCCTTCATCGCCATGCCGCTGTTGGTGAACAAACGCCCGGTCATGCGCAGACGGTGCTCACCGCCGTCGCGATGGATCAGCCGGACAAACTGCGGGTTGCCGAGCGGTGTGAAGGTAACCCAGTGGTGATGCATCAACGCCTGTGGCGAATCCGGCACGCCGTGATGCGCCAGATAGGCCGGTGAGGCGCACAACACTTCGCGGCAGCGCGCCAGCCGTGTGGAAACGTAGCTGGAGTCGGCCAGCACGCCGCCGCGAATCGCCAGATCAATGCGTTGTGCGATCAGGTCTATCTTCTCATCGTGGATCTCCAGCCGCAGCGTGAGCCGCGGGTGCTCGTCGAGGAAGCTTTGCAGCGCCGGCACCAGGTAGTGAGTGGCGAATTCGGTGGAGGTGGCGACGCGCAGTTCGCCGACCAACTCCCCACGCAGCGCGGCGATCCGCTGCTGGCCGCGTTCGGCAGCGTGGATCATCAACAGGCAATCTTCATAAAAGCACAACCCGGCTTCGGTCAGACTCAATGAGCGCGTCGATCGCAGTAGTAATTGAATGCCCAGATGCTCTTCCAGCTGGCGAATATGTTGGCTGACGGCGGAGGTTGTCATGCCCAATTCTTTTGCCGCCATGCTGAATGCGCCGCAATCGACCACTTTTGAGAAAATGGCCATACGTTTTAAAATATTGCTCATAGTTTGTTAAGCACAACTTAACCAAGATTGCGAATTATACGGGCTAATAATATAGCACCATCTCTCCTATATTGCCTGAAGCATATAAACGCCGGGTTGATTATTATCTCGCAGAGGTTTTTTCTTTTTTTTGATAAATCTTATTGCGCTTATCAATAATACACCCGCGCCACATCGCAACAGGAGCTCATTGTGGACAGCGTTCAGAAAGATGAAATAGCGTTAAAAGTCTTACGTGAATTATTGCAATACCGCCGCCGTTTCCCCGGCGATGACACTTCGATTGCCGAAGAAGAGCAGCGGGTCACTCAAGTGCAATTGCCGCGCATTCGGGCATTCATTGAAAACGAGCAGCGCATCGAATTCGTGCTGCCGGCCTTCCCGACCAAGTCGCCCAACACCAACAAGGTGATCGGCGCGGTCCCGGACATGGCGGAGCGGCTGTCGCTGATCTTCCTCAACTCGCTGTGCCAGCGCATTCAACTCTATTACCCGCCGGGCGCGCATATCGTTATCTGTTCCGACGGCCACGTGTTCGGCGATCTGATCCGCGTCAGCGACGAAGCGATCAGCCACTATCAGCGCGAGATTGAAAGCCTGCTGCATGAAGTGGGGGCGACACACCTGAGCGTGTTCAACCTCGGCGACGTCAAAGGTCTGGCGGAGCATACCGATGATTACGATCTGCTGCGCCGGCTGTTGGTGGACGGTTACGCCGAATCGGAAGAGGCGATCAAGCAGCAGCTGATGCAGGACGAACAGGGTCTCTTGCTGTACCGCGCCATCACGCGCTTCCTGTATGAAGACAGCCAACTGCCGGGGTACAGCGGTTCCAACGCCGCACTGCAGAAAGACGCCAAGCAGCGCGCCTGCGGGGTGATCCAACGCAGCTGGGCCTGGGGGAATCTGCTGGCCCAGCATTTCCCGGCGGCGATCCGCCTGTCGATTCACCCGCAACCGGTCGACAGCCTGAAAATGGGCATTCATATGATGCCGACCAAAGACGACTGGCTGACGCCGTGGCACGGCGTGGCGGCCAACGTGAATGGCCAGTTCGTGCTGATGAAGCGCAAAGACGCGCAGAGCCTGGACGGTGAACTGGTGGAGATCCGCGGCACGCCGAGCCACTACCTGATCGAACAGCCGCAGATGGCCTGAGGTTACGCAGGCTTTTGCGCCCGAAATCCTGACGGGCGCGTTTTTGACGGCACGTTGCCGTGTGAGCAGCACATCCGATGCAAGGAGAATCACCGATGAACAACCAACCGCTTAATTGCCATATTCAACTGAATACCCCATTTGGCGCGATCCTGACGCCGCAGCATCCGGGGCAAAAGCTCGACGAGCTGCCGATAGTGGCGCTGCGATCGTTGGCGCAGGAGCACCATTTGCTGGTGCTGCGCGGATTCGACTCCGGTTTCAGCGAGGCGGAAGTCCTGACTCGCTATGCCGAACAATGGGGCGAGATCATGATGTGGCCGTTCGGTGCGGTGCTGGACGTGAAGGAACATCCGGACGCCAAGGATCATATCTTCGACAGCAGCTACGTCCCGCTGCACTGGGACGGCATGTATAAGCCGACCATTCCCGAGTTCCAGCTGTTCCACTGCGTGGCGGCACCCTCTCAGAACGAAGGCGGATGCACCACCTTCGTTGACACCACCCGGCTGTTGGCCAACGCGGACGAAGCGCTGCTGGAGCAGTGGCTGTCGGTCTCGATCACCTACCGCATCAAGCAGGTGGTGCATTACGGCGGCGAAGTTTGTTCGCCGCTGGTGGTGCAGCACCCGAACGGCAGGGGATTGATCATGCGCTACAATGAACCGCCGACGGAGGGAAAAAAATTCCTCAACCAGCATGCGCTGGAATATCACGGCGTGCCGGAACAACAGCAGGAACAGTTCCATCACACTTTGCAGCAGCATCTGTACGATCCGCGTCACTATTATGCCCACCAATGGCAACAGGGGGACGTGGTGGTGGCGGACAACTTCTCGCTGCTGCACGGCCGAGAGGGCTTTACCGCCCGTTCCGCGCGTCATTTGCAGCGCGTGCATATTCAGAGCAACCCGGTGTGCGCCAATCTGGCGCTGAAGCCGGTCAACGCAGAAGCGTAAAGGAGCATTATGGCAAGGATACTGATGGCGGCGGTCGCCACTCCAGGGCACGTCTACCCGATGTTAGCCATCGCTCGCCACCTGATTGCCCAAGGGCATCAGGTGCGGGTGATGACCGGCGCGCTGTTTCGCGAACGCGCCGAGGCGGTGGGAGCGAACTTCGTGCCGTTCGACCCACAGGTGGATTTCGATTATCGCCACCTGGAAGAGCACTTTCCGGCGCGCGCCGCGCTGCCGCCGGGCAATGCGCAGATGGCGCTGGCGCTGAAGGATTTCTTCGCCGCACCGATCCCGCTGCTGGATCGGCAGCTGCGTGCGGCCATTGCCGCCGAAAAGACCGATCTGCTGATGGTGGAGAACTGCTTCTACGGCGTGCTGCCGCTGCTGCAGTCCGCCGAACGGCCGCCGGTCTTCGGCATCGGCGTTACGCCACTGTCGTATTCTTCGCGCGATGCCATTTTTTATGGCCCGCGTATCCCGCCGGCGCTGCTGCCGCGGGCGCTGACCCGCGAACAGTTGGTGGATGAAGAAACGCGCGTGCTGCTCGATGAAGTGCAGCAGAGCTTCGATGCGGCGCTGGCGCAGGCGGGCGGGCGGGCGCTGGATCGCCCGTTCACCGATGCGCTGATCGGCGGCTGCGAGCGTTTCCTGCAGTTGGCGACCACGGCGCTGGAATATGAGCGCGACGACCTGCCGAGCGGCGTGCGCTTCGTCGGCCCTTTGCGCAGCGGCGGTCAGCCGGCAGCGGAAGAGGCACTGTGGGAGGCGGACGACCGTCGGCCGTTGGTGATCGTGTCTCAGGGCACGCTGGCCAATGTCGATCTGCACCAACTGATCGTGCCGACGCTGCAGGCGCTGGCGCATTTGCCGGTGCGGGTGCTGGCCACGACCGGTGGGCGCGCGACCGAAGGGCTGATGGAGGCGCTGCCGGGCAACGCCCGAGTGCGGAAGTTTATCTCCTTCGAGCGCTGGCTGCCGCAGGCGGCGCTGCTGATCACCAACGGCGGTTACGGCTCGATCAACTATGCGCTGGACAGCGGCGTGCCGCTGATCGTCGCCGGCACCGGCGAAGACAAACTGGAGGCGGCCGCGCGCGTGGTGGCCGCCGGCTGCGGCATCAGCCTGCACACCAGTACGCCGACCGCCGAACAGATCCTGGCGGCGGCAACGCGCATTCTGCAACAGCCGATCTATCGGCAACGCGCGGCGCTGGTGCGTGAGGACTATGCCCGCCACGATGCGCTGACGGCGATCGCCAACGAAGTGGCCGCCATTACCGCCTGACTTCGCTGTATTCCCTTCCCCTGGCGCCATTTTTGGCGCCTTTTTTCTGCATTTTTTTGCCATGGAAACTGCATGATTATGTACAATCGTTGCAGGCCGCCAAATTGGTTGAATGTTAATCTCGCGACAGCGCCGCTGATGAAAATGGGGGAATATCATAATTTTCTAATTATGAAATGAATCCTCTGGCGACGCTGAAGCGGGGCGGTTACCCTGAATCGATAGCCTAATGGGATAGGCGTCAAATCAAGAAGAGAGCAAGCATGAGTGATTCACAAATCCGCATTGCGATTGCGGGCGCCGGCGGCCGGATGGGCCGTCAATTGATCCAGGCGGTGCAGCAGGCGGAAGGCGTAGTGTTGGGGGCGGCGCTGTCGCGCCCGGGCTCCAGCCTGGTCGGCGTCGACGCCGGCGAGCTGGCGGGTATCGGCGCGCTGGGTGTCAAAGTAAGCGACAGTCTGGATAAGGTGGCGAACGAGTTCGATATTTTGATCGACTTCACCCGCCCGGAAAGCACCCGGGGCTACCTGGATTTTTGCGTGGCGCACCACAAGGCGATGGTGATCGGCACTACCGGCTTCGATGACGCCGGCAAACAGGCGATCCGCGATGCGGCGCAGCATATCGGCATCGTGTTCGCCGCCAACTTCAGCGTCGGCGTCAATCTGGTGCTGAAATTGCTGGAGAAGGCCGCTCAGGTGATGGGCGACTATACCGATATCGAAATCGTTGAGGCGCACCACCGCCACAAAGTGGATGCCCCGTCGGGCACGGCGCTGGCGATGGGCGAAGCGATCGCCGGCGCGCTGGGGCGCGATCTGAAAAGCTGCGCGGTTTATGCGCGCGAAGGCCACACCGGCGAACGCGATCCGAAAAGCATCGGCTTTGCCACCATTCGTGCCGGCGACATCGTCGGCGAGCATACCGCGCTTTTCGCCGACATCGGTGAACGGGTGGAGATCACCCATAAGGCCTCCAGCCGCATGACTTTTGCCAGCGGCGCGGTGCGCGCGGCTGCCTGGTTGCATAACCGGGATAAAGGCCTGTTTGATATGCGCGACGTGTTGAATTTGGACCAATTATAATTTATTTGCATACCATTGTGATGTGGTTGTGTTGATCATAATACTATGATAATCGGGCAATAATTTTATTGTCCTTTTTTTTAACATGAAAAATGAAGTGTAGGCGTAATTTTGTTTATTTGATCGTTGTTTTATGGTGTTTAACTTGCTAATCATCCCGTTTTTATCCGCTGAATCCCATTTCAGCGTCTTTTTGAGCCCATTCTGGCGCCATTTTCCGTCATTCAGCCTCGCAACCGTTTTCCAGCCCCGGTTTTATGTGTTTTTATCGCCGCTCAAGCCGCATGAACGCTGAGAACTGCAAAAATAAAACAAAAAATGGCAGTTTGGGTAGACAAGTTAGGCACTCATCATTAAAATGCGCCCAATTTGCCAAAAATTGGCCTCGCGGACGGTTTTTGCATTGATTTAGATCGCGATATCTGAATTAATATGCAAATATTGTGATTGATTATTCCTCGGAGGGTGTTTTGATAAAGTCAGCGCTATTGGTTCTGGAAGACGGAACCCAATTCCACGGTCGGGCCATCGGGGCAGAGGGTACGGCAGTGGGGGAAGTGGTCTTCAATACGTCGATGACCGGTTATCAAGAAATCCTCACTGATCCTTCCTATTCCCGCCAGATCGTTACTCTTACTTATCCTCATATCGGCAATGTCGGCACCAATGCTTCCGACGAAGAATCCTCTGCAGTACACGCCCAAGGCCTCGTCATTCGTGACCTCCCGCTGATCGCCAGCAACTATCGCAACGAAGAAAGCCTGTCCGACTACCTCAAGCGTCACAACATCGTGGCGATCGCCGATATCGATACCCGTAAATTAACCCGCTTGCTGCGCGAGAAGGGCGCCCAGAACGGCTGCATCATCGCCGCCGATTCGCCGGACGCTGCGCTGGCCCTGGCCAAGGCGCAAGGTTTCCCGGGGTTGAAGGGCATGGATCTGGCGAAAGAGGTCACCACTCAAGAGGCCTACAGCTGGCAGCAAGGCAGCTGGACGCTTGAAGGCGACCTGCCTGAAGCCAAAACCGCTGCGGAACTGCCGTTCCACGTAGTGGCTTACGACTACGGCGCGAAGCGCAACATCCTGCGCATGCTGGTGGATCGCGGCTGCCGCCTGACCGTGGTGCCGGCGCAGACCCCGGCCGCCGACGTGCTGAAAATGAATCCGGACGGCATCTTCCTGTCCAACGGCCCGGGTGACCCGGAGCCGTGCGACTACGCCATCGCTGCCATCAAACAGTTCCTGGAAACCGACATTCCGGTGTTTGGCATCTGCCTGGGCCACCAGCTGCTGGCGCTGGCCAGTGGGGCGAAAACCATGAAGATGAAGCTCGGCCACCACGGCGGCAACCACCCGGTGAAGGATCTGGACAACAACACTGTGATGATCACCGCGCAAAACCACGGCTTCGCCGTCGATGAAAACAACCTGCCGGCGAACCTGCGCGTGACGCACAAATCGCTGTTTGACCACACGGTGCAGGGCATTCACCGCACCGACAAGGCGGCGTTCAGCTTCCAGGGGCACCCGGAAGCCAGCCCAGGCCCGCACGATGCCGCGCCGCTGTTCGATCACTTTATCGAACTGATTGAGACTTACCGTTCTAACGCCAAATAATCAGGAGCAGTAAAAAATGCCAAAACGTACTGATATAAAAAGCATCCTGATCCTCGGCGCTGGCCCGATTGTTATCGGCCAGGCGTGTGAGTTCGACTACTCGGGTGCCCAGGCGTGTAAAGCGCTGCGCGAAGAGGGTTACCGCGTCATTCTGGTCAACTCCAACCCGGCGACCATCATGACCGACCCGGAAATGGCCGACGCGACCTACATCGAGCCGATCCACTGGGAAGTGGTGCGCAAGATCATCGAAAAAGAGCGCCCGGATGCGGTACTGCCGACCATGGGCGGCCAGACGGCGCTGAACTGCGCGCTGGAGCTGGAGCGTCAGGGTGTGCTGGCCGAGTTCGGCGTTACCATGATCGGCGCGACCGCCGACGCGATCGACAAGGCCGAAGACCGTCGCCGTTTCGACGTGGCGATGAAAAAAATCGGTCTGGATACCGCGCGTTCCGGCATCGCGCACACGATGGAAGAAGCGCTGGCGGTTGCCGCTGACGTTGGCTTCCCGTGCATCATCCGCCCTTCCTTTACTATGGGCGGCACCGGCGGCGGCATCGCTTACAACCGCGAAGAGTTCGAAGAGATCTGCGAACGCGGCCTGGATCTGTCGCCGACCAACGAGTTGCTGATCGACGAATCGCTGATCGGTTGGAAAGAGTACGAGATGGAAGTGGTGCGTGATAAGAACGACAACTGCATCATCGTCTGCTCCATCGAAAACTTCGACGCCATGGGCATCCACACCGGCGACTCTATCACCGTCGCACCGGCCCAGACCCTGACCGATAAGGAATACCAAATCATGCGCAACGCCTCGATGGCGGTGCTGCGTGAGATCGGCGTAGAAACCGGCGGCTCCAACGTGCAGTTCTCGGTCAACCCGAAAACCGGCCGCCTGATCGTTATCGAAATGAACCCGCGCGTGTCGCGCTCTTCGGCGCTGGCGTCGAAAGCTACCGGCTTCCCCATCGCCAAGATCGCCGCCAAGCTGGCGGTGGGTTATACCCTCGATGAGCTGATGAACGACATCACCGGCGGCCGCACTCCGGCGTCGTTCGAACCGTCCATCGACTACGTCGTGACCAAGATCCCGCGCTTCAACTTCGAGAAGTTCGCCGGCGCCAACGATCGCCTGACCACCCAGATGAAGTCGGTCGGCGAAGTGATGGCCATCGGCCGCACCCAGCAGGAGTCGCTGCAAAAAGCGCTGCGCGGTCTGGAAGTGGGCGCTACCGGTTTCGATCCGAAAGTGAGCCTGGACGATCCGGAAGCGCTGACCAAAATCCGCCGCGAGCTGAAAGACGCCGGTTCTGACCGCATCTGGTACATCGCCGACGCCTTCCGCGCCGGTCTGTCGGTTGACGGCGTCTTCAACCTGACCAACGTCGACCGCTGGTTCCTGGTGCAGATTGAAGAGCTGGTACGCCTGGAAGAGCAGGTGGCCGAAGCGGGCATCAACGGCCTGAACAAAGAGTTCCTGCGCACCCTGAAGCGCAAGGGCTTCGCCGATGCGCGTCTGGCCAAGCTGGCCGGCGTCGCCGAGAGCGAGATTCGCAAGCTGCGCCACAGCCACGGCCTGCACCCGGTATACAAACGCGTGGATACCTGCGCGGCGGAGTTCGCCACCGACACCGCCTACATGTACTCCACCTATGAAGAAGAGTGCGAGTCCAACCCGACCAACGACCGGCCGAAAGTGATGGTGCTGGGCGGCGGGCCGAACCGCATCGGCCAGGGCATCGAGTTCGACTATTGCTGCGTACACGCCTCGCTGGCGCTGCGCGAAGACGGCTACGAGACCATCATGGTCAACTGCAACCCGGAAACCGTCTCCACCGATTACGACACCTCTGACCGCCTGTACTTTGAACCAGTAACGCTGGAAGACGTGCTGGAAATCGTGCGCATCGAGAAGCCGAAAGGCGTTATCGTCCAGTACGGCGGCCAGACCCCGCTGAAGCTGGCGCGCGAGCTGGAAGCCGCAGGCGTGCCGGTCATCGGCACCAGCCCGGACGCTATCGACCGCGCCGAAGACCGCGAGCGCTTCCAGCAGGCGGTCAACCGCCTGGGCCTGAAGCAGCCGGCCAACGCCACCGTTACCGCCATCGAGCAGGCGGTGGAGAAGGCGGCTGCCATCGGTTATCCGCTGGTGGTGCGCCCTTCCTACGTGCTGGGCGGCCGGGCGATGGAAATCGTCTATGACGAAACCGACCTGCGCCGTTACTTCCAGACTGCGGTCAGCGTGTCCAACGATGCACCGGTGCTGCTGGATCGCTTCCTGGACGATGCGGTGGAAGTGGACGTCGACGCTATCTGCGACGGCGAGCGCGTGCTGATTGGCGGCATCATGGAACACATCGAGCAGGCGGGCGTGCACTCCGGCGACTCCGCATGTTCGCTGCCGGCGTATACCCTGAGCCAGGAAATTCAGGACGTGATGCGTCGCCAGGTGGAAAAATTGGCGTTCGAGCTGCAGGTACGCGGCCTTATGAACGTGCAGTTCGCGGTGAAAGACAACGAAGTCTACCTGATTGAAGTGAACCCGCGCGCCGCGCGTACCGTACCATTCGTCTCCAAAGCGACCGGCGTGCCGCTGGCCAAAGTGGCTGCGCGCGTGATGGCGGGCAAAACGCTGGTTGAGCAGGGCGTGACCGAAGAAATCATCCCGCCGTACTACTCGGTGAAAGAAGTGGTGCTGCCGTTCAACAAATTCCCGGGCGTCGACCCGATTCTGGGGCCTGAAATGCGCTCTACCGGGGAAGTGATGGGCGTGGGCCGCACCTTTGCGGAAGCCTTCTCCAAAGCGATGCTGGGCAGCAACTCGGGCATGAAGAAGCAGGGCCGCGCGCTGCTGTCAGTGCGCGAAGGCGACAAGGCCCGCGTGGTTGATTTGGCCGCCAGCCTGCTGAAGCAGGGCTTCGAGCTGGACGCCACCCACGGCACCGCAGTGGTGCTGGGCGAAGCGGGCATCAACCCGCGCCTGGTCAACAAGGTGCACGAAGGGCGTCCGCACATTCAGGACCGTATCAAGAACGGCGAGTACACCTACATCGTCAACACCACGGCCGGCCGTCAGGCGATTGAAGACTCCAAGCTGATTCGCCGCAGCGCCCTGCAGTACAAGGTGCACTACGACACCACGCTGAACGGCGGCTTCGCCACCGCGATGGCGCTGAAAGCGGATCCGACCGAACAGGTCACGTCGGTGCAGGAAATGCACGCGCGCATCAGCAAGTAACCGCGCGATAACGCTACGCCAGGGGGCGCTGCAGATGCAGCGCCCTTTTTTATTCAGCGAATTTGTCGGCTGGCGTTAAAAATTTCCGCTATCAATCAGTGGGCAAACTGTCACCCTGTGTGATTGGTATATGCTTGGTGTATTGGCAAGGAACGAAGGAACGACGATAACAATGATTCTGATAATTTATGCTCACCCGTATCCCCGGCATTCGCATGCCAATCAGCGCCTGCTGCAGGCGGTGAGGGATCTCCCCGAGGTCGAGGTGCGCTCGCTGTATGAGCTGTACCCCGATTTCAATATCGACATCAACGCCGAGCAACGGGCGCTGGAGCGCGCCGACCTGGTGGTGCTGCAGCATCCAATGCAATGGTACAGCTTCCCGCCGCTGTTGAAACTGTGGATCGACAAAGTGCTGGAGCACGGTTGGGCCTACGGCCACGACGGCAACGCACTGGTGGGTAAAGACTGCCTGTGGGCGGTGACCAGCGGCGGCGACGAGCACCACTTCGAGCTGGGCGACTTTCCCAACTTCGCCGCGCTGGCGCAGCCGCTGCAGGCCACGGCGATCTATTGCGGCATGAACTGGCAGCCTTATTTCGCCCTGCACAATACCTTTACCTGCAATGAGCCGGCGCTGCTCGCCGCCGGCGAAGCCTATCGTCAGCGGTTGGTCGACTACCTGATGGAACATGCCGAAGCGGAAACCCGGGAGGCCAGCCATGGATAACCACCACATGATGATAGAGGGGCTGATCTACCTCGGCTCCGCGGCGCTGTTTGTGCCGATCGCGGTGCGATTGGGGCTGGGCTCGGTGCTCGGTTACCTGATTGCCGGCTGCATCATTGGCCCCTGGGGGCTGAAGCTGGTGTCGGACGCCGAGTCGATCCTGACCTTCGCCGAGATCGGCGTGGTGCTGATGCTGTTTATCATCGGCTTGGAGCTGGATCCCAAACGACTGTGGACGCTGCGCGCCTCGGTCTTCGGCGGCGGCAGCATTCAGATGGTGGGCTGTGGCCTGGCGCTGAGCGCCTTCTGTTACTTCCTCGGCCTCAACTGGAAGGTGGCGCTGCTGATCGGTCTGACGCTGGCGCTCTCATCCACCGCCATCGCCATGCAGGCGATGAGCGAACGCAACCTGACGCCGTCGCCGATCGGCCGCAGCGCATTCGCGGTGCTGCTGTTCCAGGATATCGCGGCGATCCCGCTGGTGGCGATGATCCCGCTGTTGGCCAGCAGCGGCGCCACCACCACGCTGGGCGCTTTTGTGCTGTCGGCAGCCAAGGTGGTGGGCGCGTTGACGATGGTGGTGCTGCTCGGCCGCTATGTCACCCGCCCGCTGCTGCACTTCGTTGCCCGTTCGGGCATGCGCGAAGTGTTCAGCGCCGTGGCGCTGTTCCTGGTGTTCGGTTTCGGCATCCTGCTGGAGATGGCCGGACTGTCGATGGCGATGGGGGCGTTCCTCGCCGGGGTGCTGCTGGCGAGCTCAGAATACCGCCACGCGCTGGAGAGCGATATTCAGCCGTTCAAGGGGCTGCTGCTGGGGTTGTTCTTTATCGGCGTCGGCATGTCTATCGACTTCGGCACGCTGTTCCATCACCCGCTGCTGATCGCCTCGCTGCTGCTGGGCTTTATGCTGATCAAGGCGGCGCTGCTGTGGCTGATTGGGCCGCTGCTCGGCGTGCCGAAGCGTCAGCGCGGCCTGTTCGCCATTCTGCTGGGGCAGGGCAGTGAGTTTGCCTTCGTGATCTTCAGCGCCGCGCAGCTGGCCGGCGTATTGCCGGTCGAATGGGCCAAGTCGCTGACGCTGGCGGTGGCGTTATCGATGGCGGCTACCCCGCTGCTGCTGGTGATCGCCGCGCAGCTGGAGAAAAATGCGCCGAAAGAGGAGCGCCCGGCTGACGTCATCGACGACGAAAATGCCAGCGTGATCATCGCCGGCTTCGGCCGTTTCGGCCAGATCGCCGGCCGCTTGCTGTTGGCCAACGGCGTACACACCGTGGTACTGGATCACGATCCTGACCATATCGAAACGCTGCGCAAATTTGACACCAAGGTGTTCTACGGCGACGCCACGCGCGCCGATTTGCTGGAGGCCGCCGGCGCCGCCCACGCCAAGGTGCTGATCAACGCCATCGACGACGTGGACGACAGCCTGGCGTTAACCGAGCTGGCCAGGCAGCACTTCCCGCATCTGAAGGTGGTGGCGCGGGCGCGCGACGTCGATCACTGGTATCAGCTGCGGCAGCTGGGGGTGGAAAAACCGGAGCGCGAAACCTTTGAAAGTTCGCTGCGCATCGGCCGCGAAACGCTGGAGCTGCTGGGGCTGGACGCCTATGAGGCGCGCGAGAAAGCGGACACGTTCCGCCGCTATAACCTGAAGATGCTGGAAGACACGCTGGAGAACTATCAGGATACCGAGTTCCGCATCGCCAGCCTGCAGCGGGCCAAGGAGATGCTCAGCGCGGCTATCGAGCAGGATCAGAATCGGTTGGCGCGGGTGCAGCAGACCGGTTGGCGCGGCAGTATCGACGGCAAGGCGCCGGAGGACGAAGTGGTGGAAGCCAAAGGATAAGAGCAGGGGCGCCAGATCGGCGCCCCGTTTTTTGCTTAGCTCAGCGCGACCTTGATGCCCAAGGCGATCAGCATACCGCCCAGCAGCTTGTCGACAATCTTCTGGGTCTTTTCCAGCCCGCGGCGCACCGGCCCGCTCTGGATCAGGAACACCAACAGCGGCCACCAGATGACCGACAGGCCGAGAATAATCCCCGCGTACCACAGCTTGTCGCCCAGGCCGGAATCGATCTGCAGCACCTGGGTGAATACCGCCAGGAAGAACAGGGTGGCCTTCGGGTTCAGCAGGTTGCACAAATAGCCTTGCGCAAAGGCACTCTTCAGACTGACCTGCTGCTGCGGCAAATTGCTGACGTTCATTTTGCCGCCGCCGCGCGACAGCAGCGCCTGGATACCGATCCACACCAGATAGACCGCCCCGGCGTATTTCAACAGGTTGAACAGCCACGGCGTGGTGGTGATCACCACCGCCAGCCCGGCGACGCAGTAGGACATGTGGGTAGCGACGCCGCAGATCACGCCGAAGGCGGTCATCATGGCGGCCAACCGCGGATA
This sequence comes from Serratia sp. FDAARGOS_506, assembly GCF_003812745.1. Taxonomy (NCBI): domain Bacteria; kingdom Pseudomonadati; phylum Pseudomonadota; class Gammaproteobacteria; order Enterobacterales; family Yersiniaceae; genus Serratia; species Serratia sp. FDAARGOS_506. The sequence continues at coordinate 2,160,231 of NZ_CP033831.1, forward strand.
GCGGGCGGCGTTTTTAATCACCAGGAAAAAATCCGGGCCGGGGGAAAGCATGCCGAGGGCGGCAATGCCGGCGACGAACAGCGAAGTTTCAAGCATGGGAGCGTCTCGCGCAAAAGAGAGAGTTCTGGCGATAATAACGCCGCTTCCTCTGATGCGCATCAACCCAATGAGGTATTGTTAGGCTCTATGATAATAATTCATCTACCGCCAGCGATGGAGCATCATGCCGCAGACTAACGCCACAGACATGCCTGAGCCGCATCGGCAACAGCGTGAAATTACCCGCCTGTGCATTCAATGCGCGCTGCTGCTGTTGCAGCACGGCGCCGAGAGCACGGTGGTGGAACAGCTGTCGACCCGCCTGGGGCTGGCGCTGGGGATGGACAGCGTGGAAAGCTCGATCTCCGCCAATGCGGTGGTGTTGACCACCCTCAGCCACGGGGCCTGTCTGACCACCACCCGCAAGAACGTCGATCGCGGCATCAATATGCAGGTGGTGACCGAAGTGCAGCATATCGTGATCCTCGCCGAGCACCACCTGGCGGATGCGCACGACGTGGCGCGCCGTTTTGAAAGGATCCGGCCGTTGCGCTACCCGCGCTGGCTGGTGGTGCTGATGGTGGGGTTGTCCTGCGGATGCTTCAGCATGCTCAACGGCGGCGGCGGCGATGCCTTCCTGGTGACCTTTATTGCCAGCGGCGCGGCGATGCTGGTGCGTCAAATCCTAACCGCCCGCCAGATGAATCCGCTGATCAATTTTTGCCTGACGGCGTTTGTCGCTACGTCGATCTCCGGACTGCTGCTGCGCCTGCCGGCGTTTAAAGACACCTCGAGCGTGGCGATGGCCGCCAGCGTGCTGTTGCTGGTGCCGGGTTTCCCGCTGATCAACGCGGTGGCCGACATGTTCAAGGGGCACGTCAATACCGGGCTGGCGCGCTGGGCGATGGCCAGCCTGCTGACGCTGGCGACCTGCATCGGGGTGGTGATGGCGATGTCGCTGTGGGATCTGCGGGGGTGGTCATGAGTCTGCTGTGGGCATTGTTGCAGGAGATGCTGTTGGCGGCGGTGCCGGCGCTGGGCTTCGCCATGGTGTTCAACGTGCCGCTGCGCGCACTGCGCTATTGCGCGTTGCTCGGGGCAATCGGGCGCGGTTCGCGCATGTTGATGATGCACGGCGGCATGAACATCGAGTGGGCCTCGCTGCTGGCGGCAATCCTGATCGGTATCATCGGCATCTACTGGTCGCGTTGGCTGCTGGCGCATCCGAAGGTGTTCACCGTGGCGGCAGTGATCCCGATGTTCCCCGGCATTTCCGCCTATACCGCGATGATAACGGTGGTGGAAATCTCGCATCTTGGCTATAGCGAAGCCCTGATGGAAACCATGATCACCAACTTCCTCAAGGCCAGTTTCATCGTCGGCGCGTTGTCTATAGGCCTGTCGTTACCGGGCCTTTGGCTGTACCGCAAACGCCCCGGCGTGTGAAGTTTCCCGGCGGGAGATCGTTGGTTATTAGATATGCTGATAAGAGCTATCTTATATATTCATCTTGCTTGATTAGCCTATCGACGCCACTCAGGCCTTTACGTATAGTGTCACCAATTTTGCTGCCTACACAGGGTTAAACAATGATTATCAGCCTGATCGCTGCCTTGGCGGCGGATCGCGTTATTGGCATGGAAAACGCCATGCCGTGGCACCTGCCGGCGGACCTTGCGTGGTTTAAACGCAACACGTTGAATAAGCCGGTTATTATGGGCCGCAAGACCTTTGAGTCCATCGGCCGCCCGCTGCCGGGCCGCCACAATATCGTTTTGAGCAGCCGGCCGGGCAGCGAAGCCGGGGTGACCTGGGTGAGCTCGCTGGATGAGGCGCTGGCCGCCGCCGGCGATGTGGAAGAAGTGATGGTAATCGGCGGTGGGCGCATCTATACCCAGTTGCTGCCGCGCGCCGATCGTCTGTACCTGACGCACATCGACGCCGAAGTCGGCGGCGATACTCACTTCCCGGACTACGAGCCGGACGAGTGGGAAACCACGTTCAGCGAGTTCCACGACGCCGACGATCTGAACTCGCACAGTTATTGCTTCGAGATCCTGCAGCGCCGCTGATTTCCGCGCGTTAGCCAACTCTTCCCGGGGGCGCAAGCAATTGCGCCCCCGGCCTTTTTGCGCCTGTCGTTCGTAACCTTTCCGTCACATTACCTGATTAGTATGAAGCCCAACTCCGAGCGCCCCGGCAACTCTGGTGAATCTTGACCGTGGCGCCATAACTAAAAAGGTAACCACGCTATGACCAAGCAAATTGAGCAATTAGACGCCGACCGCCTGATCGATCCTACTCGCCGCAAACTGCTGCTCGGCAGCGCCGGCGCTGTCGGCCTGGCCGGTTTTCTCGGCGGCGGTATCTGGTCGGTCTCCGCCGAGGCGTTGGCCGATGATCTGCCGCCGAACAAGCTGCTGGGCTTTCAGGGTATCGCCGCCTCTACCGCCGACGAGGTGACCATCGCTCAGGGTTATCGTGCGGAGGTGCTGATCTCCTGGGGCGAGCCGCTGGTGGATGGCGCGCCGGCCTTCGATCCGCAGGGCAATAACAGCGCCGCCGATCAGGAAAAGCAGTTTGGCGACAACAACGACGGCATGAGCTTCTTCCCGATCGACGATCGCCACGGCGTGATGGCCATCAATAACGAATACGTTAACGAACAGTATCTGTTCGCCCATGGCGGTGCCAAGGCCACCAGCCTGGAAGAGGTGCGTAAATCGCAGGCGGCGCATGGTGTTTCCATCGTGGCGGTAAAGCGTATCGGCGAAGGCCAGCGTTGGGAATTGGAGCGCCCGTCGCGCTATAATCGCCGCATCACCGCCAACACCGAAATGCAGTTCAGCGGCCCGGCCGCCGGGCATCCGCTGCTGCAGACTGCCGCCGATCCGAGCGGGCGCAAGGTGCTGGGTACCTTCGGCAACTGCGCCAACGGCAAGACGCCGTGGGGCACCTACCTGACCTGCGAAGAAAACTTCGATACCTATTTCGGCACCCGTCAGGCCGATTACCCAACCACGCCGGAACAAAAACGCTACACGCTGAAGGTCAGCGAGCCGGAACGCAACTGGCCGGACTACGACGAACGGTTCGATGTGGCGAAGAACCCCAACGAATTCAACCGCCACGGCTGGATTGTGGAGATCGACCCGCTGAATCCAACCTCGACGCCAATCAAGCACACCGCGCTGGGCCGTTTTAAACATGAAAATGCGGCGGTGATCGTGGCCAAAGACGGTCGCCTGGTGGTGTACATGGGTGACGACGAGCGAGGCGAACATATCTACAAGTACGTTTCCAAAGGCGTGGTCGACGCCGCCAATCCGGCCAACAATCGCACGCTGCTGGACGAAGGGACGCTGTACGTGGCGCAGTTCGACGGCGACGAAGCAGGCACGCCGCTGAAGGGCAAAGGACGCTGGATTGCGCTCGAATTCGGCAAGAACGGCCTGACGCCGGAGAACGGCTTCCGCGACGAGGCCGAAGTGCTGATCTTCGCCCGCAAGGCGGCGCAGCAGGTCGGGGCTACCAAAATGGATCGTCCGGAGTGGATAGCGGTGAACCCGCATGACGGCCGCGCGTACTGCACGCTGACCAACAACAGCAAGCGCGGTGAGGAAGGGATGCCGCTGAACGCCGCCAACCCGCGGCCGAACAATATCTATGGCCAGATCATTCGCTGGGATGAAGGCGGCGACGCCACCGCCGACACCTTTGCCTGGGACATGTATGCGCTGTGTGGCAACCCGATAGCCCACCCGGAAGGCGTCAACCGCGGCACGCCGAACATCACGGCGGACAACACGTTCAACAGCCCGGACGGGCTGGGCTTCGATCGCGCCGGCCGCCTGTGGATCCTCACCGATGGCAAGTACAGCAACAAGGGGGACTACGTCGGACAGGGCAACAATCAGATGCTGGTGGGCGATCCGGTCAGCGGTGAAATTCGCCGTTTCATGGTGGGGCCGAAGTCCTGTGAACTGACCGGTATCACCTTCACTCCGGACTACAAGACGATGTTCGTCAACGTGCAACATCCGGGAGAAGAGGGGGACTCGCACTTTCCGAACAACAGTCCACGCCCGCGTTCATCGGTATTGATGATCACGCGTGAAGATGGCGGGGTGATTGGAGCATAAGGCGGGTAAAGAGAACAAAGGCGGCTCCGGGGCCGCCTTTATGTTTTCAGGACGCGGCTAATCTGCCGGCTTGGCCAGGCGCCTCGCCACGGTTGGCGGGCTGCGTGAAGTAACGGCGGTCTTCCCAGCGCAGCATCGTCAGATCGCCGCCCCAACAGCAGCCGGTATCCAGCCCGATCACGCCCTCCGGCGTGCCCTTGCCTTCCAGCGAGGCCCAGTGGCCGAAGATGATGGTATATTCCGGATCCACCAGGCGCGGCAGATCGAACCATGGCTTCAGCGGCGCTGGCGCTGTGCCTGGCGCATCTTTACAGATCATATCGAGCTGGCCGTTGGGGAAGCAGTAGCGCATGCGAGTGAACGCATTGGTGCTGAAACGCAGGCGAGCCAGGCCGCTCAGCTCCGGCGCCCAGTTGTTCGGCATGTCGCCGTACATGGCGTCGAGAAACAGCGGGTAGCTGTCGCTGCTCAATACCGCTTCCACTTCACGTGCGCACATTTTCGCGGTGTCGATATCCCACTGCGGAGTGATGCCGGCATGCGCCATCACCAGCTTTTGCTCGTCATCCACCTGCAGCACCGGTTGGCGGCGCAGCCAGTTGATCAGCTCGTCGGCGTCCGGCGCCTCAAGCAGAGGGGTGATGCGATCTTTGGGTTTGTTGCGGCTGATGCCGGCGTAGACCGCCAGCAGGTGCAGATCGTGGTTGCCCAGCACCATGCGCACCGCCGGGCCGAGTGAGCGCACGAAGCGCAGCACGTCCAGAGAGGCGGGGCCGCGCGCCACCAGATCGCCGGTCAGCCACAATTGATCGCGCGCGGGATCGAAAGCAGCCTGAGCCAGCAGCGACTTCAGTTCATTAAAACAGCCGTGAACGTCGCCGATAAGGTATGTCGACATAATTAATGGATCAGCGTTGGAATGGCTAAGCGAAACACGGGAATAGCGGTGCGGAACGGTTGACCCTGATGGTCAACCATTTCGTAATGGCCTTCCATGGTGCCCAGCGGCGTTTCCAGAATGGCGCCGCTGGTATACTGAAATTCTCCGCCGGGCGGAATGACGGGCTGTTCGCCAATCACTCCTTCACCCTGAACTTCGGTTTGGCGGCCGTTGCTGTTGGTGATCAGCCAGTAACGGCCCAGCAGTTGCACGTCGGTCCGCCCCAGATTGCGGATGGTGATGGTATAGGCGAAGACGTAACGCTCTTCTTCAGGGATCGACTGTGATTCCACATAGATGCTCTGAACCTGAATACACACGCGGGGCGAATCAATCATGACAACAACTCCTTATTGCTGCGGCGCCGGATTGGCTGACAGCCAGTTCGCCAGCTTGCAATACTGCGCCACAGAAATATTTTCTGCTCTGAGCGAAGGATCGACGCCCAGCTCCGTCAGCTGCTCCGGCGTAAACAGGTCGCCCAGGCTGTTGCGGATGGTTTTCCGCCGCTGGTTGAACGCCTGCGTGGTGATGCGGCTCAGCATGCGCACGTCACTCACCGGGTTCGGCATTACGCTGTGCGGCACCAGACGCACTACGGCGGAATCGACCTTCGGCGGCGGCGCGAACGCGGTCGGCGGCACTTCCAGCACCGGGATGACGTTGCAGTAGTACTGCGCCATCACGGTCAAACGCCCGTAGGCCTTGCTGTTCGGGCCGGCCACCAGACGGTTGACCACCTCTTTTTGCAACATAAAGTGCATGTCGCGGATTGCCTGAGTATAGCTGAAAAGGTGGAACATCAGAGGCGTCGAAATATTGTACGGCAGGTTACCAAATACGCGCAGTGGTTGGCCAGCTTCCTCGGCCAGTTCGGCGAAATTCACCGTCATGGCGTCCTGCTGGCGGATGGTCAGCTTGTCTTTCAGCTGCGGGTGATTCTCCAGCCGGGTAGCCAGATCGCGGTCCAGCTCGATCACCGTCATGCGGTCCATGCGTGCGCCGACCGGCTCGGTCAGGGCGCCGAGACCGGGGCCGATCTCGACTACCGCTTCGCCCGGCTGCGGGTGAATGGCGGAGACAATGCTATCGATGACAAACTGATCGGTTAAAAAGTTTTGTCCAAAGCGTTTGCGGGCAAAGTGCCCTTGGTGGACTCTGTTATTCATTACAATTAATTATCATTTTAATGGCGAGATTCAGGGCCGTTTGGAAACTGCCGACATCGGCGGTGCCGGTGCCGGCCAGTTCCAGAGCGGTACCGTGGTCGACCGAGGTGCGTATGAAAGGCAAACCGAGGGTGATATTCACCGCGCGGCCGAACCCTTGGTATTTTAGCACCGGCAGCCCCTGATCGTGATACATCGCCAGCACCGCATCGGCATCTTGCAGATATTTGGGCTGGAACAGGGTGTCCGCCGGCAGCGGGCCGACAAGATGGATACCGTCAGCGCGCAGCGCATCGAGCGCCGGGATGATGGTGTCTATCTCTTCGTGCCCCATATGGCCGCCTTCCCCGGCGTGGGGGTTCAGACCGCAAACGTAAATGTGCGGCCGGGCGATGCCAAATTTGGTTTTCAGATCGTGGTCGAGGATGCGGATGACTTCGAACAGGCTCTGTTGCGTGATGGCGCCCGGCACCGCCAGCAGCGGCAGGTGGGTGGTCGCCAGCGCCACGCGCAGTTCTTCGGTCGCGAGCATCATCACCACGCGATCGCAGCGGCTGCGATCGGCAAAGAATTCGGTATGGCCGATAAACGGCACGCCGGCGTCGTTGATCACGCCTTTGTTAACCGGGCCGGTGATCAGCGCAGCGAATTCGCCGTTCAGGCAGCCGTCGCAGGCGCGCGCCAGCGTTTCCACTACGTAGGCGCTGTTGCCGACGTTCAGCTCCCCTGCGGTGACCGGGTGAGCGAGCTGAACCGGCAGCACGGTCAGCGTGCCGGCGCGTTGCGCTTCGGCCGGCTGCTGCGGCTGGTAGTCGCGCAGCGTCAACGGCAAGCCTAAACGCTTGGCGCGTTCAAGCAGCAGGGCCGGATCGGCGCACACCACCAGCTCAACAGGCCAATCCTGTTGCGCCAGCGCTGCCACCAAATCCGGCCCTACCCCGGCGGGTTCGCCGGGGGTAATGACGACGCGTTTATTGCTGTGCATCGCTGCCATCGAGGATCTTCACGTAAGCCTGGGCGCGCTGTTCCTGCATCCAGGTCTGCGCTTCTTCGGCGAACTTACGGTTGAACAGCATACGGTAAGCGCGATCTTTTTGCGCGGCGTCGGTCTTATCCACTTGGCGGGTATCCAGCAGCTGGATCAGGTGCCAGCCGAAGGAAGAGTGGACCGGCGCGCTGATTTCACCCTTGCTCAGCTTCAGCAATGCATCGCGGAAGGCCGGATCGTAGATGTCCGGGGAAGCCCAGCCCAGATCGCCGCCCTGCATGGCGGAACCCGGATCTTGCGACAGCTGTTTGGCTTCGTCGGCAAACTTGGCGCGGCCGCTCTTGATCGCTTCCGCAACGGATTGCAGTTTAGCGCGCGCCTGATCGTCGGTCAGCACCACGGAAGGTTTCAGCAGGATGTGACGGGCGTGCACTTCGGTGACCGACACTGACTGGCTGGCGCCGCGGATGTCGTTCACTTTCAGGATGTGGAAGCCGACGCCGGAACGGATTGGGCCGACGACGTCGCCTTTCTTGGCGCTTACCAGACGTTCCGCGAACAGGGTCGGGATCTCTTGCAGCTTGCCCCAGCCCATGTTGCCGCCTTTCAGCGCCTGAGAGTCGGCGGAGTAGGTGATCGCCAGCTTGCCGAAGTCGGCGCCGCTGTTGATCTCACCCACCAGGCGTTTGGCCAGCTCTTCGGCTTTGTCGACCTGCTGCTGAGACGGGTTCTCCGGCAGCGGGATCAGGATGTGGCTGATGTTCATTTCGGTGTCGCTGCCGTTCTGCGCGCCCACCTGTTTCGCCAGCGAGTCGACTTCCTGCGGCAGGATGGTAACGCGGCGGCGCACTTCGTTGTTACGCACTTCGGAGATCAGCATCTCTTTACGAATCTGAGAACGGTAGGTGTTGTAGTTCAACCCTTCGTACGACAGACGGCTACGCAGCTGATCGACGCTCATGCGGTTCTGCGCGGCGATATTGGCGATCGCCTTGTCCAGATCGGCGTCGGACACGGTGATGCCCATTTTCTTGGCCATCTGCAGCTGGATGTTATCCATGATCAGGCGTTCGATGATCTGATGGCGCAGCGTCTTGTCGTCCGGCAGTTGCTGGCCGGCTTGTTGAGCGTTGAGCTTCACTGATTGCAACAGACCGTTGACGTCGCTTTCGAGTACCACGCCGTTATCCACGACGGCGGCGACTTTATCCACTTCTTGGGGTGCTGCGAACGCGGCATTGGCGCAAACCACCAATCCGAGAATAAGCGTTCTCCAGTTCTTCATACATTTCCCATTATGTAATCCGCAAATGCGGGTGAAAGTTCTCGTTTTCAAAGTGTTGCAAAGCGTCAGAATGCGCGCTGATACGGCAGAATGCCGGAGCGCAGCATTTCCGCGGAGCCGAGACTATGATCGCTGCTCAGGCCGCGCAGTTCGACGTTGAACGAAACTCTGTTGTCGTAAACGCTGGTATTGTTGCTGGTATTCCAGTCGGTGATCTTGCGCTCATAGCCCAGTGTCACCGCCCAGCAGCAGGTGTTGTACTTCAGCCCCACCAACTGATCGGCAGATTGTTTGGCGCGGGTGTCGTAATAGTACGCCCCGACCACCGCCCAACGATCGGCGATCGGCCAGCTGCCGGTGATGCCCACCTGCGAGATGCCATCCTGGAAGGCCGGAACCTGCCTGGTGTTCAGCGCCGTCTGGATATATTCCGGCGTGGCGTAACGGTAATTCAACTGCACCACGCGCTCGGCGTCCTGGCGGTATTCCACCACGCCGTTGCCCAGCGAGACGCTGTTCAGGCGGGTGTCGTACTGCAGGCCGCCGCGCAGGCCCCAACGATCGTCGATTTTCCAATAGGTATCGCCGGCCCAGGCCACGCTGCCGGTATCGTCATTGTTGTCGTAACCGGTCATCTGATCACCGGTACGGGAACGGCTGAAGTAGTAGATTTGACCCACGGAAGCATTAAAACGTTCAACCAGCGCGTCATCATAAATGCGGGTGGTCAAACCGGTGGAAACGCGGTTCTGTGAAGCGATGCGATCCAGGCCGCTGTAGGTGCGGTCGCGGAACAGGCCGGAGTAGTCGGTCTGCAGCAGCGTGGTGTCGTAGGTGTAGATGTTGCTCTGGTTGCGATACGGCACGTACAGGTACTGCACGCGCGGCTCCAGCGTCTGGGTGGCGCCTTCGGCCCAGATCATCGGCCTCTCAAACACTAGCTTGCCGTCGACCTTGAACTGCGGCAAGACGCGGTTGACCGAATCATCAAGGTCCGGTGCAGCGGCACCTTTGCGGCTCTGATAGTTGGCAGCAAAACCGTCAGGAATATCCTGCTGGTAGTGGGTCGCCATCAGCTTGGCTTCGGTGTTCAGGCTGGCCCAGCCGTTGGTGAGCGGCAGGTTGAGCGTCGGCTCCATATGCAGACGGGTGGCGTCCGGGCTGTACGGGTTGACGCTGGTGAACTTGGCCGCCTGGCCGTAAATATGGAAATCGAACGGGCCGAGGTCGTTTTTGTAGTAGTTCAGATCCAACTGCGGCTGCACCTTGTAGGTATCAGACAGGGTGCGGTCGGTATTGTCATAAATCTGGAACTGTTTGGAGCTCAGCGTGGCGTTCCAGTTCTCGTTGGCGTAGCCGAGGCTGAATTTCTGCGTGGCGTAGCCATCGGTGGTGGAGCCGTACTTGGAGTCCAGATCGGTGAAGTATTTGTAATCGCTGACTTTGGTGTAGTCGACGTTGAAGCGCCACACCTGGTCCATCACGCCGTTGTGGTTCCAGTAGAACAGCCAACGGGTGCTGTTGTTCGGATCTTCCTTGCTGTATTCCTTGTCGTCCGGCAGCCAGTCGAACTCCATCAGGCCAAGGCCCGGTTGCACCAGATAGCGGAACTCGGTCTGCCACTGCAGGCCGCGCTTGGACATATAGTGCGGCGTAATGGTGGCGTCATAGTTCGGCGCGATGTTCCAGTAGTACGGCAACATGAACTCGAAGCCGTTGTTGCTGCCGTACTTGGCGTTCGGGATCAGGAAGCCGGAACGGCGCTTGTCGCCGACCGGCAGCTGCAGGTACGGGCTGTAGAACACCGGCACGCCGCCGATGCGGAAGCGGGCGTTCCACACTTCCGCCACCTGCTCTTCGCGATCGTGGATCACTTCGGAGCCGACCACGCTCCAACTGTCGTCGCCCGGCAGACAGGAGGTAAAGGTGCCGTTTTCCAGAATGGTGTAACGGTTGGCGCCGCGCATTTTCATCTTGTCGGCGTCGCCGCGCCCCTGACGGCCCACCATCTGGTAGTCGCCTTCATAGACGTCGGTATCTTTGGTGTTCAGGTTCGACCATGCCTTCGGGCCTTTCAGTTTGATCTGATTGTCGCTGTAGTGCACGTCGCCGGTGGCGGTGACGGTGCGTACCGGTTCCGCCTGGCCAGGGTTTTGCGTCTGGTTCAGCTCAACTTCTTTGGCGGTCAGGGTGCTGTTGCCCTGCTCGACACGCACGTTGCCGCTGAACAGGGCGCTTTTCGGGTAGTCGGCGCGCGAGTCATCGGCATTGATGGTCACCGGCTGGCTGTTCGGATCGCCGCTGACCAAAGGCTTGTCGTAAACGGGAACGCCAAGCATGCATTGCTCGGCCAGATCAGCCAGCGCATGCTGACTGTAGAGTGCCGTCCAAATCATCGTGGCCAGCAGTGTTGGGAAACTTTTTTTCATACGCGGTTTTGGTGTTCCGTCATCAGAGGCGTCATGTCCGGCAAACGGTCAGAGACTATATTACTCATCTGCGTTGCGCTAGTGCTAAATCCAGCCGTTTACTTGCGTCGTCGTTAGGCGCAAAGATAAATGACAGGTATGATAATCCAAATTCTGGGAAAAATCGCCTGCACCCTTTCCTGAAGCGAAGGGGAGTGGGCGGCTTTCGGCATGATAATTGAGGAGTATATGCAGTATTGGGGAAAACTGCTCGGCGTCATCGTCGCCATTTGGTCTGGCGCGGGATTCTGGGGTGTAGTTCTGGGGCTGATTATCGGTCATATGATCGATACGGCGCGCAGTAATAAGCGCAGCCGGGGGTTCTTCACCGACCAGCAAACGCGGCAAACGCTGTTTTTCCGCACCACTTTTCAGGTGATGGGCCACCTGACCAAATCCAAAGGACGCGTTACCGAGGCGGATATCCAGATCGCCAGCCTGTTCATGGATCGCCTGCAGCTGCACGGCGAAGCGCGCATCGCGGCGCAGCAGGCGTTCCGCGAGGGCAAACAGAGCCAGTTCCCGCTGCGTGAGACACTGCAGCAGTTCCGCAGCATCTGTTTCGGCCGCTTCGATTTGATTCGGATGTTTCTGGAAATTCAGATTCAGGCGGCGTTCGCCGACGGCTCGCTGCATCCGAACGAACGTCAGGTGCTGTACGTCATCGCCGAAGAGCTGGGCATTTCGCGCGCGCAGTTCGATCAGTTCCTCAGCATGATGGAAGGTGGGCGCCAGTTCGGCGGCGGTCAGCAGGGCGGATATTCGCAGGGCGGCTATCAGCAGGCTCAGCGTGGCCCGACGCTTGAAGATGCGTGCAAGGTGCTCGGCGTGCGCAGCAGCGACGATGCTACCACCATCAAACGCGCCTACCGCAAGTTGATGAGCGAACACCATCCGGATAAGCTGGTGGCGAAAGGCTTGCCGCCGCAGATGATGGAAATGGCCAAGCAGAAAGCGCAGGAGATTCAGGCGGCGTACGACCTGATCAAACGCGAGAAAGGCTTTAAATAACGATACCCGTCATACTTCGAGCTGCAGGTGTGTTGGCTGCCCGCGCTTACCCCGGTCACGTACTTTTTGTACGCTCCCGGGACTGCGCTTAGTTGCCGCCTTTCTGCAGCTCGAATTATTTAGGGTATCCCTGGGCGATGAGCTCAGAAATCCGGCTCGGCGCGAAAGTGCATCGGCGTTTGGAAGGCGGGATGGGTGATGCGCAGCTCTTGCGCATGCAACTGCAGCCGCGGCGCCATCGCCTTGGCCTCCGGCGGGGCGTAGAAACCGTCGCCGAGGATCGGGTGTCCCAGCGCCAGCATGTGCACCCGCAGCTGGTGCGAGCGGCCGGTGATCGGCGTCAGCTTTACGCGCGTGCTGCCGTCGGCGTCGCGCGACAGTACCAAATACTCCGTCTGCGCCGCTTTGCCGGTTTCAAAACACACCTTTTGCAGTGGCCGGTTCGGCCAATCGCAGATCAGCGGCAAGTCCACCAACCCTTCGTCATGCGCCATATGCCCCCAAACGCGGGCGATATAGGATTTCTTCGGTTCGCGTTCGCGAAATTGACGCTTCAGCTCACGCTCGGCGGCCTTGTTGAGCGCCACCACGATCACCCCGCTGGTGGCCATGTCCAGCCGGTGCACCGATTCGGCGGCCGGATGATCGGTCTGAATGCGGGTCATCAGGCTGTCTTTGTTTTCCGGCGCGCGGCCGGGCACCGACAGCAAGCCGCTGGGCTTGTTGACCACCATGATGTGTTCATCCTGATACAGGATGTGCAGCGGGTCCTGCGGGGGATTGTAGGGTTCCATCTTGGCTCCGCGAAAAGGGCCGAACGGGGAGGCGGTTGCCTCCCCGCGTCGCGCCGGTTACTGGTGGGTGACCACCACCAGACGAATGGCGTCCAGACGCCAGCCGGCTTCATTGAGGTTGGCCAGCACCTGACGGCGGTTGAACTCCAGCGTTTCGACTTCGTCGTCGCGGATGTTCGGGTTGACCGCTTTCAACGCTTCCAGACGCGCCAGCTCGGCGCTCAGTTTGTCATCCGCCTCTTGCTTCGCCTGTTCGATAAGCGTGCGCGCCTGCGCTTCCACCAGACTTTCCGCCTGCTGCAGCATGGCGTGTACGTCTTGCTGCACGGCGTTGACCAACTTGCTGGAGGTGTGGCGGTTGACCGCGTTCAACTGGCGGTTGAAGCTTTCGAACTCGACCTGCGCCGCCAGGTTAGTGCCTTTGCGATCCATCAGCATGCGGATCGGCGTCGGCGGCAGGAAGCGGGTCAGCTGCAGGTGTTTTGGCGCCTGGGCTTCCACCACGTAGACCAGCTCAACCAGCAGGGTGCCGACCGGCAAGGCTTTGTTTTTCAGCAGGGACACGGCACAGCTGCCGGTGTCGCCGGACAGGATCAGATCCAGGCCGTTGCGGATGATCGGGTGCTCCCAGCTGACGAACTGCGCGTCTTCGCGCGACAGCGCCTGGTCGCGGTCGAAGGTGACGGTGCAGCCGTCCTGCGGCAGGCCAGGGAAGTCGGGCACCAGCATATGATCGGACGGCGTCAGCACGATCAGGTTGTCGCTGCGGTCTTCCTGATTGATGCCGACGATGTCGAACAGGTTGAGCGCGAAGCCCACCAGGTTGACGTCGTTATCCTGCTCGGCGATGGCGGCGGCCAGCGCCTGGGCCTTGTCGCCGCCGTTGGAGTGCATCTCCAGCAGGCGGTCGCGGCCCTGTTCCAGTTGGGCTTTCAACTGATCGTGCTGCTGGCGGCAGGCGTGGATGAATTCGTCGAAGCCTTCCTGTTCGGTCGGTGCGGCCAGATAGCCGATCAACTGCTCGTAGCAGCTGTCGTAGATGGTGCGGCCGGTCGGGCAGGTGTGTTCGAAGGCATCCAGCCCCTCGTGGAACCAACGGCCCAGCACCGCCTGCGCGGTGTGCTCCAGGTAAGGCACCATGATTTGGATATCGTGCATCTGGCCGATACGGTCCAGACGGCCGATGCGCTGCTCCAGCAGATCCGGGTTGAACGGCAGATCGAACATCACCAGCTGGCTGGCGAACTGGAAGTTGCGGCCTTCGGAGCCGATCTCGGAACACAGCAGCACCTGCGCGCCTTCCTCTTCGGAGGCGAAGTAGGCGGCGGCGCGGTCGCGCTCGATGATAGACAGCCCTTCGTGGAACACCGCGGCGCGGATCGCTTCACGCTCGCGCAGCACCTGCTCCAGCTGCAGCGCGGTGTCGGCTTTGGCGCAGATCACCAGCACTTTTTCGTTGCGGTTGGCCAGCAGGTAGTCCAGCAGCCACTCGACGCGCGGGTCGAAGTTCCACCAGGTGGCGTTCTCGCCTTCGAATTCCTGGTAGATCTGCTCCGGGTACAGCATGTCGCGCGCGCGCGCTTCGACGGACTTCTTGGCGCCCATGATGCCGGAGACTTTGATCGCGGTCTGGTACTGGGTCGGCAACGGCAGCTTGATCTGGTGCAGGTTGCGGTGCGGGAAGCCCTTCACGCCGTTACGGGTGTTGCGGAACAGCACGCGGCTGGTGCCGTGGCGATCCATCAGCATGGAAACCAGCTCCTGACGCGCCTGCTCGGCGTTGTCGCCTTCGCTGTTGGCGGCTTTGAGCAGCGGTTCGATGTCCTGCTCGTCGATCAGCTCGCCCAGCAGGTTCAGCTTGTCGTCGGCCAGGCGTTCACCGCTCAGCAGCAGGGTGACGGCGTCGGCTACCGGGCGGTATTTCTGCTGCTCGGCAACAAACTCGCCGTAGTCGTGGAAACGGTTCGGATCGAGCAGGCGCAGGCGCGCGAAGTGGCTCTGTTGGCCCAGCTGCTCCGGGGTGGCGGTCAGCAGCAGCACGCCGGGGATGTGCTCGGCCAGCTGTTCGATCACTTGATATTCGCGGCTCGGCGCTTCTTCGCTCCAGGCCAGGTGGTGCGCTTCGTCGACCACCAGCAGATCCCACTGGGCGTCCGCCAGCTCTTCCAGGCGCTGCTTGTTGCGGCGCACGAAGTCCAGTGAGCAGATCACCAGCTGTTCGGTTTCGAACGGGTTGCTGCTGTCGAGCTTGGCTTCGGCGTAGCGGCTGTCGTCGAACAGCGAGAAGTAGAGGTTGAAGCGGCGCATCATCTCCACCAGCCACTGGTGCTGCAGCGTTTCCGGCACCACGATCAGCACGCGCTCGGCGCGGCCCGCCAGCAGCTGTTGGTGGATGATCATGCCGGCTTCGATGGTTTTGCCGAGGCCGACTTCGTCCGCCAGCAGGACGCGCGGCGCATGGCGCTGGCCGACTTCATGGGCGATGTGCAACTGGTGAGGGATCAGGCTGGCGCGCATGCCACGCAGGCCGGCGAACGGCAGGCGATACTGCTCGCTCTGGTATTTGCGCGCGCGGAAACGCAGCGCGAAACGGTCCATGCGGTCAATCTGGCCGGCGAACAGGCGATCCTGCGGTTTGCTGAAGGTCAGCTTGCTGTCCAGCAGCACTTCACGCATCGCCACGCCGCTTTCCTGGGTGTCCAGGCGGGTGCCGATATAGGTCAACAGACCGTTTTCCTCTTTCACCTCTTCCACCTGCAGCTGCCATCCCTCGTGGCTGCTGACGGTATCGCCCGGGTTGAACATCACACGGGTGATCGGCGAATCGTTTCTGGCATAGAGGCGGTTTTCACCGGTGGCGGGGAAAAGCAGGGTAATCATGCGCGCGTCCAGCGCCACGACGGTGCCCAGTCCTAATTCGCTTTCCGTGTCGCTGATCCAGCGTTGACCAAGAGTAAAAGGCATATATTGTCGGCTCGATTCTTTGTAAGTAAGTCTTGTTACCGGGCGGGAAGGGCCGCGGCACCTGTACTGAACGTCTGCTATCCCGGTTTGTTTTAAATTTGACGGGCAATAGCCGTTCACGCCATGCAGACGTCGCGAGACGGCAGGGCTAAGCGTGGTTCAGTTTTGGGAAGGGCGCTATGGTAATGGAAGGCGGCGCGTTCGTCACCTGCAAAACCGGATGATTTTTCTTAACCTGGCGCAATCTCAAAACAGCCCCATCTGCCCGGTGACCAGCGTGGTGAAATCGTCGTGCAAGAAAGGGAGTATAGCGTCTGCCACCGGTTGCAGCTGGCGTTCGAGGTAATGCTGATAGTCGATGGGCGAATGGCGCGTTTCCAGCGGTTCCGGCCCGGCGACGGTCATCACATAGCTGATCCAGCCACCGTTCTGATACTGCAGCGGTCGCCCCTGGCTGCGGTTGTAGTCGTCGGCGATACGCGCGGCGCGGGCGTGCGGCGGCACGTTACGCTGATAGTCGTCGAGCTTTCTGCGCAGGCGCTTGCGGTACACCAGTTGATCGTCGAAGTCGCCGTTCAGGGTTTTGCCGACGTAGTCGCGCACGTAGTCCTGGTAGGGTTGCCGTTTGAAGATACGCTGATAGAGCTGCTGCTGGAACTGCTGCGCCAGCGGCGTCCAGTCGGTGCGCACCGTTTCCAGGCCTTTGTACACCATCTCTTCCTCGCCGCCGGCGCGCGCGATCAGGCCGGCGTAGCGTTTTTTGCTGCCCTGTTCGGCACCGCGAATGGTCGGCATCAGGAAGCGGGAATAGTGGGTTTCGAACTCCAGCTCCAGCGCGTTCTCCAGCCCGAACTGCTGCTGCAGATGCTGTTGCCACCAGGCGTTGACCCGCTGCACCAGCGCCTGGCCGATCTGCGCCGCTTGCTGTTCTTCATGCGGCTGTTTCAGCCACACGAAGGTGGAATCGGTATCGCCGTAAATCACCTGATAGCCTTCGGCTTCGATCAGCTCGCGGGTTTGGCGCATGATCTCGTGGCCGCGCAGGGTGATCGATGACGCCAGCCGCGGATCGAAGAAGCGGCAGCCGCTCGATCCCAGCACGCCGTACAGCGCGTTCATGATGATCTTCAGCGCCTGCGACAGGGGCTTGTTGTGTTGGCGCTTGGCGGCCTCGCGGCCCTGCCAGATCTGCTCGACGATCGCCGGCAGGCAGTGTTTGCTGCGCGAGAAACGGGCGTTGCGAAAGCCGGGCACCGAGTCGGCGTCGTTTGGGTGGCGCATGCCTTCCACCAACCCGACCGGATCGATCAGGAAGGTGCGGATGATCGACGGATACAGGCTTTTGTAGTCCAGTACCAGCACCGAGTCGTACAGGCCGGGCCGGGAATCCATCACGAAGCCGCCGGGGCTGTGTTCCTCCGGCTGTTCGCCGAGATTGGGGGCGACAAAGCCCAGGCGGTGCATGCGCGGCATATAGAGGTGGCTGAAGGCCGCGACCGATCCGCCGCTGCGATCGGCCGCCAGCCCGGTGACGGTGGCGCGCTCCAGCAGGAAGTTGAGCAGATCGGCCTTGGCGAAGATGCGCGTTACCAGTTCGCAGTCCTTCAGGTTGTAGCGGGCCAGCGCCGGCTTGTCTTCGGCGAAGCGCCGGTCGATCTCCGCCATGCGCTGATAAGGGTTGTCGATGGCCTTGCCTTCGCCCAGCAGCTCCTGCGAAACGTATTCCAGGCTGAAGGAGGGAAAGTTCCAGGTGGCGGATTTTAGCGCCTCGATACCGTCGATGATCAGGCGGCCTGCGGCGGCGGCGAAGAAGTGGTTCTGTTTGAAGCCGTGCTCGCGCCACTCCAGCAGGTTGCCGCCGCGTCCCAGCCGCAGCGGGATCTGGTAGCGTTCGGCGTGCTTTTGCAGCACACGCAGATCGAACTGAATCAGGTTCCAGCCGATGATGGCGTCAGGATCGTGGCGCTCCAGCCACGCGTTCAGCCGTTCCAGCAGTTGAGGGCGGCTGGCGCAGTATTCCAGATCGAAATCCAGCGGCTCATCGCCGCCGTTGGCCGGCCCCAGCATGTAGACCTGCCGCTGGCCGCAGCCTTCCAGCGCGATGGAGTAAAGCTCGCCGTGGGCGGTGGTTTCGATGTCCAGCGACACCAGCCTGAGCGTCGGGCGGTAGTCCGGCGCCGGTTTCATCTGGCCGTTGAGCAACGGCCCGCCGCCGTTGGCCTGGCCGTTGAACCACACCGGCGCGGTGATGAAGCGCTCCATCAGATAGCGTTCGGGCGGACGAATGTCGGCTTCATAGACCGCAACGCCGCCTTCCCGCAGCAGTTTTTCCAGCTTGATGAGCTGACGGTGCTGGCGGCAGTACAGCCCCAGCATCGGGCGGTGATGGAAATCCGTCAGTTCCAGCGGTTTCAGCTCGGCCTGCCGTTCTTCCCGCAGCAGCAGTTCCGCACGCTGCCTTTGCTCGGCAGGGATAAACGCCACCGAGGTTTGCGGCGGCAGACGCAGCTGACGCGGGCCCGCATCGGTCGCCAGCCAAAATTCAACCTCGGTGCCGGCAGGCGTGTCACGCCAGTGGCGAGTGAGCAGGAAACCCTGTTGCAGTGCTGTCATAACCCCTTCGTCTTCCGCCGGGCGGCGTGCGCGACATTCAGCGAGATGTCGGTTTTGGCGCTAATATAGATAAATTATAGTATGGGTTTTTATACAGTAATTGTCCATCGCCATGCGGCGTTGCCAAATACGCATACAATTCATCGATTGACTCGTCTGCGGCGGCACTGGAAAATCCTTCGCCCCGTTTGGCCGAATAATCCGCAGAGGTGTAATGGAAGCCTATTTACAAGATTTGATCACCCAGTCACTGGCTTTCACTCTGATGGTCGTTCTGCTGGTCGCTTTTCTCGAATCGCTGGCGCTGGTGGGGCTGCTGCTGCCCGGCACGGTGATGATGGCCAGCATCGGCGCTCTGATTGGCAGCGGCAAGGTGGACTTTTACTACGCCTGGGCGGCGGGCATCGTCGGCTGCCTGCTCGGCGACTGGATCTCTTATTTCGTCGGCCGCGCCTTCAAGGGGCCCTTGCATCGCTGGTCGTTCCTGAAGAAGAACAAGGCGCTGCTCGACAAAACCGAACACGCCTTGCATCAGCACAGCATGGCGACCATTCTGATCGGCCGCTTCGTTGGCCCGACGCGCCCGCTGGTGCCGATGGTGGCCGGCATGCTCGATCTGCCGCCGTACAAGTTTGCCTTGCCGAACATCATCGGCTGCCTGACCTGGCCGCCGGTCTATTTTTTCCCCGGCATCCTGGCGGGCGTGGCGATCGACATCCCTGCCGGCGCCAACAGCGCGATGTTCAAGTGGCTGCTGCTCGCCGCGGCGCTCACCCTCTGGCTGGCAGTGTGGCTGAGCTGGCGCTGGTGGCGTGAGGGCAAGCGCAACGCCGATCGGCTTAGCCGCTGGCTGACGCCGCTGCGGCTGCGCGTAGTTTGCGCCGTGAGTTGGCTGGCGGCGTTGGCGGTCGGTTATCTGCTGAGCCAGCAGCCGCTGATGCCGGTGTATCGGCACCTGCTGTGGCAGGTGCTGTCCGGGCAATGATTACGGGGGCGTCAGCCCCCATTCACTTTATTGGAAGAACGCTTCGAGCTGTTCAAATACCCGCACGTCTTCGCTGTGGCGATTCACCTGCAGCACGTCTTCCAGCTTTTCCACCTGGCTTATCATCTGCTCCAGCCGTTGGTCGTCGGCGACCAGTAGCCAAATGCGGCTCTGTTGGCCGTCTTTCAACGGCAGACACAAAATGCCTTCGACGTTGAACGCGCGACGGGCGAACAGCCCGCAAACGTGCGACATGACGCCGGGATGGTTGCGCACGGCCAGCTCCAGGATCACTTGGGGTTTATCTTGCGGTTGCAGCATGGCTTATTCTCCAATCATGTCGATGTTGGCGGCGCCCGGCGGCACCATTGGGAACACTTTTTCGTTAATGTCGATCAGCGCGTGGATCAGGCAGGGGCCCGGGCGTTGGATCGCTTCGGCCAGCGCGGCCTGCGGATCTTCCGCGGCGTTCAAATCGCAGGTATCCAGCCCGAATCCGGCGGCGATCTTCAGGAAATCGGTGCGCTTCGGATAGGCGGCGGCGAAAATGCGCTGCTGGTAGAACAGGGTTTGCTGCTGGTGCACCAGCCCCAGCGCCTGGTTGTTCATCAAAATGATTTTCACGTCCAGACCGTGCTCGACTGCAGTGGCCATTTCCTGAATGTTCATCATCAGGCTGCCGTCGCCGGAGAAGCACAGCACTTTACGCTCCGGTTCCGCCAACGCCGCGCCGATCGCCGCCGGCAGACCGAAGCCCATGGTGCCCAGGCCGCCCGAAGTCAGCCACTGACGCGGCCGGCTCAGCGGATAGGCCTGCGCCACCCACATCTGATGCTGGCCCACGTCGGTGGTGATAATAGCGCTGTCGTCCACGCAGCGTGCGGCGGCCAGCACCAGGCCGTAATGGCTCAGCGGATCGTCGGCGTTCGGCATGTTGAACGGGAACTCGCGTTTCAGGTCGTTGACGGTGTTCAGCCACGCGCTGCGCGGCTGTGTGTCGATCTGCGGCAGCAGCTGTTGCAGTACCTGACCGACGTCGGCATGGATCGCCACGTTGGCCTGCTTGACCTTGCCCAGCTCGGCGCGGTCGATATCCACGTGAATAATGGCGGCGTTAGGGCAGAACTGCTCGGTTTTGCCGATTGCCCGATCGTCGAAGCGCGCGCCCAGCACGATCAGCAGATCGGCCTCCTGCAGAATGAAGTTGGTGCTGCGCGCCGCGTGCATGCCCAGCATACCCAGCGACAGCGGGTGTTCCACCGGCATCGCGCCCAGCGCCATCAGCGTCATGGTGGTAGGCAGACCGGCGCGTTCGGCCAGTTCCACCGCCTGTCGGTGAGCGTCGGCGCAGATGATGCCGCCGCCCAGGTAGAGGATCGGGCGTTTAGCCTGGTTGATCATCGCGGCGGCCTGCGAAACCAGCGCCGGATCGAAGGTCGGTGCGGCGTCCGGCGCGGCGATCGGCGGCAGCGCTTCCAGGGTGATGGTGGCGGTTTGCACGTCTTTCGGCACATCGATCCATACCGGGCCGGGGCGGCCGGACTCGGCAATGCGGAAGGCGTCGCCGATCACCTGCGGCAGCTCGCGAATATCGCGCACCAGGTGGTTGTGCTTGGTGATCGGAATGGAGATACCGTAGGTGTCCACCTCCTGGAAGGCGTCGGTGCCGATCATTGAGGAAGGCACCTGCCCGGTGATGCACACCAGCGGAATGGAGTCGAGCTTGGCGTCGGCAATGGCGGTGACCAGATTGGTGGCGCCCGGCCCGCTGGAGGCGATGCACACCGCCGCTTTGCCATTGGCTCGCGCCATGCCCTGTGCCATAAAGCCCGCGCCCTGTTCGTGGCGCGCCAGCACGTGGTGTATGCGGGTGCTTTGGCTCAGCGCGTCATACAGCGGCAGCGCGGCACCGCCGGGAATGCCGGCGACGGTGGTAATGCCCTGCCGCTCCAGCAGATGAACGATCAATTGTGCGCCGGTGAAGCTGGTGCCCGGTTGAGGTGAGCCCGAAGTTGCCATGTTCCTGTCCTTTCTCAAGGCCGGTGAGCTTTTCTGGGCAGGGTGCTAAAACAAGAAACCCCGCCCGGTTTGCGCCGGCGGGGTTTGGGAATCGATGCGTTGATTCGGACCCTACGGCGCATTGCCGACGACCACCACCACACGCACGACGACCACCGCGGCTGGTAGCGCGGTAACTAGTAGGGTCGAAGTCAGCGAAGATGCGATCACAGGGAACCTTATCATCAGTAAAAAAAGTCAGGTTTTTATAAAAACACAGGCGCAAAATTCACACAACAGGTTTATCGGCGCAGCATAAAAAACGCGCGTTAGATCACGCTTTACCCGAAATGCCCAGCACGCGCGCTTCCGGCGCGCTGCCGTCCAGCAGGGCCTGCGTTGGGCCGTCGTAGTAGATGCGCCCATCGACCACCAGCAGCGTGCGCGGCGCGATGCGCGCGGCGTCGTCGAGGTTGTGCGACACCATCAGCAGCGTCAGGTTACGCTGTTCGCACACCGTCTGCAGCAGCTGCAGCATCTCGTTGCGCAGCGCCGGATCGAGCGCCGAGAAAGGCTCGTCGAGCAGCAGGATCGGCCGTTGGCGAATCAAACAACGCGCCAGCGCGGCGCGCTGACGCTGACCACCGGAAAGCTGCGACGGCAGGCGCTCCAGGTGCTCCTCCAGGCCGACCTGACGGGCGATATGCTCCCGCTGTTGGCGCTGTTGCTCAGTCAAGCGCAGACCGGGATCCAACCCCAGCCCGATGTTCTGCGCCACCGTCAGGTGCGCGAACAGGTTGTTCTCCTGAAACAGCATCGACACCGGCCGTTTGGCCGGCGGCGTGGCGGTATGGTCTTCGCCGTTCAGCTGCAGCCGGCCGCTGGCCGCCGGCAGGAAACCTGCGATCAAACTCAGCAGGGTGCTTTTACCGGCGCCGCTGGGGCCGAGCACCGCGACGCGCTCGCCCGGCCGGATGCGCAGATCAAAGCGCATCGGCAGGTGTTCATACAGATAGGTCAGTTTTTCAAGCGTCAGCATGGCGCCCCGGTAAGCGTTCGATCAGGGTAAACAACAGGAAGCACAGCAGCAGCAACAGCAGCGCGGTCACCGCCCCGTCGTTGCTGCGATAGGCGCCAATCTGCTGATACAGGTAAAAAGGCAGGGTACGGAAATGCTCGTTGCCAAACAAGGCGACCACCCCGAAATCGCCGATCGACAGCACGCAGGCGAAGGCCAGCGCCTGCGCGAGCGGGCGGCGCAGCGCGCGCAGTTCTATCAGCCGCAGCCGTTGCCAGCCGTGGATATCCAGCGACAGGCACAGCGGGTTGTAACGTTCGGCGAGGTCGCGCATCGGATTCTCCAACACCTTCAGTGCATAGGGCACCGCCATCAGCGCATTGGTGAGGATCACCAGCGCATAGGGCGACTGCGGCAGTCCGATCGTATCGCTCAGCAACAGGAAGAAGCCGGTAGCCAGCACGATGCCGGGCATCGCCAGGATCACCATGCCGCTCAGCTCCAGCGCCTGGCCGCCGCGCAGATGCTGCCGCAGTTTCAACTCGCGGCTGCTCCACAGCAGCATCATCGTGAGCGCCACGCACAGCAGTCCGGCGCCAAGGGCGATGCGCAGCGACGTGAACAGCGCCTGCCACAGCACCGGCTGGCGCAGCACGCTGACGACGGCCTGATTGGCGCCGTCGGCGATCACCGCCAGCAGGGGCGGCAGCAGCAGCAGCAGTGCGGCGGCGATCAACAGAAAATCGCCGACGCGCCGCCACAGGCTGTCTTCCGGGTTGCGCCAGCGCTGGGCGTGGGTATGGCCCACCGGCAGCGCCTGGCTTAGGCGCTGGCTGATCAACACCAGCCCCAGACAACAGCTTAACTGGATCAGCGCCAGCATGGCAGCGCGGCCCAGATCGTAGTCGTAACTCAGCGCCTGATAGATAGCCAGTTCGATGGTGGTGGCCTGCGGCCCGCCGCCCAGCGACAGCACGGTGGCGAAGCTGGCGAAGCACAGCATGAAGATCAACGCGCCGCTCGGCAGGATCTGGCGGCGCAGCGCCGGCCATTCAACGAAGCGGAACTGCTGCCAGCCATTCATGCCCAGCTGGGCGGCCAGCTGGCGCTGCTCTACCGGGAGATTCTCCAGCGCCTGCAGCAACAGGCGGGTGGCCAGCGGCAGGTTAAAAAACAGGTGCGCCAGCAGAATGCCCTGCAGGCCATAGGGCGAGAAGCCATACTCGACGCCCAGCCAGCCGCACAGCGCCGCCAGCCAGCCCTGGCGCCCATAGACGCTGAGCAGACCGAACACTGCCACCAGTACCGGCAGTACCAGCGTCATGGCGCACAGCCGCAGCAGCAGCTGCCGGCCGGGGAAACGGCGGCGATAGAGCGCGCGCGCCAGCAGAACGGCGGGCAGCACCGAAATCAGCGCCGACAGCAGCGCTTGCCAGAAGGTGAAACGCACCACGTGCCACAGGTAACTGTCCTGCCACAGGCCGCGCCAGTCGCTGTCCGGCGCGTGACGCCACAGCGAGCCCATCGCCAGCGCGGCGACCAGCAGGATCACGCCGGCGGCCAGCAGCCCCGGCCAGAGCCAGCGGGGGATCAGCGGCTGACGGCGGCTTGCCATGCCCGGATCCACCCGCCGCGTTGTTTGGCCACCTCTTCGGCGCTGTATTGCAGCGCGGTATGCGGCACGTTCATCTGTTCAAAGCCGGCGGGCAGCGGGGTGTTGATCACCGGATACATCCAGTTGCCGGTCGGGATGGTGTTCTGGAACGCCGGCGTGACCATGAACTGCATGAAACGCTCCGCCAGCTCGGGCTGTTTGGCGGCCTTCAGCTTGCCTGCCACTTCCACCTGCAGGTAGTGGCCTTCGCTGAACGTGGCGGCGGCGTAGAGATCTTTTTTCTCTTCGATCAGGTGATAGGCGGGAGAGGTAGTGTAGCTGAGCACCAGATCGCCTTCCCCTTTCAGGAACAGGCCGTAGGCTTCGCTCCAGCCTTTGGTGACGGTGACGGTCTTCTTCGCCAGCTGCTGCCAGGCGGCCGGCGCCTTGTCGCCATACACTTTTTGCATCCACAGCAGCAGGCCGAGGCCCGGCGTGCTGGTGCGCGGATCTTCGTAGATCACTTTCCAGTTGCTATCGCTGCTGACCAACTCCTGCAGGCTCTTCGGTGGGTTCTTCAGTTTTTCTTTGTTGTAGACGAAGGCGAAGTACCCATAGTCGTAAGGCACGAAGGTCGTGTCCTGCCAGCCGCCCGGCACCGTCAGTTTGGCGGTGTCGACGCCGCTCGGCGCGAACAGGCCGGTTTGCTGCGCCGCCTGCAACAGGTTGTTGTCCAGCCCCAGCACCACGTCGGCGGCGCTGTTCTTGCCTTCCATGCGCAGGCGGTTCAGCAGCGAGACGCCGTCTTCCAGCGCGACGAACTTCAGTTCACAGCCGCACTCGGCTTCGAAGGCTTTTTTCACCGCCGGGCCAGGGCCCCAGTCGGCGGCGAAAGAATCGTAGGTGTAAACCGTCAGCGTCGGCTTGGCGAACACCGGCGCGGCACACAGCAGCAAGAAGCAGGGCAGATATGTTTTGACCACGTTGCACTCCTGAAAAATAAGGGGGCAAGGGCATCTGAGGGGGCGAGGCGGCGTCGCCGGTTCGCTGGGCTCAAATCCCTCCGCCGGTATTGACCGGATCAGGTTCGACGGGTGTGCTCTCAGCGGAAAATCGGGCTTATCACGCGGCCCGACTTACCGCACCCCGTTGAGACGGCGCTATTGTAAAGATTAACCGACCCGGGCGAAAGGCGCTTATGCCTCCGGCGGGGCAAACCAGGCGGACTTGAAGTCGAACCAGCCGAGGGTGTTCATCCGCACGCCGCGCATGCTGCGCTGGCCGTGCAGCTGCAGCCAGTGGTGAAACAGCGGATGCAGCTGGTGATTGCTGACCAGGCGCTGGCAGAACTCCGCCAGCGGCAAGCGGTTGGCGCGCCACAGCGCTGCGTCCTGCGCCAGATCCTCGTTCATGCAGTGCTGCATCAGCGGCAGTTCGTACAGCGTGGCGAACAACGAAAACTCCAGCGGCAGATAGAAGTTGGCGCTACCAAGCCACAGATCGCTGCGCGCGTCGCCCTGGTGCCAGATGGCGTAATCCACGCTTTGCACGATCAGGCGGATGCCGTGCTGCGCCAGCAGCGGTTCGATCGCCTGGCGAATGGCGTGAAACTCCGAATGTTCATTGAAGTGGGTCATCGTCAGTTCGGTCAGGCCCGCGGGTTTGGGTTGCTGCGCCAGCGTGCGGTTGTGGTGCCAGCGCGGGAGCAGGCCGTACGCCGGCGACCAATAGCGCTGGTACAGCGGCCCAGCGTTGCTCAGCAGCGAAATGGGGTTGATCAATTCGCATAGCCAACTGCGAATGGCGGGGTCGGCAGCCAGCGGTGAACGCTGATCGAACAGCAGGAAATAGCAGCCCTCTTCCAGCCGGCTTTCCAGTTCGTTTTTGCCGGTTTCATCGCCCTGCAGCTGCACGCCCGAGTGTACCAGCTCTTCGGAGAACTCCGGCAGCACCCAGATGTTCACCTCGTCGATCAGCGCCCGGTAGCCAAAATAGTCGTCGAAGGCGTGGATCTTCATCTGGCTGGGATGGTTGCGCACCACGCGGTAGGGGCCGGTGCCGACCGGATGGCGGGCGAAGTCCGGCAGCTCGCGCCATTCACGCGGCAGGATCATGGCCTGCACGCTGCCCAGCAGCCAGGGCAACCAGTGGTCGGGGCTGCGCAGATGCACGTCGATAACGAACGGTGTCGGCGAGGTGACGCTCTCGATATGCGAGAACAGCGGTTGCGAGGTCAGACGCGAGAGGGAAGTGATGACATCCGCCATCTCCAGCTCGCGGCCATGATGAAAATGGATCGCCGGGCGCAGATAAAACCGCCAGTGCAGCGGCGTCAGCGCCTGCCAATGGTGAGACAGATCGGATTCCAGTTCCCCGTTTTCCTCATTTATGCGCGTCAGGCCATTGAAGATCTGGCGTGCCAAATGGGTCTCCGAACGCCGCAGCGCCGATCCGGGCAGCAGGTTGTACAGCTGCCGGTAGTAGAGCACCCGCAGGATGTGTTTCCCCTGGCGGAAGCTGCGCCCCAGCTGCGACAGCAGCATTTGGCGTACCACGTTTTTGTCGCCCACCAGCTGTACCAATTGATCGATGCGGTCCTGTTCCAGCAGCTCCTCGGCCCGCTGTTGCTGCAGCGCCAGGCCGGTGTAATGGAAGGTTAATCGTGAACGCTTGCCGCGCCCCGACTCCGCCTGCCAGGTAAGCCAGCCCTCCCGCTGCATGGCGCTCAACAGAGAGCGCACGTGGCGCCGCGAGCAGCTCAGCACCTCCGCTAGCGCCTGCAGCGTGGTGTCGGTGGTTTCACCGTGGCAGCGCTGCCACAGACGGATGAACTGCTGCTGCAATCGGGATGTGGACATAAAAGAGGAACGCTCCTGCCTCAACTCGTCAATTTTTCTTTCCCTATATTACGCCGATAATTTTCATCAATGAAAGGGGAGGGCGTAATCATGAAAGCTTTCTTATCCAGACAGTTCTATCAGCGCTATTTCAGCGCGGTGCGCCGTCAGCACGCCGACTGGCTGAGCGTGGTGCCCGAACAGGCGCGGCTGGCGATGCTGGCGCACCTGACCCAATGGGATATCAAAGAGATGACTGATAAGCAGTATCGCGAGCACCTGTAGGGGCCGCGGCAACCAGTTTCTGAGTAATGGTGCTGTTTCACCAGCCAGTGGGGTGACCCACTGGTTTTTTTATGCGTGACCATGGCGATGTGCTTGCATTTTTCTTGCCGTGGCCTAAGGTTCTTTCTTCTGCTTTGAGGTCAGGGAAGACGATATGCAACGCCTGAGCCGGTTGTCACTGCGCATCAACCCTATCTTTGCCGCATTCCTGCTGATCGCTTTTCTCTCCGGTATCGCCGGCGCGTTGTTGACGCCGACGCTCAGCCTGTTTTTGACCACCGAGGTCAAGGTGCGGCCGCTGTGGGTCGGGCTGTTCTATACCGCCAATGCGGTGGCCGGCATCGTGGTCAGTTTCCTGTTGGCCAAACGTTCCGACACCCGCGGCGATCGGCGCAGGCTGATCCTGCTGTGCTGCCTGATGGCTGTCGGCAACTGTCTGCTGTTCGCGTTTAACCGCGATTACCTGACGCTGATCACGGCGGGAGTATTGATGTCCGCCGTTGCCAACACCGCCATGCCGCAGATTTTCGCGTTGGCGCGGGAATACGCCGACAGCGAGGCGCGTGAAGTGGTGATGTTCAGCTCGGTGATGCGCGCCCAGCTTTCGCTGGCGTGGGTAATCGGCCCACCGTTGTCGTTTGCGTTGGCGCTGAATTACGGATTCACCGTAATGTTCCTGATCGCCGCCGCCACGTTCGCGGTTTGCGTGCTGTTGGTGGGATTTATGCTGCCTTCGGTGCCGCGTGCGGCGGAGAATGAGGGGTTAAAGGGGGGGAGTTCTGCGCCGATTGCGCCCGCCAGTGCCTGGCGCAATCGCGACGTGCGGTTACTGTTCATCGCCTCGATGCTGATGTGGACCTGCAACACCTTATATATCATTGATATGCCGCTGTATATCACCACCGATCTCGGCCTGCCTGAAGGGTTGGCCGGGGTGCTGATGGGCACCGCTGCCGGGCTGGAGATCCCGGCGATGCTGCTGGCCGGTTATTACGTCAAACGCTTCGGCAAGCGCAACATGATGCTGTTGGCGGTGGCGGCGGGCGTACTGTTTTATCTCGGCTTGACGATGTTGGCGACCAAGCCGGCCCTGATAGCGCTGCAATTGCTGAACGCGGTGTTTATCGGCATCGTCGCCGGCATCGGCATGCTCTATTTTCAGGATTTGATGCCGGGCCGACCGGGCGCTGCCACCACGCTGTTCACCAACAGCATCTCTACCGGGGTGATCCTGGCCGGGGTATTGCAGGGAGCGCTGGTGGAGAACTTCGGGCATGGCTCGGTGTATTGGATGGCGGCGCTGTTGGCGCTGGCGGCGCTCTGGATGAGCGCCAAAGTGCGTGAAGTGTGAGGTCAAACGGCGGCATTCTTGATGTAAGTCATTGAGAAGGCGAAACCGGACGCCCAAGCTGAAGGCATATGGAGCGCGATCGTTGCGCCCACGCCCGTCTCACTATTGAGATGCCGCCTTGTTGTTTAGAACAGTGGGAACGTTATGGATAAACTCACACCGCTCAAACCGCTTCCTTCCCTGTGCGCTCTCGTCGCCACGCTGATCATCTGGTTCCTCATTCCCGTCCCGGAGGGCGTTGCGCCCAACGCCTGGCAGCTGCTGGCGCTGTTTATCGGCACCATCATCGCCATCATCGGCAAAGCGATGCCGATCGGCGCGGTCTCGGTGATCGCCATCGCCCTGGTGGCGGTGACCGGCGTCACCAATCCCGGCAAGCCGGGCGCCGCGCTGGACGACGCGCTCAGCGGCTTTTCCAACCAGTTGATCTGGCTGATCGGTTTTTCGATCATGATCTCCCTCAGCCTGAACAAAACCGGGCTGGGCGCGCGCATCGGCTACTACTTCATTTCGCTGTTCGGCAAAAAAACGCTGGGTATCGCCTATGCGCTGACGCTGGCGGAAACCACGCTGGCGCCGGTGACGCCGAGCAACACCGCACGTGGCGGCGGCATTATTCACCCGATCATGAAGTCGATCGCCGACAGCTTCGGTTCCAAACCTGAGCTCAATACCTCCGGTAAAATCGGCCGCTATCTGTCGTTGGTGAACTACAATATTAACCCCGTTACCTCGGCGATGTTTATCACCGCCACCGCGCCTAACCCGCTGATCGTCAGCCTGATTGCCAAAGGCACCCACGGCAGCTTCGAGCTGTCTTGGTCGATGTGGGCGGTGGCCGCGCTGGTGCCGGGGCTGTGCTCGCTGATTGTGATGCCGTTGGTCATCTATCTGCTGTATCCGCCGGAGGTGAAAAGTACCCCGGACGCGCCGCGCTTCGCGCGCGAAAAACTGCAGGCGCTGGGGCCGGTGACGCTGCCGGAGAAAATCACCCTCGGGGTGTTCGCGCTGCTGCTGGTGCTGTGGGCCGGCATCCCGGCGATGATCTTCGGCCCGGCGCTGGCGGTCAACCCCACCACCGCGGCGCTGATCGGCCTGGCGGTGCTGTTGGCCACCGGCGTGCTGAGCTGGGAGGATGTGCTCAAGCATAAAGGTGCCTGGGACACCGTGGTGTGGTTCTCGGCGCTGGTGATGATGGCCAGCTTCCTCGGCAAGCTGGGGCTGATCGGCTGGTTGTCGCAAACCGTAGGCAACGGCATCGACCATATGGGCATGAGCTGGGTGGGCGGCACGATCTTGCTGACCCTCATCTATTTGTATTCTCACTATTTCTTCGCCAGCACCACCGCGCATGTGACGGCGATGTTCGCCGCCTTCTTCGCCGCCGGCATCGCGCTCGGCGCGCCGCCGGCGCTGCTGGGCCTGATCCTGGCGTTCTCTTCCTCGCTGATGATGTCGCTGACGCATTACGGTACCGGCACCGCGCCGATCATCTTCGGCTCCGGCTATGTGACGCTGGGAGAATGGTGGAAAGCGGGGCTGGTGATGAGCGTGATTAACCTGCTGATCTGGATGCTGATCGGCGGGGCATGGTGGAAACTGCTGGGCTACTGGTGAGGAAAAAACTCACCCGCCGGGCGGCGGGTGAAGAGGATTAATTCAGAAACGCCGGCTGCTGCGCTTCGTAGCGGGAGATGTCCGCTTCGTGCTGCAGCGTCAGGCCGATGCTGTCCAGCCCGTTGATCATGCAGTGGCGGCGGAAGCTGTCGATTTCGAACGGATAGCTTTTGCCGCCGGCGTTGACCGTCTGGTTCTCCAGATCCACCACGAACTCCGTCCCTTCGTTGGCGTCCACCAGCTTGAACAGCTCATCCACCTGCTGCTCGCTCAACGTCACCGGTAACAGCTGGTTGTTGAACGAGTTGCCGTAGAAAATATCGGCGAAGCTCGGTGCGATCACCACTTTGAACCCGTAATCGGTCAGGGCCCAGGGCGCGTGTTCGCGCGAGGAACCGCAGCCGAAGTTCTCGCGCGCCAACAGGATACTGGCGCCTTTATAGCGCGGTTTGTTCAGCACGAACTCCGGGTTAGGCTGTTGGCCGGCGTCGTCGAGGAAGCGCCAGTCGTTGAACAGGTGCTGGCCGAAGCCGGTGCGGGTGACCTTCTGTAAAAACTGTTTGGGAATAATGGCGTCAGTATCGACGTTGGCCGCATCCAAAGGCACTACTAAGCCGGTATGTTGAGTAAATTTAGCCACGTTAGCCCCTTAGTGAATATCACGGATGTCGGCGAAGTGACCGGCGACGGCGGCCGCAGCGGCCATTGCCGGGCTGACCAGGTGGGTGCGCCCACCGCGGCCCTGACGCCCTTCGAAGTTACGGTTGCTGGTGGATGCGCAGCGCTCGCCCGGATTCAGGCGATCGTTGTTCATCGCCAGACACATCGAGCAGCCCGGCAAACGCCATTCGAAACCGGCTTCGATAAAGATTTTGTCCAACCCTTCGGCTTCCGCCTGGGCCTTCACCGGGCCGGAGCCTGGTACCACGATGGCCTGCACGCCGCTGGCGACCTTGCGCCCTTTGGCGATCGCCGCCGCCGCGCGCAGATCTTCGATGCGTGAGTTGGTGCAAGAGCCGATGAATACTTTGTCGATCGGCACTTCGGTCAATTTGATGCCCGGCTTCAAATCCATGTAGGCCAAGGCTTTTTCAGCGGAGGCGCGCTCGACCGGATCGCTGAACGATTCCGGCGCCGGAATTGCCTGATTGACGGCGATCACCTGGCCGGGGTTGGTGCCCCAGGTGACCTGCGGCGCGATCTCTTCGGCGCGCAGCGTCACCACGGTATCGAATTGGGCGTCGGCATCGGACTTCAGCGTGCGCCAATAGGCGACCGCCTGCTCCCAGTTTTCGCCGGTAGGTGCGAACTGGCGCCCTTTCAGGTAGGCGAAGGTGGTGTCGTCCGGTGCGACTAACCCGGCCTTGGCGCCCATTTCGATCGCCATGTTGCACAGGGTCATGCGGCCTTCCATGCTCAACGCTTCGATTGCCTTGCCGCAGAATTCCACCACGTGGCCGGTGCCGCCGGCGCTGCCGGTTTTGCCGATCACCGCCAGCACGATGTCTTTGGCAGTAATGCCCTCGGCGGCGTCGCCGGTGACTTCAATCTTCATGGTCTTGGCGCGGCCCTGCTTCAGGGTCTGGGTCGCCAGCACATGTTCCACCTCGGAGGTGCCGATGCCGAACGCCAGCGAGCCGAAAGCGCCGTGGGTGGCGGTGTGCGAGTCTCCGCAGACGATAGTCATGCCCGGCAGCGTCATGCCTTGCTCAGGCCCGATCACGTGCACGATGCCCTGGAACGGGTGGTTCAGGTCATACAGTGAAACGCCGAATTCCGCGCAGTTCTTGATCAGCTCCTGCATCTGGATGCGCGCCATTTCGCCGCTGGCGTTGATGTCTTTGGTCTGGGTCGACACGTTGTGATCCATGGTGGCGAAGGTTTTGCCTGGCTGGCGCACCTTGCGGCCCATGGCGCGCAGGCCGTCGAACGCCTGCGGCGACGTGACTTCGTGCACCAGGTGACGGTCAATATACAGTAACGGCGTTTCGTTCGGCGCTTCGTGCACCACGTGGGCGTCGTACAGCTTCTGGTATAAGGTTTTAGCCATGTTATGCCCCCTGAGCTACAAAGCGAGCGATGATGTCGCCCATTTCATCGGTGCTGACGGCTTTACCGTCACCGGCCAGATCGGCGGTGCGGTAGCCCTGTTCCAATGCCTGGTTGATGGCGCGCTCCACGGCGTCGGCCGCTTCATCGGCGCCCAGGCTGTAACGCAGCAGCAGGGTGGCGGACAGGATCTGCGCAATCGGGTTGGCGATGCCTTTGCCTGCAATATCCGGCGCGGAGCCGCCCGCCGGTTCGTACAGACCGAAGCCTTGCTCGTTCAGGCTGGCGGATGGCAGCATGCCCATCGAGCCGGTGATCATCGCGCACTCGTCGGACAGGATGTCGCCGAACAGGTTGGAGCACAGCAGCACGTCGAATTGGGACGGATCCTTGATCAACTGCATGGTGGCGTTGTCGATATACATGTGCGACAGCGACACGTCCGGGTAATCCTTGGCGACCTGATTGACCACCTCACGCCACAGGATGGAGCTTTGCAGCACGTTGGCCTTGTCGATCGACGTCACCTTATGGCGGCGCTTGCGGGCGGATTCGAAGGCGATGCGCGCGATGCGTTCAATCTCGAAACGGTGGTACACCTCGGTATCGAAAGCGCGCTCCTGCATGCCCTGGCCTTCGCGGCCCTTCGGCTGGCCGAAGTAGATGCCGCCGGTCAGTTCGCGCACGCACAGAATGTCGAAACCGCGGGCGGCGATGTCGGCGCGCAATGGGCAGAAGGCTTCCAGCCCTTGATACAGACGCGCCGGACGCAGGTTACTGAACAGTTTGAAGTGCTTGCGCAGCGGCAACAGCGCGCCGCGTTCCGGCTGCTCGGCCGGCGGCAGGTGTTCCCATTTCGGGCCGCCCACCGAGCCGAACAGAATGGCGTCGGCCTGCTCGCAGCCGGCGATGGTCGCTTGAGGCAACGGGCTGCCGTGGCGATCGATGGCGATGCCGCCGACGTCGTATTCGGCGGTGGTGATGCGAATATCAAAGCGTTGACGCACCGCGTCCAACACTTTGCGCGCCTGAGCCATTACTTCCGGGCCGATACCGTCTCCGGGCAAGACGGCAATGTGATAAGTCTTCGTCATGTTCACACCGTTTCCTGATTATTTTGATGTTTGTTTTGCTGCAGACGCTGCTTTTCTTTTTCTACCTGCTGTGAGCGCCAAATATTGTTCAACACGTGCACCATCGCCTTGGCGGAGGATTCGACGATGTCGGTCGCCAGGCCCACGCCGTGGAAACGGCGGCCGTTGTAAGAGACCACGATATCCACCTGGCCCAGCGCGTCGCGGCCATGGCCCTTGGCGGTCAACTGGTACTTCACCAGCTCGATCGGGTAGTCGGTGATGCGATTGATCGCCTGATAAACCGCATCGACCGGGCCGTTGCCGGTGGCGGCTTCGGCTTTCTCTTCGCCGCCGCAGATCAGTTTCACCGAGGCGGTGGCCATGATGCTGCTGCCGGACTGCACGCTGAAGTAGCCCAGGCTGAAGTGCTCCGGCTCTTCCTGCTGTTTATTGATGAAGGCCAGCGCCTCCAGGTCATAGTCGAACACCTGGCCCTTTTTGTCGGCCAGCTTCAGGAAGGCGGCGTACAGGGTATCCAGGTTGTAGTCCTGTTCCTGGTAGCCCATTTCTTCCATGCGGTGCTTCACCGCCGCGCGGCCGGAGCGGGAGGTCAGGTTCAACTGCACGTCCTTCAGGCCGATCGACTGCGGGGTCATGATTTCGTAGTTTTCGCGGTTCTTCAGCACGCCGTCCTGGTGAATGCCGGAGGAGTGGGCGAAGGCGTTGGAGCCGACGATCGCCTTGTTGGCCGGGATCGGCATGTTGCACAGTTGGCTGACGATCTGGCTGGTGCGGAAGATTTCCTGATGATTGATGTTGGTGTGCACGTTCATGATGTCCTGGCGCACTTTAATTGCCATGATCACCTCTTCCAGCGAACAGTTGCCGGCGCGCTCACCGATGCCGTTCAGGGTGCCTTCCACCTGACGGGCACCGGCCTGTACGGCGGCGATGGAGTTGCCGACCGCCATGCCCAAATCGTCGTGGCAGTGCACGGAGATGATGGCCTTATCGATGTTCGGCACGCGGTCATACAAGGTGGTGATGATGCCGCCGAACTGGTTCGGCGTGGTGTAGCCGACGGTGTCCGGAATATTGATGGTGGTGGCGCCGGCGTTGATGGCGGCCTCGACCACGCGGCACAGATTGTCGATAGGTGTGCGGCCGGCGTCTTCACAGGAGAACTCTACGTCGTCGGTGTAGTTGCGAGCGCGTTTGACCGAGCGCACCGCCATCTCCAATACTTCGTCGAACGAGCGCTTCAGCTTCGATTCGATGTGCAGGGTCGAGGTGGCCAGGAACACGTGGATGCGGAAAGCTTCGGCGACGCGCAGCGCTTCGGCGGCCACGTCGATGTCTTTGTCCACGCAGCGGGCCAGGCCGCAGACGCGGCTGTTCTTGATCTGGCGCGCGATGGTTTGCACCGACTCGAAGTCGCCGGGCGAAGAGACCGGGAAGCCGACTTCCATCACGTCTACGCCCATTCTCTCCAGCGCCAGCGCAATCTGAATCTTCTCTTTTACGCTCAGGCTGGCCTGTAATGCCTGTTCGCCATCACGCAGCGTGGTATCGAAAATAATGACTTGTTGGCTCATCGGTGCATTCCTTATCGTGTTGATTTCACGCTAAGCGGGCAAAAAAAAACCCGCGCAGTAGCGCGGGTTTCTTATGGGTGATCGGCTGAGTCAGCTCCGAACTTCGTCCACAGGCATACCGCGCAAACAAGATGCGTTGAGTAGTAGGCCTAGTAGACGGTGAGTACGGATCATAAGGGTTCAGCTTCTCTTAAATTGGGTGTCTGCCTAATTTGATACGTGATTGGCCTGGCGATGTCAACACCTGATTGAATGCGGGGACAATGCATCGGCTAATTGGCTAAACAGAGGATCATTCGGCAAAAAAGCGTCATCTTAGAGAAAAAACCGGGGCTGTTTGCGTGCTGCTTAGCATAAACGAATCGAATATAGACTGCGCTAATTGCTTCTGGATTTCGTTGGGTTAAGATTTGTGGTGAAAAATAAGAGAAGGTGATCGCGGAGGGGTAAATAAAATAACATTTTTAATACAAATGTTTTAAATTGAATTCATACGATTAATTTATTGTTTTAGTCATAATATAACAAAATAATGCGTTTTTACGCAAAGTGAGCGGTGTTTTTAGATGGTTTGATTGCTTGTGATGTGTTTTTATAGTTTGTCTCATACAGTGCGGTTGCGTTGTTTAATTGTATTAATCATTTTTGCTACCTAATTATTAGTACCACCCAGGTGGTATTCTTCCCGTTGACGGGAGAAGCTGCTGACATGTATCCCATATACGACTTATATCGTGACGATAACACGAGGTTTTTTATCGGCTGATGGCGGTAATGGCAGAGTGAGTCGTGCAAAGATAAGACAATGCGGTGTTTCATTGTTTGTCGAGCATAAGGATTAGATTTTCTACACAGGATTTAGTGGAGTGAAATATGGCTGAATATGATTCAGAAATCGCCACGGTCAAAGAGCCGGCGGACATTCATTTGCGCAGCGTCGATCTTAATTTGCTGACGGTGTTTGACGCCGTGATGCAAATGCAAAATATTACGCGAGCCGCTAATTCGTTAGGGATGTCACAGCCCGCGGTGAGCAACGCGGTGGCGCGCTTGAAGGTGATGTTCAACGACGAACTGTTCGTGCGCTGCGGGCGTGGGATCCAGCCCACCATGCGGGCCAGGCAGCTTTTTGGGCCGGTGCGGCAAGCGCTGCAGCTGGTGCAAAATGAGTTGCCGGGTGCCGAGTTCGAACCGCTGACCAGCACGCGAACGTTCTCGCTGTCGCTGTGCAGCCCGCTTGATCTGCGTCTGGGCGCCGGGATAATCAATCACGTCAAACAGATTTCGCCGCAGCTTAACCTGCAAATAAAGTCATACATCAACAATAATATTGAGCATCAATTGCGTTATCAGGACGTCGAGTTTGTCATCGGCTACAGCCGTTTCGAATCGACGGAGTTTCGCAGCCTGGCGATGTTTGACGACGAATTAGTGCTGGCGGTTGCGCAGACACATCCGAGAATGGGTGAGGAGGTGACGCCGGAGCAAATGCTGGCCGAGCAGCATGCCGCTGTTGCCCTGGAAAGCTTTGGATCGTTCAGTAAACCTTTTTATTTAGAAGAACCGATGCTGCGCGCCGTAACGCAACAGTGCACGGATCTCTACAGCGTGTTGAATATGGTATCGCAAACGGACATGGTGGCGATTGCTCCCGCCTGGTTGGTGCGACAGCAGACGGAGACGTTGAAAATAAAAGCGGTGCCTTTATGCGGCAGCGATAATAAAGCTACCTGTTACCTCTCCTGGCATGAGTCCACTGAGCGGGATAAGGGGCACCAGTGGATGAAATCCGTCCTGATTGAAGCGGGCAATCCAATGTAAAGCGATAAATAACGGGGTTATATAAAGATAATATCCAACTGAGCGTTTTTCCTCATAATAAAAACTAAGAACTATCTGTGTTTTTATTAAGATATTTCTTGGTTTTGCGGCGATAGAATAACTTATTTTCAACGTGAGCGTGTTCGTTTACCAAAAATAATTAATATGAATTTATATTCTGATTTTTACTTTTCGGGTGGAATTTTAAACTAACCCGATGCGGCGGCCCGGAGGGGCCGCGTTTTATTGCCGTCATCTAACCTTTGCCTCCCCGATCTGTCCAGGCCATGACAGCGCGAAAGTCGAGCTGAGTTTTAGCTCACACTTCTACGCTGAAATCGCTTTTCCCCCTGCATGAGAGTAGGTAGACTGCGCAGAAAAAAGTAAACACGTGTAAGCTGAGATGGGGCCGTAAGGCGTCGTTCAGGCTTAACTGTTTGATTCATTTCAGGCTTAGAGCACTATGATCACTAATCTGCTGCAATACCATCTGATCCATCGTATACAGCATCAAATCACCCACCGAGCCGATCGCACAGCTTTTCGCCAATGGTCGCCCAGCGGCGAGTTTCAACTGACCTGGGGAGAGGCTGCCGCCCGTATTGATCGCATTGCCGCCGGCCTGTTGGCGCTGGGCGTCGAAGTGCAAGAGCGTGTCGGTATTTTCGCCAATAACACGCTAGCCTGGTCGTTGACCGATCTTGCTATCCTTCACCTGCGCGGCATCAGCGTTCCGCTCTATTCCACCAATACGCCGGCACAGGCGGCGTTCGTCACCAACGACGCCGATATCCGCATACTGTTTGTCGGCGAGCAGGCGCAGCTTGACGCCGCCATCGCGCTGCGCGGCGTCTGCCCACAACTGCGTCATATTGTCGTCTTCGACGAGGGGGTAGATCTGCGCGGCTGCGAGATCGCACAGCACCTGAGCGCCTTCGAGCGCGCTGCCGATCCGGCCGCTTTTGCCGCTCAACGCCGGCAGCGCATGGAAGAGTGTGACCTGCAGGATCTCTTCACCCTGATCTATACCTCGGGCACTACCGGCGAACCGAAAGGGGTGATGCTGGACTACCGCAACCTGGCGGCGCAGCTCTATCTGCATGATGAACGACTGACGGTCGGCGAAGAGGATGTGTCGCTCAGCTTCCTGCCCTTGTCGCATGTGTTCGAGCGGGCATGGAGCTTCTTTGTGATGCATTCCGGCGCGCAGAACGTCTTTCTGCCGAATACCGACTGGGTGCGGGAAGCGATGGGGCAGGTGCGCCCGACGTTGATGTGCGCGGTGCCGCGTTTCTACGAGAAGATTTTTAGCGCGGTGCATGAAAAGGTGGCGCGCGCCCCTTGGTTGCGCCGTGCGTTGTTCCATTGGGCGATCGTCTGCGGCGAACGCAAATTCCTGCAGGAGCGCGCCGGCAAACCGTTGGGTAAAGTGTTTGAACTCACCCACCGCTGGGCTGATAAGCTGGTGTTGAGCAAGCTGCGCGGTATCCTCGGCGGCCGGGTGCGCTTTCTGCCGGCAGCGGG
The DNA here is from genome assembly GCF_003812745.1 of Serratia sp. FDAARGOS_506. Lineage (NCBI taxonomy): Bacteria > Pseudomonadati > Pseudomonadota > Gammaproteobacteria > Enterobacterales > Yersiniaceae > Serratia > Serratia sp. FDAARGOS_506. The sequence goes on from NZ_CP033831.1 coordinate 2,198,394, forward strand.
TGCCAAGCTGGACGACAATGTGATCCTGTTCTTTCAGGCGATGGGCGTCAACATCAAGTACGGTTACGGCATGACTGAAACCTGTGCGACCGTCTCTTGCTGGGAAGAGGGGCATTTCCGTTTCGGTTCTATCGGCAAACCGCTGCCGGAGGTCGAGGTGCGCATTGGCGAGGAAAATGAAATTCAGGTGCGCGGGCCGATCGTGATGCGCGGCTATTTCAACAAACCGTTGGAAACCGCCGCGACCTTTACCGAGGACGGCTGGCTGAAAACCGGCGACGCCGGGGCGATCGATGAAGAGGGCAACCTGTTCATCACCGAACGCCTGAAGGATTTGATGAAAACCTCCGGCGGCAAATATATCGCGCCGCAGATGCTGGAAGGCACGCTGGCGCAGGATCGCTTTATCGAGCAGGTGGCGATCATCGCCGATGCGCGTAAATTCGTTTCCGCGCTGATCGTGCCGTGCTTTGAGTCGCTGGAAGAGTATGCGAAATCAGTCAATCTGAAATACCAGGATCGCCTGGAGCTGCTGCGTAACGGTGAGATCCTTGAGATGTTTGAAAAACGCCTCCGTGAGATGCAAAAGGAGCTGGCGCGCTTCGAACAGGTGAAGAAATTCACTCTGCTGCCGGCGGCCTTTTCTATGGAACTGGGGGAGTTGACGCCAACGCTGAAGCTGCGCCGCAAAGTGATCCTGCAGCGCTATCAGCGTGAAATCGACTCCATGTACCAGGAACAGGGCTGAGGCCGCCGCCGGGCCGCGCGTTCGGCGAAAAAAACGGCATATTCTTCGCCTGATTTAGTTCTGTAATTTCCCCTCTGTTCGAAACAATGCCTAGCCTGACGCCCCTGGGGCTAGCGCATTGTTTTTATAAAGTCGCGATCTCCAGCCGCTTGGCAATAACCCCGCCGCCGTTAAGCCATTTTGCCGTTTGCCTGCCCCATATTCTGACGTTATGTTAATTCGATAGCGACAACCCATAAAAATTTAGGGGCATTGCCCCGCAGCAGGCGCTACGTTCCGGCGCCAGAGAAGAATAAGCAAGCCTGGAGGCAAACCCATGGAGATGTTGTCAGGAGCCGAGATGGTCGTCCGATCGTTGATCGATCAGGGCGTTAAACATGTATTCGGCTACCCCGGCGGGGCGGTGCTCGATATCTACGACGCCCTGCATACGGTCGGAGGGATCGATCATATTCTGGTGCGCCATGAGCAAGGTGCGGTGCACATGGCCGACGGTTACGCGCGCGCCACCGGCGAAGTGGGCGTGGTGCTGGTGACCTCCGGCCCCGGCGCCACCAACGCCATTACCGGTATCGCTACCGCTTATATGGACTCGATCCCGATGGTCGTCCTGTCGGGGCAGGTGCCCAGCTCGCTGATCGGCTACGACGCCTTCCAGGAGTGCGATATGGTGGGTATTTCGCGCCCGGTGGTGAAACACAGCTTCCTGGTGAAACGCACCGAAGACATCCCGGCAGTGTTGAAGAAGGCGTTCTACCTGGCTTCCAGCGGTCGCCCCGGCCCGGTGGTGATCGATTTGCCGAAAGACATCGTCGGCCCGGCAGTGCGTATGCCTTATGCTTACCCACAGGACGTGAGCATGCGCTCTTATAACCCGACGGTGCAGGGCCATCGTGGGCAGATCAAACGTGCGTTGCAAACCATTTTGGCAGCCAAAAAACCGGTGATGTACGTCGGCGGCGGTGCGATCAATGCCGGCTGTGAAGCCGAACTGTTGGCGTTGGCGGAGCAACTGAACCTGCCTGTGACCAGCAGCCTGATGGGATTGGGGGCTTTCCCCGGCACCCATCGCCAGAGCGTCGGCATGCTCGGCATGCACGGCACCTATGAAGCCAACAAAACCATGCACCATGCCGATGTGATCTTCGCCGTCGGTGTGCGTTTCGACGATCGCACCACCAATAACCTCGCTAAATACTGTCCGGATGCCACCGTACTGCACATCGATATCGATCCGACCTCGATCTCCAAAACGGTGGATGCCGATATTCCGATCGTCGGCGATGCCAAACAGGTGCTGGTGCAGATGCTGGAGCTGCTGGCGCAGGACGAGAAAGCGCAGGATCACGATGCGCTGCGCGACTGGTGGCAGTCTATCGAGCAGTGGCGTGCCCGCGACTGCCTGGGTTACGACAAGAACAGCGGTACCATCAAGCCGCAGGCGGTGATCGAAACCCTGCATCGCCTGACCAAAGGCGAGGCGTATGTCACCTCGGACGTGGGCCAGCACCAGATGTTCGCCGCGCTCTATTATCCGTTCGACAAACCGCGCCGTTGGATCAACTCCGGCGGCCTCGGCACCATGGGCTTCGGCCTGCCGGCGGCACTGGGCGTCAAGCTGGCGCTGCCGGAGGAAACCGTGGTGTGCGTGACTGGCGACGGCAGCATTCAGATGAACATTCAGGAGTTGTCCACCGCGCTGCAATATAACCTGCCGGTAGTGGTGGTGAACCTCAACAACCGCTATCTGGGCATGGTGAAGCAGTGGCAGGACATGATTTATTCCGGCCGCCACTCGCAGTCCTACATGGACTCTCTGCCGGACTTCGTCAAGCTGGCCGAAGCTTACGGCCATGTCGGCATCGCCATTCGCACGCCAGACGAGCTGGAAAGCAAGCTGGCACAGGCGCTGGCAGAAAAAGAGCGGCTGGTGTTCGTCGACGTGACCGTCGATGAAACCGAACATGTTTATCCGATGCAGATCCGTGGCGGAAGCATGGACGAAATGTGGCTTAGCAAAACGGAGAGGACCTGATCATGCGCCGTATTTTATCTGTCTTGCTGGAAAACGAATCCGGCGCCTTATCGCGCGTGGTTGGGCTGTTCTCCCAGCGCGGTTACAACATCGAGAGCCTGACGGTGGCGCCGACCGACGATCCGACGCTGTCGCGCATGACTATCCAGACCGTCGGTGACGAGAAAGTGCTGGAGCAGATTGAGAAGCAGTTGCATAAGCTGGTGGACGTGTTGCGCGTCAGCGAGCTGGTGCAGGGCGCTCACGTTGAGCGCGAGATCATGCTGGTTAAGCTGCAGGCCAGCGGCTACGGCCGCGAAGAGGTGAAGCGCTGCGCCGACATTTTCCGCGGCCAGATCGTCGATGTGACGGCGACGCTGTATACGGTACAGCTGGCCGGTACCAGCGACAAGCTGGACGCTTTCCTGAGCGCGGTGCGCGAAGTGGCGGAGATCGTGGAAGTGGCCCGCTCCGGTGTGGTCGGCGTGTCGCGCGGCGACAAAATCATGCGCTGAGCGCGGTATGTCGGCGAATAATCGGGGGCGCGGCGTGGCTGCGCCCTTTGTTTTTCGGTATTTTTTGCCCGAATGCTGGCACCTTTCGGCAAAAGCGGTTGCTAGGCAGTGTTTTCTGCTGTTAGATCGCAGAGGCTGGATTGAATAACCGCACGGGATGTCATGGTTAATCCGAGCACAGCCTTCACTTCTATTTTCAGCGTCATTAAGGGGTTAATGTGAAACTGGATGAAATCGCGCGTCTCGCGGGCGTTTCGCGCACGACGGCCAGTTACGTCATCAACGGCAAGGCGAAACAGTATCGTGTCAGCGATAAAACCGTCGAGAAAGTGATGGCCGTGGTCAGGGAGCATAATTATCACCCGAATGCCGTCGCGGCGGGGCTGCGCGCCGGGCGTACCCGTTCTATCGGTCTGGTGATCCCGGATCTGGAAAATACCAGCTATACCCGCATCGCCAACTACCTGGAACGTCAGGCGCGTCAGCGTGGCTACCAATTGCTGATCGCCTGTTCCGAAGATCAGCCGGACAACGAAATGCGCTGTATCGAACACCTGCTGCAGCGCCAGGTGGATGCCATCATCGTCTCCACCGCCTTGCCGCCGGAACATCCCTTCTATCAACGCTGGGCCAACGATCCGCTGCCGATCATTGCGCTGGACCGCGCGCTGGATCGCGAGCATTTCATCAGTGTCGTCGGAGCCGATCAGGAAGACGCCTTTGCGCTGGCGCAGGAGCTGCGCACCTTCCCGGCGGAATCGGTGCTGTACCTGGGCGCTTTGCCGGAGCTTTCGGTGAGCTTCCTGCGTGAGCAGGGTTTCCGCCAGGCCTGGCAAGAGGATCCTCGCCACGTCGATTACCTGTATGCCAACAGCTATGAACGTGAAGCAGCCGGCGCGCTGTTTGCCGAATGGCTGAAAACGCACCCGATGCCGCAGGCGCTGTTCACCACCTCGTTCTCGCTGTTGCAGGGTGTGATGGACGTGACGCTGAAGCAACGCGGCCGTTTGCCGACCGACCTGGCAATTGCCACCTTCGGCGACCATGAACTGTTGGATTTCCTCGAGTGCCCGGTGCTTGCGGTGGCGCAGCGCCATCGCGACGTGGCCGAGCGCGTGCTGGAGCTGGTGTTGGCCAGCCTGGACGAACCGCGAAAACCCAAGCCGGGACTGACGCGTATTCGCCGCAATCTGTTCCGCCGCGGCAGCCTGAGCCGCAAATAGTTCGCTTCACGGGAGCCCGCCTTGTCGGGCTCCGGGTTTAGACGTAGCCCGCTACTCGGAACAGCCGCCGGCAATATTCCAGGAAATAACCATACACCACGCCCATCGCCATGGACACCAGCGCATTGCTGGTGACTGCTGCCAGCATTTGTTGGCCGTCGGCGCCCACGCTCCACAGAATGGCGGCATAAACCGGCGATTGGAAGCTGACGTAGGCCAGCAGGTCGGCGAGGTTGCGCAGCACGAACTGGCCGCGCGGGCAGCGGCGCGCCGTGCGGATAAACAGATCTCGATAGCGGCCGTAAGGCCAGGCGATCAGGATGTTAACCGGGATCGACAGCAGGCGCGAAGAGAGGGATTGCTGGAAACTCATGCCGGAGATCAACACTTCTATCGCCATGCCGGCGATAAAGCAGTACACCACCAGTGCGAACGTATCGGCAGCGGCGCTACGCCAGTGAGCGGCGGGCGAAAGCATGTATCATCCCCTTTGGTTATAATTCTGTTAAATTATTAATTAATGGGTGTTAATTCTGGTTTCTTGCCTTTTATGTAGTGTACTAATCTGCATTGTATTTTTTAACTAGATTTATATTTTTATTTTTAACATTTGTTCGGTTTTTGTCCTGCAGAACCGGGGGAGGGGAGAGGGGGAAGAGATTAAAATCGGCGTTTTGAAATAAACTCATTAAAAACATATGGTTGCGATTTTTGACATCGAGTGGGATTTTTTTCCGGTAAAAATTGTGGAAATAAAGGTGTAAGAAAATGAAACCATAATTGTAAACAGGTATTTTGGGAATAATCTTACCAAATTGATTTAAATCGAAATTACTTCTGCTCGTAATATCCGAGCCATTTATTTTTATCGCAGCCTCATCACTGCGGTGCAAATTGCAGTAAAATAGCGCCCGGCTTTACGGTGAATAACGATTGAGCGTTATTAACTCAAGTAGTTATGGCCTTATTCCGCGAGCGGATAGCCTAACGCCGAGCCTTGGCGGGCGCGGCTCGCCAGCGCTTACAGCCCTGAGATTGCCGAGCTGAAAAATGAGACATGGCTTGCAGAAGGAAGTAATGAGTTAATTAATCGCCAGTTCGTCAGGTTTTTAATCAGATTCTTTCCGCTTAGAAAATTCTCTCCGTTTATCATGGTGTTAATTTTTAATCGTCGAATAATCAGAGTTTCTTTCGCGAGTCAGCTCCCAAAATGACCAGAGAAATATTGCCAAAGCGCTGGCGCTCTGGCTTGACAAGGTTTTCATACCCTCCGTAAACTCCATTGTGTGGGAATTTGTGGGGTAAAGTGGTGAAAACGGTCACTAAGGGGTAGCTCAGGAATGTTCCGTGGAGCGACGATGGTCAACCTCGACAGTAAAGGGCGGCTTGCCGTACCTACCCGATATCGGGAATTGCTCAACGAGGAATCGCAAGGCCAAATGGTCTGTACCATTGACCTCCATCAGCCCTGCCTGCTGCTTTATCCTTTGCCCGAATGGGAAATTATTGAACAAAAATTATCACGTCTGTCGAGCATGAATCCCGCCGAGCGCCGCGTTCAGCGCCTGTTGTTGGGGCATGCCAGTGAGTGTCAGATGGATAGTGCCGGTCGTTTGCTGTTAGCCAATACGCTGCGTCAGCACGCCGGACTCACGAAAGAAGTGATGCTGGTCGGTCAGTTCAACAAGTTTGAACTGTGGGATGAACAGACCTGGTATCAACAAGTCAAGGATGATATTGACGCTGAACAGTCGACTCAGGAACCGTTGTCTGAGCGGCTACAGGACTTGTCGCTATAAGCATGCTGGAAAACTATAAACACACCACCGTCCTGCTGGACGAAGCCGTCAACGGCCTCAACATCCGCAGCAACGGCATATATATCGACGGTACTTTTGGTCGCGGTGGCCATTCTCGTCTGATTCTGTCCCAACTGGGGCCGGAAGGACGCTTGCTGGCGATTGACCGTGACCATCAGGCGATTGCAGCCGCCAAATCTATTGAAGATCCTCGTTTTACCATCGTACACGGCCCATTCTCCGAGTTGTCGCACTATGTGCGGGAACGCGAACTGGTGGGCAAGATCGACGGCGTTCTGCTCGATCTGGGCGTTTCTTCGCCGCAGCTTGACGACGCGGAGCGCGGATTCTCCTTTATGCGCGACGGGCCGCTGGACATGCGCATGGATCCGTCCACCGGCCTGTCTGCCGCAGAGTGGCTGATGAAGGCCGAAGCGGACGACATCGCCTGGGTGCTGAAAACCTTTGGCGAAGAGCGTTTCGCCAAGCGTATCGCGCGCGCCATCGTCGAAAGAAACCGCGTGGAGCCGATGACGCGCACCAAAGAGTTGGCGGATCTGATTGCCGATGCCAGCCCGTTCCGTGAAAAGCACAAGCATCCGGCGACGCGCAGCTTCCAGGCGATTCGTATCTATATCAACAGCGAGCTGGAAGAGATCGAGCGTGCGCTCGACGGCGCGCTGGAAGTGCTGGCCCCACAGGGCCGTTTGTCGATCATCAGCTTCCACTCGCTGGAAGACCGCATCGTCAAACGCTTTATGCGTCACCATAGCCGCGGCGCCCAGGTGCCGGCGGGCATTCCGTTGACCGAAGAACAGCTGCGCGGCATGGGCGGCCGGACGCTGAAAGCGCTGGGAAAAATGATGCCTTCGGAAGCGGAAGTGGCGGACAACCCGCGTGCGCGCAGCTCGGTGCTGCGTATTGCTGAGAGGATGCCCGCGTGATCGGCAACGAACGCCACGGTTTGGTCGGGGTCATTGGCGGCGACCTGCTGCGCAACGCCAAGATCCCCATGATTTTACTGATTGCGTCACTGGTCTCCGCGATTTTCGTGGTGACCACCGCGCACCGCACCCGCCTGCTGACCGCCGAGCGCGAGCAGCTGGTTCTGGAGCGCGATGCGCTGGATATCGAGTGGCGCAACCTGATTTTAGAAGAGAACGCCCTCGGCGATCACAGCCGGGTTGAACGTATCGCAACAGAAAAACTGCAGATGCAACATGTTGATCCATCGCAGGAAAATATCATAGTTAAACAATGAATGGTTTAACCGGAATAATGACACGGAGTAGAAAGGAAACGCATGAAAGCAGCGCGCCCCGGTAAGTTGAGACGCCAGGAAGATCAGGCCAGCTTTGTCAGCTGGCGTTTTGCGTTGCTGTGCGGCTGCATTTTGCTGGCGATGGTCGGCCTGATGCTGCGCGTCGCGTACCTGCAGGTCATCAACCCCGATCGTCTGGTGAAAGAAGGCGACATGCGTTCGCTGCGCGTGCAGGAAGTGCCGACCGCGCGCGGCATGATCAGCGATCGCGCCGGCCGTCCGTTGGCGGTCAGCGTGCCGGTCAATGCGGTGTGGGCGGATCCGAAAGAGCTGAACGAGCGCGGCGGCATCACGCTGGACAGCCGTTGGAAAGCGCTTTCCGATGCGCTGAACATCCCGCTGGACCAATTATCCAACCGTATTAACGCCAACCCGAAAGGGCGCTTCGTTTATCTGGCGCGCCAGGTTAACCCGGCGATCGGCGACTACATCCACAAGCTCAAGTTGCCGGGGATCTACCTGCGGCAGGAGTCACGCCGGTACTATCCGGCGGGGCAGGTGACGTCGCACATCATCGGCGTGACCAACATCGACGGGCAAGGTATCGAAGGCGTAGAGAAGAGCTTCGACCGCTGGCTGACCGGGCAACCGGGTGAGAGAACGGTGCGTAAGGACCGCTTCGGCCGGGTCATCGAAGATATCTCCTCCGTCGACAGCCAGGCGGCGCACAACCTGGTACTGAGCGTCGATGAACGCCTGCAGGCGCTGGTGTATCGCGAGCTGAACAACGCCGTGGCGTTCAACAAGGCCGAGTCGGGCACTGCGGTGCTGATCGACGTGAACACCGGCGAAGTGCTGGCGATGGCCAACAGCCCGTCTTACAACCCGAACAACATGGCCGGTACGCCGAAAGAGACCATGCGTAACCGTGCCATCACCGATATTTTTGAACCCGGTTCAACCGTGAAGCCGATGGTGGTGATGACCGCGCTGCAAAACGGCGTGGTGAGAGAAAACAGCGTGCTGAACACCATCCCGTACCGCATTCAGGGCCACGAGATCAAAGACGTGGCGCGGTACTCGGAGCTGTCATTGACCGGGATCTTGCAGAAGTCGAGTAACGTCGGTGTTTCAAAGCTGGCGTTAGCGATGCCGTCCTCAGCGTTAGTAGATACTTACTCTCGTTTTGGGCTGGGAAAAGCGACCAATTTGGGGCTGGTCGGAGAAAGCAGTGGCATATACCCAAAAAAACAACGGTGGTCTGACATAGAGAGGGCCACCTTCTCTTTCGGCTACGGGCTGATGGTAACTCCGTTACAGTTGGCGCGAGTCTATGCAACGATCGGCAGCCTGGGCGTGTATCGCCCATTGTCGATCACCAAGGTTGACCCTCCGGTCGCCGGTGAACGCGTTTTCCCTGAACCTCTGGTGCGCACCGTGGTGCACATGATGGAAAGCGTGGCCTTGCCGGGTGGCGGCGGCGTGAAAGCCGCCATCAAGGGATACCGTATCGCCATCAAAACCGGTACCGCGAAAAAAGTGGGTCCGGACGGCAAATACGTCAACCGATACATCGCTTATACCGCCGGCGTCGCGCCGGCAAGTAACCCCCGTTTTGCCCTGGTGGTCGTCATCAACGACCCGCAGGGTGGGAAATACTATGGTGGCGCAATCTCCGCGCCGGTGTTCGGTGCCATCATGGGCGGCGTATTACGTACCATGAACGTCGAGCCTGACGCGTTGCCTACCGGTGACAAAAGCGAATTAGTGATTAACAAGAAAGAGGGTTCAGGTGGCAGATCGTAATTTGCGCGACTTACTCGCCCCGTGGGTGCCGACGGCACCCGGGCGCGCGCTGCGGGAAATGACATTAGACAGCCGTGTGGCGGCTGCCGGGGATCTGTTTGTCGCCGTTGTCGGCCATCAAACGGATGGACGCCGCTATATTCCGCAGGCCATCGCGCAGGGCGTCGCCGCTGTGATCGCCGAAGCTGACGGTCAGGCCGAAGACGGCGCCATCGTTGAAATGCACGGCGTGCCGGTGATCTACCTGAGCCAACTGAACCAGCGCCTTTCCGCGCTGGCCGGGCGTTTTTACCATCAGCCGGGCGAGCGTCTGCGTCTGGTCGGCGTGACCGGTACCAACGGCAAAACCACCACCACCCAACTGCTGGCGCAGTGGAGCCAACTGCTGGGCGAAACCAGCGCGGTGATGGGTACCGTCGGCAACGGCCTGCTGGGCCAGGTGTGTCCGACCGAGAATACCACCGGTTCTGCGGTGGATGTTCAACACGTATTAAACGATTTGGCGGAACAGGGCGCGACCTTCGCCGCCATGGAAGTCTCTTCCCACGGTCTGGTGCAACACCGGGTAGCGGCGCTGCCGTTCGCCGCCGCGGTCTTCACCAACCTGAGCCGTGACCACCTGGATTACCACGGTGACATGGCCAATTACGAGGCGGCCAAATGGTCGCTGTTCGCTGCCCACAGCGTGGGGCAGGCGATCATCAACGCGGACGATGAAGTCGGTCAGCGCTGGCTCGGCAAGCTGCCGGATGCGGTGGCGGTGACGATGCAGGGCAACCTGCAGCCGGGCTGTCACGGCCGCTGGCTGAAAACCACGGCGGTTGACTATCACGACAACGGCGCCACCGTTCGTTTCAGCTCCAGTTGGGGCGACGGCGAGATCGAAAGCCGCCTGATGGGCGCTTTCAACGTCAGCAACCTGCTGTTGGCATTGGCGACGCTGTTGTCACTGGGCTATCCGCTGGAGGCGTTGGTGGAAACCGGCAGCCGCCTGCAGCCGGTCTGCGGCCGTATGGAAGTGTTTAACGCGCCGGGCAAACCGACGGTGGTGGTGGATTACGCCCACACGCCGGATGCGCTGGAGAAAGCGCTGGAAGCCGCGCGTCTGCACTGCCAGGGGCAGCTGTGGTGCGTGTTCGGCTGCGGCGGCGATCGCGACAAGGGCAAGCGTCCGCTGATGGGTGGCATCGCCGAGCAGTTCGCCGATCGCGTGGTGATCACCGATGACAACCCGCGTACCGAAGAGCCGCGCGCGATTATCAACGACATCCTGACCGGATTGCTGGACGCCGGGCAGGCGCTGGTGATCCACGGCCGCGCCGAAGCGGTGACCAGCGCCATCATGCAGGCGCAGGAACAGGATGTGGTGTTGGTGGCAGGCAAAGGCCACGAAGATTATCAGCAGGTAGGCAACCGCCGCCTGGATTACTCCGACCGCACGACGGTCGCCCGACTGCTGGGGGTGCTGGCATGATCCCTGTCTCTCTTCAGACACTGGCTGAGGTATTGAGCGCTGAACTGATCGGCGCCGATTGCCAAATTGTCGAGGTGACGACAGACACCCGCAAGGTGACCGCCGGTTGCCTGTTTGTGGCGCTGAAAGGCGAGCGTTTCGACGCTCATGACTTCGCGGCGGATGCCGTAGCCGCAGGTGCCGGGGCGCTGCTGGTCAGTAAGCGCTTATTGGTGGACGTGCCGCAGCTGGTGGTGCAAGACACCCGTCTGGCGTTGGGGCAGCTTGGCGCCTGGGTGCGTCAGCAGGTGCCGGCGCGCGTGGTGGCGCTAACCGGTTCCTCGGGCAAGACATCGGTGAAAGAAATGACCGCCGCCATTCTGCGCGAATGCGGCGAAGTGTTGTATACCGCCGGCAACTTCAATAACGACATCGGCGTGCCGCTGACGCTGTTGCGTCTGGAGCCGCAGCATGATTTTGCCGTGATAGAGCTGGGCGCTAACCATATTGGCGAAATCGCTTACACCACCGCATTGACGCGTCCGCAGACCGCTTTGGTGAACAACCTGGCGGCTGCGCACCTGGAAGGCTTCGGCTCGCTGGCCGGCGTCGCCCAGGCGAAAGGTGAAATCTTTACCGGCCTGCCGGCCGACGGCGTGGCGATCATCAACGCCGATAACAACGACTGGCCGCACTGGCAAAGCATGCTGGGCGGCAAAACCGTCTGGCGCTTCTCGCCGCAGGCCGCCGAAGGCGTGGACTTCTTCGCGGATAACGTGCGGGTGAACGGTGCAGGCACGCAGTTCACGCTGCACAGCCCGTTCGGCACCGCCGAGATCGCGCTGCCGCTGCCGGGGCGCCACAACGTGGCCAATGCGCTGGCGGCAACGGCGCTGGCGATGTCGGTGGGTGCCACCCTCGAAGCGGTGCGTCAGGGGTTGAAACAGTTGCAGGCGGTGCCGGGGCGTCTGTACCCGGTAGCGCTGGCCGAAGGCAAGCTGCTGCTGGACGACAGCTATAACGCCAACGTTGGGTCGATGACCGCAGCGGCTCAGGTGCTGGCAGAGATGCCGGGCTACCGTGTGATGGTGGTCGGCGATATGGCCGAGCTGGGCGCAGAAGCGGAAGAGTGCCACCGTCAAGTGGGCGAAGCCACCCGTCTCGCCGGCGTCGACAAAGTGATCAGCGTCGGCGGTTTGAGCCGCGTGCTGAGCGAGGCGTCCGGCAACGGCGAACATTATCAGGACAAGACAGCAGTGATCGCGCGCGTGGCGGAATTACTGTCGAAACATGCGGTAATTACCGTGTTAATCAAAGGTTCACGTAGTGCCGCAATGGAGCAGGTAGTACGCGCGTTACAGGAGAAAGCACCATGTTAGTTTGGCTGGCCGAGCATTTGGTCAAGTATTACTCAGGCTTCAACGTCTTTTCTTATCTGACGTTCCGAGCCATTGTCAGCCTGCTGACCGCGCTGTTCCTGTCGTTGTGGATGGGCCCGCGGGTGATCAAGCGTCTGCAAGAAATGTCCTTTGGCCAGGTGGTACGTAACGACGGCCCCGAGTCGCACTTCAGCAAACGCGGCACGCCGACCATGGGCGGCATCATGATCCTGACCTCCATCACCATTTCGGTGCTGATGTGGGCTTATCCGTCCAATCCGTATGTCTGGTGCGTGCTGTTCGTGCTGGTGGGTTACGGCATCGTCGGTTTTGTCGACGACTACCGCAAGGTGGTGCGTAAGGACACCAAAGGGCTGATCGCCCGCTGGAAGTATTTCTGGCAGTCGGTGATTGCGCTGATTGTCGCATTCGCCATGTACGCCGTAGGAAAAGACACGCCAGCCACCGAGCTGGTTGTGCCGTTCTTTAAGGACGTGATGCCGCAGTTGGGCTTGCTGTACATCCTGCTGGCCTATTTCGTGATCGTCGGCACCAGCAATGCGGTCAACCTGACCGACGGCCTGGACGGCCTGGCGATCATGCCGACGGTATTCGTGGCGGCCGGCTTCGCGCTGGTGGCCTGGGCGACCGGTAACATGAACTTCGCCAACTACCTGCATATTCCGTATCTGCGTCATGCCGGCGAGCTGGTGATCGTGTGTACCGCCATCGTCGGCGCCGGTCTCGGGTTCCTGTGGTTTAACACTTACCCTGCTCAGGTGTTTATGGGCGACGTCGGTTCGCTGGCGCTGGGCGGCGCGCTGGGCACCATTGCGGTGCTGCTGCGCCAGGAGTTCCTGTTGGTGATTATGGGCGGCGTATTCGTGGTAGAGACGCTGTCGGTGATCCTGCAGGTGGGGTCGTTCAAGCTGCGCGGGCAACGCATTTTCCGCATGGCGCCGATTCACCACCACTATGAATTGAAAGGCTGGCCGGAGCCGCGCGTGATCGTGCGCTTCTGGATCATTTCGCTGATGCTGGTGCTGATTGGCCTGGCAACGCTGAAGGTGCGTTAATCATGGCAGACTATCAGGGTAGAAAAGTCGTCATCATCGGGTTGGGCCTCACCGGCCTGTCCTGTGTCGATTTCTTCATGGCGCGCGGCGTGACGCCGCGCGTGATGGATACCCGTATCGCGCCGCCAGGGTTGGACAAACTGCCGGAAAGCGTGGAGCGCCATCTGGGCGATCTGAATCAGGACTGGCTGCTGGCGGCAGATCTGATCGTCGCCAGCCCGGGCGTCGCGTTGGCGACCCCGGCATTGAGCGCCGCGGCGGAAGCCGGCGTGGAAATCGTCGGCGACGTCGAACTGTTCTGCCGTGAAGCGCAGGCGCCTATCGTGGCGATCACCGGCTCCAACGGCAAGAGCACCGTCACCACCCTGGTGGGTGAGATGGCGAAAGCCGCCGGTTGGGCGGTGGGCGTGGGCGGCAATATTGGCCTGCCGGCGCTGAGCCTGCTGCGCCAGGAATGTCAGCTTTACGTGCTGGAGCTGTCCAGCTTCCAGCTGGAAACGACGTATAGCCTGCGGGCGGCGGCGGCGACCATCCTGAACGTGACCGAAGATCATATGGATCGCTATCCGTTCGGCCTGCAGCAGTATCGCGGCGCCAAGCTGCGCGTGTATGAAAACGCCGCAGTATGCGTGGTGAACGCGGACGATGCGCTGACCATGCCGGTGCGCGGTGCCGACGAGCGCTGCGTCAGCTTTGGTGCCGACGTGGGCGACTATCATTTGAACCGTCAGCAGGGGGAAACCTGGCTGCGGGTGCGCGGCGAGAAGGTGCTGAATACGCGCGAGATGAAGCTGACCGGCCGCCACAACTTCACCAACGCCCTGGCGGCGCTGGCATTGGCGGATGCGGTCAACATCCCGCGCGCGTCCAGCCTGAAGGCGCTGACCACCTTCACCGGCCTGGCACACCGCTTCCAGCTGGCCTGGGAGAATAACGGCGTGCGTTGGATCAACGATTCCAAAGCCACCAACGTCGGCAGCACCGAAGCGGCGCTGAACGGCCTGCAGGTGGACGGCACGCTGCATCTGCTGCTGGGCGGCGACGGCAAGTCCGCCGATTTCTCGCCGCTGGCGCGCTATCTGCAGGGCGACAATGTGCGTCTGTATTGCTTTGGCCGCGACGGCGCCCAGTTGGCGCGGCTGCGGCCGGAAGTGGCGACGCTGACCGAAACCATGGAGCAGGCGATGCGCACCATCGCCGGCCGCGTACAGCCTGGCGATATGGTATTGCTGTCGCCGGCCTGCGCCAGCCTCGATCAGTTCCGTAATTTTGAAGTGCGCGGCGATGAGTTCGCCCGCCTGGCGCAGGAGCTTGGCGGATGAAACTACGCTTGCCGAACTTCGGGCTGACAGAACGGCTGAAAGACTGGGTGACCGGCGCGCGTGACAACGACGCGGTCAACATGGTGCTGTACGATCGCACCCTGCTGTGGCTGACCTTCGGGTTGGCGATCATCGGTTTCGTGATGGTGACCTCGGCGTCGATGCCGATCGGCCAACGCCTGGCGGACGATCCGTTCCTGTTCGCCAAACGTGACGCGCTGTACCTCGGCCTGGCGTTCGGCCTGTCGCTGGTGACGCTGCGCGTCCCGATGGAAGTTTGGCAGCGCTACAGCAACGTGATGCTGCTGATGTCGATCGTGATGCTGCTGATCGTGCTGGTGGTGGGGAGCTCGGTGAACGGGGCCTCGCGCTGGATCGCGATCGGCCCGCTGCGTATTCAGCCGGCGGAGCTGTCCAAGCTGTCGCTGTTCTGCTACCTGGCGAGCTATCTGGTGCGCAAGGTGGAAGAGGTGCGCAGCAACTTCTGGGGGTTCTGTAAGCCGATGGGCGTGATGGTGGTGCTGGCGGTACTGCTGCTGGCGCAGCCGGACCTCGGTACCGTGGTAGTGCTGTTCATCACCACGCTGGCGATGCTGTTCCTGGCCGGCGCGAAAATGTGGCAGTTCCTGGCGATCATCGGTTCTGGCGTGTTTGCCGTGGTGCTGCTGATCATCGCGGAACCGTACCGTATGCGCCGCGTGACTTCGTTCTGGAACCCGTGGGCCGACCCGTTCGGCAGCGGCTACCAGCTGACCCAGTCGCTGATGGCGTTCGGCCGCGGCGAGTTCTGGGGACAGGGGCTCGGCAACTCGGTGCAGAAACTGGAGTATTTGCCGGAGGCGCACACCGACTTCATCTTCTCCATTCTGGGTGAAGAACTGGGCTATATCGGTGTGGTTTTAGCCCTGTTAATGGTATTCTTCGTCGCTTTTCGCGCGATGTCCATCGGGCGCCGCGCGCTGGAGATCGACCAACGCTTCTCCGGCTTCCTGGCCTGCGCGATTGGCGTTTGGTTCAGCTTCCAGGCGCTGGTTAACGTTGGCGCCGCCGCGGGCATGCTGCCGACCAAAGGTCTGACGCTGCCGCTGATCAGTTACGGTGGCTCGAGCTTGCTGATTATGTCGACGGCCATCGTGCTGTTGCTGCGAATTGATTATGAAACGCGCCTGACCAAGGCTCAGGCGTTTGTGAAGAGGTAAGGGATGAGCGGGAAACCTAAGCGTTTAATGGTGATGGCAGGTGGTACCGGCGGACACGTGTTCCCGGGGCTGGCGGTCGCGCATCATCTGATGGCGCAGGGCTGGCAGGTGCGCTGGCTCGGAACCGCAGACCGAATGGAAGCCGATCTGGTGCCGAAGCACGGGATCGAGATTGATTTTATCCGCATCTCCGGCCTGCGCGGCAAAGGCCTGAAGGCCCAGCTGACTGCGCCGCTGCGGATCTGGCAGGCAGTGCGCCAGGCGAAAGCCATCATGCGCAGCTATCAGCCGGATGTGGTGCTGGGGATGGGGGGTTACGTTTCCGGCCCCGGCGGCCTGGCGGCCTGGCAGTGCGGCATCCCGGTGGTGTTGCACGAGCAGAACGGCATCGCCGGTTTGACCAACCGCTGGCTGGCGCGCATCGCCGCCAAAGTGATGCAGGCTTTCCCCGGCGCGTTCCCGAACGCCGAGGTGGTGGGCAACCCGGTGCGTACCGACGTGTTGGCGCTGCCATTGCCGGCGGAGCGTTTGCAAGGGCGCGAAGGCCCGATCCGCGTGCTGGTGATTGGCGGAAGTCAGGGCGCGCGCGTGCTGAATCAGACAGTTCCTGAAGTCGCGGCGCGTTTGGGCGATAGAATTACGCTCTGGCATCAGGTTGGCAAGGGCGCGCTGGAAACGGTGCTGCGCGACTACGAAAGGGTAGGGCAGACGCAGCACAAGGTGACCGAGTTCATCGACGACATGGCAGCCGCCTACGCCTGGGCCGACGTGGTGGTCTGCCGCTCCGGCGCGTTGACCGTCAGCGAAATCGCGGCGGCGGGGCTGCCGGCGATCTTCGTGCCGTTCATGCACAAGGACCGTCAGCAGTACTGGAATGCGCGTCCGCTGGAAGAAGCCGGCGCGGCGAAGATTATCGAACAGCCGCAGTTCAACGCCGATGTGGTGGCCGAACTGCTGGCGAGCTGGGATCGCAAGACGCTGCTGGCCATGGCCGAGAAAGCGCGAGCGGTCGCCATTCCGGACGCCACCGAGCGCGTGGCGGCGGAACTGGTGCGGCTCGCCAAGTAACGAGTGCAGGGGTTCGGTGTGCCGAGCCTGAATAAAGCAATGTGATGTAGGGCCGGGGTACCGGATCCGGATTAGAGAGAGTGATGAATACACAACAACTGGCGAAACTACGTACTATCGTGCCCGAGATGCGTCGCGTCCGGCACATTCACTTTGTCGGCATCGGTGGCGCCGGCATGGGTGGTATCGCCGAAGTGTTGGCAAACGAAGGGTATCAGATCAGCGGCTCCGACCTGGCGCCGAATCCGGTCACCCAACAGCTGAGCGCGCTCGGGGCGACGATTTACTTCAATCACCGTCCGGAAAATGTGCTGGATGCGAGCGTAGTGGTGGTCTCTACCGCCATCTCCGCCGACAACCCGGAGATCGTCGCCGCTCGTGAAGCGCGCATCCCGGTGATCCGCCGCGCAGAGATGCTGGCGGAGCTGATGCGTTTTCGCCACGGCATCGCTATCGCCGGCACGCACGGCAAAACCACCACCACGGCGATGGTTTCGAGCATTTACGCCGAAGCCCGCCTGGACCCGACCTTCGTCAACGGCGGGCTGGTGAAGGCGGCGGGCACCCACGCACGACTAGGGTCCAGCCGTTATCTGATTGCGGAAGCGGATGAGAGCGATGCGTCTTTCCTGCATCTGCAGCCGATGGTGGCCGTGGTCACCAACATCGAAGCCGACCACATGGACACGTACCAGGGCGACTTCGAGAACTTGAAGCAGACGTTTATCAATTTCTTGCACAACCTGCCGTTCTACGGCCGCGCGGTGATGTGCATCGACGACCCGGTGGTGCGTGAGCTGTTGCCGCGCGTGGGTCGCCACATCACCACCTACGGCTTCAGTGAAGATGCCGATGTGCGGATCGAAGACTACCGGCAGATTGGGCCGCAGGGGCACTTTACCCTGAGCCGTCAGGACAAGCCGTTACTGACGGTGACGCTGAACGCGCCGGGCCGCCACAATGCGTTGAACGCAGCGGCGGCGGTAGCGGTGGCGACCGAAGAAGGCATTGACGACGAGGATATCCTGCGCGCGTTGGCGGGCTTCCAGGGCACCGGGCGTCGCTTCGATTTCCTCGGGGAGTTCCCGCTGGAGCCGGTCAACGGCAAAGCGGGCAGCGCGATGCTGGTGGACGACTATGGCCACCACCCGACCGAGGTGGACGCCACCCTGAAAGCGGCGCGCGCCGGTTGGCCGGACAAGCGCTTGGTGATGATCTTCCAACCGCACCGTTATACGCGTACGCGCGATCTGTACGACGATTTCGCCAACGTGCTGTCGCAGGTGGATGTGCTGCTGATGCTCGACGTGTATGCCGCCGGCGAAGCGCCGATCCCGGGTGCGGACAGCCGTTCGCTGTGCCGTACCATCCGCAGCCGCGGCAAGTTGGATCCGATCCTGGTTTCCGATGCTGATACCGTGCCGGAAACCCTGGCACAGCTGCTGCAGGATGAAGACCTGGTGCTGGTGCAAGGCGCCGGCAACGTGGGCAAAATCGCCCGTAAACTGGCCGAGCTGAAGCTGCAGCCGCCGAAAAAAGAGGAGGAGCACCATGGCTGATAAAGTTGCAGTTCTGCTGGGCGGCACCTCCGCCGAACGTGACGTTTCTCTGCAATCCGGCGCCGCGGTGCTGGCCGGGTTGCGCGAAGCCGGTATCGATGCGCACGGCGTCGATACACGCGATTTCCCGGTGACCCAGCTGAAAGAGCAGGGGTTCACCAAAGTATTTATCGCGCTGCACGGCCGCGGCGGCGAGGACGGCACCCTGCAGGGGGTGCTGGAGTTCCTCGAACTGCCTTATACCGGCAGCGGCGTGATGGCCTCGGCGCTGACCATGGACAAATGGCGCACCAAAATGGTGTGGCAGTCGATGGGCTTGCCGGTGGCGCCTTACGTGGCGTTGAATCGCCAGCTGTACCTCGGCGGCGAAAAAGCGGCGCTGCTGGCACGCGTGGCGGATCTCGGTCTGCCGCTGATCGTCAAGCCGAGCCGCGAGGGCTCCAGCGTCGGCATGAGCAAGGTCACCGAAAGCGCCGCGTTGGAAGCCGCATTGGAAGAGGCCTTCCGCCATGACGACGACGTATTGGTGGAGAAGTGGCTGAGCGGCCCGGAATACACCGTGGCGATGCTGGGCGACCAAGTGCTGCCGTCGATCCGCATCCAGCCGGCCGGCGTGTTTTACGACTACCAGGCCAAGTACATTTCGGACGACACGCAGTACTTCTGCCCGAGCGGTTTGAGCGCCGAGCAGGAAGCCGAGATGGCGGCGTTGGCGCTGCGCGCCTACCGCGGTCTGGACTGCAGCGGCTGGGGCCGCGTCGACGTGATGCAAGACAGCGATGGCAGCTTCTATCTGCTTGAGGTGAATACCTCTCCGGGCATGACCAGTCATAGCCTGGTGCCGATGGCGGCGCGCCAGTTTGGATTAAGCTTCTCGCAGTTGGTGGCGAGAATTTTGGAGTTGGCCGACTGATATGTCGCAAGCTGCCCTGAATGCGCGCGATCGCGAGGTGGATAACGGCCCGCGCCGCAGCAATGGAACCCAGTTGGCGGGAATGATTTTCCTGCTGATGGTGTTGGGAACGGTCGTGTGGAGCGGTTGGGCGGTGCTTGGCTGGATGAAAGACGCCAGTCGCCTGCCGCTCTCAAGGCTGGTGGTGACCGGCGAACGCCACTACACCACCAACGATGATATTCGTCAGGCGATCCTGGCGCTGGGCGCGCCCGGCACCTTTATGACGCAGGATGTGGACGTCATCCAGCAGCAGATCGAACGTCTGCCGTGGATCAAGCAGGCCAGCGTGCGCAAACAATGGCCGGATGAGCTGAAGATCCATCTGGTGGAGTACGTCCCGGTGGCGCGCTGGAACGATTTGCACATGGTGGATGCCGAAGGCAAAGCGTTCAGCGTGCCGGCGGAGCGGGCGGGCAAACAGAAGCTACCGCTGCTCTACGGGCCGGAAGGGAGCGAGCAGGATGTGCTGGAAGGCTATCGGGCGATGAGCGCCACGTTGGCGGCCAGCAAATATACGCTGAAAATGGCGGCGATGACCGCGCGCCATTCCTGGCAGCTGGCGCTGGACAACGATGTCCGGCTTGAGCTGGGGCGCGATGACCGCAATGGGCGTTTGCAGCGGTTTATCGAGCTTTACCCGGTATTGCAGCAGCAGGGCCAGGCGGAGAGCAAGCGTGTCAGCTACGTCGATCTGCGCTACGAGTCCGGCGCTTCGGTAGGGTGGGCTCCGGTGTTGGTCGATCCGCAGGCGCTTGGCGGTCAGCAAAACAGTAATCAGCAACAGAATCAGGCACAGGCAAAACAACAATGATCAAGTCGACGGACAGAAAACTGGTAGTTGGACTGGAGATCGGTACTGCAAAAGTCTCCGCGTTGGTAGGGGAAGTTCTGCCCGATGGCATGGTCAACATTATCGGGGTGGGCAGCTGCCCGTCTCGCGGCATGGATAAGGGTGGCGTAAACGACCTGGAGTCGGTGGTGAAGTGCGTACAGCGTGCCATCGATCAGGCCGAGTTGATGGCGGACTGCCAGATCTCCTCGGTATACCTGGCGCTGTCGGGTAAACACATCAGCTGTCAGAACGAAATCGGCATGGTGCCGATCTCTGAAGAGGAAGTGACGCAGGACGACGTGGAGAACGTGGTGCACACCGCCAAATCAGTGCGCGTGCGCGACGAACACCGCATCCTGCACGTGATTCCTCAGGAATACGCCATCGATTATCAGGAAGGCATCAAAAACCCGGTTGGGCTGTCCGGCGTGCGTATGCAGGCCAAGGTGCATCTGATTACCTGTCATAACGATATGGCGAAGAACATCGTCAAGGCTGTGGAACGTTGCGGCCTGAAAGTTGACCAACTTATTTTCGCCGGTCTGGCCGCGAGCTATGCGGTTCTGACCGAAGATGAACGCGAACTCGGCGTTTGCGTGGTGGATATCGGCGGCGGCACCATGGATATGGCGGTGTACACCGGCGGTGCGCTGCGCCACACCAAAGTGATCCCTTACGCCGGGAACGTGGTCACCAGCGATATCGCCTACGCCTTCGGCACACCGCCGACTGACGCGGAAGCGATTAAAGTTCGACACGGCTGTGCGCTTGGGTCGATTGTTAGCAAGGATGAGAATGTAGAGGTGCCTAGCGTCGGGGGACGTCCTCCGCGCAGTCTGCAAAGACAGACGCTGGCTGAAGTCATTGAGCCACGCTACACCGAACTGTTGAATCTGGTTAACGATGAAATTTTGCAATTGCAGGAGCAACTGCGTCAGCAAGGGGTGAAGCATCATCTGGCAGCCGGTATCGTGCTGACCGGTGGCGCCGCCCAGATTGATGGCCTGGCAGCCTGTGCGCAACGGGTGTTCCACACCCAGGTACGCATCGGCCAACCCTTGAACATCACGGGTCTGACGGATTATGCGCAGGAGCCTTACTACTCGACAGCGGTAGGTCTGCTGCACTATGGAAAAGAGTCTCACCTGAGCGGTGAGACGGAAGTAGAAAAACGCGCCTCGGTGGGCAATTGGTTTAAACGTATCAATAGCTGGCTGAGAAAAGAGTTTTAATGTTTCAACAAAGAGATCATGCTGAGTAATCTTTTTATGATCTCGCAGCGACAGGCACAAAACGGAGAGAAACTATGTTTGAACCAATGGAACTAACCAATGACGCGGTGATTAAAGTCATCGGCGTCGGCGGCGGCGGTGGCAATGCCGTTGAACACATGGTGCGCGAGCGCATCGAAGGTGTTGAATTCTTCGCTGTGAACACGGACGCCCAGGCGCTCCGCAAAACGGCGGTTGGCCAAACCATCCAGATTGGTAGTGGTATTACCAAAGGTCTGGGTGCGGGCGCGAACCCGGAAGTGGGTCGCAATTCAGCGGAAGAAGACCGCGAAGCCCTGCGCGCAGCGCTGGACGGCGCAGACATGGTCTTCATCGCGGCCGGCATGGGTGGCGGTACCGGTACCGGTGCGGCGCCAGTGGTGGCTGAAGTGGCTAAAGATTTGGGTATTCTGACCGTGGCCGTGGTGACCAAGCCTTTCAACTTCGAAGGCAAGAAACGCATGGCATTCGCGGAGCAGGGTATCGCTGAGCTGTCCAAACACGTGGACTCGCTGATCACCATCCCGAACGACAAATTGCTGAAAGTTCTGGGGCGCGGCATCTCTCTGCTGGACGCGTTCGGTGCGGCCAACGACGTGCTGAAAGGCGCGGTGCAGGGTATCGCCGAGCTGATCACCCGTCCGGGCCTGATGAACGTCGACTTCGCCGACGTGCGCACCGTGATGTCCGAAATGGGCTACGCGATGATGGGTTCCGGCGTGGCTTGCGGTGAAGACCGTGCCGAAGAAGCGGCCGAAATGGCGATCTCCAGCCCACTGCTGGAAGACATCGACCTGTCCGGCGCGCGCGGCGTGCTGGTCAACATCACCGCCGGCTTCGACCTGCGTCTGGATGAGTTCGAAACCGTGGGTAACACCATCCGCGCGTTCGCGTCTGACAACGCTACCGTGGTTATCGGTACCTCGCTGGATCCGGAAATGAACGACGAACTGCGCGTAACCGTGGTTGCAACCGGTATCGGTATGGACAAGCGTCCTGAAATCACCCTGGTGACCAATAAGCAGGCCAGCCAGCCGGTGATGGATCACCGTTATCAGCAGCACGGCATGTCGCCTCTGCCGCAGGAAGTGAAACCTGCCGCCAAGGTGGTCAACGACCAAGCTGCGCAGCCGAATAAAGAGCCCGACTATCTTGATATTCCAGCCTTCCTGCGTAAACAGGCAGACTAAGAATATCCTGAGAATTTGGAATCTCCGCTCTTTGTGCTAAACTGTCCCGCCGGCCATGCTGTATGCTTGGCTGGTAGGATGGATAACATTGCGAGATAAAACGATGATCAAACAAAGGACATTAAAACGTATTGTTCAGGCGACTGGTGTCGGTTTACATACCGGCAAGAAAGTCACGCTGACAATGCGCCCAGCGCCGGCTAATACCGGGGTCATCTATCGTCGCACTGACTTGAATCCACCGGTTGATTTTCCGGCTGATGCAAAATCCGTGCGTGATACCATGCTCTGTACTTGCCTGGTGAATGAGCATGACGTGCGTATTTCGACCGTTGAGCACCTCAACGCCGCGCTGGCTGGGTTGGGCATCGACAACATCGTCATTGAAGTCGACGCCGCTGAAATCCCAATTATGGACGGCAGCGCCAGTCCGTTCGTGTTCTTGCTGCTGGATGCCGGCATCGAAGAGCTGAACTCGGCGAAGAAATTCCTGCGTCTGAAAGAGACCGTGCGTGTTGAAGATGGCGACAAATGGGCCGAATTGTCCCCGCATAACGGGTTCCGCCTGGACTTCACCATCGATTTCAACCACCCGGCTATCGACGCCAGTTCTCAGCGCTATCGTCTTGATTTCTCGGCTGAGTCGTTCGTGCGTCAAATCAGCCGTGCGCGCACCTTCGGGTTTATGCGTGATATCGAATACCTGCAGTCCCGCGGCCTGGCCCTGGGCGGCAGCTTCGATTGCGCCATCGTGGTGGATGACTACCGCGTGCTGAACGAAGACGGCCTGCGTTTCGAAGACGAATTCGTACGTCACAAAATGCTGGACGCCATCGGCGACCTGTTCATGTGCGGCCACAATATCATTGGCGCGTTCACCGCGTTCAAGTCTGGCCACGCGCTGAACAACAAACTGCTGCAGGCCGTGCTGGCCAAGCAAGAAGCGTGGGAATACGTTACCTTCCAGGACGAAGCCGAAATGCCGCTGGCATTCAAGGCACCGTCCACCGTATTGGCGTAAGGTCTGAATTCCTCGCCTGCTGCGAATAACGGCAGGCGCATCCTGCGAGCCTGAGAATTCAGGCTCGTGATGCCGTCTAATGTTGTGCAGTTGTGTCGCTGATTACTTATCACGACTGGTTGTGTTGGTACCCTCTCCGGCCAATGCAGCCAGTCGTTCCAATATCTTGCGCAGTTTCTCTGGGCTACGGCTCGCCAATCCTCTCAGCTCTTCCGCACTTTCCAGACTCAAATGACGCATCGGCACGGGTTTTTCCGGCGCTTTCTCTGCGTTTTGCACCTGGTGGCTGCCTTTCGCCATTAAGGCCGGATTAATCCTGATGTCGATCGACGACAATGATGGTAGAATTTGCGCTCGTAGTGCAGACAGCAAAGCGGGTTGTTCGTAGCGCAAGCGCATCATCCAACTGGCATTTGCCGTTTCGAGCACTAAAATACCCTGTCGGAAATTCGCGACGCGGCACCAGGGATGCAGGGGAGCGGGCAACAGACCCTTCACTGCACGGTTAAGCTTGAGCAGCGCCACCGCGCGTTGCTGGACGTTATGCAGCGGCCCTTTGCTGCCGGCAGACGCGTCGTCGAACAGGACATCTAATAATTGTGGACGGCTATCGCGCATAATGGGCTCCGGCGGATTATAAACTCGTGATCGGTATTCTAAATCGTTGGCGACAATTTGGCAGACGTTATTTCTGGCCCCATCTCCTGTTAGGGATGGTTGCGGCCACGCTTGGCGCGTCTTCCAATTTGTCTGGCGCCCCCGATCAGGCCGCACTGCCGAATACGTCATCCAGCCTTAACCGGCAAAATTCGGCCAACGGCACCTTCAACAGCCTGGCCCTGCTGCAGGACGCGCATCGCCGTCCTACCTTCAGCGTAGATTATTGGCAGCAACATGCGCTGCGCACCGTCATTCGTCACCTCTCTTTCGCGCTGGCGCCGCAGGCGGTTTATGCGCGGGTGCAGGAGAGCGAAGCCGAAGCGGAACCGCCTTTGCAGGTAGCGCAACTGGCGCTGCTTTCTACCCTCAACGCGCTGCTGACGCACGAGCCGAAGCCGCCGACCATCATTCGCCATACCCACCTTGAGGTGCTGCCAACGCTGGCACGGCATCAGACCGGCCTGTGGGTGGCGCAGGTACAAGGCATTCGCGCCGGGCCTGCCGCGCTCGTCTGACTCCGCCCTCAGGGCACAAAAACCATAAATAATAGCAAGTTGACTGCCGTATTCGGCCGTCATGACAGAGATATCAAACATCATGTTAGTGAAATTATTAACCAAAGTTTTTGGCAGCCGTAACGATCGTACCCTGCGCCGCATGCGCAAAGTGGTTGAGCAGATCAACCGCATGGAACCGGACATGGAGAAACTGTCCGATGACGAGCTGAAAGCGAAAACCAACGAGTTCCGGGCGCGCCTGGAGAAAGGCGAGTCGCTGGAAAGCCTGATCCCAGAGGCCTTCGCCGTGGTGCGTGAGGCGAGCAAACGCGTGTTCGGCATGCGTCACTTCGACGTGCAGCTGCTGGGCGGCATGGTGCTGAACGACCGCTGCATCGCCGAGATGCGTACCGGTGAAGGTAAAACCCTGACCGCGACGCTGCCGGCCTACCTGAACGCCCTGAGTGGCCGCGGCGTGCACGTCGTGACCGTCAACGACTATCTGGCGCAGCGTGACGCCGAAAACAACCGCCCGCTGTTCGAGTTCCTCGGCCTGAGCATCGGCATCAACCTGCCGGGCATGCCGGCGCCGGCCAAGCGTGAGGCTTACGCCGCCGACATCACCTACGGCACCAACAACGAATACGGCTTCGACTACCTGCGCGACAACATGGCGTTCAGCCCGGAAGAGCGCGTGCAGCGCAAACTGCACTATGCGCTGGTGGATGAGGTGGACTCCATCCTGATCGATGAAGCGCGTACGCCGCTGATCATTTCTGGCCCGGCTGAAGACAGTTCCGAGATGTACATCAAGGTCAACAAGCTGATCCCTAAACTGATCCGCCAGGAAAAAGAAGACTCCGACACCTTCAAGGGTGAAGGGCACTTCTCGGTGGATGAGAAGGCGCGTCAGGTCCACCTGACCGAACGTGGCCTGATCCTGATCGAAGAGATGCTGGTGGAAGCCGGCATCATGGATGAAGGCGAGTCGCTGTACTCGCCGACCAACATCATGCTGATGCACCACGTTACCGCCGCGCTGCGCGCCCACGTGCTGTTCACCCGCGACGTTGACTACATCGTGAAAGACGGTGAAGTGATCATCGTCGACGAACACACCGGGCGTACCATGCAGGGCCGCCGTTGGTCCGATGGCCTGCACCAGGCGGTAGAAGCCAAAGAAGGCGTGGAGATCCAGAACGAGAACCAGACGCTGGCTTCGATCACCTTCCAGAACTACTTCCGTCTGTACGAGAAGCTGGCCGGGATGACCGGTACCGCCGATACCGAAGCCTTCGAATTCAGCTCGATCTACAAGCTGGACACCATCGTGGTGCCAACCAACCGTCCGATGATCCGTAAGGACATGCCGGATCTGGTGTACATGACCGAGAAAGAGAAGATCGGCGCCATCATCGAAGACATCCGCGAGCGTACCGCCAAAGGCCAGCCGGTGCTGGTGGGTACCATCTCAATCGAGAAATCCGAAGTGGTTTCCCATGAGCTGACCAAAGCGGGTATCGAGCACAAGGTGCTGAACGCCAAATTCCACGCCATGGAAGCGGACATCGTCGCCCAGGCAGGCCAGAGCGGTGCGGTGACCATCGCCACCAACATGGCGGGCCGTGGTACCGATATCGTGCTGGGCGGCAGCTGGCAGGCCGAAGTGGCACTGTTGGAAGAGCCGACCGAAGAGCAGATCGAGGCCATCAAAGCGGCCTGGAAAGTGCGCCACGACGCGGTGCTGGCGGCGGGCGGCCTGCATATCATCGGTACCGAGCGCCATGAATCGCGCCGTATCGATAACCAGCTGCGCGGCCGTTCCGGTCGTCAGGGTGATGCCGGTTCATCCCGCTTCTACCTGTCGATGGAAGATGCCCTGATGCGTATCTTCGCCTCGGATCGCGTATCCGGCATGATGCGTAAACTGGGCATGAAAGAAGGCGAAGCGATTGAGCACCCGTGGGTGACCAAAGCGATCGCCAACGCCCAGCGCAAGGTAGAGAGCCGTAACTTCGACATCCGTAAGCAGCTGCTGGAATACGACGACGTCGCCAACGATCAGCGCCGCGCCATCTACAGCCAGCGTAACGAATTGCTGGACGTGTCCGACGTGAGCGAAACCATCGCCAGCATCCGCGAGGACGTGTTAAAGAGCACCATCGACAACTACATCACGCCGCAGTCGCTGGAAGAAGAGTGGGACATTCAGGGGTTGGAAGAGCGCCTGAAGAACGACTTCGATCTGGAGATGCCGATCGCACAATGGCTGGACAAAGAGCCGGAATTGCACGAAGAGACGCTGCGCGAACGCATTCTGGAGAACGCCAAAGAGCAGTACCAGCGTAAGGAAGAAGTGGTCGGCAGCGAAATGATGCGCAACTTCGAGAAGGGCGTGATGCTGCAGACGCTGGATTCCCTGTGGAAAGAGCACCTGGCGGCGATGGACTACCTGCGTCAGGGTATCCACCTGCGCGGCTATGCGCAGAAGGATCCGAAGCAGGAGTACAAGCGTGAATCCTTCAACATGTTCGCCACCATGCTGGAATCGCTGAAATATGAAGTGATCAGCGTGCTGAGCAAGGTACAGGTGCGGATGCCGGAAGAGGTGGAAGCGCTGGAGCAGCAACGCCGTGAAGAGGCCGAGCGCCTGGCGCAGCACCAACAGCTGAGCCACCACGACGAGAACGCGCTGGTGACCGAAGATCCGAACGCGCCGGCGACCGCCGAGCGTAAAGTGGGCCGCAACGATCCGTGCCCATGCGGCTCCGGCAAGAAATACAAGCAGTGCCACGGTCGCCTGCAGTAATGCCGGCCGCGGTTAACCGATAATACCCAGGGGTTCAGCTTGCTGAGCCCCTGTTTTTTGACACCCATCAGGAGGGTGAGATGAAACATCTGAATATCGCCGTGGGCATCATCCGTAATGCGCAACGGGAAATTTTTATTACCCGCCGCGCCGCCGACGCGCACATGGCCGGATTCTGGGAGTTTCCCGGCGGCAAGATCGAACAGGGTGAAACGCCGGAGCAGGCGCTGAGCCGCGAACTGCGAGAAGAGACCGGTATCGAAGCCGAACGCGCCGAGCTGCTGGAGGTGGTGGAGCACCGCTTCAGCGATCGCATCGTGACGCTGAATTTTTATCTGGTGGAAGCCTGGGCGGGTGAGCCGTTCGGTCGTGAGGGGCAACCGATGCGCTGGGTAAAACAGGCGGATCTGCGTGAAGACGAGTTCCCGGAAGCCAACATCGGCATTATTCAGCTGTTGGTGGCGCAGGCGAACGCCGCGCAATAACAAGATTGGCCTGGCGGGCGCCAGGCCAATAGCGGACGATCAGCGATCGTCCATTTCACTCCAGTCATCGCTTTCCGACAGATCGCTGTTACTCGGAATGCGCTTCTCTTCATCGGCCCATTCGCCCAGATCGATCAATTGGCAGCGCTTGCTGCAAAACGGACGGAACGGGCTGACTTCGCCCCAAACCACGCCGGTGCCACAGGTTGGGCATTTTACTACGGTCGTCATAACGGTTCCTTACACCTTCTGTAAGTGCTGAGAAGGCTTTCTTTCACAAGTTCAACAACAGGCCAGTTCGAACGTCAGACGTTCAGGTACCACGCCATTTTCGCTGTCCAGCGGCAGGAAACGAATGGCATAGCGCGTCTTGTGGCCGGAAATTTGCGGGTAAAGCTGCGGCGCCAGATGGAGGCGCAGGCGCAGGAGATCCGCTCCTTCGGCATTGTCCTGGAAAAAGCCGTTCAGGCTGATTTGATTGCGGAACGGCCCGGATTGGCGGATCAGATCCAACACCATGATCAGCGCCTGGTTCAGCGGATCCAGCGATTGCAACCAAGCGGCGACGTCGGCATCGCGATCCTGCTGCGGCGCGTGCATCCACATGTGCAGGGTCGGCAGATCGAAGCTGCAGCAGCCACCGGGAATATTCAGCCGCTGACGCACCAGGCCGATCAGCCGGTCTTCACGCAGCGCCTGACCGAGGCGCGGCGCCGCCATCAGCGCCGATGAACGCGATTTCAACTGGCCGCGCAGCTGATCGATCAGCGCCATGTCCACGCCCGGCACATCGGCCCAGGCCAACAGTTTCTGCTGCTGACGTTCCAGCTCTTTAAGCAGTTCGGTGCGTACTTCGCCGCGCTCCAGTACGTCCAGCAAGTCGGAGACGGTGCGAAAGAAGGTGAGGGCGATGGCGGTTTCACTCAGGGCGCGTTGGCCGTGCAGCTGTTGCAGCAGGAATTCGATGCGCAGCCAGGTGCGCATTTTTTCGTTCAAGGGGTGTTCAAAGAGAACGGTTGGGGAAACATCACTCATGCAGTTTAATCCTGTTGGGGCGCTGTTGCCGCCAGTTCAAGGTAGCGACGATGCAGTGCGGCGACCTGTGGCTCTATCCCCTGAGCGGCGCCGCTGTTGTCAATAATGTCATCCGCCACGGCGAGGCGCTGCTGGCGCGTGGCCTGGGCGGCGAGAATGCTTTGTGCTTGCTCACGGCTGACGCCGTCGCGCGCGATGGTGCGAGCCAACTGGATTTCGGCGTCAACGTCGATCACCAGCACCCGATCGGCGCGATCCTGCAGACCGTTTTCCACCAACAGCGGCACGATCCACAGCGCGTACGGGCTGGTGGTCTGCGCCAGTTGACGCTGGGTTTCACGGTGTATCAGCGGATGCAGCAGTTGGTTCAGCCAGGTTTTGTCATCGGGATGGCTAAAGATACGCTTACGTAGCGCAGCGCGGTTCAACGCGCCGTCCGGCAGCAACATTTCATTACCAAATCGCTCGGCTATCGCGGCCAAAGCAGGGGTGCCCGGCTCGACGACCTGACGGGCGATCACGTCGGCATCGACAAGGGTTGCGCCGTGGCGCGCAAAAGCGTTCGCGACGGTCGTCTTGCCGCTGCCTATGCCCCCGGTCAACGCAACAATGTAGGCCATGGTGTTAGGTGCATCCGATGTTCATAAAAAAATAATAGACGAATCATAAAGCGATCGCGCAGAAGTGCAAGTCGGCAGGCGGCGCTTACGCGTCGGCGCCGATCGGACGGCGAGAAAAAGCGCAGCGGCACGGCAAAAATGAGCGGGCAATCACACTGCGATTATGCAGGTAAATTTGTCGGATTGTAGCGTAAATAAAGGCGAATTCGCAGTCTTGTTCGGCGATTATTAGCGCGTATTATAACGTCACTGGAACTGGCATTAATCTCGCCGCCGCCTTTTCGCGTCAATGGAAAGCCGTCGGGCAGAGGTTCGAATATCCTCCTTGCGATCCGTCGCCATTAACCAGGAAATCATGAGTCATGCGTATTGAAGAAGATTTGAAATTGGGCTTTAAAGACGTGTTGATCCGCCCTAAGCGCTCCACGCTGAAAAGCCGTTCCGAGGTCGAACTGGAACGTCAGTTTACCTTCAAGCATTCAGGTTGCAGCTGGTCCGGCGTGCCGATTATCGCCGCCAACATGGACACGGTGGGCACCTTCCGCATGGCCGAGGCCCTGGCTTCTTTCGACGTTCTCACCGCCGTACACAAACATTACAGCGTCGAGCAATGGGCTGACTTCGTGCAGCGCAGTCCGGAATCGGTGCTGCGACACGTGATGGTGTCCACCGGTACTTCCGAGGCTGACTTCGCCAAAATGCAGCAGATCCTGGCTCTGTCTCCGGCGCTGAAATTCATCTGCATCGATGTGGCCAATGGTTACTCTGAACACTTCGTCGCCTTCCTGCAGAAAGCGCGCGAAGCCTGCCCGAATCACGTGATCTGCGCCGGCAACGTAGTGACCGGCGAGATGGTGGAAGAGCTGATCCTCTCTGGCGCCGACATCGTTAAGGTCGGCATCGGCCCGGGTTCAGTCTGCACCACCCGCGTGAAAACCGGCGTAGGCTACCCGCAGCTGTCGGCGGTGATCGAATGCGCCGATGCAGCCCACGGGCTGGGTGGCCAAATCGTCAGCGACGGCGGCTGCTCGGTACCGGGCGACGTCGCCAAAGCCTTCGGTGGCGGTGCTGACTTCGTGATGCTGGGCGGCATGCTGGCCGGCCACGACGAGTGCGAAGGCACTGTCGTGGAAGAAAACGGCGAGAAGTTCATGCTGTTCTATGGCATGAGCTCCGAGTCGGCGATGAAACGCCACGTCGGCGGCGTCGCGGAGTATCGCGCGGCCGAAGGCAAAACCGTCAAGCTGCCGCTGCGGGGCGAAGTGGAGTTCACCGTGCGCGATATCCTCGGCGGCCTGCGTTCCGCTTGCACTTACGTCGGTGCCGAGCGCCTGAAAGAGCTCACCAAGCGCACTACCTTTATCCGCGTCGCGGAACAGGAAAACCGGGTCTTCGGCAGCAAATAAGCCGCACCTTGCATTCGGGCGCAGCGCTTCGCGGCGCCCGCTATTCTCTGCTTTATCCCAGCACGCTGCCCAGTTGAAAAATAGGCAGGTACATGGCGATCACCAAAGCGCCGACAATCCCGCCCACCACCAGCATCAGCAGCGGCTCCAGCGTTTGAGCCAGCGTGTCGGCCAACTCATGCGTTTGCCGTTCGTACCACTGCGCCAATTTATCCAGCAAGGCGTCCAGCGAACCGGATTCTTCGCCCACCCGCACCAGCTGCCGGCATAGCGGCGGAAACAGCGGTTGCAGGCCCAGGGCATGATGAAACGCCTCGCCTTCGGCGATCTGCCGCTGCACCTGCTCCAGTGCCTGTTTGTACAGCAGATGATCCGCCGCCAGCGCCGCCGCGTTTAAGCCTTCCACCAGCGTCAGCCCCGCGCGTTGGGTCATACTCAGGATGCGAAATGTTTGGCTCAGCGCGCCGCCGCTCACCAGCCGGGCGATCAGCGGCAGGCGTAACAAGGCCGTCTGTTCACGTCGGCGCCACGGTGGGCGCGGATGCAGCCAGCGGCAATAGCCGAACACCAACGTGCCGAGTAGCAGCACCAGGTAGGGGCCAACGGCGATCAGCAGCGTGGAGAACCCCAATAACCCTCGGGTAAACCAGGGCAGCGGCGCATCGAACGATTGATAAACCTTGGCGAACTCCGGCAGCACCATCACCAGCATCAGCACGCTGACCAGCAGCGCCACCGCACAGATGAAAAGGGGATAGCGCAGCGCTTTGGTCACCTTGCGGCGCAGCAGTAGCTGGGCTTCCTGCTGTTGCGCCAACTGCAGGCAGCAGCGATCGAGGTTGCCGGTCAGTTCACCGATGGCGATCAGCTGACGATAGATAAGTGGAAAAATTCCCTGTTGTTCGGCGAGGCTTTCGGAGAGCGGCTGCCCTTCGCGCACTTGTTCAGCCAACTGGCGCAACAGACAGCGCCAGGCCGCCGAAGGATGGTCTGCTGCCAGTAGCTGCAGCGCATTGAGCAGCGGTAACCCGGCTTGCAGCAGAGTGGAAAGTTGGCGGGTGAAGTGGATTAGGGGCTCTCCGTGCCACTGGCCGGGCGTGATGCGTTTACCGTGCCCGATCCGCCAAGGCTGCAGACCTTGTTCGATCAGTAACTGGCTCACCTGCCGTTTTTCATCGCTCATCAGTTCGCCGCGGCGCAAGGCGCCCTGAGCGTCGAAAGCTTGCCAAAGAAACAGCCGGTGCGTTTTCATGGTGTGGTTACGCCGAGCTGGGCGACGTCGACCACGCGGTACAGTTCTTCCAACGAGGTTGTGCCTTCGCTGGCTAGCGTCAGCCCGGCCTGCAGCAGCGACTGCTGCCCCTGCTCGCAGGCGATATCCGCGAGTTGGCTGGGAGTGGCGTTCGCCAGCAACGCCGCCTGTATTGCAGGCGTAATGGCCAACAGCTCATACACGCCGATGCGCCCATAGTAGCCGCCGAAGCAATGTTCGCAGCCGTCGGCGCGCCAGGCAATCAGCGGTTCCGGCCAGATCGCGGCGGGGAAATGCGTCGGCTGGCTGTGCGGATAGCGGCAGTGACGACACAGCCTGCGCACCAGCCGCTGCGCGATGACCAGCTTCAGGCAGCCGGCGAGCAGGTAGCCGGGGATGCCTATGTGCCTCAGGCGCGTCAGGGTTTCGCCGGTGGAGTTGGTATGCAGCGTCGACAGCACCAGATGGCCGGTTTGCGCGGCCTTGACCGCAATCTCTGCAGTTTCAGCATCGCGGATCTCGCCGATCATGATGACGTCCGGATCCTGGCGCAACAGGGCGCGTAGCACCCGGGCGAAGCTCAGCTCGGTTTTGGCGTTGATCTGAGTTTGATTAACGCCAAACAGCGGGATCTCAACCGGATCTTCGACGCTGCACAGATTGCTTTGCGCATCGTTCAGCTGACGCAGACCGCTGTATAGCGTCACCGTCTTACCGCTGCCGGTCGGGCCGGTTACCAGGATCAAACCTTGCGGGCAGGCCAGCGCCGTCGCGTAGCGCGCCAGATCCGCCCGGCTCATGCCCAGTTGATCCAGTGGGAGTTCCTGTTGCTCGCCCTGCTGAACGCGCAGCACCACCTTTTCGCCGTGTAGCGTCGGCAGGGTGGCGATACGCATGGCATAGTGCGCGCTGTCCAGCGTCAGGCTGAGTTGCCCGTCCTGAGGCTGACGGCGCTCGGCGATATCCAACTGGCCGAGGATCTTCAGTCGGGCGATGAGCCGTGCGGTCAGCTGCGGCGGTGGTGAGGTGAGGGTTTGCAGCACGCCGTCGATGCGCAGGCGAATGCGAAAATGCTGTCGAAAGGGCTCGAAGTGAATGTCCGAGGCGCGGCGCTGGATGGCCAGGCGCAGCGTCTGGTTGATGAACTGCACCACCGGCGCATCGCCGTCGTCGGGGTAGGCGATGTCAACGGTGTCTTCTTCGGCTGCCAGCGGCGCAGGCAGCGAATCGTGGCGTTGGTTCAGCGCCAATTCCAGCCTGGCCGCCGGCCATTGCTCCAGGTGGATGCGTTTACCGGTGGCGAAACGCAACGCCGCCAGCAACCCTTGGGGCGCTTCTTCACAGAGTGCGATCGTCAGGGTGGTCGGATCTTCGTTCAGCGCCAGCGCTTGATAGCGCCGGCACAGGGCGTGAACCTCTTCGCTGATTTGTGCGTTCATCGCTGTTACTCCGCCGCGTTGTCGAAGCGGAAGACTTCCTGGCACACCTCAACCAGCGTTGCGTTTTCGCTGCTGCACAGCCGGCTCCAGCGGGTCAGCCCATCGGCGTTCGCTTTGGGGGTTAATGCCACCGCCAGCCCTTGCAGCGTTTGGGTGCCGGTCAGAGTGATCACGCCTTTGACAACTTTCACCCCGCTGACGTAACGCGACGTGCCGCCGGTGGGAATACCTTTGCTGCCGGCCTCACAGCTGGCGGGGGCGCCTTCGTCCAGCACGCACAGTTCGACCGCCAGTTTATACGGCGCCATGGTTTGCAGCATGTCGGTCATCGCCGCTTTCTGGATGTAGCGCTGGTAGGCAGGGATGCCGATGGCGCTGAGGATGGCGATGATGGCGATGACCACCATCAGTTCTATCAGGGTAAAGCCACGTTGCGTTTCCATGCGTTGTCTCCTCCATAGGGTGTGGAAGACAACGGTAGCGACTTGCTTGGGGGCGCGGCGAGGGGCTTTTGCGCGTTTCTCGGCGGGCTTCCATCGCTAATGATGTTGTTTGCAGCGGTGAAAAAAACGGTGCGAGGGGCTTCGCAATTTTGCGGTAATGCCCCCGGCAAAGGCCGGGGGAGAGGAAATCACTTGAAGCGCATCGACAGATCGAGTGCGGTCACATGTTTGGTCAGCGCGCCGACCGAAATGTAATCCACGCCGGTCTCGGCGAAGGTGCGCAGTGTCTCGCTGGTGACGTTGCCGGAAACCTCCAGCTGGGCGCGCCCTTGTGTTTGGGCGACCGCCTGGCGCATCATCTCGACGCTGAAGTTGTCCAGCATGATGATGTCGGCACCGGCGTCCAGCGCCTGCTGCAGTTCATCGAGCGATTCGACTTCCACTTCCACCGGCACGTCGGCGTGTAGCCAGAAGGCTTTTTCCACTGCGTTTTTGATAGAACCGGACGCGATGATGTGGTTTTCCTTAATCAGGAAAGCGTCGGACAGCCCCAGCCGGTGGTTGCTGCCGCCCCCGCACAGCACGGCGTATTTCAGCGCGGTGCGCAGGCCGGGCAGGGTCTTGCGGGTATCGAGCAGGCGAGTTCGGGTGCCTGCCAGCAGGGTTACGTAGCGGCTGACCTCGGTCGCTACGCCGGAGAGCGTCTGCACGAAGTTCAGCGCGGTGCGTTCGCCGGTCAACATGACTCGCGCCGGGCCGCGCAGCCGGCAGAGCGGTTGGTTCGGCGTCAGACGGTCGCCGTCTGCCACCAGCCACTCTACCTCCACCTGGTTGCCCAACTGAATAAAGACTTCGTTCAGCCAACGGCGGCCGCAGAACACGCCGGCTTCTCGGGTGATGATGGTGGCTTCGGCCTGTTTGTCCGCCGGTAACAATTGCGCGGTAATATCGCGCTCGGCGTCGACTTCACCCCCCAGGTCTTCGCGCAGCGCCTGGGCGACGGCATAGGGAATATCACTTTCAATTCGTTCAAGAAGCTCGGTGCGGCGACTGTCGGCACTGTAGCGGCGTGTCGGCATGGAAAACTCCGAAATGGACGGTTAGATCGTAGGGGAACATGCTACTCTGTTGCAGGAATAAGTACCACCGCAGAGAGGTGTCTGATGCAGTTGGAAAATGGCTGGATTGTCGGGGTGACGCGAGTGGTCTCGCCGCACTGCGATCGGCGTCCGGATGACGAGCCCCCCTCGCTGCTGGTCATCCACAATATCAGCCTGCCGCCCGGCGAGTTCGGCGGCCCCTATATCGACCAGCTGTTTACCGGCACGCTCGATCCCGCGCAGCACCCCTATTTCGCCGAAATCCATCAGCTGCGGGTGTCGGCGCACTGTCTGATCCGCCGCGACGGGGCGATCGTGCAGTACGTGCCCTTTGACCAGCGTGCCTGGCACGCGGGCGTTTCCCTGTATCAGGGGCGCGATCGGTGCAACGATTTCTCCATCGGCATCGAGCTGGAAGGTACCGATCGAGTGCCTTATACCGAGGCGCAATACCGCACGCTACAGGCAGTCACTGCGCTGCTGGCCGAACGTTATCCGCCGCTGGCTGCGCACATCGCCGGGCATTGCGATATTGCCCCCGGCCGCAAGACCGATCCCGGGCCGGCATTCGATTGGGATCGCTATCTGGCATCTGTGGAACAACGCGGCGCGCCCGTCGACGCTATGCTTGAGACAAGAAAAAGGGAGGGAAATCGCAAATGACGCTGTTTACGCTGTTGCTGGTTTTGGCCTGGGAGCGCCTGTTCAAGCTGGGGGAACACTGGCAGTTGGACCACCGTCTTGAAGTGGTGTTTCAGCGGCTGCATCGGGTTTCGCTGGCGCAAACGCTGGCGATGACCGCCGCCTGGATGGTTGTCGTCTGGGGCATTCTGTGGCTGTCGCACGGGTTGTTCTTCGGCGTGGTGACGCTGCTGCTGTGGATCGTCATCGACCTGCTGTGCGTCGGCGCCGGCATCAAGCGCAAACACTACCGCGCCTACCTGAAAGCGGCGCGACAGGGCGATACCCACGCCAGCGATCAGATGGCGGAAGAGCTGGCGTTGATCCACGGTCTGCCGGTGGACTGCAGCGAAGAGGTGCGCCTGCGCGAGCTGCAAAACGCACTGCTGTGGATCAACTTCCGCTATTACCTGGCGCCGCTGTTCTGGTTCGTGGTCTTTGGGCCTTACGGGCCGATCGCGCTGGCGGGGTATGCCTTCCTGCGCGCCTATCAAACCTGGCTGGCGCGCCACAATACGCCGCTGGAGCGTTCGCAGTCGGGCATCGATCACCTGCTGAACTGGCTGGACTGGATCCCGGTGCGTTTGGCTGGGGTGGCCTATGCGTTGTTCGGCCACGGCGAGCGGGCGTTGCCGGCCTGGTTCGCCTCGCTGGGGGATCGGCATTCGTCGTCGTATCAGGTGTTGACCCGGTTGGCGCAGTTCTCGCTGGCGCGCGATCCGCATATGGACCCGGTGCAAACGCCGCGGGCGGCGGTGACGCTGGCGCGCAAGGTGACGATGATCATCGTGGTGGTGGTAGCGCTGTTGACCATTTACGGCACGCTCCTTTAAGCGGCAGCGAAAAACAAAACGGGCGCCGAGGCGCCCGTTTTTTTGGCCATTCGACCGGGATTACAGCTTGGCGAAGCAGCGACGCGCGGCATCGATGGTGCGCTGGATGTCTTCCTTGCTGTGCGCCACGGACATGAAGCCCGCTTCGAAGGCGGACGGCGCCAGATACACCCCTTCCTCCAGCATCAGGTGGAAGAAGCGCTTGAAGCGTTCCACGTCGCACTGCATCACGTCCTGATAGCAGGTGACCGCCGGCGCATCGGTGAAGAACAGGCCGAACATGCCGCCGACGTTGTTGACCACCAGCGGGATATTCTCTTCCTTCGCCGCATGCAGCAGGCCTGCGGCCAGCATTTCGGTCAGTTCGGTCAGCGTCTGGTGTACGCCTACCTGCGAGACTTCGGTCAGGCAGGCATAGCCCGCTGCCATGGCGATCGGGTTGCCGGACAGGGTGCCTGCCTGGTAGACCGGGCCGGTCGGCGCCAGCGCGTCCATCACGTCACGGCGGCCGCCGAAGGCGCCCACCGGCATGCCACCGCCGATGATTTTGCCGAGGCAGGTCAGATCCGGCTCGACGCCGTAATAGGACTGTGCGCCGGCCAGCGCCACGCGGAAGCCGGTCATCACTTCATCGATGATCAAGAGCGCGCCGTATTTGTCGCACAGCGCGCGCAGGCCCGGCAGGAATTCCGGCAGCGGCGGCACGCAGTTCATGTTGCCGGCAACCGGTTCGACGATGATACAAGCGATCTCGGATGGGTACTGCTCGAAGGCGGCGCGCACCGAATCCAGGTCGTTATAGATACAGGTCAGAGTGTGTTTGGCGAAATCGGCCGGCACGCCCGGCGAGTTCGGCTGGCCGAGGGTCAGCGCGCCGGAACCGGCTTTGACCAGCAGGCAGTCGGCGTGGCCGTGATAGCAGCCTTCGAACTTGATGATTTTGTCGCGGTTGGTGTAGCCGCGCGCCAGGCGGATGGCGCTCATGGTGGCTTCGGTGCCCGAGTTCACCATACGTACCATGTCCATCGTCGGCACCAGCTCGGTGACCAGCTGCGCCATTTTGACTTCCATCTCGGTCGGTGCGCCGAAGCTCAGGCCGCGCTGCGCCGCTTCGATTACCGCGTCGCGGATCGCCGGGTGGTTATGTCCCAACACCATCGGCCCCCAGGAACCGACATAGTCGATATAGGCCTTGCCGTCGGCATCGAACAGGTAAGCCCCGTCTGCCCGCTCGATAAACAGCGGCACCCCGCCTACGCCGGTGAATGCACGCACCGGAGAGTTCACCCCACCGGGGATCAACTGTTGCGCCTGGGCGTACAGACTTTCGGACTTACTGTGTAGGCTCATAAATCGGCTCCTGGATTCTCTTTTGAATGATTTGACCGCGCTATTCTAGAGGAGAGCGCCGCGTTATGAAACGATCACAGTCAGATACCATTAACGGCAGCGCCCGCCACCGGGTTGGGGTAGAATAACCGCCTTGCCTATTTGTATTACAAATTACCTGACGAATTACTCGCTATGACGGAATCACAATCACAGCCAGTCGGGACGTTGAGCCCGCGTCTTAGCCGCAGCGATGCGGTGCGTCAGTTTATTCGCCGCGATAAAACCCCGGTGGCGATCCTGGTGATGGCCGCGCTGGTGGGGACGCTGGCCGGTTTGCTCGGCGTGGCCTTCGATAAGGCGGTGGAGTGGGTGCAGCAGCAGCGGCTGGCTTCGTTGGCGCAGGTCGCCGACTCCTGGCTCCTGGTGTGGCCGCTGGCGTTTATCCTGTCCGCCGCACTGGCGGCGTTGGGCTATTACCTGGTGCGGCGCTTTGCGCCTGAGGCGGGCGGTTCGGGCATTCCGGAGATTGAAGGCGCGCTGGAAGAGCTGCGGCCGGTGCGCTGGTGGCGCGTGATCCCGGTGAAATTCATCGGCGGCATGGGCACGCTGGGGGCGGGCATGGTGCTGGGGCGCGAAGGGCCCACGGTGCAAATGGGCGGCAACGTCGGGCGCATGGTATTGGATGTGCTGCGCATTCGCGGCGCCGAGGCGCGTCATACGCTGCTGGCGACCGGAGCCGCCGCCGGGTTGTCCGCCGCGTTCAACGCGCCGCTGGCCGGCATCTTGTTCATCATCGAAGAGATGCGGCCGCAGTTTCGCTACAACCTGATCTCGATTAAAGCGGTGTTTATCGGCGTTATCATGTCGAGCGTGGTGTTCCAGCTGTTTAACGGCCAGGGATCGGTGATCGCGGTCGACAAACTGTCTTCGGCGCCCATCAATACCCTGTGGCTTTATCTGGTGCTGGGGGCGATATTTGGCGCGGTGGGCGTGGGGTTCAACGCGCTGATCTTCCGCACCCAAGACATGTTCGCGCGCCTGCACGGCGGCAGAATGCGCAATATCTTGCTGATGGGCGGGTTGCTCGGCGGCGTGTGCGGCATTCTGGGGCTGATCCAGCCGGAGGCGGCGGGTGGCGGCTTTGGGCTGATCCCGATCGCCGCAGCGGGCAATTACAGCGTCGGCATGTTGATGTTTATTTTTATCACCCGCATCTTCACTACGCTGCTGTGCTTCGGTTCCGGCGCTCCGGGCGGCATCTTTGCGCCGATGTTGGCGCTGGGTACGCTGTTCGGCACCGCTTTTGGGCTGGCGGGGGCGCATCTGTTTCCGCAGTACGGCATCGAGGCGGGCACCTTCGCCATCGCCGGCATGGGGGCGCTGTTCGCCGCGACGGTGCGCGCCCCGCTGACCGGTATCGTGCTGGTGCTGGAAATGACCGACAACTACCAACTCATTTTACCGATGATCATCACCTGCCTCGGCGCCACGGTGGTGGCGCAGCTGCTCGGCGGCAAGCCGCTGTATTCGTCGATCCTGGCCCGTACGCTGCAAAGGCAGGAGGCGCAGCTGGCGCGGGAAGTGGCGGAGAAAACAGGTAAGGAAAATACAACAAATGCGGTGAATACTTGAACGCAACACTCAGGTATCGGATAATCGTTAATATTAATCAGGCAGCCATAGTCGCGATCTGATGCTGAACAATGTTGGGAGTAAAGAGTATGAGTGATCAAACGGCACTGCCCCTGCAATTTACCGAGGCAGCAGCAAACAAGGTTAAATTCCTGATTGCTGACGAAGAAAACCCGAACCTGAAATTGCGGGTTTACATTACCGGCGGCGGCTGCAGCGGATTCCAGTACGGCTTCACTTTTGACGACAAGGTCAACGATGGCGACATGACCATCGAGAAGCAGGGCGTGGCGCTGGTGGTCGATCCGATGAGCCTGCAGTATCTGGTCGGCGGCTCGGTGGACTACACCGAAGGGCTGGAAGGGTCGCGCTTCGTGGTGACCAACCCGAATGCCAAAACCACCTGCGGTTGCGGTTCGTCGTTCAGCATCTGATTTGATCTGTCAGAATATCAACCCGCTCGCCTTCCGGCCGGCGGGTTTTTTTATGCCTACCATTCCACGAGGATCACTTCCGCACCGTTCTCCTGTGCCGGTGGGCTGTGGATGATGTTCGGCTGCGCCGTCGCGTGGCTGCATTCGGCCTGTGGTACGGTGGTCTCGAGGCGCACGGCGCATTGCGGTTCAATGGTCAGGCTGATGCCGATCTGGCCGCTGACGGCATCGGCGTGCGCGGCGCCACTCAGCAGGGCGCCACAGCAGGCAAGCAGAGTTTTTTTCATCATTGCGGAAATAGTCATCCGTAAGCCATCTTGTGATGACTTATCGGCAAAAAGTTAAAAAGTTTTAACGGCGCGGGGAAGGGATTAACCTGCAGATAACAGAATTTTACATCGTCACTGCGCTATTTTTCGGGCGAAAAGAATACCACCAACCCCGTTTGTAGTCTAATAAATCACCAAATGCGGCGTTGCAAAGCGTCGCCCCGCAGGGCGACGGCTCAGCGTTCGAGAATAAAAGCGGGCAATTTGAGGTGCCAGCGGATGGCCGCCAGCCGAATGGCCAGGGTGATGATCATGCCCAGCATCATGGCCTGTTGCAGCGGCATGTGGAAAGTGTAAAACGCCGTGGCGTGCACGATGCCGCCGATGATGCAGGCGGTGGCGTAAATTTCGGTGCGCAGGATCATCGGGATCTCGCGTGCCAGCACGTCGCGGATGATGCCGCCGCCGACGCCGGTGATCACCCCCATGCAGATTGCCACCAGCGGGCCGGTGCCGGCCGCGAACGCCTTGTTGACGCCGATGCCGACGAACACCGCCAGCCCGACGGCGTCCAGCACCGGCAGCACCCACTTCGGCAGACGGCGCGGTTGGCGCACCAGCAGCAGCGTCAAGACGCAGGTGATCATCGCCACCACCAGATCGGTGGGATCCTTGACCCAGAACACCGGGCCATTAGCCAGCGCCATGTCGCGGATGGTGCCGCCGCCGACCGCGGTGACCACACCCAATACCAGCACGCCGAACGGATCCATGCGCAGCTTGCCGGCCAGCAGCACGCCGGAGACGGCGAATACCGCCGTGCCGAGAATATCCAACCAGAACACCAGCATCAGCGAATCTCCGCCAGCTGGCGGCACAGCTGTTGCGCCGCCAACACAATGCGCGGCCCGCCGCGGTTGAACCAGTCTTCGTTCAGCGCGATCACCGGCACCTGCAGCTGCGGGGCCCAGAAGGCTTTCACATTGGCGGCTTCTTTCGCGCCCCCGGTGATGACGATGGCCTGCGGCTGGCGCGCCAGCACCTGCTCGCGGCTGATCTGCGGCCAAGGGGTGCGGCTGTCGGCGAAGACGTTCTGCCCGCCGCACAGCGCCAGCACCTGGCTT
Organism: Serratia sp. FDAARGOS_506; assembly: GCF_003812745.1. Taxonomy (NCBI): domain Bacteria; kingdom Pseudomonadati; phylum Pseudomonadota; class Gammaproteobacteria; order Enterobacterales; family Yersiniaceae; genus Serratia; species Serratia sp. FDAARGOS_506. The sequence goes on from NZ_CP033831.1 coordinate 2,240,136, forward strand.
TGCAGCGTGGCACCGGCGCTGGTGAACAGCGGCTGGGTGCCGAACTGCAGCAGCACGCGCCGCGATGGGTTAGCGGCATACTGTTGCCTGAGAGCGACGAACTGGCGGCGAAGCCCTTCCGCCGCCTGATGCGCCTGCTCCGGGTGCGGGCTGTATTGCGCCAGCTTGTCCAGCAAACCGGCGATCCCTTCGAGGTTGTCCGCGTCCGCATAGAAAATCGGGATGCCGAACGCGGCGAGCTGATCCAGCACGCGCTGCGGGTTACCGCCGCGCCAGGCGAGGATCAGGTCCGGCTTCAAGGCCAGCACCCGCTCCAGATTGATGCCCTGCCAGGAGGCCACCTGCTCCAGCTTGGCAGCCTGCGGCGGATAATCGGAATAGGCGCTAGCCGCCACCAGCACATCGCCCATGCCGGCGGCATAGGCGAGTTCGGTCGCGTTGGGCGCCAGGCTGATCACCCGCTGAGCGGCGCCGGCCGGCATGGCCAGCCAGAGCGCCAACAGACAGAGCATCGAGGTGAAGCGCAGCCTCACATCAACCGCGCTTGGCCAGGGTTTGCAGCATGGCGTTGACCATCAGCGTAGACTGCTTGGCCGCTACCACCAGAAACTCGTCGAAGCTCATGTGCGACTCGCTGTCGGCGACGTCGGAAATGGCGCGCACCACCACAAACGGTGTACCGAAGAGATGGCAGACGTGGGCGATCGCTGCGGCTTCCATCTCCACGGCGGCGACGCGCGGGAAGGTGGTGCGAATGCGCGCCAGCGGTTCGGCGCCGTTGATGAAGGCGTCACCGCTGCAGATCAGGCCGCGCACGGCGTGCAGATCCAGCTGTTTGATGCAGCTTTCCGCCAGCGCGATCAGCGCGTCGTCGGCGACGAACGCCGCCGGGCAGCCGGCCATCTGGCCCGGCTCGTAGCCGAAGGCAGTGACGTCGGCGTCGTGGTAGCGCACTTCTTCCGACACCACGATATCGCCCACGCGCAGCGTGCTGGCCAGGCCGCCGGCGGAACCGGTGTTGATCACCAGGTCCGGGTTGCAGTGTTCCAGCAGCAGGGTGGTGCCCATGGCCGCAGAGACTTTGCCGATGCCGGATTTCAGCAAGGCCACTTCAACGCCGCCGATCTGGCCGGTGTAGATTTCGCAGCCCGCGCGCTGGATGGTTTGACGGTTTTCGATTTGATCGCGCAGCAGGGTGACTTCCTGCTCCATTGCGCCGATGATGCCTACTTTCATAAATAACACTCGCTGATTGGCCGTGAGAATTGCGGCATAGTCTATCATGGCTGTGTATGAGAGATAATGCGTTGCATCCTCTGCCGGGAATTGTTATCACGGGGGCAGGGCGCAACGGCGGAGAAACAGATGTCCGGGATCGACTTCAAGCAAAAAATCAGCTTCCAACGGCCTTTCAGCAAACCGATCGAGGCCGAGGAAGAGTACGACATCGTGCGGCAGTTCGAGAGCGATCGCGGGCGCATCGTCAACTCGGCCGCCATTCGCCGTCTGCAGCAAAAAACCCAAGTGTTTCCGCTGGAGCGCAACGCGGCGGTACGCAGCCGCCTGACGCACTCGATGGAGGTGCAGCAGGTTGGGCGCCACATCGCCAAAGAAATCCTCAACCGCTTCAAACAGGCGGGGAGAATTGATGAGCTCGGCCTGACCCGGCTGCTCGATCCGTTTGAAAGCATCGTGGAAATGGCCTGCCTGATGCACGACATCGGCAATCCGCCGTTCGGTCACTTCGGCGAGTCGGCGATCAACGACTGGTTCGCCCAGCGGCTCGATCCCGCCAGCTGCGGCAGCGAGCCGGGCAGCCACGATCGCTGCCAGGTGGCGACGCTGCGCCTGCATGAAGGGGAGAGCGATCTGAACCGGCTGCGCAGCCGGATCCGTCAGGATCTCAGCCACTTCGAGGGCAACGCCCAGGCGATCCGCCTGGTGTACAGTCTGCTCAAGCTCAACCTGACCTATGCGCAGGTCGGCTGCATTTTGAAATACACCCGCCCGGCCTACTGGGCGAGCGACATCCCCGCCAGCCACAGTTACCTGATGAAAAAGCCCGGCTACTATCTGGCGGAAGAGGCCTTCGTCGATCGGCTGCGGCGCGAGCTGCACATGGGCGAGTTCGATCGTTTCCCGCTGACCTATATTATGGAGGCCGCCGACGATATCTCGTACTGCGTGGCCGATCTGGAAGACGCGGTGGAGAAGAGCATTTTCACCGTCGAGCAGCTGTATCAGCACCTGATTCAGGAGTGGGGCGAGGTGGTGCCGGGCGACCTGTTCGACAAGACCGTCGCCAGCGCGTTTCGCAAGATCGATCGCGGCGGCGCGCGGCGCAGCGCGGAAGATCAGTTCTTCATGTATCTGCGGGTGTTTACCGTGGCGCGGCTGGTGCCGCACGCGGCGCAGCGCTTTATCGACAATCTGGACGCGGTCTATCAGGGCAGTTTCAATCAGGCGTTGCTGGAGGACTTCAGCCCGGCGTACCGGCTGCTGAAAATATTTAAAAATGTGGCGTTCAAGCACGTGTTCAACCACCCGGAGGTCGAACAGCTCGAGCTGCAAGGCTATCGGGTGATCAGCGGCCTGCTGGATATTTACAGCCCGCTGTTGGCGATGTCTCTGGCGGACTTCAGCCAGCTGGTGCGCGAGGACAGCCATCGCGCTTACCCGATCGAAACGCGCCTGTTCCATAAGCTGTCCACCAAGCATCGGCTGGCGTATGCGGAGGCGGTTGAGGGGCTGCAGCATTTATCGCCGGAGCAGCAAGCCATTCGGGAATATTATTTCCGCGCGCGTTTATTGCAGGACTATATCAGCGGAATGACCGACCTTTACGCCTATGATGAATATCGTCGATTGATGGCGGCGGAATAATTAATCTGAAGAATAATTTTAGCAATTCCAATCGGTTGACTGTCTCGAGTTTTGTAAAGACGGACAATATTTGTTTACTATTGCCAATCATCTGTGCCGGAACTTCGGGCTATTAATTAACTCTGAATAAGCACGCAAGACGGCCATTCCTTTTGAACGACTTTATAAGAGACACACAGATGAAAAAAACCGCATTAGTTCTGAGCGCACTGGCATTCAGCATCGGTATGGCGATGGGCCCGATTACGGCCAGCGCCGCCGAAACCGCCTCTTCCAGCACCCAACAGTTGCCGAGCCTGGCGCCGATGCTGGAAAAGGTGATGCCTTCCGTGGTGAGCATTAACGTTGAGGGCAGCACCACGGTCAATACGCCGCGCATGCCGCAGCAGTTCCAACAGTTCTTCGGCGAAGATTCGCCGTTCTGCCAGGACGGTTCGCCGTTCCAGGGCTCACCGATGTGTCAGGGCGGTGAACAGCCTGGGCCGGATGGCCAGCCGCAGGGCACACAGCAGAAATTCCAGGCGCTGGGCGCCGGGGTGGTCATCGATGCCGCCAAGGGCTATGTGGTGACCAATAACCACGTGGTGGACAACGCCAACAAGATCCAGGTGCAGCTGAGCGACGGTCGCCGTTTCGACGCCAAGGTGATCGGCAAGGATCCGCGCTCCGATATCGCACTGATCCAGCTGAAAGACTTCAAGAATCTGACGGCGATCAAGATGGCGGACTCCGATCAGCTGCGCGTCGGCGATTACACCGTGGCGATCGGCAACCCTTACGGGCTGGGTGAAACCGCCACTTCGGGTATCGTATCTGCCCTGGGGCGCAGCGGCCTGAACATCGAAAACTACGAAAACTTTATCCAGACCGATGCGGCGATCAACCGCGGTAACTCCGGGGGGGCGCTGGTTAACCTGAACGGCGAACTGATCGGCATCAACACCGCGATCCTGGCGCCGGACGGCGGTAACATCGGTATCGGCTTCGCCATTCCGAGCAACATGGTGAAAAACCTGACGGCGCAAATGGTCGAATATGGCCAGGTGAAACGCGGCGAGCTGGGCATCATGGGTACCGAGCTGAACTCTGAGCTGGCCAAGGCGATGAAGGTTGATGCGCAGCGCGGGGCCTTCGTCAGCCAGGTGATGCCGAAGTCTTCCGCGGCGAAGGCGGGCATCAAGGCCGGCGACGTAATTGTCACCATGAACGGCAAGGCTATCTCCAGCTTCGCCTCGTTCCGGGCGGAGATCGGCACGCTGCCGGTCGGCAGCAAGATGTCGCTGGGCATCATTCGCGACGGCAAGCCGGTGACGATTGACGTCACGCTGGAGCAAAGCGCGCAGACTCAGGTGGCCTCGGGCAATATCTACACCGGCATCGAAGGCGCCGAGCTGAGCAACACCCAGGTCGGCAACGTGAAGGGCGTCAAGGTCGACAGCGTGAAAGCCGGCAGCGCTGCGGCGCGCATCGGCCTGAAAAAGGGCGACGTGATCCTGGGCGTGAACCAGCAGCCGATCCAGAACCTGGGTGAGCTGCGTAAAATCCTCGACAGCAAGCCGTCGGTGCTGGCGTTGAATATTCAGCGCGGCGAGAGCCAGCTGTATCTGCTGGCGCAGTGATAGGCGCCAGTCGTTAAAAAACAAAGGCACGCTGCGGCGTGCCTTTTTGCGTTATGGCCTGAGGATTCAGGCGGGTTGCGCCAAATGCGCGCGCGCCGCGTGGATCACCAGTTCAATCTCATCCAACAGTTCCAGCCATTCCGGCTCCAGCTCGTCGTTGGTGATGCCCTGACGCAGCTGCCGCTCGAGGTAGAAACACAGCTGCTTGAGGCGCGGCACGCCGCTGTAGCTGCAGCTGCCGTGCAGCTTATGGACCAGATCGAGGATTTCGTCGTCAGGCTGGCCGTCGAGCAGCGCCTGCACCCGCTCGCGCACCTGCGGCAGAAAATCGAGCAGCATTTGTAGCAAATCGCGCGCCAGGTCCGGTTTGTTGGCCGCCTGACGCAGCGCCAGCGGCCAGTCGAGCGACAACGGCGTGTCGTCGGCGATGGCGTTTTCCATTTCGCCGCTGTGGTAGCGCGACAGCACGCGGGTCAGCATTTTTTCGTCGATCGGCTTGGCCAGGTAGTCGTCCATTCCGGCCTGCAGCAGATGCTCGCGCTCGCCGCTGGCGGCGTGCGCGGTGACGGCGACGATCGGCGTGGAGTTGTGATGCGGCAGTTGACGGATCAGCTCGCTGGCGTGAATGCCGTCCATCTTCGGCATCTGAATGTCCATCAGGATCAGATCCAGCACGTTGTCGCGCGCCAGCGCCAGCGCTTCCTCACCGCTCTCGCACAGCAGGGTTTTCTCTACCTGTTCCCCCAGCAGCGTACCGATCAGCTTGAGGTTGGCCGGGTTGTCGTCAACCGCCATCACCGTCAGCGGCAGGCGTTTACGCACCGGCTGCGCGGTGAGGCGTGCTGGCGTTTCCATCCGGAGCAGAGGGAACAGTCGGGTGCTGGTGATCGGCTTGATCAGGCAGCCGAGCGCGCCTTGTTGCTTGAGCAGCTCGGCGTCGATCTGCGCCTGGCACGGCAGCGCCAGAATCACCCGATCGGCCAGTTTCAGCGAAGCCAGCAACTTGTCTTCGTGCTGCGCCATGTTGGCGCGGAACGGAATCGGCACGCCGGCCAGCAGGAAGTCATAGTGGCCTGGCGGCAGCTGGCCCAGCGTCGGCGAGTGGGTGATCACCAGCTGCGTGACGCTGAGCATGTTGAGCGTCGCCTGTGCCGCCGTCGGGTTGGATTCGACGTAGGCCAGCGTTTTGCCGTTCAGATCCGGCAGGCTCGGCGCCAGCGACAGCATGCCCTCGTTCAGATCCAGCGTGATGTGGAACCAGAAGGTCGAGCCGCGGTTCAACTGGCTGTGGAAGCAGATATCGCCTCCCATCTCTTTTACCAGCTTTTGCGTGATCACCAGCCCCAGCCCGGTCCCGCCGTGGCGGCGGGAGATGCTGGCGTCCGCCTGACGAAACGCCTGAAACAGCTGCGACTGCTGGCGTTCGGAGATGCCGATGCCGGTGTCGTGGATCTGCACTTCCACTTCCACCCGGCGATCCAGCTGTTTGCGCAACTCGACGCGAATGTCGATGTTGCCGGTTTCGGTGAACTTGATGGCGTTGCCCAGCAGGTTGGTGATGATTTGCTGCAGGCGCAACGAGTCACCGATCACCTGCTCCGGCACATCGTTGTGCACATCCAGCGTCAGCTCCAGCCCCTTCTCGTGGGCGCTGGGGGCCAGCAGCACCACCACTTCGTCCAGCGTTTCACGCAGGGCGAACGGAATATGCTCCAGCACCAGCTTGCCGGCCTCCAGTTTGGAGAAGTCCAGCACGTCGTTGATGATGGTCAACAGGTTGTTGGCCGAGCGTTCGATGGTCTGCAAATAGTCGGTTTGGGTCGCGCTCAGATCGGTTTTCAGCATCTGGCGGGTGAAGCCGATCACGCCATTGAGCGGGGTACGCAGCTCGTGCGACATGTTGGCCAGGAATTCGGACTTGATGCGCGCCGCCTCCTGCGCGCGTTTTTTCGCCAGATCCAGCTCGACGTTCTGGATCTCCATCTGCTCTAGGGTTTCACGCAAGTCGGAGGTGGCCTGATCGATGTTCTGCTGCATCTCTTCGTGATAGGCGGTGAGCGACATCGCCATCGAGTTGATGCCGTTCTTCAGCATGTGCAGCTCGCCCAGCATGTAGCCTTCCACGCGGCTGTCGAGCTGGCCGCGGCGGATGCGGTCGACGGTGTTCACCATGTTGCGGATCGGGCCGGTCACGTCGCGCATCAGCCGGTAAGCGAACAGGATGGCGATGCACATGCACAGCAGCAGCAACAGGGTCGAGACGAACACCTCTTTATATTGCTGCAGCCGCACCGACTGCAGATCCAGCTCGATGGCCACATAGCCTAGGTTGTTGTCGGGGTGGCTGCCGCCGTCGGCGGTTTCATCCGGATACTGGCTTTCCGACAGGATCGGCGTACGCAGGATCAGCGAATCGCCGCGTCGGGTAAGCATCAGCTCAGTGGGCAACGGCACACCTTTAGGCAGCTGCAGCTGAGCAAAGTTGTGATGATAATTGGAGGTGACGAACAAATTGTTCTGCGCATCGAACACGGTGATCGAACGCACGATGTCCGAATGGCGTCGGTGTAACAGGCTGACCAACTGCCTGACCGATTCGCGGCTGCGGAACGTCATGCCGTACTCGCTGGCCACCGCCAGCGGCTCGATGATGCTGGCGCCGGCATCGACCAATTGCTCCTGCAGCTCGTTATAGCGGTGCACCACGAAGAAGGTGCTGAGCAGTAAACCAATCAGCAAGGTCGGGGCCAGAATCAGGATCATCATGCGTGCACGCAGGCTGTATTTGGTCATGGGATTCCAATGTGGGAGAATTGACAGCTGACACTAGCTTAATGAACCAGCACACAATCGACAAATATGGCGCAATTCTACTCTCCCAAACGCCGCGTGACGACCCGGCAGAGCTCACAAATCTTCACCGTGACGGTGAGCGATCTCGATCCTTTCGGCCAGGGCGTGGCGCGCCACGACGGCAAAGCGGTGTTCGTGCCGGGCGTATTGCCGGGCGAGCAGGCGGAAATCCAGCTGACCGAAGACAAACGCCAGTTCGCCAAAGGCAAGCTCAAGCGCCTGCTGAGCCGCAGCCCGCAGCGGGTGGCGCCACGATGCCCGCATTTCGGCGTGTGCGGCGGCTGCCAGCAGCAACATGCGGATGAGGCGCTGCAACAGCAGAGCAAGGCGGCGGCGCTGGGGCGCATGATCGCCCGCGAAACCGGGGTGACTCCGCAGCAGGAGCCGGTGATCGCCGGCCCGGAATATGGCTATCGCCGCCGCGCCCGCCTGAGCCTGGCGTGGCAACCCAAGCAGCAGCGCCTGATGATGGGCTTTCGGCAGGCGGCCTCCAGCGAGCTGGTGGCGGTGGAGCACTGCCCGGTGCTGCGGCCTGAGCTGGAGCAGCTGCTGGCACCGGTGCGCGCCTGCCTGAGCGGGCTGCAGGCGGTGCGGCGGCTGGGGCATGTGGAGCTGGTGCTGGCGGACAACGGCCCGCTGCTGGTGTTGCGCCATCTCGACGCGCTGAAAGAGGTGGATAGGCAGGCGCTGTTGGCGTTTGGCGAGCGGGAGAACGTCGCCGTTTATCTGGCGCCGGACAGCGATCGCGTGGAGAAACTGTGCGGTGACACGCCGTATTATCAGGTTGACGGGCTACGCTTAGACTTCAGTCCGCGCGACTTTATTCAGGTCAATGACGCCGTAAACCAACAAATGGTGGCGCAGGCCCTTGAATGGCTCGATATTCAACCCAATGATCGGGTGCTGGACCTGTTCTGCGGCATGGGCAATTTCACCCTGCCGTTGGCGCGCCGCGCCGCAGCGGTGGTAGGCATCGAAGGTGTTGCCACGCTGGTAGCGAATGGGCAATATAATGCACATAAGAATAAGCTGAATAATGCATCGTTCTTCCACGAGAATCTGGAGGACGACGTTGAGCGGCAACCTTGGGCAGCACAAGGGTTTGATAAGGTGATGCTGGATCCCGCCCGTGCCGGTGCGGCCGGGGTGATGTCACATATTGTAAAACTGGCGCCGGCGCGGGTGGTTTATGTTTCCTGTAACCCCACCACGCTGGCTCGCGACAGCAAAGTGCTGTTGAGCGCCGGTTATCGTCTTGCGCGCGTGCGGATGTTGGATATGTTTCCGCACACGGGGCATCTTGAATCAATGGCGCTGTTTATCAACGAGCGCGCGCCAGAGGTCGCTGCAAAGTAGGGAGAAGTTATGGTTGCGGTAAGAAGTGCACATCTGAATACGGCGGGTGAGTTCGCTCTCGATGAGTGGATCGCCAGCTTGGGGCTACCTAACCCGCAGTCATGTGAGCGATTGGCCGCAACCTGGCGTTATTGTGAGCAGCAGACCCAAAACCATCCCGATGCCTCGCTGTTGTTGTGGCGCGGCCTGGAGATGGTGGAAATCCTCTCGACGCTGAGCATGGACAACGACAGCATGCGCGCCGCGCTGCTGTTCCCGCTGGTAGACGCCGGCATCGTGCAGGAAGAGACCCTGACCGAAGCGTTCGGCAAGGGCATCGTCGCGCTGGTGCACGGCGTGCGCGACATGGATGCCATTCGCCAACTGAAAGCCACCCAGAACGACTCGATGGCCTCCGAACAGGTCGACAACGTGCGCCGCATGTTGTTGGCGATGGTGGAGGATTTCCGCTGCGTGGTCATCAAGCTGGCGGAGCGCATCGCCCACCTGCGCGAGGTGAAAGATGCGCCGGAAGACGAACGCGTGCTGGCGGCGAAAGAGTGTTCCAACATCTACGCCCCGCTGGCCAACCGGCTCGGCATCGGCCAGCTGAAGTGGGAGCTGGAGGATTTCTGCTTCCGCTACCTGCACCCGGAAGAATACAAGCGCATCGCCAAGCTGTTGCATGAGCGCCGCATCGATCGCGAACAGTTCATCGACGATTTCGTCGCCGGGCTGCGCGCCGAGATGGCTAAAGAAGGCATTCGGGTGGAGATCTACGGCCGACCGAAACACATCTACAGCATCTGGCGCAAGATGCAGAAAAAACACCTGGCGTTCGACGAACTGTTCGACGTGCGCGCGGTGCGCATCGTGGCGGAGCGCCTGCAGGATTGCTATGCGGCGTTGGGCATTGTGCATACCCACTTCCGCCATCTGCCGGACGAGTTCGACGACTACGTCGCCAACCCGAAACCCAACGGCTACCAGTCGATCCACACCGTGGTGCTGGGGCCGCGCGGCAAAACTGTCGAGATTCAGATCCGTACGCGGCAAATGCATGAAGACGCCGAGCTGGGTGTGGCCGCGCACTGGAAGTACAAAGAGGGCGCGGGGGTTACCGTGCGCTCCGGCTACGAAGAGCGCATCGCCTGGCTGCGTAAGCTGATCGCCTGGCAGGAAGAGATGGCGGACTCCGGCGAGATGCTCGACGAAGTGCGCAGCCAGGTGTTCGACGATCGGGTCTATGTATTTACCCCGAAAGGCGACGTGGTAGATCTGCCGGCCGGCTCCACGCCGCTCGATTTCGCTTACCACATTCACAGCGACGTCGGTCACCGCTGTATCGGCGCCAAGATCGGCGGCCGCATCGTGCCGTTTACCTATCAGCTGAAGATGGGCGATCAGATTGAGATCATCACCCAGAAGCAGCCGAACCCGAGCCGCGACTGGCTGAATCCGAACCTGGGCTACGTCACTACCAGCCGCGGGCGCTCGAAGATCCACAACTGGTTCCGCAAGCAGGATCGCGACAAGAACATTCTCGCCGGACGCCAGATGTTGGACAACGAACTGGAGCATCTCGGCATCAGCCTGAAAGAGGCCGAGAAGCTGTTGATCCCGCGCTACAACATGAACTCGCTGGACGAGGTGTTGGCGGCGATCGGCGGTGGGGACATTCGCCTGAACCAGATGGTGAATTACCTGCAGGGCAAGTTCAACAAACCGAGCGCCGAAGAGCAGGATCGCGAGGCGCTGCGCCAGCTGGTGCAGCAGAAAGCGCCACCGCCGACCCGTAACAAGGATAACGGTCGGGTGGTGGTGGAGGGCGTGGGCAATCTGATGCACCACATCGCCCGCTGTTGCCAACCGATCCCGGGTGACGACATCGTCGGTTTTATCACCCAGGGGCGCGGCATCTCGATCCACCGTGCGGACTGCGATCAACTGGTCGATCTGCAATCGCACGCGCCGGAGCGCATCGTCGATGCGGTATGGGGCGAAAGCTACTCCAGCGGTTATTCGCTGGTGGTGCGCGTGATGGCCAACGATCGCAGCGGGCTGCTGCGCGACATTACCACCATTTTGGCCAACGAAAAGGTCAACGTGCTGGGGGTAGCCAGTCGCAGTGACACCAAGAAGCAGTTGGCCACTATCGACATGGATATCGAAATCTACAACCAGCAGGTGCTGAGCCGGGTGCTGGCGAAGTTGAACCAGCTGCCGGACGTGATAGACGCCAAGCGTCTGCACGGCAACTAAGCCCACGTCGCCTTTCGGGCCGTATCGATAATGGATGCGGCCCGAAATCCATGTATTCGGCGGGCGCCCCCATGCGCCTCCATTCTTTCTCAGAGATTTTTTTATGACCCAATCCACTCCGCTGCAGCACCTGCTGAACATCATGAAAACGCTGCGCGATCCGCAGACCGGCTGCTCGTGGGACCGCAAGCAAACCTTCGCCACCATCGCGCCTTACACGCTGGAAGAGACTTACGAAGTGCTGGACGCCATCGAACGGCAGGACTACGCCGATCTGCGCGACGAGCTGGGCGATTTGCTGTTCCAGGTGGTGTTCTACGCCCAGATGGGGCAGGAACAGGGACTGTTCGATTTCGATGAGGTGTGCACCGCTATCAGCGACAAGCTGGAACGCCGACATCCGCATATCTTCGGTGACGCTGAGGGCGGAGACAGCGAAACCGTGGCGGCGCGCTGGGAGCAGCTGAAGGCCGGCGAGCGCGCCGAAAAAGCGCTGCACTCGGTGCTGGACGACATTCCGCAGGCGCTGCCGGCGTTGATGAAAGCGCACAAGATCCAGAAACGCTGCGCCTCGGTCGGTTTCGACTGGAACACGCTGGGGCCGGTGTTGGACAAAGTGTACGAAGAGATCGACGAAGTGATGCACGAAGCCCGCCAGGCAGTGGTTGACGAGAGCAAGCTGGAAGAGGAGATCGGCGATCTGCTGTTCGCGACGGTGAACCTGTCGCGCCATTTGGGCCACAAGGCGGAGAATGCGCTACAGGCGGCGAACCGCAAGTTCGAGCGCCGTTTCCGCCAGGTGGAGGCGATCGTCAAGCAGCGCGGGCTGCGGCTTGAAGACGCCACGCTGGAGCAAATGGAAGAGGCCTGGCAGCAGGTGAAACGTCAGGAAAGCTAAGCCACCGCCGCAATGTTGATCGCCGACAAGGTTCGCTTAAGCTGAAACGGTTAAGCTTGCGATCAGGTTAGAGACGCATGGCTGCCAGCGGCAGCAAAAGGGCAACAAACTGAAATCTAAGGCGTTTTATCGCTCCTGAGGGGCGGTAAAAAGAAACTTTCTCTGCTAACTCTTTGTTTTACCTGGAGGGTTTATGCGGCGCCGGCGGAGTAAACCCTGATGAACACGGGAGGGCGGCCGAGATGATGGACAGCAAAACGATCGTTTGTAGGTCAGGAGAGGTTCGGGTATACTACTTTCCCGTCCTGGTTCTTCCATCGTCTTTAAACCTAAACTCTCAGGTTCAGCATGACAACTAATTATATTTTTGTGACCGGCGGGGTCGTATCCTCTCTGGGTAAAGGCATTGCCGCAGCCTCTCTGGCGGCTATTCTTGAAGCCCGTGGCCTCAACGTTACCATCATGAAACTGGACCCGTACATCAACGTGGATCCGGGCACCATGAGCCCGATTCAGCATGGGGAAGTTTTCGTCACCGAAGACGGCGCAGAAACCGATCTGGATTTGGGTCACTACGAGCGCTTCATCCGCACCAAAATGTCGCGTCGCAACAACTTCACCACCGGCCGCATCTACTCCGACGTGCTGCGTAAAGAACGCCGCGGCGACTATCTGGGCGCGACCGTGCAGGTCATTCCGCACATCACCAACGCGATCAAAGAGCGCATCATCGAAGGCGGCGAAGGCCACGATGTGGTGCTGGTGGAAATCGGCGGCACCGTCGGCGATATCGAATCGCTGCCGTTCCTCGAAGCCATCCGTCAGATGGCGGTGGAAGTGGGCCGCGAGCACACCCTGTATATGCACCTGACGCTGGTGCCGTACATGGCGGCGGCCGGTGAAGTGAAAACCAAGCCGACCCAGCATTCCGTAAAAGAGCTGCTTTCCATCGGTATTCAGCCGGATGTGCTGATTTGCCGTTCCGATCGCGCGGTTCCTGCTAACGAACGCGCTAAAATCGCGCTTTTCTGCAACGTACCGGAAAAAGCGGTTATCTCTCTGAAAGACGTTGATTCTATTTATAAAATCCCAGGCCTATTGAAATCTCAGGGGCTGGACGATTATATTTGTAAACGATTCAGCTTGAACGCACCGGAAGCCAACCTGGCCGAATGGGAACAGGTGATCTACGAAGAAGCCAATCCGGGCGGCGAAGTGACCATCGGGATGGTAGGCAAATACGTTGAGCTGCCGGACGCTTACAAGTCGGTGATTGAAGCGCTGAAGCACGGCGGGCTGAAAAACCGTTTGACCGTGAACATCAAGCTGATCGATTCGCAGGACGTGGAAACCCGCGGCGTGGAAGTGCTGAAAGGGCTGGACGCGATCCTGATCCCGGGCGGCTTCGGCTACCGCGGCGTGGAAGGCAAAGTGATGACCGCACGCTATGCACGCGAGAACAACATTCCTTACCTGGGTATTTGCCTGGGCATGCAGGTGGCGTTGATGGAGTTCGCTCGCAACGTGGCGGGCATGGAAAACGCCAACTCCACCGAGTTTATGCCAGACTGTAAGTACCCGGTGGTGGCGTTGATCACCGAATGGCGCGACGAAGACGGCAACGTCGAAGTGCGCAGCGAAGAAAGCGATTTGGGCGGCACGATGCGCGTAGGTGGCCAACAGTGCAACCTGAGCGACAACAGCCTGGTGCGTCAGCTGTACGGCGAACCGACCATTGTCGAGCGTCACCGTCACCGTTACGAAGTTAACAACATGCTGTTGAAGCAGATCGAAGCCGCAGGGCTGCGTGTCGCCGGTCGTTCCGCCGACAACAAGCTGGTCGAGATCATTGAACTGCCGAATCACCCGTGGTTTGTAGCCTGTCAGTTCCACCCGGAATTTACGTCTACGCCGCGTGATGGGCATCCGCTGTTCGCCGGCTTCGTGAAAGCCGCTGGCGAGCATCAGAAGCGCCAGGTGAAATAAAATATTTGGTAGGCGGCGCGCGGTGAGAACCGCGCGCTGTTTGTCTGGAGTTTTAGTTTAACTTGTACTGAGGAAAACCTAATGTCCAAAATCGTTAAAGTCATCGGTCGTGAAATCATCGACTCTCGCGGTAACCCGACTGTTGAAGCCGAAGTTCATCTGGAAGGCGGTTTCGTAGGCCTGGCTGCTGCGCCGTCAGGTGCTTCTACCGGTTCCCGCGAAGCGCTGGAACTGCGTGACGGTGACAAGTCTCGTTTCCTGGGTAAAGGCGTACTGAAAGCCGTTGCTGCAGTAAACGGTCCGATTGCTCAGGCAGTACTGGGTAAAGATGCCAAAGACCAGGCGAACATTGACAAGATCATGATCGAGCTGGACGGTACCGAAAACAAATCCAACTTCGGCGCCAACGCCATTCTGGCGGTTTCCCTGGCCGCAGCGAAAGCGGCCGCAGCCTCTAAAGGCATGCCGCTGTACGAGCACATCGCTGAACTGAACGGTACCCCAGGCAAATTCTCCATGCCACTGCCGATGATGAACATCATCAACGGCGGCGAGCACGCTGACAACAACGTCGACATTCAGGAATTCATGATTCAGCCGGTTGGCGCGAAAACCCTGAAAGAAGCGGTGCGCATCGGTTCTGAAGTGTTCCACCACCTGGCGAAAGTTCTGAAAGCCAAAGGCATGAACACCGCAGTAGGCGACGAAGGCGGCTACGCGCCAAACCTGGGTTCCAACGCCGAAGCGCTGGCGGTTATCGCTGAAGCGGTAAAAGCGGCGGGCTACGAACTGGGCAAAGACGTGACTCTGGCGATGGACTGCGCGGCTTCCGAATTCTACAAAGACGGTAAATACGTGCTGGCCGGCGAAGGCAACAAAGCCTTCACTTCCGAAGAGTTCACTCACTTCCTGGAAGAGCTGACCAAACAGTACCCAATCGTGTCTATCGAAGACGGTCTGGATGAATCCGACTGGGCGGGCTTCGCTTACCAGACCAAAGTTCTGGGCGACAAAATCCAGCTGGTTGGCGACGATCTGTTCGTTACCAACACCAAGATCCTGAAAGAAGGCATTGAGAAAGGCATCGCTAACTCCATCCTGATCAAATTCAACCAGATCGGTTCTCTGACCGAAACGCTGGCTGCTATCAAGATGGCGAAAGACGCTGGCTACACCGCGGTTATCTCTCACCGTTCCGGTGAAACCGAAGACGCAACCATCGCCGATCTGGCGGTAGGGACTGCGGCTGGCCAGATCAAAACCGGTTCTATGAGCCGTTCTGACCGCGTTGCGAAGTACAACCAACTGATCCGTATCGAAGAAGCGCTGGGTGACCGTGCGCCGTTCAACGGCCTGAAAGAAGTTAAAGGCCAGTAAGTTCAGCCGATTCGGTTGCTAAATAAAAACCCGCTGCGGCGGGTTTTTTTATCCTAAACGCCTGGAATATTGCCTTATAAATAATAAGCTATTTATACTTAAGGGCGTATTTTAGCGGTTATTTAAAACGATAACGCTACGATAAAAATGAAATCCAGCTTTTTATATTCCAATTTTCTTTGCTTTATAATTATTCGTTACTAGACTGCCAATGAGGCAGAGTTATTTATCGCCGTCCTGCCGGTTAACCTTTTCACTAGCATATTGTTTAAATTCTGCCGGGTTGCTAACCGGTTGGGTGAGGGCTTGATGCGACAGAGAATCGTTATTGTCGGCGGTGGAACCGGGGGCACTATATTAGCCAATTTGTTGGCCGCTAAACTGCACCGGGAGATCTTGAATAATAAAGTTGAGTTATTAATGATATCGGATTCGCCGCTGCATTATTACAAGCCGGCGTTTATGTATGTCGCGTTCAATGCTTTTTTCAAACCGGAGCTCACGCGCTCACAGCGGAGTTTATTGCGGCCCGAAATACAGTTTATTGTTGATAAAGCGGAATCTTTCGATTTAAAGCAGCGAAGTATAGCCACGCAAAGCGGTAAAAATTATTCCTATGACTTTCTGGTCTTTGCGACCGGCTGTGTCCCCTGGCCGGAGCGCATCGAGGGATTGGCGCAGGCGGGCGATCATTTTTACCAGTATCAGGCCGCCAGGCGGTTGGCGCATAAACTGGCTACCATCGAGAAAGGGCGTATCTTTATCACTGTTTCCTTCCCCGAAACACCCAATGTGCCCCATCAGTGCGGCATTGCACCGATTGAAACCACCTTGATGCTGGACGACTACCTGCGGCGTCGCGGTGTACGTAAGGCGGTGGAGATCGTTTATACCTACCCGACCATTTCCCAACTGCTGCGCAACTGCCTGTTTTTGCAGCGGCCAACCGGCGAAGCGCTGCCCGCCATTTTCGCGGCGCGCGATATCCACCATCAGCGTGGCTTTACGCTCAATCGGGTGGATGCGCAGCGCCATATCGCCTATTCCGCCGAGGGAGAGGAACAGCCGTTTGACATCCTGATGGCGACGCCGCCGATTCGTGCGGTGGAGGCGGTGCGCAATACCGGGCTGAGCGATATTCAAAACGGTGAGGGCTGGTTGCCGACCGATCACCAAACGTTACAGGTGTACGGCCAACAGGGCATATACGTGATCGGCGACACCGTGGATCTGCCGGTCAGCAAAGCAGGAGGTTCTTGCCACAACCAGGCACCGGTGATCGCCGACAACATCGTGGCGGAAATACGGCTGGGGCAAACGGTCAGCCATTACGATGGCAAAGTGCAGGCGATAGCGCAAATGGGGCTGCACGCGGGCATGCCGCTGGTCTACGACTACCGGCATGACGTACTGCCGACCCCGGCTACCAAGGTGGGGGGCATGCTGCGTAACGGCTTTAATCGCGGCCTTTATTGGGCCACGGTAAGGGGGCTGATATGACGGAAAGTACGGTACATGGCGACGAACTCCAATCGCTGGCGGGGTTGCTGGAAAAACTGCGGCCGCTGCTGGCCGGTGGGCGGCTGGACAACGTGGTCGATCTGCTGTCGTTGCTATCGGACTTAGTGGATATCGCCGACAACGCGCTGGTAGAAAAACTGGCCGGCGTGTTTGAAGGGCTGGTTACGGCCGGTTGGGAGGGAGGGACTGCGTTGAAGATGGCGCACAGCGAGCTGCAATTGAACCCACCGCCTGCCAATTTTCGTGCGGCTTACACCTTGCTGAAGCATCCGGACACCTTGCTGGGCATCATGTTGCTGCTGCGTACTCTGCAAATCATCGGCCAGCGCACGCGGGACAGCGCATTGCCGCTCTCGCTCCAGGATGAGCCATTGAATTAAGCTTTCCCACTCAGGTAAGGAGTTGCGTTATGTCCGCCATCACGACTGGCCACGCTTTCGCCACCCGCGCCATTCATTACGGCTACGATCCTCTGCAGCATCAGGGGGCGCTGTGCCCGCCGGTGTTTATGAGTTCCACCTTTACTTTTCCCACGGCGGAATATGGCGGTGCTTGTTTTGCCGGCACCGAGCCGGGGTATTTCTATTCACGTATCGCCAACCCGACCCTGAATCTGCTGGAACAGCGCATCGCCAACCTTGAAGAAGGGGAAGCGGCGGTGGCGTTCGCGTCAGGCATGGGGGCGATCACCGCCTGTTGCTGGACGTTGCTCAACCCGGGCGATGAGCTGATCGTCGATGAAACGGTGTATGGTTGCACCTTCAGCTATTTTCATCACGGTTTGGCGCGTTTTGGCGTCAAGGTAATCCACGTTGATATGACCAGGCCAGAGCAGCTGGCTGCGGCGATTGGCCCGCATACCCGATTGGTGTATTGCGAAACGCCGGCCAACCCAAACATGCGATTGATCGATATCGCCGCTGTAGCGGAGATCGCCCACCGGCATCAGGCGCTGTTGCTGGTGGACAACACCTATTGCACGCCGTACCTGCAGCGGCCGCTGACGCTGGGCGCCGATATCGTGGTGCACTCGGCCACCAAATATCTTGGCGGTCACGGCGATCTGTTGGCCGGAGTGGCGGTGACGAGTGAGGCGCTGGCGCAGGAGATACGTTTGGAGGGGCTGAAGGATATGAACGGGGCTGTGTTGTCGGCGCAGGACGCTGCATTGGTGCTGCGTGGGTTGAAGACGCTGCCGCTGCGTATGGAGCGGCACTGCGACAACGCCCAGCGTCTGGCCGAGGTGTTGTCGGATCATCCGGCGGTGGCGCGGGTTTACTATCCAGGCTTGGCAAGCTTCCCGCAACATGCGTTGGCGCAGCGGCAAATGGCGCGATACGGCGGCATGCTGGCGTTTGAATTGCGCGGTGGCATGACGGCGGGCATTCGTTTCCTCAACGCGCTGCAGCTCATCTTGCGTGCGGTCAGCCTGGGAGATTGTGAGAGCCTGGCGCAGCATCCGGCCAGCATGACTCACTCGGCCTACAGCCCGGAAGAACGGCGACGGCATCATATCAGTGAAGGACTGGTGCGTTTGTCCGCGGGGTTGGAGGAGTTTGAGGACCTGCGGGCGGATGTCCTGCAAGCGTTGGCGCAGGCGCAATAAAAAAACCCGCCGCGGCGGGTTTTAGCAGAAGCGAGCGTTACATCTGTTGCGTCGCTGCGGTCACCGGCGAACCGCCGCCTTTCTTGCGCACCCACAGCCAGTAGGCCACGGTGAGGAAAGCGATCCACACCAGCCCGACGTACAGCGCGATGCGGCTCTCTTCGAAGTAGCCGAGCAGACCGATAACGAACACCATAAAGGCGGTCGCCAGCGCCGGCGCCACCGGCCACCACGGCACAGGGAAGCTCAGCTGACGGGTTTCTTCCGGCGACAACGTGCGGCGCATGGCGACCTGCGACAGCAGGATCATCAGCCACACCCAGACGGTGGCGAAGGTGGCGATCGAGGCGATGATCATGAAGATCTTCTCCGGGATCAGGTAGTTGAGTACCACCGCCAACAACAGGGCGACCGACATCACCAGCACCGTCATCCACGGCACGCCGCTGGTGGTCAGTTTGGAGAAGCTACGTGGTGCCTGGCCGTCCTGCGCCATGCCGTACATCATGCGACCGGCACCGAAGATATCGCTGTTGATGGCGGAGATAGCGGCGGTGATCACTACCACGTTCAGCACGTTGGCGGCGGAGCTGATGCCGAGGTTGCTGAAGATCTCCACGAACGGGCTGCCGTTCTGACCGATGCTGTTCCACGGGTAGATCGCCATCAGCACAGTGAGCGTCAGTACGTAAAACAGCAGGATGCGCACCGGTACGGCGTTGATCGCTTTTGGCAGCACTTTAGCGGGGTCTTTCGCCTCGCTGGCGGTGATGCCGATGATCTCGATGCCGCCGAAGGCGAACATCACGACCGCCAGCGAGGCGACCACGCCGCCGATACCGTTAGGCATAAAGCCGCCGTGCTGCCACAGGTTACTGATACCGGTGGCGTGCTGGGTTTGGCCAAAGCCGAACAGCATCACTGCCGCGCCGCCGACGATCATCGCCACGATGGCGGCGACTTTGACCAGCGATAGCCAGAACTCCAGTTCACCGAATACCTTGACGCTGCACAGGTTGAGCGCGCCGATAAACAGAATGATGCTGAGTACCCAGACCCACTGCGCGACGTCCGGGAACCACAGTCCCATATAGATGCCGAAGGCGGTGACGTCCGCCAGGGCGACGATCACCATTTCAAAGGTATAGGTCCAACCGGTGAGGAACCCGGCCAGCGGGCCGAGATAGTGGCTGGCGTAGTGGCCGAACGAGCCGGAAACCGGCTGGTGCACCGCCATTTCACCCAGCGCGCGCATTACCATGAACACCGCCGCGCCGCCCACCAGGTAGGCCAGCAGCACGGCCGGGCCGGCCAGTTGGATGGCGCCGGCGGAGCCGTAGAACAGGCCGGTGCCGATCGCCGAGCCGAGAGCCATGAAACGGATGTGCCGCGCGTTTAGTCCGCGTCTGAGTTGTGTCGTTTCGTTACGCATGTTGCTTCCCGTTAAGTGTTTGCCGAACAGGCACGCGCTGCCCGCGCCGGGTGGAACGCACCCGGCGGGGCAGAACAAACTGCGTGATTCAGAGTGTGATGATTATGCCTGGCTAGGCAGCAGCGCCGCAGGCAGCAGCGATGTCAGGTGACCGGCCGCCAAGAGTTGGCTGGCGGCTTCAATGTCGGGGGCGAAGAAACGATCCTTGTCGTAGAAACTGACATGCTCGCGCAGCAGACGGCGCGCCTGCTCCAGACCTTCCGAGGTCTTCAGGCCGTTACGGAAATCCAGGCCCTGGCAGGCGGCCAGCCATTCGACCGCCAGAATGCCGCGCACGTTGTCCGCCATGCTCCACAGGCGGCGACCGGCGGCCGGCGCCATGGAAACGTGGTCTTCCTGGTTGGCGGAGGTCGGAATGCTGTCGACGCTCGACGGGTGCGCCAGCGCTTTGTTTTCGCTGGCCAGCGCCGCGGCGGTCACCTGGGCGATCATGAAGCCGGAGTTTACGCCGCCGTTTTCCACCAGGAACGGTGGCAGCTGCGACATGTGCTTGTCCATCATCAGCGAGATGCGGCGTTCGGACAGCGAACCGATCTCGGCAAACGCCAGCGCCAGGTTATCGGCGGCCATTGCTACCGGTTCGGCGTGGAAGTTGCCGCCGGACAGCACGTCGCCCTGTTCGGCGAACACCAGCGGGTTATCGGAGACGGCGTTGGCTTCAATTTCCAGCACTTCAGCGGCCTGGCGGATCTGCGTCAGGCAGGCGCCCATCACCTGCGGTTGGCAGCGCAGGGAGTAGGGGTCCTGCACTTTCTCACAGTTGCGGTGCGAGTCGGAGACTTCGCTGCGCGCCCCGAGCAGGTGGCGATAGGCGAGGGCGGCGTCGATCTGGCCGCGCTGGCCGCGCACTTCGTGGATGCGCGCATCGAACGGGCTGCGGGAGCCCAGCGCCGCTTCTACCGTCAGACTGCCCGCCACGGTCGCGGCGGCGAACAGATCTTCGGCATCGAACAGGCCGCGCAGCGCGAAGGCGGCGGAGACCTGGGTGCCGTTCAGCAGCGCCAGGCCCTCTTTCGCCGCCAGCGTCAGCGGTTTCAGGCCGGCCTTGGCCAGCGCTTCGGTCGCCGGCAGCCACTGGCCCTGATGGCGCGCCTGGCCTTCGCCCAGCAGAACCAGACTCATATGCGCCAGCGGCGCCAGGTCGCCGGAGGCGCCGACCGAGCCCTTCAGCGGGATATGCGGATAGACTTCGGCGTTGACCAGCGCGATCAGCGCCTGGATGACTTCCAGACGAATACCGGAGAAGCCGCGCGACAGACTGTTGATCTTCAGCACCATAATCAGGCGCACCAGGTTGTCGTCGGTCGGCTCGCCTACGCCGGCGGCGTGTGACAGCACGATCGAACGCTGCAGGTTTTCCAGATCGTCGCGAGCGATGCGCGTCGAAGCCAGCAGGCCAAACCCAGTGTTGATGCCGTATGTAGTGCGGTTTTCTTCAACGATGCGTTCCACGCAGGCCACGCTCTGCTGGATTGGCGCGTACGCATTGTCGTCCAGCGTCAGCGTTACCGGGTGTTGATAGACTTCACGCAGTTGAGCCAGCGTGAGTTTGCCTGGGCGAATAGTCAGCGCTTTCATGCTTTTTCTCCTTGGGTCGCGGCAACCATCGGCAGGTTCAGGCCCTGTTCGCGGGCGCAGTCGATAGCGATATCGTAACCGGCGTCGGCGTGACGCATGACCCCGGTAGCCGGGTCATTGTGCAGGACGCGGGCGATGCGCTCGGCTGCCTCGTCGGTGCCATCGCAGACGATCACCATGCCGGAATGTTGGGAGAAGCCCATGCCGACGCCGCCGCCGTGGTGCAGGGAAACCCAGGTGGCGCCGCTGGCGGTGTTCAGCAGGGCGTTCAGCAACGGCCAGTCGGAAACCGCATCGGAACCGTCTTTCATCGCTTCGGTTTCACGGTTCGGGCTGGAAACGGAGCCGGAATCCAGGTGGTCGCGGCCGATGACGATCGGGGCGGACAGTTCGCCGCGGCGCACCATCTCGTTGAACGCCAGGCCCAGCTTGGCGCGCTGGCCAAGGCCAACCCAGCAGATGCGCGCCGGCAGGCCCTGGAAGCTGATGCGCTCGCGCGCCATGTCCAGCCAGCGGTGCAGGTGTTCGTCATCCGGGATCAGCTCTTTCACCATGGCGTCGGTTTTGTAGATGTCCTGCGGATCGCCGGACAGCGCCGCCCAGCGGAACGGCCCGATACCGCGGCAGAACAGCGGACGGATGTAGGCCGGCACGAAGCCCGGGAAGTCGAAGGCGTTGTCGACGCCGGTTTCTTTTGCCATCTGGCGAATGTTGTTGCCGTAGTCGAAGGTCGGCACGCCCATCTGCTGGAACGCCAGCATGGCTTTTACGTGGTCGGCCATCGACTGTTTGGCGGCGGCGACCACTTTAGCCGGTTCGGTCTGCGCGCGTTGGCGGTATTCTTCCCAGCTCCAGCCCTTCGGCAGGTAGCCGTTCAGCGGATCGTGGGCGCTGGTCTGGTCGGTGACCATGTCCGGGCGTACGCCACGGCGGACCAGCTCAGGCAAGATTTCCGCCGCGTTGCCGCACAGGGCGATAGAGATGGCTTTGCCTTCTGAGGTGTATTTTTTGATGCGGGCCAGCGCGTCGTCCAGATCTTTAGCCTGCTCATCGACGTAGCGGGTTTTCAGACGGAAATCGATGCGGCTCTGCTGACATTCGATGTTCAGCGAACAAGCGCCCGCCAGGGTCGCGGCCAGCGGCTGTGCGCCCCCCATGCCGCCCAGGCCGGCGGTCAGCACCCAGCGGCCCTGCAGGCTGCCGTCGTAGTGCTGGCGGCCCGCTTCGACGAAGGTCTCATAGGTACCCTGGACGATGCCCTGGCTGCCGATGTAGATCCAGCTGCCGGCGGTCATCTGGCCGTACATGGCCAGACCTTTGGCGTCCAGTTCGTTGAAGTGTTCCCAGGTCGCCCAGTGTGGCACCAGGTTGGAGTTGGCGATCAGCACGCGCGGCGCGTTGCTGTGGGTTTTGAATACGCCGACCGGCTTGCCGGATTGCACCAGCAGGGTTTCGTCTTCTTCCAGCGTTTTCAGGGTTTCGACGATCTTGTCGTAGCAATCCCAGTCGCGCGCGGCGCGGCCGATGCCGCCGTACACCACCAGCTCGTGTGGGTTCTCCGCAACTTCAGGATCGAGGTTGTTCATCAGCATGCGTAACGGCGCTTCGGTCAGCCAGCTTTTTGCGTTTAATTGTGTGCCGCGTGGCGCGCGTACATCGACATTGCGAACTTTGTTATTTGTAGTCACAGCAGTTTCCTCAAACAGTATCGGTGCAGATTTCATGCCGCGGTGGGGATGAGTACCACGGCATAACAATGCGTAGGGCTTATTAACATATACTTGTATGTACAAGCATATGCAACACTGACCAGTTGCCGCTGAAAAGTGGCATAAGAAAAAGTTATTTTCTTTTTATATCAGGTTGATATGCGATTTTTTATCGCCGGCTTCATGTGTGGAAAGCCGGAGAAAAGTGAGCTGTTCGGCAAAAATGAATTAAAATTGACTCATTTTTGGGCGGCTAGTCACAATATTTTTACAGACTGATTACAGTTGCGGCCAGCGGATAAACCAACCCGTGTTGCCACGGGGAATAAGCCCGCCGGGGCGGGCTTTACGGCTCAGGCCGCCGGTTGCAGCGCCGGCTTGCGGGTCATCTTGCATACCGTGGCGATGGCGGCGATCAGCGCCGGTACGCACAGGAACATCAGGATGCTCTGTACTTCCCACTGCATCGCCAGCAGTTGGGCACCCATCATGGTACCGGCGACGCCGCCGAAGCGGCCGATGCCCTGCATCCACGCGATGCCGGTGGCGCGGCTGTGGGTGGGGTAGAAGGTGGCCGCCAGCGTTTGCAGCCCGGACTGCGCGCCGTTCATGGTGACGCCCATCAGGAAGATGAAGGCGCCCAACAACACGATATGCTTGTCCTCGGTGGCCATCGCCACGATCAGTAAGGCGGTGGCGACAAAGCCGCTCGAGACCACCTTATGCGCATTCCAGCGATCCATCAGCCATCCGGCCACCAGAATGCCCAGCGTGCCGCCGAAGGTGAACAGCGAGGTGAGCATCGCCGACTGTTCCAACTGATAACCTAACCCCTGCATCAGGATCGGCATCCAGCTCAGCAACACGTAGTAGATCACCAGCCCCATGAAGTAGGTCAGCCACAGCATCAGCGTGCCGAGCAGATAAGGGCGGCTGAACAGCAGGCCGATGCTGGTCTTGGTCTGCGTCAGCTTCTCTTCGTACAGGTAAAAACGCGTCACGCCGTCGAGGCTCTGGCTGACGAAACGTTGCGCGATGCGCTTGATCTTCGCCGCATCCTGCCCGCGGTTGACCATGTATTTGACCGATTCCGGCAGCAGCAGGATCAGCAAGACCGTCAATGTCAGCGGCGCAATGGCACCGAGCAGCAGCACGCTGTGCCAGCCGTAGCTCGGGATCAGCCACGATGAAATGGCGCCGCCGCCGGCAGCGCCCAGCGGAAAGCCGCAGTACATGGTGTTGATCGCCAACGAACGGCAGCGCTGTGGCGCGTATTCGGAGATCAGCGTGATGGCGTTGGGCATCGCCGCCCCCAGACCGAGGCCGGTGAGGAAGCGCCACAGCGTCAGGCTATTGAGTGAACCGGCGTAGGCGGTGGCCAGGCTCGACAGGCCGAAGAACAGGCAGGAAAACACCAGTACGCGCTTGCGGCCGATGCGGTCGGAGATCGGCCCGGCGATCAGCGCGCCGAGTGACAGCCCCAGTAGCGCGGCGCTCAGCACCGGCCCCAGATCCTGTTTGACGATGCCCCAGTCTTTGGCGACCGAGGGAGCGATATAGCCCATGGCGGCGGTATCGAAACCGTCGATGGCGAGGATCAGGAATCCGAGAATGATCAGGGTCCAGTGAAACAGCGAAAACTTGCTGTCGTCGATGGCCTGTTGAATGTTTAACTCGCTGGTGGAATGAGTCATGGCACCCTCTAAACGCAGATGTAGTCGTGATGGAACGTGGCCGAAACTGGCGCCCGGCTTGTGTTTGCTTGTATATACATCTGCGCGTCGAGGCTTTATGTCAAATATATTTATCTTATACGTTAAATAAATGTTGTTTTTGCGAAGCAGGTTACACCGTGAATGAAAGATCAGAACCCGTCGAACAAATTAGATAAACGCCATGGGCGGTGAGATATGCTGGTGGCGGCGCTGAGAATAAAATTTAATACAATGTTGGCCGTTTGGTCGTCGGGCCGGAATCTGCGATAATCGCGTTTTACTTTTCCAGATTGAGAAACCGATGCAGTACCCGATCAATGAGATGTTCCAAACCTTGCAGGGCGAAGGCTTTTTCACCGGCGTGCCGGCCATTTTTATCCGCTTGCAGGGCTGCCCGGTAGGGTGCAGTTGGTGCGACACCAAACATACCTGGGAAAAGGAAGCCAATCGGGAAGTCGACCTGCAAAGGATCCTGGTCAAAACAGAAGAGAGCGATGCCTGGGGCAACGCCAACGCCGAACAGCTGTTGGCAGTGATACGCCAACAAGGCTACACCGCCCGGCATGTGGTGATCACCGGTGGTGAACCCTGCATCTACGATCTGACGCCGCTGACTGAGCTGTTCGAACAGCATGGTTACGGCTGCCAGATTGAAACCAGCGGCACCCACGAGGTGCGCTGTTCCGCCAAAACCTGGGTGACGGTTTCGCCGAAGGTGAATATGCGCGGTGGTATGAAGGTGTTGGATCAGGCGCTGCGGCGCGCCGACGAGGTGAAGCATCCGGTAGCGCGCGAGCGCGATATCGAGGCGTTGGACACGCTGCTGGCGACGCTGCAGGACGATAAGGCGCGGATCATTGCGCTGCAGCCGATAAGC
The DNA here is from genome assembly GCF_003812745.1 of Serratia sp. FDAARGOS_506. Lineage (NCBI taxonomy): Bacteria > Pseudomonadati > Pseudomonadota > Gammaproteobacteria > Enterobacterales > Yersiniaceae > Serratia > Serratia sp. FDAARGOS_506. The sequence continues at coordinate 2,265,847 of NZ_CP033831.1, forward strand.
CAGAAAGAAGAGGCGACTCGCCTGTGCATCCAAACCTGCATCGCGCGCAACTGGCGGCTGTCGATGCAGACCCACAAGTATCTGAACATCGCCTAAAATCAGGGCGCCTTTGCGGCGCCCTTTCTTTAACCTTTATATACGCATCCCGCGGTACAGGTCTCTTTCACCATCACCGCAGTCAGTTCCGGCAACTGGGGCTTGAGCTGCTGCCAAATCCAGGCGGCGAGCACTTCGCTGGTGGGATTTTCCAATCCTGGAATATCGTTCAGATAATGGTGATCCAGCCGCTCCCAGATCGGGGAAAACACAGCCTTGAGCTCGGCGAAATCCATCACCCAACCGGTGTGGGGGTCCACTTCACCGGTCACTTCCAGACGCACCATAAACGAATGCCCATGCAGACGGCCACATTTATGGCCCTCCGGTACGTGCGGCAAACGGTGTGCGGCTTCAAACTGAAAATCTTTAAACAGCGTGGTTGCCATTATTACGGCCTCATTGACTCAAAAACCGCCGCATAGTACCGGAAAGCGCGTCTGCTTGCCATTTATACCGTTATGGTCTAGCGCCGTGGCAACCGCGCTCGGTTAACACTTTTTTTGTTTGGTGTTCGCGGTACCTATCGGCTGCGGTAATGAGCCGAAATGTCGAACGGTGAAAAAATGATGAAAAAAAGCGCTTTAATTTCATCTGGATAAAAAAGTTTGTTTAACGGTTTAAGCGTTATCCCTTACCAGAAAAACAGCTTAGTCATTTTGGTTATGATTTATTGCTATCCCTTATTTAATCGTTGCTATTCTGCTCGGTAACCTTACAAACTCTCCTGATCTTTTCCGCACACCCGACGCAGTGAAGAGACAGCGACTGACACTGGCGCGCGCCTGGCAGGAAAGGCGCTAAGTATAGGAAATAAGTACAGCAATGACGACTCAGGCTCCTCCAACATCTTTGCTCCCGCTGACGCCCGAACAGCTGGCGCGCTTGCAGGCGACGATCGGCGACTATTCGCCGACGCAGCTGGCGTGGCTGTCCGGCTATTTTTGGGGCATGGTCAATCAACAGCCCGGAGCCGTGGCCATTGCGCCTGTCGCCCCTGCGGCTGCCGCCGGCATCACCATCATTTCCGCTTCGCAGACCGGCAATGCGCGCCGCCTGGCGGAGCAGCTGCGCGACGATCTGCTGGCTGCCAATCTGAGCGCCACGCTGATCAGCGCCGGCGACTACAAGTTCAAGCAGATAGCCCAAGAACGGCTGCTGGTGATCGTCGCCTCCACGCAGGGGGAGGGCGAGCCGGCGGAAGAAGCGGTGGCGCTGCATAAGTTCCTGTTCTCGAAGAAGGCGCCGAAGCTGAATGATACCGCTTTTGCGGTGTTCGGGCTGGGCGACACCTCTTATGAGAATTTCTGCCAGTCAGGTAAAGATTTCGACGGCAAGCTGGCCGAGCTGGGCGCCGAGCGCCTGGTGGAGCGCGTGGACGCCGACGTGGAGTACCAGGAACTGGCCGCCGCCTGGCGCAAACAGGTGGTGTCGGTGCTGAAGGCGCGCGCGCCGGCGGAAAGCGCTGCGCCGGGCGTGTTGGCCAGCGGCGCGGTCGATCTGCTCGACAGCAGCCCGTACAGCAAGGAACAACCGCTCACCGCCCAACTGGCGGTAAAGCAGAAAATTACCGGCCGCGCGTCGGATAAAGACGTGCGCCATATCGAAATCGATCTGGGCGACTCCGGCCTGCGCTATCAGCCAGGCGACGCGCTCGGCGTATGGTTCGACAACGATCCGGCGCTGGTAGACGAACTGGTGCAACTATTGTGGCTGAAAGGCGACGAACCGGTCGAGGTGGAAGGGCAGACCCTGCCGCTGGCGCAGGCGCTGCGCAGCCATTTCGAACTGACGCAGAACACCACGCCGATCGTCGATAAATACGCCGCGCTGTCGCGCGATGAAAAGTTGATCGGTCTGTTGGCGGATAAAGCCGCGCTGCAGCAGTACGCGCACAACACGCCGATCGTCGACATGGTGCGTCAGGCGCCGGCGGATCTGAGCGCCGAACAGCTGGTCGGTCTGCTGCGTCCGTTGACGCCGCGCCTGTACTCCATCGCCTCTTCACAGGCGGAGAACGAAAGCGAAGTGCATATCACCGTGGGCGTGGTGCGTTACGACATCGACGGGCGTGCCCGCAGCGGCGGCGCCTCCGGTTTCCTGGCTGATCGCCTGGAGGAAGACGGCGACGTGCGGGTGTTTATCGAGCACAACGACAACTTCCGCCTGCCGGCCAATCCGGAAGCGCCGGTGATCATGATCGGCCCTGGCACCGGCATCGCGCCGTTCCGCGCCTTTATGCAGCAGCGCGACGCCGACGGCGCCGGCGGCAAAAACTGGCTGTTCTTCGGCAACCCGCACTTTACCGAAGACTTCCTGTATCAGGTCGAATGGCAGCGCTACGTGAAAGACGGCCTGTTGACCCGCATCGATCTGGCCTGGTCCCGTGATCAACAACATAAAATATACGTACAAGACAAACTGCGCGAACAGGGCGCGGAAGTGTGGCGCTGGATTCAGGAAGGCGCGCACATTTACGTCTGCGGCGATGCCAATCGCATGGCGAAAGACGTGGAAAACACATTACTGGAACTGGTGGCCGAGCACGGTGGCATGGATACCGAGCAGGCGGATGAATTTTTAAGTGAGCTGCGCCTTGAGCGCCGTTATCAGCGAGATGTTTACTGATGAGTGATAAACACCCCGGGCCTTTGGTAGTCGAAGGCAAACTGGCCGATGCGGAGCGCATGAAGAAGGAGAGCCACTTCCTGCGCGGCACTATCGCCGAAGATTTGAACGACGGCTTGACCGGCGGCTTCAACGGCGACAACTTCCTGTTGATCCGTTTTCACGGCATGTACCAGCAGGATGACCGCGATATTCGCGCCGAACGCGCCGAGCAGAAACTGGAGCCGCGCCACGCCATGATGCTGCGCTGCCGCCTGCCGGGCGGCATCATCAGCCCGCAGCAGTGGCTGGGCATCGACAAGTTCGCGCAGGAGAGCACGCTGTACGGCAGCATTCGCATCACCAACCGCCAGACGTTCCAGTTTCACGGCATCCTGAAAGGCAACGTCAAACCGGTGCACCAGCTGCTGAACCGCCTGGGGCTGGACGCGTTGGCGACCGCCAACGACGTGAACCGCAACGTGCTGTGCACCTCCAATCCAGTGGAGTCCGAGCTGCATCAGGAAGCCTACGAGTGGGCGAAGAAGATCTCCGAACACCTGCTGCCGCGCACCCGAGCTTACGCCGAGGTGTGGTTGGATCAGGAGAAGGTGGCCACTACCGACGAAGAGCCGATTCTGGGGCCGACCTACCTGCCGCGTAAGTTCAAAACCACGGTGGTGATCCCGCCGCAGAACGATGTCGATCTGCACGCCAACGACATGAACTTCGTGGCGATCGCCGAAAACGGCAAGCTGGTGGGCTTCAACTTGCTGGTGGGCGGCGGGTTGTCCATCGAGCACGGCAACAAGAAAACCTACGCCCGCCAGGCCAGCGAGTTCGGCTACATTCCGCTCGAGCATACGCTGGCGGTAGCGGAAGCGGTGGTGACCACGCAGCGCGACTGGGGCAACCGCACCGATCGCAAGAACGCCAAAACCAAATATACGCTGGAGCGCGTTGGGGTGGACGTTTTCCGCGCCGAAGTGGAAAAGCGCGCCGGCGTCACCTTCGCCCCGATCCGGCCGTATGAATTCACCGGCCGCGGCGATCGCATCGGTTGGGTGAAGGGCATCGACGATCAATGGCACCTGACGCTGTTTATCGAGAACGGCCGCCTGCTGGACTATCCGGGGCGCCCGCTGAAGACCGGCATGGCGGAGATCGCCAAGATCCATAAAGGCGACTTCCGTCTGACGGCGAACCAAAACGTGATCATCGCCGGCGTGCCGGAAAGCGAGAAGGCGAAGATCGAAGCCTTGGCGCGCGATCATGGCTTGATCGACGACGAGATCAGCGAACAACGCAAGAACTCGATGGCCTGCGTGTCGTTCCCGACCTGCCCGCTGGCGATGGCGGAGGCCGAGCGCTTCCTGCCACAGTTCGTCACCAAGGTGGAAGGGATCATGCATCGGCACGGGGTGGGCGACGAGCATATCGTGCTGCGCATCACCGGCTGCCCGAACGGCTGCGGCCGCGCACTGCTGGCGGAGTTGGGGCTGGTGGGCAAGGCGGTCGGCCGCTATAACCTGCATTTGGGCGGCAACCGTGAAGGCACGCGCATTCCGCGCATGTACCGCGAGAACATCAACGAAGACGAGATCCTGAGCGAGATCGACCTGTTGGTGGGGCGCTGGGCGAAGGAGCGCAACGCCGGCGAAGGCTTCGGCGACTTCACCATCCGCGCGGGCATCGTCAAACCGGTGCTGGATCCGGCGCGAGATTTCTGGGAGTGAGGCCGTGCGCCCCCTGGGCAGAGGGGCCGCACAGGCAATTTCAAGTAGCAGGAGAGACAACATGGCTGAATTCGATCTGGCGGCGCTGAACGCGTTGCCCAAATCCGGGCAGGCGCTGGCATTGGCGGTGGTCAACGGCCAACTGGAGACCTTCAGCGCCGAACAGCGCGTTGCATGGGCGCTGGAGCATTTGCCCGGCGAGTTCGTACTCTCGTCCAGTTTCGGCATTCAGGCGGCGGTATGTCTGCACCTGGTGACGCGCATCCGGCCGGATATTCCGGTGATCCTGACCGACACCGGTTACCTGTTCCCGGAAACCTACCGCTTTATCGATCAACTGACCGACCAGTTGAAGTTGAATCTGCAGGTGTTCCGCGCCGAACAGTCTCCTGCCTGGCAAGAGGCGCGCTACGGCAAGCTGTGGGAACAGGGCGTGGAAGGGATTGAAAAGTACAACCAGATCAACAAGGTCGAGCCGATGAACCGCGCGCTGGAGACACTGGGGGCGCAGAGCTGGTTCGCCGGCCTGCGGCGCGAGCAGTCCGGCAGCCGAGCCAATCTGCCGGTGCTGGCGGTGCAGCGTGGGGTGTTCAAGATCCTGCCGATCATCGACTGGGACAACCGCAAGATTTACCAGTATCTGACCGAACACGGGCTGAGTTATCACCCGCTGTGGGAGCAGGGCTATCTGTCGGTAGGCGATACCCACACCACCCAAAAATGGGAACCGGGCATGAGCGAGGAAGAGACGCGTTTCTTTGGCCTCAAGCGCGAGTGCGGCCTGCACGAAGGCTAAACGGCGCGATCAACATGACAGGGCTCAGCAATGCTGGGCCCTGTTTTTTTACGGGCTACTTTTTCTTCTGTGCTTTCGGCGGGTGCGCCTGCGCCAGCTCTTTGATCAGCGGCAGCAGGATCTGCACGCTGTCGCGGCTGCGTTTGTCGATCCGCCCCGGCAGGTAGCGATCCAGGTACTGCAGGTTGTCATACTGCGGACGGTGCCAGGTGATGCCCTGCGGGAAGTGCGGGCTCACGGCGCGCTGCTGGTAGCCGTCCTTGTCGCCCAGCGACCAGTTGGTGGCCTCCACCGACAGCACCGGGATGCCCGCCGCATCGAATACCTCTTGATCGGAGCAGCAGCCGGTGCCCTTCGGATGCTGTGCGCTGCCCGGATTGCTGGCGGCGGCGATGCCGTAGCGGTGGGCGATATCCAGCGCGCGATCGCGAGAGCGTTTCGCCATCTGCGGCGGCGTGTTGCGCCCGGCGTTGAAGTACAGACGATCGCCGGTGATCAGGCTGTCGAGGTTGATCACCAGCACGGTGTTGCTTTTCTCTTCCGCGCTCATGCGCTGCAGGTAGTTCTGTGCGCCCAGCGAGCCGATCTCTTCGGCGCTGGTGGCGACGAAGCGCAGGCCGTAGGCGGTGGGGATGTTCTTCAGGCGCTCCGCCAGTTCCAGCATCACGCCGATGCCGGAGGCATTGTCGTCAACGCCCTGCAGCGTCAGGCCGCCGAGGTTGTTATCCAGATCCTCGTCGCTCTGTGGCGTGTAGGTGTCGAAGTGGGCGACGATCACGACCTGTTTCGGGCTATCGCCGTTGCGGGCGGCGATCACCGAGCTGGCGGTGACGTTGTTCCAGTTCTTCTTGCCGTCTTTGCTGGTGTAGAGATAGCGCGTGTTGACGCTGCGAATATCACTTTGGTAACCCATCTTGGCGAACTGCTGCTTCAGGTAGTCGGCGGTGAGCAATTCGGCCGGGCTGCCCGCCATGCGGCCGGGGAAGTAAGTGGCGATGTGGCGGGTCTGTTCGGCGGCGAAACGGCCCATTGGCGCGTCTTTTGCGGGCTGTGCGGCACAAACGCTGAAGACGCCGCCGAGTGCGAGGGCCAGCAGGCTGGTCTTCAGGTAAAAACGGGAAAACATACCGAAAAATCCTTCTTTGCTATCGGCGCTGCCGATCATTTTTCTGCGGCACCCAGTATGAGACGCCGCGCGGCATTACACAATTTCCCCGTCTCTTAATTTTCGCGCGAATGCGCAAACCGCCGCCGCAGTTATCACCGTTTGCCTCTGGTGTTGCAGCCTATATTCCATAAAGGAACTAATCATTCCTTTTCGTCATTTCAGAGGCTAAATCTCAGCCCGTATAGTCACACTATCTTTCTGTTATATGAAAAGGCTGTTGTGGACTATCTACCAATATTCGCCGACCTGAAACAACGTCCGGTGCTGGTCGTTGGCGGTGGTGACGTGGCTGCGCGCAAAGTCGATCTGCTTCAGCGCGCCGGGGCTGAAATACGGATAGTTGCGCAGTCGCTCTCACCGGAACTGGAACAACAACGTCAGCAAGGGCATCTGCTCTGGCTGGGGAAAACCTTTGACCCGCAGCAGTTGGACGACGTGTTTCTGGCGATCGCCGCCACGGACGACAACGCGTTGAACGCCGCGGTGTTCGCCGAGGCGGATAAACGCCGGGTGTTGGCCAACGTGGTGGACGACCAGCCGCGTTGCTCGTTCATTTTCCCGTCGATCATCGATCGCTCGCCGCTGGTGGTGGCCGTATCGTCCAGCGGCCAGGCGCCGGTGCTGGCGCGCTTGCTGCGTGAAAAGCTGGAGGCGTTGCTACCCGCCAGTTTGGGGCAGATGGCGCAGGTGGCGGGCCGCTGGCGCGGCCAGGTCAAACAGCGGCTGGCCTCGATCGGCGAGCGGCGCCGTTTCTGGGAGAAAACCTTCGGCGGCCGTTTCGCCACGCTGGTGGCCAACGGCCAGACGGCGCAGGCGGAGCAGCAGCTGGAGCAGGATTTGCAACGCTTCACCGCAGGCGATGAAGGCGCGCAGGGCGAGATAGCCCTGGTGGGCGCCGGGCCGGGCGACGTGGGGCTGCTGACCCTGCGCGGGCTGCAGGTAATGCAGCAGGCGGATGTGGTGCTGTATGACCACCTGGTCAGCGGCGAGATCCTCGATCTGGTGCGCCGCGACGCCGAACGCATCTGCGTGGGCAAACGCGCCGGCGCACACTCGGTGATCCAGGAAGAGACCAACCGGCTGCTGGTGGCGTTGGCGCAGCAGGGTAAACGCGTGGTGCGCCTCAAGGGCGGCGATCCGTTCATCTTTGGCCGCGGCGGCGAAGAGCTGCAGGTCGCCGCCGCTGCCGGCATTCCGTTCCAGGTGGTGCCGGGCGTCACGGCCGCAGCGGGGGCAACCGCCTACGCCGGCATTCCGCTGACGCACCGCGACCACGCGCAGAGCGTGACCTTTATCACCGGCCACTGCCGCCCCGACGGCGATGGCCTGGACTGGGCCGATCTGGCCCGGGCGCGGCAGACGCTGGCTATCTATATGGGCACCATGAAGGCGGCGGACATCAGCCAACGCCTGATCGCCCACGGCCGCGCTGCCGAAACACCGGTGGCGGTGATCAGCCGCGGCACGCGCGCCGATCAGCAGGTGCAGATCGGCACGCTGGAACAACTGGAACACCTGGCCCAACGGGCGCCGCTGCCGGCGCTGTTGGTGATCGGCGAAGTGGTGGAACTTCACCATCAAATCGCCTGGTTCGGACATCAATCGCAGACGGAAGGGGCCGCGCGCCCGGCCGTCGTGAATTTGGCATAGGCAAGGCTTTTAAGGACCTGTTATGGACGAAAAACGACTCACTCATTTGCGGCAATTGGAGGCGGAGAGTATCCATATCATCCGTGAAGTCGCCGCTGAATTCGCCAACCCGGTGATGCTGTACTCCATCGGTAAGGACTCTTCCGTGATGCTGCATCTGGCGCGCAAGGCGTTCTTCCCCGGCACGCTGCCATTCCCGCTGCTGCACGTCGATACCGGCTGGAAGTTCCGCGAAATGTACGAATTCCGCGATCGCACCGCGAAGGAGTACGGTTTCGAGCTGCTGGTGCATAAAAACCCGGAAGGGGTGGCGATGGGCATCAACCCGTTCGTGCACGGCAGCGCCAAGCATACCGACATCATGAAGACCGAGGGCCTGAAGCAGGCGTTGAACAAGTACGGTTTCGACGCCGCCTTCGGCGGTGCGCGGCGCGACGAGGAGAAATCGCGTGCCAAAGAGCGTATCTATTCGTTCCGCGATCGCTTCCATCGCTGGGATCCGAAGAACCAGCGGCCGGAGCTGTGGCACAACTACAACGGTCAGATCAACAAAGGGGAGAGCATCCGCGTCTTCCCGCTGTCGAACTGGACCGAACTGGATATCTGGCAATACATCTTCCTGGAAAAGATCGACATCGTACCGCTGTACCTGGCGAAACCGCGCCCGGTGGTGGAACGCGACGGCATGCTGATGATGGTGGACGACGATCGTATCGATCTGCAGCCGGGCGAAGTGATCAGCCAGCGCATGGTGCGCTTCCGCACTCTGGGGTGCTGGCCGCTGACCGGTGCGGTGGATTCGCAGGCGCAAACCCTGCCGGAGATCATCGAAGAGATGCTGGTCTCCACCACCAGTGAACGCCAGGGGCGGATGATCGATCGCGATCAGTCCGGCTCGATGGAGCTGAAAAAGCGTCAAGGATATTTCTAAGGAGCCGCCGGATGAACAACGCAATCGCACAACAAATCGCTGACCAGGGGGGCGTCGAATCCTACCTGCACGCGCAGCAACACAAGAGCCTGCTGCGTTTTCTGACCTGCGGCAGCGTCGATGACGGCAAAAGCACCCTGATCGGCCGCCTGCTGCACGATACCCGCCAGATCTATGAAGATCAGCTGTCGACACTGCACAGCGACAGCAAACGCATCGGTACCCAGGGCGAGAAGCTCGATTTGGCGCTGCTGGTGGACGGTCTGCAGGCCGAGCGCGAGCAGGGCATCACCATCGACGTGGCCTATCGCTATTTCTCGACCGAAAAACGCAAATTTATCATCGCCGATACTCCAGGGCATGAGCAGTACACCCGCAACATGGCCACCGGCGCCTCCACCTGCGATCTGGCGATCCTGTTGATCGATGCGCGCAAAGGGGTGCTGGACCAGACTCGTCGCCACAGTTTTATCGCAACCCTGCTGGGCATTCGCCATCTGGTGGTGGCGGTGAACAAGATGGATCTGGTGGACTACCAGGAAACGGTGTTCGAGCAGTTCAAACAGGATTACCTGACCTTTGCCCAGCAGCTGCCAGGCGATCTGGACATCAAATTCGTGCCGCTGTCGGCGCTGGACGGCGACAACGTGGCGAGCGAAAGCGCCCATATGCCGTGGTACAGCGGCCCGACGCTGCTGGAAGTGCTGGAGAGTGTTGACGTGGTCAGCGAGCGAGAAAACCAGCCGCTGCGCTTCCCGGTGCAGTACGTCAACCGCCCGAACCTCGATTTTCGCGGCTATGCCGGTACGCTGTCCGCCGGCGTGGTGCGGGTGGGGCAACGGGTCAAGGTGCTGCCTTCCGGCGTAGAGTCCAGCGTGGCGCGTATCGTGACCTTCGACGGCGATCTGCAAGAGGCGGTGCCGGGCGAGGCGATTACGCTGGTGCTGAAGGATGAGGTGGACATTAGCCGCGGCGATCTGCTGGTCGACGCCGGCGAAAGCCTGCAGGCGGCGCAGAGCGCGCTGGTGGACGTGGTATGGATGGCCGAGCAGCCGCTGGTGCCGGGCCAGAGCTACGACATCAAGATCGCCGGTAAAAAGACCCGCGCCCGCGTGGAGAGCATCCGCCATCAGGTGGAGATCAATACGCTGGCGCAGCACCCGGCAGACACGCTGCCGCTTAACGGTATCGGTCTGGTGGAGCTGACTTTCGACGAGCCGCTGGTGCTGGACAGCTATCAGAGCAATCACGACACCGGCGGGCTGATCTTCATCGATCGCATGAGCAACGTCACGGTGGGCGCCGGCCTGGTGCGCGAAACGCTGCAGGCCGCATCGGCGGCGCACGGTGAGTTCAGCGCCTTCGAGCTGGAGCTGAATGCGCTGGTGCGCAAGCACTTCCCGCACTGGGGCGCACGCGATCTGCTCGGTGGTCGATAAGGTGGCCGCCGAACTGAGGGCGACCGGGCCGGACGATGAGAACGTGGTTTGGCATCCGCACGCGGTGACGCGCGCGGATCGCGAAGCGCGCAACGGCCATCGCGGCGTGGTGCTGTGGTTTACCGGGCTGTCCGGCTCGGGCAAATCCACCGTCGCCGGCGCGCTGGAGCAGGCGCTGCACGGGCTCGGCGTCAGCACCTATCTGCTGGACGGCGATAACGTGCGCCACGGCCTGTGCCGCGATCTCGGCTTCTCTGACGAGGATCGGCGCGAGAACATCCGCCGGGTGGGGGAAGTGGCCAAACTGATGGTGGATGCCGGGCTGGTGGTGCTGACCGCGTTTATTTCGCCGCACCGCGCCGAGCGGCAGATGGTGCGCGAAATGCTCGGCGACGATCGCTTTATCGAAGTGTTCGTCGACACGCCGTTGGCGATCTGCGAGGCGCGCGATCCGAAGGGATTGTATAAAAAAGCGCGCGCCGGCGAGCTGCGCAATTTCACCGGTATCGACGCGGTTTACGAGGCGCCGCAGCAGCCGGAAATCCACCTTGATGGCCAACAATTGGTAACAAATTTGATTGCGCAATTGTTAGACGTGTTGCGTGGTCAGGCTATTATCAAACCCTGAATTCAAAAAAAGCGTGTGGCGTTTTTCGCCATGCGCTTTTTACTCTAAGCCGCCGCAGAGCGAGCCGAATAACCAGGGATCACTATGCAAAATGTCACGCCTATCTTGATCGACTCCAAGCAGTCAAAACAGGAGAGAGAGGAGCCTTCTTATTCTTTCCTGGGCGGCGTCAGCGGCTTTGTTTTCTACTGGCTGGCGTTCGCGTTGCCGTTTCTGGTTTACGGTTCCAACACGCTGTTTTTCCTGCTCTATACCTGGCCGTTCTTCCTGGCGCTGATGCCGCTGTCGGTGCTGATCGGCATTACCCTCAGCATGCTGTTGCGCGGCCGTCTGATCCTGACGCTGCTGCTGACCGGCGCCATCGTGCTGTGCCTGTTCTGGCTGGTGTTCAGCTTCTTGACCGGGTGGTGAGAGAGCGGGCGCCGATGCCGGCGCCCGAAGGATTGCAAAGCGGTGCCGAAAGTTACAAAACTTTGCTCAGAAATGCCTGAGTGCGCGGATTGGCCGGATGGCTGAAGATCTGCTGCGGCGTACCTTCCTCCTGAATGATCCCCTGATCGATAAACAGCACCCGATCGGCCACCTCGCGGGCAAAGCCCATCTCATGCGTGACCACCACCATGGTCATGCCCTCGTGTGCCAGCGATTTCATTACCGCCAACACTTCGCCCACCAGCTCCGGATCGAGCGCGGAGGTAGGTTCGTCGAACAGCATGATCTTCGGCTCCATCGCCAGCGCGCGGGCGATCGCTACCCGCTGCTGCTGGCCGCCGGACAGACTGTTGGGGTAGGCGTCTATCTTGTCGAGCAGCCCGACCTTGTGCAGCAGCTGCTCGGCTTGCGCGATGGCTTCGGCGCGCGGCCGTTTCTTCACGCTCACCGGTGCCATGATGATGTTTTCCAACACCGTCATGTGCGGGAACAGGTTGAAGCGCTGGAACACCATACCCACGCTTTCACGCATCTTGTTCAGGTCGGTTTTTTGATCGTGGCCGGCGAAGCCGTTGACCTCGATCTCGCCGCCGGAGAGCGTTTCCAGCGCGTTGATGCAGCGCAGGAAAGTGCTTTTACCCGAGCCGGAAGGGCCGATGACGCACACCACTTCGTTGGCGGCGATCCGGCAGGAAATGCCGCGCAGCACGTGGCTTTCGCCGAACTGTTTTTGCAGGTTATGTACGCGAATCACTTTTACCGAACCTCTTTTCCATGTGTTGCACCAGCAGCGAAAGCAGGAAGGTGATGACCCAATAGACCAGCGAAATAGTCAGATAGGGCTCCCAATAGGTGGCGTAGGCGCCGGAGACGGTGCGGGCGGCATAGGCCAGATCCGCCAGGCCGATGGCGGAGGCCAGCGAGGAATCCTTGACGATGGCGATGGCATTGTTGCCCAGCGGCGGCAGCATGCGGCGGAAGGCCTGCGGCAGGATCACCTGGCGCATGGTCTTGCCGTAGCTCATGCCCAGTGAGCGCGAGGCCTCCATCTGGCCGCGGTCGATCGACTGGATCCCGGCGCGGAAAATCTCCGATACATAGGCGCCGGCATTGAGCGTGATCGCCACCACGCAGGAGAGAAAGGCACCGTAGTCGGCGCGCAGCGCGCGGGCAAAATCGACGCTCATCAGGCCGCTGGTGACCAACAGGCCGTCGCGCGGGTTGATGAACAGCGGCACCAGCGCGAAGTGCACCACCATGATTTGTACGAACAGCGGCGTGCCACGAAAGGCGCTGATGTAAATGCGCACCGGCCACTGAATACCGTAATACAGGATGGGTTTCCAGATGCCATGCGGCGCCTGCGCCAAACGGCCCAGCCCGAGGATCAATCCCCAGGTGGTGCCGAGCAGCACGCAGATAATGGTGCATTTGATGGTCATCCAGGCGCCTTCCATAAACAGCGGCGCGTATTCCTGGATGATCTCCCAGCGGAAGTTCAAAGGGTATTCCTTCTTGGTAGGCTGAAACGGTGGTGCGCCGACGGCCTGGTGGGCGCCGGCGACAAGGCATTATTCCGCCGGCAGCGTCGGTACGTTGCTATCGAACCAGGTTTGGTAGATCTTGGCGTAGGTGCCGTCGGCGACGATCTTCTTCAGGCCGGCGTTGATCTTGTTACGCAGTTCGTCGTTGCCTTTGGCGACGGCGATGCCGAAATACTGGCGCTCGAACTTGGCGTCGGGCACCAGTTTGAAGGCTTTCTCCGGATGGGTCTTGATATAGAATTTGGCCACGCCGACGTCACCGACCGCCGCGCCGATGCCGTCTTCATACAGTTCCTGCAGCATCAGCGGGGTATTGTCGAAGCGCTTGATGGCGGTGCTGTTTTTGCCCAGTACGTCGGACACCACGATGTCGCCGGTGCTGGAGTTCACCACGCCGACCTTCAGCGCTTTCAGCGCGGCGATGGAGTCAACCGTCGAGTCTTGCGGCACCACGATAGCCTGCTCGGCCGGGAAGTAAGGCGCCGAAAAATCAACCATTTGTTTGCGCTTGTCGGTGATGGTGATGCCGGAAATGATGATGTCGCGATCGCCGGAATTCAACGTGGCGAAGATCCCTTCCCACGGCGTATTGATCAGTTTGATTTGGAAGCCTTCGGCCTTGGCCACCGCTTTGATGATATCGATGTCGAAACCTTCCAGCTGTTTTTGGCTGTTTTCAAATTCGAACGGCCGATAGGTGCCGCCGGAACCGACGACGTAGGTAGGTTCAGCCGCCAACGCGGCCGTGGAGAAGGTGGCGGCCAGGCAGACGCCGATCAGAACTAAACGTTTTAACATCGCGATCCCCGATAATGAAAGGTTATATATTGGAATTATTTATGCACTAGTAGTGCATAAAAATAAGCTTCAATGAATGAAAGTACAACCCCTGCATCAGGATTATTCCCTCTATGGTGTTAAATATTCACTTTATGCGTTGCCGTGGCGCAAGCGATGGGTCAGGAAGCGGCGTTGCAGTGGTTCTTGCTGCATAATGGGTGAAGGGCAGTGTGTGTCTCATTGAAAAACGTGTCGCGCGCATCGGGTGCAAGGGGCTTTTTTTGCCGCTTTCGCCGCGGATTTAGGCGATAAACTCGGGAACTCTTCATCCGTATTCTGAATTTGGCGTTGAAATGCCGCTCTCAGTGTGGAGTCCAACGAAAAGTTGTGGGATGATTGGTCGGTTTTTCAGGGGGCGGAGATGGGAAAACTTACGCTGCTATTGCTGGCATTGCTCGGTTGGTTACAGTATTCACTGTGGCTGGGCAAAAATGGTATTCACGATTACGTGCGGGTCAATGAAGACGTTGCGGTCCAGCAGGGCAACAACGCCAAGTTGAAAGCGCGTAACGATCAGCTGTTTGCCGAAATCGATGATTTGAACGGCGGACAGGAAGCGATCGAAGAGCGTGCGCGTAATGAGCTGGGCATGATTAAGCCCGGTGAGACTTTCTATCGTCTGGTTCCTGACCAATCCAGACGCAACGCGGCGTCTTCCTCGCAAAACAACGCACAAAAATAACGCATGAATCACTCCGCAGGTACCTTTCCCTCGGTGATTGCCGTCCTGCCCGCTGCCGGTATCGGCAGCCGCATGCAGGCGGAATGCCCGAAGCAATATTTAACCATCGGCCAACACAGCATCGTTGAACATGCCATCCACGCCCTGTTGCGCCATCCGCGCATTGAGCGGGTGATCGTGGCGATCGGCCCCGAAGATCGCCAGTTCGAACAGTTGCCGATCGCTCAGGATCCGCGGGTGATCGCCACCGAGGGCGGCAAGCAGCGCGCCGATTCGGTGATGGCCGGGCTGAAGCTGGCGGGCGACGCGGACTGGGTGCTGGTGCATGATGCCGCACGCCCCTGCCTGCACGCCGACGATCTCGAGCGCCTGCTGGCGATTACCGCACACAGCAAGGTCGGCGGCATTCTCGCCGCGCCGGTGCGCGACACCATGAAACGCGCCGAACCCGGCCGCGAAACTATCGCTCATACTGTCGAACGCCAGGATCTGTGGCACGCGCTGACGCCGCAGCTGTTTCCGCTGCCGCTGCTTAAGCAGTGTCTGCAGCGCGCGCTGGATGAAGGTGCGAACGTCACCGACGAAGCCTCGGCGTTGGAGCATTGCGGTTATCATCCGCTGCTGATCGCAGGCCGGGCGGACAACATTAAAGTAACGCGGCCGGAGGATTTGGCGCTGGCGGCGTTCTATTTGACTCAGTTAGACAATTAAGGAGCGCATCATGCGTATCGGTCACGGTTTTGACGTACATAAATTCGGCGGCGAAGGCCCGTTGGTGATCGGCGGTGTTCGCATCCCTTACGACAAAGGTTTGCTGGCCCACTCTGACGGTGACGTCGCGCTGCATGCCGCGACCGACGCCTTGCTGGGTGCGGCGGCGTTGGGCGATATCGGCAAACTGTTCCCCGATACCGATCCGGCCTTCAAAGGCGCCGACAGCCGCGAGTTGCTACGCGAAGCCTGGAAACGCATCCGCGCCAAGGGATACCGCCTCGGCAACCTCGATATCACTATTATCGCCCAGGCGCCGAAAATGGCGCCGCACATCCCGCAGATGCGCGTCTTCCTGGCGGAAGATCTGCAGTGCCATATGGATGACGTCAACGTGAAGGCCACGACCACCGAGCAGCTCGGTTTCACCGGGCGCGGCGAGGGTATCGCCTGTGAAGCGGTCGCCTTGCTGATCAAGGAATAACCGCATGGATATGGCGAATCTGACCTGGCTGCATGGCCGGCCGCAGAGCTCCGGGGTGTTGAAAGCCAATCCGGAAGATTTCGTGGTGGTGGAAGATCTGGGCTTCGCGCCGGACGGTGAGGGCGAGCACGTGCTGGTGAACATCCGTAAAAACGGCTGCAATACCCAGTTCGTGGCCGACTACCTGGCGCGCTTCGCCGGTATTCACGCCCGTTCCGTCAGCTATGCCGGTTTGAAGGATCGCCACGCGGTGACCGAACAGTGGTTCTGCTTGCACATGCCGGGTAAGGACACGCCGGATTTCTCCCGGTTTACGCTGGAAGGCTGCGAGGTGCTCTCGTACGCCCGCCACCTGCGTAAAATGCGCATCGGCAACCTGAAGGGCAACCATTTTACGTTGGTGTTGCGCCAGATTTCCGATCGGCAGGACGTGGAACGCCGCCTGCAGGCCATCTCCGCGCAGGGTGTACCGAACTACTTCGGCAGCCAGCGTTTCGGTCGTGGCGGCAACAACCTGGTGATGGCGCGCCGCTGGGCGAATGACGAAATTCGCGTCAAAGAGCGCAGCAAGCGCAGTTTCTACCTGTCCGCCAGCCGCAGCGCGTTGTTTAATCAGGTCGCGAGCAGGCGCCTGGCCGACGGCCTGCAGCGCACCGTGCTGGAAGGTGACGCCCTGCAGCTGAGCGGCCGCGGCAGCTGGTTTGTCGCCAAAGCTGATGAGTTGGTGACGCTGCAACAGCGCTTGGATGCCGGTGAGCTGGTTGTCACCGCGACCTTGCCGGGCGACGGCGAGCCGGGTACTGCCGGCGATGCGTTGGTATTTGAACAGCAATGCTTGGCTGAGCAGCCGGAATTGCTTACGCTTTTAAAGCGCGAGCGTGTCGAACCCGCTCGTCGGGCCCTGCTGTTGCAGCCGCAAAATTTGCAGTGGGACTGGTGGGATGACGTTACCGTGGAACTGCGCTTCTGGCTGCCGGCAGGCAGCTTCGCCACCAGCGTAGTTCGCGAGATCATGCAGCAGGATGACAGTGATGCGGATATTGCTGAGTAACGATGACGGCGTCAGCGCCCCGGGCATTCAGGTGCTGGCGGCGGCGCTGCGGGAATTCGCCGAGGTGCAGGTCGTGGCGCCGGATCGTAACCGCAGCGGCTCTTCCAATGCCCTGACGCTGGAATCGCCGCTGCGCACGCAGACGCTGGACAACGGTGATATCGCTGTGCTGCAGGGGACGCCGACCGACTGTGTCTATCTTGGCGTCAATGCGCTGATGCGCCCGGCGCCGGATATCGTGGTCTCCGGCATCAACGCCGGGCCGAATTTGGGCGATGACGTCATCTACTCCGGCACCGTCGCAGCGGCGATGGAGGGCCGGCATCTGGGGCTGCCCGCGTTGGCGGTGTCGCTGAACGGCCACCAACATTATGCGACCGCCGCCGTCATTACCTGCCGCATCCTGCGCGCGCTGCAGCGCGAACCGTTGCGTACCGGAAAAATTCTGAATATCAACGTTCCGGATCTGCCGCTGGCGGAGATTAAAGGCCTGCGCGTTACCCGTTGCGGCAGCCGTCACCCCGCCGATAAGGTCTTCTGCCAGCAAGATCCGCGCGGACAAAATCTCTACTGGATCGGGCCGCCTGGTGATAAATTTGATGTCGGGCCGGATACCGACTTTGCGGCGGTGGAACAAGGCTATGTGGCGATCACGCCGCTACAGGTGGATTTGACCGCCTACGCGGCGCAGGAAGTCGTGAAAACATGGTTAACCAAGGCAGAGGTTAGCGGGGAATGGTGAACAAGCGTATGCAAACATTGCTGGCGCAGCTGCGGCAGCAGGGGATCCGGGACGAAAAGCTGCTGCGGGCGATCGAAGCCGTGCCGCGCGAGCGTTTTGTTGACGAAGCGCTGGATCATAAGGCCTACGAAAACACTGCGCTGCCGATCGGTTCCGGCCAGACCATTTCTCAGCCTTATATGGTGGCGCGGATGACCGAGCTGCTGAACCTGAAGCCCACTTCACGGGTGCTGGAGATCGGTACCGGTTCTGGTTATCAAACCGCAATCCTGGCACATCTGGTACAACACGTTTGTTCCGTCGAGCGCATCAAGGGGCTGCAGTGGCAGGCCAAGCGCCGCCTGAAGCAGCTCGATCTTCACAATGTTTCCACCCGCCACGGCGACGGCTGGCAAGGTTGGGCGTCGCGTGGCCCGTTCGATGCCATCATCGTCACTGCCGCGCCGCCGGAGATCCCTCAGGCGCTGGTGGAACAATTGGACGACGGCGGTATTTTGGTGCTGCCGGTGGGCGAGCAGGCTCAAACCCTCAAACGTATTCAGCGCCATGGCAACGAGTTCGTTGTCGATGCGGTAGAAGCGGTGCGCTTTGTACCGCTGGTGAAAGGCGAACTGGCCTAGCGATTGTCTGATTTTTCGACCGTATGCAAAATCTGTTGCACTTTCATCACGTCCGGATAAGGTTTTCTCGTTCCAATCAGGTTAATTTTCACTAGAATTGGCCTTTCTACGTAGTTGTCTTATGGTGCGGCAACGCCAATGTAGTTAGCATTGGCGCGCGTTTTGATGCTCCGGCGGGAGATGACCTGGCGTTCAGGGATCGGCCGGCGGCGCCTTTACATCGCAGGGACTGGGAAGTGGCAAAAGCTCGGCTACGATGTAAAGGGTATTTTGGATATATCACTGATATTGCTGTCATGGGGGTAGCATGAGCACGGGAAGCCCAATGATTACGTTACGCCGCGTAGCGGTGTGTACGATGGTAAGTTTGTGGTTGGCGGGTTGTACGAACAATGCCTCGACGTCGGCCCCTATCAGCAGCGTGGGCGGCGGCGGTGCCGTTCCGTCAGGCAATAATAATGGCGGGGCGCAGCAAGTGAGCCCTGAGGGCCGCATTGTCTATAACCGCAGTTATAACGCTATCCCTAAAGGGAGCTACAGCGGCGGCGAAACTTATACGGTCAAGCGCGGCGACACGCTGTTTTACATCGCCTGGATCACCGGTAACGATTTTCGCGACCTGGCGCAGCGCAACAATATTCCCGAGCCATACAGCCTGAATGTTGGCCAAACCATTCAACTTGGTAATGGTTCTGCCAACGGCGGCGGCGGCATGCTGGCGACGACAGACGCGACCAAAGGCGGTGTTCCGAAGCCACCTTCCAGCTCCCAGATCCAGACGGCAACGGTTGATTCTCAATCAACTAACGCGTATTCTGAAAACTCGGGTAAACAGAATGTAGGTAAGATGTTACCTACAGCGGGTGCCGCAGCGGTTGGGACCGCGACTGCACCTGTTACCGCACCGGAAGCCGCTCCACCTGTGAGCAGCACCGTCAGCAACAGTTCTCCGGTCAGTACCTGGAGATGGCCGACTGACGGTAAGATTATTGATAACTTTTCCTCATCAGAAGGTGGGAATAAGGGCGTCGATATCGCCGGTTCCCGTGGGCAGCCTATCTTCGCTACCGCCGATGGCCGCGTAGTGTATGCAGGCAACGCTTTACGGGGTTACGGTAATCTAATCATCATCAAACACAATGATGATTACCTGAGCGCCTACGCTCATAACGACACAATGCTGGTCCGGGAACAACAAGAAGTGAAGGCGGGTCAAAAAATAGCCACCATGGGTAGCACCGGTACCAGTTCAGTACGTTTGCATTTTGAAATTCGTTACAAGGGGAAATCCGTAAACCCGCTGCGTTATCTTCCGCAGCGATAGATTGGGCAGAATACGCTGAGATTCTGCTCGCGGTATCACGGGTAGGAGCAGCATATGAGCCAAAATACGCTGAAAGTTAACGAGTTACATGATGATGCGGATTTCGACGAGAATGGAGCTGAGGCCGAGTCGTTTGATGAAAAAGCGCTGGTAGAAGAAGAGACCAGCGAGAACGATTTAGCGGAAGAAGAGCTGTTGTCTCAAGGCGTTACGCAACGCGTATTGGATGCGACGCAGCTCTATCTGGGTGAGATCGGTTATTCACCTCTGCTGACCGCAGAGGAAGAAGTCTATTTTGCGCGGCGAGCTCTGCGCGGTGACGTGCCGTCCCGCCGCCGCATGATTGAAAGCAACCTGCGGCTGGTGGTGAAAATCGCCCGCCGCTACAGCAACCGCGGTCTGGCGCTGCTGGATCTGATCGAAGAAGGTAACCTCGGTCTGATTCGCGCAGTGGAAAAATTTGATCCGGAACGCGGTTTCCGCTTCTCCACTTACGCAACCTGGTGGATCCGTCAGACGATTGAACGGGCAATCATGAACCAAACCCGTACCATTCGTTTGCCTATCCATATCGTCAAAGAACTGAATGTCTATCTGCGCACCGCGCGCGAGCTTTCTCATAAACTGGATCATGAACCGAGCGCTGAAGAGATTGCCGAGCAACTCGACAAGCCGGTGGATGATGTCAGCCGCATGCTGCGCCTGAATGAGCGCATCACTTCGGTGGATACGCCGCTGGGCGGGGATTCTGAGAAAGCGCTGTTGGACATTCTGGCCGACGAAAAGGACAACGGGCCTGAAGACACCACGCAAGACGACGATATGAAGCAAAGCATCGTCAAATGGTTGTTCGAACTGAACGCCAAACAGCGTGAAGTGTTGGCGCGTCGTTTCGGCCTGCTGGGCTATGAAGCGGCGACGCTGGAAGACGTAGGCCGGGAGATTGGCCTGACGCGCGAGCGCGTCCGTCAGATTCAGGTTGAAGGTCTGCGCCGTCTGCGTGAGATTCTGCAGATGCAGGGCTTGAGCATCGAGGCGCTGTTCCGCGAATAACGCCGGTTGTTGAACCGCATCAAATAAAAACGGTGAGCATGATGCTCACCGTTTTTTTATGCCCGCGTTTGGCGCCAGACTACACCATATTTTTCAGCCGGTAGATCCATTCCAGAGCCTGGCGAGGCGACAGGGAATCCGGATCCAGCGCCTCCAGAGCTTCTACCGCCGGCGAGGTCTCTTCCTGCAGCAGCGTCATCTGGGTGGCATCGACGCTGCCCGAGGCGGTGTGGCTGGAGATAGACTCCAGCTCGCGCAGCTTCTGACGGGCGCGCTTGATGACGTCGCGCGGCACGCCGGCCAATGCGGCGACCGCCAGGCCATAGCTTTTGCTGGCGGCACCGTCCTGCACGCTGTGCATGAAGGCGATGGTGTCGCCATGTTCGAGCGCGTCCAGATGCACATTGACTACGCCTTCCATTTTCTCCGGCAGTGTCGTCAGCTCGAAGTAGTGGGTGGCGAACAGCGTCATCGCCTTGATGCGGTTAGCCAGGTTCTCGGCACAGGCCCAGGCCAACGACAGGCCGTCGTAGGTGGAGGTACCGCGGCCGATTTCATCCATCAACACCAGGCTGTGCTCGGTGGCGTTGTGCAGGATGTTGGCGGTTTCGGTCATCTCCACCATGAAGGTGGAGCGGCCGGAAGCCAGATCGTCCGCCGCGCCGACGCGGGTGAAGATGCGATCCACCGGGCCGATGGTGGCCTTGGTGGCGGGGACGTAACTGCCGATGTGCGCCATCAGCACAATCAGCGCCGTTTGTCGCATATAGGTGCTTTTACCGCCCATGTTCGGGCCGGTGATGATCAGCATGCGGCGCTGTGGCGACAGGGTGAGCGGGTTGGAGATAAACGGCTCGCTCAGCACCTGCTCCACCACCGGGTGGCGGCCTTCGGTAATGCGGATCCCCGGCTGCTCGCTCATGGTCGGGCAAGCGTAGTTCAGGGTATCGGCGCGCTCGGCCAGGTTGGCCAGCACGTCCAGCTCGGCCAGTGCGGCGGCGCTTTGCTGCAATTCCGCCAGGTGCGGCAGCAGCAGATCGAACAGCTCGTCGTACAGGCTTTTCTCGATCGCCAGCGCCTTGCCCTTGGAGGTGAGCACTTTGTCTTCGTACTCTTTCAATTCCGGGATGATGTAGCGCTCGGCGTTTTTCAGCGTCTGGCGTCGCACATAGTGGATCGGCACCAGGTGGCTTTGGCCGCGGCTGACCTGAATGTAGTAGCCGTGTACGCCGTTGAAGCCGACCTTGAGCGTATCCAGCCCCAGCTTTTCACGCTCGCGGATTTCCAGCCGGTCGAGGTAGTCGCTGGCGCCGTCGGCCAATGCGCGCCACTCGTCCAGTTCGCTGTTGTAACCGGGGGCGATCACGCCGCCGTCGCGTACCAGCACCGGCGGCGATTCAATGACCGCGCGTTCCAGCAGTTCGCGCAGCTCGTCGAATTGGCCCACCTGCGACAGCAACTGCTGTACGTGTGGGGTATCCACGTTTTGTAGCAGCGCGCGGATGTCCGGCAGTTGCTGGAAAGCATGCCGCATGCGCGCCAGATCGCGCGGGCGGGCGGTGCGCAGCGCCAGACGCGCCAGAATTCGCTCCTGATCGCCTACCTGACGCAGCGAAGGCTGCAGATCGGTGAACAGGTCCTGCAATGCGCCGATCGCCTGTTGGCGGGCGGTGAGAACCTTGATATCGCGGGTCGGCATGTGCAGCCAGCGTTTCAGCATGCGGCTGCCCATTGGCGTGACTGTGCGATCGAGGATCGCCGCCAGCGTGTTGTCGCTGCCGCCGGACAGGCTCTGCGTCAGTTCCAGGTTGCGGCGGGTCGCGGCGTCCATGATGATGCCGTCCTGCTGGCGTTCCATGGTGATGCCGCGAATGTGCGGCAGTGAAGTGCGCTGGGTATCTTTGACGTACTGCAGCAGGCAGCCGGCGGCGCGCAGCGCCTGATGCGCCTGTTCGACGCCGAAACCGGTCAGGTCGCGGGTGCCGAACTGCAGGTTGAGCTGCTGACGCGCGGTCTCAAGCTCGAATTCCCACAGCGGGCGACGGCGCAGGCCGTGGCGCTGTTCGATCAGCGCCATTTGTTCGAAGGTTTCCGGGTAGAGCAGCTCGGCCGGATTGGTGCGCTGCAGCTCGGCGGCCATGGTTTCCAGATCCTGCGGCTCGGCGACGCGGAAGCGGCCGGAGCTGACGTCCAGGGTGGCGTAACCGAAGCCGCGCGCATCCTGCCAGATCGCCGCCAGCAGGTTGTCCTGACGCTCTTGCAGCAACGCTTCGTCGGTGATGGTGCCGGGGGTGACGATACGCACCACTTTGCGCTCGACCGGCCCTTTGCTGGTGGCCGGATCGCCGATCTGCTCGCAGATGGCGACGGACTCGCCGAGCTGCACCAGCTTGGCCAGGTAGTTCTCCACCGCGTGGTGCGGCACGCCGGCCATCGGGATGGGTTCACCCGCCGAGGCGCCGCGTTTGGTCAGCGAGATATCCAGCAGTTGGGAAGCGCGCTTGGCGTCGTCGTAAAACAGCTCGTAGAAGTCGCCCATGCGGTAGAACAGCAGGATTTCAGGATGCTGGGCCTTGAGGCGCAGGTACTGCTGCATCATCGGCGTATGCGAATCGAGTTTATCGGTGCTATTCATGCGATTATTTTTCCAATCCATTGAATGTAAAGGGAACTGTGATTTTCATTGTCGTCATTCGCTATCACATTGTTTCAGCAGGCGCCGCCCCATTCAGCGCTTGCCGGGCGGCGCAAATCAAATCATCAAAACGCCAGACGGCGCGCTCAAACCTGAGGTTTGCACAGACGCTTATACTAGCCCAGCGGGCAATCGGCTGTCACAGGTAAAAATGGGAAGCGCTGCGCAAGGCCGGTTTGTAACGCAGCGAGATTGTTGTTTGCCTGCGGGCAACAACGCAAGTGTCGCCGCCCGCAGTGGGGCAGCGAATTTATTGCGCGGCGGTGAGAGGTAGGGGCAGTTGATAGAGGCGGAAGCGGTCGGGCACTTCGGTTTCATGGCCGGGCAGCAGGCGGTGGCGGATGCGCGATTCGCTGACGAAGGCGCAGCCTTGTGGGGTGATAGTCAGATTGACCGGCGATTCCATGCCTTCGCGCAAGATCTCAATCTGGTGCATGCCTGCCGCCTTGGGGGATGGGATCCGCAGGATCCGTCCTTGGCCGCTCTGGATCCCGTTCTCCAGCACGATCAGTGCGCCATCCGGCGCCAATCCCATTCCGTCCGGGTTCTCAATCAGGCGCGGCAGCTGCATTTCCGTCAGCTGCGGCTGCGGCTCTTTATAGCTGAGAGTGTAAAGCTTCCCGGTGCCGAAATTGGCGACAGCCATCAGCCGGTCGTCGAGCAGCACGATCCCGGCTGCTCCCAGCCCGCTGGGGGCAGCCAACCGCGAATCTTGAAACAGCGTACTGAATGCCGGTTCGCCCGACCGCAGGCGCAAGATGCCGCCGCCGCGGGTTTCCGTCACGTACACCGTACCGTCTGTGCCGAGCACGATATCGTTGCCCATTTCCCCCGTCGGCAGCGCCAGGCTGCGGTTGAGGGTGCCATCCGCGACGTTCAGCGCATAGATGCGGTTGGCGCGCGTTTTGCCGCCGGAGAGAAAGTCCGGCGAATTGCCCCACAGCAGTCCGCGCCGTTCGTCCAGCCGCAGCGCGTTTGAGGCGAACACCGTGTCAGCGCCTGGGAAGAAGGTTTCCCACGCCTGACCTGGCCGTTTGCGCAGCACGTTGCCGCTGGTGATCAGCCCGACATACAGCGTACCGTCCGCCGCGCGGGCGATGCCATTGGGGTAAAGCGCGCCGGGCGGCAGCGTCATGCTGCTTTCTGTGCAGTCTGCGCTGACGGCGGCCTGCGCCGGCGCGCTAAGGGTGAATGCGGCAGCGAGGGTGAACAACGCCGCTCGCGCGGTAACAGCGTATGACATGTTTCTCTCCGGGAATGAGGGAAAAGGGGCTACCAGCGCTCGGGGCGGGCAGCGTGCGCCATTGGCGCCTCCAGCGCGGCCACGTCTTCCGGCGATAGCCTGAGGTCGAGCGCCGCCAGCGCATCCTGCAGATGGTGTGGCTTGGACATGCCCACCAGCGGCGACGCCACGCCGGGTTTGGCCAACAGCCAAGCCAGCGCGATCTGCGCCGGTGGAACGCCGTACGCGGCCGCCACCTCCGCTACCGCGGTGACGGTGCGTTCCACCTCGTTTCTGCCGCCGTACCAACGGGGTGCCTGTTCGTCGGTGGTGGCGCGCAGCGTGCCGCCACTGCCGGAGCCGGCCAGCACACCGCGGGCTAGTGGCGACCAGGGCGTCAGGCCAAGGCCTTCTTCCAGGCACAGCGGGATCAGCTCTTCTTCGTCTTCACGCGTCACCAGGTTGTATTGGCTTTGCAGCGAAATAAACGGTGCCAGGCGGTGCTGACGTTGAAAGGCCAGCATTTTCATCAGGCGCCAGGCGTGCAGTGAAGACGCGCCGAGATAGCGGATCTTGCCCGCTCGCACCAAGCCGTCGAGGGTGTCGGCAGTTTCTTCGATCGGCGTTTCGGTGTCGAAGCGGTGCAGCACGAACAGATCGAGGTAATCCGTCCCCAACCGCTGTAAAGAGGCGTCGACGCTATGCAACAGGTGCTTGCGCGACAACCCGCGGCTGTTCGGCTGCGCGTCCATCGGAAAGTAGGCCTTGGTGGCGATCACCACGTCTTCACGACGGGCGAACGCCTTCAGCGCGCGGCCGAGAATGCGCTCGCTTTCTCCGTCGGAGTAAATGTTGGCGGTATCGAAAAAGTTGATGCCCGCCTCCAGCGCTTCGCGGATAAAGGGGCGCGCTTCGTCTTCCTTCAGTACCCAGGGCCGCCAGGCCGGATCGCCATAGGTCATGCCGCCCAGACAGAGGCGAGACACTTTCAGGCCGCTGTCGCCAAGCCGAACGTAGTTCATGGCGTCGTCTCCTCAGCGCATGCCGGCGATGGTGTAACCGCCGTCCACCAGCAGGCTTTGGCCGGTGATGAAGCGGGCTTCGTCCGTCGCCAGCCACAGCGCCACATCGCCGATGTCTTCCGATTCGCCCAAGCGGCCGGCGGGCGTGTGGGCGATAAAGGGCGCGAAGGCTGCGCTGTCGGCCACGCTGCCGCGCGCCATCGGCGTGTCGATGATGCCGGGGTTGATGTTGTTGACGCGGATGCCCTGGCCGCTGTATTCGAGCGCCACCGCGCGGATCATCGCATCGAGCGCGCCTTTGCTGGCGGAGTAGCTGGATGAGCCGGCCAACGCACCGTGGGTCAGCCAGGAGGAGGTGTTAACGATCACGCCGCCTGAATGCTGCGCCAGGAAGGTTTCAATCTCATATTTCATCGCCAGCCAGACGCCACGGAGGTTAATGGCGATCACGCGGTCAAAATCCTCGCTGCTCTGTTCGGTGATGGGGGCGAAGTTGCCGATGATGCCGGCGTTGTTGAAGGCGACGTCGAGCCGGCCGTAGTGGGCGGTCACCGTGGCGAGCAGCCTGCGGATGTCGTTTTCCTGGGAGACGTCGGCCACAATGGGCAGAGCGTCGCCGCCAGCGAGCGCGATGTCGCGCGCCGTGGCTTCGATTTCCGCCGCACGCCGGCCGGCCAGCGCCACTTTGGCACCTTCGCGGGCATAGGCCAGCGCGGCTGCGCGGCCGATACCGGTGCCGCCGCCGCTTATCAGCACGACTTTGTCAGCCAGACGGCGCGGCGTTTCATGAGTTGGAGCTGTAGCATTAATCATCGCATCGATACCTGGTAATGGGTTCGATCGCAATGCTATGTTGTTAGATGTCGGATAACTATCCGCTAAAAATTCATCTCACTATTAGATAATTTATATTAATAGCATGAAGAAACCCGAACTGTCCGGCCTGGCGGCCTTCGTGGCTATCGCCCGTGAACGCAGCTTCCGCCGCGCCGCCGCCCGATTGGGCGTGACGCCGCCGACGCTGACCCACACCCTGCGCGAACTGGAAGCGCAGGTGGGCATTCGCCTGCTGAACCGCACCACCCGCAACGTCTCGCCGACGGAGGCCGGTGAGCATCTGTTGGCACAGCTGGTGCCGGCCTTTACCGACATCGACGCCGCGCTGGAGGGCCTGAATGCGTTTCGCGAAGGGCCACGCGGCCTGGTGCGCATCAACGCGCCGCGTTCGGCGATCGAGCTCGCCATCGTTCCGCACCTGGGACGGCTGGCCAGCGAATACCCCGGCATTACGCTGGAGGTGGTGGCGGACGAGGGGTTCGCCAACATTGTCGAGCAGGGCTTTGACGCTGGCATCCGGCTCGGCGAGGATCTGCACAACGATATGCGTGCGGTGCGTCTGACGCCGGACCTGCGTTTTGCCATTGTCGCCACGCCCGACTATTTTCAACGGCACGGCGAGCCGAGGCATCCGCAGGATTTGCTGCAGCACCGCTGCATCGGTTGGCGCAAGGCCTCTTCGGGGGAGCGCTACAAATGGGCATTTCAACAGGGCGAGCAGCGGTTTTCCGTGGCGGTTAACAGCCCGCTTATCGTGGATGATGCCAGGTTGTTACTGCAGGCGGCATTGGCGCACGTTGGCATCGCTTTCGCCATCGAGCAGGAGGTGGAAGAACATTTGGCGAGCGGGCGTCTGCGGCGAGTGTTGGCCGACTGGTGCGCGCCGTTTCCCGGTTTTTACCTTTACTACCCCAACCGCAGGAACCATTCCGTGGCGCTGAGCACGGTGATCGAGTTGCTGCGTCTGCCTACCTAATCCTCTTCACCGACCATCGCGTTCGGATGGCAGTAAGCGAATCAAGCTTGAACTATTTTTATTCCTTCTTCGTTTGTTCGGGCGCAAATAAACCCTTAAATTCTCGGCCAGTTTATAACTTGCTGTTTATAATTGTTATTTGAGTGTTTATTGCGAATATTCCGAATTTTTATCGGTTATTTGAGAGCCCGGTCACACTATTTTTTTATGTGAAATGTGAAGAGGGTCAAGCCATCAGGTCAAGGAGAGACGGTTATTAATCCCCCTGGCTTACCGATCCGTTTTTCATGCTCCGTATACTGTCTGCAACCAGGGCAACGTGACGGAAATTTTCATAAGGAATGTGCGTGAAGCAATCGTGATTGCGTCTGGCATACAAATAACGCGGGGTTTTTTTGATTATCTGAGGTGCTTGGTATGGAAAAGAAAAAAATCTATCTGTTTTGTTCTGCCGGTATGTCCACTTCCCTGTTGGTATCAAAAATGAAGGCGCAGGCCGAGAAATACGAAGTGCCGGTGATCATCGCCGCCTATCCGGAAGCGCTGGCCGCGGAGAAAGGCGTTGAAGCGGATTTGATCCTGCTGGGGCCGCAGATTGCCTACACCTTACCGGAAGTGCAAAAACAGCTGCCCAACAAACCTGTTGAAGTCATCGATCCGCTGCTGTACGGCAAGGTCGATGGGTTGGGTGTGCTGAAGGCCGCGGTGGCCGCTATCAAGAAAGCCAACCAATAACAGGAGGCCGCCGTGAATACCCTCATTGCCTCGCTCGAGAAGGTTATCCTGCCTTTCGCCGTAAAAATCGGTAAGCAGCCCCACGTCAACGCCATCAAGAACGGTTTTATCCGTCTGATGCCGCTGACCTTGACCGGGGCGATGTTCGTGTTGATCAACAATGTGTTCCTGAGCTTCGGCGAGGGATCGTTCTTCTATTCGTTGGGCGTGCGCCTGGATGCCTCCACCATAGAGACGCTGAACGGCCTGAAGAGCATCGGCGGCAGCGTTTACAACGGTACGCTGGGGATCATGTCCCTGATGACGCCGTTCTTTATCAGCATGGCGTTGGCCGAAGAGCGCAAGGTCGATCCATTGGCCTCGGCGCTGCTGGCGGTGGCGGCCTTCATGACCGTCACGCCGTTCAACGTCGGCGAGGCCTATGCGGTGGGCGCCAACTGGCTGGGCGGTGCCAACATCATTTCCGGCATGGTGATCGGGCTGGCGGTGGCCGAGATGTTCGCCTTCATCGTGCGGCGCAACTGGGTGATTACCCTGCCGGACAGCGTGCCGGCTTCGGTGTCGCGCTCCTTCTCGGCGCTGATCCCCGGCTTCGTCATCCTCTCCATCATGGGGCTGGTGGCGTTTGCGCTGGCTCACTGGGGTACCAACTTCCACCAGATCATCATGGACGGCATTTCGGCGCCGCTGGCTAAAATGGGCAGCGTGGTGGGCTGGGTATACGTGCTGTTCTCTTCGCTGCTGTGGTTCTTTGGGGTGCACGGCTCCATGGCGCTGGCGGCGTTGGACAGCGGCATCATGACGCCGTTCGCGTTGGAAAACGTGGAGTTGTATAACCAGTACGGTTCGGTCGAAGCGGCGGTGGCCGCGGGGAAAGAGTTCCACATGTGGGCGAAACCGTTCGTCGATTCCTATATCTACCTCGGTGGCACCGGCTCGACGCTGGGCCTGATCATCGCCATTTTCATCGCCTCGCGCCGCGAAGACTACCGCCAGGTCGCCAAACTGGCGACGCCGTCCGGCATCTTCCAGATCAACGAACCGATTCTGTTCGGCCTGCCGGTGATCATGAACCCGGTGATGTTCATTCCGTTCATCCTGGTACAGCCGGTGCTGACTATCATTACCTCGCTGGCTTATTATTCCGGGCTGATCCCGCCGATCACCAACATCGCGCCCTGGACCATGCCGGTCGGCCTGGGGGCGTTCTTCAACACCAACGGCAGCATCATGGCGATGTTGCTGAGTTTGTTCAACCTGGCGGTCGCCACCGTGATTTATCTGCCGTTCGTGGCGATCTCCAACAAGGCGCAGAGCCAGATCGACGCGGCGACGGAAAGCGAAGAAGACATCGCCAAGGCGCTGAAATTCTAACTGTGGAACGGGGCGCGAGTATGGAATATCAATTTGCCGACGGGTTCTGGTGGGGGAGCGCTACCTCCGCGCCACAGTCTGAAGGGGCGGCCGCGCGGGACGGCAAGAGCCGCAACATCTTCGACTATTGGTTCGAGATCGCGCCCGAGCGCTTTCACGATCGGGTGGGGCCGACCGTAGCCTCAACCTTTTATGACCATTTCCGCACCGATATCGGGCTGCTAAAAACGTTGGGCCACAATACCTTCAGAACCTCGATCTCGTGGTCGCGGCTGATCCCGGACGGCGACGGTGAGGTGAATCCGCAGGCGGTGGCGTTCTATAACGCGATGATAGACGAGCTGCTGGCGCAGGGCATCACCCCGTTTATCAATCTCTACCACTTCGATATGCCGCTGTGCATGCAGCAGCGCGGCGGCTGGGAAAGCCGGGCGGTGATTGAAGCCTATGCACGTTACGCCGATGTCTGCTTCGGTCTGTTTGGCGATCGGGTCACCCACTGGTTCACCTTCAACGAGCCGATCGTGCCGGTGGAAGCCGGTTACCTGAATGACCTGCACTACCCTTGCGTGGTGGACTTCAAACGGGCGGTCGCCGTGGCGTACCACAGCGTTCTGGCGCATGCCATGGCGGTGCAGCGTTTCAGAGCACGTGAGCTGCCGGGGAGCATCGGCATCATCCTGAACCTGAGCCCGACCTATCCGCGTTCCGACGCGCCGGAGGATCGGCAGGCCGCGCACGACGCCGATCTGCTGCTCAACCGCAGTTTCCTCGATCCGGTCGCCAAAGGGCGTTATCCGGTGGCGTTGCTGCAGCTGCTGCAGCGGCATGGGCTGATGCCCTACTGCGAGCCGCAGGATGCGCAGCTGATTGAAGGCGGCGTGGTGGACATCCTCGGCGTCAACTATTACCAACCGCGCAGGGTGCAGGCGAAAGAGGGGCGTCGTGCCGAGGGGCCGATCGCATCGCCGGAGGATTTGTTCAGTTACTATGCAATGCCGGGCCGCAAAATCAATCCGCACCGCGGCTGGGAAATTTACGAGAAGGGGCTGTACGACATCCTGATGGATCTGAAAGAGAACTACGGCAATCTGCCTTGTTATATTTCGGAAAACGGCATGGGCGTTGAAGGCGAAGAAGCGTTTATCGGCGCCGATGGGCGGGTGGAGGACGATTACCGCATCGACTTTATTCGCGAGCATCTGAAATGGCTGCATCGCGCGTTGGCGGAAGGCTCGCAGTGCAAAGGCTATCATCTGTGGACCTTTATCGACTGCTGGTCCTGGCTGAACGCCTACAAGAATCGTTATGGGCTGGTGCGGCTGGATCGGGCGGATCAGCGCCGCACCATCAAGAAAAGCGGCTACTGGTTTGCCGAGGCGGCCAGACGCAACGGATTTGACTAACGGGAGGCCGGCGCCGTGTCCGACAACCGAATTTCGCTGAGTGCGAACGACGTGAAGCTGATTCGCGAGCAGGATTTCTTTAACTGCAAAGATTTTCACCTGTTTATCTACAACAAGGTGGAGAGCGCCACCGGGCTGCATCAACACGACTATTACGAGTTCACCATCGTGCTGAGCGGCAAGTGCTATCAGGAGATCAACGGCAAGCGGGTGCTGCTGGAACGCGGGGATTTCGTCTTTATCCCTATCGGATCCTACCACCAGAGCTTTTACGAGTTCGGCGCGACGAAAATATTCAACGTGGCGGTCAGCAAAGCGTTCTTTGAAGAGCACTATTTGCAGCAGCTGCCGCGCTGTTTCGTCGCCTCGCAGGCCTACAGCCTGAGAAGCGAGTTTTTGGCCTATATCGAATCGGTGGTGAGTTCGCCGCAGTTTCGCGAGGATGATTTCGCCGAGTTTCTCGAAACGCTGACCTTCTATGTGATCAGCCGCATTCGTCACTATAAAGAAGAAAACGACGGCGGCGATGATATCCCGCAGTGGTTGAAGAACACCCTGGCCGGCATGCATGACAAGGCGATGTTCGGCGAAAGGGCGTTGGCGAACATGGTGGCGCTGTCGGGGAAAACCCAGGAATACCTGACCCGGGCGATGCGGCGCTACTACCATAAGACGCCAATGCAGGTGATCAATGAGATCCGCATCAGTTTTGCCAAGACGCAGCTGGAAGTCACCAATTCTTCGGTTTCCGATATTGCCTTTGATTCCGGCTATGGCGATGTCAGCCTGTTCATTAAGAACTTCAAGCGGCTCACCGATGTGACCCCAGGCAACTACCGAAAAAAGTACTACGGCCCTCTTTAGGGCCGCTCCCGATCAGTATCAACGCCGATATGCCGATGAGCTTCAGGCCGCCGGCCGGTTAATCATTCGATTTTTACCTTAGCGAAGGGGAATGCCGCGTCGGTCGGTCGGGCTTCCCTTGCCAAAAATCCATCTCGCGGGAGCCACTATGGAAAAACTACTGATCGTGAATGCCGACGACTTCGGCCTGAGCAAAGGACAGAACTACGGCGTTATCGAGGCGTATCAGCATGGCGTGGTTTCCTCTACCACGGCGATGGTGAACGGCGGCGGCGCCCAGCACGCGGCGGCGCTCAGCCGGCAATACCCGGGGCTGCCGATCGGTCTGCATTTCGTGTTGACCCATGGCAGGCCGCTGGGCGCCATGCCTTCGCTGGTCAACGAGCATGGCGAACTGGGTAAATGGCTGTGGCACCGCGCCGAGGCCGGCGAGCTGCAGCTGGACGAGATTCAGGAGGAGCTGCAGCGCCAGTTCGCGCGGTTTTTGACGCTGTTCGGCAGGCCGCCGACGCATATCGACAGCCACCACCATGTGCATATGCAGCCGCAGATTTACCCGTTGGTGGAAGCGTTCGCGCAGGCGCAAGGTCTGCCGCTGCGCCTCGACCGTGAAGAGGCGAAACGGCGCGATATTGCGTTGCATTCTCCCTACAGCACCGACGCGTTTGACGCGGGATTCTACGGCGAGACGATTTCCGAAGCCTTGTTTTTACAGAGGCTGGCGCGCGCCGACGAGCAGGGCGTAGAGTCATTGGAAATGATGTGCCACCCGGCGTTCCTCGACGCGACAATCCTGCAGAGTAAATACTGCCACCCGCGCCTCGTTGAGCTGGATGTGTTGACCGCGCCGACGCTGAAAGCGGCGATCGCCGAACGCGGTTTTATGCTGGGCTCCTTCCAGGATCTGTAGCGCCGCCGTTTACAGCATGGCGTGCGCCTTTTTCAGGCCGGTGTCCTCTTGCGGATCGGCCCCCTGAGGCAGGGGCTCAGCCTCCTGTTCTTCGGGCTGCGGCTCGTCGACATCGGGCGCCGCTTCCGGCGGCGGCATGGTGTCGTGAATGATCTGCTCATCGAAGGTTGGATTGAGCGCCGGCGAGAGCGGCGAGCTGGCGAGGCTGTCCGGCAGCGGAATATGCGGCACCGGTGCGTCTTGCGCCAACTGCGGTTCCTCCGCTTTTGCCGTGCGGCTGAGGGCCGCCAGCAACACGCCGCACAGGGCGAAGAAGGCGTACAGGATATTACCGCCGAGCGGCTCGATCAGCGCGCCGACTGCCAGTGGCCCGATGCTGGCGCCGACGCCGAACGCCATCAGCAGACAAGCGGCCAGCGAGACGCGGCGCTCCGGCTCGATCAGATCGTTGGCCAGCGCCACTACCAACGGGTAAAGCGTAAACTGCAGCATGCTGACGAAGAACCCCACCGCCAGCAGCAATGGGAAATCGATGTGTGGCAGCAGCGCCAGCGGCAGCGCCGCTACGATCAGCAAAATGGCGTTGAGGCGCATCAGCAACGGGCGGTTATAGCGATCCGACAGCCAGCTGAGCGGGAACTGCGCCACCAGCCCGGCGAAGATGGCCAGCGCCATGAACAGGCCGGTTTGTTGAGTGGTTAAGGACTGCAGGCTGGCGTAGACCGGCGCCAGGCCGTAAAACGAGCCCACCACCATGCCGATCACCAGTGTGGTGGCCAGCACCTTGGGAATGGCGCCGACAAAGTAGCGCAGCTCCATCGGCGCCGGCGACATGTGGCGCGCATTGGTGCGGGTGGTGAGGGCGATGGGCACCAGACAGAGCGCGAAGCACAACGCGATCACCAGCAGCGTGGCGATGCCCAGGCTGCTTTGCAGCATCAACACGATCTGGCCCAGCGACATGCCGAGATAGGTCGCCGCCATATAGAAGCCGAACACCCTACCGCGCTGGTTGGATTCCGCCTGGTCGTTCAGCCAGCTTTCCAACACCATGTACTGACACATCATGCACAGCCCGATCACCAGACGCAGCGCGACCCAGGCGGGAATAAACTCCGTCAGACCGTGCCCCAGCACCGCAGCGGTAATGATGCCGGCGCAGGCTACGTAGGCGCGGATATGCCCGACGCGGGCGATGAGAAAGTGGCCGACCTTGCCACCGATCACCAACCCGATGTAGTTGGCGGCGATGATGGCGCCGATCAGCGCGCTGCTGACATGGATGGAGGCCAGCCGCAGCGAGACGTAGGTGGTGAGTAGGCCCGAGCCCAACAGCAGCAGCAGGGTGGTGGTGTACAACGGCAAGAATACGCCCAACGTTTTTTTCACTCTATCGTCCTAATCTCTTCTGGTGCGCCCTGAGGCCGCACGCCGTAGCGTGCCGCCTCCGTGATGTTCCTTGTGCTGGTGCGCCGCCGCTCAATGGGGCGCTTCTTTTGATACTAGCAGCTTGGCCGAGCGCTTAAAACCGCACCTCCTGCGAGGCGCTGCGCATTTCCACGCGTCGGCCGCCGCATCGCCTTGATAAATGCTACTATCGGGCGCATATACCTGAATTCGCGAGGGAGGGGTTATGAGTGAAGACCAACTGCGCCGGCTCAGCGTGCTGGTGGGGGAAAAACTGAAGGCTCAGGGCCGCTGGATCACTTGCGCGGAATCCTGCACCGGCGGCGGCATCGCCAAGGCCATTACCGATATCGCCGGCAGCTCCGCCTATTTCGATCGCGGTTTCGTCACTTACAGCAATGCGGCGAAGCATGACCTGCTAGGGGTGCGCGAAGTCACGCTGGCGGCGCACGGCGCGGTCAGCGAAGAGGTGGTGCGCGAGATGGCGATAGGCGCGCTGCGGGCGGCGCAGGCTGACCTGGCGCTGTCGGTGAGCGGCATCGCCGGCCCGGACGGCGGCAGCGCGGAAAAGCCGGTCGGTACCGTGTGGTTCGGTTTCGCCGGCAGCGATGGCCGGGGGCTGTCGCGCAAGATGCAATTCGAGGGTGACCGCGACGCGGTGCGGCTGCAGGCGACGATTTTCGCGTTGCAAACCGCCATCGACGAATTTTTGTAAATTAGGCTTGATACTGTATGACCATACAGTATAATTAGTGACATTTCCTGCACAACATACATTCAGTGGCAGTGTGGGGTAACACCGGCATTGCGAAACGAAGGAGCAAAAATGGCTATTGATGAGAACAAGCAAAAGGCGTTAGCTGCGGCACTGGGCCAGATTGAGAAACAGTTCGGCAAAGGCTCCATCATGCGCCTGGGTGAAGACCGCTCCATGGACGTGGAAACGATCTCCACCGGCTCACTGTCACTCGATATCGCCCTGGGCGCCGGCGGCCTGCCGATGGGCCGTATCGTCGAAATCTACGGCCCGGAATCTTCCGGTAAAACCACCCTGACGCTGCAGGTGATCGCCGCTGCACAGCGCGAAGGCAAAACCTGTGCGTTCATCGATGCCGAGCACGCGCTGGATCCTATCTATGCGAAAAAGCTGGGCGTCGATATCGACAACCTGCTTTGCTCCCAGCCGGACACCGGCGAGCAGGCGCTGGAAATCTGTGATGCGCTGACCCGCTCCGGCGCGGTTGACGTCATCATCGTCGACTCCGTGGCGGCGCTGACGCCGAAGGCGGAAATCGAAGGTGAAATCGGCGATTCGCACATGGGTCTGGCTGCGCGCATGATGAGCCAGGCGATGCGTAAGCTGGCTGGTAACCTGAAAAACGCCAATACCCTGCTGATCTTCATCAACCAGATCCGTATGAAAATTGGTGTGATGTTCGGCAACCCGGAAACCACGACCGGCGGTAACGCCCTGAAGTTCTATGCTTCGGTGCGTCTGGATATCCGCCGCATCGGCGCTATCAAAGAGGGCGACGAAGTGGTGGGCAGCGAAACCCGCGTGAAAGTGGTGAAGAACAAAATTGCTGCGCCGTTCAAGCAGGCTGAGTTCCAAATCATGTACGGCGAAGGCATCAACAGCCGTGGCGAACTGGTCGATCTGGGCGTGAAGCACAAGATGATCGAAAAAGCCGGTGCCTGGTACAGCTATAACGGCGAGAAGATCGGTCAGGGCAAGGCGAATGCCTGTAACTTCCTGAAAGAAAACCCGGCTATCGCCGCCGAGCTGGATAAGAAGCTGCGCGATCTGCTGCTGCACAGCGGCGGTGAGCTGGTGGCCGCTTCCGGTGACGACTTCGAAGACGACGAAGCGGAAACCAGCGAGCAGTTCTAATCGCTGAAGATATGCGCCGCCGTTCGTGTGGCGCATATCCCATAAATTCAGGCTTGAATGATGAATGACTTGCTAAGCCGTGCCATGCGCCTGCTGTCGCAACGCGATCATAGTGAAGCTGAACTGCGCCGCAAACTTGCGGCGCAGCCGTTTGTGGCGAAAGGCCGTTTTGGCGGCAAGGTGCCACATGCGCCGGCATCACCGCCGGTAGCTGAAGAGCCGGTGGATCCTGCGTTGATCGAGCAGGTTATCGCCTACTGTTATCAGCATAACTGGCTAGACGATAAGCGTTTCGCCTACAGCTACATCGGCAGCCGCAGCCGCAAAGGTTATGGCGCACAGCGTATCCGCAGCGAGTTGATGCAAAAGGGCGTCGACAAAGCGCTGGTGCAGGACGCGCTGGCGGAATGTGACATCGACTGGTGTGAACAGGCGAAACAGGTAGCGCAGCGAAAATTTGGCGATGCGTTGCCAACCGACTGGAAAGAGAAAGCCAAAGTGCAGCGCTATCTGCTCTATCGCGGCTTCTTCCAGGAAGAAATTCAGTCAATTTACCGTGATTTTGCGCAATGAGCGCACACGGGGTTTTACTTCCCTCTGAAGAAAATTTATCTTATCCCCACTTTTTGTTCGTGAGCTGGTTGTCATCGTCGGGATGACGCGTCACCGGCTCACGTGTCGTTATTCTAGCCTTTCCAGGAAAATTATGAGCAAGAGCACCGCTGAGATCCGTCAAGCGTTTCTCGATTTCTTTCATAGTAAGGGTCACCAGGTTGTAGCGAGCAGCTCCCTGGTGCCTAACAATGATCCGACATTGCTGTTTACCAATGCCGGCATGAACCAATTTAAGGATGTTTTCCTGGGGCTGGACAAACGCGCCTATTCCCGTGCCACCACCTCGCAGCGCTGCGTGCGCGCAGGCGGCAAACATAACGACCTGGAAAACGTCGGTTATACCGCTCGTCACCACACCTTCTTTGAAATGCTGGGTAACTTCAGCTTCGGCGATTACTTCAAGCACGACGCGATCAGCTACGCGTGGGAACTGCTGACCGGTGAAAACTGGTTCAACCTGCCGAAAGAGCGGCTGTGGGTCACCGTGTATGAAACCGATGACGAAGCGTTCGACATCTGGCAGAAGCAAATCGGCGTACCGGCCGAGCGTATCATCCGCATCGGCGACAATAAGGGCGCGCCTTTCGCTTCCGACAACTTCTGGCAGATGGGCGACACCGGCCCATGCGGCCCGTGCACCGAAATCTTCTACGATCACGGCGATCACATCTGGGGTGGCCCTCCTGGCAGCCCGGAGGAGGACGGCGATCGCTACATCGAGATCTGGAACATCGTTTTCATGCAGTTCAACCGCCAGTCCGACGGCACCATGCTGCCGCTGCCGAAACCTTCGGTGGATACCGGCATGGGTCTGGAACGCATCGCGGCGGTGTTGCAGCATGTGAACTCCAACTATGAAATCGATCTGTTCCGTACTCTGATCGCCGCCGTGGCGAAAGTGACTGGCGCAACCGATCTGGACAACAAATCGCTGCGCGTTATCGCCGACCACATCCGTTCCTGCGCCTTCCTGGTGTCGGACGGCGTGATCCCGTCTAACGAAAACCGCGGCTACGTGCTGCGCCGCATCATTCGCCGCGCGATCCGCCATGGCAACATGTTGGGTGCGAAAGATACCTTCTTCTACAAGCTGGTGGCGCCACTGATCGAAGTGATGGGCCCGGCGGCCGACGAACTGAAACGCCAGCAATCGCTGGTGGAGCAGGTGCTGAAAACCGAAGAAGAGCAGTTTGCCCGCACGCTGGAGCGTGGCTTGGCGCTGTTGGACGAAGAGCTGGCCAAACTGCAGGGTGATACCCTGGACGGCGAAACCGCTTTCCGTCTGTATGATACCTACGGCTTCCCGGTCGATCTGACCGCTGACGTCTGCCGCGAGCGCGGTCTGAAAGTCGATGAAGCGGGCTTTGAAGAGGCGATGGAAGCGCAGCGCCGCCGCGCGCGCGAATCCAGCGGCTTCGGCGCTGACTACAACAGCCTGATCCGCGTGGACGGCAGCAGCCAGTTCAGCGGCTACGAGCACGATGAGCAGCAGGCGATGGTCATCGCGCTGTTCCGCGACGGCCAGCCGGTCGATCAGATCAACGCCGGCGAAGAGGCGGTGGTGGTGCTGGATGAGACGCCGTTCTACGGTGAATCCGGCGGCCAGGTCGGCGATAAAGGCGTGCTGAAAGCCGCCGGCGTAGAGTTTGTGGTCAACGACACCCAGAAATACGGTCAGGCCATCGGCCACCAGGGCAAACTGGCGCAGGGCTCGCTGAAGCTGAACGATCGCGTGGATGCGCAGATCGACGCTGAGCGCCGCAACAGCATCCGTCTGAACCACTCCGCGACTCACTTGCTGCACGCCGCGCTGCGCCAAACGTTGGGCGACCACGTCGCGCAGAAAGGCTCACTGGTTAACGACAAATATCTGCGTTTCGACTTCTCGCACTTCGAAGCGATGAAACCGGAGCAAATCCGCGCGGTGGAAGATCTGGTGAACCAGCAGGTGCGTCGTAACCTGCCGGTGCAGACCGAGCTGATGGCGTTGGAAGATGCCAAAGAGAAGGGCGCGATGGCGTTGTTCGGCGAAAAGTACGATGACAACGTGCGCGTGCTGACCATGGGCGACTTCTCCACCGAACTGTGTGGCGGTACTCATGCCAGCCGCACCGGTGATATCGGCCTGTTCCGCATTCTGAGCGAGTCTGGCACCGCGGCGGGCATCCGTCGTATTGAAGCGGTGACCGGCGCAGGCGCTATCGCCACGCTGCATCAGCAAAGCGATTTGTTGCAAGACGTTGCGCAGTTGGTTAAGGGCGACAGCAACAATCTGACCGATAAAGTGCGCTCGGTGCTCGATCGCACCCGCGCGCTGGAAAAAGAACTGCAGCAGCTGAAAGACCAGCAGGCGGCGCAGGAAAGCGCGTCGTTGTCCAGCCAGGCAAAAATGGTTAACGGCGTGAAGCTGTTGGTCAGCCAGTTGGACAATGTCGAGGCCAAAATGCTGCGCACCATGGTGGATGACCTGAAAAATCAATTGGGTTCGGCCATCATCGTGTTGGCAACGACGGCTGATGACAAAGTCAGCCTGGTTGCAGGCGTGACCAAGGATCTGACTGACCGCGTGAAAGCCGGCGAGTTGATCGGCAACGTGGCGCAGCAGGTAGGCGGCAAGGGCGGTGGCCGCCCGGATATGGCGATGGCGGGGGGGACGGATATCAACGCCCTGCCAGCGGCGTTAAACAGCGTAGAAGCCTGGGTGGCCTCGAAGCTGTGAATATAAATAAATAGCACGGACAAACGCCATAATACTTTGTTGATTATGGCGTTTTCATACTGTGCTAACACAATTTAGTTACAATTGCGGGAACAAAGTTTTTCAGGTCGGCTAAACTTACCATTATCTGAGGTGGGACCAAGTCTGCTTACACTTATTGTGGGTTGCGCGGCTTACGTTTTCACCACATATGATGGATAATGACGGGGAAACTGAGAGACCCGACTCTTTTAATCTTTCAAGGAGCAAAGAATGTTAATTCTGACTCGTCGAGTTGGTGAAACCCTCATGATTGGCGATGAGGTTACGGTCACTGTGCTAGGGGTGAAAGGCAACCAGGTGCGTATTGGTGTGAATGCCCCCAAAGAGGTTTCGGTTCACCGTGAAGAAATCTATCAGCGCATTCAGGCAGAGAAGTCTCAGCAGACGACTTACTGATTCCGAAGCAGCGTCTCGTTGCCAGACGAGACGCTACTGCATCGTTTTACCCACTTCCTTCGCTTTCCCTCTTCTTTTTCGCGATTATTTTCCCGGTTAGTTTCCTGCTTTGTTGCTACAGACGCTGCGGTTGCCTGTTGATAAAACGCCCTTTTTGCCGTGAAATCGCCCATGTTGGGTGCGAATTGTGCAAACGCGCATGAGTTGGGAAAAATTGTTTGACTTAAAAGTCGGAGAAAGTAATATGTGCGCCACGCAGTGCCGATGAGCTTCTCTAAAGCAAGTTAGGCACAATTCGAAAGAAGCGTTTGGTGAGGTGGCCGAGAGGCTGAAGGCGCTCCCCTGCTAAGGGAGTATGCGGTCAAAAGCTGCATCCGGGGTTCGAATCCCCGCCTCACCGCCATTTGCATCCGTAGCTCAGCTGGATAGAGTACTCGGCTACGAACCGAGCGGTCGGAGGTTCGAATCCTCCCGGATGCACCATATTAGCCGTATGGTAGAGTTGGGAACAAAGTACCATAGGGTATCAAAGAATTACTGTGCATCCGTAGCTCAGCTGGATAGAGTACTCGGCTACGAACCGAGCGGTCGGAGGTTCGAATCCTCCCGGATGCACCATTCTTCACTTCCCGTATCGCGAAGAGAAATCTTCAGGCGGGCAGTAAAAAGAAAGTGTACCTCAGGGAGGATAACGTTGCTTTAGCAACGGCCCGAAGGGTGAGGCGCTAGCGCCGAATCATCCTCCCGGATGCACTATTCTTTCAGTCTGGCTTCATTAGCGAAGCAGGCAAGCAGTAAAAACAGACATGCATCCGTAGCTCAGCTGGAT
The DNA here is from genome assembly GCF_003812745.1 of Serratia sp. FDAARGOS_506. Taxonomy (NCBI): domain Bacteria; kingdom Pseudomonadati; phylum Pseudomonadota; class Gammaproteobacteria; order Enterobacterales; family Yersiniaceae; genus Serratia; species Serratia sp. FDAARGOS_506. The sequence continues at coordinate 2,306,321 of NZ_CP033831.1, forward strand.
AGAGTACTCGGCTACGAACCGAGCGGTCGGAGGTTCGAATCCTCCCGGATGCACCATCTAAGAGAAACCCGCTTCGGCGGGTTTTTCGCTTTTCAGTATTTAGCCATTCTCTCTTCCCTCCTTTGCACCCTATCGGGCACAGCACATTCCGTTATGACGCAGTCAGCGACAACCCAACGGCTTTACGCTAAAGTAGTTTTCTTTCCTCAACGATCATGGAGTAACGATGTACGACCGTTATCAGGGTCTTATTTTCGACATGGACGGCACGATTCTGGACACCGAGCCAACGCACCGCAAAGCGTGGTGTGAAGTGCTGTCCCGTTATGGCATGACGTTTGATGAAGCGGCCATGGTGGCGTTGAGCGGTTCACCGACCTGGCGCATCGCCCAGGCGATTATCGCCAGCCATCAGGCCGACCTCGATCCCCATCACCTGGCCGCGGAGAAAACCCGCGCGGTGGAAGCAATGCTGTTGGACAGCGTGCGTCCATTGCCGCTGATCGAGGTGGTGAAGTCCTATCATGGCCGCCGTCCGATGGCGGTCGGTACCGGCAGCGAGCACCGCATGGCGGAAATGCTGCTGCGTCATCTCGGCCTGTTCAACTGCTTCGACGCGATCGTCGGTGCGGACGACGTGCAGCGCCATAAACCGGAGCCGGACACCTTCCTGCGCTGTGCCGAACTGATCGGCGTGGCGCCGGAAAAATGCGTGGTGTTTGAAGACGCCGATTTCGGCATTCAGGCGGCGAAAAGTGCCGGTATGGCCGTGGTAGACGTCCGTACGCTGTGAGTAGTACGCTAGCCGTAATATCGTTATTTGGCAGTAGCTTCCTCAGTGCGACGCTGCTGCCGGGAAATTCAGAAATCGTTCTGGTCGCCTTGCTGACCCAAAGTCGCGTCTCGCCGGAGTTGCTGGTGCTGGCCGCGACCTTGGGCAACACGCTGGGTGGCTTGACCAATGTCATTATCGGGCGCCTGTTACCGGCGTTGAAACCACAGCGGGGGCTGGCTACGGCGCTCGGGTGGTTGCAACGCTTCGGCCCGGCTGCGCTGCTGCTCAGCTGGGTGCCGGTGGTAGGCGATTTGTTGTGCGTGTTGGCAGGTTGGCTGCGCATGCCCTGGGGCTCTGTCGCGCTGTTTCTGTGTATCGGAAAGGCGCTGCGTTACATCGTTTTGGCTATGATAACGGTACAGGGCATCGCCTGGTGGCAGTAACCAAGTGAATATAACTCAATATTCTCTCGGGTGCGGATTCAGTATGCTTACGAGTTATTGTTTTTAGAAGCGGGAGGTCAATTTGATCCCGGACGTATCACAGGCGCTTTCTTGGTTGGAAGCCCATCCCCAGGCATTAAAAGGCATTCGTCGCGGCATCGAGCGTGAAACGCTGCGGGTCACGCCGAACGGTACCTTGGCGACCACCGGGCATCCGGAAAAGTTGGGCGCGGCATTGACGCACCACTGGATCACCACGGATTTCGCCGAAGCGTTGTTAGAGTTCATTACGCCGGTTGATGACAATATCGATCACCTGCTGACGTTCCTGCGCGATATTCATCGTTACGTGGCGCGCAATATCGGCGATGAGCGTATGTGGCCACTCAGCATGCCGTGCTTTATCGAAGCCGAGCAGGATATCGAGCTGGCTCAGTTCGGTTCGTCGAACATCGGCCGCATGAAGACGCTGTACCGTGAAGGGCTGAAGAATCGCTATGGCGCGCTGATGCAGACCATTTCCGGCGTGCACTACAACTTCTCGCTGCCGCTGGAGTTTTGGCAGGCCTGGGCCGGCGTGCAGGACGCAGAAAGCGGTAAAGAGCAAATTTCGGCGGGGTATTTCCGCCTGATCCGCAACTACTACCGTTTCGGCTGGGTGATCCCGTATTTGTTCGGCGCGTCGCCGGCCATTTGTTCTTCGTTCCTCAAAGGGCGCGAGACCAGCCTGCCATTCGAGCGCACCGAGCAGGGGATGTGCTACCTGCCGTACGCCACCTCACTGCGTCTGAGCGACCTGGGTTACACCAACAAGTCGCAGAGCAATCTGGGCATCACCTTCAACGATCTGCACAGCTATGTAGCCGGTCTGAAGCGGGCGATCGCTACGCCTTCCGAAGAGTTCGCCAAGCTGGGCGTGAAAGAGGGCGATCGCTACCTGCAGCTGAACAGCAACGTGCTGCAAATCGAGAACGAGCTGTATGCGCCGATCCGGCCGAAGCGTGTGACCAAAAGCGGCGAGACGCCGTCGGACGCGCTGCTGCGCGGCGGCATCGAATACATCGAAGTGCGCTCGCTGGACATCAACCCGTTCTCCCCGATCGGCGTGGATGCGGTGCAGGCACGTTTCCTGGATCTGTTCCTGGTGTGGTGCGCGCTGGCCGATGCGCCGGAGATGAGCAGCGATGAATTGCTGTGCACGCGCAAGAACTGGAATCGAGTGATCCTGGAAGGGCGCAAGCCGGGTCAGACCATCGGCATCGGCTGTGGCGCCAGCCATGAACCGCTCGAAAAAGTGGGCAAGGCGTTATTCGCCGATCTGCGTCGGGTGGCGGAAGTGTTGGACGGCGAAGCCGGCAATCGTCAATACCAGCAGGTGTGTGATGAGCTGGTCGCCGCGTTCGACGATCCTGAGTTGACTTTCTCCGCGCGCATTCTGAAAGCGATGAAGGCGGAAGGCACCGGGCGCGTCGGTTTGCAGCTGGCGGAGCAGTATCGCCAGACGTTGCTGGAAGAGCCCTTGGAAATCCTGAACGAAGCCGAGCTGGATAAAGAGCGGGAAGCCTCGTGGCAGCGCCAACGCGACATAGAAGCCAATGATACGCTAAGCTTTGAAGCGTTCCTGAAGCAAAACGGCGGAAGCTGAAAAAGGAAAAGGCCACATCAATGTGGCCAAATATGCATCTCTGATGACAGGGATGATGATAACAAATGCGCGTCTTTCACATACTCAGACTCGCAGGGTTGGAAAAGGTTTCCCGGTTAGGAAAAAAGTTTCGAAATAAATGCTCTTTTACGAGGAGGTAGCGAAATGCCATTGCTGGATAGCTTTACCGTCGATCATACCCGTATGGCAGCTCCGGCTGTCCGCGTTGCGAAAACCATGAAAACGCCTCATGGCGATACCATTACGGTGTTTGATCTGCGCTTTTGCCGCCCGAACCTGGAAGTGATGCCCGAGCGCGGCATTCACACGCTGGAGCACCTGTTCGCCGGCTTTATGCGTGACCACCTGAACGGCCAGGGCGTGGAGATTATCGACATCTCCCCGATGGGCTGTCGTACCGGTTTCTACATGAGCCTGATCGGCGTGCCGGAAGAGCAGCGCGTAGCCGATGCGTGGAAAGCGGCGATGGCCGATGTGCTGAAAGTGACTGACCAGCGCAAAATCCCTGAGCTGAACGAATACCAGTGCGGCACTTACCATATGCACTCGCTGGAAGAAGCGCAGGAGATCGCCAAGCACATCCTGGATAACGGCGTGGTGGTTAACCACAACGACGAGCTGGCGCTGCCGAAAGAGAAGCTGCAGGAACTGCATATCTAGCCGCGAGTTTCCCGCAGAAAGTAAAAAAGACGCGATTTCGCGTCTTTTTTACTTTCAGGCCGGCGGTCAGTGCTGGCCGACGCTGGACTGCAGCGAGGTGATCGGCGTGACCCGCACCTGTTTGATCATGTTGCCCTGCACGTCGAGGATGTCGATATCGTAATGGCCGATACGCACCCGGGTGCCGGTTTCAGGGATCTCTTCCAGCTCTTCGAGCAGCATGCCGTTGACGGTGCGCGCTTCGTTGGCCGGCAGAGTCCAGTTGAAGGCCTTGTTCAGCTCGCGCACGTTGGCGGTGCCGTCGATCAAGACCGAGCCATCGCTCTGCGGCGTGACCTCTTCCGCCAGCGTCGGTGACATCGAGGTGGTGAAGTCGCCGACGATCTCTTCGAGAATGTCTTCTACCGTGACCAGACCCTGAATGTCGCCGTATTCGTCGACCACGATACCGACCTTCTCTTTGTTGCGCTGGAACTTCACCAGCTGCACGTTGAGCGGCGTGCCTTCCGGCACGAAGTAGATCTCATCGGCGGCGCGCAGCAGGTTCTCTTTGTTGAACTCTTTTTTCTCGGTCATCAGGCGGTAGGCTTCGCGCACGCGCAGCATGCCGATCGCGTCGTCCAGCGAGCTGCGATACAGCACGATGCGACCGTGCGGCGAGTGGGTCAGCTGGCGCATGATCGACTTCCAGTCGTCATTGACGTCAATGCCGACGATCTCGGTGCGCGGCACCATGATGTCGTTAACCGTCACTTTTTCCAGATCCAGCACCGAGATCAGCATGTCCTGATTGCGGCGAGAGATTTGCGACTGGGATTCGCGCACGATGGTGCGCAGCTCATCCTTACTGACGGCGTCGCTGATGCGTACGTTGGTGCGGATGCCGAACAGGCGCAAGGTCAGGCTGGTGATACCGTTGAGCAGCCAGACCAGCGGGAACATCACCTTTTGTAATGGAGCCAGCAGGACGCTGCTGGGGAAGGCAATGCGTTCCGGATAGAGCGCGGCGAAGGTCTTCGGCAGCACTTCGGCGAACAGCAGCACGGCGAAGGTCAGTATGCCGGTCGCGATCGCCACGCCGAGATCGCCATACAGCCGCATGCCGACGATGGTCGCCAGCGCCGAGGCGAGGATGTTGACCAGGTTGTTGCCGATCAGCACCAGGCCGATCAGCCGATCCGGTTTTTGCAGCAGCTTCTCCACCCGACGTGCTGAACGGTTACCCTGTTTGGACAGGTGGCGCAGGCGATAACGGTTGAGCGTCATCATGCCGGTCTCGGAAGCGGAGAAGTAAGCAGAGACCACGATCATGATCACCAGGATAATGATGAGAGTCCCCGTCGACACATGCTCCAATGCAGTATTCCTTATAGAGAGGGAGAATTAACCGGGCTGGCTTAGTGCACCATTACCTGCTGAATCAGACGGCTGCCGAAGTAGGCGAGCGTCAGCAGGAAGGCGCCGGCGAAGCTGAACCAGACGACGCGGCGGCCGCGCCAGCCCTCATGATAATGGCCCCACAGCAGCACGATATACACGAACCAGGCCATGATCGACAGCACGGCTTTATGCACGTTCTCTTTGCTGAACAGATTATCCATATACAGCAGGCCGGTGCACAGGGTGAGCGTCAGCAGCACCACGCCAATCTGGGTGATATGGAACATCTTGCGCTCGATGCTCATCAGCGGCGGCATGTCGGCGCTGAAGGTCAGCCTCTTGTTTTTCAACAGGTAGTCGAGCCAGGCGAGCTGCAAGGCATAGAGTGCGGCGATGATCAGGGTGGCGTAAGAGAACAGCGCCAGGCCGATATGCACCATCAGTTCCGGGCTGGCTTCCAGGTGAGTGATGAACTCGCCGGGCATAAAGCTGGCGAAGGCCAGGTTGATCATCGCGAAGCTGTAGACGATTGGCAGCAGGAACCAGCCGCGATCGCGCGAAGCGACGAAGGTCATCACCGAGCAGATGATCAGGCTGACGATGGAACCAATGTTCAGCAGGCTGAGATTCTGCCCGGCGCTGACGTCAAAGATGCGCTGCTGCAGCGCGATGGCGTGACAAATCAGCGCCACCACTGCCGAGACGAGGGCAAGCCGACGGTATGCGCTGTTCTTCCGCAACAAGCTGGGAATGATCAGTCCAAGGCTGAGCAGGTAGGCCATCAAAGCCACAATGGAGAAAACTGGCATAGCGTTTAATTTTGCTTCGGCGTGGTTAATTGGAGTGTCAGTATAACGTTGCGCGCGTTTCACTCCAACCTATCTCCAACGCTGAGGCAGAGATCCGCCGCGCTTCGTGTTATCATCGGCGCAATTGTGTCGCCGGAGCGGCCTGTCATTACACGTTGAGCATGAGACGATGTTTGAAAATTTAACCGATCGACTGTCGCGCACGTTGCGCAATATCAGCGGCCGCGGGCGGCTGACCGAAGAAAATATCAAGGAAACCCTGCGTGAAGTGCGCATGGCATTGCTGGAAGCGGACGTTGCGCTGCCGGTGGTGCGCGACTTCATCAATCGCGTCAAAGAGAGCGCGGTCGGCCATGAAGTCAACAAGAGCCTGACGCCGGGGCAGGAGTTCGTCAAGATCGTCAAAGGCGAGCTGATCGCCGCGATGGGCGAAGTGAACACCGAGCTAAACCTGGCGGCCCAGCCGCCGGCGGTGGTGCTGATGGCGGGCCTGCAGGGCGCCGGTAAAACCACCAGCGTCGGTAAGCTCGGCAAATTCCTGAAGGAAAAGCAGAAGAAGAAAGTGTTGGTGGTTTCCGCGGACGTTTATCGCCCGGCGGCGATCAAACAGCTGGAAACGCTGGCGGAAGGCGTCGGTATCGACTTCTTCCCGTCTGACGTCAAAGAAAAACCGATCGACATCGTCAATCGCGCGCTGCAACAGGCCAAGCTGAAGTTCTACGACGTACTGATCGTCGATACCGCCGGCCGTTTGCACGTTGACGAAGCGATGATGGACGAGATCAAACAGGTGCATGCGGCGATCAAGCCGGTGGAAACCCTGTTCGTGGTCGACGCCATGACCGGCCAGGATGCCGCCAATACCGCCAAGGCGTTTAACGAAGCGCTGCCGCTGACCGGCGTGGTGCTGACCAAGGTCGACGGCGATGCGCGCGGCGGTGCCGCGCTGTCCATCCGTCATATTACCGGCAAGCCGATCAAATTCCTCGGCGTGGGCGAGAAGACCGAAGCACTGGAGCCGTTCTACCCGGATCGTGTGGCATCACGCATCCTGGGCATGGGCGACGTGCTGTCGCTGATCGAAGATATCGAAAGCAAGGTCGACCGCGAGCAGGCGGAGAAGCTGGCCAACAAGCTGAAGAAGGGCGACGGTTTCGATCTGACTGACTTCCTGGAGCAGCTCAAGCAGATGCGCAACATGGGCGGCATGGCCAACATGCTGAGCAAGCTGCCGGGCGCCGGCCAGCTGCCGGACAACGTCAAGTCGCAGATGGACGATAAAGTGCTGGTGCGCATGGAGGCGATCATCAATTCGATGACGCTGAAAGAGCGCGCCAAACCGGAAATCATCAAGGGCTCGCGCAAGCGCCGCATCGCGATGGGGGCCGGCATGCAGGTGCAGGACGTCAACCGCTTGCTTAAGCAGTTCGACGAAATGCAGCGTATGATGAAGAAGATGAAGAAAGGCGGTATGGCGAAGATGATGCGCGGCATGAAAGGCATGATGCCGCCGGGCTTCCCAGGCCGCTGATGAGCCTCCGCACGCCGAGTGCGGGCGCTTTCTGCATTCGCCGTTCGCGGTGAAAACCGCCCGAAATTTGACAGGCTGCAAAAGTTGTCCCCTGCGATCGACGCTTTAGATTGCTTTTTGCGCCAAAATGAGTAAAATTTTCGGGCTTTTTATATTGCAACCGGGCCCCGTCCCTCAATGGGGCCCGGCTGTTTTATTAACTAAAGAGGATGTTATGGTAACAATTCGTTTGGCACGTGGCGGCGCTAAAAAGCGTCCGTTCTATCAAGTAGTAGTGACCGACAGCCGCAACGCTCGTGATGGTCGTTTCATCGAGCGCGTAGGCTTCTTCAACCCGATCGCTTCCGGTCAGGCTGAAGCACTGCGTCTGGACCTGGACCGCATCGAGCACTGGGTTGGTCTGGGTGCAACCGTTTCTGATCGCGTTCACGCGCTGATCAAAGACGCTAAGAAAGCAGCTTAATCTGTCGCGGTGGTGGCAATGAGCAAGCAACTCAAACCGGTAGCGCCTAAGCAGCCGATTGTACTCGGTAAAATGGGGTCCGCTTACGGCATTCGTGGTTGGCTCAGAGTGTTTTCATCCACCGAGAACGCCGAAAGCATTTTTGACTATCAGCCGTGGTTTATCCAGCAGGCGGGTCAGTGGCAGCATATCGAGTTGGAAGACTGGAAGCGCCACAGTCAGGATCTGATCATCAAGGTCAAAGGCATTGACGATCGGGACGCGGCGAATCTGCTGACTAATCGCGAGATTATGGTGGATTCTGAGCAACTTCCTCCGCTGGAGGGTGACGATTACTACTGGAAAGACCTGATGGGCTGCCAGGTAGTCACCACCGCCGGCTATGAGCTGGGTAAAGTCATCGATATGATGGAAACCGGCTCGAATGATGTGATGGTTGTGAAAGCGAACCTGAAAGATGCGTTCGGCATGAAGGAGCGGTTGATTCCGTTTCTTCATGGGCAGGTTATCAAGAAAGTCGATCTCACTGCCCGCGTGATTGAGGCAGATTGGGATCCTGGTTTTTGACCCCCGGATCAAACGGTCGAAGCAAGTGGAATAACGGTAAGGGGATTGGCTTGTGTTCATCGGTATTGTAAGCCTGTTTCCTGAGATGTTCCGCGCTATCACCGATTACGGGGTGACTGGCCGGGCAGTAAAAAATGGCCTGCTGAGCGTGCAGTGTTGGAGTCCTCGCGACTTCACCTACGACCGGCATCGCACCGTGGACGATCGCCCTTATGGCGGCGGCCCGGGAATGCTGATGATGGTGCAACCTTTACGGGAAGCCATTCATGCGGCGAAAGCAGCGGCAGGCGAGGGAGCAAAGGTGATTTATCTGTCACCTCAGGGGCGCAAGCTGGATCAAACCGGCGTGTGCGAACTGGCGGCCAATCAGAAGATGATTCTGGTGTGCGGCCGTTACGAAGGGATAGACGAGCGCGTAATCCAAACCGAAATTGACGAAGAATGGTCAATCGGCGATTACGTTCTCAGCGGCGGGGAACTGCCGGCGATGACCCTGATTGATTCAGTCGCCCGTTTCATACCGGGTGTGCTGGGCCATCAGGCCTCAGCGGAGGAAGACTCCTTCGCCGATGGATTGCTGGACTGCCCGCACTATACCCGCCCAGAGGTGTTGGAAGGGATGGAAGTACCGTCGGTTCTGCTGTCGGGCAACCATGCCGAGATACGTCGCTGGCGCTTAAAGCAGTCGCTGGGCCGAACCTGGCTTAGAAGACCTGAACTTCTAGAAAGCCTAGCTCTGACTGACGAGCAAGCGGTGTTGCTGGCTGAGTTCCAACGGGAACATCAGGCCAGGCAACAGGACTATGAAGGAAACGTCTGACATCAGACGGGCCCGATATATCAGTTTACCTAGGGTAAGAGACATATTATGAGCAACATTATTAAGCAACTTGAACAAGAGCAGATGAAACAAGACGTACCTGCATTCCGTCCGGGTGATTCCGTGGAAGTGAAGGTATGGGTCGTTGAAGGTAGCAAAAAACGTCTGCAGGCATTCGAGGGCGTGGTTATCGCTATCCGTAACCGCGGTCTGCACTCTGCATTCACTGTTCGTAAGATTTCCAACGGCGAAGGTGTTGAGCGCGTATTCCAGACTCACTCCCCAGTAATCGACAGCATTACTGTTAAACGTCGTGGTGCCGTTCGTAAAGCTAAACTGTACTACCTGCGTGAGCGTACTGGTAAGGCTGCTCGTATCAAAGAGCGTCTGAACCGCGTTGGCTAACGCTGCATCCAAAAGTTAATAGTTATCAGGGGTTGGCTTATGCCAACCCCTTTTTTTATCTGAAAATCGAGCCGAGTTGCATTTGCGAGAGTTGGCCACGTTGTAGCAACATTAAAAAGCCTGCATCAGCAGGCTTTTTGCATTACAGCGCGGCGGCGCTTTGTTTATGCTGATTCTCTGGCGGGTGCGGCTGCGCCGGCACAATATCATCGCCAGGCTTAACGATTACCCGTGCAACGGATTCGTGCGTGGCGAACGTGCAGCTGCAGTTGATGTTGCGGCATTGATGGTAACGCTCTTTGGTCGACTCACTCAGATAGCGACTGGAGCGAGTGTGGGCCACGTGACCGCATAGTGGACAGTGCATCATAAGAACCCCCTTGAACAAATTAAGTGAAATTGTTGTGGCATCACCACACCACTTAGGCGAGCGAGCCCGTCATGATGAGGCAATGCCTTGCAAGCACAGTGCGCGTTCCGTGGCGCGTCGCTGTTCCAGCCCCTTGTTTTTCTTTCCGTTTACGTAAACCCAACGCGGCAACTGATCGCAAGCCTGTTGCCACTGGCGCTGCTGCAGCAGCGTGACCAGCGTGGAGTGGCAGGCGGCGCTGATGCCCACGTTGAAGGCGAAGGCGATCACCGCGTCATAGGTTTCTTGTGAGAGCGTTTGCGGCAGGCAGGCGGCCATGCCGCGCTCGGTGCGGCGAACATCGTCTACCAAATTAACCGCGGCTTTCCGTTCATCGATTGCCTGGCCCGGGATGACGCCGGCAGTGTGCCCAATGCCCTGTGTCCACACACCGGCGCTGCACTGGTAAGGCGACAGGCGGCAACCTTCGAGATCGGCGATCAGCCTAAGGCCGGCTTCTGAGGTTTGCAGCTCGCCAAATGACGGCAACAGCACGGCGATGGCCAAAACGGCGGCGACGCTGCAGCGCTTAACGATTGCACTCATCGTAAATTTTCCTCCGTGATGCCGCATTGCGCTCGATGGCCTTCAAGATCTGCAGGCTTTTACGCCGGTAGTACCAGTTCACCAGAAACGTGCCGATTCCTACCGCCGCACCGACTAAAAAGGCAATATCCTGCGGAGAGAGTCTGCCGAGCCAGGCGAGAAACAGCGCCATGGCGTAGGTGATGAATGAGGTGATTTTCTCCATAGCTTATGCTCGCTTTGTTTACAGCCTCTCGGAACTGGGGCTATCGATGCGTTGCTGACCACTCGCTATCGAAATCCAGCATACCCCAAGGCTATATGATAATTACTGTATATGCATACAGTATTAAGCTATTTGCTAAAGTCGTCAATGGGTGTGATGAATATTTTTAGCAGATTGTGCAAGAGAGGGCTGCAGGCATAAAAAAAGCCCATCGATGATGGGCTTCGAGAGAGTCTGGGGGGAGGTTACAGGCCGTAGACCAGCGTGACCGAAGTGGTGGTATCGGTGCTCTTCGGCGCTGAGGCCGGCGGTTTGCTGTTGTAGGTCACGGTGTAGGCCACGCGCAGTGAGAAGCGATCGTTGATCGCCACGTTCAACGCGCTTTCCGAGTTCAGCGTGGTTTCCTCGTTCGCCAGCGCGGAAACGCCCTGAATGAACTTGGTGTTGTCGGTCAGCTGATAGGAATAGTTGGCCGCACCGTAGGCCAGCCCTTTCGTCGAACGGCCGCCGCCGTGGTATTCGTCATGCCGTACGCCGGGACCGAATTCCACCCGCAGGTCGCTGAGCGGCCCGTTGAGGATTTGACGGCCGTAACCGCCGGTCAGCGTGGAGCGTGAGTCATAACCGTTGAAACGGTCGCTCAGCCAGCTGGCTTGGCCAAACAGGTAGTTGCGATCGGTCAGGTTATAACGTGTACGGCCACCGGCCTGGTACTTTTCGGACGAGCGCACGTTGGAGGAGGTGGTGTTGTTGGCCGCCCCCCACAGGCTATATGCCGCGTCGGTATTGAACCAGGTCATGTTGGTATTGGCCAGCAGGGTGGAGCTCTGCGAATTGCCGGATTGGGCGTTGTAGCCCGCCTGTACGTTGCCTTCGAACGGTTTCTTGGCGGTGGCAGGATCGTCCATCGCGGTGAAAAGCGTATTGTCGGCGAGGGCTGAAACACTGGTGAAAGTCGTTAAGCAGCAAATATACAGCGGAAAAGCGCGACGAGCGCGAGAAGAGAGCATTTTGGATCCAGTAGTTAAGGGGAGTTATTGTTGATGTCGGTCACATTATATCGGTTCATTTCGGCGACAAAAATAGCCGCCATTAGCTTAAGTTTTTAAATTTTATCCCTCATTTATTCGCTTTTCTTCTACTTAAACTCATCGCTTTCAGCAGCATTTCGTGCTGATTTCGGCGGGGGGCGACCTTTGTCCGTTTTTGGGCACTCAGGCGGGTGGTGTGCCTTTCATGTAAAATTAAGTGTACAATTTATTTTACATTAAGTGGTTTTTTGCCCGAATGGCATTCACCGATGAAGTGATGATGCTTGTTTTAATTAACTTATTATATTTATTGTTATTTTTATGTTTTTGGCAGCGGTTGTTTAAAGGCGTTTACACGGGAAAAGTTACGGTAATTTTTTATTTACGGAAATTGGATTGAAAACTTTACATTGCATGATAAGGTAGAGCCCTGTAACGCTCAATGTTCCATTTCAACGCATAACGCCAAACGACAGGAATAGCATCATGCAAAAAGACGCGCTCAATAACGTACACATTAGTGCAGAACAGGTTCTCATCACCCCGGAGGAGCTGAAGAACCAGTTCCCGCTTAGCGCCGACGACGAAAATGAAATCGCCACCGCGCGTAACACCATCGCCAACATTTTGCAGGGGCGCGATCATCGCCTGTTGGTGGTGTGCGGGCCTTGTTCGATCCACGATCCGGATGCGGCGCTGGACTACGCCCGTCGTTTAAAAACCCTGGCGGCTGACTTGAGCGATCAGCTGTATATCGTTATGCGCGTCTATTTTGAAAAACCCAGAACCACTGTCGGCTGGAAAGGTTTGATCAACGATCCGTACATGGACGGTTCGTTTGACGTTGAAGCAGGCTTGCATATCGCGCGTCGCCTGTTGCTGGATCTGGTGGGCATGGGCTTGCCGTTGGCTACCGAAGCGTTGGATCCGAACAGTCCGCAGTACCTGGGGGACTTATTCAGCTGGTCGGCGATCGGCGCACGCACCACCGAATCGCAGACCCACCGCGAAATGGCTTCGGGCCTGTCGATGCCGGTCGGCTTCAAAAATGGCACTGACGGCAGTTTGGGCACCGCCATCAACGCCATGCGCGCCGCCGCCATGCCGCACCGCTTTGTCGGCATCAACCAGGCGGGTCAGGTTTGCCTGCTGCAGACTCAGGGCAACCCGGACGGGCATGTGATCCTGCGCGGCGGTAAAACCCCGAACTACAGCGCCGAGCACGTTGCGGCCTGTGAAAAACAGATGCTCGAGGCGGGACTCCATCCATCCTTGATGATAGATTGCAGCCATGGCAACTCAAATAAAGACTATCGCCGTCAGCCGGCGGTGGCCGAGTCCGTGGTGGAGCAGATCAAAGCAGGCAACCGCTCGATTACCGGCATTATGCTGGAGAGCCATCTGCATGAGGGCAATCAGTCTTCCGAACAGCCGCGTGCAGACATGCGTTACGGTGTGTCCGTCACCGACGCCTGCATCGACTGGGAGTGCACGGAAACGCTGCTGCGTCATATGCATCAGGAACTCGGCGCTGCGCTGACGGCACGCACGGGAGAAAAGTAAGTTATGGTGGCAGAACTGACCGCGTTGCGCGATCAAATCGACGAGGTGGATAAAGCGTTACTGGATCTGCTGGCAAAGCGCCTGCATTTGGTAGCGGAAGTGGGGGAGGTGAAAAGCCGCCACGGTTTGCCGGTTTATGTGCCGGAGCGCGAGGCGGCGATGCTGGCCTCGCGCCGTCAAGAGGCGGAAAACCTCGGCGTGCCGCCGGATTTGATCGAGGACGTCTTGCGCCGCGTGATGCGTGAATCGTACGTCAGCGAGAACGATAAAGGCTTTAAAACCCTGTGTCCGCAGCTGCGGCCGATCGTCATTATCGGCGGCAACGGCCAAATGGGCCGGCTGTTCAACCGTCTGCTGACGCTGTCGGGTTATCAGGTCAGGGTATTGGATCAGGAAGATTGGCCGCAGGCGGAACAGCTGTTGGCAGACGCCGGCATGGTGATCGTCAGCGTGCCGATCCATGTGACAGAGCAGGTGATAAGCCGCCTGCCGCCATTGCCCGACGACTGCATTCTGGTGGATCTGGCGTCGGTGAAGAATCGTCCTCTGCATGCGATGTTGGCGGCGCACAGCGGCCCGGTAGTGGGGCTGCACCCGATGTTCGGCCCGGACGTGGGCAGCGTGGCGAAGCAGGTAGTGGTCTACTGCGACGGCCGTCAGCCGGAGGCTTATCAGTGGTTGCTTGAACAGCTGCAGGTGTGGGGGGCGCGGCTGCATCGCATCAGTGCGGTCGAACACGATCAGAACATGGCGTTTATTCAGGCTCTGCGGCATTTCGCCACCTTCGCCTACGGGTTACACCTGGCGGAAGAGAACGTGCAGCTGGAGCAGCTGCTGGCGCTCTCCTCGCCGATTTATCGGCTGGAGTTGGCGATGGTCGGCCGCCTGTTCGCGCAGGATCCGCAGCTGTATGCCGACATCATTATGTCGTCGGAGGAGAACGTGGCGTTAATCAAACGCTACTACCAGCGCTTTGGCGAGGCGATAAAGCTGTTAGAGCATGGCGACAAACAGGCGTTTATCGACAGTTTCCGTAAGGTTGAGCACTGGTTCGGCGATTACGCCCAGCGCTTCCTGGTGGAGAGCCGCACGCTGTTGCGGCAGGCTAACGACAGCCGGCAGTAAAACGCGGACGATAAAACGTAAAGGGTTCGGCTTGGCCGAACCCTTTTTTATGGTTTCAGGATGGGTTGACCGGCACTACGGTGTCGCTGGGGTAACAGCCCAGTACCTTCAGCGAGCGGGTGATTGGTGTCAAATCGCGCAGCGCTTTTTGCATCGCGTCGGCACGCAGATTGGCCTGCACATCGATATAAAACATCTCTTCCCACGGATTGCCGTTGATCGGGCGTGACTCCAGTTTGGTCATGATGATGCCGTTGTCGCGCAGTACCAGCAGCGCTTCGACCAGCGCGCCGGATTGCTGGCCAGTCGCCATGATCAGCGTGGTTTTGGCCGGCACCTGTTCGGAGACGTCGATCGCTTTACGCGCCAGGACGATAAAGCGGGTGATGTTCTGCTGTTGATTGGCGAGGTTGTGTTCAAGCACCTGAAGCCCGTACAGCGCGCCGCCGGCTTCGCTGCCCAGCGCCGCCACCTTCGGTGAATTCAGCTTGGCGACTTTCTCCATCGCGGCGGCGGTGCTTTCGGTGTATTCGATTTTCCAGTGCGGGAAGCGGTTCAGGAACTGGCTGCACTGTTGGAACGGCTGCGGGTGGCTGTAGACGGTTTCAATTTGGCTCAAATCACTGTCGCTGGCCACCAGAACGCAATGGTTGATCGGGTTGGTCAGTTCGCCAACGATCGACAGGCTGGTGTGTTGCAGCAGGTCGTACACCTCATTAATCGAGCCGGAACTGGTGTTTTCGATCGGCAGAATCGCGTAGTCCGCCTGGCCGGTTTCCACCTGGGCGAAGATATCCTGAAACTTCTGGCAGCCACATTCGATCAACTGATCGAAATGGCGTGCGGCGTATTGTCGCGCCGCCAGATGTGAATAAGAGCCCTTCGGGCCGAGGAAGGCGATGCGGGCGGAGTGTTGGCTGACGGGGTTGAGCTGGTGCTGCAGCAGCGCCTGCTGGGTCAGGACGGAGTCTTCGATGATCAGTTGGAACAGGCGGGTGACGTAAAAACCGTCCAGGTCGTAAGGCTTGGCGGCTGCGATCAGCGCATCCAGCAGATCGCGTTCGCGCTCTTTGTCGCGGATCGGGCGGTGAGAGTGCAGTTTGGTCTTGCCGACTTCGATCGCCAGCTCACGGCGTTCCGCCAGCAGGGCCAACAGTTTCAAGTCCAGTGCGCTGATGCGCTCGCGCAGCACCAATAACGGGTTGTCAGTCATAATCAGCTTCCGCCTTCAGTTCTTATTCGTTGTATAACAGCCATAAAAAAAGCCCCCTGTTTCCAGGAGGCCTTGTTGTTCGTCTTCGCATTCTTTCTCACACGACGAAACGCCTCCCAGTCAGGGGAAGGTAAAAAAGAATGCGAAGAAAAACGGTGTACGTGGCATGGTCTACCTAAGGTTGATGTAAACAGGTTTTAAAGTAACCGTTGGCTTTTAACCCGTCAACAAAAATACCCGACAAAAAACGCGCCCTCGGGCGCGTTTGATGCGGCAATCGCAGTCGGACGGTTATTCTTGCTCTTGCGTGACTTCCGGCACGATGTCTTTCATGCTGGCATTGCAGCGGCGCGCTTCGCCTTTGTGCTGCACCTTGTTCAGCTGCCGCTCCAGCTTGGCGATCAGCTCGTTAACGGCGGTATACATGTCTTCATGTTTGGCGCTGGCGACCAGCGGGCCGTTAGGCGTGGTAATGGTAGCGTCGGCGACAAACCCCTGCGGTTCTTTGGATAAGACGATATGCGGGTTTATCAGCTGGGTCTGCCATTTTTCCAGTTTGGTGAGACGGTCTTCGACGTGATTGCGGATTGCGGGAGTGATATCCATTTGTTTGCTGGTAATGTTCAATGTCATATAACTTACCTCTCTGTCTTTCCGTCTTGGTGAATCCAGCATACCCCGCTTTTTGTTTAAATGCGTGATGTAAATCACGATTTTTTGTCACTTTTTGCAAAGTTAGTTCAATCTGTGATTCAGCATTTGAATTTGTTATCTAATGCTTGAGAGTTGCCGCCGGATGGCGCATTATCGATGAGTTGACCGGTGAGGAGCACTAGCTAACACCGTGTTTTTACTTGTGTATTTTTCCAGTAAAAAACCGGTCCACGCCAATGAAAACGGCAGCCGAGGCTGCCGTTTTGTTTTTCTGTCGTTGCCGACGCGCGGTTATTGCGGGTTGGCAGCGATCACTTTGGCCACTTTGTCAGCCTGGCCGTTCAGCTGCAGCTGCTTGTAGGCATTTTCCATCAGCGGCAACACGTCGTGCGTCGCTTTGGTATCCGGGAATTCACGCAACATCTGCTCGGCGCGATTAACGACCGCGACGTAAGCACCGCGTTTAGTGTAGTATTCCGCCACCGAAAGCTCATACTTGGCCAAGCGGTCTTTCAGATACACCAAACGCTTGTTGGCGTCGGTCGCGTATTGGCTGTTCGGGTATTGTTGAATCAACTGGCTGAAGTCGCGGAACGCAGCGCGAGCGTGCTGAGGATCGCGATCCGAACGGTCAACCCCGAAGAAGCCCTGCAGTGCGCTGTCATCGAGCGCCATGTCGGTCAGACCGCGCATGTACATCACGTAATCGATGTTCGGATGCGTCGGGTTCAGGCGCATGAAGCGATCGATGGATGCCTGAGCCATCGGCAAGTCGGCAGCCTTATAGTAGGCGTAAATCAAATCCAGCTGGACCTGCTGGGAATACGGCCCGAAAGGATAGCGGTTATCTAACGCTTCGAGTTGCGTAATCGCGCCCTTGAAGTTACCGTCCTGCAGTTTTTGCTGCGCGGTAGCATAGATTTCCGAAGGTGGGTTGTCGGGAACCGCATCCTTGGATGTGGAGCAACCTGCCAGCGCCAGGCTCAACGTGGCTGCCGCCACCAGATATTTCATACGCGTCATGACGTTTTGATTATCCTCAGGGTGTTATTCCGGGAGACTGTCCGTTAAGCTCCCGACAAAGACCAGGTACAATAGCACATTATATTAAACGGCATCGCCGTGAAAACCCAACGTTAACGAAGAAGCTGCATATGGCACAACAAGTACAACTCACCGCAACGGTGGCCGAATCTCAACTCGGACAACGTTTAGATCAGGCTTTGGCCGAATTGTTCCCTGATTATTCACGATCTCGCATAAAAGAGTGGATCCTGGGCGATCGGGTGAAGGTCGATGGCAAAACGTCAAACAAACCGAAAGAGAAGGTGCTGGGCGGAGAGACAGTCGCCATCGATGCACAGATTGAAGAAGAGGCGCGTTGGGAGCCGCAGGATATCGCGCTGGATATCGTTTATGAAGACAGCGACATCCTGGTGATCAACAAGCCGCGCGATCTGGTGGTGCACCCTGGCGCCGGTAACCCGGATGGCACGGTGCTCAATGCGCTGCTGCATCATTACCCGGAAATCGCCGACGTGCCGCGCGCCGGCATCGTGCACCGTTTGGATAAAGACACCACCGGCCTGATGGTGGTGGCGAAAACCGTGCCGGCGCAAACCCGGCTGGTGGAAGCGCTGCAGGCGCGTGAAATCACCCGTGAATACGAAGCAGTGGCGATCGGCACCATGACCGCCGGCGGCACGGTAGAAGAGCCTATCGCGCGCCATTCCACCAAGCGCACCCACATGGCGGTGCACCCGATGGGTAAACCGGCGGTGACGCATTACCGCATTATGGAACACTTCCGTGCGCACACCCGCCTGCGTCTGCGCCTGGAAACCGGCCGTACTCACCAGATCCGCGTACACATGGCTTACATCAGCCATCCGCTGGTGGGCGATCCGCTGTACGGCGGCCGTCCACGTCCGCCGAAAGGCGCTTCGGAAGCCTTCATCAACACGCTGCGCGGCTTTGACCGCCAGGCGCTGCACGCCACCATGCTGCGTTTGTATCATCCGATCAGCGGTATCCAGATGGAGTGGCATGCGCCGCTGCCGCAGGACATGGTCGATTTGATCAACGCGCTGAAGGCGGATACCGAAGAATTCAAAGATCAGATGGACTGGTAATGAATTCGCTCATTCTGCCCGACTGGCCGTTGCCTCCCGGCGTTAAGGCCTGCAGCACCACGCGCGGCGGCGGCATCAGCCTGCCGCCTTATGATTCGCTGAATCTCGGCGCCCACGTCGGTGACGAGGAGCAAGCGGTGAAGCGCAATCGGGAACGGTTGGTTACCGTCGCCGGTTTGCCGCAGATGCCGGTGTGGCTCGAGCAGGTGCACGGCACCCGCGTGGTGACGTTGACGGGGCAAGCGCCCGCCGATCTGCGGGCGGATGCGGTGTACAGCAACGTGCCAGGGCAGGTGTGTGCCGTGATGACGGCGGATTGCCTGCCGGTGTTGTTCTGCTCGCAGAACGGCGACGAAGTGGCGGCCGCCCACGCCGGCTGGCGCGGGTTGTGCCACGGCGTGCTGGAGCAAACCGTGGCGGCGTTCAGCGCCACACCGGGCCAGATCCGTGCCTGGCTGGGGCCGGCGATCGGCCCGCAGCAGTTTGAAGTCGGGCCGGAGGTGCGTGCCGCCTTTATCGCGGAAGACGCCGAAGCCGCGGCGGCGTTTATGCCGCACGGCGATAAGTTTTTGGCTAATATTTACTTACTGGCGCGCCAACGTTTGTTGCGGGCAGGCGTGCAGGCCATCTATGGCGGCGACCACTGCACGGTTAACGAAAAGAGTCATTTTTTCTCCTATCGACGCGATGGAATAACCGGACGTCTGGCAAGTTTAATCTGGCTGATATAACCTATTGAATTAGGACGATCCAACGACGCATGGCGTTGTACCGAAAATTTAGCGTCGAGATAACCTTGAAAATTTGAGGGATGACCTCATTTAATCTCCAGTAGCAATTTCGACCCATCTTGGAGGTGTTATGCGTCTGGATCGTCTTACCAACAAATTCCAGCTTGCCCTCGCCGATGCCCAGTCACTAGCCCTTGGGCACGACAACCAGTTTATTGAACCGCTACATCTGATGAGCGCCCTGCTCAATCAGGAAGGGGGCACGGTTCGTCCACTATTAACTTCCGCAGGTATCGATGCCGGGCGCGTGCGCACCGAAATCGAACAGGCGCTGTCTCGTTTACCGCAGGTAGAAGGCACCGGTGGCGACGTTCAACCGTCCCACGAGCTGGTGCGCGTTTTGAACCTGTGCGACAAGCTGGCGCAGAAGCGCGCGGACAAATTCATTTCTTCCGAGCTGTTTGTGCTTGCGGTGCTGGAAGACCGCGGCTCGTTGACCGACTTGTTGAAAGCGGCCGGCGCAACGGCCGACAAAATCAGCAAAGCCATTGAACAAATGAGAGGCGGTGACAGCGTGGAAGACCAAGGCGCCGAAGACCAACGGCAAGCATTGAAGAAATATACGATCGATCTGACCGAGCGCGCCGAACAGGGCAAACTGGACCCGGTGATCGGCCGTGACGAAGAGATCCGTCGCACCATTCAGGTGCTGCAGCGCCGCACCAAAAACAACCCGGTGCTGATCGGTGAACCTGGTGTGGGTAAAACCGCCATCGTCGAAGGTCTGGCGCAGCGCATCATCAACGGCGAAGTGCCGGAGGGGCTGAAGCACAAGCGCGTATTGTCCCTCGATATGGGCGCTTTAATCGCCGGCGCCAAGTACCGCGGCGAGTTTGAAGAGCGCCTGAAAGGCGTGCTCAATGATCTGGCCAAGCAGGAAGGCAGCGTTATCCTGTTTATCGACGAACTGCATACCATGGTCGGCGCCGGTAAGGCGGATGGCGCGATGGATGCGGGCAACATGCTCAAACCGGCGTTGGCGCGCGGCGAGCTGCACTGCGTCGGCGCGACTACGCTCGATGAATATCGTCAGTATATAGAGAAGGATGCGGCGCTCGAACGTCGTTTCCAGAAAGTGTATGTGGCGGAGCCGAGCGTGGAAGACACCATCGCTATCTTGCGCGGCTTGAAAGAACGTTACGAGCTGCACCATCACGTGCAGATTACTGACCCGGCCATCGTGGCGGCGGCAACGCTTTCGCACCGTTATATCGCCGATCGTCAATTGCCGGACAAGGCTATCGATCTGATCGACGAAGCGGCGTCCAGCATCCGTATGCAGATGGATTCCAAGCCGGAATCGCTCGACAGGCTTGAACGTCGCATCATTCAGTTGAAGCTGGAACAACAGGCGTTGAATAAAGAGTCTGACGACGCCAGCAAGAAACGCCTGGAAATGCTCAGCGATGAGCTGGGACAGAAAGAGCGTGAATATTCGGAGCTGGAAGAAGAGTGGAAAGCGGAAAAAGCCTCGCTCTCCGGCACCCAAAACATCAAGGCCGAACTCGAGCAGGCCAAAATCACCCTGGAGCAGGCGCGCCGCGTCGGCGATCTGGGGCGGATGTCGGAATTGCAGTACGGCAAAATCCCTGAGTTGGAGAAACAGCTCGCCGCCGCCACGCAGGCCGAAGGCAAGAGCATGAAGCTGCTGCGCAACCGGGTGACCGATGCGGAGATTGCTGAAGTGCTGGCGCGTGCGACTGGGATCCCGGTTGCCAGAATGCTGGAAGGAGAGCGTGACAAACTGCTGCGTCTGGAGCAAGAGCTGCATTCGCGGGTTATCGGCCAGGACGAAGCGGTCAGCGCGGTTTCTAATGCTATCCGCCGTAGCCGCGCCGGGTTGTCCGATCCTAACCGGCCGATCGGCTCGTTCCTGTTCCTCGGCCCTACCGGGGTGGGGAAAACCGAGCTCTGCAAGGCGTTGGCTTCGTTCCTGTTCGACAGCGACGACGCCATGGTGCGTATCGATATGTCCGAGTTTATGGAGAAACACTCCGTTTCTCGTCTGGTCGGCGCGCCTCCGGGTTATGTCGGCTATGAAGAGGGCGGTTACCTCACGGAGGCCGTGCGCCGCCGGCCTTACTCGGTGATCCTGCTGGATGAAGTCGAGAAAGCGCACCCGGACGTCTTCAATATTCTGTTGCAGGTGCTGGATGACGGCCGACTGACCGACGGTCAAGGCCGTACCGTTGATTTCCGCAATACCGTGGTGATCATGACGTCCAACCTGGGCTCCGATCTGATCCAGGAGCATTTCGGTCAGATGAACTATGCACAGATGAAAGAGTCGGTGATGGAGATGGTGAGTCACCACTTCCGTCCGGAGTTCATCAACCGTATCGACGAAGTGGTGGTGTTCCATCCGCTGGGCGAGAAACACATTGCTGCAATCGCCAAGATTCAGCTGTCGCGTCTGTACAAGCGTTTGGAAGAGCGCGGTTACGAAGTGACCATGACCGAACCGGCCCTGGCGCTGTTGAGCAAAACCGGTTACGACCCTGTGTATGGTGCGCGTCCGTTGAAACGCGCTATTCAGCAGGAGATCGAGAACCCGCTGGCGCAGCAAATCCTGTCCGGCAAGCTGATCCCCGGCAAGCTGGTGACGCTGGATGTGGAAAACGACCATATCGTTGCACGCCAATAACGCCAATCAAGCGTAATGAAGATGAAAGGGAGCGGGCAACCGCTCCCTTTTCTTTATCTTTGATTGTTCATATTTACGGTGTTTGTCGCTATAGCTGCGCTAAAACCGGTATTTTTTGACTAATAAATATCCTAAAAAGGCGTTTTTGGTGGTTATTTGAGCGCTTGAAAAGTTTTTTGCATTTAGGGGTTGCGGCCCGCCGAGAACTCCCTATAATGCGCCTCCACTGACCGGGAACAACGACTGACAAGCCGCCGGGTCAGCGAGAGGAAAGCGAAATAAACGCTTGACTCTCAGGGCGAAAAGCGTAATATACGCAGCCCGCGCCGATGAGTTTCTCGGCACTGCTCTTTAACAATTTATCAGACAATCTGTGTGGGCACTCCACAAGACGATATCCAGCATCTTTGGATGCAAAAAAAATATTAAGTCTTGAAGAGTGACTAACTGAAGTAAAATTCATGCAGTAAATCTTTGAGCATCGCTTCTCGAGTGGAAGCAAATCAAGCTTTAAATTGAAGAGTTTGATCATGGCTCAGATTGAACGCTGGCGGCAGGCTTAACACATGCAAGTCGAGCGGTAGCACGGGGGAGCTTGCTCCCTGGGTGACGAGCGGCGGACGGGTGAGTAATGTCTGGGAAACTGCCTGATGGAGGGGGATAACTACTGGAAACGGTAGCTAATACCGCATAACGTCGCAAGACCAAAGAGGGGGACCTTCGGGCCTCTTGCCATCAGATGTGCCCAGATGGGATTAGCTAGTAGGTGGGGTAATGGCTCACCTAGGCGACGATCCCTAGCTGGTCTGAGAGGATGACCAGCCACACTGGAACTGAGACACGGTCCAGACTCCTACGGGAGGCAGCAGTGGGGAATATTGCACAATGGGCGCAAGCCTGATGCAGCCATGCCGCGTGTGTGAAGAAGGCCTTCGGGTTGTAAAGCACTTTCAGCGAGGAGGAAGGTGGTGAGCCTAATACGCTCATCAATTGACGTTACTCGCAGAAGAAGCACCGGCTAACTCCGTGCCAGCAGCCGCGGTAATACGGAGGGTGCAAGCGTTAATCGGAATTACTGGGCGTAAAGCGCACGCAGGCGGTTTGTTAAGTCAGATGTGAAATCCCCGGGCTCAACCTGGGAACTGCATTTGAAACTGGCAAGCTAGAGTCTCGTAGAGGGGGTAGAATTCCAGGTGTAGCGGTGAAATGCGTAGAGATCTGGAGGAATACCGGTGGCGAAGGCGGCCCCCTGGACGAAGACTGACGCTCAGGTGCGAAAGCGTGGGAGCAAACAGGATTAGATACCCTGGTAGTCCACGCTGTAAACGATGTCGATTTGGAGGTTGTGCCCTTGAGGCGTGGCTTCCGGAGCTAACGCGTTAAATCGACCGCCTGGGGAGTACGGCCGCAAGGTTAAAACTCAAATGAATTGACGGGGGCCCGCACAAGCGGTGGAGCATGTGGTTTAATTCGATGCAACGCGAAGAACCTTACCTACTCTTGACATCCAGAGAACTTTCCAGAGATGGATTGGTGCCTTCGGGAACTCTGAGACAGGTGCTGCATGGCTGTCGTCAGCTCGTGTTGTGAAATGTTGGGTTAAGTCCCGCAACGAGCGCAACCCTTATCCTTTGTTGCCAGCGGTTCGGCCGGGAACTCAAAGGAGACTGCCAGTGATAAACTGGAGGAAGGTGGGGATGACGTCAAGTCATCATGGCCCTTACGAGTAGGGCTACACACGTGCTACAATGGCATATACAAAGAGAAGCGACCTCGCGAGAGCAAGCGGACCTCATAAAGTATGTCGTAGTCCGGATTGGAGTCTGCAACTCGACTCCATGAAGTCGGAATCGCTAGTAATCGTAGATCAGAATGCTACGGTGAATACGTTCCCGGGCCTTGTACACACCGCCCGTCACACCATGGGAGTGGGTTGCAAAAGAAGTAGGTAGCTTAACCTTCGGGAGGGCGCTTACCACTTTGTGATTCATGACTGGGGTGAAGTCGTAACAAGGTAACCGTAGGGGAACCTGCGGTTGGATCACCTCCTTACCTAAAGATATTAGTTCGAGTGGCGTGCTCACACAGATTGTCTGATGAAAAGTAACGAGCAAAAGCGTCATAAAAGTACGGTGTCGTGTCCCCTTCGTCTAGAGGCCTAGGACACCGCCCTTTCACGGCGGTAACAGGGGTTCGAATCCCCTAGGGGACGCCAAGCTTCCGACCCACCCGGTGAAAGCGGCGGTCCTCAGTATCTGACGATACACCATATCTTAAAGATGACTTTCGAGTCATGTTTAAGATATTGCTCTTTAACAATCTGGAACAAGCTGAAAATTGAAACATGACGGCTGAAATTTGTCCCTCCGTAGATGTACTGGGATAAAGAGTAACCTGTCATAGAGTCTCTCAAATGTTTGCAGCGCGAACGATGGAAACATCTTCGGGTTGTGAGGTTAAGTGACTAAGCGTACACGGTGGATGCCTAGGCAGTCAGAGGCGATGAAGGGCGTGCTAATCTGCGAAAAGCGTCGGTAAGGTGATATGAACCGTTATAACCGGCGATACCCGAATGGGGAAACCCAGTGTGTTTCGACACACTATCATGTCATGAATACATAGTGGCATGAGGCGAACCGGGGGAACTGAAACATCTAAGTACCCCGAGGAAAGAAATCAACCGAGATTCCCCAGTAGCGGCGAGCGAACGGGGAGGAGCCCAGAACCTGAATCGGCTTGTGTGTTAGTGGAAGCGTCTGGAAAGTCGCGCAGCAAAGGGTGATAGCCCCGTACACTAAAATGCACAGGTCGTGAGTTCGATGAGTAGGGCGGGACACGTGACATCCTGTCTGAATATGGGGGACCATCCTCCAAGGCTAAATACTCCTGACTGACCGATAGTGAACCAGTACCGTGAGGGAAAGGCGAAAAGAACCCCGGCGAGGGGAGTGAAATAGAACCTGAAACCGTGTACGTACAAGCAGTGGGAGCACCTTCGTGGTGTGACTGCGTACCTTTTGTATAATGGGTCAGCGACTTATATTTTGTAGCAAGGTTAACCGTATAGGGGAGCCGTAGGGAAACCGAGTCTTAACTGGGCGATTAGTTGCAAGGTATAGACCCGAAACCCGGTGATCTAGCCATGGGCAGGTTGAAGGTTGGGTAACACTAACTGGAGGACCGAACCGACTAATGTTGAAAAATTAGCGGATGACTTGTGGCTGGGGGTGAAAGGCCAATCAAACCGGGAGATAGCTGGTTCTCCCCGAAAGCTATTTAGGTAGCGCCTCGTGAACTCATCTTCGGGGTAGAGCACTGTTTCGGCTAGGGGGCCATCCCGGCTTACCAAACCGATGCAAACTCCGAATACCGAAGAATGTTATCACGGGAGACACACGGCGGGTGCTAACGTCCGTCGTGAAGAGGGAAACAACCCAGACCGCCAGCTAAGGTCCCAAAGTCATGGTTAAGTGGGAAACGATGTGGGAAGGCATAGACAGCCAGGATGTTGGCTTAGAAGCAGCCATCATTTAAAGAAAGCGTAATAGCTCACTGGTCGAGTCGGCCTGCGCGGAAGATGTAACGGGGCTAAACCATGCACCGAAGCTGCGGCAGCGACGCTTAGCGTTGTTGGGTAGGGGAGCGTTCTGTAAGCCGTTGAAGGTGGCCTGTGAGGGTTGCTGGAGGTATCAGAAGTGCGAATGCTGACATAAGTAACGATAAAGCGGGTGAAAAGCCCGCTCGCCGGAAGACCAAGGGTTCCTGTCCAACGTTAATCGGGGCAGGGTGAGTCGACCCCTAAGGCGAGGCTGAAAAGCGTAGTCGATGGGAAACAGGTTAATATTCCTGTACTTGGTGTTACTGCGAAGGGGGACGGAGAAGGCTAGGCTAGCCGGGCGACGGTTGTCCCGGTTTAAGCGTGTAGGGGGTGTGACCTGGTAAATCCGGTTGCATACCAACCCTGAGGCGTGATGACGATGCACTACGGTGCAGAAGTAGTTGATGCCCTGCTTCCAGGAAAATCCTCTAAGCTCCAGGTAACATTAAATCGTACCCCAAACCGACACAGGTGGTCAGGTAGAGAATACCAAGGCGCTTGAGAGAACTCGGGTGAAGGAACTAGGCAAAATGGTGCCGTAACTTCGGGAGAAGGCACGCTGGCATGTAGGTGAAGTCCCTCGCGGATGGAGCTGAAGCCAGTCGAAGATACCAGCTGGCTGCAACTGTTTAATAAAACACAGCACTGTGCAAACACGAAAGTGGACGTATACGGTGTGACGCCTGCCCGGTGCTGGAAGGTTAATTGATGGGGTCAGCCGCAAGGCGAAGCTCTTGATCGAAGCCCCAGTAAACGGCGGCCGTAACTATAACGGTCCTAAGGTAGCGAAATTCCTTGTCGGGTAAGTTCCGACCTGCACGAATGGCGTAATGATGGCCAGGCTGTCTCCACCCGAGACTCAGTGAAATTGAACTCGCTGTGAAGATGCAGTGTACCCGCGGCAAGACGGAAAGACCCCGTGAACCTTTACTATAGCTTGACACTGAACATTGAGCCTTGATGTGTAGGATAGGTGGGAGGCTTTGAAGCGTGGACGCCAGTCTGCGTGGAGCCATCCTTGAAATACCACCCTTTAATGTTTGATGTTCTAACTCGGCCCCGTGATCCGGGGTGAGGACAGTGTCTGGTGGGTAGTTTGACTGGGGCGGTCTCCTCCCAAAGAGTAACGGAGGAGCACGAAGGTTAGCTAATCACGGTCGGACATCGTGAGGTTAGTGCAAAGGCATAAGCTAGCTTGACTGCGAGAGTGACGGCTCGAGCAGGTACGAAAGTAGGTCTTAGTGATCCGGTGGTTCTGAATGGAAGGGCCATCGCTCAACGGATAAAAGGTACTCCGGGGATAACAGGCTGATACCGCCCAAGAGTTCATATCGACGGCGGTGTTTGGCACCTCGATGTCGGCTCATCACATCCTGGGGCTGAAGTAGGTCCCAAGGGTATGGCTGTTCGCCATTTAAAGTGGTACGCGAGCTGGGTTTAGAACGTCGTGAGACAGTTCGGTCCCTATCTGCCGTGGGCGTTGGAAGATTGAGAGGGGTTGCTCCTAGTACGAGAGGACCGGAGTGAACGCACCACTGGTGTTCGGGTTGTCATGCCAATGGCATTGCCCGGTAGCTAAGTGCGGAAAAGATAAGCGCTGAAAGCATCTAAGCGCGAAACTTGCCTCAAGATGAGTCTTCCCTGGGCCTTTAAGGCCCCTGAAGGAACGTTTAAGACTAAGACGTTGATAGGCTGGGTGTGTAAGTGCAGCGATGCATTGAGCTAACCAGTACTAATGATCCGTGAGGCTTAACCTTACAACACCGAAGGTGTTTTAGAGAGATTTTCAGCGAAGTTCCGAGATTGGTTCTGATGGCGACACGAAAGTGACGCGGTTGGAATGAAACAGAATTTGCCTGGCGGCAATAGCGCGGTGGTCCCACCTGACCCCATGCCGAACTCAGAAGTGAAACGCCGTAGCGCCGATGGTAGTGTGGGGTCTCCCCATGCGAGAGTAGGACACTGCCAGGCATCAAATAAACGTTATCAGTGTGACGACTGGTAATGCGCAAATCGCAGAGCGCGATTTTGCCGGCATCGAGAGATGCAACGTAAAAGAATCGGTGGAGCGGTAGTTCAGTTGGTTAGAATACCTGCCTGTCACGCAGGGGGTCGCGGGTTCGAGCCCCGTCCGTTCCGCCACTTAATTGATAAGCCCTGAGTTTCTGACTCAGGGCTTTTTCATATGCAAAATTCACAAAATATCGTCGAGTTTGCCACCGTTTCTGCCGCTTTTCTTCAATATTGTTGCCTGCTGGTCAAAAGTCTTATGCTGAACCTGGCGTTTTTGCTCACTAAAAATATTGCCATACTCTCTCGCATCGCTATTTATTCACTAATGAGAGAGCAAATATTGTGAGCATTCCTGCATTTGGTTTAGGTACTTTCCGCCTTCAGGATCAGACCGTTATCGACTCGGTGAGCACGGCGCTGGAACTGGGCTATCGGGCTATCGATACCGCACAGATCTATGAAAACGAAGCGGCAGTCGGCCAGGCGATCGCCGCCAGCGGTGTGCCGCGTGACGAACTGTTCATCACTACCAAGATCTGGCTCGCGAATTTGGCTAAAGGGACATTAATTCCCAGCCTGCGAGACAGCTTGGCCAAGCTGCAGACTTCGTATGTCGATCTGACGTTGATTCACTGGCCATCACCAAATGATGAAGTGCCGGTCGGCGAATTTATGACTGAACTGCTGGAAGCCAAGCGACTGGGGCTTACCCGTCAGATTGGGGTATCCAATTTCACGATCGACCTGATGCAGCAAGCGATTGATGCGGTCGGTGCCGATCAGATCGCAACCAACCAGATCGAACTGTCGCCGTTCTTGCAGAATGAAAAAGTGGTGGCGTTCGCACGGCAGCAGGGTATTGCCATCACCTCTTATATGACGTTGGCGTATGGCAAAGCGTTGCAGGATGAGACGATCAAGCGTATCGCGGCGGGGTACAATGCGACGCCGGCACAGGTGGTCCTGGCATGGGCGCTGAAGCTCGGCTACGCGGTGATCCCTTCCTCGACCAAGCGTGAGAACCTGGAAAGCAACCTGTTAGCGCAGCAGCTGACGCTGAGTGATGAAGATATGGCACAGATTGCCGCGCTGGAAAGCAACGGCCGATTGGTCAGCCCGGAAGGATTGGCACCCAACTGGGACTAATCTTCGGATATGACGACATCAGGCGCCCGAGAGAGCGCCTTTTTTATCACTTTAACCGCTCGCTAATAAAATCGATAAAGCTGCGCAGGCGATTACTGACGGCGCTATCGCTGTAGTACACCGCGTTGATCGGCATTTCGAGTGGTAGCGTGTCTTCCACCAGAATGGGGACCAGGTTCCCGCATTTCACGTCTTCATCACTCATAAAGTCCGACAGGCAGGCGATGCCATTGCCGTGCAGGCACAGGTGGCGCTGGGTTTCGCCGCTGTTGGTGGTCAGCCCCGGAACGATCTCCAGTTGGCGACCATCGGCACAGGCCAGCGGCCAGCGGTTCAGGTTAGGCAGATCGTTAAAGCCGATACAGCAATGGTGTTCCAAGTCGGCTACCGTCTTTGGCACGCCATACTGCGCCAGGTAGGCGGGGGAGGCCAGGATGCGCCGGTAGCTGGCCATCAACTTGCGCGCTTTCAGCGTAGAGTCTGTCAACTCACCGACGCGGATTGCGATATCCACTTTCCGTTCGATCAAATTGATGAAGTTTTCCGAAGAGACCAACGATAGCGACATTTCCGGATAGCGTTCACGAAACTCGGCGACCAGCGGCGTCAACAGATGCAAGACGACCGGCGTTGCGGCATCGACGCGCAGCAGCCCCTGCGGGCGTTGGCGGCTTTCCATCAACGCATTTTCCGCTGCGGCCATATCGCTCAACACCTTTTGCACCTGCCGAAAGTAGTTTTCGCCTTCCTGAGTCAGGCTGATTTGGCGCGTCGTGCGGTTGAGCAGGGTCACGCCCAGCTTGCTCTCCAGTTTTTTTACCGTACGGCTGACCACGGAGTTGGCCTGCTGCAGGCGCTCTGCCGCCCGGCTGAAGCTGCCGCTCTCCACTACGGTGACGAAGGTGATAAGCTCGTCCGAATTCGCTTTCATTTTTGCTCCACAGGCAAACTTTGTTTGAAATTTTGAGCGTTCTCGTCATTTAATCACGCCATGGCATCGTCGTCATCCACTTGAGCGTGAACGTATCCATTCTTGCCCCCATCTGCATTTTGCTGGCCTTTTCGCATTTCTCACCTCTGATGTGGCACCTTTACACAGCTATACCCTCAGAATATTGAAATCACCGCAGACGGCCCCTATAACTGAAAAGGTTATGTCTGTAAAAGCCATGCCCTCTGTGCGGGGCAGGCGTATAATCAATTCACCGTTGGCGAAGTCTTTATCGCCAGTTTCATGCTAATGGGTAATAGGCGAATCGCGTGCCGAAACGAACTTATGCAATGAGGTATGTTGCAGGCCAGCCAGTTGAACGAATCTTTCCTGGCGCCGTTAACCAGCCGTTGCCACCAGGGGCTGCGCTGCCGACGACCGGCGCTCTGCGCGTCATGGTATGGAATATTTTCAAACAGCAGCGAGCCGACTGGCTTTCGGTGCTGAAAAATCATGGCAAAGATGCCCAACTGGTGTTGTTGCAAGAGGCGCAAACCACGCCGGAGCTGGTGAGCTACGCCACCGCCAACTATCTGGCGGCCGATCAGGTGCCGGCCTTTGTGTTGCCGCAACATCCTTCCGGCGTGATGACGCTGGCAGCCGCTCATCCGGTTTACTGCTGCCCGCTGCGTGAACGTGAGCCGCTGCTGCGGCTGTCCAAGTCGGCCTTGATCACCGTTTACCCGCTGTACAATGGCGAGCTGTTGATGGTGGTGAATATCCATGCGGTGAATTTTAGCCTGGGAGTCGATGTATACAGCAAGCAGCTGGGGCCGATTGGCGAGCAGATCGCCAGCCACCGGGGGCCGGTGATCATGGCGGGGGACTTCAACGCCTGGAGCCGTAAACGTATCAATGCGCTGTATGACTTTGCCGGCGAAATGGCGCTGCGTGAGGTTAGCTTCACCGATGATCATCGCCGCAAGGCCTTTGGCCGTCCGCTGGACTTCGTGTTTTACCGTAACCTGGGGGTCGTGGAGGCGTCGGTGCTGGTGACCAGCGCGTCGGATCACAATCCGTTATTGGTGGAGTTCCACCCGGAAAAAGACTCTCCGGTCTGGTGAATCGCAGGTAATAAAAAAGCACCCCGAGGGGTGCTTTTTTTGTGCCGGAAACTTAGGTATCCGGCGTAAGCTTGTTGCCGACAAACAGGGTCAACTTCAGACCGGGTTGCAGACTGCCTTTGGCGAGCGTTGAATTCCAACGCATCACGTCGTTAATATCGACGCCGTGACGACGTGCAATACTGGCGAGCGAATCACCTTTACGAACCTGATAGGTGATACTGCTGTTACTGCCAGTATTGCTGGCCACTTGCAGGGTTTGCCCAACTTTTAGGGCGCTCTTGGCGCGTAAGTTGTTCCAACTCTGCAAATCGCTGGTCTTAACGTTCAGCCGCTTGGCAATGCCCGATAAGGTGTCGCCGGAGCGCACTTTATACGAACTGCCACCGGACAAACCGCTGTTCTTCGCCAACTGCGTCGTTGGCTGAGTCACGGCGATCTGGCCATCGGCCAGCGAGTCTTTCAGCTGATCGGCATGGCCTTTGGGAACCATGATGTAATGGGGCCCGTTGGGTGCCGTAACGCCTTTTTTGTAGCCTGGGTTATACGCTTTCATCTTGGTGACCGAAAGCCCTGCCATCTCAGCCGCCTGAGTCAGCTGGATCTGCTGTCCGACATCGATACGCGCCAGTGCACGGGTTTCATCCGTTTTCGGGAGTTTCACGCCGTACTTCTTGCTGTTCTTGATGATGTCGCTCAGCGCCAGCATTTTCGGGACATAGATTGACGTTTCACGCGGAAGCGACAGTGCCCAGAAATTGGTTGGCTTACCCTGGCGTTTGTTTGCCTTCACCGCTTGCATAACGCGGCCTTCACCACTGTTATAGGCGGCTACGGTCAGTAACCAGTCGCCGTTAAACATGCGGTTCAAGCGTTGCATCATGTTAAGCGCAGCGGTTGTCGAGGCGACGACATCGCGTCGACCGTCATACCACTGATTGTTTTTCAAACCATAATTGCGACCCGTCTGCGGCACGATTTGCCATAGCCCTGCGGCGTTGGCACTTGACGTGGCGTGTGGGTCAAAAGCGCTCTCCACTATGGGTAGCAGTACCAGTTCCATCGGCATATTACGTTTCTTAATCTGCCCGACTATCCAGTACATGTACGGCTCTGCCCGTAATGTTACATCGTGGAGATAGCTCTTACTTTTTAAGTACTTTCTTTTCTGATCACGGATCCGGGAATTTTCCGGAACCTCCATCTTCAGCTCGTCGCTAATGAAGTTCCACAGGTCCTGTTGCGCGGCGGGACTGTTGTTATCCAACCACCGCGCCGAGCTCGCTCGGCCATTTGCTGTGTACTCTCCTGCTTCACCATCTTGACCAGCCGAAGACAAACTCTGTGCATGCTGTTCTGGCGCCGGTGCGTCCTGCCTGGACGACTGGCAACCCACTAGCAAGACTGAGGCGAGAAATATCGCTTTAGCCTTCATGTGTGTGTCAATGTAGTTGCTTAAAAGACGAGCAATAATACTTTGCTTCGCCAAATAACACAACTAAAAGCTTAGAAGTTATCTTTCCGCAGGCGTAATTCGGAAAAAACTGAATGAAGGCTTTCCGGTGGCGAATTAAAGCCTAATTTCTTTTGTAAATCAGCATCATGGCAACGTAAAAATAGGTTAATTTTGCGCTCTAATTGCAATGTGGTCGGCACGCTGGCTTGGCCTTTTGACCTTAATGCTTCGACATGTTGTTGATATGTTTCAATCTCTCGATCTTCCGGCAAAATAGCCCGCGCAAACTTAAGATTTGAAAGAGTATATTCATGCGCACAGCAAATTAAGGTGTTATCGGGAAGTTGCGCGAGTTGTTGAAATGAGTCGTACATTTGTTTGGCTGTGCCTTCAAACAGCCTGCCGCAACCGGCAGAGAAAATTGTGTCACCGCAGAACAGATAAGGGGCACTATAGAATGCCACATGGCCTAACGTATGGCCGGGGACGTCGATAGTCCTGTACTGGCGCCCATCGATGTTAAAGGTGTCGCCGTCGCGAACGATGTGATTGGCGCCTTTGTCTGCGGTTTCTTGCGGCCCGTAGACGGCCAGGCCGGGATAGTGCGCCACGATCTGCGCTACGCCGCCGACGTGATCGTGATGATGGTGGGTCAACAGGATCGCCGCCGGCACCAGCTGCAGGCGCTGCAGCGCTTCGAGCACCGGCTGCGCCTCACCCGGATCGACGATAATGCAGCCTCCCTGCCGGTCATCCAATAACCAAATGTAATTGTCCTGGAAGGCGGGAATGCTGATAAGATTCATGGTGTACCTCTCGTTGGCAACGGCTTGAAAGAAGATAATAAATCATGAAACCAGCCCATACTCTACAAAAGCTCACCGGCCCGCAGTCCTGGGCGGCGCTGCCGTGGGGGGAGTACTATCGTGAAGCGCTCGAGCGGCAGTTGCAACCCTGGTGGCCGAAGCTGTTTGGCTTCCATCTGCTGAAGATGGGCATGCTCAGCGCCGAGTTGGCCACGGACAAATGCGCGATTTCCCATCAGGTCAACGTAGGGCTGGAGGGCGAAGGGCTGCAGGTGATCGCCGATGCTTATCAACTGCCGTTTGCCGCCAAGTCGGTGGATGCCTGCCTGTTGGCGCATACGCTGTCCTATGCAGACGATCCGCACCGCATGTTGCGTGAGGTGGACAGGGTGTTGATCGACGACGGCTGGTTGGTTATCAGCAGCTTCAACCCGTTCAGCCTGCTGGGATTGGGTAAGCTGGTACCCGGACTGCGTCGCCGTCAGCCCTATGTCAGCCGCATGTTTACCCAGATGCGGCTGCTGGATTGGCTCAGCCTGCTGAATTATGAGGTGCTCCACCAGGCGCGTTTTCACGTGCTGCCGTGGCACCGCAAGGGCGGCAAGTTTTTATGCACCCATTTGCCGGCGCTGGGTTGCATGAGCGTGATTGTGGCGCGTAAACGCACCTTGCCGCTGACGCCCACGCCGATGAAGCTGGGTGCGAGAAAACCTTCTCTCAGCCGCGCGGTGGGCGCGACCAAGAGCTATCGTAAGCTGCCTTAGGCTTCCGGTTGGTAACCGACGTCTTCCTGTGTCGGCTTACCGGCCGCTTCGCGCGCCAGCACGTCGCAACGTTCGTTCTCCGGGTGGCCGGCGTGGCCCTTGACCCATTCCCATTTTACCTCGTGGCGCTGAATGGCCAGATCCAACCGCTGCCACAGATCGACATTCTTGACCGGCTTTTTGTCGGCGGTTTTCCAGCCGCGCTTTTTCCAGTTATGGATCCAGCTGGTGATGCCCTGGCGCACATACTGGCTGTCGGTGCTGAGCGTCACGGCGCAAGGGACGGTCAGCGCTTCCAGCGCCACGATCGCCGCCATCATTTCCATGCGGTTATTGGTGGTCAGACGAAAACCCTCGCTGAAGGTTTTTTCCGTCTGCTTATAGCGTAATATCGCGCCGTAACCACCGGGGCCGGGGTTGCCAAGGCAGGAGCCGTCGGTGAAAATTTCTACCTGTTTGAGCATCTCTGGTAGACTCTTCCTATCAGTTTTATAAAAGCCAAGTCTGACATAAACGAGCGCTGTGAGCACTGCAATATGATCTCTACAACCACCAGACAGATTGTCCTCGATACCGAAACCACCGGTATGAATAAGCTTGGGGTGCACTACGAAGGGCACCGCATCATCGAAATCGGTGCGGTGGAGGTGATTAACCGCCGCCTGACCGGGCGCAATTTCCACGTTTACATCAAGCCGGATCGGCTGGTGGATCCGGAAGCCTACGGTGTACACGGCATCAGCGACGATTTCCTGGCCGACCAGCCGACCTTCGATCAGGTAGCCGACGAGTTCCTCGACTTTATCCGCGGCGGCGAGCTGGTGATCCATAACGCGGCGTTCGATATCGGCTTTATGGATCACGAATTCCGCATGTTGCAGCAGGGCATCCCGAAGACCGAGACCTTCTGCACCATCACCGACAGCCTGCTGATGGCGCGCCGCCTGTTCCCGGGCAAGCGCAACAACCTCGATGCCTTGTGCAGCCGTTATGAGATAGACAACAGCAAGCGTACGCTGCACGGCGCATTGCTCGATGCCGAGATCCTGGCGGAAGTCTATCTGGCGATGACCGGCGGTCAGACCTCGATAGCGTTCCAGATGGAAGGCGATACCCAGCAAAACGACGCCGCGCAAGAAATTCAGCGCATCGTTCGCCCGGCGACGGCGATGAAAGTGGTCTACGCCAGCGACGAAGAAGTGAAGGCGCACGAGGCGCGCCTGGATCTGGTAGCGAAAAAGGGCGGCAGCTGCCTGTGGCGCGGTGCGCCGGCCGAGTAACGGCGTTTTTGCACGAAAAAAACGCGCGGGATGACGCTTCGTTGAAAAACTGTGCAAACGGTTCATTTGGTGAGAAAAAGGCGTTGACGGAACCGAGAGGCGTCCGTAATATGCGCCTCGTTCCCCCGCAAGAGGGAATGGCGCGGAGCGGTAGTTCAGTTGGTTAGAATACCTGCCTGTCACGCAGGGGGTCGCGGGTTCGAGCCCCGTCCGTTCCGCCACTATTCAGAAGCCCTGAGTTAGCGATAACTCAGGGCTTCGTCGTTTCCGCTCTCTAAAACGGCGCGGCCCAATGAATGAACGGGGCCGGCAGGCCGGCCCCTTATCCTCAGAACAACACCGAGTAGTTCAAGCCAAAGGTGCGTCCGCGCCCCTTATAGCTGTAAAGCTCAGGCGAGCCGTAGGTCGGGCTGTACAGGATCGGCGCACGCTGGCCCCAAACGGTGGTGTACTCCTTATCCAGCAGGTTTTCCACGCTTAAGCTGATTTTCCCTACCGGCAGGGCATAGCTGCCGAGGAAATCGAGGGTGTTATAGCCATCGATCTTGCGGCCTTGGGTGGAGTTAGCCTTGGTGTAATCGCCGTCGTCCGACACGTCGAAGGTTTGCTGCGACTGTAAGCGCAGATTCCAGTCGCCCGGCGCCCAGCCGACATAGGCGGTGACTTTCGATGGGCTGGCGGTATCCACCACCAGCTTCTTCCATTCGCCGTTGACCTTGGTTTCGGAACGGATAACGTTGAAGTTAGTGCCGGCGCTCCAGTCGCTGTCTTCAAAGAAGTAATCCACCGCGCCTTCTACCCCGTAGATACGGCGCTTATCCGCATTGACGTTGATGGTCATGTCGGTTTTGTTGATGGCGATGCTCTTGTCGGACAGTGAGTAGTAGGCGGCGATTTGCGTGCGCAGGTTATCGCCGGTATAGCGCCAGCCCAACTCGTAGGCATTGACCTTGATGCCTTCCAGCTTGGAATCGCCGACGTTGACGCTTTTCAGCAATTGGTAATGGCCGCCGTTCAACGCGTAGGTGCCGTTGCCGTAATACTTGCCAGGATCCGGGATCTCGAAGCCCTGAGAGAAGTTGAACCAGGTTTGCTGGCGATCGGTCAGGTGCGCCAGCAGGCCGGCGTTGAACAGCGCGTTGTTGTAGTCGGTTTTTCCACCAGGAATGGCATCGGCGGACGTGGCGGCCCCAGTGGCGATTGCCTGCTGCTGGTTATAGCCGACGAAGTCGTCAATCTTGTTTTCGGTGTACTGGTAACGCACGCCGCCGCTCAGGGTGAAGATCGGGTTGATGTCGTAGCTGGCCTGCAGGAACGACGCCAGGTTGCTGGTGGTATAGCTCGGATAGCGGCCGGTGTTGTAGGCGTTCTCCAGCGTCATGCCGCCGGACTGTTGGGCCTTCGCCAGGTTGAAGAACTGTTGGTTGGCGTTGAAACTTTCATGCTCGGCGTCGATGCCGTAGGTCAACGTCAGCGCATCGACAGGCTTGCTGTTTAACGTTAGCTTGCCGCCGTAGAAATCGGTTTTTTGCTGCGAAGCACCAATGCTGCTGACGTAATAGTTCGGCGCTTTACCCGCCAGCGTCGGGAACGGGTAGAAGGTCAAGGTTTCGTCACGATAATAGACCTGCGCCACCAGATCCTGGCCGAGGAAATCGGTGTTGGAATACTGCAGGTTGATCAGGTGGCGTTCGGTGCCGGGGATGCGGTCGGAATTTAAGTTACCGTTGTTGTAAGCTTTGGCGTTGCCGGTCACCGCCGCGAAGTTTTCCCCCAGGAACAGGCCGTGGTCGCCGTCAGATTGGCTTTTGTAGTACTGGGTGGTCAGCTGCAGCTGTTGGTGTTCGTCGATGTTGAGGGTGCCGGTGCCCATCACGTCAAGGCGATTGGAATACTGCAGGCCGGTTTGGGTATTGTCGATCAGCACTTCATTGCCTTTGCCGTCGTACCAGCCGCCGTAGCGCTGGTAAGAAACGGACAGGCGCCCCGAGGCGTTGTCGTTGCCGCCGCTGACCGCCGCCGCCACGTTCTCGTCGTGATCGTTATGGCCACTAAAGCCGGTTTTACCGCCGATCTGTAATTCGACCTGCTGTTCCTGTTGCCCTTTTTTGGTGACGATGTTGATCAGGCCGCCGGTGCTGCCGCCGCCGTACAGCGAGGTCGCGCCGGAAATCACCTCGATATGATCGATATTGAACGGATCGATAGAATCCAATTGGCGGCTGTCGCTGCGCGATGAATTCAGGCGTACGCCGTCAATCATCACCATCATCGAGCGGCCGCGCATATTCATGCCATAGTTGGTGCGGCCCTGGCCGCTGACGTCCATGCCGGGGATCAGTTGCGCCAACATGTCCTTGATCTCTTTGCCGCCCTGAACCTGCTGTTCAATCTCCTGGCTTTCGATAACCCAGGTGGTCTGCGCCATTTCCGCCACGCTGCGGTGCGAACGGCTGGCGGAGACCACCAACTGCTCTTCGGTGCCGGCTTTCTGATCCTCTGCCCAAGCCGCCGGAGCAAGCATTGCCAACAGACAAGGGTTCAATACCCAAAGGTGTTTGCGTTTCATCGTTATTTCCCAGGTAATATTGTTATTGCGTTTTTTTGAGAATGATTCTTTTATCAATAACGTTTCTTGTTATCAATGAAATCATGATATGATTTTTTGCGATACATTAACGTAATTAATTATTTTTATTAACATTTTACCCGCTGCACGATCGTGCAACCCACGCCGTCAACACGGCAGCCGATCGGCCTTACGTACAAGCGACAGCCGTTGCCGGAGAATCGAGAACATGTCCGCCAGCTACAGAATTTTTGATATCACCTTGAAAAGCAAAACGCTGATTTCACCTTCGCTGGTGCGCTGTGTGTTTGAAGGTGCGGATATTCATCGGATGAAGCTGGAAGCGCCGGATCAGCGCATCAAACTGTTGTTCCCGGCGGCGGATGGCAAGATCTCGCATTTGGTTAACGGCCCGGACTGGTACGGCGATTACATGGCGATCCCCAAAGAACAGCGTCCGGTGATGCGCACCTATACGCTGCGTGCGCTGCGCTGTGAGCAGAATCAGATGGACGTCGAATTCGTGCTGCATGGCGTGAACGGCCCGGCCTCCGCTTGGGCGACCCACGCCGAGCCGGGTGACGCCCTTCAGACGGTCGCTCCCAACGCTGACTTCGACGGCGACAGCGGCGGCTACGAATGGGTGCCGCCGGCGCAGTTGCAGCAGGCGCTGTTGATCGCCGATGAGACGGCGGTGCCGGCGGCGATGGGTATTCTGGAGCAGCTGGCGCAGCAGGCCAATCCGCCGCGAGTGCAGGCATTTTTTGAGGTGCCGGTGGCGGGGGATTGCCTGGATTTGGCCCGTTTCCCGTTCGCCGAGGTTTACTGGCTGCCGCGTGACGTGGGCCACCAAATGGCGCATGGCACGCTGCTGGTGGAGGCGGTGCGCCAGCGGGTCGTTATCCCCGCGTCGGCGTGTGCGCAGGCGCAGTCCCTGGCGGAAAGCAGCCTGAGCGATGAGGTGTTGTGGGAGCGTGCGGCCGGCGGTAACGCTTTTTATGCCTGGGTGGCGGCCGAGTCTTCCACGGTGAAAACGCTGCGGCGTTATCTGATCGGCGAACGCGATCTGAATCGCGCTACCGTCAACTTCATGGCCTACTGGTGCTGACCGCGCAGCCCTTTTCCAACATTGGCGCTGGAGAAGGGCATGCCGTTGCCATGTCCTATCAACGAATAATCGCTAGCGTGCCAGCGTTCGACTGCTATGCTGCCGCCATGAGCCTGCTTAGTCATGCGTTGCTGCATGAGAGGCTGGCGCAGAGGCGGCAACGTATTCATCACGTCGCCGAACTGTTGCAGGCGCTGCACGAATTGGAGCTGCGTTAAACGCGGCAGATCATTTCCTTTCCTTCACCTTCCGCTGTTTAAGGCGGATCGGTCATCTCATTGCATTATTTTGGTTTCATTAAATATTCGTAAGAACCTTTTGTTTCAACAGAATCCTTATCGAGAGTAGGCTGTTGGGCAGCAAACAAACGTCGTTTCGACGCTGAAGGCATAACTCAATAACTTACTAAGCTGACAGGGAATGAACATGTTGGATATCTCGCAATTCGATCAGATTAACCCGCCGGCGCGTTTGCTGATGGGGCCGGGGCCGATCAATGCCGATCCGCGCGTGCTGCGAGCCATGTCGAGCCAGCTGATCGGTCAGTATGATCCGGCGATGACCGGTTACATGAATCAGGTCATGGCGCTGTATCGCGCGCTGTTCCGCACCGAGAATCGCTGGACGATGCTGGTGGACGGCACCTCACGCGCCGGTATCGAGGCGCTGCTGGTTTCCGCCATTCGTCCGGGCGATAGAGTGCTGGTGCCGGTATTCGGCCGCTTTGGGCATCTGCTGTGCGAGATCGCCCGCCGCTGCCGCGCCGAAGTGCACACTATCGAGGTGCCGTGGGGCGAGGTGTTCAGCGCCGATCTCATCGAGGACGCGATTAAGCGAGTGCGCCCGCGCCTGCTGCTGACGGTACAAGGCGACACCTCCACCACCATGCTGCAGCCGCTGCATGAGCTGGGCGATATCTGCCGTCGCCACGGCGTGTTGTTTTACACCGATGCGACCGCCTCCTTCGGCGGTAACCCATTGGAAACCGATGCCTGGGGGCTGGATGCGGTCTCCGCCGGTCTGCAGAAGTGCCTGGGCGGCCCTGCCGGCAGTTCGCCGGTCACTCTTGGTCCGCAGTTTGAGGAGATCGTGCGCCGCCGTAAATGCGTGGAGCAGGGGATCCGTATCGCCGAGCATGCCGACGGCGACGACGAGATGATCTACTCCAACTATTTTGATATCGGCATGATCATGGATTATTGGGGCCCGGAGCGTCTGAACCACCATACCGAAGCCACCAGCATGCTGTTCGCGGCGCGAGAATGCGCGCGGGTGATCCTAGAAGAAGGTCTGGATCACAGCATCGCCCGCCACCGGCTGCACGGCGCGGCGATGCTGGCGGGCATTCGGGGCATGGGGCTGGCGGTGTTCGGCGATCTTGAACACCGCATGAACAACGTGCTCGGCGTGGTGATCCCGCCGCAGGTACATGGCGAACAGGTGCGTCAGATGATGCTGAACGACTTCGCCATTGAAATCGGCACTTCGTTTGGCCCGCTACAGGGTAAGATCTGGCGTATTGGCACCATGGGCTACAACGCGCGCAAGGATTGCGTGCTGCAAACCCTGGCGGCGCTGGAGGCCGTGCTGAACCGGCTCGGTTTCGCCGGCAAGCAGGGCGAAGCGTTGCAGGCCGCCTGGAACGTTTATGATGCAGGACAGCATCCCTAAGACGACGCGTTGCGGCGATAGAGGCTCAGGGCGACGGCCAATCCGGCCAGCAGCCCGGCGCAGGTCCGGTTAAGCCAGCGCAGAGCGCGGCCGGACAAGATACGCATGGCATGGTGGCCACCAAGCGCGTAGAGGCTCATCAGGGCGATATCGATCAGGGCCGTCACCAGAGCGAGAATGACGTATTGCAGCGCCACATCGTCCTCTGGCCGAATGAACTGTGGCAGAAAGGCGGAAAAGAACAGCAGCCCCTTGGGATTGGAAAGTGCGACCAACAGCGAGCGCATAAACGCAGCGCGGCCGTTACGGGCGCCGGGCATGGTGTCCTGCGCCGCCTGCGGGGCACCAAGCGGCGCACGCCACAGTTGATAGGCGAGATAGAATAAATAAGCGGCGCCGGCCCATTTGACCAGCGTGAAAAGCTGTTCGGAAGCTTGCAATATCGCCCCCAGGCCACAGCCGACGGCGCCAATCAACAGCAGGTCGGACAGCGCCGCGCCTGCAATGCCGCAGGCGGCGACGCGTTTGCCTTTGGTGGCGCCGTTATTGAGTGCCAACAGCATGGTTGGGCCCGGCGTGATGGTGACCGCCGCGACGGCCACGATATAGAGCAAGAGCGTTGTCATATCCATATCACTTCTCCTTGCGTTATCGGCTTGGGGCCGGGAATTCAGTCTAAACGCAGAAAGCTGTCGGCGTCGCGCCAGGCCGGGAAGGCGCTGCGGTAACTCTGCAGGGTTTCCAGCGACAGCTCGGCCTCCAGCCGCGTGGCCGCGCCGGGCTCCGCATCCGCCAGGATCTCGCCCTGTGGGCTGATGATTAAACTATCCCCGCTGTAGCTCAGGCCGTTGGGATCGTCGCCCACCCGGTTGCAGCCCGCCACATACACCTGATTTTCAATCGCCCGCGCCGCCAGCAGCGTTTGCCAATGGCGGCTACGCGGCGCCGGCCAGTTGGCGACGTACAGTGCCAGATCGTAATCCTGCTGATAGCGCGCCCAGACCGGGAAACGCAGGTCGTAGCAGATCTGCGGCAGGATGCGCCAGCCGCGCCACTCGAAGATTTCACGCCGGTTGCCGGCCTGGTAGTGCAGGTGTTCGCCGGCCATGCGGAACAGGTGACGTTTGTCATAGGCGTGCACCTGGCCACCCGGCTCCACCAACAGGAAACGGTTGACCGCGCCCTCGTCAGTTTTCAGCGCCACGCTGCCGCCGATTAACGCGTGGCTTTTCACCGCCCAACCGTGCAGCCAGTCGATCACCTGCTGTTCTGGCAGGGCGCTCTCGCCGGCATCCATGGCGAAACCGGTGGTGAACATCTCCGGCAAGACGATGAGATCTCGGCCGACGATCGGCGCCAGCAACGCATCGAAAGCCGCCAGGTTGGCGGGGCCGTCGCGCCAGACCAGCGGTTGCTGCAACAGGGTAATTTTTAAAGTCGACATAACCGCTCCGCAGCTGCATCCAGTGTGGCGTCCTGTTTAGCGAAGCACAGCCGGATCAATTTATGGGGGAAAGGATCGGCACAGAAGACCGACAGCGGAATGGCCGCCACGCCCACGTGCTCGGTTAACCAATGGCAGAACGCTACATCGTCCAGATCGGAGATGGCGCTGTAGTCCGCCAGCAAGAAGTATGTACCCGCGCAGGGTAAAATTTCCAGTCGGCTGCTCGCCAGCGCCTGTACAAAGCGGTCGCGTTTGGCGCGATAGAACGCCGGCAGCTGTCGCCAGTGATCGGGCTCGGCGCGCAGGCTATCCGCCAGCGCCAACTGGGCCGGGGTATTGACCGAAAAGGTCAGGTATTGATGCACCTTACGCACCTCGGCGCTCAGCGCGGCGGGGGCCACGCAATAACCCACTTTCCAGCCGGTCATGTGGAAGGTTTTGCCGAAAGAGGACACCGCGATCGCGCGCTGTCGCAGCTGTGGGTGGGCCAGCACGCTGGCGTGGCCGCCTTTGGCGAAGCAGATGTGTTCGTAAACCTCGTCGCTGAGCACGTAGATTTCGCGTTCGGCGATAGCGTGCCACAGCTGTTGCATGTCTTCCGCCTGCCAGGCGGTGGCGGATGGGTTGTGCGGCGTGTTGACAATGACCAGGCGAGTGCGTGGCGACAGCGCGGCGGCGAACCCTGGCCAATCCACGGCAAACACGGGCGGCTGCAGGGCGATGCGTTTGAGTACGCCGCCGGCCAATGTGACCGCCGGCGCATAGCTGTCGTAGCTGGGATCGAAACAGACCACCTCATCGCCAGGGCGCACCAGCGCGCTGATGGCGGCGAACAGCGCTTCGGTGGCGCCGGCGGTGACGGTCACTTCGGCGGTGGCGTCCGGCTGCCAGCCATACAGTTCGGCGGTTTTGTCGGCGATGGCTTCGCGCAGCGGCGCCACGCCGGTCATCGGCGCATATTGGTTGGCGCCCTGGGCGACGTGCCAGGCCAGACGTTCTTTCAGATAGTCCGGGCCGTCGAAGTCGGGGAAGCCCTGCGACAGGTTGATCGCCTGGTGCTGCTGCGCCAGTGCGCTCATCTGAGTAAAGATGGTAGTGCCCAATGAGGGCAGTTTACTTTCGGGAATCAATGCGGAAGTGCTCATAGCAGGTGAATACTCCAGGCGCTTATATTGCCGTCAATATAACACGATGCTAGTATTTGGCAATCAAGACGCTTAGATGGCTAAATGCGAAAAAGTGCTTAGCCCGCCACGCGGCACGCCAAGTCTCATCTGCCGGCCGCCTTACCGAACGGGAAACGATAATAATGACGGAGAATCCGCAACTTACCGCATTGCTGGCGGCCTGCCACTGGATTGGCGACAAAGGCTGGTGCCCGGCGACCGGCGGCAACATGTCGCTGCGCCTGGACGAACGTCAGTGCCTGGTCACCGAGTCCGGCAAAGACAAGGGTAGCCTCAGCGCCACCGATTTT
Source organism: Serratia sp. FDAARGOS_506 (assembly GCF_003812745.1). Taxonomy (NCBI): domain Bacteria; kingdom Pseudomonadati; phylum Pseudomonadota; class Gammaproteobacteria; order Enterobacterales; family Yersiniaceae; genus Serratia; species Serratia sp. FDAARGOS_506. The sequence continues at coordinate 2,349,543 of NZ_CP033831.1, forward strand.
CTGCGGGTGGATATCGCCGACAATCATGTGCCGAGCGGCCGCACGCCGTCGGCGGAGACCGGATTGCACACGCTGCTCTACCGCCTGTCTGCGCATATCGGCGCGGTGCTGCATACCCATTCCGTCAACGCTACCGTCCTGTCGCGGGTGGAGCGCGGCGATGCGCTGATGCTGCAGGGGTACGAAATGCAAAAGTCGCTGGCCGGCCAGCGCAGCCACCTGGACAGCGTGGCGATCCCCATTTTTGACAACGATCAGGATATCCCTCGGCTGGCGGCGCGCGTGGCGGCCTATGCCGAGGGCACGCCGCTGCAATACGGCTTTCTGGTCCGCGGCCACGGCCTGTATTGCTGGGGGAGCCAGGTGGCGGAAGCCCGCCGCCATCTCGAAGGGCTGGAATTTCTATTCCAGTGTGAACTGCAACGCCGCTTACTGGAGGCGAAATGATCCGCGCTATCGTGACCGACATTGAAGGCACCACCAGCGATATTCGCTTTGTGCATCAGGTACTGTTTCCTTACGCCCGCGAACGGCTGGCGGATTTTGTGCGCCGCCATGCCGCTGAGAGCGAAGTCGCCGCACCGCTGGCGGCGCTGCGCGCTGAAATTGGCCAGCCACAGGCGGAACTCGACGCGCTGATCGCCGTGCTGTACCGCTTTATGGATGAAGATCGCAAATCCACCGCGCTCAAGGCGCTGCAGGGCATCATTTGGCGCAGTGGTTACCGCGAAGGGGATTTCCGCGGGCATCTTTACCCGGAAGTCGCGGGGCAGTTGGCCGCCTGGCAGCGGCAGGGAGTGAAGCTCTACGTCTATTCCTCCGGTTCGGTGGAGGCGCAGAAGCTGCTGTTCGGCCACAGCGACGCGGGCGATCTGCAGCCGCTGTTCAGCGGCTATTTCGATACGCACGTTGGCGCCAAACGTGAAACCGCGTCGTACCGCAACATTGCAGAGGCTATCGGCATCGCGCCCGATGAGCTGCTGTTTTTGTCCGACATCCACCAGGAGCTGGATGCGGCGCAGGCCGCCGGCTGGCATACCTGCCAGCTGATCCGCGATGAGCCGGACGCGCAGAGCCGGCATCCGCAGGTTAACCGTTTTGATCGTATCGATTTAGGGGAGTTCGTCTCATGAGTGGATTGACCATTTTCAGCGACACAGCGCCGCAGCAACCGCTGTGGCAGAGCCGCGATGCGCAGGAGATCCAGCGGCAATTGGCACAGATCGGCGTGCGTTTTGAGCGCTGGCAAGCGGATCGCGAGCTGGGCGACAACCCGCAGCCAGAGGCGGTGATCGCCGCCTACCAGCATGAGATAGACCGGCTGGTGGCAGAAAAGGGTTACCAGAGCTGGGACGTGATCAGCATGCGGCCGGACCATGAGCAGCGCCAGGCGCTGCGTGAAAAATTCCTGTCCGAACATACGCACGGTGAAGATGAAGTGCGCTTTTTCGTCGAAGGCGCAGGGCTGTTTTGCCTGCATCTGGACGGCAAGATCTTCCAGATCCTGTGTGAAAAGAACGATCTGATCTCGGTGCCGGCCAACACCCGGCACTGGTTCGATATGGGATCGGCGCCCCATTTCACCGCGATCCGGGTGTTCGACAATCCAGAAGGCTGGGTGGCGCATTTTACCGGCGACACGATCGCCGATAGCTACCCGCGTCTGGACTGAGTGCGAATGCGGGCGTTAGCCCAACGCCCGCCGGAAAATCCCGGCTTCAACCTGCTGCGGCGTAATCACGCCGCTGTCGAATACCCATCCGCTGATGAGCTTGGCCGGCGTGACGTCGAACGCCGGATTGTAGACCGGTGCATCGTTCGGTGCCCACTGGCAGGCGCCGAAGCTGCCTGAAACGCCGGTGACTTCGGCCGCCGCGCGCTGCTCGATCGGAATGGCTGCGCCGTCCGGGCAGTGTGGATCGTGGGTGGTATGCGGGGCGGCCACGTAGAACGGGATGCCGTGATAGTGCGCCAGCACCGCCAGGCTGTAGGTGCCGATTTTGTTGGCAACGTCACCGTTGGCGGCGATGCGATCCGCGCCGACCCACACCGCATCGACCTGGCCCTGCGCCATCAGGCTGGCGGCCATAGAGTCGCAGATCAGGCGATAGGGAATGCCCAACTCGCCCAGTTCCCAGGCGGTCAGGCGGCCACCCTGCAGCAGCGGCCGAGTTTCATCGACCCACACCTGCTGCACCTTGCCCTGCTGGTGGGCGCGCAGCAGCACGCCGATGGCGGTGCCGATGCCGGCGGTGGCCAGCCCGCCGGTATTGCAGTGGGTCAGCAGGCGGCTGCCGGGCTTGACCCACTCCGCACCGTGAGCGGCAATGCGATCGCACAGCCGGCGATCTTCTTCCACCAGCCGCAGCGCTTCGTTCACCATCGCCGGCGCCCAGTCAGGCTCCGCCAGCGCCAGCTTCATGCGATCCAGATTGTTCATCAGGTTGACCGCCGTCGGGCGGGCGGCGCGCAGCGTGTGCAGCGCTTGTTCCAGCTTGTCACGCGGCAAACCGCGTTCCGCGAGCAGCGCCAACAGCAGGCTGGCGGACAGCCCGATCAGCGGCGCGCCGCGCACCCGCAGGCTGTGAATGTGCCCGACCAACTCCTCCACGCTGTCGCAGGCGCGCCACCGCTTTTCCTGCGGCAGGGCTTGCTGATCGAGGATCCAAAGGCGGTTGTCCTGCAGGGTCAAACTGGTGGTGTTAAGCGCTTGCATCGGCGGTTAATTCCTTGTTGCGTGGTTATTGCATCTGAGACGCTATTCTGCCAACATGACTTCCAGATGTATAGACGTCCAAATGCTTTTACGTCTAAATAAACAGAATCGCTGGGGGCAGCGAGAGAGAACAGAGGGGTTGGGGAATGTCGCTTTATCGTACGTTTACGGCTGCCGATGCCGTTGAATACGCCCGCCAATACGGGCAGGTGGCCGATCCGCAGGCGCTGGTGAGCGCCGACGAGATCGGCGACGGCAACCTGAACCTGGTGTTCAAGATCCGCGATCGCGAAGGCGTGAGCCGGGTGATCGTCAAACAGGCGTTGCCCTATGTGCGCTGCGTGGGCGAATCCTGGCCGTTGACGCTGGATCGGGCGCGCATCGAAGCGGAAACGCTGCTGGTACACGGCGGCTTCTGTCCACGGCATACGGTAAAAGTTTTGCATCACGATCCCGAATTGGCGGTGATGGTGCAGGAAGATCTCTCCGACCATCGCATTTGGCGCAGTGAGCTGGTGCAGGGCAACTATCACCCGCTGGCGGCCGGGCAACTGGCGGAATACCTGGCGCAGACGCTGTTCCACACCTCCGACTTTTATCAGTCGGCGCAGCAGAAGAAGGCGGAGGTCAGCCGCTTTACCAACCCCGAGCTATGCCAGATCACCGAAGATCTGTTCTTTACCGATCCCTACATCGACCATGAGCGCAATCAGTTCGAGGCGGCGTTATTGCCGCAGGTGCAGGCGCTGCGCGAGGATGCACCGTTGAAGTTGGCGGTCGCCGGCCTGAAACATCGTTTCCTCAGCAAGGCGGAGGCGCTGTTGCACGGGGATATCCACAGCGGTTCGATCTTTGTGGCGGAAGGGCGGTTGAAAGCGATCGATGCTGAATTCGGCTTCTATGGCCCAATCGGTTTCGATGTCGGCACTGTATTAGGCAACCTGCTGCTCAACTACTGCGGTTTGCCGGGGCTGTTCGGGCCGCGCGACGCTGCCGCCGGGCGCGAACAGCGGCTGCAGGATGTGCGTGAGCTGTGGCTGATTTTCGCTGACCGTTTCCTGGCGTTGTGCCATCAGCAAAGTCGGGATGCAGCGCTGGCGACGCCGGGTTACGCCGAGCAGTTCCTGCAACAGGTCTGGGCCGATGCGGTAGGGTATTGCGGTGCCGAACTGATTCGGCGCACCATCGGCCTGGCGCACGTCGCCGATCTTGACAGCATCGCCGATGCTGACATGCGCCTCGGCTGTCAGCGCCATGCGCTGGGATTGGGGCGCATGCTGATCGTAAATGCGCCGCAGATCGAGCATATCGACGCGCTGTTGGCGCGCATTCGTCAACAAGGTTGAATAACCTGGCAATGAGGCAAACCCGGCTGCGGCCGGTTTTTTTAATTTTAAGAACTTATTGGTATCAGCAACAGAATAGATAAATTATTTTTAACTAAAAATATATTTTTGTTCGCATCTTGTTTGTAAATTTAATTATATCTCCTGACCGTTGGTTACATGTCTTAAATATTGATGGTTTGGCACCTGCAGGAGTTATTTTTCTGGGTTTTATTGAGGTGGTGAAAACAAAACAGGCTGGACTGTGCTTTTTTTGATCGTTTTATTGTGCAAACATAAAGAGAAAAAAAGAAATTTTATCGACAAAAACTATCACGTCACCGTTACTTTTTTATGGAGTGAGATAGCTCATGTTCTAACGTGAATAAAGTTGTGGCTTGATCATCTCGATATTACCTCCTAGATTGTTCGAGGGTCAGATAAACGTAAATAAATAACGCAAGGTTATTAACTATTAATTACCTTTGGCCTCGTTTTGTCTGATTATTCCTATCGAGAACGGAGCGCCCCATGCAATTAACGCCAAGAGAAATTGAAAAGTTGATGGTCTATACCCTGGCCGACGTCGCATTAAAGCGAAAGTCCAGAGGGATTAAGCTGAATTATCCCGAGGCGGTGGCGATTATCACCACCGCAGCGCTGGAAGGCGCCCGCGAGGGAAAAACGCTGGAAGAAGTCATGAGCGACACGCGGCAGGTGTTGAGCCGCGATGATGTGATGGATGGCGTGGCGGATCTGATCCCGCATGTGCAGGTCGAAGCGATATTCAGCGACGGCAGCCGCCTGGTGACGGTGCACGATCCGATTCAATAAGTGCGGTTTGCGTTCCTGAGTGCCACGAATAAACCCTATCAGCACAGGTATTTCGATGAAAAAGCATGACCAAGAAAAGCACGTGCCGCCTGGCGGCTATATCCTGTCCGAAAGCCCCATCACCTTCAATGAAGATCGCGAAAGCATTATTCTAACGGTGCGTAATACCGGCGACAGACCTATTCAGGTTGGCTCGCACTTTCATTTCTTTGAAGCCAATAAAGCATTGCAATTCGATCGCGCCGCTGCCTTCGGCAAGCGCTTGAATATCACTGCCACGACGGCGATCCGTTTTGAACCCGGTGATGAGATTGATGTGGCGCTTATTGCCATCGGCGGCAAACAAACGGTTTACGGATTTAATAATCTGGTGGACGGTTGGGCGGGTGACAGCCCGGTTGCGGCCGGTGAAAGAGTAAAGAAAACGATAGATGTAAAGCGAGCTATTGAGCTGGGTTATAAAAACCTCGATCAGGCGCCGACGAAGACGAGCAAGGAATAACGCATGCCAACCCTCTCCAGGCAAGAATATGCCGGGCTGTTCGGCCCGACTACCGGCGATAAAATTCGTTTGGGCGATACGCAACTGTTTATTGAAATAGAAAAAGACCTGCGCGGCTACGGCGAGGAATCGGTCTACGGCGGCGGTAAGTCGCTGCGTGACGGCATGGGCGCCGACAACCGATTAACCAGCGATAACGTGTTGGATCTGGTGATTACCAACGTAACGATTTTGGACGCCCGGCAAGGAGTGATCAAGGCGGACGTCGGCATCAAAAACGGCCTGATCGCCGGCATTGGCAAAAGCGGCAACCCGGCGATGATGAACGGCGTCACGCCCGGCATGGTGGTGGGCGTCAGCACCGACGCCATCTCGGGCGAGCACCTGATCCTGACCGCCGCCGGCATCGATACGCACATTCACTTCATTTCACCGCAGCAGGCGGCGCACGCGCTCTCCAACGGCGTGACGACATTCTTCGGCGGCGGCGTCGGGCCGACCGACGGCTCCAACGGCACCACCGTGACCGCCGGGCCCTGGCACATCCACCGTATGCTGCGCGCCTTCGAGACTATGCCGGTCAATGTGGGGATGCTCGGCAAGGGGCACGCTTCGCACGCTGCGCCGCTGGTCGAACAAATCGCCGCCGGCGTGGCCGGGCTGAAAGTGCATGAGGACTGGGGCGCCACCAACTCCGCGCTGCGCCACGCGCTGCGCGTGGCCGACGACATGGATATTCAGGTGGCGGTGCACACCGACAGCCTGAATGAAGGCGGCTACGTCGAGGACACCATCGACGCCTTTGAAGGGCGCACCATCCACACCTTCCACACCGAAGGCGCCGGCGGCGGGCACTCGCCGGATATCATCAAGGTCGCCGCGCAGATGAACGTGTTGCCGAGCTCCACCAACCCCACGCTGCCGTTCGGCATCAACAGCCAGGCCGAATTGTTCGACATGATCATGGTGTGCCACAACCTCAATCCCAATGTGCCGGCCGACGTGGCGTTCTCCGAAAGCCGGGTGCGGCCGGAAACCATCGCGGCGGAAAACGTGCTGCACGACATGGGCGTGCTGTCGATGTTTTCCAGTGACTCCCAGGCGATGGGGCGGGTCGGCGAAAACTGGCTGCGGGTGATGCAGACGGCGCACGCGATGAAAGTCGCGCGCGGTAAGCTGCCGGAAGACGCTGCGGAGCACGACAACTTCCGCGTGTTGCGCTACGTGGCGAAGATCACCATCAATCCGGCGATTGCGCAGGGCATCAGCCACGTGCTGGGTTCGGTCGAGGTCGGCAAGATGGCCGATCTGGTGCTGTGGGAACCGCGCTTCTTCGGCGCCAAGCCGAAGCTGGTGATCAAGGGCGGGATGATCAACTGGGCGGTGATGGGCGATCCCAACGCGTCGTTGCCGACGCCGCAGCCCACGTTCTACCGCCCGATGTTCGGCGCCATGGGCAAATCGCTGCAGGAAACCTGCGTCACCTTCGTCTCCGGCGCCGCGTTGCACGATGGCATCAAAGAGAAGCTGGGGTTGGAGCGGCAGGTGATGGCGGTGCATAACTGCCGGGCGATCTCCAAGCAGGACATGGTGCGCAATGCGGAAACGCCGCACATCGAGGTGGATCCCGAAACCTTCGCGGTCAAGGTCAACGGCGAACACGCCACGGTGAAGCCGATCGCCACCGCCGTGCTTAATCAACGCTACTTCTTCAGCTAGGAACTGCCGCTCATGATCGTGATTGAAAAGATACTCGGCAATATCAAACGGGATGCCGACTGGCGCGAGCGCTTGCAACACGCCTCTCTGGACGTGCTGGCGCTTTCGCAGTGGGAGGCGCAGAAAAGTCGCTGCCGCAAGACCACTCGCGACGGCCAGGATCTCGGCATCTCCCTCGATCGTCATCAGGTGCTGGCCGACGGCGACGTGTTGCTCTGGGACGAAGCGAACCGCAGCGCGGTAGTGGTGCAGATGAACCTGCGCGACGTGATGGTAATTCATCTTGAGTCGCTGTTGGCGACCGATATGGCGACGGTGTTGAAGACCGCGTTCGAACTGGGGCATGCGCTGGGCAACCAGCACTGGAAATCGGTCATCAAAGGGAATCGCATCTTTATTCCGCTGACGGTGGCGACCAAGGTGATGGATTCGGTGATGAAAACCCACGGTTTCCATGCGTTGCCTTATTCGTTCGTGAAGGGCGAAAGCATTTTGCCGCATTTGACCCAGCCCGAAGCGCGCCTGCTGTTCGGTGGCGCGGAGGATTCCGCCACTCATGTGCATGTCGACAGCCCCTTCCTCGGTCAGCATGTGATCAAACTGAAATGAACGCCATCCAGTTGATTCGCATCCTGCAGTTTGCCGACTCGGTGCTGCCGGTGGGGGCGTTCGCCTTTTCCAATGGCGTCGAGTCGGCGATCCAGGCCGGCATCGTGCGCGATGCCGACACGCTGCAATCGTTCACCCGCACCGCCTTGCAACAGGCGGCGGGCGGCGACGGCCGAGCGGTGGCGGCGGCCTGTCGGGCGCTGCAGGCCGGCGATCGCGAGGCGGTGATTGGGCATGACTGGGCGCTGTTCAACCGCAAGCTGAACGAAGAGGGCCGCAACATGGTGGTGCGGATGGGAAAAAAGCTGGCGGAAATGGCAGCGGCCATCTGCGACGAACCCTTGGTGGCCTGGTGGCTTGAACAGATCAAAACCGGTCGCGCCGCCGGCACCTATCCGGTGACGCAGGCGGTGGTGATGACGGCGCTGGGCGCCGGCCCGCGCGAGGTGGCGGTGATGCATCAGTACGGTGTGGCGATGACCATTCTCAGCGCCGCCATGCGCCTGATGCGCGTCACCCATATCGACACCCAACGCATCCTGTTTCAACTCAACCGGGACATCGATGTTTTTTGCGACGAAGCCGAACGCGGCGGCGTTGAACAAATGGCCTCTTACGCGCCAGTGACCGATGTCCTGGCCGCACTGCACGTCGGCGCGTTTACCCGACTGTTCAGCAACTGATAATAAGGAACGATCAGAGTGAAAAAAATTACCCGCATCGGTATCGGCGGCCCGGTAGGCTCGGGCAAGACCGCGATCATTGAAGTCATCACGCCGCGCTTGATCGAGCGGGGCATCAGCCCGTTGATCATCACCAACGACATCGTCACCACCGAAGACGCCAAACAGGTCAAGCGCACGCTCAAGGGGATCCTGGACGAGGAGAAAATCCTGGGCGTGGAAACCGGCGCTTGCCCGCATACCGCCGTGCGCGAGGATCCGAGCATGAATATCGCGGCGGTAGAGGAGATGGAGGCCCGTTTCCCGGAAAGCGACGTAGTAATGATCGAGAGCGGCGGCGATAACCTGACGCTGACCTTCAGCCCGGCGCTGGCGGACTTTTACATCTATGTCATCGACGTCGCCGAAGGGGAAAAGATCCCGCGCAAAAACGGCCCGGGCCTGGTGCAGGCCGACATCCTGGTGATCAACAAAATCGATCTGGCCCCCTATGTCGGTGCCAGCCTGGCGGTGATGGAACACGACACCCGCGTGGTGCGCGGCGAGCGGCCTTATATTCTCACCAACTGCAAAACCGGCGAAGGCATCGACGAGCTGGTGGACATGATCATGCGTGATTTCCTGTTTACCCATGCGCCGTCGGCGGCGGTATGACAGCGGTCAGCGAAGCCGCGAGGCGCGTCGCGCAGCTCGGTGCCGACGCGCCGGAGCTGGCCGATTATCAGGATGAGCCGCCGCAGATGGCCAGCGGCGGTGTGGGCAAAACCGGCTATCTGCGGCTGGGGTTTGCGCTAAGCGGGCATCGCAGCGTGCTGCGGCAGATGGAGCGGCGCGTGCCGTTTCTGGTGCAGCGGGCGCTGTATTGGGATGAAGCGCTGCCGCAGATGCCGTGTGTGTTCGTCATCTCCACCTCGGGGTGCATCTTGCAGGGCGATCGCCTGACGCTCGAGGTGCAGGTCGCTCCCCAGGCCTGCGGGCATGTCACCACCCAGTCGGCGACCAAGATCCACGCCATGGAAAATAATTACGCGGCGCAGATGCAGACGCTGACGCTTGAAGAGGGCAGCTATCTGGAGATGATGCCCGATCCGGTGATCCCCCACTGCGGTTCGCGCTTCATTACCGATACCCGCATTACGCTGCACCCGACGGCGACGCTGCTCTACGGCGAGATCCTGATGTCGGGGCGCAAACACCATCAGGCGGATCGTGGGTTCAGGTTCGACGTGTACTCCTCGCGCATCAGCGCCTGCCGCCCCGAGGGCAAGACGCTGTTTGTCGAACGCTATGTGCTGGAGCCGCATAAACACCCGCTGAACGGGGTCGGCGTGATGGGGCCGTTCGACGTGTTCGGCAATGTGATCCTGCTGACGCCGCCCGAGCACCATCAGCGGATCCTCGATCGCATCGCGCCCCATTATAACGAGGTTGAGGGGATCGCCAGCGGCGTCAGCCGGCTGCCCAACGAGTGCGGGCTGATCTTTAAGGCCCTGGGCAAAGAGGCGCGCCAGGTGAAGGCGGCCATTCGCGTTTTCTGGCGCGTCGCCCGGGAAGAGATCCTGGGCGTGACGCTGCCGGAGCCCTTTATCTGGCGCTAATCTGCAGCGGGAAGCGGTCATGACAACAAGGTGGAGTTGGGGCGGTCTGTGTGCCCACAGCCGGATAGCGGCGGCGGCGGATGCGGTGCTGCGCGGCTGTTCGCAGGTGATGTTTCAAAATAATCCGTTGACAGGATTACTGTTTTTTATCGCCATTTTCGTGGGCGCCTATGAGGAAGGGTTGCCACAGGTGGCCTTCGGCTGTCTGCTGGGCACTGCGTCGGCGACGCTGAGCGCGGCGTGGCTGGTGGACGATCGCACGGCGTTGCGCTCTGGTCTGTATGGCTACAACGGTTGCCTGGTCGGTGCCGCGCTGCCGACCTTTTTGCTGCCCTCGGCCTGGCTGTGGACCGGCGTGATGTTCAGCAGTGCGATCTCGGTGATCGTCACCGTTGGCCTCAATCGGCTGTTGCGCACCTGGAAGATCGCGGCGCTGACGGCGCCTTTCGTGCTGACCACCTGGACGGTGCTGCTGGCCAGCTATCCGTTCAGCCATCTGCGACATGTACGGTTGCCGGCGGCGGCTATCCCGGCCGCCGGTGCTGTGTTCAACGCACATCCCGGCGTGGCGGAAATGCTGAGCGGCGCGCTACACGGCGTGTCCCAGGTCTTTTTGTGCAGCAGCGTGAGCGGTGGCCTGCTGCTGTTGATCGGGCTGGCGGTTTCGTCGCCGCGCGCGATGCTGCTGGGTTTTTTCGGCGCGTTGCTGGCGGTGGCCACATCGCTGGCGATCGGCGCCGATCCGCAGGTGGTTTTCGCTGGGCTGTACGCCTTCAGCGCAGTGCTGACGGCGGTGGCGCTGGGATCCGTCTTCAACCCGCCCGGCCGGCGGGTGCTGATCTATACGCTGCTCGGCGTGATTTTTACGGTGCTGGTGCAGGGCGCGTTCAATACCCTGCTGGCCCCGCTGGGCATACCGTCGTTGACCATGCCGTTCGTGATCGCGTCCTGGCTGTTTTTGAGCGCCAATCCGGCGGTGATCGCGGCGCGGCGCTAATCCATTGATTTGAACATAACGATAAAACAGGAGTGTGGATATGGCGGTAGTTTCCGAAGGATTGCATGGTGCGGCCCGGCGACGGGCGGTATCCCTGTTGCTGGGGCTGGTGGCGGTCAACGTCATCGTTTGGCTGCTGGCGCTGGCGGTGTTCAAAGACAATGCCGCGCTGATGGGCACCGCCTTGCTGGCCTACAGTTTTGGCCTGCGCCATGCGGTGGATGCCGATCACATCGCCGCGATCGACAACGTGACCCGCAAGCTGATGCAGCAGGGCAAAACGCCGGTGGCGGTCGGCACCTTTTTCTCGCTCGGCCACTCGACCATCGTGGTGCTGGCCTCGGCTGCGATTGCCGCAACGGCGATGATGTTCAGCCGCCAGATGGGCTGGTTTCACGAAACCGGCGGCTTGATCGGCACGCTGGTGTCCTCGTTGTTTTTGCTGACGGTGGCCTTTATCAATCTGCTGGTGCTGATCTCCGTGTGGCGTACTTTCCGGCAGGTGAAGGCGGGCGAGTTGCCTGCGCATCAATCGCTGGATTTGCTGATGAGCGGCGGCGGTGTGCTGGCGCGCTGTTTCCGCCCGCTGTTCAGGCTGGTGAACCAGAGCTGGCACATGTACCTGGTGGGCTTCTTGTTTGGCCTGGGCTTCGACACCGCCACCGAGGTCGGGCTGCTGGGGATTTCGGCCGCCGGTGCGGGCCATGGCATGAATCTGTGGAGCATCATGCTGTTCCCGGCGCTGTTCGCCGCCGGGATGGCGCTGATCGACTCCATCGACAACTTCGTGATGATTGGCGCTTACGGTTGGGCGTTCTCCAAACCGATCCGCAAGTTGTACTACAACATGACCATCACGGCGGCGTCGGTGATCATCGCGGTGTTTATCGGCGGTATCGAAGCGCTTGGGCTTATCGCCGACAAGCTGGCGCTGTCCGGCCCGCTGTGGGACGCCGTCGCGCGGCTCAACGAACATCTGGGGGAAATGGGCTATTGGGTGATCGCCGTGTTCATCTTCTGCTGGCTGGTGTCGGTGGTGAATTACCGCCTGCGCGGCTACGACAAACTGACGGTCAGCGGTTGAAAAGGCGGGTGCTCGTGGATCCAGCCTGACACCATCAGCCAACGGGCGGGGCGAACCCCGCCGTTGGGTTGCCTTACCGTTCGGGTTCGTAAGCCAAAGTGGCCGCAACCTCCGAGTCTCCCAGCCTGATGCGCAGTTCGCACAGCGAACCGCGGGTTAGCCAGATGAACGCGATCAGCGTCATACAGACGATCACCAGCTTAAGTACGACCCGTTTTTGCTGCATTTTTGACCTCCTTATCCTTGCCTTGCGGCGGGTAAGAGGCTAACCTGATGTTGCTTGGCATCAGAGTGGCCTCGGGTTGATAATATCGACTCGGGGCCTTTCTCTCCTTTGCCAAGGCTCCGGACAGAAAGATCCAGAGCACCCGCCGCGCAGTCTACTCGAACTTCCTTCCCGTGAAATCCGCCGCTGCGTCAACCTGCGGCGCGCTGCGCAGTTTGTGATGCAAGAAAAGAAAAAGGGGCGATGATGATCGCCCCTTGGATGCGTGAAGTTCGAATTGGCGTTAAGCCGCTTCGGTCTGCTGTTGGCGCTTAGAGTGCGCCGCCGGCTTTTCCGGCTTGGCGGCCGCCAGCGCATCCGGCGCAAAGTCGTCCACGTTGATGGAGCGCAGACGGCTCTCTTCGGCTTTCACCAGAATTTTCGCTTCGTCGGCGCTGATCTTGCCTTCTTCCAGCGCGCGTTCCGCCAAACGATCCAGACGGGTGAACGGCAGGTTTTTGCCGACCGCCTTGCACAGACGTTCGTGAATCGGCTCGGCGGCCATCACGTCGGCCAGCGCCGCTTCCAGCAGGCCGATTGGGTTATGTTCGCTCGGCGTCAGGTACTGGCCGCGCCCCAGACGGCTGCGGGTAGCGGAAGGCACCTGCAGGATCTTGGCCAACTGGTGATCCAGACGATCGGACGGTGCGGTATGCACACGGCCGAACGGGAAGACCACGAAGCGCATCGCGCCGGCGATAAAGCGGTTCGGGAAGTTACGCAGCAGGTCATCCAGCGCCTGTTCGGCTTTATGCAGGCTGTCTTGCACGCCCCAATGCACCAGCGGCAGATCTTCTTTCTGACGGCCTTCGTCGTCAAAGCGTTTCAGCACGGCGGAAGCCAAATACATCTGGCTGAGGATGTCCCCCAGGCGGGCGGAGATGCGCTCGCGGCGCTTCAGGCTGCCGCCCAGCACGCCCATGGAAACGTCCGACAGCAGCGCCAGGTTGGCGCTCAGGCGGTTCAGCTGCTGATAGTAACGACGGGTTGCGTCCTTGGTCGGCGTGGCGCTGGTGCGGCCGTTGGTCAGGCCCAGCCAGAAGCTGCGTACCTTGTTGCTGCCGACGTGGCCCAGATGGCCGAACAGCGATTTATCGAAGGCGTTCAGATCGTTGCTCTGCGCCGCCGCCATTTCATCCAGCACATAAGGATGGCAGCGGATCGCGCCTTGACCGAAGATCATCATGGTGCGGGTCAGGATGTTCGCGCCTTCCACCGTGATGGCGATCGGAGCGCCCTGATAGGCGCGAGCCAGGAAGTTGGATTCGCCGAGCATGATGCCTTTACCGCCGGCGATGTCCATGGCGTCAACGATCGACTGCTGGCCGCGGTGCGTACAGTGGTATTTGACGATGGCCGACAGCACGGCCGGCTTCTCGCCCTGCACCAGCGCATAGGTGATCAGCGAAGCGGCGGCGTCCATCACATAGGTGTTGCCGGCGATGCGTGCCAACGGCTCTTCGATACCCTCCATCTTGCCGATGGAGATCTTGAACTGACGGCGAATGTGCGCGTAGGCGCCGGTCGCCAGGGCGATGGATTTCAGGCTGCCGGTAGAGTTGGACGGCAAGGTGATGCCGCGACCGACCGACAGGCACTCAACCAGCATGCGCCAGCCCTGGCCGGCCATTTTCGGGCCGCCGATGATGTAATCGATCGGCACGAACACGTCGGTGCCGCGGGTCGGGCCGTTTTGGAACGGCACGTTCAGCGGGAAATGGCGGTTGCCGATTTCCACGCCCGGCGTGCTGGTCGGGATCAGCGCACAGGTGATGCCCGGGGATTCGTTGTCGCTCAGCAGGCGGTTCGGGTCATGCAATTTGAACGCCAGACCCAGTACGGTGGCGACCGGTGCCAGCGTGATGTAGCGTTTGTTCCAGGTAAGGCGCATGCCCAGCACCTGCTTGCCTTGCCATTCGCCCATGCACACGGTGCCGACGTCCGGAATGGCACCGGCATCAGAACCCGCTTCCGGGCTGGTCAGCGCGAAGCAAGGGATCTCGTCGCCGCGCGCCAGGCCCGGCAGGTAGTGGTTTTTCTGTTCTTCGGTGCCGTAGTGTTGCAGCAGTTCACCTGGGCCGAGGGAGTTCGGCACGCCGACGGTGATAGCCAGGATGCCGGAAACGCCGGCCAGTTTTTGCAGCACCATCGCCTGAGCGTAAGGGGAGAATTCCAGACCGCCGTACTCTTTTTTGATGATCATCGCGAAGAAACGGTGTTCTTTCAGGTACGCCCAGAGTTCAGGCGGCAGATCGGCCAGTTCATGGGTGATCTGGAAGTCGTTGGCCATGCGGCAGGCTTCTTCCACCGGGCCGTCGATAAACGCCTGCTCTTCTTCCGTCAGGCGCGGTTTCGGGTAGTTGTGCAGCTTGTTCCAGTCCGGCGCACCGCGGAACAGATCGCCCTCCCACCAGGTGGTGCCGGCGTCGATCGCCTCCTTCTCGGTGGTGGACATCGGTGGCATCACCTTGCGGAAGGCGCGCAGCGCCGGTGCGGAGAGCAGGGAGCGACGCAGGGAGGAAAGGTTCAGCGGCAGCAGCACGATCGCCAGCGGCAGCAACAGCCAGAAGCTCCACAGGCCGATCGCACCCATGGCGGCGGTGTACGCCACCAGGATCAGGCTGCTGAGGGTAAGGTTCACTCGGTGGTAGAACACCACGCCGAGGAGAGCCAGTAAAACGACAATACTAAGAACCATCATAAGAAGCTCCGAAGTAGTAAGAGGTCTGACCTGTTGTGTGTATGTAATAGGTTTTAGTACAAGGCAGAATTTTTATCAATGCGTTTACAGTTTAATTACAACTCAGGTCACAAACTGACAGCACCAATCATCAAAAACCTCTCCGCTTCCTTAACCGGCGCGCTGTTTGGCTGAGAATGCTTCTCGCTGTTTCCGCGATCCGGTACACTGCGGAGCGGAAGATTTGACGATAACAAGAGGTTCCTCATGTACCACGACCTTATTCGCAGTGAACTGAACGAAGCGGCTGATACCCTGGCGAAATTTATTAATGACGACGCCAACATCGACGCCATACAACGTGCGGCGGTGCTGCTGGCGGATTCCTTCAAAGCCGGCGGTAAAGTGATTTCCTGCGGCAACGGCGGTTCCCATTGCGACGCGATGCACTTCGCCGAAGAGCTGACCGGCCGCTACCGTGAAAACCGTCCGGGCTACCCGGCGATTGCCATCTCGGACGTGAGCCATCTGTCCTGCGTCAGCAACGACTTCGGCTATGAGTACGTGTTCTCTCGCTATGTGGAAGCGGTAGGCCGCGAAGGTGACGTACTGCTGGGCATTTCCACCTCCGGCAACTCCGGCAACATCATCAAGGCCATCGACGCAGCGCGCGCCAAGGGGATGAAAGTGATCACCCTGACCGGCAAGGACGGCGGCAAGATGGCGGGTTCCGCCGATGTGGAAATTCGCGTGCCGCACTTCGGTTACGCTGACCGCATTCAGGAAATCCACATCAAAGCGATTCACATCTTGATTCAGCTGATCGAAAAAGAGATGGTTAAGGCTTGATAGCCTTTGGGGGGCTGCGGCTCCCCATGAATGAGACTGCGGGTGCTGCATGGCGCGCCCGCACAGCCTGTGTCAGTGTGGTTAAGGAGTGCTGGCGATGTGTGAACTGCTCGGGATGAGCGCAAACGTACCGACCGATATCTGCTTCAGCTTTACCGGCCTGGTACAGCGCGGCGGCCGTACCGGGCCGCATAAGGATGGCTGGGGCATTACCTTCTATGAAGGGAACGGTTGCCGCACATTCAAGGATCCGCAGCCGAGCTTCAACTCGCCGATCGCCCGCTTGGTGCAGGACTACCCGATCAAATCCTGCGCGGTGGTGTCCCATATTCGTCAGGCCAACCGTGGCGAAGTGGCGTTGGAAAACACCCATCCGTTTACCCGCGAACTGTGGGGCCGCAACTGGACCTACGCGCACAACGGCCAATTGAAAGGCTATCGTCAACTGGATACAGGCACGTTTCGCCCGGTCGGCCAGACCGACAGCGAATATGCGTTCTGCTGGCTGCTGCATCAGCTGGCGCTGAAATACCCGCGCACCCCGAGCCAGTGGCCGGCGGTTTTCCGCTACATCGGTCTGTTGGCGAGCCAGCTGCGCAAGAAAGGGGTGTTCAACATGCTGTTGTCGGATGGGCGCTTCGTGATGGCCTATTGCTCCACCAACCTGTATTGGATCACGCGCCGCGCGCCGTTCGGCAAGGCGACGCTGCTCGATCAGGATGTGGAAATCGATTTTCAGCAGCAGACCACACCGAACGATGTGGTCACGGTGATCGCCACCCAACCGCTGACCGCCAACGAAACCTGGCACAAGATTGAGCCAGGCGAGTTCGCGTTATTTCACTTCGGTGAGCGGCTTGTTCTGAGCGAAGGGGTTGGTGTTGGGCGTCGGGCTGGCTGACGCGTACTGCGTCATCTGGCCGCTGCTCATCAACGGTTGACCCAGCACATACTGGCCGTTGTCCACGGTCATCATCGGCGGCTGGTGGTTCTTCGCGAAGTAATCGTAACCCGGCTTCAGCTGGCGCCAGAAGGCGATATAGCTGGATGACGCATGGCGTTTAAGGTTCTGCTCGGTCATGCGGAACGGGTAGATGCTGATGTCGACGCGGCTTTGCCCATAGGCGAAGGCAGCTTCGACGTAGCGATAGATCTCATCCATATAGGTGTTGGTCATCGCGTAACAACCGATCGATTTACATTCGCCGTGGATCATCAGATAAGCGCCGGAATAACCCTGCGATTTATCGTAATCATTAGGGAAACCGATATTGATTGCCCGATAATACTTGCTGTCGGGTTTCAGATGGCGCGCGTCAACGCTATAAAAGCCTTCCGGACTTTTAAAGTCGCCTTCACGGCGTTTAGGACCCAGCCCACCGGAGAAATTACAGATCGGGAACGTGTTGACCAAGCGGAATTCATTGCCCATTCTGGCATACAATTCCAGCTTGCGTTCCTCTTTGAAGATCTGAATATAGACCGGCGAACCCAATAATTGCTGTTTAACTACCGGCGCTTCGGGTACCTGCTCGCTGGCGCTGCAGGCCGTGATCATCGGCATAGAAACAAGCATCGCAAACAACAGCGCGATTTTGCTCATTATTATTCCTGCTTATATTTATCTGCCGGCGCAATGACGTTGGTCGGCATGCCACTGATTATTGTTTTTACTGCTGCAAAACACCGCCAGATTACCAGCGCGTTTATTTTTAGCAATACGTGATATGTATAAAAAAACGACAAAGCTCGATAAAAGTGAAATGACCGGCAGATTTTAACGATAAGTAGTGAAAAACAGGCGAAATTTAATTGCGTTTGCTTGACCCAAGTCACTACGGAACGCAGAACAATGTTGCGAACAATGTTAATATTCCCCCTTCAATTTAACGCGCTGTGGCGATTGAAGCGGCAAGAGTTATTGCATATAACCCGGCCGTTTCGATGGTTATTTAGCTACATGCCGTTAACACATCGACTGCCGCGCAAACAACGGAAAGGGGGAATCAAGGGAATGCGCGTTACCCCAATTTTTCACTGCGAGAAAGTTCATGTTGGGTGTGCCGCCATGCGCACTGCCCGGCAATCCTGGCATCGTCAGCACCCGCCTCTGGGGCCGGTCAGACGTGTAAATCAAACTACATCGTATAAATCCTATGATTAAGATCAGAAAAGGGTTAGATCTGCCGATAGCCGGGGCTCCGGTTCAGGCGATCCAAGATGGCCCGAACATTCAGCATGTCGCCCTGCTTGGGGAAGAGTATGTCGGAATGCGTCCCTCCATGCTGGTGCAGGAAGGCGATACCGTTAAGAAAGGCCAGGCGTTGTTCGAAGATAAGAAAAACCCCGGGGTTTTCTTCACGGCTCCCGCCAGCGGCCGCATCGCCGCGATTAACCGCGGCGAGCGGCGCGTATTGCAATCGGTGGTGATTGCGCTGGAAAACGGCGGCGACGATCAGCTCGAATTTGCGCACTACCCACCGGGTGAATTGACCCAATTGCCGCGCGAACAGGTCGAGAGCGAACTGATCGCCAGCGGCCTGTGGACCGCGCTGCGCACCCGTCCGTTCAGCAAAACGCCGAGTCCCGGCAGCGAAGCGCGCGCCATTTTCGTCACCGCAATGGATACCCAACCGTTGGCTGCCGATCCGCAGGTGATCATCGCCGAACAGCAGGCGGCGTTCAACGCCGGGCTGGTGGTGTTGGCGCGCCTGACGGCGGGCAAGGTGCACGTGTGCCACGCTGCCGGCGCCTCCGTTGGCCAGCAGAGCAGCCCGCAGATCGCCTACAGCGAATTCGCCGGCCCGCATCCCGCCGGGCTGGTGGGTACCCACATTCACTTTCTTGAACCGGTCAGCCTGAAGAAAACCGTTTGGCACATCGGCTACCAGGACGTCATCGCCATCGGCACGCTGTTCACCACCGGTAAGCTCGATACCCGCCGGGTCGTGGCGCTGGCCGGGCCGCAGGTGGTGCAGCCGGCGCTGCTGCGCACCCGCCTGGGCGCCAGCCTCGATGAGCTGACCGCCGGCCGCCTGAAAAACGGCGAGAACCGAGTGATCTCCGGTTCGGTGTTGAACGGCATGCACGCCGCCGGGCCGAACGCCTGGCTCGGCCGCTTCCACTCGCAGGTGTCGGTGCTGGAAGAAGGGCGCGACAAAGAGCTGTTCGGTTGGATCGTGCCTTCGCCGAACAAGTTCTCCATTACCCGCACTACGCTGGGTCACTTCCTGAAGAACAAACTGTTCGCCTTCTCGACCACCACCCACGGCGGCGAGCGCGCCATGGTGCCGATCGGCAACTACGAGCGGGTGATGCCGCTGGATATTTTGCCGACGCTGCTGCTGCGCGATCTGCTGGCGGGCGACAGCGACAGCGCGCAGGCGTTGGGTTGCCTGGAACTGGACGAGGAAGATCTGGCGCTGTGCACCTTCGTTTGCCCCGGCAAGTATGAGTACGCGCCGGTGCTGCGCGAGGTGCTGACCAAGATTGAGCAGGAAGGATAACCGATGGGCCTGAAGAATTATTTTGAGAAGATAGAGCATCACTTCACGCCGGGCGGCAAACTGGAAAAGTGGTATCCGCTGTATGAAGCGACCACCACGGTGTTTTATACCCCCGGCACGGTGACGCGCGGCGCTTCGCACGTGCGCGACGCCATCGATTTGAAACGCATGATGATCCTGGTGTGGCTGGCGGTATTCCCGGCGATGTTCTGGGGCATGTACAACGTCGGCCAGCAGGCGATCCCGGCGTTGCACCATCTGTACAGCGGCGACGAGCTGCAACAGGTGCTGGCGGGCGACTGGCATTATCGCCTGGCGCAGTGGCTCGGCGCCTCGCTGGCGGCCGACGCCGGCTGGATCAGCAAGATGGTGCTGGGCGCCTGTTACTTCCTGCCGATCTACGCCGTGGTGTTTGTCGTCGGCGGCTTTTGGGAAGTGCTGTTCGCCATTATCCGCAAGCATGAGGTGAACGAAGGCTTCTTCGTCACCTCTATCTTGTTCGCGCTGATCGTGCCGCCGACCTTGCCGCTGTGGCAGGCCGCGCTGGGTATCACCTTCGGCGTGGTGGTGGCCAAAGAGATCTTTGGCGGCACCGGGCGCAACTTCCTCAACCCGGCGCTGGCCGGCCGCGCCTTCCTGTTCTTCGCCTATCCGGCGCAGATCTCCGGCGATCTGGTGTGGACCTCTGCTGACGGTTTCTCCGGCGCGACGCCGCTGGCGCAGTGGAGTGCCGGCGGGGCGCACAGCCTGAGCAACGTGGCCACCGGTCAGTCCATCAGCTGGATGGACGCTTTCCTGGGCAACATCCCCGGCTCCATCGGTGAAGTCTCCACGCTAATGATCCTGATCGGCGGGGCGATTATTCTGTTCGGCCGCGTGGCCTCCTGGCGCATCGTCGCCGGCGTGATGCTTGGCATGGTGGCTTCCGCCCTGTTGTTCAACGCTATCGGTTCCGATACCAACCCGATGTTCGCCATGCCGTGGTATTGGCATCTGGTGCTGGGCGGTTTCGCCTTCGGCATGATCTTTATGGCGACCGACCCGGTTTCCGCCTCCTTCACCAACAAGGGGAAATGGTGGTACGGCATTCTGATCGGCGTGATGTGCGTGCTGATCCGGGTGGTCAACCCCGCCTATCCGGAAGGCATGATGCTGGCGATCCTGTTCGCCAACCTGTTCGCACCGCTGTTCGATTATCTGGTGGTGCAGGCCAACATCAAGCGGAGAAAAGCCCGTGGCGAATGAAGCGAAAAACGACGGCATCGGTAAAACGCTGCTGGTAGTACTGCTGCTGTGTCTGGTGTGTTCCGTGGTGGTGGCGGGCTCCGCCGTCGGCCTGAAGTCCAAACAGCAGGAGCAAAAGCTGCTCGACAAGCAGCGCAATATTCTCGACGTAGCCGGCCTGTTGCAGCCGAAAATGGAGAGCGAGCAGGTCAAGAGTCTTTACAGCGAACGCATCGAACCGCGCCTGGTGGATCTGAACAGCGGCGAGTTTGTCGCCGGCAAGGCGGCGTTCGATCTGGGCGCCGCGCTGCGCGACGACGCCAAAAGCGTGGCGCTGGCGGCGGGCGACGATCCGGCCGGCATCAAGCGCCGCAGCAACCAGGCGGAAATCTACCTGGTGCGCGATGAAAGCGGCCAGGTGAACAAGATTGTGCTGCCGGTATACGGCACCGGCCTGTGGTCGATGATGTACGCTTTCGTGGCGCTGGATAACGACGGCAATACGGTCAAAGGCATCACCTACTACGACCAGGGGGAAACCCCGGGGCTGGGCGGTGAGGTCGAGAACCCGTCCTGGCGCCAGCAGTGGGTCGGCAAGCAGCTGTTCGACGACAACGGCCAGCCGGCGATCCGCGTGGTGAAAGGCGGCGCGCGTCAGGGGGATGTGCACGGGGTGGACGGCCTGTCCGGCGCCACGCTGACCTCCAACGGCGTGCAGCATACGTTTGATTTCTGGTTGGGCGAGCACGGCTTCGGCCCGTTCCTGAAAAAAGTTCGTGAAGGAGCGCTGAAAAATGGCTGATTCCAAAGAGATAAAGCGGGTCCTGCTGGGGCCGCTGTTCGACAATAACCCGATCGCCCTGCAGGTGTTAGGCGTTTGTTCTGCGCTGGCGGTGACCACCAAGCTGGAGACGGCGGTGGTGATGACCATTGCGGTGACGCTGGTCACGGCGTTCTCCAGCTTCTTCATCTCACTGATCCGTCACCATATTCCCAACAGCGTGCGTATCATCGTACAGATGGCGATCATCGCCTCGCTGGTGATCGTGGTCGATCAGCTGTTGCGCGCCTATGCGTTCGAGATCTCCAAGCAGCTGTCGGTGTTCGTCGGCCTGATCATCACCAACTGTATCGTGATGGGGCGCGCCGAGGCTTACGCCATGAAGTCGCCGCCGATCGAGAGTTTTATGGACGGCATCGGCAACGGGCTGGGCTACGGGGTGATCCTGGTGCTGGTCGGTTTCCTGCGCGAGCTGATTGGCTCCGGCAAGCTGTTCGGCGTCCCGGTGCTGGAAACGGTGCAGAACGGCGGCTGGTATCAGCCGAACGGCCTGTTCCTGCTGGCACCGAGTGCGTTCTTCATCATCGGCCTGCTGATCTGGGTGCTGCGCACCTTGAAGCCGGCGCAGATCGAAAAGGAGTAAAGGCCGATGGAACACTATATCAGCCTGTTTGTGCGCGCGGTGTTCGTTGAGAACATGGCGCTGGCGTTCTTCCTCGGGATGTGTACCTTCCTGGCGGTCTCGAAGAAGGTGTCGACCGCCTTTGGCCTGGGCATCGCGGTGACCATCGTCCTCGGCATTTCGGTGCCGGTGAACAACCTGGTCTACAACCTGATCCTGCGCGACGGCGCGCTGGTGGAAGGCGTTGATCTGAGCTTCCTCAACTTCATCACCTTCATCGGCGTGATCGCCGCGCTGGTGCAGATTCTGGAGATGATCCTCGATCGCTTCTTCCCGTCGCTGTACAACGCGCTCGGCATCTTCCTGCCGCTCATCACCGTGAACTGCGCCATCTTCGGCGGCGTGTCCTTCATGGTACAGCGCGACTACAACTTCGCCGAATCGGTGGTGTACGGCATCGGTTCCGGCACCGGCTGGATGCTGGCGATCGTCGCCATGGCGGGGATCCGCGAAAAACTCAAGTATGCCAACGTGCCGGCGGGATTGCGCGGCCTGGGCATTACCTTTATCACCACCGGACTGATGGCGCTGGGCTTCATGTCCTTCTCCGGTGTTCAGTTGTAAAGGCGGGAAGAATTTATGGAAATTATTTTAGGCGTAGCCATGTTCACCGCCATTGTGATGGTGCTGGTGTTGCTGATCCTGTTCGCCAAGTCAAAGCTGGTGAATACCGGCGACATCGCGGTGGAGATCAACGGCGATCTGGATAAGAGCTTCCATGCGCCGGCGGGCGACAAACTGCTCAACGTGCTCTCCAGCCAGGGGATCTTCGTCTCCTCGGCCTGCGGCGGCGGCGGCTCCTGTGGCCAGTGCCGGGTGGTGATCAAAGAGGGCGGCGGCGATATCCTGCCGACCGAGCTTTCGCACATCAACAAGCGCGAAGCGAAAGAGGGTTGCCGCCTGGCGTGCCAGGTGAACGTGAAGCAAAACCTGAAGATCGAGCTACCGGAAGAGATTTTCGGCGTGAAGAAATGGGAGTGCGAGGTTATCTCCAATGATAACAAAGCCACCTTTATCAAAGAGCTGAAGCTGAAGATCCCCGACGGCGAAGACGTGCCGTTCCGCGCGGGCGGCTTCATCCAGATCGAAGCGCCGGCGCACGATATCAGCTATGCCGACTTCGACGTGCCGCAGGAGTATCGCGGCGACTGGGACAAATTCAACCTGTTCCGCTACCGTTCGACGGTGAACGACACCACGGTGCGCGCCTACTCGATGGCCAACTACCCGGAAGAGAAGGGCATCATCATGCTCAACGTGCGTATCGCCACGCCGCCGCCGAACAATCCGGACGTGCCGCCGGGCATCATGTCTTCCTATATCTGGTCGCTGAAGCCGGGCGACAAGGTGACTATCTCCGGGCCGTTCGGCGAATTCTTCGCCAAGGAAACCGACGCCGAAATGATCTTTATCGGCGGCGGCGCGGGCATGGCGCCGATGCGTTCGCACATCTTCGATCAGCTCAAGCGCCTGAACTCGAAGCGCAAGATCACTTTCTGGTACGGCGCGCGTTCGCTGCGCGAGATGTTCTATGAAGACGACTTCAACCAGCTGCAGGCGGAGAACGAAAACTTCACCTGGCATGTGGCGCTGTCGGATCCGCAGCCGGAAGATAACTGGACCGGCTACACCGGCTTTATCCATAATGTTCTGCTGGAGAACTATCTGAAGAACCACCCGGCGCCGGAGGACTGCGAGTTTTACATGTGCGGGCCGCCGATGATGAACGCTGCGGTGATCAAGATGCTGAAAGATCTGGGCGTCGAAGACGAAAACATCATGCTGGATGACTTTGGTGGCTAAATGCGCGCATTGGCGATGAAGAACTGGCTGACGGGCGTGGCGCTGAGCGCCACCCTGCTGCTGACCGGCTGCGGGCCGGAACAGGTGGATCTGACGGGTAAAACCATGGGCACCTCGTATTCGATCCGTTACGTGACCGGCGACGACACGCCGTCGGCGCGCGAGATGCAGGCGGAGATCGACAAACGGCTGGAACAGGTGAACGACCAGATGTCCACCTACCGACCGGACTCCGAGTTGAGCCGCTTCAACGCCAGCCGCGATATTGACCGGCCGTTCCCGGTTTCGCCGGCGACCGCCGTGGTAGTGCGCGAAGCGTTGCGCATCAACCGCGTGACCGATGGCGCGCTGGACGTGACCGTCGGGCCGCTGGTCAACCTGTGGGGCTTCGGCCCGGAAGGGCGGCCGGACAAAGTGCCGAGCGAGGCGGAGCTGGCGCACCGCCGCGCCTGGACCGGCGCCGATAAACTGACGGTGCAGGGCAGCGCGCTGGTGAAAAGTATCCCCGAGCTGTATGTCGATCTGTCGTCGATCGCCAAAGGATACGGCGTGGACGTGGTGGCGGAGTATCTGCAATCGCAACATGTGCAAAATTACATGGTGGACATCGGTGGTGAAGTCCGCACCCGCGGGCGCAACGGCGAGCAAAAGCCGTGGCGCATCGCCATCGAGCGCCCGACCGCCGGTGCGCAGCAGCAGGCGCAGTTGGTGATCCAGCCAGGGGAGATGTCGATCGCCACCTCGGGTGACTATCGCAACTACTTCGAGCAGGACGGGGTGCGCTATTCGCACACCATCGATCCTATCACCGGCCGGCCGATCAACCACCGCCTGGTGTCGATCACCGTGCTGAGCCCGACCTGTATGACCGCCGACGGTCTGTCCACCGGCCTGAACGTGATGGGGCCGGAGCGCGGCCTGGCGCTGGCCAATCTGCTCGGTATCCCGGTGTTCATGATCGTGAAAACCGCCGACGGGTTTGAGGAGCGTTATTCGGACGCGTTCAAACCCTATCTGAAAAAGAGTTCGTGAGGTTGCTATGCTGACGGTATTCGCCGCCACCTTCGTGTTGTTCCTGCTGATCGTCGGCGGGATGTCGCTGGGTTACGTGTTCAAGCGCAAAAGCCTGCAGGGCAGCTGCGGCGGCATCACCGCATTGGGGATGGAGAAAGTCTGCGACTGCCCGGAGCCCTGCGATGCGCGCAAAAAGCGTGAAGCCAAAGCGGCACAGCGGCGCGAGCAGCTGGAAAAGCACCGTATTCTATAGCTATAGCGAAAACCCGGCCTTGGCCGGGTTTTTTACTTCGCCTTGCGGAAGTTTTTCGCCTCGGCCGGTGAGTTGACCATCACGCCGTCGGCGCCCAGCGCCAGCGCCTGCTGATACTCCTGCGGTGAGTTGACGCCGAACAGGATGATGTGCGCCGGGCCCTGCGAGCGGAAGCAGTCCATCGACTCTTTATCCCAGGTCAGAAACGCCTTCGAACGCCCTTCACCGAGGGTATATTTCTCCACCACTTCCACCTCGCGCTTCAGTTCCAGCCCGTACCAGCGCGGCTGCCGGTTATCCGGCTTGACGTCGCACTGATGCGCCATAGTGATATTGGCCAGCAGCGTGCGGGTCTCGTCGCGGCTTTCGAAGCGCGGGATGGCCGGCGGCAGCGCCTGCAGGTATTTGGCGTCGGTGGAGTAGACGCGGATGCGGTTCAGGCTGTCGGTGCTTTCCAGCGTCGCCAGCAGCGCCTGGCCAAACTGCGCCGGGTCGGCGTCCGGGGATTTGATGTCCAGATAGAAAGTCACGCGCGGGAAGGCCTTCAACACCTCGTCCAGCCGCGGAATGCCGATGCCCTGGCTGCGGAACGGGTGCTCATCCCCCCTGGCGAAGGCCCAGCCGGCGTCGGTCTCGGCCAGCTGCGCTGCGGTATAGGCAGAAACCGGGCCCTGCCGGTTAGTCAACGCTTTCAGATCCGAAGGGCGATACAGCACGATGACGCCGTCTTTGGATTCTTGCAGGGTGATCCAGATGGCGTCGGCGCCGTTTTTCAGCGCGGTTTCGATGGCGATGCGGGTGTTCTCCGGCGCATCGGCGGTGCCGCCGCGGTGGGCGACGATCGCCGGCGCGTGACCGGCGGCGCTGGCCGCCAGCGCGCTCAGCGACAGCGCGGAAGCCAGCAGCAAATAAGAAAATCTGATCATGTAGGGTACCTTGTCGTTATCGTTGTGGTGAGCCGCACGGGATGGCGGAAATCATACTATTGAAAAATTAAGCTTTTTTAACAACGCGGAAATATCTGGCGGAAACGGTGCTTTCGTCGAACCCTGCGGCCTTGAGCTTTCGGTATGTGACTGTATACTTATACAGTGTTACTGGAGGGTGCGATGCGTAAAATCATTCATGTCGATATGGACTGCTTCTTCGCGGCGGTGGAAATGCGCGACGATCCCAGCCTGCGCGATATCCCGCTGGCGATTGGCGGCAGTGCCGATCGGCGCGGGGTGATCAGCACCGCCAACTACCCGGCGCGGCGCTACGGCGTGCACAGCGCCATGTCCACGGCGATGGCGCTCAAGCTGTGCCCGCATCTTACCCTGTTGCCGGGGCGCATGGCGGCCTACAAAGAGGCCTCGCTGCACATCCGCGAAATCTTCGCCCGCTATACCCCGCTGATCGAGCCGCTGTCGCTCGATGAAGCCTATCTCGACGTGACAGACAGCCCGCAATGCAATGGCTCGGCGACGCTGATCGCCCAGGAGATCCGCCAGGCGATCGCCGACGAACTGAACCTCACCGCCTCGGCCGGCGTCGCGCCGATCAAGTTTCTCGCCAAAATCGCCTCCGAGATGAACAAGCCGAACGGGCAATACGTGATCACGCCGGCGCAGGTGCCGGCGTTTTTGCAGCAGCTGCCGCTCAGCAAGATCCCCGGCGTCGGCAAGGTGACCGCCAAGCGCCTGGAAGAGGTGGGGCTTATCACCTGCGCCGACGTGCAGCAATATGATCTGGCGCAGCTGCTCAAGCGCTTCGGCAAGTTCGGCCGGGTGCTGTGGGAGCGGTGTCAGGGCATAGATCGGCGCGAAATCTCAGCGGAGCGGCTGCGCAAATCGGTGGGGGTGGAGCGCACACTGGCGGAAGATATTCACGACTGGGAAGACTGCGAAACGCTGATTATCGACAAACTCTATCCCGAGCTGGAGATGCGGCTGCGCAAGGTGAAGCCGGATCTGCACATCGCCAGGCAGGGCGTAAAGCTGAAGTTTCAGGATTTCCAGCAAACCACCCAGGAGCACGTATTTCCGGTGCTGAACCGGCAGGATTTGCTGGAGGTGGCGCGGCAGGCGTGGCGCGAGCGGCGCGAAGGGCGCGGAGTGCGGCTGGTGGGGCTGCACGTGACGCTGCTCGATCCGCAGCTGGAGCGGCAGCTGGCGCTGCCTTGGGAATGAAAAAGCCGGCGGTCGCCGGCTTTTTGCATTAAGCGTGCAGATTACGCGCGCTCAGGGATCGCTTTCAGCAGCGAGGTCAGCAGCTTCCAGTACAGAGAGACGCTTTCGATATGCACCTGCTCATCCGGCGAGTGCGGGCCGGTGATGGTTGGCCCGATCGATACCATGTCCATATTTGGATACGGTTTTTTAAACAGACCGCATTCCAGACCGGCGTGGATCACCATGATGTTTGGCGTCTTGTTGAACAGATCCTGATACAGCTCGCGCACCAGGTGCATTACCGGCGAGTCGGCGTCCGGCTGCCAGCCCGGGTAGCCGCCCTTCGGCGCTACCTTGGCGCCGGCCAGCTGGCCCAGCGCGGTCAGCATCTCGACCACGTAGTCTTTGCCGCTGTCGATCAGGGAGCGGATCAGGCAGATGATTTCCGCTTCGTTTTCGCTGGTGGTGACCACGCCGACGTTCAGCGAGGTTTCCACCACGCCTTTTACCGCGTCGCTCATGCGGATCACGCCGTTCGGCGTGCCGTTCAGCAGTGCCAGGAAACGCTGCTGGCTGTCGGCGGTCAGCGCCTGTGACGCGCTGGTGGTCGGCTCCAGCAGCACGGTGATGTTCTTCTCTTTGGCGGAGAGTTCGTTCTGCAGCACCGCCAGGAATTCCTGGCTCAGCGCTTTCAGGGCGTCGGCCTTGTCCGCGGGCACCGCAATCACTGCGGAGGCTTCACGCGGAATGGCGTTGCGCAGGGTGCCGCCGTTCAGATCCAGCACACGCAGATTCAGCGCCGCCGCATGGGCGAACAGGAAGCGCGCCAGCAGTTTATTGGCGTTGCCCAGCCCGACGTGGATCTCGGCGCCGGAGTGGCCGCCTTTCAGGCCCTTGAGGGTCAGCTTCAGGGTTTGGTAACCGGCCGGCACCGCTTCGCGCTGCAGCGGCAGGGTAGTGATGAAGTCGATACCGCCGGCGCAACCCATGTAGATTTCGCCTTCTTCTTCGGAATCGGTATTGATCAGGATGTCCGCCTGCAGCCAGTTCGGCTGCAGCCCGAAGGCGCCGTCCATGCCGGCCTCTTCGGTCATGGTCAGCAGCACTTCCAGCGGGCCGTGCTCAACGCTGTCGTCGGCCAGCACCGCCAGGGCGGAGGCCATGCCGATGCCGTTGTCGGCGCCCAGCGTGGTGCCGCGTGCTTTCACCCACTCGCCGGCGATATAAGGCTGGATCGGATCCTTGGCGAAGTCGTGCACGGTGTCGTTATTCTTTTGCGGCACCATGTCCAGGTGCGCCTGCAGCGCGACCGGCTTGCGATTTTCCATGCCTTTGGTGGCCGGCTTGCGCAGCAGGATATTGCCGACCTGATCGCGCTCGGCGTGCAGGTTCTTTTCTTTGGCCCAAGTGAGGATGTGCTGCGCCAGCGCTTCTTCATGATAAGAAGGGTGCGGGATAGAGCAAATCTTGGCGAAAATATCCCACAGCGGCTGTGGCGAAAGCTGAGACAATTCAGACACTATAAGTCTCCTGTGGCGGCAGGCTCCGACAGGACGGGCGTGCCGCGCGGTTAAGGTGAGTGGGCATCTGTGCGTCGTGGCACGATCATCAGAGAATATCACTTTATTTCCGGCGGTGCGCGCCCCGTATTGTGCGGTTTAAGCGCTTGATCACACGGCTTCGCTGCGGGAACGCTCGCTTTTTCAGCATCAATCACCGAAAAGCCGCGCGGCGGAAATCGCGAGGTTTTCCTCGGTACAACTGGAATTCAACGCGGCCAGTCTCTATAATCTCGCGCAACCTTTTTTCCCCTGAACTATAAAGTAAGCCGCCTCACCGCCGGCTGGGACACGATTCTATGAGCGAAAAATACGTTGTTACCTGGGATATGCTGCAAATGCACGCACGCAAGCTGGCGCACCGCCTGCTGCCTGCCGACAAATGGACGGGCATCATTGCCGTAAGCCGCGGCGGCCTGGTGCCGGCGGCTCTGCTGGCGCGCGAACTGGGCATCCGCCACGTGGATACCGTCTGCATTTCCAGCTACGACCATGACAACCAGCGCGAAATGAAAGTGCTCAAGCGCGCCGAAGGCGACGGTGAAGGTTTCATCGTGGTGGACGACCTGGTGGATACCGGCGGCACCGCGAAAGCGATCCGCGATATGTACCCGAAAGCGCATTTCGTCACCATCTTCGCCAAGCCGGCGGGCCGTCCGCTGGTGGACGACTACGAGGTCGACATCCCGCAGGATACCTGGATCGAACAGCCGTGGGACATGGGTGTCAGCTTCGTTCCCCCTATCGGCGGTCGCTAAGCCCAGCCAGTTCCAGCCAAACGCCCGGTTATGCCGGGCGTTTGCGTTATCTTGGTTAATCCCGCCAGAGTTAGGTACACTACCTCCAGTTAAGTAGGCCTTTTGCGGCCTATCGCCAGATTTACGGAGGCTGTTGTTACCATGGCACAGGCCAACCTTTCTGAAATTCTTTTC
The DNA here is from genome assembly GCF_003812745.1 of Serratia sp. FDAARGOS_506. NCBI lineage: Bacteria > Pseudomonadati > Pseudomonadota > Gammaproteobacteria > Enterobacterales > Yersiniaceae > Serratia > Serratia sp. FDAARGOS_506. Next base: position 2,379,311 of record NZ_CP033831.1, read on the forward strand.
AAGCCCAAATTCAAACACCCTGAAACCTCGACGCTGGTGCTGCGCGCGCGCAACAACGTGAGTGCTGCCATGCATTCCGCGTTGGAAGGCGACACAACCGGCAGCTGGTACCGCATGCTGAATCCGCTGCTGTGGGCCTGGCGCGGCGTCAGCCCGATCGAAATCCACGAAGTGCTGGCGCGCATCGCCGCCTCGGACGCCGAGCGCAGCAATCCGCAGCGGCTGGATACCGTGGTGGGCTACCGCAACGGCAACTGGATCTATGAGTGGATCCACCAAGGCATGCAGTGGCAGCAGCGGGCGACGGAGCAGCAGGACCCGCTGCGCGGCGGCGAGTATTGGCTGAAGGCCGCGAGCCTGTACAGCATCGCCGGTTACCCGCACCTGAAGGGTGACGAGCTGGCCGAGCAGGCGGAGATGCTCGCCAACCGTGCGTACGAAGAGGCGGCGCTGCTGCTGCCGTATCAACTGAAAGAGCTGGAGTTCCGCATCGAAGGCGGCGGCAGCGTCACCGGCTTCCTGCACATGCCGGAGAAGGGTGAGGCGCCGTTCCCGACGGTGCTGATGTGCGGCAGCCTCGACACGCTGCAGACCGACTACCACCGTCTGTTCCGCGACTACCTGGCGCCGCACGGTATCGCCATGCTGACGCTCGACATGCCGTCTATCGGCTCTTCCTGCAAATGGAAGCTGACGCAGGACTCCAGCTACCTGCATCAGCAAGTGCTGATCCAGCTGGCCTCGGTACCGTGGGTGGACCATCAGCGGGTGAGCGCCTTCGGCTTCCGCTTCGGTGCCAACGTGGCGGTGCGGCTGGCCTATCTGGAACCGCAGCGGCTGCGTGGCGTAGCCTGCCTGGGGCCGGTGGTGCATCGTCTGCTGTGTGACAGCAGCACCCAGCTGAACGTACCGGACATGTATATGGACGTGTTGGCCAGCCGCATGGGCATGGCTAACGCCTCGGACAACGTGCTGAAGGTGGAGCTGAACAGCTACTCGCTGAAAATGCAGGGGCTGCTGGGACGCCGCTGCCCGACGCCGATGATCTCCGGCTACTGGGAGCGCGACACGCTCAGCCCGAAAGAAGAGTCGCAGCTGATCGTCACCTCTTCGGTGAGCGGTAAGCTGGTCGCCATCCCACGCACCCCGGTTTACGACAGCTTCCACCGGGCGTTGCAGCAGATGTCCGGCTGGCTGAAGGACAAAATGCGTTAATTAGTTGCTAAATTTTAACAGTTTGTTAAAAAGAGTGGTCTACATTGAGGAGGTTAGAGAATGACGTTACCGAGTGGTCACCCTAAAAGCCGACTAATGAAACGTTTTGCCAGCTTGGGGCCGTACCTGCGTGAAGGGCAATGTGAAAACGACCGTTTTTTCTTTGATTGTTTGGCCGTCTGCGTCAATGTAAAGCCCGCTCCGGAGAAGCGCGAGTTCTGGGGCTGGTGGATGGAGCTGCAGGCGGAAGAGGCGCGCTTCACCTATTCGTACCAATTCGGTCTGTTCGACAAGGATGGCGATTGGACGGCGCAAAACATTAAGGATGATGAAGTGAGTGCCAAGCTGGAAGACACCCTGCGCGACTTCCATCGCCGCCTGGGCGAGCTGCTGGCGACCATGGAACTGGGGCTGGAACCCGCCGACGATTTCAAAGAAAAACTGATCAAACTCTCCGCCTGACCCCGTTTGACCACGTATTGTGCTGATTTCGCGTTGTGCCTGTTGGCATAACGCGTCTCTCCTGTTACAAAGACCTTTGCACTCTTCTTCTCATCATTACACACGGCAGAAATACTATGAACGGCAGCCAGACATTGGTTGTGAAATTGGGCACCAGCGTGTTGACCGGCGGATCGCTGCGTCTGAACCGCGCCCACATTGTCGAATTGGTGCGCCAGTGCGCGCAGCAACACGCTGCGGGCCACCGCATCGTCATCGTCACCTCCGGCGCCATCGCCGCCGGGCGCGAACACCTGGGCTACCCCGAGCTGCCCGCCACCATTGCCTCCAAGCAGCTGCTGGCGGCGGTGGGGCAGAGCCGGCTGATCCAGCTGTGGGAACAGTTGTTCTCCATCTACGGCATCCACGTCGGGCAGATGCTGCTGACGCGCGCCGATCTGGAAGACCGCGAGCGCTTCCTCAACGCACGTGACACCATGACGGCGCTGCTGGACAACCGCATCGTGCCGGTAATCAATGAGAACGACGCCGTCGCCACCGCCGAAATCAAGGTGGGCGACAACGATAACCTGTCGGCGCTGGCGGCCATTCTGGCCGGGGCTGACAAACTGCTGCTGCTGACCGATCAGCAGGGCCTCTACACCGCCGATCCGCGCAACAACCCGCAGGCCGAACTGATCCGTGAAGTGCACGGCATCGACGACGCGCTGCGCGCCATCGCCGGCGACAGCGTTTCCGGTCTGGGCACCGGCGGCATGGGCACCAAGCTGCAGGCGGCCGACGTGGCCTGCCGCGCCGGTATCGATGTGGTGATCGCCGCGGGCAGTAAGCCGGGCGTAGTGGCGGATGTGATCGAAGGCAAACCGGTGGGCACCCGTTTCCACGCGCTGGAAACCCCGCTGGAAAACCGCAAACGCTGGATCTTCGGCGCGCCGCCGGCCGGTGAGATCACCGTCGACGACGGCGCGGTGGAAGCGATGATGGCGCGCGGCAGCTCACTGCTGCCGAAGGGCATTCGCGAAGTGAAGGGCGACTTCTCGCGCGGCGAAGTGATCCGCATCCGCAACCTGGCGGGGCGCGATCTGGCGCACGGTGTCAGCCGCTACAACAGTGACGCAATGCGCATGATCGCCGGGCACCACTCGCAGGAAATCACTGAAATCCTCGGTTATGAATACGGTCCGGTGGCAGTGCACCGCGACGATATGATTGTCAGTTAAGGAGTGAGCATGCTGGAGCAGATGGGGAAGGCCGCCAAGCAGGCCTCCTGGCAGCTGGCGGTGCTGAGCACGGCGAAGAAGAATCAGGTGCTGTCGGTGATGGCCGACATGCTGGAAGCCAACAGCGAAGCGATCCTGCTGGCGAACGAACAAGACATGGTGCAGGCGCGCGCTACCGGCATGAGCGAAGCGCTGCTCGATCGCCTGCTGTTGACCCCGGCGCGGCTGGCGGCGATCGCCAACGACGTGCGCCAGGTGTGCCGCCTGAACGATCCGGTCGGCCACGTGCTGGACGGCAACCTGCTGGACAGCGGGCTGAAGCTGGAACGTCGGCGGGTGCCGCTCGGCGTGATCGGTGTGATTTACGAGGCGCGGCCGAACGTCACCATTGACGTCGCCAGCCTGTGCCTGAAAACCGGCAACGCGGTGATCCTGCGCGGCGGTAAAGAGACGCACAACACCAACCAGGCGACGGTGAAAGTGATCCAGCAGGCGCTGGAACAGTGCGGCTTGCCGGCGGCGGCGGTGCAGGCGATCGACAGCCCGGATCGCGCATTGGTGAACGAACTGCTGCGCCTGGATCGCTATGTCGACATGCTGATCCCGCGCGGCGGCGCCGGCCTGCACAAGCTGTGCCGCGAGCAATCGACCATCCCGGTGATCACCGGCGGCATCGGCGTGTGCCACACCTACGTGGATGCCGACGTCGACTTCGACAAGGCGCTGACGGTGATTGAAAACGCCAAGATTCAGCGCCCGAGCGCCTGTAACTCGCTGGAGACGCTGTTGGTGAACCGCAGCATTGCCACCGAGTTCCTGCCGGCGCTGAGCGCCAAAATGGCGGCGGCGGGCGTGACGCTGCACGCGGCGGAAAACGCGCTGCCGCTGCTGCAGGGCGGCCCGGCGACGGTGGTGCCGGTGAACGCGGAAGATTACGACGACGAATGGCTGTCGCTGGATCTGAACGTGCTGCTGGTGGACGATATCGATCAGGCTATCGACCATATCCGCACCCACGGCACTAACCACTCCGACGCGATCCTCACCCGCTCGCTGAGCAGCGCCGAGCACTTCGTGCGCGCGGTGGACTCCTCGGCGGTGTACGTCAACGCCAGCACCCGCTTCACCGACGGCGGCCAGTTCGGCCTGGGCGCGGAAGTGGCGGTAAGCACCCAGAAACTGCACGCCCGCGGCCCGATGGGCCTGGACGCGCTGACCACCTACAAGTGGATTGGCTACGGCGACGATCTGGTGCGCAGCTAAGGCCGGATTGCGGTTATTAAAGACGTCAGGGCGCAGCAGGCTGCGCCCTGATTTTTTATGGAGAAGACAACGCGCGGCAGTTCGACTGCTTGCAAAACAACCAAACGCCCCGGCGGCTATTGACTCATTTCGTGCACAGGTCTACCTTGTTCAACGCACTTCCGGCTTGCCCCGCAGGCCCGGCTCAATGCCGATATAGCTCAGTTGGTAGAGCAGCGCATTCGTAATGCGAAGGTCGTAGGTTCGACTCCTATTATCGGCACCATTTCAACAAAATCAAAGGCTTACGTGATTTTCCCCGTCACTTTTGATTTTGCCTTAACACGTCTAAACGCCTGTGTGATGTATGGGCGGTTATCAGTATACATTGCATGGGCAGGTGTGCGAAGCGTCCAACCTGTAGAAGCATGTGAATCTTGCATGACCAGCATCACTTGCTTTGTAAAACTGAATCGTGCTAATAGGGCAGCCAGGCCCACACAACATGATAACGAAGCTGTAACGTGATCCCCTTCGTGCGGGGGCTACTTGATCATTCTTGCTGTGAAGCAACACGAAGATCAGGCAGTTCATAACAGATCCATTCGTAAGCCTCTGGGCTTTGTGTGGCGCTGGGATGGATGGATAAACAGGCGTAAATGATGGGACACTAACCGGATCGGGAAAGAATCCGGCTCTGCCACGGTAGCGATCACCGGAACACAACGATCACCTGATAAATCACGTTATTGATACATTGCCGGAACTTCTAATGAAGTCGCTACGCTCCCTTTCTCTTATGTGCCCATCACGGCACGTAAAGGTGATGTATTACCCAAAGGTTTTGTATTTGTCATTGTTCCTCAATTTTGGATAGCCTCCAGTGTACTGATCCGTATAGGAAAATTAGCAAATCGAGGTGAGAACATGGCAAATGCTACCAAAAGCGCCGCGACAAAGCGCAACAACCGTAAAATTCATGCCCGTAAATTCCTGGCTACGCCAGAGGGTAAAGCCTGGCTTGCTAAGAAGCAGGAAGAAGAGGCAGAGATTAAATTAGCGCGAGCGGCTAACGCTATGTTTTAAGGCGATCACCAATGGGCTTATTGGCTGCTATTGTCCAAAATCTGTTAGTTGCACATTTTCTGCTCTCTGGATAACCTGAGATTAATCCTAACCATCAGAGAGAAGAGACTATGCAGATCACTGTCACATCCCAGAACGTAGACACGCATAAGAAAAACATCAGACGTGATGACCTGAAAGGGTTAACTTGTTTCATGCAAATGGCACATAGTGTGCGTGTGACCGCATCGCAAGATCACCAAGCTATCGTTCAGAGTGTTTTGGGGAAACCTGATAGCGATAACCATCATCAGTTACCATCTTATTGGGTCTGGAATGATGTGGATGCCGTGAAGCTGGTTGATGTGCTGTACGCAGTCGCTAACGCATGAAGCCGTCGGAAGTTTCTTGTATTAACGGAGGCCTGGCGCTTAGCAACTTGATAAACCTGTTATGGATAATAGAGCCACTCAAACAAAGGTATTCAAATGGAAATGTTAAAATACGCAGTGTTCTCAGATTGCAAACAGTATCGCTATTCGATAGCCAGAACTTGGGATGAAACAAAGCCCTATGCGGTCTTTATAGGTCTGAACCCTTCTTATGCTGACGCTGAACAAGATGATCCCACGCTTGGGCGCTGTATCTCGTTTGCTCAAAGGTGGGGGATGGGCGGTGTACGCATCGTTAACCTCTTTGCATTCGTACATACAAACCGCTTTGAGATGATGAAAGCTGCTGATCCGGTTGGTGCTGATAATGATCTCTACATAGTTGAAACGGTAGTTAATGCTGGCGTAGTGGTTGCTGCATGGGGCAATGAGGGACGGCATTTGCAACGTTCTGCTGCAATACGTGCTTTACTGCCCGCTGATACAAAATGCTTTAAAATCAATGCAACAGGTGAGCCTAAACACCCCCTCTATGTACATGGTGACACAGCGCTAATTCCCTTTATTTAATTGGTAAGGTATCCGGTGAGTTTACCTATTCCGTATTGTGAAACAACGTCATTAACCCCATAATCCCTTTTAACCTTGGGTGATCTCAGGTGTTGAAACCTACTGCAATGGGAGATTAGAAATGGGTATGATTACGTGTGAAGAGTGCGGGGCTGAGTACAACGAAGAAGATGGTTACTGCGTAGCTTGTGATGAGTCTACACCACCACCAGGTGAACAGTGTGAATTTTGCGATAACCCTGCAACTTCTTATGTACAAGATCATCCGGTGTGTGATGATTGTTTTGATGATGCCTATCCTATTGATTGATAATTACTCTAACAATAAAAAAGGGGGCATCATGCCCCCTCGTATCATTCCTGTAAAGCCCGTAGCCACATCATAAGCAAATGAAGCTGGCTTCCTGTCATTGCTGGTACTTTAACCGCTTGACCTCGTTCTGCGTTGCACAGCGCGAGCGCTAACGCCATAATGCTGCTGTTCTGCATTTCCTTCTCTCCGTTGGGAATGTTGAATACGGCGGGGGCTGGCTTCTTGGTGGTTGGCGGCCCCTGCCACTTGCTGATCAACTGCTCTTCTAAGGTTTGTTGGTAACAGGTGACGCTGTATTGTCGTCCCTGCAAACTTCACTACCTGCGTATAAACGCACACCGTAGCACCACACCAGATAAAGCTGGTGATTAGCTCTTCTTCCTTTTTCACTCTTCCGAATCCTCTGTATTGAAGGTTTTCGTATAGGGACATTTCCCCTCAGTTACGTAGGTGAACAGGTAATTGCTGTTCTGATACGTGCATAGCGTTTTTCCGTTCTCCGTCTGTTCCTCCTCTGGGTGAGTCATCGTAATTTGTCCTGCATGAGCCGCCAGCGGCAGCAGTACCAGCACGTAAAGTAAGCGTTTCATGTTGATCACTCCCAAATGTTTGCAAGGGCAGCGCCCACGCTTTTAACGTCAATCTTCAAATAGTTCATGGTCACTTTAGGATCTGAATGGTTCAGCGCTTTCATTGCTAAGGCAAGGTTGCCATTGGATTGCTCAAAAATTTGTGTAGATGCAAATTTTCTAAAGCTGTGACAGCCTACCGTTCCTTTAATCCCGACACTCTCCGCAGCCTGTTTGATCTCACGGTTCACCTGTTCACGGCTGACAGGCGATTTTCCTGATGCACGGTTGCTGTGTGACGTGAAAACGTATTCGTCTTTCGGGAAGGCCTGGCGGCGACGTTCTACAATCTCCCACACCTTGGCAGGGACGATGATTTCTTTCTTCTTGCCCGTCTTACTCTCCAGCACTTCCAGCGTATTTCCCTCCTTGAACTGGCTGAACTTCAAATTCACCGTATCCCCGACACGTAAGCATAAAGAGGCCATTGTTACCGCTACGTCTGCGAATAGCTGTTTGTTATGACTCTCAAGCCAGCTTATCAGCTTAAACGCCTCTGCTTGGGTGATTATCTTCGTGGTCGCCATCAACTTATCTCCATCAATCTTGAAACTGTGAAATAAGATTATGATCATTTTCAGTGAGTTACAACTATTCAATCTCACATTTTTATTGAAGGTGGTGGAAGGTTGCGCCATTTCCAGCACTACTGAACGCGAAGAAGCACGGCCTCCTGTTCAAAACTCGCACAAATACGAAATATCCTTAACAAAATCATAATGTTGGCAAGTCTAAACAGATGTTTGAACGTTGCCAAATACTGGCGAGGCTATGCACGGTTTATGCAGATTCATTGCATACCATAGAGAGGAAGGGTGAAGGTAAAGCGATGTGTGTTAATTAAATCAATAGGTTGGGTGTTCTATCTCACATTACTACACAACCTTGAGGTAGAGGCATTGCACTGTAAATGAGAAGCTTTCTCATTTGTGGCGATGTGATTTGAGTTGTTGAGAATGATTATCAAATGAATGGATTCTGAGCATGGAAAAAGAAACATCGTTTCAATTTAGAAAACTCGTTCAACACATTGCACCTATCATGAAGTGCTCATTGTGGACAATGATCGCTGTGAGCCGCACGGCGTAAGGTTTTATGTAACATGAGTTATAGTTTCATTTGTTACTATCTTGATGGCTATGGCAACTTTCCCCCGTATTAATGGCTTTCTTTACCTGCGAATTACCAGCGGATTACGCTCCAGTTTGATAGGGATAACCTTTGGTTAATCTAAGATTAATCTTAGGTGTTGTTGTATGTGCGATTCGTAGTGAGCAGGGCGACGGTCTACCGTTGGGGGAAGGGCTGAAAGTAACGTTTTGGTACTCTCGTAATACACGGGGAAAAACCCGTCTATCGAAATTAGCAGGATGAAGGATACACGGGAAAAACCCGACTGTTCAGAATGGATACACGGGAAAAACCCAAGTATTCGGCTCTGATACCAGGGAAAAACCCGCCCAATAGAAAGAGATTTTAGAAATCGATTCTAAAGAAAGAGATTTCTAAAAGATCTGTGTTTTGCGCTTGTCGCAAAGATCATTTGCTGGCGTGTATCGCCTGGCAAGTGACCTGTTTCGCCTTTGGGTGGCTCCTCGGTCAGCCGCTCACGACGCAGCAAAGCGTTACTCTGTATCTTCTGAACTCGTGCAAACTTCGTTTCTGACGAGAGTCAGGCACGAACGATTATTTGCCATCGGCAAGAGATCGCTTTCGCCGTGGGCGAATACCATTGCGCTGTGCGCGGAATTACCATCTGACCAACCAACTACCGTTGATTGTCCATCTGATAAGCTGACTAACTTCAACCATCCATTCATGAACTAACGTTCACCCATGCAAGGTTTCAGTAAGTCAGTGGCTAAGGCTTCACTGTTCGCTGATGGCTCCAGTTCATCCAGCCTCAATCCAATACCAACACCTACTATCCTGATAACTACCGTTATCCCTCTGTAGTTGTGCTATTGGTTTCGGGAGTAAGTGCCAGAGGTGCGCCATACGTCACCAGAACGCACAGGAAGCCCGTAGAGCGATTTTAATAGGGTGGTTGGTATTGGTAGCCTGAATGCGTTAGAACGCCGCAGAGAGCGTTACAGACTGTTTTGTGTGTTTATTATGGCTGTCGTCTCTGGTGGCAATTTCTATCATAAATTTTGATTGACAGCAACTCCAGGTTTTTGGTAAAAAGCATGTAATGCGCTTGACTTTTTCGAAGTTATTGAAAAATAGCTTGACAGCAAGTGTGCTTTTAGTGTATTATTAAAAGTATGGTGATAATCATTATCATCTACCTCATCTAACAACATTCCATACGCATGAATTGCAGCCTCCACCAGGTTTTTTGGTGCGGGGGCTTTTTTGCGTCTGGAGAAAACCAAACAGGAGCAAACAACATGCGTTACTTCAATGTTGACCAAATCTACGCGGATTTGATCACAGGCCGAACAACACGAACACTTGTTTACAGTTCACTTGTCCGAGCACGTAAGCGAGAACAGCCAGATAGAGTGGAGATGTTCGAAGAAGCGATCCGACGCTTTGATGAATGGCGAGCAACGCCAAACTTCACCCCAGTGACCAGCTAACCCAGAAGGAGAAACCAGAATGATCGAGAAGAAAACCAAACTACCGCCGTCCACATCGTTAATGATCCCGGATGAGACATTTCAGATTTTATTCAAAGAAGCGAAGCGCCGAAAAATGAGCGTAAGCGCACTCCTTCTTGAAGAATGCCAAAGTCTGGCGGTCAAATACTCGAAAGCTGGCGCGTAATAGCAGCGTTCCAGCGTTAACACCCACCCCACGAATGAGAAGCGGAGAAAACTAAATGAAGAGCATTCGTAATTTACTGAGCATACATAGGAGCAAACAACGATGGCAAAGAACAACTTTATCGACGGGGAAGTATACAAATACGCCTCAATCGAAGAAGCATTATTATCAGCAACTCGAATTACAAATCTCAAAACAGGCGAGTCAGTAAAGCTAATCGGTAACGATAAATTATCATACATGATCCTCCGAAAGAGATTTCATTTATTCACCGACCAATCAACAGACAATAAGTATTATACAACTGGTAAGCACTACGACACCATTGAAAGTATCGCTGAGGCAATCGGTGTTTCTGACGTTGGTACAGTGAGCAGTGCAATTGGCAGAATGGAAGCCGCCGGACTGCTAACCAAAAAGAGATTTGGAAAAACTTACGAATGGACAGTTGTCGATCTCACTCCAGAATTATTTCTTCTCGAACGTAACACCGGGACGGCAAAAAAGCCTGTCTGGGTGGATTGTCTGAAACATCCCGTGTTTGGTAACGCCAAAGAATCCGCGCCAGCCGTTCAGCCGGAGGAGCAAAGCGACGATCCGATGTGTGACCTTGACGAAGCACCGGAAGAGGAAGCGCCAGCGCCGGAAAAAGTGAAGCCAGCACCCAAGCCAAAGCCCACGAAGAAACCAGCGGCAAGGAAAGCACCCTCCAAACAGCAAACCGTCTCCCCGTTCGAGTTTAAAACGCCACGAGATGAAAACCGGGATTGGTGGTATTTGGAACGCTACAACGATGCAGATCAGTTTACTGGATTTAATGACTTTGATTTGCCTTATCTGGCAATGTTTGAGAGTCAGGGGAAGTTAATAAATCAACATTCAATCCAGTATCTTAAAACCAAACGCGGAGCATACGAACGATCACAACAAACTTAGGAGTAACATTGAATAAACTATACCTATTGAACGAAGCCACACATCATCAAATAGAATGTAACACTGTCTGCCAACGTCTTTATTATCACCTTGCATCTCTTAAACGTGAAAGCGGAGCAATAAAAGCCACCGTGAAACACATTGCTGATGGTGTGGGTATAAGCGAAAGCGGGGCGCGTTATTGGATGTTATTAATGCACGATGCAGCCGTTATTACAATGGAACGCCACGGCAAGTATTACGACATTACCGTAAACGAAGCGGTGAGCTTCATTACTACAACCAACTAAGAAACAATACGGGAAACTTTTATGATCATCGCTATGTATTGGTTATTTGCATTTTACGCAGTATGGACATTAACGAGAAAAAACGGAAGTTTCCCTCTACGAGGAATTAATGGGACGAAAAGAAAGAAATACGCTCTCCCGCCTTGAGCGAGAGAATAAAAGCAGAATCAAAAAAAACACCCGTCTTTATGTAAAATCTCTGGAAGAAATTCCAGGGGAATTAATTGAAACAATGACAGAAGTACATTCAACACCGCCCTCTGTGGAAGAGTGGGCCGCGTTAAATGATCTTCTCGAAAGTTCGAGCGGATTGTATTACAAACCACGTAGACGCAAAGTTTATAGTTGGGATGATTCAAATTTGAAGAAATGGCAATGCCTGGGCTTCTCATCCCTTGAGCATTACATCACTTATAACCAGATAAATAACACCGTAGCCGGATTGAGAGAACTTGACGGCTTATTTTTAACGGAGAATGACAACTATGATTGAAGAAATCACACAACACCCACATTTTAAAGAACGTGTTGAATACGTAGAATACCTATTCGGACAAGCCCTCTCTCTCGAAAAAGAAAATAAAATAGAAGAGATCTCACTTATCGTTGATGTACTGGCTACAGAGGCCGCGCCATTCCTGGCAGGGATTCAGGCTATCAAAGCTATTAAGGAGCGTATGCAAGATGCAGAATAATCACCCAGAATGGCTAACAGACGTCCTGCACCAATTCCACTATGAACATCACGCCCCACTCCTGGAAGCTGTAAACACCATGCAGAGAGACAGAACACCGCAAAGCCTGATGCAGGTGGTGGCGCTTATGATGACGGCTTGTAGCGAGTTAGGGAGCATCTCTACAGCTTGTATGCAGGTTGAAGGGCTACAGGATGATCCGGCATTGCTGGAAGAGCTTAACGAACTTGTAGCAAGCATTCAGGATGTTAAAGAGCAAGTGGATGAAATTATTGAAGAATTCAAATCCTCTGGTATTACAGAGGAATGCGCTATAACATAAGTGTTACGAAATAGCTTGACAATTTGTGCTTTTTATGTCATAATAAGTTATAGGGTAAGTATTCGAATCACTTCTCCCATAGATGGCTATTCCTCCCCTTGTAGGGATAGTCCTCTTCTCTAAAATCATTCCTCTTGATTTTTGGTTGTGTTCTTTATTGCTACGTTTCGTTTGTTTCTAGCAAGGATTCTCCACTGCTTTATTTATTGCCTCTTCTCAATAAATAGGGGGTATCCGGTGGAGAACACCTTCCCTTTGAAAGCAATAATTCACAACGAGTGATTTTATAGAAGAGCAATTCCGCTCTTTACAGCTATTACTTTGTTTATAACAACGTGTAGTTGTCAGACGACATTATTTAAATGAATGGGAAACTGTTTCATGTCTACATGATCAAGTGTTTGAATAATGGTTTGCCTGTAGCTTACAGTAATGTAAGCACCCCTCTTATTAATTATTGAGCTTCCCGAAAGGTTGAATAGCTAATGAGATTCCATAGATTATTATTGCCAGCGTGGAAACACGTTTAATAATCTCGGCTGGATTTCCTCCTAAGATTGCCAGCCTCCCAATAAGCCCCTTAATTGGGGTTTATTTCACCCCTGTAGTAACAAATTTGTTAAGGAAACAAAGCAATTTTTCTAATGAACTATGACCGTGTGATCACTCACAAATCCTCTTCACTTGTCCTCACTGAAAAGATGATTAAACAAGCTGCTGATGTATTCGGAGTAAGTGTAGAAGAGATTCGAGCGGCTACAGAAAAATTCTGGCCTACCGCCACGATCACAAAATCAAATACCCCTCACCCATTATCAGGGCTTGAGAAACGATTAAAAATAATAGCAATAGCAAAAGGAAAATAACCAATGCAATTTGGAACATTTCAAAAATTAAACGGGGATAACAGCCACGCCCGTTATAAAGTGGTGGCTTACGCATCTGATGCAATTATGCAGGACAAGCTGATCCGTGTGGAATCCGGTATTCCTGCCGATCTCATTGTTGGCGATCTCGTAACCGCAACAGGTGCAAAAGCTGCCACCCCTGGTGACATTGCGTATGTTGTCGTAGAACCTGCACGCGCTGGTGATAAGGCGTTTATTGTAGCTTCTCCAGAACATACTATTTTAGCCCTGGTTGGCGTTGAATTTGGAAGCCTGGATAAATCTCTGGCTCAAGCGCAATTAGCAACCCTTGGCTTTACTTTCACTGATTTTGACACTGTAGCACTACGCACTACCTAATAAGGAAATTAAAATAATGTCTAAAGATTTATTCTCTGGTGTAGTGTACGACAGTTTTACAAGCCCGTTCACTTTCAGCACTCAGCTAAACCGTATTATTTCAAATCTGGGCTTATTCCGTCAGGAATCCCACAACGTAAATCTGATCGCCCTCGAAAAGATTACCGATGTTAAAAATCTGGTGGCTAAGGAAAATAGCCCATACGCTCAAAGCGATTGGAACTCTGCACAACGTCCAGAATTTAGCAATGCACTATACCAGCTTAAATACCACGGTATTCTAAACAGTGTAACCTCTCTTGACCTGCAACAATACGCCGCGCGTGGAATTGCTGACACTGCCGATCAGGTGTCAATTGCATTGAGTGATTTCTCAGATAGCCAGTATTCTATGGCAGAAAACGCCGTTGAAATTGATCTGGTGAATGCTCTGTTAGGACTTCGTGTTAATAGCGACTATGCAGGACAAGGCGATCTTGATTTCCTTGCTGGCGGTACTCGTACAGAATACACCCTGGACACTTCCGACACTGCGAACATCTTCGAACAACTAAGCGAGATTGCCCGTATTCAGAATGTGGCTCTTGGTGAAGGGCTGGCACAACAGAAACAAGGTGCTGTGATCCTGGCTTCTGGCGCTGCTGCTAAGGCTCTGCGTTACCATCCATCTATTAAAGATTTTATGGTGTACACCCTAAGCGTAAATAGTTCTGACAACTTCTATACACGAACTGTAGAGAGTAACCCTGCTTACGAGGTGTGGACTCTGAACGGGATCACGGTGATCGATGTGACAGGCTATAGCCTCATTAGTGACAAGATCGGTGTGGACGGCTTCGCCTACATCCCACGCATGGCTGACACTGCAAACGCGCTTGTTCTTCATACTGGTATTGGTGTTCGTCATCTGACGCTTGGCAAGTCTGCCACCCTTCACAATCAGTATGTTGTTTCAGATGCTAAATGGCAATTCCCATCTATTGCAACGGAAACCAGCTATTTAGCGATTAACAACATTCCTACGGCTATTGTTTTCGGTAGCGTTTCAGCAAGCTGACCATAAATAGAAAATCATGAGCATAGGGGAGGGCGTAGAAATACGCTTTCCCCTTTTTTATTTGTAAGGAGGGAAATACTTTGTATTCTTCCCTCTATGGAGTTTAAACAATGGAAATCATTTTAAAGAGTAAAGGTGTTCATCTGCACCTTGATAATTCAACAGCAGAACAACTATTAAATCTCTCTGCTGTAGCTCGTTTGCTGGAAGTAAGCCCGACACATTTACGCCAGCTTTTACATAAAGGGATGAGTGTTAGTGATGCTCTACATTATCTAACCAGCAAGGAAAGCAAATAATGTTAGAGCTGAATGTAAGTAAGATCTCAAACGTAGTTACGTTTACGGTGGATAAAGCGAGTATGGCAGAAGCTAAAAAAGCTGCTGCTGACTTACAAAAACACTTCGCTAAGATTCAAGACCCTAAGATCAGATTTAAGACATTTAAACAGAATCAGCGAAGAGCGGAAGCCCTTTCCGATGATGCTAAACTAAAAAACGCTGTTAAATCGTCAGAATCTAAACAACAACGTATTGCAGATAAAGCTGCTAAAACTCAGGCAAGGGAACAAGCCAAAATAGCTAAACGTAATGAAACAGCAGACATTAAATTTAAATCTGCTGGCTTACAGCTTCGCGGAATTGCTGGAAAATACGGCGTAGACCCTGCAAAACAATACGAGGCTTTAAAGTTCATTCAGGAACAAACTGAACAATTCCGTAAAGGGGTTATCTCTTCTCAGAGAATGAATTTTACCATTCGTGAACGTATCACCGATTTACGCCGTGTTGCTGCATTACAAGCCCGTATCACTGCCAGCACACAACAACAAGCGATTGCACAGCGTCAAGCGAAGAGAATGGATTATAAAGGGGCGGCGGCTAACATTAAAGAAAGAGGTATAAACGGCATCATCGGCGGTGGGGTATTAGGAAGCCTTGCGTTAACGGCTGGCTCCCTCGGAGTGGGGCAGCGAATTGTTGACAAAGGGAATGAGAATCTCGACCTGGTGCGACAGTCGGCTCTTGTTAAGACAAATCCTAATGCAATCAAGACTATGGTAGCATGGGGGCAGCAACACGGCGTAGACTCCGCTAACACGTCTAAGGCCGTCGATAACATGAAAGATGTACGTGAGCGCCTTGCTATGACTGTTACAAATGGACAGTTCAAAGATGGAAAATGGACAGGCGGCGACGGCGGGATCACAACTATCATGAATAAGTTTGGCTGGAACATTGAGGACGTTAAGAAATTTCAAAATAGACCTCTGGACTTCATCCAGGCAACTGTGAATGAAGGGCAGCGTAGAGGCTTTAGCCAGGCCCAGATTGGTAATTTGATCGAATCATTAGGTGATGACCTGATGCACTACACGGATCTATTCCTGAATAATGGTGCAGAGTTTAACAAGACGCTAAAAAGCCTCGTTGATAGTGGTCAGACGCTGAATGACGAAATGATCAAGCAGGTTTATGAGTATGGCGATCTGTCTGTGGCTATGGGTAATCTGATGAATGGCGTTGATAACAGCCTCTTTACTGGCTTTATGAAAGGCTTCGCCGATGGTGGTGATGACCTCGTGAAGAACACCAAAGTGATCACCGAATCGGCTGGAATGCTTGGAGAGGGATTAGGAGATCTGGCTAAACAGGTGACGGGCTTTGTTGGTGAGATTTCCGGCGTAGTGTCTGATCTAAATGCAGGGCTTCGTTCTCGTTTCCCTCAGTGGTTCAATGATAGCGATAAGCCAGCGGCCCAGGCGCTCTACGATGGTGCTGTGGGTGGTTCTGCGAATGCTACAGCGGATTGGATTAAATCTAAGACGGGCGTGGACACTCGCGATTTTGGCCCTGCAATCATGGATTGGTTGGGCGTTGGTGGTGGTAATGCTGGAACAGCGGCAAATCAATACAGCCTAAATGGTGATTCTCTTCGTGGTTCTGCAATGTCACTAACCAGCGGTAACGCGCCAGCGTACAACCTTGCACCAGTGTTTAATCTGACAGTAGCGCCACAAGTACCGCTAACAATTCAGAGTGACGCTTCGCGCCTTGCTGATTATGTCGATTTCCAGGCGAGAGCTTCACAAGCCAGCTTCATGCAATCGCTCACGTTGTCAGCATTAAGCGGTCAATCATCAACGGGTGGCTAACTTGTGTTGTCGCATGGAGGCTATGCTAAAATGTCGGTGCTGAATTTAAATTGAAGGAATCTAAATTGAACTTTGATGATTTGTCTTCCGAAGAACTTGACCAGCATGTTATGGAGCGCCTTGTATTTGCAGAAGAGGAATTATCTCCGATTTTGAAGGGGCATCTATTTATTGAAAAAGTTCTTGAGACATTAATTTCAAGGAACCTTGTTGAGCCTAAGGCATTTTTCAGATCTACCCGTTCTTATGATTTAAAAGTAGATTTGGCTTTTGCTATGGGCTTGCTCAATAATAAATACTACTCTGCATTCAAAGCGATAAACAAGGTGAGAAATAATTATGCGCATAAACATGATTACAAAGTCACTCTTGAAGAATTGAATGCTTTCAAATTTGATTGGGTAGAAGTTCAGAATAAAGCATTCGCTGTAGCATGTGAGAAAAGTATTGGCGAGGGCGCAAGTATTGCCACAATGTTTTTATGTTGGAAAGCAATACACCTCCTCGACAAACAAGAAGATTAAAAAGGGGCTTGCGCCCCTTTTTTCATTTGTAGCTTATTAGCTCAACATAACTCTGCAATTCTTTCACAATACGATCAGGAACACTCTTAGAATACGTCTTGAAACTCTCCGTTTGTCCTGGTGCGTGACCCGCCAAAATTGCCACACGGCTCTCCGGTACTCCAGCGGCGTTTAGCTTGCTGATCCAGGTGTGGCGGTACGAGTGAAACACTTTGTTTTCATCGTCGGGCAGAATAGCCCGTTTAATGCGTGTAAATCGCTGTGTGTGCCACGTAGAGCGCTTGCCGTCCTCACGATTGGTGATACTGGCACGATAGAACAAAAAGCCGTTGTAGGGGTTATCTCTTCGAGATAAAGCCATAGGCAGGATTTTAGAATGTATAGGAATAACCCTACAGGCATTTGAAGTCTTACCTTCATAAATTTTGAAACACCATACATTATCGATCTGCACTATGCTGTGACCGTTCATAGAGCAAATCTCATTAAGCCTCATCCCACTGTAAGCGGCAATGCTTGCCACATCGAATAATTCCCCCTCTCCGGCTTCCTGTAAGCCTCTCAGAAGGGCGATCACATCCTGATCGGTGAATGCTTCATAACTTTCTCTGCTCTTTGCTGTGTTGAGCTTATGCCCTCTGAAAGGGTTTTTTTCAAGCGGCGGGGCATCGTGATAACGGGCAGCGGCAAGATCGAGGATTCCAGCCATTGAAGAGAGGAAATTAGCCTGTGTTTGTATGGCTCTACCATTCTCTTTCATGTAGTCACACCATCCGCTTACGGTAGTACGGGTAATGTCACTTAGCTGAATGTCGGAGCGTTTTAGATAAGACAGAAACACAGTAACGGCTCGTTTATCTTTTGACAGTGTGCCAATCTTCTTAACATCGGCATTTTGTAACAGATACACATCCAGCATACCTACCAGTGAAGGGCAGGAGGGCGCGAGCTTGTTAGCCTTGTTATTATTGGGTGTTGCGGAAGGTTCCCGCCTGCTATTTCTTGTTTCTGCACTTTGTGCCACTGGTGACGCTCTGGCATACTTCGCCACGCTTTGGAGATAGCTGATCGTATCCTGAATGCTGTCAGGCTTTGGCGGCGCGGCTAACTCTCTCACTCGTTCGTATTCAGTCACTATTGCATCCCGCTTGCGTCGTGCCACACGGAGATCGCTTGTCTTGAGGCTTCGAACAAGAGTCTTCTTTCCTCCGAAAGCGTCATGCAAATACGCCGGAAGCACTATCCGGCAGTAATACACGCCGTAAGCGTCTGTTATCAGATAGCGATCATCTTTGTTTACTTTCATGATTTCCCCGTCTAAAGTGTCGGGGCGTTTATTCTGCTAAGAATGAATGGCCTTTAAGAAAGTGTGAAATAGCTCAAAAATCATTCGGTTGCGAAGGTCGGCAGGTGATGACCAGACACGAAATTTATTGAGTGTTCGACTCCTATTATCGGCACCATCCCTCCTTCAGATTCCCTTTGCTTACCTTTTCGCCGGTTAAACAACCGTTTAATCATCCGCTGTTATAATTACCCCTGTTGAGTCTTGATGGATGAATGTTTTCCCCTCAAGCATTGCGATGCGGCGCTCTCTGGAGCGGCATCCGTTTTTGGACATGCCGGTGGTTCGGTGAGAAGTTAGGAGAAGTGAACTATGAGCAGAAAAGACAAGCTCGCGGCGGCCCTGTTGGCCATCTTCCTGGGTGGGCTGGGCATTCACAAGTTTTACTTAGGGATGAAGTGGTGGGGGCTGTTCTACCTGCTGTTCTGCTGGACGGGGATCCCGGCGATTGTCGGCTTTATCGAAGGCATTATTTATCTGTTCCAATCGGAAGAGAAGTTCAACCAGAAATACAACCCTGGTCTGATTTAATGCGTTTTCTGGCGGCGCTTCCTGCGAATGGGAGCGCCGCTTTTCATTCCGCTATTGTTTTTTCATCATCATCTTGCCGCGCATCTCTTTGCTCATCATTTTATTCGAGCTGGAGATCACGCAGTTATATTGCTTGCCTTGGTTAATGATCATAAAGGTGCTGACCGGATTTTTAAAATCCTTGTCGATGGTGAAATAAATATAGGCCTGCGGCAGTGCGGCCGGTTTAAAGGCGCCGAAGGCATACACATCCGCCAGGCCCAGCGCGGAGAGATCGACCGTCAGCTCCATGGGTTTCATGGAATCTGGCGATGGGAACATCGATTTGGCCGACATCATCATGGTGCTGCTGTTGATGGTGTAATCGGTTTTAACCTTCATGCCGATATATTTAGATTCCGGCATGGAAAGTTCTTTTTTGCAGGCGGCGTCGTGCTGCGGCGCCGGGCTGCCGTTTTCCATCACGGCGTGCACGTGTTCCAGCGTCACTTCCGCGCTGCCGGTAGTGGGCTGCGCATCGGCCGCGTAAGCCGCGCCGCTGAAGGCGGCTACAGAGGTAAGGATAATGCCTGTAACGATTTTCATTGTCGCTCTCCGGAATACTAATAATGTTATTAATTGCGGTGTGTAGCCTATTGGCTTGATAAAACGCAAGGTTACCCGTTCCGTGGAAATAAAATACCCTCGGAATTTTTATAATAAATAGTGTTTCACCCACGCGATGTGCGAGGCTTATTTAATTGTATTGAGAATCTTGCTCTTTTGTTTTTCAGTATTTTTACCTGTATATGAAGAGTATGTATAAACATAGTCAATGTTTAGAATATGCACAAATTATTGCGTTTTTTTCCTCCTTTATATTTTGGTTTTTAATAAGGCTGAGAATATTGCATTGAGATACAGGGAGTTATCTTTTTACGTTAAAATCATACTGTGAAGCGTTATTTATGTGATCTTCATAGTCACAGAAATAACGCTGAAATTATTATCTTTCTATTTGACGGCTAATTATTCATTGCATAGGCTTCAACCCCGCTAACCGCCTGCGCTAGAATCAGGCGGTTTTCTCGTGGAAAAGGATATTGCCATGGCCGCCTGGGCCCTTTTGATCGTCGGTTGGTTGTTGATTTGGCGGGATTACCCGATTTTCGGCGTGCTGTGCATCGCGCTGTTCGCCGTGCTGCAATGGGCGAAATACGCTGCTAAAGGCGCGCAAGAACCCGAAGAGGCCGCAGAGTGGTGCAAAACCGACTGGCGCTCGCAGCCGATTGAGATGGCGCACGCCGGCGACAGTGACCGGCAGATTGGCGGCGTGGGGGAGCTGGGCATGGGCGGCCCCAATTTTTGGACGCTGCTGTTGCGCGACGGGGCGATTGTGCATGGTGCCTGTGCCGCGCCGCAGGACGTGGACGGCGGCAAGCTGCGCCTGATCCCGACCCGTAGCCGCGAGGGTGAGGGGCTGACGGTGTACGAGCCTGCCGCCCGGGTGATGTACGCGCTGCCTGCACTGACCGATCGCGAGCAGGCGGCATTGGCCGCCGGTTCCGCAGAGGCGCTGGCGCGGCTGCGGGCGAAATGTCGGCAGGCGGAAGCCACTCCCTTGCATCCAGTGCGCGGTTTATGGGTGCCGCAGTGGACTGAGGAGCCGGCAGATCGTCTGGAGATCACCTTGCCCAGTGGGCGGGTGCTGGCGGCGTGCTCGATGTTGCCGACGGATCTGCGCCATGCGAACGATCCTGCCGCGCTGCTGCACGCGCCGCCTTATGAGCTGTTGCTGGATAACCGGCCGACCAATCTCTTCGTGCGCGATCTCGAGCGCGTGGCGGAATCCCCGGCGGGTGACGGCTTGAGCGTCGGCGGCTGCCAGTTCCGCGGCGAACATATTGTCGACGGTCTGTACCATCTGTATTTCGCCGGCGAGTGGTTCAGCCTGCTCTCTTATGCGCACAAACCGGCGTGCGGGCGCGGTTCGGACACCACGTTTTTCGTCGAACGTATAGAGCCGCAAGACGGCGGGGGGTTCGTGATTGAATGGGATGCCTACGGCGTGGGAGCCGACGGGCGTGAGCCGCGCGTGCCGGCTCCGCCGGTATTGACTATTGCGGTGAGCTGGCAGGAAACGCCGCTGCAACTGCCCACGGCCAATAACCGCGTGACCGTGCGCTTGCCCAACGCCACGGCGTAATGCTTAAGGCAGCACCCTGACCTCGCCGTTGTGCAAGGTCAGCACGGCGATCGGGCTGCCGGAGAAGCACTCCCTAAAGGCCCAACCGCTGGGCCGAAACGCCGCCGCAGGCAACCCGGCCTGCCACTCCTCCCACTGCGGGGTTGGCTGATCCGGCGGTAAAGAGAAAGAGACCAGCCAACCGGCTTCGCAGTGCACCCTTTGGCCGGTTGGACGGATGAAGGTATACGCACCTGCCAGCTCCATCACCGGCGGTAAAACCTCGAAGGCGATGATCGGCACGCCGGCCACGTTCTGTGGCTGAGGAAAACGCACGGCGGTCACGCCGTCCATTGTGATAGGGCTGTCTTCGGTGCCGGGCAGGCGTGGTTCCTGGCGGTTTACCCAACTTCCCTTCGGCAGCGTGATTTCACCGAACGGTTTTGCCTCGTCGAGCGTCAGGTAGCTGCGTTGATTCCAGCGTTTTTCCGCCCGCTCGCTCTTGAAATCCTGGATGGTGATGCCGATAAGCATCAGCACGCACGCCACCGGGTAGACCGCCAGCGCCGAGGCCAGCAGAAAACCGAACCAGGAGAGCGGTGGGCGCGGGCGGCCGCAGCGGGCGGCGGCGTAGCGCCAGCCCCACCAGGCGAGCAGGATGCCGGTGGGCAGCAGCGCCAACAACAGCGCCACCAGTCCTGCGGCGCCGGCGCCATAACCTAATAGCATGGCAAGTTCCTCATGTTCATGGTGTGGTGGAGCGATAGCGAACGAAGTAGGGCAGCGCCGGGGCCTCCCCCTCATCGGCATAGTGGCTTTCCGGTTCGATCACGGTTTGGCGTGCGTCGTCGCGCCCATTGTAGCGGTACTCCAACGGCTGTCGGTAGCGCACTTCGGATGAGCGCAGATCGAAAATCAGCGAAAGGCGCGCATCGCCGTTATCCGTTTGGGCGACCAGCTTGTCGTTGCCCGCCCACAGCTGATACAGCGATTTATCACCGTTTTCCAACAGCACCGCCAGTTGTCCATCGGATTGATAACGCATGAGCTGATACAGCCCTCTGTCCAGCGTCTGGGCGATCAGGTAGATGCCACCATCCGGAGCCTGAGCGCTTTCCTTGACGCGCACCGTTAGCCAATGCAGTTCGGCCACCTCGCCGGTTTTGCCGTTAACGGCGATGTGCAAGGCGCCGGAACCGAGCACCGGGTTCATCCAGAACAGCACGCGCTCGCCATCAACGGCGGTAAAGATCTCGGGCATGGATTTGCGCTTACCGGAGGCGTAAGCCGTCGGTGAGTCTTCCTCGCCGCGCTCAAAGCCCAGCAGTTGCCTCTCATCCAACAGCGCCGGCAGATCCAGCGTTTGCCGCCAATGGGCGCCAAAATCCGGGCTGTAGAATACGCCTTCGGGGCTGATGAGATACAGCGCGCGTTTTCCCGGCAGCGCCATCAGTTTGCCGCCGATAAAGGAAGGCTGGCTATCGTCGCCCTCGGGCCATGGGATCAGCGCCCCGATGGTACCACGCTGCACATCGACCAGCCGGCGCCCTTTGGAAAGAAAAAGCACGCACTCTTGTCCGTCGCACACCGCATCGTGGATCGATTCGTCGAACTCCCCCAGCATCTGCAGTCCCTTCGGGCCGGTGAATAACACCTGGCTGAGGTAGTTGGCCGCCCAGCCGTAAAAGCTATTGTACGCCCCGCTCTCGCTCCTTTTGCTGGTGAGCAACAGGGCGCCGTCCTGCGCCGGATAGCTGTAGACGAGATCGTAACGGGCTATCGTCGGCAATGCCTCGTCGCCTTGGGTCCAATGCCACTGCGCATAACGTTGCTCAGGGGCGAGTAAATAGAAGCCCAGCGCGCTGGTCAAAAACAACATCAGGATAATAAGGGGTCTTTTATAAAGCGCTAGCGTCATCATTTCAGCTCCGTCACCTGATCCTGCCGCCATAACCTGCGGCGCAGATTTCGCAGGTATTTAAACGTTTTAAATGTGCGGTGCTGGTCAAAAGAGTAAAGGCGGCAGACCTGGGCGAAGCCCTCGATCAATAGCGCCAAGCCGCTGATTATCAGCATCAGCAGCAGAATAATCGGCGGTAATTCGCTACCGAGACGCTTCAATGTCCAGGCGTCCAGGTAAAAGCCGGTCGGGGTATCGGCGTTATCCACCACCGTTATACCGACCACAAAGCACGTCACGATCGCGCCAAAAATGAAGACAACGCGCGCGCACAGGTTAAGGCCGGCTTCGGTGAAGTAGCGGCTGCCGCCGATGAGATAGGTCTGGCGATCGCGGTGATTGATGATCCCTCGTACAGTGGGCAACTCGGGGACGGTGTCGTTCTCGCAATACAGCACCTGCAGCGGATCGCCTTTGGCGATGAAAAGCGGATGTTGCCGACGAAATACCGGATGCAGTTTGGTATTGGGGACGTTGAACGCGCGGGTTGTCAACGCGTAGTGCGCATCCTTCTGGCGCCACGTGTAAGTGTCCAAATACTGAACCTGCCGCCGGAGTTCATATTGATGGAGTTCGTAAATCAGGGCGTCGACCGTCTCGATGCCGGAGGCCTCGACGCCGTCTGGGAGGGGAGGCGCGGTCTGCGGCGATGCGCTTAGCGGTACGGCATTTGCGCTGACGGCCCGGTATTTGATACCGGGGATTTTCAGGCTGAGCGAGCCGGGCGGTGTGACGTCTTGTCCCAGCAGCACGCGATCCAGCGCTCTGAGCAGGCGTCTGCGGCCGCGGTGTGCAATCAACAAGAGCTCCGAACCGACGAACAGCACCATGCCGATGCCGATAAGGCCGGCGATGATGGCGATAAAGAACAGGACAATGGTCAGCCAGGAATCCTCCCGGTCCATGATGAAAAAGGCCGCCGGGAAACCGCCGGCCAGCGCCGCGCCCAGCACCAACAGGGCGAAGTATTTCAGCTTGTATTTCAGCGTTCTGTCGGGCTCCAGCCGGCCCTTTGTCTCGTGCAGCAGCCAGTGCAGCCAATAGCTGCCGTCCTGCAGGCGGTGGGCACCGATCTTCACCCGATCGCCGGCGGCGAGCCCGGCCAGCAGATCTTCGCTGTCGCTGAAGTCGTCACGGTAAAAAAAGAACGTCTGGCCGGAGGCGATGAGCCTCACCAGGTTGTCGGGCGCCGTCTGTTGGCAGGCGCATTGTTCGACGGTCACATTAAAAAATTGGGTTTGCATGTCATTCCCTGTCAGCGGGCGTAGCCCGAAAATTCATCCCTGGCGCGGGATATTCAGCGCTTTTTCATCAGCGGCAGCATGCGCACCAGCGCATTGTCCTTGACGATGTAGTGGTGAAACAACGCGGCGGCGGCATGCAGGCCGATCAGCCAGTAGCCGAATGACGCCAGCGTTTTGTGCCAGCCGATAATCATCCGCGCCTGCGATCGATCGGCCACGTCGGTGAACGGCATTGGCAGGCCAAACAGATACCACTCCTTGCCGCCCAGATAGCGCGAGTACACCCCCAGCACCGGCAGCGTCAGCAGCAGCAGGTAAATCAGGGTATGCGTCAGATGCGCCATGCCGGTTTGCCACTTGGGCGGTTTGGGCACGATGGTGGGCGAAGGGTGGCGCCAACGCAGGAACAGGCGGGCGATCATCAGTGCAAGCACCGTCACGCCGCAGCTGAAGTGGGTGACAACCAGTACGTACCAGGGGGCGCTGCCGGGGTCGGCAAAGCCCCGCAGCTCGATGGTGACGCAGGTGATGACCAGCAGGATCGCCACCAGCCAGTGCAGGCGAATTTGCCACGGCATGTAGGTGTTCTGCACCGGGTTACCTTTTGATGTTAAAGGATCTGTGTATCGATGGTAACGAAATGTTACAGGTGAGGAAAGTGTCTGTGCGCAGTTTAAGCAAAATGCCAGGGCTTATTTAGCTTATTAAGTTATGAGGTTAGTAGGCTAAGTGGTTGGCACTCTCCCCGCTGATCAACAAAATAGGTGGATAGCATCGTAAGTTGCGAAGTTAATAGCTATGAATTAAGAAGCTGGCAGCTTACTAAGCGATGAAGCGGGTAGCGCCGCAGCCCTCACTGCGGCGCCTGGGATCAGTTTAATTTGGCCTTGGCGAAGTCGCTGCCGTTCACGTCCACCACGTAGCCGCTCAGGTTGCTGCGGGTGGCGTAGAACACTTTGCCGGTGGCCAGCGGCAGCCACGGCGCCTGTTTGGCGAAGATCACCTGTGCCTGTTGATACAGCTTGGCGCGCGCCTGCGGCTGATTCTCCTGAATCGCCTGCTGGATCAGGCTGTCGTAATTCTTATCGCACCAGCGCGCCACGTTGGCGCCGCTCTGCACCCCGGCGCAGCCGAGCAGGGTGGCGAAGTTGTCCGGGTCGCCGTTGTCCGACACCCAACCGTACAGCGCGCTCTGCTGTTCGCCTTTACGCAGCCCGGCCAGATACTGGCCCCACTCCCAGGTAACGATCTTGGCCTTCACGCCTACCTTCGCCCAGTCGCTCTGGATCATCTCGGCGATGCGCTTCGAGTTCGGGTTGTAAGGGCGCTGTACCGGCATCGACCAGATGTCGGTCTCAAAGCCGTGCTCCAGCCCGGCCTGCTTCAGCAGCTCACGCGCCTTCTGCGGATCGTAGGCGTATTCCGGCAGTTTATCGTTATAGCCCAGCATGCCCGGCGGCAGCAGCGAGTTGGCCGGCGTGCCGCTGTCTTTGAACACCGCGGCGACGATCGCTTTTTTATCCACCGCATAGCTCAGCGCCTGGCGCACCAACAGGTTGTCGAACGGTTTTTTCTGGGTGTTGAACGCCAGGTAGCCGACGTTGAGCCCGGTAATGTCGTGCAGCTGCAGGTTGCCGTCGGCTTTGATGGCGGCGAACTGTTCCGGCAGCGGTGCGGGGATTATCTGGCATTCGTTGGTTTTCAGCTTGGCCAGCCGGGTTTGCGGATCCGGCGTAATCGAGAAGATCAGGTGTTTGCTGGCCACTTCGCCCTGCCAGTAGTGCGGGTTGGCGATGTAGCGGATCAGCGAATCCTGTTTGTACTGTTGCAGCGCAAACGGCCCGGTGCCGATCGGCCAGTTGTCGACGTATTCCGGCGTGCCCTTTTTCAGCATCGCGTCGGCATACTCGGCGGACAGGATCGAGGCGAAATCCATCGCCCAGTCGGCGACGAAGGCGGCGTTGGGCTGGCTCAACGTGAAGCGCACGTGATGCTCGTCCACCGCTTCCACCTTGGTGATCAGCTTATCCAGCCCCATGTCGGTGAAGTATTCATAGTTGCCGCCGGAGACCTTGTGATACGGGTTGGCGGGATCTTTCTGCCGCATCACGGTGAACACCACGTCTTCGGCGTTGAAGTCGCGCGTTGGGGTGAAGTACTTGTTGCTGTTGAACTTCACGCCTTGGCGCAGGGTAAAGGTGTACGTCTTGCCGTCCGGGCTGACGCTCCACTCGGTGGCCAGCGAAGGGGCGGGCGTTTTGTCGCTTTCGCGCAGCGTTACCAGCCGGTTGTACAGCACCTGCGAGGTGGCGATAAAGGTTGGCCCGGAGCTGGAGAGCTGCGGGTTAAACGATTCCGGTGAGGCGACGGTGCAGTACACCAGCGCATCGGAAGCGGCCAGCGCACTGCCCGCCGACAGCAGGCCGGCGCCTGCCAGCGCCAGAGCGGCGATAGGGTGTTTTGAAAACGTCAAGGCAAGATCCTCAGGTGGGGTGGGCCGTTACCGGCGAACTGATTTAACTATAGATAACGGATGGCGCGACGGGGAACAAGCGTCTCACCTGCGCATTCTGTGCGCCCCGCATTGCTTGCCTTCACGGCGCAGATCTACACTGCTGGGCAATGAGTCACTCGCAAGGATTTCCCGATGAGCCACTTTCGCCCTGTCGCCCTCGAACACGCCAGCCGCCTGCTGAACCACGGCCCGACGGTATTGATCACCAGCCGCAGCCGCGACGGCGCCAAACGCAACGTGATGGCCGCCGCCTGGTCGATGCCGGTGGAGTTCAGTCCGCCGCGCATCGCCATCGTGGTGGACAAAGGGGCGCACAGCCGACAAATGATTGAGGAGAGCGGCGCATTCGGCATTTGCGTGCCGGCGGCCATGTTCATCGACGCCACCTACGCGGTCGGTAGCGTGTCCGGGCTGGATGACGACAAGTTCGCCCGCTTCCACATCGCCGCTGTGCCGAGCGCCACCCTGCAGGTGCCGTTGATCGAGCAGGGTTGTGTGGCGTGGCTGGAGTGCCGTTTATTGCCGGAAAGCGGCGCGCAGGAAAAATACGATACCTGCTTCGGCGAGGTGCTGAGCGCCGCGGCGGATGAGCGGGTGTTCCAGCAGGGGCGCTGGAACTTCACCGCCGCCAATGCGGATCTGCATACGATTCATCATCTGGGAGCGGGCAATTTCGTGCGCAGCGGCGAGACGCTGCGGGCCAAACCGCTTTAATCGGCCGCGCGCCTGCGCTCTGCATCATAGCGTTCGCGGGCGGCGTCCAGCTCGGGGAAATGATACTCTGCCCACCTGTCCAGCGCCGTCAGCGTCTCGACCAGCGAGCAGGCGACGGCGCTGAGCCGGTATTCCACATGCGCCTGATTCTTTTCACTTAAATCCAGCCGTTCGAGCAGCCCATTGCGTTCCAGCTGGCGCAGCGTTTGCGTCAGCACCTTCTGCGAAATGCCGTCGATGCGGCGCAGCAGCTCGCCGTTGCGCATCGGGCGCAGCGCCAGCGCGGGCAGGATCAGCATCACCCACTTGCCGGAAATCAGCGCCAGCGCATCGCGCGCGGAACATTTACTCGAATAGACGTCGCCGGGATAGGCCATTGGGGGTTACCTTCAGGTGCGTAATTGCCAAGGATGCGATAAAGCCACAGCATAGCAGCACAACCTTACAGCGGGAGAAACAGGATGAACGTGCTGATTGTGCTGGCTCACCCCGAGCCGCATTCTTTCAATGCCCATCTGGTCGAGCAGGCGCGCCAGGCCTGGCTGGCGCAGGGGCATCAGGTGAAGGTGGTCGATCTGTATCAGGAGGGATTTGATCCGCGCGAAGGCGCCGGCCATTACCCCAGCAGAAAGCAGGCAGACCGGTTCGATGCGATGCAGGAGCAGCGTCATCACTGGACGATCCAGGCGCTGCCGGCGGAGATCCGGCGACATATCGAGCTGCTGCACTGGGCGGATACGCTGGTGCTGCAGTTCCCTTTCTGGTGGTTCGGCGCACCGGCCATCATCAAGGGCTGGATGGATCGGGTCTTCGTGTACGGCGGGGTGTACGACAGCCGTCACCGTCATGAAAACGGCGTGATGCGCGGCAAACGGGCGCTGTTGACCGTCACCGCCGGTGCCTCCGCTCAGGCCTGTGCGCCGGACGGACGCGACGGTGATATGCGGTTGATGCTGTGGCCGATCATGCATGCGTTGCACTATATCGGTTTTAGCGTACTGGAGCCGTTTCTGGTCTATGGCGTGCGCGGCGGGTTGGCGGGCGAGGAGCGGCAGACGCAGAACGCCGCTTTGGCGCAGGTGACGCAGGCGTATCGGGAAGGCTTAAGCGATCTTGCCGCCTGGCCGGCGGTGCCGTTCAACCGCAATGAAGATTTTGACGCCGATCTGGCGCTGAAGCCCGGCGCGCCGGTCTACAGCCCGTTCGTGCGGCACCGCGATCCGGCTTAGAACCCGGCCTTCAGCAGCTCTTCGCGCAAGTCGTCGATAATCGCCGGCTCGATGTCGGGGAACTGCTGTTGGATATCGGCGATGGCTTCGGCCACGCTGGGGCCGGCGAAGGTGCCGGAGAAGGGCACCAGAGGCAGATTGGCATCGCTGTCCGGCAGTTCACCGCGGATGGTGCCGGTGATCATGCCCGCTTTTTTTTCCGCCGTGAGGTCGTACTCCCCCACGTTTTTGTCGATCGGTTTCATTGGCCGCCTCGCTGTCGGTGAGTGTTTACCCTGTTCTGTTAAAGCATAGTGTTTCAGGCAATGAATACCAATCAATGTATATAATATTAATATAAAACAATGTGATGCATTTTTTTGTCGTTTGACGTTCAGCGGGGCGCGGCGCTATGCTCGTGGCGCTAAAGGACCTTCCTCACTGAACAGGGACAGACGACATGAAAAGACAGAAAAGCGCGGCGCTGTTGATGCCGCTGTTGGCGCTTAGCGCCTGTACCCATCACCTCAGCAGCGCGGAACTGCATGCCAAGCATTACATTTATCAAACCCGCGACGATTTCGAACCGGGGTTTCGCACCGATGTGAACGGCAGCATTAAGAACGCCGTGCCGATGTTCGAACAGTTCTACCAGCAGGGAAAAAAGGATCGCGCGGCGGGCTTGGCGCGCAGCGAGGCGCAGAAAAAGGCCGATTACCTGGCCAGCCCTGAGTTCCAGCAGAACATGGAACACAAAACCATTTTCATCAATCGCGCCTACAGCGGTTCCGACAATCCTAAACGCCGCCAGGTGCTCTCGCAGGAAGCGGTGGGCGCCTATTGGGACGGTTACGAAGGGCGTTGACTTAATCCCACATAAACAGAAGGTAATAAAAACTGGCCTTCCATCGGTTATTTGATTATAAAAACCGTCGCTAAGGACGATGTTCATGATCGAAACCAGGAGTGTTTATGTTGGCAAAAGTTAAGCGTTCGTTCGCCGCCGCCGTCGTATTGATGTTGGCGTTGCCTGCGGTTCAGGCTGCGGATTACCGTGCGGGCGAGCAATACACCCGGCTGGACAAGCCGGTGGCCGCCGCGCCGGCGGTGGTGGAATTTTTCTCCTTCTACTGTGGCCCTTGCTATCAGTTCGCCGAAACCTACCGCGTAGGCAGTACCGTTGCTCAGGCGCTGCCCGCCGGTGAGAAAGTCACCAAGTATCACGTCAGCCTGATGGGCAAACTGGGCAATGAGCTGACCGAAGCCTGGGCGGTGGCGACGGTACTGGGCGCAGAAGACAAGATTGAAGGGGCGATGTTCGATGCGGTGCAGAAACAGCGCGCCGTCAACAGCGCCGAAGATATTCAGCGGGTGTTCACGGCGGCCGGCATCGATGCCGCTACCTATGAAAACGCGCGCCACAGCCTGCTGGTCAAAGGATTGATCGCCAAGCAGAACGAAGCGGTGAAAGCGTTCGACGTGCGCGGTACCCCGTCGTTCTACGTGGCAGGCAAATACAAGATAGACAATGCCGGCATGGCCAGCACCAGCGTTGAAGGCTATGCCAAAGAGTACGCGGCGGTGGTGCGTTACCTGTTGGACAAACAGCCCTAAACCGGGCCGTCAGGGCCCGGTGCTAGCCGCCGGGTCTATTTTTCCGCAGGCAAATCCAGCGCCTGGCGCAGCTCGTCGCGCGCTTGCCGATACTGTTGCTGGAAATCCTGCTGCTGTGAAAGCTGTTGGCTGATTACGCTGCCGGCGATGCGCCCCATCTCGATATCGGAAGGGTAGTGGATCCCCGCCACCACTCGGTTGTCACCGTATTGCCAGGCGCGCGTCATGATGGCAGCGCGCTTTTCCGGCACCATATTGGCCAGGGTGATACCCATCAGCGTGCCCAGCGTGGTGTGGCCGGAAGGCCAGGAGCCGGAGCTGGAGCGCTTGACGATCGGCTCGATGCGGCTGTCCAGCATATGCGGGCGCGGGCGCTTCCAGAAATCTTTCGCCGGATCGACCACCGCCGCTTCGGTCGCGACGATGCGATCGAAGAAGGCGCTCACGGCCGGCAACGCTTTGGCGTTGAACTTCGGCCCCATCACGTTGCTGTACACCCAGACGTTCTCTTCCGCATCCGCCTTGGCCTGGCTGGCCATTTCCGGCGTGCGTTTTTGCTGTATGTCGAGCACTTCCCGGAGTTCGCGCTGGGTCTGCGCCGAGTCGTTGGCCGGTGGCGGCGGCAGGATGTGGGTCAGATCTACCTGCTGCGCGGTGGTGAACGGTTGGGCCTCCTCGGCCGCCTGCGCGTGGAACGCGGTCAGGGCGCTGGTGGTAAACAAACACAGCGCTAAAACGGATTTCTGCAACGATTTCATCGGGTCATGTCCAGGGTGTCAAAGTGAAAGGGGAGCAGCCTGTATCTTTGGCGAGGCCTGTGACGATGAGATGACGGTTTCGTGGCGGATTGATGACGGTGCGCCGGGTGAACTGTGATCGCGGCGCCAAATCCCCCGTTCGCCATTGATTGTATGTTAATGGATTGTTATGGTGTTTTTCTGTTCAACGGCGCAGCATCGCAGCTGTTTGAAGGGAGAGATCATGACGGGATTGGCAACGCTCCGGGACGTCGGCTTCGAAGAGTGGCTGGGGAAAATCAACACCGCCTGCGGCAGATTCTGCGCGAAAACGCTGGGGCCGGGCTTCAGCGGTGCGATGCAGGAGTTCCGCGCCCATGCGCTGCGCCTGAGCGTGGTCGACGTGTCCCAGGCGCGGCTGTACCGCACGCCGCGCGAGATTGCCCGCAGCGACGGCGCGCATTTTTTTACCGTCTTCCAGCTGCGCGGCAGCGCGTTGATGGAGCAAGGCGATCGCCAGACGGTGCTCTCTCCCGGCGACATCACGCTGATCGACGCCTCACGGCCCAGCAGTTTCACCTTCCAGCGCGATTCGCGCCAAATCTCCCTGCTGTTGCCACGCGGCTGCCTGCCGGTGCCGCCGCCTTGTGCCCAGCGTCTTGGAGCAGAGCTCAGCGCGGTGCGCCTCAGCCGCCAACTGGTGCTGAGCAGCATGCAGGATCCTCAGCTCGCCGCGGCGGAAAGCGAGGCGGTGCTGAATGCACTGGCGGTGCTGCTGCGCCCGGCGCTGGCGCTCGAACAGGCGCGCCCGGAGGGGCAACAGCCGGTTTTCGATAAGGCCCTGGCGTTGATCGACAGGCATATTCAGTCGGCTCAGCTGCGCCCGGAATGGGTGGCGGCCGAGTTGGGGGTGTCGCTGCGTAGCCTGTATCGGCTGTTCGCCCGTCAGGGGCTGGTGGTGGCGCAGTACATCAGAAACCGCCGGCTGGATCTGTGCGCGCAGGCGCTGCGCAGTGCCGCCGGGCAGGAAAAGCTGGCCGGAGTCGGCCTCGACTGGGGTTTTGCCGATCACAGCCATTTCTCGACCGCTTTCAAGCAGCGTTTCGGCATGTCGCCGAGCGAGTACCGCCGGCAATATCAATAAGTCAGGGCGCGGGCCAGGCCCGCGCAGCTTCACTCAATAGCGGATGCAGACCGATTTGGTTTCGGTGTAAGCGTCCAGCCAATCCGGGCCGAAGTCACGGCCGCTGCCCGACTGTTTGAACCCGCCGAACGGCATGTTCGGGTCGATAAGCGTATGGGTGTTGACCCACACGGTGCCGGCCTGGATACGCGGCGTCAGCGCCATCGCTTTTTGCAGGCTGGTGGTCCACAGGCTGGCGGTCAGTCCGTAGTCGGTGTCGTTGGCCTTGCTCAGCGCCTCTTCGGCGCTCGCCACCCGGATCAGGTTAACCACCGGGCCGAACACCTCCTCGCGCGTCAGGTTCAGCCTGTCGTCCGGGTTGATCACCAGCGTCGGCGGGATGTAGAAGCCGTTGGTGTCCGGCCCGGCCGCGCCGCCGATAAGCTCGGCGTTTTTCGCCCGGGCGTCGTCCAGGTAGGCCGCCACCTTGTTACGGTGGGCGAGCGACACCAGCGGGTTAATTTGTGCGCCGGTGTCCATGCCCGGCCCGACCGACAGCGATTTCACCGCCTGTTCGAAACCGGCCACCAGTTGGTCATAGATCGGCGCTTCGATATAAATCCGCGAACTGGCGGCGCACACCTGCCCCTGATTGAGGAAGCTGCCGAGCATCAGGCCTTCGACCACCTGCTGCGGATCGGCGTCTTTCAGCACGATGGCCGGGTTTTTGCCGCCCAGCTCCAGCGTCACGCGGGTCAGGCGATCCGCTGCGGCGCGCGCGATGCTTTTGCCCACCGGCGTGGAGCCGGTAAAGCTGACTTTGGCGATCAGCGGATGTTCGGTCAGCGCCTTGCCGCACACGGTGCCGCGGCCGGTCACCACGTTGAACACGCCCGGCGGCACACCGGCTTCGCTCGCCAGTTCGGCCATGCGCAGCAGGGTGAGCGGGGTGGTTTCCGACGGCTTGATGACGATGGAACAGCCCGCCGCCAGCGCCGGCATCACTTTCCACATGCCGATCATCAGCGGGAAGTTCCAGGGCACGATGCCGGCAACCACGCCGATCGGTTCTTTACGGGTATAAACCTGATATTTGGCGCCCGGCGGCATCGGAATGGAGACGTCCAGCGTCTGGCCGGTGATTTTGGTCGCCAGACCGGCGGTGTAGCGCATCCAGTTCAGGGTACTGCCGACTTCGAAGGCGCGGGCGATGTTGATGGACTTGCCCTGCTCCAGGGTTTCCAGTTGTGCCAGCTCCTCGGCGTGTTGCTCCACCAAATCGGCGTAGCGCAGCAGGATGCGTTCGCGCTCTACCGGCAGGCGCTGCGCCCAGACGCCTTCGCTGAAGGCTTTGTGGGCGGACTGCACCGCCAGCGCGACGTCTTGCTCGTTGGCGTCGGCGGTGGTGGCGATCTGCTGGCCATTGGCGGGGTTATACACCGCCAGGCGGCCTTCCGCGGCGGACGCGCGCCACTGGCCGTCGATATACAGCCCATGCTGACGATCGAGAAAACGCGACACGCTATCCAGCACGGCTACGGTATTGTCAGACATACATCCTCCGATCAGGCTCATCAGGTTATCGTTAACCCTGCAAGTCTAGATCAGTGGGAAAGCGGCGGCTTTGGTCTGCCTGACATTCGGTTTGCCCTGCGTGTCATTTTGCCGTGACGAACGAGTAAACAGCGGCCGGCGGGCGCCGGCCGGGAGGGATCACGAGCTCAGGGTCGCCAGACGGGTAGCGAAGCCGAGGAACAGCAGGCCGATCAGGCCGTTGCCGAGCTTCGCCAGGCCTTTCTTGTGATTGAAGAAATGCGCCAGCATCGCGCCGGAGAAGATCAGCGTGCTCATGTAGATAAAGCTGACGGCTTCGAGGATCAGCGCCAGAATGGTGAACGACAGCCCGGTGTGCGCGTAGTTGAAGTCGATGAACTGTACGAAGAACGACACGTAAAACAGGATGGCTTTCGGGTTGGTCAGGCTCAGCGTCAGCGACTTGCGCAGAATGCTGTGGCTGCCTTCAATTTGCTGCTGTTGCGCCTGCGCCTTCTGCACGAAGGTGGCGTAGAGGATTTTTGCGCCGAGGAACAGCAGATAAATCGCGCCGAGAAAACGTACCAGGGTAAACAGGAACGGCGTGGTGCGGATCAGCGAAGCCACGCCGATATAGGCGCAGAAGATCAGGATCGCATCGCCGATGAACACGCCGAGCGCCGCGGTGTAGCCGGCGCGCACGCCGCGCGATACGCCGGTTTTCAGTACGTACAGCGTATTCGGCCCCGGCAGAATGATAATGAAGACCACCCCGGCCAAATAGGTCCATAAATTCAGGACGCCAAAACTCTCTAACACAATAACCTCTCCATGCGCGCAACTAACAGGCAAAAACACTGGCCACGCCCGTGGCCGGCCGCGATCCTAACGCTGTGCAACCGGGTTGGCAACGTAATAAACTTCATGTTGTTGGTTAAAAATTGTCGAAACATTGTTGAAAACGTCGGCGCCGAATTAAAAAGCAAGAGTCGGCGTGTTTCGCCAACGGCCCGTCACACCGCCGAACCGGTAAAACGTGATGCGGTTTGACGATGCAGAGCAGATGGAGACGGCGGGCTAAAGGCCATTATCGGATCAATCTGTGCCATGGCGTCAGCCGGGTACGTGCCGGCCAACGCCACACGCTGGGGGTGATCTTTCACGACGCGCTATAGCTTGCGCGCCAGCAGGGTGGCGAAGCGCAGCGAGATGCGGTTGCCGGCGGCGTCGGTCTTGTGCAGTTGGCCGACGTCTTCGTTGTATTTGAGGATCTCCCAGTCACGATAATAATGCTTGAGCTCACCCGGGCTGAAGGTGAACGGGAACGGCAGCGGGCAGGGATAATCCTCGGTATCCATCGCCGCCACGATCAGGTTATGGCCGCCGCGCACGGTGCTGTCCTGCATGTTTTGCACGATATGCGGGATTTGCTGCCGCTCGAGGAACATCATCACCACAGTGGACAGGATGAAGTCGTATTCGCCGCTGAAGCGGTGGGTATTGAGATCCTGCACCCTGGCGCTCAGGCGGGTCAGCGGCTCGGCGTCGATGATCTGATTGAGGCGGTCTATCGAGGGTGCGTGCTTGTCCCAGGCGGTGACGTCGAAACCTTTCAGATTGAGATAGAGCGAATTGCGGCCACCGCCGCAGCCCAGATCCAGCGCCTTGCCCGGCGAGATGCGCGCCGCCGCCTCGATCACTTCAGAGTGGGTGCGCGTCAGTTCGTATTTCTTGTGGTAATAATCTTCCGGCGTGCAGTAAAACGCCAGCCGGCAGGTCATGTCGTCCGAGAAGGAAACGATGCGATGCCACTGCTGCGGTTCGATAAACGGCGGCTGGCTTTCGGGGCTGAATTGCCAGATCTCGGTGGTGGCGCCGTCTTCGGTCATCATGGCGAACGTCAGGCTGCCGCTCAGCACGGTAAGCTTCGCCCAGGTGCCGCTCTGGGTGTTGTGGCGCTGGCGGAAGGCCTCCGGCAGCGTGTCGTTGTTCCATTCCGGCAGGGTTTTGTAGCAAAGCAGCTGCTGCTCCATAGGGGGCTCCTCTGGCTGGGCAAGCAAAGTGATTTATATGATGTATATAAAATACATTTTTATCGTTCGTTTGAACATAGCGGCCTGACGGAAAGGCGCGGCGATATCTTTATACTGGATTGTGTGCGGCGGCTGGGCTAATTTCAGTGCTGTTCATGTCATCACGTTCAGGGAAAAGATGCCGATACCTCGTTTATTTCACCCGACGCCCTTCCGTTGGCTGAGCCTGGCCGCGCTGCTGGCGCTGGCGGGCTGTACCAGTAAAACCACCACCACGGCGCCGGCGGCGCGCCCCGCCGACGTCAAAGCGCGACTGATGACGCTGATCCCGGCCAACGCCGGCGATCGTCAGGGCTGGGCCACCGATATCACCGCCGCGTTCGCCGCGCAGGGCATCGAGCCGAGCGATGAGAACCTGTGTTCGGTGCTGGCGGTGACCGAACAGGAGTCGACATTCCAGGCTAACCCGCAGGTGCCGGGGCTGCCGAAGATCGCCTGGAAGGAGATCGATCGCCGTGCCGATCAGATGCACATCCCGAACTTTTTGGTGCACACCGCGCTGAAGATTTCGTCGTCGAACGGGCAGAGCTACAGCGAGCGCCTGGATAAGGTACGCACCGAAAAGGATCTGAGCGATATCTTCGATGACATGATCGACCGCGTGCCGATGGGGCAGAAGCTGTTCGGCCATTTAAACCCGGTACATACCGGCGGCCCGATGCAGGTGAGCGTCGCTTTCGCTGAGGCGCATGCCAAAGGGTATCCTTATCCGGTTGACGGTTCGATTCGGCGCGAAGTCTTCAGCCGGCGCGGCGGCATGTACTTCGGCATTATGCATTTGCTGGGGTATCCGGCCGATTACAGTCGGCCGATTTATCGCTTTGCCGACTTCAACGCCGGCTGGTACGCCAGCCGCAACGCGGCGTTCCAAAACGCGGTCAGCCGGGCGAGTGCGATTCCGCTGGCGCTGGACGGCGACCTGATCGATTTCGGCAGCGATAAGCCCGGCTCGACAGAACTGGCGGTGCGCACGCTCGGCAAGCGCCTGAACATGAGCGACAGCGCCATTCGTCGGGCGCTGGAGAAAGGCAACACGGCCGGCTTTGCCGACACCGACCTGTATAAGAAGGTCTTTGCGTTGGCGGGCGGCAAGCTGCCGCGCGAGATGCTGCCGGGTATCCAGCTGGAGAGCCCGAAAATCACCCGCAAGCTGACCACCGCCTGGTTCGCCAAGCGGGTGGATGAGCGCCGCCAGCGCTGCATGGCGCGCGCCGGCGGGTAACCCAAAAGAAAACGCCGCCGGTGGCCTGAACCACCGGCGGCGCGATTGCGCCTCAGACGCTGCGGCGCGGGTTAGTCAGGCCGAAGTTGAAGCTGTTGCAGCGGTTGCAGAACTCTTTCATTACCGGCGGTGTATCCATCATCGGCACTTTCACCTCGATAAACGCCAGCCGATCCTGCCGCGAGGCGTGCTCCAGGGCCATTTCCAGCTGCTGCGTGGTTTCCACTGCCACGCAGAACGGCTGCGCCTGGGTATTCAGCACCGCGGGCAACTTGGCGTAGTCCCATGGGCCGATGTCGTTGTAGGACGAGTTTTCACCGAGGATATAGCGCTCGATGGTGTAGCCATCGTTGTTGATCAGGAAGATGATCGGCTTTTGCTCGCAGCGCAGCAGGGTAGATACTTCCTGCGCGGTGAGCTGGAAGGAGCCGTCACCGATGAACAGCAGGTGCCGGCGCTCCGGCGCCGCCATCAGGGTGCCGAGCAGCGCCGGCAGGGTATAGCCGATCGACCCCCAGATCGGTTGGTTGACTACCTTGACGCCGCCGGGCATGCGCATGCCGCCGATGGCGGCACCCGAGGTGCCATTTTCCACCACCACCACGTCATCCGCCTGGATAAATCGCTGGATCCGTTGCCACAGATAGGCCTGGTCGATGGGGGTATCGCTCGGCGTCGCCAGCTTCTCACGCGGATCGGGCAGCGGCGCCAGGGGCTGTACCGGCGCGTCTTCACTCAGATCCAGCAGCGCCTGCAGCAGATCCGCCGTCGCCACCGCCGGGTAGGAAGTGTTGTCCAACTTCAGCGAGAACGGCTGGATATCCACCTGAGCGGCGGCGGGAATTTGCTGCGAGAAATAGCCGGTGGTGGAGTCCACCAGACGCACGCCGAAGCTCAGTACGCAGTCTGAGTGGGCCATGCGTTCATACAGTTCGGGGCGCGACAGGTTGCCGCTGTAGCCGCCCATCCAACCGGCGGTATCTTCCGGAATAATGCATTTGGCGGTCGGCATATTGGTCAGCGGAATAGCAAAGCGGTGAGCGACGTCGATAACCTGCTGCTGCAGCTGATAACGATCCACCATTTGGTCGACCAACATGATCGGGCGCTGTGCGCGTTTTATTTTGGTTAACAGCGCCATCGCCGCTAATTGCACATTGTATTTATCGCTGGCCGGCAACTGCGGTGCCGCTGCGGCTGCGGCAACTTCAATTTCGACGTCGCAAATATCGGAAGGCAGCTGTAAATAGACCGGTTTCTTCTCTATCCAGGCGCGGGAAATAACGCGTGGAATTTCCTGTGCGGCATTTTCCGGCGTAATCAAGGCTTGAGCAACGGTGAATTGTTTAAAACAGTTCATGACGTTGTCGAAATTGCCATCGCCCAAAGTATGGTGCAATAGCTGATGATTTTTCATCGCGTGCAGCGGCGGCGTGCCGGCGATGCAGACCACCGGCGAGGATTCGGCATAGGCGCCGGCGATGCCGGACAGCGCGGCCAGATCGCCGACGCCGTAGGTGACGATCAGCGCGCCGGCGCCTTTCATTCGGGCGTAGCCGTCGGCGGCGTAGGAGGCGTTCAACTCATTGCAATTGCCGATAAACGCCAGCCGTTCATCGCTTTCCAGCAGTTCCAGCAGGCTGAGGTTGTAGTCGCCGGGCACGCCGTAAATGCGATCGACGTTCAAGGCGTGAAGCTGTTGCAGAATGAATGACCCGATAGTTATTTTCATTGATTGCTCCGGATTATTTATCTTTATTTTGTCAGGCGAAAATCAGCAAAAATAAATTGCTGGCGATGTTGTGTCGTTAGCTTTAACAGTTATTTAAAGCGTCGG
Source organism: Serratia sp. FDAARGOS_506 (assembly GCF_003812745.1). Lineage (NCBI taxonomy): Bacteria > Pseudomonadati > Pseudomonadota > Gammaproteobacteria > Enterobacterales > Yersiniaceae > Serratia > Serratia sp. FDAARGOS_506. Next base: position 2,418,257 of record NZ_CP033831.1, read on the forward strand.
CTTGTTCAAGACAGAGTTGGCAGCCGGTAAATTGGCGGTTTGTATTCGGCGCTTTACGCGATTGAGTAATACATAAAAAGTAGGGTTATTGCGTGTTGGCGTATGGCGGTATTTTTCATTGATGGCATATCGACAGAAAAACGGCGCCGTGTTGGCATTTATCCTGATGCAGGGGAAATCACTCGGTACTTTTGACGCCGCGTTAAATCCTGTCGAGGGACACCCGGCTGTTGGTCTGGAAAAGAAAAACCGCAGCTGACGTAAAGGGGGATTTTAGTGATCTGCCGCACGCTTATTTCAAGAAACCATTCTGCAACCAATTAAAAACCAAAAATTAACAATGATCGTTTTTTATTCGTCGATTTTCGTCAGCTTTGCTTTACGGGGCGGCAGTGCGCGCCACGTCGGGCCGGCGTTAAAATACGCCGACACGGGCACTCATATAACGTGGTGGCCATCACATTCCGTGGGAAGTGATACGTAAACTTTTCTCTACGTGCACGCAAATGACGTATACCTACCAGAGAGGGTGGTGCCCCAGTGGCACTGACCGATGGGGAAAGAGCGATGAAAAGCTATCGACACATTCTGGTACTGATTCACGATGAACGCGATGGGCGGCCGTTGCTGCGTCAAACGGTGGCGATGGTGCACGGGCTGCCGATCGCCATCACCGTCGGCCACCTTAACGCCGACTATGCGGAGCTGGAGTACGGCAGCGATGCGTTGGTCAAAGATCGTCAGGCGCAGGAGGTGATCGCCGCCAAGGCGATGCTGAGCCGGCTGGTGAGCGCGGTCGATGCGCCGGTGGCGGTCAAGGAAATCGTCACCATCCGGCGCTTTAAAGACGTCAGCGATTTCATTCATCAGGCCGGTATCGATCTGGTGGTGGTCGGGCACCAAAACCGCCTGTTCGGTCTCTATTCCTCTTATTCTCTGGAGTTCGTGAACCGTCTCGATGTCGATGTGTTGGTCAAGCACCTTTCCCGCGAATAGCGTGCGACAAAGCGGACTTTTCCCACGGTTTTGCCGCCCGAAAAGCGATAGCATATGAAGACCGGTGCAACCTGTTAAAAGTTATTGGGAATTTTCCGGTGCTAAACTTAACCACAGCACAACGGGCGTTGGATAAATTAGATACAGCTTGATCTTGCCTGGGCTATCGGTAAGAATCTTCGGCCGTATTTTTACAGGAGCTTTACGATGTTTCTCAAACGGACTCTTTTGGCATGTTCTCTGGCGTTGATATTTCCTGCACTGCCTTCTTACGCTGAGGTTGGTACAGAAAGTGGCAATACCGCGCAGGCTGAAAAACCGGGTCTATGGCAGCGCTTTACCCATAACGTGGCGGAGACCTGGAACAACTCGCCTAACCACGATCTCTATATCCCGGCCATTACCTGGCACAACCGCTGGACTTACGATGACGAACATATCGATAAGTACAACGAGCGCCCGTGGGGGGCGGGCTACGGCATCTCCCGCTACGACAGCGACGGTGACTGGCATGGCATCTACATCATGGCGTTCAAGGATTCCTTCAACAAGTGGGAGCCGATCGGCGGTTACGCTTACGAGAAGATCTGGCGCCCGCTGGATGACAAGGATTTCCGCCTGGGGCTGGGCTTCACCGCCAGCGTCACCGCGCGCGACAACTGGAAATACATTCCTATCCCGGCCCCGCTGCCGTTGGCCTCTATCGGCTATCAGCGGCTGACGTTCCAGGCGACCTACATTCCCGGCACCTATAACAACGGCAACGTATTCTTCGCCTGGCTGCGCTGGCAGTTCTAAATTTCCTGAATTCCGAAAAACGGCGCGGTGGCGAGATAAAAGGAACTTGTCGCCGCCGGCGGCGTCGGAAGGGTATCCCGGCGCGTTGCGCCGATCGCATGCCGTTATTACAGGAGTTTTACCACTATGATCACCAAACATCGTTTACTGCTGGCTTTGGCGCTGTCCGCTACCCTGGCCAGCGGCGCCACTCAGGCCGCCGGACTGATGGATTCGCTCAGCAGCGCAGCGGGCGAACTGAGCAAATCGGGCGGCGACAGCAGCGGTGGCATGTCGCTCTCCTCGCTAACCGGCCTGCTGAACGGTGGCGACAAGGCGTTGAGCTCCAGCAGCATGACCAATGCCGCCGGTATCCTGCAGTACTGCGTGAAAAACAACGTGCTGTCGGCTAACGGTGCCGAAGGGGTGAAAGATCAGCTGCTCAGCAAGCTGGGCATCACCAGCACCGAAAACGCCAAGAGCCAGGATTATCAGCAGGGCCTGGGCGGCTTGCTGCAGACCGGCGAAGGCAAAAGCCTGGATCTGAACAGCCTGGGCACCTCGCAGATCACCGAGAAGGTGAAGCAAAAAGCCTGCGATCTGGTGCTGAAACAGGGTAAATCCTTTATTTCATGATGAACGAACGGCGGAGCGCTCCGCCGTTTTTTTGCATAAGCAGGAAAAATGAAAAAAACGTTGATGCTTTCCCTGTTGGCAGGGATGACGATACTGCAGGGGTGTTCCGTGAAATCCAACGATGCGCCGCCGCCGCCGCAGGTGAAACCGATCGGCATGGCGAACCCGGCCGACGTGTATTGCACCCAAATCGGCGGCAAGCTGAATGCCAAAGAGAACGCGGCAGGCCAGTATTCCACCTGTACCTTGCCGAGTGGGCAGGAAATTGAAAGCTGGGAGCTGTTCCGCCGCGATCACCCGGTGAAAAAGTAACCCTCGCGGCGCCGGCGCTTCCGACCGGCGGCCGATCAGAATTGGCGATCCCCTATCGACTGCAGCTGCAGGCTGCCGTCCTTCTGTAGCGTCAGCGGCATGCGCCAATCGCTCTGTTTATCCAGGTTGAACGGCCGGGAACGGAACATGCAGCCGGTCTTGATGTTCTTGATTTTCATGACGTGTTCCGCGTCCGCATTGATTTTTACCTCGAAGCTGCCGGCGGGCGGAATAAAGACTTCCGCCAGCTGCTGCGGCGCCGCCGGTGTTTCCAGCTTGACCAGCACTGCGAAATCGTTGCCTTGATTATCCAGCGTCAGCCGATGCAGGCCGGTCGCGGGCAGCCGTGTCGGCTGATGCAGATAACCGGCTGAGGCGGGCCACGGTTGTCCGGCATTGTCATGCAGCGGCCCACCGCACTGCTCACGCGCCTCGCGCAGCGGCATTTCGCGCTTTATCGCGCGATTGTAATCGGTGGGGGCGGCGAGGCTGAACTCGTCGTCATAGTGGTGGGCGCGCAGATAGCGCTTGGCGCCGAGCACCCCGACGGCGACCAGCATGAAGAACAAAAATATTCTCAGGCGATTTTTAAAAATCAGCCCAAACAGCTTCCCGGGGAGTTGAAACAGCCACCTTGCGATCGTCAATAACATCGTTTTCCCTTCACGCCCAAGCCGTTACGTCTGCGGTAACTTCGCTTGCCTCAGTATAGCCAAAGCGTTGCCTCCAGGCGGCATGTGCCATGAAATTCCTGTTTTTTTACCCTAAACCTTCCTCTAACAGCAACAGCAGCAGGAAACCGACAAAGAACATCGCGGCGGTGAACGGTGTCTCTTTCCCGCCTTCATGCGCTTCGACCAGCAGCTCCTCGGTCACCAGGTAGAGCAGGGCGATCAGGCCAAAGGCCAAAAAGGCGGTCAGCCAAAATGCGCCCAGCATGGCCACCGGCGCGCCCAGCAGGCCACCGATGGGCAGCAGCAGCGCCAGGCCAACTATCGCCGCCATGGCACGCAGCCGCCTGCCGAGAAAGTCTTTCAAATCGCCAACGATCGACAACCCCAGGAACAGCACTTCCAGCGTTAACGCCAGCGTCAACAGCAGGCCGGCTTTGGCACCGGCCGCGAAGGCAATACCCAGCACCAGCCCATCGATAAAGATATCGACGCCGACCGCGGCGATAAAACCGACCGGCCCCTGCGCTTTTTCCCCCAACTGCCGAACCAGCAGCATTAACAGCACCCCCGCAGCGCCGCCCAGCAACACGGCCACAGGCGATTGCTGCTTGAGATCGGGCAGGATTTCGGTGGCGGCGGCGGCGAAAACGATGCCGGCGGTAAAGTGATGGATGACGCGCATCGCGGCGGCGCCTGGGCGGCGATAGAGCGCCACCGCAGCGCCGACGACGGTGGCTGCGGCGGGAAACAGCGTATAAAGCACGGCGGAGGTCATCGCGTCATAATCCCTTATCTGTGATGTCCCTTTCAGTCTAGACGAGCGCCGCCGCTTCAGCGTGGCGAAAAAAAGTGTTTGTTCGATTATGTACGTTTGTGTACATTTATGATCACTTTAGCATCACCGGATTTACGCGATGTCCAAACTGTTACCGAATGAACGCCACCAGGCCATTCTCGACGCGCTTCGCCAACAGGGCCGGGTGCTGGCCCTGGAGATGGCGCAGCGGTTGAACACCACTGAAGCGACCATCCGCCGCGATCTGCGCCAGCTGGCAGCGCAGAACCTGTGCAAACGCATCTATGGCGGCGCGCTGGCGCCGACGCCGGCCGAAGGCCCGGTTGCGGCGCGCATTGCGCTCAGCGGCGATGAGAAGCTGGCGTTGGCGCAGACGGCGCTGGGGTTGATTGGTGAAGAGCAGCTGATCTTTCTCGATGCCGGCAGCACCCACCTGTATCTGGCGGATCTGTTGCCGCGCGATCGGCGTTTGACGGTGGTGACCAATGCATTGAGCATCGCCGGAAAAATGCTGGAACGGCCGGGGCTCCGCACCATCCTGATCGGCGGTGAGCTGGATGCGCAGGTCGGCGGCTGCGTAGATGCCAAGGCGGCGGAAGAGATAGACGGTTTTCATTTCGATCTGGTGTTCACCGGCATTTGCGCCTACGACCCGGATGGCGGCTTCTCCGCACTGAGCTACCAGGACGCCACGTTCAAAAAGCGGCTGCTGACGCGCGCCGGCAGCGTAGCGGTGCTGTGTACCCGCGACAAGCTCAATACCTACGCTCCTTACCCCTTCCTGCCCGCCGGGCGGGTGGATCATCTGGTGACGGCGCGCGGCGCGCATCCGCAGCTCGAGCTGCAGGTGGCGCAGGGCGGCGGCCAGGTTTGGCACAGCGATTTACCGACCGGAGAATGATGATGAAAATAGCCCATGTTGCCCTGTGGACCCGTGACATCGACGCGCAGCTGGCGTTCTGGCAGCGTTATTTCAACGGTAAAGCGGGCGAGGAGTACGTCAGCCGCAACCGGCCGGGGTTCGTTTCCCGCTTTGTCAGCCTGGCGGCGGGGCCGACGCTGGAGATCATGCGCGTACCGACGCTGTTGCCGGCGCAGCCCCAGGAAGAACGGGTGGGCTGGGCGCACATCGCGCTGTCGCTGGGGGATGAAGGGCAGGTCGACCGGTTGGCGCAGCGCGCGCAGCAGGAGGGCATTCTGCAGTCCGCGCCGCGCTGGACCGGCGACGGCTTCTATGAGGCCGTCCTCCGCGATCCGGACGGCAACGCAATCGAAATCACCGCCTGATCACTCCTCTTCGATGCTGGCAAACTGCTCACCCAGATAATCGAGCAGCAGCCGCACCGCCGGCAATAAACCGCGGCGCGACGGGTAGACCGCATGTACCACGCCGCCCTGCGGCTGCCAGCCGGGCAGCAGCTGGACCAGTTCGCCGCGCAGCATGTCGTCACGCATCATCATCGCCGGCAGCTGAACGATGCCGGCGCCGGCGATGGCGGCGGTGCGCAGCATCAGCATGTCGTCGGTGACCAGCCGCGGTGTGTGTTCCCACTCGACCCGTTCACCCTGCGGGCCGGTCAGCCGCCATTGGTGCTGAGCGCGCGCCGGGCCGAGATCGAGCGTCGGGTATTTACGCAGGTCTTCCGGCGTGTGCGCCGGCCCGAGGGTGCGCACCAGCGCCGGGCTGGCGGCGACGCACCAGGTGCGCTGCGCCAGGATCTTCAGCACCAGATCGCTGTCTTCCAGCGGCGGCGGCCGCACGCGGATCGCCAGATCCAACCCTTCCCCCACCACGTCCACCCGGCGGTTGGTGGCCTCCAGATGCACCGTCACCTTCGGATAGTCGGCCATAAAGGCCGCCACCATGCTGCCGACGCGGGTGTGCAGGATCGCCACCGGGCACGACATGCGCACCGTACCGCAGGGCTCGGCGCGCGTCTGTTCGATCGCCTGCTGCGCCGCTTCCGCTTCCACCAGCATCGCCTTGCAGTGCGCGTAATAGTTTTGGCCGAGCTCGGTCACCGAGAAACGCCGCGTTGAGCGTTGTATCAGGCGCACGCCCAGCCGCTCTTCCAGCAGCGCCACGCGGCGGCTGAGCTTGGATTTGGGAATGCCCAGCGCCCGGCCGGCGGGAGCAAATCCCTGGTGATCGACCACGCTGGCGAAGAAAAACAGATCGTTCAGATCGGTCAGCATCTTATCCCTTATCGTTCTACCAGTAGAACGCTGAGTGTACATCTTGCCTACTACTGCAGCAAATCCCGGCGGATTAAACTTCTGTCATCAACTTAAGGCCGTGAGGTCTGAAACGGGAGTTCAAGATGAAAAAAATCCTCGGTATTCACAACAGCCCGGAAGCACATTGGGTCGGTAACGGTTTCCTGGTGAATTCGCTGTTCTCTTATAACGATTTGGGGGCGGAAATGAGCCCGTTCCTGCTGCTGGATCATGCGGCGCCAACCAAATTCCGCTCTGCCTCCGGCACCCGCGGCGTGGGCCAGCACCCGCATCGCGGTTTTGAAACGGTGACCATCGTCTATCAGGGCGAAGTGGAACACCGCGACTCGACCGGCAGCGGCGGGGTGATTGGTCCCGGCGACGTCCAGTGGATGACCGCCGCCTCCGGCATTCTGCACGAAGAGTTCCATTCGCGGGACTTCTCACGCAAGGGCGGCACCATGGAAATGGTGCAGCTGTGGGTCAACCTGCCGGCCAAGGACAAAATGGCCGAGCCGGGTTACCAGACGCTGCTGAACGCCGATATTCCGGTGGTACCGCTGGCGGACGGCGCCGGGCAAGTGCGGGTGATCGCCGGTGACTTCGGCGGCCATGCCGGCCCGGCACGCACTTTCAGCCCGCTCAACGTGTGGGATATGAAGCTGAATGCCGGCCATACCACCACGCTGACGGTGAAAGAAGGCCATACGCTGGCATTGGTGATGCTGCACGGCGCGATCCTGGTCAACGGTGAAGAAGTGGTGCGCGAAACCCAAATGGTGCGTTTCGACCGGGCGGGGGATTCGATCACTATCGAAGCCAACAACGACGTCGCGCTGCTGGTGCTGAGCGGCGAACCGATCGATGAGCCTATCGTCGGCTACGGCCCGTTCGTTATGAATAGCGACGCGGAAATCCAGCAGGCGTTCCGCGACTTCAACAGCGGCAAGTTCGGCAGCATGAACGCCGAAGCGAGCGCCGGCTGATCGCAGGCACCTGAGCCGTGAAGCGTTCTTCGGCTCAGGCGCTACACTTAAACCTCAACGCCCCGTCCCAGCGGCGGGGCGTTTCATCCGCAACATCTACCCCACAGGAGTAAAACCATGACTGCAAATTACAAACGCCTCGACAAGGACCAGGCCGCCGTATTGCTGGTGGATCATCAGGCAGGGCTGCTTTCGCTGGTGCGTGATATCGATCCCGATCGGTTTAAAAACAACGTGCTGGCGCTGGGTGATTTAGCGAAGTACTTCAATCTGCCGACCATTCTGACCACCAGTTTTGAAAACGGCCCCAACGGCCCGTTGGTGCCTGAATTGAAGGCTCAATTCCCCGATGCCCCGTTCATTCCTCGCCCCGGCCAAATCAACGCCTGGGACAACGATGACTTCGTCAAGGCGGTAAAAGCCACCGGCCGTAAACAGCTGATCATCGCCGGCGTGGTGACCGAAGTGTGCGTGGCCTTCCCGGCGCTGTCGGCGCTCAATGAAGGCTTCGAGGTCTTTGTGGTGACCGACGCCTCCGGCACCTTCAACGAGCTGACGCGTCAGTCGGCCTGGAGCCGCATGGAAGCCGCCGGCGCGCAGCTGATGACCTGGTTCGGCGTCGCCTGCGAGCTGCACCGCGACTGGCGCAACGACATTGAAGGCCTGGGCACGCTGTTCTCCAACCATATCCCGGACTACCGTAACCTGATGACCAGCTATAGCACGCTGACGAACGGTAAGTAACACGGCGGCCCTTTACCCAACCTTTCGCCTTTCATCACGTTAGACGCGGGATGTAAGCAAAACGTAGCGGGGCGAAAAGGTAGCGAAAAGCGGCTTTCTCATTGGCCGGGGGCGGGGTAGCGTAATCCCGAACCCGGCAAATGAGGCTAATTTAATGAAACAAGCAATCAAGATCCTGGCGCTGCCCTGCATGGGCATGGCGCTGTTGTTCAGCGCGAGCGCGATGTCGGCCCCCAAGGCGCCTGCGGCCAACGCGTTGCCGCCCGCGGCGGATGAAGCGATGCGCATGCCGCCTTTCCCGGGCGGGCACCCGCCCAAGCCGGGGTTCTGCCACGGCGGCGAACTGTTCTGTGCCACCTCGGCCAGCGACAATCCGGTAGAAACCATCAACAAGCTGACGGCGGTGATCCCGGCGGGTAGCGCCAAGCATTACGAGGTGCGCGTCGCGGTGGTGGACGTGCCTGACGCCCCGCCCGCGCGTTAACGGGCCATGTCATCCCGCTCTGGTTCGCACGTCCAAGGCGCGTTAGGCTAAGGCGAGCGTTTATCGGGAGGCGGGATGACCCTTTTATCACCATTGCCTTATCTCCAGCCCGGCGAGCGCGCGCTGTTGTTCGACGGCGAATGTAATCTGTGTCACGGGCTGGTGAGGTACCTTATTCGCGCCGATCGGCAGCGGCGCATTCTGTTGGCGACAGTGCAATCCGTCGAAGGACAGGCGATCCTGCAGGCGTTGGGGTTGCCGACCGATCGTTTCGATTCCGTGGTCTATGTTGAGCAGGGGCGTTATTGGCTGCGTTCGGCGGCGCTGTTCCAGGCGCTGCGCCAGTTGGGGGGGCCGTACCGCGTGCTGGCGCTGGCGCGTTACCTGCCGCAGCGGCTGGCGGACAGGGTCTATGATGCGGTCGCCGGCAATCGCTACCGGCTGTTTGGCCGCAACGAGGGCACCGGCCTGCCGGGCGCCGATCAACCCGGGCGCTATCTGCCCCGGCGGCGGGAACCGCCGGCCTGAGCTTTACGCTTCTTTACCATCCAACCGCTTGAAATATCAACACTCCAGCTCCATATAATGGAACGTTCAGCCAACAAGGAGCGCGTATGGGAATCAGTGAAGAAGAGCACATCCGCCGTTTGACCCAGGAGAAGAACGACATGGGCAATGCGGCGAAATGGGTGGCGATCGTTTCCGCCGTCTACTTTGCCTTGATGGTGTTTTACGGCCACCCGACCGGCGTGTTGGCGATGTCGGGCGCGGTGTTCATCGTCTCTACGACCACCTGGCTGAAAAAACGTCAGAAGGTCAAATCTTACCGCATGGCGTTGGCCAAAATCAGCGACGATCAGCCCTGATAGTCACCGCGCTTTAGCGTATACACCAGGCTCGGCGCCGCGCCGGGCACGTCATCCAGCGTATCCACCCGCTGCATACCAATCTTTTCCAGCACCCGCCACGAAGCCTGATTCTCCGCGCGCACAATGGCGGAAATCTCACCCAGTTCCAGCCCGATAAAACCGTATTGCAGTGAAGCCCGCGCCATCTCGGTGGCCAGCCCCATGCCCCATACCCGGGTGTCGAAGCGATAGCCGAGGTTAACGGTGCGCTGCCCGCCGAGCGGTTTCCAGGACAATCCGCCAAAACCGATAACCCAATCCGGCTGCTCGCGCAGGGCGAGCGCCCAGGAGCCGTAGCCGTGTTGCCGCCAGCCGGCGAGCCGCTCCTGCAGCGCCGAGGCGGCCTGCGCTTCGCTGGTGAGCGGGCCCGCGGGGTTGAAGCGTTGGGTTTGCGGATCGCCAAAAATGGCGTAGAAACGTTCGAGGTCCGCCATCACCGGCGGCCGCATCTGCAGGCGTTCGCTGAAGTACGGGGTTGAAGGATTAAAGCTCTGCATCGTTTCTCCCGGCCGGATAAATGAACAGCGTTTACTGTAGTCCAGATCGGCGAAACGGGAAATCCCCCCTCTGCGGGTGAGAGGGGCGAGGGGCATTACAGGAAGGAGTCGTCGTCGTCGTTGTAATCGTCGGCGTAGTCCGTGTCATCCTGGTAGTTGGCGTTCTGGAAGCCGTTGTCCTGATTCAGGAAGCTGCCGCCGTCGCCGTTGTTGAAGGTATCAAGGTTGTTGGAGGCGTCGAAATTGCGCATCGCGCTGTCGTCCAGCGGCGCCGGGTTTTCTTCGATAATATTCACGATTTCCTGCGGCTGCGAATGGCGGAACATACCGGTCAGCATGTCGGCCAATACCACGCCGCCGGCGACACCCGCCGCCGTTTGCAAGGCCCCACCCAGGAAGCCGCCGGCGCGCGAAGGCGCTGCCTGTTGCGGTTGGGCATAGGCTGGCTGCTGCGGCTGTGAGTAGCCCCCCTGCTGCGCGTTATTCCAGGCCGCCGCATTTTGCTGTTGCGCCTGATACTGTTCACGCGGGCTCGGCGTACTGCGGTTGCCGCCGCCGAACAGGCCGGCCAGGAAGCCACCGCTGCTCTGCTGGCCGTTGGCGGTTTGCTGCAGCTGCGCCACTTGGGCCTCCAGCTCTTTGACCCGCTGGTCCATCTGCTTGAGCGCCGCTTCCTGAATGATCATCGCCTGCGCCATGTAGTAAGGGGCGGAAGGCTGTTCGCGAATATGCTGATTGATTTGCTGCTCTGCCTGGAGATCCCGTGGGCCAGTCTTGGTCTCGGCTTCTTTCAGGCGGCCAAACAGACCATCGATAAGGCGTTGTTCTTCGGATTGCATAGGAGTACCTCAGGAGATAAATAACGGTGCTGGATGATCGCTGTCATCGGTAACCATCACCCTAGCGCGTTTACATGAACCAATAAATAAATGGCGGGTAAACCTGTCTATGAATTTGTTACCAATTACGGCAGCGGGATCAGCATCACCAGCTTCAGACCACCGTGCTCGGCCGGATGGAAGGTGAGCTGGCGATAGCGCAGCGCACCTTGCTGAGGGTGATCGAATGCGCGCTCGCCGCCTTCGCGCGCCATCACGTCATGCTGTTTCCACCAGTGGTTAAAGTCCGCACTGTTGTGCGTCATGTTGCGCACGAAGGCGCGCATCTCTTCGGTATTTTGATGATGGCTGGTTTCGGCGCGAAATTCGGCCACCACGCGGCGAGCACGCTCTTCCCAATCGCTGACCAGCGTTTTCGCCAGTGGGTGGAAGAACATGAAGTGCAGCAGGTTGGGGCTGTTGGCCACATCCAGCCAGCCGCTGAACAGCGCCGCCGCCTGCGGGTTCCAGGCGACGACGTTCCAGGTTACGTCCAGCAGGTAGCAGGGTACCGTCATCTGGTGCACGCTTTGCAGCACTACGTCGTTGGCCGTTTCGCGGTGCGTTTCCTGTTCGGGGTCGGCGACGCGCGCCAGGGTAAACAGATAGTGGCGTTCGGCGGGGCCGAGCCGCAACGCCTTGGCGATGCGTGCCAGCGTATAGGGGGAAATGGACACTTCGCGCCCCTGTTCGATCCAGGTATACCAGGTGGCGCTGATACCGCTGATTTGCGCCAGCTCTTCGCGCCGCAGACCGCTGGTGCGACGGCGCGAAGAGCTCGGCAGGCCGAGCATTTCCGGCGTGATGCGTTCGCGGTGCGCGCGCAGGAACGCGCCGAGGGCCTTTGGCCCGGATAAGGCTTCTGATGACATAGCGTGGTACCTATTTATACCAGGATAACTGCTCATATTGTACCCGTATAGTAGCCTGATTATAGTAGCCGAAAGCCTTCAGGCACAGGCGAAAGCCGGATAATAATGGGAGCAAACATGAGCATCAGCAACAGCCATAAAAACGCGGTAGACCGGCAGTTCGGCGAGCAGGCCAACGCCTATTTAACCAGCGCGGTGCACGCGCAGGGCAAAGATTTGCAACGTCTTGCACAGTTACTGGAACCGCACGCCGACGCGCGCCTGCTCGATCTGGGCTGCGGCGCAGGGCACGCCAGTTTCACGGCGGCGGCCAGGGTGGCGCAGGTGGTGGCCTACGATCTGTCGGCGCAAATGTTGGCGGTGGTGGAGCAGGCGGCGGCGGAGAAAGGCCTGAGTAACATTCAGCTACAGCAGGGCGTGGCGGAGTCTTTACCGTTTGAGGACGCCGGCTTCGATCTGGTTATCAGTCGCTATTCGGCGCACCACTGGCACGACGTTGGCCAGGCGCTGCGCGAAGTCAGGCGGGTATTGAAGCCGGGCGGCAGAGCGATCTTTATGGACGTGGTCTCGCCGGGACATCCGCTGCTGGATATCTATCTGCAAACCGTGGAAGTGCTGCGCGATACCTCACATGTGCGCAACTATGCGCCGGGCGAGTGGCTGGCGCTGTTGACCGAGGCCGGGCTGGTCGTGCGCGAGGTGACGTCGGATCGGTTGATGCTGGAGTTCGCCAGTTGGGTGGAGCGCATGCGCACGCCGGCGCATTTCGTTACCGCGATCCGCGCGCTGCAGCAAAGCGTGTCGCAGGAGGTGGCGACGCACTTCGCTATTCAGCCGGACGGCTCCTTTACCAGCGATATCATGATGTTTGAAGTGACGAAGGGCTGAAAGCAACGGGGCAGCCGATGAAGGCTGCCCCGTGAAACGCTATCGACTGTGATGCGCTTATTTTTTATCTTCCAGCAGGCAGCGGTAGATCAGGCCGCCGATAATGCCGCCGACCAGCGGCACCAGCCAGAAGACCCACAGCTGCTGTAGCGCCCAGGTGCCCTGGAATATCGCTACACCGGTGCTGCGCGCCGGGTTGACGGAGGTGTTGGTCACCGGGATGCTGATCAGGTGGATCAGGGTCAGCGTCAGGCCGATCGCCAATGGGGCGAAGCCTGCCGGCGCACGTTTGTCGGTCACGCCATGAATAACGATCAGGAAGAAGGCGGTCAGCACCAGCTCAATCACGATCGCAGCCTGCAGAGAATAACCGCCTGGTGAGTGTTCGCCGTAACCGTTGGAGGCGAAACCGCCTGCGGTAGCGTCGAAACCGGCTTTGCCGCTGGCGATCAAATACAGCACCGCCGCTGCGGCGATACCGCCGATCACCTGAGCGATAACGTAAGGGATCACGTCTTTCGCCGCGAAACGACCGCCGGCGAATAAGCCAACGGTAACCGCCGGGTTAAAATGCCCGCCGGAAATATGTCCGACGGCATAAGCCATCGTTACCACGGTCAGACCGAAAGCGAGCGCGACGCCGAGGAAACCAATACCCAGCTGTGGGAATGCTGCTGCTAATACTGCGCTACCACAACCACCAAACACCAACCAAAATGTGCCAAAAAATTCAGCAAAAAGTCGCTTTGACATAGATTCCATCCTACGGAATAGACTAACGGGCGTTAGCACTAAAAACTATAGAACAGCTTTTTCAGATCATGCAGATATTCTATAGAATTTTCTTAATGCACCTTGAATAACGGCGGTATTAAATCCCCGGCATTTAATTTTGTCTATGGGAAAAACGCCGTTTTTCGCCGTGTTGGCGCGCGTTTGCCGATTTTTTTATCTTTGATATAAGAATTTACCCTAAGCGAAATGAGCGGCTATTTTTGGGCGTTTTTTTCCAGCGGTTTTCTCCATTCAATATCCTCAGGTTAATTGCTAATTTCTATTTGCCAGTCAACCTTATTGCCTTTTGCACATTTGACGAAGCGCCTATCGTCATCTAAGTGTCATGCTAAATTAATATCTTCTTCTGCCTGATAACGCTTCATTCAACCTCGGGTAAAAACCATGAAAATAAAATCGCTCTCCCTGCTGTTGGCTTCACTGTTTCCTGTATTCACCTACGCTGCAGATATTGAGGTGGCGCGCTATGTGGTCGGCTTCCCCGGCGGGGAACGCGTCGCCTATCAGGGGGGGTTCGCCAAGAATTTCCCGCAGGGGCTGCCGGTGGGGATCGGCTCAGGACTGACATTCAATAGCAAGCAGGGCGACGATCTGGTGCTGACGACGCTGACCGATCGCGGCCCGAATGCTGATGCCCCTGCGGTGGGCAAGCAAGAAGCCAAGATTTTCGCCAATCCGCAATTCGTACCTCTGTTGATGGACATTCGTATCGGCGGCGGCAAGGCCGTGGCCGAGAATGCGCGGCCCTTGCATGATGAAAAAGGGCCGATTAGCGGGCTGCCGCTGCCGGGCGAGCTGATTGGTTCCACGAACGAAGTGGCGTTGAATGACGCGTTGCAGCCGCTGTCCGGCGATCGCCGCGGGTTGGATACCGAAGGCATTACCAGTGATGGCAACGGCGGCTATTGGCTGTGTGATGAGTACGGCCCGTTTCTGATCCATATCGACGGCAAAGGTAAAATTCTCGCCAAATACGGCCCAACGCCGCAGGCCGGCGAGCAGGCAGTGGCGGGCGGTTTGCAGAACATCCTGAAGTGGCGCCAGCCCAACCGCGGTTTTGAGGGGCTGACCCGAATGCCGGATGGGCGCATTCTGGCGGCGGTGCAGAGCACGCTGGATGTCGATGGTAAAAGCAAAAACAAGGCGCAGTTTACCCGGCTGGTGAGTTTCGATCCGCGCAGTGGCAAAACCGCCATGTACGGCTATCCCATCGATATCGACAGCTATAAAAAAGCCAAAGACGCCAAAATTGGCGATGTGGTGGCGTTGGACAATCAGCGCATTCTGTTGATTGAGCAGGGCAGCGGTAAAGATAAAACAATGATCAACAAGATCTATCTGGTGGATCTCGCGCAGGCCAGCGATCTGAGCGCGTTTGACGGCCAGGGGAAAGCGCTGGAGTTCGACGATGCGAAAGAGCTGGCCAAACGCGGCGTGAAGCTGGCACAGAAACGGGAAGTGGCGGATCTGCGCCAGTTGGGTTGGCGCCAGGAGAAAGCGGAAGGATTGGCGCTGATTGACGATCGCACGCTGGCGGTGATCAATGACAACGATTTCGGCCTGCAGGCCAAGCTGGTGGACGCATCGCCAAAGAGCAAGAAAATCGGCGACTACCAGTTGGAGAAAGAAGGGCGGTTAAGCCTCGACGGCGACAAGACCGACGCCCGTATTGAATTGCGCCCTCTGGAGCAGCCGGAGTCGCTGAGCGAGCTCTGGGTGCTCACCTTGCCGCAACCCTTGAAGTGACCGACATCGGGGGCGATAGCGCCCCCATTTGCTTCAGGCCTCCGCGTGCCGCTGCGGCGCTCTGCCGCGAGAGATGCTCTCCCACACCGCTACCGCCACCATGATCAGCGTCGTCACGCCATTAACCATCAGCAGGTCGGTTAAATAGGCGACGGGGGCCAATACCGCCAGCGCCAGCAGCCCGACCAGGTGCGACAGCGGGAAGCGATGATACACCAGCCGTTTATACAGCGCGTTGGCGAACAGGTAGAGCGCCGGGCCGAGCAGCAACACCGCCGCCGTGGTGTGTTGGATGCGGCCGTCGGGATGGGCGATCACCAGCTCGTTGGCCACGGCGCAGACGATGATGGCGCCCACCAGCGCGACGTGCACGTAATGGAAGTAAGCGCCCAGCTGGCCGGGGTTTTCCGCCTGGCTGATGGCGTGGCTGCCGGCTTTGCTGCTGGTGTCGAAGTAAACCCACCACATCGCCAGGCTGCCGAGAAAGGCCACCAGCGAGGCGATGAGCACCGGCAGGCTCCAGCTTTCCATCTCGCTCAGGGTGGCGCCGGTGATCAGAATGGTTTCCCCCAGCGCCACAATCACGAACAGCTGGCAGCGCTCCGCCAGATGGTGACCCTCGATGGTCCATTCGCTGCTGCTGTCCGAGCGCCCCAGCACCGGCAGCCGGAAGCCGAACATCGGCGAGACGTATTCGCACAGCACGGCGATCGTCCACAGCGCCAGGCGGGCATTGCCTTCCGCCAGCCCACCGGTGATCCAGAAGACGGCGGAGATGCACAGCCAGCCGAGAATGCGGTGAAAGTTTCGTTCTAACGGATGCCCGGGCGCCAGCAGGCGCAGCACCGTGACGGAGCGCCCGACCTGGATGGCGACATAGAACAGCGCGAAGATCAGGCCGCGCTCGCCAAACGCCTGTGGCAGCGCGGCGGCGGCGAACAGCCCCAGCAGCATGATAGCGAACAGCAGCAGGCGGATCTGACGGGTATCCGGATTGAACCAGTTGGTGACCCAGGCGGTGTATTGCCAGGCTAGCCAGACGGCGAACCACAGCAGCAGGGTTTCCAGCGCGCCGGTCAACGTCAGGTGATGCAACAAATAGTGGGAAAGTTGAGTCACGGCGAAAACGTAGATCAGATCGAACAGCAGCTCGGAAAATGAGACCGAAGCGCCCTGACCGTCACGCACGCGCAGCAGGTTTTGCGACATAAGCGTTCTTCCTAAAGGGTAAGCCACAAAATCAGCGTAGCTCAGCGCGCCCCGGCGGGTAAAAAATCTTAAATAGCGGCGGCGCGCGTTCTTTCTTTCGCGCCGTCTTTAATTGTTCATCAAATAGGGGTAAGGTGAATTCTATTAAAAGCGTCCCCGCCTTAAAATACACACTCGCTCTTACTTCCTCCTTATTCTCCTCACAATGATTGATGTTCTTTACGTTGCATGACGTCCGTTTTCATTGGCTAGCGGATAATTAACATCACTGACAACGAGCTAATAAACAAGAACACCTGGAGTCAATCATGAAACTTATCCCAAGCATCGCAGCAGTATTGATCGCCGCCGCTTCCTTCTCCACTTTCGCCGCGCCGCTGTCGTCGGTGAAACAGGTCAACAGCGAACAGGCCGCCAATCTGCAAAGCCTCGGCGTGGTGTCGGTTTCCGGCATTAGCGGTTCACCGCATGACGCCATTCATGCCCTGAAAGAAAAAGCCGCGGCGGACGGCGCCGGCCATTATCGCATTATCGGTCTGGACACCCCCGGGGATTCCAGCAATTGGCGCGGCAATGCGGAAATTTACCGCTAAGCGTTGGCTTTTTTACCCTCTGGCCACGGCAACGTGGCCAATAAAATAAACGGTCGTAATAATTATCTGATAGGGCGCGCGTGGGCGGCTTATTTTCAGGTCATTATTACGACCGTTTTCTTTTTCCGCTGCGGCTGAGGTTGCATTTTATTACAACTGTGTCCGCCGCTTTCGGAATCATGTTAATGATTACTTAAGAAATTCAGCTCACATTGAGGGCTTAACCCAAGGAGGCCTCAATGTTAAATGCGACCCGGCTGCAACTGATGAATCACTTCGCTTACCTGCAGCAATTCATGGCTTCACCGCGCACCGTCGGTACGCTGGCACCTTCTTCCCCGTGGCTGTGCCAGGCGATGCTGAACCAGGTTGAATGGACCCGGGCGCTGTCGATCGCGGAGCTGGGTGCGGCGGACGGCGTACTGACCAAACGTATTCTGGGGCGGATGCGCGCCGATGCGGCGCTGGAGGCTTTCGAGATCCAACCGCATTTCGTGCATCGGCTGCGTGGGATAGACGATCGGCGGCTGCAGGTGATGGCCCATTCGGCAACCCAGATGGCGACGGATTACGACGTGGTGTTTTCCTGCTTGCCCCTGCTGTCGATCCCGGTCAGGATCAGCGTGCGCATTCTTCAGCAGGCCCGGCAGCGGCTGCTGGCGCGCAACGGCACGCTGGTGCTGTTCCAATACAGCCACCTGTCGGAAAAATTGCTGTCCCGCTATTTTCATTGGAAGCGTTTGCGGGTGGTGCGCAACTTCCCGCCGGCGCTGGTGTATGTCTGTACGCCGCGTTAATTACAGCGTTTTCGCCATCACTACGACTTCTTCGTCATGTTGCCGCCGGCGCTCCAGAGGCTGCCAACCCCAGCCGGCGTACAGCGCTTCCGATTTGTCGGTGATGAGATGCAAAACCGAATGATGACGCTGCCGTGCCGCTTCGACGATCGCCATCTCCAGGCGATGGGCAATGCCCTTGCGGCGGTGATCGGGATGAACGAACACGCCGGCCAGCCACGGGGTGAGATCCTGGCGCTGGTGATCGTCGCTGGGCCAAAGGCTGGCCATGCCAACCGGACGATCGCCGTCGATCATCATCAACGTCAGATGATCGTCGCCAGGCCGGCTGCATTGGGCGAAGCGCAACTGGGTGCGCTCCAGCGATCCGCCGTGCTGTGAGCCCCACTGGCCGAAGGCCCAGGCGGCACACACATCGGCAAACTGCGGGCACTCTGACAGCGGAATAATGCGTTGAGCCATGGATGTCCCCTATTTTTATGGTTTCCACTCTATTTAACCGATTTCTCCGCCATTTTTTTAACTTTTTAAAGCCGTTCTTTTAGCGCTTTCGCGGTGTTTTACTGCGTACCCGCCGCCATTTGCCGGATTTCTTTTGGCAATTGCCGCGCAGGATTGCAAGTGCTAATGAGAGTGATTATCATGCGCGCACTATTCCTCCGTGTCGGCTTAATCATGCGCAATTCCCTTATTTTACTGCTGCTTTCCTTATGGCTCGGCGCGTTCTCCGCTCAGGCGAAAACGGTGACCGATATCACCGGCCGCCAGGTCGTGGTGCCGGACAACCCGCAGCGTATTGTGGTGGGGGAAAGCCGCATGCTGTATACGCTGGCACTGCTGGAGCCGGGCAACCCCGCGCAGCGCATCGTCGGCTGGCCGGCGGATCTGGCGCGGTTCGATGCGCAAAGCTGGCAGCTCTATACGCAGAAGTTCCCGCAGATCGCCGCGATCCCCGTTATCAGCGGCAATAATTTCCGCCAGGTTAATATTGAAAGCCTGCTGCAGCTGAAGCCGGATCTGGTGATCCTGGCGCGTTACGCGCGTGAAGACGGCGACAACGATCTGCTGGTTTCCGCGCTGAACAAGGCCGGCGTGGCGGTGATCTACGTCGATCTGCGCATCGATCTGCTGAACAACACCGTGCCGAGCGTGCGGCTACTGGGTGAAGTGCTCAATCGCCAGCAGCGTGCTGAGCAGTTCATCGCGTTTTATCAGCAGCATATGGCGGTGATTCAGCAGCGGCTGGCGGGCTATCAGGGGCCGAAGCCCAAAGTGATGCTGCACCTGCATTTGGGGCGGCGCGATACCTGCTGCACCACCGCCGCGCACGGCAACCTCGGCGATCTGCTGGCCTTCGCCGGCGGCGACAACATCGCCAACGCCAGCGTCAAAGGGGTGTATGGCGAGCTGAACCCGGAAACCATTCTGAGCGCCAATCCCGACGTTTACCTCGCCACCGGCATGGCCGGGCCACAGGGCAAGCGGCTGTCTGATCTACGCCTCGGGCCGCAGGTCAGCCAACAGGACGCCGCCGACAGCTTCCGCCGGCTGATCGCCAAACAGCCGATGCTGGCCAGCCTGCAGGCGGTGAAGCATCACCGCGCCTGGAGCGTCTGGCACAACTTTTACCTCAGCCCGTACCACGTGGTGCTGGTCGAGATGTTCGCCAAAGCGTTTTACCCGGATCTGTTCGCCGACATTAACCCGCAGCAGACCTTCCAACAGCTGTATCAGCAGTTTTTGCCGTTACCTTTTTCAGGGACCTATTGGAGTCAGTTAGATAATGAATAACAACAAGCGCGGCTGGTGGTGCGCATTGCCTTTGGCGGCCTGCGCGACATCGCCGACGTGGGCGGCGGAGAAAGCTGCGCCGCAGGAAGAGAGCCTGGTGGTGGTCGGCCGCAAAGATGCCGACGGCGTGCAGAGCTATCAGCCGTTGACCAGCGTCACCGGTACCCGCAGTGAAACCAGCCTGCTGAACGTGCCGCAGGCGATCGACGTGGTGCCGCCGCAGGTGATTACCGATCAGGCGGTCAGCAGCCTGGACGAAGCGCTGTACAACGTCAGCGGCATTACCCAGGCCAACACGCTGGGCGGCACCCAGGACGCGGTCATGAAGCGCGGCTTCGGCGACAACCGCGACGGCTCCATTTTGCGCGACGGCGTGCGCTCGGTGCAGGCGCGCAACTTTACGCCGACCACCGAGCGGGTGGAGGTGCTCAAGGGGCCGGCCTCGATGCTGTACGGCATGGGCGAGCCGGGCGGGATGATCAACATGATCACCAAAAAGCCCCAGTTGCAGCAGCATACCCACGTGGAAGGCTGGGGCAGCAGCTTCAACGGCGGCGGCGGCCAACTCGACGTTACCGGGCCGCTCGGCACGTCGGGGTTTGCCTATCGCATGATCGTCGATCACGATGAAACCGATTACTGGCGCAACTTTGGCCGTAATCGCCAGACGGTGATCGCGCCCTCGTTGATGTGGTACGGCGAGAACACCACCGTGCGGCTGGCCTACGAGCATATGGAATATCTGGTGCCGTTCGATCGCGGCACCATTATCGATTCGCGCACCGGCAAACCGGTGAATACGCCGCGCGATCGCCGTTTCGACGAAGCCTATAACGCCACCCGTGGCGATCAGGACAGCATTACCCTGCAGATCGATCAAACGCTCAACGAGCGCTGGAAAAGCTCGCTGACCTACGCCTACAGCCGCAACAGCTACAGCGATAATCAGGCGCGCGCCACGGCGTTGAACCCGGTGACCGGCGTGTTGAGCCGCCAGGCCGACTCGACCGCCAACGCCGTCAGCCACGCCAACGCGGTGCAGCTGACGCTCAATGGCGACGTGGACTGGGGCAGCATCAACCACCAGATGCTGTTCGGCTTCGATTTTGAAGATAACCGCACCTTCCGCGGCGACATGATCCGCGGCAAGAAGAACAGCGATTTCAATATCTATCATCCGGTATACGGCCTGATGCCGCCGTCGACCGCGGTCAGCGCCAAAGACAGCGACCAGCGGGAAAACCTCACCAGCTACGGTTGGTTTATGCAGGATTCCATCCAACTGACCGATCAATGGCTGGTGATGGGCGGTTTGCGTTACGACGCTTTCGACGTTTATGCCGGCAAAGGACGACCGTTCCAGACCAATACCGACAGCTCGGACAGCAAGTTGGTGCCGCGCGCTGGGGTGATGTACAAGCTGACGCCTTACGTGTCGCTGTACAGCAGCTATACGGAGTCGTTCAAGCCGAACTCCTCCATCGCCACCCAAATTGATTCGCTGCCGCCGGAGCAGGGCAAGTCGTGGGAAGTGGGCGGCAAACTGGCGCTGCCGAACGGCGTCACCGGCACGCTGGCGTTGTTCGACATCACCAAGCGCAACGTGATGGTCAATGAGCTGGTGGAGGGCGAAACCGTGACGCGCACCGCCGGGCGCGTGCGTTCGCAGGGGGTGGAGCTGGACGTGGCCGGTAATCTCACCGATTCGCTGAGCCTGATCGGTTCCTATGCGTATACCGACGCGCGGGTAGTGGACGATCCGGATAACAAGGGGAAAGAGATGACCAACGTGGCGCGCCACACCGCCTCGCTGTTTCTGACCCAGAACCTGGGCAGCCCGGGTCTCTACAGCGGCGATGAGGTGCGCATCGGCGCCGGCGCGCGCTACGTAGGACGCCGCCCGGGTGACGCTGCCAACAGTTTCTACCTGGATAATTACACCGTTGCCGATGCGTTCGCCGCTTACACCATGCCGATCAACGGCTATCGGGTAAAATGGCAGCTGAACGTGAAGAACCTGTTCGATAAAACCTACTACCCGTCCAGCGGCGGCAATTTGCGCGTGGCGGTGGGGGAACCGCGTGAGGTGGTGCTGCGCGGCAGTATCGATTTCTAAGCTACGGGCGGTGAAATTTGCTTAAATAACCGCCCCAACGTTAAGGAGAACCCATGAGCCTGCAGATTCGTTTGGCGCAGCAACGGGATATCGTGCATCTGATGGCGGTTGAACGTTCGGCGGCGCAGCTGTTTCGCCAACAGCCGGAATGGCGCTTTATCGCCGAAGGCGAGGTGATGGCCCCGCAGCAGCATGCCGCGTTTATCGCCGAGCGCCGTGAATGGCTGGCGGAAAGCGACAACGGCGAGTGCGCCGGTTTTATCGCCGTGCAGACTCAGGGGAAAGATTGGCACATCGCCGAACTGTCGGTCGCCGGCACCTGGCAGCGGCAGGGCGTCGGCCGTCGCCTGATCGGCGCGGTGGCGGAAGAGGCCAAACGGCAGGGGGCTGACCGCCTGACGCTTACCACCTTCATCGAGGTGCCGTGGAATGCGCCTTACTACCGGCGACTGGGATTTCAGCCGCTTGACGATGCGCGGCTCACGGCCGCCTTGCGGCGGCATCTGGATGAGGACCTGGCGCACGGCTTTGCCGTCGGCAGTCGCTGTGCCATGGAATTTACACTATCGTAAATATTGAAATACAGAGTGGTCAGGGTATGATGCCACCACCACGCCATCGCACCCGCTCGGTATTTTGGTATGCAATGCACTCAAGTCACCGCATAAGGGACAACCCGTAATGACACAAACCCTGTTCATGATAGGCGCTCGCGGAGCCGGCAAGACCACGGTAGGCAGCGCACTGGCGCTGGCGTTGGGCTATCAGTTCGTCGATACCGATCTGTTTATGCAGCAGGCGGCGCAGATGAGCGTGGCGGAAATGGTCGAACGCGAGGGCTGGCTGGGGTTCCGCCGCCGTGAGACCATCGCGTTGCAAACCGTGACCAAGCCGTCAACTATAGTTGCCACTGGCGGCGGCGCGATCCTGGCGGAGGAGAACCGTCAGTTTATGCGTCAGCATGGCACCGTTATCTACCTGCGTGCGCCGGCCAGCGTGTTGGCGCAGCGGTTGGAAGAGTACCCGGAAGATGCGCAGCGCCCGACGCTCACCGGCAGGCCGATCGCCGAGGAGATGCTAGAGGTGCTGGCGGCACGCGAAGCGCTGTATCAGGACGCTGCGCATTACGTGATGGATGGCGCTGCCGATCCGCAGCGTGTGGTGGAACAAATTCTCGCGGTGTTGCCGCGTGAGACGGTGAAATAACCCTTTCTGCTCTTCGGGCGCTGGGCGCCCGTTCTCCTATTCCGTTTGCCGAGCCGGCGCAAAGTAAGCCCCGGGGGTGACGCCGAAGCGGCGGCGAAAGGCGGCGATATAGGCGCTGACGTTGTCGTAGCCACAGGCATCGGCCACCTCGCCGACCGTTTCGCCGCGTGATAATCCCTCCAGTGAACGTAACACCCGCGCCTGCTGGCGCCACAGCGCGAAGCTGATGCCGGTTTCCTGCAGAAAGCGGCGGCTCAGGGTGCGCGGGCTGAGCCCGGCCCAGGCGGCCCAGTCGCGCTGGCTGCGCGGGCCGGCGGGATCGTTCAGCAGCGCCCGGGCGATGTTCAGCAACCGGTCGTCCTGCGGCAGCGGCAATTGCAACGGCGCGCGGCTTGCCGTGTGCATTTCGTCCAGCAGCACCTGCAGCAGCCGCCGTTGCGGCGCACTCAGCGGGCCGACGGGGAACTGCGCGATGCGCTCTACCAGGGCCTGCAACAGCGCAGAGGCCGTGAACAGCTGCGGCTGCGGCGGCATCTCCGGCACGCTTTCCACCGGCAGATACAGACTCCAGCCCGCCACGTCGCCGCAGGCCAGCGCCTGATGGGCGCATCCCGGCGGCAGCCAGCCCAGCGTACCGCCGGTGATCGCCCATTGCCGGCCTGGGAGTTCCATTGCCAGCATGCCGCGCGTCAAGAGATAGATCTGGCCGCCTTCGTGCCGGTGCCAGGGCGTCAGGTGCTTTTTTTCATGTTGAAGGCGTTGGCTGCGGATCTGCGTCATGTTGGCCGTTTAACGTTATTAAAAGTCTTGATGTGGTTATTATGCCATCGCCTGACCGGGATAGGATCGCCGTTCACCCTATTTCGGAGAAACGTGATGACTCAACTTACCCCACTGGATCTGGTACTCGATACGCTGCGGCAGGTGGTCGCCAGCCCGGAGCACCGGCCGATGCAGCTCGCCGCCCGTTTCAGCGCAGACTACCGCCAGCAGGTGGATGGCAAGGTGCTGAACTTCGAGCAGTTTGAACAACACATGGCGCTGCTGAAGCGGCAAACTCGCCGCATGACGCTGAGCGTGATCGCGGCAGCGGAGCAGGGCGAGGCGGTGTTGACCCACCATCTGGTCGAGCTGGAAAAGCGCGACGGCTCCAGCAGCCGCGTGCGAGTGTTGGCGCACTTTACCGTACGTGAAGGTCGCATTTGCGCCTGCGACGAACTGACCGAGCTGTTGGCGGGCGCCCCCGGCGACCGCGATCTCGGCTCGCGCGTGCCGGAATGAGGGCGGCTGCTATACTTGCTACTGTGTGAAACACACGGGAGAACGGCATGCGCGAAAATGATCAACCTGCTTATCCACGGAGCGCCCGCGTCGTAGAGGTGTTTCGGGGCGACCCGAACCTGCATCTGCGCCGTTTTGAAGTGCGCACCGACGACATTGAGCCGAATACGCTGCTCAGTGAACATGAAACCGAGCAGGAAGCGCTCGACGCCAAGCACCGCTATGAGGACGAGGCGTTAGAGCTCTGACCTGCAGCCCAGCGGAAACCGGCGCCAGGCCGGTTTCCTGTTTATGGCTTGGATCGACGCCCCTCATTCCCTTTCTGCGCTGATTTAGCAGCTTGTCCTGCCATTCATTATTTTCAAAGCGTATCGTTATTTTAATCGACGTGGCGAAGTTGGCGTTCTGCGCATTATTTTCATTTAAAAAGCACGAATGCCTTTTATTTTGCAGCTGACAAAAAATAAACAGCTTGACGCTGCGCAGTTCGGGTTTTAGTTTTTAATTATAAAACAGGAACTGAGTTCCATATAGTGGAACAAGGCGAATCATGACAACGCTGGAAAATGCCGCTGCGGTATTAAAACTCTTTTCTCAACAACGCGTGATGCATGGCCAACCGGGTATTGCATTCAGTGACGTGGTGGGCCAATTGGCGCTGCCGAAAAGCACGGTATCTCGCCTGCTGCAGGCCATGGAAAACCAGGGCATGCTGGAGCGCGATCCCGATAGCCGGCGTTATCGCATCGGCGCGCTGTTGCTGGCGGCATCCAGCCACTACCTGTCGATGCCGTTGGTGGACAGCCTGGCGGCCAGTATGGCGCAGCTGTGCCGCCAGACGGCGTGTACCGGCTACCTTTCGATATTGGAAGGGCAGGAGATCATGGTAATGCGCATGTTCCCCGGCCGCCACTTTTTGCAGGTGGTCACCCCGGCGGGTTACCGTTCGCCGGCGGCGGAAACTTCGGTCGGGCGGGCGATACTGGCGCGTGAAAGCGACGAGCAGGTTCGGGCGCGTTACGCCGGCGGTTACCGGGCGTCTTCGCCCAATGCGCCGCAAACGTTGGATGCGCTGTTGCAGAAGTTGCAGCAGGTGAGGCGTCAGGGATGGTCGCTGGCGCGCAATGAAACCTTAAACAGTATCAGTTCGCTGGCGACCGCGCTGGTGAACAAGCACGGCAGCGAGACGGTAGGGCTGTGCCTGTCCTTCCCTTCGCAGGGAGAAGAGCAGCCGTTTGTGCCGGAAGTCCTGGCCGAATTAACCGCAGTCAGCCGCCAACTGGCGGAAAAATATGGCGATGATTATTGGCAACAGATCAAATAACGCGCCTGAGCTATCGCGTTTCATCATAATTAACGAGCGCCGACACCAGGGAGCTCATTAATTATATTTCACCGTATTTTATTGGTGAGAAGTAGATAGGGTAAATAAGAAAATAAACACGTTATGACGCCGGCAGTTCCAAATAATGGAACTGCCGCGGCGAGCTATCGCCTGGCGTTATTTCCGGCATGCGGCAGGAAATATTCAGGGAAACCAAGAATGAAATCAAATAATCCGCTAAAAGAGGCCGGCACGCTGTTGGTCATGGCGTTGCTTTCGGTGGTGGGGGCGATCATCGGCGTTCAGCTGATCACCACGCTGGGCGTGACGCCCAACACTTCGATCATCGGTGCGCTGATCGCCATGCTGCTGGCACGCATTCCGCTACAGATGTTCCAACGCTACCGCTCGGTGCATACCCAGAACCTGGCGCAAACGGTGATCTCCTCCGCCACCTTCGGCGCGGCCAACTGTCTGCTGATGCCGATTGCGGTGCCTTATGTGATGGGGCAACCGCAGCTTATTTTGCCGATGTTCTGCGGCGTGGCGGCGGCGATGCTGCTCGACGCCTATCTGCTTTATCGCCTGTTCGATACCAAAGTGTTCCCCGCCGCCAATGCCTGGCCGCCGGGCGTCGCCGCCGCGGAGGCGATTAAAGCCGGCGATCGCGGCGGCAAGCAGGCCTGGCTCCTGGTGGTAGGCGTCGTGGTGGGCATCGCCGGCTCAATGCTCAAGATCCCTATGGCGGCCTTCGGCACCGCCTTTATCGGCAATATCTGGGCGCTGAGCATGTTCGGCGTCGGGCTATTGCTGCGGGCCTATGCCGAGCCGGTGGCCGGTTTGGATATCAACGCCCATTTTATTCCGCACGGCGTGATGGTCGGCGCCGGCCTGGTGGCGCTGATCCAGGTTGCCCAGGTGATCCGCAGCCGCCGCGCCGATAGCGCCGGTTATACCCAGCCGGACAGTGCGGTAAGCAAAGCGCTCGGCCTGGGCGCAGTCGGCTACATCGCCATCGCCGCGTTTTTGGCTCTGGTCGGCGGGCTGTTTAGCGAGATGTCGCTGCCGATGTTGGCGCTGTTCGTGATTTACGCGGCGTTCGCTGCTTTCGTTCATGAATTGATCGTCGGTATTGCCGCCATGCACTCAGGCTGGTTTCCGGCATTCGCGGTGGCATTGATCACTCTGATCGTCGGTATCCTGATCGGTTTCCCACCGCTGGCGTTGTGCATCCTGACCGGTTTTACCGCCGCCACCGGGCCGGCCTTCGCCGACATGGGCTTTGATTTGAAAGCCGGCTTCATCCTGCGCGGTTACGGCCAAGATCTGCGGCAGGAACTGCTGGGGCGCCGCATTCAGCTGTTTGCGGCGCTGATCGCCTTTCTCATCGCCATTCCGGTGGTTTACCTCTCTTATCACAGCTATTTCCTACAGGACCTGATCCCGCCGGTCGCGCGCGTTTACGCGAAGACCATCGAGGCCGGTGCGCAGCCGGGCATCGCCTGGAGCCTCTTGATCTGGGCGATCCCCGGCGCTGTGGTGCAGCTGATCGGCGGTCCTAAGCGCCAGCTCGGCGTACTGCTGGCAACCGGCTTACTGATCAACAACGCCTTGGCCGGGTGGGCGGTGCTGGTCGGCATCGCGCTGCGTGTGGCGATCCTGCGCCGTTGGGGCGATCGCGGCCGCACACCGATGGAGATCATGGCGGCCGGGTTTATCGCCGGCGACGCGCTCTACAACTTCTTCAGCTCGATTTTTTCCAGCAAGGGCAAATAGCCCATGCCGATGACATTGGTGAGGTAAAACGACCATGAGTTTGCAACAAACGCTGCAGGTTTTTGAATTGATTGATAGCGCATTCGTCAGCGGCCAGGACGTCGTCGATCTGTTTGCGCCTTACCCGGCGATCCGGGCCAGCACCTTGCGCGCCGACGGGCCGAAGGGTGGCACCGATTTCGTGCGCATCGAGATCCCCGGTAGCGCAGGTAAGTTCGGCGGCGGTACGGCGCCGACGCTGGGCATTATCGGCCGCCTGGGCGGCATCGGCGCACGGCCGACGCGTATCGGGCTGGTGTCCGACGGCGATGGCGCGATCGCCGCCATTGCCGCCGCGCTGAAGTTGGCGGAGATGCAGCGTAAGGGCGACACGCTGCCGGGCGATGTGATCGTCACCACCCATATTTGCCCGAACGCGCCCACCCGGCCGCATGACCCGGTCGATTTTATGGATTCGCCGATCGATGACGTGACGATGAACGATAATGAAGTGGTACCGGAGGTTGACGCCATCCTGTCGATCGATACCACCAAAGGCAACCGCATCATCAACCACAAAGGCTATGCGCTGTCGCCGACGGTGAAAGAGGGCTACATCCTGCGGGTGGCGGAAGATCTGCTGCGCATCATGGAGATGACCAGCGGCCGCCCGGCGGTGACCTTCCCAATCACCACGCAGGATATCACCCCTTATGGCAACGGTGTACATCACCTCAACAGCATCCTGCAGCCCTCGACCGCTACTGCGGCGCCGGTGGTCGGCGTGGCGATTTGCAGCGAATCGGTGGTGCCGGGCTGCGGGACCGGCGCCAGCCACGAAACGGACATTGCGCTGGCGGTTAAATTCGCGGTGGAAGTCGCCAAAGAATTCGGCCGCGGCACCTGCCGGTTCTACGATGCCGCCGAATACGACCGGCTGTTGGCGCTGTACGGCAGTCTGAGCCACCTGCAAAAAAGGAGATAGACCCATGACGGTCTCATTCGCCACGCTGACCCTCGGTCAGGCGCCGCGCAGCGATATCATGCCGCTACTGTCTGCTTATCTGCCGGCGGAGCGGGTGAGGCACGTCGGTTTGCTGGATGGCCTGGATGCCGGGCAGATCGCCGAGCGTTATGCGCCGCAACAGGGCGATAAGCTGCTGGTGTCGCGCCTGTTGGACGGTACACAGGTGACGCTCTGTGCCGCTCGCGTCGAAAGCGGACTGCAGCAGAAGATCCGCGAGCTGGAGGCGGCGGGGTGCCAGGTGATCCTGCTGCTGTGCACCGGCGAGTTCGAGCGATTGCAGACGGAACGGGCGCTGTTGCTGGAGCCGGATCGCATTATCCCACCGTTGATCTCCGCGATCGTCGGTGAACACCGCGTTGGCATCGTGGTGCCGATGGCGGAACAGGTTGGGCAGCAGGCGCGTAAATGGCGGCAACTGGCGACGCCGCCGAGCTATGCTGTCGCCAGCCCCTATCTGGCTGATGATGCCGCGCTGGAGCAGGCGGCTTGCGCGCTGCTGCGGCAGGGGGCGGAGGTGGTGGTGCTCGATTGCATCGGTTATCACCAGCGCCATCGCGCTTTTTTGCAGGCGCGTCTGTCGGTGCCGGTGCTGCTGTCCAACGTACTGGTCGCCAAGCTGGCTGCAGAGTTAATCGACTGATTCAAATAGCGATAAGTAAGCTCTCGACGCGGCCTCAGGCGCTTTGCACCCGTGCATCTCCTTGGGCTACAGCAGCACTGACTACCGGTGAGAAGCCCGGCAGCGTTTTTCACTGCGCCGCGATCGCATTTCGCGCGAAAAACCAGTGACAGATCAACCGCAATCCCCCAATATGGATTTTCCATCAAGATGATTACGCGGGTGCCAGTCTATGCTGAAAGTGAATGAGTATTTTGCCGGAAAAGTGAAGTCTATCGGTTTTGACAGTAGCAGCATCGGTCTTACCAGCGTGGGCGTGATGGAAGAGGGCGAATATACCTTCTCCACCGCGCAGCCGGAAGAAATGACGGTGATCACCGGCGCGCTGAAAGTGCTGCTGCCGGGGGCGCCGGACTGGCAGGTGTTTACGCCGGGCGAGAAGTTCTTCGTGCCGGGGCACAGCGAGTTCAACCTGCAGGTGGCCGACGCGACCGCCTATCTGTGCCGCTACCTGAGCAAATAAACTTTGTTCGTCAGGGGAACGCAGGGCTCAGCGGATGCTGGGCCCTGGTCATTTCTGAGGCGGGATTAACGCTGGGCTTCGCCGCCGAGCGCTTCGATGGTGTTTTTGATCAACGCCGCCAGCTCGCTGGTCATCAGGATAAAGTCGGCGTCAAAGCGCTGGGCGAAGTCATCGCGATCGATGTCGTCGTTCTGCTCGCGCAGCGTGTCGGCGAACTTCAGGCGCTTGAGCGAGCCGTCGTCCGACAGCATCAGCTGAATGCGTTCCTGCCAATCCACCGCCAGCTTGGTCACCAGTTTGCCGGCTTCGATATGCACCGCGATTTCGTCGCTGATCAGGTTCTGTTTCTTGCAGCGGATCACGCCGCCTTCTTCCAGAATCGCTTTCAGCTCCGCTTCATCCTGAATGGCGAAGCCGGCCGGCATCTCGCCGGAACGCACCCATTCGGTCAGCGTCAGTTCGATCGGGCTTTCCATGGTCAGCGGCACCACCGGCAGCGAGCCGAGGCTCTTGCGCAGCAGCGCCAGCGTATCTTCGGCGCGTTTGGCGCTGGCGGCATCGACCATGATCAGATCGTTGACGGTGTCGATCCACATGAAGGTCTGGTTGAAGCGGCTGAACGCGCGCGGCAGCAGGCTGTGCAGCACTTCGTCCTTCAGCGCGTCTTTCTCGGTCTTCTTCAGTTTACGATGTTGTTCCGCCTCCAGGCGCTCAATCTTGGCCTGCAGCTCTTGCTTGATGACCGGTGACGGCAGGATTTTCTCTTCCTTGCGCGCGCAGATGACGATCTGGCCGTTGACCGCGTGCGTCAGCGCATCGCTGTGCGAGCCCATCGGGGAGACCCAGCCGGTCTTCGCCATGTCCTGGCTGCCGCACGGCGTGAAGGCGAACGCGCTGAGTTGTTTTTCCATTTCATCCGCGTTTAACGCCACTTCGCGGCTCAAACGGTAAACCATCAAATTCTTAAACCACAGCATAATGTTATCCCTGGCTGGGCGTGCGTTCGGCACGCTGATTCGTCAAAAGCAGGGCGGCATGATAACGAATTGACGCTGAAAAATCGCCCCATTCTCTCCGAATTGCGTCGCCGTACGCAGCGGAAAAGGCCTGGCCGGGGAGAGGGAAACAGGTGATTCATCCGCGCGCTTACATTAGGCTGTGGCAACGCTGCGCTGCATCGAGGAGAAAAAAACGTGCGCATTGGCATCGATTTGGGTGGGACAAAAATTGAAGTGATTGCGTTGGCGGACGACGGGCGAGAGCTGTTTCGCCATCGCATCGCCACGCCGCGCCATGACTATGGGCAAACCCTGGCGGCGATCGCCGGGCTGGTGAAACTGGCGGAAGATCATACCGGCGAACAGGGATCGGTCGGGATCGGCATTCCCGGCACGCTGTCGCCGTTTACCGGGCGGGTGAAAAACGCTAACTCGGTATGGCTCAACGGCCAACCGCTGGACAAGGATCTGTCGGCGCTGCTGGCGCGCGAGGTGCGTATCGCTAACGACGCCAACTGCCTGGCGGTGTCGGAAGCCACCGACGGCGCAGGCGCCGGCGCGAAAACCGTGTTTGCGGTCATTATCGGCACCGGCTGCGGCGCCGGCGTGGCGCTGAACGGCCAGGCGCATTCCGGCGGCAATGGCATCGCCGGCGAATGGGGCCACAACCCGCTGCCGTGGCAGGATGACGATGAGCTGCGCTACGCCCGCGAAGTGCCGTGCTACTGCGGCAAACCGGGCTGTATCGAAACCTTTATTTCCGGCACCGGTTTCGCCACCGACTATGCGCGCCTGAGCGGCAACGCGCTGCAAGGGCACGAGATTATGGCGCTGAGCGAGCGGGGCGATGCGCTGGCGGAGCAGGCGATCGTGCGCTACGAAATGCGACTGGCGAAAGCGTTGGCGCACGTGATCAACATTCTGGATCCGGACGTGGTGGTGCTCGGCGGCGGCATGAGCAACGTGGATCGCTTGTACCGCAATGTGCCGCCGTTGGTGAAAGGCTGGGTGTTCGGCGGCGAGTGTGAAACGCCGATCCGCAAGGCGGTGCACGGCGACTCCAGCGGCGTACGCGGTGCGGCCTGGCTGTGGCCGCAACAGCAGCGCTAAGCGTTGCAACAAAGCGCGAGCCTGCTCGCGCTTTAAACGACTCCCTGTACAAAACTGGACGGCGCTTTATGCTTTAGCTAAGGAGGGCGCGTATGGCAATTCGGGCCAATATGCACGAAGCCAAATCCAATCTGAGCCAGCTGGCGGACACCCGCCGTTAAGCCGGTTTTTCCTCGCTTTCGCTGCGTACCCGTTCGATATGAATGGTCAGGAACATCATCTCCTCCGTGGTGAGCTGATGCTGATAGTGCTTTTCGATGTGGCGGTTGATCTTGCCGGCGCAGGCGAATGACTCTCGGTACTTCTCTTTCACTACCTGATACAGCGAGTCGTCGTCGCTGTCGACGTAGTTTTTCCCCAGCAGGCGCTGGGCAAAGAATTTCAAATGGGTGACGAAACGGTGGTAGCTCAGGGCTTCCTCGTTGTAATCAAAGCGGAAGTGGTATTTGACCAGATTGAGGATCTCTTGCATCACGCGGGTGATGTGCAGCGTGTTGTGCATCTCGTCGTTAAGCTGGGCGTTGACCAGGTGCAGGGCGATAAATCCGGCCTCGTCTTCCGGCAGCGCGGTATCCAGCCGCTGGGCGATCAGAGCCAGCGCCTCCAGGCCGACGGCGAACTCGGCCGGGTAGAGCTTTTTAATCTCCCACAGCAACGCATTTTTGATATCCAGCCCTTCGGCGTGTCGCTGCAGGGCGAAGTGGATGTGGTCGGTCAGCGTGATGTAGACGATGTTATGCAATTTACCCGGCAGGCGTTCTCGGGCAAGGGTAATAATCCTGTCGGCGGTGGTGACGCAGGCCAGCGGGATCTCGGAGAGCAGTTCTTTATAGCGCTCGGCGATTTCGCCGCCGTTATGGGTGAACACCTTTTCGATCAGGCTTTCGTCCAGCGTGTCGCCGGGCTTCTTTTTAAAGCCGATTCCTTTTCCCATTACCACCGTCTCTTCCTGACGGTCATCCAGCGTAATCACCACGTTATTATTGAGTATTTTAGCGATTCTCATGGTTTTTCCCGGTGTTTCAGCATCCTGAAAACGAAAAAACCTGACGCCCGGAAGCGATCCCGGGCGTCAGGTTTTGCCTGTATTTTATGTTTCTGTCCTGCGGCCTGAGCGGCGGAGGGGATACAGTAACAATCCTGTTATGCCTGCATAATAACCCGTGCTCGCCGCGGCTCAACGCTTTTCACCGCGGAGTGCCGCCGCGGTCACACTTCTGTGCCGCGCACGGCGGGATCATTCCAGCCTGAAGTGCGCCTCCAGCCGGCTGACGCCGAGCCCGTTGACCTTTTTCACTTTGATCTGCACCGGAATGCGCTCTTTCATCGCCTCGACGTGGCTGATCACGCCAATGGTTTTACCGGAAGCATTCAGGCTGTCCAGCGCGTCCAGCGCGGTATCGAGGGTTTCGGCGTCCAGCGTGCCAAAGCCTTCGTCGAGGAACAGCGAGTCGATGCTGGTTTTGTGGCTGACCAGATCGGACAACGCCAGCGCTAGCGCCAGGCTGACCAGGAAGCTTTCGCCGCCGGACAGGGTACGGGTATCGCGCAGCGCGTCGGCCTGCCAGGTGTCCACCACCTGCAGCTCCAGCGCGTCGCTGGTTTTGCGCTGCAGCAGGTAGCGCCCGTGCAGCCGGCCGAGCTGAAGGTTGGCCAGATAAACCAGATGATCGAGCGTCAGCCCCTGCGCGAAGCGGCGGAACTTGTCGCCTTCTTTCGAGCCGATCAGCTGGTTGAGGTAGCTCCAGTCGTCGTAGTCTTGCTGGCTGCGGGCGATTTGCTCGAACAGCGCCTGTTGATTGAGACGGCGGGCGGCGTCGCTTTCCAGCTGGTTGCGCAGCTCGCCCTGGCTCAGCTGCAGCGCCTTCAACTGCTGTGCCAGTTCGGCCAGCGATTGGGTGAGCGCGTCGAGATCCGCGTTGGCCTCATCCGTCCCTTCCGGGCGGTTCTGCCGATGCTGCTCCAGCGTTTGCGTCGCCTGAGCCAGCAGGGCCGCAGCCTCTACCTGCCGCTGTTGCAGCTGCTCTTTACGCTGCTGCAATTCGCGGCGCAGGGCGTCGTCCAGCAGCGCGGCGGCGAAGGTGGTTTCATCGGCGAATTCGCTGTCGGCCAGCGCCTGCAGCCATTGCTGCTCCGCCTGCTGCAGCCGTTCCTGCATTTGGGTGTGCTGTTGTTGCAACCCGGCCTGCTGGCCGGCCAGGCGCTCGCGCAGTTCCTGCGCCTTTTGCCACTGCTCGGCGGCCTGCAAGCTGGCCTGTTCACAGGCGATTTGTTTGGCGCGCAGCTGTTCGCGCACCTCGGCGACTCGCTGTTCGCCGAACAGCGCCAGCCGCTGCGCGCGCCGCTCGGCGAGGGTCTTCTCGCCTTCCTGCCAGCGTTGAAGCAGGTCTTGCTGCTGTTGCAGGCTGGCGGCATGAGTTTTCTGCAACAGCATAAAGCGCTCTTCGAGCAGCGCCAGCTGTTGCTGCGCCTGCTGCTGCTGCGTTTGCAGAGCGGCGAGCGCGTCTTTTGCCTGTTGTACCGCCTGCGCCGCCTGTTCATGCTGCTGCAGCGCGTGCTGCCCGCGCCGCTCTTCGTCGTCGCAGCCGCTCAGCCAGGCGCTGAGTTGCTCGCCCTCCGCCAGGGTAAAGTCGAACGCCAGCGGCGCGCTGAGCTGCTGCCATTGCTGCTGTTGGGCAGCCAGCTGCTGCTCATCCTGCGCGATAGCCTGCTGCTGGCGTTGCTGCTGCTCTTGCAGGCCTTCACAGCGGGTGCGCAGCTCGGTGCCCTGGGTTTGCAGTTTCTCGGCGAGGGTGCGCATCTCAACCAAGCGCTGTTCCGTCGCCGAAGGCTGCACCGCCTGATATTGCTCCACCGCCGGGTGGTTGGGGGAGCCACACAGCGGGCAGGGGGCACCGCTCTGCAGCAGGGCGCGCTCCGCTTCCAGGCTGACGATGCGTTTTTCCAGCTCGTGGATCCGCTCCACTTCCTGTAGCTGCGCCTTGTGCTGCTTGAATTGCTGACGCGCGCTCTCCAGCTGTTGTTGCAGTCCGGCGAGCTGTGTTTGCCGCTCGGCGTGCTCCGCCTGTTGCCGGGCAAGACGGTCACGGGTCTGCCGGTACAGGGAAGCGAGCGTGAACAGCTGCTGACGCGTTGGGCGCAGATCCGCCAGGGTGCTCAGGCGCTGGCGCAGCGGGGCCAGCGGCGTTTGCGCCTCCAGCGCCTGCTGCTGTTGCTGTTGAACGGTCAGCGCTTCACTCAGCGCATTCAACTGTTGCTGATACTGCCCGGCCTGAGCCGTCAGCTGGCTGCGCTGAGCGGTGAGCTGCTCCAGCGCAGTTTGCTGCTGGGCGCACTGCTGCGCGGCGGCATCGCCGGCCTGTCGCCGTTCGGTCTGCGTCGACTGCAGTTGGGCGATCTGATGGTCGAGCGGGGCGACCTGGTCATCGATCAGCTGTTGCTGCTGCCGCATATGCTCGGCATGAGCTTGCTGCGCCAGACGGGCCTTTTCCACCGCCTGCTGCAGCGGCGCCAGCTGCGCCGAGTGCCGCTCCTGTTGCTGCGTCAGCTGGGCTGCCTGCTGTTGTATCGTCTGCAGCTCGGCGCGGCAGCGATCGCGTTCGCCGCGCAGCGGCCGTAATTTCTCGGCCGGTTCGCTCAGCGCCAGCCGCTGCAGCTGCGGGGCGGCCTCGGCCTGCTCGCGATGGGTGGTTTCCAGCCGCCGTTGCCCCTCGTTTTGCTGTTGCTGGAGGCGTTGCCATTGTTGCAACCAGCTCAGCGCCTGTTGCTGCCGCTGGGTTTGTTCGCCGAGGGCGATTTCCTGCGCGCTCAGCGCCGTCAGCCGTTCAGTCAGGGAGTGGCGCTGTTCATCGTTCAGCAGCTCGATGCCGCTGGCGCGCTGGTGCAACGCATCCAGGTCGGTTTTGGCCTGCTTGTGGGATTCGAACACCTGTTCGGACAGCCGCCCGTAGATTTCGGTGCCGGTCAGCTCTTCCAACAGCTCGGCGCGATCGTTGGCATCGGCGTTGAGAAACGCGGCGAACTGCCCCTGAGACAGCATCATCGATTTGGTGAAGCGGCCGAAGTCCAGCCCGGTAATGGCGGCGGTGATCTCCAGCTTGTCGCGCACTTTGTCCGCCAGGATCTTGCCGTCCTCGCGGCGCGCCAGTTCGACCTTCGGCGCCTGCAGATTGCCGTCCGGCGCGTTTTTGGCGCGGCGCTGGCTCCAGAAGGCGCGATAGCCGACGCCCTTGACCTCGAATTCGACCTCCGCCAGCGATTCGGCGGTGTGACGGGTCATCAGTTCATTCTGGCTCGGCGTGACGTTGAGGCGCGGCGTCTGGTGATACAGCGCCAGGCAAATGGCGTCCAGCAGGGTGGTTTTGCCCGCGCCGGTCGGGCCGGTAATGGCGAACAGGCCGTTGCTGGCGAACGGCTCGGCGGTGAAGTCAATTTTCCACTCGCCCTGCAGCGAGTTGAGGTTTTTTAACCGCAGGCTGAGGATCTTCATGGTTGGGTCTCCTCAGGATTGTGCTGCACCGCATCGACCACCTGACGGAACAGTTGATGCATCCGCCGTTGGCGCGCTTCGGGCATGTCGGCCTCCTGCGCCAGGCGCCGTTCGAACACCTCGTTGACGCTCAGCTCGTTCAGCGTTTCCTTGTCCTGCTGCGCGATCGCCTGGCGGCGTTGCTCTTTGCTGCGCCGCAGCAGCACGACTTCCACCGGCAGCTCATCCGCCATCAGTTGGATGCGGCGCTGAATATCGCTGAGGTAGTCCTGCGTCGCCACTTCGATATCCAGCCACACCGGCAGCTCGCCGGCATAGTCGGCAAATTGCTGCAGCTGTCGTTCGATCTCAGCCAGATCGCCTTTAATCAGCTGCATGGGCTGGAACTGCGGGATCGTTAGCGCTTTTACCTGCTGAAGAGCGCCGTCGGCGAAATCGACCAGGAAGACGCTTTTGGCTTTGCCCAGCTCATCGAAGCTGAGTGGAATCGGTGAGCCGCTATAGCGTATATGTTCCGACTTGGCGACGTTCTGCGCGCGGTGAATGTGACCCAGCGCTATATAGTCGGCGGGAGGGAAAGCCTGTGCCGGGAAGGCGTCAAGGGTGCCGATATAGATGTCGCGCACCGAGTCGGAGGTGGTGACGCCGACGGTGGTCAGGTGGCCGGTGGCGACGATCGGCAGCGGCTGGCCCAGCCGATCGCGGCGCTCGCAGGCCGCCTGATACAGCGCTTGGTAATGTTCGGCGATGGCTTCCTGCAGCGCCTGCTGTTTCTGCGCGCCGGATTCGCCGGCGCGGCTGGTGAGCAGATCGCGTGGCCGCAGAAACGGAATGGCGCACAGCACGGCACCCGGCTGGCCGTCGCGTTGGTTAAGCACCACAATCTGTTGCTCGAGGGCGCCCTGCGCACTCGCGATCACCGTGGTGTTCAGGCAAGAGAGCAGTTCCCGCGATTCGTTCAGCGTCGCTACCGAGTCGTGGTTGCCGCCCAAAACCACCAGTTGGCAGCCGGTGCGCTGCAGTTCCACCACGAAGCGGTTGTACAGCTCGCGGGCGTAGCTGGGCGGCGAGCCGGTATCGAACAGATCCCCGGCGACGATCAGCGCATCCACCTGCTGCTGCTCGATCTGTTCGATCAGCCAGTTCAGAAAAGCCTGGTGCTCGGCGGCGCGGCTTTTGGTGAAAAAGTACTGGCCAAGATGCCAGTCAGAGGTGTGGATCAGGCGCATGACACTCCCGGATGCAAAGGTAATGGCGATGATTATAAAGGCCGCGGCGGCGGCTGTCCCGGCGCAATGGCGACGACTACGGAATGATTTTTCTTTGCGCCGGGAAATAATCGCTATGCTTACTGCCTATAACAGCCGCTTTTTTTCATAAAAGTGTCACAAAACTGACGCATAATGGCGCCCGCAAAGTCGCTAACACATTGGCAGGATTGACGATGGCAAGACGCATACTGGTGGTGGAAGACGAAGCGCCGATCCGTGAGATGGTGTGCTTTGTGTTGGAACAGAATGGTTACCAACCGTTGGAAGCCGAGGATTATGACAGCGCCGTGACGCGCCTGTCTGAGCCGTTCCCTGATTTGGTGTTGCTCGACTGGATGTTGCCCGGCGGTTCCGGCATTCAGTTTATCAAACATATGAAGCGCGAAGCGCTGACCCGCGATATTCCGGTCATGATGCTGACCGCGCGCGGCGAAGAGGAAGACCGCGTGCGCGGCCTGGAAGTGGGGGCGGATGATTACATCACCAAGCCGTTCTCGCCCAAGGAGCTGGTGGCGCGCATCAAGGCGGTCATGCGCCGTATTTCACCGATGGCGGTGGAAGAAGTGATTGAAATGCAAGGGCTGAGCCTGGATCCGTCCTCCCACCGCGTGATGGCTAACGATCAGGCGTTGGATATGGGGCCGACCGAGTTCAAGCTGCTGCACTTCTTTATGACCCACCCGGAGCGGGTTTATAGCCGTGAGCAGTTGCTTAATCACGTCTGGGGCACTAACGTTTATGTGGAAGACCGTACCGTTGACGTGCATATCCGTCGGCTCCGCAAGGCGTTAGAAACCAGTGGGCATGATAAAATGGTTCAAACCGTTCGGGGCACCGGCTACCGGTTCTCAACGCGCTACTGATCGCGCCGCGCTGGAGAATATGCCGTGTTAGAACGTCTGTCGTGGAAGAGGCTGGCTCTGGAGCTGGCTCTTTTTTGTCTGCCCGCCTTACTGCTGGGGCTGATTTTCGGTTATTTGCCCTGGTTCCTGCTGGCCTCCGCGCTGGCGGCGCTGGTGTGGAATTTCTACAACCAGCTCAAGCTCTCCCATTGGCTGTGGATCGACCGCAGCATGACGCCGCCGCCCGGCCGCTGGAGCTGGGAGCCCCTGTTCTATGGCCTGTATCAGATGCAGCAGCGCAATCGCCGCCGCCGGCGCGAGCTGGCGCTGCTGATCAAGCGCTTTCGCAGCGGGGCCGAATCGCTGCCTGACGCGGTGGTGATGACCACCGTCGAAGGCAACATTTTCTGGTGCAACGGGCTGGCGCAGCATCTGCTCGGCTTCCGCTGGCCGGAAGACAACGGCCAGCACATCCTCAACCTGCTGCGTTATCCGGAATTCAGCCATTATCTGCAACAGCAGGAGTTCTCGCGCCCGCTGACGCTGCAGCTGAACAACGAACACTACGTCGAATTCCGCGTGATGCCTTATTCCGAAGGGCAGCTGCTGATGGTGGCGCGTGACGTCACCCAGATGCGCCAGCTGGAGGGCGCGCGGCGCAACTTCTTCGCCAACGTCAGCCATGAACTGCGCACGCCGCTGACGGTGCTGCAAGGCTACCTGGAGATGATGGGCGACGAAGAGCAGGACGGTTCGCTGCGCAGCAAGGCGCTTAGCACCATGCAAGAGCAGACCCGCCGGATGGACGGGCTGGTCAAGCAGCTGCTGACGCTGTCGCGCATCGAGGCGGCGCCCAATGTCGACATGAACGAGCGGGTGGATATCCCGCTGATGCTGCGGGTGTTGCAGCGCGAGGCGCAATCGCTGAGTGGCGGTAATCACGAGATCACCTTCCGGGTGAACGAACAACTCAACGTGTTCGGCAATGAAGACCAGTTGCGCAGCGCGGTGTCTAACCTGGTGTACAACGCGGTCAACCACACGCCGAAGGGCACTCATATCGAAGTGAGCTGGCAGCAGACGGCGCATGGCGCGCAGTTCCAGGTCAGCGATAACGGGCCGGGCATCGCCGCCGAACACCTTCCGCGCCTGACCGAGCGTTTTTACCGCGTCGACAAGGCCCGTTCGCGCCAGACCGGCGGCAGCGGGCTGGGGCTGGCGATCGTTAAACACGCGCTCAGCCATCACGACGCGCGGTTGGAGATCCTTAGCGAGCCGGGGATCGGCACCCGCTTTATCTTTACCTTACCCAACCGGTTGATTGTTCCCGCCGCTTTATCAGAGAATGCGGTGAAAAATTAACGCGAGACACCGGTATGACCCGAATAACCCGAGGGCTGTTGCTTTGCCTGGCGCTGCTGGCCGGACGCGGCGCGCTGGCGCAACCCGACGGCATGTTGGCGGGCAACCTGTCCAGCGTCGGTTCCGACACCCTGGCGAATCTGATGGCGCTGTGGGCGCAGGATTTCAGCCAGCATTACCCCAACGTTAACCTGCAGATCCAGGCCGCCGGCTCCTCTACCGCGCCGACCGCATTGGCGGCGGGCGCCGCGCAGTTGGGCCCGATGAGTCGGCCGATGAAAGCGGCCGAGGTTTCGGCGTTCGAACACCGCTATGGCTATGCGCCGCTGGCGGTGCCGGTGGCGGTGGATGCGCTGGTGGTATTGGTGCATCAGGATAACCCGCTGCGCGGCCTCAATCTGCAGCAGCTCGATCGCATTTTTTCCGCCACCCGGCGCTGCGGTGAAAGCCAGCCGCTGACGCGCTGGGGCGAGCTGGGGCTTAGCGGCGACTGGGCGACGCGTTCGCTGCAGCGCTTCGGCCGCAACTCGGCTTCCGGCACTTACGGCTATTTCAAACTGCGCGCGCTGTGCGGCGGCGACTTTATGCCGCGCGTCAATGAGTTGCCCGGTTCAGCTTCGGTGGTGCAGGCGGTGGCCGGTTCGCTCAACGGCATCGGCTATGCCAGCATCGGCTTTCGCGCCAGCGGCGTGCGGCTGCTGCCGTTGGCGGAATCGGGGGAGGATTATGTGGCACCTACCGCCGACAACGTGCGTAACGATCGCTACCCGCTGTCGCGCTACCTCTATATCTACATCAACAAAGCGCCTAATCAACCGCTCGAACCACTGACTGCCGCGTTCCTCGATCGCGTGCTGTCGACCGCAGGGCAGAGCCTGGTCAATCACGACGGCTATCTGCCGCTGCCGCCGGGCGCCCTGCAAAAGACTCGCCAGGCTCTTGGGTTGCCGCCGCTCGCACCGGCCCTGATGCAATAAACGACAAAAAGCGGCGTAATTTTCGCCTTTTTTAGCGGCGGATCGGAGCTTATGCCACGCGAAAATAGGGCATTTATTGGCGTTTTCGCGCGGTAAAGTGATATATGCTTCACGTTTCGTGAATTCATTGTTCAAAAATGATACAAATCATGTAGTGTATATTTATTGATAGCCAATATGATCGACTGGTGGATAAAGTTTATATGGTCGATAGCTCTGCTTTTCGCCGTGCGTCTTGCCTTGAAGCGCTATAAACGTTTACCTTAGCCTTCGTTGTCGGATTAAACCTCCATTTTTATAACTCCTAAAATTTTGCCCATCTCATGAGCGGCCACTTTCGAATAGGGACATAAACGCCGGATCGATTGCGTTTACGGTGCTTATTTTGGCGCTGCGATGATCGGGCATGCCGGCAACCGGGTGGGGCGTCACGCCACCACGCTATCGGACAATTTTTTCATTTGAACAGGCAACACGACATCGTATGAGTCATCGTTTAACGTCAAAAGATATCCTGGCACTGGGCTTTATGACCTTTGCCTTATTTGTTGGGGCCGGGAACATCATCTTCCCGCCGATGGTCGGCTTGCAGTCCGGTGAACACGTCTGGACCGCGGCGCTGGGCTTCCTGATCACTGCCGTCGGTCTGCCGGTGATTACCGTCATCGCGCTGGCGCGCGTCGGCGGCGGCATCGATGCCCTCAGTTCGCCGATCGGCCGCGGCGCGGGCCTGCTGCTGGCGACCGTCTGCTACCTGGCTGTCGGCCCGCTGTTCGCCACGCCGCGCACCGCCACCGTGTCCTTTGAAGTGGGCATCGCCCCGCTGACCGGCGACGGCGCCATGCCGTTGTTCATCTACAGCCTGGTGTACTTCGCGCTGGTGATCGGCATCTCCCTGTATCCGGGCCGCCTGCTCGACACCGTCGGCCATGTGCTGGCACCGCTGAAGATCGTCGCGCTGGCCGTCTTGGGTATCGCCGCGCTGTTGTGGCCTGCCGGCGCACCGATTCCGGCGACGACGGCCTACCAGAGCGTGCCTTTCTCCTCCGGCTTCGTTAACGGCTATCTGACTATGGATACGCTGGGCGCGCTGGTATTCGGCATCGTTATCGTCAACGCGGCGCGCTCGCGCGGCGTGAAAGACGCCGGTTTGTTGACCCGTTACACCATTCTGGCCGGTTTGATTGCCGGCGTGGGTCTGACGCTGGTTTACCTGAGCCTGTTCAAGCTGGGTTCCGGCAGCGGCGCGTTGGTGCCTGACGCCACCAATGGCGCGGTGATCCTGCATGCTTATGTTCAGAACACCTTCGGTGGCCTGGGCAGCTTCTTCCTGGCGGCGCTGATCTTCATCGCCTGTATGGTGACTGCGGTGGGCTTGACCTGCGCCTGTGCCGAGTTCTTCGCGCAATACCTGCCGTTCTCGTACAAGACGCTGGTATTTATTCTGGGCCTGTTCTCGATGGTGGTGTCCAACCTCGGTCTGAGCCACCTGATCCAGATCTCCATTCCGGTGCTGACCGCGATTTACCCGCCGTGCATCGTGCTGGTGGTGCTGAGCTTCACCCTGCGTTGGTGGCACAGCGCGCCGCGCATCATCGCGCCGGTGATGCTTGTCAGCCTGTTGTTTGGTATCCTTGACGCGGTGAAAGCGTCCAGCTTCCAGCAGCTGCTGCCGGCCTGGACTACTCACCTGCCGCTGGCGGAGCAGGGGTTGGCATGGTTGCCGCCTTCGCTGCTGATGCTGGTGCTGGTCGCGATTTATGATCGGGTGTGCACGCGTTCCCAAGTGACCGCGCACTGATAATCCCCCGGCTTAATCTAGGGCCACGGACATGTCCGTGGCTTTTTTACGTTTAAAACTATGGGTCATCTTCATGCAACAACAGTCACCCACCACTGCCCCCGACAATAAGCTGAAACGCGGCCTCAGCACGCGTCATATCCGCTTTATGGCGCTGGGATCGGCCATCGGCACCGGGTTGTTCTACGGCTCGGCGGACGCCATCAAAATGGCCGGCCCGAGCGTGCTGCTGGCTTACCTGATCGGCGGCATCGTGGCCTTTATCATCATGCGCGCACTGGGGGAGATGTCGGTCAACAACCCGCAGGCCAGCTCGTTTTCCCGCTACGCGCAGGACTACCTCGGCCCGATGGCGGGTTACATCACCGGCTGGACCTACTGCTTTGAAATCCTGATCGTCGCCATCGCTGACGTGACCGCCTTCGGCATCTATATGGGGGTCTGGTTCCCGGAAGTGCCACACTGGATCTGGGTGTTGAGCGTAGTGCTGATCATCGGCGCCATCAACCTGATGAGCGTCAAGGTGTTCGGCGAGCTGGAGTTCTGGTTCTCGTTCTTCAAAGTTGCCACCATCATCATCATGATCGCGGCCGGCATCGGCATCATCATTTGGGGTATCGGCAACGGCGGGCAACCGACCGGCATTCATAACCTGTGGTCGAACGGCGGCTTCTTCAGCAACGGCGTTATCGGCATGATCCTGTCGCTGCAGCTGGTGATGTTCGCTTACGGCGGCATTGAAATCATCGGCATCACCGCCGGCGAAGCCAAAGATCCGAAAAAATCGATTCCGAAGGCCATCAACTCGGTGCCATGGCGCATTCTGGTGTTCTACGTCGGCACGCTGTTCGTCATCATGTCTATCTACCCGTGGAACCAGGTGGGCACCAACGGCAGCCCGTTCGTGCTGACCTTCCAGCATATGGGTATCACCGTGGCGGCGGGCATTCTCAACTTCGTGGTGATCACCGCTTCGCTGTCGGCGATCAACAGCGACGTCTTCGGCGTCGGCCGCATGCTGCACGGTATGGCCGAGCAGGGCCACGCGCCGAAGATGTTCAGCAAGGTGTCGAAACGCGGCATTCCCTGGGTGACGGTGGTGGTGATGATGCTGGCGCTGCTGCTGGCGGTATACCTCAACTACATCATGCCGGAAAGCGTATTCCTGGTGATCGCCTCCCTGGCGACCTTCGCCACCGTATGGGTGTGGATCATGATCCTGTTCTCACAAATCGCCTTCCGCCGCAGCCTGAGTAAAGAGCAGGTGAAGCAGCTGGCGTTCCCGCTGCGCGGTGGGGTGTTCACCTCGGTGGTGGCGATCGTGTTCCTGGTGTTCATCATCGGCCTTATCGGCTACTTCCCGACCACGCGTGTTTCGCTGTACGCCGGCCTGGTCTGGGTGGTATTGCTGCTGGCGGGATACTGGTTCAAGGTCAACCATCAGAAAAAACGCGTGCCGCTGGCGACGCAGCAAGACTAAATGGAAAAACACCGGCTAAGGCCGGTGTTTTTTTAGGGGCTGGCGTCAAGCGAAGTCCAGCT
The DNA here is from genome assembly GCF_003812745.1 of Serratia sp. FDAARGOS_506. NCBI lineage: Bacteria > Pseudomonadati > Pseudomonadota > Gammaproteobacteria > Enterobacterales > Yersiniaceae > Serratia > Serratia sp. FDAARGOS_506. Next base: position 2,462,096 of record NZ_CP033831.1, read on the forward strand.
TGCGCAGTTTCGAAACGTCGATGGACTGCCTGGCCTGCCACAGATCGTAAGCATCCTGCATGCCCATCCAAACCTGTTCGGAACTGCCTATCACGATGGACAGGCGGATGGCCATTTCCGGCGAGATATCGGACTTTCCGCTGATCAGGCGTTGAACCGTGGAGGGCGCGACGTCCAGCGCTTTAGCCAGCGCGCGCGCGCTGAGATTCAGCGTTTCCATGGTTTCTTTGATCAACTCGCCAGGATGAGGGGGATTATGCATGCGGTTCATTAGTGATAGTCCTCATAATTCACGATATAAACATCACCCTCGACCAGTTCAAACGTGATACGCCAGTTGCCGGTTACGGTGACGGACCATTGCCCGCTGCGAGCGCCCGTTAGCGGGTGCAAGAAGAAGCCAGGCAGATCTACGTCATCAATCACTTTCGCCAGATCCAGCACGCTCAGCCGTAGCGCGATTTTCTTCGCCTGCTTGGCGTCGATACCCGCCGTTGAACCGGTTTCGAAAAACTTTTTGAGTCCCTTATGCTTGAAGCTTCTTATCATCCTGACGGCTCCATAAGTGTTGCGCTATACGCATCATAGCCAGGTGTTGCGTGTTGCGCAACAAAATGGGGCGTTTTTTAACCTACTATGACAAGCGTTTGTCTTCCACTTCATCCTCCCCGGCGGCGCGCGCTTCGATACGCATGTCGCCGCCGTTAAGGCGTTCCTCCTCTTCCTCGCCGGCGCAGCGCGCCAGCACTTCGCGAATGTCCTGCATATTGCTGCTGAGGGCGCTCAGCGAAGGTTGCAGATTGCGGGGCATGCGGCTTTCGTCCAGCGAAGCGCTGTGCAGGCAGCCGATAAACAGCAGGGTGGCCATCAGGGTAAACAGCCGATGACGTAACCGTTTCAGCAAGGGCTTTCCCTCTCGGTGGTGAAGGTGATGGCGCATTAACGCCGTTTTCGCCGGGGAAAAGAAGGGGATGGAGATATCTGCTGGCAATTGAAAGAACATCATTACCAGCAGACACAGTTACGTCAGCCGACGTCAGGAAGCGTTCGCGTTTTGTAGCAGCATGCCGCGCAGGTCATTGCCGGTTGGCGTTTGATGCACGCGCAGGCCGAACTCGTCGATCACCGCCAGAATATGGTCGAAAATATCCGCCTGAATGCTTTCATACTCCGCCCAAACCGTGGTGTTGGTGAAGGCGTAGATTTCCAGCGGCAGGCCTTCCGGCGTCGGCGCCAGTTGGCGCACCATCAGCGTCATGTTCTGATGAATGCGCGGGTGAGCGCGCAGATAGGCTTCCAGATAGGCGCGCAGCGTGCCGAGGTTGGTCAGGCGGCGGCCGTTGAGCGGCGAGGCCAGATCGACGGCGATCTCCTGGTTATGTTGGCTCAGCTCCTGGGTCTTGACGTCCAGGTAGCTGTGCAGCAACGGGTTGCGCTGCAGGCGGCGCTGTTCCTCTTCCGACAGGAAGTGCACGCTGCCGGTGTCGATATTCAGGCTGCGCTTGATGCGGCGCCCGCCGGATTCCGACATCGAACGCCAGTTTTTGAACGAGTCGGAGATCAGCGCGTAGGTGGGAATGGTGGTGACGGTGTTGTCCCAGTTACGCACTTTGACCGTGGTCAGGCCGATGTCGGTGACCGCACCGTCGGCGCCGTATTTCGGCATTTCCAGCCAGTCGCCGATCTTCAGCATGTCGTTGGCGGAGAGCTGAATGCCGGCCACCAACCCGAGGATCGGATCCTTGAACACCAACATCAAGACCGCGGTCATGGCGCCCAGGCCGCTGAGCAGCAGCAGCGGCGATTTGCCCATCAGCAACGAAACGATCATGATGCCGATCAGGATCGCCGCCACCAGTTTCAGGCCCTGGAAAATGCCGCGCAGCGGCAGCTGATTGGAGATCGGGCTTTGGCGCAGCAGCGCCAGCAGCGTATCCAGCAGCGAGAACAGCGACAGCAGGGTGAAGGCGAGGATCCACACCTGCGCGGCGGTGACGATCACCGCCTGGGTCTGGCTGCCGCTTTGCAACCACAGCGTCGCCTGGATGCTGATGATCACCCCTTGCAGCAGCAGCGCCACGCGCTGGAACAGTTTGTATTGGGTGATGGCCTGTTGCCAGACGCGCTGCGATTGCTGGCCACGGCGCTGAAGGGCGGCCAGCACCACCCGGTGCAGCACCAGGTGGATCGCGACCGAGATCAGGACAATCAACCCCAATACCATCAACAGCGACATCACTCCGCCGAATTCCAAACCAAACTGTTCCAGCCAGCGCGTTATCTGTTGTTGCATTACCGCTCCTTAAAAAATGCGCAAAAAATATCCTGTAAACTTAAAACGCGTTAGCCTAAGGGTTAACGTGCAGGATTTGTGCCTATTTACCTTTTTTTACATCGTGTTAGCGTTATTTCTCGGTCTCCGCCCCCCGGCTCATCCCCGGGTTTTGCGGCCAGAGAGGAGGGGGAGTTGCACTTAACGTGGCATTGTTCGTTTCTTGAAGAACGCCGTCGATTTCGTTTGGTACAGCAGGAGAAACAGTATGCTTAGCGCCTGGCATCAACCGGTCCCGCCTTTTGTGGTGAAACAAGGGCAACGTTTGGATATCACGCTGTGGTTACAGGGGGATGAACTGCCGGAACGGGTGTTTTTGCGCGCCGAACCGGACAACGAAGAGTGGCTGCTGGCGATGAAAGCGCAGCGCCACGAGGGGATGCGGCGCTACCAGGCCAGCCTGACGCTGAATGAGGGCGAGCCGACGCGGCGTTACTGCTTCAAGCTGCTGTGGGCCGATCGTCAGCAGTGGTTCGGCCCGCAGGGCTGGTCGTCAACGCCGCCGGGCCAGCTGGCGCAGTTCGCCGTCGACGAACCTGACAACGCTCCTGAGTGGGTGGCTGATCAGCTGTTCTACCAGATTTTCCCCGATCGCTTCGCCAGCAGCGGCGGCGAGCACGGCATTCAGAGCGGCAGCTACCGCCATCACGCGGCCGGCGCCGAGGTGATTCGGCGCGACTGGCAGCACCCGCTGGAGGATCGCCACGCCGCCTCGACTTTTTACGGCGGCGATCTGGACGGCATCAGCGCCAAACTGCCGTACCTGCAGCAGCTGGGCGTGACGGCGCTGTATCTGAACCCGATTTTTACCGCACCGAGCGTGCATAAGTACGATACCGAGGACTATTACCAGGTCGATCCGCACTTCGGCGGCAACGCGGCGCTGCAGCGTTTGCGAGTGAGCACTCACAAGGTGGGCATGAAACTGGTGTTGGACGGGGTATTCAACCACACCGGTGACTCGCATCCATGGTTCGACCGCCATCGTCAGGGCGAAAACGGCGCCTGTCACCACCCCGATTCGCCGTATCGCAGCTGGTTCAACTTTTACCCGGACGGCCGCGCGCTTGACTGGAAGGGCAATGCCAGTCTGCCGAAGCTCAACTTCGCCGAGCCGCAGGTGGCGGAAGCGATCTATCGCGGGGAAGGCAGCGTGGTGCGCCACTGGCTGCGCCCGCCGTACAGCATCGACGGTTGGCGGCTTGACGTGGTGCACATGCTGGGGGAGAACGGCGGCGCCACCGGCAACCTGCACCACCTGGCTGGCATCTATCAGGCGGTGAAGCAGGAGAACCCGCAGGCCTACGTCTTGGGCGAGCACTTCGGCGACGCGCGCCGCTGGCTGCACGCCGGCGTGGAGGACGCGGCGATGAACTACATGGGGTTCGCGCTGCCGGTGCGGGCATTTTTGGCGGGGCTGGACGTGGCCTATCACCCGGTGCGGCTGGACGCCGCCGGGTGCGCGCAGTGGATGGACGGTTACCGCGCCGGGCTGCCGCACGGCCGCCAGCTGATCCAGTTCAACCAGTTGGACAGTCACGATACCGCGCGTTTCCTCACGCTCTTGCAGGGGAACGCGGCGCGTATGCAGATGGCGGCGGTGTGGCTGCTGAGCTGGATTGGCGTGCCTTGTCTCTATTACGGCGATGAGATTGGTTTGGACGGTGGCAACGATCCGTTCTGCCGCAAGCCGTTCCCGTGGGACGTCGGCGACTGGGACCGGCCGCTGTTGGCGCTGTTCCAGCGTATGGCGGCGCTGCGGAAACAGAGCGTGGCGGTGCGCCGCGGCGGCTGCCAGGTGTTGTACGCCAGCGGGGAAACGCTGGTGTTCGTGCGCCTGTATCAGCAGGAACAGGTGCTGGTGGCGCTGCAGCGCGACGGCAGCGGCCAGGCGCAGCTGCCGCACAACCCGCTGTTGGCGCGCGGCCCATGGCGGCGTGTGGAAGGGCGAGGAGAGCTGAGCGAAACAGCAGGTGGGCTGCGCCTGCAGCTGGCGGAAGAGTCGGCCACCGTGTGGCGTTATGAAGGCTAAAGAAACTGCGGGGGCCTAAAGGCCCCCGCGATTAAGGTGAGTAGGCGTTTACATCAGTAACCGACCGCGGAGCCTGCCGGGCGACGCACGTCGTTGGCGCCGTACAGATAGCCTTCGCGCACCTTGCCGGACACCGCCGAGTCGTTGCCGGAGTTGGCCGGGCTGACGCCCGCCGCGCCCGGCAAACCGACCAGAATCAGTTCGGCGGCGCCCCACGGCGTTTGCTCGACCATCTTATACCCCATGCCGTTCAGCAGCTTCAGCGTATCGGCAGAAACGCCGCGCTGCTCGTAGTACACCTCATCCGGCAGCCACTGATGGTGGATGCGCGGCGCGTCTACCGCTTCCTGCGGCGCCATGCCGTGGTCGATCACGTTCAACGCGGTCTGCAGGGTGATGGTGATGATGCGCGAACCGCCCGGCGAACCCAGCACCATAAAGATCTTGTTGTCCTTGGTCACCAGCGTCGGGCTCATCGACGATAGTGGGCGCTTACCGGGGGCAATGCTGTTGGCGGTGCCCTGCACCAGCCCGTACAGGTTTTTCTCGCCCACTTTCACCGTGAAGTCGTCCATCTCGTCATTGAGGAAGAAGCCGGTGCCCGGTGCGATCACCACGGCGCCGAAGCGGCCGTTGACGGTATAGGTGGTGGAGACGGCGTTGCCGTCATGGTCGACGATCGAATAATGGGTGGTTTCCGGTTTCTCATGCGGTTCCATGCCAGGCTGCACGTTTTCCGACGGCGTGGCCTGGTCCGCGACGATTTTCTTGCGGATTTGCTCGGCATAGCTCTTGCTCACCAGCCGGTCGATCGGGTTCTTGATGAATTCCGGGTCGCCGAGATAGGTGTTGCGGTCCATATAGGCATGGCGCATCGCTTCGGTCATGGTGTGAATGGCCGCCGCCGAGTTGAAACCCATGCTTTTCAGGTCGTAGCCTTCCACCACGTTGAGGATTTCGCACAGCGTCACACCGCCGGAGCTGGGAGGCGGTGCCGACACGAACTTGTAGCCGCGATAGCTGCAGGTGATCGGCGGCGTTTCGGTGACCTTGTAATTGGCGAAGTCGGCGGCGGTCAAAATGCCGCCGCCCTGTTTGGCCGCCGCCTCCACCGCCTGCGGGATTTTGCCTTTATAGAAGGCGTCGGTTCCCCCTTTGGCGATGGCCTCCAGCGTGTTGGCCAGATCGGTTTGCACCAGTTTATCCCCCGGTTGCAGCGGGCTGCCGTCCGGGCGCAGGAAGATTTTTGCCGACTCGGGATCTTGTTTGAAGCGCGCGACGGTGGTGTCGAGGATATCCGTGTCGGCGCGGGTCAGCACAAAGCCTTCGCGCGCCAGCTTGATAGCCGGCGCCAGCACCTGTTCGCGGCTCAACTTGCCGTACTTCTCACGCGCGGTTTCCATCCCCAGCACGGTGCCCGGCACACCCGCGGCCAGATAGCCGTACAGGCTGGCGTCTTTCTTCACCTTGCCGCCGGCATCCAGATACATGTTGGCGCTGGCCGCCGCCGGCGCGGTTTCGCGGAAGTTGATGAAGGTGTCGGTGCCGTCCGCCAGGTGGACGGTCATAAAGCCGCCGCCGCCGATGTTGCCGCAGCAGGGGTTAACCACCGCCTGCGCATAGCCCACCGCCACGGCGGCGTCGATGGCGTTGCCGCCCATCTTCAGGATATCCACGCCGACCTGCGAGGCCAGGTGTTGCGAGGTGACCACCATGCCGTTTTTGGCTTCCACCGCCGGGTTGGATGCCGCATACAGGCTGCCGCTGACCAGCAGCGCCGCCATGGTCAGGGGTTTGCTCCATTTCTGTAAAAACATAGTTATTCCTACCCTGTCAGTTTTTATTGTGTTGTGTTTGCTTGCCGTTGTTCGCTTGCAAAGCGCGAGCCAGCGTTATTGATAGTAGCCGCAGATGGGCGCACGCGCGGCGGACAGGGCGGGAAATGTGAGCGGAAACAGGGAAATAAAGCACTGCTGGTGGGCGGTCTGCCCCATAAAGGGGCATAAAAAAACCGGCCGCGTGGGCCGGTTGATTCACTATCAGGCTGAAATTACAGCTTGGCAGCGTTTTCAGACAGGTATTTTGCAACGCCGTCTGGAGAAGCGCCCATACCTGCTTTGCCTTTTTCCCACTGAGCCGGGCACACTTCACCGTGCTCTTCGTGGAATTGCAGCGCGTCAACGGTACGGATCATTTCGTCGATGTTACGGCCGATTGGCAGGTCGTTAACAACCTGAGCACGCACGATGCCGTCTTTGTCGATCAGGAAGGAGCCGCGCAGCGCAACGCCGGCTTCCGGGTGTTCGATGCCGTAAGCTTTCTGGATTTCACGCTTAACGTCAGCAACCATTGCGTACTTCACTTCACCGATGCCGCCTTTGTCGACAGGGGTTTTACGCCATGCGTTGTGAACGAACTCTGAGTCGAAGGAAACGCCAACCACTTCAACGCCACGCTTCTGGAACTCTTCATAGCGGTGATCGAAAGCGATCAGCTCGGAAGGGCATACGAAGGTGAAGTCCATTGGCCAGAAGAACAGGACGGCTGGTTTGCCGTTCAGGTGCTTCTTCAGGTTGAAGTTTTCAACGATTTCGCCGCTACCCAGTACGGCAGCTGCAGTGAAGTCAGGGGCTTGACGAGTTACCAGGACCATAATTACTCCTGTAATAGGTGTTAAAGGGTGGATGTAAAAACAAGGGCCAGTATAGGGGCCGCGACTTGGTGAATAAAGGGTAAAAGACCAATCGATGAGATAGCTTTCACCTATCAAAGTCGTTGATATAATTTAGCGAGCTTTAAAAATAACCTTTTCCCACAAAAGGGCAAGCGGCAAAACGTAAATTCTTGCAAGGCATTGCAATTTCAATGGCTTGGGCTTGACCTCAGAGCGCTTTGTCCTTCGCCTGCCGCATCATTTGCGGGTAAAATTGCCAGAACTGTGTTTCAAGCTGATGATAATGTTGCTCGACGTCGGCGAACGAGCCGGCCAGCGCATCGAGGCGCGGGCGGCGGCTGGCCATGCCCTGCAGCACCCGGGCGATGAACGGCAATTCGGCGTAGCGCTCCAGCCAGCGTTCCGGCCACAGGTAGCCGTTCAGGTTCTGAAAGCGCGGCGGCGTGAGCGGCAGAAAAGGTTCGATCTGACTGCGCGCTTCCTGGGTAAACTGGTGCAGATCGCGCGAGGGCTCCAGCTGCTGCCAGTGGCGCGCCAGAAAATGGTCCCACACCACGTCGAGGGTGATCGGCGCCACGCGGCGGTAAGGGGCGCTGAAATAGTCGCGGCTGGCTTTGACCTGCGGCAGGCTGTCGGTCAGCACGTCGACGCGGCGATGCATCATGATGCCGGCCACCACGTCGGGCTGGTAGTCGGCGGCGGGGTTGCCGCGCACGAAATCGGCCAGCAGGTTGCCCAGCAGCGAGCTGTCCGCCAGCATGGCCAGGTGAAGATGAGCGAGAAAATTCATCCCTCAACTATACCCGAAGTCAGGCAAATCCTCCTTATTTCTTGCCGCTGACCGCCCCCGGCTTTAGACTAGGCCGCCTGTTTTTTACCAACCAGCCCAAATTGAAGAAGTGAATACCCATGCGCGTCGCTGATTTTTCGTTTGAACTTCCCGAATCCCTGATTGCCCACTATCCCCAGGCCGAACGCAGCGCATGCCGCCTGCTGCAGCTGGACGGGCCGAGCGGGGCATTGACGCACGGCGTATTCACCGATCTGCTGGATAAACTGGAAGCCGGCGATCTGCTGGTGTTCAACAATACCCGCGTGATCCCGGCGCGCATGTTCGGCCGCAAGGTTAGCGGTGGCAAGATTGAAGTGTTGGTGGAGCGCGTGCTGGACGACCATCGCGTGCTGGCGCACGTGCGTGCGTCGAAAGCGCCGAAGCCGGGCGCCGAGCTGCTGCTGGGGGATGACGAGAGCATCGCCGCGACCATGGTAGCGCGCCATGAGACGCTGTTTGAACTGCGCTTCAACGACGAGCGCGACGTGTTCACCATCCTCAACGCTGCCGGCCACATGCCGCTACCGCCTTATATCGCTCGCCCGGATGAAGACGCCGACCGCGAACTGTATCAGACGGTCTACAGCGAGAAGCCCGGCGCGGTCGCCGCGCCGACCGCCGGCCTGCACTTCGACGAGCCGCTGCTGGCGGCGCTGCGCGCCAAGGGCGTGGAAATGGCGTTCGTGACGCTGCACGTCGGGGCCGGCACCTTTCAGCCGGTGCGCGTGGAAACCATCGAAGATCATGTGATGCACGCCGAATACGCCGAAGTGCCGCAGGACGTGGTCGATGCCGTGCTGGCCTGCAAGGCGCGCGGCAAACGCGTCGTCGCGGTGGGCACCACCTCAGTGCGTTCGCTGGAAAGCGCCGCGGCGGCCAGCAAAGAGGCGCTGATTGCGCCGTTCTTCGGTGACACCAGCATCTTTATCTATCCGGGTTATCACTATCAGGTGATCGACGCGCTGGTGACCAATTTCCACCTGCCGGAATCCACCCTGATCATGCTGGTGTCGGCCTTCGCCGGCTATAAAAATACCATGAACGCCTATCAGCAGGCGGTGGCCGAGCAGTATCGCTTTTTCAGCTACGGCGATGCGATGTTCATCAGCCGTAACCCGCAGGCGGAAAACGAATCCGTCGGCGGCTAAATTCCCGGGCTGCGCGCACGGCGCGGCCCCGTTTCAACGACATCAGACTGTTTCTCTGATGCTGGAGGCTTTGTGAAGTACGAATTACAAACTACCGATGGCCGCGCGCGTCGCGGCCGCCTGATCTTCGACCGCGGCGTGGTGGAGACCCCGGCCTTTATGCCGGTTGGCACCTACGGTACGGTCAAGGGCATGACGCCGGAAGAAGTGAAAGAAACCGGCGCGCAGATCCTGCTGGGCAACACCTTCCACCTGTGGCTGCGCCCGGGCCAGGAGATCATGAAACTGCACGGCGATCTGCACGACTTCATGCAGTGGCCGGGCCCGATCCTCACCGACTCCGGCGGCTTCCAGGTGTTCAGCCTGGGAGCGATGCGCAAGATCAAAGAGGAAGGCGTGTACTTCCGCAACCCGATCAACGGCGACAAGGTCTTCCTGAGCCCGGAAAAATCGATGGAAATCCAGTATGACCTGGGTTCCGACATCGTGATGATCTTCGACGAATGTACGCCGTACCCGGCCGATTGGGACTACGCCAAGCGTTCGATGGAAATGTCGCTGCGCTGGGCGGAGCGCAGCCGCAAGCGTTTCGACGAGCTGGAAAATAAAAATGCGCTGTTCGGCATCATTCAGGGCGGCGTTTACGAAGATTTACGTGATGTTTCCGTCAAAGGGCTGGTGGATATCGGCTTTGACGGGTACGCTGTGGGCGGCTTGGCTGTAGGCGAGCCTAAAGAGGATATGCATCGCATTCTTGAACACGTTTGCCCGCAAATTCCGGAAGATAAGCCACGCTATTTGATGGGCGTCGGCAAGCCGGAAGATTTGGTGGAAGGCGTGCGCCGCGGCATCGACATGTTCGACTGCGTCATGCCGACCCGCAACGCCCGCAACGGCCATCTGTTCGTGACTGACGGTGTGGTAAAAATCCGTAATGCCAAGCACAAGGATGATACTTCTCCGCTGGATAAGGACTGTGATTGCTACACCTGTCGCCATTACAGCCGCGCCTACTTGCACCATCTCGACCGTTGCAACGAAATATTGGGTGCTCGACTGAACACGATTCATAACCTGCGTCACTACCAACGCCTGATGGCGGGTTTACGCCAGGCTATCGAAGAGGGTAAATTAGAGCAGTTTGTTGCGGATTTCTATGGTCGGATCGGCAAGCCGATTCCGCCTTTAAATACCCAATAGATTTCAAGATGCAGCAAGGCGGCGACCGCATGAATCCCAGGAGCTTGGATTGCCAAGTAACTGGGGTGAAAAAGGGAAGCCAACACCGCTGCAGTTTGAAAGATGAAGGGTAGAAACGCTTGATCTAATAATTGATAACTTAATGAGGGAATTTCAATGAGCTTTTTCATTTCTGACGCCGTCGCATCCGCAGGGGCTCCGGCTCAGGGAAGCCCGTACTCTCTGATCATTATGCTGGTGGTGTTCGGCCTGATCTTCTACTTCATGATCCTGCGCCCACAGCAGAAACGCGCTAAAGATCACAAGAAGCTGATGGACTCCATCGGTAAAGGCGACGAAGTGTTGACCACCGGCGGCCTGATCGGTCGCGTGACCAAAGTGGCCGACACCGGCATCATCGCCATCGCGCTGAACGACACCACGGAAGTGATGATCAAGCGTGACTTCGTGGCGGCCGTTCTGCCGAAAGGTACCATGAAGGCCCTGTAATCTTTTTTCCCGAAGGGAATTGCCGTGCTAAACCGTTATCCTTTGTGGAAGTATCTGATGTTGATCGTCGTGATCCTCGTCGGTCTGCTTTATGCGCTTCCCAACATCTACGGTGAGGATCCGGCCGTACAAATCACTGGCGCGCGCGGCGTCGCCGCCAGTGAAACTACGCTGGACCAGGTCCGTACCGTATTAGAAAAAGACAACATCGCGAGCAAGTCGATTGCGCTGGAAAATGGCGCCATCCTGGCTCGCTTTAAAGATCCTGACGTTCAGCTGCGCGCCCGCGAAGCGCTGGTGACCGAGCTGGGTGACAAATTCGTCGTGGCGCTGAACCTGGCGCCGGCCACGCCGACCTGGCTGGCCATGCTGGGCGCGGAGCCGATGAAGCTCGGCCTGGACCTGCGCGGCGGTGTGCACTTCCTGATGGAAGTGGACATGGACACCGCGCTGAGCAAGCTGCAGGAACAGACCATGGATACCCTGCGCAGCGAGCTGCGTGAGAAGGGCATTCCTTACGCGTCTATCCGCAAGCTGGACAACAACGGCGTGGAAGTGCGTTTCCGCGACGATGCGGCCCGCGACCAGGCGATCAGCTACATCGGCCCGCGTCAGCGCGATCTGGTGCTGTCCGCCAACGGCGCCAACACCATGAAAGCCAACCTGACGGACGCCCGTCTGAGCGAAGCGCGCGAATACGCCGTACAGCAGAACATCACTATCCTGCGTAACCGCGTCAACCAGCTCGGCGTCGCCGAACCGCTGGTGCAGCGCCAGGGCGCCGATCGCATCGTGGTCGAGCTGCCGGGCATTCAGGACACCGCGCGCGCCAAAGAAATTCTGGGCGCCACCGCGACCCTGGAGTTCCGTTTGGTGAACACCAATGCGGACGCCACTGCGGCGGCCAACGGCCGCGTGCCGGGCGACTCCGAGGTGAAATACACCCGTGACGGCCAGCCGATCGTGCTGTACAAGCGCGTGATCCTGACCGGTGACCACATCACCGACTCCACCTCGAGCACCGACGAATACAACCAGCCGCAGGTTAACATCTCGCTGGACAGCGCCGGCGGCACGTCCATGTCCAACTTCACCAAGGACAACATCGGCAAGCCGATGGCGACCCTGTTCGTGGAGTATAAGGACAGCGGCAAGAAAGACGCCAACGGTCGTGCGGTGCTGGTGAAACAGGAAGAAGTGATCAACGTGGCGAACATTCAGTCGCGTCTGGGCAACAGCTTCCGTATCACCGGTATCGGCAACCCGAACGAAGCGCGTCAGCTGTCGCTGCTGCTGCGTGCCGGTGCGCTGATCGCGCCGATTCAGATTGTCGAAGAGCGCACCATCGGTCCAACCCTGGGTCAGCAGAACATCACCCAAGGCCTGGAAGCCTGTCTGTGGGGCTTGGTGGCGTCCATCGTCTTCATGGTGGTCTGGTACCGTAAGTTCGGCGTGATCGCCACCACGGCGCTGGTCGCCAACCTGGTGCTGATCGTCGGCGTGATGTCCCTGTTGCCGGGGGCGACGCTGACCATGCCGGGCATCGCCGGGATCGTGTTGACGCTGGCGGTGGCGGTCGACGCCAACGTACTGATTAACGAACGTATCAAGGAAGAGCTGAAGAACGGCAGGTCCGTTCAGCAGGCGATCCATGAGGGCTATAAAGGCGCGTTCTCCAGTATCGTCGACGCCAACATCACCACGCTGATCACCGCGGTCATCCTGTACGCAGTGGGCACCGGTTCGATCAAAGGCTTTGCGATCACCACCGCTATCGGTGTGGCGACGTCCATGTTCACCGCGATTGTCGGTACCCGTGCCATCGTCAACCTGCTTTACGGCGGCAAACGCATTAACAAGCTGTCTATCTGAGGAGTGCGTTGTGGCACAGGATTATACTGTTGAGCAACTCAACTACGGCCGTAAAGTCTATGACTTTATGCGCTGGGACTACGTGGCCTTCGGCATCTCGTTGGTGCTGTTGGTCGCGTCGATCGCCACCATGTCGGTGCGCGGGTTTAACTGGGGTCTGGATTTCACCGGCGGTACGGTGATTGAAATCAACCTGGAGAAACCGGCTAACCTCGACCTGATGCGCGATACGCTGGAGAAGGCCGGGTTCCAGGATCCGATCATCCAGAACTTCGGCAGCAGCCGCGACGTGATGGTGCGTATGCCACCGGCGACCGGCACCGCAGGCCAGGAACTGGGCAACAAGGTGATCGGCGTGATCAACGACTCGGTGGATAAAAACGCCACCGTGAAGCGTATCGAGTTCGTCGGCCCGAGCGTGGGCAGCGAACTGGCGCAAACCGGCGGCATGGCGCTGCTGGTCGCGTTGATCTGTATCCTGATCTACGTCGGTTTTCGCTTCGAATGGCGTCTGGCGTTGGGGGCGGTTATCGCGTTGGCGCACGACGTGATCATCACGCTGGGCGTGCTGTCGCTGTTCCACATCGAGATTGACCTGACCATTGTCGCGTCTCTGATGTCGGTTATCGGCTACTCGCTGAACGACAGCATCGTGGTTTCCGACCGTATTCGTGAGAACTTCCGCAAGATCCGCCGCGGCACGCCTTATGAGATCATGAACGTGTCGTTGACCCAGACGCTGAGCCGTACGCTGATGACCTCCGGGACCACCCTGATGGTGGTGCTGATGCTGTACATCTTCGGTGGCGCGATGCTGCAAGGCTTCTCGCTGGCGATGCTGATCGGCGTGTCTATCGGTACCGTCTCCTCCATCTACGTCGCGTCCGCGCTGGCGTTGAAACTGGGGATGAAACGCGAACACATGCTGCAGCAAAAAGTGGAAAAAGAGGGCGCAGATCAGCCTTCGATTCTGCCTTAACCGCCGCAGTATTCAGCGAAATGAGAGGGAGCGCCAATAGGCGCTCCTTTTTTTTGCCTCGGGGTTTTAATGTTGCTGCACCACCGCCGGTTGAGCGGTCGAAACCAGACTGTGCAGACGGATATAGCCCAGCTGTTCCGGCGTCAAGCCGCTGAAACGCAACTCGAAGTCCTGGCCGGGTTTCGGCAGCAGCGAGTCGGCGCTGGCGATCGGTTGCGACAGCGCCTCGGCGGTCAACGGCCGGCCGGTGGCTTCATCCAGTGGGCCCCATTCCACCACCGCGTTGAACGGCGGCAGCGTGGCCTGCGAGAGGATGCGCACATGCAGCTGCGCCTGCGTGCCGTTGGCTTCGCTCTTGATGTGGCTTAGTGAAACGCTCAGCTCGCCGATGCTGCTCTGCAAACGGGCAGCGCTCCGGGCCGCCGGCAGCAGGTAGACGCCGTTGTCGGAATGCTGATTGAGCAGATTCTGCCGCTCCAGCGCGGTGGTTTGGTCGGTCAGCACGCTCACTTTCTGGTTCAGCGCGGCGACCTGATGGCGCAGCTGAGGCACGGCGGCGTTGTGCGCGCAGCCTGCCAGTAACATGGCGGCGGTGAGCAGGGCGATTTTGGGGTAACAGGTTGTCATGACGGCGATTTCCTATGCTGAATCTCCTGCTATCAGCTTAGTCCGCCCGGAGGCGAAAGTCATATTGGCGCCGTCTCCCGGCCGCGTGTCGCAACAAATGGCCGCCGCCCTTTGTTGTGGCTGCACTTCGGGTTAAACTGCATTTATCTATAAAAAACGTTTATCAGGACGTGTTATGCATTGCCCTTTCTGCGCCGCCGTTGATACCAAAGTCATTGATTCCCGCCTGGTGGGGGACGGTTCGCAAGTGCGCCGCCGCCGTCAGTGTTTGGTGTGCAATGAACGCTTCACCACCTTCGAGGTGGCCGAGCTGGTGATGCCGCGAGTGATTAAAAGCGATGAGGTGCGCGAGCCGTTCAACGAAGACAAACTGCGCCGCGGTATGCTGAAAGCGCTGGAAAAGCGCCCGGTAAGTTCGGACGACGTGGAAAACGCCCTTAACCATATCAAATCCCAACTGCGTGCTACCGGCGAACGCGAAGTGCCGACCAAGCTGGTGGGCAATCTGGTGATGGACGCGCTGAAAAAGCTGGATAAGGTCGCCTACATTCGCTTCGCGTCGGTATACCGCAGCTTCGAAGACGTGCGCGAGTTCGGCGAAGAGATCGCCCGCCTGCAAGACTAAAGGATCTTTCATGCATCACGACGAATTTTACATGGCGCGCGCCTTCGAACTGGCGCGGCTGGGGCGTTTCACCACCGCGCCCAATCCAAACGTCGGCTGCGTTATCGTGCGCGACGGCGAAATTGTCGGTGAAGGCTATCATCTGCGCGCCGGCGAGCCGCACGCGGAAGTGCATGCGTTGCGCATGGCGGGCGACAAGGCGCGCGGCGCCACCGCCTATGTCACGCTTGAACCCTGCAGCCATCACGGCCGTACGCCGCCCTGCGCCGATGCGCTGGTGGCCGCCGGCGTCACGCGGGTGGTCGCGGCGATGCAAGATCCCAATCCTCAGGTGGCGGGGCGCGGCTTGTACAAGCTGCAGCAAGCCGGCGTCGAAGTACGTCATGGCCTGATGCTGGCCGAGGCCGAAGCGGTCAACCTGGGCTTCCTCAAGCGTATGCGCACCGGTTTCCCTTACGTGCAGCTGAAGCTGGGCGCGTCGCTGGACGGCCGCACGGCGATGGCCTCCGGCGAAAGCCAGTGGATCACCTCACCCGAAGCGCGTCAGGACGTGCAGCGCCTGCGCGCGCAGAGCGCCGCCATTCTCAGCACCAGTGCCACCGTGCTGGCGGACGATCCGTCGCTGACGGTGCGTTGGGATGAATTGGACGCCGAGACGCAGCGCCTCTATCCGCGCGACAATCTGCGCCAGCCGCTGCGCATCCTGCTCGACAGCCAAAACCGCATTACCCCGCAGCACCGCGTGGTGCAGCAGCCGGGTGCCACTTGGCTGGCGCGCCTGCAGGCGGATGAACAGGCCTGGCCGCAAGACGTTGAGCAGTTTATCTGCCCGGCGCACGGCGGCGGCGTCGATCTGGTGGTGATGATGATGTTGTTGGCCAAGCGCCAGGTGAATTCAATCTGGGTGGAGGCGGGTGCCACGCTGGCCGGCGCTCTGCTGCAGGCCGGCCTGGTGGATGAGCTCATTTTGTACATCGCGCCGAAACTGTTGGGCGATAATGGCCGTGGCCTGTGTCATCTGCCGGGCCTGGAGCGGTTGGCCGACGCGCCGGAATTTGTCTTTAGCGATGTGCGTCAGGTCGGCCCCGATCTGCGTTTGCGCCTGCGGGCGAAACACTGAATCTCGCGCCTGCGCGCCGGTTTTACAAAAGCGCCGCGCAGGCGATGAAAGAATATGATAGAATCCGCCCCCCTGCGGGGTATTGAACCCATTTTTAAGGAAAGCCCATGAAAGTTATCGAAGGTGTTGTTGCTACTCCAAATGCCCGTGTGGCGATCGCAATTGCACGTTTTAACAATTTCATCAACGACAGCCTGCTGGAAGGCGCCATCGACGCGCTGAAACGCATTGGTCAGGTTGCTGACGACAACATCACCGTTGTCTGGGTCCCGGGCGCTTACGAGCTGCCGCTGACGGCGAGCGTATTGGCCAAAACCGGCAAATACGACGCGGTTATCGCGCTGGGCACCGTTATCCGTGGGGGCACCGCGCACTTTGAATATGTGGCGGGCGAAGCCAGCTCCGGTATCGGCAACGTTGCAATGAATGCCGAAATCCCGGTTGCTTTTGGCGTGCTGACCACCGAAAGCATCGAGCAGGCGATCGAACGCGCCGGCACCAAAGCGGGTAACAAGGGCGCTGAAGCCGCGCTGACCGCACTTGAAATGATTAATGTTATCAAAGCTATTAAAGCCTGAATTTAGTTAAGGGGAATTCCGTGAAACCTGCTGCTCGTCGCCGCGCTCGTGAGTGCGCTGTTCAAGCGCTTTACTCTTGGCAGTTGTCTAAAAACGACCTTGCCGATGTTGAACACCAGTTCCTGACGGAGCAGGATGTCAAAGATGTTGACGTCGCCTATTTTCGCGAGTTGCTGTCCGGCGCGGCAGTGAATGCAGGTATGCTGGACGAACTGATGGCGCCTTACCTGTCGCGTCAGCTCGAAGAGCTGGGCCAGGTGGAGCGCGCAGTGCTGCGCGTCGCGTTGTTTGAACTGAAAATGCGCGAGGATGTCCCTTATAAGGTGGCTATCAACGAAGCGATCGAACTGGCGAAAACCTTCGGTGCGGAAGACAGCCACAAGTTTGTGAACGGGGTGCTGGATAAAGTGGCGCCAACCCTTCGCAAGAAAAAGTAAAACATTAAGGCCGGCATTCCCGGCCTTAATTTCTTCTAGTGGAATATCGATATGGCATGCGGCGAATTTGACCTCATTGCCCGCTATTTTGACCGGTTTAAGCGCGTGCGCCGGGATGTACAGTTGGGCATTGGAGATGACTGCGCACTGCTGGCAGTGCCGGAAAAACAGCTGGTGGCCGTCAGTACCGATACGCTGGTGGCGGGCGTGCACTTCCTGCCGGACATCGATCCGGCCGATCTCGGCTATAAGGCGCTGGCGGTCAATCTGAGCGATCTGGCGGCGATGGGGGCCGATCCGGCCTGGCTCTCGCTGGCGCTGACTCTGCCGGAGGTGAACGAACCCTGGCTGAAGGCCTTCAGCGACAGCCTGTTCGATCAGCTCAACTATTACGGCATGCAGCTGATCGGCGGCGATACCACACGCGGCCCGCTGAGCATGACGTTGACCATTCAGGGGCTGATCCCGGCCGGCCGGGCGTTGACCCGCAGCGGCGCGCGCATCGGCGACTGGATCTATGTGACAGGCACGCTGGGCGACAGCGCCGCCGGTCTGGCGATCCTGCAGGATCGTCTGGCGGTGACGGAGACGGCGGCGCGCGATTATCTGGTCGCTCGCCATCTGAGGCCGCAGCCGCGGGTGCTGCAGGGGCAGGCGCTGCGCGATCTCGCCAGCTCGGCGATCGACATCTCCGATGGCCTGATCTCCGATTTGAAGCACATCCTGAAGGCCAGCGAATGCGGCGCGCGCATTGTGCTGGACGAGTTGCCGATGTCGCAGGCGCTGAGCAGTCACGCCGACGCCGAGCAGGCACTGCGTTGGGCGCTGGCGGGTGGCGAGGATTACGAGTTGTGCTTTACCGTGCCGGAGATCAACCGCGGCGCGTTGGAAGTGGCGCTGAGCCACCTCGGGGCCGACTACACCTGCATCGGCCAAATTGGCCCGCTGTCTGAAGGCATCCGCTATTATCGCAACGACGAAGCGGTAGAGCTGGACTGGGTCGGGTTCGATCATTTCAACGCGGAGCCGGGCACCCATGGATGAAGCCAAGCGTCGGCTGCGGATGAGCAATCCGTGGCACCTGCTGGCCACCGGGTTTGGCAGCGGTTTGTCACCGGTGATGCCGGGCACCATGGGATCGCTGGCGGCGATCCCGTTCTGGCTGCTGCTGATCCAGCTGCCGTGGCAGCTCTACTCACTGGCGGTGATGTTCAGCATCTGTATCGGCGTCTATATTTGCCACCGTACGGCAAAAGACATGAAGGTGCACGATCACGGCAGCATCGTCTGGGACGAGTTCGTCGGCATGTGGATCACGCTGATGGCGCTACCGGTCAACGACTGGCGCTGGGTCGCTGCCGGTTTCGTCATCTTCCGCATTCTGGATATGTGGAAACCGTGGCCGATCCGCTGGTTCGACCGCAACGTGCATGGCGGCATGGGCATCATGGTCGACGATATCATCGCCGGGGTGCTGTCTGCCGGCATCATCTACCTGATTGGGCACCACTGGCCGATCGGACTGTTCTGACAGACGGGCGCGGTGTTTCGCGCCTGCTTCTCTTATTCAAATCCCGTCACCCGATGCGGCACGTAAGCCGTCTCCAGTTCCGCTATCTCTTGCGGCGACAAACTCAAATCGACCGCGGCGATGGCGTCATCCAACTGCTCGCTGCGTGAAGCACCGACGATCGGCGCGCTGACCGCCGGTTTGTTCAGCAGCCAGGCCAGCGCGATCTGCGCGCGTGAAACGCCGCGTTCGTCAGCAAGGCTGGCGACGCGCTCGGCGATAATGGCGTCGATGCCTTCAGTTTCCTCATAGAGGCTCTTGCCGAACTGGTCGGAAACCAGCCGCGCGGTGGTTTCGCCCCAGGGGCGGGTCAGACGGCCGCGCGCCAGCGGGCTCCACGGCAGCACGGCGATGCCTTCGGCGGCGCATAGCGGGTGCATTTCGCGCTCTTCTTCACGCTGAATCAGGTTGTATTGATCCTGCATGCTGACGAAGCGTGTCCAGCCGTGCAGATCGGCGGTATACAGCGCCTTGGCGAACTGCCAGGCGTACATCGAGGAGGCGCCGATGTAACGCGCCTTACCGGCTTTCACCACGTCGTGCAGCGCTTCCAGCGTCTCTTCGAGCGGCGTTTCGTAATCCCAGCGATGGATCTGCAGCAAATCGACATAGTCGGTGCCCAAACGCCGCAGGCTGTCGTCGATGGACTGCATGATCTTGGCACGCGACAAACCGCGCTCCAGGTTGCTCAGAGGGAAATACACCTTGGTGGCGATCACCACATCTTCGCGACGCGCATAATCGCGCAGCGCCCGGCCGAGGATTTCCTCGCTGCTGCCGTCGGAATAGCTGTTGGCGGTGTCGAAAAAGTTGATGCCGGCTTCCAGCGCCTGTTTTAGCAGCGGGCGGCTGCTCTCTTCCGGCAGCGTCCAGGCGTGATTGCCGCGGTTCGGTTCACCGTAGGTCATGCAACCCAGACAGATACGCGAGACGTTCAGATCGGTGTTGCCCAATTTCAGGTACTTCATGCTTGCCTCCCATTCACAGCTCAGACAGTAACTGTAGCGCGGATCCCGGAGGGCGGAAATGAAAACGCCCCCGAAGGCGGAGGCGTTTTGTCAGGCGCGAGTGGTGATTACTGCGCCAGCCAGGTTTCGATTTGGCGCTGAATGCCGGCGGCGTCCAGCCCCAGTTCGGCGCGCAGTTCTTCCTGGGTGCCCTGCGAGACGAAGCTGTCCGGCAGGCCGAGGTTCAGCACCGGCACCGGACGGCGTTTGGCCATCAGCAGTTCGTTGACGCCGCTGCCGGCGCCGCCCATGATGGCGTTCTCCTCCAGCGTGACCAGCGTTTCATGGCTGGCGGCCAGTTCGAGCACCAACTGCTCGTCCAGCGGTTTGACGAAGCGCATGTCGACCAGCGTGGCGTTGAGCGCTTCCGCTGCCGCAGCGGCTTCCGGCAGCAGGGTGCCGAAGTTGAGAATGGCGATCTTTTCCCCCTGGCGGCGCACCACACCTTTGCCGATCGGCAGCAGGCTGAGCGGCTCCAGCGCCGCGCCGGTGCCGGTGCCGCGCGGATAGCGCACGGCGCTCGGGCCGGCATTGTAGTGATAGCCGGTATACAGCATCTGGCGGCATTCGTTCTCGTCGCTCGGCGTCATGATCACCATGGTCGGGATGCAGCGCATGAACGACAGATCGAACGCCCCCTGGTGGGTCTGGCCATCGGCGCCGACGATGCCGCCGCGATCGATGGCGAACATCACCGGCAGGTTTTGGATCGCCACGTCGTGAATCAGCTGATCGTAGGCGCGCTGCAGGAAGGTGGAATAGATCGCCACCACCGGTTTGTAGCCGCCTATCGCCAGCCCGGCGGCGAAGGTGACGGCGTGCTGCTCGGCGATCGCCACGTCGAAATATTGCTGCGGGTAGTCGCGGGAGAACTGCACCATGCCGGAGCCTTCGCGCATCGCCGGCGTGATCGCCATCAGCGAACTGTCTTTGGCGGCGGTTTCACACAGCCAGTCGCCGAAAATTTTCGAATAGGTCGGCAGGCCGCCGGCGCTTTTCGGCAGCGTACCGCTGGCAGGATCGAATTTCGGCACCGCGTGGAAGCTGATCGGATCCTTCTCCGCCGGCGCGTAACCGCGGCCTTTTTTGGTCATGATGTGCAACAGCTGCGGGCCTTTCAGATCGCGCATGTTTTTCAACGTGGCGACCAGCCCCTGCACGTCGTGCCCGTCTACCGGGCCGATATAGTTGAAGCCCAACTCTTCGAACAACGTGCCCGGCACCACCATGCCTTTCAGGTGCTCTTCGGTGCGTTTCACCAGCTCCTTGATCGGCGGCACGCCGGCCAGCACTTTCTTGCCGCCTTCGCGCAGGGTGGAGTAAAGCTTGCCGGACAGCAGCTGCGCCAGGTGGTTGTTCAGCGCGCCGACGTTTTCGGAGATCGACATCTCATTGTCGTTCAACACCACCAGCATATCCGGGTTGATGTCGCCGGCGTGGTTCATCGCTTCGAACGCCATACCGGCGGTGATGGCGCCGTCGCCGATGACGCACACCGTACGGCGGCCTTTGCCTTCACGCTCCGCTGCCACCGCCATACCGAGACCGGCGCTGATCGAGGTTGACGAGTGGCCGACCGACAGCACGTCGTATTCGCTCTCGGCGCGCCACGGGAAGGGGTGCAGGCCGTTCTTTTGCCGGATAGTGGCGATCCGGTCGCGGCGGCCGGTCAGAATTTTGTGCGGGTAGGCCTGGTGGCCAACGTCCCACACCAGGTGATCGAACGGCGTGTTGTAGACGAAATGCAACGCCACCGTCAATTCGACGGTACCCAGCCCGGAGGCAAAGTGGCCGCTGGAGCGACTGACGCTGTTCAGCAGGTATTGCCGCAGCTCATCGCACAGCTTCGGCAAACTCTCTTTGGGCAGTGAGCGGAGTTCCTCGGGGTTTTCCGCAAGCGCCAGGGTTGGGTATTTGGCTATATCAAGACTCATTCGATACTCATATCAGAGGAGTTAACGTCACACGTTAATTGTCGCGTTCAATAATGAAGCTGGCTAACGCTCGCAATGGCGCTGTGTTATAAGATTGCGCTGCCAAAGTGTCTAATGCAGCTAATGCTTCCTGATAGAGATCCCACGCTTTTGCTTTCGCGCTGTCAAGCCCGAGCAACGCCGGGTAGGTACTCTTTCCGTGTTGTTGGTCCGCTCCCTGGCGCTTGCCGATTTTTTCAGTCTCGCCGACAACGTCCAAAATGTCATCCTGCACCTGGAACGCCAAGCCAACCGCGGCGGCGTAACGATCCAACTGCGGCAGCGCCGCGCGCCCGGCTTCGCCGGCGCTCAACGCGCCCAGGCGCACTGCAGCACGGATCAGCGCGCCGGTTTTGTGGCGGTGGATCTGCTCCAGCGCCTGCAGGTCGACATGCTTGCCTTCGGCTTCCAGATCCAGCGATTGGCCGCCGCACATGCCGGCGACGCCGCTGGCGGTCGCCAGCTCGGAGACCATCGCCAGCCGATCGCGCAGCGCCACGTCGGGCATCTCTGCATCGGCCAGGATCGAGAACGCCAGCGTTTGCAACGCATCACCGGCCAGGATCGCGTTGGCTTCGCCGAATTTAATGTGGCAGGTCGGCTGGCCGCGGCGCAGATCGTCGTCGTCCATCGCCGGCAGATCGTCGTGGATCAGCGAGTAGGCGTGAATGCATTCCACCGCCGCCGCCGGTGCGTCCAGGTTGGCCAGCGACACGCCGAACATCTGGCCGGTGGTGTACACCAGGAACGGGCGCAGGCGTTTGCCGCCCAGCAGGGCGCCGTGACGCATCGCCGCCACCATGTTGCCGTCGTTGAACGGCAGCGGGGCGATGAAGTCCAGCAGCGCGCGATCGGCGCGCTGGCGGAAAATCTGCAGTTGATCGGCAAAAGCGGCCGATGGAGCGATCTCTGACATGTCGGTTACTCGGCATCCGGTGTGAAAGGCGCCAGCGCCGCATCGTCGGCGCTGTCGTTAAGAAGTATCTGCACACGCTGTTCCGCCTGTTGCAGTTTTTGCTGGCCCTGACGCGCCAGCTGTACGCCGCGTTCGAACTCGTTCAGCGCGTCTTCCAGCGGCAGTTCGCCCGACTCCAGACGCGTCACGATGCTTTCCAGCTCGCCGAGGGCGCTTTCAAAGCTGGCAGTTTGCTCTGTACTGGCTGATTGTGCTGGTTTTTTCGGCATAATTTTCTTTTTACGTCATCATGTGAACCGTGGCGCCAGAGCCTATCCTAGCGGATCTTGATTAGCAAATCATGGCGCTCATGTGTGGTTTTGTGCGCAGAGCACGGCGATATGGTGATATACTCCGCGCCGTAATTCTTATCTGACAACAAAGACCGCCATGAAGTTTATCATTAAATTGTTCCCGGAAATCACCATCAAGAGCCAATCTGTGCGCTTGCGCTTTATCAAGATTCTCTCGACCAATATTCGCAACGTCCTGAAGCAGTATGATGAAACGCTGGCGGTCGTCCGTCACTGGGATCATATCGAAGTTCGCGCCAAAGATGAAAACCAGCGGCCGATCATCGCCGACGCCCTGACGCGCATTCCCGGCATCCACCATGTTCTGGAAGTGGAAGATCGCGCTTATACCGACATCCACCACATCTTCGAGCAGACGCTGGAGGCCTATCGCGCCCAGCTGGAAGGCAAAACCTTCTGCGTGCGCGTCAAACGCCGCGGCAAGCAGGCGTTCAACTCGCAGGACGTGGAGCGTTACGTCGGCGGCGGCCTGAACCAGCATATCGAAAGCGCGCGCGTTAACCTGACCCGCCCGCAGGTCACGGTAAATCTGGAGATCGAAGACGACAAGCTGATGCTGGTCAAACGCCGCCTCGAAGGCATCGGCGGCTACCCGGTCGGCACCCAGGAAGACGTAATGTCGCTGATTTCCGGCGGTTTCGACTCGGGCGTGTCCAGCTATATGCTGATGCGCCGCGGCTGCCGCGTGCACTTTTGCTTCTTCAATCTGGGCGGCGCCGCGCACGAGATCGGCGTGAAGCAGGTGGCGCACTACCTGTGGAATCGCTTCGCCAGCTCGCACAAGGTGCGCTTCGTCGCCATCGACTTCGAGCCGGTGGTGGGTGAGATCCTGGAGAAGGTCGACGACGGCCAGATGGGCGTAGTGCTCAAGCGCATGATGGTGCGAGCCGCTTCGCAGGTGGCCGAACGCTACGGCGTGCAGGCGCTGGTGACCGGTGAGGCGCTGGGGCAGGTCTCCAGCCAGACGCTGACCAACCTGCGTTTGATCGACAATGCGTCCGATACCCTGATCCTGCGTCCGCTGATCTCGCACGATAAAGAGCACATCATCAAACTGGCGCGTGAAATCGGCACCGAAGACTTCGCCAAAACCATGCCGGAATACTGCGGCGTGATTTCGAAGAGCCCGACGGTGAAAGCGATCAAGGCCAAGATTGAAGAGGAAGAGAGCCACTTCGATTTCAGCATTCTCGACCGGGTGGTGAGCGAGGCGAAGAACGTCGATATCCGCTCCATCGCCGAACAGGCGCAGGAGCAGGTGACCGAGGTGGAAACCGTCGCGGCCTTTAGCGCCGATGAGGTGATCCTGGATATCCGCTCCAACGACGAGCAGGAAGAAAAACCGCTGCAGCTGGAACAGGTTGAAGTGAAAGCGCTGCCGTTCTACAAGCTGAGCACCCAGTTCGGCGATCTGGACCAGAGTAAAACCTACCTGCTGTACTGCGAGCGTGGCGTGATGAGCCGCCTGCAGGCGCTGTACCTGCTGGAGCAGGGCTTCAGCAACGTGAAGGTTTATCGCCCGTAAAGTGCGGAGCGGCATTAATAACGAGGGCTGAACCGGTGTTCAGCCCTTTTTTTATCGGCAGGCCGCTCAGTCGCGGAAATCGTACATCCCTGGGATCAGCACCAGCTGCGCGGCGATCTCCGCCGCTTTGGCCTTGCCAAGCAGCAGATCTATCAGCTTCAGCGCGAATTCCATCGCGGTGCCCGGCCCCTGGCTGGTGAGCAGGTTGACGCGTGCGTCGTACACCACGCGGCGCTCCATCCATTTATCCGCCGGGATCTGGTCTTTCAACCCCGGGAAGCCGGTCATGTTGCCAACCGGAAACAGATCGTGGTGCTGCAGCACCAGTGCCGGCGCCGCGCAGATGGCGGCGACGATGTTGCCCTGCAGATGCATCTGCCGCACCTTTTCCACCAGCAGCGGGCTGTCGCGGAAGCATTCCGCGCCTTTCAGGCCGCCGGGCAGCACGATGGCGTCGAACGGCTCATCAACGATCGCCACCAGCGCCGCGTCGGCCAGCAGTTTGACGCCACGCGAACAGACGATAGTCAGCTCGCCGTCGCCGGCAACGCTGGCGGTAGTGACTTTTACGCCCGCCCGCACCAGCAGATCGATGGTGGTGACGGCTTCGGTTTCTTCGCTACCAGGTGCCAGGCAGACCAGCGCCGATACGCTCATATTCATTTTCCTTTCGTTTAATCAGTTCAAACAGCCGCGCATTCTCCGGCAGCGTGAGGCCGTGGCTGCGCGCGCGGCGCAACAGGTAGCCGGTGATGTAGTCGATCTCGGTATGCCGCTGGCTGCGAATGTCTTGCAGCATCGACGAAACGTTGTCGGCGGTGCTGTGGATCACGTCCATCACGTATTGCATCAGACCTTCGCAGGAGGTGTGGTAGCCCTCCATCGCCATCACGGCGGCAACCTCACGGCACAGCGTTTCGATCTGTTCCGGGTAGCGCTGGAGATCGCCGTTGCGGCAGCCGTACAATGCCGTCAACGGGTTGATCACGCAGTTGACCGCCAGCTTGCGCCAGTTGGCCGAGGCGATGTTGTTGTGCCAGGCGACGTCGGGCAGCGCCTGATGCAGCACTTCCGCCAGATGGCTGAGGTGCTGGGCAGCCGGCGAGGTCGGGCCGATGTGGGTGATGCCGGTGGCGACGTGGATAATGGTGCTGCCTTCGTGGCGCGCGGCATGGGTGGTAGTGCCCTGCAGGATCGGCTGGCCGTTCGGCGGCAGCTCCTCCTGGGTGCCCATGCCGTTGTGCAGCAGCAAAATGGCGCACAGGGGGTTCAGCTTCGGCAGCAGCGCGCTGACCGCGCTGGACACCTGCCAGGCTTTCAGCGTCACCAGCAGCAGCTCGCTTTGCGCGAGGTGCTCCGGATCGTTGGTGGGCAAGTTGCGATTGAACGAGACGCCTTCCGGCTCTATCACGTTCACGGCGCAAAAAGGCTGCGGCACTCTTAGCCATCCCTGTACATCGTGACCCTGCTGATACAGCCGGGAGAGCCACAGTTGTCCGAGCGCGCCGCAACCAAGAATGGTTATTTTCATTCAGTCTCCTTGGAAACACGGGAATACCGCTCAATTACCGTGAATTAACTATAGGCTTTATGGCAGCCCGAAGCGCTATCCCTGCGTGCGTTCGGCAGATTTTGTCTGAGGCGGCAAAGCGGTTATCATGCTCGGCATCAAAATCGCCTAAGCTATTAGGCACTCATTCAGGAGGAAGAAGTATGCCATCTTTCGACATCGTTTCCGAAATTGATATGCAGGAAGTACGTAACGCCGTTGAGAATGCCACCCGCGATCTCGGCACCCGCTGGGATTTTCGCAACGTGCCGGCCAGCTTTGAGCTAAACGAGAAGAATCAAAGCATCAAGGTTGCCACCGAGTCTGATTTCCAGGTGCAGCAGCTGCTCGACATTCTGCGCGAAAAGCTGAGCAAGCGCAGCATCGACGGCGCCGCGCTGGAGATCCCGGAAGAGTTTACCCACAGCGGTAAAACCTACAGCGTGGAAGCCAAGCTGAAGCAGGGGATTGAAACCTCTGTGGCGAAGAAAATCGTCAAGCTGATCAAAGACAGCAAGCTGAAGGTGCAGGCGCAGATCCAGGGCGAAGAAGTACGGGTGACCGGCAAGTCACGCGACGATTTGCAGAGCGTGATGGCGCTGGTGCGCGGCGGCGATCTGGGGCAGCCGTTCCAGTTCAAGAACTTCCGCGATTAATCTTTACGGGGCCGGCATTGCCGGCCCTGATTCTTTACAGCGAATTGACCAGCGCTTCCAGCTGACCGCGATTGGTCTGCTTGGTATCCACCTTGACGTAGGCGCTGCGCTCTTCCGGCACCACGATCGCCTCGGCCACGCCGGGCTGCGCCTTCAGGCGGCTTTCCAGCGCCGAATCCTTCACCGCCAGTTCCGACAGCGTAATGCGCAGGCTGCTGACATACGGCGGCTCTTTCATGGTGCTGCTGACCAGGAACCAAACCGCGGCCAATACGGCGCCGGCGATAAACACCAGCCCTGCGCCCTGCAAACCGTACAGCCAGCCGCCGAGGCTACCGCCGATCGCCACGCCGATAAACTGGCTGGTGGAGTAGACGCCCATCGCGGTGCCCTTATAGCCGGCCGGCGATTCTTTGCTGATCAGCGAAGGCAGAATGGCTTCCATCACGTTGAAGGCCATGAAGAACAGCTGCACGCCGGCGATGATGCCCCACAGGTGCGCACCGGAGAGCCACAGCAGCACTTCGGCGCAGAACAGCACCGCCACGCAGCCCATAAAGACCTGCTTCATGCGGCGATATTTTTCGGCATAGATGATGAAAGGCACCACGGCGGCAAACGACACCAGCATGGTGACCAGATAGACGATCCAGTGTTCGCTGGCCGCCAGCCCGGCTTTTTCCATCGCCAGCGGCAGCGCCACGAAGCTCGACATCAGCAGAATATGCAGGCACATGATGCCGAAGTTGAGTTTCAGCAGGCGCGAGTTGCTCAGCACCTTGCTGAAGCTGCCGCGCACGATGCTGGACTCGCGGTTCAGCAGGTGAGTGTCGGCGGAGGGCACCACCGCCAGAGTGATGACGATGCCGGCCAGCGCCAGTACGGCGATCATCCAGAACAGCGCATGCAGGCCGAAGGCATGGGTAATGATGGGGCCCAATACCATGGCGATGGCAAAGGTGATGCCGAAGCTGACGCCGATAAACGCCATCGCCTTGGTGCGGTTCTGTTCGCGGGTAAGATCGGAGAGCAGCGCCATTACCGCGGCGGCGATCGCGCCCGAACCTTGCAACGCGCGCCCGAGGATCACGCCCCAGATCGAATCGGTAACGGCGGCGATCACGCTGCCGAGGGCAAAGATCAGCAGGCCGCCGACGATCAGCGGCTTGCGGCCGATGCGATCGGATACCAGGCCGAACGGGATTTGAAACACCGCCTGGGCCAGGCCGTAGATGCCGATGGCGATGCCGATCAGCGCTTCGCTGGCGCCGTTGAGCGCCATGCCGTAGGTGGTCAGCACCGGCAGTACCATAAACATGCCGAGCATGCGCAGGGAGAATACGGTGCCCAATCCCCAGGTGGCGCGGCGCTCCTGCGGGGTCATTGAATTATCGTTCACATCAAACCTCGGTAAAAACCATGCCATCAGACGTTGAAACAGCGCCTGATGGCATGATTTCTGTAAAACTGCGTCATTTTAGTGTGCAGGGCAGGGGGGGTAAATCGAATGTTGTTTAACAGATATTACAGTTCGGCCGCTTTTTGGTGTGACAAATAAAATGGGCCGCAAAAGCGGCCCATTTACAGATGATTTGGCTTACCAAACGTAGGTCACCAGCGCTTCAGGCGCCGCAGTTGCGCTGAAGTCGATCGACATCATCACGCTCAGTGAGGTGATGGCGACGATGGAGAACACGAACAGTTTACGTGCCCAGACGCTGTCGTTTTCGGTCTTGTAACCGCGCAGCGCCATGCCGAGCCACCATACGCTCACCGCCGCAGCGACGATCAGGTACTTGTAGCCGGCATAACCTACCAGGGTCAGCATCAGCGTGGCGATCATAAATGCCAGGATGTAGACCGTGATGTGGTTCTTGGCGACGGAAATGCCTTTCACCACCGGCAGGACCGGAATGTTGGCCGCCTGGTAATCTTTAAAGCGGAAGATAGCGATCGCATAAGAATGCGGCATCTGCCACAGGCTAAAGATAGCCAGCAGGATCAACGCACCGGCGTCGAACTCGTTGGTCACCGCGCAGTAGCCGATAACCGGCGGTGCGGCGCCCGACAGGCTGCCGATCAGCGTGCCGTAGACCGAGTGGCGTTTCATGTACAGGCTGTAAACGCCGACATAAACCACGAAGCCCATCACCGCCAGCCACATGGCCAGCGGGTTGGCCGCGATATACAGCAACGCAAAGCCCGCAATACCCAAAGCGGTCGCATAAACCAGGGTGACACTCGGCGCGATCAGGCCTTTTACCAGCACCCGATTCTTCGTTCTCTCCATTTTCTTGTCGATGTCGCGGTCGATGTAGTTGTTAAACACACAGCCCGACGCGACCACCAACGAGACACCCACCAGGGTGGCGAGAAACAGGGGATAGTCGATGCTCCCTTTGGAAGCGAGCAGGAATCCCCCAACGACAGAAATTAAATTGCCGAAAATAATTCCTGGTTTAGTGACTTGCAGGTATTGCTTAATCATCACGTGCAGCTCAGCTCTTAATCGACCATCATATTGATGTTGAGGTTGTACATAATCCAGAGTGAACCTACAACAACGATACCGATGATCATAGCGGTGAACAGCAATGCCACCAGGTTCCAGCGCTCTTCCGATGAGGTGTTCATGTGCAGGAAGTAAACCAGGTGAACAATCACCTGGATAACCGCCATGCCGACAACAACCGCCAGGATGGTGGAATGAGAGGCGGTGCCGTTCATTACCATCGCAAATGGAATTACCGTCAGGATGATCGACAGGATAAAGCCGACCAGGTATGACTTCACGCTGCCGTGGCTTGCGCCGCCGTGAGAGGTTTCATGGGATGAATGGCTCATTACATAACCCCCAGCAGGTAGACAACGGTAAATACGCAGATCCAGACCACGTCCAGGAAGTGCCAGAACAGGCTCAGGCACATCAGGCGGGTTTTGTTGGTCGCGGTCAGGCCGAACTTGCTCACCTGAATCATCAGTACGATGATCCAAATCAGGCCGGAAGTCACGTGCAGACCGTGGGTGCCGACCAGCGCGAAGAAGCTGGACAGGAACGCGCTGCGATCCGGACCGAAGCCTTCGGCGATCAGGTGATGGAATTCATAGATTTCCATCGCCACGAAGCCCAGACCAAACAGGAAGGTCAGGAACAGCCAGGTGTTTACACCGCCAACTTTACCCTTGTTCATGGCGATCATCGCCATGCCGTAGGTGATGGAGCTGAACAACAGCAGGAAAGTTTCGACCAGGACAAACTTCAGGTCGAAGATGTCTTTGCCTGAGGGACCGCCAGCGGTCCCGTTCACCAGGACTGCATAAGTTGCGAACAAGCTCGCAAACAAAATACAGTCGCTCATCAGGTAGATCCAGAATCCGAAGACTTTGGTCTCACCCGCATCGTGGTGCCCATGCTCTGCATGGGCTGCGTTATGATTGGTCAGAGTTTCAGTTGACATGGTTCACGCCTGCTTTACGGATTTGTTCGTAGTGTTGGTTCTCAATGCGCTCGATTTCATCAACCTGCACATAGTAGTCAACATCGTGATCGAAGCTCTTGCCGATCCAGACAACGATCATACCGATGAAGCCGGCCAGAGCCATCCACCAGATTTCCCAAATCATTGCGAAACCGAAGACCAGGCTGAAGAAGGCGATGATAACGCCGGCGCCGGTGTTCTTAGGCATATGAATCGGTTCGTATTTAGCCGGTTTCTTATACGCTTCGCCTTTTTCTTTCATGTCCCAGAACTCGTCACGGTCATGAATTTTAGGTACTACGGCAAAGTTATAGAACGGAGGTGGAGACGAGGTTGACCACTCCAGAGTACGAGCGCCCCATGGGTCACCGGTCAGATCGCGGTTCTGTTCGCGGTCACGGATACTGACGAAGATCTGGGTCAGCTGGCACAGGATGCCGCAGGCGATCAGCGCCGCACCGCCGGCTGCAACCAGCAGCAGAGGGTGGAACTCAGGGTTGATGTTCTGGCTGATACGACGGGTCATGCCCATAAAGCCCAATGCGTACAGCGGCATGAAGGCGGTGAAGAAGCCGATGATCCAGAACCAGAACGCGCGGATGCCCCATTTTTCGTTCAGCGTGAAGCCGAAGGATTTCGGGAACCAGTAGGTCAGGCCAGCGAAGCAGCCGAACACCACGCCGCCGATGATGACGTTGTGGAAGTGAGCGATTAGGAACAGGCTGTTGTGCAGCACGAAGTTCGCGCCCGGCACCGCCAGCAGAACGCCGGTCATACCACCCACGGAGAAGGTGATGATGAAGCCAACGGTCCACAGCATCGCGGAGTTGAGCTTGATACGGCCCTGATACATGGTGAACAGCCAGTTGAAGATTTTCACCCCGGTCGGGATGGAAATGATCATGGTGGCGATACCGAAGAAGGCGTTAACGTTCGCGCCGGACCCCATGGTGAAGAAGTGGTGCAGCCATACGATGAACGACAGAACGGTGATCGCGATGGTTGCCCATACCAGTGAGGTATAGCCGAACAGGCGTTTTCTGGAGAAGGTCGCGGTGACTTCGGAGAAGACGCCGAACACCGGCAGAACCAGGATATACACCTCTGGGTGACCCCAGGCCCAAATCAGGTTGATGTACATCATCATGTTGCCGCCCATATCATTGGTGAAGAAATGGGTGCCCAGATAGCGATCCAGGGTCAGCAGCGCGATGGTGACGGTCAGAATTGGGAAAGAAACGATGATCAGGACGTTAGTACACAGGGCCGCCCAGGTGAACACCGGCATCTTCATCATAGGCATGCCAGGGGCACGCATCTTCAGAATGGTGGCGAAGAAGTTCACGCCGGTCAGCAAGGTACCCAGACCGGAAATCTGCAGACTCCAGATCCAGTAATCGACCCCGACGCCAGGACTGTACTCTTTACCGGACAGCGGCGGATACGCCAGCCAACCGGTCTGAGCGAACTCACCGACCCCCAGGGAGATGTTGATCAGCACAACGCCCACCACGAAGAACCAGAAGCTCAGGGAGTTCAGGAACGGGAAGGCAACGTCGCGTGCACCGATTTGCAGCGGCACCACGACGTTCATCAGGCCGACCACGAAAGGCATCGCCATGAAGAAGATCATGATAACGCCGTGCGCGGTGAAGATCTGGTCATAGTGGTGCGGCGGCAGGAACCCGGCTTCGCCGGCGGACGCCAACGCCTGCTGGCTACGCATCATGATGGCGTCGGCAAAGCCGCGCAGCAGCATGACCATCGCCACGATGATGTACATGATACCAATTTTTTTATGGTCGACCGAAGTCAGCCATTCGCTCCACAGCCACTTCCATTTGCCGAAATATGTCAGCAGCGCCAGCACTGCCAGGCCCCCGACAATAATTGCGGCTACGGTGACCATGATGATCGGTTCGTGGTACGGAACCGCATCAAGTGTTAATTTTCCCAACATCAGTTATTCCTCGGCTCCGGCGTGAGCAGCATGTTCACCCATGTCCATACCTTGGCTCATGTCCATGCCTTCGTGCGCACCAGCGCCCTTGTGCATATCCATGTCGCCCATGAATTTGGCAATTGTTTCTTTGAACAAATTCGGTTTGACAGCGGCAAAGTACTCGACCGGGTTGTTTTCACTCGGCTCTGCCAGTTTGTTAAAGTCGTCGGTGGTGTTCAGGTTTTTAGGCGATGCCTTCACCTTCGCCACCCATTGATCGAAGTCGCCTTCGGTCGGGGTAACGATCGCGGTGAATTTCATACCGGAGAAGCCTGCGCCGCTGTAGCTGCTGGAGATGCCCTTGTAGGCACCGGCTTCGTTGCCGATCAGGTGCAGTTTGGTCTGCATGCCGGCCATCGCATAAATCTGTCCACCCAACTGCGGGATAAAGAACGAGTTCATTACCGAGTTAGAGGTGATCTTGAATTCGACTGGAACATCTTTCGGGAAAGCCAGCTCATTAACAGTCGCAATGCCTTGTTCCGGGTAGATGAACAGCCATTTCCAGTCGAGCGACACCACTTCGATCGTCATCGGCTTCTTGTCGGTGACAATCGGCTTGAACGGGTCGAGTTCGTGGGTAGTCTTCCAGGTAATGGTGCCAAGGATGGCGATGATAATGATAGGAATGGTCCAGACGACCGCTTCGATCTTGTTGGAGTGGGCCCAGTTCGGACTGTACTTGGCGTCTTTGTTGGAAGCGCGATACTTCCAGGCAAAGGCGAACGCCATGAAGATAACTGGCACCACCACGATCAACATCAACGCGATTGCAGTGATAATCAGTGTCCGTTGCTCAACACCAATTGCTCCTTTGGGATTCATCAAAACCATATCGCAACCACTGAGCAATACAGTGGCTGCGATTAATGACAGCATCCCAATACTTTTATTGTATTTCTTAAGTCTCATCTAACGACCTCAATAACAAAGGCTCAATTGTCGTTTCATGTGTGCGGGCATTTTACGGGAAGGTTGCAGTACTGTAAACATGCTTAAGGGAGTGTCAGCGGCTTGTTGACACTTTCTGTTAAGGGGGTCACAGATGTAACCCTGCGTGACAATTTACCAATGACAACAACGCGTTGGCACGCTGAATCGTGACGAGCAGCCCGTATGTGAAGGAAAACTAAAGGTATGATGAATTTGGTGAAGAAATGCGCGGCGGGGAAATACGCAGAAAAGGTTTATTTAATGTAAAATAATTGTGTCTTAAAGGTGAATTTAATTTTATTTCCGAGTGCGGTAGTCGGATAAAAAAATAATTTCCGCGTCGATTATCTTTTTTTACCAAAATAAATATATCCCCGGATCGCTTTTTTTTCGGCCGGCGAAATCGCCGGCCGGTCAGATTATGCCAAACGGGTGCGGCGCAGGGCCAGGTAATCCAGCGTGCTGCCCATCGCGACGCCGAGCAAACTCAGCGCGGCGCCTGCCTGCAGCAGCCGCTCTGCCAACAGCGGTGCCTGCGTCCAGTCGAGCGCATTGGCTATCAGCAGCAGCAACCACAGGCCCAACAGCGAGCAGCCCAGCGTCAACAGGTGCAGCGCCCAGCGGTAAGATCCTGAAAACTCGGTGCGCGGCATAAAGTCGCCATGTTGCTGGGTATGTTCCAGCGTCTGGCGGCAGATGCCGAGCAGCAGCAAGCCGGGCAGGGCTGCGGCGATAGAGAACAGGTAGAACAGCGGCCAACCGTGGGCTTCGACGAACCAGCCGGCGATCGGGCCGACATAGACGCGCCCCACGGCGGACAGCGCCGACAGCAGCGCGAACTGGGTGGCCGAGAACGAACGGTTGCACAGCGTCATCAGCAGCGCCACGAAGGCCGCGGTGCCCATGCCGCCGCACAGGTTTTCGAGGAAGATGGCGCTGCCCATGGTGAGCAGGCTCTTGTCGGTCACCGCCAGGATCCAATACCCGAGGTTGGAGACCGCCTGCAGGACACCGAACAGCATCAGCGCGCGGAACAGGCTGAGACGTTGCATCAGCACACCGCCGAACAGGGCGCCGACGATGGTGGCGAACAGGCCGAGGGTTTTGTTCACCAGCCCGACTTCACCGGCGTCGAACCCCACGCCGCGGATCAGGAAGGTGGTGCTCAGGCTGCCGGCGAAAGCGTCGCCCATTTTGTACATCACGATTAGCAGTAGGATCAGCCAGGCGTTATTACGGCCGAAGAAATCACGCAGCGGCGCGACGACCGCCTGTTCCATGGTGCGCGGCGCCGGGATGCTTTCGTCCGGCTCTGGTGCCAGCAGCGTGGCGGCCACGCCGATCAGCATCAATCCAGCCATCAGCCAGTAGGTGGCTTGCCAGCCGAAATAACGATCCGCCAGCCACAGCGCCAGGCCGCCGGAAACCAGCATCGCCAGCCGGTAGCCCAGCACCGAGATTGCCGCGCCTGCCCCGCGTTCTTCGGCTTTCAACAGGTCGGTTTTATAGGCGTCGAACACAATATCCTGCGAGGCGGAGCAGAACGCCACCAGCACCGCTAACGCTGCCAGCCACCACAGGTGCTGCGCGGGTTGCATAAAGCCCATCGCCACGATCGCCGCCACCAGCAGCAGCTGGCTAATCAGCAACCAACCGCGCCGCCGCCCGAGGAACGGTGGGGTATAGCGGTCCATAAACGGCGACCAGAGGAATTTGAAGACGTAGGCCTGGCCCACCAGCGAGAAGATGCCGATAGTTTTCAAATCGATATTTTCGACGGTCATCCAGGCTTGCAGCGTGCCGGAGGTCAATGCCAGCGGCAGACCTGACGCGAAGCCCAGCAACAGCAGAATGGCGGAGTTACGCTGGGTGAAGATGTTCAGATAGTGTTTCGACATGAGTTCCCTGTCTGCGCCGCCCGATCTGCCGGGCGGCACAAGGCGCGTCGATTAGCGCGCGTTTTGCTTGATGAAATCGTTGACGCTGGTGTCCTGGGCCATGTCGGCGATTACGTCGCCCAGCACGGTATTGACGGCGTCGGTGATCTTCTCGTTGGTCGCCGTGAAGGCGCCCTGCACGTTATACGTCGAGCGGTAATTCTTCACCTGCTTGTTGCCGTTCTTCGCTTGGGCGATGATCGAGATGTCGGCTTTGGTGGTGATGTTGTAGCGCAGGTTACCTTCGGAGACGTCCGCGTACAGGTTGTTGACGACGATCTGCAGCGCCACCGGGCCGTCGGCGCCGATCATGTAGCCGCGTGCACCCATCTGTTTCTCCAGCACTTCCTGCAGCAGGAAACGCAGATCGCGCGATGGCGTCAGCGTGACCAGTTGGCCGTCACGGTTCACTTTGGCCAGCGCCTGATCGGTGCGCTGATCCGCGCCGTTGATGCTGACGGTGATGCCCTGCAGGGTTGGATCCTGCTGCGGCAGAACGATTTTCGGCGTCACGTTCAGGGTGTTGCTGCTGGTTGCACAGCCGGCCAGCAGCAGTGCGGCCAGCAAAGGAAGACAAAGTTTCTTTATCATGTTTTCTGTCTCATTCTCGATGGATTTAGCAATAATCAGAGCGGGATGGCCGATAACAAATTGCCGACATCATAGCATCGCCGCCGTAGGGTGGAAGCGCGGAAGGCGCATGAGTGACAAATTTTTACCTGCCGTTGATAAAAACACGCTTTTTTGGCCCGCTCAATCGGATAATCCCCCAAGCGGTGGGGATGGCGCTCATCATTTGACCGCAGAAAACAGAAATTTGTCCCGGTGATGGTCTAAATGGGGGAAAACCGGCTAATATTGAACTAGATGGGCATGGTCCTCTGCCGGTGTTGTAAGGAGATCCTATGATTCGCGAGCAAATAGAAGCAAAGTTAAGGGCGGCGTTTGAGCCCGCGTATCTGGAAGTCGTTGATGAAAGCTATCGTCATAACGTTCCGGCGGGTTCAGAAAGCCATTTCAAAGTGGTATTGGTCAGCGATCGCTTCGTCGGCGAACGTTTTTTGACGCGCCACCGCTCCATCTACGGCGTGCTGTCGGAGGAGTTGGCGGACGGCGTACACGCGCTGGCGTTGCACACCTATACGCTCAAAGAGTGGGAAGGGCTGCAGGATACCGTGCCGGCCTCGCCGCCGTGTCGCGGCGCCGGGACGCTGGCCTGAGGGGGAAATTTTCAGGTATCAGTGGAACTTTGCCCTTGAATTAGGGTATTACTACTGACGAATTTTGAAACGGCCTGCGGGCCGTTTCTGTTTTTGACGACGACACGGCCGATGCGCAATATGGCCAACGTTCGGTCTGTTTTGGCGGCCTTTTGGCGATCGAATCGGCAAAAGTGTGAGTTTTAGCGCGCCTGCGCCGCCTAGCTTTCCTCGACTCGCCATGCATGCGCCGCTATAATGTCGCGTCTTATTTTTCCGGAATGGTTTCGGGACGCTTCTGTCATCAGGGAACTCGGTTCTTATTTGTAGCCGTCCTGGTTCTTGGAACGGAGTTGACCGAGCACTGTGATTTTTTTGAGGTAACAAGATGCAAGTTTCAGTAGAAACCACTCAAGGCCTTGGGCGCCGTCTCTCTATTACTGTACCGGCTGATACTATCAAACAGGCGGTGAAGAAAGAGCTGATCAACGCAGCGAAAAGCGTGCGTATCGACGGCTTCCGCAAAGGCAAAGTGCCGATGAACATCGTGGAACAGCGTTATGGCGCCTCTGTTCGTCAGGACGTGCTGGGCGAAGCGATGCAACGCAGCTTCGTTGACGCGATCATCAAAGAAAAGATTAATCCGGCCGGCGCACCAAACTACGTGCCAGGCGAGTACAAAGAAGGTGAAGACTTCACTTTCGCCGTTGAATTCGAAGTGTATCCAGAAGTTGAGCTGAAAGGCCTGGAAAACATCGAAGTTGAAAAACCAGTGGTTGAAGTGAACGACGAAGACGTCGACGCGATGCTGGACACCCTGCGCAAGCAGCAGGCGACCTGGAAAGAAACCGATCGCGCAGCGGAAGCTGAAGATCGCGTGACCGTTGACTTCACCGGTTCTATCGACGGTGAAGAGTTCGAAGGCGGCAAAGCGTCCGACTTCGTACTGGCAATGGGCCAGGGCCGCATGATCCCAGGCTTCGAAGAAGGCCTGGTCGGTCACAAAGCGGGCGAAGAGTTCTCCATCGACGTGAACTTCCCGGAAGACTACCACGCGGAAAACCTGAAGGGCAAAGCGGCCAAATTCGCTATCGTGCTGAAGAAAGTTGAAGAGCGCGAGCTGCCGGAACTGACCGAAGAGTTCATCAAGCGTTTCGGCGTGGCGGACGGTTCCGTTGCCGGCCTGCGTACCGAAGTTCGCAAGAACATGGAGCGCGAGCTGAAAGGCGCCGTGCGTAACCGCATCAAGTCTCAGGCGATCGACGGTCTGGTGAGCGCGAACGAAATCGACGTGCCTGCTGCCCTGATCGACGGCGAAATCGACGTACTGCGTCGTCAGGCTGCACAGCGTTTCGGCGGCAACGAGAAGCAAGCGCTGGAACTGCCACGCGAGCTATTCGAAGAGCAAGCGAAACGCCGCGTAGTGGTTGGCCTGCTGCTGGGCGAAGTGATCAGCACCAACGATCTGAAAGCTGACGAAGACCGCGTGAAGACGCTGATCGAAGAAATGGCCTCCGCCTATGAAGATCCGAGCGAAGTCATCGAGTTCTACAGCAAAAACAAAGAGCTGATGAACAACATGCGCAACGTGGCTCTGGAAGAGCAAGCGGTTGAAGCCCTGTTGGCAAAAGCGAAAGTGACTGAAAAAGCCACTACCTTCAGCGAGCTGATGAACCAGACTCAACAGGCGTAATGCCGGCGTGCCGGGCGCGATGAAAGGCGCCCCCGGTTTCGCCTGGCGAATCGGTGCACGATGAAAAAGCCCGCAACCCCAGGTTGCGGGCTTTTCTTTTTGCCACGTTGCTGATTAATCTCAGGTTAAGCGATGCAATATGCACTATATTTACCCTGTTGCCTGGGGAACTGGCTGGCATGATAACGGTCAGAATAACGGCATCGTTTTCGGCGCGCGGAGAAAATCGGCCTCTGGGCTTGAAATCGCGCCGGGATCCCCCAATCTGTAAAGAATAATTCTGGGGCTGTTTGCCAAAGTGCGCGGGATGAAATAACCGTCGGGTACGTGTGGCGCGGGTCGAATGCTTGAGCATAGTCATCATGGCCGTTCTCAAGTAGAATCGGCGTATTAGGGTGACACCCTGGCCGCCAAGGCAATTTCTATTAGGAGACGGTAATGTCATACAGTGGCGAACGAGATCAATTTGCACCGAACATGGCGCTGGTGCCGATGGTGGTAGAGCAGACTTCACGCGGGGAGCGTTCTTACGACATCTATTCCCGCCTGCTGAAAGAGCGCATCATTTTCCTGACCGGCCAGGTGGAAGATCACATGGCCAACCTGATCGTGGCGCAAATGCTGTTCCTCGAAGCGGAAAGCCCGGAAAAAGACATTTTCCTCTACATCAACTCGCCGGGCGGGGTGATCACCGCGGGCATGTCGATTTACGACACCATGAAGTTCATCAAGCCGGACGTCAGCACCATCTGTATGGGCCAGGCGTGCTCGATGGGCTCCTTCCTGCTGACCGCGGGCGCCAAAGGCAAACGTTTCTGCCTGCCGAACTCGCGTGTGATGATTCACCAGCCGCTGGGTGGCTACCAGGGCCAGGCGACGGACATTGAAATCCACGCGCGTGAAATCCTCAAGGTGAAAGCGCGCATGAACGAACTGATGGCCGAGCATACCGGCCAGCCGCTGGAGCAGATCGAGCGCGACACCGAGCGCGATCGCTTTATGACCGCGGAAGAAGCCGTGGAATACGGCCTGGTTGACGGCATTCTGACACACCGCAGCTAGAACCACGCGGCGCCGATGGACTATAGTAATCAGAGTGGGCAGGGGCTCGCTCTGTTGTGGCCCCCCGGCGTTCCGATATGAGTTTGGGCGCACTGCCGCCGTGATTTTCCTGCGGGACAAGACTAAAGAAGAGGTTTGACTGATGACAGATAAGCGCAAAGACGGTTCAGGAAAGCTGCTGTACTGCTCTTTTTGCGGCAAAAGCCAGCATGAAGTGCGTAAGCTGATTGCCGGGCCGTCAGTGTATATCTGCGATGAATGTGTCGATCTGTGTAACGACATTATTCGCGAAGAGATTAAAGAAGTTGCCCCGCATCGTGAGCGCAGTGCGCTGCCGACGCCGCACGAAATTCGCCACCACCTGGATGACTATGTCATCGGTCAGGAGCAGGCGAAGAAAGTGCTGGCGGTTGCGGTGTACAACCACTACAAACGCCTGCGCAACGGCGATACCAGCAACGGTATCGAGTTGGGCAAGAGCAACATCTTGCTGATCGGCCCGACCGGCAGCGGCAAAACCCTGCTGGCGGAAACGCTGGCGCGCTTCCTGGACGTGCCGTTCACCATGGCCGATGCCACCACGCTGACCGAAGCCGGCTACGTGGGCGAGGACGTGGAAAATATTATCCAGAAGCTGTTGCAAAAATGTGACTATGACGTGCAGAAAGCGCAGCGCGGCATCGTTTATATCGATGAAATCGATAAGATTTCCCGCAAGTCCGACAACCCGTCGATCACGCGTGACGTCTCGGGTGAAGGCGTGCAGCAGGCGCTGCTGAAGCTGATTGAAGGCACCATCGCCGCGGTTCCGCCGCAGGGTGGGCGCAAGCATCCGCAACAGGAGTTCCTGCAGGTCGACACCTCCAAGATCCTGTTTATCTGCGGTGGCGCATTCGCCGGCCTGGATAAGGTGATCGGCCAGCGCGTTAACACCGGCTCCGGCATCGGCTTCGGTGCAACCGTCAAGGGCGAGTCCGAGAAGGCTACCGAAGGCGAACTGCTGCTGCAGGCCGAACCGGAAGATCTGATCAAGTTCGGTCTGATCCCTGAGTTCATCGGCCGTCTGCCTGTGGTGGCGACCTTGAGCGAGCTGAGCGAAGATGCGCTGATTCAGATCCTGAAAGAGCCGAAGAACGCCCTGACCAAACAGTATCAGGCGCTGTTCAATCTGGAAGGCGTGGAGCTGGAGTTCCGCGACGAAGCGCTGAATGCCATCGCCAAAAAAGCCATGGCGCGCAAAACCGGCGCCCGCGGCCTGCGTTCCATCGTGGAAGGCGCGCTGCTCGACACCATGTACGATCTGCCGTCGATGGACAGCGTAGACAAAGTGGTGATCGATGAGTCGGTGATCGCCGGCCAATCCAAGCCGCTGCTGATTTACGGCAAGCCGGAAGCTCAGGCGTCTGGCGAATAATTAACCAGTCAAACCAGAGCGTTATCAGCAAAATGGGGGATTTCATCCCCCATTTCTTTTTCCTGCATTCTTGCCGTTGAATGTAAGCGATTCATCCCCATATACTCATTAACCAGATTTTATGAAACGTTAGATGCTTGCGTCTCATGAGATTCCCCCTCAACCTGGCGGAAATTAAACTAAGAGAGAGCTCTATGAACCCTGAGCGTTCCGAACGCATTGAAATCCCCGTCTTGCCATTGCGCGACGTGGTGGTTTATCCGCACATGGTGATCCCGTTATTTGTTGGCCGGGAAAAATCGATTCGGTGCCTCGAAGCCGCAATGGATCACGATAAGAAGATCATGCTGGTGGCACAGAAAGAGGCCTCAACGGATGAACCTGGCATTAACGACTTGTTCTCGGTTGGCACCGTAGCGTCGATCCTGCAGATGCTGAAGCTGCCGGACGGCACGGTAAAAGTGCTGGTCGAGGGGCTGCAGCGCGCGCGTATCACTACGCTGTCCGACAGCGGTGAGCATTTTGCCGCGCAGGCAGAATACCTCGAGTCGCCGGCGATCGACGAGCGCGAGCAGGAAGTGCTGGTGCGCACCGCGATCAATCAGTTTGAAGGTTATATCAAGCTGAACAAAAAAATCCCGCCGGAGGTGCTGACTTCACTGAACAGCATCGACGACGCCGCGCGCCTGGCGGATACCATCGCCGCCCACATGCCGTTGAAACTCAGCGATAAGCAGTCGGTGCTCGAGATGTCCGACATCACCGAGCGTCTGGAATACCTGATGGCGATGATGGAGTCGGAGATCGATCTTCTGCAGGTCGAGAAACGCATCCGCAACCGCGTCAAGAAGCAGATGGAGAAGAGCCAGCGCGAGTACTATCTGAATGAGCAGATGAAGGCAATTCAGAAAGAACTGGGCGAGATGGACGACGCGCCGGACGAGCACGAAGCGCTGAAGCGCAAGATCGATGCGGCGAAAATGCCGAAAGAGGCGCGCGAGAAAACCGAAGCGGAACTGCAAAAGCTGAAGATGATGTCGCCGATGTCGGCGGAAGCGACCGTGGTGCGTGGCTACATCGACTGGATGCTGCAGGTACCGTGGAATGCGCGCAGCAAGGTGAAAAAAGACCTGAACAAGGCGCAGGAAGTGCTCGATACCGATCACTACGGCCTGGAGCGCGTCAAGGATCGCATCCTCGAATACCTCGCGGTGCAGAGCCGCGTCAGCAAAATCAAGGGGCCGATCCTGTGTCTGGTGGGGCCTCCGGGCGTGGGTAAAACCTCGCTGGGGCAGTCGATCGCCAAAGCGACCGGCCGCCAGTACGTGCGCATGGCGCTGGGCGGCGTGCGTGACGAAGCGGAAATTCGCGGTCACCGCCGTACTTACATCGGTTCGATGCCGGGTAAACTGATCCAGAAGATGGCCAAGGTTGGGGTGAAGAACCCGCTGTTCCTGTTGGATGAGATCGACAAGATGTCTTCCGACATGCGCGGCGATCCGGCTTCCGCTCTGTTGGAGGTGCTGGATCCGGAACAGAACGTGGCGTTCAACGACCACTATCTGGAAGTGGATTACGATCTGTCCGACGTGATGTTCGTCGCCACCTCTAACTCGATGAACATTCCTGCGCCGCTGCTGGACCGTATGGAAGTGATCCGCCTGTCGGGTTACACCGAGGACGAGAAGCTCAACATCGCCAAGCAGCACCTGCTGCCGAAGCAGCTTGAGCGCAATGCGCTGAAAAAAGGCGAGCTGACGGTCGACGACAGCGCCATCATCGGTATCATTCGCTTCTACACCCGCGAAGCCGGGGTGCGTAGCCTGGAGCGTGAAATCTCCAAACTGTGTCGTAAAGCGGTGAAAACGCTGCTGATGGATAAGAAGCTCAAGCATATCGAGATCAACGGCGACAACCTGAAGGATTACCTGGGCGTGCAGCGCGTCGATTACGGCCGTGCGGATACCGAAAACCGCGTAGGTGAAGTCACCGGGCTGGCGTGGACGGAAGTGGGCGGTGATCTGCTGACTATCGAAACCGCCTGCGTGCCGGGCAAAGGCAAGCTGACCTACACCGGTTCTTTGGGTGAAGTGATGCAGGAATCGATTCAGGCGGCGCTGACCGTGGTGCGCGCGCGCGCGGAGAAATTGGGCATCAACGCCGATTTCTACGAGAAACGCGACATCCACGTGCACGTGCCGGAAGGGGCGACGCCGAAAGACGGTCCGAGCGCCGGTATCGCGATGTGCACCGCGCTGGTCTCCTGCCTGACCGGCAATCCGGTACGCGCCGATGTGGCGATGACCGGTGAGATCACGCTGCGCGGCCAGGTGTTGCCGATCGGCGGCTTGAAAGAGAAGCTGTTGGCGGCGCATCGCGGCGGCATCAAAACCGTGCTGATCCCTTACGAGAACAAGCGCGATCTGGAAGAGATTCCGGATAATGTTATCGCCGATCTGGAGATTCATCCGGTGCAGCGAATCGATGAAGTTTTGAACATTGCGTTACAAAACCCGGCCTTCGGCGCACTGCCGGTAGCGGCAAAATAGTGACGAATCGCAAAAACCATTGATAAAACTTATACTGGCAAGCCATTTCGGACTTGCCAGTATTTTTTTGTACCGCTAAGTTAGATCTCTGTCGGCCCGCGTTTTGCCACCCAGTCGGTGGCTTGCTAAGGTTCGATGGGATTGATATAACAGCTGCGCTGTCGCAACCGTAGGGATTTTTCGGTGCGACGATAGAATTCTAGAGGGGATGATAGAGTGAATAAGTCACAACTGATCGACAAGATTGCCGCAGGTGCTGATATTTCCAAAGCGGCAGCGGGACGTGCTTTAGACGCAGTAATCGCTTCCGTTACCGACTCTCTGAAAGCAGGGGATGACGTGGCTCTGGTAGGTTTCGGTTCCTTCACCGTGCGTGAACGTTCGGCTCGTACCGGCCGCAACCCGCAGACCGGTAAAGAGATCAAGATCGCGGCAGCCAAAGTACCGGCTTTCCGTGCAGGGAAAGCGCTGAAAGACGCTGTAAACTGATTTAGCGTCTAACCGTTTAGCGTACAGGGTTTTGTAATAAACAATCACCTGACGCAGCGGTGCTGGTAAGGTAAGATACAAGGCGCATCGGACTGATGCGCTTTTTTTATTTTTGTCGCAGGGAACGCGCCTGCACAAGGGTTGTTAATCCACATCACAGCGGAGTGTTGTCACACTATGATGGACAATTTACGCGCGGCTGCCAATCACGTCGTGCTCAAAATCATCCTGGCCCTGATCATCCTGTCATTCGTTCTGACCGGGGTGGGTAACTACCTGATCGGCGGCTCCGGCGATTATGCTGCGAAAGTAAATGGTCAGGCGATCGAACGTGCTCAACTGGAGCAGGCGTTCCAAAGCGAACGCAGCCGCATGCAGCAGCAGCTGGGTGACCAGTTCTCTGCGCTGGCCGGCAACGAAGGCTATATGCAGCAGATGCGCCGCCAGGTGTTGTCCCAGTTGATCGACAACATGCTGCTCGACCAATACGCCAAGAAGCTGGGGCTGGCGGTCAGCGACGATCAGATCAAGGACGCCATCCGCAAGGCGCCTTATTTCCAGACCAACGGCCAGTTCGATAACGCCAAATACCTCGACCTGATCGGCCGCATGGGCTACACCGCCGACAACTTCGCGCAATCTATGCGTCAGCAACTGGTCAATCAGCAGCTGATCCAGGCCTTCGGCGAATCCGGCTTTGTGCTGCCGTCCGAATCGCAAGCCATGGCGGCGCTGGTGCTGCAGGAGCGCGACGTGCGCCTGGCGACCATCGATCTGAAGGCGCTGCAGGCGAAACAGAGCGCCGGTGACGACGAACTGAAAGCCTATTACGATCAGAACAAAAACAGCTTCATCGCGCCGGAGCAGGTGAAGGTGAGCTATATCCCGCTGGACGCGGCGTCCATGCAGGACAAGGTGAAAGTGAGCGAAGAGGACATCAGCGCTTACTACGACCAGCACAAGAGCAGCTACGGCCAGCCGGAGCGTAAGAACTACAGTGTGATCCAGCTGAAAACCGAGGCGGAAGCCAACGCGGCGCTGGACGAGCTGAAGAAGGGCGCAGATTTTGCCACCCTGGCGAAAGAGAAATCCACTGACATCATTTCACGCCGTACCGGCGGCGAGCTGGGCTGGCTGGAGCCGGAAACCACCGCCGACGAGCTGAAGCAGGCTAACCTGACCGAGAAAGGGCAGCTGTCCGGCGTGGTGAAATCTTCCGTCGGCTACCTGATCGTGCGATTGAACGATATCGAACCTGAGAAAGTGAAGCCGCTGAGCGAAGTGCATGATGCCATCGCCAAGCAGGTGCAGCAGGAGAAAGCGGTTGACGCGTATTACGCGCTGCAGCAGAAGGTGAGCGAAGCGGCGACCAGCGACAACGAATCGCTGGCCTCGGCTGAAGAAGCGGCCGGCGTGAAAGCGGCGCAAAGCGACTGGTTCACTCGTGACAACATTCCTGCCGCGCTGAACTTCAAGCCGGTCGTGCAGGCGATCTTCGACGGCTCGCTGATCGGCGAGAACGGCGCGCCGGGCAGCAACTCAGACGTGATCACCGTAGACGGCGATCGCGCCTTCGTGGTGCGCGTGAGCGGCCATAAGCCGGAAGGCATCGAGCCGTTCGACCAGGTGAAAGACCGCGTGGCGGAGCTGGTGAAGCGCAACAAGGCGGTGCAGGAAGCGAAGCTGCAGGGCGAGAAGCTGTTGGTTGAGCTGAAG
Source organism: Serratia sp. FDAARGOS_506 (assembly GCF_003812745.1). Taxonomy (NCBI): domain Bacteria; kingdom Pseudomonadati; phylum Pseudomonadota; class Gammaproteobacteria; order Enterobacterales; family Yersiniaceae; genus Serratia; species Serratia sp. FDAARGOS_506. Next base: position 2,507,063 of record NZ_CP033831.1, read on the forward strand.
CAGGGCAAGGGCGACGAGGCGATGAAAGCCGCCGGCCTGAACTTTGGTGCCGTGCAGAAGATGGCGCGTGCGCCGGAAGACAGCCAACTGGTGGAGAGCGTGTTCGCGTTGCCGCATCCGCAGGACGGTAAACCGGTGTATGGCATGTCGCAGGATCGCCAGGATAACGTGGTGCTGATCGCACTCGATGCGGTGAAGCCGGGCACGCTGCCGGAAGACGAAATGAAAACCTTCGTGGGCAAGATGGAAGAGGGCGCGACCGGCGTCTCCTTCGATTCGCTGCTGGCAAGCCTGCGTAAAGAAGCCAAAATCAAAATGGGCGCCGCTGAGCAACAGCCTCAGTAATCGCCGCATTTTTCTGCAACGCAGTGCAACAAACAAAGGCCGCTTTCGCGGCCTTTTCCACATCTGATATCTGTCGATTGCTGAATATCCGCCGCCGCGGCAAGGTAGCCGTGCTGTCACACACAAGGAGGATACAGCATGCAACATACAGAGAAAAAATCAGCGTTATCAGGTTATCAGCATCATATGAAAGCTGCGCTGACCGCGCTGTTGCTATGCCTGGCGGGGCCGGCCGCCGCGGTGGATAAAGCCGATGCGCCGGCGCCTATGCTCTCAACCCCGGCGAGCAATGGCGGGCAAGCGATGATGACCAAGGCAACCGAAGAGGCGGCGGTCAGCATCAATCAGGCTACCGCCGAACAGCTGGCCTCCGCTTTGAGCGGCGTCGGTTTGAAGAAGGCGGAAGGCATCGTGCGCTACCGCGAACAGAACGGGCCGTTCACCCAGGTTGAGCAGTTGCAGGAGGTGCCAGGGATCGGGCCGGCGCTGTTTGAGAAGAACCGCACCCGGCTGAAAATGTGATCCCGGTCGCGGCTGCGTGGCAAAATGCCGCTGAAGCCGTGACTCCTCTGCTACATTTTACAGGTCTTACCAGTTTGGCGCGTTGACCAAACGGGCGAGGGAGCCTTCGCGGCTCCCTCTTTCTGTAATCACCAGGCAGGAGCGATCGTTCCCTATGCAGACCTTTATCAAAGTTCGCGGTTATCACCTTGATGTCTACCAACACGTTAACAACGCCCGCTATCTGGAGTTTCTGGAAGAGGCACGCTGGGAGTGGCTGGAGAACGAGGCCGGGTTCCGCTGGATGACGGAAAACAACATCGCTTTCATCGTGGTGAACATCAATATCAATTATCGTAGCCCGGCGGTATTGGGGGATAAGTTGCGTATCGACAGCCAGATGGTGCAGCTCAACGGCAAGAGCGGAGTGTTGAGCCAAAAGGTGACGCAGGATCCGGCGGGGACGCCGGTGGCCGACGCGCTGCTGACTTTCGTGTGCGTCGATCTGAAAACGCAGCGTGCGCTGCCGATCGAAGGGGAATTGCGCGAGCACCTGGAGGCGCTCACGCTGAAGGATAATCCGCAGTAATCTCTCGGGCGGCAGAGGCTGCCGCCCTCACTGCCTCAGGCCAGACCGGCCTTCTGTTTCAACGCCGCCATCACTTCTGCCTGGTTGGCGCGGTACTGCGTCAGGCCATTGGCGCGCAGGTTGCAGGCGGCGCACTCGCCGCAGCCGTCACCCTTGATGCCGTTGTAGCAGGTCAGCGTATCCTGGCGCACGCGATCCAGCTGGTGGTAATAATCCGCCAGCGCCCAGGTTTCGGCCTTGTTTAGCCACATCAGCGGCGTTTCGAAGCGGATATCGCGGGCGATACCCAGCGTCACCGCCTGGTTCAGCGCTTTAACGAACTCGTCGCGGCAATCCGGGTAGCCGGAGAAATCGGTTTCACATACGCCGGTGATCACCGCTTCCGCTTCCACCTGGTAGGCGTAGATCGCCGCCAGCGTCAGGAACAGGATATTGCGGCCCGGCACGAAGGTGCTCGGCAGCGCATTCTTCTGATTGGGATCGTAGGCGGGAACCGGAATATTGTCGCGCGTCAGGCTGCTGACGGCCAGCTCGTTGAGCAGCGTTACGTCCAGCACCTTGTGCGCCTTGGCGCCGAGGGCCACCGACAGCTCCTGAGCCACTTCAATCTCGGCGCGATGGCGCTGGCCGTAATCGAACGTGACGCAGTGAACTTCGTCATACTGTTGCAATGCCTGAATCAAGCAAGTCGTGGAGTCTTGTCCACCGCTGAAAACGACAACCGCGCGCTTCATAAAATCACCTTTTTGGGCTTTGGCCTCTCCCGATACACATTCGGGCGGCAGGATAAAAATTGCGTTGCGGCGACAATAGTAGCAGAAAGGGCCGCCAGGCGCAGGGCGGTTCGGCTCAGGCCGGTGCGTCGTCCAGCGGCGGCGGCAGCCACGCCTGGCAAAAATCGAACCAGCCGTGGGCGGTCAGCGTGACGCCATGCATACGCGGCGGCGCGCTGATCTGATACTGATAGTGAAACAGTGGTGTGATGATGGCGGCGGCCATCAGCCGTTGATAATAAGCCTGCAGCTGTGCGAAGCGCGGTTGCTGCGCCTGCAGCTGTTGGATCTGTCGCAGCGTGTCTTGTTGCTGCCGCCAGCGGCTTTCCGTCAGGATGCCGCGCCACAGCGTATCCTGCCTCAGCCAGCTCTCCAGCGTCGCCTCCGGCGCCTCGCCGATCAGGTTGTCCGCCAGCAGCAGATCGGCTTGGGCGATCTGTTCCTCGCTTTGCCAGCGCTTGCCGGCATAGTAGCGCACCTCCAGCTCGCAGCCGTGCTGCGCCAGCAGCCGTTGCAGCGCGACCGTCACTGTCTCCAGCTCGACCGGCGGCCGATACAGCAATGTCAACCGAGCGGGCAGCGGGACATCATCCTCAATCTGCTGGCTGGGAATACGCCAGCCGGGCAGCATTTCATGGCTGGGGGTGATCACGCTGTTGGGGATCGGCAGATGACTCAGCAGGCCGGACTGCTGGATCAGCATCAGCAGTTTTTGCCCCTGGGCTTCGCTCAGCACGCCGTGGCGCAGATTCAGCGCCAAATAACACCAGCCCAGGCTCATGCTGCGCTGCACCGGCCGGGCCTGCGCCAAATCGTCTTGCTGACCTATGGTGATGCGCACCGGATGCTGGCAACTGGTGTCGGTGCTGGCGGTGGGCAGGTCGGGGGTGATCCAGTATTCGATGGTGTCCAGATATGGGTGCTGCAGATGGTAACCGGCGTGTTGTTCCAGCCGCACCAGTTGAGGTTCATTCAACGCCAGCTTGAATGGGCCGGCGCCGATGCCCGGCAGCTCCGGGTGCGTCATCAGGCAAGGCAGCTCCGCCAGCCGGTGGGCCAACCAGTAGTCTGGCAGGTGCAGATCGAACTGGATGCACAGCGGATGCGGCAGGCTGATGTGCGCGACGTTGGCCAGGCTGGGTTGGCTGCGCGGATGGTGCTGCAGTTTTTCCAGCGTTTGCAGCAGCTGTGGGCCGGTTAACGGTTCGCCGTTGTGCCAGCGCAGCTGGCTGCGCAGAAAGAAGCGCCAGCGCAGGCCGTGATCGCCAATCTGCCAGTGGTGCGCCAGATCGGGCTGTGGTTCCGGGTTACCGGTCATCAGGCGCGTCAGCCCGGCGTGCAGGGTCGATACCAGATGTTGCTCGGCACGGCCGGTCAACGTGAGCGGATCGAGCGTTTCCAGGGTGCGGTAATAGGGAATGCGCAGCGTCGGGCTGCCGGCCTGCCATTGCCCGCCGAGGTGCGGGCTGAGCAGATCCTGCAGGTGCTGCGGATCGAGCTGCGCCATCTCCAGCGCCCCCTGATGGTTGCCCTGTTGCAGCAGCTGTTGCAGCAGCTGAGCGCGCAGTTCATCCGGGGTTTTCAGGCAGTGCAGGCGGGCGCGTTTGCCGCGACCGGGCTGTGAATGCCAGCTCAGCCAGCCCTGATCCTGCAGCTGTTGCACCAGCGTGCGGGCGTGCCGTTCGCTGCAGTAGAACATCGCCGCCAGCTCGCCGATGGTCACGGCGACCGGCGCGCTGCCGAGCTGTTGGTACAGGCGTTGATATTGGCTGAGACGGTGAACCAGGCGCATGGGCAGAAATCCGGAACAGTTTTCTCAAATTGTTCACTATTACTTCCGCAAATACCATCCCATACTGCACGGATTGTAATCGCGTTCACATTCAAGAGGTCTTTATGTATCGCCTGGCAGCTTTCGATATGGACGGCACGCTGTTGATGCCGGATCACCGGGTTGGCCCGGAAACGCTGGCGGTGCTGAACCAGCTGGTGGAGCGGGAGATGGTGGTGACGTTCGCCACCGGGCGGCACTACCTCGACGCGCAGCCGATCATGGCGCAGCTGGGGCTGCAAGGCTACCTGATCACCGGCAACGGCACGCGAGTGTATGATAACCGCGGCCAACAGCTGCACGCCACCGATCTGCCGGCGGAGATCGCCGAAGAGGTGCTGCATCATCATTGGCGCACCCGCGCCAGCATGCATGTGTTCCGCGATGAAGGTTGGCTGACCGAGTTTCCCGTGCCGGAAGAGATGCTGCGGGCGCACCACCTGAGCGGCTTTCGTTTTCAATTGGCCGACGTGCGTCGCCTGCCGGCGTTCGGCAACAGCAAGGTGTGCTTTGTCGCGCCGCATGAGGAGCTGCTGGCTTTACAGGTGCAGCTGCGGGCACAGCTGGGCGACGAGGCAGACCTGTGCTTTTCCGCTTACGACTGTCTGGAAGTGCTGCCGCTCGGTTGCAACAAAGGCACGGCGCTGGACCGGCTGAGCCGCCATCTGGGGCTGACGATGGCCGACTGCATGGCGTTCGGCGACGCGATGAACGACAAAGAGATGCTGGGGGCGGTGGGGCACGGCGTGGTGATGGGCAATGCCCTGCCGCAGTTGAAATCCCTGCTGCCGCAGCTACCGGTTATCGGCCATTGCCAACAGCAGGCGGTGGCCCACTATTTACAACATTGGCTGCGTTCACCTTGCCTCACCTATTCCCCCGAAGAATGAGGTTCTCCTTACAGCCGGCCGGGTATGACTACCCGGCTTTTTTTTACCCGGAGCCTGGCGTTACAAATCCGCCAGCTGCGCCAGATACGGCTGCAGGTCGCCGATGTTGCTGCTGACCCATTCCGGGTTGTAATAGGTATCCAGATAACGCTCGCCGCTATCGCACAGCAGGGTGACGATCGACCCCTGTTCGCCGTTTTCCCGCATCTGTTTCGCCAGCTGTAGCGCGCCCCAGACGTTAGTGCCGGTGGAGGCGCCGACCTTGCGGCCGAGTACGCCTTCCAGCCAGTGAATGGTGGCGACGCTGGCGGCATCCGGCACCCGCAGCATGTTGTCGACCACCGAAGGAATGAACGACGGCTCGGCGCGCGGGCGGCCGATGCCTTCGATACGGCTGCCGCAGCTGCCGATCAGGGTGCGATCGCCGTGGTGGAAGCAGTCATAGAACACTGAGTTTTCCGGATCGACCACCGTCAATTGGGTGTCGTGCCCCTGATAGCGGATATAACGCCCCAGCGTGGCGGAGGTGCCGCCGGTACCGGCGCTCATCACGATGTGTTTCGGCACCGGGAAGGGTTCGCGCGCCATCTGGCGGAAGATGCTGTCGGCAATGTTGTTATTGCCGCGCCAGTCGGTGGCGCGTTCGGCGTAGGTGAACTGATCCATATAGTGTCCGTTCAGCTCTTTCGCCAGCTGTTCGGAGGCGGCGTAGATCTGGGCGGCATGATCGACGAAGTGACAGCGGCCGCCGTAAAAGGCGATCTGTTCCACCTTGCGGCGCGCGGTGCAGGACGGCATCACCGCGATGAACGGCAGGCCGATCAGACGAGCGAAGTAGGCTTCTGACACCGCGGTGCTGCCGGAAGAGGCCTCGATAATGGTGGTGTTCTCGGTGATCCAACCGTTGCACAGGCCATAAAGGAACAGCGAACGCGCCAGACGGTGCTTCAGGCTGCCGGTCGGGTGGGTGCTTTCATCTTTCAGATACAGGCAGATACCGGGAAACGCCGGCAGGTTCAGGCGAATCAGGTGCGTATCGGCGGAGCGCTGAAAATCCGCTTCTATTTCACCGATAGCATATTTTACCCAAGAGTTTGTCATGATTTGGCCTCAGAATAGGGGGCTGGTTTATGGCGTAGCATAGCCTGTCGGCAGGAAAAAAGGATTGCCATTTTTCCTGTTTAATCGCCTAATGAGAGAAAATTTTTCTCCTGGTGTCCGCTATGCTAGATAAAACAGACCGTAAGCTGCTGTGCATGCTGCAGCAAGACTGCACCCAGTCGCTGCAGGCGCTGGCCGATGCGGTCAATTTGACCTCGACGCCGTGCTGGAAACGGCTGAAGCGCCTGGAAGACGAGGGCTATATCCGCGGCCGGGTGGCGTTGCTGGATAACGAAAAGCTCGGTCTGGGGCTGACGGCGTTCGTGCTGATCAAGACCCAGCAGCACAGCAGCGAGTGGTATCAGGCGTTTGTGCAATTGACCAGTCAGATGCCTGAGGTGCTGGCGTTCTACCGCATGGCGGGGGAGTACGATTACCTGATGCAGGTCGAAGTGGCGGACATGAAAAGCTACGACGGCTTTTATAAGCGCCTGGTGAACGGCGTACCGGGCCTCATCGACGTCACCTCGAGCTTTGCCATGGAAAAAATCAAATACACCACCGCGCTGCCGGTGCCGGAGTGAAAAGTTCACCAGACGGGCGGCTCAACGGTGGTATCCTGCTCTGCTGAAGCAGAAAAAGAGACAAATCCCATAAAACCCTGGAATCAAACTGCGTGAGATTATTTGCACAAATCGGCTGGTATTTCCGCCGTGAGTGGCGCCGCTACCTCGGGGCGGTGGTATTGCTGATCGTCATCGCCATCCTGCAACTGCTGCCGCCTAAGCTGGTCGGCATCATCGTGGACGGCGTCACCGAAAAACAAATGTCTACGGGCGTGCTGATGGCTTGGCTCGGGCTGATGATCGGCACTGCGATCGTCGTTTACCTGCTGCGCTATGTGTGGCGGGTATTGCTGTTCGGCGCGTCTTACCAGTTGGCGGTCGAGCTGCGCGAAAACTTTTACCGCCAGCTCAGCCGGCAAAACCCGGCGTTTTACCTGCGCCATCGTACCGGCGATCTGATGGCGCGCGCCACCAACGACGTGGATCGCGTGGTGTTCGCCGCCGGCGAAGGCGTGCTGACGCTGGTGGATTCGCTGGTGATGGGGTTGGTGGTGCTGGTGGTGATGAGCACCCAAATCAGCTGGCAGCTGACGGTGCTGGCGTTGATCCCGATGCCGCTGATGGCGATCGCCATCAAGTATTACGGCGACCAGCTACACCAGCGCTTTAAATCAGCGCAGGCGGCGTTTTCCAGCCTGAACGATCAGGCGCAGGAAAGCATGACCAGCATCCGCATGATCAAGGCCTTTGGTCTGGAGGATCATCAATCCAACCGCTTCGCCGAAGTAGCGGCGCAGACCGGCGCCAAGAACATGCACGTGGCGCGGGTAGATGCGCGCTTCGATCCGACCATTTATATCGCCATCGGCGCCTCTAACCTGCTGGCCATCGGCGGCGGCAGCTGGATGGTGGTGAACGGTTCGCTGACGCTCGGGCAACTGACCAGCTTTGTGATGTACCTCGGCCTGATGATCTGGCCGATGCTGGCGTTGGCCTGGATGTTCAATATCGTCGAGCGCGGCAGCGCGGCCTACAGCCGCATCCGCAGCCTGCTCGATGAGGCGCCGGCGGTGCAGGACGGCCCGCAGGCGTTGCCGGCCGGGCGCGGCGTGCTGGACGTGGATATTCGCGCGTTCCACTATCCGGAAAATCCACACCCTGCGCTGCATGACGTGGCGCTGACGCTAAAGCCGGGGCAGATGCTGGGGCTGTGCGGGCCGACCGGCGCCGGCAAGTCGACGCTGTTGTCGCTGATCCAGCGCCAGTTCGACGTCGACCAAGGGCAGATACGTTATCACGGTCTGCCGTTGCCGCAGGTCAAACTCGACGACTGGCGATCGCGGTTGTCGGTGGTGAGCCAGACGCCGTTCCTGTTCTCCGATACCGTGGCGAACAACATCGCGCTGGGCCATCCGGGAGCGACGCAGGCGCAGATCGAACAGGCGGCGCGGTTGGCCAGCGTCCATGAGGACATTCTGCGGCTGCCACAGGGCTATGACACCGAGGTGGGCGAACGCGGCGTGATGCTGTCGGGCGGGCAGAAACAGCGCATCTCCATTGCGCGTGCGCTGCTGCTGGATGCGGAGATCCTGATCCTCGACGACGCGCTGTCGGCGGTGGACGGCCGTACCGAGCACCAAATCCTGCACAACCTGCGCAGCTGGGGGCAAGACCGCACGGTGATCATCAGCGCGCACCGGCTGTCGGCCTTGACCGAAGCCAGCGAGATCCTGGTGATGCAGCACGGCGGCGTAGCGCAGCGCGGCGATCCGGCGGCGCTGGCGGCGCAGCCGGGCTGGTATCGCGATATGTACCGTTATCAGCAGCTGGAAGCGGCGCTGGACGAAGCGCCGGAAAACAGCGAGGAGGCGTTGGCCGATGAATAAAGTGCAAAAGCTGTGGCCGACGCTGAAGCGGCTGCTGGCCTATGGCTCGCCGTACCGCAAACCGCTGGGGCTGGCGGTGCTGATGCTGTGGATCGCGGCGGCGGCGGAAGTCGCCGGGCCGATCCTGGTGAGCTATTTTATTGATAACTACGTCGCCAAAGGGCAGCTGCCGCTAATGATCGTCGGCGGGCTGGCGGCGGCTTACATTCTGCTGGAGCTGCTGGCGGCGGCGCTGCACTACTTCCAGGCGCTGCTGTTCAACCAAGTGGCAGTGGGAGTGGTACAGCGGCTGCGCACCGACGTGATGGACGCCGCGCTGCGCCAACCGCTCAGCGCCTTCGACACGCAGCCGGTCGGGCAATTGATCTCGCGCGTCACCAACGACACAGAGGTGATCAAGGATCTGTACGTGATGGTGGTCTCCACGGTGCTGAAAAGCGCCGCGCTGATCGGCGCCATGCTGGTGGCAATGTTCAGCCTCGACTGGCGCATGGCGCTGGTGGCGGTCTGCATCTTCCCGGCGGTATTTGTGGTGATGGGCATCTATCAATACTACAGCACGCCGATCGTGCGCCGGGTGCGCAGCTATCTGGCGGACATCAACGACGGTTTCAACGAAGTGATCAACGGCATGGGCGTGATTCAGCAGTTCCGCCAGCAGGTGCGCTTCGGCGAACGCATGAGCGCCGCCAGCCAGTCGCACTATCTGGCGCGCATGCAGACCCTGCGGCTCGACGGTTTCCTGCTGCGACCGCTGCTCAGCCTGTTTTCGGCGCTGGTGCTGTGCGGGCTGCTGATGCTGTTCGGCTTCAGCGGCGAAGGCGTGATTGGCGTCGGCGTGCTTTACGCTTTCATTAACTACCTTGGGCGCCTGAACGAACCGCTGATTGAGCTGACTTCGCAGCAGTCGATCTTGCAGCAGGCGGTGGTGGCCGGCGAACGCATTTTCGAGCTGATGGATCGCAGCCAACAGAGCTACGGCGCCGACGATCGTCCGCTGGCCGGTGGCCGCATCGACATCACCGATCTGAGCTTCGCTTACCGCGCGGACAAAAAGGTACTGCAGCACATTTCGCTGGCGGTGCCTTCGCGTGGCTTCGTGGCGCTGGTCGGGCATACCGGCAGCGGCAAGAGCACGCTGGCCAACCTGCTGATGGGGTATTACCCGGTCAGCGAGGGGGAGGTGCGCCTCGATGGTCGCCCGATCTCCAGCCTGTCGCACCGCACGCTGCGCCAGGGCGTGGCGATGGTGCAACAGGATCCGGTGGTGATCGCCGATTCGGTGCTGGCTAACGTCACACTGGGGCGCAACATCGAGGAAGACGCCGTGTGGCGGGCGCTGGAAACGGTGCAGCTGGCGAGTCTGGTGCGCGGCTTCCCGCAGGGTATTCAGACCCGGCTGGGGGAGCAGGGCAATAACCTGTCTGTTGGGCAGAAACAGCTGCTGGCGATGGCGCGGGTCTTGGTGCAGGCGCCGCAGATCCTGATCCTCGACGAGGCGACCGCCAATATCGACTCGGGCACCGAACAGGCGATCCAGCGCGCGCTGCGTGCGATCCGCGAGCACACCACGCTGGTGGTGATCGCCCACCGGCTGTCGACCATCGTCGATGCCGATTCCATCCTGGTGCTGCATCGCGGCCAGGCGGTAGAGCAGGGCAACCATCAGCAGCTGCTGGCGCAGCAGGGGCGCTACTACCAGATGTACCAGCTGCAGCTGGCGGGCGAGCAGTTGGCGGAAGCGGTACGCGAAGAGAGCCAACCCGCCTGAGCATGGGCCGCGATCGCGGCCCTTCTTTTTTTCCCACGCACCACAAGCAGGCAACCCGCCTGCGCCATGCCCCCTTTCTGCACTTTTTCGACGCGATGCGCACCAAATCAGTGCGCGATATTTAATCAATTCAGGGTGTCGGTATGGCGCCGCGGCCTGATGACACCCGCGTTCCCGCTAATCCGCTGAATCGTCATGCAAAATCAAATCTGGCACAGGCCTTGCTACATATGAGGCGTACCAGGGGTGAGTTTGGGCTTAATTCGTGGAGGGGCAATATGAAGCTGGTGACCGTGGTAATCAAACCGTTCAAGCTGGAGGACGTGCGCGAGGCTCTGTCCTCCGTGGGCATTCAGGGGTTGACCGTAACCGAAGTGAAGGGCTTTGGCCGCCAGAAGGGGCACGCCGAGCTGTATCGCGGCGCCGAATATAACGTCAACTTCCTGCCCAAGGTCAAAATCGATATCGCCATCGCCGACGATCAGTTGGATGAAGTGGTTGATGTGATTAGCAAAGCCGCCTACACCGGCAAAATTGGCGACGGCAAAATTTTCGTTGCCGAGTTGCAACGTGTGATCCGCATTCGCACCGGCGAAACCGACGAATCGGCACTGTAACCACGAACTCAGTTAAGTGATGGGGATGGATTGATAATGAAAAGACTGTTATCCATGTTGGGCCTGAGTTCGGTAACCCTGGTTCCTTCTTTGGCCCTGGCCGCCCCGGCGGTCGCTGATAAGGCCGACAACGCCTTTATGATGATCTGCACCGCGTTGGTGCTGTTCATGACGCTGCCGGGCATCGCGCTGTTTTACGGCGGCCTGCTGCGCGGCAAAAACGTGCTGTCGATGCTGACGCAGGTCACCGTCACCTTCGCGCTGGTCTGTGTGCTGTGGGTGCTGTATGGCTACAGCCTGGCGTTCAGCGAGGGCAATGCGGTGTTCGGCGGATTCGAGACGGTGATGCTGAAAGGCATCGGCATCGACAGCGTCACCGGCAGCATCAGCCAGATGATCCACGTCGCTTTCCAGGCGTCCTTCGCTTGTATCACTGTGGCGCTGGTGGTGGGGGGCTTCGCCGAACGCATTCGCTTCTCGGCGGTGCTGATCTTCGCGATTGTGTGGTTCACGCTGTCTTATCTGCCGATCGCACACATGGTGTGGGGCGGTGGCTACCTGGCCACTGACGGCGCATTGGACTTCGCCGGCGGCACCGTGGTACACATCAACGCTGCCAGCGCCGGGCTGATCGGCGCCTACCTGATCGGCAAGCGTGCAGGTTTCGGTAAAGAGGCCTTCAAACCGCACAACCTGCCGATGGTGTTTACCGGGGCGTCCATCCTGTATATCGGCTGGTTCGGCTTCAACGCCGGCTCCGCCAGCGCGGCCAACGGCATTGCTGCCTTGGCATTCCTCAACACCGTGGTTGCCACAGCGGGTGCCATTCTCTCCTGGACCTTCGCGGAATGGGTGCTGCGTGGCAAGCCTTCGCTGCTGGGCGCTTGCTCCGGCATGATCGCCGGGCTGGTTGCGGTCACGCCGGCGGCGGGCACCGTGGGCGTGGGTGGAGCGTTGATCATTGGCCTGGTGGGCGGCGTCGCCGGCCTGTGGGGCGTCGTGACGCTGAAGAAATGGCTGAAGGTGGACGACACCTGCGACGTGTTCGGCGTGCACGGGGTGTGCGGCATCGTCGGCTGTCTGCTGACCGGCGTGTTCACCGCTTCTTCACTGGGCGGTACCGGCTATGCCGAAGGGGTGACGATGGGCCATCAGGTCTGGATCCAGCTGGTGAGCGTGCTGATCACGCTGGTGTGGTCGAGCGTCGCCGCTTTTATCGCCTTTAAGATCGCGGGCGCCATGGTGGGCCTGAGAGTGCCGGAAGAGCAGGAGCGCGAGGGGCTGGATGTCAACAGCCACGGTGAGAGCGCCTACAACCAATAAGACTCGAAGCAGGGCAGTGCGCTAAAGACTAAAATAATGATGAAGCTAAAAGAGGGGCGATGGAAACATCGCCCCTTTCGTTATGTGGCGGCTCAGGCGTCGCGTTGGCGAATCACCCCTTCCTGCACGGTGGTGGCGACCAATACGCCGTCGCGGGTGTAGATCTGGCCGCGTACAAAGCCACGAGCGCCGGAAGCGGAGGAGCTCTCCACCGCGTACAGCAGCCAGTCATCCATGCGGAACGGACGGTGGAACCACATTGAGTGGTCAATGGTGGCCACCTGCATGCCCGGCTCGAGGAAGCCGACGCCGTGCGGCTGCAACGCCGTTGGCAGGAAGTTAAAGTCCGACGCGTAGCCCAGCAGGTATTGGTGGATGCGTTGGTCGTCCGGCATGCTGCCGTTGGCGCGAAACCATACGTAGCGGTACGGTTCTTCCACGCTGCCTTTCAGCGGGTTGTGGAATTTTACCGGGCGCATTTCGATCGGCTTCTGGCCGATAAATTTCTCGCGCACTTTTTCCGGCAGCATGTGCGCCAGCTTCTGGGCGATCTCTGATTCAGACAGCAGTCCTTCCGGCGGCGGTACATCCGGCATCAGGTTTTGGTGCTCAAAACCCTCTTCCGGGCTTTGGAAGGAGGCGGTCATATAGAAGATAGGTTTGCCATGTTGGATGGCACTGACGCGGCGTGCGCTGAAGCTGTTGCCGTCGCGCAAGGTTTCTACGTCGTAAACGATAGGTTTGCCGCTGTCGCCCGGGCGCAGGAAGTAGCTGTGGAACGAATGCACGCTGCGTTCGTCCGGCACCGTCTGTTTGGCGGCATACAGCGCCTGGCCTACAACCTGGCCGCCGAATACCTGGCGAAGCCCCAAATCCTCACTCTGGCCGCGGAACAGCCCTTCTTCGATTTTCTCCAGATCCAGCAGATCAAGGAGGTTTTGCAATGCCTGGCTCATAAAGTTGTTACCTTTCTAATAATCATTTTGCGCAGTGTGCGGAATATCACGGCGCGGCGTCAACATCTTGCGTTAAGGGGGCGATGAGAATGCTCTTAATCGTGGGCGCTTTGGCCAGGCTAAGTGATTAATAGGCGGAGCAAAGTGGATTTATCAGTGTTTTGTGCTAAGTTTAATAGGTGCGGTGGTGAAAGCCACCAACATGTTGATAATAAAAAAGGAGACCGATCCATGAAACTCTGGCAAATCGTAGGCGGTGCCGCGGCACTGACGATCACGCTGGCAGGATGCGCGCAAAAGAGTGCTGATGTGCCTACACAGGCGGCCGGTAACCCGGCGGCTGCGCAAACGCAGATTCAGGGCCCGGCGGTGACAGGTTCGGTTAATATACGTCAGCGCATTGCGCTGCCGCCGGACGCCGTACTGACGGTCACCCTCTCTGACGCCTCGCTGGCGGATGCGCCGTCCAAAGTGATTGCACAGCGCGCGGTACGTACTGAAGGCCAACAGGCGCCGTTCAGCTTTACGCTGCCGTACAACCCGTCCGACATCCAACCGAATGCGCGTATCATTCTGAGTGCGGCGGTGACGGTCAACGGGCGACTGATGTTTATTACCGACACCATCCAGGAAGTGGTTAATCGCAACGGTACTCGTGCCGATCTGCTGCTGGTTCCGGTTCAGGGTGTGCCGATTCAGGCTGCGCCAACCGCTATGCAGTAATCATACTGCGGTACAGCAAGACCAAATCAACAGCCTTTGCGCTTCGGCCAAAGGCTGTTTTGTTTTACCAGCGCCAGCCATAACGATCGAAGTCGACCGTGCTGTGCGGGCCGAAAATAATTCCCTCCGCCAGCAATGCTTGCCGTTGCCGTTGAAAATCCTCCCCCTGCTGCGAGATCTGCCCGTGGCGGTTGATCACCCGGTGCCAGGGCAGCGTGCTGCCTTCCGGCAAACGCCGCAGCACGCCGCCAACCTGGCGTGCGGCACGTGGCGAACCGGCCAGCCGGGCGACTTCGCCGTAGGTGGTGACTTTCCCGTACGGGATAGCGGCCACGATATGGAATACCCGCTGGCTGAAAGAAGCGTCTTCTGGTTGCATGTTGCTGTTCCTGCGCGAGTCAAAACCCAGGCGAAGAGTGTGCCACAATGCAGGTGGGCAAGAAAACAGCGGTTGGTCCCGGTTGGCTTGCTATTTGATGGGGCATCGCCGATAATGCCCACCGCTTCAGAGTACAGAAGCCGTCAATGGGGGCCCTGTTGGTTCTCCCGCAACACTAACTTGTGAACTCGGTCAGGTCCGGAAGGAAGCAGCCGCAGCAGGTGACGTGTGTGCCGGGATGTAGCTGGCAGGGTCCCCACCCATTTGGGCCTTCCCAATCCGTGTTTTCGCTACTCACATCCCACTCAACGATTACCCGTTTCTGCCGTCAGAGAGAGTGACAAAACCCGTCTTTACTGCCTGCTATCAATTTTCTGGATAATGCATTAGTGGCTAATGAGGCGCGGTGAGGTAACTTATCTCGATTTTAAAGAGAATTTTTTACACTCATTATTATTGAGAGGGGAACGCAAATGAAATTTCACTGTCAATAGGAAAAATACGTATTCAACTTGGACATTGAAGCCGATAAAGACATCGGCTCAACGCGTTGGGGGCTGATTATCTGACATATTTCCAAACGGAGGTGGGGATTTTGTCATACAGTTTGTTCATGGTGAGCTCCGCCAGACGGTGATCGGCAGCTGAGTAAAACAGCTCCAGTTCATCATCGGAAAGTTCGTACTTATTTTTCTCAATAACACGTTCGAGAGTATCAATCGTGGTGCATTTACGTAAACGCATCAGATAGTCGGTTTTAGTCATGATGGCCTTTTAGTTTAATAACCGTAAAATAGCTCGGGAATAATTATCCCCTAAGTTTTCATTGTCGTACAGATGTCCTCTCCTGAGAACATTCTGAATAATCTCGCCTTGGTTTTTTGCCAGCGGCGCAGGTCGGAATCATTGATACCGTAGCTGCTGAATAGCGTATAGGTATCGTCGAGATATTCTTCGACTAACTCCGACAGGTCGGATTCGTCCATGTATTTAATTTTATAACTCATCACAAACGAAGCGATATGTTCGATCAACTCATTAAGCTGCAGGTTGACGGAGGATGTCGGATCGTTGACCCACCCGTGGTGGCTGTCACCCAGGGTAGCGATACCTTCATCATACAAATTTTCGCACAAGAATTTGAGCTGAGCAATGTCGTGTCGCTTAGGCGAATACTCATCCATATCATCCCCTCCGTAAGTCTTAATTGCGGTGTGATAACACTATGTGAGTAAGCTGATTTACATCATGAACGGAGGCAGCTTAACGGTGGTTAAATAAACTTCCCGTAAAATGAATATAAATCATTTTTTCGCGTTTGGCCTGTAGTTATTACGTAAACTTACAATTCATCCGCAGTTGATGGGCGTGAGTTATCAATGATGTCGAAGATTAAACCCTGCTCGGTCACTTGGAACCGGGCGCTATCATTGATGGTATCTTCGCTATTGATATCCAGACAGGCATTAAAAATGCCCCACTTATAGCGATAACTCATTGAATAATCGCTGTCACCTTGTTGCACTATATCAAGTATTTCTAATGAATCCTCGGCATAGCGTGCGCTTTCAGAATAAAAACTGAGTCCACTGGTCAGCGTCGGCACTAACTCCGCAATATTGTCATTAATCACTTTCTTTAATTTTTTTACAGAAAGTGCGTTGACTTCCAGGTTACAGGCAAGGGTAACAAGCATTAATCTCGGCCAACAACAATGTTATCCGCTTATCTTACTCCTTTTCCACTCGCGCCGGTAAATTTTTCGATTTACTGCTGTTTTTCACCTTCCGCTAACATTTGCGTCGAACGGGAATATCCCTGAGGTTGATAAGGGGGATGGCGGTGGAAGGGCCGCCGTGCGAGCTCTGTTACGTTCCGTTGCATTATTGGCAAGGCAGGGATTGAGACACTGCAGTTATTGTGATGTTATATTGTAACTATAATTCCATCGCACTGGTCACGACTTTGACTCCCACTTCACAACATAACGCTGCGTCGTCACTGAATTCATTGTTTACTGCCTCCGCCGCCGTGCGCTGTGCGGGTGCCGTTGTACTGTTGGCCCTGCTGTGGCTCGGCATCTTTTGGGCGGTGTCGCTGCCATGATCACTTTGCGTCAGTTGGCGATAGGCTATGGGGCCACGCCGCTTTTTCCGCCGCTGAGCGGGCAGTTTACCGCCGGATCGTTAACCGCGGTGGTGGGCGTCAACGGGGCAGGCAAATCGACGCTGTTGAAAACTTTCGCCGGATTGTTGCCGCCATTGGATGGCAGCCTGAATTTTAGCGGTGGAAAGCCACCGCGCAGGGCTTATCTACCGCAACAGGCGGAGTTGGATCGGCAATTTCCCATTGCGGTGAGCGATCTGGTGGCGATGGGGTGTTGGCCGCAAAGCGGCATGTTCGGCGGCATGAACAAGCGTGCGGTGAGCCAGGTCAATGATGCGTTGGCGAGCGTTGGCATGAGTGCGCTCGCGCGCAGCCCGGTGGGCGAGCTGTCCGGCGGCCAGCTGCAGCGAGTGTTGTTTGCGCGCCTGTTGGTCCAACAGGCGCCGCTGATCCTGTTGGATGAGCCTTTTACCGGCATCGATAGCACCACCACGCAGATTCTCCTTCAGGTGATTGCGCAACTGCATCGGCAGGGGAAAACGGTGATCGCCGTGCTGCATGATATGTCGATGGTCGCCGAGCATTTTCCACAGGTACTGCTGTTGACCCCGCAGGCGTGTCATTGGGGGGCAGCCGAGCGTGTGTTGGAACAGGTGCCGAAGTATTACGTCGCCGAACGGCAGCCTGAGCTGCGGGCGGTGGCCCCATGATGTTGTGGCATGGGCTTATCGATCCTTTCCTCTCTTTCGGTTTTATGCGCCGCGCGCTCATGGCGTGCCTGGCGTTGTCGCTCAGCGCAGCCCCGCTAGGCGTGTTTCTGCTGCTGCGCCGCATGAGCCTGGTGGGAGATGCGTTGTCCCACGCGGTGTTGCCGGGGGCGGCGATCGGCTATCTGATCTCCGGCATGTCTCTGGTGGCGATGGGCGTGGGTGGCTTTATCGCCGGGCTGGCGGTGGCGATGTTGTCCGGTCTGGTGAGCCGCCGCACGCCGCTGAAAGAGGATGCCAGTTTTGCCGGGTTCTATCTGGGCTCGTTGGCGCTGGGGGTTACGCTGGTTTCGCTGCGCGGTTCCAGCGTGGATCTGCTGCACGTGTTGTTTGGTTCGATTCTGGCGGTGGATGCACGGGCCATGCTGATGGTCGGTGGGATCGCCTCGGTTTCGCTGCTGGCGCTGGCGGCACTGTACCGCGCGCTGGTGATCGAATCCTTCGACGTGACTTTCCTGCGCGTCAACGCGCCGCGCCGATTGGCGTTGATCCACGGCCTGTTTCTGGCGCTGGTGGTGGTCAATCTGGTGGCGGGATTCCAGATCCTCGGCACCCTGATGTCGGTGGGGCTGATGATGCTGCCCGCCGCCAGCGCGCGCTTCTGGGCGCGCAATCTGCCGCAGACGCTGGCGACGGCGATGGGCATCGGCGCGCTTTCCAGCGTGATGGGGCTGGTGTGGTCTTATTACGCTTTGCTGCCTGCCGGCCCGGCGATCGTGCTCAGCGCCAGCGTTATCTTTTTCGTCTCGATCCTGTTTGGAACGC
This sequence comes from Serratia sp. FDAARGOS_506, assembly GCF_003812745.1. NCBI lineage: Bacteria > Pseudomonadati > Pseudomonadota > Gammaproteobacteria > Enterobacterales > Yersiniaceae > Serratia > Serratia sp. FDAARGOS_506. The sequence goes on from NZ_CP033831.1 coordinate 2,524,952, forward strand.
GCGGAGGCATTTACGCTTTCGCGCGCCGTTGAGAAGTGCCATTTGCAAGGAGAAAGTATGAAACGTTTACCTATATCGCTGGCAGTTGCTGCTCTGCTGGCCAGTCCGTGGGCGATGGCGAAGACCGTTGACGCCGTCGCCAGCTTTTCCATTCTTGGCGATATCGTCAAACAGGTGGGAGGCGATCACGTCAAGGTCAGCACGCTGGTGGGGCCGGATGGCGATCCGCACAGCTTCGAGCCTTCGCCGCAGGACGGCAAAAAGCTGGCTCAGGCTGATGTGGTGTTCGTCAGCGGCTTGGGGCTGGAAGGGTGGATCGATCGCCTGGTCAGCGCTTCGGGTTATAAAGGGCAGGTGATCACTGCTTCACAGGGCATCAGCACCCGCCAGATGGAAGAAGACGGCAAACCGATTACCGATCCCCACGCCTGGAACAGCATGAAAAACGGTGTGCAGTACGCCACCAATGTGATGAACGCCCTGATTGCCGCCGATCCCGAGGATGCCAACTATTTTCGCCAGCGCGGAGCCGAATACATTCAGCAGCTGCAAAAACTGGATCTGTGGGCCAAAACCCAGTTCGCTGCAGTGCCGCCACAGAAACGTAAGGTACTGACCAGTCATGATGCTTTTGGCTACTTTGGACAAGAGTACGGCGTCACCTTCCTTGCCCCGGTCGGATTTTCCACCGAAGCAGAAGCCAGCGCCAGCGACGTGGCGGGCCTGATTAAGCAGATCAAACAGGAAAAGGTTAACGCTTACTTTATCGAAAACCAGACCGATCCGCGGCTGGTGAAACAGATTGCCGCCGCCACCGGCGCCAAGGCGGGCGGCGAGCTGTATCCAGAAGCGCTCTCCCGCGCGAACGGCCCGGCGGCGACCTATGAGCAGGCGTTTAAGCACAATGTCGATGTGCTGCTGAGCAGCATGAAGTAATCTCTGTCCCCCGCCTGCCGGCGGGGGACAGCTTGCAGGCACTTTCTCGCCATAAAAAAAGCCCCGTTGAGCAGCAACGGGGCTTTGCGACAGATGACACTGGGAGTTAACGCTTTTTCTTACGTCCCTGTACCGCTTTGAATCGCGGATTGCTTTTACAGATCACATAGATGCGGCCACGACGACGCACGATTTTGCAATCCGGGTGGCGATTTTTCGCCGAACGCAATGAACTCAATACCTGCATGGGAATTCCTTGTTACTTATTGCCGATAAAGCGGCCAAAGCGCTGCTGGAAGCGCGCCGTGCTGCCTTCTTTGGAATAGTCTTTCTGCTTGCCGGTGTAATACGGATGCGAAGCGGAAGAGACGTCGAGGGTGACATAAGGCCAGCTTTCGCCGTCCAGTTCGATAGTGCGATCGGTTTTGATGGTCGATCCCACTTTGAAGTAGGCATTGGCGCTGACGTCGTGGAAGACCACGGTACGGTAATCGGGATGGATGCCGGGTTTCATAATGGCTCTCTCGTGTAATGTTATACTATAACAATAATTATGCGCCGACCTGGCATCACGATCAAGCGTAAATTGCACCCACGAGTAAATTAATGAGAACGGTTTGCATTAAACAACTGAAGCAAAAGAAAAAGGCCGCATGCGCGGCCTTTTCGATTATCGGGTGGAGCTCACATCACTGAGCGATCAGTGGTGCTCTACCGGATGGCTGTGTTCAAGGTCCTCGTTCTTCTTGCTGAAGCGGCGACGAACCACTACGAAGAACACCGGTACGAAGAAGATCGCCAAGACGGTAGCGGTGATCATCCCGCCCATTACGCCGGTACCTACCGCGTTCTGTGCGCCGGAGCCTGCACCGCTGCTGATAACCAGCGGCAGAACCCCGAGGATGAAGGCCAGGGACGTCATCAGGATTGGGCGCAGACGCATACGCACCGCTTCCAACGTCGCTTCGATCAGGCCTTTGCCTTCTTTCTCCATCAGGTCTTTGGCGAATTCCACGATCAGGATGGCGTTCTTCGCCGACAGGCCTATGGTGGTCAGCAGCCCCACCTGGAAGTAAACGTCGTTGTTCATGCCGCGCATCGTCGCGGCCAGCAACGCACCGATAACCCCCAGCGGCAATACCAGCATGACCGAGAACGGCACTGACCAGCTTTCATACAGCGCCGCCAGACACAGGAACACCACCAAAATCGAGATGGCGTACAGCGCCGGCGCCTGGTTGCCCGACAGACGTTCCTGATAGGACATGCCGGTCCAGTCGTAACCGATGCCGCTTGGCAGTTTGGACGCCAGCTGTTCCATCAGGTTCATCGCTTCACCGGTACTCTTGCCCGGTGCGGCCTGGCCCAGAATCTCCATCGACGGCAAGCCGTTATAGCGTTCCAGACGCGGTGAGCCGTATTCCCATTTCGCCGAAGAGAAGGCGGAGAATGGCACCATCTGGCCGCTCGTGCCGCGCACGTACCACTTGTTGATGTCTTCCGGCAGCATACGGAACGGCGCCTCGGCCTGTACGTACACTTTCTTCACACGGCCGCGGTCGATGAAGTCGTTGACGTACGAACCACCCAGGGCGGTGCTCAGCGTGCTGTTGATGGTGGTGATGCTGACGCCCAGCGCCTTGGCTTTTTCCTGATCGACGATCAGTTTGAACTGCGGCGTATCTTCCAGGCCGTTCGGGCGCACGCCCACCAGCACGTCCGGATGTTGAGCAACCATGCCCAACAGCTGGTTACGCGCTTCGGTCAGTTTTTCGTGCCCCAGGCCGCCCTGGTCAATCAGCTCGAAGTCGAAGCCGGTTGCGGTACCGAGTTCGATAATCGCCGGCAGGTTGAACGGGAACACCAGGCCTTCTTTAATCTGCGAGAACGCGCCCATGGCGCGACCGGCGATCGCCTCGACCTTGTTCCCGGCCCCAGGACGCTCGCCCCAGTCTTTCAGGCTGACGAATGCCAGGCCGTTGTTCTGGCCGTTACCGTTGAAGCCGAAGCCCGCGACGGTAAACACCGAAACTACGTTGTCCTTTTCCTTGTTCAGGAAGTAGTCGGAGACTTCTTCCAACACCTTGTTGGTCCGGGACTCGGTGGCACCGGCAGGCAACTGCACCATGGTCAACAGGATGCCCTGATCTTCGTCCGGCAGGAACGAGGAGGGCAGGCGCAGGAACAGCAGGCCCATGCCAACCACGATCAGCAGGTAGATGATCAGATAGCGACCGGTGCTGCGCAGGATGTTGCCCACGCTGTCGGTATAGTGATGCGTGCTCTTCTCGAACATGCGGTTAAACCAGCCGAAGAAGCCTGTTTTAACCCCGTGATCGCCTTTCGGGATCGGTTTGAGCAGGGTGGCGCACAGCGCCGGCGTCAGGATCAAGGCCACCAGCACCGACAGCGCCATCGCGGACACGATGGTGATCGAGAACTGGCGATAGATGGCACCGGTTGAACCGCCGAAGAATGCCATCGGCACGAATACCGCCGACAGCACCATGGCGATACCCACCAGCGCGCCCTGAATCTGGCCCATCGATTTACGGGTAGCTTCTTTCGGCGGCAGCCCCTCTTCGGCCATGACGCGCTCGACGTTTTCTACCACCACGATGGCGTCATCCACCAGCAGGCCGATCGCCAACACCATGCCGAACATCGTCAGGGTGTTTATCGAGAAGCCGAACGCCGCGAGGATAGCAAAGGTCCCCAGCAGTACCACCGGCACCGCGATGGTTGGGATCAGCGTCGCGCGGAAGTTCTGCAGGAACAGATACATCACCAGGAACACCAGGATGATGGCTTCGATCAGCGTTTTCACCACTTCGTTGATGGAGATCTTAACGAACGGGGTGGTGTCGTACGGATAAACCACTTTCATCCCTTGCGGGAAGAATGGCGCCATCTTCGCCAACTCGTCTTTCACACCTTTGGCGGTGTTCAGGGCGTTGGCGCCGGTAGCCAGTTTGATACCCAGACCGGCGGCAGGCTTGCCGTTATAGCGAGCGGTAACGGCGTAGCTTTCCGCGCCGCGCTCGATATGAGCGACGTCGCGCAGGCGAACCTGGGAACCGTCGGTATTCACTTTCAGCAGGATCTTGCCAAACTCTTCCGGCGAAGTCAGACGGGTCTGCGCGATGATCGAGGCGTTCAACTGTTGCCCCGGCACCGGCGGCAGGCCGCCCAGTTGCCCTGCGGCGATCTGGTTGTTCTGCTCGGTGATGGCGGAGGTCACGTCAGTGGTCGTCAGCTGGTAGTTGTTCAGCTTGTTCGGATCCAGCCAGATACGCATCGCGTACTGGGCACCGAACAGCTGCACTTCACCCACGCCGGACGAACGGCTGATCGGGTCCTTGATGTTGGACGCCACGTAGTCCGCAATATCGTCCTGAGTCATGTTCGGATCGTCGGAAACGAAGCCGGCCACCATCAGGAAGCTGCTGCTGGATTTTTCTACTTTCAGGCCCTGTTGCTGAACTTCTTGCGGCAGCAGCGGGGTGGCCAACGACAGTTTGTTCTGGACCTGAACCTGCGCGATGTCAGGATCGGTGCCGGATTCAAACGTCAGGGTAATGGTGACGCTACCAGAGGAATCACTGGTGGAGGACATGTACATCAGGTTATCGATACCGTTCATGTTCTGTTCGATAATCTGCGTGACGGTATCCTGCACCGTTTTGGCATCTGCGCCCGGGTAGTTGGCGGAAATACTTACCGCCGGCGGTGCAATAGTAGGATACTGCGCGATTGGCAGTTTCATTATTGCAAGCACCCCCGCCAACATGACGATGATGGCGATTACCCAGGCGAAAATTGGGCGATCTATAAAGAACTTAGCCATGTATTACAGGCTCCTTTTTATGACTTCTGCGCTTCAGACTGCGGCTGTTTTTGCGCCTGAGTGTCAACTTCCTGCACTTTTACCTGCGCGCCCGGACGCACTTTCATCAGGCCGGAGACGATCACGCGATCGCCGGCTTTCAGGCCATCGGTAACCAGCCATTTGTCGCCAATCGCCTGGTCTGCCTTCAGCGTACGCAGCTCAACTTTGTCGTCTGCCCCTACCACCAACGCCGTCGCGTCGCCGCGTGGGTTACGGGTAACGCCTTGCTGAGGCACCAGCAGCGCATCGCTGCGCACGCCTTCGTCCAGACGGGCGCGCACGAACATGCCCGGCAACAGCGTATCGTTCGGGTTAGGGAACAGGGCGCGAATGGTGATGGAGCCGGTGGTTTCATCGACGGTGACGTCAGAGAATTCCAGCGTGCCTTCCTGCGCGTATTCAGCGCCGTTTTCCAGCATCAGTTTCACCTTGGCCTTGCCGTTTTCCTGCTTCAGCGCGCCGCTGGCCAGTTCTTGCTTCAGGCGCAGGAAGTCGGTGCTCGACTGGGTGACGTCGACATACATCGGATCCAGCTGCTGCACGGTGGACAGGGCGGTCGCCTGGCCGTTGCTGACCAGCGCGCCTTCGGTCACGGCGGATTTGCCGATGCGGCCGGAGATCGGGGAGGTCACCTTGGTGTACGCCAGGTTGATACGCGCGGTTTCCACGGCGGCCTTGGCGGCCACGACGGCGGCATCCGCCTGCTGCAGCGTAGAAACGGCGTTGTCATAGTCCTGCTTACTGATGTAGCTGGTACCCAGCAATGGCTTGTAGCGGTTTACCGTCACGCGCGCGATGGAAGCGCTGGCCTGCGCTTTGGCCAAATCGCCTTTTGCGCTGTCGTAGCTGGCCTGATAGGTTGCGGGATCGATTTGGTACAGGGACGTCCCGGCCTTGATATCGCTGCCTTCAACGAAATTGCGCTTCAGGATGATGCCGCTGACCTGAGGGCGAACTTCGGCGATACGATACGCAGCGGTACGGCCAGGAAGATCGGTAGTGATGTTGAGAGGCTCGGCCTTCAAGGTCACCACGCCCACTTCAGGAGCCTGCTGGTGGGCGCCTTGCTGTTGGGTTTCTTTATCGTTACATCCTGTTAGCACTAAGCTGCCTGAAAGCATCAGAACGGCCGCCAGAGGCGTTAACCCTCTGTTTTTGTTCATAGAAAAACCTCAAGTGTCCGATTTCAAAATGATCAATGGATCACAAGCTTTAAAACCCATTGCTGCGTTAATTATATGTGCGTGCTATGGTACATACATTCGCGAATGTATGTAAATCACACTCCCCCCAAATAACAATGCCATGGCACGAAAAACCAAACAGCAGGCGCAAGAAACCCGACGTCAAATTCTTGACGCTGCGGTGAGAGAATTCTCTGAACGTGGCGTTGCCGCAACGTCACTGACAGATATTGCCACCGCTGCCGGGGTTACGCGTGGAGCAATTTACTGGCACTTCAAGAATAAGGTAGACCTGTTTAATGAAGTTTGGGAATCTACTGAACCGAAAATAGACGAACTCTCGACAGAGTATCGGGCAAATTTCCCCGATAATCCACTGCGGGTTCTCAAGGAAATTCTGATTTACATTCTGACGTCTACGGTAGAAGACTGCCGTCGGCGAGCGTTACTGGAAATTATCTTTCACAAGTGTGAATTTGTCGGTGAAATGGTGCCGCTGCTGGACTCGCGCAAGGTGCTGTATCTTGCCGGCTATGAACGTATTGAAGCCATCTTGCTCGACTGTATGCATCAGCATCAGCTCCCTGACGATCTGCACACCCGCCGCGCGGCGATCATTTTGCACGGTTATATCACCGGCCTGATGGAAAACTGGCTGTTTATGCCGGAAAGTTTCGATCTGCGGGCCGAAGCCGAAGCGCTGGTGGACGCGTTCTTGGACATGCTGCAGTTTTGCCCCACCTTGCGCCTCAAACCCGATGCGGCGACGCCTGACGCCGACCGCCTTCCTTTATAAGGAGAGATTTCATGTCATCCATCGTTCTCATCGCCAATGGTGCCGCCTATGGCCATGAATCCTTGTTCAATGCGCTGCGGTTGGCCATCGCCATGAAAGAGCAGCAGAGCAGTCTCGATCTGCGGCTGTTTCTGATGTCCGACGCGGTGGTGGCCGGGCTGGCCGGGCAGCAGCCGCACGAAGGGTATCACCTGCAGCAGATGCTGGAGATCCTCACCGCGCAGCAGGTGCCGGTTAAGCTGTGCAAAACCTGCGCCGACGCGCGCGGCGTTAGCCGCTTGCCGCTGGCGGACGGCGTAGCGATCGGCACGCTGGTCGAACTGGCGCAGTGGACGCTGGCGGCGGAGAAAGTGCTGACTTTCTGATTTCGCGACAACGGGACATCACCGGCAACGCTTTTGTTGTTCGTTGCCCGCCGGCTATCGTGATAATCTTCAGACTTCTTTACCGATCCGAAGCTAAATCATGCATCGCTGGTTGACTCTGCCTTCTCCGGCGCCGCTCACGTTTGTCGGCGCATGCCGGCGGCGCATCGCCGCCGCGACACTCCTTTTCCTGATTTTTGCGTGCTGCTTGCCGGCACAGGCGGCGCTGAGCGGCGATCTGCCGCAGCGTAGCGAAGTGCAAAGCCAGCTGGAAACGCTGAACAAGCAAAAAGCCCTGACGCCGGTCGAAAAGCTCTCCCAACAGGATTTAACCCGTACGCTAGAGCTGCTGGATGCCATCGAGCGCAACCGACAGGACGCTGCACAGCTTAAACAGCAGGTGCAGCAGGCGCCGGCGAAGCTCAGTCAGGTCACCGCCGAACTGGATGCGTTGAAACGGCCGAGGGACGACGCGGCGGCGCGCGCCGCGCTGTTGCCGCTGTCGCTGCGCCAGCTGGAAAGCCGGCTGTATCAGACGCTCGACGAGCTGCAAAGCGCGCAGGAGAGCCTCTCCACTTACAACAGCCAACTGGTGTCGCTGCAAACGCAGCCCGAGCGGGTGCAGAGCACGATGTACGCCGCTTCGCAACGCCTGCAGGAGATCCGCAGCCAGCTCAGCGGTCAGACGCCGGGGCAAGATTCACTGCGCAACAGCCAGCAGGTGATGCTGAACACCGAGCAGGCGCTGCTTAACGCGCAGCTGGAACTGCAGCGCAAGAGCCTGGAAGCCAACACCACGCTACAAGATCTGCTGCAAAAACAGCGCGATTACACCACGGCGCATATCGACGCGCTGGATCGGTCGGTGCAGCTGCTGCAGGAACTTGTCAACAGCAAGCGCCTGACGCTGTCTGAAAAAACCGCCAAAGAGGCGCAGAACCCGGAAGATGCCACTGATATCCAGCACGATCAGTTGGTCAGCAAGCAGCTGGACGTCAACCGCCAGCTGAGTCAGCAGCTGATCGCCGCCACCGAAGAGAGCAACACCCTGTTCCAGCAAAATATTCGGGTCAAAAACTGGCTCGATCGCGGCCTGCAGGCGGAACGTAACCTGAAAGAGCAGATCCAGGTCCTGAAGGGCAGCCTGGTGCTGTCGCGCATTCTGTATCAACAGCAGCAAAGCCTGCCGCAGGGCACGCTGCTGGCGGATATAGACACACGCATCGCCGATCTGCGGCTGGAGCAGTTCGATATCAATCAGCAACGCGACGATCTGTTCAAGGGTGAGGATTACATCAACCAGCTGGTGGCCGAAAGCAAGGAAAAGGCCGGCCCGGAAGTGCTCGACGCGTTGAACGAGATCGTCGACATGCGCCGCGAGTTGCTGGATCAGTTGAACAAGCAGCTCAGTAACCAGCTGTCGCTGTCGATCAATTTGCAGATCAACCAGCAGCAGCTGACCAGCGTCTACGGTTCATTGCAGGATACGCTGACCCAGCAGATTTTCTGGGTCAACAGCAACAAGCCGGTCGATCTGGCGTGGCTGAAGGCGATGCCGGAGGCGGTGCGCGATCAGCTCGCCGGGCTCGATATCAAGTTTGACGGCGGCAAGCTATTGCAAGGCGGTTTGAATGCGCTGGTGTTCCTGATCCCGATGTTGCTGGCGATAGGCGTATTGCGCTGGCGCTACCGGCTGATCGATGGCCATCTGCAAAAGCTGGCCAATGACGTGGGGCAGCTTAAACGCGACGGCCAGCTGCACACGCCGAAGGCCATCGCGCTGACCTTGCTGAAGGTGCTGCCCGGCGCCGCGCTGCTGCTCGGCGTCGGTTTCTGGATGTATCGTGCGGATTTCGGCATCAGCGACTTTATCTGGGCGCTGTCGCAGCAGCTGGCGCTGTCATGGCTGGTATTCGGTTTCAGCTATCGCATGCTGAAGCCGGGCGGCATCGCCGAGCGGCATTTCAACTTCGGCGCTAATCTGTGCGCGCATTACCGCCGCCAGACGCTGCGGCTGGGGCTGGCGTTGCAGCCGCTGATCTTCTGGTCGGTATTGGGCGAGAAAGCGCCGCTGCGTCTGGTCGAAGACGTCATCGGCCAGATCGTGGTGATGTTGACGCTGGCGCTGCTCACGGTGCTGGTGTTCCCGCTGTGCCGCGACAGCTGGCGTGAAAAGGGCTCGCATGCCGTGCGGCTGGTGGTAGTCACCGCGCTCGCCGCCACGCCGCTGATCCTGCTGGGGTTGATGTTCGCCGGCTACTTCTATACTACGCTGCGGCTGGCCAGCCGCTGGATAGACAGCCTGTATCTGTTCTTCCTGTGGAACATCGTGTACCTGACCGCGCTGCGCGGCCTGAGCGTGGCGGCGCGGCGTCTGGCCTACCGGCGTGCGTTGGCGCGGCGGCAAAATGTGGCGAAGGAGGGGGCCGAAGGCGGCGAGCCGGTGGTGGAAGAGCCGCCGTTGGCGCTCGACCAGATCAACCAGCAGTCGCTGCGCCTGACCACCCTGGTTTTGTTCGCCATTTTCGCCAGCGCCTTCTACGCCATTTGGTCAGATTTGGTGACGGTCATCGCTTACCTGGACAGCATCACGCTGTGGCATTACACCAGCACCGTGGCAGGCAGCAGCGTGTCGCAGGCGGTGACGCTGGGCAACATGATGGTGGCGATTGCTGCGGTGATCGTCGCCTACGTGCTCACCCGCAACCTGCCAGGCTTGCTGGAGGTGGTGGTGCTGTCGCGGCTGCAGCTGAGGCAGGGGGCATCTTATGCCATCACCACCGTGCTCACTTACCTGATCACCGCCGTGGGCGCGGTGGTCGCATTGGGATCGCTGGGCGTTTCCTGGGACAAACTGCAATGGCTGGCCGCCGGTCTGACGGTCGGGCTGGGCTTTGGCCTGCAGGAGATCTTCGCCAACTTCGTCTCTGGCCTGATCATTCTGTTCGAACGCCCGATCCGTATCGGCGATACCATCACCATCGGCACCTTCTCCGGTTCGGTCAGCAAGATCCGCATTCGCGCCACCACCATTACCGACTTCGACCGCAAAGAGGTCATCATTCCGAACAAGGCGTTCGTCACCGAACGGTTGATCAACTGGTCACTGTCCGACACCATCACCCGCGTGCTGATCAAGGTGGGCGTGGCCTACGGTTCCGATCTCGACAAGGTGAAAAAGGTGCTGCTGCAGGCGGCGCACGATAACCCGCGGGTGATGACCGATCCCGAGCCGCAGGTGTTTTTCCTCAACTTCGGCGCCAGTACGCTGGATCACGAACTGCGGCTGTACGTGCGCGAACTGCGCGATCGCAGCTACACCGTGGATGAACTGAACCGCTCAATCGATCGTTTGTGTCGGGAAAACGACATCGACATCGCCTTCAACCAGTTGGAGGTGTATCTGCATAACCAGCAGGGCAATGAAGTGCAGGAAGTGAAAAGAACGTTGTCGCCGGATGAAGGCGGCCAGACGGCGGCGGATAAGCAATGAGAGGCGAAAGGGACAGCGTCGCTGTCCCTGGTTACTGTCCGGCAGGCAGATAGGGAGAGGTGACGCCGGCGCGCTGCAGTTTTTCCTGATAGTCCCGTTTGACGATATCCAGCGCCGCCAGCGCGGTGACCGGATCGATCTCGTTGCACTCCAGCAGGTAAATCAAGTCTACCGCCAGCTGCAGTTCGGGTGAGGCGTTTTCCAGAGACATAGCACCTGCGCTTATTAATAATTGGATGAATAACTCACGTATCGGCAGAGTATAGTGAACCCGGCGCGCAACCGGGAATAATCATTAAAATATTGTGATAAATCTTCAAAAACCGTTTTCTTTGCGCTCGATATTGCGCTCGATGCGCGCCAGCGCCTGACGGCAGCGCATCAAGCGTCCCTCCAGCGCCGCCAGTTCGTGCTGCAGCTTTTGCTGCGCCGCCAGCGTGGTCTGGCGGCCGAGCAGGCTTTCCCGATCTTGAATCATGGCGATCAGTCGGCGTTCGTAGTCCTGATGCTCGGCCAGTTTGTGGTAAAGATCGGGTTCGGGGGCTTCCTTCGGCTGGTTCTTGCGCCGCAGCGCCTGGGTTGCCAGCTCGCGCTGCAGGGCGGCGATCTGAGCCACCAGTTTTTCGGCCAGAAAGGCCACCTGGCTGGTGCGGCTGTCGTTGGCGGCGTTTTGCAGCTGGGTGAAATTCTTCTCCACCTCGGCCAGGTAGTCGCGCAGCCGCGTGCCGCGATTGGCGAACAGGGCGGCGTCGAAGCGCGCCTGCGGGATGGGTACATCGCCGCGCGGTGTCACTTCGGCTGCCAGCGCCGCGATCTGTTGTGCCAACACCTGTAATAGACGCTGAGTGCTCACATAAGCTCCTCTTGATTTCAACAGGCGTAAGCTTGCCCGCGATGCCGCCGTGAAACAAGCGCCGCATGCATATTCCGCCGGTGTGGCGCCGATGCTACAGTAGGCCGCAACCGATTGAGGAGCGAAGAGCCGCATGACGCGTGGGTTATTGATCATTTTAGGATGGCTGGCGGTGGTGCTGGCGACGCTGGGCGTGGTGCTGCCGCTGCTGCCGACTACGCCATTCCTGCTGTTGGCCGCCTGGTGTTTCGCCCGCTCTTCGCCGCGCTTTCATCACTGGCTGCTGCACCGCTCCTGGTTCGGCCCGTATCTGCGCCACTGGCAGCAGCATCGCGCGTTGCCGCCGGGGGCGAAGTGGAGGGCGGTGCTGGTGATCGTGCTTACCTTTGCCTGCTCGCTGTGGCTGGTGAAAATCTGGTGGGTGCGCGGGCTGTTGCTGCTGATGTTGGCTATTTTGCTGACCTTTATGCTGCGCCTGCCGGTTATTGACCTGTCGCAACAAAAACAACGCTGATTGTGCCTTAAACTCCCCAATAGCTTTCAAGCCGCAGCTAGGCGACAAACGCAGGCATCCCCGGGAGCTTACTTAGGTAAGTGACCGGGGGGAATGCGTGCAGTCAACAACGCTGCGGGTTGAAAGATGCAGGGGAGAGTTGCATTTGTCCGCCAGTTTGCATAGATTTGGGCGTTTTCGTGCGCGGATCGCCTGTCATTTCTTCTCCGGTGTGTTTCACCCGGGGGCGGCGGGTGAGCGGCGCGCCGGTTTTCAGGCAGTTTTATCAGGCAACAATTATGACCGCTACTGCGCAGCAGCTTCAGTTTATTAAAGACAGTATCAAAACCATCCCGGATTATCCGAAGCCGGGCATCCTGTTCCGCGACGTGACCAGCCTGCTGGAAAACCCGTTGGCCTACGCCGCCAGCATCGAGCTGCTGGTTGAGCGCTATCGCGAAGCGGGCGTGACCAAGGTGGTGGGTACCGAAGCGCGTGGTTTCCTGTTCGGCGCGCCCGTCGCGTTGGCATTGGGCGTCGGTTTCGTGCCGGTGCGCAAACCGGGCAAACTGCCGCGCGCCACGCTCAGCGAAAGCTATGAGCTGGAGTACGGCACCGACAAGCTGGAAATCCACACCGACGCCATCACCGCGGGTGATAAAGTGCTGGTGGTAGATGATCTGCTGGCGACCGGCGGCACCATCGAAGCGACCACCAAACTGATCCGCCGCCTGGGCGGTGAAGTGAAAGACGCTGCGTTCATCATCAATCTGCCGGATCTGGGCGGGGAAGCGCGTTTGAACAAGCTGGGCATCGACTGCTACTGCCTGGTGGACTTCGCCGGCCATTGAGGCGGCATCGCCCCTTGGGCACAACGGCCTCGCGGATCGCCGCGGGGCTGTGTTAGCATGACCCTCCAGATTCCTCGACTTCTCCGGTATTAATGAGCTATCAGGTTCTCGCCCGTAAGTGGCGCCCTCAAACGTTCGCAGACGTGGTCGGCCAGGAACATGTCCTGACCGCGCTGGCCAACGGCCTCTCGCTGGGGCGGATCCATCACGCCTATCTGTTCTCGGGTACCCGCGGCGTGGGGAAAACCACCATCGCGCGCCTGCTGGCCAAAGGCCTGAACTGTGAAACCGGCATCACCGCCACGCCGTGCGGCCAATGCGACAACTGCCGCGAGATCGAGCAGGGCCGCTTCGTCGATCTGATCGAGATCGACGCCGCTTCCCGAACCAAGGTGGAAGATACCCGCGATCTGCTGGACAACGTCCAGTACGCACCGGCACGCGGCCGCTTCAAGGTCTACCTGATCGACGAAGTGCACATGCTCTCGCGTCACAGCTTCAATGCGTTGCTGAAGACGCTGGAAGAGCCGCCGTCGCATGTCAAATTCCTGTTGGCCACCACCGATCCGCAAAAGTTGCCGGTGACCATTCTCTCGCGCTGTCTGCAGTTCCATCTCAAGGCGCTGGATGTCGATCAGATCCGCCAGCAGTTGGAAACGGTGCTGACGGCGGAGCAGATCACCAGCGACGCCCGCGCGCTGCAGCTGCTGGCGCGCGCCGCCGACGGCAGCATGCGCGATGCGCTGAGCCTGACCGATCAGGCGATCGCCATGGGGCAGGGGCAGGTGACCGCCGCCACCGTCAGCCAGATGCTCGGCACGCTCGATGACGAGCAGCCGCTGGCGATACTCGAAGCGCTGGTCAGCGCCGACGGAGAAAAGGTGATGGCGCAGGTCGCGCAGGCCGCTTCGCGCGGCGTGGACTGGGAAAACCTGCTGGTGGAGACGCTGGCATTGCTGCACCGCATTGCGATGGTGCAACTGCTGCCTTCGATGCTCGACAACCACTACGCCGCCGTGGAACAACGGCTGCGCGAGCTGGCGCGCACCCTGCCGCCGGTGGATGTACAGCTCTATTATCAGACGCTGTTGGTGGGCCGCAAAGAGCTGGCCTATGCACCGGATCGCCGCATGGGGGTTGAGATGACCCTGCTGCGTGCGCTGGCGTTTCATCCGAAAGCGGTGATCCCGGAGCCGGTGGCGTTGGTGCCGACAGCTCCGGCACCGATGGCGCAGCCGCAGGCCGCCGCACCGCAACAGCCGCCACAGTTTCAGGACGCGCCGCCGCCGTTAGGGCAACCGGCCGCGCCACAGCGACAATCATCGACGCCATTACCGGATGCCACCGCCCAGCTCTTGAAAGCGCGGTCCCAGCTGCAGCGGCAGCAGGGAGCATCCACACCAAAAAAGAATGAGCCGGCGGCGCCAGGAATAGCGCGGCCGGCAAACTCGGCGCTGGGGCGTTTGGCTTCTGTGACCGAGCGTAGCCAGCAGCGTCTGGCAGAGAAGAAGGTGCCGGAAAAACCGGCTAAGCCGGAAGCTTATCGCTGGCGCGCACAGACCGAGCCGGAAGCGGCGCCGGAACCGCTGGCGACGCCGAAAGCGCTGCGCACGGCGTTGGAGCACGAGAAAACGCCGGAGCTGGCCGCCAAACTGGTGGTGGAGTCGCTGGAGCGCGATGCCTGGGCTGCGGAAATCGACAAGCTGAAGATCCCGAAACTGGTGCAGCAACTGGCGTTGAACGCCTTCAAGCAGCAGCCGGAAGCGGGCAAGATTTGCCTCCATCTGCGCTCTTCGCAGCGTCATCTGAATTCGCCTTCGGCGCAGAAGACGTTGGCCGAAGCGCTCGGTGAGCTGTACGGCAGCCCGATCGAGCTGACCGTGATAGAGGACGATAATCCGGCGGAGCGCACCCCGCTGGAGTGGCGACAAGCCATCTATGAAGAAAAGCTGGCGCAGGCGCGCCAGTCCATCGTTGCGGATACCCATATTCAGACGCTGTGCCGGTTCTTCGACGCGGATCTGGATGAAGAGAGTATTCGCCCCCTTTAAACGCCGCGCGAGGTGCGCGGCCCTAGCGACGAGAGACGACTATGTTTGGTAAAGGCGGTCTGGGCAACCTGATGAAGCAAGCCCAGCAAATGCAAGAAAAAATGCAGCAGATGCAGGAAGAAGTCGCCAAATTGGAAGTGACTGGCGAATCTGGCGCGGGCCTGGTGAAAGTCACCATCAACGGCGCGCACAACTGCCGCCGCGTGGAGATCGATCCTAGCCTGATGGAAGACGACAAAGAGATGCTGGAAGATTTGATCGCCGCCGCGTTTAACGACGCCGCGCGCCGCATCGAAGAGACCCAGAAAGAGAAAATGGCTTCCGTCTCCAGCGGTATGCAGTTGCCGCCTGGCTTCAAGATGCCGTTCTGATGCAAACCAGCCCGCTCCTTGAATCCCTGATGGAGGCGTTGCGCTGCCTGCCGGGCGTTGGCCCGAAGTCGGCGCAGCGCATGGCGTTTCAGCTGCTGCAGCGCGATCGCAGCGGCGGCATGCGCCTGGCACAGGCGTTGACGCGCGCGATGTCGGAGATCGGTCACTGCGCCGACTGCCGCACCTTCACCGAACAGGACGTCTGCACCATCTGCGCCAATCCGCGCCGCCAGCAAAACGGCCAGATTTGCGTGGTGGAAAGCCCGGCGGATATCCACGCCATCGAGCAGACCGGCCAGTTTGCCGGGCGCTACTTTGTGCTGATGGGCCATCTGTCGCCGCTGGACGGCATCGGGCCGGGCGATATCGGTCTGGATCGCCTGGAGCAACGGCTGGAAAAGGAAAGCATCACCGAAGTGATCCTCGCCACCAACCCGACGGTGGAAGGGGAAGCGACCGCTAACTACATCGCTGAGATGTGCGGCCAGTATGGCGTGCTCGCTAGTCGCATCGCCCACGGCGTGCCGGTGGGCGGTGAGCTGGAGATGGTCGACGGCACCACGCTGTCGCATTCGCTGGCCGGGCGCCACGCCATCAAGTTCTGATGTTTTCCCGGACGGGGCCATTCGGCCCCGTCGCTTTTTTGCCAAAAATTTCCCGCCGTCCGCTTGAAAAACAAGACCCTGACCCTCATCTGATTCTCATTGTTCGATTTTGGTAGCCATTGTCTTTTGAGGTAATCAATGAGTATGAAAGGTCAAGAAACCCGCGGGTTCCAGTCTGAAGTAAAACAGCTGCTTCATCTGATGATCCATTCGCTGTACTCCAACAAAGAAATTTTCCTGCGCGAGCTGATCTCCAACGCCTCTGACGCCGCCGACAAGCTGCGCTTCCGCGCCCTGTCTGCGCCAGAACTGTACGCCGGCGATGGCGAGCTGCGCGTACGTTTGTCCTTCGATAAAGAGCAGCGCACCCTGACTATCGCCGACAACGGCATCGGCATGCGCCGCGACGAAGTGATCGAAAACCTCGGCACCATCGCCAAGTCAGGCACCAAAGCGTTCCTGGAGTCCATCGGCTCCGACCAGGCGAAAGACAGCCAGCTGATTGGCCAGTTCGGCGTCGGTTTCTACTCGGCGTTCATCGTGGCGGACAAAGTGACCGTGCGCACCCGCGCCGCCGGCGCCGCCGATGACGAAGGCGTGTTCTGGGAGTCTGCCGGTGAAGGCGACTACACCATTGCCGACATCACCAAAGAGACTCGCGGCACCGAAATCACCCTGCATCTGCGTGAAGGCGAAGATGAGTACCTCGACGCCTGGCGTCTGCGCTCGATAATCGGCAAATATTCCGATCACATCGCACTGCCGGTGGAGATCGAAAGCAAAAACGAAGAAGACGATACCGTCACCTGGGAGAAGATCAACAAGGCGCAGGCCTTATGGACCCGCAGCAAGGCTGACGTGACGGACGAAGAGTACAAAGAGTTCTACAAGCATATCGCCCACGACTTCACCGATCCGCTGAGCTGGAGCCACAACCGGGTAGAAGGCAAGCAGGAGTACACCAGCCTGCTGTACATCCCGGCGCAGGCGCCGTGGGACATGTGGAACCGCGATCACAAACACGGCTTGAAGCTGTACGTGCAGCGCGTGTTCATCATGGACGACGCTGAGCAGTTCATGCCGAACTATTTGCGTTTCGTGCGCGGCCTGATCGATTCCAACGATCTGCCGCTGAACGTGTCGCGCGAGATCCTGCAAGACAGCCGCGTAACGCAAAACCTGCGCGGCGCGCTGACCAAGCGCGTGTTGCAGATGCTGGATAAGCTGGCCAAAGACGACGCCGAAGGCTACCAGAAATTCTGGCAGCAGTTCGGTCTGGTGCTGAAAGAGGGCCCGGCGGAAGACAACGGCAACCAGGAAGCGATCGCCAAACTGCTGCGCTTTGCCTCCACCCACGGCGACAGCTCGGCGCAGACGGTGTCGCTGGAAGAGTACGTCGGCCGCATGGCGGAAGGGCAGGAGAAGATTTACTACATCACCGCCGACAGCTACGCCGCCGCCAAGAGCAGCCCGCACCTGGAGCTGTTCCGTAAGAAAGGCATTGAAGTGTTGCTGCTGTCCGATCGCATCGACGAATGGATGATGAGCTACCTGACTGAGTTCGACGGCAAGCCGTTCCAGTCGGTCAGCAAAGCGGATGAAACGCTGGATAAACTGGCGGATGAAACCGAAGAGCAGAAGGCCGCCGAGAAGCAGCTGGAGCCGTTCATCGAGCGCGTGAAAACCCTGCTGGGCGAGCGTGTGAAGGATGTGCGCCTGACGCACCGCCTGACCGATACGCCGGCGATCGTGGTGACCGACGCCGATGAAATGAGCACCCAGATGGCCAAGCTGTTTGCCGCCGCCGGTCAGCAGGCACCGGAAGTGAAGTACATTTTCGAGCTTAATCCGGAGCATGCGTTGGTCAAACGAGCATCCGACGTGGGCGATAACGAACATTTCGCCGAATGGATCGACCTGTTATTGGATCAGGCGCTGCTGGCCGAACGCGGCACGCTGGAGGATCCGAACCTGTTCATCCGTCGCATGAATAAGTTGCTGTCCGCCTAAAGCTGTAGATATGCGCCCTTAACGGCTCCGTTAGGGGCGCATTGTCGATTTTTCCCCGCATTTTCTCGCCTTTTGCTTGTCCGTTTTTTTGCACATTCCGCAATCGATTTCCTTCGCGCGCCTTGAGCCTGCCCCCCCTGAAATGGTATCGTTGAGCGTTTTCGCAATTTTATAAAAACTACATAGCAAGGGGATTTACGCAATGCGTATCATTCTGCTGGGCGCTCCGGGCGCTGGTAAAGGTACTCAGGCTCAATTCATCATGGAGAAATACGGCATTCCGCAAATCTCCACCGGTGATATGTTGCGCGCAGCCGTGAAGGCCGGCAGTGAACTGGGCAAGCAGGCGAAAGAGATCATGGACGCCGGCAAGCTGGTGACCGATGAGCTGGTGATCGCGCTGGTCAAAGAGCGCATCGCTCAGGAAGATTGCCGCAAGGGCTTCCTGCTGGACGGTTTCCCACGCACCATTCCGCAAGCTGACGCAATGAAAGAAGCCGGCATCAACGTGGACTTCGTGCTGGAGTTCGACGTGCCGGACGAGCTGATCGTTGACCGCATCGTTGGCCGCCGCGTGCACGCGCCGTCCGGCCGCGTATACCACGTGAAGTTCAATCCGCCGCAGGTGGAAGGTAAAGACGACGTGACCGGCGAAGAGCTGACCACGCGCAAGGACGATCAGGAAGAGACCGTGCGCAAGCGCCTGGTGGAATACCATCAGATGACCGCGCCGCTGATCTCTTACTACAGCAAAGAAGCGGCAGCGGGCAACACCCAATACCGCAAAATCGACGGCACCCGCAAGGTCGCCGAAGTGAGCGCAGAGCTGGCGACCATCCTCGGTTGATCGCAAGCGGGTTGTGCATGACGCCGGGCCTGTGGCCCGGCGTTTTTTTTGCCGTTTTCCCGCCAAATTGTGATCGCGGCAGCTTGTTGCAGCCGTGCCCGTTAATCGCCCGCACCAAATGGCGTATAACAAGCCTGCGTTTTCACCCTCAGCAGGGAGCCGGGCATGCTCAGACAGACCAATCTTCTGGCGGAAGCCACCGCGCGCCAGATCGTCCAGCGGGCGATGGGCATCATCAGCCATTCCGTCAACGTGATGGACAGCAACGGTGTGATCATCGCCTCCGGCAACCCGCAGCGCCTGTTCCAGCGCCATGAAGGCGCGGTGCTGGCGCTGGCCGAGAACCGGGTGGTGGAAATCGACCGCGCCACCGCCGAGCACCTGAAGGGCGTGCGGCCCGGCATCAACCTGCCGTTCAGCTTTCGCAACCAGCGGGTGGGGGTGATCGGCATCTCCGGCGAACCGGCCGAGGTGCGCGCCTACGCCGAGCTGGTGAAGATGGCGGCGGAGTTGATGGTGGAGCAGGCGGCGCTGCTGGATCAGCACCAGTGGGAAAAGCGCTACCGGGAAGAGCTGGCGAACCAGCTGCTGCAGCCGCAGCCGAACACCGCGTCGCTGCAAGCGATGGCGGCCTATCTGGGATTGGATCTGCGCCAGGCGCGCATCGTGTGGATCGTCGAGCTGCAAGAGGCGCAGCCGCACCTGCTGCGCGAGCTGCTGGCGGAGCTGGAGGCCACCCAGCGCGACGCGTTGATCGCCATTACCGGCTTCAATGAAATGACCCTGCTGCGCCCGGCCTGTATGGCGCAGGGCGAATGGAGTTTGAAGCTGGAGCGCCAGCAGGCGCAGCGTTTGCAAAATCAACTCAAACACCGCTTTCGGGTGCGCTTGATCGTCGGTGGTTTTTATGACGATCCGCAAAGCGCCTACCGTTCCAGCCTGACGGCGCGCGCCACTCAGGCGATGGCGCAGCGCCTGAAACTGCGTCACGCCACGCTGTTTTACCACGACTACCCGCTGCCGTCGCTGTTGTGCGATCTGGGGGAGGACTGGCGCGCACAGGAGCTGGGGCGCCCCTGGCGGACGCTGGGTGAACAGGATGAAAAAGGCGTGCTGCGCAGTACGTTGCGCCACTATTTTTCGCAGAATTGTGATCAGACGCAGACCGCCGCGCAGCTGCATATCCACGTCAATACCCTGCGCTATCGCCTGCAGCGCATCGAAGCGATAACCGGCATGAAAATCAATCAATTAACTGACGCTCTGCGGTTGTATATCGGCATGCTGATGCACGATTGAGTTGTGCCAACCCACAAATTCCACGCCGTTCCCCCGGCGTTTTTTTGTTGTTTCCCCTCAGGCCAACGCCGGGCGCGCGGGATATGTTGACCTGCACATCAACCACGGAGAAAACAACAATGACAACCGTATCCACTCTGGGGGCGCTGGTGGCGTTAGCCGTCGCCATCGTCCTGATCCTACGCAAGGTGCCACCGGCTTACGGCATGATCGCCGGCGCGCTGGCAGGCGGGCTATGCGGCGGCGCCGACCTGGTGCAGACCGTAACGCTGATGATCGGCGGGGCGCAGGGCATCACCAACGCCGTGATGCGCATTCTGGCGGCGGGGGTATTGGCCGGGGTGCTGATCGAATCCGGCGCGGCGCACACCATCGCCGAAACCATCGTGCGTAAGGTGGGCGAAACCCGCGCGCTGTTGGCGCTGGCGGTGGCTACACTGATCCTGACGGCGGTGGGGGTATTTATCGACGTGGCGGTGATTACCGTCGCGCCGATCGCGCTGTCGATCGCCCAGAAGGCCGGCATTTCGCGCGCGGCGATCCTGCTGGCGATGATCGGTGGTGGCAAGGCCGGCAACGTGATGTCACCTAACCCGAACACCATTGCGGCGGCGGACAACTTCCACGTGCCGCTCACTTCGGTGATGATGGCCGGCATCGTGCCGGGGCTGTGTGGCCTGGTGGTGGCCTATCTGCTGGCGCGTCGCCTGAGCGATAAAGGCAGCAAAGTGATGGCCGAAGAGCTGACTCAGCATGCCGAAGGGGCGCGGCCGGGCTTCGCTGCGGCAATCAGCGCACCGCTGGTGGCGATCTTGCTGCTGTCGCTGCGGCCGATCGCCGGTATCGCCGTCGATCCGCTGATCGCGCTGCCGGCCGGTGGGTTGGCGGGCGCGCTGCTGATGGGGCGTATCCGCCAGTGCAATCAGTTTATGGTCTCCGGCCTGTCGCGCATGGCGCCGGTGGCGATCATGCTGCTCGGCACCGGCACGCTGGCGGGCATTATCGCCAACTCGGCGCTGAAGGATGTCTTGATTAACGGCTTAACGCACACCGGGCTGCCGGCCTGGCTGCTGGCGCCGCTGTCCGGCGCGCTGATGTCGATGGCGACCGCGTCGACCACCGCCGGCACCGCCGTGGCTTCCGGGGTGTTCAGCTCCACGTTGCTCGAGCTGGGCGTGAGCGGGTTGGCCGGCGCGGCGATGATCCATGCGGGCGCCACGGTGCTGGATCACCTGCCGCACGGTAGCTTCTTCCACGCCACCGGCGGCAGCGTCAATATGGCGGTGCACGAGCGGCTGAAGCTGTTGCCGTATGAAACGTTGGTGGGATTCACCATCGCGGCAATCTCGGCGCTGATGTTTGGCGTATTTAACCTGGCGGGATAAGGAACAGTGATGAAAGCGCTGAAAAAAGTGGTTATAGCTCCGGATTCTTTCAAAGAGAGCCTGAGCGCGCTCGGCGTCGCCGACGCCATTGAGCGGGGATTCCGCCAAATTTATCCGCAGGCACACTATGTGAAGCTGCCGATGGCGGACGGCGGCGAAGGCACGGTGGAGTCGATGGTGGCGGCCACCGGCGGCGAAATCGTCCAGGTGACGGTCACCGGGCCGCTGGGAGAGCCGGTGCTGGGATTCTATGGCCTGCTGGGCGACGGCGAAACCGCGGTGATTGAAATGGCCGCCGCTTCCGGGCTGCACCTGGCGCCGCCCGGCCGGCGCGATCCGCGCATCACCACCAGTTACGGCACCGGCGAACTGATGCTGGCGGCGTTGGAGCGCGGTGTGAAGGCGATCATTCTCGGCATCGGCGGCAGCGCCACCAACGACGGCGGCGCTGGGATGATGCAGGCGCTGGGCGTGAAGTTGCTGGATAAGGACAGTCGGCCGCTGCCGGTGGGCGGTGCGGCCTTGGCACAGCTGGCACATCTCGATCTCACCGGGCTGGATGCGCGTTGGCAGCGGGTAAGCGTGACCGCCGCCTGCGACGTCGATAACCCGCTGTGCGGCGAAAAGGGCGCCTCGGCGGTGTTCGGGCCGCAGAAGGGGGCGACGCCGGAGATAGTGGCGCAGCTCGATGCGGCACTGCATCACTATGGCGAACTGCTGGAGCGGGAAACCGGCCGCACCGTGCTCACCCAGCCGGGCGCGGGCGCGGCGGGCGGTATGGGGGCGGCGTTGCTCGGCATGCTCAGCGCACGTTTGCGGCCGGGCATCGAGATCGTCACCGAAACCCTGCGTCTGGATGAGGCGGTGCGCGATGCCGATCTGGTGATCACCGGCGAAGGGCGGCTGGACAGCCAGTCGATCCACGGCAAAACGCCGATCGGCGTGGCGCGGGTGGCCAAGCGCCACGGCGTGCCGGTAATCGCCATCGCCGGCAGCCTGACGCCGGATTACCAGGTGGTGCATCAACACGGCATAGACGCGGCGTTTTCGGTGCTTGATCGCATCGTAACGCTGGAAGAAGCGTTGGCGGACGCCGATCGCAATCTGCAGGTGACGGCGCGCAACGTGGCGGCGGTGTGGCGGCTGGCGCAGGCGTGATGAGACCGGATGACCACCGCCAGGCGGTGGTCACATACCGACTATTTGTTTTCTACCTGCCACATTCTGATGCCGTTATGTTCCGGTTGGGTTGAAATTTCAAATCGCATCAAATCTTCACCGACCACGAAGCTGCCGTCATATTTTGCGCCGACTTGCCGCACGATATCGCCGGTGGTGACGTCGCCGTTCAACCCGATATGGCTGAAGACTGCCAGCTTGGGGCGCGCCGCGTTGAGCACGCGCGCCACGTCGTCGGGAGAGGAAAGGTGGGCGGCAATTGCCCGATAACCCGGGTTGGCTTTCATCTGCGCTTGTGAGGTGATGGAGATGCAATGCACCAGCATATCGGCATGGGTCGCCTGTTTCACGACTTCGGCGCTGTAGCGCGTATCGCCGGAGATCACCACCGAACGTCCGCGATACTCGATGCGGTAGCCGAACGACGGTTTGATGTTGACGCCATGATCGTTGTTGAAGGCGAAGACTTTCACGCCGTCTTTGGCGTAGACCAGACCGGGTGCGTCGTCATGGGCGTTGATCGTCACGCCGTCGAGCGGCGTGCCTTCATCCTTTTGCCGTGTCGCAATATCGCTGGCGAACGCTTGCCGTAGCCCGGCGGCGAACTCGACGGTGCCGGTTGGGCCATGCAGCTCCAACGGCACGGCGCGGCGGCCATAGGCGGGTTGCAGCCACCCCGTCAGCCATAGATCGGGGAAGCCGATGGTGTGATCGGAGTGAAAGTGAGTCAGAAAGAAGGCGTCGATTCGCCCCAGCGGGATACCCACTTGCCACAGCCGGGTGCTGGCATTGCGGCCAAAATCAAACACCAGCTTCTGTTTGCCGGCCTCCACCAGTGTACTGTTGCCCGCACGCGCGATGCGCGGCACCGGATTGCCGGTGCCCAGCAGGGTGACGCGTATGGCATTTTCGGCGGCGCCAGGTACTGCCGTTTGCGCTGAGGCGTGCCAGGCCGATAGTGCGAGCGCCAGGCCAAACAGCGCGTGTGGGAGCGTGCGGTATTTCATGTTGGTATTCCTTGAAGGGCGGTACGCATCACTTTACTGGAGCGGATTTGGATGATAAATGTAGCGAAAAGCGTTTATTTCGAAACGTTTGGTTTCTAATGGTGGTGGAGCGATGGACCGAATAACCAGCATGGCTATTTTTGTCAGCGCGGTCGAGGCGGGGTCGTTCGCCGGCGCGGCGGAAACGTTGCATATCAGTCCGCAGGGCGTGGGCAAGCATGTGCGTTCCCTGGAACACTGGTTGGGTGCCAGGTTGTTGCATAAGACGACCCGCCAACAAAGCCTGACCGAAGTCGGCGCGCGATTTTATGAGCGTTGCAAAGCGGTGCTGATGGAAGTTGAAGCCGCGGAGGCCGTCGCCCAGGAACTCTCCGCCAGGCCTAAAGGGCAGTTGCGTATCGCCGCCCCTTTGAGTTTCGGACATCATCAATTGGTCCCGCTGTTGCCGCGCTTTCTTGAAGCCTACCCCGAGATACACATCGACCTGCATCTTTCCAACCGGTTGGTCGATGTTGCGGAGGAGGGGTTCGATGCGGTTATTCGGGTGCCGCTCGCCGGGGATGAGCTGCTGGTAAGCAAACGCCTGAAAACGGAGTCTTTTTGCCTGTGCGCCTCACCGGAGTATCTGGCGCGGCACGGCGTGCCTTTGACCCCCGAGGCGTTGGCCGATCACCAGTGCTTGCACGGCAACTGGAGTGCGAACGAAGTCTGGCAATTTCAGGGGGAAGATCGGCTTCATCGCATTAAGGTGAACAGCCGCCTCAAGATCAATAACTGGCTGGCGTTGCTCAATGCCGCGCGGCATGGCGGCGGCATTACGCTGCAGCCGCTCTCGCAGGTGAGCGGCTTGATCGCCGATGGGGAGTTGGTGCCGCTGTTGCCGGCGTACCGCATTCCGGTCAAAGAGGTCAGCCTGCTGTTTTTACCCGATCAAAAAATGCCGCTTAAGCTACGAAGCTTTATGGATTATGTGTGTGGCTGCTTCAACGACGGTCACGAGGCATAGCCTGTTGCTGTTATCGGTTTCGACGCAGGACTTTTCCGTTACAATAGCCGGCATTAATGGCTGCTGACATCCCGACCCAGAACGGAATGCCGGCCGGAAAGGAAATGAGGGGAACTGAGATGAAGCAAGAGAAACACGGCGTATTGCTGGTGAACCTGGGCACGCCAGATGCGCCGACCTCGTCGGCGGTCAAACGCTATCTGAAGGAATTCCTCAGTGACGATCGCGTGGTCGACACGGCGCCGCTGATCTGGTGGCCGATCCTCAACGGCGCGATCTTGCCGATCCGTTCGCCGCGCGTGGCGAAGCTCTATCAGTCGGTGTGGATGGAAGAGGGCTCGCCGCTGCTGGTGTACAGCCGTCGCCAACAGCGGGCGCTGGCGGCACGCATGCCGAATACGCCGGTGGAGCTGGGCATGAGCTATGGCTCGCCGAGCCTGGCGGAAGCCATCGACAAGCTGTTGGCGCAGGGTGTGACCAACCTGGTGGTGCTGCCGCTCTATCCGCAATATTCCTGTTCCACCAGCGCGGCGGTATGGGACGGCGTGGCGCGGGTGCTGAAAGGCTATCGCCGTTTGCCTTCTGTGGCCTTCATCCGCGATTACGCCGAACATCCGGCCTACATCGCCGCGCTGCAGCAAAGCGTGGAACGTTCGTTCGCTGAGCACGGCCAGCCGGACCGGCTGGTGCTGTCGTTCCACGGTATCCCCAAACGCTACGCGCGCCTGGGCGACGACTACCCACAGCGCTGCGAGGATACGCTGCGTGCGCTGAGCGCCACGCTGCCGCTGGCACCGGAGCGAGTGATGATGACGTACCAATCGCGCTTTGGCCGCGAGCCATGGCTGACGCCATACACCGATGAGACCCTGAAAGGGCTACCGGCGCAGGGCGTGAAGCACATTCAGCTGATTTGCCCCGGTTTCTCGGCGGACTGCCTGGAAACGTTGGAAGAGATTAAAGAACAGAACCGTGAGATCTTCCTCAAGGCCGGCGGCGAGAAGTTTGAATATATCTCTGCGCTGAACGACGAGCCGGCGCATATCGATATGATGCAGCAGCTGGTGGCGCAGCGCCTCTAATCATCCATAATCTGTATATTAGAATCATCGTGATCGGGCGGGAATGTGTTAACATTCTCCGCTTGTTAAACCGTCACCACCGCCAATCACATGAAATTTCCTGGTAAACGCAAGTCTAAACACTATTTCCCGGTGAGCGCCCGCGATCCGCTTCTGCAGCAGGCCCAGCCCGAAAGTGAAATCAGCACCTCGTATATCGTCGGCATCGACCAGACGCTGGTGGATATCGAGGCGAAGGTGGACGACGCTTTTGTCCAGCGCTACGGCCTGAGTCTGGGCCACTCTCTGGTGATCGAAGACGACGTCGCCGAGGCGCTGTATCAGGAACTGAATGAAAACAACCTGGTTACCCATCAGTTCGCCGGCGGCACCATCGGCAATACCATGCACAACTATTCGGTGCTGGCAGACGATCGCTCGGTGCTGCTCGGCGTGATGTGCAGCAACGTGAAAATCGGCAGCTATGCCTATCGTTATCTGTGCAATACCTCCAGCCGTACCGATCTTAACTATCTGCAGGGCGTAGACGGCGCCATCGGCCGCTGTTTCACGCTGATTGGCGAAAGCGGCGAGCGTACCTTCGCCATCAACCCAGGCCAGATGAACCAGCTGCGCCCGGAAAGCATTCCTGAAGAGGTGATCGCCGGCGCGTCGGCGCTGGTGCTGAGCTCTTATCTGGTGCGCTGCAAGGAAGGGGAGCCGATGAAGGCCGCCACCCTGCAGGCGATCGAATACGCCAAAAAGCATGATGTGCCGGTGGTGTTGACGCTGGGCACCAAGTACGTGATCGCCGACAACCCGCAGTGGTGGCGCGAGTTCCTGAAGGAAAACGTGACGATTCTGGCGATGAACGAAGACGAAGCGCTGGAGCTGACCGGGCTGAGCGATCCGTTGACCGCCTCGGACATGGCGCTGGAGTGGGTGGATCTGGTGCTGTGCACCGCCGGGCCGAACGGCCTGTATATGGCGGGCTACACCGAAGAAGCCAACAAGCGCCAGACCCAGCACCCGCTGCTGCCGGGGCATATCGCCGAGTTCAACCGCTACGAATTCAGCCGCGCCATGCGCCGCGAACACTGTGAAAATCCGCTGCGCGTTTATTCGCACATCGCGCCTTATATGGGCGGCCCCGAGAGGATCATGAACACCAACGGCGCCGGCGACGGCGCGCTGTCGGCGTTGCTGCACGATATTGCCGCCAACGGCTATCACCGCCATAACGTGCCCAATTCCAGCAAGCACGTGCGCAGCTACCTGACTTACTCCTCCCTGGCGCAGGTGTGCAAATACGCCAACCGCGTCAGCTACCAGGTGTTGAACCAGCATTCGCCGCGCCTCACCCGCGGTCTGCCGGAGCGGGAAGACAGCCTGGAAGAGTCCTACTGGGAGCGTTAACTCGTTGAAAAAGAAAAGGTCCGGCATGCCGGACCTTTTTTTATGCGCCCGTGGCGCTTCAGATCGGGCAGCCGCCCATTTTTTCTTCTTCGCTCAGGGTGTCCAGCTGCAGGATGTTCAGCATGCTGTTGGCGATCTCCCGTTCACCCATTACCACCTGGTTGGCGCCGCGATCGGTGATGTAGGCCACTTCGTCGTCGTAGTGGGCGCGGGCGATGATCTCGATGTTCGGCCGCTTGGCGCGCGCCGAAGCGACGATCTCGCCGGCCTCATAGCCGTTGGGAATGGTCAGCAGCAGCCAGCGTGCGCAGTCGAGCCGCGCCAGATCCATCACTTCCGGATTGGCGGCGTTGCCCAGCACTGTCTTGATGCCCTGTTCGCGCAGCGCTTCCACCCGCGGGCGGGAGTTCTCGATCACCACCAGCGGAATACCCGCCTCGGCCAGTTTGCCGCCCAGCAGGCTGCCGACGCGGCCGTAGCCGACCACCAGCGCGTGATTGCACATGTCCACCGGGATCTGCTTCTCTTCTTCCACCGCCTCTTCGAGAATTTGCTCTTCGATGGTTTCGGTTTTGGCCAGATAGCGCTCCAGCAGGGTGAACAACAGCGGGTTGAGCATGATGGACAGAATGGCGCCGGCCAGCACCAGATTGCGGCCGTGTTCCGACATCATGCCGAGCGCGATGCCGAGGCCCGCCAGAATAAACGCGAACTCGCCGATCTGCGCCAGACTGGCGGAAATGGTCAGCGCGGTGCGCTTGGAGTGGCCGAACATTTTCACCAACAGGAATGCGGCGGCGGATTTGCCGAACACGATGATCGCCAGCGTCGCCAGCACCGCCAGCGGTTCGTTAATCACGATCATCGGATTGAACAGCATGCCGACCGAGACGAAGAACAGCACCGCGAACGCGTCGCGCAGCGGCAGGGTGTCGTGCGCCGCGCGGTGGCTCAGTTCGGACTCGTTCAGCACCATGCCGGCGAAGAAGGCGCCCAGCGCGAAGGAGACGTCGAACAGCTTCACCGCGCCGTAGGCGATGCCGAGTGCCAGCGCTAATACCGCCAGGGTGAACAGCTCGCGTGAGCCGGTGCTGGCGGTTTTCGACAGGATCCACGGCACCAGGCGGCGGCCGACCACGATCATCAACGCGATGAAGGCGATGACCTTACCGATGGTCAGCGCCAGCTCCATCAGTAGCTGGCTGCTGCTGGCGTTGTCGTTGCCCAGCATATTGCCGAAGGCCGGCAACAATACCAGCGTCAGCACCATCGCCAAATCTTCGACGATCAGCCAGCCGATGGCGATTTGCCCGCGTTGGCTGTCGATCAGCTGCCGTTCCTCCAGGGCGCGCAGCAGCACCACGGTGCTGGCGGTGGAGAGACAGAGGCCGAACACCAGGCCGGAGATCAGATCCCAGCCGAGGAGTTTGGACAGCCCCATACCGAGCAGGGTCGCGACGGCTATTTGCGCCACGGCGCCGGGAATGGCGATAGATTTTACTGCGAGGAGGTCTTTCAAAGAGAAGTGCAGGCCAACACCGAACATCAACAGGATAACGCCGATTTCCGCCAGTTCCGGCGCCAGTGAGGTATCGGCGACGAAACCGGGAGTGAACGGGCCGGCGAGCACCCCTGCGGCCAGATACCCCACCAGAGGGGAGATGCGCAGGCGGTTCGCCAGCATGCCGAGGAGGAAGGCGAGTACTAACCCTCCGACGATGGTGGTGATGAGCGGTGTTGAATTATGCATCCATACTCCTTCTGGCTATGCATCGCGGCACGGGAGAAACGCAACAAAGTTACGAAAAGATACATTTAGTTTATTGCATTTGTTCGCGGCTTGCTTGGCTAATTTGGCCTTTTTTGTAAAAAAGCAGAGGATTTCACTTAAGACGCGGCAATGAGGGGATTTTGTGTCAGATAGACCAAATAACATTGGTTTATCCGTGGGATAACCCGGATGAATAAATAATTTCATCCGGGCAGCCAGCGGGGTTATTGCGTTTTATGCTCCATATTGGGCAGTAGTGCAGTGATAATGCCGATCAGCGGCAGGAAAGCACAGATTTGGTAGACCAGTTCGATACTGGTCAAATCAGCGACATAACCAAGAACTGCCGCGCCTAACCCACCCATACCGAAAGCAAAACCGAAGAATAAGCCGGAAACCATGCCAACTTTTCCCGGGATCAGCTCTTGCGCGTAGACCAGGATGGCGGAGAACGCCGAAGCGAGAATAACCCCGATGATCACCGTCAAAATGCCGGTCCAGTACAGAGATGCATAGGGTAAAACAAGGGTAAACGGTGCCGCACCAAGAATAGAGCCCCAAATAACATATTTTCGCCCTATCTTATCGCCGAGAGGCCCGCCGATAATGGTTCCGGCTGCCACCGCGAACAGAAAGGCGAACAGGTGTATCTGCGCGTTCTGCACCGAAACGCCGAACTTATGTATCAGATAAAAGGTGTAATAGCTGCTGATACTGGCCAGATAGAAGTATTTGGAGAAAATCAGCACCAGCAGGATGCCGAGCGAGTAGACTACGGTACGTTTTGGCAGCGGTTTCAGCATCGACGGGCTTTTGGGCAGCCCTTTAGTTGCCCGATGCTGATGTTGATACCACTTGCTGACCTGCAGCAGCACCACGATCGCCAGCAGCGCCGCCAGCGAGAACCAGGCGACGTTGCCCTTACCGTAGGGCGCGATGATCAGCGCCGCCAGCAGCGGGCCGAGCGAGCTGCCGAAGTTGCCACCGACCTGGAACAGCGACTGCGCCAGACCATGCCGCCCGCCGGAGGCCATGCGCGCCACGCGCGAGGATTCCGGGTGGAAGACCGATGAACCGGTGCCCACCAGCGCCGCTGCCAGCAACACCAGCGGGAAGGTGCTCGCTACCGACAGCAGCAGCAGGCCGGACAGGGTAAAGCCCATACCGATCGGCAACGAGTAAGGCTGCGGGTGTTTATCAGTGTAATAGCCAATCAGCGGCTGCAGCAGCGAGGCCGTCAGCTGATAGGTCAGGGTAATCATGCCGATCTGCACGAAGCTGAGGTGAAAATCGGCTTGCAGGATCGGGTAAATCGCCAGGATCAGCGACTGGATCATATCGTTGAGCAGGTGAGACACGCTGATGGCGCCAAGGATGGAAAAGGCGGTTCCCTTCACCGCACTGCCCTTGGCGGGCGGCATCGCGCTTTGGCTACTGTCGGTCATATTATTATTAGCCTGATAAGTTGTTGAGCACAGAGATGACATCTTAGGCAGGGCGCTTAATTTTTACCATATCTGAAATAATCAGACTCACATCGCAAAAATTTGAAATCAGCTGTCATTAATTCGCGCTACAATTTCGCCCTCATCATAAAAGCCATTTAATACACGGAGATCCGCCATGCGTTTTTCGCTGAAAACCACCGCATGCGCGTTGGCCGTTTCCCTGACGTTGCTGTCGGGGGCCGCCAGTGCCTGGGAAAAGGATAAGACCTACGCCATCACCATTCTGCACACCAACGATCATCATGGTCATTTCTGGCAGAACGATCACGGCGAATATGGCCTGGGCGCGCAGAAAACGCTGGTGGACGGCATTCGTCAGGAAGTGGCGGCGCAGGGCGGCAGCCTGCTGCTGCTGTCCGGCGGCGATATCAATACCGGCGTGCCGGAATCGGATCTGCAGGACGCCGAGCCGGACTTCCGCGGCATGAACCTGGTGGGCTACGACGCGATGGCGATCGGCAACCACGAATTCGACAACCCGCTGAGCGTACTGCGCCAGCAGGAAAAATGGGCGACCTTCCCGCTGCTGTCCGCCAACATCTATCAGAAAAGTACCGGCCAGCGGCTGTTCAAGCCTTACGCCTTGTTCGACAAGCAGGGTATCAAGATCGCGGTGATCGGCCTGACGACCGACGACACCGCGAAAATGGGCAACCCGGAGTATTTTACCGACATTGAATTCCGCGTGCCGGCGCCGGAGGCGAAGCGCGTGGTGGAGCAATTGCGTAAAGACGAGAAACCGGACGTGATCATCGCCGCTACCCACATGGGGCACTACGACAACGGCGAACACGGCTCCAACGCGCCGGGCGACGTGGAGATGGCGCGCAGCCTGCCGGCCGGATATCTCGACATGATCGTCGGCGGCCACTCGCAGGATCCGGTGTGCATGGCCGGTGACAACCGCAAGCAGGTCGATTATGTGCCTGGTACGCCGTGCTCGCCGGATCGCCAGAACGGCACCTGGATCGTGCAGGCACATGAGTGGGGCAAATACGTGGGCCGCGCCGACTTCGAATTCCGCAACGGTGAGTTGAAGCTGGTGCATTATCAGCTGATACCGGTGAACCTGAAGAAGAAAGTGGAGAAGGCGGACGGCACCAGCGAGCGCGTGTATTACACCCAGCAGATCGCGGAAGATCCGGCCATGATGAAGCTGTTGACGCCGTTCCAGGAGAAGGGCAAAGAGCAGCTGAGCGTGAAGATCGGCAGCGTTAACGGCAAGCTGGAGGGCGATCGCAGCAAGGTTCGCTTCGTGCAGACTAACCTGGCGCGGGTGATGTTGGCCGCGCAGATGGAGCGCGCCGATGCCGACTTCGCGGTGATGAGCGGCGGTGGGGTGCGCGATTCCATTGAAAGCGGCGATATTACCTACAAAAACGTGCTCAAGGTACAACCGTTCGGCAACACCCTGGTGCATGTCGATATGAAAGGCAGCGAGATTGAGCAGTACCTGGCAGTGGTAGCCAACATGAAGCCGGACTCCGGCGCTTACGCCCAGTTCGCCAACGTCAGCCTGGTGGCGGACGGCAAGGGCGTCAGCGAGGTGAAGATCAACGGCCAGCCGCTGCAGGCGGATAAAACCTACCGCATGGCGACGCTGAACTTCAACGCGCTGGGCGGCGACGGCTATCCGAAGTTGGACGGGCTGCCGAGCTACGTCAACACCGGCTTTATCGATGCCGAGGTGCTGAAGCAGTACATCGAGAAACACTCACCGCTGGATGCGGCGGCCTATGAGCCAAAGGGCGAGATCGTTTATCGCTAATCGCCACCGCAGCGGCCTGCTCCCCTGTGGGTGGGCCGCCTGTTTCCCGCCGAAAACCCTCCTTCAAACGCACGCAAAAGTCGCCGCCGCCGCCTTCCAATGATAGCCTGAGCAACAATTTTGTTCTGATAACGCAAGCAGGGAGATGACATGTTGAAAACCGCAGGCTGGCTGCTGCCCGCCATCCTGGCGTTGGCGGGGTGTTCGTCATCCGGCCAACGCCATGAGCAAACGCTCAGCCAGGCGCTGGCGGCCATCGGCCAAGACAAGGCGCTGGTTGGCGCGTCGAGCGGCGTGATGGTGCGCGATGCCGACAGCGGAACCGTGCTGTATCAGGCGCATGCGGAGCAGCGCCTGGCGCCGGCTTCCAACATGAAGATGTTCACTTCTCTGGCGGCGTTCGGCGTGCTGGGGGCGGATTACCGGTTTGAAACCCGGCTGCTGGCCACCGGCGAGCAGCGTGGCGACACCTTGCAAGGGGATCTCTATCTGCAGGGCAGCGGCGATCCGACGTTGCATCCAGACGATCTCGACACTTTCGCCGCCACGCTGGCGCAGCGCGGCATTCGCCATATTCATGGGCGGCTGATCCTGGACGCCAACGCGTTCGATCAAACGCCCTTCGGCGCCGGCTGGAGCTGGGACGACGAACCCTTCGCCTTTGCCGCGCCGATCTCGGCGCTGAACTACGCCTTTACCCCCGGCGGCGATATCAACGTGGTGCGGGTGGACGTGCAGCCGGGCGCCCGCGCCGGTGCGCCAGGGCAGGTGAGTTTCTATCCCGCCAATGACGCGGTGACGCTGGTCAACCACACCACCACCGGCGGCGACACCGCACTGACGTTCGATCGCCAGCCGGGCAGTAACCGGATCGTGGTCAGCGGCACCATCGCCGCGCAGGCGGAGACCCGCTCGCGATTGATCACCGTCGATCAACCGGCCCGCGTGATCGGCGCCTTATTGCAAAATGCCCTGCGCGCGCACGGCATCACGCTGCGTGGCAACGTTGAAGAGGGCGTGACGCCGGCAGGCGCACAGCGGCTGGCCGAAAAAACCTCGCCGCCGCTCTCCCGCTTGGCCGTCACCTTCCTGAAGGTGTCCAACAACGGTTACGGCGAGATATTGACCAAAGCGATGGGCCGAAAGACGCAGGGCAAGGGGGATTGGGCCGCCGGTCTGCAGGCGATTAGCCGGTTTGTGCAAAGCCAGGGCGTCGAGGCCGGCGCGTACCGCCAGGTGGACGGTTCCGGGCTGTCGCGCATGAATCAGGTCACGCCGCAGCAGCTGACGACGCTGCTGCTGGCGGCCAGGAAACAGCCGTGGTTCGCCGACTGGTATAACGCCTTGCCCATTGCGGGCCAGCCGGGGCTGCTGGTGGGCGGGACGCTGCAGAGCCGCATGGTGAAGACGGCGGCGGCGGGCCGCGCCCACGCCAAGAGCGGTTCCATGACC
Organism: Serratia sp. FDAARGOS_506; assembly: GCF_003812745.1. Lineage (NCBI taxonomy): Bacteria > Pseudomonadati > Pseudomonadota > Gammaproteobacteria > Enterobacterales > Yersiniaceae > Serratia > Serratia sp. FDAARGOS_506. The sequence goes on from NZ_CP033831.1 coordinate 2,558,548, forward strand.
GGGGTGTCGTCGCTCAGCGGCTATGTCGACTCGGCGACCGGGCGGCCGCTGGCGTTCGCCATCATCAGCAACAACTATCTGGTGCCCGGCGCGGAGGTGAAGGCGCTGGAAGACCGCCTGGTCGAGACGCTGGCGGCCTGTGACGCCACGGTAGTGTGCCGCTGAGAGCGCGGCGTCAGTCGCGTTTGGCGATGTCGGCGAAGCTGCCCGCCAGCAGGCGGCACAGATCGGCGGCGGCCAGCTCGATGTCCAGCCCGCGTTTGCCGCCGGAAACGTAGATGGTGGCGAACGCTTGCGCCGGGCTGTCGATCACCGTCGGCAGCCGTTTTTTCTGCCCCAGTGGGCTGATTCCACCCACCAGGTACCCGGTGACGCGCTGCGCCAGCTGCGGATCGGCCATCTCGGCCTTTTTAGCGCCGAGGGCGCGGGCGACCTTTTTCAGATCCAGCTGGGTGGCGACCGGTGTGACCGCCACCGCCAGGTGTTTGGCGTCGCCGTTCAGCGCCACCAGCAGCGTTTTGTAAACCCGATCGGCATCCAGCCCCAGCTTTTTCACCGCTTCGTCGCCGAAATTAGTTTCGTCGCTGTCGTGGTGATACGGATGAAGGGTAAAGGCGATCTTTTGTTTCTCAAGCAGAACGACTGCGGGCGTCATGATGTGTTGTCCAGAATGTCCCCTGCGGGGAAAGGGTGATAACCAGCCTTAAAAATACAAAAATCCGCCCAGCGCGGCAACCTGAGCGGCTGTTACATAAAGCGGGTTGCCAAGATATTCACCGGGTTGCTACCCTATTTACTGTAACCGTTAACACGGTTGCTATGCGTATAACTAAAATACAAGAAATTCCTCTTTGACTGGCCAATAGCGATATTGGCCTCTTTTTTAGCCCTGCGGCTGCAGCATCGCCGGCAGGTTATCCTCGCCATACAGGTGCAATGCGCCAACCGCCACCACATAGTCACCGGCCGGCAGCGCCTCCAGCTGACGCCGCCAATCGCGATTGCGCTGATGCATCAGCACGTCGTACAGCCCCGCGCTGAAGGTGGCGGGCAGGGTGTCCAGCGTGCCGCGCGGTTTGGCGTCCAGCCACCAGCTCACCATGGTTTGCAGCAGCCGCGCGTTGGTGTGCCAGTGCTCCAGCGTATCGCGCAGCAGCGCAATGCCGCCTTCCGGCAGCTGTTCCAGCATCGCCAACTGCTGCTGCGCCCCTTCCAGCTCGATCACCGGTTTGTCCTGTGCCCGGGCGGCCTGCAGCAGTTGATAGTCCACGCCATACTCCGCCCGCAGCCCCAGACGCTGAGCCTGGCGCGCCTGCATCATCAGCGCTACCTGCCAGCCGGGCAGGGTGGCGAAGGCGTGCGGGTCGGCGTTCAACTCACGGCACAGCGCCAGTAGCCGTTGATATTCTTCGGCGGACAGGCGCTGTTCCAGTACCGGCTGCAGCTCGGCGTGGTCGAAAGGCGAGGCGGAATCGGTGATATCGGCTTCGACGATCAGCGCGTCGGCCTGTTGCAGCCGGGCGGCCAGCCGGGGCGGCAACGGCGACATATCGACGGTGCCCATATGGATGCTGCCCACCAGATGCAGCCGACGATCGCCCGGCAGGGTGATATCCAGCGCCGGATAAGCGTATCGTTTGGGCGAGATCAGGCCGAGAAAGGCGGCGAGGCGGCGTAACAGTTGACCCATACGGCGTGACTCCTGGATGACGGGCGTGCGTTTAAGCATGAAAGATGAGGAAAAATCGTCATTCATGCTAAACGCTATCCGCCGCGCAGGAAAGCCCGGAAAACAGCGGGGCGCCATGACGGCGCCCCGGAGATTACTTCCTGGGTTTAAAACGCAGCAGCCGGTTGGCGTTGCTGACTACGGTAATGGACGACAGCGCCATCGCCGCGCCCGCCACCACCGGGCTGAGTAGCGTGCCAGTTAGCGGGTAGAGCACGCCCGCGGCGATCGGGATACCCAGCGTATTGTAGATAAAGGCGCCGAACAGGTTCTGCTTCATGTTGCGCAGCGTGGCCTTCGACAGTTCCACCGCATCCGCCACTCCGTGCAGGCTGTGGCGCATCAGGGTGATGGCGGCGGTCTCAATGGCGATGTCGCTGCCGCCGCCCATCGCGATGCCCACGTCGGCCTGCGCCAGCGCCGGGGCGTCGTTGATGCCGTCGCCGACCATCGCCACGCGCCGGCCCTGTGACTGCAGCTGCTTGATCGCCGCCGCTTTGCCGTCCGGCAGCACGCCGGCAATCACCCGATCGATTCCGGCCTCTTTGGCGATGGCGTTGGCGGTCACCGGGTTATCGCCGGTCAGCATCACCAGCTGATACCCCTGCTGGTGCAGGCGCTGCAGCGCCGCGACGCTGTCCTCGCGCAGCGGATCGCGAATGGCGAACAGCGCGGCCGGCTTACCGTCAATGGCCAGCAGCACCGGCGTCACGCCACGTTCAGCCTGGGCGCGCATCGGCGCTTCCAGTTCGGCGGTCGCGACCTGATGCTGTTCCAGCAGCGCGGCGTTGCCCAGCAACAGCTGCGCGCCGTCGATTTCCCCGCTGACGCCGGCGCCACGCAGGGTGCGGAACTGCGCTATCTGCGGCAGCGTTTGCCCGGCGGCGCGTTCCATGATGGCGCGCGCCAACGGGTGGTTGGAGCTTTGCTCCAGCGCGGCGGCCCAGCCGATCGCCTGTTGCTCGCTGACCTGATTGAAGGTCAGGATCTCCACCACCTGCGGCTTCCCTTCGGTCAGGGTGCCGGTTTTGTCGAACACCAGGGTATCCAGCTGGCTGGCCTGCTGCAGGGCGTCGGCGTCGCGTACCAGCACGCCGAACTCCGCCGCGCGGCCTACGCCGGAGATGATCGACATCGGCGTTGCCAATCCCAATGCGCACGGGCAGGCGATGATCAGCACCGTGGTGGCGATCACCAGCGTGTAGACCAACTGAGGCTGCGGGCCGAAGAAGTACCACATCGCCGCGCTGAACAAGGCTATCGCCACCACTGCCGGCACGAACACCGCCGAGACGCGGTCGGCCAGCTGGCCGATCGCCGGTTTACTGCTCTGCGCCTGACGCACCAGTTTGATGATGCGCGCCAGCGTGGTTTGGCTGCCGATGGCGGCGGCGCGGAACAGCACGCTGCCGTCGTCGACCACCGTCCCGGCATGCACCGTATCGCCGGCGCCTTTCTGTTGTGGCACCGCTTCGCCGGTCAGCATCGCTTCATCGAGCCAGACTTCGCCCTGCACGATTTCACCGTCGACCGGCACGCGATCGCCGGTGGTCAGCCGCAGCGTCATGCCGAGCTGTACCTCCGCCAGCGGGATATCGCGCTCGCCGTCGTCGGTTACCAACCGCGCTGTGGGCGGCGTCAGATCCAGCAATCGCTCCAGCGCCTGCGAAGAACGCTGACGAGCACGCTGTTCCAGCGCATGGCCGAGGTTGATCAAGCCGATAATCATCGCGCTGGCCTCGTAATAGAGGTGGCGCGCCTCCATCGGGAAGAAATCGGGCCAAATGTTGACGGCGATCGAGTAAAGCCAGGCGGCGCCGGTGCCGAGCGCCACCAGGGTATCCATGGTGGCGCTGCCGTTCATCAGCGCGCGCCAGGCGTTGCGGTAGAAGTGCCCACCGGCGAACACCATCACCGCCAGGGTGATGACGCCGACCAGCAACCAGGGGCGCTGGGTTTCCGGCGTCAGCGTCATGCTGCCGCCGAACAGTCCCCAGGCCATCAGCGGGATACCCAACGCCAGCCCGAGCGCCGCCTGCCAGCTAAAGCGCTTCATGTTGGCGCGTGCGGTCTGCTGCTGGCGTTCGCGGCGTTCGGTCTCGTCCTGAATCATTTCGGCGCCGTAGCCGGCTTTTTCTACCGCCGCCACCAGCGCCTGCGCATCGGCGGCGCCGGTTATCAGCGCGCTGCGTTCCGCCAGGTTGACGCGCGCATGCTCTACGCCGGGAACGCTCTGCAGCGCCTGCTGTACTTTATTGACGCAGCTGGCGCAGGTCATGCCGCTGAGCAGCAGCTGCACGCTGTCGTCCGTGTTATCGGTTGCCGGAAGAGAGGATTGCGCCGCTGGCTGAACGTCCGGCAACGAAGGTGTTGCGTCAGTCAACGGCTCAGTTTTTGGGGCGACGGCGTCCGCTACGCTGGCGTGATAACCGGCATCTTCCACCGCGGCGATCAGCGTTTGCGGATCGGCATCGCCGTACACTTTCGCGCCGTCGATAGCGACGTCGGCGGCGAACACGCCCGGCACCGCTTCCAGCGCCTTGCGGGTGGTGCCGACGCAGTGCATGCAGCTCAGGCCGCTCAGTTGCAGTTCGGTATCGGCGTGCGGCGCGACTTCGGCCTGATAACCGGCGGCGATCACACTATCGATCAGCGCGCTGTCCGGCGCGTCGCCGGTCACTTTGGCGTAATGCACGTTAACGTCCGCCTGTTCGACGTCGCTGCGGCTTTCCAGGGCTTTTTTCACCCGCTGCGCGCAGTTCATGCAGGACAGCCCCTGCAATGCCAGCATAGTGGTGTGTGACATGATTGGACTCCTTGCTTAGAAGGCGGTGTTTAAAGGTTAACCGCCTGACCTGTTTTCACTAAGAATGGAGCTTAAACCTTCCAGCAAGGGTAAGGTCAAATTGTTTTTACGCTTTAATAATGAAAATAACTCAGCGACCGCATGTTTAATTTGCGATGACACCTTATTCCTTGAGGGGGTATTTATCGATTGAGTCTTTTGGACAACTATCCAAATAGATCTAATTTCGCGACCAATTTTGATATCGCTTTTTTATTGCCGACCAACGCCAATCCTGAATAAATCATGTCGGGTAATGGAGTTTTTGAAACGGCATGCAGAAACGCATCATAATCCTTGGTTTGTTGTCCTTGGATAGGAAAATCAATCAAATCAATATGGAGCAACTCGCATGCCTTTTCACGCACGTTACGCATCGTCTCGACGGAGGTTGATAATACGGTGACGCCTATTGGGATAAGGCCAGGATGAGAGACATTGGTGGCATCGATCAAGGGGGAACCGACCAACTCCGGGTGGCGCTGTCCTATGGTGAGGGCAATAACCGCTGCGGCATTGGCTGCCTGGCCTAACGGCAGATCATTGTTAAGAATAATCACACATTTTTCCTGGCTAATATTCTGGGTGACTTTATTTTCTGTCATGGTTTATCCTCATGTTATTTATCAACGAAAGCGTTATCATCAGTGCGCTATTAAAACCTATTTCTGTTGAGGGGCTTTAACGCGATATCTAATTTGTACGGCGAGCGGACGTAAAGTTAATAGACACTATGCTAGAATCGAAATAACCTGTCTTGAACGCTATTGCAAAAACGTTACTTATTGCGGTTTTGGAGTTTGCCAAATGACACCAATTCAATCGGACATTAGTATCTGGCGCTCTTCTGAGTTGCAGGCAGAGCTGATTCATGGGCGTTTTGTAGACTATGCATATGATGTGCATACTCATGAAACGGCTTGCTTCGCTTTGCTTACAGAAGGCAGCATTCGCATTAAAATGCGTGGGAGCGAGTTCGTCGCCCATAAGGGAGAGCTCTATGCCATTGATGCCGAAGAGCCGCATGCAGGTTGGGCAATTGACGAAAATGGCTGGCGATTGCGCACGCTGTATGTTGATGTCGGCTATTTACGTCAGTTGGTCAGAGAAGGGCATGGCGCACAGCTGCCTATGCTTGCCGGCCCTATCATCAAAGATCCTGAGGTGATTGCTGATCTTTACTCGTTGCATCACTGCTCAGAAGTTGAAGGTTCCCGTCTGTTTAGGGATCAGGCGTATCTCTCCTTTGCCGATAAACTGTTTGAGCGGCATGTAAGGCATCGCCACGTTGTGACAAGAGAAGGCAAGGAGTTGAATCGGGTTAAGATGGCCAGAGATTTTTTGGATGCTCACTTATGTGACAATATCAGCTTGATTGCAATTGCTGGGGAGGTGGGGCTTCCACAGTACAAATTATTTCGCGCCTTCGAACGTACCTATGGAATGACACCCCACGCATATCAGCGCCAAGCTCGGGTGCGCTATGCTATGCAGCTGTTGAGGCAAGGTATCTCGCTCATCGATGCCGGGGAGGTGTCGGGTTTTTCTGATCAGGCTCATTTTACACGCTGGTTTAAACGTTTTATGGGCATCACGCCGGGGCAATATCAAAAAGCGGTGATTTCATAAACACGTTGTATGCTGGTGGCAGTTGCAACTGCGCTGTGCTTGTCGTTATTGAGTGATGACGGGACAGGAATGCGGTTAAACGAGCATCTGGTCTGTGAAGCACTTGATTCGGATGGCAGGAATTTTCCTTCCGGTCAGTGGGATAGACAAGGAGTAAACATGAATATTAGCGACGTCGCGAAAAAAACAGGGTTAACCAGCAAAACGATTCGTTTTTACGAGGAGAAAGCGCTGATTACTGCCCCGATTCGCAGCGATAACGGTTACCGCCACTATTCCGCCAGGCACGTTGAAGAGCTGACGCTGCTGCGCCAGGCGCGGCAGGTGGGCTTCAACCTGGACGAGTGCCGCGAGCTGGTGGCGTTGTTCAACGATCCGGCCCGCCACAGCGCCGACGTGAAGGCGCGCACGCTGCAGAAGGTGGCGGAGATCGAAAGGCACATCAGCGAACTGGGCGAAATGCGCCAGCGCCTGCTGGCGCTGGCCGACCAATGCCCGGGCGACGAGGGGGCGGAGTGCCCCATCATCAACAACCTGGCGGGGTGTTGCCGTTCTAATTAACGCTTGATGGCGCGGATCACCAGCGTCACGCCTTCCACGGCCACCACTTCCACTTCGGTGCCGGCGGGCAGATCTTCCGCCGCCTGAGCGCGCCAGCTGCTGTCGCCGATATTGATGCGCCCCATACCGTTGTGCATTGGCTCCGTCAGCGTGGCGCGGGTGCCGATCAGCTGACGGTTGCGCTGGTTAAGCACCGGCGAGCCGCCGGATGCGGCCGTGGGGCGCCGGCGCAGCCAGTACCACCAAAGGTAGGCGACGACGACGGTCAGGACGGCGAAGATTACGCCCTGCCACTCCCAGGAGAGCGGCGGCAGCAGCCAGATCAGAGCGCCGACCAACAGCGCCGCCACGCCGCTCCACAGCAGGTAGCCGCCGGCGCCGAGCATTTCCGCCGCCAGCAATACGCCCCCGAGGGAGAGCCAAAACCACAGCGGATTCGCCGCGATCAGTTCGAGCATGATTATTTGCCTTTGCTTTCTTTCAGCAGCTCGGTAATGCCGCCGATCGAGCCAAGCAGGCTGCTGGCGTCCAGCGGCATCATCACCACCTTGCTGTTGTTGGAGGAACCGATCTTCTGCAGCGCGTCGGTGTATTTCTGCGCCACGAAGTAGTTCACCGCCTGAATGTTGCCGCTGGCGATGGCGTCGGACACCAGCTGGGTGGCGCGCGCCTCGGCCTCGGCGGCGCGTTCGCGCGCTTCCGCCTGCAGGAACGCCGACTGGCGTTCGCCCTCGGCCTTCAGGATCTGCGATTGTTTCTCCCCTTCGGCGCGCAGAATGGCCGCCTGACGCACCCCTTCCGCCTCGAGGATGTCGGCGCGCTTGGTACGCTCGGCCTTCATCTGGGCGTTCATCGAGGCGATCAGTTCCGCCGGTGGGCGTACGTCGCGGATCTCGATACGGGTGATTTTCACCCCCCACGGATTGGTCGCTTCATCGACGATGTGCAGCAGGCGGCTGTTGATGCTGTCGCGTTGCGACAGCATTTCGTCCAGCTCCATCGAACCGAGCACGGTACGGAAGTTGGTCATGGTCAGGTTGACGATCGCCTGTTCGAGGTTGCTGACCTCGTAGGCGGCGCGTGCCGGATCGACCACCTGGATAAAGCACACCGCGTCGATGGCGACGTTGGCGTTATCGCGGGAAATTACCTCCTGCGAAGGAATGTCCAGCACTTGTTCCATCATGTTGATTTTACGGCCGATGCGGTCCATGAACGGCACCACCAGGTTCAGGCCCGGCATCAGCGTTTTGGTGTAGCGGCCGAAGCGTTCTACCGTCCATTGGAACCCCTGCGGCACAATTTTGACGCCGGCGAACACCACAATCAGTGCGACGACGATCACGATGGGAATAAAAGTAAGCATGCAAACCTCCTGTCAGACATATGTAAACAGATATTACGTCAGCGCCGGAAAAATGCCTACCGTTACCGCGACTTAATCCAGAGCGTTGACCAAACCGGCGAACAGCGGATCTTGCGTCTGGAACAGAGTGCTATCACGACAAGTGTGGCACAGCTAAAAAATAAGTATGCCTAAATGGCATGATTTCAATAATTTTTATTCATTTCATGATGTTGCTCGCCTTGGCTAGAGTAAAAACACCCCCGTGTTTATCGTCAAAAATTTGTCATTTCTATTTGCGACTATGCTTTTTGAAATGACATTTCGGCCAAGGATTGTTATGGATTCGCTCAGTGTTGATGAACTCGCCCAGAAGAAGGATCGCTGGTATCGCATTGTGGAGGAGATGTTGGCGGAAGCCGGCATCGCCATCAACGGCCCGCGCGCCTGGGATATCCGGGTGCACAACCCGGCGCTGTTCAAACGCATTTTGCAGGAAGGCTCGCTCGGCTTTGGTGAAGGCTATATGGACGGTTGGTGGGAGTGCGAACGGTTGGACGTGTTGTTCACCCGCATTCTGCAGGCCGGCGTCGATGAGCGGCTGCCGAAAAGCCTGAGCGACATCGCGCGCATCGCCTATGCCCGGCTGTTCAACCGCCAATCGCGCAAGCGCGCCTGGCAGGTGGGCAAAGAGCACTACGACATCGGCAACGACCTGTTCCGGGCGATGCTCGATCCTTATATGCAATACTCTTGCGGCTACTGGAAAGAGGCGCAGACGTTGGAACAGGCGCAGCAGGCCAAACTGCGGATGATCTGCGAAAAACTGCAGCTGAAACCGGGCATGACGCTGTTGGATATCGGCTGCGGCTGGGGCGGGTTGGCGCAGTTCGCGGCGCAAAACTACGGCGTCTCGGTGCACGGCGTGACGATTTCTGCCGAGCAGCAGAAGCTGGCGCAGGCGCGCTGTGCCGGGCTGGACGTTGAGATCTTGCTGCAGGATTACCGCGATCTGGATCGCCAGTTCGATCGCATCGTGTCGGTCGGCATGTTCGAGCATGTCGGGCCGAAAAATTACGAAACCTATTTCAGCGTCGTGGCGCGTAACCTGAAGCCGGACGGCCTGTTCTTGCTGCACACCATCGGATCCAATCAGACCGATCTCAACGTCGACGCCTGGATAGACAAATACATTTTCCCCAACGGCTGCCTGCCTTCGGTGCGGCATATCGCCGAGGCCAGCGAGGGGCGTTTCGTGATGGAAGATTGGCACAACTTTGGCGCCGATTACGATCGCACCCTGATGGCATGGCTGGAAAACTTCAAACGGGCGTGGCCGGATCTGGCGGGCGGTTATTCCGAACGCTTCGAGCGCATGTTCACTTATTACCTGAACGCCTGCGCCGGCGCGTTCCGTTCGCGCAACATTCAGCTGTGGCAGGTGTTGTTCAGCCCGGCGGGCGTGGAGGGTGGGGTGCGGGTTTATCGCTGATATCCCCGTTATATTTCAAGCTGCATCTGTGTTGGCTGCGTTTGCGCGCCCCGGTCGCTTACTTGAGTAAGTTCCCGGGACTGACGAACGTGCAGCCAACAACGATGCGGCTGGGAAGACGAAGAATATATCAGTACAGCAGGGAGTACAGCTGGCGGCGATATTTACCGGCCAGCGCGTCGCCGGTGCCGAGTGCGGCCAGAATGTCCATCAGGGTCTTGCGCGCGTTGCCGTTGGCGGCAGCCAGATCTTTCTTCAGATGTCCCATCAGCAGTTCCAGCGCTTCTTCGTTACGCCCGACCTGATGCAGCTGCAGCGCCAGCTGCACCGCCAGTTCGACGTTGCCTGGCTGTTGCTGCACCTGCTGTTGCAGCTGTTGGATTTCCGGCGTGTCCGCTGCCTGCTTCAACAGTTCAATCTGTGCCACCAGGCCCTGATAGCGAGTATCGCGATCCTGCAGCGGGATGGTCGCCAGCACCGATTCGGCGTCTTCGCTGCGGTTGAGTGCGATCTGAGTTTCGGCCAGCGTCAGGCCGATGTCGCTGCGCTGTTGGCTGCTCTGCCAGGCGTCTTTCAGCAGCGGCAGCGCTTCGGCGGCGTTGCCGGCGGCCAGCAATTCCTGCGCCTGCGCCAGTTTCAGATCTTCTTCCTTCGGCAGGAAACGCTGCAGCAAGTCGCGGATCGCTTCTTCCGGCTGCGGGCCCTGGAAGCCGTCGACCGGCTGACCATCTTTAAACAGGTAGACCGTCGGAATGGAACGCAGCCCGAACTGGGAGGCGATCATCTGTTCGGCGTCGCAGTCCACCTTGGCCAGAATGAACTGACCGGCGTATTCCGCCGCCAGTTTGTCCAACACAGGCGTGAGCTGCAGGCAGTGTTGGCTGCGCTCGGACCAGAAGTAGAACAGCACCGGAATGGACATCGACTGTTCCAGCGTCTGGTGCAGGTTAGTTTCGTTAATATCAACAACAGCTTGAGCTAGCATCTTTTTTCTCTCTGATCGTGCGGAGCCATGGGGTGTAAATGGGGGCGCGCCGCCATTCTTCAACCCCGGCGGACGAATTAAGCGTTGCTGCGCAGCAGCCAATCCAGGCAGCGGCCGGGCAAAATGCGGCGCAGCACGCTCATCGCGTGCGCCAGCAGGGTCACCGGGTAGCGCAGTTTGGCGCGCGGGCTTTCCAGCGCGTGGCGCAGCTTGGGCAGAATGGCCTCCGGCGGCAGCGTCAGGCGCTTGGCGATGCCGGGGTTGTGCACCGGCTTGTCGCTCTGCGCCTGGTTGACGTTCTGGCTAAAGTGGGTGGAAATCGGCCCCGGTTCGATCAGGCTGACCTGAATGCCGCTGCCGTGCAGCTCCATGCGCAGCGCGTCCGACCAGGCCTCCAGCGCGAACTTGCTGGCGGCGTAGGCACCGCGCCCGGCGCTGGAGACCAGGCCCATCACCGAGCTGGTCTGGATAATGCGCCCTTCGCCGTGCGGCAACATCGCGGGCAACAATAGCTGGGTCAACTGGTGGGTGCCGAACAGGTTGGTGGCGAACTGTCGTTCCAGCTGGCTGCGCGAAATGCGGCTGAGCGGGCCGTAAACGCCAAAGCCGCCGTTGTTGAACAAGCCGTACAGGCGGCCGCCGGTCAGCGCGATCACCTCGGCGGCGGCGCGCTCGACGCTGGCGCTGTCGTCCAGATCCAGCTCGATGCCTTCCAGCCCGAGCTGGCGCATGTTTTCCACGTCCTGCGGCTTGCGACAGGCGGCCAGCACCCGGTAGCCGCGGTTGCGCAGATCCTGTGCCGCAATCAGTCCAATCCCGCTGGAGCAGCCGGTTATCAATACTGCTTTTTGCATAACTTTACCTAGTGTACGACCCTAATTTAGTGAGACTCATGTTTTACTAACGGTTCCAGGCGCTCCGCCATCCAGGAGGCGATAAACGGCTGGGCGTCCCCATTGGGGTGCAATCCGTCATCCTGCATCCATTCCGGCTTCACCACCACCTGTTCCATATAGAACGGCAGCAGCGGAATGTTGAACTGCTTGGCCAGCGCCGGGTAGACGGCGCTGAACGCCTCGGTATAGCGGCGGCCGTAGTTAGGCGGGATGCGGATCTGCATCAGCAACGGCTGCGCGCCGGCCTGTTGCACCAGCGTGATGATCTGGCCAAGATCGCGCTGCACGTCCTGCGCCGGGAAGCCGCGCAGGCCGTCGTTGGCGCCCAGCTCAACCAGAACCCAGCGTGGCTGATGTTGTTTCAGCAGTGCGGGCAGCCGTGCCAGCCCCTGCGCGGCGGTGTCACCGCTGATGCTGGCGTTGACCAGCTGTGGCGCGCCCGGTTTTTTCTGCCACTGTTCGGCCAACAGCGTCGGCCAGGCCCGCTCGATCGGCAGGCGGTAACCGGCGCTTAAACTGTCGCCCAAAATCAACAAGGTATCGGCGGCGACAGCGCGTAAACTGAATAATCCCAACAGCAAAAGGAAGGGAAGATGCCAGCGGAAAACGTTCTTGAAGTTCATCATCTTAGTAAACACGTTGGTCAGGGTGAGCATCAGCTCACCATCCTTACCGGAGTCGAGCTGCTTGTCAAACCCGCGCAGACGATCGCCCTGATCGGCGAATCCGGATCGGGGAAATCGACCCTGCTGGGCATTTTGGCCGGGTTGGATGACGGCAGCGAGGGCGAGGTGCGCCTGCTCGGCGAGTCGCTGACCGCGCTGGACGAAGAAGGCCGCGCCGCGCTGCGCGCCAGGAACGTCGGCTTCGTGTTTCAGTCGTTCATGCTGGTGCCGACGCTGAATGCGCTGGAAAACGTGCAGTTGCCGGCGCTGCTGCGCGGCGAGAGCGACAGGCAGAGCCGCGAGCAGGCGGTGCAGCTGCTGGAACAGCTGGGGCTGGGCAAACGGCTCGATCACCTGCCGGCGCAGCTGTCCGGCGGCGAGCAGCAGCGTGTGGCGCTGGCGCGTGCCTTCAGCGGCCGGCCGCGGGTACTGTTCGCTGATGAACCGACCGGCAACCTCGATCGCCAGACCGGCGACCGCATCGCCGATCTGTTGTTCTCTCTCAACCGTGATTTTGATACCACCCTGATTCTGGTTACCCATGACGAAACCCTGGCGGCGCGCTGCCAGCGGCGGCTGCGGCTGCGCGAAGGCAAGCTGTGGGAGGAAGCATGATCTGGCGCTGGTTTTGGCGCGAATGGCGCTCGCCGTCGCTGCTGATCGTTTGGCTGGCGCTGACGCTCTCCGTCGCCTGTGTGCTGGCGCTGGGCAGCATCAGCGATCGCATGGACAAAGGGCTTAGCCAACAGAGCCGCGATTTTATCGCCGGCGATCGGGTGCTGCGCAGCGCGCATCCAGTGCCGGAAGGCTGGTTGCTGGACGCGCAGCAGCAGGGGCTGAAGGTGAGCCGTCAGCTGTCGTTCACTACCATGACCTATGCCGGCGATCGACCGCAGCTGGCGGACGTGAAAGCCACCGATCTGGCCTATCCGCTGTACGGCAAGCTGGAAACGCGCCCGGTCAACATCAAGCCTGAACCGGGCAGCGTGCTGGTGGCGCCGCGTTTGCTGGCGCTGCTGAACGTGAAAGTGGGGGATTCGCTCGAGGTGGGCGACACCACGCTGCGCATCGCCGGTGAAATTATTCAGGAGCCGGACGCCGGCTTCAACCCGTTCCAGACCGCGCCGCGTATCATGATTAACCTGGCGGACGTCGATAAGACCGGCGCGGTGCAGCCGGGCAGTCGCCTGACCTACCGCTACATGTTCGCCGGCGCCGAACCGGATATTCAGCGTTACGAAGCGCGGTTGACGCCGCAGTTGACGCCGGATCAGCGCTGGTTCGGGCTGCAGGAGTCCGGTAGCGCGCTCGGCAAATCGCTGCAGCGATCCCAACAGTTCCTGCTGTTGTCGGCCCTGCTGACGCTGCTGTTGTCGATCGCCGCCGTGGCGGTGGCGATGAGCCACTATTGCCGCAGCCGCTACGATCTGATCGCGGTGCTGAAAACCCTTGGCGCCGGGCGCGGCGCGCTGCGCAAATTGATCGTCGGCCAGTGGCTGGCGGTGATGGCGCTGGCGGCGGTGTGCGGCGGGGCGATCGGGTTGGCGTTTGAAGCGCTGCTGCTCCGCCTGCTCAAGCCGGTATTGCCGGCCGCGCTGCCGGCCGCCGGCGCCTGGCCGTGGCTATGGGCGCTCGGCGCGCTGGTGCTGATTTCGCTGCTGGTCGGGCTGCGGCCGTATCGCCAGCTGCTGGCTACCCAGCCGCTGCGGGTGCTGCGCCGCGACGTGGCGGCCAACGTCTGGCCGCTGCGCTACTTTCTGCCGGTGACGGCGGCGATCGTGGTGGCGCTGCTGGTGATGCTGATGGGGGCAAGCACGCTGCTGTGGGCGATCCTGGCCGGTATGGCGGTGCTGGCGCTGCTGCTGGGCGGCATCGGCTGGGGCAGTCTGCTGCTGCTGCGCCGCATCACGCTCAAGAGCCTGGCGCTGCGGCTGGCGGTTAACCGCCTGCTGCATCAGCCGTGGGTGACCATCAGCCAGCTGGCGGCATTCTCGCTGTCGTTCATGCTGTTGGCGCTGCTGTTGGTGCTGCGTGGCGATCTGCTCGAACGCTGGCAGCAACAGTTGCCGCCGGATAGCCCGAACTATTTCCTGCTCAACATGACCGAGGCGCAGGTGCCTCAGGTGAAAACCTTCCTGCAACAGCACCAGATCAAGCCGGAAACCTATTATCCGATCGTCCGGGTGCGCCTGACTGAGATAAACCAGCAGCTGGCGACCGAGCGGGTGCATGAAGACGATCCGGGCGGCGAGGCGGTGAACCGCGAGCTGAACCTGACCTGGCTGGCCGATTTGCCGGATCATAATCCGCTGGTGGCGGGCAGCTGGCCGCCGAAAAGCGGCGAAGTCTCGATGGATGAAGGCATTGCCGGGCGGCTGAAGATCAAGCTGGGCGACACGCTGACCTTCAGCGGCGATACCCAGGCGTTCAGCGCCAAGGTCACCAGCCTGCGCCAGGTGGATTGGGAAAGCCTGAAGCCGAACTTTTACTTCATCTTCCCGCCGGGCGCGCTGGACGGCCAGCCGCAGACCTGGCTCACCAGCTTCCGCTACGACGGCGACGGCCAGATGCTGACCCAGCTCAACCGCCAGTTCCCGACGCTCAGCCTGCTGGACATCGGCGCGATCCTGAAACAGGTCGGCGGCGTACTGCAGCAGGTTAGCCGCGCGCTGGAGGTGATGGTGGTGCTGGTAGTGCTGTGCGGCGGCTTACTGCTGCTGGCGCAGGTGCAGGTCGGCATGCGCCAGCGCCGCCAGGAGTTGGTGGTTTACCGCACGCTGGGGGCCGGCAAACGGCTGCTGCGCCGCACGCTGTGGTGCGAGTTCGCCCTGCTGGGGCTGGTGGCGGGCATCGCGGCGGCGGTGGGCGCCGAGGCGGCGCTGTGGCTGCTGCAGAGCCGGGTGTTTGACTTCCCGTGGACGCCGACGCCGGTGCTGTGGTGGGCGCTGCCGCTGGCCAGCGCGCTGCTGCTGTCACTGTGCGGCGGCTGGCTGGGCGTGCGCCTGCTGCGCGGCCGGGCGCTGTTCCGCAGTTATGAGGGGTGATGTTGGCTTAGCGGGATGAAAAAAGGGGTTAGCCTAAGGCTAACCCCTTTTACTTTCGGCGGCGGTGCCTTAGGCCAGCTTCTGCTGTGCCCAGGCCAGCCCGCTTTGGTATTCGCCCGGCAGCAGCGGCGCCAGCGCCTGCAGCGCCTGGCGCAGATCGGCGGCGTTCGGGTCGTTCAGATTGAGGTGGCCGACCTTGCGGCCCGGGCGCACTTCTTTCTCATACCAGTGCAGATGCACCAGCGGCAGCGACAGCCACTGTGGGTTGACGCCGGTGCCTATCAGGTTGACCATCACCGACGGCGTGCTCACCACCGGCTGCGGCAACGGCAGGCCAAGGATGGCGCGCAGATGCAGTTCGAACTGACTCATGGACGCGCCGTTTTGCGTCCAGTGGCCGCTGTTGTGCACGCGCGGCGCCAGTTCGTTGATCAGCAGCCGATCGCCGACGATAAAGCACTCCATCGCCATCACGCCGACGTAGTTCAGCTCGTTCAGGATCGCCGCCAGCATCTGCTCGGCCTGTTGCTGCAGCGCCGGGTTGGGCTGCGGCAGCGCCACGCTGGTGCGCAGGATGCCGTCTTCATGCAGATTGTGGGTCAGCGGGTAGAAGACCGAACGGCCGTCGTGGCCGCGCGCGCCCACCAGCGACACTTCGCCGGAGAAATTGATGCCTTGCTCGACGATGCACTCGCCATAGGCGTCAGCCGGCAGTTCGGCTTCCTGGCCCGGGCGCAAGCGCCATTGGCCGCGGCCGTCATAGCCGCCGACCCGGCGTTTGACGATCGCCAGCTCGCCCAGCGAAGCGAATACCTGCGGCCATTCGGCGGCGCTCGCCAGCAGCTGCCACGGCGCGGTCGCCAGGTCGAGCTGATCGAGCAGCTGTTTTTGCGTCAGGCGATCCGCCAGGCGCGGGAAGATGTCGCGGTTGACGAAGGCGCTGTGGGTCGCCAATTCGCGCGTTAGCGCGGTTTCCGGCCAGCGTTCGATCTCGGCGGTAATGACGCTGTTCTGATACGGCACCGCCTCGGGCTCGGCATCGATGCCGACGGGGTAAACGGCGATGCCCAGCGGTTCGCCGGCCTGGCGCAGCATGCGCCCCAGCTGGCCGTTGCCCAGTACGCAAACCGGCTTCATGCGTCCTCCCGCGGATCGGGGTGGTTCAATACGTCCTCGGTCTGCGCCCGGCGCCAGTCCGCCAAACGCTGTGCCAGCGCAGCGTCGTGCAATGCCAGGATCTGCATCGCCAGCAGCCCGGCGTTGGCGGCGCCGGCTTTGCCGATCGCCAGCGTGCCCACCGGAATGCCACGCGGCATCTGCACGATGGAGTAGAGGCTGTCTACGCCGCTCAGCGCGGCGCTTTGCACCGGCACACCCAGCACCGGCACCAGGGTTTTCGCCGCCAGCATGCCCGGCAGATGCGCCGCACCGCCGGCGCCGGCGATGATCACGTCAAAACCGTTGGCGGTAGCCTGCTCGGCGAAGCTGAACAGCTTGTCCGGCGTGCGGTGGGCGGAAACGACTTCGACATGGAAGGGGACTTCGAGCTGGGTCAGGACTTCGGCGGCGAACTGCATGGTGGCCCAGTCACTTTTCGAACCCATTACAATTGCGATTTTCGCCCCGGTAGTGGCGGCTGAAGCGGCGTTGGCTCCCATGGGTGTAAGGCTCCTGTGATTTGTCTGGCGTCGGCTGAGGGCCGAATGAGGGCGTAGAGCATACCATGAGCGCACGGCGAGGAAAACGGTTGCGTCGCCGGTTTTCACCGCCGAAAGCGCGAATTTTCACTCGCGCGCCAGTCCGGGGTTCAGAATGGGAATTGGATCAGCTCGACGGCGTCGGCGCTGACTTTGATCATCGATCCTTCGACGTGCCAGGCGCCCAGCACCGCGCGATGGGCTTCGCCGTTGCTCAACGCCAGCCGGTGCACTGCCGGGCGATGGGTATGGCCGTGGATCATCCAGTGCACGTCGTGGCGCAGCATCGTCTGTTCGACTGCCTGCGGGTTGACGTCCATGATGGCTTCCGATTTGTACTGGTTGGATTGCTGGCTACGGGCGCGCATGTTGGCGGCGATCTTCAGTCGCCAGCGCAGCGGCAGCGCCAGGAACAATTTTTGAATCAGCGGGTTGTGCACTTTACGGCGGAACTGCTGATAGGCTTGATCGTCGGTGCACAGGGTGTCGCCGTGCAGGATCAGGATCCTGCGGCCGTACAGCTCCAGCACTTTTTCTTCCGGCAGCAGCTGCATGCCGCTGGCGCGGGCGAAGCGCTTGCCGAGCAGAAAATCGCGGTTGCCGTGGATGAAATAGCAGGGCACGCCGGCCTGTTGCAGCGCTTTCAGCGCCGCGGCGATCTCCGCGTGCAGCGGCTCGGGATCGTCGTCGCCGATCCAGGCTTCAAACAGGTCGCCGAGGATGTAAAGCGCGTCGGCGTGGACCGCTTCGCGCCGTAAAAAACGCAGAAAACCGGCAGTGATTGCCGGTTCCTGTGCGCACAAGTGCAGATCTGCGATGAACAGCGTACTCATGCAGCCGCGATTACTCGCTGACGGTCACGCTGTTGATCACCACGTCTTCTACCGGTACGTCCTGGTGCATGCCGCTGCGGCCGGTTTTCACGCCTTTGATCTTGTTGACCACGTCCATGCCTTCAACCACTTCAGCAAACACGCAGTAGCCCCAGCCCTGCACGTTTTCGCCGCGGAAGTTCAGGAAGTCGTTGTCTGCCACGTTGATGAAGAACTGTGCGGTGGCGGAGTGCGGATCGTTGGTGCGCGCCATTGCCAGGGTGCCGATGGTGTTTTTCAGACCGTTGTTGGCTTCGTTCTTGATGGTCGCGTTGGTCGCTTTCTGGTTCATGCCCGGCTCGAAACCGCCGCCCTGGATCATGAAGCCGTTGATCACACGGTGGAAGATGGTGTTGTCGTAGAAACCGGCGCGGCAGTAGTTCAGGAAGTTTTCAACGGTAACCGGCGCTTTGTCAGCAAAGGTCTTGATAACGATATCGCCGTGATTGGTGTGGAAAGTAACCATAGTTTTAATCCTAACAAGGTGAAGTGAGACGTCACGTAAAGCGAGTGAACATTCAGACCGCCCTTATAACATATCCACCCCAACGAGTCAGCAGTGGCTCAACCGCGCACTGTCTGTGGTAATTGTATTTATGTTATATTATAACAATTATGCCGATCGCCGAATTTCGCGCATTTTATTCGCGTGAAATCAGCAAAGCATGGCCTTAACCTTGCAATAGATCAGGCTTCAGGTTTCAATACGCTACCGGGCGGAAAACCTGAGGCCCGGTTATCTTTTTTGTTATCACGCACACCACGGAATCTCCCGATGCTAAAGATTTTTAATACCCTGAGTCGTCAAAAAGAGGAATTCAAACCCATTCATGCCGGGAAAGTGGGCATGTACGTGTGCGGGGTAACCATCTATGACCTGTGTCACATCGGCCACGGTCGTACCTTTGTCGCTTTCGACGTGGTAGCGCGTTACCTGCGTTATCTCGGCTATTCGCTGAACTACGTGCGTAACGTCACCGACGTGGACGACAAAATCATCCGCCGCGCGGCGGAAAATCATGAGACCTGCGACCAGCTGACCGAACGCATGCTGGCGGAAATGCACGCCGACTTTGACGCGCTGCTGATCGATCGCCCGGACAGTGAACCGCGCGCGACCCAGCATATCGCCGAGATCATTGAGATCACCCAGCGCCTGATCGATCGCGATCACGCCTATGTGGCCAGCAACGGCGACGTGATGTTCTCCATCGACAGCGATCCGCAATACGGGCTGCTGTCGCGCCAGGATCTGGATCAACTGCAGGCCGGCGCGCGCGTAGAGATCGACGACGTGAAGCGCAACCCGATGGACTTCGTGCTGTGGAAAATGTCCAAGCCGGGCGAGCCGAGCTGGCAGTCGCCGTGGGGGCCGGGCCGTCCGGGCTGGCACATCGAATGTTCCGCCATGAACTGCAAGCAGTTGGGCACCCACTTCGACATCCACGGTGGCGGTTCCGATCTGATGTTCCCGCACCACGAGAACGAGATCGCACAGTCGAGCTGCGCCCACGACGGCCCGTATGTCAATTACTGGATGCACTCCGGCATGGTGATGATCGATAAAGAGAAGATGTCCAAATCGCTGGATAACTTCTTCACCATTCGCGACGTGCTCGGCCATTACGATGCGGAGACGGTGCGTTACTTCCTGATGTCCGGCCACTATCGCAGCCAGCTGAACTACAGCGAAGAGAATCTCAAGCAGGCGCGCACCGCGCTGGAGCGCCTCTATACTGCGCTGCGCGGCACCGACGCCGATGCCGTGCCGGCCGGCGGCGAAGCATTCGAAGCCCGCTTCCGCGAAGCGATGGACGACGACTTCAACACCCCGGAAGCCTACTCGGTGCTGTTCGATCTGGCGCGCGAGGTTAACCGCCTCAAGGGTGAAGACATGGCGGCGGCTAATGGTATGGCGGCGGAACTGCGCAAGCTGGCGAACGTGCTCGGCCTGCTGCAGCAGGAGCCGGAACAGTTCCTGCAAGGGGGCGCTCAGGTTGACGACGGCGAAGTGGCGGAGATCGAAGCGCTGATCAAACAGCGTAACGAAGCGCGTGCTGCCAAGGATTGGGCGCTGGCGGATGCCGCTCGCGATCGGTTGAACGAGATGAACATCGTGCTGGAAGACGGCCCGCAGGGCACCACCTGGCGCCGTAAGTAATCCGGCCGCAGGGAAAAACAAAAAAGGCGCTGAATTAAGCGCCTTTTTCTATTGCGATAACTGAGGGTTATGGCTTGACCATGACCTTGCCGCCATCAAATTCCACCATCTGATCTGCGACGATCTTGCAGCGTTTGCGGGTTTCGACCTTGCCGTCGACTTTCACCCGCCCTTCGGCGATGACTTCTTTGGCGGCGCCGCCGCTTTCACACCACCCCTGGAACTTCAGCAGATCGCACAGTTCGACGTGGGGATGATTGTCCAGATTGAAAATTTCCATACTGCCTTACTTATTTAGGTTGAACGTCGTGATATTCCTCGCAGGCCTGCAAGGTATTTTGGATCAGTGTAGCAACGGTCATCGGGCCGACGCCACCCGGCACTGGGGTGATGTAGGCGGCGCGCTCGCTGGCGGCATCGAAATCCACGTCGCCCACCACTTTACCGCTTTCCAGACGGTTGATGCCGACGTCCACCACGATGGCGCCCGGTTTGATCCAGTCGCCTGGAATGAAGCCCGGTTTGCCGACCGCCACCACCAGCAGATCGGCGTTCTCAACGTGATGACGCAGATTCTTGGTGAAGCGGTGGGTGACGGTGGTGGTGCAGCCGGCCAGCAACAGCTCCATGCTCATCGGGCGGCCGACGATGTTGGACGCGCCGACCACCACGGCGTTCAGGCCGTAGGTATCGATGTTATAACGCTCAAGCAGGGTGACGATGCCGCGCGGCGTGCACGGGCGCAGCTTAGGCGCGCGCTGGCACAGGCGGCCGACGTTGTACGGGTGGAAGCCGTCGACGTCTTTGTCCGGGTGGATGCGTTCCAGTACCTTGACGTTATCGATACCGGCCGGCAGCGGCAGCTGCACCAGAATGCCGTCGATTTCCTCATCGGCGTTCAACTGGTCGATCAACGCCAGCAGCTCGGCTTCACTGGTGGCAGCGGGCAGGTCGTAGGAGCGGGAAAGGAAGCCGACTTCATCGCAGGCGCGGCGCTTGCTGGCGACGTAAATTTGCGAAGCCGGGTTCTCGCCGACCAGCACAACCGCTAGCCCTGGGGCGCGTTTGCCGGCCGCCAGACGTTGTTTCACTTGCTCAGCCACTTCGTTTCTAACCTGCTGCGCAATCGTTTTACCATCAATAATCTTTGCTGACATCAGTGTGGAAATCCATCAATTAAGAAAAGCGGGGATGCCGCTATTCTGGCAGAAGCTGAGCGCGCTGTCAGGCGCAGAATCACCCTCGCGGCCGTTGCCGACGCCGATTTACGCTTTTTTTATGCCGGCCTCAGGATCCTCTACGCCATTTTTACCTGCATTTGGATACGCTGGGGCCGTTCACAGGGTGAAAGAGGGTAGGATCATGAGAGCGATAACCCGGCTTTATCCGTTGCATCACCAGCCTGACGAGCAACCGACGGAGCCTAAACACGTGGGGGAAACGGTGTTCGATTCTTCGCTGCATCCGGCGGACAGCGCCCAGCTCACCGCGCTGCATCAGCTTAGTAAGCATGAAGTAGCGCCGTCGTGGCGTGCGCGCCTGAGTGCGCTGTGGCGGAGGCTGTGCGCATGAAGGGCTGCGCCTGGGCAGGCTGCATGCTGTTGCTGTTTTGGGCATCGGAGAGCCTGGCTTCTTTAAACAGCTCACGCCCTGACGCCACGCTGGGAAAAAGGGTGGCGGCGACCTGCAACGCGCGGGTGGTTGAGCGCGCCGATTGGAGCGACATCGCGGCGGTGGTGCAGTCCGCTCGCCTTTGCCGGTGGTGGGGTGACGGGCGGCAGTGGTCCGAGCGCGCGCCGGTTTACCTGGGCGTCGGCCTGGTTCGGCATCGCGGCGCCCGGCTGTCGGAAACCCTAGCCGCACGGGCGCTGGCGGAAAAAACGCCATAAAGCACGGCCGCCGCCGTCACGTCATGAAAAGGCATTGACTCGTTAACCTCTGACCGTATAATCCCAACCCGCAGCCGCAGGTTGCCGCATCTCAATGCGCCCTTAGCTCAGTTGGATAGAGCAACGGCCTTCTAAGCCGTAGGTCATAGGTTCGAATCCTATAGGGCGTGCCATTACTCCCTTGATTTTCATCCCCACACGTGTTCCCTCAAAAACTCGATTGCGTAACCCATACGCCCGTTGGCTGGCTGCTGAGCGTCGTGCTATGTTCATGCGCTAACTTTCAGTCAGTTGCAGAGTGAAAAATGCAAAGCTTATTCGTTTACGGCACCCTGGGGCCGGGCAGACCCAACGCGCACATTATGGAAGCCATCGGCGGCAGCTGGGAAGAAGGCAGCGTTGGCGGATCGCTGCTTAACGAAGGCTGGGGCGCCGAGATGGGCTACCCAGGCATCGTGTTGGATAACAGCGGAAATCGGGTGAATGGTTTTCTGTTCCGTTCAGCTAATCTCGTCAACCACTGGCCGACTCTCGATGCGTTCGAAGGCGAGGGGTATGAACGGGTAGCGGTCAGCGTCACCACCGCCGGCGGCGAAACCGTCGATTCGTTTATCTACATGTTGAAGAAATGATATGAGCCGCCTCGCCGAGTGGGTGCGAGGCGCTTGACCCGCCGGCAATTGAACTTTCGTTTATTTTGCCGCGCTACAATAGGCGAAAATTTCCCCATGGAGCCTATCGTGCGCAAATCCAGATTCTTTCTCGTGACCTTGCTGTGCCTGTGCGCCGCCGCTGTGCTGTATGTCATGGCATACCGGGCGCTGGGGCATTATCTCAGCGACGGCGAGAAGGCCTACCCGGATATCAGCGTTGAAATCCGCTGAAGGCCGTGCGCCGCGGCGGTGATTGCGCCGACTTTTTCACACTGATTTACCCGCCATTTACCCGCCGTCAGCAATGATGACGCAGCGTCTCCACACTGTGTGGTTCTTTTTGGCGGAATGCGGTTATGTCACTGCAACAGGTATCGAATGTCTCCTTGAGCAACAACGGCTTAAAGGGCATCGGTTACAAACATTACGCGTTGGCGATCGTGGCGTTTTCGGCGATCGTGCGGTTTATTTCCTTAACGGATCGGTACTTTTGGTGTGATGAAGCCTCCAGCGTGCTGACCAGCCGCTATGATGTGGGCGCTTTGCTGTACCACGCCTCCTTCGATGTTCACCCGCCGCTTTATTACCTGTTGCTGCATGGCTGGATGGTGCTGTTTGGCGACAGCATCATGGCGGCCCGTTCGCTGAGCCTGGTGTTCGGCGTGGCGACGGTGGCGCTGGCGATGCGCTTTACCCGGTGGTTGGCTAACGAGCGGGCGGCGCTGATAACGGGATGGCTGATGGCAATCATGCCGATGGCGGTGCGTTACAGCCAGGAGGCGCGGATGTATGCGCTGATGGGGTTGCTGGCGATCGCCGCCGCCATGGTGTTGGCGAAGTGGCTGAAAACGCCGGATAACCGCCGCTATCTGGCGCTGTATGCGCTGCTGATGACGCTGAGTTTTTATACCCATTACTTCACTATTTTCACGCTGATCGCTCACTGGCTGGTGGTGTTGGTGCTATCGTGCCGCCGCGAAGGCGTAAGTTACATCAAGCAGCCGGCGTGGTGGCTGGCCAATGCAGCCATCGGTGTGGCCTACATTCCTTGGCTGCTGGTGCTGTTCAATCTGTTGGCGCATATCGCCGAACTGCGGGTCGGTGGCGACGTCGGTTGGATCCCTCAGGTTACCTGGCGCGATCTGCCGGCGATGTACTGGCGATTTTTTACCGGCGATGATGGCGGCAATTACCCGGCGGCTATTCTCTGGCTGCTGCCCGCGATGTTTGTCGCGTTGTGCGCGCTGCTGCTGAAACGGCGCGCGATGCCAAGGACATTCTCGCTGCTGCTGCTTGGCGGTATTCTGATCCCGGTAACGCTGGTATTCGCCATTTCCTGGCGCACGCCGCTGTTTGTCGATCGCTACCTCTATTCCGCCGCGCTCGGCATTCCGCTGGTGTTGGGCGTGCTGATTGCCGGAACGAAAAGCCGGGTGCGCGGGATCTCTTTGCTGTTGTTCTTCAGCCTGCTGTTCGGCTGCGGCGTGCGTAACGACTACCCGGTCGAGAAAGATGAGTTCAAGGTGATGGTGCACTATATCAACAGCCACTATCAGCCTAACGATGCGGTGGTGGTCAGCAACATGTTCAACTACCTGAGCTACGTGTATTACAACAAGAAGGGCTATCGCGCTTTGCTGTATACCCCGGCCAGGCCCAACGGCATTTCGGGTAAGCCTAATGCCTATGGCTTCGGCACCTTCTTCCACGATCGGGCGGCGCAGACCTATGTCGATAAGCTCAGCGTTTTATCGCAAGGCCATCGCCGGGTCTGGCTGGTCAGCGGCGGGGATTTCAATCAGGATTTCGGCCGTTCGCCGCCGGGGTGGGTCAATACCGGCACCTTCAAGAGCGGCGGTTTCGAATCGCGCCTGTTCGTGGTGCGCGACACCAAAACGGCGCGTTGAGCGAAATGTCATATTTCCCATTAGGCGTTACATCTGACCGAGCAAACTTACGCGGGGATGACAGTTCTATACATTGGGATTGGTACTGTAGCTCTACCCGATGATGTTGTGTGTTATCCATTCCCTGTAGTGTATTACCCCATCCCTGTTAAGTTTATCCCGCCTTGCGCGGGATTTTTTTTATCTGCGCTGCCGGATGGCGTAACGCGATTTTTTTGAATAACACCGTCAGTTTTATTCGGTATTCAGCCGTTGCGCGCTTGATTAGATTGAACGCGAGAGGGGCGCCGTCGGCGCCTGTGTGCAATGAGTGGAGAATTTCTATGGCGAAGACAGTAGTGGTGTTTCATTCCGGCTACGGCCATACCGAGCGTTTGGCGAAAGTGGTGGCGGAAGGCGCCGGGGCGGAGCTGATCGCCATCGATCAGAACGGTGATATCAGCGACGAAGCCTGGCAGACGCTGGATGAGGCGGACGCCATCATCTTTGGTTCGCCGACCTATATGGGTGGCCCATCCTGGCAGTTCAAGAAATTCGCCGACGCCAGCTCTAAGGCTTGGTTCGGCCGCAAGTGGCAGGACAAAGTGTTCGGCGGCTTTACCAACAGCGCCAGCTTGAACGGAGACAAGCAGGTAACGTTGATCGCGCTGCAGACGTTGGCTTCGCAACACGGCGGCCTGTGGGTCAGCCTGGGGCTGCTGCCGGCCAACACCAAATCGGCGCAGCGCACCGACGTCAATAACCTGGGCGGTTCGGTGGGGCTGCTGGTGCAGACCCCGGCGGATGCCGGCGTGGATGAGATGCTGTCGGGCGATCTGGCGACCGCCAAGCTCTATGGCCAGCGCGTAGCGGGTTTTGCCGCCAAACTGGCGTAAGATCTTCCGTGCGGATGGGGCGCTGACGCGGCTGAACGGATGCCGCGTTCATTTTCTCTGCACAATTGGTGTATAAGCTGCGAAATGTTATTAGCCTGCTTGGGCTAACACTGCATTTCGTACAAATATTCCCGGTTCCTAGGCCGGGTTTTTTGTTGCTAAGGTCCGCTTAAGCTTTCACCGCTATACTGCGCGGCAGCACGGGCATGCAATGCATGGCTGTGTCGTAACTGTCGATTTGCTGTTGTTCAAGCAAGCCCGCGCTATATGCGGGCTTTTTTTGGGTTGTTATTGCACGGACGACCCAGTTGCAGGAAAATAATCGCGTAGTTATTCAAACATTATTCAATGACCAATAACCACAAGCTTATTAATGTAATTAACGCCGTCGGCGGCCTATTACGCTATGCGCTATGCTGACAGCAGAGTTGGCATTATTTGCTAACGCTGTGCGGCGATCCCGCCGCGGATGCATGAGGCTAAGAAAAGTCTGTTAATTAAATGTTAATGTTTTTTATTATTGATTTGTCTGGCTTTTTTGGTTGAAATCCGAGTTGATTATCCCTCACTGGCCGGGCGAGAGAGTATGCACATTATTATTCTGGTTATTAGCAAAATATGGGCGAGGCGATGAACGCCAGAATAAACGCCAGGCATGGCCTGCCGCTAACGGTTCAGCTGATCAATCTTTTCATGCTGGCCTTTTTACTTTCCCTGGTGGGTATTCTTAGCCGGCCGATTGGCTCGCTTTCCTTATTTTGGCCGGTGAATGCGATTCTGCTTGGCCTGCTGTTGCGCAAACCCGTTTACGCCACGCCGCTTGGCTGGTTCACCACCTATCTGGGCATGGTCGCCGCCGATCTCAGCACCGGCGAAGGCTGGTCTCTGGCGCTGTGGCTGAACGCCTGCAACATGTCGCTGATCGCCGTCGGTTACGGCATCATGCTGATGCTGCCCCAATCTCAACGGCGCATGGGCAAACCCCAGGCGATACTCTATATGTTCAGCGCCAGTCTGGCCGGCGCGGCGGTGGCGTCGACGCTGTCGGTGCTACGCAACGACAGCCTGTATAACAACACGGTCGTGGTTGCCTGGCTGGCCTGGTTTAGCGAGCAGTTCTCGACGACCTTGCTGCTGTTGCCGGTGCTGATGGCGGCGCCGCGGCTGAAGCAACTGTTGCGCATGCAGGTGCGTTGGCGTTTGAAAGGTTGCCTGCCGCTGCTGGCGCTACTGCTATCGCTGGCGTTCAGCGTCTATATCGGCGGGCCGGGCGCTATCGCCTTCCCGATCCCGGCATTGCTGTGGTGCGCGGTGCGCTACCAGCTGTTCCCCGTGACGTTGCTGACGCTGTTGACCGGCATGACCGAGATCAGCAGCATTTCCGCTAACCTGGTGCTGTATGAAACGCCGAACAATCATAACGCCTTCCTCGATACGCTGATGTCCGCCCGATTGGGCATCGCCATGCTGGTGATGGGCCCGCTGATCCTTGCCAGCTCTATCGCTGCCAACCGCAAGCTGATGCGGCGTCTGGAGCACAGTGCCAACCACGATTTTCTGACCGGGGTGCTGGCGCGCAGCGCGATGACGCGCAAAGCGGGCGAACTGTTGGAGCATAAGCACCGCTCCAAAGAGGCGGTGTCGCTCCTGCTGATCGATATCGACTATTTCAAGCAGATCAACGATACGCACGGCCACAGCGCCGGCGATCAGGTTTTGGCGTCGTTCGCGCACATCGTGCGGCGCGAGCTGCGCCACGATCAGCTGTTCGGCCGCTTGGGCGGGGAAGAGTTCGCCATCATGCTGCCGCGCGCGCTGGCGGCGCAGGGCGTGGCGCTGGGGGAACATCTGCGCCGGCTGGTGGAGCAGACGGAGCTGCAGGCGGAAGGTAATCAGACCTTGAAAATCACCATCAGCGTCGGCGTCGCCAGCCTGGCGATGAAAGAGGTGAAATCGCTGGAGCAACTGATGAATATGGCGGATATCGCGCTGTATCGCGCCAAGTCTCAGGGGCGTAATCGGGTGGAGTCGTTCAACGTGGTGAACGGCAACAGCGTCGAGCATATCCTGTTCCGTTAGGGCTCGACGCGGGGCAAGCGGCGCTTACAGGCTTTTCAACGCCTTGATGGTCTCATCCATATCGATCTCGTGCTCGGAGAAGGTATGGGTGGTGTTCTGGAAGGTGGTGATGGTCAGCATGCGCAGCGTTTGCATGGTCTGCGCCTGGTCTTCTGACTGCGGGCGAATGCGGTTCATCAGCAGGCCGACCGACAGCACGGTGTTCTCTTTATCCACGTCGGCTTTGACCGGCACTTCCTTGGTGAAGGTATTGAAAGACTTGATGCTGGTGATCTTGATTCTTTCGTTGGCGATGATGATGTATTTGCTGGGCGCCAACACTTTGACCGCATAAGCCGACGGGCCTTTGGTGTTGTTGGTCGGTTCGAAAGTCACCGCCGCGTTTTTCTTAATCAGCTCCGGGTTCTGCACTTTAATCACGTGAAAATAACGATTTTCTCCGTTCTCGTCGGTAATAAAGCCGAAGCCTTTGTCTTCAAAAAAAGTCGTTATCTTGCCGTTCATCGCTATTCTCACAAAAGGGTTCAATACAGCGCTTATGATAGCGCGGAATGCCTTGCAGCGACAGATTGCGCGGGCGGCATTTAGTCATGCGATAACGGCATTTAGCGGCTTTCCCCCCACATGCTATGTTCAGGCTGACTTCATTCAATGCGAAAAAGGAATATCGATGGGCATCAAACGTCTCAATCACGCCGTGCTGTATGTCAGCGACGTGCGGCAGAGCGCCGACTTTTATCATCAGGTGTTGGGGTTCAAGCTGAAGCCGTCCGACAGCCCCGATCGGGCGGTGTTTACCCAGGCCGCCGATTCGGATAACGATCACGATTTGGCGTTGTTCAGCAAGAACCTGGGCCAGCAGCGCGCCGGGGTATTTCGCGCCAACAGCGAGCCGCCGGCGGAGCATGAGCCTCCGGCCGGGCTGTACCATCTGGCCTGGGAAGTGGACAGCCTGGAAGAGCTGGAGCGCATTCGTCACCAGCTGGCCGAACGCGGCATTCTCGGGCTGGAAGAGGATCACGGTGTGCACAAAAGCATTTATGGCCATGATCCGGATGGGCTGCTGTTCGAGGTGACCTGGTTTATTCCCCCGGCTTTACTGACCGAAGAGGACAAAAACCAGCAGGGGATCCGCCCGCTGGATTTCGCCGCCGAGAAGCGGCGTTTCGCCGGCCTGTAGGGGCTCAGATGCGGGGCGCCGCGGCGCCCCGACGATCACAGCACTTTGTTGAGGAAGTTTACGGTGCGCGGATGCTGCGGCTGAGCCAGCACTTGCCTGGCGTCGCCCTGTTCGACGATCTGCCCATCGACCATAAACACCACCCGATCCGCCGCTTCGCGTGCAAAGCCGATTTCATGCGTGACCACCACCAGCGTGACGCCCAGATCCGCCAACCCCTTAATCACGTCCAGCACTTCGCCGACCAGCTCGGGATCGAGCGCGGAGGTCGGTTCGTCGAACAGGATCACCTTCGGGTTTAGTGCCAGCGCCCGTGCGATGGCGATGCGCTGCTGTTGGCCGCCGGAGAGGTGGCGAGGGTAGGCGTCCGCCTTGTGGCGCAGCCCGACGGTATCAAGCAGCTCATAGGCTACCGTTTTCGCGCGCTCGCGGGAGTGGATCTTGTGCACCACCGGCGCTTCGATGATGTTTTCCAACACCGTCAGGTGCGGGAACAGGTTGAAATTCTGGAACACGTAGCCGACGTTGATGCGTTGCCGAAGGATGGCCTTTTCCTTCAGCTCATACAGTCGGTTGCCCTTGCGGCGGTAGCCGACGTAGTCGCCGTCGATGCGGATAAAGCCTTCATCCACGCGCTCCAGGTGGTTGATCGCCCGCAGCAGCGTCGATTTGCCGGAGCCGGAAGGGCCGAGGATCACGGTCACGGTGCCTGGCTGCAGCGTCAGGCTGACGTCGTCCAGCGCCTTGTGTTTGCCGAAGAATTTGCTGACGTTGCTGATTTCGATCAGGCCGCGCGCCGGCACCGGGGTGAGATTGCGCGCAGGCTGCTCGGGCAAGGCGTAATAATCAATGGCTTCAGACATGCGGGTCTCCTAACGTTTTAGCCAGCCGGCCAGTTTCTGCCAGGGCGTCGGCGGCAGTTCGCGCACCGCGCCTCGGGCGAAATAGCGCTCGATGTAGTATTGGATCACCGACAGCGCGGTGGTGATGAACAGATACCAGACGGTGGCGACCATCAGCAGCGGTATCACCTGCTGGGTGCGGTTATAGATCACCTGGATGGTGTAAAACAGTTCAGGCAACGCCAGCACATAAACGATCGAGGTGCCTTTCGCCAGGCTGATGATTTCGTTGAAACCGGTCGGAATAATGGAGCGCAGCGCCTGCGGCAGAATGATGCGAAAGGTGCGGCGGTAGCCCGGCAGGCCCAGCGCCGCCGCCGCTTCGTGCTGGCCGTAATCCACGCCCAGGATGCCGCCGCGGATGATCTCGGCGGTGTAGGCGGACTGCACCAGCGTCAGGCCCAGCACCGCCACGGCGAATTGGCCGAGAATGTCGATGGTCGGATAGCTGGTGAACACCACGGATGTGAAGGGAATACCGAGCGAGATGGCGTCGTACAGGTAGGAAAAGTTGTACAGAATGATCAGCACCAGGATCAGCGGCAGGGAGCGAAACAACCAGATATACCCCCAGGCCAGCGACGCCAACAGGTAAGAGCGCGACAGCCGCGCCAGCGCCAGCAGAGTGCCGAACAGGATGCTGAACAGCGTGCCGAGCAGCGTCAACAGCAGGGTTTGCCCCAGCCCCGCCAGCACCGCCGGCGCGAAGAACCACTCGGCGAACACACCCCATTCCCAGCGTGCGTTGCCCGCCACCGATTGCACGATGGCGGCCAGAATAAACAGCGAAAACAGCGCGCCAATCAGCCGCAGCGGATAGCGGGCGGGCACCACTTTCAAGACTTCTTGTTTGGACATGTCATGTCTCCTGATACAGATAAAGGGGCCTTAGGCGATTTTCCTTTCCGACGCGCAACAACACGCATCCTCTGCAATCAGGCTTTTGCGGAACGGCAGGCGGCCATCGTAGGGCGGACGGCTGTAAACCTCGCTGTCGACGGTGGGGTCGAACTGCGGCTGATAACCGTTGCTCAGATACAGGCCCACCGCTTCGGGCTGGCGAAAGCCGGTGGTCAGATAGAGCCGGCGGTACCCCTGCGCCAGCGCCAGCGTTTCGAGCTGCTGCAACACCCGCTGCGCCAGGCCCTGGCGACGCAGATCGCCCCGCGTCCAGATGCGCTTCAGCTCGGCGGTTTGTGCGTCATAGCGTTTAAAGGCGCCCATAGCGATCGGCGCACCGGCGCGCATCAGCACGATGAAGGCCCCTTGCGGCGGCGCGTACAGATCCAGCGGTTCCGGTTCCTGGTCACCAAAATAGTTGCCATAACGCTGACGATATTCGCCGAACAGCCCCTCGATCACCGGGGCGATCAGCGGGTCGGTCGGCAGTGTCTGAATGAAGGTGTCTTGCGTCATCGCGCGCTCCTAATCGCCCAGACCGGGCGGGTTGATTTCCGACTGCGCAAGGCGTTCGACGCTCTCGCCCCAGCGGTTGAGCACTTGATCGTACTGTCCGCCGCGGATCGCGCCGTTCAGCGCTTCATTCACCGCCTGCACCAACCCGTTGCCTTTACGGGTGGTGACGGCGATGTGCGCCGCCTTGGGCCAACCGCCTTCCACCGTACCCGCCAGCCGGGTGCGGCCGTTCAGCGCCGCTTTATAGGCGCCCAGCACGTTCGGCCCGAAGTAGGCATCGGCCCGGCCGGACTGGATCGCCAGCGTGGCGGCCGCATCGTCGGTCAC
This sequence comes from Serratia sp. FDAARGOS_506, assembly GCF_003812745.1. Taxonomy (NCBI): domain Bacteria; kingdom Pseudomonadati; phylum Pseudomonadota; class Gammaproteobacteria; order Enterobacterales; family Yersiniaceae; genus Serratia; species Serratia sp. FDAARGOS_506. The sequence continues at coordinate 2,589,697 of NZ_CP033831.1, forward strand.
GTAGATCGGTTGGAAGGGTTTGAGCCCCTGCTGCCGATTCTGCTTGTCCCACGCCAGCAAGATGGCTTCCTGATTGGTGCCGGAGCCGACGATGATCTTTAATCCGGCGATATCGGCAGGCTGTTTGATCGTCGCGATCTTACCGCCGGTTTTGACGTAAAAGCCGAGCGAGTCGATGCGGTAGGTCGCGAAGTCGAAGCGGGTTTTGCGCTCTTTGGTCACGGTGACATTGGTGATGGCCGCGTCATACTTGCCGGAGACCACCCCCAGCGGCCAGTCTTCCCACGAGGTTTGCACTACGTTAAGCGTTAGGCCCAGGCTGTCGGCCACCAGCTGCGCGATATCCACTTCGCTGCCGATCAGCCGCCGGTTGTCGGCGGCGAACAGCGCCAGCGGCGGCGTGTTGAGCGCGGCGATCGCGACGGTGAATTGGCCCGGCTTCACGAAGTGGAAATCGGCCGGCAGTTTGGCGATCGCCTGCGGGTTTTTCGGCGCGTGGATCGGGGTTTCATTGGCCTGCAAATCGATGCCGGTGCCCGCCAGTGCGGCGCCGGTCAGGCTCAGCAAGGCCGCCACGAGGGCGGCGGTAACGGTTTTCTGCATAGCGGGTATCCCTGAAAGCGATCTTATTATTGGGTGAATCTGTTCAACGGGCGCTTCAGGCCCAGATGCTCGCGCAGCGTGGTTCCGTGGTACTCTCGGCGGAGCAGGCCACGTTGTTGCAGGATGGGTACCACCCGATCGACAAACTGGCCGAAGGCGTTGGGCGTACCGCCGCTGATGATGAAGCCGTCGGCGGCTTCGCCGTCGAACCAGCGTTGCAGGCCGTCCGCCACCGCTTCCGGCGTGCCGCTGAACACCGGGCGCGGCGAGGCGGCTTCCAGCGCCACCTGGCGCAGCGTGAGGTTACGCTCGCGGGCGCTGCGCTTGATGGCGTCGGTGGTGCTGCGGAAACTGTTTTGCCCCAGATCGCCGATGTCCGGGAAGGGGGCGTCCAGCGGATGGCGGGCGAAGTCGTAATGCTCGAAGTAGCGGCCGAGGTAGTTGAGGGCGTTTTCGATGCTGACCAGGCGGGCGGTCTCCTGGTACTGGCGCTCGACGTCTGCATCGTCGTCGCCGACGATCACGCTGACGCCCTGGAAGATGCGCAGGTCGTCCGGTTCGCGCCCCTGTTCCACCAGCTGCCGCTTCACGTCCTGGTAGAAATCCTGCGCCTGCTCCAGCGTGTCGTGATGGGTGAAGATTGCATCGGCGTGTTGGGCCGCCAGCCGTTTGCCGTCGTCAGAGGCGCCGGCCTGGAACAGGATTGGGCGCCCCTGCGGCGTGCGGCCGATGTTAAGTGGCCCCTGTACCGAGAAAAATTCCCCCTGGTGATTGAGAGTGTGCAGTTTGCCGGCGCGGAAGAATTCGCCGCTGGCTTTATTGCGCACGAAGGCGTCGTCTTCCCAGGAGTCCCACAGCCCTTTGGCGACGTCGAGAAACTCGCCGGCGATGCGGTAACGCAGGCTGTGTTCCGGGTGTTCGGCGCGAGAGAAGTTTTTGGCCGAGCCTTCCAGCGGCGACGTCACCACGTTCCAACCGGCGCGGCCGTTGCTCAGATGATCGAGGCTGGCGAACTGGCGGGCGACGGTGAACGGATCGCTGTAGGAGGTGGAGAGGGTGCCCACCAGACCGATTTTGTCGGTGACGGCGGACAGCGTGGCCAGCAGGGTGAGCGGTTCGAAACGATTAAGAAAATGCGGAATGGATTTTTCGTTGATATATAATCCATCGGCGACAAACACGAAATCGAATTTCCCCTGTTCGGCTTTTTTCGCCGTAGCGATATTAAATTCAAGATTGATGCTGGCGTCGGCGGTGGCGTCCGGATGACGCCAGGCGGACATATTTCCCGATGCGCCATGCAGAATGGCGCCCAGGCGCAATTGCCGTTGTTTATTCGTGTTGTCGCTCATTGTAATTATCCTGTCATGCGCCGCAGGGGCGCGCGGTGTCTGATGTATCCACTATTGATGAGCGGCAGCGGGATGTAAAACAACAAAACAGCATATTCAAATGTTGAAAATTGCAAATATCACGGCGGGCAAAATAATAAGACCCGACGCGGCATCCGCAGCGTCGGGGAAATAATTCTTTTCCGTTATTCAGGCATTGCTGAGGGCTTTTTCTGGCGCGATGGCTAATTGTTGCAGCGTGCGTTCCGCCAGCAGCGTAAAATATTGCGCAGCGGGGAACAGGGCCCGCTCATCGGGATTGAAACGCGGATGATGCAGGCCGAATTCGCTGGCGGAGCCAATGCTGACGAAGACGCCCGGCACATGGTGCAGATACAGGGCGAAATCTTCACCGCCCATCTGCAACTCCGCCTCTTCGACCCGGTAGCCGGCCTCGGCGGCGACGGTTTTGCTGAACGCCGCCCAATGTGGGTCATTGATCACCGCGGGCGGCCCCGGCTGCCAGCGGAGTTCGGCTTGCGCACCCAGCGCGGCGGCAACGCCGTCGATCACTTGGCGAATCTTGTCCGGCACCTGGCGGCGCACCGCGTCGCTGTGGGTACGCACTGTGCCTTCCAGTTCCACGGTTTGCGGCAGCACGTTCCAGGTATTGCCGCCTTCGATGCGCGTTACGCTCACCACCAGCGATTCCAGCGAGCTGAAGCTGCGGCTGGGCAGCGTCTGCAGCGCGCCGACGATCTGGCTGGCGGTGACGATGGTATCTACGCCCTGTTCCGGTTTGGCGGCGTGGGCGCCTTTACCGGTGATGAGGATCTGGAAGCGATCGACGTTGGCGTAGAACGGGCCGGCGCGAGTGGCGAAGGTACCGGTGGGCAGCTCCGGCGCGTTATGCAGGCCAAACACCGCGGCGACGTTATCCAGCGCGCCGGCATCGATCAAGTGACGGGCGCCGTTGAAGGTCTCTTCTGCCGGCTGGAAGAAGATGCGTACCGTGCCGGGCAGGTCGGCCTCACGCACTTTCAGCAGGTGCGCGGCGCCGAGCATCACCGAGGTATGAAAGTCATGGCCGCAGGCGTGCATCACGCCGCGGTTTTGCGAGCTGAAGGGCACGTCGGCGATTTCGTCGATCGGGAGGGCGTCAATGTCGCCGCGCAGCGCGATGATCGGCCCCTTGCCGCTGCCGATCTCCGCCACGACGCCGGTTTTCAGCGCCAACGGCAGCAGACGAATGCTCGCTTCTTGCAGCCAGCGCGTCAGTCGGGCGGTGGTGGCGAACTCGTGATTGGAAAGCTCGGGGTTTTGGTGCAGCTCACGCCGATAGGCGATGATTTTGTCTGCCAACTGGCTGGTCATAGGTTTGGCTCACAGTGGGAAATAAACCCTAACCCTAGTGCAGAGGCCGCCGATGCAAAAAGACCATCTGGTTATATTTCATAGCGATTGCGTCTGCATAGGGACGTCAACGCTGGGGTAAGTGGGCTGGTTTGGGCGTTCGCTCGTTATTCGCCGGCGCATGGAGAGGATTGACCTGGAACGGTAACTTATCGCAACCGGTGCAATCAATTTACACCGGACAACACGGATTTTTTCACTCTTTATCGGATTTCTGTGATCGCGGTGGTGGACAAAATCTTGCCTGCTTGCTGTACTGTGATCGACACAGGTTTTGTGTCTTTCATTCACGTTAAAGGTAAGTTTGATGTCTAAGATTAAAGGTAGCGTTAAGTGGTTTAATGAATCCAAAGGCTTCGGTTTCATTACTCCGGAAGATGGTAGCAAGGACGTTTTCGTTCACTTCTCTGCCATCGTTAGCAACGGTTTCAAAACGCTTGCTGAAGGCCAGCGTGTAGAATTTGAAATCACGAACGGTGCCAAAGGCCCATCTGCCGCTAACGTTACTGCTATCTAAGCTGCGTAGCTGAATTTCTTAAAACCCGCTCATTGAGCGGGTTTTTTATTGGGTGCGTTATGCCTTGCTGCGGCGGCCTAACAGGCTGAACAGCAGGATGGCGACGGCGTAGCAGCCGACGATGGTCAGCGCCATCGACAGGCTGGAAGTGCCGCCCAGCCCGGTGAGCGGCACGGCGCAGGCGCCGAGCGCGAACATGCACACGCCGATCAAGGCCGAAGCGCTGCCTGCTTTGTCACCCTGGCTTTGCATTGCCAGCGAAGAGGCGGTTGGGCCGACGATGCCGATCACCGCCACCGAGAAGAACAGCGGCACCAGCAGCAACACCAGCGGCGCATGCAGCGCGGCGGCCAACAGCAGCAACAGCGACGCGACGGCCGCCAACGTCAGCCCGCTCTTCAACACCCGGCGCTCCCCCCAACGCGAACTGAGGCGGCTGGCCAACTGCGCCGCAATGATCAGCCCGACGCCGTTAATGGCGAAGCACAGGCTGAACATCTGAGGGCTGAGGCCGTAGATTTGCTGCAAGACGAAAGGTGAGGCGCCGATATAGGCGAACATGCCGGCCATCACGAAGCCCTGCGTCAGGCACAAGCTCATGAAATAGCGTTGGGTCAACAGACTGCCCAGCGACATCAGCATCGCCAGGATACCGCCTTGGCTGCGGCGCTCGGCCGGCAGGGATTCGCGCAGTTTAAGCGCTGACAGGCTGAACAGCAGCACGGCGATAGCCGCCAGCACACCGAAGATGCCGCGCCAGTTCATCACCTGCAGCATGACGCCGCCCAACACCGGCGCGACGATCGGCGCCAAGCCGTTGACCAGCATCAGCAGGGCGAAGAAGCGGGTCAGCTCATGGCCGGCATACAGATCGCGGGCGATGGCGCGGGAAATCACCGCCCCACCGGCGCCGGCGATGCCCTGCAGCAGACGGGCGATCAGCAGCTGGTCGATGGTGGGTGCCAGCGCGCACCACAGGGAAGCACCCAGCAACAGGATCAGTGACAGCAACAGCGGACGCATACGGCCCAGTTTGTCGCTGTAAGGGCCGAAAATCAGCTGGCCGACGCCCAGGCCAAGCAGCCCGGCGGTCAGGCTGAGCTGCGCGGCAGCGGTGGAAGTATTCAGCTCGCCCGCCATCTCCGGCAGGGCGGGCAGGTAGAGATCGGTGCACAGCGGCCCCAGCGCGGCCAACAGGCCAAGCACGACGGCGTACACCAGACGTTGTCTGGCTAAGTGTTTGGTCATGAGAGATTAGAGTTTCCTGAACAGGTGAGAAATGGCCTGCTGATACAGATCGCGCAGCAGGGACGCATCGGCTTTTTGCGTGGTAAGGATACGGTAACCGGTGCCTTCGCTCATGACGGCGATAAACTCCACCCGCGCGGCGATCTCTTCCGCGCTGAAATGGGGATACAGTCGCTGCAGATTGTGGCACACGTGGCGAAACAGCCGCGCTTCCGCGTCGCTGAGCATTTTGGCCACCACCGGGTTGCGCGTGGCCTCGGCGGTCACTTCCAGCATCAGCATATGATCGGTTTCGCTCTCGCCCGGCTGCTGAAACAGCGTGCGCGCCGCCAGCGTGCCGGCGATCAGGTTAATGTGATCGCCAAGGTTTTCCAACCGCTGCATCTTGCTGGCGATGATGCGGTTGACGATTTCCTCGATAATCGCGTCTTTATTAGCGAAATAGCGATAGATTTGCCCGACGCTGAGCTGCGAGCCCTGGGCGATTTCCGCCATACTGGCGGCGTGGAAACCGTGGCGGCGGAAGCTGATTTTCGCCGCTTCGACGATCTGATCGCGGCGGGCCTGCACCTTGGCTTGTTTACTGTCGTTGGGGGAGAGCATCTGCCCGATCCTTTGCTACGCGTGAGCCGGATTCACATTTTTGGGTGTGAACGTTCATTCTCAATTGTAGTGTAACCGACGGGAAAGACGCAAGATGAACGCGTGCTGCGGGGAAAAGGCGCTTAAGCGAACAGGTAGGATTTGATAAAGGCGGCGACGATCAGCACGCACAGCGCAACGGCAAACGCTTCGGCGGCGGTTTTCGGCAGGCTAAACATAGCGGTTTCTCATCCAGTCAGGAGTACTGGATGAGATTATGCGCATGCAAGATTAAGGAAACATTAAGGGCTTAGCGCCCGTTGACCCACATCACCAGCATGAAAGCCAGCAGCGTCATCGCCAGCGAGCCGGCCAGGTTGAGCAGCATGTTGGCCAGCGCCCAGCCGAAGCGGCCATCCTGCATCAGGTACACTACCTCCAGCGAAAAGGTGGAGAAGGTGGTCAGGCCGCCGCAGAACCCGGTGGTGATCAGTAATTTCCAGGTGGGATCCAGATGCGTCATGCGGGTGAAAATTGCCATCGCCAGGCCGATGATAAAACCGCCGATCAGATTGACCATCAGCGTACCGAGCGGAATGTGGGCGTTCAGCGGATTCATTTTCATGCTTACCGCCCAGCGCAATACGCTGCCGACGCCGCCGCCGATAAATACGGCCAGTAAAGAGCTCAACATGGGGCAACTCCCTTTCAATCAGAGAAATTCACGGGACTCGGAAAGGGACAGACGTAACGCTACGCGCCCCTCTCCGAGAGGTTACGTAGACATCATCAGCCTGTGAAGGCGGTTAGGGAGGAATGTCATCTCCAGCATGCCGCACGGCCTTTTTCGCCGTACCCGGTGGATGTTACACCTAACGCCGCCTATTTTGTAGTATCGACAATCTGCGAGGTCATCCCATGGAAATCAGAACGGCGCGCCTGAGCGATCGCCAGGCTATTGCCGAATTAATGACGGCGTTGGATTATCCCGGCACCGAGGCGTTTCTGGCGCAGCGGATGCACCAGCTGCTGGCGCATCCGGACGAGGCGCTGCTGGTGGTGGTGGAGGGCGAGCGGGTGCTGGGCGTGCTGTCGTTGCATTTTCTGCCGCAACTGGCGTTGGCCGGCGACATTGGCCGCATCAGCTATTTTTGCGTCGACGACCGAGCGCGCGGGGCGGGCGTAGGGCGGCGGCTGTTGGCGGAGGGCGAGGCGCTGGCGCACCGTCGCGGCTGCGATCGGCTGGAAGTTCATTGCCACAGCCGCCGCGAGCGGGCGCATGCGTTTTACCAGCGTGAAGGCTTTGTCGAAGCGCCGAAGTATTTTGCCAAGTTATTAAACCAGTAAGTTAGTCGCCCGTCGGCGTCGCCGTTTCCAGGCGATTGCGGCCATTTTGCTTCGCCCGGTAAAGTGCGCCGTCGGCCGCTTTCAACCAGTCCAGATAACTGCCCAGCGCAGGATGATAGTTGGCGATGCCGGCGCTGATCTGCAGCCGCAGCTGTGGCGCCTCTTTAAAGATCACGGCGTCCAGCCGCTGCTGGATGCGCCGCAGGACGGTTTCCGCCTGTTCGGCGCTGGTGTTCGGCAGCACTGCGCCAAACTCGTCGCCGCCGTAGCGCCCGACGATATCCACGTTGCGCAAGCCAATCAGCAATTCTTCCGCCAGCGCCGCCAGAGCCTCATCCCCCAGCGCATGGCCGAAAGTATCGTTGATGGTTTTAAAGCGATCGATATCCATCAGGATCAGCGTGGCGTTGTCCTGGTAGCGGCGGCAGCTGTCGAACTGGCGATGCAGCAGATGCTCCCAATGGCGGCGGTTGTACAAGCCGGTCAGCCCATCGCGGGTGCTGATGCGTTGCAGCTCCCGTTTCTTTTCCGCCAGCCGTTTGGCGGTGCGATAGGTCACCAGCCCAAGCAGCGTCGGGTAAAGGTAGATCATCGGCAGGCACAGATAGATTTGCAGCGCTGTGCTGTGCGGGTAAAACGGGAAGCCGAGCAGTGCGCCGGTCAGCGCCGCCGCGGCTAATTGAATCGCCAAGCCTTTGACAAATAATGCCTTACCGGCCGAAGCGATGTTGTTCATGCTCATCATCGACAGGATGACGATCGTCGGCAGCGCATTGAACGCCATCATCGCCGCCCAGAACCCGCCGAAGGCGGAGTCGATCAGCAGGTTGCGGAGCTCGGCTTTGAACGGATCTTTAGCGCGGCAGGCCAGGCGGTAGGCGAGATGCGGCCAGAGAAAGCCGTGAAAGGCCAGCAATAGCCAAACCTCTACAGATGGATCCAAGGGGGAGAGCGCGGCGAAGACGCAGATGAAGCCAAGCCCCAAACCGACGGTGCGGGGCAGGTAGGTGCGTTTGGCGAAGCTGAGGCCGGATTTTCGGGCATCGAAAACGGGGGGCGCAATATACATCCGGCATCTCCCTGATGAGTATCACGGCAGCGTATCATGCGGGTGATAAACTAAGAATAGTCTGGGATTCACGCCGTGAGGCCGCGTGGCATTCCTGCGACGGATCTCACTCTGTTACATGTTGCAGTTGTGCGAGCCAGGGGAAAGTCGCTAAATATTCGCAGGCAAGGTCAGTTTTTCTCGCTGTTCACGCAGCGCTCTATGATAAGAAGGTGAGTATGGAAGGTATCAGCATTACCAAACTTCTGGTGATTGCGGTGTTGGTGATTTTACTGTTCGGCACCAGCAAACTGCGCACGCTCGGCGCCGATCTTGGCGCGGCGCTGAAAGGCTTTAAAAAAGCCGTGGGCGACGACAGCACGCCGCCGGCCGCCGGCAACAACACCGCCGAGAGCCAGTCCGCTCAGCAGAGCGTCGAAAAGAAAGACGTTTAATTTCGTCTGATGGCGCGCAATAAAAAAACGGATGCCTTGCGGACATCCGTTTTTTGGCGTTTCCGCCGTATTTAGCGTAACAAACTATTACGCGTTATTTCACTTCCATCCCTTTGGCCTGCAGATCGGCGTGGTAAGACGAACGCACGAACGGGCCGCAGGCGGCGTGGGTGAAGCCCATCGCCATCGCTTCTTCTTTCATCTCGTCGAACTCGGCCGGGCTGACGTAGCGCTGCACCGGCAGGTGGTGACGGCTCGGCTGCAGGTATTGGCCCAGCGTCAGCATGGTTACGCCGTGGCGACGTAGATCGCGCATCACTTCGACGATTTCCGCGTTGGTTTCACCCAGGCCGACCATCAGGCCGGATTTGGTCGGGATATCCGGGTGCGCTTCTTTAAAGCGCTCCAGCAGCTTCAGCGACCACTCGTAATTGGCGCCTGGGCGCACCTGGCGGTAAATGCGCGGCACGTTTTCCAGGTTGTGGTTGAACACGTCCGGCGGCGTGGCGGTGAGGATCTCCAGCGCGCGGTCCATACGGCCGCGGAAGTCCGGCACCAGCGTTTCAATTTTGATGTTCGGGCTCTTGGCGCGGATGGCCGAGATGCAGTCGGCAAAGTGCTGAGCACCGCCGTCGCGCAGATCGTCGCGGTCAACCGAGGTGATCACGACGTAACGCAGCGCCATGTCGGCGATGGTTTGCGCCAGCTTTTCCGGTTCGTTGGTGTCCGGTGCGATCGGGCGGCCGTGGGCTACGTCGCAGAATGGGCAACGACGGGTGCAGATAGCACCGAGGATCATAAAGGTGGCGGTACCGTGGTTGAAGCACTCGGACAGGTTAGGGCACGAGGCTTCCTCACAGACGGAGTGCAGGCCGTTCTTACGCATGGCGGCTTTGATGCCCTGAATACGCGTTGAGTCGGCAGGCAGTTTGATCTTCATCCACTCGGGTTTACGCAACAGCTCCTGCCGTTCGGTGACCACCGTTTTGACCGGGATCAGCGCCATTTTGTCAGCATCGCGGTATTTGACGCCGCGTTCCATCTGAATTGGTTTACTCATAATCGTGCAGGTTCCAGTTACGAAGCTCGACCGTCTGGTAGCCGAGTAAATGAACAAATTCCTGTACCAGGATTGGGTGTATGTCTTCAATGCCAACGCCGGGCGCCAGCGCGCTGACCTGCGTCATCTGCATGCCGGCGTAACCACAAGGGTTGATGCGTTGGAAGGGGCTGAGATCCATTGCCACATTCAAGGCCAGGCCGTGGAATGAGCTGCCTTTGCGGATCCGCAAACCCAACGAACAGATTTTCTGCTCCCCCACGTACACGCCGGGCGCATCCGGACGGGCGCGCGATTCGAGGCGGAAGTGGGCGAGGGTGTTGATAACCGTATCTTCTATCGCCGTGACCAATTGGCGTACGCCGACCTTGTTGCGTTTCAGATCGACCATCACGTACATCACCTGCTGGCCAGGACCGTGGTAGGTCACCTGGCCGCCGCGATCGCTCTGGACAACCGGGATATCGCCGGGCATCAGCACGTGTTCGGCTTTGCCGGCCTGGCCCTGGGTGAATACCGGGTGATGCTGCACCAGCCACAGCTCGTCCGGCGTAGTCTCGGTACGACTGTCGGTGAAGTTATGCATGGCTTGGGATACAGGCGCGTAGGGCTGCAACCCCAGCTGACGCAAAATGATCTTGTCTGGTTGCAAAAGAGTCATCGTCAGGTTACAGAAGTGGTAAAGCCATTATACCGGGCGCTCCGGCCTGCGACCAGCCTTTCGCTGACCAAAAATGCGCAACCCGGGAAGACGCTGCGCCATCCCGGGTTGATAAGCAGGGGTTTGTGCTGGAATTACAGCACCATGCGAACAATTTCAATGTTGCCCAACTCTTCGTACAGGGTTTCGACCTGCTCGATGTGGGTGGCGTTGATGGTGATGGAAACAGAGTGGTAGTTGCCTTTGCTGCTTGGCTTAACCTGCGGGTTGTAATCGCCCGGTGCATGGCGCTGCACCACTTCAACTACCTGGTCAACCAGCTCAGGCTGCGCCAGGCCCATCACCTTGTAGGTAAACGAGCAAGGGAATTCGAGCAGTTCGTTCAGTTTAGTTTTTTGCATGTGCGTGCGCTCCAGAGTGCTAGCTAATCTATAAATTATAACTCCCGCCGGGGCGGGAGTTAATGTTATTCAGTATATGGGGGCAATTTCGCCCGTTTCAACCGTTAACCGAACCAGTGGTGGAACATCAGTTTGATGTAGTCCACGATGCGGCTGAAGAAACCGCCTTCTTTCACTTCGTTCATCACTACCAGCGGACGCTGGTCGATGGTTTTGCCGTCCAGTTGGAAGTTGATGCTGCCTACCACCTGGTTTTTCGCCAGCGGCGCGTGAATTTCAGGGGTGTTCAGCACATAGCTGGCCTTCAGATCTTTCATGCGGCCGCGCGGGATGGTCAGGTAGACGTCTTTGTCCACGCCCAGCTCAACGCGGTCGGCATCGCCGAACCAGACCGGCTCGGAGGCGAACTCTTTACCGACTTTCAGCGGTGCCACGGTTTCGAAGAAGCGGAAGCCCCAGGTCAGCAGTTTCTTGCTCTCGGCTTCGCGGCCTTTGTAGGTGCGGCCGCCCATCACGGCAGAGATCAGACGCATCTGGCCTTCGGTCGCCGAAGCCACCAGGTTGTAACCCGCCGCGTCGGTGTGGCCGGTTTTGATGCCGTCGACGTTCAGGCTGTTATCCCACAGCAGACCGTTGCGGTTCATCTGGCGGATATTGTTGAAGGTAAACTCTTTTTCTTTATAAATCGCGTACTCTTCCGGCACGTCGCGGATCAGCGCCTGGCCGATCAGCGCCATGTCGCGCGCCGAGCTGTACTGGCCCTGGGCATCCAGGCCATGCACCGTTTGGAAGTGGGTGTTCTGCAGGCCCAGCTTGCTGACGTAGGTGTTCATCAGGTTAACGAACGCGTCCTGGCTGCCGGCGACGTAGTCGGCCATCGCCACGCAGGCGTCGTTACCGGACTGCAGGTTGATGCCGCGGGTCAGTTTGGAGACCGGCACGCGATCGCCCGGCTTCAGGAACATCAGCGAGGAGCCTTTGAACACCGGGTTACCGGTCGCCCAGGCGTCCTGACCGACGGTCACCAGATCGTCCTGGCCGATTTTGCCCGCTTTCAGCGCCTGGCCGATGACGTAGCTGGTCATCATTTTGGTCAGGCTGGCCGGATCGCGACGCGCGTCGGCGTTCATCTCGGCCAGCACCTTGCCGGAGTTGTAATCAATCAGGATGTACGCTTCCGCATCGATCTGCGGGACACCTGGGATCATGGTTTTGATGTTAACGTCATCGGCATGTGCAACGGAGGCTGCGCTCATTGCGATAACGGTGCCGAGTGCGATGCTTTTGATTAAGCGAAAAGAAGTTACTTGTTTCATGATCGGGACTACAACATCCGTGAAAGTAAAGTTAAAAAACGAGCCACACTATAGCAGATGCGATCCCGGCAGGCATTACCCATTCATCTGACTAATTGCGGTTAGAGAACTTTTAGCTGCAAGAAAATGTTTCAGCTAAATAACCGCTTATCAGCGCAAATGCCCGCCGGGCTTAATGCTTAAGGTGCAGCAGTAACGAAAGACTGTTGTTGCGCTTCGCTGGCCAGGCGTTGCTGCAGCTGGGCCGCCTGCTGACGGCTACTGAACGGGCCGAGCTGGACGCGATAAACGTTGCCGTTGGCTGCCACTTTACCCGGTACGCCAAACTGTTGGCTCAGGCTTTGCTGCCAGCTTTGGGCGCGCTCGGCGCTGCTCAGCGCACCGACCTGCACCACGTAACTGCCGGAGGCAGAAGAGGAGGCAGCCATGCCGGCAGCTGCGGCGCCGGCCGCGACCGGAGCGGCCACGGCGGCGGCTTCAGGTTCGGAACCTTCCAGCACGCCGGCCGGTACAGCGCTCGGCGCGCCGAGGAAACCGCTGCGGCCAGTTGTGCCGCCGGCGGCTGGAGCGTTGTTGTCGTCGGTGCGCAGGGTGCTGTTATCGATCGGGCGCACCGCCGCGCCGCTGGCGACCGGTACGTCCTGCTGGATCGGGGTGCCCATGCCGCTGGAGCCGAGATCCGGGCGCGCCGGCAGGGCGTAGCTCTGTTTCGCCACGATGGTGCCGATGGTGCCCGGGCCGCTCAGCGTGCCGTCCGGCGCCACGTTGATGAAGTCCACTTTGACCTTGGTGTTGTTGGACAGGTTGAGGCGATCGGCGGCGGCTTTCGACAGATCGATGATGCGGCCCTTGGTGTAAGGCCCGCGATCGTTGACGCGCACCACCAATTGACGGCCGTTGGCCAGGTTGGTGACGCGCACATAGCTTGGGATCGGCAAGGTTGGGTGCGCCGCGGTCAGGCCGTTGGGATCGAACTGCTCGCCCAGTGCGGTGGTGTTGCCGTTGGCTTCTTCGCCATACCAGGCCGCCAGGCCGGTCTGCGAGAAGTTCTGCGGATCTTTTACGATGCGGTAAGTATCGCCATTAACCTTATAATCCTGCATGTTATTAGGGTTATAGGGTTCATATTGAGGCTCGACGCCACCGATTTCCACCACCGGGCCGTTGTACGGCTGCTGTGGCGCCTGCTGTTCCGTGGTCGGTGCGCTACAGGCGGAGAGCAACACCGCCGCGACGCCGATCCAAAGCCATTCCTTACGCATTACTCACCTCTTATAAACTTTTAGACAGCATTTTCCGATGCGTGTGGATCGACATGATGATACCGAAACCGGCCATCAACACTATCAGCGCCGAACCCCCGTAACTGACCAGAGGCAAAGGTACGCCAACTACCGGCAAAATGCCACTGACCATACCGATGTTAACAAAGACATAAACGAACAAAATCAGCATCAAGCCGCCGACCATCACGCGGCCGAAGGTGGTTTGCGCCTTGGCGGCGATCATCAGCCCGCGAATGATTACCAGCAGGTAGAGCGCCAGCAGCACCAACACCCCGATCAGCCCCAGCTCTTCGGCCAACACGGCGAAGATAAAGTCGGTATGGCGTTCCGGCAGGAACTCCAGCTGCGACTGGGTGCCGTGCAGCCAGCCCTTGCCGGACAGGCCGCCGGAGCCGATGGCGATCTTCGACTGAATGATGTGGTAGCCGGCGCCGAGCGGATCGCTTTCCGGATCGAGCAGCATCATCACGCGGTCGCGTTGATAACCGTGCATCAGGAAGAACCACAGCACCGGGATAAAGGCCGCCAGCGCGACGGCGGCAACGGCGATCAGTTTCCAGCTCATGCCCGACAGGAATAGCACGAACAGGCCGGAGGCGGCGATCAGGATCGAGGTGCCCAGATCCGGCTGCGCGGCCACCAGCAGCGTCGGCAGGAAGATCAGTACCAGGGCGATGGCGGTGTTTTTCAGCGAAGGCGGGCAGACGTCGCGGTTCATAAAGCGCGCCACCATCAGCGGGACGGCGATCTTGGCGATTTCCGACGGCTGGAAGCGCACCACGCCGAGATCCAGCCAGCGTTGCGCGCCTTTGCTGATCTGCCCGAAGGCGTCCACCAGGATCAGCAAAATCACGCAGAAGATATACAGATAGGGCGCCCAGCTTTCGTATACGCGCGGCGGAATTTGCGCCATGACGGCCATCACGATCAGCCCCATGACGATCTGCCCGATCTTGCGTTCCATCATGCCGATGTCCTGGCCGCTGGCGCTCCACATCACGAAGGCGCTGTAGACCAGCAGGGCCAGGATCAGCAGCAGGAACGTCGGGTCGATGTGGATTTTGGTCCAGATCGAGCCTTTTTGTTGGCTTTCAGTCATGTTCTACCTTAGTCACCTTCTACGCCAGGCGGCAGCGGGGCCTCGCTTGGCAATTGCGTATTGTTGTCGCCCAGCAGAATATGGTCGAGGATCTGGCGGGTAATGGTGCCCACCGCCGGACCGGAGCCGCCGTTTTCCAGAATGATGGCGACCGACACCGTCGGGTTGTTGAACGGCGCGAAGGCGGTCATCAGTTTGTGATCGCGCAGGTGCTCCGCCAGTTTGTGGGCGTTGTAGGTTTCGTAGCCGAATACCTGTGCGGTACCCGATTTCGCCGCGGCTTTGTAAGGTGCGTCCGCAAAGTACTTGCGCGCCGTCCCGTTCGGACGGTTGGCCACCCCGTACATGCCGTCTTTGGCGATTTCCCAGAAGCCGGAGTGAATATCGCCGATCTGCGTGTCTTCTTCCTGTTTGAACGGCACCAGCGCGCCGTTGACGCGGGTGCTCTGCAGCAGGTGCGGCGTTTTGACGTTACCGTCGTTGATCAGGGTGTTCAGCGCCTTGGCCATCTGGATCGGCGTGGCAGTCCAGTAACCCTGGCCGATGCCCACCGGAATGGTGTCGCCCTGATACCACGGCTTTTTATAGCGCTTCAGCTTCCACTCGCGCGTCGGCATCAGGCCGGAGCGCTCTTCGGACAGATCGATGCCGGTGTATTGGCCATAACCGAATTTGGTCAGCCAGCTCGACAGCCGATCGATCCCCATGTCATAGGCGACCTGATAGAAGTAGGTATCCGCGGACTCTTCCAGCGCTTTGGTGACGTTCAGGCGGCCGTGGCCCCATTTTTTCCAGTCGCGGAAGCGTTTTTCCGAGCCGGGCAGCTGCCACCAGCCAGGATCGAACACCACGGTATTCTTGGTGATCACCCCGGCGCTGAGCGCCGACACCGCGATATAAGGTTTCACCGTCGACGCGGGCGGGTAAACCCCTTGCGTGGCGCGGTTGATCAGCGGGCGATTCGGATCGTTCAGCAGACCCTGATAGTCTTTGCTGGAAATGCCGTCCACGAACAGGTTTGGATCGTAGCTCGGGTTGGACACCATCGCCAGGATGGCGCCGGTGCGCGGATCGCTCACCACCACCGCGGCGCGGCTGCCGACCAGCAGCTGTTCGATATAGCGCTGCAGGTTGAGATCGAGCGTCAGGTAGACGTCCTGACCGGCGGAAGGCGGCTGCTCGTGCAATTGGCGGATCACCCGGCCGCGGTTGTTGACCTCGACCTCTTCGTAGCCGGTTTTGCCGTGCAGCGTGTCTTCGTAATAGCGTTCGATGCCCAGTTTGCCGATATCGTGGGTGGCGGCGTAGTTGGCCAACTTGCCGTCTTTGTCCAGGCGTTCGACGTCGCGGTCGTTGATCTTCGACACGTAGCCGGTGACGTGGGTGAGGGCGGAACCGTAAGGGTAGTAGCGGCGCTGGTAGCCTTTCACTTCCACGCCGGGGAAGCGGAACTGATTGACCGCAAAGCGGGCGACCTGCACTTCGGTCAGCGCGGTCTTCACCGGAATGGAAACGAAACGGCGCGAACGCTTGCGCTCTTTTTCGAAATTGGTGATGTCGTCGTCGGTCAGGTCGACCACCGTGCGCAGCGCCTGCAGCGTGGCCTTGAGATCGTCAACCTTCTCCGGCATCAGCTCCAGCTGATAAATGGTGCGGTTGAGCGCCAGCGGGGTGCCGTTGCGATCGTAGATAATGCCGCGGCTGGGCGCGATAGGCACCAGCTTGATGCGGTTTTCGTTGGAGCGGGTGCGGTAATCCTCGACGCGGACCACTTGCAGATTATACAGGTTGGCGATCAGGATGCCGGTCAGCACCAGGATGACCAAGAACGCCACCAGGGCGCGGCGTACAAACAGGGCGGATTCAGCCGTATAGTCGCGAAAAGGGTTACGTTCTATTTTCATCCCGCTGCTTTATTTCACTCTGTCACGGTCACCACCGGCTATTCCCGGTGGTAAGGATGATTTGTAGTAATACTCCAGGCGCGGTAGAGGCTTTCGGCCACCAGGACGCGCACCAAAGGATGCGGCAATGTCAACGGAGAAAGTGACCAGCTCTGCTCGGCAGCGGCTTTGCAAGCGGGCGCCAACCCTTCCGGGCCCCCGATCAGCAAGCTGACGTTACGGCCATCCTGCTTCCAGCGCTCAAGCTGCTGCGCCAGCTGCGGCGTTTCCCACGGCGTGCCTGGGATATCCAGCGTAACGATGCGGTTGCCTTTGCCCACCGCCGCCAGCATCTGCTCGCCTTCCTTGTCCAGAATGCGCTTGATGTCGGCGTTTTTGCCGCGTTTGCCCGCCGGGATCTCGGTCAGCTCAAACGGCATATCTTTGGGAAAGCGGTGCAGGTAATCCATAAAGCCGGTTTGCACCCAGTCTGGCATTTTGGTGCCGACCGCCACCAATTGCAGTTTCACCGCTTAGCTCCAGAGTTTTTCCAGCTCGTACAGGCGACGGCTTTCTTCCTGCATCACGTGCACGATCACTTCGCCCAGATCGACCACGATCCAGTCCGAGGCTTCCTGGCCTTTCATGCCGAACAGCTCCATGCCTGCGGCACGAGATTCCTGCACGACGTGGCTGGCGATCGACATCACGTGGCGAGTCGAAGTGCCGGTGCAGATGATCATGCAATCGGTGATGCTGGATTTGCCCTGGACGTCCAGAGCGATAATGTCTTGGCCTTTCAGATCATCGATTTTATCGATGACGAAATCTTGGAGCGCTTTACCTTGCAAAGGTTCCCCCTCGGGTGTGTTCTGTTCAGTCGGCTGCGGCGGGCAAAATGCGCGCGCCGCGGCGTAACCGGATAATGGTTTCGGCAGGCTGCCGCTGAAAGCCAGCTAACTGGTGACTGCCCGGCCAGCTAAGGTTTCCGGGGTTTTCAGCGGATACCTGAAAAATAGCGGCGCAGTATATCACGCACCTTTCGCTAGCGATATAAACCCTGCAACTCGATATAGCGCTGCACCGGGCGTGGCAGCAGGTCGTCGCAGTTGAGGCCCTGATGGCGGCGCTGGCGGATCTCGGTGGCGGAAATTTCCAGCTCCGGCGTATCGGCCAAATAGATATGGCCGTGCGGGCGACGGCTGAGCAATGCCGGGTCGGCGGTGCGATGGTGTTCCAGCCACTGCTGCAGTTCTGGCGTGTCCATGCGATCGTTATAGCCCGGGCGCGCCAGCACCAGCAGATGGCAGACGTCCAACAGCGCCTGCCAGCGATGCCACTTATGCAGCGTCAGCAGCGAGTCCTGGCCAATAATAAACGCCAGCGGCTGCGCGGCGCCACGCTCTTTACGAATCGTTTCCAACGTCTCGATGGTGTAGGAGGGAGTGGTGCGGTGCAGTTCGCGATCGTCGACCGCAAACAGCGGATTGCCGGCGATCGCCAGCTCGACCATTTTCAGGCGCTGCTGCGCATTGGCCTCCGGCTGCGGGCGGTGCGGCGGCACGTGGTTAGGCAGCAGCGTAACGCGATTCAGGCCCACTTCGGTAGCCAACGCTTCCACCGGCCGCAGGTGGCCGTAGTGGATCGGGTCAAAGGTGCCGCCGAACAGCGCGTGCAAAACGGTGGGGTGTTCCGGATTAGTGGGCATCGGTAAAACTCGTGGCCAAGGGTTTGCCGCACAGCAGCATCGACAGGGTTTCCAGTTCCGGCCAGACCGACTGGCCATAATCCTGTTTGAGGGTCAGCTCGATTTGCGTCAGCAGCTGTACCGCCTGTTGCAGCTGGGGGCCGGAGAGACGTTGCAGCGCCTGGGTCACCAGCGGGCGGCGGTTCTGCCAAACCTTGTGTTGATCGAACAGCGTGCGCAGCGGCGCGGAAGCCATGCGGCGCTGCAGCGTCAGCAGCAGCAGCAGTTCGCGTTGCAGAGTGCGCAGCAGGATCACTGGCTCCACGTCTTCTTGCTGCAGCTGCTGCAAGATATGCCAGGCGCGCTTGCTCTTGCCGGCCAGCAGGGCATCCAGCCAGTGGAACGGTGTGAAGTGGGCGGCGTCGTTCACTGCCTGTTCGACGCGCGGCAACGTGAGCTTGCCGTCCGGGTGCAGCAGCGACAGCCGCTCCAACGCCTGCGAGAGCGCCAGCAGATTGCCTTCGTAGCAGTAGCACAGCAGCTGATTGGCGGCGTCGTCCAACTCCAGCTTCATCGCCTTGGCGCGCGTGGCGACCCAGCGCGGCAGCTGTGTCTGTTCCGGCGTCTGGCAACTGACGAGGGCGCCGTGCGGGCTGAGCGCCTTGAACCAGGCGCTGTTTTCCTGCGCTTTGGTGAGGCGTGGGCCGCGCAGGATCAGCAGAATATCCTCGTGCAGCAGCGTGGCGAGCTTGGCCAGCTGTTCGCCGATCGGCGCCGTCGGGCCGTTTTCCGGGAAGATCAGCAACAGTGTCTGGCGGCTGGCGAACAGGCTCATCGCCTGGCAGATGCCGAAGATGGCGTCCCAGTCGGTATGGGCGTCGAGGGAAATGCTGTAGTGCTCGCTGAACTGCTGCTGTTGCGCGGCCTGCCGGAGCAAATCCTGGCTCTCCTGCAGCAGCAGCGGTTCATTGCCGCTCAATAAATAACAAGCGCGCAGCCCCTCTCGGAGCTGCGCGGCAAGTTGTTCCGGGTAAATGCGGATCATTGTGCGGTTTGGCTTGCCGCTCGTTCACCGGCGGCAGCGGCTTTCTGCCGGTTCTCTTCTTCCGCCGCATGCACGGTCAGCAGTTTGCGCACCAGTTGTTGCGCCGCCTGCTCACGCATTTCCTGGCGAATGATCTCCTGTTCGGAGTCCTTGGCCAGCGCGGTCAGCGGGTTGTCGAAGAAGGAACGGAACACTTTCACCGACAGCGGATACAGGTCATGGCCCGGGAGCAGCACCTGTGCCTGCACGGTCAGCACCAGCTGGTACTCGGCGGTTTTACCGTCCTGGAAGATCGAAGCGGTATCCTGGCTTTCCGTCGCGCCGACGATGCGCAGGGAAGGCACGTCTTTACGCTTCGGATCGCTGACGATAGTCACATCGTTCAGACGCAGCTGCTCACGCACCGCGCGCGTCAACGGGCCGTAAGGATCCGAACTGTCCAGGATCAGCGTTTTCATTTCATTCGGCACCTGCGTGGTGCCACGCAGGTGAAAACCGCAGCCGGCGGTGACCAGCACCGCCAACCCCAGCAACAGCGTCAGAATACGTTGTCGCACAACTCCTCCTTGTGTTAACCCACAACCAGGTTAAGCAGTTTGCCCGGAACGTAGATCACTTTGCGAATCGTGACGCCGTCCAGATATTTAGCCACCAGATGCTCTTCGGCAGCGCGCGCGCGCACTTGCTCTTCGGTCGCATCGGCAGATACGGTGATTTTAGCGCGAACCTTGCCGTTTACCTGCACCACCACCAGCTTGGAGTCTTCGACCATCGCCTGCTCGTCGGCAACCGGCCATGGCGCGGTGTCCACGTCGCCTTCGCCGCCCAGTGCCTGCCACAGGGTGAAGCACACGTGCGGGGTGAACGGATACAGCATGCGAACCACGGCCAGCAGCGCTTCTTGCAGCAGCGCGCGATCCTGCTCGCTCTCTTGCGGCGCGCGGGCCAGCTTGTTCATCAGCTCCATCACGGCGGCGATCGCGGTGTTGAAGGTCTGGCGGCGGCCGATATCGTCGGTTACCTTGGCGATGGTTTTGTGCAGATCGCGGCGCAGCGCTTTCTGATCTTCGTTCAGCGCCGCCACGTCCAGCGGTTGCACCGCGCCTTTTTCCACGTGATCGTAGGCCAGTTTCCACACGCGTTTCAGGAAGCGGTTAGCCCCTTCCACGCCGGATTCCTGCCACTCCAGCGTCATTTCTGCCGGCGAAGCGAACATCATGAACAGACGCACGGTGTCCGCGCCGTATTTTTCCACCATCTCCTGCGGGTCAATGCCGTTATTTTTCGACTTCGACATTTTGCTCATGCCAGCATAGACCAGTTCACGGCCTTGCGGATCGGTGGCCTTGATGATGCGGCCCTTGTCGTCGCGCTCGACGGTGGCATCAACCGGAGATACCCAGACGCGCTCGCCGCTGTTGCCGGTGTAGTAGAAGGCGTCGGCCAGCACCATACCCTGACACAGCAGGCGCTTGGCCGGCTCGTCGGAATCCACCAGGCCGGCATCGCGCATCAGCTTGTGGAAGAAGCGGAAATACATCAGGTGCATGATGGCGTGCTCGATGCCGCCGATATATTGATCGACCGGCAGCCAGTAGTTGGCGGCGGCCGGATCCAGCATGCCTTGGTCATACTGCGGGCAGGTGTAGCGCGCGTAGTACCAGGAAGACTCCATGAAGGTGTCGAAGGTGTCGGTTTCACGCAGCGCCGGCTGGCCGTTGACGGTGGTCTTCGCCCACTCAGGATCGGCCTTGATCGGGCTGGTGATGCCGTCCATGACCACGTCTTCCGGCAGGATCACCGGCAGTTGGTCTTCCGGCGTCGGCATTACGGTGCCGTCTTCCAGCGTCACCATCGGGATTGGCGCGCCCCAGTAACGCTGACGGGAGACGCCCCAGTCACGCAGACGGTAGTTGACCTTGCGCTGGCCCACGCCCTTGGCGACCAGTTTGTCGGCGATGGCGTTGAAGCCCGCCTCATTATCCAACCCGTCGAATTCGCCGGAGTTGAACAGCGCGCCTTTGTCGGTCATCGCTTCGGCGCTCACGTCAGGCCGGCTGCCGTCGAGGTTCAGGATCACCGGTTTGATCGGCAAATCGTATTTGGTGGCGAATTCCCAGTCGCGCTGGTCGTGCGCCGGTACCGCCATCACGGCGCCGGTGCCGTATTCCATCAGTACGAAGTTGGCGACCCACACCGGCAGCTTTTCGCCGCTCAGCGGATGGACAACGAACAGGCCGGTCGGCATGCCTTTCTTCTCCATCGTCGCCATTTCGGCTTCGGCCACTTTGGTGTTGCGGCATTCGTCGATGAAGTCGGTCAGCGCCGGGTTGTTGCGCGCGCCCTGTTGCGCCAGCGGGTGGCCCGCGGCGACCGCCACGTAGGTGGCGCCCATGAAGGTGTCGGGACGGGTGGTGTAAACCGTCAGCTTCTCTTCGCTGCCAGCCACGTCGAAGGTGATTTCCACGCCTTCGGAGCGGCCAATCCAGTTGCGCTGCATGGTTTTCACCTGCTCCGGCCAGCTTTCCAGCGTGTCCAGATCGTTCAGCAGCTGATCGGCGTAGGCAGTGATTTTGATGAACCACTGCGGGATCTCTTTACGCTCGACCTTGGTGTCGCAGCGCCAGCAGCAGCCGTCGATAACCTGTTCGTTGGCCAGCACGGTCAGATCGTGCGGGCACCAGTTCACCGCCGAGGTCTTTTTGTAGACCAGGCCTTTTTCATACAGCTTGGTGAAGAACCACTGTTCCCAGCGGTAGTATTCCGGCTGGCAGGTGGCGATTTCGCGATCCCAGTCGTAGCCGAAGCCCAGCAGTTTCAGCTGGTTCTTCATGTATTCGATGTTGTCGTAGGTCCACGGGGCCGGTGCAGTGTTGTTTTTCACCGCCGCGCCTTCCGCCGGCAGGCCGAACGCATCCCAGCCGATCGGCTGCAATACGTTTTTGCCCAGCATGCGCTGATAGCGAGAGATCACGTCGCCGATAGTGTAGTTACGAACGTGGCCCATGTGCAGTCGGCCGGACGGGTAAGGCAGCATGGATAGGCAGTAGTACTTTTCCTTGCTGTCGTCTTCGGTAACTTTGAAAGTCTGCTTCTCTTGCCAGTGAAGCTGTACGTTCGATTCTATGTCTTCTGGACGGTATTGCTCTTGCATGGCGGCCGGTGGTCCTGTAGGTGTAAACCGTTGCCCCGGTTATTAGAGGCAACGCAATGAACATTTAGTATTCGTAGATCCGCATAGCATAGCTGATAAGACCTCCCGGCAACAACTCCAAGCGCCCGACTCGACGCATTTAAAAAAAACGCCGCCATGACGCGGCTCACAACCTGCTGATCCCGCATCTTGCCAAGTGACATCAGTCATTTACGGCTAAAATAAGAACAAGTAGCTTAGGGGTATCCCTACAGCCAAGTCCGGCGCAGCGTTTATCGAGGAGAGTCTATGAACAAGGTTGCTCAGTATTACCGCGAATTGGTGGCATCGCTCACCGAACGTCTGAAAAACGGTGAACGCGATATCGACGAACTGGTGGCCAGCGCCGAGCGGCAGCTGAACGAGGCCGAAGATCTGACCCGCGATGAGGTTCGGCAGGTAACGCAGGCTGTGCGGCGCGATCTGGAAGAATTCGCTCGCAGCTACCAGGAGAGCCGTGACGAGTTTAGCGATAGCGTGTTTATGCGGGTGATCAAAGAGAGCCTATGGCAGGAGCTGGCGGATATCACCGACAAAACCCAGTTGGAGTGGCGTGAGGTGTTCAAGGATGTCAGCCACCACGGCGTTTACCACAGCGGTGAAGTGGTGGGGCTGGGCAATCTGGTGTGCGAGCAGTGTCACTATCATCTGGCGTTCTACACGCCGGAGGTGCTGCCGCTCTGCCCGAAATGCGGTCACGATCAGTTCCAGCGTCGGCCGTTTGAACCTTGATGACGTTCCCCGCCATGGCGGGGAACGCTAAGGCCGGCGTTTAACGGAACAGTTTCTTCAGCAGGTTGCTCAGGAAACCGCCGCTGATGGCTGCCGGGGCGGCTTCCGCCTGCGCCGGCGCGCTGGCCGGTACGGCGACGCCGGCCGGGATTTTCTTCGCGACCGCGATACGGCTGTCCTGAGCGGCTTTCTCCGCCGCTTCCGGGCCGTAGGCGAAGCCTTCCGCCAGCACGAACTCAACGTCGGTGATGCCGATAAAGCCCAGGAACAGCTTCACGTACGGCGTGATCAGATCCGTCGGCGTGTCGGCGTGGATGCCGCCGCGGCTGGAGATGACGATCGCTTTCTTGCCCGTCACCAGCCCTTCGGCGCCGGCGGAGGTATAGCGGAACGTCTGGCCGGCGCGGGCGATCAGATCGAAATAGATCTTTAGCTGCGTCGGGATGTTGAAGTTGTACATCGGGGCGCTGATGATCAGCGTATCGTGCGACTTCAGCTCGGCAATCAGCTCATCGGACAGCGCCAAGGTGCTTTGCTGGTGCGGCGTCAGCGGTTTTTCGCCGGCGGTAAAACCGGCCATCACTTCGCCATCCAGCTCCGGCAGGGTCGGGTTGGCCAAATCGCGCACGGTGAACGTGTCTTCAGGGTGAGTTTCACGCCATTGTTCAACAAAAAAATCGACTAATTTTCCAGACTGGGAATATTCACCCAGAATGCTTGATTTCAGGACCAGTACGCGGCTCATTGGCTTATCTCCAGGCGAAGTCTAATCGGTAACGATGTCAGTCGGTGTAAACGCATGGTAGAGGCAAGCCAGGCACAGTGATAGCGCAAAAATTCGCTGAGTTAAATCAAAAAACTTGAATGAGGGGCGCGAGCGCGCCCCGATGGGATCAATAACGCGCTACGCGCTCGACCAGCAGATCGATAAAGCCTTCGCGATTGATGCCGGTCAGCACTTCCACGTTGGCCGCGTTGCCGGTTTGCTGGAAATAGTCCACCACCGTCATGCCGACGGTGTATTCCCCTTTGGTTTCCACCCCCACCCAGCGCTCTATGCCGGTAAACAACTGCGGCGCCAGCAGCCAGGCGATGGTGCAGGGATCGTGCATCGCCGCGCCGGGCAGGCCGCGTGGATGGCTGAGGTACAGCGGCAGGTAAAAATCGAGCATCTCCGCGACCGCCTGCGCGACCGGATTGTCTATCTGACGAATGCGCTCGATATCCTGCGGCAACACCAGCGCCTGATGGGTGACGTTCAGCCCGGCCATGGTCAGCGGCACGCCGGATTTCAGCACCATTTCGGCGGCTTCGGGATCGACGAAGATGTTGAACTCTGCGACCGGCGTGGTATTGCCGGCGTTCATGCCGCCGCCCATAAATACGATGCGCTCGATGCGGCTTTTCAGCTCGGCATGCTGGGCCAGCAGCAGGGCGATGTTAGTCATCGGGCCGGTGACAACCAGGGTCATCGGCAGCGGGCTGGCGCGCAGCAGGTCGGCGATAAGCTCGACGGCGCCGCGGGGATCGGGTTTGATGGTCGGCGTCGGCAGGTGGGTGTTGCCCATGCCGGTTTTGCCGTGGACATAGTCGGCGATCACCAGTTCGCGCATCAGCGGGCCGCCGGCGCCGGCGGCGACCGGAATGTCCTCGCGCTGCATCAGGGTCAACAGGCCCAGCGCGTTATGCAGGGTTTTCTCCGGCGTCTGGTTGCCGGCGGAGGTGGTGATGGCTTTGACGTCCAGCTCCGGCGAACGCAGCGCCATGGCCAGCGCGATGGCGTCGTCGAGGCCGGGATCGCAATCGATGATAATAGGGCGGGGCATGTTCTTTCTCCTCTGTTTGTTATCCAGCGAGCATCGGATCAAAACCGGGGAGAAACAAGCGCTTTTAGTGCCGGGAGAGAGGATGCGCCCCTGACGGGGCGCATGGATGGCGTATTTAGTGCAGGATCTTGGCCAGGAAGTCCTTGGCGCGCTCGGACTCGGGGTTGTTGAAGAAATCGTCTTTGTTGCGGTCTTCGACGATTTTGCCTTCGTCCATAAAGATCACCCGATTCGCCACCTTGCGGGCGAAGCCCATTTCGTGGGTCACCACCATCATGGTCATGCCTTCGTTCGCCAACTCGACCATCACGTCCAGCACTTCGTTGATCATTTCAGGATCGAGCGCCGAAGTTGGTTCATCGAACAGCATGGCGATAGGATCCATGCACAGCGCGCGGGCGATGGCGACGCGCTGCTGCTGGCCGCCGGACAGCTGACCGGGGAACTTGTTGGCATGGGCGGAGAGGCCGACGCGTTCCAGCAGCTTCAGGCCCTTCTCGCGCGAGGCGCTCTTGTCGCGCTTGAGCACTTTCACCTGCGCCAGCGTCAGGTTGTCGATGATAGACAGGTGCGGGAACAGCTCGAAGTGTTGGAACACCATGCCGACCTTGGCACGCAGCTGCGCCAGGTTGGTTTTCTTGTCGTTGACCGGCGTGCCGTTCACCAGGATGTCGCCCTGCTGGATTGGCTCGAGGCCGTTGACGGTTTTGATCAGGGTGGACTTGCCGGAACCTGAAGGACCGCAGACGACGACCACTTCGCCTTTTTTCACTTCGGTGGTGCAATCGGTCAACACCTGAAAGTGACCGTACCACTTAGAAACATTTTTCAGGGATATCATCAAACAGTCCTTTTCTTCAAATAGCTTACCAGCGCCGAGGCGGCGAGGCTGATAACAAAATAGACAAAGCCGGCGAACAGGATCATTTCAACCTGGGTACCGTCGCGTTCGCCGATGGTCGACGCGGTGCGGAAGAAGTCGGCCAGGCTCAGTACGTACACCAGCGAGGTATCCTGGAACAGTACGATGCCCTGGGTCAGCAGCAGCGGCACCATGGCGCGGAATGCCTGCGGCAGGATCACCAGCCGCATGGATTGCCAATGGGTCATGCCCAGCGCCAGCGCGGCGGAGGATTGGCCGCGTGAGATGCTGATAATGCCGGCACGGATGATTTCCGAGTAATAGGCCGCTTCAAACAGGGAAAAGGCTACCATAGCCGAGATCAGGCGAATATCGGTTTTCGGCGATAACCCTAGAACCTGTTGTAATAAGCTTGGAACCACCAGATAGAACCACAGCAGCACCATCACCAGCGGCACCGAGCGGAACAGGTTGACGTACAGGGTGGCGAACCAGCTGATCGGCTTGAACGGCGACAGACGCATCACCGCCAGCACGGTACCCCACAGAATGCCGACCACGATGGCGGTCACGGTGATCTTCAGCGTGATCGCCATGCCCTGCAGCAGAAACGGGAAGCTTGGGACGATCGACGCCCAGTCAAATTCGTACATTATTTACTCCCCAGGTTGCCAGGCAACTGCACTTTCTTTTCGACCAGACGCATAAACAGCATGATAACGGCGTTGATGCCGATATAAGCCAGCGTGATGGCGGTAAAGGATTCATAGGCGTGTGCGGAGTAATCCAACAGCTTGCCGGCCTGCGCAGCCATATCCACCAGCCCGATGGTGGAGGCAATGGCGGAGTTTTTGACCAGGTTGAGCATTTCCGAAGTCATCGGCGGCACGATCACCCGGTAGGCGTTCGGCAGCAGCACGTAGCGGTAGGTTTGCGGCAGCGTCAGGCCCATCGCCAGCCCGGCGGCTTTCTGGCCGCGCGGCAGGGACTGAATGGCGGCGCGCACCTGCTCGCATACACGGGCGGCGGTAAACAGCCCCAGGCAGAGCATGGAGGAGACGAAGAACTGTACGTTGGGATCCAGCTCGCTTTTAAACCAGGTGCCGATATTGGCCGGCAACAGCTCGGGGATCACCAGATACCAGGTAAAGAATTGCACGATCAGCGGCACATTGCGGAACAGTTCGACGTAACAGGTGCCGAGGGCGGAAAGAAAGCGGTTGGGCACGGTACGCAAGATACCGAACAGTGAACCGACGAAGAAAGCGATAATCCATGCACAGACGGAGAGGGCCACCGTGACCTGAAAGCCGGACCAGATCCAGCCGAGGTAAGTGGTGTTCCCAAACGGGGCCTGCTGCAGGAAGATACCCCAGTTCCAATCTATTGACATAACAAACTCCGGTAAACGGGCGCAGAGCGCCGAAGATTGATGACTTGATGAGCGCCGATCGCCGCGCGGCCAGTCTGGCTGGCTTGTTGTATGCGAAGATCGGTGATGCGCGTTGGGGAAAATGAGGGAGGGGAACGGCCCCCCTCATACCTGTCTGTCCCAGTCATCAACTGAGCCGGTTTGGCCTGTGGCCGCCCCGGCTCTTGTTCTATTTAGTTCAACGCTTTGTCGTTAGGCTCTTTGAACAGCTGTTTCATGTCGTCCGACAGATCGAAGTTCATATTGAGGTTTTTCGGCGGAATAGGCTGCTTGAACCATTTATCAAACCACTTGGCCGCTTCGCCGGAGGTTTGCGCCTGAGCGATGGTGTCATCGACCAGCTTTTTGAATTCAGGATCGTCTTTACGCAGCATGCAGCCGTAGGCTTCTTTCGACTGCGGCGTGCCGATGATTTCCCACTGATCCGGTTTTTTGGCCTTGGCGCGCTCGCCCGCCAGCAGGGCGTCATCCATCATGAAGGCCACCGCGCGGCCGCTTTCCAGGGTACGGAAGGAGTCGCCGTGGTCTTTGGCGCTGATGATGCGCATGTTCATCTTGTCGCTGTCGTTCAGCTTGTTCAGCAGCACTTCGGAGGTGGTGCCGGAGGTGACCACGACCGGTTTGCCGGCCAGGTCCTTAAAGTCTTTGATGTCGGAGCCTTTCTTCACCAGCAGGCGGGTGCCGACCACGAAGATGGTGTCGGAGAAGGCGGCCTGCTTTTGGCGCTCGAGGTTATTGGTGGTGGAGCCGCATTCGAAGTCATAGGTGCCGTTTTGCAGCAGCGGGATGCGGTTCTGCGAGGTAATCGGCAGCAATTTCACCTGCAGATTCGGTGCATTAAGCTTTTTCTTAACAGCCTCAACGATTTGGTTGGAATAGTCCTGAGAGTAGCCCACAACTTTTTGTTGGTTGTCGTAGTAGGAAAAGGGCACTGACGATTCGCGGTGGCCGACAACGATCACGCCATTGTCTTTGATTTTCTTCAGCGTACCGGACAGGTCTTCCGCATGCGCCACGCTACCTGCCATACCGAGCAGCAGTAACGATAACGCCAATTTACGCATTTGCATGGTCCAACTCCTTTGCTGTTGTGGTGGCTCTGACTAAAGAGCGTCAGGTTAAACCGACTATTTATTGCTCAAGTTATAAAGATAGTCTTAGAACGGATAGCCGTTAAAAAATAACCGATTGTGAATACCTTGAAACTAAAATGTTTCATTTTTTGAGACGCCGCGCGCACCAAATCAATGCAACGAAATCCTGACGCACCTGCGCGGTGCGCTCAATGCACCCAAAATGTGCGCAGGTGCGACAAAACGTCAGCAAAAGTAAATCGGCGCGCGATGTCACCATAGATAAAGCAAGGAGTGTGCCAGCCGCGTTGATTTAACGGCGTTTTCTGACCGAGATGGGGATGTGGAACAGAACGCGGGGCGCGGCGGGCGCGCCCCGGCAAAGAGGACTATTTGCGGCGCAGGCCCAACATCAGCGCCCAGCCGCCCAGCAACAGGGTTATTACCCACAGCGGCGTGGCGCCGAAGCGCGCGTAAGGCGTGACGCCGGTGGTCGGCGTGACTTTCACTTCGAGCACCTTACGGGTGAACTGCGGGATCTCGGCGATCACCTCGCCGTTCGCATCCACCGCGGCGGTAACGCCGTTATTGGTGCTGCGCAGCAGCGGCCGGCCGAGCTCCAGCGCTCGCATGCGCGCCATCTGGAAGTGCTGCCACGGGCCGATGGAGTGACCGAACCAGGCGTCGTTGGAGATGGTCAGCAGGAAGTTGGTGTCCGGGCGGAAATTATCGCGCACCTGCTGACCCAGCACGATTTCGTAGCAGATGGCCGCCGTCAGGTTGTAGCCGCGTACGCTGAGCTGCGGCTGCACGTAGTCGCCGCGGCTGAAGGAGGACATAGGCAGATCGAAGAACGGCGCCAGCGGCCGCAGCAGCGTTTCCAGCGGCACGAACTCGCCGAACGGCACCAGGTGGTGCTTATTGTAGCGATCCTTGGCCGGGTAGCTGTACGGCGTCGGTTCGCCGAGCACGATGGCGCTGTTGTAGATTTGCTGGCCCTGTGGCGTGGCGCGCACGTCGACGATGCCGGTGATCAGGCTGCTGTTCTTCGCCCGCATCAGATCGTCCATCATGGTCAGGAAGCCGTTCTGGTTGGCTTCATAATCCGGGATGGCGGACTCCGGCCAGATGACGATCGGCGCTTTGCCCACGTATGGACGGGTTTCGTCCAGATAGGTTTGCAGCGTGCTGACCAGCGCTTTCGGATCCCATTTCATCGACTGGGCGATGTTGCCTTGCACCATGGCGACGTTCACCGCTTTCTCCGGCTGCGGAGTAAACCAATGCAGCTGGCGCAGCGGCCACGGCAACAGCAGCAGCGCGGCGGCGATGACCCCAGCCGACAGGCGGCGTTGATTGACGGCGTACACCAGCAGGCCGGCGATGGCCATCAGCAAAAAGGTGATGGCGTCGACGCCCAGCAGTGGCGCGATGCCTTTCAGTGGGCCATTAATCTGGCTGTAGCCGAACTGCAGCCACGGGAAGCCGGTCAGCACCCAGCCGCGCAGGAATTCGGTCACCTGCCACAGCGCCGGCGCGGCGATGGCCAGCCGCCACCAGCGCGTAGCCGGCCACAGGCGCGTCAGCAGCCCGGCGAACAGCCCGGTATACAGCGATAGGTAAGCGGCAAGCAGCACAACCAGGAAGACGTTGACGGCGAACGGCATGCCGCCGAAGTCGGCGATGCTGACATACACCCAGTTGATGCCGCTGCCGAACAGCCCGAAGCCCCAGACAAAGCCGAGCAGGGCAGACTGTTTGGTGGTGCGATTGAGGGTAACGGCCAGCAGGCCGAACAGGGAGACGATGGCCGCGGGCCAGAAATCGTAGGGTGAGAACGCCAGCGTCCCGCCGGCACCTGACAACAGCGCCAGCAGGGCGCGAACCCACTGGCGTTCAAGTAATGAGGCTTTAGCCATGTTGGATTTAATCTTCCAGTTTCGGTGGTGGAGAATCGTCCGGAATTTTTACATGAACCTGGATAATACGTCGACTGTCTGCCATGGCAACTTTAAATAGGTAACCTTCGATTTCAATGGTTTCCCCGCGCGCCGGCAGGTGGCCGAAGGCCTGCATCACCAGACCGCCGATGGTATCGACCTCGTCGTCGCTGAAATGGGTGCCGAAGGCTTCGTTAAAGTCTTCGATCGGGGCCAGCGCGCGCACGGTGTACATGTGGCGGCTGAGCTGGCGGATATCGAGATCGTCTTCGTCGTCGTATTCGTCTTCGATCTCGCCGACGATCAGTTCCAGAATATCTTCGATGGTGACCAGGCCGGATACGCCGCCGAATTCGTCAATGACAATCGCCATGTGATAGCGCTGGGAACGGAACTCTTTCAGCATCCGGTCGACGCGCTTGCTTTCCGGCACCACCACCGCGGTGCGCAGCACCTTGTCGATGCTGAACGGCTCGGAGTCTGCGCGCATGAACGGCAGCAGATCCTTGGCCATCAGGATGCCTTCGATGTGATCTTTGTCTTCGCTGATGACCGGGAAGCGCGAGTGGGCGGAGTCGATAATCACGTCCAGGCACTCTTCCAGCGTCTGGTTGCGCTTGAGCGTCACCATCTGGGAGCGGGGGATCATGATGTCGCGCACGCGCTGCTCTGCGATATCCATCACGCCTTCCAGCATGTCGCGGGTATCGGGATCGATCAGGTCGTTTTGTTCGGAATCACGGATCAGCTCGACCAGATCGCCACGGTTTTTGGGTTCGCCGTGGAACAGCTGGTTAAGGATAAGAGTAAAGAACCCCTTCTTGGGACTGGGGCTGTCATTGCTTTGGGAATGGTCGTCGCTCATGGCGTTTTCGTTACTGTCACTCATGTCAGAGTTAAGGGGCGTCAGCGACAGCCCCTTGCGGGGCTGTGGGGTAATCGGCTGACGTCAGACGGGGTCTTTTTCCGTCAGGTACGGATCAGGATAACCCAGTCCGTGCATGATTTCAGTTTCCAAAGACTCCATTTCTTCGGCTTCATCGTCTTCGATGTGGTCATACCCTAGCAGATGAAGACTGCCGTGGACAACCATATGCGCCCAGTGGGCCTCCAGCGCTTTGCCTTGCTCAATGGCTTCCTGTTCAACCACCTGGCGGCAGATGATCAGATCGCCGAGCAGCGGGAGCTCGATACCCGGCGGGGCCTCGAACGGGAAAGAGAGCACGTTGGTCGGCTTGTCTTTGCCGCGATAGGTCAGATTCAGCTCGTGGCTTTCCGCTTCGTCCACCAGACGCACGGTCACCTCGGCCTCTTCCTGAAATTGCGGCAGCACGCCTTCCAGCCAGCGCTGGAAAGTGGCCTCATCCGGCAGGCCGTCGCTGCTTTCACAGGCAATCTGCAGATCCAAAATCACCTGACTCATGGTGTCTCCTGCTCGGAGGCGGCGAGCGCCTCGCGCTTACGTTGTTCGGCAATCGCATCTTTGCGTTTCTGTTCGGCTGCTTCCCAGGCCTCATAGGCGATGACTACGCGAGCCACCACCGGGTGGCGCACCACGTCTTCGCTGTGGAAGAAGTTGAAGCTCAGTTCTTCCACGTCCGACAGCACTTCCACCGCGTGGCGCAGGCCGGATTTCTGGTTGCGCGGCAGGTCGATCTGGGTGACGTCGCCGGTGATGACCGCCTTTGAGTTGAAACCGATGCGCGTCAGGAACATCTTCATCTGTTCGATGGTGGTGTTCTGGCTCTCATCCAGAATGATAAAGGCGTCGTTCAACGTGCGGCCGCGCATATAGGCCAGCGGCGCGACTTCGATCACGTTGCGCTCGATGAGCTTCTCCACGCGCTCGAAGCCCAGCATTTCGAACAGGGCGTCGTACAGCGGGCGCAGATAAGGATCGACCTTCTGGCTCAGATCGCCGGGCAGGAAGCCCAGTTTTTCGCCGGCTTCGACCGCAGGGCGGGTCAGCAGAATGCGGCGAATTTCCTGGCGCTCCAGCGCATCCACCGCGGCGGCGACCGCCAGGTAGGTTTTACCGGTGCCTGCCGGGCCGATGCCGAAGGTGATGTCGTGATCGAGAATGTTGGCGATATACTGCGCCTGGTTGGGCGTACGCGGTTTCACCATGCCACGCTTGGTTTTAATGG
Source organism: Serratia sp. FDAARGOS_506 (assembly GCF_003812745.1). Taxonomy (NCBI): domain Bacteria; kingdom Pseudomonadati; phylum Pseudomonadota; class Gammaproteobacteria; order Enterobacterales; family Yersiniaceae; genus Serratia; species Serratia sp. FDAARGOS_506. Next base: position 2,621,884 of record NZ_CP033831.1, read on the forward strand.
TGACCGCTTTGCCGTAATCCGGCACGCTGTCGGCCACCTGTTCCAATACCCGGCTCTCTTTGATAGCCAGGTGGATTTGTTCCGGGTCGATATCCGGGATCACGCCGCGAATCGGCGCGGTATCCACATACAGATGGCGCAGGATATCGGCGGCGGCGACCACGCACAGGTTTTTGCCGACCAACTTGAAACGGTTGTCGCGGCGATTGATTTCGATGCCCAATCGGCGCTCGAGTTGCTTGATGTTGTCATCAAACGGGCCGCACAGGCTGAGCAAACGCTTGTTGTCTGCGGGCTCTAACAAAATTTCTTGTGTTGCGACGTTCAAACTATTCCTCTAGGTCACATCGGGCCTGGTTGATGTCACATAGCGCGTTCGGGACGCGCGCGTTCAGGGCGAGCCTGAATACTCTCTTTCTTGAATTATTCATGGTGCGCCGCAACGGCGCAAGTTTACCGCTGATCTATCTGTGCGCCAGCGGCGGAATTCAAGGGAAGATAAGGAAAAAACGCGGCGGGGCGCAAAGCCTGCCGCGTTATCAGTGAACAAGGCCGCCGTGAATCAGTTCTTTTTCACGAACTCGGATTTCAGCTTCATCGGGCCGAAGCCGTCGATTTTGCAGTCGATGTTGTGATCGCCTTCGACCAGGCGAATGTTTTTCACCTTGGTGCCAATTTTCAGCATCGAGGAACTGCCTTTGACCTTCAGGTCTTTGATCACGGTAACCGCATCGCCGTCCGCCAGCAGGTTGCCGTTGGCGTCTTTGACGATCAGCGCGTCCTGATCTTCCGCCGGAGCGCTGTCGCTCCACTCGTGGGCGCACTCAGGGCAGATGAACAGGGAATTGTCCTGGTAGGTGTATTCGGAGTTGCACTTCGGGCAGTGTGGGAGTTGCATGTTATGTCGCCTCTTCAACAATAAAAAAATTAAAAAGAAAATCACCGGGCGCGGACGCCCGGCGGAGAAACGGTAAGGAATAGCGCGAATGGGCGGCGATAAGGCGGCCGCCGCAGCGTCAGGGCTGGTGAATGCCGACGCCCAGCGCGTTTTCTTTGCGGGTACGGGCGATCACCGACTGCGGGGATTCATGTACGCGCAGATCCATCTGCTGTTCGGTGCGCACCACTGCGCCACGCAGGGTATTGGTCAGCACCTCGGTAATTTCCACGTCGACGAACTGGCCGATCATGTCGGGCGTGCCTTCGAAGTTTACCACACGGTTGCACTCGGTGCGCCCGGCCAACTCCATCACGCTCTTGCGCGAGGTGCCTTCCACCAGAATACGCTGGACGGTGCCGAGCATGCGGCGGCTGAACTGCAGCGCCTGCTGGTTGATGCGATCCTGCAGAATATACAGCCGCTGTTTTTTCTCTTCTTCGCTGACGTCGTCGACCATATCCGCCGCTGGGGTGCCTGGGCGCGACGAATAGATGAAGCTGAAGCTGACGTCGAAATTGACGTCGGCGATCAGATTCATGGTCTGTTCGAAGTCGGCCTGGGTTTCGCCCGGGAAACCGACGATGAAATCAGAGCTGAGCTGAATGGCCGGCCGCGCCTTGCGCAGCTTGCGGATAATCGCCTTGTACTCCAGCGCCGTGTGGGCGCGTTTCATCATGGTCAGGATGCGATCCGAGCCGCTCTGCACCGGCAGGTGCAGGAAGCTGACCAGCTCCGGCGTATCTTCGTACACCGCGATGATATCGTCGGTGAATTCAATAGGGTGGCTGGTGGTAAAGCGAATGCGATCGATGCCGTCGATGGCCGCCACCAGGCGCAGCAGTTCGGCGAACGAACAGATCTCGCCGTCATGTGTGGCGCCGCGGTAAGCGTTGACGTTTTGGCCGAGCAGGTTGACTTCGCGTACGCCCTGCGCCGCCAGTTGGGCGATTTCGAACAGCACGTCGTCGCTCGGACGGCTCACTTCCTCACCACGGGTGTAAGGCACCACGCAGAAGGTGCAGTATTTGTTGCAGCCTTCCATGATCGACACGAACGCGGTCGGGCCTTCGGCGCGCGGCTCCGGCAGGCGGTCGAATTTTTCGATCTCCGGGAAGCTGATATCGACCACCGGGCTGCGGGTGCCCTGAACGTGGTTGATCATCTCCGGCAGGCGGTGCAAGGTCTGCGGACCGAATACCACGTCGACGCAGGGCGCGCGGCTGCGGATCAGCTCGCCTTCTTGCGAGGCCACGCAACCGCCGACGCCGATGATCACCGACGGATTCTTTTCTTTCAGCAAGCGCCAGCGCCCCAGCATGGCGAAAACTTTCTCCTGCGCTTTTTCACGGATCGAGCAGGTGTTCAGCAGCAGCACGTCTGCCTCTTCGGCGTTTTCTGTCCACTCGAAGCCGTGCGTGCTGTTCAACAGGTCGGCCATTTTCGATGAATCGTACTCATTCATCTGGCAGCCCCAGGTTTTGATATGTAGTTTTTTCGTCATTGACTTGCCATTACTCAGTGCGGAGCGAAAGTTGCGTTACGCGACATGCAGGGCGCGTATTGTAATCATTTGCCGCCGTTGTGACCAGCGCGGGGGAAAATGGCACGCGACCTGAAGCCGAAGCGAAAATCCGGTACACTGCGTAAAACGCCATGCCGGGTGGGATGGCGAGCATCCACATAGAAAACATAGCCAATATGAAGACATCTCAAAATCGGTATGACGCGGTGGTGGTGGGCGGCGGCATGGTCGGCGCGGCGGCGGCCCTGGGGCTGGCGCAGGCGGGCTGGTCGGTGGCGTTGCTGGAACATCAGGCGCCGCAGGCGTTCGAGGCGCAAAGCCCGCCGGATCTGCGCATTTCCGCTATCGGCTGCACCTCGGTGGGGCTGCTGAAACAGCTCGGCGCCTGGCCGGCCGTGACGGCGATGCGCACCGCGCCGTATCGCCGGTTGGAGACCTGGGAGTGGACGTCGTCGCGCGTGGCGTTTGATGCGGTGTCCCTGGGGTTGCCGGAGCTGGGCTTTATGGTGGAAAACCGCATTCTGCAGTTGGCGCTGTGGCAGCAGTTCGCGCAGTGCGCCAATTTGACGCTGCTGTGCCCCGCCAGGCTGCAATCGCTGCAGCGGGCGGACAATGCCTGGCAGCTGACGCTGGACGGCGGCGAAACGTTGCAGGCGCGCCTGGTTGTCGGCGCCGACGGCGCCAACTCGCAGGTGCGCAAGCTGGCGGCGATCGGCACCAACGGCTGGCAGTATCGTCAGGCGTGCATGTTGATCACCGTCGATACCGGCGCACCGCAGCAGGATGTGACCTGGCAGCGCTTCTTCCCGTCCGGGCCGCGCGCCTTCCTGCCGCTGTACGACAGCTGGGCATCGCTGGTGTGGTATGACAGCCCGCAGCGCATTCGCCAGCTGCAGGCGATGCCGCCGGCGCAGCTGGAGCGTGAGATCGCCGCCGCTTTCCCGGCGCGACTGGGCCCGGTCAAGGTGCACGCCGCCGGTTCGTTCCCGCTGACGCGGCGCCATGCTCAGCGCTACGTGCTGCCGGGGCTGGCGCTGTTGGGAGATGCGGCGCATACCATCAACCCGCTGGCGGGGCAGGGCGTCAATCTGGGGTATCGCGACGTGGACGCTTTGCTGAACGTATTGAGCGATGCACGGGATCAGGGCGAGGACTGGAGCAGCGAGGCGGTACTGCTGCGTTACCAACGCCGCCGCCGCACCGACAATCTGCTGATGCAGAGCGGCATGGATCTGTTCTATGCCGCTTTCAGCAATAACCTGGCGCCGCTGAACATTGCGCGCAATCTGGCGCTGATGGCTGCGCAGCGGGCGGGCAAGCTGAAAGAGCATGCGTTGAAGTACGCGTTGGGATTGTAATCGACAGGGCTCAGCTGCGGCTGGGCCCGTTAGGTTTGGCTGAACGCCAGACAGCAAAAAGCCCGCCGAAGCGGGCTTTTCTAAATATGGCTGGGGTGCCAGGATTCGAACCTGGGTATGCTGGTATCAGAAACCAGAGCCTTACCGCTTGGCGACACCCCAATTATGGTGGCTACGACGGGATTTGAACCTGTGACCCCATCATTATGAGTGATGTGCTCTAACCAGCTGAGCTACGTAGCCGATGTTACTTTTTACTTCTTTGATTTGCAAGCAGTTTGTTATGGCTGGGGTACCTGGATTCGAACCAGGGAATGCCGGTATCAAAAACCGGTGCCTTACCGCTTGGCGATACCCCACCTGCAAACAAATCTTATGTTGAAACCCCATTCCCGAAAGAATATGGCTGGGGTACCTGGATTCGAACCAGGGAATGCCGGTATCAAAAACCGGTGCCTTACCGCTTGGCGATACCCCATCAACATACTGCGCCGACGATGAAGAGAAATGGTGCGGGAGGCGAGACTTGAACTCGCACACCTTGCGGCGCCAGAACCTAAATCTGGTGCGTCTACCAATTTCGCCACTCCCGCAAATGCAAAAAAGAGATGGTGGCTACGACGGGATTCGAACCTGTGACCCCATCATTATGAGTGATGTGCTCTAACCAGCTGAGCTACGTAGCCCTCTTTTTTTGCTTTGCCTTCATCGGCGTTGCGGGGCGCATTATGCGTATATGACCGATTTGCGTCAACAAGTTTTTTCCCGAAAAAGCGCCTGGAAGCGCCGTTTGTCTGGCTTGTGAACATTGTGGCGATAAAATCGGCAATTCAGGCAGTTGGCGGGTGGAAAAGGCAACAAAAAGGCGGACCAAAAGGCCCGCCTTGGGGAAAACACCGCGCGATTATTTATAGGCGGCCTGGTGCACGCCGACGGCGCGGCCGGAAGGATCGTCCATCTTCTTGAACGATTCGTCCCATTCGATGGCTTTGGCGGACGAGCAGGCGACGGACGGGCCGCCCGGTACGCATTCGGCGGCGCTCGGCAGCGGGAACAGCTCCTCGAAGATTTCGCGGTACAGGTAGCCTTCTTTAGAGGTCGGCGTGTTGTACGGGAAGCGGAAACGCGCGGTTTCGAGCTGTTGATCGCTGATTTGCTGCGCAGCGACCTCTTTTAACGTGTCGATCCAGCTGTAGCCGACGCCGTCGGAGAACTGCTCTTTCTGGCGCCAGGCCACGCTGGCCGGCAAATAGGACTCAAAACATTCGCGGACGATATGTTTTTCCATTTTGCCGTTGCCGCACATTTTATCTTTCGGGTTGATGCGCATCGCCACGTCGAGGAATTTTTTGTCCAGGAACGGCACGCGGGCTTCAACGCCCCAGGCGGACATCGCCTTGTTGGCGCGCGCGCAGTCGAACATATGCAGAGCCAGCAGCTTGCGCACGGTCTCTTCGTGGAATTCGCGGGCGTCCGGCGCTTTGTGGAAGTAAAGGTAGCCGCCGAACACCTCGTCCGCGCCTTCGCCGGAGAGCACCATCTTGATGCCCATCGCCTTGATTTTACGCGACATCAGGTACATCGGCGTCGAGGCGCGAATAGTGGTGACGTCGTAGGTTTCGATGTGATAAATCACGTCGCGGATGGCGTCCAGGCCTTCTTGCACGGTGAAGTGGATTTCATGGTGCACGGTGCCCAGGTGGTTGGCCACCTCCTGCGCGGCGCGCAGATCCGGCGAACCTTCCAGGCCGACGGCGAAGGAGTGCAACTGCGGCCACCAGGCTTCGCTGCGTTCCTGATCTTCCACGCGGCGCGCGGCGTACTTCTTGGTGATCGCCGAGATGACCGAGGAATCCAATCCGCCCGACAGCAGTACGCCGTAAGGCACGTCAGACATCAGGTGACTTTTTACCGACTCTTCCAGCGCGGTGCGCAGGGCGGTGGCGTCAGTCACATTGTCTTTGACGCTGTCGTAATCGAACCAGTCGCGGCGATAGTATTCGCGGATCTCACCGTCCTGGCTCCACAGGTAGCTGCCGGCCGGGAATTCCTTGATGGTGCGGCACACCGGGACCAGCGCTTTCATTTCCGAAGCGACGTACAGGTTGCCATGTTCGTCATGGCCCATGTACAGCGGGATAATGCCCAGATGATCGCGGCCGATCAGGTAAGCGTCTTTTTCGGTGTCATACAGGGCGAAGGCGAACATGCCTTGCAGATCGTCGAGGAAATCCGGCCCCTTCTCCTGGTACAGCGCCAGGATCACTTCACAGTCGGACCCGGTCTGGAACGCGTAGCGGTCGCTCAACTGTTGGCGCAGCGCCTGGTGGTTGTAAATTTCGCCGTTGACCGCCAGAACATGGGTGTGCGCAGCGTTGTACAGCGGTTGAGCGCCGTTGTTGACGTCGACGATCGACAGGCGTTCGTGGGCCAAAATGGCTTTGTCGCTGGCATAAACGCCGGACCAATCCGGGCCGCGGTGGCGCATCAGGCGCGACAGCTCCAGCGCTTTCTTACGCAGTTCAACGGGATCGGACTTCAGATCGAGCACACCGAAAATAGAACACATACAACTCTCCTAACGGGCTTTTATGACTGTGATGTTGTTTTTTACTGTTATGGGCAACATTGCCGATTTATCAGCGATAACGCGGTTTTGCTGCGCTGTGATTATGAAAATGCGCCTAAAGCTGCAGGAGATGCAAGCATTTTAGCCATACGCTGAGAAATAGTTGTTTGCGTGGTTGCGATTTTTAACGGATTTTCAGTTATTGGCGGGAGAAATTAGCGATTCTGCAATTTTTAGCGTGATGACGGGATTGCCGGTCGATTTGACCGGCAATCGATTAGCGATTAGGCGATGAGCTGCCACAGGGTGAAGGCGGCGTCCGGCGTCCAGCCGGCGTTGGAAGTATGCGCCTGGATGCAAGTGTATTTCTTGCCTTTATAACTCACCACGTCGCCGGCTTTGTAGCTGTGGTTGTTCTGCCACTCGGGTGCACCCGGATCGGGTGGCGTGCCGTCGTTGGCGGTTTTAACCGCCAGCGCGCTGCTCGGCAGCGAGGTATTGCCCTGGCTGTCGGTGGCGGTAACGAAGTAGCTGTACTGGGTGGCCGGCGTCAGGCCGCTGTCGGCCAGCGAGAGGCCGGTGGTTTGGCCGATCGGGTTGCCGTCGCGGTAAACGGTGTAACTGGCGATCGGTAAGGCACCGGTGGCGGCGGCCCAGCTCAGTTTCAGCGAGGTGGCGCCCAGATCGGCGACCGTCAGCGCCGTCGGTGCATTAGGTTTTCCCGGCGGTGGGGTAACGCCGCCCTGAATCAGCGGCGCGTAGCGGGTTTTGAATTCCCAGTTGTAGGCCACGCCGGCTTTGCTCTTGCCGTTGTCCCAGTTGATTGACCAGGTCATCAGGCCCTTGATCGACAGGTTTTTGGCGTCGAGACGCGAGAAGGCGTTATATACCGCCTGTTTATCGATCACATAGCCGGTGGCGGCGGCATCGTTGTTGCTCGGCAGGCCGATGACGAATTTCGCCGCCGGGATCTTCGCATAGCCGCGGGTGCCGGTAACCAGGCTTTCCGTCAGGTAGTAGAGGAAATCCTCTTTCATTGCGTCGTTATTCTGCGTGATCCAAGCGTTGAGTTCGTCCACCCAAATGCCGTCGCCGCCCTGATTATAATATTGCGGCGCGATAAAGTCATAATAGCCTTCGAGGGCGTTGATATAATCCAGGTAGGTGCCGTTGGTGCGTAAATACGGGAATTCCGGCGCCATGCTGATAATAAAGTTTTTCCCCTGCGCGGCATAATAGTCTTTTACTTTTTTCAATGCCGCAGGCAAGACGGTTTTATTATTGGCGGCGCCGATCGCCGCCTGTTCCAAATCGATATCCAGGCCGTCGAAACCATAGACTTCCACCAGACGAATAATCTCGTCTTTCAGCTTGTCTTCGTCGCCAGTCTTCAGTTCGATATGCGCATCTGCGCCGCCGAGGGAGATCAGCACCGCACGGCCCTGGCTGTTCAGCACGCCCACCTGGCGGCGGAACTCGGCGTCGGACAGGTTGTAAGGTTTGAAGGTCGGGATGCCCTGGCCTTTCATAAAGGCGACGGCCACCACGTTGTACTCGGCGGGAATGTCGGTCAGGTTCATATTGGTGAACTGGCCTTGCCGATAGCCGTCACTGGCACCGGCGGCCCAGTTATGCCAGAAACCCATCAGGATTTTTTTATTGGCGATAGTCGGCATAATGGCCGCGTCATCGGCGGCGAGGGCATTAATAATGTTAGTTGTGCTCATGGTAGCCTCATTAATTAGGGTAAAGGTTTTCGCTCGCCGCAATATCAGTTGTTGACGGGGCGTAAAGTTATAATGAGGATTTTTAGTGCCGACAGGCTGAAACCTTTTGCGGCCATGAACGAATTAAATTCAAACTGCGATGAGGATAAGCAAGAATAAATAATGGCGGCCGGACAGCCGCCATGAACAAATCAGAAAACGGTGATATCGGCTACGGAAGGGTAGACGTAGCTTGGGCGGAACGGCATGGTTTCGATGTCGCTCAGCGTGGAGACGCCGGACAGCACCAGCACGGTTTCCAGACCGGCCTGGAAGCCCGCCAGAATGTCGGTGCGCAGGTTGTCGCCGACGATCACCGTCTCTTCCGAGTGCGCCTGCATTTTATTCAATGCGGCGCGAATGATCCACGGGCTGGGCTTGCCGACGTAAAACGGCTTGCGGCCGGTGATCTTCTCGATAGGGGCGCACAGTGCGCCGCAGGCCGGCGAGAAGCCGTGGCCGTGGCTATCCGGGTTGGTGGCGATAAAGCGCGCGCCGTTACTGACGAAGTAGGCGGCTTTATGCATCATGTCCCAGTTGTAAGAGCGGGTTTCACCGACGATCACGAAATCGGGGTTGATGTCGGTGATGGTGAAACCGGCTTTATACAGCTCATGGATCAGTGCGCCTTCGCCGACCACGTAGGCCTTTTTGCCTTCCTGACGACGCAGGAAATCGGCGGTAGCCATCGCCGAGGTGTAAAACGCGCTCTCCGGCACTTCCAGCCCGGCGGCGGCGAAGCGGTTCGCCAGATCCTGCGCGGTCTGCGACGGGTAGTTGGTCAGCACCACCAGCGGCATGCCTTGTTCCTGGATGCGCGCCAGGAACAGATCGGCGCCGGGCACCGGCGTATTGTCATGCAGCAGCACGCCGTCGATATCGCATATAACGTTTTTGATTTTCATTTGTCGCTGTTTCTCATGATTACGGCAGGCAAGGGGTGACGATAACACACCTGCCAGAAGCGGCGGATCAGCTTTCCAGCAATCGCTGCAAGAGCACGCCGTTGAGCATCGCGCGTTTGGCCAGGGCGAAAGCGCCGATCGCCGAGCGATGATTGAGTTCGGAGGTCACCACCGGCAGATTTTTGCGGAAGTCCTTCAGCACCTGGGTATTGATGCAGCTCTGGATCGCCGGCAGCAGCACCTTGTCCGCTTCGGTGATCTCACCGGCGATCACCACCTTCTGCGGATTGAACAGGTTGATGGCGATGGCCACCGCCTTGCCCAGATAGCGACCGACATGTTCGATAACTTCGCTGGCGAGCAGATCGCCGCGGTTGGCGGCCTTGCAGATGGCGTGGATGCCGCAGTCTTCCAACGTCAGTTTGCTCGGGTAGCCTTGGCTCAGCAGCTGGCGCACGCGCTGTTCGATCGCCGCGTTGGCGGCCACCGTTTCCAGGCAGCCGAAGTTGCCGCAGTGGCAGCGTTCACCCAGCGGATCGATCTGGATATGACCGATCTCGCCGACGTTGCCGTTGTTGCCGAGAAAAATTTGCCCGTTGACGATGATGCCGGCGCCGGTGCCGCGGTGCAGGCGCACCAGAATCGAGTCTTCGCAGTCGCGGGTGGCGCCGAAGTAGTGCTCCGCCAGCGCCAGGCTGCGGATGTCGTGGCCGACGAAGCTGGTGACGTTGAAACGCTGCTGCAGGTTGTCCACCAGCGCCCAGTTGCTGACGCTGATGTGCGGCATGTAGCGCACCATGCCCAGCGCCGGATCCACCAGGCCGGGCAGGATCACCGCGATGGCGATCAGCTCGCGCAGCCGGCGTTGGTTCGCTTCGATAAATTGGGCGATGGCGGCGAACAGCGCATTCTCCAGCGTTTCCTGGGTACGTTCCGGCAGCGGATAGTGTTCTTCGCTGAGCGACTTGCCGCTCATGTCATACAGGGTGATGGTGGCGTCGTGGCGGCCGAGACGCACCGCGACGGTATGGAAATGACGGGTTTCCGACACGATGGAGATCGCGCGGCGACCGCCGGTGGAGGCTTGCTGATCGACTTCTTTGATCAGCCCGCGCTCCAGCAGCTGGCGAGTAATCTTGGTGACGCTGGCGGGGGCAAGCTGGCTGAGTTCGGCGATTTGAATGCGCGAGATCGGGCCCTGCTGGTCGATCAGGCGGTAAACTGCCGCGCCGTTAAGTTGTTTGACTAAGTCAACGTTCCCTATTTGTGCTTGTCCGCCAGTGCTCATCAATAATGTTACTCGCTGTTCATTGAATTAAACCTCGTTACCGTTAACGAGCGTTTTGGTGATCTTGAAATCACGGGTGAAGGCGGTCAGGTTAGCTACCTTGCCGGCTTCGATGGTGCCCAGACGCTGCTCGACGCCGATGGCGCGCGCCGGGTACAGCGTCGCCATGCGCAGCGCTTCGTCCAGCGCGATGCCGATATGCTCGACGCTGTTTTGCACCGCTTCGATCATGGTCAGCGCGGAACCGCTCAGGGTACCGTTTTCATCCACGCACAGCCCATCCCGATAGTATATTGTTTTACCGGCGAAAATAAATTGGTCAATATCTGCACCTGCCGGTGCGGTCGCGTCGGTGACCAATACCAATTTATCACCTTTCAGGCGTTTGGCGTTACGGATACTCGCCCAGGCCACGTGATGACCGTCGGCGATGATGCCGGTATAGACCTCCGGCGTATCGAAGATCGCCCCCATCAGCCCCGGTTCGCGGCCGGTGATATACGGCATGGCGTTGTACAGGTGGGTGGCGAAGCTGATGCCGGCGGCGAAGCCGGTGCGCGCCTGATCGTAGGTGGCGTTCGAGTGGCCGGCGGAGACCACGATGCCGGCTTCGGTCAGCTGTTTGATAAAGTGCGGCTCAACCATTTCCGGCGCCAGCGTCACCTTGGTGATCACGTCGGCATTGGCGCACAGGTAATCGATCATTTCCTGAGTTGGCTTGCGAATGAACGCCGGGTTATGGGTGCCTTTTTTCACCGGGCTGAGATATGGCCCTTCCAGGTGCAGGCCCAGCGCCTGGTTTTGGTGCTTTTTCAGATAGGCGCGCATCACGTCGACGCTGTGCTTCATGAATTCGTCGCTGCTGGTGATCAGCGTCGGCAGATAGCTGGTGCAGCCGGATTTCTCGTTGGCGCGCTGCATGATCTCCAGCGTTTCTTCCGAAATCGCTTCCAGCGAATCGTTGAACTGTACGCCGCCGCAGCCGTTCAGCTGCACGTCGATAAGCCCGGGGGCCAGGATGGCGCCACCCAGGTCGCGCGTTTCGATGCCGGCGGGCAATTCAGCCGCCGGGCAGACTCTCTCGATCAGCCCATCAGCGATAATGACTGCATGGTCATCAAGTACGTCGTGGCCGGTATAGATACGGCCGTGGGTTAAAGCGAACATCGTAGCCCCCTGCAAAGATTAAAGACTTTTAACGCTTTCCGCTTCTAACTCGCGGAAATATTTAACGGTTTTGACTTTCAGCTCCATGGTGGCCGGCTCGTCGCACACCACGACCGCTTTGGCGTGCAGCTGCAGGCAGCTGATGGTCCACATGTGGTTGATGTTGCCTTCCACCGCGGCTTCCAGCGCTTGCGCCTTGGCGTGGCCGGTCACCAGGATCATCACTTCTTCCGCGTCCAGCAGCGTGCCCACGCCGACGGTCAGCGCATATTTCGGCACCAGGCTGACGTCGCCGCCGAAGAAGCGCGAGTTGGCGATGCGGGTGTCTTCGGTCAGCGTTTTGATGCGGGTGCGCGAAGCCAGAGACGAAGCCGGCTCGTTGAACGCGATATGGCCGTCGATGCCCACGCCGCCCATGAACAGGTTAATTTTGCCATAAGACTTGATCTTCTCTTCGTACTGGCGGCACTCGGCGTCGACATCCGCGGCGTTGCCGTTCAGCAGGTTGATATTTTCACGAGGGATATCAACGTGGTCAAAGAAGTTGCGGTACATGAAGGTGTGGTAGCTTTCCGGGTGTTCCTGCGGCAGGCCAACGTACTCGTCCATGTTGAAAGTCACAACATGCTTAAAGCTTACTTCACCTGCTTTGTGCATCGCAATCAGATGTTTGTAGGCTTCCAGCGGCGTGCCGCCGGTGGGCAGGCCGAGGACAAACGGGCGCTCTGCGGTGGGTTTGAATGCGTTGATGCGTTGAACGATATGACGCGCGGCCCATTTGCCGACTTGTGCGGTATCTTTCAGTGGGATAAGTCTCATCTAACACCTCTTGGGATAAGTAAACTAAAGCTATACTGTACGGGCCTGCAGGAGTCCTAAGCGTAACCCAGCTTTATGATTCTCGCGTGAATCGTCCGTCTGGTTGATTTTTTGAATGATAAAATAAGTTTTGTGTGATGGCCAGCAATCTGGGAGGTAAAGACTACTTTTTGGTGATATTTATCACAAAAAGGGAGGTTTTAATTTGCGATACAAAATAAATTTTTTACACTCGGCATGAGTGATACGTGCCATGCGTTTTTTCTAAAAAGGTAGTGAGAGCTCCAAATAAACTACTAATAGGGTCCGTCCGCGGACAACATAGGGGGAAAAGGTGAACATTCTTAGTTATTTGCAAAAGGTGGGACGGGCGCTGATGGTGCCGGTCGCCACGCTGCCTGCCGCCGCCATCTTGATGGGCGTCGGGTACTGGATTGACCCTGTTGGTTGGGGCGGCGACAACGCGCTTGCCGCATTATTTATCAAATCCGGTTCAGCCATTATCGATCATATGGCCGTGCTGTTCGCCATCGGTGTGGCCTACGGCATGTCCAAAGACAAGGACGGCTCTGCCGCACTGACCGGCTTCGTCGGTTTCCTGGTGCTGACCACCCTCTGTTCACCGGCCGCCGTGTCGATGATTCAGAAGATCCCCCTCGACCAGGTGCCTGCCGCGTTCGGCAAAATTGAAAACCAGTTCGTCGGTATTCTGGTGGGTATCATCTCCGCCGAAGTGTACAACCGCTTCAGCGGCGTCGAGCTGCCTAAGGCGCTGTCGTTCTTCAGCGGCCGCCGCCTGGTGCCGATCCTCATTTCCTTCCTGATGATCCTGGTCGCTTACATTCTGATGTATGTCTGGCCAGTGGTGTTCGGCGCTCTGGTGAGCTTCGGCGAACACATCCAGAAATTGGGCTCCGTCGGCGCGGGCATCTATGCCTTCTTCAACCGTCTGCTGATCCCGGTCGGCCTGCACCACGCGCTGAACTCGGTGTTCTGGTTTGACGTGGCCGGCATCAACGATATCCCTAACTTCCTTGGCGGCCAGCAGTCGATCGAAGCCGGTAAAGCGGTCGTCGGCATCACCGGCCGTTATCAGGCGGGCTTCTTCCCGATCATGATGTTTGGTCTGCCGGGCGCAGCGCTGGCTATCTATCACTGCGCGCGCCCTGAGAATAAGGCGAAAGTGCTGGGGATCATGATGGCGGGGGCATTCGCTGCCTTCTTTACCGGCATCACCGAACCGCTGGAATTCTCCTTCATGTTTGTGGCGCCGGTGCTGTATGTGCTTCACGCGATCTTGACCGGGATTTCCGTCTTCATCGCCGCCAGCATGCACTGGATTGCCGGTTTCGGCTTCAGCGCCGGTTTGGTGGATATGGTGCTGTCGTCGCGCAACCCGTTGGCGACCCACTGGTACATGCTGATCCCGCAAGGTCTGGTGTTCTTCGTTATCTACTATGTGGTGTTCCGCTTCACCATCAATAAGTTCAACCTGATGACCCCGGGCCGCGAGCTGGCGGTTGCCGGTGACGAAACCGACGGTTATGACGTCAACGTCAACAGCAACGCCGGTAAAGACGAGAACGAAACTACCACGCTGGCCCGTCGCTACGTCGGCGCGATCGGCGGTTCCGACAACCTGACCGGTATCGATGCCTGCATCACCCGCCTGCGTTTGAACGTGAAAGATTCTGCGCTGGTGAACGACGCATTGGCGAAACGCCTCGGCGCGTCGGGCGTTATCCGCCTGAACAAGCAGAGCGTGCAAGTGATCGTCGGCACCCGTGCTGAACTGATCGCCAGCGCCATGCGCAACGTAATTGCCGCCGGCCCGGTAGCGGCAGCGGCAGCGGCAGCCCCGGCGGCGGCGCCTGCAGCGGAAGCCAAACCACAGGCGGTACCGAACGCACCGAAAGCCGCGTTTGAAACGCTGGTGGCGCCGGTGACCGGTGAAGTCGTGGCGCTCGATCAGGTGCCGGACGAAGCTTTCGCCAGCAAGGCGGTAGGCGACGGCCTGGCGATTCGCCCGACCGACAACATCGTCGTGGCGCCGGCGGACGGCACCGTGGTGAAAATCTTCAATACCAACCACGCGTTCTGCCTGGAAACCGATAAGGGCGCCGAGATCGTGGTGCACATGGGGATCGACACCGTCGCGCTGGAAGGCCAGGGCTTCAAACGTCTGGTAGAGGAGGGCGCGGAAGTGAAAGCCGGTCAACCGATTCTGGAACTGGATCTGGATTATCTGAACGCCAACGCGCGTTCGATGATAAGCCCGGTGGTGGTCAGCAACTCTGACGACTACGCCGGCCTGGCAGCGCTGGCCAGCGGCTCTGTGGTCGCCGGTCAGACCAAGCTGTACGAGATCCAGAAATAAGGCAGTTTTTACCTGAGTAGTACCCGGGGCCGGTCACGCATCATGGCGGAGTTTGCCCCGACTTGGCGGGAAGAGAGCGATCTCTTCCCGCTTTTTTTATTCCGTTTCGCCCCACGGCGGTGCGCTGCGCGCCGATGGCGCAACGCGCCGCATTTTTCGTGAAACAAACGGTTGTTTCCAGACGTGGCTTGTTGGATCATAGGCGGTTATGTGTAGCGCTTTGCATTGAGGAACAGTGAAATGAGTGAGGCTGAAGCCCGCCCAACCAATTTTATCCGTCAGATCGTCGATGAAGATCTGGCGTCGGGGAAACACACGTCGGTACATACCCGTTTTCCGCCGGAGCCTAACGGCTATCTGCATATCGGCCACGCGAAATCCATCTGCCTGAACTTCGGCATCGCCAAGGACTATCAGGGCCAGTGCAACCTGCGTTTCGATGACACCAACCCGGTGAAAGAAGACATCGAGTTCGTGGAGTCAATCAAGCACGACGTGGAGTGGCTGGGCTTTGAGTGGAGCGGCAACGTTCGTTACTCCTCAGACTATTTCGATCAGCTGCACCAGTATGCGGTTGAGCTGATCACCAAGGGGCTGGCCTACGTCGATGAGCTGTCGCCGGAGCAGATCCGTGAATATCGCGGCACCCTGACCGCGCCGGGCAAAGACAGCCCGTACCGCGACCGCAGCGTGGAAGAGAACCTGGCGCTGTTCGAGAAGATGCGCAACGGCGAGTTCGCCGAAGGTGCCGCCTGCCTGCGCGCCAAGATCGACATGGCTTCGCCGTTTATTGTGATGCGCGATCCTGTGCTGTACCGCATCAAGTTTGCCGAACACCACCAGACCGGCAATAAATGGTGCATCTATCCGATGTACGATTTCACCCACTGCATTTCCGATGCGCTGGAAGGGATCACCCATTCGCTGTGTACCCTGGAATTCCAGGATAACCGCCGTCTGTATGACTGGGTGCTGGATAACATCACGATTCCTTGCCACCCGCGCCAGTACGAATTTTCGCGTCTCAACCTCGAATACGCCATCATGTCGAAGCGCAAGCTGCACCAGCTGGTGGCCGAGAAGATCGTCGAAGGTTGGGACGATCCGCGTATGCCAACCGTCTCCGGTCTGCGCCGTCGCGGTTATACCGCCGCCTCTATCCGCGAGTTCTGCCTGCGCATCGGTGTGACCAAGCAAGACAATAACGTCGAAATGGTCGCGCTGGAATCCTGTATTCGCGACGATCTGAACGAGAACGCCCCGCGCGCCATGGCGGTGCTGGATCCGGTGAAAATCGTCATCGAGAACATGGGCGATGCGGTGGAAATGGTCACCATGCCTAACCACCCGAACAAGCCGGAAATGGGCAGCCGCGATGTGCCGTTCAGCCGCGAGATCTATATCGATCGCGCCGACTTCCGCGAAGAAGCCAACAAGCAGTACAAGCGTCTGGTGTTGGGCAAGGAAGTGCGTCTGCGCAATGCGTACGTGATCAAGGCCGAGCGCGTCGAGAAGGACGAAGCGGGCGAGATCACCACCATCTTCTGCAGCTACGATGCAGAAACGCTGAGCAAAGATCCTGCCGACGGCCGCAAGGTGAAGGGCGTGATCCACTGGGTGTCAGCGGCACACGCGCTGCCGGCGGAAATTCGCCTGTACGATCGCCTGTTCAGCGTGCCTAATCCGGGCGCGGCGGAGGACTTCCTCTCCACCATCAACCCGGAATCGCTGGTCATCAAGCACGGCTTCGTCGAGCCGAGCCTGGCGGCCGCACAGCCGGAGAAAGCCTATCAGTTCGAGCGTGAAGGCTACTTCTGCGCCGACAACCGTCACTCGTCGGCCGAGCATCTGGTGTTTAACCGCACCGTCGGCCTGCGTGACACCTGGGCGAAAATCGAAGGCTAATCGTATTCGCCTCGAAAATTAATGAATCAGCGCGGCTTTAAGCCGCGCTTTTTTATGCCTGCGCTCAGCTCGTGACCTATTCCTCTCTCATTTTATCCGGGATGCGTTTAATTAATGGCAACGCATTAACCCATTAGTTCTCTTATCTTGGTTCTATTAGTCTTCATTTTTTCTTATATATTCGTGATGCGAATTAATTTCATTTGGAGAGCGCTCTCAATTTTTATCGTCTGACTGACGAATTTAATCAGGCTGAAACCATTAATCGTCTCTGGTTGACCTTGTATCTCAATTTATTCTGATTTAATTGAATTTTTTATTCAACAGCCTCCATGATCATCGACGTAACAAAATCTCACTGATATGTGCTCCTTGTCATACTTTGACAAATCTCCCTCATTTTTCATTTGATAATTCGCGTCGCGAAAAATAGTCTGTCTGTAGCAATTAGTGCTGTGGGAATAACATCTCGTCGGCAATATTTTTTACCCGTTCGGGTTTTTTATTGGCAGTCGTGCAGGGCAGTGGTGAACACAGGCGGCTGCAACTTTTAAGTTAAGTCAAAGAGGAATTTCAATATGGGTACGCACGGTGCTCAGCGTAAAACGCTGGCGCTCGCAGTCGCGGGCGCGCTGTTGGGAACAGGGTTTGCCATGGCGCCTGAGGCGAAAGCCGCAGGGTTTATCGATGATTCCACGCTGACCGGCGGTATTTATTACTGGCAACGTGAGCGCGACCGTAAAGATCTCAATCCGGACAGTAAGGATTACAACCAATACACCACCAACCTGTCGCACTCCACCGCCAACCTGAGCCTGGATTTCGCTTCGGGCTACGCCTGGGACATGTTCGGTCTGGACGTCGGCGCCTTTACCGCCATCGAGCTGGCGGAATCCAGCGCCAGCGGCCACCCGAACGAGATCGCGTTCTCCTCGAAAAACCGTACCTATGACGAAGACTATTCCGGTGATAAAGGCGGCGTGAGCCTTTACAAAGCCGCTGCCAAATTCAAATACGGACCGGTCTGGGCGCGCGCCGGCTATATTCAGCCGAGCGGACAAACCCTGCTGGCGCCGCACTGGAGCTTTATGCCGGGCACTTATCAGGGGGCCGAAGCCGGCGCCAAGTTCGACTACGGCGATGCCGGTGCGTTGAGCTTCTCCTACATGTGGACCGACAAATACAAGGCGCCGTGGCATATCGAGATGGACGACTTCCGCCAGAACGATAAGAAAACCCGCGTCTCCTACCTGCACTCGCTGGGCGCCAAGTACGATTTCAAAAACGATCTGGTGCTGGAAGCCGCCTTCGGCCAGGCTCAGGGTTATGTGAATCAATACTTCACCAAGGCGTCTTACAAATTCGATGTGCTGGGCAATCCGCTGACCACCAGTTACCAGTTCTACGGTGCGGAAGACCGCATCAGCAACAAGAACGATCCGAACAGCATCTACGACGGCCTGGCCTGGCTGCAGGCGCTGACCTTCGGTTACACCACCGGGCAGTTCAACTGGCGTTTGGAAGGCACCATGGTCAAGGCGGAAGGCAACCAGGGCTTCTTCCTGCAGCGCATGACCCCGACCTACGCCTCATCCAACGGTCGTCTGGACGTGTGGTGGGATAACCGCTCCGACTTTAACGCCAACGGCGAGAAAGCGGTGTACGCCGGCGTGATGTATGACCTCAGCAACTGGAACCTGCCGGGCATGGCGGTCGGCGGTTCCTACGTTTACGCCTGGGACGCCAAGCCGAGCACCAACCCGATCTATGATCAGAGCCAGCGCCTGAAAGAGAGCGCCTGGAGCCTGGACGCGATGTACACCATCCAGGAAGGGCGCGCCAAGGGCACCCTGCTCAAGCTGCACTACACCCAATATGACAACCACACCAACATCCCGAGCTGGGGTGGCGGTTACGGTAACATCTTCCAGGACGAGAAAGACGTCAAGTTCATGGTCATCGCGCCATTCACCATCTTCTGAGGCGTTCCCCGGCCTCGCCGCCGGGGACAGTTAAGGGAATTCAACGATGAGAAAAATCATGCTGATGTTGGCGGCCGCCGCGGCCCTGAGCGCCTGCGCACAACCCGCCGCGCCGCCGGAAGACGCCAAATTAAAACAGGCTTACAGCGCCTGTATCAACACCGCCGAAGGTTCGCCGGAGCGTCTGCAGCCCTGCAAGGCGGTGCTGAACGTGCTGAAACAAGAGAAGCAGCACCAGCAGTTCGCCGCGCAGGAAACGGTGCGGGTGATGGATTATCAGAACTGCATTATGGCGGTTCACAGCGGTAACGGACAGGCTTACGACGCCAAGTGCGGCAAGCTGTGGCAAGAAATTCGCGATAACAATAATTAAGAAGGACGAGAACATGAACGCATTCAAACTGAGCGCATTAGCCGCGTTGACGGCAACGATGGGATTCCTGGGCGGCATGGGAAGTGCCATGGCCGATCAACAGCTGGTGGATCAGCTGAGCCAGCTGAAGCTGAACGTGAAAATGCTGGATAACCGCGCCGGCGAAAACGGCGTGGATTGCGCGGCGCTGGGCGCCGACTGGGCCTCTTGCAACCGGGTGTTGTTCACCCTCAGCAACGACGGCCAGGCGATCGACGGCAAAGACTGGGTCATCTATTTCCACAGCCCGCGCCAGACCTTGCGGGTAGACAACGACCAG
Organism: Serratia sp. FDAARGOS_506; assembly: GCF_003812745.1. Taxonomy (NCBI): domain Bacteria; kingdom Pseudomonadati; phylum Pseudomonadota; class Gammaproteobacteria; order Enterobacterales; family Yersiniaceae; genus Serratia; species Serratia sp. FDAARGOS_506. The sequence continues at coordinate 2,641,174 of NZ_CP033831.1, forward strand.
TTCAAGATCGCCCACCTCACCGGCGATCTGTACAAGCTGGAGCCGACCGCCAAATTCAGCGGTTTCCCGGCCGGGAAGGCGGTGGAAATCCCGGTGGTCGCTGAATACTGGCAGCTGTTCAGAAACGACTTCCTGCCGCGCTGGTATGCCACTTCCGGCGACGCCAAGCCGAAAATGCTGGCGAATACCGACACCGAAAACCTGGATCAGTTTGTGGCGCCGTTCACCGGCGACCAGTGGAAGCGTACCAAGGACGACAAAAACATTCTGATGACGCCGGCTTCGCGCTTTGTCAGCAATGCCGATCTGCAGACGCTGCCTGCCGGCGCACTGCGCGGCCAGATCGTGCCGACGCCGATGCAGGTGAAGGTCCACGCACAGGACGCCGATCTGCGCCAAGGGGTATCGCCGGATCTGAGCACGCTGGTCAAGCCGGCGGCGGACGTCGTCAACCAGCGCTTCGCACTGCTGGGCGTGCCGGTTCAGGCCAACGGCTATCCGATCAAGACCGACATCCAGCCGGGCAAGTTTAAAGGCGCGATGGCGGTGCCGGGCGCCTATGAGCTGAAAATTGGTAAGAAAGAGGCCCGGGTGATCGGCTTCGATCAGGCCGGGGTGTTCTACGGGCTGCAGTCGATCCTGTCGTTAGTGCCGAGCGACGGCAGCGGCAAGATTGCCACGCTGGACGCCAGCGATGCGCCGCGCTTCCAGTATCGCGGCATTTTCCTCGACGTGGCGCGCAACTTCCATAAGAAGGACGCGGTGCTGCGCCTGCTGGATCAGATGGCGGCCTACAAGCTCAACAAATTCCACTTCCACCTGAGCGATGACGAAGGCTGGCGCATCGAGATCCCCGGTTTGCCTGAGCTGACGGAAGTCGGCGGCCAGCGCTGCCACGATTTGAGCGAAACCACCTGCCTGCTGCCTCAGTACGGCCAAGGGCCGGACGTCTACGGCGGCTTCTTCAGCCGTCAGGACTATATCGACATCATCAAATACGCCCAGGCGCGCCAGATTGAGGTGATCCCGGAGATCGACATGCCGGCGCACGCCCGCGCCGCGGTGGTCTCGATGGAAGCGCGCTATAAAAAGCTGCATGCCGCCGGGAAAGAGCAGGAGGCCAACGAATTCCGCCTGGTGGATCCGACCGATACCTCCAACACCACCTCCGTGCAGTTCTTTAACCGCCAGAGCTATCTGAACCCGTGCCTGGACTCTTCCCAGCGCTTTGTCGACAAGGTAATCGGCGAGATCGCGCAGATGCATAAAGAGGCCGGTCAGCCGATCAAGACCTGGCACTTCGGCGGCGACGAAGCGAAAAACATTCGCCTGGGCGCCGGCTACACCGACAAGGCGAAACCGGAGCCGGGCAAAGGCATCATCGATCAGAGCAACGAAGACAAGCCGTGGGCCAAGTCGCAGGTGTGCCAGACGATGATCAAAGAAGGCAAGGTGGCCGACATGGAGCACCTGCCGAGCTACTTCGGCCAAGAGGTCAGCAAGCTGGTGAAGGCGCACGGCATCGACAGAATGCAGGCCTGGCAGGATGGTCTGAAAGACGCCGAGAACGCGAAGGCGTTCGCCACCTCGCGCGTGGGCGTCAACTTCTGGGATACCCTGTACTGGGGCGGTTTCGATAGCGTCAATGACTGGGCCAACAAAGGGTATGAAGTGGTGGTTTCCAACCCGGACTACGTCTATATGGACTTCCCGTACGAGGTGAACCCGGACGAGCGCGGTTACTACTGGGGCACCCGCTTCAGCGACGAGCGCAAAGTGTTCAGCTTCGCGCCGGATAACATGCCGCAGAACGCGGAAACCTCGGTCGACCGCGACGGCAACCACTTCAACGCCAAGAGCGACAAGCCGTGGCCGGGCGCCTACGGGCTGTCCGCTCAGCTGTGGAGCGAAACCCAGCGCACCGATCCGCAGATGGAATACATGATTTTCCCACGCGCGCTGTCGGTGGCTGAACGCGCCTGGCACCGCGCCGGTTGGGAGCAGGACTATCGCGCCGGCCGCGAATACAAAGGCGGGGAAACCCACTTTGTCGATACCAAGACGCTGGAGAAAGACTGGCTGCGCTTCGCCAATATCCTGGGGCAGCGTGAACTGGCCAAGCTGGACAAAGGCGGCGTCGCTTACCGTCTGCCGGTGCCGGGCGCACGCGTAGCGGGCGGCAAGCTGGAGGCGAATATCGCCCTGCCAGGGTTGGGCATCGAGTACTCCACCGACGGCGGTAAGCAGTGGCAACATTATGACGCCAAGGCCAAGCCGACGGTCTCGGGTGACGTTCAGGTGCGTTCGGTCAGCCCGGACGGCAAGCGCTACAGCCGCGCCGAGAAGGTCTAAGCTCGGTGCAATGGCCTGCTGCCCTGGCGGCGGCCGTATAACGAAGGGGGAATGCGTTCGCCCGCGCGTGTCGGCGTAGGGCGGACGTTGAAGTGAGAGGAGTACGTGGAGTCGCTGTGCCGCTGCAATTGTGATATTTCATGACATGATTTTCCCCGGCTTGTCCGGGGATTTTTTTGCCCGTTGCACGGCGGGCATAAAAAAACCGCCTCGGTGTGAGGCGGTTTTTCATAGCCGGTCAGGCTTATTTCTTGTCGTGCAGCGTTTCGTCTTCGCGGCAGTCACCGGTTTCACAGTGACCGTACAGATACAGGCTGTGGTTGGTGAGCTTGATGCCGTGTTGCTTGGCGATATCACGCTGGCGCACTTCGATGGATTCGTCGCTGAATTCGATCACTTTGCCACAGTCCAGGCAAATCAGGTGATCGTGGTGATGCTGTTGGGTCAGCTCGAACACGGACTTGCCGCCTTCGAAATTGTGACGTGTCACAATGCCCGCATCGTCAAACTGGTTCAGTACGCGATAAACCGTTGCCAACCCGATCTCTTCGCCCATATCAATCAGTTTTTTGTACAAATCTTCCGCACTGACGTGATGGCATTCCGGATTTTGCAGTACTTCCAGGATTTTGAGTCGCGGAAGCGTGACTTTTAAGCCGGCCTTCTTCAATGCGATGTTGTTGTCGGTCATGCGAATTCAGTCCTGTTACTATGCTAATCAAGTTGAGGCGTACTCGCCTGTGGCATCGGTCGGCACAAAGAGTTAATGCGTCTCATTATAGAACCGGTTGTACTAAATGGAAACCGCCGGTTGTTAACAAAGATATAATTGCACTATTGCATGTTTTGCATGCAACGCCTTGATGGGTGGGATAAACCGATATCTCAGTCTACCGTGACGGGGTGGGAAGTTACAAATCTGTAGCTTCTATCGCAGCAATCCCTGCTGCCGATGACGGCCCTGTGGGCACACTATGCACTTTACAGGGCCTTTGTTCAACCTTTCGCCAGTGCCGGGGTTTAGCCGACGATATCGGCCAGGCTCAGCTCTTCGACGATCTGTTTGACCCAGGCGTCCACGCGCTCGTTGGTCAGCTCAGGCTGACGGTCTTCGTCGATCGCCAGACCGATGAAGTGGTTGTCGTCCGCCAGGCCTTTGGAGGCCTCGAAGTGGTAGCCTTTGGTCGGCCAGTGGCCCACGATGGCCGCGCCGCGCGGTTCGATGATGTCGCGGATGGTACCCATCGCGTCACAGAAGTATTCCGCGTAGTCTTCCTGGTCGCCGCAGCCGAACAGCGCCACCAGTTTGCCGTTGAAGTCGACTTCTTCCAGCGTCGGGAAGAAATCATCCCAGTCACACTGCGCTTCACCGTAGTACCAGGTCGGGATACCTAGCAGCAGGATATCGAACCCTTCCAGGTCTTCTTTGCTGCTTTTAGCGATGTCATGCACTTCAGAGACGTCGTCGCCAAACTGTTTCTGGAGAATTTTCTGGATCATTTTGGCAATGTTTTCGGTATTGCCAGTGTCGCTGCCAAAGAAAATGCCTACAGTAGCCATATCGCGTATAACCTTTAAATTCAAGTAATTGCATTACTCGACGCCGGCACTGCCGCCGCTGACGCCGATTAAAATGATGCCATGGCAAGAGCCTTTCGCCTCCGGGGCGGGCGCCGACAGGCGCAGTCTCTTACCGGTAAATGCGTATCATGCCAGAAAGTGGCGCCGGGGTTTTATCGCATTTATGCGATGCCGGAGAATGAAGAAAAGCGTGGTCGATCCGGCGTTGTCCTTAACGCCGCGCCGCGCGTGCGGCCGAAGAGATCAATGTTCCGGCTGTTCTTCCGCCAGTTGCGCCAACAGCATCTGCTCGATGAGTTCGCTGCGGCTGATGTTGCGCTGTTCCGCCAGTTTGTTCAGGGCGTCCACCGCATCCGCGTTGATTTTCAGCTCTACGCGCCGCAATCCACGCACTTTATCGCGCCGTAACTGATTGCGCTTGTTGATTCTAAGCTGTTCATCGCGGGAAAGCGGGTTGGTTTTCGGGCGCCCCGGACGGCGTTCATCTGCGAACAGATCCAGCGTCGTGCGATCCGTTTGTTCTTTTGCCATAGGTAGCGGTACTGCAAGGGAGTTTGCATCAAAAAGCGCTCGCACGCTTCCGGAGGCATCGGTTAACACACTTCGGGCCAATAAACCCTAACCCAAATTTACCCCCGAACCGGCGTTCGCGAACGCGCTGGCGCGGCGGCAAAATTATAGCGCGCCATATTACCCCAGCAGATGGAGCGACGACAATGCCTAACTGCGGGGCAAACGCGCTAAGCCGTTATCTTTAGCGCGTTTTTTCGCCAGGTGAGCGCGTTTTTCAGGCTTCGTCGAGGAAACGGTGAATGGCGCGCAGCACCGCTTCCGGTTTTTCGGCGTGCACCCAATGGCCGGTGCCGGCGACGACGTGTGCGCGGGCCTGCGGGAACTGGCGGGCGATGTCCGCCCGGTAGCTGTCCTGCACGTACGGCGACAGGCCGCCGCGAATGAACAGGGTCGGGTGCGGCCAGGCCGGTATTTCCTGCCAGCCGGTGATGTCTTCGTAGCGTTCGATCAGCACCGGCAGGTTGAAGCGCCACTCGCCGTTGTGGAAGGACTTCAGCAGGAACTGGATCACGCCTTCTTCCTGCAGGTACTCGCGCATCAGCTGAGCGGCCGCCTGGCGTTGGGTGATGCCGGCCGCACTGACGGCCTTCAGCGCGGCGAAGATCTCGTCGTGGCGGCGGGCCTGGTAATCCACCGGCGCGACGTCGATAACGATCAGCCTGGCGACGCGCTCGGGCGCGATGGCGGTCAGCGCCATCGCCGCTTTGCCGCCCATCGAATGGCCGATGACGATCGCTTTCTCCAGCTGCAGTTCGTCGAGCAGCGCCAGCAGGTCCTGCGCCATGGCGGGATAGTTCATGTCGTCGGCACGCGGGGAGAGGCCGTGGTTGCGCAGATCGACTTTGATCACGCTGTGCTGTTTATGCAGATCGCGCGCCAGCACGCCCAGGTTGTCCAGATTGCCGAACAGCCCGTGGATCAGCAGCACCGGCAGCGCGTCTGACTCGGTGGCCAGCAGTTGATAATGTAATTTCATGGCGAAGTTCATGCTGAGAGAGATTCAGATTAGGGTATCATGATTGAATCGCACGATGAATCATGCGGAATTTTCGCGGCGCGGGCTTGGCAGCGCCGGCTATAGGTATTAGTCTGCATTTTCCGTCCGGAGGCACATTGTTGTGTTCGCCCCAGCGCTTTTAACCTTATAATCCCATGGCTTGAATGCAGGATCTGGCTTCAGGTTCTAAGTAGAAAAAACAGTATTGGATAAAGATGAAAACTATTGAAGTCGACGAAGAGCTTTACCGTTATATTGCCAGCCACACGCAACACATCGGTGAAAGCGCGTCCGATATTTTACGCCGCATGTTGAAATTCACCGCAGGGCAACCGGTGCGCGCGTTGCCTGCTGCCAGTGCGCCGCAGTCCGTCGAGCTGGAAAAAACGGCGCCGGCACAGCGTCCGCGCGATCGCGTGCGCGCCATGCGTGAGCTGCTGCTGTCGGATGAATATGCCGAGCAGAACAAAGCGGTCAACCGTTTCATGCTGGTGCTGTCCACGCTGTATACCCTCGATGCCGCCGGTTTCGCCGCCGCCACCGATGCGTTGACCGGCCGTACCCGCACCTATTTTGCCGGCGATCAGCAGACCCTGCTGGCCAACGGCACGCATACCAAGCCGAAGCATGTACCGGGCACCCCTTACTGGGTGATCACCAATACCAATACCGGCCGCAAACGCAGCATGATCGAACACATCATGCAGGCCATGCAGTTCCCGGCGGAACTGATCGAGAAAGTTTGCGGTACCGTCTAATTTAGCGAACAGCCCGTCATGATGGCCGTGCGCGACGTATTTGCCCGGCCACCGACAGGGATGAGGGAGATATGTCGATGGCGAATAATCCACGTGCCGGGCAGCCCGCCCGCCAAAGCGATCTGATCAACGTAGCCCAGCTGACGTCGCAGTACTATGTGCTGCAACCGGAAGCCGGCAATTCCGCACATGCGGTGAAGTTTGGCACCTCCGGCCACCGCGGCAGCGCGCAGCGCCACAGCTTCAACGAAGCGCACATCCTCGCCATCGCTCAGGCGATCGCCGAAGTTCGTCATCAGCAGGGCACTACCGGCCCGTGCTACGTGGGCAAAGATACCCATGCGCTGTCCGAGCCGGCCTTCATTTCCGTGCTGGAAGTGTTGACCGCCAACGGCGTCGATGTGATCGTGCAGGAAAACAACGGCTTCACGCCAACGCCGGCGGTATCGCACGCCATTCTGTGCCACAACCGCCGCGGCGGCGCGCAGGCCGACGGCATCGTCATTACGCCGTCCCATAACCCACCGGAAGACGGCGGCATCAAGTACAACCCGCCGAACGGCGGCCCGGCTGACACCAACCTGACGTCGGTGATCGAAAAGCGTGCCAACGAACTGCTGGCGCAACAGCTGAAAGGCGTTCAGCGTCAGTCGCTGGATAAAGCCTGGAACAGCGGCCACTTGCACGCCAAAGATCTGGTGCAGCCTTATGTTGAAGGTCTGGTTGAGGTGGTCGATATGCCGGCCATCCAACGCGCCGGCCTGAAGCTGGGCGTGGATCCGCTCGGCGGTTCCGGCATCGCCTATTGGCAGCGCGTGGCGGAGCACTACAACCTGGATCTGACGCTGGTGAACGATTCCATCGATCAGACCTTCCGCTTTATGCACCTGGACCACGACGGCATCATCCGCATGGACTGCTCGTCCGAGTCGGCGATGGCCGGCCTGCTGGCGCTGCGCGACAAATTCGATCTGGCGTTCGCCAACGATCCGGATTACGACCGCCACGGCATCGTCACGCCGAAGGGCCTGATGAACCCGAACCACTATCTGGCGGTAGCCATCAACTACCTGTTCCAGCATCGCCCGCAGTGGGGTGCCGATGTCGCGGTAGGTAAAACGCTGGTGTCCAGCGCGATGATCGATCGCGTGGTGGCTGACCTGGGCCGCAAGCTGGTGGAAGTGCCGGTCGGCTTCAAGTGGTTCGTGGACGGCCTGTTCGACGGCAGCCTGGGCTTCGGCGGCGAAGAGAGCGCCGGGGCCTCGTTCCTGCGCTTCAACGGCCAGCCTTGGTCGACGGACAAAGACGGCATCATCATGTGCCTGCTGGCGGCTGAAATCACTGCGGTAACCGGTGAGAATCCGCAGCATCACTATGACGATCTGGCCAAGCGCTTCGGTGCGCCAAGCTACAACCGCATCCAGGCGCCGGCGACTGCGGCGCAAAAAGCGGCGCTGTCCAAGCTGTCGCCGGAGATGGTCAAGGCCAATACCCTGGCAGGCGATCCGATCACCGCACGTCTGACCGCGGCACCGGGCAACGGCGCGTCGATTGGCGGCCTGAAAGTGATGACCGACAACGGCTGGTTCGCGGCCCGTCCTTCCGGTACCGAAGAGGCTTACAAGATCTACTGCGAGAGTTTCCTCGGGGCGGAACACCGCGAGAAGATTGAGCACGAAGCGGTCGAGATCGTCAGCGAAGTGCTGGCTTCCGCCAAGTAATCATTTTTCCTGATTGATGAAAGCGCTGTTTTTACAGCGCTTTTTTTATGCCTGTAATTTAGATATATCTTTTTCTTGGCCCGCGCTTGCGCATTTAGATATATCGATCTAGATTAGCGTTATCGACGCTGTTTAGATATATCTAAACAACCTCGTATTGATGTTCCCTGTTAAAGCGAGGTATCACCCTATGTTTCATCGATTAGGTTTACACCGTCACCATCACCACCATGAATGCGAAGCGGGCGAGGGCCGCCGCCATCGCGGAGGGCGTCATCATTTCGGCGGCGACGGCGAAGAGCACGGCCGAGGGCGCGGTGGCCGCGGTGGGCGTCATCGCCTGTTCGAACACGGCGATCTGCGCCTGGTGCTGTTGGCGCTGGTGGCGCGCAAGCCCAGCCACGGTTATGAGCTGATCAAGGCGATCGAGGAAGCCTCTTCCGGTCTGTACGTGCCGAGCCCTGGGGTGATTTACCCCACGCTGACGCTGCTGGAAGAACAGGATTTCCTTGAGCCGCTCACCACCGGCAACGGCCGTAAAAGCTACCGCATTACTGCGGCGGGTGAGGGTGAGCTGCAAAAGCATCAACAGGTGGTTGAAGTCATTCTGGCGCGCCTGGCGGGCGCCGGCCGCGAACATCATCGGCACGGCAATCTGGCGGAAGGCATTTACGACGCCATGAACCGTCTGCGCAGCCTGCTGCGCGGCAACGTGATGCGCGCCGATCTCACGCCGCAGCAGGTGGAGCGCATCAACGCCGCGTTGCTGACCGCTGTGGCGGCGATCGAAAGCGAAATGCATATTCAACCCACGCAACAACAGGAGAAGAACTGATGCCCGGCCACCGTTTCAATATTACCGTTGAAGCCCTGAGCGATCGCCAGGGCAATCCCGTCGAGAAAGCGCCGCTGAGTTTTGAAGTGACCAACCACGACGATATTCTCGATATCGTCGAGCGCATCCGGGCGCGTGACGATCTGAACTTCGGCCCCGAGCAGAGCGCGGCCTTCGCCGTGGGATTAAAGCTGTTCTCCGAGGTGATGATAGAAAACCGCAAACACCCGGTGTTCGCTCCGCTGCGCGATGCGTTTAAAGAATTTATGGTCGGATTGAAGAAGGGGCCGGCGGCGTAAAGGCGCGCCAGCCGGGTTAAGGCATGAAGCGATAGCCGACGCCGGTTTCGGTCAGCAGGTGTTTGGGCCGAGCCGGATCGGCTTCGAGCTTCTGCCGCAGGTGGCCCATGTAGATGCGCAGATAGTGGCTGTGCTCCACGTAGTTCGGCCCCCAGACGTGGCTCAGCAGCTGCCGTTGGGTGATCACTTTGCCGGCGTTGGCCAACAGCTCCGCCAACAGGCGAAACTCGATCGGCGTCAGGTGCAGATCTTCGTTGTTGCGCAGCACCCGGCGATTCACCAGATCGACGGTGATTTCCGAAAAACTTATCAGCGGGCTTTCCTGTTGGCTGGCGGAGTGGCGGCGCAGCGCGACCCGCACCCGCGCCAGCAGCTCGCCGATGCCGAACGGTTTGCTGAGGTAGTCGTCGGCACCGGCGTCCAACGCGGCTATTTTGTCCTCTTCGGCGTTGCGCGCGGACAGCACGATCACCGGAATGGCGCTCCATTGCCGCAGATCGCGGATGTAGCTCAGCCCGTCGCCGTCCGGCAAGCCCAAATCAAGAATGATCAGATCCGGTTTGCGCGTGCCGGCTTCAATCAGTCCGCGCTGCAGCGTTTCACTTTCAAATACCCGCAGGCCTTCGCTCTCCAGCGCGGTGCGCACGAAGCGGCGGATCTCTTTTTCATCTTCAACAATCAGAATGTTGGTTGGCGTTATGCTCACGTTTCCCCTGCGTTGATTACAGATCGAAGGCGTCGCCGTCGATCTCGGGCGGTTTTTCCAGCGGCAGCACGAAACGGAAGCTGGCGCCGCCGTTGGCGCCGTTTTCCGCCCAGATGCGGCCATCATGTACTTCAATAATGGCACGGCAAATCGCTAACCCCAAGCCGACGCCGGGGATCGCCGATTCTTTATTACCACGTGAAAATTTGTCGAAAATTAGCTGCAGCTGATCGGCAGGGATGCCCGGACCGTTATCCCAGACCTCGACTTCCAGCCAATCGGGCAGCGTGCGGGCGCGAATGCCGATGGTAGCCTCGACGCCGGCGTATTTATTGGCGTTTTCCAACAGATTGGTGAACACCCGCTCCAGCAGGCTGCCGTCGCAGTTCACCAGGATCTGTTCCGGCGGTAGCTCGACCACGATCGGATGCTGGCTGAGCAGCGGCTCCAGCATGTGCAGCGAGGCGCCGACGATCTCTTCCAGCGACTGCCACTCTTTGCGCAGGCTGAAACCGCCGGACTGGATGCGCGCCATATCCAGCAGGTTGTTCACCAGCCGGGTGGTGCTCAGCACCTGTTGGCGGATCTGGCTGGCCTGGGTAGCGTGGTTGGAGCCTTCGGCCGCCAGGTCCAGCGTGAGGATTTCCGCCTGGCCGAACAGCACGGTCAGCGGCGTGCGCAGATCGTGTGACAGCGCCGCCAGCAGCGAGTTGCGCAGCTGTTCGCGCTCGGCGTCCAGCTTGGCTTCTTCGGCGCTGCGCGCCAGGTGCAGCCGCTCCAGCGCGCTGGCGATCAGCACCGCGAAGGTCTGCAGCAGCCGCTGCTGTTCCGGTACCATCAGCTGGCGCAGGTTGTTGGGCTCGATCGCCAGCAGGCCGAAGGTCTGCTTGGGGGTATTGAGCGGCAGCAGCTGGTAAGGCACGCCGGGCAGGGTGTCGGTGCCGGCGCCGGCCGGCAAGCCTTTGTCGAAGCTCCAGCGCGCGATGGCTTCGTCTACCGACAGCAGCCCGCCTTCCTCGCCGACCATCTGTTGCAGGCGGCCGTCTTCCTGCGGCAGCAACAGCACGGTTTTCGCCTGGAAACTGCTGGAGAGGAAGTGGCGGCTGGTGTTGGCGATGTCGGCTACGGTCAGCGCGCGGCTTAGCCCACGCGACATTTCGTACAGGTGGCGCGCCCGCTGCTCGCGGTAGCGCGCCACCCGAGCCTGATAACGCACCCCGGCGGTCAGGTTGCCGATGATGATGCCGACGGCGAGCATTACGCCGAAGGTCAGCAGATACTGCATATCGCTGACGGCGAACGACCATTCGGGCTGGACAAAGAACAGATCGAAACTGGCGACGTTGATCACCGCCGCCAGCACCGACGGCCAGCGGCCGAAGAACAGGGCGACGATCGCCACGCCGAGCAGATAGACCATCACCAGATTGGCCTGATCGAAGCCCGGCAGCAGCCACTGCGAGAGCAGGGTAATCAGCGCGCACAGCGCCACCGCGACCACGCAACCGCGCAGCTGCATGCGCCATTTATCATTGAAGCTGCGGCCGTCGTGCTCCTTGCCCGGCGGCGGTTGTGCGGTGTCGCTCTCCAGCGCCACGATCACCAGATCGAGATCCGGGCCCAGCCGGCCGAGGCGATCGGCGAAGCTGCCGCGCAGCTTCCAGCGCTGCTCGCTGCGGCGGCCGATGATGATTTTGCCGAGGTTATGCTCGCGGGCGTAGCGCAGCACCGCGCGCTCTTCGGACGGATCGGCCAGGGTGGCGGTTTCTGCCCCCAGTTCCTGCGCCAGCCGCAGCGCGCGCAGAATGGCGCGGCGCTGGTTTTCCGGCAGCCGGTGCAGCTTGGGGGTTTCCACATAGACCGCATGCCAGTGGCAGCCGAGCCGCGCCGCCAGCCGGGCGGCGATGCGCACCAGCTTTTCGTTGCCGCTGTTGTGGCCGACGCACAGCAGAATGCTGTCGCGGGTGTGCCACACTTTCTCGCGCCCCTGGGTGTCGCGAAACTCGCGCATCTGGTCATCGACCCGATCGGCGGTGCGGCGCAGCGCCAGCTCGCGCAGGGCGATCAGGTTGCCTTTGCGGAAGAAGTGCTCGATAGCGCGCTCGGCCTGGCCGGGAATATACACTTTGCCTTCGTGCAGCCGCCGGCGTAGATCGTCCGGCGGCAGATCGACCAGCACCACTTCGCTGGCTTCGTCAAACACGTGGTCGGGCACCGTTTCGCGCACCCGCACGCCGGTCACGCCGCCCACTACGTCGTTCAGGCTTTCCAGATGCTGTACGTTGACGGTGGTCAGAACGTCGATGCCGGCATCCAGCAGCTCTTCCACATCCTGCCAGCGTTTGGGGTGGCGCGAACCATGAGCGTTGCTGTGCGCCAGTTCATCCATCAACACCAGCGCCGGGTGGCGCGCCAGCGCGGCGTCGAGATCGAATTCATGCACCAGCCGGCCGCGATGCTGGATGCGTTTTTGCGGCAGCAGCGTGAGGCCGTCGAGCAGGGCGGCGGTCTCGCTACGGCCGTGGGTTTCCACCACGCCGACCAGCACGTCCAGCCCCTGAGCGCGCAAACGCTGGGCTTCCTGCAGCATGGCGTAGGTTTTGCCGACGCCGGCGCAGGCGCCGAAGAATACCTTCAACCGGCCGCGCGGTTTTTCATTGGCCAACGCCAGCAGGCTATCGGGATCGGGGCGCTGCTGCTCTTCTTCGACCATGACAATTCCTTGTGTTACCAAGCAAAAAGGGGTTCGGCATGCCGAACCCTATCACTATGCTGAATACGGCGCGTTACTTCAATGCGTCCAGTGCCAGGTTCAGCTTCAGCACGTTCACCACCGATTCCCCCATAAAGTTGGGCGTGGCCCGATCGGTGTTGTCTTCGATCAGTTTGGCGACCTGTTCCGGCGGCAGATGCCGCGCCGCCGCGACCCGTGCCAGCTGATATTGCGCGGCGGCGATCGAGATCTGTGGATCCAACCCGCTGCCGGAGGCGGTCAGCAGATCGACCGGGATCGGGCCGCTCATCGCAGGGTTGGCCTGGCGCAGCTGCGTTGCGCGCTCGGCGATAGCCTTATCCAACGCCGGGTTGGTGGCCGCCAGGTTGCTGCCGGCGGAGGCCAGTGGATTATAGGCCGAATCGCCGGTGGCCGATGGGCGGCCCCAGAAATAGTCGGCGCGCGTAAAGTTCTGGCCGATCAGCGCGGAGCCGACTGCCTTGTCGTCCCGGTACAGCAGCGAACCGTTGGCCGCGCCCGGAAACAGCAGCTGCGCCAGTCCGGTAGTCAGCAACGGATAGGCGATGCCGGTGATTAGCGTCAGCAGGATCAACATCACCAGCGCAGGTCGTAAATACGTCATGTTCATTTCCCTCAATGGTTAACCGGCGACGTGCAGCGCGACCAGGATCAGGTCGATCAGTTTGATGCCGACAAATGGCACCAGCAGACCGCCGACCCCGTACAGCCACAGGTTGCGGCGCAGCAGGGCTGCGGCACTCATCGGTTTGTAGCTCACCCCTTTCAGCGCCAGCGGGATCAGGAACACGATCACCAGGGCGTTGAAGATCACCGCCGACATGATGGCGGAGGCCGGGGAGTGCAGGTGCATCACGTTCAGCGCGTTCAATTGCGGATAGGTGGCCGCAAACGCCGCCGGAATGATGGCGAAGTATTTGGCGACGTCGTTGGCGATGCTGAAGGTGGTCAGCGAGCCGCGCGTCATCAGCATCTGTTTGCCGATGTGCACCACTTCGATCAGCTTGGTCGGGTTGGAATCCAGATCGACCATGTTGCCCGCCTCTTTAGCGGCCTGGGTGCCTGAGTTCATCGCCACTGCCACATCGGCCTGCGCCAGCGCCGGGGCGTCGTTGGTGCCGTCGCCGGTCATCGCCACCAGGCGGCCTTCCGCCTGATACTGGCGGATCAGCGCCAGCTTGGCTTCCGGCGTGGCTTCCGACAGGAAGTCGTCCACCCCGGCTTCGGCGGCGATCGCCGCCGCGGTCAGCGGGTTATCGCCGGTGATCATCACCGTTTTGATGCCCATCTTGCGCAGCTCATTGAAGCGTTCCTTAATGCCGCCCTTGACGATATCCTTCAGCGCCACCACGCCCAGCACCCGGGCGCCTTCCGCCACCACCAGCGGCGTGCCGCCGGTGCGCGCCACGCTTTCCACCAGATCGTCCACCGCCCGCGGGAAGTGCCCTTGATTGGATTCGACGTGGCGACGAATGGCATCCACTGCACCTTTGCGGATCATGCGCTCCTGCACGTTGACGCCGCTCATGCGGGTCTGGGCGGAAAAGGGCACGAAGGTGGCGTTAAGCGCCTGCAGATCGCGTTCGCGCAGGTTGAATCGCTGTTTGGCCAACACCACGATGCTGCGGCCTTCCGGCGTTTCGTCCGCCAGCGAGGCCAGCTGCGCGGCATCCGCCAGTTCTTGCTCTTTCACGCCCGGCGCCGGCAGGAACTCCGAAGCCTGGCGGTTGCCCAGCGTGATGGTGCCGGTTTTATCCAGCAGCAGCACGTCCACGTCGCCGGCGGCTTCCACCGCGCGGCCGCTGGTGGCGATCACGTTGGCGCCGAGCATGCGGCTCATCCCGGCCACGCCGATGGCGGACAGCAGGCCACCGATGGTGGTGGGGATCAGGCAGACCAGCAGCGCGACCAGCACGGTGATGGTGACCACGCTGCCGCTGCCGGCCGCTTCCACGCTGTATTGCGAGAACGGGAACAGGGTGGCGGTGGCCAGGACGAACACGATGGTCAGCGCCACCAGCAGGATAGTCAGTGCGATCTCGTTCGGCGTTTTGCGGCGTTTGGCGCCTTCCACCATGGCGATCATGCGATCGAGGAAGGTTTCCCCCGGGTTGACGCTGCACTGCACTACCAACCAGTCGGACAGCACGCGGGTGCCCCCTGTGACCGAGGAGAAGTCGCCGCCGGACTCGCGGATCACCGGCGCGGACTCACCGGTGATGGCGCTTTCATCTACCGAGGCACCGCCTTCCAGCACTTCGCCGTCGCACGGGATGGTGTCGCCGGCTTCCACCAGCACGATATCGCCCTTGCGCAGGCTTTCGGCGGCCACTTTCTCCGTGGCGCCGTCGCGGCGCGGGCCGGCCAGTTTTTTCGCCCAGCTGGTTTTCTTGGTGCCCTTCAGGCTTTCCGCCTGGGCCTTGCTGCGCCCTTCGGCCAGCGCTTCCGCGAAGTTGGCGAACAGCACGGTGAACCACAGCCACAGGGAGACGCTGCCGGTAAAGGCGGCGGCGCCGTCGGTTTGGCCGGTGAGGATCGCCAGCCAGATGGCGGTGGTCAGAATACTGCCGATATACACCACGAACATCACCGGGTTGCGCCATTGAACGCGAGGGTCCAGTTTTTTCAGCGCATCGATCAGCGCGGTGCGCACCAGGGCCGGTTCAAACAGCGCGCGTTGTTTGCGAGTCATCTCTTATTCTCTCTCTGTGACGTCTGTTAGTTTGCCAACCAAAGCTGCAAATGCTCGGCCACCGGGCCCAGCGCCAGCGCCGGCACGAAGGTCAGCGCGCCCACCAGCAGCACGGTGCCGATCAGCAGGCCGATAAACAGCGGCCCATAGGTCGGCAGGGTGCCGTTGCCCGCCGGCTGGCGTGGCTTGGCGCTCAGCGAACCGGCGATCGCCAGCACCGGCAGGATCACCCCGAAGCGGCCGAAGAACATGGCGAAGGCCAGCAGCAGGTTGTAGAACGGCGTATTGACGCTCAACCCGGCGAAGGCGCTGCCGTTGTTGTTGGCGGCGGAGGACAGGGCGTACAGCACTTCGCTGAAGCCGTGGGCACCCGGGTTGAGGATGCCGGCACGGCCCGCGTCGGTGCCGATGGCCAGCGCGCTGCCCAGCAACACCAGCGTCGGCGTGGCCAGGATCGCCAGCGCGGTCATCTTCATGTCGTAAACGTCGATTTTCTTGCCCAGATATTCCGGGGTGCGGCCGATCATCAGACCGGCGATAAACACTGTCAGCAGCACGAACAGCAGCATGCCGTACAGGCCGGAGCCGACGCCGCCGAACACCACCTCACCGATCTGCATCAGCCACATCGGCACCAGGCCGCCCAGCGCGGTGAAAGAGTCGTGCATGGCGTTAACCGCCCCGCAGGACGCGGCGGTGGTCACCACCGAGAACAGGCTGGTGGCAAGAATGCCGAAGCGCGACTCTTTGCCTTCCATATTGATGTTGCTGTCGGCGCCCAGCGCGCTCAGGTGCGGGTTGCCCGCCAGTTCGGCGTACATCACCACTACCACCGCCACCACGAAGATCAGCGCCATTGCCCAGATCAGCGCATGGCCCTGGCGGTTTTCACCGGCCAACTGGCCGAAGGAGAAGCACAGCGCGCAGGGGATCAGGAAGATGGCCAGCATCTGCACGAAATTGGTCAGCACGGTTGGGTTCTCGAACGGGTGCGCCGAGTTGGCACCGAAGAAGCCGCCGCCGTTGGTGCCGAGCATCTTGATCGCTTCCTGCGAGGCCACCGGCCCCATCGGCAGCGTTTGCTGCGCGCCTTCGAGCGTGGTGACGTGCAGGTAAGGCAGGAAGTTTTGCAGCGTGCCCTGGCTG
This sequence comes from Serratia sp. FDAARGOS_506, assembly GCF_003812745.1. Classification (NCBI taxonomy): domain Bacteria; kingdom Pseudomonadati; phylum Pseudomonadota; class Gammaproteobacteria; order Enterobacterales; family Yersiniaceae; genus Serratia; species Serratia sp. FDAARGOS_506. The sequence goes on from NZ_CP033831.1 coordinate 2,657,586, forward strand.
ACGAAGAACAGGGCGATCAACAGCGCGATCGGCAGCAGTACATACAGCGTGATGCGGAACAGATCGGCCCAGGCGTTGCCGACGGTCTTGCCGGCGCGGCGGGTAAAGGCGCGGATCAGCGCAAAGGCCACGGCGATGCCGGTGGAGGCGGAGACGAAGTTCTGCACCGCCAGCCCGGCCATCTGGCTGAAATAGCTGAGGGCGCTTTCGCCGCTGTAGGCCTGCCAGTTGGTGTTGGTGACGAAGCTGACGGCGGTGTTGAGCGCCAGATCCCAGGAGAGGCCCGGGAAGCCTTGCGGGTTGAGCGGCAGCGAGCCCTGCGTCATCAGCAGGGCGAACAGCAGCGCCAGGCCGAGCAGGTTGAACGCCAGGATCGCCAGCGCGTACTGCCACCAGTTCATTTCGGTGGCGCGGATGCCGCAGGCGCGCCAGACCCCGGCTTCCACCCCGCGCAGCGCAGGCAGCGGCTCACCCTCGATCAGGCGCGCCATAAAGCCGCCCAGCGGCCGGGCCAGCAGCAGAAGCACCAGCAGGAAGCTGGCGATCAGTAAAAAGGCTGAAGCCGCCATCAGAAATCCTCCGCGTTAAACAGGGCGTAGACCAAATAGGCCAACAGCAGCAGAACCAACAGCGCACCACCAATAACGCTGAAACTCACGGGACACCTCCAGAGGTGTTGTTTTTGATAGGGGCAGTGTAGGGAGAGGGGTAGAAAGAAGATGAAAAAATCGCGTGGGCGGGTGTAAAAAAAGTATAAAAATGGCTGAAATTTCAGCGGAAATTCGGTGTTTCAACCATCAGGCCGGTGGCGAGATTGCCCCTGATGGGGGAGGGAGAACGGGCGTAAGCGGGAAATAACAACCCGAATAATAACCACAATGTAACCGATGTTTAGTTAAAAATTAACCTGAATGTAACAAAATTACGAATCGCCGTGGCGATTAGCGATTTTTTGTGCGATTTAGTGGTCGGATGAGTAGTAAACTTTCATCAAGTGCGCTAAAATTTTGTCCAGTTACCAAATTACCGATTGTTCATTTGATACGCCGACGCCGTTTTCCCTGACAAATCAACGGCAGGCGTTTTTAAGGAGGTTCGCATGTCTACTACCTATCACGCTTATTCACTGCATCGGATTCTCCTGCGCCGCAGCGCAGTCGTCCTCGCGGGCATTTTGGCCCTGCCGGTGATGTTGTTCCGCAGCGATCGCGGGCGTTTTTACAGCTACCTGCACCGCGTCTGGTCAAAAACCAGCGATAAGCCGGTCTGGCTGCAGCAGGCGGAACTGGCGTCCTGCGATTTCTACTGAGCCATTGCCGATTCACGAAAAACCCTCGCCCTACGGCGGGGGTTTTTTTATGCCTATAGCCACCCCTATCAAGCGCAAGGTCGTATTCGGCAAGCCATTCTTCTACACTTTCCTCATCGGCCAACAACACGGGAGAGCGGTATGAGCGACAAGATCCCTATCGGTATCAGCGCCTGTTTACTGGGCGAAGCGGTGCGTTTCGACGGCGGCCACAAGCGGCTGGCCTTTGCGGTGGAACAGTTGGCGCCCTATGTGCGCTTTGAGCCTGTTTGCCCGGAAATGGCGATTGGCCTGCCCACGCCGCGCCCGGCGCTGCGCCTGGTGAAGCAGGCGCAGCCGTGGCCGGCGATGCGCTACAGCAACGACGCCGGCGTGGATCTGACCGAGGAGATGCGCGGCTTCTCCGCGCAGCGCGTGGCGGCCTTGCAGCATCTGTGTGGGTACATCGTCTGCGCCAAGTCACCGAGCTGCGGCCTGGAGCGGGTACGGGTCTACAGCGAAAACGGCAAGGACTCGCGTAAAAACGGCGTCGGTCTGTTTACCGCCGAACTGCTGCGCCAGATGCCGTGGCTGCCGGTGGAAGAGGACGGACGATTGCAGGATGCGGCACTGCGGGAAAACTTCATTGAACGGGTGTATGCGCTGTACGAGCTGAACATGCTGTGGCGTCAGGGGCTGACCCGCGGCGGGCTGATCGCGTTTCACAGCCGCTACAAGCTGTCGCTGCTGGCGCATTCGCAGCCGGCGTATCGCGAGCTGGGGCGCTTCGTCGCCGATATTCACCGCTGGGACTCGCTGGAGGCCTTCGCCGTGGAATACCGCAGCCGCCTGATGGCGCTGTTGGCGCACAAGGCAACGCGCCGCAACCACACCAATGTGTTGATGCACGTGCAGGGCTATTTCCGCCGTCAGCTCAGTACGGCGCAGCGCCAGGAGCTGGCGCACCTGATCGACCGCTACCGGCAGGGCATGCAGCCGCTGTTGGCGCCGATCGCGCTGCTCAAGCATTACATGGCGGAATACCCCGACCGTTATCTGGCGGAACAACGCTATTTCGAACCTTATCCGGAGGCGCTGCGTTTGCGTTACGGCCATTGATTGACAAGGAGTTTTATGACCACGCATCTGGTCTGGTTGCGTAACGATCTGCGTATCACCGACAACAAAGCGCTGCACGCCGCCTGCAGCGATCCCGAAGCCCGGGTGCTGGCGGTGTTTATCGCCACGCCGCAGCAGTGGCGGCAACATGAGATGGCGCCGCGGCAGGCGGCGCTGATCCACGCCAGCCTGCAGGCGGTGCAGCAGGCGCTGGCGCAAAAGGGCATTGCGCTGCATTGCCATTCCTGTGAGGACTTTGCCGCGTCGATCGACTGGCTGGCGGACTATTGCGAGCGGGAGCAGGTGGATGCGCTGTTTTACAATCGCCAGTACGAACTGAACGAACGGCGGCGCGATGCGCGGCTGGAACAGCGGTTGAGTGGCCGGGTGAGGTGCCACGGTTTCGATGACAGCCTGCTGTTGCCGCCGGGCAGCGTGTTAACCGGCGGCGGCGAGATGTACAAGGTCTATACGCCGTTTCGCAACGCCTTTCTTCAACGCCTGACTGAGTCCGACGTGAGTTGCCTGCCGGCGCCGAAGATCCGCGCCGGTGGCGCGTTGCCTGCGCCTGAGGCGCCGGCGGCGTTCGATTACCCTACGGCGGAGACGGGGGATGGTTATCCCGCCGGCGAGGAGGCCGCGCTGCAGCGGCTGCGCACCTTTTGCCGCGAGCAGGTGCAGGATTACCTCCGGCAGCGCGATCTGCCCGCCCTCGCCGGCACCAGCAGCCTGTCGCCCTATCTGGCGATCGGCGTGTTGTCGCCGCGCCAGTGCTTCAACCGCCTGCGCGCCGAATGCCCGCAGCTGCTGGAAGATCGCGAAAGCGGTGCCTTTGCCTGGCTCAACGAGCTGATTTGGCGCGAGTTCTATCGCCATCTGCTGGTGGCCTATCCCGATCTGTGCCGCCATCGGCCGTTTATCGCCTGGACGGACAAGGTGCGTTGGTGCGATGACGCGGCGACGCTGCAGGCCTGGCAGCGGGGCGAGACCGGCTATCCGATCGTCGATGCCGCCATGCGCCAGCTGAATGCCACCGGCTGGATGCACAACCGGCTGCGCATGATCAGCGCCAGTTTTCTGGTGAAGGATCTGCTGATCGACTGGCGCGCCGGGGAACGCTATTTCATGTCGCAACTGTTGGATGGGGATCTGGCGGCCAACAACGGCGGCTGGCAGTGGGCGGCGTCCACCGGCACCGACGCCGCGCCGTATTTTCGCATCTTCAACCCGACCACTCAGGGTGAACGTTTTGATCCACAAGGCACTTTTATCCGTAAATGGTTGCCGGAACTGGCGGATGTGCCCGACAATGACATCCATCATCCCCATCGCTGGGCGGAAAAGCAGCGGTGTACACTGAACTATCCGCTGCCGATCGTCGATCACAAGCAAGTCCGGCTGGAGACGCTGGCGGCGTTCGAGGCGGCAAAACGGGGAGAGTCTTGAGGCAACTGCAAGGAGCGATGCAATGATGAAAAAGGTGCTGGCCCTGTGCCTGAGCGGCTATTCCGCGCTGGCGATCGCCGGCTTTGACGTGGTAGCGCTGGGCGTTGACGGCGGCGTCAGCGACGGCAACCTGACCTCCTACCTGATCCGCAGCGACAATCAGCCGCAATATGTGGCGCTGGACGCCGGTTCGCTGCTGCCGGGCATCGCCAAAGGGCTGGCGAAGGGCAGTTTCCCGCAGGTGACGCCCGAGCTGGCCGCGCCTTACACGCCGCAGGGCTATGTGTTCCGGCAGTTGATCGGCAGTTACTTTATCAGCCACGGCCATCTGGACCACGTGGCAGGGCTGATCGTCGGCTCGCCTGAGGACAATAAAAAAACCGTTTACGCCCAGGCGGACACCGTGCTGACCTTGCGTAATCACTACTTCAACTGGAAGGCGTGGCCGAACTTTACCGACGCCGGCAACGGTTCGCGGCTGGGCACCTACCGGCTGCAAACGGTGCGGCCGCAGCAGCGGTTTACTCTCGGCCTGACCGGATTGACCGGCGTGATGTACCCGCTCAGCCACGATCGCTATCCGTCGTCGATGCTGCTGATTTCCAACGGCAACGAATTCTTCGCCTATTTCGGCGATACCGGGCCGGATAAGGTGGAGCAGTCGCGCGATCTCGATACCGTCTGGCGCGTGCTGGGGCCGCTTGTCGAGCAGAAAAAGCTCAAGGGCATGATTATCGAAACCTCTTACCCTAACGAGGTGGAGGACAAACATCTGTACGGCCATTTGACGCCGGCCTGGCTGCTGAAGGAGTTGAAGAACCTGACGCAGTACAGCGGCGGCGAAGGCTCGCTGAATGGTCTGCCGGTGGTGATCAGCCACATCAAGCCCAGCCTGAAGCAGGGCGAAGACGCGCGCGCCGCCATTGCGCAACAGCTGGCGCAGGGCAACGATCTGGGCGTGAAATTCATCCTGATGACGCAGGGCGACCGGCAGACATTTTGACTATGAAGAGAGAAGAGAATGCGTAACCTCGATCTGGAACAACTGATCAACACGGAACTGAACGCCGCGGCGTTTCAGGACTACGCCCCCAATGGATTGCAGGTGGAAGGCCGCCCGCACGTGCAGCGCATCGTGACCGGCGTCACCGCCTGTCAGGCGCTGCTGGACGCCGCGGTGGCGCATCAGGCCGACGCGATTATCGTGCACCACGGCTATTTCTGGAAAAACGAGGCACCGGCGGTGCGCGGCATGAAGCGGAACCGCCTGAAAACGCTGCTGACCCATGATATCAACCTGTACGGCTACCACCTGCCGCTGGACGCGCATCCGGTGCTGGGCAACAACGCGCAGCTGGCGCAGGCGCTGGGCATTCGGGTGATTGGCGACGTCGAGCCGCTGGTGCCGCACGGCGAATTTGAACAGCCGCTGACCGGCGAAGCGCTGCAGCAACGTATCGAAAACCGGCTGGGGCGCGCGGTGCTGCACTGCGGCGATAACGCGCCTGAGCACATTCGCCGAGTGGCCTGGTGCACCGGCGGCGGCCAGGGCTTTATCGACAGCGCAGCGCGCTTCGGTGTCGATGCGTTCATCAGCGGTGAAGTGTCTGAACAGACCATTCACAGCGCACGCGAAATGGGCGTGCACTTCTTCGCCGCTGGCCACCACGCCACCGAGCGCGGCGGCGTGAAAGCGCTGGGCGATTGGCTGGCGCAGCACCACGGCTTCGATGTGACCTTTATCGATATCCCGAATCCCGCCTGATTTTTTTCTTCCCCGGATCCAGCCCGGCCTGTGCGCCGGCTGAATCCTTTTACCGCGCTATTTCCTTATTTTCCTTATGGTTGCGTTCTATTGACAGCCGGGGCCGCGTCACGCATAACTGGTGTGTTTTTCATCGCGATAATAATAAGGAGAATAAGGGTGCAACAAGCACGTTATTACCTGTTGGGTGAAAGAGCGGTAGTGCTTGAACTGTCGCCGCCGGTGACCTTACCGAGCCAGCAGCGCATCTGGGCGCTGGCGGAAAAGCTGAATCACCACCCCGACGTGCGGGAAGTGGTGCCGGGGATGAATAACCTGACGCTGTTGCTGCATACGCCGCAGGCCGACGCCGAAGCGATGCTCGCGTTGCTGCAGCAAGGTTGGGAAAGCAAAGAGAGCCTGACGCCGGAATCGCGCCAGGTGGATATTCCGGTGGTCTACGGCGGGGAGCAAGGCCCCGATCTGGATGAAGTGGCGCGCCATACCGGCATGACGCCGCGGCAGGTGGTGGAATGCCACGCGGCGGCGGCCTACGTAGTCTATTTCCTCGGCTTTCAGCCGGGTTTCTCCTATTTGGGCGGCATGCCGGAACAACTGGCGACGCCGCGCCGAGCCGAACCGCGTCTGGCGGTGGCGGCCGGCTCCGTCGGCATCGGCGGCGGCCAGACCGGCATCTATCCGCTGGTGACGCCCGGTGGCTGGCAGCTGATCGGCCGCACGCCGCTGGCGCTGTTCAATCCGCATGAAATGCCGCCGACGCTGCTGCGCCCGGGCGATAACGTGCGCTTCGTGCCGCAGAAGGAGGGCGTATGCTGATTATTCTGCGTGCCGGCATCTATACCACGGTGCAGGATTTGGGCCGCGAGGGATTCCGCCGTCTGGGCATCAGCACCGGCGGGGCGCTGGATCAACCGGCGTTGAAGATCGCCAACCTGCTGGTGGGCAATGCGCCGGAGGCCGCCGGGCTGGAGATCACCCTCGGCCAGTTCAGCGCCGAGTTTACCCGCCCTGGCTGGATTGCCCTGACCGGCGCCGGCTGCGACGCGCAGTTGGACGGCAAGCCGCTGTGGACCGGCTGGCGCTACCCGGTGAAAAAGGGGCAGCGGCTGGCGCTGGGCACGCCGAAACGCGGCATGCGCAGCTACCTGGCGATCTCGGGCGGCATTGCCGTGCCGGAAATGCTGGGCTCGTGCAGCACCGACATGAAAGCCGCCTTTGGCGGCCACGAAGGCCGTAACCTGAAGGACGGCGATCGGCTGCCGCTGGGCAAATCCGCCGCGCTGCCGCAACACCGCTGCGGCGTGAAGCAGCTTCTGTTCACCAACCGCATCCGCGCGCTGCCGGGGCCGGAGTACGCTGAATTCAGCGAAGAGGCGCAGGACACGTTCTGGCGCACCGCCTGGCAGCTCAGTCCGCAGAGCAACCGCATGGGCTACCGCCTGCACGGCGGCACGCCGCTGGAGCGCACCACCGACCGCGAGATGCTGTCGCACGGCCTGCTGCCCGGCGTGGTGCAGGTGCCGCACAACGGCCAGCCGATCGTGCTGATGGCCGATGCGCAAACCACCGGCGGTTACCCGCGTATCGCCTGCGTGATCGAGGCCGATCTCTACCACTTGGCGCAGATCCGTCTCGGCGAACCGATCCACTTCGTTCTCTGCTCACTGACGGAGGCGCAGCGCGCCAAAGCCGAGCAGGATCTCTTCCTTCGACAGATTGCCTGGGGGTTACATGATCGTTGATTTGAACGCCGATCTCGGCGAAGGCTGCGCCAACGACCAGGCGCTGCTGCAATTGGTGAGTTCGGCCAACATCGCCTGTGGCTTCCACGCCGGCGATGCACAGACCATGCGTCAATCGGTGCGCTGGGCATTGCAGTACGGCGTGGCGATCGGCGCTCACCCGAGTTTTCCCGATCGGGAAAATTTCGGCCGCACCCGCATGCAGCTGCCGCCGGAAACGGTGTACGCGCAGGTGGTGTATCAGCTCGGGGCGCTGGCGGCCATCGCCCGCGCCGAGGGTGGGGTGATGGTGCACGTTAAGCCGCACGGCATGCTGTACAACCAGGCGGCGGTTGAGCCGGCGCTGGCGGAAGCGATCGCCCGAGCGGTGCAGGCGGTCGATCCGGCGCTGCGGCTGGTGGGGCTGGCCGGCAGCGAGCTGATTCGCGCCGGGGAAAAACTCGGTCTGACTACCCGGCAGGAGGTGTTCGCCGATCGCGGCTATCAGGCCGATGGCACGCTGGTGCCGCGCGGTTTGCCGGGGGCGCTGATCGAAGATGACGAACAGGCGCTGGCGCAAACCCTGGAGATGGTGCGCCATCACCGGGTGCGCAGCGTGGATGGCGTCTGGACCGCCGTTCAGGCAGAAACCGTCTGCCTGCATGGGGACGGTGAGCATGCGCTGGCGTATGCGCGCAAGCTGCGGGACAGTTTTGTTCAGCAGGGCATCCGCGTCAGCGCGGAGCAGTAAAGCAAGACACAACATCACAAGCAAAAAACTATTAGAAAATATCGAGGGAAGACTATGGAACAGGCCGTGAATCTCTGGCCACTGATCGGCATCGCCGCCATCGTGGTCGGGTTTGTATTGCGTTGCAACCCGGTGCTGGTGGTGATCGCCGCCGGCATCATCACCGGTTTGGCGGCGCTGATGCCGCTGGACGTCATTCTGGAAAAGCTCGGTGAGGGCTTTCTCAACACCCGTAACCTGCCGCTGATCCTGCTGCTGCCGCTGGCGGTGATCGGCCTGCTGGAACGCCACGGCCTGAAAGAGCGGGCGCAGGCGTGGATCGCCAAGATCAAAAGCGCCACCGCCGGCCGTTTGCTGATCGTCTATCTGTTCGTGCGTGAGATTACCGCGGCGATGGGGCTGACCAGCCTGGGCGGGCATCCGCAGATGGTGCGGCCGCTGTTGGCACCGATGGCGGAAGGGGCGACGGAAAACCGCTACGGCGAGTTGCCGGAGCGCACGCGTCACCGCCTGCGCGCCATGTCGGCCGCGACCGACAACGTCGGGCTGTTCTTCGGCGAAGATATCTTCGTGGCCTTCGGTGCGATCATCTTCATGCACAACTTTATGCTGGAGTCCGGCGGCATTCAGACCGAGCCGCTGCATATCGCGCTGTGGGGCATTCCGACCGCCATTTTCGCTTTCCTGATCCACGCGTTCCGGCTGTATCGAATGGATAAACAGCTGAGCGCCGAACTGGCGCAGCTGAATCAGGCGGCGCTGCAGGCGAAGGGGGGAGCACGATGAACTTCCAGCAACAATACCTTTATTGGCTGGCCGGTGCGGTGCTGCTGATCGTGGCGGTGATGTCCTTCCGCGATCGTGCCAACCCGCGCCGCATCACTACCGGGTTGTTTTGGGGGCTGTACGGCCTGGTGTTCCTGGTCGGCGACTGGACTTACCGCCTGCTGGGCGACGTGCTGGGCGAGGGCAGCAACGAAAAACGCATGCTGCATATCATCGTTGGCGGGGTAGTGGTGGTGATGGCCCTGATTGCCGGCTTCGGCGGCGTGCGCCTCGGCAGCTATCACCAGCGGACGCCGCAGGAGCGCGAAGCCAGCGCCAAACGTTTGGGCAACAAGCTGTTTATCCCCGCGCTGGCGATCCCGGTGGTGACGGTGATCGGCGTGCTGCTGTTCAACAACGTGCCGGCGTTGCAAACTGCGGTGTTCGGCAGCGGCAACCATGCGACGCTGATTACCCTGTTCTCGATGACCGTCGGCTGCCTGATTGGCTTGGCGATCGCGGTGAAAATGACCCACGAGAAGGCGCTGCAGCCGGTGCAGGAAGCGCGGCGCTTGCTGGATTCGATCGGCTGGGCGTTTATTTTGCCGCAGATCCTCGCCACGCTGGGGCTGCTGTTTACCGTCGCCGGTGTCGGCACCGCGATTTCGCATTTGACCCAGGAGTATCTGGCGGTCGATAACCGCTTTATCGCCGTGGCGGTCTACGCTATCGGTATGGCGGTGCTGACCATGGTGATGGGTAACGCCTTCGCCGCTTTCCCGATCGTCACCGCCGGCATCGGCATTCCGATCCTGGTGTTGCAGCACGGCGGCAACCCGGCGGTGATGGCGGCGATCGGCATGTTCTCCGGCTATTGCGGCACCCTGATGACGCCGATGGCGGCGAACTTCAACATCGTGCCGGCGGCGCTGCTGGAGCTGCCGGACAAGAATGCGGTGATCAAGGCGCAGGTGCCGACCGGCGTGCTGCTGCTGTTGGTTAACGTGTTCCTGCTGTATTTCCTGATGTTCCTGTAGGAGTAAGGATGCAAAAAGTATTGATTACCGGCTTCGAGCCGTTTGGCGGCGAGCGCCTCAATCCCTCCTGGGAAGTGGTGAAGCAGCTCAATGATATGGAGCTGGTCGGCACGCGCATCGTGGCGCGCCAGCTGCCGTGCGTGTTCGGCGCGGCGTTGGACGCGCTCAATGCGGCGATCGACGAAGTGCAGCCGGTGATGGTGCTGGCTATCGGCCAGGCCGGCGGCCGCACCGACATCACGATTGAACGGGTGGCGATCAACGTCGACGATGCGCGTATCCCCGACAATCAGGGGCAGCAACCGGTGGACGAGCCGATCGTCGCCGGTGGCCCGGCGGCCTATTTCAGCACCCTGCCGATCAAAGCGATGGTCAGTTCGATGCGCGAGGCCGGCATTCCGGCCACCGTTTCGCAGACCGCCGGCACCTACGTGTGCAACCATGTGATGTATGGGCTGCTGCACCGGTTGAGCGGCCAGCGCGAGGTGAAGGGCGGGTTTATCCATATCCCGTATCTGCCTGAGCAGGCGGCGGCACACCCCGGTGCGCCGAGCATGGCGGCCTCGACGGTGCTGTTTGCATTGGAGCTGGCCGTTTCCATCGCTTTGCAGGTGGAGCACGATCTGAAGGTGGTGGGCGGCGCCACGCATTAATCATGTCATCCCCGGCGTAGCGCGCTGCGCCGGGTCACTGCAAGGAGTGATCTATGCCGGAAGGACCGGAGATTCGCCGGGCGGCGGACAAACTGGCGGCGGCGGTGATCGACCAGCCGCTGACCGCCGTCGATTTCGCTTTTCCCCAGCTGAAACACTACCGTCAGCGTCTGCTCGGCGAGCGCATCGTCGCCATCGAGCCGCGCGGCAAGGCGCTGCTGACCCATTTTTCCAATGGGTTGACGATGTACAGCCATAACCAGCTGTACGGCGTGTGGAAAGTGGCGGCGGCCGGGGAAACGCCGGAGACCAGGCGCGATCTGCGGGTGCGGCTGGAAACCGCCAGCAACGCGATATTGCTCTACAGCGCTTCAGACATTACCGTCGGGCCGCGCGAGGAAATAGAGCAACACCCGTTTTTGCAACGCATCGGCCCCGACGTGTTGGACATGTCGTTGACGGTAGACGATGTGGCGAAGCGGTTGCTGACGCCGCGTTTTCGCCGCAGGCAATTGGGGGGCATGCTGCTCGATCAGGCGTTTCTTGCCGGATTAGGCAATTATCTGCGCGCCGAAATCCTGTGGCAGGCTGAACTGGCGCCGCAGCACAAACCGCAGGACCTGACGCCAGAAGCGCTGCGCCGCTTGGCGAAGGCGTTGCTGGCTGTGCCGCGTCTTTCTTACCAAACGCGCGGGCAGGCAGATGACAACCGGCATCACGGCGCGCTGTTTCGCTTCAAGGTATTTCATCGCAGTGGCGAGCCCTGTGAGCGCTGCGGTGGGATGATCGTGCGTACCGAACTGTCGTCGCGGCCGTTTTATTGGTGCCCGGGCTGCCAGAAATAAGCAAAAAAAACGCCGCCCGAAGGGGCGGCGCTGTGCGGTTTCAGCCGGGAAAGCGGCTTACTTGGTTTTCAGCTGGGATTTGAAATCACGCTCGGCATAGCCGGTGTACAGCTGACGCGGACGGGCAATTTTGATGCCTTCGTCGTGCATTTCGTTCCAGTGGGCGATCCAGCCGATGGTACGCGCGATGGCGAAGATCACGGTGAACATGGAAGAAGGAATGCCCATCGCCTTCAAGATGATGCCGGAGTAGAAGTCGACGTTCGGGTACAGTTTCTTCTCGATGAAGTACGGGTCGTTCAGCGCGATGTGTTCCAGCTCCATCGCCACCTGCAGCAGGTTGTCGTCCTTCTTGTTCAGCTCTTTCAGCACTTCGTGACAGGTTTCACGCATCACGGTAGCACGCGGATCGTAGTTCTTGTAAACGCGGTGGCCGAAGCCCATCAGGCGGAAGGAGTCGTTCTTGTCCTTGGCACGCTTGATGAATTCCGGAATGTGGTCGACGGTCTTGATCTCTTCCAGCATTTTCAGCGCCGCTTCGTTGGCGCCGCCGTGCGCCGGTCCCCACAGGGAGGCGATGCCGGCCGCGATGCAGGCGAACGGGTTGGCACCGGAAGAGCCGGCGGTGCGCACGGTAGAGGTAGAGGCGTTCTGCTCATGGTCGGCGTGCAGGATCAGGATGCGATCCATGGCACGTTCCAGCACCGGGTTCACCACATACTCTTCGCACGGGGTGGCGAACATCATGTGCAGGAAGTTGCCGGCGTAGGACAGATCGTTGCGCGGGTAAACGAACGGCTGGCCCAGGGAATATTTGTAGCACATCGCCGCCACGGTCGGCATTTTGGACAGCAGGCGGAACGCGGTGATTTCACGGTGACGCTCGTTGTTGACGTCGAGCGCATCATGGTAGAACGCCGCCAGCGCGCCGGTCACGCCGCACAGTACCGCCATCGGGTGCGAGTCGCGACGGAAGCCACGGAACAGATGGGTGATCTGGTCGTGGATCATGGTGTGGCGGGTGACGGTGGTTTTGAAGGTTTCGAATTCTTCCGGCGTTGGGGTCTCGCCGTACAGCAGGATGTAGCACACTTCCAGATAGGAAGATTCTTTCGCCAGCTGCTCGATAGGGAAGCCGCGGTGCAGCAGCACGCCTTTGTCGCCGTCGATGAAGGTAATCTTGGATTCGCAAGAAGCGGTGGAGGTAAAGCCGGGATCAAATGTGAAATAACCTTTGGAACCCAGAGCGCGGACATCGAGGACATCGGGGCCCAGTGTCGGTGTCAATACGCCCAGTTCGATCGGAGCTTCGCTGTCGTTAATGATTAGCGTCGCTTTCTTATCAGTCATTTACTGTCTCCTTAGCGCCTTATTTTAAAAACCACTAACAACTGAAATACCTTAAATCTCTGCAGGTTGCCCGCAAAAAAATGGTGCGGACGCTAACTCTGTGAGCGACTGCGCAACTGTGCGCGGGTAGGGTACAGAGTGCTGACCAGGCGAACGAGACGGGTGACCAGTTGTTAACGATTCATAGTAATTCGTTATAGTCTGTTAATCTTACCTATGAGCTGTTCGAAGAGATGTGAACCTATCCCAATAATCTGTTTTTATTTGCTTTATTTGCTTTTTGACGCCGGCAAAATCGAGCGGGAAACAACGGCTATTGGGATAGGTTCGTCAAATACACTGTTGCATAACTCGAACCCGGGGGGAAGTGTATCTGCTGACCCATAGCGCATCATAGGACCGTTTGTGCCCCTATATGTAATGGAAATGTTGATCTCTTGTCAAATCAGATAATTAATTTTGCACTAATTGTGAAATCCGTGATCTGAATCACTGTTCGGGGGAAATGTTATCAAAGCGGTTGTATGAGAATTGTAATCAGAATGTGATCCTCCTATACTGCCGCCAGGTCTCCGGATTACCCTGAAGTAGGAGCACCCAGCGTTATAAATGCGCGCCGTTTGAGCACAGAGGATGTTGATGTTTGAGCGCGTGACGTGTAAGGGTTTTAGGCTCTTAACGCTGTCTGATCCCCGCCCAGGCCCGGAGGAAGGAAAATAATAAGAGCTGTGTGGGCAAATACGTGAAAAAACAACGACCTGTCAACTTGGATCTGCAAACGATCCGGTTCCCCGTAACTGCGATAGCGTCTATCTTACACCGAGTCTCTGGCGTAATTACCTTCGTTGCCGTGGGTATCCTCCTCTGGCTGCTGGGCCTGTCACTCTCTTCCCAAGAGGGATTCCTGCAGGCGGCCGCCATCATGAATAGCTTCATCGTCAAATTCATATTCTGGGGCATCCTCACTGCGCTGGCCTATCACATTTGCGGTGGCATCCGTCACTTGTTAATGGATTTTGGCTACATCGAAGAGAGTTTGGCCGCCGGTACCCGTTCCGCCCAGGTGGCGATCGGTCTGACCGTCGTGCTGTCAGTTCTGGCTGGAGTCCTCGTATGGTAAACAACGTTTCTGCATTAGGGCGCAACGGCGTGCACGATTGGCTGCTGCTGCGCGCTTCCGCTATCATCATCACCCTGTACGTCTTGTATATCCTGGGCTTCTTCGTCACGGCTCCGGAACTCACTTATGACATCTGGCGCGGTTTCTTCGCCACTTCCATTACGAAAGTGTTCACTCTGCTGACCTTGCTGTCGATTCTGGTACACGCCTGGATCGGGCTGTGGCAGGTGCTGACGGACTACGTCAAGCCACTGGCGGTTCGCCTGGTGTTGCAGCTGGCTGTCGTGGTCGCGTTGCTGGTCTATTTACTGTACGGAACAATCGTAGTGTGGGGTGCTTAAATGAAACTGCCAGTCAGAGAGTTTGATGCCGTCGTAATCGGCGCCGGCGGTGCGGGCATGCGTGCCGCGCTGCAAATTTCCCAAGCGGGCTCGACCTGTGCCCTGCTGTCCAAAGTTTTCCCGACCCGTTCCCATACCGTGTCCGCACAGGGCGGCATCACCGTCGCGCTGGGCAACAGCCACGAGGACAACTGGGAATGGCATATGTACGATACGGTGAAAGGTTCCGACTATATCGGTGACCAGGACGCCATCGAATATATGTGTAAAACCGGCCCGGAAGCGATTCTGGAACTGGAACACATGGGCCTGCCGTTCTCTCGTCTGGACGACGGCCGCATCTATCAGCGCCCGTTCGGCGGCCAGTCGCTGAACTTCGGCGGCGAGCAGGCGGCGCGTACCGCGGCCGCAGCCGACCGTACCGGCCATGCGCTGCTGCACACCCTGTACCAACAGAACCTGAAAAACCACACCACCATCTTCTCCGAGTGGTATGCGCTTGATCTGGTGAAAAACCAGGACGGCGCGGTGGTCGGCACCACGGCTATCTGCATCGAAACCGGTGAAGTGGTTTATTTCAAAGCCAAGGCCACCGTGCTGGCGACCGGCGGCGCAGGCCGTATTTACCAGTCCACTACCAACGCCCACATCAACACCGGTGACGGTGTCGGCATGGCGCTGCGCGCCGGCGTGCCGGTGCAGGACATGGAAATGTGGCAGTTCCACCCGACCGGCATCGCCGGCGCGGGCGTGCTGGTGACCGAAGGCTGCCGCGGCGAAGGCGGTTACCTGCTGAACAAACACGGCGAGCGCTTCATGGAGCGTTATGCGCCGAACGCCAAAGATCTGGCGGGTCGCGACGTGGTTGCCCGTTCGATCATGATCGAAATCCGCGAAGGCCGCGGCTGTGACGGTCCTTGGGGCCCACACGCCAAGCTGAAGCTGGATCACCTGGGTAAAGAGGTGCTGGAATCCCGCCTGCCGGGCATTCTGGAACTGTCGCGCACCTTCGCGCACGTCGATCCGGTGAAAGAGCCGATCCCGGTTATCCCGACCTGTCACTATATGATGGGCGGTATTCCGACCAAGGTGACCGGCCAGGCGTTGACCGTGAACGAGAAAGGCGAAGACGTGGTGATCCCGGGGCTGTTCGCCGTGGGCGAAATCGCCTGCGTATCGGTGCACGGCGCCAACCGCTTGGGCGGCAACTCGCTGCTCGACCTGGTGGTGTTCGGCCGTTCTGCCGGCATGCACCTGCAGGAATCGCTGGAAGAGCAGGGCGTGAGCCGTGACGCCAGTGACTCCGACGTGGAAGCCTCGCTGGACCGCCTGAACCGTTGGAACAACACCCGTTCCGGCGAAGACCCTGTCGAGATTCGCAAAGCGCTGCAGTCTTGCATGCAGCACAACTTCTCGGTGTTCCGCGAAGGCGATGCGATGGCCAAGGGCCTGGAAGAACTGAAAGTGATCCGTGAACGTCTGAAGAACGCACGCCTGGACGATACCTCCAGCGAGTTCAACACCCAGCGCATCGAGTGCCTGGAGTTGGATAACCTGATGGAGACCGCGTATTCCACCGCCGTGTCGGCCAACTTCCGTACCGAGAGCCGTGGCGCACACAGCCGATTCGACTACCCGGAACGCGATGATGCCAACTGGCTGTGCCATTCGCTGTATCTGCCGCAATCGGAAAGCATGACGCGTCGTGAAGTGAACATGCAACCGAAGCTGCGCCCGGCATTCCCGCCGAAAGTGCGTTCTTACTAATTGCGGAGATCGACAGATGAAACTCGAATTTTCCATTTATCGCTACAACCCGGATGTCGATGACGCACCGCACATGCAGGATTACACCCTGGAAGCGGAAGAAGGTCGCGACATGATGCTGCTGGATGCGTTGATCCAGCTGAAAGAAAAAGATCCGACCCTGTCGTTCCGTCGCTCATGCCGCGAAGGCGTCTGCGGTTCCGATGGCCTGAACATGAACGGTAAAAACGGCCTGGCGTGCATCACCCCGATTTCTTCGCTGCGCAAAGGCAACGGCAAGATCGTGATCCGTCCGCTGCCGGGCCTGCCGGTGGTGCGCGATCTGGTGGTGGATATGGGCCAGTTCTATACCCAGTATGAAAAGATCAAGCCATACCTGCTGAACGACGGCAAGAACCCGCCGGCGCGCGAGCACCTGCAGTCGCCGGAGCAGCGCGCCAAGCTGGACGGCCTGTACGAGTGCATTCTGTGCGCCTGCTGCTCGACCTCTTGCCCATCGTTCTGGTGGAACCCGGACAAGTTCATCGGGCCTGCCGGTCTGTTGGCGGCGTATCGCTTCCTGATCGACAGCCGTGACACGGAAACGCAAGAACGTTTAGATGATCTGGACGACGCTTTTAGTGTTTTCCGCTGCCATAGCATTATGAATTGTGTCAGTGTATGTCCTAAAGGCTTGAACCCGACGCGTGCTATCGGGCATATCAAGTCCATGCTGCTGCAACGCGGCGCATAAACGGAATGAGATGCTGCGCCGGGCTCTTTTCCGGCGCACATCCCATAGGGGAGGGAACCTCTAAAAACTGACCCGCGGCTGCGGCGCTATGCAGCCTGGTTCTTCCGCCGGTTTTTAGAGGTTCCTTGTAAGGGACCGCAAGGTCCATAACAGAACGTATCGGGCCGTCATGGCCGCAAGTACGTCGAGTGAACCGTTTTACGGCAAACCGTATTCATCACGGTAATTATGTTAACCACGGCGAAAACTAAAGCTTCAAAGCTTAAGGGATCATGATGCAGAACGGCGCAATGAAGGCCTGGCTGGATTCCTCCTATCTGGCGGGCGCGAACCAGTCTTACATAGAGCAGCTCTATGAAGACTTCTTAACCGATCCGGGTTCCGTTGAAGATAGCTGGCGTTCCATTTTTCAACAGCTACCAACCGCGGGTGTCAAACCCGATCAGCTTCACTCTCAAACGCGCGATTACTTCCGCCGCCTGGCGAAAGACTCCGCGCGCTATAACACCACCATCACCGATCCGGAAACCGACGCCAAACAGGTCAAGGTACTGCAGCTGATCAACGCCTTCCGCTTCCGCGGGCATCAGCATGCCAACCTCGACCCGCTCGGCCTGTGGCAGCGCGAGCAAGTTCCTGACCTTGATCCCGCTTACCACAACCTGACCGAAGCCGATTTCCAGGAAACCTTCAACGTGGGCTCTTTCGCCATCGGCAAAGAAACCATGAAGCTGGGCGATCTGTACGCCGCGCTGAAGCAGACCTACTGCGGGTCGATCGGCGCTGAGTACATGCACATCACCAACACCGAAGAGAAACGCTGGATCCAGCAGCGCATTGAGTCGGTGGTGGGGCGCGCCAGCTTTACCGCCGACGAAAAACGCCGTTTCCTGAACGAGCTGACCGCGGCGGAAGGCCTGGAACGTTACCTGGGCGCCAAATTCCCGGGCGCTAAACGCTTCTCGCTGGAAGGCGGCGACGCGCTGGTGCCGATGCTGAAAGAAATGGTGCGCCACGCCGGTAAGAACGGTACGCGCGAAGTGGTGTTGGGCATGGCCCACCGCGGCCGTCTGAACGTGTTGATCAACGTGCTGGGCAAAAAGCCGGCCGATCTGTTCGACGAATTCGCCGGCAAGCATAAAGAACACCTCGGCACCGGTGACGTGAAATATCACCAGGGCTTCTCTTCCGACGTGGAAACCGAAGGCGGCATGGTTCACCTGGCGCTGGCGTTCAACCCGTCGCACCTGGAGATCGTCAGCCCGGTGGTCATGGGCTCGGTACGCGCTCGTCGCGATCGTCTGGACGAAGCGCGCAGCAACATGGTGCTGCCGATCACCATCCACGGTGACGCGGCCATCACCGGCCAGGGCGTGGTTCAGGAAACCCTGAACATGTCTCAGGCTCGCGGCTACGAAGTGGGCGGCACCGTGCGCATCGTCATCAACAACCAGGTTGGTTTCACCACCTCCAACCCGCAGGATGCGCGTTCTACCGAATATTGCACCGACATCGCCAAAATGGTTCAGGCGCCGATCTTCCACGTTAATGCGGACGATCCGGAGGCCGTGGCCTTTGTCACCCGCCTGGCGTTGGATTTCCGTAACACCTTTAAGCGTGACGTGATGATCGATCTGGTCTGCTACCGCCGCCATGGGCACAACGAGGCCGATGAGCCGAGCGCTACCCAGCCGGTGATGTATCAGAAGATCAAGAAACACCCTACGCCGCGCAAAATCTACGCTGACGTTCTGACCGAGCAGAAAGTGGCCAGCCTGGAAGATGCCACGGAAATGGTCAACCTGTACCGCGACGCGCTTGATCGCGGTGATTGCGTGGTTGAAGAGTGGCGTCCGATGAACCTGCACTCCTTCACCTGGTCGCCGTACCTGAACCACGAGTGGGACGAAGAGTACCCGAGCAAGGTTGAGATGAAGCGCCTGCAGGAGCTGGGCCGCCGCATCAGCACCGTGCCGGAAGCGATCGAAATGCAGTCGCGCGTGGCGAAAATCTACGCGGACCGCGCCGAGATGGCCGCGGGCAACAAGCCGTTCGACTGGGGCGCCGCCGAAACGCTGGCCTACGCCACCATGGCGGATGAAGGCATTCCAATCCGCATCTCCGGCGAAGACGCCGGCCGCGGCACCTTCTTCCACCGTCACGCGGTCGTGCACAACCAGAAAAATGGTTCGGTCTACGTTCCGCTGGCGAATATCCACAGCGGCCAGGGTGAATTCAAGGTCTGGGACTCCGTGCTGTCCGAAGAAGCGGTGCTGGCGTTCGAATACGGCTACGCTACGGCGGAACCGCGCACGCTGACCATCTGGGAAGCGCAGTTCGGTGACTTCGCCAACGGCGCTCAGGTCGTTATCGACCAGTTCATCAGCTCCGGTGAGCAAAAATGGGGCCGTATGTGCGGCCTGGTGATGCTGCTGCCGCACGGCTATGAAGGCCAGGGTCCTGAGCACTCTTCCGCGCGTCTGGAACGCTATCTGCAGCTGTGCGCAGAGCAGAACATGCAGGTGTGCGTCCCGTCCACGCCGGCGCAGGTTTACCATATGCTGCGTCGTCAGGCGCTGCGCGGTATGCGCCGTCCGCTGGTGGTGATGTCGCCGAAGTCGCTGCTGCGTCACCCGCTGGCGATTTCTTCGCTGGACGAACTGGCCAACGGTACCTTCCTGCCTGCGATCGGCGAGATCGACGACTTGGATCCGAAAGCGGTCAAGCGCGTCGTGCTGTGCTCCGGCAAGGTCTACTACGACCTGCTGGAACAGCGTCGCAAGAACGAGCAGAAAGACGTGGCCATCGTGCGTATCGAGCAGCTGTATCCGTTCCCGCATCAGGCCGTGCAGGCCGTGCTGGAGCAATACTCGCACGTGCATGATTTCGTCTGGTGTCAGGAAGAGCCGCTGAACCAGGGCGCCTGGTACTGCAGCCAACACAACTTCCGTGAAGTGGTGCCGTTCGGGGCTTCTTTACGTTACGCAGGACGTCCGGCTTCCGCTTCTCCGGCGGTGGGCTATATGTCCGTACACCAGAAGCAGCAGCAGGCTCTGGTGAACGACGCGCTGAATATTGACTAATGTTCGCTCGCTTGCCGGCCGAGGGGCCGGCAAGCAGATGATAAAAAACTTAAGGGAAAGCTAAATGAGTAGCGTAGATATTCTGGTTCCTGACCTTCCTGAATCGGTTGCCGATGCGACCGTAGCCACCTGGCACAAAAAACCGGGCGACAGTGTGCAGCGTGATGAAGTCCTGGTTGAAATCGAAACCGACAAAGTAGTGTTGGAAGTGCCGGCCAGTGAAGCGGGTATTCTCGATGCTATCGTGGAAGAAGAGGGCGCGACCGTGCTGTCTCGCCAGCTGCTCGGCCGCATCCGTCCGGGCGACAGCTCCGGCAAGCCGACCGCTGAGAAGAGCCAGGAGAAAGAGGCCACGCCTGCACAGCGCGCTACCGCGAGCCTGGAAGAAGAAAGCAATGACGCGCTCAGCCCGGCGATTCGCCGCCTGATTGCCGAGCACGATCTCGATGCCGGCGCCATCAAAGGCACCGGCGTGGGTGGCCGCATCACGCGTGAAGACGTGGAAGCGCACCTGGCCAAAGGTGGCGCTGCTGCCAAACCGGCCGCTGCCGCTGAAGCCGCACCGCAGCCAGCTCTGGCCGGCCGCTCCGAAAAACGCGTGCCGATGACCCGCCTGCGCAAACGCGTCGCTGAGCGTCTGCTGGAAGCGAAGAACAGCACCGCGATGCTGACCACCTTCAACGAAATCAACATGCAGCCGATCATGGACCTGCGCAAGCAGTACGGCGAAGCCTTCGAGAAGCGCCACGGCGTGCGTCTGGGCTTCATGTCCTTCTACATCAAGGCGGTGGTTGAAGCGCTGAAGCGCTTCCCGGAAGTGAACGCGTCGATCGACGGTTCCGACGTGGTTTACCACAACTACTTCGACATCAGCATCGCGGTTTCTACCCCGCGCGGCCTGGTGACGCCGGTACTGCGTGATGTGGACGCCATGAGCATGGCTGACATCGAGAAGAAAATCAAAGAGCTGGCCGTTAAGGGCCGCGACGGCAAACTGACCGTTGAAGAGCTGACTGGCGGTAACTTCACCATTACCAACGGCGGCGTATTCGGCTCGCTGATGTCCACCCCGATCATCAACCCACCGCAGAGCGCCATCCTGGGCATGCACGCCATCAAAGATCGCCCAATGGCGGTCAATGGTCAGGTGGTGATCCAGCCGATGATGTATCTGGCGCTGTCTTATGACCACCGCCTGATCGACGGTAAAGAATCCGTCGGTTATCTGGTGACGGTCAAAGAGATGCTGGAAGATCCGGCTCGTCTGCTGCTGGACGTCTAGTAACCCTTGCCGGGCGCGGCATGCCGCGCCCGCACTCTGTGCTATGTGGCCGGAAAACCATGCGGTTTACCGCGTAATAATGGTCCGGCTAAAAACCTTCAGAACTGAATGGATAGAACATCATGAATTTACACGAATATCAGGCAAAACAGCTGTTTGCTCGGTATGGCATGCCGGCACCAACCGGTTACGCCTGTACCACTCCGCGTGAAGCAGAAGAAGCCGCATCCAAAATCGGCTCCGGCCCGTGGGTGGTGAAATGTCAGGTTCATGCTGGCGGCCGCGGTAAAGCGGGCGGCGTTAAAGTCGTCAACAGCAAAGAAGATATCCGTGCTTTCGCGGAAGCCTGGTTGGGCAAGCGTCTGGTGACTTACCAGACTGACGCGCTGGGCCAGCCGGTTAACCAGATCCTGGTTGAAGCGGCGACCGACATCGATAAGGAACTGTATCTGGGCGCCGTCGTAGACCGCGCGACCCGTCGTATCGTGTTCATGGCGTCTACCGAAGGCGGCGTGGAAATCGAGAAAGTGGCGGAAGAAACCCCTGAACTGATCCACAAAATGACCATCGATCCGCTGGCGGGCCCACAGCCTTATCAGGGCCGTGAGCTGGCCTTCAAACTGGGCCTGACCGGTAAGCAAGTCAGCCAGTTCGCCAAGATCTTCATGGGCCTGGCGACGCTGTTCCTGGAGCGCGATCTGGCGATGGTTGAGATCAACCCGCTGGTGATCACCAAGCAGGGCGATCTGGTATGCCTGGACGGCAAACTGGGCGCCGACGGCAACGCCCTGTTCCGCCAGCCGGAACTGCGTGAAATGCGTGACCCTTCCCAGGAAGACGAGCGCGAATCCCGTGCGGCTCAGTGGGAACTGAACTACGTTGCCCTCGACGGTAACATCGGCTGCATGGTTAACGGCGCCGGTCTGGCGATGGGTACCATGGACATCGTTAAACTGCACGGCGGCGAACCGGCCAACTTCCTGGACGTTGGCGGCGGCGCGACCAAAGAGCGCGTGACCGAAGCGTTCAAAATCATCCTGTCTGACGACAAGGTGAAAGCAGTTCTGGTTAACATCTTCGGTGGTATCGTACGTTGCGATCTGATCGCCGACGGCATCATCGGCGCAGTGGCCGAAGTGGGCGTTAACGTCCCGGTGGTGGTGCGCTTGGAAGGGAACAACGCCGAACTGGGCGCCAAGAAACTGGCGGACAGCGGCCTGAATATCATTGCTGCGACCAGCCTGACTGATGCGGCTCAGCAAGTTGTTGCAGCAGTGGAGGGTAAATAATGTCCATTTTAATCGATAAGAACACCAAAGTAATTTGCCAGGGCTTCACCGGTAGCCAGGGGACTTTCCACTCCGAACAAGCTATCGCTTACGGCACCAAAATGGTTGGCGGCGTCACCCCGGGCAAAGGCGGCACTCAGCACCTGGGTCTGCCGGTGTTCAACACCGTGCGCGAAGCGGTTGAAGCGACTGGCGCTACCGCCTCCGTCATCTACGTTCCAGCACCGTTCTGCAAAGACTCCATTCTGGAAGCGATCGATGCCGGTATCAAACTGATCATCACCATCACCGAAGGCATCCCGACCCTGGACATGCTGACCGTGAAAGTGAAGCTGGACGAAGCCGGCGTGCGCATGATCGGGCCGAACTGCCCAGGCGTGATCACCCCAGGCGAGTGCAAAATCGGCATCATGCCTGGCCACATCCACCTGCCGGGCAAAGTGGGCATCGTTTCCCGCTCCGGTACCCTGACCTATGAAGCGGTGAAACAAACTACCGATGCCGGTCTGGGCCAGTCCACCTGCGTGGGTATCGGCGGCGACCCGATCCCGGGCTCCAACTTCATCGATATCCTGAAGATGTTCCAGCAGGATCCGCAGACCGAAGCGATCGTGATGATCGGCGAGATCGGCGGCAGCGCTGAAGAAGAAGCGGCAGCTTACATCAAAGAACACGTTACCAAACCGGTTGTCGGCTACATCGCCGGCGTGACCGCGCCGAAAGGCAAGCGTATGGGCCACGCGGGCGCCATCATCGCAGGCGGCAAAGGCACGGCGGACGAGAAGTTCGCTGCGCTGGAAGCAGCCGGCGTGAAAACCGTTCGCAGCCTGGCGGACATCGGCGACGCGGTAAAAGCGGTGCTGAAGCGCTAAGAATTTAGTACGAAATAACAATATCTCGACATGTTTGGCCACCCATTGGGTGGCCTTTTTTATGGGGCGAAGATCAGAAGTCGTTGAGCGCCTTGATCAATACGATCCGATCCTGCAGGCGACGCTGTTGCACCGGATCCCTAGCGGCTTGGCGCTGTTGCTCCAGCGAGGTGAGGGCGGTGCGATAATCGTCGGTGTTGCGGAACAGCGCGTCTTTGACGTTGATCGATGCGACGTTGGTGTAGCGGCCGTCGTCGGTGGTCGGCACCTGGATAGCGCCCTCATTGAGCAGCCGTTTGACGATCGCCCGCTGCGGTTCGTAACCTTCCATGCCGATCAGCTTCCAGCGCTGCGGTGGCACGCCCTGATAGTGGCCGTGTTTGACCTCCGTCAGGTAGCGAAGAGTCAGGTGGCGAATGGTGCCTTCTTCTTCACCGTATTGCGCTTTGCTGTCGAACAGCACCGGGAAGGATTGCCCCTCCAGCGCGCCACCCTGTTGCGTCAGGTGGCCCATGCGATAACTGTTCATGCCCAGACGGATCGGCATATCGTCGGTGACCGGCGTGCCGTCAGCCAGGCGCAGATCGACGATGCGCGAGCCGGCGGGTTGGCGCAGGTCGATGGTGTAAGTGACGCCGTCGAAGAAATCGTTGGTGGAATATTTGGACGAACGTCGCGCCGGGTTAAAGCTGTAGGTGACATCGCCCGGCTGCAGCTGATTGAAGTAGCCGGCGGACCACTCCATGTAGCGTTTAAGCGCTTTGCCGTTGAGCTGATACACGGTGATCTCGCCGCCGGCGTATTGATAGTTAAAGGCAATATCCTTGGCCTTGATGTCGCCAACGTCCAGCTTGGCGCGATCGTTGTCGATCTGCAGGGCGATCACCTGCGCCAGCGGCGCATAGTGGCGGGCGGCCTGCTGGAACAGCGCGCTGATGCCGGTATCCTGCACGTGCACCTGAGGAATGCCGCGGAATTCGTCGGCGGGCACCAGATCGCTGCCGCTCAGCTTCGCCACGACCCGGTTGGCGTTGGCGCGCAAAATGTCATGGTACGGCCGGTAGAGCGCTTGCATGGCGCTGTCCGGCGCCAGCTCTTTGATCGGATAGGTGTAGCTGTTTTTGTCAATCAGCGTGAATTTGCCGTCGCGGCGTTCAAACTGAAGATCGATACGCGACAGCGCGCGGCCGTATTTATCCGGCTCGGTGATGATGACACCGTTAACCACCGCTTTGTCGATCTTCACATGCATGTGCCCCGCGACGATCGCCGCCAGCTCCGGGTTGGCGTTGGCGATGTCGGCCACGCCGGTGCCGGGGCGCTGGTTTTCGTTGTCGATGCCCATATGCGCCACCAGCACGATGGCGTCGACCTGGCCGTCGATTTGCCTGATGACCTGTTTCACCGCCTGCACCGGATCGGTGAAATTCAGTCCTTTGATGCGGTCGGTGCCCTTGGCGAATTCGGCGGTCATCGGCGTGTCCATGCCGATAATGCCAATTTTCACGCCCTGGCGTTCGACGATGGTGTAGGCGGGCAGATAGGGTTTACCGTTGTCCCAAACGATATTACCCGCCAACGCCGCGCCTTTGAACTGCTTGAGCGGGGTGGCCAGCACCGGCAGGCCGAAGTCGAACTCGTGGTTGCCCATCACCCAGACATCGTAATTGAGCGCGTTGAGGCCCAGCATCATCGGGCTGACGGCCTCATGTTTGAAGGTTTCGACAAAGTTGCCCTGAATGGTGTCGCCGGCGTCCACCAGGATTAGGTTGGGCTGCTCGGCCCGTACCTTTTTGACCTGAGTGGCTATCTGGCTCAGGCTGCCCGCCAGATTTTCCGTGTCGCTGGCGTAGTCCCAGGGCACGAAGGTGCCGTGCAGATCGGAGGTGCCCAGCAGGGTGATATTAACCGTTTCGGCGGCCATGACGTTTCCCGAGAGTCCCAAAACAGAGGCAAAGATGATTTTTTTCATAAGTTATTGTCACTCAATGCAATTTTAACATAAGTGGTCATTTTGCTACAAAATAGCAACCTTTACGATCCCATCGCGAGAAATAGACTAATATTGGAGAGAGATTTGTTGTTTTGTGACTGCTATCACTGTCACGGCTTATTGGAAATAAAAGGTTAATTATGTCGCATAATAAGCGCGTAATAATACAATGGCGGCTCTTTTAAATTACATTTATTTAACACAAAAATATCATTAAAAAACAATTAAACCATTGCGCAACATACCCCTAAGAAAATTATGCGAAATGTGCTGATGAATATGGAAATAAGATGCGGATAGGCTTAAATTGTCTCAGATCAAATTAGCCCGAAGTACCTCTTTCGGCTAAGATTTGACCTGTAACCAAAAGTCTAACCCACGTCACGTAAAAACCTATTTATTGTGTGGGATTGGGCGAGTATCATCCATGTTGTGATTATGGATGGTTGATCTTGTTGCATTTGTTACCCGTTGTCGGTTTTCAGTGGCGTGCTTGTCGGCGGCCCGAGGGGCTATTGGCCGAGTGTGCGGTTGAAAGCGGAGAAGCTGGATCAAATTTGTTGTGTTTAAGGGCATTCACTGCGGGGCGTTACTGGCGGCTTTGAAAGAAGCGTGCCGATAACCGCGTGTCGGAGTCTTCCTGCGAGGAGCAAGGAGTCAAGATGTTTGATATTGTCGAACTGTCGCGCTTACAGTTTGCTTTAACGGCGATGTACCATTTCTTATTTGTCCCATTAACGCTCGGTATGGCGTTCTTGCTGGCAATTATGGAAACGGTATATGTCCTGTCTGGCAAACAAATCTATAAAGACATGACCAAATTCTGGGGAAAGTTATTTGCGATTAACTTTGCTCTGGGTGTGGCCACCGGTTTGACCATGGAGTTCCAGTTCGGGACTAACTGGTCGTATTTCTCTCACTACGTCGGCGATATCTTCGGGGCCCCACTGGCTATCGAAGGTCTGATGGCGTTCTTCCTTGAATCGACGCTGGTCGGCCTGTTCTTCTTCGGCTGGGATCGTCTGAGCAAGGTGCAGCACATGGCGGTAACCTGGTTCGTGGCCCTCGGCTCCAACCTGTCCGCACTGTGGATCCTGGTCGCCAACGGCTGGATGCAGAACCCGATCGCTTCGGATTTCAACTTCGAAACCATGCGCATGGAGATGGTCAGCTTCTCCGAGCTGGTGCTTAACCCGGTTGCGCAGGTGAAATTCGTTCACACCGTGGCTGCGGGCTACACCACCGGCGCCATGTTCGTGCTGGGCATCAGCGCTTACTACCTGCTGAAAGGCCGCGACATCGCTTTCGCCAAACGCTCCTTTGCCATCGCCGCCAGCTTCGGTATGGCTGCGGTGCTGTCCGTGATCGTGCTGGGTGACGAATCCGGCTACGAAATGGGCGACGTACAGAAAACCAAACTGGCCGCCATCGAAGCGGAGTGGGACACCCAGCCGGCGCCGGCATCCTTCACCCTGTTCGGCATTCCCGATCAGGACAAGATGGAAAACTCCTTCTCTATTCAGATCCCGTATGCGCTTGGCCTGATCGCCACCCGCTCCACGGACACTCAGGTTACCGGCCTGAAAGATCTGCTGGCGCAGCATGAAGTGCGCATCCGCAACGGCATGAAAGCCTACCAGCTGCTGGAAGAGCTGCGCGGCGGCAATACCGATCCTGCGGTGCGTGCGGAATTCAATAAAACCAAGCAAGACCTGGGCTACGGCATGCTGCTGAAGCGCTATACCCCGAACGTCAGCGACGCGACGGAAGCGCAGATCCAGCAGGCGACCAAGGACTCTATCCCACGCGTGGCACCGCTGTACTTCGCCTTCCGCATCATGGTGGCCTGTGGCGTGCTGATGCTGCTGATTATCGGCCTGTCCTTCCTGAGCGTGGTGCGCGGTCGCATCGGCCAGAAAAAATGGCTGTTGCGTGCGGCGCTGTATGGCCTGCCGCTGCCGTGGATCGCGGTGGAAGCCGGCTGGTTCGTAGCAGAATACGGCCGTCAACCGTGGGCGATTGGTGAGGTGCTGCCGACCGCAGTCGCCAACTCTTCGCTGACCGCGGGCGACATTCTGTTCTCGATGGGGCTGATTTGCGGCTTGTACACCCTGTTCCTGGTGGCTGAAATGTACCTGATGTTCAAGTTTGCGCGTCTGGGTCCAAGCAGCCTGAAAACCGGCCGCTACCACTTTGAACAACCGACTGCCGCCGTGCAGGAAGCGCGCTAAACAGGAGTCCACGTATGTTTGACTATGAAGTACTGCGATTTATCTGGTGGGTGCTGGTTGGCGTGTTGCTGATCGGCTTCGCCGTCACCGACGGTTTCGACATGGGCGTCGGCATCCTGGTGCGCATCATCGGTAAAACCGATACCGAGCGCCGGGTGATGATTAACTCCATCGCCCCGCATTGGGACGGTAACCAGGTGTGGCTGATCACCGCCGGCGGCGCGTTGTTCGCCGCCTGGCCGATGGTGTACGCAGCGGCCTTCTCCGGCTTCTACGTCGCCATGATCCTGGTGCTGGCCGCCTTGTTCTTCCGCCCGGTCGGTTTTGACTACCGTTCCAAGCTGGAGAGCAGCCGCTGGCGCAACATGTGGGACTGGGGCATCTTCATCGGTTCCTTCGTGCCTGCGTTGGTGTTCGGCGTGGCGTTCGGCAACCTGCTGCAGGGCGTGCCGTTCCATGTGGACGAGTACCTGCGCCTGTTCTACACCGGCAACTTCTTCCAATTGCTGAATCCGTTCGGTCTGTTGGCTGGCGTAGTCAGTCTGACCATGCTGGTCACGCAGGGCGCGACCTACCTGCAGATGCGTACCACCGGCGAGATCCACCTGCGGTCACGCGCCGCGGCGCAAATTGCAACGCTGATCATGGCGGTGTGCTTCCTGCTGGCGGGCGTGTGGCTTGTTAAAGGCATCGATGGCTACGTGATCACTTCGGCGCTGGATACCATGGCGGAATCCAACCCGCTGCGCAAAGAAGTGGCGCATCAGGCCGGCGCATGGCTGATCAACTTCAACAAGTATCCGCTGCTGTGGGCATTGCCTGCGCTGGGCGTGGTGCTGCCGTTGTTCACCATCCTGTTCTCGCGTCTGGAGAAAGGCGCGCTGGCGTTCGTCACCTCGTCGCTGACCATCGCCTGCGTCATCCTCACTGCCGGGGTCACCATGTTCCCGTTCGTGATGCCGTCCAGCACCGTGCCTAACGTCAGTCTGACCATGTGGGACGCGACCTCGAGCCTGTTGACGCTGAAAGTGATGACCGTCGTGGCGGCGATCTTCGTACCTATCGTTTTGGCGTACACCAGCTGGTCGTACTACAAAATGTTCGGTCGTCTCGACAAGAACTACATCGAAAACAACAAGCATTCGCTGTACTAAGGATAAGGAGCTAAACCATGTGGTATTTTGCCTGGATTCTCGGAACGCTTCTTGCCTGCGCCTTCGGCATCATCACGGCGCTGGCGCTTGAGCAGAGCGAAGCGACCAAAGCTCAACAAGACGGTAAGTGATGAGCTCTTCCGTGATTGACAAGCTGTACGCTGTCACTGACAAGGGCCCGATCCGGGCCCTTTCCCTGGTGCTGGCGTTGATTTTGGCGGGGTGCGTGTTCTGGGATCCGACGCGTTTCGCCGCCAAAACCAGCTCGTTGGAGATTTGGGAAGGACTGTTACTGATTTGGGCGGTGTGCGCCGGGGTGATCCACGGTTTTGGATTCCGCCCGCAGCGCAGCGTCTGGCGCGCTTTTTTCGCGCCACTTCCCGCAATTGTGATCCTGTGCGCAGGATTACTTTACGTTTCTTTATAATCTCCCCGATGTCCCCACGTTATGGGCCCTCACGGCCCATAATTATTTTCATTCCCATCTTGTAACCCATTCCCAACCCGATCCGTCTTGCGTATAGTAGCAGCGTTAAATTGCATTGCTGGGAAGTAGAGTGAGTAATACGTTGTTTCGATGGCCGGTTCGCGTTTACTACGAGGATACCGATGCCAGTGGTGTGGTCTATCACGCCCGCTACGTCGCCTTTTTTGAAAGAGCGCGCACAGAGATGCTGCGTCAGCACAACTTTCATCAACAGCAGCTGCTCAGTGAACAAGTCGCTTTTGTCGTCCGGCGCATGACGGTGGATTATCTGGCTCCGGCTCGTCTCGACGAGCAACTGGAAGTCCAGAGCGAAATCACCTGTCTGCGCGGGGCTTCTCTCACGTTTGCTCAACGCATTGTCAATTCTGACGGGGCCCTACTGAGCCAGGCAGATGTTCTGATTGCCTGTATTGATCCACACCAAATGAAGCCAAGAGCGCTTCCTAAGTCTATTGTCGCGGAGTTTAAGCAGTGACTGACATGAACATCCTAGATTTATTCTTGAAGGCGAGCCTGCTGGTTAAGCTTATCATGTTGATTTTGATATGCTTCTCGGTAGCCTCTTGGGCGATCATCATTCAGCGCACCCGCATCCTCAATGCGGCGACGCGTGACGCCGAAGCCTTTGAAGACAAATTCTGGTCCGGTATCGAGCTTTCCCGTCTGTACCAGGAAAGTCAGGCGCGTCGCGATAGCCTGACCGGTTCCGAGCAGATCTTCCATTCCGGGTTCAAGGAGTTCGCCCGCCTGCACCGCGCCAACAACCATGCGCCGGAGTCGGTGATCGAAGGGGCGTCGCGCGCGATGCGCATTTCGATGAACCGCGAGCTGGAAACGCTGGAAACCCATATTCCGTTCCTCGGCACCGTCGGTTCGATCAGCCCGTATATCGGCCTGTTCGGCACCGTGTGGGGGATCATGCACGCCTTTATCGCGCTGGGCGCGGTGAAGCAAGCCACGCTGCAGATGGTGGCGCCGGGTATCGCCGAAGCGCTGATCGCCACCGCGATCGGTCTGTTCGCTGCCATCCCGGCGGTAATGGCCTACAACCGTCTCAACCAGCGCGTCAACAAGCTTGAGCAGAATTACGACAACTTTATGGAAGAGTTCACCGCTATTCTGCATCGTCAGGCCTTCTCCAGCGACAGCAAATAAGTAGGAGGTAGCATGGCGAGAGTACGTGGACGTAGTCGGCGCGAGCTGAAGTCCGAAATTAACATCGTTCCGCTGCTCGACGTGTTGCTGGTGCTGCTGCTGATCTTTATGGCAACCGCGCCAATCATCACGCAGAGCGTGGAGGTTGACCTGCCGGACGCCACCGATTCCAAAACGGTGTCCAGCGATGACAATCCGCCGGTGATCCTCGAGGTTTCCGGCGTAGGTCAATACACCCTGGTGGTGGATCACAACCGTATGGAGCTGCTGCCGCCAGAGCAAGTCGCGGCCGAAGCCAAGTCGCGTTTGGCGGCTAACCCGAAAACGGTCTTTTTGATCGGCGGTGCGAAGGAAGTCCCTTACGATGAGATTATCAAGGCATTGAATATTCTCCATCAGGCGGGCGTGGCTTCCGTGGGGCTGATGACCCAGCCGATCTGACCGTAAGGCGAACGGCAACCCGGTTCCTGCGCTGCGGCCCAGGAACCCCGTATAAGCAACACCAGTTTTTGGGAATCTATTTTGGTAAAGGCAACTGAGCAAAACGATAAGCTGAACCGCGCCGTTATTGTTTCGGTCGTTCTGCACTTCATATTGATTGCCCTGCTGATTTGGGGATCGCTGCAGGAAAAGGTCGACATGAGCGCCGGTGGCGGTGGCGACGGTTCCGTAGTGGGCGCGGTGATGGTCGATCCCGGCGCCGTGGTGGAGCAGTACAACCGCCAGCAGCAGCAGAGCAACGATGCGCAGCGTGCCGAGAAGCAGCGCCAGAAAAAAGCGGAGCAACAGGCCGAAGAGCTTCAGCAGAAGCAGGCGGAGCAGCAGCAGCGCCTGAAAGAGCTGGAGAAAGAGCGTTTGGCGGCGCAGGAGAAAGCGGCGCAGCAAGCTAAAACGCAGGCGGAGCAACAGCAGAAGGCGGCAGAGCAGCAGAAACAGGCCGCCGAGCAGCAAAAAGCGGCGGAAGCTGCCGCCGCCAAGGCCAAAGAGCAACAAAAAGTCGCCGAAGCCGCTGCCGCCAAGGCGAAGGCCGAAGCGGACAAGATAGCCAAGGCGCAGGCGGACGCGCAGAAGAAAGCCGAAGCGGAAGCCAAAAAAGAAGCGGCCGCCGCTGCCGCCGCCAAGAAACAGGCGGAAGAGGCGAAGAAAGCCGCGGCTGCCGCCGCAGAGCAAAAAGCCGCAGAGGCCGCGGAGAAGAAAGCGGCCGCTGAAGCCGAGAAAAAAGCCGCAGCGGAAGCCGAGAAGAAGGCTGCCGCTGAGGCAGAGAAGAAAGCCGCCGCCGCTGAGAAAGCTGCGGCAGCCAAAAAAGCTGCAGCAGAGAAGAAGAAGGCCGCTGCCGATGCCGCGAAGCAATCGGCGGAAGTCGACGATCTGTTTGGCGGCCTGGCGGACGGCAAGAACGCGCCGAAAGGCGGCGGTAAGCAGAAGGGCGACGGCAAACCGGCTGGGCAAGGCAACGCCAAGACGGCTGGCGCCAGCGGGGCGGAAATCAATGGCTATCTTGGCCAGATTACCGCTGCGATTCAAAGCAAGTTCTACGATGCGGATCTGTACAAGGGCCGTAAATGTGACCTGCGAATCAAGCTGGCGCCGGACGGTTTACTGATAGACGTGAAATCTGAAGGGGGCGATCCGGCACTGTGTCAGGCGGCGATAGCCGCAGCGAAACAGGCGAGGATCCCGAAACCGCCAAGTCAGGCGGTGTATGAGGTGTTTAAGAATGCTCCCCTTACGTTCAAGCCGCAATAATGGTTGTTTGAGCTGAGTAATATCACAGGGATGTACTAAGGTAACCAACAGGGATTATGTAGTTTTACGTAAGTTGGTTTGTTAAAATTCTGCTAATTTATCGCAGGCATCCCGCCTGGATAAGGGAGATGAGATGAAGCAGGCATTTCGAGTAGCGCTAGGTTTTTTAATTCTGTGGGCGTCCGTGCTGCACGCGGAAGTTCGCATTGAAATCACCCAGGGGGTCGACTCCGCTCGTCCGATTGGCGTGGTGCCGTTTAAATGGGCGGGCCCAGGCACGCCGCCGGAAGATATCGGCAAGATTGTCGGTGCGGATCTGCGCAACAGCGGCAAATTCAACCCGATCGACGTGGCGCGCATGCCGCAGCAACCGACCTCTGCGTCTGAAGTGACGCCGGCGGCCTGGACTGCGCTGGGCATCGACGCCGTGGTTGTCGGCCAGGTTCAACCTGGCGCAGACGGCAGCTACCTGATCTCCTACCAGCTGGTGGACACCTCGGGTTCGCCGGGCACCGTATTGGCGCAGAACCAGTATAAAGTGACCAAACAGTGGTTGCGTTATTCTGCCCATACCGCCAGCGACGAAGTGTTCGAGAAGCTGACCGGCATCAAGGGCGCGTTCCGTACCCGTATCGCCTACGTAGTGCAGACCAACGGCGGGAAATTCCCGTATGAGCTGCGCGTAGCGGATTACGACGGTTACAACCAATTCACGGTGCACCGTTCGCCTGAGCCGCTGATGTCGCCGGCCTGGTCGCCGGACGGCAGCAAACTGGCTTACGTGACCTTCGAGAGCGGCCGTTCCGCGCTGGTGGTGCAGACCCTGGCTAACGGCGCTATCCGCCAGATCGCCTCGTTCCCGCGCCACAACGGTGCGCCGGCGTTCTCGCCGGACGGCAGCAAGCTGGCGTTCGCGCTGTCCAAGAGCGGCAGCCTGAACCTGTACGTGATGAACCTCGGATCCGGCCAGATCACGCAGCTGACCGATGGGCGCAACAACAATACCGAACCGACCTGGTTCCCGGATGGCCAGTCTCTGGCGTTTACCTCCGACCAGGGCGGGCGTCCACAGATTTATAAAATCAGCGCCAGCGGCGGTGCCGCACAACGTCTGACGTGGGAAGGCTCTCAGAACCAGGATTCTGAAGTCAGCTCCGATGGTAAATTCCTGGTGATGGTGAGCACCAACAGTGGTGCACAACACATCGCCAAACAAGATCTTGGATCGGGCGCCGTTCAGGTTTTGACCGGCACCTTCCTGGATGAAACGCCTAGTATTGCGCCAAACGGCACCATGGTGATCTATAGCTCCACGCAAGGTATGGGCTCCGTGTTGCAGTTGGTGTCAACTGATGGGCGTTTCAAAGCGCGTCTTCCGGCAACTGATGGACAGGTCAAATTCCCTGCCTGGTCGCCGTATCTGTGATGCATGTGTAAATATGTATGGCAAACTATAAAAGGATCAAAGAAATGCAACTGAACAAAGTGCTGAAAGGGCTTCTGCTGGCACTGCCAGTTCTGGCTGTAGCAGCTTGTAGTTCTAACAAAAGCGCAAACAACGACCAATCTGGTATGGGCGCTGGCACTGGTATGGAAAACGGCAGCAGCAACCTGTCTTCCGAAGAACAAGCTCGTCTGCAGATGCAAGAACTGCAGAAGAACAACATCGTTTACTTCGGCCTGGACAAGTATGACGTAAGCTCCGAATTCGCTCAGATGCTGGACGCGCACGCTGCATTCCTGCGTAACAACCCGTCTTACAAAGTGACTGTTGAAGGCCACGCTGACGAACGCGGCACGCCGGAATACAACATCGCTCTGGGTGAGCGCCGTGCTAACGCCGTTAAAATGTACCTGCAGGGTAAAGGCGTTTCCGCTGACCAGATCTCTATCGTTTCTTACGGTAAAGAAAAACCAGCAGTACTGGGCCACGACGAAGCGGCTTATGCTAAAAACCGTCGTGCCGTTCTGGTTTACTAAGAGAATCGCATGAACAGTAACTTCAGACGTCACCTGTTGAGTCTGTCGTTACTGGTTGGCGTAGCGGCCCCCTGGGCCGCTACTGCCCAAGCGCCAATCAGTAATGTCGGCTCCGGCTCGGTCGAAGACCGCGTCACCTCGCTTGAGCGCATCAGCAATGCTCAAGGCCAGCTTTTAAACCAACTCCAGCAGCAACTCTCTGATAACCAACGCGACATTGATTCTCTCCGTGGGCAAATCCAGGAAAGCCAGTATCAGTTGAATCAGGTGGTTGAACGCCAAAAGCAAATCTATCAGCAGATGGATAGCCTCAGCCAGGGCGGCGCTCAGAGCGCTTCTGCGGCCGCGGGTGCTGCCGGTGGGGCTACCGCAGGCGCATCTTCCGATGCGGGCGGCAGCGCTCCTGCAGCCGCTTCTGCAACGCCGAGCGGCGGTGATGAGAACAGTGACTACAACGCCGCTGTTTCTCTGGCGCTGGAAAAAAAACAGTATGACCAGGCGATTTCCGCCTTTCAGTCCTTCGTAAAACAGTATCCGAAGTCTACCTACCAGCCCAATGCCAACTATTGGCTGGGGCAGTTGTTCTACAACAAGGGTAAAAAAGACGACGCGGCCTACTATTTTGCGGTGGTGGTGAAGAATTACGCTAAATCACCGAAGGCGCCGGACGCCATGTACAAGGTGGGCATCATCATGCAGGAGAAAGGGCAGGCCGATAAAGCCAAAGCCGTGTTCCAGCAGGTGATTAAACAGTACCCAACCAGTGCGGCGGCCAAACAGGCGAAAAGTCGCGTAGGCGGTTAACAGTCAGAAAAATGAGCCCAGAAGTTAGTCTATTTGACCGATTTCTGGGCTCATTCGCGTGAAGAACAAGCAGTTGAACGTATCAGTAAAAAATTTAGGTTGCGCTGCCAAGATAAATTAGTAATATATGCCGCCGTTGCCAAGACATCTTGCAAGATGTTAAAGCGGCAGGGAAATTGGGTCGTTAGCTCAGTTGGTAGAGCAGTTGACTTTTAATCAATTGGTCGCAGGTTCGAATCCTGCACGACCCACCAATTTTGAAGCAAGAAATGAAGTGGAATCGGGAAGGATAACATCACGAAGTGATGGCCCGTTAGGGCGAGGCCAAAGGCCGAGTCATCCTGCACGACCCACCAATTTCTGAAGTAGCAGTAACCACAACAGTGGGTGATTAGCTCAGTTGGTAGAGCATCTCCTTTACACGGAGGGGGTCGGCGGTTCGAGCCCGTCATCACCCACCACTGTTATGGGTCGTTAGCTCAGTTGGTAGAGCAGTTGACTTTTAATCAATTGGTCGCAGGTTCGAATCCTGCACGACCCACCATTCTTTAAGAATGGCAGCTTCAGAATCGGTTTGATGTGGCAAAGTAAAGGTCCGAGTCGAGTACCCGTCGAGTTGTCCTGAACATCCCCATCCTTGTTTTCCGCGAGTCGGTCCAATAGCCTATTCGCCATCAGCAGTAAACCACATCAGTGGGTCGTTAGCTCAGTTGGTAGAGCAGTTGACTTTTAATCAATTGGTCGCAGGTTCGAATCCTGCACGACCCACCACTCTTTGAGAGTGAAAAATAGCAGTACCACAGCAGTGGGTGATTAGCTCAGTTGGTAGAGCATCTCCTTTACACGGAGGGGGTCGGCGGTTCGAGCCCGTCATCACCCACCACACTGCGGGTCGTTAGCTCAGTTGGTAGAGCAGTTGACTTTTAATCAATTGGTCGCAGGTTCGAATCCTGCACGACCCACCATTCTTTAAGAATGGCTGCGATAGAGAATCGTAAAGGATGAGAACCTTAAAGGTTCGAGTCTCGCGAAGC
The DNA here is from genome assembly GCF_003812745.1 of Serratia sp. FDAARGOS_506. NCBI lineage: Bacteria > Pseudomonadati > Pseudomonadota > Gammaproteobacteria > Enterobacterales > Yersiniaceae > Serratia > Serratia sp. FDAARGOS_506. The sequence goes on from NZ_CP033831.1 coordinate 2,693,397, forward strand.
GAGACAACATCACTCCGGTGATGGCCCGCAAGGGCGAGGCCAAAGGCCGAGTTATCCTGCACGACCCACCAATTCAGAGAAAAGCGCCTTTTGGCGCTTTTTTCGCATCTGCAGCACCGTAATCTACATTGGTGCTTTCTCGTTTCAACACCGCACCGATCAGCATCCCGCTCTTATCTGTACGTAATAAACCCTTACCAAGCCATTATCCGTTGTGTTCTGTGAGGTTAATGTCTGTGTTTTTAATCCATTAAACACTAAGTGCGCAAATATGAAAATATCAGCGGACTTTTCGCGCAGTTTTAGGTATTTTGTTTAGTATATAAAACGAAGGGCGTTGCGGCAGGCGATATTCACGCGGCAGGCGCCCAGCCTAGCATGAGATTGCAGCGATGAGTGAAATGTTTGATGTCAACGCGGCGGTGTATCCCTTCCCGCCTAAACCGGTACCGCTGGACGTAGCCGAAAAAGCCTTTTATCGCGAGAAGATCAAAACCCTGCTCAAGCAGCGCAATGCGGTGATGGTCGCCCACTATTATACCGATCCGGAAATCCAGGCGCTGGCGGAAGAAACCGGCGGCTGCGTGGCGGATTCGCTGGAAATGGCGCGCTTCGGCAGCGCCCATCCGGCTTCCACGCTGTTGGTGGCCGGCGTACGCTTCATGGGAGAAACCGCCAAGATCCTCAGCCCGGAAAAGCAGGTGCTGATGCCGACGCTGTTTGCCGAATGTTCGCTGGATCTGGGCTGCCCGGAAGAGGAATTTCATGCGTTTTGCGACAGCCATCCCGATCGCACCGTGGTGGTCTATGCGAACACCTCGGCGGCGGTCAAAGCGCGCGCCGACTGGGTGGTCACTTCCAGCATCGCCGTTGAGCTGATTGAACACCTGGACAGCCTGGGCGAGAAGATCATTTGGGCACCGGATCGCCATCTGGGCAGCTACGTGCAAAAGCAGACCGGTGCCGACGTGCTGTGCTGGCAAGGCGCCTGCATTGTGCATGACGAGTTTAAGACTCAGGCGCTGCGGCGCATGAAGGCGCTTTATCCGCAGGCGGCCATCCTGGTGCATCCCGAATCGCCTCAGGCGGTGGTCGAGCTGGCGGATGCGGTGGGGTCTACCAGCCAACTGATTCAGGCGGCGAAAACATTGCCGCATCAACAGCTGATTGTCGCCACCGATCGCGGTATCTTTTATAAGATGCAGCAGGCCTGTCCGGAAAAGGAGCTGTTCGAGGCACCGACCGCCGGAGAAGGGGCGACCTGCCGCAGTTGCGCGCATTGCCCGTGGATGGCGATGAATGGCCTGAAGGCGATTGCCGAAGGGCTGGAGCAGGGGGGAGCGCAGCATGAAATTCATGTGGACGCCGCGCTACGCGAGAAGGCGCTGGTGCCGCTGAACCGCATGCTGGATTTCGCCGCTCAGCTTAAGATGCAGGTTAAAGGCAACGCTTAACCGTTCAAAAGGATGACCTCATGAGTTTCTTCAGTACCAGCAATATTCTGGTGCATATTCCGCTTGGCGCGGGCGGTTACGATCTGTCGTGGATCGAAGCCATCGGCACGTTATTCGGGTTGCTGTGCATCTGGTACGCCAGCAAGGAAAAAATCATCAACTACCTGTTCGGCCTGATCAACGTCACGCTGTTCGCGGTGATTTTCTTCCAGATCCAGCTGTACGCCAGCCTGCTGCTGCAGCTGTTCTTTTTCGGCGCCAACATTTACGGTTGGTATGCCTGGAGCCGACAAACCCAGGATAATCAGGCTGAACTGCAGATCCGCTGGCTGCCGCTGCCGAAGGCGTTGGCCTGGGCGGCGGTCTGCGTTATCGGTATCGGCCTGATGACCTTCAATATCGACCGCGTATTCGCTTGGTTGACGCAGGTTGCGGTAACGGTGATGCAAGGGCTGGGACTGAACGTCCGGATGCCTGAGCTGCAGCCGGACGCGTTCCCGTTCTGGGATTCGGCGATGATGGTGCTCTCCATCGTGGCGATGATTCTGATGACGCGCAAATACGTGGAAAACTGGCTGCTGTGGGTGGTTATCGATGTCATCAGCGTGGCGATCTTCGCCTACCAGGGCGTGTACGCGATGGCGCTGGAATACGTCATTCTGACGCTGATCGCCCTGAACGGCTCTTGGTTGTGGATCAAGAGCGCCGGGCGCAACCGTTCCAACCCGCTCTCTTCCGCACCGTAACAATGCAGAGGGCGCCGTGGTGGCGCCCTCTTGGCTTAGTGGCGATGTCCCAGATGGGAGTGCGCTTCGGCATGTGAGTGTTCACTCGGCTCCGGCGCCCGGTTAATACCGCAGTCCGGCGTTTCGCAGTGCTGGTACTCCATTTGAATGGTCACGTGGCCAATCTTGTAGTGTTCCAACAGATAAGCCTGAATGCGTTGCAACAACCCATCGTGGTCATGCGGCGGGATCACCTGCGCATGCAGCGTCATCAGCTTCTGTTCGCCGATCTGCCAGACATGCACGTGATGGATGTTGCGCACTTCCGGGATATTCAGGCACAGGTCTTTTTGCAGCTTGGCGATATCGACCTCCTGCGGCGTGCCTTCCAACAGCTCGTGGAAACTCTCCTTCAGCAGCCGCCAGGCGCTGCGCAGCACCAGACAGGAGACCAGCACAGACAGGATCGGATCAATCGGGGTCCAGCCGGTGGCAAGAATGACGATGGCGGCGACGATGGCGCCCACTGAACCGAGCAGGTCGCCCAGCACATGCAGTGCGGCGGCGCGCACGTTGATATTCTTCTCTTCACTGCCGCGATGGAGCAGCCAGAAGGCGAACAGGTTCGCCAGCAGCCCCGCTATGGCGATGATCAGCATTGGGGTACCCATCACCGGCTGCGGTTCGAAGAAACGCCGTATCGCCTCCCACAGGATGAATACCACGATCACCAGCAGCGCCGCAGCGTTGAGGAAGGCCGCCAGGGTGGTCAGGCGCAGATAGCCGAAGGTGTGGCGCGCGTTGGGCTTGCGCTGGGAGAAGTGTACCGCCATCAGTGCCACCAGCAGCGCGGCGGCATCGGTCAGCATGTGGCCGGCATCGGCCAACAGCGCCAGCGAGCCGGACAACAGGCCGCCGACCACTTCGGCCACCATGAAGACTGCGGTGACTAAAAAAGCGGTCAGTAGGCGTTTACTATTACTGTCTTTCGGCAGGTGTATGTGTGGAGTGTCCGACATTATTCATCCTTATGCATTGCGAAAGAGGGGGCGGCGGCGAGCAGAGCGTCCAGCTCCGGCACTATCTGCGCCATTAACGCCTTTAATTTAGTATAAGCGGCGGCAGCAAACTCGCCCCGACGTGCGGTTTCTACCAGTTGCTGGCACAGCTGCGCGGCTTCCGGCAGCTGCAGCATCAGCAGGCTGCCTTTGATGCGGTGCGCCGCCTGCTCCAGGCGCGGCCAGTCGCTTGCAGCGACGGCATCCGCGAGCCGCTGCCGGTCTTGCTGCAGCGTATCGCTGAGCGTCTGCGCCAACCGCTGTACCATGGCGCGATCGCCACCCGCCATTTCGGCCAGCGTTTGTCGCAGGTCAGTAAGGACTGACTTTTCTTCCTGAACCTGCGGTTGCTGAGCCAATACCTGGCCGATCGCCGCCAGTGAAATCGGTTTGGTCAGGAAGTGATCGATCGCCACCAACCCCGGCGGAATGCGAGTAAACTCCTGCACGTCCGCCGAACAGAGCACAATGCGGCAAGGTTGTCGCTGCAACCGTTGTTCGTCGCGGCGGATCAGCCTGGCCAGCGTCAGGCCGTCCGGCCGTGGCATGTTATAGTCGATAAACAGCAGATCGAACGGTTGCCGGCGCTGGGCCTTCAACAACGCATAGCCTTGTTCAAACCGCGCGGGCTGCAGCCCGAAGTGGCGCAGCTGGCGTTCCATCAGCAACAGGTTGGTGGGGTGATCGTCGATCAGCGCGGTGCGCAAGGCGGAAGGCGGCAGAGCAAAGGTGTGTTCTTCCGAGGCGACAGCCGGCGCCGCGCCGCTTAGCTCGACCGGTATCGTGACCTCGACGCGGGTGCCGATGCCCGGCTGCGATTGCAGCTCAATGCGGCCGCCCATTTGTTCGACGATCTCTTTGCAGATAGACAGCCCCAAACCGGTGCCTTGCACCGAGATGCGTTGCGCGCCGCGCGCACGGTAAAACGGTTGGAACAGCTTGCCTATCTCATCGGCGGCGATGCCGCAGCCGCTGTCGTTCACCGTTAATCGCAATTCCCCCTGCCGCTCATCCTGCGCGCGCCAGCCGATCTCGACCTGAATAGTGCCGCGCGGCGTAAACTTTATCGCGTTGTTTATCAGGTTGTTAGCTACCTGAAGTAAACGCTCACCATCAATAATCACCGCCTCAGGCAGCGCCGGATCCGCCACCACGCTCAGCGTCAACGGCCGTTCGCCGATCAGCGGCCGGTAGAGGGCGTCGATACGCGCCACCCAAGGGCGCAGCGCTACCGGTTTCGGTGCCAGCGTCAGCGAACCGGTTTCCAGTCGGGCGTGATCCTGCAGGTCGTTGAGCAGGTTGAGCAGCGAAGAGGCTGAGCTGTAAATCACCGGCAGGCTTTCCGGCGCGGGTTGGTGTTTGAGCTCCAGCTCCAGCAGGCCGAGGATGGCGTGCATCGGCGTGCGCAGCTCGTGGCTGACGGTGGCGAGGAATTTGCTCTTCATGCGGTTTTCCGCTTCGGCGCGGCGGCGCGCGTGTTCGAGCTCTTCGCGTTCGCGTTTTTCACGGCGCTGCAGCATGAAACGGCGCAGCGTCAGCGCCAGCAGCAACACGGTGGCGGCGGCCAGCAGTGCCAGCAGCCAGGTGGTCTGCGGCGGCATGCGGTTGTCGTTCACGGCGTCGATCAGGTTGCTGCGATCGACGATCCACTCGTCGCGCAGCGATTGCAGGGTGTCCGCCGGGATCTGCATCAGGTTCTTATCGAGGATTGCCAACAGAAGAGGTTGATCGCGGCGCACGCCGAAGGCTACCGGATAGGGGATGTTGTTGGCGGCAAAGGCCAGCTTGATGGCGCCGGAATAGCGCGACAGCGCCAAAAAGTTGGCGGAGATGACGTTATCCACCAAGGCATCCAGCTGGCCGTTGGCCAGCGCGTCGTACATGGATTTGCTGTCGTCGAAGCTGATGGTCTGTTCCTGTTCCGGCACCAGCCCCTGCGCCAAGTCGCCCTGCAGCACGCCGATGCGCTTACCGGTCAGATCGCTCCAGGTGGAAATGCCGTTGGCATGCTGGCCGACGTAAACGCCCCACAGCGAACGATGGATCGGCATGCTGGCACCGTAGCGCGCCTTGACGCCGCGAGCCAGCGGCAGGGCGGCACGGAAGCTGGCCTGGCCGGATTGCACCAACCGATCGGCCTGCTCGGCGTTGCGTGCCCACAGCGGCGCAAAACGCAGCCCGGTGTTTTGTGCGATGATGTTGAGAATGTCGATGGCGTAGCCGCGCGGCTGGCCGTCGGAGCCGCGGTAGGCGAACGGGAAGTTGTTCTCGATGGCGGCGTAGTAAACCACGCGGTGGCTCGCCACCCAATTCTTCTCCATCGTCGTCAGATCGGCATTGCCGGTGTCGAGGTAGCTGGGGATCTTTTTACTCCAGCGGCTCTGCAGGGCATTCATCAGCTCCATCGGCGCGTCGGCGATGGCGGTGTCCAGCGTGTCTATCAGCCGTGAGTCGGCGGCGGCGAACACGAAGGACAGGTTGCCCAGGTTCTCATTGCTTTCAATCTGATAGAGCTGACCGAGCTGCAGCTGGTCGATGATAAAGCTGGCGCTGGCCTCATCGGCAATAAAGTAGTCGCTGCTGCCGTTGAGCAGCGAGTAAACCGCCTGCAGATTGTTGTCATAGCGCTGGATCTGCGACGCGACCGCTTGCAAAGCGCCGCCGGACTGCATATCGGTCAGGGCGCCGATCGCGACGCGGGCGTTGGCGGAATTGAGCATTACCGGTCGATCGTTGCTGCGATCGCGCAATACGCGCAAGTTGCTGACGTAGTAGGGCTGAGAGAGCGCCAATCCGTGCAGCGCTTCACTCTGCGGGATGCCGTACAGCAGATCGATCTTGCCGTCGTGCAGCGCCTGCTCCAGCTGCTTCAGATCGGCAAAGCCGTAAATGGCGAAGCGAATACCGGTCACCTGCTGGATATAGCCGAGGTAGTCGGCGTTCAGCCCATACAGATCGTCGTCCACGATGATGTTGTACGGGCTGGTGTTCTCGCTGATGATACCGACGCGCAGCATACGGTCGCGCCAAGGGTTTTTCTCGCCGACGATCAGCATGTTCTCGGGCGTATTCAGGTTGCTGACCAGCTGGTAGCGCACCGGCTCCGCCGCCTGCGCCAGACCGCACCACAGGAGCAGCAGCAGCAGGGCGCGGCGCATCATGGCGCCAACTCTTTAAACACCGCCACCAGCTCCAGCAGGTTGCCGGCGCCGGTTTTGCGCTGGATGTTTTTCTTGTGCGTGCTGACGGTCTTGTTGCTGATGTGCAGCCGATCGGCGATCTGCAGGTTGGACAACCCCTGGCTCAGCAAGCCCAGCACCTCGAGTTCCTTGGGGGTGAGCAGCCCGCCTTCCGCCGTCGGCGCCTCTTCCGCCAGCGCGGCGGCGGGGAAGCTGGTTTCACCGTCCAGCACTTGCTCGATCGCCTGCACCAGCTGTGCCAGAGAGCTGCCTTTATTGACGAAACCGTTGGCACCGGCGGCATGCGCCATACGCGCATAGACCTCGGCTTCCTGCGCGGTATAGATCAGGATCGGCTGCTGCGGGTAGCGACGACGGATTTTTTTCAACAGCTGCAGCCCGTCGACCTGCGGCAGACCGATATCCAGGATCACCAGGCCGAAAGTGGCCCCAGCCAACAGGGCCAGCGCCTGAATGTCGTCCTGCGCTGCCTGCAGACGGTAGGTGCGGGATGATTTCATTAGCGCCGCTTCCAGTGCGACATGAACCACCGGGTGGTCATCAACTAATAACAGAGAGGGCATGTTCAACTCGTGTCACTTTATATTCCTATCGCTAGCATAGCGAAAAAGGAGGCTCTGCGCTCCCCTGATGAAACAGCACAATCTGCTGTTAATTTGGCGGTTCCAGAGGAGGGGGGTAAAGGTGATTTACAGCGCCATTCCCACAGGCTAGATTGTTTGGATCTACACCGTTACGCACTGCGAAATACCCCTCGATACCGAATGGAAAAGCTATGAATTACCAAAACGACGATTTACGCATTAATGATATTAAGGAACTCCTGCCGCCAGTGGCTCTGCTGGAGAAATTCCCGGCCACTGAACGCGCAGCAAAGACGGTGTCCCAGGCCCGCAGCGCAATTCACAATATCCTCCGCGGCAGCGACGATCGCCTGCTGGTGGTGATTGGCCCTTGCTCTATCCATGACACGAAAGCCGCCAAAGAGTACGCAGAGCGTCTGCTGGCGCTGCGTGAAGAACTGAAGGGCGAGCTGGAAGTAGTGATGCGCGTATACTTCGAAAAACCGCGCACCACCGTGGGCTGGAAAGGCCTAATCAACGATCCGCAGATGGACAACAGCTTCAACATCAACGACGGTTTGCGTCTGGCGCGCAAGCTGCTGGTGGAGATCAACGACAGCGGCCTGCCGGCCGCCGGGGAATTCCTCGACATGATCACGCCGCAGTACCTGGCGGATCTGATGAGCTGGGGCGCCATCGGCGCGCGCACCACGGAATCGCAGGTTCACCGCGAGCTGGCCTCAGGCCTCTCTTGTCCGGTCGGCTTCAAGAACGGCACCGACGGCACCATCAAAGTGGCGATCGACGCCATTAACGCCGCCGGTGCGCCGCACTGCTTCCTGTCGGTGACCAAGTGGGGCCATTCGGCGATCGTTAACACCAGCGGCAACGGCGACTGCCACATTATCCTGCGCGGCGGCAAGGAGCCGAATTACAGTGCGGCGCACGTGAAAGACGTCAAAGCCGGCCTGAGCAAAGCCGGGCTGCCGGCGCAGGTGATGATCGACTTCAGCCATGCCAACAGCAGCAAACAGTTCAAAAAACAGATGGACGTGAGCGCTGACGTTTGCGGGCAGATTAGCGGCGGTGAAAAAGCGATTATCGGCGTGATGATTGAGAGTCACCTGGTCGAAGGCAACCAGAACCTCGAAAGCGGCGAACCGCTGGTTTATGGCAAGAGCGTGACCGACGGCTGCATCGGCTGGCAGGACACCGAAACCGTGCTGCGCGATCTGGCGGCGGCGGTGAAAGCGCGCCGCGGATAATCGCAAAAATGAACAGGGTCCGGCAGCGGGCCCTTGTTTACTCCTTATCATTGCACTTCTCTATATCTATCCCGCTAATTTAAGGCTTACAATTAATAGGCCAATTAAATCATTAAGCGACCACCTTCGCACTATTCCTATTTAATAAAAGAATAATTGTCACTGCTCGTGGCATTGTGCTTATATAAGACGCTTTTTTATTCCACAAACCGCGCATAACGAATAAGCGGGGGTGGTATGACCTATTACTTTCAGGATGAAAGAATTATGACAAGCAATACCTCGCAGCCGCTGGGGCTGCACCGGCTTAAATTCCATGGGAAAGGTGGTGAGTACTTCGCGATTTGGTTGGTCAACGCATTATTGACCATCGTGACCCTGGGTATCTATTCCGCCTGGGCGACAGTACGTCGTCGTCGCTATTTTTACGGCAACACGGAATTGGACGGCGATCGTTTCGATTACCATGCGCAACCGCTGCAAATTCTGAAAGGGCGGCTGTTGGTGATCGGCGGCATCATCGTGTTTTATATCCTGTTAGCGGTAATGCCGCTGCTGGGGCTGCTGGCTTTACTGGTACTGCTGGCCCTGCTGCCGTGGATCGTTATTCGCAGCTGGCGCTACAATGCGATTATGTCGAGCTATCGCGGCGTGCGTTTTAATTATGTCTGCCGCACCGGACGCGCTTATTGGGCGTTACTGTTCTGCCCGCTATTACTGATTATTGGGCTTTATGTCGCCTTAATCATTTTGCTCAGCATTGGCAGCGGCTTAGGCAGCATCAACGCCATCAGCCTGATGGTGGTGTTAACGCTGATGTTGGCCGTGCCGGCATTTGCTGCCGTCAACGGTATTATTAGCGCGCTGCAGCACGATCTGTACGTCAATAATCTGTTCTTCGGCCGCACGCCGTTTATTGCCGAGCTGAAAAAGTCGGCCTTCATCAAATTTGCCTTGATCGGCCTGCTCATTTTCCTGCCGTTCATGTTGGCTGCGCTGGTGTGTATGGGGTCGTTTATCCTGTCACTGTACCAAATGGTATTAATGGGTATGTTGACGGATGAAACCGCCGATTTGCTGGTGCTGGAGAATATTGGCAGTTTGCTGCTGATGATGGTGATATTGCTGATTGGCGCCTTGATTTCCGGCAGCTATCAGATCGTCGCACAACGCAACTATCTGTTTAACCAGGCGACGCTGAACGGCAGCATCAAACTGCGTTCTTCCATGCAAACGCTGCCGTATATGGGACTGTTGATCACCAATACCCTGATCACGCTGTTCTCGTTCGGTTTCGCCGTACCGGTGGCGGAAGTGCGTCACGCCCGTTATCTGGCGGAGTGTACGTCGGTCGAAGGCGATCTGGCGTTGCTGGACATCGCGGCGCATCAGGAAACGGCCAACAGCGCGGTGGCCGAAGAAGCGGTACAGGCGCTGGATCTGGGCGGCAGTTTCTGAGGCGCCAATGATCCTCGAGGGCGCCTATCAGTTGCCGGGGCGGGCCGCACGTGAAGCGGCCCGCCTGCTGGTGAACGAAAGCGGCGAGGGCGTGACGCTGCAGCGGCAGGATGAGCAGCGCTATATCCCATTGGCGGACATCACCGTCTCTGCTGCGTTGGGCAATATTCCACTGACGCTGACTTTCAGCGACGGCGCGCGCTTTGTGCCGGATGACGACGCGGCCTTTCGTCGTTGGTTCTATCAGCGCCGTTCGCCGGGTTGGGTGCATCGCCTGGAACGCCATAAACGCGGCGTCGCCCTGGCGCTGCTGATGACGCTGTTCACGGTCGTGGCTTACGTATATGTGGTATTGCCGTGGGCGAGCAGCGAGATCGCCATGCGTATCCCCACGTCGGTGGAACAGACGCTGGGCGAACATACGCAGACGTTCTTGAGCCAGAGCGGTTTCGAGCCCTCGGCATTGCCGGCCGAGCGGCAGCAGGCGTTGCAGCGGCTGTTCCGGCAGGTGATGCCGGCCGAGATGCGTGAGGAGCGCACACCGCTGTCGCTGAAACTGATGGCGGTGCCTGGTGCGCCGAACGCCTTTATGTTGCCAGATGGCACGCTGGTACTCAGCGATAGTCTGGTCGCCCTATCGAAAAACGACGACGCCCTGGCGGCAGTCATGTTGCATGAGATGGGGCACCACGCTCATCGCCACCCGATGCGCATGCTGGTGCGTTCGTCACTGGTGGCGTTGACGCTGATGTGGATGACCGGCGACGTCAGTGGCATCGGCGACACACTGCTGCAGTCTGCGTCCTTCGTGAATGAGATGCAGTTTTCCCGCGGGATGGAGCGCGAGGCGGATGCGTTCGCCATTGCGCAAATGCAGCGCCAGGGGCGTTCGCTGGCGGAGATGGCGGCGATCTACCGTGCGTTGGCGCAGGCGCCTGAACGTGAAACGGCTGATGGCTGGACGCTGCCGGCCTGGCTCAGCACCCATCCGGCGATGCAAGAACGGCTGGAGGCGGTGAATGAGGCGATGGCGCAGCAGCCGCGACAGCAATAAAAAAAGCCCCCGGTTTTCACCGGGGGCTTTCTCGTTAACGGGCGAAATTACTTCGCTTTACCCTGGTTTGCCACGGCCGCCGCTTTTGCAGCGATCTCGTCGGCGTTACCCAGGTAGTAACGTTTGGTCGGTTTGAAGTTCTCGTCGAATTCATATACCAACGGCACGCCAGTTGGGATGTTCAGTTCGAGGATTTCGTCTTCGCTCAGGTTATCCAGGTATTTCACCAGTGCGCGCAGCGAGTTGCCGTGCGCCGCAACGATCACGCGCTCGCCGCTCTTGATGCGTGGCAGGATCTCTTCGTCCCAGTAAGGGATAACGCGATCGATGGTCAGCGCCAGGCTTTCGGTCAGCGGCAGCTCTTGCTCGGTCAGAGAGGCGTAGCGCGGATCGTGGCCAGGGTAACGTTCGTCTTCTTTGGTCAGTTCTGGTGGGGTCACCGCGAAGCCGCGACGCCATTGTTTCACCTGCTCGTCGCCGTATTTTTCAGCGGTTTCCGCTTTGTTCAGACCCTGCAGCGCGCCGTAGTGACGTTCGTTCAGCTTCCAGGATTTTTCGGTCGGCAACCAGGCCTGATCCAGCTCGTCGAGGATGTTCCACAGGGTGTGGATCGCGCGCTTCAGTACGGAGGTGTAAGCGAAGTCGAAAGTGAAACCTTCTTCTTTCAACAGCTTGCCTGCTGCTTTCGCTTCGGTGCGGCCCTTGTCGGACAGATCAACATCATACCAACCGGTGAAGCGGTTTTCTTGGTTCCACTGGCTTTCGCCGTGACGCACCAGAACCAGCTTAGTTACAGCCATAGCTTAACTCCTTAATAATCTGACATTTCAATGATAACGAAAATCATTATATTGCCGCGGGCCAGGGCTCGGCAATCGATAGTGTCTAACCATAGCCAATTTCTTGCCGCAAAGTAAGGGCTGGCGAAAGGAAAAAGCTGAATCGTTCAGGCTGGCGCTGGGAGGGAGAAACGGCGCGCCGAAATCGCTTTGGCCGCGCCGTGGCGTGGGGCAAATCAGGCCGATTTTTTCAGGCAGTTGCTCATGAAGGTTTTACGCGCGTCGCCCTTCAGATTCTTGGTCTTGGCGTCGGCGTTGCAGGTTTTCATTTTCTGCTGCTGCGGCGTCAGGGTTTTGCCCGTCGCGGCAGTGCCTTCGGATTTCAGGCAGGTGCTCATAAAGGTGGAGCGATCCGCACCTTTCAGCGACTTGGTGGATGCCTGTTGGTTACAATCGGTCATGCGTTTCTGCTGGGCCGTCTGCGCCGGCGAAGGCGTTTTCGTCGCCGTCGTCGCGTCGGCCGCCATCAGATTGGTGCTCAGCATTAAGCCCGCCAGCAATGGAAGTGCAGTAATCAGACGCATAGGTGTTCCTTCAGCTATTGATTGGCCGCCATCGGCCGAAAATTGTGACGTTGCACAAGGCGTTGTGCTTATCACGGTAGCCTGAGTGTAGTGCGCACTTTGGAATAAGGAAAGGTGAGCTCCGGCGGGGGGAGAGCGCTAAAAGGTAAGCATTTATAACAAATCGCCCCCGGCCGCATGGCAAGGGGCGTGGCGGGTCAGATAGGATAAAACTGATAATGCGTGGCGCTGCGGTAGTAGCTCCCCGGTTGCAGCCAGCAGTTCGGCTGCGGCCACTCCGGATGGTGCGGGCTGTCCGGTAAAAATTCGCTTTCCAGCGCCACACCGGCATGATTGGCGTAGCTACCGCCACTGCGCGCGGGCGTGCCCGCCAGGTAATTGCCGCTGTAGAGTTGCAGCGCGGGTGCATCGGTGAATACGCTCATCTGAACTTGCCCGTCGGCGGACCACAAATGGGCCGCCGGGCTCTCCAACGCGCCGCAGGTGCGGTGCAGCAGGAAAGCGTGATCGTAGCCTTTCACCCGTTGCTGGTCGCGGTCGCGCAGAAAATCCTGCAGCAGCGTTTTCGGCTGGCGAAAATCCATGCCGCTGTCGTCCACCGGCGTCAGCTCGGCGCAGGGAATGCCCTCGGAATCGACGGGCAGATAGCGATCGGCGAACAACTGCAGGCGCTGGGCGCGGGCGTCACTGTCTGTGTCGGCGCTGTCCAGATTGAAATAGGCGTGGTTGGTCAGGTTGACCGGGCAGGGGCGGTCAACCCGTGCCAGATAGCTGATTTCCAGGCGATTGTCGTGGGTCAGATGATAGCAAACCTGCACCTCGAGATTACCGGGAAAGCCCTGATCGCCATCCGCCGAGTGCAGTGCATAGCAGACCTGCTGCGCATCATGCTGTACCCGGCGCCAGCGGCGGGCATGGAAACCGTCGGGGCCGCCGTGCAGCTGGTGGGCGCCCTGATTGGCGATCAGCGCATGGGGTTTCCCGTCGATAGGCAGACTGGCGTTGGCGATACGGTTGGCGTAGCGGCCGACGGTAGCACCCAAATAGGCACTCTGGCGTTGGTAGTCCGCTGGGCTGCGGCATCCAAGCAGCAGCTCGCGCCTTTCACCGGATTTGAGCGGCAAGACGGCGGACAGCCAGGTGGCGCCCCAGTCCATCAGCGTCACCGTCATGCCGCCGGCGTTTTGCAGTTGTGTCAGCTGGTAAGGCTGCCCATCGGGTGCGACTGCCGTCATTGACGTCAGCATAGGCCGGCACCTTGCGAAGCCTGGCAGACGTAGAACGTTTCCCGCAATCCATCGGTTTGCCGCGTATACTCGTGCGCCACGGCGGCACGCACCGTCTCCACGAGATCTTGCGGCATCAGTGCGACGATGCAGCCGCCAAAGCCGCCGCCGGTCATGCGCACGCCGCCGCGTGGGCCGATCGTCGCTTTGACGATCTCGACCAGCTTATCGATCGGCGGCACGGTAATTTCAAAGTCGTCGCGCATCGAGGCGTGCGACTCCGCCATCAGCCGGCCCATGCGCTGCAGATCGCCGGCCGCCAGCGCTTCGGCCGCCGCCAGCGTGCGGGCGTTCTCGCTGATGACATGGCGCGCGCGTTTGGCCACCAACGGATCGAGCTGGTGCTGACGCGCCTCAAACTGTTCGGGGCTGACGTCGCGCAGCGCCTTGACGCCGAAGAAACGCGCCGCTTCTTCGCACTGTTTGCGGCGGGTGTTGTATTCGCTGTCCACCAGCCCGCGTTGCACATTGGAGTTGACGATCACCACCGCGATGTTGTCGGGCATCGGCACCGCACGGGTTTCCAGCGAGCGGCAGTCGATCAGCAGAGCGCTGTCGCGCCGGCCGAGCGCGGAGATCAGCTGGTCCATAATGCCGCAGTTGCAGCCGACGAATTGGTTCTCCGCCTCCTGGCCGTTCAGCGCCAGCGTGACGCCGTCCAGCGGCAACTGATAGAGCGCCTGCAGCGCCTGGCCCACCGCCACTTCCAGTGCGGCGGAGGAGCTGAGCCCCGCCCCTTGCGGCACATTACCGGCGATCACCAGATCCGCGCCGCCGAAGTCGGCGTTGCGGCGCTGAAGGTGCTTCACCACACCGCGTACATAGTCGGACCAGCGCTGATCGGGATGGCTGACGATCGGCGCGTCGAGCGAGAATTGATCCAGCTGATTCTGATAATCGGCGGCGAGTACGCGGATCTGGCGGTCATCGCGCTGGGCACAGGCGATGACGGTTTGATAATCGATGGCACAGGGCAGCACGAAGCCGTCGTTGTAATCGGTGTGCTCGCCGATCAGGTTCACTCGCCCCGGCGCCTGGATGGTCAACGCCGGCGCGTAGCCGAAGTGTTCGGCAAACAGGGAATGGGTAAGCGGTTTCAGGCTCATGCTTGGGCTCCGGCTTCACGGTAATGAATATCGCTGACGGCGCGCAGACGCTCTGCGGCCTGTTCGGCGGTCAGGTCGCGCTGGGTTTCTGCCAGCATCTCGTAACCGACCATAAATTTGCGCACGCTGGCTGAACGCAGCAGCGGCGGGTAGAAATGGGCGTGCAGCTGCCAGTGCCGATTGTCGGCGCCGTTGAACGGCGCGCCGTGCCATCCCATCGAATAGGGGAAGGAGCACTGGAACAGGTTGTCGTAGCGGCTGGTCAGCTTTTTCAGCGCCAGTGCCAGATCGCGGCTTTGCGCCGCGTTGAGATCGGTGATGCGCTGCACCGCCGCTTTCGGCAGCAGCAGCGTTTCAAACGGCCAGGCGGCCCAGTAGGGCACTACCGCCAGCCAGTGTTCGGTGTTCACCACGATGCGTTCGCCAGCGGCCTGCTCGCGCTGTGCATAGTCCAGCAGTAGCGGGGAGGCGTGTTCCCGAAAATACTCGTGCTGCAGGCGATCTTCGCGCTCAGCTTCGTTCGGCAGAAAACTGTTGGCCCAGACCTGCCCGTGCGGGTGCGGGTTGGAGCAGCCCATCGCCGCGCCCTTGTTTTCGAACAGCTGCACCCAAGGGTAGTGCTTACCCAACTCATCGGTTTGCGCCTGCCAGGCGGCGACCACCTGCTCCAGCGCCGGCAGCGTCAATTCGGGCAGGGTCTTGCTGTGATCGGGAGAGAAACAGATCACCCGGCTGACGCCGCGTGCGCTCTGGCTGCGCATCAAAGGATCCTGGCTGTCGGGTGCCGGCGGCGTATCGCTCATCAGCGCGGCGAAATCGTTGGTGAAGACGTAGGTGCCGTGATAATCCGGATTGCGATCGCCGGTGACACGCGCGTTGCCGGGGCACAGGAAACAATCGGGATCGTGTGCCGGCAGCGTTTCCGTGGGGACGGCCTCTTGTTGGCCCTGCCAGGGGCGCTTGGCGCGGTGCGGTGAGACCAGCACCCACTGGCCGCTCAGCGGGTTGTAGCGGCGGTGTGGATGGTCGATAGGGTTAAATGCCGTCATACGGTTCCTTTCTTGGCGTCGACGAGGTGTAATCGCTTTCATCCGCCGTCTTGATACGCTCGTTGCTGAAAAGGGAAAGTTCATTGCGCAAAAAGATAGCATGCCTGCGGCGATAAAAAGGTGATCTAACGCGAAAAATGGAATCGTTTACACTTGAGTGAAAAGCACCTGATTAGCGGAGAGAAAGATTCAACAGGGGAAAGTGAGGTGTTGCCGTGCGGTGTTGGTGATAGCGTTTTCACCTTGACCAGCCGGCAGAGAGAGAGACTCTCTGCCGGCGTCAGCCGTTAGGCGTGCTGATACAGCGGGTAGGTGAAGAACAGCAGATGAGTCAGGTTAAGCCCGAAATGGAACAGAATCGGCACCCACAGGCGGCCGCTCCACATCCATGCCAGGCCGTAGATCACGCCGGCCAGCGTCGCGAAGATCACCATCAGCATCCCGCCGGCCAAATGCGCGGCGCCGAACACCAGGGCGGCGACGATCAGCGCCGGCCAGGCCCCCAGCCACTGACTGAGGCGCTGTTGCAGGTAGCCGCGAAACAGCGCCTCTTCGGCCATACAGACGAAGAACAGGTTAGCCATTACGAATGGCAGCATCCAGGCGGGGGCATGCAGCTCGATTTTTAAGCCACCCAGCGCCACGGCCAGCAGCAACAGCGCCGGCACGGCCAGCACCAGCGCAATCCAGCCCGCTTTGCCGGCGTTGCCGCCGCGTTCGGCGGAAAACAGCGTGGGCAAGCAGGCGAACAGCAGAAAGGGCACCATCGCCTTGTCGAAGTTGTAATACATGGTGAACGGCGCGCTGAGCGGGCCGGCTTTTTCGCCGTCGATCATCAGCTGGTTGTGGATGCCCGGCACCAGGTGCAGGAGCAGCGCGACGCAGCCGGCGACCACCAACCCTTCGAACGCGATCGCCAGATTACGCTGCTCACGAAAATGGTGACGCAGCCCCGCCAGCGCAACGATGGCCAACAGGCAACCCAGGCTGAGTGGCGTCAGTACCCCATGATAAAGCCCCATGCCCGCCGAGGCGGCCAGGATCACCCAGGCTATCAGCCGGTTAAACGGCAAGAAAAATAACGAAGCAGCCAGTACGCCCCACATAATATGTCCCTTTAAAATATGTACACGGCGCTCAGCGCCTTTGCGGCGTGCGATGATGGCGAAATTGAGCGCTAAAGCGGATAGTAGCACACCAGAATGACGTTAAAGGTCGGTGCAGTGACGCATTCATGCATGGTGCCGGCCCACACGACCGGCGGTATTGAGCTCAGCCTTTCATCCAGGCCTGTGAACGGGTGATCTCGGCCAGGTTTTGCAGGGTGTCCAGGCTCTGCTGGTGGATCTCTTGCGTGGGGGCTGCGCACAGGTCGTGCAGCACGGTCACCTGAAAGCCGGCGTCGTGCGCCTGACGCGCGGTGCTCTCGATGGCCAGCGGCGTGCTGACGCCCGCCAGCAGCAGATGATGGCACCGATGCTGCCGTAGCCAGGCTAACAAATTGTTACCGGAGAAAGCGCTAACCGCCGTTTTTTCAAACAGCAGATCGGTCTCTTCCTGATGCAGTTCGGGCATCCAGCGGCAGCCTGGGCTGTTAAGCCGCAGCGCGCCTATCTGTTTCAAATGGTTGAACAGCGGCGAGTGGGGGGGAATATCATGATAATCGTCGGCGAATCCCACCCGCACCCAAATCACCGGGATTTTTCGTACCCGGGCGTAGGCTGCGGCGGCATTGACGTTGGCGATCAGGTGGGTTGCAAGCACCTGTTCGCGGCAGTGGTTGGCGCGCCCTTTGGGCCCGATCAGATCCTCGATCAGGTCGATAATAATCAACGCAGCGGACATGGCGTCTCCAGAAAATGGCCTTCTTTCTTTCTATGATAAAAGGCCAAATGTGATGTGCTGCGGTGAAGTGTTGCCGGATATGTTTACGCCGCGCTTCAGGCGGAGGCCGCCTCCAGTCGTTGCTGCTGGTAGCCGTAGCCGCCCTCGCCGTCGGGCACGAAGCTGAGGCGGTGAGTGATGCACTGCGGCGCGTCTTCGGCATGGTGCGAGACGAACAGCAGCTGGGTGGCGCCCTGGCCGATCAACACGTCGATGAAGCGGCGCACCAGCTGGCGATTGATCGGATCCAGCCCTTGCAGCGGCTCGTCGAGGATCAGCAGCGCCGGGTGCTTCACCAGCGCGCGAGCGATCAGCGCCAGCCGCTGTTGCCCCCAGGAAAGGCTGTGGAACGGAGCGTCGCCGCGCGCGCCGTCGAGCCCGAGCAGCGCGAGCCATTGTTCGGTCAGCTGCCGCTGACGATCCGACACCGCCTGATAAATGCCGATCGAGTCGAAGAACCCCGACAGCACCACGTTGCGCACGCTGGTGTTGACGCGATAGTCCAGATGCAGGCTGCTGCTGACGTAGCCGATATGGCGCTTGATCTCCCAGATGGTTTCTCCGCTGCCGCGGCGGCGGCCGAACAGCGTCAGATCGTTGCTGTAGCCCTGCGGATGATCGCCGGTGATCAAACTGAGCAGCGTGGATTTGCCGGCGCCGTTCGGGCCGACGATCTGCCAATGTTCACCGGGGTTAACCTGCCAGTCGAGATGATTGAGGATCGGCCGATCGTTATAGCTGACCACGCCGTCGCGCAGGACGATCAGCGGCCGATCCGCCGGCAGCGCCACCTTTTGCGTCGGATCCTCTGTCTCCGGCAGCGCCAACCCGCTGAGGTTTTCACTGTGCGCCAGCTGTGCCACCAGTGCGTCCGCCATCACCTGGCTGCGCGGCCCGCGGCTGGTCAAGGTGCAGTCCGCCAGCACGCCCACTTGCCGGACAAAATCCGGGATTTCGTCGAACCGGTTGAGCACCAGCACCAGGGTCTGGCCCTGGGCGGAAAGCTCGCTCAGTAATGCGGCGAGCTGCGCGCGCGAGTGAATGTCCAGCCCGTCGAAGGGCTCGTCGAGGATCAGCAGGTCAGGCTCGGGCATCAGCGCCCGGCACAGCAGGGTTTTACGCGTTTCGCCGGTGGAGAGGTATTTGAAGCGGCGCGTCAGCAGGGCGGTGATGCCGAACTGCGCGGCCAGCCGCTCACAGCGCGCGGCGTCTTTCACTTCTTCCTGAATGATTTCCGCTGCGGTGCGGCCGGTGTCGTCTTCGTCCGCGCTGAGCAGATCGGTGTTGTTGCGTTGCCACTCGTCGCTGACCATTTTTTGCAGCTGTTCGAAGGAGATGCGCACCGCGTACTGAAAATCGCTGCGGCGTTCACCGCTCAGCAGAACCAGTTCGTCGGCCAGCGCGCGCGCCAGGGCGGATTTGCCGCTGCCGTTGGCGCCGACGAAGGCCCAGCTGTCGCCTGCCTGTATCGCGAGCGCTTCCAGCGTCAGGGTGCGGGTATCGCTTAAGCGGAATGAACCTTGCGAAATGTGCAACGACGACATCACCTGTTCCTTTTTTTGCAATTATTTGCCTTAGAAATAGGCGTATTGCAGGGGGATGTCAATCAACAAAAACGCAACGTCACGTTGCGCTTAACACAACGTGGCAACAATCACGCGATCGGCGTTGAACAGGGCGTGTACGGCGGTGCCGACGCTCAGCTGCAGACGCTGCAACTCCGCCGTCGTCAGGGTGGCGCACAGGGTTTCGCCGCCCGCCAGCGTCACCAGCACCTCGCTGTGTTCGGCACCCGGCTGAATGCCGGCCACCACGCCCGCCAGTACGTTATCCGCGCCGGCATGTTCTGCCGTATCGACGCTTAACCGCACCCAGGGCGCCTTGATCAGCGCCAACACCTCTTTGCCCGGCGTCAGCTGCAGTCGGTCGGCGCTTTGCTGGGTGATGGCCGCCGTCAGGCGAGTAGTGCCGTCGTTCAGCAAAATCGCCAGGTGTTGCTGCACCTGCTGATGATCGCGTTCGATGACGGTGCCGAAAAACTGATTGCGCGCGCTGGTTTGCAGCGAGAAGCGCGAGATGGCCGCCAGCAGGCTGTCGAGCGGCAGATCGTCCTGCTGCAACACGTCGAAAGCTTTTTGCTGCACCTGGCCCAGCAGGTCATACAGCTGGATCAACCGCTGGCCATAGTGCGTCAGCTGCGCGCCGCCGCCGCCTTTACCGCCGGTGGCGCGTTCCACCACCGTTTGTTCCGCCAGCTGGTTCATTTCATTGATGGCGTCCCAGGCGCTTTTATAGCTGATGCCCGCCAGTTTGGCGCCCTGGCTGATGGAGCCGGTGTGCTGCACCTGTTTCAGCAGCGCGATGCGGCGCGGATCGGCGAACAGCTTTTGCTGGAGTTTAAGAGTAAGAAGAATTTCGGCCTGCATAGCGCATCCTGTCGGCAGCAAAAATCTTAT
This sequence comes from Serratia sp. FDAARGOS_506, assembly GCF_003812745.1. Lineage (NCBI taxonomy): Bacteria > Pseudomonadati > Pseudomonadota > Gammaproteobacteria > Enterobacterales > Yersiniaceae > Serratia > Serratia sp. FDAARGOS_506. Next base: position 2,713,318 of record NZ_CP033831.1, read on the forward strand.
TGTCGCCGATTTGGCGGCAAAGCGCCAAACGCACTGCGGTGGAGCGCGGGGCAATAAAGACTGGTATTGCTTTATTGTTATAATATAACATAACAGAAAAACGATAAGGCTTTACGCCGGCTGCGGCCGGTTTTTATTTCACCACAGGGATGCTCCACATGAGTACGACACACCGGCGTTTTGGCACGCCCAGAAAATCTTTATGCCTTGCCGCCTGGGTCGGCGGCGCACTGACGGCGCCGCTGGCTTTCGCCGCCGACTGCGATAAAGCTCGCAATGCTACGGGATGCGAAGAACAGCTCACCGTGGAGGCGGTGGCCCCCGCCGGGCGCTACGATGCGTTGAGCGCCGTGAGCCGCAGTGCTTCGCAGCTCGGGCTGAGCGCTCGGGAGACGCCGCGCAGCGTCGATATCATCAGCGCACGGGCGATTCAACAGCGGGGCGATCGCTCGCTGGCCGCCGCCGTCGAGCACGCCACCGGTCTGTCCGGCGTCGCTTCGCCAACGTTGTCCAACAACTTTTCCGCGCGCGGTTTCCGGCCTATCGCCTGGCTGTATAACGGCGTAGAGATGCCTGGCAGCACGCTGCAGCTGGGCGATCCGGCGCATTACGACAGCATCGAGATACTGCGCGGGCCGGGATCGGCCTTGAACGGCCTGAGCGCCGCAGGCGGCAGCGTCAACCTGATTTCGCGGCGGCCGACCTTCAGCCGCCAGCCGCTCGAGCTCGATTATGGCTTCGGCAGCTACCGCAGCCAGCGTCTGCATCTGGGGGCCGGCGGCGCGCTGGTGGACGATGCGGTGGCGTACCGGTTGGACGTCAGCGGCAACGACAGCGGCAGCAACGTGCAGTATGAACGCGATCGGCAGAAGCGGGTTTCCGGCTCGCTGCTGTTTAAGCTGACGGACGATGCGTTGTTGACGCTGAGCCTGGACCGCATGCTCAACCGCACCAACAATCCTTACTACGGCACGCCGCTGCTGGACGGGCGTATTGCCGGCGAGCTGCGCGATATCAATTACAACAACCTGACCGACAGCCGCATCCAGAGCAACGCCACCGCATTTCAGGCCAGCCTGGACTGGTTTATGACGCCCGAAGTGGAATGGCATAACCAATTCTATTACTACAGCGGCTTTCGCGAATGGCGTAACGTCGAGCGCTTCCGCGTCGCGGCGGCGGCCCGGCCCGGCGACGTCAATCGCGACTCCTTCGGCGCCCTGGCGCACGACGACGATCTGATCGGCAACCGCAGTTCGCTGGTGTTCGACCGCGCCATCGCCGGTTTTGATAACCGGTTGCTGGTCGGCCTCGATCTGAGCAAGCGGCATTTTCAGTATTATTCCAACGGTTTCCCCGGCTCGGAAGACGTACCGCTTGGCGCGCCGCCCAGAGAGCCGTTCGCCCAGGGTACCGACCGCCAACGCGCGCCGGTGCGCCACGTCACCCAGAACCAGTACGCCGCCTTTCTCGAGGATCGCTTCAGCCTGACCGAGCGTTTAGCGTTGCTGGGCCAGCTGCGCTACAACCATATGAACATGGACTGGCGCTTCCAGGGGCCGCAGGAAGAGAGCCGCGCGCACACCTACGTTTTCAGCACCTGGAGCCTGGGCCCCAGCTATGCATTGACCGATAACCTCACGCTCTACGCCAACTACACCACCGGCCAGGAGCCTGGCAACGATCTGTTCTTCCTCAGCCCAACGCAGACCGATCTGCCGCTGACACGAGCGCGCCAGTGGGAGGCCGGCGCCAAAGGGCAGTTCTGGGGTAACAAGGGCGAGGCGACGCTGGCGCTGTATGAACTGCGCAAGGACAACCTGTTTGTGCCCGACGCGCAGCGGCCGGATGCGTTGAACGCGGTAGGCAGGCAGACGTCGCGCGGCATTGAGCTTGGCGTGGTGCTGCGTCCCGACGAGCGCTGGGAGCTGGCCGGCAACGCCGCCTACACGCATGCCCGCTACGACGACTACCGCGGCGGCAGCCCGCTGCGCAGCTACAACGGCAATCTCCCGGCCTATATCCCGGACTGGACCGCCAACCTCAGCGTGCATTATCAGGCGACGGAACGCCTGGGGCTGGCTTCTTCACTGCGCTACGTCGGCAGCAGTTACAACGACGACGCCAATCAGCGCAAGATGCGCGCGTACACCACGCTCGATCTGGCGGCGGACTATCAGTTGACGCCGATCGTTGATGTCGGTTTTCGCATTCGCAACGCTACCAACCAGCTGTACGCCTATCAGCGCACCTACCCGGACCAGGCGCTGATCGCGCCGCCGCGCAGCTATGAAACCTTCGTATCGGTCAGGTTCTGACGGCGTGAAGCGCTGGCTTGCTCTGCTGTTGTGCGCCCTGGGATTGGGCGGGGGCGTGCCGCTGCATGCTGAGGCCGTCGGCCTGCAAAATTGCGGGCTGACGCGCGATTACCCGCAGCCGCCGCAGCGGGTGCTGGTTTACGCCAACCCGGCGCTGGAAAACCTGCTGGCGCTGGGGCTGGCTGACCGCGCAATCGGCGTGGTCGGGTATGACCGCACGCGCGATCCCGCCCCGACGGCGTCGGCCGATGTGCTGCAGGCGCCCACCAGCCCGGCACCGCCCACGGCGGAAGCGTTGTTGCTGATGCGGCCGGATTTTGTTTATTCGGCCAGCTATTACTGGCTGCACAGCTCGGAAACGCCCGATCGGGCGCGGCTGGAGGAATGGGGCATCGGCACTTATCTCTCTCCCGGCGCCTGCAGCGGCCAGCAAAGCGCGATCGCCGCGGCGCTGACGTTCGAGGATATTTTCACCGAGCTGCGGGAACTGGCGCGCATTTTCAACGTCAGCCGCGCCGGTGAAGCGCTGATCGAACGGCTGCGCGGGCAGCTGAGGGCGCTTGAGCCGCAGCGCGCTCAATTGCCGCATTGGCGTCTGCTGTGGTGGTATGCCGGCGTGCAGACGCCCTATGTGGCGGGGTGCTGCGGCGCGCCAGGCTTGCTGAGCCGCAGCGTCGGCAGCGAGAACCTGTTCGGCGATCGGCCCGAGCTGTGGCCGACGGTGTCCTGGGAAACCATCGCCGCCCGCGATCCGGATGCGATCGTGCTTGGCGATCTGCCGCGCGGCGGCTTTGGCGACAGCGCGGCGGACAAGATCGCCTTTCTGGAGCATCACCCGCTGACCGCTACGCTGCGCGCCGTGCGTCAGCGGCGCTACGTGATCCTCCCCGGTTACGACATGGACCCTTCCGCCCGCACCGTGGCGGCGATGGGCCGTTTGATTCGAGGCCTGGCGGCTTTGCCGCCGCAGGCTCCGACATTTTTCAACAAGGAACCTTGATATGACTGCCGTTTCATTCTCCTCGCTGCTGGACTCCTGGGATCGCCAGCAGGCGGCCTACATCGCCGAACGGGAAGCGCGTTTTAACGCCCAGCTGGACGTGCTGGCGCTGGCCGCCGGCCAGGATTTTCACGTGGTGGATTTGGCCTGTGGCCCAGGCTCGCTGAGCCTGCGCATTTTGCAGCGCTTTCCGCAGGCCAGGGTGACCGCCATCGATCTCGATCCGCTGCTGCTGGCGGTGGCGCGCGGCGCGCTGGCGGAGTACGGTGATCGGATCCGCATTCTGCAGGCCGATCTGGCGGATCCCGCCTGTTTTTCCGCGCTGTCCGGCCCCGCGCCGCAGGCGGCGGTGTCCAGCACGGCGCTGCACTGGCTGATGCCCGAGCAGCAGCTGGCGCTGTACCGCAACGTTGCCGGGCTGCTGGCCGACGGCGGCGTGTTCCTGAACGCCGATCATCAGCGTTATGACCAGCGCCAGCCGCGGCTGAAAGCATTGGCAGAGCGGCATGATGGGCAGACCCAACAGCGGGCTTGGGACGACGGCGTCGAGGATTGGGATCGCTGGTTTGCGGGCGCGCTGCAATCGCCGGCGCTGGCCGCTTATCAGGCCGAGCGTGAAGCGCTGTTTGCCGGCCGCCCGGTGCCGCCGCCGACGCCGGTGGATTTCCAGCTCGCGGCCCTCAGGCAAGCTGGTTTCAGCGAGGCGGGGACGGTGTGGCAGCTGTTGGACGACTATGTGATCGCAGGCTGGAAATAGCATGATCCGGCGGTTACTGCCCGGCCGTGAGGCCGGCTGGCTGCTGTTGCTGGCGGCGGCGCTGCCGCTGGCCCTGCTGGGTGCCACCCTGTCGGGGCCAGCGCCGATCGCGTGGCATGACGCCTGGCGTATCGTTTTCGGCGTCAGCGGCAGCGCGGCGACCGACGCCGAGGTGTATCAGCGCATCATCTGGTCGCTGCGGATGCCGCGCGCGCTGTTGGCGGCGCTGGCCGGCGCCGGGCTGGCGCTGGCGGGCACCGTGCTGCAGTCGCTTACCCGCAATCCGCTGGCCGATCCCTGGGTGCTGGGTATCTCCTCCGGCGCCGGCGTGGGGGCGGTAACGGTACTGGTATTGGGGCTGGGGGGCGGCCTGTTGTCGGTGTCCGGCGGCGCGTTTATCGGCGCGCTGGGAGCGTTTGCGTTGGTGATGCTGCTGGCCGGGCGTTCGCTGCAGGGGGAGTCCACGCTGTTTATTCTGGCCGGGGTGGCGGTGACGCAGTTGCTCTCTGCGCTGACTTCGCTGATCACCCTCTGGCAGGCGGATGCCAACGCCACGCGCGGCGTGATGTTCTGGCTGCTGGGATCGTTCAGCGACGCGCGCTGGCCGCAGGTCGGGCTGTGCGGGCTGGCGCTGGCGGCGGCGCTGCTGCTTTGTTGGCTGCGGGCGGGTGAACTGGACGCGCTGGCGTTCGGCGGCGTGACCGCCGCGTCGCTGGGGGTGGCGGTGGCTCCGCTGAAGCTGCTGCTGTATGTGGTGACCACCGCGCTGACGGCCGCGATCGTCGCGTTCAGCGGCGCGGTGGGATTTATCGGGCTGACGGTGCCGCATGTCGCCCGGCGGCTGGTCGGCTCGCGGCATCGGCTGCTGTTGCCGGCCAGCGCGCTATGCGGCGCTCTGTTCGCCGTGGCGGCGGACACCCTGGCCAGAACGCTGTTTGCCCCGCGCGAGCTGCCGGTCGGCGTGCTGACGGCGCTGCTGGGGGTGCCGGTATTCCTGCTGTTGCTGTATCGAAAGGTCAATGCATGACGATTGAAAAAGCGCGATCCGGCCTGTGCGCCGAAGCGGTGAGCTGGCGCGCGGGTACGCGCACGGTGCTGGAAAACCTTAGTTTCTGCGCCTTGCCCGGTGAGATCACCGGCGTGCTCGGCGTCAACGGCAGCGGTAAATCCACGCTGCTCAAGCTGCTGGCCGGGTTGCAGCCTGCCACCGGGGGCCGCGTTTGGCTCGAAGGGCGCGAAATCGCCGCGTTTTCCGGGCGGGAGCGCGCCAGGCGTATCGCCTTTCTCGAGCAATCTGCCCCCGGCGCCTTCGCGCTGCCGGTGAAGGAGGCGGTGCTGCTGGGGCGCCTGGCTCATGTCGGCCGCTGGCGCAGTTTCGGCCCCGAAGATCGACGCCTCGCCGGGCGGGCGATGGAGCAAGTGGGCATCAGCCACCTGGCCGATCGCGATTGGCAACGGCTGTCCGGCGGCGAACGGCAGCGGGTGCACCTGGCGCGCGCGTTGGCGCAGCAAACGCCGTGGCTGCTGCTGGATGAGCCAGCCAACCATCTGGATATCGCCCATCAGCAGCAGTTTATGGCCTTGCTGCGGCGGCTGAAGCTCAGCGTGGTGGTGACGCTGCACGATCTGAATCTGGCGGCCTGCTATTGCGATCGGGTGGCGCTGCTGCAGCGGGGCGGGATCTGCGCGGCGGGCGCGCCGCGACAGGCGCTGACGCCGGAGAACATTCGCGCAGTGTACGGGGTAGAGGCCCGGCTGGCGGCGCCCGCCGGCTATGCGCCGCCGCTGATCTATTACCCCGCACCGGCATGATCCCGGTGGAAAGGGCACGTTTAGCCGATCACAATTTCGCCCCGCTGGCTAAAATAACTCCGGTTTTGCCGATTTTTTGGGTTAGAATAACCCCTATGCGGTGAAAGGCATTTGCCGCTCAATGGGCAGTTAAGCGAGGCTATCATGTTGGAATTATTGAAAAGTCTGTTGTTTGCCGTGGTAATGGTGCCGGTGGTCATGGCGCTGATCCTCGGCCTGATCTACGGTTTTGGCGAAGTGTTCAACGTCTTCTCCAAAGTGGGCCGTTCGAAAGAAAACCGCACCCAGCACTGACCGTTCCCCATCCCGATACCCGCCGGCATCACCCGGCGGGCATTCCTCAAGTTATCTCACGCTTTGCCGATAAACCGCATGACAAGCTTTCGCGCAACGTTATATTATTTTTTATATAACGAAGAGTGATAATGCACGTTAACTTGCGGAGAAAAACAATGAAACAGCAATGGACCAAATGGGTTGGCGGGATCGTGTTGGCATCGGGCCTGGTGGCTCAGGCTTCTGCGGCGGAAAAGATCACCGTGTTCGCCGCCGCGTCGCTGACCAACGCGCTGCAGGACATCGCCACTCAGTATCAAAAAGGCAAGGACGTGCAGGTGGTTTCCTCCTTCGCGTCCTCCTCGACGCTGGCGCGCCAAATTGAGCAGGGCGCCCCGGCCGATCTGTTTATCTCCGCCGATCAACAGTGGATGGATTACGCCATCGACAAGCAGCAGATGGTGAAAGACACCCGCTACACGCTGCTGGGTAACGAACTGGTGCTGATCGCCGCCAAAAGCGATAAGCAAGATAAGATCGCCATCGACAAGCAGACCGACTGGGCCAAGCTGCTGAATGGCGGCCGCCTGGCGGTGGGCGATCCGGATCACGTGCCGGCCGGCATCTACGCCAAAGAAGCGCTGGAACACCTGGGTGCCTGGAACGCATTGGAACCGAAACTGGCGCGTGCCAACAACGTACGCAGCGCGATGGCGCTGGTGGAGCGCGGTGAAGCGCCGCTCGGCATCGTTTACGGTTCCGACGCGGTCGCCAGCGACAAGGTGAAAGTGGTGGGCGTATTCCCGGAAGACAGCCACAAACCGGTTGAATATCCGATGGCGATTGTGAAAGATCGTCAAAATCCGACGGTCAGCGCTTTCTATACCTATCTGAAGAGCCCGGAAGCGGCCGCTATTTTTGAACATTATGGATTCACCCCGCGTAAATGATTCTGAGTGAGTACGAGTGGCAGGCGGTTGAGCTGAGCCTGAAAGTCTCCGGTTTGGCGGTGGTCTGCAGCCTGCCGTTCGGCATTCTTATGGCCTGGGTGCTGGTGCGTTGCCGCTTTCCCGGCAAGGCGCTGCTGGACGGCATCATTCACCTGCCGTTGGTGCTGCCGCCGGTGGTGGTCGGCTATTTGCTGCTGATCGCCATGGGGCGGCGCGGCGTCATCGGCGAGCGGCTGTACGATTGGTTCGGTTTCAGCTTTAGCTTTAGCTGGCGCGGCGCCGCGTTGGCGTCGGCGGTGGTGGCGTTTCCGCTGATGGTGCGCGCTATCCGACTGGCGTTGGAGGCGGTGGACACTCGGCTGGAGCAGGCGGCTCGCACGCTGGGCGCCAACCCGTGGCGGGTGTTTTTCACCATCACGCTGCCGCTGTCGCTGCCCGGCGTCATTGTCGGCGTGGTGCTGGCCTTCGCCCGTTCGCTGGGGGAGTTTGGCGCCACCATCACCTTCGTCTCCAACATTCCGGGGGAAACCCGCACCATTCCGCTGGCGATGTATACGCTGATCGAAACGCCGGGGGCGGAGGCCGCCGCCGCGCGCCTGTGTGTGATCGCCATCGTGCTGTCGCTGGCTTCGCTGATGGTGTCCGAATGGCTGGCCCGCTGGGGCCGCAAACGGATGGGGGTGTAAATGCTGGAGCTGGATTTCTCGCAGCAGCTGGGCGACCTTAATCTCAACGTCCGCGCCGATTTGCCGGCGCAGGGCATCACCGCGATTTTTGGCCTGTCCGGCGCGGGCAAAACTTCCCTGATCAACGCCATCGGTGGCCTGACCCGTTTGCAGCAGGGGCGCATCTCGCTCAACGGCCGCACGCTGGTGGATACCGCCAGCGGTCTCTGCCTGCCGCCGGAAAAGCGCCGTATCGGCTACGTGTTTCAAGATGCGCGACTGTTCCCGCACTATCGGGTGCGCGGCAACCTGCAGTACGGCATGGCGGCCGGCATGCGCGCGCAGTTCAACACTATCGTCGAGCTGCTGGGCATCGGGCCGTTGCTCAATCGGCTGCCGCTGACGCTGTCAGGCGGTGAAAAACAGCGGGTGGCGATCGGCCGCGCGCTGCTGACCGCGCCGGAACTGCTGTTGATGGATGAACCGCTGGCCTCGCTCGATCTGCCGCGCAAACGCGAGCTGCTGCCGTATCTGGAACGGTTGGCGCAGGACGTCAACATCCCTATCCTCTACGTCAGCCACAGCCTGGACGAGATCCTGCGCCTGGCCGAGCAGGTGATGGTACTGGATCGCGGCGAGGTGCGCGCGTTCGGCGGGTTGGAAGCTGTCTGGGCCAGCAGCGCGCTGCGGCCATGGCTGCAGAGAGAAGATCAGAGCAGCGTGCTGCGCGTCAGCGTGATTGAGCATCATCAACGTTATGCCATGACCGCGCTGGCGCTCGGCGATCAAAGGCTGTGGGTCAGCGGCATCGGCGCCGAACTGGGCACTCAGCTGCGCATTCGCATCAACGCCGCCGACGTTTCGCTGGTGCTGCAGCCGCCGGTCAACAGCAGCATTCGCAACGTGTTGCCGGCCAAGGTGAGCGAGTGTCTGGACGTGGACGGGCAGGTGGAAGTGAAGCTGGCGGTCGGGGAGCATGTGCTGTGGGCGCGGATCACGCCCTGGGCGCGCGACGAACTGGCGATCCGCCCCGGGCAGTGGCTGTACGCGCAGGTGAAGAGCGTGTCGATCAGCCGCGAGAGCAGCTAAGACAGGCCCTCCCGGCGGGAGGGCGCAAAAACTACAGCACGCGGGTGCGGATCAGCTCGGCGATGCCCGGCTGCAGGTTATCGGCGATCACCAGATCGGCGCGTTCCTTGATCGCGTCATCGGCGTTGCCCATCGCCACGCCCAACCCGACCGCTTCCAACATGCTGATGTCGTTGTAGTTGTCGCCAAACGCCACCACCTGATCCATGCTCAGCTCCTGCGACTCCACCCATTGGCGCAGGCGCTTGCCTTTACTGTTGCCGCCTTTGGCGATATCCACCTGATCGTGCCAGGACCATTCGCACGCCAGCCCCAGCTCTTTCTCCACCGTGTCGGCAAACTCGCGCAGCGCCAGGGTATCGGCGTGCGAGGTGGCGAATTTCCAGATCGCCTGTGCGTCGTCGGCCGCCTGCGCCAGGCTGGCGACCTGCAGCAGCGTCGGACGCTGCGCCACCGGCAGGGTTTCGGCCCAGGCCAGCGAACGGGTCACGTGGCCGCTGGGCTCCTGGTAGAGCATGGCGTCGTCAACGTACATCAGCCCGTGAATGTCGGTTTGCTTGAGCATCTGCAGCACCTGCTTGGCCTGATCTTTCGCCAGCGGATCGGCCGCCAGCACCTTCTTCTGCTGAAAATCATACAGGTAGGTACCGTTGCAGCAGATGGCCGGAGTGTCTATCTGCAGCGCCTGGTAAAACGGATGGATGGCGACGTGGTGACGGCCGGTGACCACCACCACCTGGATGCCGGCGGCGCGCGCCTGCGCCAGCGCTTCCAGCGATTGCGGTAAGATGCGTTTTTGGTTGTCAAGCAGGGTGCCGTCAAGATCGAGGGCGATGACGCGGTAGCTCATAGGGTTCTCGTTATCGTTAGCCATAAAATTAATCCGATGGTACACCGGATAGCCAACGGAGAAAACCGCGTGAGCTTACGGTGCTAAGCGGGGTTGCCATGCGGCGGATGTGCGGTAAGCTAGGGGCAATCGAACGGCCTGAAACCGGTTCCTCTTTATACCCTTTGCAAGGAGAACACATGAAGCAAATCGTTTATGTCGCCAGCCCGGAGAGCCAGCAGATCCACGTCTGGCAGTTGGACGACGCCGGCGCGCTGACGCTGTTGCAAACCGTTGATGTGCCGGGCCAGGTGCAGCCGATGACCCTTCATCCGGACAAGACCCACCTGTATGTCGGCGTGCGTCCGGCGTTCGGCATCGTCAGCTACCGCATCGAGGCGGACGGCACGCTGCAGCAGGCCGGCATGGCGCCGCTGCCGGGCAGCCCAACCCATATCTCCACCGATTTGCAGGGGCGTTACCTGTTCTCCGCTTCCTACAGCGGCAACTGCGCCAGCATCAGCCCGATCGGCCACGACGGCGTGGTGACGGCGCCGATTCAACAGATCGACGGCCTGAGCGCACCGCACTCGGCGAACATCGACCCGACTAACCAACTGGTGCTGGTACCGTGCCTGAAAGAAGACCGCATCCGCCTGTTTAACCTCAGCCTGGCGGGCCAGTTGACGCCGCACGCGCAGGAAGCGGTGGATATCGCCGCCGGCGCCGGCCCGCGTCATATGGCGTTCCACCACAATGACAAATTCGCCTACTGCGTCAATGAGCTGGACGGTACGGTGGACGTGCTGGCCATTTCGGAAAACGGCGGCAAATACACCGTGACGCAGACGCTGGATATCATGCCGGCCGACTTCGACGGCACCCGCTGGGCGGCGGACATCCATATCACGCCGAATGGCCGCTTCCTGTACACCAGCGATCGCACAGCCAGCATTCTGACCATCTTCAGCGTTTCCGAAGACGGCGGCACGCTGAGCGTGGTTGGCTATCACCCAACCGAAGCGCAGCCGCGCGGTTTCAACATCGATCACAGCGGCCGCTTCGTGATTTCCTCCGGCCAGAAATCCGATCACATCGCGGTGCATGAGATTGACCAGAGCAGCGGTGAGCTGACCACGCTGGCGCGCTATCCGGTAGGCAAAGGCCCGATGTGGGTGAGCGTGTTGGCGAAGTGATTCGGCAGCCTGGAAAATAGGGAAAAGCGCGGTTCGGTTGAGCCGCGCTTTTTTTACTGGCGGGGGATCAGTTGAACGTCACCGTCAGCGTGGCGCTGCCGAGGCTGTGGAAATGGACGTTGAAGCCCACCAGCGCGCCGCTGGCCCCCTCATCAACCTCGATACGTTCCACGTCCAGCGCATGCACGGTGAACTGGTAGCGGTGGCTCTCGCCCTCTGGCGGCGCCGCGCCGCCGTAGCCGGCCGAGCCGAAGTCGGTGCGGGTCTGCAGTGCGCCGGCGGGCAGCGGGGCTTTGCCGGAGCCCGCGCCCTGCGGCAGCTCGCGCACGTCGGCGGGAATGTTGGCCACGATCCAGTGCCACCAGCCGGAGCCGGTCGGGGCATCGGGATCGTAAACGGCGATCACGAAGCTCTTGGTACCGGCCGGCACGCCGTCCCAGGCCAGGTGGGGCGACAGGTTATCGCCGTGGTAGCCCATGCCGTTGAAGACCTGCGCCTGCGGCAGCTTGCCGCCGTCCTGCAGATCGTTGCTGTACAAACGAAAAGCCATAGTGACTCCCAGTTGTCGATAAACGCGGACCCTTAAGCTAGATCGTTTCGCCGTGACAATACAAGTGGGATTGCCATTCGCCAACGGCGGCGCGGATCGGTTACCATGGCCGCATCTTCCTTTCTACAGACCGCCGGATAGCCAAACAACGCCACCATGATCTCACTGAAAAAACGCACGCCGTGGTTCGGCTGGCTACGCCGTTGGGCCAAAAGCATCAAGCGCGATATTTACGCGCTGTGGCTGGCCGCCCGTGATAAGCGCACCCCGTGGTACGCCAAACTGATCGCGCTGCTGGTGGCCGGCTATGCGATCTCGCCGATCGATCTGATCCCGGACTTCATTCCGGTGCTGGGCTATCTGGATGACGTAATCATCGTGCCGTTGGGCATCATGCTGGCGGTGCGCCTGATCCCCAAGCCGCTGATGGCCGAGCTGCGCGAGAAGGCGCAAAAGCGCGTCGATAACCCCACCGGCCGCATGGCGGCGGCGATGATCATTTTACTTTGGCTGCTGTGCCTGGGGTTGCTGGCCCGCTATCTGGACCAGCATTGGTAAGGCATTAACGCGCGGCGGCGGCGACGGCGGCCGTCAGGCGGGTGAGCTGCTCCGCTTCGATGATGTAAGGCGGCATCAGGTAAATCAGCTTGCCGAACGGCCGGATCCATACCCCACGCTCGACGAACCCGCGCTGCAGCTCGGCGACATCCACCGGTTCACGCATCTCCACCACCCCAATCGCGCCCAGCACCCGCACGTCCGCCACCTTCGGCAGCGCCGCGAGCGGCAGCAGTTCCCGCTTCAGCTGAGCTTCGATGGCGTTCACCTGCGCCTGCCAGCGATTTTCCGCCAGCAGCGCCAGGCTGGCGTCCGCCACCGCACAGGCCAGCGGGTTGCCCATAAAGGTCGGCCCGTGCATAAAGCAGCCGGCCGCGCCGTTACTGATGGTTTCCGCCACGTGGCGGGTGGTCAGAGTGGCCGAGAGGGTCATGTAGCCGCCGGTCAGCGCCTTGCCCAGGCAGAGAATGTCCGGTACCACCTGTGCGTGCTCGCAGGCGAACAGTTTGCCGGTGCGGCCGAAGCCGGTAGCGATCTCGTCGGCGATCAGCAGTACCTGATGGCGATCGCACAGCTCGCGCACCCGCTTGAGGTAGGTCGGGTGGTAGATGCGCATGCCGCCGGCGCCTTGCACCACCGGTTCCAGGATCACCGCCGCCACTTCACCGGCGTGCTGCTCCAGCAGCGCGGCGAACGGCACGATGTCTTCTTCACGCCATTCCTCGTCGAAGCGGCACTGCGGCGCGGTGGCGAACAGGTGCGGCGCCAGGTAGCCCTGATAGAGGCTGTGCATCGAGTTGTCCGGATCGCAGACCGACATCGCGCCGAAGGTATCGCCGTGATAGCCGTGGCGCAGCGTCAGGATGCGCTGCCGCCGCTCACCGCGCGCCTGCCAATACTGCAGCGCCATTTTCAGCGACACTTCCACCGCCACCGAACCAGAATCCGCCAGGAACACGCACTGTAGTGCTTCCGGCGTCATCTCCACCAGCCGACGGCACAGCGAGATGGCGGCCGGATGGGTAATGCCGCCGAACATCACGTGCGACATCTTCTCCAGCTGCTGGCTGGCGGCCTGATTCAGATGCGGATGGTTGTAACCGTGGATCGCCGCCCACCAGGAGGACATGCCGTCCACCAGACGCCGGCCGTCCGCCATCTGCAGCTCGACGCCGCTGGCCGACTCGATCGGATAACAGGGTAACGGGCGGCTCATGGAGGTGTAGGGGTGCCAGATATGACGTTGGTCAAACGCCAGGTCGGAAGCGGTGACAGACATACTTGTAAACCAAATTGGATTAAGATTGGTTGACAGTATATCCACAATATTTAAACTGGCGACACTTTTTCGTTTTGGAGACGCCATGATGGCTGACCGCATTCACTGGACTGTAGGGCAAGCCCAGGCCCTGTTTGATAAACCTTTGCTTGAACTGCTGTTCGAAGCGCAAACCGTACACCGCCAGCACTTCGATCCGCGTCAGGTGCAGGTCAGCACGCTGCTGTCGATCAAAACCGGCGCTTGCCCGGAAGATTGCAAATACTGCCCGCAAAGCTCGCGCTACAAGACCGGCCTGGAGTCGGAGCGATTGATGCAGGTCGAGCAGGTGCTGGAATCGGCGCGCAAGGCCAAGGCGAACGGTTCGACCCGTTTTTGCATGGGGGCGGCGTGGAAGAACCCGCACGAGCGCGATATGCCTTATCTGCAGCAGATGGTGCAGGGCGTGAAAGCGATGGGCATGGAAACCTGCATGACGCTGGGCACGCTGGACGGCACTCAGGCCGAGCGCCTGGCGGAGGCCGGGCTGGATTATTACAACCATAACCTCGATACCTCGCCGGAGTTCTACGGCAGCATCATCACCACCCGCAGCTACCAGGAACGCCTGGATACGCTCGACAAGGTGCGCGACGCCGGCATCAAAGTGTGCTCCGGCGGCATCGTCGGGCTGGGTGAAACCGTGCGCGACCGCGCCGGGCTGCTGGTGCAGCTGGCCAACCTGCCGAAGCCGCCGGAGAGCGTGCCGATCAACATGCTGGTGAAGGTAAAAGGCACGCCGTTGGCGGATAACGACGACGTCGATCCATTCGATTTCATCCGCACCATCGCGGTGGCGCGCATCATGATGCCGTCTTCTTATGTCCGCCTCTCCGCAGGCCGTGAACAGATGAACGAACAGACGCAGGCGATGTGCTTTATGGCCGGCGCCAACTCGATCTTCTACGGCTGCAAGCTGCTGACCACGCCGAACCCGGAAGAAGACAAAGACCTGCAGCTGTTCCGCAAGCTGGGGCTAAATCCGCAGCAGACCGCTACTGAACACGGCGACAACCAGCAACAACAGGTGCTGGCCAAGCAACTGCTGAACGCCGATACCGCCGAGTTTTACAACGCGGCGCCGTGATGAGCTGGCAACAACGCATCGAGCAGGCGCTGGCAGAGCGGCGCCTGAACGCCGCCTACCGTCGGCGACAGACCACCGAGGGCGGCAATGGCCGCCAGATCCGGCTCGGTGAGCGTCTCTACCTGAACTTCTCCGGTAACGACTACCTGGGGTTGAGCCAGGATGCGCGGGTGATCGCTGCCTGGCAGCAGGGCGCGCAGCGTTACGGCGTCGGCAGCGGCGGTTCGGGCCACGTGACCGGTTTTAGCGCGGCGCATCAGGCGCTGGAAGAACAACTGGCGGAGTGGCTCGGCTATCCGCGCGCGCTGCTGTTCATCTCAGGCTACGCCGCCAACCAGGCGGTGCTGGCGGCGTTGATGCAGAAAGGCGATCGCATTTTGTCCGATCGCCTCAGCCACGCTTCGCTGCTGGAGGCGGCGGCGCAGTCGCCGGCCGAGCTGCGCCGCTTCCAGCACAATCAGCCGCAGGCGCTGGCGGATCTGCTGGCCAAACCCTGCGACGGGCAGCGGCTGGCGGTGACCGAAGGGGTGTTCAGCATGGATGGCGACGGCGCGCCGTTGGCGGAACTGCATCGCTTAACCCGTGCGGCGGGCGCCTGGCTGATGGTGGACGACGCCCACGGCATCGGCGTGCGCGGCGAGCAAGGCCGCGGCAGCTGCTGGCAGCAGGGCGTGCGCCCTGAACTGCTGGTGGCGACCTTCGGCAAGGCGTTCGGCGTCAGCGGCGCGGCGGTGCTGTGCGATGAGGCGACCGCCGAGTATCTGCTGCAGTTCGCCCGCCATCTGATCTACAGCACCGCGATGCCGCCGGCGCAGGCCTGCGCGCTGCAGGCAGCGCTGGCCTGCATTCGAGAGGGCGATGACCTGCGCGCCCGGCTGCAGGACAATATTCGCCGTTTCCGCCAGGGCGCGGCACCGTTGGCGCTGACCCTGACGGACTCCGACACCGCCATCCAGCCGCTGCTGGTGGGGGACAATCAACGCGCGCTCGATCTGGCAACCCGCCTGCGCGAGCGCGGGCTGTGGGTAAGCGCCATCCGCCCACCAACGGTGCCGCCGGGCGGCGCGCGGCTGCGCATCACTCTGACGGCGGCGCATCAGCCGCAGGACATCGATCGCCTGCTGGAGGTATTGCATGACGTCAGCCAATGACGCGGTGAACAAACAGGCGGTCGCTTCGGCCTTCAGCCGTGCCGCCGGCAGCTACGATGCCGCCGCCGCGCTGCAGCGTGACGTTGGCGAGCGCTTACTGGGGATGGGGAGTACTCATCCGGGCGAACGGCTGCTGGATGCCGGCTGCGGCACCGGCTATTTCAGCCGCCTGTGGCGCGAGCGCGGCAAGCAGGTAACCGCGCTCGATCTGGCGCCGGGCATGCTGGATGTCGCCCGCCAACGGCAGGCGGCGCATCATTATTTGCTGGGGGATATCGAACAGGTGCCGCTGCCCGATGCGGCGATGGACATCTGTTTCAGCAGCCTGGTGGTGCAGTGGTGCAGCGATCTGCCCGCCGCGCTGGCGGAGTTGTATCGTGTGACCCGGCCCGGTGGCGCGATCCTGTTTTCCACGCTGGCGGCGGGATCGCTGCAGGAACTGGGGGACGCCTGGCAGCAGGTGGACGGCGAGCGCCACGTTAATGCCTTCCTGCCGCTGGCGCAGATCCGCGCCGCTTGTGCTGAATACCGACACGAGCTGGTCACGGAGTTACGCATCCTGAACTACCCGGACGTGATGACGCTGATGCGTTCGCTCAAGGGCATCGGGGCGACGCACCTGCATCAGGGGCGCGAGGGCGGCCTGATGTCGCGTGGCCGTCTCGCCGCGCTGCAGGCGGCTTACCCGTGCCGGCAGGGGGAATTCCCGCTCAGCTATCATCTGGTTTATGGAGTGATTTATCGTGATTAAACGTTGGTTCGTGACCGGTACCGACACCGAAGTCGGAAAAACCGTCGCCAGCAGCGCTTTGCTGCAGGCTGCCAACCGGGCGGGCTACCGCAGCGCCGGTTATAAGCCGGTGGCTTCCGGCAGCGAGATGACCACCGAGGGGCTGCGCAACGGCGACGCGCTGGCACTGCAGGCCAACAGCGGCGTGGCGCTTCGCTACGACGAAGTGAACCCTTACGTTTTTGCTGAACCGACCTCGCCGCATATCGTCAGCGCCGATGAAGGCCGACCGATCGACGCGGCGCGGCTGTCCGACGGCCTGCGCCGGCTGGAGCAGCGCGCCGACTGGGTGCTGGTCGAGGGGGCCGGCGGGTGGTTTACCCCGTTGTCGGCGCAGTACACCTTCGCCGACTGGGTGCAGCAGGAGCAACTGCCGGTGATCTTGGTGGTGGGCATTAAACTGGGCTGCATCAACCACGCGGTGCTGACAGCGCAGGCGGTGCGACAGGCGGGGCTGACGCTGGCCGGTTGGATCGCCAACGACGTGACGCCGCCGGGGCGGCGGCATCAGGAATATCTGGCTACGCTGCGCCGCATGCTGCCGGCACCGCTGCTGGGCGAAATCCCGCACCTGCCTCAGGCCGAACGGGCGCCGTTGGGGCAGTATCTGGATGTCAGCCTGTTATAAACGCTCAATGAGGGGGCTTTCCCCCTCATCCTCCTTCCTGTCCCGCCAGCTCGGTACCGATCAACGCCTCATCCAGCTGCGCCAGCGCACCGTGCGCCACAGTGCGCCCGCTGTCCAACAGGCAAAAGCGGTCCGCCACCCGGCGCACGAACGCTAACTGATGTTCCACCAGTAAAATGGTCATGCCTAATTCGCGGTTGAGCCGGCGGATCACGTTGCCTATGTCGGCGGCGATCGAGGGCGGCACGCCCGCCGTCGGTTCGTCGAGGATCAGCAGCGCCGGCTCTTGGGCCAGCGCACGAGCAATCGCCAGCTGGCGTTGGGCGCCCAAGCAAAGATCGCCGGCGCGGCGTGCGCGCATCTGGCGCAGATGGGGGAACAGGCTGTAGATCAGCGGCGGAATGCGGCGAGGGGCGCCGCGCCCGGCCATTTGCGCCACCTGCAGATTCTCCTCCACGCTCAGCTGCGAGAAGAGCTGCCGCCCCTGGGGTACGTGGCTGATGCCGAGTGCGGCGCGGCGCTCCATCGGCTGCAGCAGCAGGTTTTGCGGCGGCTGATCCGCCGGCTGCCAGGTCATGCTGCCGCTCACTACAGGCAGATGCCCCATGATGCAGTTGACCAGCGTGGTTTTGCCCACGCCGTTGCGCCCAAGCAGCACGGTACACTGGCCACGCGGCAGCTCCAGGTTGATGTCCCACAGGGTGTGGTTCTGCCCGTAAAATTGATTGACCGATCTCAGGTTCAGCATTTGACATTCTCCTCATAGACGCCCGTTTCACTCGTTGGCGGGGACTGCAAAGGCCGCATGGGCGGCGGATTTCCCGAGTGTGGTAATGTCTGGAACAAAATGCCGTCCGTCTAATGAGCCAGAGCAAGGTCTGCGGTGGACGGAATGACAGTCAATATGTCGTTAAAAACGACGCTTGTGACGACTTGGTGTCGTTCTTGCGCTTTTACGGGCGATAGCACTGCGGCGGTCATGTGCCGCGGCAGGCAGTGCATCATGCTGCCGCACCGCGTTTATACGCAGGAATATGAAGCAACTCCCAGGCCAGTTTTTGCCGCCGGGTGAAAACGGGGATTGTTACCACCTTGTTAACCGCTGGTCAGGCCTGACGCGCGCTGCCGTGGCGGCCTGAAAATGCGCAGGGAAGTTAACCCGGACGTTTTTTGCACTCTCATGGTGCTCTTCGGTGAGAAGATGGTGCAAGGCGTTGCGCCGCCGTCAAGAGCGATCCGCGTGAAAGGGGACAATGCGATTTTGGCAATGGGGATTTTTAGTATTAATCGGCATAAACAAAGCGATATTTTTATGAAAAAATAACTAAAAAAGGCATTTTGGTGAGTGTAAAGGGCGAAAAGCTTTCTTTCTGTAACTCCCGCCCCGGGCGGGGCGGTGAGAGTTATCCACTATTCCTGTGGATAACCTTGTGTATTAGATTTAGAAAAACGCTGTAAAGCGAGAGCCGACGCGGGTTCTGTTCGCTTTGTCCGCATTCTCGTCTTTTTGTTAATGTCATTAAATATCAGTAATTTAATTAAAATCAAGACGCAAGGGCATTGATCAGGTCTCTATGTATGATTTTTCGACGCCGTGCTAACAATAAGTTAATTCGCGGCATGTTCTGGGGATAAATCTGTTATTGACAATAAAAATGTCACCGGGCTGTAACGCCACGGTGCAACCGCGTTGCCGCGGCGCCGGGCGCAGTGACGAATCCGCTTGAAGCTGGTTTTATATCCAGTATCATGGGCACTGGCGCAAATTGCCGACACTTTCCATAATTAGGGGCCATGCCCGGCGCAGAGCCGGCGGGCCGCCTGAGCGCGCGCATCTCCACAGGGTAGCCGAGCAATGAGTAAACTTTTCAAACTGCATTCAGAGTTCAAACCGGCCGGCGATCAGCCGGAAGCCATCCGCAAACTGGAAGAGGGGCTGGAAGACGGCCTGGCGCACCAGACGCTGCTGGGGGTAACCGGTTCGGGCAAGACATTCACCATCGCCAACGTGATAGCCGATCTGAATCGGCCGACCATGGTGCTGGCGCCGAACAAGACGCTGGCGGCGCAGCTGTACGGCGAGATGAAAGAGTTTTTCCCGGAGAATGCGGTGGAATACTTCGTCTCTTACTACGACTACTACCAGCCGGAAGCCTACGTGCCCAGCTCCGACACCTTCATTGAAAAAGACGCTTCGGTGAACGAGCACATCG
Organism: Serratia sp. FDAARGOS_506; assembly: GCF_003812745.1. NCBI lineage: Bacteria > Pseudomonadati > Pseudomonadota > Gammaproteobacteria > Enterobacterales > Yersiniaceae > Serratia > Serratia sp. FDAARGOS_506. Next base: position 2,732,505 of record NZ_CP033831.1, read on the forward strand.
AGCAGATGCGCCTTTCCGCCACCAAGGCGCTGCTGGAGCGGCGCGACGTGGTGGTGGTGGCGTCGGTGTCGGCGATCTACGGCCTGGGCGATCCGGATCTTTACCTGAAGATGATGCTGCACCTGACTCAAGGCATGATCATCGATCAACGATCCATTTTGCGCCGGCTGGCGGAGCTGCAGTATTCCCGCAACGATCAGGCCTTCCAGCGCGCCACCTTCCGCGTGCGCGGCGAGGTAATCGACATCTACCCTGCGGAATCGGACGAGCTGGCGCTGCGCGTCGAGCTGTTCGACGACGAAGTGGAGCGGCTGTCGCTGTTCGATCCGCTGACCGGGCAGATCGAGCAGGTGGTGCCGCGTTTTACCATCTACCCGAAATCGCACTACGTGACGCCGCGCGAGCGGATCATGCAGGCGATGGAAGAGATCAAGGTCGATCTGGCGGACCGTCGCAAGGTGCTGCTGGCCAACAACAAGCTGCTGGAAGAGCAGCGCCTGACGCAGCGCACCCAGTTCGATCTGGAGATGATGAACGAGCTGGGTTACTGCTCGGGGATCGAAAACTACTCGCGCTACCTGTCCGGGCGCGCCGAGGGCGAGCCACCGCCGACGCTGTTCGACTACCTGCCGGCGGACGGCCTGCTGGTGGTCGACGAATCCCACGTCACCATTCCGCAGATCGGCGCGATGTTCAAGGGCGATCGCGCGCGTAAAGAAACGCTGGTGGAGTACGGCTTCCGCCTGCCGTCGGCGCTGGACAACCGCCCCTTGCGCTTCGAGGAATTCGAGGCGCTGGCGCCGCAGACCATCTATGTTTCCGCGACGCCGGGCAAATATGAACTGGAGAAATCCGGCGGCGATCTGATCGATCAGGTGGTGCGGCCGACCGGGTTGCTGGATCCGATCGTGGAAGTGAGGCCGGTCACCACCCAGGTGGACGATCTGCTCTCCGAGATCCGCAAGCGCGCGGCGATCAACGAGCGCGTGCTGGTGACCACCCTGACCAAACGCATGGCGGAAGACCTGACCGAATACCTGGAAGAGCATGGCGAGCGCGTGCGCTACCTGCACTCGGACATCGATACCGTGGAACGGGTCGAAATCATCCGTGACCTGCGTCTGGGCGAGTTTGACGTGCTGGTGGGCATCAACCTGTTGCGTGAGGGGCTCGACATGCCTGAGGTGTCGCTGGTGGCGATTCTGGACGCCGACAAGGAAGGCTTCCTGCGTTCCGAGCGTTCGCTGATCCAGACCATCGGCCGCGCGGCGCGTAACCTGAACGGCAAGGCGATCCTGTATGGCGATCGCATCACCGACTCGATGGCCAAGGCGATCGGCGAAACCGAGCGGCGCCGCGCCAAGCAGCAGGCCTACAACGAAGCCAACGGCATCGTGCCGCAGGGGCTGAACAAGAAGATCGGCGATATTCTGCAGATCGGCCAGCCGGTCAACCGCGCCAAGAGCAAAGGCAAGGGCAAGGCGGTGGACGGCGGCGCTCAGCTTCAGAACCTTACGCCGAAAGCGCTGGATCAGAAAATCCGCGATCTGGAGGCGCAAATGTACACTCACGCGCAAAACCTGGAATTCGAGCAGGCGGCTGCCCTGCGCGACGAGATCCATCAGCTGCGCGAACAGTTCATCGCGATTTCCTGACCGTTGGATGGCGCCCGCGCTGCGGGCGTCGAAATTCCTTGTCGGCCGTGCCAAAGCTGTTAAGGTGTGCGGCCCGATCTGACCACGAAGAGTATCGAACATGAGTCAACACCAGTCCAAAGACCCGCTGCACGGCGTGACGCTGGAACAACTGCTGAATAAACTGGTGGATCACTACGGTTGGTCCGAGCTGGGGGCGCGCATTCGCATCAACTGCTTCCGCAGCGATCCGAGCATCAAGTCCAGCCTGAAGTTTTTGCGTCGCACGCCCTGGGCGCGCAAAGAGGTAGAAGATCTGTATATCGATATGGTCAGCCACCCCGCCCCAGCCAGCGATAATCCCTGGCTGCGCGGGCGAGACGGTTAAATTCGGTCAGCGGCGGGCGGCCAGCTCCACCAGCGCCCGATCCAGCGCCTGGCGCAGCAGTTGGCGATCGTGGCGATAAGGGATGTCGCTCGCTTCCAGCGGCTGTTGAATCACGACCCGATCCTGCACTTCACTGGCGTCTACCGCCGGGCCGACGATCAGGGCATCGATCATCGGGCGGCCGATCTTATCTTCCATCAGCGTCAGCTTATCCTTTAACGACAGCGCCGCGGCGGCCACGCTCAGCTCGCGGCCGAGGTTGCCGATATAGATCATGCTGGCGCTGCTGCGACGCAGTGCCTGGGTGAGATCGTCCAGCAGCAGCAGCGGCATCAGGCTGGTGAGGAAACTGCCCGGTCCGATCAGGATCACGTCAGCCTGCGCGATGGCGTCCAGCGCTTCGCGCGTGGCGTTGACCGGCGGCGACAGCATCAGCTCCTGCGGCATATGGGTCAGCTGATCGACATTCACTTCACCGTAAACGTGATTGCCTTCGTGATCGTGCGCCATCAAATCTACCGGTTGCTCCGACATCGGAATCAGCGCCGCGTCGACCTTCAGCAGGCTGCGCACCAGGTTTATCGCTTCCAGCGGGCGAACGCTAAGATGATCCAGCGCTTTCAGCATCAGGTTGCCGAGGTTGTGGCCGGCCAGTTCGCCGTTGCCGCTGAAGCGGTATTCGAACATCGCCGAGGCGACGCTCGGTTCGGTGATCAGCTGGTTGAGACAGTTACGGGTATCGCCCCAGGCAATGCCGCCTTCCGAACGGCGGATGCGGCCGGTGGAGCCGCCGTTGTCGGTAGTGGTGACGATGCCGGTCAGGCGGGAGCCTAAGGACGACAGGGCCGACATCACACGGCCCAGGCCGTGTCCGCCGCCTAACGCCACCACGCGGTCGAGATCGGCCAGGGTACGATTACGCATAAATTTCCTTACAAAGGGGCTGAACTGCCCGCATAAGGTAGCGGATCCGGCATAAAAACGCGATAAGAGTGTCATTTGCGTGATTCCGGTCAATTCGTCCGCGCAACTGATGTTTATCATGGTTTACCCGAATACGCGGCGTCTAAAAACGCTGTATAGACAATTATATAGCGAATTTACGCGTTGGCTATCGTTGCCGATTAGCGCTAGAATTCTGCTGAAAACCACGGTTTCGTTCCGGCTACTCAAGGTAGCGGGAAGAGAAATCAAACTCCTAGCCCCTGCGCCTACGTTGTTCATCAGGAACGATATGGCGCCTGGGCCGTGGCGAAGTCAGCCACCAGGGTGCAGAGGGGAAACGCTCGCATCTCCCGACTTTGGAAAGGTGTTATGGTGCCGCAACTCATTGATGCTTATGAGCGCAAGTTCTATTACCTGCGCTTGTCGATCACCGACGTGTGCAACTTTCGTTGCACCTATTGTCTGCCCGACGGCTACAAGCCGAGCGGCAGCCCGAAAAGCTTCCTGTCGCTGGATGAAATCCGCCGCGTCAGCCGCGCGTTCGCCGAACTGGGTACCGAAAAGGTGCGTCTGACCGGCGGCGAGCCTTCGCTGCGCCGCGATTTTACCGAGATCATCGCCGCCGTGCGGGAAAACCCGGCCATCCGTACCCTGGCGGTCACCACCAACGGCTACCGTCTGGCGCGCGACGTCGCCGCCTGGCGTGACGCGGGTCTGACGGCGATCAACGTCAGCGTCGACAGCCTGGATCCCCGTCAGTTTCACGCCATCACCGGTCAGGACAAGTTCCGCCAGGTGATGGACGGCATCGACGCCGCCTTCAGCGCCGGTTTCAGCAAGGTCAAGGTCAACGCGGTGCTGATGCGCGACGTTAACCACCAGCAGCTCGGCGCCTTTCTCGCCTGGATCAAAGACCGGCCTATCCAGCTGCGTTTTATCGAACTGATGGAAACCGGCGAGGGCGGCGAGCTGTTTCGCAAACACCACGTTTCCGGCGAAGTGATTCGCCGGCAGCTGGAGCAGCAGGGCTGGCAGCGCCAGGCGCGCGGCCGCAGCGACGGCCCGGCGCAGGTGTTCAGCCACCCGGACTACCAGGGTGAGGTGGGTCTTATCATGCCTTATGAGAAAGACTTCTGCGCCAGCTGCAACCGGCTGCGCGTTTCTTCCATCGGCAATCTGCACCTGTGTCTGTTCGGCGAGCAGGGGGTGCCCCTGCGCGATCTGCTGGCGGACGACGGCCAGCTCGACGCGCTGAAGGCGCGCATCCAGAGCGGGCTGCTGAGCAAGAAGCAGACCCATTTCCTGCATCAGGGCAACAGCGGGATCACCCAGAACCTGTCGTTTATCGGCGGCTGACAGCCAATAGGAGCCTATTGAACCATGAGCCATGCGAGCAGCGAGTTTATTCCGGCGCATATCGCCATCCTGACCGTGTCCGACAGCCGCGGCGCGGCGGAAGACACCTCCGGCCAATATCTGCAGGAAGCGGCGCAGGAAGCCGGTCATCAGGTGGTGGATCGCGCCATCGTCAAAGATGACATTTACCAGATCCGCGCGCGGGTTTCCGCCTGGATCGCCGATGACAGCGTGCAGGCGGTGCTGATCACCGGCGGCACCGGTTTTACCGCCCGCGACAACACGCCAGAAGCGCTGCTACCGCTGTTCGACAGAGAGGTGGAAGGGTTCGGCGAACTGTTCCGCATGGTGTCGTACGAAGAGATCGGCACCGCAACGATCCAGTCGCGCGCGCTGGCCGGCCTGGCCAACCGCACGGTGATCTTCGCTATGCCGGGTTCCACCCGCGCCTGCCGCACCGCCTGGGAGCGGATTATCGAAGAGCAGTTGGACGCGCGCCATCGCCCGTGCAACTTCCAGCCCCACTTGAAGAAGCCCTGAGTCATGACACAGCTAACCCACATTAACGCCGCCGGCGAAGCCCATATGGTTGACGTTTCCGCCAAGGCCGAAACGGTGCGCGAGGCGCGCGCCGAAGCCTTCGTCGAGATGCTGCCCGCCACGCTGGCGATGATCGTCGACGGCAGCCATCACAAGGGCGACGTGTTCGCCACGGCGCGCATCGCCGGCATTCAGGCGGCCAAACGCACCTGGGAGCTGATCCCGCTGTGCCACCCACTGATGCTGAGCAAGGTCGAAGTGCAGCTGGAGGCGCAAACGCAGCACAACCGGGTGCGCATCGAAACCTGCTGCCGGCTGACCGGCAAAACCGGCGTCGAGATGGAGGCGCTGACCGCCGCCTCGGTGGCGGCATTGACCATCTATGACATGTGCAAAGCGGTACAGAAAGACATGGTGATCGGCCCGGTGCGCCTGCTGGCGAAAAGCGGCGGCAAATCCGGCGATTTTAAGGTGAACGTATGATCGATATTCTTTTCTTCGCGCAGGTGCGCGAACTGGTGGGCACCGGTGGCCTGTCGATGCCGGCGGATTACCCGACCGTCGAGGCGCTGCGCCAGGCGCTGTGCGCGCGCGGCGATCGCTGGGCGCTGGCGCTGGAGTCCGGCAAGCTGTTGGCGGCGGTCAATCAGTCGTTGGTGGCGGCGGATCATCCGCTGCGCGCCGGCGATGAAGTGGCCTTCTTCCCGCCGGTCACCGGGGGGTAAGCATGGAAAATACCCGCATTCGCGTGGGCGAAGCGCCGTTCAACGTCGGCGACGAATACCAGTGGCTGGCGCAGTGCGACGCCGACGGCGCGGTGGTGACCTTCATCGGCAAGGTACGCAACCATAATCTGGGGGATGACGTCAGCGCGCTGACGCTGGAACACTACCCCGGCATGACGGAGAAGGCGCTGGCGGAGATCGTGGCCGAGGCGCGCAGCCGTTGGCCGCTGCAACGGGTGACGGTGATCCACCGTGTCGGTGCGCTGTATCCCGGCGACGAGATCGTGTTCGTCGGCGTGACCGGCGCGCACCGCAGCATGGCGTTCGCCGCCAGTGAGTTCATCATGGACTACCTGAAGACGCGCGCGCCGTTCTGGAAGCGCGAAGCCACCGGCCAGGGCGATCGTTGGGTGGATGCCCGCGACAGCGATCGTCAAGCGGCGCAGCGCTGGCAAAACCCGGCTAAATAACGCGTCAACAGCGGAAACAAATCAAGACCTTTGCCGCTTTCGCCCGGCATATTCTGTGGTACGCTTATAGCAGGCGAAGCCCCGTTCGAGGGGCTTCGGAATCTTGTTTACTACGCAAAAGGTAACCGTCATGGACCGATATCCACGCTCTAATGGTTCAATCGTCGAACGTGCCAACAGCGGCATTCAGGCCTACATGGCGCAGGTTTACGGCTGGATGACCTGCGGTCTGCTGCTGACGGCGTTCGTTTCCTGGTATGCGGCCAACACGCCCGCGATCCTCAACTTCATCTTCTCCAGCCAGATCACCTTCTTCGGTCTGATCATCGCCCAGCTGGCGCTGGTGTTCGTGATTTCCGGCATGGTCAACCGCCTGAGCGGCGCCGTGGCCACTTCGCTGTTTATGCTGTACTCGGCGCTGACCGGGTTGACGCTGTCGAGCATCTTCATCGCTTACACCTACAGCTCGATCGCCAGCACCTTCGTGGTCACCGCCGGTATGTTTGGCGCCATGAGCCTGTACGGCTACACCACCAAGCGCGATCTGAGCGGCTTCGGCAGCATGCTGTTCATGGCGCTGATCGGCATCGTGCTGGCCTCGCTGGTGAACATCTGGCTGAAAAGCACCGCGCTGATGTGGGCGATTACCTACATCGGTGTAGTGGTGTTCGTCGGCCTGACCGCGTATGACACGCAAAAACTCAAGGCGATGGGCGAGCAGCTGAACGCCGATGACAAAGACGGCTTCCGCAAGTACGCCATCGTTGGCGCACTGACGCTGTATCTCGACTTCATCAACCTGTTCCTGATGTTGCTGCGTATCTTCGGCAACCGCCGCTAAATCCGGGACCTTTCAAGCAGTAGCTTGAAATCCATAGGACTTACCAGGCTCTGCATGTGACATGCAGAGCTTTTTTTATGCGATTTTTCGGCGGAACAGCGCGTAGGCGGCGCTGCCGGTGGTGGCGGTGATCACCAGCAGCGGCCACAGGCTGTGCCAGATGATGCCGAAGCTGGCGTCCTTCAGGTAGATCTGCTTGGTGATGTCGGTGAAATGGCGTATCGGGTTAACCCAGGTCAGATCCTGCAGCCACATCGGCATATTTTCCACCGGCGAGACGTAACCCGAGAGCAGGATCGCCGGCATCATGAACACGAACACGCCGATAAATGCCTGCTGCTGAGTGGCGCACAGCGACGAGATCAGCAGGCCGAAACCGACCAGCGACAGCCCGTAGATCAGCATGGTGGCATAGAACAGCAGCAGCGATCCGGCAAACGGGATCTGGTACAGGAAGATGCCGATCAGCAGCACGATGGTTGCCTGGAAGCTGGCGACGATCAGCGCCGGCACCGCCTTGCCGATAAAGATCTGCCAGGTGGTGAGCGGCGAGACCAGCAGCTGTTCCAGCGTGCCCTGTTCGCGTTCGCGCGCCACCGACAGCGAGGTGACGATCAGCACGCCGATGGTGGTTATCATGGCGATCAGCGACGGCACCACGAACCATTTGTAGTCCAAATTCGGGTTATACCAGTTGCGCACCACCAGCTCGCTGTTGTTGGGTTTGGCGCGGTTGCCGAGCAGCTCGTTCTGATATTCTTGCACGATCTGCTGCACGTAGTTGGCGGCGATCTGCGCGCTGTTGGAGTTGCGTCCGTCGAGCAGCAGCTGCAGCGGCGCGGTGTTGCCGGTGGCGATATCGCGCGAGAACTGCGCCGGGAAGCGGATCAGCAGCAGCGCTCGCTGGTTGTCGATGGTGGTCTTTATCTCCTGCGGGCTGCGCAGCAGCAGCACGTGTTGAAAGGCCTTGGCCTTGGCGAAGCGCTGGGTCAGCTCCACCGAGGCTTGGCCGCTGTCCTCGCTGTAGACCGCGATGGTGGCGTTGGTCACTTCCAAAGTCGCGGCGAACGGAAACAGCAGCACCTGCAGGATCACCGGCATGATTAAAATGGCGCGGGTTTGCGGATCGCGCAGCAGCGCCTGCATTTCCTTGATGATGAGCGTCAACAGACGATGAAACATCGCTCTTTCTCCTCAATCCAGCCGGCGCTGGGTTTTCCAGGCCGTTAGGCCGATGAACACTACGGCGGAAGCGATCAGGAACAACAGATTGATCAGCAGCACGGTGCCGACGTTGCCCGCCAGGAACAGCGTTTGCAGCGTGCTGACGAAGTAGCGCGCCGGAATGATATAGGTCACCGCGCGTACGATGGCCGGCATGCTGTCGATCTGGAAGATGAAGCCCGACAGCATGATCGAAGGCAGGAAGGCGGCGTTCAGCGCCACCATCGCCGCATTGAACTGATTGCGGGTGAGGGTGGAGATCAGCAGGCCCATGCCGAGGGTGCTGGCAAGGAACAGGCTGCTGATCAGCAACAGGATCAGCAGCGAACCGCGATAGGGCACGCCGAGCACCCAGACCGCCACCGCCATGCACAGCGCCATGGCGGCCATGCCGAGGAAGTAATAAGGGATCAGCTTGGAGAGCAGCAGCTCGCTGCGCGTCACCTGGGTGGACAGCAGGGCCTCCATGGTGCCGCGCTCCCACTCGCGGGCGATCACCAGCGAGGTGAGGATGGCGCCGATCACCGTCATGATGATGGTGATGGCGCCGGGAATGATGTAGTGCCGGCTGATGGCCGCCGGGTTGAACCAGTAGCGCATCTGCACGTCAATCAGCGGTTTGTCGCTGTGCCCCCGATCGGTGGCGCGCTGCTGCTGCCAAATTTGCCATACGCCCTGGGCATAGCCCTGCACGAAGTTGGCGGTGTTCGGCTCGCTGCCGTCGGTGATGACCTGGATAGGGGCGCTGTCGTGTGGGCGCGCCATGCGCTGGTCGAAATCCACCGGGATCACCACCAGGCCGCGGATCGCACCGGCCTGCATCTGCTGGATCAGCTGTTGGCGGTTGTCGCTGATGGTCGGTTCGATATAGGGCGAGCCGGCGAACGCCTGAGCCAGCTCGCGCGCGTCTTCGCTCTGTTGCTCCATCAGGATGCCCAGATGCAGCTTGCTGGAGTCCAGGTTGATGCCGTAGCCAAAGATAAACAGCAGCATCAGCGGGATGACGAAGGCGATCAGGCCGCTGCTGGGATCGCGCAGTATTTGCCGCGTTTCCTTCAGGCACAGCGCGCGCAGCCGGCGCCAGGAGAAGCCGCCGTCGTCGATTGGGGTTCGGTTATCGCTCACCGTGATTCCTCCTCATCGTAACCCTGCACCAGCTCGATAAACGCCTGTTCCATCGAGGGGTTGGGATTGTCGTCGCGCGCCACCTGCTGTTTGAGATCGTCCGGCGTGCCGGCGGCGATGATCTTGCCGCGGTACACCAGGCCGATGCGGTCGCAGTACTCCGCTTCGTCCATAAAGTGGGTGGTCACCATCACCGTGACGCCCTTGTCGACCATGCCGTTGATGTGCAACCAGAACTCGCGCCGCGTCAGCGGATCGACGCCGGAAGTCGGTTCGTCGAGGAACAGGATATCCGGTTCGTGCATCAGCGCGCAGGCCAGCGCCAGGCGCTGTTTAAAGCCGAGCGGCAGCGCGTCCGGCGTCTGATCGAGGATCGGCGCGAAGTTGAAGGCGCGGGACATCTCGTCGATTTTGTCGCGCTGCGCCTTGCCGCTCAGGCCGTAGACGCCGGAAAAGAACTTCAGGTTCTGCGCCACCGTCAGGTTGCCGTACAGCGAGAATTTTTGCGCCATGTAGCCGAGGCGCTGGCGCGCCTTGCCGGAACTGGTCTTGAGATCCATTCCCAGCACCAGCGCCTTACCGCTGGAGGGGATCAGCAGGCCGCACATCATTTTGAAGGTGGTGGACTTGCCGGCGCCGTTCGGCCCGAGCAGGCCGAAAATTTCGCCGCGCCGCACTTGGAAATCAACGTGATCGGTAGCGGCGAAGTCGCCGAATTTTTTGGTCAGCTGCACCGCTTCGATCACCGTTTCACCGCTTTCGCCGTTGACGGTCGGCATGATCTCCGCCAGCGCCGAGCGGTGGTTGGGGCCGCCGCCGAGCAGATCGATAAACGCATCCTCGAAGCGCGGATCCGCTTCATTCAGTTCGGCGTCCGGCAGATCCAGCGCCTGCAACAGCCGGCGGTGATCTTCGCCTTCCTTCAGGATCAGGCGCAGATACTTGCCCTGGATCACCCCGTCGGTGACCGCCGGCAGGCAGATCGCCCGCTGCAGCAGCGATCGATGGCTGCCGGGGGGCGCGGCGATCAACACCGTGCGCCCGGCCATACGGCGGGTCAGTTCCTGCGGTGCGCCGCTGAACAGCAGCTCCCCCTCGTTGAGCAGCAGCACTTCGCGGCACTGTTCGGCCTCATCGAGATAAGACGTGCTCCACAGGATCAACATGCCGTCGTTGGCCAGTTCGTGCACCATGCGCCACAGCTCGCGGCGCGAGATCGGATCGACGCCGACGCCCGGCTCATCCAGCAACAGCACCTGAGGTTCGCCTACCAGCGTGCAGGCCAGGCCGAGTTTCTGCTTCATGCCGCCTGACAGCTTGCCGGCCAGGCGCTCGGTGAAGCGAGTTAGATCGGTGAATTTCAGCAGCCGTTCGAAGGTCTGGCGGCGGAGATCGCCGGTGACGCCGCGCAGATCGGCGTACAGCGTCAGGTTCTCCATCACCGTCAGATCCTCATACAGTCCGAACTTCTGCGGCATGTAACCGAGGATCGCGTGCAGTTGACGATCCTGCGCGATCGGATCCAGCCCGGCGACCCGCAGTTTGCCGCTGCTGGGCTGCAGCAGCCCGGCCAGCATGCGCAGCAGGGTGGTTTTGCCGGCGCCGTCCGGGCCGACCAGCCCGATCACCGCGCCACTGCGCAGGGTGGTGGTCAGGCTGGCGACCGCCGGTTTCTCCAGTGACGGGAAGCGCTTCTCCAGCCCTTCCAACTCGATGGTGTGCGCCTGTTCCATGGCCGGCCTCAGGGTTTGGCGAAGCGCAGGGTGACCGGCATGCCCTGGCGCAGCGCGTCGTCGGCGTCGGTGACGATCACTCGCAGGCGGTACACCAGATCGGTGCGCAGATCCGGCGTTTCGACGCTTTTCGGCGTGAATTCCGCGGTCGGCGAGACGAAACCGATCTTGCCGTGGTAAGGCTTGTCGGGGCGGCCGTCGGTGTAGATCTCCAGTTCGGTGCCGGGCACCGCCTGGTTCAGGCTGGTTTCGTTGATGTAGGCGCGCACCCACACCGGCCGGGTCAGCGACAGGGTGAAGACCGTGCCGCCGGCGCCGAGCATGGTGCCCGGCTCCACCGCGCGGGTCAGCACCGTGCCGGCGGAAGGGGAGACCAGCGTGGCGTCTTGCAGGTTCAACTGCGCCTGCGCCAACGCCGCTTCGCTTTGCGCCACCTCGGCCTTGGCCTGTTCAATCTCTTGCGGGCGGTTACCGCTGCGGTATTGCGACAGCTTGTCCTTCGCCGCCTGCAGGTTGGCCTGCGCCTGATTGCGGGCGGTGCGCGCATCCTCCAGCGCATCGGCGGAGGTGGCGTTTTTCGCCCACAGTCCCTGCTGGCGTTTCAGGAAGCTGTCGGCGTAGGCGAAGGCGGACTGGCGCTGTGCCATTTCCGACCGTACCTGGGCGATCTCTTCGGTGCGGTAGCCGGCCTGCAGCAGCGACAGTTTGGCGCGCGCGCTGCCGACGTTGGCTTCGGCCTGCTGCAGTGCGTTGCGGTAGGGGGCATCGTCCAGTTTGCCGAGCAGCTGGCCCGGTTGAACGGCATCGCCTTCATCCACCGTCAGCGACGCCAGACGGCCGTCGACGCGAAAGCCGAGGTTAACCGTGCGGATATCGACGTTGCCATACAGCGTCAGCGGCCGCTCCTGTTGCTGCTGGTAATGCCATATCCCGTAAGCGACGGCCGCGATCAGCAGAATCAACAGCACGATAAAGGCACTGCGTTTTTTGTTCATAACACTCCCTGCCTGAATTTACGCGCCGTGACGTTGGCGCAGCCCAATAACCAGAATCTCAATATGTTCGCTCAGCACGGCCCCGATCTGTGCCGCTTCGTCCTCGCCAATCTCTTGCCAGCCGGCCTGGCGGCGGATGGTTTCGCGCGCCACGCGAAACGACAGTACCTCGCCGATCAGCGCATGGGTATGCAGCACGAGGCGGGTGGCGCGTTCGTCGATGCCGGTGGCGGCCGACAGCAGGCGGCACAGCCGTTCGTGCATCGGTGCGATCACCTGACTGTGGATCAGCGGGTAGGCGTCGGTTGGGGCGAGCTGTTCGCGCGACATGATTTTGCTCAGGTTCAGCGTGTGCGGCTGGGTCATCAGTTCGCTGAAGGCCAGCAGGCCACGCTGCAGCAAACGCAGCGCCGCGTCGGGTGAGCGCTGCGCGGCGGACTGTTGCCAGAAGCGATCGACCTCCTCGGCCAGCGGGGCGAACGCCTGCTGGATGAAATCGGCGAGCGATTGCGCCACGGCCAAGTACAGCCCCTCTTTGGAGCTGAAGTAATAGGTGATGGCGGCGATATTCTGGCCGGCGCGCTGGGCGATGTCGCGGGTGGTGGCGCCTTCCAGGCCGCATTCGCCGAACAGGTCGGTCGCTGCGGCGAGCAGCTGCCGGCGCGTTTGCTCGCCGCGCGCCCGGCCGGCGGCCTGATGAGGGAAGGAAGCTGGCATGGGTCACGCTCGAAGTTAATCAATCATATGATTAACTTTATGCCAGATTGTTTAAAACGCAACCGCTAATCACAATGAGTTATGTGATCGGCTTCAGACAATGCTGAATTTACGGCAGATTGTGCTCTGGGTGCGTAAAAATGCTTTTTATTGCGCGACTTCTGTTACAATCGGCGCTTGGTGCACTGCAGTTTGTGCCAATCCCTCGTGGTCATGCTTAATGCCCCGTCTGATCATCCTCCCAGGAAACTGCACCGAACACCGTTAGGTTAGGGGGGATCTGGAGTTTTTCTCTTTATGTCATTTGAAACCCTCGGCTTAAGTGCTGAAATTGTGCGCGCTGTTGAAGAACAGGGCTATCGCGAACCGACGCCAATTCAGCGTCAGGCTATCCCTGTCGTGCTGGAAGGTCGTGACCTGATGGCCAGCGCCCAGACCGGTACCGGTAAAACCGCCGGTTTTACCCTGCCGCTGTTGCAGCTGCTGAGCAAGCATGACCATCCGGTCAAAGGCCGCCGCCCGGTGCGCGCGCTTATCCTGACGCCAACCCGTGAGCTGGCGGCGCAGATCGGCGAAAACGTCGATGCCTACAGCAAACACCTGCGCCTGCGTTCGCTGGTGGTGTTTGGCGGCGTGAGCATCAACCCGCAGATGATGAAGCTGCGCGGCGGCGTCGATATCCTGGTGGCGACGCCGGGCCGTCTGCTGGATCTGGAACATCAGAACGCGGTTGACCTGTCCAAAATCGAAATTCTGGTGCTGGACGAAGCGGACCGCATGCTGGACATGGGCTTTATCCACGACATCCGCCGCGTGCTGGCCAAACTGCCGGCCAAGCGTCAGAATCTGCTGTTCTCCGCAACCTTCTCCGACGACATCAAGGCGCTGGCCAACAAGCTGCTGCACAACCCGGCTTCGGTAGAAGTGGCGCGCCGCAACACCGCGTCTGAGCAGATCGAACAGAGCGTGCACTTCGTCGACAAGAAGCGTAAGCGGGAACTGCTGTCGCAGATGATCGGCGAAGGCGACTGGAAACAGGTGCTGGTGTTTACCCGCACCAAGCACGGCGCCAACCACCTGGCGGAACAGCTGAACAAAGACGGCATCACCGCAGCGGCGATCCACGGCAACAAGAGCCAGGGCGCCCGTACCCGTGCGCTGGCCGACTTCAAAGACGGCCGCATCCGCGTGCTGGTGGCGACCGACATCGCGGCGCGCGGCCTGGATATTGACCAGCTGCCGCACGTGGTGAACTACGAGCTGCCTAACGTGCCGGAAGACTACGTACACCGCATCGGCCGTACCGGCCGCGCGGAGCGCACCGGTGAAGCTATCTCGCTGGTGTGCGTGGATGAGCACAAGCTGCTGCGCGACATCGAGCGTCTGCTGAAGCGTGAAATTCCACGCATCGCGCTGCCGGGCTACGATCCGGATCCGACCATCAAGGCCGAGCCGATCATCAACGGCCGTCAGGGTGGCGGGCGCGGTGCGCCGCGCGGCAACGGCGGTGGTCAGCGTTCTGGTAACGGCGGCGGTCAGCGCAGCGGTAACGCGAACGGCGGCCAGCGTGAAAACCGCGGCAACGGCAACGGTAACGCCCGCCCGCAGGGTGATGGCCAGCGCCGTTCCGGCGCACCGGCTTCGCGTCGCCCACGCAACCGCAAACCGGCTGAATAAGCCTGATTGCTCAAAGAGTAAGCCGCCGATACGGGCGGCTTTTTTTTTGCCTGGCGGAACGGCATTTTCGTACTAGGCTGGACGGTGGCTAACCCTACATTCCAGGAGACGGAGATGAAATTGAAGTGCGCAATTCTCGATGATTACCAGCAGGTGGCGCTCAAGATGGCAGACTGGTCGGCGCTGGCCGATCGGGTGGAGGTGTCCGTCATCAGCGCGCACTTTACCGATGAAACGGAGCTGGCGGTGCATCTGCAGGAGTGCGACATTCTGGTCATCATGCGCGAGCGCACGCCGATGACCGCCTCGCTGCTGGCGCGGCTGCCGAAGCTGAAGCTGCTGATCACCTCCGGCATGCGCAACGCCTCTATCGATTTAGCCGCCGCTGCCGAGCGCGGCGTAGTGGTGTGCGGCACCAGCAGCGGATCGGCGGCGCCGATGGAGCTGACCTGGGCGCTGCTGCTCGGGTTGGCGAAGCATATTGTGCCGGAAAGCGTCGGGCTGAAAAACAACGGCCCGTGGCAGCGGGATCTCGGCGTCACCTTGCAAAGTAAAACGTTGGGGCTGCTGGGGCTGGGCAAGATCGGCGGTCAGATGGCCCGGGTGGCGCAGGCGTTCGGCATGCGGGTGCTGGCCTGGAGCCAGAACCTGACGGCGGAACGGGCGGCGCAGGAGGGCGTTGAACTGGCGCCGTCCAAACGGGCGCTGTTCGAGCAGAGCGACTTTGTGTCTATCCACCTGGTGCTGAGCGAGCGCAGCCGGGGGTTGGTGGGGCGCGATGAATTGACGGCGATGAAGCCCACCGCTTACCTGATCAACACCTCGCGCGCGGGGATAGTCGACCAGGCGGCGTTGGTGGATGTGCTGCAACAGCGGAAGATCGCCGGCGCAGGGCTGGACGTGTTCGAGACGGAGCCACTGCCGGCCGACGATGCGTTTCGTCAGCTGCCCAACGTGCTGGCGACGCCGCATGTGGGTTACGTGGCGGACGACAACTACCGCGCCTACTTCACCGAGGCGGTCGAGGACATTGCGGCGTTCCTCGCCGGCCAACCGATCCGCCGGCTGGGCTGACGGCGCTTTTAATGCCCGCAGAGGCTTGTCTGGCGCTGGCATTCACCCGTATCATTGCGGGTCTTTTTTTAGCTGGGATTGGTCATGCGCGTATTATTGGCTCCGATGGAGGGCGTTCTCGATTCTTTGGTGCGTGAGTTGCTCACCGACGTGAACGACTACGATCTGTGCATCACCGAATTTTTGCGCGTGGTCGATCAGCTGCTGCCGGCCAAATCGTTCTACCGGCTGTGCCCGGAACTGCGCCACGCCAGCCGCACGCCGTCGGGCACGCTGGTGCGCGTACAACTGCTGGGGCAGTATCCGCAGTGGCTGGCGGAGAACGCCGCGCGCGCGGTGGAATTGGGTTCTTACGGCGTCGATCTCAACTGCGGTTGCCCGTCCAAGCTGGTGAACGGCAGCGGCGGTGGGGCGACGCTGCTCAAAGATCCGGAGTTGATCTACCAGGGCGCCAAAGCGATGCGCGCAGCGGTGCCGGCCCATCTGCCGGTCACGGTGAAGGTGCGCCTGGGCTGGGACTCCTCCAACCGCAGCTTTGAAATCGCCGATGCGGTGCAGCAGGCGGGCGCCAGCGAGCTGACGGTGCATGGCCGCACCAAAGAGGACGGCTACAAGGCGGATCGTATCAACTGGGCGGCGATCGGCGAGATCCGTCAGCGGCTCAGCATTCCGGTGATCGCCAACGGCGAAATCTGGGATTACCAGAGCGCGCAGGATTGCCTGCAGGCGACCGGCTGTGACGCCATCATGCTGGGGCGCGGCGCGCTCAACGTGCCGAACCTGAGCCGGGTGGTGAAATACAACGAGCCGCGCATGCCCTGGCCGCAGGTGGTTGAGCTGCTGCAAAAATATGTCCATCTGGAAAAGCAGGGCGACACCGGCCTGTATCACGTGGCGCGCATCAAACAGTGGCTGGGCTATTTGCGCAAAGAATATGACGAAGCCACCGAACTGTTCAGCGAAATACGCGCGCTGACGACGTCAGGAGATATTGCGCGCGTCATCTGCCGTAGCTAAAAATAAACCCGCACGCGGCGGGTTTATTTAAATCGGTATTATCAGGCGGCTTTGTCGAGACGGTTCAATTCTATCTCGATATCCTGAATGGTTTTTTCCAGTCCTTCCAGGCAGGCGCCTTGTTTATTCAACAGGTCGTTAATGGCTTCGGCGAATGCCTTATTTTTGCATTCCCCCTGATCGAAGGCCAGCCAGTGTGCGGAGAGCGTCTCGGTATTCGATTGCGCATAGTGGCGCATTTCCTTCAGCTGGGAAGCGACGTTACGTAAATTATCCAGCTGCGCCTGTGCGTTTGCATTGTTGCTCATGAATTTCTCCTTGAGTTGGCCGTTAAATAATTTCGACTGCGGGATTAAGCTTACCCCATCTAAATAAAAATATCATCTTTGGTGGCCCGGGCGGTTATTTTTTAATGGATTAGGATTTATTTATTTCTTGGCTGAACAAGAACTTGGGTGGAATTGTAAAAATAGATAAATACGGTTTTTTTGGCGGTTATTTACGGCCATTCCATGCGGAATGACCGTTATTCTAACGCTTAAGAGTGATGCTTATTATGCCGCTTCCGCCAGCATAAACATGCCGTAGGGGTGTATTTCCAGATAATAATGTTCGCCGACGTTGGGCTGCAGGCGAGTGGCGTTAACCTGCAGCAAAATCTGCTGCCCATGCCACGCCACCGTGACTTCATACTGCGGCCCCATGTAGGCGACATGCTGGATCACGCAGCGCTGGCTTTCCTCGCCGTGTTCGCTCAGCGTGATCGCTTCCGGCCGCACGCCCACCGTGCCGGCGCCTTCGGTGGCAAAGTGCGCGGGGCGCGGCAGGCGATAGCCGCTGATATCGACATGATCGGCGCTGAAGCCGGCCGGGAACAGGTTGGCGTCCCCCATAAAGCTCGCCATAAAGCGCGATGCCGGCTGCCGATAGAGATCCTGCGGCGAGCCTATCTGCATGATATGACCCTTGTTCATCACCAGCACGGTGTCTGAGACCGCGAAAGCCTCGCTCTGATCGTGGGTGACATACAGCGACGTGATATCAAACTGCTTTTGCAGCTCACGGATCTTTTCGCGCATGCTACGGCGCAGGTTGGCGTCGAGGTTGCTCAACGGCTCGTCGAACAGCAGCACTTTCGGCTTGAGGATCAGCGCGCGCGCCAGCGCCACGCGCTGCTGTTGGCCACCGGAGATCTGATCGACATAGCGATCTTCAAACCCCGCCAGATCCACCATCGCCAGGGCTTCCTGCACGCGCGCTTTCACTTCGGCACGCGGAATGCCGAGCATTTTCAGCCCATAGCCGACGTTCTCCCCCAGCGACATATGCGGGAACAGGGCATAGGACTGGAACACCATGCAGATGTCACGCTGCTGGATGGAACGATGGGTAACGTCTTCACCATCAATGAATATCTGCCCGTCGCTCGGCTTTTCCAGCCCGGCAACCAGGCGCAATATGGTGGTTTTTCCGCAGCCTGAAGGGCCGAGCAGCGTCACCATCTGCCCCCGAGGGATGGTGAGCGTGATGTTATCGATCACCGTGTTGCTGCCGAACCGTTTGGAGACGTTGCGCAGTTCAACGAAATTTTTCTGGCTCATCATGGGCTCCATTACGCCTGGTTTTTGGCTTTTGAACGGGAGATGCGTGCCTCGCCGATCAGCCAGTCAAAGAGGAAAATAATCGCCAGCATCACCACGATCAAAATTGAACCGTAGGCGATCGCCACCCCGTATTCGCCGTCTTCCACGCGATTGAGGATGTAGGCGGTGGCCACGCGGGTATCGGGCGTCACCAGGAAGACGATGGCGCTGACGGTGGTGATGGCGCGAACGAAGCTGTAGATCAGCGCCGACAGGATCGCCGGGCGCAGGAGCGGCAGCAGGATGTGCGTGATGGTGCGCAGCGAGCCGGCGCGCAGGCTGAGCGAGGCTTCATCCAGCGATTTGTCTATCTGGCCCAGCCCGGCGATCCCGGCGCGAATGCCCACCGGCACGTTGCGCATCACCATCGAGATAATCACGATGGCGGCCGTCCCGGTGAGGTACACCGGTGCGCTGTTGAAGGCGAGAATGTAAGAGACACCCGCCACGGTGCCCGGCACCGCAAAGCACAGCATGGTGGTGAACTCGATGGTTTTTTTACCCTTGAACTGTTGGCGCACCACGATCCAGGCGATCAGCAGGCCGAAGGCGGCGGTGATCGGCGCGGCGATCCCGGCGTACAGCAGCGTGTCGAGCAGCGAAGGCCACGCGCCGTCGCTCATGCCCTGGCCGAACAGCTTGATGAAGTTATCCAGCGTCAGCGTGTAATCCACCCCCCAGTTGACGGTGAAGCTGCCGTAGAAAATGCTGCCGTAGAGCAGGGCGTTAAAGGCTACCCACACCGCCAGCAACGCGATCACGCTCCACACCAGCGTGACCGGCAGTGGCTGCACGTCGCCGCGATACGATTTGCCGGACACGGTGACGTAGGAACGCTTGCCGATCCACAGGTACTGGATGCAGAACACCAGCAGCGAGAACAGCAGCAGGAAGGCGCCGAGGGTGCTGGCGGCCTGATAGTCGAGCTGCGAGCCGGTGATGTAGAAATAGATTTGCGTCGCCAGCACGTCGAAGTTGCCGCCGAGCACCAGCGGGTTGCTGAAGTCGGCCAGCGATTGCACCACCACGATCAGAAATGCGTTGGCCAGCGCCGGTTTCAGCAGCGGCACGAACACGCCGTTAAAGGTTTGCCAACGGCTGGCGCGCAGGGTGTAGGAGGCCTCTTCCAGCGAAGGATGAATGGTCTTGATTGCGCCGTCGAGGATCATGAACGCCATCGGTGTGAACGCCAGCACCTGCGCCAGCCAGATGCCGGTAAAGCCGTACAGCCAGTTGGTGTTGGTCAGGCCAAACCAGGCCACCATCCACTCGGTGACGTAGCCGGAGCGCCCCATCATCAGCGTGACGCCCAGGCCGACGACGAACGGCGGCGTGACGATAGGCAGGATGGAGAAGATGCGACCGATAATGGCGCTGCGTTTGGCGATGCGGGTGGTGTAAATCGCCAGCACCAGCCCGAAGAAGGTGCAGCCGGCGCCGACTGCGATCGACAGGGCGATGGAGTTGAGGATCACCTGAACGATATGCGCCTGCGACAGCACGTTCATAAACGCCAGCGGCGCGAATGCCCCTGCCTGGTCGGTGAACATCGGAATGAAAATCGCGATGCTCGGCCAGACGATGAAGACGCCGATCAGCGCCACGATGGTGACCAGCGCACCGATAACGAAACGGTCGCCGCCCAGCCATTCGAGGCGGGTCAGCGCCAGCGTCATGATGGCGCCCAGCGCGGTCAATTGCACCAGGGTGGCATAGCCTAAACCGCGCCCTGCCACCGTGGCGCTGACGACGATAAAGGCCATGCACAGCAGCGCCCAGCCGGCATCGAACGCGTGGCGCCGCCGCCGTTCACCGCCCGCCGGGGCGTAAGGGCGAAGCAGCAGCAGGCTCGGCAACAGGCACCATAGCCAGCTGACATTGCGGTGTGACCAGCCGTAGGCCGCGAGGATTTCATCGCCGGTGGACTCCAGCAGGCCGTAATCCAGGCTCCAGCTCGGCAACAGGGCGAACGCCAGCCAGCCAAGCAAGATCCAAAGGAATATCGCATCTCGTTTTTTCACGAGATGGAGTGCATGTGTATGTGACATAAGTTTCCCGGATGTTCAGGCCGGGTAAGGCGTGAGGCTTACCCGGCAACAGGCGCAGAATGTGGGTTTATTTACCCATCTTGACTTCGCTGACCCATTTATTGATCAGCGCCTTGCGGACCTCGGTCGAGCCGTATTTGTCCATGTCGTAGTTGATCAGCTTCAGGTCGTCGAGCTTCAGTGAGTTCGGCGAGGTATCGGCGGTGGTGTTGGTCAGGATCTGATAGGACTTGCCTTTCTTCCATGCCAGTTCCTGCGCCTCTTTCGACAGCACCCAATCCACGAACAGCTTGGCGTTGTCGAGGTTGCGCGCGCCTTTGAGGATGCTGACGCCGCCGATTTCGTAGCCGGTGCCTTCACAAGGCGAGATCAGCTCAAGCGGCGCGCCCTGTTCTTTTTCGAGCGAGTAGTCATGCAGGAAACCGATGCCGATCGCCGTTTCACCGCGGGCGGCGTTGCGCGCCGGGGCAATGCCGGACTTGGTGTACTGCGAGACGTTGGCGTTCAGCTGCTTGAGATAATCGAACGCCTGATCGTCTCCCCACAGCTGAGCAAAGGTTGCCAGCGCGGTGTAGGCGGTGCCGGAGCTTTGCGGATCGGCGATTTGAATCTCGCCTTTGTATTCCGGTTTGGTCAGGTCTTTCCAGCATTTGGGCACCGGCAGGTTTTTCTCTTTCAAGCGCTGGGTATTGACGCCGAAGCCGAGAATGCCGACGTAAACCGCTGAAGAGTAGTTGCCTTTCAGCTTCGCCGGATCGCGGAATTGCGTCATCACCTGGTCGAGGTTCGGCGATTTGTACGGCTGCAGCAGCCCCATTTCACCGGCCTGGGATTGCGGATCGAGCGTGCCGCCGTACCAGACGTCCGCCTGCGGGTTTTTCTTCTCGGCGTCCACTTTCGCCAGCGTGCTGCCGGAGCCGTTGCGGATGAACGAGGTTTTCACGTCATATTTCTCGCCGAAGGCTTTGGTCTCCGCTTCACACATTTCATTGGTGGCGCTGCAGTAAACCACCAGGCGGCCCTTGGCGTGCGCGGCGCCGCTCAGCGTGGCCAGCGCGATGCCGGAAGCTATCAGGGTAGTGACCCACATTTTTTTCATTATTTTATCCTTCTCTCGGTAGAGGTGGTGACGCTCGCCATCAGCAGCGGCATCAGCAATAAACCCATAAGAACGGCGGCGATCGACAGCAAACTGAACATGCCTGACCAGCCGTAGCCTTCGATGACCTGCGACAGCGGCCAGCCCGCCAGCGCTGCCCCCAGGTAGGCGAACAGGCCGAGAAAACCGGTGATGGAGCCCGCTGCGCCTTTGTGCCCGCATTCCACGGCGGCGAGGCCAATCAGCATCTGCGGGCCGAAGACAAAAAAGCCCACCGTAAAGAAACAGCCCGCCAGCAGCGCGTAGTGATGCACCGGCGCCAGCCACAGCGCGGCGACGGAAACCATCAGCCCGAGCGTGAACAGCAAAATCATCGGCGCGCGCTGCCCGCCGAACAGCAAATCCGAGCCCCAGCCGGCGAACAGCGCGCCGAGCAGGCCGCCTATCTCGAACAGCATCACCGTGGCGTTGGCACTGAGCAGATTGACGCCGTGGCTTTCCGTCAGCCAGAGATTGCCCCAGTCGTTCAACGCGATGCGGATCAGGTAGACCAGCACGTAAGAGACGCCGAGCAGCCAGATCATCGGGTTTTGCAGCATCGTGGTGCGTAACATCCGCCACAGCCCCATCGGCGGGCTTTGCTGTTCCTGGCGCAGTTCCAGCGGATCGTGGCGCCACTGGCCGACCGACGGCAAGCCTTCTTCCTGCGGCGTGCCTTTCAGCTGCCGCGTAAGCCAGAGGCCCAATGCCATACTGACGGCCCCCGGGATCAACATCGCCGCCTGCCAGCCCCAGAGCTGGGCGGCGAAGGCGCTGATCATCGGCACGATCGCGCCACCAAGATTGATCGACATATTCCAGCAACCCCACCAGAAGCCGCGCTCGTTGCGCGAATACCAGTGAGTCAGCAGCCGTGCGCAGGGCGGCCAGCCCCAGCCTTGAAAGAAGCCGTTCAGCGTCCAGACCGCCAGCAGCAGCGTCAATGATTCGCCGAAGGCGAACGCCACGTTCAGCAAGCCGGTGGCGAACAGGCCGATTCCCATAAACCAGCGCTGTCCGTGGCCGTCGTGCCACAATCCGGCGCCGAACTTCGACAGGCCATAGCTCAGGTAAAACAGCGAGCCGAGCAGGCCGATGTCCCCTTTATCCAGCCCCAAATCCGTTTGCAGCGCCGGCAGCACGTAATTCACGCTTTTGCGCGTCAGGTAAAAGGCGGCGTACCCGATGACCATGTACAGCAACAGTCGCGGGCGCAGCGCGCGGTAACGATGACCGATTTCAGATGCCGAGCGTGCCTGCATAGCCGCCTCCCTGGTGCTGACTATAAGAAGGTGAAAGGGAAAGGGGATGAGAGAAAGTCCGGAGTGGCTAAGACTTTTTCCTAGTTAGTCGGCGGTTTGTTGCAAATTTGTGGGCAGGTTAACAATTACCCGCGTGCCGCAATGCGTTTCCAGCGTCAGTTCGCCGCCCAGCGCGCTGACCCGCTCGCGCATCCCCTGAATGCCGAGGCCGGGCACCTTGTCCGCGCGGATGCCGATGCCGTTGTCCCGCACCTCGAGGTGCAAAAGCGGCCCCTGTTGATACAAAACGATGGCGACTTCGCTGGCCTCGGCGTGTTTGCACACGTTGTTGAGCAGCTCTTGCAGCAGGCGGTAGAGGGTGAAGCGCACCGTTTCGCCGGCGGGCGTCTCGCTCAGCCGGTAATCGAAACGGCAGTGGATGCCCCGTTCGGCAAAGGCGAATTCGCTCAGCAGGTGGTGAAGCGCCTCTTTGAATGCCAGCTCGTCCAGCGCGGGCGGGCGAAGCTGGCGCAGCAGCTGGCGCGTGGAGTGATGAATGCGCCGGGCGAGCTCGCCTATCTGGTGCGCGGCGGCCTGGGTTTGCGCCGGATCGCGCGCCCGCTTAACCAGCTGCGACTGGATTTGAATGGCGGTGATGTTCTGGCCGATTTCATCGTGCAGCTCGCGCGCCAGGTTTTTCCGCGTGTCTTCTTCGGTGTGGATCAGTTTTTCGATCAGCGCCCGCCGCGCCGCCAGCTCTTCTTCCAGGCGACGCTGATAGTGGTGCAGGTTTTGCGCCAGGTGCTGCTGGCGGCTGATGGCGATGCCCAGGCCGATGCCGAGCAACGCCTGCGTCGCCAGAAAGATTTCCAGCTCGACCAGATTGCCGAACCCCACGCCGACCTGCCGGGCAAGGGTGATCATCATGCTGCCGAGCAGGCCGGACAGCACGCCGCCCTGCCAACCGAACTTCCACGCCATCACCACATTCGGCAGAAACACCACGATCAGCAGCAGGCGCTCGATTTCCGGCGACAGCACCATCTGCGTGCCGATGCCGATAACGAAAAACAGGCTGCACCAGATGATCAAAGATGCGCGCAGCGGCGGGTTGTTGGTGTCCAACCCCAGCAGATGGTAACGGTGCTGCTGGCGCAGAAATTCAAAGATCAGATAGACGAACGGGGTCAGCAAGACGCCGCCGGTAAACGACGCCAGGCCAAGCAGCATCGCCGGGCTGGACACAAACGGCGAAAGCAGGGCGGTGTTGAGCAGCGAGGCGGCGGTCACCGCGGCCAGCAGCAGCGTCAGCCGCTGCCAGTAGAGCGGAAAACGGTGCCAGAGTCGTTGCGCGACCGCAGCCGGAAGCAGGGTGATGAACGGCGCGGCCAGCAGGCCGTAGCCGCTCAGCAGGCGTTCGCCGTGCAGCCATAACAGCAGTAGTATCGGCGGCACGATCAAGGCGGGCCAATAGCGACGCGCCAGCAGGATCAGCAGCGCGAGATAGACGCCGTGCGGCAGAAACAGCGCCGCCTGATTGCCGTTGTGGGTCAGATAGAAACCGAGCGTCCACAGCATCAGCCAGCCGCTGCCCCAGGCCAACAGGATAAACAGCGAGATAACCCAGGACCGGAAGCGGGGCGACATCAATGCCCCGCCAGCAGCTGATGGTCGAGGGCGAAATGCACCAGCTCGATGGTACTGTTGCACTGCAGCTTGCCCAGGACGTTAGCGCGATGCACATGTACCGTTTTATGGCTGAGCTCGAGCTTGAAAGCGATCTCCTTTACGCTGTCGCCTCTGACCAGCAGCTCGAAGATTTCACGCTCGCGCGGGGTCAGCACTTCCAGCGCCGTGGCCGGCTGCTCGCCGCCGCGCAGCGCCCGCAGCGCGTCGGCGCACAGGTAATGGCCGCCCATATCGACGGAACGCACCGCCTGCACCAGCTCTTCCGGCCCGCAGCGTTTGGTCAGATAGCCGCTGGCGCCGGCGTCCAGCGCGCTCTGCACGAAGGTGGGGGAGTCATAGATGCTGAGGATGATCGCGCGGAACTGCGGTTTTTGTGCCCGCAGGCGTTTCAACAGACTCAGGCCGTTTTCATCCGGCATGGCGATGTCCATCACCGCGACGCTAACGTCGTCGCGCAGCAATGCCGGCCAAGCCGCCGCCGCGCTGCTGTATTGCCCCACCACGTCGAGATCGTCCTCGAGGTTGAGCAATTGCGCAAAGCCGGAGCGTACCACCACATGGTCATCCACCAGTATCACACGGATCATTTTTCGCACTCTGTTGCCGAATCATGGCCCTATGATGCCTGCCGCCGCGGTGCTGGCAATCGGCCAAGCGCGGTTATGCAATCGGTGTAACAGAATCGTAATAAAAGGGCGTCGCAGTGCGTAATGCTGGTCACTTAAGCCTGACTGGCATTTTTTTATCCAGTCTCTGTACGTGGCGTGCAGGATGAATTGCCGTAAATGCCCAGAATTTCTCTGTTACTACAATGAACGGCAATGGGAGGGGCCGCGCCTTCGGCCCTTGGCTCGGTCGAGGCGTATGAGCCTCATGGCGCATCTCACCTTTATCGACCGAAAACTGCACAAATACGTTCAGAAAAACGCTAACTGACCAGCATTACGCCATTACGCCGCCGATGCCGTCAACGATCCAAATCGATGGCGAAATGCCGCCACAGCGCGGCGCGGCGTTCCTCTTCCGAATGCAACGTCGTTTCGTGGCGCTGATGATCTTCGGTCACGATCAGCTTCATGTCGCTGAGGGTCACCCGGCCGTGCTCCGTCGGCCGTGAACACACCAGGCGCTGGGTGAAGTGCGACTGCGGCGAGGTGCTGTGGAAGCGGCACATCTCGTCGAACTCAGGCAACTCGCGCGGTTGAGGGGTAAAGCGATACAGGGTTTTGGCATGTGAACGTTGGTCGCCGTTACGGCGTTCCAGCAGGTAATACTCGCCTTCCCGCTCCAGGTGGAAGGTGCCGCTGGCCTGCGGTTGCGGCTCGGCGACGACGATTTTCAGCGGCGTCAGGAAGGAATCGCCGAAACCGACGTCCACCAGCCAGGCCTGCCCCGCCAGATCCACCCGCAGCGCCAGGTGGTCGTAGGGCGGGCCGAAATGGCCGTCGCGCGCGCGGATCTCGCCGGAGATGAAGCTCACCTTGAAACCGATCTCCCGCAGCAGCAGGGCGAACAGCGTGTTCAGCTCATAACAGAAACCGCCGCGGTTGCGCTCGACCACCTTGCTGAACAGCGCTTCGGGCGCCAGCTGAATGCCCTGATGATAAATAATGCTCAGGTTCTCGAACGGGACGCTCAGCATGTGGCGATGGTGCAGTTGCTGCAACGTGGGGAGGTCAGGGCGGGCGGCACCGGTAAAGCCGATATGCTGCAGGTAGCGTTGGGTATCCACAGGGTGTCTCGCATGAGAAAAAGTAGGCATAAAATAGCGGGCTTTGCGGCGTTTGTGAGCGCATTACGTGCTGCGCTGTCGCTGCTGCCGCAAACTGTCACTGGTCGGCGCTAGCCTGTTCCCCTGAGTTCAACGTTGCAGGAGAACGGCTATGCAAGATTTCAAACATCGGGTGGCGCTGGTGACCGGCGCGTCCACCGGCATTGGCGAAGCGATCGCCGCCGAGCTGTTTCGGCGCGGTGCCACGGTGGTGATGACCGGCCGCCACGCCGCGCCTCTCGCCGCCGCCGCCGCGCGGCTCGATCCCGAGGGCCGACGGGTGATGACGTTGCGGATGGACGTGCGCGACGCGCCGTCGGTGCAGCAGGGCATTGAAGAGATCGTGCGGCGCTGCGGCGCGCTGCATCTGCTGGTCAACAACGCCGGGATCACCGGCCCGCACGAGGTGGATATCGATCGGTATGCGGTCGACGATTGGCATGAGGTGATCGCCACCTGCCTGAGCGGCACGTTTTTCGGCATGAAGTACGGCCTGCCGGCAATCGTCGCCGGCGGCGGCGGAGCGGTAGTGAACCTCTCTTCCGCCAACGGCGTAGTGGGGATTGCCGGGATTGCGCCCTATACCGCCGCCAAGCATGGCGTGCTGGGCCTGACGCGCTCGGCGGCGCTGGAGTTCGCCGCGCGCGGCGTGCGCATCAACGCCGTCGGGCCGGGCTATGTGGATACGCCGGCGATGGGGGAATTGCCGGCGTCGGCGCGGGCGCAGATGGCCGCTTCGCACCCGATGGGGAGAATGGCGACGCGGGAAGAGGTGGCGAAAACGGTGGCTTTCCTGCTCTCGGACGACAGCAGTTTCACCACCGGCGCGTTTTACAGCATCGACGGCGGTTATACCGCGCGCTGAGCCAGCGCCTGCAGCCAACGGAGAAACGCCGCTGCGCCGGTTTTTTCCAGCGTGCGCGGCGGATAAACCACGTAGTAGGGTTTGCTGAGCGGCAGCGCCGGTTCGGCCAGCGTGACCAGCTGGCCCTCCGCCAGTTCACGGGCGATCAGCCGCCGCTGGCCGAGCAGCACCCCGCGCCCTTGCACGGCGGCGTCGATGGCCAGCGAGGTCAGGTTATAGGTCAGCCCGCGCCGCGGCGGCGGCGACCGATCGGCGGCGGTGAACCACTCGTGCCAGCCCGGCAGAAACTGGCTCTCCTTACCCCAGTCGACGTGGATCAGCGGCAGCTGCGTCCAGTCGCCGCGATCGCGCAGCGCCGGGCTGCACACCGGCTGCACCCGATCCTGAAACAGTTGCACCTTTTCCAGCAGCGGATAGTCCTGATCGCCGAAGCACAGGGCGAAGTCCGCCGCCGAATGGGTGAAATCGACCGCCGCATGGGTGGCGTGCAGCCGCAGATCGCCGTCGGGGCACTGCGCCAGCCAGTCGCCCAGCGCCGGGTTCAGCCACTTGGAGGCCAACGCCGGCAGGGCGAATACCGTCAGCGCCTGTTTGCCGCGCTGGCGCTCGACGTGCTGCTGCGCCACGCGCAGCGTTTCGAACGCCTCCTGCACGTAGGCCAGGTAGTCCGCGCCCTGTTCGGTCAGCGTGACGCCGCTTTTGGCGCGAATGAACAGCGTGATCCCCAGGTGTTGCTCCAGCTGGCGGATCTGCTGGCTGACGGCGGCGGCGGTCAGCGCCAGCGCATCCGCCGCGCGGGCCAGGCTGCCGGTGCGGGCGGCGGTTTCGAACGCCAGAATGGCGCTCAGCTTGGGCAAGCGCGCACGGGACGGTGAGTGCATGGGCAGGGCTTATCGCTAAGAATTGGTTAGCTTATCCATAACGTATTTTTGTTATGGCGGCAATGCGGCATTCGCTACAGTGAGAGGCATCCGGCTTTCGCACACGAGGGGAACGTCATGCCGCCACTTGCCGATATTATCGATCTGTCCGCCCATCCCATCGACGACGCCGCGTTCCGCGCCCGTTGCCGGCAAACGCTGGCGCGCGCCGGCGCGCTGGTGCTGCCGGGATTTCTGCGCGAAGCCGCGCTGGCGACGGTGCGGCTGGAGGGCGCCGAACAGCACCATGCGGCGTTTTACGCCACCAGCAAACACAACGTGTATCTACGGCCGCAGGACGACGCGCTGCCGGCCGACCATGCGCGCAACCGGCTGGTGGTGTCATCCAAGGGCTGCATTACCGACGAGGATATTCCGCCGCAGTCGCCGCTGCGCGCGCTGTACGACGCCCCGGCGTTTCGCGCGTTTCTCTGCGCGGTGTTGGATGAGGCGCAGCTGTATCCCTACGCCGATCGGCTGTCGTCGATCAACCTGCATTACGCCCATACCGGTCAGGAGCTGGGCTGGCATTTTGACAACTCCTCGTTCGCCATCACGCTGCTGATCCAGAAACCGCAGGCGGGTGGGCGTTTCGAATACGTGGAGAACCTGCGCGATGCCGATCGCGGCGAGATGAACTATGCCGGGGTCACGCAGGTGTTGGACGGCGAGCGGGCGGTCAAACAGCTGGCGATCGAGGAGGGGGATTTGGTGCTGTTTCGCGGGCGCAACGCCATGCACCGGGTGACGCCGACCGAAGGCGACACCACGCGCATGCTGGTGGTGCTGGCCTACAATGCGCAGCCGGACGTGATGCTGTCGGAAAGCGCCAGAATGACGTTTTACGGCCGGTTATAGCGGATAAAAAAACCGCTCCGGAGAGCGGTTTGTCGATTCAGTGCGGGTTCTGCTCTTCGTGAGCCTGCTGCTCCAGCTTCACTTCCTGCGCGCGCTTGCGCAGGCCGAACCAGCCCAGCGTCAGCAGCACCGCCAGCACCGGAATGGTGGCGATGGTCCAGGTGCCGTTCGGGTAGTCGAACGCCATCATCACCACTACGATCAGCAGGAACGCCAGCGTCAGCCAGGAGGTGAACGGCGCGCCCGGCATTCTGAACGATACCGGCTGCGCGCGGCCTTCGCGCACGGCTTTGCGCAGGCGCATCTGGCAAACGATGATAAACGCCCAGGAGGCGATGATGCCCAGTGAGGCGATGTTCAGCACGATCTCGAATACCCGCGACGGCACCAGGTAGTTGAGCACCACGCCGATCACGTAGATGCCGCAGGTGACCAGGATGCCGGCGTAAGGCACCTGTTGGCTGCTCATTTTAGCCATCAGCTTCGGCGCGGAGCCGCCCATCGCCAGCGAACGCAGGATGCGGCCGGTGGAATAGAGGCCGGAGTTGAGGCTGGACAGCGCGGCGGTCAACACCACGATGTTCATGATGGTGCCGATGTAAGGCACGCCCAGCTTGCTGAAGAAGGTGACAAACGGGCTTTGGCCGGCCTGATAGGCGTTCCACGGCAGCAGCAGCACCAGCAGCACCACGGAGCCGACGTAGAACAGACCGATGCGCCAGATCACGCTGTTGATCGCTTTGGGCATCATTTTAGCCGGATCTTTACACTCGCCGGCGGCGGTGCCGATAAGCTCAATGCCGGCGAAGGCGAAGATCACCCCTTGCACCAGCACCAGCGCCGGCAGCAGGCCGTGCGGGAACATGCCGCCGTTTTCGGTGATCAGGTGCATGCCGGTGGTGTGGCCGGCGACCGGGGTGCCGGTGCCGAGGAAGACGACGCCGACAATCAGGAACAGCGCAATGGCGACGACCTTGATCAGCGCGAACCAGAACTCCATTTCGGCGAACCACTTCACGCCGATCATGTTCATGGTGGCGACGATGCCGAGCGCGCCGAGGGCAAACAGCCACTGCGGCACGTCGGCAAAGGTGCCCCAGTAGTGCATGTATAGCGCCACCGCGGTAATGTCGACGATGCCGGTCATCGCCCAGTTGAGGAAATACATCCAGCCGGCGACGTAAGAGGCTTTCTCACCGAGGAATTCGCGGGCGTAAGAAACGAAGCTGCCGCTGGAAGGGCGATGCAGTACCAGTTCACCCAGCGCGCGCAGGATGAAGAAAGAAAAGATCCCGCACACCAGGTAGACCAGCGCCAGCGCCGGCCCGGCCAACTCGAGACGGCCGCCGGTACCGAGGAACAAGCCGGTGCCGATGGAGCCGCCGATGGCGATCATTTGGATTTGCCGGTTGCCCATGCTTTTGTGATAACCGGATTCATGAGAGTCTAGCCAGCGTCTTCTGGCGGCGTGTTTGTCATCCGCCGACTGTTTTTGTGAGTGCATTATCCGTCCTGTTTACCTGTCTATGTTAACCCTGCTCTAACGAGAGCAAACGATTGCTATGACCAATCGTCATGAGAATGAGGTCGTGGCATCATTCCGCTGTTTATTGTGTATACAGCCATCATTAAAATAACGGCGAAGCATGCTACCTTTTCTCCGTAATGGTGGCAAAAAATACTGCGCATAAAACGTGAACAAGTGTGTTTATTTTTTAATCCAAATATAAAAGGATATATTATTCAAAAAGATGTGATGTTTTATCAAGACGGAAATATCGAGGAATAAAAAGTGATTAAAATCACAAAATAATAATTACCGTGCAAATTACAGGGTGTTGTTCTTATATTTCGTGGCGAGAAATAAGAGGAAAGAAATGGCGACCCGCGCAGAAAGAAAATGGGATCGGCAGCGGGTCGGTTGGCGCGTAGCGAGGCTTAGGCGGATTCACCGGCCGGCAGAGCCGAAACCGGCAGGCCGAACAGCTTGTCGAATGCCCAGTTAAACAGGAAGGTGTAGCAAGGAATGATGACGATCAGCGCCATATCCAGCAGCAGCGCCTGCCACAGCGTGATGCCCATCCACCAGGCGATCAGCGGGATCAGATACACCACCAGCGTCAGCTGAAAGCCGACGGCGTGCAAAATGCGGCGTTTGAGCGTGCGGGTGCGCGACACCTGGCGGCTTTCCCACCACTCGAATAAATAGTTGTAAATAAAGTTCCAGCTGACCGCAATGGTGGTGATCACCACCGCCAGCGGCCCGGTGCTGCTTGGCGCATGGCCTGACAGCAGCGCCAGCCCCAGCGCCGAGATCGCCATGCCGATGATTTCATAAGCGGTGACATACACCAGTTTGCGTTTGACGCCTTGCATCGTTTTCTCCCGATCTGTTTTTAGTTGCCTCTGTGGCGACGGCGGCTAAGATAACGTCAATCACATTGATAGAAAAAGTCAGGAGCTGTCAGTTTTATTGACAAGTTAAACAATGAATTTCTCCAGCGACAATATCGAACTGTTTTTGGCGGTGCTCGATCGCGGCTCGTTTTCCGCCGCCGCCCGCGCGCTGCGGCGCGTGCCGTCCGCGGTCAGCATGGCCATCGCCAACATGGAGGCGGAGCTCGGTTTTGCCTTGTTCGACCGTTCTCACCGCGAACCGACGCCGACCGCGCTGGCGCTGGCTCTGGCGCCGCACGCCCGCCTGATCGCCGGGCAGCTCAAGCAACTGCAGGTGCACGCCATCGAACTGTCTCAGGGGCTGGAGAGCCGGCTTTCGATCGGCGTGGCGTCGGATATCAACGGCGCCGGCCTGCTGGCGGCGGTGAAAACACTGTCGCAGCGCTATCCGCTGCTGAACATTGAAGTGCTCAGCGCGCCGCAGGATGACGTGCTGCACATGCTGCATCAGGAGCGCGTCGGCGTATGTCTGGCGTTTGGCGGGCTGAACATCAACAGCGCAGAACAGTTCCACTTCGTCGGCGCGGAGTCGCTGGTGGCGATGCTGTCGCCGCAGCACCCGGCGCTGGACGGCGCGGCGGGCGAGCTGTTTCTCGAGGATCTGGTCAACGTGCGGCAGATCATGGTGGCCAGCCGCGATCTGCCGATCGGCGATCTGCGTCCGCAGGTGGCGGAGGCATACTGGCGCACCGACAGCCTGCCGATGGCGCTGAACATGGTGGAGGCGGGCCTGGGCTGGGGCAACTTCCCGCTGTCGCTGGCCGAGCCGCTGCTGGCGCAGGGGCGTCTGGTGCGGCTGAAATTCAAAAACACCAAGAACGAGCTGCGCTTGCCGATGCATTTGATCTGGCTGAAGAACCGCCCGTTGGACAAGGCGGCGCGCGAGCTGGTCGAGCTGATGCGCGCGGCGCCGCAGGGATCTTGACGCTCCGCCATTGCTTTTGTTTTCACCTCTGCGCTAGTTTGAATAAAAATGACAACGGGAGAGTGGGCATGTTGAGCGAGACGGTGCTGTCGATCATAAGCATTACCGGCGCGATTGCGCTGGGGGCGATGAGCCCGGGGCAAAGCTTTATTCTGGTGGCGCGCACGGCGGTGGCATCTTCGCGTGGCGATGGCATGGCGGTCGCGCTGGGAATGGGCGTCGGATGCTTTGTCTTTGCGCTGTTGGCCCTGCTGGGGCTGCAGTCGTTGTTGCTGGCGCTGCCGTGGCTATACGGGACGTTGAAACTGTTGGGCGGCGCCTATCTTATCTATCTGGCGTTCATCATGCTGCGCGGCGCCAACCGACCACTGAACGTGGATGGCGCTGGCGGGCAGCCGCTGGGATGGCGTAAAGCCTTCACCACCGGTCTGCTGACCCAGTTGGGCAACCCGAATACTGCTATCGTCTTCGCCAGCGTGTTCGCCGCGTTGCTCAGCCATGCTATCGCGCCGTGGATGTATGTGGCGCTGCCCTTGATCGCGCTGGCGGTTGATGTGTCGTGGTATGCCTTTGTCGCCTTCGTGCTCTCTTCGCCGCGCCCGCGCCGGGTTTATCTGCGCTTCAAGGCCTGGTTCGATCGCCTGAGCGGTGGCGTGTTGGCGCTGTTGGGCATCAAGCTGATGATGAGCCGCTGAGTTTCAGTCCGCGTGGCGTTTGCGCCACCAGAAGCGCACCAGCAGGATGGCGGCGATCGCCAGCGCGACAAACAGCAGGCTGGAGAGTTTTTTATTGAAGCCGGTAAAGAAGCTTTCGATCGCCTGGCCGCCAAAATAGCCGAGCATGACGAAGATCGTCGCCCAGAGAATGGCGCCGAGGATGTTGAGCGGTACAAAGCGCGACGGCGGCAGCCGGCTGGCGCCGATCAGCACCGGGCCGATGATGCGGAAGCCGTACATAAAGCGCACCCCGATAACGAACAGCATCGGGTGGCGGGCGATCAGCCTTCTGGCGCGCGCGATGCGCTTTTCCTGCCCTTTGAGCCGCGAGATGACCCGGCCTTCGAACCGGCGGCCGATGAAGTACAGCAGCTGATCCCCCAGCGTGCCGCCGAGCGCCACCACGGCTATCACCCACGGCCAGTGCAGCAGCCCTTCGTGGGCGGCGATGCCGCCCAGCAGCGTGATGGTTTCTCCCTCAGCCAGGCAGCCGATAAACAACGCCCAGTAGCCGTAGTCCGTAATGTAGTGGGCCAAATCGGTCATTCCTTACTCCTTATGTGACTGACGCATAAGGGCAAGTATACGCGCGATCGCTAGCTTTGGGCGATCTGGGCCACCAAGGCTCTGCGCCGCGCCAGACTTTCCGCCATTTGTGCCTGTACCTTGGCGTAAATGTGCGGCGGGGCCAGTTCCGGCGTGCCGCCCGTGAACGGCGGAGCCGGGGCGTACTCCAGATAAAGTTGGATCGTCTGGGCGGTCTCTTCGCCGTGCAGTTCGGCGATCAGCGCCAGCGCAAAGTCGATGCCGGCAGTGACGCCGCCGCCGCTGATCACGTTGCCGTCGCGCTCGACGCGTGCAGCGCTGGGTATGGCGCCGAACAGCTTCAGGCTGTCGCGCATCGACCAATGGCAGGCGGCGCGTTTGCCCGGCAGCAAACCGGCGGCGGCCAGGATCAGCGAACCGGTGCACACCGAGGTCAGGTAGCGGGCATCGGCGCCCAGCCGCCGGATCTGCTGCATGAACGCTTCATCCTGCAGCGCCTGGGTGCAGCCGCTGCCGCCCGGCACGCACAGTACGTCGCAGCGCGCGATTTCCGGCAGCGGGCGCAGCTGGGTGAAGTGCAAGCCTTCCGATTCGACATTCGCGCCGTCTACCGAAGCGACGATGATTTCGGCGCCCGGCATGTGGCGCAGAAACTGCAGTGGGCCGGTGAAGTCGAGCTGGGTGACGCCTTGATAGATGGGAAATACAATCACGAGTGGTTCAGACATGACATTCGCCTCATTTTTATCGTTGGACCTGAGCCATAATAGCCGCCCTGTTTTTGGCTGATATGACAGATAACCCTCAAAAAGCGCCATCATGAAAACGATCGGTTTTGTGGTTTTTCCCGGTTTCAACCTGCTGGACTTTGCCGGTCCGCTGGCGGCGTTCGATAACGTCAGCCAGTTTACCGATCCGCCCGCCTACCGCTGCGTGGCGATCTCGCCGCAGGGCGGGATGGTCGCCAGCTCGGCCGGAGTGGAGATCGCCACGCAGCCGTGCGGCGACGAGCGTTTCGATACGCTGGTGGTGGCCGGCGGCAGCGGCAACGTGATGGCGGCGCAGTCACCGGCGCTGGTGGCGTTCCTGACTACCCACAGCCGGCAAGCGCGGCGCATCGCCAGCGTGTGCACCGGCGCGTTTATTCTGGCGGCCTGCGGTTTGCTGGACGGCAAACGCGCTACCACCCACTGGTATCATGCGGCGCGGTTGCAGCAGAGTTATCCGCGCATCCGCGTCGACAGCAACCGTATCTTCATCCGCGACGGCGATATCTGGACTTCGGCCGGCATCAGCGCCGGTATCGATCTGGCGTTGGCGCTGATAGAAGACGACCTTGGCGCCACGATGGCAGCAGGCGTGGCGCGGCAGCTGGTGGTCTACCACCGGCGCCCCGGTGGGCAGTCGCAGTATTCGCTGCTGCTGGCGTTGAACCCGTCATCGGATCGCATGCGCGCCGCATTGTCGTTCGCGCGCGAGCACTTGCACCTGCCGCTGTCGGTGGCGGATCTGGCCGACGCCGCCTGCCTGAGCGAGCGCCAGTTCGGCCGGCTGTTCCGCGCCGAAACCGGACAGACGCCGGCCAAGGTGATCGAGCAACTACGGGTGGAGGCGGCCAGGGTGCGCATCGAAGAGAGCGCCGAGCCGCTGGAGGCGATCGCCCGTTCGGTGGGATTCAGCGATCCGGAACGCATGAGGCGGGCGTTTATCCGCGTATTTGGTCTGTCGCCGCAGGCGATCCGCCGGCTCGGCCGTGCGGGATAACTTTTTTGCCACGCCTGGCGGCGGGGCACACCAGAGGAGCAACGGATGTATCAGGATTTCGAGAGCGAATTGAACTGGGCGATGCGTCATATGCCGCGCACCCGGGCTGCGGTGGCGGCGTTGCCGGATCTGCGCGAGGTGCGGCTGGCGTGCAATATGCACCTGGATTTGAAAATGGCACCGCTGGTGGCCGGCCTGCTGGACAAGGGCGCGGCGATCTTTCTGACCACCTGCAATCCCACCACGGTGCAGGACGACGTGGTGGCCTGGCTGGAGCGGCGGGGGGCGCAGGCCTATGCCTGGCGCGACATGAGCGCCGGCGAATGGTCGGAGTCCTTCGATCGTGCGCTGGCCTGGCAGCCGACTCACCTGTGCGAAATGGGGGCGGATTTGACCACCCGTTTGCACCAATCGCCGAGCGGCCCGCAGATCGTCGCCGGGCTGGAGGCCACCGGATCGGGCATCAACCGTTTGAACGGCGTGGCACCGCGCTATCCGATCTTCAACTGGGACGATCTGCCGGTGAAAGAAGGGCTGCACAATCGGCATATGGTTGGGCTAACCGCCTGGCACACCTTCTTCCAGACCACCCATTTGACGCTGCACGAAAAGCGCGTGCTGGTGATCGGTTACGGCCTGGTCGGGCAGGGGACGGCGGCAGCGGCCAGGGCTTACGGCGGCCAGGTGATGGTGGCGGAAATCGATCCGGCGCGCGCGCTGCAGGCGCGTTATGACGGCTGGCAGGTGGTGGATCTGGCGAGCGCGATCGCACAGGCGGACGTGATCGCCACTGCGACCGGCGCGAAAAACGTGCTTTCGGCGCAGCACCTGCAACAGGCGCAGGACGGCGTGTTTATCCTTAACGTCGGCCACGTGGCGGAAGAGATCGACGTCGGCTTTCTGCAAGGCCTGCCACACCACGAGCCGATGCCTTATGTGAACGCTTACCAACTCAATGAGAAGACGGTCTATTTGCTGGCCAACGGCTCGATGTTCAACCTGACCGCCGGCTACGGCGACAGCCTCAATGCCTTCGACGTGACGCTGGCGGTAATGGCGGCCGGCATCGGCCATATCGTCGGCGCGGGGGCGCGGCAAACGCCGGGGTTGTACCTGCTGCCGCAGTCGGCCTGGCAGCCGGCGCTGTAACTTTTTCTGCGCGGGCGTTCATCCCAGAGCGCCCGCGGGCTGTGTCGTTTTTCGGCCGACAGAATTTGTCACAAATCCGCCCTATAATCCCAGTGCCAAGCGCTGAACCCTCACATATAATTCGCTGAGTTCAAGCCCCCATTTCAGAGTAATGCCTGTGAAAATACGTGTTTTGGTTCTGACCCTGCTCGCTTTGCAGGCGGGCGCAGGCTTTGCGCCGCGCGCGCTGGCTAGCGACAACGCCGCCGCCCTGCACGCCACCCAGCCGGAGCTGGCTTCCGGCAGCGCGATGGTCGTCGATATGCAAACCCATAAGGTGATGTACGCACGCAACCCGGATGAGGTGGTGCCGATCGCCTCGATCACCAAGCTGATGACCGCCATGGTCACGCTGGACGCGCACCTGCCGCTCGACGAAATGCTGGCGGTGGATATCCACCAGACGCCGGAGATGAAAGGGGTCTATTCACGGGTGCGGCTGAACAGTGAAATCAGCCGTAAGGATATGCTGCTGCTGGCGCTGATGTCGTCGGAAAACCGCGCCGCCGCCAGCCTGGCGCACCACTATCCGGGGGGCTACAACGCCTTCATCAAAGCGATGAACGCCAAGGCCAAGGCGCTGGGCATGACCAACACCCATTATGTGGAACCGACCGGGCTCTCTATCCATAACGTGTCGACGGCGCGCGATCTGACCAAGCTGCTGATCGCCACCAAGCAATACCCGTTGATTGGCCAGCTCAGCACCACCACCGAGCGCATGGCCAGCTTCAAAGACCCGAACTATACGCTGCCGTTCCGCAACACCAACCATCTGGTGTATAACCCGAAATGGAACATCCAGCTGACCAAAACAGGCTTCACCAACCAGGCGGGCCACTGCCTGGCGATGCGTACGGTGATCGGTAACCGCTCGGTGTCGCTGGTGGTGCTGGACGCCTTCGGCAAATATACCCACTTCGCCGACGCCAACCGGCTGCGCAGCTGGATTGAAACCGGCAAGGTGACGCCGATCCCGGCCGCCGCCCGCGACTATCGTCGCCAAAAAGACGCCAGCCTGGCGAAAAACGCCACCGAATGATCCGCCTGGCGGCCTGCTCGTTTGCAGCAGGCCGCTATCGGCCCTCGGGCCGCCTGATGACAAATCCCCGCTCGCGATCGCCGTCGAAACCCGCTTTGAGATAAAGCTGGTGCGCGCCGGTGCGTTGCTGCCCCGACAGCAGCATCACCTTGTAACAGCCCTTGCGCCAGGCCAGCTGCAGCGCGTATTCGATCATCGCGAGCGCCACGCCGTGGCCGCGATAGGGCTCTGCCGTCACTACGTGCTCGATGACGCCGAACGGCTGCGCCTGATGCGCCAGCCCCGGGATCAGCGCCAGCATGCAGGTGGCGATCGGCTGCTCCTCGTCCGCTGCCACCACCAGACGGATCGCCGGATCGTCCAGCAGGCGCTGCAGGGTACGGCGCGCGTCGTCGGTGCGCAGCGGCGCATCCTGTGGGCGCAGCTCGCGATACAGAGCCAACAGGCCGTTGAGATCGTCCGGCTGCGCCAGGCGATGAATGATGCTCATGGTTGCTCCTTTCCGCCGCTTCAACGGTAATCCGCTATCCTCCATTAATACCACAACGATTGCCGGAGAGGATGTTATGAGTCAGGTTTCGACCTTTGTCATGTTCCAGGGGGAGGCGCAGCAGGCGATCGACCTCTACAGCCAGGTGTTTGCGCGTTTTCGGCTCATGCAGGTGCAGCATTACGACCCGACGCCGGACGGCCGGCGATTGATCAAGCATGCCGCCATCGATTTCGACCGGCAGAACCTGGTGTTTATCGACAGCCCGATCAGCCATGATTTCAGCTTCACCCCGGCGGTGTCGCTGTTCATCAACCTGCCTAACGAAGAGGCGCTGGAGCAGGCTTTCCACCGCCTGGCGGAGGGCGGTAAAGTGCTGATGCCGCTCGACGACTACGGCTTCAGCGCCCGCTTCGGCTGGCTCAACGATCGCTTTGGGCTCTCCTGGCAGCTCAATGTGCCGGCGGGGGATCTGCCCTGAGGCTAAGAGGAGCGTGCAAAAGGCATGGCAGTTCCTGCTGTTGTTTCATATGTTTATCGCCGGGCAGGAACTCTGCCGTGGGGAATACCGACAACATCATGGAAAGGTGCGAATTGATTGATTTTGACCGCTATGTTGAGCAAGCGAAGTCTTACGGTGAGTGGCCGGGGGCACAGGTGGCCACGTCGTCCGGCCGCATTGAGGGATTGAGCTACCGCCTGTATCGGCAAACTGCCGAGAGCGAAGACGTGATCGTGGTTTATCACGGCGGCGGGGTTAACAGCGCCGCCGGGTATGACATTCTTGCGCGCCAGTTGGCCGCCGAGCCAACACTCGCGGTGTGCCT
Organism: Serratia sp. FDAARGOS_506; assembly: GCF_003812745.1. Taxonomy (NCBI): domain Bacteria; kingdom Pseudomonadati; phylum Pseudomonadota; class Gammaproteobacteria; order Enterobacterales; family Yersiniaceae; genus Serratia; species Serratia sp. FDAARGOS_506. The sequence continues at coordinate 2,771,094 of NZ_CP033831.1, forward strand.
GGTCGATATTCGCGGGCATGGCGATTCCACGGGAGAGCGGGGGACGGTTGAGCGGCCTGAGCGTATTTGGCGCGATGTCGATGTCATCCTGGCGGAAATGCGCCTGCGTTTTCCGTTGGCGCGCAGGCACCTGCTTGGCCATTCCAGCGGTGCCGGGATGTTGCTCAACTACCTGACCCGTTATCCTTGCGAACAGCAGGCGGACAGCCTGACCCTGCTGGCGCCCGAGCTGGGGCCATTTTCCGGGATGGCCCGCGATCTGGCGGTGGCGGCCCGTTTCGCTCAGGTGCGTCAATGGCCCTTTGTGGCCAATGCGCTCAGCGGTGGACGGTGGTTTGGGCAATCTCGGGCGGTCAGCCTGAATTTTCCCCCGGCCGTGCTGGCCGCCGCCCCCGATTTTGTCTGCCAATACAGCGTTAATATGGCTAACGCGTTGACGCCACGCACCCCGGCAAAGCAACTGGCGGCGCTGCGATTGCCGACCTTGCTGCTGGCGGCGGCGCAAGACGAGCTGTTCAGCGCGCCATCGCTGCAGCGTTTCGTCGAACAGCATGGCAGCGTGCATGTTGCCTTTGGCTTGCTTGAGGGCAGTACGCATTTATCGTGCGTCTTTGAGGCCCACGGCCATGTTCTGCGCTACCTCTCGCGCGTATTCGCTATCGCGTCTGATGAAGATGCATCCACGTAGCTGTTTGTTTTTTAACCACTTCTTCTCCGCCATTAACTGGACGGAGGAGTGGTGATTAAGATCACGAAATTAGTTAATAAATCTTTATGAATTTGATTGCAAAGTGTTAACATCCTGCCGCTTTCATTAGGCTTGCTAATGATATTCTTATTGTCAAGGAATGCTCAGGATGGATTACCAAAACGTCTTTCAATTGACGGATCAGGAACGAAACGAGTTATTTTCGGCATTAGATAAAATTGCTTACGATCCCGCCGGTGGTGATGCGTATATTCACGCTATACGATCGGCCATGATTACCCATTTGCCTCACAGACTAAGCGCCGCATTAAGCCAGCAAAAAGCGTCTATCAAACCACGGCCTTATCTTATTTTAAAAAACGTGCCGGTGGATAAAGAAGTTTTCTTTTCCCCTTGTCCGAATGAATACACGCCTTCGGCCAAATCCGGGAATATCAGCGAAAACCTGTTGGTGGGTATTTCTTCGCTAATCGGTGAGCCCTATTCGATGTATTTCGAGGGGAAGGAGCTGATTAATAATCTGATCCCCAAACGCGAAGCTAAAAAAGAGTATACCGGTCTGGGATTCGATGTTGAACTGGACTTCCATATTGAAAATGCGGCGCTGAAACACCTGGAACAGTTCAACGTCTCGCCGATGGGCCTGCTGCTGGCCGGCGTGCGCCGCGATCCGCACAGCCCGATGACGCGCATCTCCGATTCGCGTCTGGCGATCGCTCAGCTGAGCCGTGAAGACGTCGAAACGCTGGCCAGCCCGCTGTACAGCATCAAACTGCCTTACCGCTGGCGCCAATCCACGCAGGCCGGGCGGGAAGAAACCGCGCTGGTGCCGCTGATTTCGCAAAATCACGTATTGCCGGATGTGAGCGCCGTCTTCTATCCCGGCATGATTGCGGCCAGCACGCCGCGAGCTGAAGCCGCGCTGGAGCGTTTCTACGGGCTGGTGAAAGAAAACGCCATCGGCATCGATATTTGCCCAGGCGATTTGGTGTATATCGATAACCGCTTTGCGCTGCATTCGCGCGATAAATTCACGCCTTCTTTCGATGAAAGAGATACGCCGTTGCGCTGGGTGCAACGCGTCTTCATTTCGGCAAGCTTGTGGAATCACCGCAACCTCAATCAGGTTGAAGAGCGCATTTTTTCGATTTAAGGTTATTATTCATGCTGAACGTTTTCCTTTCTATACTGCCGATTTTTTTGTTAATCGTGCTGGGCTATTTATCAAAACTCTATGTTAAAGATGTCGCCGTATTTTGGAGTTTCTCAGATAAATTTGTTTATTACCTGTTTTTTCCGGCGCTGTTGATATTGGATATCAGCGAGGCGGATTTTAGCGGCGCGGACAGCTTTTATCCCGTTGTGGCGACCATTATTTCCACGCTGGCCATCGCGTTGATTATTTTCATTGGCAAACTGTTCTTCAATACGTCGGCAGATCTGTTTACCTCCATTTTTCAGGGGGGTGTTAGATACAATTCTTATGTATTCATTGCGCTGTCGCAATCGCTGTTTGGCAGCGAGGGAGTGGCGCTGTCCGGTTTCTTTGTGGCGTATATGATCATTCTGACCAACATCATGAGCGTGTTGGTGATGAATCACTACGGCACCGGCAGCAAGAAAAGCCTGAGCGGCGCGCTACTGGCGCTGACGAAAAACCCGCTGATCATCGGCGCGTTGTTCGGGGTGCTGATGAACCTGTGTAACCTGCACATCACCGGTGCGCTTAAACAGCTGTTCGTTTATCTCTCCAACGCCGCCACGCCGCTGAGCCTGATGTCGGTCGGCGCAGGGTTGATCGTCAGCATGCATATCCGCAAGCTGGTTTCCATCTCTTATGCGACCGTGCTGAAACTGGTGGCCATGCCGCTGATTACCATTGCGCTGGTGCACTATTTCGGCGCCACCGGCGTGCCGGCCAGCATCGCTATTCTCTACTCATCCGTGCCTTGCGCCGGCAACGCCTATATTCTGGCGCGGCAAATGGGGGGCGATCATGAAGCGATGGCCTCCATTATCACCTGGACGACGCTGCTGTCGGTTATCACCGTGACGTTTATCCTGGGCAGCGTAGCGCTCTAACGCCGGCGCCGGGCGGCATTCGCCCGCCCGGCGTTTTCCGCGATCCTCTCATATCCTTTCATGACGCTTTACCGCTATGCTAAAAATAGAATGGCCCGTGAATATGAAAAGGATGAATCATTTTGGCAGGAAGTAGCTTACTTACCCTTATCGACGACATCGCCTCGTTGTTGGACGACGTCTCGTTAATGAGCAAAATGGCGGCAAAAAAAACCGCCGGGGTGTTGGGGGACGATCTGGCGCTTAACGCGCAGCAGGTCACCGGCGTTAAAGCCGATCGCGAGCTGCCGGTGGTGTGGAGCGTCGCCAAAGGTTCTTTGATCAACAAGGCAATCCTGGTGCCGCTGGCGCTGCTGATCAGCGCTTTTGCACCCTGGGCGATTACGCCGCTGCTGATGGTGGGCGGTGCCTACCTGTGCTACGAAGGGTTCGAAAAGGTGTTTCACAGCCTGAGCCACGGCAAGGCGGCGCAGGAGGAAAAATCGGACGGGCCCGGCGCCAATGAGGATGCCGCAGCCTATGAGAAGCGCAAGGTGAAAGGCGCAATACGCACCGATTTCGTGCTCTCCGCCGAGATTATCGCCATCACGCTGGGCACCGTCGCCGGCGCCACCTTCAGCCAGCAGGTGATAGTCTTGTGCGGCATCGCCGTCGTGATGACGCTCGGCGTATATGGCATCGTCGCCGGCATCGTCAGGCTGGACGATCTGGGGCTGTATCTGAGCCGCAAAAGCAGCGCGTTGGCGCGTTCCCTCGGCGGTGGCATCGTGCGCGCCGCGCCTTATTTGATGAAAACGCTGTCGATCGTCGGCACCATAGCCATGTTTATGGTCGGCGGTGGCATCCTGACCCACGGCTTGCCGCCGGTGCATCACCTTTTCGAAGACTGGGCCTCGTACACCACGGTGGTGCCGACGTTTGGCCATATCTTGCAGGGTGTGGTTCCGGCGCTGTTGAACGTGGCGTTCGGGTTGGTGGCCGGCGGCGTGGTGCTGGCGGTGGTGTCGGCGCTGGGCGCGGTACGCGCGCGTTTCAAGGCATGATGAAAAGTCTCGCCCCGAGAGGGGCGGGACGATGCAGACGCTTTAAAATATCAGTTTGAGAACGCCGGTAATCGTCAACAAACCCACGATAAAGATGATGGCGACAATCCACAGAATAATTTTCATTTATTTCTCCCTTACCGGTTAAATGTGGCGCTCGATTGGCGCTAACTTAATGAAATCACTCTTCACTATAGACGCTAACTTCCTATCGTGCGTCGCCATGCATTCAGGGATGCCGATTGTCGCCCGCGCCCAACGCGCGCTGCATGATGTGGGTATCGCGCCATTCCCCCAGTTTGAACCCCACGGCCTTTAGCGTCCCAACGCTGGTAAAGCCGAGCGACTGGTGCAGCGCCAGCGAGCCGCGGTTGGCGGCGGAATCGCCGACGATCGCCAGCATCTGGCGCCAGGGGCCTTGCTCGCAGCGGGCGATCAGCGCGCTCAGCAGCGCTTTGCCGACGCCTTTGCCCTGTTGCCCCTCGGCGATATACACCGAGTCCTCCACGGTAAAACGATAGGCCGGCCGGGGGCGATACGGTGTGGCATAGCAGTAGCCCACAATACGGCCTTCGCTCTTCGCCACCAGCCAGGGTAGCCTGGCCTCTTGCACCTTGCCCAGCCGCAACTGCATTTCCGCTAAGGTCGGCGGTTGTTCTTCAAACGAGGCCGCGCCGTACAGCACGTGGTAGGTGTAAATGCGCAGCACGGCGGCCATATCGCCCGACGTGGCGTCGAGGAGGCTGAATGCGGGAGCGGAGAGCGTCATGGTGATGGCTGTTTACCTTGAAAATCAGCGGATAAACGCCATTATGCGCGCCGCTCGCCGCCGGGGTAAATCGGGTTTTCTTATGGTGAGATAAGAAAACCCTATGGGATTGTCAGCCGCGCATCAGCCGGGCCACGGCCTGGCGCAGATAGGCCAGCAGCGGCGGAGTCAGCCAGGTACCCTCGGTCAGCGAGGGTTCCCGTTCCATCGCTTCACGGATCTTCATTTGCGTCACCGGGTTGGTGCCGGCATAGGATTGGAACAGCGCCAGCCAACCGGCCGCCAATCGCACCGCCTCCGGCGAATCGGACGGTATGCCGTCGTTCATCGCTTGATGGAATTGAGCGATCAGAACCGGCCACTCCTGCAGGCGGGTGAAATAGTGTTGACGCACATAGGCGTACTCTTCCGCTGACAGGTATTTTTGATAGACAGCCAGCTTGGTTTCGGCAAAGGCGCGGGTGATGTAGTCCGTCATTGTCGGTGTAATGCCGGTCTGTTCGCGCATCGACGGTTCGTCGGCGTGCATGGCGTTCAGCCGGGTGAGAAAGGCCGGGTTGCCGGCAGTGTCGCGTTCCAGCATCAGCATCCAGCGGCGTGCCAACGCCTGAGCCTGTGGCGCCTGAGGTTCGACGCCTTCCGCCATCAGGTGTCCCACGCTGCTCACCAATGCAGCCCATTCCTGATTGCGGGTGGGATCGGCCTGGTAGAACGGCAGTTGCGCCAGCTCATCGGCGGTAAAGTATTTATCGTACATGGTCATTAACTCCAACGTAGTCAGCCAGTCGTTCAGTTCCGGTTCGTGCCCGGCGGAGAGTTGGGCATGTATGTGTTGCAGCCGGCCGCGCAATGCGGCGATCTGTGCCAACTGCTGGTCCAACATGGCGATCTGCTGCTCAATCACCGCCGGAAGCGCCGGCCCTGAACGCGCCAGAATTGCCCCGACTTCCGCCAGCGAAACGCCCATCCGGCGCAGCGCCTGGATGTGGTGCAAGCGGGTGATGTCAACCCGGTTGTATAAACGATAACCGGCGTCGGAACGCGCAGAAGGGACCAGCAAGCCAATGCTGTCGTAGTGATGCAGTGTGCGAACGGTAATGCCGGAACGGCGCGCCAGTTCGCCGACTTTCAATAACATATGTAGCTCCTCCCTTGTGCGTGCCGGGATACTAAAGCCTGACGCCACGTAAGGGTCAAGAGCGGGAAGAAAAGATGACGTTTTAAAAATCGGTGGGCACCAGAGAGGCAAAAGCCCAGCTGGATGGCTGGGCTTCGCAGGTCCCTGAAAGGGAGGTATAGCATAAGGGCCTTTATCGGCTACGGCGACAATTTCACCTGATTTGTCTGTTTTGTCAACAACAGCGTTCTGGTCAGAACAGCATATTTTTGGCATTGATCGACTTAATGACGGCGCGTTGTATGTCAGCAACAAGCTCGCGCGACAGACACTGGGTAAGAAAGCCTCTCTCTTTACGGGCTCTGTTCAGCCGTTGGCGGCTAACTTGCTGCACCAGATCGCCCTTTGCCCAGCGCGTTTGCGGATGAAAGAATCTCATATCTTCGATAATTTCACGCGTAATTTAGATGTGCAATCCCCGTTGGAGCTTATTCGAATCTCTGGTGGTCGACAGCGGTACGATAATGCAGGCGTTGCCGTTAATTTTGCCATTCAACACAACAACTAAACGGTTCTTCACCATTTCTGGTGGAATGTGGCCATCATAAAAGCCGGCTTCATGCGGTTGGCAGACTGATAGGGGATAGTTGCCATAGTTGCACTCAAGAATTTCCCCGACCTTGGGGGCAAATTTGATCGGCATTGATACACTCCTTTGTTGTGAACAATCCGTGTTATGGAGGAATGAGCATGCGGGCGTTTTGCTTTTAGAGAAAGGTGTGGCGTAAGGAAACGGGGAGTGAAAGTGAAATATTGCGGATTCGTGCGCAGAATCCGCCTTGATGGTGGCCGAATTTACCAGCCTTTCACCGCGCCGCCGTTGAAGATTTTCTCGGCGGCCTTGGCCACTTCGTCCGACTCATAGGCCTTGATGAAGTTCTGTACGTTCGGCGCGTCCTTGTTGTCTTCACGGGTGACGATGATGTTGGTGTACGGCGAGTCCTTATCCTCGATGAAGATACCGTCTTTGGTCGGCGTCAGACCGGTCTGGTTGATGTAGGTGGTGCTGATGACGGCGACGGTGACTTTCGGATCGTCCAGCACGTGCGGCAGCTGCGCGCCTTCCAGCTCCATGATTTGGTAATGGTGCGGGTTGGCGCTGATGTCCAGTGCGGTGGGCAACAACCCCTTGCCTTGTTTCAGCGTAATCAATCCGGTTTTTTCCAGCAGCAGCAGGGCGCGCCCCAGGTTGGTCGGATCGAGCGGGATGGCGATCACTGCGCCGTCCGGCAGCTCTTTGAGCGATTTTATCTTTTTGGAGTAGCCGGCCATCGGGAAGACAAAGGTATTGCCGACCGCCACCAGCTTATAGCCGTGATCTTTGTTTTGCTGTTCGAGGAACGGGCGGTGCTGGAACACGTTGGCGTCCAGTTCGCCCTTGTCGGTAGCGTCGTTCGGCAGCAGCGAGCCGCTGAAACCGACCAGCTCGACGTCCAACCCGTATTTCTCTTTCGCCACCTGCCTGGCGACTTCCGCCACGTCCTGTTCCGCGCCGTTGATGACGCCGACCTTGATATGGTTCTGATCGGTTTTTTGATCGCAGCCCTGAAGCGCTAATACGGCGGCGAAGGCCGCCGCCAGAGGGGTGATACGCCAGCGTAAGGTCATCGAAGTCTCCCTGAAAAGAACAATAAAATCAGTTGGTTTTTGTCCTTACAGCTAAGCCTGAACTGCCGATGAAGTCAAACGCTCGTTCAGCATAAACGGCTATAGCTTATAGCCGTTATGCGGCGGGGGATTATTGGCTGAGCGAGCGCAGCACCACGATGCCCGGCGTGGCCATCACGTAATCCATAAAGGGCGAATCGACCACCCGCATGTTGGCCTTGCGCGAAGAGGCGTTGCGCAGCACCGGGCCGTTGTCGGTCATCACGAAGATGCCGGTGTGGGTCACGTCCAGCCCGTCAAGGTTGGTGTAAATACCGATGTAATCACCGGTGCGCAGCTGGGCCAGCACCTTGTCGTCGACGCTGTCGCTAGGGATATAGGTCACGCTGCGTTGCATGTTGGGTAAACCGGGCAGGTAGCTGCTGCCGTCCGCTTTGCGGTTGAGGTTTTTCACGAGGCTGACGGCGTGCGGGCTGAGCTGCGCGGTGATGTCTTCGGCCACCTTGTGCGGCCGCTGCGCCCAGTCGGTGAAGAAGTGCTTGCGCTGCGGGAAGGCGATTTTGCCGTCGACGTAGCGAATGTCTACCAGACGCTGAACGAACTCGCCCTCGCTGCGGGCGGTGCTGAGCGCCTCCACATAATCGATGTAGGTGAAGCAATCCAGCCCGCGGAAGTCGATCACCAACTGCTCGGGGGTGCTCTGCGAACCGACCAGACGGTTGGCGAGATAGGGCGTGCCGAGAAATTCGCGTGAAATCAGGGAGACGGTGCGGCCATGCGGTTGTGCGGCGGGCCAGCCGGCGCGCAGCGCGAGGAGCTCACGCAGCTTGCTGCGGGTGCTGGCGTCCATCTCCGGCTGCACGCCCGGCGGCGAAACGGTGACGTCGGTCGGCGGCGTAACGGGAAGGGCGGCGGAGGGGCGTTCGACGCATCCGCTCATGGCGATAGCTAACATCAGTAAAACAACCTTGTTCTGGTTCATACGGCCCTCCATGGGTGTCGCTGATTTATCAGAGTAAGTGATAACAGTTCTCATCCGATGGTAGGGGTTAAAAAGTAAACATAGCCTCAATGGCGGCCGATAAATCAGTAACCGATTTCGCTATTGAACGGCAAATACCAGAACAGCGCGATTTCATGATCGGCGATCTCCGGCTCGGCGCGGTACAGCAAACGGTCGATGCCGCCGAGGATAAACCCGTAGTGCTGGTAGCAGCGGCAGGCGGCCAGATTGTTGTTCTGCGTTTCGAGCATCATACCCGAGGTTTCCTGCTGCCGCGCCCACTGTTTGGCGTAGTCCAGCAGCGCCCCGGCGATGCCCTGACGGCGCGCGTGAGCGCTGACGGCGATCTCGTCGATCAGGGTGTAACCGTTCCAGTTTTGGCTCAGCGTGATATGGCCAACGGCTTCGTCTTGGCGATACGCCAGAAAGGTGACGCTGTCTTCGTTGGCGAACGGCGCCAGGGGATACTGTTTGCGAAACGGCGCCACCGGGCGGGTTGGCCAGCTGTCGACCGGGCTGTCGAACTGCGGCAGGGCGTAACAGCCAATGGTAAAGCTGAAATCGCCGCGGAGCAGGTAATCATCGGGCAACGCCTCAATGGCCGCGATGCGGATAGACGGGGTCATTACGGCAGCTCCCGCAGCAGGCGCGCCGGGTTACCGGCATAAATCCCCTTGCGGGTGATGTCGCGGGTCACGACTGCCCCGGCGCCGATCACCGCGCCGCTGCAGATATTTACCGCCAATACCGTGGCGCCGGAGCCGATGGATACCCGATCGCCGATGCGCGTGCACCCCCAGCTGGCCGGATCGGCATTGGGCGCGCCATCTTTGAACAGATCGTTGGCGAAGGTGACGCCGTGGCCGATAAAGCACTCTTCGCCGAGGGTAACGTATTCGCAAATAAAGCTGTGCGACTGAATTTTACTGCGCGCGCCGATGCTGACGTGGCGTTGGATCTCCACAAACGGGCCGACGAAGACATCGTCGCCGAGCCGGCAACCGTATAGATTGCAGGGCTCGATCACGGTGACGTTGCGCCCGGCGTCGACGTCGACGATCCCCGTCTGGCGGGTGGTGATAGCGAATGACATGACCTTCCTCGCAGCCTGGTTTTCATGGTGGGAGTATAAGACAAAGCGCCGTGGCGTTGTGCTTTCCGCACGTTTTTTCACCGAAAGACTATAATTAGTACAGGGGAGAGAGCCCCGTGGCCGCAATCCTCGCACGGGTAGCTGTCCGTCGGAGGTGTGAAATTCGTTCGCCGATCGCGACCTACGGCGAGATAGGAGGTGTCTCATGGTCAGTCATGTTTGGGGACTTCTGGCGCATCCCAGCGCCGAGTTCGAACAGATCAAAAGCGAGAATGAAAGCGTCTCGCACCTATACACCCATCACGTGTTGCTCTTGGCAGCAATCCCGGTGGTCTGCGCCTTTATCGGCACCACCCAGTTGGGCTGGCTCTCCGGCGAGGGACATGCCATCAGGCTCGACATGTTTACCGCGCTTTATACCGCCGTGGCGTTTTACCTGCTGATGCTGGCGGGCGTAGCGGCCATGGGGAAAGTCATTCACTGGATGGCGCGGCGTTATGAATCGCGCCCAAGCCTGCACCGCTGCATGGTGTTCGCCGGTTACGTGGCGACCCCGATGTTTCTCAGCGGGGTGGTTGCGCTCTATCCAGTCGTCTGGCTGTGTCTGTTTGTCGGCATTATCGGCCTGTGCTATTCGGGCTATCTGCTGAATCTGGGGATCCCGCACTTCCTGAATATCGACAGTAAGGAAGGGTTCATCTTCTCCAGCTCGACCTTCGCTATCGGCATTCTGTTGCTCGAGCTGCTGCTTGGGGTGACGGTGCTGCTGTGGGGGTACGGTTCCTGGTTGTTCTGAGTTAACGGCTGTTGTTATCGCCCCCGCGCCGGTGGAACGGTGCGGGGGCTTTTGCTTTTATACGCGGCGGAAAACCAGCATCACGCCGAGCACGATGCCCGCCATGCCCAGCAGGCTCAGCGCCGCCAGCGCGTGGCCGAGCAACAGGTAGTCCAGCAGGGCGGTCACTGCCGGGATCAGATAGAACAGGCTGGTGACCTGCACCAGATTGCCGCGCTGGATCAGGCGATACAGCAAGAAAGTCGCCAGCACCGAGATCACCACCGCCATCCACAGCAGCGACAATACGAACTCCGGCCGCCATGCGACCCGCAGCGGCTCAAACGGCAACGCCAGCGCACACATCAGCAACCCGACGGCATACTGCAGCGGCAAGACCGCCAGCGGCGGCTGCGCCATGCCTTTTTGCAGCAGGGTGCCGGCGGTCATGCAGCCCAGCGCGATAAAGGCGAACAGCATGCCGCTCAGCGAGAAGTGGGCCACCATCAGGCTTTGGTACACCACCAGCGTCAGCCCGACCATCGCCAGCGCCAGGCCGAGCGCCCGCAGCCCGGTGCAGCGCCGTTCGGTGATGAACTGGGTGAGGATCGGCTGTACGCCGAGCAGCGTTGCCAGCACGCCGGGCGTAATGCCTTGCTCCAACGCCAGCAGATAGCAGATTTGATAGCTGCCGATCATCAGCACGCCGATCAGCGCGACGCGCCGGCGGGTGCCGGGGGCGGGCAAGCACTGGCGTTGCCACAGGCCGATGGCCAACAGCACCGCCAGCGCGATGGCGCAGCGGAAGAACAGGAAAGCGAAGGCGGAGGCGTGCTCCAACCCCCAGCGGGAGAAGATCGCACCGCTGCTCCAAAGCAGAACGAACAGCGTAGCCAGGCCGGCATTGGCCCAGAGAGAAGGTAATCGCATATCAATTTCACCTGTCGTGAAAATTACAGGCTCCGGCGCGCGCGGCGGTCTACGCCTGGACGCAACAGATCAACATTAGCCGGAGGTAAAAAGTCGGTTTGGCTTAGCGCACGACCACGAGGCGTGGCGGGTAAGCGGCAACCGCTGAAACGACAGAGGAAACGGCGGGTGGGGCGGAGGAAGCACACAGCAAAACGACGGCCGAAACGGTCGCGTCTGTCGGATCTGTACTGTGCGCCAGGTAGGTCATGTGAATTCCTGAAAACCGTGAATGAAACTAACTGCTTCAAACATAATCAAGTTCGCCGGGGCGCGCAACTCCTATCGCTGCGCCACGGCGAAATGGGGCGACTGTCAGTGCTCTTCTGCCCAGCCTTTGCGTTTGCTGGTTTTGCCGATGCCGGGGTTGAAGCTGTTGGTCGGATCGGCGGCGCGGTAAAACGCCTGCAGATCCGCCTTGGCGTGGTACAGGTGGCCGACGTTATGCTCCGCCGGGTACTCGGCGCCGCGTCGGTTGAGGATCTCGAGCATCTTTTCTTTCAGCGCATGGCTGTCGACGCCCTTTTTCACCACATAGTCCTGATGGAAGACGTGGCACATAAAGTGGCCGTAATACAGCTTATGCACCAGCTGGCTGTCGATCTCCGGCGGCAGGGTTTCAAACCAGTCGGTATCGTTGCGGCGCAGGGCGATATCCAGTGCCAGAATATCTTCCACCTTGTCGGCATGCACTGCGTGGTAGCGCACGGCGGCGCCGGCGGCGGCGAAGCGGTGCAGGAAGGCCTTTTTGCCTTCTTCAGGCGTGCAGGCGAAAAAGGCGCCTTCGGCCTGGGCGAAATAATCGGTCAGGTAGCGCTGCGCTTCGTCTACCCCGGGGCCGGCCATCTTCAGCAGCAGGTGATGTTCGAAACGCTCGCGGTATTCCTTCATGCGCTTCGGCAGGTGGCTCGGCGCCAGATGGCTCAGGCCCTGCATCAGTCGATCGGTCAGGTTGTGCGGCAGCAGCGGCAGCTTGTTGAGGCTGGCGTCCATACGGCCTTTCAGGGTGAAGAAGCGCGGCATCTGATCGGTGCCGAGCTTGTCGATCATCATGAAGGTGTCTTTGCCGTACACCTCGGCGATGTCGAAGATATCGCGGTGCATGTACTCACCGGCCACCGGCAGGTTTTCGAACTGGCTCAGCATGTGGCGGCGCAGATCGGTCAGCACCGCGGTGTCGTTGGTGCCGATATAGAACACCTGCTCTTTGCCTTCTTTCTCGAAGGTGTCGAGCCGCACCGCGAACACCGCCAGCTTGCCGGCGCAGCCGGAGGCTTCGTACAGGCGGCGCTTGTCGGCGTTGAAGCGGGAAGGGGTGTCGGCGTCAACGTCGCGCACTCGGCTGGCGTATTCGTTATCCGAGGCGCGCAGCTCGCCGTATTCGACGTCTGTCGGGCGATAGTCGCCTTTTTCCAGCCGGGTGAGGATCTCTTCCGGCGTGTCGCCGAGGCGAATGCCCAGATGGTTCACCAGGCGCAGCTGGCCGTCTTCCCCGAGCTGGGCGTACAGCGCCATTTCGGTATAGGCCGGGCCGCGTTTCACCAGCGAGCCGCCGGAGTTGTTGCATACGCCGCCGATCACCGAGGCGCCGATGCAGGAGGAGCCGATCACCGAATGCGGTTCACGGCCGTAGGGCTTGAGCAACTTTTCGAGGTGATGCAGGGTACTGCCGGGGAAGCCGACCACCTGTTTGCCGTTATCCAGCACCTGAATATGATCGAGGCGCAGGGTGCTGACGATGACGATATCACGGTCATAGTCGTTGCCGCTGGGGGTTGAACCTTCGGTCAGGCCGGTATTGGCGGCCTGCATGATGACGATTTTATCAGCGGCTACGCAGGCCTGCAGAATGCGCCACAGCTGCAGCAGGCTGGTAGGGAAAACCACCGCCAGCGCCTGGCCTTCGCCGGAGCGGAATCCTTTGCGATAGCGTTCGGTATTGCGGTCGCCGGTCAACAACTGCGGGCCGCCGACGATGTCCTTGAGCTGGTTGATAAACGCCTGATTGCCTGGCTGCATGCTGCCTGTCTCCCTGTCATCCCCGTCGCTTTAACCGCGGCACCAAAGCGGCCAAATAAGCTAAGATGTTATCAATTAAATAACTTATTAAGCTATTAGCTTGATTGGCTAATGGCTTGCGGGTTTAATAGCGCTCGGCGTAGCCGGCCCGGCGCTCTTCGTCGCGCAGCGTCAGGATCTCCACGCCGTCTGCGGTGACCGCCACGGTGTGTTCCCACTGTGCCGACAGTTTTTTGTCGCGCGTCACCACCGTCCAGCCGTCCTTCTTCTGCTTGATGCGGCGGTCGCCCTGGTTGATCATCGGCTCGATGGTGAACACCATGCCTTCCTGCAGCACCATACCGCTGCCGGGTTGACCGTAGTGCAACACCGCCGGCTCTTCATGCATATCGCGGCCGATGCCGTGGCCGCAATACTCCCGCACGATGCTGTAGCCGGCCTGCTCGGCGTGCCGCTGGATGGCGTGGCCGATATCCCCCAAGGTAGCGCCCGGTTTTACCGCGCGAATGCCCTGCCACATCGATTCATAGACGTTGTTCACCAGCCGTTTGGCCAGCGGCGTTACCTGGCCGACGCAGTACATCTTGCTGGAGTCGGCGATATAGCCGCCGTTTTCCAGCGTGATATCTACGTTGACAATCATGCCGGAACGCAGGATTTTGCTGGCCGACGGCACCCCGTGGCACACCACATCGTCGATTGAGGTATTGAGCACATAGGGGAAATCATACTGCCCTTTGCTGGCCGGGCGCGACTTCAGCTCCTCGACGATAAACGCCTCGGCGCGGTCGTTGATCTCCATGGTGGAGATGCCTTCGACGATGACCTCATCGAGCATAGCAAACACTTTCGCCAGCAGGGCGCCGGAATGGCGCATTTTGGCAATCTCTTCCGGCGTTTTAATCACAATCTGTTTCACCCGACAATCTCCTTCAACGTCAGCGCGTTATCTTTCATCATCTTTTTTACCAGCTGTGGGTAGGTCAGTTCCGGATGGAACTCCGCCAGCATGCCGATCTTGATCCAGTACTCGGCCTGCGCGTTGATCGAACGCGTCATGGTCAGGCTGGCGAGGCGCAGATCGTCATGCAGCGCGTCTGAAATTTTTACGATGCCCATCGGCGTCTCCCTAAGTGAACAATATACGAAGTGTATACGTTTAGGATGGTCACGATGTGGCATTCCGTGGCGTAAGAAGATTCTGGTAACAACGATTGCCGCCGCCAGGCAATGCGTTTATTGTGATGAACGACTTTTTTGCCATGATTTTTCAGAAGGATTTAAGGCGTGACTAAACTACGTGTTGGGGTGATTTTTGGCGGTAAATCGGCGGAGCATGAGGTGTCGCTGCAGTCGGCCAAAAACATTGTGGATGCAATCGACAAAGAGAAGTTTGACGTCACGCTGCTGGGGATCGACAAACAGGGGCAGTGGCATATCAACGACGCCTCCAACTACCTGCTCAACGCCGAGAACCCGGCGCTGATCGCGCTGAACCGCTCGAACAAGAACGTGGCGCTGATCCCGGGCCAGGAAAAACAGCAGCTGATCGAAGCGGGCAGCGCTGGCGCGCTGGGCCAGCTCGACGTCATCTTCCCGATCGTGCACGGCACGCTGGGGGAAGATGGTTCCCTGCAGGGGCTGTTGCGCATGGCCAATATGCCGTTCGTCGGCGCCGGCGTGCTCGGCTCGGCGGTCAGCATGGATAAAGACGTCACCAAACGTCTGCTGCGCGACGCCGGGCTGGCGGTGGCGCCGTTCGTCACCCTGACGCGCGCCAACCGCGCCGGGTTCACGTTTGAGCAACTGAGCGAGCGCCTTGGCCTGCCGCTGTTCGTCAAGCCGGCCAACCAGGGTTCCTCGGTCGGGGTCAGCAAGGTGGAAAACCGCGCCGAGTTTGACGCGGCGGTGGCACTGGCCTTCAGTTTCGATCACAAGGTGTTGGTGGAGTCGGCGATCGTCGGCCGCGAGATCGAGTGCGCGGTGCTGGGCAACGACGACCCGCAGGCCAGCGTGTGCGGCGAGATCGTGCTGAGCGACGCTTTCTATTCTTACGACACCAAATACATCAATGAGCAGGGCGCTCAGGTGGTGGTGCCGGCGGCAATCGCGCCGGAAGTGAGCGACCACATCCGCGAGGTGGCGCTGAAGGCGTTCCGCACGCTGGAGTGCTTCGGTCTGGCGCGGGTGGATGTGTTCCTGACGCCGGACAACCAGGTGGTAATCAACGAAATCAACACGTTGCCGGGCTTTACCAACATCAGCATGTATCCCAAGCTGTGGGCCGCCAGCGGCGTCAGCTATCAGGCGCTGATCACGCGCCTGATCGAATTGGCGCTGGAGCGTCATCAGCAGGATCGCGCGCTGAACAGTTCGGTGTTCGATCGCTAAACGTGCTAGGGGGGCGGTAAAGCCGCCCCCGTCTATCATTTCACCGTCACGTCGATATCGCCGAAATACTTCTTCGACAGCGCCGCTACCGTGCCTTGCTGTTTCACTTTGGCGATGGCGGCATCCAGTTTTTTCTTCAGCGCCTCATCCCCTTTGCGCAGGCCGAAGGCGATACCTTCACCGAGGATTTTGTCGTCGCGCACCGCCTCGCCGACGAAGGCGAAGCCTTTGCCGTCCGGCTGCGACAGGAAGCCGCTTTGCCCCGACGGCGCCATCACCAGCGTGGCGTCGAGCCGACCGGCCGCCAGATCCAGATAAACCTGATTCTGATCCTGATAAGACACCACGTCGACGCCTTCATGCGCCCAATGGGTTTTGGCGTAGATCTCCTGAATCGATCCTTGCAGCACGCCCACGTGTTTGCCCGCCAGCGATTTGGCGTCCGGCAGCAGGCCGCTGTCGGCCTTGGCGATCAGGCGGTTCGGCACCTGATAGATGGCGTCGGTAAAGGCGATCGCCTGGCGCCGCTGTTCGGTCACGTTCATCGCCGAGTTGATGGCGTCGAACTTGCGCGCCTGCAATGCCGGGATCAGGCTGTCGAACGAGGTCTCCACCCAGCTGCACTTCAACTGCGCGGCGGCGCACACCGCGTCGCCCAGTTCGATGTCGAACCCTTCCAGTTTGCCGCTGGCAGATTTGGATTCGAACGGCGGATACAGCGCTTCCAGACCGAAGCGCAGGCTGTTTTCCGCCGCCAGAGAAGAGCCGGCGGCCAGCAGGCATCCGGCGGCGAACAGCGTTTTTAAAGCTTTCATAGGCAGTGCCCCTTTCCCATGGTCGGACAAAAAATCACACCTGGCTCAGGCGGCGCGCGCCTTCCTGCAGGGTCTCGTTATCTTTCGAAAAACTCAGCCGGATCAGGCCGGTATCGGTGCCGTCGCTGTAGAACGCCGACAGCGGGATCGTCGCCACCTTCGCTTCACGGATCAAGCGCACGGCGAAATCATTGTCGCTTTCGTGACTGAAGCCGCTAAAACGGGCCAGCATGAAGAAGCTGCCGCGGCTGGGCAGCAGCTCAAAGCGCGAGTCCTGCAGGGCGCTGGCCAGCAGATCGCGCTTTTGTTGGTAAAACGCCGCCAGCCCCAGATAACTCTGCGGGTTGGCGAGCGCGGCGGCGAAGGCGTGCTGCATCGGCGTATCGGCCGAGAACACCATGAACTGGTGCACCTTGCGGATCTCGTCCATCAGCGCCGCCGGCGCCAGACAGTAGCCGACGCGCCAGCCGGTGACGTGGTAGGTTTTACCGAACGACGACACGATCACGCTGCGTTCCGCCAGCTGCGGGTAGCGCGCCATGCTGTGGTGAATTTCGCCGTCGAACACCACGTGTTCGTAGACTTCGTCGGACAAGATCACGATGTCGGTGTCGCGGGTCAGGGCGCTCAGACGTTCGATGTCGTGTGCGTCAAACACCGCGCCGGTCGGGTTGTGCGGCGTGTTGACGATGATCATGCGCGTCCTGCTGTTGATGGCGGCGGCCACTTCATCCCAGTTGACGCGAAAATCCTGCAGCGACAGTTTGATCGCCACCGGCGTGGCGCCCTGCAGGCGCACGATCGGCGCATAGCTGTCGAACGCCGGTTCGAAATAGATCACCTCGTCGCCGGGATGTACCAGCGCGCTGATCGCCGAGTACAGCCCTTCGCTGGCGCTGGCGATCACCGTGATTTCTTCGTCGGCGTCATAGTGCGCGCCATACAATCGTTCAGCTTTTTCCGCCAGAGCAGCACGTAACGCCGCCACGCCGCTCATCGGCGCGTATTGGTTATGACCTGCACGCATGGCTTGCGCCGTTGCCTCGATCAGTTGCGGGTCGCCGGCGAAGTTTGGCGCGCCCTGCGACAGATTGAGGGCCTGATGTTCGGCGCTGAGTTGGCCAATGACGGTGAAAATGGTGGTGCCGACGTCCGGCAGCTTCGAGCGGGATGAACAGGCGCTCTGCATGATGGGCTCCAGGCAAACAGGGAAGTGTTGAGCGATTAAGCATCAGGCGGCGTAGGCGGACAAGGGAAAGTTTGTCATACTTGCCATGCACTACGATCATACCTAATCGAGGCCGCTATGCCGATATCCCTGCCGTCGCTCGACGTGTTGAAAACCTTTGTGGTGGTGGCGCAACGCCTCAACTTTACCCACGCCGCTCGGCAGCTCCACCTGACGCAGGGGGCGGTCAGCCGGCAAATCCTCGGGCTGGAACAGCGCCTGGGCTATCCGCTGTTCAGCCGCCAGGCGCGCGGCCTGGCGCTGACGCCGCAGGGCGCGCAGCTGCTGGCACCGGTGCAGCAGGCGCTGGGGCAGCTGGACGAGGCCCTGACGCGGGCCGCCGCCCCGCCGGGGGCGCTGCGCATCAAATGCCCGACCTGCGCCATGCGCTGGGTGCTGCCGCGTGTGATTCGCCTGCAGAATGAACGGCCTGACATGCACATCGAGTTGACCGCCTCAGTGTCGCACGGCCTGGATTTCAGCACCGAGCAGTTTGATGCTGCGGTGGTGTTCGGCCGGCCGCCGGGAAAAAAACTGGCCGCGCACTTGCTGTTCGACGAAATCCTCACGCCGGTCTGCACGCCGACGTTCCTGCCGCCGGCGCCCCGGCTGGCGGATTTGACGGACAAAACCCTGCTGCACCCAACGCGCGATCGGCGCGACTGGCTGCGCTGGCTGAAGGCGGCGGGGGCCGATGCGTTGCCGTCCGGCAAGGCTCAGCATTTCGATACTCTCGATCTGGCGATGAGCGCCGCGCTGCAGGGGTTCGGCATCGCCATCGGCGATCTGTGCCTGCTGGAGGAGGATATTCAGGCGCGGCGCGTCGTCACGCCGTTCCCGCTCTGCGTCACCAGCGGCGCGGCCTATTATTTGGTCTATCCTGAACGCGGGGCGCCGCCGGCGTTGGCGCAGCTGATCGATTTTCTGACGGCGGAGGCTGCCGATAGCCGCGCCCGGCTGCAGAATTACCTGCCGATAACTTGTAATGCTTTGTAAACATTACCGATGCGAATTCCCTTGGCGATGAAACAGAGTGTGGCAAACTGTTTCTTCACTCCGATTAAACTCCGCGGCTTTGGCGGCGGAAACACGCCTGAGATTAAAACAAGATGAAATGGCTTTGTGTGGTGAGTATGTTGTCCGGTCTGGCTCTCAGCCCGGTTTTTGCGCAGGAAACGCCGATAACGCAGGGCATTCACGCCCAGCAGCGCGACGCCTTCGTGTCCAATTTGATGAAGCAGATGACGCTGGAAGAGAAGATCGGCCAGTTGCGGCTGATCAGCGTCGGGCCGGATAACCCGAAAGAAGCGATCCGCGAGGGCATCCGCAAAGGACAGATCGGCGCCATCTTCAATACCGTCACCCGCCCGGATATTCGGGTGATGCAGGATCAGGCGATGCAACTCAGCCGCCTCAAAATCCCGTTGTTCTTCGCCTATGACGTGGTGCACGGCCAGCGCACCGTGTTCCCGATCAGCCTGGGGTTGGCGGCCAGCTTCGATCTGGAAGCCATTGCGCTCAGCGCCCGCGTGGCGGCGCAGGAGGCCAGCGATGATGGCCTCAACATGACCTTCGCGCCGATGGTCGATATTACCCGCGATCCGCGCTGGGGCCGGGTCTCTGAGGGCTTCGGCGAAGACACCTGGCTGGTGTCGAAAATCGCCAAAGTGATGGTCGACGGTTATCAAAACGGCGATCCGGCCAAGCCCGGTTCGGTGATGGCCAGCGTTAAGCACTTTGCATTGTACGGCGCCGTCGAAGGCGGCCGCGATTACAACACCGTCGACATGAGCCCGCTGCGCATGTATCAGGACTATCTGCCGCCTTACAAAGCGGCAGTCGATGCCGGCAGCGGCGGGGTGATGGTGTCACTCAACTCGGTGAACGGCGTGCCGGCCACCGCCAACCCGTGGCTGCTGAAAGAGCTGCTGCGTGAGCAGTGGGGCTTTAAAGGCATCACCATCAGCGACCACGGCGCGATTAAAGAGCTGATTAAACACGGCGTGGCCGCCGACGCGCGCGACGCGGTGCGGATGGCAATCACCTCCGGCGTCGACATGAGCATGAGCGACGAGTTTTACGATAAATACCTGCCGGGTCTGGTGAAAGACGGGCTGGTGCCTGAAAGCGATATCGATCGCGCCTGCCGCGATGTGCTGAACACCAAATACGACATGGGGTTGTTCACCGATCCGTATGTGCATCTGGGCCCGGTGGGTTCCGATCCGCAGGACACCAACGCCGAAAGCCGCCTGCACCGCGCCGAGGCGCGGGTGGTGGCGCGTAAAACGATGGTGCTGCTGAAGAACGATAAGCAGACGCTGCCGCTGAGCAAGCAGGCGACCATCGCGCTGGTCGGGCCGATGGCCGACAGCCAGCGCGACGTGATGGGCAGTTGGTCTGCCGCCGGGGTGGTCAAGCAGTCGGTCACCCTGCGCGAAGGGCTGGAGCGGGCGGTGGGCGACAAGGCGCGCATTCTTTACGCCAAGGGCGCCAACGTCACGCAGGATAAAGGTATCATCGACTACCTGAATGAGTATGAGCCGGCGGTGGTGTTCGACACCCGTTCGCCGCAGCAGATGATCGACGAAGCGGTACAGGCGGCGAACAAGGCCGACGTGGTCGTGGCGGTGGTGGGGGAATCGCAGGGCATGGCGCATGAGGCCTCCAGCCGTGCCGACATCACGATTCCGCAGAGCCAGCGCGATCTGATCGCCGCGCTGAAGGCCACCGGCAAACCGCTGGTGCTGGTGCTGATGAACGGCCGGCCGCTGGCGCTGAGCTGGGAGAGCGAGCAGGCGGACGCGATGCTGGAAACCTGGTACAGCGGCACCGAGGGCGGCAACGCGGTGGCGGACGTGCTGTTCGGCGATTACAACCCGTCGGGCAAGCTGCCGATGACCTTCCCGCGTTCGGTCGGCCAGATCCCGATGTACTACAACCACCTGAACACCGGTCGTCCGTTCGGCAAGGAGAACCCGGGCAAGTACACCTCGCGCTACTTCGATTCGCCCAACGGCCCGCTGTATCCGTTCGGTTACGGTCTGAGCTACACCACCTTCAGCCTGTCGGATCTGAAATTGTCCAGCCCGACGATGGCGCGCAACGGCAAGTTAACCGCCAGCGTCACGCTGAAGAATACCGGCAAGTACGACGGTGCCACGGTGGTGCAGCTGTATCTGCAGGACGTGACCGCCTCGGTCAGCCGGCCGGTAAAAGAGCTGCGCAACTTCAAGAAAGTGACGCTGAAGGCCGGCCAGTCGCAGCAGGTTGAGCTGCCGATTAGCGAAGACGATCTGAAGTTCTACAACGCCAGCTTGAAATGGGGGGCGGAGCCGGGCAAATTCAACGTGTTCGTTGGCCTGGACTCCGACAACGTGCAGGCGCAAAGTTTTACGCTGAAGTAACCCTGTCCCCCTCGTTCGCCGCGCTGAGCGAGGGGGCATCCATTCCCGCTAACGTCATCGGAGCCTGTCTCATGAAACGCTATCTGGACTGCAGCGCCAGCGATCTGGCAGATATCGGCAAAGCCGATCTGCTCTATGCCATCCGCGCCAGCGAAGGGCGCATCCTGGTCAGCGAAACCATCGCGGTCACTCAGCCGCTGCTCAATAACGTCACCAACGCCGAGCTGGCGGCCAGCCAGGGCGCCGACCTGCTGCTGCTGAACCTGTTCGACGTCGACCAGCCGTATATTGCGGGCCTGCCCGCCGACGTGCCGCCGCAGGAGGCGCTGCGCACGCTGCAGCGCCTGACCGGGCGGGTAATCGGGGTGAACCTGGAGGCCGTCGATCCGGCTTTCGCCACCGAACACAACGACTTCTGGCAGATGACGGCGGGCCGCGCCGCCACCGCCGAGAATGCGCGCAAGCTGTATCAGCTCGGCGCGCGCATGCTGGTGCTGACCGGCAACCCTAACAACGGCGTCAGCAATCAGGCGATCGCCGCCGCACTGAAAGCGATCCGCGATGAAGTGGGCGACGAGATGGTGTTGGTGACCGGCAAGATGCACGGGGCCGGTATCGTGCGCGAAAGCGGCAGCCAGCTGATCGGCGAGCAGGACATCGCGCTGTTCGTGGAGAACGGTGCGGACATCGTGCTGTTGCCGGCGCCGGGTACCATTCCCGGTATGTCGCAGGAGAAAGTGGCGGCGCTGATCGCTTATGCCCAGCGGCAAGGCGCGCTGGCGATGACGGCGATCGGCACCTCGCAAGAGGGGGCCGACGTGCAGACCGTGCGGCAGATTGCGTTGATGAGCAAAATGGCCGGGGCGGATTTGCACCATATCGGGGATACCGGCTATCTGGGGCTGGCGCTGCCGGAAAACATTTTCGCTTACAGCGTGGCGATTCGCGGCGTGCGCCACACCTACAGCCGCATAGCGCGCTCGGTGAACCGCTAAGCCTGGGGTCTTTGCGCCGTCACGATGCTGAAATAGCCGAGCGACGGCAGTACCTGAGCAGGTCCGAAGCCGACGTCGCGCAGCAGGTCGCCGGTATCCAGCGCTGCGCGGCAGAGGTCGAGGGGCAACGACGCCGGCCAGACGTTGGCCGGATCCCATGCTCAGGCTGTGTATGGCGTGGGTGAACCGCCGCATTCTGTCGGCGTTGAGCGTATCCGTTTCAAACAGTTCCTGCTCATCGTACATTTGCGAGATATTATTTCTGATAGCGCTTTTCAGGTTTTTCAGCGAGAAAATTTCGCTGTTTTCAACTTTCAAATCTCAGCCGTGGCCGAAATAATGCGGGCGGATTTTTAACAAAAAGGTTCCCACTCCGGCGTGAGAGAGGATGTTTCGCCGTCTCAGTCTATCAATTTAATTTATCGGTCAGGTTGCGGGGATGCAAAGCAATAAATTCAAAGATGCCAAGACGATGTGCGATAAGCACTGCCGGATAGAGATATAAATTCATCGTGATATCGAGAATGGTTTTGTCGTCGCATTGCGGCGGCCGGACGGAATAGTTCATGTGAGCCCCCTCCCGCTAAGGCATGGCGCGTGTTAACAGGCTATGTCACGCCTGAGATTTTAGCAACGGGCAGGAGCGCGATTGACCGCACGCCAACGCTTTCGTTGTAAATAATCCCTAAATGAGATTATTTTTAATATGAATTGAACGCGGCCAATATCGAGCGTGAAAAAATGATGCCGGGCGGTGGCAATTACCCAATTATGCGTTTTTATTTTATTGGAGGGTGACTTAATCACAGTTATTAACGCGTTAGGATTGTGTTAATCTATGCCGCCGTTATACCGTACCGGAATTCACATTCTTTTTGTGAATAATTCAACTTGATTACTTCATTATTAAAACGAGTTAACAATGAAAAAAAGCATTCTGACCGGCATGATTGCCGCGACTCTGGGCCTGTTCAACACCGCTAACGCTGAAGGAATGGATCCTGCCGCATTGAAAAACGTCTATGACATCACGCGCAATACCGCCGGGCTGATGTCTTACTGTGTCGATAAAGGTTTCCTGAAAGCCGACAGCATCGACAACGCCAAGAAAATGGTGGCCTACGTGGCGGCTATTCCCGGCGGCGTCGACACCCGCGACGGCGACAAGCGCGAAGCGATGGGCCGCGAAGGCAATGTGCTGAACGACGACGGCAAAGTGGTCGCGTTGGAAAAAGAAGCGCCGCAGGGGCTGCAGGCATGGTGCCAGCAGGCTGACGAAGGGATCCGCCAGGGCCTGACGTCTATCGGTCAATAAGCGCCTGATTTAGCCTCTTCCCCTTTCAGAGCTTGTCTGAAGGGAATCTCCGGGCCAGGCGGCCCGGGGAATCTTACCAGAACAACGGGGTGGTGCTTTCAGCCAGAAACGCCAGCAGCGTTTCGTTGACCGCCGTCGGGTTTTCCTTGTTGCTGATATGCCCGGCGTTGGGGATCAGCACGTGCCGACAGCCGAGAAGATCGGCCATGCGCTGGCCTTCCGCCGGCGGGCGCGGTTTATCCTGCGCACCGGTGATGACGATGCTGGTGGCGGTGATGTTTTCCAGCAATGGCAGCTTGTCGGGGCGACCGAAGATCATCCGGCCCAGCGGCACGATGCTTTCGCGCAGGCGATCGGCAGGCAGGCTTTGCAACTGACACAGCAGCGATTGCAATAGCGCGTCGGGGACGTCATCGGAATAGAACAGAGAAGCGACATGTTCCAGCAAAGGGGACGCGATGGCGCCGGCCTGCTCAACGGCGTCCAGCATGCCCATATAGCGCTGCCGCGCCTCCGGCGTTTCGTCGCCCAGGTAGCTGTCCAGCAGCGCCAACACCTTGACCCGTTCCGGTGCCAGCGCCGCCAGTTCAGCGCCCCACATGCCGCCGACGGACAGGCCGACGATGCCAAACTCTTCGATATCCAAATGATCCATCAGCGCCAGATGGTCGGCGGCGATATCCGACAGGCTGTTTCGCCCGGCCGGCAGCGCCGGTGAGTCGCCGTGGCCCCAGAGATCCGGCACGATCAGGCGGTAACGTTTCGCCAGTGCTTCGAACTGCGGTGCCCACATGTTCAGGTCGAACAGATAGCTGTGGCCCAGCAGTAACGGAAAGCCTGAGCCCACGTCGAGGTAATGCAGGGATTTGCCCATCGTTGGCATCTTATCGATTCCTTATATAAAGAGAGTCCCGGCTGCTTATATCACACTCATATTCAACCTGCGGTATTAATTTACTTTAAATTACTCAGGTGAACCCTTGTTTTAAATTTTTCTTGATAACAAGACGTCAATGAAAAGTGACGTTAAGGATAATATTCTGGTTGCAGTTAGATCCTTGGTTTATGCTGACGTTAATTTCTGGGTGGAATAGATAAACAGGGTGTTGCGATGAAAAGACTTTTCAGGCTATTAATTATTTTGCTTGTCATTTTACTGCTGGCGGCGGTGCTATGGTGGTTCTTCGGGCGCGGCAATCCAAATGCGCTATGGCAAATCGTCAGCCAACAGTGCGTGCCCAATCAGCAGCAAAACGACGATCCGGCGCCCTGCTTAAAGGTTGATTTAACCGAAGGTTATGTGCTGTTTAAGGACAGCAAAGGCCCCTCTCACGATCTGGTGATGCCAACCGTAAAGGTCAGCGGTATCGAGAGCCCGGCATTGCAGACGGAGCACGTGCCGCCTTATTTCGCTCTGGCCTGGAATAACCGTGAACATATATCCGGCGAGATGGGCAAACCATTAAAAGATGCGTGGCTTTCTCTGGCGGTCAATTCGAAATATGGCCGTTCTCAAAATCAGCTGCATATTCACGTTGCCTGCCTGCGGCAGGATGTCTATAACGCGTTGGGGCAGCAGGCGGAGCAATTAGATCAGCAGTGGCGCTCGCTGGCGGTGAAATTGGTCGGCCATCAATATCTGGCCAGAAAATTGGCGGGCACCGACTTAACCCAGGAAGATCCTTTCCGTTTGCTGTACAGCTATGTGAGGGAGCAGGGCGACAGCATCGGTAATTATGGCCTGGCGGTGGCGGTCAGCCCACAGGGCGAGATGCTGCTGTTGGCAAACCGTTTGAAGTTGACCGATCTGAATCTGGGTTCGGCCGGCGAAATTCAGGACTACCAATGCGCAGTGGCGGGAAACTGAAGATGTAATGGCCCGCCGGCTGTGGCCCGCCGGCGGCTGTAGTGCATTCAAAGCTTCTTCAGCAGTTCCAGCAGCTGCGCTTCGCTTTTCTCCGCCAACCCCTCGATCGCCAGCTTGATGATGTCGGAGCGGGTGATGCGCACGATGCCGCTACGTGCGGCCTGGACGATCACCTCATCGATGGCTTCAATGTGGTTGTCCGTCAGGCTGACGGAAATCGCCTTATAGGTGCGCTTGCGGCCGGCCGGCTTGGCTTCCGGCGCGGGCGCTGCGACCGGCAGCGTATGCGAGGTGGCGCTGTTGATGAATTCGTCTTCCGACATGCGGTGGGTTGGGGTGCGTTTCTTCACAGGATCACCTCTTTCACCAGGCATTCAATTTCGGTCTGCGCCTTTTCGTTGTTCGCCTCGTGCACGGTGATGGCCTCGCCCCAGGCGTCGCGGTAAATCTTCCGATCGCACAGGCGGTTGCTCACCAGAGTGAACTCCGGGTATTCGCTCAGCACCTGCGCCGCTTCGTTGGCTTCATTGATGAAGATGTTGGTCGGACACATGTTCAGCACGATGTAGCCTTTGACCTTCTCGTTGTATTCCTGCGCGGTGGAGAACATCTCTGACAGATAGCCGACGGTGTCGAGATCCATCTGTGAAGGGCGCAGCGGCGAGAGGAACAGATCGGCGGCCAGCAGCCCGGAACGCAGCTCGGCGCTGTCGCGGCCGGCGGTGTCGACGATCACGTAGTCGTAATGGCGATCCAGCTCCAGCAGCGTTTCCTTGATTTTACCCGACGCGGCCACCACCGGAATGTGCGGCAATCCCTCAACGTTCTGACGGTCGTTGTACCAGGTCATGATCGATTTTTGGTCGTCGGCATCGACGATGATCGCCGTCTTGCCTTGCTTAAGAATCAGATACCCGGCGATATTCACCGCTTTCGTCGACTTGCCGACGCCGCCTTTTTGCGAGCCAATCAGAACAATCATGCTGCCATCTCTCAAGTTATTAAGCTGGTAACTTATTAAGTTAATGTGCTTATTAGGTTGATAATCAAACAGGTTAACAAGAACAACTCGCGAACAATATGCACCAACTGCGGCGGCTTGCCAAGCCAGTATGTCGTTAACTGCGCAGCTTATTTTGCGGGGAATTGACCGGATGGGTAAGTAGGAATTCTCTGGGAAGTGGCGGAGCGAATGAGAGATTTGTTAGTTTAACAGCTTAATAAGTTAGTGGCTTATTAAGCTGTTGGTGGGATTATTTCTTCATCATCGCCTTCAGGTTGGCGAACGGGTTGTGGGTGGCGACGCCGATGTCTTTCTGCGCGTCTTCACCGGCCACCACCGTCGAACCGTATTGATCGGCTTCGGTGTATTTCGAGTGCTCGTGGTCGTGGCAATACAGGCACAGCATTTCCCAGTTGCTGCCGTCTTCCGGGTTGTTGCTGTGATCGTGATCGATGTGGTGCACCGTCAGCTCGCGCAGGTTGGAATACACGAATTCGCGCGAGCAGCGCCCGCACACCCAGGGGAACAGTTTCAGCGCTTTTTCGCGGTAGCCGGTTTCCAGCTTCGCATAGTTTTTGGGGATATAGGCCATGGTGGTCGTCCGTCGGGAATCAATATGCGGCAAATAATACCACAGTGCGTGCGGCTACAACGTGCGGCTCATCACCGTGACGGCCTCGCCGGCGACCTGGCGTTGCTCTAGAGGGCGCCAGCCGAGTTTCTGATACAGCGCCTGCTGATCGGGCGTGTACAGATACAGTTCGTCTACGCCCTGAGCCCGGCTATGTTCGATGCAGTGCGCGATCAGGTTACGGGCAATGCCTTGGCCGCGGTGCTGCGGATGAGTGAAGACTTCGCTCAGCCAGTATTGGCGTTCCGGTTTATCCGTTAATTCATACAGAGTCACGCTGGCGGTGCCGACGATCTGTTGCTGCGGCGACAGCGCCAGCAGCACGACGCCCGGGCGATCGGGCGCGCAGCGTTCAGCCAGCCGCCGGCTGATGATGTCGCGGCTGCTCCACTGCGCAAAGGCGCCCCATTCCTGGTGAAGCAACGCGGCCAGTTCGTCAATGCGCCGGCGATGGGCGAGCAGCGGTTCGATGTGCATAGTTTGCCAATATTTTATAGTCAGGGAAAAAACACTCTAGCCTAAGCGGCCGGCTAATGAAACGTCTCCACCGCCCAATCGATGAACGCCCGCAGCTTGCCGCTGAGGTGGCGATTGGACGGATAGACTACGTACATCTGCTCTGGCGGCGGCTGCCAGTCGTGCAGCAAGCTGACCAGCTCGCCGCGTTCGAGGTGCGGCTGCGCCATAAACCGATAGATCTGGATGATGCCCAATCCGGCCAGGCTCGCGGCCAGCAGCGCGTTGCCTTCATTGATGCTGACCGGGTAGCGCTGTTGGATGGCGATCTCTTTGCCATGTTCGACATAACGTTGCGGATGGATGCGGTCGTTGACCGGATGGCGGTAGTGCACCATCGGAAAACCCTGTTCCAGATCGCACGGGTGTCGTGGGGCGCCGTGGCGCGCCAGGTAGGCCGGGGTGGCGCAACTCACCCAGTCCAGATCGAACAGGCGGCGTGCGATCAGGCTGGAATCGGCCAGCGGGCCGCTGCGGATCACGCAGTCGGCGCTGTCGCTAATGAGATCGATAACGCGATCGCCGATGCTGAGATCGATCTGTATCTGCGGATAGCGTTCCAAAAAATCGGGCAGCGCCGGCAACAGCAGTTGGCGGGCAGTGCCGCTGCCGGTATCGATGCGCAGCACGCCCTGTGGAGAACTTTGCGATTCGGTCAGGCAGCCTTCCATCTGCTCCAAATCCGCCAGCCATTTCACCGTATTCTGGTAATAGCATTCGCCTTCGCGGGTGACCGACACGCTGCGGGTGGTGCGCTGGAACAGTTTGGTCTGCAGGTGATCTTCCAGGTTCTGGATCAGCTTGGTGACCGTCGCTTTCGGCATGCCCAGCGAATCGGCGGCGCGGGTAAAGCCGCCGGTTTCCACGACGCGGTTAAATACCCGGATAGCGAGCAAATGATGGTCCATAGGTTCTCAACGCCATGCCCCGGCGACGGCCGAGGCATGTTTCTGCAGATAGACAATGATTAACACTGTTTAGCGCCAATCGCGCCGGAGCGCAAGCTGAGGCCGAACACCAGCGTGGCGGAAAGGATCAGCGCGCCGCCGAACAGCATGGCGCTGCTGACGCCCTGCCAGTCCACGACTTCACCGCCCAGCAGCGCGCCGGAGGCCAGCGCGATCTGGATGACGCACACCAGCAGTGCCTGGCCGGCTTCCGGTGCCTGCGGCACCGCGGCGAACATCCAGTTGGTGGCGCACACTGGCACGGCGCCAAAGGCCAGCCCCCATACCAACACCATCAGCGTGGCACCGGCGAGACCGCTGAGCAGCGGCGAAACGATCAAAATGCCTGCCAGCATGGCGGCGATCAGGATGAAGGTGGCGCGCAGGCTGTGTTCCGCCAAACGTTCGCCGAGGAAGGTGCCCAACAGGCCGATGGCGCCATAGGCCAACAGCTGCAGCGAGATCGCCGACGGGCTGAGGACGAACACCTGTTGCAGCAGAGGCCGCAGGTAGGTGTAGGCGGCGAAGTGGCCGACGAACAGCAACACGATAGCGATCAGGCCGATGCGTGCCATCGGCAAGCGCAGCGGCAGCACCAGATCGCGCGGCGTGACCGGTCGGGAAGGCGGCACCGACGTGAGTAAACGCAGCTGCGCCAACAGCACGCCGACCGCCAGCGCCGCACCGCCGAAGAAGGCGGCACGCCAGCCGAACAGATCGCCGATCAGCGCCCCCGCAGGCACGCCGCACACCGCACCGACCGAGATGCCGCTGAGGATCAGCGCGGTGGCACGGCCCTGGCTGGCTTCCGGCACCAGGTGGCGGCCATAGTTGGCGGCGAACGACCAGAAGCCGCCGACGCAGATGCCCAGCAGCACGCGGCCCAATAGCATCATCGGGAAGTTGACGGCCAGCGCCGCCACCAGGTTGGAGACGATCAGCAGTAGCGACAGCCCCAGCATCAGCAGGCGCCGATCCAGCCGGCCGGAGGCCAGGCTCAATACGGGGGCGGCCACCGCCGCCACGATACCGGGCATGGTGACCATCAGCCCGGCGGTGCCGGTGCTGACGCCGAGCGAAGGCGCGATGTTGGTCAGCAGGCCGATCGGCAGAAACTCGGTGGTGACCATGACAAAACAGGCGACCGTCAGCGAGAAGATCGCCGGCCACGGGGATGATGCAGGTTTATCTTTATTATTCAGCATAATGCCGCTCGTCTTGGGTGAATGCACAGGCCGCGCTCAGGGCACGGCGTGACCGAAATCACAATCTACGGCAGGTCGAAGCCGTGAATAAATCCGTTTGCGGTGGTTACACTGTTTCTGAGGGGAAACAATTGCCGGCGGCGAGTGAAAACGCGGCTTGCGCCGCGCCGAAGGGAAAGGAATAAAACGGCATAAGGTTATGATGGAATGCCGTGTGGTGTTTACAGCCCCGGTGCTTTCCATAGCGAGGTAGTCAGGCCGTTATCCACCAGCGTCAGCTGATCGGCGTAGACCTGCCGCCAGGTTTCTTTCTGTTCCTGATACAGCGCGTGGTGGGTCATGTCAGGCTGATGCTCGCGCTCCCAGCGCACCAGGCGCTCGCCGGTTTCGGCCAGCGACTCGTACAACCCGGCACCGACGCCGGCGGCGATAGCGCAGCCCAGCGCGGTGGCTTCTTTCACTACCGGCACCCGTACCGTCAGCCCGGTGACGTCGCTGAGGATCTGGCTCCACAGCTTGCCTTTGGCACCGCCGCCGGCGAACACCAGCGAGCGGGCCTGCACGCCGGAGAAGGCGGCGATCTGTTCCAGATTGCAGGCGGAGACGATGGCGGCATTCTCCTCCAGCGCGCGGAACAGCGTCTGTTTATTGCAGCGCTCCGGATCGATAGACATGTTGATAAACGACGGCGCGGCGTGATACCAGGTTTTGAAATGCATGGCGTCGGAGAAGATCGGCATCACGCCGTAGGCGCCCGGCGGCACCCTGGCCGCCATCTCTTCCAGCAGGCTGTAGGCGTCGACCCCCAGCCGCTCTGCCAGCAACTTTTCTTCCGCGCAGAAGGCGTCGCGGAACCAGCGCATGGTCAGGCCGGTAAAGAAGCTGATGGATTCCGCCTGAGCCATACCGGGAATGACGTGGGGATTGATGCGAATATTCATTTCCGGATCGATGGCCGGCTCCGGCAGATTGACGATCTGCTGCCAGAAGGTGCCGCCGAGCACCGCCGTTTGTCCGGCGTGCACGATGCCAAGCCCCAGACTGCCGAGCTGCACGTCGCCGCCGCCCATCACCACCGGCGTGCCGCGGAGCAGCCCACTCTCCTGCGCCGCCTGTTCGGTGATGCGCCCCAGCACGCTGCCGGTCTCTTTTACCGGCGACAAGATATCGGCGCGCAGCCCGGCCATGTCGAGCAGTGCCGGCCGCCAGTCGCGGCTGGCCAGATCCAGCATGCCGGTGGTGCCGGCGTTGGAAGGATCGACCGCCAGCTCGCCGCTCAGCATGTTGGCCAGCCAGTCGCTGATCATGGTCAGCGTCGCCGCCTGGCGGTAAATGTCCGGCCGATGGTGTGCCAGCCACAGCAGACGCGGCATGGCGCTCAGCGCCAGCGTCTGGCCGGAATATTGGTACACCTCGCGTTCGAAACCGTAGTTGTGCAGCTCTTTCAGTTCGCTGACTTCGTGGCTGGCGCGCGCATCAACGTTGGCGCAGGCCCAGATCGGCACGCCGTTACGATCGTACAGGACGATGCCTTCACGCATCGAACAGCAGGCCACCGCGCGTATAGCCTGTGCCGTCAGCCCGGCGCGCTGCAAGGCCTGGCGGATGCACTGGCAGGCCAACTGCCAGTTGCGGCTGAGGTCAAATTCCATCGAGCCGGGCACGCCCGGCACCGCCAGGTGTTGCCACTCCGCCTGGCCGTGCGCGATCTGGTTACCCGCCAAATCGAAGATCACCGCGCGAATGCTGCCCGTTCCTGCGTCCAGCGACATCAAATAGTTATCCATAGCCTATGCTCTCAGGGGGAGGAGTGTTAACTATAGATGCCGCTGCCTTACCCCGCCGGGGGAGAAACAGGCATCGCCGGCGCGATTTGTGAGCCAGACGGCAAAATTGCCGTTGCGGCGGGCAATCGACGGGAATAAACCTATGGTTGGAAAGAGTCACTTTACGGTGCACCGTTTAAACAAGGAGTTGCCATGCACGTCACTTTGGTTGAGATCAACGTTAAACAGGACAAGATCGACGAATTTATCGAAGTTTTTCGCGCCAATCACCTGGGGGCTGTCGAAGAGCCGGGCAACCTGCGCTTCGACGTACTGCAGGATGAGCATATTCCAACGCGGTTTTACATCTACGAAGCCTATCGCGACGAGCAGGCGGTGGCGGCGCACAAGCAGACCCCGCACTACCTGCAGTGCGTGGAGAAGCTGGAAGCGCTGATGACCGGCCCGCGCAAGAAGACCACCTTTATCGGCCTGATGCCTGAATAATCGCCGGCGTTTGTCGGTGTCCATACGCCCGGTTTGGTTGTAACCTGCAAGCTAAAGCGAATTTTCAATGGGATAAGCGGGGCGAGGATGACATTGCGCGATCGGCTGTTGGCGCTGTTGGTGGTGGTGATCTGGGGCGTGAATTTCGTCGTGATCAAGTTCGGTTTACAGGGCATGCCGCCGTTTCTGCTGGCCGGGATGCGTTTTTTGCTGGTGGCGTTGCCGGCGATCTTCTTTATCCCGCGCCCGACTATCCCCTGGAAATGGCTGCTGCTGTACGGCATGACCATGAGCTTCGCACAGTTCGCGTTTCTGTTCGTCGCCATCAAGGTGGGGATGCCGGCGGGGCTGGCTTCGCTGGTGCTGCAGGCGCAGGTGTTCTTCACCCTGCTGTTGGGTGTCGTGCTGATGGGTGAAAAGCTGCGCGTCAACCATTTCGTCGGCATCGCTATCGCCAGCGGCGGCATGCTGGTGCTGGCGCAGGCCAGCCTGCATAAGCCGGGCAGCGGTGCGGTCCCCTTGGCGGGCCTGCTGCTGACGCTGGCGGCGGCGTTTTCCTGGGCGCTGGGCAACCTGACCAACAAGAAGATCCTGGCCGGTTTCCCGCAGCGTAATATTTTATCGCTGGTGGTGTGGAGCGCGCCGATCCCGGTCGTGCCATTCCTGGTCTGCAGCTGGCTGTTCGACGGCCCGCAGGCGGTGCTGAGCAGCCTGAGCCATGTGCAGGTCGGCACCTGGCTGGCGGTTGCCTACCTGGCGTTCGCCGCCACGCTGTTCGGTTATTCGGTGTGGGGCAGCCTGCTGGGGCGCTATGAAACCTGGCGCGTTGCGCCGCTGACGCTGCTGGTGCCGCTGATCGGGCTGTTCGCCGCCTGGCTGCTGCTGGACGAAGCGCTGTCGCCGGCGCAGTTCGGCGGCGCATTGCTGGTGCTGGCCGGCATGGCGGTCAACACCTTCGGGCTGCCGCGCCGCCGGGCGGCGATCGCGCGTTAAACCGAACAGGGCAATTCTGTTCAATACGTTGTCGGCGGCGGTCGGCATTCTGACACCTGTGAATTCTTTCTCAGGTGCCCATCATGAATATCTACCTTTCCATGGCCGCGTTTGCGCTGGCGGCCTCCATTACCCCCGGCCCGGTCAACATCGTCGCATTGAGCGCCGGGGCGCAATTCGGCTTTGGCGCGACCCAGCGCCACGTGTTCGGTGCCACGCTGGGGTTTACCCTGTTGCTGGTGCTGCTGGGATTAGGCATGCACCAGTTGCTGATCCTGTGGCCGGCGCTGACCCGCTTGATTCAGTGGGCCGGCGTGGCTTTTCTGTTGTTCATGGCCTATCGGCTGGCGTTTGACGACGGCCGCCTGGGCAACGGCGCAGCGCGGGCGCCTTCCTGGCGCTACGGCGCACTGATGCAATGGCTGAACCCTAAGGCGTGGCTGGCATCGGTAGCCAGCCTCGGCGCCTTTGTCGGCGATGGCGATATGCTGTTGCTGTGGCAGTTCGCCGGGCTCTACTTCGTGATTTGCTATGCCTCGGTGGCCTGTTGGGCCTATGTCGGCGCGATGCTGCGCGGCCTGCTCAGGCAGGCGCGCAACGTACGGCGTTTCAACCGCGCGATGGCGCTGCTGTTGGCGGCCAGCGCCTGCTATCTGCTGGCGGAGGGTTTTTGATACTGCCCCGGCGTGGCGGCCAGCAGCTGCTTGAAGGTGCGCTGGAAGTGCGCCTGATCGGCAAAGCCGCTTTCGCTGGCGGCCGCGGCGATCGGCAGGCCGCTTTTCAACAGCCGATGGCCGTGCTGCACGCGGCGATTGACCAGATAGGCGTGCGGCGTCATGCCGTAGCGCTGGCGGAAGGCGCGGATCAGGTAAGAAGGGGACAGCGCGGCGGCGCGGCAAATGTCGTCCAGCGTCAGCGGCCGGGTGCAGTGCGCGTCGATAAACGCCGCCGCCGCTTCCAGCCGGGTATGCGACGGTGTCTCCGGCTGGCTGACATCGCCCAGCCCGAGCTGCAGGGCGCTGAAATACTCCACCATGGCGATCTGTTTTTCCAGCGCGCAGCACAGCGGATCCGTCAGCAGCGCATAAAGCCGGTTCAGGCCATGGAACAGCGCCGGATCGCGGCTGAGCGGCTGGCTGAACGGAACAAAACGGTCACCGTCGCCGCCGAGCAGCTCTTGCTGCAGTGCGCCGAGCCAGGCGAGATCGAGATAGAACATGATGTACGACCAACGGCGATCGGCAATGGGGTTGCAGGCATGCGCCTGCTGCGGGTTGATGACAACCAGATCGCCGGCGCTGACCTGCATGCGCTGCTCGCCGTTCACATAGGTGCTGACGCCGCCGGTGATGGCGCCGATGGAAAAGAATTCGTGGCTGTGCAGGCTGTAGCACACCTGGCGGCCATCCGCGATGGCGCGGGCTTCGACGAACGGCAACTGCGGATCGCGCCAGAACTGCGGCGTTTTTTCACTCATACGCTTTCCTTTTCACTGCGGCGGCATCACAGTGTTATAGCCTGAAAGCGACGAGAGGGGGAATGGCGGATGATGATTTTTAACGTGTTCGGCCGTCTGCTGGGGGTGAAACGCATTGGGGACGAATGGCGGCTGTTCCGCGTGACGCTGCCGGAGCACAAGTATGCTCCCAGCTACGATATCGTGCTGCCGGCCGATCTGCATGAAGAGGAGATCGCCGGCTATCTGGGGGATATTTATCATGAGGCGGCGACGCCGCAGTGGCCGGACGTGTTTCGCATCGAATAGCGCGGCGCGTTACTCTTCCGCGTTGCGCGCCATCATACGGCGTTGATGTTCCTCGCCGGCGGCCTGGATCTCTTCCAGTACCGAGCCGACGTCGGCGCGCTTCTGGATTTCGCTGAACCGGCCGCTGAGGACGCTGTCCGGCGTCAGGTTGCCTTCCTGATACAGCGCCCAGATCTCTTTAGCGTATTGGCTGTCGCGCAATTCCGGCGCGAACTGGCCGTAATACTCCGCCAAATTGTCGATATCGCGCTCGAACATGCTTTTGGCGTGGTTGTTGGCGGCGGCGTCCACCACCTGCGGCAGATCGATGATCACCGGCCCGTCTTTATCCATCAGCACGTTGAATTCCGACAGGTCGCCGTGCACCAGCCCGGCGCACAGCATGCGCACCGCGTAATTCATCATCAGGGCGTGATCGGCGCGCGCCTGTTCCGGCGTCAGGATGACATCGCTCAGGCGCGGCGCCACCAGGCCTTCTTCGTCGGTGATCAGTTCCATCAGCAGCACGCCGTCCAGGCAGAGATCCGGCTGCGGCACCCGCACCCCGGCCTTGGCCAGCAGATACAGCGCGTCCACTTCGGTGTTTTGCCAGGCTTCTTCCTGCTGCCGGCGGCCGAATTTGGAGCCTTTGCTCATGGCGCGCGCGTCGCGGCTGTTGCGCACCTTGCGCCCTTCCTGATAGTGCACGGCCTGCTTGAAGTTGCGCTTTTCGGCCTCTTTGTACACTTTGGCGCAGCGGATCTCATCGCCGCAGCGCACGATAAACACGTCGGCTTCTTTGCCGCTTTTCAACCGGCGGATGACTTCGTCGATTAATCCGTCATCAACCAGCGGCTGGAGTCGTTTTGGAATTTTCATGCAGCCTTGTACCCTATTTAGGCTCCGGTGTGAATGGCTTGCGCAGTTGATAGCGTAAGTTAGACCCGAAAGGCAAACATTAGTTTTGCCGCCGCGTCATCATTACGCGGCGGCGGGCGTTCACAGGCTGTCGGCCGGAACCCAAACGCTGACGCTGCCGGCGTTGACCGGGAAGTGGGCGCTGCCCTGGTCGTCGGTGGTGATTTCCTCCTGACGGTTGCCGAGGAAATCACGCCAGGTGGTATGAGCCAAATCGGCGCCCAGCGTGACCGTCTTGCCGCTTTCGCCACCGTTGGTCAGCACCACCACGCAGCCGGGGGCCTCGGCGGTGCCGGCGCGGCTGAAGGCCACGCAGTGGCTGTCGTCGAAGTAGTCGGTTTGCGGGCCGTTGGCAAAACGCTGGCGGGCGGCGATCAGCTTCTCCAACTCCGGGATCGCCGGCATGTCAATCTGGTATTCGCTGCCGTCGCGCCCCTTGTCGCGGTAGCTGGCGCCATACAGGTCGGGGTAAAACACGCAGGGCACGCCCTGTTCGCGCAAGAGGATCAGCGCGTAGGCCAGCGGTTTGAACCAGGGTTCCACCGGCGCTTCCAGCGATTGCAACGGCTGGGTGTCGTGGTTGGCGACCAGCGTCACCGCGTGGGCCGGATCGGCGGCGGTCAGGGTATCGGTGAAGATCTGCGCCATGTCGAAGCCGTCGCCCTGTTTCGACGCCTGATGAAACTTCAGGTGCAGCGCCACGTCGAACAGCATCACCTTGCCGTCCACCAACTCGATGTATTGTTGCAGCGCGCTCAGATCGTGCGACCAGTATTCGGCGACGATAAACAGGTCGCGCTGCGCGCTGGCGCGCACGTGATCCGCCCATTCTTTGAAAAACCAGGCGGGAATGTGTTTGGCGGCGTCCAGGCGGAAGCCGTCGCATGGCAAGGTTTCCAACAGCCAGCGCGCCCAATATTTGAGTTCCTCCGTCACGGCGGTATTGCGGAACTCCACGTCGGCGCCCATCAGATAGTCGTAGTTGCCTTTTTCATCGTCGACCTGATCGTTCCAGCCGTCGTCGCCATAGTCGTTGGCGATTTTGAATATCCCCTTGTCGTCCGGCTGCTCAACGTAGTCGACGCCGCTGAAGCATTTGTAATCCCAGATAAACTCGGAATGCGCGCCCTGACGGCCGGGAAAGGTGAAGCGGGTGTAGGCCAGCGCGTCGAAGCCCTGATCGTCGATGTCGTTGCGGTTGTTGGCGTCCACCTTGAACACGTGTACCTGTTCTTTCTCGTCCGCACCGAGCTTGTGGTTGAACACCACGTCGTAGAGCACCCCCACGCCGTGTTCGCGCAGCGTATGGGCGGCGTGTTCGAGCGCCGCCTTGTCGCCGTATTTGGTCGCCACGCTGCCTTTCTGGTCAAATTCGCCGAGATCGAACAGATCGTAAGTATCGTAGCCGACGGAGTAGCCGCCGGAAGCGCCCTTGTAGGCGGGCGGCAGCCACAGATCGGTGATGCCCAGTTCGGCCAGGTGCGGGGCGCGCTCGGCGGCCTCCTGCCACAGTTTGCCGCCGTCGGGGTAGTACCAGTGGAAGAATTGCAGCAGGGTGATTTTTTTCGTCATGAGCCAGCGTCCCGGTTAGCTAAAAGGAGAGGAGCAGTTAAAGCATGGGCTACTTTTGGCAAAAGGGACAATGGCGCAGGGAGGCGCGCGAAGGCAGACATAAATATGTAACCGACGTTGACGGGATAGCGATTGAGTTGTTGCTATCAAGTTTTTTCGTTCTAATTTTTATCTTTTAAATTTCAAATGAATACTTATTTTGTTTTTTGGTTTGCCAACCTTTGTTGTTTTTGCGTTCATTTTTATAGATTTTTTATTTCAATTTTTAACTTTGTTTTGATTTTTAATTTTATTAACTTGCAATTAATTGGTGGTAAATGCTGTGGTATGAAATATTTTGACATGTCCAGGTGCCGGATTGGTTATTCATTCGCAATTGTTTATGCGTTATCGTTATGTTCGAAAATAGGTAACACTATCAACCAATAATCCATCCAGCATAGCTGAAGGTGGGAGAACAGAGGAGCATAACGCCGTGAACATCAGGGATTTCAGAGCATTGGCGCGCAGTTTGGTCAGAGAATTCGGCATGTTGAACAAGCAGAGCAACGGCTCGCGCTTTTCGCCGCTGCAGATCCATCTGATGATCGAAGTCAGCGAGCAGCCGCTGGGCGTCACCGAACTGGCGGCCCGGCTTTGCATCGACAAGGCCAGCGCCAGCCGGGCGCTGCGCAGCCTGGTCGCCGCCGGCGTGATAGAAACGGTGGATCATCCGGATGACAAGCGGCACAACCTGCATCGGCTGAGTAAAAAGGGCGGCAAGGCGCTGGCCGGCATCGAGAGTGACGCCGACGGTTTTATGCAGGCGGCGCTGGCGCAGTTGGATGACGATGAGCTGGCGAGTACCACTGCGGCGATGAAAAAGATGACCGCGGCGCTGCGCAGCGCGCGCAAACAGCGCGACGCCAATCTACGGGTGCGGCCGATCGCCGAGCGCGACGATGCGGCGATGGCGGCGATCATTCGCGACGTGTTTCGCGAGTACGGCATGGACAAGATGGAAGGCATCAGCCTGCACGATCCGGATCTCGATCGGCTGACCGGTCTGTATCGCGACAACGGCGGCCACTACTGGGTGCTGGAGCGGGACGGGCAGGTGGTGGGGGGCGTCGGCGTGGCGCCGCTGGCGGGCGAAGAGCCCGGCTATTGCGAGCTGCAGAAGCTGTTCTTCAAACCCGGCGCGCGCGGGCTGGGCATGGCGCGCCATATGGTGGTGCAGGCGCTGAAGGCGGCGCGGGCGGCGGGGTATCGCTATTGCTACCTGGAAACCACCGAACAGTTGAAAGAGGCGATCGGGTTGTACCACGCGCTGGGGTTCACACTGTTGACGGAACGGCGCGGCAACACCGGCCATCACGGTTGCAACGTGTGCATGCTGAAAAATCTGAAGAACGACGATATGTGAGCGGTTTCAAGGTTAGCGCCCGCACCTTGTGTCACCCTATTAACCGTTTGATAACAATCACAACGTCTTATCAGGGAGGAAACTATGTTGGGGGATCCGATGGCGCTGTCCGCGCTGGTCACGCTGGTGGTCATCGCGCTATGGGCCAGCGCCCGCTTACCGGAGTATTTGGTCGCGCTGTTGTTCTTCGCGGCGGTGATGGTGTTGCAGCTGGCGCCCGCCGCGGTGACCTTTTCCGGTTTCGCGTCTTCCGCATTCTGGCTGGTGCTCAGCGGTTTTGTGCTGGGCACCGCCATCCGCAGCACCGGCTTGGCGGATCGCCTGGCCAACCGGCTCTTGCCGCACCTGGCCGGCTCCTGGCTCCGCCTGGTGGGCGGCGTGGTGGCGATAAGCTACGCGCTGGCGTTCGTCATGCCTTCCAACATGGGGCGCATTACGCTGCTGATGCCGATCGTCATGGCGTTGGCCGAGCGCGCCGGTTTGGCGGAGGGCTCGCGCGGCCGCATCGGTTTGGCGCTGGCGGTGGGGTTCGGCACCTTCCAGCTCTCCGCCAGCATCCTGCCGGCCAACGTGCCCAATCTGGTGATGAGCGGCGCGGCGGAAAGCGCCTACGGCAGCCACTTCGCTTATCTCTCTTATCTGCTGTTGCACGCTCCGGTGCTCGGGATCGCCAAAGGCGCGCTGCTGACGCTATGCATCTGCGGCCTGTTCCGTGCGCGGCCGCAACCGGTGGCGGCCGAGGCGGCGCAAACCCCGCTCAGCGCTGCCGAATGGCGGCTGATCGCGTTGTTGGGCGCCACGGTGTTGCTGTGGATGACCGACAGCTGGCACGGCATCGCTCCCGCCTGGATAGGGTTGGCGGCGGCCTGTTTCTGTCTGTTGCCGCGTATTGGGTTTCTCAACGGCGAGCAGTTCGCCGCCGGGGTTAACGTGCGTACCTGCATCTATGTGGCGGGGATCCTGGGCTTGACCGCGCTGGTCAGCCATTCGGGGCTTGGCGATCGGCTGGGCGGTGCGCTGCTGGCGATGATGCCGGATCTGCATGGCAAACCGTTCACCGCATTCGGTTCGTTGGTGGGGATCGCCGCATTGCTGAATTTCGTGGTGACCGCCAACGGCGTGCCGGCGCTGTTTACCCCACTGGCGCAGGCGTTGTCCGCGGGCAGCGGCTTGCCGCTGCTGACGGTGCTGATGACCCAGGTGATCGGTTACGCCACGCCGCTGCTGCCGTATCAGGCTTCGCCGATCGTGGTGGCGATGGGGATGGGCAAAGTGCCGGCGCGTGAAGGGTTGAAGCTGTGCCTGCTGTTGGCCGCGCTCAGCTTTGCGCTGCTGGTGCCGTTGGACTATCTGTGGTTCAGGCTGCTGGGGTGGATCCCGTAAACAGCCCCGCGCCGCCGGCAAAGCAGTCTTCGTCCAACGTCAGGGTGGCGATTTTATGCACCGGTCCGCGCATGCTGACCTGAAAATCGCCGCTGAAGGCGATCTGCAGTTCGCCGCCCGGCATCCGCACGCTAACCCGATCGCCGACTCGTCCCAACTTGCGCATCACGCTGGCGGCGGCGCAGCTGCTGCTGCCGGAGGCGAGGGTAAAACCGGCGCCGCGCTCCCAGATGCCGATACGCAGCGTCTGGCGATCGACTACTTCCACCAGTTGTACATTGGTGCGTTTCGGAAACAGCGGATGGCGTTCAATCTGCGGCCCGAGCCGATGCACCTGCGCCAGATCCAGTTTTTCCACCGGCACCACGCAGTGCGGGTTGCCCATCGACACCAGCGAAACGCTTAACGTCTCCTCCATCAGGGGCAGCGGATAGTTCAGCGCCTCCGGCAGATCGATCAAGGCCGGCAGCGCCGCCGGGCTGAAATTGGCGCGCCCCATCTCCACGGTTATCTGATGCGCATCTTCCGCCACCTGACAACGTACGTCGCCGCCGGCGGTGTGCACCAGAAACGGCTGATGCCCCACGCGCTCGCTGTCGAACAGATACCGCGCGTAGATACGCAGGCCGTTGCCGCTTTTCTCCGCTTCGGAGCCATCCGGGTTGATGATGCGCAGGGTGGGATTGACGGCGTCGCCGCTGTCGATCAGCAGGCCGTCGGAACCGATGCCGTAATGCGGGTGGCACAGCAGGCGGATCTGTTCCTGGCTCAGGCGATCGGCAACCGAACGGTGGCATACCAGATAGTCGTTGCCCAGACCGTGATATTTGTGAAACAGCAGGGGAGTCATGGCGTTGCTCGGCTCAGCGGGAAGGAGGTTGCTACAGCTTACAACAGAACGTAGGCGTTAAAGCAAACAAAAGGCGGCCTGAGCCGCCCTTTTGCGCGATTGCCGGTGTGGCAATTAATTGTAGATGATCGCGGTACCGTGCAGTTTGTTGTCGCCGGTGGTGGCGATGATCTGGAAGGATTTGGCGCCGGCTGCATCGGCTTTGGCCGCCAGTTTGTTTTCCAGGCTGCTCAGGTCGGAAGCACCGCTGACGGTGACGACGCCGGCTTTTTGCAGATCGGCCGGTTGAGCGTTGACCAGTTCGGCGGCAAAGCTGCCGAAGGAGACAGAGGCAAGTGCGATAGCAGCGATGGTCATTTTCAGGTTTTTCATGGTCTTATTTCCTATCTTTGTTCTTTACGATGTTTGTTTTGTAAGGTCGTTAAATTAATTAACGATCGATAATTTAATGTTAGATGCCGGTTTGACGGATTGCAAGTATTTTTTTAATGCTCGTTAATTAATTTTTTTTGACGCCCTGGCGTCGGGAGCTGAACTTCTCGCGATCCGCTGGTTTAATGCTTTGTTATTGATAGATTTCTGCGGTGCCATGCAGTTGGTTGTTACCGCCGGCGCCGATGATGCGGAAGGATTTTGCTCCTGCTTGATCGGCTTTAGTAGCCAGGCTGCTTTCCAGCGAGGTCAGATCGGATGCGCCGCTGACGGTGATGACGCCGACTTTCTGTTGGTCAGCCGGTTGGCTCCGAACTAAATCGGCCGCGAAGCTGCCGAAGGAAACACTGGCCAGAGTGAGAGCTGCTAAGGTTAATTTTAAGTTTTTCATGATGTTATTTCCTTTCCGATAACGGTGAACAGAAGATTTTAATCCGCTTCGCTAATTTATCTTAACGATCGATAACTAAATGCTAATAGGTTCTCGACGAGGGCGCAATATTTTTTTATAATGATCGTTAAGTTATTTGTGCTAACCCTGCTGTGGAGCGGGATAGGAGAGGAACGATGAGCATCAATGAAACGGTCTGCGGCAAAAAAAGCCGCGGCAGACCGAAACAATTTGATCGCGACCGGGCGCTGGAAAGCGCGCTCGATCTGTTCTGGCGGCACGGTTATGAAGCCACCTCGCTGGCCGATTTGGTTGAAGTGACCGGTGCCAAGGCGCCGACGCTGTATGCGGAGTTCGGCAACAAAGAAGGGATGTTCCGCGCAGCGGTGGAGCGTTATCTGCAGAAATATACGGTTTGCGCTAACCAAATGCTGGAGCAGGATCTGCCGGTGGCCGAGATCGTCGAAGCCTACGTGCGTTCTTCCGCCGAAGTGTTTACCGATCCCGACACGCCGTCAGGCTGCTTTATGGTATGCGCCTCCGCTGCGCTGTCGTCCGCGTCTGACGATGTCGCCCAGATGCTGCGCAGGAAACATCATGCGCAGGAAGCGGCGCTGAAGGCCTGCTTCGATCGCAAGGTGCAGCAGGGCGAATTGCTGGCGAAAACCGACACCGCGCTGCTGGCGAAATACGTGATTTGCACTATTGAAGGCATGTCGGTACAGGCGCGCGAAGGGGCAAGCCGGAGCGATCTGCTGCGGTTGCTGGAGGCGTTGATGCTGGTGTGGCCGCGGCTCAGCCAGATTGGCAATAAGGTGTAACAACCGGCCCGGCTTTTACCGCAATGCTGATCAGTTAGCGTTTTTCTGCAGGCGTTCGTGACATTTTCGGTCGATAAAAGTGAGATGCCCCATGTGGCTCCTGCACCTCGACCGAGCCAGGGGCCGAAGGCGCGGCCCCTGGCAACCCGCGCCTTTGCCCTATCAGACGGTTGGCTTTGCCAACTTTACTCAGCCCATCCCTGGGCCTCGCCCCTTCGGGGCCGCTGCAAGCAGCGTTCAAATCTGCTCCAGGCAGATTTGTCCTATCTCCGCCATAGCGCATTGAGGCCGGTTGCGACAGGCGTCCCTGCCTGTCTCACCTGAAACCGCCGTCCATGGCGGTTTCTCCTAATGCGCTATGCCTGCGTTCGGCGTCTTCAAGGGCGCCCAACACCGCGCTCATCTCCAACTTCTCTACCAGAACCTCATAAGCGACAGATTTCCCGGTAGCAGCCAGCTCAGGTGTTGACCTTTGGCGCGCATCACCGGCTGCCGAGCAAGGCGGCGTTGTCAGGGGCAACCGGCCAGGGAAGGCCGGTTGAGGCGAGACTAACAGGGACGTTTGTCGCAGCCGACCCGCCCGACAACGCAGACGCGGCGAGGGTATCCGCGTAGCGGACAGACGGTGTTAAGCGAAGGCGCGGGTGGAGGGGCCGCGCCATCGGCCCCTCCAATTGCCGTTCATATTGGCCACAGAGAAATGCGGACATTTACGGCAATTCCCCTGCACAGAACGCCCAGAGGCTGGATAAAAAAATGCCACTCAGGCTTAAGTGAGCGGCATTGCGGCTTTTACCGGGCCGTTTAACCCATTACTGATTGACCGGGATCACCGCGCCCTGGTATTTCTCGCGGATAAAGTCCTGAATCGGTTTGGAGTGCAGCACCTTGACCAGCGCCACGATCTCCGGCTTGTTCACATCGGCCTTGTGCACGGTGATGATGTTGGCGTACGGGTTATTTTCGCCGCTTTCGACCGCGATCGGATCTTTGGTCGGATTCAGCCCGGCGTCGATGGCGTAGTTGGCGTTGATCACCACCGCGTCGCCTTCGTCGTTGTTGTACATCTGCGGCAGCAGCGCGCCCTCAACGTTGGCCTGGAACTTCAGGTGTTTCGGGTTTTCCACCACGTCGGTGATGCGCGCGTCCACCTTGCTCACCCCCGGCTTCAGCTTGATCACGCCTTCCCGTTCAAAAATAGACAGAATGCGGCCTTCTTCCGCCACCGCGTCGCGCATGATGATTTTGCCGTTTTCCGGCAGGTCTTTCAGGCTTTTGTACTTCTTAGAGTAGATGCCGATAGGCTCAATATGGATCGCGCCGGCGCTGACGAAGTCGTAGCTTTTGTCGTCGGCGTGGTCTTTCAGCACCGAGTTCAGGTAAGGCACGTGCTGGAAGTAGTTGGCGTCGATGTCGTGGCTGGCCAGCGCGGTGTTCGGCAGGATGTAGTCCTGAAAGCGCTTGATCTGCAGATCGATGCCTTCCTTCGCCAGTATCGGCTTGGCCTGTTCGAGGATCTCGGCGTGCGGCACGTTGGAGGCGCCGACCACCAGCTTGGTCGCTGCCGTGGCGCCAAAAGAGGCGAGGGTGGCGACGGAGGCGAAAGCCAACATCAGTAGGTGTTTTTTCATCATCGTTTTCCTTGGTTAATTAACGTTTATCGAGCGTTCTTGTTAGGGTGTCGCCGATGAACTGAATGACGAAAACGATCAGCAGAATCGTCAGCGTCGCCACCAGCGTCACGTCACTGTGGTTGCGTTGGAATCCTTCCAGATAGGCCAGGTTGCCCAGGCCACCGGCGCCGATCACTCCGGCCATCGCGGTGTAGCTCACCAGCGCGATCAGGGTGACGGTGATGCCGGAAACCAGCGCCGGCGAGCTCTCCGGCAGCAATACGCGGAAAATCAGGGTGCGGTTTTTGGCGCCCATCGAGCGCGCCGCTTCGATTACCCCTTTGTCGACCTCGCGCAGCGCGATCTCCACCAACCGGGCGTAGAACGGCGCCGCGCCGACGATCAGCGCCGGCAGGGCCGCGTCCGCGCCGAGAATGGTGCCGATCAGCGACTTGGTGAACGGGATCAGCAGCACGATCAGGATGATGAACGGAATGGAGCGGAAGACGTTGACCAGTACGGAGATCAGCGAGTAG
The DNA here is from genome assembly GCF_003812745.1 of Serratia sp. FDAARGOS_506. Taxonomy (NCBI): domain Bacteria; kingdom Pseudomonadati; phylum Pseudomonadota; class Gammaproteobacteria; order Enterobacterales; family Yersiniaceae; genus Serratia; species Serratia sp. FDAARGOS_506. The sequence continues at coordinate 2,815,592 of NZ_CP033831.1, forward strand.
ACCGTCCGGTTTTGCAACAGCTGGCCCTTCGAGGTTAAAAACAGCAGCACGCCGAGCGCGATGCCCAGCACCAGCGTGGCCAAACCGGCGATGCCGGTCATGTACAGCGTTTCCCAGGTGGCGTCCCACAGTTGGTCCAGACGCAGGTGGGGGAATAGGGATTCAATCATGTTGGATAACCTCGACGGCGATGTCTCTTTCGTGCAGCAGGCTGAGCATGTCGGCGACTTGTTGTTCGTTGCCTTCGGCGTGGATGTACAGTTCGCCGAACGAACCGTTGAGGGTGTGGCTGATCTTGCCGTGCAGAATGTTGATGGTCAGGGCATAGCGCCGGATCACTTCGGAGATTACCGCCTGATGGGTTTGCACACCGACGAAGGTCAGCTTGAAAATCGCCCCCGGCAGATGAGCGGTGAGCAGCGGGTTGAAGCTCTCTTCGGTATCCGCATACTGCGACACCTGTTTGACGAACTGCCGGGTGATCGGCTGCTGGGGCCGGGTGAACACGTCGATCACCGGGCCTTCTTCGACGATGCGGCCGTTTTCCATCACCGCCACGCGGTGGCAGATTTTGCGCACCACGTGCATCTCGTGGGTGATCAGCACGATGGTCAATTTCAGCTGGCGGTTGATGTCCAGCAGCAGGTCGAGAATGGCGTCGGTGGTCTGCGGGTCGAGCGCCGAGGTGGCCTCGTCGCACAGCAGCACGCTCGGGTTATTGGCCAGCGCGCGGGCGATGCCGACGCGCTGTTTCTGGCCGCCGCTGAGCTGCGACGGGTAGGCATCTTCGCGCCCCTGCAGGCCGACCAGCGCGATCAGTTCCGCCACGCGCGGCGCAATCTGCGCCTTGGGCACGCCGGCGATCTGCATGGAAAAAGCGATGTTTTGGCTGACGGTGCGCGACCACAGCAGGTTGAAGTGCTGAAACACCATGCTGATTTTCAGGCGCGCCTGGCGCAGGTGGCTGCCTTTGGCGCGGGCGATATCGAAGCCGCCTACGTCAATGCGGCCGCTGGTGGGCGTTTCCAGGCCGTTAAGCAGGCGGATGAGCGTGCTTTTGCCGGCGCCGCTGTAGCCGATGATGCCGTAAATTTGCCCGGCCTCTACCGCCAGACTGACGTTGTCTACCGCCACGACGCGGCCCTGTGTGCTGTCAAAAGTTTTGCAAACGTTCGAAAGAACGATCATAGCGAAGCGGATCCTTATCGATACTTCACAGCATTCCGTCCAGAGCGCGGTGCGCCGGGCAGAGATCGTTCGGCTTTTCTGCGGGGCACAACCCGGCGGGGAGTGGCGGACGGAACCTCTGTTGCGGGTGAATACCGGGCAATCCTACCGAGGGTTTATAGTGACAGGAAGAATGTAAATTCTATTACTTATTCTGATTTGATATATAAAACGGCGGGTGAAACAAGCGGGAGAAAACCGGCCGCAGGGCGGCCGGCGGGAGGGCTAAGGGCTAGCGCTTGTCCAGCTTCATGTGCAGCAGCGGGAACGGGTTGCCCTGGCCGTCAAGCGGCGAGCGGCCGGTGATGACAAAACCGTAGTGGCGGTAGAAGCCGCTGGCCTGTGGGTTTTGCTCGTTCACGTCCAGCTGCAGTTCATCGTGCAGCGTTTCCGCGTGGGTCAGCAGCGCTTTGCCCACCCCTTTACCGCGCTGATCGGCGTCGATGAACAGCATCTCCACCTTGTTGCCGTTCAGGCCGATAAAGCCGCAGGGATGCCCTGGCCGCTCTTCGGCCACCCAGACGTTAACCGCCGGCAGGTAGTCGTTCAGCACCAGCGGGAACAGCTGCGCGATGTTGTCTTCGGTTAAAAAATGGTGAGTGGCGCGCACCGAACGCAGCCAGATATCTGCCAATTGCGCGTTGTCTTCCGCCGCGCGTGCTCTGATGGTAATCATCGAACTCTCTGCTATCTAAGTTGAAGGAAAAAAACTAGATAGAGGTTTTGTGGGGTTAGTGCCGAATTAACGTGGGTTAACGCCCTGCAAAGCGCCTCTGCAGTGGATCGAATAGGCCCGCCTTTTTGCAAGCGGTATAATAACTGTAATTCAGTAAGTTAATGCTTTCAACCGCCGCAGGGCACAATGGGGCGCCCGGCGCGTGATACACTGGCCGCTGAGTGAGCAAGAGGGCAGCAGGATGGAAGCGGTACGCGCAGCGATAGAAAAACAGGTGCTCAGCCTGACCGGGCTGGCGCTCGGCGGCGTCGATTTCGAAAATCCGCCGGGCGATCCGGGGTTGTTCGGCCCGCAGTCGGTCATTTGGCAGGTTCACCGCGATTTCACCCCGATGCTGTGCGGCGGCGTCAGTGCCTTGCTGCTGCAGATGCTGCACCCGCTGGCGCTGGCCGGAGTGTGGGATCACTCCAACTTCCGCGAAGATATGATTGGCCGCCTGCGCCGCACCAGCCAGTTCGTGTCGGTCACCACCTTCGGCCCGACCGCCGAGGCGGAGCGGCTGATCGCCAAAGTCAAAGCCATCCATCTGCGGGTGACCGGCGTCGGCAGCGACGGCACGCCTTATGCCGCCAGCGATCCGGCGCTGCTCACCTGGGTACATGTGGCGGAGAGCAGCCGTTTTCTGGCCAGCCACCTGCGCTACCGCAACCCGCATCTTTCCCGCGATTTGCAGGATCAATACTACCGGGAAGCGGCGCGCGTGGCCGCCGCGCTGGGGGCGACCGCAATTCCTCAGTCCTGCGCGGAGGTCGAAGAGTACCTGCAGGCAATGCGGCCGCAGCTGGTCTGCGATGAACGCACTCGAGAGGTAGCGCGCATTCTGCTGAATGCGCCGGCGCCGAGCGCATTGGCGCGCCCGCTCGGCGGGGTGGTGATGCAGGCGGGCATCGATCTGTTGCCAGACTGGGCGCAACGGCAGTTCGGTTTTCATCCGGGCGCGCTGCGGCGGCGGCTGGTGCGAACGGGTGCCGCAGGCCTCGGCAAAGTGCTGGGCGCGTCGATGCGCAACGGTTCCTATCAGCGCGCGGTACGGCGCATCACTCAGCCGTCGTGAGCCATAGCCGCTATAATTAGTCTTTGTTTATCTTCGTTTACGGACGCTTTTGAGACTTTTACGGGTGATCCGGCCAGTAATGCGTTTTACACTTGGGGGCAAAGCCACATTCCATTTTTGGCGCGCAGCCGATTCTGCCGCGCCCTGACCCTATTGAGGTGATATGAACGAGTCATACGTACTTGCTGAAGTCAGCAATGAGAACCAGACGCTGGTTGCGGTGGTTCAGCAAGATCACCGGGCAGCCTATTTTTATATCTATCCCGCCGAAGCCTACAGCGATCGCTATCAGGTGCGCGCCTGCTGGTTGCGTAACCTGGCCGCCGCGCCGCTGCAGGAAGATCGCGCCGCGCTGGAACAAGGGCAGCCGCCGATGCTGGCGGCGGAGTATTGCCGCAATCTGGAGGGCGAAGCGCCGCTGAACCCGGAAGGGCTGATGGTGGTGTGGAGCGAAAGCGATGATGGCGCGGCCCTGTGGTATTACGGCCAACTGCTGGCGGTGATCCCCGGCTGGAGCCTGTATATCGACCATTCGGTGTGCTATTCCGCCAGCTGCATCAAGGAGAGCCCGTTGGCTTATCCGCTCGGTTCGGCCTCGACCAACACCCAGTATGCGCAGGCGGAGAGCACTCGCCAGTTCTGGCGCAGCTGGCAGCGTGAAGAGGGCAATCCGTGGCCGAAGATGCAGCGCGATTTTCAGGCGCGCTATGAGTCGCATTTTGGCCCTTCGGTGAAGTACTACGCCATCGATCAGGGCAAGTGGCCGCCGATGGCCATCACCCAGCACGAGCGCGACGGCATCTATTACTTCCTCACCATGGGGGTGAGCATTCGGCCGATGCCGTGGGTGGAGATCCTGTTCAACGACGAGGCTTCGCGCTATCGCCGTATGGAGATGGCGATCGCTATCGACAGCCAATACATGACTGAAGACAACGCGGTGCAGATGGCCAGCGCGCTGGCCGGTTTCGCGCACGCGCCGTGGGCGCGGCTGACCTGGATCGGCGAAGGGCATACGCTGGAGTCGGACGTGGCGCCGTTGGGCTACGAGGGCTATATTTTGTCGTCGTCCTTCTACCCGCATAACGCGCAGCTGACTCTGCCGCAGCAGTACGGCGATCCGGTGAACCTGTTCTGGGCCAGCCCGGTGTTTACCGCCGAGCGGCAGCTGGCGCACGCCACGCCGAACGGCGGGCACGATCTGGTGAACCGGCTGCGCGAGCAGGGCGTCGACCATATTTTCCGCCCGCGCCAGCCGGTGTGCTGACGCCACTTATCTTCTCTTAGGGAGCCGCCATGACCACCGCGCTGTTGATTATCGATGTACAGGAAGGATTGTTTACGCCGCCGCCGGCGGATGCCGCGGGCACCGTTGCGCGCATCAATCAGCTGAGCGAGCGCGCCCGCCTGGCGGGCGTGCCGGTGATCGTGATTCAGCACCACACGCCGGACGACGAGCTGCGGCACGGCAGCGCCGCCTGGCAAGTGCTCGCGGCGCTGAAGGTGGCGCCGGGCGATCACCGGGTGGATAAAACCACGCCGGACTCGTTCCTGCGCACCTCGCTCGGCGCGTTACTGATCGCCAACGGCGTATCGCATCTGGTGGTTTGCGGCTACTCCACGCCGTTTTGCATCGACACCACGGTGCGCAGTGCGGCGGCGCACGGCTATCCGGTGACGCTGGCGGCGGATGCCCACACCTGCCACGACAAACCTTATGCCGACGGTTTGCTGATCCGCACCCACCATAACGAGACGCTGTCGAATATCGAAAGTTTCGGCGTGCCGATCCGCGCGGTTCCCGCGGCGGACATCGTGTTCTGAGAACGGAAAAACGGGGGCTTAGGCCCCCGTTCGTTATTTCAGGCCCGCCCGCCGCGCCGCCACCTTGGCCAGCGCGGCCCAGTCCAGATCCGCATCCCCCTGCGCCATCGCGTCGAGGAAGTTGTCTTTCAGCACCCCGGCGAACGGCATCGGCGTATGGCTGTCGGCCCCGGCGGCCAGCGCCAGCCCGACGTCCTTCAGCCCCAGCGCCAGCCGGAATCCGGCGGGGGAATACTTCTCGGCGGCGATCAGCGCGCCATAGCCCTGATAGGCTGGGGCGGCAAAGACGGTGCCGCTCAGCATCTGCAGGTAGTCGGCACCGGACACGCCGTAGTTGCGCACCAGCGCGCTGCCTTCCGCCATCGCTTCAATGGCGCTGGCCAGCGTAAAGTTGGTGGCGATTTTGACCACGTTGGCCTGCGCCGGATCGGCGCCGAAATGCCAGGTTTTCTGGCCGAGGGCATCGAACAGCGGCTGCGCCTTCTTCAGTAGCTCGCTATCGCCGGCCGCCAGAATATTCAGCTTGCCGGCGGCGGCCACGTCGACCCGCCCCAGCACCGGTGCGGCGAGATAGCCGATGCCGTGTTCCGCATGCAGCGCCGTCAAACGCTTGGCGAGTTCGACCGAGATGGTCGCCATGTTGATATGCAGCGCGCCCGGTTTCATCCGTTGCAGCAGCCCGCTGTCGACCACCACCTGTTGCGTGGCGGCATCGTCGGCCAGCATGGTGATCAGCACGTCGGCATCGGCCAGCTGTTCCGGCCGTTCTGCCTGTCGTGCGCCGGTGCTTACCAACGGCTGCGCCGCCTGCGGCGAGCGGTTCCATACCGTTAAGGCGAAGCCCGCCTGCAACAGGTTGGCCGCCATAGCGCTGCCCATCCCACCCAGTCCGGCAAATCCGATCTTCATCATGCGCTCCTTTTTCAGGTTGAAGGTTTTACCCTAGCGCGCCAGGCCAGGAACGCAAATGCCGGAATGTAACGCCGTCTTACGCGCCGGCGGCGGGCTATTGACGTGCTGCCGTTGCGGGTATACCTTGATGGCATGAATATATCGATGCACTCCACCCACAATCAGTCATGGTGGCGCCTCTTCTGAGGCGGCACGAGTATTCACATCTCTTTTTAATGCCGCCGGTTTGGCGGCATTATTTTTTGTGGCGTTGATCCGGCGGTCTACAGACCTTCAGGAGCACTGTCATGAGCTACACCATTCTTACCGGCGATCGCGCCACCGGCCCACTGCATTTAGGCCACTTCGTCGGCTCGCTGCGCCAGCGCGTCGAGCTGCAGCACCAGCATAACCAAACGGTGATGGTGGCGGATTTGCAGGGCCTGACCGACAACGGCAACAACCCGCAAAAAATCAGCGCCAACGTGCTCAACGTAGTGGCCGACTATCTGGCGGTAGGCATTGATCCGCACAAGACCACGATCTGCCTGCAGTCAGCGCTGCCGGCGTTGGCCGAGCTGACGATGTACTACCTCAACCTGGTCAGCGTGGCGCGGCTGGAACGCAACCCGACGGTGAAAAACGAAATCGCCGAGAAGGATTTCGCTCGCAGCCTGCCGGCCGGTTTTTTGATTTATCCGGTCAGCCAGGCGGCGGACATCACCGCGTTTGGCGCCACCCATGTGCCGGTCGGCGAGGATCAGCTGCCGATGCTGGAGCAAACCAATGAGATCGTGCGGCGCTTCAACCACATCGTCGGCCAACCGGTGCTGACGGAGTGCCAGCCGCTGTTGAGCAACGTCGGGCGCCTGCCGGGGCTGGATGGGCAGGGCAAAATGTCAAAATCGCGCGGCAACGCCATCCAGCTAGGCGCCAGCGCCGACGAGGTGCACAAGGCGGTGATGAGCATGTTCACCGATCCTGGCCATCTCAACGTCAGCGATCCCGGTCGGGTGGAGGGCAACATGGTGTTTACCTACCTGGACGCCTTCTGCGAAGACGCCGTGCTGGTGGCGGAGTTGAAGGCGCACTATCGTCGCGGCGGGTTGGGGGATGTGAAGATCAAACGGCTGCTGGAGGATTGTCTGCAGAGCCTGCTCGAGCCGATCCGCACCCGCCGCGCCGAATTCATCGCCGATAAAGGCGAGCTGACGCGCATCCTGCAGCACGGCACCCGCCGCGCGCATCAGATCAGCCAGCAGACGCTGCAGCAGGTCAAGGCGGCGCTGGGGTTGGACTTCTTCACCCTGGGGTGAGGCGCACGCCGGGGCGGCACGCGTCACGCCCCGGCCATAAAACGATCATCCCACTGTCATAAACTTATCCGTTAATAGGTGCCCATAATGATTAGCCACTGAAACCAGAGAAATCATATGGCTCAGGCACTGTTAAAATTGGCACAGCACGACTTTCCAGGGCAGCACGCCGCCGCATCCCGCAAAGTATTATCGGTAAAGGGACTCGGCAAGGCTTACAAAGCGCAGCACCGCGTGCTGGATGACATCAATTTCGATCTGCACGCCGGCGAATTTGTGGCGGTGATCGGCCGCTCCGGCGCGGGCAAGTCCACGCTGCTGCACACCCTGAACGGCACCATTCCTTCCAGCTGCGGCGAGATGCTGCACTTCGAAGACGATGGCGTGGCGCAGGACATCGCCCAACTGGCCGGCCGCCAGATGCGCCAGTGGCGCGCGCGCTGCGGTATGATCTTCCAGGACTTCTGCCTGGTGCCGCGGCTGGACGTGATGACCAACGTGCTGCTGGGCCGCCTGAGCCACACTTCCACCCTGAAATCCTTCTTCAAACTGTTCGATGACGCCGACCGTGCTCGCGCCATCGAGCTGTTGCAGTGGCTCAACATGCTGCCGCACGCGCTGCAGCGCGCCGAGAACCTCTCCGGCGGCCAGATGCAGCGCGTCGCCATCTGCCGCGCGCTGATGCAAAACCCGCAAATCCTGCTGGCCGATGAGCCGGTGGCGTCGCTCGATCCGAAAAATACCCGCCGCATCATGGACGCGCTGCAGAAAATCAGCGAAGACGGCATCGCGGTGATGGTGAACCTGCACTCGGTCGAACTGGTGAAAGAGTATTGCTCGCGGGTGATCGGCATCGCCCACGGGAAGATCGTGTTTGACGGGCATCCTTCGCAACTGAACGAACGGATCCTGCACCAGCTGTATGGCGAAGAAGCCAATCAGATCCATTGAAGCACTTTTGACCTTTACCCTTTACACACAAGGCACACCTAATGAAAAAAGTATTGAGTCTGACCACCCTGATGGCCGGCGCGATGATGGTATTTAATGCTGCCGCAGCGGATGCGCCGAAAGAGCTGAACCTGGGCATTCTCGGCGGCCAGAACGCCACCCAGCAGATCGGCGATAACCAGTGCGTGAAGCAGTTCCTGGATAAAGAGCTGAACGTTGATACCAAGCTGCGCAACTCGTCCGACTATTCCGGCGTGATCCAGGGCCTGCTGGGCGGCAAGATTGACCTGGTGCTGAGCATGTCACCGTCGTCGTTCGCTTCGGTCTACATCAAGGATCCGAAAGCGGTGGACATCGTCGGCATCGCGGTCGACGACGTCGACCAGTCGCGTGGCTACCACTCAGTCGTGGTGGTGAAGGCCGGCAGCCCGTACCAGAAACTGGAAGACCTGAAAGGCAAGGCCATCGGCTTCGCCGATCCGGATTCCACCTCCGGCTTCCTGATCCCGAACCAGGCGTTTAAAAAGCTGTTCGGCGGTACGGTCGACAATAAATACAACAACACCTTCTCCAGCGTCACCTTCTCCGGCGGCCACGAGCAGGACATCCTCGGCGTGCTGAACGGCCAGTTCGAAGGCGCGGTGACCTGGGCGTCGATGATCGGCGACTACAATACCGGCTACACCAGCGGCGCGTTCACCCGCATGATCCGCATGGATCACCCGGACCTGATGAAACAGATCCGCATCATCTGGCAGTCGCCGCTGATCCCGAACGGCCCGATCCTGGTGAGCAATTCGCTGCCGGCCGACTTCAAGGCCAAAGTGGTCACCGCCATCAAGAAGCTGGATAAAGACGATCACCAGTGCTTTATCAAAGCGATGGGCGGCAAGCAGCACATCGGCGACACCACCCTGGCGGAATACCAGACCATCATCGATATGAAGCGCGAGCTGACCAAAGGCGACCGTTAATTCCCGGCTGCCTCGGCCGTCCGAATGAAGGGGTTCAGCGTGCTGAACCCCTTGTTCCATAAAGATGGAAGACCTCTTTTGAATACCGATTTCGCACACTATTACCAACGGATCCGCAGCAAGCAAAAGCGCGAAACGCTGCTGTGGTCGCTCGGGCTGGTAGCGCTGTACTTGGGCGCCGGCAACCTCGCCGAGTTCAACCTGCACACCGTCTGGGTATCTATTCCGCACTTCTTCGACTACCTGGCCGAAACCATTCCGACGCTGCATTGGCATCTGTTGTTCGCCGACGGGCGCACCGAAGGCTCGCTGGCCTACTGGGGTTACCGCCTGAATATCCAGCTGCCGCTGATCTGGGAGACCCTGCAGCTGGCGCTGGCGGCGACCATTTTCTCGGTGCTGGTGGCGACCGTGCTGGCGTTTCTGGCGGCCGGCAACACCTATACCCCGGTCTCGGTGCGGCTGGCGATCCGCACGCTGGTGGCGTTTTTGCGCACCATGCCGGAGCTGGCGTGGGCGGTGATGTTCGTGATGGCGTTCGGCATCGGCGCTATTCCCGGCTTCCTGGCGCTGGCGCTGCACACCATCGGCAGCCTGACCAAGCTGTTCTACGAATCGATAGAAACCGCCTCCAACAAACCGGTGCGCGGGCTGGCGGCCTGCGGCGCCACGCCGCTGCAGCGTATGCGTTTCGGCCTGTGGCCGCAGGTGAAGCCGGTGTTTCTCTCCTACAGCTTCATGCGGCTGGAGATCAACTTCCGTCAGTCGACTATTTTGGGGCTGGTGGGCGCGGGCGGCATCGGCCAGGAGCTGATGACCAACATTAAACTCGACCGCTACGATCAGGTCAGCATGACGCTGCTGCTGATCATCGTGGTGGTTTCCGCGCTCGACTACGTGTCGGGCGAGCTGCGCAAGCGCGTGGTGGAGGGGGCAAAATGATAGCGGGCACTCCGGCGTCGGCGGAAACGCTGCGCCAGTTGAAACAACAGCATCCGGCGATCTTCGCGCAGCAGGGGCGCTACCTGCGCACCGTCGGCCTGATCGCGCTGGCGATCGTGCTGTACTACGTGTTCTTCTTCCTGGTCTTCGGCATTCCCTGGCCGCAGTTTATCAACGGCTGCCAGCAGCTGGGGCGCTATTTCCTGCGCATGTTCGTCTGGCACGACTTCGTCAACTGGCCGTTCATGTACTACTTCCAACAGATCGGCATCACCATCGCCATCGTGTTCGCCGGTACCATCACCGCGTCGCTGATCGCGCTGCCGCTCTCGTTCTTCGCCGCGCGTAACGTGATGTCGACGCCGCTGCTGCGGCCGATCGCGGTGGTGGTGCGCCGCTTGCTGGACGTGCTGCGCGGTATCGACATGGCGATCTGGGGGCTGATCTTCGTGCGTGCCGTCGGCATGGGGCCGCTGGCCGGGGTGCTGGCGATCGTGATGCAAGACGTCGGGCTGCTGGGCAAACTGTACTCGGAAGGGCATGAGGCGGTGGACAAGTCTCCCAGCCGCGGCCTGACGGCGGTGGGCGCCAACGGGTTGCAGAAGCACCGTTACGGCATCTTCACCCAATCGTTCCCCACCTTCCTGGCGCTCAGCCTGTACCAGATCGAGTCCAACACCCGCTCTGCGGCGGTGCTGGGCTTCGTCGGCGCCGGCGGCATCGGCCTGGTGTACGCGGAGAACATGCGGCTGTGGAACTGGGACGTGGTGATGTTCATCACCCTGATCCTGGTGGTGGTGGTGATGATCATGGACAAGGTCTCGTCGATGCTGCGTAACAAGTACATCATCGGCGAAGACATCCCGTTGTATCAGCAAAAAAGCCAAATCGATTGAGAAACCCCTTGCCGATCCCTATACTGCCGCACATTCAAGGTGTGCGGCCATACCCGTCATACTTGGAGCTGCCTCTTTGTTGGCTGCATTTGCGCGCCCCGTTCACATAGTTATCTATGCTCCGGGGTTTACAAATTTGCCGCCGCGATGCAACTCCAAGTATGACGGGTATGGGGCATTTTTTTACAATGCGCACGTCCCCGTTAGACAAGTAAAGGCAATGCAATCCCATGATGAACAACGACGTGCTGCGCAGCGTGCGCTATATGCTGAGCATTAATAACGCCAAAATGGTCGAGATTATCAAACTGGACGATTTCGAGGTGGCGGTGTCGGCGATGGACGCTTACGTGATCAAAGAAGGTGAACCGGGCTACGAGAAGTGCCCGGACGAAGTAATGGCACACTTCCTCAACGGCCTGGTGTTCTTCAAACGCGGCAAGGACGACAAGTTCCCGGCGCCGGCGGTTGAACTGCCGATCACCAATAACCTGGTGCTGAAAAAGCTGCGCGTGGCGTTCGAGTTGAAAGACACCGACATGCACCAGATCTTCACCGCGGTGGACTTCCGCATCTCCAAGCCGGAGCTGAGCGCGCTGTTCCGCAAAGAGGGCACTAAGAATTACCGCCCGTGCGGCGATCAGATGCTGCGCTACTTCCTCAAAGGGTTGGCGCAGCGCATTCGCGGCGAGTAAACCGACTGCTGATTTTAGGCGCCGTCACGAGACGGCGCTTTTTTTTGCCCTTTTTTTGCCCCTTTCTTGCCCGCCTTTGGTGCGCATTTTTTCATCTGTCGTCATAAGTTTTAATTATAATTTATTGAAATCATGAGATTAAAAATTGGCACGCCGGTTGCTCTGTTGAATCCCATCTTGTGTACCAGATGGAATTCAGCCGATGAGCGAACCTGTTGTAGCGTGCGGTTTTACCCTCAGTGAATGGCAGCACCATTATCAAACCCGTCCGGCGAGCGAGCGCCTCGCCTGCGTCAGCGCGACGATCGAAACGCTGATCGCCGGGCTGAACCCGGACGATAACGCCTGGCTGTATCTCGCCACGCCGGCGCAGCGTGAGCAGCAGTATCGGCAGCTTGCGCAGTTGCTGGCGGCGGTCGCCGGCGATCTCAGCCGCCTGCCACTGTTCGGCGTGCCCTTCGCCATCAAAGACAATATCGACGTCGGCGGCTGGCCGACCAGCGCCGCCTGCCCGGCGTTCACCTACCAGGCCGTGGCGGACGCCACCGTGGTCGCCCACCTGCGTGCCGCCGGGGCGATCGCCCTCGGTAAAACCAACCTCGACCAGTTCGCTACCGGGTTGGTGGGTACCCGCTCACCGTATGGTGCGGTGGTCAACAGCTTCGACAGCCGCTACGTCAGCGGCGGTTCCAGTTCCGGCTCCGCTTCGGTGGTGGCGCGCGGCCTGGTGCCGTTCGCGCTGGGCACCGACACCGCCGGTTCGGGGCGCGTGCCTGCCGGGTTCAACAACATCGTCGGGCTGAAGCCGACCAAAGGGCGGTTGTCCAACCGCGGCGTGGTGCCGGCCTGCCGGTTGAACGATACGGTGTCGGTCTTCGCGCTGACGGTGGCCGACGCCGCGCAGGTGGCGGAACTGGCGAGCGGCTTTGACGTGGCAGACCCGTATTCCCGCCCCGATCCGCATACGGCGCCGGCGGATATCCCCGCCACGCCGCGTTTCGCCGTTCCTGCCCAACTGGAGTTTTTCGGTGACGTTCAGGCAGAGCGGGTGTTTCACCGCGCGCTGGCGCAGCTGCAGGCAGGCGGCGCCACGCTGGAACCCCTCGATTTCGCGCCGTTTCGCACCCTGGCGGAACAGCTGTATTACGGCCCCTGGGTGGCGGAGCGCACCGTGGCGATTGAGCAGGTGCTGGATGCGAACCCGCAGGCTATCGACCCGGTGGTGCGCGGTATCGTCAACAACGGCCTGAGCTACAGCGCCTGCGACGCCTACAAGGCGGAATACCTGCGCGCCGAGCTGGCGCGGCAAATTGCCCAGCGGCTGGCGCCGTTCGACGCGCTGGTGGTGCCGACCGCGCCCACTATCCGCACCCTGGCGGAGATGGCGCAGGAGCCGGTGCTGTTCAATTCGCAGTTTGGCACCTACACCAATTTCACCAATCTGGCCGATCTGAGCGCGTTGGCGCTGCCGGGGCCGCTGCGCGAAGACGGTCTGCCGGCGGGCATCACCCTGATTGCGCCCGCCTGGCATGACCGGGCGCTGGCGGCGTTCGGCCTGCGCTGGCAACGGCAAAGCGCCTTACCGCTCGGGGCTACCGGCCGGGCATTGCCGCCGCAGCCCGCGCCGGCCCCGTCTGCGGGGCACGTGCGTCTGGCGGTAGTGGGCGCTCACCTCAGCGGCATGCCGCTCAACGTCCAGCTGACGCAGCGCGACGCGGTGCGGGTGGAGCAAACCGTCACCGCCCCCTGTTACCGCCTCTACGCGCTGGCCGATACCGAGCCGCCGAAGCCGGGGCTGGCGCGCGTGGCGCAGGGAGCGGCGATCCGTCTTGAGCTGTGGGACATCCCGCTGGCCCGTTTCGGCGAGTTTGTGGCGGAAATCCCGGCGCCCTTGGGCATCGGCACGTTGCTGCTGGCGGACGGCCGGCGGGTGAAGGGGTTTATCTGCGAAGCCTGGGCGCTGGAAGGCGCCACGGATATCACTGAGTTTGGCGGCTGGCGTGACTATCTCACCAGCCTTAAGGGGTACGAACATGTTTAATACCGTACTGATCGCTAACCGCGGCGAAATCGCCTGCCGCGCCATTCGCACCCTGAAACGCCTGGGCGTCACCAGCGTGGCGGTTTATTCCGACGCCGACCGCAATGCGCCGCACGTCACCGAAGCCGATAAGGCGGTGGCGCTCGGCGGCGACAAGGCCGCCGACAGCTACTTGCGCATCGACAAGATCCTCGCCGCCGCCGCCGCCACCGGTGCGCAGGCGATCTACCCCGGCTACGGCTTTTTGTCCGAGAGCGCCGAGTTTGCCGACGCCTGCGAGGCGGCGGGCATCGTCTTTATCGGCCCGACGGCGGAGCAGATCCGCGAGTTCGGCCTCAAACACCGGGCGCGCGAGCTGGCGGCGTTGGCCGGAGTACCGATGACGCCGGGCACCGGCTTGCTGGAGAGCGTTGAGCAGGCGGTCGCCGCCGCCGCGCGCATCGGCTACCCGGTGATGCTGAAAAGCACCGCCGGCGGTGGTGGCATCGGCCTGACGCGCTGTGACGACGAGGCGGCGCTGCGCGCCGCGTACGACAACGTCAAACGGCTGGGAGAGCAGTTCTTCCGCGACGCCGGCGCGTTTATCGAACGCTTCGTCGATCGTGCGCGCCATGTCGAGGTGCAGATTTTCGGCGACGGCCAGGGGCGGGTGGCGGCGCTCGGCGAGCGCGACTGCTCGCTGCAGCGTCGCAACCAAAAGGTGGTGGAAGAAACCCCGGCGCCGCACCTGCCGGCAGCGACCCGCCAGGCGCTGCATCGCGCGGCGGTGGCGCTGGGCGAGTCGGTGAATTACCGCAGCGCCGGCACCGTAGAATTCATTTACGACGCCGCGCGCGACGAGTTTTACTTCCTGGAAGTGAACACCCGCTTACAGGTCGAGCACCCGGTCACCGAGATGGTCACCGGGCTGGATCTGATCGCATGCATGCTGCAGGTGGCGGCGGGCGACGCGCTGGATTGGGCGGCGTTGCAATGCGCGCCGCAGGGGGTGGCAATCGAAGTGCGCCTCTACGCTGAAGATCCGCTGAAGAACTTTCAGCCGAGTCCCGGCGTGCTGACCGAGGTGCATTTCCCCGCCGACGTGCGCCTCGACGGTTGGGTGGCGACCGGCAGCGAAGTCTCGGCGTTTTACGACCCGATGATCGCCAAGCTGATCGTACACGGCGCTGACCGCGCGCAGGCGCTGGAAAAACTGCGCGTGGCGCTGGCGGCGACCCGTTTGCACGGCATCGCCACCAACCTCGATTATCTGCGGCAGGTGATCGCCACGCCGCAATTTCAGCGCGGCGACGTTTGGACGCGCCTGCTGGACGATGTGCGTTTCCAGCCGCACTGCCTCGAAGTGCTGCAACCCGGCACCTACAGCAGCGTGCAGGATTATCCCGGCCGCCTCGGCTATTGGGACATCGGCGTGCCGCCATCCGGCCCGATGGACGACTTCGCGTTCCGGCTGGCCAACCGCATTGTCGGCAACCACCCGGCGGCCGCCGGGCTGGAGTTCACCCTGCAGGGGCCGACGCTGCGCTTTCACTGCGACGCCACCATCGCGTTGACGGGAGCGAACTGCCCGGCCGAACTGGATGGCGAAGCGGTCGCTTACTGGCGGCCGATAGCGGTGCGGGCCGGGCAGGTGCTGACGCTGGGGCGCGCCACGCACGGCTGCCGCACCTATCTGGCGGTACGCAATGGTTTCGACGTGCCGGTGTATCTCGGCAGCCGCTCCACCTTCGCGCTCGGGCAGTTCGGCGGGCATGCCGGGCGCACCTTGCGGGTGGCGGACATGCTGGCGATCGCCCAACCGGTGCTGGCGGCCAGCACCACGCCGGCGCCGATCGCCGCGCCGCAGGCGATGGACGACAGCCTGATCCCGCACTACGGCGACCAGTGGCACATCGGCGTGCTGTATGGGCCGCACGGTGCGCCGGACTTTTTCACCGCCGCATCGATAGAGGCCTTCTTCGCCACCGACTGGCAGGTGCATTACAACTCCAACCGCCTCGGGGTGCGCCTGGAGGGGCCGAAGCCCGAGTGGGCGAGAGAGGACGGCGGCGAAGCCGGTTTGCATCCTTCCAACGTGCACGACTGCGAGTACGCCATCGGCGCGATCAATTTCACCGGCGACTTCCCGGTGATCCTGACCCGCGACGGGCCCAGCCTCGGCGGCTTCGTCTGCCCGGTGACCATCGCCAAGGCCGAGCTGTGGAAAGTGGGGCAGGTGAAGCCGGGCGACCGCATCCGGTTCCATCCGATCGGCTTTCGCCAGGCGCAGTCGCTGGAACAGGCGCAGCTTGGCAGTATCGAAGCGCTGGCGGCGGTGAAGGCCATCACCCTGCCGCCGCCGGATCTGGCCCCGGCGGAGACCGTTTCCGCTGCGGTGCTGGCGGCGCTGCCGGCGGCGGAAGGGCGCCCGGCGGTGGCGTATCGCCAGGCCGGGGACGGTTACATCCTGATGGAGTACGGCGACAACGTGCTCGATCTGGCGCTGCGGCTGCGCATCCATCTGCTGATGCAGTCGCTGCGGCAGGAGGCGATCCCGGGCGTGGCGGAGCTGGCGCCGGGCGTGCGTTCGCTGCAGATCCGTTACGACAGTCGGCTGATAAGCCAGGCCGATCTGCTAGAGCGCCTGCTGGCGCGCGAACGGGCGTTGGGGGACGTCAGCCACCTGAAGGTGCCGACGCGCACCGTCTGGCTGCCGATGGCGTTCGAGGATTCGGCCACGCTGGGCGCGGTGGATCGCTATCAGCAGACGGTGCGCGCCTCGGCGCCCTGGCTGCCGAACAATGTCGATTTCATCCAGCGCATCAACGGCCTGAGCCGACGCGAGCAGGTACGCGACATTCTGTTCGACGCCAGCTATCTGATCCTCGGATTGGGAGACGTTTACCTCGGCGCACCCTGCGCGGTGCCGCTCGATCCGCGCCATCGCCTGCTGAGCTCCAAATATAACCCGGCGCGTACCCACACCGCCGAAGGAACGGTCGGCATCGGCGGCATGTACATGTGCATCTACGGCATGGACTCGCCGGGCGGTTACCAACTGG
Organism: Serratia sp. FDAARGOS_506; assembly: GCF_003812745.1. Taxonomy (NCBI): domain Bacteria; kingdom Pseudomonadati; phylum Pseudomonadota; class Gammaproteobacteria; order Enterobacterales; family Yersiniaceae; genus Serratia; species Serratia sp. FDAARGOS_506. Next base: position 2,832,180 of record NZ_CP033831.1, read on the forward strand.
TGGGGCGCACGCTGCCGATCTGGAACAAATTCCTCAAGAACCCGCAGTTCACCGGCGGTGAACCCTGGCTGCTGCGCTTCTTCGATCAGGTGCGCTTCTACCCGGTCAGCGAGCAAGAACTGGACGAGCAGCGCGAAGCGTTCCGCGAAGGGCGCATGCAGGTGCGCATCGAAGAGAGCGAATTCGACTTCGCCGCCTACACCCAATTCCTGACCGACAACGCCGAGGCGATCGCCGACTTCCAGCATCGCCAGCAGCAGGCGTTCAGCGCCGAAGTGGCGCGCTGGCGCAGCGACGACGACGAGGCCGATGCGCAGCTGTTGCCGCCGATTGAAGAAGACGCGATCGACGGCGATTTGGTCAGCGCCGATCTGAACGGCAGCGTGTGGAAGATCCTGGTGGAGCCGGGGCAGGCGGTGGTGGCCGGGCAGCCGCTGATCGTGGTCGAAGCGATGAAGATGGAATTGGCGGTCACCGCGCCGCGCGCCGGGATCGTTAAACGCATCAGCTGCAGACAGGGGCGGCCGGTCGGGCCGGGCGACGCCCTGCTGTGGCTGGAAAAAGCGGTCTGAACGGAGGGGCGATGATGCAAATCACCAACGGAGAGCACAAGGCGCGGCCGGAGGGGCTGGCGGAGCGCATTTATCTGCAGCTCAAGGTCGACATCTTCGAGTTTCGCCTGCTGCCGGGCGATCGCTTCAGCGAAAGCGACGTGGCGCAACGCATGGCAGCCAGCCGCACGCCGGTGCGCCAGGCGCTGTTTCGGCTCGAGCGCGAAGGCTATGTCGAGGTGCTGTTTCGCAGCGGCTGGCAGGTGCGGCCGTTCGACTTCGCCTACTTCGAAGAGCTGTACGACCTGCGCATCGTGCTGGAACAAGAGGCGGTGAAACGGCTGTGCGCCTGGCCAGCCGGGGAAACGCCGGCCGCGCTGGCGGCGCTGAACCGTTTTTGGACCGAAGCGCCGCGTCTGGCGGACGGCCAGGCGGTGTCGCAGCACGATGAGCAGTTTCATCAGGCGTTGGTGGCCGCGGCGGGCAACGGCGAGATGGCGCGCATTCACCGCGAACTGACCGAAAAGATCCGCATCATTCGCCGGCTGGATTTTACCCAGCAGGCGCGGGTGGACGCCACCTACCGCGAACACGCCGCCATTTTGCAGGCGATCCTGCAGCGGCAAAGCGGGGAGGCGCAAACGCTGCTCGGCGAGCATATTGCCGTCAGCAAGGCAGAGGTACGAAAAATAACGCTGCACATGTTGCATCAGGCGCGGGCCCAGCAGCCCGCGCGGTCGGCGCAACGATTTTGATTTCACACACATCAGGAGTTTGAACTATGCAACGTCGCCGTTTTATCAAAGCTTTTGCGCTGTCCGCCGCCGCGATCGGCCTGGGTCTGGCCTGGAGCGCGCAGGCCGCCGACACCATCAAGGTCGGCATTCTGAGTTCGCTCTCTGGCACCATGGCGATTTCCGAGACGCCGCTGAAGGATGTGGCGCTGATGACCATCGACGAGATCAACGCCAAAGGCGGGGTGCTCGGTAAAAAGCTGGAGCCGGTGGTGGTGGATCCGGCCTCCAACTGGCCGCTGTTCGCCGAAAAGGCGCGCCAGCTGCTGAGCCAGGACAAGGTGGCAGCGGTGTTCGGCTGCTGGACTTCGGTGTCGCGCAAGTCGGTGCTGCCGGTGTTTGAGGAGCTGAACGGGCTGCTGTTCTACCCGGTGCAATACGAAGGTGAAGAGATGTCGCCGAACGTGTTCTATACCGGCGCGGCGCCGAACCAGCAGGCAATCCCGGCGGTGGAATACCTGCTGAGCGAGGACGGCGGCGGCGCCAAGCGCTTCTTCCTGCTGGGCACCGATTACGTCTATCCGCGCACCACCAACAAGATCCTGCGCGCCTTCCTGCACAGTAAGGGCGTGCAGGACAAGGATATCGAAGAGGTCTACACGCCGTTCGGCTACAGCGATTACCAGACCATCGTCGCTAACATCAAGAAGTTTGCCGCCGGCGGCAACACGGCGGTGATCTCCACCATCAACGGCGACTCCAACGTGCCGTTCTACAAAGAACTCGCCAACCAGGGCGTTAAGGCCACCGACGTGCCGGTGATCGCCTTCTCGGTCGGCGAGGAAGAGCTGCGCGGCATCGACACTCAACCGCTGGTGGGCAACCTGGCGGCCTGGAACTACTTCGAGTCACTGGATAACCCGACCAACAAACAATTCGTCAGCCAGTGGAAAGCCTACGCCAAGGCACACAACCTGCCGAATTACGCCACCGCGGTGACCAACGATCCGATGGAGGCCACCTACGTCGGCCTCCACATGTGGGCGCAGGCGGTGGAAAAGGCCGGCACCACCGACGTCGATAAGGTACGCGCGGCGATGGCCGGGCAAACCTTCGCCGCGCCGTCGGGCTTCACGCTGACCATGGACCAGACCAATCACCACCTGCACAAACCGGTGATGATCGGCGAGATCGAGGGCAACGGCCAGTTCAACGTGGTGTGGCAGACCGAAGCGCCGGTGCGCGCGCAGCCGTGGAGCCCGTATATCGCCGGCAACGACAAGAAGCCGGATTACCCGGTGAAGGGCGGCAAGTAACGTCACTCAGCGCCGGCGCGGCCCAACGTCCGCCGGCCCAACAGAAGAGGCAGCTGATGCAATCTCCGTTTTTATCTTCTCTGCGCGTCGGGCTGTGGCTGCTGTGCGCCTGGCCCCTGCTGGCGCAGGCCGGGCCGGCCGATGAGTTTGTGGCGGCCAACCGTGCGCAGCAGGCCAAACTGCTGCAGGCCTGGGCGGCCGAGCCGGACGCCGCACGCCTGCCGCTGCTGCAGGGGCTGCAGCAGGAAACCGTGGCGATCGACGGGGCGAAGCGCGCCTTTATCCGCCAGGGCGATCGCTATCTGCCGCTCGAGGGTGAGGCGGCCCCGGTTGGCGAACCGAAGAAGGTGTGGCTGAACAACCGGCTGCGCATTCTGATCGCCAACGCATTGTCGGCGCAGCGGCTGGTCAGCGCGGACGCGGCGGTGCGGCTGCAGGCGGCGAGCGCGCTGCAGCGCGAGGCGCAGGGCGAGCAGCTGCCGCTGTTGACCCGGCGGCTGGCGCAGGAGAAAGACCCGCAGGTACGCGACGCGCTGAGCATTGCGCTGGCGAACCTGCAATTGACCGATGCCAGCCCGCAGGTGCGTTTCAATGCGGTGCGGCTGCTGGGGGAGTCGGGCGAGCCGGAAACCCGCGCGCGGCTGCAAGCGTTGATCGACGCGGCCAATGAGCCGGACGCTGCGGTGCGCGCCGAGGCGCAGCGCAGCCTGCAGCGCGTGCAGCACCGCCTGATGATCGGCGATCTGCTCGGCCAGGCGTTCAGCGGCCTGTCGCTCGGTTCGATCCTGCTGCTGGCGGCGCTCGGCCTGGCGATCACCTACGGCCTGCTCGGCGTCATCAATATGGCGCACGGCGAAATGCTGATGCTCGGCGCCTATTCCGCCTATCTGGTTCAGGGGCTGTTTCAGCAGTGGGCGCCGCAGTGGCTGGCGCTCTACCCGCTGGCGGCGTTGCCGGTGGCGTTCGCCATCACCGCCGGGATCGGCATGCTGCTTGAGCGCACGGTGATCCGCCACCTGTACGGCCGGCCGCTGGAAACCCTGCTGGCCACCTGGGGCATCAGCCTGGTACTGATTCAACTGGTGCGGGTGCTGTTCGGCGCGCAGAACGTCGAGGTCGCCAACCCGGCGTGGCTGTCGGGCGGCGTGCAGCTGTTGCCGAACCTGGTGTTGCCGTGGAACCGCATCGCGGTGATCGCGTTCGTGCTGCTGGTGCTGGCGTTGACCTGGCTGCTGCTGAACAAGACCCGGCTCGGCATGAACGTGCGCGCGGTGACGCAAAACCGCGCGATGGCGGCCTGTTGCGGCGTGCCGACCGGCCGGGTGGACATGCTGGCCTTCGGGTTGGGATCCGGCATCGCCGGGCTTGGCGGGGTGGCGCTGTCGCAGTTGGGCAACGTCGGGCCGGAGCTGGGGCAAGGTTACATCATCGATTCGTTCCTGGTGGTAGTGCTCGGCGGCGTCGGCCAGCTGGCGGGGACGGTGGCGGCAGCCTTCGGCCTCGGCATCGTCAATAAGATCCTCGAGCCGCAGATCGGCGCCGTGCTGGGCAAGATCCTGATCCTGGTGCTGATCGTTCTATTTATTCAAAAGCGTCCGCAGGGGCTGTTCGCCCTTAAGGGCAGGGTGATTGACTGATGAGCCAACCATTGACCGTAACCGGCGTGCAGAAAGCGCCCCGGCTGGCGTTGAGCATCGGCGGGCTGGCGTTGCTGGCGCTGCTGGTGATGCCGTTCATGACGTTGTTGCCGGCGGATCATCCGCTGGCGGTGTCCACCTATACCCTGACGCTGGCGGGCAAGATCCTGTGCTATGCGGTGGTGGCGGTGGCGCTCGATCTGGTGTGGGGCTATGCCGGGCTGCTGTCGCTCGGCCACGGGCTGTTCTTCGCGCTCGGCGGCTACGCCATGGGCATGTACCTGATGCGGCAGGCGGCAGGCGATGGGCTGCCGGCGTTTATGGCGTTCCTCTCCTGGAACGAGCTGCCGTGGTTCTGGAGCGGCACCCAGCATTTCGCCTGGGCGCTGTGCCTGATCGTGCTGGTGCCGGGCCTGCTGGCCTTCCTGTTCGGCTACTTCGCCTTTCGCTCGAAAATCAAAGGGGTGTATTTCTCGATCATGACTCAGGCGCTGACCTACGCCGGCATGCTGCTGTTCTTTCGCAACGAAACCGGCTTCGGCGGCAATAACGGCTTTACCGGTTTCACCACGCTGCTCGGCTTTCCCATCACCGCCGCCGGCACGCGGGTGGCGCTGTTTCTGGCGACGGTGCTGCTGCTGGCCGCCAGCCTGGCCATCGGCTTTGCGTTGGCGCGCAGCAAGTTCGGCCGGGTGCTGACCGCGGTGCGCGATGCGGAAAACCGCCTGACCTTCTGCGGCTACGATCCGAAGGGCTTCAAGCTGTTCGTCTGGACGCTGTCGGCGGTGCTGTGTGGGTTGGCCGGCGCGCTCTATGTGCCGCAGGTCGGCATCATCAACCCGGGCGAAATGTCGCCGACCAACTCGATCGAAGCCGCCATCTGGGTGGCGCTCGGCGGGCGCGGCACGCTGGTGGGGCCGCTGCTCGGCGCCGGCATCGTCAACGGCGCCAAGAGCTGGTTCACCATGGCCATTCCCGAATACTGGCAGTTCTTCCTCGGCCTGATGTTTATCGTCGTCACGCTGTTTCTGCCCAAAGGGGTGATCGGCCTGCTGCGCCGGAGGAAAACCTCATGAAAGCGATGCAAGTGACCGACGAGCTGTTTACCCATCCGCTGCCGGCGGACAAATACCGGCAGCAAACCGATCCGGTGCTGCAGCTCGACAATGTCAACGTCAGCTTCGACGGTTTTCGCGCGCTGACCGATCTGTCGCTGCGCATTGGCGTCGGCGAACTGCGCTGCGTGATCGGCCCCAACGGCGCCGGCAAGACCACGTTGATGGATGTGATCACCGGTAAGACCCGGCCAGACAGCGGCAGGGTGTTTTACGATCAGACCGTCGATCTGACCCGGCTGGCGCCGATGCAGATCGCCCACGCCGGCATCGGCCGCAAGTTTCAAAAACCGACGGTGTTCGAGGCGCTGACGGTGTTCGAAAATCTGGAGATCGCGCAGAAAACCCGCAAATCGGTGTGGGCCTGCCTGCGCGCCCGCCTGAGCAGCGAACAGCGCGACCGCATCGACGAGATGCTGAAGACCCTGCGGCTGGGGCATGAACGCCACCGGCCCGCCGGGTTGCTGTCCCACGGGCAGAAACAGTTTCTCGAGATCGGCATGCTGCTGGTGCAGGAGCCGCACCTGCTGCTGCTCGACGAACCGGCGGCCGGCATGACCGACGCTGAAACCGACTACACCGCCGAACTGTTTCGCGAGCTGGCGGGCAAGCATTCGCTGATGGTGGTGGAGCACGACATGGGGTTTGTGGAAACCATCGCCGATCGCGTGACGGTGCTGCATCAGGGGCAGGTGCTGGCGGAAGGATCGCTGGCGCAGGTGCAGGCCGATGAACGGGTGATTGAGGTATATCTGGGGCGCTGAGGAGGCGTAATCATGCTGCAGGTAGAGGAGTTGAATCAGTATTACGGCGGCAGCCACATTCTGCGCGGCCTGTCGTTCCAAGCGCGCATCGGCGAGGTGACCTGCCTGCTGGGGCGCAACGGCGTGGGCAAGACCACGCTGCTGAAATGCCTGATGGGGCTGATCCCGGCGCGCAGCGGCAGCGTCCATTGGCGGGGCGAGGCCATCACCGGTAAAAAGCCGCATCAGCGGGTGCAGGCGGGCATAGCCTATGTGCCGCAGGGACGGGAGATTTTTCCGCGCCTGACGGTGGAGGAAAATCTGCTGATGGGGCTGGCGCGCTTTTCCGGCGCCGACGCGCGCACGGTGCCGGATCCGATCTATGAACTGTTTCCGGTGCTGCGGCAAATGAAGGATCGGCGCGGCGGCGATCTCTCCGGCGGACAACAGCAGCAGCTGGCGATCGGCCGGGCGCTGGCCTGCCGGCCGCAGCTGCTGATCCTCGACGAGCCGACGGAAGGGATCCAGCCTTCGGTGATCAAGGAGATCGGCGCGGTGATCAAGCAGCTGGCGGCGCGCGGCGATATGGCGATCCTGCTGGTGGAGCAGTTCTATGACTTTGCCGCCGATCTGGCGGACAGCTATCTGGTGATGTCGCGCGGCAGCATCGTGCAGCGCGGCGGCGGCAGCAATATGGAACAGGACGGCGTACGCGGGCTGGTGGCGATTTGACGTTGGATCAGCTGAAAAAGGATCGGCTGAGCGGATCGCGGGAATGATGCAGCACTCTGATGATATTCACCTCCCGCCTGTGCTGTCGAAAATAAATCAGGTGGTTGGCGACGGGCAATACCCATAGGCCGGGGCCGATTTCATCGAGGTTTCTGCCGAGTTGGTGGTGGCTAAGGTTATCGAAAGCCTGATGCAGGCGGCGCAGATAATCTTCGGCCACCTGTAAGCCAAAGCGCGCCAACCCGTAAAAATAGATCTCTTCCATATCGTCCAACGCTTTTGGACGAATGGTTACTTTTCTGCGCATCCTTTTGCTTTGCTCCGTATTCTTTCCATGAACACATCACGATCCCATTCGACGGCCTCACCGCTGTTTTCTCCTTCGGCGATCAAGCGCCTAAGCTCTTCCAACTTTGAGGTGGCGGTACGTTCGCGCAAGGTGCGCACCGATTCGCGGATGACTTCACTGGGCGTGCGGTAATCGCCGCTGGCCACCAGGTCTTCGACGAAGCTACGCAGTTCGTCACCCAGATCTACCGTTAATGTTCTGCCCATTGTTCCTCCTCACTTTCGGCTATGCTGCGTCATTGTAAGATTAGTTCTTACATTGTGCACGTCAAACTCTCAGGATCTCAATAGCGGTCCCGTCATGAGGGCGGGAGTCACCCGTTTATTCATTAAGGATAACCATGAACGAAATCACTGTGTCACGCCTCGGTTGCATCGTCCTGTCCCTGTTTCCGGCCCTGTGGGGGCTGTTCAGCCTGTTGAACAATACGGCGGATTTCTCCGGCACCGCGCGCAATGCGGTGGGCCCGCTGCTCGCCATGCAGGATACCTATCAGACGCCGGGGTTGATGTGGCGCGCGATCAGCGCCGACTGGGCCTGCATGTTGGGGTTGGCTGTCATCACCACGCTGGAAACGCTGGCCGGCCTATTCGCGGCCGCAGGCGTGGTGCTGATGATCGGGCGATTGAAAGGCCCTTACGCCGCTTTCGCCAAGGGTAAAGCCTGGGCGATGCTGGGGGCGATTTGCGCAATTGCGGTGTGGGGCGTCGGCTTTATGGTGGTCGCCGGCGACTGGTTTATGGCCTGGCAGGCCAAGAAGGATCCGCTGGCGGTGCAGCTGGGGGCGCTGATCTACCTGGCGCCCAATGCGTTTGCCTTGCTGTTCCTGATGCTGCAGCAGGAGCCACGCTAAACGACGGCGGAGCGGGGCGCGGTTACAGCGCCTTGCTCATCGTCCAAAGTTCGATGGCACCCTGTTCGCTGGTGTATTGGGCCTCGCCGCATACGGCAAGGCCTTGCCGCTGATAAAAGCGCTGAGCATCGGCGTTTTGCTTCAATACTTCCAGCCACAGCAGCGGCTGCCGGCGTTCGACGGCCCGCTGCTGCACCTGCTCGAAAAATTGTCGGCCGAAGCCGCGCCCGGCGCAGTCCGGCAGGAAGTAGATCTTTTGCAGTTCGGCACCGCGCTGCTGGGTTGCGGCCAACAGGCTGTCGAAGTTCACCCGCGCATAGCCGATGAGGGCGTCATCCTCATGGGCCAGCAGCCAGCACACGTCGGGATCGAGCAGCGTCCGTTCCAGCGCGGAGACGGAAAAATCCTCGGCCAGAAAGGCCTCCAGCTCGTGCGGGTAGCGCCACAGCTCACCGAAGTGTGCCCGATAGGTGCGGATGCCGATATCGCGCACCTGCGTTAAATCTTCCAGCAATGCCTGACGGACGGTGAACATGAATGAACCTCATCGAAGCGGGAACTGATGAGTATAGCGGGTTAATTTTCAAGATGTCGCGGCGTTTCGCGGCGAAAACCCAGGCCGATGATGCGGCCGAACAGGCGCGGCAGCCAGCGGCTGTTGCCGACGCGGGCGATCAGGCGTGAGCCGCCCGCCGCGCGGCGTTGGCCCGGCTTGCGCTGGCTCATTTTGATCTGCAAAAACTGGATGGCCCGGGTGGGCAATTCGCGCCGGCGCTGCACGCTCAGCAAATGCTTCAACTGCAGCCGATGCTGGCGCAGCGGCGGGATCAGGGCGTTGGCGGCAGCCACGGCGTCCTGAATCGCCAGGTTGACGCCCACGCCGCCGATCGGCGACATGGCGTGCGCGGCGTCGCCGATGCACAGCACCCCCGGTTTGGCCCAGCGATCCAGACGATCGATGCGGATGCTCAGCAGCTTCACCTGATCCCACTCGACGATCTCCTGCAGGCGATCGTCCTGGAATGGCGCCACCTCGGCAAGGTGCAGCAAAAATTTCTCCAGGCCGCTGCGGCGGATCGCGTCGAAGCTGCCTTTATCGATTGAGTAGCCGCACTGCCAATAGTCGCCGCGATCGATCATGATGAAGTTCTGCTTCGGCCCGGTATGGCCCATCGACCAGGCCGGATCGCCCGGCTGCTTGCTGAGCTTCATCCACAATACGTCGCGCGGGGCGCCGAAGGAGCGGCTGCTGAGCGCCGCCTGCTCGCGCACCACCGAGTGGCGGCCGTCGGTGCCGATCACCAGTTGGCTGCGCACGCGGATTGGGCCTTCCGGCGTGTCGGCCAGCACGCCGCATACCTGGCCGCGGTCGTAGAGCAGCTCATGAACCTGTGTCGAGGTGAGCAGCCTGAAATGGGGGAAAGCGGCGGCCTGCCGCGCCAAAAAGTTGAGGAACTCCCACTGCGGCATAAAGGCGATAAATTTGCAGCGCGTCGGCAAGTGGGTGAAATCCGCCAGCTTGATGTCGCGCCCGGCGACTTCGGCGTGCAGGGATTCGGCGCGCTGGTGTGGCAACGCCAGCAGTTCATCGAGCAGGCCCAGCTGGTGCATGACTTCCAGCGTCGACGGGTGAATGGTGTCACCGCGAAAATCGCGCAGGAAGTCGGCGTGCTTCTCCAGCACCGTCACATCGACCCCCGCCCGCGCCAGCAGATAGCCGAGCATCAGCCCGGCAGGGCCGCCCCCCACGATGCAGCAGGTGGTGGCGTAAGGTGTGATCGGTGATGACGGCATGACGGTTGACCCCGGAGAGCGGCCCGCATCCCGCGAACCGCAAATGAATGTTTAGTGTTGATAATGATTATCAATATCAAGTTTGCCTGTCAACCCGTGGCGCAGTGTGGTCAAAGGGGGTGGACAGAGGATCGGAGCCGACGGGCAGGGTGAAACGGTATTGCATCACGAGCATATGGATTCTCCGGAAAGACATTGACCGGGAGAGCGTGACACGCCATCTTTATCAGTAAAATCGGTATTATTTTGATTGATGATTCAGAAAATCAGGATGGTCAGCATGGGACGAATAACGTTCGATCTCGAGGATTTGCGCAGCTTCGTTACCGGCGTCGAACTGGGCAGCTTTGCCAAGGCCGCTGAACGGTTAGGGCGCTCGACTTCAGCGGTCAGCGCTCACCTGAAAAAGTTGGAACAGCAGGTCGGCGCGCCGATCCTGCGCAAGGCCGGGCGCGGCATGGTGATGACCGAGGCGGGGGAAACCCTGCTCGGCTACGCGCGCCGCCTGCTGGAGCTCAATGACGAAGCCGCCGCCGCAGTGCGCGGATTGGATCTGCAGGGCACGGTGCGGCTGGGGCTGCAGGAGGATTTCGGCGAGACGTTTCTGCCGCAGGTATTGGGCAGCTTCGCGCGCGCCAACCCGAAGGTGCGCATCGAGGCGCGCATCGCCCGTAATGCCGAGCTCATCGAGTGGGTGTTGAAAGGCCAACTGGATCTGTCGCTGGCGTGGGATGGCGGCTTGAGCACGCCGTTTCATCAGGCGCTGGGGCAGCGGCAGCTGCACTGGATCGCCTCGCCCGGCTTCGCGCTGGCGCCTTGGCGAGAAGGGGATGAGCCGCTGCCGCTGGTGATGTTCGACGCGCCTTGTCTGATGCGCAGCGCGGCGACGCAGGCGCTGGATCGCGCCGGCATTCCTTGGCGCATCGCCTTTACCAGCCGCAGCCTGAACGGCGTTTGGGCGGCGGTGAGCGCCGGATTGGGCGTTACGGTGCGGGCCGCGGCCGGTTTGCCGCCTGGCCTGGCGCCGCTGGCGCCCGATCTGCTGCCCGCTCTCGGCCAGCTCGGCGTGGTGCTGCACCGCGCCGAGGATCAGCCTTCCGCCGCCGTGCAGCGGCTGGCGCAGATCGTGGTCGAGCGGATCGGCACTTAATCTTTAGCGATAGGCTGCTTGCCGCTCAGCTGCCCCCACTCGCTCCAGGCGCCGTCATACAGCTTGACCTGCGGCGCGCCGAGCGACAGCAGGCCGAACGCCAGCACCGCCGCCGTCACGCCGGAGCCGCAGCTGGTGATGATCGGGCCGTTGATGTCCACGCCCTTACCGTTGAAGGTTTGGCGTAGCGCTTCCAGCGACTTGAAGCGGCCGTTTTCCAGCAGTTCGCCGTATGGAATGTTGATGCTGCCGGGAATATGGCCACGGTGCAGGCCAGGGCGCGGCTCCGGCGCTTCGGCATAAAAGCGCGGCGCGGCGCGCGCATCGAGAATTTGCACCGGCGTGCCTAACGCCTGTTCCACTTGCCGCATATCCACCACCGCGTCGGCGTTGAACCGGGCGTTGAACGTCTGCGGCTCAGGCTGCGCCGGGCCGGTTTCCAGCGCTTGGCCCAGCGCGGTCCAACCGTTCAGCCCTTCGTCCAGCACGTAAACATGCTGGGCGCCGAAATTGCGGAAGGTCCACCAGCCGCGCGGCGCGGAGAACTGGTTGCCCTCATCGTAAATCACCAGGGTATCGCGCTCGCTGATGCCCAGCTTGCCCACCGCCGTGCCAAACTCCGTCGCCGTCGGCAGCATGTGCGGCAGCGCGGTGTTTTTGTCCGCCACCTCGTCGATATCGAAATAGACCGCGCCGGGAATATGGCCGCGTTCGAACTCGGCAAGCATGTCTTTCTTCGGCGTCAGCCCGACCGGCGACATCCGGACATCGATCACCACCAGATTTTCATCGTTGATATGCTGTGCAAGCCATTGGGGAGTCACCAGAAACGGAGAGTTCATCGTCATTGTTCGCCTGTTGTGAAAACGGATTTTTACTATACACCAGGCTGCGCGGGGATGAAGTATGATGTTCAGTCAAAGAGGAGGGACACGGGGCGGAGAAAACACGATGGATCAGACATTTGGCGGGGCCAAGATCGCGCTGCTGTGCGACGATCGCTTGTTGGTTTACCAACGGGACGACAAGCCGGGTATTCCATGGCCCGGCCTGTGGGATCTGCCCGGCGGCGGGCGGGAAAACGGCGAAACGCCGCTGCAGTGCGTGCAGCGGGAAACGCAGGAGGAATTCGGCGTGGCGATCGCCGAATGCCAGGTGACCTGGCGGCGACGCTATGACGGCATTCTGCCTGGCTACCCGCCGACCTGGTTTATGGTCGGCGAGATCACCCCGGCGCAGATCGCCGCCATTCGCTTCGGCGATGAAGGCCAGCGCTGGCAAATGATGCCGGTGGCGCAGTTTATTCATCATCCGCAGGGCATCGAACATCTGCGCCGCCGGGTGGCCGAGTTTTTGCTTCAGTCCGTCTGAGGTTGCAGCGCGTTGCTCGGCATCAGCTGCTGGATGGTGGCGCCGACCCGCTGCACCGCTTGTTCGATCTCCGTCGTCAGCTTCGGCGCATAGTTGATGCGCAGGCAGTTACGGTATTTGCCGGCGGCAGAAAAAATGCTGCCGACGGCGATCTGCACGCCCTGCGGCTCGAGATGGCGGTTCAGCCGCAGGGTGTCGAACGCCTCATCCAGTTCGATCCACAGCATAAAGCCGCCGCGCGGCCGGCTGACGCGGGTGCCGGCCGGGAAGTGCTTCAGGATAAGCTCGGTCATGCGGTCGCGGTTCTGCTGGTAGCGGGCGCGCATGCGCCGCAGGTGCTGCAGATAGTGCCCGCTGCGGATAAATTCTGCGATCGCCAGCTGCGGCTGGGTAGCGGTGGCACCGGAGCCGATGAACTTCATGTGCAGCACCCGCTCCAGGTAGCGGCCGGGCGCGATCCAGCCCACCCGCAGCCCCGGCGCCAGCGTTTTGGAAAACGAGCTGCACAGCAGCACGCGGCCGTCTTCGTCGAACGACTTGATGGTGCGTGGCCGCGGGTAGTGATAGGCGATGTCGCCGTAGACGTCGTCTTCGATGATTGCCGCATCGTGGCGCTGCGCCAGCGTCAGCAGCCGCTGTTTGTGGGCGTCGGGCATGATGTAGCCCAGCGGATTATTGCAGTTGGGCGTCAGCAGGATGGCCTTGACCGGCCACTGTTCCAGCGCCATCTCCAGCGCCGCCAGGCTGACGCCGGTGAGCGGATCGGTGGGGATTTCCAGCGCCTTGATACCCAGGCCCTTCAGCGTCTGCATGGTGCCGTGGAAGCAGGGCGAGTCGACTGCCACGATGTCGCCGGGTTGGCAAACGGCGCGCAGCCCGGCGGAGATCGCTTCCTGGCAGCCGGTGGTGATTAGCAACTGTTCGGGGCCGATTTGGCAACCGGAATCCAGCAGCAGGCGGGCAACCTGCTCGCGCAGCGCGGCCACGCCCTGAATGCTGTCGTAATACAGGCTGCGCAGGTCGCCGTGGCGGGCGGCATTGCGCAGAGCGACGATCAGCGGCTTCATCGTCGGCTCGGCGATATCCGGCATGCCGCGCCCCAGCTGGATCAGGCCCTCGCGCGGCCGGCTGCGCACCAGCTCCAGCACCTGCTCCCATTGCGAAATGTCCACCGGCCGCTGCACCGGCGCCGTCATGGCGGGCAGTTCGGCCTGCGCGCGCTGCGTATGCACGAAGTAGCCCGACTTTGGCCGCGCTTCCACCAGGCGCTGTTCCTCCAGCAGCCGGTAGGCTTGCTGCACCGTGCTGATGCTGACGCCGTGCTCCTGGCTCAGCGCGCGCACCGAAGGCAGGCGATGGCCGGCCGGATACAGCCCTTGCTGAATGCGTTGGCTGAGAATGGCGGCCAGCGTTGCGTAGCGTGTCATACAGAGGCCTCTCATCGGGATAAAGGATTCAAAAACCGGTACAGATGCGTTCAAAGTAAACCATTCAACGGGTTTTTTGACGTAGCTGTATGAAAAAAATAGCGCCAGCGTGAATCTGTATTGTTTTTCTCTCGGCGAGCATGATGACTGCAACGTGAAAACATCAGGGAGAATAACAAGATGGCTCTGTTTGCTGGTACGCCGCTGCGGCATTCGGTAGGTTGGTCACGCTGGCGTCTTTATCTGCTGCGCCACAGAACGAGAAGGGAGTTGTTGCTGTTGAACGACAAACAACTGGCGGATATCGGCCTGACGCGGGCGGATGCCTGGCGGGAAGGGTATAAACCGTTCTGGAGAGAATAAAAGGAAAGCGAATGCTGAAACTATTGGGCAAGGCTTCATCGATCAACGTGCGCAAGGTGTTGTGGACCTGCCAGGAGCTGGGGCTGCCGTTGGCGCGAGAGGACTGGGGCAGCGGCTTTCGCTCCACGCAGGAGCCGGCGTTTCTGGCGCTTAACCCGAACGGCCTGGTGCCGGTGCTAATCGACGGCGAGCGAGTGCTGTGGGAGTCGAACACCATTTGCCGTTACCTGGTCGGGCGAGAAGGGCGCCGCGATCTGCTGCCGCAGGAACCCGGCGCGCGCGCGGCGGTGGAGATGTGGATGGATTGGCAGGCCACCGATCTGAACGGCGCCTGGCGCTATGTGTTCATGTCGCGGGTGCGCGGGCATGCAGATTTTCAGGATGCCGCCCGCCTGGCTGCCGCCGAGTGCGAGTGGAATCGGCTGATGGGGTTGCTGGACAGGCATTTGGCGCAGCATGGCCCTTATGCCGCCGGCTCCGCCTTCACGCTGGCGGACGTGGTGCTGGGGCTGTCGCTGAATCGCTGGCTGATGACGCCATTCGAACGGCCGGATTATGCGGCGTTGGCGGCCTATCAGCAGCGCCTGCTGCAACGCCCCGGCTACGTGCAGCACGGCGCCAACGGCTTAGCTTGATATGAAATAAACGGTTCATTTTATCTCGTCCGGATACGGTAAACCGTGTCCGGCTTTCTTCGTTGCATCATCCCATCAACGTTTCATGAACGACATCACGAATATGAACTTTATTTTCCCGTGTGCTTGTTATTGAAATTTATATTCCATATAAACCCGTTATCAGACGGCGCGTTTCATTGAACGGCGCCTGATTCTACGCAGGATTTCGATCACGGGAGAAAATGATGAAACAGGTACGCGTTGGGTTAATCGGCACCGGTTATATCGGGCGTTGTCACGCTATCGCCTATGCGCAGGCCCCCACGGTCTTTCCTCTGAAAGGGGAGCTGGTGCTGGAGATGTTGGCGGAAGTGACGCCCGAGCTGGCAGCGCAGCGCGCCGGCGAGTTCGGCTTTGCGCGTTCGACCGGCGATTGGCGGCAACTGGTGGCCGATCCGGCGATCGACGTGGTGGACATCTGCGCCCCCAACTTCTTGCACAAAGAGATGGCGCTTGAGGCGATCCGCCACGGCAAGCACGTGTATTCGGAAAAGCCACTGGCGCTGGACGCCGCCGACGCGGCGGAGATGGTGCAGGCCGCCCGCGCCAAGGGCGTGAAAACGCTGGTCGGTTTCAACTACATGAAGAACCCGACCAGCCAGCTGGCGCGCGAGATCATCGCCAACGGCGAAATCGGCGAAGTGGTGCATTTTTACGGCACCCACAATGAAGATTATCTGGCCGACCCACGCACGCCGCTCGATTGGCACTGCCGCCGCGCCAGTGCCGGGCTGGGCGCGCTGGGGGATCTGGCGGCGCACATCGTCAATATGGCGCACTACCTGGTGGGCGATATCGTGGCGGTCTCCGGCGATATGCAGACCGTTATCAAGCAGCGCCCGGATCCGCAAGACCCGGCGCGCCTGCTGCCGGTGGAAAACGAAGATCAGGCCAGCGCGCTGTTGCGTTTCGCCGGCGGAGCGATGGGCACCCTGGAAACGTCACGCATCGCCTGCGGGCGCAAGATGGGGCTCACCTATGTGGTCACCGGCACCAAGGGCACGCTGAGCTATACCCAGGAACGGATGGCGGAGTTAAAGCTGTATCGGCACGATGAACCGGCGGAGCGGCAGGGGTTCAAGACGCTGCTGGTGGGGCCGAAGCACCCGGACTACGCGGCGTTCTGCATCAGCGCCGGGCACGGCATCGGCTTTAACGATCAGAAGACGGTGGAGATCCGCGATCTGGTCAATGGCATCGCCGCGGGCGATCGCATGTGGCCGGACTTTGAAGAAGGCTGGAAGGTGTCTTGCGTGCTGGATGCGATAGCCGCCTCCGCCGAGCAGCGGCGCTGGCTGGATATTAACCGCGATTGAAAATGAAATGGCGCTCTCCTGCGGACAGCGCCATTAATTTATTATCTTGCTAGCCTGGTAGCTTATTAAGTTAGTTTCCTAATGAGTTGCTGGGCTGGCAGCTTAGAACGAGAAGCACGAACAGCCGAACGCGCCCCAGAAGGCATTCTCGTCCGACACCGGGATGCTGGAGCGGCGCGCAATGTCATGCTGATGCGCGTGTACACCGCACGGGCCACAGCATTGGTGCGCCTGGCTCAGCACGCCGACTTTGGCCGCCGCCGGCGGCGCGGAGCGGTAGTGGCCCGGCACCTGGGTGACCGGCGACCACTCCGGCAGCACCGGCAGCGGCGGTGGCGCCAGCGGCGAGAAGCTGCCGGCAGCGTAAACCACCTTGCCGTCCACCACCGTCATCACCGACTCGATGCCTTTGATCTGCTCTTCCGGCACGCTGAAATAGTCCTGCGACAACACCGCCACATCCGCCAGCTGGCCGACCTTGATCTGGCCTTTCTTGCCCTGTTCGGTGGAGAACCAGGCGCTGCCTTGCGTCCACAGCATCAGCGCCGTTTCGCGATCCAGCCGGGCGCTGTCATCGTACATCGCCATACCGCCGACGGTGCGGCCGGAGACCAGCCAGTACAGCGCCGTCCAAGGATTGTAGCTGGCGACGCGGGTGGCGTCGGTGCCCAGCCCGACCGGCAGCTCGGCCGCCAGCATTTTCGCCACCGGTGGCGTATGCTTGGTGGCTTCGATGCCGTAGCGGTCGGCAAAATATTCGCCCTGGAACGCCATGCGGTGCTGCACCGCAATGCCGCCGCCCAGGGCCTTAACCCGCTCGATATTGCGTTCGGTAATGGTTTCGGCGTGGTCGAACAGCCAGTGCAGCCCGTTGAACGGAATGTCGCGGTTCACCTTCTCGAACACGTCCAGCATGCGGCTGATGGATTCGTCATAGGTGGCGTGCAGGCGAAACGGCCAGCGATGTTCGACCAGATGGCGCACTACCCGTTCCAGCTCGTCTTCGGTGCCCGGCGGCAGATCCGGGCGCGGCTGCAGGAAGTCTTCGAAGTCGGCGGCGGAGAATACCAACATCTCGCCGGCGCCGTTGTGGCGATAGAAGTCAGTGCCCTGGCCCGGCTTGAGCATGTCGGTCCACAGCTCGAAGTCTTCCAGCTCCTGCTTTGGTCGCTGGGTGAACAGGTTATAGGCGATGCGGATGGTCAGCTGCTTTTTCTCGTGCAGCTCGGCGATCACCTGATAATCCTCCGGGTAGTTCTGGAAGCCGCCGCCGGCGTCGATGGCACTGGTGAGGCCCAGGCGGTTCAGCTCGCGCATAAACTGGCGGGTGGAGTTGACCTGCTGTTCCAGCGGCAGCTTCGGCCCTTTCGCCAGCGTAGCGTACAGGATCATGGCGTTGGGTTTGGCGATCAGCATGCCGGTCGGATTGCCGTTGGCGTCGCGCTGGATCTCCCCGCCCGGCGGGTTAGGCGTGTCTTTGGTGTAGCCGACCACCTTCAGCGCCGCGCGGTTGAGCAGCGCGCGATCGTAGAGGTGCAGAATGAACACCGGCGTGTCCGGCGCCGCCTGGTTGATCTCGTCCAGCGTCGGCATGCGGCGCTCGGCGAACTGGAATTCGGTCCAGCCGCCGACCACCCGCACCCACTGCGGGGTCGGCGTGCGCAGCGCCTGTTCTTTCAACATGCGCAGCGCGTCGGCCAGCGAAGGCACACCTTCCCAGCGCAACTCCAGGTTATAGTTCAGGCCGCCGCGGATCAGGTGCAGGTGCGAGTCGTTGAGGCCCGGAATCGCGGTGTGGCCGTGCAGATCGATCACCTGGGTTTCCGGCCCGGCGTGCTGCATGACTTCGCCTTCGCTGCCGACCGCCAGAAACTTGCCGTCGCGGATGGCGACAGCCTGTGCGGTAGGATTTTGGCGATCGACGGTGTGAAACTTGCCGTTGGTGATGATCAATGAAGCGTGGTGGTTCATAACATTCTCCCGGCGAACCGCCTAGCGGCGGGTCAGCCATTGATGAAAAACGCGAGTCACGATGGGCATCCACAGGTACACCACCAAGGCGACCACGGTGGCGTCATTGAGAAAATGGCCGAGCAGCGTGCCGTCCAGCTGCGGCACCACCAACCCCCAAAACCAGGGCACCAGATTGGTGGAGGGGAAGATCACCAGCAGGGTGATGATGAACTGCTTCCACTGGGGAGGTTGGCTGACGCTGGGGCTGGGTGGGGTAAACCAGAACTCCGCGCCGGGGCGGATCTCGATATGGTCGTTATCCAGCAACAGCGGGGTGACTTCTTCGATGTATTGCTTGCGCAGCGGCGAGTGGATCCAGCGGTACAGGTTGTCGAGGTTGTCGAAGCGGACCAACACCGTATAGGCCTGTTCGTCGCCGGAAGGGCGAATCACGTTGACGCCCAAATGGCCGGTGAAGCCTGCGGCATCGGGCATGATGCGGTTCAGCCAGGCCTCATAGGCCTGTTCGTTCCCCGGCGCCAAACGGTGGGTGATCACCAGCGTGACATGCTGCGGATGGGCCATAATACCGACTCCTGAAAATACCCCGGCGCAGGGCCGGGGCAAAGGGGATTATTTCACCGTGCGCGCCGGTGCGTGGTGCACCATGGTGTAAGCGTAGTCGACGCCCATGCCGTACGCGCCGCTGTGTTCGCGCACCAGCGCCATCACCGCGTCGTAGGTATCTTTGCGCGCCCAGTCGCGCTGGTACTCCAGCAGCACCTGCTGCCAGGTCACCGGCACGGCGCCGGCCTGCACCATGCGGTCGATCGAACGCTCATGCGCATCGACGGAGGTGCCGCCGGAGGTGTCGGTGACCACATACACTTCATAACCGGCTTCCAGCGCCATCAGCGCCGGGAAGGTCAGACACACTTCGGTCCACAGTGCGGAGATCACCAGCTTTTTGCGGCCGGTGGCTTCCACGGCTTTAACGAAGGCCGCGTCTTCCCAGGAGTTCATCGAGGTGCGTTCAATCGGGGTGATTTCAGGGTGTACCGCCAGCAGTTCCGGCCAGATATAGCCGCTGAAGCTTTCGGTTTCGACCGAGGTGAAAAGGGTTGGCACGTTGAAAATCTTGCCCGCCTTCGCCAAGCCAACAACGTTGTTTTTCAGTTGCTGACGATCAATATTAGCCACGCCGAAGGCCATTTGCGGTTGATGGTCGATAAAAATCAGTGCGGAGTTGTCTTTATCAAGTAGTTGAAACTTTGACATAATTTACCTTCCCAGTGATATTTCGGTTGAACATCTGATGAGTGTAACGCCGATAAAACCCATGGTAGGCAGAGGGCGATTTCAAAGATACCGCAGAATTTTTGCCGACTTGTTGAGTTTTTTTATACACGGGAGAAAGCATGAGATTAAACCTGGAAGCGCTGCTGATTTTGGACGCGCTGGACCGGCACGGATCTTTCGCCGCCGCGGCCGCCGCACTGTTTAAAACCCCTTCGGCGCTCAGCTATATGGTGCAAAAGCTGGAGAACGATCTCGACATCACCCTGCTGGACCGCTCCGGCCACCGGGCGAAATTCACCGATACCGGCAAGCTGATGCTGGAAAAAGGCCGGGTGCTGCTGCGGGCGGCACAGGATCTGGAACAGCAGGCGCGTTACGTGGAGAACGGCTGGGAAAGCGAGATCACGCTCGGGATCGACGCCTCCTTCCCGTTTGCCCGCCTGTTGCCGCTGATCGACGAGTTTTATCGGCAGCATCACCATACCCGGCTGCGTTTCAGCCACGAGGTGCTGGCCGGTTCCTGGGAATCGCTGGTTTACGGTTGTGCCGACATTATCATCGGCGCCATCTGCGAGCCGCCGTCCCGGGTGGGCTATGCGTTCAGCCGGCTGGGGCAGCTGGATTACGTGTTCGCCGTCGCGCCGCAGCATCCGTTGGCGGCGCTGCCGGAACCGTTGCCGAAGGACGAAATCCGTCAGCACCGGGCGGTGGTGGTGCGCGACACCTCGCGGGTCAACGCGCCGCAGAGCCTGAATCTGCTGGAAGAGCAGGATACGCTGACGGTCTTCGGCTTCGACGCCAAGCTGCAGGCGCAATTGGTCGGGTTGGGCTGCGGCTATCTGCCGCGTTCTCTGGCGGAACCTTACCTGAACAGCGGTGAACTGGTGGCGAAACGCGTTGAATCTGAGCGCTGCAGCGACGTTGCCTATTTCGGCTGGCGGGAAAGCGCCAGCGGTCTGGCGGCCAAGTGGTGGCGCGAGCGGCTGCAGCGTTATGCGGACGACGGTGAGGCTTACCCGGCGGCGCAGTGAGGGCCGCACGATAAAGATAAATCCCCAATAAGGACATAGGGAATGAAAAAAACACTAAGCCTGTTGGCGTTGTTGCTGCTGAGCGGCTGCGGCGCCGGGCGTCAGGCCGGCATCCCGTTGCCGGAGCCGCAGGCCGAGTCGCAGGCCACGGTACCGCTCAGCTATCCGGTTCGGGTGCATAACGCGGTGAGCCGCGAGCTGCGTTTGCCTGAACACGCGCGCGGCCAACGCTGCACCATCAGCATTCGGCTGCGGCCGGATGGCAAGCTGGCGAGCAGCAAGGTAGTAAGAGGCGACGCGCCCCTGTGCGCAGCGGCGAGCGCGGCTGTGCAGCACGCGCAGTTTCCACCGATGGCCACCGCCACCGAGTACGCGCTGTTCAACGCCGTGGTGCTCGATTTCGTTCCTTGATGGGATATCACGGACGGGCCCCCGGCGCGGTTAATGCTTGTCAGTTAGCGTTTTTATGAAGTACTCGTGTTGTTTTCGGTCGATAAATGAGAGGTGCATCATGAGACTCCTGCACCTCGACCGAGCCAGGGGCCGTTCATGTTGGCCACAGAGAAATGCGGATATTTACGGCAATTCAGACTACACGAAACACAAAAAGATGGGATAAAAAATGCCAGTCAGGTTTAACTGACTGATATTACCGCCTCCGCGGCCCGTTTTTTCGCTTTTACGCGTACGCAACCCGCTGAATTTTCACTTAGCTTTGCCATTTTCGTTATTTTGAACGCCGCTACGGCTCACGGATACTGGGAGAAAATCTCTCACCGCGAGCCGCAGCATGTCCCACGCCCACTATTTGCATCCCGAACAGCGCGAACGAATCAGGCAGCTTTATCGGCGCCGGCATTGGCGGCTGGAATTGCCCACCTGGGGGATCATGGCGGCGGTGTACGGCGGCTGGTTCGCCGTGGCGCTGGGGTGGCAAACACTGGGCCCGTGGCTTGGCGCGCCGCTGTTGATTCTCCTGACCACCTGGTACATGTCGTTGCAACACGAGCTGATCCACGGCCATCCGACGCGCTGGCCGCGCGTCAATCAGCTGTTCGGCCTATTGCCGCTGGCGGTGTGGTATCCCTACGGGTTGTATCGCGATTCGCATCTGCGCCATCACCGCAACGACCACCTGACCGATCCGCACGAAGATCCCGAAAGTTATTACTTCAGCGCCGCGCAGTGGCGGCGCTATCCCCGCCTGCTGCCGCTGCTGGCCGCCGTGCGCAATATGCTGATCGGCCGGGTGCTCCTCGGCCCGGCGCTGGATATCGCCGCGACCCTGGCCGGGGCGGTGAAAGCGCTTGCCTCTGGGGAGTGGCGCACCTGGGGGATGTGGGGAGTGCACCTGTCGCTGCTGGCGATGTTGCTGAACTGGCTGCAGGCGCAGGGTATCGGCGCGGCGTTTTACCTGCTGGCCATCAGCTACCCGGCGCTGGCGCTGACCAAGGTAAGATCGTTTTTTGAGCATCGCGCCGTGGACGCACCGCAGGCACGTTCTATTATTAATGAGGCGGGCTGGCCGTGGCGGCTGCTGTTTCTCAATCTGAACTACCATTTAGTGCATCACGATCTGCCCGGCCTGCCCTGGTATGGTTTGCGCGAAGTCTATCTGGCGGAGCGCGAGGCGTATCAGCGGCGCAGCCAGGGGTTTGTCGCGCAAGGCTACGGCGAGTGGCTGCGCGATTACGCTCTGACGCCGCTCGACGTCGGTGTGCATCCGTTGCGCGCCGGTGAACCGCAGAGGGAAGGCGATGCCCTGCCAGCGGAAAAATTTATTGCGCGCTGGAAGCGCGTTTCTCAGGATTTTCCAACCTAACTGGCCCATGAGCCGGAAAACGTATAACCAGAGGAAAAGTATGGCAATCACCTTATCACGCGGACGTTCCTTTGCCGTTGCGCTGGCCTTGCTGGCCACCGGCGGTCTGGCGCAGGCGGCCGACTCGGTGCGCGTCGGCTCCAAAATCGATACCGAAGGTTCGCTGCTCGGCAACATCATCGTGCAGGTGCTGGAAGCCAACGGCATCAAGACCACCAACAAGCTGCAGCTCGGCACCACCAAGGTGCTGCGCGGCGCCATCACGTCCGGCGAGATCGACATCTACCCGGAATACACCGGCAACGGCGCGTTTTTCTTCTCCGATGAGAAAGATCCGGCGTGGAAGAACGCCCAGGCCGGCTTCGAGAAGGTGAAACAGCTCGACTACGACAAAAACAAAATCGTCTGGCTGGACGCGGCGCCGGCCAACAACACCTGGACCATCGCCATTCGTCAGGACGTGGCGGAGGCCAACCACCTGAAGACACTGTCGGATCTCGGCAAGTGGATCAACGGCGGCGGCAAATTCAAGCTGGCGGCCTCGGCGGAATTTATCGAGCGGCCGGATGCGCTGCCGGCGTTCCAGAACGCCTACGGTTTCAAACTGAATCAGGATCAGCTGCTGTCCCTGGCCGGCGGCGATACGGCGGTGACCATCAAGGCGGCGGCGGAACAGACCTCCGGCGTCAATGCGGCGATGGCCTACGGCACCGATGGTCCGGTGGCAGCACTGGGCCTGCAGACGCTGGCGGACCCGAAAGGCGTACAGCCGATCTACGCGCCGGCGCCGATCGTGCGCGAAGCGGCGCTGAAGGCGCACGCCAATCTGCCTGAGCTGCTGAAGCCGGTGTTCGCCTCGCTGGACGGGCCGACGCTGCAAAAACTCAACGCGCAGATCGCCGTGGAGGGCCAGGACGCCAAACAGGTGGCGGCCGCTTACCTGAAAGAGAAAGGGTTTGTTAAGGGATAATGCCGAGGTGCCCCCTCTGTCGTCGGGGGAGGGGGTAAACCGAGGGAGCCGGAGCGTTTCTTTGACTATCGCCGTAAAACATCGCGTCTTGTTGACGCTGTTCATGCTGTTGCTGCTGGCCGCTTTCGGCCTGCCATTCCTCAGTTATGCCCCCAATCGTCTGTTGTCGGGCAAAAGCCTCTCCTTGTTCTCCCTGCTGCACGGCCCGGCGCTGTGGCTGCTGTTGCCGCTGGCGGTGTTGGCGATCCTCAGCCTGTTGCCACCGACGCGGGGTCGGGCGCTGCTGGCGGCGCTGGCCGCCTGCGGGGTGCTGACGCTGGTCTTCTGGGTCAGCGGGCAGGCCGCCGAGCGCCTGGCGCAGGAGGGATCGCGCCTGGCGCGCACCTCCTGGGGCAGCGGATGTTGGCTGATGATGGCGCTGAGCCTGCTGATCGCCGCCGACGCCATGGCGCGCATCACCGCGACGCACCTGTGGCGCATGTTGGGCAACGCGCTGATGTTGGTGCCGCCGGCGCTGCTGCTATTCGGGCATCAGCTCGATCAGCTGTCGCTGCTGAAGGAGTACCACAATCGCCAGGAGGTGTTTGACGCCGCGCTGCTGCAGCACCTGACCATTTTATTGACGACGATGGCCCCGGCGCTGGCGATCGGTCTGCCGCTCGGGATGCTGTGTTTTCGCTCAGAGCGCTGGCAACGGCCGATTTTCTCCGTGCTGAACATTATCCAGACCGTGCCGTCCATCGCGCTGTTCGGCCTGCTGATCGCGCCGCTGGCGGGGCTGGCGACGGCGGTGCCATGGCTGGCGGAACATGGCGTCAGCGGCATCGGCATGGCGCCGGCGATCGTGGCGCTGGTGCTGTATGCGCTGTTGCCGCTGGTGCGCAGTGTGGTGGCCGGGCTGCAAAGCGTACCGGCCGGGGTGATCGAATCCGCCACCGGCATGGGGCTGACGCGCGGGCAGATCTTCCTGCGCGTGCAGCTGCCGTTGGCGCTGCCGCTGTTCCTGACCGGCGTGCGCATCCTGGCGGTGCAAACCGTCGGTATGGCGGTGGTGGCGGCGCTGATCGGTGCCGGCGGCTTTGGCGCCATCGTGTTTCAAGGGCTGCTCAGCAGCGCGCTGGATCTGGTTTTGCTGGGGGTGATCCCGGTAGTCATGATGGCGGTCATCGTCGATTCGCTGTTTAAATTTTGGGTTTCAATCCTGGACGTATCGCGCCGATGATTCACTTTGAGCAAGTCAGCAAAATTTTTCAGGGCAAGCCGGCGGTGGACGATCTCACGCTGCACATCGCCGAGGGCGAATTCACCGTGCTGATCGGCACCTCGGGTTCCGGCAAGTCCACGACATTAAAAATGATCAATCGCCTGATCGAACACGATCGGGGCAAGATTCTCTTTGCCGGCGAAGAGATCCAGTCATTCAACCCGCAGGATCTGCGGCGGCGCATGGGCTATGCGATCCAGTCGATCGGTCTGTTCCCGCACTGGACGGTGGAGGAGAACATCGCCACCGTGCCGCAGCTGCTGAAATGGCCGCGCGCGCGCATTCGCGATCGGGTGACCGAACTGCTGGAGCTGTTGCATCTGGAGCCGGATCTGTTTCGCCGCCGCTACCCGCATCAGCTGTCCGGCGGGCAGCAGCAGCGGGTGGGAGTGGCGCGCGCGCTGGCCGCCGATCCCGAGGTGTTGCTGATGGACGAACCGTTCGGTGCGTTGGATCCGGTCACCCGTGCGGCGTTGCAGGCGGAGATCGCGCGCATCCATCAGCTCTCCGGCCGCACCATCGTGTTGGTGACGCACGACATTGACGAAGCGCTGGGCTTGGCGGATCGCCTGGTGCTGCTCGATCAGGGGCGGGTGGTGCAACAGGGCACGCCGCTGGCGCTGCTGACCGCGCCGGCCAACGACTTCGTGCGGGATTTCTTCGGGCGTAGCGATCGCGGCATCAAGCTGCTGTCGCTGGGGACGGTGGCGGAGCGGGTGCGGCCCGGTGCCGCCGAGGGCGAGCCGATCGCTGCCGCCATGAGCCTGCGTGAGGCGCTGTCGGTGTTTGTGGCGCGCGGCAGCGACTGCCTGCCGGTGGTGGATGAACGGGGCGAAACGTTGGGGGTTTTGCACTTCAACGATCTGATCGCCGGGCAGGTGCTGTCATGAGCGGGCGCATCTGGCGCCTGCTGCGCGATCCGCTGCCCTGGACGCTGGCGCTGCTGTTGACGCTGGTGTTCGGCATGGATCATCTGCGCGGCCTGTTCGCCGCCTGGTTCCCCGATCTGGAGCGGCCCATTTATCAGCAGGACAGCTTTATCGCGCTGGTGGGGGCGCACCTGTCGCTGGTGGCGATCTCCAGCCTGATCGCGGTGGCTCTCGGCGTGGCGGCCGGCGTGGCCGTGACCCGGCGCAGCGGCCGGGAGTTTCGTTCTCTGGTGGAAACGGTGGTGGCGGTGGGGCAGACCTTTCCGCCGGTGGCGGTGCTGGCGGTGGCGGTGCCGGTGATGGGCTTCAGCGAACAGCCGGCGATCATTGCGCTGGTGCTGTACGGTCTGCTGCCGATCCTGCAGGGCACGCTGGCGGGCATCGAGTCGGTGCCGCCGGCCACGCGCGAGATTGCCCGCGGCGTGGGGATGAGTGCCTGGCAAATTCTGTGGCGGGTCGAATTGCCGCTGGCGGCGCCGGTGATTGTCGCCGGGATCCGCACGTCGGTGATCATCAACATCGGCACGGCGGCCATCGCTTCCACCGTCGGCACCAAGACACTCGGCTCGCCGATCATCATCGGCCTGAGCGGCTTTAACACCGCCTATGTGATCCAGGGCGCGGCGGTGGTGGCGTTGTTGGCTATTATCACCGATATGCTGTTCGAACGTTGGGTGCGTTATCTCACCGCCTGGCGTCAGCAGACGCTGGCGACTACTCCGGCGGGGTAAGGAGGAAATGATGCAGGTGTCTCTACCGATGTACGGCGTTGGCCGGGAGCAGGCCGAATCCTTCTGGCAGGTATTGCGCGACAAGCTGCTGCGGCTGGGGCTGCCGGCGGCGCCGGAGCGGCTCAGCTGGCCGGACGATCTGGCGCAGCACTGGCGGCGCGACGATCTGCTGCTCAGCCAAACCTGCGGTTATCCGTTGGTCAGCACCTTGCCGCAGGTGCAGCTGATCGGCACCTACCATTACCGGGTTGAAGGGTGCGACGGGCCGAATTACCGCAGCTGGCTGGTAGTACGCGCCGACGAGCCCGGCGAGCGGCTGGCAGATTTTCGCGGCCGGACGGTGGCCTATAACAGCACCGATTCCCAATCCGGCTACAACGGCCTGCGCGCGCTGATCGCGCCGCTGGCGCAGGACGGGAAATTCTTCGGTGCGGCGATTGCCTCCGGCGCGCATTATCAGTCGCTGAAGCTGATCCGCAGCGGGCAGGCGGATATCGCCGCCATCGATTCGATCAGCATGGAACTGCTGCGCCGTGCGCAGCCGCAGGCCTTGGAGGGGCTGAAAATCATCGGCCGCACGGCGGCGGTACCCGGCCTACCGCTGATCACTGCGGCGGGCACGCCGCCGGAACAGGTGGACATCCTGCGCGCCGGCGCCCGGGCGATGTTGGATGAGGCGGTCAGCGACCGCCTGCTGATCGGCGATTTCAGCCTGGTGCCGCGCTCGGCCTACCAGATTATCACCGTGTTGGAACAGCAGGCCGCCGCGCAGGGCGTGACGGCGCTCTAGCCGCCGTTACAACAGGCCGCCGCCGTCGATGTCGATCACGCTGCCGGTAATGAAACCGTTCTCCATCGCCAGCAGATAACCCGCCGCGATTACCGATGACGGTGAGGTAGCGCGGCGCTGGGCGCTGGCCGGTCACGGCGTGGTGCGCAAGTCGGCGATCGACGTGGTGGCCGACATTCGCGCCGGGCGGCTGGTGCTGCTGTTGCCGGAATGGCACAGCGACGCGGTGCCGATCAATCTGGTTTGCCCGCATCGTTCGCAGGTGTCGGAACGCGTCAGGCAGCTGCAGCGCTTTTTACAGCAGCGCTGCCAGCGTTGGATGGACGATCACTTGGCTTGAAGGGTTTCGGTTTGCGCCGGCGTGGCGGCGGCATCTCCGGCAGGCGCGCTTTCTTCGTGCGGGGTGGTAGAACGGGTATAGATGTTCAGCCCGGCGAGGAATACGCCGCCCAAAGAACCGAAGGCGCACAGGGCGATGACGATGACGAACGCTTTTTTCAGCATAGGGATAATTTCGCAGGTTGCTTGGAACAGCGGGAATTATAGCCCCTTCGCCGGGTGAAACAAGAATCGTTTTTAATGGCGGCCCACGGACCGCCCTTTGTGATCACTGCCGTTCGCTGTTGATGGCCTGCACGCTGGCCGGGCGGGCGAACAGGTATTTCCCCAGCGTCACCAGCACCACCGCCGCCACGATGATCGCCAGCGCCAGCCACTCGCGCGGCGCCAGCGATTCGCCGGCAAAACCGATGCCGAGCAGCACCGCCACCACCGGGTTGACGTAGGCGTAACTGGTGGCGACGGCCGGGCGCACGTTCTTCAACAAGAACATATAGGCGCTGATCGCCAGCATCGAGCCGAAGACGATCAGATACCCCAGCGCCAGAAAGCCGCTGGCGCTCGGCATCTGAGTCAGGTGCTCGCCGCTCAGCCGGCTGGCGACCAATAGCACCACGCCGGCGACCAGCATCTCCGCCGCGCCGGCCATCGGCCCGGCCGGCAGCGAGATGCGCGATCCCAATACGGAGCCGAAGGCCCAGCTGGCCGACGCCAGCAAAATCAGCAGTGCGCCGGTCGGGTTACCCACCAGATTGTTGCCGGTGTTAAGCAGCACGATGCCCACCAGCCCGAGTGCGATGCCCGCCCATTCCAGCCTGGTGTTGCGCATGCCCCACAGCAGGCTGAAGCAGAGGGTAAACAGCGGTACTGTCGCCACCATCACCGCGGCGATGCCGGACGGCACATGCTGGTGTTCTGCCACCGTCACCAGGCCGTTGCCCACCGCCAGCAGCAGAATGCCGATGGCGCCGGCGGCCAGCCACTGCTTCGGCGTCGGTAGCGCGTGGCCGCGCCAGGCCAGGAAACTGAACAGCACGATACCGGCGATCAGAAAGCGAATGCCGGCCATCATCAGCGGCGGCCATTGCGCGACGCCGAGGCGAATGACGAAATAGGTAGAACCCCAAACGATATATAACGTGAACAACGCCCCGATCAACGGCAGGACGCGACGGCTTTGTTGGCTAAGCATAGGGATTGTGTTTTTGCAGGGATGATTATTATTAGAACGCTCAGTAAACCCGATCGGGCAACGGATAAGCAATGGCTTTCGGCATTATTTTTCCCCTCTGCCGCAAGCCGTTCAACTGTCCCGTCGTTTCCACTGCAGCCAACTGACGGCCGGCAGGTAAATCGACCAGCCGATGGCCAGCAGCAGCAGCATGAACTCCGGCGGTACGCCGGGCAGCAAGGCATCCAGCTTCCAGGACACGACGTAGGCGAAGGGGCCGATGATAGCGCCCAGCACCGCCAGCGGCCAGGGCGCCGCTCTGACCACGTCCAGCAGCCAATACCACCAGCAACCGAAGCCGATCCACAGTGCGATGGTCCAGAGCGGCAGGCCGTGTTGCCCGCTGTAGTGCAGCACGCCGCTGTAGCTCCACAGCCCATCCATGCCGATACCGCCCAGGGCGGCCAGGGCCGCGCCTTTGCGGCGGGCGGCAGGGGTAAAGATCAGCGCCAGCGCCGCGCCGGCCAGCAGGATGCCGTTGAGCCGATCGCGAGTCAGCAGCGCCAGCAGCCAGCAGACGCTCAGTCCCAGCGTCGCCAGCCAGAATCCGGCATGCGGCTTCTTCATCGTTCAACTCCCGTGGGGTTACTCTGCCGCAGCGCGCGAAGCGCCGACGGATTTGTCAGAGCGGGCGCGCGGCCCGCTGTTTGTCAGAATGTTCGTTAATTCAACCTTAGAAGGGAAGGTGCGGGGTGCACAAGCAGAATAATCTGTACCGGTTGAAAACGCGGGCAAAAAACGGTGTTACAGGAGCGAAATCCGGTAGGCGCAGCGGCGCGAGCCGGCCAGGATATGTTCGGCGCGCTCCACCTGCGCCTGCAGCACTTCGGTGAAGATGCTCAGCTCCGCCCGGCAGAAGCCTTGGCAGACGGCGGCGGCGGCGCAGATCGGGCAGTGGTTTTCCACCAGCAGATAGGAGCCGTCCTCCTCCTGGCGCCATTCGGCCATATACCCTTCGCGGCAGCGGATCTCGGTCAGACGCGCCACGCGCTCCCGCAGATCAGCGGCGCCGATCATCGCCTGCTTGTAGTTGATGCGGTTTTCCTGCTCGCGAGTCTCGATCAGCACGTCTATCGCTTTCTCGCCCAGTTTGTCGCGCACGGTGCGCAGCAGCTGCACCGTCAGATCCGCATGGGTGTCGGGAAAGCGCGCGTTGCCGGCCGAGGTCAAATGCCATAGCTGCACCGGGCGGCCCACGCCGCGCGTTTCCGCCACCGCTTCGACCAACCCCTCTTTCGCCAGCTTGACGAACTGCTGACGGGCCGCCTCACCGGTGGTGCCGAGCACCTTTCCTGCGTCAGAAGCTTGCTGCGGGCCGCGGGTTTTCAATAGCGTCAGCAAGCGGTCACTGACCGACTGTGCGGTGCTGCCGCCATTTTCCAAGTTTATTCTTGACATATTTCTCCGCCTCGCCCTAACTTATTCCAAGATAACTCTTGTTAAATTTAACGCAATCTCATGACCAACTCAATGCCATTCCTCTGAAAACAGGACGACAACCGTGATAACCCATGACGATAGCCGCTGGAGCGACCTTTTCTCCGGCAAAAATGCGGCCAGTGCGATCGCGCTTTCGCTCGGCGTAGCGCTGCATGCCATCAATATTCTGGTCGCCACCACCATTCTGCCCTCGGTGGTGCAGGATATCGGCGGGCTGGGCCTCTACGCCTGGAACACCACGCTGTTCGTGGTGGCGTCGATCCTCGGTTCCGCGCTGTCGGCCCGGCTGCTCAGCGGCTACGGTGCGCGCAGCGCCTATCTGGTGGCTTCGCTGTTCTTCATCGCCGGGGCGGCGCTGTGCGCGCTGGCACCGAACATGCCGGTGATGCTGATCGGCCGCACGGTGCAGGGCTTCGGCGGCGGGCTGATCTTTGCGCTCTCCTACGCGATGATCAATCTGGTGTTCGAGCAGCGATTGTGGCCGCGCGCCATGGCGCTCATCTCGGCGATGTGGGGCATCGCCACCCTGGTGGGGCCGGCGGTGGGCGGCATTTTCGCCGAGCTGCACGCCTGGCGCTGGGCCTTCGGCATACTGCTGCCGATCATGGCTCTGTATGCTGCGTTTACCTTCCTGATACTGCCCAAGGGCAAAGCGCAGCAGGCGGCCGCGCCGTTGCCGACCGCGCAGCTGCTGTTGCTGACTGTGGCGGTGCTGGTGGTGTCCGCCGGCAGCCTGGCGCACAGCCCCTGGATCAATCTGGCGGGTATCGCGCTCTCGCTGCTGCTGATGGCGTGGCTGTTGAAGCGCGAAGCGCATTCGCGGGCTCGTCTGTTACCGCACGGTGCGCTGCGGCGAGGCTCATCGTTGGCGGCGCTCTACATCACCATCACTTTGTTGACGATCGGCATGACCAGCGAAATCTTCGTGCCTTATTTCCTGCAGCTGCTGCACGGCCAGTCGCCGCTGATCTCCGGCTATATCGCCGCCACCATGGCCGCCGGCTGGACGCTGTCTGAGATCCTCAGCTCCGGCTGGCGCGGGGCGGGCGTTCGCCGGGCGATCGTCAGCGGGCCGCTGTTCGTGCTGGTAGGGTTGCTGGCGCTGGCGATCCTGATGCCGGTGCCGTCCGGCGGCCACTGGCAGGCGCTGGCGCCGATCGTCATTGCGCTGGCGCTGGTGGGGTTCGGCATCGGCTTCGGTTGGCCGCACCTGCTGACGCGCATTTTGCAAGTGGCGCCCGAAGCGGACAAAGACATCGCCGGCGCTTCCATTACCACGGTGCAGCTGTTCGCCACCGCATTCGGCGCGGCGCTGGCCGGGATGATCGCCAATCTGGCGGGGCTGAATGAGCCGGGCGGCGCGGCGGGAGCGGCATCGGCGGCGCGTTGGCTGTTTCTGGCGTTCGCGCTGGCGCCGCTGCTGGCGGTATTCAGCGCCTGGCGCTGCGCGGCGATCGCGCCGCCGGGCGCCGAGACGGGCAATTTTGTACAAAACCCGCCCTCGCGTGAGAGTTAACTGGCTTCTCATCGAGTAGGCCGGTTTATCTGCGCTGTCGCTCTTTCCGCACACCATGCTGATATTCATCGTGCTGCGCGGCATTTTTTAAAATTCGCTTGCTATATCTCTAATTTGAGATTATTTCTCTTATATGGGATTTTTAGCGGAGTGTGAGCGATGGATAACGGTTTGGAGACGGCCGACCTGAGGTTGGCGCAGCGGTTGGCGGATTTGCGCCAGCAGCAGGGATGGTCGCTGGAGGAGCTGGCGCAGCGCACCGGCCTTAGCCGGGCGACGCTCTCGCGGGTGGAGCGTGCAGAAACCAGTCCGACGGCGTCGCTGCTGAACCGACTGTGCGCCGCCTACGGGTTGACCATGTCGCGCCTGTTGAGCGAAATCGAAGACGAACCGCCGGAGCTGTTGCGGCTACCGCAACAGCCGGTATGGGCCGATCGCGCCAGCGGTTTTCACCGTCGCTCCGTTTCCCCGCCTGCCGCGCTGTATAAGGCCGAATTTATCGAAGCCCGGCTCGATGCCGGCGCGCAGATCGATTACGACCTGCCGTCGATTCCGGCGCTGGAGCATCACCTCTGGCTGCTGTCCGGGCAGCTGGAGCTGACGCTGGAAGGGCGCGTTTTCCGGCTGTCGCCCGGCGATTGCCTGCGCTACCGCCTGTTTGGCGCTTCCCGTTTCCATGTCCCCGGCGATGAGCCGGCCCATTACACGCTCGTTATCTGCAGGCCATAGCCATGATTGAATTGCAACAGTGGGACGCCGACGCGGCGCAAAACGCCGTGGCCGACTTGGCCGAGATGCTGCACGCCAGCGTGGCGCACGGCGCCAGCATCGGTTTTGTCATGCCTTTTACGCTGGAGAAGGCGCGGGCGTTTTGGCAGGGGCTGCTGCCGGCTCTGGCGCGGGGAGAGCGCGCGATGCTGGTAGCGCTCGCGAACGGGCGGCCGGTCGGCACCGTGCAGCTGCTGCTGGCGATGCCGGACAACGGCTGCCACCGGGCGGAAGTGGTCAAGCTGATGGTGCACCCGCAGGCGCGGCGGCAGGGCGTCGCGCGGCTGTTGATGCAGGAAGTGCAGGCGTTGGCGGCACGCCATCACCGCAGCCTGTTGGTGCTGGATACCCTGAGCGGCAGCGCGGCGCAGGGGTTGTACCGCCAATTGGGGTTCGAAGCGGCAGGTGACATCCCGCAATACGCCCGCGCCAGCGACGGCGGGGCGCTGGAGGCCACCTGCTATATGTACAAACTGCTGTGAGGTTTAGCGCTCTCTCCAGGCTTTGATCGCCTGTTGGCGCACCTGCAGCTTCTGCTGCGGCGTCAGTTTGTTGTAGTCGCGGGCCAGACCGCTTTCCCAATCGCCGTACATCGGGTTGGGCAGCACGATGAATTCGGTGCCGAACTTGCCCTGGTTTTCGCTGACGAACGCCCGGCGCTGCGCATTGTCCTGGTGGTAAGTCGCGGCGCCGAAGTCGTTCAGGTTGTCGCCCGCGTACACCACGATGTCATAGCCGGCTTGTTTGATGGCGTCGAAGCGCGCCTGCTTATTGGAGGTGTCGGTGCTGAGCAGCACGGTCTTTTCCGACATGCCGGTGAAACCGAGCTTCTGCATATTGGCCACCGTGGCGGCGTACTCGCTCTGCTTGCGGTTCGATACGTAGAATATCGTCCCCTGATGGGTGTTAACGTAACGGGCAAACGACACCGCGCCCGGTACCGCGCCGGCCTGTTCGGCCTGCGTCCATTTGGCCCAGGTAGCGCCGTCGTACGGCTGGCCCTGCTGTGCCTGCCAGCCGGAGTAGGCGCTGTTGTCCAGCATGGTTTCATCCAGATCGACCACCACCGCCTTTTTACGGCCCGGCGCGGTCTTGGCCTGATCGAAGGCGCGCTGCGCGCTGTTGAATGCCTGATGCGCCAACGCCCGGTATTCGCCGGACTGTTGGAACCAGTTCACCGCCAGCACCGACTGATCCGCCAGCCGTTGCTGGGCCTGGGCGTCGGTGTGTGGCGGCTGCGCGCAACCGGCCAACGTCAGCAGCGCGACGCCGACCGCCGCGCCGAGGGTGAGTTTCCTTGCCTGTTTTCCTGCCATCGTTATCTCTCTCGGTTTTATTCTTGTGGGCTGTCCAGCAGCATATCCATCTCGAACTGGCGCAGGGGATCCTGCCGCCAGCCAAGATGCGTAAAGAAGGGGGCCGCCACCTCGGGTACAAAGACGTTGGCGGTCAGCGGCAAAGGGGCGAACTGCGTTTGCAGGGCGGCCAGCAAGGTGCGCGCATGCCCCTGGCCGCGGTGCTGCGGCGGCACGTAGATCAGGCGCAGCCAGCAGTGCTCGGCGCCGGGCATCACCACGGCGTAGGCTTGATGATTGATCGTATAGGCTCGCGGTTTGCCCGGCAGCTTGAACAGCGATTCGGGGGCGATCAGCCAGGGCAGGTCGGTGGCGCCTTCCGCCGTCAGGCGATGGCTGACGATCAGCGGATCGACCGCCTGCAGCTCCACCGTGCCTGGCGGCACTTCCGCCGGCGCCTGATGGCCGGTCAGGGTGCGCACGATGCGCAGTCCGCTGCGATGATACAGCGCCAGCGCGGCTTCGTTGCCTTCGATCACTTCCAGCGACAGCCGCCGGTCGCCGCGTTGGCGGGCATCGGCCACCAGCCGCTGCATCAGCGCCTTGCCCAGCCCCTGGCCGCGCATCTCCGGGCGCACGGAAAAGGCAGCGACCCGGCTGTGTCGGCCGCGGCGGGCGATCAGCGCCACCGCCACCGGTTCATTACGGTGGGTGACGATCAGGCTGTCGTTCAGGCTGAGATCCTCAGCGCCGAAACGGGCGGCGAAGGTCGGCCCGTCGAGCGAGAAGCGCACAATGTAGTTTTCAAAACAGTGGTTGAGGATTTTCGCCAGCTCGTCGCTGCTGTAGCGCAAGGCATTGTGGTAGTCGAAGCGTCCGTCGTTATGCATGGCTGATTCCGCTCGGGGGAAAGCTATACATGTAGACCCGTTTGTTTTGCAAGGCAAGCGGGGGAATTCGTTGGCGGGAAAATAAAAACCAAAAAGCCGGACGCAGCCGCCCGGCGAAATAAAACTCTGGGTATCAAGTGATGCTAAAGTTTGCAGTGGTGGTTATTCATTCATCACATCAGAACTGGTAGGTCAGGGCGACGGCAATCACGTTGTCGTCTTTCAGACCCAGCTTGTTATTGCTGTCGAGCTGGTTGATTTTATAATCGACATAGGTCGACATGTTCTTGTTGAAATAGTAGTACGCGCCGACATCGATATATTTCACCAGGTCGGCATCGCCGACGCCTTCAATATCTTTGCCTTTCTGCTGAACGTAGCCCAGCGATGGACGCAGACCGAAGTCGAACTGATATTGCGCAACCAGTTCCAGGCCTTCCGCTTTATTGGCGAAACCGCTGACGGAGGTGGAGCGGTTATTGATGGTGGCGGTGCCGGAAATAGGCGCGATGTTGCGGCTTTCCGAGTAGGTGGCAGCCAGGTAGACATCGTTGTTGTCGTATTTCAGACCGGCGGCCCAGATATCGGCCTTGTCGCCTTTACCGAAGGTGCCCGCTTTCTGGCTGGCGGTACGGTTGGAAGAGGCATAGGCGGCGCCCACGCTCAGGCCGTCGATAATTTCATAGCTGGAGGAAAGGCCCCAACCGTCGCCGTTCGCCTTGCTGGCGGAGCGGCCGTCGTTTTCGTTCTTGCCTTGGTACTGCACGGCGAATTTCAAGCCGTCGACCAGACCGAAGAAGTTGTTATTACGGTAAGTGGCAACGCCGTTGGTGCGGCCGTTCATGAAGTTGTCGGTCTTGACGTAAGCATCGTCACCGAATTCAGGCAGCATATCCGTCCAGGCGCCGACGTCGTAAATAATGCCGTAGTTGCGACCGTAATCGAAAGAACCGAGGTCTTTATATTTCAGACCGGCGAAGCCCAGACGCGTTTTAGTGTCTTTGGTGCCGTCTGATTCAGAATGGTTAGCGGCGATCTGATATTCCCACTGGCCGTAACCGGTCAGCATGTCATTAATCTGGGTCGCGCCCTTAAAGCCGATACGGACGTAGGTTTTATCACCGTCGTTGCCGGCATCATCGGAGAAATAATGCAGGGCTTTCACACGACCGTAAAAATCGAGTTTGTTGCCGTCTTTATTGTAGATTTCTGCTGCCTGTGCCGCTTGCGCAAGTAAAAGTGCCGGAATAATAACGGCCAGAAGATTACGTTTCATGAGTTACCCTGCTTTATTCGATTGAAAGACGCTTATCATCAGTTGCATTGCTGTTTTACTGTGCCGCTTGATTGTTTGCGGCGGAGAATTTTTACCGTAGTAATGTGATCTATTTATGACAAAAAATTCATTTTCATGTCGAACGATTAAAAAAGTCGCGCAAAGGGTGAATTTTTTCTTCTGCCGACGGTCGGCGGCTGGTCTACAGTTACCGATACCTTGTTCCGCTGCGGGAGGAATCATGCACGATACTTATACTTTGTTCGGTACGCAGGGCTGCGGCTCGACGATCGTGGCCGCTGCGTTGGCGCTGACCGCTTTCCCCTGGGGCTATGAGGAGGTGGACTACACGCAGGACGGCCCGGAGCGCGATCGCCTGCTGGCGCTGAACCCGCTGGGTCAGGTGCCCACCTTAGTGTTGCTCAATGACGAAGTGATGACGGAGAGTGCGGCGATTATTCTGCTGCTGCACGATCGCGCACCGCATGCCGAACTGGCGCCACCCGGCGGCTCGCCGCTGTTGCCGCGTTTTCTGCGCTGGCTGCTGTTCATCAACGCGGAGATTTACCCCACCTTCACCTATGCAGACCATCCGCAGCGCTGGCAGCCGCAGGCGGCGGGGGCGGAACAGCTGAAAAACGCGGTGATGGGTTATCGCGAGCGTTTATTGCAGCAGCTGAACGCCGCCGCCGGCGCAGCGGGCCCGTGGTTTCTCGGCAAGAGTTTCAGCGCGTTGGATCTGTACGTGGCCGTGATGTGCAACTGGCGGCCGGGGCGCGCGTGGTTCCGGCAACACTGTCCGCGGCTGTACGCCATCGCTGAACGTGTGGAACAGCGGCCGGAGTTGAATGCGCTGCTGAGCGCTCAGTTCGACGGCGTTGCCCCGCTGAAATCGTGAATCCTCCCCGCCGCCCGGCGGGGAACCCTCCCGTTTTTCTGAACCGAGACTGCCGAAAATCCCGATTTTCACCTGTCGTCGTGGCGGGTAGCTTAAGGTTATCCGCAACTGACAGGAGAGTGTAATGCCATCAGAATCCCAGGCCGGGCAACAGGCGTTCGGCGATATTGCCCCCAAGCTGGCGCAGCTCAGCGACCGCGTTTTGTTTGACGATATTTGGCAGCGGCCGGCGCTGAGCCCGCGTGAGCGCAGCCTGATCACCGTCGCTGCGCTGGTGGCGCTCAACCGCGTGGAACAGCTGCCATTTCACCTGCAGCTGGCGCAGCGCAACGGCGTGACGCGTCAGCAGCTGGCCGAACTCATCACCCATCTGGCGTTCTACGCCGGCTGGCCCGCGGCGGCCTCGGCCGTGGCGCGCCTGCGTGAGCTGGAACCGGAGGTGCCCAATGCCGTTTAGCCGTATCGCTCTGCACCAGGGCAAGTCCGCCGACTATCTGCAAACCTTGTCCGACAGCCTGCATCAGGCGCTGGTAGAGGCCTTTGAGGTGCCGCCGGCGGACAAATTTCAGGTGATCGATCAATACCGCCCCGGTGAACTTATCTACGATCGCGATTATCTCGGCGGGCCGCGCAGCGCGGATTTCGTGCTGTTTTACATCACCGCCGGGCGACCGCGCGACACCGATACCAAGCGGCGCTTCTACGGGCGGCTGGCGGCGCTGCTGGCGGAAAACCTGCGGCTGCGCCCCGAGGATGTGATGGTGGTGATCACCACCACCCAGTTGGACGAGTGGTCGTTCAGCGCAGGGCGGGCCTCGATGATCGATCCGCAGGCGTAACTCGGGCTGACGCCGCCGACGGTCTGTGTGACAATAGCGCCATCATTTCGTTTAGATAAGAGTTGAATGGCGCTCTCCTCCGCAGTTAAAGATCAGATTGGCCAGTGGTACAAAGCCCTGCAGCAGCAAATACCGGATTTTATTTCCCGCGCGCCCCAGCGCCAGATGATCGCCGAGGTGGCGAAGACGCTGGCCGGTGACTACCCGCGCCATCTGGCGATCGAGGCGCCGACCGGCGTCGGCAAAACGCTGTCTTATCTGATCCCGGGCATCGCCGTCGGGCGGGCCGAGAGCAAACCGCTGGTGGTCAGCACCGCCAACGTGGCGCTGCAGGATCAGATCTACAGCAAGGATTTGCCGCTGCTGAAGAAGATTATCCCCGATCTGAAATTTACCGGCGCCTTTGGCCGCGGGCGCTACGTGTGCCCGCGCAACCTGGCGGCGATGAGCACCGACGTCAGCCAACAGGGCGATCTGACGCTGTTCCTCGACGACGAGCTGGCGCCGTCCAGCGGCGAAGAGCAGGCGCTGTGCCAAAAGTTGACCAAGGCGCTGGCCCGCTTCGAGTGGGACGGGCTGCGCGATCACTATCAACAGAGCATCGACGATCCGCTGTGGGCCAAGCTGAGCACCGATAAGGCCAACTGCCTGGGGCGCAACTGCCACTATATTCGCGAATGTCCGTTCTATATCGCCCGCAAAGAGATCGAGAGCGCCGACGTGGTGGTGGCCAACCACGCCCTGGTGATGGCGGCGCTGGAGACGGAGTCGGTGCTGCCGAACCCGAAAGAGCTGCTGCTGGTGCTGGACGAAGGCCACCATTTGCCGGAGGTGGCGCGCGACGCGCTGGAGATTGACGGGGAAATCACTGCGCTGTCGACCAACCTGCAGTTGGACATGATCGTGCGTCAGGTCGAGCAGTGCATGACCCAATACCGGCCGAAGAATCCGCCGGGGCTGGCCAACAGCGAGCGGCTGAAGAACCATTGCGAGGAGCTGCGCGAGCTGGTGCAGATCTTCGAACATCAGGTCAGCGCCTATCTGCCCGGCGACAGCGTGGCGGCCGAGCATCGTTTCGAGATGGGAGAGCTGCCGGCGGAGATGGTCGAGAGCTGCGCGCGGCTGTTCAAATTGACCGATGCGCTGCGCGGGCTGGCGGAATTCGTGCTTAACGATCTCACCGAGCAGACCGGCAAGCATGACATCGTGCGCCTGCACCGCGCCATCCTGCAGATGAGCCGCACGCTGGGGTATCTGGAGGCGATGAGCAAGCTGTGGCGGCTGGCGGCGCTCGACAAATCGTCCAACGCGCCGATCTCCAAATGGGTCACGCGCGAGCTGCGCGATAACGTCACCCATCTCTACCTGCACTGCGTCGGCATCCGCGTCAGCGACCAGCTGGAGAAGCTGCTGTGGCGCAAGGTGCCGCACGTAGTGGTCACCTCGGCCACGCTGCGTTCGCTGAATAGTTTCGCGCGTTTGCAGGAGATGAGCGGGCTGAGCGAGAAGGCCGGCGATCGCTTCGAAACGCTCTCTTCGCCGTTCAATCACGTCGAGCAGGGCAAGATTGTCATTCCGCAGATGCGCTACGAACCGGCGCTCGCCAACGAAGCGGAGCACCTCGAAGAGATGGCGCGATGTTTCCGCGCCGAGCAGGCGAGCGGCAAACACAAAGGCATGCTGATCCTGTTCAGCAGCCATCGGGCGATGCAGACCTTCCTCAGCTACGTGACCGATCTGCGGCTGATGTTGCTGGTGCAGGGCGACCAACCGCGCTACCGGCTGGTGGAAGAGCACCGCAAGCGGGTGGAGAAGGGCGTCGCCAGCGTGCTGGTGGGGCTGCAATCGTTCGCCGAGGGGCTGGATCTGAAAGGTGAACTGCTGACCCAGGTGCATATTCACAAAATCGCGTTCCCGCCGATCGACAGCCCGGTGATCATCACCGAAGGCGAGTGGCTGAAATCGCTGAAGCGTTATCCGTTCGAAGTGCAGAGCCTGCCGAGCGCCTCGTTCAACCTGATCCAGCAGGTCGGCCGCCTGATCCGCAGCAATCAATGTTACGGCGAGATCGTGATCTACGATCGCCGGTTGTTGACCAAAAACTACGGTTCGCGGCTGTTGGCGTCGCTGCCGGTGTTTCCGATCGAACAGCGTGCGGTGCCGGAGGCCGACAAGGCGCATCTGGCGGCGCTGAAATCCGCCGCCGACGCGGCCAAAAAAGAGAAGAAGCGCGGCAACCCGTTCGCCCGCAAGCGGCGGCGTTAATCAGAGCAGCGGCGGCAGGCGGCGTTTGACCGGCGTGGTTTTCACGATCGAGGTGTTGCTCTGCGCATGCTCGGCCAGCCGATCGAGGGTGTGGTCGAGCTGCTCCATCGAGTGCGCCACCAGCCGCACGATAAAGCAGTCTTCGCCGGTCACTTTATCGCACTCGACCACTTCCGGGATCGCCTGAATCAGCTGTTCAACCTTCTTCAGCATGCCCGGCAGCGGCTTGATACGCACCAGCGATTCGAAGGCGTAGCCCACCGCCCGCAGATTGACGTTCAAGGTATAGCCCTGGATCACGCCGCTTTCCTCCAGCCGCCGCAGCCTTTCCGACGTGCTCGGCGACGACAGCCCCACCTGCGCGCTCAGCGTCTTCAACGACGCGCGTGCGTCCTGCGCCAAAAGAGTCAGGATCTGGCGATCGATATCATCCATAACGCCTCCGTTAGGTATTTTCTTTATTCTAGCTACGAGAAAAAGGCAGTTAAGCATATCTGCCTTTTTTATGCTATGGAAAGCCGCCCCGTGAAGCCGCAAGCTATGCCTCTGGGCAAGTTTGGAGGAACGCAGAATGAATGCAGAGATAAAACGCGGCTCGCTGGAGATGACGGCGGCGATGCTGATTTCCGGCTCCATCGGCTGGTTTGTGCTGATGTCCGGCCAGCCGGTGGTCAACGTGGTGTTTTGGCGCTGCGCGGTGGGGGCGCTGGTGCTGCTGGCGGTGTGCGGCGCGCTGGGACAGCTGCGGCGCGATGCGCTGACGCGCGCCACGCTGCTGCTGGCGATCGCCGGCGGGGTGGCGCTGGTGATCAACTGGCTGCTGCTGTTTGCCGCCTATTCCTATGCGTCTATCTCCATCGCCACGGCGGTGTACAACACGCAGCCGTTTATGCTGGTGGGGCTGGGGGCGCTGTTTCTGGGGGAACGGCTGACCGCCCGCAAGCTGCTGTGGCTGGGGTTGGCGTTCGGCGGCATGATGCTGGTGGTGCTGGCACAGCCGCGGCAGGCGGGAGAACAGAGTCATTATTTGACGGGCATTACGCTGGCGCTCGGTGCGGCGTTTTTCTACGCCCTGATGGCGCTGGCGGCCAAGCGGCTGAAGGGCACGCCGCCGCATCTTATTGCGCTGATCCAGGTGGCGGTGGGGGCGGCGATGCTGTTGCCGCTGGTGGATTTCCACGTTTCGGCCAGCGCTGGGCAGTGGGGAATGCTGGCGACGCTCGGCGCGCTGCACACCGGCCTGATGTACGTGTTGATGTACGGCGCCCTGCAGAAGCTGCCGACCCACCTGATCGGCTCGCTGTCGTTCATCTACCCGATCGCCGCCATGCTGGTGGATCGCCTGGCGTTTGGCCACCGCCTGTCGGCGTGGCAGCTGCTGGGCGCGGCGACCATTCTGCTGGCGGCGGCGGGCATGAACTTGCTGGGCGATCGGCGAGCGCGGCTGCTGCCGGCCTCGGACGGCCGGCGCGCCGGCTGATCCTCAGGTCGGGTGTTTCAAGCGGCGCCATAAGGTGGTGCGGCTGATCCCGAGCAACCGGGCGGCAGCGGCGTGGTCGCCCCCGCACCGCGCCAGCGCTTCGTGGGCGGAGACGGGCGCCGCCGGCGTCTCGGGCGGCGTGCCGGCCGCCAGCTCCGGCAACAGCCACTGCAGCGTCTCGCCGTTCGGCGCGGCGCCGGTGCTCAGCATCAGCGCCACCCGTTCCATCATGTTGCGCAGTTCGCGCAGGTTGCCGGGCCAGGCGTAATGATTCAGCGCGGCGTAACAGCCGGCCATGGCGGCGCGCAGCGGCGCCGTCAGCGGCACGTCGAGCGCCGCCAGCGACCGTTTCAGAAAGTGTTCCGCCAGCATCGCGATATCGTCGCCGCGCGCCCGCAGCGGCGGCAGCCGCAGCCGCAGGGCGCTCAGGCGGTAGAACAGATCGGCGCGAAAGTCGCCCCGTTGAATCGCCTGCTCCAGGTGGCTGTGGGTGGCGCTGATGACGCGAAAGTCGACCGCTACCGGCTGCTGCCCGCCGACGCGGGTGACGGCCTTCTCTTCCAGCGCGCGCAGCAGCCGAGTTTGCAGGTGCAGCGGCATTTCGCCGATTTCATCCAGAAACAGGGTGCCGCCGTTGGCGGTTTCCAGCAGCCCGCGTCGGCCGCCGCGCCGTGAGCCGGTAAAGGCGCCTTCCTCATAGCCAAACAGCTCAGCCTCCAGCAGCGATTCGGCGATAGCGCCGCAGTTGATGGCGACGAACGGCGGTGTCGCGCCCCTGGACGGTGCGCCGCGCCGGGAAAAGTATTCCCGGTGGATCGCCTGCGCCGCCAGTTCCTTGCCGGTGCCGGTTTCTCCTTCAATTAATACCGCTGCCGCCGAGCGGGCATACAGCATGATGGTACGCCGCACCTGTTCCATCTGTGGGGAGTCGCCCTGCAAATCACCCAGCCCGTAGCGCGGCTGCAGGGTGTTGCGCGCGGCGTAATCGCCGCCGCGTTTGCCGCCGCTCAGCATCAGGCGCGTTACGTCCAGCGCATCGCTGAAGGCGGCGCGCAGGGTGGCGGCGGAATAGAGGAAAATGGCGGTGAGCCCGGCCTCTTCCGCCAGATCGCTGATGAGGCCGGCGCCGACCACGGCCTGAATGCCGGCGGCTTTCAGCTCGGCGATCTGGCCGCGCGCATCCTCTTCGGTGACGTAGCTGCGCTGCTCCAGCGGCAGATCGAAGGTTTGCTGGAACTCCAGCAGTGCGGGCAGGGGCGTTTTATAGGTGATGACGCCGATCCGGTCAGCGGTTCTGCGCGCCTTGCTCAGCGCCTGCAGCAGGTCGAAGCCGCCGGGCTTGACCAGGATGACCGGCACCGACAGGCGGCTTTTCAGGTAGGCGCCGTTGGAGCCGGCGGCGATGATGGCGTCGCAAGGCTCGGTTGCCAGGCGGGCGCGGATGTGCTGCACCGCCTCCTCAAAGCCGAGGCGGATCGGGATGATGGTCGCCAGATGGTCGAACTCGAGGCTGATGTCCCGGAACAGATCGAACAGGCGGGTGATGGAGACGGTCCAGATCACCGGTTTGTCCGGCGTGACGTGATCGCTCATGGTGGGTTACCGAATGGAAGTGGCTGCATTATACCCGTCATACGTGAAGCTGCCTCTTTGTTGGCTGCGCCTGTGCGCCCCAGTCACATAGTTGTCTATGTTCCTGGGGACTTACAGGCTTGCCGCCTTGATGCAACTTCAATTATTTAGGGTATAGGTCTAGCCCGGTTTCAGTGATGTTTCAAATTTACTGCGTGAAACAACGATTGAAACGTTAACTGAAACGTTTCTTGTCCCTTTATCTGACCAATGACGCTGAATATGTTGTAACTCATTTATTTTTATCATTTTTAATTTTTCTCCTCACTGCAGTACAACCTGGCCCGCCCCTTGCTCTGTCTGTTTCATCTGGTTAATCGGAGAAAACGTCATGACGCTGCGCTCACCCGGGCTCGCCTTTCGCCAGGCCCTGAGTAAAGAAAAACCTCTGCAAATTGCCGGCGCGATCAACGCCAACCATGCGCTGCTGGCCCAGCGGGCCGGATTCCAGGCCATCTATCTTTCCGGCGGCGGCGTGGCGGCCGGCTCGTTGGGGTTGCCGGACTTGGGCATTTCGACGCTGGACGATGTGCTGACCGATATTCGCCGCATCACCGACGTTTGCCCGCTGCCGCTGCTGGTGGATGTCGACAGCGGTTTCGGCGCTTCGGCGTTCAACGTCGCCCGTACGGTGCGGTCGGTGAGCAAGGCCGGGGCGGCGGCGCTGCATATCGAAGATCAGGTCGGCGCCAAGCGCTGCGGCCACCGCCCCAATAAGGCCATCGTCTCCACCGAAGAGATGGTGGATCGCATCAAGGCGGCGGTGGATGCGCGCAGCGATCCTGATTTCGTGATCATGGCGCGCACCGACGCGCTGGCGGTGGAGGGGCTGGAGGCGGCCATCGAGCGCGCTCAGGCTTACGTAGCGGCCGGGGCCGACATGCTGTTCCCGGAAGCGATCACCGAATTGGGCATGTATCGCCGCTTCGCCGAAGCGACGCAGGTGCCGATCCTGGCCAATATCACCGAGTTCGGCGCGACGCCGCTGTTTACTACCGACGAGCTGCGCAGCGCCCAGGTGGATATGGCGCTGTATCCGCTGTCGGCCTTCCGGGCGATGAACCGCGCTGCGGAGCGGGTGTACCGCGCCCTGCGCGAAGAGGGTACGCAGAAAAGCGTCATCGACACCATGCAGACCCGCAACGAGCTGTACGAAAGCATCAACTACTATTTGTTCGAAGAGAAACTCGACGCTCTGTTCGCTCGCCAGCGCGACGAATAAGCGCCATTCACGCAGAAGCCAAACGAGGACAGTATGAGCCAAGCGATCCCCCCGCAAAGCCCGACTGGCGATAAGCCGAAAAAATCCGTGGCGTTATCCGGCGTGCCCGCCGGGAATACCGCGCTGTGCTCCGTAGGGCGCAGCGGTAACGATCTGCATTATCGCGGTTACGACATTCTCGATCTCGCGCGTCACTGCGAGTTTGAAGAGGTTGCTTACCTGCTGATCCACGGCAAGTTGCCTAACCGTGACGAGCTGCAGGCCTACAAACACCGTCTCAAAGCGCTGCGCGGCTTGCCCGCCAGCGTGCGCACGGTGCTTGAGGCTTTGCCTGCGGCGTCTCACCCGATGGACGTGATGCGCACCGGCGTCTCGGCCCTTGGCTGCACGCTGCCGGAAAAAGAGCAGCACGGCGCGGCCGGCGCGCGCGACATCGCCGATCGACTGC
Organism: Serratia sp. FDAARGOS_506; assembly: GCF_003812745.1. NCBI lineage: Bacteria > Pseudomonadati > Pseudomonadota > Gammaproteobacteria > Enterobacterales > Yersiniaceae > Serratia > Serratia sp. FDAARGOS_506. The sequence continues at coordinate 2,876,636 of NZ_CP033831.1, forward strand.
TGGCGTCGCTGGGATCGATGCTGCTGTATTGGTATCACTACAGCCACAACGGCGAGCGTATTCAGCCGGAGACCGACGACGACTCCATCGGCGGTCATTTCCTGCACCTGCTGCACGGCGAAGCGCCTTCCGCCAGCTGGGAACAGGCGATGCACGCTTCCTTGATCTTGTACGCCGAGCATGAGTTCAACGCTTCGACCTTCGCGGGCCGGGTGATCGCCGGCACCGGATCCGACGTCTATTCGGCGATCGTCGGCGCCATTGGCGCACTGCGCGGGCCGAAACACGGCGGCGCCAACGAGGTATCGCTGGAGATCCAGCAACGTTATGAAACGCCGGACGAAGCGGAGGTCGACATTCGCCGCCGCATCGACAACAAAGAAGTGGTGATCGGCTTCGGGCACCCGGTGTACACCGTCTCCGATCCGCGCCATCTGGTGATCAAAGAGATCGCGCTGCGCCTGTCGCAGGAGGCGGGAGCGATGAAGCTGTATGACATCGCCGATCGGCTGGAGAGCGTGATGCGCGACACCAAAAAGATGTTCCCCAACCTCGACTGGTTCTCGGCGGTGTCTTACCACCAACTGGGGGTGCCCACCGAAATGTTCACGCCGCTGTTTGTCATGGCGCGGGTGAGCGGTTGGTCGGCGCACATCATCGAGCAACGGCAGGACAACAAAATCATTCGCCCGTCCGCCAACTATACCGGGCCGGAAGCGCGAGCCTTCGTACCGCTGGATCAGCGCTGAGCGCCGATCGTTATTCACTATGGAGTTTTCGGGAATCATGATGCTTGAGTCTGCCAATACCCGCCGTCCGCCGTTCGATCGCGAAATGGTCGATATCGTCGATTATGTGATGAAAGAGGCCGTCGATACCCCGGCGGCGTACCGCACCGCTCACTATTGCCTGCTCGATACCCTTGGCTGCGGGCTGGAGGCGCTGAGCTATCCGGCCTGCAAGAAACTGATGGGGCCGGTGGTGCCGGGCGCCGAGGTGCTGAACGGCAGCCGCGTGCCGGGCACCCGCTTCCAGCTGGATCCGGTGCAGGCGGCGTTCAACATCGGCGCCATGATCCGCTGGCTCGACTTCAACGACACCTGGCTGGCGGCGGAGTGGGGGCATCCGTCGGACAACCTGGGTGGGATCCTGGCCGTGGCCGATTGGCTCTCGCGCCAGGCGGTGGCGGCGGGCAAGGCGCCGCTGACCATGCGGCAGGTGTTGGTCGCCATGATCAAGGCACACGAGATCCAGGGCTGCCTGGCGCTGGAAAACGCCTTCAACCGGGTGGGGCTGGATCACGTGCTGCTGGTGAAGGTGGCGTCCACCGCGGTGGTGGCGCAGATGCTCGGCCTGAGCCGGGCGGAGATCCTGAACGCGGTGTCGCTGGCGTGGGTGGACGGGCAGTCGCTGCGTACCTATCGCCACGCGCCGAACGCCGGCACCCGTAAATCCTGGGCGGCGGGGGATGCGACCGCCCGCGCGGTGCGGCTGGCGCTGATGGCCGCCACCGGCGAGATGGGCTATCCCTCGGCGCTGACGGCGCCCACCTGGGGATTCTACGACGTCTCTTTCAACGGCAAGCCTTTCCGCTTCCAGCGGCCGTACGGCGCGTACGTGATGGAGAACGTGCTGTTTAAAATTTCGTTCCCGGCGGAGTTCCATGCCCAGACCGCCGTGGAGGCGGCGATGACGCTGCACCGCCAGATGCAGGCTGCCGGTAAAACCGCCGCCGACATCGCCAGGGTGAGCATTCGCACCCACGAGGCCTGCCTGCGCATTATCGACAAACAGGGGCCGCTGGATAACCCGGCGGATCGCGATCACTGCATTCAGTATATGGTGGCGATCCCGCTGCTGTTCGGCCGGTTGACGGCGGCGGACTATGAAGATCGAGTGGCGGAGGATCCGCGTATCGACGCGTTGCGCGGCAAGATCCACTGCCATGAAGATCCCGCCTTCACCCGCGATTATCACGATCCCGAAAAGCGTTCGATCGCCAATGCGCTGACGGTAGAGTTTGTCGACGGCAGCCGCCTGGATGAGGTGGCGGTGGAGTACCCTGTCGGCCATGCGCGGCGGCGTGAAGAGGGCATTCCATTGCTGATAGAGAAGTTCAAAACCAACCTGGCGCGCCAGTTCCCGGCCCTGCAGCAGCAGCGCATTCTCGAGGTGTCGCTGGACCGGCAGCGGCTGGCGCAGATGCCGGTCAACGAGTATCTCGATCTGTGGGTGATCTGACGCGAGCGACGCTGACAAGCCACGTCGGCGTCGCTATGATGGATGCTCCATTCCCGTCCATCTTCTTATCAGGTGATTCATGATTGATGCCGCAACGCTGTTGTTGTTTTCCGGTGCCTGCGTGGCGCTGGCGCTGACTCCCGGCCCGGATATGCTGCTGATCGCTTCGCGCAGCGTCAGCCAGGGGCGGCGCGCCGGTTTTGCTTCGCTGGCGGGCATTCAGCTCGGCACGTATTGCCACGCGTTGGCGGCGGCGCTGGGGTTGTCGCAACTGTTTGTCGCCGTGCCGCTGGCCTACGACGCGGTGAGAATGCTGGGCGCCGCCTATCTGCTCTATCTGGCGTGGAAAACGCTGCGATCCGGCAGCAGTTTGCAGGCTTCCGCCGGGTTACAGGCGGTGCCGACGGCGCGCATCTTCCGCCAGGGATTGTTCACCAATATCCTCAATCCGAAAATGGCGCTGTTCGTGCTGGCACTGTTCCCGCAGTTTATCGATCCGCGTTCAGGTTCGGTGGTGGTGCAGATGCTGGCGCTGGCGACGGTGCTGAATCTGGTGGGGTTGTTGATTAACGGCGGGGTGATCCTGGCGGTCAGCGGCATGAAAAGCCGCTTCGCCGGCCGCCGCTTCAGTGCCCGCTGGCCGAACTACCTGCTGAGCGGGGTGTTCGCCGGGCTGGCCTGCAAGCTCATTTTCGACAGCCGCCGCTAACCCTCGCGCAGCAGCGCTTCAAACGCCGCGCTGGCCGGTTCGCCCGGCAGCGCGCTGTACATCACCAGCCGCAGGTGATTCTCTTCGTCAACGATGAAAGAGGCGTGGTCAAAGGTGACCGCGCCGATTTCCGGGATGGTGAAGCTGCGTCGTCCCTGGCAGCGCCCGTGAATATCGTGTTGCCGCCAGAGCTGGCGGAACTGCGGCGACACTCGCTCCAGCGCCTGTACCCGTTGGCGCATTACCTCATCCTCCGGCGCACGGGCATAGTCGCGGCGGAAGCTGGCCAGGATCTGCGGCGCCTGCGCCCGCCACTCCAACAGGCGTTCATTGAGCTGCGGATCGGCAAACAGCATCCACAGCATATTGCGCTCTTCCGCCGGGCGATCGGCGATGGCGAACAGCCGCTGCGCCGCCGGATTCCAGGCGATGATGTCCCAACTGAGATTCATGACGTAGGCCGGCCGCAGCGTCAGGTCGTCCAGCAGGCGCCTCACCAACGGCGAGACCTGGCACCACTGATGGCCGACCGGCACCGGCGGCCGCTGATGCGCCAATAAAAACAGGTGGTAGCGGCCGGCGGCGTCAAGCTGCAGCACCCGCGCCAGGTTTTCCAAAAACGCCACCGATGCATTGATTTCCCTGCCTTGTTCCAGCCAGGTGTACCAGGTGAGGCCGACGCCGGCCAGCGCCGCGACCTCCTCGCGCCGTAATCCCGGCGTGCGGCGGCGGCTGCCGCTCGGTAAACCGACCGCCTCCGGCGACAGCTGTTCTCGCTTTTGACGTAGAAAATCCGCCAGTTCGTGGCGGGTACGCTCGAGGGTGCGTGGGGGCATGGCGACCGTCCTGTTGCTATAAGTAATAGTATAACTGACTATATAGTAACAGTTTAAACCCTGTTCCATACTGCAACCATTATAATTTCTGGAGGTGGTATGGAACATTCATTATCTCGTGAACGGCGAGCATTGCCTGGCCTGCCGGTACTGCTGTTGGGCGGCTTCGTCACGGTATTCGATTTGTTTGTGGTCAACGTGGCGGCGCCGGTGATCCAGCGGCAGTTCGCCGCCGATTTCGCCGGTGTCGGTTTGATCGTCGCCGGTTATGAACTGGCGTTCGGGGTGTTGTTGATCGCCGGTGGGCGCCTGGGGGATCGTTTTGGGCGGCGGCGTTTGTTCAGCCTCGGCATGCTGGGATTCACGCTGAGTTCCCTGTTGTGCGGGCTGGCGGGATCGCTCAACCTGCTGATCGCGGCGCGTATCCTACAGGGGGCGGCGGCGGCGCTGCTGTTCCCGCAAATCTATGCCTTAATGCGGGTGCTGTACGAGCCGCAACAGCGGCGGCGCGCCTTCGCCTGGCTGGGCATGACGCTGGGGCTGGCGGCGATCTTCGGCCAGATCCTCGGCGGATTCATCATCGAGGCCAACCTGTTCGGCAGCGGCTGGCGCATGATATTTCTGATCAATCTGCCGATCGGCGCGCTGGCGCTGTGGGCGGCGCGGCGGATTCCCGAATCGCGGGTGGCGCAGGCACAGCGGCTGGATGGCGTTGGCCTGTGGCTTGCGGCGACCGGCCTGTCGCTGTTGCTGCTGCCGCTGCTGGAGGGGCCGGCGCGCGGCTGGCCATGGTGGATAGCGCCGATGCTGGCGCTGGCGTTGTTGACGCTGTGGGGATTTTTGCGCTGGGAGCGCCGTCTGGCGCGGCGCGGCGACGACGCGGTGCTCGATCCGGCGCTGTTCCGTCAGGCGGGCTTCGCGCCGGGCATGGCAGTCGTGCTGGCGATTTATGCCACCGCCTCCTCTTTTTTCTTGTGCTTCGCGCTGCTGCTGCAGGCGGGGGCGGGGCTCACGCCTTTTCAGGCGGGCAGCCTGTTCGCCCCGGCCAGCGCGGCCTTTATGCTGGCGTCGATGCTGGCGCCCCGGCTGACGCGGCACTGGGGCAACCGTGCGCTGAGCGCAGGGGTGGCGATTTACGCTACCGGGTTGGCGCTGCTGATGGCGCAGGCGCTGTGGGGCGCAGTGCTGGCGCATCCGCTGCGGTTGCTGCCGGGGTTGGTGGTGCTGGGGTTCGGTCAGGCGCTGAGCATGACGCCGCTGCTGAATCTGGTGCTCGGTTTGGCGCAGGAGCGGCAGGCAGGCATGGCGGCGGGGTTAGTTGCCACCGTGCAGCAGGTGGGGGGCGCGTTGGGCATCGTGGTCAGCGGCGTCGGTTTCGTGCCGCTGCTGGCGAACGGCGGCGCGGCGGAACGCTATGCGCAAGCCTTTGCCGGCGCGATGCTCTGTAATTTGGTGGCGATGGGCATTGCCCTGATCTTGTTAAACCGGATCAATCGAAATAGTCAGAAAGCGGATCTTAAGTAGGCCGCCGGCGGATGCTTTACTGTCGTCATCATGAGAGAGCGTAAGGAGCCACACTGATGTTTCAACCTGCCGCATTTCGCGAAGACGATCTGGACGCCCAGCTGGCGCTGGTGCGTGCCCACCCGCTGGGGCTGCTGGTCAGCCACGGCGAGCAGGGATTGACGGCCGATCCGCTGCCGTTTCTGGCCGATGTCGAACAGGGGCAGCTGCGGCTGCGGGCGCATCTGTCGCGCGCCAACGAGCACTGGCGCAGGCTGCAGCACGCAACGGAATGCCTGGTGATTTTTCAGGGCTTGGAAGGTTATGTGTCGCCCGGCTGGTACCCGAGCAAGCGCCAGACCGGCAAGGTGGTGCCGACCTGGAATTACAGCGTGGTACAGCTGTATGGCGTGCCGACGGTGATGGACGACCCGGTCTGGCTGCGGCGCCAGCTGATCGATCTGACCGCGCAGCAGGAAGGGCGCCGCCCGGCGCCCTGGCGGCTCGACGACGCGCCGGCCAATTACATCGCCGCGCAGCTAAAAGGCATTGTCGGTATCGAGATCGCTGTCACCCGGCGCGAAGGCAAATGGAAGATGAGCCAAAACCGCAACGCCGACGATGCCGACGGGGTGATCGCCGGGTTGCGCGAGGGCGATGACGCGCAGCGGCGGCTGGCGGCGGAGGTTGAGCGGCGGCGCGGATAGGGTATGCTAACCGAAGAGTGAGCTGAGGGAACCTTCGGATGGATTACACCAAAATTATCAAAGAAATAGGCCGCGGCAAAAACCATGCGCGCGACCTGGACCGGCAGACCGCTTTTCAGCTGTATCAGGCGATGCTGGCCGGGGAGGTCCCCGAACTGGAGCTGGGCGGCATTCTGATCGCGCTGCGCATCAAGGGGGAAGCCGAAGAGGAAATGCTGGGCTTCTACCAGGCGATGCAGCAGCAGGTCTTGTCGTTGCAGGCGCCGCAGGGGCGGCCATTACCGGTGGTGCTGCCGAGTTACAACGGCGCGCGCAAGCAGGCCAATCTGACGCCGCTGCTGGCGCTGCTGCTCGCGAAAGTGGGCCTGCCGGTGGTGGTGCACGGCGTGCTGGACGATAGCACCCGCGTGACCAGCGCCGAGATTTTCCGCGCCATGGGGCTGCCGTGGTCGGAACAGGCCGTTCACGCCCAGCAGCGTCTCGATAACGGCGAGGCGGTATTCATGCCGGTTTCCGCGCTGTCGGCGCCGCTGGCGCGGCAGCTCGGGTTGCGTTGGCGCATGGGGGTGCGCAACAGCGCCCATACGCTGGCCAAGCTGGCGACGCCGTTCGGCGAACAGGATGCGCTGCGCCTCGCCAGCGTCTCACACCCGGAGTATGTCGGCCGGGTGGCGTCGTTTTTCCGCCAGATCGGCGCCCGCGGGCTGTTGATGCACGGCACGGAAGGCGAAGCCTACGCCAACCCGCTGCGCTGCCCGCAGATTCACCATATCGTCGGCGGCGAACAGCGCATATTGCTGGAGCGCACCTTGCAGGATGAAACGCCGATGTTGCCGGCGGCGAAAGACGCGGAAACCACCGCACGCTGGATCGAGCGCTGCCTGGCGGGTGAGGTGGCGATCCCGCAGGCCATTCAGCGGCAGATCGCCTGTTGCCTGGTGGCCGCCGGCGAGAGCGAGACGCTGGAGCAGGGGCTGAAACGCCTGCATCAGGCCTAAGCGCGACTATACTGGGATATTTCCTCATCGGCTGAGAAGGACGGTTATGCAACAGGCTCTCGATTACTTCAATCAATTGAACCAGGATTACCTCGACGTACACCGCGCCAAAGAAGAGCTGTTCTGGCAAAACTACATGGGCACCGGCGGTGACGACGTGTCGGCGCGCTTTTCCGCCGCGGAAAGCGCCTATAAGCGCTTTATCGCCGAACCGCGCCGGCTGGCGGAGATCCGCAATCTACTGGCCGGATTGGCAGCGCAGCCGCAGGAGGATCAGCGCGATGCGCTGATCCATGGCCTGCAAGGTTGGCTGCGTTTCTTCGACTGTAATGCCATTGAAGATCCGCAGGCGCAGGCGCTGTTGGATCAGATCATCCACGCCGAATCCGATCTCTACTCGCGCCGCAAGGGCTATCAGGTCACGCACCTGAACGCCGACGGCCGGCGGGTGGCGGCCTCGCTCGGCGAGCTGCTGACCAATCAGGCGACCAATCCGAATGAAGACTACCGCCACAGTTCGCAGCAGGCGCTGCGCGATCTGGAACAATGGCTCCTGCATAACGGTCTGCCTGAGCTGATTGGCTTGCGCAACCGCTTTGCGCGCCAGATGGGCTATCGCAACTATTTCGACTACAAGGTGAACAAGACCGAGCGCATGACGCCGGAGCAGCTGTTCGTCATTCTGGATCGCTTCGAGCGGGAAACCCGCGAGGCCAACGCGCGCAGTCTGCAGCAGCTGGCGGCCGACAAGGGCAGCCAGGCGCTGGAGCCGTGGAACGTGCGCTTCGCCAGCGCCGGTGACGTTACCCGCCAACTGGATCCTTACTTCCCGTTTTCTCGTTCGCTGGAGCATTGGGTTGACAGCTTCAAACGCCTGCACATCGGTTTTGGCGGCGCCGAGATGAACCTCGATCTGCTGGTGCGCAAAGGCAAGTATGAGAACGGTTTTATGCACGGCCCGGTGCCGCCGTTTGTGCGTCAGGGAGAATGGGTGCCGGCGCGCATCAACTTCACCAGCCTGGCGCAGCCGGGGCAGGTGGGCAGCGGCGCTTACGGGCTTAATACCCTGTTTCACGAGGGCGGCCACGCGGCGCATTTCGCCAACATTCGCCAGAATGCGCCGTGCTTCTCGCAGGAGTTCCCACCGACCTCGATGGCCTATGCCGAAACCCAGTCAATGTTCTGCGACAGCCTGCTGGACGACGCCGACTGGCTGAAACGCTATGCGAAAAACGCCGCCGGCGAAGCGGTGCCCGACGCGCTGATTAAAGCCGGCATCGCGGCGCGCCAGCCGATGCGCGCGTTCAACGAACGCCATATTCTGCTGGTGCCGTACTTCGAGTGGGCGCTGTATCAGTGGGATGACGAGCAGCGCACGCCGGAAGCCATCACCGCGCTGGCGCGCGAGGTTGAGCAAAAGATCCTCGGCATCAGCGGCAGCCCGCGCCCGACGCTGGCGATCCCGCATCTGCTGTCGCTGGAGTCCGCCTGCTCTTACCAGGGCTATCTGCTGGCGATGATGGCGGTGGAGCAAACCCGCCAGTTCTTCCTGCAGCGCGACGGTTACCTGACGGATAACCCGGCCATCGGCCCGGATCTGGCGCGGCATTACTGGCTGCCGGGCAACAGCGTCAGCCATGACGACACGCTGCGCAGCCTGACCGGTGAAGGGTTCAACCCGGACTATCTGGCGCAGGCCTGTAACCAGACGGTGGCGCAGGCGTGGCGCGAGGCGCAGCAGACGATGGCCGCCGCCGCCACGCGCCCGCAGCCGCCGGCGGATTTCGATTTGGAGGCGCGCATTCGGGTGGTGGATGGCGAGACGGTATTGGCGGACAACGCCGACGGTGACGAACGGATGTGCCGCGACTTCGCTGCGGCGATAGAGGCACGCTTGGTTTAAGGCTGACAATAAAATCCACGCGGCTGCGTGGATTTTATTTAATGATTAAAACCGGGCGTTGTTTTATTCGAAATAGACGTCGGGATTATCGGCCAGGGAGACGAAGCTCTTAGTGTTTCTATCCAGCGTACGAATTTCGCCGCTTTCGATGTCGTACACCCAGCCGTGCAGGCGCAGCCCGCTGTTGCGCAGACCGACCGCGACAGAAGGGTGGGTTTTGATATTATTTAGCTGGGCGATAACGTTCTCTTCAACCATAGCGTTAACTTTGTCTGTTTCGCTATTCCAGGTTTTTTTCTCAACCACCGCTTTTGCCGCATCTGCGTAGTGCAGCCAGTGTGCAACGGCAGGCATGGGATCGAGGCACTGGCAGGACGCGATAGCCTTCATGGCGCCGCAGTTCGAGTGGCCGCAGATCACGATATCAGTCACACCCAGCGCCACCACTGCGTATTCGATCGTCGCAGAAACCCCACCCGGCTCCGGGCCAAAGGAAGGGACGATGTTACCGGCGTTACGGATAACGAACAGTTGCCCAGGTTCTTGCTGTGTCACCAGTTCGGGCACCAGACGGCTGTCAGAACAGGAGATAAACAGCGCTTTAGGATTTTGGCTGGAGGCCAGGCTGCGGAAGAGTTCCTTCCGCTGAGGGAAAATCTCTTTCTGGAAACTGAGGAAACCTTCAATGATATGTTGCATACAACGCTCTCTGCATCTGTAGTCTGCGTAACATGATAATCATCCTCTCCCGTTAGTCCAGCAATGGGGTAGTAAAAAGATGTGTGCTCATGTCTCCCTGCAAACCCCATTGAATACAGGGTTTCTGCCTGTTTTCGGCAGCATTGCCCGGTTCGTTTACGCGTGGAGGGGGGGCAAAGCGGACGGCAGGAAACTCGCTGTCGTACCCATTCAGCGCTAATGCGCTTGAACATAAAAAAAGCCCGTCGGGGTGATATCCGGCGGGCTTTTTGACGTCTGGGGAGATGATTATTTGTAGATAACCGCGGTCGCGTGCATCAGGTTGTTACCGCTGGTGGAGGTGATGGTGAAAGCCTTGGCGCCTGCCGCATCGGCTTTGGCGGCCAACTGAGACTTCAGGCTGCTCAGGTCGGTCGCGCCGCTGGCGACGATTACGCCGGCTTTCTCGAATTGGGCGGCATCCTGGGCGCTGACGTGTTCAGCGGCGAAAGTGGTGAAAGAAACGGTGGCCAGGGCGATAGCAGCAGCAAAAGTTTTGATGGTTTTCATGTTCGTCATTCCTGTCAAATTGAATTAGGGAGAAAGGATGTTGCCTTTCGATGGGAGGATTATTGCGCAGTGACAGGCGGGATGAAATCGGAGAGTGTTGATAGTTTTATTCAGATTTTTTGATTATTAACTCCCCCGTTCATCTTCAGCATAAACGGGGGGACGATCAGCGCGTCGGGCGCGTCAGATCGAAACGCTGCTGTTCGGAAATGCCGTAGTAGGCGGTTGGGCCGCCAGCGCGCAGGATAGGTTCGGCAGCGGCGGTTTGGTAGACGCCGTGTTCGTCCAGCAGCGCCGGATCGAGGTGAACCGCCACCACTTCGCCCAATACCAGCCAGGTTTCCACCTGTTCACCGGCGGCGGTTTGCAGCTGAATGCACTGGGTCAGCCGGCATTCGAAGTTTACCGGGCTTTCGGCCACGCGCTCGGCGTTGACCCGGCGTCCGGGCAGCGGCGTGACGCCGGCGAAGGCGAACTCGTCCTCGCCGCGCGGCAGGTTGATGGCGCTGTTGTTCATCGCTTCCGCCAGCGGACGCGTTGCCAGATTCCAGACGAACTCGCCGGTTTCCACGATATTCGCCACGCTGTCTTTCCAGCCGGTACTGGCGAAACCGATGATCGGCGGGCGATAGTTGAAGCAGTTGAAAAAGCTGTAGGGCGCCAGATTGCGCAAGCCGGCGGCGCTGCGGGAAGATATCCAGCCGATGGGGCGCGGGCCGACGATGGCATTCAGCGGATCGTGCGGCAGGCCGTGGCCGGCGGCGGGTTCATAATAGTAGCGAGATTCACGGCTCATGGGGGACCCTGTGGCAATCGAGGAAGTTTTCATTGTGCCGGGTTTCCCGCCGCTGCGCCATCGCGGGCGGGATGTGTTATCTTACGCGCCGGAAATACCTTCAAGAGAGCCCGTCACGGTGGAAAAAAAGAAAACCTTCCCGCAGCAGAAAAGCGGCCTGCATCCGCGCAACCGTCATCGTTCGCGCTACGACTTCCCGGCGCTGATCGCCAGCTGCCCGGCGCTGGCGCCGTTCGTGAAACCGAACGCCTGGGGCGATGTCTCGGTGGACTTCGCCGATCCGGCGGCGGTGAAAATGCTTAACCGTGCGTTGCTGCAACACTTTTACGGCATCGAACACTGGGATATTCCGGCGGACTACCTGTGCCCGCCGATCCCCGGCCGCGCCGATTATCTGCACCACCTGGCGGATCTGCTGGCGACCAGCAACGGCGGCGAGATCCCGCGCGGCAAGGGCGTGGCGATCCTCGACGTCGGCGTCGGCGCCAACTGCATTTATCCGATCGTCGGTCTGCGCGAATACGGCTGGCGTTTCACCGGGTCTGAAATTGATCCGGTGTCGCTCAACTCGGCCAAGATGATCGTCGAGATGAACCCGACGCTGCGTAACAGTGTGCGTCTGCGGCTGCAAAAACAGCCTGAGCTGATTTTTAGCGGCATCATCGGCGCTGCCGAGAAATTCGACGCCACTCTGTGCAACCCGCCGTTCCATGCGTCTGAGCAGGAAGCGCGCGCCAGTACCCGCCGCAAGCTGCATAAGTTGGGCAAAGGGGAAGTGGCCGACAAACCGGTGCAAAACTTCGGCGGCAAGAACAACGAGCTGTGGTGCGAAGGCGGCGAAGAAGCCTTCGTGCGCAAGATGGTGGAAGAAAGCGTCGGCAAAGCCAACAACTGCCTGTGGTTTACCTCGCTCATTTCGAAAAACACCACGCTGCCTGCCATCTACCATGCGTTGAAAGTGGCGGGTGCTGCCGAGGTGCGCACCATCGAGATGGCGCAAGGGCAGAAGATCAGCCGCTTTGTCGCCTGGACCTTCCATGACGCCGAGCAACAGGCCGCTTGGGCGGCCGAACGCTGGCGTTAATCCTTCCGGCGCCGGTTATCCTGCCGGCGCCGACAAAAATCCGCATTTTACCTTTCAATTTTCATCACTTACGTTATTCTCAATACGGGTTTAATAATAAAAATCTTAGGTTGTTGTTTTATTTAAATTCGAATAATTACTTTACTGAATAAATAAATTTAATCCGGTTAATAGCAATGACCAGAAGGAACGGCGCTGCCCGCTCCTTCCGCGATGGCACGTCTGCGTGTGGGCGCGGCATGTGGCCAGGCAAAAATAAGAAAAGCGCCATCCTCTGCCACAAGGACTACACCTTATGCTGTTACGATTCAGTCAGTTAACTACCCACAAAGGCGCCGAGCTGAGCGCGATAGAGCACGCCGTTCCGATGATTGTATTCTCGCCGGACGGCACGGTATTGCGCGCCAACGATCTTTTCCTCAGTACGCTGGGATTTCAACGCGATGACGTGATTGGCCGGCATCACCGTATTTTCTGCGATCCGAACTATGTCGCCAGCCCGCTGTACCGCAAACATTGGGAGACGCTGAATAAGGGCCAACCCATCACGGACACCATAAAACGCATTGCGAAAAACGGCGAGGCGGTATGGCTGCAGGGCACCTACGCGCCGGTGCTGAATAAACAGGGCAAGGTGGTGGAAATCGTCAAGATCGCCAGCGAAGTGACCGAGCGCGTGACCCAGGCGCAGGAACACCGCAGCCTGCTGGCGGCGCTGAATCGCTCGATGGCGATGATCTCTTTCACGCCGCAGGGCACCATTGTCAGCGCCAATGACAACATGCTGGCGCTGATGGGCTATCGGCTGGAAGAGGCGTGCGGGCAGTCGCATGCGGTGCTGTGCCCACCGGAGTTCGCCGCTTCCGACGATTATCGGCGACACTGGCAGCGCCTGGCGCGCGGCGAGTTCATAACCGGGCGTTTTGAGCGCCTCAATCGGCGCGGCGAACGGGTATGGCTGGAGGCCAGCTACAACCCGATCCTCGACAACGAAGGCCAGGTGGTGAAGGTGGTAAAGATTGCCCAGGACATCACCCGGCTGATGCAACAGCAGCAGCATGAAGAAGAAATGGTGCGCAACGCGCATCATCTGTCGCTCGATACCGATCGGCAGGCGGCGCAGGGCGCAGTCATTGTTCAACAGGCGGTGAAGGGTATGCAGCAGGTCGAAGCGGCAGCGCGCGAAACCTCGGACGTGGTCACCGAGCTGGGCAAGTGTTCTCAGCAGATCGGCACCATCGTCGAAGCCATTCGTAAAATCGCCTCCCAAACCAACCTGCTGGCGATTAACGCCTCGATCGAAGCCGCCCACGCCGGTGAGCACGGGCGCGGTTTTGCCGTGGTGGCCAACGAAGTGCGCACGCTGGCGGAACAGTCGCGAAAGGCGGCGACCGAGATCGAGCGCATGACCAAATCTATCCAGCAAGGCGTGGCGGCGGCGATTGCCGGCATGGCAACCTGCGTAGAGCAGGCCGGCGGCGGCGTGGCGCTGACCCACGATGCCGGGGAAGTGATCAACCAGGTCAACATCGGCATGCACGACGTCGTGAAACTGATGCAGGCGTTTACGTCGGTGAAGCAGGGCGACGCGCTGCACTGAGTTTTCATCATGCCGCCCGCCGAAAACGGGGGCGGCGTTTTTATCTTCCCGCTGATTCGCACGCCGTTGAGCCGCGGTTCAATTTTACCGGCCTATGCTATCCTGAAATATGAACGAACGTTCGTTCATGTATATTCGATGGCGCCAGGCGCCCCCTTCACCGTTTCGGGAGTTGCCGATGGGAAACCGAGAAAAGATTGTCGAGGCCGCGCTGCGCAGCTTTACCCATAAGGGATTTCACCAGACCAGCATGCGGGATATCGCGCAGGCGGCGGGCGTCAGCGTCGGCAACCTCTATAACCACTTTTCCGGCAAGGAGGCGTTGATCGGCGAGATAGCGCTGCTGGAAAACGGCGTATTCGCCGAGTTTGCCGCTGGATTGCGGGCCGACAGAAAGCGGCCGAAGCAGGCGCTGTCGGCCTTTTTCACCGCCTATCACGCTTTTGTCGCCGAGCCGGCCAATGTGCAGCTGTCGGCTGAGATCGTGGCGGAGGTGGCGCGCAACCCGACCTTGGCCGAGCCGTTCGGCGCTAACCAGCGACAGCTGATTGAGGCGCTGGCGACGGTTATCGCCGAGGCTCAGCAAACCGGTGACATCGCGGCGGCGATAGCGCCGTTGCCGCTCGCGCAGCTGGTGCTGGACGTGATCGAAAGTCAGGCCTGGCGGCAGGCGATCTTTACGTCGCCTGCGCCGGAGGAGAGCACGCCGGTGCGGCTGTTGGAACAGCTGCTCTACCGGCATCCCTAGTTGAGGTTGATATGCTGCACATTGAGCCGTACCGAGATGCTGACCGCCGGCAAACGGCGGCGCTGATCTACGCCGCGTTCAGCGACAAGTTCCAGCGAGCGCGCCGTCTGAGCACCCGCCTTCAGTGGTGTCTGTTCTATCGGCTGTGGCGTTGGCAGCAGAGCGGCAGCCGGGAGCGCAGCTTCGTGGTGAAGCAGGATGAACAGCTGGTGGCGGCCTTTGCCCTCAATGCGGCCGATGGCGAGAGTAACGCCGGGCTACGTCCGCGCACCTTGCCGATTTGGCGTCTGTGTCGCCGCTATGGTTGGTGGAACGTTTGGCGTCTGTATCTGCAAATGTCGCTGTTGCGGCACACCCCGGCGGCCGATGAGCTGTATCTCTCCTACCTGGCAGTGGCCGAGAATCAGCGCGGCAAAGGAGTGGGCAAGCGGCTGTTGCAGTGGATGAACGACTACGCTGCCGGGCAAGGCGCGGGCCGGCGCCTGAGCCTGCACGTCAGCCGGCGCAACGTGGATGCGCAGCGCCTGTATCGGCGTTGCGGTTTTCAGGTGCGACGCGAAGAGCATTATGCCTTGCTGGGGTTACTGTTCGGCCAGGCCGACTGGCTATTGATGGAGAGACGCTGCGAGGAGGCGACGTGCACAGAATAGGGTTATACAGCGTGGCGCTGCTCTTGTCGGTATTCGGTTGGATCGTTTACGTCAACGATTTCCACTTTATCACCGAACCCGTCGTGGTGACGGCCGGCGGCAACCGGCTGACCGGCACGCTGGTGCTGCCGCAGCATGCGCCGGTCAAGCCCGGCGTCGTGGTGTTCGTGCATGGCGATGGGCCGGCCAACGCCAGCCGCGATGAAGGCTATTACGGCATTTGGGAGGCGATGACGCAGCAGGGCTACGCGGTTTTATCCTTCGATAAGCCGGGCGTTGGCGGCTCCAGCGGCAACTGGCTGCATCAGACCATGGCAGATCGCGCGCGGGAAACCGCCGATATCATCGATTGGGCCCGGCGGGACGGGCGCTTCGATGCGCGCTGCGTGGGGTTATGGGGCACCAGCCAGGCGGGGTGGGTGATGCCGGAGGTGGCGCGTTTGCGCCCCGACATCGCCTTCACGCTGACGCTGGCGCCGGCGATCAACTGGCTGCGGCAGGGGCGTTACAACACCCGCGCGGCGATGGCGGCGGCGGGGGAAGATGAAGCGCAGATCCGGACGCGCGAAGCGTACTGGCGCCATATCCAGACGCTGCTCGAGCAACCGGACGGCTACGCCCAGTATCGCCGCGAGTATGGCGCCGCCGCCGCATTGAGCGCCGACCGCTGGCGCTTTATTCGCGCTAACATGGCCAGCGACGCGACCGTGGGATTGCGGAATTTCAAAACGCCGGTGCATCTGATACTGGGCGGGCGCGACGTCAACGTTGACGCGGACGAAACCGAGCGCGTTTATCGGCAGACGATTCCGGACTCGCTGTTGACGGTGACGCGCATCGACGAAGCCGACCACGTGATGATTAAACCACTGTTCGCTCGCCATCCGTGGCTGATCAACGTGGTGGGGCTGTTTGCCCCGCGTTCGGTGCAATACGACGCCTACCGGCGGGACGTGGCGACCTTCCTGGCCGCCCAGCCCTGCGGGCGCGGGCGTTAGTCTCGGGGCGCGGCAGGCGGCGTCTGTTCTTCCTGCGGCTGCGGCGCGTGGGAGATCTGCATCGCCTGCTGTGGCATGCCGATGCCGGCCCGATCGAAATGGATTTTCACCAGCCGATCGAGGGCGTATTGCACCACCCACTGTTTCAGCGCCTGCGTGCGCACCGTCACGCGGGTGGTGAACGAGCGGTCGCCCAGCGCCACCACACCGTTGAAGACCGGCTCGCCAATCAGGAAATGCCTCACCTGTTCATCTTGCTTCAGCGCCGCGACGGCCTGATGCAGCACCTCATTGACCCGATCAATGTCCTCGTCGCGGCTGACGGTGTAGTTGGCGCGGTATACCCCGAATTCTCGCGCATAGTTGGCCAGCGTAGTGATCGAGGAGTACGGCACGATGTGATAGACGCCGTAGTCGTCGCGCAGGCCGATCGAGCGAATAGTCATGCGCTCCACAGTGCCGGTAATGCCGCTGACGGTGACGTATTCGCCGGTGTTCATGCCGTTTTCGAACTGGATGAACACGCCGGTGATCACGTCTTTCACCAGCGTCTGGGCACCGAAGCTGATGGCCAGCCCCAGCGCGCCGGCGCCCGCCAGCAGCGGCGCGATGTTCAGCCCCACCTGCGACAGCACGATCATCACGGTGATGGTGCTGATAACGATAGCCAGCACGTTGCGAAACAACGTTAGCAGCGTGCGTTCGCGCGCGCTCGGCCGGACGCCGTTGCTCAGTTCCAGCGCCAGGCGGTGTTCGATGATGCTGGCCATCAGCGTCCAACTGAAGACGGCGATCAACAGGATCAGCAGGATATGCACCAGCCCGCCGAGCGTCCGTTGGCCATTTTCGCTGCCCGCCCACTGGTACAGGTTGATCAGGTGCCAGGCGTCGAACAGGAACAGCGTCACCGCCAGCACCACCATTACCCGCAGTATCTTCAGCCCATTGGGGATGTAGGAGTTGATGCGCCGCTCGAGCATCGGATAGCGCAGATTGACGTCGGTCGGCAGCGAAATGCGGCGGAAAATCCAGCGGGTCAGCATGCCGGACAGCAGAGCGCCGACGCCGACTACCAGCAGGCTTTTCACCGTAGCGCTCATCATAAAGCGCAGACTGTTGCCGATGTCGAATTGGGACAGCACGAACAACACCAGAAAATAGGCGATCGCCAGCAGATGCCAGATATGCCCCAGGCCACGCAGGATCACGCTGAAAAACGCCATCGACCGTTCGGCCAGCAGGTTGATCTGTTGCTGTATCGGCTTGCGGTTGTGCAGGATCAGCCAGATGGCATACAGCGTCAGCGCCAGCATCACCACCAGGTTGACGGCGGCGGCGGCCGGGTAGCTGATCTGCACCGCCACCACCGGCACCACCACCATCAGGCCGTAGCCGATCAGCCCGCTGAGCCAGGCGAGGCGCGTGTTCCAGTAGCGCGCGCTCTGGTCGCTGAAGGGGAAGGGGCGCAGATAGTCGAAGTTGGGGGCGAAAATCAGCCGCAGCACCGCTTTGAAGAATTCAATCACCGCAAAGGCGCTGAGAAACAGGGTCTGCAGCCGCAGAATGGTGGCGCTGTCGGCGTGGACGTGGCGGGAGAACAGGTTGCCCGCCGCCAGCGCCAGCAGCAACACCAGCAGATCGACGGCGAAAGCGCCGAGAATGGCGGCGGGGCGCTTATACCACGGGCCGCGCTGCAGCCGCGCGTTGTGCCCCCAACTGCCCATGCGCTTGTACAGCGGTGCGATCAGCCGCCGGATCAGGTGGAACAGCGCAAAGGTGACCGCCACCGTCAGCAAAAAATAGCCCAGCGCGCGGAAAAAGCCGGCGGGGTTGAAAACGCGCTTCGGGCCGGAATCGATCAGCTTTTGCAGCGCGCCGAGCTTCTGGTTAAAGGTGCCGATGCCTTCCTGCGCCAGCGAGTTCAGGCTGTCGCTCAGGGTCGCCGGCGTTGATTCTTCCGGCGTTGCCGGGGCGGCGACGGGGGCATCGTCGGCGGCCTGTTTCAGATGGTTGATGAGTTCCGCGCGCGCTTTGTCGTCTTGCAGCAAGTCGGCCAGCGCGGCGTAGGCGGCTTTCTGCTGCTCGCTCTTGTCGGCGGGCGCGGGCGGCGCGTTTTGCGCCAGGGACGGTGGTGCGAAGACGCTCAGGGTCAGCAACAGCAGCAGAAAAAGCAGGTGTTCTCGCAGATGAGAACCTCGTCGGGAGTATGCGTTTGGCGGCATTGTTCCTCTCTTTGGCGTTCTGTGATCGGCGGATGTAAGAGCAATACGATAAAAAACAATGAATATAGTAGGAAAGGTGGCGCGATGGGGCGTGGGAACGCGTGCGGAATGAAAGCGGCGGGCGCGTGGTGCGCCCGCCGTTAAATCGCCAGGATCAGGACACGTGCTGCAGGAACTCCTGCAGACGCGGGCTTGGCGGATGGTTGATCAGATCGTGCGGGTTGCCGTCTTCGGCAATCCGGCCTTTATCGATAAAGATCAGGCGCGACGCCACTTTTTCGGCAAAGCCGACTTCGTGGGTGACGATGACCATCGTCATGCCTTCCTCGGCCAGATCCTGCATTACCTTCAGCACTTCATGGCGCAGCTCCGGATCGAGCGCGGAGGTCGGTTCGTCGAACAGCATCATTTTCGGCTTCACCGCCAGCGCGCGCGCAATCGCCACGCGCTGTTGCTGGCCGCCCGACAGCTCGGACGGGTAGTGGTGGGCACGCTCCGCCAGACCGACTTTGGCCAGCAGCTCGCGCGCCAGTTTTTCCGCATCGGACTTCTTCGCGCCGCGCACGCGGATCGGGCCAAAGGCGACGTTTTCCAGCGCCGTCAGGTGCGGGAACAGGTAGAACTGCTGGAACACCATACCGGCTTCCTGGCGGATCAACCTATCGTCCACTTTCGGATCGTTGGCCTTCAGGCCGTCGACGATCAGATCGCCGCTGGTGACTTCTTCCAACTTGTTGATGCAGCGCAGCAGGGTGGATTTACCGGAGCCCGACGGCCCGATGATCACCACCACTTCGCCTTTGTCGATCTTCAAATCGATGTTGTGCAGCACCTGGGTTTGGCCAAAATGCTTGGAGACGTTTTTAAATTCAATCACAGGATTTTCATCCTTCTTTCCAGACGACGCAGCACGAAGCTCAGCACCAGGGTAATAATCAGATAGATAACCGCCACGGCGCTCCAGATTTCCAGCGCGCGGAAGTTACCGGCAATAATTTCCTGACCCTGACGGGTCAGCTCCGCCACGCCGATCACGATGAACAGCGAGGTGTCTTTGATGCTGATGATCCACTGGTTGCCCAGCGGTGGCAGCATGCGACGCAGCGCCAGCGGCATAATGACATAGCGGATGGTTTCGCGGCGCGACAGGCCGAGCGCCAGGCCGGCCTCGCGGAAACCGTTATGAATCGACAGCACCGCACCGCGGGTGATTTCCGCGATGTAGGCGCCGGAGTTGATCATGATGGTCACCACCGCCGCGGTGAACGGATCGATGCGCAAATCGCTAAATGCCATCGGCAGGGCGAAGTAGATGAACATTACCTGCACGACGATCGGCGTGCCGCGGATCACTTCGATAAACACCAACGCGATGTGGTTGGCGATCCAACCGCCGTAGGTACGGGCAAAGCCGGCGACGAGGCCGATGATCAGGCCGCCAATCAGACCGAGGACCGAAATCCACAGGGTCATTTTGGCGCCCTCTAACAAGATAGGAATGGCGGGCCAGATGGCGCTCCAGTCGAACTGCATGATATTTCTCCCGGCGATCCCAAACGTGGGTATCAGATACAACGAAGCGCAGGGGGTTAAGCGACCCCCTGTGCTTAAGTTAACAGCTTGCTAAATTCACAGCTTACTTAGGTTCGGTGCCGAACCACTTCTTGTAAATCTCGTTATAGGTGCCGTTTTCGCGCAGGGTTTTCAGCGCGCCGTTCACCTTTTCGCGCAGCTCGTCGCTGCCTTTAGGGAAGGCGATGCCATACTGCTGTGCTTCCAGCGAATCGCCTACGGTTTTGAACTTGCCGGCGCCGGCCGTCTTAATGAAGTATAGGATGTTTGGTGTGTCGTGCAGTACCGCATCGGCGCGCTTGGTGCCCAGCTCCATGTAGGCGTTATCGATGTTAGGGAACTGACGCAGATCCTTGGTTTTGATGTGCTGCTTGGCGTAATCCACCGAGCCGGTGCCGCTCTTCACCGCCACCACTTTACCGTTCAGATCGTCGATGCTTTTCACGCTGTTGTTGTCGGCATTGACCATCACCAGCAGGCCGCTTTTGTAGTAACCGTCGGAGAAGTCGATGGCTTTCTTGCGCTCATCGGTGATGGTGATACCGGCCAGCGCCAGATCGACGTTTTTGGTTTGCAGCGCCGGGATGATGCCGCCGAAGTCCATTGGCTTCAGGGTGTAGTCCAGCTTCAGCTCTTTGGCGACGGCGGCCCACAGGTCGATGTCGAAGCCGACGTATTTGTCGCCTTGTTTGAACTCAAAAGGAACGAAAGCGGTGTCGGTGGCGACCACCAGTTTGTCTGCTGCGTGGGAACTTACGGCAAAGGCCAGAGAGAGTGCGGCCAGGGAGACTTTAAAAATCGACTTCATGAGAGGAATTCCTGTACAGGTTGCGGATTACCCATTTTTTATATTGCAGTTGGTGCCATGAAAAAATCGTGCCATGTTTTCAACTACTATAAAAACAAAGAGTTAGTGCGTGATGTTGTGCCAAAAAGGCGAATTGTTATGGTTGTGCACCAGAGTGAGGCACCAAAATGGTGCGTAAGAATTATCTTGGTGCACAGGGCTATCATTAACCAAATTTTGGTTGTGAAACAACCGATCTTTAACGTTTTTGCTTCAATATTGATAACTAACTCTAACTTTCATGATACGCCGACGGTGCAACCGGGGCCGAGAAGGGAGAAAAAGGGGAGCAGATAATGCTAGCGCAACTGGCTGTCTTTGCTGCCACGCCGGTTGTACAGGCTGGTGGCGGCATGTTTTTTGTCTTGTTCGGTCTGGCAGGCGAGGCAAAAACGCACGCCCGTCAACGCCTTGCGGCGCGCTTCAGGGATCGGCTCCCCGCATTCCTGGCAATAGCGTTCGCTCTCGCCGTGCCCGAGCGCTTCACGCGCGCGCTGCACCGCATCGTCGACGGTGGAATCGATCTGATCTTGTACGGCGCCGTCCGCCGCCCAGCCGCTGGCCATCATGACCTCCTGACAAGGGAACCTTACCGTTTAATATGGGCCGTTTTTTGTACAATGCAACGGTCGCGCATAAGAAAACAGGCCGGGCAAAGCCCTAATGCTTGTCAGTTAGCGTTTTTATGCAGGCGTTCGTGACATTTTCGGTCGATAAAAGTGAGATGCCCCATGTGGCTCACGCGCCTCGACCGAGCCAGGGGCCGCGCCTTCGGCCCCTCCCATTGCCGTTCGCTACGGCATCAGAGAAATGAGAGAGTTTTACGGCAATGAGGCTGCACGAAACACACAAAGATGGGATAAAAAATGCCAGTCAGGCTTAACTGACTGGCATTACGGGCAAAGCCCAGCCTGTTCTGCCCGGAACAATGGGCGATTTACTACGCTTTCGCGTTATTCGATATTGGATTCGATGAACCACAGGAACTTGTCCAGATCGCGCGAAGCGGCGGTGAACATGTCGGCGGTATCTTCGTCTTCCACTTCGGTAATCGCCTTGCGGATGTCATTCGCTACCGCACCGTAGCGATCGGCCAGCGCTTTCAGGTGCTCTTGCACGCTGTGAATATTGGTCGGATAGCTTTTCAGCGGCGTCTGATCGTTGACTACCTGCACGGTGCCCAGTGCCACGCCGCCCAGTTGCACCACGCGTTCGGCGAAGGTGTCTTGGTGCTCGATGATGGCGGTACGGAAGCCGTCCAGCATTTCATGGACCGCGATAAAGTTCGCGCCGCGCATGTTCCAGTGTGCCTGTTTGGTGATCAACGAGAGATCGATGAATTGCACGACCTGATGGTTCAGCGCCTTGATGGCGGCCAGTTTGATTTTTTCGTCCAGATCGTTACGGGTATACAGCAGATCAGAAGATTTCGTTTTCACCAGTTTAGCGGTACTCATATCAGATATCCTCTTGATTAGTCGTTGTCCTATTTCGTTACGGAGTTAATTATAGCAGAGGTGTTTATTTTTGCCGTACGAGAATGGCTATTGCATAAATAGGGTGAGCCTAATGGCAATATTTTAATTTTTCCTTTGATGTCTGTTGATGTGATTGATTTTAATTTATATTTTTAATTTTTTTGTTGCAGGTGATCTATTTAGTTTGGTGACGATTTCCTCCTGTTATTTTATTCGAGTTGAGCATGCCGGTTTCGTCAGAATATCCATTTGTTATCGCGGTGTTAATTTTAAGCCTATTCAGATTGATAGCCGTAATTGATGCAGTTACAGTAGGGAAATTATCCCCGTTCTTTACTGGATTGACGAGTGATGAAAATTAACGTCGTCGGCACCAGCGGCAGCGGTAAAAGCACCCTGGCGCGTCAACTGGCGGAACGGTTTGGCGTTCCCTATATCGAAATGGACAGACTCTATTGGCGGCCCGAGTGGCAAGGAACGCCTGATGACGAGTTCCAAACGCGGCTTGAGCAGGCGCTGGCCGAAGCGGGCGAAGGCTGGGTATTGGACGGCAACTACAGCCGTACGCAGCCGATTAAGTGGCGCGAGGTCGACTATATTTTGTGGCTGGACTACGGTTTCTGCCGCACGCTGTGGCAGGCGGTGCGCCGAGCGTGCCGACGCGCGGCCAGCAAAAGCGAGCTGTGGCCGGGTACCGGCAATCGGGAAAGCTTTCGCCGTTCTTTCTTCAGCCGCGAGTCGATCGTGCTCTGGACGATCCGCACATACTCCAAGAACCGGAAAAAATACCTGGCGGAGATGGGCAGCACCCAATGCCGTTTCATACGCTTGCGCTCCCCCGCCAGGCCGCTGATTTTCTACGGACGATGCCGCAGGATCACCGCAGCAGGCGGTGATGGATCTTCACTACCGCTTTCTTGATTTGCTGCGGCCGCTGCCATAGACAGCCGGTTTTGTACGGCTCCATCTGAAAAAAGATAGCGAACATGCCGTGCGTCATATGCAGCGTTTGCGGGTGGCGTTTGATGTCCAGCAGCAGAAGATCGCTATTTCCCGCATGGGGTTGCTCGCGATGCCAGTCGCCCGCTAGCCCGTATTCGATGCGCTCTTCACCGCTGATCAGCAGATGCAGCGTGATGTACTCCTGATGCATTTCGGCGCGTTTCTCCGCCGCCGGCGTGGTGATCAGCGTCGTCACGTCCATAAAGATGTTGTCGCCGTCGATCGGATGATGCCCCGGCGCCAGTTCGGGCAGGTCGCATTGGCGCAACTCTGTCAGGGTTGAAACCAGCGCCGGCGCGAGTCCGCGGCCGAAGCGTGGGTTGAACAGGCTGTTGTGAATCACTGTTATTCTCCATGTGAGCGAAAGTCCAAAGTGCCTGCGGTACAGGCTAAGGGGAAGTATGCCGACTTGTCACGAGGAAAACAGTTAACCCGCCTGCATTCCGGCGTAGCGGAGGGCAGGCGGGTCGGGCGCTCAGGAAAGGCTTTCGAGACGCGATTTGGGGCGGATGGTTAGGGCGGAACCCATGGAGGCGGCGATGATGGCCGCCAGGGCTAACCATTGCACGCCGCTTAGGTGTTCACCGAGGAACAGCATGCCGGACAGCGCCGCCATCGCCGGTTCCAGGCTCATTAAGGTGCCGAAGGTGCGCGCCGGGATTTTGGGCAGCGCGATGATCTCCAACGAATAAGGCAGCGCGGTGGAGAGGACTGCCACTGCCAGCGCCACCGGCAGAATATCGATGTTGAACAGCACGCTGCCGGTTTGCCAGGCGCCGATCGGGCAGAACACCAACGCGGCGATCAGCGAGCCGAGCGCCACCGTGCCGGGGCCGTGATCGCCGCCGGCCTTCTGGCCGAAGATGATATAGACCGCCCAGCAGGCGCCGGCGCCGAGCGCGCAGGCGGCACCGAACGGGTCGATTCCGCCTACGCCATGGCCGAGCGGCAGCAGGAACCACAGCCCGGCGATCGCCAACGCCACCCAGAGAAAGTCGATCGGCCGCCGCGACGAGAACATGGCCACCGCCAGTGGGCCGGTAAACTCCAGCGCCACGGCGATACCGAGCGGCACGGTGCGCAGCGACAGGTAGAACAGGTAGTTCATCGCGCCGAGCGACAGGCCGTAAATCAGCAGCGGCAAGCGGCTGCCGGCGGCGATGCGCATGCGCCACGGACGGAAGATGATGAACAGAATCAGGGTGCCGATGAAAAGACGCAGCGTCGTGATGCCTTCCGCGCCCACGATCGGGAACAGGCTTTTGGCCAAGGAGGCACCGCTCTGGATCGACACCATGGCGATGATTAACAGACAGATGGGCAGCAGCGCGGAGGGCGCTCTGCCGGAAGTAGATAACGACATCCTTAACGGGCCTTTTATGCGCCGTTCCTCAGCCTTGAGAAAACGGTCGAAACGGGGATGCGAGCAGTGTAAATGAAATGCGAAAATCTGTCTGAGAAAAGCGCGCATCGCGGTGAAATCCGCCGATCCTCGGATGAGATGTGGCGGATTTGGTCAAAAAGTGCGCTTTTTCTTAAGAATTATCTGGATATTAAATAGGTGATTTTTGTCACAGAAAGCCGTAGAATACGGCCGAAAATAGAGCGAAAAGAAGAAGATACACTGTTCTTGAAATCTTCTGTTACACGATATAAAGCATTAGACACTCATTTCAAGGCAGAGTTTCACGCTAATTTTTGTTATATTTTCAAAGCATGAACAAATGGATGTACTTAATAATAAAACGCGTTTGAGGTGGTTATGAAAAAAATTGCATGTCTTTCCGCAGTAGCAGCTTGCGTATTAGCAGTTAGCGCAGGTACCGCATTCGCTGGTCAGAGCACCGTATCCGCTGGCTATGCGCAGGGCGATTTCCAAGGCGTTGCTAACAAGGCCGACGGTTTCAACCTGAAATACCGTTACGAGTTCGACAACAACCCACTGGGCGTAATCGGTTCCTTTACCCACCTGGAAAAGGACGGTTCTCAGGACGGTTTCTACAACAAAGCTCAGTACAACTCTATCTCTGCCGGTCCAGCATACCGCATCAATGACTGGGCGAGCATCTACGGTCTGGTTGGCCTGGGTTACGGTAAATTCACTACCAACGCTCAGAACGGCACTTCGCGTCACGACACCGCTGACTACGGCTTCACCTACGGTGCCGGTCTGCAGTTCAACCCAATCGAGAACGTTGCCCTGGATGTTGGTTACGAGCAGAACCGCATTCGCAGCGTTGACGTTGGCACCTGGAACGTTGGCGTAGGCTACCGCTTCTAAGCCTGTTCGTGCCTGCGGGCATGAACCTGCGGCAGGCTTTGCCGCACCGATAAAAAATCCGCCTTCGGGCGGATTTTTTTTATCTGTTATCGGCCGCCGTGTCCCGTCGGCTGCGTAGAAAAGCGTGCGCTGCGGGCATCGCGCTCATAGCCTTGCGGTTCTGTCAGTAGTCCATACAGCTCGGGGCGGCGTCCGTAAATCCAGCGGCGGCCGGTGCTGAGCGGGATCAGCGTCAGATCGAGTTCGGCGCTGACCATCCGATCCTCCGCCGCCCAGGTCTCCGCGACGATGCGGCCGTAAGGATCGAGGATCATCGCGTTGCCGGTGCGTATCTCATCGTCATCGCGGCCCACGCCGTTGCTGAACAGCAAGAACAGCCCGTTGTCGTGAGCGCGCGACGGCAGCCAGCGCATCAGCCAGCCGCGGCCGTGTTCGCCGCGAAAGGCGGCTTCTATCGCCTGCGGATCTTCCGCACGCCGTTGCCACAGCGCCTGTGGGATCGGCTTCATGCCGTGCGGGCTGCGCGAATGGGTGCCGCCGGTCTGGTGTGGGGCTATCAGCACTTCCGCGCCCAGCAGCGCCGTAGCGCGTACATTCTCCACCAGGTTGTTGTCCCAGCAGATCAAGACGCCCACGCGCACGCCCCAGGGGGTGTCGAATACCGTATAGCGATCGCCGCTGGCGATAGCCGGGTGCTCGAAGGCGTGCAGTTTGCGGTGCACATGCAGCTCGCCGTCCGGCAGACAAACGGCATAGGCGTTGTAGCAACGGCCGTCGTCGCCCAGCTCGATTAACCCAACGCCGATCGCCATATTGTAACGCTCCGCCAGCGGGCGAATGCGCGCCAGAGAAGGGCTGGTCGCGATCGGCTCCGCCAGCGCGCGCACTTCGGCGTCGGACAGATGGCGCACGTGCCAATAGCCGGTGATGCACATTTCCGGGAAGGCCAGCAGCTGTATCTGCTGCTCGGCCGCCTGAGCGATAAAGCGCTCCATGGTCGACAGGTTGTAATTCTTATCGTTGGCGCGATGCTGAAATTGCACCGTGGCGGCGCGTAGCGAGGGGATCATGGTTTCTCTCCTGTTGGGGTCTGCGTTGATTACAGCAGGAGGATTGATTACTGTATAATCAATTAAATTCCCTATTCGATAACCATATGGAATGGATATAAAACAACTGCGCGCCCTGGTGGCGCTGGCCGAGCAAGGCAACTATCGGCAGGCGGCGAGCCTGCTGTGCATCAGTCAACCGGCGCTGAGCAAGCAAATTCAGGCGCTGGAAACCCAGCTCGGCGTTCGGCTGTTCGAGCGTGGCCGGCAGGGGGCGGTGCTCACCGCCGGCGGGCAACGGCTTTACCCGGAGGCGCAGGCGCTGGTGGCGCAGTACCAGCAGTTTCAGCGGCGCGCCCGGCGGGTGGCGCTGGGGGAGGCGGGGCGATTGGCGCTGGGATTTGGCCTCTCCAGCTTTCATCTGGCGCCGCAGCTGGTGGCCGCCTTTCGCCAACGGTTTCCCGAAGTGGCCATCGGGCTGGAGGACATGCCGTCGGAGCGGCAGTATCAGCTGCTGCTGCAGGGCGAGTTGCAGGCGGGATTCGTGCGCTTGCCGGTTGTTACGCCGCTGTGCGGCGTGGCGTTGCTGAGCGACCGGCTGGTGCTGGCCGCGCCGGGCGCGCTGGCACTGCGGGCCGGCGATCTGATGGCGCGTTTCAATCAGCTGCCGCTGCTACAGTTGACCCCTAAACGCGGGCGCGGGCTGAGCGATCAGTCACTGCGTTTTATCGCCGCTCACCGGTTGACGCCGAACGTGGTGCAGCAGGCCGGCGATATCCAGACGCTGCTGGCGCTGGTTGCCGCTGGCGTCGGCGTCGCGCTGTTGCCGCACAGCATCACCCATATCACGCCGGCCGGCATCGACATTCTGCCGCTTAGCGGCGAGGAGACGGAGTGGCAGGTCGGTATCGCCTGGAACCCGCAACGCGCCGACGCGCTGCGGGACAACTTTATTCAGACGGCGTTGGCGGTGCAACGCGCTTAGGCATTCAAAGCGGGCAATGCATCACGACGATCGGGTTTTGATGGTACTCGCTGCGGTGGCTTTCGCTGAAGCCGACTTTTTTCGCCAGCGCCAGCGAGGCCTGGTTTTCCGGCGAGATGATGCAGACGGTTTTCTCCCCCGGCAGGTGCGTTTTACCCCAGGCCAGCGCCGCCCGCAGCGCCTCGGTGGCATAGCCTTTGCCGTGCGCCGAGCTCACCAACGTCCAACCCATCTCCGGCGCATCGAGCGCCGGGGTAATGTCGCGCAGGAAGTTGGAGAAACCGATGCTGCCGAGGTACTCGCCGCTCTGCCTGTCACGCACCGCCCAATACCCGTATCCCAACAACGCCCAGTGGCCGACGTAGCGCATCAAACGCCCCCAGGAGTCCTCCCGGTCGCGCGGCGTGCCGCCGATATAGCGCACCACCTGCGGATCGGCCCACAATGCGGCCAGCGAGTCGAAATCGTCCAGCATGTGCGCGTCCAGCCGCAGGCGTTCGGTGATAAGCGTTGGCGCGGTGTTGACTACGGTCATGTTGCTGCTCCTGCACAGTATGAAAGGCGATGAAAAACAACGGCGTTCAGTATGCCAGAGAAATCACACCGCCAGCCACAACAGCCAGGTGAATAGAAAACCGCTCAGGCCGAGCAGGGTGGTCAGCACCGTCCAGGTCTTCAGGCCATCGGCCACCGACAGCCCCAGATAGCGGGTGACTATCCAAAAACCGGAGTCGTTGACGTGGGAAAGCCCCAGCCCGCCGAAGCAGGTCGCCAGCGTCACCAGCACCAGCTGCAGCTGATTCAGGCCGCTGACCGCTTCAGATAACAGGCCGCCAGTGGTCAGGATCGCCACGGTGGCGGAACCCTGCGAGGCACGTAGCGCCAGCGAAATGATAAAGGCGGCGGGCACCAGCGGCAGGCCGATGGCCGTCAGCACCTCCGCCAGCGCTTTGCCGACGCCGGATTCCACCAGCACCTTGCCGAATACGCCGCCTGCGCCGGTCACCAGGATCACCACGGCGGCGGTCGGCAGCGCGGCACCCATCACGTCGCTGGCGTGTTGCAGACTCCAGCCGCGGCGCAGCGCCAGGAAATAGAAGGCCAGCAGCAGGGCTATCATTAGCGCTACCGCGGGAGAGCCCAGCAGCGACAGCATATCGCGCAGCGCCGACCCGGCCGGCAGCAGCGTGGTGGAGACGGTGCCGAGCATGATGATGGCGATGGGAATGACAATCAGCGCCGCTACCAACCCGGCACCGGGCGGGTTGATACGATCGCTGAGCGGCGCTTGATCTTCCGGACGCGGCTCCGGCGCCGCCAGCTGCAGCTGTTCCAGTACCTCTATCGATAACGGATAGGTTTTGCGATTGAGGTAGTTGGCGGCGAAATAGCCGATTACGCCGACCGGAATACAGATTGCGAGTCCGATAATGGTCAGCCAGCCGATGTCGGCGTTGAGCAAGCCTGCGGCGGCCACCGGCCCGGGGTGCGGCGGCAGCGCGACGTGTACCGTCAACATCACGCCGGCCATCGGCAGGCCGAACTTCAGCGGCGACACTTTGGCAACCTTGGCGAAGCCATAGATAATGGGCGCCAGAATGATGAAACCGACGTCGAAGAACACCGGAACGCCGAGAATAAACGCGGCGAGGGTCAGTGCGGCGACGGTGTGTTTCGGCCCCAGACCCTGGCTGAAGCGCTGTGCCAGCGACTCGGCGCCGCCCGACTGTTCGATCATGCGCCCGAGCATTGCCCCCAGGCCGATGATGATGGTCACCGAGCCGAGCACGCCGCCCATTCCGGCGGTCATCACTTTCATCACTTCGCCGGTCGGAATGCCGCTGGCCAGCGCCACCAGCAGACTGACCACCAACAGCGCGACGAAGGGCTGCACCTTCGCCTTAATCACCATCAATAACAGCAGCACTACGCCGAGTACGGCAATCAGCAACAGCAGAGAGGTAGACATGAAAAAAGCCTTTCGTTGGGTAAGCGTTGGGCACCGCGATCGCCGCGTGGCGATACGGGTGCGTTTCATTGTTATAAAGTCGGTTTCCTGGTGTCGGCGTGCGGCGTTAGCGGTAAGGCTTCAGCCAGCCGAGCCCGGCGGCGGTGTCGCCGCGCGGGCGGTACTCGCAGCCGATCCAGCCCTGGTAGCCGAGTGCATCTAGCCTGTCGAACAGCCACGGGTAATTCAGCTCGCCCTCGTCAGGCTCATGGCGATCCGGCACCGAGGCTATCTGGATATGCGCGTAGCGCCCGGCCAGCATGTCCAGCAGCCCGCTGATATTGCCGTCCACTAGCTGCGCGTGGAAGAAATCGAACTGAATGAACACGTTCGGCCTTGCGATCGCCGCCACCGCTTCCGCCACCTGATGTTGACTGGCGAACAGGTAGTCGGGCTTGACCGGCGGGCTGAGCGCTTCGATCAGCACCTTGATGCCGTGTGGCGCGAAAGCGTCGGCGGCATAGCGCGCATTGGCGATAAAAGTCTCGAGATAACGCTGTCGGTCCGCGCCCGCAGGTACCACGCCGGCCATCAGGTGCACACAGGGGCACGAGAGCACGATGGCGTAGGCCAGCGCACGGTCGATATCGGCACGGGCATCCTGCTCGCGGCCCGGTAGCGCCGCCAGCCCCCACTCGCCGGCGGCGGCATCGCCGGGCGCAGAGTTGAACAGTACCTGTTGCAAGCCGTGTTCGCGCAGCTTCTCGGCCAACAACTCGGCAGGATGCTCGTAAGGAAAGAGGAATTCCACCGCGCTGAAGCCTTGTGCGGCAGCGGCGGCGAAGCGGTCGAGGAATGGTACCTCGGTGAACATCATCGATAAATTGGCGGCAAATTTAGGCATGGTTTAGCTCCGTAATTCGGCAATTTCATCATCGGTCAAATAGCGGATCGGGCGGTCGCCGAGGGTGAAGATCAGTCGCGCCGCATCTTCCATCTCTTCGGTATTGTCCGCCGCCGCTCGCAGGTCTTTACCCGTCACCACCGGCCCGTGGTTGGCCAGTAAAAAGGCGCGGTGAGTTGGTGCCAGGCGGGCCAGATCCTGCGCCAGTCTTTCGTCGCCGGGGCGGTAGTAGGGCACCACCGGCACCTTACCGACACGCATCACCACATAGGGGGTAAACGGTTTGATGGCGTTATCGACGTCCAGCCCCTGCAGGCAAGAGAGCGCCGTAAGGTAGGTGCAATGCAGGTGCACTACCGCTTTGCATTCCGGGTTGTTCAGATACAGCGCCCGGTGAAAGCTGATCTCTTTCGACGGCTTGTCGCCGGAGAGCCACTCGCCGTTTAGGCTCACTTTAGACAGGCGATCGGCCTGCAGCTCGCCGAGACAGGAGCCGGTGGGTGTCGCCAGCAGCGCGCCGTCCGGTAGCAACAACGAGAGGTTGCCGGCAGAGCCGGTGGCGTAGCCGCGTTGGAAAAATGAGGCGCCCAGGCGCACCATTTCTTCGCGCGCTTGCTGTTCGGTCGTCATGCTCATACTGGAAACTCCGTTTGCGCGCGCGCGAAGAAGGCTTCATCGCCAAAATTGCCCGATTTCAGCGCCAGGGAAATCTCGCGATCGCTGGCGCGCACCCACGGAACGCCTGGGGAAATGCTGGGGCCGATATAGAAGCCGCGAATGCCCAGCGCCTGCGTCACTATGCCGGAGGTTTCGCCGCCGGCGACGATAAAGCGGCTGAATCCCAATCGGTGCAGTTGCACAACCAGTTCGGCGAACAGCGCTTCCACCGCTTCGCTGGCGGCGGCACCGTGCTGCTGTTGCGTTTGCTGTAGCGCCTCCGGCGTTGCGGTGGCGTAGATCAGCGGGGCAAGCGCTTCCCCGGCGTGACGCTGGGCCCAGTGCGCCAACTCGGCGGCGTAGGCGGCGCGCGCCTGTGGTTCGAGGCAACGGTCGATATCGATGGCCTGCGCCGAAGCACGTTCGCGATAGTGATTAACCTGCCGGTTAGTCATGACCGAACAGGATCCCGACAGCACCGCCGCCTTTTCCCCCTGCGGCGCACCGGCCGCCTCTGCCGAACGTTCGCCGCTCTGCGCCCATTGCCGCGCCAGACCGATCGCCAGGCCCGAACCGCCGGTCACCAGCTTCATCGTTTTCAACGCTTCGCCCTGGGTGAGCAGATGCCGTTCGTTAAGCGTGTCCAACACCGCGTAGCGCACGCCTTCCTGCGCCAATTGCTGCAGTTTCTTGCTGACCGCCTCGGCGCCGCGATCCATTTCCGCCGCTGTCACCAGCCCGCAGCGCCCGGCGGCCTGAGATGCCATCAGGCGCAGCAGGTTGCTGTCGGTCATCGGCGTGACCGGGTGATGACGCATGCCGGATTCCGACAGCAGCTGTTCCCCGACAAACAGGTGGCCCTGATAGACCGTGCGGCCGTTTACCGGCAACGCCGGAGATATCACCGTGAAACTTTCCCCCAGCGCGGCGAGCAGGGCATCGGTCACCGGGCCGATATTGCCCTGTGCGGTGCTGTCGAAGGTGGAGCAGTACTTGAAATAGAACTGGCGACAGCCCTGTTTTTGCAGCCAGGCCAGCGCCTGCAACGACTGTTCGATCGCCTGCTCTGCCGGGCAGGAGCGCGATTTCAGGCTGATGACCACGGCCTGTGCGCTGACCGGTGCCTCATCTTGCGGCACGCCGTTCAACTGCACCGTCGACAGGCCGTTTTGCACCAGAAAACTGGCGATGTCGGTTGCGCCGGTAAAATCATCTGCGATTACGCCGAGCAGCATCAGAGCGTCTCCTTTTTCTGTGGCAGATCGATGCCGGCAAAGATTTTGATCACCGCACTGTCGTCTTCTTTACCGTAACCGGCGTTGCTGGCGGCGGTAAACATGGTGAAGGCGGCGGAGGCCAGCGGCAGCGGGAAACGCAGCGCCTTGGCGGTATCGGTCACCAGACCCAGATCCTTGACGAAGATATCCACCGCCGACTTGGGCGTATAGTCGCCGTCGACCACGTGGCGCATGCGATTTTCGAACATCCAGGAGTTGCCGGCGGCATGGGTGACGACGTCATACATGACGTCCAGCGGGATGCCGGCGCGGGCGGCCAGCGCCATGGCTTCCGCTCCGGCGGCGATGTGCACGCCAGCCAACAGCTGGTGGATGATTTTTACCGTCGCGCCCAGGCCGATCGCCTCACCGATGCGGTAAACCTTGCCGGCTATGGCGTCCAGCACGGGTTGCAGGCGCTCGAAGGTGGTGTCGGCGCCGGCGGCCATCACCGTCATCTGGCCTTCTTCCGCCTTGGCCGCCCCGCCGGAAACCGGTGCGTCCAGCATCGCCAGGCCGAAGGTTTGCAGCCGCTGCTCGATCTGTTTGGCGTCATCGGCGGAAATGGTCGAAGAAACCATCACCGCCGTGCCTGGCTTGAGCTGTGGCGCCAGGCCTTGTTCGCCGAACAGGATCTGATTCACCTGCGCGGCGTTTACCACCAGCAGCAGTACGGCGTCCAGCTCGGCCGCAAAGTCGCGCGCGTTGGGCGCCGTTTGCTTCGCACCGGCTTGTTGCAGCACCGCCAGCGCCTGCGGATTAAGGTCCACTCCATAGGTGGTCAATCCGGCGCGTAGGCACGAGCGCGCCGCGCCCATGCCCATCGCGCCCAACCCAATAATGCAGACGGCATAATTCCCTGGGTGTGTCATAATGCACTCCTGTTAATTTTAGTGATAATTTGTTTTGTTGTGTTAAATGTAAGCGCTTGGCGGCCGTTTATCCGCGATCGTTATCACAATAATTAACAATGCATAGAACAAGTTTTTCGTGCGGTTTATGGCCTGTACCAATATTACTGTTATGTTTTTAAATAAGTTTATGCTTGCCTGGCGTAACTGCGCACACCGTCACGCTGCGAAAAATTAGGGCTATCGGCGCACGAAAATTGACGTAAAATCACAATTATTATCACCGCAGTAACGAGAGGGAACCGTGATACCTGTAGAACGCCATCAACAAATTCTTGCGCTGGTATCCGAACGCGGCGTCGTCAGTATCGCCGAGCTGACCGAAAGGCTGGGGGTGTCGCACATGACTATCCGCCGTGACGTGCAAAAGCTGGAGGAACAGGGCGCGGTGCAGTCGGTTTCGGGCGGCGTACAGGCGCCCGAACGGGTGGCGAGCGAACCTTCGCACCAGGCCAAAGAAGGGATGTTCAGCCGGCAGAAAATCGCCATCGGCCGACTGGCGGCGCGGCAAATTCCCGCCAATAGCTGTATCTACCTGGATGCCGGTACCACCACGCTGGCGCTGGCGAAACAGATCGGTGAACGTGACGATTTGACGGTGGTGACCAACGACTTCGTTATCGCCGGATTCCTGATCGAACACAGCCTGTGCAGAATCATCCACACTGGCGGCACCGTGTGCCGGGAAAACCGCTCCTGTGTCGGCGAAGCGGCGGCGCAGGCGCTGCGTGGTCTGTTTATCGATCTGGCGTTTATCTCCGCCTCTTCGTGGAGCATGCGCGGCCTGTCGACGCCGAACGAAGACAAAGTGATGGTAAAGAAGGCCATCGTCGAGGCCAGCCGCCGCTGCATTCTGCTCAGCGACACTTCGAAATACGGCAAGATCGCGACCTACCTGGCGCTGCCGATCTCCGCCTTTGACGCCGTTATTACCGACGAGGGGCTGCCCGCCGCCGCGCGGGAGGCCATCGAGCAGGCGGGGCTTGCTTTGTTGACGGCAGGGGAAGAAGAGTAAGAACGAATCGGAATCAGGATGAAAGCTCGGTATCGATGCCACGTGCGGGGGCTTCACTTGCTTCAACGCCGCCGCGTTCATGCCATTCGCGGCGCCTTTGTTCAGCCCATTCTTCGTGGAAGGCTTGCATCTCTTTTTGGTGCCGTTCCTTTATGCTCATAGGGGTTGGGTGGGATTCTGCCGTTAACAGGCGGGATTTCGATGACATATAATCCGTCCTCAATAAGCTCTTGGTTGTACAAATAATGTACGCGGTGCGCATGTTTTTCCAAGAGCGAGTCATAAATTCTGGCTAACGCTGGCCTGAGCGGTACGCTGAAAACCAATCTCGCTTGGAATTGCGCCACAAAAGTGACGATCGCCAGGCCGATGCCATAATGAAGAGTTGTTCTCGTTCATCTCGGGTGTACGCCATCCTGGTATAGGTATCAAATAAGGATCTGGTTATTTCGGCGCGGGTTTCCAATGCTCTTACATTGTACAGTTCCATGACGTAAGCATTGTCCAATACTTCCGAGGCAGGATAAGCCCCAATAAGCCATTGACGCATCCTTAACATCACTTTTTTAAAATCAAGGTAATACGCAGCAACGCTGCTGGCTTTTTTATAAACCGTTATTCGGTACCTATACTCCGTAACAGGTCGCGCATTGATCTCCCTCACATCAATCTCCATGATAAAATCCTTTTTACTATTATTTTTCCTATAGTTATCCCCGTTGTGACGGACAGATTATTAACCGCGGCGGAGAAGATCCGCCAGCCGCCGATGAGGCTTATGCGCAGCGCCGCGCCAAACTAAATGCCGCTGAACCAGTTGTAGCCCTGATCTTCCCAATACCCACCCGGATTGACGTCGCTGACGAAGATCGCGGCGATATGTTTGGCGTTTTTGAACCCCAACTTGGTTGGCACCCGCAGCCGCAGCGGGTAGCCATAGTCCGCCGGCAGCGCCTTGCCGCCGAAATCCAGCGCCAGGATGGTCTGCGGGTGCAGCGCGGTGGCCATATCGAGGCTGGAGTAGTAGCGATCGGCGCATTTGAAGCCGACGTAACCGGCATTCAGATCCGCCCCGACATGCTGCAGAAAGGTGCGCAGCGGCACGCCGCCCCATTGGCCGATGGCGCTCCAACCCTCAATGCAGATCAGACGAGTGATCTGGCTGTGCTGCGGCAACTGCTGCAGCTGTTCCAGCGTCCAGGGCGCTTTTTTCTCCACTTTCCCGCCGACCTCAAGCCGGTAGCCGGCGAGATCGATCTCGGGGACGTTGTATTCCGGGTAAAACGCGTTGAAAGGGAAAGGGTGGGTAATCTGATCGGGCCGGTAAGTTTGCGCCAGCCGCTGGCCGCTGAACAACCAGGCCTGCACCCGGTCGTTCCAGCGTGACATGGCCCACAGCACCTTATCTACCCGATCGCCGTCTTGCAGATTGCAACCGGTGAGCATGGCGATGCCGCCCAGCGTCAGGCCGGAACGCAGCATCAGGCGGCGCTGCAGATTGACCAACTGCTTTTTTTGATCCGGTTCCAGTTTTGGCGCGGTTGCCCGCGGCTTTTTCTCATTCATGTTTGCCACCCGTTATCATCGCCCACAGCGTTTTGGGCACGACGATCACCATAAAGACGTGGATCGCCACGAACAGGCCGATGCCGGCCATGGCGAAGAAATGCACGTAGCGCGCAAAATCAAAGCCGCCAAACAGAGCGACCAATCCCTGCAGCTGAACCGGTTTCCAAATCGCCAGGCCGGACAGCACCAGCAATAGGCCCAGCACCAGCACGCCGAGGTACATCAGCTTTTGAATGGCGTTGTAGTGGCCATGCCGGTGACGCAGGCGCAGCGTCAACGCCAGCCAGATATCCTGCCGCAGCGCGCCGACGCGAAGCGGCAACAGATCGCGGCGAAAATGGCCACTGAACAGGCTCCACAGCAGATAGCAGGCAGCGTTGAGCGCCAATAGCCACATCACCGCCAAATGCCAACCAATCGCGCCGCCCAGCCAACCGCCCAGCGTCATCTGCGGCGGAAAGCGGAAATCGAACAGCGGCGAGGCGTTATAGATCTCCCAGCCGCTCATAAACATGCACACCATGGCGAACAGGTTGATCCAATGGGTGATTCGAACCGGCCAGCGATGCACCGGCCGCGACGCGTTGGTTTTCATGGCGTTCTCCGGTTACATCGGTGGCACGGTGCCGTCTTTGCCGGCGGAAATGCGGGTGGCGACGCGCTCGCCCTTATCGTTAACGGCGGAGAACAGCACGATGTGCACGCCTGGTTTCAGCAGGCTCAAATCGCCCGGATCCAGCGTCACGATCGGCACGTCTTCCGGCACGATGACGGTTTTCTGCTGGTTGCCGTAGGTGACGGTCAGGGTGCGACCGTTGGATTTCACCAGTTTGCCGACGGTGCCGTTGGTCATGGTGTCCACTTTGCCGTCGGCGGACTCCCAGGCCGAGTGCCCTTCGCCGGTGCCGCGCAGGCTGGCGGCGAATACGTGCACTTCCAGCGCTTTGAGCGTGCCGTCCGGCTGCGGCACGGCGGCGGTGCCGATAAAGCTGTCCGGTTTGATGTCGTCCAGCGTGGCTTTGGAAACGCTGAGCACTTTGGTCTGATCGTTCAGCTTGACGCTGAGTGTCTCGCCCTTGCGATCGGTCAGCTGCAGATTGCCGTCAGCAACCTGGCTGATGGTGCCGCGTAGCGGCGCGATGACTTTGCCCGGCGTTTGGGCGGCGGCGGCCAGTCCGCTGGACAGCAACAAGGTGGATAACAATAAACCGGCTATACGATGACGGGTAATCATAACGTTCTCCTGAAATGAGTTTGCCGGTTAAGCATGGTTGAGCCATTGGGTCAGTGCCATGGCCGTTTGATGACATTAATGTCATCAAGTTTGTCCGCCGAAGCTGCTAGTATTTTTTCAGACGTAACGAGGTGGCGAGCATGCGAATACTGGTAGTTGAAGACGATATCGGCACAGGGGATTACCTGAAGAAAGGGCTGAGTGAAGCGGGGTACAGCGTCGATTTGGCGCGCAACGGCACCGACGGGCTGTTTCGCGCGTTGGAGCAGGATTACGATGCGATCGTGCTCGATGTGATGCTGCCGGGGCTGGACGGTTGGCAGATCATCGAGGTGCTGCGCAAGAAAAGCGACGTGCCGATTCTGTTTCTCACCGCCCGCGACGGCGTGCAGGATCGCATACACGGTCTGGAGCTGGGCGCGGACGATTATCTGATTAAACCGTTTTCGTTTACCGAGTTGGTGTTGCGCTTGCGCACCTTGCTGCGCCGCGGGCCGGCGCGGGAAGCCGATCATTACGCCATCGCCGATCTGCAGTTGGACGTGCTGCGCCGCCGGGCGGTGCGCCAGGATCAGGTGATCCCGCTGACCAATAAGGAGTTCATGCTGCTGCATTTGCTGGTGCGGCGCGAAGGCGAAGTGCTGTCGCGCACGCAAATCGCCTCTCAGGTGTGGGACATGAATTTTGACAGCGACACTAATGTGGTTGACGTAGCGATCAAACGCCTGCGCGCCAAAATAGACCGGCCGTTCGACGTCAAGCTGATTCATAGCGTGCGCGGTATCGGCTATGTCTGCGAGCCGCGCTCATGAGCGCCCGTGCTTCACGTCGGCCGGTGTCGTTGACGCTGCGCACCGCCACGCTGTTCGCACTGGTGGCCGCTTTGGTGGTGAGCGGGACGGGCGGGTATCTGTTTAGCGCCATGCGCCAGGAAATGACGCTGCGCAGCGATCTGCAGGTGACCGGGCGGGTAGAGTATTTCCGCCATTTGCTGGGGCAGCGCTTTCCTTTGGCGCGCCTGACCGCCAATAACGGTCTGTTTGAAAATATGCTGGGCAATGAACAGGACGTGCTGATTTTCCAAATTCCGGGACAAAAACCGCTCATCAACGTGAACCCGGCCGGGGTGGCATTGCCGCCGATTGTGCCGACGCCGGCGGGCCAAACGCAGGTGTTGGCCTCCGTACGCGGTGGGGAAACGGCGCAGGGGGTGCCGCTGCGCGCGGCTTCGGCAATGGTACGTCTGGAGGACGGCAGCCTGTTGCAGATCTCCGCCGCACACGTGATGGTCAACGAACAGAAAATGCTGGCGCGTTACCTGTGGCGCATCGTCGCGGCGGTGGCGGTGGCTTTCCTGCTGATTGCGCTGCTGGGGTATGGGGTCATGCGCCGAGGATTGAAGCCGTTATGGCGCATGGCGGCGCAGGCATCGCAGATTGCACCCAATACGCTGTCGACACGCCTCAGCGAGCAGGGTGCGCCGAAGGAATTGCAGCAGCTGACCCGTTCGTTCAATGCGATGCTCGATCGGTTGAATGAAGGCTATCAGCGGCTGACGCAGTTTTCCGCCGATCTGGCCCATGAGATCCGCACCCCGGTAGGAGCGTTGATGGGCCAGTGCCAGGTGGCGCTTTACCAGCCCCGCAGCGTGGAGGAGTACGAAACCCTGCTGTCGAACAATATGGATGAGCTGGAGCGCATTTCCCGCATGGTGGAAAACATCCTGTTCCTGGCGCGCGCCGGCGAGGCGCAGTCTGCGCTGAACTACAGTCGTCTGGATGTGGCGCTGGAGCTGCGGCGGGTGGCGGATTATTTCGAAGGTCTTGCGGAAGAGCGCGGCATCGCGCTGAGCTGCGAGGGTGAAGGCGGGTTGAAGGCGGACGCGATGCTGTTCCAGCGGGCGTTGAGCAACCTGGTGGCTAATGCAGTGCGTTATGCCGATGAAAACAGCCGGATCGTCCTGCGGGCTGAACGGCGCGCCGATGCCTGGTGGGTGCAGGTGATCAATCAGGGGCAGCCGATCGCACCGACACAGCTGGAAAAGTTGTTCGATCGCTTCTATCGCGCCGATCCCGCGCGCAGCGCCGGCAATCATGCCAGCGGGTTGGGGCTGTCTATCGTGCGCGCCATCATGACGCTGCACGGCGGTGAGGTGCACGCGCAGTGTTCCGATGGCCGGGATTCTGCTTGCTTGACCTTTAGCCTGGTCTTCCCTTTATCCGTTTAAGCTGCAGCGAATGTTTTCGCCTGTTGCGGATAATGCGATAGGCGCCATTCGTAAGTTTTTCCTTTCATTATTATTTCCCCATCGCCTTGGCTGAACCTAAATTTTAACATTTGCGTCGTGGCAAGCGCGTTAATTCATCAGGCTGATGCAGATGGCCTGCGGTCTGTGATTATGCTCAAAATTCACTTGTTATTATTTTTTTATTAAAACTTAGTCCGACGGTCTTTTTTTGAGATGTTTTTCCTTAAAATTGATAATTTGCGATATAAAAAACTAACTTTATGGTTTTTCTCGCGTCAATATATCAATGGGTGTGGCGATTGGTTAACCTTTGGTTATGGTTTGCAAGAAAAATCCTATATAAACGATAGTGAGGTGAAAAAGCGTATTTCGTGGCGTTAATTGAGTGGTTTTTCTTGCCTGTGTTTGGGTATTTTCGCGAATTAACCCGATTAAATATTTATTTAATATTTCATTAACATTTGACGCCAAACTATAAATGATCGCTATAGTGAAAACATGTGAATAAAATGAAATATAGATTTAATGACCATATTCTCTTTGACGCAGACACCAGAACCCTTAGCCCAACTGATTTTTCTGACGATCCCGTATCTATATCCAGTCCTTCCAAACGGTTGCTGCTGCTGTTGATTGCCCACCATGGAGAGGCCGTAGGGCGTGAGCTGATATTCAAGAAGGTCTGGGACGATTACGGCATGGTTTCCAGCAATAATAATCTTAATCAGTGCGTCAGCAAATTGCGTCGTGTGATTAAAAATCTTGGCGTCGAGGATGAGGTCATTGTTACGGTCCCTAAAGTGGGTTTTATGTTGCGTGATGAGATTACCATCGAGTCTTATGAGGACGCGGAAGATATTCACGACGCGGAGCCTGCCGCGACTTTGCCGGGTGCTGCGCCCGAAGCGGCGGTAAATCCGCCGTCCGAAACTGCCATCAATGGGGCCACCTCTCATCTTGGTTATTCCCGCCGCGGGTGGCTGATGTTCAGCGCATTGGTGATGGGAGGGATCTTCATGGCTATTGCTGTCACGGCCTATTTCAGCGGCTCGGGGGCCCGGCAGGAGAGCTACCTGGGAAAGTCAGGCAACTGTAAGGTTTTCATGTCGCTGCCTGAGGCCTCAGCAACGGTCAACGCCAGCCTGAATCGGGACATTCTGGCTTACGCCGCTCACCAAACGGGAGATTGCAGCGGCGATGAGTTTTTGCTGGTAGTACGCAGCAATCAGGTCAGGGCTTACATTTCCGGCATTTCTCGCTTATTCCTGCTGCGATGCAAGATCTTGCGCGAACATAAAATGGAGATCTGTTCAGGTTTGGAAAGCGACAATGCCGAGTTTATTAATTGACCATTGATAGCCGCCGGCCCAATGCGATTGAAAGGGCGATGGCTATGACAAAAATATTACAGCATTGAAATAGAACATTCGACTTTCATTTGGCGGTCTGCCGTGTGGCGTTTATCGAGAGGTATTTCTCTTTCTCTACCGCTTTCTACCTAATTATGGTGATTATGTATGGTTAACGGTGATGCGCTGCTATTTTTCGAACCCAGCTATTTAGTGAGAAGAGGAATGGAAGCATTTCTCGTTACCCGAACAGATGACAGGTATTTTATCGATACCTTGAGGGAGCTGGAGGAGAGATTGAAAGAGGGAAAGCCTCGCGCGCTTATTATGGAGTTATATCATCAGAGAGAATATTTGTATGATGTATTACGGTTCATTCTGACGGCAAAAAATGTCTGGCCGGAAATCCCTTTGGTGATTTTCACCGCTGTAGAACATCCCGGTATATTAGCGTTGTTGGCGACGGATGCGCGCATAGCTATAGTGGCAAAAGATGATCCTTTGCATTGCCTGAGTGACGCCATTGCGGCTGCGGGTGAGTTCTCCGGCTATCGTTCCCCGCATATTCGCGCCCGACTGGTGCACTCTGCAGCTGCATTATCTGACACTGAATGGCGAGTTTTGGCCATGATGGTTGCCGGCGCATCTCCACGAAGCATCGCCAACGTGACCCGGCGAAGTTACAAAACCATAAGCTCCCATAAACTGAATATTATGCGAAAACTGGGCCTCAATCAGGCCGGCTTTATGTGGCTGATTCTTACCATGAGAACCCGATACCCTTCCTGATACGTGGCGAGAAGCCACCTTTTCTCTACAGCGGCCGATCTTGATTGGCTGCTGCTCCCCTGTGTAAATCCAATCAATCTTCCCCTTAACGAACGACGCCGGCGCTGAAATTCTGCACCGATATGGGAAGGACGAACAGCGTTGCTTGGCGGTTAAATAATGACCGGCCTGATGGGGTTAAACCACAATATGATTGTGCTTTCATCAAATGCTTAACCCGACTTTTAATGTGATTAGTGGTGGTTAAAATATTAATTTCGGTATTTAAATCTAAATATTTGAACTTTAATAGTTAATGATTCTTTTTTGAACGGCTGGGGATATTCTTGTGGCGTCAAGCAGACTGGCTAAACGCAGTGATGCAAACGGCTGGCTGAGAATGGACGAAAGAAAGAAAACATATTTAACATTGAAGGGAGTTATACCATGAAGAAAATGACACTGGCTCTGGCGATCGTTTCCGCCTTTGCAGCGGTCAGCACTGCTCAAGCCGCCGACGTTACCGCTCAGGCGCTGGCAACCTGGTCTGCGACCGCCAAGAAAGACACCACCAGCAAACTGGTTGTGACGCCGATTGGCAGTCTGACCTTCAACTATGCAGAAGGCATTAAGGGTTTCAACAGCCAGAAAGGCCTGTTTGACGTCACCGTGGAAGGTGATACCACGGCCACCGCTTTCAAACTGACCTCAAAACTGGTCTCCAATACGCTGACTCAGCTGGATACTTCCGGTTCTACGCTGGAAGTCGGGGTGAACTATAACGGTGCGGTGGTAGGCAAAACGGCTGAAACTACCATGATCGACACCACCGCCGGCATTTTGGGTGGCAATCTGAGCGCCTTGTCCAACGCCTACAACCAGGCCGGCCGCACCAGCGCGCAGGATCAGTTCACCTTCAGCATCATCGGCGCGACGTCAAACGGCACCACCGCCGTCACGGATTTCAGCACGCTGCCTGAAGGTATCTGGAGCGGCGACGTCAGCGTCGAATTCAACGCGACCTGGACTTCCTAATCCCCCGAACGATCTGCATCTGGCAGGGGGGAGACCCCCTGCTATTTACCGCTCATCAACGCCAGTGGAATACCGCAATGACTCGCTTTTCTCTCGCCGTCACCCTGATGTTAATGCTGCTGCGGCCGGCTTTGGCACTCGATGTGGGTGAGATCAGCTCCTTCATGCCAGGCGACAGCGCGCGCCTGAGTAAGGAAATCAAAAACACCACCGACAGCGGCCGGCTGGTAAACATCAAGATCGAACGCATTTCCAGTCCCCTGGCCTCCGGGACGGTAATCCCGATGAGCAGCCGGGATGAAATGCTGCTGTCGCCCGCCAGTCTTATCTTGCCGGCCAACGCCAGCGATGTGATCCGCTTTTACTACAAGGGGCCGAATGATGCCCAGGAGCGTTACTACCGCATCGTTTGGTTTGATCAGGCGCTGAGCGAGGCGGGGCAAAATTCGGCTCGGCGTAATGCCGTGGCTACCACGTCGGCGCGCATCGGCACCATTTTGGTGGTGGCGCCTCGGCAAGATCGCTTCGCCTATCAGTTCGCCAACGGGCGGATCAAAAACACCGGCAATGCCACGTTCAAAGTGGTGGCCTACGGCAATTGCAGGAACAAGCAAGACGGCAGCGATTGCAAGGAAAACTATTTCGTGATGCCGGGGAAGGAGCGCGCCTTCAGCAAGGTTGACGTCAACGACAAAAAAGGGCGCGTCGCGCTGTGGCACGGCG
The DNA here is from genome assembly GCF_003812745.1 of Serratia sp. FDAARGOS_506. Classification (NCBI taxonomy): domain Bacteria; kingdom Pseudomonadati; phylum Pseudomonadota; class Gammaproteobacteria; order Enterobacterales; family Yersiniaceae; genus Serratia; species Serratia sp. FDAARGOS_506. The sequence continues at coordinate 2,919,731 of NZ_CP033831.1, forward strand.
AACAGTTTATCCCGGTGAAGTAATGCGCGCGTTATCCACGATGGATGCAAAACAATCACGCAAGGAGTGGCATGTGAACGCTGTGCTGTTGAAAACGCTTTTGGCTGCCGGTGCACTGGCGCTGCCGACGCTGTTGCCTGACCGTATGGCGATGGCGGCCGGTTTGACGCAGATTAACGGCGTGCTGATCCCGCAAACCTTCAGCCTGGCGTTGCGCGAAGGGATGAGTATTCCGCTGTTGCTGCATTATGAAAAGGGCGATGGTGTCAAAGATGACAGCCGCATAGGCCATGCCTTTCTCTATCTGGATCAGGACAGGCTAAAGATTCGTCGGGTGACGCTGGAGGATAACGACGACGGCGCCCGGTTGACGGCGGCGATTGCCGACCAGCTGCAGGCTTTGCAGGATGCGCCATTCGATCGGCAGCAGCATATCCGGATAGCGGACGACGCTTGGCTGGCGCTGGATTTCCGGCAGCTCAACCTGCAGCTGGTGGTGAAGGAATCCGCGTTGGGAACGGTGCTGCGCGCGCGCTCGAGCGACATCGGCGCGTCCAGCGTGGATGCCGTAAGCAGCACGCTGGATTATAACCTCGGGGTCTACGACAACCGGGCCCGCGCCAGCGAAGGCAATACCTCCAGTTATTTATCGCTCAACAGCGTCACGGCGTTGCGTGAACACCACGTCGAATTGAACGGTTCACTCTACGGTATCGGCAGCGGCGATGAAAACGCCACGCTGTACAAAGCGATGTACGAGCGCGATTTCGCCGGCCGCCGTTTCGCCGCCGGCATGCTGGACAGCTGGAATCTGCAGTCGCTGGGGCCGGTCACGACCATCAACTCGAGCAAGATTTATGGTCTGTCATACGGCAACCGCGCCAATTCGACGGTATTCGATAATTCCCAATCGTTGACGCCGATCGTGGTGTTTTTCCCCTCGGCCGGCGAGGTGCACCTGTCGCGCGACGGGCGGCTGCTCAGCGTTCAAAACTTCACGATGGGCAACCATGAAGTCGACACCGGCAGTCTGCCCTACGGTATTTATGACGTAGAGGTGGAGATCGTGGTCAACGGTAAAGTGGTGGATAAACGCATGCAGCGAGTGAATAAACTTTTCAGCCCCAATCGCGGCGCCAATGCGCCGCTGGCCTGGCAATTCTGGGGTGGGATGTTGCGCATGGATGACTGGCGCGGCGAACGGGAGCGCCACCGTCCGGCAAAGGACTCTTATTTGCTTGGCGCTTCGGCTACCGGCAATCTGCAAACGCTTAATTGGGCGCTGTCGGGGTACTCGTTTGACGGCAACGCCGTCGGCGAGAGCCGCGTCAGCCTGCCGGTGACCGAGTCGATTCAGATCAACCTGCAAAATATGGCGGCTTCCGATCGCTCCTGGAGCCTGGTCAACAGCGTCAGCGCCGCGTTGCCCGGCGGCTTCAGCAGCGTGTGGATCAACCAGGAAAAAACGCAGATTGGCGAGCGTCTGTTGCAAAATGACGCCTATAACCGCGCCGTTGGCGGCAGCCTAAACCTGGGCGCGCTGTGGTCCCCGCTAGGCACCTTGAGCGCCAGCTACAACGCCGATAAAAAGAACGACAGCCATTATTACAACGCCGATTATTACCAGAACATCTTTACCGGCCGTTTCGGCACGCTTGGCGTGCGTGCGGGCGTGCAACGCTACAACAACGGCAGCAGCAACGCCAATACCGGCAAGTACATCGCGCTCGATTTTTCACTGCCGATGGGCAATTGGTTCAGCGCCGGCGTTTCCAACCAGAACGGCTACACCACCGCCAATCTGGCGGCGCGCAAGGACATCAAAGACGGGCCGATCCGCACCCTGGGCGCCAACCTGTCGCGGGCGATTTCCGGTGATACCCGTGGCGACAACCGCTTCAACGGCGGCGGCTATGCGCGCTTCGACACAAAGTATTCCACCGGCACGTTCAACGTCAGCAGCTCCGCCGACGGCTACGTTAACAGCAGTCTGACTGCGAGCGGCAGCGTGGGCTGGCAAGGGCGTGATATTGCCATCAGCGGCCGCAACGAAGGCAACGCCGGGATTATCTTCAATACCGGCATTGAAAATGATGGCCTGCTGACCGCGCGGGTTGACGGCCGGATGGTGAAACTGAGCGGCAAGAGGAATTACCTGCCGTTGTCGCCGTACGGTCAGTACGACGTTGAGCTGATGAACAACAAGAACTCGGCGGAGAGCTTCGACATCATTACCAAGCGCAAGAGCAAGCTCACCCTGTATCCGGGTAACGTGGCGGTGATCTCGCCGGAGATAAAACAGATGGTGACGGTGTTCGGCCGCATCAAGGCGGAGGATGGCACGCTGCTGGCCAACGCCTATATCAAGAACCATATCGGCCGCACCCGCACCGATGAGAAAGGCGAATTTATCATGGACGTCGACAAGAAATTCCCGGTTATCGATTTTACCCACAGCGGCAATCAGACATGCGAAGTGGATTTGGATCTGAGCAAGGCGCAAGGCGCCGTGTGGGTCGGCGACGTGATCTGCACCGGGCTGAAAACCTATGCGGGCAATATGTCATCCGGGGAGTCTGACCATGAGAGCTAACGTTGCGCTATTGCTGTTGGCGCTGGTCGCCCCCGCGCTGCAGGCGGCGGTCAGCCAGACCAACTGGCCGGATGCGGCGGTAATGAAATTTGTCTTCGTGGAGAACAACGCCGACGACAACTTTTTCGTCACGCCGGCCGGCGGGCTGGATCCGCGCATGACCGGCGCCAACAAGTGGACCGGGCTGAAATACGGCGGTTCCGGCACTATCTATCAGCAAAGCCTGGGGTACGTGGATAATGGCTACAACACGGGGCTGAATGCCAACTGGCGTTATGACATGTGGCTGGAAAACGCGCCGATAAAGAATCCGTTCCTCGGTTTGCGCTGCATCAACTGGTATGCCGGTTGCAATATGGATACCAGTTTGATTTTGCCGCAGACCACCGACGAAAAGGGATTTTACGGCGCCGTGGTCACGCCCGGCGGCGCCAAATGGATGCACGGCATGATGTCGCCGAGCTTCTATCAGTATCTGAAACAGATGGCGGCAGGCGAAGCTTTCAGCATGCAGATCAACGGTTGCCAAACGTCGGTGGCCTACGACGCCGCGGCCGGCGGCCGCTGTCGGGATCAGGCCAGCGGCAGCTGGTATAAGCGCACCGTCACGCACAGCAAGGCGGCCCACCTGCGCTTTATCAACACCAACGCCGTATCGGAGGTGTTCGTCAACAGCGATGGGGTGCCGATCATCGGCGAGGGCAATGCCGATTGCAAGAACCAGACCATCGGCGCCCGCTCAGGCATCATGTGCAAGATGGTCAGCTACGATTTGCAGACCGACGGCAGCGTCAGCAATACCTCGATTCATATTTTCCCGGCGATTAGCCATGCAGCGCTGTCTTCAGCGGTGAACGCCGCCGATCTGCAGTTCAGTCTGAACGGCAACACCTGGAAAAATACGTCGGGCACCGGCAGCTACTATACCTTTAACGAGCTGAAGAGCAGCAATGCCGTCTATGTGTTCTTCTCCAGCAACTTCTTCAAACAGATGGTCGCGCTGGGGATTTCCGACAGCGGCACTCGCGATCTGATCAATTTCCGTTTTCAGAACACCACCTCACCGGAGTCGGGATGGTATGAGTTCTCCACCTCAAACCAGCTGATTATCAAGCCGCGCGATTTCAGCATCAGCATTATTTCCGATGATTACGACAACAGCCCACACCGTGAAGGTTATGTCGGCCCGGCGGAGCCGCCGCTGGAGTTCAGCTACTTCGTGACCACCAGCGGTAAAACCGCTGCCGACCAGGTGAGGGTGATGGCGACCGGGCCTACTCAGGCGATCAACGGGGTGAACTATTGCCTCTTTTCTTCTGCGGATAACAGTACCCAGGTGCCGTTCCCCGCCATCCTCGGCATTACCACCAGCACCAATGGCCAGCAGAGCTTCGCCGCCGGTTGCGATGGTCAGTGGCACGACATGACCAACGCGCTCTGGAGCAGCACCCCGTGGAATGATATCTCCGGCGAAGTGGGGGTTCTGAACAAGACCCGCGTGACCTTTAGTATTCCGATGAATAATCCGATCTCGCTAAGAACCGTCGACGGCAACGGTTGGTATGGCGATGTCAGCGCCGCCGGTGAAATTCACGTTGAAGCCACTTGGCGCAACATCAATTGAGGACAGGGTGTGAAACTTGTGCTGATAGGGTTGCTGTGTTTGTCCTTCCCGTTTACCGCCGCCGCGATCAATGTCGGTACCCTGACGTTTGTCATTGAGCAGGACCGCTCATTCACCGCCAAGCGGGTGTTGAATAACAACCGCAGCGCGCGCCTGTATCAGGTGAGCATTCGTGCCATCGATCGGCCGGGAGAGCGCGAGGTGCGCAGCCGGCCGGCGGATGGCGAGCTGCTGTTCGCGCCGCGCCAGCTGACGCTGCAGGCCGGGCAGGCAGAGTACTACAAGTTTTTCTACCGCGGGCCGCAGGATAATCGCGAGCGTTATTACCGGGTATCATTTCGCGAAGTGCCGACCCGATTGTTCGAGCCGGGGCCGCGTCGGGGGGGCGGCGTCAATCTGGAGCCGATCGTGGTGATGGACACCATTCTGGTGGTGCGCCCGCGTCAGGTAAACTTTGCCTATCGGCTCGATGCGCAACGCGGTACGCTCACCAACACCGGCAACACCTACTTCAAGTTCCTGATCAAACCAGGCTGCAACAGCACGGATGAAGAGGGCGTCACCGAATACCTGCGCCCTGGCGATACGCTGACCCATGCCGGTATTCGGCTGAAGGGGCAGAAATTCATTATCTATAACGACAAATTTATCAGCGTCGATCGCAGCTGCCTCGATTAATGCGGCGGAATGGCAAAACGGAAACAGGCGCCGCTTTGCGCTTGTTCGATCAGCTGAATGTCGCTGTCGTGCAGCTGCAGGATGCGCCGCACGATCATCAGGCCCAGCCCGCCGGAAGGGCGCCGGGCGCCGCTCAGGACAGACGGGCGCACGAACAGATCGGCGCGCAGCGTTTGCGGAATGCCGGGGCCGCTGTCGCTGACCTGCACCATCACCCGATCGTCCTGTCGCCACAGCCGCACGCCGATGTCGCCGCCGGGCGGCGTATGGCGAATGGCGTTGTCCAGCAGGTTGGTCAGCACCCGCTCAATCATGCTGAGATCGGCGAACACCGGCGGAATGCCGGGAGCGATGTCGGCGTGCAGCCGCTGGTTGCGCGCCTCCGCTGCCAGCTCAAATTTTTGGAACACGTCCTGCAACAGCTCGCTGAGGGAGAAAGGCTCCTTCTGCGGTTTCACCACGCCGTACTCCAGCCGCGCCAGTTCGAACAGCTCCTGTGCCAGCTTGCCCACCTTGCGGCTCTGCGCCAGCGCAATCTCCAGGTAGCGCCGCCGATCGGCTTCGCTGAGAGTGGCGGCCTTGACCGACAGCGTTTCCAGATAGCCGTGCAGCGAAGTGAGCGGGGTGCGCAGATCGTGCGAGACGTTGGCGATGAATTCACGCCGCAGCCGATCCTGCTGCGCCAGCGTTTGCCACTGTTCGGCAAGGCGCTGCGCCATGCGGTGGAAGGCCTGCTGCAGCTGGCTGACTTCGTCGCGCCCGGCCCGCACCGCCGGCAACGCCGCGTAGGCCTGCACCGCCTCGATGCCGCCGCTGTCCAGCGCGCTCACCTGCCGGGTCAGGCGACGGATAGGGCGCGTCACCCAATAAAATGCGAACCCCCCAGCCAGCAGGCTGAACAGCACCATCAGCCCGGAGGTCCACAGCGCCATCCTGACCGCCGAGTTGAACTGGGCGTTGCTGGCCAGCGCCGTGTACTCTTCGCCGAGCAAGACCACATACAGATAGCCTTCGACCCGGCCGTCGACCTTCAGCGGCGCGACGCTGAACACCTTGCGCCCGACCGCGCTGCGCGGATCGTCGCCATACACCGGCATCGGCGCGCCATCGAGCAGCGCCTTCAGCGGCGGCAGCGCCACCCGTTGCCGCTTAAGATGCCCGGCCGGCGCGGCGTTGCCGATAATCGCGCCCTGCTTGTCGAGCAGATAAACCTCAACGCTGGGATTCACCGCCATCAGCTGATCGAACAGGGCATGCACCGCCTGCGGATCCGGCCCGTTCGCCCCCAGCAGCGGGTTGCTGTCGGCAATATGCTGCGCCAGGTTGCCGGACAGGCGTTGGATCACCGCCTGGCTGTACTGGGTGCTGCTGCGCACCTGCATCCAGCCGGAAAAGGCGCAGCCGATGACGATCAGCAGCGCGAAGATCAGCGTGAGGCGTTGCGCTAACGTAAGGTTTTTCATGGCTCACTCTTGCGGCGCGGCCGCGAATTTATAGCCCATGCCCCACACCGTGAGGATGCGCTCGGGTTCCGCCGGGTTGCGCTCGATCTTGATGCGCAGCCGGTTGATATGGGTGTTGACGGTGTGCTCATACCCCTCGTGCTGATAGCCCCAGACCTGATTCAACAGGCTGAGGCGCGAGAACACCTGGCCCGGGTGGCGGGCGAAAAAGTACAGCAGGTCGAATTCGCGCGGCGTCAGCTCGACCGGCTGCTGGCGCAGGCGCACCTCGCGGGCGATGGGATCGATGGTCAGATCGTTGAAGCTGAGCACGCCAGCGTCCATGCGCAGGTTGCGGCTCATCGCCTCTTGGCGGCGAAACAGCGCCTTGACCCGCGCCACCAGCTCCAGCATGGAGAAGGGCTTGGCCAGATAGTCGTCGGCGCCCAGTTCCAGCCCCAGCACGCGGTGCACCTCGCTGGAGCGCGCGCTGGTGATGATGATCGGCGTGTAGCGCGTCATGGTGCGCGCCCGGCGGCAGATCTCCAATCCGTCCACGCCCGGCAGCATCAGATCGAGGATAAGGGCATCCCAGCCGCCCTGTTCCAGCATCGTCATGCCTTGATTGCCGTCGGCGGCGTGGCTGATGGCGTAACCCTCGTCGCGCAGATGCAGCTGCAGCAGCTCGGCGATGTCGCCGTCGTCCTCGACAATTAAAATTCGTTTTGGCTTGTCCATTCTCATTACCGCTGATTGCCTGCTCCTCTCTGAAGTCTACACAACCCCCACCGGCGGAGTTATCACATTTTATTTAACTTTGCGTGAGGTCTTGGGGAACAAATTCGGGGAATACTCAGCTCATCGCATCGTTAGCTGGCAGGAAACGTTATGAGCCTCACTCTCACCCCGGAACAACGACAGACGGTGCATCCGCTGTGGCTGCGGTTGACGCATTGGCTGAATGCACTGGCGATGTTGATCATGGTGACCAGCGGCTGGCGCATCTACAACGCCTCCCCACTGTTCAACTTCAGCTTTCTCAATGAGTTGACGCTCGGCGGCTGGCTGGGCGGCGCGCTGCAGTGGCATTTTGCCGGCATGTGGCTGTTCGGCGTCAACGGGCTGTGCTACCTGCTGTTCAACCTGGCCAGCGGGCGTTTCAAACGCAAGTATTGGCCGCTCAGTCCACGGCAGTTTCTCGCTGATGCAGGCGCCGCGCTGCGCGGCAGGCTGCAACACGCCGACCTGCGCCACTACAACATGGTGCAACGCGTGGCCTATCTGTCGGTGATGGTCATCGGCGTGTTGAGCGCGCTGTCCGGGCTGGTGCTGTGGAAATCGGTACAGTTTCCGCTGCTGCGCATGCTGCTCGGTGGCTATGAAGCGGCGCGCTATATCCACTTTTTCGCCATGTCGGCGCTGGTGGCCTTCGTCGCGATTCACCTGGTGATGGTGGCGCTGGTGCCGCGGACGCTGCTGGCCATGCTGCGCGGACGCTAAGGAGTGAATGATGGAAAAGGATAAACAGATCATGACGATCATTGAAGGGCAGGCGATCGTCAAAGAAGCGCAGCGGCTGTTGAGCGCGCCTTCGCGCCGCCGCTTTCTGCGCAACGGCCTGACGCTGGGCGGCATCGCCATGCTCACCGGCTGCGATCTCAGCGACAACGTCAATGTTGAACAGGCGCTGAGCCGCATTTCGCGTTTCAACGATCGGGTGCAGGGGTGGCTGTTCAACGGCGATCGCCTGGCGCCGGTCTACCCGGAATCGATGATCACCCGGCCGTTCCCGTTCAACGCCTTTTACGCCGAGGAGGACGCGCCGGACATCAACGGCGACGATTACCGACTGGAAGTGGCCGGGCTGGTGCGGGACAAGCGCGCCTGGAGCCTGCCGCAGTTGCACCGGATGGCGCAGGTCAGCCAAGTGACGCGCCATATCTGCGTCGAGGGCTGGAGCGCCATCGGCAAGTGGGGCGGCGTGCCGTTCGCGGCTTTTCTCCGGGCGATCGGCGCGGATCTGAGCGCCCGCTATGTCAGCTTCAAATGCGCCGACGACTACTACACCAGCATCGATATGGCCACTGCGCTGCATCCGCAGACGATTATCGCGCTGACCTATGACGGCCAGATCTTGCCGCGCAAGTACGGCTACCCGATGAAGCTGCGCATGCCGACCAAGCTCGGCTACAAGAATCCGAAACACATTCAGGTGATCGAGGTCACCAACCGCTTCCCGGGCGGTTACTGGGAAGACCAGGGTTACAACTGGTTTGGCGGCAGCTGAGGCGACCGCCGGCCATTCTCCGGCACTCCGGTGCCTTTGACATGACGGATGGAAATACCATGAAAAAGTTATTCGCGATGATGATGTGTAGCGCGCTGATGCTGGGTGTGGCCGGTGCCAACGCCGCCGATGGCATGAGCAAAGACGCGATGAAAAAGGACGGCATGAGCCAGATGTCACATGACGGCATGGCGAAAGACGGCATGAAGAAAGAGTGCATGGGCAAGGAGTGCATGAAGAAAGACAAGATGGGCAAAGACGCCATGAAAAAGGATGGCATGGCCAAAGACGGCATGAAAAAAGACGAGATGAAGAAGGACGCGATGGGGCACTGAGCCGCCGCACCCCGCGGCCGCAAGCGAGCGAACCGCAGTGGCCGCGGGCAACCTAAGGAGAGAGGATGATGCAGGCGACATGGCTGCGGCGCTTTCAGCGCTCGAACGGGGACGTTATCTTTATGCGCGCGGCGCTGGTGGTGATCTTTGCCGCCTTCGGCTACGCCAAGTGGTTTGATTACGAGGCGCAGGGGCTGGTGCCGCTGATCGGTAACAGTCCGCTGCTGGGCTGGATGCATCAGGTATTCGGCATCCGCGGCGCCAGCTATGCGCTGGGCGTCGCCGAGTGGAGCTTCGGTTTGCTGCTGCTGGCGGGATTCTGGTCGCGGCGGCTGGGGTTGCTGGGGGCGATCGGATCGACGGTGACCTACCTGACTACGCTGACGCTGATCTTTTCCACGCCGGGCGCCTGGGAACCTTCCGCCGGCGGTTTTCCGGCCATGGCCGGCGCCACCAGCTTTTTGATCAAGGATCTGGTGTTGCTGGCCGGTTCCCTGGTGCTGCTGAAAGCCGACTTGCCGGCCGAGCAGCCATAAAAAAGGGCGTAGCCTGGCTACGCCCTTTCGCTTATTGACCGGCTATCACATATCCGGGAAGGTCAGGGTACCCCCCGGCGCTTCGCGATGAATATGCAGGAAGTTCAGGTGTTTCTCGTACTGGTCGAGGATATCGCCAATCACCTGTTCCTTGCTGTAGTCCATCAGGTCGTTGCCCTGGGTGCCTTCCATCAGGAAGGTTTCCAGCCGGTAGTAGTGCGACTTGCCGGAGCGGGCGCGATAGGTGAAGCCCGGCACCGAGTAGCGCATCGGCCATATCTGATAGATGAAGTTCTGTTCCTCGCCAAGGTGTACCAGCAGCTCCAGGTGGTTCAGACGCTCGTCCTCGGTCGGCGGCACTTCGCTGAACTCCACTTTCGCGCCGCGCAACTCCAGCTCACGCGCCACGTCCTGCATCGCCGGGCGGCAAACCTTATCCAACATTTTCTGCGTGTACTGGGTGCCCGGGTAGTTCATCACCCGCGACAGGCGCTGTTTCCAATTGAGCACGTCGTGGCTGGAGACCGGCACCGGCGCCAGGGTGCTGAGCGCACTGGCTTTGCGGTAGTCTTCCACTCGCAGCGATTTATACAGCCCGGCCATCACGAAGAAGATCACGAAGCTGAACGGCAGGCCCATGATCACCGTGGTTTTCTGCAGCGCCGGCACGCCGTCGGTCATCAGCATGCCGATGGTCAGCAGACCGATCGCCACCGACCAGAAAATCCGCAGCCAATTCGGCGCATCATTATTGATGTCGGCCAGGCGAGAGGTGAAGTTACCCAGCACCAGCGAACCGGAGTCCGCCGAAGTGACGTAGAACAGCAGGCCGGTGATGGTGGCCACCGAGGCGCTGAAGGTGAAGCCGGGGTATTGCGCCAGCAGGCTGTAGAAGCCGCGCTCCGGGAACTGCATCACTTCCTGCGCAAACTCGGCGTTGCCGTGAATGATCTGGTACAGCGCGCTGTTGCCGAAAATAGACAGCCACAGCAGGGTGAACACGAACGGTATGATCAGCGTGCCGACCACGAACTGGCGAATGGTGCGCCCGCGCGAGATGCGCGCCAGGAACAGACCGACGAACGGCGACCACGCCACCCACCAGGCCCAGAAGAACAGCGTCCAGTTGTTCATCCACTCCACCGGCCGATCGAAGGCGAAGCTGTTGAGCGTCATGCCCATAAAGCGGTTGACGTAATCGCCGACGTTAAGCACCAGGGCGTTGAGCAGGAATTCGGTGTCGCCGAAGAACAGCACGAACAGGATCAGGCCCAGCGCCAGTAGTACGTTCAGCTCGGACAGGATACGGATGCCTTTGTTGACGCCCGAGGTGACGGAGATGGTAGCCATGATCACCGACAGCAGGATCAGCGAGCCCTGCACCGTCAAGTTTTCCGGGATCTCGAACAACACCTTGAGGCCGTAGTTGAGCTGCACCACGCCGATACCCAGCGTGGTGGCGATGCCGAAGATAGTGCCGAGCACCGCGGCGATGTCCACGCTGTGGCCGATCGGGCCGTTGATGCGCTTACCGAAGATCGGGTACAACGCCGAACGGATGGTCAGTGGCAGGTTGTAGCGATAGCTGAAGTAGCCGAGGGCGATACCCATCAGCGCATACATCGACCAGCCGGTCAGGCCGTAGTGGAACAGTGTCCAAACCATCGCCTGGCGCGCGGCCTCCAGCGTTTGGCCATCGCCTTCCGGCGGCATCATGTACTGGGTCACCGGTTCGGCCACCGAGAAGAACATCAGGTCGATGCCGATGCCGGCGGCGAACAGCATCGCCGCCCAGCTCATCAGGCTGAACTCCGGCTTGGACTGCTCCGGCCCGAGCTTGATCGAACCGAAGCGCGAGGCGGCGATAAACACTACGAACACGATGTACAGCGTCGCCGCCAGCAGGTAGTACCAACCGAAGGTGGTCGACACCCAATTCAGCGTGCGGGTAATCCACTGTCCGGAGAAGTCGGTGAAAAAGATGGTCATCAACGAGAAGGCCAGGATCAGCCCCGCCGAGGTGAAGAAAACCACAGGGTTGAGGCGGTCCTGCTGCGGTTTGGAGGAGGTTTCGCGTGTTGTCATCGTCATCCTCTGAACTGAGTAAAATCGTGCCGCTCCGTATTCCGGAGCGCGCTGGCGCTGCCGGAATACGGGCGAATGAAGGCGGCGACCATCCCCGCGGGAATGGCCTGAGTAACGCCGCTTTCGCCTGTCAACGAAGCACCGGAGCGCTTCGCGGCGGGAACCGCTTACAGCCACTGATTTTGGTCAGATTCGTTAATTACCTCACAAAAATCAGCCAGTTCCACAACCAGATAGTACAAATTTTTAACCAGGCGGCAATAAAATATATGCAATTTTTATTGAACGTTCAATCAAAAAAAAGTTTAATAGTCCTCATGATGACCTGAATCACGGGCGAAACGGCAGTGAAATTTGTCCGCTGAGATAAGGCCGAAGTCGGTTTTGTGAGAGTCGAAATATGCCAAAGGTAGGAATGCAGCCAATCAGAAGGCAGCAGTTGATTGATGCCACGCTCGCCGCGGTAAACGAAGTGGGAATGCATGACGCTACCATCGCGCAGATCGCGCGGCGGGCAGGCGTTTCCAACGGCATCATCAGCCATTATTTCAAGGACAAGAACGGCCTGCTGGAAGCCACGATGCGCTATCTGATCAGCCATCTCGGTGAGGCGGTGAAGCTGCGGTTGCAGGCGCTGACCGATAACAGCCCGGCGGCGCGGCTGCAGGCTATCGTCGCCGGCAACTTCGACGACAGCCAGATCAACAGCGCGGCGATGAAAACCTGGCTGGCCTTTTGGGCCAGCAGTCTGCACCAACCGCAGCTCAACCGGCTGCAGCAGGTGAACGGCCGCCGGCTCTATTCCAACCTGTGCGCCGAGTTTCGTCGCGTTATGCCGCAGCCGCAGGCGCGGTTGGCGGCCAAGGGGCTGGCGGCGCTGATCGACGGACTGTGGCTGCGCAGCGCGCTGCGCGGTTCGGCGTTCAATCAGTCGCAGGCGTTGGCGCTCACGACCGAATACATCACGTTCCAACTCCGGGGGCAGACGCCGCCCGGAGGATAACCCAAGGAGATCCTATGTCCCGTTTTGGCTTGCAGAAGCTCTATATTCATGGCGCCTATGTAGACAGCACCGCTGGAAAAACCTTCAACGCCATTAACCCGGCGAACGGCGAAGTTCTGGCTGAAGTCCAGTCCGCCGGCGCTGAAGACGTCGATCGTGCGGTGGCCAGCGCGGCCAGTGGGCAGAAGGTGTGGGCGGCGATGACGGCGATGGCGCGTTCGCGCATCCTGCGTCGCGCGGTGGATATTCTGCGCGAGCGCAACGATGAGCTGGCGGCGCTGGAAACGCTGGATACCGGCAAAGCGATGTCGGAAACCACTGCGGTGGATATCGTTACCGGTGCCGACGTGCTGGAATATTACGCCGGCCTGATCCCGGCCATTGAAGGTGAACAGATCCCGCTGCGCGAAACCTCATTCGTTTACACCCGCCGCGAACCGCTGGGCGTAGTGGCCGGCATCGGCGCCTGGAACTATCCGATTCAAATCGCGCTGTGGAAGTCCGCGCCGGCGCTGGCGGCGGGTAATGCGATGATCTTCAAACCGAGTGAAGTCACGTCGTTGACGGCGTTGAAGCTGGCGGAAATTTACACCGAAGCCGGCCTGCCGGACGGCGTATTCAACGTGGTGACCGGCAGCGGCGCGGAGGTGGGGCAGTATCTGACCGACCATCCGGGTATCGCCAAAGTCTCTTTCACCGGTGGGGTGAAAACCGGCAAGAAGGTGATGGCCAACGCGTCGGGGTCGACGCTGAAGGAAGTCACCATGGAGCTGGGCGGCAAGTCGCCGCTGATTATTTTCGACGACGCCGATCTGGATCGCGCCGCCGATATCGCCATGATGGCCAACTTCTACAGCTCCGGCCAGGTGTGCACCAACGGCACCCGCGTCTTCGTACCGGCCGCGCTGCAGGCGCAGTTTGAGGCGAAAATCCTCGAGCGCGTGAAGCGCATTCGCTTGGGCGATCCGACCGATCCGCAGACCAACTTCGGGCCGCTGGTCAGCTTCGCGCACATGGAGTCGGTGCTGCGCTTTATCGAGAGCGGCAAGAATAGCGGCGCGCGCCTGCTGTGCGGCGGCGAACGCGTTACCCACGGCGAATTCGGCAAGGGTGCTTATGTGGCGCCGACGGTATTCAGCGACTGCCGCGACGACATGGAAATCGTGCGCGAGGAGATCTTCGGGCCGGTGATGAGCATTCTCAGCTACCAGAGCGAAGAGGAAGTGGTGCGCCGCGCCAATGACACCACCTTCGGCCTGGCCGCAGGCGTGGTGACCAACGATCTGGCTCGCGCGCACCGCGTGATCCACCAGTTGGAAGCCGGCATTTGCTGGATCAACACCTGGGGTGAGTCGGCGGCGGAAATGCCGGTCGGCGGTTACAAGCAGTCTGGCGTCGGCCGCGAGAACGGCCTGACTACGCTGGAACATTACACCCAGATCAAATCGGTGCAGGTCGAGCTGGGCGAATACGCCTCGGTATTCTGATCTTCCCGCCGTCTTTCGAGCCGCAGCTGCGTTGGCTGCGGCCGACAATTTCTAGAGAGCCCAAATACACAGCCTGTTGCCGAGCCGCGCTGCGCGTCTTTGCCTGACCAGGCCTCTATAAAGTAAGGAGATAATGAATGGAATTTGACTACATCATTATCGGTGCCGGTTCCGCCGGCAACGTGTTAGCCACCCGATTGACCGAGGACGCCGACGTCAGCGTCCTGCTGCTGGAAGCCGGTGGCCCGGATTACCGGATGGATTTCCGTACCCAAATGCCGGCCGCGCTGGCGTTTCCGCTGCAAGGCCGCCGCTATAACTGGGCGTATGAAACCGATCCTGAGCCGCACATGAACAATCGCCGGATGGAATGCGGCCGCGGCAAAGGGCTGGGCGGTTCGTCCCTGATCAACGGCATGTGTTACATTCGCGGCAACGCGATGGATTTCGACAACTGGGCTAAGGCACCGGGTCTGGAAGACTGGACCTATCTGGATTGTCTGCCGTATTTCCGCAAGGCGGAAACCCGCGATATCGGCCCGAACGATTACCACGGCGGCGAGGGCCCGGTGAGCGTCACCACGCCGAAAGCCGGTAACAACGAACTGTTCCACGCGATGGTGGAAGCCGGCGTGCAGGCGGGTTACCCGCGCACCGACGATCTGAACGGTTACCAACAAGAAGGCTTCGGCCCGATGGATCGCACCGTGACGCCGAAAGGGCGCCGCGCCAGCACCGCCCGCGGTTATCTGGATCAGGCGCGTTCGCGGCCGAACCTGAAAATCGTCACCCATGCGCTGACCGACCATATCGTGTTCGACGGCAAGCGTGCGGTGGGCGTCAACTATTTGCAGGGCGACAGCAATCAGCTGACCCACGCCAAAGCGCGCCGCGAAGTGTTGCTGTGCGCCGGCGCCATCGCCTCGCCGCAGATCCTGCAGCGTTCGGGCGTCGGCCCGGCGGCGCTGCTGAACAGCCTGGATATCAACGTGGTGCACGATCTGCCGGGCGTCGGGGAAAACTTGCAGGATCATCTGGAGATGTACCTGCAGTACGCCTGTAAGAAACCGGTGTCGCTGTACCCGGCGCTGCAATGGTTCAACCAGCCGAAAATCGGCGCGGAATGGCTGTTCAACGGCACCGGCATCGGCGCCAGCAACCAGTTCGAGGCCGGCGGCTTCATCCGCAGCCGCGCAGAGTTCGCCTGGCCGAACATTCAGTATCACTTCCTGCCGGTGGCGATTAACTATAACGGCAGCAACGCGGTGAAAGAGCACGGCTTCCAGGCGCACGTCGGCTCGATGCGTTCGCCGAGCCGCGGCCGGGTGCAGGTGAAATCGAAAGATCCGCGCCAGCACCCGAGCATTCTGTTCAACTACATGTCGACTGAACAGGATTGGCAGGAGTTCCGCGACGCCATTCGCATCACGCGCGAGATCATGGCGCAGCCGGCCCTGGACGAATACCGCGGCCGCGAGATAAGCCCGGGGCCGGAGGTGCAGACCGACGAGCAGCTGGACGCTTTCGTGCGTGAGCACGCCGAAACCGCCTTCCACCCGTCCTGCTCGTGCAAGATGGGTGAGGATGAGATGGCGGTGGTCGATGGCCAAGGCCGGGTGCACGGCATGGAAGGATTGCGGGTGGTGGATGCGTCGATCATGCCGCTGATCATCACCGGCAACCTGAACGCCACCACCATCATGATCGCCGAGAAGATCGCCGACCGCATTCGTCAGCGCGCGCCGCTGCCGCGCAGCACCGCCGACTATTACGTCGCCGGCGATGCGCCGGTGCGCAATCAGTAACCGACACGCCCTCTCGCCGTTGAGGGGGAGGGCCGCCGTAGCAAGCAACCCCTCTCCATATGCTCTTCCCCAAGGCGAGGGGGCAACTCTCTTTTATCCCATCATGCCGTCGGCAGCGAGATCGCCTGATCGAAACTGGTGGGCGTCGCCATGCGCCACATGCGGGCGTAGAACTCGCTTTTGATCTCCGGCTGCAGCAGCGCGCCCGGTTCCAGGTAGTAATAGATATCGGCGTACACTTTGATCTCGGTGGGCGTGATGCGGCGCAGCATATGATGCGAAGTCAGTTGCTCCGGGCGGCTGACGCCGGCCGCCGCCAGCATGTCCGCCAGCGCTTTCACCGTATTTTGATGGAAGTGGTAGACGCGCTCCGCCTTGTTCGGCACCACCAGCGCCTTTTGCCGCAGCGGATCTTGCGTTGCCACGCCGGTCGGGCAGTGGTTGGTATGGCAACTTTGCGACTGGATGCAGCCGACGGCGAACATAAAGCCGCGTGCCGAGTTCACCCAATCGGCGCCGAGCACCAGCACGCTGGCGATGTCGAAGGCGCTGATGATCTTGCCGCTGGCGCCTATCTTGATTTGGTCGCGCAGGCCGCAGCCCACCAGCGTGTTATGCACGAACAGCAGCCCTTCGCGCAGCGGCATGCCCATATAGTTGGAGAGTTCGAGCGGCGCGGCGCCGGTGCCGCCTTCCTTGCCGTCCACCACGATGAAGTCCGGCAGGATGCGGGTGTGCAGCATCGCCTTGACGATAGCGACGAACTCCCACGGATGGCCGATGCACAGTTTGAAACCGACCGGCTTGCCGCCCGACAGCTCGCGCAGCTGCTGGATGAAATGCATCATCTCCAGCGGAGTGGTGAAGGCGCTGTGCGAGGCCGGCGAGATGCAGTCGACGCCTTCCGGCACACCGCGCGTGGCGGCGATTTCCGCATCCACCTTCTTCGCCGGCAGAATGCCGCCGTGGCCGGGTTTGGCGCCCTGGCTGAGCTTGATTTCAATCATTTTCACCTGCGGGCTTTGCGCCTGCTCGGCAAAGCGCCGCGGATCGAAATGGCCGTCGGCGGTGCGACAGCCGAAATAGCCGCTGCCCAGTTCCCACACCAGATCGCCGTTGTTCTCGCGGTGATAGCGGCTGATGCTGCCCTCACCGGTGTCGTGGTAGAAATTGCCCTTGGCCGCACCGAGGTTGAGTGCGCGAATGGCGTTGGCGGAGAGCGCGCCGAAGCTCATGGCCGAAATGTTGAATATCGACGCGGAGTAGGGCTGGCGGCAGTCGGCGCCGCCGATGGTGATGCGGAAACTGGTCGGGTCGGCGGCTTCCACCGGCCGCATGGAGTGGCCGATACACTCATAGCCGGTTTGGTACACGTCCAGCAGGGTGCCGAACGGTTTGTCGCCCATCTCATTTTTCGCGCGGCGATAGACCAGCGTGCGCTGGGTGCGCGAAAACGGGATCTCTTCATTATCCTGCTCGAGGAAATACTGGCGCAGTTCCGGACGGATGAATTCGAAGAAGAAGCGCAGGCGACCGATGATCGGGTAGTTGCGACAAATGGCATGGCGCTGCTGCGTGAGATCGTAGATACCCAGTACCATCAAGCCACCGCAGGCCAGGGCCGGCAGCCAGAACCACGGATGGTTGCGCATCATGATCAAGAAAACCAGGGTGAGCAAGATGCTCAGCACAAAGCAGGTGTAGCGGCTGAATAAGGACGACTTCATAACATCTCCTGATGTTTATTTTAATCCACACGACATGACTCACGGATAATCCGTGTGCAAATCGTAGCCAACAGGAGAGGATGTTGTGTGTCTGTTGCTGCTTTGTCGCCGGTTGTTACATTAATTTAACCCAGCGAGGAGGGCGGATTGCTGCGCGGTGCACCGCGCAACAAGCCAGGGCAGGTTATTTGCCGGCGACGAAGATGGTGCTCATGCTGCGCAGCCGCAGCTTTTTCATCGCGCTGTATTTCTGCGAGAAGATGGTTTTCGGGTGTGTGCCGCGCTTTTCCGCAATGTGCAGCAGGCTATCGCCGCGCAGCAGATTGAAGATCACGTCGCTTTCCGCCGGGCTGAGCTCGCGGGTTTTCTGTACCTTGATGCCGCCCGGCTCTTTGCTTTCCAGCAACCGCTGGATTTTTTCCTGCAGCGAATAAAGCGGAATGCGGGTGGAGACCAACTCGACGGAAATCCCCAGGATCGACAACAGTTTCACTACGCGCTCATCGTCATAAAACACCAGCAGGCGTGTCTTGCTGTTGTACTGCTGGTGCAGGGACACCAGGCTTTCGATCACATTGACGCTCTGTTCCAGGTTTTGCGAGGTGAAAATCAGCGCGATATCGTGCTTGGTGATCTTCTCTGCTTTGGCGCCGCCGTGCATGAAATCGGAAAACAGGCGGATATCGTACGCGCCGTAGTGTTTCTTCAGCAGCACCGACAGGCCAACATAGCTGTACTTACACTCACTAATCACAAGAACGTTGTTTTTAGACATAGGGCAAACACCAATACCGAGTTAAAAGTATTCAGCTGTAAGAAGCGAGTTCAAATCCTTGATGCTGGATTCCTTCCACAGCTTTCCCTGCAGTGCGTAATATGGCATTTCATCCAGCCATTTCTTGTGTTCGGGAGTTTCAACTCCTTCGATAATTACCTTGTAATGATTAAGGTAAAAGAAGCGCAGTAACGCGCGCATCAAGCCCTCGCCGCCGGACTTTTTCATAAAGTCCCAAAGCAGAAAACGATCGAGCTTAACGAAGCGGAACTGGCTGTTGTACAACGCGGAAAAACCCGCATAGCCAGAACCAAAATCATCGAGCCAAAATGAATAACTATTCAATGACGGATCGCCGTGCACGCGATCTTTCACCAGCCGGGTTGAATTCTCGCTGATCTCAAAATGAATACAGCGCATGGCATTAATTCTTTCGGCAAAGTGAGTATTCGCCAGCGATTGCAGGGAATAATCGTCAACATTCAAAGTGGCTATCACTTGGTTTTCATGAAACCAGTGTTTGTATTTATCGATCAGATTGATCTGATCCATCAAAATCTCAATCCGGGTTGCGCTGTCGGCGTGGCGAAAGAACTGTTCAGGAGAAAAATGGGCATATTCGCTATTAAACGTAAAGCGAGACAGGCATTCAACGGCCAGCAATTGTCCCGATTTCGCGAACATTGGCTGAAAAACATAATTAATGCCGTTATTTTTCTCTCTAAAAGAACCGCTCATTTCCCAATCCTTGGATTGATATTTAACTTGTTGATTTTAAATGACTAAAAAGAAAGTTACTCCAAGTTTATTGGTAAATTTCTTATTTAAAGCGCCGGAATGGCCGAAGCGTGTCGACAGACCATTTAACGCGTAATTCGTGCCAAAGTCCAAATGTCGCAATATGTTACTAAATGTAAATTATCGGGATAATATTCTGATTTTCAGGCCTTAAAGCAAAATCTTGAACTCTGCAGCTTTCCCAAACACAGATTATTCCTATTCATATGAATCGTCAACATCGATCGATAGGTATCCGCCGATAGTTTATTCCTATCAAGAGGGGCCTTATGAATGTTTTAAACGATTTAACATTAAGAATATGCTTAGTCTATATTTCGTCCGGCAATGAGTTCATCGAGGCAACGCTCCTTTTCAGCAAGGGAGTGCTATCGCTGAGTGTATGCTCAGTGGCGGCAATATATATATAAGCCCGCCACTGAATCGATTATTTTATTGTTCTATGGAGCTGGAAATGAAAAAAGTATTATTGCCTTTGGCTGCCCTGGTATTGTCTGCAACTGCTTCCAACGCAATGGCAGCAAACGGCACTGTTAAATTCACCGGTGAAATCAAACAGTCTACCTGCCAGGTAACTAGCGATACTCAGAATAAAGAAGTTTACCTGGGTACTTACCCAACTTCTGCTTTCCCAACCGTGGGTTCTAAATCCGCTTCTAAAGCTTTCCAGATCTCTCTGGAAAAATGTGATGCCGGTGATTACAGCCTGCGCTTCGACGGTAACACCGTTGCTGGTAACCCAGACCTGCTGTCCGTAAGCAACGTTGGCGGCACCGGCGCTGCAGCTACCGGCGTGGGTATCGAAATCACCGATAACAACGGCAAGCCATTCGCTATCGGTGACGGTTCCAACATCAACGACGACGTAGCGAAAGTCACCATCGCTGCTGACGGTAAAGCGACCTTCAACCTGCAGGCTCGTTACCGTTCATTCGATAGCAACGTAACTGCAGGTCTGGCTAACGCCACCAGCCCGTTCACTATCGAATACAAATAATCGTCTTTCAGGACACACACGGCCAAGGATGGCCCGTAGAGGAAACCGATGAAAAAGTTCTTTGCTGCTCTGCTGATGCTGGGCACCTTTAACAGCTACGCCGGTATCCAGGTAGATGCCACTCGCGTGATCTATAAAGGCGATGATAAATCCGCCTCTCTGCCAATTCATAACGATGCTTCAGAAGCCTATATGGTGCAGACCTGGCTGGACACCGGCGATAGAAACCAAGTGCCGAAAAATCTGCCTGTCGTTGTCGTTCCACCGATTCTGAAATTGGACGCTGCCAAAACTGCAGTTCTGCGCTTTATCTATTCCGGTAATGGCTTACCTCAGGATAAAGAAAGCCTGCTGTGGATTAACGTGCAGGAAATTCCACCGGCGCCGAAGCAAGAAAACGTGCTGCAGGTTGCGGTGCGTACCCGAATCAAACTTTTTTACCGGCCGGTGGCGTTGAAAACGACGCTGGACGAGCAAGTACAAAACTTGCGTTGGCAGCGTGAAGGTTCACGTCTGCAAGTGATTAACGATGGCCCGCTGCATATTACCTTTGGGGCGCTGCATTTGAAAAACAGCGCGGGCAAGACCGTGGATGTGGACGCCAACATGGTGAGCCCAAAAGATCGCTTATCGATCAACATCCCGGCGGGCGTCAGCGTCGGCAACAAGATTGCTTTCAGTTATATCAACGATTTTGGCGGTAGAACGGAAGTCAAGGACGTTCCAGTACAATAAGAGAGACAGGGAATGGCAAATCAACGAAAAGTAGCAGGCGGAACGACGCGGCTGACACAGCTGATCCGAATTGCAATCATTGCCGCCAGTGCGCCGATGTTCTGGAGTGAAGCGGCGCTGGCAGAGTTTAACATGTCGTTTATTCACGGCGATGAAAACCTGAGCAACGCGGAAGCGGTCGCTCAGGGCGATGCTTTGCAACCGGGCGTTTACCCATTCGACATCTACGTCAACCTGACTCAGGTCGATCATAAGGATGTTACTTTTCGTCAGGTTAAAGGCCAGACCGCGTCTCAACCTTGCCTGAAAGTTGAAGACCTGCGCAATTACGGCATCAAACTGCCGGAAACGCTGCAGGCTGGCAGCTGCGTTGATCTGCCTGCATTGGTTAAAGACGCCACCGTCAGCTATGACGCCGCGGTGCAGCAGATCAACATTTCCGTGCCTCAGACCATGATGGATCTGAGCGCCATCGGCGCGATCCCGCCAAGCATGTACGATGAAGGCATCAACGCGCTGTTCGCTAACTATAACTTCAACTACAACAAGAACAGCTATCGCAGAAGTGATGCTGATGACAGCGAGTACATGTTCCTCGCGTTGAACAGTGGTCTCAACCTGGGCAGATGGCGCCTGCGCAACAACTCCACCTGGGACAAACAGAGTGGCAGCAGCAGCAACTGGACCAACGTCTCTTCCTGGGCCGAGACCGACATCGTGCCATGGCGCAGCCGTTTGGTGATGGGGCAGGCGAGCACCAACAACAGCGTGTTCAACAGTTTCCAGTTCCGTGGGGTACAACTCTCCAGCGTTGACGACATGCTGCCGGACAGCCTGCGCGGTTATGCGCCGGTAGTACGTGGCGTAGCGGCGACCAACGCCCGCGTCGAGATCCGTCAGAACGGTTACGTCATCTACAGCACCAACGTCGCGCCGGGTCCTTTCGAGATCCACGACGTTTATCCGCATACCAACAACGGTGACCTGCAGGTGACCGTCAACGAGGCCGACGGTTCGCACAAAACGTTCAGCGTCGCCTATTCTTCCGTGGCCAACATGCTGCGCGAAGGCATTTGGAACTTCCAGTTGACCGCCGGTAAATACCACAACGGTAATGGCGGTTATCAGCCGAAGCTGATTCAGGGTACTGCGGCGTACGGCATGAACTATGGCCTGACGCCGTTCGGCGGTGCCATCATCGCCGAGCACTACCGTTCCGCCGCCGTGGGTGTCGGTAAGAGCCTGGGATCATGGGGCGCTATCTCCGTAGACGGTTCGATCTCCGATACCGAACTGGCGAACGGCGATCGCAAGCAGGGGCAGAGCTTCCGTTTCCTGTACTCCAAGTCGCTCAACCAGATGGGCACCAACTTCCAGTTGGCGGGCTACCGCTATGCGACTTCCGGTTACTATGATCTCAGCGATGCGGTTCAGGAGCGTAACAGCTGGCGCAACGGTATTTATGCCAATGATTACTGGGATCCGAACGATCTGCAGCCGGGCCAGCCTTCCTGGAGCAACAACCAGAAACGTACCCGATACACCGCGCGCTACGGCAACAAACGCGAACGCGTCGAGCTGTCGCTCAGCCAGCAGCTGTGGGCGGGTGCCAGCCTGTACGCCAACGTAAGCCACCAGAACTACTGGGGCGTGTCCGGTAACGATCGCACGATTCAATTGGGTTACAACGACGGCTTCAAGCGCATTTCCTACGGTGTTTACCTGCAGGATACGCGCGGCCAGTACGGCTATTCCGATCGCAGCGTGAACTTCACGATGTCGATCCCGTTGGATTGGGGCCAGAGCAACAACTCGACTACCGCCAACTTCAGCGCGGCGCACAGCAAACAGAGCGGCGACAGCTACTCGACCGGCATCAGCGGCACCATGCTGGACGACCGTCGCATGAACTACTCGGTTTCCACCGGGCATACGCAGTCCTCCGGTCAGAGCAGCAACCTGAACCTGGGCTACAGCAGCAGCATCGGTAACATCGACGGCAGCTATGCCTACAGCTCGAAATACCGTCAGGAAGGGCTGGGCCTCTCCGGTGGCTTGCTGGTGCACTCCGGCGGCGCGACCTTGACGCAGCCGTTGCAGAACACCATCTTGCTGGTGGAAGCGAAAGACGCCAAAGGCGTACGTCTGGAAAACCAGCCGGGCGTAACCATCGATCGCTTCGGTTATGCAGTTGTGCCGTCGGCCAACCCGTACCGCTACAACTATGTGGCGCTGCGCACCGAAGATTTTGGCCCGGGCCTGGATGTGCCGGTGGCCAGTAAGCAAGTGGTGCCTACCGAAAAATCGGTAGTGAAGGTGAGCTTCGATACCTTCAAGGGCGTCAGCCTGCTGATTCACGCTCGTCTGGGTGATAACGGTTATCCGGCTATCGGTGCCGGTGTGTTCAACGAGTCCGGCCGCAACAGCGGCACCGTGGGCCTGGAGGGCGCAACCTATGTTTCCGGCGTGAAAGCGGGTGAAAAACTGACGATCAAATGGGGCCCGAAAGCCGATCAACAATGCGTACTGCCGATTCCGGCGAACGTGGGCGACAAACAAGCGGCCATGGGATATCAGGAACTGACCCTGCAATGCCAAAAACTGTAAGGTACACCATGAACTTGAGCAAATTAGCACGTAACACACTTCTGTCGGTGGTGGGGCTGGCAGGGTTGGCGATGGCGCAACAGGCGGCGGCGATGCAATGCCGTTTCGGCAACTCGACGGGTTCAAAAAACCCGGTTGGCAGCGTGACGCAGGATATCGATGTCGGCCGCCCGATCGTGCTGGCCGCTAGCGACTTCGTCAAAGGCAACCTGATTTGGCGTTCGCAGAACTTTACCTCCACCTTTACCTGCTGGGATACGGATAACTACCCGCGCGGAGAGAATGCTTATATCTATTGGAACCCGCAGAACTCGTTCGGCGCACTGGATAAGTCGTTGGAGATTGGGGTATCGATCAACGGGCGTGATTATGATGCGATCAACCTGAAGCAAAGTTCCAACCGGCCGACAGGCCCTGATTTGGGGCCAGGTACCAAACCGGGCAGCAACAGAAGGAAAGCCGATCCTCAGGCGGTGACCGCTACCTATTCTGTGTATATCAAAGCCACCGGGGTGAAACCGCCGGCGGGTAACTTCCCGCCGTTGGCGCGTGCTTCGCTGTTCCAGATCGATGGTGAGTTGGGCCTGAACGCCACCAAAGACAGCAACTTTAACGCCTACATCAAAGGGTTGGATAAGATCCGCGTGATCCAGTGCAACCCGCAGATCACTGTATTGGCCAACAACGGCGCCAGCGTCGATTTCGGCGTGCTGACTACATCCAGCGCCAAAACCGGTACTATCGCCAAGCAGGTGCCGTTTGATATCAAGGCGACCTTGAGCGGCGGCGAATGTGCCGGCCAGTCTCTGCAGGCCAGTTTCAGCAGCACCAACGCCGATCCGTCAGACAACACGCAGATCCTGCCGACCACCAAACCGGGCGTGGCGATCTTCCTGACTCAGCAGCGCGACACCAATAAAACGCCGATCCCATTGCAAACCAACGTGGATTTCGGCGGCGTGCTGCAGGATAAGCAGAATGAAGTGAAAGAGACCTTTATCGCGAACCTGAAGTGGTTGACCAATACGCCGAAGACTGGGGTGTTCAACGCCACCGCCAACGTCGACGTCACCTTCAAATAATCCGGTGTCGCTTCAATAAAAAAGGGTTCAGTTCTCGCGAACTGAACCCTTTTTTGTGCCTTATACCGTGCTGATTAACGCAGCCCCATCCAACTGGTGCAGACGCCTTCCGGCGGCTTGCCTGCATACCAACGAGGCAGCGTGGGGGCAGCGTGGCGTGGTTCGGCCTCCGCCTCTACCGGGTGCGCCGGCCACTCCGCGACGTCCCAGCGGGTGGTGCGGCGATACACCGCCGGGGTTTTGCCAAACTGTTTCTTGAAGGCGCGTGAGAATGAAGGCTGAGAGTCGAAATGGTATTGCAGGGCGATATCCAGGATCGGGCGCGGGGTGGAGCGTAGCGCCTGCGCCGCCTGCGAAAGGCGCCGCTCGCGGATATAGCTGCCGAGCGCGTGACCGGTGGTGCTGCGGAACATGCGCTGCAGGTGCCATTTGGAGTAGCCCGACTTGGCGGCGACGTTATCCAGCAGCAGCGGCTGGTCCAGATGAGTTTCAATCCAGTCTAGTAAATCGTGAATGATATTGACGCGATCCATGGTTTAAGTTCTCCCGCAAAAACGACATTCAGGTCACAGTGACTTAGCTTAATTATCCAAGAATATGCTTTGATAATAGGCGTGAGTGTGCCGTTACGCAAGGGTAAACCGGGGGTAAAAAGGTGGCCAAAAATGCTCTTTGAACGGCAGGGGGATAAAAGAAAGGCCGCATAAGGCGGCCTTTCTAGCAGGAAATGAGTGGAAAATCAGTTAGTTTCCGGCTTCACTTCAATGTAGTTCAGACCCAGTACGCTGCTGGTGTAACCGCGGATCTTGTTGGTCATCTCGATATCGCCGTTCAGCTTGTGGCCGTAAGACGGGATGATCTCTTTCAGCTTGCTCTGCCATTCCGGCGTCGCCACTTTGTCTTTGAACACGGTTTCCATCAGGTGCAGCATGATTGGCGCAGCGGTAGAAGCGCCCGGTGAAGCGCCCAGCAGAGCGGCGATGCTGCCGTCTTCAGAGCTGACGACTTCGGTGCCGAACTGCAGCACGCCGCCTTTATCCGCGTCTTTCTTGATGATCTGCACGCGCTGGCCTGCGGTCCACAGTTTCCAGTCTTCCTGCTTGGCGTCCGGGAAGTACTCTTTCAACGCGGCGAAGCGATCGTCGTCGTTCATCATCAACTGGCCGACCAGGTATTTCACCAGATCGAAGTTATCCAGACCGACGTGGGTCATCGGCATCAGGTTCGAGGTGCTCAGCGAGTGCAGCAGATCGAACAGCGAACCGTTCTTCAGGAACTTGCTGGAGAAGGTGGCGAACGGCCCGAACAGCAGCACACGCTTGCCGTCCAGCATGCGGGTATCCAGGTGTGGCACGGACATCGGCGGCGAACCTACGCTGGCCAGGCCATACACTTTTGCCAGATGCTGGTTGGCGATCTCTGGATTAGTGGTGACCAGGAACTGGCCGCCGACCGGGAAGCCGCCGTAACCGTCGGCTTCAGGGATGCCGGATTTCTGCAGCAGGGTCAGGGACGCGCCGCCGGCACCGATGAACACGAACTTGGCGTTAACGGTGGTTTCTTTACCGTCGCGGTTCAGATCGGCAACGGTCACGCTCCAGGTCTGGTCGGCGTTGCGCTTGATGTCGCGCACTTCGTGGCTCAGGTTCAGCTTGAACTTGTCGCTGGTGCTCAGTGCGTCAACCAACTGGTGGGTGATCACGCCGAAGTTAACGTCGGTACCCAGCGGCATGCGGGTCGCGGCGATTTTCTGCGCCGGATCGCGGCCGTTCATCACCAGCGGCGCCCACTGTTTGATTTGCGCAGGATCTTCGGAGTATTCCATGCCGCGGAACAGGGTGCTGTGCTGCAGCGCCGCGTAGCGTTTACGCAGGAAGTTGACGTTGTCGTCACCCCACACGAAGCTCATGTGTGGCACGCTGTTAATGAAGGATTTCGGATCTTTCAGGACATCGTTCTTCACCTGATAAGACCAGAACTGGCGGGAGATTTCGAAAGACTCGTTGACCTTCACTGCCTTGCTGATGTCGATGGTGCCATCGGCTTTTTCCGGCGTGTAGTTCATTTCGCTGAAAGCGGAGTGGCCGGTACCGGCATTGTTCCAGCCGTTGGAGCTCTCTTCCGCCACGCCGTTCATGCGCTCGTACATGTCGATGGTCCAGGTCGGCTCCAGCTCATGCAGATAGGTACCCAAGGTGGCGCTCATGATGCCGCCGCCGATCAACACCACGTCGACGGTTTTATTCTTCTCTTCAGCCGCTGCCTGCTGCGTAACGCTAAACAGGCTGAGACTGAAAATCAGGACGAGTAATTTTCTCATTGAATTAAATCTCTTGTGTGTAAATTCTACTCATTGCAGGTGAAAGAATTTAGCGGGAGTTACCCTGGAAAATAATGAAGCCGACCGCCCGGCGTGAGCCGATAGGCAGCGATAATGCCTTTTTGTTAATAGGGTTTTTAACGAAAAGTGAACTATTGCAGGCCGTCCGGGCGCAAATTGATCGGTTCACGTTACTGGCGGGGTATTATTGTTTGCGAGAATGTTAAAAACTACTTTTGTAACTAAAAAAAATGAATATAAGCAAAAATAGGCCGGTTGCTGTCGCAGGAATAAGCAGAGAGGGAAGAAAGTCCGTATAACCGCGTTATTTTCAGGGGTTAATTGTCGCGCAATTAAACGTTATTTCGTTATCACACAATAATTGCGGTTAAATTGCAAATATACATCGGTAACCAATAATAAATGGCTGCCGTTACGGGCAGCCATGGTTCACAAGGCGGTTACTTGATGCCCATCGCATCACGCATGGTGAAGAACAGATCGGTCTGATCGGTCAACCCCACTACGTTGGCGGCGTGCGGGCCGTAGGCCGCGACGCGCAGCTGAGTGCCGGTGTGCCCCTGCGATTCCTCTTCCGAGTTGCCGTAGCTCAGGGTCATCGGCGCGCCGTCTTTGGTGGTCAATGTCTGGGTCAGGCCCGGCGCTTTGGCGTCGGCGGCGACGATCTGGCTGGAGTGCGCGTGGTCGGCGGTGACGATCACCAGCGTGTTACCGTCGGCGCGGGCGAAGGCCAGCGATTTTTGCACCGCTTCGTCCAGATCGACGGTTTCACCAATCTGCCCGCATGGGTTGGCGGCGTGATCCTGCTTGTCGATCGACGCGCCCTCTACCTGCAGGAAGAAGCCGTTCGGGTTGTCTTTCAGCAGCGCGATCGCTTTTTCGGTCATTGCCGCCAGCGTTGGCGTGGCTGCGGTGCGCGCCGGGTTGTTTTCGCAGGTCACCGCCGGTTTGTCGAGGTTGCCGTGATAGCTGGCTTTCGGCCCCAGCCAGCGCACCGGCATATTGCCGTCGGCGAACAGGCCCAGTAACGGTTTTTGCTGATTGGCGAGGGTAACGGCCTGCAGTTCATCTGCGTTGCTCACCCACTGATAACCCTGAGCCGCTGCTTGATCCTTCAGCGATTTTCCTTGCCATTCGCCGCTTTTCGCCAGTTGGTTAAAGGATTTCGCGCCGCCGCCCAGCGTGACGTCGGCGCGGGTTTTCAGCAGTTGCTCGGTGATGGAGCCGCGACCGCCGTTTTCCAGCGCGTTAGCGGCGCATTTCTCGCTGGTTTCCTCCGGGCCGTAGCATTTACGCGAGGTGACGTGCGACACCAACGCCGCCGGCGTGGCGTCCTGCAGTTCGGCGGTAGAAACGTTGCCGGTGGCCTTGCCGGCCGCCTTGGCGATCTCCAGCAGCGTTGGCTGGTCTTTGCCGTTCACGTCCACACCGAGCGCGCCGTTATAGGTTTTCACCCCGGTGGCCCAGGCGGTGGCGGAAGCGGCGGAGTCGGTCACGTAATCCGGCTTGTGGGTTTTCTTGTCCAGGGAGTAATGGGTGTATTGCCCGGTCAGCGGCAGGGCATCGATGCCCTTGAAGTAACCGCCTGCGCCTTCGGCGTAGTTACGCGCGGCGGTGATCTCGGAATCCCCCATGCCATCGCCGATCAGCAGGATCACGTTTTTCACCGTTTTGTCCGACAGCGACGCCTTTAGCGCGGTGGTCTGATCGCCGGCCAGGCGACGGGCGCCGCCCGGCTCGGTGAGGTTGCCGCGCGCGGCGCGCTCGGTCAGGCCATCGGCATTGGCTGAGGTTTCCGCCGCGATGGCGGAGGAACAGAGCAGGGCGGACAGCACGGCGCCGGCGATCAGGGATACAGCAGGTTGCATGGGGTAAGCTCCTTGTCGTAATACAACAATGTAAATAACATCAAATTGTTACGTAAGGAGAGTAGAGCAGAGGGATGACAATTTTATGACAGCGAAAGACGGGATGGCCCGGCGGCCACCCCGTTTGGCGTCAGGCCGCGCGCGCCGGGATAGCCAGCCCACGCTGCACCGCCGGCCGCGCCAGACCGCGCTCCAGCCACTGCGCGACGCGCGGGAAACTGTCGAACTCCACCAGCTCGCGCGCCTCATAAAAGCCGATCAGGTTACGCACCCAGCCCAGCAGCGAGATATCGGCGATGGTGTAGTCCGCGCCCATGATCCAGTCGCGGCCTTCCAGGCGCGTTTCCAGCACGCCGAGCAGGCGTTTCGATTCGTTCTTGTAGCGCTCCAGCGGCCGTTTGTCTTCATACTCGCGCCCGGCGAATTTGTGGAAGAAACCGAGCTGGCCGAACATCGGGCCGACGGCGGCCATCTGGAAGAACACCCATTGAATGGTTTCGTAACGCTGAGCCGGGTCCTGCGGCAGGAAACGGCCGCTCTTTTCCGCCAGGTAGAGCAGAATGGCGCCGGATTCGAACAGCGGCAGCGGCCGGCCACCGGGGCCATCGGGATCGATGATCGCCGGGATCTTGCCGTTCGGGTTCAGCGCCAGAAATTCCGGCGTCCAGGTTTCGTTGTTGCCGATGTCGATCAGGTGCGCTTCATAGGGCAGACCGATCTCTTCCAGCATGATGGACACTTTGACGCCGTTCGGCGTCGGCAGAGAATAGAGCTGCAGCCGTTCCGGATGCTGAGCCGGCCAGCGTTTGACGATCGGGAATTGGGTGGAATCGAGCATAGAAACTCCTCGGGTTGGCGGGGTTGCTTCAGCGTACCCCTTGAGTATTGCAGTAAAACTACCCCGCCGCCGGGTTACACCGTGAGCTCAAAATGTGCGGCCAGCGCTTTTTTGCCGCCGGGGGTCAGCTGCAGCTCGCGGCTGTCGAGCCGGCGGATGATCCAGCCGCGTTGGATAAAGGTGGCCAACAGCGCGGCGCCCAGCGCGCCGCCGAGGTGAGAGCGGCGTTCGCTCCAATCCAGGCAGCCGCAGGCGAAGCGGCGGCGGGTGGGGGCGGGGGAGCAATCGACGCCCAGCCGCGCCAGCGCGGCCTGGCCGACGTCGCTTAATCGGTAGTCTTCCTCACCGGTCAGCCAGTTCAGCGCATGCAGCCGATCGTGCAGCTTCACCGCAACCTCACCCGCCATATGGTCGTAGCAGGTGCGGATATATTGCAGCGTGGTGGGCGTGCTGCTTTTCACCGACGGGCGCGGCACGCCCGCCAGCGCCATCAGGCCTTCCAGCGCTTCGGCCACCGGCTGGCCAGCCAGCTGAAAATAGCGGTAGCGCCCCTGTTTGACGCAGGCGATCAGCCGCTGCTCCAGCAGTTTCGCCAGATGCGCGCTGGCGGTGGACGGGGCGACCTCGACCGCCGCGCTGAGCTCGGTGGCGGTGTAGGCGCGCCCGTCCATCAACAGGCACAGCATGCGCGCCCGGGTGCGGTCGGCGATGGCGGCGCTCAGCGCCGCTAAACGATCTTCAATGTCGATGTTATGCATACTTCGAGGTTAGACGAAGTATGACTGTGCGTCTATCGCTAGCCTGTGGTTATCGCCATCTGGTACCGAGGGAGAAAACCATGTCCGTATGTCCTTATGCCGCCGCGCTCGCCGCCGAGCCGCAGATGCACTATCGCGCCTTGCCGCCCCTGAGCTGGGATAGCGCAGGGCAATGTTGGGTGGCCGCTACGCCGCAGTGGGTGAGGGAAGCGCTGTCCAATGCCGATCTCGGCGTGCGGCCGGCCGATGAACCGGTGCCGACGGCCTTGCTGGATACGCCGATGGCGCCGCTGTTCGCCGGGCTGGCGCGGATGCGCGACGGCGAGGATCACCGCACCCTCAAGGCGGCGCTGCAGCGGGCGTTAGCTTCCTGCGACGATTCCCTGATTCAGCAAACCGCGGCACAGTGCGCGGCGCGGTTAGCGCCAAAGGTGCTCGATGCGGCAGCGATCACTCGCTTTAACTACGGATTGCCGGTCTGCACTCTCGGCGCATTGTTGGGCGTGTCCGAAGCGCAGTGGCAGCACCTTATCGACGACAGCCTGGACTTTGTCCGCTGTATCGCGCCCGGCGGCTCGCCGCAGCAGCTGACACGCGGTATTGCGGCGGCGCAGCGTCTCTGCGCACAGTTGGCGGCGGGAAATGGTGTGCTGCGCCAAGCCTTGGTTCGGGAGATTGGCGATGCCCGGCTTGTGTCGGCCAATGCGCTCGGCCTGCTGTTTCAGGCCTGTGAGGCAACGGCGGGCTGGATCGGGCAGGCGTATTTGCTGGCACGGCAGAACGGCGAAGTGAACACCGCGCTGGATCGGGTGCGGGCGCTGACGCCACCTATCCAAAACACGCGCCGTTTCGTTTTACGCGAGACGCAGCTTGGCGGTTGTACGCTGCGCGTGGGGCAGACCGTCTTGCTGTTGCTCGGCGCCGACGGCGAACTGGCCTTCGGCGCGGGGGAACACCGCTGCCCGGGCGAACGCTGGGCGAGGATTATCGCACGCTGCGGCGTGGCGCATCTGTATTCGCTGGATATTGATGAGCGGGCGTTGGAATCGGTGCGGTGGCGCCGTTCGCTCAATGCGCGCGTACCTGAGTTTTACCGTTGAGAGGAGACGAGAATGATCGCCGTGATTTTTGAACTGCAGGCCGCCGATGGGCAGCGTGATACCTATCTGGCGCTGGCGGCGGAGCTGAAGCCGCTGCTGGCGCAGATCGACGGATTCATTTCCATCGAGCGTTTTCAAAGCCTGGCCGATCCTGCGCGCCTGCTGTCGCTCTCCTTCTGGCGCGACGAGGCGGCGGTGCAGCAGTGGCGCAATCTCGAGCAGCACCGGGCGGCGCAGGCGCGCGGCCGTGGCGAGGTGCTGGCGCAGTATCGGCTGCGGGTGGCGGAGGTGGTGCGGGACTACGGGCTGGAGAGACGCGAACAGGCGCCGCAGGATAGCCGTTGTTATCACAGCGCCTGAAGAAAGCCCGCCGGCGGCGAATTGACAACGGCGCACGGTTGTCATATTCACAGGAAGGGATGACCGTCTTGCGTTATGGCGAACAGGACTGAAAACCGGCGCCATGACGGCGCCGGCAACAGGGTTAGGCTTCGGCGTGAAACGCGTTGTGGAAGGCGACTTCCGCACACGGTAGCGCGCCCTGGAAGGCGATGGCGCGGAAGTAGTCTTGCGGCACGCCCGGTAGGGTCAGCGCGGTCTGCGCCTGGAAGCCGAAACGGCCGTAATAGTTCGGATCGCCCAGCACTACGCAGCCTGCGGCGTGCCGTTCCTGCAGTTCGGCCAATAACTGGCGGATCAGCCGGCTGCCGATCCCCCGATTCTGACTGGCAGGCAGCACCGACACCGGCGCCAGCCCGTACCAACCGGCGGCGCCGTTGCTGAGTATGACCGGCGAGACGGACGCGTGCCCGATCGGTGTGCCATTGTGCTCAGCGACCAGCGACAGGGTGAGAGCGCCTGCCGCACGCAGCGCGTTGACGATAAACTGCTCGGTGTGGCTGCTGTGTTCGGCATGCCGGAACGCGGCGGCGGTCAGGGTGGCGATGGCGCCGACGTCGGCCGGCGTTTCGTGGCGTAAAGTGATGTCCATGGTTGTATCCTGTTTAAATAAGGCTGAGCCGACCGGGCTGCCTGCCCGGCCGGTATCGATGGTTAACGGTTATCCAGCTGCGCACGCACGGCCTTGAGCCCGGCGAAGGTGACGCGATAAGGGCGCCCCTGGCGAGAGAGGATCAGGCGTTTGGTTTTGAGCTTGGTGAAGACGGCCAGCGAGCAGTCGGCCAGGCCGATCCCTTCGCGGGTGTAACATTCGACGTGGGTGACGCGACCGGCGTCGTTGCGGTTGAAGGCGATATAGCCGCCTTTGGCCAACACGTGCAGCACGCGTTGTTCCGCTTTGGAAATGTTCATGTTGGGAGATCCTGTAATAACCCCAGATACGCGCATCCCCGCGCAAACGCGCGTCGGATACGTCAGAGTCCCTCGCCATACGGCAAGGAAGCGACTATCGGGTGGTTACAATCTCCAACATACAGGCCTCGGGCAGTGAAAAACGCCAGGGCGGCGTTTCAGCGCAGATAATGTAGCCAATGGCCGGTTGACTGTCAATTTGCCGGCGGCGCGGGCCGCCGGCGAAAGGCCAATTAGAAAGGCTTGGTCGGCAGGTATTTGCCATCCAGGGTGATCACCGCGCGTTCGCCGCCTTCCGGATCGGCGACCTTTTTGATATCCAGCTTGAAGTTGATGGCGCTGATGATGCCGTCGCCGAACTGCTCGTGCACCAGCGCTTTCAGCGTGGAGCCGTAAACCTGCAGCATTTCATAGAAGCGGTAAATGGTCGGATCGGTCGGCACGCCGCCGGGAATGCTGCCGCGCAGCGGGATGGTTTGCAGCAGCAGCACCGCCTCTTCGTCCAGCCCTAGCTTGGCCGCTACCGTGCGCGCCGCCGGTTCCGGCAGCGCATGCTGCCCCAGCAGTGCGGCGGTAACGAACGCCAGGCTGAGACCGGTACCCTCGGCCAGCGCTTCGAACGTCAGGTTATGGCGGATCTTGGCGGCCATGATGGTGTCGGTGAGCGCTTCGCGCGGGGCAGCGTTATGCAGAGAGTGTGTCATGTTGACTCCTTATTGTTGGCTTAAAAACGGGCGTTCGCCGGGGTGGCGGTCACGTCGGGATGGGTGGCGAGCGGCACGAAGCGGCGGGTTTCGCCGTCCAGCGCCTCGATAGCGCCGCTGGCGATGTCATAGACCCAGCCGTGCAGCGTCAGGCGGCCCTGATCCAGCGCCAGGGCGACGGAAGGGTGCGTTTTGATGTTGTTGAGCTGGGCGATAACGTTCTCGCGCACCATCGACGCGACCCGCGCCTCGGTAGACGAGTGCTGAGCGGCCTGATTGACCGCCTTGGCGGAGTCGGCGTAACGCAGCCAGCCGGCGACCGTCGGCAGGTGATCCAGGCACTGGCAGGTGGCGATGGCGGTCATTGCACCGCAGTCGGAATGACCGCAGATCACGATATCCTCCACGTTCAGCACGGCGACCGCGTACTCGACCGAGGCGGTAACGCCACCGGGCTCAGGGCCAAAAGAAGGGACGATGTTACCGGCGTTACGGATCACGAACAGATCGCCTGGCTCACGCTGGGTGACCAGCTCGGGCACCAGGCGGCTGTCGGAACATGAGATAAACAGGGTGCGCGGGTTTTGGCGGGTCGCCAGCCGCTGAAACAGCGCCGTACGTTCAACAAAGGCTTCGCGCTGGAACTTCAGGAAGCCTTCAATCACCTCTTTCATCCGTTTCTCCATTAAGTGTCGTTATACGATGGCGGCATGATGAACGCTTCTGGCTATAGGGTCTAAGACCCATTTATAATGATATCTATAGGTATTGCTAATAGGTTGGGTGCCATGCTGCTGCGACACATCCGTTATTTTTTGGCCGTTGCCGAACAGGGCAACTTCACCCGCGCCGCCGAGGCACTGCATGTCTCGCAACCGACGCTGTCACAACAGATCAAGCAGTTGGAAGAAACGCTGGGGGCGTCGCTGTTCGATCGCAGCGGCAGAACGGTGCGGTTGACCGACGCCGGTGAGGCGTGGATGCGCTATGCGCGGCTGGCGCTGCAGGATTTGGACGCCGGCGCGCGGGCGATCCATGACGTGGCGACGCTGGAGCGCGGCCATTTGCGGCTGGCGATGACGCCAACCTTCACCGCCTATCTGGTCGGGCCGACGGTCGATGCCTTCTACCGCCGCCATCCCGGGATTACGCTGAGCATTGAGGAGATGGCACAAGAGCGAATTGAGGCGCTGCTGGCGCAGGATCGGCTGGATCTGGGCATCGCCTTTGAGATGGCGCAGTCTGCGGAGGTGGAGGCCAGTGCGTTGTTTAGTGAGACGCTGGAGCTGATGGTCGGTGCCGATCATCCCCTGGCGGCACACCGTCGGCCACTGACGCTGGCGGAGTGGCAACATCTGCCGTTGGCTTTGCTGAGCGGCGACTTCGCCACGCGGCAATTCATCGATCGCTACTGTACGCAGCTGGGTTTTCGGCCGCAGGTGGCGGTGGAGGCTAATGCACTCGGCGCTATCGTCGAGATTGTGCGGCGTGGGCAGCTCGCCACGCTGCTGCCGGCCGCCATTGCGCGCGAGAACCGGCAGTTGAAAAAGGTGGTGCTGGCCAACGCCATGCCGGCCCGGCAGGCGGTATGGCTGCAGCGCAAAGGCGCTTACCGCAGCGCCGCTGCGCAGGCGTTTATCGCCGTCTTGCAGGAACAGGGTATTACGCCAACGCCCCCCAGCGCTGCGTCATCCCGATCAGATGAACCAGCCCAAAGCCGAGGCAAATCAGCGAGCTGACGATGATAAAGCGTTGGCTGCGCCCGGTATCGCGCAGGGCGAAGGGGCCGGCGACGCCGCGCAGCAGGTAGATAAAGGTGATGATAAACAGCGCGGGCCGCAGCAGCGGCAGCGGTGCGATCAGGCCTGCGCCGGATAGCGCATACAGCGCCCAAATAAACAGCACCAGTGCGATACCGGCGGTGACGGCGGCCGGGAACTTTTTACCCGCTTCCGCCGCCTTAATGAAACGATCGCCGGCACCGCATAGCCGATAGCCGCGCGGCCCGGTGGCAATCACCCAGATGTGCAGCAGGGCGGCGATGGCGCTCAGCGCAGCGCCGATCAGCAGCGCGGTGTTATAGAGGTGTGGCATGGTTAAGCTTCCCTGTCAGAAAAGTGGTTGGCATGAAGCGTAGACCAGAAAAGGCGAGTTAGGCAGGGGATTCCCCCACGGCCGATATTTGCAGCGATTCTTCAGGTACCACATTGCCTTGCGTATCCATCAATGCCAGCTGTACCGGCAGCCCACTGTGTTTATTTACCAGCTGAACATGCGGGGTGTCGTGCAGGATATGCTGGTGGCCCCACGCCATCAAGGCGACCAGAATAGGCCCCAGGCTGCGCCCTTTGCTCGTCAGCACATATTCATACCGCTCACGTTCGCCGGGCTCCCGGTAAGCGCGTTTCGTCAGCAGTTCTTGCTGTACCATGACGTTCAGACGGCCGCTCAATGCCTGCCGCGAGGCGCCGATATTCTCGCGCAGCTCTTCAAAGCGGCGAACGCCGTAGAATGCCTCGCGCAGGATCAGCAACGTCCAACGATCGCCAAGCAGATCCGCTGCCTGCGCCAGCCCGCACAAGGCAAGTGAAACGGTGGGGTGGTCGGGAGATTTTGACATGGGGATTTTCCTTCGCTAGTCTAAGTCTTGTTTTTAGACTTAGTAATGTTCAAGGAGATTATAATGCCATTTGTTAATGTGCAAACCGTAAAAGGCATGCTGGATGAAGGGCAAAAAAGTGAATTATTGGCACGTATTACCGATTTGTTGGTAGAGATCGAGGGGCGAGGCGATCCGGCGTTCAGGCAGTCGGTTTGGGTCAGAATCGATGAACATGCGCCTGAGCAATGGAGTCTGGGCGGATTGCAGCCAACGGTCGCGATGATTGCCGCTAAATTTCCGCCGCGCGAGTGCGCGAAATGATGCCTGCTTGAGCGTGTGCCCGCAGGTGATAATGCCTTCTCACTTCTGACGAAGTTATCACCTGCGGCAGAATCGGTACTGAACGGTACGTTACTCGGTGTGGCGCTCCCGGAACAGCAGAGTGGCTATCAGGCTGACGGTCAACATGCCGGTTACGTACCAGGCCGGCGCCAGCGGGTTGCCGCTGACATCCAGCAACCAGGTGACGATCAGCTGTGCCGAGCCGCCGAACAGCGTCACGCCAAAGGCGTAGATCATCGAGGTGCCGGTGGCACGCACGCGGCGCGGCAGTGCCGAGACGATCAGCATGGTGCTCGACAGCATATTGATCCCCAGCGCGCCGATAAGCAGGATGCGGAAAACGATCGCCAACCACAGAGTTTGCGTGGTACTGAGGAACCAAAAGGTCGGGTAAATCAGGATCAGCGCCGCAAA
The DNA here is from genome assembly GCF_003812745.1 of Serratia sp. FDAARGOS_506. Classification (NCBI taxonomy): domain Bacteria; kingdom Pseudomonadati; phylum Pseudomonadota; class Gammaproteobacteria; order Enterobacterales; family Yersiniaceae; genus Serratia; species Serratia sp. FDAARGOS_506. The sequence continues at coordinate 2,956,605 of NZ_CP033831.1, forward strand.
GATGGAGAACAGCAGCGGTCTTTTGTAATTCTGTATCCGATCAACATAGCGCCCGGCGCAATAGACCGCCACGATCTGCACCACAGAGGCGATGCAGCTGAACAGATAAGCTGTCGGGCCGGCAATGTGGTAGGTCTGCATCATGTAGGTCGGCATATACAGCAGCACCACATAGACCATCACGGTACCGGACATGATGATCAACACCCCCAGCAACAGGTCTTTGGCATGGTTGCTCAGCAGATCCCATACCGGATTCAGCGGCGGTTGCGCGGGATTCGGTTGTTCGCCGCCATGGGTCTCTTCCAGATGCTTACGGATATACACGCCGACGGGAATGATCAACAGGCCTATGATGAACGGCACGCGCCAACCCCAGGCATACAGCGCGTCTTCCGGCAGAAAATAGGTGAGCGCCAGGCCGCAAGAGGCGCCGAGCAGAGCGCTGACGCCTTGGCTGATCGCTTGCCAGCTGACAAAGAAGCCGCGCTGGTTGGCGCCGGCCGATTCCAGCAGCAGCGTGGTGGCCGAGCCCACTTCACCGCCGGCGGCGAAGCCCTGAATCAAACGGCCGACCACGATCAACACCGGCGCCAGAACGCCGATTTGCGCATGGGTCGGCGAGAAGGCGATGAGGGCGGTGCCGATCCCCATCAAGACGATAGTCATCAGCATGGCGGCCTTGCGGCCGACCCGATCGGCATAGGCACCCAGCACCATGCTGCCCAGCGGGCGCATGATAAAGCCGACGCCAAACACCGCGACTGACATCAACAAAGAGCCGTAGGCGCTGTCGCTGGGAAAATAGAGCTTGCCGATAATGGCGGCAAAGAAGCTGTATACGGTGAAATCGAAAATCTCCAGGCCGTTGCCCAGGCTGGCGCCGACAATCACTTTGTAATTTACCGCGCCTTTCTCCGCCGTTTGGCTTTTGGGCAATGCATTTTCTGCAGTGTTCATCGTTGTCTCTCGCGATAGGTGGACGGTGTGTTGTTATTGTTTTCTGGCCAGGTTGGTATTGTCCGAGCCGGCGATAACCGAGATCCGAAACGCCAACAAAATGGCAACGCCACGTTTACATATACTTGTATGTACAATCATATGCAATATGAGGACAACTAACGGATGAATGGCAGTTTGATTTTTCTTTTTGTCTGTATTTTACTGTTTTTATTTGTTTTTTATCTTTTTGTGGGCAGTTTGTTTAATTTTTATTTAGTGAGCTGTGGCGCATTAATCATCTAAAGATTCGAGGTATTTAAGAAGGCGATCACAAAATGTCGTGTATAGCATAATATGTGGCGATAGTAGGAAATAGGGAGGATTAAATAAATATGCCTTGACTGCATAATGATTACCTAAAGAGGTGAATGGGCGCGTTTTATTCGTTATCGGAACGATATTTGGCGAAGGGGGAAATTAATTTTTTATTTTAATTAATACTGTTAATTAATATATTTGGTGAATTAGTTTCAAATATTGTACGGCTTGCTGCCTGTAGTCTCCTCATCACTTTGAGCAGCGTTATTCAACGCAGGTATGAGTTATTGGCCCTCACCGCTTAAAATGTCACCAAAACTTCCCGCGATCTCTGAACCCCGTTGTGGCATAATGCGCGCCAAATCACATTCCCTATGTATAAAGAGCGAGCGCTGTGTTAAGCACCAACAACATCACCATGCAGTTCGGCAGCAAGCCGTTGTTTGAAAACATCTCTGTCAAATTCGGCGGCGGCAACCGTTATGGCCTGATCGGCGCCAACGGCTGCGGCAAGTCCACCTTTATGAAAATCCTCGGCGGCGATTTGGCGCCGACCGGCGGCAACGTGTTCCTCGATCCGAACGAGCGCCTGGGTAAACTGCGTCAGGATCAGTTCGCCTTCGAACAATACAGCGTGCTGGACACCGTGATCATGGGCCACACCGAACTGTGGGCGGTGAAGGAAGAGCGCGACCGCATCTACGCCATGGCGGAGATGAGCGAAGAAGACGGCTATAAAGTGGCCGATCTGGAGGTGGCCTACGGCGAGATGGACGGTTACACTGCCGAAGCGCGCGCCGGCGAACTGCTGCTGGGCGTCGGCATTCCGGTGGAACAGCACTATGGCCCGATGAGCGAAATCGCGCCGGGTTGGAAGCTGCGCGTGTTGCTGGCGCAGGCGCTGTTCTCCGATCCGGAAATTCTGCTGCTCGACGAACCGACCAACAACCTGGACATCGATACCATTCGCTGGCTGGAGCAGGTGCTGAACGAACGCAACAGCACCATGATCATCATCTCGCACGACCGTCACTTCCTGAACATGGTCTGCACCCACATGGCGGATCTGGACTACGGCGAGCTGCGCGTCTATCCGGGCAACTACGACGAATACATGACCGCCGCCACCCAGGCGCGTGAACGTCTGCTGGCCGACAACGCCAAGAAGAAGGCGCAGATCAACGAGCTGCAATCGTTTGTCAGCCGCTTCAGCGCCAACGCCTCCAAATCCAAGCAGGCCACCTCGCGTGCCCGCCAGATCGACAAGATCCAGCTGGAAGAAGTGAAGGCCTCCAGCCGCCAGAACCCGTTCATCCGTTTCGATCAGGACAAGAAGCTGTTCCGTAACGCGCTGGAAGTGGAAGCGCTCACCAAGGGCTTCGACAACGGCCCGCTGTTCAGCAAGCTGAACCTGATGGTGGAAGTGGGTGAGAAGGTTGCGGTGCTGGGCGCCAACGGCATCGGTAAAACCACCCTGCTGAAAACGCTGGTGGGCGACGCGCAGCCGGACAGCGGCACCGTGAAGTGGTCGGAAAACGCCCGTATCGGTTACTACGCGCAGGATCACGAATACGAGTTCGACGATACCCTGACCGTGTTCGACTGGATGAGTCAGTGGAAGCAGGAAAAAGACGACGAGCAGGCGGTGCGCAGCGTGCTGGGCCGTTTGCTGTTCAGCCAGGACGACATCAAGAAGAAAGTGAAGGTGCTGTCCGGTGGTGAGAAGGGCCGCATGCTGTTCGGCAAGCTGATGATGCAGCGCCCGAATATTCTGGTGATGGACGAACCGACCAACCACCTGGATATGGAATCCATCGAATCGCTGAACATGGCGCTGGAGATGTACGAAGGCACGCTGATCTTCGTCTCCCACGACCGTGAGTTCGTCAGCTCGCTGGCGACGCGCATTCTGGAAATCACCCCGAACAAGGTGATCGACTTTACCGGCAACTACGAAGACTATCTGCGCAGCCAGGGCATCGTGTAACCCTCGTGGCAACGCATCAGGGCGGGAATTATCCCGCCCTTTTTTGTATCCGTTATTCCCCGCCGCACACCTCGCAGTGCGGATCCTTCGGCAGCTTCATCTCGCGGAATTGCATGCTCATTGCATCGAACATCAACAGCTTGCCGCGCAGCGGCTGACCGTAGTCGGCCAGCAGCTTGATGGCTTCCATCGCCTGCAGGGTACCGATAGTGCCGACCAGCGGCGCCATCACGCCTGCTTCGACGCAGGTGAGGGCGCTGTCGCCGAACAGCCGGCTCAGGCAGCGGTAGCAGGGCTCGCCCGGCTGATAAGTGAACACGCTGAGCTGGCCTTCCATGCGGATCGCCGCGCCGGAAACCAGCGGCTTGCGCTGTGCGTGGCACTGGCGGTTCAGGGCGTCGCGCGCCGCCACGTTGTCGGTGCAGTCCAGCACCAGATCGCAGGCGGCGATCTCTGCCGCGATCGCGTCATCTTCCAGACGGCCGTCGATCGCGTCGATGCGGATATGCGGATTGATGGCGCTCAGTTCCCGTTTGGCTGAGGCGACTTTGCTCTGGCCGATGCGATCGTCGCGGTGCAGGATCTGGCGCTGCAGGTTGGAGAGCGAGACGGTGTCGAAATCCACCAGCACCAGATGGCCGACGCCGGCCGCCGCCAGGTAAGGCGCGGCGGCACAGCCCAGCCCACCCAACCCGGCGATCAGCACGCGGGCGGCCTTCAGCTTCTCCTGGCCGTCGAAGTCAAAGCCGCGCAGCACGATCTGGCGGTTGTAGCGCAGCGCTTCGGCGTCGGTCAATTCCGGCAGCATGTTCAGCTCCTCAGCAGGGCGTTGAACGGTTCGATTTCCACCGTTTCACCCACCGCCACTGAACCGCGTTCGCGCTCCAGCACGATAAAACAGTTGCCCTGGCTGTAGGAGCTGAATACGTGTGAGCCCTGGTGGCCGGTAGTGCTGACCTCCAGTTCGCCTGCGGCGTTGCTGCTGAACACGCCGCGCTGGAAATCGAGGCGGCCCGGCGATTTCTTCAGCGGCGTCAATGCGCGCGCGCGCAGGCGCGGCGGCAGGCGCCAGTCGCTGTGGCCGGCCAGCTTCGCCAACAGCGGTTGCACCAGTTGGTAGAAGGTCAGAGCGGCGGAAACCGGGTTGCCCGGCAGGCCGCAGAACCAGGCGTGGCCCAGTTTGCCGAAGGCGAAGGGTTTGCCGGGTTTGATCGCCAGCTTCCAGAAACTGACCTGACCCAGCTCGTCGAGCATCTGTTTGGTGTAGTCGGCCTCGCCGACCGAGACGCCACCGCTGCTGATCACCACGTCGGCCTGGCTGTCCGCCCGCTCGAAAGCGGCGCGCAGCGCATCGCGATCGTCGCGGATAATGCCGAGATCGAGCACCTCGCAGCCCAGTTGTTCCAGCATCAGGCGCACCGCGAAACGGTTGGTGTCGTAGATTTGGCCCGCCTGCAGCGGCTGGCCGACCGGCTGCAGTTCGTCGCCGGTGGAGAACACCGCCACCTTCAGCTTACGCATTACCTGCACCTCGGCGACGCCAAGCGAGGCCAGCAGCGGCAGCTGCGCGGCGCCCAGCTTCACGCCGGCCGGCAACACGCTCGCGCCACGGCGAATGTCTTCGCCCGCCAGACGGATATTCTGGCCGGCTTCAACCGGTGCGGTAAAACGCACGCCCAGGTCGCTCACCTCGGCCTGCTCCTGCATGACAACCGCCTCCGCACCCGTCGGGATCGGTGCGCCGGTCATGATGCGCACGCAGCTGTTGGCCGGCCATTGGCCGTCGAACGGCGCGCCGGCGAAGGCCTTACCGGCGACAGGCAGCGGCGCATTGGCCGCCAGATCGGCGAGGCGCACTGCATAGCCGTCCATCGCCGAGTTGGCGAACGGTGGCACGTCGAGCGGCGAGACTACCGGTGCGGCGGTGATGCGACCGGCGGCGGCGGTCAGGGCGATGGATTCGGTCTGCTGCAGCGGGGCGATCTGCCCGAGCATTTTTTCCAGCGCTTGCTCCAGGGAAATGAGATCGGAAGTATGGCAATGATCCATAAGGGGAACTCCGTAATCAGGGTGCGCTAAAGTAGCGACAAAGTGCGGGTATTATGGCAGAGAACGCCGAGGGGGAGAACGGCTTATGCCTGCCATCTTTCGTACTGCGGCGCCGGGGCGAACGGGTATAAACTGCGTAAAACAGAGGAGAAAAGGCATGCATAAACAGGTTATCGAGTTTTGGTTTGACGAGATCGAACCGGTCATGTGGTTTAAAAAGGATGATGATTTCGATCGTCTGCTGCACAGCCGTTTCGGCGAAATCTGGCGGGCGGCGGCGGCGGGCGAGCTGGCACACTGGCGCGACACCATCGAAGGGCGCTTGGCGGAGGTGATCGTGCTCGATCAGTTCAGCCGCAACCTGTTCCGCGGCACGCCTCAGTCGTTCGCCTGCGACGGCATGGCGCTGATCCTGGCGCAGGAGGCGATCCGCAGCGGCGAGTGCGAACGGCTGAGCCGCGAGCAGCGCGGCTTCCTTTATCTGCCGTTTATGCATTCGGAATCGCCGCTGATCCACCAACAGGCGCTGGTGCTGTACACGGAGCTCAATAACGGTGACCAGCTGGAGTTCGAGCTGCGCCATAAGGCGATTATCGATCGTTTTGGCCGCTACCCACATCGCAACGCAATATTGGGGCGCACCAGCACGCCGGAAGAAGAGGCCTTTTTACAGCAGCCTGGATCGGGCTTTTAATCGTTGGATCATCTGCGCCCGGCCGGGGAAAAAACAGCAGGCCGGGCGCCATAATAAGCGTTATTCAGCGCGAACGTTTATTTCATTACACCATGTCGCTATTTCCGCACGCGAAATTACCAATAATCTCGGCCGTACGTTCAGCGGTTTGCCTTTTTTATAACCTGCTGTTTTTATTCCAATAAGCTATTTCAAGGTGCGAAATGGTCTAAGCGCGCTACGCTAAAAGCGGGGCGTGGACGTTATGCTGTACTTCCACTGTAGGACTAAATAGAGTCGAAAAAGACTGAATAATAATGATACCGCGCTCAGCTTGTTCGCTGCGCAACGGCGGGATTAACACAGGGTGTCAGGCAAATGAGCAAACCAGTGATTGCCATTCATGGCGGCGCGGGCGCAATTACCCGAACGGCGCTGAGTGCGGAAAAAGAACGGCAGTATATTCAGGCGCTGTCCGAGATCGTGGCCGCCGGGCAGGCGGTACTGGCACAGGGGGGCAGCGCGCTGGACGCGGTGACCGAAGCGGTGCGGTTGCTCGAAGAGTGCCCGTTGTTCAACGCCGGCAAAGGCTCGGTGTTTACCCATCAGGGCACCCACGAGCTGGATGCCTGCGTGATGGACGGCCGTACCTGCGATGCCGGCGCCGTCGCCGGCGTCAGCCGTATCCGCAACCCGGTGCTGGCGGCGCGCGCGGTGCTGGAAAACAGCGAACACGTGCTGTTTGCCGCCGAAGGCGCCGAGAAGTTTGCCGCAGCCCACGGCCTGGAAATGGTCGCTCCCGATTTCTTCTTTACCCAGGAACGTTTCGATCAGCTGCATCGCGCCCAAGCGGAGCAGGGCCGGGTATTGCTCGATCACGACGGCGCGGCGCAGGCCGGCGATCCGCTCGATCCCGATCGCAAATTCGGCACCGTCGGTGCGGTGGCGCTCGATGCGCTGGGCAACCTCGCCGCTGCCACTTCCACTGGCGGCATGACCAACAAGCAGGCCGGGCGGGTCGGTGACACGCCGATTATCGGCGCCGGCTGCTATGCCAACAACGCCACGGTGGCAGTCTCCAGCACCGGCACCGGCGAAATCTTCATGCGCGGCGTGGCGGCTTATGACGTCTCTGCCCTGATCGAATATGGCGGCCTCAGTCTGCAGGCGGCCAGCGATCGGGTGGTGATGGAGAAGTTGCCGGCATTGGGCGGCAGCGGCGGCATGATCGCCGTCGATCGCTATGGCAATATCGCGCTGCCGTTCAACTGCGAGGGGATGTATCGCGGTTTTGGTTATGTCGGCGATGCGCCGTCCGTCGGGATTTATCGCTAAGCGTTCACCGGGAGGGTGCATGACCGATGTTTCACTTCGACCCGTCGCCAACGTCGGGCCGTCATTGCCGCCGCAGCGGGTGCTGACGGTGCGCGATCTAAGCATCAGCTTTTCTCAATCGGACGGCGTCGTGGAAGCAGTGCGCAACCTGTCCTTCGATCTTGATCGCGGCGAGACGCTGGCGATCGTCGGTGAGTCCGGCTCCGGCAAATCGGTGACTTCGCTGGGACTGATGCGGCTGGTGGAGCAGGGCGGCGGGCGCATTGTCGGCGGCGCCATGACGCTGCGCCGGCGCGACGGCGCGCTGCTCGATCTGGCGCGCGCCTCACAGAGCACGCTGCGCACGGTGCGCGGTGCCGATATGGCGATGATCTTCCAGGAGCCGATGACTTCGCTCAACCCGGTATTTCCGGTCGGCGAGCAGATTGCCGAATCGCTGCGCCTGCATCAGCGCATGGATCGCCGCAGCGCGCGCCAGGAGGCGCTGCGCATGCTCGATCTGGTGCGCATTCCGGAGGCCAAAGAGGTGCTGGGACGCTACCCGCACCAGCTTTCCGGCGGTATGCGCCAGCGGGTGATGATCGCCATGGCGCTCTCCTGCAAACCGGCGCTGCTGATCGCCGATGAACCCACCACCGCCCTCGACGTCACCATTCAGGCGCAGATCCTGCAGCTGATCCGCGTGCTGCAGCAAGAGATGCAGATGGGGGTGATCTTCATTACTCACGACATGGGCGTGGTGGCGGAGATAGCCGACCGGGTGCTGGTGATGCGCCGCGGTGAGCAGGTGGAACAAAATCGAGTCGGTGAGCTGTTTGCCGCACCGCAGCAGGCCTACACCCGGGCGCTGTTGGCGGCGGTGCCGAAGCTGGGGGCGATGGCCGATCGGCCGCTGCCGGCGAAGTTTCCGCTGCCGGACGGCGACGGGAATGTCGAGCCGCAGGATACCGTGCCGCCCGGCGCCGCGCCGATCCTGCGGGTGGAACATCTGGTCACGCGTTTTGATCTGCGCGGCGGGTTGTTCAATCGCGTCACTCGCCGAGTACATGCGGTGGAAAACGTCAGTTTCGATCTTTACCCCGGCGAGACGCTGGGGCTGGTGGGCGAGTCTGGCTGCGGCAAGTCTACCACCGGGCGCTCTTTACTGAAGCTGGTGGACAGCCAGAGCGGCACCATCACCTTCGCCGGGCGGCGGATAGACCAATTGAAGGGGCCGGCGCTGCAGCACCTGCGGCGCGGTATTCAGTTCATCTTTCAAGATCCCTACGCCTCGCTCGATCCGCGCCTGACGGTCGGTTTTTCCATCATGGAGCCGCTGCTGGTGCACAACGTGATGCGCGGCCGGGAGGCGGAGCGGCGGGTGGCTTGGTTGCTGGAGCGCGTCGGCCTGTTGCCGGAGCATGCGCGCCGTTACCCGCACGAATTTTCCGGCGGCCAGCGCCAACGTATCTGCATCGCGCGCGCGCTGGCGCTGAACCCGAAAGTGGTGATCGCCGATGAGGCGGTCTCGGCGCTGGACGTGTCGATTCAGGCGCAGATCGTCAATCTGTTGCTCGATCTGCAGCGCGAGTTCGGCATCGCTTTTCTGTTCATTTCACACGATATGGCGGTGGTGGAGCGCATCAGCCACCGGGTGGCGGTGATGTACCTCGGTCAGATCGTCGAGATCGGCCCGCGACAGGCGGTGTTCGACAATCCGCAGCACCCCTACACCCGCAAGCTGATGGCGGCGGTGCCGGTGGCCGATCCCGCTCATGCTCACAAACGGCAGCCGCTGCCGGCCGATGAGATCCCGAGCCCGGTGCGCGCGCTGGGCGATGAACCCGTTACCGCACCGCTGGTGCAGGTTGGCGCCGGGCACTTTGTCGCCCGCCACCCGATCGCCGGTGCTTTTTAAAGACCTCAGGAGAGACAAGCGACATGAAGCACACATTCAAACGCAATGCGCTGTTGGCCGCCGTACTGCTGGCGGCGGGAACCGGCCCGGTTTGGGCGGCGAAGGACGCGGTGATCGCCGTGGCCTCCAACTTCACCACTCTCGATCCTTACGACGCCAACGACACGCTATCGCAGGCGGTGGCCAAGTCGTTCTATCAGGGGCTGTTCGGCTTCGACAAGGACATGAAGCTGGTGAACGTGCTGGCAGACAGCTATGAGGTCAGCAAAGACGGCTTGACCTACACCATCAAACTGCGCCAGGGGATTAAATTCCACGACGGCACCGCGTTCAACGCCGAGGCAGTGAAGGTAAACCTCGATCGCGCCAGCAACCCGGACAGCCACCTCAAGCGCTACAACCTGTTCAAGATGATCGATAAAACCGAAGCGGTGGACGCCAATACGGTGAAGATCGTGCTGAAGGCGCCGTTCTCGGCGTTCGTCAACAACCTGGCACACCCGGCGGCGGCGATCATTTCTCCGGCGGCGCTGAAGCAATACGGCAAGGAGATCGGTTTCCACCCGGTCGGCACCGGGCCGTATCAGTTCGTGACCTGGAACCAGACCGATTTCGTCAAGGTGAAGAAGTTCGACGGCTACTGGCAGCCGGGGTTGCCGAAGCTCGACAGCATCACCTGGCGCCCGGTGGTGGATAACAACACCCGCGCGGCGATGCTGCAGACCGGCGAGGCGACCTTCGCCTTCCCGATCCCTTACGAGCAGGCCAAGGTGCTGGAGGGCAACGCCAAGCTGGACGTGGTGGCCGCACCGTCGATCCTGCAGCGTTACATCAGCATGAACGTCACCCAGAAGCCGTTCGATAACCCGAAGGTGCGCCAGGCGCTGAACTATGCCATCAACAAGGACGCACTGATCAAGGTGGCGTTTGCCGGTTACGCAGTGCCGGCGGAAGGGCCGGTGCCGCCGGCGATCGACTTCGCCGCCCGCTATAAGCCGTGGCCGTACGATCCGGCCAAGGCGCGCGAGTTGCTCAAAGAGGCCGGTTACCCGAACGGCTTCACGACCACACTGTGGTCTTCCCATAACCACAGCACCGCGCAGAAGGTGCTGCAGTTCACCCAGCAGCAGCTGGCGCAGGTGGGGGTGAAAGTGACGGTGACGGCGATGGATGCCGGGCAGCGTGCGGCGCAGGTGGAGAGCGTCGGGGTGAAAGACACCGGCGTGCGGCTGTTCTACACCGGCTGGTCGGCCTCGACCGGGGAAGCGGACTGGGCGCTGTCGCCGCTGTTCTCTACCCAGGCGGCGCCGCCGAAGCAGTTCAACACCGCGTTCTACAGCAACCCGCAGGTGGACAAGGATCTGACCGACGCGCTGGCGACCACCGATCGCGCCGAGAAGCAGAAACTGTATCAGGACGCGCAGGATCGCATCTGGGCCGACGCGCCCTGGATCTTCCTGGCGACCGAACGTTTGCTGTCGGCCAACAGCAAACAGCTGAGCGGTTTCTACGTGATGCCGGATACCTCGTTCAACTTTGATAACGCCGATCTGAAATAAGACGCCCATCCCCGCCTGCGGCCAGACGGCGGCGGGTGGGGGAAGGAATGAGATGCTCAATTATTTTCTGAAACGACTGCTGGGCCTGATCCCGACGCTACTGATCGTGGCGGTACTGGTATTCCTGTTCGTCCACCTGCTGCCGGGCGATCCGGCGCGGCTGGCGGCGGGGCCGGAGGCCGACGAGGCGGTGGTGCAACTGGTGCGCAAGGATTTGGGGCTGGATAAGCCGCTGCCGCAGCAGTTCGCGCACTTCTTCGTCAACGCGCTGCGGGGCGACTTCGGCATCTCGATGGTGTCCAAACGCCCGGTGAGCGAAGAGATCGCCTCGCGCTTTATGCCGACCTTTTGGCTGACCGTGACCAGCATGCTGTGGGCGGTGGCGTTTGGTCTGGCGATCGGTGTGGTGTCGGCGATGTGGCGCAACCGTTGGCCGGATCGCCTCGGCATGACGCTGGCGGTGTCGGGGATCTCGTTCCCGGCCTTTGCGCTCGGTATGCTGCTGATGCAGGTGTTCTCGGTCGAGCTGGGGTGGCTGCCGACGGTAGGCGCCGACAGCTGGCGGCACTACATTCTGCCTTCTATCACCCTGGGGGCGGCGGTGGCAGCAGTGATGGCGCGCTTCACCCGCGCTTCGTTCGTGGAGGTGCTGCAGGAGGACTACATGCGCACCGCGCGCGCCAAGGGCGTGCGGGAAAGCATGGTGGTGATGAAACACGGCCTGCGCAACGCGATGATCCCGGTGGTGACCATGATGGGGTTGCAGTTCGGCTTCCTGCTCGGCGGTTCGATCGTGGTGGAGAAGGTGTTCAACTGGCCGGGGCTGGGGCGGTTGCTGGTGGACTCGGTGGAGATGCGCGATTACCCGGTGATCCAGGCCGAGGTGCTGCTGTTCTCGCTGGAGTTCATCCTGATCAACCTGCTGGTGGATATGCTGTACGCGGCGATCAACCCGGCGATTCGTTATCAATGAGGACGCGGCATGATTAAGCATTGGCGGCGCAACGCCGCACTGAAGGCGATGCCGCTTATCGACCCCAACGCGGTACGCACGCCGTGGAGCGAGTTTTGGCGGCGTTTTCGCCGCCAGCGGGCGGCGCTGGTCGCCGGCCTGTTCGTGCTGCTGCTGATTGTGGCGGCGCTGCTGGCGCCTTATCTGGCACCGTTCGATGCGGAAAACTACTTCGACTATGACCGGCTGAACGAAGGGCCTTCGCTGATACACTGGCTGGGCGTGGATTCCCTCGGGCGCGATATCTTCAGCCGCATCCTGATGGGCACGCGCATTTCGCTGGCGGCCGGGGTGTTCTCGGTGCTGGCGGGCGGGGCGATCGGTACCCTGCTGGGGCTGCTGGCCGGCTACTATGAGGGCTGGTGGGATCGCCTTACCATGCGCGTTTGCGACGTGCTGTTCGCGTTTCCCGGCATTCTGCTGGCGATCGGCGTGGTGGCGATCATGGGCAGCGGCATGGCCAACGTGATCGTCGCGGTGGCGATCTTCAGCATTCCGGCCTTCGCCCGCCTGGTGCGCGGTAATACGCTGGTGCTGAAGCACCTGACCTATATCGAATCGGCGCGCAGCATCGGCGCCTCGGACTGGACCATCATACTGCGGCACATTCTGCCAGGCACCCTGTCTTCGATCGTGGTCTATTTCACCCTGCGCATCGGCACCTCGATCATCACCGCCGCCAGCCTGTCGTTTCTGGGCCTGGGCGCCCAGCCGCCGACGCCGGAGTGGGGGGCGATGCTCAACGAGGCGCGCGCCGATATGGTGATCGCGCCGCACGTGGCGATCTTCCCCAGCCTGGCGATATTCATCACCGTGCTGGCTTTCAACCTGTTGGGCGACGGATTGCGCGACGCGCTCGATCCGAAACTGAAGGGGTGATGCTTTAACGTATGGCGCATATTTGAACGGGCTCACATGACCTCTCAGTGCTATTATCCGTTCAATAAGCTGTATTGTTAGCACGAAGATGATTGCTGGTTTTTGAAGAAATCCGGGCGGTTTAACCGCCCGGATTTTTTTATCAGCGGAACAGGTGCTCGGCGTGGAAGCGCAGGTGATCTTCCACGAAGGTGGCGATGGTGAAGTAGCTGTGATCGTACCCCGGCTGAATGCGTAGCGTCAGCGGCCAGTCGCGCTGGCGCGCCAGCTCGGCCAACCGTGCCGGCTGCAGCTGGTCGGCCAGGAACTGGTCGTCGTCGCCCTGATCGATAAGGACCGGCATTTTTTCCGCGCCGCTGGCCAGCAGATGGCAGCTGTCATACTGCAGCCACTGGCTCTCGTCGCTGCCCAGATAGGCGGTGAACGCCTTGCGGCCCCACGGTACCTGGCACGGGTTAACGATCGGTGCGAACGCCGATACCGAACGGAAGCGCTGCGGGTTGCGAAACGCCATCATCAGCGCGCCGTGGCCGCCCATCGAGTGGCCGAAGATCGACTGACGATCGCTGACGCTGAAGTGCTGTTCGATCAGCGCCGGCAGTTCGGCGCTGATGTAGTCGTACATGCGGAAATGGCGATCCCACGGTGCCTGGGTGGCGTTCAGGTAGAACCCGGCGCCCTGGCCCAGATCGTAGCCTTCGTCGTTCGGCACTTCATCGCCGCGCGGGCTGGTGTCCGGCATCACCAGCACCAGGCCCAGCTCGGCGGCGATGCGCTGCGCGCCGGCTTTCAACGTGAAGTTCTCGTCGTTGCAGGTCAACCCCGACAGCCAGTACAGCACCGGTGGCGGGTTGTCATCGCGCGGCGGCGGCAGGTAGATGCTGAATGTCATGTTGCAATTCAGGCTCTGCGCCGCGTGGCGATAACGCTGTTGCCAGCCACCGAACATGCGGTGCTCTTCGAGAAGTTCCAATGACAACGTCATCTCTGCCTCCTGGCTTATTGGTCGAAGTGGATGACGGAACGGATCGATTTACCTTCGTGCATCAAATCGAACGCTTCGTTGATCTGCTCCAGCCCCATGGTGTGGGTGATAAAGTCGTTCAGTGCGAATTCACCGGCCAGATAGCGTTCGACGATGCCCGGCAGCTGCGAACGGCCCTTAACACCGCCGAATGCCGAACCACGCCAGACGCGGCCGGTCACCAGCTGGAACGGGCGGGTCGAGATCTCTTCGCCGGCGCCTGCGACGCCGATGATCACCGATTCGCCCCAGCCCTTGTGGCAGCACTCCAGCGCGGAACGCATCACGTTAACGTTGCCGATGCACTCGAAGGAGAAATCGACGCCGCCGTCGGTCAGCTCGACGATCACTTCCTGAATCGGCTTGTCATAGTCTTTCGGGTTAATCAGATCGGTGGCGCCCAGTTTGCGCGCCAGATCGAACTTGCTGGTGTTGATGTCGATGCCGATGATGCGGCCCGCGCCGGCCATCTGTGCGCCGATGATCGCCGACAGGCCGATGCCGCCCAGGCCGAAGATCGCCACGGTATCACCCGGCTGCACTTTGGCGGTGTTCATCACCGCGCCCATGCCGGTGGTCACGCCGCAGCCCAGCAGGCACACTTCTTCCAGCGGCGCTTCCTTGTTGATTTTCGCCAGTGAGATTTCCGGTACCACGGTGTACTCGGAGAAGGTGGAGGTGCCCATGTAGTGGAAGATCGGCTGCCCGTCCTTGAAGAAACGGGTGGTGCCGTCCGGCATCAGCCCTTTGCCCTGGGTGGCGCGGATCGCCTGGCACAGGTTGGTCTTGCCGGATTTACAGAATTTGCACTCGCCGCACTCCGGGGTGTAGAGCGGGATCACGTGATCGCCGACCGCCACGCTGGTGACGCCTTCACCGACCGCTTCCACCACGCCGCCGCCCTCGTGGCCGAGGATCGCCGGGAACACGCCTTCCGGATCTTTGCCGGACAGGGTGTAGGCGTCGGTGTGGCAAACGCCGGTGGCGACGATCCGCACCAGCACTTCGCCTTTTTGCGGTGGCATCAGCTCGACTTCTTCGATCTTCAGCGGCTGGTTCGGGCCCCAGGCAACGGCGGCGCGGGTCTTGATCATCTCCATCATAGTCTCCTCAGTGGTTTTCTTTTTAAATCAGGCGATATCGACAACGTCTGATAAATCGTTGGGGGTACTTTCATCAACAGCGGCGGTTTCCGTCTGTTCAATAATCAACTCTTTCAGCGCGCGCACGTTCGGCCCGAACGCGTCGCGGCGCCACAGCAGCCAGGTGGCGGTGTCGGCCACGTCCGGCGGCAGGGTGTGAACCCGAACTCGCTCATGGCCCGGCAGCAGGCTGAGCACCGAATGCGGGATCATCGCCAGCCCGGCGCCGCTGGCGACGCAGGCCAGCATGGCGTGATAGGACTGGATCTCCATAATCTGCCCCGGCCGCGCGCCTTCGCGTTTAAACCAGGCCTCCAGCCGCAGGCGGTAGGAGCAGCTGGCGCGAAAGGCGAACAGCGTTTCGCCATTGGCGTCTTTGGCGCTGTGGATCGGTGCGTGATCGAGACAGGAGATCACCACCATATGTTCAGGATAGGCGATGCAGCCGTTCAGCTCGTCATAAGGCACCGGGCCGTCGACCAGCGCCGCGGCCAGCGTACCAGCGCGCACCCGATCGGCGATTTCGCCGGAGGTGCCGGTGGTCAGCGACAGAGAAACCTGAGAAAAGCGCTGGTGGTAAGCCGCCAGCAGCGAGGGCAGGCGGGTGGCGGCGGTGCTTTCCATAGAGCCGAGGGCGAAGTTGCCCGCCGGTTCGCCGGCATGGGTGATGCTCATCGCCTCGTCGCTTAGCGCCAGGATGCGGTTGGCGTAGCACAGAAAGTTATGGCCCATCGGCGACAGGCGCAGGCGCTGTTTTTCGCGGATAAACAGATCGGTGCCCAGCTCCTGCTCAAGCTGGCGCAGCCGGGTGGTCAGATTCGACGGCACGCGATGCAACTGCTCGGCGGCGCGGGCGACCGAGCCGGTTTCCGCCACGCAGCAGAACATGCGAAGCTGGGTCAGATCCATAATATTCTCGTTTCGTGATGAACTTGATAACTATTATTCAGTTTTTGTGAGTTTAATACTGCGGCATGATACTGGCAACTTTCTTTTAACCTTTTGGATACCGGTATGGCTTTACGTATTGCCTTGAGCGGTTTTGCCGCGCTGATCGTCGCGATGGGCATCGGCCGCTTCGCTTTCACTCCCCAGGTGCCGCTGATGATCGCGGAACACCAGTTCAGCCTGACTGGCGCCGGGCTGGTGGCGGCGATCAACTATTTGGGCTATCTGTGCGGCGCATACGACGCGATGCGCGCCACGCGCCACGTCGAGCGGCGCCTGTGGCTTGGCGTGTGGGGTGCGGTGGTGCTGACGCTGCTGTCGGCGCTGGCGCAGAATGAGTGGACGCACGGTGCGTTGCGGTTTGTCATCGGCTGGGCCAGTGGTTGGGCGATGGTGCTGGTGGCGGCCTGGACCAACGAGCGGTTGGCGCACTACGGCCGGCCGGCGCTGAGCGCGGCGGTGTTCGCCGGGCCGGGCGCCGGCATCTTCCTCAGCGGCATGCTGGCGGTGGGCATCAACACGCTGGGGCTGACGGCGGCGCAGGCCTGGCTGGTGTATGGCGTGCCGGCGTTGGTGTTGGTGGGGGCGATTAGCGCTTATCTGCCGCGCACCGGCGAGCTGCACCGCCCGGAGGCGGCCCCTGAGCCGCTGCTGCTGACGCCGGTGCTCAAACGCCTGGTGTGGAGCTACAGCCTGGCCGGTTTCGGCTACATCCTGCCGGCGACGTTCTTGTCGCAGATGGCGGCGGCACGTTTTCCCGGCAGCCTGTTCGCGCAGTTTGTCTGGCCGGTGTTCGGTGGCGCGGCGGTGCTGGGGATCGTTATCGGTATTCTGACTCGCCATCGGCTCACTACCCAGAGCCGGTTGGCGATCACGCTGTGGATACAGGCGCTGGGCGTGCTGAGCGCCGAAGTGGTGCCGGGCGTGGCCGGCCTGGCGCTCGGGGCGTTGCTGACCGGCGGCGGTTTCCTCTGCGTGGTACAGCTTGCACTTCAGCACGGCCGTGAACTGGCGCCGCGCCATGCGCGCTATATGGCCGGATTGCTGACTACCGGTTATGCGATCGGCCAGCTGGTCGGGCCGATGCTGTCGGCGCTGTCGACCGCCATGACCCATCGGCTGGAGCCGGCGTTGTACGTGGCGGTGGCGGCGCTGTTGGTGGCCGGTGCGCTGGTGGTGAATACCCCGGCGCGGCGGCTGGCGCAAAAAACGGCGATGCGCTGATTAAAATCCATGCAAAAAACGCGGGATCCCGCAGCCGGCCTGATTGTGCTAAATGCGAATATTTCACCTGCGGATGAAGCACAATCACTGGATAATCGCCGCGCTCTCATCTACAGTGGGGGCAAAATCTTGACCGGGTTCACGTTATCCATCACGAAAACTCTGCCGTCACGAGAGCTAGCAATTCGCCGGCCGCATGACCTATCAGGCCGCCGGCGGATTCCGTCCGCAGGAGAACAAGTACATGACATCATTAAGTAAAGAAGCCGCGCTGGTGCATGCGGCGCTGGAAGAGCGTGGTTTGGAGACGCCGCTGCGCGGGGAAGTGCTGGATCGCGAAACGCGCAAGCGCCGCATCAAAGAGCACATGACTGAAATCATGCAGCTGCTGAATCTCGATCTGTCCGACGACAGCCTGGCGGAGACGCCGCATCGCATCGCCAAAATGTATGTCGACGAGATCTTCTCCGGGCTGGACTACGCCAACTTCCCGAAAATCACCGTCATTGAGAACAAGATGAAGGTGGATGAGATGGTGACGGTGCGCGATATCACGCTGACCAGCACCTGCGAGCACCACTTCGTGACCATCGACGGCAAGGCCACCGTGGCCTATATCCCGAAAGACTCGGTGATCGGTCTGTCGAAGATCAACCGCATCGTGCAGTTCTTCTCTCAGCGTCCGCAGGTGCAAGAGCGCCTGACCCAGCAGATCCTGGTGGCGCTGCAGACCCTGCTCGGTACCAATAACGTGGCGGTATCGATTGATGCGGTCCATTATTGTGTCAAGGCGCGCGGCATCCGCGACGCGACCAGCGCCACCACCACCACCTCGTTGGGGGGGCTGTTCAAGTCCAGCCAGAATACCCGCCAGGAGTTCCTGCGCGCGGTGCGTCATCACCAGGGGTGATGGCGTTGCGGGGCAACCCGCAAGACGACAACAGGCGCCTGCGGGCGCCTTTTTCATGAGCGGAAGACAGCGATAAAAAATGAACAGTCATCCTCTGCCGCGTATCGCCACGCTGGACTGCGTGCGCGGCATCGCCATTCTCGGCATTTTATTGCTGAATATCAGCGCCTTCGGCTTGCCGAAGGCCGCCTACCTCAACCCGGCTTATTTGGGTATGCCGTCATCGCGCGACGCCTGGACCTGGGCGCTGCTCGATCTCTTCGCGCAGGCGAAGTTCCTGGCGATGTTCGCGCTGCTGTTCGGCGCCGGGCTGCAAATGCTGTTGCGGCGCGGCAAAAGCTGGATCCGCGCGCGGCTGTCGTGGCTGGTGCTGTTCGGCCTCGCGCACGCCATCTTCCTGTGGGACGGCGATATTCTGTTGGCCTACGGGCTGATCGGCCTGGTGTGCTGGCGCATGATCCGCGAAGCCAAAGAAACCTTCCAGCTGCTGAAAACCGGCGTGGTGTTGTATCTGATTGGCGTAGCAGTGCTGCTGTTGCTCGGTTTCGTCTCGCACGGTGAACCGGGCAGCTTCTGGCAGCCGGGCGTGGCGGAGTTGCAGTACGAGAAGTTCTGGAAGCTACAGGGCGGTTTCGAAGCCTGGCGCAGCCGCGCCGATCTGCTCTCGTCCAGCCTGTTGGCCATCGGCGCTCAGTATGGCTGGGAATTGGCGGGGCTGATGCTGTTCGGCGCCGGGTTGATGCGCAGCGGCTGGCTGCGCGGCAGTTATTCCTCTGGTTATTACCTGCGGCAGGCGGCATGGCTGCTGCCGCTTTCGGTGCTGATCCAGCTGCCGGCGGTAGCGCTGCAATGGCAGGTCCACTGGGACTATCGCTGGAGCGGTTTCCTGCTGCAGGTGCCGCGCGAACTGGGCGCCCCGCTGCAGGCGATGGGCTATCTGGCGCTGTGTTACGGTTTCTGGCCCACGCTGTCGCGCATGCGCATCGCCCACTGGCTGACTCTGGTAGGCCGCATGGCGTTGAGCAACTACCTGCTGCAAACGCTGATCTGCACCACGCTGTTTTATCGCTTTGACCTCTATGAGCAGTTCGACCGGCTGCAGCTGTTGGCGTTCGTGCCGCTGGTCTGGTTGGTCAACCTGGTCTTTTCCGCACTGTGGCTGCGTTATTTCGCTCAGGGGCCGATGGAATGGTTGTGGCGCAAGCTGACGCAGATGGCCGCCGGCGAAGCGGAACCCAAAGCGCTGAAGTGAGCGCCTGTCGGCAGGTTAAAAAAATGTATGTAAACGTTTTCTTTCCTGTGACGTAATTCACGCAGAGCAGCGGGCCAATCGGGGTAGGATAGCGCCACCGGTCACTACCCCGATTTCAGGATCCCGTATGCCTCCAGTTCATCCGATCACCATTCGCGACGTGGCGAAACGCGCCGGTGTCTCCGTGGCGACCGTTTCCCGCGTGCTGAACCACAGTGCGCTGACCAGCAAGGAGACGCGCGAGCAGGTGCTGCAGGCGGTGGCGGATCTGGGCTATCGCCCCAACGCCAACGCGCAGGCGCTGGCGACCCAAAGCAGCGATACTTTGGGTGTGGTGGTGATGGACGTCTCCGACCCGTTCTTCGGCGCGCTGGTGAAAGCGGTAGACACGGTGGCGCAGAAACACCACAAATACCTGCTGATCGGCAACAGCTATCATCAGGCGGACAAAGAGCGCCACGCGATCGAAGTGCTGATCCGTCAGCGTTGTAACGCCCTGATTGTCCATGCCAAAGCCTTGAGCGACGCCGAGTTGATCGGCTTTCTGGAGCAGGTGCCGGGCATGGTGCTGATCAACCGGATTATCCCCGGCTATGAGCCGCGCTGCGTTGGGCTGGATAACGTCTGCGGCGCCGATATGGCGATGCGTCTTTTGCTGTCGCAGGGCCATCGGCGCATCGGCTATCTGGGCTCCAATCACCCGATCGAAGACGGGCCGCTGCGCCAGCAGGGCTATGCGCTGGCGATGGCCGCCGCCGGGCTGGCGACGCCCGACAACTGGCGCGCCTACGGTTCACCGGATCTGCAAGGCGGCGAAGCGGCGATGGTGGAGCTGTTGGGGCGCAACTTACAGCTGAGTGCGGTGTTCGCCTACAACGATGCCATGGCCGCCGGCGCCATGGCGGTGCTGAAAGAAAACGGTATCACGGTGCCGCAGCATTTCTCGCTGATCGGCTTCGACGATATCCCCATCGCGCGTTACACCAGCCCCAAACTCACCACGGTGCGCTACCCGATCGTCTCGATGGCTACGCTGGCGACCGAGCTGGCATTGCAGGGCGCAGCAGGCCTGGTGGAGCCGCAGGCCGGTCATCTGTTCATGCCGACGCTGGTGCGCCGCCATTCTGTCGCCCCCTGGCAAAGTGAGGCGACGGTCACTCTCTGACGATTTAATCTTGTGTAACCGTTTTCAATCTGTGAGAAAATTCACAGAATATTAACATCACGCCGTCTATGCTCTAGGCGTTTTCCGGCGCAAAGGCCCTTGCCGCTGCAACCTTTACCTCGCGCTGACACAGCATTTCTCGGAAATAACAAGATCCACGGACGACAGGTGTTGAGTGGAAATCGCCTGGCCTGGGGTGTGCGCACTGCCGGTGACCATTGGCTCAAAGACGAGTAATACCCTACACAGAACCGGAGACTGACAATGAATAAGAAGGTTTTCACCCTGGCCGCCATGGCCGCAGCCATGATGTTTGGCGCCGCAGCCCATGCTGACACCCGTATTGGCGTCACGATTTACAAGTATGACGACAACTTCATGTCGGTGGTGCGCAAGGCAATCGAGAAAGACGCCAAGGCTTCACCGGACGTCACCCTGCTGATGAATGACTCGCAGAACGACCAGTCCAAGCAGAACGATCAGATCGACGTGCTGCTGGCCAAGGGCGTGAAAGCGCTGGCGATCAACCTGGTCGACCCGGCTGCGGCGCCGGTGGTTATCGATAAGGCGCGCGCAAACGATATCCCGGTGGTGTTCTACAACAAAGAGCCTTCCCGCAAGGCGTTGGACAGCTACGACAAGGCGTATTACGTCGGCACCGATTCCAAAGAATCCGGCGTGATCCAGGGCGAGCTGATCGCCAAACACTGGAAAGCCAACCCGGCCTGGGATCTGAACAAAGACGGCCAGATCCAGTACGTGCTGCTGAAGGGCGAACCGGGCCACCCGGATGCCGAGGCGCGCACCACCTACGTGGTGAAAACGCTGAACGACCAGGGCATCAAAACTCAGCAGCTGCAGATGGATACCGCGATGTGGGATACCGCGCAGGCGAAAGACAAGATGGACGCCTGGCTCTCCGGCCCGAATGCCAACAAGATTGAAGTGGTGATCGCTAACAACGACGCCATGGCGATGGGTGCGGTGGAAGCGCTGAAAGCGCACAACAAGACCAGTATCCCGGTGTTTGGCGTCGATGCGTTGCCTGAAGCGCTGGCGCTGGTGAAATCCGGTGCGATGGCGGGCACGGTGCTGAACGACGCCGACAACCAGGCGAAAGCCACTTTCGAACTGGCGAAGAACCTGGCGGCAGGCAAACCGGCCACCGAAGGCACCCAATATAAAATCGAAAATAAAGTCGTGCGTATTCCTTACGTCGGCGTAGATAAAGACAACCTGTCTCAGTTCATTAAATAAGAATTGAGATCCCGCTAAGACCCTGCCTGCGGCGCCAACACCAGGAATACCGCAGGCGGGGATGTTTACGACTGCAAGATCGTTAAGCCAGGTGTATTTATGGCCGATAGCTCACGCGAATTTCTGCTGGAAATGACGGATATCTGTAAGTCGTTTCCCGGCGTCAAAGCCTTGGACAATGTCAATTTACGCGTCCGTCCACACTCGATTCACGCTCTGATGGGGGAGAACGGCGCGGGGAAATCGACCTTGTTGAAATGCCTGTTCGGCATTTACAAAAAAGACAGCGGCAGCATTGTATTTCAGGGCCGGGAAATCGATTTCAAGAGTTCGAAGGAAGCGCTGGAGCACGGCGTTTCCATGGTGCACCAGGAGCTGAACCTGGTGCTGCAGCGCACCGTGATGGACAACATGTGGCTGGGGCGCTACCCGACCAAAGGCCTGTTTGTCGATCAGGAAAAAATGCTCAAAGACACCCAGGCGATCTTCGACGAGCTGGATATCGACATCAACCCGCGTGAAAAGGTGGGCAACCTGTCGGTGTCGCAGATGCAGATGATCGAGATCGCCAAGGCGTTCTCCTACGATGCCAAGATTGTCATCATGGATGAACCGACCTCTTCGCTGACGGAGAAAGAGGTCAATCACCTGTTCACCATCATCCGCAAGCTGAAAGAGCGCGGTTGCGGCATCGTTTATATCTCGCACAAGATGGAAGAGATCTTCCAGCTGTGTGACGAGATAACGGTGCTGCGCGACGGGCAGTGGATCGCCACCCAGCCGCTGGAAGGGCTGGATATGGACAAGATCATCGCCATGATGGTCGGCCGCTCGCTCAGCCAGCGCTTCCCCGACAGGCAGAACACGCCGGGTGAGGTGATCCTCGAGGTGAAGAACCTGACGTCGCTGCGTCAGCCTTCGATCCGCGATGTGTCCTTCGATCTGCATCAAGGCGAGATCCTCGGCATCGCCGGGCTGGTGGGCGCCAAGCGTACCGATATCGTCGAGACGCTGTTCGGCATTCGTGAGAAGGTGGCGGGCACTATCAAGCTGCACGGCAAGGCGATTGATAACCACAGCGCCAACGAAGCGATCAATCACGGCTTTGCGCTGGTGACCGAAGAGCGGCGATCCACCGGGATTTATGCCTACCTCGACGTGGGCTTCAACTCGCTGATCTCCAATATCCGCAATTATAAAAACAAGCTCGGCCTGCTGGATAACGCGCGGATGAAAAGCGACACCCAGTGGGTGATCGACGCCATGCGGGTGAAAACGCCGGGGCATCACACCCATATCGGCTCGTTGTCCGGCGGCAATCAGCAGAAGGTGATCATCGGCCGCTGGCTGCTGACACAGCCGGAGATCCTGATGCTGGATGAACCGACGCGTGGCATCGACGTGGGCGCCAAGTTCGAGATTTATCAGCTGATGACCGAACTGGCGAAGAAGGGCAAGGGGATCATTATCGTCTCGTCCGAAATGCCGGAGCTTTTGGGGATCACCGACCGCATTCTGGTGATGAGCAATGGTCAGGTTGCGGGCATCGTTAACACCAAGCAAACCTCGCAAAATGAAATCTTACGTCTCGCCTCCCTGCACCTTTAAGGATCGGAATTATGAACGCGCTAAATAAAAAAACCTTATTTACCTATTTCAAGGAAGGCGGCATTTACGTGGTGTTGCTGGTGCTGTTGGCCATCATTATCATTCAGGATCCGACTTTCCTCAGCCTGATGAACCTGAGCAACATCCTGACGCAGTCTTCGGTACGCATCATCATCGCGCTGGGTGTGGCGGGGCTGATCGTGACACAGGGCACCGACCTGTCCGCCGGGCGGCAGGTGGGGCTGGCGGCGGTGGTGGCGGCCACGCTGCTGCAATCGATGGATAACGTCAACAAGGTGTTCCCGCACATGGAAACCTGGTCGATTCCCCTGGTCATCCTGCTGGTGTGTGCGGTCGGCGCGGTGATCGGCCTGGTTAACGGCCTGATTATCGCCTATCTCAACGTGACGCCGTTCATCACTACGCTGGGTACCATGATCATCGTCTATGGCATCAACTCGCTGTATTACGATTCGGTCGGCGCTTCGCCGGTCGCGGGCTTCGATCCGAAGTTTTCCACCTTTGCCCAGGGGTTCTTGCGCTTCGGTGACTTTAAACTGTCGTACATTACCTTCTATGCGCTGATCGCCATCATATTCGTCTGGATCCTGTGGACCAAGACCCGCTTTGGCAAGAACATCTTCGCCATCGGCGGCAACCCGGAAGCGGCCAAGGTGTCCGGGGTCAACGTGCCGTTGAACCTGATCATGATCTATGCGCTGTCCGGCGTGTTCTACGCCTTCGGCGGCCTGCTGGAAGCGGGGCGCATCGGCAGCGCCACCAACAACCTCGGCTTTATGTACGAGCTGGACGCCATCGCCGCCTGCGTGGTGGGGGGCGTCTCCTTCGCCGGCGGGGTGGGTACGGTGTGGGGCGTGGTGACTGGGGTAATCATCTTTACCGTCATCAACTACGGCCTGACCTATATCGGCATCAACCCGTACTGGCAGTACATTATCAAGGGCAGCATCATCATCTTCGCCGTGGCGCTGGACTCGTTGAAATACGCCAAGAAGAAGTAGAGCTACCGCAGCACAGACGACAGGGCCGGCCTATTGCCGGCCTTTCTTTTGGGCGTTTGCCGCATCAGGGCTGTTTGGCTTTCTGCTTCTCTTCTTTCAGCTTGTGCTCCAGCTCCACCAACTGTTCCGGCGAAACGGCGGGATAGCCCTGGGCGTCTTCCGGCACGGTGTGCATGGCGGAGATCGGGATCAGCGGGCCGAGGAAGCGCGGTTCGCGCTTGAGGATGTACAGATCGGTCAGCGCGCCCAGGCGGGCGAAGATCTCGCGGGCGCGCACCGTCATCATGTCTTTGGGTGACGGCACCGCGTAGCACTGCGCCTGAATACCCATGTGCAGGGCGATGAACAGCGCACGCTCGCAGTGGAAGCGTTGGGTGATGATGATGAAATCGTTGGTGTCGAATACCTTGCGGGTGCGCACGATGGAATCCAGGGTACGGAAACCGGCGTAGTCCAACACGATATCGCTCGGCGCCACGCCGGCGGCGATCAGATCGCGACGCATGGTCATCGGCTCGTTATAGCTTTGCTGGGCGTTGTCGCCGCTCAGCAGCAGGTATTTCACCTTGCCGCTGTTATAGGCGTTGATCGCCCCCTGAATGCGGTAACGGTAGTACTGGTTGATCACCCCGGTGCGGTAATACTTGGCGGTGCCGAGCACCACGCCGACCTGGCGGTGCGGCAATTCCTGCAGTTCGTCGTAGACGTAAGGCGCGGTTTTCCAGCTGATCCAGCGATCGAGCGCAATAGCCGAACCCATCAACACCGCAATGATGATGAACAGGCTGATGATCAGGCGTTTCCACATGTTGTTGCCTTACGCGCGCCGGGCTGAAAAAGATGGATCAAGGCTACTTTACCTGACCGATCGACGCAAGACGCGAACCGCCTGAAGCACGTGTGCCGCCGCATTTTTCGGCGGTTCAGGCTGAAAAAATGTTGATCGGCCTCGTGTGAGGAGACACGCAGTAGGAATAGATAGATAACGATGAAAAGGCAACCCTGAAACGCAGTGCTCAGGGCTGATTTTGAGTGACGCTTCAAAAGTAAGAGAAAATAAATCTGGCTAAAGTTTTTTTCCTAACATTCATCCAGCCAATATCTTTGATGACGTTCAGGTACTCTTTTCTTAATTCTTTTGGTATACGCGTGAAACAAGCTCTAGCGTCGTTCAGTGATGAGCTAACACAATGAGAAATAAAACTATTTAAGCAAGCGTTCAGTTCATCATCCGTTTGAGAACGTAATGCGGTCATTTTTTTTGCTACCGTTAAATAACCGATGGCATTTTGTTCACTTTTCTTTGATGTCATGACTGAATTCGGGCGTATGCGCCTTCTGTACAGAATGTCATTTATACAAATAATATTTGATTTCTGCGATAGCAGGATCTTGGTAGTAAATAAGTTATCTTCATGCACTATGCCAGGATAAAATGGATTATCTCTTACAAGCTGAGTCCTGGAAACGAACATGCACGGACTTACCGTATAGTTTTTTAACTTCCATGATCTTTTGAAAAATGTATGGCTATCCATCGCTGCTTCGCATAGTTGGCTATTTCTAATGTACTTAGGAGTAAAACCCATCCTAAGCTCATCATCTGCATTATCGTAAAAGCTTTCACCATTGAAGAAAACAATGTCGCTTTTAGTAACATTGAGTGCTGATATACATTTTGATATCAATAAGTTATCGATGGTGTCATCACTATCGAGAAAAATGACGAACTCACCTGTAGCCAGCGTTAGCCCATTATTCCTAGCGACTGACTGCCCTTGGTTTTTTTGCGTCAAAATTTTCAGTTTAGTGTTATTACGAGCTAGTTCAGATAATAACGCTTCAGTGTTGTCCGTTGAACCATCGTTGACAACGATGACTTCAATGTTTTCGTAATCCTGCCCAAGCGCAGAGTCTACACACTCAACAATGTATTTGTCCGTGTTGTAACTTGCTATAATAATGCTAACTGTTGGGGTCATGTTTATTAAGCTCAATCGGGATTGTTTTTAATAAGACTACCATGGAAATCAGCGGTTTTAAACATAAAAAAACGAACTGGCATAATTTTACAGAAAGAAAAACGGGCTGGTGATTCATTTATGATAATTTGATGACGCTGAGATGACTGATTGACTTCCTATTTCATGGCAACAGGTCCAAGAGAGCGTTCCTGGACCTGCTGAGTTAAATTATGCTTTCTTAAATACAGCCTTCTTGAAGTAAACAATTCTGTCACGTAAGAAAAGCATGGATGCGATGAAATAAACAAGTGCACCAAAAAATGATACGCAAATCAATGAAAATACACTATTTACTGTAATATTTAAGTTGGAGAAATGTAACAACCAATAGAGTGCTGTGAACATGACCCCTGAACAAAATGCTGGTCCAACGAGACGAGCAATGACCTCGAAGAGGTTACCTCCCAACAGCCGCATTGTAATGAACATTGCCGGAATGAAGTTTATTACGTTAGCAACGAAATAAAGCATGGTGAGTGTAATAATGTCGTATTGCACACCTATGATAAATGCACTTAATAGCAGGAAAGAGCCCAAGAAACCAAGCATCAACAATATCCCTGCACGCCCCTTAGACATTAAAACTGCGCCAGTAGAGCTGGTCAGTGACTGAACAATCCCTGTCGGCGCCAGCCAGAGCATAATTGTAGCACTCAGCGCCCATTCAGGTCCGAAAACAATATTAAAGAACGGCTCTCGTAACGTTGCTAGACCTACCATCAGAGGAAAAACAAGGAATGTGATTACATCAATCGATTTCAGAAATAGTTTTTTGACCTCTGCTTCATTATCTTGCTGACGGCTCATTATAGGGAACAGCGATCGGGACGCGATGAATGTTAAGTTTTGAAGCGGGAATAACATGATTCTGTAGGCCAGAGAGTAGGAGCCGAGAACGTTGGCACTCATATAGCGGCCGATAAGCATGCTGTCGGCGTTTCTGGAGAAGTAATTGACAAAATTGAATAATGTAAGATTGCCGCTAAAAGAGAAAATTAACTTCAACTCCTCTCTGTTGAAGATTTTTTTTAGTCTTGGGCGCCAGTCACTTTTTATCCAAAGTAGGGTCGTTGATATAATTGCCGTCAGCAAGTTTGATATGACAAGGCTATAAACGCCTGCACCCATGTATGCAAGTATAATTGCAGCGATAAGTGATATAATTCCCGCAGACAATTCAATCAAAGAAACTGTCATGAATTTTGAATCTCTTTCCAATAACGCCATGTGGGTCGAGCCACTGCTGGCAATAGGAAATGAAATAGACAGGAGAAGTAAAACCTCGACCAATCGAGGTTCCTTGAATAAATGTGCAATTAGAGGTGACAAAATTACAATCGCGATGGCGATGATTGTTCCCATTGTAATGTTGAGACCGAAAATAGCGTTAATTGTGCTGTTCTTTAACTCTCGATGTTGAATAATGGCTGCAGAGGTGCCTAAGTCCCTGATTAAAAGGGAGAAATTAATCACGACGTAAGCCATGGCCATTAAACCGAACTCCCCCGGAGGAATCAGCCTTGCCAGAACGAGCATGCTCATTAGCTGGGTGAAAACCTTACCCATTTGTGACAGAGTTACCCACTTTGCATTACTTAATGCGTTCATAAAAAACCTTAAAACTAATTCAGTCCCTGAAAATAATGTTCACATTTAAACAATAAGGACATTGTTAATAAGTAAGTTGTTGAATTCCCATCAATTTCAAGATGTTGTTAAAAATGCGAAATCTCGTCAATATAATACTGTGTTCTTTTGTTTTTCAAAATTATATGCCTTGAAAAAATAACTTATGAGGTATTTAGACATAGCAAGTCACATTTTTCAAGGGTTCTGTAGGCGAAGAGAGCATTATCAGAATAGGTTGAGACTGACAGGAGGGCTAACTTCAAAGTCGAGCCGTGAAGTTTGCTGACGAGGTGGTTAAAATCTATTCATGACTGTGAGGGCGTAGGTATTATAAATGTCATGCACAGTATACTGAAGGATGGTACGGCAATAATAACTGGGCATTCAGGCGGTGTGCTCTGATAAGAAAGCCCTTGGCAGAACCACAAGGGCTAAGAAAAATTGCATGCCTATCGTTACAGACGCAGGGAAGGTTGCGATAGGACTGGCTAATTCAGAACGAGGTACGTTTGTAGCTGCGGTACTGCGGCCGCCAGAAGTTGTGCTCGATGGCTTTCGACAGCGCGTCTTCGGAGGTGACGATCGCCACGCCCTGCAGCTGCGCCGCTTTACCCACTTCCATGGCGATGCATTTCGATACGCCCTGAATATCGTCGATATTCGGCAGCAGTGCGCCGTGGCCGTCGGTGGCCAACGGCGAACAGTCCGCCAGCGCGCGGCTGGCTGCCATCAGCATGGCGTCGGTGACGCGGGTGGCGCCGGCGGCCAGCACGCCGAGGCCGATCCCCGGGAAGATATAGGAGTTGTTGCACTGGGCGATCGGGTACAGCTGCTCTTTATAGCTTACCGGCGCGAACGGGCTGCCGGTCGCCACCAGGGCGGCGCCGTCGGTCCAGTTGATGATGTCTTCCGGACGGGCTTCCACGCGCGAGGTCGGGTTGGACAGCGGCATCACGATAGGGCGTTCGCAGTGCTTGTGCATTTCGCGGATCAGCTCTTCGGTAAACAGCCCCGGCTGGCCGGACACGCCGATCAGAATGGTCGGCTTGGCGTTGCGCACCACGTCCAGCAGCGAGATGGCGTCGCTGGCGGTTTCCCAACCGGTCAGGTTGTCGCTCTTTTGTACCAGCTTGCTCTGGAAATCGAGCAGGTTCGGCAGTTTGTCGGTCAGCAGGCCGAAGCGGTCGACCATGAATACGCGGGCGCGCGCTTCGTCTTCGCTCAAACCTTCGGACTTCATTTGCGCGATAATTTGCTCGGCAATGCCGCAGCCGGCGGAACCGGCGCCGAGGAAGGTGACGGTCTGATCGCGCAGCTGGCTGCCGGCGGCGCGGCTGGCGGCGATCAGGCTGCCGAGGGTGACCGCGGCGGTGCCCTGAATGTCATCGTTGAAGCAGCAGATCTCGTCGCGGTAGCGGTTCAGCAGCGGGGTAGCGTTGTTCTGCGCGAAGTCTTCGAACTGCAGCAGAACGTTCGGCCAGCGGCGTTTGACCGCCTGAATAAACTCTTCGACGAAGGCGTGGTACTCCTCGCCGGAGATGCGCGGATGGCGCCAGCCCATGTACAGCGGATCGTTGAGCCGCTGCGGGTTGTTGGTACCGACGTCCAGCACCACCGGCAGCGTGTAGGCTGGGCTGATGCCGCCGCAGGCGGTGTACAGCGACAGCTTGCCGATGGGGATACCCATGCCGCCGATACCCTGGTCACCGAGGCCGAGGATACGCTCGCCGTCGGTGACTACGATCACCTTGACGTTCTGTTTGGTGGCATTCTGCAGCATGTCATCGATGCGATCGCGGTTCGGATAGGAGATGAACAGCCCGCGCGCGCGGCGATAGATATCGGAGAAGTGCTCGCAGGCCTCGCCGACGGTCGGGGTGTAGATGATCGGCATCATCTCGCTCAAATGCGAGTCCAGCAGGCGGTAGAACAGGGTTTCGTTGGTGTCTTGGATGTTGCGCAGATAGATGTGCTTGTCGTTATCGTTCTTGAAATCCTGATACTGACGGTAGGCACGTTCCACCTGTTCTTCGATGGTTTCCACCGCTTCCGGCAGCAAACCATGCAGGTTGAAGTGGCTACGTTCTTCCTCGGTGAAAGCGCTGCCTTTGTTCAGCAGCGGAAATTCCAGCAGAATCGGGCCGGCGTAAGGGATGTAGAGCGGGCGTTTGCTTTCGTATTCTAGTTCCATCAGTTTTACTCTTCACGTATCAGATAACTTTATTGCCGACGATCCTAAGAGATAAAGAGAAGATGTACAGCATTTGTTGCCAGATGATGAACCAGGTTGGCGTAATTATCGACAATCAAATGATTTTTTAACTAAAGAAAGTGTCTCTGGCGGCGTCGGGGCATTGTATTTGGCGGGTGGGGCTGTTAATGGCGGAACCCGGTGGCTCCGCCGTTGCGCATTCAGAAGGTGGCGCGGCTGACGTTCTGGCAGCCCAGTGCCGCCAGCGTGGCGCGGGTGGCGTCCCACTGGCTGAGGATTGCCTCCTGTGGCTCGACCAGCACGGCGCGGCGGATGTTCAGGCAATCGCCGCCGGAGATGTTCAGCAGGATCAGCGCGGCCTGCAGCGGCGGCAGGCTCGGATTGAAGGCGGCGTTTTCCGCATAGCGACCGGCGTAGAGGTTACCGTCCTGCGTTTCCAGCGCCACGCCGCTGTGGGCGTTGCTGTACGGCGCGTGGCTCTGATTGGCCGCCGCCAGCGCCGCCTGCGTCAGCGTATCGTCCAGCGTCAATCGGTGACCGTGATCGACCTTGTCCATCAGCAGCGAAGCGATATCCAGATCTTTCGGGCCGAAGGCGTCCGGCAGATAGTCCGCCAGCGTGGCCGGTGCGCGGCCCGGCAGACGGATCTGCAGCTCGCCGCCGCTGTTCAGTTCATTCATAAACTGACGGCAGTGGCCGCACGGCGTGTAGTTGACGGTGACCGAGGCCAGCGCCGGTTCACCGCGCAGCCAGGCATGGGTAACTGCACATTGTTCCGCATGCACCGTTTGCTGCAGCGGCGCGCCGCTGAATTCCATATTGGCGCCGAAATAGAGGTTGCCACTGTGCCCGCGCGCGATGGCGCCGACGTGGAAGTGCGATATCGGGGTTAACGAGCAGGCCGCCGCCAGCGGCAGCAAAGCGAATGCCAGCGCATCATCGTCCAGCCCGCAGCCTGTGCGGATTGCCGCCGCTTGCTCGGCCGTGAACATCGCCGGGAAGTCAGGCGCGTCCAAATAGGGCAGCAGGGCGGATTGCAGTGTCGCGGGCAGTGCGCTGAAAGCGGTATGAAAACGCGGATGCATAGAAAGTCTCTCTACAGGTTAACGGGATAACATTCTAGGCAGGCCGGAGATATTAAAGTGTGATAAATGTCTCTTAATTGATGAAATCAATGCAATGAGATACATAAATGCGAGATGTATCGCAAGTTTTACCCTGTTCAACCGAACAGGTGCAGCAGTACCGGGAACAGGAACGGTGCCAACAGCGAGGTGATGATGCCGCAGATCACCAGCGCCAGCGAGCCGAAAGCACCTTCCTGGTAGTCCATCTCCGCGCAGCGTGCGGTGCCCAGCGCGTGGGATGCTGTGCCCATCGCCAGACCGCGCGCCGAGTGGGTGGTGATTTTCAACAGGTTGAACAGCGTATGGCCGAACACGGCGCCGAGGATACCAACGAAAATGACACAGACCGCGCTGATCGCCGGAATGCCACCGAGCGAGTCCGCAACGGCCATGGCGATCGGCGTAGTGACCGATTTTGGCAGGATAGAGGCGGCGATTTCCGGCGTGGCGCCCAGCCACAGAGCGATGGCACCGCCGCTGATCATGGCGGTCAGGCTGCCGATGAAGCACACCGCGATAATCGACTTCCAGCGTGCGCGGATCTGGTGCAGCTGTTCATACAGTGGGAACGCCAGCGCGACGACCGCCGGCTGCAGCAGATCGTTGAGGATTTTGCTGCCCTGAAAGTAGCGCTCATAGGAAATGCCGGTGAACAGCAGCAGCGGAATGATCACCGCCATGGAAACCAGCAGCGGGTTGAGCAGCGGCATGTTCAGCTTGCGCGCCAGCCAGCGCGCGGCGAAATAGACCGCCAGCGTCAGCGGCAGCGACCACCAGATTTCATGGATCATTTTTTGCCCTCCGTGTCGCCGGGCTTGCCGGAGATGCGGCGCTCGCGATGAAAATAGTGTGAGGTATAGCCGACCACCACCAGCACCATCAGCGTGCTGATCAGGCAAGAGATGACCAGTGGGCCCAGATGCGCGACGATCTGATCGTAGTATTTCATCACCCCGACGCCGATCGGCACGAACAGCAGCACCATGTAGCGGATCAGCAAATGACAGCCGGGTTTAACCCATTTGGCCGGCATAATCTGGGTAGAGAGCAGGGCGAACAGCAGCAGCATACCGAGGATGCTACCGGGAATGGCGAACGGCAGCAGCGCCGCCAGCGCATTGCCGACGAACAGACAAAGGTAGATGAGGAGCAGGGCTCTCAGGTATTTCCAGCACAGTGTGAGCACGTTGGCCATTGTCTTTTCCCGTTTAACCGATGCATTCATCATACAATTAAACTGTGAGCCATGCCACAGATCGAACCATGAATTCTCGCTATGAGTGCCATGCCCGATCGGCGGGTTGACAGCCCGCAATGGCTACTACGCGCGGGTTCAGCGCGTATCTTCGGCGGTTGCCGCCGCGTGTTCTGCCAGCCGGTGGCCGAGGAAGAAAAACAGCAGGCTGAGCAGCGCGGCGACGATCAGCATCACGAACATCAACGGCGGCGCGGCATAGCTGAGCAGCACCCCGCACAGCACCGGGTTGATGGCGCCGCCCAGCGCGCTGAGGTTCTGTACCCCATAGTAACTGCCTTTCAGGTGCGGCGGCGCGATAAAGTCGATGAACATGTATTCCACTGGGATAACGATGATTTCGCCGAGGGTAAACACCGCCATCGCCGCCAGCCACAGCCAGACCGCCTGGCCGGCCATCATAAAGCCGAGCAGACCGACGATGAAAAACAGCGTGCCCAGCGCCAGCCAGCGCAGCATATTTTCCTGACGCATGCCGCGGCTGAGCAGGTATTGCAGGGCGATGACGATACCGGCGTTGACGATCATCACCAGCCCGATGATTTTGTAGGCAAACTCGGCGCTGGAGACGGTGATCAGGTACTGCGACAGATAGCCGGTGAACTGACCGAACACGACGGCGCCCAGGGTACTGCCGAGGGTGAAGTAGATCAGCCGCCGATCGCTGCGCAGGATAGTCAGCGTCTGGCGGAAGTTGGGGAGCGCTGCGGGTGTGGTGGCGGCTGGCGTTGCGCGCTGTTCCCGGCCGCGCAAACGCAGGCTGAGTGCCGCCACCGTCGCCAGCGCCAACCCGCCCGACAGGTAAAACGGCAGCAGCGGGCTAAGCCCGGCCACCAGAACGCCGAGCGCAGAACCGATCGCCCAGCCGACGTTGACCAGCGTGTAGTTGATTGAAAAAGCCTTGATACGCTGCTCGACCGGCAGCCAGTCGGCGAAGCAGGCCTTAATGGTGATGCTTAGCACCGAATAACAGGTGTGCAGGATCGCCAGCACCACGATCACGCCGCCGGGGCGCGGGATCCAGGGAAGGGCGAAGAAGCTCAGCGCAAACAATAAAATCGACAGCAGGATCAGGCGGTTCTTGCTGAATTTGTCCACCAGATAGCCGCCGTACAGGCTGGCAAGGATGCCGAGGGTCAGGCTGACGCCCAGGATCACGCCCACGCTCTTTGGCAGCAGTTGGAAATGCTCGGTGAGATAAATGGTGATAAACGGCAGCGTGACGCCGCGGCCGATGGTCAACACCAGCGAGCTGGCCAGCAGTACGTTGATCAGCGAGGGGAATCCCTTCATGCGAAGCCTGTGTATGCATACAGTTATTGGGCAATGCAGATAACATAGCGCATTTTGGCGAGGACGGAAGGGGGAAGCCGAAAATTAGTTTAAAAACAGAGGCTGCGTCGGCAGCCTCGTCAAAAACAGCATTATTTACCGTGTTCGGCCTGCAGCGTGGCGAACCACGGCTGTACGAAGTCGCTGCTGCTGCCCCAGCCGGGGATGATCTTCGCCAGCCCGGCGACGTTGACCGGCCCCGGCTGCGCCAGCAACAGCGCCTGCGGAATGACCGTCGCTTTGAACTGATAGCTGTCCGGTGTGCTTTCCCCGGCGATCTTGTTGGCCACCAGGCGCAGGTTGACTGCGCCGATAAGTTTCGGATCCACCGCCACGCTGACTTGCCACGGGCTGCCGGCTTCGCGCATCAGTTGCAAGTCCTGGTTGGAGATATCGATGCTGTACAGCTTGATCTCGGTGCGGCCGTTCTCTTTCAATGCCTTGTAAGCACCTTGGGTGAAGGCGTCCCAGGTGCCCCAGATGGCGTCGATCTTGCCTTTCGGGTATTTCGCCAACACCGCGCCCACCTTGTTGGCGGTATCACCCTGTACGTCGGAGGAGACGGCGCCGATCGATTCCAGCTCGTGAATGCCCGGATGTTGTTTCAGCAGCTGCTGATAGGCGGCCTGGCGGCGTTCCATCGGCGGGAAGCCGGCTACCCAGAGTTTGATGATGTTGGCCTGGCCGTTGAAATCCTTCACCAACTGGCCGAAGGAGGCGTTGGCCAGCGAAGCGTCGTCCTGCTGCGAGACGGTGACGCCGGGAACGCTGCCGTTAACGTCGGTATCGAAAGCTGCGACGGCGATGCCGGCCGCCGCGATGCGTTTAACCAGATCGGTGGAATAGGGGGCCCGTCCCTGCGAGAGAATGATGCCGTCATATTTCTGGCTGATAGCCTGGTTGACGAAGTCCTGGAAGCGCGCGTCGTCGCCGTTGCTGAGGAAAGTGTCCACCTTGAAGCCCAGCTTGCGTCCTTCCTGAATGGCGCCCGCCAAAAATTGTGTGGTGTTATCATCGGATCCGAGGTTACGGATCACCGCGATGCGTACCGGCCCCTGATGTTGGGCGATGGCGATCGGTACGGCGGCATTTTCCGCCGCCTGCAGCGGCAGGGCGGACAGCAGGCAGAGGGCGAGCAGCGAAGTCTTGAGGTTTTTCATTATTATAGGCTCCAAAAAAGCGGGGAAACGATCCCGGTGAAGGTCTGTTATAGCAGTCTTTCTATCTGGACGTCTATTTGTTGTTGCGGAGCATCATAGCGGGATGCGGCGGGCGAGGGAATCAGAGCGGTTATGACTTTTTCTTACTGTTTATAACGTTGGGTTTGAGACCATAAAAAAGGGCCGAGCAAGCTCGACCCTCGATGTTACGCGCTGACGCGATTACTTGACCTGCATACCAGGCTGTGCACCGCTGTCCGGGCTCAGCAAGAAGATCTCTTTCCCGCCAGGGCCCGCCGCCATCACCATGCCTTCCGAAACACCGAAGCGCATTTTGCGCGGCGCCAGGTTGGCGACCATGATGGTCAGGCGGCCTTCCAGCGCTTTCGGATCCGGGTAAGCGGAGCGAATGCCGGAGAAGATCTGGCGCGATTCACCGCCCAGATCCAACTGTAGCTTCAGCAGTTTGTCGGAGCCTTCGACAAAGTCGGCGCTCTTGATCAGAGCGATGCGCATGTCTACCTTGGCGAAGTCGTCGAAGGTGATGGTTTCCTGAATAGGATCGTCGGCCAATGGACCGGTCACCGGTTTGGCGGCGGCCATGTCTTCCTTCGAGGCGTTGACCATCTCGCTGACCTTGTCCAGATCGATGCGGTTGAACAGCGCCTTGAATGCGTTTACCTGATGGCCCAGCAGCGGTTGCGGGATCGCGTCCCAGCTCAGCTCGGCGTTCAGGAACGCTTCGGCGCGTTCGGTCAGCGAAGGCAGCACCGGCTTCAGGTAGGTCATCAGCACGCGGAACAGGTTGATACCCATCGAGCAGATGGCCTGCAGATCGGCGTCGCGGCCTTCTTCCTTCGCCACCACCCACGGAGCCTGCTCATCCACATAGCGGTTGGCCAGATCGGCCAGCGCCATGATTTCGCGGATGGCGCGGCTGAACTCGCGGCTGGCGTAAGCTTCGGCGATGCTCTGAGCCGCGTCGACGAAGGTCTGGTACAGCGCCGGATCGGCCAGGCTGTCGGCCAGTTTGCCGCCGAAGCGCTTGTTGATAAAGCCGGCGTTGCGCGAGGCCAGGTTCACCACCTTGTTGACGATATCGGCGTTTACGCGCTGCACGAAATCTTCCAGATTGAGATCGATGTCATCAATGCGTGAAGAGAGTTTGGCGGCGTAGTAATAGCGCAGGCAGTCGGCGTCCAGATGCTGCAGGTAGGTGCCGGCTTTGATGAAGGTGCCGCGCGACTTGGACATTTTGGCGCCGTTCACCGTCACGTAGCCGTGCACGAACAGGTTGGTCGGTTTGCGGAAGTTGCTGCCTTCCAGCATCGCCGGCCAGAACAGGCTGTGGAAGTAGACGATATCCTTGCCGATAAAGTGATACAGCTCGGTGGTGGCGTCTTTGCGCCAGAATTCGTCGAAGTTCAGATCGCCGCGCTTGTCGCACAGGTTCTTGAAGGAGCCCATGTAGCCGATCGGCGCATCCAGCCAGACGTAGAAGTATTTGCCCGGCGCATCCGGGATCTCGAAGCCGAAGTAAGGCGCATCGCGGGAGATGTCCCACTGCTGCAGGCCGGATTCGAACCACTCCTGCATCTTGTTCGCCACCTGTTCTTGCAGCGCGCCGGAGCGCGTCCACGCCTGCAGCATTTCGCTGAAGGCCGGCAGGTCGAAGAAGAAGTGCTCGGAGTCGCGCATCACCGGTGTCGCGCCGGAAACCACGGACTTCGGATCGATCAGTTCCGTCGGGCTGTAGGTGGCGCCGCACACTTCGCAGTTGTCGCCGTACTGATCGGGCGATTTGCATTTCGGGCAGGTGCCTTTCACGAAACGGTCCGGCAGGAACATGCCTTTCTCCGGATCGTACAGCTGAGAAATGGTGCGGTTCTTGATAAAACCGTTTTCTTTCAGGCGGCTGTAGATCAGGGTGGACAGCTCACGGTTTTCATCGCTATGGGTCGAATGGTAGTTGTCATAGCTGATGCCAAAGCCGGCGAAATCCTGTTGGTGCTCCTGGCTCATCTCCGCGATCATTTCTTCCGGTTTCACGCCCAGTTGCTGCGCTTTCAGCATGATCGGCGTGCCGTGCGCGTCGTCCGCGCAGATGAAATGCACTTCGTGGCCGCGCATTCGTTGGTAACGCACCCAGATATCCGCCTGGATGTGCTCGAGCATGTGGCCGAGATGGATGGAACCATTTGCGTACGGTAGCGCGCACGTCACCAATAATTTTTTCGCGACTTGAGCCATAGTGAGAACTTGCTTTCTGTAATGAATAAAAGGGCCTTCGATGTTAACCGATCGCGCCCTTCGCTGCTAGGGCGGTTTCTTACAGGTTATACGCGCCAGCCGACGGGCAGTTCTGATATGCTTAGCCGGAAGCTACCCATTCAAAATCAAGGAGCCGGGATGAACGCAAAATCCCCTGAGCAGACCAACCCCGAAGTTCTGCGTGCCCTGGTGACCGGTGTACTGGCCGCCTTTGAACACCCGACGTTGAAAAACAACCTGACTGCGCTGAAGGCCATTCATCACTGCGCGTTGCTGGACGATGTGCTGCATATCGAACTGTCGATGCCGTTTGCCTGGCAGAGCGGTTTTGAGGCGCTGCAGGCGAGCGTCGGCCCCGAGTTGTTGCGCGTGACCGGCGCTTCCGCCATCGACTGGAAGCTGAAACACGACATCACGACGCTGAAGCGTGCCAACGGCCAGGCCGGGATCAAAGGCGTGCGCAACATCGTCGCCGTCAGCTCCGGTAAAGGCGGAGTAGGGAAATCCAGCACCGCCGTCAACCTGGCGCTGGCGCTGGCCGCCGAAGGCGCCAAGGTCGGTATTCTGGACGCCGACATTTACGGCCCGTCGATCCCCAACATGCTGGGCACCGAACATGAGCGGCCGACCTCGCCGGACGGTCAGCACATGGCGCCAATCGTGGCGCACGGCCTGGCGACCAACTCCATCGGTTACCTGGTGACCGACGACAACGCCATGGTGTGGCGCGGCCCGATGGCCAGCAAGGCGCTGATGCAGCTGCTGCAGGATACGCTGTGGCCGGATCTGGATTACCTGGTGCTGGATATGCCGCCGGGCACCGGTGACATCCAACTGACGCTGTCGCAGAACATTCCGGTGACCGGCGCGCTGGTGGTCACCACGCCGCAGGATATCGCCTTGCTGGATGCCGCGAAGGGCATCGTGATGTTCGAGAAGGTGCATGTGCCGGTGCTGGGCATCGTGGAGAACATGAGCGTGCATATCTGCAGCAACTGCGGTCACCATGAGCCGATCTTCGGCACCGGCGGCGCCGAGAAACTGGTGCAGAAATACCACAGCCGTCTGCTGGGGCAGATGCCGCTGCATATCTCGCTGCGCGAAGACCTGGATCGCGGTACGCCGACGGTGATCAGCCGCCCGGACAGCGAATTCGCCGAAATGTATCGCCAGCTCGCCGGCCGCGTGGCTGCGCAGATGTATTGGCAGGGTGAGGCAATTCCGACGGAGATTGCGTTCCGCGCGCTGTAATCTGCCTATGGTAATGCGAGAACCCGGCTTAAACGCCGGGTTTTTTTATGGGATGCGAGTAGGGTTGTGCAAATCCGCACGGGTATAAGGGCGTTCGATTTGCGCTAATGTTTTGGCGATATGCTCCAGCAATCCCTGGGTGGGGGCCGGCTGCCGATGTCCCATCAGTGCCAACGGCAAGGCCAGCGCGATGGCCAGATGTGGCCAGGAAAGGCATGGGCGAGCCTTGGCACGTTGCAGCCACAGGAACAGTGCGCTGGCCAGGTAGCCTAAAATCAGCCCGCTGATCACCTCGGATACCGAGTGCACGCGAATTTCCAGCCGCGACACGCCGATGGCGAAAGGCAATATCCATCCGGTCAATAGCGCAAGGCTGCGCACCGGATGAGAAAAGCGGCCGGTCAACGCCCAGAGCAGCGGCGGCCAGATGCTGGCGGCGAGGGCCGAATGGCCGCTGAAGCCGGTGAAATCATAGCGCTCGCTGCCGATACCCCAGCCCATAAAGGCCAGTTTGGACAAGCAAACCACTCCGCCGGTGAAGCCGAAGATCAGCGCCCACTGCCAGCCAGCTGTGCGGGTGGTGGGAGACGCGAGCAACAATAAAAACAGAATCAGCGCGCAGGGCAGCAGCAGCATGCTGTCGCCGAAAAAAGTCAAAAAATACCAATCCAGCACATCAATCTCCGATGAAAGGCCACGGGGGAGCATAAGTCAGCGCAGGAGTGTATCTTGTTACCGCGCTTTGCCCTAGCCGTGAGATTCTTAAAATGCTGCAGCGCCGATCGATAAGGTGAGCCAGCCCGAATTCACCCGCCGTCGCGCAATATACAGTGGCGCAAATCCTGACGACTCCCTATAATTGTCGCGTTTTAGTTCCCCCCTTCACATTACGAAATCAGGTCTTTAATTTTATGACTGACAATCCGCATCAGTGCGTCATTATTGGTATAGCTGGCGCATCTGCCTCCGGAAAAAGCCTTATTGCCAGCACGTTGTACCGCGAACTCCGCGAGCAAGTCGGCGATGAGCACATCGGCGTTATTCCTGAAGACAGTTACTATAAAGACCAGACTCACCTGACCATGGAAGAACGGGTCAAAACCAATTATGACCACCCGAGCGCCATGGATCACAACCTGCTGTTCCAGCATCTGCAGATGCTGAAGGCCGGCAAGGCGATTGAACTGCCGCTGTACAGCTACACCGAGCACACGCGCAAGAAAGAAACCGTCCATCTCGAACCTAAAAAAGTGATCATTCTGGAAGGGATCTTGCTGCTGACGGATATCCGCCTGCGCCAGGAAATGAACTTCTCGATCTTTGTCGACACGCCATTGGATATCTGCCTGATGCGCCGCATGAAGCGCGACGTCAACGAGCGCGGGCGCTCGATGGATTCGGTGATGGCGCAATACCAGAAGACCGTGCGCCCAATGTTCCTGCAGTTTATCGAACCTTCCAAACAATACGCCGACATCATCGTCCCGCGCGGCGGCAAGAACCGCATCGCGATCGATATTCTGAAAGCTAAAATCAGCCAATTCTTTGAATAATGCCGCTTAATGGCCGGAAATATGCATTTCCGGCCGGCGGCCAACTATTTGCACCCCAGCGTAGACCTTTCGCCCGTTGTGTGGCAATTTTTGTTTAGTGACGCGTTTTGATGGAGAAGAGAGACATGAGACTGTGCGACCGCGATATAGAAGCCTGGCTGGATAGCGAGAAACTGGTGATTTCCCCGCGCCCGCCGCTCGAACGCATCAACGGAGCCACAGTAGATGTCCGTTTGGGCAATCAGTTCCGCGTGTTTCGCGGCCATACCGCGCCTTTTATCGATCTCAGCGGGCCGAAAGATGAAGTCAGTGCCGCGCTGGATCGCGTGATGAGCGACGAGATTGTTCTGCCGGAAGGCGAGGCGTTCTTCCTTCATCCCGGCGAGTTGGCCCTGGCGGTGACGTTCGAATCCGTGACGCTGCCGAACGATCTCGTGGGTTGGCTTGACGGCCGTTCCTCCTTGGCGCGCTTGGGGTTGATGGTTCACGTGACCGCGCACCGTATCGATCCGGGTTGGCACGGGCGTATCGTGCTGGAGTTTTACAACTCCGGTAAGTTGCCGCTGGCCCTGCGGCCGGGGATGCTGATTGGCGCCTTGAGCTTTGAGCCGTTGTCCGGCCCGGCGGCCCGACCATACAACAGCCGTCAGGACGCAAAATATCGCGATCAGCAGGGCGCAGTAGCCAGTCGAATCGACAAGGACTAACGGCGCGGGATGCACCGTCGGTGTGGCGCTGACAAGAGGGTGGCATGAGAAGATTACTGACGACATTGGCGATTTTACTGGTGGTCGTAGTGGCGGGGATGTCCGCGCTGGTACTGCTGGTCAATCCGAATGATTTTCGCGGTTACATGGTCAAAAAGGTCGAGCAGAAGAGCGGCTACCAGTTGACGCTCGAAGGCGATTTGCGGTGGCATATCTGGCCGCAGCTCAGCATCCTGGCAGGGCGCATGACGCTGACCGCGCCGGGGGCCAAGGCTCCGGTGGTGAGTGCGGAAAACATGCGCCTCGATGTCAAGCTGTTGCCGCTGCTTTCGCATCAGCTGTTTGTGAAACAGGTGATGCTGAAAAATGCCGTTATTCGCCTCACGCCAGACAGCGAAGAACATTCGCAGGTGGACGCCCCGATCGCCCCCGCCGGCAGCGGCACTGATGCGGCGGATGCGGCCTGGAAGTTTGATATCGATAACTTGCGCGTCGTGGACAGCCTGCTGATTTGGCAGCGCGCCGACAACGAGCAAATCAACGTCCGGGACATCAACCTCACCCTGCAGCAAACGGAAAAACGGCAGGCGCAGCTGGAGCTTTCCAGCCGGGTCAACCGCGATCAGCGCGACCTGACCTTCAGCATGGCGGCCGATGTCGATCTGCAGCAGTTCCCACGTCAGCTCAGTGCCAAAGTGACCCAGTTTAATTACCAACTGGCGGGTGCCGATATTTTGAACGGCGGTATCCAGGGAGAAGGCAATGCGCAGGTGGTCTATCAGCAGACGCCGGCGCAGATTGCCGTCAGCCAACTGAACGTCAGCGCCAATAACAGCCAGTTGACCGGTGATATCAGCGCCACGCTGGGGGCAGTGCCCGGCTATGTGGTGAACCTCAATGCGGCTAATCTCGATCTCGACGCGCTTTCCGGCTGGCAATCCAGCACCAATACCGCCGAGCAGCCGGCTGTGACCTCTGCGCCGGTGATCGCCAGCCAGGTTGACGATCGGCAGCAAAACCTGGAGGCGCTGCGTGATTTCAATGCGCAGTTGAATCTGCAGGCGGCGCAGGTGACCTATCGCGGTATGAGCGTCACCCAGTTGGCCGTCGCAGCGGACAATCAACATGGTTTGCTGACGCTGCATAAACTTGCCGGGCAATTGGCCGGTGGAGATTTCTCCTTGCCGGGGACGCTCGACGCGCGTGGCGATAAACCGGTGATAAGCGTGCAACCGGTGCTGAACCAGGTTGAGCTCGGCACGGTGCTCAAAGCCTTCGAGATGCCGCAGATGTTGACCGGAAAATTCAGCATGAAAGGGGATTTGACCGGCGATCGCCTCTCTTCACAAGCATTTGAGCACCGTTGGCGCGGTACGGCGCAACTGGCGATGCAGGATGCGCAGCTGCACGGTCTGAACATTCAACAGCTGATTCAGCAGGCGGTGGCGCGCAATGATAACAGTGTGCGTGGGCAAGACAGCTATCAGCGCTATACCGAAGTCAAAAGCGTCTCGGCGCAGGCCAGCCTGAATCAAGGCACGGTCAAACTCAGCGGCCTGACGGCGGATTCACCGTTGCTGGCGTTAACCGGCACCGGCAGTATCGATATGCCGGGCAAGCAGTGCGATATGGCGCTCAACGTGCGCGTCACCGGCGGCTGGCAAGGGCGCGGTGAGCTGATCGAGCAATTGCAAAAGACGCCGATCCCGCTACGGGTCTACGGGCCTTGGCAACAGCTGAACTATCAACTGCAGGTCGATCAGGTGCTGCGTAAAACGCTGCAGGATCGGGCCAAGGATGCGTTGAACAAGTGGGCTGAAAAGAACAAGGATTCGCGCGAAGGCCAGGATCTGAAGAAGTTGCTCGACAAGCTGTAACCCTCCCAGACGCGGGCCGTCTTGTGGCCCGCGTCAATATCGACGTTTCCCGCGATAATTTCCCTCCGCTACCTTGATGAAGGTCATGAAGACTCGCGCTCAGTTTGTGCAGAGTAAGGCCTGTTCTGCTATGACTATGCGCCTGAGCGCGAAAACATGATGAGTTGAGGAAACATGATAGAGCTTCTTATTGGCGCCGTAGTGGCGGCGGGCGTGGGCCGTTACATCATCAAGGGATATTCCGCCACCGGCGTTTTGATGGTGGGCGGGCTGCTGCTGCTCGGCATCAGCGCCATGATGGGGAAAACGCTGTTGCCATCCGGCGCTGCGTCTACCGGCTGGCGCGCGACCGACATGATCGAGTACGTCAAGATCTTGCTGATGAGCCGCGGCGGCGATCTGGGCATGATGATCATGATGCTGTGCGGCTTTGCCGCCTACATGACGCATATCGGCGCCAATGACGTGGTCGTCAAGCTGGCCTCGCGCCCGCTGCAGATGATCAACTCGCCTTATTTGCTGATGGTGGCGGCATACTTTGTCGCTTGCCTGATGTC
Source organism: Serratia sp. FDAARGOS_506 (assembly GCF_003812745.1). Classification (NCBI taxonomy): domain Bacteria; kingdom Pseudomonadati; phylum Pseudomonadota; class Gammaproteobacteria; order Enterobacterales; family Yersiniaceae; genus Serratia; species Serratia sp. FDAARGOS_506. Next base: position 2,999,763 of record NZ_CP033831.1, read on the forward strand.
ATTGGCGGTCTCTTCAGCTACCGGCCTCGGCGTGCTGTTGATGGCGACGTTGTTCCCGCTGATGGTGAATGTCGGCATCAGCCGCGGTGCGGCGGCTGCGATCTGCGCTTCGCCGGCGGCGATTATTCTGGCGCCGACCTCCGGCGACGTGGTGTTGGCGGCCAAGGCGGCGGAGATGCCGCTGGTGGACTTCGCGTTCAAAACCACGCTGCCGATCTCGATTGCCGCCATCGTCTGCATGGCCGTGGCGCACTTTTTCTGGCAGCGCTATCTCGACAAAAAGAACAATGAACAGCATCACATCATGGACGTCAGCGAAATCAACACCCACGCGCCGGGATTCTATGCAATTTTGCCGTTTACGCCGATCCTTGGAGTGCTGATTTTCGACGGAAAATGGGGGCCGGAGCTGCACATCATTACCGTGCTGGTGGGGTGCATGCTGTTGGCGGCCGTGATCGAGTTCGCGCGCAGCTTCAGCGCCAAACAGGTATTCAGCGGCCTTGAAGTGGCCTATCGCGGCATGGCGGACGCGTTTGCCAGCGTGGTGATGCTTTTGGTGGCTGCGGGCGTCTTTGCGCAAGGTCTGAGCACCGTCGGTTTTATCAGCGGATTGATTGGGCTGGCACAGTCGTTCGGCACCGGCGGTTTGATCATGATGCTGGTGCTGGTGGTGATCACCATGCTGGCGGCCATGACTACCGGTTCCGGCAATGCGCCGTTCTATGCGTTTGTCGAACTGATCCCGAAACTGGCGGCGCAGATGGGCGTGAATCCGGCCTATCTGGTGATCCCGATGCTGCAGGCGTCTAACCTCGGCCGCACGCTGTCGCCGGTCTCCGGCGTGGTGGTGGCGGTTTCCGGCATGGCGAAAATCTCGCCGTTCGAAGTGGTGAAACGCACTTCGGTGCCGGTGATTGTCGGGCTGGTGGTGGTGATCGTGGCGACCGAGCTGCTGGTTCCCCAGTAAAAGAAAGGCCGGGCGATGCCCGGCCTCAATGTTAAACCTCGTAGTCCTCCGGTGGGGGAGGAGGGGTGATCTTCACTTTCAGGATGCGGTGGCTGTTGACCTCGAGCGGTTCGAACAGATAGTCACCGATCTTGATTTGCTCGCCTTCTTGCGGCACGCGCTGACTGTGTTCCATCAGCAGCCCCGCCAGCGTGTGGTATTCGCGCTTTTCTTCCAGCGGCATCGGCAGGTACAGCACCAGATCTTCCAGCGGCATATAGCCGTTGGCAATCCAGCTACCGTCCTCGTTTTGCTGAATGTCGTGGCGTGCGTCCACCTCTTCGCCAGCCTCCGGCAGATTGCCGGCGATGGTTTCCATCACGTCCGTCAGGGTGACGATACCTTCGACGGAGCCGAACTCGTCGACCACAAAGGCAAAGTGCGTCTGCGCCTGGCGGAACTGCTCCAGGGCGCTTAACAGCGTGAGCTGTTCCGGGAAGATCAGCGGTTGGCGTATCAGCGCGCGCAGATCCAGTGGCGCTTGCGCCAACTGCTGTTTGAGGACGTCGATAGTGTGGATCACGCCCAGCGGTTCGTCGCTGGCGCTGCTTTCCACCACCACGATGCGCGTGTGCTGATTACGCTCAAGCAGTTGCGTCAGTTTCTCCTGCGGATCGTTCAGTTCAAGGTACTCGACGTCGTGACGCGAAGTCATGATGCTGCTGACGGTGCGCTGCGCCATGCCCAACACGCGTTCGATCATGCGCCGCTCTTGCTGATTGAAGATCTCGCCGTTTTCGCTGTCGCTGTCGGCCAGCAGATTGGCGGAATGGCTGTCGACCTCGGCTTCTTCATGTTTACCGCTCAGCATGCGCAGCACCGCCTCGGCGGTACGCTCGCGCAGCGGTCGCACCTTCGACAGGAAACGACGGCGGTTGAATTGCGCCAGTTGGTTCAATGCTTCGATCATCACCGAGAAGCCGATCGCCGCGTAGAGATAGCCTTTCGGAATGTGATAGCCGAAGCCCTCCGCCACCAGGCTGAAGCCGATCATCAGCAGGAAGCTCAGGCACAAGATAACGATAGTCGGGTGAGCGTTGACGAAGCGCGTCAGCGGCTTGCTGGCCAGCAGCATCAAGCCGATGGCAATACAGACCGCGATCATCATCACCGCCAGGTGGTCGACCATACCGACTGCGGTGATCACCGAGTCGAGGGAGAAGACGGCGTCTAACACCACGATCTGTGCCACCACCGGCCAGAAACGCGCGCCTTTGCGTGCACCGTGCTGCTCTTCATCCTTGCCTTCCAGCCGCTCATTAAGCTCCATGGTGGCTTTGAACAGCAAGAATATCCCGCCGACCAGCATGATCAGATCGCGGCCGCTGAAGGGGTGCTCCGCGACGATGAACATCGGTTTGGTCAGCGTCGCTAACCACGAGATGGAAGCGAGCAGCGCCAGGCGCATGACCAGCGCCAGCAACAGACCGACGACACGAGCCTTATCTCTTTGTTGTTTTGGTAGTTTGTCCGCCAGAATGGCGATGAAGACAAGGTTGTCTATACCCAGAACGATTTCCAGCACGACCAATGTGGCCAGGCCGGCCCAAATTGTTGGATCAGCGATCCATTCCATACGCCCAATTTCACCTGTAAGTTCTACGGCTTATGCCGCATGGGAATGATGGGCGCTGAGGCGGCAAAATTCAACTTTAATCGGGGCTGTATAGGATAAAACAGAAAAATAGTAATGCATAAATTATTAACCTTCATCGCGTAATTCAGAGCTGCGAGGAAAGTACTGTACAAATCGTGGACGCGCTTGTTCAGAAAAAAGACATGCCTTAAAAGCTAACTAAATCAACATATTGAGCTGGGTGGATTATGCTAATATTCGCATGGACTCAACACGTTAGTAGTCTTATTCTGAAAACACCCAACGCCGGGTATCTAAGGCTTGTATCAATAGGTCAATAGTATAAGAATCTTAGCCTCATAAGTGGCAACAACTAGCATTGTTTAGTTATAAGGCACAGACTTTTTTGCCGTTTTGTGAGTCACAAAGCATTTGTGTTGGTACGCAGACTCTGCTGTGCGTAGAGGCGTGATGATAATCCCAGATAATCGCCAACAAATACTGAACCAATAGCACTTTGGCAGCTATAAGCCAAGGGCGGTAGCGTGCCTGAGCGACTTTTTTCATTACAATACCTTGCCTGGTGGGTTGGGTATATGCCAAATAAATCAGTTATTTGCTTTTGGAAGTGGAAATGCAGAAAAGACTAAAAGCTGTGATCCCTGTAGCGGGTTTGGGAACCCGCATGTTGCCGGCAACCAAGGCGATTCCTAAAGAAATGTTGCCAGTGGTCGATAAGCCACTTATCCAATACATCGTCAGCGAATGTGTTGCCGCCGGTATTAAAGACATCGTATTGGTCACTCATTCGTCCAAGAATGCGATTGAAAACCATTTTGATACTTCCTTCGAGTTGGAAGCGGTGTTGGAGGCGCGTGTAAAACGCCAGCTGCTGGCTGAAGTACAAAACATCTGCCCACCGGATGTGACCGTGATGCAGGTGCGCCAAGGGCAAGCGAAAGGGCTTGGGCATGCGGTGTTGTGTGCGAAGCCGATGGTGGGAGATTCGCCCTTCGTTGTATTGCTGCCTGATGTGCTGTTGGATGACGCCACTGCGGATCTGCGTAAAGAAAATCTGGCTAAGATGATCCAACGCTTTGAGGACACAGGGCGTAGCCAAATCATGGTTGAGCCGGTACCAGAGCAGGATGTGTCCAAATATGGTGTAGTGGACTGCGCGGGTGTGGTGCTGGCCGCCGGTGAAAGCGCGCCGATGTCGGCGGTAGTAGAAAAACCCTCTCGTGAGGAAGCGCCTTCCAACCTGGCGGTTGTGGGGCGATACGTGCTTTCAGGCGCGATTTGGCCGCTGCTGGAGAAGACGCCGCCTGGTGCCGGCGATGAGATCCAGTTGACTGATGCGATCGCCATGCTGATGGATGAGCAAAGGGTGGAGGCCTTCCATATGAGCGGTAAGTCTCATGACTGTGGTGATAAGTTGGGATATATGAAAGCCTTTGTGCAATATGGTTTGCGTCATACCACTGAAGGTGAAGATTTCGCTCGATGGTTGAAGCTGAATTTGAATAACGAGTAACATTGTGGCTGAGTGCGTTCACAAGATTGAAGAGGACGAGTATGACGAAGTTAAAAGCTGTCATTCCTGTCGCTGGCCTGGGTATGCACATGCTACCGGCGACCAAAGCGATTCCTAAAGAGATGTTGCCGATCGTCGATAAGCCTTTGATCCAATACATTGTTAATGAGTGTGTAGCGGCGGGTATCAAAGAGATCATTTTGGTTACGCATTCATCTAAAAATGCAATAGAAAACCATTTCGATACGTCCTTTGAATTGGAAGCGATGCTCGAGGCACGCGTTAAGCGCCAGTTGTTGGATGAAGTCCAATCGATAACGCCGAAAGGCGTAACGTTGATGCATATTAGGCAAGGGCAGCCTAAAGGGCTTGGTCATGCGGTACTTTGCGCCAAACCGCTGATCGGAGACGCTCCTTTCGTGGTGCTGTTGCCGGATGTGTTGCTTGACGATGCTAAAGCCGATCTGAAAACAGATAACCTGGCTCACCTCATTTCCCGTTTCGAAGAGACGGGTTTGAGTCAGGTGCTGATCCAACCCGTGGATGAGCATGTTTTGCGCGACTATTCTGTTGTGGAGTGCCAGAACAAGGCGTTGCGGCAAGGTGAATCCTCACCCATTACCGCCATCATCGAAAAGCCGGACAGCGGTGTTCAGCTGCAATCCAACTATTCAGCCGTTGGGCGCTATGTGCTTTCAGCCACTATCTGGCCCATTTTGGAAAAAACCGAGCCAGGTGCCTGGGGGCGTATTCAGTTGACGGACGCGATTGCCGGATTGCTAAAACAGCAGACGGTAGAGGCCACAGAGTTGGTTGGCGAGTCGTTTAACTGCGGTGAAAAGATGGGCTACTTGCGGGCATTTGTGACTTATGGCTTGCGCCACCCAACGCAGGGTAAGGCCTTTCAAGAGTGGGCTGAACAACTTTTTTTGTAAAGCTCACCTTATGCTTTTATGGCTGAGACGAGGCATTATTCCAGCAATTGCGGTTAGGTCTCGGATAAAACTATGCGGCTTACGCTGCTCTTTTTTTTATGAACTATGCAATAATGTTCCGAGAGTTTAAGCCTAACAAATCTGAATTCAACGCTTGCTCAATGAAAGCGCATTTTATGGTGCCTTTGTGCAAGCGTTGACAACTCATTTCGCTAAGTGCCGCGGTAGGTGTCATGGTTGGCATGGGGCTTGGCATTACATGCATTTTTTACTTTGAAAGTGATGATAACTCGATGGCAAAAAAACAATGGAAACTGATACCGCTTCTGGTATCTATCAGTGTGGTTAGCGGCTGTACTATCGTGCCGGGCTCTCATCTTTCAACCAGTGGTAAAGAGGTTGTCAAACAGCAAGATAGCGATTTTGAACTTGACGAACTGGTTAATATTTACCCAATGACGCCTGGCTTGGTTGAAAAAATGCGACCAAAACCTGTTGTTGCACAAACTAACGCTTCACTGGAGCGTGAATTGCAGAACTATGAATATCGCATTGGTATCGGCGATGTTTTAATGGTTACTGTTTGGGATCACCCTGAGTTAACTACACCCGCTGGGCAATATCGCAGTGCTAGTGATACCGGTAACTGGGTGAATTCCGATGGAACCATTTTTTATCCTTATATCGGCAAAGTGAAAGTTGTCGGCAAGACCATGGCACAGGTTCGGATCGAAATTGCCAACAGGTTGGCGCAATATATCGAAAGCCCGCAGGTTGATGTCAGCATCGCCGCTTTCCGCTCGCAAAAAACTTATGTCACTGGTGAAGTCGCCAAATCCGGTCAGCAGCCTATTACGAACGTGCCATTGACTATTATGGATGCGATCAATGCCGCGGGCGGGCTCTCCGAAAATGCGGATTGGCGTAATGTGGTTTTAACGCACAATGGCAGAGAACAGCGTATTTCTCTGCAGGCATTGATGCAGCGTGGGGATTTGACACAAAACCATCTGCTTTACCCCGGTGATATCCTTTACGTTCCGCGAAATGACGATCTGAAAGTTTTCGTTATGGGTGAGGTGAAAAAGCAAGCTACCTTGAAAATGGATCGAAGCGGTATGACCTTGACTGAAGCGCTCGGCAATGCGGAAGGTATGGATCAGAATTTTGCCGATGCTACGGGGGTATTTGTTATTCGTCCACTGCGTGGTGCTGAAGGTAAAAAACTCGCGAATATCTATCAGCTAAATGCCTCGGATGCAACAGCAATGGTTATGGGGACAGAATTCCAGTTGCAACCTTACGATATTGTTTATGTCACTACTGCACCACTCGCACGCTGGAACCGCGTAGTCACTCAGTTGCTGCCGACTATCTCTGGTTATAACAGCCTTACCGAAGGTACTCAGCGTATCCATAACTGGTAGTTGAGGCTAACTAAAATGTTTGATTCAATTTTAGTGGTTTGCGTAGGTAACATATGCCGTTCCCCCACGGGGGAGCGGTTGCTAAAAGAAATGTTGCCAGATAAAGAAATAACCTCTGCAGGGCTTGGGGCCTTAGTGGGTAAACCTGCGGATGCGACAGCCGCCGATGTTGCTCAACGTCATGGCCTTTCTTTGGATGGTCACCAGGGGAAGCAGATTACCTCATCCCTGTGCCGTGAGTATGACCTGATTCTTGTAATGGAAAAGGGGCATATTGATGCCGTATGCCGATTGGTCCCTGAGGTTAGGGGGAAAACCATGTTATTTGGCCATTGGCTAGGCCAGCGTGAAATTGCCGACCCTTATCGCCAAAGCCATGAGGCTTTCGAATTTGTATTTAAGCTTCTTGATGAATCAGCCAAAAAATGGGCTAACGCCTTAAGCCGATAGCTATTCAGGATTACCAATGTCAGAAAAAATTAAAGTAACTCATTCGGGAACCGAGAAATCAGAAAGTATCGACATGGGACGCCTTGTCGGAGAGTTAATTGATAATAGATGGTTGATTGTTACAGTCACGTCTTTTCTTTTATCTCTCGGTGTTCTGTATAGCCTTTTCTCTACGCCGATTTATCGTGCTGATGCTATGCTTCAAGTTGAGCAGAAGCAGGGAAATGCGATTTTAAATAGCCTCAGTCAAATTTTGCCAGATAGCCAGCCTCAATCTGCGCCAGAAATTGCTTTGCTGCAATCACGAATGATTTTGGGGAAAGCAGTTGATGAATTGAACTTGCAGACGAGCGTAGAACAAGATTATTTCCCTGTCTTTGGTAAAGGTTGGTCTCGTTTAAATGGAGAAAAAGCCGGTAAATTAGACATTAGCCGATTCTATTTGCCTGCCAGCGAAAATACTAAAGGTGTTCCTGAGATCATTTTAACCGTTCTTGACAACAAACGTTACAAAGTTGAAAACGATGCAATTAGCTTAGAAGGCCATGTTGGTGATTTGCTAGAGAATAACGGTATTTCCTTGAAGGTGAATGCAATTGATGCTGCACCGGGGACGAAATTTACCGTAAAATACAAGAGCAAACTTGAGGTAATTAACGAGCTACTTAAAGTTTACTCTGTTGCTGACCAGGGTAAGGATACAGGGATGCTATCCCTCACGCTGACAGGCGAAGACCCTGTTAAAATTCGCGAGATTCTTGATAGTATTGCCAACATCTATATGGCGCAGAACATTGCTCGTCAAGCTGCGCAGGATGCCAAGAGCCTCGATTTCTTGCAGGAGCAAATGCCTAAAGTCCGTTCAGACCTGGATATTGCCGAAAGTAAGCTTAATCAATATCGGCAACAGAAAGATTCTGTGGACTTGAATCTTGAGGCTCAATCCGTCTTAAACCAGATTGTCAATGTTGATAATCAATTGAATGAGTTGACGATTCGTGAGGCGGAAGTTTCTCAGCTGTACACGCAAAGTCATCCTACCTACAAAGCTTTATTAGAAAAACGTAGCACGTTGGAGCAGGAAAAGAAGAAATTGAACAAACGTGTTTCCGCTATGCCAGAAACACAACAAGAAGTATTGCGGTTAAGTCGTGATGTGGAGTCGGGGCGAGCTGTGTACATGCAGTTACTCAATCGGCAACAGGAGCTAAGCATTGCTAAGTCCAGTGCAATTGGTTATGTCCGAATCATTGATTCTGCTATAACTGCACCTAAGCCGGTTAAACCGCAGAAAGTGCTAATTATTTTGATCAGTTTAGTCTTGGGTGGTGTTTTCTCCGTTGGCTTAATCCTTGCGAATATGTTCTTGCGTCGTGGCATTGAGTCGCCAGAACAGCTTGAAGAGCTTGGTATCAACGTTTATGCGAGCGTTCCGGTTTCTGAATGGTTGATCAAGGAAAGCTTGGATAGTAAGAAAAAGATCAAGTCCATTTCGACGGTTAAAAATAACCGGAAGGATGCAGTATTTCTTGCAGTTGAAAACCCTGCTGATTTGGCTGTGGAGGCTATACGCGGTTTACGTACCAGCTTGCACTTTGCAATGATGGAAGCCAACAATAAAGTATTGATGATTTCTGGTGCCAGTCCAAATGCGGGTAAGACCTTTGTGAGTAGTAACCTGGCCGCCGTGATCGCCAATACAGGTAAGAAGGTTCTCTTCATTGATGCCGACATGCGTAAAGGCTATATACACAAGAATTTTGGTTTCGAAAATACTGATGGTCTTTCAGATGTGCTGTCAGGAAAAATACCGGTAGAACAGGCGATAAAGAACGTTGTTTCTGCCAATTTTGACTTTATTTCTCGTGGGCAGGTGCCGCCTAACCCTGCAGAGTTGCTTATGCATGAACGCTTAGCGGCATTGCTCACTTGGGCTGACAAGCACTATGACATGATTGTTATTGATACACCGCCAATTTTAGCAGTGACGGATGCCGCGATTATCGGTGGCTATGCAGGGACAACATTGCTGGTTGCCAGATTCGAGCAAAATACCGCGAAGGAAATTGAGGTTTCGATCAAGCGCTTTGAGCAGAGTGGAGTTGTAGTTAAAGGCTGCATCTTGAATGGCATGGTGAAAAAAGCAAGTAGCTACTATGGCTATGGCTACAATTATTACGGCTACTCTTATTCAGATAAAAAGTAATTGATGAAGACTAAAGCTGACATTCTAAAACAATGTCAGCTTTATTTCCTTGGTCAATGTGGCTGCCTTTAATATCTGAGACATGGCGCTTTTATGACGTGTTTCACCAAATGTTTGTTATTTTTTAGAGTACCACTTTATGAAAAGAATTCTCATACTGAGTCACACAAGAAGCATATCTACCTTCAAAATAGGTAGTCATCACTATGCTAATGAACTACAAAGCGAAGGACGTCAGGTGAGTTTTTCTGGGGTGCCGTTTAGCTTTATTCATTGGGTATTAAGAAGAAAAAATAATACGGGCAGCAAGAAAACCAACGAGGGTGTTAAAGTTGTAAATATAAGAGCGTTGTTGCCAATTACAATAAAATATAATTATTTTTTATCAAAGGTAAATCTTCTTTCGATGCGGTTGTTTACCCCAGGAGATTTTTTTGATAAACATTACGATGTAATAATCTGCGATACGCCTTTTTTTGAGCCGTACATAAAGAGAATGACGTACACAAAATTAATTTACAGACCTACAGATGATTATTTGTCGATTGCAGGGGAAAAGATAAGGTCGTATGAGGAGCGGATTATACAAAGAGCAAATTGTATTGTCAGTACCTCTAATGTGGTTGAGGACAATCTTTTCAAGAATTACCCTTCAGTTATAGAGGGGAAAACCTGTGCTGTCATTGAAAATGGCTATGATTCAAGAGAGTTCTATAATAAAAATAGCGGATATCGGAATAACGCGGTTTATGTCGGGGCGCTTGATTTCCGCTTTGACTTTGGAATGTTGGCATTCCTTGCCAGTAATCGACCAGATTTCATTTTTGATATATTTGGCCCCATCGATGAAAAGTATCGCCAGAGTGTCGAAGAAATAAAGAGGCAAAACAGTAATGTTATCTTCCATGGCGAAATTGACTATGGAAATGTTTGTGATATTCTCAATGAACATAAAATAGGGCTTCTATTGTTCAATTCAAGCCAGGCCAACGTAGGGCGTAGTCCTATGAAACTCTGGGAGTACTTATCTTCGGGGTTGAGTGTGATTTATTCCAATATTAACTTGAATGCTTCTATTGGGTGTTTATATAAGTATCACGACGAAAACGATGTCTTATATGCGTTCGATATGGCTGCCAGCAGTGATAAGCTTGAATCTTCTACCAGCGAGGATATTGGAAAATATTCATGGAAATATAAGGCTAGTGCCCTTGCGAAATATTTCTAGCAACCGATTATAAAAAGAGATGTAAAAAATTTATGCTTAGTACATATGGTACATTCGGGAATATAAGAGTTATGCCGGTGCTATTCGCGCTGCTTATGACCCTTCCTATCGTAGTCTTTCCATTCTCCCCATTGTTAGGCTACTATATCTCTATTATTTTATTGCTAACCGTTTCTGATTTATGTAATGCGAAACCAATAAGGGTCTATTTCTCTCTTATTGCATTGGTCTGTGGGGTTCTGGTTTCTGCTTCGAGAGTACATCTGACATCAGCAAGTGATGACTTCGGCCATTATTATGCTTCTTATCTTTCTATTCTTCATGGTGGAACAATATTTCAATACGCCGGAGGCGTGGAGTTCTTACTCTCGCTTTATTTTAAAATTCTGGTAATGATTTTTGGAAACCTTCATCCTAGTAGCATTCTTTTCTTTGTTGCGCTGCTCAACAGTTTCCTTTTCTATCTATGGCTAGAAAAATTTGGTTTGAATAGGGTAGATGACAAGTTAAAGTCACTATGCATCGCGGCATCACTGACATTTTACATGTTCACAATTAGCACATTGTTAATGCGCCAAATGTTGGCAACGCCCTTTTTGTTATTTGCTCTTTCTTATACGTTACGTAGCAAGATGGGAATTCTCTCCCTTCTTCTGGCATCTTTTGCACATTTATCCTCTATACCGATTTATTTCATCATTCGTATTTTGATGTCAGAAGACAGAAAGAAAAAGAATTTAATGGTTTTGTTCTTTCTGGTTGTTTTGGTTCTTTTCTCTCTGATTGTTAAGTTTTCTTCCTCCTTGACTGGTCTGCCGGTTATTGGGATCTTGGCATTTAAGCTTGAGTATTATGGCCGGGTTTCATTGTTTAGTTTTGACAGAATAGATTCGTATGTCAAATATTTGGTTGTCATGTTGATCGCTTCAATATTTTTCTTTTCTGAAAAGCATAAGGATTGGAAGAGCTTACTCTATTATAGTGGTGCAATTTATATTATCTGGTTACCAATACCGTTGATGTCTGGTCGGATATTTTTGATGTTAGGGACGGTGGCATTAGGGTACATTCTTTTTCTATCCGCCTACAGAATGAGTATAGTGCTGAGATATTTTTTGGTCATTTACTGTATTTTTAGGGTGCTGACATTAGGTATTTATTATACAAATAATAACGACGGATTTGATTTATGGTATAGCTATCCCTGGATATCCGAAAATGCATTTTACTTTGTTAGATAACCATAGGGTGAGAATCTGATTTTTACGTCTAGGATGAGTTACGAGTTCAATAAAATCAGGCAAGCCATATCCGGATGTGTTAAAGAGGGGATGATGATTTATATTAACGGTAGGTTTTTAACCCAAAAGACAACCGGTGTACAACGTTTTGCCGAAGAGGTCGGAAAAGCGCTAGTTGGCATACGGAATGATGTCGTCTTCCTTGTGCCTGAAAAAACTCAGGTAGTGAAAAAAGAGTTTCTATCTAACTTTAAAGTGCAAGAAGTTAAAGGTGGTAACGGGCATTTTTGGGAGCAGTTTACTTTGCCCAAATACCTGAAGCGATTAAATTCTCCGTTACTCCTTAACCTATGTAGTACTGCTCCTGCATTCTATAAGAACAAAATAGTTACACACCATGATATCACCTATGTCCGATTCCCTGAAAGTTTTTCGAAGCCGTTCCGGTTATGGTATAGGGCTTTAGTTCCTATTATGATAAAAAACTCGAAATGTTTGCTAACAGTCAGTGAGTTTTCTAAAAAAGAAATTTCGACATTTTATCGTTGTGAAAACAAGCGGGTAGAAGTAATAAGCAATGCAGTTAGTAAGGAGTTTCAGCCACCACAGCCGTCTTTAGGCAACAGTATACATAGTAGTAATCAATATGTGCTTGCCGTATCTTCACCTAATTATCATAAAAATTTTCATGGGTTAATCGAGGCGTTCTCTGCAAGCAACCTTGATATTAAATTGAAAATTATAGGTGATCGAGCCGGTACTTTCAGTAAAGTAAAATTCTCTGAAGATGACCCAAGGATTGAGTTTCTCGGCCGGGTTAACGACGACGAGTTGGTTGCTCTTTATCAGAATGCCAAATTTTTTGCATTTCCATCATTTTATGAAGGCTTTGGGATACCTCCGTTGGAGGCCCAGGCTTGCGGTTGTCCCGTTATATCATCAGATCGAGCTTCTTTGAAGGAAGTGCTTGCCGACAGTGCTGTGTACTTTTCACCTGATTCAAAAGCAGAAATTATTGAAGCTCTGGAGTCTGTAGACAAGGATGCATCTCTGAGAGAAAGTCTGAAAAGAAAGGGTGAGAATAATGTTACCCGTTTTTCCTGGAGGTCTTCTGCTGAAAAACTGAATAAAATTATTTCAGAAGTTCTGTAATTAAGCGTGACGGTAAAAAGTACGGGATAATTCCATATTGAAAAATTGAAATTATTAATCCGTTAAAACTACAGCGGCTATTAATGTTGGCTTTTAAGGTGAATCCGAGATGAGTAATCCAAGTGTTGGCGTTGTGGCCGATTGGTTAGTAACCTACGCAGGGGCAGAGCGTGTCATAAAAGAGTTTATAGACATGTATCCAGAGGCTGATCTTTACTCTGTGGTCGATTTTCTTTCAGACGATGCCCGCAGTTTTTTCCATGGAAAAAAAGCAATAACAACTTTTATTCAAAAACTACCTAAATCAAAAAAAGCTTACCAGAAGTATCTACCCTTTATGCCACTTGCGATAGAGCAGCTTGATGTTTCAAAGCATGATATTGTGCTATCAAGCAGTCACGCAGTAGCAAAAGGGATTCTGACAGGCCCAGACCAGTTGCATATCAGTTACGTTCATTCCCCTATACGTTATGCGTGGGATTTACAGCATCAATACCTGAAAGAGTCAGGTCTGGACAGGGGGCTGAAAGGACATCTTGCGCGATGGATTCTGCATAAAGTGAGAATGTGGGATTATCGCACCGCTAACGGCGTTGATTATTTTATCGCCAACTCTGATTTTATTGCTCGGCGAATTAAAAAAGTCTACGGTCGAGATGCAGACACTATATATCCACCGGTTGATGTCGAGCGTTTTTCCTATCAGGAAAACAAAGAAAACTTCTATTTTACTGCATCACGTATGGTTCCCTATAAAAGAATCGATTTAATCGTCGAAGCTTTTGGTCACATGCCTGATAAAAGGCTTGTTGTGATTGGCGATGGCTCTGAAATGGCTAAAATCAAGGCAAAAGCTAAAAGCAATGTCGAGATTCTCGGCTATCAGTCAAATGAGGTTATGCTTGAGTGTATGCAGAAAGCTAAGGCATTTGTATTTGCTGCTGAAGAGGATTTCGGCATTACACCTGTTGAAGCTCAGGCCTGTGGCACGCCAGTGATCGCCTTTGGCAAAGGTGGCTCCTTAGAAACGGTGCGTCCATTTGGTGTATCGAAAGCGACAGGGGTATTTTTTGCCAATCAAACCGTTACTTCTGTTGTCGAAGCTATTGAGCATTTTCAAAACATTGAGTCATCTATTCTACCCCAAGATTGTCGTGATAATGCTTTACGGTTCTCCGTTTCACGTTTCCATAAGGAAATGGAGAAATATATAAGTGATAAATGGAAGGTGTTCAATAGCTCAAAAATGATTGAGTACTGATATGAGTTATCTCTAGATAATATTAGTGACCCACATGTCAGGCTTTTGAGAGGTTTTTATCATGAAAAAATTAGCACATATTCTCCTGATTGCTTCAATTTATATTGCCTCTGGCTTTGGATACTCATACGCATTCTATTCTGGTGTTGGTGTACACCCTAATCAATTTAAAGGAAGTGCTGAGGAACTTATCGGTTTGATGGAGAAGTACCATGTTAAATCATTTCGGACCGACTATCCATGGAGCTTGGTCGAGATTCAAAAAGGTGTTCTGAATAGCTCAAAAGATACGACCGACCGTGTTATCAGTATCGCTAAAGAAAGTGGGATTTCCCCTTTAATTATATTGGATTATGGGAATAAGAACTACGGTGGCGGCAAACCACTTACACCAGAAGCGTCAGCAGCTTTCGTGAATTATGCAGCATGGACGGCAAGGCATTTTAAAGGTAAGGCTGATATCTTCGAAGTTTGGAATGAATGGTCGCATCGTAGTGCCAACTCGAACGAGGCCGTGAGTGAAGCCTCTGCTGAGGCTTATTTTCAGCTAGTTAAGGCAACTTCACTGGCAGTCAAAAAAGAGAACCCTGCAGCTAAAGTTATTGCAGGTGGTTTCAATCCTCTTGGTAACGATGATAAAGAGTGGGGAATAATGTTGGTTAAATTGGGCATTCTCAACTATGTTGATGGTATTTCTCTTCATCCCTATTCTTATCAGAACAGAACGGTTGCCGACCCAAAATTTAATCTTAAACGAATCGAACTCTATCAGGAAGAGTTGAGCCAATTTTTTGGGAAAATGGTGCCGTTTTATATTACAGAGGTTGGATATCCAGCCTATCCAGGTGGAGCTAACCTGACTGACAGTGAAGTTGCACAGTACGCTTATGAGTATATGACATTAGCAAGCAAAATGAACTATATTGCCGGTGTCTGGTGGTATGACTTTATCGATGATGGTAATGATAAGAATAAAAGAGAAAATAGCTTCGGCATCCTCAATAATGACTTGTCAGAAAAAATGGTGACGAAAGAATTTAGCGGTGCTTTAAAAACGATAAACAGTGACGCTGAGCGTTAAATAATCATATGCTTATATTGTAGTTGCCAAGTGTATAACAGATAAAAGCCATGTTTATTTTTAAACATGGCTTTTTTGTGCGCAGTTAATTGAGGGTGCTAACTTATCAAGAGTTATTATATTGGTAAAATATACGTCTGTCCGCTGTTAGCACATTTTTCTATTTTTTCCAGTCAGAAATGGTTTTTTTAGGATTCCCACCTCAGCAGTTATCCTCACTCGTGCTATGCACCTCCTTTTTGCTTGTTCATTCCTTTTCCTTTTCTGGTCCAAAATTTTTTCTTATTAAATCATGTAATTATTCTCCGATTGCTTTATATGGATTAGGCCGAGGGGGAAAAATGGCTCTGTTTGCATTTTTATTTTAATCATGGTAAGAATATTGTTATGTGTAAAAATGTGAGCTGATGCAAAGAATCCGCCAATAAAAATGGATGTTTTTGGTTATTTGGGGATAATCTTTCCAGTGCTTTGCTCCTCAGTTGCTATACTTTTCTGGGCTGTTAATGGTTTTAGCTGTTTTACGAGGGTGTATGTTAAAAGGCAGGAGAGTCGCGGTTATTTTTACAGCATCCATTATCGGTGGTCATGAATTAATGACGGTCGCTCATCTAAGGCGATACAAGAAAAAAGGGATAGAGATAACGTGCTACATTCCTTTTGATAACAAAAAGTTATCTGAGCTATTGCAAGTGTCAGAAATAAAACACGATCTCCATGATGTTCGCCATGGAAATATAGAAATAATTCATGCCTTTTTGAATCCAAAGCATATTTTCCACGCTGCCAGCTTCCTTGCCAAGATAAAAAAACGACATGACTTCACCTTTGTAATTCAAGGTGATATAGAATTTGGCGCTGTTTTTATCAATGCAGGAAAAATGCTGGGGATGAAAAATATTATTAGTTACCTTCCGTATACGCATAGCTTCAAAAAGATGGATAGCTGGGCTCCTTCCGTTAAAGATTTCTTTGCCAGGTTCGTATATAAAAACTGCAACTGTTTTTTTACCATCTGCGATGCGACAGCTAAGGATATCATTGCCAAAAATAGTAATGCTGCTGTCCGGGTTTTGGAGAATTTTGTCACCAGGCCAGAAATATCTGAAATAAGAGGCGTCGGATATGAGTTTATACCATCAAATGAAACGTTGAAAGTTGTCATGGCGGGGAGGGTACTTTTTCGTCAAAAGGGACAGGATATACTTATTAACGCATTAAAAAATATAAAATTCCCTCTTGAATTACGAGTTTTTGGCGATGGCCCGGATCTCAAGCGATTAAGGGAGTTGGCTGCTAATCTCTCTCCGAACATCGAAGTCGTTTTCTTAGGGTGGAAAAATAATGTTTGGGCAGATTCTAAAGATATAGACTTCATTGTCGTTCCATCACGATATGAAGGGGTTCCATTAATAATGCTTGAGTCTTTGGCGAGAAACATACCTGTTATCTCACCAGCTAGAGACGGAATGATTAATTATTTGAAAGACGACTCACTTTATAATACTGGCAGTGCAGACTTCGAAGCGTATGAGTTGAGTAAGAAAATATCAGATTTTTTCTTCAAGAGAGAAAATAAAAAAGTGACATAACCAGTGTATGCCTTTCTATTTTTATAAGGGTATTAAAAATTTTTCTTGTTGACTGAAGTATGATGCCAGTGAACAGGAAGGGAGGGGGCATGAACAATAGGCAAACGGTGCTACTTAATTCTTTTGCTTTATATGGTCGAACGTTGATATTGATGTTTGTCACTTTGTATACCTCGCGTATGGCGCTAAATTCTCTTGGCGTTTCTGATTTCGGTCTCTATAGCCTTGTTAGTAGTGTCATCTTTTTGTTTTCTTTCATTCAAAATGTTTTTTCACTTTCCACGCAAAGATTTCTTACGGTTGAGGTGGCAAAAGAAAGTGAGAAATTTGAAAAAAGGTTTGCCTCTATTATTATCATGTACTTGGGGATCTGTATCCTTGTCTTTTTTTTGGCGGAAACAGTAGGCTTATGGTTTGTTTTGTCGCAAGTGAATTCTTCAACCGTAAGCACTAACGATATCTTCCTGTTATACCAATTCACAATAATAACCCTCCTTTTTCAAATTATGCAGACACCCTTTATGGGATACTTTCTCGCCACGGAAAAGATGTCTGTTTTTGCTAAGGTTGGCGTATTTGATGCCTTTCAACGTTGGTTGATGGTTTTTATATTCTCGTCTTTCGACTTTCAAAATAAAGTTGTTTCTTATTCTTGTCTTGTTCTCATTGGCTTTTTTTTTGGTTTTATTGTGTACGTTTATTCTTGTTCGAAATACGTTAGGTTATATGGAGGGTTTTTCTCAAGAGATATTGACTTGGTCTTTTTAAAGGAGGTTCTGTCGTTCTCTCGTTGGCCATTGTTAGGTGCGTTCAGTATTGTAAGCGTTTCCCAATCAATTGCATTCTTAGCTTATTACTTTGTAGGGTTGGTCGCTAATGCTTCTATCTGGTTAGCTGAACAGGTCCTGAACGCCTTTAATCGGGTTACTGGTGCTTTGCAAATGGCCTTTGCTCCGAAAATAATTAAGAGTGGCTCTTTGGGGCATTATGATGAGATGAATGACTTGATTTTTCTATCTTGCAAACTGACTGCATTTGTCACGATATTGTCAGGTGTGCCTATTTTTGTTTTTGCTGATTTCGTGAGCGCTGTATGGCTTGGTAATGTGCCCGATTATCTTCCCAGTTTTATTCGAATTGTCATTGTTTATGTGTTCATTGACTCTTTATCCAACCCTTTTGTTACTGCTATATATACAAAGGGGGAGTTAAAAAGATATCAATTAGTCATATCTATTATTCTTGGGTTTTCTGTTCTGTTGATGACTGCTATGTTTTTCTTGCATTATTCAATCTATTTTGTTCTTTTGATAAGGGTGCTGTGCGTGCTGGTACTGCTCGTGTTGAGGGTTTTGTGGATGCAAAGTATTTTTCCTCTCTGTAACCTGAATGTTTTTTTGGTTAAGCTTCTTCCAAGATTTTTTATTGTGGCGATAATTTCAGTTTTGACTTGTATTTATATTAAGGAGTGGGTTGTTGATGGTTATTTTTCTTTGTTAATAGTTTGTTCTTTTAACTTGTTTCTTGTTGCTGTAATGTTCTTCTTTATCGTTTTTGATGCTGATGATAGGGCATCACTTCTCAAGTTGCTTAGGAAACTGAAGTACAGTTAGAGGGGGTTGTAATGACAAAGTATGGATTTCTCACATATGAAAGTGATCTTTACCGTAAAAGAGGGTGGATTAATTTAGGTGATTATGTACAAACTCTTGCCGCCAGGCAGTTTCTCCCTTCATGTGATATCCCAATTCCACGTGATGCTATAGGCAGTTATCATGGGGAGCCTGTGAAGATGATAATGAATGCATGGTATATGGACTCACCAGAAAATTTCCCACCCTCCTGTAACGTTCATCCCTTTTATACGTCTGTGCATATTAATTCTTCGGTTGAAAATAAAATATTTTCTACTGAAACTATTTACCACCTGAAGCAACATGCTCCTATAGGATGCCGGGATTTCTATACGGTAAACTTGCTCAAGAAATATGGTATACCTGCATATTACTCGGGGTGTATGACTTTAACATTAGGCAAAACATATAAGCGAAATTCCTGCTCGGATGATATTTATTTTGTTGATGTTATGTATGACGCCTTAACACCGTTTGAACTCATGCGGCAACCTCTGCGATTGGCCAAACGAATTCTTAATGGGCGTGTGGCAGAGTTTTATCATAAGAAAAAGGTTCTTAAGGAATGCTTCGATGCGGAGCTATTAAGGAAAGTCAAAGTAGTGACTCAAATAGTTCCTTACGCTCCCTATCAAGTCGGCATTGAAATGGCTCATGATTTTTTAATAAAACTTTCTTCGGCTAAGTTGGTTGTCACGTCACGTATTCATACCGCATTGCCTTGTTTGGCGATGGGGACACCTGTCATTTTTATCAATGGTGGCTTTAAAAACAAGATAGATAATTGCCGCTTTGATGGTCTGCTTGATTTTTTTAATCGAATTGATGTTGATGGTAGAGGGAGGGGGACGAGAAATTTTGGGTTGCCAAACGATAAAATAAATAATGATACAGTTATCACGAATGGCGATAAGCATCTTGATTATTCATGCTCTTTGGTTATGGATTGTATGAGGTTTATTGATTAGTTTTATTTTAATAATCTTACTAGAGGTTTTTTTGTTGAGGTTTTATTTCTTTTTTAAGCACAGTTCACACTGTTTCGCGCGTTATTATTCACATGTTAATGTATTGTTTGTTAAGTAAGTGTTTATGTGGATTGTTTTCTTTCATTAATGCTTTTTCCTATAGGATTATCTTTAGTTTGTTTTCCTTTTGCTGTTTGACAACCCTGCTTTTTTGATCTTTCCTTAACTGGCGTGCATTCGCATGTTATTTTTTTTGTTTATGTTAACTTTTTGATATCTGAAATAAATTTTTAATTTTGAGGATATACTTATGGCTTCTCAAGTTTTGCTGTACCAGAAAGTTGTGGCAGCGATTCAATATGCTGTTCTGGGTCATAGTACTTTTACCGGTCCAGCGGCTTTTGATGCTGATGCTGGCCAAATTCGGACGGGACAAATTACCGCACAGACATACGTGGGTAACCTGCTGGCTTCTGCTGAAGGGCAAGCCTTGTATGGCTCAAGCACTTCATTGGATATTTTAAGAACGATTTATACCAAGGTTTATGGTACTGCACCGGCTGACAGCGTCCTCCAGGGCATTTTGGGTACTACGTCGCTGAATAGTGCTATCTATGGCGCAATTGATAACTTATTAAACTATAAGCAGTTCGACAGTACTAACCTGGCTGCACAAACCACCCTCGACAACCACGTTGATGCTCTGCTGTATAGTAATTACGGTACTGCGGCGTGGAATCAGTGGAGCGTAGCGCTGGCCAATCAAGAGCAGGTTGCCTCGCTTTATTTGGCTGCTCCTTATCGAGCTGCCGATGCCAGTGGTTTGAGTTTTTGGACTACTTACTTATTGCAGCCAGGAAACACATTCGCGCTTCTGACTCAAAAACTTCTGGCTTCCTCAGAGTTTCAGCAGAAAGGAGCCAATTTGACCGGTGATGCGTTCATTCAGCACATTTTTAATGGCGTGTATGGTGTGAACGCTACTGCTTCTCAACTAGCGACTTATAACGCCTTGGGAACGGACAAATCTGTCATTACGCAGGCTATCATCAATGACTTACGTAACTCGACGGCTACCGATGCCACTACGGTTACGCAACAGCATGCCTTTGAGTACCAGATTGGCACCAGTCTGGTTTACAACACGGCAGCAGCCTTGTCTTCATCTGCTTCAGGTGGTAATGCCATTGGTACGATCAACTCGGGGCTGTCCCACCAGATCAGCAATGCTGAAACGGCGGTATTGACTGATGTTCAACTCAATGCCAGCACAGCCAGCCTGGTCAACCTGAAGTTCGCCGATCACTTGGCTAACCTGACCATCAACGGCACCAGCGCAGCGACGGTGAACCTGTCTGACAACGGCGCCAGTTCTGGGGTTGCTGTCACCGTCAACAACGGCAACATCATCCTGAACGCCAGCTCGGGCGCAGACAACGTGGTCGTCACTTCGACGGCAAACATTGCTACCGGCACTGCACAGTTTAACCTTGGCGCCGGCAACGACAGCCTGCACTGGGCGGGGAACGCAGTTTCTGGCGGCGCAAACACCGTTGCCAATACCGTCAAGGCTGACGGCGGCACCGGCACGGATTCCATCTCTGCCAACTTTATCACCAAAACCGTGGTGACTAACCAGAACGGCTTGGGCATTCGCACCAGCACCGTGACCAGCAACGCTAACAATTTCTCGAACTTTGAGCAGATTGATCTGACCGGTTATATCGGTAAGTCTGTCGGTACGTTGGTAACCACACCAGTGATTGGTTCTCCGACCACCACCAGCGTCACTACGCCAACCAACACCTTCGACTTTGGCCTGACCAACGGCACGGCTACGGTAGAAGGCACTACGGGCGGCACGGTCACCCAGAACGCAGCGGCGACCAACCTGGGGACGCAAGGCTTCGTGATCTCCGGCCTGGCTAACGTCAACGTCATCAATGCCGCCGGCGGTAGCGCCGCGCAGCTGGAAGTGAAAGGGGACGCGACCTCAGCCAGCACGCTGAACTTCACCTTCGTCCAAAACGCCACCGACCACTTCAACATCAACTTTGATGCGGTGAGTTCGGCGAACGTGAATGCCGGCGCCATCAGCCTGAACAGCAGCAGCAGTGCGCTGTTGGGCACCGCGCTGACGACGGTGAACGTGGCTTCCGGTGGTACCGGTGCGTTCAACAACATTCTGTCTCTGGCTGGCACCAATGCGCAGGTTCAGAATATCAACGTGACCGGCGATCATGCGCTGAATCTGACCGTGGGCGCGGGCTACAGCAACGTGCGCGACATCAATGCGTCTGCCAATACCGGTGGTTTGAACCTGGATTCAAGCCATGCGGGTACCGGTGACGGCATTATCGTACAGCTGCTGAAAGCCTTGCCGTTGAGTGCGGCTACCACTGCGCTGCTGACGCCGCTGCTGAACACGCTGGGTCTGAACGGTTACCAACTGACGGTGGAAGGGACATCAAAGGCCGACAGTTTCAACGTGCTGGGTAACACCACGCTGACTGGCGGTAACGGCGCGAATATCTACGATCTGAAATCCAGTAACTCGCAGGCGGGGGTCACCATCACCGACTTCAGCACCGCGAAAGATAAGATCGTTGATGCCGCTTCCGGCCTGACCTTGTCCAATACCGGCTCGGCGGTATCAGACTACGGTACTCGTTCTGCGGATACGCTGGATGCGCTGCTGGGGTCGTTGATCGGTGGCCTGACCACCGGCGTCGTCGGCCTGCTGGGGGGCATCCTGGGGCTGAGCAATCCAAACTCGTTAACCGGGAAAGTGGGTGTGGCCTCGGTGGTGTTCAGCGGTACAGGCAACAATGCTGACTCTTATGTGATTATTGATAACAACAATAACCACACGCTTGATGCCAACGATACGGTCATTTACCTGACTGGCCAGAACCACCAGCAGTTGGTGGATTCTCTGCACTACGCCTGATGGTAAGGCTGCAATAACAAATAATTCCGAGTGGAACTATTTGGAATTAAATAATGCGGGGGCGTAATCCCCCGCATATTTAAATTTGTGAGCAGTGTCATCCTCTCTAAGTTATTCCATTTCGTTATCTTCCATTCCCGCCTTTGTTTTTTCATATCACTCTGTTTTATCATGCTTTTTCAAAGCATGGTGGCCGGTTTTTTTTTTATAACCTACCTTGCCGATTTTCACTTTCTCTACCTATAGTTAACGAAAGTATCTGCAGTCTCGGGCATTTTTTTGGGGTGAGCCTTCCCGGAGGATTCTGTTTTAGGAATTTCTTTAGGGGAGGGGTCAATGCGGATTGGACTGACAGTGCACATGATGTAAGGGCAGAACGTGAATCAATTTATCCCGCGCAACGAAATTGCGGATGTTATACGCACGCGCAGTAAAGTCTTCTGGACCGTCGGTATATTCACTGCGTTTATTAACCTATTAATGTTGGTACCTTCCATTTACATGCTCCAGGTTTACGACCGGGTGCTTCCTTCGCGTAATGAAATCACACTGTTAATGTTGACGCTGATCATGCTGGGGATGTTCGGCATGATGTCCTTGCTGGAATACGTGCGCAGCATGGTGGTGATCCGTATCGGCAGTCAGCTGGATATGCGGCTCAATACGCGCATTTATACTGCGGCTTACGAGGCGAATTTAAAAAACGGTTCCTCCGATGCCGGCCAGATGTTGAGCGATCTGACCAACGTGCGTCAATTCCTGACCGGAAGTGCGCTGTTCGCCTTCTTCGATGCGCCCTGGTTCCCGATCTATCTGCTGGTGATTTTCCTGTTTAACCCTTGGCTGGGGTTGTTCGCACTCGTGGGCTCTTTACTGTTGATCGCCTTGGCAGTAATCAACGAAGTGGTGTCGAAAAAGCCGCTGGCGGATGCCAGCCGGCTTTCAATCATGTCAAGCAACCTGGCCAGCACCAACTTGCGTAACGCCGAAGTGATCGAAGCGTTGGGAATGTTGCCCAACCTGAAGGGGCGTTGGTTCGGTCTGCATCAGCGCTTCCTGAACAGCCAACGCATCGCCAGCGAACGGGCATCTCGTGTTACATCGATCACTAAGTTTGTGCGTCTGTCGCTCCAGTCGCTGGTTTTGGGCCTGGGGGGCTGGCTGGCGATCGATGGGCACATCACGCCGGGCATGATGATCGCCGGTTCAATTTTGATGGGGCGTACTCTGGCGCCGATCGAACAGGTGATCAACGTTTGGAAAAGCTGGAGCTCTGCCAAGCTGGCATACCAGCGCTTGGTGCGTTTGCTGGAACAGCATCCGCCGCGCGGTACCGGCATGTCGCTGCCGCGTCCGGAAGGGGTGATTTCAGTTGAAGGGGTGACCGCAACGCCACCTGGCTCGAAGGGGAGCGCGGTGCTGCATAACGTCAACTTCGCGATTCAGCCGGGAGATGTGCTGGGGATTATCGGGCCAAGCGCTTCAGGCAAGTCTACGTTGGCGCGCCTGCTGGTCGGCATCTGGCCGGTTAGCGAAGGTATTGTGCGGCTGGACAACGCCGACATCTACCAGTGGAACAAGGACGAACTGGGGCCTTACATCGGTTATCTGCCGCAGGATATTGAGCTGTTCGCCGGCAGCATCGCGGAGAACATCGCCCGCTTCAACGAGCTGGACTCGGTGAAAGTGATTGAGGCCGCCAAGTTGGCCGGCGTGCATGAGCTGATTCTGCGCTTCCCCAATGGCTATGATTCGGTGATCGGCAACGGTGGCGCCGGGCTTTCCGGCGGTCAGAAACAGCGTATCGGTTTGGCGCGTGCGCTGTATGGCGATCCGTCTCTTATCGTGCTGGATGAACCCAACTCCAATCTTGACGATGCCGGTGAGCGGGCGTTGAACCAGGCCATTACGTTCCTTAAACAGCGGAATAAGACGGTGATCCTGATTACGCACCGCACCAATCTGCTGGCGATGACCAACAAGCTGTTGCTGCTGGTTAACGGGAACGTCAATGCGTTTGGCCCAACGCAGCAGGTGCTGCAGGCCTTGGCGAATGCGCAAAAAGCGCAGGTACCTCCGCAAGCGGCGCGTGCGGTGAACTCCGAGCCGGATGAAGGCGATATTCCTAAAACTCAAATTAATTAAGCCGTGAACTGGCCTGGCGGCGCTGTTGCGTCGCCGGCAGTCAAAGGAGTTGGTATGTCTACGCATATTGGCGAGCCGAATGACTCGTACTCAGAACAAATCCCGCTGGATGAGCGCCGTTATACCCGCCTCGGATGGCTGGCGCTGGGTGTAGGTGTGTTCGGTTTCTTGGCCTGGGCGGCGTTTGCGCCTCTGGACAAAGGGGTGGCGTCGCCGGGATCGGTAACCGTTTCCGGCAACCGTAAAACGGTGCAGGCGCCGGCCAGTGGCATCATCAAAAATATCGTGGTGAAAGACGGCGACAAGGTGAAAGCCGGCGAAGTTCTGGTGCAGTTGAGCCAGGTGCAGGCACAGGCACAGGTCGATTCGCTGCGCGATCAGTATTACACCACGCTGGCGACCGAAGGGCGCTTGCTGGCTGAACGGGATGGTCTGAGCAAGGTCACTTTTTCCCCTGTTTTCGCTCAGGTTAAGGATCAGCCGCGTGTCGCGGAGATCATTGCGCTGCAGACGCAGCTGTTCGCCTCCCGTCGCCAAGGGCTGCAGAGTGAAATTGACGGTTATAAGCAGTCGATGGACGGGATCCGTTTCCAGTTGAAAGGCCTGCAGGACTCACGCGCCAACAAACAGATCCAACTCTCCAGCCTGCGTGAGCAGATGAATAGCATGAAACAGCTGGCGGCGGACGGTTACCTGCCGCGCAACCGCTACCTGGAAATACAGCGCCAGTTCGCCGAGGTGAACAGCAGCATCGATGAGACCGTCGGGCGGATTGGCCAGCTGCAGAAGCAGCTGCAGGAGTCTCAGCAACGTATCGATCAGCGCTTCGCCGACTATCAGCGCGAAGTCAGAACGCAACTGGCGCAAACCCAAATGGACGCCAGCGAGTTCCGCAACAAACTGCAAATGGCCGATTTCGATCTGGGCAACACCGCCATCACTTCACCGGTGGACGGCACCGTGGTCGGATTGAATATCTTCACTCAGGGGGGCGTCGTGGGAGCGGGTGACCACCTGATGGACGTGGTACCCAGCCAGGCGACATTGGTGGTGGATTCTCGCCTCAAAGTTGACCTGATCGATAAGGTGTACAACGGGTTGCCGGTGGATCTGATGTTTACCGCCTTCAACCAAAACAAAACCCCGAAAATTCCGGGAACGGTCACGCTGGTTTCCGCCGACCGTCTGGTCGACAAGACCAATGGTGAACCTTACTACCAGATGCAGGTCACGGTCTCGCCAGAGGGCATGAAAATGCTCAGCGGTGAGGACATCAAGCCGGGGATGCCGGTGGAGGTGTTCGTGAAAACGGGGTCGCGCTCGCTGCTGAGCTATCTGTTTAAACCTATTTTGGATCGCGCTCATACTTCATTAACCGAGGAATAATTTTGATTCATTCAAAACGACAGGCTGCCGGTCTGGTTATCGGCACCCTTTTGTTTGCGATGTCTGCGCCGGTTTATTCGATAGGGATTTTAGACGCATATTCGCTGGCATTAGAAAAGGACCCGACCTTCCGGGCGGCTATAAAAGAAAAAGAAGCGGGAGATGAGAACGAAAATATCGGCAGGGCGGGGCTGCTGCCGAAGGTATCGCTGAACTACCAGAATTCGCCGCGTAACTGGCAAACACAGAAATACCCGCAAAGCGATTTCTTTGGCAATATTACGGAAGCGACGCGGCGGCAGCAGTACCGCAGTTACTCCAGCTCGGTGACGTTGACGCAGCCGCTGTTCGATTATGAGGCCTATGCGCGTTACAAAGGCGGTGTGGCGCAGACGATGATGTCGGACGAACGCTATCGCGGCAAACTGCTCGACCTGGCGGTAAGGGTGATCAGCGCCTATGTCGAAGTGGCCTATTCCAAAGATCAAATCGCCCTGGCCGAGGCGCAAAAAGCGGCCTATAAAGAGCAGCTGGCGTTGAACGATCGGCTGATGAGCGCGGGTGAGGGGACGTTGACCGACGTATCTGAAACGCAGGCGCGCTACAGCCTGGCCGAAGCTCAGGTGATCGAGGCACGCGATGCGCTGGATGCCGCGCAGCGCGAGCTGGAGGTGATCATCGGCGTACCGTTGAATCAACTGGATGAGCTGCAGGTCTTACGGCCGGGCAAGTTCCAGGTGGCGCCACTGATCCCGTCGAAGTTCGAAGAGTGGCAAAAGATCGCCCTGGAGAATAACCCGGTGCTGGCCGCCTCGCGCCACGGCGTCGATGCGGCAAAATACGAGGTAGAGAGAAATCGCGCCGGCTTTATGCCGAGTGTGCAACTCTATGCTTCGCACTCGGAGAACGATTCCAGCAGCGACAACACGGTTAACCAGAAATACCGCACCGACAGCATCGGGGTGCAGGTGAGTTTACCGATTTACTCCGGCGGCGGCGTGGCGGCCTCAACTCGGCAGGCGGCGGCGCGCTACGGCCAGGCGATGGCTGAAATGGATACGCAAGTGGGCTCGACGCTGAACGATCTGCGCAAGCAGTTCAATCTGTGCATCAGCAGTCGCGCCAAACTGGCGGCCTACGAGCTGGCGGTGAAGTCGGCAACCACGCAGGTGACGGCGACCCGGCAGAGCGTATTGGCGGGGCAGCGCGTTAACGTCGATGTGCTCAACGCCGAACAGCAGCTCTATAGCGCCCAGCGAGATCTGGCTTCTGCCAAGTACACCTACATCAAGTCCTGGATTACCCTGCTGAGCGACTCCGGCACGCTAGACGAGAAGGATGTGCTGCGCGTGGCGCAGTATTTTGCCGCAGGCCATTGACCAATATTTCAGCGAACAGTTCTGCCTACCCTAAGTATAAATCTGAAAGAGCAGCTCAATGCTGCTCTTTTTTGTGTTTATACGTTATGTTAACGCTTGATTGGCGAGGTGAGATAAAAATAGCTTCTCTGCCTGATATAAGCCTTATGAGGTCAGATGTGGTGATGTGTTAACACGCTTTATCGCCGCTGGTATGCGATGTTTGCCTGGTGACAAACATCGTAGTAGCGACCATTAATGGCAACAAGTGGACGCATACATCAGTGATTGGTAACTGTAAGCCAAGGGCGGTAGCGTTTTGTTTTTTTAATTAATTGATCTCTATGGCTTTTTTCGATTTTCTATTGTCAGTACCAGGGCCTCACTCTGAGGGCTGGAGCCATGTTGTATAATAGTAAGTCACGTTCCTGATATTAACTTTATGACCTCAGGTCATTCTTATTATTGGTTTGAAAAATCTTACCAGTCATTTGCAAGCTTTTGAGAATTGTCACATTAATAATTTTAAAAATTATTTTCGAATGCACTTATTTCTCTATTTATTATCAAAAATTACAGTTTTTAAAGTTCATTTTGAAATAGCAGATTAGCGAAGGGTTAAATTATGTCCAAGATAGTTCCGGTAATTATGGCCGGAGGAACGGGTAGCCGCTTATGGCCTTTGTCTAGAGAATCTTTTCCTAAACAATTCCTGTCGATTGACGATAGTGGTTTAAGTCTGTTGCAGCAGACGTTAGTGCGCTTGGAGAACGCTTCCAATCTAGAGATTGCGGCACCTTTAGTGATATGTAACGAAGAGCACCGTTTTTTGGTCGCAGAACAGTTGCGTGAGATCGGCCAACTGGGGACAAATATAATTTTGGAACCTATGGGGAGGAATACTGCACCAGCTGTGGCTTTGGCGGCTCATCTGGCGGCAGAAGAAGCCTTTGACGGTATGCTTTTGGTATTGGCTGCCGATCATTTGATCACGAAAGTGAGCGATTTTCATGAGGCAATCAATACGGCTACTCAGTTTGCCACAGAAGATCGGCTGGTGACGTTTGGTATTATCCCTCAGCATCCAGAGACGGGGTATGGGTATATTAGACGTGGCGACAGCCTCTCTAGGGAGTGCTTCAAAGTTGATGCCTTTGTTGAGAAGCCTTGTCTGGAAAAAGCAAAAGAATATATCGCTTCCGGCGATTATAGCTGGAACAGCGGTATGTTTATGTTCAAGACGGAGAAATTTCTCAGCGAGCTGGAAAAATTTAGCCCAGAGATTTACCAAACGACTAAAAAATCAGTCATGGAGAGCCAACGCGATATGAATTTCATTCGCGTGGAGCAAGAAACCTTCCAATGTTGCCCGAGTGACTCCATTGACTATGCCGTGATGGAAAAAACCCAGGATGCCGTTGTGATCCCGATCGATGCAGGATGGAGTGATGTCGGATCGTGGTCGTCATTGTGGGATGTGTCTGCAAAGGACCATTCGGGAAATGTGAATGTTGGGGAGGTTATCTCCATTGATTCAAATAACAATTACATATCTTCTGACTCTGCTCTGGTGGCTACGATAGGGTTGCATGACATGGTTGTTGTTACGACCAGCGATGCCGTGCTTATTGCCACCAAAGATAAGGTTCAAGAGGTGAAGAAAATCGTCGAGGAACTGAAAAAGCGCAATCTTCATCATTTCCGTCATCATTCGGCCTCCTACCGGCCCTGGGGCAAGATCTGCGATATTGATAGCGGCACGCATTTCCAAGTGAAGAAGATCATTGTTCGGCCAGGGGAAGGACTGTCTGTGCAACGACATCTTCACCGTGCTGAGCATTGGGTCGTCGTGAGTGGGGCGGCAAAAGTCAATGTTGATGATAAAGAATTCATCTTATCAGAAAACCAGTCTACCTTTATCCCCGCTGGTAGTGTTCACACGTTGGAGAATCCAGGAAAAATCGATTTGGAAATAATTGAGGTCAGATCGGGGCATTATCTGGAAGAAGATGATATTGAGCGTTTGCAAGATCGATATGGCAGAGTTTAAGAAAGGGTTTGGCAATGCAAAAGTTAACGTGTTTTAAAGCTTATGACATTCGGGGAAAACTGGGCGAAGAGCTGAATGAGGACATTGCGTACCGTATCGGGCGAGCCTACGGTGAGTTTTTGAAGCCTAAGAATATCGTGTTGGGCAGCGATGTGCGGTTAACCAGTGAAAACCTGAAACTGGCTCTGGCGAAAGGTTTACAGGATGCAGGCACCGACGTTATCGACATCGGTTTAACCGGGACTGAAGAAATTTATTTCGCCACAACCTATTTAAAAACTGATGGTGGCGTGGAAGTCACCGCCAGCCATAACCCTATCGATTACAACGGCATGAAGTTGGTGCGCGAAGGCTCTCGCCCGATTAGCGGCGATACCGGGTTACGGGCAATCCAAGAACTGGCGGAGAAAAACCAATTTCAGATGCCGACGGCAACGCGCGGTAACTATGTTCGCCAGGACGTATTAGGGGCTTATGTAGAACATATTCTGTCCTACGTCGACGTGAAAAATTTCAAACCGTTGAAGCTGGTGATCAACTCGGGCAACGGCGCGGCGGGGCATGTGATCGATGCTATTGAAGTGAAACTGAAGGCGTGGGGCGTGCCGCTAGAGTTTATCAAGGTGCATCACCAGCCGGACGGCACTTTCCCTAATGGTATTCCTAACCCATTGCTGCCTGAGTGTCGTGCGGATACCGCCGATGCGGTGCGTGAGCATGGCGCTGATATGGGCATTGCGTTCGACGGCGATTTCGATCGCTGCTTCCTGTTCGATGAAAAAGGCGATTTCATTGAGGGCTATTATATCGTTGGCCTGCTGGCGGAGGCCTTCTTGCAGAAACAGCCGGGCGCGAAGATCATCCACGATCCACGTCTGAGTTGGAACACCATTGATGTGGTCACCGATGCCGGGGGCGTACCTGTGATGTCGAAAACCGGCCATGCTTTCATTAAGGAACGCATGCGTGCGGAAGATGCCATTTATGGCGGAGAAATGAGCGCCCACCACTATTTCCGTGATTTTGCTTATTGCGACAGTGGCATGATCCCGTGGCTGCTGGTCGCTGAACTGGTCAGTGTGAAGGGAGAAACTCTGGGGCAGTTGGTGCAGGATCGCATTGCCGCCTACCCGTCCTCCGGTGAGATCAATATCAAGTTATCGAACCCAGAGAGTTCGATTGAAGGTGTTAAAAACTACTATGTTTCGAAAGCAAGTTCGGTTGATTATACCGATGGCATAAGCGTTGAGTTCCCAGAGTGGCGTTTCAACCTTCGCTCATCAAATACAGAACCTGTAGTTCGACTTAATGTAGAGTCTAGAAATAATAAAAAATTGATGGAAGAAAAGGTTAAGGAAATTCTGAATCTGTTGAGTTTATAATTTAAAGGGTGCGCATTTATTTTTCTTATAGAAGTAATTGCGTACTCATTTATAAGAGTGCTTTTATTATGAAAATACAACATCAGCGGGCGCATTCCAAAGCAAATGCATCTCTCATATCTATGGTTCAGCGTTTTTCTGATATCTCTATTATTTTCTTTGGCGGGTTTGTTGCAAGTAAAATAAATGGTTTTAACTTTAACTATGAGAGCATTCTGGTTGCACTCATAGCTTTAGTCGCATTTCAAATGATTGGTGGTATAACTGATTTTTATCGCTCTTGGCGTGGGGGGAAGTTCTCATCAGAGCTTCGACTTATACTTAAAAATTGGACGTTAAGCATAATCGTTACTGCCGGTATAACTTCGTTCATGCCGAGTTCCAGTTTTACATTTGAAGTATTTTTATACTGGTATCTATCAGTATGTCTAGGGTTCACGTTCTGTCGCTCTGCAATCCGTTTTTTGGTGGGGACAATTAGAAATCTGGGATACAACAACCGAAAGGTAGCCGTTGCGGGTTCGATGCCTATCGGTGTAAGACTGCTGAAAAATTTTAAAGAAGAACCTTGGTTAGGATTTATCGTTGAAGGTATATACGACGATGTACCAAGTCACAATGATAATGAAATAAAGTATTGTGGTGACTTGGATAAGTTAGTCGAGGATGCACGCCAAGGACGACTTGATTATGTGTATATCGCGATGAAAATGAGCGAAGAGCATAAGTTCAAGAGGATACTGGGGCAGTTAACGGACACAACTTGTTCTGTCATGTTTATCCCTGATGTATTTACGTTCAATATCTTGCAGTCAAGAACTGAAGAGGTAAATGGAGTTCCCGTCGTTCCTTTGTTCGATACTCCATTAAATGGTATAAATAAAGTTTTTAAAAGAGCTGAAGATATTATTTTGTCAATGCTGATATTGATATTTATCTCGCCGGTACTTGCTTTGATCGCGTTCGCTGTTAAATTTACATCTCAAGGGCCAGTTATATTTCGTCAAACACGCTACGGTATGGATGGCAAGCCCATCATGGTTTGGAAATTCAGATCTATGACTGTTATGGAAAATAATGATGTAGTCATCCAGGCAAAGAAAGGTGATGCCAGGGTGACCAAGGTCGGTGCGTTTTTGCGACGAACCTCTTTGGATGAGTTGCCGCAGTTTTTCAATGTTCTTATTGGCGGGATGTCGATCGTTGGGCCTAGGCCGCATGCTGTGGCACACAATGAACAATATAGAAATCTTATCGAAGGTTATATGCTCCGACACAAAGTCAAACCAGGAATTACAGGTTGGGCTCAAATTAATGGGTGGCGGGGAGAAACAGACACCTTGGATAAGATGCAAAAACGAGTCGAATATGATCTTGAGTATATTCGTGACTGGAGTATTTGGCTCGATCTAAAAATAATTTTCCTCACAGTATTTAAAGGGTTTATACACAAATCCGCGTATTAACGGATACTTGTCAGAACACGAGTGTCTCTTTGAAGGTGGCTGTATTGCAGCCACCGCTTGCATAGGTTGTTCTGTGTCACCCTACCTACGATGGGGTGCGCCTTAGTTTTTTCCTCGCAATAGAACCCACTTTTCCCTCCCTATCCTGATCCTGCGTTTCTCGTGACGCCCCGTTCGGTGCGTGAACCGCATAAAATAGTTACGCTATCCTGGCTAGGCCGGTCTTTCTCCGCTACTGGTAGCCTAAAGGCTATGATTAAACCAGATGTATTCTGATGTTTATCACCACGTATCCCGTTAGAATGAGCATCTATCTAACTTAAGGGCCGTATTTTAGCGTAAATAAAGGAGCTTGCATGACAACCCTAGTCACCGGCGGTGCCGGTTACATCGGATCCCACACCGTTTTATCCCTGTTAGAACGCGGCGAAGACGTGGTCGTGTTGGACAACCTGTCTAACTCTTCTGCTGAGTCGTTACGTCGTGTGGAAAAGCTGACGGGCAAAGCTGCCGTGTTCTATCAGGGCGATATTCTGGATGCTGAGTGTCTGCAGCGTATCTTCGAGGCGCATGACATCACTGCCGTGATCCACTTCGCCGGCCTCAAGGCTGTCGGGGAGTCAACGCGCAAACCGCTTGAGTATTATCAGAATAACGTCACCGGTACGCTGGTCCTGTTGGATGCTATGCGCCGTGCCGGCGTACATGATTTCATCTTCAGTTCCTCCGCCACTGTCTATGGGGCCAATTCGCCGGTGCCTTATGTTGAGACGACACCGATCGGCGGCACGACCAGCCCTTATGGCACGTCTAAGCTGATGGTGGAACAGATTCTGCAAGATTTCGCTAAGGCAGAACCGCAATTCTCGATTATTGCCTTGCGTTACTTTAACCCGGTGGGTGCCCATGAATCGGGTTTGATCGGTGAAGATCCTAACGGTATTCCCAATAACCTGTTGCCTTACATCTCGCAGGTGGCTATCGGCAAGCTGGAGAAGTTGGGTATTTTCGGCGGTGACTATCCAACGAAAGACGGCACGGGAGAGCGTGATTACATTCACGTCATGGATTTGGCCGAGGGCCATCTGAAAGCGATGGACCATCTGGCGAAGATCAACGGATTTAAAGCTTATAACCTGGGGGCCGGTGTAGGGCATTCGGTGCTGGCGATGGTTCAGGCATTTGAAAAAGCGTCCGGCGTAACGATCCCTTACCAAATACTGCCTCGCCGCGACGGCGATCTGCCTGCTTTCTGGGCGAACGCGGATCTGGCATACCAAGAGCTTGGGTGGAAAGTTCGTCGGGGTATCGATGACATGATGCGCGACACCTGGAACTGGCAGAAAAAAAATCCGCAAGGGTATAAGTAAGAATACTGATATAAAGTTAAACAATGAAAAGCCCACATCAAGCTGTGGGCTTTTTCGTTGTTATCTGTGGCGAAAGAGGGAAACGCAGCTTTAGTAATTAGCAATCATTCTCAATAACTTGATGTTTTTGTTAGCGTGCTAATTATATTTTTCCTTTTGTGGTCCCCTCCAACCCTGCAGGCGCAAAAAGTGCCAAGGGCCAGAAGACTCTTAGGGTTAGTGAGAAAGCGGGCGTGATTTTGCTTTTTTTATTGTTATTCAATGCATTGAGATTTTTCTTGGTGACTGGCGGTTACTGCGTAGACAAATGAAGTTTTGTCTATGTGGCGTTAATGTATTAACTTCCCACATGGGTGTATAATTCAGCCCGAAGAAAATAGAGGCCCCTTGGTTGCATAGCAGAGGGCGGTGATAACGTTGAGTGTTATCGCGATAATTTTGACATGTTGCATTAATGAAACTGAAGTCGTTGGGAGCCCCCACAGATATGCTGAAAGCTGTCATCCCCGTTGCCGGTCTTGGTACCCGCATGTTACCGGCCACAAAGGCAATTCCTAAGGAAATGCTGCCGGTTGTAGACAAACCCCTTATCCAATACATCGTAAATGAATGCGTTGCTGCCGGCATTAAAGAGATTATTCTGGTCACGCACTCGTCAAAAAATGCGATTGAAAACCACTTTGACACCTCGTTTGAATTGGAAAGCATGTTGGAGTCACGCGTTAAGCGTCAACTGCTGGAAGAGGTTCAGTCTATCTGCCCGAAAGGCGTGACCCTGATGCATGTGCGGCAAGGGCAATCCAAAGGGTTGGGCCATGCAGTACTTTGTGCCAGGCCACTTATCGGTGATGCACCGTTTGCCGTGTTGCTGCCGGACGTGCTGATGGACGATATTGCCTCTGATCTGACGAAAGATAACCTCGCCAGCATGATTGCTGAATTCGAAACGCATGGTCGCAGCCAGATCATGGTAGAACCTGTGCCAGAAAAAGATGTGTCAAAATACGGCGTGGTCGATTGTCGCGGTGTGGCTGTGGCGCCAGGCCAAAGCGTGCCGATGCATGCGATCGTTGAAAAACCTTCTCAGGAAGAAGCGCCTTCAAATTTGGCCGTCGTTGGCCGCTATGTCTTGGCTGCTGATATCTGGCCGCTGCTGGAAAAAACGCCTTTCGGCACTGGCGGCGAGATCCAGCTCACCGATGCTATCGCTATGCTAATGGAGCAAAAACCGGTTGAGGCTTTCGCCATGGTTGGGCGTTCGCATGACTGTGGTGATAAATTAGGTTACATGAAGGCCTTTGTTGAGTATGGTCTTCGTCATCCAACGCAGGGTGAAGCCTTTTCTGAGTGGTTAAAGGGGATGCTGCCGGCTTAAACGCCTGCGGTACCTGACGAATCCAGCCGATTCCTAAAGTAAAATGGAGCGGCTGGATGTAGCTTGAGGGCAGGCTACATGGGCTCACCGCGGTGTGTAGCGAACTCGGGGCAGGAAGTTTTCCCGGTTATGAAGTAAAATCAAAAGGTTGTTTTAAGTGTGCTCTGGTTGCCACAACGCCAGGGGCGGTAGCGTGGTTGCGATTAGTTGAGAAACGCATTCTACCCGTCTTGCTACCTAGGCTAGGTTAGACCTGAAGACGTGCGGCCATGTTTCATCTGTCAGGGAATTTCAATCTTAAATCGAGTTTTTATATGAAGTATAGCTTAGGTTATCTTTGGGATTTGGCTTCGGTCATCACAGAGAAAGAATTAAAAGTAAGATATAAAAGCAGCTTCTTTGGCTATTTATGGTCAATTGCTAATCCGTTGCTCTTTGCCATGATCTATTATTTTATTTTTAAATTGGTCATGCGGGTTCAAATACCAAACTATACCATTTTTATTATCACAGGCCTGTTCCCTTGGCAGTGGTTTGCCAGTTCTACGTCGAATTCTCTGCATTCCTTTATTGCTAATGCGCAAATTATCAAAAAAACCGTATTTCCGCGCTCGGTCATTCCTTTTAGTAATGTTCTGATGGAGTGCCTGCATTTCCTCTGTACGATTCCAGTTATTATTGTTTTCCTTTATGTTTATGATATGCGCCCATCGATTGATTGGCTTTGGGGTATTCCGCATATCGGCATTGCGCAGATGATGATGACCTTCGGGATTGCGATGATGCTATCAACCCTAAACCTTTTCTTCCGCGATCTGGAGCGTTTTATCACGCTGGGCATCATGCTGATGTTCTACTGCACACCAATTTTGTATTCTGGTGATATGATTCCTGAAAAATACCGCTTTATGATAGATTTTAATCCACTGGCTAGCATGATATTGAGCTGGCGCGATCTCTTTATGAATGGGGTTATTGATTATCACCAGGTCGGTATGTTGTACGGTTATGCGCTGTTGTTCATTATCATTGGCGTCAGCATCTTTAACAAGTTGAAATACAGATTTGCAGAGATATTATAATGAGCGTAGCTATAGAATTTAAAAACGTCACTAAGCGCTATCCGTTATACCATCATATTGGATCTGGCATTAAAGAGCTGATTTTTAACCCCCGTCGAGCATTAAGCTTACTGAGTGGCCGTAGTTATCTGGCGATTGAAGATATCAGTTTCCAAGTGCAAAAAGGCGAATCGGTTGCGCTTATTGGCCGCAATGGTGCGGGAAAGAGCACGTCGCTTGGTTTGGTTGCAGGTGTGATGAAACCGTCATCCGGTTCGGTTCACGTGGTTGGCCGGGTAGCTTCGATGCTGGAGTTAGGCGGTGGGTTTCACCCAGAATTGACCGGCAGAGAGAACATTCGACTGAATGCGACGTTGTTAGGCCTTCGTCGTAAGGAGTTGAAGCAGCGCCTGGATAAGATTATCGAGTTTTCCGAGCTGGGTGAATTTATCGATGAGCCAATCCGAGTTTACTCCAGCGGTATGTTGGCGAAGTTGGGGTTTTCTGTTATCACTCAAGTTGATCCGGATATTCTAATTATCGATGAAGTTTTGGCTGTGGGTGATATTGCATTCCAACGGAAGTGCATTAATACGATAAATGAGTTTAAAAGAAAAGGCGTGACAATTCTTTTTGTTAGTCATAACTTAGATGATGTGGAAAAAATCTGTGACAAGGTTATTTGGATCGAGAACCACAAAATGAAAAGTATCGGTGACGCACACTCTATTATATCTCAATATAGAGCAGCTATGGCCTGAGTTCGCTTTTTTATTATTAGGTGGTTCGAATGGAAAAGATAAAGATATATACTTGTCACCATAAACCGAGCGCGTTCCTTGATTCGACGCTCGTATACCCTATTCATGTTGGGAAGGATAATAGTCTTAACGATATTGGTTGCACTGGTGACAATACCGGCGACAATATTTCCCTTAAAAACCCATTTTACTGTGAACTCACTGCACATTATTGGGTTTGGAAAAATGCTGAGCCTGCCGACTTTATCGGTTTTATGCATTACCGCCGCCATTTTAATTTTTCTGATACCCAAAACTACCAAGAGGATAACTGGGGGGTTGTCAATCATGAGAAGATTGACGAAGCTTACCACCAGCAGTTTGGCTTGGATGATGAGCAAATTTCACGGTGTCTTGCTGGTGTAGATGTTATTCTACCAAAAAAATGGGATGTCACTGCTGCTGGCAGTAAAAACAATTATCAGCATTATAAAATTTCCGATCATTTGCATATAGAAGACTATGATGCCGCGTTAAAGATTCTCGGTGAGCTTTATCCAGAATATCAGACTGCAGCCGATAAGTTTAATAATGCATCAGATGGTTATTATACAAATATGTTTGTTATGAAAAATGACATATTTAATGAATATTCCGTCTGGTTGTTTTCTATTTTAGATAGGCTTGAGTCTGAGCTTAGATTTAAAAATTATAGTGCCCAAGAAAAACGAGTTGTTGGACACATTTCCGAGCGCTTGCTAAATATTTATATTGAATACCAATCCTCTACGCGCAACTTGAAAATAAAAGAATTGCAGCGCACTTTCGTTCAACAAGAGACGTTCACTGCTACGCTCAAGCCAAGTTTTGCTGCTAACAATGTGCCTGTAGTTATTTGTTTTGATGATAACTATGCGATCAGTGGTGCAGCATTGATTAATTCTATTATCAAGCATGCTAATCCAGAGCTCAATTATGACTTGGTGGTGTTAGAGAATGGCGTTTCACTGGGAAATAAGAAACGCTTCTTCTCAATGGTGACTGAGCATAATAATTTTAAACTTCGCTTCTTTGACGTTAATGCATTTTCCGAGATTAAAAACGTCTTTACACGTGCGCACTTCAGTGCAGCGACTTATGCACGTTTATTTATTCCTAATCTTTTTGCCGAGTTTGACAAAGTTATCTTTATCGACTCGGATACCGTAGTGGAAAGCGATCTATCCGAATTGTTGACTTTGCCATTAGGTGATAACCTGGTCGCAGCGGTCAAAGACATTGTGATGGAAGGATTCGTTTTGTTTGGTGCGATGTCGCAGTCCAGCGATGGCGTGGTGCCGGCGAAGGAATATCTGTCGACCTCATTGGGAATGACGGATCCGGATGGCTATTTTCAGGCAGGTATCTTGGTCTTTAACATTGAGCAAATGAATAAGGAGAAGACGTTCTCCAGCTTGATGGCTGCAATGAAAAGCAAAACCTATTGGTTCCTCGATCAAGACATCATGAATAAAGTTTTCCATGGCCGAGTGCATTATCTGCCGCTGGAGTGGAATGTTTATCATGGAAATGGTAATACCGATGATTTCTTCCCAAATTTGCCATTTGCGACCTATATGCGTTTTCTTGATGCGCGCAGCAAGCCTAAAATGATCCACTTCGCAGGTGAAAACAAACCGTGGAATACGCGCCATGTGGATTTCTTCGATAATTATCATAAAAACATCGTACAGACACCTTGGGCATTGGAAGCTTATGAACGTCTGATAGCTCCAGCCGGGGCCTCTCGGTTGGGTCAGAAGGTAGAACAGAAGCAAGAGTTGTTGCAGACTAAGATAAAGCGTGCGCTGATGCCTGTCGTTAACACGTTAGCGCCAAAGGGCTCTTCGCGTCGCAATCTAATGACGAAGTATTATTACAAGGTCAGACGTGCAATTATCGGATAACTTGATGAAGAATAGTAAGAAAATCTTAATCGTAGGTGCAGGTTTTTCCGGTGCGGTTATCGGGAGAAAATTGGCTGAGCGAGGCCACCAAATTCACATCATCGATCGTCGTACTCATATCGCGGGCAACTGCTATGATGCTCGGGACGAAAAGACGGACGTGATGGTGCATACCTATGGTCCGCATATTTTCCATACCGACAACGAGCAAGTCTGGAACTTTGTGAACCAGTACGCCACGATGATGCCCTATGTTAACCGTGTAAAAGCAACGGTGAACGGCCAGGTTTTCTCGTTGCCGATTAACCTGCATACCATCAACCAATTCTTTAAAAAGACCTGTTCGCCAACGGAAGCGAAAGCTTTGATTGCCGAGAAAGGCGATTCCAGTATCACTGACCCGCAATCGTTCGAAGAACAGGCGCTGCGCTTTGTCGGCAAAGAACTGTATGAGGCCTTCTTCAAAGGTTACACCATCAAGCAATGGGGTATGTCCCCGGCACAGTTGCCGGCTTCGATTCTAAAGCGTTTGCCTATTCGCTTTAATTATGATGATAACTATTTCAACCATAAGTTCCAGGGGATGCCAAAAGACGGTTATACCAAGATGGTTGAAGGTATTCTGGAACACCCGAATATATCGGTGGCGTTGGATACTCAGTTCCAAATGCAAGATCGCGAGGGCTACGATCATGTGTTTTACAGCGGTCCGCTGGATGCGTTTTATGACTTCCAGTTTGGGCGGCTCGGATACCGTACACTGGACTTTGAGAAATTTACCGTGGAAGGGGATTATCAAGGCTGTGCGGTGATGAACTATTGTGAACAGTCGGTACCTTATACTCGTATCACCGAGCATAAGTACTTCTCCCCTTGGGAACAGCACGAAGGGTCGGTTTGCTATAAAGAGTACAGCCGCGCCTGTGAAGAAAACGATATCCCGTATTATCCGATTCGTCAGGTCGGTGAAATGGCGTTGTTGGAAAAATACGTTGATTTGGCTGAAAAAGAACGTGACATTACCTTCATCGGCCGCCTGGGGACGTATCGTTACCTGGACATGGACGTGACCATTGCCGAAGCATTGAAAACGGCTGAAACCTATCTGGCCAGCCTGGAGCAAGAAAACGCCATGCCTGTATTTACGGTCAGCATCAGATGAGAAGCTCGGCGTTAATTGTTACATTCAATCGCCTGCAAAAATTGAAACATTGCTGGGCGGCAACTTCAGCGTTGCCGTTCGATGACATTATCATTGTTGATAACGCGTCGACCGACGAGACCCAGTCGTGGCTGCAAGGTATCGAGGATAGCCGTTTACACGTCATACGCGCCGCAAAAAATGACGGCGGCGCAGGCGGGTTCAGGAGCGGAGCTGAATATATCGCGAGTAAGATAGACACCGATTGGGTGTTTATGTTCGATGATGACGCTTATCCCGATAGCGAGTTGCTGACTCGTTTCGTCGATTTGGCGCAAAGGTCCGATTACGCGGCCTACTGCTGTCGAGTCTTGGATAAGCAAGGTTCGTTATGCAAAATGAACGTGCCTTTCAGCACAATGCCAACGTCGCTGTTACAAACATTGGACTACATAACTGGGCCGGGGCGTTACACCCCCGCAGAGCATAAGCCTGCGGACGTTGTTACACTCTCATTTGTCGGCGCAATAATACGCAAAGACGTTTTAGCCGCTAACATAGAGTACATCTGGCCAGAACTTTTTATTTATTATGATGATCTTTACTTCTCTTACAGGTTGAGTCAACAAGGGTATCGTTTCCGGTACTCACCAGAGTTGGTATTTCTGCACGATGTGCCTGCTAGCCAAGGGGGGATAAACCCGCCCTGGAAAGTGTACTATCTGGTCAGAAACCTGCTCCTTTCAAGGACGCTTTTCGAAAAACATGAAAGACCTTACTCACTCGGAGCTATCGTGTTGCGTATTGCAAAATATTTACTTTCTTTTACCTCTCAGGGCAAAAAAGACGGATATATTAAATACGTAGTGCGCGGTATTGTTGACGGTATATCACGTAAAAATGGTAAACAACATTAGCCGGTAAGAGTTAAATGAAAAAGATTTGTTATTTTATCAACTCAGATTGGTACTTTGAACTGCATTGGGTTGAAAGAGCGCTGGCGGCTAAGGCTGCTGGCTATGAAATCCACGTTGTCAGCCACTTTGTGGGAGACGACATTCAGCAAAAGTTGTCTGAGAAAGGTTTTATCTGCCACGACTCATCGGTATCTGAGCTGTCCATCAATCCGATCAATTTCTTTGGTTCATTGACCAAGGTATGGTCGTTGCTCAAAAAAATTAACCCTGACGTACTGCATTGTATCACTATCAAACCTTGCTTGATGGGGGGGTTCTTCGCGCGTTTTTACAATAAGCCCATTATTTTAGGCTTTGTCGGGCTTGGGCGCGTCTTTATGGAGGATAAATTGTCGATGAACGTCATTCGTTATCTGACGTTACATTCGTACAATCATATTTTCAAAAACCCAAAATGCTTGCTGGCCTTTGAGCATGAACACGATCGCGATCGGCTTCTGGCGCTCACTGAAGCGAAGAAAAGCCAAACGGTTGTGATCGACGGTGCAGGGATCAATCCTGATATCTATCATTACTCGCTGGAAATCAACCGCGAAAAACCGGTCGTCTTGTTCGCCAGCCGTTTGCTCTGGAGCAAAGGATTGGGCGATCTGGTCGAGGTGAAAAAGCGGTTGGTGCATAAAGGCGTTGATTTTGTGCTTAATGTTGCGGGAATTTCCATTGTTGACGATCCGGATGCTATTCCGCTGTCGCAAATAGAAGAATGGCATCAGCAAGGGCTCATCAACTGGTTGGGTCGTTGCAGCGATGTCTATAGTCTGATTGAAGCTTCTAACGTTGTCGCTCTGCCTTCTACGTATTCAGAAGGCATTCCGCGTATTTTGCTGGAAGCGTCTTCGGTTGGGCGTGCTTGCATCGCTTATGACGTGGGCGGTTGCCAAAGTCTGATTATTGATGAGTACACCGGAAGTCTGGTAGAGATGCGTAATATCGATGTCTTGGCAGTGAAGTTGGAGCAGCTGCTTACCAGCCCAACCAAGCGCGTCGAGATGGGGGTGCGCAGCCGTGAGCGTATCGAGAGCAAGTTCGCTTCATCATTGGTGATCGATGACACGTTGAAACTCTATCAGCGGGCTATTGCTAATGGAACTTATTGATTAAAAGAGGTGTTTTGGCTTTCTTCGCGAAACTATGGACGAAAAAGAGCGAAAAGGACGTTCCGGTTCCGCCAGTGAAATTATTCTATCTGGTATCAGCTGCGGGTATGCCTAATTTTGGCGATGATATGTTGACGCGATTTTGGGTAACGGAATTGCGGCGGCGTTTCCCTAGCTGCACCATTTATCTGGATGCCGTTGACGCCGTAGTTGCCTCAGGGTTGTTTCCCGGAGTGCGATGCGTGGATTATCTATGGCGGCTGGTGCAAGCGTTGGGCAATGATGGTTCCCTGGAAGATAAGCTTGCCGATCCGTACACGCTACCGTTACGTGAACGTTTGATGTCCAAGGCGTTTACCTCTGCCGCCAGCATTCATCTACTGGGGGGAGGATATATTAATGAGCTCTGGGGCGCCAACTCGCGACTAATTGAAGTGGCGGCATATTTTGCCAAAAAATACCAGCTCGCGTGTTATGCAACCGGACTAGGATTGCAACCGCTCTCATCTGAAAAGGCCGAGCAACTTGCACCTTACATTCGCCAGTTTGACCAGTTTGATGTCAGAGATAGTGCGAGTTATGAGATTTTAGCGCCATTTGGGCTACCACAACTCAGTTTTACAGGTGACGATTATTTTGCTTTTTCGTCCCATCCTGTCGGGCACATTATAGAGGATGAGTCGTCCACTTTACATCTGTGCATTCATACCGAGTTGTCTGAGGATGATGTTCTCACTGGGAATTTATTGGGCTTGCTAGGACAATCGACAACGATATTCCTGGAGAAGCATCCGAACGCTAGGATTAAGTTTTATGAATTTCGGCCGGGTTCAGATGGGATTTTCTTCCGTCAAATTCTTGAACTTTTCCCCCAGGCTGAGTTTGTGTCGTTTGAGCAGGTTTGGCACGATGGTTTGACATTCACTACGCATGATTTTTGTATCAGCTCGCGTTTTCATTTTCAGGTCATCGCAGCCAGCTTTGGCATACCAGGGGTCGCGCTTTCGTGGTCTGATTACTATGACAACAAGTTTTCCAGCCTGCAGAGCATGTCAAACTGGCCAATGATTCGGCCGGATATCA
Organism: Serratia sp. FDAARGOS_506; assembly: GCF_003812745.1. Classification (NCBI taxonomy): domain Bacteria; kingdom Pseudomonadati; phylum Pseudomonadota; class Gammaproteobacteria; order Enterobacterales; family Yersiniaceae; genus Serratia; species Serratia sp. FDAARGOS_506. The sequence goes on from NZ_CP033831.1 coordinate 3,042,584, forward strand.
GCCCGGAAGTATTACGGGGTATCTTATCGTCGTTTTCGTGCGGAGACTGTCAACAGGGGCTGGAGCAGGTCCAACTGTCCAAACAGCTTTTATTGACGCAGTTGTACAATTTTTAACGCTTTATAATCTGTTGCAAAGCCTATCGCACCAATCACTACCCACCCGGCTCAATCCTGAGTTAACATGTGTGCCACATCACAAAACCTGTTGGCCCGCGTTGCCAACAGGGTCATCCTCAGACAGGAGTTCCTAATGTCCAAGCAACAAATCGGCGTTGTCGGCATGGCGGTAATGGGCCGCAACCTCGCGCTGAACATCGAGAGCCGTGGTTACACCGTTTCCATTTTCAACCGTTCTGGCGACAAAACTGACGAAGTGATCGCTGAGAACCCGGGCAAAAACCTGGCGCCGTATTACACCGTTGAAGAGTTTGTTGAATCGCTGGAAAAACCGCGCCGCATCCTGCTGATGGTGAAAGCGGGTGAAGCGACGGATAAAACCATTGCCTCGCTGACTCCGCACCTGGACAAGGGCGATATCCTGATCGACGGCGGTAACACCTACTATCAGGACACCATCCGTCGTAACCGTGAACTGTCCGACCAGGGCTTCAACTTCATCGGCACCGGCGTTTCCGGTGGTGAAGAAGGCGCGCTGAAAGGGCCTTCCATTATGCCTGGCGGCCAGAAAGAAGCTTACGAGCTGGTGGCGCCGATCCTGGAGAAAATCGCTGCGGTTGCGGAAGGTGAGCCTTGCGTGACCTACATTGGCGCAGACGGTGCCGGCCACTATGTGAAGATGGTGCACAACGGCATCGAATACGGCGACATGCAGCTGATTGCCGAAGCCTATTCTCTGCTGAAACAGGCGCTGAATCTGAGCAACGAGCAACTGGCCGAAACCTTCGCCGAGTGGAACAAGGGCGAACTGAACAGCTACCTGATTGATATCACCAAAGACATCTTCACCAAGAAAGACGAAGAGGGTAAATACCTGGTCGATGTGATCCTGGACGAAGCCGCCAACAAAGGCACCGGCAAATGGACCAGCCAGAGCTCGCTGGATCTGGGCGAACCGCTGTCGCTGATCACCGAATCGGTATTCGCACGCTACCTGTCCTCGCTGAAAGATCAGCGCGTTGCCGCGTCTAAAGTGTTGACCGGCCCGAAAGTGGCGCCGTTCACCGGCGACAAAGCTGAATTCATCGAGAAAGTGCGTCGCGCGCTGTATCTGGGCAAGATCGTGTCCTACGCGCAGGGCTTCTCTCAGCTGAAAGCCGCGTCTAAAGAAAACAACTGGGATCTGCACTACGGCGAAATCGCCAAGATCTTCCGCGCCGGCTGCATCATCCGCGCCCAGTTCCTGCAGAAGATCACCGACGCTTACGCGGCGGATGCCGATATCGCCAACCTGCTGCTGGCGCCATACTTCAAGCAAATCGCCGACGAGTACCAGCAGGCGCTGCGTGACGTGGTGGCCTACGCCGTGCAGAACGGTATCCCTACGCCGACCTTCTCAGCTGCGATCGCCTACTACGACAGCTACCGCTCCGCAGTGCTGCCGGCGAACCTGATTCAGGCGCAGCGCGACTACTTCGGCGCGCATACCTACAAACGCATCGATAAGGAAGGCGTGTTCCATACCGAATGGATGGAATAAGTTATTGCTTGATGATAAGAACCGCCAGGCTAATACCTGGCGGTTTTTTATATTTTGAAGACTTACTTGATAAAATAGGTGTTTGGAAAGTAATTCATCAAGGAGTGGTCATAGACAGACTCATTTTTGTAATATGAGTTAGGATAGAAATTAACTTCCATACCTAACAGCGACCCTAAAATTGCGACATGTAACCTGTCTGTATTAACTGCTTTATAATCTTGTAAGAAACTGATAAGTGAACGGGTTGAATTTCGTGCGAGATTGACATTGTCCCAATAGTCACCATTCCATGTTAGAGATATGTCATGATTATTTTCATGATGCAGCTTAGTCAATGACTCTGAATCAGTCCGATAGCAAGATGCTATTTCCTTGGTCGGTGCTACATCGTTGATATATTTATCTTTATCGAGATAAAATGCCATATCCTGTGTCAGGATAATTGACTCGTCTGGAATATAACCTAATTTTAATAAACGCTCATACGAGGTTTTCTCTCGACAACAGATAAAGAGATTTTTTATATTTTCCTTGAAAAAATCAGTGTATCCGAAAATGGTTGAAGGAAATATAATTACTTTGGCAAAATTTGAAATGTTATTCTGTATGAAATCACGGCCTTCAGCGTAATAGTTCTCAATTAAATTTCCGCCACCGCCAAAAAGCAGTACGTGCTTTTCTGGACTGTATTTTTCTGAAGATATAAACGGAGAGTAATCAAATCCATTGGCCTCCAAATAATCATATGTTGCTGCGGCGATAACGCCATCGCCTGCATTTCCTGGGTTTGCTTTATAGACAAAATGATAGCTTTTACAAAGTTCTCGCAGCATTGAGGTAAATTGGTTTTCATTCTTATGGGACATTTTTGACCTCATGAATTCAAATGATGGATAAGCAGAAAACAGGCATCTACTCAAGTTTCTTGCCACAGTACAGAAAGAGCTGTTGTTCGACAAGACGGTTGTAGTGTAAAGATTGTGATAGCAATAATCAATGCAAGTTATTAGAACGACTCAAAGGATAGGTTTGTATGAAAAAAGTTCTTATAGTTACTCCTGATATCGAAGGCCCGATCCGAAACGGAGGAATTGGAACGGCTTTTACCTCTTTGGCTGTAAACATGGCAAAGTCAGGCTTTGCTGTAGAGGTCCTTTATACATGTGGCGATTACTCTGAATCTGGTGAGAGAAAAATAGATCATTGGATTGAGGTATATGAAGAGCACGGTGTTAAGCTGAAAGTACTGCCTGCACTAACAGATATAAATATTGATGCTCCTTATTTCCGAAGAAAAAGCTACGCAGTCTATGAATGGATGAAGGAGAGTGAAAGAGCGCCTTATGATATTGTCATTGCTTGTGAATGGCAGGCCGATCTTTATTACACGCTTCTCGCAAAAGGGCAGGGGCTGTTCTTTGCGGATACCAAATTCATTATTAACACGCATAGTTCTACACTCTGGGCTGATGAAGGAAATTATCAACTTCCGTACGACCAAAACCACATGGAGCTTTATTTCATGGAGCAAAAGGTCGTCGAAATGGCTGATGAGATTATTAGTCCGTCACAATACTTGTTAGACTGGATGCGGGATAAAAATTGGATTCTGCCTGCGGCAAGTCATGTAATTCTTAACTGTGAACCTTTCTCAATCAATCCAGTTGATGATGCAATAATCCCAACGCGCTCTAAGAAAACAACTACTGGTATTGAACTCATTTTCTTTGGCCGCCTGGAAACCAGAAAAGGATTAGATATTTTCCTGCGGGCCTTGCATAACCTGAAAAAAGACGAGTTGGCCAAGATATCGGCAGTCACATTTATGGGTAAAGCTGTAGTTGCGGAAGGTTTTAACTCCATTGAACATATAAGAACGAAAACAGATTCGCTCGATGTCAAAGTTAATATTATTACTGACTATGATCGCACACAAGCTGATGCTTATATCAAAGGGGAGAATACACTCGTTGTCATTCCTTCTTTAGTTGAGAACTCCCCTTATACAGTATACGAAAGTTTGATCGGTGGTGTTAACTTTATAGCCTCTTCGGTTGGCGGTATAAAAGAGCTGATTCCTGTAGAGAACCATCCTGAGATTATATTTGAACCAACACCTAGTTCCTTGTATCAAAGAATTACTTTGCGACTTGACAATCTTCATGTTAAATCACAGTTGGTTAAAAACGTTGATGAAATTAAAACGAGTTGGATTGATACGCTTAGCGAGTCTTTTGAGCCTCCTCGCTTGCAGGTTGACGCAAATTTAGAACCGTTGGTGAGCGTATGCTTGGTTCATCATGATCGAAGTCATTTGCTGCAACAGGCAATCGCCTCGCTAAAAACGCAAACCTATTCCAACTTTGAGGTTATTCTCGTTGACGATGGAAGTGTCAAGGATGAGTCTCGGCGCTATCTAGACCTTCTAAATAAAGAGTTCTCTGAGAAAGGCTGGAAGATTATCAAGAGCTCTAATAATTATTTAGGCGCTGCTCGTAACTTAGCCGCAAAACACGCATCTGGCGAGTTTTTGATCTTCATGGATGATGACAATGTTGCTAAACCGCATGAAATTGAAACATTCGTGCGTGCGGCGGTTCACTCCGGCTGTGATCTTTTGACAACACCGAGTGATTTGATTTATGGGGATGAGTTCCCATCGCCGTTCCGTAAAATGAAGGACTGTTGGTTACCCTTAGGTGCAGATCTGAACGTAGCCAGCTTTGCTAACTGTTTCGGTGATGCTAATGCAATGATCAGAAAAAGTGTTTTTGACAGCGTTGGCGGTTTTACTGAAGACTATGGTATCGGGCACGAAGATTGGGAATTCTTCTGTCGCGTCGCCTTGGCTGGACACAAGATGCAGTTGGTGCCTGAAGCTTTATTCTGGTACCGAGTCGCTAATACAGGCATGTTAATTAGTGGAAATAAAGGAAAGAATAACTTCCGCAGTTATCGACCATTCATGTCTCCTGATAATCGAATTCAGTATACTATGGGGCTGATCCCATCTTATATCGATAAAATTCAGCGACTGGAACGCGATCTGGCATTCTATCGTAATAATCCTAATGTTAACGGAAGCGCCGAGGTTGGTATAATCAACGAAAAACTTGATTACCTCATTTCTCAGCAGCGTGATGGCTGGGCACATGATCGATTTAATGCACTGTATGCCGCTGTAAATAAAAGAGGTTTCTTCTATCGTGTCGCAAGGAAAGTATTTAATACTCTTCGCGGACGCTAAGAAAAAAACGCCGCAATATGCGGCGTTTTTACAAAAATCACAGTATCTTTGTTACGTTATTGATGATTTTATCCCAACCTTCAATTGAAATGTCGTCGGCTTGACTATAATCTGCAAAGCGATCTATGTAAGAAATTAATATGTTATCGTCATAACGTTCAACCTCGCCAAGCTTGTTTTTGTCATCGCTTTGAAATACTACTAATATCTTGGCTTTACCAGATTGATTGAGTTTATTTGCCAATTCTTCCATGACAGACATATCAATTTGATTATTATTCTTTTTGATAACAAAAACTCTATTTCCTTCTTTTAGGGAATTGTAGAATTTGTTAACCAGATAATCGATTTTTCCCTTCTCTATCAGGTATTTTTCCTTTCTTTTATCCTCATCATCTTCAAACTCCCAGCGCTCACCAAACTGTTGACTAAAGAGCTCAGTATGGAATATAACGCCGTTCGATTTATCAATCAGCATATTTCTCCATGTGGGCTGGAGATTATGATACTGGTAGAATCCGTTAAAATCACTGGAAATGAGATTGAGAAGATCCTGGTGTTCCTTGATGAGCGACCAGCGGAATAAACTACCGCTCTCGATGCCTTTTTTACGCAAATAGAAACCAAACTCGCAATTATCACCCATGCTTTCGAAGCATGAAAGTTTCTCACTTCCCATAGTTGCCAATCCTAAATTGTTGTAGGCCTAATCTAATTTTAAACCAAAAATAATTTGATGAAGCAAGATATTTTTAAAATGTGAGGCATCTGTGAAAATTTTATGGTGTGTAAAGGACAGAACCCAACGAAAGTCGAGCCCTGTCGGTGGTGGCTATTTCTGATGCCGCTCGCGCAGCCGGCCGATCACCGCGCTCAGATCCAGATCCTGGTCCTGCAGCAGCACCAGCAGGTGATAGATCAGGTCCGAAGCTTCGTTGGTCAGCTCTTCGCGATCGTTGACCGTGGCGGCCAGCGCGGTTTCCACACCTTCCTCCCCGACCTTCTGCGCGATGCGCTTGGTGCCGCTGGCGTACAGGCTGGCGGTGTACGAGCTGTCCGGGCTGGCGTGCTTGCGCTCCGCCAACAGCTGCTCCAGCTGATAGAGGAATGTCCAATCGCTGGCGGCTGGGTGGAAGCAGCTGCTGTTGCCCAGGTGGCAGGTCGGGCCGTTCGGGTTGGCCAATACCAGCAGCGTGTCGTTATCGCAGTCCGGCGTGATGCTGATCACCTTGAGAAAATGGCCGGAGCTTTCCCCTTTGGTCCACAGACGCTGCTTGGTGCGCGAGAAGAAGGTGACGTTACCGCTCTGTTCGGTGGTCGCCAGCGCCTCCGGCGTCATGTAACCCAGCATCAGCACTTCGCCGGAAACGGCGTGCTGCACGATGGCCGGCATCAGGCCGTCGGTTTTTTCCCAGTCCAGCTGGTTTCTCTGTTGTTCTGTCAGCACACGCGAATCTCCACGCCTTGTTCAACCAGGAACCTTTTCAGTTCGCCGATATTGATGATTTGTTTGTGGAACACCGACGCCGCCAGCGCGCCGTCGACGTCCGCATCGCGGAACGCTTCCAGGAAGTGCTCCATGGTGCCCGCGCCGCCGGAGGCGATCAGCGGCACCTTGCAGGCCTCGCGCACCAGGCGCAGCTGCTGCAGATCGTAACCGTTGCGCACGCCGTCCTGGTTCATCATGTTCAGCACGATCTCACCGGCGCCGCGGCGCTGCACTTCCTGTACCCAGTCGAGGGTTTCCCACTGGGTGATGCGGGTGCGGCTCTCATCGCCGGTATATTGGTTGACGTGATACTTGCCGGTTTCACTGTCGAACCAGGTGTCGATGCCTACCACGATGCACTGCACGCCGAAGCGTTCCGCCAGGCGGCTAATCAGCTCAGGATCGGCCAGCGCCGGCGAGTTGATCGAAATCTTGTCGGCGCCGAAAGACAGGATCTGGCTGGCGTCCTCGGCGCTTTTAATGCCGCCGGCGACGCAGAACGGGATATCAATCACCTCCGCCACGCGCGATACCCAGCTTTTGTCCACCACCCGGCCGTCGCTCGAGGCGGTGATATCGTAAAACACCAGCTCGTCCGCACCTTCTTGCGCATAGCGCTGCGCCAGCGGCACGATGTCGCCGATGATTTCGTGGTTGCGGAACTGCACGCCTTTCACCACTTGCCCGTCTTTAACATCCAGGCACGGGATTATCCGTTTTGCCAGCATGCGATCGCCTCCTCAACGCTAAATTTACCTTCCAGCAGGGCACGCCCCACGATCACGCCGGCAACGCCGCTGCCGCGCAGTTGGGCGATGTCGTCCAGATTGCCGATGCCGCCCGAGGCCTGGAAGGCCACCTGCGGATAACGGCGGCTGATCTCGTGATACAGCGCCACGTTGGAACCGGCCAGCGTACCGTCGCGGGAAATGTCGGTGCACAATACGTGCTTCAGCCCATAGGGCAGGAACTGCTCCACCACCTGTTCAAGCGTGGCGTCGGAATCCTCCTGCCAGCCGCTGATGGCCACGCGTTTCACGCCCTGCGCGTCGATGCGCACGTCCAGCGCCAGCACCAGCGCGTCGGCGCCGTAGCGCTCGAACCAGCTCTGCACTAACTGCGGCTGTTTCACCGCGGTGGAGCCGATCACCACGCGCGTGGCGCCGGCCTCCAGCAGGGCGCTGACGTCCTGCTCGTTGCGAATGCCGCCGCCGACCTGCACCGGCACGTCAACCCCCGCCAGCAGCTTGCGCAGCAGCGGGATCTGGCGCGCGGCCGGATCTTTGGCACCGGTCAGATCGACCAGGTGCAGCACCTGGGCGCCCTGTTGTTGATAGTCCTGCAGGCGCAACAGCGGATCGTTGCCGTAGTCGCGCTGTTGGCCGTAATCGCCCTGATGCAAACGCACCACGTTGCCGTCGATCAAATCCAAAGCCGGAATAATCATGCTGCCTACATCTCCAGAAAGTTTTTCAACAGTTGCGCGCCGGCCGCTCCAGAACGTTCTGGATGAAACTGCACGCCGAAGAAGTTGTCTTTTTGCACGGCGGCGGTGAAGGGCTCGCCGTAGTTCGCCTGGGCGATGGTGCTGGGGCATATCGGCATCGCGTAGCTGTGAACGAAATAGAAGTAGGCGCCGTCATCGATGCCGCGGAACAGATGGTGGCCCGCCTGCGCGGACACCTGGTTCCAGCCCATGTGCGGCAGCGGCAGGCCGAAGTCGGTCATCTGCTTGACCGGCGTATCGATGAGGCCGAGCGTGGTCACGCCGCCGTTCTCTTCGCTGCTGGCCGCCAGCAGCTGCATGCCGAGGCAGATGCCCAGCACCGGCTGCGTGCAGGCCTTGATCAGTTCGATCAGATCGCGCTCGCGCAGTTGATCCATCGCCGCCTGTGCGGTACCGACGCCCGGCAGGAACAGCTTGTCGGCGCGCAGCACGATCTCCGGATCGCGGCTCACCTCCGGCTGATAGCCCAGGCGCCGCACCGCGTAGGTGACGGAGGCCAGGTTGGCGCAGCCGGTATCCAAAATCACCACGTTCATCACAGCACTCCTTTCGAGCTCGGCAGAGTATTGCCCTCGACGCGGATCGCCTGGCGCAGCGTGCGGCCAAACACTTTGAACAGGCTCTCGACCCGGTGGTGGTCGTTTTTGCCCTTGGTCTTCAGGTGCAGCGTGCAGCCCATGGTGTAAGAGAGCGAACGGAAGAAGTGCTCGACCATTTCGGTGCTGAGATCGCCGACGCGCTGATAGTTGAACTCGGCCTTGTACTCCAGGTGCGGGCGGCCGGAGATATCCAGCGCGCAGCGCGCCAGGCATTCGTCCATCGGCAGCACGAAACCGAAGCGGGCGATGCCGCGCTTGTCGCCGAGCGCCTTATTCAGCGCTTCGCCCAGCGCCAGACCGGTGTCCTCCACCGTGTGGTGATCGTCGATATACAGATCGCCTTTGACGTCGATCTCCATGCGAAAGCCGCCGTGGGTGGCGATCTGATCCAGCATGTGGTCGAAGAAGCCGACGCCGGTTTTGATCTTGCTGCCGCCTTCGCGATCCAGCCAGACGTTGACGTCGATCTGCGTCTCTTTGGTCACGCGGTTAACCCGCGCGTGGCGATCGCGCAGGGTCAGCTGGCGCACGATCTCTTTCCAGCCCAGCACGCCGCGTTGGTAGCGCAGCCCCTGGATGCCCATGTTTTCCGCCAGTTGCACGTCGGTCGGCCGATCGCCGATCACGTAGCTGTGGGCGGTATTCAGCACACCGGGTTCGAGGTAACCCTTCACCAGCGCGGTTTTCGGCTTGCGGCAGTCGCAGTTGTCCGCCGGCAGGTGCGGGCAGATCAGCACATCGGCGAACTGAATGCCCTGTGAGCTGAGGATCTGCATCATCAGGTTGTGCGGCGGATCGAAGGTTTCCTGCGGGAAACTGGCGGTGCCGAGCCCATCCTGATTGGTGATCATCACCAGCTGATACCCCGCCTGTTGCAGCGCCAGCAGGGAAGGGATCACGTCCGGCTCGAGCGCCAGCTTGTCCAGGCGGTCAACCTGGAAATCTTCCGGTGGCTCGGCGATCAGCGTGCCGTCACGATCGATAAAGAGGATTTTTTGGCTCACATTGGCTCCTGGCGAGTCTGGTTGGCGCCGGGCAGGGCGGACAAGGCGTCCACCACGCGTTGACATTCGTCGCGGGTGCCTATGGTGATGCGCAGGCAGCCGGACAACCCGGGCTGTTTGTTTTGGTCTCGTAAGATAATGCCCTGATCCCACAAGCTTTTAAACACATTACTTGAGGCGGTGAAGCGGGCCAGCAGGTAATTGCTGTCGCTGGCGAAAACCTGCTCGACGCAGGCGCATTTTTCCAGCTGTTGCTGCAGCCAGCTGCGGGTGGCGGCGATGTCGGTGACGCGCTGGCGCATGGCGCGGATACCTTCTTCGCTGAGCGCCTGCGCGGCGATATCCGCCACCGGCGTCGAAAGCGGGTAAGGCGCGATCACCTTCAGCAGCAGGGCGATCAGATCTTCGTTGGCGAGCGTAAAGCCGCAGCGCAGGCCTGCCAGCGCAAAGGCCTTCGACAGCGTGCGCAGGATAGCCAGGTGCGGATAGTCGCTCAACCACCCGGCCACCGAGGCCTGCGGGCAAAACTCGATATAGGCTTCGTCCACCGCGACGATGGCCTTGCCTTTGGCCAGCTCCAGCAGGCTGCGCAGAGAGTCAGGGTCGATCAGGTTGCCGGTCGGGTTGTTCGGGCTGCAGACGTAGATCAGCTTCACGTTGTCCATGCTGTCTGCGATGGCCGGCAGATCCAGCTGCCAGTCTTCTTTGGCGGCCACGGTGCGGCGCTCCACGCCGAAGGTTTCGGCGCTGACGGCGTACATGCCGTAGGTCGGCGGGCAGAACAGAATGGCGTCTTTACCCGGCTCGCAGAAGGCGCGGATCAGCAGCTCGATGCCTTCATCGGCGCCGCGGCTGACCAGCACCTGCTCTTTCTTCACCCCGGCGTAGGCGGCGTAGCGTTCGATCACCAACGCCGGCTGGCACTCCGGATAGCGGTTGAAGGTTTGCGCGGTCAGCTGGAACTCGGGCGCGATCGGGTATTCGTTGGCGTTGAGCCACACATCGCCCTTACCGCCGAGGCGGCGCGCCGATTGATAAGGGGTCAGCTCGCGAACGTTGGCGCGCGCCAGTTTCTCGATGCTCATGCTTGCTCCTTCAGGGCGGCGACGCGCAGGGTCACGGCGTTCTTGTGGGCGATCAGCTGCTCGGCGGCAGCCAGCGTCTCGATGGTGGCGGCCAGGTTGCTGAAGCCCTGCGGCGTCAGCTCCTGCACCGTCATGCGTTTTTGAAAATCGGCCAGCCCCAGGCTGGAGCAGGTGGCGGTGTAGCCGTAGGTCGGCAGCACGTGGTTGGTGCCGGAGGCGTAATCGCCGGCGGACTCCGGCGACCAGTCGCCGAGGAACACCGAACCGGCGCTGGTGATGCCGTCCACCAGCTCGCGCGCATTGCGGGTCTGAATGATCAGGTGCTCCGGGCCGTAGCGGTTGCTGATGGCCACGCACTCTGGCAGATCGCGCGCCACGATCAGGCGGCTGCTCGCCAGTGCCTGGCGGGCGGTCTCGGCGCGCGGCAGCTCGGCCAGCTGGCTTTCCACCGCTTCGGCCACTGCCTGCGCCATTGCCGCGTCCGGCGTCAGCAGGATCACCTGCGAATCCGGGCCATGTTCGGCCTGCGACAGCAGATCGGAAGCGACGAACGCCGGGGTGGCGCCGGCGTCGGCGATCACCAGCACCTCCGAAGGGCCGGCCGGCATGTCGATAGCCGCGCCGTCGAGGCGCTGGCTGACCTGCCGCTTGGCTTCGGTCACGAAGGCGTTGCCCGGCCCGAAGATTTTCGCCACGCGCGGTACGCTTTCGGTGCCGAACGCCAGGGCGGCGATCGCCTGCGCGCCCCCGACCTGAAACACTTCCTGCACGCCGCACAGCTGCGCCGCATACAGGATCTCATCGGCGATCGGCGGCGGCGAGCACAGCACCACCCGGCGACAACCGGCGATGCGCGCCGGCGTCGCCAGCATCAGCACGGTGGAGAACAGCGGCGCCGATCCACCGGGAATATACAGGCCCACCGAGTCGATTGGGCGGGTCACCTGCTGGCAGCGCACGCCCGGCTGCGTTTCGACGTCTACCGGCGGCAGTCGCTGCGCGTTGTGGAAGGTGTCCACGTTGGCGACGGCCACCGCCATCGCCTGTTTGATGTCATCGCCCAATCGGGCGCAGGCGGCGGCGATCTGCTCGGCGCTGACGCGCAGCGCGGCGACTTCCGCCTTGTCGAAACGGGCGCTGTAGTCGCGCAGCGCCCGATCGCCGTTGGCCTTCACGTTGTCGAGGATCTCGCTCACCGTGCGGGTGATGCTGTCGGAAGCGGCGATTGCCGGGCGCATCAGCAGCTCGGCCTGGCGTTCGGCGCTGCACGTTGCCCAATCGATCGGCGTGTTGAAGGTCGACATGGCGTTACTCCATCATCTTTTCAATCGGCAGCACCAGAATCGAGCTGGCGCCGAGCGCTTTCAGTTTTTCCATGGTTTCCCAGAACAGGGTTTCGCTGCTCACCATGTGCATCGCCACGCGGTTCTGCGCGCCGGCCAGCGGCAGAATGGTCGGGCGCTCGGCGCCCGGCAGCAGCGCGACGATCTCGTCCAGCTTCTCGCTCGGCGCGTGCAGCATGATGTATTTGGATTCACGTGCCTGGATCACGCCCTGAATGCGGGTCATCAGGCGATCGATCAGCTGCTGTTTGGCTTCCGGCATGTCGCCGTCGCGCTGGATCAGGCAGGCCTTGGAGCGGTAGATCACTTCCACTTCGCGCAGGCCGTTGGCCTCCAGCGTGGCACCGGTGGAAACCAGATCGCAGATGGCGTCGGCCAGGCCGGCGCGCGGTGCCACTTCCACCGAGCCGTTCAGCAGGCAAGATTTAAAGCGCACGCCCTGCTTGTCGAGGTATTGCTTCAGCAGGTGCGGGTAAGAGGTGGCGATGCGGGCGTCCTGCAGGCTTTGCGGGCCGGCGTATTCGGCGTCGAGCGGGGTGGCCAGCGACAGGCGGCAGCCGCCGAAATCGAGGCGGCGCAGGGTGAAGTAACGCGGGTCCTCGCCCTGAGCGCGGCGGCTGAGCAGCTCTTCTTCCAGCACGTTTTCGCCGATGATGCCCAGATCGACCACGCCGTCCATAACCAGGCCCGGAATGTCGTCGTCGCGCACGCGCAGGATATCGATCGGCATGTTCTCGGCGAAGGCGATCAGGCGCTGTTGCTGCAGGTTGATCTTGATGCCGCAGCGCGCCAGCAGCTCCTGGGATTCATCGCTCAGGCGGCCCGACTTCTGCATTGCGATCCGTAAACGTGTCTTGTCCAGCATGGTAACCTCTGTTTAATCTGTAATTTTATGAATTTATTGTAAAAACTATTCTTTCTGTCTGTCCGGAGCCAAAAAAAAACCCTCGGAAGAAATCTTCCGAGGGCTCTCTCTTGCGTTCTGCGCGCCACTGGAAGATTAACAAACCGTCTTCCAGCACACATCGCCTGAAAGACTAGTCAGGGTGATGGTGATGATGGTGGTTGAACTGAACGCGTGTCATGATGTTTTCTCTAATCAAAGCCGGTAAAAACCGTATGCCAATTAAGCTAAACTATCCGCTGTCCACCGCGCAACCCTTTTTTAACGTCATAAATTTAATTTATTGAAACAGGTTAGGTTATTAGCCACAGACGGCTTTACCTAACCTTAAGCCGGGCAGATTGTATCGCCGTGCACAGTGGCGTAGCCTTAGGGGTAGGCGCTGCGATCTTCAGGAGAGGAAGAGGATGAAAAAGGTAGCCATTATTGGTTTGGGTTGGCTGGGCATGCCGTTGGCGCTGTCGTTGATGGGCCGCGGGTATGACGTGGTCGGCAGTAAAACCACCCCGGACGGCGTCGAGGCCGCGCGCATGAGCGGCATCGAATGCTATCAACTGGAGCTGACGCCCGAGCTGGTGTGCGATCCGGACGATCTGGAATCGCTGCTGCGCGTGGACGCGCTGGTGGTGACGCTGCCCGCTCGCCGCACCGTCGAAGGCAGCGAGAACTATTTCAATGCGGTGCGCATGCTGGTGGACAGCGCGATGGCCTTCGGCGTGCCGCGGGTGATCTTCACCAGTTCCACTTCGGTGTACGGCGAAACCGCCGGCACGCTGCGCGAAGAGTCGCCGCTGCGGCCGGTCTCGCCATCGGGCCGGGTGCTGGCCGAGCTGGAGCGCTGGCTGCATGAATTGCCGAACACCTCGGTGGACATTCTGCGGCTGGCGGGGCTGGTGGGCGCCGATCGCCACCCCGGCCGCTTCCTGGCGGGAAAACTCGACGTGAAGGGCGGTTCGCAGGGGGTGAATCTGGTGCACCAGGACGACGTCATCGCTGCCATCCAACTGCTGCTGAAGCTGCCGAAGGGCGGCCACGTGTACAACCTGTGCGCGCCGCGTCATCCGGCCAAACGCGAATTTTATCCGGCGCTGGCCGAGCAGCTGCACCTGGAGCCGCCGCAGTTCGCCGACGAAGCGGAGCAGGATGAACGTCTGGTGGACGGCAACCGCATCTGCAACGAGCTGGGTTTTGAGTACCAGTATCCCGATCCGGCGCGCATGCCGGTCAGTTAAGGCGGCACACGTCGTTTAAAGCGGGAAAAGGTGGCTCGTCACAAAGTCGACGAACAGCCTGATTTTGACTGACAGGTGGCGGCCCGACGGCCAGAGGACATGAAAAACCATGTTCTCGCGGTTGTATTCATCCAGAACCGTCACCAGGCTGCCCTGTTCCAGCTGTCTGCGCACGGCGATCTCCGGCAAATAAGCAATGCCTAGCCCTTGTTCCGCGAAGCACACCTGCGGATCGAGAGTGTTTGTCACCATGCTGGCCGGCCGTTCGGGGATCATCTCCGTTTTGTCTCCCAGCGGCCAAACATCCAGTTTGCCGGTGCTGGGAAATCGATAATGCAAACGGGCATGGCTTGTCAGATCCTCGGGTTTGCACGGCATACCCGCTTTGCTGAAATAGCCCGGCGAACCAACGAAAACCTTGCGGCAGGCACCCAGCCGGCGGGCAACCAGCCGCGAGTCACTCGGGGTTCCGCTGCGGATAACGGCATCGAAACCTTCCTCAATCACGTCAACCAGCCGATCCGAATAATCAATATCCAGCTCGATCTCAGGATAGCGGCGCTTGAAGTCCCCCAGTTTTGGCATGAAAAGCGTGCCCAGCGACGGGAGACTGATGCGCAGCTTGCCCTGAGGCGTTCCCCGCGTTTGCAACAGTTCGGCTTCCGCCTCTTTCACCTCGCTCAAAATGCGTCGGCACCTTTCCAGGAACAAGGCGCCTTCCGGCGTCAGGTTGACCGTGCGGGTGGAACGGTGAAACAACCGCACGCTGAGCCGTTCCTCCAGCCGGGCGATGGTTTTGCTGACCGCCGACGCGGAGATCCCCAACTGTTGCCCGGCCGCCGTGAAACTGCGGCTTTCACTGACCCGCACGAAAACGTCGAGAGAACCCAAGCTTTCCATAGGCTTCCATTCTATTGATGACCTTTATGTCATGAGTGTTGTTCACTTTAGCCTGTTTTTCTTTTATCGGCGAGTGGGCAGCATGATGCAAACGTCATCCGCAATGGGCGGAAAGATCTTTGAATGGGGAGTGATTGATGAATCAAACGACGATATCTGCGCCTGCCGGGAGCAGCGAGCGGTTGCCGCTGGGGGGCCTGCTGGCATTGGCGATGGCCGCTTTCATCACGCTGCTGACCGAGATCATGCCCGCGGGCGTGCTTTCTTCGATAGCGGGCGATTTGAACGTATCTGAAAGTCTGGCGGGGCAGTTCATCACCGCCTATGCGGTGGGGGCGTTGGTCGCCGCCATTCCGCTCACTGCATTGACGCAGGGCATGCGGCGCCGCCCCTTGCTCTTGAGCGCGATCGGTGGTTTTGCCATCGTTAACCTCGTCACGGCGCTGTCGCATGATTACCACGTCTCATTGGCGACGCGTTTCTTCGCCGGCGTTTTCGGCGGCATCGTTTGGTCCTTGCTGGCCGGTTACGCCGTGCGCATGTCACCGGCCCATCTTGGCGGCCGCGCTATTGCGATCTCCGGCGCCGGTGCCACCCTGGCGCTGGTGCTTGGCGTACCGCTCGGCACGTTGCTTGGCCGAGCCATCGGCTGGCAGGGCGCCTTTGGTCTGATGACGGTGATGGCGCTGATGCTCGTGGTGTGGATCATCGCCATCGTGCCGGATTTCCCCGGCCAGGCTAAGGCCCATCGCCCGTCTCTGAGCGGCGTATTCTTGCAATGCGGGATCCGCGCCGTGCTGTTCGTGGTGTTCACCTTCATCGTTGCCCACAACATTCTGTATATCTACCTGGAGCCTTTCCTCAAGCCGTCGGGGTTATCCGAGCGGGTCGATATCGTGCTGTTTATCTTCGGGCTGGGCGCGATTGCCGGATTGGGCGTCGCCGGGATGCTGGTCGATCGACGAGTCCAATCTCTTACGGTAATGAGCATCGTCACCTTTGCCCTCGCCGCCGTGCTGCTGGGGAGTGGGGGACGGATAGCCCCGATGGTTTATCTCGCGGTCGCCTTGTGGGGCGCGGCTTTCGGCGGTTTCGCCACCCTCACGCAGACGGCATTGTCACGCCTTTCCGGACGCGCGGCCGACGTTGCGCAGTCCATGTATACGACGGGCTGGAATACCGCCGTGGCCGCCGGTGGCGCGATCGGCGGTATGCTGCTCGACAAGGGCGGGGTGACCTCTTTTGCCTGGGCCATCATCGGGCTCCTCATCCTGTCTTTAACCGGCACGTTGTTTGCCATGAATCGGGCGCTGGCCTCTCAGCGATGAGGCGATTGGCGTGCGGCGCGCGCCAAATCTTCCAGCAGCGCGTTCAACGCCTCGTCGGGCTGGACAGGGCGGCTGACCAGGCTGAGCGTGGCGCGGTAAGAGAGCGCCGCGCCGCCCAGCTGCCGCAGCAGCCCCTGTTCCACCCAGCGCGCCGCGTAGTGGGTGGGCAGATAGCCAAGACAGGAGCCGCTCAGCACCAGATGGGCGACGCTTTCCATATGGTGGGCCACCGCAGCCAGGTGAGGCGGCGCGATCGGGCACAGCTGCTGCGCCAGCAGGTAGCCGCGCTTGACCCAGCGTGCGTTTTCAATCTGCTCGCGATCGGGGGCCTCCACCGCGAACAGCGGGTGATCCGCGCTGCAGTAGATCGCCTGCGTCTCCTCCAGCCACGGTTGATAGCGCAACGCCTCCAGCTGTTGGCCGAAGTAACCGATGCCCAGATCGAGCTGCCGGTGCAGCAGCCCTTGCTCAATCTCGTTCGGCGAACAGATGCGGCACTGCAATTGCACATCCTGATGTCGGCGCTGGAAGTGTTTGATGGCCTGGCTGAACGGGTTGCCCGGCAGCGAAACCAGATTATCCACCAGACCGATCTGCAGATCGCCGGTCAGCAGGCCGTTCAGCGATTGGCTGACCCGGGTGAAGTCGCGGGCGGCGTTGAACAGCGAGCGGCAGGCGATCAGCATGCGTTCGCCCTTGGGCGTCAGCCGGAAACCGGATCGGCCGCGTTGACACAGACGAAAACCCAGCCGGGTTTCCAGCGAGGCCAAGTGGGTGCTGATGGTGGATTGGTTCATCAGCAGCGCTTCCTGCGCGGCGCTGACGCCCTGGGCTTCCGCCACCGCGACGAACACCCGCAGCAGTTTCAGATCGATATCGCTTAGGTTGGTGAGCATCTCCCCCTCCGCAAAACGTCGGCCGGTTAACCCATTTTTAACATCGAAGAAATAGGTGCCGCGCTGAAAATATGGCCTTCCTTATGGCATGAAATTGAAATAAAAATCAATACTTCAATGGGTTAGTTACATCGCGTTTTCCGATGTTTACATGTAAAAGCGGGAATGGTAGCCGAGGTAGCCAACGGGGTAGTCTGCGAATGTTGCTCAAATGTTTCAATTCATCGCAGATCAAGACAAGGAAACGCCATGCTGAACCAACCCCAAAGCGGCAACGACATGCCGCGCTTTGCCGGCCTCCCCACCATGATGCGCCTGCCAGCCGCCGAACAGGCACGCGGTCTGGATGCCGCCTTTGTCGGCATTCCGCTGGATATCGGCACCTCCAACCGCAGCGGCACCCGCTATGGCCCGCGCCAGATCCGCCAGGAGTCGGTGATGATCCGCCCTTACAACATGGGCACCGGCTCCGCCCCGTTCGAACGGCTGCAGGTGGCCGATCTGGGGGATGTCGCCATCAACCCTTACAGCCTGGCGGACAGCGTGCAGCGCATCGAGGCGGCTTACCACGAGATCCTGGCGCACGGCTGCATGCCGTTGACGCTCGGCGGCGACCACACGCTGACGCTGCCGGTGCTGCGCGCCGTCGCCCGTCGGCATGGCCCGGTCGGGCTGATCCACGTCGATGCGCATTCCGACACCAATGAGGAGATGTTCGGCGAACAGCTGGCGCACGGCACCACCTTCCGCCGCGCGTTCGAGGAGGGGCTGCTGGCGCCGGAAAAGGTGGTGCAGATTGGCCTGCGCGGCAGCGGTTATGCGGCGGATGACTTCGACTGGTCGCGCCGCCAGGGCTTCCGCGTGGTGCCGGCCGAGGCCTGCTGGCACCAGTCGCTGACGCCGCTGATGGCAGAGATCCGCGAACAGATGGGCAATGCGCCGGTTTACCTCAGCTTCGATATCGACGGGCTGGATCCGGCCTTTGCGCCGGGCACCGGCACGCCGGAGGTCGGCGGACTGTCGGTCTGGCAGGGGCTGGAGATCGTGCGCGGCTGCCACGGGCTGAAGCTGGTGGGCGGCGACGTGGTGGAGGTGTCGCCGCCTTACGATCGCTCCGGCAACACCGCGCTGCTGGCCGCCAACCTGCTGTTTGAAATGTTGTGCGTGCTGCCGGTCCGCTGAGGCCGGTGCGCTGACCCTACCGGCGGAGCGGTTGCGTCGGGGCCCCTGATAACAATAACAACGGAGTGGAGGTAGCCATGAATCTCGATCTGCTGGTCGTGGTGTTTTACTTTCTGGTGATAGGCGCGGTGGGGTGGATGGGCATTCGTCGCGCCAATTCCAAAGAGGCGTATCTGGTCGCCGGGCGCAATCTGGGGCCGGGGCTGTATCTGGGCACGCTGTCGGCGGTGGTGCTCGGCGGCGCGTCGACCATCGGCAGCGTCAAACTCGGCTACACCTACGGCATCTCCGGCGTCTGGCTGTGCGGCGCGCTTGGACTGGGCATTGTAGTGCTGAGCCTGGTGCTGGCCAAGCCGCTGCTCAAGCTGAAGCTCTATACCGTCAGCCAGGTGCTGTCGCGGCGCTATCACCCTGCGGCGCGGGTCACCAGCGGCGCGATCATGCTGGCGTATGATCTGATGGTGGCGGTGACCTCGATCATCGCCATCGGCAGCGTGATGCAGGTGATGTTCGGCCTGTCGTTCAGCGCGTCTATTCTGCTCGGCGGCGGGCTGGTGGTGCTGTATTCGACGCTGGGAGGCATGTGGTCGCTGACGCTGACCGACATCATTCAGTTCATCATCATGACCGTCGGCATGATGCTGGTGCTGATGCCGATGAGCATCGTCAAGGCCGGCGGCTGGGAGGCGTTCACCAGCTTACTGCCCGCCGGTTACTACCGGCTGTCGTCGATCGGGTTGGACACCATTTTGGTGTTCTTCCTGATCTACTTCTTCGGCATTTTGATCGGCCAGGACATCTGGCAGCGGGTGTTCACCGCCCGCAGCGCCAACGTGGCACGCTTCGCCGGGCTGGGTGTGGGCGTCTATTGCGTGCTGTACGGCGTGACCGGCGCGTTGATCGGTATGGCCGGCAAGATCGTACTTCCGTCGCTCAGCAACACCGACGGTGCCTTTGCCGCCATTGCGCAGGCGGTGTTGCCGGTCGGCGTCAGCGGGCTGGTGGCCGCCGCGGCGTTGGCGGCGCTGATGTCCACCGCCAGCGCCTGCCTGCTGGCCTCTTCCACCATCGCGTTGGAGGACGTATTGCCGGCCATTCGCCGTAAGCCTTCCGGCGGATTGGCCGCCGGACGCTTCACCACGCTTTTCATGGGTGCGGTCATGCTGGGGCTGGCGTTTGTGGTGCGCGACGTGCTGGCGGCGTTGACTCTGGCCTATAACCTGCTGGTGGGCGGCATGCTGATCCCGCTGGTGGGGGCGATCTTCTGGCCGCGCGCTACCAGCGCCGGCGCCATTGCCAGCATGCTGACCGGCAGCCTGTGTGTGGTGGGGCTGATGGTCTGGCACGGCATTGATGCCAACAGCCCAATCTACGGCGGGCTGCTGGGGGGCGGCGTCGCCTTCGTGCTGGGCAGCCTGTTGAGTCGCCCGGCGGTGCAGCTGCAGGCTCAAACCGAACGTTAAGGCGCGATCCCGGCTTTTAACACGGCGTCTTTACTGATTTACTGGGGAGCTGGGCGCATCGCCGCCCAGTCGGTTTAACGGTGAGGGATGAGTCATGGGGAAGATCAGCGTCGCATGCTGCCAGTTAGCGCTGCGGGTAGGGGAAGCGGAACATAATCGGGCGCTGTCTGCCCAGGCGATCCGCCAGGCGGCGCAGCGCGGCGCCAACGTCATCGTACTGCCGGAATTGGTGAACAGCGGCTACGTGCTGCGCGATAAGGCGGAGGCGCGGGCGTTGGCTGAGGCCGAAGACGGGCCTAGCCTCAGCCTGTGGGGAGCCCTGGCGCGAGAGTTGGATGTGGCGATCGTCGCTGGTTTCTGCGAGCGCCTGTCCGATGGCGAGGTGGCCAACAGCGCGGCATTGATCGATGCGCTGGGGGTGAGGGCGATTTATCGCAAAGCGCACCTGTGGCACGAAGAGAGTACCATCTTTACCGCCGGCGATCGGCCGCCGCCGGTCATCGAGACCCGCTTCGGCCGGTTGGCGGTGATGATCTGCTACGATCTCGAATTCCCGGAGTGGGTGCGGCTGCCGGCGCTGGCCGGTGCTCAGCTGCTGTGCGCGCCGGTCAACTGGCCGCTGGCGCCGCGTCCGCAGGGGGAACGACCGGCGGAAATGGTGAAGGCGCAGGCCAACGCCGCCGTCAATCGGCTGTTCATCGCGGTGTGCGACCGTTGCGAAACGGAGCGCGGCGTTGCGTGGATCGGCGGCTCGGTGATCGTCGATGCCGACGGCTATCCAATGACGCAGGGCCTGGCGGGCGAAGGCATGGTGCTGGCATCGATGGATATCGGCGCGGCCGATGACAAGCACATCGGCCGTCACAATCACGTGCATCGCGATCGGCGGCCGATGCTGTATTGAAGCGATGAGGCAGGTTGCCCCGCAGCGGGTTTTCACCGGCGGGTAACCTATCGCTTTGGCGTTTACAGCCAGCCCGATTTCTTCAGCTTCTGATACAGGAAAATGCAGCCGACGGCGGTCACACCCAGCGTGGCGTGATAGGCCCACGGGAACTTCAGCTCCGGCATGTCGGCGAAGTTCATGCCGTACAGGCTGAAGACCACCGTCGGGATGGCCAAAATCGCGCCCCAGCCCGCCAGCCGTTTCACCACTTCGTTCTGTTTGACCGTCACCAGCGCCAGGTTGACGTGCATGGCGTTGGTCAGCATTTCACGCATGTCGTCGATATTGCTGACCACCTGATGCGCGTGATCCTGCACGTCGCGCACGTAGGCGCGCAGCTCTTTCGGGATCACCTCTTCGTGCAGGCGGATCAGCTGGTTGCAGATTTCATCCATCGGCAGCGCGGCGTTGCGCAGCGCCAGCAGATGACGGCGCAGGGTATAGACGTTCTCGATCGCCGCCTGATCGAACTCCGATTGGAACATGTTGGCTTCGATGTTCTCAATGGTGCTCTCGAAACGCGCCACCACGCTGCGGTAGTTGTCCACCACAAAGTCCAATACCGAATAGAGGGCAAAGCCCGGCCCGCGGCACATCTGCTTGCGGTTCTCTTCCGCCTTGGCGCGGATCGGCGCGTAGCTGGGCGAGGCGCCGTGGCGCACCGTCACCAGAAAGTTTTTGCCGACGAAGAAGTGGGTTTCACCGTATTCGATTTCGTCGTGCTCGCCCCACTGCGCGGTTTTCACCACGATGAACAGCGAGTCGCCGTAGGTTTCCAGCTTCGGCCGCTGGTGTGCGCACAGCGCGTCTTCGATCGCCAAATCGTGCAGGCCGAACTCCTCCTGCACCTTGCGCATAAACGCCGGCTCCGGCTGCCGAAGCCCCAGCCAGACAAAGGTGTCCGGCTGTTTGACCACCTCGCTGATATCGTCGATGGTCACTTCGCCCAGCCGTTGGCCGGCTTTGTACGCTACACAGTTCACCACCATGCTTTTGCTGTCCATCCGTCCATCCGTCCATCCATTAATCAGTCAGAGTTTTGGTGAGAAAATAACACTCATGTTCCACCGGATAATCTTTCAGCGTCATTTGCAGCTGATAGCCGAGTTTTTCGTAGAACGGCCGCGCCTGGAAGCTGAAGGTATCCAGGCGAGCGTAGCGGCAGCCGCGCGCCTGCGCCTCGTGTTCGGCGGCACGCATCAACCGGCCGCCGAGGCCGCTGCCGCGCTGGGAGTCCGCCACCCACAGCCACTCGACGCTCAGCCAGTTGCCCCAGGTTTCGGCGGTCAGCCCGCCGATCACCGTGCCGGCCTCGTCGCGCGCATAGACGCTGAGCGGCTTGCGGTGACGGGCGTCGATATGCGGCAGGTTGTAAGCGCGCAGGCCTTGCCTGATTGCATCGAGGGTGTGTTCATCAATCGCGTCGGTAACGGTAATGTCCATGATTCCTCCTGGGTGATGCGTTAACTTAAGCACACTGCGGCCAAAAGGCAACCTGTTGAAATGTAATGCAAACGACCGCGCCCGCTGAGTGGGCTACACTAAACGGGTCATTTCCCCCCAGGAGGATGCCATGCCCCGATTGACTTTGCTGGCCGGTTTGCTGCTGTGCAGCGGCCTGCTGCACGCCGCGCCGACGGTCAGCCAACTGCAGGACGGCCTGGAACACCCGTGGTCGCTGGCCTTTTTGCCGGCGGAACAAGGCTTGCTTATCACCGAACGGCCCGGTCGGCTGCGGCTGTGGCAGCAGGATAAAGGCCTGTCGCCGCCGATCGCCGGCGTGCCTCAGGTTTATGCCCAGGGACAGGGTGGCCTGCTGGAGGTGTTGCCGGCGCCCGACTTCGCCGCCAGTCGCCGGGTGTACCTCAGCTTCGCCGAACCGGGCGAGGGCGGCAAAGCCGGCACGGCGGTCGGCTATGGCCGTTTGAGCGAAGACGGCGGACGGCTGGAAAACTTCAAGGTGATCTTCCGCCAACTGCCCAAGCTGTCGGTCGGCAATCACTTCGGCGGCAAGCTGGCGTTCGATCGTCAGGGCTACCTGTTTATCGCGTTGGGCGAAAACAACCAGCGGCCGACGGCGCAGGAGACCGATAAGCTGCAGGGCAAGCTGGTGCGGCTGACTGCCGAAGGCGCGGTGCCGCCGGACAACCCCTGGGTTGGCCAAGCCGGCAAACGGCCGGAGATCTGGTCTTACGGCCACCGCAATCCGCAGGGGTTGGCGCTGAACCCGTGGAGCGGCGCGATCTGGGAACATGAGCACGGCCCGCGCGGCGGCGATGAGCTTAACATCCCGCGGCCGGGTAAAAACTACGGCTGGCCGCTGGCCACCTACGGCATCAATTATTCCGGCCAGCCGATCCCGGAGGCCAAGGGGGATCGGGTGCCCGGCACCGAACAGCCGCTGCACTATTGGCGGGTTTCGCCCGGCCTGAGCGGCATGGCATTTTATGACGGGCAGCGCTTCCCCGCCTGGCGGCACTCGCTGTTCATCGGCGCGCTGGCGCAAAAGGAGCTGATTCGCCTGACGCTGGAAGGCGACAAGGTGGTGGCGGAAGAGCGGCTGCTGGGTGACCGCGGCGAGCGTATTCGCGAGGTGCGCAGCGGGCCGGATGGTTATTTGTATTTGCTGACGGACGAGCGGGACGGCAAGCTGCTGAAAGTCGGGGCGTCGTAACGCCCCGCAGCGATCAGGTGAGTTCGCTCATCACGCCGCGCTGATAGGCCGGGCGAACGCGCAGCTGCTGATACCAGCGCTCCATGTTCGGCCGTGAACGGCGGGCGATCGGCATCTCGAACCAGGCGTAGGCGAAGCTGCCGAGCGGAATATCGCCGAAGCCGAATGCATCGCCGGAGAGGTAAGGCTGGCGTGCCAGCGTCTGTTCAATGACGTCGAAGTGTTTTTCCAGCGTGGCGATCGCCGCTTCGATTTTCGCCATGTCGCGCAACTCCGGCGCGGTGCGCACCAGGCCCCAAAAGACGATGGTGAAGGCCGGGACGATGGTTGAGGTCGTCCAATCCATCCACTTCTCGGCGGCGGCGCGCGCCTGCAGATCTTGCGGATAGAACGTTGCGTCGCCGAATTTCGCCGCCAGGTAGCGCACGATGGTGTTGGACTCCCACAGCACGAAGTCATCGTCCTGCAGCAGCGGCACCAGGCCGTTTGGATTCAGCGCGCGATAACTCTCTTCGTTCACCTTGCCGAACGCGCCGCCGGCGTTGATGTGGGTGTAGCTCAGCCCCAGTTCGGCGGCGCACCACAGCACCTTCCTGACGTTGTTCGAATTCTCACGACCCCAAATGGTCAGCATTGCACAACTCCATTAGTGGATTAAGGACCCTCTATACCTACGCCACAACGCGCTTTTTGTCACATCGCAGGGCACTTTTTGCCTGCCGCTCAGCGCTCCCAGCGGCACACTTCCCAGCCGTGCGCCGTCGCCAGCGCGCTCAGTTCGCTGTCGGGGTTGATCACCGTAGCGCTGTCGACGAATTGCAGCATCGCCTTATCGTTGAGGGAGTCGCTGTAGCCGTGGCTGTGTTCGAATTTCAGGTGCGGATGCTGCGCCAGCCAGTGTTGCAGCCGGATCACTTTGCCCTGTTGGTAGGTCATGGTGCCGTAGGTGTTGCCGGTGAAGCGGCCGTCGCTGATTTCCACGCCGATCGCCAGCGCATCGTCGGCGCCGAGCTGTTCGGCGATCGGCGTCACCAGGTGTTCGCCGGTGGCGGAGATCACCAGGATGCAGTCGCCGCGCTCGCGGTGCCACTGCAGGCGCTCACGGGCGGCGGGGTAGACGCGCGGCAGGATATCGCGGCGAATGTAGCGTTGCACCCAGCCGGCCACGGTTTGCACGCTCAGGCCGGTCAGCGGCGCCAGCGTGGCCTGCATGTAGTCCTCCATCGACAACTTGCCCTGATAATAGAGCTGCATCAGCTGCTGCTCTTGCAGCTCCAGCTCCGCCGGCGCGAAGCCCTGGCCGACCAGCCAGCGGATCCACAGGCTGGCGCTGTCATCGTCAATCAGGGTTTCATCCAGGTCGAATAAGGCTAAATCCATCAGTATTTCTCCGGCAGGCAGGGTATGAGGTCGTTTACAGGATAGCGGATAGCGCCCATCGCCAGCCAGCGGCGTCGGCGAAATTGCGCAGAGCATAAGAAACATTGATGACGGTTTTGCGACAGTTTGTTGAACGTTTGCATAACTTAGAACGCAACAATATTGGCCGCCCCGGCGAGCGCGGTGATAACTATGAGGCAAACGCAGCCACCCGCCGGGGAGAGACAATGTTGATTATTCGCCTGTACGGCAGCCCGATCGTGATCGGGGAAGAAGAGGAACCGCATGATGACGCATCTGACGACGCTGAAGACGCTGCCGCTGCTGGATCTTTCGCAGCTTGACGGCGATGCGCGCCGGCGGCGCGCCTTTCTTGACGATTTGCGCGCGGCGGCCTGCGACGTCGGCTTTTTCTATCTGCGTGGGCACGGCGTGGACGGCGCGCTGAATGCGCGGCTGCAGCAAGGGGCGCGGCAATTTTTCGCGCTGCCGGAAGCGGACAAATTGGCGGTGCAGATGGTGCATTCGCCGCACTTTCGCGGGTACAACCGGGCGGCGGCGGAGCTGACGCGTGGCGAGCCGGACTGGCGCGAGCAGTTCGATATCGGTGCCGAACGCCCTGCGCTAACGCTGTCTGACGACACCCCGCGCTGGGCGCGCCTGCAGGGGCCAAACCAGTGGCCGGCGGCGTTGCCGACGCTGAAACCGCTGCTGCTGCAGTGGCAGCAGGCGATGACCGCCATGTCGCTGCGGCTGCTGCGCGCTTTCGCTCTGGCACTGTCGCTGCCGGAGCAGGCTTTCGATCGCTTGTACGGCGATAAGCCCAACGAACACATCAAACTGATTCGCTACCCGGGGCGGGACACTACCGGCAGCGCACAGGGCGTCGGCGCGCACAAGGACTCCGGTTTTCTCAGCTTCCTGCTGCAGGACGAGCAAAAAGGGCTGCAGGTGGAGGTGAGCGAAGGGCGGTGGATCGACGCAGAGCCACGTGAAGACACCTTCGTGGTGAACATCGGCGAGCTGCTGGAGCTGGCGACCAATGGCTACCTGCGCGCCACGGTGCATCGGGTGGAAACGCCGCCGGCGGGGCGCGACAGGCTGTCGATCGCTTTCTTCCTCGGGGCGCGATTGGACGCGGTGGTGCCGTTGTATCGACTGCCGCCGCAGCTGGCGGCGCAGGCGCGCGGCCCGGCGAGCGATCCGCTCAACCCGCTGCTGCGCGACGTGGGGTATAACTACCTGAAAGGCCGCATCCGTTCCCACCCTGATGTGGCGCAGCGCTTTTATCGAGACGTCACCGGCGTCTGAACATCAGGCACAAAAAAGCCCGGCGCGCCGGCCGGGCTGATGGCGATTGATGCGGGCGATTATTCTGCCAGCGCCTGTTGCAGATCGGCGATCAGATCTTCCACATCCTCAATCCCCACCGACAGGCGCACCAGCTGCGGCGTGATGCCGGTTGCCAGGCGCTGTTCCAGCGGAATGGAGGCGTGCGTCATGCTGAAAGGCTGGCTGATCAGGCTTTCCACACCCCCCAAACTTTCCGCCAGGGTGAACAGGCGCGAGCGTTTGATGACCCGGCGTGCATAGGCGTCGTCGCCTTTCAGCCGTACCGCGATCATGCCGCCGAAGCGCGTCATCTGGCGTGCCGCCAGCGCGTGCTGCGGGTGGCTCGGCAGGCCGGGATAGTAGACGTTTTCCACCTGCGGCTGGCTCTCCAGCCACTGTGCGATGCGCAGCGCGCTGTCGCTGTGGCGCTGCATGCGCAGGGCCAGGGTGCGGATGCCGCGCAGCGTCAGGAAACTGCTGAACGGATCGAGAATGCCGCCGACTGCGTTTTGCAGGAAACCGAGCTGTTCAGCCAGCGCCGGGTTATCCCCCACCGCCGCGACGCCGGCCACCACGTCGGAGTGGCCGTTGAGGTATTTGGTGGCGGAGTGCACCACCACGTCAAAACCCAGATCCAGTGGACGCTGCAGATACGGCGAAGCGAAGGTATTGTCCGCCACGCTGATAAGCTGATGCTTTTTAGCGATCGCGGCGATGGCGCTCAGATCTGCCAGTTTCAGCAATGGGTTGGTCGGGGTTTCCACCCAGATCATTTTGGTATCCGGCTCGATCGCCTGTTCCAGCCCGGCGAGATCCGCCGGTGACACGTAGGTGACGCGCAGGCCGGCGGTGCGGCTGCGCACCTTTTCCAGCAGGCGATAGGTGCCGCCGTACAGGTCGTCCACCGCGATCAGGTGGCTGTCCTTATCGAGCAGCTCCAGCACCGTGGAACAGGCCGCCAGGCCGGAGGCGAAGGCGTAGCCGCGACTGCCGCCTTCCAGTTCGGCGATGGCGCTTTCCAGCGCGGTGCGCGTCGGGTTGGCGCTGCGGGAGTATTCGTAACCGGTATGCTCGCCCGGCGCCGGTTGGGCGTAGGTGGAGGTGGCGTAAATTGCCGGCATCACTGCGCCGGTGGCGTCCGGGGTGTAACCGGCGTGAACGGTCAACGTATCAAACTTGGCCATAATGGGTCCTTATTAACGTAATTTTTGGCGCCAGGCGTTTAGCACGTCTGTGCGGGTAATCAGGCCGAGGAAGCGCTCGCCGTCGAGCACCACTGCGACATGGCCATGGTTGAAGGTGGCCTGCAATTCTGCGTAGCCGGCTTCTTTTTGCAGCGTATGGACCCGCTTGGTCATTGCGCTGCTGGCCGGCAGGCTGAAGTGGGCGGCGTCGGCCTGGACGGCGTTCAGCAGATCCCACTCATCGATCAGGCCGACCACCCGATCGCCTTCCAGCACCGGCAGCTGCGAGATGTCGTACAGTCGCATGCGGGCGTGTACGATCGCCAAGGTGTCGTCCGGCGCGGCGGAAACGGCGGCGCCTTCGTCGTGGCGGTAGGCGATCAGATCGCGCAGATCGCCGTGCTGTGGCTTGCTCAGCAGGCCCTGCTCCAGCATCCAGTGGTCGTTATACATTTTAGACAGGTATTTATTGCCGCTGTCGCAGACGAAGGTCACCACTCGCTTGGGTTCGGTCTGTGCGCGACAGTAACGCAGTGCGGCGGCCAGCAAGGTGCCGGTGGACGAGCCGGCCAGCACGCCTTCCTTGCGCAGCAGGTCGCGCGCGGTGGTGAAGGCTTCTGCGTCTGCGATGCGATAAGCGTTGCGGACCTGGTTAAAGTCGCTGAGCGGCGGGACGAAGTCCTCGCCGATGCCTTCCACCAGCCAGCTGCCGGCTTCGCCGATGTGGCCGTTGTCGAGATAGTCCGCCAGTATTGAACCGGCAGGGTCGGCTAGCACGAATTCCGTCTGCGGCGAAACGTCGGCGAAATAGCGGCTCAGCCCGCCCAGCGTGCCGCCGGAGCCGACGCCGACCACGATAGCGTCAACGTCATGCTCCATCTGACGCCACAGTTCGGGCGCGGTGGTGGTGGTATGGGCCGCCGGGTTGGCCGGGTTGTTGAACTGATCGATATAAAAGGCGCCAGGGATCTCCCCGGCCAGGCGTTTGGCGTAATCCTGATAGTAAGCCGGATGCCCCTTGCCGACGTCCGAACGGGTCAGCAGCACTTCCACGCCGAGCGCGCGCAGGTGGAAGATCTTCTCGCGGCTCATCTTGTCCGGTACCACCAGCAGCAGCTTATAACCTTTCAGCGCCGCCACCAGCGCCAATCCCAGGCCGGTATTGCCGGCGGTGGCTTCGATGATGGTGCCGCCCGGCTGCAGCTTGCCGTCGCGCTCGGCCTGTTCGATCATCGACAGCGCCACGCGGTCTTTGATCGAACCGCCGGGGTTTTGATTCTCCAGCTTGACGAACAGCCGGCATGGGCCGGTATCGAACCGGGTCAGTTCCAGCATCGGGGTATTGCCAATCATCTCGATGACGGAATGGGGGATCGCCATGACTCATCTCCAGGATTATTCGGTATAAAAGTCGTTATATGGATGATAGCGCTGAAGATAAGCGCTTTAAAAAGAACAAATAACGGCTCTATATGCCATTATGGAATATATTAATCTTTTTTAGACGTATGGATGCGCAGATGTTTAGCGGTGCAGATGCTTGGATGTGTAGCCGTGGGTGGGTGTAAAAGTACGCTTTGCGATGCTTTTTTGAACGATAAACGGGAGCCTGCGTACAGTTATGTAAAAATGCTGAAAATTCACGCTAAACCCTGCAAAAATAAGATAAATCACATAAACTCACAGCAAGGGCATTTTCGGTACGTTGCGCTACCCGCTATGGGCGCCGCAGGGGGATTGCGGCCGACGCGCGCGCACCGGGCCACTCTCGCTGGTTGGCTTAAAACGTGAACATGTTTGAAAGTTAACGCTATTTCAATGGTTTGAATGGACACTCTGGCGACGTCATGATGAAAAAAAACTTATCCACTTCCCTGAAAAAACTGACCTTCAGCGTAGGCATCCTGTTGCTGGCCGCACCGGCCGTGCATGCGGCTGAGCCGCCGGCGCCGCCGCAGGTAGACGCCAAGGCCTTCATTCTGATGGATTACAACAGCGGCAAGGTGCTGACCGAAGGCAATGCCGACACCCGCCTCGATCCCGCCAGCCTGACCAAGATCATGTCCAGTTACGTGATCGGGCAGGCGATCAAGGCCGGCAAGATCAAGCCGGAAGACCTGGTCACCGTCGGTAAAGACGCCTGGGCACCCGGTAACCCGGCGCTGCGCGGTTCTTCGCTGATGTTCATCAAGCCGGGCGATCAGGTGCCGGTACTGGAGCTGAATAAGGGCATCGTGATCCAGTCGGGCAATGACGCCAGCATCGCGTTGGCCGACTATGTGGCGGGCAGTCAGGATTCGTTCGTCGGCCTGATGAACAACTACGCCAAATCCCTGGGCCTGCAGAATACCCACTTCCTGACGGTGCACGGTCTGGATGCGGAAGGGCAGTACAGCACCGCGCGCGACATGGCGCTGCTGAGCCAGGCGCTGATCCGCGACGTGCCGGACGAATACGCGCTGCATAAAGAAAAAGAGTTCACCTTTAACAAGATCCGCCAGATAAACCGCAACCGCCTGCTGTGGAGCAGCAATCTGAACGTCGACGGCATCAAGACCGGTTACACCAGCGGCGCCGGCCATAACCTGGTGGCATCGGCCACCGACGGCCCGATGCGCCTGATCTCGGTGGTGCTGGGCGCGCCGAGCGATCGCGTGCGCTTCAGCGAAAGCGAAAAGCTGCTGACCTGGGGGTTCCGCTTCTATGAAACCGCGACACCGATCAAGGCCGATAAACCGTTTGTCACCCAAAAAGTGTGGTTCGGCGACGTCAGCGAAGTGCCGCTCGGCGTAGCGAAAGATGCCTCGGTGACCATTCCGAAAGGGCAGATGAAAAATCTGAAGGCCAGCTACAAGCTGACCCAATCGACGCTGGAAGCGCCGCTGGCGAAAAATCAGGTAGTCGGCACCATCGATTTCCAACTGGACGGCAAAACCATCGAACAGCATCCGCTGGTGGTGATGCAAGAGGTGAAAGAGGGCAATTTCTTCAGCCGCATCTGGGATATGGTGATGATGAAGCTGAGCCAGTGGTTCGGCGGGATCTTCGGTTGAATGCCCTGATGTGAGAAGCGCGCCCCGGGCGCACGATTCTCGACTAAGCCGCAACTGAGACGTTGCGGCTTTTTTTCGCGCATCTGTGGGACGCAGTGATTAAAAGTAGTCCACCAGCATGGTGGCGCCGCTGGTGAAATCGCCTTCCGCCAGGGTGACGGTGCTGTTTTTCACCGGCACCGCATCAAGCGTCGGCGGGTTGGCGTAGTCGATGTTCAGCGGCGTATTGATGGCGAAGGCCTTACCGTTGGCCAACAGCTTGATGCCCAATCCATTGACGCTGCTGTTCAATACGCTGCCGTCGAAGGCTGCCGCGCTGCCCATGATCTTCATTTTCAGTTGGCGGTTGTTATCCAGAAACTCGCATTTGATGCTGTAATCGATGCGTTGCATATAGCGACTGCCGTCGATGCGCTTGATGCCGACCTTGCCGAAGTCGATATCGATGGTGCGCCCGTCGTTGATCACGCAAGGCGGAGGCGCTACCACGGTGGCGGTGATGTTAACCTTGGTACCCTGATCGACGGCCTGAACGGCGGCGCTAATCAGGCTCAGCGACCACAGCAGCGCGCAGTGCGTTTTTCTCGTCATGTCTATTCTGGCTCCTGTCTCAAGGTGCGCTGAAGATCAGCGTGGCCGAACCCGACAGTGGGCCGGTGGCGATGCTGGTATAAGGGACATTGTTCTTCACCGGCACAAAGGTCACGGTATCGTTACCCAAGCCGTTGACGATGCGCGTTCTGAAGGCATTGTTGGGCTTGACCACCGCCCCGTTGTACACCATGGCCACGCCGACGTTAGGGTTGCTGGTCTTGATAAAATCGCTGGAGAAGCCGCTGGCGTCGCTGACCATGCGGATCAGAATATCCTGCGTTGCGCTCTGGTCGTCGCATTGGTAGCTGAGCGCTTTGTCCTGTTTTATCTGGGCATCGCTGGCGCTTTGAGTCAGAAAGTCCTGACGGATCTGACCAAAGTCGACGTTAATCTGCTGGCCGTTGTTGATGGTGCAACTGGTGGTGACGAAGTAAGCGTCATTGTCGGCGATCAGGCGCCAGCGATAAACGCCGCACTGTGGGCAACCCGGCTGATCGTTGGTCTGAATAAAGTTGATTTGGCCGATGACGTCGCCCTTGTTCACCTTGATGTCCGGCGTTGGGAAACGGTTCAACACGATATAGACCCGGATGGCGACCGACTGAGTTTGCAGGTTGGTAAGACTGAGTACGCTGATACCGGATGGCACCGGTGAGTTGTAGTCGCTGCCGTTGATGGTGGTACCGCTGCCGATGGCGCCAAAAATCGCACTGTTCATCGACAGTGCCGGACTGTCGGTTTTGAGATAGTCATACCAGCTCGCGACGTCGTTTTTACAGGTGACTTGGCTGACGTTGACGATTTCGTTTTTGCCATAAGAAAGCTGTGGCCCGATGCGTACCCGGACGTCAACCGGCGTGGCCGAGCCCCCGGGGGGAATCAGTCCGCCATCGGACGTGCGGCAGGTAAATGCGTTGGCGTTGCCAAACAGCATGAAGAAAGATAATGCCAGGCAGCAACGTAAAAATAGCAGGGCTGTTTTTCTCACGATAATATCCCGATATATATAAATGGTGTGCGGCGTTACTCCGCAATGAAATATTGCCAATCAGGCCGGCTGGCCATATTTATTCCGTTAAAGGAGAGCCAGGTGCATCCTTGTTGGATATGCCGTTGTTATCGCCACCGTTCAGCAACGCGGTGGGATACCACCTCAACGAGTTGTTGATGGAGCCGTCCGTCACAATCACTTCTTGTCGGGCGACAAGTTCCAGCAATAACCGCCTGGCCCGGTAAACACCGACGTTGACGGCATTGGCCAGTTGCCGCGTCGATAGCCATTGCTGCTGTGGCGGCAGCCCGGCAACGGGGCATTGACGGGGCGACTGCGTGAATAATGTTTGCAGCAGATCGTGCTGCAATTGCCGTATTTCCTTTTGTTTCGGAGATAACGCTTCCATAGCACTTCCTCTGTATTCCGATTGCCGTATTCCTAAGAAAAAACAAACTTTCGCCGCCTACCAACAACGAGGTAAAACGCGAACAAAGAAAATTCCTATCTATTTATCAGGATTGAAAAAAAGGCGTTGCCCGCCCCGTTTTTACCTATGCCAAGGTATGGGGGCGTCATGCTGAAACCTAAAATTTTGGTTTATTATATTCACAAAACGCTACTTTGCGATCTGATTACTTGGGAATCTCAGAAAAACAGGATATTGCTCTATAAAAGCATCTTTTACGATCTATGAGCCTAAAAATAACAGTAAATTAACTTCAATTAGGAAATAAATTGCGAATGTTCACCTTGATCAAAAAAAGCCTTTTTTTGCTGAGAGGCATTTGCCAGAATATTCATCGCCGAACAGGAAGGGCGGGATGGAAAGTATTGGCCGCTGCTTGTTGTGATTTCGTTTATTTTTACGTGGCGAATTTATTAATGGGCGGGCCGCTACAAACTTACCGTTAGCGACGTATTTATTGTCGGTGCCTTTGGGTTTTGGCAGTTAACCAACCAGCAAGATGCTAAAGAATCAGGGCTGCGCACATATAAGCGCGAGCAGGCTTACTGTTGCTCTTTTTCTTGATTGGAATATGCATTTTTTCTTATAAGGAATATAGGTTCTATGAAACTTAACAAAATCATGATGGCTGCAGTGATTGCATTTGGCGCAAGTTCTTTTGCACAGGCAGCCGATCAGGGACACGGTAAGGTCACCTTCACGGGCTCTATTATTGATGCGCCATGCTCTATTGCGCCTGAGTCGATCGATCAGACCGTAGATCTGGGCCAGGTTTCCAACGTGGCGTTGAAAAACGGCGGCAAATCCAACCCGCGTCCGTTTGAAATCAAACTGGAGCAGTGTGATATCACCACGCTGAAAACCGTTAAAACCACCTTCAGCGGCGTAGCGTCGTCCACCGACAAGGATCTGTTGGGTATCGCGGGCACTGCCAGCGGCGCCGGCGTAGCCATCTCTTACAACGGTCAGCCGATCAAACTGGGTGAAGCGACTACCGCGCAGACCCTGAACACCGGCAACAACACCCTGCATTTCGCCGCCTACCTGCAGGGTGAAGGCGCTTCCGCTGCCATCGTTCCGGGCGATTTCACTGCCGTAGCCGATTTCACCCTGGCTTATCAGTAAGTGAGTCCGAAGGCTTAATCAACCAGGCATGGGGTTCGCCGCATGCCTGGTGAATCTCCCTGTCAAAGGAATGTCGCGATGTTTTTACCAAGGAATCGAGCGGGTGCCGTTCTTTTGGCGTCGTTGGCGTTTACGCCCGGCTATGCAACTTCCGCCGCGCAGGGGTGGGGCAAAGTCAACATGCACGGCGCCATTATCGACACTGCCTGCGCTATTGCCGCCGGCAGCCGCGATCAGACGATCGATATGGACACTATTCCTCTCGGGCAGATCATTC
The DNA here is from genome assembly GCF_003812745.1 of Serratia sp. FDAARGOS_506. NCBI lineage: Bacteria > Pseudomonadati > Pseudomonadota > Gammaproteobacteria > Enterobacterales > Yersiniaceae > Serratia > Serratia sp. FDAARGOS_506. Next base: position 3,076,450 of record NZ_CP033831.1, read on the forward strand.
GTGACGGCCAGGGGATGACCAAACCTTTCAGTATCGAATTGGTCAATTGCATTTTGGAACGGCCGGAAAACAAGCCCGACTGGAAATTCTTTCAGGTCACGTTTGATGGCTATGCGGAAGGCGCTCTGTTTGGCGTACAGGGCGATGCGCGCGGCGTCGCATTGGAGATAAAAGACAGCAGCGGCACGGCGGTTATTCCAGGGAAACCTTTGCCGATGGAGGGAATAATACCGGGGAACCGAGTGCTGAATTATTCCATGACGTTGATGCCGAATCACCAGCCGTTGAAGGTGGGAGCGTATTTTTCCACAGTGCGTTTTAAGCTGGATTATTTTTGATTTTTTCTCGTACTGACGGTTAATTCGTTATTGAAAGGACTTTATTATGCTTTCACCGGCAGGGAAGTTATTTCGTCTTCAGGCCTTGGGGCTTTGCGTTGCCCTTTCTCTGGGAAATCCAATCGCGTTGGTCTATGCCGCCGACGTTATTCAATTCAATACTGACGTATTGGACATCAACGATCGTAAAAATATCGATCTGAGCCAATTTACGCGCAGCGGCTACATCATGCCGGGCGTTTATACCATGGTGGTGCACGTTAATAAGAACGATCTGCCGGAACAACCGGTGACGTTTATGGCGCCCGAAAACGATCCTAAAGGCAGTGAAGCCTGCCTTTCGCCGGAATTGGTCAGCCAACTGGGGCTGAAAGAAAAACTGTTAAGCACACTGAACTGGACGCACGGCGGCCGCTGTCTTAACGCCTCCAGTCTGGCGGGGATGGAAGCGCGCGGCGATCTTGCCAGCTCCTCGCTGTATCTCAATATTCCTCAGGCCTATCTGGAATACAGCGCGGAAAACTGGGATCCGCCTTCGCGCTGGGATGACGGTATTCCCGGGTTGCTGTTTGACTATAACGTCAACGCCCAAACGCAAAAGCACCAGAAAGGCGGCAGCAGCTACAGCCTGAGCGGCAACGGCACCGGCGGTGCCAACCTGGGTGCCTGGCGTCTGCGTGCCGACTGGCAGGCCAACCTCAACCACCAGACCGGATCCTCTCAGCCGACCGACAAACAGTTCGACTGGAGCCGCTATTACGCCTATCGGGCGATCCCGGCGCTGCGTTCGCGGCTGACGATGGGGGAGGATTACCTGAACTCAGACATTTTCGACAGCCTGCGCTTTACCGGCGTCAGTCTGCGATCCGACGACAGCATGTTGCCGCCCAACCTGCGCGGCTATGCGCCGGAAGTGACCGGCGTGGCGAAAACCAACGCCAAGGTGGTGGTCAGCCAGCAGGGGCGCGTGCTGTATGAAACGCAGGTGGCGGCGGGGCCGTTCCGCATTCAGGACATTAACGATGCGGTTTCCGGCGAATTGGACGTGCGCGTCGAAGAGCAGGACGGCAGCGTGCAGGAGTTCAAGATGAACACCGCCAACATCCCTTATCTGACGCGGCCGGGTACGGTGCGTTACAAGCTGGCGACGGGCAAGCCGTCGGAGTGGGGGCACCATCTGCGCGGGCCGATGTTCGGTACCGGCGAGTTTTCCTGGGGGATCAGCAACGGCTGGTCGCTGTACGGTGGGGGCATAGCCGGCGGCGATTACAACGCACTGTCGCTGGGGATCGGGCGCGATCTGATGGCGCTGGGGGCGCTGTCGTTCGACGCCACGCAGTCGCGTGCGCGTTTGCCGCAGGATGGCACTCTGACCGGCGGTTCGTACCGGCTGAGCTATTCGAAGAACTTCGATGAATACGACAGCCAGGTCACCTTCGCCGGTTACCGCTTCTCCCAGGAGGACTTCATGAGCATGGGGGACTACCTGGATGCGCGTTATGAAGGGGGGCGCAGCGGCAAGAGCAAGGAGATGTACACCATCACCTTCAACAAGCAGTTCCGCGATCTGGGGTTGAGCACCTACCTCAACTACAGCCACCAAACTTACTGGGATCGGGCACCGAACGATCGTTACAACCTGATGGTATCGCGCTACTTCGATATCGGCGATTTCAAGAACGTCAGCGTATCGCTATCGGCCTATCGCAACCGTTACAACGAGCGCAACGACGACGGGATGTATCTGTCGCTGTCGCTGCCCTGGGGCAGTGCAGGCACGCTCAGTTACAACATGACGCTCGATCGCGAAGAGAACGCTCACCGAGTCGGGTACTACAACCGGGTCGATGAACACAACAACTATCAGATCAGCGCCGGCGCTGCACGCAGCGGAGCGACGGCCAGCGGTTATTACAGCCATCAGGGTGACATGGCGCAGATCAACGCCAACGCCAGCTACCAGGCCGGCCGCTACAGCGCCGTCGGCATCGGCGCACAGGGCGGCCTGACGATGGCGGCGGAGGGGGCGGTGTTGCACCGCGTCAATACACCGGGCGGTACGCGTTTGCTGCTCGATACCGAAGGCGTCGCCGGTGTGCCGGTGCGTGGCTACGGCAGTACGGTGCTGACCAACCGTTACGGCAAGGCGGTGGTGGCGGATGTAAACAGCTATTACCGCAACAAGGCCAGTATCGATCTCAACAGCCTGAGTGACAACGTCGAGGCGACGCGTTCGGTGGTGCAGGCCACGTTGACCGAGGGTGCCATCGGCTACCGCAAGTTTGAGGTGATTGCCGGCGAGAAGGCGATGGCGATCGTCAAGCTGGCGGATGGCAGCGAGCCGCCGTTCGGCGCCACGGTGCTGAATGCCCGCAAACAGGAGACTGGCATCATCAATGACGGCGGCAGCGTTTACCTGTCCGGCCTCAACCCCGGCGAGCGCATGAGCGTGCACTGGAACGGCGCGGCGCAGTGTGAAATCCAGCTGCCGGCGCCGCTGCCGGCTGAAATGTTGATGAACACGTTGTTGCTGCCTTGCCGTCCTCTTGCCGGCAACAAGCCGGCGGCTGACGCCAATTGATAACACCCCGGCGGAGCGAGCTTCGCCGTTAAACCGCCGGGGCGGAATTGCCCGCCTTCGGCCGACTGGAACCGTGAAGACATGATGAATCTGACTATGACCAGAAAGACCGTTTTTCTTGTGGGCCCACTCGCCGCCGCGTTGACGATCGGTGCGGTCAGCCTGCCCGCTCATGCGGCCATCGCGCTGGATCGCACGCGCGTGATTTTCGACGGCGACCTGAAAACGGTCAGTCTCAACATCAGTAACCAGAACAAACAGTTACCGTATTTGGCGCAGGGATGGATCGAAGACGATCGCGGCAACAAAATCCAAAGCCCTTTCACCGTGCTGCCGCCGGTGCAGCGAGTGGAGCCGGGCAAACCGAGCCAGGTGAAGATCCAGTCGCTACCGGCCGCGCGTCAGCTGCCGCAGGACAGGGAGACGTTGTATTACTTCAACCTGCGCGAGATCCCGCCGCGCAGCAATAAGCCGAACACACTGCAGATAGCATTGCAGACGCGCATCAAAATGTTTTATCGCCCGGCGGCGCTTGCCCCGAAGAAGAATGCTGCCCCATGGCAGGAGCAGCTGACGCTGACCCGGCAGGGTGACAAGTACGTGGTGAACAACCCGACTCCTTATTACGTGACGATCGTTGAGGCGAGCGCCGGCAAGGGCGGGAAAGGGGCGGCGGGCTTTGAACCGTTGATGGTGGCGCCGAAGGCCAGTGCCTCGCTGAACGTTTCCGCTGCGAGCCTCGGTAACGCTCCGTCGCTGGCGTACATCAACGATTACGGTGGGCGGCCGCAGTTGAACTTCCGCTGCGCCGGCAATGCCTGCCAGGCCGTGCCGGTCGCCAAATGACGAGCCGCGCGCAAGCAGGGAAGACCAAGTCATGAACACAGCGGAGTGAACGAATCATGCAACGAAAGATCCCCATGCTATTGGGAAAGGCCTATGAACGCCATCAGCGACGCACTATCGGCCTGACGGTGTTGGCCGCGCTAATGGTGCCACTGACGGCGGGCACGATGTTGATGCTGATGCCGTCGGCCCGCGCGGTGGACAACTGGGACGTGGAGGGCGCGAACGGCACGCTCCACGTCTACGGCGCGTTGACGGAAAGCGCCTGCAGTCTGGAAATGACCACCGCTCGTCAGGAAGTGTGGCTGGGAGAGACGGGAACGGCGCACTTCCAGCGCCCGGGCGATCGCGGCACGCCGGTGGCGTTCGAGCTGACGCTGAAAGACTGTCTGCGGGCGCCGGCGAGCAACCGCGACGCCTGGACCGGGGTTCTGGCCTGGAGCGGCAGCCAGCCTGCGGTGTCTGTGGCGTTTTCCGCATCGACGGATGACGACGCGCCGGGTCTGGTCAGGGTCGCCGGCGTCACTGGCTTGGGGTTGCAGTTGGCGGATGCCAGCGGCCTGCCGGTGCGTCTCGGCGCGCGTAACAAACCGGTATTGCTGACGCCGGGACAAAACACCCTGACGTATACGGTGACGCCGGTGCGCACCCCGGCGACCCTGAGCGCCGGCGCTTACCGTGCGGCGATCGATTTCCGCCTTTATTACGACTAATACGCCGCTTGCACCTGACCGGCGCAAGCATAACCAAAGGGAGTGGCGTCATGCGCGCGACAGAGACGAACCGGCGCCGAAGCGCGCTGCTGGGAGCCGGCATGGTAATGCTGGCTGGCATGATGTCGCAGCCGGCGGCTGCGGCGGAAAACATGCGCTTTCACGGTACGCTGGTGGCCGAGCCGTGTGTCATACAACCGGGGGATGAGGACATCCAACTGGATTTCGGCACCATCGTCGACAAATACCTGTATTTGAACACCCGCACCCACAGCCAAACCTTCGCGTTGCATCTGACCGAGTGCGATCTCAGCCTGGGCAATACGGTGACCATTACGTTTACCGGCACCGAGAACGCCAAATTGCCCGGCCTGTTGGCGCTCGATGCCGGTAGCCTGGCGTCGGGGATCGGCATCGGGCTGGAGGACAGCAGCGGCAAGGCGCTGCCGCTCAATCGCGCCAGCGATAAATTCCGTCTGAATGCCGGCAACACCACCCTCACGCTGCAAGCCTATGTGCAGGGAGAGCCGGAGGCCATCCAAACGAAGTCCATCGGCCGCGGCACCTTCAGCGCGGTGGCCACTTTTACGTTGGAATACGAATAAGCGTCTACAAGGACAAAAAACGCAATGATGATAAAGCCCCTCAATCGCGCCCTGCGCATGGGCCTGCTGTGCCTATTGGCGTTGAGTGCTGCCGCCTGTCAAAACCCAAAACCGGGCAAGCCCGCCCTGAACACCAAAACTCAGGCTGTGCAAGTTCCATCGGAAGAGGCTTTGCGCAAGCAGCGTGAGGCCGAGCAGCTGCAGCAATGCCAGGAGCAACTGGGTGCATTGCGCACGATCAACGAGAAACAGTATCAGCGCTATAAACAGGCCTTCGACAGCCTGATGAGCGGCGCTTCGCAGTACGCCAACCTGCGCGCCCGGGTAAACGGCGACACGCAGGAGACGGTGGATGCGCTGTATCGCTACAAGGTCAATTATCTCTGCGCCGGGGTGAATCAGGCGGTGTTGACCGGCTTGGCGGATCGCGGAGAGCAGGTTAAATGAAGCTGCGCCTGCTGGGCTGTGTCGCTCTGCTGTTCACCGGCGTCGCGCAGGCGGACGACGGCGTGCCGGCGCTGCTGCAGTTTGCCGAGCAGTATCAACGGCAGAATACCGGGGCGAAGAGTGAAAACACGGCACCCGCCGACCGCGGGGCGGGGCAAAAAAAGCGTGAGCCGGCAAAGCGTCCGTCGGACACCAACCTGCCTGCTTCACCGGCCAAAGCTTTTACGCTGAGCCAGGAATTATTGGCGCGTGACCAACAGTTGGCGCGCCAGAGAATGGAACTGACGATGTTGCGCCAGGAACTTGCTGCGCTGCGGGAGGAAAAAGCAGCACCCTCCGTCGCGACGTTGCCTGATTCGTCAACGCTGCGGCAGTGGATCGCTGGGCTGGGCGCCGCCTGGCGCGGTTCGCCCGATGCCCAGCGCGCCGAAGCGCTGCTGCGTCAGGCGACGCAGGAAACCGCTAAAACCAAAGCGGCGGCGATGCAGGCTGAACGGCGCGTCACCGAGCTGGAGTCCGCCGCGCAGGCATCGGCACAGACGCTTGCACAACGCCAGCGCGAGCACCAGGAGGAGCTGCACACTCTGCGCGCCGCGTTGGAGGCAAGTGAGCAGAAGCTGGCCGGTGAGCAGAAAGTGACCCAGCAGACGCGCGAAGAACTGTTGGCGCTGCATAAACGGCTGCAATGGGAGATGACGCCGGAACAGTTGAAGGATGAACGGAAACGTTTGTCCTACGCAGCGGGCAGCGCGTTGGGAAGGGATATTCAGAGTGTCGTGACGGAGCGTCAAAGCTGGGGCGTCCAGGTGGATCGCGACAGCCTGTTAGCGGGCGTCATCGATAGCGTGTCGGGGCGTTTGCAACTGCCGCAGGATGAACTGAATACGCTGACGGCGCAGGCGGATGCCGCCGCCGTGACCGCGCGTGAGAAACGCGTTAACGAACAGCGGCGGCGTGATGAAGATTACCTGGCGCAGTTCAGTCAACAAAAGGGTGTCAAGCAGTCGGCGATGGGCTTTTGGTATCGGGTGGATTACGCCGGGGAGGGCGCGCTGGCGCCAACGGCGGTGGTCGATGTGGTCGTGAAGGAGAAGCTGACCGACGGCACGATGATCCAGGATATGGAACTGAGCGGCAAGGTGCTGTCGCAACCGCTGTCCGAGTATCCGCCGCTGTTCCGGGAGGCGATAAGCCATCTGCACAACCACGGTTCGCTGACGATGGTCGTGCCGCCGGCGCTGGCCTATGGCGAAACCGGCTACCCGCCGAAAGTGCCACCTAACGCCACCATGATTTATGAATTACGCATCGACAACAGTCAGGCACCGGCAAAGGGCGGCCAGGCGGTTAAACGGGAAGCCGGAACGGCGGGGAGGCAGGGATGAACACGATGATAAAAATCGCGCTATTTGATGAAAACCGCTACTTCAGCGCCGGTTGGCAGGCGGCCCTGGCGCTTCATTTCAGCACTTACGGCAAGCGCACGCTGTTACTGGATGCGCAGCAGGTTCACGAGGCCGATCTGGTGTTCTGCTATTTTCCCCCTGGCGTGCAAAGCTGTTTTTGTCACTTCTTTGAGGCGCAGGCCGCGGGGCGCAAGACACTGTATTTCTCGTTGCGAACGCCGGAGGGGCGGCACAAACGCACCGTCGGGAACCGTTGCTCGCTGGAGGCCGGGGTTATCTACCACGATACGTCGCTGGTCTCGGCGCTGTATCAGGTGAGTGCCGAGCTGGAGCGGCGCAGCAAATGGCCGGGCCGGCCGGGTTGTGGCAGGAGCTGCGTATGCCAACACCGGGGCCTGACGCTGCGCGAACAGGAGATCATGCGCTGCATGACGCGGGAGATGGGAGTAACGCAAATCGCACGGATGCTGGACATCAGCGTGAAAACCGTCAGCAATCACAAGATGAGCGTGATGCGCAAGATGGGATTCCGGCGTAATGCCGAGCTTTACGGTTGGCTGCGGCACAGCGCCGTGGGCGCTAGAGCCGGCATTCAACCGGGCATTGCGGCAGGGAAGGAGCGGCATTGAGACGGCGCCGGCCAAATCGGACCGGCCGGCGCCTTAAGTGCCCCTCCGTAACGATCAGTTGCAGGCCACGACCTTGATCGCCAGCCCGCCCTGTGAGGTTTCGCGGTATTTGGCGTTCATGTCTTTGCCGGTCTCGTACATGGTTTCGATCACCTTATCCAGACAAACCCGCGGTTCGCTGGTGCGGCGCATCGCCATGCGCGCGGCGTTGACTGCCTTGACGGCGGAAATGGCGTTGCGCTCGATGCAGGGCACCTGAACCTGGCCGGCGAGCGGATCGCAGGTCAGCCCCAAATGGTGCTCCATGGCGATCTCCGCCGCGATGCACACCTGCGCCGGGCTGCCGCCGAGCAGCTCGGTCAATCCGGCCGCCGCCATCGAGCAGGCTACGCCCACTTCCCCCTGGCAGCCCACTTCGGCACCGGAGATGGAGGCGTTCATCTTGTACAGCGCGCCAATCACGCCGGACGCCAGGAAGTAGCGGGTGTAGGAGTTGGCGTTTACCGGACGGATGAACTTGTCATAGTAAGCCAGCACCGCAGGGATGATGCCGCAGGCGCCGTTGGTCGGCGCGGTGACCACGCGGCCACCGGCGGCGTTCTCTTCGTTGACCGCCAACGCGAACATGTTGATCCAATCGACCACGTTCATCGGGTCGATATTGTTCTTATCACCGGTCACCAGAATGCGGCGCAGCGCGGCGGCGCGGCGTGGCACTTTCATCGGGCCGGGCAGCAAGCCTTCGGTGTTGATGCCGCGTTCGATGCCGGCGCTCATCACCTGCCAGACGTCGGCGAAGTGCGCGTCGATATCCGCCTTGCTGCGCAGCGCCAGCTCATTTTGCATCACCAGGCCGGACAACGACAGCCCGGTGTCTTTGCAATGCTGCTGCAGATCGTGCGCCGATTTGAACGGGTAGGGCACCGGCGTGGCGCCCTCGGCGGATTGGCCGAAGTGCTCTTCGTCGACGATGAAACCGCCACCGATCGAGTAATAGGTTTTGCTGTGCAGCAGGCGCTCACCGGCGAAGGCGCGGATGCGCATGCCGTTTTCGTGCAGCGGCAGGTTGTCGCTGTGGAAATTCATGCCGCCGTGCAGCGGGAAATCCACCTCGTGATGGCCGTTGGCCAGCGGCAGGCGGCCGCGCTGTTCGACGTCGCGGATAAAGCCCGGAATGCTGTCGATGTCCACGTCGTGCGGCAGGTTGCCGGCCAGGCCCATGATGATGGCGATATCGGTGTGGTGACCTTTACCGGTCAACGACAGCGAACCGTACACGTCGACCACCACGCGGGTGGTGTCCTGCAGCTGCTGGTGGGCGATCAGATCGTCGACGAACTGTTTGCCGGCTTTCATCGGGCCAACGGTGTGGGAGCTGGATGGGCCGATGCCAATTTTGAAAATATCGAAAACGCTGACCATGGTCTCGCCTCCTTCTTCAGGTTTCAGGCGGTGAATACGGGAAATGGGGGTGTGCGGGAGGGCCGGCGCGCAGCGGCGCCGGCCGGACGTGATTAGCCGAGCAGGCTGAACACGATAGCAGAGATAGCAATCAGACCCATCACAACCACGAACACGTTGCTGATGTGGCCGCTGTACTTGCGCATGGCAGGCACTTTACGGATGGCATACATCGGCATCAGGAACAGCAGCATGGCGATGATTGGGCCACCCAGGGTTTCGATCATGCCCAGGATGCTTGGGTTCAGGGTGGCGACGATCCAGGTGGTCACCAGCATGAAGATAGCGGTCATGCGGTTCAGCTTGGCGGTGCTGACGGTTTTGCCACGGCTCTTCATCGACTTGGCAACCAGGCCGTTGAAGCCTTCACGGGCGCCCAGGTAGTGGCCCAGGAACGACTTGGTGATGGCGACGAAGGCGATAACCGGCGCGATGTACTCGATCATCGGGTTGTTAAAGTGGTTAGCCAGGTAAGACAGAATCGAGATGTTCTGCGCCTTGGCTTCCGCCAGGTTTTCCGGCGTCAGGCTCAGCACGCAGCTGAACACGAAGAACATCACGGTCAGCACCATCATGATGTGTGCATAAGCCAGAATGCGGGAGCATTTTTTCTCGGCGTCTGCGCCGTACTCTTCGCGTTTGGCGACGGCGAAGGCGGAGATGATCGGCGAGTGGTTGAAGGAGAACACCATTACCGGGATCGCCAGCCACAGGGTCATGATCAGGCCGTGGCCCATGCCGGTACCGCTGCCGGACAGCGATACGTTTTCGAAGATGGCGCCGGTCCAGTTAGGGATCAGATACACCGCCAGCAGCATCAGTACCGCAACGAACGGGAAGACCAGGATGCTCATGGTTTTCACGATGGCCTGCTCACCGAAGCGCACGATGGTCATCAGGCCGACGATCAGGATCAGCGACAGGATGGCGCGCGGTGGCGACGTCATGCCCAACTGGTGGGTGATGAAACTGTCGACGGTGTTGGTGATCGCCACGCTGTAAACCAACAGAATCGGGTAGATGGCGAAGAAGTACAGCAGGGTAATCAGTTTACCGGCGGTGATGCCGAAGTGCTCTTCTACCACGGCGGTGATGTCTTCACCGGGATTTTTGCCGGACAGAACGAAACGGCACAGGCCGCGGTGGGCAAAGAAGGTCATCGGGAAAGCGATGATGGCCATGATGATCAGAGGAATCAAACCGCCGATGCCGGCGTTGATTGGCAAGAACAGGACGCCTGCGCCGATGGCGGTGCCGTACAGGCCCAACATCCACATGGTATCCGTTTTACGCCAGGTACTGCTGGAGCCCGAGGCCGCAGAGGCAATTGTGCCGGTCTGTGTAGTGTCCATAAATATCTCCGAAGTGAACACGAATTTAAAATTAAAAGGCAAAACTTAAGGTTAAACCGTCAAACGTCCTATTCAGGCAACGCTTGCGGTAAGAATCAGGTGTTGCTTGCGGGGATGTTTTGGCGTCCCCCTGGTTGTTTATTGCGTTCATTACCAAGGCACAGCGCCGGGTAATTCACTAAAGACTTTTCACCGTCACGGGCGATAAAAGTCGTTACCGCTGCCGACAGGTCTTTGCCTGTCGATTTTTGTTGGCGGCAAGATAACGATTTACAGTAGAAACAACCGTGATCCTGCTCTCAAATGCGCAATATGTGCAGTTATCAGCTTTTTTATCGATTTTTCGCGCATTTGTTGCACATTTGTGTAAGATTTTGTGCTGAGAACGCTCTCATAAAGATTTCTGCGATTATGCGGTTTGTACAATAATTAGCCGGATAAAGCGCTGTGCTCAGCAGCAAGCCGAGCAATATATTTTATGCGTGGTTTTGGATCTAGCGAAAAACCCGGATTAAGCAGTTTTAGTGACGTAGATCACATTGTGTTTTTAAGTAAAACTCAATTCATCCATTTGTTTTTAATGGTTTTTTATTAAAAAACGCCGCTAATAACGAAGGGAAATTACTTACGTGGTTAGCGGATAAAAATGCGTAACCATTCATCATATAAATAACAGATAACTAACAGGGATTGGCGAGATTTGCTGCAATCGCTTAAACCGCCGTTTATTTAAACATCTCGGCCTTTGGCGCGATTTATCATATAAAAGCCATAAATAGTCGTTAATTCACGCAGCTGACAGCCGGTTTAGCCTGTAAGAAAATAATCACTCGGGTGACCTGTTGCATTTTATTAACCTGATGTTGCGTGAGGATAAGTGAAAAACGCGAATCGATTGCGCATTATTTGTTCATTTTTAGGCGGAGATAGGGGGAAATCGGAGGTGCGCCGTCGGCTGCGACGGCGCTAAAGGCGGATTAATAGCGGGTAGCGATGGCGTTGTCGTTGAAGAACGCCATGAAGTCGGCGTCCGGTTGACGATCGCTGATCACCCGATCGAACTGCGTCAGCGGGCCGATGCAGGCCGGTTTGGTTTTGCCGAACTTGCTGTGGTCGGCCACCAGGATTTTTTGCTGCGCCATCGCCATGGCGCGATGCTTCATCTCAAGCTCGTCGAAGTTGAAGCAGGTGGCGCCATGTTCCAGGCTGAGACCGGCGGCGGAGATAAAGGCGATGTTCGGGCAGATGTGATCGAGCTCGTTACGGCCGCTGACGCTGGAAAAGATGTAGTTGTTCGGTTTGAACTCGCCGCCGCACAGGACCACCTTGCAGTTCGGTTTGTCCTGCAGCGCCAGGAAGGTGTTCAGCGAATGACACACGGCGGTGAAGGTCAGCTCGTCGGCGATGGCGTCGATGATCGCCGGGGTGGTGGTGCCGCAGTCGAAAAATACCGTGTCGTTTTCATTGATCAGCGGCGCCGCCAGCAGGCCGATGCGCCGTTTTTCCGTCACCTGCTTGGCTTTTTGATCGGAAACGAAGTAGTTGGTCACGCCGTTGCTGCGGGGGTCGGTCACCACATAGCCGCCGAGCAGCACCACGGCCGCCGGTTCGGCGCTCAGATCGCGGCGAATGGTCATCTCGGAGACCCCCAGCAGCACGGCGGCTTCTTTCAGGTGGATCTTGTCAGCGCGTTTTAACGCCTGAACTAACCGGTTGATACGTTCTTCGCGCCGCGTTTCCATAGGTCCGTCTTCCCACAGGTAGTAGAGGTAAAAGGGCGTGCCGGCGTGTCCGGCGCTAAACACAACAATGCGGGGCAATATCGGGCCGCATTGGCCGCCCGTATTGTCCCGCATCATAGTGTATTGGCAGTGCCCGTCAGGGCATGCCGACGATCAGTAGCTGCCCGCCGCCGGCTGAGCGCCGGATACGATGGCGACGCCGGAGCTGGTGCCGATACGCGTGGCCCCGGCTTTGATCATCTTCTCGGCGGTGGCGCGATCGCGCACGGCGCCAGAAGCTTTCACGCCCATTTCGCTGCCCACGGTCTCGCGCATCAGTTTGACGTGCTCTTCCCGAGCGCCGCCGGTGCTGAAGCCGGTGGAGGTTTTCACGAAGGCCACATCGAGTTCGCGACACATTTCACAAACCTGGACGATCTGCGCATCGCTGAGCAGGCAGGTTTCCAATATTACCTTCAACGGGATCGCCGCGCAAACCTCGCGCACGGCGGCGATGTCGGCTTTCACTTCGTCCAGAAGGCCGCTTTTCAACCAGCCGACGTTGATCACCATATCGATCTCTTGCGCGCCGGCGGCGATCGCCGCTTTCGCTTCAAAGGCTTTGGCGACGGTCAGGCCGGCGCCCAGTGGGAAACCGATTACCGAGCAGACTTTCACGGTGCTTTCCTGCAGCAACTGGGCTGCCAGCGGCACGTAGCCGGAGTTGACGCATACCGCATAGAAGTTGTGCTGCTGCGCTTCTTCGCACAGCTTGGCGATCTGCAGTTCGGTGGCGTCCATCGCCAGCAGGGTGTGATCAACGTAGCTGGCGTAGTCGATGGTTTCGGTGGTCATCGCGATTCCTTAGTGAGGTTAAGACAATAAGCGGGATGGGTAATGTGAAAATAATAACATTCAGATGCCGATAAACCTAGCGATGTTTAAAAATGTCGATCCGATCGTCGCTATCGCCCTGTTATAGGTATAACTTAAAGACGTGCTATTTGTTATTTAAATAACATTTTAGGGCTCGCGGCCTGCGCGGGCGAAACGTCGAGGGAAAAAAGATGAAGATCAACATCGATCTGGCTCCTGAAGCTTTCGGGGCGCGTCGGGAGGAACTGTTCCGCAATGCGGATTTCGCGGTGAGCGCGCATCGCTGTGCAGATCGCGGGCCGATGCTGACATTGGCGAATCACCGTGGCGCACTGACGGTTTTACCGTATCAGGGTCTCGCGATCTGGGACGCTGAGTTTGACGGTTATTCGCTGAAGTCGGGCCGCCGCAGCGTACGGGGTGCAGGAAGAAAGCGCGCTGACAATGCCGCGTTCTGTTCCGCCTGGCCGAATCAGGACGGTATGCCGCCGCAGATGCAACGCGTGTGGCTGCAGCTGGCGGGCGATGAGCTGACGTTGTGCGGCGAGGGGGAGCGGGCGGGTGGGGGTTGGCGTATCGGCCCGGCGCTGCGTCTGGCGGCGCAGAGCGCGCAGTTCGCCATTGAGATGACGGTCACCAACCTGGCCGATCGGCCGCAGCCGCTGCGCTATGTGTGTCGCCTTAACTACGATTGCATTCCCGACGCGGTATTCCGCCAGAACCTGCCAGCGCCGGCGCTGTTGGGGGATGCGCTTGGGCAGGAACTGCTGTGCTCCGATGATCTGTCGCGCTATGTGGATCAGGCCGAGTTCTTTATGCTGGCGCCGCAAGGCCGGCGTTATGTGACGCGCTTCGCCACCGGGCAATTCAACTATGGTCTCCGGCGCATCGATGTTCGGGGCAACCGGCGGTTGCTGGCTTTTATCCAACCGGCGAACTTTCGTCCGAATGCGCTGGAGGGAGAGGCAGGAATGATGCTGGGAGCGGGAAAAACGCGGGCGTTCTGCGTGACCACCGGCGTGGTGTGAAATAACGGGGCGGTAACGCCCCGGTCATGTTGTGCAGTTACTCTTTCACCCAGCCGCGTCGGATGGCGAAGGCGAACAGGAAACGATACAGGCGCGACAGCTTGTCGGCGATGACATCGCCGAACAGATTCCACACCAGCTGGGCGAACAGGCAGCCGACCAGGCCGAGCAGGAAACCGCCGACCATATCCAGCGGCCAGTGCACGCCGAGATAAACGCGTGACCAGGCGATGCCGACGGCGACGATCATCAGCAGCACGCCGGACCAGACCCGGTGCCAGAACAGGAACGCCAGCGCAAAGGTAAAGATGGCGGTGCCGTGATCGCTCGGGAACGAGCTGTCCGGCGCATGTGCCAGGAAGGTATAGCCGACACCGGCGACGAATGGGCGCTCATGCGGCAGCAGTGCGCCGATGGCGGCGGCGGCGAGCATGGCGAACAGCAGCGCGATAGTGGTTTTTGCTACCACCTGGCGTTGCGAAACCAGCTGGCTTTGCGGCCCCCACAGCCACAGGCCGACGATCAGTAGCGGCACGATGATGATAAGATCGCGCGCCAAAAAGGTGGCGAAATCGATCATCCACTCGGGAGACGCCGGGGTCGCATTGATCCAGGCGAAAAGAAAATGGTTCAACTGTTCCATAACCGTTACCTCGTCTTGCGGCGCCAATAGCCGCTAACCGTCCAATAAATAGCCAACTGGCTTAACCAAACCCACCAACCTGCCCACAGGTTATGGGTAAGAAAATGTGCGCCGCGCATGATTTGGCCAAAGCCCATCAGCATGCCGAGCGCAATGCCGCCGCACCAGCACCACCAGGCCAGGCGCGGACGCTGCGGATAAAACAGGAAAAACAACGCCATGACCGCGAAACCGCTCGAGGCGTGCCCGCCGGGGAAGCAGCGGCCGGGGCCCGGCTGTGCCGGTACCGCGCCGAACAGCGGGAAGGACATCGCCTTGCCGCCGTACTCGATCAGATCCCACGGGCAGGAGTGAGCGCTGGTGGCTTTGAGAATGCCCACCACCAACGGGCCGATACCGATCAACAGCATGGTCACGATCAGGCGCGCGTTGCGGCGATAGATACCCCAAAACAACGTTAGCACCGCCCCAACGATCACTATTTGCTTCAGCAGGCGGTGGTTGATCAGATCCAGCCAATAATTGTTTTGCCACGGGAAATGCCCGCTGGCGGGATCGTACCAATAGTTGCTGATCGCCCAGTCCAGCTGTTCGTTGCGGGAGAGCCACAGGAACAGCAGGCCGCTGATCAGCAGGCCAAAAACCTGCCAACGGTAAAAGGATGTCGGCAGGGAGTAAAGGGCGGTTGTCTTAATTTGCGGTGCCGTTGAGGATTGATTTAATGATGATTCTGGATTCACGCGCAGGCTCGGTGACAGGATTGAATAACGCCACTGTAATAATTCTGTCTTAAGAAAACCTTAGTCCGCCGGTGAGAAAACCCTATCCGACGCCATCGCCTTCGGCTAAGGTAATCGTTTGCTTTTTTTCTGGATGAGAGTGTGGCGATGAAGAATAAAGCGCGTGTCTTATTGTTGGCGGCCGCCGGTGCGGCCTTTTCTCCGCTGAGCTTTGGCCAGGCTGCTGCCGCTGGACCAATCGTGGTGCAGGGCGCCATGCCGGTGGAGGCGGAACGTTTCGCCCAGCGCTTGGAGAATCCGCGCGAGGAGCAGATCGGCGGCTGGCGATTTTGGCACGGCACCGTAGACGGCTACCCGGTGGTGGTGTCGGAGACGCTGAAGGGCATGTCCAACGCCGCGGCGGCCACGGCGATCGCCGCTACGCAGTTTCACCCGGTGGCGATCATCAACCAGGGCACCGCCGGCGGCCATGATCCGGCACTGAAAGTATATGACATCGTGCTGGGTAAATATTCGGTCAATCTCGGGGCGTTCAAAACGCCGGCCAAGGCGTTGGGGGAAGGCAGCGACTCGCGGCAGTGGCAGCCGATGGATCTGTTGGCTTCCAAGGGCAGCGCCGGCGAGGACAAAAAGGCGCACAGCCTGCGCCAGTTTCCCGCCGACCCCAAACTGTTGGCGATTGCGCAAAGCGTTAAGAGCGATTACCGACAGGGCAAGGTAGTGGAAGGGGTGATCGGCTCGGCGGACGTTTGGAACAGCGAGTTGGATCGCATTCGCTATTTCCACGACAGCTATCGAACTTCGGTCGAAGAAATGGAGACCGCCTCCGCTGCGCAGATCGCCGCCGAATTCAAGGTGCCGTTCGTCGGCATTCGCGTGTTGTCCAACAACATCACCAATCAAGGCAAATACGATCCGCAAACCGGGCTGGCATGCCAGGATTATGTCTATCAGGTGGTGAAGGCCTATGTCGCCAGCCTGAAGAAACACTGAGCTATTGCTCCGGCTAATTGACAATATTAGGCGATTGTCACTATTGAACACCTATTGTAAAGAAGATTAAACCTGTGGCGAGCTTGGCTGTAGTGTATTAGTTTATAGGCGGATTATTTGACAACGTGTAGGGATAAAACATGAACAAGGCATCCGTTGTATTTTCCGGCCTGCTGATGGCCGTTTCCGCCAGCGCCATGGCGGCTACCTCTGGTGATGACGCGGATATCAGCAAACAGCCGCTGGAAAAGGTCGCGCCTTACCCGAAAGCTGAGAAGGGCATGAACCGCCAGGTGATTTACCTGCCGAAGCAAGAACATGAAGAGAACTACAAGGTGGAGCTGCTGATCGGCAAGGTGCTGGAAGTGGACTGCAACCGCCATATGATCGGCGGTACGCTGGAGACTAAAACCCTCTCCGGCTGGGGCTATGACTACCTGGTGCTGGAGAAGCTGTCCGATCCGGCCTCCACGCTGATGGGCTGCCCGGACAACACCAAGACCAAGCAATTCATCGCCGCCAACCTGGGTGATGCTGCGATGCAGCGCTACAACAGCCGCCTGCCGATCGTGGTATACGCGCCGAAAGACGCGGAAGTGAAATACCGCATCTGGAAAGCCGAAGACACCGTAAGCCAGGCCGAACAGAAGTAATCGCCGCCTGACGCCACTCCGCTTGCCCTGCGCGGCAGGCGGAGACTTCTCCCCGTTACGCTTTCTTTTCGCCCACCAACACCGCCCGTTCGGTTTCTTCCCCCATGGCGATCAGCCAATCCAACACCGTTGAGAATATCGCATCCTCCTGGCCGTCGGCCTGGGTCATCAGCACGTAATCCGTCCCGTCAGGCGCAAAGCCATATGGCGCCACCAGCGCGCCGTTGACGATATCATCCGCCACCAGCGCCAACGGGCCGATGCCGATACCGGCACCGGCGACCGCCGCCTGCAGGCTAAGATAGAAATGTTCGAAACGCAGCTCGTTGCCCGGCCGGATCTCGATGCCGCTGTGGGCGCACCAGTCGCGCCAGGCGTGCGGGCGCGTCTCGGTGTGGAGCAGGGTGCCGCGCAGTTCACGCCCCGCCGTGGCATGCTCCCGACGGCATACCGGGCCGACCCGTTCTTTGAGGAACGGGCGGGCGACCACGTCGTCGGCGATCGGGAAATCGTTGCGGCGAATCGCCAGATCGATGCCTTCACGCGAGAAGGCGACGGCGCCGCCGGCGGAGACCAGCTGCAGATCGCGTTCTTTCCCCACCGCCTGCTGCAAACCGGCCAGACGCGGGATCAGCCAGCGGATCAGAAAGGTCGGCTCGCAGGAGATCACCAACGGGCGATTCTGATGATGCCGACAGGCGCGGTCGATCGCCGACTGCAGGTTGTCCAGCCCCCGGCCGATCTCGCTCGCCAGCTCTTGCGCCTGCGGCGTCGGATGCACCATGCGGCTGGTGCGTTGAAACAGCGCGAATCCCAGGGCCTGCTCGAATTCGCGCACCGCGCGGCTGACGGCGCCGTCGGTGACGTTGAGAGATTTGGCGGCTTTCGACACGCTGCCGTACCGCACCGTAGCTTCGAAAGCCCGCAATACCGCCAGGTTAGGCAATCTTCGTTGACGCACTGCGCCCCCCTTTGATTGAGTTTTTGTCAATCATCGATACTACGCAAATCGTTTTTTATTGCCAGCCAAATCCGCCAAAGTGTGCATCACTTTCCACTTACGGGTAACTGCGATGATTGCCATTCTCGCCGATGATCTTACCAGCGCGCTCGACGGCGCGGCCCCGTTCGCCGCACGCGGACTGAATGCCTGCGTCATGCTACGCCTGCCCGATGCCGCGTTGCAGGGCGCTGAGATCGTCGCCTTCGATTTAGATTCCCGCTTCGTTTCGCCGGAGCAGGCGGAGCGGCGTTTTCGCCATGCCGCCGCCTGCGTGAAACCGGCGCGCCTCATCTACAAAACGGTGGATTCCACGCTGCGTGGCAATCCGGGGCCGGAAACGCGCGGGGCGCTGACGGGCAGCGGACGCCGCCTCGCTATCGTCGCGCCGGCCTTCCCGGATGCCGGCCGCACCACGGTGGACGGCCGGCAATACGTCGACGGCGTTCCGCTGGAACAGACCGCCTTTGCGCGGGATCCGAAGAACCCGATCGTCACCGGCTACGTCATGGAGCGTATGGCGGGGTTGGAATCGACGCGCTTTCAGGTATTCGACGCCGCAGACAACGGCGAGCTGGATGAGCTCGTGGGGCGGATCGGCATTGCCGAACCGGTGGTGTGGGTGGGATCGCCGGGCCTGGCGGCGGCGCTGGCGCGTGCGTTGTCTCCTGAGGAGAACACACCGCCCGTTCAACCGCCGCTGCGAGCCCGCAAGGTGCTGGTGGTGACTGGCAGCCTGCATCCGGCGAATGTCGTTCAACTGGCAAGCCTGCAGCAGGCGGGCGCCGTACTTATCACGCTGCTTGAAGCGGCCTCACCCGAGGCGGTAGCGCAAGAGGTGCGAGCGGCGTTTGCATGCGCCGATGTCGTTTGCCTGATGTCGCCTCGGGCGCGAGCGGCCGCGCCGGATCACGCCGCTGCGCTGGGCGCGGTCGTTGGCCGTTGCGCGGAGGCCTTTGACGGGCTGGTGGCGACCGGCGGCGATACCGCGCGGCGTATCGTCGACGCCATGGCGGCCGGCTCACTGACGCTGTTCGGCGAGGTGGAACCCGGCGTGCCTTTCGGGTTGTTAAATCTGCCGGGCCGCAGGCTGCCGTTCGCCACCAAGGCGGGCGGTTTCGGCCGGGCCGGTACGTTGTTGAACTGCGTAACCCGGTTGCGCGCTGACCGAGAAGGAGAAGAACGATGACCCTTTCCACCTTGCCGCTGGCGATAACCATGGGCGATCCCGCCGGCATCGGGCCGGAGATCATCGCCAAACTGGCGGCCACAGAGCGGTTGAGCACGCCTTATGTGGTGATTGGCGATGCCGGTGCCCTGGCGCGTGCGGCGGCCTGTCAGGGGCTGACGCTGCACATCCGCGAGCTGCCCGCCTCGCTGGTGGGATGGGACGACGGCTGGCGGCGGGGGGAGACCGCTGTCTATTCCGCCGGCGTTGCGCTGCCGGCGGACTTGCCCCTCGGCAGGCTCGATAAGCGCGCGGGCGCGGCGTCTTATGCCTGGGTGGTTGCCGCCATCGATTTGGCGCTGGCGGGGCGCATCGCCGGCATCGTCACCGCGCCGCTGAACAAGGAGGCGATGCGCCTGGCGGGGATCGATTATCCGGGGCACACCGAGATCCTGGCGGCGCGCTCGGGCACCCAGGACTTCGCCATGATGCTGGCCAACGACGAGCTGCGAGTGATCCTGGTTTCCATTCACGTTTCGCTGCGGGACGCCATCGACGCGGCGACCGTGGAAAACGAGCTGCGTGCGATTCATCTGGCGCAAACGGCCTGTCGGGCGCTGGGCATAGCGAAACCGCGCATTGCGGTGGCCGGCCTGAATCCGCACGCCGGGGAGAATGGCCTGTTCGGCCGCGAAGATCTTGACGTCATCGTGCCCGCCATCGCCCTGGCGCGGGAACAGGGGTTGGACGTCAGCGGCCCCTGGCCCGGCGATACCGTTTTCATGCGCGCCCGGCGCGGGGAGTTCGACATTGTGGTCGCCCAATATCACGACCAGGGCCTGATCCCGGTGAAATATCTCGGGGTGGATCACGGCGTTAACGTCACCGTCGGCCTGCCGTTTATCCGCACCTCGGTCGACCACGGTACGGCGTTCGATATCGCGGGCAGCGGACGGGCGGAACACGCCAGCCTGCTTTACGCCTTCCGGCAGGCGGAAAAAATGTTGCGCGCCCAATAACTCATATCACCTGAAGACAATAAGGAAACACCATGCACACACCCGAGTTTATTTTCATGCTGACGCGCAACGACAGCACGGTGCCCGATGCGCAAGCGCGGCTACCAGAAGTGCTGGCTGCCGGCGTGAAGCATATCGGCTTTAAGGATATCGGCCTGCCGCTGGATCAACTCAAACAGTTGGCGCAGGCGATCCACGCCGGCGGCGCCACCGCTTATCTGGAAGTGGTCAGCCTGGATGAGGAAAGCGAGATGAATTCGGCGCGCGCGGCGCTGGCGTTGGGCGTTGATGTATTGATGGGGGGAACGCGGCCGGAAAGCGTACTGCCGATCATTCGTCAGTCTGGCCTGCGCTACTATCCATTTGCCGGTCGCATCAGCGGCCACCCCAGCGTGCTGGAAGGTGACATTGACGATATTGTCGCCAGCGCCCGCCAGCGCGCCGCTTTACCGGGCGTGACAGGGCTGGATCTGCTGGCCTACCGCTTTGCCGGCGACGTGCCGACGTTGATTCGGCGGGTGTGCGATGCGGTCGACAAACCGGTTTATATCGCCGGGTCTATCGACCGCGAAGATCGTATCGCCGCCGTGGTGACGGGCAATGCGGTCGGTTTCACCGTCGGTACCGCGGCGCTGGACGGCGTGTTTCTCACCGATAAGCCGGGGCTGACGGCGCAAGTCAACGCCGTGAAATGCCTGATTGGCAATGTGATCCGCAAACTGTAACGCGTCTCCATTCGGTTCTTTCCACGGCGATGGGGCGGTTATCTCATTCGCTGAATCATTAATTTGCATGGCTTCTCTTTTTTAATGCTCTTGCGAGCAGGCACGCCCTTGGGCGCTCGCCGACGTTTACCCGGCAAAACAGCGTAATTGCCGCTAGGTTCAATATATAGAGGGAGTGAAAAATGAGTAAAGGGTTAGGGAGTGCCGTTGTGGCGGTGAGCCTGTTGTTAACCGGCTGCGATACCTTCAGCCTGCTGCGCGATCAAAAGATCGCCGAGGCCTTTCACGTCGGCGCCGACAAGCGCTCGGTAAGCCGGGATTTCGGCGCGCCGATCGCCACCCGGCCGACGCTGAACGGCCAGGGCGTGTGCCACGACTATAACCACCGTTTGCCGAACGGCACCGTGACGCCGTTCTACGTCGGCTTCAGAAACAGCGACGGCAAAGTGGTGGCCTTTGGCCCCACCACCTGCGGAGAAGCGCAGGCCAACGGCAATCTGAACAGTGATGAACCTATCAAACAGCGGTTCTAAACGGGCGTTGCTGCGCCGGCCTGGGGCCGGCGCAGCAAAAGCAGCCCAGCAACGTCGGGTGTGCCATTTTTCTTTTTCTCTATATCCCTTCTGATTCTCCGCCAGACTTTTATCTGAGATTTATTTTCCTATGGCGTTTGCCAGACGCCGCTGCCGAAAAACGCCACTGCATGAATTTCCTCCACCGGGTGTTACGGTGTGAACAGCAAGACAACAAAGCAATCTTTGCTGAATTGTGCTAGTTTTTCGAACATTCACGGACATGCAGTGACCTGCAAGATAAGGATATCCAATGCGTTATCGTTCGCTAAATCTCGGCGAGGTGACAAGGAAAGGGGCCGGAACGCCGCCTCAGGGAGGTGACGTTCGGGCTGGTGCCGTATGAAGCTGCTCTCTCTCTTTTCTGAACACACGGCGCCGGAAAGTTTCTCCCGGATACTCACCCCGACACAAGCGCGCCATGAGCTGGAACGGCATTATCTGTTCGGCGGCGCAGCCGGCATATCGATAAGCAGCCGGTACTCCATAACCCGCAATACTCAATCCGGTATTGGCGTCACCGGTTATCGTGAGGACGCGATTGTGAAGCGCAGCGTGTTCGATGATCTCAATCGGGGCGGTTTGCTGGCGATTGATGAGGGAATGGGCGCCTGGACGCCGACGAAATACGCGTTTTACATCGACGCGGAAGGCCGATTACAGCGCTATCCCGGTAGCTCTCTTCCTGCCTTTTATCCTACTGGGCACGTGATCGCCCGCTATGAAGAAATGGTCAGCCGCTATGGCCGGCGGGCAAAACCGACGGTGCTGCCGGCGAGGCAGAATACGACCCGGAATCCCCCTCTGCAGCAAGCCATCGCTACCGCAGTGGCAACCGTTGCCGCCACGGTACAGGCCATCCGTCCGATGACCAAGGCAGAACGCTGGCAAGAACGCCAGTACCTGATAGGGCGAGGCAACCGCAGCATTTACCCGGATGCACGTATGGCGGCACAGCGATTGGCGGAGAACAACGTCGCGGTCGAAAAGGCGAAGCTGGCTGAGAATGTTTACAAAACCACTAACCCGCTCAAGGACACGATAGACATCCCTGAGGGCTGGAAGGACATCAGTAACAATGATGGGGTGCTGGGTAAACTCGGTTTAAGCAAAGATATGCTCTATGACGATGAGGATACGCCGGGCTTTCTGGCTCGGGTTTATCAGCCAGATGAAAGGGTTTTTGGTAAAGCGATGAATCCGACGGTGGTGTTCCGTGGATCGCGTGCGCCTGAGTTCCCGGAGGGAATAAGCAAGGCGGCCCAGAAAGCGTTACTGAATGGCGATTTGTCAGGCATTAAAAACCTGAGTGACTGGTCAAATAACGGCGCTCAGGGGTTGGGGTTTAATTCTGAATACTATAAACAAGCCGTTATAATTGGCGATAAAATTTCGAAAGTATCAAATATTGACATTGCAGGTCATTCATTAGGCGGTGGTATGGCCTCTGCGACCTCCATAGCCAGCGGCAAACCGGCTTGGACGTTTAATGCAGCAGGCCTGAATGCGGGAACCGTCGAAAAATACGGTGGCTCTATAATAGGCAACGCCGATAATATTCAGGCGTATCGCGTGAAAGGGGAGCTGTTGACCAAGCTGCAGGAGGTTGATTTGTGGGAGGATGCCAAAGACCTCAAATTTTATCCGCCCGCAGTGATGGCGAAAGAACGGTTGTCCATGTTGGCGCCTGACGCCGTGGGAGTAAAACACACGCTTCCCGGTGGAACAGGCTCACTGCTGGACAAGCACGGTATAGACCAGGCGATACAATGCATTGAAAATGAAAAAGACGATGACATTGCCACAATCAAGGGAAGAATATGAAAAAAATCATACTCATTATCACGATGGTAGTGTCTACGCTCATCATGCAGGGGTGCAAACAAGGTATGGATTTACAACCGCAGGATTATTTTGAAGGGACGCAACTGGACATCGCCAACATCATCTACGAGGGTGACAGGCAAAAGCTGGATAAGATTTTACCGACGGTAAGCAAAGAAACGTTAAATCGGCCGGCCAAGGCGGAGATGACGTTGCTATTCTGGGCGATAAATAACGCTATCTTTGACAAGAACACGCCAGAGCGACTCAAGATCATTACAGATTTGGTCAAGGCGGGGGCAGACCCACTGCAGCCTAGGCCGGAAGGGAGAAGTAGCCCCGCTGAATTTGTTATGAAAGCAGATAAGGGAGTCTGGATAAAATCCATGTTAGATGGGGGGCTCTCTCCTAATGCAAAAGATAAAATCAACAATAAGCCAATTATATTTAAAAGTATTCTTGCGAAGAATACAGAGACATTAGAGGTCATGTTGGATTATGGTGCGGATATAAATATAAGAAATTCACTGGGTGATACGCTGCTCATCGATGCTTTAGACTATCACTCCTATGACCACGTCATTCTTTTATTAGAAAAAGGCGCCGATAGCGATATAAGAGGCAACTCGGGGTGGACGATGGGTAATCAACTACAACGGCTGATTAATAGGAGTCAGGACGGCAGTGAGGCGAAAGAGTCTCTTGAGCGCATCAAAGACGAGCTAATTAAGCGTGGTGGGAAATGGCCACCTCTCCCTGTCAGTAAATAAGCCGTTCTCAGTATCCCAAGGGTGTAGAGGGATACTGATACGGTAATAAAGCAAAGTTGGGCCGTGGTTATGTTAAAAATGGAGATGGCATGAGGCACAGCACTCTTATCATTATCATGTTGCTGTCGATGCTCATGATGCAGGGATGCGAACAAGGTAGGGATCTACAACCACAGGATTACTTTGAAGGGAAGCAGCTGGACATCGCCAAGATCATCTACGAGGGTGACAGGCAAAAGCTGGATAAGGTTTTACCGACGGTAAGCAAAGAAACGTTAAATCGGCCGGCCAAGGCGGAGATGACGTTATTATTCTGGGCGATAAATAACGCTATCTTTGACAAGAACACGCCAGAGCGGCTCAAGATCATTACGGATCTGGTCAAGGCGGGAGCAGACCCACTGCAGCCAAGAGCTGAGGGGGGGAGTAGCCCAGCTGAATTTGTTATGAAGGCGAATAAAGGCGTATGGATACAAGCTATGTTAGAGGGCGGGCTCTCTCCAAATGCCAGAGATAAGGTTCATAATCAACCCATTATATTTGAAAGTTTTGATGCGGCGAACACCGAAACATTAAAGATATTAATTGCATACAAAGCTGATGTTAATATCAAAGGCGCTATGAGCCGAATGCCATTAATTAATGCGCTGTATAACAGCTGCCCTGAGCACATTGAGGTTCTTTTGGCTCATGGCGCTAACCCCTTAGCCAAAGATGACTTTAATGACAGCTTCCTTTCTCTGATTTCTGCGGAAATAGCCAAAGGGGATAAGAGCAATGCGTACATAAAAAAGCTAATTAAAATTAAAGGAAAAATAAAACAGGTGAATTAGATGGTCTCGACTCTCATGGGGGACAATGCCGGCACTTCCCCCAGTGCAGTACTATGACATGATGACATACAGGAAGATGATGGGATGTGCCATCAAAGAGCACCCAGCCGACGGCGACTAGAGTGCTGTTGTTAAGTATCGTTCGTGATGCCATCTCTTTGAACAGCGGCGCCGCCAAAAATCGTTTTGACTGCAAGCACCTGAACAAAGGTTGTGCGGCGGGCTATATCGCTAAATACATTGCAAAAACATCGACGGCTACGCGCTGGATGGTGAGCGCGATCATGAAACCGATGAACTGTTGACCGAGACGGCCGCCGCCGTCACTGCGTGGGCGTCAACGTGGAATTCCACTTTATCGGCCTGCCGTCGCGCGGTGCATGGCGTGAGTGTCGCAAGATCCGCTCTGTCAGTCTAGCCGATGAGTTTGACGAAACCGTTGAGGCGGTGCGCGCTGCTGCTGATGCCGGTGACTTTGCCGCTTACATTCTGGCGCAGGGTGGCCCTAACGGCGTTCTCAAGTGTTATGAGAGGGGGGGCAAACATGGTAATGGTACAGCCTCATGATTCATAAGAGACTTTGTAAGAATGTAAAAGCTTTAGCACAGGGGATTCTTGACGGTATTGAGTCCGTACCCAAAGGCATAGCGTATAGCGTTCGCCATACATAGCAGGGCGTCGGGATAGGCTGTAGGGAATTTAAACGCCGTAATCAGCTGGAAACGGAAAGATTCATTAAGGTTGTTCGTGCTGGCTATGGCATTGAGGCCCCCCTTTGTGTGAGCTAATAGCCGTCGTCATTCGCGACTGTTATCAACGGATGGATGTTCAAACGCAAACAGCATTAGGACAGAAATTAAATCTTGCTTAAGGTCAAACCAGACCTGAACTGACAGATGCCTGTTATTTATACGGGTATCTGTCAGCCCAGGTCTGAGTTAATACAGCTACTATTATTTTTGCACAAATTCCACAGGGAATTGTTCAATACGTTTCAAAAAGAAGAAATAATGACGGCCGTTGGCTACAATATCAGGAAAACCTGCGAACGGCTTGCCGTCCATTACACCCATTACTGTATTGTCGTCCACTTTGCGGAAGTGGTCAAAAATTGGTGCGCCGTCATAAATCATTGTTGCCGATACCACACCGCGAAATTCTACCATTTGAATGCTGGCTTCTTGTCCGCCCATCATTTCGTTAGAAAACAGTTTGCCAGCCTTGTTGTAGCAAACCAGTGGGGCAACATCAAATTTACCCTTAAACCATTTACCGAACCATTTAGCTTCCACTAATGCGGCCTCGCCCCAATGTCCTGATTTGAAATCACCGCCCTGCCATTTACCCATCATTTCTTTGCTTGTTACCGCAGGCAGGCTGTCAAATAGTGCGAATAAGAGTTCATCGGTGTCATGTTGTTGGGCTAATAATTGGTTGAATTGATTGATTGCTTTCATCTTTTTCCCTTTCGTGAGGTTTTTCCGCACCGTTGCGGTATGAAGACATTATAGACGAAACCATTCTTGACTCTTTCCCAATAGTCCTCAATACTTGCCTAATAATCCCAAAGTAAGGTTTTGCATTGAACGAGCTTCTCACACATATCAAGCCGCACTCGCTGCTTAACCAGATTACCCAAACTACGCTTGAACCGCTGGTGCTCTACTGTGCCAATGCAGGTTTGGAAAATCAGACTTATATGCAAAGCGCCGGACTTTATGTGGTTGTACAGGGTGAGAAGGTTATCCGCATCGGCGAGCAGGAATATTGCCTTGAAACAGGCGATATGATGTGTTATTTCACAGACTTACCGATTTTGACCAAGGTGGTTGTAGCCGACATTTCAGCACCTTATTATGGTCTGAATATAAAGCTGGACTATACGGCGTTGGCAAGCCTTGCCGAGCAACTGCCGAGAAATGAGCAAAGCTGTCTAACACCACAAGTCGTTCAGATTTCTCCTCCTCTTTGTAATGTACTGGCTCGCTTAACCAGATTGCTTGATTATCCTAATGATGTTTCCTTTCTGTTACCTCTTTTTCAGGCAGAGATTTACTATTACTTGCTGAAAAGTGAGTTGGGCGGTTATCTTCGCCGGCAACTTAGCCGAGGGCAGGCTTTCAGCCAAATCAACCGAGCTATTCAATGGGTCTGCCACCATTTTCGTGAACCGCTTGATGTAGACAGGCTAGCTCAGGAGGTTGGAATGAGCCGTTCAAATTTCTATCTGCATTTTAAAGAAACCACCAAGCTCACCCCATTGCAATATCAAAAAAGCCTCCGGTTAATTGAAGCTAAGAAGTTGATTAAGCAAAGAAAAATAAATATCTCTGCTATTGCTTTTGAGGTTGGTTACGAGAGCGCATCCCAATTTAGTCGGGAATACAGCCGTTATTTTGGCATCAGTCCGCAACAAGAAAGAACAGGGGGGGTAAATACCAATAATACTTTTTGAAATTCCAAAAATAGAAAATATAAATTGTGATTAGAGCGAAATTTTATAACTTTGAGTAATAATTACATAATATCGAAAAATCTCCGGCGCAGTATCAGAGACTGCTTGCATTACTATTTATGGATATTCGCTATTCTTCAGTGCTGTGCAATTAATAGGCTTGATTCGGGTAACGGCATGCAGTTATTCCGCCGCTGAGGTTTCTGATTGGCGGGGCGTTTTAGTTCACGGTCTCTATAAGTTGTTACGGGTCATTGATGAATGGCTGGCTCACTATAATAATAGGCGGTCCATCAGGGAAAATGTGCTGTGGCCGGGCGCCAATGGAATCATTACTTGATGGAAAGCTCATCTGGGTTGAGAAAAACTTAGGCCAGATGTAATTTGACAGATAGCTGTATAAATAACCGGTAAGTCAGCTCAGGTCTGAACTAATACAATGAAGCCGCCAATCACTGGCGGCTTTTTGCTTATTCGGTCGGCAACTCATACGGTGCGAACTTGATCACCTCTTCCCCGATCCAGTCGTTCACCTCCTTCATGCGCTCTTGCAGCGGCGTTAGCTCGTTGCGTACAAATACCTGAGCGGCCTTTTTCACATCCCCGAAGCCGCCGGTATTGTTCGGGATAATCCCCATCATCTGCGGCGGTACGCGGTGCGCGCTCAGCAGATCGTCGCGGCTGGCGTTCTTGATGTTAAAAAAGTCGTCTTTGGTGGCAACCTCGGACAGCGACAAAATCTTAATGCCGTCGGGTTTGCCGTTCGGGGCGTACATGAACAGATTGCGGAAGTTCCCCAAGCCCTTGGTGTCGCGCATGGCTTGGCGCATTCTGTCAACGTCGCTCGTACTCTGCGCCGCGTCGGTCATATACAGGATGTAACCGGCGTGCGCCCCGTTCTGGTAATATTTACGGCGGAACAGCGTCGCTGCCTCGTTCAGCCAGGCGGAGTTAAGCGCGCTGAGGTACTCCGGCAGGCCGTACAATTCCTGATTGATGTCCGGCTCAATCAGGTGAAAAACGCTGTCGCTCTTGAAACGGTGCGCCTCTTTCCAGTCTTGCACGAACCAGTAAGTGCCGCGATCCACGCCGCGCCGCGTGTACTTGGCCGGGGATGATTTCAGCTGCAGCGGTGCGCCGAGCCGGTTTTGGCGCTCTTCTAAATAGGCGTTGCCGAACACCAGATAATCCAGCGCATAGCGGCTAAACTCCTGCTGACTTAGCAGCCGGTGCGGGATAAACGTTGACGCTAAAATGTTGCGCTTAACGTACATCGGCGAGCTGTGATGCACGGCGGCGCGCACACTGCGTGCCAGCCCATCGAAGCTGATCGGCGGCTCGTACCACTTGCCATTGGTTGTGCACTCGATGTAATCCAGAATTTCCCGCTTATCCAGCACAGCAGACGGCTCGCCAAAGGTGAACGCCTCAAAATCCTGCTTCTGCTCTGTTGCCGGGGCTGGCGCCGGGGTGGTAAATGCCTTGCGGCCTTTGCGCTTGCTCATCAGTAAAACTCCAAAATGTTCGGGCTGCTGTGGCCGCTGCCTGCGGTCAGCGGTTCGTTTAAGAGGGCGTGCATGATTGACCATGCAACATCGGCGTGGCTGGCCTCTTCGCTGCGGCTGGCGGTGTAGGTTGAACGCGCGCCGCTGGCGGTCATGGTTTTGCGGATCGCCATAAAGGCGGCGGTGATGTCGGTGTGGCTGGTGTCGTATTCCAGACAGCCGCGCCCGATGGTGTCTTTTGCCTTCAGCACCATGGCGGTTTTGATTTCCGGCGTGTATTTGATTTCTCGCGCGGCTGGGAAGAACTCGCGCACCAGCTGGAAAACGCCTTGGCCGACGGTGGTTGCATCGATGCCGATGTATTCCACGCAATATTTTTCGGTCAGGTCTTTAATCTTCTGGGCCTGCGCGGCAAAGTTCATGCCCTGCCACTGGTGGCGCTCCAGCACGCGGAACTTGCCCCCGGCCACCATTGGCGGCGCGATCACCGCGCATCCGGCGCTGTCGCCGCCGTTTGCTTCCGATGGGTCGTAGCCGATCCACACCGGGCGATAGCCGAATGGCCGCACGGCGTAAGGGTTGAAGTCCTCCCACTCTTCCAGCGAATCGACCATGCAGCCTTGCAGCTCGGCGAACGGGAATACCGACGCGGTATCATCCACAAATTCGCACATCAGCAAGTTCTGATACTCTGCCGGGCTGTATTCGAGCGACAGCTGATCGAGGTCAAACAGGTTACAGCCGCCAGTCAGCGCATCCTCAACCGTGACAATCTGGCGCCATTGCCCATCGCCGCACAGCACGCCTTTTGACAGGTGGCTGTGGCTGAGGTCGAGCTGAACGTGATCGGCTTTGCTGCGGCGGCCTTTGTTGAACAGTTCCCCCGACCAGAACGGATAAGCGGAGTGCGCCAGACTCGACGGCGTGGAAAAGTAGGTAGTGCGCCACCGCTTGTGCAGCGACATCCCGCTGGCGACTTTGCGCAGCTCCTGAAACTTCGGTATCCAGAAATACTCATCCAGATACAGATTGCCGGTGTAGCTCTGCGCGGTGCGCACGTTGGTGCCGAGGAACATCAACCGGGCGCCGTTCGGCAGCACCACCGGATCTCTTAGTGAGAACACTAAGGAGCGTTACTATCAATGCCAAAACATAAACTGCAGTTGTACTTTTGTGACGCTGGAATCTATTCAACGGCAGATCGTTTCTCCGGGCAACGTTGATATCGCTCCGCCGCACCCAACGCGAAGCAGTCAGGGAACACTTTGGATTTAACAAGAAGCCTGCGAAAGCAGTTTTTTATGCCCATAAAATAGCTGTCGCCACTTTGCCGCCATAGGAGGGTAGTTATGTGTTTTTCAGCCTATTGCTTTATAAAGAAATTTTTTTCAAGGCAACAAAAAACCCGATAATCTTGAACCTAAAAGGCGGGATTATCGGGCTCCACAAAATGGGGACATCAAAGAAAAGCAGTGGCACTAATTCAGACTGCGGCCCCCAATGAAAGTTCTGGCCGGCGACAAAAAAATCAAAATATTTTTATCACCGATCCATCTCTCCCGCTAATCGATCAGCCGAGTATCCCCGGCCATAGCACCACGATGAGTGAACCCGCCAGCGTTAACAGCACGTTAGCGATGGCGTAGGTGCCGGCGTAACCCAGCGCCGGGATGTTGCTGCGCGCGGTGTCGCTTATGATCTCCATCGCCGGCGCGCAGGTGCGGGCGCCCATAATCGCGCCGAACAGCAGGGCGCGGTTCATGCGCAGCACGTAGGCGCCGAACAGGAAGCAGATAACCACCGGCACCAGGCTGACGATCAGCCCCGCAATCAGCATCTGGCCGCCGACCGCGCCCAGGCTGTGGCCGATGCCGGCGCCGGCGCTCAGGCCTACGCCCGCCATAAACACCATCAGGCCGAATTCTTTCACCATGTTCAGCGCGCCCTGCGGAATGTAGCCGAAGGTCGGGTGGTTGGCGCGCAGGAAGCCGAGCATGATGCCGGACATCAACAGGCCGGCGGCGTTGCCGATGCCGAACGAAAAGTTGCTGAACTGAATGGTGATCTGGCCGATCAGCAGGCCGATGATGAAGAAGGCGCAGAACGCCAGCAGGTCGGTCACCTGGCTGTGGATCGAGATAAAGCCAATCTTCTCCGCCACGCTCTTCACCCGGCGCGCGTCGCCGCTCACCTGCAGCACGTCGCCCTTGTTGAGCACGATGCTGTCGTCGATCGGCATTTCGATCTGGCTGCGGATCACGCGGTTGAGGAAGCAGCCGTGGTCGGTCAGCTTCAGCTGGCTCAGGCGTTTATTCACCGCGTTGCTGTTCTTCACCACGATCTCTTCGGTCACGATGCGCATGTCGAGCAGATCGCGGTCAAACACTTCCTTACCGTTGCGGAAGCTCGGGTCCAGCCGCGCGTGGGCGTCCGGGTAGCCGACCAGCGAGATCTCATCGCCCACCTGCAGCACCGCGTCACCGTCCGGGTTGGCCAGAATGCCGTTGCGGCGGATGCGTTCGATGTAGCAGCCGGTCTGGCGGTAGATGCCCAGCTCGCGCAGGTTCTTGCCGTCGGCCCAGGCCACCAGCTCGGGGCCGACGCGGTAGGCGCGGATCACCGGCAGGTAGACCTTGCGCTGGCTGTCGGTGTCCAGACCGCGTTCGCGGGCGATCTGCTGGGCAGAGGTGGACAGGTCCTGGTGCTGCAGCTTCGGCAGGTAGCGCGCGCCGAAGATCAGGCTGACCAGACCGATCAGGTAGGTGAGGGCGTAGCCGAGGCTCAGATGATCCTGCGCCGCCAGCAGCGCCGGGCCGTTGACGATGGTGTTGCGCAGCGTGTCGCCGGCGCCTACCAGCACCGGCGTCGAAGTCATCGAGCCGGCCAGCATGCCGGCGGTCAGGCCGATGTCCCAGTGGAACAGCTTGCCGAGACCGATGGCGATCACCATCGCCGAACCGACCATTACCAGCGCCAGCATCAGGTAATTTTTGCCGTCGCGAAAGAAAATCGAGAAAAAGTTGGGCCCGGCTTCCACGCCGACGCAGAAAATAAACAGCATAAAGCCGAGATTCAGCGCCTCGGTGTTAATGGCGAAGTGTTGCTGGCCGAGCAGCAGGGAAACCACTAAAACGCCAATGGAATTACCGAGTTGGACGGAGCCCAGACGGAGTTTACCGAGGCACAGCCCCAGCGCGAGTACCACGAACAGTAACAGAATGTAGTTACCGTTTAACAAACTAGCGACGTTTATGTTCACGGAGGATAACTTATTGTTTACCAGTAAGTGCTTGATATAGATAACTATAAGAGATAAATTCAGCCTTAAAACGACGTCATAAATCACCACCAGCAGAAAGCGAAGCGAACCATCGTTCGGCGGCGTTCATTCTAGACGCTATGACCGATGACAGCCAGCACAGAAAGCTGATTTCCTGCGCCGCCGTGCGCATTTAACTCTCTTTTGACCAAGGAAAAAATTCGGTTCAGCGTCACCTCACGGGTGGCCGGGCTGATTTCTATTGATGCGGTAATTGGGCGGGGGAGAATTCGCATGACGAGTTATAGATATTGGCTGAGCATCCTCAGCTGTTTTCTGTTGTTCAGCCTGGTGTTTCTCGGCCAGCAAACCGGCCTGTTCGGCAGCACGGATCATGAGCATCACGGCGAAACCGGCCTGCTGCTGTTTGTGATCCCCGGTGCGATCGCCAGCTATCTGTCGAGCCGCAAGCGGCTGCTTTGCCCGCTGCTCGGCGCGCTGTATGCGCTGCCGCTGTGCCTGTTGATCCGCCACTTCTGGCTGACGCCGTCCTCTTCGTTCTGGCAAGAGCTGGCGTACGCCACCAGCGCAGTGTTCTGGTGCGTGTTCGGTGCGATGCTGATGCTGTTCGCCCTCGGCCTGTTGCAGACGCTGCAGCAGCTGCACCGGCGGCAGCGGCAATAAAAAAAGGCGCGTTCAGCGCCTTTTTTGTCTTTTTCGTTCAAAAACTTACTGGAACAGGTTCAGGTGTTCTTTGGCATAAGCTTCGAAATCGGTGCAACCGCCGATGTGCTTCTCATCCAGGAAGATCTGCGGCACGGTTTCAACCGGTTTGCCGACGGTTTTTTCCAGATCGGCCTTGGTGATGCCTTCCGCGTGGATGTCAACGTAACGGAAGTTGAAATCGTCGCGTTCTTCAGTCAGTTTTTCCGCCAGTTCTTTAGCGCGGACACAATAAGGACAGCCAGGACGCCCGAAGATTACTGCAAACATGCAACGCTCCTTAATTGGATTTTCAATAAATTGCTCGCTATCGCAACGACATCCCGTCACCGAAAAAGTCATTACCTGCGTCAGATGGCGCCTACTATGCCCGTTGAGGCGATGAAAAAAAAGCAGGAATTACCTGTTAATCTGATTCATGTAACCAATTAGTCTGCCGGGGCTGTCGCCGCCGACGGGAATTCACTACACTGGGGGCAGTCCTTCTGGAGAAGAAAAATATGCGTTCATTCGGTGACTTACCGCGCCCGGTGCTGGTGTTGGAAGGGCTGGGCATCGTGATGCTGGTGTTGGCCTACCTCAGCATTCACGGCCACCTGCAGCTGCCGGGCTGGCTGGCGTCGCAGCAGGCGGCGGTCGGCATGATTTTCCTCGGCGTGGCGCTGATGGTGCCGGCGGCGGCGTTTCTGGTGTGGCGCGTGGTGCAGGGCTTCGGGCCGCTGATGCGCGGCGGTCTGCCGCCGGAAAACGATCGCCGCAAGCCGCAATCGAAAGATAATCAGGACAGCGATCCGCGCGCCTGAGCGCCGCGGCCGCTAATCCGCCTGCCGGGCAGGCGTTGGCCTTTTTGGGGTGACGAGTGAAAATTGCCATTCTTTCTCGCGACGGAACGCTCTACTCATGCAAGCGGCTGCGTGAAGCGGCGGAAGATCGCGGGCACAGCATCGATATCATCGATCCGCTCTCCTGCTACATGAACATCAATCCGGCGGCGCCAACCATCCATTATCGCGGCCGCCAACTGGAGCGTTACGATGCGGTGATCCCGCGCATCGGCTCCGCCATCACTTTTTACGGCACGGCGGTGCTGCGCCAGTTCGAGCTGCTCGGCAGCTACCCGCTCAACGAATCCGTGGCCATTACCCGCGCCCGCGACAAGCTGCGTTCGCTGCAGCTGTTGGCGCGGCAGGGCATCGATCTGCCGATCACCGGCTTCGCCCATTCGCCGGACGACACCGGCGATCTGATCGAACTGGTCGGTGGCGCGCCGCTGGTGGTCAAGCTGGTGGAAGGCACCCAAGGCATCGGCGTGGTGCTGGCGGAAACCCGCCAGGCGGCGGAAAGCGTGATCGACGCCTTTCGCGGGCTGAATGCCCACATCCTGGTGCAGGAATACGTGCGCGAGGCGCAGGGGCGCGACGTGCGCTGTCTGGTGGTCGGCGGCCGGGTCGTGGCCGCCATCGAACGGCAGGCCAAGCCCGGCGAGTTCCGCTCCAACCTGCACCGCGGCGGCACCGCCCGGAAGGTGACCATCACCGCCAGAGAACGGGCGATCGCGGTAAAAGCGGCGAGCACGCTGGGGCTGGACGTCGCCGGGGTGGATATTCTGCGCGCCGAGCGCGGCCCGCTGGTGATGGAGGTCAACGCGTCGCCGGGGCTCGAAGGCGTGGAAACCACCACCGGGCTGGACATCGCCGGCATGATGATCGAATACATCGAGCAGCGCGGCCGGCCTGGCTTTCGCTTGAAATCCGGCGGTTGACGGGGCGGCGGTGCGCTTTTCCCGCCGAGCAATCTCTTAATTAGTGAATTAAGCCGTATTGATCGTGGCGTATCGGGTGAATATTCCGTAAGCTATGCGCCTTTTCGCGTATTGAATATTGTGAGGCTGGTTATTATGGATTCACTCATTGTCCCCGATTTGGCGCTGTTGCGGCGCTGGCTGGATCAGTCGGGCATTTCTTTCTTTGAGTGCGATTCCTGCCAGGCGCTGCACCTGCCGCACATGCAGAACTTCGACGGCGTGTTCGACGCCAAGATAGATCTGGTGGATAACGTCATCCTGTTCTCTGCGCTGGCCGAGGTGAAGCCGACCGCGCTGATCCCGCTGGTGGCGGATCTGAGCCAAATCAACGCCAGTTCGCTGACCATCAAAGCGTTTGTCGACATTCAGGACGACAACCTGCCGAAGCTGATCGTCTGCCAGTCGCTGAGCGTGGCGGTCGGCATCACCTATGAGCAGTTCACCCACTTCATGCAGCAGGGCGAAGAGCAGGTCTCGATGGTGATCCTCGAAGCGCGGGCGAACGATCTGCTGTTTATGGGGGATGAAGAAGAGATCCCCGCTGGCGCCGTGCGTCAGCCGATGCTGCACTGATCCTCGCCGTACCTTAAGCATGCCGTCGCTCCGGCGGCATGCTGCCATTATTCCCTTCCGCAATAAAATATTCTGCACTTTGGCCTTCACCGCCCGATCTTTCTCGCCTTTTGTGCCGTTAATGGCGTATCACATAGAGAAAAACTGAATAAAAAATCGATAAAAGGCGTTTTTTACCCCAGGGGCTGGCGGGCCGCGATGGCAGCGGCTATGCTGCTGATTCTGCAAAGGGCTTGCGATTTCCCTTGTGACCACGCGAGCAGGGCAGTGAAAAAAGGCGCATGCAATCATATGCATAGCCATTCAGTTCGCGGTTGCAACGATTGCGCTCAATCAGGAAAGGTTTTGTATCGCTGCAGATACAAGTTCAATTCTATGATTCACCCTGTTTTGGAGGAAGTTACGGATGGTCACCCAACGTAAAAAGTGGTTATCGGGTGTGGTTGCCGGCCTGCTGATGGCCGCGTCCGTCACGGCGTCAGCCGAAGATAAAACGCTGCACGTGTATAACTGGTCCGACTATATCGCGCCGGATACCCTGGCCAAATTCCAGAAAGAAACCGGTATTAAAGTGGTGTACGACGTCTTTGACTCCAACGAAGTGTTGGAAGGCAAACTGATGGCGGGCAGCACCGGTTACGATTTGGTGGTTCCTTCGTCCAACTTCCTCGAGCGTCAGTCGCAGGCCGGTATCTTCGAGCCGCTCGACAAGAGCAAAATTCCCAATTACAAAAACCTTGATCCGGAAATGCTGCAGCTGGTGGCGCATAACGACAAGGACAACAAATACGGCATCCCTTACATGATGGTGACCACCGGCATCGGCTATAACGTCGATAAGGTGAAGGCGGTGCTGGGGAAAGACGCGCCGGTCAACAGCTGGGATCTGATCTTCAAGCCGGAAAACCTCGAGAAGTTGAAAAGCTGCGGTGTTTCCTTCCTCGATGCGCCGAGCGAAGTCTACGCCACCGTGCTGCACTATCTGGGTAAAGATCCCAACAGCACCAACGCGGCGGACTACACCGGCGCGGCCAACGATCTGCTGCTGAAGCTGCGGCCGAACATCCGCTATTTCCACTCTTCCCAGTACATCAACGATCTGGCGAACGGCGATATCTGCGTGGCGATCGGCTGGTCCGGCGACGTGATGCAGGCGGCCAACCGCGCCAAAGAGGCGAAGAACGGCGTGAATGTGGCCTATGCGATCCCGAAAGAGGGGGCGCTGACCTACTTCGACATGTTCGCCATGCCGGCGGACGCCAAGAACAAGGATGCTGCCTACCAGTTCCTGAACTTCTTGCTGAAGCCGGACGTGATGGCGGACATCAGCAATCACGTTTACTACGCCAATGCGGTGAAGGATTCCACGCCGCTGGTGAATGCCGAAGTGCGCGATAACCCGAACGTCTATCCGCCGGCCGATGTGCGCGCCAAGCTGTTCACGCTCAACGTGCAGTCGCCGAAGCTGGACCGTGTCATTACCCGCGCATGGACTAAAGTTAAAAGCGGGAAGTGATGATAGGGAGATAGCCCCCTATCGTCGGTAAACCGGCAGGCGGGTGTCCCCGCCTGCATTGCCGTTTTGGGCCACGGCGTTCGCCGTGGTTTTGTGCCGCTTTACGCCGGAGAGCACCCCGATTGAACGACGCCATCCCTCGTCCTCAAGCCAAGTCGCAGAAGGTTTTCACCCCTCTGCTGGAAATCCGTAACCTCACCAAAACCTTCGACGGGCAGAACGCGGTCGAAGACGTCAGTCTTACCATCTACAAGGGCGAGATCTTTGCGCTGCTCGGCCCGTCCGGCTGCGGCAAATCCACCTTGCTGCGCATGCTGGCCGGCTTCGAACAGCCCTCGGAAGGGCAGATCGTGCTCGATGGGCAGGATATGTCGCACGTGCCGCCGTACCAGCGGCCGATCAACATGATGTTTCAGTCTTACGCGCTGTTCCCGCACATGACGGTAGAGCAGAACATCGCCTTCGGCCTGAAGCAGGACAAAATGCCGCGGGCGGAAATCGCCGAAAGGGTGGCGGAAATGCTGGCGCTGGTGCACATGCAGGAGTTCGCCAGGCGCAAGCCGCACCAGCTTTCCGGCGGCCAGCGGCAGCGGGTGGCGCTGGCGCGCAGCCTGGCCAAGCGGCCTAAGCTGCTGCTGCTGGATGAGCCGATGGGCGCGCTGGACAAGAAGTTGCGCGATCGCATGCAGCTGGAAGTGACCGACATTCTCGAGCGCGTCGGCGTGACCTGCGTGATGGTGACGCACGATCAGGAAGAGGCGATGACCATGGCGGGGCGCATCGCCATCATGAACCGCGGCAAGTTCGTGCAGATCGGCGAACCGGAAGAGATCTACGAACATCCGAACAGCCGTTTCAGCGCCGAATTTATCGGCTCGGTCAACGTTTTCGACTGCGTATTGCAGGAGCGGCACGACGACGCGCTGATCCTGCAAAGCCCCGGATTGCGCCATGCGATCAAAGTGGATCCGGATGCCTCTGTGGTGGACGGCGTGCCGATCCAGGTGGCGCTGCGGCCGGAGAAGATCCTGCTGTGCGAACAGGTGCCGGAAGATGGCTGCAACTTCGCGGTGGGGGAAGTGGCGCACATTTCCTATCTGGGCGATCTGTCCATCTATCACGTGAAGCTGCACAGCGGGCAGATCATCAGCGCCCAGTTGCAAAACGGCCACCGCTTTCGCAAGGGGATGCCCACCTGGGGCGATGAAGTGCGTCTGTGTTGGGAAACTGACAGCTGCGTAGTGTTGACGGTGTAGTGGAGCCGGTGAGGAGTAACCCGTATGACCCTGCTTTCTGAACGCACGCCCGAGCCGCCGGCCAAAGCGCCCGGCGCCCTCAAGGCGCTGTTCCACCGCCTGCTGATGGCTCACGGCCGCAAGTTGGTGATCGCGCTGCCGTATTTATGGCTGACGCTGCTGTTTATGCTGCCGTTCCTGATCGTCTTCAAGATCAGCCTGGCGGAGCTGGCGCTGGCGGTGCCGCCCTACACCGAGCTGCTGACCTGGGCGGACGGCAAGCTGAACATCGCGCTCAACTTCGCCAACTACCTGCAGCTGACCGACGATCCGCTGTATATCGACGCCTACCTGCAGTCGTTGCGCGTGGCGGCGGTCTCGACGCTGTGCTGCCTGATTATCGGCTATCCGCTGGCCTGGGCGGTGGCCCACAGCAAGGCGTCAACCCGTAACATTCTGCTGCTGCTGGTGATCCTGCCTTCCTGGACCTCGTTCCTGATCCGCGTCTATGCCTGGATGGGCATTCTGAAAAACAACGGTACGCTGAATAACTTTCTGATGTGGTTAGGGGTGATCGACCAGCCGCTGGTGATCCTGCATACCAATCTGGCGGTGTATATCGGCATCGTCTATTCCTACCTGCCGTTTATGGTGTTGCCGATCTACACGGCGTTGATCCGGCTGGATTACTCGCTGGTGGAGGCGTCGCTGGATCTGGGGGCGCGGCCGCTGAAAACCTTCTTCAGCGTGATCGTGCCGCTGACGCGCGGCGGCATCATCGCCGGCTCGATGCTGGTGTTCATTCCGGCGGTGGGGGAGTTCGTGATCCCGGAGCTGCTCGGCGGGCCGGACAGCATCATGATCGGCCGCGTGCTGTGGCAGGAATTCTTCAATAACCGCGACTGGCCGGTGGCCTCGGCGGTCGCCACCATCATGCTGCTGTTGCTGATCGTGCCAATATTGTGGTTCCACAAGCACCAGAACAAGGAAATGGGGGGGCAGGAATGAACAACTTGCCGGTAGTGCGTTCGCCGTGGCGCATCGCCATCCTGACGGTCGGCTTTACCTTTCTGTATGCGCCGATGCTGATGCTGGTGATTTACTCTTTCAACAGCTCCAAGCTGGTGACGGTGTGGGCCGGCTGGTCCACGCGCTGGTATAGCGAACTGTTTCACGACTCGGCGATGATCAGCGCGGTGGGGCTTAGCCTGACCATCGCCGCGGCCGCCGCTACTGCTGCGGTCATCTTGGGCG
Organism: Serratia sp. FDAARGOS_506; assembly: GCF_003812745.1. Classification (NCBI taxonomy): domain Bacteria; kingdom Pseudomonadati; phylum Pseudomonadota; class Gammaproteobacteria; order Enterobacterales; family Yersiniaceae; genus Serratia; species Serratia sp. FDAARGOS_506. The sequence goes on from NZ_CP033831.1 coordinate 3,115,717, forward strand.
CTATCGCCGCGGTGGTGATGGTGCGCTTCGGCCGTTTTCGCGGTTCGACCGGTTTCGCGTTTATGCTGACCGCGCCGCTGGTGATGCCGGACGTGATCACCGGCCTGTCGCTGCTGCTGCTGTTCGTGGCGATGGGGCACGCTTTCGGCTGGCCGTCGGAACGCGGCATGTTCACCATCTGGCTGGCGCATGTCACCTTCTGTACCGCTTACGTGGCGGTGGTGATCAGTTCGCGCTTGCGCGAGGTAGATCGCTCAATTGAAGAGGCGGCGATGGATCTGGGGGCGCCGCCGCTGAAGGTGTTTTTCGTCATCACCTTGCCGATGATTGCGCCGGCGCTGATTTCCGGCTGGATGCTGGCGTTCACCCTGTCGCTGGACGACCTGGTGATCGCCAGTTTCGTCTCCGGGCCGGGCGCCACCACGCTGCCGATGCTGGTGTTCTCCAGCGTGCGCATGGGGGTGAATCCGGAAATTAACGCGTTGGCCAGCCTGATCCTGCTGGTGGTGGGCATTCTCGGTCTGATCGCCTGGTGGTTTATGGCGCGCTCGGAAAAACAACGATCGCGTGAATTACAGCGGGCGGCCCGTAGCTGAATCGTAACAAACCTGCTATTTTTGCAATCAATAAGTATTGCAACTAACTACCTGACTTTACATGCGCCATTTGTATTGGTGGCGCGTCGTAGCGGAACACGGATATGTCAGACATGCTGAAAAGCGGGCAGGGAATGGGATCGGCTTCGGATGCGCCGGTGCCGGTGATGGTGGCGGGTACCGCCATGGTCGCGATTAAGTGTATCAGCGTGGTGCTGCTGTTGGGCGAGCTGGGCGTCGACGGCGCGCAGGAGTTCGTCAACACCAGCGCACAGGCGTGGGATTCTACCCTTATCTTTCTGGCCGGCCTGCTGATGCTGTGCCTGCAAATCAGCTGCGGCTTTGCGGTGATGCGCGGTCGCAACTGGGGGCGTTGGGGCTATGTGGCCTGCCAGTGCATCGTGGTGCTTTACCTGCTGTTGGCCACCATCGGCAGCGTCTTCCCCGAGGTGTTTACCGTGGAAGGGGAAACCAGCGGCCAAATCCTGCACGTTCTGATCCTGCAAAAGATCCCCGATGTGGTGATCCTGGCATTGCTGTTCGTTCCCACCGCCAGCCGCCGCTTCTTCGCCGCGCGCAAGTGAGATTTTAGGCGCGCGGAGTGGTAAACTCTGCGCCCTTGATTCGTCATCCTGAACTTCACGGTAATCTTCATGCATTGCGCTTTGTATACGGCGGGCACCTGCCGTTCCTGTCAGTGGTTGGAAAAGCCCTATCCGCAGCAACTGGCCGACAAACAGCATCACTTGCAATCGCTGCTGGCCGGGTGCGACGTCGCGCAGTGGCTGCAGCCGATGGCGGGGGAGCTGAGCGCATTTCGCAATAAAGCCAAGATGGTGGTCAGCGGCAGCGTGGAGCGCCCGCTGCTCGGCATGCTGCACCGCGACGGCACGCCAGTCGATCTGAGCGGCTGCCCGCTGTATCCCGCCGCCTTTGCGCCGATGTTTGCGGTGCTGAAAAGCTTTATCGCCCGCGCGGGCCTGACGCCGTATAACGTGGCGCGCAAACGCGGCGAGCTGAAGTACCTGCTGCTGACCGAAAGCACGCTCGACGGCGGCGTAATGCTGCGCTTCGTGCTGCGTTCGGAAACCAAGCTGGCGCAGCTGCGTGCCGCGCTGCCGTGGCTGCAGCAGCAGCTGCCGCAGCTCAAGGTGATCTCCGCCAATATTCAGCCGGTGCACATGGCGATCATGGAAGGGGAGCGTGAGATCGCGCTGACCGAACAGCAGGCGCTCGAGGAACAGTTCAATCAGGTGCCGCTGTTCATCCGCCCGCAAAGCTTCTTCCAGACCAACCCGCAGGTGGCTGCCGATCTGTATGCTACCGCCCGCGACTGGGTGCGTGCGCTGGGTATCGACAGCATGTGGGATCTGTTCTGCGGCGTCGGCGGTTTCGGTCTGCACTGCGCGCAGCCGCAAACGCGGCTGACCGGCATCGAAATCAGCGCGGAAGCGATCGCCTGCGCGCGCCAGTCGGCGCAGCGGTTAGGGTTGTTGCACGTAGATTTTCAGGCGCTCGATTCCACCCGTTTTGCTACCGCCGAAGGCCAGGTGCCGCAGCTGGTGCTGGTCAATCCGCCGCGGCGCGGCATCGCTCAGGCGCTGTGCGACTATCTGAGCCGAATGGCGCCGGACTATATTCTCTATTCCAGCTGCAATGCCGAGAGCATGGCGAAAGATATCGAGATGTTGCCGGGGTACCGCATCGAACGGGTGCAGCTGTTCGACATGTTCCCGCATACCGCGCACTACGAAGTGCTGACGCTGTTGGTACGGATTTTATAAAACATAAGGCCCGGATAACCGGGCCTTATTGCTTACTGCGGGAACCACTTGTCGTTGATGGCCTTGTAGGTGCCGTCGGCCTTGATGGCGTCCAGCGCGGCGTTCAACTTGGCCAGCAGCGCCTGGTTGTCGGGGCGCACCGCGATGCCGAGGCCGGTGCCGAAGTATTGCGCATCGGTGATGTGCTCGCCCACCGGCGCCAGCTGCGGGTTGGTTTTCAGCCACTCGTTCACCACGGCGGTGTCGCCGAACACGCCGTCGATACGGCCGTTTTTCAGCTCCAGAATGGCGTTCTGGTAGCTGTCGTAAGAGACGGTGTTAATCTCCGGATGCTTGTCCTGCATGTATTTCTGGTGGGTGGTGCCGTTTTCCATGCCGAGCTTTTTGCCTTTCAGATCCGCCAGCGAGCTGAACTTGCCTTTTTGCGCGATCACGATCGCCGAGTTGGCGTAGTAAGGCTGGGTGAAGGCGACCTGTTTGCTGCGCTCCGGCGTGATGTCCATGCCGGAAATCACCGCATCGTATTTCTTGAATTTCAGCGCGGCGATCAGGCTGTCGAACGCCTGGTTGGTGAAGGTGCACTGCGCCTGCATCTGCTTGCACAGCGCGTTGGCCAGATCGATATCGAAGCCGACGATCTGGTTGTTGGCGTCCAGCGATTCGAACGGCGGGTAGGTGGCGGAAGCGGCGAAGCGGATGGTCTCGGCCGCGGTGGCGTTAAAGGTGATCCCGGCCAACATCGTCGCGGCAAGCAGCAGTTTTTTCATGCGTAGAGCTCCTGTCTGAATCCTGAAAGTGATTATTCGCTATCGTTTGTTTTTACTGGTAATCGCCAGAGGTTTTTACGTGTGCGCCTGCTGATAACCCTGCCATTGAGTGAATTAAAATGCAATATAAATGATTAAGTATTGCCGTGGGGATAAAAAAGCCCCGCACAATGGCGGGGCTTATGGGGGGAGGTGGCCTCAGTTGCGGCGTTCAAAAGCCAGCGCGCGGCGCTCTACCAAGCGCATCAGCAGCGTCAACAGGCCGTTGACGCACAGGTACACCAGGCCTGCGGCACCGAATACCATGACGTCGTAGGTGCGGCCGTACATCAGTTGGCTGTAACCCATCACCTCCATCAGCGTGATGGTGTAAGCCAGCGAGGTGCTTTTGAACACCAGCACCACTTCGTTGGAGTAAGACGACAGCGCGCGCTTGAAGGCGAACGGCAGCAGGATGCGCAGCGTCTGTCGGCGCGACATGCCCAGCGCTTCGCACGACTGCCACTGCCCGGCGGGAATGGCGCGCACCGCGCCGTAGAACAACTGCGTGGTGTAGGCCGCGCTGTTCAGTGCCAGCGCTATCATCGCGCACAGCCAGGGTTGCGACAGCAGGTTCCACAGCCACGGGTAGTCGCGGATCGCCGGGAACTGACCGGGGCCGTAGTAGATCAGGAAGATCTGTACCAGCAGCGGCGTGCCGGTGAACAGCGTGACATAGGCCTTGACCAGCGGCGTCAGGATCGGCGTTTTCAGCGTCAGGATCACCGTCAGCAGCAACGACAGCACCAGCGCGACGATCAGCGCGGCGACGGTCAGCGTCAGGCTGGTGTGCAACCCTTTTAGGATCTCCGGTAAATATTCAATCATCAGACCGGCCCCCGCTCAAAGCGCGTGGCGCGCAGCTCAATACGTTTGATGACGTATTGGCTGAACAGCGTCACCAGCAGGTAGATCGCCGCGGCGATCACATACCAGGTAAAAGGCTCCTGGGTGCGGGTGGCGATGCTCTTGGTTTGCAGCATCAGATCGTTCACGCTGATAAGCGACACCAGCGCGGTATCTTTCAGCAACACCAGCCACTGGTTGCCGAGGCCGGGCAGGGCGTGGCGCCACATCTGCGGCATAATCAGGCGAAAGAAGATCGCCGCCTTGCCGAGCCCCAGCGCCTGGCCGGATTCCCACTGCCCCTGCGGCACCGCTTTGAGCGCGCCGCGCAGCGTCTGCGAAGCGTAAGCGGAATAGAGCAGGGCCAGAGCGATCACCCCGCACAGGAACGGGCTGACTTCGAAATTGTCGATCGCCAACTGAATCGGCAGCTGGAACAGACCGAGGTTGAGGGTAAAGCCGTCGGAGAGCATCAGCAGCAGCTGCGACGAGCCGAAATAAATAAACAGCACCACCAGGATTTCCGGCAGGCCGCGCAGCACGGTCACCCAGGCGGTGCCGAGCCAGCTGACCGCTTTCCAGCGGGACGATTCCCATACGGCGAACAACATCGCCAGAATCAGCCCGAGGATCAGGGCGCAAACGGCAAGGCCGACGGTCATGCCGGCGGCGCTTGCTAAAGGTTGTAATTCATTCATCGGGGCGTATTACTGCTGGAACCATTTTTTGTAGATGGTTTCATAGGTCCCATCCTGCTTGATCTTGTCCAGAGCGGCGTTGAACTTGCCCTGCAGATCGGTGTTCTTCTGGCGTACCGCGATGCCGAGGCCGGTGCCGAAGTAGTCTTTATCCGTCACTTTGGCGCCCACTGCCGCCAGCGCGTCATTCTGCTTCAGCCACTCGTTGACCACCGCGGTATCGCCGAACACCGCATCAACGCGGCCGTTCTTCAGATCCAAAATGGCGTTCTGGTAGCTGTCGTAAGGCACGGTGGTGATTTCCGGGTGTTTGTCAGTCAGGTATTTCTGGTGGGTGGTGCCGTTTTGCACGCCCACTTTCTTGCCTTTCAGCGCCGCTACGTCGGCGATTTTGCCTTTCTGCGCGATGAACAACGCCGAGTTATCGTAGTACGGCTTGGTGAACAGCACCTGCTTTTCACGCTCCGGCGTGATGTCCATGCCGGCCATGACCGCATCGAAACGCTTGAACTTCAGGCTCGGGATCAGGCTGTCGAACGCCTGGTTGGTGAAGGTGCACTCGGCCTGCATCTCTTTGCACAGGGCGTTGGCCAGATCGACATCAAAACCCTGAATCTTGTTGCCGGCGTCAATAAATTCAAATGGAGGATAGGAGGCTTCGGTAGCGAAACGGATCGTTTCGGCTGCGGAGGCGGAAACGCTGATGCCGGCCAGAACGGCGGCGATTATTAGTTTTTTCATCGCAAACTCCCCAAATTACAGCAAGTTAATTGTTAGTGTGATAAGTAGTTGGCAAACTCGGTGGTCCGCGGCTGCGTGAAGTGACTGCTGTCGCCTTGCTCCACCACGTGGCCGTTTTCCATGTACACCACGCGGCTGGCGGTCTTGCGCGCCACTTCCACTTCGTGGGTGACGATCACTTGAGTGATGCCGGTGCCGGCCAGTTCGCGAATGATGCTGACGATCTGAGCGGTGATTTCCGGATCCAGCGCCGCGGTCGGTTCATCGAACAGCAGCACCTGCGGTTCCATCATCAGGGCACGGGCGATCGCCACGCGCTGCTGTTGACCGCCGGAAAGGTGCAGCGGGAAGCGATCGGCGAAGTCGGTCAGGCGCAGGCGCTTGAGCAGCTTGTCGGCGCGCTCCATCGCCTGAGCTTTGGTCAGACCCAGTACGCGGCAAGGCGCCTCGATCAGGTTCTGAACCACGGTGAGGTGAGGCCACAGGTTGTATTGCTGGAAGACCATGCCGACATTTTGACGCAGTTCGCGAATGGCTTTCTCGCCCGGCGCCTGCTTGAAGTCGAATTGGTTGCCGGCGATCTGCAGTTGGCCCGAACGCGGCATTTCCAGCAGGTTCAGCACCCGCAGCAATGAACTTTTCCCGGCGCCGCTTGGGCCAAGCAGCACCAGGGTTTCCCCGGCTGGACAATCCAGCGTGATGTCAAACAGCGCCTGGTGAGCGCCGTAATAGCAATTGATACCGTTAAGTTGAATACTCATGCGCCAGAATTGAATAGACATTGATGCCGCAAATGTTAACTTCCACAGAATACTTATGCAATCTTTGTGCGTTAAAATTTATGAGTGTGCGGCGGGACAGTAAAAGATTAGCACAAGATACCGCGACTCAAGCCGAGGGAGGGGATTTGTGGCGCAGGCTGTGAGATCGGTAGCGAAATTTTTTCTATTGGACGAAATCTGAACGGCAGGCAGGCGGTGGAGATGACCGACGCGGCAAGCCCGCGTCGGCCGGGGTATTGCGGGTTACTGGTTTTCCAGCACCTGGCGCACGCTGCCGTTGGTGGCGTGCGCTGGAACATTCAGGTAGCGAATATCATCAACCACCCAGCAGGTGCCTTCGCGCACCATCAGCACTTCGTCCTGCCAGTTCACGGTGCTGTTGGCGTCTTTTTGGTAGCTCAAGTCAACGCGCAGCGGGATGTTTTTCGCATCGGTGTTAGGAATGGTCGAGGCGCTGGCGACGGACGCGCTGCTTGGCCCCTGCGCATTGCCGGAGAACAGATCGCCGGTTATCCGGTGCTTGCCCGGATTCTGGCCGGCGCTGACCAGATCCTGATACAGCACTTTGCTCAGGTAAGGTTGCAGCTGCGCGAGGCGGTTGCTGTCCGGCAGGCCGGCGCCCTGCTGGATGCGCAGGTCATAGAATTTTTGCGCGACCGTATCCGGGCCGCCTTCCACACAGCTGCCGCTGCGGGTGCCGATATCCTTGTATGCCGGTTCCACCGAGGAACAGGCACTCAGCAACAGCGCTAAGGGTAAAACAGCCGCAATCGTTTTTGTTTTCATCTTATTACCTTATGTGAAAGTCTCTACCATGAAGACCGATAGCTTACAGTATAAATGCGTTTTTTGGCCTTGCATTCGTACTGCGTGCCATTGATTAAGCGAACATAATGCCAATCCTCTGGTCATAGATACGTTGAATTAATCAAACAAGGAATTCTGATGCAGCTTTCAACTACCCCAACCCTGGAAGGGTTCACCATCACCGAATACTGCGGCGTGGTCACCGGCGAAGCGATCCTCGGCGCCAACATTTTTCGTGATTTTTTCGCCGGCGTGCGCGATATCGTCGGCGGCCGCTCGGGCGCTTATGAGAAAGAGTTGCGCAAGGCGCGCTTGATCGCGTTCGAAGAGCTGGAAGATCAGGCGAAAGAGCTGGGCGCCAACGCGGTGGTCGGCATTGATATCGATTATGAAACCGTTGGCAAAGACGGGAGCATGCTGATGGTGACCGTCAGCGGCACGGCGGTGAAAGTCAGCCGCTAACGCTATTCTCCGCGCCCCGGCCGTTCTGCCGGGGCGCCATTCTCTTGCTTTACCCCACCTTGTGCTGCTCGACGATCGGGCGGTGTTCCTGCGGTTTCACCGGCGCCGGCTCCTGGCGATGCTGTATCGGCTGAACGGACGGCTGGTGGATCTGCTGCGCCGGGGCCGGATGCGGCATGACGCGTTCCTGCGGCATCGGCGTCGGGCGTACTACCGCCGGGTGCGGTGCTACGGCCGGTTCGCGCACCACAGGCTGAGCGACGTGCGGTGCTACCTGAACCGGTGGCCGCACGGCGGATTGATGCACCGGCGCGACGGCCTGCATCGGATGCGTCTGTACCGGCGCTGAGTGCACGGCCATCGGCTGCTGCGCGTGGGGCGCCGCAGGTGCGGTATGCGTGAACGTCGGCATGCTCATCGGTTGCTGTACATGGGGCGCACTGACCGGTTGTTGCAGGTGCGGCGCGGCCGCCATCGGTTGATGTACGGTTATCGGCTGTTGTACGTGAGGCGCCACCGGTTGGGTATGCGCAAAGTTCGGCATCGTCATCGGCGCATGGGCTGCAGGCGCGCCGTGCGGCTGTTGCGGTGCCGCGTTCGGCGTCGGTGGGTTGAAGCGCGGCGTCGGCGCGGCGGTGGTCGTATTGTAGTTGTTCACCGTGCTGGTGCTGCTGCGATTCACATTGTTGACGTTGTTATATTGGTTGATGTTGGTGACGCGATTTACCACGGTGGTGGAGTGCGACACGTAGGGCGCATTGCGGTAGATCACCGGTTGGCGTCGATCGTCCCAGCGCATATCCCAGTTGTGCCAACCGCTGTTGTGCTGATTGAACAATGAGGCGACCGCGATGCCGACGCCGAAGCTGATCACGCCGGCCGCCAACATATCGCCGCCGCTGTAGCCCGAAGGTTGATACTGATAGCTTGGGTAGGCGGGAATCGGCGTGCCGTAGGCTACCCAAGGGTCGTAACGCGGGACGTAAACCGTATCCGGCTGGCTGGGCTCGATGACGATGGTTTCGCCCGGCGCCGCCACCACGCTCTGGCGATAAGATTGTTGCTCCACGTAACGGGTGGTGGGCGCCACGACGATGCGCTGTTGCGGGGTGTTTTTCAGCGTACCCTGGCTGGCCGCCCGTTGGCGCATCACCTGAATGGCGTTCATCACGTCGGTGGGATCGTTGAGGTAGGCGCTGCCCAGGGCGGTGGTCCAGGGGATGTTCTTCGCCATCTGATCGAGTACGTCGGGGAATTGCACCAGGCCGCGCACGCTGGCATCCCAGGGCTGAGCGTCGGCCGCCGAGCTGAGCGCCGCCGGCTGCAGACCGCGGTTTTGCGCCAGCCAGGCATCTGCGGCGCTGATTTGGTCGGGATAGCCCGCGCCGGCCAAGACCTGCGCCAGCAACTTATCGGGGAACAGGGCCACCGGGCTGACCAGCTGGTAAAGCTGATCGGCGGTCAGTGGCGTATAGGCCGGCGCACTCGCATTGGCGGCGGGAGCGGCCGGGGGCGGTGTGCTTCCGCCCATCGCACCGGCGACTTTTTGCTGATCGCAGCCGCTGAGCGGCAGCATGGCGGCACAGAGCAACCAGGACAGATAGCGTGGTGTGAACATGTTCGACTCCGCTCTTTCGGCGCAGATGATACTTTGAGACTATCATGGGCGTGAGCGGCCGCCAGCCGGGAGCAATACTCGCTTGCATATCGGCGCTATCTGTCATCATTTCTCGATGAGCGTGATGATTGGATACAGGTTAACCGCGTGGTGTTACATCTTTCAGGGGCGTAAATCAGGAGGATAAGTGAAAATTTGGCCAGGGATCATCGCCGCCGCGTTGTTGGCGGGGTGCCAAAATCCGCAGCAGGACACGCTCGTCGATCGCGGCGCTTACCAGCTCGAAACCCTGCATCAGGCGCAGGGCGCCGACCAACGCATCCGGTTTTTGGTGATGCACTACACGGCGGAAGACTTCCATTCATCGCTGAAAACGCTGACCGACGAGCACGTCAGCGCTCATTATCTGCTGCCGGCGCACCCGCAGCGCGAGCACGGCAAACCGACGGTGTATCGGCTGGTGCCGGAAGCGATGCGCGCCTGGCATGCCGGCGCCAGCGCCTGGCGCGGCCGCAGCAATCTCAACGACACCTCGATCGGCATCGAAATCGTCAACAAGGGCTTCACGCGCAGCATGCTATTTACTCACTGGCAGCCCTATACGGCGGAGCAGATCGCCGTGCTGATCCCGCTGAGCCGCGACATTATCCAACGCTATGGCATCCAGCCGCAGGACGTGGTGGGGCACAGCGATATCGCGCCGCAGCGCAAACAGGATCCCGGCCCGCTGTTCCCCTGGCGGCAGCTGGCGCAGGCAGGTATTGGTGCCTGGCCGGATGAGCGAGACGTTCAGCGCTTGCTGGCGGGACGCGATCGTCATGCGCCGGTACCGATGGTGCCGCTGCTCGAAAAGCTGGCGAGTTACGGTTATGCGATCGAGCCGTCATGGGATGCGCGGCAGCAGCGCAATGTGCTGGCGGCGTTTCAGATGCACTTCCGGCCCGATGACGTGCGTGGCGAGCCGGATGCAGAGAGTGAAGCGATTGTCGATGCGCTGCTGGTGAAGTACGGCGCGGCGCGTTGATTACAGACCGTGCAGCTTGCCGTGATCTTTCAGCCAGCGGGCGGTGCGCGCGATGCCTTCTTCCAGCGAGACGATCGGCTGATAGCCCAGTTCTTGCTGCGCGCGGGTGGTATCGAGCGTGAGGTCGAAGTTGAGTTTGGCGACGCCGTAGTGGGTCAGCACCGGTTCCTTTTCGCTTTTGCTGCCGAGGCGTTCCATGCCGCGCGCCATCATGTCGAGCATCGGATAGGGGACGGAGCGGATGTGGCATTTCATGCCCAAATCGTCGATCAGCTGCTGCACCACGGTGCGCAACGGACGCGGTTGCTGGTTGGTAATGTTGTAGGCGCGGCCGGATGGCGTATCTTCTTTTAGCGTCGCCAGCCACATGGCGTGCACTGCGTTCTCCAGGTAGGTCATGTCCACCACCGCCGCGCCGCCGCGCGGCAGCAGCAGGTTGCCGTAGCGTTTGATCATCTGCAGCAGCCGCGGCAGCATCACCTTGTCGTGCGGCCCGAACAACCCCTGCGGGCGCAGAATGGTGAAATGGGTCTGCGGATTGGACAGCGCCAACTGCTGAATCACCTGCTCGCCGGCGGCCTTGCTGCGCGCGAATTCGTTGGCGTAGCGCTGCGGGCGGAAGTCTTCGGTCACGTTGCGGTGATGATGGTAATCGAAATAGATCGCCGGGGAAGAGATATGAATGAACTGCGCCACGCCGTAGGCCGCCGCCCATTCGCCGAGGCGGCGGGTAGCGCGGACGTTGGCCAGTTCGAAGGCCTCTTCGGTGCCCCAGGGCGAGGTAAAGCTGGAACAGTGCCACAGTACGTCGACGTCTGCCAGCATCGCCTTGGCCTGCGAAGAGATCAGATTGGTGAGATCGGCATGAATGAACTCCGCGCCCATTTTTTCCAGCAGGCCGCCCATCGCCTGGTTGCGGCCGGTGGCGCGCACTTTGATGCCCTGGCGGCGCAGATATTCAACGGCGTTACGGCCTAACCCACTGGTGGCACCGGTGACCAATACCTTCATAACGGACTCTATTCTCACCCAAAATCGGAATACCGGCGGGCGCTTGCGGCGCTCCCAGCAAATAAGATGCCATTCTTCCGTGATTTCGTGCGCTATGCAATCGGAAAGCCCCGAAGCACAGCGGCAAACTGTGCGGTTGATCGACAAATGAACGGCGTTCAGCGCCGTTGGTGGTCCAGACTCTCGGCAAGCGCGGCGATGCGCTTCGCCATGCCGCGGAAAATGAACAGGTGTGCGGGCATCATGGCAAACCAATACAGCAGCCCGCTGAAGCCGGCCGGATGCCACCAGGCGCGCACGTCCAGCGTGCGGCGATCGCCGTGATCGGTGATGCTGAAGCTCAGCCGCCCCAGCCCCGGCGCCTTCATGCCGAACAGCAGCGCCAGTTGCCGCAGCGGCTTCAGCGTGATGACTTTCCAGCCGTCGATCTCGTCGCCCAGCGCCAGAGTCGTGCGCGCCGGGCGGCCATAGACCACCCCATTGCCGATCATGTCGTCCATGCGGGCGCGGATCCGCCACAGAACATTGGCGTAGAAATAGCCTTCTTCGCCTCCCAGCTGTTGCACTGTTTGCCACAGGGCCTCGCGGGTGGCAGCGGTGTCCAGCGAACAACCGGCCTGTTTCGGATAGTAACCGTAGCCGGGGCGCCAGCGGGCCCGCGCCGCCGGATCGTAGCCCCAGTCGGCGGAGTCGACCACCTCCCGTTCGCGTTGCAGCGTGGTGGCGACCGCCTGCTCAAAGGTGTGCAGCCGCTGTGGGATCAGAGCCTGCAGCGGCCGGCCGTCGGCGGGCAGATCGTGCTTCAACCCTTGGATCAGCGCGCGGGCGATCGGCGTCGGCACCGAGGTGATCAGGCTGATGAACCACACCGAAATCAGCCGCGTCGGCAAGGGGATCGGGATCAGCCAGCGCCGCTTGCCGCTGATGGCGATAAAGCGTTTGAACATATCCTGATAGCTGAGGTATTCCGGCCCGGCAATGTCGAAGATGCGGTGTTCCTGCGCCGGGTGCGCCAGCAGATCGGCCAGATACACCAGCAGGTTCTCCAGCGCTACCGGCGACGATCTCGAGCGCACCCAGCGCGGCGGCGTCAGCACCGGCAGGTTATAGACCATGTCGCGCATCACTTCGAACGCCGCCGAGCCGGGGCCGACGATGATGCCGGCGCGCAGCTCGGTCACCGGCACGCCGCTCTGGCGCAAGATCTCGCCGGTCAGGCGGCGGGCCGCCAGATGTGGCGAGCTGTCGTCATTCGGCTGCAGCGCGCCGAGGAAGATCACCTGTTTCACGCTGGCATTGCGCAGCGCGTCGCGCAGGTTTTCCGCCGCCTGGCGCTCTTTCTCGATAAAATCGTCGCCGTCGCCCATCGCGTGCACCAGATAGTAAAGCGTGTCGATTTCCCACAGCGCCGCACTCAGGGTTTCCGGGCGATACAGATCGACATACAGGCAGTTGACCTGCGGCCAGTTCCGCTCCTGCAGCCACTCGATGCGCCGCGCGGCAGCGGTAATCTGGTGCCCCTGTTCGATCAGGTGTGGGATCAGGTTCTGGCCTATATAGCCACTGGCTCCAAGAACCAGTACGCGTTGGGGTGTCATCGGGCTGCCTTGTACGGTAGAGGGTTAGCTGAACGACAGGATGCCAAATTCAGGGTTTAAATGCACTTTTTGTATGGGTATAAGCCGGTTGCATCCATCATGCCGCAGGTTCACACTACGCGCCCCCTTACCGAACGAAAAACCGGATGTCATGAAGCTCAATGTGATTTGTTACGCCCTGCTGGGCCTGGCGCTGGTCGCCAGCCTGTTCTCGCTGCATCCGGTGTGGATGTGGTTGCTGTTGGCCAACCTGCTGACGTTTCTGATCTACGGCGGCGATAAGCTGGCGGCGCGCAAGGAGTGGCGGCGGGTGCCGGAGGTGACGCTGTTGCTGTTCGGCGCGCTGGGCGGGTGGTTGGGCGCACTGGCGGCACAGCAGCTGTTTCGCCACAAGACCCAGAAACAGCCGTTTAAAACCTGGTTCATCCTCAGCGTGGCACTCAATCTGGTGGCGGTGCTGGGGCTGTGGTACTGGGTTTATGGCCGCTGGATCTTCTGATTACAACAGCAGCGGCAGGGTAGCGCTGGCGGTGGCCTGCATCGCCTGAGCGTAGGCGGGATCGCGCTGAGTCAGTTCGGCGATCATCAATTCCACCAGCAGCATGGCGCCGACCTTGGCCGGCAGGGCGCCGGCAGTCAGCGGCCCTTCCGGTTTGGCCGCCACCAGCAGCGTATCCGCCAACTTGGCCAGCGGGCTGCGTTGGGTGTTGCTGACGGCGATCACGCGTGCGCCGCGCCCTTTGGCCAATGTCACCGCATGCAGTACGTCCTTGGTGGAGCCGGAGCTGGAGATGACGATCAACAGATCCCGCTCACTCAGCGAAGCGGCGTTCATCGCCGCCCGGTGCATGTCGCTGAACAGCTGCGCCGGTTTACCGAGGCGCAACAGTTTGTAGTGCAGGAAATCGCCGATGATGGCGCTGGCGGCAACGCCGTAAATTTGTACCGAAGCGCAACGCTGCAGGCTGTCCGCCGCCTGTTGTAGCGCCTGCGGATCCAACAGCGCGCCGGTATCCCGCAGCGCCTGCACGCTCTCCTCCACCAAATTTTCCGTTGCGCTTTGCCGCGTCGTCGCCTCCGGCTGGTTTTGTTGCAGGCTGAGGGCCAGCGCCATTTTAAATTCGGTATAGCCTTTACAGCCCAGATGGCGGCACAGCCGCGTGACGCTGGCTTCGCTGGTGGCGCTTTCACGCGCCAGTTCGGTGATGGTCAGGTAAACGGCGCGGGAGGGCTCCGCAAGAAGATAATTGCCGAGCTTTTGCAGCGTGGGGCTGTACCCCGCCAAATCCTGCCGCAGCCGCAATAACAAGTTGCCTGTATTCATCACGTTACCTTTCTGAGTATTCCCGTTTCTATTGTGGCGGAAAGACGCCGCCGCTCGCCAGCGAAATCGACGGATTGTGAAGCCGATCATCGTTATGAATAAAATTTTCATTAAATTAATTTTAATGTGGTAAAAATTTTCATCATAAAAATGATAGCGGGGAAAAATTTATGTCAACACCAGAATTGTCACGCTCCGGCGGCTGGTTCGAAAAAGCCCAGCTGTTCGGCAAATCGTTCATGCTGCCGATCGCCGTGCTGCCGGCGGCCGGCCTGCTGCTGGGGATCGGCGGTGCGCTGTCCAATCCCAATACCGTTGAGGCGTATCCCTTCCTCAACGTCGGCTGGCTGCAAAGCGTATTTACGGTGATGGCCAGCGCCGGCGCCATCGTGTTCGCCAACCTGGCGGTCTTGTTCGCGGTCGGCGTGGCGGTGGGGTTGGCCAAAAGCGACAAGGGCACGGCGGGGCTGGCCTCGCTGATCGCCTATCTGGTAATGAACGCCACCATCAATGCGCTGTTGAAAATCAACGGCACGCTGGCCACGCAGAACGCCGGCGCGGTGGGACAGGGAACGATTCTCGGGATCCAGACGCTGGAGACCGGGGTGTTCGGCGGGGTGGTCATCGGTTTGGTGACCTGGTATTTGCACGGCCGTTACAACAAGATAGCGTTGCCGCCGTTCCTGGGCTTTTTCGGCGGCTCGCGCTTTGTGCCGATCGTCAGCTCGTTGGCGGCGATGGCGGTCGGCGCCCTGATGACCGTGGTGTGGCCGCATTTCCAACGGCTGATCTTCGGCATGGGCGGGCTGGTGGACGCCAGCGGCTATCTCGGCACCTTTATCTACGGCTTCGTGTTGCGCATGCTCGGGCCATTCGGCCTGCATCACATCTTCTACCTGCCGTTCTGGACTACCGCGCTCGGCGGCAGCGAAGTGATAAACGGACAGCTGGTGGAGGGTACGCAGCGCATTTTCTTCGCCCAGTTGGCCGATCCGAATACGCAGCAGTTCTACATTGGCACGGCACGTTTCATGTCCGGCCGCTTTATTACCATGATGTTCGGCCTGGTCGGCGCCTGCCTGGCGATGTACCAAAGCGCTCGCCCGGAGAACCGCAAACGCGTCGGCGGGCTGCTGCTGTCGGCGGCGCTGACCTCTTTTCTGACCGGCATCACCGAACCTATCGAATTCTCGTTCCTGTTTGTCGCGCCGGCGCTGTACGTGGTGCACGCGCTGTTCGATGGCCTGGCGTTCACGATCGCACACATCTTGCATATCACCATCGGTCAGACGTTCTCCGGCGGCTTTATCGATTTCATGCTGTTCGGCGTGCTGCAGGGCGAAGCGAAAACCCACTGGATGTACGTACCGCTGGTTGGGGTGCCCTGGTTCTTCCTGTACTACTTCACGTTCCGTTTCCTGATCCTGCGCTTCAATTTCAAAACGCCGGGGCGTGAGGTGGAAACCGCGCCGGAAGCGGTGATGACCGGCACCGAACGCTCGCAGCAGGTGCTGGCGGCGCTGGGCGGCAAAGAGAATATCGTCGAACTGGATTGTTGCGCCACGCGGCTGCGCGTGACGGTAAAACAGAGTCGGTTGCTGGACGAAAGCGGGCTGAAGGCCAGCGGCGCGCGGGCGGTGATCGTTCGCGGCAACGGCGTTCAGGTGATCTACGGCCCGCACGTCACCATCATTAAAAATGAAGTCGAGGAGTTGTTGGATTTATGACGCTTTCCATTTTGCAGCAGATTAAGGGGCGGCTGGTGGTGTCTTGCCAGGCGTTGGACGACGAGCCACTGCACAGCGATTTTATCATGGCGCGCATGGCGCTGGCGGCCGAGCAAGGTGGTGCGGCGGCGATCCGCGCCAACGGCGTCGAAGACGTCAAAGCCATTATGCGCACGGTGGCGCTGCCGGTGATCGGCATTATCAAGCGCGATTATGCGGGCAGCGATGTCTATATCACGCCGACCCTGCGTGAAATCGATGAGCTGATGGCCGCGGCGCCGCAGATGATTGCGCTGGACGCGACCGGCCACCTTCGGCCAGGGGAGCTGCAACTGGCGGAATTGGTTGCCGCGATCCGCGCAAGGTATCCCCGGCTGCTGTTGATGGCAGACATCGCCACCGTAGAAGAAGCGCAAGAGGCTGCCAGGTTGGGGTTCGACTGCGTGGGCACCACGCTGCACGGCTATACCGCCGAAAGCCGGGGCGCTCGACTGGCGGAGGATGACTTCGGTTTTCTGCGCGCGGTGCTGGCGGCGGTGCCGGTGCCGGTCATTGCCGAGGGCAATGTCGAAACGCCGGCGATGGCAGCACGCTGCCTGGCGCTGGGGGCGCATGCGGTCGTGGTGGGCGGCGCCATTACGCGCCCGCAGCAGATCACCCGCCGTTTTGTCGAGGCCATCGGCGGGCGGTGAAGGGCTCCCCGGCGCGCCGGGGAGGGGGGATCAGGCGTGCTGCTGGAGGAACTCCCGCCACAGCTCGACCACCCGCTGCAGATCCTGACGGCTGACGTCGAGGTGGGTCAGAATGCGCGTCAGCGGGCCGCTGCTGATCAGCACGCCGCGTTCGCGCATCCACGGGCCGAATTTGGCCGCCAGCGCCGGTGATTGGCGCAGGTACAGCACGTTGGTCTGTGCGCCGGGTTCGGCGACCTCCACGCCGATCTGCCGCAGCTGTTGCTCCAGCCAGACCGCGTTGTCATGGTCTTCGCGCAGCCGTGCGACGTTATGCTCCAGCGCGTAGAGGCCGGCCGCCGCCAGGATGCCGGCCTGACGCAGCCCGCCGCCGGTCATCTTGCGCCAGCGCAGCGCGCGCTGAATGAAGGCCTCGCTGCCGCACAGCAGCGATCCGACCGGCGCGCCCAATCCTTTCGACAGGCAAATGGTGAAGGTGTCGCAGTATTGCACGATCTCTTTTAGCGGCAGGTTCAGCGCCACGGCGGCGTTGAAGATACGCGCGCCGTCGATATGCAGCGCCAGCTGCCGCTCGCGGGTAAACTGCCACGCCTGCTGCAGGTAGGCCTGCGGCAGAACTCGGCCGCTGATGGTGTTTTCCAGGCTCAGCAGCCGGGTGCGGGCGAAGTGGATATCGTCGGGTTTGATGGCGGCGGCGAGCTTGTCCAGCGGCAGCGTGCCGTCCGCGTCGGCCTCGATCGGCTGCGGCTGGATGCTGCCCAGCACCGCCGCGCCACCGGCCTCGTATTTATAGTTGTGCGCCTGTTGGCCGACCAGATACTCGTCGCCGCGCTGGCAGTGGCTCAGCAGCGCCACCAGGTTGGCCTGGGTGCCGCTGGGCAAAAACAGCGCCGCTTCTTTGCCCGACAGGCGTACCGCCTCGGCCTCCAGCGCGTTGACCGTCGGGTCATCGCCGTAGACGTCGTCGCCGACCTCTGCCTGAGCCATCGCCTGGCGCATGGCGGCGCTGGGGCGGGTGACGGTGTCGCTGCGTAGATCGATAAGCATAGGGTTCCTGGAATATAAGGGAGAGGAAAAGGGTACATGGCATCATATACCCTTTATTTCACCGGGGCAGCTTGCTTAGCGCAGCCAGTTGGTCTTCGCCAGCTCGACCACTTCGTCGCCGCGGCCGTTGATGATGGCGCGCAGCATGTAGAGGCTGAAGCCTTTTGCCTGTTCAAACTTGATCTGCGGCGGCATCGCCAGCTCTTGCTTGGCGGTGACCACGTCCAGCAGCGCCGGGCCGGGGTGCGCCAACATCTCCTGCAGCGCGCCGTCCAGCTCCGAGGCTTTTTCCACGCGGATGCCCTTGATGCCGGCGGCGTTGGCGATCGCCGCGAAGTCCGGGTTATGCAGGTCGGTACCGTCGGTCAGGTAGCCGCCGGCCTTCATCTCCATCGCCACGAACCCCAGCACGCTGTTGTTGAATACCACGATTTTCACCGGCAGCTTGAGCTGCGCCAGCGACAGGAAATCCCCCATCAGCATGGTGAAACCGCCGTCGCCGCACATGGCGATCACCTGTTTATCCGGCGCGGTGGCCTGGGCGCCGATCGCCTGCGGCATGGCGTTGGCCATCGAACCGTGATTGAACGAACCGAGCAGGCGGCGCTTGCCGTTCATTTTCACGTAGCGGGCGGCCCACACCGTTGGCGTGCCGACGTCGCAGGTAAAGATGGCGTCGTCGCTGGCGTACTGGCTGAGCTGCTGCGCCAGATACTGCGGGTGGATCGGCTGGTCGTCGTTGGCGGTCGCCAGCCCGTCGAGATCCTTGCGCGCGTTGCGGTAATGCTCCAGCGCCTTGTCGAGGAACGCCCGGTCGCGCTTCGGCTCCAGCTGCGGCAGCAGAGCGGTGAGGGTGGTATGGATGTCGCCCACCAGCGCCATGTTGACCGGACAGTGCGCGCCGATGCTGCCGGGATTGATGTCGATCTGGATGATGTTGGCGTTGGTGGGGTAGAACGCGCGGTAGGGGAACTGGGTGCCGAGCAGCACCAGCGTGTCGGCGTTCATCATCGCGTGATAGCCGGAGGAGAAGCCGATCAGCCCGGTCATGCCGACGCTGTAAGGGTTATCCCACTCGATATGCTCTTTGCCGCGCAGCGCATGCACCACCGGCGCCTGCAGCAGCTCGGCCAGCTTGACCACCTCATCGTGCGCGCCGGCGCAGCCGCTGCCGCACATCAGGGTGATGTTCTTCGCTTGATTCAGCGTCTCAGCCAGCTTGTTCAGCTCGCTCATCGGCGGCTGCACCAGCGGTAGCGCCGGGGTATGCCAGGTCAGGGTCGCATCTTCCGGCGCCATGCGCAGCGCCACGTCGCCCGGCAAGACCACCACCGAGACGCCGCGGTTGAGGATCGCCTTGCGCATGGCGATCTCCAGCACGCGCGGTAGCTGTTCCGGGTTGGAGACCAGTTCGCAATAGTGGCTGCATTCGCGGAACAGCTCCTGCGGATGGGTTTCCTGGAAGTAGCCGCTGCCGATTTCGCTGGAAGGAATGTGCGCGGCGATCGCCAGCACCGGCACATGGTTGCGGTGGCAGTCGAACAGGCCATTGATAAGATGCAGGTTGCCGGGGCCGCAGGAACCGGCGCACACCGCCAGCTGGCCGGTGAGCTGGGCTTCGGCGCCGGCGGCGAAGGCGGCCACCTCTTCATGGCGGGTGCCCAGCCATTCGATGGTGCCCATGCGGTGCAGGCTGTCGCTGAGGCCGTTGAGTGAATCGCCGGTCACGCCCCAAATGCGTTTTACGCCGGCTTGATCCAGCGTTTTGGCGATCAGTGTGGCTACGGTTTGCTTCATGGTTCCCCCAAACATGGTTTGAAAAACGATGTGTACTCGATCCGGTGAGTGGCAGCAGAACAACTGCAAGCATAGCTTACCGGCTGTGGACGAGATGCGGTCAGGAAGGGTAAAGAGCGTAGGACGGAAGAAAGTGTAATCGGGCGGAGATGGGGGAGCTTGCCGATAAATGCCCCATTGCGGCGATGGGGCCTGGGGATCACGCCAATGTGACGTCGCCCTGCAGTTGGCAACTGCAGGCCAGCACGTAGCCTTGTGCTACCTCTTCCGCGCTCAGCGTCATGGTGCTGGTGGTGGTGTAGTCACCCTCGAGGATGCGGGTTTTGCACGAGCCGCACACCCCGGCGCGGCAGGCGGCGTTGACCGGCAGGGCATTGGCCTCCATCGCCGCCAGCAGCGTGCTGCCGACCGGCACGCGGAATTCGCGCAGCGGGCGAGCGGCGCGCAGCGTCAGTCCTTCAGTGGCATCGGCCTGCGCTGTCGGCGTGTGGAACTGCTCTTTATGGAAACGCTCGGCCGGCACGCCGAGCCGGCGGCAAAGCTGCTCTACCTGTTCCATGTAGGGCGCAGGGCCGCAGGTCATCACCATGCGTTCGGCGATATCCGGCGCCGCCTGCCGCAGCGTCTGTTCATCGATGCGGCCGCGGAGGTAACCGGGTTGCAGATCCTGCTCGGCCATCAGCGTCAGGCGCAGCTGCGGATGAGCGGCGCACAGCGCGCGCCATTGATCGGCGAAAACCGTGTCGGCGGGGGTGCGTACGTTAAAGATCACGGCGATATCGCAGGCCGGACGGTTGGCGGTCAGCCAACGGCACATCGAGACGATCGGCGTCACGCCGCAGCCGGCGGCCAGCATCAGATAACGATCGGCCGGGTGACGCTCGCAGCTGAACTCGCCCTGCGCGTCGGACAGCCACAGCGTGTTGCCGGGTTTGACCTCTTGTGTCAGCCAGCGCGATCCGACGCCGCCTGGCAGGCAGCGCACGCTGATGCTGAGAAAGCGGCTCTGGCCGGGCGAGGAGGAAAGCGTATACGCGCGCAGTGTCTCCTCGCTGTTGCGGATGCTGACCAGCGCAAACTGGCCCGCCTGATAAGGGTAGAAAACGTCGCAGATCAGGTTCAGCGTCCAGACGTCGGCGGTTTCACGCTGGATGGAATGCACCTGCATACGGTTCGGACAAAGCGGAGTGGGTTGAGTCATCGGGGCACCTCAAAAAGCAAAGGGGCCGGCGCAGGCGGCCCCATAACGTAACGGCATCAGGCGAGTAGCGCGTTGATATCCTGCTCGACGGTGGTGATAGGACGCAGGCCAAATTTCTCGTTGAGGATCGCCATCAGGTTGTCGGTCAGGAAGCCTGGCGCGGTCGGGCCGGTAACGATGTTTTTCACCCCCAGCGACAACAGCGTCAGCAGAATGACGATCGCCTTTTGTTCAAACCACGACAGCACCAGGCTGAGCGGCAGATCGTTGACGCTGCAGCCGAGCGTGTCGGCCAGCTTGACCGCCAGCATGATGGCGGAGTAGGCGTCGTTGCACTGGCCGACGTCCAGCAGGCGCGGCAGCCCTTCCAGCGTGCCGAAGTCCAGTTTGTTGAAACGGTACTTGCCGCAGGCCAGCGTCATGATCAGGCAGTCTTGCGGCACGCTGCGGGCGAAGTCGGTGAAGTAGCTGCGCTCGTCGCGGCTGCCGTCGCAGCCGCCGACCAGGAAGACGTGGCGCAGTTTTTTCTGCGACACCAGATCGATCACCGTGTCGGCGGCGTTCAGCAGCGTCTGGCGGCCGAAGCCGACGGTGATCAGGTGCTCTATCTCGGTATAAGGGAAGCCGTTCATGCCCTGCGCCTGGCGGATCACGGCGCTGAAGTCGTCGCCTTCCAGGTGGTTGACGCCCGGCCAGCCGACGATGCTGCGGGTCCAGATGCGATCGCCGTAGTTGCCGACGTTCGGATCGATGATGCAGTTGGAGGTCATCACGATCGGGCCGGGGAATTTGGCGAATTCCGTCTGCTGGTTCTGCCAGCCGCTACCGTAGTTGCCCACCAGATGCTTGAATTTTTTCAGTTCGGGATAGCCGTGCGCCGGCAGCATTTCGCCATGGGTGTAGACGTTGACGTTTTGTCCTTCGGTTTGTTCCAGCAGCATGCGCAGATCTTTCAGATCGTGGCCGGAGATCAGAATGGATTTCCCGGCCACCGGGCGCACGTTAACCGCGCTGGGCTGCGGATCGCCGTAGGCCTGGGTTTCGCCGCGATCGAGGATCGCCATCACGTTGAAGTTCATCTTGCCGATGCCCATGGCGTTGTTCAGCAGGGTGTCGACGTCGCGCGGCCGGGTGCCGAGCCAGGCCATAAAGGCGTGGTAGTCGGCATAGAGTTGCTCGTCGAACTGGCCGAGCACGTGCGCGTGTTCCATATAGGCCGCCGCGCCTTTCAGGCCGTACAGGCATAGCATGCGCAGCCCGTGGACGTCGTCGCCGACCTCGGCCTTGTCGCTGTTGAGGGCAAACTGCGCCGCCTGTAGCAGCAGCGCAGGCATATCGTCACCGGCCAGCTGCAGCGCCGCCATCGGGTGATCGACGCGCACGCCGGCGTCCAGCAGCCGGCAACGGGCGGCCAGCGAATCGCGCAGCAGCAGGGTTTCCCGCGCATAACCGATAATGCGCTGGGAGTCGAAGTTGACGTTGGTCAGGGTGGAGAAGAAGGCACGTGGGGCGAAGCTGTCGATCTCATGATCGACGATGCCCAGCGAGCGCGCCTGCAGCGCCCAGGCGGAGAGACCCTGCAACGCCGCCACCAGCAGATCCTGTAGATCGGAGGTTTCCGCCGTCTTGCCGCACATGCCCTGAGCATACGCGCAGCCGTTGCCTGCCGGGGTACGGATGGTTTGTTCACATTGCACACAGAACATAGTCGCTTCCTTTATTTTAAAGTTGCATATTAAATGCCTGTTTAAAAGCATAGATCGGCGATCGGGGTTGCAAAAGGCTTTTGTGCGACTACTGCGGGCAAGTTTGATTTAGCGCAATTTTGCCGTGCGGATGGGAACTATTACGCTTTGGGGGCCGGATGGCCCCCAGGGGAAAGGATCAGGAGAACAGGGCGATCAGCACCGGCGCCAGCAGGCTCAGCAGGAAGCCGTGCACGATGGCGGGTGGGACCATATCCAGTCCGCCGCTGCGCTGCAGCACCGGCAGGGTGAAGTCCATCGAGGTGGCGCCGCACAGGCCGAGGGCGGTGGAGCGGCTGCGGAGCACCAGCGTTGGGATCAGCATAATCGCCACCAGCTCGCGCGCCAGATCGTTGAAGAACGCGGCGCTGCCCATCACCGGGCCGTAGGCGTCGGTGATCAGAATGCCGGACAGCGAGTACCAACCGAAGCCGGAGGCCATCGCCAACCCGGCCTTGACCGGTAACCCCAGCAGCTGCGCCGCCAGCGCACCGCCGGCCAGAGACGCGACGGTCACCACCAACGCCACCAGCGTGCCGCGGCGGTTGAGTACGATCTGGCGCAGCGTCATGCCGCTGTTGCGCAGCTGAATACCGACCAGCAACAGCAGGAAGATCAGCGCATATTCGCTGCCTTTATGGGCGAACTGCAGCCATTGCCACTGCGTCAGGCCGAGCAGGAAGCCGCCGAGCACCACGCCGCACAGCTTGAGCGACTCCAGCGCCATGTGCACGCGCGAAGGCAGCTTTTCCTGTTTATGGCTGCTGCGCCACGGCATGCGCCGTTCCAGCAGCGCCAGCAACAGCAGATTGGCGCAGAGAATGCAGAGGAAGAACACCGCGCTGTATTGGAAAATCAGCACCAGGTTGCTGCTGAGATCTTCCATGAACGCCAGGCTGATACCCATGAAAAACAGGATCACGTACACCATCCAGCTCAGCAGCCGGTTGATCAGCACCAGCAGCGGGCGATGGCGTAAGGGAATGAGGTAACCGACAATCAGCGGTAACAGAATAATCAACAGTCCTGAGTACATGGTGCAGCTTGTGTCCTTGAGTTTTGAAGCGCGCCGAACGGCGGCGAGGAGCACACGCTAACCAAAAGCCCGGCCGGAGTAAAGCGGCAGATTTGACGTTGGCCGCTTGACCTGCAAGGGGTTTTTTGACCATGCTCTGTGAAGGTCACCTCATTGAAGAGGCGACGGCGCGCACGGGAGGCGGCGGATGTTCTTGGAGCGTATTGAAATTGTAGGTTTTCGCGGCATTAATCGGCTGTCCCTGATGCTGGATGACAACACGCTGTTGCTCGGCGAAAACGCCTGGGGTAAATCCAGCCTGCTGGATGCGCTGACGCTGCTGCTGGCGCCGGAGCAGAAACTGTATCGGTTTGAAGCGCATGACTTTCATTTCCCCCCCGGTGAGGAGTCGGCCAAAGAGCGCCATCTGCAGGTGGTGTTCACCTTCTGTGAAAAAGACATCGGCCATGCGCACCTGCCGCGCTATCGCCACCTGACGCCGCTGTGGGTCAAGGGCGAAGATGGCCTGAGCCGCATTCATTACCGCTGCGAGGGTGAACTGGCGGATGACGGCACGGTGTGCACCTGGCGCGGTTTTCTCGACGCCGACGGCAACGCCTTTCAACTGCACCATATTGAACAGCTGGCCCATGCCATCATCCGCATCCACCCGGTATTGCGTTTGCGCGACGCGCGCTTTATTCGCCGCCTGCGCCCCAGCAGCCTCGGCGATGAACGCAAACCCGATACCCAGGCGCTGGCGCAGCAGCTGGATCAGCTGACGCGCGAGCTGGTGCGCAATCCGCAAAAACTGACCAATGGCGAGCTGCGTCAGGGCCTGGCGGCCATGCAGCAGCTGTTGGAGCATTACTTCGCCGAGCAGAGTTCGCAGGTGGCGCGACCGCGCCGTCGCGGCGGCGAACCGGAGCAGGATGCCTGGCGTGCGCTGGACGGCATCAACCGCATGGTGGCCGAACCGAACAGCCGCAGCATGCGCCTGATCTTGCTCGGGATGTTTTCCACCCTGCTGCAGGCCAAGGGCGACGTCAAGCTGGATCCGCATGCCCGGCCGCTGCTGTTGGTGGAAGACCCGGAAACTCGCCTGCACCCGATTATGCTGTCGGTGGCCTGGGGGTTGCTCAATCAACTGCCGCTGCAGCGCATCACCACCACCAACTCCAGCGAACTGGTGTCGCTGGTGCCGGTGGAACACGTCTGCCGGCTGGTGCGCGAGTCGGGGCGGGTCGCGACCTACCGTCTCGGGCCGCGCGGGCTGAGCGCCGAAGATGGGCGGCGTATTGCGTTTCACATCCGTTTCAACCGCCCGTCGTCGCTGTTCGCCCGCTGTTGGCTGCTGGTGGAGGGCGAGACCGAAGTGTGGCTGCTGAACGAGCTGGCGCGCCAGTGCGGTTACCATTTCGAGGCTGAAGGGGTGAGGGTCATCGAATTTGCCCAATGCGGCCTGAAGCCGCTGCTGCGCTTTGCCCGCCGCATGGGCATCGAGTGGCATGCGCTGGTGGACGGCGACGAGGCGGGCAAAAAGTACGCCAATACCGTGCGCAGCCTGCTGGACAATCATGAAGACAACGAACGCGATCGGCTGACCGCGCTGCCGGCGCCGGACATGGAGCACTTCATGTTCCGCGAAGGGTTCGGCCCGGTTTATCACCGAATGGCGTCGGTGCCGCTCAACGCACAGATGCCGGTGCGCAAGGTGATCCTGAAAGCGGTCCACCACTCGTCGAAGCCGGATCTGGCGATCGAGGTCGCGCTGCAGGCCGGCGAGTGGGGCACGGATTCGGTGCCGCCGCTGCTGAAGAAAATGTTCTCACGGGTGATCTGGCTGGCGCGCGGCCGGGCGGACTGACGGCCCGCTGGGCGTTATCGGGCGCTGAAATGCGCCGCCAATCCCTGTTCCAGCTCGTCCAGCAGCTGATAGCGGCGGCGATACTCGGCGCGCTTCTTGCTGGCAATCTCTTCGATCGGCTTGCGAGCGATGCGCTCGGGCAGCAGGAAATAGCCGCTGTCGAGCGCTTTGGCGCCCATCGACAGCCAGAACTGATCGTAATCGGCGTGCAGCTTGTCCTTCTTCTTGCTCTGGTAACGCCAGTTTTGATAGATATGGGTAGCGTTGCCGACCGCCACGATCTGGCGGATGCCGAGATGCCGCGCCAGCGTGCAGATGCCTTCCAGCACCAGCCGTTTGGGGAACAGGCCGTGACACTCTTTGGTGGTGTGCTGGATCTCGGCGTGCGGTACCTCATGGTTTGCGCCCTGCAGGCCGCCGATGAACAGCGTCGGCTGCTGCTGATAATGCATCAGTGCAAAGGTGATCTCTGCCAGCATCACACCGTTGGCGTTGCGCAGCAGCAGCGTGGCTTCCCCTTCTTTATTCAGTTTGTCGATCGCCGCCAGCTCCAGTGTGATCGGCGCTTCGTTTTTGCCCATCGCGCTGGCCAGCACGAAAGACTGCGGGCCGAGGTGGCCGAGGCGCATCTTCAGCGGCATGCGCTGCGCGATGAGATCGTAATGATCGCGCAGGGCGAACAGGCATTCGATCTTGCTCATGTTGGCCGCCAGATACGGACGATGCAATTTGCACGGCAGGTTCGGCTGCGCGTTCAGGATCTCTTCCAGCAGCGGATTGCTGGCCAGAGTGCTGAGCAGACCGCTGGTGGTGCGCCAGTTGAGCAGCGAACGGCCGAGAAACTTCAGGCGAAACGAGGGCTTTTTCCAGGCGTTGCTCGGTGCCTTTTCGCCATTGATCAGCGCCGTCATCAGTTGCCAGCCGTTAAGCGGCCGGGCAGAGGCGAGTGGGTAGCTGAGCTGTGACATGATGAAATCCTTGGCTGTATTGAATGGCGCTATTTCATCAAGGCTTCACTAAACGGGAGTTCAATGCTGAACTGTAACCAAGCGTGTCTCCACATTGTGTTGAGCTAAGGTTTAGTTATTCCCTACGGTGCGTGTTAATTTAGCTCCGCCGCCGCAATGGGCGGTGGATATTCACAAGCACAGGCAGGTCAATTTTGACAGGGTTTAAAGGACATAAACGCCGCTGGATACTCGTTCTGGCGGTTATCGCGGCGGTTGCCGCGGCGGCCGTTTGGCATTTTCGCCATCCGGCGCCAACCGATTTCAAAACGGTAAAAGTCACCAAGCGCGATCTGCAGCAGAACGTGTTGGCGACCGGCCAGTTGGACGCGGTGCGCAAGGTTGACGTCGGCGCGCAGGTCAGCGGGCAGTTGGAAAAGCTGTATGTCGAGATCGGCGACAAGGTAACGAAAGGCCAGTTGCTGGGGATCATCGATCCGCAACAGGCGCAGAACAGTATCCGCGAAGGGGAGGCGACGCTGCGCGAATTGCATGCTCAGCTGCTGCAGGCGCAAGCCGAACAGCAACTGGCGGCGGTCACGCTGCAGCGCAACCAGGCGTTGGCCAAGCTGCAGGCGGTGTCGCGCCAGGATCTGGATCAGGCGGCGACGCAGCTGGCGGTGAAGAAGGCGCAGGTGGGTACCATCAATGCGCAAATCGCGCGGAACCAGGCCAGCCTGGATACCGCCAAGATCAACCTGGCCTATACCCGCATCGAAGCGCCGATGGATGGCGACGTGGTGCAGATCACTACACTGCAGGGCCAGACGGTGATCGCGGCGCAGCAGGCGCCGAACATTCTGACGCTGGCGGATCTTGGCACCATGCTGGTGAAGGCCCAAGTGTCGGAGGCCGACGTCATCAACCTCAAGCCGGGTCAGAAGGCCTGGTTCACGGTGCTGGGCGATCCGACCCGGCGCTTCGACGGCGTGCTGAAAGACATTCAGCCGACGCCGGAAAAGGTCAACAACGCCATCTTCTATTATGCGCGCTTCGAAGTGCCCAACCCGGAAAGGCTGTTGCGCTTGCAAATGACGGCGCAGGTGCATATTCAGCTGGCTGGCGTCGAGCAGGCGTTGGTGATCCCGCTGGCGGCGCTGGGCGATCAGATCGCCGACAATCGCTACCACGTCTCGGTGCTGAAACAGGGTAAGGAAGAGAAGCGCGAGGTGGCCATCGGCCTGCGCAACAATATCGACGTGCAGATCCTCAGCGGGCTTGAGGCGGGTGATGAGGTGATCGTCAGCCGCGGCGGCGTGGAGGCCGGCTGATGGCGGCGCTGTTGCAACTGAGCGGCATTCGCCGCAGCTACCGTTCCGGCGAGCAGACGGTGGAGGTGCTGAAGGGGATCAGCCTGAGCATCGAAGCCGGTGAAATGGTGGCGATCATGGGGGCCTCCGGTTCCGGCAAATCGACGCTGATGAACATTCTCGGCTGTCTGGACAAGCCGAGCGCCGGCGTGTATCGGGTGGCCGGGCAGGATGTGGCGACGCTGAGCGACGATGCGTTGGCGCAGCTGCGGCGCGAGCATTTCGGCTTTATCTTTCAGCGCTATCATTTGCTGCCGCACCTGAGCGCGGCGCACAACGTCGAAGTGCCGGCGGTGTACGCGGGGCTGGGCAAAGCGGCGCGGCGCGAACGGGCGGTGGCGCTGTTGCGGCGTCTGGGGCTGGGGGAGCGCGTCAACTACCGGCCGAGCCAGCTTTCCGGTGGCCAGCAGCAGCGCGTCAGTATCGCCCGCGCCCTGATGAACGGCGGGCAGGTGATCCTGGCGGATGAACCGACCGGCGCGCTCGACAGCCACTCCGGCGAAGAGGTGATGGCGATCCTCAAACAGCTGTGCGCCCAGGGCCACACCGTGATCCTGGTGACCCACGATCCGGCGGTGGCGCGCCAGGCTGAGCGGATCATCGAGATCCGCGATGGCGAGATCATTGCCGACTCGCGCCCGGCACCGCAGGAGAATGCGCAGGCCAAACCGCTGGCGCTGGCCGCCGCGGCGGCTTCCTGGCGGCAGATGGGCGGCCGTTTCCGCGAGGCGTTGGTGATGGCATGGCGTGCGATGGCGGCCAACAAGATGCGCACCGCGCTGACCATGCTCGGCATCATTATCGGCATCGCCTCGGTGGTGTCGATCCTGGTGATCGGCGACGCCGCCAAGCAGATGGTGCTGGCGGACATCAAATCCATCGGCACCAACACCGTCGACATCTACCCCGGCAAGGACTTCGGCGACGACGATCCGACCTACCGGCAATCGTTGAAATACGGCGATCTCGATGCGCTGCGCGAACAGCCTTACATCAGCGCGCTGTCGCCGAGCATCAGCAGCAGCATGCGGCTGCGCTTGGGCAACGTCGACGCGGCGGCCAACGTCAACGGCGTCAGCGAGCAGTTCTTCCGCGTGTATGGCATGAGCTTTACCCAGGGCGTCGGCATCGATCCGCTGCAGGTGCAGTCGCAGGCGCAGACGGTAGTGATCGACGCCAATACCCAGCGGCGGCTGTTCCCGCACCAGAAGAACGTGGTGGGCGAAGTGATCCTGGTGGGCAACATGCCGGCGACGGTGGTTGGCGTGGCCAAGGAAAAGCAGTCGATGTTCGGCAGCAGCAAGACGCTGAACGTGTGGGTGCCTTACAGCACCATGGCCAACCGGCTGATGGGCAACAGCTACTTCGATTCTATCACCGTGCGTATCCGCGACGGCTACGACAGCAAGGAAGCGGAACAGCAGCTGTCGCGCCTGTTGACGCTGCGCCACGGCAAGAAGGACTTCTTCACCTATAACATGGACAGCCTGGTGCAAACCGCGGAGAAAACCACCCGCACGCTGCAGCTGTTCCTGACGCTGGTGGCGGTGATTTCGCTGGTGGTCGGCGGCATCGGCGTGATGAACATCATGCTGGTGTCGGTGACCGAGCGCACGCGCGAGATCGGTATTCGCATGGCGGTGGGGGCACGCTCAGGCGACGTGTTGCAGCAGTTCTTGATCGAGGCGGTATTGGTCTGTCTGGTGGGGGGCGCGCTGGGGATTACGCTGTCGTTCGCCATCGGCCTGGCGGTGCAGCTGGTATTGCCGGGCTGGCAGATCAGCTTCCCGCCGGCGGCGTTGCTGAGCGCGTTCCTTTGTTCCACCGGCATCGGCGTGGTGTTCGGCTACCTGCCGGCACGCAATGCTGCGCGGCTGAATCCGATCGATGCGCTGGCGCGCGAGTAAGTAAAAGGCATAAAAAATGCCAGTCACACGGCGGCTGGCATTTTTATCGCAGTCACGGTCGGTGCAGCGCGACGCTGCCGGAAGCGTTTAGGACAGCGCCTCGCTTTCCACCGGCACAATAAGGCTGGCATGGTTCCCTTTTGGCCCTTGATGCACGTCGAAGCTGACCTGCTGGCCCGCCTTCAACGTTCTGTAACCATCCATCTTGATGGTGGAATAATGCGCGAAAATATCTTCGCCACCGCCGGCTGGGCAGATGAAGCCAAAACCTTTGGCGTTGTTAAACCATTTAACAGTACCCGTCTCCATGCTTTTACATCCCTCGCAACGCTATTTTAAGTGAGATGAATAACTGATTTCGCACCCGCCGTGGGCGGGTAGCAGCGTGGACAAAGGGTGGTTAAAAGACCACCAGCCACGAATTTACACTCTAGAGCAAATGATCGGGCCGTCAAGGGATCGGCTTTTGTCGGCGGGGAGCAGTTCACCAAAGTTTGAAGCAGGTAACGCTATTGCCACGATTCAGTCACAATTGGCCCGTTTTTTTGCGCACGTTACAGTGCGGCGGGACGCAGCCGAAGATGATAAAATAGTAATTATCCCCCACTTTGAATAACCGAAACCTGCCCCCATATAAGAGGGCAGAGCAGAGAAGATGAGCAGCGATGGGCAATAGCAACGACTGGCTAAACTTTGAACACTTGGCCGAGGAAAAACAAATCGATGCGGTAAAACCGCCGTCTATGTATAAAGTTATACTTAACAACGACGATTACACACCGATGGAATTTGTGATTGACGTTCTGCAAAAGTTCTTTTCTTATGATATTGAACGCGCAACGCAACTGATGCTCACGGTCCACTATCAAGGTAAGGCGATCTGTGGTGTTTTTACCGCCGAGGTGGCGGAAACCAAAGTCGTCCATGTGAACCGGTACGCAAGGGAGAACGAGCATCCGTTGCTTTGTACGCTGGAAAAAGCCTGAATAAGGCAATCTATTGGGGAGGTGCTTATGCTCAATCAAGAACTGGAACTCAGTCTCAACATGGCGTTCGCCAGGGCGCGTGAGCACAGACACGAGTTTATGACCGTGGAGCACCTGTTGCTGGCGTTGCTGAGCAACCCTGCCGCGCGAGAAGCGCTTGAGGCATGTACGGTGGATCTGGCTGCGTTGCGCCAGGAGCTGGAAGCCTTCATCGAACAAACCACACCGACGCTGCCCGCCGGCGAAGAAGAGCGCGACACTCAGCCGACGCTCAGCTTCCAGCGCGTGTTGCAGCGTGCGGTCTTCCATGTGCAATCTTCCGGCCGCAGCGAAGTGTCCGGCGCCAACGTGTTGGTGGCCATCTTCAGCGAGCAGGAGTCGCAGGCGGCCTATCTGCTGCGCAAACACGACGTCAGCCGTCTCGATGTGGTGAACTTCATTTCACATGGCACGCGTAAAGACGAGCCGGGCCAAGCACCGAATGCGGAAAACCCGGTGAACGAAGAGCAGTCCGGAGGGGAAGACCGTATGGAAAACTTCACCACCAACCTCAATCAGTTGGCCCGTGTGGGCGGCATCGATCCGTTGATCGGCCGCGATCGTGAGCTGGAGCGCGCGATTCAGGTGCTGTGCCGTCGTCGTAAAAATAACCCGCTGCTGGTCGGGGAATCCGGCGTCGGCAAGACCGCCATCGCCGAAGGCCTGGCCTGGCGTATCGTGCAGGGCGACGTGCCGGAAGTGATGGCGGACTGCACGCTGTATTCGCTGGATATCGGCTCACTGCTGGCCGGTACCAAATACCGCGGCGACTTTGAGAAGCGCTTCAAAGCGCTGCTCAAGCAGCTGGAACAGGATCAGAACAGCATCCTGTTCATCGATGAAATTCACACCATCATCGGCGCCGGCGCGGCTTCCGGTGGGCAGGTGGATGCCGCCAACCTGATCAAACCGCTGCTGTCGAGCGGTAAAATCCGGGTGATCGGCTCGACCACCTACCAGGAATTCAGCAACATCTTCGAAAAGGATCGCGCCCTGGCGCGCCGTTTCCAGAAGATAGACATCACCGAGCCGACGGCGGAAGAGACCGTTCAGATCATCAACGGCCTGAAGGCCAAGTATGAAGCGCACCACGACGTGCGTTATACCGCCAAGGCGATCCGCGCCGCGGTGGAGTTGTCGGTGAAATACATCAACGATCGTCATCTGCCGGACAAGGCGATCGACGTGATCGACGAAGCGGGCGCCCGCAGCCGGTTGATGCCGGCCAGCAAGCGCAAGAAAACCGTCAACGTGGCCGATATCGAATCCGTGGTGGCGCGCATTGCCCGCATCCCGGAGAAAACCGTGTCGGCCAGCGATCGCGACGTGCTGCGAAATCTGGGCGATCGTTTGAAGATGCTGGTGTTCGGCCAGGATCAGGCGATCGAAGCGTTGACCGAGGCGATCAAGATGAGCCGAGCCGGTCTGGGCCACGAGCGCAAGCCGGTCGGTTCCTTCCTGTTCGCCGGGCCTACCGGGGTCGGGAAAACCGAGGTCACCGTGCAATTG
Organism: Serratia sp. FDAARGOS_506; assembly: GCF_003812745.1. NCBI lineage: Bacteria > Pseudomonadati > Pseudomonadota > Gammaproteobacteria > Enterobacterales > Yersiniaceae > Serratia > Serratia sp. FDAARGOS_506. The sequence goes on from NZ_CP033831.1 coordinate 3,147,663, forward strand.
GCCAAGGCGATGGATATCGAGCTGCTGCGTTTCGACATGTCCGAGTATATGGAGCGGCATACCGTCAGCCGTCTGATCGGCGCGCCTCCAGGCTATGTCGGTTACGATCAGGGCGGGCTGCTGACCGATGCGGTGATCAAGCATCCGCATGCGGTGGTGCTGCTCGATGAGATCGAGAAGGCGCACCCGGATGTGTTCAACCTGCTGCTGCAGGTGATGGACAACGGGACGCTGACCGACAACAACGGCCGCAAGGCGGACTTCCGCAACGTGATCCTGGTGATGACCACCAACGCCGGTGTGCGGGAAACGGAACGCAAATCGATCGGCCTGGTGCAGCAGGACAACAGCACCGACGCGATGGAAGAGATCAAGAAGGTGTTTACGCCGGAGTTCCGCAACCGTCTGGACAACATCATCTGGTTCAACCATCTGTCTACCGAGGTGATCCAGCAGGTGGTCGACAAGTTTATCGTCGAACTGCAGGCGCAGCTGGATGCGAAGGGCGTCTCGCTGGAAGTGAGCGACGAAGCGCGCGACTGGCTGTCGGTGAAGGGTTACGACCGTGCGATGGGCGCTCGTCCGATGGCGCGCGTCATGCAGGAAAACCTGAAGAAACCGTTGGCCAACGAACTGCTGTTCGGCTCGCTGGTGGATGGCGGATCCGTGAAGGTCGAGCTGGACAAGGACAAGAAACAGCTGACCTACCACTTCCTCAGCGCCGCCAAACGCAAGGCGGACGAGGGCGCGGTGCATTAAGGCCGCCTTCAGGCAAAGAAAAAGCGATGCTTCGGCATCGCTTTTTTATGGGTGAGATTCACCATACAACAGAAATGAGTGAGCCCTCTCAGTTTACCTGCGCACCTGCAACCCGTTATGTAACGTCGCTGCGGGGGTAAACGGAAAGGGCTCCCGAGGGATTACATCCTCGATGCCGCCAGCGTGTGGCGCGCGGTGAGCCGATTAACGGCTACGGAAGACAATGCGGCCTTTGCTCAGGTCGTACGGGGTCAGCTCTACAGTGACTTTGTCGCCCGTCAGGATGCGGATATAGTTTTTACGCATTTTACCGGAGATGTGTGCGGTTACCACGTGCCCGTTTTCCAATTCAACGCGGAACATGGTGTTCGGCAGCGTATCAAGAACGGTGCCCTGCATTTCAATATTGTCTTCTTTGGCCATCGAATCCTCTAGGTCTAACTACCTTAGTTTTTAACCGGCAAGATAATGCCGAAAAACCCCCATTATGTAAAGATGTGTCGGTGAACATTGCACCGTTTCCACCAATTAGTTTACTGGAGAGGGCGGTTCAGCCGGCTGTGGGGATATGACTTGCGGCTCCCAGCACGCCGACGCCAAAGGCCGCCGTTGAAGGGTGCTGAGCTGCTGCAAAAATTGACGGCGCGGAATTTCACGCGCGCCAAGGCGGGCAGTGTGAGCGTTCAGCACCTGGCAGTCAATCAATTCCCCGCCATAAGCGGCAAAATGGCGGCAAAAGGCCATCAATGCACATTTGGAGGCGTTGGTGACGCGGCTGAACATCGATTCGCCGCAGAACAATGCGCCTTGCGCCACGCCGTACATGCCGCCGACCAGTTGATTATCCTGCCATACCTCTACCGAGTGCGCGTAGCCGAGGCGGTGCAGATGCTGATAGGCACGCTGTACCTCCGGGCCGATCCAGGTGCCTTCATCCGGCCGGTGGGCGCAGGCGGCGATCACCGCGGCGAAGTCGTGATTGAGCGTGATGCGAAACGGATCGTGGCGCAAAAAGCGTTTCAGGCTGCGGTTGAGATGAAACTCTGCCGGAAACAGCACCGCGCGCGGATCGGGCGACCACCACAGGATCGCCTCTCCCGGCGAATACCAGGGGAAGATGCCGCGCTCGTAGGCCGCCAGCAGCCGCGGCGCCGTCAGGTCGCCGCCGATAGCCAGCAGGCCGTTAGGGTCGCGCAGGGCGCCCTCAGGCGAGGGAAACGCCAGCGACTGGGGGGAAAGTTTAACGATGCGCATACAGGCTCTCTGCGTCCTCTACGGGCCGATTACGGCGCCAGGTTGCTGATACGGTTGCGAAAGCGGGCATAGCGGCCCTGCTGATGCATCAGGGTGGCGTGATCGCCCTGTTCGACAATCCGGCCGTCATCCATCACACAAATGCGGTCGAGATGTTCCAGGCCGTACAGACGGTGTGTCACCAGGATCAGCGTCTTGCCCTGGCAATGCCGGCGCAGCAGCGCCAGGATCTGCTGCTCGGTTTCGGCGTCCAGCCCTTCGGTCGGTTCGTCGAGCAGCAGCAACGGGGCAGGGTGCAGCAGTGCGCGGGCGATGCCCAAACGGCGCTGTTCGCCGCCGGACAGCTGCCGGCCGCCTTCGCCCAGCCAGGCGTTCAGCCCGCCGTCGCTGTCCAGCAATTTGCCGAGCCCCACCTGCTGCAGCACCTCGCTCAGGTGAGCGTCGTCGGCGTCCGGCGCGGCCAGCCGCAGGTTTTCCCGCAGCGTATCGCTGAAGATATGCACCCGCTGGCTGACGACCGTGGTCATCCGACGCAGCGTGGTTTCATCATAATCCTCCAGCGGCTCGCCGTTGAGCAGAATTTTTCCGCCGTCGGTGCGCCAGGCGCGGGTCAGCAGTTGCAGCAGGGTGGACTTGCCGCAGCCGGTGCGGCCGAGCAAGGCGATGTGTTCACCGGCCGCGACCTCGAGCGTGACGTCGCGCAGCACCGGCTGCGGCTGGTCGGGGTAGGTGAAACTCAGTTGCTGCAGGCTAAGTTGAGCCCGATCGGCGGCGGCCGGGCCGGCAGCCGGGAAGGTGACCTCCGGCTGACGATCGATGATCTGTTTGACCCGCGTGGCGGAGGCGATCACCTGGCCGAGATGCTGGAAGGCACCGGCGACCGGCATCAGCGCTTCGAACGACGCCAGCGCGGCGAAGACAAACAGCGCGATCAGCGCGCCGGGCTGGGTATCGCCGCCGATGCCGGTGGCGGTCAGCCACAGCAGCAGCGTCACCGTCAGCCCGCTGGCGAGGATCATCAGCGCCTGAGCCTTGCCGCTCAGCGAGGCCTGCTGCCACTGGCGGCGTTGCCACAGCTGTTCGGTGGCGTTCAGCGTTTGGCGGAAGTCGTTGATGGCGCCGAACACCACCAGCTCTGCCTGCCCCTGCAGCCAAGCGGTCAGATCGGTGCGGTACTGGCCGCGCAGGGCCGTAAGCTGGCTGCCGATCGGTTTGCCGGCGCGATAGAACACTGGCGGCACCAGCAGCAACAGCAGCAACAGGATGCCGCCCAACGTCAAGGCGAGCGCAGGATCGAGCCAGCTCAAACCGTAGGTGACCACCAGGATCACCATCGCCGCGCTGATCAGCGGCGAGATCACCCGCAGATAAAGATGATCCAGCGTGTCCACGTCCGCCACCAGGCGGTTGAGCAGTTCGGCCTGGCGGAAACGGGCGATGCCGCCCGGCGTCAGCGGCAGGATCTTGCTGAAGGTGAATACTCGCAGATGCGACAGCACGCGGAAGGTGGCGTCGTGGCTGACTACGCGCTCGGCATAGCGCCCTGCGGTGCGGAAGATTGCCGCGCCGCGCACGCCGGCGGCCGGCAACATGTAGTTGAAGGTCAGCAGGCCCGCCAGTCCGGCCAGCGACGAAGCGGCCAGGAACCAGCCTGATAACGCCAGCAGGCCGATGCTGGCCAGCAGAGTGACGATCGCCAAAAGGATGCCCAGGCTAATCAGCAGGCTATGGCGGCGATACAACGCCAAAAACGGCAGCAAAACGCGCATGATTAAAGCTCCCCGCGGCGATGGGCGATCAGAGTGGCAAACAGGCCCGGCTGAGCGCTGAGGGTGGCGTAATCGCCTTGCTGCACGATGCGCCCGTTATCCATCACCCAAATCTGATCGTAGTCTTCGGTGTCTTCCAACTGGTGCGTTACCAGCAGGGTGGTTTGCTGATGTGAAGCGGCATTTAACGCCTGCATCACTCGCTGTTCGCTGTGGGCATCGAGGCTGGCGGCCGGTTCATCCAGCAGCAGCAGGCGGCGCGGGCCGATCAGCGCCCGGGCGACCGCCACGCGCTGCGCCTGGCCGACCGACAGGCGAGCGGCATTGTCGCCCACTTCGGTGTCGAGCCCCTGCGGCAGATAAGGGAGCAGTTCGCTGACGTAAGCGTGTTCCACCGCCTGCTGCAGCTGCACTTCGTCGGCCTGCGGGCAGCCCAGCAGGATATTGGCGCGCAGGGTTTGTGCCGGCAGGTGCGGGTTCTGGCCGACCCAGCTCAGCTGCTGGCGCCAGGTTTCGGCGGACAGTTCACGCAGCTCAATGCCGTTGACGGTCAACGAGCCGCGATAAGGCAGGAAGCCGAGCAGCAGGTTTAGCAGCGAGCTTTTACCGGCGCCACTTAACCCGACCAGCGCCACGCGCTGCTGTGGTTGAAGAGTGAAACTCAGCGGCCCGGCCAGCAGCACGCCGTTCGGCGACAGGATTTCCAACGCGTTCGCCTGCAGCGTCAGCGGTTGATCGGCGGGCAGTTGCCGCGTGCCGTTGCCCATCTGCTCGCCTTCGGCACTGAGGAAGGTTTCCAGCGCTTCCGCCGCACCGACTGCCTGTGCTTTGGCATGATAGAAGGTGCCGAGATCGCGCAGCGGTTGGAAAAATTCCGGCGCCAGAATTAACACCAGAAAACCGGAAAACAGCGTTACGCCGAGGCCGTAGCTGCCGAAGTTAAGTTCGCCGAGATAGGAAAAGCCGAAGTAAACCGCCACCACGGCGATGGAGATCGAAGCGAAGAACTCCAGCACGCCGGAAGAGAGGAAGGCCATACGCAGTACTTCCATGGTACGGCTGCGGAAGTCTTCAGAGGATTTGGCGATCTGCGCGGTTTCGGCCTGCGCGCGGTCAAACAGCCGTAGGGTATCCAGGCCGCGCAGGCGGTCGAGGAAGTTGCCGCTCAATCGCGCCAGCGCCACGAAATTGCGGCGGTTGGCGTCGGCGGCTCCCATGCCGACCAGCGCCATGAACAGCGGGATCAGCGGCGCGGTCGCCAGTAGAATGACGCCTGCGGCCCAATTGATTGGGAAGACGGCAATTAGGATCAGTAGTGGGATGAAGACCGCCAGATACATCTGTGGCAGATAGCGCGAGTAATAGTCCTGCATATCCTCGATCTGCTCGACGATGATGCTGGCCCAGCTGCCCGCCGGTTTGCCCTGGATCCAGGCCGGGCCGAGCTGCTGGAGCTTATCCAGTACCTGCTGGCGCATACGCTGGCGGATCACCTGCCCACACAGGAAGCCGACTCGCTCCCGCAGCCAGCTCAACAGCGCCCGCAGCGCGAACGTGGCAGCCAGCCAGATAAACGAAGGGATCAGCTGTTCGCGCGGGGTCTGTTCGATGATCAGGGCGTGCAGCAGGCTGGCCAGCAGCCACGCCTGCGCCACGATCAGCAGGCCGCTGAACAGCCCCAACAGCATGGAAAGGCGCAGCCAACGCTGCGCTAACGAACTCTGGGTTTTAAGCCAACGGGTTAACTGTTGCTGTCTGGTTTTTTTCATCAGATATGCGTCTGCGTCGCCGGCGCCCGTTTGTTACGGGCTGGGTTAACGTACTGTTAAATAATAGTGTTTGACGCAATCGGCGACAAACAAGCGAGGTTTCATGTTACCTCGTCACCCGGCAGACTGAAAATAATAAAGCGGCCAAATGTTGCTATAACAGACGTGATTGGGGGAGCGCAGAAGAAAGGGACAAAAAAAGCGGCCCGAGAGCCGCTTTTTACTGGTGGCGAGAAAGCCTTAGCAGACTTCTGCGCCGGCGATGCCGTCCAGGTAACGTTCTGCGTCCAGCGCCGCCATACAACCGGTACCGGCAGAGGTGATCGCCTGGCGGTAGATGTGATCCATCACGTCGCCTGCGGCGAAAACGCCGGGAATGGTGGTTTGGGTCGCATTGCCGTGAATGCCGGACTGCACCTTGATGTAGCCGTTTTCCAACTCCAGCTGGCCGCCGAAGATACCGGTGTTCGGGCTGTGGCCGATGGCGATGAACACGCCGGCCAGTTCCAGTTCACGGGTTTCGTTTTCCGCTTTGGTGCTGCGGATACGCACACCGGTGACGCCCATTTCATCGCCCAGCACCTCGTCCAGCGTATGGTCGGTGTGCAGCACGATGTTGCCGCTTTTTACTTTCTCCATCAGCCGGTCGATCAGAATCTTCTCTGAACGGAAGCTGTCGCGGCGGTGGATCAGATGAACCTCGGCGGCGATGTTGGACAGATACAGCGCTTCTTCAACGGCAGTGTTGCCGCCGCCGACCACCGCGACTTTCTGGTTGCGGTAGAAGAAACCGTCGCAGGTCGCACAGGCGGAAACGCCTTTGCCCTTGAAGGCGTCTTCGGAAGGCAGGCCAAGGTAGCGGGCGGAGGCACCGGTCGCGATGATCAGCGCGTCGCAGCTGTATTCACCGCTGTCGCCGAACAGGCGGAACGGACGCTGCTGCAGATCGACGCTGTTGATGTGATCGAAGACGATTTCAGTCTGGAACTTCTCCGCGTGCTCGCGCATGCGCTCCATCAGCGCCGGACCGGTCAGGCCTTCGGCGTCGCCCGGCCAGTTTTCGACTTCGGTAGTGGTGGTCAGCTGGCCACCTTGTTCCAGACCGGTGATCAGCACCGGGTTCAGGTTGGCGCGCGCCGCGTAGACGGCGGCGGTGTAACCGGCCGGGCCGGAACCCAGAATCAGTAATTTGCTATGTTTAGCCGTGCCCATGAATAACCTCTTTATTCCACAATGGCGGATAATGAAGCCGATTGTAGGGAAAATGGCGCAGTAAAAAAAGCGCCGGGCGACGTTGTTAACGATTTGTATGATAGTTGTCGCCTATTAATGCACCCGCTGTCGGCAAATCGTACGGCAAACGCAGAAATTTAGCTTATCAAAGCCGCATTCGGTTACCGAAGCGCCAACCGTGCAAAAACGGCGCATTCTGCAACCTCAGCCGCTTCCCACCGGGGTTTATCTGGCAGCGATTCATAACCAAAAATGGGATGCAGACTTTTCATGACGGTACGTTGTTCTGATTTTGCTTCTTTTACTTTGACAATCCGCTGCGCATTTGCGAAAACATCATAGGAAGAAGAAATTATCCCCGTAACACCAGCAAATCGTACGTATTTGCGCCGCGAAGCGGCAATGCGCGGTGGATGTGCGGAGCAGGGCGCGCAAGCGTTTGCTGATTTTTTCTCGACCTAAACGTCGTTACTGGCGTCGCGCGGGGTTGGACAGACAGGCTGCGCGGCGTGGAATGATGGTAGTGAAGAAGCATATGACAGGCATCGGGTCTTCGCTTGGAACGAACCCTTACACATTGACGTTGGCTAGGGTGTGGCAAGTGCACGGAAGAAAATAAGAGAGACAATAATAATGGCAGACAACAAGAAACGCCCGGGTAAAGATCTTGACCGTATCGACCGCAACATCCTGAATGAACTGCAGAAGGATGGGCGTATTTCGAACGTCGAGCTTTCGAAGCGCGTGGGGTTATCCCCGACACCATGTTTAGAACGCGTGCGCCGTCTCGAGCGCCAGGGTTTCATCCATGGCTATACCGCATTGCTCAACCCGCATTATCTGGATGCGTCCCTGCTGGTTTTCGTGGAGATCACGCTGAACCGTGGCGCGCCGGATGTGTTTGAGCAATTCAACTCGGCAGTGCAGAAGCTTGAAGAGATTCAGGAGTGTCATCTGGTTTCCGGTGATTTCGACTACCTGTTGAAAACGCGCGTACCGGACATGTCGGCTTACCGCAAGCTGTTGGGCGAAACCTTGCTGCGTTTGCCGGGGGTCAATGACACCCGTACCTACGTAGTAATGGAAGAAGTGAAACAGAGTAACCGTCTGGTTATCAAAACACGGTAAGGTACAGGTGCAAAACCTGATTAAATTGGTTACACTCCTGTTTATTCATACAGTTTCGGCGCCGGGGAAGCTTCTCGGCGCTGTTGCTATGTCAGCTAACAGGAACCTGGAGAGCCTTTCTTGAGCCAGGAATATACAGAAGATAAAGAAGTTACCCTGAAAAGACTCAGCAGTGGCCGGCGTTTGCTGGAAGCTGTGCTGATCGTGGTAGCAATTTTTGCCGTTTACCTCATGGCTGCGCTGGTCAGTTTCAACCCGTCTGACCCAAGCTGGTCGCAGACCGCGTGGCATGAGCCGATTCACAATCTGGGCGGCGGTGTTGGGGCCTGGTTGGCCGACACGCTGTTCTTCACCTTCGGGGTACTCGCCTACGCGATACCGCCGATCATGCTGGTTCTGTGCTGGGCGGCCTATCGCCAACGCGGCAACAGAGACTATATCGACTATTTCGCGCTCTCCCTGCGCCTGATCGGCACCCTGGCGTTAGTGCTCACCTCCTGTGGGCTGGCGGCGCTGAACGTTGACGATCTCTATTACTTCGCTTCCGGCGGCGTGATCGGCAGCCTGCTGAGCAACGCCATGTTGCCGTGGTTCAACGGCATCGGCGCCACGCTGGCGTTGCTGTGCGTGTGGGCAGCGGGGCTGACGCTGTTTACCGGCTGGTCCTGGCTGGTGATCGCCGAGAAGATCGGCGGGGCGGTATTGGGCGTCGCAACGGTGATGACCAATCGCTCGCGCCGCGAAGAACGCTATTTCGAGGATGACGAGCGTTACGTTGACGACGAGCCTGAGCAGGCAGGGAAGGGTGCCGCCGCAGCGGTTGCCGCGACCGCCGCCGGGGCAGCAGCCGCCGATGACGACGTGCTGTTCTCCGCGCCTTCGGTCACCGAAAGCGCGAAAGCGGCGGCAGAAGACGCCGCCGATCCGTTGCTCAGCGGCCTGCGTGCCGACGATGGCGAGGTTGAAGCCGACGCCGCGTCAATCGCGCCTGCGGCTTCGCCTGCACCGGTGGTGACGGCAGAGATCCACGAGCCGGTTGCTGCACCGATCGCCGCTCAGGCGCCGTCGGTGACGCTGGCACCAGCCGCGCCGGCTTCGGTCAATCAGCACCCGGTAAGCGCACCGGCGCAAGACGCCACGCCGCCGCTGTACTCCTTCGAAATTCCGGAAGAAACGCCAGCGCCTAAGGCGACGCGCCCTGTCGATCCTTATCAGGACGACGATGAGCCGCGCCTGGGCAATTGGCAAGAGCCAGCTGCATCGCCGCAGCCGGCGCGTTCTCCCTTTGATTTTACCGCCGCGCAGCGCGACAGCGCCGACGCCAGCGGAGCAGGTGGTTTCAGCGCCACCGGCGCCAAGCCACAGCTGGATGCGGCAGCAACTGCCGCTGCGGGCGCCGCAGCGGCGACCTTCATGCCGGCCTTCACGGCCACCAGCGACGGTAACCCGCAGGTTAAGCAGGGCATTGGCCCTGAGCTGCCGCGGCCGAATCCGGTGCGAATCCCGACTCGTCGCGAACTGGCTTCTTACGGCATCAAGCTGCCTTCGCAGCGTGCCGCCGAGCAGGAACAGCGACAGGCCGAAGCGGAGCCTCAGCAGCCGACGGCGGTGAGCCCGCAGGAAGAAGAGGCGCTGCAGGAAGCTGCGTTGCGTCAGGCGTTTGCCGAGCAGCAAAGCCAACGCTACGGCGAAAGCTACGCGCCGGAGCAAGATGACGAAAGCGCCCTGCAGGAAGCCGAGCTGAGTAAGGCGTTTGCCGAACAGCAAAGCCAACGTTACGGCGAAGGCTATCAACAGGACGACGAAGAGGCGCTGCAAGAGGCCACGCTGCGCCAGGCGTTCGCCGAGCAGCAGCAGGCGCGCTACGGCCAGCAAGAACCGGCCCCGCAGGCGCCGGCTGCCAGCCCGGTCGATACCCGCAATGCTTTCAGCTTCTCGCCGATGGCGGATCTGGTGGACGATGGCCCGAGCGAGCCAATGTTCACGCTGTCGCCTCAGCTTGAAGAGCGCATTGAACAGCAAAGCGAGCAAGAGGACGACGTGCCGTTCGGACAGTTTGAGCCTGCAGCGCCGGCAGCCCAACCTCAGCAGCGGTATCAACAGCAGCCGCAGCAGCCGCAGCAGCCGCAGCCGCAGCAACAGCAGTATCAACAGCCGTCGCCGCAGCAATATCAGCAGCATCAGCAACCGGTGCAGCAGCAGTCTCAGCAACCCCAGGCCGAACAACATCCGGCGATGGATAGCCTGATTCATCCGTTCCTGATGCGCAACGATCTACCGTTGCAGAAACCGACCACGCCGCTGCCGACGCTGGATCTGCTGACCGAAGCGCCGAGAGAGGTGGAACCGGTCGATTCCTTCGCGTTGGAACAGAAGGCGCGCCTGGTGGAGGCCAGCCTGGCCGATTACCGCGTGAAAGCCGACGTGGTGGACATCCTGCCGGGGCCGGTGATCACCCGCTTCGAGCTGGATTTGGCGCCGGGCGTTAAAGCGGCGCGCATTTCCAACCTGTCGCGCGATCTGGCGCGCTCGCTGTCGACTTCGGCGGTGCGCGTAGTGGAAGTGATCCCCGGTAAGCCTTACGTCGGTCTGGAACTGCCGAACGCCAAGCGTCAAACGGTGTATCTGCGCGAAGTGCTGGATTGCCCGGCCTTCCGTGACAACCCGTCGCCGCTGTCCATCGTATTGGGTAAAGACATCTCCGGGGAACCGGTGGTGGCCGATCTGGGCAAAATGCCGCACTTGCTGGTCGCCGGTACCACCGGTTCCGGTAAGTCGGTCGGGGTCAACGCCATGATCCTGAGCATCCTGTATAAAGCCACGCCGAAAGAAGTGCGCTTTATCATGATCGACCCGAAAATGCTGGAGCTGTCGGTTTACGAAGGCATTCCGCACCTGTTGACCGATGTGGTCACCGACATGAAAGACGCCGCCAATGCGCTGCGTTGGTGCGTGGGTGAAATGGAACGCCGCTACAAGCTGATGTCGGCCCTGGGCGTACGTAACCTGGCCGGCTACAACGAGCGTGTCGATCAGGCCGAAGCGATGGGGCGCCCGATCCCGGATCCGTTCTGGAAACCGACCGACAGCATGGACATCACGCCGCCGGTGCTGGAGAAAGAGCCGTACATCGTGGTGATGGTCGACGAATTCGCCGATCTGATCATGACGGTCGGCAAGAAGGTCGAAGAGTTGATCGCTCGCTTGGCGCAGAAAGCGCGTGCGGCGGGTATCCACCTGGTGCTGGCGACCCAGCGTCCGTCGGTGGATGTGATCACCGGCCTGATCAAGGCCAACATCCCGACGCGTATCGCCTTTACCGTGTCGAGCAAGATCGACTCCCGCACCATCCTCGATCAGGGGGGCGCCGAGTCCTTACTGGGCATGGGTGACATGCTCTATCTGGCGCCAAACTCCTCGATTCCGGTGCGTGTACATGGCGCATTCGTGCGCGATCAGGAAGTGCACGCGGTGGTCAAGGATTGGAAAGCGCGCGAGCGGCCCCAATATAAAGAGGGCATTCTCAGCGGCGGCGAAGACGGCGAGGGCGGTGCCGGCGGCGGTATGGACGGTGACGAAGAGCTGGATCCGTTGTTTGACCAGGCGGTGGATTTCGTGGTGGATAAACGCCGCGCCTCTATCTCCGGCGTGCAGCGCCAGTTCCGCATCGGTTATAACCGCGCGGCGCGCATCATCGAACAGATGGAAGCGCAGGGCATTGTCAGCGAGCAGGGGCACAACGGCAACCGCGAGGTGCTGGCGCCACCGCGGCACGATTGATGGTCGTTTAGCCATTGTAATTCAATAAGAAAGGGCCGCTTAAGCGGCCCTTGTGCAAAGAAGCGTAAACCCGTTTCTTCTCGGAACATTGGCCTACCGGCCGATTGCCTGCTTCGGGTAAAGTAATGGAGTAAAGGGTTGATTTGACCCGCACGGCGTCGCCCTGCGGTTAACGCATTTCATAAGGTATCTGGAATAATGAAAAAACTGTTAGTTGCCTGCTGTCTGCTTTCGGGATTCGCTTCCACCTCCGTGTTGGCCGACGCCGCACAGGATCTGCAAAGTCGCCTGGCGAAGGTGAACAGTTTCCACGCCAGCTTCTCGCAAACCGTGACCAGCGCCGATGGCGCCGCGGTGCAGCAGGGGGAAGGCGAGCTGTGGGTGAAACGACCGAACCTCTTCAACTGGCACATGACATCGCCCGATGAGAGCGTGCTGGTCTCCGATGGCCAGACCCTGTGGTTCTATAACCCGTTCGTCGAGCAGGTGACGGCGACCTGGCTGAAAAACGCCACCGGCAATACGCCGTTTATGTTGATCACCCGCAATAATGCCAGCGACTGGAAACAGTACAACGTGAAGCAAAAGGGCGATGATTTCGAGCTGACGCCGAAGTCCGCCAGCGGCAACCTGAAGCAGTTCGCCATCAGCGTGACCAACAGCGGTACCATCCGCAGCTTTGCCGCAGTGGAACAGGATGGTCAGCGCAGTTCCTACACGCTGAAAAGCCAGCAGAATGTCGCCGCCGATCCGGCCAAATTCAAATTTACCCCGCCGAAGGGGGTGACGCTGGACGACCAGCGCCAGTGAGGTGCCAGTGAGTAATAATCTGTCGCTCGATTTTTCCCAGAACGAGTTCCAGCCGTTGGCCGCGCGTATGCGGCCGACCACGCTGGCACAGTATATCGGCCAGCAGCACCTGCTGGCCGCCGGCAAGCCGCTGCCGCGCGCTATCGAGGCCGGGCAGCTGCACTCGATGATTTTATGGGGGCCGCCGGGCACCGGGAAGACGACGCTGGCAGAACTGATCGGCCGTTACGGCCAGGCGGATGTCGAACGGATCTCCGCCGTGACTTCCGGTATCAAGGAGATCCGCGAGGCGATCGAGCGGGCCCGGCAAAACCGCGACGCCGGCCGCCGCACCATCCTGTTCGTCGACGAAGTGCACCGCTTCAATAAGAGCCAGCAGGACGCTTTCCTGCCGCACATTGAAGACGGCACCATCACCTTTATCGGCGCTACCACCGAAAACCCGTCGTTCGAACTGAACTCGGCGTTGCTGTCCCGCGCCCGCGTCTATCTGTTGAAGGCGCTGACCGCCGAAGATATCGGCCAGGTGCTGGATCAGGCGATGGGCGACAAGGCGCGTGGCTTTGGCGGCCAGAATATCGAGCTGCCGGCGGAAACGCGCCGCCTGCTGTCGGAGCTGGTGGGCGGCGACGCGCGCCGGGCGCTGAACAGCCTGGAAATGATGGCGGACATGGCGGAGATCGATGCCAAAGGCGTGCGGGTGCTGACGCCGGAGCTGCTGAAAGAGGTGTCGGGCGAGCGCAGCGCGCGCTTCGACAACAAGGGTGACCGTTATTACGACCTGATTTCCGCGCTGCATAAATCGGTGCGTGGCTCGGCACCGGACGCCGCGCTGTACTGGTATGCGCGCATCATTACCGCCGGCGGCGATCCGCTCTATGTGGCCCGCCGTCTGTTGGCGATTGCCTCTGAAGACGTGGGCAACGCCGATCCGCGCGGCATGCAGGTGGCGATCGCCGCCTGGGATTGCTTCACCCGCGTGGGGCCGGCGGAGGGCGAGCGCGCCATCGCGCAGGCGATCGTTTATCTCGCCTGCGCGCCGAAGAGCAACGCGGTCTACACCGCGTTCAAGGCCGCCATGCGCGACGCCAAAGAGCAGGCCGATTATGACGTGCCGGAGCACCTGCGCAACGCGCCGACCAAGCTGATGAAGGAGATGGGGCTGGGGGCGGAGTACCGTTACGCCCACGACGAACCCAACGCCTACGCCGCCGGCGAGAACTATTTCCCGCCTGAAATGGCCCATACGCGCTACTATCAACCGACCTCGCGTGGGCTGGAAGGGAAAATCGGCGAAAAGTTGGCATGGCTGGCTGAGCAGGATCAAAATAGCCCGACAAAACGCTACCGCTAGCGAGGCCGTTGCGGTAAGGTTAGCGGGTATCACTCTTCTTTTATGCGGCTATAAATCAGCCGCATAGAACAACAACACTTCTTTCAATAACAACAAGCACAGGATTAGCATGCTCGATCCCAATCTGCTGCGTAATGAGCTAGACGCAGTCGCCGTCAAACTGGCTCGCCGAGGCTTTAAACTCGATCTGGATCTGCTGCGTTCGCAGGAAGAACGCCGCAAAGTTCTGCAGGTAGAAACTGAAACGCTGCAAGCGGAACGCAACTCCCGATCGAAATCCATCGGCGCGGCCAAAGCGCGTGGGGAAGACATCGAGCCGCTGCGTCGCGAAGTGAACGAGCTGGGTGACAAGCTGGATGCTGCCAAGGCGGCGCTGGATGCGCTGCAGAGCGAGATCCGCGATTACGCCCTGACGCTGCCTAACCTGCCGGACGACGCCGTACCGGATGGTAAAGACGACAGCGAAAACCTGGAAGTGACCCGCTGGGGCGAACCGCGCCAGTACGATTTCGCGGTGCGCGATCACGTCGATCTGGGTGAAATGGCCGGCGGGCTGGATTTTGCCGCTGCGGTTAAGCTGACCGGTTCGCGCTTCGTGGTAATGAAAGGGCAAATCGCTCGCATGCACCGCGCGCTGTCCCAGTTCATGCTGGATCTGCACACCGAACAGCACGGCTACCTGGAGGCCTACGTGCCTTATCTGGTCAACCACGCCACGCTGTACGGCACCGGCCAACTGCCGAAGTTCGGCGAAGACCTGTTCCATACCCGCCCGCTGGAAGAAGAAGCCGACAGCAGCAACTACGCGCTGATCCCAACGGCGGAAGTGCCGCTGACTAACCTGGTGCGCGACGAGATCGTGGAAGAGGAATCTCTGCCGCTGAAGATGACCGCACACACGCCATGCTTCCGTGCGGAAGCCGGTTCTTACGGCCGCGATACCCGTGGTTTGATCCGCATGCACCAGTTCGACAAAGTCGAGATGGTGCAGATCGTTCGTCCGGAAGATTCGATGGATGCCCTGGAAGAGCTGACAGGTCACGCAGAAAAAGTGCTGCAGCTGCTGAATCTGCCTTACCGCAAGGTGCTGCTGTGCACCGGCGACATGGGCTTCGGTGCGTGCAAGACCTACGATCTGGAAGTGTGGCTGCCGGCGCAGGATACCTACCGTGAGATCTCGTCCTGTTCAAACATGTGGGACTTCCAGGCACGTCGTATGCAGGCGCGCTGCCGCAGCAAGGCCGACAAGAAACCGCGTCTGGTTCACACCCTGAACGGCTCGGGTCTGGCGGTTGGCCGTACGCTGGTGGCGGTGCTGGAAAACTACCAGCAGGCCGACGGCCGCATTCAGGTACCTGAAGTGCTGCGTCCTTATATGGGCGGCCTGGAATACATCGGCTGAACGGCAAACCATTAGAAAAAGCGCCTGCGGGCGCTTTTTTTTATGCCAAGAATTCAGCCTGTCGCCAGCGCATAAGCCTGTTTAATGTAGTCCGCCAGATGCTTGCTTTTCACCTCGCCGGGCGAGTGGAGCTTGATGTGCCGCCGATATTGGCCGCTGCCTTCGAGCTGGTGATAACGGTCTGCCAGCCGGTAGCCGTGACCGAACTCCACCGTGACGTGGTGGCGGTAGGCAAAAACGCCGCAGAAAAAGTGGGTATGCGAGAACATGATACCGCCGTATTTGACCGATTCGGTGACGTCGTTACCACTTGCCGCAGCGGCCTGGCGTACCTGCTGCACGATGGCCAGCAGCTCACCCTGCGTGCTGCCGATGTCCGCCAGCAGGGCCTCTACCGCCGCATCATTTGCCTGATTCATCTCGCTTCTCCATCGTCAAATCCGCTCTGCGCTGAGCATAGCGCTTTTTCAGCCGTTTAGCCGGAAACAAATCGTGCGGTGGAATGATAAGAGGCGATTGACTTTTTTATCGCCAGTGGCATGATGCGCGCACTCTCATTGCGCGTTCGGTCACAATTTCACTATGTCCGCATACTCCCGCCCAGTGCTCTTATTGCTCTGCGGCCTCTTGCTGCTCACGGTATCCATTGCCGTTTTGAATACGTTAGTGCCTCTTTGGTTAACCCATGCTCAGCTGTCGACCTGGCAGGTGGGAATGGTCAGCTCCTCTTATTTCAGCGGCAACCTGTTGGGCACGCTGGTGGCGGGCAAACTGATCCAGCGCGTCGGCTTTACCCGCAGCTATCATCTTTCTTGTCTGGTGTTCGCCGCCGCGACGGCCGGCATGGTGCTGTCGATCGACTTCTGGAGCTGGCTGGGCTGGCGCTTCTTCGCCGGTGTCGGCTGCGCCTGGATCTGGGTGATCGTGGAGAGCGCGTTGTTGCGCAGCGGCAACTTGAGCAACCGCGGCCAGCTGCTGGCGGCCTATATGATAGTCTATTACCTCGGTACGGTGACCGGCCAATTGTTGTTGAGCATGACCTCAACCGAATTGCTGCATGTGGTGCCGTGGGTGACCGCCATTGTGATCAGCGCCATGCTGCCGATGCTGTTTGCGCGGGTCAACCGCCATGAAGACGAGCCGCAGCAGGCGGCGGTGTGGACAATGCTGAGACGCCGCAGCGCGCGCCTGGGTATCAATGGCTGCATCATCTCCGGCATCGTGCTCGGTTCGCTGTATGGCCTGATGCCGCTGTACCTCTCCCATCAGGGCATGAGCGACGCCAACGTCGGTTACTGGATGGCGCTGCTGGTCAGCTCCGGCATCGTCGGCCAGTGGCCGGTCGGGCGCCTGGCTGATCGCTATGGGCGGCTGCTGGTGCTGCGCATTCAGGTGTTCGTGGTTATCCTCGCCAGCGTGGCGATGCTCGGTAACTACGCCATGGCGCCTTCGCTGTTTATCCTCGGCTGCGCCGGCTTTACCCTGTACCCGGTGGCGATGTCCTGGGCCTGTGAGAAAGCGCTGCCGCACGAGTTGGTGGCGATGAACCAGGCGCTGTTGATGAGTTACACCATCGGCAGCCTGCTGGGCCCGTCGATGACGGCGCTGCTGATGCAAAACTACTCCGACCGCGTGCTATTCGTGATGATCGCCGCCGTGGCGCTGGTTTACCTGCTGATGCTGCTGAAGAAGCAGAAGCCGGACCATCATCACACCCCATTCGCCGCCGCCTGAGCATAAAAAAACCGGCCATGAGCCGGTTTTTCTTGTGGCGTGAGCCAATCAGTAGATCACTTTGTGGCCGTAGCTTTCCAGGATGCCTTTGACGCGATCCATGGTCTCGGCCTTCGGCGGGTGCACACCGTCCAGCTTGTACTCTTCCCCCATCGCCACCCATTTGTGCTTGCCCAACTCGTGATAGGGCAGCAGCTCGATTTTCTCGATGTTGCTCATGTCTTTGGTGAATTCGCCCAGCAGGTGCGCCGATTTATCGTCGTCTGACCAACCCGGCACCACCACGTAGCGGATCCAGGTACGTTGATTGCGTTTCGCCAGGTAGCGAGCGAATTCCAGCGTGCGGTGGTTGGAGACGCCGACCAGGTTTTGGTGGATCTCGTCGTTCATCTGTTTCAGATCCAGCATCACCAGATCGGTGGTGTCCAGCAGCTCATCGATCACCGGATCGTAGCGACGTACGAAGCCATTGGTGTCCAGGCAGGTATTGATGCCTTCGGCGTGGCAGGCGCGGAACCAGTCGCGTACGAATTCAGCCTGCAGGATCGCCTCGCCGCCGGATGCGGTCACGCCGCCGCCGGAGGCGTTCATGAAGTGGCGGTAAGCCACCGCGTCTTTCATCAGCTCTTCGACGGTCACTTCTTTGCCGCCGTGGGTGTCCCAGGTGTCGCGGTTATGGCAATAGAGGCAGCGCATCAGGCAGCCCTGGAAGAAGACGATAAAGCGGATCCCTGGCCCGTCGACGGTGCCGCAGGATTCGAAGGAGTGGATGCGACCAGTTACTGACATTGCGGGGTTTTCTCCAATATTGACTGTCAAACGCAGTCTAAAAATAGGCGCGTGGCCGCCGGCCAGGTATCTGCGATGCAGCAGCGGGTGGAACCGCCACCGGGAGTAATGATGCCTGTCGGCCGGCCAGTTGCCGGATAACTGTTTTGCCGGCTATCCATTCAGTATAGATGTCCGGCAAAACAGACTCGTACGGAGTCAGGGGAGAGCGGTGGGAGAAAAGGGCCGGCAGAACCGGCCCTGCGCTGGTGCCGAGCGGTTTCCCGCCCGGCCGGCGTATTACATCGTTTGAGTGAAGGTACGAGTAATGACGTCTTGCTGTTGTTCTTTGGTCAGCGAGTTGAAGCGCACGGCGTAGCCGGAGACGCGGATGGTCAGCTGAGGGTATTTCTCAGGGTTTTCCATCGCGTCCAGCAGCATTTCGCGGTTCATCACGTTGACGTTCAGGTGCTGGCCGCCTTCGATGGAGGCTTCATGGTGGAAGTAACCATCCATAAGGCCCGCCAGGTTGGCTTTACGCACGTCGTCGTCTTTACCCAGCGCGTTAGGCACGATGGAGAAGGTGTAGGAGATCCCGTCTTTCGCGTAGGCAAACGGCAGTTTGGCTACCGAGGTCAGGGAGGCTACTGCGCCTTTCTGATCGCGACCGTGCATCGGGTTGGCACCTGGGCCGAACGGTGCGCCTGCGCGGCGGCCATCCGGGGTGTTACCGGTTTTCTTACCGTACACCACGTTGGAGGTGATGGTCAGTACGGACTGAGTCGGTACCGCATTGCGGTAGGTGCGCAGTTTCTGAATTTTCTTCATGAAACGTTCCACCAGGTCGCAGGCGATGTCATCGACGCGGGCGTCGTTGTTACCGAACTGCGGATACTCGCCTTCCACTTTGAAGTCGATGGCCAGGCCGTCTTCGTCGCGAATGGTGGTGACTTTCGCGTACTTGATGGCGGACAGGGAGTCAGCCGCAACGGACAGACCGGCGATGCCGCAAGCCATGGTGCGATAAACGTCACGGTCATGCAGCGCCATCAGCGCAGCTTCGTAGCTGTACTTGTCGTGCATGTAGTGAATGATGTTCAGCGCGGTCACGTACTGCTTGGCCAGCCAATCCATAAAGTGGTCCATGCGCGCCATGACTTTGTCATAGTCCAGCACTTCGTCCATCATCGGCGCTTCTTTCGGGCCGACCTGCATTTTCAGTTTCTCGTCAACGCCGCCGTTGATGGCGTACAGCATGGTTTTCGCCAGGTTGGCGCGGGCGCCGAAGAACTGCATTTGTTTGCCGACGATCATTGGGCTGACGCAACAGGCGATGGCGTAGTCATCGTTGTTGAAGTCAGGGCGCATCAGGTCGTCGTTTTCGTACTGAACGGAAGAGGTGTCGATGGACACTTTCGCCGCGAATTTCTTGAAGTTCAGCGGCAACTTCTCAGACCACAGGATGGTCATGTTCGGCTCCGGAGACGGCCCCATGGTGTACAGGGTGTTCAGGAAGCGGAAGCTGTTTTTGGTGACCAGGGTACGGCCGTCGACGCCCATACCGGCCAGGGATTCAGTCGCCCAGATTGGATCGCCGGAGAACAGTTCATCGTACTCAGGGGTACGCAGGAAGCGCACCATACGCAGTTTCATCACCAGGTGGTCGATCAGTTCCTGCGCTTGCTCTTCGGTCAGTTTGCCCGCCTTGATGTCGCGTTCGATGAACACGTCGAGGAAGGTAGACACGCGGCCGAAGGACATGGCGGCGCCGTTCTGGGATTTCACCGCGGCCAGGTAGCCGAAGTAGGTCCACTGCACCGCTTCTTGCGCGCTGGTGGCTGGGCCGGAGATGTCGTAACCGTATTTGGCGGCCATCTCTTTGATCTGAGCCAGAGCGCGATGCTGTTCAGCGATCTCTTCGCGCAGCTGGATGGTCATTTCCAGATCTTCGCCGTTTTCCAGTTTTTCCTGCAGCGATTTGAACTGGTTCAGCTTGTCGGCCATCAGGAAGTCGATACCGTACAGCGCAACGCGGCGGTAGTCGCCGATGATGCGGCCGCGGCCGTAGGCGTCTGGCAGGCCGGTCAGAACGCCGGATTTACGGCAGTTCAGGATGTCTTTGGTGTAAACGTCGAATACGCCCTGGTTGTGGGTTTTACGGTATTCGGTGAACACTTTTTTCAGCTGCGGATCCAGCTCGCGGCCGTACACTTTGCACGAACCTTCGACCATTTTGATGCCGCCGAACGGGATCAGCGCGCGTTTCAGAGGGGCGTCGGTCTGCAGACCCACGATGGTTTCCAACTCTTTGGCGATGTAACCCGCGTCGTGAGAAATGATGGTTGAAGCAACGTTGGTGTCGAAATCAACCGGCGCGTGAGTGCGGTTTTCCAGTTTGATCCCTTCCATAACCTTGTCCCACAAGGTGGTGGTGGCTTGAGTAGCGCCAGCCAGGAAGGATTCGTCACCCTCATAAGGCGTGTAGTTTTTCTGGATGAAGTCACGAACGTTGACTTCATTCTGCCAGTCACCCTTGCTGAAACCTTCCCAAGCGTTGGCTAATTTCTCGTTAAGTTCGGTCATTGTACACCTACCTTTGATTGTGGATTTCTAACTCTGCGCGCGGTAGCTCACAGCTTAGTGCTGTTCGCGGCCCCCGCGCAGATAAATTACCCAGTAAGTCAACCCAACCAGCAGACCGCCGCCGATGATGTTGCCGATGGTGACCGGAATCAGGTTGTCGATGATGAAGTTGCTTACTGTCAGATGAGCGAATTGCTCAGGTACCGCCCCTACGGCTTGCCAGAATTCCGGCGTGGCGAAGTGTTTGACCACGATGCCCATAGGGATCATAAACATGTTGGCGATGCTGTGCTCGAAGCCGCTGGCGACAAACATCCCGACCGGCAGCACCATGGCGAGCATCTTGTCGGTCAGGGTGCGGCCGGAGTAGCTCATCCAGACCGCCAGGCAGACCATCAGGTTAGCCAAAATGCCGAGGCACACGGCTTCGATAAAGGTGTGATGCAGCTTGTGGTCTGCGGTTTGCAGGACGTTCAGGCCCCACTGGCCGTTGGCGACCATATACTCGCCGGAGAACCAGATCAGTGCCACGAAGAACAGTGCGCCGACCAGGTTGCCGAGATAAACGTTCAGCCAGTTGGCGCCCAGCTGGCTCCAGCTGATACGGCCGCTGGCCTTGGCGATGACGATGAGCACGGTAGAGGTGAACAAGTCGGCGCCTGACACCACCACTAGCATTAACCCGAGAGAGAAGCAGATGCCGCCGACCAGTTTCGCCAGGCCGAAAGGTACGCCGGCGGTGCCGGTGGTCGCCGTGATGTAGAAGACGAAGGCGATGGAAATGAAGACACCGGCGGTGATCGCCAAATAAAACGTTTTCAGCGGATGTTTGGTGGCTTTATACACGCCGGCATCTTCAGCGATTTTCGCCGTGGCCGCAGGTAAAATCAGATCGAAGGGGCTGTCAGTTTTCAAACTAACTCTCGCTCTTAAGGGTTAAAACAACGCAATGAGATACTAGCAAAGCAGTATAGGGGAAAATTTGATTTGGATCATAAGGCGGGGAAGTAGAGCGGTAAAATGGCGTGTTTATTGTGTGGCTTTTGTGGTTAATTTATTGATTTTTAAGTAAAAACATTTTTTTAATGTTTGCAAATTTTTTTGAATTCGCCGGGTGGAAGGCGTGGGGTAAAGTTAAATTTTTAGGCGTTTTGTCGCCGCCCGTCGCTGAAAGTTTAATTATCGGTTAATTATTATTTCACCGTCCGGCAACAATTGACGGTTTATTTATTTTTATGGTCGTTTAACCGCCCATCTTCCGGCGGAAAAATAAAACCGAATGCGTTGAAATAAACCGCAAAAATGAAAACGCCGCAACGGAGTGCGGCGTTTGGCAAAAGGGATACTCCCAAAGTGGCAGTGCCCCCTGATGATGCTTAGGCCTTGGCCCAGTGGCGACGTTTGGCCGCCTGCAGCTTCTCGTAGGCCGCCAGCAGCGCCTGGTGGGCCGGCAATGCCTTCAAATCGGCATCGACGGCGAACAACCCGTTGAAGCGCTCTTCGCCGCTGATGGCGGCGGAGGCAGCGTCGACCGCTTCCTGACCGTACATCTTCACGAACGCGGTATAGTATTGCGCCGCTTCGCGTTCAGGCTCCTGCGCCAGCAGTAGCAGCGTTTGCAGGCAGCGGTAGTAGTTGCTGCGCGCCGGGCTCAGCACCGAGGCGTTGAAGTCCTGCGTCCATTCGGTCCAGATCAGCGCCTGATCCAGATCGCCGCCCGCCAGCGCCAGCATAGACTTCAGCTCGCCCACGCGCAGGGTATGCCAGGCGTTGTCTTTGCCGCTGGCAATGCCCAGCAGTTCGCGTACGCGGGTGAAATCGTCCAGCCCTTCGTCGTCCAACTGTTCGATCAGCGCCAGGTATTCTTCCGGCTCCCACTCGCTGCCCGGCAACGCCAGCAACGTATCGCGCAGGTGCGCGCCCATGCTGTTGTTGGCCAGCAGCAGATCTTCCGCCGGATAAATGTCGGACATGCCCGGCACGATGATGCGGCAAGCGTAGACGCCCAGGTGCTCGTAGTCGGCGATGTACACTTCTGCGTCTTCTTTGTCGAAGATGCTCATCAGGATGGCGAACTCTTCTTGCGTGCTGCCGCTGAAGTTCCAGTCAACGAACGGGTAATCCGCGTCCTGTTTGAACAGATCCCAGGAGATCAGACCGCTGGAGTCGATGAAGTGCGTTTCCAGGTTGGTGTGTTCAGCCACTTCTTCGTCATCGAAAGTCGGTGCGGTGAACACGTCGAGATCTTTCAGGCTGCGGCCCTGCAGCAGTTCGGTTACCGTGCGCTCCAGCGCCACGCCGAAGTCCGGGTGCGCGCCGAATGAGGCGAAGCAGGTGCCGTTGGTCGGGTTGAACAGCACCACGCAAATGACCGGGTAGTTGCCGCCCAGCGAGGCGTCATAGGAGAGGATCGGGAAACCTTCCTCTTCCAGCTTGGCGATGGCTTCCACCACGCCCGGGTAACGGTTCAGCACGTCGTCCGGGATCGCCGGCAGGCTGATGGATTCGGCGATGATGCGGTTTTTCACATAGCGCTCGAACACTTCCGACAGGCCCTGCACGCGCGCTTCGTTGGCGGTGTTGCCGGCGGACATGCCGTTGGAAACATACAGGTTGCCGATGATGTTCATCGGGATGTAAACGGTTTGCTGATCGGACTGACGGGTAAACGGCAGCGCGCACACGCCGCGATCGGCATTGCCGGACTGCAGATCGACAAGATCGCTGGCGCTCAGCTCTTGTTGCGGATCGTAGAAGGCGTGCAGGCGTTCGTCGAGGATGCCGGCCGGCAGCGCGTCGTCTTCAGGGATCGGGAACCATTTCTCATTCGGATAGTGCACGAAGTCGCCTTCGGCGATCTGCCGGCCCAGATAGAAATCGGCGAAGAAGTAGTTGGTGGACAGGCGCTCGAAATATTCACCCAGCGCGGAGGCCAGCGCGGCTTTTTTGCTGGCGCCTTTGCCGTTGGTGAAGCACAGCGGGCAATCGCGATCGCGAATGTGCACCGACCACACGTGCGGCACCGGGTTCAGCCAGGAGGCTTCTTCGATGTTGAAACCGAGATCGCTCAGTTTCTGCTGGAAACGGGCGATGGAGTCTTCCAGGGCGGCGTCTTTACCGGGGATAAAAGTTTGCGTCATTGTCTTCACTTTTTGCGCGTACTAAAAACGCGCAATGATACGGGGTTTTACGCTGGAGCTCCACGTATTCCTAAAGCGGCGGCAAAGTCACAGTTTTTTTAAGGATAAAGGCCATAATTCAGCGAGTTATCTGTCACGGAGAAATCTAATGAAATCAGTGAAACTCAGCGCGTTAACCCTTCTGTTGACCGGCGTCAGCGCCTCGGCGCTGGCGCTGCCCAACATCACTCTGTTGGCGACCGGCGGCACCATCGCCGGCGGCGGCGATTCGGCGACAAAATCCAACTATACGGCGGGCAAGCTGGGCGTCGAGGCGCTGGTCGATGCGGTGCCGGCGCTGAAAAACATCGCCAACGTGCAGGGGGAGCAGGTGGTGAACATCGGTTCGCAGGACATGAACGATCAGGTCTGGCTGACGCTGGCGAAGAAGATTGACGCCGACTGCGGCAAGACCGACGGCTTCGTCATCACCCACGGCACCGATACGCTGGAAGAGACGGCCTATTTCCTCGAACTGACGGTGAAGTGCGACAAGCCGGTGGTGCTGGTGGGGGCGATGCGGCCGGCGACGGCGATGAGCGCCGACGGCCCGTTCAACCTGTATAACGCGGTGGTGACGGCGGCGGATCCGCAATCCGCCAGCCGCGGGGTGCTGGTGGCGATGAACGACACCGTGCTGGATGCGCGTGACGTTACCAAGACCAACACCACCGCCGTGCAGACCTTCCAGTCGCCGAACTTCGGCCCGCTCGGGTATATCCACAACGGCAAGGTCGATTACCAACGCTCGCCGCAGCGTAAGCATACCCGGGATACGCCGTTCGACGTCAGCAAGCTGAACGAACTGCCGAAGGTCGGCATCGTCTACAACTATGCCAACGCCTCCGATGCGCCGGCCAAGGCGTTGATCGCCGAAGGCTATCAGGGCATCGTCAGCGCCGGGGTCGGCAACGGCAACCTGTATAAAACAGTGTTCGACACCCTGGCGACGGCGGCGCACAACGGTGTGGCGGTGGTGCGTTCTTCGCGCGTGCCGACCGGCGCCACCACCGAAGATGCGGAAGTGGACGACGCCAAGTACGGCTTCGTCGCCGCCGGCACGCTGAATCCGCAAAAAGCGCGCATTCTGCTGCAGCTGGCGCTGACGCAAACCAAAGACGCGAAGCAGATCCAGCAGATGTTCAATCAGTACTGACCGTTTTCTCTTCTGCGGGGGCCGACCGGCTCCCGCAGCCATCTTGGCTGAATACAGCATAAAACACCGCGTTAACCCGCTGAATTTCCCCATGTCACAGGGTTTTATCGTCCAAAAAAACGCGAAGGCCGCAGAGCCTGTCATCACCCGGTGCGGCCGTTTGCCGGCGGAGGGCGAATAAGCGTTGCAGCCATGGGGCGTGAGTGATAAAACCGATGGGTTGGTTAACGCGAGCGTTAACTTCGGGCGTCTTTTCGACAGGTCGCTTTTCTGCGGCGAACAGTGAATGTGGTGAGGGGAAATGACTCAGGTTTATAATTTTAGCTCTGGCCCGGCGATGCTGCCGGTGGAAGTGTTGCGTCGTGCGGAACAGGAACTGTGCAACTGGCACGGGCTGGGCACGTCAGTGATGGAGATCAGTCACCGCAGCAAAGAATTCATCGCCGTTGCCGAGCAGGCGGAACAGGATCTGCGCGATCTGCTGAAAGTCCCCTCCAACTATAAGGTGCTGTTTTGCCACGGCGGTGCCCGCGCGCAGTTTGCCGCGCTGCCGCTGAACCTGCTGGGCGACAAGGCCACCGCCGACTATATTGACGGCGGCTATTGGGCGCACAGCGCCATCAAGGAAGCGGAAAAGTATTGTGCCCCGAACGTCATCGACGTAAAAACCCGCATCGACGGCCTGAGCGGCATCAAGCCGATGAAAGAGTGGCAGCTCAGCGACGACGCCGCTTATGTGCACTATTGCCCGAATGAGACCATCGACGGCGTGGCCATCGATGAAACGCCGGACTTCGGCGACAAAGTGGTGATCGGCGATTACTCCTCGACCATCCTGTCCCGCCCGCTCGACGTCAGCCGCTTCGGCGTGATTTACGCCGGCGCGCAGAAAAATATCGGCCCGGCCGGCCTGACGCTGGTGATCGTGCGCGACGATCTGCTGGGCAAGGCGCGCAAGGAAGTGCCGTCGATCCTCGACTACACCGTGCTGGCCGAGAACGACTCGATGTTCAACACCCCGCCGACCTTCGCCTGGTACCTGTCCGGGCTGGTGTTCAAATGGCTGAAAGAGCAGGGCGGTCTGGTGGAGATGCAAAAACGCAATCAGGCCAAGGCCGAACTGCTGTACGCGACCATCGATAAATCCGACTTCTACCGCAGCCAGGTGGCGATCGCCAACCGTTCCTGGATGAACGTGCCGTTCCAACTGGCCGATGCGGCGCTGGACAAGGTGTTCCTCAGCGAAGCCGAGGCCATCGGCCTGCAGGCGCTGAAGGGCCACCGGGTAGTTGGCGGCATGCGCGCTTCTATTTACAATGCCATGCCGCTGACCGGCGTGCAGGCGCTGACCGACTTCATGGCCGACTTCGAACGTCGTCACGGTTGATCCCGTCAGCTCGCCAGGCGCGGGCTGCCTCAGGCTGTTGTCCTTTTGCATTAAAGCGGCTCCGGCATTATTCCGGAGCCGTTTCGTTTATCAGAATTGGAGAGTTTTGTTCACATGGTGGATTCCCTGACGTTACAACCGGTCGCCCTGGTCAATGGCACCGTCAACTTACCCGGCTCCAAGAGCGTTTCTAACCGCGCTCTGCTGCTGGCGGCGCTGGCGAAAGGAACGACCCGGCTGACCAACCTGCTGGACAGCGATGATGTGCGTCATATGCTGAATGCGTTGCAGGCGTTGGGCGTGAACTATCAGCTTTCCGCCGATCGCACCGTCTGCGAAGTGACCGGCGTGGCCGGGCCGCTGGTGGCCGATCGGCCGCTGGAACTGTTCCTCGGCAATGCCGGCACCGCGATGCGCCCATTGGCGGCAGCGCTGTGCCTCGGCGAAGGCGACGTGGTGTTGACCGGGGAACCGCGCATGAAAGAGCGCCCGATCGGCCATCTGGTGGACGCGTTGCGCCAGGGCGGTGCGCAGATTGATTACCTCGAGCAGACCGATTACCCACCGATTCGCCTGCGCGGCGGCTTCCAGGGCGGCGACGTCACCGTTGACGGTAGCGTCTCCAGCCAGTTCCTGACCGCGTTGCTGATGACCGCGCCGCTGGCACCGCAGGATACGCAGATCCATATCAAGGGCGAGTTGGTTTCCAAACCATACATCGACATCACGCTGCACCTGATGCGCACCTTCGGCGTCTCGGTGAGCCACGACAACTACCGGGTGTTCCATATCCAGGGGCGCCAGACGTATATCGCGCCGGGTGAGTATCTGGTTGAGGGCGACGCCTCTTCCGCTTCTTACTTCCTGGCGGCGGCGGCTATCAAGGGCGGCACCGTGCGCGTGACCGGCATCGGCCGTAAAAGCGTGCAGGGCGACACCAGGTTTGCCGATGTGCTGGAGAAAATGGGCGCGCGCATTACCTGGGGCGACGATTTCATCGAGTGCAGCCGCGGTGAACTGCGCGGCATCGACATGGACATGAACCACATTCCGGACGCGGCGATGACCATCGCCACCGCGGCGCTGTTCGCCGAGGGGCCGACTACCATCCGCAATATCTACAATTGGCGGGTGAAGGAGACCGACCGTTTGGCGGCGATGGCCACTGAACTGCGTAAGGTAGGGGCGGAGGTGGACGAAGGCGAGGACTACATTCACGTCGTGCCTCCGGCCAAACTGCAGTTCGCCGAGATCGGCACCTACAACGATCACCGCATGGCGATGTGTTTCTCGCTGGTGGCGCTGTCGGATACTCCGGTCACCATTCTCGATCCGAAATGCACCGCGAAAACCTTCCCGGACTATTTCGAACAGCTGGCGCGCATCAGCCAGCCGGCGTAACCCGTCAAATCGTTTATTTTAAGGCCCCTTTGTGGGCCTTTATCGTTTTTAACCGTTGGTGACCGGCGTTTCTTCTATACTTTTTCGCGGTTGTGCGCTTATTTTCAACAACCGGACAGTTCCAGGGTAACAGATCGCCGTAGGGCAGCGTATAATACGCCACCGTATTTGCCCCTGATTGGGCAGGTGACAGAGAGCGCGGCGCGCGGGCTTAGAGCCGAAGCACGCCGTTTCTCTGTGAGGTTTTCTACCTGAAGGAGAGAGAAATGACGGCTACAGCCCCGGTGATAACCGTTGATGGACCAAGTGGCGCAGGCAAAGGCACGCTGTGTAAAGCGTTGGCCGAGTCCCTTGGTTGGCGTTTGCTGGATTCCGGCGCGATCTATCGCGTGCTGGCGCTGGCGGCGTTGCATCATCAGGTGGATATCACTTCTGAGGAAGCGCTGGTTCCGCTGGCCGCACATCTCGATGTTCGCTTCGTTGCCCAGGACGGCAAGCTGCAGGTGATTTTGGAAGGTGAGGACGTCAGCAATGAGATCCGCACCGAAACCGTCGGCAACACGGCGTCGCAAGCGGCGGCGTTTCCGCGCGTGCGCGAGGCGCTGTTGCGCCGCCAGCGCGCATTCCGCGAGGCGCCCGGCCTGATTGCCGATGGCCGCGACATGGGCACAGTGGTGTTCCCGGACGCACCGGTCAAGATTTTCCTCGACGCCAGCTCGGAGGAGCGCGCGCACCGCCGCATGCTGCAGTTGCAGGAGAAGGGCTTTAATGTTAACTTTGAACGTCTTTTAGCCGAGATAAAGGAACGGGACGACCGTGACCGTAATCGGCCTATCGCGCCTCTGGTGCCCGCTTCTGACGCCCTCGTGCTGGATTCTACCAGCATGTCGATCGAAGAAGTGATCCGGCAGGCGTTGACGTATGCACAGAAAGTGTTGGCGTTGCCGCAGCAATAAGCGCGGCGGCGCTATTGGCTTTTTGTCATATTTGTCATAGCGGTATCGCAATATATCGGGTAAAATTTTACCCCTGTAACCTTAAACCCTGTCGGCATGGAGCCAATGGCGGGGTATGTGAAACAACCCCATTCGGCGGGACGCTAAATGGACGTTAAACTAAAGAACCCTGAAGATTAACAACATGACTGAATCTTTCGCTCAACTCTTTGAAGAATCCTTAAAAGAAATCGAAACCCGCCCGGGTTCCATCGTTCGTGGCGTCGTTGTTGCTATCGACAAAGATATCGTACTGGTTGACGCCGGTCTGAAATCTGAGTCTGCCATCCCGGCTGAGCAATTCAAAAACGCCCAGGGCGAGCTGGAAATCCAGGTTGGTGACGAAGTTGACGTTGCTCTGGATGCTGTTGAAGACGGCTTCGGTGAAACCCTGCTGTCCCGTGAGAAAGCTAAGCGTCACGAAGCTTGGATCACGCTGGAAAAAGCCTACGAAGAAGCTGAGACTGTAACCGGTGTTATCAACGGCAAAGTGAAGGGTGGCTTCACCGTCGAGCTGAACGGCATCCGCGCGTTCCTGCCAGGTTCCCTGGTTGACGTGCGTCCGGTACGTGACACTCTGCACCTGGAAGGCAAAGAGCTTGAGTTCAAAGTCATCAAGCTGGATCAGAAGCGCAACAACGTTGTCGTTTCTCGCCGTGCGGTTATCGAATCCGAGAACAGCGCTGAGCGCGATCAACTGCTGGAAAACCTGCAGGAAGGCATGGAAGTTAAAGGTATCGTTAAGAACCTCACTGACTACGGTGCATTCGTTGATCTGGGCGGCGTAGACGGCCTGCTGCACATCACTGACATGGCTTGGAAACGCGTTAAGCATCCAAGCGAAATCGTCAACGTTGGCGATGAAATCACTGTTAAAGTGCTGAAGTTCGACCGCGAGCGTACTCGTGTATCCCTGGGCCTGAAACAGCTGGGCGAAGATCCATGGGTTGCTATCGCGAAACGTTACCCAGAAGGCACCAAGCTGACTGGTCGTGTAACCAACCTGACTGATTACGGCTGCTTCGTAGAAATCGAAGAAGGCGTTGAAGGTCTGGTACACGTTTCTGAAATGGATTGGACCAACAAAAACATCCATCCGTCCAAAGTTGTTAACGTGGGCGACGTAGTGGAAGTTATGGTTCTGGACATCGATGAAGAACGTCGTCGTATCTCCCTGGGCCTGAAGCAGTGCAAATCCAACCCATGGCAGCAGTTCGCAGAAACCCACAACAAGGGCGACCGCGTTGAAGGTAAAATCAAGTCTATCACTGACTTCGGTATCTTCATCGGCCTGGACGGCGGCATCGACGGCCTGGTTCACCTGTCTGACATCTCCTGGAACGTTGCAGGCGAAGAAGCAGTACGTGAATACAAGAAAGGCGACGAAATCGCGGCGGTTGTTCTGCAGGTTGACGCAGAGCGCGAGCGTATCTCCCTGGGCGTGAAGCAGCTGGCTGAAGACCCGTTCAATAACTACCTGTCTATGAACAAGAAAGGTGCTATTGTTACTGGTAAAGTCACTGCAGTTGACGCCAAAGGTGCTACAGTTGAATTGGCAGGCGGCGTAGAAGGTTACCTGCGTGCATCTGAAGCCTCTCGCGACCGCATTGAAGATGCAACTCTGGTTCTGAACGTAGGTGACGAAGTTGAAGCTAAATTCACTGGCGTTGACCGTAAGAACCGCGTTGTAAGCCTGTCCGTACGTGCTAAGGACGAAGCTGACGAGAAAGACGCCATCGCAACTGTTAACAACAAACAGGAAGAAGGCAACTTCTCTAACGCAATGGCTGAAGCTTTCAAAGCGGCTAAAGGCGAGTAATGACGGGGGGCGGTTTTTGACCGCCCCGATACGGTAGTTTAGCTGCAAAGCTTGGAGGTACTATGACCAAGTCTGAACTTATTGAAAGACTTGCTGGCCAGCAATCTCATATTCCGGCGAAGGCCGTTGAGGATGCAGTGAAAGAGATGCTTGAGCACATGGCCGCAACGCTGGCCGAGGGCGAACGCATTGAGATCCGCGGATTCGGCAGTTTTTCTCTTCACTACCGTGCCCCGCGTGTAGGTCGCAACCCGAAAACCGGTGACAAAGTTGAGCTGGACGGCAAGTACGTTCCTCACTTCAAACCTGGCAAAGAGTTGCGTGACCGCGCCAATATCTATGGCTAGTCGCTGACTGCTCATAGCGTTGTTGCTTGTAAAGAATATAAAACGGTGCCTTTAAGGCGCCGTTTTTTTCGCCTGCGATTCTCTGCGAACCGCTCGTGAATTGCGTACTGCACCGCATTTGCGGTGTAGCTGCTGCATCGGCCTCCCTTATCCTGCCATGTTCACCGCATCTCCGTTAAAGCCCGCTGGCGGCGGCATGTCGCCTCAACGATCCTGCATGCTTGCCATGACGCGTTTTTGCTGATGGTGGAGCCGATGGGAGAAGAGCGATCAAAATTTCGCTGGATCTGGCGATATTCGCCGTTATCTGCGGCATCCTGCCGCTGCTGGTTTTACCGCAGTTGCCAGAGCTATGGCTGCTGTGGCCGATGCTGCTTATCGCCGGTTTACTGCTACGCACCCGTTGGTCGTTCTGCCATTACTTGGCTTGTCTGGGATTGGGATTCATATGGGCGGTTTTCAACGCCGGAAGCCTGCTCGGGCATATGGAGCGCTTAAGCCGCATGCCGGATGTGACGGCGGTGGTGCAGGTAAGCAGCGTCGCACTGGAGCCTGCCGCCAGTAAGCAGACGCTGATGCACCTCGAGCGGATCGACGGCCATTGGTTGGTGCCTGCGCTGGCGTTTACCACGACGTGGGCCCCAGAACGGCAGCGGCTGTGCGCCGGGCAGCGTTGGCAGTTGAAACTGCGTTTACGGCCGGTGCACGGCAAACTCAATGAAGGCGGTTTTGACAGCCAGCGTTGGGCAATCGCACAGCGTCAACCCTTGACCGCGCAGGTCAGACAGGCTCGCTTGTTGGCGGGGGATTGCGGCCTGCGCCAGCGCATAATCAGCCATGCGGAAACCAACATCGGTGAATTGCGTTACAAGACGGTGTTGCTGGCGTTGGCGTTTGGGGAACGCACCGCACTGGAACAGGCTTTGCGCACGCTAATGCTGAAAACCGGCATTGCACACCTGATGGCTATTTCGGGGCTACATGTGGCGATGGTCGCTATTTTGTTTTGGGCGGTACTGCGAGCGCTGCAGTTTTTTCTTCCCGCCCATCTGATTGGTTACCGCTTTCCGCTGGTCGCCGGCTGGGTGGCGACGCTGATCTATGTCTGGTTGGTAGGCGCCCAGCCGCCGGCGGTACGCACCGCGTTGGCGATGACGCTGTGGATGCTGCTGCGCTTGCGCGGCGTTCATTGTTCTTCCTGGCAAGTGTGGCTGTGGTGCGTCGGGCTGATTTTGCTGTGCGATCCGCTGGCGGTATTATCAGACAGTTTCTGGCTATCGGTGCTGGCGGTGGGCTGCCTGATTTTTTGGTTCGAATGGGCGCCGCTCGGCGAGCGATTTCGTTCGGCCTGGTATTGGGCGCCGGTACGCTGGCTGCATATTCAGCTGGGCATGACGCTGTTGCTGGTGCCGATGCAGGTTGCGCTGTTTTTAGGCCTGACGCTGACCTCGCTGCCGGCCAATCTTTGGGCGGTGCCCATTGTCTCATTAGTGACGGTGCCGTTGATTTTGCTGGCGGTGATCGGCGGCGTCTTCCCCTCGCTAAGTTACGGGCTTTGGTGGTTGGCTGATTTCACGTTGAGCTGGGTGTTTGTGCCGTTGAATTACCTGCAGCGCGGCTGGGTGGATTTGGGGGCAACCTCGCTGCTGGCCAGCGTAGGGGGCTGGCTTATCGTTATCTGTTGGCGCTTTCATTGGTGGTGGCGTTACGCACCGGGGCTGGCGACGATAGCGATATGCTGCGTGCTGTGGCGGGGAAAAGACCCTGGATACCGATGGCGCGTTGACATGCTCGATGTCGGGCACGGCTTGGCGATGGTGATAGAGCAGAACGGCAAAGGAGTATTGTATGACACCGGCGATCGTTGGCCTGCAGGCAGCGCCGCCGAGCGGCATATTTTGCCGATGCTGAACTGGCGAGGCATTGAACTGGAACAGATCATTATCAGCCATGCTCATCTCGATCATATCGGCGGGCTGCCGACGGTACGGAGCGCGTTTCCACAGGCGACGGTGCGTAGCCCGATACGCGGCGAGGGACACTTGCCCTGCGTCGCAGGTGAGCGTTGGCGCTGGCAGTCGTTGCAATTCGAGGTGCTGTGGCCGCCGAAAACGCTCAAAAGGCCGGTCAATGACGACTCCTGCGTGATTCGTATCGACGATGGGAAATACAGCCTGTTGCTCACCGGTGATGCGGAAAAGAAAGCAGAGGCGCAGCTGATTCGATTGCGGCGCGATCGCTTAGCGGCCACGGTATTGCAGGTGGGGCATCATGGCAGCAGAACCTCTTCGACGCCGCCGTTTCTGCGCGCGGTCAATCCTGAGGCGGCGCTGGCGTCAGCATCTCGTTACAACAAATGGCGATTGCCGGCGCGGAAAGTGGTCGCCAGATACCGGGCAAATGGCATTGCATGGCGCGATACGACGCGCTCAGGTCAGTTATCGGTACTTTTTTTCGACAACGATTGGCAAATTAAAGGCTTTCGCGAACAATTAATGCCCCGTTGGTACCATCAGCGGTTTGGCGTAGAGGGTGATAATGAGTAAAATAGGCCGCTATTTCTTCCGATGCTGGTATTTGCATGATGAATGATAAAGATCTCTCGACCTGGCAGACGTTCCGTCGACTCTGGCCGATGATCACTCCTTTTAAGACCGGGCTGATTGTGGCCGCCATTGCGTTGATTATGAACGCAGCGGGGGACACGCTGATGCTGTCTCTGCTTAAACCGCTATTGGACGATGGGTTTGGAAAAACCGACAGCAGCGTGCTGGTGTGGATGCCGCTGGCGGTGATTGCGCTGATGCTGATGCGCGGCGTGACCAGCTTTGTTTCAAGCTACTGCATTTCCTGGGTTTCCGGCATGGTGGTGATGCAAATGCGCCGCCGTTTGTTTGGCCACATGATGAGAATGCCGGTGGCCTTCTTCGATCAGCAGTCCACCGGGACACTGCTGTCGCGCATTACCTATGATTCCGAGCAGGTGGCTTCCTCTTCTTCCAGCGCGCTGGTGACCGTGGTGCGTGAAGGGGCTTCGATTATTGGCCTGTTCATCATGATGTTCTACTACAGCTGGCAGCTGTCGGTGATCCTGATCGTGCTGGCGCCGATCGTTTCCATCGCCATTCGTCTGGTGTCCAAGCGTTTCCGCAACATCAGCAAGAACATGCAGAACACCATGGGGCAGGTGACCACCAGCGCCGAACAGATGCTGAAAGGCCATAAAGAAGTGCTGATCTTCGGTGGCCAACAGGTGGAAACCGAGCGCTTCAACTCGGTGAGCAACCGCATGCGTCAACAGGGCATGAAACTGGTCTCCGCGTCTTCCATTTCCGATCCGATCATTCAGCTGATCGCTTCGCTGGCCTTGGCGTTCGTGCTGTTTGCCGCCAGCTTCCCAAGCGTGATGGAAACCCTGACCGCCGGGACTATCACCGTGGTGTTCTCGTCGATGATCGCGCTGATGCGTCCGCTGAAGTCGCTGACCAACGTGAATGCCCAGTTCCAGCGTGGGATGGCGGCCTGCCAGACACTGTTCTCTATTCTGGATATGGAACAGGAAAAAGACACCGGCACCCGCGAAGTGAAGCGTGCGAAAGGCGACATCGAATTCCGCAACGTCACCTTCTACTACCCGGGCAAAGAAACGCCGGCGCTGCGTGATATCAACCTGAAAATTGCCGAAGGCAAGACCGTAGCACTGGTGGGACGCTCGGGTTCGGGCAAATCCACCATCGCCAACCTGCTGACGCGTTTCTATGATATCCAGGAAGGCGAAATCCTGATGGACGGCCACGATCTGCGCGAATATACCCTGGCCTCACTGCGTAATCAGGTGGCGCTGGTCTCGCAAAACGTGCACCTGTTTAACGACACCATCGCCAACAACATCGCCTATGCGCGCGAGAGCGAATACAGCCGCGAGCAGATTGAGAAAGCGGCCGAAATGGCGTACGCGATGGACTTCATCAACAAGATGGAGAACGGCCTGGATACGGTGATTGGCGAAAATGGCGTGATGCTGTCAGGCGGCCAACGCCAGCGTATCGCCATCGCGCGCGCGCTGCTGCGCGACTGCCCGATCCTAATCCTCGACGAGGCGACTTCTGCGCTGGATACCGAGTCCGAGCGTGCCATTCAGGCCGCGCTGGACGAACTGCAGAAAGATCGCACTTCGCTGGTGATCGCGCACCGTCTGTCTACGATTGAGAAGGCGGACGAGATCCTGGTGGTGGAGGACGGCCGCATCGTTGAACGCGGCGAGCACGCCGCACTGCTTGAACAGCAGGGCGCTTATGCGCAGCTGCATCGCATGCAGTTTGGCCAATAATGATTGAGCGCATCTGGTCCGGCGGTTCGCTGCTTTATCTGGCGCTGCTGCCGCTCTCCTGGCTGTATGGCCTGTTCAGCTGGCTGATTCGTCTCAGTTACCGTTGTGGCCTGCGCAAAAGTTGGCGCGCGCCGGTGCCGGTGGTGGTGGTGGGCAACCTCACTGCCGGCGGCAACGGCAAAACGCCGATGGTGATCTGGCTGGTAGAACACCTACAGCAGCGAGGCTATCGCGTTGGCGTGGTCTCGCGCGGCTACGGCGGCAAGTCGGCGGTCTATCCCCTGGTGCTCAATCAGAATACCTCGACCCGCGAGGCAGGGGATGAGCCGGTGCTGATTTATCAGCGCACCGGCGCGCCCGTGGCGATCGCACCCAAGCGAGCCGAGGCGGTGCAGGCTTTGCTGCAACAACAGCCGCTGGATGCGATCATCACCGACGACGGTTTACAGCATTATGCCTTACAGCGTGATTTTGAGCTGGTGGTCATCGACGGCGTGCGTCGTTTCGGCAACGGCTGGTGGTTACCGGCCGGGCCGATGCGCGAGCGTGCCGCGCGGCTTGGCAGCGTCGATGCGCGCATCGCCAATGGCGGCGTGGCGCAGGCCGGGGAGATCGCCATGCGCCTGCAGGCGCGTGAAGCGGTAAACCTGCTTAGTGGTGAACGTCGCCCGGCGGCCGAGCTGCCGCGCGTGGTGGCGATGGCGGGCATCGGTCATCCGCCGCGTTTCTTCGCGACGTTGGAAAAGCTGAACGTCGAGGTGGTGCAGGAAGTGGCGTTTGCCGATCATCAGGAATATCAGCGGGCGCAGCTGGCGGCGCTGGTTACCGCAGAGCAAACGCTGCTGATGACGGAGAAGGACGCGGTGAAGTGTCGCGCCTTTGCCCAGCCCAATTGGTGGTATCTGCCGGTTGATGCGGTGCTACCGTCCGCTCAGGCTGAGCAGCTGCTGCAGGATATCGAATCCCTGCTGTCTAAGTAACCTCAGGATGCCAGCGTGGCGAGCCCCAGGGCTTGTGCGCAGGCTTCCAGCGAACGCTGCTGGGTTTGTTGATACAGCGCCAGCTCGTCGATGACCTCACTGCCCAACGCTTGTTCAAACGCTGCACGGCTGGAAGCGGCGTTGTACTGCGTGTGGCGGTTGTCCCCCAGATTCGACTGGAATATCCCTGCGGCGCTGACCGGCAGAAAGTCTTCATAAACCAGCGGCTGGAAGCGAACGTGTTCTTTCTCGATCAGTTGCTCCAGGGTGCTGTGTTTATCCAGCGACTCTTTGGCTGCCAGGCCGCATTCGGTCGGAAAATAGCGGAACCACGCCAGCTGTTGCTCGCGCAGCGTGGCGTAATCATCAGGAAACGCCCGGAAGTTTTCCTCGAGCAGTTGATAGTAACGCTCGGCATTCTTCTCGCTTGGCGGGGCCTGTAGCGCATCGTTGGTCGCCTGCAGCAGGCGGTCGTAGAGTGCGCGTCCTTTAGGCGTCAGCGCCACGCCGCGTTGTTCGATCTCGCCGAAGCGCGCGGTATGATGACCGGCAACGGCATGGCCGTCGCGCTCAATGAAATCGACGCTTTCTTCCAACGCCTTGAAGCTGGTCTGGCGCAGCAGGATCGCACGGCGGCGGCGCGGCGGGCCTTCGATGACCGCCTTGGGCGTAATGCCGCGGCCGGGCATCGCCTGCTGAACGCGATCGATATCCAGCGTGCGCGGTGTCAGGTGGTTGATATGCGGCCCTTTAAACGCCACTACGTCGGCGATCAATCGATGCTGATCGTGCAACTGCCGGTATTCTTCGGCGCTGACTGTCGCCTGGCTGTGCCAGCGGAAGGTTTCCAGCGCTTGCTCGACAAATTCCTGCGCCTGCGTTTCATTTAATCCGCCTTGCGTTTCTTGCAGCGCGATCAGCTCCAACGCACGATCGGTAAAGATGCGGCGGCGCGCCAGCAAGCGCTCGGCCAGCTCACGCAGCGCCGGATTGTCTATCAGTTCCAGGCGTAGCAAGGAGGTGAACACGCGGAAAGGACTGATCTGCAGCGCGTCTTCATGTACGGCGCGAAAAGCGGTGGAGTGCACCGGAACGCCCGCTACCGACAGGTCATAGTAACCGACTGGCTCCATGCCCATCACCCGGAACAGGCGGCGCAAGGTGGCCAACTCGTCTGCGGTACCGACCCGGATCGCGCCGTGGCGTTCCATCGCCAGGCGTTCTATCTCGCCGGTGATTTGTAGTTGATGAGCCAGTGCGGCATCTTCGCGCAGAACCTGTCGGTTGGTTTCCGCTACCAGTTCCAGCAGATCGCCGTACAGCGGTACCTCTTTTTGGTACATATCCGACATCGCGTGAGAGAATCTGGCGCGGATTTCATTAGGTGAAACGAACTGCTGGGCGGTCATGCGCATAGCTCCTTGATTCAGCATAATCTGAAAAATCGTGTTTTTAGCGGCAAAAGTGCTGGCGAAAAAGCCGTCTGCCTTGTTTTCCCCTCAAGTTTAGCCATCTGATTTGGGATTTGTTATAGGTGCGCCAAGCATATTAGAGTTTTATGCGTTAGCTCTCATTTGCAGCGCACAGACGGACAAGTGATGCGCCGGCCAGGAGGAAGAGGCGGCGGATTGGCTGCGGAGAACGATAAATTAATTCATGTGTATTCAGGGGGATAAAAATAAATTCGGCGTAATGGCGAATTTAATGCAATAAACCTCTTGTGCATTCACCAGTTTTATGAGTAAATGCAAGTCGGCCTGTAATCCAGACCTATTTATGTTCGAGTTTAGAGTTAAGCAGTTCCTCCAAAAACGTTATCATCCGATTCCGCTTCAAAGACGAACCTTCTAAGTACCTCCCATAAGTAATGTTTCTGAAATGGCCCCAATTGCCTCTTATGGCAGGTTTTGTAAATATATTTAAAGGTAAATGTAATGTCTAAGAAGACTGGTCAGGTTAAGTGGTTCAACGAAAGCAAAGGTTTTGGTTTCATTGAGCAGAACGACGGCGGCAAAGATGTATTCGTACACTTCTCCGCAATCATGACCGACGGTTTCAAGACCCTGGCTGAAGGCCAGCGCGTCGAGTACACCATCCAGGACAGCCCGCGCGGGCCGGCTGCCGCCAACGTAGTTGCTCTGTAAGAATACAGGGAACGCGTATAAGAGATCTTAATACAACCATGGTGACGCTTTAGCGCTGACTCATGCGGAAGATATTAAGTTCAACAAGCCCGCCTTAGTGCGGGTTTTTTAATTTTTTGCTCACGAGAGGTTTGTTACGAAAAACTTTAGGATGGGCTGGTAGCGTCCAGACAATATAAAAAATGACGTTGTCAAGGATGCTCAAGTAAAAGGATATAAGTTATGTTTAAAAATACTGTGTTAAAAATGGGTCGCGTGAAATGGTTTAATCAGGCCGAAGGCTATGGTTTTATTTCACCGGTAGATGGCAGCGACGAAATCTATGTCAATCGCAACGCTATCGCCAACACCAAAAATAAGTCGTTGAACGAAGGTCAGAACGTTGAGTTCTCGATCTATCGCAGCTCGCATGGGCTGTCCGCGGCAGACGTTATCGCGTTCTGATCGCACCCTCCTTCCTCGCCAGTGCCGGTGTCGCCACCCGCAAGCACTGGCGAAGATAAATCCCTCGATATCCACTATTATCAGGCCATTGCCTACTTGCCACGGATATCAGGATGACCACCCCGATAATTGCCCTTACCGCCGCTCGCGCGCTGCACCTTGCCGCCCAGGGGCTGCTTTCTCCGCTTAAACGCCAGGCTAAGCCTGATGACGTCGTGAACGCGATTCAGCGCATGGGGCTGTTACAAATTGATACCATTAGCGTCGTCGCCCGCAGCCCATATCTGGTGCTGTTCAGCCGCTTGGGGGCCTATCAGTCGGAATGGCTGGAGCAGGCGCTTGCCGGCCGCAAGCTGTTCGAGTATTGGGCGCATGAAGCCTGTTTCCTGCCGATTGAGGATTTTGGTCTACTGCGGCACCGCATGCTGGCGCCTCATGAGATGGGCTGGAAATATTCCGCCGACTGGGTGCGGCAGCACCAGGAGGCGATGGACAGCCTGCTGCGGCACATCGAGCAACAGGGGCCGGTGCGTTCCGCCGATTTCAACGC
The DNA here is from genome assembly GCF_003812745.1 of Serratia sp. FDAARGOS_506. Taxonomy (NCBI): domain Bacteria; kingdom Pseudomonadati; phylum Pseudomonadota; class Gammaproteobacteria; order Enterobacterales; family Yersiniaceae; genus Serratia; species Serratia sp. FDAARGOS_506. The sequence continues at coordinate 3,186,738 of NZ_CP033831.1, forward strand.
CGAAAAAAAGGGTAACAGCGGGTGGTGGGACTGGAAACCGGAGAAACGACATCTGGAGATCCTGTTTACCGCCGGCAAGCTGATGGTAGCCGAACGTCGCAATTTTCACCGGGTTTACGATCTGACCGAAAGGTTGTTGCCGGACTGGGACGATGCGCGTCATACGCTGCCTGCGGAGCGGGCGCGCAGGCAGATGCTGCGCCGCACCTGCCGCTATCTGGGCATTTTCCGCGCGGAATGGTTGGCAGATTACTATCGGCTGAAACGCGTGGCGCCAAAAGCCTTGCTGGCAGAACTGCAGGAGCAGGGGGAGATTACGCCCGTGCAGGTAGAAGGGCTGGAAGGGCAGTTCTATGTGCATGAATCACTGGCGGAACTGTTGCCGCTGGCGGAACAGGGCAAACTCAAATCGACGGTCACCAGCCTGCTATCACCCTTTGATCCGGTGGTTTGGGACCGCCGGCGTGCGCTGGAGTTGTTCAACTTTGACTATCGCCTGGAGTGCTATACGCCGAAAGAAAAGCGCCGTTACGGTTACTTCACCCTGCCGGTGCTGCACCGCGGTGAGCTGGTGGGGCGCATTGACGCCAAGGCACACCGTCGACAGGGTATATTCGAGATCATCAGTTTCCATGCCGAGCCACAGGTACGTTTCGGCAAACAGCGGGCGCAGGATATCCGGCAAGCCATCGCGCGCACGGCCAAATGGCACGGTGCGCAATACGTAGCGCTGGGCAACATTCCGGCCTCATTGGCCGCTGAATGGGGTGCCTGCTGGAAAGTGGGATAACGAGCGACGCTGTCGGTGGGGTAAAACGAAGTTCAGCGCCGCTCGTTACAAAGGGGCTCACTGGCTGTAGTTAGCGAACAGAGCGATGATTTTATGCAGACGTTTGATCACGTATTACGGCCCTTTTTGTGATTTGCATCACAAAATTCTACGCCGAGATGCGCCGCAGTTCAAGCGGTTGCGCCGAAGTGGCGAGGAAATATCGGCGGGTTGATGCCGCCGATGATTAACCTGAGGCCGGGCCTTATGCTATCCTCATCTCCTTTCCCAGATGACCTATCCCCTTGCGGAGGATGCATGGACCACCGTTTACTCGAAATCGTTGCCTGCCCGGTATGCAACGGCAAACTCTATTTCAATAAAGAAAACCAGGAACTGGTATGCAAAGCGGACGGGTTGGCTTACCCGCTGCGCGACGGCATTCCTGTGCTGTTGGAAAATGAAGCGCGTGCACTGTCGCTGGATGAGAAACACGCATGAGTTTTATCGCTATTATTCCCGCCCGCTACGCCTCAACCCGTTTACCGGGTAAACCGCTGGCCGATATTCACGGCAAGCCGATGGTAGTACACGTGATGGAGCGCGCCCGCGAGTCCGGTGCCAGCCGCGTCATCGTGGCGACCGATCACCCAGAAGTCGCCAAAGCGGTGGAAGCCGCCGGCGGCGAAGTGTGCATGACCAGCCCGGATCACCATTCCGGCACCGAGCGGCTGGCGGAAGTGATCGCGCACTACGGTTTTGCCGATGACCAGATCATCGTTAACGTGCAGGGCGACGAGCCGCTGATCCCACCGGTGATCGTCCGTCAGGTGGCGGAGAATCTGGCGGGCAGTCAGGCCGGCATGGCGACGCTGGCGGTGCCGATCGAGAGCGCCGAAGAGGCTTTCAATCCCAACGCGGTGAAGGTCGTGATGGACGCGCAGGGCTACGCACTCTATTTCTCACGCGCTACCATTCCGTGGGATCGCGAACGTTTCGCCGCGTCTAAAGAGAGCATCGGCGACAGCCTGCTGCGTCATATCGGCATCTACGCGTACCGCGCCGGCTTCGTGCGCCGCTACGTCAGCTGGGCGCCGAGCCAGCTGGAGCAGATCGAGCTGTTGGAACAGCTACGCGTGCTGTGGTACGGTGAAAAAATCCACGTAGCGGTCGCGAAAGCGATCCCGAGCGTGGGCGTCGATACGCCGGAAGATCTCCAGCGCGTGCGCGACAGCATCCAACCCTGAGCCTGAGTTTGTCGGCGCGTAGCGCAACGCGCCGACGATGCAACACCCTCCATTATTGATCCCCGTTTTGTTGATCTGCGTTGAAGAATTTTTCCGCTCACCGTTCGATGATGTTATGTATCCCCCCTTATTAGCCTGAGGTGAATGCCTTATGGAGCAGTTACGCGCCGAACTGAGCATTGTGCTGGGTGAGTCCATCAGCCGGCTGGAGCGGGTGAGCGAGCAGCCTTATGCGCATATGTATTCGTTGTACGATCGACAGGGCAACGCGATCCCGTTGATGGCGAAAAGCTTTATCTGTCAGGGCATCGCCCAGCAGGAGGCTTACAAGCTGTCGATGCTGGCGCGCGACGGGGATATTCGTCTGCCCACGGTGTACGGCGTGGTGTGTACTCACCAGGCGCCGTATAAGGAAATCCTGCTGATCGAGCGCCTGCGCGGCGTGTCGGCTGAAGCGCCGACGCGCTCGCCGGATCGCTGGAACATGCTGATGGAACAGATCGTTGACGGGGTATTGGCTTGGCACCGCATCGACAGCCACGGCAGCGTCGGCAGCGTTGACAGCACGCAGGAGAACGACTGGTTTTGCTGGTATCAACAGCGGGTCGAAGTGCTGTGGGCGACGGTGGTCAATCTCACTACCCCGCAGCTGACCATGGCGGATCGGCGTTTATTGTATCGCACGCGCGAAGCGCTGACCCATTTCTTCGTCGGTTTCGACGATCCCTGTGTTCTGGTGCACGGTAACCTGTCGCTGCGCAGCATGCTGAAAGATCCCAAAAGCGATCAGCTGCTGGCGATGCTCAATCCCGGTGTGGTGCTGTGGGCGCCGCGCGAATACGATCTTTTCCGCCTTTGCGAGGCGGGCATGCCCAGTCAACTGTTGTTCCGCTATCTTCAGCGCGCACCGGTCGCCGACTCTTTCCTGGCGCGGCGCTGGCTGTATGTGGTGTGGGAAGCGGTAGGGCGCTTGATCCATACCGGCAAGCTGGAGCGGCGGCCGTTCGACTATGCGTCGCAACAGCTGCTGCCCTGGCTGGCCGGTTGAACGGGCCTTACTCGGTGCCGGCACTTTCCGGGCCTTTCAGCCATTGCCACAGGCTGCCCAGCGTTTCATACCAGGCACGTTCGGTATGGCCGAGGAACATCGACGACGGCGTGGCGCGATCCCAAATATTCAGCGGCGAGTCGATCGCCAACTGGTTGGCCGGCGCCGGGATCGGGTGCAGGCCTTTAGCCTTGAAGAAGCGCATGGCGCGCGGCAGATGGTTGGCGGAGGTCACCAGAATGAATGGCTTCTCGCCGACCAACTTGGCTACCTGAGCGGCTTCTTCCTCGGTATCGCGCGGTTCCCTCAGGATCACCATATCGCTGCGCGGCACGCCCAGGCTTTCGGCCACCAGCGCCGCAGTCGCGGCGTTGCTTTGCATGTTTCCGGCGGACGCGCCGGTAAACACCATCTTGGCGCCGGGATGTGCAAGGTAAAGTCGCACGCCTTCCGTGACGCGCGGTAGGCTGTTGCCGAGCAAATTCGAGCTGGGCGCCCAATCGGGATTGTAGGTATAGCCCCCGCCCAACACCACGATGTAGCTGACCGGATCGCTGCCGCGATAAGTCTGGTATTGGGCTTCGATCGGCCGCAGCAGCCGGTCGGCCACCGGCTGCAGGCTGAAAAGCAGTAAAAACAGCCAGCTCAGCGTAAAAATCGTCTTACCGCTTTTTTGCCAGCGGGTGAACCACAGCAGCAGCAGCGCCAGCCCCATCAGCAGCATTAACAGCGGCAGCGGCATCAGCAGGGCGCCAAAGAACTTTTTCAGGTTGAACAGCATCGAAAATCAGATCCTTTTGGGTGAAAAAGCGGCATCCAGGCATAAACCGGCCGCAAGAAGATTCATTCTAAGCCAGTCTGTGCCAAAATAGCAGGTTTGAATGGGCGTGCGCTTTGCCGCCGACAAGAATGAGATCAGCGGAGCCGTTGTCCATGCAGGATCGCAATTTTGACGATATTGCTGAAAAATTTGCGCGTAATATTTACGGCACCACGAAAGGCAAAATCCGCCAGGCGGTGGTTTGGCAGGATCTGACCGGGCTGCTGGCACAGTTGCCGCAGCGGCCGCTGCGCATCCTCGACGCCGGGGGCGGTGAAGGCCATATGGCCTGCCAGCTGGCAGAATTAGGACATCAGGTGTTGTTGTGCGATCTTTCTGGTGAGATGATCCAGCGCGCCGCGCAGCTGGCGGAGCAGAAAGGTGTGAGCCAGAACATGCAATTCGTACAAAGTTCTGCGCAGGATATCGCTCAACATTTGGAACAGCCGGTTGATCTGATATTGTTTCATGCAGTGCTTGAATGGATCGCCGAGCCCAAAGCGGCGCTGCAGGCGTTGTATGACTGCCTGACGCCGGGCGGCGCGCTGTCGCTGATGTTCTTCAACGCCAACGGCCTCTTGATGCGCAACGTGGTGTTGGGTAATTTCCAACTGGTGGATCCCGAGGTCAGACGGCGCCGCAAACGTTCGCTGTCGCCGCAATATCCGCACGATCCGCTATTGGTCTACGGTTGGCTGGAACAGCTGGGCATGCGCATCGGCGGCAAAACCGGCGTGCGGGTGTTCCACGACTATCTGCAGAGCAGACAGCTGCAAACACAAAAATTTGAAGAGTTACTGGCGCTTGAACAGCACTATTGCCGGCAGGAGCCGTACGTGAGTTTGGGGCGCTATATTCACGTCATGGCGCATAAACCAAACCTGAAGGACGAACTATGAGTGAATTTTCCCAGACAGTACCCGAACTGGTCGCCTGGGCACGGAAAAATGATTTCTCTATTTCGCTCCCTACGGAGCGTCTCGCATTTCTGCTCGCCATCGCCACTCTGAACGGCGAGCGGCTGGACGGCGAGATGAGCGAAGGTGAGCTGGTTGATGCATTTCGCCATGTCAGCAAGGGTTTTGAACAGACGCATGAAACGGTGGCGATGCGCGCCAACAATGCGATCAACGACATGGTGCGCCAGCGCCTGTTGAACCGCTTTACCAGCGAACTGGCGGACGGCAACGCGATTTACCGCCTCACACCGCTGGGGATTGGCATTACCGATTACTATATTCGCCAACGCGAATTCTCCACGCTGCGTCTGTCGATGCAGCTGTCGATCGTGGCGCAGGAACTCAAGCGCGCCGCCGACGCCGCCGACGAGGGCGGCGACGATTTCCATTGGCACCGCAACGTGTTCGCGCCGTTGAAATATTCGGTGGCGGAAATCTTCGACAGCATCGACATGACCCAACGCGTGATGGACGAGCAGCAGCAGAGCGTGAAAAACGACATCGCGGCGCTGCTGAGCAAAGACTGGCGGGCGGCGATCTCCAGCTGTGAGATGCTGCTGTCGGAAACCTCGGGCACCCTGCGCGAGCTGCAGGATACGCTGGATGCGGCGGGCGATAAGCTGCAGGCCAACCTGCTGCGCATCCAGGACGCGACCCTCGGCAACGTGGAGCTGGGCTTCGTCGACAAGCTGGTGTTCGATCTGCAAAGCAAACTGGATCGCATCATCAGCTGGGGCCAGCAGGCGATCGACCTGTGGATCGGCTACGATCGCCACGTACATAAATTTATCCGTACCGCTATCGATATGGATAAAAACCGCGTGTTCGCTCAACGCCTGCGCCAGTCGGTGCAAACCTATTTCGACCACCCGTGGGCATTGACCCATGCCAATGCCGATCGTCTGCTGGACATGCGCGACGAAGAACTGGCGCTGCGCAGTGAGGAAGTGACCGGGGAACTGCCGCCGGATCTGGAGTTCGAAGAGTTCAGCGAAATTCGCGAACAGCTGGCGGCAATGATCGAAGAGGCGCTGAAGGTGTATCAAGAACAGCAGATGCCGCTCAATCTGGCAGCGGTGATGCGCGATTATCTGGCGCAATATCCGCGTGCGCGTCATTTTGACGTGGCACGTTTAGTGGTCGACCAGGCAGTACGCCTCGGTGTGGCTGAAGCAGATTTCTCAGGGTTGCCGGCGGAATGGCAGGCAATCAATGATTACGGAGCCAAGGTCCAGGCCCATGTCATCGACAAATATTGAACAAGTAATGCCAGTCAAACTGGCCAAGGCGCTGTCCAACTCGCTGTTTCCGGCGCTGGACAGCCAACTGCGCGCGGGTCGTCACATCGGTATCGATGAGCTGGACAACCACGCCTTTTTAATGGATTTCCAGGATGAGCTGGAAGAATTTTACAACCGTTACAGCGTCGAGCTGATTCGGGCGCCGGAAGGTTTCTTCTATTTGCGCCCGCGCTCCACCACGCTGATCCCTCGTTCGGTGTTGTCCGAGCTGGATATGATGGTCGGTAAAATCTTGTGCTACCTGTACCTCAGCCCCGAGCGCCTGGCGCATGAGGGCATTTTCAGCCATCAGGAGCTGTACGACGAGCTGCTGAGCCTGGCCGATGAGACCAAGCTGCTGAAGTTCGTCAACCAGCGCTCCACCGGATCGGATCTCGATCGGCAGAAACTGCACGAAAAGGTGCGCACCTCGCTGAACCGCCTGCGCCGTCTCGGCATGGTTTACTTCATGGGCAATGACAGCAGCAAATTCCGCATTACCGAGGCGGTGTTCCGCTTCGGCGCCGATGTGCGCAGCGGTGACGATCCGCGTGAAGCGCAGCTGCGCATGATTCGCGATGGCGAGGCGATGCCGGTTGAAACCAGTCTGTCGCTGAACGATGAGAATGAGGCTGAGGATCAGCAGGTTGATAACGCTCCTGACGGTGCAGAGGATGAACAGGAATGATTGAACGCGGTAAATTTCGCTCGCTGACGCTGGTTAACTGGAACGGCTTCTTCGCCCGCACCTTTGATCTGGATGAGCTGGTGACCACGCTGTCCGGCGGTAACGGGGCCGGTAAATCCACCACCATGGCGGCCTTCGTCACCGCACTGATCCCCGATCTGACGCTGCTGCACTTCCGTAACACCACCGAAGCGGGCGCTACCAGTGGCTCGCGCGATAAAGGTCTGCACGGCAAGCTGCGCGCCGGCGTGTGCTACTCGACCCTCGACGTCGTCAACTCGCGCCACCAGCGCGTGGTGGTGGGTGTACGTCTGCAGCAGGTGGCGGGGCGCGATCGCAAGGTCGACATCAAACCGTTCACCATCCAGGGGCTGCCGACCGCAGTGCAGCCGACCGAGCTGCTGACCCAGACTGTGGGTGAGCGCCAGGCGCGAGTGCTGTCGCTGCAGGAGCTGAAGGATCGCGTGGAAGAGATGGAAGGAGTGCAGTTCAAGCAGTTCAACTCCATCACCGATTACCACTCGCTGATGTTCGATCTGGGCGTGATCCCGAAACGCCTGCGTTCGTCCGCCGATCGCAGCAAATTCTACCGTCTGATTGAAGCGTCGCTGTACGGCGGTATTTCCAGCGCCATCACCCGCTCGCTGCGCGATTACCTGTTGCCGGAAAACAGCGGCGTGCGCAAGGCGTTCCAGGACATGGAAGCGGCGCTGCGCGAAAACCGCATGACGCTGGAAGCGATCCGCGTCACCCAGTCGGACCGCGACCTGTTCAAGCATTTGATCTCCGAGGCTACCTCGTATGTGGCGGCGGACTATATGCGCCACGCCAACGAACGCCGCATCCACCTGGATGGCGCGCTGGCGCTGCGCAGCGATCTGTTGGGCAGCCGCAAACAGCTGGCCGCCGAACAGTATCGCCATGTGGAAATGGCGCGCGAGCTGAGCGAACAGAGCGGCGCCGAATCCGATTTGGAAACCGATTACCAGGCCGCCAGCGACCACCTGAATCTGGTGCAGACGGCGATGCGTCAGCAGGAGAAGATCGAACGCTATGAAGCCGATCTGGAAGAGCTGACCTACCGTCTGGAAGAGCAGAACGAAGTGGTGGCCGAGGCGAGCGAGCAACAGGCCGAAAACGAAGCACGCGCCGAAGCGGCCGAGCTGGAAGTGGACGAGCTGAAGAGTCAGCTGGCCGACTACCAGCAGGCGCTCGACGTGCAGCAGACCCGCGCCATTCAGTACCAGCAGGCGCTGCAGGCGTTGGAGCGCGCGCGCGCGCTGTGCCAATTGCCGGATCTGACCGCCGATAACGCCGAACAGTGGCTGGACACCTTCCAGGCCCGTGAGCAGGAAGCGACCGAGGCGCTGCTGATGCTGGAACAGAAGCTGAGTGTGGCCGACGCCGCGCACGGCCAGTTCGAGCAGGCCTACCAGTTGGTGGGGAAAATCGCCGGCCAGGTCAGCCGCAGCGAAGCCTGGCAGTGCGCGCGCGAATTGCTGCGCGACTGGCCTTCGCAGCAGCACCTCGCCGAGCGCGTTCAGCCGCTGCGCCTGCGCCTGAGCGAACTGGAACAGCGCCTGCGCTCGCAGCAGGACGCCGAGCGCCTGCTGCAAGAGTTTTGCAAACGCCATGGCCAAGAGTACCAGCCTGACGATCTCGATATGCTGCAGCAGGAGCTGGAAGAGCGCCTGGAAGCGCTGTCGCAGAACGTCAGCGAAGCCGGTGAACGCCGCATGGAGATGCGCCAGGAACTGGAGCAGATCCAGCAGCGCATCCGTGAGCTGACGGCGCGTGCGCCGGTGTGGCTGGCGGCGCAGGACGCCCTGAGCCAGCTCAGCGATCAGAGCGGAGAGCCGCTGGAAAACAGCCAGCAGGTGACCGAATACATGCAGCAGCTGCTGGAGCGCGAGCGTGAAACCACCGTCGAACGCGACGAAGTGGCGGCCCGCAAACGTGAAGTGGAAGCGCAAATCGAGCGTCTCAGCCAGCCGGGCGGCGCGGAAGATCAACGCCTGGTCACGCTGGCCGAACGTTTCGGCGGCGTGCTGCTGTCGGAAATTTACGATGACGTCACCATCGACGACGCGCCTTACTTCTCGGCGCTGTACGGCCCTTCGCGCCACGCCATCGTGGTGCCGGATCTGTCGCTGGTGCGCGAGATGCTGGAAGGGTTGGAAGATTGCCCGGAAGATCTCTATCTGATCGAAGGGGATCCGCAGTCGTTCGATGACAGCGTGTTCGCCGTCGAAGAGCAGGAAAAAGCGGTGGTGGTGAAGATCGCCGATCGCCAGTGGCGTTACTCCCGTTATCCTGAAGTGCCGTTGTTCGGCCGCGCGGCGCGCGAAAACCGTCTGGAAGTGCTGCACGCCGAGCGTGAAACGCTGGCAGAGCGCTACGCCACGCTGTCGTTCGACGTACAGAAAACCCAACGCTCGCACCAGGCTTTCAGCCGCTTTATCGGTACCCATCTGGCGGTGGCATTCGACGCCGACCCGGAAGCGGAGATCCGCAGCCTGAACGCCCGTCGTGGCGAGATCGAACGTGCGCTGAACAATCACGAAGCGCAGAACCAGCAGCAGCGTCAGCAGTACGATCAGGCCAAAGAGGGCATTTCCGCGCTCAACCGCCTGATGCCGCTGGTGTCGTTGCTGAACGATGAAACCTTGCAGGATCGCGTCGACGAGATCCGCGAAGAGCTGGAAGAAGCGCAGGATGCCGCGCGTCATATTCAGCAGCACGGCGTGTCGCTGACCAAGCTGGAACCGCTGCTGTCGGTGCTGCAGAGCGATCCGCAGCAGCATGAACAGCTGCAGCAGGACTACGCGCAGGCGCAAAGCGTGCAGCGTCAGGCTAAACAGCAGGCGTTCGCGTTGACTGAAGTGGTGCAGCGCCGTGCGCACTTCAGCTATACCGATTCCGCCGGCATGCAGAATGCCAACAACGATCTCAACGACAAGCTGCGCCAGCGTCTGGAGCAGGCGGAAGCCGAACGCGCCCGCGCCCGTGAGCAGCTGCGTCAGTATCAAACCCAGTTCACCCAGTACAGCCAGGTGCTGGCCTCGCTGAAAAGCTCGTACGACGCCAAGCGCGACATGCTGAAAGAGCTGAGCCAGGAGCTGGTGGATATCGGCGTGCAGGCCGACGCCAATGCCGAAGCGCGCGCCCGCGCGCGTCGCGACGAACTGCATGCGGCGCTGAGCAACAACCGCGCTCGCCGCAATCAGCTGGAGAAACAGCTGACCTTCTGCGAAGCCGAAATGGACGGCCTGCAGAAGAAACTGCGCAAGCTGGAACGCGATTATCATCAGCTGCGCGAGCAGGTGGTGACCGCCAAGGCAGGTTGGTGCGCGGTGATGCGCCTGGTGAAAGACAACGGCGTGGAACGCCGCCTGCACCGCCGCGAGCTGGCGTATATGGATGGCGACGAGCTGCGCTCGATGTCGGATAAGGCGCTCGGCGCGCTGCGTCTGGCCGTGGCGGATAACGAGCATCTGCGTGACGTGCTGCGCCTGTCGGAAGATCCTAAGCGGCCGGAGCGTAAGATTCAGTTCTATATCGCGGTGTACCAGCACCTGCGCGAGCGCATCCGTCAGGACATCATCCGCACCGACGATCCGGTCGAGGCCATCGAGCAGATGGAGATCGAGCTGGGCCGTCTGACCGAAGAGCTGACCGCGCGCGAGCAGAAGCTGGCGATCAGTTCGAAAAGCGTGGCCAACATCATTCGCAAAACCATTCAGCGCGAACAGAACCGCATTCGCATGCTGAACCAGGGGCTGCAGGCCGTTGCCTTCGGCCAGGTGAAGAGCGTGCGCCTGAACGTCAATGTGCGCGAAGCGCACGCCACCCTGTTGGACGTGCTCTCCGAGCAGCAGGAACAGCATCAGGATCTGTTTAACAGCAACCGACTGACCTTCTCCGAAGCGTTGGCCAAGCTGTACCAGCGCCTGAATCCGCAGATCGACATGGGGCAGCGCACGCCACAGACCATCGGTGAGGAGTTGCTGGATTACCGCAACTACCTGGAGATGGAGGTAGAGGTGTACCGGGGATCCGACGGATGGCTACGTGCGGAAAGCGGCGCGTTGTCTACCGGTGAAGCCATCGGTACCGGGATGTCAATCCTGGTGATGGTGGTGCAGAGCTGGGAAGAAGAGTCTCGCCGCCTGCGCGGCAAAGACATTTCGCCGTGCCGCCTGCTGTTCCTCGATGAAGCGGCGCGTTTGGATGCCAAGTCGATCGCCACGCTGTTCGAACTGTGCGATCGTCTGGAGATGCAGCTGATCATCGCGGCGCCGGAAAACATCAGTCCGGAGAAGGGCACCACCTATAAACTGGTGCGTAAGGTGTTCCAGAACCACGAGCATGTGCACGTGGTGGGGCTGCGCGGCTTTGCCAGTGAGCCGCCGGCGCTGGGTGCTGCGCCGGTCGAAACGCCGTAGCGCAGAAAAACGCCCTAAAAATCCGAAAATAGCCGCCGCAGGGTGGCTATTTTTTTGTGCGCGTGGATGATAGTCCTGCTTTTTTATCCGTTGAAAAGCGGTTAGTTTAATTACATAAACAGTTATTCGACGCCCGCAGGGCGAAACGGCCTTTCTGTTTGTATACTGAAACTATATGCAGTTTTTGACGTTTTTTTTGTGAGCATACAGGGGGCAAGGGATGTTGCTTAAAAAGGGAAGCTCTCTACGACGTTTGGCGCTGAGTGGCGCTATCGCCTGTAGTCTTGTGTCGTCGTTTTCCGCATCGGCCACCGTAACGGGGTTGCCGGTGGCATCAGCAGGCATGTCCGTTGCGCAGAGCCGTTCTGAGCTGCTTGCCGCGTTGCCGCGTGGCATGGATTTGCACTATCTTTCCACGCTGGCACCGCTGTATGCGGCGAATCACATGCAGCCAATGTGGCAGGATCGCGAGGCCGTTCAGCAGTTTCAGCAGCAGCTGGCCGAACTGGCGATGTCCGGCGTTCAGCCGCAGTTTACCCAATGGGTGAAAATGTTGACCGATCCGGCGCTCAGTGAAGCGGGCCGCGATGCGGTGCTGTCCGATGCGATGCTGGGCTACTTGCAGTTCGTATCCGCCATCGGCGCCAACGGCAACAACTGGCTGTACAGCAATATTCCCTACAAGCTTGGCTTGCCGCCCACTGCGGTGATCAACCAATGGCAACTGGCGGTGCGCCAGGCGCGTACCCTGAGCTATGTGAATTCACTCGCGCCGCAGCATCCGCAATACGCCAAGATGCATCAGGCGCTGCGCGACATGCTGGCGGACAATCGTCCCTGGCCGCAGGTGGGCAGTGGCCCGAGCCTGCGCCCAGGCCAAATGAGCAACGATATCCCGGCGCTGCGTGAGATCCTGACGCGCACCGGCATGCTGGCTGCCTCTGCGCCGGAAGCGGAGCCGGAACCGGCGGTGGTCTCGGCGAAGAGTAATGAGCCCGACGACGGCGGATTGACGGTAGACGAAGAGAAAAGCCGCGTGACGGTCAGCCCATCGGCGGCGCCGGTGACGGAGTTGACTGCGGAACAGACGCCGCCGCAGGTTGGCAGCGTGGTGAGCGACAATCTCTATACCAATGAGCTGGTGGAGGGCGTCAAGCGCTTCCAGAAATGGCAGGGGCTGACGGCGGACGGCGTGATTGGCGTGCGCACCCGCGAGTGGCTGAATGTGTCACCGAAAACCCGCGCAGCGCTGTTGGCGTTGAATATCCAACGTCTGCGAATTTTACCGGGGCATGTCGGCACCGGCATTATGGTGAACATTCCCAACTACTCGCTGACCTACTATCAGAACGGCAATGAAGTGCTGTCTTCTCGCGTTATCGTTGGGCGGCCGAGCCGTAAGACGCCGCTGATGAGCAGCGCGTTGAACAACGTGGTGGTCAACCCGCCGTGGAACGTGCCGACCACCCTGGTGCGTGAGGATATCGTGCCGAAGGCGATGCGCGACGGTAACTATTTCCAGAAACATGGCTACACGGTGTTGTCGGGCTGGAGCAACGATGCGGAGGTGATCAACCCGGCGATGATTGATTGGAGCATGGTTTCTGCGCGCAATTTCCCGTATCGCGTGCGTCAGGCGCCGGGTGCCACCAACTCGCTGGGGCGCTTCAAGTTCAATATGCCGAGTTCGGATGCGATCTATCTGCACGATACCCCAAACCACAGCCTGTTCCAGAAAGACATTCGCGCACTCAGCTCCGGCTGCGTTCGGGTGAACAAAGCTTCCGATTTGGCGAATATGCTGCTGCAGGACGCCGGCTGGAACAATAGCCGAGTGTCTTCCACCCTGAAAGAAGGGAATACCACTTATGTGAATATTCGCCAGCGTATTCCCGTAAAACTGTATTATCTGACTGCCTGGGTTTCGGATGACGGCCAACCGCAATTCCGTACAGATATTTACAATTATGATAATACGGTGCGATCGGGCGCACAAATTTTGTGCTCAGGCCAAAAAATTAATGCAGTAAATGCAGTAATTATAAATAAATAACGGTCAGAATGTTTGGCTATACCGCAGGCTCCCGTAGCCGGGGGCCTGTAAACCTAGGCGTATCGCGGGTTGACTCAGCATACGCAGGCGGTTATGGTTCGGACAGTGCGCTGCTTTGTGCATTTATTTTGACATTCTTGCCGGGTTTAACAGAGTCATGGACAAAATTGATCATCACCGCCGTAAATGGCTGGCGCTAGGTGGCGCTGCTATGGGCATAGCGCTGCTTCCAGGGCAGGCATTTGCCAGTCTTTCCACCGCTCGACCGCGTATTTTAGTGCTGAACAACCTGAATACCGGTGAATCTATTAAAGCCGAATTCTTTGACGGCAAAGGTTACAATAAAGAAGAGTTGGTAAGACTCAATCATTTGTTCCGCGATTATCGCGCCAACAAGGTTAAATCGATCGATCCCCGCTTGTTTGATCATCTCTATCGTCTGCAGGGGCTGCTGGGCACCAGCAAGCCGGTGCAGCTGATCTCCGGATACCGTTCCGTAGACACCAACAACGAACTGCGTGCGCATAGCCGCGGTGTGGCCAAGCACAGCTACCACACCAAAGGCCAGGCGATGGATTTCCATATCGAAGGTATCCAATTGAGTAATATCCGTAAAGCGGCGTTAAAAATGCGCGCCGGTGGTGTAGGATATTACCCACGTAGCAACTTCGTACATATCGATACCGGCCCGGTTCGGACCTGGTAATCGCTGTGCCATCAGTGAATAACGCCGCTCCTTGCAGATGCGGCGTTATTGTCGTTGGAGCCTTATGAAATACCATCTTATTCCCGTTACCGCCTTTAGCCAGAACTGCAGCCTGATCTGGTGTGAAAACACGCAGCAGGCGGCGTTGGTCGATCCCGGCGGTGAAGCGGAAAAAATCAAAGCGGAAGTCGCGCGGCTGGGGGTGACGATCACCCAGATCTTGCTGACTCACGGCCATTTGGATCACGTCGGTGCGGCAGCAGAGCTGGCTGACCATTATCAGGTGCCAATCTATGGCCCGGATAAAGAAGACGCGTTTTGGCTGGACGGCTTGCCGGCGCAGAGCCGGATGTTTGGGTTGGAAGAGTGCGCGCCGCTGACGCCGACCCGCTGGCTGTCGGAAGGCGATGAGATGCAGGTGGGCGAGATGACGCTCAAGGTGCTGCACTGTCCAGGGCATACGCCGGGCCACATCGTCTTTATCAATGAGCAGGCGCGTTTGGCGCTGGTGGGCGACGTGCTGTTTAACGGCGGCGTGGGGCGCAGCGACTTCCCGCGCGGTGACCATCAGGCGCTGATTGCATCTATTCGCACCAAGTTGCTGCCGTTAGGTGACGATATGCGTTTTATTCCAGGCCACGGCCCGATGTCGACCTTCGGCCACGAGCGGCAGACCAATCCATTCCTGCGCGAAGAGCCGGCGGTGTGGTAACGATTATTTCCTGGCAGAAATAATCAAGGGGCGCATTAGCGCTCCTTGAGGTAATTAACAAAACTGATGGTGTTGCCAAGCCTACAGAAGGCAACTTATAAAAAATAAGGAAAATCAATTTATTGATTTTCGGCTGATAACAACAAAGGAGGAAAAACCACGTTTTTTCCTCCTTTGCCAACAGTTTGAAGGGGCGCATTAGCGCCCCTTTTTATGACCTGCGTCGATGCTTTTAGAGCACGGCGACGATGGCTTCACACAGCGGCGCCATGTTGTCCGGCGTCATGCCGGCCACGTTCACACGGCCCGAGTTCACGGCGTAGACGCCGAACTCTTCGCGCAGACGCAGCACCTGTTCTTTGGTCAGGCCGCTGAACGAGAACATGCCGTTCTGCTGGATGATGAAGCTGAAGTCCTGCTGCGCGCCTTTCTCCTGCAGGGTGTTCACAAACAGTTGACGCATGCGGTGAATACGCTGGCGCATGTCGGTCAGTTCCTGCTCCCACATCGCGCGCAGCGCGTCGTTGCCCAGAATGGTAGCGACCACGGCGGCACCGTGTGACGGCGGGTTGGAATAGTTGGCGCGAATCGCCGCTTTCACCTGGCTGAAGGCGCGATCGGCGGTTTCGGCATCGGCAGCCACAATGGTGCAAGCGCCGACGCGCTCATTGTACAGACCGAAGTTTTTCGAGTAGGAACTGGCGACGATCAGCTCTTTATGTTTGGCGGCGAAAATACGCAGGCCCTGCGCATCCTCTTCCAGTCCATTGGCGAAGCCCTGATAAGCGAAGTCGAACAGCGGCAGCCAGCCGTTGGCGACGGAAAGTTCGGCCAGCTGCGCCCACTGCTCCGGCGTTGGATCGATACCGGTCGGGTTATGGCAGCAGCCGTGGAACAGCACCACATCGCCGGCCTGCGCCTGTTTCAGGCTGTTCAGCAGGCCGTCGAAATCCAACGCGTGGTTGGCGGCGTCGTAGTAGGCGTATTCCAGCACTTCCAGGCCTACGGCGCTAAAGACGTTCTTGTGGTTCGGCCAGCTTGGGTTGCTGATCCAGATGCGTTTGGCGCTGGTCTGGTTAGCGATAAAGTCTGCCGCCACGCGCAGGCCGCCGGTGCCGCCTGGCGTCTGTGCGGTGCGCGCGCGACGATCGGCGACGATCGGACTCTCTTTGCCGAACAACAGCTCTTGCGTGCAGCTGGCGAACGCTGGGATGCCCTCAATACCGAGATAGTTTTTGGTGGTCTCATTTTCCAGCAGATACTGCTCAGCTTTTTTTACGCTGGTCAGCACCGGGGTTTTACCGGTTTCGTCTTTATAAACGCCAATCCCTAAATTGATTTTGTTCGGGCGGGCGTCGGCGCGGAAAATATCGGTCAGGCCCAGGATCGGGTCGGCGGGTGCGGCAGTGATTTTTTCAAACATGTCAGGTGCTTCCAAATCTCGGTGTTAAGCAGACAGAAGCATCAGGGTAGCGCCAGTTATCGGCTTTGCCAACCGTTTGCGACAAAAACACCGCGATCTTGTGAAGGGGGTGTGTTAGACAGAAAAAATGATGGGGAAGGGGAAATTGGCAGGATAAAAAGTTACCGGCTGACACAAATAAAAACAGGGCCGAAGCCCTGTTTTTTAACTTAGCCGACGGTGAACCGCCGTTAAGCGAGACAACTTAGAACTGGTATACCAGACCAACGGCTACGATATCGTCAGTAGCGATGCCGGCTGCTTTGGTGAACGCGTTGTCATCCAGCAGGTTGATTTTGTAATCAACGTAGGTGGACATGTTTTTGTTGAAGTAGTAAGTGGTACCAACAGAAACATATTTAACCAGATCTTGGTCAGAACCCGCGCCTGGGACGTTCATGTTCTTACCTTTAGACTGCAGGTAAGACACTTCTGGGCGCAGACCGAAGTCGAACTGGTACTGAGCGGTCACTTCGAAGTTCTGAGTTTTGCTGGCGAAACCGCCGCAGCTGTTGTTCTGAGTGTCAGCACAAGAGGTGGTGCCATCTTTCAGCGAGTTGTTGCCGCCGTAAGGAGTCATGTTGCGGGTTTCTGCGTACATGGCCGCCAGGTAAACGTTGTTGGCGTCGTATTTCGCGCCCACGGTCCATGCATCAGCCTTGTCGCCACGCTCGTTGGATTTGTTTTTCTGGGCATCGGTACGGTTAGAAGATGCGTATGCTGCACCGAAGCTGATGCCTTCGCCGATGTCATAAGTAGAGGAGATACCCCAGCCGTCGCCGTTCTGTTTCTTAATGTCACGACCGTCGTTCTGATTTTTGCCCTGGTATTGCAGAGCGAAGTTCAGACCGTCAACCAGACCGAAGAAGTTGTTGTTACGATAGGTCGCAACGCCGTTGGTACGGCCGGTCATGAAGTTGTCGGAATTGGTGTAAGTATCGCCACCGAACTCTGGCAGCATGTCGGTCCAGCCTTCCACGTCGTACAGTACGCCGTAGTTACGGCCGTAGTCGAAGGAACCGTAGTCAGCAAATTTCAGACCGGCGAAGCCCAGACGGGTTTTGGTGCCTTCGGTGCCCTGAGACTCGGAGTGGTTGGACTGAACGTTGTATTCCCACTGGCCGTAACCGGTCAGTTGGTCAGTAATCTGGGTTTCACCTTTGAAGCCAAAACGAACATAGGTCTGATCGCCATCATTACCTTTGTCTTTGGAGAAGTAGTGCAGACCGTCAACTTTGCCGTACAGATCCAGCTTGTTGCCGTCTTTGTTGTAGATTTCAGCTGCGTTTGCTGCACCAGCAGCCAACAGAGCCGGGATTACCACTGCAAGAATGTTGCGCTTCATCATTATTACCCTCATTGGTGTTATTCGGACACCTTTGCCACTGCCGCCAATAATTCTTTGGGAACTATTGTTGATAGATTGGTGTCGTCCTGTGTCTGAACGCAGTGTTCCATTCACAGGCGGGTTAATCTAGGACGAAAATGATACCAATGTCCCAATCAGGTTGCAAAAGGAAAGTATGTGTAACTAAATGTAATTTTTCGGGAACTTTGTGATGTGCGTCAATATTAAAAAATGCGAAAGGCCAGCGATGCTGGCCTTTGTTTTGTAACGAAATCGTTTAAAAAACGGTTGATCGTATAAATTAGAAGCTTGCGTTACGTGGCGTGCGAGGGAATGGAATCACATCGCGCACGTTTTGCACGCCGGTGACATAGGCGATTAAACGTTCAAAGCCCAGGCCGAAACCGGAATGCGGCACGGTGCCGTAGCGGCGCAGGTCGCGATACCACCAATAGTCTTCTTTATTCAGGCCCATCTCTTCCAGACGTTGATCGAGCACGTCGAGGCGTTCTTCACGCTGCGAGCCGCCGATGATTTCGCCGATGCCCGGCGCCAGCACGTCCATGGCCGCGACGGTTTTGCCGTCTTCGTTCATGCGCATATAGAACGCTTTGATGTCTTTCGGGTAGTTTTTCACCACCACCGGCGCCTGGAAGTGTTTCTCAGCCAGGTAACGTTCATGTTCGGAAGAGAGATCGATACCCCAGGAAACCGGGTTTTCGAAGGTTTGGCCCGAGGCCAGCAGGATCTCGATGGCGTCGGTGTAGTCCACCTGAGCGAAATCGGAAGAGACGAAACGCTCCAGACGTGCGATAGCATCTTTATCTACGCGCTCGGCGAAGAATTTCAGGTCATCGGCGCGTTCATCCAGCACCGCCTGGAACACATACTTCAGCATGCTTTCAGCCAGGCCGGCAACGTCGTCCAGCGTAGCGAAGGCCACTTCCGGTTCGATCATCCAGAACTCGGCCAAGTGGCGGCTGGTGTTGGAGTTTTCAGCGCGGAAGGTTGGGCCGAAGGTGTAAACCTTGGACAGCGCGCAGGCGTAGGTTTCGCCGTTCAGCTGGCCGGAAACGGTGAGGAAGGCTTCCTTACCGAAGAAGTCTTCGCTGAAGTCGACGGTGCCCTTGTCGGTGCGCGGCAGGTTTTCCAGATCCAGCGTGGATACGCGGAACATCTCGCCGGCGCCTTCGGTATCGGAGGCGGTGATCAGCGGGGTGGACACCCAGAAATAGCCATTTTCATGGAAGAAGCGGTGGATCGCTTGCGCCAGAGTATGACGCACGCGCGCCACGGCGCCGATCAGATTGGTGCGCGGGCGCAGGTGGGCCACTTCACGCAGGTATTCGATGCTGTGGCGTTTGGCCGCCATCGGGTAAGTGTCCGGATCGTCGACCCAGCCGACCACTTTGATCGCGGTGGCCTGCAGTTCGAAGCTCTGGCCTTCGCCCGGTGAAGCGACGACCTTGCCGGTAACTTCAACCGAGCAACCGGTCGTCAGGTGCAGCACTTCATCCTGATAATTCGGCAGAGAATTATTAACGACGGCCTGTAACGGATCAAAGCAGGAACCGTCATAGACGGCCAGGAAGGAGATACCAGCTTTTGAATCTCTCCGGGTACGTACCCAGCCGCGTACGGTGACTTCACTGTCAACCGCAGCACGACCTTGCAGTACGTCGACTACAGGCACTACGCTCATAGATTTCTCTCTTTAATAATTTGGTTTAGAAATAGCTTACAACCCAAGAATATGGGGGTAATGGCTATGTTACTTGCCGCGGTGCAGAGCACAAGCAGAAATCATCGGATTGGCGCAACATTTATCGCGGCTGGCTGAAAAGAGGGCGTTCGGGATAAAAACAAAAAAGCCGGCGCGTGAACCGGGCCGGCTTTCTTTATATATAAAGAAGGATCAGCTGGCTTTCTTCACCAGCGGCAGGTCGAAGGCTTTGCGCAAGGCCCTGACAAATGCCTGATCCTGGCAGATGGTTTTGCCGGGGCTGTCGGAGAGCTTGGCTACCGGTTTGCCTTTGCACTCGACCAGTTTGATCACGATATTCAGCGGCTTGACGCCTGGAATATCGCAGGTCAGGCGCGTGCCGATGCCGAAGCTGAGGTTGATGCGTTGGTAAAAGTGGCGATAAAGCGCCAGCGCTTTTTCCAGATCCAGGTTGTCCGAGAACACCAGCGTTTTGCTCATTGGATCTATGCCCAACGTCTGATAGTGGGCAATGGCTTTCTCACCCCACTCGACGGGATCGCCGGAATCGTGGCGCAACCCCTGATAACGCTCGGCGAATTGCGGGCCAAAGTCGCGCAGGAAGGCATCCATGGTGATACAGTCAGTGAGCGCGATGCCGAGTTGATCCGGGTATTCATCCAACCAGGCTTGCAATGCGGCGCGCTGGCTGTTGGCCAGTACCGGGCTTATTTGCTGGTGTGCCTGGAACCACTCATGCGCTTGGGTACCTACCGGTGCCAGGCCGAGCTGGTGCGCCAGATCGTAATTGCTGGTGCCCGACAGGTACGGGAACTCGGCTTGCAAAGTGCTGACGATGGCCTGCTGCACGCCCTGAGAAAAACGGCGGCGGGTGCCGAAGTCCATCAGCTTGAAGCGCGAAAGATCCAGATCGCCCGCCAGCGTCTTGAACTGTGCCAGCTTGGTCTGCAGATGTGTCACCGCCTGTTCCGGCGTCACCTGCGCAGAGCGGCGGCGATGCACCACTTCGCTGATCACCGCCAGCAGCGGGACCTCCCACATGATCACGTCGCGCCACGGTCCGGCGATGCGGATATGCAGCTTGCCGTCGCGGTTCTCGACGATCACCTGCTGCGGATCGTAACGGAACGTCCGCAGCCAGTTCAGATAATCCTGACGGAAGAAGGGCAGGCCCGAGAGATAAGCGAATTCGGCGTCGGTCAGTGCCAGCCGGCTCATCAGCGCCACCTGTGCGCGGATCTCGTCGGCATATTCGCCCAGCAGTTCGTCGCCGCGGCAGCGGAATTCCGCCGCCACGCTGATCGCGGGATAGCGATGGAACACTGCTTGCTGCATATGAAGCTTATAAGCATCGGTATCAAGCAGTGATGTCAAAATCGGGGAAGCGTATTGAGTCATAGCGCGTTACAGCATCCTCGTCAGGCGCGTGTCCAAATCCGGATAATCATAAAATTGGGGGTGGAGTATACCCGGATTATCCTGTTATTGAAGCTGCATCACACCATAAATCACCAAAGCGGGTCGAGGATTAAACGTGCCTTTATGGCGGCCTGGCGGCTGCGGGAAGGAAAAAAAGCCAGATATGCCTGTAAGGTGAATGACTTAGCCTAATTAGTCATAAAAATTATAATGTTAATTATTTTAAACAGCGAATCAGATAAACCCGACCTGAGTGTGTACGCTGACCCGATCCTTGCCGTTCTTTTTGCAAAAATAGAGCGCTTCATCTGCCTGTTTGATCGCCGCTTGCAGCGCGGTGAACGCCTTGACCGGCGCAATGCCGCAGCTGGTGGTGAAACGCACTTGCCGTCCGTCGGCCAGATTTAGCGTCAGGCGGTGAGTGCGGCTGCGCAATTGCTCCATGATGTCCCGCGCGTTGTCCAACGAACAGTTGCCCAGCAGCACCGCGAACTCTTCGCCGCCGTAGCGACAGAAAATGTCGCTGGCCCGGAATGCGCGTTGCAACAGGTGGCCGAAGGCTACCAGCGCCTGGTCACCCACGTCGTGACCGTAGCTGTCGTTGAGCTGTTTGAAATTGTCGATATCGATCAGGCAAAAGGCCTGCGGATAGCTGCCGTCGCCCAGCAGTTGGCATTCGAGGAAGAATTTACGGCGATTATAAATATTGGTGAGCGGATCGAGGAAGGAGGAAGCCTCGAGCTCTTTAATCAGCAGCTGCTTCTCACTCTCCAGCGAGATCTTGTCCAACTGATATTGCCGGAGCTGCTGAATGGCATCGCTGATGGCGATAAGTTCCCGGCTGTAGAAGGCGTCGTTGCGATCGATGTTCATCTCGCCGCGCGACAGCCGCACGATATTGTTGTGGGTTTTGGTCAGCCAGCGGTTGATATTGGTGCAGAACACCAGCGCCGGTAAAATGAACAGCAACACCACCAGGCCGGCTAGCGCGATCATGCCGTAAATGGTGGTCTGGCTGTCGTAAATCTTGTGACGCGAGGCGACGGTTTCCAGCTCGAAGCTGCGTTGATACAGCGTTTGCGAAAGCCCGCTCAGCTCATCGACATAGCGCGAGATAAGCGCTGCGGGATACGGCTTTTGGGTATTGATGGCGGTGTACAGCCCATCGGTAATTTGTTTGAGGCGCTCGGCGGACACCAGGGTGAGCAACTGATTGACGATATCGGTAGTTTGCACGTCGTCGTAGTTGATCTTCATGAAGATCAGTCGGGTGCTCAGCGCGTTCAGTACGCCAGTTAGCTGGATGGACTTCAGATAGGCGTCTTTGCGAGCGAGCGGGCTGACGTTGACGTCAATAATCTGGTCGCTTAATTCCGTCAGTGACATATTCAGCCGGTTGTTGAGACGGATGGCCTCGAGAAACATAAAGGAATCGGTATCTACCATCCGGGTATCGTAGGTGTAGCGGTAATAGCTCTTGCTGGTTTGCGAGATGTAATAGGCGCTGTTGATGTTGAACAGATTGGCGTTGGCGTTGTTGAACTGCGAAAGCTGCAGGTTGTCGTTATCCAACAGCTGTTCCATCAGGCCGATCATCGACAGCGCGGCAATTTTTTGCCGCACCCCAAGCTGCCTGGCGACCGCATCATTCAGATGTTCCCGGATCTGGGTGATTTTCTCGCGCGCTGCCCGATCGGCGGTCAAATATTGCGCGCGGGTGATTTGCGGGTCGATCAGGCTTAAACGTTTGAGGCGGTGAGCCTGCAGTGAAGCCTGAAAAGCCTCGGAGATCTCTTTGGCGCGGTCAATCTTGTACAGGTTGAGCTGGTTATCGCGGTAGTCGGTATGGGCTTCGAGCAGCTCCTCGACGATGAACAGCGAGAAGGAGGTCATCAGGCACAGGGTAAAAAAATAGATTGCGTATTTGATTTTCATAGTGCGAGTCATCCCTGGGCCTGATTCGGCAATTATACCACTATGCCGCCTGTGCCGCCTCAACTATGCCGGTGCGCCGGGATGGCGGTTTTTTAGCATTAAATGCTGATTTCTATTTAGCCATTGGTCACCCGCGCTGTCGTCTGGCGTGCGATTTATGATTTGTCTCTGATTTCTCTCTCGTGGTCGCCCGGCGGCTCTGGGCTTTTTGGCCAGCTGTGATACAGTTTATTCACAATCAGGTCCGCCGCGCGCCGCAGGGAAATTCAACGGTTGCGGCGCGGAGGAGAAGAGCGGCCTGCACCTATAACTCACTGAGACGTTTAAGGGTTTTTATGACACAACAGCCACAGGCAAAATATCGCCACGATTATCGCGCGCCTGATTACACCACGACCGATATCGATTTGGACTTCAGTTTGGACGCGGAAACCACGCGTGTGACCGCCGTCAGTAAAATCAAACGTCAGGGCGCGGCCGGTACACCGCTGGTGCTGGATGGCGAAGATCTGACGCTGGTGAGCATTCAGGTCGACGGGCAACCGTGGAGCGCCTATCGTCAGCAGGATAACCAGCTGGTCATCGAAGAGTTGCCGGCACAATTCACTCTTACCATCGTCAACGACATTCACCCGGCGAAAAACACCGCGCTGGAAGGGCTGTATCTGTCCGGCGATGCGCTGTGCACGCAATGCGAAGCCGAAGGCTTCCACCACATTACCTATTATCAGGACCGCCCGGACGTGCTGGCGCGCTTTACCACCCGCATCGTGGCTGACAAGGCGCGCTATCCGTTCCTGCTGTCGAACGGTAACCGAATCGGCCAGGGCGAACTGGCCGATGGCCGCCACTGGGTGCAATGGCAGGATCCGTTCCCGAAACCTTGCTACCTGTTTGCGCTGGTGGCGGGGGACTTCGACGTGCTGCGCGACAGCTTCACCACCCGCTCCGGCCGTAAGGTCGCGCTGGAACTGTTCGTCGATCGCGGTAACCTGGATCGCGCCGACTGGGCGATGACATCGCTAAAGAACTCGATGAAGTGGGACGAGACCCGCTTCGGCCTGGAATACGATCTCGACATTTATATGATTGTGGCGGTCGATTTCTTCAATATGGGCGCGATGGAGAACAAAGGGTTAAATATCTTTAACTCCAAATATGTGCTGGCGAAGGCGGAAACCGCCACCGACAAGGACTACCTGAACATCGAAGCGGTGATCGGCCACGAATATTTCCACAACTGGACCGGTAACCGCGTAACCTGCCGCGACTGGTTCCAGCTCAGCTTGAAAGAGGGGCTGACGGTATTCCGCGATCAGGAGTTCAGTTCCGATCTGGGATCGCGTTCGGTCAACCGCATCGATAACGTGCGCGTGATGCGCGGCGCGCAGTTCGCCGAAGATGCCAGCCCGATGGCGCACGCCATCCGCCCGGATAAAGTGATCGAGATGAACAACTTCTACACCCTCACGGTGTATGAAAAGGGTTCCGAAGTGATCCGCATGATGCACACCTTGCTTGGGGAAGCGAACTTCCAGAAAGGGATGCAGCTCTATTTCGAACGCCACGACGGCAGCGCCGCCACCTGCGACGATTTTGTGCAGGCGATGGAGGATGCGTCCAATGTCGATCTGTCGCGCTTCCGCCGTTGGTATAGCCAGTCTGGCACGCCGCTGTTGACGGTGCGCGACGAATACGACGCACAAACCCAGCAGTATCGCCTGCATGTCAGCCAGAAAACCGCGCCGACCGCCGATCAACCCGAGAAGTTGCCGCTGCATATTCCGCTGGATATCGAACTGTACGACAGTGAAGGCAACGTCATCGCGCTGCAAAAGGGCGGTCTGCCGGTCAACAACGTGCTGAATGTCACCGAAGCGGAGCAGACCTTCGTATTTGACGGCGTGGCGCACAAGCCGGTGCCGTCGCTGCTGCGCGAATTCTCCGCGCCGGTGAAGCTGGACTATCCGTACAGCGACCAGCAGCTGACCTTCCTGATGCAGCACGCGCGCAATGAATTTACGCGTTGGGATGCGGCACAGAGTCTGCTGGCGACCTATATCAAGCTGAACGTGGCGCGGCACCAGCAGAAACAGCCGCTGTCGCTGCCGCTGCACGTGGCCGATGCGTTCCGCGCGGTGCTGCTGGACGAGAAGCTGGATCCGGCGCTGGCGGCGCAGATCCTGACGCTGCCGTCGGAGAATGAAATCGCCGAGCTGTTCGCCACCATCGATCCGGAAGCGATAGCCGCGGTGCACGAAGCGATCGTTCGCTGCCTGGCGCGGGAGTTGGCCGATGAGTGGCTGGCGGTGTATCACGCCAACAAGACCGACGGCTACCGCGTGGAGCACGCCGAGATCGCCAAGCGCGCCTTGCGCAATGTGTGCCTGGGTTATCTGGCGTTCGGCGAAGATGTGGCGCTGGCGGACCAGCTGGTGAGTGAACAGTATCGCCAGGCGGACAATATGACCGACTCGCTGGCGGCGCTGTCTGCCGCGGTCGCGGCCCAGCTGCCGTGCCGCGATGCGCTGCTGGCAGCGTTCGACGAGCGCTGGCATCAGGATGGCCTGGTGATGGACAAATGGTTCGTGCTGCAGGGCAGCAGCCCGGCGGCGGACGTGCTGAGCAAGGTGCGTGCGCTGTTGCAGCACCGTTCGTTCAGCCTGAGCAACCCGAACCGTACCCGTTCGCTGATCGGCGGCTTCGCTTCCGGCAACCCGGCGGCGTTCCATGCCGCGGACGGCAGCGGCTATCAGTTCCTGGCGGAGATCCTCAGCGATCTCAACCAGCGCAACCCGCAGATCGCCGCGCGCCTGATTGAACCGCTGATTCGCCTGAAGCGTTACGACGCGGGCCGCCAGGCGTTGATGCGCAAGGCGCTGGAACAGCTGAAAGGGTTGGAAAACCTGTCCGGCGATCTGTACGAGAAGATCAGCAAGGCGCTCGACGCCTGATTTTTTCACGTTGAATAGATCAAGGGACGGCTTTTGCCGTCCCTTTTTTTATCCGTTCAATTCGCCGCCTGGCGCGGGCTAGCTGCGGCAACCGGCGGCGATAACACCCGTTCCAGCACTTCGGCCTCCAGCTCTGCCAGCCGGGCCGAGCCTTTGCGGCGCGGCCGCGGCAGATCGAGGGTGAGATCCAGCCCGATGCGCCCCTCTTCAATCAGGATCACCCGATCCGCCAGCGCGATGGCTTCGCTGACGTCATGCGTGACCAGCAGTACGGTAAAACCGTGCTGTTGCCACAGCGTTTCTATCAGCCCCTGCATCTCGATACGCGTCAGGGCATCCAGTGCCCCGAGCGGTTCGTCCAGAAGCAGCAGGCGAGGGCGATGGATCAG
The DNA here is from genome assembly GCF_003812745.1 of Serratia sp. FDAARGOS_506. Taxonomy (NCBI): domain Bacteria; kingdom Pseudomonadati; phylum Pseudomonadota; class Gammaproteobacteria; order Enterobacterales; family Yersiniaceae; genus Serratia; species Serratia sp. FDAARGOS_506. Next base: position 3,212,695 of record NZ_CP033831.1, read on the forward strand.
CGCGCGCGCCAGGGCGACCCGTTGCTTTTGCCCGCCGGACAGCGCTGCCGGCCAGTCGCGGGCGCGATCCGCCAAACCGACCGCGTCCAGCGCCTGCAGTGCCGCCTCGCGCCACTGGCCGCGTAGCCCCAGGCCCACGTTGTCGATCACCGTTTTCCACGGCAACAGGCGTGCATCCTGGAACATCAGTCGGGTATCTTCTTTAGCGGCGGCAAGCGGCGCGTTGCCGCTGAGCAGCGCGCCGCTGCTGGCCTGCTCCAGGCCGGCCAACAGGCGCAGCAGAGTGCTCTTGCCGCAGCCGCTGCGGCCGACCACCGCCACGAATTGCCCGGCGGAAATACGCAGCTGGATATTGTCCAGCACCGTGCGGTTGCCGTAACCTTTGCTGATGGACTCCAGCGTCACCGGCGTGCCTTGCGCAAGGCGAGCGGGAAGGGTCATAGCGCTTCTCCCTGTTTCAGTTGATAGGCCGGATGCCAGCGCAACCAGGCGCGCTCCAGCAACTGCGCGCCCACGTCCGCCAGCTTGCCGAGCAGGGCGTACAGCACGATCGCCACCACCACCACGTCGGTTTGCAGGAATTCGCGCGCGTTCATCGCCAGGTAGCCGATGCCCGAATTGGCCGAAATGGTTTCGGCGACGATCAGCGTCAGCCACATGAAGCCGAGAGCGAAACGCACGCCGACCATTATCGACGGCAGCGCGCCCGGCAGCACCACTTGTGTAAACAGGCGGAAACCGCTCAGGCCGTAGCTGCGGGCCATCTCCAACAGGCCACGATCGATATTTTTGATGCCGTGATAGGTATTGAGATAAATCGGGAACAGCGTGCCGAGCGCCACCAGAAAGATCTTGGCGGATTCATCGATGCCGAACCACAGGATCACCAGCGGGATCAGCGCCAGATGCGGCACGTTGCGGATCATTTGCACCGAGCTGTCCAGCAGGCGTTCGCCCCAGCGTGACAGCCCGGTAATAAAACCGAGGATCAGTCCGATGCTGCCGCCGATGCCAAAGCCGATCAACGCGCGCTGGCTGCTGATGCTCAGATGTTGCCACAGTTCGCCGCTTTGGCTCAGGCTCCAGAAGGCGGCCAGCACCGCGCTCGGCGCCGGTAAAATGCGATTGGACAGCCAGCCGGTTTCGACGGCGATCTGCCAGAGGATCACCAGCGCCAGCGGCAGCGCCCAGGGAGCCAGTCGATACAGGATGCGTTGCGCGTTCTTTGCCATCGGGGCGCTCCTCAGCTCTGCGACACTTTTTGCGGAACATAAATGTTGGCCACCACTTCGCCCTGCGGCCGCACCGGCTGAAGCCGCGCGGGCGTTTCCTCCCGCGCCAGGTCGAGGTGCGGAAACAGCAGTTCGCCGACGCGGTAGGCCTCTTCCAGATGCGGGTAGCCGGAAAGAATAAAGGTGTCGATGCCCAAATCGGCATATTCCTGCATGCGCGCCGCGACCGTCGGGCCGTCGCCCACCAGCGCGGTGCCGGCGCCGCCGCGCACCAGGCCGATGCCGGCCCACAGGTTCGGGCTGATCTCCAGGTTATCCTTTTTGCCGCCGTGCAGCGCCGCCATGCGCCGTTGGCCGACGGAGTCGAAGCGCGCAAAAGCCTGCTGTGCGTTGGCGATGGTTTCCTCATCGAGGTGCGCGATCAGCCGGTCGGCGGCGTGCCAGGCCTCTTCGGTGGTTTCCCGCACGATGACATGCAGGCGGATACCGAAGCGTACCTGGCGGCCTTTCGCCGCCGCTTTGGCGCGCACCTCGTCGATCTTCTCTTTAACCTGCGCCGGCGGCTCTCCCCAGGTGAGATACATTTCTACCTGTTCGGCGGCCAGATCCTGCGCGGCGGCGGAGGATCCGCCGAAATAGAGCGGTGGGCGCGGCTGCTGCACCGGCGGGAACAGCAGTTTGGCGCCTTTTACCTGAATATGCTTGCCGTCGAAATCGACGGTTTCGCCTTCCAGCACCCGGCGCCAGATGTGGGTGAACTCGGTTGAGGCTTCGTAGCGTTCTTCATGGCTAAGGTGCAGCCCCTCGGCCGCCAGTTCTTCCGGATCGCCGCCGGTGACCAGATTGAACAGCGCGCGCCCGTTGGACAGGCGATCCAGCGTCGCCGCCTGGCGCGCCGCCAGCGTAGGGGAGATGATGCCCGGCCGCAGCGCGACCAAGAATTTCAGCCGCTGGGTGACCGGGATTAGCGAGGCGGCCACCAGCCAAGAGTCTTCGCACGAACGGCCGGTAGGGATCAACACCCCGCCGAATCCCAGCCGGTCCGCCGCCTGGGCGATCTGCTGCAAATAACCGTGATCGACGCTGCGCGCTCCTTGTGCGCTACCAAGATAGTGGCCGTCGCCGTGGGTGGGTAAAAACCAGAAAACGTTCAGGCTCATCGTCAATGTTCTCCCATTGTTTATTGCGCGCTTGGGCGCCAGATGCGTTGCGAGATGTCGACCTTCACCGGCACCAGCCGGTTGGCGTAAAACAGGTCGGCGGTTTGCTGCTGCGCGGCGATCGTATGCGCATCGAGCGGCGTGATGGCGGTTGGCGGGCGGTGATCCAGATAGCTGGCGATCACCGGTTCAGGCAGCCCCATGGCGTTGGCCAGCAGGGTCACGCTTTGCGCCCGGTCGCTGCGAGTGAGCGCATCGGCCTGGGTCAGCACCGTCAAGACCTGGCTAATAAAGGCGCCGTTGGCTTCAACATAGGGGCGCGCCGCCAGATAGAAGGAACCGGTCTGGTTCAGATCGGTGCCGTCGCCGAGCACCCGTACGCCGCCCTGCAGCAGCGCGGCGGAATAATAAGGATCCCAGATGGCCCAGGCGTCGACGTTGCCCTGCTGGAAGGCGGCGCGCGCATCGGCGGGGGTCAGATAGGCGGGCTGGATATCCGTAAATTTCAGGCCGGCCTTTTGCAGCGATCGCAGCAGCAGATTGTGTGAGCTGGATCCTTTCTGGAAGGCGACCTTATGGCCTTTCAGATCGGCGATGGTTTTGATCGGACTGTTTTCCGGCACCAGGATTACCTCTGCCTTCGGTTTGGGCGGTTCAACGCCGACATACAGCAGGTCAGCGCCGGCGGCCTGCGCGAAGATCGGCGGAATATCGCCGGTGCTGCCCAGATCGATGCTGCCGACGTTCAAGGCCTCCAGCATTTGCGGGCCGGCGGGAAACTCGATCCAGCTGATGCGGGTGGCGGGGAAACGTTCCTCCAGCAGCCGGTGGCTCTTCGCCAGCACCAGGCTGACCGACCCTTTTTGGTAGCCGATACGGAACTGCGCCGGATCCTGCGCAGCGGCGGCGTTGGCCCAGACCAGCGATAGCAGGCCGGTGAGGGTAGCGGCGCTCAGCCAGCGCCGTAAAGCGATGCGTGTTTTCATTCAGGCTCTCCTTTTCCAGGCGTTTCAGGCAGTTTGATGGGCCGTCAGCGGTGTGGTGACGCGCAGCGCGGGCGGTTTGCGGCGGCCAAGCGCCAGATAGAAACTATCCAGCGCCTCTTCCAGCCGGGTGGCGACGGCATCGGTGAGCGTAGCGCCTTCGCCGGTCAGTTGGATCTGGCTGTCGTCGGCGAACACGCCGTGCAGCACCTCCTGTGCTTTCAGCGCCGCCAGCACCGGTTTTAGCGCATAGTCCACGGCCAACATGTGACCGATCGAACCGCCGGTTGCCAGCGGCAGCACCACCTTATGATCCAGAGCGCGTTCCGGTAGCAGATCCAGCAAGGTCTTCAGCGCGCCCGAGAACGACGCTTTATAAACCGGCGTGGAAATCAGCAGGCCGTCCGCCTGCGCAAGTTGGTCGGCAAACGCTTTAATCGCCGGGCTGTTGAAGTTGGCGTACAGCAGATCTTCAGCGTCGAAGTCGTGCAGGGTATAAGCCGTCACTTCCACTCCTTGTTGCCGCAGCCAGCTCTGACTCAGTGCGAGTAGCGCTGCGGAACGAGATGGGATGCGTGGGCTGCCGGCCAGTGATATAACGCGCATTGCCACTCCTTATAACTAAAAGTTAGGTTTAATTAAAAAATCAGTAGGAAGTGTTTTAAACCTACCAGCAACCGGGCGCGTTTTTTAAATCTCATTTTTTGATTTGGATATGCGCAAAAGCGGATTGGCGCCGATTTGGCGGCGAAGAGAGAAAACGATTGCGTAAAAACGGCTTTTTTTGCCTTTAATCAATTCCAATTGGGCGGGGGATACCGGATAATACGCCCCCGGTTTGCAACCGGGAAATCAGGAGAGTCCATGTACTACCCCCTCATCAGGAAAGCGTTGTTCCAGCTCGATCCCGAGCGCGCGCACGAAGTGACCTTTCGTCAGCTCAGCCGTATTACCGGCACCCCATTAGCGTTTCTTGTTCGTCAGTCCGTGCCGACCAAACCGGTCAGCTGCATGGGGCTGTCGTTTAAAAACCCGCTGGGATTGGCCGCCGGTCTGGATAAAAACGGCGAGTGCATCGATGCGTTCGGCGCGATGGGCTTCGGCCATGTGGAAGTCGGCACCGTGACGCCGCGCCCGCAGCCAGGCAACGACAAGCCGCGCTTGTTCCGCGTGGTTGAGGCGGAAGGCCTGATCAACCGCATGGGGTTCAATAACCATGGCGTGGACAATCTAATTGAAAACGTTAAGAAATCTCATTTCGGTGGCATTCTTGGGATCAATATCGGCAAGAATAAAGACACGCCGGTCGAACAGGGCAAAGACGATTATTTGATCTGCATGGATAAAGTTTATCCGTATGCCGGTTATATCGCGATTAACATCTCTTCACCGAATACGCCGGGGTTACGATCCTTACAGTATGGCGAAGCGCTGGACGATCTTTTGGCCGCGATTAAAAATAAGCAGCAGGAATTACATGCGCGCCATCACAAATATGTGCCGGTGGCGGTAAAGATCGCGCCGGATCTTTCTGAAGAAGAATTGATCCAAATTGCCGATAGCCTGGTGCGGCATAATATCGATGGGGTGATTGCCACCAATACCACGTTGGATCGAAAATTGATCCAGGGGTTGAATTACTGCGAGCAAGCGGGCGGGTTGAGCGGGCGTCCGCTGCAATCACGCAGCACCGAAGTGATCCGTCGTCTCTCCACTGAACTGCAAGGGCGCCTGCCGATTATCGGCGTGGGCGGCATCGATTCGCTGACGGCGGCGCGAGAAAAAATGGAGGCCGGCGCGAGCCTGCTGCAAATTTATTCTGGATTTATCTATCACGGCCCGCGTTTGATTAAAGATATCGTTACCCATATCTAATATTTTTCCTCTCATTTTATTCCGGGGGTTTATTTCTGCCCCCGGCTCGTCTATATTTTGTTCGTTAGCATAAATATCGTTCGCGGAATTATCCGATGTTTAAGCAACTTTATCGATGATAAAATCGCCTTTTAGGGTGAGTGCGGCGTTGGCATAGGCAGCGAGAAGGATACGAAATGAAGATAAAACCTGACGATAATTGGCGTTGGTATTTTGATGCCGAACACGATCGGCTAATGCTGGATTTAGCTAATGGTATGATCTTTCGTTCACGTTTCCCGGCCAAAATGTTAACGCCGGACGCCTTCGATGAATGCGCTTTTTGCGTGGACGACGCCGCCCTTTATTTCACCTATGAAGAACAGTGCAAACAGGTCAAGCTCAGCCATGAGCAGCGCGCCGAGCTGGTGTTGAATGCGCTGGTTGCCTATCGCTTCCTGAAACCGCTGATGCCGAAGAGCTGGCATTTCTCGCAGCAGCACTACCCATTGCAGCCGAAAAACGGTGAGTTGGCGGCGGTGAAAGTGATGGAAAGCGGTGCGGAAGCGCGCTTGCTGGTGGTGGAAGCCGGGGATAATGCCAGTCTGTGCCTGCTGGCGCAAAATCAGCTGACGGTCGCTGGCCGTACTATGGTATTGGGTGACGCCATCAAGGTAATGCACGATCGGCTGAAACCCTGCGCGCAGGATGAAAGCGCCGCCCCGGCTTACGACAGGGCGGTATAAGGCGGATTACGCCAGGGTCAAATCACTTTTCGGGATGCAGCTGCAGCACAGGATGGTGCCGTTGTCGCCCAGTGCGCTTTTCTTCAGGGGCGCGACTTCACCGCTCAACAATGTAATGCGGCAGCTGCCGCAAATCCCGGCACGGCAGGAGTAAGGTACGCGGATGCCTTGCTGTTCCAACTGCTCGAGCAAGATCTGCTGGTTGTTGCCGGTAAACACTTTCCCCTCATATTCGATGGTGACGCTGTGCTCGCTGTCCTGCGGCGCTTGTACGCTCTCCACCACTTTACCGGCGCCATAAGGGCGCGGCGGCTTGGTCGACAGCACTTCCACCGTATCGCCCACGCGGATGATGCCGCTGTTGCGTGCGATCATATTCTGGCCGAAATCGATGTCGCCGTTGTCGGCGGAGCGAAATTTCTGCAGCGTGCTTAGCGGTTCGCCGCTCGGGTGCTTGCGGCCACGCTCGGTGCTGACGGTGGTGAGCACGCAGCGGCTGCAGGGCTTCACCAAATCGAACATCACGTCGCCGACGCGGATTACCTGCCAGCCGTCCTCGGCCCAGGCGGTTGCGCCGCTCACTACCAGATTGGGGCGGAACTGTTCCAGCTTGATGCTGCCGGGACAGCGCTGCTGCAGATCGTTGAACGAAGCCTGGTTAATCAGCAGATAAGGATAGCCGTCGGCAAACGTCAGCGGGATTTCGGGGTGTTTCTTCACTCGGCGGGTCAACTCCGGCCCCAGCCAGCGCAGCTGCACGTCTCGCTGGAAATAGCCGCTCAGCCAACGGTTGATCTCATCCGGTGCGATCAATGCGGTGAAATGGTTGCCCCAAACTTCGGTCGGCTGCGGTGCGGCGGCGAAGTCGCTGAAGCGAATGGCGGCGCTTTCGCCGTCCGGCGCCGTCAGGAATAGCCCGTCAGGCAGTAACGCCGGTGTGAATAGCACCATCTGCGGGTATTGGCGCGCGGTGATAAAGGTGCCATCCGGCTCGGTGATCATAAAGTTGCGGTCGAAGGCCAGACCGCTGCTGCCGACCTGGGCGTAAGAAAGCTGCAAGCCACGCAGTGATTTAACCGGATGGACGTAGAGTCTGGAAAGCGTGATCACCCTTATCTCCGTGCGATTCTTAAATAGAAGGGAGCAACTTTATGACAAGCGGTGCGGATTAGCTATAATGCGCAACAATTTTCTTTTTGGTGATAAGCACGATATGAACTCTCTGTTTGCCAGCACGGCGCGTGGATTGGAAGAACTGTTAAAAAGCGAGCTGGAAGCGCTTGGCGCTCACGACTGCAAAGTGGTGCAGGGTGGGGTACATTTTCAGGGTGACGATCGTCTTCTGTACCAAAGCCTGCTGTGGAGCCGCCTGGCTTCGCGCATTCTGTTGCCGTTGAACGAATTCCGTGTGCACAGCGATCTGGATCTGTACCTCGGGGTGCAGGCGATCGATTGGCCGAGCATTTTTGGCGTGGATAAAACCTTTGCCGTGCATTTCAGCGGCGTGAACGAAGAGATCCGCAACAGCCAGTATGGCGCGCTGAAGGTGAAAGACGCCATCGTCGACAGCTTTACCCGCAAACTCGACCAACGCCCGACGGTCGCCAAGCAGCAGCCGGATATTCGCGTTAACGTCTTCCTGCAACGCGATATGGCCAGCGTGGCCCTCGATCTGAGCGGCGAAGGCCTGCATCAGCGCGGTTACCGCGATCTCACCGGCCAGGCGCCGCTGAAGGAAAACCTGGCGGCCGCCATCGTGCTGCGTTCCGGCTGGCAGCCGGGCACGCCGATGCTCGATCCGATGTGCGGCTCCGGCACCTTGCTGATCGAAGCGGCAATGATCGCCGCCGATCGCGCGCCGGGCCTGCACCGCCAACACTGGGGCTTCAGCGCCTGGAACGGCCACAACGCCGAACTGTGGCGTGAAGTCACCACCGAAGCGCAGGTGCGCGCGCGCCGCGGCCTGCAGGAAACCACCTCTCGCTTCTTCGGCTCCGATATCGATCGTCGAGTGATTGAAATGGCGCGCGGCAACGCCCGCCGCGCCGGCGTCGCCGAGTTGATCACCTTTAACGTTGGCGACGTGGCGCGCCTGACCAATCCGCTGCCGGAAGGCCCGCACGGCACCGTGATCAGCAACCCGCCGTACGGTGAGCGTCTGGAAAGCGAACCGGCGCTGATCGCGCTGCACAACATGCTGGGCCGCGTGATGAAAAGCGCCTTCGGCGGCTGGCAGCTTTCGCTGTTCAGCGCCTCGCCGGAGCTGTTGAGCTGCCTGCAGCTGCGCGCCGAGCGCCAGTTCAAGGCGAAAAACGGCCCGCTGGAGTGCGTGCAGAAAAACTATCAGCTGGCGGCGAACCCGGCCGGCGCCACTACCGGCGGCGTGCAGGTGGCGGAAGATTTCGCCAACCGTCTGCGCAAGAACTTGAAGAAACTCGACAAGTGGGCGAAACAGCAGGGCATTGAATGCTACCGCCTGTACGATGCCGATCTGCCAGAATACAACGTCGCGGTGGACCGCTACGGCAGCAAGGTAGTGGTGCAGGAGTATGCGCCGCCGAAAACCGTCGATGCGCAAAAAGCGCGTCAGCGCCTGTTCGATGTGATCAACGCGACCCTGGCGGTGCTGGAATTGCCGTCGAATCAGCTGATCCTGAAAACCCGCGAGCGGCAGAAGGGCAAGAACCAGTACGAGAAGCTGGCGCAGAAAGGCGAATTCCTGCTGGTAGAAGAGTATAACGCCAAGCTGTGGGTCAACCTGACCGACTATCTCGATACCGGCTTGTTCCTCGATCACCGTATCGCGCGCCGTATGCTGGGCGAGATGAGCAGCGGCAAGGACTTCCTCAATCTGTTTGCTTACACCGGCACCGCCAGCGTGCACGCCGGGTTGGGCGGTGCGCGCAGTACCACCACGGTGGATATGTCGCGTACCTATCTGGAATGGGCGGAGAAGAACCTGCGCGCCAACGGCCTGACCGGCCGTCAGCATCGGCTGATCCAGGCCGACTGCCTGTCGTGGTTGAGCAACGCCAACGAACAGTTCGACGTGATCTTCATCGATCCGCCGACGTTCTCCAACTCCAAGCGGATGGAGAACACTTTTGACGTGCAGCGCGATCATCTGGCGCTGATGAAAGATTTGAAACGGTTGCTGCGCCGCAACGGGACCATCATGTTCTCGAACAACAAGCGCGGTTTCCAAATGGATATGGCAGGGCTGAGCGCGTTGGGCCTGGAGGCGAAAGAGATCACCGCCAAGACGCTGTCGCAGGACTTTGCCCGTAACCGTCAGATCCACAACTGCTGGCTGGTGACTCACGCCGGCGAAGGAAAATAATTACTATGTCGTTAATCAGCATGTCCGGCGCTTGGCTCTCTTTCAGCGATGCGCCGCTTTTAGACAACACCGAAATTCATATCGAAGACAACGAACGCGTGTGTCTGGTTGGGCGCAACGGCGCCGGTAAGTCCACGCTGCTGAAGATCCTCGGCAAAGAGATCCCGCTGGACGACGGCCGGGTGATCTACGAACAGGATCTGATCGTGGCGCGCCTGCAACAGGATCCGCCGCGCAATATCGGCGGTAGCGTGTTCGACTTCGTGGCCGAAGGCGTCGCGGAGCAGGCGGAACACCTGAAGGCGTATCATGCGATTTCCCACTTGGTGGAGAGCGATCCGAGCGAGAAAAACTTGGCGCGCATGGCGCAAATCATGGAGATCCTCGATCACCAGGGGCTGTGGCAGCTCGACAGCCGCATCAGCGAAGTGCTGCTGCAGCTGGGGCTGAACGGCGACGCCGAGCTTTCCTCGCTGTCCGGCGGCTGGCTGCGTAAAGCGGCGCTGGGCCGCGCGCTGGTGAGCTCGCCGCGCGTGCTGCTGCTCGACGAACCGACCAACCACCTGGATATCGAAACCATCGACTGGCTGGAAGGCTTCCTGAAAGAGTTTGACGGCAGTATCGTATTCATCTCGCACGACCGTTCGTTTATCCGCAATATGGCGACGCGCATCGTCGATCTGGATCGCGGCAAACTGGTTTCCTGGCCGGGCAACTACGATCTGTATCTGCAGAGCAAAGAAGAAGCGCTGCGGGTAGAAGAGCTGCAAAACGCTGAGTTCGATCGCAAGCTGGCGCAGGAAGAGGTCTGGATCCGTCAGGGCATCAAGGCGCGCCGAACCCGAAACGAGGGCCGCGTGCGCGCGCTGAAGGCGCTGCGCGTCGAGCGTTCACAGCGCCGCGAAGTGATGGGCACAGCCAAAATGCAGGTGGAAGAGGCGACCCGTTCCGGCAAAATCGTGTTCGAGCTGGAAGACGTCAATTATCAGGTTGGTGAAAAAGTGTTGGTGCGCGGTTTCTCCGCCCAGGTACAGCGCGGCGACAAGATTGCGCTGGTGGGCCCGAACGGCTGCGGCAAAACCACGCTGCTGAAACTGATGCTCGGTCAGCTCAAAGCCGACAGCGGCCGCGTGCATTGCGGTACCAAGCTGGAAGTGGCTTATTTCGACCAGCACCGCGCCGATCTCGATCCGGAACGCACGGTGATGGATAACCTGGCGGAAGGCAAGCAGGAAGTGATGGTCAACGGCCGTCCTCGTCATGTGCTGGGCTACCTGCAGGACTTCCTGTTCCACCCGAAACGCGCCATGACGCCGGTGAAGGCACTCTCGGGCGGTGAGCGTAACCGTCTGCTGTTGGCTAAGCTGTTTTTGAAACCGAGCAATCTGCTGATCCTCGATGAACCAACCAACGATCTCGACGTCGAAACGCTGGAGCTGCTGGAAGAGCTGATCGACGGTTATCAGGGCACCGTGCTGCTGGTCAGCCACGATCGCCAGTTCGTCGACAACTCGGTGACCGAGTGCTGGATCTTTGAAGGCAACGGCGTGATCAACGCCTTCGTCGGCGGTTACTACGATGCGCATCATCAGCGCGCCACGGCGAAACCGATTCGTCAGGCGGCGCCGAGCGCGAGCAAACCGGCGGTGGAGAAAAAGGCCGAGCAGCCGAAGAAAACGGCGGCCAAGCTGAGTTACAACCTGCTGCGCGAACTGGAACAGTTGCCGCAGCGGCTCGAACAGCTGGAGGCGGAAATCGAAGCGCTACAGGCGCAGATGAGCGATGCCGACTTCTTCACGCGGCCGCACAGCGAAACGCAAGAAGTGCTGACGGCATTGGCAAACGCCGAGCAGGCGCTCGAGCAGGCCTTCGCCCGTTGGGAAGAGCTGGAAGCGATGAAAAACGGCTGACCGTTGCGATACTGCCCGCGCGCTGCTGCGGGCGGTATCGACGTGCCGGTGAGCGACGTTATTGAGGAGGAATATGGTGTGTTCCCACAACAATCATCAGCAGCATAGTCATTCCGCACCTGCGGCGGAGCACCAGGATAATCTGATGCTGTGCCCGCAGTGCGACATGCTGGTGGCGCTACCGCCACTGGCTTATGGCAGCAAAGCGGTGTGCCCGCGCTGCAAAACCACGCTCAGCGCCCGCTGGGACGAGCCGCGCAAGCGGCCGATAGGTTACGCTCTCAGCGCCTTGTTCATGCTGGTGCTGGCCAACATTTTCCCGTTTATCAACATGCGCGTCGCCGGCCTCGGCAACGAGATCCGGCTGATTCAAATCCCGGAAGTCATGGTGGCGGAAGACTACGCCAGCATGGCCACGCTGTTTATGGTGTTCGTGCAGCTGATCCCGGCGTTTTGCATGGTGGCGATCATCCTGCTGTGCGCCAAAGTGCGTTTGCCGCTGGGGCTAAAAGAGTGGATGGCCAGGGTGCTGTTTCAGTTCAAGACCTGGTGCATGGTGGAAATTTTCCTCGCCGGGGTGCTGGTCAGCTTCGTCAAGCTGATGGCCTACGGTGATATTGGCATCGGCAGCAGCTTCGTGCCTTATTGCCTGTTCTGCCTGCTGCAGGTGCGTGCCTTCCAGTGCGTGGATCGGCGCTGGCTGTGGCAGGATATCGAACCGGCACCGCGTATCGATCGCCCGCTGACGGTGGGGCGCACCGGCATGCGTCAGGGCGTGCGTTCCTGCGCCTGCTGTACGGCAATCCTGCCGGCCAATCAGGTGAGCTGCCCGCGCTGCCACACCAAGGGCTATGTGCGCCGCCGTCACAGCCTGCAGTGGACGCTGGCGCTGCTGGTGACCTCTGTCATGCTGTATATTCCGGCCAACCTGATGCCCATCATGGTGACCGAGGCGCTGGGCAACAAGATGAACTCCACCATCATGGCAGGGGTGATCCTGCTGTGGGGGGACGGTTCTTACCCGGTGGCGATGGTGATTTTCATCGCCAGCATCATGGTGCCGTCGCTGAAAATGCTGGCGATCGGTTGGTTGTGCTGGGATGCCAACGGCAGGAAGAAACCGCGTGCCGACAGTGAGCGCATGCATCTGATTTATGAAGTGGTCGAATTCGTTGGCCGTTGGTCGATGATCGACGTGTTTGTGATCGCCGTATTGTCGGCGCTGGTGCGAATGGGGCAGTTGATGAGCATTTATCCCGCGACGGGCGCCGTGCTGTTCGCGCTGGTGGTGATCCTCACCATGTTCGCCGCCATGACATTTGATCCCCGGCTGACCTGGGATCGCGCAAGTGAAACAATCAACAAGGAGCCGCAAGGTGACGGAAAATAATCATAGCGTCGCAGACGTTGAGAAGATCAAACGCTGGTCGCCGGTGTGGATCATTCCCATCGTGACCGCGCTGATCGGCGCCTGGATCCTGTTTTATCACTTCAGCCATCAGGGGCCGGTGGTGACGCTGGTGACCACGACGGCGGAAGGGCTGGAAGCGGGTAAAACCAAAATCAAAAGCCGCAGTGTGGATGTCGGCGTGGTGGAAACCGTCACGCTGAGCGATGATTTAAGCAAGGTGATGGTACAGGCGCGCCTCAATTCCGGCATGGAAAAATTGCTGCGTCAGGACTCTGCCTTCTGGGTGGTGAAGCCGCAGATCGGCCGTGAAGGCGTCTCCGGGCTGGGCACGCTGCTGTCCGGCGCCTATATCGAACTGCAGCCGGGCAACAAGGGCAAAGACGGCAAAGACAACTATCAGCTGCTCGATGCGCCGCCGCTGGCCTCTCCGGACGCCAAAGGGTTGCGCATCGTGCTGGACAGCGAAAAATCGGGCCAGCTCAACGCCGGCGATCCGGTGCTGTTCCGCGGCTACCGCGTCGGGTCGGTGGAGACCAGCTACTTCGATCCGAAAGAGCGCGCCATGCGCTATCAGCTGTTCATCACCGCGCCTTACGATCAGTTGGTCACCACCAACGTGCGCTTCTGGAAAGACAGCGGCGTGGCGTTTGACATGTCGGCGCAGGGCATGCGGGTGGAGATGGGCTCGTTGACCACGCTATTCAGCGGCGGCGTCAGCTTCGACGTGCCGGACGGCTGGGATCGCGGCGAACAGGCGAAAGAGAAGGCGGAGTACCAGCTGTTCGACAACCAGCGCAGCACGCAGGATTCGCTGTATACCGTGCATAAGGACTACCTGCTGTTCTTCTCCGATTCGGTACGCGGCCTGCAGCCGGGCGCGCCGGTCGAGTTCCGCGGCATCCGCCTGGGCACGGTGGCACAGGTGCCGTTCTATAAAGACGGCATGGCGCAACGTCTGGATAACGATTATCGCATTCCGGTGCTGATCCGCATTGAACCGGATCGCTTCCAGAAACAGCTGGGTGGCAACTTCGATATTGAAGGGCACCTGAAAGATGCGGAATCCCGCGGCATGCGCGCCTCGATGAAATCCGCCAACCTGCTGACCGGTTCGCTGTATATCGATCTCGACTTCTATCCGCAGGAGAAACCGTGGAAAGGGCCGCGCGAGCTGTTCGGTTATCCGCTGATGCCGACCACCAGCGGCGGTCTGGCGCAGATCCAGCAGAAACTGATGCAGACGCTGGACAAGATCAACGCGATGCCGATCAATCCGATGATCAACGAAGCGACCAAGACGCTGGCGGAAAGCCAGAAAACCATGAAGTCGACGCAGCAGACCATGAAGTCGCTGAACGACATCATCGCCAGCAAAGAGATGCAGGCGCTGCCGCAGGACATGCAGAAAACGCTGCTGGAGCTGAACCGCAGCATGAAAGGGTTCCAGCCTGGTTCACCGGCTTACAATAAGATGGTGGGCGATATGCAGCGTCTCGACCAGGTGTTGCGTGAGCTGCAACCGGTGCTGCGCACCCTGAATGAGAAGAGCAACGCGCTGGTGTTTGAAGCCGCCGGCAGCACTGACCCTCAGCCGAAGAAGGCCACGAAATGATGAAATGGATCCCGGTAGCCCTGGCGTTGTTGCTCAGCGCCTGCAGCAGTTCGCCACAGAAGACCTACTATCAGTTGCCGGCGCTGGGTGCGCCGGCCGCGGCCACCAGCAGCGGCGCCTCCACGCGCCAGCTGTGGCTGGAGCACGTGAGCGTGGCGGATTATTTGGCGCAGAGTGGCGTGGTGTATCAGACCAACGACGTGCAGTATGTGATTGCGCAGAATAACCTGTGGGCCAGCCCGCTCGACCAGCAGCTGCAGCAAACGCTGGTCACCAACCTGAGCAGCGCGCTGCCGGGCTGGGTGGTCTCTTCGCAGCCGATGAGCAGCGATCAGGATGTGTTGAACGTGACCATCAGCGGCTTCCACGGCCGCTTTGACGGCAAGGCGATCGTTCGCGGCGAGTGGGTACTGAACCGCCAGGGGCGTTTGATCAAACGGCCTTTCAGCCTGGAATTGAAACAGGGTGAGGATGGCTATGATGCCCTGGTACGCACGCTGGCACAGGGCTGGCAGCAGGAAGCTCAGGCTATCGCAGCACAGATGGGCGGCATTTAGTCATAATTTGGTCTAAAATCGTCTAATCCCTGTCAGCGTGAAAAGTCATTTTTTCTCGCTGGCAGGGATTTTTATTTCATTTCAATTGGTTAACTCCTTCCTCTGCAGATCAGCCACTTAGCGTTTTCCTCGGGCGTAGCTCACAAATATGACATTGGCGTGAATTTTGCGCATTGATCTTCTCTTCTTTTAGCGCTATTGATTACTCGTGGCTGCGCAAAAAGCAGCCATTGTTTTCTTTCCACCAGACCAAAATGAGGGAAACGAGGCATGAAGAGACAGAAACGCGATCGTCTGGAAAGGGCGCATTCGAGAGGGTATCAGGCAGGTATTTTAGGGCGTTCCAGGGAACATTGTCCCTACCAATCATCAGTGGACGCCCGGTCTCAATGGCTGGGAGGTTGGCGAGAAGCCATGGAAGACAGGGCTGTGACCGCTTAAGCGGCTCCCTGTCAAATAAAAGGAATAACCTCCGCCCCTTGGCGGAGGTTTTTGTTTCAGGCGCTTATTCATCCCGCCAGCGTTTCAACAAAATACTCGCATTCACGCCGCCAAAGCCGAAGCCGTTTGATAAGGCGTAGGTCATGTTCATCGATTTCGCCTGTTTCGCGACCAGATGCAAACCTGCCGCCGCCGGGTCGGGGTTATCCAGATTTAGCGTGGCAGGGGCTATCTGATCGCGCAGAGCCAAGGCGGTAAAGATGGTTTCCAGCCCGCCGGCGGCGCCCAGCAGGTGCCCGGTCGCTGATTTTGTCGAGGTCACGGCGACAGTCCCGGCCGTGCCAAACAGGTGTTTGATGGCGTTGATTTCGCCCAAATCCCCTACGGGTGTCGACGTCGCGTGCGCATTTAAATGCTGTACCTCCTCGGGAACGACATTCGCCTGCTTCAACGCGATTTTCATCGCTCGATAGGCGCCGTTGCCGTCTTCAGCGCCGGATGTCATATGGTAGGCGTCGGCGCTGGTGCCATAGCCGACGATTTCCGCGAGCGGGGTGGCGCCGCGCGCCAGCGCGTGTTCCAGCGTTTCAATGACCAGCATGCCGGCGCCTTCCCCCATGACAAATCCGTCCCGGGCGCTGTCGAAGGGCCGAGAGGCCTGTTGCGCCAATTCGGCCGGAGCGGTGGACATGGCGCGCGCGGCGGCGAACCCGCCCAGGCTGACGGTATCTATAGCGGCTTCGGTACCGCCGCACACGGCGATATCGGCTTCATCATTGCGGATCATACGCACTGCGTCGCCAATGGCTTGCACGCCGGCGGCACAGGCGGTGACCGGCGCGCCAATAGGCCCCTTGAAGTGGTGTTTGATTGAAACGTGGCCGGCCGCCAGATTGACCAGGAATGAGGGGATGGTGAATGGCGACAGCCGCTTGGCGCCGCGGCTGTCGGTTGTGCGTACTGCCTGGGCAATCGCCGGGAAACCGCCAATGCCCGAGGCAATGACGGTGGCGGTGCGCTCTTGTTTTTCCTCCGTATCGGCTATCCAGCCGGCCTGACGAATGGCTTCGTCCGCTGCCGCCATGGCAAACAGGATAAAGCGATCCATTTTCTTTTGGTCCTTGGGGGCGACGGAGGCGTCGGGGTTGAAGCCCGCTTCAGCATCTTGCGCCAGCTCCGGGACCTGTCCTCCGACCTTGACCGGTAAATCTGCAACGATCTCGCCAGGCAAGGCGCGAATGCCGGATTCTCCTTTTAATAAACGTTGCCAGATGGCTTCAACACCGCACCCTAGCGGTGAAACGGCGCCCATGCCGGTAATGACGATACGACGATTGCTCATGATGGCTCCTTGGTAAATTCGGGTAAATCGGCGAGGCGCCGCTGCCGCATCAATTCGGCACGTTGATGTATGCCGTCGCTTGCCGCCGGCCCTGGCGCTAGCGTAATGAACTGCGGCGGCACCGGCTGTTGGGTATCACGATTGACCAACTGGACTTGGATCGGCCGATCGTTGCGTCCGTCGACCAACAAGGCGCTGACGTCCCCATCGGTCAGATGACGGTTGCCCCATTGGGAGAGCGCCGCCAACACCGGGAGAAAATCGTTGCCGCGTTCAGTAAGCAGGTAGTGATAACGCACCGGCCGCGTTTGATAACGTTCCTTATATAGAATGCCGTGGGCCACCAGATCCTTCAGGCGACGTGCCAGTAGCGTAGGTGACATCCCCAGACTTTGTTGGAATTCGTCGAACCGGGACAACCCCTGAAAGGCATCGCGAAGGATCAGGATGCTCCACCATTCCCCCACGCGATCCAATGCACGCGCTACGGGGCAAGGCGCATCGCTAAAGCGGGTTTTTTGCATACTTTCCTCACTAAGTACAATAATTGTAGTTACGTTGCTAGTCATGTTAGGGGATCTTGAGAGGCAAGAGAATAACCGGATGCAAAAAAACCGCTCGCCCAACTGCGCATCAGCTAAAAGACAACAGAGTTCTACCCAATGAAGTTGATAGCCCGATTAGAAAAGGACATTTTCCGTAATGCTCTATTCGTGCAGGTGGATCGCGTTTCAGCTGCGCCGATGGCGGTAAAAAAGAGATGCGAGTGGTCTTTGAAAGCCGAAAGCAGGGGAAAGGATAAGAGAAAGAAATGCCATCACATCGAATGTGATGGCATGCGAACAGCGTTAGAAGAGTAGGCAGTGGCCGCCTTCTCGTCAGCGTGATTAGAACGCGGTGGTATCTTTGAACAGGCCCACTTTCAGATCGGTGGCGGTATAGATCACTTCACCGTCAACCAGCACTTCACCATCGGCGACGCCCATGATCAGCTTGCGGGTGATGACGCGCTTGAAGTTAATACGGTACGTCACCTTCTTCGCGGTTGGCAGCACCTGGCCGGTAAACTTGACTTCACCGACGCCCAGCGCGCGGCCTTTACCTTCGCCACCCAACCAACCGAGATAGAAACCGACCAACTGCCACATCGCATCCAGGCCCAGGCAGCCCGGCATGACTGGATCGCCGATAAAGTGGCAACCGAAGAACCATAGGTCCGGATTAATATCCAGCTCCGCTTCCACATAACCTTTGTTGTGAGTCCCGCCGTCTTCGCTCATTTTGACCACGCGGTCCATCATCAACATGTTACCTGCCGGCAACGGTGGGCCACCGGCGCCGAACAGCTCGCCACGGCCGGATGCTTCGAGGTCTTCTTTTGTATAGGAATCGCGTTTATCTACCATGTTCTCAGTAAGCCTTATTTTAATGAAGGACGCAGGTTAGCTAACACGTGTACGCTGAACAAGTCCGATCAGCCGTGGTTGAACCAGTTGAGCCAACGCAGCGGCCATGGACGACGGCGTTCCTGCAGGCTCACCTGCGCAATCCGTTCCTGTATGGCCGCCAACAAATTCGGCTGTTGTTCATCAGAGTAGAGGCAACCTGTAAGCAAAGGCAAGGCTTCCGCCGCGCTCTCCACCGCCCACAGATGGAATTGCCCCTCGCGTACCGCGTCGACGACATCTTGACGCAGGCACAGGTGGCGCACGTTGGTCACGGGCAATACGACACCCTGTTTGCCCGTCAGGCCACGGCGCAAACAAACTTCGAAGAAACCTTCGACTTTTTCGTTAACGCCGCCTATCGGTTGTACGTTGCCGAATTGGTCGACAGAACCGGTGACGGCAATCTGTTGTGTGATCGGTTGCTGAGACAGGGCGCTGACCAAAGCGCATAGCTCAGCCAGCGAAGCGCTGTCACCGTCCACTTCACCGTAAGATTGTTCAAAGACGATGGAGGCGGAGAAGGGCAGCTGCTGATCCAGATCCAGCTCGGCGATCAGGAACGCCTGCATGATCATCATGCCTTTAGCATGCAGGTTGCCGCCCAGTTCGGCTTTGCGCTCGACGTCGGTAAACTCGCCGTCGCCGAGATGCACGACGCAACTGATGCGCGACGGTTCACCGAAGCTGCGTGGATGGCCGGGATAATCCAGGACTGACAGACCGTTGATCTGCCCGACCACTTCGCCCTCGGTCTCAATCAGGATTTGGCCCAGCTCAATCTCATCCTGCATGCGCTCGGCCAGATAGCTTTCACGCCATTCACGGGCATTCAACGCCGCTTCAAACGCTTTGGCCGTAATGCGCTCCTCTTCGGCATACAGTGCGGCTTCGGACAGCTGCTGGCCAAGCCAAACCGGTGAGAGTGGCAGAACGCCCTGATCGCCAGTGTGACGCACAGCCTGGACGATCAACGGTGCCCAGGCATCGGCCGCCAACGTCGGCAACTGCTGGTCGGCAATCACGCCATTGACGTAGCCGCACCACTGCGCCATATCATCGACTTCAGTCAGCTGCAGATCGTCTTCGTATTCGCCGTAGACCGCTTGTTCACTCAGTTCAGGCTCGATGTCGTGGAAGTCGGCCAGGCCGTGACGGTCGCCGACCACTATCAGCCGCAGGTCCAGCGGCATCGGTGGAATGGCTACCGGCAGCGGGCGGGTTTCGTCTGGCGAAACCCAATGGAACTGACGCTGGCCGATCATCTGCTTCAGCCGCAGCCATAGCAATGGCTGAGCCAACAGCGCCCGGGCCGACAGGATCAGAACGCCGCCGTTGGCCTGGTGCACCAGGCCCGGCTGCAGGGTAATGTCGCCATTGTGGATCCGCACGCAACCAAACAGCTGCTCCGGCTCAATCCACTCCTGGAACAGGCAAGCACCGCCGGCGGCGAAAGGTTCATCGCCACGGCTGGCAGGCTCTACGCTGACCTTGCCACCCTGAATGACATAGTGGCTACCACGGAACGCCGTGTTTTGCGTCAGCAGCGGTTTGACGGCGTGAGCGATCAGTTCCAGGTACTCTCGCGTTTCTTGCGCTTTCAAAAGCATGAATCGCGGTGGCGATTGAGGGTGGCAAAATAGCGTCAGGGCATTTTCCAGCCGAGGCTGAATGGCGGAAAAGGGCACGGGTGCCAACTGAGCGGCGGTATCAAATATCGCCTGATAAGGCGTTACGTCCGGCAATAAAGATTGCCATTCAAGTCGGTTATTGGTCAAAGTGTTAGATGCAATCGTTAAAAAGGGAAAGGGCGATTATACAAGAATAACGGCAGCTTGATACATGCGGAGTGCCCGTTGGCATCAGGGAGTTTGACATCGCGCGACGACTGTGCAAAAAACAGTCTAAAAGACGGCTTAATTGCCGGGGAAATTCGGCGCAAAGCTGTTATGCTTATTTGAAGTTACGCGGTCACTGAAGAGCTCAAGATGAAATATCAGCAACTGGAAAATCTGGAGAGCGGTTGGAAATGGAAGTACCTGGTGAAGAAGCACCGGGAAGGGGAACTTATTACCCGCTACATTGAAAACAGCGCTGCTCAGGAGGCGGTTAACGAGCTGCTGAAGTTGGAAAATGAGCCGGTAAAGGTTCTTGCATGGATTGCTGCTCATATGAATCCGGAGTTGGATAACCGGATGAAGCAAACGATCCGCGCCCGCCGCAAACGTCATTTTAACGCAGAACACCAGCATACGCGTAAAAAATCTATCGATCTGGAGTTTTTGGTTTGGCAACGTTTGGCTGCCCTGGCGCGCCGTCGTGGCGTCACGCTGTCGGAAACCGTTGTACAACTTATCGAAGATGCTGAGCGCAAAGAGAAGTATGCGAATCAGATGTCATCGTTGAAAGAAGACTTGAAGGCGATTCTCGGCAAGGATCCCAAGTAGGCGAGGCAGAGTGTCTTCGCTGCGCCAAGCCTTGAATGTTCTGATAACAGCAGGACGAAAAAAAACCCCGCAATGCGGGGTTTTTTATTAGACGGGTAAACTTAGCCCTGAGGCTGAGTTACAACGTCTTTGATACCTTTAACTTCGATCTCTACGCGACGATCTGGTGCCAGGCAGTCGATCTGAGCTTTGGTAGCGCGGCCAGCTTTGTAGCCACAGGTGTTGCCTGTAACTGGATCAGCTTTGCCCATGCCACGTGCAGAGATTTTGTCTGACGGGATGCCTTTGGAGACCAGGTAGTCAACAACGCTTTGTGCGCGTTTTTCAGACAGTTTCTGGTTGTACTGAGCAGAACCAACGGCGTCGGTGTAACCCAGAACAACTACGGAACCGTCTTTAGGATCCATGGAGCTCAGCTGGGTGTACAGCTGATCCAGAGCCTGCTGACCTTGTGGCTTCAGAGTTGCTTTGTTGAAGTTGAACAGCACGTCAGACTTCAGAGTGAAACGCTTGGTTTCAACAACTGGAGCTGGAGCTGGGGCTGGAGCAACTGGAGCAACTACGTCATCCTGACCGAAGCGGTAAGAAACGCCCAGGCTTAGCATGGTGTTGTCTGGACGTGCGCCAACGGTACCTGCGTCACCGATGTTGCTTACGAACTGGTAGTCCAGGCGGGTAGCCCAGTTTTTGGTCAGTGCGTATTCAACACCAACAGCAGCCAGCGGAGAAACGCCGGTGTCGTGGTCGCTCAGGCGAGTGCCGTTGCCGTAGTTAGCTTTGGAGTCTGCGCGCCATACCATACCACCCAGACGAGTGTAGATGTCCAGATCGTCAGCAATTGGGTAGCTCAGTTTAGCGGCCAGTTGAACGCCCTGCGCTTTGAAAGCACCGTTGTTCACGCTGCCTTTGTAAGGCATACGGCCGAGCCAGTCATAGCCCAGTTCGAAGCCCAGGTATTGGTTTGCCTGGTAGCCCAGGAACGCGCCGGCACCCAGCTGATCTTTGTGGGTTGGGCCGTTGCCGATACCGTTCTGGTAACCGTTGCCGTAGAAACCAGTGTCGTGGTACTGGGACCAACCCAGTTTAGCACCGGTGTACCAGGTGTTATCTTTTGGAGCGGCTTGCGCTACGGTAGCGAAACCTGCCAGTGCCACTGCTAATGCGATAGCTGTCTTTTTCATTTTGCGCCTCGTTATCATCCAAATAGGCAATGAGCTTTAAAGCTGTTTTAAGCCCTTGGTTAAATTCCTTCGCCAAGGTTTAAGCCCTCGTTTGTTACTCGCCAGTTTTTCTGACGTTATAGAGCAACCTTGGCGATGTAAAGTCTACAACGTGGCGCGAAAGTTACAAGTGTGATGTGATAAGGCTCTAAAAAAAAACGCGGAATCGTACATATTTGCTAACATTCTCAGCCTAAAAAAACGGCGATTCATTGGGCGTTTTTGCTTGGCAAACCGCAGCCGGACTAGCTTCGCGCCTTATCCCGTAAAGGTTCCCTCTACGGGGTGCAAAAATGATGGGAAAAATCCTAAATTTACTTAATGATACAAAGAAGAGTGAATTTTTAGGGTGGAACAGTGTCCGTGAGTCGGGTCAATGTCACGTTGAGGACGCATGATAAACCCATAGGCATTACCCAATTCTGCCGCACGTCTTAATTTTAGACGATCCTCCTCCGTTAGCTCGGGCAACCAGCCGAGAACCACGCTGTAGTTCCCCGTTTGCAGCGCTTTTTCCATCGCTTCAACCGTATTCACCGGGCTGATTTGGCTCAACTGCACCATTTTATCTACCGGCAGGCCGGACTGCTGCAACCATTGTTTGCTTAACTTTTGCTGAGGTGTGAGCCACAGCAGCCAGCGAGATTGTTTGCCCAGTTGCAGCAGCAGGGGCAGCAGCAGTTGAGCCACTGCGGGCTGGCGCTCGTTGTAAACAAGTTCACTGATTAAGCCATTCTCTTTCTCTTTGCCGACATCCGTGTTCTTCGCAACGTTATTCGCTGTAAAAGAGCCATGGCTGAAATGAGGTTGGTAGAGTGATTGAGTACGCATAAAGTTCCCGCCCGTCGTGTTACTGTATGTTTATACAGTACCTCTGGTTTAGGATAAGATCAACCCAAATTTTCGTAGCGGCTCGCATAATTGCGATCATTTTTTGTACTGATGTTTTTTGTGATTGGCATGCAGGCGGATAGTGCGTATTTTCCTAATTAGTTGTTCACGTTACTTTTTTCATTGATGAGAGAAATAATACGAACGGAACCTAAAAAGGAGGAACGCTATGAAAAGGATGTCGACGAGAAGAATCGCGCAGGCTAAAAATTGCTTCGCCGCGTTGGGTACCATCACCACGCGGTCGCAGTTTGGCGGCTATGGGTTGTTGGCTGAGGGGGTGATGTTTGCAGTGATAGCGGAAGGCGAGCTGTATTTGCGGGCTACGGCGAGCATGGAGCCGGCCTTTCGCGCCCGGGGCATGGTCAATATGGTTTATTCCAAGCGTGGTGTGCCCATCACTTTGCGTTATTACTGGGTTGATGAGTCTCTGTGGCGGGATCGTAATGAGCTGGTGGGGCTGGCATGGCAAGCTGTCAGGGAAGCGCGCCAGGAGCAGCGGCTCAAGGCCGGCGATCATGGAAGATTGAAGGCGCTACCGAATATAGATGTCAACATGGAACGCTTGCTGTGGCGAGCGGGTATCCGCAACGCCTATGATTTGCGGCTACACGGTGCGAAACGCAGCTATCTTTGCCTGCTGCAACAACAGACCAATTTGGGATTGCGAGTTCTGCTGTCGCTGGGTGGGGCGATAGCCGGTTATCATCAGGCAGCATTGCCGAGCGACTTGTATAACGAACTGGTGCGTTGGTTTGATCATATGATGGCGATGCGTCGCCATGGGCATGCACCGGTGATTCAGGGCCCACCGAGTGGGCCCTGAATAATTAGGCGGCCTTATTGATTTGAGTGTGCAGCGCGGTGAGTTCCGGCAGCAATTCGAGCACCAGTCCCACCTGCTGCAAAACCAGCTGTTCTTTACTTTCTGGTTCCGGAACGGCTTTGCGAATGCGCTCCGCCAGCTGTTCCAGCGCCTGCGTAATTCGCTGGCTGTTCCGTTCCTCCTGGTGCAAGGCGCCGTCTACATAACATACGGCATCATTGAGCAGATCGAGCGTGGCAGGAGTGTTCAGCCGCTCGCGGTGCGCGCCCAATGCCGAGATATAACTCAGGAGAGTGTGATTCAGGCAGAGCAGACGGAAAGCGGCTTCCTGTAGCGCCTTGTCGGCCTTGGGGTCGGCGGACATGTTGGAGATGACCGAAGCCAGTTCGGCATCGCTGTTGTGGGCATCTCGTCGCGCAATGCGGTAGGCAAGGCCGTTATCCTTACCCTGGTGGTATTGCACCAGAATGGCGTCCAGATAACGGCAGTTGGCATTCAGTGTTTTATCCACCACCGCCGGCAGTTGGCGGAACTTCCAATCCGGCCAGATAAAGCTGACCGCCGCCCAAGCGATGGCGCAGCCTAGCAAGGTATCGTAAACGCGTGGGGCTGCGACTTCGAATCCTTCACCCAACAGGTTAAAGCACAAAAGTACCAGCAGCGTGATGAACATCGTCGCGTGTGCATATTGTACGGTGCGGAAAGCGAAGAACAGAACGCCGGTGATGACGATTAACACCAGTTGTCCTTCCAGTGAAGGCACGAAATAAAGGATCGGCAGGCCGATAAGGATACCGGCCAGGGTGCCGATGATGCGCAGTGCCAAGCGCCGGCGGGTGGCGTTATAGTTCGGTTGGCAGACGAACAGGCTGGTCAGCAGGATCCAGTAACCGTGTTGCATGCCGGTGAATTGAATTAAGGCGTAACCCACGCACAGCACCGCCGACATGCGGATCGCGTGGCGGAACAGGGCCGACTGCGGCGTCAGATGGCGGCTGATGCGCAGCCGGATATCGCTCCAGCCGGTTAAGCGGTCGTCGGCCAGGCTGTTTTCTTCAGCTTGCCCGCTGGCCAGCGTCTGCTCTGACTCGATATTGGCCAACTGCGCATCGATCGCATGCAAGTTTTTCAATAGATGCGCCAGCGCCTTGGTCTGCTCGGTATTACCCTGGGTTTCGGCGATGCGCGCCAACGCCTCCTGAATGCGGCTGAAAGCCGGTTCAAACCTTGGGTTGTGCTGGTACTTTTGCCTGAGCAGGATAGATTGCGCCAATTGGCGACAGGCGCGTGCTTGCATGCTCAGCAAACGCTGGAAGCGGAACAATATGTCGCTATGCCGGAATTGGCGGCTGAGAGCATGGTACTGAACGTGGGAGGAGCTGGCGCGTTCATGGATATCTTGCGCGACGAAATAGTAGTGCAAAGTGCGGCGGGTGCCGCGCTGGCCGCGATCGCCTTTCAGGCGCGTCAACAACGAGGCTTTGGTCTGGTTCAGCAACGCAACCAGAGCGCTGTTGGCCATCGCGACATCCATCCAGGGCAGATCGGCGTCGTGCTCGGCGTCCGGATCGAACAGGTTGGCTTTGGCATCCAGATAGTTGGCCAGTTGATCGTAGCAGCGCGCCAGGTTCTCTTGCAGCGGCCGGATGGGGAACAACAGGTGGCCTGCCAGCGTTAGCAGGTTGTACCACAGTGCGCCGATCACCAGCAGCAGCGGTTGCTGATACCAGGCATCGTACATTGATGTGCCGAGCATGGTGTAAACCGCGATCAGCAGCGCGCCAAAGGCGATGGTGGCATAACGTTGCCCCAAGGCACCGAGCAGGATAAAACCGCAGGTCGAGGTGGTTAAGCCAAGGGCGAACAACCAGGGGTAGGGGAACAGCAGTTCGATCGAGGCGGAGGCGACAAAGAAGCATACCAGCGTGATCAGCAGGTTGCGTAACCTGCCGGCCAGGCGGTCATCCAAATCAGTCAAGGCCGCCGCCACCACCCCCAGCGTCAGCGGTATGGTCAGCTTGGGAATGCCCAGCCACCAGGGAACGGCGGTGGTGCCGGTCAGCGCAATAAGAATGCGCAGGTGATACAGCAGGTTGCTGTTGTAGGCGTAACGACGAACTGCGGGTGCAAAAGAGAGCACGAAAAACTCCTCAAACGGAGAAAAAATTAACGCTGATGATATTGGCGGCGAGCATTCTCAATACGGGCTTGCTGAGCCATTTCTACCGAGACGACGCGGCGCCCCACCGGCCACAGCGCGATGGCGGCAATTTTGAAATTGGCGATGCCGACCGGGATGCCGATGATCGAAACGCACTGCACAATACCGGCGGCGATGTGTGACAGGCACAGCCACCAACCGAACAACACCAACCAGATAATGTTGAGCAGCGAACCGCCGGCGGAGAGCAGCGCATTGCTTTTTTCCGGATACAGTTCATCGACGTGTATCGCTTCGTTGCCGAACGGCACCAGCGACAGCTTGGTGATTTCCCAGCAGGAGCGGGTGAGGGGCAGGGTGATGACCAGCAGCACGCTGAACACCGTGGCGATCAGCCAGCCCAGCGTGGTGAAGAAACCGCCCAACACAAAATTAAGAATATTCAGTACAGTACGCATAGACGTCATTCTGCTCTAATGATGACCAAACCGCGATGCGGGCGTATTCACGATAAAAACGCAAAATCTATTCTACCCTTTTTTTAGCGCTAGAGTGCCACTGCTTATCGCAGGTAAACTGGCAGATATCCGTTATTTAATCTCAACATAGTCATGGCGCGACGATATGGAACTTAAAGCGACATCGCTGGGGAAACACCTGGCTCAGCACCCTTATAACCGCGTGCGGTTGCTGCACGCCGGCGTTGAGGTGAGCGGGGAAAAACATGAATACCTGATCCCCTTTAATCAATTGATTCAGGTCAGGTGCAAGCGAGGCATCGTCTGGGGCGAGTTGGAGTTTGAGTTGCCGGACGAAAAAGTGGTGCGGTTGCACGGCACCGAGTGGCAGGAAACGCAGCGCTTTCATCACTATCTGCAGCAGGCGTGGCAACACTGGAGTGCCGAAATGAGCGAGGTCAGCGCCGGCGTGTTGCAACAGCAGGTGGCGCAGATCCAGCGCATCGAGCAGCAAGATAAATGGTTCAAAAAGTCTGAGCTGGGCAAGCTGCAGCAGCAAATCCGCGAAGCTTTCTCCGCGTTGCCGATGCCGGTGGCGCGTCTGGATGAGTTCGATAATTGCCGGGACGATTACCACCTGTGTCTGCAATGGCTGCAGCAAGGGCAACGCAGCGTCGAACAGCGCAACCGGCAGTGGACCGAACGCATGCTGGAGCAACACCATGATTTCTTCCAAACCGTCGAGAGTTCACCGCTCAATGACTCCCAGAGCCGTGCAGTCGTCAATGGTGAGGATTCCATCCTGGTATTGGCGGGGGCCGGCAGCGGCAAAACGTCGGTGCTGGTGGCGCGCGCCGGCTGGCTGCTGCGCCGTCAGGAGGCGCAGCCGGGGCAAATCTTGCTGTTGGCGTTCGGCCGTCAGGCTGCCAGTGAAATGAATGACCGCATCAAAGAGCGCTTGGGCGATGTCGGTATTCAGGCCAAGACATTCCATGCGTTGGCGCTGCAGATCATTCAACAAGGCAGCCGCAAGGCTCCGGCCATCAGCCGGTTGGAAACCGATGCCAAAGCACGCAAAGAGTTACTGATTACTCATTGGCGGCAACAGTGCGCGGAGAAGAAAGCTCAGGCCAAGGGATGGCGTCAGTGGTTGAGCGCAGAGCTGGAATGGGAAGTGCCGGAAGGCGACTTTTGGCAGGATAAACGCCTGGCGGATCGGCTGGCGGGCCGTCTGGAGCGCTGGCTGGGGCTGATGCGTATGCACGGCGGTAGCCAGGCGGAAATGATTGAGCAGGCGGATGAAGAAATCCGCGATCTATTTTCGAAACGCATCCGGCTGATGGCTCCGCTGCTGAAAGCTTGGAAAAGCGCCTTGAAAGAGGAAGGGGCGGTGGATTTCTCCGGCCTGATCCATCAGGCGGTCAACATTCTCGACAAGGGGCGCTTCGTCAGCCCGTGGAAACATATTCTGGTCGATGAGTTTCAGGATATCTCGCCGCAGCGTGCGCTGTTGCTGGCGGCGCTGCGCCGGCAAAACAAGCAGACCTGCCTGTTTGCCGTGGGAGATGACTGGCAGGCGATTTATCGTTTCAGTGGTGCAGAGTTGACGTTAACCACGGCTTTTGCCACCCATTTTGGCGAAGGGGCGCAGTGCGCGCTGGATACCACTTATCGCTTCAATGAACGTATCGGTGAGGTCGCCAACCGGTTCGTGCAGCAGAACCCGCACCAGCTGAAAAAACCGCTCAACAGCCTGAGCAAGGGCAATAAAAAGTCGGTGGCAATCTTGCCGCATGAGCAACTGGAGCCCTTACTGGACAAGCTGAGCGGCTATGCCAAACCGGATGAGCGCATCTTGGTGTTGGCGCGTTACCATCATCTGAAACCGGAAGCGCTGGCGAAGGCGGCCACCCGCTGGCCCAAGCTGGATCTGGAGTTCATGACCATCCACGCCAGCAAGGGGCAGCAGGCGGAATACGTCATCATCGCCGGTTTGCATGAAGGGCGTGACGGTTTCCCCGCCGTAGCGCGCGAGTCGGTGTTGGAAGAGGTGCTGTTGCCACAGCCGGAGGATTTCCCGGATGCCGAAGAGCGACGTCTGCTGTATGTCGCGTTGACTCGTGCCAAACATCAGGTATGGCTGTTGCAGGATCGTGAACGTCCTTCGGTGTTCGTCGAACACCTGCAGGATCTTGGCGTACCGGTGCAGAAAAAGCCGTAGGCATCAGGCCTGGCGGCAGCCAGGCCGCGAGGGCTATTTCAGGCGATCTTGCAGATAGCGCTGATAGTCGGGGATGGCGATCTCCACCTCGCTTTTGAACAGCGGAGAGTCAATCAGAAAGTCAGCGGTCGAGCGGTTGGTGGCCACCGGGATATTCCATACGGTCGCCAGCCGCAGCAGCGCCTTCACGTCCGGATCGTGCGGTACCGCGTTCAGCGGATCCCAAAAGAAGATCAGCATGTCTATCTTGCCTTCTGCAATCAATGCGCCGACCTGTTGGTCGCCGCCCATTGGGCCACTCAGCATGCTGGTGACCGGAATGCCGCTGGCGCGCTGGATCAGATTGCCGGTGGTGCCGGTGGCGTACAGTTGATGGTGCGCCAGAATGGCCTTGTGGCTCTCTACCCACTCCAACAGGGCTTGTTTGCGGTGATCGTGCGCCACCAGCGCAATGTGTTTGCGCGCGGCGATAGTGCGGGTGGTCAACTCCATCTCGATGTCCTTCGCTAATCGGGGATGTGCGACAGATTACTGAAACTGTTTTTCACTGCCTAGCGTTTGCACCTGAAAATGCGAAGAAAAGGCGCCTTGTGAGGAAAGACGCCGGGTAGGATCAGCGAACCGGTTGTTTATTGGCCCACCGCAGAAAACGTTTCTGCGTTTCTTTGTCGGCTTGCTGGAACCAATATTGCAGCATTTGTTCCGACACATTTTCTCCTTTCAACGTCACCGTCGGGGCGTTCAGCGGCGTGCCGGCCAGCGGGGGGGGTGAGGGATTACCGGCGTTCATCTGAACGAAGGAGGAGACGGAGGCCGGGCGATTCTGGCGGTTATAATCTGTCATCACCTTTTCCAAATCGGCATTGAAGGTGACGCTGTCGGGATGCAGCACGTCATGTCGAAACGGCAGGGCGTTACCGTCTTTATCGACCACCAGGTAGTTCAACGTTTTGTCAAAGCGTTGCGCATCGCGATCGTTCTCGATGCGCGGCAGTTCGATCGCCACCTGGCTGACCTTTTGCGTATTGAAAGTGGCGACCAGCGGCAGGGATGCATAGGCCTGCGTATGCTGGCCGGAGCGGACGGTTTTGGTCACTTTAAACAGCAGTTGGTGCTGTCCGCCATCCAGTTCAAGACTGTCGGCGCCTTTTAACAACGAACCTGTCATTTTCTTGCCGTCAACCACCAACAGGTCGATGTCCGGGGAGAGTTTCAGGGTCGTAGCCGCGGCAGGCATGCTGATGCTGAGCAACGCCGCAACCACCAGACCAAATTTCATCATTATCTCCTTATAAAGTGACGTAGCCCTAAGTGTTGAACACGGCACAGGTTGTGTCAAAATTTATCAATTGGGTATTTTGTTTACATTTTCACATATTTTATCGCGATTAGACACGACCATGAGCAGCTAAACCGCGACAGCCTCTGACCATAAGATTGCGCTGAAGTTTCCCTCATGTTGCGTTTAGCCGAGCGGATGCCGATCGGTTACACTCGAAATGGAGAGTGACGCAGTGATAAACGGGAGTTGAAGATGCAAGATCAAGAGATTGCCCTGCTGTTGCAGCGGGTGAAAACGATCGCGCTGGTCGGTGCCAGCGATAACCCGTCGCGGCCCAGCTATGGGGTGATGACGTATTTGTTGGCGCAAGGGTATCAGGTGATCCCGGTCAGCCCAAAACTGGCGGGGCAGACGCTGCTGGGGCAGCCGGTTTACGCTGCGCTGGCCGCTATCCCGCAGCCGGTGGATATGGTTGACGTGTTTCGCAATTCAGAGGCGGCTTACGGCGTGGCGCAAGAGGCGATAGCAATCGGTGCCAAGGCGCTGTGGCTGCAGATCGGGGTGATTAACGATCAGGCAGCGGAGCTGGCGCAACAGGCCGGGCTGAGCGTGGTGATGGATCGCTGTCCGAAAATCGAAATTCCGCGTTTGGGGCTGGAGCGCTGAATAAAAAGGGCCTGGCGCGATGCCAGGCCCTCTCGGGTTTCTCAGGTCTTGGCGCGGTCAATTGCGCAAGCGTGGCGCCTGTAGCTGGTGACGGATGGATTCCGCCAGTTCATCCAGCGATGGTTGCTCGGGGTGTGCTTCCTGGGCCTCGCTATCCAGCTGCGCTTCCGCCAGATAGGTATGTACCGGTTGGCCTTCCTCGTCTTCCATCACCACGTGGTACCAAGGGGCGGAACGCAGTTCATCGTTCGCCGCTATTTCGTCAGCTTTGGGTTGTTCCAAAGAGTATTCCGGGTCGATATCGATAACGACACCCAAATACCCCAGCAGTTTATGCCTAACCTGTTGTCCGATACCGAATTTGCTGGCAATCATGATGACCTCCTGAGAAACAATGCCTTGCTCATATATGGGGGCAAAGCAGCGCATTTCAAGTTACATCACCCGACAAGCGAATCCTTTCAGGTACAGCCCTTCAGGATACGTGGCGATCACCGGGTGATCGGCCGCCTGACGGAACTGTTCTATAAATTGTACATCACGTCCGGCATCTACAGCGGCGTCGGCCAAAATTTTCTGGAACAGATCGGTTGGCATCAGCCCGGAGCAAGAGAAGCTGAGTAGAATGCCACCCGGATTCAGCAGCTGCAGCGCCAGCATGTTGATGTCTTTGTAGCCGCGACAGGCGCTGGCCAGCTGGTTTTTGTTCTCGACGAACTTCGGCGGATCCATGATGATCAGATCGAATTTCTCACCTTGGGTGCGGTAGTTGCGCAGCAGCTGGAACACATCATCGCGGACGAACTCTGCCTTGTTGAGATCCAGCTTGTTGAGCTCGACGTTCTGCCGGGCGATGTCCAGCGCCGCCTGCGAGGTATCGACGCTGATCACCTGCGCGCAGCCGCCCATCAGAGCGGAAACGGCGAAGGCGCCGGTGTAGGAGAAGCAGTTCAGCACCCGACGGCCGGCGGAGTAATTACGCGCAGCGAGGCGACTGTCGCGTTGGTCGAGGTAGAAACCGGTTTTGTGCCCCTGCTGAATATCCACCAGCAGCTTCATGCTGTGTTCGGTGATCGGTAGCAGTTCCGGCGGCAAATCGCCCAGCACCGGGCCCTGCGCCAGAGGCAGGCCTTCTTTTTTGCGCACCGCAACGTCGGAACGATCGTAGATCGAACATTCCGGGTAGCAATGCTGCAGGGCGGAAAGCAGGGCCGGGCGCTGGTATTCGGCACCGGCGGACAGCAGCTGCAGCACCAGGAAATTCTGGAAGCGATCGATAGTGATGCCCGGCAGGCCGTCGGACTCGCCGGCGATCAGGCGATATCCGTCCAGACCGTCGCGCTGCGCGACCCAATCGCGCCAGCTTTGCGCCTGCTGCAGGCGGCGTATGAAGAAATCGATGTTAATCTCTTCATCTTGCTGGAAAGTCCAGACGCGTGCGCGGATCTGCGACTCGGGCGAATAGGCGCCGCGAGCCAGCCATTTGCCCTGGCTGTCGAGAATATCAATGGTTTCACCGGAGAGGGCTTTGCCCTCAACGCGTTGAACGGCGCCGGAGAACACCCAAGGGTGGCGACGGAGTAAGGACTTTTCACGTCCTTTGGCGAGAAACAGGCGTACGGTCATAATTAATAATGCTGCCAGCTAGGATAGAAAGAGTGACACGGCGGTGCAAAGGCACGGCAATGCCATAACGAAAATAGAATAAGGGGGCGATTATGACACAAGTTTGCGTGGCTGCGTATGTGTATGGCGTGGTGCAGGGGGTAGGGTTCCGCTATTCCACCCAGCGGCAGGCTGAGGCGCTGGGAGTAACCGGCTATGCGCGAAACCTCGATGACGGTAGCGTGCAGGTGGTGGCCTGCGGCACACAGACGCAGGTGGACGAGCTGGTGGCATGGTTGAAGCAGGGCGGCCCGCGCAGCGCGCGCATCGAACGCGTGCTGGTGGAGCCGCAGGGCGTAACCGATTACGCCGGGTTTGGCATTCGTTATTGAACGCCTGCCTGCAGCAGTGCTGCGGGCAAAGCGGTCAGATGCATTTTACCGGTTTTGGCAATCCGGCGATTTTGGTGGCTTGTTTGGCCGGCCCTTTCGGGAACAGGCGATACAGATAGCGGCTGTTGCCTTTTTCTTCGCCGTATTTCTGCGCCATGGCTTTGACCAGCATGCGAATAGCCGGTGAGGTATTAAATTCTTGATAGAATTCGCGTACGAAGCGCACTACTTCCCAGTGTGCTTCGGTGAGCACGATCTCTTCCTGCGCGGCCAGCAGCGGCGCGAGCCCCTCGCGCCAGTCGGCGCTGTTTTTCAGATACCCCTGCGCGTCAGTGTCGATAACCTGACCTTCAAACTCCAACATACTGCCTCGATAACGGATGATTCGGAACGGCCGCCAGTTTAGCAAATTTTCTCGGCCGCAAAAAACAAAGCCCCGCGGAAGCGGGGCCAGGAAGGTATGTGTGACCGGCGATCAGTTACTGCGGGCGAAGCCCAGAATGCTCAACAGGCTGATGAACATGTTGTAGAGTGACACGTACAGGCTAACGGTGGCGCGAATGTAGTTGGTTTCGCCGCCGTGAATGATGTTACTGGTTTCCCACAGGATCGCGCCGGCTGAGAACAGGATGAACAGTGCGCTGATAGCCAGGTGCAGGGCAGGGATCTGCAGGAACAGGTTGGCGATCACCGCTACCAACAGCACCACAAAACCGGCCATCATCATGCCGGACAGGAACGACATGTCTTTACGGGTGGTCAGCACATACGCTGAGCAGCAGAAAAACACCGCGGCGGTACCGCCCAGCGCCAGCATGATCAGATCGCCTGCGCCGGCGTTCAGGAATGAGCTGAGGATCGGGCCGAGGGCGTACCCCATGAAACCGGTCAGCGCGAAAGCCGCCAGAATGCCCGCCGGGCTGTTGGCCAGTTTATGGGTCAGGAACATCAGGCCGTAGAAACCGACCAGCATCAGCAGCAAGCCTGGCGCAGGCAGGCCCAGCATTGTGCTGGCGGTCGCGGTCAGGGCTGAGAAAGCCAGGGTCAGGGATAACAGAAAATAGGTGTTACGCAGGACTTTATGCGTGCTGAGCAGCGAGTCGCGCGAAGAAGATGAGACGACAATGCGGTCCATAATGCTCTCTCTTATCAAGCCATCACAAAATAATCCCGATGATAGGCAGCGCAAGCGCTTGATTAAAGTTTGTTTACCAATCTTTACCCTTAGTTATCATTATGGCAACAGTGAGGGAAGGTGTTCGTTTGATCGCCGTTTGCTTTGCCTTCGTCGATTTTTCGCGCGGTTGAACGCGTACGGGCTTTACAAGCGAATAAGGTCTGTTTATAGTTCGCGTCGTTGCGGAGGGGTGGCCGAGTGGCTGAAGGCAACGGTCTTGAAAACCGTCGACGGGAAACCGTTCCAGAGTTCGAATCTCTGCTCCTCCGCCATACATTCTGACCCCGTGCTCTATGAGCACGGGGTTTTTTGCTTTTGCGTGCGGAGAAACCGGGGCGCCTCTGCAGGAAACGCGATCGGCTATTGATAAGGGCCATGCATCGGTGAGATTATGCGCTCATCAAGGTCGGCCGCTCGGATGCCTGCTGCTGTCAGGCGCTACCGGTGTGATAATCAGCGCCACCTTATCAATTTCGCTTAATGCTCTTATGGAGACAGAGATGAACTGGTATCAAGTCGCCTTATGGACCATGATCTTTTTGAAGTCCGGCGCTTTCCTGGTGTTCGTATGGTGGTGGATGTTCAAACGCGCGACCAAACCTTATGTCCGCCCGCAAGACGTCGTGGTGGATGATACGCCGTACGATGAGAACCTCACCATGGAAGAGGTGATGAAAAACCATGGCATCGTCCGTACGGATATGTCGGTAAAATAGTCCTCTCGCCTCCCCAACCGGTATCTGGGGCGTGTTTGTCCGCCCCCTTGCGTGTCCTCGCTGTCTCTCTATTGCATCTGTTCTCAGGTCAACGGCATAGCGTTACCGGGAAAAGCACGCCATGAACGATGTACGCATCCTGTCGGACTTTACGCATCGAAAAAACGCCGTTCTTAATGCCGAGAGAGATCATGGGGATTTCCTTGGTCAGCTCATCCGGCGCATTGTCGTCGGAGGTTTTGCTGATTTCTCGGTGGGTGGTCATGTAAAACCCGTAATCTAACCTCTTTATATCAAAGTTTATTTTTCTATCCAGGCTGTAGATTTTGCCTCCCACTGCAATGTCTCCGCGTTGAACGATCATGGCGTGATGCTCGTCATAGATGAATAAACTGCCCGTTATTTTTAATTCCAGGTCATCGCCTGAAGCCAATCGTTTTTTAGTGAACGTATCGGCCTGGCAATTCATATGCACAGGTGCGGCGGGTGTTAAAACGCGAAACAGGACTATGAGGAGAGTCGCTGTCAAAAATCCGACAATCAGTATTTTGGGGTTGCGCAATGCGGCCATTTATTTTCCGTTGATAATTTTATAGGTAACACACTGGGTATATTGACCTTGTGGGCCGAGATAACACACACCGAGAAAGGTGTTATAGGTCAGTGAGTGCTTTACGGAAGAGAAATAAATATCCGCTTTACTGTTTTGGCAATCGACGCCGCTGCTCTCTAACGCCTGATTAACCATACTTTTTTCCAGTTCGTCATCAATATGCTTATCTGCATCCAGAGAATACATGGCGCAGTGGCCTTTTTTTCCTAACGAAATTAACTTTTCCCGAGGTTGATCAGGCGGTTCTATAGGATAGAACGCCGCGATGAACACCAGCGGAATAAATATGCCGCAAACAGCAGCAACAGCGCTGGTCTTTACCTTTTTCTGCGGCGGCACGTTATGTGATTCGGCAACCGGAGGGAGGGGGGAAAGCGACGATGAAGCATAAGCGGGCGCCGTTTCATTAACAGTTACCAGCGGTGGTGAATAAGTTTCAATCATAGCGGTGAAACAAAAACCGACTTTCGCCAGGGTCTTTATGGGAGAGGTTTCTCTTCCCAGCAGTTTGAATGCTTTCCTTATTTCACTGACGGCTACATTGAGACTGATCGATGAGCCTGAAAAACCATACTCTTCCCATACCTTTTTTATCAATATCTCACGTTTTAATGGGATATTTGGATAAGTCAGCATTTCAATTAACAGGCGCGAAGCCGGGTTGGATATCCGTATCGATGACTCATCATTATCAATGAGTTGGAGACGACACGCGTTTGCATCATAGATCACGCAGAGGTCGATAATATATTTCATGTATTCAGGTTTTTATAATGACATGGGCTTCCAGTTCGCGGCTAGTATTTAGTGAAACTTCGGGCAGGTCAAGGTTTCGGGCATGAAACATAAATAATTCAGGGTGTTTTTTTATTTATTCGGCGAACATAATACACGGTTCATTGCCATTTTTTGCTATTAATTTAGAGTTAAATGCTGAAATTTTTAGTTTATACAGATTATAATAATTAAAATTTGCGTTAATAAAAATAATGTTCCTGTTGTTAATGGTTTGATGCAGACTTATCTTAGTGTTCTAGGGCACCTGTTTATGTGCCAAGGGCTTATGGTTTGCTCCCGAACGGCAATGCGATTTCTCCAAGAAAAGGACAGGTGTTTAGTTCAAGGTTTCGCCGTTGTCTTTGGCCATACATGGATGGAGGAAGTATGACCAGTATCGGTATCGTATCTGAAAACATCTTTTTTAGAGAGGCGATAAAAAGAATATTGATGCCAAGGATTTTTCATAAAGATCACGTTATTGCCTACTACGACGATCTACCTTTGGCGATGGGGCGAAATTGCCACGATATTCTGATCGTTGATGATGCGGTAAAAAGCATGTTGCGCTTCAGCATGGCTGTGGCGCTATTGTCTGCTATTCATGGCGTAAAGATTTTTTTGACGACGGAAGATAAGCGCCGTCTGTTATTTCGTTCTATCTCACGTGATGTCGTCGTGCTCGACAGAAAAGGCAGTGTCCCTGGTATGAGTAAAGAGTTGTCTTTGCTGGTGGATAATGTCGCGCAGCGCCCTGAGAGGAATGAAAGCGTTGAGGGTAGGATAGCCCGCAATACAAAAAGCTGTCTGACGGAAAGTGAAGTGGAAACGCTTCATTTGCTTTCCTTCGGTTATACGGTGACCCAGGTTTCCAAGATTCTTGATAAAAGCGTAAAGACGGTCAGCACGCAGAAATGCAGTGCACTACGCAAAATGGGATTGAAGAATCGGGTGCACAACTTATTGGAGGTTTCATCCGGTTTCTCGGAGGTTCTCTAGAAATTCGTTATTTTCATCGTTTTTATTGTCGGGTGATGAATAACGCTATTGCTTGATTTTATAAAAACAGGAATGTGCTCATCCTTTTGCCTCTGTGTTACGGGGAGGGATTGTTTCATCCCGCCGACAGCGGCTGATTATTATTTATTCTCTCAAACCAAACTGTTATGGAGTTTTATCTCATGATGAAGAAGATGTTTTCTGTTGCAATCATGGCGGCTGCGGTCGCTGCGCCTACGGCTTTTGCTGAAGACAATTCCGCCGGTGGCATCATTAACTTTACCGGTGCCATTACCGACACCACCTGTACGATTAACGGCGGCAAAAGCGCGGATTTCACCGTAGCACTGAGCCCGATCTCGGTGACCGACGCGGGTAACGCCGTTGGGCCAATCACCAAGAACAAGAAGTCCTTCTCGCTGACCTTCTCCGGCTGTTCGCCGGCGGCCGGTACCGCAGGCACCCCGTTGAAAATCTACTTCTCCTCTGCGGATAACATCTCTACCGACGGCAAATATTTGCTGAACAACTCGGTCAACGAAAACGACGCTTCCGTCGCGAAGAACGTGGGCTTCTCTCTGGCGGAAACCGGTTCCTCCACCCCGATCCAGCTGAACGTGCCTTACGTCACCGACATCATGGGTGACAAAACGGCACCGGATTCAGAAACCCTGACGCTGGACGCGTATTACTACAAAACCAACGCCGAAGCAGCAAAAGTGGGCGCTCTGAGCTCCAACGTGACTTACACCATTTCTTACCTGTAATCGCGCTGAAAGCCAGGCCCTTGATGGGCCTGGCCACCCGGGGGAACGATGAAAAAATACATGATGATAGCAGCGCTGTTGCTCGGTTCCGTTGGCGCGCAGGCCAATGTGGTGGTTAACGGTACGCGGGTGATCTACCCGGCAAACAACAAGGATGTGATTGTCCAACTGCTGAATAACGGCGCCGATCCTTCACTGGTTCAGGCCTGGATCGACGACGGCGATATCAATTCCACCCCGGAAACCGCCAACGTGCCGTTTTTGCTGTCGCCGCCGGTGGTGAAAGTGAACGGCAACAGCGGGCAGCAGCTGCGAATTCAGAAAGTCGGCGCCGCGTTGGCGGCGGATCGCGAATCGGTGTTCTATCTCAACGTGCTGGATATCCCACCGACGCCGGAAAACCTGCAGGGCACCAATACGCTGCAGCTGGCGATCAAGTCGCGCATCAAACTGTTCTACCGCCCGCAGGCCTTAACCCGCGGCGTAGAAAATGCATTGGAGAAATTGACGCTGCAAGCCAATGGCAAAGGGTTCAACGTCATCAACAACAGCCCTTATTTCATTACGGTAGCAAATATCGGCCAAGGTGCGGATAAGCATCTGCTGGTTGATTCGTTAATGGTCGCGCCGTTTTCCACCCAGTTTGCCGCCAGCAAACGATCGGTCAGTAAAAACGTCCGTTATGACCTGATGTATATCGACGACCTGGGGGCTTACAAGTCTAAAGCCATCACCGCACACTAACCTGAAAGAACAACAATGAAGCTGAATAAAAAAGTCCTCTCGCTGCTGACCGCCTCTTCATTCTTGTTGCCGGATACGGCCTGGGCGGTGACGTTCGATACTTCGCTGTTAGCCGGCGAATCACGCGATTCCGATCTCTCGCGTTTTTATCTCAATAATGACATGCCTGCCGGCCGGCAGGAGATCGATGTGTATGTCAATCATGACTGGAAAGGGCGCTATCCGCTGCTGTTTGGCACGCAGCGCGACGATATTCAAATTGACTACCAGGATGCGCAGCGGTTGGGCATCGATCTGAGTCAATTGCCGACACCTCAGGCGCCCCAGACGACGCTGTCGATCGCCACGCTGGTACAGGGCGGTCGGTTCGATATGGACGTCGGCGCACTGAGTCTGCGCCTGACGGTGCCGCAGGCCCGGGTCAACCGGTCGGAGGCGGGATACGTGGATCCGGCCTTCTGGAATCGCGGCATCTCCGCGTTGACGCTGGCCTACAACGCGACCTATTACCATGCCGAATCGCGCGGCGACGGCAATCACAGCAACAATGACGATTTCTATACCGGGCTGGAATCCGGGATCAATCTGGCCGGTTGGCAATTTCGCGACAGCAGCAGCTTTCGCCACGGCAGCGGGCGGGGGAGCCACTGGCAGAACAACACGCGCTATTTGCAGCGCGGCTTCGCCGACATCAAATCCAACCTGACCGCCGGCGATTTTTATTCGCCGGGGGATCTGTTCGACTCGGTGCGCATGCGCGGGGTGGCGCTGGCGTCGGACATCAGCATGCGCCCCAACTCGCAGCAAGGCTTTTCACCGATCGTGCGTGGCGTGGCGCAAACCAATGCCCTGGTGAAAGTGGTACAGAACGGCAATGTGATCTATCAGGAAAACGTGCCGCCGGGCGCCTTTACCCTCGACAGCATTCAGCCGACCGGTTCGGCGGGCGATCTGTGGGTGACGGTCAAAGAGGCTGACGGGCGTGAGCAGTCGTTCAGCGTACCGTTTTCCGCCGTACCCAACATGTTGAAACAGGGCGTCAGCCAATACAGCGTACTGGCCGGCAAGGTTAACGAAAGCAATACCGATTATGATCCCGGCTTTGTGCAAGGCACCCTGCAGTACGGTTTCAACAACCTGGTAACCGGTTATGCCGGCAGCATTTTGAGCGACGATTATCAGGCCTGGCTGCTCGGCAGCGGCTGGAACCTGCCGATAGGGGCGGTGTCCATCGACCTGACGCATGCCGATACCCGCCTGAAAAACCGCCGTGAAAGCGGGCAGAGTTTCCGTATCGCCTACAGTAAATTTCTTGATGTCACCGCGACCAACTTCACGCTGGCGGCTTATCGCTACTCCACTCGCGGTTACTACAGTTTTACCGACGCCATTTACTCCAATGATGGCTACCGCCAGCTGGAACGGCAGTTTGATCGCTGGCGCGACGAGGAGGGATTGTCCGAGCTGGATATGAACACCTGGGATGCGCTGCGTTCCGCTCGGCCGAAAAATACCTTCACGCTTAACCTGAACCAGCGTCTTAACGAAGGGTGGGGCACGCTGTTCTTCTCCGGCTCCCAGCGCGATTACTGGACGGCCAATGCGAAAAGCCGCGAATACCAGCTGGGGTATTCCAACAATTTGGGGCGCGTCAGCTACTCCGTTTCCGCCAGCCGGGTGCGTAACAGCCAGCGTGAGGAAGAGACGCGTTATTACCTGTCGTTCAGCCTGCCGCTGTCGGTGTTCGATAACAACGCCTACCTCAGCACCGGCCTGTCGGCGACGGACTCTCACTATCAGCAAAGTACGGTCAGCCTGAGCGGCAATGCCCTGGAATCCAACCGCCTGAGCTATTCGCTGAGCGGCAGTAATCGCAGCGGCGGCGACAACATGGCCAGCGTCAATACGGCCTATCGTACCCGCGTTTCGACGCTTGGCGCCTCCTACAGCGAAGGCAACGACTATCGCCAGAGCGGCCTCAGCGCGCGCGGCAGCCTGGTAGCGATCCCTTGGCATGTGCTGGCGTCGAACGAAATCGGCAACACCATGACGGTGGTCGAGGCGCCGCAGGCCGCAGGGCTTATGGTCAACGGCGACGAAAGCATCGTGACCAACGCGCAGGGTTTGGCGCTGGTGCCTTATGCCACGCCGTACCGGCAAAATTCGGTCACGCTATCGGATACCGGCCACAGCAGCGGGGCGGAAATCAGCGGCAACGTTGCCAACCATGTGCCTTACTACGGCGCGGTCAGCTACCTGAAATTCGAGACCGACCAGCGTCGGCCATTCCAGCTGCGGGCGCAGCGCGCCGATGGCGCACCGCTGCCGTTCGGCGCCGAAGTGCTGGATGAAAACGGCCGGTCGATAGGCTTTGTCGGCCAGGCCAGCGTGTTGTATCTGCGCGCCGAACAGCCGCCGACGGCGTTAACGGTGCAACTGCGCGACGGCAGTTGCCGTATCGCCAAACCGACCCTGGCGCTTGACGCGTCGCCCGGCGTTTGCCGCTAATACAGGATAACCGAACCTATGATCAGGCTGATTTTTTTGCTGCTGCTGTCTGGGCTGTTCAGCGGCTATAGCTATGCTTCCTGCTATGGCAAGGGGGTGGAGTTTGCGTCGCCGATTTTCGTCGATCTCTCCGATAAGCTGAACGCCAATACGCCGGTATGGGAGGCGCAATACAATACCCAGTACACCGGCACCTTTAACTGCAGCAAGTCCAAAAGCAACTTTTCCTACACCATCAAACTTCCGACGAAAGACTCGCAGGCCGCGATTTTCGGTTTTAACGATGGCCAACAGTGGGTCCGCGCAGAAATCACCAACAAGATAGGCGACAGAACGTTGAGGGGGCGAGGGGAACATGCTGCTTCAGAGTTAAACTCACCCATGACCATTCGTTATTCGCTGGTGCAAAAGCCGAAGGATGGGCGGATAGTACCGGGCGATACTTTGATGCTCGATGATGTTTTACTGGTGAGCGATGTGACCGGTATCAGTATCCTGGAATTACCGCTT
This sequence comes from Serratia sp. FDAARGOS_506, assembly GCF_003812745.1. Classification (NCBI taxonomy): domain Bacteria; kingdom Pseudomonadati; phylum Pseudomonadota; class Gammaproteobacteria; order Enterobacterales; family Yersiniaceae; genus Serratia; species Serratia sp. FDAARGOS_506. Next base: position 3,253,708 of record NZ_CP033831.1, read on the forward strand.
TGGGTGCTGGCTCAAGTGGGAAAACTGCTCACCTGGTTGCTTACCGGCAATTGGCCTTATGACGATCGCGATATGTACGGCCAACCGATGAACATCAAATACGCGCCTAAAACCACCACCTGCCGTTTCGACAACGCCGGCCTGACGGTCAGATTGCCCAAAATGGGCGTGGCGCAGGTGCTTAATAACAATCAACCCGGCTACACGCCGTTCTCGCTGAACATCAGCTGCCAGAACATGCAACAGGAAGGCATCGCCGATCGCGCTGTTGAGATGTTCCTGTCCAGCAATAACCTGCTGGCCTCCGACGCCAGCGTGTTGACCAATGCCAATGCGGGCGGAGCGCAAGGGGTGGGGCTGCGCCTGGTCAAGCGCGACATGCCGAGTTCGCCGGTGGTACTGTCGCCTTCAAACGTCGATCGCGGCAGCGCCACCTCACTGTTTCACGTCGCCGCAGGCGGCAGCCTGAACAGTCACTTCATCATCGGCATGGGGGCTTATTATTACCCTTATCAGCGCGATGGCGTCACGCAGGGAGAAATTAACACCTCGGCCACGTTGAACATCATCTATCCCTGAGAGGCTCGGACTCGGAATAACCGGTGTGCAACCTGCTTCGCTCATCGGTTATTCCGTCGTGCGTTCGAAAATATGCGCGCCGGCGCCCTGTTGGCCCAAAATATCGTTTGGGTTGCGCAGCGGGCAGTCGGTGAGCGACAGGCAGCCGCAGCCGATGCAGCTGTCGAGATGGTCGCGCAGCACCGTCAGCCGCTGAATGCGCTCATCCAGCGTGTTACGCCAGGCGGAGGACAAAACCCCCCATTGTTCGGAGGTCAGTTTGCTGCCGGTGGGAAAACTGCCCAGCGTGGCGCGGATCTCCTCCAGCGGAATGCCCGCGCTTTGCGCGATTTTGATCACCGCGATGTAGCGCAACACCACCGGCGTGTAGCGACGCTGGTTGCCGGCGTTGCGCGTTGCCTGAATCAGCCCCTTGCTTTCGTAAAAGTGCAGCGCGGATACCGCCACGCCGCTACGCTTCGCCACTTCCCCCACGGTCAATAGCCGATAGGTGTCAATCGGTTCATTTCTTGCCATTCCACGCTCCTCAGCTTGACCTCAAGTTAACCTGAGGTTTTATAGTGCAGCCAGCCGGGCTTGGCAACCGGCATCTCTCGTCACCTGCCTGCGCTGCGTCGGGGGAAGGATGGCTTTGGCTGTAAAATCAGGAAGAAACCGTTACATGATGAAACGAAACCTCATTATTGCCGCGCTGCTGGCGGCGCTCGCTGTCGCCGCCGTTGCGATGCGATCCACCGCGCGGCAAAACGAAGGCACGCCGGCCTATCCGCCGGTGAAAGTGGCGCTGGCGCCCGCCCTGCGTGTACAGGCGGCGCGCAGTTACACCGGCGTGGGCGAGCTGGAGGCGGCCAGCCAGGTGGCTGTGGCGGCGGAGACCAGCGGCCGCATCACGCGCATTCTGTTCGAATCCGGCCAAACGGTGCGGCAAGGGCAACTGCTGGTGCAGCTCAACGATGCGGTCGAGCAGGCTGAGCTGGTGCGTCTGCAGGCGCAATTGCGCAATGCCGATCTGCTGTTGGCGCGCATGCGCAAGTTGATGAACCTCAACGCCACTGCGCGGCAGCAGCTGGACGATGCGCTGGCTGAACGGGATATGGCTCTCGGTGCGGTGCAGGAAACGCAGGCCAAAATCGCGCAAAAGGCGATCCGCGCGCCGTTCGCCGGCATCATCGGCATTCGCCGCGTGCATGAAGGGCAATACCTCAACGCTGCCGAGGCGGTAGCGAACCTGGTGGATGCCGATACGCTGCGGGTCAACTTCTCGCTGGACGAACAAAGCAGCGCCGGGCTGGCGACGGGGCAAGCGGTGGCGGTGTTGGTCGGCGCGTATCCCGATCGCGCTTTCCCCGCCGCGATTACCGCCATCGATCCGATGATCGGCAAATCCCGCACCGTGCAGGTGCAGGCGACGTTGACCAACCGCCAGGGGCTGCTTAAGGCCGGCATGTACGCCGGCATTCGCGTCACGCAGCAGCAGCGCGTGGCGGTGTTGACGGTGCCGGAAACGGCGCTGACCTATACGGCATACGGCGATACCGTGTTCCTGGCGCAGCAGGGTGAAAAGGGCATGACGGTTAAGCGCGTCTCGGTCACCGTGGGTGAGCGCAATGACGGGCGTGTCGAGATCGTCAACGGCCTGCAGGAAGGCGATCGGGTGGTGACCTCGGGCCAGCTCAAGCTGAGCGACGGCATGGCGGCTGAGCCGGTGGTGCAGGATACGTTGAACGCCGCCCAGGCCGGTTCCTGAGGAGAGACCGATGAAATTTACCGATCTGTTCGTGCGTCGGCCGGTGCTGGCGCTGGTGGTCAGCACTCTGATCCTGCTGTTCGGCGCGCTGGCGCTCAGCCAACTGCCGGTCCGCCAATACCCGCTGTTGGAAAACTCAACCATCACCATCAGCACCGACTATCCCGGCGCGTCGTCCGAGCTGATGCAGGGCTTTGTCACGCAGCCGATCGCCCAGGCGGTGTCGTCTGTCGAGGGCGTTGACTACCTTTCTTCCTCGTCAGTGCAGGGGCGCAGCGTGGTGACGGTGCGCATGGCGCTGAACCGCGATTCCACCCAGGCGTTGACCGAAGTGATGGCCAAGGTTAACCAGGTGCGTTACAAGCTGCCGGAGCAGGCTTACGATCCGGTGATTGAGCGCTCTGCCGGTGAAGCGACCGCTGTGGCCTATGTCGGCTTCTCCAGTAAAACGCTGTCCACGCCGGCGCTGAGCGAATACCTGACGCGGGTGGTGGAGCCGATGTTCACCACCATTGACGGTGTCGCCAAGGTGGAAGTGTTCGGCGGGCAAAAAATGGCGATGCGCCTGTGGCTGGACAGCGATCGGCTGGCCGGCCGCGGCCTGACCGCCGCCGACGTGGCCGACGCGGTGCGGCGCAACAACTACCAGGCGGCGCCGGGCAAGGTGAAAGGGCAGTATGTGGTTGCCAACGTGCGGGTGAATACCGATCTCACCAGCGTGGAGGAGTTCCGCAATCTGGTGGTGCGCAACGACGGCAACGGCCTGGTGCGCTTGAAAGACGTCGGCACCGTGGAGCTGGGCGCCGCGGCCACGGAAACCAGCGCGCTGATGGATGGCGAACCGGCGGTGTTCCTCGGTGTTTTCCCCACGCCGACCGGCAACCCGCTGGTGATCGTCGACGGCATTCGTCACCTGATGCCGGCAATTGACAAGATGCAGCCGCCGGGCGTGAAGATGGCGTTGGCGTTTGAAACCGCGCGCTTTATTCAAGCCTCGATCGATGAAGTGGTGCATACCCTACTCGAGGCGTTGGCGATCGTGGTGGCGGTGATCTACCTGTGTCTGGGATCGTTGCGCACCGTGTTGATCCCGGTGGTGACCATTCCGCTGTCGATCCTTGGCGCCGCCGGGCTGATGCTGGCCTTCGGCTTCAGCGTCAATTTGCTGACGCTGCTGGCGATGGTCCTGGCGATCGGTCTGGTGGTGGACGATGCCATCGTGGTGGTGGAGAACGTGCATCGCCATATCGAAGAGGGGAAAACGCCGCTGGCGGCGGCGATGATCGGCGCACGTGAAGTGGCGGGGCCGGTGATCGCCATGACCCTGACGCTGGCGGCGGTCTATGCGCCGATCGGCCTGATGGGGGGGCTGACCGGCGCGCTGTTTCGCGAGTTTGCGCTGACGTTGGCCGGCGCGGTGGTGGTGTCCGGCGTGGTGGCGCTGACGCTGTCGCCGGTAATGAGCTCTCTTCTACTGCCGGCCAAACAGAGCGAAGGGCGCGTGGCGCGTGGCGCCGAGTGGTTCTTCGGCGGCCTTACGCGGCGCTATGCGCGCGCGCTGGATTTCTCGCTGCACCACCGTTGGTTGACCGGCACGCTGGCGCTGCTGGTGATGATCAGCCTGCCGCTGCTGTACCTGATGCCGCAGCGCGAGCTGGCTCCGACCGAGGATCAGGCCATCGTACTGACCGCCATCAAGGCGCCGCAGCACGCTAACCTGAACTATGTCGAGCGCTTCGCCTATAAGCTGGATGAAGTCTACAACCGCATGCCGGAAACCGAAAGCCGCTGGATCATCAACGGCAGCGACGGCACGGCGTCTGGCATCGGCGGCATCAACCTGACGCTGTGGCAGGCGCGCGAGCGCTCGGCGTCGGCGGTGCAGGCCGATCTGCAAGGGGCGGTGAACGACGTCGAAGGTACCAGCATTTTCGCCTTCCAGCTGCCCGCCTTGCCGGGCTCCACCGGCGGGCTGCCGGTGCAGATGGTGCTGCGCACGCCGCAGGACTACCCGCAGCTGTATCGTACCCTCGAAGAGGTGAAGCAGAACGCCAGAAACAGCGGTCTGTTTATGGTAGTGGACAGCGATCTGGACTACAACAACCCGCTGGCGGAGGTGCATATCGATCGTGCCAAGGCCAACAGTCTGGGGATCCGCATGAGCGACATCGGCGAATCGCTGGCGGTGCTGGTGGGGGAAAACTACCTCAACCGCTTCGGTATGGATGGACGTGCCTATGACGTGATCCCGCAGAGCCTGCGTGAACAGAGGCTGACGCCGCAGGCGCTGGCGCGGCAGTACGTCCGCTCGCAGGACAATACGCTGGTGCCGCTCTCCACCGTGGTGTCGGTGGCCGTTAAAGTCGAACCGAACAAGCTGACCCAGTTTAATCAGCAGAACGCCGCCACCCTGCAGGCCATTCCCGCGCCCGGCGTTTCGATGGGCGAAGCGGTGGCCTTCCTTGAACGGCAGGCCAATGCGCTGCCGGCCGAGTTTAGCCACGACTGGCAGGGGGATTCGCGCCAATATACCCAGGAAGGCAATGCGCTGGCATTTGCGTTCCTGGCGGCGCTGGTGATCATCTATCTGGTGCTGGCGGCGCAGTACGAGAGCCTGAAGGATCCGCTGATTATCCTCATCACCGTGCCGCTGTCGATCTGCGGCGCCTTATTGCCGTTGGCGTTGGGTTACGCCACGATGAACATCTACACCCAGGTCGGGCTGGTGACCCTGATTGGGCTGATCAGCAAGCACGGTATTCTGATGGTGGAGTTCGCCAACGAACTGCAGATGCATCAGGGACTGACGCGGCGCGCCGCGATTTTGCAGGCGGCGAAAATTCGCCTGCGGCCGGTGCTGATGACCACCGGGGCGATGGTGTTCGGCTTGATTCCGCTGCTGTTTGCCAGCGGCGCCGGGGCTGCCAGCCGCTTCGGCCTGGGATTGGTGATCGTGTCCGGCATGCTGGTGGGCACGCTGTTCACCCTGTTTGTGCTGCCGACGGTGTATACGCTGCTGGCGCGCGATCACGCGGTGGCGTCATCCCGCCAGCGTGAGTTGGCTGCGGCGCAAAAGGCGCTGACGGAGTAACCCCCCGGCGCCCGAGTGAAAAATAAACCCGCCTCGGCGGGTTTTTCGTCAGTTTTTGCAGCCCATCAACTCCGGCAGGACGCCGGGCTTGCTTTTCAGCGAGGCCTGCACGTCGTCCGGCAGACCGGCCCAGATGATCAGGCCGGTGCGTTTCTCGATCTCGTCCACCGTCACGCGGAATTGGCAGAAGTCGGCGCCTTTTGGCGTGTTCTGATCGAACAGGAAAGCGGCATAGTGGTTCACCGCCGGGCTGTTGTTGATAAAAATCACCTTCCAGTAGGCGCTGGGGATGGTGTGCGCTTTCTGGGTGCCCGGCAGTTTGCCCATATCGCGCTCATACAGTGGCCCGGTCACGGTATAGACCGAGGAGATATCGGCGCGATCGATAAGCTTGCGCTCCTGATCTTCCAGCCGTGCCCAGGCGCCCTGATTCAGATCGGACTTTTGCGGCGTGATGTTGGACAGATAGTTAAGCGATTCCCAGTCGGAAACGCCCGCCAGCGAGGCCAGCGGCGCCTGATGACCGCGATCGACCTTCAACGCCGCATTGGCGCCGGTGTAATCGGCGGGTGCCAGGGTATCCGCCGGGTTGAGTGCCGGATCAGTTTTCCAGTTGCGCGTCTTGCCGCTGGCTGGCGTGTCTTTGGTGATGTGATAGGCCACCCAGTTGGCGAACTTGGTGGTGCTGTTGTTATTCAACGTATAAGCATGACGCACGATCGACACGTTGCTGCTGCCGCCGGTCGGGCAGCCGACCGCACAGTTGTCGATGGATTCGAGCGTGTCGGCCGACGCCTGTGCGGCGAATAGCAGGGCGGCCAGGGCCAGCATCTTGTTGTTAAAGCGCATATTCATATCCTCAATAAGTTAAAAAATACTGTATATATTTACAGTGAATTAAACTTATCGCAGTGAAACGAATACAACAATGCAACACATTCGTGTTGTGAATGTGTCAGCCTTGATACAGCTATTGTTGATCGGAAGGCGGCAGAAAGGAAAACGGCGTCCAACAGACGCCGTTTCAAAGGAGGTTATTCCAGCAGATCGTTGACCGTGCGGCGCACATAGTGCGTCATCTGCGCCAGATCGTCCGGTGAAACCGGGCCGCCGCCGGCGCGCACCACCTGCTGTTCGATCTGGGCGATCTCTTGCTCAACCTTGTTGGCGATCTGCACTTTGACTATTTTGTCTACCGAAGACAGCAGCACCTTCAATACCACTTTCAGCGCGATGTTCTCGCAGAACGAGTCGTAGTGATGAACCGGCGGCGGCGGGGCCGGAGCCGGCTCGGGCGCGCGCGGAGCCAGAGCCTTGAAGCTGTCTACATTTTCAATAATAAGATCCATGTCTCTTATTAGTTCATCAAAATCTTTAGACACTGACTTATTCCCTTCGCTGTGCGCAAAAAACAGAACGCCCGTCCTCGCGCTTAAAGCTGACGAGCGACGGGCAGAACGAATTCGAGCCGGACCTTCAGACGCTGAATGGCCGGGGGAGGGGCATTCTAACCTTGCCGCGAGTTGGCAACAAGATGGGGCCGTGCGAATGCGCGGCCCTTTGAATCACAGGCGTAGAAGGGTGCTTAACTTTTCAGCTTGGCGGTGATTTTTGCCACGTGCTCGCCCTGATAGCGGGCAATGGTCAACTCTTCGTTACTCGGTTGCCGAGAACCGTCGGCGCCGGCTATGGTGGTCGCGCCGTACGGCGTCCCGCCGCGCACCTGAGAAACGTCAAACAGTTCTGGCGTGGCATAGCCGATGGGCACGATGATGAACCCGTGGTGCGCCAGCGTGGTCCAGGTGGAACTGATGGTGTGTTCCTGGCCGCCGCCGGTGCCGGTGGAGGAGAAGACGCTGCCTACCTTGCCGTATAGCGCGCCGGAGGCCCACAGGCCACCGGTCTGATCGAGGAAGGTGCGCATCTGCCCGGCCATATTGCCGAAGCGGGTCGGCGTGCCGAAAATAATGCCGTCATAGTCCGCCAGTTCCTGCGGGCTGGCGACCGGCGCCTGCTGATGTTGTTTGCCCCCGGCTTTGGCAAAGGCCTCCGGCGTCATGGTTTCCGGCACGCGTTTAATCGTCACGTCCACGCCGTTAACCCGATTCGCGCCTTCGGCCACCGCCTGCGCCAAGTGTTCGATATGGCCGTACATTGAGTAATAAAGCACCAACACTTTCGTCATGTTCCGTACTCCCGCTCAGATGATTAACAAAAACCCTTGATAAGCATAGAAGCGAATGACGAATTTGGTTCTGCCGAATGGCGGATTCAGGGCAAGCGGCGCAACTTATGCGCCAGCCGTTGTTCCTGCCAGCGGCTGAAGACATTGCGCAGCAGCAGGGTGCGCACCGCCCGCATGATCAAGGCGAGGCTCATGCCGCCGATCGCCCACAGCGACCAGAGATATTGCGGATGGGTAAACCAGTTAATGGCGAACAGCATCACGCCAATTACGGCGAAACGCACCGCCATGCTCAGCAGTTTGCCTTCTGCCGCGACCTGGCGACGAATGCGCTGTTCCTCAGGCGTCTCTTCCTCCATTGCCTGTTGCGGCTGCGCATTGAGATCGCTGACCTGCACGCCCAGCGCGGCAGCGATCGCGGTCAAGGTTTCCAGGCTGGCCTGTTCACCGTTTTCAATCCGCTGGACGGTGCGGGTGCTGAGGCCGGCGATCGTCGCCAGCTGCTCTTGCGACCAGCCTTTTTCCAAGCGTAATGGCCTGATGCGGTACTTTTGCATGGTGCACTCCTGAGTTCGTTGTCACTGTCATTCAGTGTAGGGCGAGCGGGGAGGCGGCGCCACGACAGCGGCACGACAGCGACACGACATCCGCCGCCGGTGCGGGCCGGCGGGCAGTCAGAAGGCGACGTTGCGGATAAAGCGCAGGGGGAGATCGCCGTGATTGGCGTAAGCGTAGCGCTGATCGCTGTTGAAGGTTTGCGCGGTGCCGGCGGTGAGCGTCAGTGTATCTTGTTCCAGCTCCAGCGTCAGAGTGCCTGCAATCACGTAGATCATTTCGCTCCAGCCTTCGGGGTCCGGCGCAGAGTCATAGCGCTCGCCCGGCATCAGCGTCCATTCCCACAGCTCAGCCCGCTGCCGCGCCGGTACGCTGGCGGCGAACAGCGCTTGGCTGCCCGGTTGCACGCCTTGCCAGGCCAATTCCCCCACCAGTTGGCTGCCGCGCGCTTCCGGCGCCTGGATTAGATCGGTAAAGGAAATCGCCAGGGCGGCGGCGATCTTGTCGAGCACTGCCAGGCTGACGTTGCGATCGCCGGCCTCGATGCCCGCCAGCATGCGGCGGCTGACGCCGGAAAGCTCGGCCAGCGCCATCTGGCTCAGGCCCGTCTGTTGGCGGTAGCCGCGCAGATTGCTGCTCAGGTACTGCAGCACCTTGGGGGGATCGGTTTTTGCGTTATGCGCCGTATTGCTCATCGCCGGACTTTATCTCATACTGGCAGGATCTGTGCATTATATTGCACTCAGCAGGAAGGGCAAGCCGGTGTCAGCAGCAAAAAAATCCTTTATTTCCGCCGTGGTTCCGCAAATCCGGTTGCCGGAAGCGGTGCTGATTTTTATCACCATGATCTGGGGCGGCACCTTTTTGGCGGTGCATCACGCAATGCAGGTCAGCGGGCCGTTCTTTTTCGTCGGCCTGCGTTTCGCCACCGCCACGCTGGCGCTGACGCTGTTTTCGCTGCGCGTCCTGCGTGGCCTGACCCTGTATGAACTGAAGGCGGGCGTGCTGATCGGGCTGGCGATCATGTTCGGTTACAGCATGCAAACCGTCGGCCTGCAGACCATCACCAGCAGCCAATCGGCGTTTATCACCGCCATGTACGTGCCGATCGTGCCACTGTTGCAATGGCTGGTGCTGGGGCGGTTCCCCGGCATCATGTCGTGGATCGGCATTCTGTTGGCCTTTACCGGCCTGATGCTGCTGGCGGCACCGAGCAGCACCGACATGACGCTGAGCCTCGGTGAAATTCTGACGCTGGCCGGTACCCTGGGCATGGCGGCAGAGATCATTCTGATCGGCGCTTTCGCCGGCAAGGTCAATATCCGCCGAGTGACCATCGTGCAACTGGCGACCGCCTCGCTGACCTCATTTTTGATGATGGCACCGACTGGCGAGTCGCCGCCGCCGTATTCGGATTACCTGCTGTACAGCGCCATTGGGCTGGGGCTGGCCAGTGCCTTGATTCAGCTGACCATGAACTGGGCGCAGCGCAGCGTTTCGCCGACGCGGGCCACGGTGATTTACGCCGGCGAACCGGTCTGGGCGGGCATCGTCGGGCGGTTGGCCGGGGAGCGTTTGCCGGGCGTGGCGTTATTGGGGGGCGCGTTGATCGTGATTGGCGTGGTGGTCAGCGAGCTGCGCGTGCGGCGCAAGGATAAAGCGGCGGTGGCGACGGAAGCGGACTAGCGCAGGGGTGTCGAAAGAAGAAAGGGGCGGAGGGATCCGCCCCTTTTTGCATCATGCGGTTTTCTTCTTGCGCAGGAAGACGTAAGACAGGCCGAGCACGATGAACCACAGCGGGGTGACGATCAGCGCCTGACGAGTGTCTTCGCGCAGTGACAGCAGCACCAGCACGAACACGAAGAAAGCCATGCATACCCAGCACATCAGCTTGCCGGCCGGCATCTTGTAGATCGATTTCTGGTGCAGCGCCGGGCGCTGTTTACGGTAGACCAGGTACGAGCACAGGATGATGCTCCAGACGAACATGAACAGAATCGCCGATACGGTGGTCACCAGGGTGAAGACCGTCATCACGTTCGGGATCAGGTAAATCAGCACCACGCCGCCCAGCAGGCAGATGCAGGAGAAAGTGAGGCCGTTGGCCGGCACCGCGCGTTTGGACAGGTTGGCGAACGATTTTGGCGCGTCGCCTTCCTGCGCCAGTCCGAACAGCATGCGGCTGGTGGAAAACACGCCGCTGTTGGCGGAAGAGGCGGCGGAGGTCAGCACTACGAAGTTGATCACGCTGGCCGCGGCCGGCAGGCCGACCAGCACGAACAGTTCAACGAACGGGCTCTTGTCCGGCACCACGGAGTTCCACGGCGTCACCGACATGATGACGATCAGGGAGAACACGTAGAACATGATGATGCGGATCGGAATCGAGTTGATGGCGCGCGGCAGCGATTTCTCCGGATCCTTGGTTTCTGCGGCAGTGGCGCCCACCAGCTCAATGCCGACGAAGGCGAATACCGCAATCTGGAAGCCGGCGAAGAAGCCGCTGATACCTTTCGGGAACATGCCGCCGTCATTCCACAGATGGGTGAATGAGGCCACGGTGCCGGTCGGAGATTGGAACTGCATGGCGATCATCACCAGCCCGGCGACGATCAGCCCGACGATGGCGATGATTTTGATCATCGCAAACCAGAACTCCATTTCGCCGAACATCTTCACCGTCGCCAGGTTAAGGCCGAGCAGCAACAGTACGCACAGCAGCGAAGCGATCCATTGCGACAGCTCGGGGAACCAGAACTGGGCGTAGGAGGTGATCGCCACGACGTCGGCGATGCCGGTGACCACCCAGCAGAACCAATAGGTCCAGCCGGTGAAGAACCCGGCCCACGGGCCGAGCAGGTCCGCAGCGAAATCGCTGAACGATTTGTATTCCAGGTTGGACAGCAGCAGTTCGCCCATGGCGCGCATCACGAAGAACAGCATAAAGCCGATGATCATGTACACGAAAATGATCGAAGGGCCGGCCAGGCTGATAGTTTTCCCGGAACCCATAAACAGGCCGGTGCCGATGGCGCCGCCGATAGCGATCAGTTGAATATGTCGGTTAGTGAGGTTTCGCCGTAGATGATCTTCTGAAGCGGGCGTCGCGTCAGTCGCTATTTTAGAGTGATCTACCATCTGATGATGTCCTGTTTTACCTGTCATTAGTGAAATCGCGAGCTCTGAAGTGGCTCTTTTTTATACATTTATCCGGTTGGCCCGGCTTTAGTAAGGTAGTGCAATAACGCCACCTTTGTGCAACATGTTTACAACATTTATACGTGGGATAAAAGTCGATCAATCTTTACACGGAAGAGGCAAATCGGACGTTCAGGGAGCGGAAGGTTACTCTTCAAAACGTGGGATTAACAGACCTTATGTGGCTTATCTCGTTGATTAAACAAAGGGTTGCAAAACTCGCATGAGAAAAAGTAATGAGTGTAAGCGTTTGACAGCGGCTGAGGTGAGGAGGACAATTTACTGCGTTGGGTCGTTAGCTCAGTCGGTAGAGCAGTTGACTCTTAATCAATTGGTCACAGGTTCGAACCCTGTACGACCCACCAACCAAATCAGCGTGTTACAGCTCAGGCTTTTCTCCGATTGTTCCCTCATTGCGCCGTTTTAAGCGCGCATTCTGCAAAAAAAATCGCATTTTTCGACTGATGTTCAGAAAGGTGAGCTGGCGCAAACTGCAGTGTTGCACGGTACTTTATACGGCAAGAGAGGCTGTGCGCTGGCGCAACGTCGGCGCATGGGGCGGTCATTTGCCCAAGAATCTTTCAGGTCAAGAAATGGGGAACAAATGCGCCGCCGACATCAAGATCAGCGCCCAGGCGGCGGCCGAGAGTGCGGCGGTGGCATAGACGCGCCCCAGCGGCAGCTTCAGCATCCCGGCCATCAGCGGTACGGTATAGCGCATTACCGCCAGAAAACGCGAGGCGAACAGCAACGGCAGCCCTCTTTTTTGCAGGGCGCGCTGGGCTTTGTGCAGCGGTGCATGAAAACGTGCCGGTAGCCGGCTGCCAAGGTCGCGGCGGCATAGCAGCGCGCCGCAGTGGAACGACAAGATCGATCCCAGCGCGGCTCCGAGGGTGATAGCCGCCCAAACGGTGCCGACAGGCAGCGCGTGCTTGCCCGCAACGATGCCCATCAGCAGCGTGACCGAGGCAGGCGGCAGGACGGAGGAAACGAAGATCACGGATTTACCCAGCGCAAACAGGAAAATCAGCAGCAGCAACATTTCCGGCTCCGGACTGTATTTGGCGATAATATGCGTCAATTCATCCATTTAACACCTGCGGGCGAGGGGGCTGAGTGCCAGTGTCACATCCGCAGGTTCAATAATGACTAAATAATGCATCGCTATCCGGTAATCTTTGCGTCTTGTTTACTCACGTCGGCGCGCCGGTTTCTGAGCGCCCACAACAGCGCGCCGCACAGCAGCGAAAAGGCGGCCAGCACCAGCGGCCCGGCATGTGGGCTGTGAAAACGCTCTTCTGCCTCGGTGCGGATAAGCGGGGCTAAGAAGCTGAACGCGGCGCCGAGCGTGGTGCAAAAGCCGATGCCGGCCGCCAGCGCCGGGCCGGTGAGCACCTGAGCGGGAAACGTCCAGAAAATCGGCTGTACCGCCAGGAAACTGACTGCACAACAGCTCAGTGCGGCGATAGCGAGCAAAGGGCCGGCATAGGAAGAGACCACCAACCCCAGCGCCGCCGCGACCATGCAGCCGACGGCGATCGGCAATCTTCTGGCGGTGTTTCTGTCGGCATAGCGCGGCAGGAAATAGACGCCCAGCGCAGAGAATGCCCAAGGAATGGCGGCCACCAACGAGGCCTTGAAGCCGAGATGGGTGCCCATCAGCGAGGCGACCTGCGACGGTAGGAAAAACATCAGGCCGTACACGCCAATTTGCAGGGTGCCGTAGATCAACGCCAGATGCCAAACTTTGCCGCTTCTCATCGCCGCTTTGATGCTGCTGGTCTCGGTTTGTCGACGTTCATCGGCCAACTGTGCGACCAGCGCCGTACGTTCTTCCTCGGTCAGAAAGCGAGCCTGTTGCGGGCTATCGTCGAGATAGAAAAAGGCGAAGACGCCGAGGACGATGGCCGGCAACCCTTCCAGCACGAACATCCAGAACCAGCCGGGCTTACCCAGCACGCCGTGCATCTCCAGCAGTGCCCCCGACAGCGGGGAGCCGAGCGTCAGGGCCGCCGGCACGCCGAGCACGAAAATGCCAATGACCGAGGCGCGCACCTTATTGGGAAAATAGATCGACGCGAGCAGCAGGATGCCGGGGTAAAACCCGGCCTCGGCGATCCCCAGCAGAAATCGCAGGACGATAAACTGCTGTTCATTGGTCACCAGCCCGGTGCAGGCCGACAGCGCCCCCCACAGCGCAGTGGTGGCGCTGAGCCAGCGTTTAGCGCCCCAGCGGTTCATCAGCAGGTTGGCCGGGATGCCGAACAGCGCATAGGCGGCAAAAAATATCCCGGCGCCGAGCGCAAAGGCGGATTGGGACAGCGCGATATCGATAGCCATCGCGTCCTTGGCAAAACCGACGTTAACCCTGTCGATAAAGGCGACAAAGTACATGGCGAACATCAATGGCACCAGTCTGCGCCAGGTTTTGCGAATAGCAGCGTTGAGCGCAGGAGCGGTATAGGTAGTGTGATTCACTGGCGTTAACCTCTCTTTTGAGAATGACAAGCGTCGGTCGCAGGACCGTCCTGGCGCTGTTGCCCGCAACACGACGGCAACAGCGAATTTACTGCGCGAGCCTTAAAGGTCTAAAGGACTAATGGTCAGGCCTTTGGGTGTGAAAAAAACGCCGCGTATCGGCTCGGCAGGTTGGTGCAAATATCACCGTGGTGAATGGTGTGTTGTTTTTTTGTTAATCAAAAGTTCACACAGGGCTATGGCGCGTTCAAGCGCTTTGGTCGAGATCTGTGTGCGCTATCACCGAATTGGTAACCCGGTGATAGGCCCGGAGAGTGACGCTTTCATCTCGTGAGGGGGAGAGATAAGGTGAAGCACGGTAAAACAGAATGCAGGAGTGAACATGCTGAAGGTCATCGCTGAAGATTTTATCCACCCGGAACATATTGAAACCGTTATGCCATGGTATCGCGAGCTGGTGGAGAAAACCCGGCAGGAGCCGCTGTGCATCAGTTATGAGCTGTGTATCGACCAGCAGGACCCCGGGCATTTTATTTTTATCGAAAGCTGGCCGGATCGCGCCGCCCTGGATGTGCATTGCCAGACTGAGCATTTCACCCGGCTGGTGCCACAGATCAATCAGCATCAGCGCAAGCCTTGTACCTTCCTGTTTATGCAGGTGTTTCCCGGGTTAAACGGCGACTAGATGAAAAAAGCCCCGCAGGGGGCGGGGCTAATGGCTTCTCAATGCATCTTGTAATGGTTAATAAATAACCTTATTGCTTGAGGCATGCTCTGGGAATGCTCCTAAATGCATTCATTCTATGAATGATTATGCGCTGTGACCTCGCTGGCATTTTTGATTTCGCGCAACATACGGCGGCGTATCAACCCGCTGACCAGGCGAATAGTATACCAGTAGGGGGTGAACCGCCGTCGGCTGGCGTCGTCGGGGCAGAAGATGCGCGTTTCCGTTACCAGGCGGTAGCGGCCGTCCGGCAAAGGGTTTACGACGTAACCCAGCGCCAGTTTGGCGACGCCGGGCTGAGCGAAGGCCAGAAATCCCGGCCCGTCGGCGACGTCCTCCAGACCGTATTCGGCCTGCCAAAAGCGGCCGATCAGGCCATAGACCAGAGATGTTCCATCCTGCTCAAGCAGGCAAAAGTTATGCAGGCCAAACGGCGGCGGGCTGGGCGTTTGGCGTGGCATCAGCCGCGCGGGCAATTCGCGCAGTGCTATCATGCTGCGGAAGAAGCGATCGTGCTTGGGATCGTAAGCGGCCACGGCCGCCAGGATCCGGGCCGGCGGTGCGGCGATGGCGATCGCATGCCGCTCCGAGAACTGGTATTGCTCAAGGTATTTATTCAGCAGCGTCATGTTTTGCATTCTCCCGCCATTCACCTTGCAGCAGGGCGAAACCGAATTCGTCGCCCCATGCGCCTTTGAAAAACACGTTTTGCCGCCAATAGGCCTCGCGCCGAAAATTCAGCTTGCCGAACAGCGCGATGGCGGGAAGATTACGCGCGTCCACCACCGCGGTAATGCGGTGTTTCGCCAGCGGCCCGAACAACAGAGCGATGACGGCGCTCAGTGCCTCATGCGCCAGCCCTTGACGTTGGTGACCGGGTGCGAAAGTCACGCCCAGCTCAGCCTGGCGCCCTGCATCGAAGAAATGTACCGCGACATCGCCGAGCAACGCGCCGTCCTCGCGGCGCTCGACCGCCAGTTGAAACCAGCTGCCGTCACGGTTGAACTCGAGCCGCCGCTGCCGTTCGAAAAAGGCCTGCGCATCGGCCGCGCTGTAGTCGCTCCAGCTCTGATAGCGCGCCACGTCAGGATGGCTGCGGTAAGCGGTAAAATGGGGCAGATCGTCGGGCGTGAAGGGGCGCAGGATCAGCCTGGGAGTCAACAGAGGTAAATAGCGCATTGTTTTTCCTTATCAGCGCATTAGGGCTATCGGCAGTGTAGCCCAAGCGCTGAAAGGAAGGCTGCGTAAAATGAGCTGCGGAAAAAGCGGGGAAAGCCGCCCATAGCTCATTCGTTGTGAGTTTCCTTTTGAAAAAAGATCAGCGTCAGCAACAGGGCGGTGGCGCCGAGTGGCAGAGAAAACAGCGGCAGATAATGGGCCGGCAACGCATAGAGCGTCAGGCCGCCCAGCATGCCGCCCGCTGCGATACCGGCGTACAGCACCGAACTGTTGAGTGACGCGGCCAACGCGCCAACGTGGTTTGGCAGCGACAATAAGCGGTGCTGGATCGGCACCAGATACATCCAGCCGGTGATGCCCCAGGCCAGAAAGAGGGCCAGCACCCACCAGGGGGAGGCAATATAGAAGGTCAGCAGGAATAGGGACAGCGTCTGGATCGTCACAGAAAGCAGCAGCACGAACTTGCTGCCGAGGGCGTCGGTCAGTACACCGGAGGCAACATTCCCGATCGCGGCGCCGACGCCGAATATCAGCAGTGCAAGGGGGAGGATCGCCTCCGGGCCAAAACGGGTATTTATCAGCAATACGCTGACGTAGCTATAAACGATATGTTCTGAACAAACGGCAAAAAATGTAATTAGCAGCGTGGTCAGTACCGCCTTTTGCCGCAGCGGGGCGAGCCGCTTTTTGAGCGAATGTTTATCTGGCGGCGCAAGGGTGTGTAGCGCCAGCGAAAGGCCCAGCAATGCAATCGCCCCCAGCAGGGCGATGAACAGGAAGACTTCGCGCCAGCCGATCAGTTTGGCGAGAAAAGTGCCAAACGGAATGCCGAGCGCAATAGCCAATGTCATACCCCCATAGACGATGGAAATGGCCAGACCGCGGCGTTTTTCCTCCACCAGCCCCACCGCGGCGGCGGCGGCCTGCGGCGTATAACAGGCCGCCCCTAAGGCCGCCAGCACTCTGCCGACCGAGACCTGCAGGTAGTTGGTGGCACAGGCGCAGGCCAGGTTGCCGGCGATGAACAGCACCAGCGCCAACTGCAGGATACGCTTGCGGTTGACGTTGCCAAGCAGCCAGGCGGTCAGTGGTGCGAATAGCATGTATGCCAGCGCGAATACCGATATCAACTGCCCCGTTTGCGCGATGCTGACGGCAAAGGTGTCGGAAATGTCGCTGAGCACGCCGGCGACGATAAAAGTGTCAGTGCCGATGGCGAAGGTACCGATTGCCATCAGGTAAAGCGGGAAAAGCTGACTGTTATAGCCCGTTAATCTCATTCTGTATTCCTGACAGGTTCGTTTTTATCGTGGCACGCCCCCATTATTTTCGGTATGGCGTCGGTTATTCATCAAACTCAGGCCCACAGAAAAAGTAATGGCGGACAGGTGGCGCTGTCCATGACAGAAATGACAGGTTTACGCTATCCGGCAACTCTGTTATCTGCACGATGCCGAAAAGGAGAAATAAGCTGGAGAATAGCTTTTTCGTTATAGCGTTGGCATTTTTTATTATATGAAACGGCTACTGGCGTCGGGCCGCGATATTCTATAGTGAGCCTGACCTATTAATAAATCGGCATCGCTATCTGGAGAACCTGCGTTATGAATATCCGCACTCAACGGCTCATGGCGGAGGTGATGGGCAGCTTGGCCGATCGCGAACGTTTTCTGACGCAGCTGGGGCCCTGCGCTGAGGCATTGGGGTTTGATTATTTCTCCTACATCGTGTTTTCCTGTTATCCGGCAAGCCGACCCAAAATGCTGATCGAAGGGAATTTTTCAGCGAACTATCTCGAGGATTATCGGCGGCAGCGGACGTATTTGCAGGATCCGGTTATTGAGCGCGCTCACCATTCCACGCTGCAGTTCCCGTGGGACGAAAGCTTTTATCACGAACGGCCAGCGCTTTGGCGGCGTATGGCGCAGTTCGGCCTGTGTGCAGGTTGGTCGCAATCGGTCAAGGATTGCTATGGCCGGCTGGGGATCCTGACGTTTGCCGGCAGGGCGTTACCGGAGCAAACGCCGCAAGCGCGGGCGGCAAATGAAACCTTTTTCCTTTGGCTAGCGCAAACCGCTCATAAAACGCTGCGGGAAGCTTTGATATCGGTGAACGACGACGCGATAAAAGATGTGCTGACGCTGCGCGAAAAAGACATCTTGCGCTGGTGCAGCGAAGGGAAAACGGCGGAAGAGATTGCGCTGTTGATGGGGATAAGCGAACGCACGGTCAATTTCCATATAGGCAACTCGATTAAAAAACTTTCTGTCGCCAATAAGACCGCCGCCACCGCCAAAGCGGTTTATTTACAGCTGATTTAATTGTGAGGAATAAATAATTAATCGCCTATCAGTTAGCGGTGCGATGTTTATATTTTGTTAAATTAAGCATTGTCCTTATCAGTATTTACCTCCGATCACAAAAGCGTGATAAAGCGGTTCACCGCCCCCGTGCGCGGCAGTACTCTGTAGGCACCCGGTTTACATAGAAAGGACGTGATATGTACAAGACTATTTTAGTGCCGATCGATATTGAAGAAGATTTGTTGACCGAGCATGCGCTGAAGCATGTGGAGTATTTGGCGAAGATGTCCGGCGCTAAGGTGCATTTCTTCCATGCGCTGCCGGATGCTTCGGCTTTTGTTACTGCCTATTCGTTCGGTCTCAAGGAGTTTGAGAATCAGGCGGAAGTGAAGGCGGTGGAGAAACTGAAGCAAATCATGTCAGAAATCGATCTGCCGTTGGATCGCCTCAATTACACCGTCAGCTTTGGCTCCGCGCGCGATCAAGCGCTGGAATTGGCGGAAGAGATCGACGCCGATCTGATCATCATCGGTTCGCGCCGCCCGAGCGTGAAAACCTATCTGCTGGGGTCTAATGCCGCCGCCATTGTGCGCCATGCCAATATTTCGGTGATGGTAGTCAGATAATCCTTCTCAAGCCCACCGTTCTCGGGCGCGTTCTGCGGTTTGCAGAGCGCGCCTGGCGTTTTATTGCCATCTCAGTCTGAGCTGCTACGATTTTAGCTGACGTTTTATGCCAACCGGGCCACCGGCCTTGCGCATATTCTTCATCTCAGCCAGAAGAGGGGCAGCTATGCCATTAGAAGTCGATGGGATCATAAGAGGCGATAGGGGCAGTGAACCGAACCGCTGGCAACATGCATCAACCAAACCGCATATCACGCTGACCTGGCATCACACCATTCCCTGGAACTGTTTACGTAATGTCTGGAATGGTCTGGTGGCGGGGCAGCATTGGAACGCGCTGGACGAGTTTATGGATCTGATCGGTGTGCCAAACCGCGCTGAGGTGCTTAAACAGATCAAGAATAAAAACCTGCAGGATCGTGATGGATTACATACCCTGGTGACCTGGCAAGGATGGAATATCGTCGAAGGGCCAGGCAACGAGTATCGCGCGCAGGGGGACGATCCCGGTGAAAATTTCGACGGTTGGTCGGGTAATGGCATGAGCACTAATCAGCGAGCGACGCAGCAGCAGGTCAACGTGCTGTATCGGGTGATGGAGCCGTTGGGAAACCGTGCGCTGGACGCCGCCAGACAGGCGCCGAACATTACTGCAGAAGAAGCGAGCGTCTTGCAACGGACGATTAAACAGACCCGCCCAACGTTGCGAGGAAAGGAACCGATCCGGTGGCAAGAGGACATGTGGCATCAGGTGCAGCCGGGTAAAGAGGCGAAACACTTCGCCCGCTGGGATATCAAACCGGTGTGGCGCAAGCGCTTGCACAGCGATCTGGCTCCGGCAGGATAAGTCTCTCCCCGCGCCGTGTTGCCGGCGCGGGGGCATCAATCCGGCGCTAATCGCACAGCGCCACTATTTCGTCGTATAACATCCTGGGGATCTCTACGCCGTCTTGCTCACTCTGGCGCCGCTGTCGATATCGGCGCTCGCCTGGGATGCGTGCGCCTTGCGCCTGCATATCGTCAAACATTGCCTCTGCGTTGGCGAAATATTTCTCCTGATCCGCACCGAGAAAACGCTCGGGATCCAACGCGATGATCAGCTCACCGCCGTAAGGCGACGAACCGGTGCCGTCGTCGTAGGCCAGCGACTCTTTGCTGGTCATATCGCCGATCAGCGGCCCAGCCAATAATTCAACCATCGCCGCCAGCGCCGAGCCCTTGTGTCCACCAAAGGTCAGCATAGCTCCCTCCAATACGCTGGCGGCATCGGTGGACGGATTGCCTGCCTTATCAATGCCCCAGCCTTCAGGTAGCGGGGTGCCTGCGCGGCGATGTAATTCGATTTCGCCGCGCGCCGCAGCGCTGGTGGCCATGTCGAACAAAAACGGTGGCCGATTCGGGCGCGGCCAGCCAAAGGCGAGGGGATTGGTGCCGAACAGCGGGCGTGAACCGCCGGCCGGCGTCACCCAGGCGTGGCTCGGCGTGCAGGCTAAGGCCACCAACCCCTGTTCGGTCAACGGCTCGATGTCGGCCCATAGCGCGGAGAAATGTACGCAGCGGTTGATCGCCAGCGCGGCGATGCCATTGGCGCGCACCTTATCGACAAAAGCCGGCAGAGCGGTGCGGTAGGCCAGCAGGGAAAACGCGCCGCCGGCGTCGGCGCGCAAGATGGCTGGTGCCGAGTCGATCAGCCTGGGCTTTGCATCGGCAGAGACTTTACCTGCCCGCAGCGATTGCACGCAGCCCAACAGCCGGTACAGCCCGTGCGAAGCGCAGCCGTCGCGTTCGCCCTGGGTGACATTTTGCGCCACCGCCTCGGCATGCGCCTGATTGAAACCGTTGCCGCGCAGCGTACGCAACGCCAGTTGATAAGCCTGTTCCAGTGACAAAGCGTGCATGGATGTCATTTCGATGTCCTCCCTGGGGTCATTCTTCTTCATCGCCGATAAAATTGGCCTGGGGTAAACAGGTATAGGCGCCCCAGTAGTAAACCGCCAGCGCAATCACCGCCATGGTGAGGGTGTCCCACGGGTGGGCAATAGCGCCGATGCCGCCGAAGCTGCTGAGGTAAGAGAGTGCGATCACCAGCGCATAGAAGACGATCAGCCACAGCGAGGACCAAACTTGCTGCCGAAGGCTAACGGCGTGGGTCGGCACCTGATTTTTGAACAGGATGTAGATGAAGAACATCAGGATCTGCAAACCGAGCAGCCAGGAGACGGTATCCCAGCCGGACCAGAAAACGATCAATGCCGAAATGATAAACGACAGCGGGCCGAGCACGAAGAAAGCGCGCACCCGGAACGGGCGCGGCATATTGGGCGCATTGCGCCGCAGCCCGGCGGCAGTGACCGGGGCGATGGCGTAACTCAGTACCAGCGCGGCGGACACCACGCCGATCAGTTTTTCCCACGACGGGAACGGCAGCGTCCAGAATACCGAAAGGGCGAAGGTCAGCCACAGCGCTGGGCGGGGAATACCGGACTCGCCATCCACCCGGGTGAACAGTTTGAAGAAGGTGCCGGCGCGCGCCCAGCCGTAGATTACGCGAGGCGTGGCGTTCATATAGATGTTGCCGGTGCCGCTCGGCGAAACGATCGCGTCGCTGACCACCAGAAATGCCAACCATCCCATGCCCAGCGTGATGGCGATGTCGCGGAACGGCAGAGAGAACTGTTGGCTGATGCCGGCCCAGCCGCCGCTCAACATCTCGCTGGGGATACTGCCGAGAAACGCTATCTGCAGCAGCACATAGATGATGGTGGACAGCACCACCGACAGGATCAGCGCGATGGGAATGGTACGCTGCGGCCTTTGCACCTCGCTGGCGACCGAAATGATCGGTGTCAGGCCGAGGTAGGCGAAGATGATGCCACCGGCGGAAATGGCGGCCTCAACCCCGGCGGAGCCGAAGGGAGCAAAGCCCTGGCTGTGCAGGTTTTCCGGTTTGAAAAAGCTGAATAACACCACGATCACCAGCAGCGGTACCAGAAACTTCAGTACGCTGATCAGATTATTGGATTTAGCGAAGGTTTTGACGCTGTAGTAGTTGAGCGCGAAGAAAAAACACAGCAGCGCCAGCTGCACCAGCCAGCCGATCGGCGTCGGGTCGCCGGAACCCGGCTGGCTGAGGAACGGGAACCAGGCGGCGGCGTATTGCCGGGCGGCGACGACTTCGATGGCGATCAGGCTGGAGAAGGCGATCAGCGTGATAAACCCCAGCAGATAACCCATGAGTTCGCCGTGCGAGAACACCGGATAGCGAATGATGCCACCGGCGCGCGGCAGGGCGGCGCCCAGCTCGCAGTAGACAATGCCGAGCAGCAGCACCGCCAGGCCGCCGATCAGCCAGGAATAGATGCCAGCCGGGCCGGCGATGGAGGAGACATGGCTGGCGGCGAACAGCCAACCGGAACCGAAGATGGCGCCCAGACCGATGAACGTCAGATCGGTGAGCGTAAGCTGCTTCTTGAATTTGCCTTGGGTTGTCATGGTATTACCCTTTTGTTATTGAGTGGCAGGCAGATGCGGCCGGGCTAATTTGGGGCAGGCGAAACCAGGGGATCTCGGGTGAAAACGCCGTTCACCAGCCGCAGCAGGTTGAGCGGGTTGGCGTCCTGCAGCGGCGGCGGCAACAGCGCCGCAGGGGTATTTTGCAGGCAGACCGGCCGCAGGAAACGTTCGATGGCCAACGTGCCTACCGAGGTGCCGCGTGCGTCACTGGTCGCCGGATAGGGGCCGCCGTGCACCATGGCGTCGCACACTTCTACCCCGGTCGGATACCCGTTGAACAGCACCCGACCGGCCTTGCGTGCCAACAGCGTCGTCAGCCCGGTGGCCATATCGAGATCGCCGTCATCCGCCAGCAGCGTGGCGGTCAACTGACCTTGCAATGCCGCCAGCGCCGCGTGCAGCTGTGCTTCGTTATCCACCGCCACCAGGATGCTGGCCGGGCCGAAGACCTCCTGTTGCAGCAGCGGATCGGCCTGCAGCAGCAGTGCCTCCTCCGCTTGATACAGCCGTGCCGTCGCCCGATGAGGGGGCGTTTCGCTGCGGCCCGCCAGACGGCGTATACCGGGGTGCGCATCGAGGGCCGCCAGCCCGTGGCGGTAGTGCTCCAGCGTGCCGGTATTCAGCATCGGTTGCGGCTCGGCGGCGTTGACCAAGGCGCTCATCGTTTCGGCCAGCCGATCGAAGGCGGCGCCGCGCAGCGCGACGATCACGCCGGGCTTGGTGCAGAACTGACCGCAGCCGAGCGTAAAGGAAGAAACCAGTTCCTGCGCGATGTGCTGCCCGCGTCGCGCCAGCGCCTGTGGCAGGATCACTACCGGGTTGATGCTCGACATTTCGGCGAAGACCGGGATAGGTTGAAGGCGTTGCATCGCCAGGTCGAATAGCGCCCGGCCGCCTTGCAGCGAGCCGGTGAATCCCACTGCCTGAATCGCCGGATGTTGTACCAGGTCAGCCCCCACGCGGTTGCCGAAGATCATGTTGAAAACGCCGGCGGGCATCCCCGTGCGTTCCCGTGCGCGTTCGATCGCCTGAGCGGTAAGCTCGGCGGTGATCATATGGCCGCTGTGCGCCTTGAACACGACCGGGCAGCCGGCGGCGAGCGCGGCGGCGGTATCGCCGCCCGCGGTGGAGAACGCCAGCGGGAAGTTGCTGGCGCCGAATACCGCCACCGGGCCGAGCGCCACGCGGTATTGACGCAGATCGGGGCGCGGCAGGGGGGAGCGCTGCGGCAGCGCGCAGTCGATGCGCACGCCCTCGACGTCACCGCGCCGCAGCAGCGTAGCGAACAGCCGCATCTGGCCGCTGGTTCTGGCGCGCTCACCGCTCAACCGCGCCGGCGGCAAGGCCGTTTCCTGCATGGCGAAGGCGAAGAAAGCCTCATCCAACGCGTCTAACTCCTCGGCGATGGCGTCGAGAAAGTTCGCGCGTTGTGCCGCGCTGAGCTGCGAATAAGGTGCAAAGGCCACGGCGGCGGCTTCTGCGGCGGCGGCGGTTTCTGCCGCCGTGGCCTGATGGAAGCGGTAGCCGGTCGGCTGTCCGTCGTCGGCGCGCAGGCTGAGCAGCGTCGCTTCCCCTTCGGCGCGGCGTTGGCCGCCGATAAATTGTTGGCCGCTGATGGCGGCGTAGCGATCGTTGGGCATCGGTTCCCCCGGTAGAGAAGGCATGACGCCCGGCATGGCCGGGCGGTGAAAGCGTTACAGGCCGACGTTCGGCAGCGTAGGGCGAGTAGCCAGCGCTTTATCGATCACGGCGTTGATCTCGGTAAGCGTCTCGCCCTGCAGCGCCAGGCGCGGCGGACGAGTGACGGCGCTGCCGCGGCCGACCCGCTGTTCGCAGAGTTTGATGCACTGCACCAGATCGGGGCGGGCATCGAGGTGCAGCAGCGGCATAAACCAGCTGTACAGCGCCAACGCTTCCTCATAGCGTTTTTCCTTCGCCAGCCGGAACAGGGTTTCCCCTTCGCGCGGGAAGGCATTGGACATGCCGGAGATCCAGCCTTGCGCACCAACGGCGAGGCTTTCCAGCACCACATCGTCCAACCCGGCAAACAGCACGAAGCGATCGCCGACTTCGTTGCGCAGATCGATAAAGCGGCGGGTGTCGCCCGAAGAGTCTTTGAAGCACACGATATTTTCGCAGTCGACCAGCGAGGTCAGGATATCGGGCGTGACGTCATTTTTGTAAATGGGAGGATTGTTGTAGACCATGATCGGCAGATCGGTCGCGCCGGCGACGCTGCGGAAGTGCGCGGCGGTTTCGTGCGGCTTGGCGGAGTAGACCAGCGCCGGCATCACCATAATGCCGTCGACGCCGGCCTTTTGCGCTTCACGCGCCATGTTCTGCGCGAAGGCGGTGGTGAACTCGGCGATGCCGGCGATCACCGGTACTTTACCGTCGGCGGCGTCTCTTGCCACTTCGATCACCGCCAGCTTCTCTTGCACCGTCATCGAGGTGTTTTCACCGACGGTGCCGCACACCACCAGGCCGGAGACGCCGTCGCGCACCAGGTTTTTAATCACCGTATGAGTGGCATCGAGGTCCAGAGAGAAATCGTTGCGGAACTGGGTCGTCACCGCCGGGAATACGCCGCTCCAGCTTATGGCTTTATGGCTCATCGTGTTTGTCCTGTCGTCCGAAAGTGTTAATGAAAAGTGAATCTTTGGTAAGGCTCACCGACAGATTGACCGGTATTGCGCAGGGAGGCTTGACGCTTTTCGCCGATTGCCGCGACGAAATTGGCACAATGGTGCCGTCAAGCGGGTGTGAAAAAACAGGCGCGGTGGCCGCCGAGAAAAGAGGGGGTTAACCAGATAAATCAGCGCATTAAGCGGAAAGCGTCAGGCGGAAATCGCGCGGCGTAGAGCCGGTCATCGCTTTGAATTGACGGCTGAAGGCGCTGTGATCGGTATAGCCGCACAGTAGCGCAATGTCGGTGATCGGCAGATCACCGGCCAGCAGTTCCGTGGCTTTTTCCAACCGCACTTTGTGGATCATCTGCCGCGGGGTGAGGTGGAAGATACGTTTGCAGTAACGTTCGATTTGCGCCACCGACAACCCGGTCAGTGCCGTCAGCTCCTCAAGCGCGATCGGCCGGGCGTAGTGGCGGCGGATGTGTATGTCGATCGCCGCCAGCCGTTGGTAGGCCGGGTGATTAGCCCTGGCTTCCTGCAGATCGTGCGAAATACCCGCCATACCGATGATTTTTCCCTGCGCGTCATACAGCGCCAGCTTTTGCGTCAGGCACCAGCCGGTTTCGCGGCCGTTGTACAGGTGCATTTCGAGCTGATCCTGAATCAGCACGCCGTGGCGCAATACCCGCAGATCTTGTTCGGTATAGCCTGATCCAAGCTGAGCGGGAAAAACGTCGGCTGAGGTCTTGCCCAGCAGCGGCGTGACGGTTTTGAAACCGCAACGCCTGGCTAGCGTCAGGTTGGCCAACAGGTAGCGAGCCTGGGCGTCTTTGATAAAGAACACCACGTTGGGAATCGCGTTCAGCAACGGCGCAATCAGCGCCAGCGTATTCAGCAGGTCGCGCAGGTTGTTCGGGCGCTGTTGCGCCAGCCCGTCGCACAGGCGCGACAGATGCTCAATGGCAAAAACGTCTTCCTGCTCCGACAACCCCGCTAGCGAAGGCGGCGAGAGAGAAACCTGAGGCTGGTGGTCTGAAGTGGATCGCATAGCAGTCCCTTTTCGTCGTTAGCCGAAAAAACAGGCGGCCAGGTTG
Source organism: Serratia sp. FDAARGOS_506 (assembly GCF_003812745.1). NCBI lineage: Bacteria > Pseudomonadati > Pseudomonadota > Gammaproteobacteria > Enterobacterales > Yersiniaceae > Serratia > Serratia sp. FDAARGOS_506. The sequence goes on from NZ_CP033831.1 coordinate 3,279,613, forward strand.
GCGCATTCGCATCAATATTAACTTTTTTGTAACGAATCAAGCGCTATTTCCGGTCGACTGCCAAATATGCGGATTGCCGCATACTTTTGCCGGGCGATGCGTGGCGGTTGCTTGAAAACTGCGGCGTTTCTCGCTACGTGGTGATTTGGATTAAAAGTAACATCATGATAAATAAGTTATTGCTATGACTTCTGTTTGACGCATTCCCGCGGCGCGTCAGACCTGACTTTTGCCACTGTGCTGATTTCTTCATTCACCACGCCGAAACGCATCAAGCCGTCATGCGCGCATTCGTTCAGGCTAATGCCATTGGTTACATCTCATTAACCCAGGAGACGCCGATGGCACTTTCTGCACATATCACCGCTTTGCGGGCGATCGATTCTCACACCGGCGGAGAGCCGACTCGGCTTATAGTCGAAGGTTTTCCCGATCTCGGCGAGGGCAGCATGGCGGAACGGCGGGCGCGTTTCGCGCAACATTATGATGATTGGCGCTGTGCTGTGATGCTCGAACCGCGTGGTAATGACGTATTGGTGGGGGCATTGCTGTGCCGCCCCTGTTCGCCACAGGCCACCGCCGGGGTGATTTTCTTTAACAACAGCGGCTATCTGGGCATGTGCGGTCATGGCACTATCGGGTTGATCGCTTCACTGGCGCACTTGGGGCGCATCCACGCCGGGTGCCACCTGATAGAGACCCCGGTCGGCACGGTAAACGCCACGCTGCATGAGGACGGCAGCGTCACGGTGGAAAACGTGGCGGCATATCGTTACCGCCGCCAGATGCGGCTTGAGGTTGCGGGTTACGAGCCGGTGACGGGAGACATCGCCTGGGGAGGAAACTGGTTCTTCCTGATCGGCGAGTCGCCGGTGCCGATTGTTAAACAAAATTTGGAAGCGTTGACCGCGTTCACCTGGGCGGTGCGACAGGCGTTGGAGCAGGCGGATATCCGCGGTGAAGACGGCGGGGTGATAGACCATATCGAACTGTTCGGTGACGATCCTCAGGCCGACAGCCGCAGTTTCGTGCTGTGCCCCGGCAAAGCCTATGACCGTTCCCCGTGCGGCACCGGCACCAGCGCCAAACTGGCGTGTCTGGCGGCGGACGGCAAACTGCTGCCGGACACGCAGTGGCGGCAGGCCAGCGTGATCGGCAGCGAATTTCAGGCCTACTATCGCCGGAATGGCGATCGCATTACCCCCTTTATTCGCGGGCAGGCCTATGTGTGCGCCGATAGCCAGCTGCTGCTCGACGAACGCGATCCCTTTGTATGGGGAATACGCTGATGAGTACCGAGCGAGGAGCCGATGTCATCGTGGTGGGCGCCGGCATCATCGGCGCCGCCTGTGCCTGGCGGCTGGCGAGGGAAGGGTATCGCGTCTCGGTGGTGGACGATGGCCGCGCCGGTGCCACCGCCGCCGGCATGGGCCATCTGGTGTGCATGGACGATAATCCGGCCGAGCTGGCGTTGAACGCTTATTCGCTGCGGTTATGGCGAGAAGTGACGGAGCGCATGCCGCAAGCGTGTGCCTGGCGCGGCTGCGGAACGCTGTGGCTGGCGGATAAAACGGATGAAATGACCATCGCCGAGCAAAAGCGGGCGCGACTGGCGGATCAGGGCGTGGCTGCAGAGCTGCTGACGGCGGAGCAGATCGCCGCCATGGAACCGATGCTGAGGCACGGCCTGACCGGTGGGCTGCGGGTGCCGGGCGACGGCATTCTGTATGCGCCGCTCGCGGCTCGTTGGCTGTTGGCCGACGGCGGAGCGGCGATCGAGGTGGTGCATGGTGAAGCGTCAGCGCTGGAAGAGGAGGCGGTGCGGCTGACGGACGGCAGGCGCCTGGTGGCGCCGGCGGTGGTCTTGGCCTGCGGCCTTAGGGCCAATGGTCTATTGCCGCAGACTTTGCTGCACGCCAAGAAGGGGCATTTGGCGATCACCGATCGTTACCCGCCGCGGGTGCGGCATCAGTTGGTAGAGTTGGGGTATGGCGCCAGTGCGCATGCCAGCAACGGCACGTCGGTGGCATTCAATGTGCAGGCTCGGCCCACCGGGCAATGGTTGATCGGTTCTTCCCGTCAGTTCGACGCCGTCGATTCGGCGTTGGATATGCCGCTACTGGCGGCGATGCTCACGCGCGCTCAGTATTTCTTGCCCGCGCTGGCGCAGATGAACATCATTCGCTGCTGGACCGGGCTGCGCGCCGCCTCCGCCGACGGGCTGCCGCTGTTGGGCGCGCATCCGCAGCATTCATGGCTGTGGCTGGCGTTGGGGCACGAGGGATTGGGCGTCACGACTGCTCTCGGCAGCGCCGCCCTGATTACTGCGCAGATCGGCCGGCAAACGCCGGAGATTGACGATACCCCGTATTTGGCGGCGCGGGCGTTTGCCGCCGAGGAGCTGCCGGTATGAATGAAAGGCAAAGTATGCTCACGTTGAGCATTGATGGTGAACCCTGCCGAGTGCCGGTAGGCATCAGCGTTGCCGCGGCGCTCAGCCTGTGCGGTGAGGATCGTTGCCGATTGTCGATTTCACACCAGCCGCGCGCGCCGTTTTGCGGTATGGGCGTGTGTCAGGAGTGTCGGGTGACCATTAACGGGCTGCGTCGCCTGGCATGCCAGACGTTGTGCCAAGCTGGCATGCGTATTGAGAGGAGCGATGATGAGTAACTTCGACTGTGAGGTGCTGATCGTCGGTGCCGGGCCGGCCGGAATGGCAGCGGCGCTGGCCGCGGCGGAAAGTGGTGGTCAGGTGCGAATGATTGATGATAATCCGCATCCCGGCGGGCAAATCTGGCGCGATGGGCCGCAGGTGGCTTTGTCTGAAACGGCGAACCGCTATCGGCAGGCGATAGCGACGAGGGAAAATATTGCGCTACAGTCTGGCTGCAAGCTGGTGGCGCAGTGCGGCGCTGGCCGATTGGCGTATGAAGACGCTGAAGGCTGCGGCGTGATTCGCTATCAAAAACTGATTTTATGCAATGGCGCGCGTGAACTGCTGCTGCCGTTTCCCGGCTGGACGCTGCCGGGGGTGACCGGCGCCGGTGGCCTACAGGCGCAAATCAAGCAGGGGCTGACGATCCACGGTGAGCGAGTGGTGATAGCCGGCAGTGGTCCGCTGTTGCTGGCGGTGGCAAACAGCGTGAAACAGGCCGGAGGCGAGGTGGTGTTGGTGGCGGAACAGGCACCGCTTTGGCGATTGGCGGCGTTCGCCGGCGGCCTATGGCGCTGGCCGGCCAAGCTGCGCCAGGCGTTTTCTCTGATGCCGCGTCGTTATTGTGCCGGCAGTCGAGTACTGGCGGCGTTGGGGCAAGAACGTTTAACCTCGGTGCGCGTCAATAGCGGCGGGAAGGAGAGAACGATCGCTTGTGACAGGTTGGCCTGTGGTTTTGGTCTGGTGGCGAACATTGAGTTGGCGATGCTGTTGGGGTGTAGGATCGAGCAAGACGCCGTGGCGGTGGATTATTGGCAGCAAACCAGCCAGGCGCACATTTATGCTGCCGGGGAGTGTACCGGCATCGGCGGCAGTGAATTGGCGCTCACCGAAGGCGCTATCGCCGGTTATGCCGCCATCGGGCAGAAGTCAAAAGCCGACTCCCTGGCGGCGCAGCGGCGGCAGTGGAGGCGTTTCGCCAGGGCGGTGGCAAGCACCTTTGCACTCGATGAGCGCCTGAGTTCTCTAGCCAACCCGCAGACGCTACTGTGCCGCTGCGAAGATGTCACGCTGGAACAGGTGCGCCATCAGCCGGATTGGAACACAGCCAAGCTGAGCAGCCGCTGTGGCATGGGGGCTTGCCAGGGCAAAATCTGTGCGACGGCGGCGAGGCAGCTTTTGGGCTGGCCTTTATCGCCACCGCGTGTGCCTTTAACGCCGGTCAGAGCGGAAACGCTGGTTGCGCTGGGCCTGAGCTGCGATGATGACGGCAACTGAGTGGTTAGTGGCATTTCACCTCAGGCAAATGTTGCCACATCACCATTGCGGCCAATAGTAGGTTTTCTCTCGCCAACCTTTGCCGTACATACAGGCTTCGATGGTGGCGTTTCGGGCTGACTGATTGCGGTCGGTCTGCACCGTCTTAATCGACGGCTCTTTGTCATAGCGGTATCCCGATGGGCAATCCTTCTTATTTTTCTCGCAAGGGATGTATTTGTTTTCGTAGCTGAACTCTACGTCCCGCACCACGTCCGGCGGAAAACGATCGTAGCCGCGGCTACGGCATTCGGCATATTCGGCATCCCGGGTGCTCTCGACCGCGCCGGGCCTTTCCCATTGGGTGCAGGCGGTCATCATCAAAAGCGGCAAAAAAATCAAATAACGGTAATTCTTCATGGTGTCCCTAACTCTTTCTCTATCCTGAGGCTCGCCGCCTAGGAATGTTCCTAACTGGCGAGGTAGGAAAGTGTAATAAACTGACGAAACAATTGGAAATGATAATAGTTATTGTTTAGGTGTGATTGAGGAAGCGCCGCGTTGAAGGATGATGTTGCCGAAATGATAGGGCTTGTCGGGAGCGGCTATCTCACAACGAGGGCAGGCTGACGTACCTCTTGTTCCATCCCTTCTCTTTTTGCTGCAATGATCCGCTCATTCTAGGACCGCTACGCGAGGAAAAATCATATGCAAGCTAAGTATTTTCTTATCCGGATGAAATATTATTTTTATTTAGGATATTTACCCATACCAAGGATTTAATGCTCAGTATTAATACCCTATTTTTTTATTTCTGTTTTTTTATTGTGGTTTTATTTTCGGATTTACTCCATGAAAGGCTTTTTAGTTACAGGGAATTCATTTGCATTTTAAATTGGGATTTTTTAAATTCAGCTCAGATGAAGGATAACCGTTCGCGACAGAGTCAAAAAAAGGAGTTTATTTTGTCTGGGATAAAGAAAACGCCTGAGAGTCATGACGGTTTACCTTCACCATCAGAGGATTATGATACGTTTAAGCACCTCTCCGATGTTGGCTCCGTGTTGGGATATGGGCGAACTCGTTTTTACCAGTGGTGTCGCGGGCGTGGATTTCTAACCCCGATGAACGTTCCGTCACATGAAATGATCAGCCTGGGATATATGGTAGCGGTGTTATCAGAGAGCGGTCATACTCGGGTTTACGTCACGCCGGATGGTTTCAGTTACGTCAGCGGTGCGTTTGCGGCAGATATCAAACGCGGTATGGTAAAGTTTTAAATTTGTAAGAATCGCCTTTATTTCAATGGCTTTAATGCGGAATCTTCTTATTTCTGTAGATCACTGGGCGGGAGTGGGAAGTTATCCGATTTTTTCGGCTCTGCGGCATGAACACTATTGGTTGCAGCTATTCTCTTGTTACGATATGCATTATTTTTCAGGAGACAAGGATGAAGCACTACGCCGCGTTATTTTTTGCCTCTGCGCTGTTGACGGGATGTGCGACCCAAGTTGTACCGCCGCAACAGGCTGAGTCACCGCCCCCAAGCCGTCTGATGCTCTATCAGAATATCCCGGATACGCCTTACGCCACGGTGGTGGTAGTACGCGACAGCGGAATGCTGGCAGGCAGCTGCCGTACTGGGGTCTATGTGAATGGGGAGTTCGCCGCTTCGCTGGAAGCGAAAGAAAAAGCAGAGTTTCGCGTGCCGCCAGGCAATATCTCGATCAGCATCGGGCAAGATATGATCGAGAATCACCTGTGCATTTGGCGTGATACCGGCGGCAGCGTACCTATGACGCTGCGCGCCGGTGAAAGCCGTTATCTGCGTATTGCCGGTGACCGGCAGCGTGGTTTCGTTTTGCAGGCGGGGCGACCGTAACCGCCCAGGCAAGGGCATTAGCGCCCTTGCCACCATCCCCACAGCGTAATTAATAGCCACGCCGCTGCAACCCAGCACAGCACCGCCGCACCCAGAGCTAGCGACAACCGCAGGCTGTTAATCAAGAAATACAGTGAAATCAAATACACCAGGTAGGGCAGCACCGCCCACATGCCGAAAATCAGCGTCGTTTTCAGCGCCGCAATTGAACGTTCATTACCGACAATGTAATGCGCAATCAGGGCGAAAGTGGGGAAGAGCGGGACTAAACCGGCGATATAATAGTTGCGCGTTTTGGCCAGCAGGCCGATCAGAACCACGACTAATGCGCCGATCAGCGCTTTGACAAGGATGCCCATAACGGTCTCGGGTGTGGGGAAAGCCAACACACTGCCCGAAAGCCCGTGCAAGATCAATGGGGTGTGGCGTAACGCCGGGAAAAACAGACCCGCATTACGCGGGTCTGAGGCGCAACGCTTACTGGCGGTAAGCGTGCTTGATTTGCTGAATGCTGTTCTTGAAGATTTCTGCCTGAGTGGGATCTTCAATCTGGGCGATAAAACGTTCCATGTTGATGATAACTTTCCCGGCGTCGGCCTGGCCGATCGACTTCAGGATCAGCGTCAGTGTGGCTTTGAGGCAGGCAACCTCAGTCGCCAAGATCTCCGGGTTTGCAGACGTAGTGAAATCAACGTTGCTCATTTTCTCTCCTGATTTTTGAGGCCGTAGCCCGATACAAGCTGCTTTTGCACACTGCGCGCAGGCTAAAAAGCGTGCTCCACGCTCGGTGGCGAATTTAACTGGGCGCGGAGTATAGCATAGCATGCGTCCGTCATCTGCACCGGGCTTGCTCAGGCTTCAACGTTGGGCGACATCCTTTCTTTGGCCACCTGAATCATCAATTACAGCAAGTTATTTCGAGACGGTTAACAAGTATTTGTCCGGCACGTTATTGTTGAACAATTGGGATTATTATAATTATTTGGGGCGGCTGGCACTGATTTTGCCTGTGTTCAGCGAGAATAATAGTTTTGCTCGCAGGGGTTCGACTGACGATGGCAGTAGCGTTTGCTACGTCTTTAAATATCAAATGATTACAAACGGCCAGCAGCCGTGTTAATATTATTCATGTCGTGATTGCTTACACAGATTTCCCCCTCGTTGCATGATTATCGCGCTATCCTGTCTCAGGTGCAGAGCAACGAAATTATTTTCGTCACCCGATCTTTTCCAACGTGACGATTTATTGGCGGCATAGACGGCTAAAATTGAAAAATCAGCTCTGCTCCGCAAAGTTATTCGGAAGTATGTATTAATCTGTATTCATTCTTGTCTGAAAAACAAGTAATATCTCTGGCGAAAACAGAGGCTGATTGCGTTACTCCCTTTTTTGGAGATTTTTCCTTGATTAGCGTTCTTCTTGTTGATGACCACGAACTGGTGCGCGCAGGGATACGACGCATTCTTGAAGATATCAAAGGTATAAAAGTTGTCGGTGAGGCCCAATGCGGTGAAGACGCCGTAAAATGGTGCCGTGGCAACGCTGTCGATATCGTGCTGATGGACATGAATATGCCGGGCATTGGCGGGCTGGAAGCCACGCGCAAGATTGTGCGTTATGCACCCGACGTCAAAGTCATCATGTTGACTATCCATACTGAAAATCCTTTGCCCGCGAAGGTGATGCAGGCGGGTGCCGCCGGCTATCTGAGCAAGGGCGCCGCGCCGCAGGAAGTGATTAATGCCTTGCGTTCCGTGCATGCGGGGCAGCGTTATATCGCGTCTGATATCGCCCAGCAGATGGCCCTGAGTCAGCTGGAGCCGCAGGCCGAAACTCCGTTCAGCTGCCTGTCTGAACGCGAGCTGCAGATCATGTTGATGATCACTAAAGGCAAAAAAGTGAATGAGATCTCGGAGCAGTTGAGTCTTAGCCCGAAAACGGTGAACAGTTACCGTTACCGCATGTTCAGCAAACTGAATATCAGCGGCGACGTTGAACTGACCCACCTGGCCATCCGACATGGATTGTTCAATGCGGAGACGTTGTTAAGCAGTGAATGACCGTTTTGATGCCAAAGCCTTCCTGAGTACCGTCACCAGCCAGCCCGGCGTCTACCGTATGTACGACGCCACGGGCACGGTGATCTACGTCGGTAAAGCCAAAGACCTGAAAAAGCGTCTCGCCAGCTATTTTCGGCAGCAGGTCAGCAGCCGTAAAACCGAGACGCTGGTTAAAAATATCGCGCAAATAGATGTAACGGTTACCCACACCGAAACGGAAGCGCTGTTGTTGGAACATAACTACATTAAATTGTACCAACCGCGATATAATGTTCTTTTGCGAGACGATAAATCTTATCCGCTGATTTTTCTCAGCGCGGATACCCATCCTCGTTTGTCGGTGCACCGCGGCGCCAAACACGCCAAGGGCGAATATTTCGGGCCTTTTCCCAACTCTTATGCCGTGCGCGAAACGCTGGCGCTGTTGCAGAAGCTGTTCCCGATCCGCCAGTGCGAAAACAGCGTGTATCGCAACCGTTCGCGTCCGTGCCTGCAGTATCAGATCGGTCGCTGTCTCGGCCCTTGCGTCGCCGGCCTGGTGAGTGAAGAAGAGTACCGACAGCAGGTGGACTACGTGCGGCTGTTCCTTTCGGGCAAAGATCAGCAGGTGTTGCACCAGCTGATTGCGCGCATGGAAGACGCCAGCAAACTGCTTAATTTCGAAGAGGCAGCGCGCATTCGCGATCAAATTCAGGCCGTGCGCCGCGTCACCGAGCGGCAGTTCGTGTCGGGCGACAGCGACGATCTGGACGTGATCGGCGTGGCGTTCGACGCCGGTATGGCGTGCCTGCACGTGCTGTTCATCCGTCAGGGCAAGGTGCTGGGCAGCCGCAGTTATTTCCCTAAAGTGCCGGGCGGCACGGATATGAGCGAAGTGGTGCAGACTTTTGTCGGCCAGTTCTATTTGCAAGGCAGCCAGGCGCGTACATTGCCCGGTGAGATCCTGTTGGATTTCAGCCTGCCGGAAAAAGACCTGCTTGCGGAGTCGCTCTCCGAGCTGGCGGGGCGCAAGATTCACATTCAAAGCAAACCGCGCGGTGATCGCGCCCGTTATCTGAAGCTGGCGCGTACCAACGCGGCAACGGCGTTGACCACCAAGCTTTCGCAACAGTCGACGATCCATCAGCGGCTGGCGGAGCTGGCCAAAGTGCTGAACCTGACGGAAATCAACCGCATGGAGTGCTTCGATATCAGCCACACCATGGGTGAGCAGACCGTGGCTTCGTGTGTGGTGTTCGACGGCAATGGCCCGGTGCGCGCGGAGTATCGGCGCTACAATATCAGCGGCATCACCCCCGGTGATGACTACGCGGCGATGACGCAAGTGCTGAAGCGCCGTTACGGCAAGGCGCTGGAGGAGAAAAAGATCCCGGATGTCATCTTTATCGACGGCGGCAAAGGGCAGCTCGGCATGGCGATCGACGTGTTCAAATCGCTCAACGTCACCTGGGATAAGAGTAAGCCGCTGCTGATCGGCATCGCCAAAGGTGCCGATCGCAAGGCCGGGTTAGAAACATTGTTCTTCGTGCCGGAAGGCGAGGGGATTTCGCTGCCGCCGGACTCGCCGGCGCTGCATGTGATCCAACACATTCGTGATGATTCGCACAATCACGCGATTACCGGTCACCGGCAGCGAAGAGCGAAAGTCAGAAATACCAGCGCACTGGAACTGATTGAGGGCGTGGGGCCGAAACGGCGTCAGGTGCTGTTGAAGTATATGGGCGGACTGCAACCTTTGTTGAACGCCAGCGTGGAGGAAATTGCAAAAGTGCCGGGTATTTCACAAGCATTGGCAGAAAAGATCTACAATGCATTGAAACACTGAGGGCAATGTAGCAACATACTCTTAATTTCCACTCTAGCCAGATAGTTACCGTAGCATTATGCAATTGAATATACCGACTTGGCTTACCCTGTTTCGCGTAGTTCTGATCCCATTCTTTGTGCTGGCGTTTTATCTGCCGTTCAGCTGGGCTCCGATGGTTTGCGCCGTTATCTTTGTGTTTGCCGCCGTCACCGACTGGTTTGACGGCTTCCTGGCACGCCGCTGGAAACAAACGACGCGCTTCGGGGCGTTCCTGGATCCGGTCGCGGACAAAGTGATGGTGGCGGTGGCGCTGGTGCTGGTGGCGGAGCACTACCACAGTTGGTGGATCACGCTGCCGGCGGCCACCATGATCGCCCGTGAAATCATCATTTCGTCGCTGCGCGAGTGGATGGCGGAAATTGGCAAACGCAGCAGCGTGGCGGTGTCCTGGATCGGCAAAGTGAAAACCATGGCGCAGATGATGTCGCTGGTGGGCTTGCTGTGGCGCCCGGATCGCTCCGTAGAGTATGTGGCGATCGGTTTGCTGTATATCGCGGCGGTGCTGACTTTCTGGTCGATGTTCCAATATTTGAACGCGGCGCGCAACGATTTGCTGGAACCTTGATCGATGCGCTGCAAAAAGCGGCAAACGAACGTGGCGGACCAACAATTTTATTGACTCATCACGCCAGGTAAGTAGAATGCATCGCATCAGACAGCAACGATGAATTGCAGAAAGTTAGCAAAGAAATCAGTCAGTTCTGGTAATGCGGGAATAGCTCAGTTGGTAGAGCGCAACCTTGCCAAGGTTGAGGTCGCGAGTTCGAGCCTCGTTTCCCGCTCCAAATATTAGCCGGTTGAATCCCGTGATTCGGCAGGTAAGCGAAAGGGGCTTAGGCCCCTTTTTCGTTTTCTATTTTCTCCCGTTTTCTATACCCCACCATCAAGCTTTAATCAGTGACTGTGTTTCCGGTCGTCGATTCGATATACCGCAGCAACAGAACCGCGCACTCTTCTTACATGATGTACTTTTCCTCTCTTCGCAAATAGTCGGGATATCCAATGTTCTTATAACGTTTACTCTCTGGATAAGAGTAAAGTGAGTCAAGCTTGATATGGATAGACCGCATATACGAAGAAGGTGGCCCGATGGTTTCAAAACTGAGTACGGTAGAGTTTATCATCGGCAATATTTCCGCGCCGGGTGAGCTTTCGGCGAAGAGGATGTTTGGTGAGTATGGTATTTATTGCGCTGATAAAATGGTGGCGCTGGTCTGTGATGATCAATTGTTTATTAAACCGACGCCGGGCGGCAAAGCTTTTCTGAACGAATGTGTGGAAGTGGCGCCATACCCGGGCGCAAAGCCTTGCTTTGTTATTCCGGAAGAGAAGTGGAGCGATAGCGCCTGGCTTTCCCAATTAATCGCGCTGACTTATGCTCAGCTGCCTGCGGCTAAGAAAAAGGCCCCGAAAAAGTCCACGTGAACCCATGGATTAGGAGAGCTCGTCGGAGAGAGGCTCACCTTCGCACGGCAGTCTATAGGTTATATCCACTGCCTGTATCAAAGGAAAAAGGGACGGGAGGGAGTATGAAGTCTGGCGCTATACGGCATCTGGTAAGAAGAGTGGCAGGATGCACGTTGTTCTTCGGCCTGGTCGCCCCGCCGTTAGGGGGCATGCTGATGCTGCTGATGATGACGCTTGGCATCAATGGGGATGTGGATCCCAGGTCCTTTAACGTCGGCGATGTGCTGGGAATGTTGGTGTTCATTGGGGTTTTTTCATATGCGCTCGGTTTTCTACCTGCTTGTCTGGTGGGGGGGATTGTCGGTATCGCCCACCTTGGCATTAGCCGATTGCGCTGGTTCCTGTTGTTATGCGCAGTGCTGTCCGCCGTTGCACCAGGTTTGCTGAATGCTGAACAGCGCGTTTTTGGCGCGGTCGCGGTTTTGCCTGGAATTATTACCGGGTTTTTATGGTGGCGCCGGAGATCGCATGATACCCATCATAATGATGTTTTACCCGGTCCCCCATTGCCATAAGCGAGTGAAAAGCTGGGCAAGCGAGCCCTGTCGAGAAAAAAGAGCCGATTCGCCCGTGAATTCCTGAGTCAATGCATATAAAATCAACATTCCTCTTGCCTTTCCGTCGGTGTTGTGAACAGTGCGACCACAAAATAAGCAGTTGAAAGCGTTAGAGAACTTTTTGCTATTTCGGGGGGTTGCCAAGGTGGGGGGTTTAGTCCATAATGCAGTCCATCGATTCGGCGGTAACGAAATAAATTACTTAAGAATCAGATGATTAGGATAAGCGATTTGATATCGCCGTCCCAAAGAACAAAACGAAGTGGGTGACTCACCGGCTTTGGCCTGAGAAGGCAAACAGAACAAAGGCGCGTTAACAAAGCGGTTATGTAGCGGATTGCAAATCCGTCCAGTCCGGTTCGACTCCGGAACGCGCCTCCAACTTTCCCGAGCCCGGGTGGTGAAATCGGTAGACACAAGGGATTTAAAATCCCTCGGCTTATGGCTGTGCGGGTTCAAGTCCCGCCCCGGGTACCAGGGAACAAAAATACCGAATAATCAAAGCAATAAGTAGTAATGTCGTAACCGCCGAGAGGCGGTTTTTTTGTGCCTGAAATTCGTATTGCACCTGCATTTTTTCCTCTCTTGTCATCCCCATACTTTGCGTTGCCAGTCTGCCTGCAGGGAGCCCCGCAGGGCTCCGAAGTGCAACTCATAAGAAACCGAACGCGGCGGCGAGGATCCAGCCGAAGACGCAGGAGACGCTGACGCCGATCAGGCCGGGCAGAATAAAGCTGTGGTTGATCACGAAGCGGCCGATGCGGGTGGTGCCGGAGCGGTCGAACTGGATCGCCGCCAAGTCGCTGGGGTAGGTCGGCAGAATGTAATAGCCGTAACAGGCCGGCGCCGACGCGACGATATAGGCCGGGTTGACGCCGATCGCCAGCGCCACCGGCACCAGCGCCGCCAGCGCGGCGGCCTGCGTGTTGACGAATTTCGACACCAGCAGCAGGATCAGCGCATAGGCCCAGGGATACTCTTTCACCAGCACGCCCAGCGTGGCTTCTATTTGCGCCAGATGTGCGCCGAACATGGTTTCCGCCATCCAGGCGACGCCATACACCGCCACGATGGCGATCATACCGGAGCGGAACACTTCATTTTTAGAGATAGACGCCGGGTTGGTGCGGGTAATGATGACGATCAGCGCTCCGGCCATCAGCATGCACATCTGGATCACCAGGACCATGGAAAGCGGCTTACCGCCGAAGCTGGGCCGCAGATCGGAAAACGCCCCCAGCACCGCCACCAGAGCGATGGTGGCGAGGAAAATCCACATGGCAATCCAGTTGCTGAGCGGCAGCACCCGGTCCAGCAAGGTGGCGGCATCGCCATAGACGTAGCGATGGTTTTCCGGCACCGAGATGAATTTCTGGAACTCCGGGTCTTTGTCCAGGTCTTTACCGCGGAACCAGCTGAAGATGCCGATCGCCAGAATGCCGCACAGGGTCGAAGGGATGGTGATAGACAGCAGGTCGAGGAATTCCAGATGGCGGCCATTGAAGGTATAGCTGCTGAGCATCGCTACCAGTGAGACCACCGCTACCGAAACCGGGCTGGCGATAATGCCCATCTGTGCGCCGATCGAACTGGCCGCCATCGGCCGCTCCGGGCGGATGTTATTTTTGATTGCCACGTCATATATGATCGGCAAGATGGTATACACCACGTGCCCGGTGCCACACAGGATAGTGAGAATGCAAGTCACGAACGGCGCGATAATCGAAACGTAACGCGGGTTACGTCGCAGCATCCGTTCGGCGATCTGCAGCATGACGTCCAACCCGCCTGAGGCCTGCAGGGTGGCGGAGGCCGCTACTACCGCGATAATCACCAGCATCACGTCCACCGGTGGTTTGCCGGGCTGCAGATGAAAACCGAACACCAGGATCATCAACCCGATCCCACCCAGCAACCCGAGCGCAATGCCGCCCTTACGTGCCCCGTACAGCAGGCATGCCAATATCACCGCTAATTGCAGAAAGAAATCCATGATAAATACGCCTTAATAATGTTGAATTTAACTGCGCTCAGTTTCCGGCCGTGTTGGCAGCAGAAAGTTGTTTTAAATCTAAAGGCACTAATAATTTGTGGTTATTAACTCTAAAGGGTGATGGTGGTCACACTCAGTGAGTTAATGAGGGGGAGCATCCGCACAAAAAAGCAAGTCAACAGGTCTGACCTCTACTCTGTGAGAGGTTTACTGACCCGAGGAGAACCCTATAGATCCGACAAAAATGACCGGACTGGCGCTGTTACAGGCTGCGATGGCCGGGAAAATCCCACCGGCTTCGATCGCTGAAACCGTACCCATGAAACCGGTTGCGGTTGAAGAGGGGTATATCCGCATCTTGGCGCGGGCCGACGGGCGCCACTTGAATCCGCTGGGGGGCGTTCATGGCGGTTTCGCCGCCACGGTCTTGGACTCGCTGACCGGTTGCGCGGTGCACACTACGCTGGCCGCAGGGATGGGTTATGGCACCGTCGATCTGCAGGTGAAAATGTTACGCCCAGTCCCGAAGGAAACTGGTCTGATCGCCGAGGGGCGTTTGGTCTATGCGTCGAAGAACGTTGCCTTTGCGGAAGGCACGCTCAAAACGGCCGAAGGGAAGTTGCTGGCTTCGGCAACCGCTACTTGTTTTATCATTCGTCCCACCGAGCAAGCACCGCAATAACCTGCCTTTTATCGGGCTTCGGGCTATCAGCCCGGGGCCTGATGTATTTCTCTTCGGTTGCCTACAGGGCTGTGATACGACGGCAGGCGCGATGCGTCATTGTGGTCTAGTATTCTTGGGTAAAAATTTATCGGGGTGATTATGCAGCCGTATAAAGAGGTTGAGTTTGATCATGAGCTTTGTCTGGCGATTGGCAAAGCCGTATTGGACGTGGTGGCGCAGGGGGACGAAACCAGCGCTCCGGCGGTGATGAACGCGATTGAGCGGTCTGTGGAACAGGGGCTGAATGATGACGAAATCGCCGCAGCCGACGATGCCCTGGATTTGATGGCGCGTCTCATCCACGGCTGCCGATTTTTTAATCTACCGGGTGAAGAGGATCCTCCCCATGCATTGGTTGAATTTCAAACGCTACAAGAGTGACATCGCCAAACAGGCCGTGCCGCCGCATTTGAATGCGGCTGAATTTGCGCGGCATTACGCCGATAAGCCGCAAACCGATACGGAAGAGTATCTTTCGCTGAGCGGGGAGATGTGTTGGGATGCGGTGGTGCTTTGTGCCCACCGTTCAGGTGCGCTTAGCAAGGCGAAATACAAGCAGCTGTGGCAGACGGTGTTTGATAAGCAATACAAACATTTCGTCAGCCCTGACGATACCGAGATCCGCTCGATGGCGGATATGTTGCGCGCGCCGCAGGGGTGTTTTATCGGCATATTCTCCTTGCGTGACGCGGCGGCACCCCGTTTGCTGCATGCCATGATCGGCACCGGTGCGGGATTTGCCGCAGGCAACAAAAATCTTTGCATCGGCGTCGGGGGCGCGGTCGGCTGGGAAAATCTCAATCTGGCGCGCGATCTGCACTGGCAGCCGGAAGGGGGGTTTTTACGTCAGGGCGACAACGAAGTGCTGCGTATTTTTTATCGGCCTTTCCCCGCTTAAGCCGGCCCGCATGCTTTTAGAGTGAAAAACCGCCGTTTGGCGGTTTTTTGTTAGCGCGTGTCGCTCTTATTTGAACCCGCCACTGCGTATGAACTCGAGACCGGCGGCGGTGATCCGCGTTTGATGCGGGTCGATATCATAGTTGTTCTCGTCGATGTCGCTCATCACATAGGCCTGTATCAGCCCTTTGGTTTTGAGATAGGCGAAGGGATCGGCGAAGGCGTGCGGGCTGGTGGCGTCTTGTTTCCACAGTTCGTAGGTTTTTTCATCCAGCGTGCCGGGATGATTGGCGGCCAGCCGGGTTAGGATCTGATTGTAGAACGCATAGTCGGTCATGATGCAGTCCCCTTTATCGCGAGCGATAATCGCGGAAAATGGCGGTAAGGTCTTTCAATCATAGCCGATGTTGCGTGGGGTTAGCCGCGTTGGCTTTCAATCCAATGGAACAGACGTGAAATGCTGAAGGTGATATCGCCGATGTTGAAGAGTGCGCCGAGCCACAGGGAGAGCATAACAAGGATGCCGATGATGACGGGAAGGTCCATTTTGCTCATGATCGTGTTCTTCATCATTAAAGAGTGTGTGGCGAAGCGTACCACCAATCCTGATTGTCATAAAATGCGCTGCATATTATTTCGGTTGAATTCAAAGCAAAAAGCCACCCAAGCGGGTGGCTTTTGTCTTCCAGCGTCGATCAGTCCAGTTTGGGGTGCTGGTCGATCAGGATTTGCTTTTTCTTTTCCAGCTCGGCGATCTGCGCATTGATGTCCTCGACTTTCTGTTCGATGTTGTCATAGGTCTCCTGCAGCAGTTCTTTCGCCTCGGTGCGGTCCGAAGCTGCCGGCGTCGCGCCGCGCAGCGGTTTATTGGCGGTTTCTTTCATATACAAACCGGTGATTAGACCGATCACCGCCACGACCATCAGGTAGTAGGCCGGCATGTACAGGTTGCCTGTTGCCTCTACCAGCCAAGCGGCAGCGGTTGGTGTCGCACCGGCGATCAGCACCGAAATGTTGAACGAAATCGCCAGCGCACTATAGCGAATGTGCGTCGGGAACATCGCCGGCAGAATCGATGCCATCACCCCGGTGAAGGAGTTGAGCAGCACCGCCAGCACCAGCAGACCGACGAAGATAAGGCCAATCACGTTACTGTTGATCAGAATGAAACATGGGACCGCCAGCGCCAACAGGCCGATGCTGCCGCCGATGATAAACGGCTTACGGCCGATGCGGTCACTGGTCAGGCCGATTACCGGCTGCACGAACAGCATGCCGATCATGATGGCGATGATGATCAGGACGCCGTGATCTTCCGAGTAGTGCAGGTTATGCGACAGGTAGCTCGGCATGTAGGTCAGCAGCATGTAATAGGTCACGTTGGTGGAAATCACGATACCGACGCACACCAGCAGACTTTTCCAGTGTTTGGCCGCGATCTCTTTGAACGAGGTTTTCGGCGGATTTTCGATGGCGTTGCGGTCCTCTTTCTCCATCTTGTCCACGTGCTGCTGGAATGCCGGGGTTTCTTCCAGCGCATGGCGCAGATAGAGGCCGATCAGGCCCAGCGGCGCGGCGATGAAGAACGGAATACGCCAGCCCCAGTCGAGGAAGTTGGCTTCACCGACGATGCTGGAAATCAGCACTACCACGCCGGCCCCCATCACGAAGCCGGCGATGGAGCCGAAGTCCAGCCAGCTGCCCATAAAGCCGCGCTTGCGGTCCGGCGAGTATTCGGCGACGAAGATCGCCGCACCGGAATATTCACCACCGACGGAGAAGCCCTGCGCCAGTTTGGCCAGCAACAGCAGGATCGGCGCCCAGATGCCGATCGATGCATAAGATGGGATCAGGCCGATACAGAACGTGCTGACCGCCATAATGATAATGGTGACCGAGAGAACTTTTTGGCGGCCAAACTTATCGCCCATGGCGCCGAAGAACAGGCCGCCGAGCGGACGCACCAGGAAAGGCACGGAGAAGGTCGCCAGAGCGGCGATCATTTGTACGCCGGGAGAGGCGCCGGGGAAGAAGACCTGGCCAAGCGCATAGGCGACAAAGCCGTATACGCCGAAGTCGAACCACTCCATCGCGTTGCCCAGGGCCGCTGCGGTGATCGCCTTCTTGAGTTTGCTGTCATCGATGATGGTGATGTCGTTAATGTGCATCGGCTTATGTCGTTTTTTTCTTAACTTCATATAATCATCCCTTAATGAATTATTCGTTGTTCGTGAAAGCGTAATCTCCGTTCACTGTCATTTTCGAGTTATCAAATCGGCTAATCGAATCGCGGTTCAAGACGATTCATTATCCACATATAAGTTGGGATGTGGATCACAATATAACGTCGTTTATGCCAAGGTTATGTCATTTAGGTGACTAATTATTTTGCATCTATAGCTTAACGTTATATCTCGCGACGATCAAATCCAGTAGTTTAACTTAAGTTTTTGCACCGATTTGGTGCGAGAATAGTCTAATAATCGTTCGATCTGACGGTTTTTCGTCTGATTGACAATGTTTGAAGTATAGAGAGTACGGGAGATAAAACAGGAAAAGTTGATGTGTTTGCCGCCAAAAAAGCGACTGACCAAATAGCCAGGCAGTTTGGATTAGGGCGCCGAGGAGCGGCCGAATTCCAGATAGATTTTCGCCAGGTTCTGGTACTGCGCGCAGCGGTTTTCATCCACCGCCCGTTCCGCCTGACGGCGCTGTTCCTGAGCATTTAGCCAGTCGGTAATGGTGACGGCGCCCTGCCGGTAACGCACCTCGTTCAGCCGCTCCGATTTCCGCGCCAGCGCAGCGCGCAACCGCAGCCCTTTGACGCTGAGATCCGGGCGCAGGTTCAAGACGCTGGCGGGAATGCCGATGCCATCTGGCCGCGACAGTTTGAACGGGCGCTAAACGTGAGGCGCAAAAGGGATGGGAAAGGCTTTTCCGCTAAAGATCACGGTGAGTTATTATCCATCGGGTGTGCAACCGGCTGCGTGGCGCGTTATACTGGCTAAAAAAACAGTATTCATTCATCAGCAGGATAACACCGCCGCCATGATGCCAAACCGCCTCGAGCCAGAACTCGACATTTACCAATACCCGGAGCACCTGCGCGCCTGCCTGGCGCCGTTGCCCAAAGGGCCGGGGGTATATGTGTTCCACGGCCAGAGCGAAAGCCTGCCGCTTTACATCGGTAAAAGCGTCAACGTACGCAGCCGGGTGATGGCGCATTTTCGTGCCCAGGACGAGGCGAAAATGCTGCGTCAAACCCGGCGCATCAGCTTCATCGAGACTGCGGGCGAGTTGGGAGCACTGCTGCTGGAGGCGCAGTTGATCAAGCAACAACAGCCGCTGTTCAACAAACGCCTGCGGCGTTCGAAACAGCTGTGTGCGCTGCGTCTGCAGGCGGACACGGTGACGATTGCCCACGCTAAAGAGATCGATTTCGCCGCCACGCCCCATCTTTACGGATTGTTTGCCAATCGCCACGCCGCCCTGGAAAAGCTGCGCGCCATCGCCGACGAACACCGCTTATGCTACGGCAAGCTGGGGATCGACAAGCTGCCCGCCGGGCGAGCTTGTTTCCGCTATAGCCTGCGCAAGTGTGCCGGCGCCTGCTGCGGCATGGAGTCGGCGCAGGAACATGCGCGGCGGCTCGGCGCGGCGCTTGAACAGCTGCGCATCGCCTGTTGGCCGTTCGCCGGGCGAGTGGCGTTGGAAGAACAGGGCGAGATGCTGCGTCAGTACCATGTGATTCACAATTGGTTTTATCTGGGCTCGGTCAGCAGCCTGGCGCAGGCACAGCGGCTGCAGAGCACGGCCAGCCACTTTGACAGCGATGGCTACAAGATTTTGTGCAAGCCGCTCATTGCCGGTGATTACCGGATTATTGAGCTGCCATAATGCCATAATGCTATCGATAATCTAAGACTTATCTGTAAATTCAGCGCATTATGCTAAAAAAGCTTGAGTCCATAATGTTGTTATGGATAATGGCGCCCCGAAGCGAAGGAACGCGCTATTAACTCAGTTGGCAGAGTGATTGGTTTTATAATGGCTTGTTTTGGCTTGAAAATTGATAGACGCGGGTTCGAGTCCTGCATAGCGCGCCAGCTTTCTTCCCTTCATCTCACCGCGCTTACCGTAAAGCGCACCCGGGTTGATTTGCACTATCGGCTCCTCGTTGGGATTTTCGGGTGTGCTTTACCGTAACCGCTGGCTTTCCTTCCTCTTTCTCTTTCGATCCTTTGCTAAACTGTAATCAGGCAGGCTTGCTGCCCGGCAACAGGAGGTCGATATGTCTCACTCCGAGCAACTGCAAGAACTCTTGCAACGCGTCGCCGCGCTCGAGGCGCGAGAGAAAGCGCTGACCGCCGCGTCCAACGCTTATCAGGCGATTATCACCACCATGTTGGGCAATATGGAGAAAACCGAACGCGACCGGATCATCGCGATGATCGATCAGGCTCATGAAATCGCCTACGCCCGCGCCATTCAACGCAGCAACGAACCGCAAAAGCAGAAAATCAAACAGGCCGACGATGTGGCCCAGCGCATGTTCATGTTTGCGCAAGGCAAGGCCGCCCAGCCGCGCTGAAGCCGAACTATAACAGTTACCGCCATTAAGTTGGCTAACTGATCTACCCGGCGAAACTGTACTTGTGTTACTTTTAGCGGTGAGATTTGATGGCAATGCTGTTTCCAGCATAAGGTTGTAACGATGGACGCGATTAAAAGCATCTTGGTTAAAGAGATTGAACAGATCAATCGGCGCGAAGGGCGGGACGGCAAGCCGCGCTTCAACAGCGAATTCGCCCGCACTCACCGCTATTTGTGCCTTGCCATGTTCGCCGGTTATTTCGCGGTGATCGCCGTGATGTATCAAGTGCCTTACATGGGAATGTATGCCTTCCTGGGGTTCACGGCTTTCGTGTTGTTCATGTTCGCCATGCTGCTGATAGAGATCCGGCCGGTGTACCGCTTCGAGGACATCGGGGTGTTGGATCTGCGGGTCTGCTACAATGGCGAATGGTACTTTACCCGTGCGCTGTCGCCTTATGCGGTGCAGCGACTGCTGGATGAACCGTCTATCGGCGCCGCGCTGAAACAGAAGATGCGGGTGATCATCGGCAACAAGGGCGAAATCGACTTCTATGACGTGTACGACATGGCCTACGGAAAAAAGCCGCAGGATGAGCCACCGCAGCTGGCGGCGGCAAACTGAAAGGTTTCCGGCCGACGGCTTGTCGATTATACTCAGCGTTTGAACGTGAAGCAGAATGAGGACCAAGCGATGAGTGATGATATTTTCGATTTTGATATCGATGCCGAACTGGCGAAAGCCGAAGAAAAAGCGGCGCAGAAGGTAAAAGAGGTCCCTGAGTTCCTCGAAGACGAAGCGGACTGCGAAGGTTGCAAGATCTGATCGCCTGACCCATAAAAAAAACCGCCGCGGCGGTTTTTTTTATCTCTGAGCGTCGTGCGGTTATCAATCGAGCACGAATCCCCAGATCAGGAACGCCGCCACCAGAATCAGGCAAAGCGCGGACACCGTCACCAGTATTTTCCCCAGAATGTCTTTTTCTTGTTCCCGCTGCGTCACGTTGAAATTATCCAATTAAAAGTCTATGGACCAAGCCGGCGATGCTGAGATCGAGCGCCACTACGCCCAGCACCATGATCATCATTACCGAAAGAAATCGAGTCTTGCCGTTCACATCCCTAATCCCTGTCGACGTCGCTGTTAAATTGTTTTATATCAAATGGATATAATCCAGCGACGCCGTATTTCATGCATCATGATAGTGATTAAGAACGTTCTTAAGGCCAGAAGTTCCCTCATCTGATAACGCAGCCGGTGCGGCGGTGTTAGTCGGTCACGATCCGAACGCCTATCTTGCTGACTTGGTTGCCGTCCATTTCGGCGATAGTCCAGGTCAGGCCGTCCCATTCCACCTGGTCGCCGATCACCGGTTCACCGCCGATCAGCTGAATGACGAACTGGCCAAGCGTCTGCTGCTCGTCCACGTCGTCTTGCAGATTGAGGCCATAAACCTGCGAGATGTCGCTTAAACGGGCATCGGACTGCAGGATAAAGTCACCGAAGAAGCGCTCGTCGAGCGTTACGGCCGGCGCCTGACTGAACAGCTTGCCGAGGATCGGCAGATCGTGCTCATGGCCGATAACGCACAGAATATCGTTCTCCCGCAGCCGGGTACTGCCGCTTGGGTGCAGCAACTCCTTGCCGCGGAACAGGGCGGCAATGCGGGTATTGGGCGGCATTTTCAGTTCACGCAGTGCTGCGCCGACGCACCAGTTTTCCGCCGAAAGCTGATAAACGAACTGTTCCCACTGGTTTTCCGGGTGCACGTCCAGCCCAACGCGGGAGATAGGCGTCAGCGCCGGTGGCACGATCACCTTGGCTTTTTTGGCGGCGAACGACAGCGTGGTGCCTTGTAACAGCAGGGAGACCAGCACTACGAAGAAGGCCACATTGAAGAACAGCTGGGCGTTTGGCAGCCCGGCCATCATCGGGAACACCGCCAGGATCACCGGCACCGCGCCGCGCAGACCAACCCAGGAAATAAAGCCGCGCTCGCGCAGGGTAAAGCTGCGAAACGGCAGCAGACCGATAAATACCGACAGTGGGCGCGCGAACAGGATCATCCACAGCGACAGCAGCAGGGCAGGGATGGCGATCGGCAACAGCTCGTGCGGGTTGAGCAGCAGACCGAGTACCAGAAACATGCCGATCTGGCTGAGCCAGGCCAGACCATCGAAGGTTTGTACGATGCCGTGACGGTTGCGGATCGGCCGGTTGCCCAACAGCAAACCGCACAGGTACACCGCCAGAATGCCGCTGCCGTCCAGCGCGGTGGTCAGTGCGAAAATAAGAATGCCGCCGCTCACCGCCAGCAGGGGATAGAGGCCGTCTGCCAGTTTGATGTGGTTGATCAGCGTCAGCAGCAACCAACCGCCGCCCAGACCGAAGACGATGCCCATGCCGAACTGCTGCATCAGATGCAGCGGGAAGGTCCAGCTCAGCGCGGTTTCCCCGGCGGCGATCATTGCAATCAGCGTGATGGTGAGAAACACCGCCATCGGATCGTTGCTGCCAGATTCGATCTCCAGCGTGGCGCTGACGCGCTCGTTCAAACCTTTGCCCCCCAGCAGCGAGAAGACTGCGGCGGCGTCGGTGGAGCCGATAATGGCGCCGATCAACAGTCCCTGCAGCAGATCGAGATTGAACAGCCAGGCCGCAGCCATGCCGGTCAGGCCGGCGGTGATCACCACGCCGATGGTGGCGAGAGACAGCGCCGGCCACAGGGCGACGCGGAAAGAACTGACTCGAGTGCGCATGCCGCCGTCGAGCAGGATCACCGCTAACGCGAGGTTACTGACCAGGTAAGCGACCGGATAATTGCTGAAGACGATGCCGCCGGGGCCGTCGACGCCGGCCAGCATGCCGATCGCCAGGAAGATCACCAGGATCGGAATACCGAGTCGGGAAGAAAACGAGCTGAGCAGAATGCTTGCCCCCACCAGCACGGCACCGATGACGAACAAACTGTTAATGGTGCTGGCATCCAAAATATCGTTCTCCTGAGGCTGGGGGATAGGGGGCACTGCGCGTATCTCGATGATAGCGTGTTTAGTGGGTAAAACGCCAAGGCTGATTGCGAAAACAACCGATCAATTATTGCCCTTTGAGGCGATAAACCGAAGAAAGTGAGGAGAAGGGGGAGAATCCTGCCTTTTATCCAACATTATCAGGCTGCTGTATTTCTGCTTTGGCAACAATGTCCGGTCATGGCTGAGAGAAAAACCATTAAGCCCGCGCAGGCAGGCTTAATGGTTTGCAGGCGCGGTAGGGTTAGTGGTCGAGCGATTCCAACGCCCGTTTGATCAGCTCGCTGGCCAACTTGCTTTCCGTTTCGGAAATGCCGTCGAGATTGAAGTTGGAGAGTTCAGTGACCAAAACGCTGCGTTCTTTGCCGCTGATTGAGGCGTCCAGCGCGGACAGCAGCCTGCCGAGGATCTTCAGCAGGGTGGCATTTTCCGCTTCGGCTTCCTGAGCCGGGATGTTCTTATCAGTCATTCAAAATCCTCTCTGTCGTGACGGAAGGGAGATGCAGCTAACGCCATCGAATGAATTAAACGATCGCGCAGCCCTTCGGGGGTGTTGAGCCCAATCACTACCGTAAGGCAGGGATCCGGATTTCTATTTATGCATTGCAGTTATAACGACTGGGTTATGTATGCAGCCGTATCACTTTGCCCTAACGGACGGCACCAGGCTGAGCAATGTGTGCTTTGCATGCAAACGACCAGTATAGGCTTTTTGCACGACGGCAAGATGACAGAAAACCCCTGCAAACGGTCGGGCTTACAGGGGCAGAAGGTTATTGCGGCTTGCCGGAGAACAAGAAGCGCAGTACAGGAATCCGCTTGTGCAGTTCATATAAAGCGAAGGCCAGCGAGAACACAAACAGCAGGCCCAGCAAGAATCCCAACAGGTTGTTGCCGATATAAGGCGTCACGAAAGCGCCATATATCAGGGTCAACGGGTGGTGCACCAGATATATAAACAGCGAGGCGTTGACCAGATAGGTGATGCGTGGAGAGTGATAATTCAGCAGGTTATGCCCGAAGGAGAACACCACATTGGTCATCAGGATCCCCATTAGGGTTTTGATCACCACTTCCAACTCGAACATATAGCTGCTGTGCGCCAACAGCTTTTGATTCAACATATATGCGATAAACAGCAACAGCGAGCCGAGCAGCGCCAGCGGTGAGCGCCGCAGAAAAATCTCCTTAAGCCACACGTACTTAAACGCATAGGCGCCGAGGATGAAGAACGGCAGGTAGAACATCGTCTCCATCACCACGAAATTGAACAGACCGTTGGATAATAGCTGCGGCGCGAAAATTAAAATAATACGGTGCGCGGCCGAATAGCATACCGCATAAATAAAGA
Source organism: Serratia sp. FDAARGOS_506 (assembly GCF_003812745.1). Taxonomy (NCBI): domain Bacteria; kingdom Pseudomonadati; phylum Pseudomonadota; class Gammaproteobacteria; order Enterobacterales; family Yersiniaceae; genus Serratia; species Serratia sp. FDAARGOS_506. The sequence continues at coordinate 3,303,945 of NZ_CP033831.1, forward strand.
AACACAGTGAGATGTTTCCTAATCCACGCAGCCTATTTATTAATGCCGGAATATGTTCACGGTTTTGGCGCTTGATTTTTCGGAACAGATAAAAGCAGGCGCAGGTTAACAATGACAGCGTCAATAAGAACCACAGATGAGAAACCAATTCCCAAACTGTTACATTTATTTTCTGATAGAGAGAAAATTCATCCCAGCCGTTTAATTTATCGGTGAAGTATTTCAGCATGAAAAACTGCGGCACCGTTATTAGCGGGATGGAGCTCAGCAGCGGGATCGCCACCCGCTCCAGCCTGACCTTCAGCCACTGGTGGCGCTCGTAGCGCTCGTAAAGCATGTAGGAGAAGTAGCCGGATATCACGAAGAACACCTGCATGCGGAAAGCGTGGATGAAGTCGTTCAACACCGTGAGCGAGAAGGAGGGGGAGGCGCTGTTCACCGCCCAGGCATGGCTGGAATAAATCAGAGAGAGGTGAAACGGAATCCCGAGCAACATCAAATAGGCTCGGATCGAATCGAGGAAAAACTCGCGCTGTTTGCTGCCTTTAGTCATAGATTACCGCTGGTGATTTAATCGGGTGCTCATTAACACGCTTAATAAGTCGTCAAACGTTAAATTGTTATCCGAAACCCTACTATAGCCCCCCGCATTTTTCCATAGCGTCTTGTTGCGCGGCTTGCTACGCTGGTGTTCCATCAGCTGCTTAAACAATGAGCCGTAAACATGAACCATCCATTTATCATGTTGTCGGAAAGCTGAGTAATCCATTAATATGGATTTAAATGATTTGAGCACACGAATAGGGGGGGATGTGCTAGTTAATATATTATCCGGACAACCACGCGCCGCGAGCGTTCGTTGGTTAGGTGCTACCGTATTGTTCACGCTGTTCAGTTCGCCGGCATGGGCCTTTTCTATTGATGATGTGGCCAAGCAGGCGCAGGATCTGGCCGGGAAAGGTTTCGAAGCCCCGAAGAGCAACCTTCCTTCTCAGTTCCGCGAGATGAAGTTCGCAGACTATCAGCAGATTCAGTTCAATCACGATAAAGCCTATTGGAGCAAGCTGAAAACCCCTTTCAAGCTTGAGTTTTATCATCAGGGGATGTACTTCGACACGCCGGTGAAAATCAACGAAGTCACTTCTACCAGCGTAAAACAGATCAAGTACAGCCCGGATTATTTCAACTTCGGTTCGGTCAAACACGATCCTGAATCGGTGAAAAACCTCGGCTTTGCCGGCTTCAAGGTGATCTACCCGATCAACAGCGCCGACAAAAACGATGAGATCATGAGCCTGCTGGGCGCGAGTTATTTCCGCGTGGTGGGTAAAGGGCAGGTTTACGGGCTTTCCGCTCGCGGCCTGGCTATCGATACCGCTTTGCCGTCCGGCGAAGAGTTCCCGCGTTTCCGCGAATTCTGGGTTGAGCGTCCGAAGCAGGGCGACAAACACCTGGTGATCTACGCGCTGCTGGATTCCCCACGTGCTACCGGCGCTTACCGTTTCACGGTGATACCGGGCCGCGACACCACGGTGGACGTCGAGTCTAAAGTGTTCCTGCGCGACAAAGTGGGCAAGCTGGGCCTGGCGCCGCTGACCAGCATGTACCTGTTTGGGCCGAACCAGCCGTCGCCGACGTTGAACTATCGCCCGGCGTTGCACGATTCCAACGGTCTGTCTATCCATGCCGGCAACGGTGAGTGGATCTGGCGCCCGCTGAACAATCCTAAACACCTGTCCGTCAGCACCTATACCGTCGAGAATCCGAAAGGCTTCGGTCTGCTGCAGCGTGGTCGTAACTTCAAGGATTACGAAGATCTGGACGATCGTTACGATCTGCGCCCGAGCGCCTGGATTGAACCGAAGGGCGACTGGGGTAAAGGCAAGGTCGAGCTGGTGGAGATCCCGACGGCGGATGAAACCAACGACAATATCGTGGCGTTCTGGACGCCGGATACGCTGCCGGAAGCCAAAAAGCCGCTGACGCTGAGCTACCGTCTGAACTTCACCCGCGATGAAGACAAACTGCATTCGCAAGACATCGCCTATGTGGCGCGGACCATGCGTTCGACCGGTGATGTGAAGCAGTCCAACCTGATTCGCGAGCCTGACGGCAGCGTGGCCTTCCTGGTCGACTTCGTCGGCCCGGTGCTGAAAGGCCTGGACGCCAACACCCCGGTCGCTTCTCAGATCAGCATCGGCGACAACGGTGAAATGGTAGAAAACAACGTCCGCTATAACCCAGTGACCAAAGGCTGGCGCCTGACGGTGCGTCTGAAAGTGAAAGACGACAAGAAGCCGGTAGAAATGCGCGCGGCGCTGGTCAATGGCGATAAGACTCTGTCGGAAACCTGGAGCTATCAGCTACCTGCCAATGAATAAGCCTACTCAACCCGCCCAGGATTATCTTGCGGCGCTGCCTCTGACCGCTGAGTGGTCGGAGGCGCTCAACCCTCAAACGGCGGATGACGCTCAGGCACTGGAGGCGCTCCATCGGCAGATGGGCGCCGCCGACGCCAACGTCAATAGCCTGTCGGCGGATGACGTGGCGCTGGCCTCGGTCAAACCGCGTATCGAAAGCGCCTGGCCGGATGCGGTCAGCGATGACGACTTTGACACCGACGCCGAAGGGCGCGCCATTCTGAAGGCGACGCCGCCGATCAAACGAACCACCATGTTCCCGGAAGCCTGGCGCACCAACCCGGTGGCACGCTTCTGGGACTCTCTGCTGGGACGTTCGCCGCACAATCGGCACGCCACCAAAGAGGAGGCCGAGGCCGAGAACCGCTGGCGCGTTGTCGGCTCCATGCGCCGCTATGTGCTGCTGGTGCTGATGCTGGTGCAGACCGGCATCGCCACCTGGTACATGAAAACCATCTTGCCTTATCAGGGCTGGGCGCTGATCGATCCTATCGCCATGCTGGATCAGGATCTGATGCAGTCGGTGCTGCAGCTGCTGCCGTATGTGCTGCAAACCGGTATCCTGATCCTGTTCGCCGTGCTGTTCTGCTGGGTCTCGGCCGGTTTCTGGACCGCGCTGATGGGCTTCCTGCAGCTGCTGATCGGCAAAGACAAATACAGCATTTCCTCCACCATCAAGGGCGATGAGCCGATCAACCCGGCGCACCGCACCGCGCTGATCATGCCTATCTGTAACGAAGACGTCGAACGCGTGTTCGCCGGCCTGCGTGCGACCTATGAGTCCGTCGCTGCGACCGGTCAACTGGAACACTTCGATATCTACGTGCTGAGCGACAGCTACGATCCGGACATCTGCGTGGCGGAGCAAAAGGCGTGGATGGAGCTGTGCCGCGATGTCGACGGCCACGGCCGCATCTTCTATCGCCGCCGCCGCCGCCGCGTAAAACGCAAGAGCGGCAACATCGACGACTTCTGCCGCCGTTGGGGCGGTGAATACAGCTACATGGTGATCCTGGACGCCGACAGCGTGATGAGCGGCGAATGCCTCACCGGGCTGGTGCGCCTGATGGAAGCCAACCCGAACGCCGGCATCATCCAGTCCGCGCCGAAGGCGTCCGGTATGGATACCCTGTATGCGCGCGTGCAGCAGTTCGCTACCCGCGTTTACGGACCATTGTTCACCGCCGGCCTGCATTTCTGGCAGCTGGGCGAGTCACATTACTGGGGCCATAACGCCATCATCCGCGTGAAGCCGTTTATCGAGCACTGTGCGCTGGCGCCGCTGCCGGGCGAGGGCTCCTTCGCTGGTTCAATCTTGTCGCACGACTTCGTTGAAGCGGCGCTGATGCGCCGCGCCGGCTGGGGCGTGTGGATCGCTTACGATCTGCCGGGCAGTTACGAAGAGCTGCCGCCAAACCTACTGGACGAGCTGAAACGCGACCGTCGCTGGTGTCACGGCAACCTGATGAACTTCCGCCTGTTCCTGGTGAAAGGCATGCACCCGGTGCACCGCGCGGTGTTCCTCACCGGCGTGATGTCCTACCTGTCGGCGCCGCTGTGGTTCATGTTCCTGGCGCTCTCCACCGCGTTGCAGGTGGTGCACACCCTGATGGAGCCACAATACTTCCTGCAGCCGCGGCAGCTGTTCCCGGTCTGGCCGCAGTGGCGGCCCGAGCTGGCGATAGCGCTGTTCTCCACCACGCTGGTATTGCTGTTCCTGCCGAAGCTGCTCAGCATCGTGCTGATCTGGGCCAAGGGGGCGAAAGAGTACGGCGGCGCGTTTCGTCTGTTCATTTCGATGCTGATGGAAATGCTGTTCTCGGTGCTGCTGGCGCCGGTGCGCATGCTGTTCCATACCGTGTTCGTAGTGAGTGCTTTCCTCGGTTGGGAAGTGGTGTGGAATTCACCGCAGCGTGACGATGACGATACGCCTTGGGGCGAAGCGTTCCGCCGCCATGGCTCGCAGATGTTACTGGGCCTGGTGTGGGCCGGCGGCATGGCGTGGCTGGATCTGCGCTTCCTGTGGTGGCTGTCGCCGATCGTGTTCTCGCTGATCCTGTCGCCGTTCGTGTCGGTGCTGTCGAGCCGCGCGACGCTGGGCATGAAGAGCAAACGCGCCAAGCTGTTCCTGATCCCGGAAGAGTACAACCCGCCGCGCGAGTTGCTGGCGACGGAAGAGTACCTGCATCTCAACCGCAACCGCGCGTTGACCAACGGCTTTATGCACGCGGTGGTCAACCCGTCCTTTAACGCGCTGGCGACGGCGTTGGCGACGGCGCGTCACCATCTGCGCGCTACCCTCGATCGCAACCGCGAGGAGCGAGTGAACGAAGCGCTGCAGCTGGGGCCGGAGAAACTGGTGAAGGGCAAACGTCTGGAGCTGCTGAGCGATCCGGTCACGCTGGCTCGTCTGCACCAGCGCGTCTGGCTGTTGCCGGAAGGCGCCGCCTGGCGTGAGCACTATCAGCAGTTGCCGCACAACCCGCTGGCACACCCAACGGGCCGACGTTAATCGCTGAACGGTAACGCTCAGACGGGGAATGCGCATGGCGCGTTCCCCGTTTTTTTTACCTGTTGCTTACGCGCGCCGGGCCGGCGGAAAAAGGGAACTGTGGTAGACTGCGGCCGATGCGTTGTTCACTCGCGAAACAACCCCTTGCTCAGAGTCAATGTCGTGAAGCTCTCTTCCTACCTTCGGCTGGCCTGCGTGGCGGCCGGCGTGATGGTCTTAACCGGTTGCGGCAGCATCATCAGCCGCACCGTGCCCGGCGCGGGGCATGGCCACCAGTACTATCCCGGCGTGCAGTGGGATTTGCGCGATACGCCCTGGCGTTACGTCACGGTGATAGATGTGCCGCTGTCGATGGTGGTGGACACCTTTATGCTGCCGTTCGATGCGCAGCACGGCCCCTATGAATAAACCTGCTCAGCGGGTGGCGAACACCACCAGCTGATAGCCTTTCTGCCCACAATGGAAAGGCGCCAGCGCCGTCATGCCCAACCCTTGCACGTGGGCGGCCAACGAATGCGGATTGTCGTCGTCGATAAACAGCGCGCCCACGTCGTAGTCATGACTGGTGTGCGCTTTTACGGCGGCGTAGAGGCGTTTCAGCACGCCTTTGCCGCGCCAGGCTGCGTCGAGGCAAACCGGGCCGTAGAGAAACACCCGCTGCTCAGTCAGCGCCCGCCCGGCGAATGACTGCGTGGCGAGCGTCGCCAGCATCGCATCCACCACCGGCGGCCGCGGTTGCACGTCGGCGGGCATCAGGCAAACGAACCCGGCCAGTTGGCCCTCCTGTTTGGCTACTAGTATGCCGATGCCGCGGTTGATCGCCGTCAGCTGCGCCTCATTCATGCGCGATACGATAAATCCCTGTCGTTTTTGGCGCTCGTCGAGCGCTTCCGGCACGTTTTTCCCCTGCAGTTGCAAAATGGCGGGGTAGTCGGTAGGGCGGGCCCGGCGGATAATCATGCTGCCTCCTTGGCGATAAAAACGTGGTGCGGGTTAACGTTCATCCCATTCATCAGCTGCGGCCTGGCCTTCTTCGGTATCCAGCGGCGGCTCGAGCTGGAAGTCGCCTTCTTCCCATTCGTACAGGGTATTTTCGTCTATCCACTCGGCGGTGATCTCCACCTCGTCGTAGTCACCGTCGAATATCGCCTGCGCCGCCGCACCGCTACGCAGCGGCAGGCATTCCACCGCTTCGCCTTCTTCTTCGAAGAATTCGGCCTGCCACATCGTGTCGCCATCCTGCATCACGTACTTTTGCAGATTGAACTGCTGCGGCACCGGCGGTTCGTCATCGCCGCTGCCTTCGGCAGTGTCGATAAACTCTTCACGTGCGGCCTCGATGGCTTCTTCCAGGGTTGCATACAGGCTCATGTTCGCCTCCGTTGACAATGAGAGTAGAGCGCCCGGCGCACTGCCGGTGCGGTGGGATAAACGTCAAAACTAATTGTTGTCTCACTGGCGCAGGATGCAAATTTTTTTGTTGTCCGCTTTGCGACGACGGTTGTCCGCAAAGCGGGAGAAGAGGAGGCGATGGCGGGAAATAATGACGCTATCGTTCACTCAGGTGCCAGGAGAAGCCCATGTTAATCGACCCTTCAAGCAAATACCGACCGTTCCCGCCGGTGACGTTACCGGACCGCCAGTGGCCTTCGCGTATCCTGCGGCAGGCGCCGCGCTGGTGCTCCAGCGATCTGCGCGACGGCAACCAGGCGCTGGCGGAGCCGATGGATAACGCGCGTAAACGCGAATTCTATCAGCTGCTGTTGCAGTGCGGTTTCAAAGAGATCGAAGTGGCTTTCCCTTCGGCGTCGCAAACGGACTTCGATTTTGTGCGCACGCTGATTGACGAGCAACTGATCCCGCACGACGTCAGTATTCAGGTGCTGACGCATTCGCGCGACGATCTGATCGATCGCACCTTCGAGGCGCTGCAGGGAGCGCCGCGGGCTATCGTGCACCTGTACAATGCCACAGCGCCGATGTTTCGCGACATCGTGTTCCGCCAGGATAAGGCCGCAACCGTGGCGCTGGCGGTAAACGGCGCGCGGCGCATTCGCCGGCATTGCGAGGCGCAACCCGATACCGCCTGGTGCTTCGAGTATTCACCGGAAACCTTCTGCTTTACCGAATTAGAGTTCGCGCTGGAGATCTGCGAAGCGGTGGCGGAGATTTGGCAACCGGGGCCGCAGCGGCCGATGATCATTAACCTGCCGGCGACGGTGGAGGTGAGCACGCCCAACGTGTATGCCGATCAGATTGAGTGGTTCTGTCGCCATTTCAGCCGTCGCGCCGATGTGGTTATCAGCGTGCATCCGCATAACGATCGCGGCACCGGCGTGGCCTGTGCGGAACTGGCGCTGTTGGCTGGCGCCGATCGGGTCGAAGGCTGCCTGTTCGGTAACGGAGAGCGTACCGGCAACGTCGATCTGGTCACGCTGGCGTTGAATCTCTATACCCAGGGCGTAGCGCCTGGCCTGGATTTCAGCCGCCTGAAGCAGGTGGTGGAGGTGGTGGAGTTGTGCAATCAGCTGCCGGTGCATCCTCGCCATCCTTACGCCGGCGAGTTGGTGTTTACCGCCTTCTCCGGTTCGCATCAGGATGCGATCAAAAAAGGCTTCGCCGCTCAACTGCAGCGGCAGGACGGTTGGTGGCAGGTACCTTATTTGCCGCTCGATCCCGCCGATGTCGGCTGCAGCTATGAGGCGGTGATCCGGGTCAACAGCCAGTCCGGTAAAAGCGGGGCTGCCTGGTTACTGGAACAAAATCATGGGCTGGCGTTGCCGCGTGGTCTGCAGATTGATTTCAGCCAGGTGGTGCAGCGTGCGACCGACGGTAGCGGGAAGGAAATGAGCGGCGCACAGCTGTGGCGCTTATTCCGCGACACTTACGGGTTGGTTGAGCAGCCGCGTCTGCAACTGCTGAGCTACCAGACGGAAAGTCACGGCGCGGAGGCCTACAGCTTCAACGCGCGAGTCGCCTTTGAGGGAGAGCCGCTGCGCCTGCAGGGCGCCGGCAACGGTCTGCTTTCCAGCGCGGTGGATGCGCTGCGCCAGCGCTTCGGTTTACCGTTGGCGATCGAGGATTACCACGAGCACACGCTGGGGCATCAGAGCGACAGCCGGGCGGTGGCCTATATCCGCTGTACGCTGCCGCAAGGCGAGGCGACCTACGGCGTTGGTATCGACGTTGACTCCGCCAGCGCTTCGCTGCAGGCGCTGTTCAACGTCGCCGGGCGATATCTGGCGTCGGCGCGGTTCGGCTGAAATAGTCGCTGGGCGCGACCCCCAATAACCGGCGGAACATGGCGCTGAATGCGCTGGGGCTGTCATAGCCAAGATCCAGCGCCACTTCCAACACCGAGCGGCCGGTCGCCAGCGCGTTCAACGCCGCCAGCAAACGGGCGCGCCGCACCCAATCGCTAAAATGCAGCCCGGTTTCTCGCTGGAAGCGCCGCGACAGGGTGCGTCCGCTGACGCTAAGGCGATCGGCTGCCTGTTCCAGCGTCCAGGGCTGCGCCAGCGTAGCCTGAATATGGCGGCACAGGGCGAGCAGCGAGGCTTCGCGAGGTTCCGGCAGGTGCAGCGGCAGGATCGGCAGCATCCTCAATTCATCCAGAATCAGTTCCATCACGCGCTCATCGCGCCCGCCGCTTGGGTAGCCGGGCGCAATCTCCATCGCACAGATAATCAGTTCGCGCAGCAGCGGCGAAACCTGCACCACCTGGCATTGGGCCGGCAGATCGGCGCGCGCCAGCGGATCGACGAATAGCGTCCTGGCCGCCACCTGGCCGGTGATACGCAGGCTGTGCACCATTTTCGCCGGTACCCAGACGCCGCGGCCGGGCGGCACAACCCAGCTGCCGAGGCGGGTAGTAACCTGCACCACGCCGCTCAGGCTGTGAATCAGCTGCGCGCAGTTGTGATAGTGATCCGGCTCGCTGTCGCCGTGGCGATAATCTTTGGCCAACGGCCGAACGGGTTGATCGACCGGCAGAACGTCGTGAAACAACAGCATCGTCAGCAACCTCCGCGCGGCAAAAAGGGGAGGACAGCATGCCATGAGGCGTTGTTCCACACCAGCCTGTGGCACGATGCAAGCATATAGTTTATAAAATGATATTATATAATTTTATAAACTGATTGGAGGAGTAATGGATATAGAGGCGATGCGTAAGGCGGCGGCGCAGGCTGGTGCAATGCTGCGCACCTTGGGCAACGAAGATCGGCTGTTGCTGCTGTGTCGGCTCAGCCAGGGTGAGATGGCGGTGAGCGAACTGGCGCAGGCGCTGGATATCCGTCAACCGACGCTATCCCAACAGCTTGCCGTACTGCGAGAGGAGGGGCTGGTCGTCACTCGACGGTCCGGTAAACAGGTTTACTATGCGGTGGCCGATGCCAAAGCGTTGGTGCTGCTCACAACCCTGTATCAACTGTATTGCCCACAGCCGGAGAACCGCGATGACCATTGACTGGCAACACTTCACGCCTTATTCCGCGTTGGCAGGCGGGGCCATCATCGGCGGTGCGGTAGCGCTGCTGTTGCTGTTCAACGGTCGGATCGCCGGCATCAGCGGCATTACCGGCGGCTTATTGAGCGCGGGCGGCCGGGAGCGGGGCTGGCGCGCCGCATTTCTTGGCGGGTTGCTGATTTCCCCCTGGTTGTATGCTGCGGCGGCGGCTTTGCCTTCTGGTGAGATCGCGGCCGGCAGCGGCTGGCTGGCGGTTGCGGGGCTGTTGGTGGGGGTGGGTACCCGATTGTGCAGCGGCTGCACCAGTGGGCACGGCGTGTGCGGCGTCGCGCGGTTGGCGCCACGATCGTTGGCCGCCACGGCGGTATTTATGCTGCTGGGTTTCACGACCGTGTGGCTGATGCGCCACCTGCTGGGAGGTTGAAGATGCTTAAATCCCTGTTGGCACTGTTGAGCGGCGTGATTTTCGGTCTGGGACTGATCGTCGCCGGCATGGCTAATCCTGCTAAGGTGCTGGCGTTTCTCGATATTGCCGGCCGGTGGGACCCTTCGCTGGCGTTGGTGATGGTTGGGGCGATTGCGGTGGCGGCACCAGCCTTTATATGGGCGCGGCGACGCGAGCGGAGCCTGTTGGGGGAACCGCTGCAGATCCCGGCTGCTGAGCGTGTGGATCGCCGTTTGCTGGCGGGCAGCGCGCTGTTCGGCATCGGCTGGGGCATCGCGGGCATTTGTCCTGGCCCAGCCTGGGTATTGGCGGGGGCGGAGATACAGCGTGTATGGCCGTTCCTGCTGGCGATGCTGGCGGGCATGGCGCTGTATGAGATTATCATGAGGAGGAAGCGTTCATGTCGATAGCTAAAGCGGTATTGCGCATCGCGCGCCCGACCGATCGGCTGCAAGAGATTGCTACGCTGTATTGCCGTGGGTTGGGGTTTGAAAGGCTGGGCGAGTTTGTCGATCATCAGGGCTTTGACGGCATTATGATCGGGCATCCGCGGCATGCCTACCATCTGGAGTTCACGCAGCATCGCGGGGTACGGGTCGGACAGGCGCCGACGCAGGATCATCTGCTGGTGTTTTATCTGCCGCAAGAGAACGAATGGCGGGCCGGGTGTGAGCGGATGCGGGCGGCGGGATTCTTATCGGTCGCCGCCTATAATCCCTATTGGGATCGGGCGGGGCAAACTTTTGAAGATCCTGATGGCTATCGGGTGGTATTGCAACATCAGGTTTGGCAGGCATAAAAAAACCGGCGCATCGAGCGCCGGTTTGCGAGATAAAAACGGATTATCCGTCAGGCGTTGGTCGCCGGTTTTTGTGTGCTCTTGGACTGGGTATTTTCCAGCATGCGGCGAATCGGCACGATCAGCACGATCAGCACGGCGGCGCAGATCAGCAATGCTACTGAGCAGCGAGCGAACAGATCCGGCAGCATGTCCAGTTGGTCGGCCTTGACGTGGCCGCCGATCAGGCCGGCTGCCAGGTTGCCCAACGCGCTGGCGCAGAACCACAGCCCCATCATCTGACCGCGCATTCTCTCAGGCGCCAGCAGCGTCATGGTGGCCAAGCCGATCGGGCTCAGACACAGTTCACCCAGCGTCAGCATCAGGATACTGCCCACCAGCCACATCGGCGATACGCCGGCGCCGCCGTTGCTCAGCACATTTTGCGCGGCCAGCATCATCAGGCCGAAACCGCCGGCGGCGCACAGGATACCGATCACAAACTTGGTGATGCTGCTCGGGCGCACGTTATTACGTGCCAGCGCAGGCCAAGCCCAACTGAAGACCGGCGCCAGCAGGATGATGAACAGGGCGTTGATCGACTGGAACCACACCGCCGGGATCTCGAAGCCGCCGACCATGCGATTGGTGTAATCGTTGGCGAACAGGTTGAACGAGGTCGGTTTCTGTTCAAACGCCGACCAGAAGAACGCGGCGGAGATCAGCAGGATGAAGCACACCAGCAGACGTGCGCGCTCTTTGCGGCTCAGACCGGCAAAGGCGAACAGGTAGATGAAATACAGGGTGACCGACGCGGCGATCACGTATACCAGCACGCTGGCTACCTCAACCGGGTTGATCACGATGGTGCCTTGGGCGATCAGTACGATGACTGCCACCAGGATGGCCGCCAATGCCAGTAACCAGGCGCCGACGCCTTTTTTCTTTGTGACCGGGCTGTTCCAGGTAGAGTCCAGGCCCACTTCGCGGTCATAGCGTTTCATCGCCGGTACGGCAAATACCCGGAAGATCACCAGCGCTACCAGCATCCCGATACCGCCGATGCCGAAGCCCCAGTGCCAACCGTGTGACTTGATCAGCCAGCCGGAGATCAGCGGAGCGATAAAGGAACCGATGTTGATGCCCATATAGAACAGCGAGAAACCGCCGTCACGGCGCGCATCGCCTTTCTTGTACAGCGTGCCGACCATCACCGAGATACAGGTCTTGAACAGGCCGGAACCGAGCACGATGAACATCAGGCCGATGAAGAACAGGTTGGTACCCATCACCGCGGACAGGGCGATCGACAGGTGGCCGAGGGCGATCAGGATCGAACCGTACCAAACGGCCTTGCGCTGGCCGAGCCAGTTGTCCGCCAGCCAGCCACCCGGCAGCGCCGCCAGGTACATGCTGCCGGCGAAAATGCCGACGATAGCCGACGCGTTCTCACGCGCCAGACCCAGGCCGCCGTCGTACACGGTGGCGGCCATAAACAGGATCAGCAGCGGACGGATGCCGTAGAACGAAAAGCGTTCCCACATTTCGGTGAAGAACAGAGAACCCAGCGGATAGGGATGGCCGAAGAAGGTCCGGCTTTCTGACTTATTGACAGAGGATTGCATAACGATTTCCCAATAAAAAGGCGCTGCATGGCTGCAGCCCGTACTGTGGTTGTATGTGTATTTAATGAAGGCGATCCGCCCAATGCGGATTACCCGACAAAACCGCGGCTGCAACGCTGATAAACCGTGGAAAGCGTGCTGACCTTTTCTTCACTTGGCCGATGGTTCACATCTGGCGTGATATTATTTAACCATTTGATAACTGGTCGTTGGTTTTGTCTAGTACCTGTATCCCATTTTTTAGACGAAAAGTCGACAAGCATCTCCTTTTCTGGTTTTTCTGTTGGTTGTTGCAGGAATATGATTGACAGCGGGTTTTATGCGCTAAAAGTTAATTAATTGTTGATAAACAAAGTGTTGAAGTAAGAATGTTCCGAGCGAGGCGAAAATTCACAGGCCCGAAGGAAGCATTATTAAAAGTAGGGGAAACGCGCCGTTGATCCGGCCAATCGCGGAAACTGGTGATAAATGCAGCTATTGTTCTTCCTGCAGCGTATCTTCCCGCATGTAGCCCGGCCGCCGCCGCAGGCACCACCAAGAATAACCGGCATTGAACAGCACCACTAAAGCGGTGACGCAGAAGACTGCGCGAAAACCGTAGCCGGCGGAGACCGCGGCGCCAAGCAACGGGCCGGTGACGTTGCCGACGTCGCGGAACGATTGGTTGTAGCTGAAAATTCGGCCGGCCACCTGATTGGTGCAGTTGTAAATCAGCAGCGTCTGTACCGCCGGCAGCAGCGCGCCGTCGGCCGCCCCCAGCAGGAAACGCAGTACGCCGAGCTGCCACGGCGTTTGCACGAACGCCATCGGGATCAGCAGCAGCACCGAAAAAATCAGCATACATACCAGAATACGCTCCGGGCCGATGCGATCGCCCAGCTTGCCCAGCCGGGGGGCGCTCATCAATGCCGCGATGCCGGGTACAGAGGCGATCAGCCCGCTGATAAACGCCAGGTTATGGGTGGCGCCGGCCAGATCGCGCACATACAGCGTCAGGATTGGTGCAATCGAGCCGGTGGCGATCTGAATGATCATGGTGGTGACGAACAGGCTGAGCACCAGTTTCGGGTTTTTCAGCGAGGCGAACACTTGCCGTGCGTGCAACATGTCGCGTTTTTGCACCGGGGTGAATTGCTCTTTGACATACAGCAGCGTCAGCACGAAGCAAACGAACAGCACCGCAGCGGTGATGTAAAACACCGGGCGCAGGCCGTACAGATCGGCCAGCAGGCCGCCGATTAGCGGGCCAATCAGCGCACCGCCTACGCCACCGGTAGACAGGGTGCCGAGCGCCCAGCCGCTGCGGTTGCGTGGCACCTGGGTGGCGATCAGCGCGTTGGCGTTGGGTATGAACCCGCCGAGCAGGCCCAGCACCGCTCGCAGAGCGAGAAACTGCCAGACCGTTTGCGCCATGCCCATCAGCACCATGACGATCGCCATGCCCAGCGCTGAGCGCAGCAACATCAGTTTACGGCCGCGTCGGTCGGCCAGGGCGCCCCAGAACGGCGCGGCGATAGCGGAAAACAGAAAGGTAATGCTGAACAGCAGACCGGACCACATATTGAGCGCCTGATGGCCGGTTACACCCAGCGTCTCTACGTACAGCGGCAAAAACGGCATTACCAGGCTGAAGGCGGCGCCGGTGAGAAAACATCCTACCCAGGCGACGAAAAGGTTGCGTTTCCAGTTAACGGGTTCTGCTGCCGAAGCCATAAATGTCCACTGCCGAAAGGTGACGCGTTTTGCCGGCGGCAAGATGAAGGGGCAAAACGTGAAAGTTAGCCTGATAAGTATGCGCCGCCAGCGCGGCGACGGCAAACGAGGGGACAAGGATTGGGCAAAAAATGAAATAAAGTTTTAAAAAAGACGTTTAAACCTTATTCCGCGCTTAGCGCGCGGAATTTACAGCGTTTTATAGTCCGGCCAGCGCCTCGAAACCGGCGGCGGTGGTGGTGGCGCTAAAGTCGGTGACCTCGTAGTGGGCCACGGCGTTGAAGGGATCTTCGGCCAGGATGGCATCCAGCCGCGCGCGGTCAATACCCTTGGCCAGGATCACGCCGCCGGTGCGGGGATTCTTGCGACCGGAAGCGACGAAGGTGCCGTCCTGAAAATATTTCTTCAACCAGGCGATGTGCCCGTCAAGGTGGCTGTCGACTTCGGCGATCGGGCGGTGGTAGGTCAGGCTGACAATGTACATAACGACTCCGGGATGGGCGGCAAAGGCTTTACCATCCCACCCTCGTCATCGATTCTCAAGAGACGCGCAATAAAAAACCCGCCGGCGGCGGGTTTGCTTTATCAGTAGAGCGAAGGCTCGCCTTCCGGACGGGTCTTGAAGCGGCGATGCAGCCACATGTATTGGTCAGGTGCCATCAGGATTTCTTTTTCCACCACTTTATTCATGAAGGCGGCAGCCTCGAGTTCGTTATCCAGCGGGAAGTCCTCCACCGCCGGTTGCATGATCAGCTCATAACCTTTGCCGTCCGGCAGGCGGCGCGGGGTGAACGGAATGATCGCCGGTTTTCCCATCCGTACCAGCACGTAGCTGCCGGTGGTGGTGGCGGCTTTATCCACCGCGAACAGCGGCACGAAGACGCTGCTGCGCGGGCCGTAGTCATGATCCGGCGCATACCAGATGATATCGCCCTGTTTCAGGGCGCGGATCATGCCTTTGACATCTTTGCGATCCAGCATCGACTTATTGGAACGCATGCGCCCCCAGGTTTGCAGCCAGTCCATCAGCTTGTTGTCGTGCGGGCGGTAAACGCCGATGCCGGGGTTGTGAATGCCGAAGATGCGCGCGCCCAGCTCCAGCGTTAAAAAGTGCAGGCCAATCAGCAGCACGCCCTGATGGTTGTCGCGCGCTTTTTGGATGTGCTCCAGGCCGCTGACCTTGAACCAGCGTTCGATGCGCCAGTTAGGCCAGAACCACGCCATGCCGGTCTCAAACAGCCCCATGCCGACCGATTCGAAATTCTTTACCACCAGCGCATCGCGTTCGGCCTGCGGCATGTCGGGAAAACAGAGCTCAAGGTTGCGTTGGGCGATAGCGACGCGACGCTTGAGAAAGCGCATGGCAAACCGCCCGATCGAGGTGCCGAGCCAGTAGATGACGGGGTAAGGCAGCAACACCAGCAGATACAGCAAGCCGATGCCAACCCAGGTCAGCCAATAGCGTGGGTGCAATAAGGAGCGATTGAAAGTAGGAACTTGAGTCATGGGTTCTCTGTTTGAATACGGTTGTTTAAGTGTAATGACAGAGTCATAGCATGGTCTGGCGGCCGGGTGAGTTCGGCCGCAAGGTTCGTTTCTGCCGTTTGTTTGCGACTATTGTGGCATTTTTCTGGCGCTCCGGGAAAACACAACGCATTAAAATCCCCTTTTCGGCGTTAAATATGCATCAGGTGCCGGATTTTTCCACAATATTTCCGCTAAAGAACAACGGCGATATCATGGCCGGGGCATTATTCAGGAGTCACCGTGTAGGCATTATGGCGGGGCTGCGCGGCGGCGGTTTTTCGGGTATCATGTGCGCCGCGCGCGGGCCGGCAGGCGGCGCGCGATAATCAGTCACCTCCCGAAAGACAGGAAAGTACACCATGCCAGTGTTACATAACCGAATTTCTAACGAGGAACTGAAGGCGCGCATGCTGGCGGAAACCGAGCCTCGCACCACAGTTTCTTTTTACAAATACTTCTCCATCGACGATCCCAAAGCGTTTCGCGACAGCCTGTACGTTCAGTTCGAAAAACTGAAGGTGTTCGGCCGCATCTACGTGGCGAAAGAGGGCATCAACGCGCAGATCAGCGTGCCGCAGCATCACTTCGACGCGTTCAAAGCCGCGCTGTTCGCCTCGCACCCGGCGCTTGATCAGGTTCGCCTGAACATCGCGCTGGAAGATGATGGCAAATCCTTCTGGGTGCTGCGCCTCAAGGTGCGCGAGCGCATCGTGGCCGACGGCATCGATGACGAGAGCTTTGATCCGAGCAACGTCGGCGAGTATCTGCAGGCCGATCGCGTCAATCAGATGATCGACGATCCGAATACGGTGTTCGTCGATATGCGCAACCACTATGAGTATGAGGTCGGTCACTTCGAAAACGCCATCGAGGTGCCGTCGGATACCTTCCGCGATCAGCTGCCGATGGCGGTGGAGATGCTGCAGGACAGTAAAGACAAAAACATCGTCATGTACTGCACCGGTGGCATTCGCTGTGAAAAAGCCAGCGCCTATATGCTGCACAACGGCTTTAAAAACATCTACCACGTGGAAGGCGGGATCATCGAGTACACCCGCAAAGCGAAAGAGCAGGGGTTGCCGCTGAAGTTTATCGGCAAAAACTTCGTGTTCGATGAGCGCATGGGCGAGCGCATCTCCGACGATGTGATCGCCAACTGCCACCAATGTGGTGCGCCGTGCGACACCCACACCAACTGTAAGAACGACGGCTGCCATCTGCTGTTCATTCAGTGCCCGAGCTGCGCCGCCAAGTTTGAAGGGTGCTGCAGCGAGATTTGCCGCGAAGAGCTGAAGCTGCCGCGCGAAGAGCAGCGCGCGCGCCGTGCCGGCCGTGAAAACGGCGTCAAGATCTTCAATAAGTCGAAAGGCTTGTTGCAGACCACGATGCACATTCCGGCACCGGAAGAAGAAGGCCCAGCCCGCTGAGCCTGAGGAAATCAGAAGCCCGGCCGCCAAGCCGGGCTTTTTTTTATTTCTCGCGTACGCCTTCTACGGAGATGATCAGCTCAACGTCTTGCGACGCCGGGCCCAGATCGGTGGTGATGCCGAAATCTTTCAGCTTGATCTTGCCATTGGCTTCAAAGCCGGCGCGGTAGCCGCCCCACGGATCGTTGCCCTGGCCAATCAGTTTGGCGTCCAGCGTAACCGGCTTGGTCACGCCGTTCAGCGTCAGGTTACCGACCACTGCATAACCGTCGCCGCTTTTCTTCACTTCGGTGGATTCAAACTTGGCCTGCTTGTTCTTCTCTACGTTGAGGAACTCGGCGCTGCGCAGGTGCTTGTCGCGTTCGGCGTGGTTGGTGTCGACGCTGGCGGTATTGATGGTCACGCTCACCTTGTCCTTGGACGGATCTTTTTCGTCGAAGGTGAAGCCGCCGTCGAAGTCTTTAAAGCTGCCGTACAGCCAGCTGTAGCCCAGGTGCTGGATGCGGAATTCGATAAAGGCGTGCTGGCCCTGTTTGTCGATCTTGTAGTCCGCCGCCAGTGCGGAACCGGCGCTCAGCAACAGGGCGCCTGCGGTCAGGCCCAATACGGTCTTTTTCAACATAGCAATCTCCATAAATCCAAAGGTTAATCGGCGCTGCTACCCAGCATCCGTTTCAAAGTGACATCACGATCGATAAAGTGATGTTTAAGCGCGGCCAGCCCGTGCAGTACCGAGAGCACTACCACGGCCCAGGCCAGGTAAAGGTGAATGGCGCCGGCGGTATCGGCTTGCTCGGCCATGCCGGTCACGGTGGCGGGCACGTCGAACCAGCCGAACACGCTGATCGGTTGGCCGTCGGCGGTCGAGATCAAATAGCCGCTGATCAGAATGCCGAACAGCACGGCATACAGAGCCAGATGCGCGAGAATGGCGCTGACGCGAGTGAGGCGGCCATAGCTGGCCAGAGGCTTGGGCGGCGGCGAGACAAAGCGCCAGATCACACGGATCACCATGACGATGAACAGCAGTGCGCCGATGCTTTTGTGTATCTCCGGCGCCTGGTGGTACCAGACGTCGTAATAGCCCAGCGTGACCATCCACAGGCCGAGTGCGAACATGCCGTACACCGTCAGCGCCACCAGCCAGTGAATCAACACTGACACATGGCCGAAACGATCGGCGGTATTTTTCCAGAGCATCCTGTTTCCTTCGATTACCGATTGGCTGGCTGCAATAATTAAACTTTAGGAAACATAAAATCAATAATAAATTTAACTATGTTACTTCTTAGAAATATTAGTCAGTGAATTTGTTTGAGATGTTCGGAGTTAGTCAGATAAATCGTTGAAGATGATATTATTTCTTTCACGTGACGATTATGCTAGTTGTTGAAAATTAGGATTATTATCTATTAATGTCAGCTTTTGTCATTTTACGTAAATCGCCCATGGATTGCTCAGTGGGATTATTTGTTGGCAAAGGTTATGCCTATTTCTCGCGGCGAAGAGCAGGGAGGAAAGATTAATCTTTTCGAACGATTACGCTAAATCCTCTGCGGCGTGCCGGCGGATTTTGCTACCATTAGCGCCAAGAGGCGGCTCTGTGGGGGCCGGTTAACCCAGTGAAATAACAAGGAAACGTGATGGGCCGAACCCGTGTAACAGACAGCAGCCTGCGTTTGGCCGTTCTGCTGGCGATGTTGGTGATCATTCTGGCCGGGGTGAAAGCCGCCGCCGACATCGTGGTGCCGTTTTTACTCGCAGTCTTCCTCGCTATGGTGCTGAATCCGCTGGTGGCGATGCTGGAGCGCAAGCGAATACCGCGCATCGTCGGGGTGACGCTGCTGGTGACGGCGGTGATCGTGGTCGTGATGCTGCTTATCGGCATGCTGGGCGCTTCGCTCAATGAGTTCGCTCGTTCGTTGCCGCAGTACCGCGGCATGATGATCGAGAAGCTGCGCGAGCTGCAGCATTACGCCGATCGTTTCAATATCAGCCTCTCCAGCGAAGCGATGCTGCAGTATGTCGATCCCAGTGCGGCGATGAATCTGGTTACCCGTATGCTGGGGCACCTGTCTGGTGCCATGACCAACGTCTTCCTGCTGCTGATGACCGTGGTGTTTATGCTGTTCGAAGTGCAGCTGTTGCCTTACAAGCTGCAACAGGCGCTGGATAAGCCGAATGAAGGCCTCGCCGCGATGCGGCGGGCGCTGGAGGGCGTGACGCGCTATCTGGTGATTAAAACCATCATCAGCCTGGCCACCGGGGTGATCGTTTGGATTTTCCTGGCGGCGGTCGGCGTGCGCTTCGCCTTTATCTGGGGGCTGCTGGCGTTTTTGCTCAACTACATTCCCAATATCGGCTCGGTGTTGGCCGCTATTCCGCCGCTGATTCAGGCGTTGCTGTTCAACGGCCTGGGCGATGCGCTGGTGGTGGCCGGCGGCTTTATCGCTGTCAACATGGTGATCGGCAATATCCTCGAACCGCGGGTGATGGGGCGTGGGCTGGGGTTGTCGACGCTGGTGGTGTTCCTGTCGCTGATCTTTTGGGGCTGGCTGCTGGGCCCGGTGGGCATGTTGCTGTCGGTGCCGCTGACGATCGTGGCGCGCATCGCGCTGGAAACCACCGAGGGCGGCTATCGGCTGGCGGTTATCCTGGGCGACGGCCGCCCGCCGCGCCAGCCTCCGGCGTCGCCGGAGTGAGGAAGATCTTGCCGTTCACACCGGGCTGCGCAGCGTGTTGCAGAGCAGCTGCGTACTGTTGCAAAGGGTAAATCGCGGCGGGCGGGCGCAGCACCAGCTGGCCGCGCCGCAGCAGCTGGAATAGCTGATAAAACGCTGTTTGCCACTGTGCCGGCGCCGCCTGCGCATTCCATTTGCGCAGGTGGAACAGTGAAGCGCGCAGCTTCAATTCGTCCACCACGCGCCGCCAATCCACCTGGCGGCCACCCAGCAGGCCCAGCGCCACAAAATCGCCGCCGGCGCGAACCGCCCGCGCCAGCTGCAATCCCTCTTCGCCGCCGATGCAGTCGATAGCGGCGCGGGCGCCAAAATTAGTCATTTCCACCAGCTGCGGCGCTTCGATAACGCGCCAGGCGCCGGCGGCCAGTAACGCCGGGCGATGAGCGGCATTGCGCACCACGACCGCCAGACGAATGCCGCGCAGCGCCGTCAGCTGCGCCAACAGTAGGCTAACGGCGGAGCCGCCGCCGTTGAGCAGCAGCACGTCGCCGGCGTTGAGCGGCAGCCATTGCGTCAGCAGCACCCAGCAGGTGAGCGGGTTGATATAGATTTGCGCCGCGCCGGCGTCGTCGATGTCGTCCGGCACCCAGACCACCCGTTCTTCAGGCAACGTGACGAAGGTTTGCCAGCTGCCGTCACCTGCTACCGCCAGCGCGCGTCGGCCGGTCGAGCGTCCGCTTTGCGGATCGACGATGACGCCCACGCCCTCATAGCCCGGCACCTGCGGCAGGGCGATGCGGTGCGCGTATTGGCCGTGAATCGGGATCAGGTCGGAAGGGTTGATCGGGGCATACCGCATCTGCAGCAGCAACCGGCCGGGGCGCAGCGGCGGCCTGCTCATCTGCTGCAGCGCCAGCACCTGGGCGGGATCGCCGAAGCGGCTGAAGCTCAATCGGGGAAATGACGACGGCATGGGTTACATCACGAAGAAAAAATAGACATCCAGCGCCAGCAGCACCAGCCACAGACAAAGATACAGCACCAGGTGCTCACGCACGTTGTTGACGATAGCCGCCAGTATTCGGTTTAACATTTCAGCCGCCTGAAGAGAAGGACCCTTGATTATAGTCCTTTTCTCGGCGTCTTTTACAGCACGCCGCGCGTGAGCGCTGGAAGAGTGGCGATAAAAAAGCCTGCGTTATCGCAGGCTTGATGTTATACCGCCAGCAGCGCCAGCGGCGTCGAATTTGTTGGCGTGCTCGGCGGGTAGAAATAGCGCAGCACGTTATACAGCGAGTAGAACTCCAGCCGGTTGCGTGCGTTGATCTTCTCCGTGATATGGCGCTTGTGCACGTACACCGTATGCGAGCTGATCTGCAGCTTTTTCGCGATGCGGTAGTTGGGCATCTCCGCCATCCAATATTTCATCACCGTCAGTTCCTGCGGGCTGAACAGGGAACGCTCTTCGCCGTCATCGGCCAGCGCCATCGGATTTTCGCGCAGCATGCGTAAGGTGAGCGGCAGAATGCTTTTATTGAACAGAAACGCGTTATCGGCGATGCGCATTGGCGTTTCGCTGTAAGGGTAAGGCGTATCGAGATAGATAAACAGCAAGGCAGATTGACTGGCTTCCATAAACGCCAGCAGTTGTGCGTCCGCTTCGTTATAGCGGCACTGGTTGCTGAGGTTCACCAGAATGTGGCTCGGCTGAAAGCTGGCCAACAGCGGCGTAGCGTACTCAATGCTGTGGCAGCACTTGATCGTCGTAATCCCACTATCAGCAAAGTAGCTGGCTATACCGACCCGGGTGAAGCAGCATTCGTCCACGACAAGTAGTTTCATGGTGACGTCCTTGTTGAAAGCCGATGGAGCATATCTTCTGTAAAATAGGACTTACACTGCAAGTGTTCAATTCGGAAATTCAACTGCTGAATACAAGAAATTTCCGTTATCATATTTTTTATTTGGTATTTAAAAGAGTTAGCAGGTTAATAAATTGTAACCGTCAGATTTCGCTACCCAAGTCACTAGAAGAACCGAAGCAGCGAAATCCTTCGCTTAGCTAAATCGCTTCAAACCAAAGCTGGAAACGTCGACCGGCGGCGCCTTGTCCTGTGCGAACAGCGCCGCAATCTCGCCCAACGCACTGGCGAACTTGAAGCCGTGGCCGCTCAATCCGCTGATGACCATCAGGCGCTCGCACTCCGGCAGGGTATCGATAATAAAGTCTTCGTCGGGGCTCATATCATAGCTGCAGGCTTCCCCGTGTAAACATACGCCTACACCCGGTAAAAACTGCCGCAGGAAGGTGAAGACTTCCGTGCCGTCGCTGGCATTGCTGCCGAAAGGTTTTCGCTGCTCGGGGGCATCCATCGGCTGGCCACCGTCGTGTTTTCCTACTTTCAGGCCGTCGTTATCCGCCGGGAAACCGTAATAGTGCGTGCCATCCTGCGCTTCGACGGTAAAGGCCGGGAAGCGATTGTTCACGCTGTAGCGGCCGTCCGCCTGATGCCAGGAGAATACCTTGCGCAATGGCGTAATCGGCAGCTGCGGCAACAGCGCTTTCACCCAGGTGCCGGCGGTGACCACGGCTTTTCGCGCCGTGAAACGTCCTTCGTCGGTAACGACTTCAACGCCGCCATCGATAGGCTTCACCGCGCTGACCGGGCAGTTGAACAACTGGCTGCAGCCGGCCTCTTTCGCCAGCTTGATCAGGCAGGCTACCGCCAACTCGGAGCGCAGGAAGCCTGCGTCCGGCTCGAATACGCCGACGTAACCTTCAGGTGCACGGAATTCCGGCCAGCGTTGGGCGATCTGTTCGGCGCTGAGGGTTTGCGCATTCAGGCGGAATTTTTGCGCGCTCTGTTGCGCATTGCGAATGAATTCGGACTGCTGTGGCCCCAGATTGAGCACGCCGCACGACTGAAACAATTCCTCGCCGGATTGCTGAATCAGCGCATTCCACAACGCCTGCGCGCGCAGCACCAGCGGCACGTACTTTTCGCCTTCGCCGTAAGCGTGGCGGATAATGCGGGTATCGCCGTGATGGCTGCCGTTGCGGTGCGGGGGAATGGCGCTGTCGATCATCAGCACTTTCAAACCTGCCCGAGTAGCGTAATAACCTGCCGCCGCGCCGACTGAACCGCTGCCCACCACAATCAAATCATATTCCACGTGACCACCCTCTCTGATAGCGATTTCTTATCGCCCCATGATAAAAGGTTGGCGAGCGCAATGCACTGATTGAACGGCGAAAGGCAAAGAAAAAGGCGCCGAGGATGGGGCGCGGCGCCTTAGGGGTTAGGGGACGATGAATCAATGTTTTCTGCGATCAAGATCCTGGTAATCCGTAGCTTCAATCTTGGCGATGCCGGCCTCTAAGATATTGATTAATTGACGGGCGACATCTGTGGTCAGCCAAAGCGTTCTGTCAACTTGGGCTTCTTCGGGCGTTTGGTCTAGTGAAGACAGGTAATGAAGGCGTATCATCATGGCGTCGTAAACGTCGACAGTGCTGATATCCCAACCGACAAGCGGGTGCGTCTGAATTACTTCATCATTTCTGTCCATAAAGACCCCTTATTGAGTAGTAACTACCGTGAGTGACTAACGAGGATCAATGCGGCTCATCATCATGAGAGCAATTACAGTATACGCATCCGCTTTCATCGGTGGAGGGGGTTGGCACCGAAATTTGCAAAATAAATATTTATTTGAACAATTATTCTACAAATCTGTATGCGGATTTGTGGATGAATAAAGCGCAGCGCGTTATTCCACGCCGGCCGGCGGTGGTGAACCGTGCAGGCATTTTTCCAGCTCCTCGGCCAAATGGGCGAAATGTTTCTGCGTTTCGGCGTCGCGGTTTTGGCTGTGCGACTCAAGCTTCAGGCTGTGGATCAGCCGTTGGTTAGCTTTGTCATCCAGGCTGAAAGCCAGATAAGAGAAAGCCACTTCCAGTACGTTCAAGCGCCTTTTCTGATCGGCAATCAGCGCCAGCAATTCGCCAAACGTCATTGCGTCTTCGGATTTCACCTTGTCCGGGGCCATGCTTACTCCTTTGCGTTAAATACAGCGCTGAGGCAGATTTTGTTCCAGAGTAAGGGTAAGCGATGAACGGACAGGGCGCCAGAAACAAAAAAGCCGGAGAGCGACCCCCGGCAAAAACAGCATTGCAGTGTTATTCTGCGCTGAACCATTCGTCCGCGCTTTCCCAGGTTTCCTGAAGGATTTCCTCGATCAGATCCCGGTCGGTTTTTGCGCCCCCCAGCACGGAGAGCCCGTTGGCGCCGGCATAACGTACGTGCACGACGGCGTCTGGAAACTGGCGATTGACCCGTTTGCCCAGTTCGCCGGTCAGCGCCTCAATGGCGCCCGCCGGCAGCGGCCGGGTTTTATCTATAGTGACTTCAACACGCATAATTGCCCCCGAAGCGATTTACTGGTTATTTATACAGTCAGTAGAGCGCGGGGGCAAGAGGGTGAAGAAAAAATATCAGTTTTTCAGCGACCAATTCAGGGTTTCACCGGCCAGGAAGGGGATCACGGATTCATTGCCCAGGGCGATCTCTTCCGGTTGGGTGGTCGGCACACGTTGCAGCTCGATGAAGTCTTCGTTGAGCTGCAGGCCATAGAAGCGTGGGCCGTTGAGCGAGCAAAAGGCCTCAAGGTGCTCCAGCGCACCGAGCTGTTCGAACACGGCAGCGTAAGCCGGGATGGCATTCGGCGCGTTGAAGCAGCCGGCGCAGCCACAGCTGGACTCTTTGCGGTGCTTGAGGTGCGGTGCGGAGTCAGTGCCGAGGAAGAAACGATCCGAGCCGCTGGCGACCGCCTGACGCAGCGCTTCCTGATGGACATTGCGCTTGAGGATCGGCAGGCAGAACAGATGTGGGCGAATGCCGCCGACCAGCATGTGGTTGCGGTTGAACATCAGGTGCTGCGGGGTGATGGTGGCGCCGAGGAAACGATTGCCTGCCTGCACGTATTGTGCCGCTTCTTTGGTGGTGATGTGCTCGAAGACGATCTTCAACTCCGGGAACTGGCGGCGGATAGGTTCCATCACCTGTTCGATAAAGCGCGCCTCGCGGTCGAAAATATCGACGGCAGGATCGGTCACTTCACCGTGGATCAGCAGCGGCATGCCGATTTTTTGCATCTGTTCGAACAGCGGGTAAATGCCGGTTACGTCGCTGACGCCGTGGCTGGAGTTGGTCGTAGCGTTGGCCGGGTACAGTTTGGCGGCGGTAAACACCCCTTGCTCGAAGCCGTTGACCAGTTCACTGGCAGCCAGAGAGTTGGTCAGGTAGCAGGTCATCAGCGGAGTGAAGTTGTGACCCTGCGGAACCGCTGCCAGAATACGATCGCGGTAGGCGCGCGCGGCGGCCACGGTCGTTACGGGCGGAACCAGGTTCGGCATCACGATCGCCCGGCCAAATACCTGGCTGGTATAGGGCACCACCGTTTTCAGCATTTCATCGTCACGCAGGTGGATATGCCAGTCGTCTGGGCGGCGGATTTTCAGAACTTGAGGTTGTGCGGTCATCTAGCTAGGCTCCGGCGGTCAAATACGTCTAATGAAAGCGAATAATGGGTTTATTCACGCCGGGGTGTAAGGATAAGCGGAAAGTGCCTGAGATGCATCTGTTTGTTGGCGACAAGTTGAAATCAATAGGGCGGCGGGCGCATAGTGACAGAGATTTCAACGATGCCGACGCCAATACCGTCGACCTTCATCAAGTGGAAAGGGAGAAAGCAATGGAAGTACGCGTTATCGCCACCCTGCAAGCGAAAGCGGGATTTGAAGCCGCTGTCAGCGACGCGGTGCACGACATTATCGAGCCGAGCCGCCAAGAGTTGGGCAACCTGCAATACGATTTGCATCGCGATCTGGAACAACCGGGCGTCTTCGTGTTCTTTGAGCGTTGGGCCAGCAGTGAAGCGTTGGATAAGCATAATGAGACGGCGCATTTTCAGCAGTTCGTCAGCCGGCTTGACGGCAAGTTGGATGCTCTGGACATCAAAAGGCTGAAGAAGATCGCCTGAGCTTTTTTGCAGGTAAGAAAAAACCCGCCGATGGCGGGTTTTTTTAGGGCTGCAGATTAACTCATTCGTTAACCGGCTGCGGCTTGGTAGCCGGCGCGGTCGCCTGGCTTACCGCCGAGTGGCCTCCGGCGGAACCTTTGCCTTCAAAGTTGAAGGAAGGGCGCTGCCAGTCGCTGTGCTTGCGTTCTTCCGGCACGTAGGCCGGCGCAGGCGCTTTGGTCATCGGCGCAGTGGCGATGTGCTTGTACAGCACGTCCTGCATGGCTTTCACCGGTGCCGGTTGCTGAGCAACCACAGGCGCAGGTTCCGCGGCGATTGGCGCAGAGGCTTTTTCGACCGGAGCGGCTTCTACGGCGGCTGCAGTAGGCACGGCTTCTACCGGCGTAGCATCGACCTCAGGGGCGTCTTCCACCGGTTTAGCTTCAACCACAGGCTCTGCTTCGACGGTTTCAGCTACCGGCTCGGCTTCCACTGCCGGGGCTGTCTCTTCCACTTTCGGTTCTTCAACTGCGGCAGGTGCCGATGCAGCTTCCACCGGTGTAGGGATTTCCTCGGCCGGGGCGGCAACGACAGGCGCTACGGCTGCTGCTTCTTCCGTTACGGTGACGGCCGCAGTTTCAACGGCGGCTTCTGGTGCCGGCGCGTTGACGCTGGCCGCAGCCTGAGTTTCTTCTACGGCAACGCTGTGCTGTTCAACCGCTGCGGCGACAACCGGTGCCGCTGCCTGTTCTACGACTTCGGTCTGCACTTCGGCTTCTTCAACCTGAACAACCGGGTAGCTGACCCAGACTTTGCCCGACGCCATTTCCGGCGAAGCGAACGCGCCCGCCAGCGGCATTGGGGATTGCAGCGGGTAACGCTCATCACGGTAACGACGGCGACGTTGGCCGCTGACGCGCAGGTGACGCGGTGAACGACGGGAACGACGCGGCATGCCTTCGCCGTTGCCGCGATTTTCGCCCTGGGCATCGTCTTCCGGCTGTGCAGCAACGGTTTCCGGCAGCAGTTTGACGCTGTCGTCGGCAGCCGGCTGCGCGTTTTCGGCTTTGGTCACCGGCGCTTTCGGCGCCAGCAGCTCTTCCGCTGCACGCTGCAACTCTTCTTCCGCGGACAGGATGCGCACTTTCTGCGTCAACGTGCGGCGTTGGCGGCGCTGCATGTTCTGCTGCTGGCGTTCTTCCTGCTCTTCGTCCGTGCTCTCGACCGTTTCAACGCTTTCCAGCGCTTTCACTTCCTGCTGAGCCTGACGCTTCTCTTCCTGACGACGACGCTGGCGTTCAGCACGTTGCTCACGACGCTGTTGCTGATCTTCGCGCGGCGC
Organism: Serratia sp. FDAARGOS_506; assembly: GCF_003812745.1. Classification (NCBI taxonomy): domain Bacteria; kingdom Pseudomonadati; phylum Pseudomonadota; class Gammaproteobacteria; order Enterobacterales; family Yersiniaceae; genus Serratia; species Serratia sp. FDAARGOS_506. The sequence goes on from NZ_CP033831.1 coordinate 3,330,904, forward strand.
CTTGGCGCTTTCTTCCGCGGCGGTTTCCTCCGCTACCGGCGCGTTTTGCTGCTGGTTGCGGCGATTACGGCGCTGTTCATCGCGGGATTCACGCGATTCACGGCCTTCGCGGTTCTCACGCGGCTCACGGTTGTCGCGCTCACGATTGTCACGGCCTTCACCGCGTTCTTTACGCTCGCCGCGTTCCGGGCGGTCGCCGCGCTCACCGCGCTCTCTGCGGCCGGTGCCTTGGCGGCGCTGACCACGACGATCCTGACGACGGTTTTCACCGTTGCCTTCCGCCTTCGGCGTCTCGGCCGGTTTGGCTTCTTCGACGGCAGGTTGTTCTTCGCCGGCAAACAGGCTCTTCAGACCACCGAACAGGCGACCCAGGAAGCCCGGCTTGGCAGCGGCGGGCGCTACAGCTTTAGCCTTGGCGGCGGCAGCGGCAGGTTTGGCCACGGCGACGGGCTCTTCAGCCGGCGGCGGTGCATCGGCTGACAGGGAGAAGGAGGCCAGGGCCGGTTGCTCCGGACGCTTGCGTTCCATCGGCGCATCTTCCAGCGGACGCTCCATGTCTTCTTCGTGCAGCTTCGGCAGCAGGTAGCTGAGGGTCGAGGTTTCCTCGCCCTTGCGCACACGCAGCACCGAGTAGTGCGGGGTTTGCATTTCATCGTTAGGCACGATGACGGCTTTCACGCCACCCTGACGTTTTTCGATCGCGCTGACGGATTCACGCTTTTCGTTCAGCAGGTACGAAGCGACCTGAACCGGTACGATAGCGTGAACTTCTTTGGTGTTTTCCTTCAGCGCTTCTTCTTCAATCAGGCGCAGGATGGACAATGCCAGCGATTCGTTGTCGCGGATGGTGCCGGTGCCGTTACAGCGTGGGCACACGTGGTGGCTGGACTCGCCCAGCGACGGGCTGAGACGCTGACGCGACATTTCCAGCAGGCCGAAACGGGAAATGCGGCCGATCTGGATACGCGCGCGGTCTTGGCGCACGGCGTCGCGCAGGCGGTTTTCCACTTCGCGCTGATGGCGAACCGGCGTCATGTCGATGAAATCGATGACGATCAGGCCACCGAGGTCACGCAGGCGCAGCTGGCGAGCAATCTCGTCTGCCGCTTCCAGGTTGGTGTTGAACGCTGTCTCTTCGATGTCGCCGCCGCGGGTTGCGCGGGCGGAGTTGATGTCGATGGCGGTCAGCGCTTCGGTGCTGTCGATGACGATCGAGCCGCCGGACGGCAGGCGCACTTCGCGCTGGAAGGCGGATTCGATCTGCGATTCGATCTGGTAGTGGCTGAACAGAGGGATTTCACCGCTGTACAGTTTGATTTTGCTGCTGAAATCCGGGCGGCCCAGCGCAGCGATGTGCTCTTTGGCCAGATCAAGAATTTTCGGGTTGTCGATCAGGATTTCGCCGATGTCCGGGCGCAGGTAATCGCGGAAGGCGCGCACGATAACGTTGCTTTCCTGGTGGATCAGGAACGGCGCAGGGCGGCCTTCAGCGGCTTTTTTGATCGCTTCCCAGTGCTTGAGGCGGAAGGAGAGATCCCACTGCAGCGCGTCGGCGGATTTGCCTACGCCCGCAGTGCGAACGATCAGGCCCATGCCGTCCGGCAGTTGCAGCGAGGAGAGCGCTTCTTTCAGCTCGGTGCGATCGTCACCCTCGATGCGGCGAGAAATACCGCCGGCACGCGGGTTGTTCGGCATCAACACCAGATAGCTGCCCGCCAGGCTGATGAAGGTGGTCAAGGCGGCGCCTTTGTTGCCACGTTCTTCTTTGTCTACCTGAACGATGACTTCCTGGCCTTCGCGCAGCACATCTTTGATGTTCGGGCGGCCATGGGAAGAGTAATTGCTAGGGAAGTATTCGCGGGCGATTTCTTTAAGGGGGAGGAAACCATGTCGTTCTGCGCCGTAGTCCACGAACGCTGCTTCAAGACTTGGTTCAATGCGGGTGATTTTGCCTTTGTAAATATTCGCTTTTTTCTGCTCATGACCCGGACTTTCGATATCCAAATCATACAGCCGCTGTCCATCTACGAGGGCAACACGCAACTCTTCCTGCTGAGTTGCGTTAATCAACATTCTTTTCATCTTAACTTACTCGTTATTTTTTACATTATCGACAAAGCTGCGGGCAAAATAACCTCATGGCCGGAGTTAAACCGAAAGCCCCGTGTCTTCTCGCAAAGCCGTCAACCTCACGGTTGTCGCCTGCATAGGGGCGCATTATCTCGGTAAGCCTGCATTTCTTTGTGAAAGGCAGCACTTTTACTAGGGGAATAGCCTCTGATTTACGTCGACAGATCTGATTCCATTTGCCGGCCAAGCTGCAACCCGCAGCCCGCTAATTGTTTGATTTCGCATTACGTCTTACGCCATTGCTGCGTTTTTGCGCGATCAGACAAATTTTATAATTCCACCGTTTTCCCTGTTTGACGAGAATCAACGCGGAAAGTGACTGCATTATTCCACTGCTGATGCCGTTATAGCAAGGTGACTTTTCCTTAACTGCGGAAGAAATCGCAAACGTTCAAATCGGCTTGCTGCCTTATTGTCCGCTGGGGTTTCGCCCGCTGTCAGAGAGACAGTTAAGCACAGAAAAAGATGTGGCGCTATTCACGCGCTCTATTTAGAATCCCGCACCATGAAAACGAACAATCCAGCAGTACAATTCATCACGATTTCCGACGACGAAGCCGGTCAGAGAATCGACAACTTTCTGCTCGCTCGCCTGAAAGGCGTGCCAAAGAGCATGATTTATCGCATCGTGCGCAAAGGCGAGGTGCGGGTCAATAAAGGGCGCATCAAGGTCGAATACAAATTGGCGGCCGGCGACGTGGTGCGCGTGCCGCCGGTGCGCGTGGCCGAGCGCGAAGAGACGCCGGTGTCGGCCAAGCTGGATAAGGTAGCCGCACTGGCTGACTGTATTCTGTATGAAGACGATCACCTGCTGATCCTCAACAAGCCTTCCGGCACCGCGGTGCACGGCGGCAGCGGCCTGAGCTTCGGCGTGATCGAAGGGCTGCGCGCGCTGCGCCCGGAAGCCCGCTTCCTGGAGCTGGTGCATCGTCTGGATCGCGATACTTCCGGCGTGCTGCTGGTGGCCAAGAAACGTTCCGCGCTGCGCTCGCTGCATGAGCAATTGCGGCTGAAGGGCATGCAGAAGGATTATCTGGCGCTGGTGCGCGGCCAGTGGCAGTCCCACTGCAAGGCCGTACAGGCGCCGCTGCTGAAAAACATTCTGCAAAGCGGCGAACGCATCGTGCGCGTCAGCAGCGAAGGCAAGCCTTCGGAAACCCGCTTCAAGGTGGAAGAGCGTTACGAATTCGCCACCCTGGTGAAGGCCAGCCCGATCACCGGGCGTACTCACCAGATCCGCGTGCACACTCTGCATGCCGGGCACCCGATCGCCTTTGACGATCGCTATGGCGATCGCGAGTTCGATCGCCAACTGGCGGGTACCGGCCTGAAGCGGCTGTTCCTGCACGCTGCGGCCCTGCGTTTCGAGCATCCGTCCACCGGCGAAACGATGCGCATCGAAGCGCCGATGGACGAGGAGCTGCGCCACTGCTTGCAGGTGCTGCGCCGGCAGGCGGCCAAGTAATCCGTGTCAAACCAGCGGGTTGATGCCTTCAGCCCGCAACATCTCCAACAGCGCGATCAACGGCAGGCCGATCAGGGCATTCGGGTCCCGGCCTTCCAGCCTGTCGAACAGCGCGATCCCCAAACCCTCGCTCTTGAAACTGCCTGCGCAGTTCAGCGGTCGCTCCAAACGCACATAGGCGGCGATCTCCGCTTCGCTCAGCGCGCGAAAATGCACGTGGAACGGCTCGCACAGGGCCTGCAGCTGCTTGCTGCGGCCGTTGTACAGCGCCAGGCCGGTATAGAAAGTCACGGCCTGGCCGCTGGCCTGGCGCAGTTGCGCCCGGGCATTTTCCTCGGTATGCGGCTTACCGGTGATGCGGCCATCGATCACGCAGACTTGATCGGATCCGATGATCAGATGTTCGGGATAGGCGAGGGCCAGCGCCTGAGCCTTCGCCGCCGCCAGACGCAGCACCAATGCCTCGGCGGTTTCACCCGGCAGTGGGGTTTCATCCACCTCGGGTGCGGCGCAATCGAAGGGCAGCTGCAGTTTCTCCAGCAGCATTTTTCGATAGGGGGAGGTGGAGGCTAAAAGCAATCTCTGCATAATTTTTTTCGCAAACCGTAGCGTAAATGGGTACGGCATTTTAAACTGTCGGCCGCTGTGGAAGCGAATATTGGTGAAAGGAGCCGTTTTACGGCCTTTTTCTTTGACTCTATGTCGTTACAAAGTTAATATGCGCGCCCTATGCAAAAGGTAAAATTACCCTTGACCATTGATGCGGTACGTACCGCTCAGAAACGCCTGGACTATGCTGGTGTCTATGCGCCTGAGCAGGTTACTCGTGTTGCCGACTCCGTGGTCAGTGTGGACAGTGATGTCGAGGTGTCGTTGTCGTTTAATATCGACAATCAACGCCTCGCGGTGATAACAGGGCATGCGGACGTCACGGTAACGTTGATGTGCCAACGCTGCGGAGTCCCGTTCGAACATCAGGTTCACACAACATATTGTTTTAGCCCGGTCGTCAATGATGAGCAGGCTGAGGCATTACCGGAAGCGTACGAACCGATCGAAGTTGACGAGTTTGGCGAAGTCGATCTGTTGGCAATGATTGAAGACGAAATTATTCTTTCACTGCCTGTCGTTCCGGTACATGAATCTGAACACTGTGAAGTGTCCGAAGCGGACATGGTATTTGGCCAACTGCCTCCCGAGGCGGAGAAACCGAATCCGTTTGCCGTATTAGCCAGTTTAAAGCGTAAGTAATTGAGGAGTAAGGTCCATGGCCGTACAACAGAATAAACCAACCCGTTCCAAGCGTGGCATGCGTCGTTCTCACGATGCTCTGACCACGACTACTCTGTCTGTAGACAAAGTATCCGGTGAAACTCACCGTCGTCACCACATCACTGCCGACGGTTTCTACCGCGGTCGCAAGGTTATCGGCTAAGTAGCGATACCTTGACTCGTCTAACCCTGGCGTTAGATGCAATGGGCGGGGACTTCGGTCCCTGCGTCACAGTGCCTGCTTCGTTGCAGGCACTGGCCTCTAATTTACAGCTTCATCTCCTGCTGGTCGGCAATCCCGACGTCATCTCCCCTTTGCTTGCCCACGCCGATCCGGTTCTTCTGGAGCGTCTGCAAGTCGTGCCCGCCGAGTCCGTGATCGCCGGCGACGCCAAACCTTCACAAGCGATACGCGCCAGCCGCGGAACGTCGATGCGCATTGCGCTCGAACAGCTCAGCAGCGGTAAAGCGCAGGGCTGCGTCAGCGCCGGCAATACCGGCGCGCTGATGGGATTGGCGAAGCTGTTGATCAAGCCGCTGGAGGGCATCGAACGTCCGGCGCTGATGACGGCGATCCCGAATCAGCAACGCAGCAAAACCGTGGTGCTGGATCTGGGCGCCAACGTCGAGTGTGACAGCACCATGTTGGTGCAGTTTGCCGTGATGGGCGCGGTGATGGCGGAAGAGGTGATCGGCATTGCGCAACCGCGGGTGGCGCTGCTGAATATTGGCGAAGAAGAGACCAAAGGCCTGGATAATATCCGCGAAGCGGCCGCTGTGCTAAAAAATACTCCGGCAATCAACTATATTGGTTACCTGGAAGGAAACGAACTGCTCACCGGCAAGACCGACGTGTTGGTCTGCGACGGCTTCGTGGGCAACGTCACCCTGAAAACCATGGAAGGGGTGGTCAGGGTGTTCTTATCGCTGCTGAAATCGTCCGGCGACGGAAACAAGCGAGCGTGGTGGCTGAAATTGTTGGGCCGTTGGTTGCAAAAACGGGTGGTTAAGCGGTTCGGCCACCTGAACCCCGACCAGTATAATGGCGCATGTCTGTTAGGATTGCGCAGCACCGTAGTCAAGAGCCACGGCGCTGCGAACCCTCACGCGTTTGCAGTCGCAATCGAACAGGCTGTGCAGGCGGTGCAGCGGCAAGTCCCGGAAAGGATTGCTGCGCGCCTTGAGGCTGTATTACCTAAGAGTGACTGATCGTACATGTATACAAAGATTCTCGGTACGGGGAGTTATTTGCCCGTACAAGTGCGCACCAATGCTGATTTGGAAAAAATGGTGGATACCTCGGACGAGTGGATCGTCACGCGAACCGGTATCCGCGAACGTCGCATCGCCGCTGCGGATGAAACCGTTGCGACGATGAGCTTCCAGGCCGCTGAGAAAGCGCTGGAAATGGCAGGTGTGGCTAAAGAAGACATTGGTCTTATCGTTGTGGCGACCACCACGACTACGCACGCATTCCCGAGCGCGGCGTGCCTGGTGCAGCAAATGCTGGGCATCAAAGACTGCGCGGCCTTCGATCTGGCTGCGGCCTGCGCCGGCTTCACTTATGCGCTTAGCGTGGCCGATCAGTACGTGAAAAACGGCGCGGTCAAACATGCGCTGGTTATCGGCGCGGACGTCTTGTCGCGCACGTTGGATCCTGAAGATCGCGGCACCATTATTCTGTTTGGCGATGGCGCAGGGGCGGTGGTGCTGGGGGCTTCTGAAGAGCCGGGCATCCTGTCTACCCATCTGCATGCCGACGGCAGCTACGGCAGCCTGCTGACGCTGCCGTACAAGGATCGTCAGAATCAAGACAAGCCGGCCTATGTCACTATGGCGGGCAACGAAGTCTTTAAAGTTGCGGTTACCGAGCTGGCGCGCATCGTCGACGAGACGCTGCAGGCCAACAACATGGACCGCAGCGAACTGGATTGGCTGGTACCGCACCAGGCCAACCTGCGCATCATCAGCGCAACGGCGAAAAAACTGGGCATGGGGATGGATAAAGTGGTGGTGACGCTCGATCGTCACGGCAACACCTCTGCCGCCTCGGTGCCTTCCGCACTGGACGAAGCAGTGCGCGACGGGCGAATTCAGCGTGGCCAACTGGTGCTGCTGGAGGCCTTCGGCGGCGGCTTTACCTGGGGCTCGGCGCTGGTTCGTTTCTGATTTGGACAGGAAGAAAAAATGACGCAATTTGCTTTTGTTTTCCCGGGCCAGGGGTCGCAGACCGTTGGCATGCTGGCCGAGTTGGCCGCACAATTCCCGATCGTTGAAGAAACCTTCGGCGAAGCGTCTTCCGCCCTGGGTTACGACCTATGGCAGCTGGTGCAGCAAGGCCCGGCGGAAGAACTGAACAAAACCTGGCAGACCCAACCGGCGCTGTTGGCCGCCTCGGTAGCGATTTTCCGCGTTTGGCAGCAGCAGGGCGGTAAAGCGCCTGCGCTGATGGCGGGTCACAGCCTGGGTGAATACTCGGCGCTGGTCTGCGCCGGCGTGCTGGACTTCAAGGCGGCGATCCGTCTGGTCGAGCTGCGCGGCAAACTGATGCAGGAAGCGGTGCCGGAAGGCACCGGCGCGATGTACGCCATCATCGGTCTGGACAACGACGCGATTGCCAAGGCGTGTGAAGAGTCCGCGCAGGGGCAGGTGGTTTCTCCGGTCAACTTCAACTCGCCGGGCCAGGTGGTCATCGCCGGCAACAAAGAAGCGGTTGAACGCGCAGGCGCCGCCTGTAAAGCGGCCGGCGCCAAACGTGCGCTGCCGCTGCCGGTGAGCGTGCCTTCGCACTGCGCGCTAATGAAGCCGGCCGCCGACAAACTGGCCGTGGCGCTGCAGGATATTACCTTCAACGCGCCGCAGGTGCCGGTGGTGAACAACGTCGACGTCCGTACCGAAAACGATCCGGAAGCGATCCGCAGCGCGCTGGTGCGTCAGCTGTACAGCCCGGTGCGTTGGACCGAGAGCGTAGAATTTATCGCAGCACAGGGAGTGACGTCGCTGTTGGAAGTGGGGCCGGGCAAAGTGCTGACCGGTCTGACTAAACGTATTGTTGACACCCTGACGGCTGCGGCGGTGAACGACACCGCCAGCCTGTCGGCGGCGCTTGAACAATAAAGAGGAAAATGATGAGCTTCGAAGGTAAAATCGTTCTGGTCACCGGCGCGAGCCGCGGTATTGGCCGAGCTATTGCAGAAACGTTTGTGGCACGCGGCGCTAAAGTGATCGGCACCGCGACCAGCGAGAGCGGCGCTGAAGCGATCAGCAGCTACCTGGGCGCAAACGGCAAAGGGTTTATGTTGAACGTTGTTGATGCGCAATCTATCGACAGCGTGCTGGCATCGATTCGCGCCGAATTTGGCGAAATCGACATTTTAGTGAATAATGCCGGCATTACGCGTGATAACCTGCTGATGCGTATGAAGGATGACGAGTGGGAGGATATCCTCGACACCAACCTGACTTCCGTATTCCGCCTGTCAAAAGCGGTAATGCGCGCTATGATGAAAAAGCGTTTTGGCCGTATCATCACCATCGGTTCCGTTGTTGGCACCATGGGTAACGCAGGGCAGGCGAACTACGCGGCGGCTAAAGCCGGCTTGATTGGTTTTAGTAAATCTTTGGCACGTGAAGTTGCTTCGCGTGGCATTACGGTCAACGTCGTGGCACCTGGCTTTATTGAGACGGACATGACACGGGCGTTGACAGATGATCAACGCGCAGGCATTTTGTCATCAGTTCCAGCCAACCGGCTGGGCGATGCTAAAGAAATCGCCAGCGCTGTTGCATTTTTGGCCTCTGATGAGGCCGGCTATATCACCGGTGAAACGTTACATGTCAATGGCGGCATGTACATGATTTAAAAAATGTGAAAACCATTTGCGTTATTTGAGGCAAAAACCGCAAAATAGCGTAAAATCGTGGTTTGACCAGCCGGGATTTAGTTGCATCTTTTTCAGCATTTTATACACTACGAAAACCATCGCGAAAGCGAGTTTTGATAGGAAATTTAAGAGTATGAGCACTATCGAAGAACGCGTTAAGAAAATCATTGTTGAGCAACTGGGTGTTAAACAGGAAGAAGTTTTGAACAACGCTTCTTTCGTTGAAGATCTGGGCGCTGATTCTCTTGACACCGTTGAGCTGGTAATGGCACTGGAAGAAGAATTCGACACCGAGATTCCAGACGAAGAAGCTGAGAAGATCACTACTGTTCAGGCAGCTATTGATTTCATCAACGCTAGCCAGCAGTAAGAGAACATATCTAGGCGGTCGTTCGACCGCCTAAGTTTTTTCTATCCCTAGTGTCATATTTTTCCCTCCCTGGAGGACAAACGTGTCTAAGCGTCGAGTAGTTGTGACCGGACTGGGCATGTTGTCTCCTGTCGGCAATACGGTAGAGTCCACGTGGAACGCTCTTCTTGCCGGTCAGAGTGGCATCAGCCTGATCGACCATTTCGATACCACTGCCTATGCGACCAAGTTTGCTGGCCTGGTAAAGAATTTTAATTCTGAGGATTTCATCTCTCGCAAAGATGCGCGCAAGATGGACGCCTTTATCCAGTACGGTATCGCTGCCGGCATGCAAGCCATGCAGGATGCAGGGCTGGACATCACCGAGGCTAACGCCACCCGCATTGGAGCCGCGATCGGTTCCGGCATTGGCGGCCTGGGTTTGATCGAAGAAAACCACAGTTCACTGGTTAACGGTGGCCCACGGAAAATCAGTCCGTTCTTCGTGCCATCCACCATCGTGAATATGATTGCAGGCCATCTGACAATCATGTACGGCATGCGTGGCCCAAGCATTTCCATCGCCACCGCCTGTACTTCAGGTGTGCACAACATCGGCCATGCGGCGCGTATCATTGCTTACAATGATGCTGACGTGATGCTGGCCGGTGGGGCAGAGAAAGCCAGCACCCCATTGGGCGTCGGCGGCTTTGGCGCAGCGCGCGCCCTGTCCACCCGTAATGAAAACCCGCAGGCGGCGAGCCGTCCGTGGGATAAAGACCGCGACGGCTTCGTGCTGGGCGACGGCGCCGGCATGATGGTGCTGGAAGAGTACGAGCACGCAAAAAAACGCGGCGCGAAAATCTACGCCGAAGTGGTTGGCTTTGGGATGAGCAGCGATGCTTATCACATGACGTCGCCACCGGAAAATGGCGCAGGCGCTGCGCTGGCGATGGAAAATGCCTTGCTTGATGCCGGTGTGACCCCGTCACAAATCGGTTACATCAATGCACACGGCACCTCTACGCCGGCGGGCGACCAGGCGGAAGCGCAGGCGGTGAAATCCGTCTTCGGCGCCGATGCTCAGCGCGTGCTGGTGAGCTCGACCAAGTCGATGACTGGCCACCTGTTGGGTGCGGCGGGCGCGATCGAGTCTATCTTCACCGTGCTGGCGCTGCGCGATCAGGCGGTACCACCAACCATCAACCTGGATAACCCGGATGAAGGTTGCGATCTGGACTTCGTGCCTCACGAAGCGCGCCAGGTCAGCGATATGGAGTACACCCTGTGTAACTCCTTCGGCTTCGGCGGCACCAACGGCTCGCTGATTTTCCGCCGAGTGTAACTCGCGCTGTTGCTCGCTGATGAAAAGCCCGGTTTTTTAACCGGGCTTTTTTACGCCTGCCGTTTGGCCGCCGGCGGGGCTGCGTATCGTCTCGCCGCCTGCTATCCTGCGAGCGTAATGAAATAACCCGGCAACAGGAGGAAGCATGTATTGGATTAACGGACAACGCCACGATGCGCTGGCGCCGAGCGATCGCGGTCTGCAGTTCGGCGATGGCTGCTTTACTACCGCCCGGGTTATCGACGGTAAAATCGAGCTGTTGCCCTGGCATCTGGAACGGCTGCAGCAAGCGGCGCAGCGGCTGATGCTGCCCGCCACCGATTGGCTGGCTTTCGAGCGGGAGATGGCGCAGGCGGCCGAATCAATTCCGCTCGGCGTGGTCAAAGCGATACTGACGCGCGGCAGCGGCGGGCGGGGCTACAGCCCGACGGGATGTGAAAATCCGACGCGCATCGTAGCCCGCAGCAGCTACCCCGCGCACTATTTGCAATGGCGCGAGCAGGGCATCACGCTTGCGCTCAGCCCGGTAGCGCTGGCGCGCAATCCGCTGCTGGCGGGGTTGAAACACTTGAACCGTCTGGAGCAGGTGCTGATCCGCGCGCATCTTGACCAGACGGCCGCCGACGAGGCGCTGGTGCTTGACACTGCCGGTATGCTGGTGGAATGCTGTGCGGCTAATTTGTTCTGGCGTAAGGGAAAAGCGGTGTTTACCCCAGACCTGAGTCAGGCGGGTGTCGCGGGCCTGATGCGGCGGCGGGTGATCGCGCTGCTGGCGGAGTCGGAATACCGTCTTCACTGCGTCAGTGAACCGTTGGCAACGTTGGCCGATGCCGACGAAGTCCTGGTGAGCAACGCGTTGATGCCGCTGCTGCCGGTAAACGTTGCACAATCATGGCGTTATGCTTCGCGCCAGCTGTATGATTTTTTGCGTCCACACTGTTAACCATGGCTGATTGATGAAGAAAAGAAAGCTGAAGGTCCTGTCTGTTATTGTTGTTCTGGCATTGGCGCTGCTGTTTTGGGGCTACCAGAAGATCGAACGCTTTGCCGATACGCCGCTGGCTATCCAGCAAGAAACCATCTTCAAACTGCCGGCCGGCACCGGCCGGGTGGCGCTGGAAGGGCTATTGGTGCGCGATAAACTGGTGCGCAATGGCCGCTGGTTCCAGTGGCTGCTGAAATTGGAGCCGGAATTGGCGGAGTTTAAAGCCGGTACCTACCGGTTCACGCCGGGCATGACGGTGCGTCAGATGCTGAAACTGTTGGCCAGCGGCAAAGAGGCACAGTTCACCGCGCGCTTTATCGAGGGTTCACGCCTGCGTGACTGGCAGCAGGTGCTGCAGCAGTCCAAATACCTGAAACACACCCTGGCGGGCAAGAGCGAAGCGGAGATCGCCGCTGCGCTCGGCATGCCTGCGGGAGAAACCCCGGAAGGGCATTTGTACCCGGATACCTATCAGTATACTGCCGGCATGAGCGACATTGCGCTGCTCAAACGCGCACACGTGCGCATGAACAAAGCGCTGCAGGTGGCCTGGGCCGGCCGCGACACCAGCCTGCCGTACAAAACGCCGGAAGAGCTGCTGACCATGGCCTCGATCGTTGAGAAAGAGACCGCTGTGCCGGAAGAGCGCAGTAAGGTAGCGTCGGTGTTCGTCAACCGCTTGCGTATCGGCATGCGCCTGCAGACCGATCCAACGGTGATTTACGGCATGGGCGAAAGCTATAATGGCAACATCACGCGCAAGGATCTGGAGACGCCGACGCCGTACAACACCTATGTGATCGCCGGCCTGCCGCCAACGCCGATCGCTATGCCGGGTGAGGCCTCGTTGCAGGCGGCCGCCAATCCGGCCAAAACGCCTTATCTCTATTTTGTCGCCGACGGCAAGGGTGGGCATACCTTCACCACCAATCTGGCGAGCCATAACCAGGCGGTGCGCGTGTACCGTCAGGCGTTAAAGGAAAAGAATGAAAAGTAAATTCGTTGTTATCGAAGGGCTGGAAGGCGCGGGCAAAACCACCGCGCGCGACACGGTGGTCAATGTGCTGCGCGAACACGGCGTCAGCGACATCGTCTTTACTCGCGAACCGGGCGGTACGCCGCTGGCGGAAAAGCTGCGCGATCTGTTCAAGCGTGGCATCGACGGCGAATTGCCGACCATCAAGGCTGAAGTATTGATGCTGTACGCCGCGCGCGTGCAGCTTGTGGAAACCGTGATCAAACCGGCCCTGGCGCGCGGCGCCTGGGTGGTGGGCGATCGCCACGATCTCTCTTCACAGGCTTACCAGGGGGGCGGCCGTGGCGTGGACCCACAGCTGATGAGCTCGCTGCGCGACACCGTGCTGGGGGATTTTCGCCCGGATTTGACGGTGTATCTCGATCTGCCGCCGCTGGTCGGCCTGCAGCGCGCACAGGCGCGCGGTCAGTTGGATCGCATCGAACAGGAGGCGCTGCCGTTCTTCGAGCGCACTCGCACTCGCTATCTCGAGCTGGCGGCGCAGGATAAAACCATCGTCACCGTCGACGCCGCCCAGCCGCTGGAGCAGGTGACCGCGGCGATCCGCGACTGCGTTGGCCACTGGCTGCGGCAGCAGGAAGGCGCATAATGAACTGGTACCCGTGGCTAAACGGCCCTTATCGCCAGCTGGTTGGGCAGTACGCCGACGGCCGCGGCCATCATGCGCTGCTGCTGCACGCGGCGGCGGGCAACGGTGACGATGCGCTGGCCTACGGCCTGAGCCGCTGGTTGATCTGCCAGCAGCGCAACGGCGAAAAAAGCTGCGGTGAGTGCCACAGCTGTCGGCTGATGCTGGCGGGCAACCACCCGGATTATCACGTGCTGGCGCCGGAAAAGGGCAAGAGCAGCCTGGGCATTGAGCCGATCCGTCAGGTGATTGAAACGCTATACGCCCACGCGCAGCAGGGGGGCGCTAAAGTGATTTGGCTGCCGCAGGCGGAACTGCTGACCGAGGCGGCGGCCAACGCGCTGCTTAAAACGCTGGAGGAGCCGCCGGAGAAAACCTATTTTCTGCTGGGTTGCCGTGAGCCGTCGCGACTGATGGCGACGCTGCGCAGCCGCTGCCTGTACTGGCATTTGGCCAGCCCGGATGAACAACTCAGCCTGCAGTGGCTGGGCCGACAGGCGGCCGGCTCTCAGACGGATCGCCTCACAGCGCTGCGCCTGCACGATGGCGCGCCGCTGGCCGCCGAACAGCTGTTGCAGCCGCAGCAGTGGCAACAGCGCAGCGCCCTGTGCGCCGCGTTGAGCGTCGCGTTGCCGCAGCGCGATATGCTGTCGCTGCTGCCGGTGCTGAACCATGAAGACGTCGCCGAGCGCCTGCACTGGCTGTGCGCGCTACTGGTGGACGCGATGAAGTGGCAGCAGGGCGCGCATCAGTATGTATTGAACCAGGATCAGCAGCCGCTGGTGCATCAGTTGGCCAGCCTGCTGAGCAGCGTTTCGCTGCAGCAGATCGTGCAGCAGTGGCTGAACTGTCGCCATCAGCTGCTCAGCGTGGTGGGCGTCAACCGCGAGCTGCTGCTGACCGAACAGTTACTTCGCTGGGAACAGATGCTTGGCGCCGCCGGCTATTCCCAACCTCAATCGCTGTAAAGTAAAAGAGTTAAAAATTATGTTGTTAGTCGATTCTCATTGCCACCTTGACGGCCTGGATTACCAAACGCTGCACCAGAATGTGGACGATGCACTGGCTAAAGCCAAAGCGCGTGACGTCGGCTATGTGCTGGCGGTCGCCACCACGCTGCCGGGCTACCGTTCCATGACCGAACTGATCGGCAAGCGCAACGACGTGGCCTTCTCCTGTGGGGTGCATCCGCTCAATTTGGAAGAAGGTTATGATTACGCCGAGCTGCGCCGCCTGGCGGCGGCGGAGCAGGTGGTGGCGCTGGGGGAGACCGGGCTCGATTATTTCTACCAGAAAGACAACCTCGAACTGCAACAGGACTCTTTCCGCGAACATATCCGCATTGGCCGGGATCTGAACAAGCCGGTGATTGTCCACACCCGCGATGCGCGTGCGGATACGCTGGCGATCCTGCGTGAAGAAAACGCACAAGACTGCAGCGGCGTGCTGCACTGCTTCACCGAAGATCTGGCTACGGCCGAAGCCCTGCTGGATCTGGGGTTCTACATCTCCTTCTCCGGCATCGTGACCTTCCGCAACGCCGAGCAGCTGCGCGAAGTGGCCCGCTACGTACCGCTGGATCGCATTCTGGTGGAAACCGATTCGCCCTATCTGGCGCCGGTGCCGCATCGCGGCAAAGAAAACCAACCCGCCTATGTGCGCGATGTGGCTGAATACATGGCGGTATTGAAGGGCGTCAGCCTGGAACAACTGGCCGAAGCGACCACCGCCAACTTTTCACGCTTATTTCACCTCGATCTGTGATCTTTGACCTAGGCTATAGCTGTAGGTCATTGTCTGCGTAATTTTTTTTAAGCTCGTAATTAATCACTGAAACGGGTAAGGTTCCCTCCCGTTTCAGGGTGATTGATGCGTGTTTTTTGGCCTGTTTTGCCAAAAAACAGCCGGATTATGCAAAGTGACCGCGGCTCGATCATCGAAACGTGATTGTCATCAAACATTGCGCAGGCTATTTATTTTACTCTGCGTAATAAATTCAAGGGGTGCTCAGACACCCTGAATTGCAGGGGTTTTTCTCCCCCCCTTGCAGCGCGAATTACCGCGACAAGAAGTAGCAAAGCATTATTACTCAGGAGCACACTCAACTATGTTCAAGAACGCATTTGCAAACCTGCAAAAAGTAGGTAAATCGCTCATGCTGCCGGTGTCCGTGTTGCCTATCGCAGGTATCCTGCTGGGCGTCGGCTCCGCCAACTTTAGCTGGCTACCTGCGGTAGTCTCCCACGTGATGGCGGAAGCGGGCGGTTCGGTCTTCGCCAACATGCCGCTGATTTTCGCCATCGGCGTTGCCTTGGGCTTCACCAACAACGACGGCGTTTCCGCGCTGGCGGCGGTGGTGGCCTACGGCATCATGGTGAAAACCATGGCGGTGGTTGCGCCGCTGGTGCTGCACCTGCCGGCTGAAGAGATTGCGGCCAAACACCTGGCGGATACCGGTGTGCTCGGGGGGATTATCTCCGGCGCCATCGCGGCCTATATGTTCAACCGCTTCTTCCGCATTCAACTGCCGGAATATCTGGGCTTCTTTGCCGGTAAGCGTTTCGTGCCGATCATTTCCGGTCTGGCGGCGATCGTTCTGGGCGTAGTGCTGTCCTTCATCTGGCCGCCGATCGGTACGGCTATCCAGACCTTCTCGCAGTGGGCGGCTTATCAGAACCCGGTCGTGGCCTTCGGCATCTACGGCGTGGTTGAGCGTGCTCTGGTGCCGTTCGGTCTGCACCACATCTGGAACGTACCGTTCCAAATGCAAATCGGTGAATTCACCAACGCGGCGGGCCAGGTATTCCACGGTGATATCCCTCGCTACATGGCGGGTGACCCAACCGCGGGCAAACTGTCCGGCGGCTTCCTGTTCAAAATGTACGGTCTGCCTGCGGCGGCCATTGCCATCTGGCATTCGGCCAAACCGGAAAACCGCGCGAAAGTCGGCGGCATCATGATCTCTGCCGCGTTGACCTCGTTCCTGACCGGTATCACCGAGCCGATCGAGTTCTCCTTCATGTTCGTCGCGCCGATCCTGTACGTGATCCACGCTATCCTGGCCGGCCTGGCGTTCCCAATCTGCATCCTGTTGGGCATGCGTGACGGTACCAGCTTCTCGCACGGCCTGATCGACTTTATCGTTCTGAGCGGCAACAGCAGCAAAATCTGGCTGTTCCCAATCGTCGGCATTGTCTACGGTCTGGTGTACTACACCATCTTCCGCGTGCTGATCGCCAAGCTGGATCTGAAAACCCCGGGCCGTGAAGACACCGCTGCCGAGCAGACTGCGCAGGGCGGTTCCGAAATGTCCGCAGCGCTGGTTCAGGCCTTCGGCGGTAAAGAAAACATCACTAACCTGGATGCTTGCATCACCCGTCTGCGCGTCAGCGTGGCCGACGTGTCCAAAGTTGACCAGGCGGGTCTGAAGAAACTGGGCGCAGCCGGCGTCGTCGTCGCTGGCTCCGGCGTGCAGGCCATCTTCGGCACCAAGTCCGACAACCTGAAAACCGATATGGACGAATACATCCGTAATCACTGATTCAGGCAGGGGAGTTACCAAGGGAGGCGAAAGCCTCCCTTTTTTATTGCCTGCCGTCAGGCGCCAAGGCGCTGTTCGAGTTCGGCGAGGGAAGGGAGGAACCAGACCTGTTCGCCGCGATTGGCTTCACGCACGAAGTCTTGCAGCGCGTTGCTTTGCGCCAGCCAGGGAGTGATATCGCCCAGCAGCGCCACGCGCAGGCGGTAGTTGATGAATTTTTGCAATACGGCACCGGCCACGCCGCTTCTTAGCTGGAAGAAGGCGGCGGGGAGGCGGTTGACGGGGAGGGCAATCATCCCGGCATCGTGTTCAAAGGCGGGTGCGATAAACAGGCTGACGTCATTTTCGTCTTTCAACAGCGGCCCGGCTTCGGCGAAAACCACCAGGCGCAGATCGTGGATTTGCTGCATGGCATAGCTCATCGGCGCTCCGGGATTTAGGACTTGGTGTGTTGCTGTAGGTAATGTTCGAACACCGCCAGCGTTTCGTCCGAGATATGGTGTTCAATTCCTTCGCTGTCCAGCTCGGCGGTTTCGCTCGGCACCCCGAGGCACATCAGCAGATCGACCACGATACGGTGACGGCGGCGCACCTTCTGCGCCAACTGCTCGCCTTCTTCCGTTAAAAACACCCCGCGATAAGGGCGCGACTCCACCAGCCCGGCGCTTTTCAATCGCGCGATATTTTTGATCGCCGTCGGGTGAGACACGCCGAAGCGGCGTGCGATATCGGTGGTTCTGGCTTCGCGGGTGCTTTGCAGCAAATCGGCGATCAGCTCGACGTAATCTTCGATCAGCGCATTGGACTGCGCTTCGCGGGCGCGGCTAAAACGCAGGGCGTGCTCGGCCTCGTCCGGCATGTCGGTCTGGGCGTGGCGGTCGGCGTTATCTGGCGCGCGGGTAACCATAGCGTGGGGCGTCCTGTAAGCATAAAAATGGCATCTCCCGGCAATGCGGGGAGGGTTGCCCTAAGTTAGTCCAAATAGCACACATTATCAATTCGATGCCACGCATTGTGATAGCTAGAAATATCTCTACACAAAGCCAATGAATTTCGCCTGTTGCATAAAGTGTAGCCGATGCTACATTGTCAGCATGATAGGTGGAAAAATAACCAGTAAAAGATTGAGGGTACTTCATGCGTGATGCGGCAACCACTCCATCATTAACCGAACGGACCAACATTGCGATTGGCGCCGCCCTTGCCGGACGCAAGCGTGGCGCCTTTACGCCGTTGCTGTTCGCCGGCCCGGCGGTGATTGCCTCTATTGCTTATATGGATCCCGGTAACTTCGCCACCAACATTCAGGCCGGTGCGAAATACGGCTACAGCCTGCTGTGGGTGGTGGTGATGGCCAACCTGATCGCCATGCTATTCCAGGCGCTGTCGGCCAAGCTGGGCATCGTCACCAACCGTAATCTGGCGGAGATGTGCCGCGATCAGTTTTCACGGCCGGTAGTGATCGGTATGTGGCTGCTCAGCGAAGTGGCGGCAATGGCCACCGATCTGGCGGAGTTTCTCGGCGGAGCGATCGCCTTGGCGCTGCTGTTCCATATGCCGCTGTTGGCGGGGATGGGGGTGACGGCGGTGATCACCTATGCGCTGTTGATGGTGGAAAAGAAAGGTTTCCGCCCGGTTGAACTGATGATCGGCGGCCTGGTGGGCATCATCGCGCTGTGTTACCTGGTGGAGATGTTCATCGTACCGGTGGATTGGCAGGCGGCCGGGATCGGCATGGTGACGCCGCAGTTGCCGGATGCACAGGCGCTGACCATCGCCGTCGGCATTATCGGCGCCACCGTGATGCCGCACGCCATTTTCCTGCATTCGGGGCTGACTCAGCACCGCAGCCCGGCCAGCGATAACGGCGAGCGGCGCAAGCTGCTGCGCTTCTCCAATATTGAGGTGGTGATTGCGTTGGCGCTTGCCGGGCTGGTGAATATCGCGATGGTGATTATGGCCTCTAGCGCCTTCCACGCCGGGAACAGCGACGTGGCCGAAATTGGCACCGCCTACCATACGCTGACGCCGCTGTTCGGCGCGGCGGCCGCCGGCATCTTCCTCGCGTCGTTGATCGCCTCCGGCATTTCCAGCTCGGTGGTGGGCACCATGGCCGGGCAAATGATCATGCAGGGCTTCGTCGGTTTCCGCATCCCGGTGTGGGTACGCCGCCTGGTGACCATGGTGCCGGCGTTTATCGTGGTGGCGATGGGCGTCAATGCCACCGATGCGCTGGTCTACAGCCAGGTGGTGCTGAGCCTGGCGCTGCCGGCGCCGATGATCGCGCTGGTGATGTTCACCCGCCGCCGCGACATTATGGGCGAGTTCGCCAACGGCCGCTGGACCAGCCTGACGGCGGTGGTCGGCACGGTGGTGATCGTGCTGCTCAACGTGGTGCTGCTGTTGCAGACCTTCGGCGTCGAGATCCCTGGACTGGGGTGATCTTCTGGGCCGCGCAGGGCGCGGCCGCGTCGCTAAATTATAGATTCCCCACGCCGCCGTCCATCTGCAGCTCCGCGCCGACCATAAAGGCCGACTCGTCCGCCGCCAGAAACACCGCCGCTTTGGCCAGTTCCAACGCGCTGCCCATGCGGCCGATCGGCACCAGCGCGCGGATATCGTCGCGCAATGCCCGCTCATCCGCTTCCGCCAACCCCAGCTTACCCAATGCCGGAGTTTCGGTCGGGCCGGGGCTGAGGCCGTTAAGGCGAATGCCGCGCGCGTGCAGCTCACCGGAGAGCGTTCTGGCCAGCGACAGCAAGCCGGCTTTGCTGGCGGCATAGGCGCTGCTTTGCGGCAGGCCGATATGGGCGCTGACCGAACCGCACAGGATCACCGAAGAAGGGTTGGCCAGCAGCGGCAACAGCGCCTGGATCAGAAAGAATGGCCCCTTCAGGTTGATGTCCATCAGCCGCTGATAGCTCTGCTCATCCCACTCCTGCAGCGGGCGATGCGTAACGTCGCCGGCGTTGATGTACAGCACGTCCAGCCGTGGCCACCGTTGCCCCAGCCGCTGCGCCAGCTCGCGCTGCTGCGGGATATTGCCCGCGTCGCTCAGCAGCAACAGCGCCTTGCCCGCCAATGCCTGGCCCGCTGCGTCCAGGGCGCTTTGGCTGCGCCCGGTGATCGCCACCGTCGCGCCCTCGGCGATGAACTGGCGGGCGGTTTCCAGCCCGATACCGCTGGTGCCGCCGGTAATCAATGCGTATTTGCCTTGCAGTCGTGACATAACCGATTCCTCTTTAGCGTCTGTTGCGGCATTATTTGCGCTATAGTTCCTTTTGCATAGTAGGCACCTTTTGGATACTAAAGGACGAGGTGGGATGAAATGACGGCACAAGCGCCATTAGCGGCGGAAAATAATTTGGCGGCGTTGCCGATAGCGGGCGAACCCTGTCCGATGGTGGACTTCGTCAATCTGGTGTCGGGCAAGTGGGCGATACCGATCCTGTATCGCCTGATCGTGATAGACGGCCCGGTGCGATTCAGCGAGCTGCAGCGGGCGGTGGCGCCCATTGCGCAGAAAGAGCTGACACGCCAGCTGCGGCTTTTCGAACAGCGCGGCCTGGTGACGCGGCAGGCGTTTCCCGAAGTGCCGCCGCGGGTGGAGTATCAGGTCACCGCGCTCGGCAAGTCGCTACGGCCGACGCTGGATTCGCTGGCCGAGTGGATGCGCCGGCACGCGCCGCAGCTGATCGGCGGCTAGTCGCCGATGCCCGGCGGATTGATGGCGGAGCGCTCGACCTTTTCGTCGCCTTCGCCCCAGCGCTGCAGCACCTGCGCGTATTCGCCGCTGACGATCGCGCCGTTGATGGCGGCGTTGATGGCGTTCACCAGCCCATTGCCTTTCCTGCTGGTAACCGCGACGTAGGCCACGCTGGGGCCGATGCCGACCATTTTGGTCTTGCCGGTCAGCGCTGCCTTGTAGGCGCCGGTAGAATGGGGGCCAAAGAACGCGTCGGCGCGCCCGGACTGAATGCTCAGGTTGGCGGCGGCGTCGTCGGTCACGTAGATCGGCTGCACCGGCGGCAGCCCGGCGGTGCGGTTTTGCTTATCCCATCCCAGCAGTATGTTTTCCTGATTGGTGCCGGATCCGACGATGATCCGCAGCCCGGCGATATCCTGCGGTCGGTTGATCGAGGTGATGTTGCTGGTGGATTTGACGTAAAAGCCCAGCGTGTCCACCCGATAGGTCGCGAAGTCGAATTTGGTCTTGCGCTGTTTGGTGACGGCGATGT
Organism: Serratia sp. FDAARGOS_506; assembly: GCF_003812745.1. Lineage (NCBI taxonomy): Bacteria > Pseudomonadati > Pseudomonadota > Gammaproteobacteria > Enterobacterales > Yersiniaceae > Serratia > Serratia sp. FDAARGOS_506. Next base: position 3,351,777 of record NZ_CP033831.1, read on the forward strand.
TGAAGATCGCCGCATCGTATTTGCCGGCGCTGATGCCCAACGGCCAATCTTCCCAGGAGGTTGGCACCAGATTCAGCTCCAGCCCGAGGCTGTCGGCCACCAGGCGGGCGATGTCCGGATCGCTGCCGATCAGCGTTTTATTGTCTTCGGCGAACAGCGCCAGCGGCGGGGAGTTCTCGAATGCCACCGCCACCGTCAGCTTGCCGGGCACCGCAAAGTGAAAGTTAGCCGGAATCAGTGCGATAGCGGCCGGATTCTGTTCTGCGCGTATCGGCTCGCGGTTAGCCTGCAGATCGATACCGCCCGCCGGGGTGGCCTGAACGGCAGCGCTCAGCAACAGCGCACACAGCGCCGAAATTCTCAATGGCATAGTGCCCTCTATTCTTTTTTAATCATGGAGTTACTATTGGCGGCGGCGTGCGGCAAGTAAAGCAACAATAGTGAATAACCAAAGCGAAAAGATGCACAATCGGGGTACCGGCCTGCGCGAATCTGCAGCACTCGACGCGGAAAGTGCGCAATCAGGTTGAAAGCAGTAGAATTTGTCACTCATACTGCGTACAGCTAATTGTGTAAAACAAGGAACGCCAGATGGCCGAAGAAACGATTTTCAGTAAAATTATCCGCCGCGAAATCCCTGCTGATGTGGTTTATCAGGATGAACTGGTCACCGCTTTCCGTGACATCTCTCCCCAGGCGCCCACCCATGTGCTGATCGTTCCCAACGTGCTGATCCCAACCGTCAACGACGTGACTGTGGAGCACGAAGCGGCGCTGGGCCGCATGATCACCGCCGCGGCGAAGATCGCCGAACAGGAAGGCATTGCTGAGGACGGCTACCGCCTGATCGTCAACTGCAACCGCCACGCCGGTCAGGAGGTCTATCATATTCATATGCACCTGGTCGGTGGCCGCTCGCTGGGGCCGCTGCTGTCACGTTAAGCGAGGAAATCATGCGCGGTAAAAAAACTCTGCGTAGTCTGATGGCGTTGGCGCTGCCCGCCGCGTTGCTGATGGGGTGCAGTTCGCCGTCAGGCATTGCGGTCAACCAGGGCCAAACGGTGGTGATGGATCCTTCGGTGCTGACCGCCGGTATTCTGGCCGATACGCCTTCGATTTCGAACGCCTCCGGGCGGGTGATGGCGACTTCGGTGCTCAATAACAGCCAACCGACGCCGGTCACCGTGCATTATCGTTTCTATTGGTATGACGCGCAGGGGCTGGATATCCGCCCCTTCGAGAAACCGCGCGAGATCGTCGTGGCGCCCGACTCGGACGCCAAAATCTACTCGATTAACGGCAACCTGGACGCCAAAAGCGCGCGTCTGTATCTGTACCTGTAAGCGCTTGCCAGGTTTGGAGAAAAAGCATGAAAAAGTACGTCTTAGTGGCGCTGGCCGCATTAACCCTGAGTGGCTGTCTGTCGCGTCCGCCTGAGCCGGATCAGCCGCTGCCGCCGGTTACCGTCGAGCCGGAACAGCCGACGCCGCCGGTCGAGCAGCCGCAGCCGCCAACCACCGAGCCGGTACCGCAGCCGCCGAAAATTCAGCAGCTCGACTGGCTGGGCAGCGTTCAGCCGCTGGTGGGGCAGATGCTGAAGGCCGATGGCGTCACGGCCGGCAGCGTGCTGCTGCTGGACAGCGTCAAGAACAACACCAACGGTTCGCTGCAGATGGGCAAGGCCACCGCGGCGCTGTACAAGGCGTTGGCGTCGAACTCCACCTTCAGCGTGGTGCCGGAAGCGAAGCTGACCAGTGCCAGACAAACGCTGGGCCTGTCGGCGGATGACAGCTTCGGTTCGCGCAGCAAGGCGATTGGCCTGGCGCGCATCGTCGGCGCGCAGTACGTGCTGTACAGCGACGTCAGCGGCGATGTGAAGTCACCGACGCTGGATATGCAGCTGATGCTGGTGCAAACCGGCGAGATCGTCTGGTCGGGCAATGGCGCCGTTAAACGCTGAGGCCGCGCTGCGACGATTGATGGAAACCAGACTGCCGGCGGTGAATACCGCCGGTTGTCATTTCAGCCCGGTGCAGGGGCTGACCGGCGAGAGCTGGCGCATCGACGGTTCGGGCGTCACGCTGTTGGCGCGGCAGCACAGTGCGGAAAAGCGCGCGTTGGGCGTGAGCCGACGGCGGGAAGCGCAGGTTTTGCGGCGCTGTGCTCCGGGGCTGGGGCCACGGGTTTTCGCACTAAATAATCAGTGGCTTATCCTCGAATGGCTCGAAGGTGACGTCGTCACAAATGCCGAGTTTGCGGCGCTGAATCAGCGCGGCGAGCTGGCGGGGATGGCGGCGGAACTGCATCAGCGGCCGCTCAGCGGTTACCGACTGGATCTGCGGCGACAGTTCCTCCGCTATTGGCAGCAGCTGGATACGCGGCGTTTAACCCCTGACTGGCTGCGCCTGCAGCGTCATTTTTTACGCAGCGCCTTGCCACGGCCGCTGCGCCTGGCGCCGCTGCACATGGACATCCATCCGGGCAATCTGCTCGCCACCGGCGAAGGGCTGCGGCTTATCGACTGGGAATATGCCGCCGACGGCGACGTGGCGCTGGATATCGCCGCGCTGTTTCGCGGTAACGGTTGGCCGGCTGGGCAGCAGCAGCGCTTTTTGCAGCACTACGCGCGCCAGGGCTATCACGACGTCGCCCGGCTGCAGGCGCAGGTGCGCCGCTGGCTGCCGTGGGTGGATTATCTGATGCTGCTGTGGTTCGAAGTGCGCTGGCAGCAGAGCGGCGACGCCGAATTTTTGCGCTGGGGCGCGGCGGTGCGCCGGCGATTTTGTTTATCATCATCCGAATTCTGAACGAACAATAATGAAGTGAGGTGCCCGTGGGCCCAGTAATGCTAGATGTCGCCGGCTACGAGCTGGATGCAGAAGAACGCGAAATCTTGAAACACCCGCTGGTTGGCGGGTTGATCTTGTTTACCCGCAACTTCCACGATGCGGATCAGCTGCGTGAGCTGGTGCGCCAGATCCGCGCCGCCTCGCACGATCGGCTGGTGGTGGCGGTGGACCAGGAGGGCGGGCGCGTACAGCGCTTCCGCGAAGGCTTCACCCGCTTGCCGGCGGCGCAGTCGTTCGCCGCGCTGCACGATGCGCAGGAAGGCGGCCGTCTGGCGCAGGAGGCCGGCTGGCTGATGGCGGCGGAGATGATCGCGCAGGATATCGACATCAGCTTCGCGCCGGTGCTGGACATCGGCCACGGCAGCGCGGCGATCGGCGAGCGTTCGTTCCACAGCGATCCGCAGCAGGCGCTGGCGATGGCGGAACGCTTTATCCTCGGCATGCACAGCGCCGGCATGAAAACCACCGGCAAACACTTCCCGGGGCACGGTGCCGTCAGCGCCGACTCGCACAAGGAAACCCCGCGCGATCCGCGGCCATTGGCGCAGATCCGTGAGCATGACATGGCGATTTTCCGCGAGTTGATCAACCGCCAGCTGCTGGACGCCGTCATGCCGGCCCACGTCATCTATACTGAAGCGGATCCGCGTCCGGCCAGTGGCTCGCCTTACTGGCTGCAGCAGATCCTGCGTCAGGAGTTGGGCTTCGACGGCGTGATTTTCTCCGACGATCTGTCGATGGAAGGCGCCGCCATCATGGGCAGCTACGCCGAGCGTGGTCAGGCCGCGCTGGACGCCGGTTGCGACATGATCCTGGTGTGCAATAACCGCGCCGGTGCGGTCAGCGTGTTGGATAACCTGTCCCCGGTCAAAGCAGAGAAGGTGAAGCGGTTATATCATCGCGGTCAGTTCACCCGTCAGGAACTGCGCGACTCTGAGCGCTGGCAGCAGGCGCACAAGGCGCTCAGCGCGCTGAGCGAACGCTGGGAGGAGCACAAGCAGCGTTCGCAAGGGTGAATCCAGGCGCCGCATTGCGGCGCAGAGCGGAAATGATGAGGGCCGCGCCTGCGGCCCTTGGCTTGTTGCGAGGATCCACATGATTATCTATTTGCACGGCTTCGATTCCACCAGTCCCGGCAATCATGAAAAGGTGTTACAGCTGCAGTTTATCGATCCGGACGTGCGCTTTATCAGCTACAGCACGCTGCATCCGCGTCACGACATGCAGCATCTGTTGAAAGAGGTGGACAAGGCGGTGCAGCAGGGCGGCGATGCGCATCCGTTGATCTGCGGGGTCGGCCTCGGCGGCTTCTGGGCGGAGCGCATCGGCTTCCTGTGCGGCATTCGCCAGGCGATGTTCAACCCCAATCTGTACCCGGAAGAGCACATGCACGGCAAGATAGACCGGCCGGAAGAGTATCGCGATATCGCCACCAAGTGCGTGGAGGATTTCCGCGAGAAGAACCGCGACCGCTGTCTGGTGGTGCTGTCGCGGCACGACGAGGTGCTGGATAACCGGCGCAGCGCCGAATTGCTGCATCACTACTACGAGATCGTGTGGGATGAACAGCAGACGCACAAGTTCAAAAACATCTCACCCCATCTGCAGCGGATCAAGGCGTTCAAAGCGCTGGGTTAACAGTTTCATAACGCTGCCGCGAGCCGCGCCCACCGTTTGCTACCGACGGGAAGTGCGGCTTTTTTGTACGCCAGGGTGAAGTTTTTCGCGGCAATCGGCAAAATTTAAAACTGTGACTCAGCGCTAACTATTTGAATCACAATCCCCAAAAAATCCCCTCGTCCAGCCTTTAACCGAAAAAATTTGATGTACGTCAATTTTGGTATGACCAAATAACCTTGCATGTTATTCTGGCCTCAGAGAGCCGATTTATTTTAAGCGAACCCTATGTATTCTAAGGATATTATTTATTTACCCTGGGATAACAAATGGTTCACATTTAGGGGGTTATTTTGACAACGCCAAAGAAGAAAATCGTTATTGTTGGCGGCGGCGCCGGTGGCTTGGAGCTGGCGACCAGCCTGGGCCATAAGCTTGGCCGCAAGAACAAAGCGGAGATCACGCTGGTAGATCGCAACCACAGCCATTTGTGGAAACCGTTGCTGCACGAAGTGGCGACCGGTTCCCTCGATGACGGCGTGGATGCGCTCAGCTACCTGGCGCACGCGCGCAATCACCATTTCAGCTTCCAACTGGGGTCGTTGACCAATATCAATCGCGAAACCCAAACGCTGCAGCTGGCTCAGATCTGCGACGAACAGGGCGGCGAGCTGGTGCCGGCGCGCGAATTGCCGTACGACATCCTGGTGATGGCGCTGGGCAGCACCTCGAACGATTTCGGTACCCCGGGCGTGAAAGAGCACTGCATCTTCCTGGATAACCCGCATCAGGCGCGTCGTTTCCACAACGAAATGCTCAACCTGTTCCTGAAGTTCTCGGCGCAGCCGGGGCAAAAAGAGCGGGTCAACATCGCTATCGTCGGCGGCGGCGCCACCGGCGTTGAGCTGTCCGCCGAACTGCACAACGCGGTGAAGCAGCTGCACAGCTACGGTTTCGAAGGCCTGGATAACAGTGCATTGAACGTGACGCTGGTGGAAGCCGGCGAGCGCATTCTGCCGGCGCTGCCGCCGCGCATTTCCGCTGCGGCGCACCAGGAGCTGATCAAACTGGGCGTGCGCGTGCTGACCAACACCATGGTGACCAGCGCCGATGCCAAAGGCCTGAACACCAAGGGCGGCGAGTTCATCGACGCCGATCTGATGGTGTGGGCGGCCGGCATCAAGGCGCCGGACTTCATGAAAGATATTGGCGGCCTGGAAACCAACCGCATCAACCAACTGGTGGTGGAGCCGACGCTGCAGACTACGCGCGATCCGAACATCTTCGCCATCGGCGACTGCGCCTCTTGCCCGAAAGAGGGCGGCGGTTTCGTCCCACCGCGCGCCCAGTCGGCGCACCAGATGGCCTCGCGCTGCGCTACCAATATTCTGGCGCTGATGAACGGCCAGACGCTGAAGCCTTACGTGTATAAAGACCACGGCTCGCTGGTGTCTCTGTCGCGCTTCAGCACCGTCGGCAGCCTGATGGGCAACCTGATGCGCGGCTCGATGATGGTGGAAGGGCGCATCGCGCGCTTCGTTTACATCTCGCTGTACCGCATGCACCAGGTGGCGCTGCACGGCTACATCAAAACCGGCCTGATGATGCTGGTGGGCGGCATCAACCGGGTGATTCGCCCGCGTCTGAAAATGCACTGATCCTGCCTTTGTCGACCAACCCGCGCCGGTTCGCCCGCGCGGGTTTTTTTATGGCAGTGTGAGGCGATCGGCGGCGGTTGTTTGATTCTTCAGCATAAGCTGTCGCCGCCATGGGTAAAATTCTTAAGATTCCTCCTAAACAGCGGGAAAACGGCCGTTTTCCCGCATTTTTGGTCCCCTTGTCTTATTGCGAGGCCTCAGATCATTGTGCAGACTTTACCTCGTTTACAGACGGCGCGTCGCGCACGCCGTAAACCGGGATACCGCAAGCCGCCCATGCGCAAAATAATAAGCGCGGTGCAGCCGGTCACAGACCCCGGACAAAATGCGTGGTAACACTTTCAGGAGGTTTCCTGTGAACAAGTCAATGTTAGCCGGTGTTGGGATTGGTATCGCTGCCGCTCTGGGGATTGCCGCGGTAGCCAGCCTGGACGTCTTTTCTGCCGGTCCGCAGTACGCGCAGGTGCTCGCCGCAACGCCGATTAAAGAAACCATCAAAACGCCGCGTCAGGAATGCCGCAACGTCACCGTTACGCACCGTGCACCGGTGCAGGATGAAAACCGCATCGCCGGTTCTGTGCTGGGCGCAGTGGCGGGCGGCGTGATCGGCCACCAGTTCGGCGGCGGTCGCGGGCGCGACGTGGCGACCGTGGTCGGCGCGCTGGGCGGCGGCTATGCCGGTAACCAGGTGCAAGGGGCGATGCAGAACAACGACGTCACCACCAGCGTTCAGCAGCGTTGCAGAACGGTCTACGACAAATCCCAGAAAATGCTGGGCTATGACGTGACCTACAAGATCGGCAACCAGCAGGGCAAGATCCGCATGGATCACGATCCGGGCACGCAAATCCCGTTGGATAAAAACGGCCAACTGGTGCTGAACAGAGCCTGATCGCCACATTCGAATTAAGCCCGCGGGCAGTGTTAGTTCTGATCGTTTAACCCGGTTAAGCGAGCGGCGTTAACATTGACGCGGGTTTCTGTTTTCTGCCTGCCCAAAATTTGCGATCGTTCTAATGCCTGCGTGCGATATCACTGGGCAAAACTTCAAAAAAGCCCCCGCGTTTGTTATATTATTGTGCGATTAAGCGGTGTTATCGGCGCCAATCGCCGCACCGGTCAAACCCGAGTATTTCGTCTCGCAGAGATAACGACATGTTAGATTTTCGCTTTCCGACAGCGTTGCAAATGGTCCTTAGCGTCGCCGTAGCTGAGAAGCAGGGCATGCGTTCGACGAGCGCTACGCTCGCCGCCACTCTGGAAGACAATCCCAGCTTTATCCGCAAATTGATGGTTCCGCTGACCAAAGACGGCATCATCGTTTCCACCCTGGGCCGAAACGGCTCTATCCACCTCGGCCGCCCGGCGGAAGAGATCACCCTGCGGGACATCTATCTGGCGGTGATCGACGACAAGCGCATCTGGGCTTCCCGCCCTGAAGTGCCGGCCCGGTGCCTGGTGAGCGCCAACGCCTGCTGGTATTTCAAATCGGTGGTGAACGAAGCCGAGCAGGCTTCGCTCGCGGTGCTGGCGCGCCATACCGTGGCCGATTCGTTGGCCGAGCTGGAGCGGGGCGACAAGCGCGCCTGCGCGGAATACGCCGCCGCGCAAGAGGCAGAAGCCGCCGGTAAATAATGCCGGATGGAACGCATAAAAAAGGTCGGGCATTGCCCGACCTTTTTGCATGTAAAGACGATGATTACGCCGTCTGTGGCTGTGATCTACGCGCCACCAGACGCCGCAGGGTGACGTAGAACACCGGCGTCAGGAACAGCCCGAACAGGGTCACCCCCAACATGCCGGAGAACACCGTGATACCGGTGACGCCGCGCACCTCGGCGCCGGCGCCGTGGCCGAGGATCAGCGGGATGGTGCCGGCGATGAAGGCGATGGAGGTCATCACGATCGGCCGCAGTCGCAGGCGGCAAGCTTCCAGCGCCGCTTCGACGATGCCTTTGCCCTGCATTTCCAGCTCGCGGGCGAACTCGACGATCAGAATGGCGTTCTTACAGGCCAGCCCCATCAGGACGACCAACCCGACCTGCACGAACACGTTGTTGTCGCCGCCGGTCAGCCACACGCCGAACAGCGCCGACAGCATGGTCATCGGTACGATCAGGATCACCGCCAGCGGCAGCGTCCAGCTTTCGTACAGCGCCGCCAGCGCGAGGAACGCCAGCAGCACCGCCACCGGGAACACCACCAGCGCGGCGTTGCCCTGGGTCGATTGCTGGTAACTCAAATCGGTCCACTGGATGTTCATGCCGTTCGGCAGCAGCTTGCCGGCCATCTGCGTCAGCGCGCCCATCGCCTGGGTAGAGGAGAGCACGCGCGGATCGGCGTCGCCGATCAGGTCCGCCGCCGGGAAACCGTTATAGCGGATCACCGGATCCGGGCCGTAGGTGGTGCCGATGCTGACCATGCTGCCGATCGGCACCATTTCACCTTTGTCGTTGCGGGTGCGCAGGTTGGCGATGTCTTCCACGCTGTCGCGGAACTGGCCGTCGGCCTGCGCCATCACCTTCCAGGTGCGGCCGTAGCGGTTGAAGTCGTTGATGTAAGACGAACCGAGATAGGTCTGCAGCGTGCTGAACAGCGCATTGAGCGGCACGCCTTGCGCCTTGGCCTTGTCGCGATCGATTTTGGCGTCCAGCTGCGGCACGTTGGCCTGATACGAGGAGATCGGGAACCCCATCCCCGGCGTTTGCATAATGGCGCCGGACATCGTATTGATCGCCGTTTGCAGCGCGCCGTAACCCAGCCCGCCGCGATCCTGCACATACAGCGAATAGCCGGAGCCCTGGCCGATGCCGAGGATCGGCGGCGGCATGATTGAGAAGGCGAAGCCTTCCTGAATCTGTGAAATGCGCGCGTTGATCTCGGCGTTGATCTGCGCCGCAGTGCGGGTACGGGTGCTCAACGACTCCAGCGCGAAGAATACCGTGCCGGTATTCGGCGTATTGGTGAACTGCAGCGCGTTCAAGCCGGGGAAGGCCACCGCATCGGTGACGCCGTCCACGCTCAGACCGATGGCGCTCATCTTGCGGATCACCGCATCGGTGCGTTCCAGCGAGGCGCCTTCCGGCATTTTCACGCCGCCGATCAGGTACAGCTTGTCCTGCGTCGGGATAAAGCCGCCAGGCACGGTCTTGAACATCACGCCGGCGGCGGCCAGCAGCAGCAGATAGACGACGAACACCGCGCCGCGCCGCCCCAGCACGCGGGAGACACCGCGCTGGTAGCGTTGCGAACCGCTGGCGAAGAAGCGGTTGAACGGCCGGAACAGCCAGCCGAACAGCCGGTCGATCAGGCGCGAAGGCAAATCTTTCGGCGCACCGTGCGGTTTGAGCAAGCGCGCCGCCAGCGCCGGTGAGAGGGTCAGCGAGTTGATGGCGGAGATCACCGTCGAAATGGCGATGGTGACGGCGAACTGCTTGTAGAACTGGCCGGTAACGCCCGAAAGGAACGCCATCGGCACGAACACCGCACACAGCACCACGGCGATGGCGATGATCGGGCCGGAGACTTCGCGCATCGCCTGGTGCGCCGCCGCCAGCGGCGATAGCCCCTCTTCGATATTACGCTCTACGTTTTCCACCACCACGATGGCGTCATCCACCACGATGCCGATCGCCAGCACCAGCCCGAACAGGCTGAGGGTATTGAGCGAGAAGCCCAGCAGATACAGCGCCGCGAAGGTGCCCACCACGGAGATCGGTACCGCCAGCAGCGGAATGATCGAGGCGCGCCAGGTCTGCAGGAACAGAATGACCACCAGCACCACCAGGATCACCGCTTCCAGCAGGGTATCGACCACCGCGCTGATCGAATCGCGCACGAACACCGTCGGATCGTAAGGCGATTTCCAGCTCATGCCGTCCGGAAAGCGGGTCGCCAGCTCGGCCATCTTGCCGCGCACTGCGTCCGACAGCTCGATGGCGTTGGCGCCCGGCGACTGGAAGATACCGATGCCGACCGCATCCTTGTTATTGAGCTGGGCGCGCAGCGCGTAGCTGCCGGAGCCCATTTCGATGCGCGCCACGTCGCGCAGCCGCACGATCTCGCCGTTGTCGCCGCTCTTGAGGATGATGTTGCCGAACTCTTCTTCGGTTTGCAGGCGGCCCTGGGCGTTGATCGACAGCAGATAGTCGCTGCGCGTCGGCATCGGCTCCGCGCCGAGCTGGCCGGCGGAGACCTGCACGTTCTGCTCCTGCATGGCGCTTACTACGTCGGAGGCGGTCAGGCCACGCGCGGCGACCTTGTTCGGATCGAGCCAGATGCGCATCGCATACTCACCGGCGCCGAAGATCTGCACCTGGCCGACGCCCGGCAGGCGAGCCAGCTCATCCTTGACCTTCAGGGTGGCGTAGTTACGCAGGTACAGCGAATCGTACTTGCCGGAAGGCGATACCAGATGTACCACCAACGTCAGCGCCGGGGACTGCTTCTGGGTGGTGATGCCCTGGCGGCGCACGTCTTCCGGCAGGCGCGCTTCGGCCTGCGCCACGCGGTTTTGCACCTGTACCTGCGCCTGATCGGGATCGGTGCCGGGGCGGAAGGTGACGGTGGTCACCAGCACGCCGTCGGAACCGGCGACCGATTTCATGTACATCATGTTTTCGACGCCGTTGATCGCTTCTTCCAGCGGCGTGGCCACCGTTTCAGCGATCTCTTTCGGGTTGGCGCCCGGATATTCTGCGCGCACCTGCACGCTGGGCGGCACCACGTCCGGGTACTCGCTGATCGGCAGCAGCGGGATGGCGATCGCTCCGGCGACAAAAATCAGGATCGACAGCACTGCGGCAAAGATCGGCCGGTCGATGAAAAAACGGGAAAAGTCCATGGGTCAGAAGTCTCTGCTGGGAGCTTAGTTGAGTGCGGAAGCGATGGGGTTCATGGCGACGGCTTTCGCGTCGACCGGCATGCCCGGCATAAACACTTTCTGCATGCCGTCGACGATCACCCGATCGCCGTTTGCCAACCCTTTCTGCACGATGCGCAATCCTTCGGCCATGCGGCCCACGTCGATGTCGCGGCGCTGCGCCTTGCCGTCTTTGTCGACGATGTAAACGAATTTGCGGTTCTGGTCGGTCATCACCGCTTTGTCGTCGATCAACATGGCGTTGAACTCGGCGCTGCCGGGCATCTGCACCCGGGCGAACAGCCCCGGCGTGAAGCGGCGATCGCGGTTGTCGAGCAGGGCGCGCATGCGAATGGTGCCGGTACCGGCGTTAAGCTGGTTATCGGTGAAGTCCACCAGCCCTTGATGCGGAGTGCCGTCTTCGCCCACCAGGCCGACCTTCACCGGCAGGCGCGCGTCCTGCCGGCCCTGCTGTTGATAGCGCAGGAAGGTGGCTTCATCCACGTCGAAATAGACGTAGACCTTGTCGAGCGATACCAGCGTCGTCAATACGCTGGCGCTGTCGCCGGCGGTGACCAGGTTGCCGGCGGTGATCATCGCGCGGCTGGCGCGCCCGTCAATCGGCGCCGTAACGCGGGTAAAGTCGAGATTCAGCTGCGCCATATCGAGCTGGGCCTGCGCCGCCAGCACGTTGCTTTGTGCCTGAGCGGCGGATGACCGGCGTTGCTCCCAGACTTCCTGTGAGATGGCCTGAGTGCCGATCAGTTTCTCGGTGCGCGAGGATTCGCTGCGTGCCAGGGCGGCCTGGTTGCGTGCTCGCACCAGCTCGGCCTGCGCCTGCTCGCGCGCGGCGCGGTAGGTACGATCGTCGATGGTGAACAGTACCTGGCCTTTCTTCACCTCGTCGCCTTCGGTGTAGTTGACTCGTTCGATGTAGCCGGAGACCCGCGGGCGCAGCTGCACGCTTTGCACTGCTTCGACCCGGCCGTTGAACGCATCCCATTGGCTGATGGGCTTGACCACTACGCTGGCGGCGCTGACCACCGGCGGCGGTGGCGGGGCGTTATGCGCGACGCTGTTGTCGCACCCGGCGAGCAGGGTGGCCAGCAGCGCCACCCCGGAGAGCCGCTGGCCCAGAGCGACGGCGCGCGTGCGGCCGCCGGCGTTGAACGATGAGTTTGGTTGATTTGCCATTATTTTTATTCCGATAAGTAAGCGCGGTCAGGCCCCATACCCGGCCCTGTTCTCCGGGATTCGCCCCCGCGCCGGCATACGGTGAGGGGGCGGCTGCACCGTGCAGCGGCGCAGCGTTAGGTTTTGAAACACATTGGTGTCACATTAATGTATCAATATCGGTTACATTAATTGGGTGGAGTATAGTGGCGGCTTTCTGGTAAATGCAATAATAAAAATTGCATTTAAAGCGAAACTGTTGCAACGTATGTGCATCGGGCAGAGGGTGACCCTGCCGAATGATGGGAGCATCAGCATGAACACTACGGGCTTTATTACCGATTTGAAGGCGTGGATCGACAACAATCTGGAAGAAAAACTGGATATCAACACCGTGGCGGACCGCGCGGGCTATTCCAAATGGCATCTGCAGCGCATGTTCAAACGCCAGACCGGCTACGCGCTGGGGGAGTATATCCGCATGCAAAAACTGAAAGTGTCGGCGGAGCGCCTGGCCAACAGCGGCGAGCCTATCGTCAGCGTGGCGATTTCGCTCGGCTTCGACTCACAGCAGTCGTTCAACCGCAGCTTCAAACGTCAATTTGGCCAAACGCCGGGCGACTGGCGCCGCGCGTTGGCGCAGCCGGCGTCCATGGGGCGCACGCACCACTGAGCGGTTGGGGAGTGGGGATAAAAAAGCCTGAATATTGTTCGGGCTTTTTTTGTGTGAGTAAAGAGGGATTGATTCGCTGCGCTCACCCTACGGGCCGCCGTTGGCGGTCCAAAACGCGGGCGTTTTGTCGAACCCTGTCGAGGGTTCTCACCCTCCCGGTCGGTGCGCTATGCATACAAAAAAGCCTGAACTTTCGCTCAGGCTTTCTCGTTAGAATATGGCGGTGAGGGAGGGATTCGAACCCTCGATACACTTTCGCGTATACACACTTTCCAGGCGTGCTCCTTCAGCCACTCGGACACCTCACCATATTTTTTGTTGCGAAATCATCGCTGCAACGGGGCGCTACTATAGGGAGTGGGGCCGATCCGGTCAAGAATAATTTCTGTGTTTTTGTTCGTCCGCTCAAGCCGTGTGCACTTTGCTGAAAACTGCGGCGAACAATAGGGCAGAAGTCATGAAAGGGCGAGAAAATCAGGGGTAGGGTTCGTGGATAACCGGCGGAAATGGGAATCACGGTCGCAGAGGGGCAAAGATGCTCGCCCCTCTCGGCGGTGCACCATGCAAAAAAAAAGCCTGGACGCGAATCCAGGCTTTCTCTTTAAATTTGGCGGTGAGAGAGGGCTTGATTCGCTGCGCTCACCCTGCGGGCCGCCGTTGGCGGTCCAAAACGCTGGCGTTTTGTCGAACCCTGTCGAGGCTTCTCGCCCCTCTCGGCGGTGCACCATGCAAAAAAAAGCCTGGACGCGAATCCAGGCTTTCTTTTTAAATTTGGCGGTGAGAGAGGGCTTGATTCGCTGCGCTCACCCTGCGGGCCGCCGTTGGCGGTCCAAAACGCTGGCGTTTTGTCGAACCCTGTCGAGGCTTCTCGCCCCTCTCGGCGGTGCACCATGCAAAAAAAAGCCTGGACGCGAATCCAGGCTTTCTTTTTAAATTTGGCGGTGAGAGAGGGGTTCGAACCCTCGATACACTTTCGCGTATACACACTTTCCAGGCGTGCTCCTTCAGCCACTCAGACACCTCACCGTTTTGTTGTCGAAAACGCGTTGCGCTGTCGACGGGCGCTAATGTAGGAGAATCTGATCTCAGCGTCAACCCTCTTATTTCATTCTCATGACCGTTTAGCCAAACTTGCAGCAATTTGCTGATTTACCGAACGATATTCCCACTCGCGGCCGCCGGCGGACAGGGCAGGCAGCGGTTGGTATCCATAAAAGACGATTGTTTGACCTTTTTCTGTACGGATAGCTCAATATATCGCCATTGAGATGGGGTTGTTTGCTATTATATGCATTAATACTGGATTATTAGTCAGATGTGTCGCTAAATGGAATCATGTCGGCACGGCGTTTTTGGCAAGGAACATCACGTCGCCGCGCAGATTGCCGGGTGACAGGCCGGCGATATCGCAGACAGGGACAGACTCATTACATAATAATGCAGTAGAGGTTCGTTTTGACTCCTTCAGATGCCATGCCGGCGCCGCAAGCGCGCCATGCCATTCCCCCCGGTGCGGGGGCGCTGTTCTTCATCCAGATCTTCGCCACGCTGGGCTTCGCCGTACTCTATTCCACGCTGGTGCTCTACGCCACCAAGCGGCTGGGCTTCAACGAAAGCAGCGCCAACGCCATGATGGGCGTGTTCGGGGCCTTCAACTATGGCCTGCACATGTTCGGCGGTTACCTCGGAGGCCGTTTCCTCAGCAACCGCAACCTGTTCGTGCTCGGCATGGTGCTGCAGGTGATCGGCTGCGCGTTGATTGCCGTGGCGGGCGTGTGGGGGTTGTACTGGGGGCTGGCGATGTTCTTGACCGGCAGCGGCCTTAACGTCACCTGCATCAATATGATGCTCACCCAGCGTTTCAAGCCGGATGACGATCGGCGCGAGTCGGCGTTCCTGTGGAACTACGCCGGTATGAACCTCGGGTTCTTCGTCGGCTTTACCGTCGCCGGTTATTTCCAACTGACGGAAAACTACCGCGCACTGTTCCTGTTCGCCACGCTGGGCAACGCGGCGGCGATCATCGTCGCCGTCTGCCGCTGGCGCATTCTGGCGGATCTCAATACCCCGCTGCACGACGCCAGCCGCAGCCAATACCGTTGGCGCATGCTGGTCGGGCTGGCGGTGCTGGTGGCGCTGGTGCCGATCATCCGGGTGATGCTGACCCACGCCGAGTTCAGCGGCCACTTCGTGATCGTGCTCGGCGCGCTGATCTTCCTGACGCTGTGTGTGGTGACGCTGCGCCACCACCCGCGTGAAGAGCGCCGCAGAATGGCGGCCTATCTGATCCTGGCGCTGGGCTCGCTGGTGTTTTGGGCGCTGTACCAGCTGGCACCGATGGGGTTGATGCTGTTCTCCGAGCACAACATCAACCTGAACGTTTACGGCATTCAGGTGGCGCCGCAGTGGATCCAGAACATCAACACGCTGGTAATCGTAGTGGGTGGCCCGCTGCTGGCCTGGTGGTTCAACCGCCTGCGCGCCCGCGGTTGCAACATCGACATTCCGCTGCAGTTCTCCGGATCGCTGTTCTGCATCGGCTTGGGCATGCTGGTGCTGCCGCTGGGCATCAGCATGGCGGGCGGCGACGGGCTGGTGGCATTCAAATGGATCGTTATCAGCTATGTGCTGCAAAGCGTCGGTGAATTGATGATCTCGCCGATCGGTTACGCGATGATTGGCAAGCTGGCGCCGCCGCGCTATCAGGGCGTGATGATGGGCTGCTGGATGATGGTGACCGGCGTCGCCTCGGTGCTGGCGGGCTACGTCTCCGGCCTGATGCCGGAAAACAGCGGCAGCACGCCGCTGCAAACTAACCCCGGCTACAGCGAAATCTTCAGCGCGTTGGGCTGGGGGGCGACGGGCGTCGGCGTGGCGATGCTGATTTTAATTCCGCTGCTGCGGCGCCTTATCCGGCGCGACGGCCCGTCTGCCGCCTGATTGGCGAGCGTGCACAACAGCCCCACTGGTCGGGGCTGTTTTTATTTTGGGCTTTAACGCTTGCATCCGGCGGCGAATCGCGGAAGGCTGGAGGAAAACCAATAAAAACAAACGGGAGCCCGCAGTATGAACATCATTTATTACCACCCCTTGTTTAACGCCCAGGAATGGCTGGCCGGCATCAAGCAACGCCTGCCGCAGGCCGAGATCCGCGAGTGGCAGCGCGGCGACGATCGGCCGGCCGATTATGCGCTGGTGTGGCGCCCACCGCACGAGATGCTGGCTAACCGCCGCGATCTGAAAGCGGTGTTCGCCCTTGGCGCCGGCGTTGACGCCATTCTCGATCAGGAGCGCAAACACCCTGGCACGCTGCCCGCCGGCGTGCCGCTGCTGCGGCTGGAGGATACCGGCATGGCGCAGCAGATGCAGGAATATGCGTTGAGCTATGTGCTTCGCTATTTCCGCCGTTTCGACGAGTATCAGGCGCTGCAGCAGCGGCAGGAATGGCAGCCGCTCGATCCGCACTCGCTGGATGATTTCACCATCGGTATCCTCGGCGCCGGCGTGCTGGGGCAGAGCGTGGCGCGCAAGCTGACCGAGTTTGGCTTTAGCGTGCGCTGCTGGAGCCGCAGCGCCAAACAGATCGACGGCGTGCAGAGCTTCGCCGGAGAGGCGCAGCGCGCGGCCTTCCTCGACGGCGTCAAATTGGTGATCAACCTGCTGCCCAATACGCCGGAAACTGTCGGCATTCTCAACCGCGAGCTGTTCGCTCAGCTGCAGCCGGGCGCCTATCTCATCAACATCGCGCGCGGCGCGCACCTGATTGAAGCCGATCTGTTGGCGGCGCTGGAGCAGGGGCAGCTGGCTGCCGCCACGCTGGACGTGTTCGCCCACGAGCCGCTGCCGCAGGATCACCCGTTCTGGCGTCATCCGCATGTCACCATTACCCCGCATATTGCTGCCATCACGTTGCCGCAGCAGGCGATGGATCAGATCGCCGCCAACATTCGCGCGCTGGAGGCGGGACATGCCCCGGCCGGCGTGGTCGACAGACAACGGGGTTACTGATCCTTCAGCCGTCGTTCGGTAACTGATAAGCTGCTATCGTCATCGCGCCTGCCCGTACCGTTGCGGGCAGGCCCTCTGGAAGGAGAAACAATGTACCCCGTTGATTTGCACATGCACACCGTTGCCAGCACCCACGCCTACAGCACGCTGCACGATTACATCGCCGAAGCTCAGCAGAAGGGCATCAAGCTGTTTGCCATCACCGATCACGGCCCGGACATGGCCGATGCGCCGCATTACTGGCACTTTATGAACATGCACGTCTGGCCCCGCCTGGTGGACGGTGTGGGCATCTTGCGCGGCATCGAAGCCAACATCAAAAACCTGCAGGGCGACATCGACTGCACCGGCCCGATGTTGACCGCCACCGACGTGATCATCGCCGGTTTCCATGAGCCGGTGTTTGCGCCGCAGGATAAAGCGTCCAATACTGAAGCGATGATCGCCGCAATGGCGCAGGGGGACGTGCATATCATCAGCCACCCCGGCAACCCGCGTTACCCGATCGACATTCCCGCCGTCGCGGCGGCGGCGGCCAAATATGAGGTGGCGCTGGAGCTGAATAACTCGTCGTTCACCCACTCCCGCAAGGGCAGCGAGGCCAACTGCCGGGCGATCGCCGCTGCGGTGCGCGATGCCGGCGGCTGGCTGGCGCTGGGCTCGGATTCGCACGTCGCCTTTTCGCTGGGTAACTTTGAGCACTGCGAGCGCATCATCGAAGAGGTGGGCTTCCCACAGGAGCGCATTCTCAACGTTAGCCCGCGCCGGTTGCTGGATTTTCTCGAGCGGCGCGGTAAGCCGGCGATTGCGGAATTGGCCGATTTGTGACATCGTCCCGGCAAAATTTTCCGTATTGTATAAGGCATTATCATGAATGAGTTTTCCATTGTCTGCCGCGTGCTGGGTACGCTGTTCTACCGCCAGCCGCAGGATCCGCTGTTGGTGCCGCTGTTCACGCTGATCAAAGAAGGCAAGCTGCAGCAGCACTGGCCGCTGGAGCAAGATGATTTGCTGAAGCGCCTGCAGCAGGGCTGTGACGTCAACCAGCTGGCGACCGATTTCAATGCGATGTTCGTCGGCAGCGAGTGCAGCGTGTCGCCGTTCCGCTCCGACTACGTCGAAGGCGCCAGCGAAGCGGAAGTGCGCACCTTCCTGCAGCAGCGCGGCATGCCGTTGGCGGAGGCGCCGGCCGACCATTTCGGCCAACTGCTGCTGGCGGCGTCCTGGCTGGAAGATCAGTCGCAGGAAGATGAAGCGCAGGCGCAGATTGCCCTGTTCGACGAGTTCCTGTTGCCGTGGTGCGGCCGCTTCCTCGGTAAAGTGGAAGCGCATGCCACCACCGGTTTCTACCGCACGCTGGCGCTGATGACCCGCGACGCCATCCAGGCGATGCGCGACGAGCTGGCGGAGTATGAGCAGGATGACGAAGCGGGCGACGAAGACGCGTAACGCCGCAGCTTACCCAGGCGGGCCGCCCGGCCCGCCGATCCGCTAAACACAGGTTTGCATCCCCCAGACGTAAATTGACAAAAGATCCCCTAATCTGGCGGCTTACCGTCGGTTCGGTCGCGCCTGCGCGCCGCGCTTTTTCACGCAAGGGGGAGATGATGAAAAGTCACTGGATGCAGCAGATTCAAACGTTGATCGGGCAGAAGGCCGGCGCGGAAGGCATCGGCAAGCTGCTGGCGCCCACGGCGCTGGGCGGCCTGGTCGGCGTTCTGTTGGCCAACAAGTCTTCGCGCAAGCTGGTGGGCAAGTTCGGTAAGAATGCGCTGATCGTCGGCGGCAGCGCGGCGGTGGGCGCGCTGCTGTGGAACACGTACAAGCAGCGGGTGAAGGAGACCCATCAGGACGAACCGCAGTTCGGTTTGCAAACCACGCCGGTGGATCTGCGCGCCAAACGCCTGGTGCAGGCGCTGGTGTTCGCCGCCAAGAGCGACGGTCATATCGATGCCGACGAGCAACGCGCCATCGATCACAGCCTGGCGCAGCTGCAGCTGGGCGAGGAGGCGCAGGGCTGGGTGCAGGAAGCGCTCGATCAGCCGCTCAGCCCGGAACTGATCGCCCGCAGCGTGCAAAACGAAGACGAGGCGCTGGAGGTTTACTACCTGAGCTGTCTGGTGATCGACGTCGATCATTTTATGGAGCGCGGCTACCTCGATGCGCTGGCGCAGGCGCTGAAGATCCCGGCGGACGTCAGGGAGGGCATCGAGAGCGACGTCAACGAGAAAAAGCGCGAGCTGGCGTAGCGCCGCTTGGCAAGTTGGGGGGAATCGTGTCACTCTTGCCGCAATCTATGTAAGCGGATGATTTAGCAATGATGACCCCACCGAAAGCGGAAAAACGCCCTTATCCCATCACCATTCACGGCGACACGCGCGTGGATGACTACTACTGGCTGCGCGACGACGAGCGCGCAGACCGCCAGGTGCTGGACTACCTGCAGGCGGAGAACGCCTACACCGATGCGATGCTGAAGCCGCAGCAGGCGCTGCGCGAAACCCTGTACGAAGAGATGGTGGCACGCATTCCGCAGCAGGAACATTCGGTGCCTTACGTGCGCCACGGCTATCGCTATCAGACGCGCTATGAGCCGGGCAACGAATACGCGATTTCCGTGCGCCAGCCGCAGGCCGAGAGCGAGCACTGGGAGGTGCTTATCGACGGCAACCAGCGCGCCGAGAACCACGAGTTTTACACATTGGGCGGGCTGGACGTCAGCCCCGACAACCAGCGGCTGGGGGTGGCGGAGGATTTCCTGTCGCGCCGCCAGTATGACATTCGCTTCAAGAACCTGGCCGACGGCAGCTGGGCGGACGAAGTGCTGGAGAACACCTCCGGCAGCTTCGAGTGGGCCAACGACTCCTCGACGGTGTACTACGTGCGCAAGCACGCCAAGACGCTGTTGCCGTATCAGGTCTATCGCCACGTGGTGGGCAGCGATCCGCAGCAGGACGAGCTGATTTACGAAGAGCTGGACGATACCTTCTACGTCGGGCTGGAGAAGACCACCTCCGAGCGCTTTATCCTGATCCACCTGAGCAGCACCACCACCTCGGAGATCTTGCTGCTGGACGCCGATCGTGCGGACGCCAAGCCGCAGCTGTTCGTGCCGCGCCGCAAGGATCATGAGTACGCCATCGATCACTATCACCAGCATTTCTACATCCGCTCCAACAAGGACGGCAAGAACTTCGGCCTGTACCAAAGCGAACAGGCGGACGAAGCGCAGTGGCAGACGCTGATCGCCCCGCGCGCCGACGTGATGCTGGAGGGCTTCAGCCTGTTCCGCGACTGGCTGGTGGTGGAAGAACGCAATGCCGGCCTGACGCTGCTGCGCCAGATCCACTGGCAGACTGGCGAAGAGAAGCGCATCGCCTTCGACGATCCGACTTACACCACCTGGCTGGCGTACAACCCGGATCCGGAAACCGCGCTGCTGCGCTACGGCTATTCGTCGATGACCACCCCGACCACGCTGTATGAGCTGAACATGGACAGCGGCGAGCGGACGATGCTCAAACAGCAGGAAGTGAAGAACTTCACGCCGGAAAACTACCGCAGCGAGCGGGTGTGGGTGAAGGCGCGCGATGGCGTCGAGGTGCCGGTTTCGCTGGTGTATCGCCAGGACTGCTTCCAGCGCGGCGCCAACCCGCTGATGGTGTACGGCTACGGTTCTTACGGCAGCAGCATGGATCCGGCGTTCAGCGCCAGCCGCCTGAGCCTGCTGGATCGCGGTTTCGTGTTCGCGCTGGCGCACATTCGCGGCGGCGGCGAGCTGGGGCAGCTGTGGTATGAAGACGGCAAACTGTTCAACAAGCAGAACACCTTCAACGACTTTATCGATGTGACCGAAACGTTGATCGCCCAGGGATACGGCGACGGCAAGCGGGTGTTCGCCATGGGCGGCAGCGCCGGCGGTTTGCTGATGGGCGCGGTGATCAACCAGGCGCCGCAGTTGTTCCACGGCGTGGTGGCACAGGTGCCGTTCGTCGACGTGGTGACCACCATGCTGGATGAGTCCATCCCGCTGACCACCGGCGAATACGACGAGTGGGGCAACCCGAACGAACAGGCCTATTACGACTACATCAAGCAGTACAGCCCGTACGATCAGGTGAAGGCGCAGGCATACCCGCATCTGCTGGTGACCACCGGCCTGCACGATTCGCAGGTGCAATATTGGGAGCCGGCCAAATGGGTGGCCAAACTGCGCGAGCTGAAAACCGACGATCGTCAGCTGCTGCTGTATACGGACATGGATGCCGGCCACGGCGGCAAGTCCGGGCGCTTCAAGGCCTATGAGGATATTGCGCTGGAGTACGCTTTCATTCTGGCGCTGGCAGAGTAACGGCGAACGGCGGGCGGCCTGTGCCGCCCGTTGTGTTAGCCAATCAGATAGTATTTCAGCGTGTGTTTCATGTCCGGGCTCAGATCGTCGATGGATTTCAGCATCCAGCGCAGATAGCCGGGATCTTCCTGGGCGATGCGATCGATCTCCTGCCCGCGATACTTGCCGAACTTGAACTTCTTCAGCAGCACCGGCTGTTCGGTGATCTGCACCATTTGCTCCGGCGTCCAGCCCGAATCCTTGATGATGCGTTGCAGCAACGCAGCGGTGACGTAGCAGTCATACAGCGCGCGGTGCGGGTACAGCGTGGCGTCTGCCGGTAGCTGCACGTCCAGGTTCAGCGCGTAGCGCAGATATTGGTTGCCGTACTTGATGTCCGGATACAGCGTGCGCGCCAGCTTGAGGGTACAGATCCAGGCGCCGTTCATCTCCGGCAGCACGCCGCGATCGAAAGCGGCGTTGTGCGCCACGTAGTAGGGGCTGCCCTGATAGCGGCCGATCGCCACCGCGATGCGCGGTTTGCCTTCCACCATCTGTTCGGTGATGTGATGAATCGCCATCGCGTCGAGGCTGATGGGGCGATCCGGGCTGACCAGATCGCTCATCGGGTTGGTTAACTGACCGTCGAGCAGATCGAGGGAGGCCACTTCCACCACGCCGCCGTCCAGCCCGCAGGTCTCGGTATCTATTACGCGTAACGTCATGTTTTCCTCCGCGTTGCCGTCAGCCCTCAGCTTAACCGGCACAGGCGGCCGTGCCAACCGTCGGAAGTCTTGTCGGCGATGATCAGCCCTGGAGCGTCATCCGGCGCGGCAACCAGGAGCTCTCCCGTATGATTCCAGATGGCGCTGCGGCCAGCCGGGATCCAGCCACCGGTCGGTGCCGCATGGTTGGCCATCAGCGTGAGCATACCGTAACGCCGGGCATAGTCTGCCAGTGCGGCGCTGTCTTTCGCATAACCGGCTTCAGATACCAGTACGCCGGCGGCATAAATGTGCGCACCCGCCCGTGCGGCGGCGCTTGCGTGGTCGGGCTGCGAAGTATCGGCACAGATAGCCAGCGCGACGTTGTGGTGATGGAATTCCAGCAACGAGCCGCCATTACCGGGCGAGAAGTATTGTTGTTCCGCGCCGTGCAGATGCTGTTTGGTATAGGTAGTCAATGCGCCGTTGGGGTGAAAGATCAATGCGACGATATGCAATGCTGGGCCACTGCGCAAAGGCGCGCCGACGATGATCGTCATCTGCCGCGCATGCGCCGCTGCGCTGAGCGGCAGCAGGCGAGGATCGTCCTGAGTCAGCGCCAGCTCGGGGGCGCAGGCCAGCTCGTAGCCGCTCAGCGACAGCTCGGGAAAAACCAGCAACTGCACCTGCTGGTCTGCTGCCTGCGCAACAAATTCAAGGTGACGTTCAAGGTTACAGGCGATATCGGCCGCAGCAGTGGGGTATTGGGCGGCGGCAAGGGTGGGGCAGAACATCGGCCATCTCTCCTGTGAGGCAATAAAAAACCCGCCTAGGCGGGTTTAATGACGAATAGAAGGACGCTTACTCACCAGACGGATGCGCTTTTTTCGCGCGTTTCTCCGCACGTTTCTCGGCTGGGGTTTTCAACGGCTTTTTCTTCGCATTCTTTTTGCTATCCATTCCCTTACTCATGATGGCCTCTCGTTACCTATGATTGGGTGGCTTGCTCGGCCATTAACCGCCTAAAGCCAAGAGGATGCAAGTGGCAAAGTGCGGGTTTTGTTTAACTGGCTGTTTGTGCGTGAAATTTTGTTTTTGGATGACCGGGTGCTAATAATAAATATTATGTTATAATATTACACTTTTAAGTGTTGGGAGAGCGCAATGACAGTCATGACGTTACCGGATGCGCAGCAATTGCTGGCCATGCCGGATTCTGATTATATGAACTCTGTTCAACGGGCGTTTTTCCGCCAACTGTTGCAGGACGAGCGGCAAAAGCTGCTGCTGCACATCGATGAGCTGAAACAAGAGATCGACGGCGGCGAAGCGACGGGCGACGAGGCCGATAAGGCGGCGCGCGAAGAGGATCTGCGTCTGCTGTTCCGCCAGTTGGATCGCGAAAGCCGCCTGCTGCCGAAAATCGATGCGGCGCTGGCGCGGTTGCAAAACGGCGAATACGGCTACTGCCGGGAAACCGGCGAACCTATCGGGCTGGCGCGCCTGCTGCTGCGCCCGACGGCGGAACTGAGCATCGAGGCGAAAACCGCACAGGAGATGCGCGAGCCGCATATGCGCAAAGGTGGCTAATTGAGTCCCGCCGGGGGGCGAATGAGCCCCTCAACTGATTGGGCCTGTGGGTATTTTGCAGACAGGTCGTTGTGATTTTGAGCAAACGCGCGCCGAGTTCTCGGCGCGCGTTCGAGTTTTCGGGTTTTACCGTTGACCTGCCGGGCGGCTTCCGCTTTGATGAAAGCATGACTCACAGAGAGACGGAAAGCGCCATGGAACAATTACGAGGTTTGTACCCGCCGTTAGCGGCATACGACAGCGGTTGGCTGGACACTGGGGATGGCCACCGGATCTACTGGGAGCTGAGCGGCAACCCGAACGGTAAACCGGCGGTATTCATTCACGGCGGGCCGGGCGGCGGCATCTCCCCACATCATCGTCAGCTGTTCGATCCCGAGCGCTACAAGGTGCTGCTGTTCGATCAGCGCGGCTGTGGCCGCTCCCGTCCGCACGCCAGCCTGGACAACAACACCACCTGGCATTTGGTGGCCGATATCGAGCGGCTGCGCGAAATGGCCGGCGTCGATCAATGGCTGGTGTTCGGCGGTTCCTGGGGATCAACGCTGGCGCTCGCCTATGCGCAGACTCACCCGGAACGCGTTAGTGAAATGGTGCTGCGCGGCATCTTCACCCTGCGTAAACAGGAGCTGCATTGGTATTACCAGGACGGCGCTTCACGCTTCTTCCCGGATAAATGGGAGCGCGTGCTGTCCATTCTGTCGGAGGAAGAGCGTAAAGACGTGATCGCCGCCTACCGGCAGCGGCTGACTTCAGCCGATCCGCAGGTGCAGCTCGAAGCGGCCAAGTTGTGGAGCGTATGGGAAGGGGAGACGGTCACGCTGTTGCCGAGCCGCGAATCCGCTTCGTTCGGCGAGGATGATTTCGCACTGGCGTTCGCCCGCATTGAAAACCACTATTTCACCCATCTGGGCTTCCTGGAGAGCGATGACCAGCTGCTGCGCAACGTGCCGCTGATCCGCCATATTCCGGCGGTGATCGTCCATGGCCGCTATGACATGGCCTGCCAGGTGCAGAACGCCTGGGATCTGGCCAAGGCCTGGCCGGAAGCGGAATTGCATATCGTGGAAGGGGCGGGGCATTCCTATGACGAACCGGGCATCTTGCACCAGCTGATGATCGCCACCGACCGGTTCGCCGGCAAGTGACGTAAAAAACCCGCCGTAACGGCGGGTTTTTTGTTATTTGACCTTCGGCTCGTACGGCAGGCGCGAAAACCTGTGGGATTCCGCGCGGTAGTGCGCCACGCGCTCGCGAAAATAATCGCGCAGCGCTTCCGGCTGCTCACGCTCTACCACTTCCGGGATCACCGGCATGTTGTAGCGCTCTTTGTACGCCACGCCTGAGGCGGCGAGATCCACGTTCACCCGGTCCATCTCTTCTTTGGACAGCTCGGCCAGATTGTAACCCACGCTATGCTCCTTACTTACTTTGCCGCTTTGAACCTGCGCAGAAGGTAATCCACCCGGCGGCGCTTGGCAAGCCCGTTGCGCCGCTGCCGCGGGCGATATTTATCCGGGAGTAATGCAATCTATTTATTCTTTTAAATAAGAATGATTCGCTTTTTGATTAAAATAAAAGATGAAAATAATTATCATGTTAATTTACAATGCGGTGATGATATTTTAATTTATTGATATATATGGGTTTTATAATTAATGTGATTTGGGTGTAAATAAGGTGTTTTTATTCTTGCAACAGCAGGGCATAATGCGCGGAAATTAAATTCATGACCTGCAAAATAAAAGGAATCATTATGCTGACGCAAGAAATGACTCAAAAGCTGAATGAGCAACTGAATCTGGAGTTCTACTCCGCCAACCTGTACCTGCAGATGAGCGCATGGTGCAGCGATAAAGGCTTTGAAGGCGCCGCCGCATTTCTTAAAGAGCACTCTCAGGAAGAGATGCAGCATATGCAACGCCTGTTCGACTACCTGAGCGACACCGGCTCTCTGCCGCTGCTGGGCACCATCGCCGCGCCGCCGGTGACGTTCGAATCGCTGGCGGACGTGTTCCAGCAGACCTACGAACACGAACAGCTGATCACCCGCCAGATCAACGAACTGGCGCACGCCGCCATGACCGCACACGATTACTCCACCTTCAACTTCCTGCAGTGGTACGTGGCGGAGCAGCACGAAGAAGAGAAACTGTTCAAATCTGTGCTGGATAAGCTGGCGCTGGTGGGCACCAGCGGCAAAGGTTTGTTCTTCATCGACAAAGATCTGAAGAGAATGGGCGCGATGGGCCAGGGCGGCAACGGCCAGGCTTAATCCGCACCAGAGCATCGAAAAACCGCGCGCGGCCGAGCCTGACGCGCGGTTTTTTTTACCCTGCGTTTATCGCGGTTATGCGGCGATACGTGCTGCCGGATCGCAAAATGCCAGTGATGCGCTCGACTTGCCGCAGCGTGGTCGTTATGATTTACCGCGATACGCTACAGGGATGGTAGAGTCAAAACAGCGGGTTAGCCGATACAACCCGTTTTTCTGTTTACCCGTGGCGCAATCATTTGCGGTGGGTTGGGGCCGCTGATACATCGCCTTGGCTGTGGCCTTAACCCTTATGACCCTCTTTATACTGTTAAGGGATACCACTGTGATCGGTAAAATTCGTTCCTCCTGTCGCCTGCTTTCCACCGTTTTCGTCCTGTTCGTCGGCCTGTCTTCGCAGCAAGCGCTGGCGCACGCCCATCTGAAAGTGGAAACGCCGAAGGCCGACGCCAGCGTCAGCCCGGCGCCGAAAGCGCTGACTCTCAGCTTCTCCGAAGGCATCGAGCCGAACTTCAGCGGCGTGAAAATCACCGGCCCCGACAACGCCGTGGTGAAAACCGGCAAGCTGCAGCTCGATCCGAACAATAACACCCAGGTCAACGTGCCGATCGAAGGCGAGCTGAGCGCGGGCAAATACAACGTCAGCTGGCATGTGGTTTCGGTCGACGGGCATAAAACCAAAGGCCAGTACAGCTTCACCGTAAACTGATCGTGAGTCTGGCGACCCTGTTCGTTCTGTGTCGCTTGGTGCACTTTGCGGCGGTGATGCTGATGTTCGGCATCAGTCTGTTCACCGCCTTACTGTCACCGCAGCGCCTCTCCCCGATCCTCTGCCGCGATGTGCGCCCGCTGTTGCTTGCCGGCACCTGGATTGCCGGGCTTTCCGCCGTGGCGCTGCTGGCCATTCAGGCCGGGCAAATGGGCGACGGTTGGGAAGACGCCTGGCGGCTGGAGGTCTGGTGGGCGGTGCTGGGCACCACCTTCGGCGAGGTGTGGCGCTGGCATCTGGGCCTGTCGCTGCTGGCGATCCTGAGCCTGCTGCTGCCGGAAAGGCCGCGCGCGCAGGCGTTGGCGCTGTGTTCGGCGCTGTTGCTGGTCAGCCTGGCGTTCATCGGCCACGCGGCGATGCACGAAGGCACTCTGGGCGCGCTGCACCGCGCCAACCATGCGGTACACCTGCTGGCCGCTGGCTACTGGTTCGGCAGCCTGGCGCCGCTGCTGGTTTGCCTGCGCTACCTGCAACCGCCGCAGTGGCGCAGCGACGCTATCACCACGCTGATCCGTTTCTCGCGCTGGGGGCACCTGGCGGTGGCGGCGGTGATCGTCACCGGCATCGTCAACAGCCTGATCATTCTCGGCGGTTGGCCGCTCAACCTCGGCTCGCCTTATCAGCGCCTGCTGCTAATTAAAACCGCGCTGGTAGCGCTGATGGTGATGGTGGCGCTGGCCAATCGCTACGCCGTCGTGCCGGCAATGAGCCGCGTGCCGGCGCTGGCGCAGCGCGGCGTGGTGCTGGCCTGCTGGCTCGAAGTCGGGCTGGGGATGGCGGTGCTGCTGCTGGTCAGTTTATTTGCAACCTATGCGCCGGTTTGACATTTCGGCTTGCCGCAACCAGGCAAGCTGCGGGAAAATCGACGCGAATAGCAACCTTAAGGCTAACACATGAAATCGGTATTACTCGGCATTACGCTGCTGGCAACCGCGACCGGCGCGCTGGCGGCAGACAAACTGGTGAACATCACCAAACTGGAATACGGCAAACAGTGGGCGTTCACCAAGGAAGAAGTGACGCTGCAGTGCCGCAGCGGCGGCGCGTTGTTCGTGCTGAATAACAGCACCCTGATGCAATACCCGCTCAACGACGCAGCGGAGCAGCAGGTGAAGAAGGGCCATCAGCGCGCGCAACCGCTGGAGGTGCTCCTGCTGGACGACCCTGCCGAACCGGGGAAAAAAATGAGCCTGGCGCCGTTTATCGAACGCGCCGAGAAGCTGTGCGCTGACTAACCGCTTGTTTGCCAACGCCTTGCCCAACGTACGCGGATTGATGCGCATTTGCCGCATAGTTATTTCGTCACGAAACTATCACGCGGCCGCCGGGCGGCTGGCAAAACTGGCGCGGTAGGCTACTCTTAAAGTGCACGGCTGAACAAGCCCTGCATTAAATGCCAACTTTTAGCGCACGGCTCTCTCCCAAGAGCCATTTCCCTAGACCGAATATAGGAATCGTATTCGGTCTTTTTTTGAGTTGTTGATTTTAAAGGGTTTATTTTCGTTTGTCCGAAAATGTCCGAAATATGTCCGAATTTTGATATTCGGTCTTTTACAGCATCACGTATTCCTTCCCCCTCGTTTTGAGATATTTCAGCGTCATCATTTCCGTTGTATGCCCCAGCAGCTTTTGAGCAAATGCCTTGTCGTTCTGCTTTTCGTACAGGCGGCCGGACAGGCTTCGGATCTCGTGGAACGTCGGCGGGCTTTCCTGAAATTCCAAACCTGATGCTTTCCGCGCGGCGACAAATTTTTTCGTTAGCCCGTCGGGATGGATCGAACCATCTGGGCTATTTTTCCTGATGCCGGCGCTGATCATGAAGTCTGTCGTGCTGACCAATCGGCATCGGTCGATAATGGTGCCAAGCCGGAGGCCCATACATTTCAGTTCAAGATCAAGGGGGAGGGAGAGCAAAGCCCCCGTTTTGCCTTGTTCAACCTGCAGGCGGCCGTCAATGATATGGCTAAAGCGCATTTGTGTCAGATCCTCGCGGCGTTGGCCGGAGACCAGCGCAAGATCCATCGCCAGGCAGAACCACGGCGGCATTGTCTCCGCGGCCTCTCGAATCGGCCCGTATTGCTTCAGCTCCAGACGTTCGCGCTTCACGACAGCTTTCGCCGCGCGGGTCGGGGTCACAGGGTTGTTTTCGATGTGGCCTTCCACGATCG
Source organism: Serratia sp. FDAARGOS_506 (assembly GCF_003812745.1). Classification (NCBI taxonomy): domain Bacteria; kingdom Pseudomonadati; phylum Pseudomonadota; class Gammaproteobacteria; order Enterobacterales; family Yersiniaceae; genus Serratia; species Serratia sp. FDAARGOS_506. The sequence continues at coordinate 3,380,452 of NZ_CP033831.1, forward strand.
CCTCGCGGAAAATATCTGACAGCACCGATCGCATGGTTGCGGCCATTGTCTTTTTGTTCTGGGCGATCCAAAACTCGATAAATTCGGCGATGTGGCGTGTCGTGATTTTTGTCAGCACCATGTCGCCCAGGCGTTCCCGGATAATGACAATTTGGCCGGCGCGCACTTTGTATGTGTTCTCGGCCAGTTCTCGCCGCTTGAACAGGACATCGTACCGATCGAGCCAGGCGTTTAGCGTGTATTCGTGGCTGCCCTTGATTTTCTCCAGGAGCAGAACGGGAGAGTAATTTTGCTCGATATAGTGGTTGGCTTCAATCGCTTGGGCGATAGCCTCGCGTCGCGAAATCTGGCCGAGAGAGATCTCTTTTTGGTGACTGGATTGCGCCAGTAGAACGCGTTCCGGTTTCGGCGGAATGTCAGGTTTTTAGGCAGTCGCATGTCATATCCCCCCCTTTGCCGAGTCATTAATCACTTTCTCCATAAACGCTGTTCTTGCTGGCTCGATGCTGCGAGCTTCTTTTATTTTTTTGCCTAAGCGAGGATCGCTTGGGTCTATGTATATGGCACCAGGTACAAGCCTGTATTGCTTACCGTGTTTTTCAGCCGCCGGGTAAAAATTGCCGTTTCGAGCCCAGCGCTGAAGAGTTTGCAATGACGGTTTTTTCCCAGGATAAGTGCTATTGCACCATTCCTCTAGGGTCAAAAATACGGCGTGGCTAGTGCTGTTGATTGTGTTTGGAAGATGACTATTGCAACTCCCCTGGATCAATTTGTTGGACATGGCCTTTCCTCAGTTTCAGCTTCAGTAATTGGGCGATTGCGTCGTCGGTCACACGACACGCCCGGGCGATATCGTCATCGCTCAGCGTCGCAGGAGATGGCGGCAGATCTGCATGATTACCGCCCTGATTGGTGCATGCGCACCTGCGAGACGCGCGTCGCGGTGTGGGTGAAAACGGCGGAGTTCATGCTTTACCGTCCGATGAGTGATGCATTTGAGATGAATAGCGAGCGATTTTATCGTTGACTTTGCGCGGAAATTGATTAAATTGGCATAAGCTTCGCGAAGTTATATCCGCAGCGACAAATTCAAAAGAAACCCGCCGTCGTGCGGGTTTTTTGCTAAGATGCATCCATTTACCTTGGAGAGCATCATGGTGTGGCAAGGGGTTCCCTATCCTTTAGAAAATTCAGATGTAATTCTTTCTATGGCATTAAAGAGCATTCCTAAAATTGTCGTTGATACCCCTTTTTCCTGGGAGACAGTATTGAGTGCTGCTATTGCTGGCTTGATACCTGCTGTCATCGCGTATCTCGCAATGAACCAGAACTTTAAGCTTGCCAATCATCAAAATAAATTACAGGAAAGTGTTGAGTTTACTCGTATCTTTAGAGCTGCTGCAGCGGAGCTGTTAACTGATATTGTGTTGCTCGCATCAGCCTTCGAACAATGGCACATTTCCGGGTTTAAGGAATTAGCATTGTCAGGTAAGCGGGTTCAAACTCCAACTGAAGTCAGCGCAGCTGAAAGATCTGCTGAGAAGAGTAAAAATAACCTTCTTCTTTTAATTGAACCAGATAGTGAAGGCGCTGAGATAGTTCAGTTAATTGCAAATATGCAAGACAAGCTTAGAGCCTACCTAATTCACGAAAAGGTAAGCCAAGAACATCGCGACGAGTTCAATAAAGCAACAAGTGATTTCATATTTGGGTGCCATAAGTATTTAGATGGCAAAGGCCTAAATAAATAAAAAATCTGTATAACCATTCATAGCCCGGCAACCGCCGGGCTTTTTCATTTCTGCACTGCCCGCCGCGGCCCGCGGAGGTGGGAATCATGAAAATGAACGACAGCTACTCGAACGCTACCTATTGGCTTGCGGGCATATCTGCCTTTTTCGCCGGGTTAACGCTGCAGGACTGGGGTTTCATCATTGGCCTGGCCGTCAGTATCGCCCTGGGCATATTGACCTACCGCCTCAATTGGCGAGAGCAGATGAAACGAACGCAGATCCTGTGCGACATTTTGAGCAAGACCAACAGCGCCAACCCATCAGCCACCGCGACAATCGTCGCAGAATTGGGCTAAAAAGCTCCGAGAGAAATCTGATGAATTCCAGCCTGAGAAATAAAATCGTCGCTGCCATAACCGGTGGCGGCGGGGCGATTGCGATCGCCACTGCAATGCTCTGCGGCCACGATGGGTTAGAGGGGTGGCGGTATGTGGCCTATCGCGACGTCGTCGGCGTTCTGACGGTCTGCGATGGACATACCGGCGCCGATATTATCCTCGGCAAGCGATACAGCGACGCAGAATGCGATGCGCTGTTGAAATCTGACTTGCAGAAAGTCGCACGGATTGTCGATCCCGCGATCAAGGTGAAAACCACGGAAACCCAGCGCGCCGCTATTTACTCGTTCTCGTACAACGTCGGTCCGTATGCGTTTATCGGCTCCACGATGCTTAAAAAATTGAATGCCGGCGACCCAGCCGGCGCGTGCGGTGAACTGAAGCGCTGGAAGTATGCCGGCGGCAAAGAGTGGAAAGGGCTAATCACCCGGCGTGAAGTCGAAAACACAGTCTGCACCTGGGGCCAATCATGAACGGCTGGATAAGCAAGATCGCCGGCGGCAGCCTGGCGCTTCTTTTGCTGGTGGCTATCTGCCTTGGCGGTTACAGCTCGCTGTTATCGCACCGGTTGCAGTTGGCACGCCAACAGGCCGCAGAACAGCAGAAGGCGCTGGCGCAACAGGCAGGACTGATCACCACCCTGCGCGCCGATGACGCCCGTAATCGCGTAATGATGGCCGAACAGCAACGGAGAGAGCAGCAGCTGCGCCAGCAGGGCGAAAACTACCAGAGGAAATATCGTGAAGCAATCCAGAATGACGAGTGTAGCCGGCGCGCTGCTCCTCCCGCTGTTCTTGGCCTCCTGCGCGGAACAGATACCACAGCCGCCGGTGCCACTGGTGCTATTGCCCCCTGAATCGGTGTTCACCCCCTGTGAGCAACCAAAACTGCAGGGTGAAACATGGGGCGACATTGGCAGCCACGCATTGTCGCTCCAGATAGCTTTATCAATCTGCGCTAGCAAGATTACCACTTTAACCCGTTGGCGTAGCGAAATTTGATTTAATGATGATGCGACCTAAAGAACCAGGTTGTTAAGAACCTGTCGCTGTGATAAAAGCTAGGGCAAAATCATCAGCAAGGATGGCTCCATGCTTTCACCTAAGTTATTTAGCTCCCTCATGGGACAAGCTAATCAAAGTGGGGAGAAGTCTACAGTCGTACATACATTGATTTGGCTGATAGGAGTTCTGTTCACTGTTGTTGTTTTGCTTGTTATATATCAAGCACCGATTTGGGTGTTAGCGTCAGTGCTGATAGTTGCATTGTTAGGTTGTTTGTTTTTTGGGTATGTGTTTATTTTTTGCCTAAAAAATGACCCTGATTTACTCAGAAGTGAGAAGTTAGTCCTCCAAAAACTCGCTATCGAAAGAAGAGTTATTGGAGATAGCGCTACTGGTGAGAGGGATGAAACAAAATATATAGAACAAGATGACGATTCTACCGCTAAAATCGGGAACAGTATTGATGCAGCGGAGGATAAATGAGAAGGAAATACATTGTTGCTCTCGACTCGTCCACTGCCGAGCAGAATGAAGAGTTTAGAAAATATATAAAAAAAAATGGTATGGGATGGTGGCACTGGCTAAACAATTTTTGGCTTTTAACCGACAGTGAAGGAAAGAAAACTGCAGGTGATATTCGTACAGATATTCGCAAGTTTTTCCCTGGAATTCGTCTACTAGTCCTTCAGATTGACAAAGAGGGGGATACGTGGGCAGGGTTTGGCCCGAATAGTGATGAAAAAAATATGTTCACTTGGTTGAAAAGTACGTGGGATAAAGACCTAGATTAATCTGTAACCGCCTTCGGGCGGTTTTTTCCTGTTATAGAGGATCTATAAGGTGCTGAATCTTTGCGTTACAATACTCTTCATCACATAGAGAGGATTGTATGGATACCGACATTATCGCTTTAGAATCGCTTTTCGTGGCTAGAGATGCGTTAACGGTGGCGAAAGAAACAGCCGACTGGACGTTTTGGATGACTATAGGAACGTGGATTTCTGGAATAGCAACGTTTTTTGCAATTGTCACCTCGCTTTACATCGCCAGTCGTAAACCCGTTGCTCATGTAGAGGCTTCGATGCATGTGGGAAGATACATCTATGATGGTATCAATTTACTCGGTGAATTCTACTATGTAACTAACTTGGGGATGCTGCCAATAATGATAAGTTCAATTCATTGGGAGTTCGGGAAGCAAACTCACAAATTTATTCATTTCAATCACTCAATGTCATCTCTCCTGCCAAAGAAAGTCGAACATGGGGAGAAGGCTGCATTTTTTTTACCATTTAATGATAAATCTGAGTGGGAAAGTGATTTAAAAAGATTCATTGAAGAAAATCAGGTGGATGTAAATAAAATAAAGGTTTACGTTACATTGGCAACGGGTAAGAGAATAAAATTTAAAATAAAATCTGAAATATTAGACGGTATCAAGAAAGCTAATTAAACCGCCTCCGGGCGGTTTTTTTGCCCATCACAGAGCATCTATTCAGGTGCTGCGTCATGCGCAAGCAAAGCCACAGGCGACACCCTATTCAGGTGCTGCGTCATGCGCAAGCAAAGCCACAGGCGACACCCACCGATCACTCAGATCATGGTTGCCCATGGCTTTTTTTATTCACGGAGAACGTTATGGCAAAACAGGATTGGGGAGCCATTCAAAAGCTGTTCCTCGCCGAATACGCCAAAACCAAGATCTCCCCGAAAGAATGGTGTGAGGCTAACGGCTACAACTACGCCACCGCACGCCGGCATATAAAAATTCCTGCGCAAGGGAAAGAAAATAAAGCGCAAAAAAAAATGCGCAGTGCGCAAGATGCGCAAATTCCAGAAAATCCCGTGCCAGTTACGCCCGGCGTTACAGCTGCTGGTGGCGATGACGAGGGGAAGGGCAAAGAAAGCCCAAGCCTTTTAAAACCGCAGTATGAACAATTTGCGCAGAACATTGCGCAGGGCATGCCACAGAAAGAGGCCGCGATTTGCGCAGGCTACGCGCCTACGAATGCCGAATCGCAAGCCTCAATCCTGATGAGCCGGCCGGATGTAAAAGCCCGCGTGCAGGAATTGCGCAAGGCTGCTGCGCTGTTGGTTTCGTTCAACGCCGGCCACCTGGCGGAGCTGTCGTATAAATCTGCGCAGCTGGCGCTGCAAAATAAAAAATTCGGCCAGGTCGCGCCGAACGTGAAGAACGCCGCGCAGCTGACCGGCATCGACATGAGCACGAATAAAACCGAAGTGAATGTCGATCTGGCCGGTTTGAGCTACGGCAAAGTTTGCATCGTGACACCGGCGAACTGCCCGGCGGACGTGTGGGCTGCTCACATGGAAAAGCTGCGTGAGGGAAAGCCAACTGCCCAGTCATAATTGACGGCGTTCTGTACGCATTCAGCAGTAACTGGGCGACAGATGCGGTGCCTGTTGCTGATAAGACCCTACCAGCAGGCATGGATTTAAACGCAATAATCTAACATGATGAATACTTCCAGAACGCGACTAGCAACGCCACGTTAGTCTTAAACTCCCCAAAGGTTGTGGCTGCGCGCTAAAGTGTTTCGATCAGAGATGATGTTGGTACGTGCTGCCAGGTGTATATGCCGTACAACTCAACGATTGAACATCGGCGCTATGCATTCGGCGAGCCGCTGGTGTTCTCTACATGGAAGGCATATTGATGAATCGTGGCCGGCACTCGTCGGCCTGATAACATCAATAACCTCGTAGCTTTTTGATGAGGCTGTCGCCGAGCCAACAAATGATACAAAATATTGCTATTGTCGATAAAATGGCAACGACGCGCTGAGTTATCGTGTCGAAGCTAAAGAAAAAATAGATACATAATAGAAACCCAATCCCCCCGATTAACTGATAGAAAAATTCAAAGAAAAAAGAGAGTATGCGGATATGGATGCTGTCTTTTCTCATTTCATTTTTTCCTCAATGTTTTGCAGCAATCTATTAAACTCTGCATCACCTTGGTTTTTACGTACAGCCAAAGCTTCTATGAATGGATCAACATAGGGTTGAACTAAAAAGTATATAAAGTCCAAATTTCCGGCACTTCTAAGCTTGTAGTAAACGGCACTATGCATACGTTCGAGACCGATTGATTTGTATATGCTTCGTTCTATCATTCCGCCAGCCATCAGCGTGAAGCTTGTAGCAACGCCTGCACCTCGAGTAATCATGGCCGCACCGCCTGCTGATATGATGCTATTCACTATTCTCGATGAAATCAGGGAGGTGGTAAGCATTCTGCCGGCGGATGCGGAGCCTACGGCCCTAAATATTTTGTCTTGCGTCTCTTGTGGGATGTGCGCAGTGAATGCATCGATGATGATTTTAGTCGTTCTGATAACTTGATGATAGTTCAATAAACCGGACTTCATTGACCGCATCATGCGAATGCGTTCGTCTTCCATCTTGCGACGATTGCTTGTGTCAAAAATGCCCAAAGCTAGATAGCCAAAATCGACAGGCACAGACATTGCGCCGTCAAGCAGCCCCACAACTGTTTCTGGGGAGACAATGACTTTTACTATCCGTTCCACTATCTCTGTGTTGTTCACTTCAATCCCTCGAAATTTTTATGGTTGTAACATAACGGACGTGGGGAGATGTTTCAATGCTTGGCCAATGTGGTCGTCAGAGCGAAAATCGAACTTTTGGATCTGGCGCAGGTTTTTAATTCGCACCACCGGTTTTCTCATTGATGCCGATGATAAAAATGACAGCGTACCGTCATGACCTCTGTCCTGTAACGCATGAGTTTGGGGAATAAACGCGCACAAATAATGTCGCTCCTGCGATACGAAGCCATGTTCAATTCATCCGGTCAATTTGTTAGGATCGCCTGACCTACATGACTATTGGTTCAGTACATTGAAAATTAAAGCGCTGTTATTTGTTGCGTTGGCCGCGCTGGCCGGCTGCAGCCAGGAGGGAACCTCGATGAATCAGCCCGCAAACGAGAAAGGCGGCCAAACGGAAGTGTTACTGGTGAACAGCGCGCTGGTGGACTGCGTGGGCGTCGGCCCGATGAAGTGCATGCAGGTGCGCCGCTCCGCGCAGCAGCCGTGGGAGTTGTTCTATACCGGCATCGAGGGTTTCACCTTCGAACCGGGTTATCAGTATCGGCTGAAAGTGCGCGTCACTCCGGTGGAGAACGTGCCGGCCGATGCCTCATCGCTGCGTTATACACTGATTGAGCAGCTGGAAAAGAACAAGGCGTAATGATTATCAGGCCGGGCGAAGTGCGCCTGGCCTGCTGTTTTATAGCGTTAATCCCATTTCCGCCGCGACTTGCTCCAACTGGTAGCGTGACGTGCGCGTGAGTGACGGCTCCTTATCGACATAGTAGGCGTAAGCGATAACGCCAATCGACAGCGCCCAGGCGCGGCCGCGCCGCCAGGTCTCATCGTCCACCTTCACCGCCTGGCGGAAATGTTCGCGGGCCTCCGCTCCCATCAGGTTCCAGGCAACTATCATATCGACTGCAGGATCGCCGATGGCGATGCCACCCCAGTCGATCACCGCAGCCAGCTCACCGTTGTCGATCAGCAGATTGCCGGGTTGAATGTCCGTATGCAGCCAGCACGCGCCGTCGGTGTTTTCACTCACCTGACTCACGCTGTCCCATGCTTGCAGTAGGGCGGCAGCGTCGAGGTGAGGGGCGCACTGGGCGATGGATTCGCGAGTGAGGGCGTCTCTGGCGCTGACCGGGCCGCCGCGATAAGCGCTGATCGCGTGGCCTGCGGTTGGGATGGCGTGGAGTGCGCGCACGAACTCACCCAATTGCGTCGCCAGCAGCGGGCTGCACTCGCCGCAGGTGGGCGTGCGGCCGGCGATCCAGCGGCCGATGCTCCAGGCGAAAGGATAGTGGCCGTTCGGCTTACCTAGGGCCAAGGGCGCGGAAATCGGCACCGGCAGATGAGGTGCCAGCAACGCGGGGTAGCGGTTCTCGCGCGCCAGCGCTTCGGCCGCCGAGGCGGTACGCGGCAGGCGAATGCATAACTCGTCGCCGAGCCGCAGCATCACGTTGTCGGTACCGCCGGTGGTGACGAGTTCGATGGGTAACGCCGCCCAGGCCGGGAATTGTTCGGCGAGCATGGCTCGGACATGGGGGAGGGAAATCTCGGCCTCATCGGCATGTATTTTGGGAATGGCATTCACCCGGTACGGCTCCTTCACTGGCGCGGGGGCGCGGCCCCGACTGGTCTGTTCACTGCGCTTGTTTTCGCACTTTCTTAAGTATATCGAGAAAATCAGGTATATTGTCCTTCGGTTTTTAGCTACCAAGAAAAAATTACTATGATTATCAAACCTAAAATTCGTGGTTTTATCTGCACCACCGCTCACCCGGCAGGCTGTGAAGCCAACGTCCGTGAGCAAATCGCCTACGTTAAGTCGCGCGGCGAACTGAAAAACGGGCCTAAAAAGGTGCTGGTCATTGGTGCATCCACCGGTTACGGTCTGGCCTCGCGCATCAATGCCGCTTTCGGCAGCGGTGCGGCCACCATCGGCGTATTTTTCGAGAAGCCTGGCAGCGAAGGCAAAACCGGTTCCGCCGGTTGGTACAACTCCGCCGGTTTCGACAAGGCAGCTAAAGAAGAAGGCCTGTACGCGAAAAGCATCAACGGCGACGCATTCTCCAACGAGTGCCGTCAAACCGTGATCGATCTGATCAAAAAAGACCTGGGTCAGGTTGACCTGGTGGTTTACTCGCTGGCTTCGCCGGTGCGTAAAATGCCGGAAACCGGCGAAGTGGTGCGTTCCGCACTGAAGCCGATCGGCGAGCCGTACAAATCCGTCGCGCTGGACACCAACAAAGACGTGCTGGTTGAAGCCGTGGTCGAGCCGGCCAACGAGCAAGAAATCGCCGACACCGTGAAGGTGATGGGCGGCCAGGACTGGCAGCTGTGGATGGACGCGCTGGACGAAGCGGGCGTGCTGGCGGATAACGCACAGTCTGTCGCTTACTCCTACATCGGTACCGATCTGACCTGGCCAATCTACTGGCACGGTACGCTGGGCAAGGCGAAAGAAGATCTGGATCGCGCGGCGCACGCCATCAACCAGAAGCTGCAGGCCAAAGGCGGCGCGGCTTACGTTGCGGTGCTCAAGTCGGTGGTGACTCAGGCTTCCTCCGCCATTCCGGTAATGCCGCTGTATATCTCCATCGTGTTCAAAATCATGAAGGAGCAGGGCATTCACGAAGGCTGCATCGAGCAGATCCAGCGTCTGTTCGCCACCAAGCTGTACAGCGGTGCGGCGCCGGACACCGACGAGAAACACCGTCTGCGCCTGGATGACTGGGAACTGCGCGACGAAGTGCAGGAAACCTGCCGTAAAATCTGGCAGCAGCTGAACGACAACAATATCAACGAACTGACCGATTACCAGGGCTACAAGGCGGAATTCCTGCGCCTGTTCGGCTTTGGTCTGCAGGGCGTTGACTACGACGCCGATCTGAGCGGCGAAGCCAACTTCGATGTGATCGAGCTGGTCTAAGCGCGTCGAGCGGTCAAACAAGGTCGGGTTAGCCCGGCCTTTTTTATTGCCTGCGAATTATCAGGGCGCTAAGCGAAATGTATATTTCAGGTTAATAGGCTAATCAGGTTATTAACATCGGCGGTGGGCGCTGAAATAACGGCGATTATTAAACTAAAGAAAGTCATTTTTTTATTTACCCCTGCCGCCGGCTGCGGGTATTTTATTTCCTTTTAAGGAGAGAACTATGACATGGCGTTATTGGGCCCCGGCATCGTTATTGTTGTTGAGCGCTTGCAGCGCGATTCAGCCGACGTCGACGTCCCCAGACTGGTCGCAGCCGCAGCCTGCCACGCGAGAGCAGCGGCAGCGCATCATGGCGGGTGAGTCCGCCTCCTCGGTATTGCACGAAGGAAATGTCGGCATTGGTGGCACCTTCGATGGGTCGAAAATATTCGACCGTTAAGCCGCTAAATATATTCAGCCAAATTAATGCGCGCATTCTGCCGGTATTGTCGGAGGGTTTACCTTTCCTGCGTTATTCTGCCGTGGCCCGATCATTCATTGCGTTAGCAGATAATTCGTTTTCCTTATAGGGAACTGCCGGTTTATTTCGGTGTAATCAAAGGAGTTGCCCATGGCGAAGGACATGGCCGCGATCTTTCTCTTGTTGTTGCTGCCGCTAAGCCAAAGCGCCGGCGCGGCGCGCTACGACAGGCAATGTGAAGGCGTGTCGCCGGTGCTGTTTCAAAAGCGGCTGAAAGCGCTGGCGCAGGATCTGCGGCAGGAAATGAGCGAGGAAGCGCCGCCGGCAGAGCGCGATGCGCAAGAGCTGGCGCGGCTGGCGGAGTGCGGTATCGAGCCCGGCAAAGCGCCCGTCACCGGCGGGCAGCGCGCGCCCCGTTCAGAGGAAAAGCCGCCGGCATCGCCGAACGGTTGTTGAGCCGGCGTGCGTGCAGAGTAAAACGATGTAAAAGGAATCATTGATGAAAAGGATAGTGTTGGCCGGCGCGGCCTTGTGTTGCTCCTGCTTCGCGCAGGCGCGGGTGGATTTTGAATACCATGCGGCGGCGCCGAAGGACAGCAAGGTCACTGAGGAGTACCAGAAAAAGCGCGCCGCACTGCGCCACAAGGTGTGGAATGTCGATAATCTGACGCTGGCCAACGAGCAGGCAATTGCGCGCGAACAGCAGCGCGAGGCGGCAGAGAGCGCCAAGCGGCAGCAGCATCATCTGGAACAACAGCAGAAAAAGCAGCGCTGCCTACGGATACACTCGAAAGATCCTCACCGCGAGGCGAAGTGTTACAGGCACAACTTCTAACATTAACCGTCCGGGCGCCATCAGCGCCCGGCGTCGTTTAGGCCGGGCGGCAATGCTCTTTCAGCATGGCGATTGCGTCCGGTTTCAGCTGATACAGATAGACCGGGCGGCCGGTGGCGCCGTACAAAATACGGGTGCCGAGAATGCCGCTCTCCGCCAGATAGATGAGGTACTTGCGGCAGGACACCCGCGAAATGCCGATGGCGTTGGCCAGGTTGTCGGTGGAGAATTCGCTGTCGTGCTGCTGTTCGATCCACTCGCATACCGTGCTCAGGGTGATGCTGGTCAGCCCCTTTGGCAGCTTCTTGCTCTCCTGGCCGCCGGGCTGGCGGCGCAGCAGGCTGTCGACGTCAGCCTGCGAAAACTCGCGCTGCGCCAGAATCTGCGACTGTTGCCGGTAGTGGCTCAGCGCCTCCTTGAAGCGGCTGAACTGGAACGGTTTGATCAGGTAATCCACCACGCCGTAGTGCAGCGCCTTTTGCACCGTGTTCACATCGCTGGCGGAGGAGATGATGATCACATCGGTCTTCTCACCCAGTTCGCGCAGGCCGGGCAGCAGATCCAGCCCGTTCTCCTGCTGCATGTAGATATCCAGCAGCACCAGATCGATGCTGACGCTGGCATCGGCCAGCAGGGCGCGCGCCTGGTTCAGGGTGGCGACCGTCGCCTGGCAGTGAAAACCGCTGACCTGGCTCAGATAGTATTTGTTCAGCTCCGCCACCATCGGGTCGTCGTCGACAATCAGTACGTTAATCATGGGTTCTGCTCTTGGCCTGATAGGGAAGGTGCACGAAAAATTGGGTCAGCTCGCCCGGTTCGGATTCGAAATCGATACTGCCGCCCAGCTTCTCCAGATGGCAGCGGATCAGCGCCAGGCCGATGCCGCGTCCCGTACCCTTGGTAGAAAATCCGTGTTCGAAGATGTGCGCGCCGAGCGCCGGATCGATGCCCGGGCCGTCGTCGCTGACGATACAGTGTAATTGATCGTCGTGATGATGGAAGCTCAGGCCGATCTCGTGGCCCTCAACGCCGTCGATGGCGTCGATGGCGTTTTCGATCAGGTTGCCGAGCACGCTGATCAGCACGTGGGTGGTTTCCGCGTCGTCGGTTTCCGGCAGCAGGCTGCTTTCCTCGATGGTCAGCTCGATGCCGGCTTCGTGGGCGCGGCTGATCTTGCCGATGAAGAAGCCCGCCACTTCCGGCGAGTGAATCTTGCGCAGCAGCGCGCCGATCTCTTCCTGGTAGTTGCTGGCGGTATTGATGATGTAGTTTTCCAACTGCTGGTAGGCCTTCATGTGCAGCATGCCGAGTATCACGTGCAGCTTGTTCATAAATTCGTGCGACTGCACCCGCAGCGCATCGGCGTAGTGCGCCATGCCGCTCAGGCGCTGCAGCAGGCGGCTGACCTCGGTCTTGTCGCGGAAGGTGGCGATGGCGCCGGTCACCTGGCCGTTGACGAGCACCGGCACGGTATTGGTCAGCAGTTCGCTGCCGTTGAAGCTGATCTGCCGATCGCGCAGCGGCTTGCCGCTGGCCAGCACCTCCGCCAGATGCAGCTGCGCCGGCCAATGTTTGCTGGCGGCTTCCAGCAGCAGGTTTTCTACCGGGCCGCTTTGGCGCAGCAGGCGCTTGGCCTCGTCGTTGACGATGGTGATGCGGGATTCATTATCGACCGCGATCACGCCTTCTTTAATCGATTGCAGCATGGCGTTGCGCTGTTCGAACAGGTTGGAGATTTCGTAAGGCTCGAAACCCAGCATGATGCGCTTGAGCGCGGAGACCAGGAAGAAGGTGCCCAGGCTGCCGACCAGCGCGGCGAAGGCGATGGTCCAATAGATGATCCAGCGGCTCTCCGCCACCACCCGCTGCACGGTATCCAGCGCGATGCCGAGCGCCACCACGCCGATTTGCTGTCTCTGGGCGTCATACACCGGCACGAACACCCGCAGCGCCGGGGCCAGCGTGCCACGGTTGATGGCGCTGTTGACGTTGCCTTGCAGCGCAGGCGCCAGATCGTCGCCGATAAAATGCTTGCCGATCAGCCAGGGTTTGGGGTGCGAATAGCGGATACCCTGCATATCCACCACTACCACGAACAGCAGCTCGTTTTGATGGCGCACTTGCTCGGCGAAGCGCTGAATGGCGCCGCTTTGATCGCGCCGCTGCAGGCCGTCAACCACCGTGCTGGAGAGTGCCAGCGTATTGGCGACGGCGATGGCTTTCTGCTGCAGCTGATCTTGCCCCTCGCGGCTCATCTGCACGAAAAACAGCGCGAACACCACCAGCAGCACCGAAGCGATGATGGCGGAGACCATCAGCGTGATGGAGGTGCTCAGCTTGAGCGGCACCCGTTGTTTTGGCATGGCGGTTCTCCGAATGGCGATATCACGGCGTATTCTAGCGAGGAATGAGGCAAGCTGCAGTTACCGGCAGCAGGTTATAGCATGCTGCCGGGGAGCGGGGGCTTATTTTAGTTACAAAAGCGGGTCACTGCTGGTGGTAGATCTCCAGCGCCTGTTGACCGCTGGCGCCCTGATGGATGATTGCCATCAACGCGCGCACCACCTGCGACGGATTGCTGTGTTGATAGACGTTGCGGCCGTAAACCATGCCGGAGGCACCCTGGGCCATCAGCGCGGCGGATTTCTCCAGCACCGGCCCCAGCTCCCCCTTGCCGCCGCCGCGCACCAGCGTCGGGCAGCGCGCCGCTTCCACCACGCGGTGGAAATCTTCCACCCGTTCGGTCGGGTCGGCCTTGATGATGTCGGCGCCCAGCTCGCGCGCCAGCCGCACCAGCGGCACGATCTTCTCCACGTCGCCGAGCGATCCGTAGGCGGCGCCCTGGCCGGCCGGGGCCATCACCAGCGGTTCGATCATCAGCGGCATGGCGTATTGATCGCAGGCGTGGCGCAGGCGGCCGATGTTCTCCACGCACTGGCGGAAAATGCCGGGCTCATCCGGGATCATATACAGATTGACCACCACCGCGGCGGCGTCCATTTGCAGCGCCGCCAGGATCGGCGCCTCGGGGTTGTGCAGCACCGCCCACATTTCGCGGTGGCGCGCGGCGTTATAGGCGTTGCCGACGTCGGTGCGCATCACCAGCGCCGGTTTTTCGCGCTGCGGCGCGCGCTGCAGCAGATCCGCCTGGCCGTAGTTGACCTGAATGGCGTCGGGGCGCGCGGCGATCAGGTTGCCCATCACCCGTTCGATATCTTCCAGGCCGATCAAGAAATCCGGTTCGTTGGCGATGCCGTGATCGATCGCCACATCCAGGCATTTGCCGTTGTTGAACAGGCGGTTCATCCGCACCTTACTGCTGAGCTGCATGTCAGGTCCTCCTGAGATAGGGATATGTCCATTATTGCCGAGTAAGGATGGTCGGGAAACGCGGAAACCGCAAACTGCGTGGCCGCTCGCAGTTTTTGCCGGCGCACGAAAGAGGAACGCTCGCCGGCGGCTTTCATTTCATTTGTTAGATCCGTGTCATGTTTTTGTTAATAAGCCATTCCAAAATGCATGTTTCGCTTGTTTGGGTTAAAAAGTTTCAATAATCTAAATTATGAAATAAACATTTAAAAACGCGCTGAAGGTGCCGTTTTCTGTGCCAGGGGTTTATTTCAATTGGTTGTTTTTAATCTGTTTTGAGATATTGATCACCATTTTTCCAACGGCCTTTATACGGCGATAACGCGGTAAATTCGCCGTATCAAAGGGATAACACCGACCGTATTGTTGTTTGAATGTAAAAAATATTTTTCATTAGCTGTCAACCAACAGACCTCTTCATTCTAACGATTAAAGGGTAACGAACATGAAGCTGAAGAAACTGATCGCCGCCTCGGTACTGATGTGCATGCTGCCGGCCAGCGTGTTGGCGAAAGACATCAAGATCGGCGTTTCCATGGCTTACTTCGATGACAACTTCCTCACCATTCTGCGCCAGTCGATGCAAAACAAAATGAAGGCCGACGGCAACGTCAGCGGCCAGTTCGAAGACGCCAAGGGCGACATCGCGCAGCAAATTCAACAAATCGAAAACTTCGTCAGCCAGGGCGTCGACGCCATCATCCTGAATCCGGTGGATACCCAGGGCGTCAAGCCGATGATCAAGCTGGCCGAGAAGGCCAAGATCCCGCTGGTGTTCGTCAACCGCAAGCCGGAAGTGGCGCTGCCGGCCGGCATGGCCTACGTCGGCTCCGACTCCAAGCTGGCCGGCAAGCTGCAGATGGAAGCGCTGGCCAAGCTGATGAACGGCAAGGGCAACGTCATGATCCTGATGGGCGAGCTGTCGAGTGAAGCCACGCGCGACCGCACCCGCGGCGTGGAAGAGGTGGCGGCCAACTATCCCGGCATCAAAATAGTCGACAAGCAAACCGCCAAGTTCTTCCGCAAAGAGGCGGTGGACGTTACCACCGACTGGATTTTGTCCGGCCAGCAGATAGACGCCATCGCCTCCAACAACGACGAAATGGCCATCGGCGCTATTTTGGCGCTGAAGCAGGCCAAGAAATCCGGCGTGCTGGTGGCTGGCGTTGACGGCACGCCGGACGCGCTGGAGTTCATCAAGAAGGGCGATCTGGCGTTGAGCGTGTTCCAGGACGCCAAAGGCCAGGGCGAAGGCGCGGTGCAGACCGCCGTTCAACTGGTGAAAGGCGAGAAAGTGGAGAGCAACGTGCTGATCCCTTACCAGCTGATCACCCAGGCCAATTACCAGCAATTCGCCGATAAAAACAAGAAATAAGCCGTGAAGCCCGCCGCGGGCGCCGGTGTGGGGCGAACGCGGCGGAAAACGTGGGTCAGTGCGGAGGTAAGCGGTATGTACCCTTATGTTCTTGAGGCCGAAGGCATCAGCAAGCAGTTCCCCGGCGTCAAAGCGCTGGATAAGGTCTCGATTAAAATCAAACCCGGCAGCGTGCACGCGCTGATGGGGGAAAACGGCGCGGGTAAATCGACGCTGATGAAATGCCTGATCGGCATCTACCACCCGGACGAAGGCTCGATCAAAATCAAAGGCCGGCCGGTCACCTTCAGCGATACGCTGCAGGCGCTGCATTCGGGCATTTCCATGATCCACCAGGAGCTGAACCTGGTGCCCTACATGACGGTGGCGGAAAACATCTGGCTGGGGCGCGAGCCGGCGCGGCTGGGGTTCGTCAACCACGAACAGCTGAATGAACAGACCCGCGAACTGCTGGCGCGGCTGAACATCAAACTGCAGCCGGAGACGCTGGTGGGTGAGCTGAGCATCGCCAACCAACAGATGGTGGAGATCGCCAAGGCGGTATCCTACAACGCCGACGTGCTGATCATGGATGAACCGACCTCGGCGCTGACCGAAGGCGAAGTGGTACACCTGTTCGCCATCATTCGCGAGCTGCGCGAGCAGGGCAAAGGCATCATCTATATCAGCCACAAGATGGACGAGATCTTCGCCATCACCGACGAAGTGAGCATTTTCCGCGACGGCACCTTCATCGCCTGCGACAAAACCGAGAACCTGACCAAACAGTCGCTGATCACCATGATGGTGGGGCGCGAACTGACGCAGATGTTCCCCAAATTCAACAACAATATCGGCGAGGAAGTCTTGCGGGTGGCAGGGCTGCGCCGCAGCGGCTGGTTCCATGACGTATCGTTCAGCGTCAAGCGCGGCGAGATCCTCGGCGTCGCCGGGCTGGTGGGCGCCGGGCGCAGCGAAGTGATGGAAAGCCTGTTCGGCATGCACCCGGCGGACGGCGGCGAGATCTTTATCGAAGGCCAGGCGGTGAAAGTGGATTCCCCGGCGAAGGCGATCGAGAGCGGGCTGGCGTTCCTTACCGAAGACCGCAAGAAATCCGGCCTGTTTCTGGTGCTGTCGGTGGTCGAGAACATGAGCATCGTCAACCTGTCGGAATACATCGGCAAGAACGGTTTCGTCAGCCACGTGCAGATGGCCAAAGACTGCATGGCGCAGATCAAAAAGCTCAATATCAAAACGCCGACCATGGATCAGATCATCAATAACCTCAGCGGCGGCAACCAGCAGAAGGTATTGATCGCGCGCTGGCTGCTGGCGCAGCCGAAAATTCTGATCCTCGACGAACCGACGCGCGGCATCGATGTAGGGGCGAAAGCGGAAATCTACCGCCTGATCAGCGAGCTGGCCAACCGCGGCGTCGCCATCATTCTGGTCTCCTCCGAGCTGCCGGAGATCCTCGGCATGAGCGACCGGGTGATGGTGATGCACGGCGGCCGCATCACCGGCATTTTGGACAAAGACGACGCGGACCAGGAGAAGATCCTGGCGCTGGCCTCAGAATAACGAAGGGTGAACACCATGAGTAACGTAAAGATTGAGAAGCCGCTCTCCGCCGATTCAGCGGGCAAGGGAACGTTGTTCTCCGGGCTGAGCGGCAAAATGCCGAAGGATACCGGCATCTTCATCGTGATGATCGGCATCGCGCTGATCTTCGAAATCCTCGGTTGGTACATGCGCGATCAGTCGTTCCTGCTGAACCCGAATCGCCTGCTGCTGATCGTGCTGCAGGTGGCGATCATCGGCATCATCGCGGTGGGCGTCACCCAGGTGATCATCACCACCGGCATCGATCTCTCCTCCGGCTCGCTGATTGCGCTGACCGCGGTGGTGGCGGCCAGCCTGGCGCAGACCTCGGACAGCATCTCGCCGATGTACCCGGGGCTGCTCGATCTGCCGGCGGCGATCCCGATTGGTGCGGGGATCGGGGTGGGCATCGTCTGCGGCTTTATCAACGGCTTCCTGATCACACGCACCGGCATTCCGCCGTTCATCGCCACGCTGGGGATGATGGTGTCGGCGCGCGGCCTGGCGCAGTACTACACCAAAGGCAACCCGGTCAGCTTCCTGTCGGACGGCTTCACGTCAATCGGCCAGGGCGCGATGCCGGTGATCATCTTCCTGGTAATCGCGGTGATCTTCCATATCGCACTCAAGCACACCCGCTACGGCAAATACATCTACGCCATCGGCGGCAACATGACTTCGGCGCGGGTTTCCGGCATCAACGTCAATAAGTACCTGGTGACGGTGTACACCATCGCCGGCGGCCTGGCGGGGTTGGCGGGCGTGGTGCTGGCGGCGCGCGTCAGCAGCGGCCAGTCGAGCATGGGGATGTCCTACGAGCTGGACGCCATCGCCGCGGCGGTGATCGGCGGCAGCAGCCTGATGGGCGGCGTCGGGCGCATTACCGGCACGCTGATCGGCGCGGTGATCCTCGGCCTGATCAAAAGCGGCTTCACCTTTATCGGCGTCGATTCTTACATTCAGGACATCATCAAGGGCGTGATTATCGTTGCCGCCGTGTCGATCGACATGCGGCGCAACCGCAAAAAACACTGATTGCCGTGAGTTGCCGCCGGCGCCAGGGTTGGCCGGCGGCGTTTTTTTACCGGGGGACACACTATGAACTACTTGAAAGGGCTGTGGCTGGCGGTGGCGCTGTGCGCGTCTACCCCGGCATGGGCACAAACCATCGGCGTGTCGATGGCCTATTTTGACCAGAACTTCCTCACCATCATCCGCCAGGCGATCGACAAGGAGGCCAAGGCGCGTGGCATCACCGTGCAGTTCGAGGACGCGCGCGGCGACGTCGGCCGCCAGACCGATCAGGTGCAGAGCTTTATCAGTGCCGGCGTGGACGCGATTATCGTCGATCCGGTCAACTCGGCCAGCACGCCGGTGATGACCAAAATGGTCCAGGCCGCCGGCGTGCCGCTGGTGTATGTGAACCGCACGCCGGGCGACGCCAAACTGCCGCAGGGCGTGGTGTTCGTCGGCTCCGACGAGCGGGAATCCGGCACGCTGCAGATGGAAGAGCTGGCGCGGCTGGCCGGCTATCAGGGTAACGTGGCGGTGATGATCGGCAACCTGACAGACGCCGGCGCGCTGCAGCGTACCAAAGACGTGGAGCAGGTGGTGGCCAAGTACCCGAAAATGAAGGTGGTGCAGAAGCAGAGCGCCAACTATTCACGCAGTGAAGGCATGGATCTGATGATGAACTGGCTGACCAACGGCGAAGCGATCGACATCGTCGCCGCCAACAACGACGAAATGGCGATTGGCGCAATCATGGCGCTGCAGCAGGCGGGCAAGGCGGACAAGAAAGTGCTGATCGGCGGTATCGACGCCACGCCGGACGGCCTCAAGGCGCTGGCCTCCGGCAAGATGCAGGTCACGGTGTTCCAGGACGCGGTCGGCCAGGGCAAAGCCTCGGTCGATGTGGCGCAGCGCATGATCAACGGTGAAAAGCTGGAGCCGTATTACTGGATCCCGTTCGAGCTGGTGACGCCGGCCACGATGCAGAAGTATGCGGCCAGGCAGTGAGTTAACCGTCAGATTTGCGTTGCCGGGGCGCTGCTTGCAGCGCCTTTTTTATTGGCGTCAGTTACATGTCCGCTTGCGGCCAGCGCTGCGCCGGATGTTGCGTCACACTGTGGCTCTTTTACGGTGTGAGGATAAGAGATGAACGCATTGAACGGTAAGGTGGCGGTGATTGGCGGCGCCAGTTCGGGGATCGGGCGGGCGGCGGCGCTGCTGTTCGCCCGGCAGGGCGCAGCACTGGTGTTGGGCGCCCGGCGCGAGCGGCTGTTGGCGGAGCTGGTGGAGGACATTCGGCGCGAGGGCGGTCGGGCGCTCGCGGTTGCAGGCGACGTGCGCGATGAAGCCTTCGCCGAACGGCTGACGGCGACGGCGGTCGATGAATTCGGCGGGCTGGATATCGCCTTCAACAACGCCGGCACGCTGGGGCCGCTGGGGCCGTCGCTGGCGCTCACCGCGTCAGAATGGCGCGAGGTGCTGGAAACCAACCTGTCCAGCGCCTATTACGGCGCCAAATATCAAATCCCCGCCATGCTGGCGCGCGGCGCGGGCTCGGTGATTTTCACCTCCACCTTCGTCGGCCACACCGCGGCGTTTCCCGGCACGGCGGCCTATGCGGCCGGCAAGTCGGGGCTGATCGGCCTGACGCAGGCGCTGGCGGTGGAATTCGGCGGGCGCGGCATTCGGGTGAACGCGCTGCTGCCGGGCGGCACCGATACGGCGATGGGCCGGCAGATGAGCACTACCCCGGAGGCGCTGGTGCAGGTGGCCGATCTGCACGCGCTGAAGCGGCTGGCGATGCCGGAAGAGATCGCGCAGGCGGCGCTGTATCTGGCGTCCGACGCTTCGTCATTCGTCACCGGCACCGCGATGCTGGTGGACGGCGGCGTGTCCATCCAGCGCGGCTGAGGTTGCCATCGCCCGTGGTCTGGCGCCACGGGCATGCGGGGGAGGGTTACCAGCCTTTGACGGCGTCGCCCTTGTAGATGTCGGCGGCGCTGGCCGCTACTTCGTCAGTCTGATAGGCCTTGACCAGATCCTTGACTTTCTCGCTGTCTTTGTTGTCGATGCGGCTGGCGAAGATGTTGACGTACGGGGAGTTTTTGTCTTCGACAAACAGCCCGTCCTTGGCCGGCGACAGGCCGATCTGGCTGGAATAGTTGGTGTTGATGATCGCCAGCGTCACCTTTTTGTCGTCCAGCGCGCGCGGCAGCTGCGGCGCCTCAATCTCGACGATCTTCAGTTTTTTCGGGTTGCCGACGATGTCCAGCGCGGTCGGCAGCAGGCCGACGCCGTCCTTCAGGGTAATCAGCCCCTGTTTTTGCAGCAGCAGCAGGGAGCGGCCCAGGTTGGTCGGATCGTTCGGCACCGCCACTTGCGCGCCGTCCGGCAACTGGCTGAGTGCGGTTATCTTCTTCGAATAGCCGGCGATCGGGTAGACGAAGGTGTTGCCCACCGCCGCCAGCTTGTAGCCGCGTTCCTGCATCTGTTTGTCCAGATACGGCTTGTGCTGGAAGGCGTTAACGTCCAGGTCGCCGTTGTTCAGTGCCTCGTTCGGCAGCACGTAGTCGTTGAAGGTCACCACCTCCACGTCCAGAGCGTATTTCTGCTTGGCGACCTTCTGCACCACCGCCCACAGCGACTGATCGATACCGGCGCTGATGCCGACCTTGATGTGGTGATCGTCCTGTGCCGTCGGGCCGCAGGCGGTCAGCAGCAGCGTGCCGGCGGCGGCCAGCGTCAGGGTGAGGTTTTTCAGCGTAAATGTCATTTTCCCAGGGTCCTTGTCAACATTGCCTGCTAATTTTGGCGGGCAGAATAGTGGCAGTGACTGTAGGTAATCGCTGGGCTAAAACAAAATACTGATTCACTATGACTCATAGCGATTAGCTATGAGCGCCCGCCGCCTGGCGCGGTGCGGATTGTTTTGACGGCGAATCGGCGGGCTTATTATGATAGCCATTGGCCCGCGAGGGCAGACTGGGTACTGAAACGAAGGAAAAGACAATGCGATTGAACACTTGGAGCAAGGCGCTGCTGCCGCTGGTGGTGTTGGCCTGCGTCTCGGCGACTCAGGTTCGGGCGGCGGAGAGCGATACCGGGCCGATCCCCAAACAGCTGCTGGGCAACTGGCGCGTCAGCAAGATCGTACCGACCCAGACCACCGGCTGCTGGGATCAACAGCAGGCGCAGAGCCTGATCGGCGGTAAAATCAGCTATAAAGCGGATGCATTCAGCTGGAACGGCACGGCGCTGAAAAGCGAAGGAGCCACCGTCAGCACCGTAGAAGCGCAGGAGTTTGTCGAGGACAATTCCGGCAGTAGCTCTTACATCGATTTCCCGATGCTGGGCATCAGCACGCCGGCGGTCGAGCGTGTGGCCATTCAGCACGCGGATATCGCCATCAAAGGCATTACCGATCAGGGCAGCGATGGAGTGCCCGGCGATAACGTGCTGGTGAAAGACGCCAACACGCTGATCCTGTCGCTGTGCAACGTCTGGTTTGAGGTGCATCGCGAGAAGTAATTTTTGCCTTTAGCCCCGGCAGCGGGGCTTTCCCATCGTTTCGCCATCCGTCATACGCGCCATTTCTGAGCTAAAATTAACCATAACGATATGACCCCGGCGTGATATCGGAGCCTCGGCTCTACCGAGTCCATGACAGGAGGCGCTATGTGTTACCACCATATTGTCATCGCCACCGATCTGAGCGATGACGGCAAACGGCTGGTCGAAAAGGGGGCGCTGCTGGCGGAGGCGCTGCAGGCCAAACTCTCGCTGATCTATGTGGACGTTCACTACGACACCTACCACGCGGCGATTGGCTTTTCGGAGCGCAGCGATGACGGCGTGCCGTTCGAAGAGAAGATCCGCAAAGAGCTGGAGCCTACCACGCAAAACGTCAATTACCCGATCGCGGAAGTGATTATCGGGCGCGGCGGCTTCGTTGACGAACTGCGTACGGCAGTCGTGGATAAGAACATCGACCTGCTGGTGTTCGGCCATCACCACGATCTGTGGAGCAACCTGTTTTCTTCTACCCGCAATGCCATCAATCAGCTGAATATCGACGTGCTGGTGATCCCGATCCGTTCATAAACGCGGGCCACCGCCGTGCAACGAGGACGGTGGCCGCTGCGGCTTATTGCGTGAAGAAGTCGTTATACAGCATGTACAGGTGCGCCGCGCTCCAGGAGAAGTTCGGCGCGCCTTGCTGCTTGCCGGTGAGCGGGTTGTAGTTCTCGCGGATCGGCCCGTCGGCGATCAGGCCGTCGGCGTGGCGGAAGAAGGCCTGCGCCATCGCCACCGCGTCGTCGCGATAGCCGTAGCGTTCCATACCCTTGAGGCCGAAATACAGCTGATCGACCCACACGCGGCCGCGCCAGTAGATGTCCGCGCCGAACGCCGGGTTGCTGAGCGCCGCGGTGCCGAGCGGCACGTAGGTATTGAACTCGCGCGGATCCTTCATCACCCTGACCACCGCATCGGCGTGTGCTTGGCTGGCGGCGCCATTGAACAGCGGCGACCAGCCTTCCGGCCCTTTGCCGCGTTCGACGATCGGTTTGCCGGCGCAGCCGTTGGCCAATGGCCGGCTTTCGATGCGGATGTCATAGAAGAAACCGCTCTGCTTGTCGAACATGCAGGTGTTGATGTAGGCCGCCAGTCGGTCGGCTTTGGCGCGAAAGGCGGCGGCCTCGGCGCCGCGGCCCAGAACATCAGCCATCTCTGCCAGATAGCGGTTGTCGCTATACATATAGCTGGCCTGATCCACCGACTCCTGCAGCAGCGAATAGCCGAGCAGCGTGCCGTCCGGCGCGCGGTTTTCGGCGAATTTCACCTGCCAGTCTTCGCGTTTGCCGCCCTGAGCCACGTAGCGCGCCAATTGATCCGGATCGATAAAGCCGAATACCGCCGCATCGTCGCGGCCCGACTCCCAGGAGGCGGCGGTCTGCGCCGGGATCTCGATGCTGTCATAATGCCCCTCGCGCACGATGCGATCGTAATTGTCGAGGCCGGCCAGCGTTTGTTCGCGTTGTCCGCGCTTGACGGTGAACAACATGCGTCCGTCGGGGGTATTGTGCGCTTTGTCGCGGGTGGCGCCGTACTCCGGCACGCCGTTGCCGTTGTGATCGCGGTTGTGCAGCCACCAGTCATGGTAGGCCACCAGCTTCGGGTACATCTCCGCCAGCCAGCCCTTATCGCCGGTGACGCGATACACTTCCATCACCGCCCAGGCCGCCAGGCTCGGCTTGGTGTTGCGCTCATTCCAGTTGCCGCCGTCGCCGCCGCGCTCCGGGCTGGGGTTGTAGGCGATAAGATCGGGCAGAAAACCGGCGTCCCACGGGCGCAGGGTGTCGCCCGGCCTGATCTGGAAGGCGAACACCGCGCGAATGTTGTCCTTGGCCACGTCCGGGTTGAAGTGCGCCATGGCGTAGGCCTGTTTCCAGGTGTCCCACGGCCAGGTCTGGTTGCCGGAGAACCAGCGCCCGGTCACCGACGGGGTGACCGAGTCGAACTTCATCGCCCCGGCTGCGCCGCGCCAGTTGCCGTTCAGCGTTTCCATCGCTTTGACCGCCACGCGGGTTTGTTCCGGCGTAGCGTGCGGGTTGCTGAGCCCAGTGGCGAGATAGCGTTCCCAACGCTGGGCCGAGGCGGCCATATAGCGCTGCGGGTGAGCGAGGATATCGGCGATAGCGCGTTGTTCGCGCTGCGCCTCTTCAGCGGTGAGCAGGTGCGAGTAGGTGGTATACAGGGTGGTGGAGCCGGCGATGCGTGCCGCGGCGCGGAAGCGGTGGCCGTCGACCGTGGTGCGCTGCGGCAGCGACTTGTGGATCTGATACTCGGACTGGCCGGATGTCATCAGCTGCGACGGCGCGCGCACCTTGCCGAAGGTGACGCGCAGGCCGTCAGCCGTCGGCACAATGCGGCGCGTGTAGTCCGGAAACGCCTGCTCGAGGGTCGCCGGCGGCTGCGGTTTTTGCTCTTTGGCCGCGTAACGCTCCAGCAATTCACCGTCCCACACCAGCTCCAGCGGCGTGTCGGTCAGGATTTGGGTTTCCAACAACGAGGTGCGTGCGGCGGCGAAGCGCAGCGTCAGGTTGACGGTCACGCCCGGTGCGCTGAGCCGCTGCACCAGGGCGCCGGGCAGGCTGTAGGCCGTCATGGTGAAATGCACCGGTTTACCGTCTCGATAGACGCTGAGCCGATCGAAATTGTTGGCCATAAAGTTGATGTACTCTTCGGTCAGCAGCGCCGGGCCGGGGAAACCGCCCATGCCTTCCGGCCCGCTCGGCAACAGGTGGCCGTGCCAGGCGCCGAGATCGAAGAACGGATTGAAGCGTTGGTGATCGTCGAAATCGTAATCGAGCATGAAGTGCGGCGCGCCGCGGCGGTCGATGACGTTTTTATAGCGCTCGGCCAACGGAGCGTCGGCGTCGGGCGCTTTCGGCGCGCAGCCCGTCAGCGTTAGCGCGAGGGTGAGGGCAGCGGCCAGCGGGGTCAGGGAAGTCATGTTCATCGTAGGAGCCTCAACGGTTACCAATAGAAATATTGCATCAGAAACACCGAGTTGCTG
The DNA here is from genome assembly GCF_003812745.1 of Serratia sp. FDAARGOS_506. Lineage (NCBI taxonomy): Bacteria > Pseudomonadati > Pseudomonadota > Gammaproteobacteria > Enterobacterales > Yersiniaceae > Serratia > Serratia sp. FDAARGOS_506. The sequence goes on from NZ_CP033831.1 coordinate 3,405,314, forward strand.
GCGCCGGTGCTGTCGTTGCGCATGAAGAATTTACTGTCCAGCGCGGTGGCCAGCTTACCGCCGGCGTACTCGTACCAGACGCCGAACTGGGCATATGAAGTGGCGGTATCCGCCGCGCTATCAAACCGGTGGCGGGCGTAGCTGTAGGCAGTGGAAAGGTACAGGCCTTTGGCGGTTTCCGTCATCGCGCTGAGCATCAGGCCTGACTCGCTGCCGGGATGGCCGCCGCTGTTGCCTTTGCCGGTGTGGTGCCAGACGCGGCCGGCCAGGTGCTTGCCGCGCAGCCCCAGCAGAAACAGCTGCCCCAGACCGTCAGTCACTTCCACGCCGGTCAGCAGCGTCAGATTATCCTGCAGGTCGTACTGGGTGTAGCCGTTGACCATCGCCCGGTAGGTGTACTTGTCGGAATAGCGGTCGTATTTGCCGAAGTGCAGCAGCGCCTTGCTCTCGTCGATGCGGCTTTCCGGGGCCGCCGTCACGCTGTAGCGAAAGCGCCCGGTCAGGTTTTGCAGCTTGGCGGCGTAGCTGAGATCGCGGGTGTTGGGGAGCACGTAGCCGTACTCCGGCGTGAAGTCGCCCCACCATTGCAAATCGTCGAGCGACGAATCGTTGCGCACGCTGAGCATCATCTCGGTGCCGTCGTCGGTGCGGTAACCGCCGTAAAGGCGGTTCAACCCACCCTCGAAGCCGCCCCAGCTGTGGTCCGGCGTCCAGGCGTGGCCCTGGCTGTCCGCCTGCACGGTCCAGCCTTCGCCGTAAATCAGGCCGAACCAGTGGCCCCGCTTGATCTCCAGGCCACCTTCGATATAGGTGCCGTCGCTGTATTTATGCTGATGTTCGCCGTTCAAATAGACGCTACCGCCGATGCCGAGCTCGCCGTAAAAACGCAGGGCGGTCGCGGTGCTATCGGGAAGCGGCGGTGGAGGGAGTTGATTGCGCTCCGCCGGCGTAACCGGTTCTTGCGCCGCCCAGGCCGGCGCGCTAACGAGCAGCAACAAGGGCAACAGAGCGTGATGGCTTATTGATTTCATGGGCATATGCCTGGCGTTTGATGGTTCGGAACGTCAGCCGAGCAGCGGCTCACGCGAGGTCGCTCCCGGATCCCTGGGAGAAGAGAAAAAGCCCGCCCGAACAGGACGGTAAACGGCAGGTATATTAGTAAAATATTTAGTAAAAAATACGCTTAAATCAGTAAATTGTCAACTTGATCACAGCGGGAGAAATGGGTATCTTTCGCTGCAGGCGCCCGGCAACGTCTTGCATGAGCGTGCTTTGGCCCGGTCTGGTAAGGAGAGGAGGCTGGCGGCGCTGTACGCCGCATCGCTATCCGATTAAGCTACCGTTTTTCGTCTGTGCATTGGGACTCTATGGCCACACTGAAGGAAATTGCTGAAGCCGCTAATGTGTCCGTCGCCACCGTTTCGCGCGTGTTGAATGACGACCCTACCCTGAGCGTTAAGGCGCAAACCCGCCAGAAGATCCTGGAAGCGGCGGAGCGCCTCGAATACAAGGTCGCGCCTTCCAAACGACAAAGCGGGCAACGCCTGCATTTCGCCGCGCTGTTCACCTATACACAGGGCGTGGAAATCAACGATCCCTATTACCTGGCGATGCGTTACGGCATCGAAACGCAGTGCGAAAAGCTGGGCGTGGCGCTGAGCGCCGGTTACGACTTCAACGGCGACAAGGCGCTGCCGACGGCCGATGGCCTGCTGGTGATCGGCCGGCCACAGTCTGCGCTGTATGAGCAGCTCAGGCAACAGGAAACGCCGGTGGTGTTCATCGACGGCGTGGTGGACGACGAGCGTTTCGACTGCGTCAATGTCGACCTGTACAAGATCAGCCGCAAGGTGATCGACTACTTTATCGGCCGCGGCTATCAGCGCATCGGCTTTATCGGCGGGCGCGACGATCCGGCCGGCATCGACCAGCGCGAGCAAGCGTTCGTCGAGTATGGCCGGCAGCAAAACGTGGTGCGAACGCAGGATATTTACCACGGCGATTTCAGCAGCCAGTCGGGTTACCAATGCGCCAAAGCGATGTTGCAGAGCAAGAATGGCTATCCGCCTGCGCTGCTGGTGGCGACCGACTCGATCGCAATCGGGGTGCTGCGCGCGCTGCACGAACACGGTATTCAGGTGCCGGGGCAGATCGCGCTGATCAGCGTCAACGATATTCCCACCGCCCGCTTTATTTTCCCCGCTTTGTCCACGGTGCGCATCCCTTCGGAAACCATGGGCGCTCAGGCCGTCAACCTGTTGGTGGAGCGGCTGCGCGATGAGCGCGCCGTCCCGCTGTCGATCTTCGTTCCCAGCTCGCTACAGCTGCGCGACACCACCGTTGTCTGACCGGCCCCTGCCTCGGCGGGGGGAGTTGGCGCTCAAAATTAACGTCATGATAAAAAAAGGTATTTGAGATTTATTGTGATCCTGCCGTCATTTGGTAAATATCAGCTGTAGTTTTTACTAAATATTTACTATCGTTTCCGCATTGCACAGGTGTCGGGAGACGTGACGTGAATAATTGGGAAAACATTGAAAAACAGTCGGAGCACCGGTTGGCGCCGCGCGCGAGCTTCTTCAGCTACGCGGACGCCGGGCAGGCGCTGAGCTTCGATCGCAACGCCAGCCGGCGCTTCCAACTGCTGAGCGGCCGCTGGCGCTTTCGCTTCTTCGAGCACCCAGCGCAGGTGCCGGCGGCGTTTTACCGGGAGCCGATGAACGACTGGGGCGATATGGCGGTGCCGGGCATGTGGCAGCTGGAGGGGCACGGCCACCTGCAGTACACCGACGAGGGGTTCCCGTTCCCAATCGACGTGCCTTACGTGCCGACCAATAACCCCACCGGCGCCTATCAGCGCCACTTTATGCTCGACGCCGGCTGGCAGGATCAGCAGGTGCTGATCAAATTCGACGGCGTGGAAACCTACTTCGAAGTGTACGTCAACGGCAACTATGTCGGCTTCAGTAAGGGCAGCCGGCTGTGCGCCGAGTTCGATATCAGCCCCCATGTGCGGCAGGGCGAGAACCTGCTGTCGGTGCGGGTGATGCAGTGGGCCGATTCCACCTACATCGAAGATCAGGACATGTGGTGGATGGCCGGCATCTTCCGCGACGTCTACCTGATCGGCCAGAGCGCTACCCACATTCACGATCTGACGCTGGTCACCACCTTCGATGAACGCTACTGTGACGCGCAGTTGGCGATCGATGCCGAACTGCGCCATCTCGGTGTGCAGGCCGCCGAGGGCTGCCGCCTGCAAGCGCAGCTGTTCGACGGCGATCGCTGCGTGGCGGAGCAGTGGCGCGACGATCTGCGCATCGAGCAGGCGCTGAGCTGCCGTTTCGAACTGCCGGTCAGCCGCCCGCAGCAGTGGAATGCGGAAAATCCCTATCTGTATCAGCTGCTGCTCAGCCTGTATGACGGCGCCGGCAACCTGCTGGGCGTGGTACCGCAGCGGGTAGGCTTCCGCGAGATCGCGGTACGTGACGGGCTGATGTACGTCAACGGCCGCTACCTCAAGCTGCACGGCGTCAACCGCCACGATCACGATCACCGCAAAGGGCGCGCCGTCGATATGGCGCGGGTGGAGCGCGACATCGTGCTGATGAAGCAGCACAACATCAACTCGGTGCGCACCGCCCATTACCCCAACGATCCGCGCTTTTACGAGATGTGCGATCTCTATGGTCTGTTCGTGATGGCGGAGACCGACCTGGAGAGCCACGGCTTTGCCAACGTCGGCGATCTGAGCCGCATCACCGACGATCCGCGCTGGGAGCAGGCCTACGTCGAGCGCATCGAGCGCCACGTGGCGGCGCAGAAAAACCACCCGTCGATCATCATCTGGTCGCTGGGCAACGAGTCCGGCTACGGCTGCAACATTCGCGCCATGGCCCGGCGCTGCAAGGCGCTCGATCCGACCCGCCTGATTCACTATGAAGAAGATCGCGACGCCGAAGTGACCGACGTGATCAGCACCATGTATTCCCGCGTGGCGATGATGAACGCCTTCGGCGAATACCCGCACCCCAAACCGCGCATCCTGTGCGAATACGCGCACGCCATGGGCAATGGCCCCGGCGGGCTGTTCGAATACCAGTCGGTGTTCAACCGCCACGCCAGTTTGCAGGGGCACTACATCTGGGAGTGGTGCGATCACGGCCTGCTGAGCCACGACGAGCAGGGACGCGAGCGCTACCAGTACGGTGGCGATTACGGCGACTACCCGAACAACTACAACTTCTGCATGGACGGCCTGATCTACCCGGATCAGCGTCCCGGCCCCGGCCTGCGTGAATACCAGCAGGTGCTGTGCCCGGTGGAGGTGACGGCGGAAGAGGGCGCAGGCGACGTGCTGCGGGTGAAAAACCGCTATTGGTTTAGTTCGCTGGCGGACATCACGCTGAAGGTCAGCGTCAAGACCGACGGCCGCCAGGTGGCAAGTTACGAATTCAAGCTGCCGCATCTGCAGCCGGGCGAGAGCGAAGACATACACCTGCCGGTGTTGGCGCTGGGACAGGGGGAAACGCTGATCGACGTAGCGGTGCATAAGGACAGCGCTACCCGCTACAGCGAGAGCGGCCAGCGGCTGGGGCATTATCAGCATCTGCGCCAGGCGGCGACGCGGCCGCTGGCTCCACCGCCGGCCGATGCGCCGGCGCTGCAATGCCGCGAGGAAAATCATCAGCTGATCGTCAGCGGCGGCCGGTTCCAGCTGGTGTTCTCGCTGCTGAGCGGCGAATTGCTGTCGTGGCGGGTAGACGATGAAGAAGTGGTGGGGCGCGCACCGCGCATCACCTTCTTTAAACCGGTGATCGATAACCATAAACAAGAATATGAGGGGATTTGGCTGCCGCATCACTTCCCCATCATGCAGCAGCATTTTCGTCGCCTCAGCCGGCAATGGCAGGGTGAGGATCTGCTGATTGAGGTGCACAGCCTGATTGCGCCGCCGGTGTTCGACTTCGGCATGCGCTGCACCTACCGCTGGCGTATCTCCCCGCAGGGTTACGTCAGCCTGGATCTGTCCGGTGAGCCTTACGGCGATTTCCGGCAGATTATCCCGAAAATCGGTCTCGATTTCGGCATCAGCCGCCGTTTCGAGCAGGTGGAATACTACGGCCGCGGGCCGGGCGAGAACTACCGCGACAGCTGCCGGGCCAACCTCATCGGCCACTACCGACAGCGTGCCGACGCGATGTTCGAACACTATCCGTTCCCGCAGGACAACGGTAATCGGCAGGACGTGCGCTGGCTGAGCCTGCAGGATGCGGTAGGCAAGGGGATCTTCATCCAACCGCGGCGGCCGATCAATTTCAGCCTGTGGCCTTACAGCGCCGAGATGTTGCATCAGGCCCAGCACATCAACGAGCTGGAACCGAGCGACTGCCTGACGCTGAACCTGGACGACCAGATCCTCGGCCTCGGCTCCAATTCCTGGGGCTCCGAAGTGCTGGATACCCATCGGGTCTATCTGGCGCCGTTCAGCTACGGCTTCACGCTGGTGCCGTTCGACGGGCGGCAAACGCAGGGCGCCACGCTCGCCGGTTATGACTTCGCGCCCGCTCATTATCACCCGCAGTCTGCGGAGGAAAACGCATGATCATTCTCGAATCCCTGGCGGAGTTCCAGCGTATTTATCACAGCGGCAAGAAGTGGCTGCGCTGCATGGAAGCGATCGCCAATGTCGATCGCATCAGCCCGAACGTGTGCCATTCGATCGGCGACTCGCTGACGTATCGGCTGAGCGTCGGCGCCGGCCGCCAGCACGGCTGGCTGGAGGGCAACCGCCGTTACTTCGACGTGCACTATTACCTCGATGGGGAAGAGACCGTCGAGGTCGCCGACAAACGGGCGCTGACGACGGTGGTGCCTTATCAGGACGAAACCGACCGCGAGTTTTTCAGCGGCGAAGGCGAGAGGCGCCGGGTCGGCAAAGGCAACGTGGTGATCTTCGAAAACCACCAGGCTCACCGCTCCATAGAAAGCGGCAAGGTAAAAAAAGTCATTTTAAAAGTGACGGTGGAAGACAGCTATTTCGCCAATAAATAGCGCGCCCGCCGATCGATAACAACAAACCGAAGTCCCCTACACCATTCGGAGAATCTCTATGGCTGCGTCGAACAGAAACACCATCGGCAAGTTTGGCCTGCTGTCGATGACGTTTGCGGCAGTGTTCAGTTTCAACAACGTGATTAACAACAATATTCAGCTGGGGATCGCCTCGTCACCGGTGTTTCTGGTGGCGACGATCATTTACTTCATTCCCTTTTGCCTGATCATCGCCGAGTTCGTTTCGCTCAACCGCAACTCCGAGGCCGGCGTTTATGCCTGGGTGAAAAGTGCACTCGGCGGGCGCTGGGCGTTTATCACCGCCTACACCTATTGGTTCGTAAACCTGTTCTTTTTCACCGCGCTGCTGCCGCGCGTCATTGCCTACGCTTCTTATGCGTTCCTGGGCTATGACTACGTATTTACCCCGCTGACCACGGCGATCATCAGCATCTTCCTGTTCGCCTTCTCGACCTACATCTCCAACAGCGGCGCAAAACTGCTGGGGCCGATGACCTCCGTCACTTCATCGCTGATGCTGCTGCTGACGTTTTCCTACATCGTTCTGGCGGGCGCGGCGGTGTTGGGCGGCATTGAGCCGGCCGATCCGATCAACGTGCAGGCGATGACGCCGAACTTCAACTGGGCGTTCCTCGGCATTACCGCCTGGATCTTCCAGGCGGCGGGCGGGGCGGAGTCCGTGGCGGTGTACGTGAACGATGTAAAAGGCGGCAGCCGCGCCTTCGTGAAGGTGATCATCGTTTCCGGGCTGTTCATCGGCGTGCTGTATTCGGTGTCTTCGCTGTTGATCAACGTATTCGTGCACCGCACCGATCTGCACTTTACCGGCGGCACGGTTCAGGTATTCGAAGGCCTGTCGGCGCACTTCGGCCTGCCGACGGTGCTGATGAACCGCTTTGTCGGCATTGTTTCCTTCACCGCCATGTTCGGCTCTCTGCTGATGTGGACGGCGGCGCCGGTGAAGATTTTCTTCACCGAGATCCCGAAGGGCATTTTCGGCGAGAAAACCATTCGTCTGAACCGGCATGGCGTGCCGACGCGCGCGGCCTGGATCCAGTTCTTTATCGTCATCCCGCTGATGCTGATCCCGACGTTGGGTTCCAGCAGCGTGCAGGATTTGATGAACACGCTGATCAACATGACCGCCGCTGCCTCGATGCTGCCGCCGCTGTTCATCATGTTGGCTTACCTGAATCTGCGGCTGAAGTACGACCGGGTGGCGCGCGATTTCAAAATGGGCTCGCGCCTGCAGGGCATCGCCATCGTCAGCGTGCTGATCGCCATCTTCACCGTCGGCTTCTTTGCCTCGACGTTCCCGACCGGCGCCAGCATCATGACCATCGTGTTCTATAACGTCGGTGGGTTGGTGGTGTTCCTGGGATACGCCTGGTGGAAGTACAACCGTTACTCGAAGAGCCTGAACGCCGAGGCGCGCTATCACGAAGACATGCCGCTGGCGCGCCTCGCGCTGGAAGCGCAGGAGGGGACCGAGGCCACTGCGTTTGCGCCGCCGCAGCCGCTTGGCGGCAAAGGGGGGTAAGTGCCTGAGGCGCTCCCACGGCATAGCCAGGGAGCGCCAGTTTTAAAGTGTCACCTCGTCGAGATCGTTGGCAATAATGATCCGGCCCTTAAAATCCTGGCTCACCTCCTGCCGCAGTTGTTCAATCATGCCGTTATCATCGCGCGGACGGTGATGCGTGAGCACCAAGGTGCCGACATTACAGGCGGCGGCTATCTTGCCGACGGTATCGCCGCACGCCAGAGTATGGCGGGCCAGTTTGCGGAAGTGTTCGTTGGTGATTTCTTCGTTGGCCAGGTAACAGCATTGCACCAGTACGTCTGCATCCTGGGCCAATCGGCGCAGGCCCGCACAGTCCACCGTATCGCCGCTGATTGCGATCGTTTTACCCTGTGTCTCTACACGATAGCCATAACAGATCCAACGCTTGAGAAAGGCGCGCGAGACATCCAAGCCATGTCCGTGTATGACCGATTCGGCATAGACCTGCCAGTTTTCCGTTTCGGCCACCAACCCGGTCGCGACGTCGTGGACCTTGATCTCTGACCAACCGCCGTGAGTGGGTTCGCCATCGGAGCGCCATTCGATATCTTTATCATATACCTGGGTCAGCAAGGCATTCATGATGCGCCTGGTATCCGGCGGGCCGTAGAAGGTGATGGCGTGGCGGCGACCGTGTATCCAGGTGCTGAGCACTACGTCATACAGATCGCCGATATGATCGAAATGATGGTGAGTGATAAATACGTCTTTCAATGACTCCAGCGCAACCCCGGCCCGGACCATTTGCACGGTGACGCCGCGGCCGACATCAAACAGCAGTGTTTCATCACCTATCTTGACGATGGCCGCCGGCCCCGCCCGCTGCGGATCCGGACGTGGGCCACCGGTGCCTAACAGCTGTACGCTAACCGGTAATGTGGAGGTCTGTGTTTTTTCAGTCATTATCGCTCCTTGACAGTTTTTCACGAAAAGAGGGCAACGTGGCAGTGGTCGCTTGAAAATGATACAGCTGTGCTGGGGTGTCAATACCTGTATATACAAATTGGCAACATTTTAGCAACATCGAGGCGTTGCTCACTTATTGGCTTCGCGAAGGGAATGGCGAGCCGGCCTGCGCTTTTTACCGTATGCCCAACGCCAAAAACTTGCGTAATAGATAAGTGAGTACTAATGTTTTTACATGAATGAAAATGACATCTTCAAGGCGTTGGCCGATCCGACCCGCCGCACCATCTTCGACAAGCTCGCTGCCGGCAGCATGAACGCCAGCGCGTTGCGCGAAGGGCTGCCCATCAGCCAGTCGGCGATGTCGCAACACTTGGCGGTGCTGCGCAATGCCGGACTGGTGAGCGAGGCGAAGCAGGGGCGCTGCGTCAATTATCAGGTTGCCCCGGAAGGGCTGGCGCAGATCGCCCAGTGGCTGGCGAAGTACCGCGCCTACTGGCCGGCGCGCATCGACGCGCTGCAAATCTTGCTGAAGGACATGGATCAATGAACAAACGGGCTGAGCAGCAGCCGCGCGACCGGCTGGTATTGGAGTATGCGCTCGAGGCGCCGCCGGAAAAAGTGTGGCGGGCGCTCAGCATTCCCGAGCTGCGCGAGCAGTGGCTGCCGACGGGGGATCTGGCGCAGGTCGAACCGCTGGACGCTACGCCGGGCAAGGCCGTGAGCTATCGCCTGCGCGACGATCAACCGCCGTTTCTCGAAAGCGTCGTGACCCTGCAGATCCTGCCGGACGCCAGCGGCGGCAGCCTGCTGCGGATTATCCACCAGCTTGACGCCGCCAACGACGGCCCGGCGACGGTGATGCGCGCCGCCTGACGCGTTAAACGCACTTCTCTTTGTTGCTAACCCAGGAGTTCACCGATGCGTGAGAAGATGATGCTCGTCCCTATGGTGGTGGAACAGACCAGCCGGGGAGAACGTTCCTTTGACATTTATTCGCGTTTGCTGCGCGACCGGATCGTATTCCTCAACGGCGAAGTCAACGACGACGTGGCCGAGATGCTGTGCGCTCAACTGCTGTTTCTGGAGGCGGAAAACCCGGAAAAACCGATCCACCTGTACATCAACTCGCCGGGCGGGGTGATCACCAGCGGGCTGGCGATTTACGACACCATGCAGTACCTGCGTGCGCCGGTGCATACCCTGTGCATGGGCACCGCGCGTTCGATGGGTTCGTTCTTGCTGATGGCCGGCGAACCGGGGCACCGCATGGCGCTGCCCAACGCCAGCCTGCATGTGCACCAGCCGCTGGGCGGCTTTCAGGGGCAGGCCTCCGACATACTGATCCACGCCGAAGAGATGAAGCGCACCAAAGACACGGTGATCAGGCTTTACGCCAAACACTGCGGCCGGGGTTATGAGGAGGTGGAGCGGGTGTTGGATCGCGATCGTTTCATGACCGCCGACGAAGCGGCGGCCTGGGGGTTGATCGATAAGGTGCTGCGGGAGCGGTAAAACGGCTCAGGTAGGTTCGGCGGCTTGCGACGTGTGCCAAACCCGTTCAAGCCCGAATTCGACCATCGCGAAATAGAGGCTGAAATAGCGCTCTGCCATGATAAAGAACGAGCTGTTGAGTTCGATCACCACGTTATTGGTGGTGGTCAGCAGGCCCGATTTTTCCGCCGCCTGCAGGATGCGATTTACGTGCGCGCGTGAGACGGAGCACGACTTGGCGATTTTAGCCGAGGAGAGCAGCAGAAAGGGGGAGTCCTGCCGGATGCTTTCGATATGCAGCATCAGCAGTACCATGTGGCCGGCGTCCTTGCTGATAAACAGCCCGGATTGCGGCACCAGATCGATCAGGTAGATCTCCTTGAGCATCAGTTGGCCGTAGGCAGCGAAGAAGGTGGGCAGAAAGTCGGGCGCCGTCAGCAGAGCCGCGACGGGTATCTGTGGCGCCAGCGCTTGGTAGGGCCGCGCCATCGAGGCGATCAGCGCCTGGGTTTCGGCCAGTGCGTGCGGCGTGGGCTTATAGCGCAGCTGACGCTTGTCATGTTCACAGGGTTTGACCTCCAGTCGGCGGCCGACCCGTAAAAAGAACAGAAAGGAGTCCAGAGAATTCTCGCTGATCAAGTTCTTCCCTTTGAAAAAGGCTTTGATGTCTTTCAGGCCGGCGGCGGGCTGGTGGTAGTAAATGGACAGGATGGTGGAACAAATAATGAACCGGCTGTTCCTGAAGATGATTTTGTAAAACAGCGGGTGCTTCTTGTAGGTCTCTTTCAACAATTCCCCGTGCTTGACGATGGCGGTGCGAAATGCCGGTGACTGCCTGATATTGTTGGCCTGTTTCTCCAGATGGAACTGTAGCTGGAATCTGCTTAGACTCATTTTTCCCTATTTCCTGTACTTAAAAAAATGTGCTGCTTTTTATCGTTATGGAGTGGCTGTGTATGACTTGACGATCTGCTGGCCCTGGTCATTGATGAGCATGGCCCGAACGGCGATCTGAGTGGGGGGCATCGGCGCCGCAGCGGCGTCAAGGTGATAATCCCGCGTGCTGAACGGCGCGGTCATCATGTCGCTTTCTTGCCGCACCGGATAATGGCGCCCGTCGATTTTCACGGTGATGCGGGCGAAGGAGAGATAGAACGCCGAGGGGTTATGACAGCGCAGCAGATAGCCGCCCGGCGATTTTTGCAGCGTGAACGAGACGGCCGCGGCGGCGTTCTCGGCTTTTCCCTTCAGCGCCCTGGGGCGATAGAAGATTTTCATCTGCGTGTTCATCGCCAGTGTCACACGCGACGCCAGCGGCGGCATGGTCGGCTGGCTGGGGGGGATCTCATACAGATTAAGCCAGAACACCGATTCCCTGTCGGTGGGCAAATTCGCACCGGCGAACAGGATCCGCAGCCCTTTCAGCGCCGAAGGCGGCAGGGTGAACACGCTGGGCAGGGTGACGAATGGCGCGCGCGACAGTTCGGGGGCGGCGTTGACGTCGCCGTTATCGACCCAGGTTTGCGCCACGATCGGATAGCCGTTGGTGTTGAGCAGCATCAGGGTCTTTTCCGTATCGCCTTCGTGGAAAATCACCCGGGTGGCGGAGGCGATGATACCCGCCTGCACGCCTGTGGCCACCAGCGCCAGCAGCAGAGCGCACCCCATCGTCAGGTATTTCTTTTTCATCATTGCACCTTAACCCAGACGTAGGCTCTGGCGTCCACTTTGCCGGCGGTGACGGTTTGCCCGGGCAGCCGGGCGAGGGTGGCGGTGAGCTGGGTGGTGTAGTGGGTGAACCCTGCTGCGGTGCTGCCGCCGCCGCTGGCGCCGTTGAGCACCGGATACCAGCCGGCGTCGTTGCCCTGCGGACACTGCCCGGCGCTGCAGCGCGCCCAGCCGACGAAGTTCATCGGCGCGCCGTTGCCGGCGTTGGCGAGCGCGATGCCTACGCCGGTAGCGACGCTGCTGTCGGTGCCGTAACCGCTGGAGAGCAGGTAGCTCACGCCGCCGTTGGCGCTGACCAGCCCGAGCTGCTGCGCCGCAACATAGCTTTCATACGGCACCTGCAGGCCGAGGGCGGTATTGTTGCTGCTGACGCCGGACACGGCGGCGTTGTCGCATTCGATATTGATGGTGAATTGCGCCTGTGAAGTTTGCCCAGCGCTCAACTGGCTGACGGAGATGGTCGGCAGGATCACCAGCGGCGTGACGTTGCGCGCCACGCAGGTGGCGGTATAGGTCAACGAGGAGATCGGTGCGGTACCCATGCCCATCGCGTTCCAGCGCCCGGTGCCCCAGGTGGCGTAGTTGGTGGCGGAGTCGCTGCCTATAGGATCCGAGGCGATGCCGGGCCCCTGAAAGGTGACATAGCCGTTCGGCTGCGTGCAGGTATAGTTCGAATTGCCGGTGGTCGAGGCCATGCCTACCAGCGGGTTGCCGGCGCTGTAACCGCAGTAGTTGCTGGCGCCCGCGCCCGGCAGCGAGCTGATGCGGATCAGATCGGCGCGGATGGCACTGAAGTCTTTTACGCGGATCTGAATTTTGCTGCCGACGGTGGCGTAGCGGGTAATCGGTGCCGACTGCCAATAGCGGGTAAAAACCTTGCCGGAATCCAGGTGGGTCAGGCGGATGCCGACGTAAGGAAAGTAGGTGGCGTAGTAGTTGGGGTTGCCGTCCTGGGCGCCCAGATCGTAATAGCCGCCGACGCGATCGTCGCCGTTGGTGGCGAAGACTTCATAGATCTGCCCGGCATCGCCGGCGTCGCACTCATACAACACCTTGTTGGGATCCGGATAGCGCGTGCCGGCGGTGAGGTCGAACACGCTGGTGCCGAGCGGCGTGCCGACGGGCTGCAGATAAGTGCTGGTCAGATTGACCCGGCCCAGCGCCGTGCCCACCCCGCAGGGATCGCAACCGGAATCTATCGCGGGAGCCACCCGGGTGCATTGCGCCAGCGCGGTTGGCGCGGCGAACAGCGACAGGGCGGCGATCGGGTAAAAAATGCGTTTCATCGTCTCTCCTGAAAATAAGTTTAACGGGCTAGCGGCACGGGGCGCTGAGCCGTTGAATCGGACCGTCTGCCCCGGCGGGCAGACGGTAATGCAGCGTGCACTGTTGGCCGGGTGCATCGCCCCAGTTCAGCGTCAGTTCCCCGGTGCGCTTATCGCTGCGCAGATACACCTGATTGGCCTGGCCGACCATGCCCACGCTGTTGCCCGCGGCGTCGAGGACGTTGGCGCCCATCGGGATCGGCGCGTTATCGGGCCGCTGCGCGGTGATCAGCAATGCCTGGCCGCGCACGGTGTTGAAGTGCAGGCGCACCGTGGCGCCGGCATAAGGCGCCACGCGCCGCTGGCCGTCCTCCAGTTCCGCTTGGTCGTTCATGCCCTCGGGGTTCAGCGCGACGGTGTTGTAGTGATAGGGCACCAGGGACGGCGCCAGCGCGTAGCCGAAGCGATCGACGCGCGCGCCCTGACCGTCCATCACCCGTGCGCCGCTGGCGCCGGGCGCTTCGATCAGGGCGAAGGTGTCGCCGACATACGGCCCTAATGTCACGCCGCCGCGGTGCGCCACCACGGCGCCCTGCAGCGACAGTGAACCTTGTCGGTACTGGCGCGCGGTGGAGAACGAACCGGTGACGTTGGCGTAAGGCAGGCGGGTTTGCAGGTTGCCTCCCCAGATGCTTTGTTGGCGATCGTCGTCGGTGGTGAAGTTCAGGCCGTAGCTGACCGGCTGTTCGTCGCCGACGCTGCCCGACAGCGCAGCCTGATAGTTGCCGCCCTGGCCCTGGTTGTGGTTGGCCAACAGCGAGACGCTGGGGGCGGATGATGAACGCCCGAGCGGGAAGCTCAGCGACAGGGCGGTGACGGTCTGCGCGTTCTGTGCCAGCGGCGCGCTGTAGACGTTATCCAGCGGCCCATAGCCGCGGTAGTCGCCGTTGCTGTAGCCCAGGCTGCGGGTGCGGGTGACGGAGAGGTTAAGCGCCACGCCGTTGCCGAAGGTTTTTCCCCAGCCCAGCTGGAGCTGATTATCGCGGCCGCGCTGATCGCGGTAGTCCTGAGTCGAGCCGGACATCGTCAGGCTGCCGAACGCCCCCATCCCCTGATTGATGGCGACCTCGAAGCGCGAACGCTGGCGGTAGGAGTCGGACTGCCAGTTTTGGCCGGTGGTGGCGGCGCGCCGTACGCCGAGCACGTCGCTGAGATCGCGAAAGCCTTCGGTAGAGTAGCGGTAGCCGGCGATGGATAAGGTGGTGTCCGTCGGGCTGAAGGTTCGGCTGTAAGAGAGGTGCAGCATCCAGCCGGAGGCGCCGCCGTTCGGCAGGCTGGCGTGGGAATAGGTGGTGTCCATGCCGAAGGCGCCCAGCCAGCTGCTGTACACGCCGCCCAGCATCATCGCCTGATAACCGTCCGCCAGCTGGTTGCCGAGGTTGAAGGTCAGAGCGTTGGTCAGGCCGTGCTGCCAGGTCACTTCGCTGAACAGATCGTTGTCGCCGACGTAGCGGGAACGGCCGACGATCGCGGAGTAGCGCGACTGGCCGGGGCGGATGGATTCCGGCACTGCGGCGAACGGCACGGTGAAGGTGCTGACGCTGCCGTCGGCTTCCGTCACCACCACGGTGAGATCGCCGGCGTAGTTGGTGGCGTACAGATCGTTGATGGCGAACGGCCCCGGCGCGACGGTGGTTTCATACAGCGTGCTTTTGCCCTGCAGCACCGTCACGCGCGCGTTGCTTTTCGCCACGCCGCGCACCACCGGCGCATAGCCGCGCTGCGAGTCCGGCAGCATGCGGTCGTCCGAACTGAGCTGAATGCCGCGAAAGCCCAGGCCGGAGAAGAAGTGCCCGTCGGTAAAGCCTTCGCCCAACAGCATTTCGCTGCGCCAGGGCAAGATCGCGCGTTGCACGTAGCGGCGGCTGGTGTCCAGATGGCCGCCGAACTCCCGATCGTAGCGATAGCTGGACTGCTGGCGGTAGCGCCATAGCCCAAGGTTAAATCCGCCGTTCAAGTTGGCGTAGGTCGAGTCGAGATCGCGGGTTTGCCCCTGTCGGTAGCTGACGTGGTACTGGTTGAGGTTGTAATTGACAAAGGCCATCGATTCACCGCTGTCCAGGCTGGCGGGATTGACGCTGCCGCGCGGCCGGTCGTTCAACAGCGCCTGTGGAATGCTGAGATCCAGCCGCAGCTGCGAGATATCGGCGTTCACCGCGATGTCCTTGAGATCCCGGCCGGGCAGCAGACAGTTCGCTTCGGTCGCCAACGGCGGATTTTTCAGCCCGAATCGCGTCAGCTGCGGCCGATCGAAGCAGGGCAGCACCTGCTTGCCTTGGCGCACGAAGCGAATTTGATCGCGTTCGAGAAACTGGCCGTTGAGATATAAATCGATCTGATAGCTGCCGGGGGCGACGGCGTCCTGCTGGTTGAACTGGCTCAGGGCGCTGTTGTTCAGCACGCTGCCGCGCAGCAGCGCGGGATCGAAAGTGTAGCCGTCGGCGGCGGCGCAGCCCAGCGGCAGCGCCAGCAGCGCGCAACACCAGCGCGTGGGAAGCGGCGTCGCCTTGCGGACATCGAACATGAAAACCTCCCTGTCTGGCTTCAGCGCGCGACGTTCAGGGTCCGCGTAATCTCGACCCCATAATCATTGATGACGCGCAGGGCGACCTGCCGCACCTCCCCGTTCACCGGCCAACTGGCCTGCGAAAAAGGCGGGATAAGATCCGCCTGTGGGATGGCGCTGCGCTTTGCGCCGCTCAGGATCGCGGCCTGGCTGACGTTGGCATAGTAGGCAGTCGGATTGCTGACGCGCAGCGCGTTGCCGACCTGGCGCAGGCTAAGTGTATCGATGATGTGGTTGGCGTCGCCGGCCAGCCCGGCGGGGCGATAGAACACCTTTAGCCGATTGGTGACCACCAGCAGCAGTTTGTTCTTGTCGTCGTCAGTCTGGCGCACCGCGGGCACCTGCAGAAAGTTGAGGTAGAACAGCGACTCGCGATCGCGCGGCAACGGCTGGCCGACGAACGATAATCTGACCATCTGCCCACTGTGCGGAGCCATGCGGAAGATTTGTGGGGAGGCGATAAAGGGCGCATCGGCGTTTTCCGGCGTGGACTTCGGGTTATTGACGTCGAGCCAGATCTGCATCAGCGCCGGGGTGCTGTCGTCGTTGGTGAACTGCAGCGTTTTTTCCCGCGCATCGGCGGGGTAGATCACGCGGTTGCCGAGCAGCGTCACGCTGGCCGACGCGTGGGTAGCGGCAAAGCTCATCAGGCAAAGCGACAGGGCGGCCCATCGGCGGGTGGAACGGTTTTTCTGCGGCATAAACGTGAACCGATAAAGGGAGCGAGTCATTCAGCGCCGTCCGTTGACGGACGGCGCTGGCATTAACAGATATGGCGCCTGACGCCGGTTTATTTGTAGCTGATGGCGAACTGGGCGGTGGCGATCACCGAACCGGCCGCCACGCCGGTGTCTTCCGCGTAGTAGCGGGCCACCAGGTTCTGCGAGGTCGAGGTAGCGTCTTTCGCCAGCGTCATTGCCGACGTGGTGACGGTCGAACCACTGGCGAATGACAGCGGTGTGGTGGCGTCGCTGTCCAGCAGTTGAATGGACACCTTGGCCGCATCGCCCGCGTTGCCCAGATTGCCGTTGGCGGTGGGGTTGTTGCCCGCCAGAACGGTTTTGATCGCCGTATCGCTGGTCGCTGCCGCACACCCCGTCACGTTAACGGTAAAGGTGGTGTCACCGGCGGTGGCGCCTTTGGTGGCGAGTTTGCTGGCGGCGACGGTGGGCAGCAGAACGACCGGGTTGGATTGGTTGCCGTTAATATTCACCGAGCAGGTTTGTGTGCTGACTTCGCCTTTAAATTGCACCGTATTGGACGAGGCTGCCGCACAGGCGCCGGAGAGAGCCAGCATGGATAATGCGACTAATTTAATGTTCATGTGAAATACCCTTTAATTTACTTTAGAGAAAAGCTTTCCTGACAGTAATAAATTACTGACGTGCGGTTATTGAATAATCATGTTGCGCAATTGTTTTTTTAAACGGCTCGGCAAACATGGATTTTCATCCTAGCAAACTAAGAATTTTCCCTATAGGTGTTTTCAATGGACAAATAAGGTGATGGCGATGTTTGTTACATTTGTTTTCATTTTCCCTTGTATCGCGCAAAATAGAAAATAGATCTATATCATTGCGTTGCGGTTTTGTTGGGTTGCTGTATTTCTTTGTTGAAATAATTTGAAACATTTATGCCTTTTTTGCGGATGAATCAACGAGCTTGCCGCAGCGCGATAATTTGAAAGACATGTTATCAAGATGTTTTATATCGGTGTGCTGTGCAGGCGAATTACCCCAAAAAAGAGCAGCGACAATCCGCCTGAGGTATGGAAGCATGCTTTCATGCTGATAAGGGGAATTAAAGTGAGAGTGATTTATATCGACAGTTCGCCACTGTGCCGACTGGGCATGAAAACTTTATTGGGAGGGGAGGTGATAACCTTATCTTCGCCCAAGATTAGTATTATTAAAGATATAAGCCCTGCGCCTGATTTAATTATAATGGATTTCCCCCATGAGATTTACCGATTCGAAGGGTATTTAACTTTCGTTAATTATTCGCGCAGCGAATATAAAGGTGTTCGGTTACTGTTTTTCGTCGATAAGACTTCGCCGCTGATCCTGGCGTTTATTGCCGCGGCGCAGCCGGATGCGATTTTGCACAAGCGGGAAACGTTACAGGTGGTGCGAGAGACCTGTGCTACGTTGGCCTGCCGCCAGGAGACGAGCGAACGCCATGTGGTGAACCGGCATCGGGCAGCGGCGATCACGCCCGGCGAGGCGGCGGTGTTGTGTGAAACCGCCCGCACCGAAGATATCCGCCTGACCGCGCGACGGCTTAACCTGCACCCGAAAACCGTATATTCGCACCTCAATAACGCCGGCAAGAAGTTCGGCATCCGCAATCGCGTGGAGCTGCTGAAGATGATTGCGCTGCTGTAGAGCGCCGTTAGCGGGCTTGGCCGCCGGCCGGACGCGGTCGAGCGCGCGCAGCGGCGGCCCGGCCAGCTCGGACAGGTTCATAATCGGGGGAGTCTGAGGGGATAAGAACGAAAAATCCACGCCGAAGCGTGGATTTTTCCGTTTCCAGCAGCCGAGAGATACGCTGCGGGGTAAGGTTAGACGTTGAACAAGAAGTTCATCACGTCGCCGTCTTTGACGATGTAGTCTTTACCTTCGGAACGCATTTTGCCGGCTTCTTTGGCGCCTTGTTCACCCTTGTAGGTGATGAAGTCGTCATAAGAGATGGTTTGCGCGCGGATAAAGCCTTTCTCGAAGTCGGTGTGGATCTTGCCGGCCGCCTGCGGGGCGGTGGCACCGACCGGGATGGTCCAGGCGCGCACTTCTTTCACGCCGGCGGTGAAGTAGGTCTGCAGGTTCAGCAGCTCGTAACCGGCGCGGATCACGCGGTTCAGCCCCGGCTCTTCCAGGCCCAGTTCAGCCATGAACTCGTCGCGCTCTTCGTCTTCCAGCTCGGCGATGTCGGACTCCACGGCGGCGCACACCGCAACCACTACGGAGCCTTCGGCGTCGGCGATTTTACGCACGGTGTCCAGGTACGGGTTGTTCTCGAAGCCGTCTTCGTTGACGTTGGCGATGTACATGGTCGGCTTCAGCGTCAGGAAGCTCAGGTATTTGATCGCCGCTTTGTCTTCTGCGGTCAGATCCAGCGCGCGCAGCATGCCGGCGTTTTCCAGGTGCGGCAGGCATTTCTCCAGCGCTGCCAGCTCGGCTTTGGCGTCTTTGTCGCCGCCTTTGGCTTTCTTCTGCACGCGGTGGATAGCGCGCTCGCAGGTGTCCAGATCAGACAGCGCCAGCTCGGTGTTGATGACGTCGATATCTTCGGCCGGATCGACCTTGTTGTTGACGTGAATGATGTTGTCGTTCTCGAAGCAGCGCACCACGTGGCCGATGGCTTCGGTTTCGCGGATGTTGGTCAGGAACTGGTTGCCCAGGCCTTCACCCTTGGAAGCGCCTTTCACCAGGCCGGCGATGTCGACGAATTCCATGGTGGTCGGCAGAATGCGCTGCGGCTTGACGATCTCGGCCAGCTTATCCAGACGCGGATCGGGCATTGGCACCACACCGGTGTTCGGTTCAATGGTGCAGAACGGGAAGTTGGCTGCTTCGATGCCCGCTTTGGTCAACGCGTTGAACAGGGTGGATTTGCCTACGTTAGGCAGGCCGACGATACCGCATTTGAATCCCATGTTGTAATCACCTTAAATATCTTAACTATCAGCCGGTTAGGTTTAATCGACTGCATAAAGGGCAAAATAATGCCGCCATTATACACGTAATGGGCGTTTATCTCGATCAGACTTGTTTGGCCGGGGCGAGCCCAGCGCCCGCGGCCGGTTTTTATTTGAGATTTGGATCACATTGACCCATACTGGCCGTTCCGATTAACCGACAGGAAACGCGCCGGATGTATTTCTTGCCTACGCCACCCTGAGTTGTGCCCGCCTGCAGTCTGCCGCGCCTTGCGGCCCCTCCTGCCCGCTACGCGGGGAAATGATGTTATCTGTCATAAGTGAATAATGCATGTTTAACCTGAGTAACTTCAGGATCGCGGACGTTAAAAATGAAGTCCTGGCGGGCTTTGTGGTGGCGGTTTCGATGATCCCCGAGGCGGTCGGCTTTTCGCTGGTCGCCGGTCTTTCGCCGATCGTCGGTTTGCATACCGCGTTTATTATCGGCCTGGTCACGGCGCTGTTCGGCGGTAAGCCGGGCATGGTTTCCGGCGCCGCAGGTTCCATCGTGGTGGTGCTGATGAGTCTGGCGGCGCAGTACGGCATGGGCTACGTGTTGTGGGCCACGCTGTTTGCCGGGGGGATCCAACTCCTGATCGGCGTCTTCCGGCTGGGCAAATTCATTCGTCTGGTGCCGCTGCCGGCGATCCATGGCTTCGTCAACGGTCTGGCGATCGTCATCATGCTGGCGCAGCTGAAGATGATCGCCGGGCAGGGACCGCTGATGTACGGCTTGGTAGCGCTGGCGATTGCGGTGGTGGTGCTGTTCCCGCGCCTGACCAAAGCCATTCCGTCTTCGCTGGCGGCGCTGCTGGTGGTCTCGGCGTTGGCGATCGGCCTCAATCTGCACACGCTGCGGGTAGGCGATTTGGCGGATATTTCCGGCGCGCTGCCGCATTTTAGCCTGCCGACGGCGCCGTTTACCCTGGAGATGGTGCGGGTGGTGTTGCCCTATGCGGTGGTGATCGCCTTGGTCGGCTTGATTGAATCGCTGCTGACCATGACGGTGCTGGATGAAATGGGCGGCAAGAAGGGTAACGGTAATCGCGAAAGCATCGCGCAGGGCGCCGGTAACGCGGTATGCGGCCTGTTCGGCTGTTTCGCCGGCTGCGCGATGATCGGCCAGTCGATCATCAACTTCACCTCGGGCGGACGCGGGCGCATCTCCGGCACGGTGGGCGCCATCCTGCTGATTCTGTTCGTGGTCAGCCTGTCGCGCTATATCGGCCTGCTGCCGGTGGCGGCGTTGGCTGGGGTGATGCTGGTGGTGTGTTACAACACCTTCGAGTGGAGCTCGCTGCGCCGTTTGCGCCGCATGCCGAAGGCGGACGCACTGGTGATGGTCGTGGTCACGCTGATCACTATCTTTACCGATCTGGCGGTGGCGGTGATCAGTGGGGTCATTATCTCGGCGCTGGTGTTCGCCTGGCAGCAGGCGCGTATCCGCGTGCGCCAGCGCCAGGTGACGGGCGAGGTGGCGGTGTATCAGCTCGATGGCCCGCTGTTCTTCGGCTCAGCCGCCGCTTTCGCCGAGCTGTTCGACCCGCAGAGCGATCCGCAGAACGTGGTGCTGGACTTTGCCGGCACCCGGGTGATGGATTCCAGCGGCGTAGAGGCTATAGATAAGCTGACGGCACGTTACCTGGCGGCGGGAAAAAGCATTCGGCTGCGCCACCTGAGCGGCGACTGCGTGCGTTTGCTTAAGCGCGCCGGGCCGTTCTGCAGCCATGAGCTGGACGATCCGCAGTATTACGTGGCGGAAGAGGGGTTCACCGCCGATGATCGCAGCGTGGGCGAAGAAACCTTCAACCCGCGCGGCTAAAAGCAGGCAGCGGGCAGGGCGCCCGCTGCGGCAAGATTCAGGCCTGTGCCTTGAAGCTGTGCAGGCGCTGAACGGTTTTTTCCAGCCCGTCCTTCATCAGCATCTCGGTGCAGCGCAGCGACTCGTCGATCGCTTCGTCAATCATCTTCTGCTCGCTGGCCGGTGGTTTGCCGAGCACGAAGCCTACCACCTTGTTCTTGTCACCCGGATGGCCGATGCCGATGCGCAGACGGTAGAAGTTCGGATTGTTGCCGAACTTGTTCTGGATGTCTTTCAGGCCATTATGGCCGCCGTTGCCGCCGCCGAGCTTGATTTTGGCCACGCCTGGCGGCAGATCCAGCTCGTCGTGCGCTACCAGGATCTCGTTCGGTTCGATGCGGTAGAAGTTGGCCATCGCCAGCACCGCTTTACCGCTCAGGTTCATGAAGGTGGTCGGCACCAGCAGGCGCACATCGTTACCTACCAGGTTCAAACGGGCGGTGTAGCCGAAGAATTTGCTCTCTTCTTTCAACTGTTGATTGTGGCGCTGGGCCAGCAGGTCGACGTACCAGGCGCCGGCGTTGTGGCGTGTCTGGGCGTATTCCGCACCCGGGTTGGCCAAGCCGACTATCAATTTAATACTGCTCACTGGGAGATTCGCTATGATCAGGGTAATGGAAAGGGTCTTAGTCTACCTGTCGGGGCGGCGAATGACAAAATCCGATCTCTGCTGTCGCCCTCGGAAAGAAAGACGAATGATTCATTAGATGAATAATTCAATTTGTCCGCTAATTTTCAGCGGCGTGTTAAGAAGTGTCAATAATTCTTTACCATTTGTGATCGCCTCCGCAATCCCCTTGCCGCGGCAAGGGCTATACTTAACTTATCAAAGTGGGTTAACAAGTTGCAGCGTTATCCCGGTTGGCACATGGCAATCATGGAGGTGGCATATGAAACGTAGAAGCGCGGACAGAGTGGGCAACTTTTTTATGGGGCTGGGCCTGGTCGTGATGATCGGTGGCGTCGGATACTCCATTATTGCTGAAGTATCACAGTTTAATTTACCGCAGTTTTTCGCCCACGGCGCCATCATGAGTATCTTCGTTGGCGCGCTGTTGTGGCTGGTGGGCGCACGTATCGGCGGCCGCGAGCAGGTGGCTGATCGCTACTGGTGGGTAAAACACTTTGATAAACGGTGCCGCAACGACCAACATCGTTCGTCGCATTGATTAAAAAATCAGAAGGGAAGCAAGGGCAGGGCAAGGGAAAATCTGCCGTGCATTAAGGTTTGAGGTCATGTTGGACTACGAGTAGAAAACCCGTTGTTGCTTGCGCACCAACGGGTTTTTCTTTTTCTGCTTTCGGGCTCGTTATCTTTCCGGCACGGTGGGCGCCGCACCGGAAAGACGACGAATCAATGCTCGAACATCGCAGAGATCGACTCTTCGTTGCTGATGCGGCGGATGGCTTCAGCCAGCATGCCGGACAGGGTCAGAGTACGAACGTTTTTCAGTGCCTTGATTTCCGGCGACAGCGGAATGGTGTCGCAGACGATCACTTCATCAATCACCGAGTTCTTGATGTTGTCCACGGCGTTGCCGGAGAAGATCGGGTGCGTCGCGTAGGCGAATACGCGCTTGGCACCGCGTTCTTTCAACGCTTCAGCCGCTTTACACAAGGTACCGCCGGTGTCGATCATGTCGTCGACCAGCACGCAGTCACGGCCTGCCACGTCACCGATGATGTGCATCACTTGAGAAACGTTCGCACGTGGACGGCGTTTGTCAATGATGGCCATGTCGGTGTCATTCAGCAGTTTAGCGATAGCACGGGCACGCACTACGCCGCCGATGTCCGGAGAAACCACGATCGGGTTTTCCAGGTTCTGCTGCAGCATGTCTTCAAGCAGGATCGGGCTGCCGAACACGTTGTCTACCGGTACGTCGAAGAAGCCTTGAATCTGCTCAGCATGCAGATCCACCGTCAGAACGCGGTCAACCCCTACGCTGGAGAGGAAATCGGCAACCACCTTGGCGGTGATTGGCACACGCGCGGAACGCACGCGGCGATCCTGGCGGGCATAGCCGAAGTAAGGGATAACGGCGGTAATACGACCTGCGGAGGCGCGACGCAGGGCGTCGACCATCACAACCAGTTCCATCAGGTTGTCGTTGGTCGGGGCACAGGTGGACTGGATGATGAAAATATCACCGCCGCGTACATTTTCGTTGATTTGCACGCTCACTTCGCCGTCGCTAAAACGACCTACAGCGGCGTCACCAAGGCTGGTGTACAAACGGTTGGCAATACGTTGTGCTAGTTCCGGGGTGGCGTTACCAGCAAAAAGCTTCATATCAGGCACGAGAAGAACCTCAGGCTTGCGTCCAGAGAAGATATTGTCATACGACATCGCCAAGGGGCAGTCGGCGACGCCGGCGCAATATACATACGGGTATGTAAAACTAAAATTGAGACCGCAGGCAGCGCAGGGATAACAGGGCCAGGTGTGCATGACCCTGCGCAGCGAAACGTTGAGCTACGACTCAAACCGCCCGGAACGAATGCGATGTAGTGGGGAGACGTTAACGCCGCGCGCTACAAAACCACGCAACCACTCCGGGGCTTGATTTAACACCTGACGGGCAGCGATTTCTGTGTCGAATTCAGCAAACACACAAGCACCTGTGCCAGTCAGGCGTGACGGGGCGTATTCTAACAGCCATGAAAGAAGCTGTTCAACCTCGCGAAAACGTTTTCTTGCGATCGGTTCGCAATCATTTGCGTACGGCGCCTGCAACAGCTCACTTAAGGAGCGAACCGGGGTGTCTCTTTTCAATTCGGGGTCGCCGAAGATCAGCGGTGTCGGGATGCCGACGCCGGGATGCGCCACCAGATACCACTTTTCCTGCGGCTCGGCCGGCTGTAGACGCTCGCCGATGCCTTCGGCGAAGGCGGCGTGGCCGCGCACGAACACCGGCACGTCGGCGCCGAGGCTGAGCCCCAGCGCTGCCAGTTGATCGTCGCTGAGGTGGCAGCGCCACAGTTCGTTCAACGCCACCAGCACGGTGGCGGCGTTGGAGGAGCCGCCGCCCAAGCCGCCGCCCATCGGCAGGCGCTTGTCGATGCTGATGTCGGCGCCGCGCGGTGCTGTTTGCAGGCCGCGTTCATCGCAATAGCGCTGCAGCAAGCGGGCGGCGCGCACGATCAGGTTCTGTTCGTCCGGTACGCCATCGACCGGCGTCAGCAGATTAATGCGATCGTCCTGGCGCGGGTCAATGGTCAGGGTGTCGCCGTAGTCCAAAAACTGGAACAGCGTCTGCAGCAGGTGATAGCCGTCTTCACGACGGCCGGTGATGTACAAAAACAGATTGAGTTTCGCGGGTGAGGGCCACTGGCGGATCATTTGAGCGTCCAGTTATCCATTTTCAGCTTGATGCGCTGGTCGCCCTGCTGCAGCTCCAGGCGGTTCGGCAGCGTCGGCTGCACCTCGTTGCTGTAGCCCTGATAATCCACTTTCCAGGTCTGCCCGTCTTGCTGGTAGGTCAGTTTGCTCAGGCGATATTGGTCATCCAGCGCAAAATCGTTGGCTTCGCCCGGCAGGCCGACCATCCACTGACGCAGGTTGTTCAGCGGGATTGCCATGCCGGTCAGCTTGCGGATCATCTCTTCCGGGTTGTCGCTGACGTAGCGTTTGCCCTGGTTGTCGGTCAACTGCACCACGTTTTTCTGCACGTTGAGATCCATTTCCGTGCTGCCCAGCGGGTTGGTTAACAGCAGGCGATAACGTTCCGGCGAGAACTGCTGCCAGAAGAAGCGGGCGTAGACTTTTTTCTGATCAGACAAGTAAGCGAAGGAGCCGCGGGTCTGATAGGTGCTGAGCTGCTGCACCGCCTGCTCATGGGCGCGCCACTGCGGTGAAGTCGGGCTGGTGGCCGGGCCGGTCGGCTTGGTGGTGGTACAGGCGGCCAGTACCAGACTGGCCAGCGGGATCAGACGAAGCAAACTAACTTTGCGTATTGGCATAACTTTCTCTTGTCCTTTTGTCCTTGCGGGCATGCGCGACGAAACCCAGATTCAGTGCTCACGCTAACGGGGCGGCGGCGGCGCGTCAATTTTTTGCTGCATCGCGTTGAATCTTGCCGCTTTTAGCGGCGCAATGCCAACCCGGTACGCGCATCGGGGGCGTCATTAAGATTAACACAATCGTTTCGTACCGCCGTCCGTGCGCAACAATTTTCGTTACTGCGGGTGACCGCCGTTAGCGTTTGGTTGATGTTTGTCTCGGTATGCTGCCGGGGGTTTTGTTGCGGGAAATCATCGAGTGAAGATTGCAGCACGGATAATCATTCCGCTTTTGTGCTTTGCCGGTGCGGTATTCTTTTCCTTTCAGGCTAAACAGGCTTTTTGCCAGCAGGTCTCTTTTATCCTGGAACCGTGCTACCGCTGCGGCACGCTGGGTTGATAACGCACGGATTATAAGCGGATAACCTGCAGGTTTTACCGAATCCTGTGCGGGATATCGCATCCTGCGCTAAAATTCAGTATGTTATGCCGCCAAATTATAAATCATCTCACTGTATTTATTAATTATTCATCGATTGATGCCATCTATGGCAACGATTGAACGGAAGATGCGGTTGTTACTTTTATTGATCCTGCGCATCAAGTAGAATGCCGTTCAACGAGAACCCGTACCAACAGAAGTATTACTCGAAGCAATGACCCTGCTGGCGTTAGGTATAAATCACAAAACCGCTCCGGTTTCTCTGCGTGAAAGGGTGACCTTCTCGCCAGAGTCCATCGATGAGGCGCTGACCAGCTTGCTCCAACAACCGTTGGTGCAGGGCGGCGTCGTGTTGTCCACCTGCAACCGCACCGAGTTGTATCTCAGCGTAGAACAGCAGGAACACATGCACGAGCAACTGGTTGCCTGGCTGTGCGCCTACCACAACCTGCGGCCGGAAGAGGTGAAGAAAAGCCTGTACTGGCATCAAGGCAACGACGCGGTCAGCCATCTGATGCGGGTGGCCAGCGGCTTGGACTCGCTGGTGTTGGGTGAACCGCAGATCCTTGGGCAGGTCAAAAAGGCCTTCGCCGAGTCGCAACGCGGCCAGTCGCTGTCCGGCGAGCTGGAGCGTCTGTTCCAAAAATCCTTCTCCGTCGCCAAGCGCGTGCGTACCGAAACCGAAATCGGCGCCAGCGCGGTCTCCGTGGCGTTCGCCGCCTGTACCCTGGCGCGACAGATTTTTGAATCGTTGGCCGATCTCAACGTATTGCTGGTGGGCGCCGGCGAAACCATCGAGCTGGTGGCGCGCCACCTGCGCGAACACAAAGTGCGACACATGATCATCGCCAACCGCACCCGCGAGCGCGCGCAGCTGCTGGCGGACGAGGTCGGCGCGGAGGTCATCACCCTGCCGGAGATCGACGAACGCCTGGCGGACGCCGACATCATCATCAGTTCTACCGCCAGCCCGCTGCCCATCATCGGCAAGGGGATGGTGGAGCGCGCGCTGAAGGCGCGCCGCAACCAGCCGATGCTGCTGGTGGATATCGCCGTACCGCGCGATATCGAACCGGAAGTCGGCAAACTGGCCAACGCTTATCTGTACAGCGTGGACGATCTGCACGCCATCATTCAAAGCAACCTGGCGCAGCGCAAAGCGGCGGCGGTGCAGGCGGAGTCGATCGTGCAGCAGGAAAGCACCAACTTCATGGCTTGGCTGCGCTCGCAGGGCGCGGTCGAAACCATCCGCGACTACCGTTCGCAGGCCGATCAAATTCGCGCAGAGATGGAGGCCAAAGCGCTGGCCGCCATCGCGCAGGGCGCCAACGTGGAGCAGGTTATTCACGAGCTGGCCCATAAACTGACCAACCGTCTTATTCATGCCCCCACCAAATCCCTCCAGCAGGCCGCCGGCGACGGCGATGTGGAGCGGTTGCAATTATTACGCGACAGCCTCGGGCTGGATCAGCATTAGTTTTCTCTATTAACAGGGTTTATTACCACGCATGAAGCCTTCTATTGTTGCCAAACTGGAAGCGTTACAAGAGCGCCATGAAGAAGTGCAGGCGCTGCTCGGCGATGCCGGCGTTATCGCCGACCAAGACCGGTTCCGCGCGCTGTCGCGAGAATACGCGCAGCTGACCGACGTCAGCCGCTGCTTCCTGGAATGGCGTCAGGTGCAGGAGGATCTGGAGACGGCAGAAATGATGCTGGACGATCCGGAAATGCGCGAGATGGCGCAGGAAGAGCTGAAACAGGCGCGGGCGACCAGCGAAGAGCTGGAGCAGCAACTGCAGGTCTTGTTGCTGCCGAAAGATCCGGACGATGAGCGCAGCTGCTTCCTCGAAGTGCGCGCCGGCACCGGTGGCGATGAGGCGGCGATCTTCGCCGGCGATCTGTTCCGCATGTACAGCCGCTATGCGGAAAGCCGCCGCTGGCGTGTCGAAGTGATGAGCGCCAACGAAGGCGAGCACGGCGGCTTCAAGGAAGTGATCGCCAAAGTCTCTGGTGACGGCGTGTACGGCCAGCTGAAGTTTGAATCCGGTGGCCACCGCGTGCAGCGCGTGCCGGAAACCGAATCCCAGGGGCGCATTCACACCTCCGCCTGCACCGTGGCGGTGATGCCGGAAGTGCCGGAAGCCGAGCTGCCGGACATCAACCCGGGCGATCTGAAAATCGATACCTTCCGCTCCTCCGGCGCCGGCGGTCAGCACGTTAACACCACCGACTCGGCGATCCGCATCACCCACTTGCCGACCGGCATCGTGGTGGAGTGCCAGGACGAACGTTCACAGCACAAAAACAAAGCCAAGGCGATGTCGGTGCTGGGCGCGCGCATTCGCGCCGCCGAGATGGCCAAGCGCCAGCAGGCCGAGGCGTCCACTCGCCGCAACCTGCTGGGCAGCGGCGATCGTTCCGACCGCAATCGCACCTACAACTTCCCGCAGGGGCGGGTGACCGACCACCGCATCAACCTGACGCTCTACCGCCTGGACGAAGTGATGGAAGGTAAACTGGACATGCTGATCCAACCGATCGTGCAAGAGTATCAGGCCGACCAGCTGGCTGCGCTGTCCGCCGAGCAAGAGTGATGGACTATCAACACTGGCTGAAAGCTGCCGCCGCGCGTTTGACCCACAGCGACAGCGCCCGGCGTGACGCGGAAATCCTGTTGGGTTTCGTGACCGGCAAGGCCAGAACCTTCCTGATGGCGTTCGGTGAAACCGTGTTGACGCCGCAGCAGCAACAGCAGCTGGAGACGCTGTTGGCGCGCCGTGAACGCGGTGAGCCGGTGGCTTATCTGGTGGGCGAGCGCGAGTTTTGGTCGCTGCCGCTGTCGGTTTCGCCCGCAACGCTAATCCCGCGCCCGGATACCGAATGCCTGGTGGAACTGGCGCTGGCGCGTCTGCCGCCGCAGCCTTGCCACTTCCTCGATCTCGGCACCGGCACTGGCGCCATCGCGCTTGCGCTAGCCAGCGAGCGCCCGGATTGCTCGGCAATTGGCGTCGATGTGCAGCCAGAGGCGGTCGCGCTGGCGCAGCACAATGCGCACAAGCTGAAGATCGACAATGTCCGATTTTTACAGGGCAGTTGGTTTACGCCCGTGGCAGGGCAGCGCTTCGCGCTGATCGCCAGTAATCCACCCTATATCGACGCCGCCGATCCGCATTTGTCGCAGGGCGACGTGCGCTTCGAGCCCGACAGCGCGCTGGTCGCCGCCGATCAGGGTCTGGCGGATCTGGCCGCCATCGTGCGTCAGGCGCCGCACCATTTGCAGCCCCAGGGCTGGCTGCTGTTGGAACATGGCTGGCAGCAGGGCGAGAGCGTGCGCGCGCTGCTGCAGGCCGCCGGATTTTCCGCTGTCGCCACCCACCGTGATTACGGCGACAACGATCGCGTGACGCTCGGCCAATGGCCGGGATAAGCGCCCCTCATAATAACGACGCCCGGGCCATTTAAGGGAGCATCATGACTGCATACACCGCGTTGAAACATTTCCATTTGCTGACGGTCGCCATCAGTATTACCTTGTTTGTGCTGCGTTTCTTTTGGCAGTGGCGCCGCTCGCCGATCATGGATCGCCGCTGGGTCAAGGTAGCGCCGCACCTGAACGACACGCTGCTGTTCGTCAGCGGCATCGCGCTGGTGGTGACGTTCGGGTTTTATCCGCTGCTGGGTATGGACTCATGGCTGACCGAGAAGCTGTTTGGCGTTATTATCTATATCCTGCTTGGCTACGTCGCATTGGGCAAGAAGACCAAAAGTCAACGGCTGCGAACCGTGGCGTTCGCGCTGGCGTTGGGCTGCCTGTACCTGATAATTAAACTTGCCACGACGAAAATACCGTTTCTGATGGGATACCTATGAGTAGCATTGCTGATTTTGAATTTAACACCTCCCCGCTGAGCGAAGGGGTGATCCTGGTGTCGCAGTCGGTGCGGCGCGATTTCCCGGCCGCCGACGTGGAGCGCAAGCTGCAACAGCTGGTGGACGAAGCGCGCGCGGTAGTGCCGACCGATATCACTCAGGAGCAGCAATTGGATGCGCTCATCGAACTGTTTTACAAGACCTGGGGATTCGGCGGCGCCAGCGGTGTGTACCGCCTGTCGGACGCCATCTGGCTGGATAAGGTGCTGGAAGGGCGGCAAGGCACGCCGGTTTCGCTCGGCACCATCTTCCTGCACATCGCCAACGCGCTGGATTTGCCGCTGTTGCCGGTGATTTTCCCTACTCAGCTGATCCTGCGCGCCGACTGGCTGGACGAAGAGCTGTGGCTGATCAACCCGCTGAACGGCGAAACCCTGAGCGAGCATCAGCTGGAAGTGTGGATCAAGGGTAACCTGGGGTTGGGCGCCGAGCTGGAAGACGACGACCTCGACGAGTCGGAGAACATCATGGTGGTGCGCAAGATGCTCGATACGCTGAAGGCCGCCCTGATGGAAGAAAAACAGCTGGAAATGGCGCTGCGCACCAGCGAAACGGTGCTGTGCTTCGATCCGGAAGATCCCTACGAAATCCGCGACCGCGGGCTGATTTACGCCCAGCTGGAGTGCAACCATATCGCGATTTCCGATCTCAACTATTTTGTCGAGCAGTGTCCTGAAGACCCGGTCAGCGAAGTGATCAAAGTTCAGATCCATTCGATTGAGCCGAAACAGGTGACGCTGCATTAATTCAATGACTCCGTGCAGTTTGCAAGGCGACGGTTACAACCTTAACAAAGGCGAAAGCATGAAACAGAAAGTGGTTAGCATTGGCGATATCGACGTAGCAAACGATCTGCCGTTTGTGCTGTTTGGCGGTATGAACGTGCTGGAATCGCGCGATCTGGCGATGAGCATCTGCGAACACTACGTCACCGTGACGCAAAAACTGGGCATCCCTTACGTATTCAAAGCCTCTTTCGACAAGGCCAACCGTTCTTCCATCCACTCGTACCGTGGTCCGGGCCTGGAAGAAGGGATGAAGATCTTCGAAGAAATCAAAAAAACCTTCGGCGTGAAAATCATCACCGACGTGCATGAAGCGGCGCAGGCGCAGCCGGTTTCCGAAGTGGTTGATGTGATCCAGCTGCCGGCCTTCCTGGCGCGTCAGACCGATCTGGTGGAAGCAATGGCGAAAACCGGTGCGGTGATCAACGTCAAGAAGCCGCAGTTCGTCAGCCCGGGGCAGATGGGCAACATCGTCGACAAGTTCAAAGAGGGCGGCAATGACCAGGTGATCCTGTGCGATCGTGGCAGCAACTTTGGCTATGACAACCTGGTGGTCGACATGCTGGGCATCAACGTGATGAAAAACGTGACCGGCGGCCATCCGGTGATCTTCGACGTGACCCACGCGCTGCAGACCCGCGATCCGTTCGGCGCCGCGTCCGGCGGCCGTCGTGCTCAGGTGGCCGAGCTGGCGCGCGCCGGCATGGCGGTTGGTCTGGCCGGTCTGTTCCTCGAAGCGCACCCGGATCCGAACAACGCCAAGTGTGACGGTCCGTCCGCGCTGCCGTTGGACAAACTGGAGCCGTTCCTGGCGCAGATGAAAGCCATCGATGACCTGGTGAAGAGCTTCCCGGAGCTGGATACCAGCAACTAAGCGCTCATCGCCATAAAAAAAGCCCGACTCGTCGGGCTTTTTTACGTTTAGGCGCCGGTGGCCGCCAGCGCTTCCGGCAGGGTCGGGTAGAACTGCAGGCGGCCCTCGATCGGCTGCACCCGCGCGCGCGCCAGGGTTTTCAGCGGCTGGAACGGCACGTCGGTGATCACCAGCTTTTTATCCGCCGGCAGCACATCGATAAAGCGACGCAGGGCGCTCAGGCCGCCGGCGTCGAGCACCGGCACCGCATCCCATTGCAGCACGATCGTCCGATAGCCCTCGCTGCGCGCCAGCAGTTCGGTAAAGATGCGCTCGGCGGCGGCGAAGAACAGCGGGCCGTTCACCCGCAGCACCAGGCGGTCGTCGCCGGCGCTCAGCTCGCTCAGCCGCGTCATGCGGGCGATGCGGCGCATAAACAGCAGCGACGCCAGCACGATGCCCACGGTAATGGCGATCACCATGTCGAACAGCACTGTCAGCGACATGCACAGCAGCAGCACCAGGATGTCGTCCTTCGGCGCCCGGCGCAGCAGGTAAACCACCTTGTGCGCCTCGCTCATGTTCCAGGCGACCATCAGCAGCAGCGCCGCCATCGCCGCCAGCGGCAGATAAGAGAGCCACGGCGCCAATACCAGCAGCGCCAACAGCACCAGCAGCGCGTGGATGATAGCGGACACCGGCGAGGTGGCACCGGCGCGCACGTTGGCCGCCGAACGGGCAATCGCGGCGGTGGCGGTGATGCCGCCGAAGAACGGCGCGATGATGTTGCCCGCGCCCTGGCCGATCAGTTCGCTGTTCGAGTTGTGCTTCTTGCCGGTCATGCCGTCGAGCACCACCGCGCACAGCAGCGATTCGATCGCACCGAGCATCGCCATCGAAAACGCCGCCGGCAGCAGGGCGGAAACGGTTTGCCAGCTCAGGGTGAACGGCTGCCCGCCGCCGCCAGGCAGATCCCAGGGCAGCAGCAGCTGCGGCAGGATCGGCGGGATGCCCTGGCCGCTGCTGCCGTCGGCCAGCAGGTAGCTGAAGCGCGAGCCGATGGTCGCCACCGGGTGATCAAACAGCGCCAGCAGCCCCATTAGCGCGGTGCCCGCCAGCAGCGCCGGCAGGTGGCCAGGCACCCTCAGGCCGAGCTTGGGCCAGAAGATCAGGATCAGGAGCGTCACCACACCGATCAGGGTATCGCCGAGATCCAATGTCGGCAGCGCCTGCAACAGAGCGTACAGCTTGCCGACATAATTTTCCGGCGTGTGCGCCAGCTGCAGGCCGAAGAAGTCTTTGATCTGCATGGTAGCGATGGTGATGGCGATACCGGAAGTAAAGCCGAGCGTCACCGGCAGCGGAATGTACTCGATCAGCCGGCCAAAGCGTGCCAGCCCCATCAGCAACAGAAATACCCCCGAGATCAACGTGGCGACCAGCAGACCGGCCAGGCCGAACTGTTGCGAAACCGGATAGAGGATCACCACGAAGGCGGCGGTGGGGCCCGAGACGCTGTAGCGCGAACCGCCGCTGACGGCGATGACGATACCGGCGATGGCGGCGGTATACAGGCCGTACTGCGGCGGCACGCCGCTGGCGATCGCCAGCGCCATCGCCAGCGGGATGGCAATAATGCCGACCGTCACCCCGGCGATAGCGTCTTTCAGCAACCGCGCCAGGCTATAAGGTTCCCGCCAGCAGGCGTCTATCAGCGCGCTGAAGGGGCGAATTTTGTTTATTTCATGCGTTTTCATCTACGGTGCATACCAAATCTTCAAAAGTGAAAGGAATGGCGGGCCCGATGAGGTCCGTCTTGTCACGTGACAGATACCATACGCCTTTTGTTCAGCGGATTACCAGACCTGGGTCAATTTGGCACAGGAAATCAGAGAGTCGCTATTTTGTGCGGGGATAAATACCGACAATAGATAAGTCAGCCGCAGATTCTGCGGCTGAAAAGGAAAGGAATAATCAATATTTTAACGCCTAATGCGGCGCAGGGATGGATAAGCCGAGAAAATGGGCTAAAGTGCTCACCAGCAGCTGGTGATCCTCCTTCTGCGGTGCGCCGGAAATGCTGATGCTGCCGATGCAGCCGAGGCCGGTCAGGCTGAGTGGGAAGGCGCCGCCGTGCACCGAATAGTCGCGCACGCTCAGCCCGTAGCGCTCCTCCAGCGACGTTTGCCGCTGCTGCAGGCGCAGGCTGATGGCGTAAGAGCTTTTGTGAAAATGGTTTACCAGATTGCGCTTGCGCCGCACCCAGTCGGCGATGTCCGGCGTTGCGCCTGGCATGGCGTAATAAAACAGCGTCTGCCCGGCCAGCTGGATCTCGATGGCGATGCTCAAACCGCGCCGCTCGGCGGCGGTTTTCAGCGCTGCGCCCAGTTCCCAGGCGGTGGCGGCGTCAAAATGGGTAAAGGCCAGCGTCGCTTCCTGTTCGCTGAGCGCCTGCAGTTCATCGTCGATATTCATGCGGTTCTCCCCCGATAATACAAAGCACAGAGTAGCCTGAAGCGTGCGTCGCGAGATAGACGGCTTGGCGATAAGATAGAACTGCTACTCTATTAATAGACTGTGTAAAATAGTCGCCGCCGAGCGGAGACGACAGGGATGCGTTATTCAACGTCTGCACATTAAAACCCCTGGCGATCCCGAGGAGCGCGCTGACTATTTATGACCTACATTGCGTCCATTCCCGCCATTTACAGCGACGCCTGCATCACCTACGCCACGCTGTCGGTAAGCTATTTCGTTCTCAGTAAAAACGCGCCGTTCTCCTACCGTTCTGCGTTGTGGAAACGCATCGTATTCGGCCTGCTGGCCGGGGTGGCGGTGCTCTATCTCAGCCAGGATCGGCTGGAGTTGACCGACAAGGTGCACTACAGCTTTTCGATGATCCCGATGATCCTGGTGACCTTTTTTGGCGGCGGTATTAGCGGACTGGTGAGTTTTTTGTTCGCCATGGCGCTGACCGGCGGTTTCACCGTCGATAACCTGTTTATCGCCTCAATTCTGGTACCGCTACTGCTGTCACGCGTGTGGTTAAAGAAATCCCACTGGGTGTTTTACCTGACGATCGGCGCCATCGCGCTGTATCGCATCGCGGTGGTGTGGCTGCTGGTGGACATGAGCGGGCTGTGGCTGGACGTGTTGCTGTACCAGGCGGTTTCTGCGCTCTGCCTGGCGATTTGCTACCATGCGCTGAATTTCAAAGAGCGCCACATCTATGCCTATTTCGCGATGCGCGCACGCGCCACCACCGACAGCCTGACCCATATCAACAACCGCGCCAGCGTCGATTACCATCTGATGATGCAGCGCGCCGAACGCCGCCCGTGTGGGTTGATGATCCTCGATCTGGATGATTTCAAAAAGATCAACGACACCTATGGTCACCCGGCCGGCGACGTGCTGCTGGCCAGCGTCGGCCGGTTGCTGCAAAACAGCGTGCGCAATGAGGACTTCGTCGGGCGTTACGGCGGCGAGGAGTTTATGGTGATCACTGCCAGCTACGATCCGCTGGTCATCGGCGGGGTGGCGGAGCGCATTCGCAGCGCGGTGGAGAGCTCGACGTTCTTGCTGAATGCCCACGATGAAGCGCACATCACGCTGTCGATCGGCGTGTCGCTGTATCTGCCCGGCATGACGCTGGACAAGGCGATCGCCATGACCGACGAAGCCTTGTATGAGGCGAAGCGCAGCGGTAAAAACCGGGTGGTGACCAGCCGCGTGATGCAGCTGGCGCCGCTGGGCGCCGGTTTCCCGCGCGAATAAGCCGCCTCCCGCCGCGCCGGCGGGAGGCGTTGGCTCAGGCCGCCAGCGTGTGTTCGCGGAAGGCGCTCAGCAGTTCTTCGGTGAACGTCAGGCGCTTCTGGCGATCGGCCAGATCGAGCGTGAACTTCAGCTTGCTCGGGCCATCCAGGCGGTAAACCTGCGGATTACCCTGCAACAGGCCGATCAGATAACCGGGATCGACGCGGTTGTTGTCGCCAAACTCGATGAAACCGCCGCGCTCGTTGCTCTCGATGCGTTTGATGCCCAGTTTCTGCGCATGCAGACGCAGCGCCGCACACTGCAACAGGTTGCGCGCCGCGTCCGGCAGTTGGCCGAAGCGGTCGATCAGCTCGACCTTCAGCTCATCCAGCTCGCCGTCGCTTTTCGCGCTGGCGATGCGCTTGTACAGCGAAAGACGGGTATTGACGTCGGGAATGAAATCTTCCGGCAACAGCGTCGGCATGCGCAGCTCGACCTCGGTCTGGTTGCTGGTGAGATCTTCCAGCGACGGCTCGCGGCCGTTTTTCAACGCATCGACGGCGCTTTCCAACAGCTCCATGTAGAGTGAGAAACCGACGGTAGTCATCTGGCCGCTCTGGTCTTCGCCCAGCAGTTCGCCGGCGCCGCGGATCTCCAGATCGTGGGTCGCCAGCGCGAAACCGGCGCCGAGATCTTCCAGCGATGCGATGGCTTCGAGCCGTTTATGGGCGTCGGTGCCCATGGCTTTCGGGTTCGGCGTCAGCAGATAGGCGTAAGCCTGGTGGTGCGAACGCCCGACGCGGCCGCGCAGCTGGTGCAGCTGCGCCAGGCCGAAGCGATCGGCCCGCTCGATAATGATGGTGTTGGCGCTGGGGATATCGATGCCGGTCTCGATGATGGTGGTGCACACCAGCACGTTGAAGCGCTGGTGGTGGAAATCGTTCATCACCCGTTCCAGATCGCGTTCGCGCATCTGGCCGTGGCCGATGGCGATGCGCGCTTCCGGCACCAGTTCCGCCAGGCGCTGCGCCGCTTTCTCGATGTTTTCCACGTCGTTGTAGAGGTAGTAAACCTGGCCGCCGCGCAGCACTTCGCGCAGGATCGCCTCGCGCACCACCAGGCTGTCGTATTCGCGCACAAAGGTTTTCACTGCCAGCCGGCGCGCCGGCGGCGTGGCGATGATCGACAGATCGCGCATGCCGCTCATCGCCATGTTCAGGGTCCGCGGGATCGGCGTGGCGGTCAGCGTCAGGATATCGACGTCGGCGCGCATCGCCTTGATGCGTTCTTTATGACGCACGCCGAAGCGGTGTTCTTCATCAACGATCAGCAGCCCCAGGTCTTTCCAGCGCAGATCGCTCTGCAACAGCTTGTGGGTGCCGATGATGATGTCCACCTTGCCTTCGGCCGCGTCGTCCAGCACCTGCTGCTGCTCTTTGGCGCTGCGGAAGCGCGACATCATCTCGATGCGGATCGGCCAGGTGGCGAAGCGATCGCGGAAGTTGTCGAAGTGCTGCTGCGCCAGCAGGGTAGTCGGCACCAGCACTGCCACCTGTTTACCGTTTTCCACCGCCAGGAAGGCGGCGCGCATCGCCACTTCGGTTTTGCCGAAGCCGACGTCGCCGCACACCAGGCGGTCCATCGCCAGCGGCTGGCACATGTCGCTCAGCACCGCGTTGATCGCCTGTTCCTGATCCGGCGTGGTTTCGAACGGGAAGCTCTGGCAGAACAGCTGGTACTGTTCGCGGTTGTGTTTGAAGGCGAAACCGGCCTTGGCGGCGCGTTGGGCGTAGATATCCAGCAGCTCCGCCGCCACGTCGCGCACCCGCTCGGCCGCTTTCTGCCGCGCGCGCGTCCAGGCGTCGCCGCCCAGTTTATGCAGCGGGGCGTTTTCGTCCGCGCCGCCGGCGTAACGGCTGATCAGATGCAGCGAAGAAACCGGCACGTACAGCTTGTCTTCACCGGCGTAGGAGAGGATCAGATATTCGGCCTTGATGCCGCCGGCTTCCAGCGTGGTCAAGCCGACGTAGCGGCCAACCCCGTGCTCCAGGTGCACCACCGGCTGGCCGGGATGCAGTTCCGCCAGGTTACGGATCAGGGTATCGGTGTTGATGGTGCGCCGGTTATCCTGCCGGCGGCGGCTGACGCGTTCGCCGAGCAGATCGCTTTCGCAGATCAGCGCCCGCTGGCGCAGGCCGTCGAGGAAGCCGTGTTCGGCGGCGCCGACCATCATGTAACGGCCCGTTGCTTCCGCCTGATCGAGTCGTTGGATCAGCGCCGGCGCCAGCTTGATGCGGCCGAGCAAATCCTGC
The DNA here is from genome assembly GCF_003812745.1 of Serratia sp. FDAARGOS_506. Classification (NCBI taxonomy): domain Bacteria; kingdom Pseudomonadati; phylum Pseudomonadota; class Gammaproteobacteria; order Enterobacterales; family Yersiniaceae; genus Serratia; species Serratia sp. FDAARGOS_506. The sequence continues at coordinate 3,442,604 of NZ_CP033831.1, forward strand.
AACGTTTCACGCCGCCCCTCGCTCTCGACCGAGAAAATCACGCTGCCGTCGAAACCTTCGATAAAGCGACGCAGGTTATCCAGCGGAGATTTATGCTGCGCCTGCACCGCCAAATCGGGCAGGGCATGGTAGTCCAGGTTGGTATTGCCGGCCTTGGCCGGCAGTTCATCGGTTTTCAGCGCGATGCGCGGCCAGGCCTTCAGCTCGCCGAACAGCGCGTCGACGCGCAGCCACAGCGTATCCGGCGCCAACAGCGGGCGCATCGGATCGACGCGGCGGCTGTCGTAACGCTGATTGACGTCTTGCCAGAAGCGCTCGGCGGCGCTTTCCAGATCGCCGGTATTGACGATCAGCGTATTGGCCGGCAGGTAGCTGAACAGCGACGGCAGCGGCTGGCTGAAGAACAACGGCTGCCAGTATTCGATGCCGGCCGGCCAGGCGCTTTTGCTGACTTGCTGATAGATGTGTTCGGCGTCGCGGCGCACTTCAAACTGCTCGCGCCACTGGCTGCGGAACAGCTCAATGGCGTTTTTGTCGGTAGGGAACTCGTGAGCAGGCAGCAGATTGATGGCCTCGACTTCGCTCAGCGTGCGCTGGGTATCGACGTCGAAGATGCGCAGACTGTCGATTTCGTCATCGAAGAAGTCGATGCGGTAAGGCTCTTCGCTGCCCATCGGATAAAGATCGAGCAACGCGCCGCGGGTGGCGAATTCTCCGTGCTCCATCACCTGATCGACGCTGCGGTAGCCGGCCTGCTCCAGCTGCGCGCGCAGTTTGTCGCGCGACAGGCGCTGGCCTTTCTTCATGACCAACGCATGGCCGTGCAGGAACTCATGAGGGCAGACGCGCTGCATCAGCGTGTTGACCGGCAGAATGATCACGCCGCGCGCCATGGTCGGCAGATGATACAGGCTCGACAGACGGGCGGAGATGATTTCCTGATGCGGCGAGAAGCTGTCGTAAGGCAGGGTTTCCCAGTCGGACAGCGTGGTCACCATCTGGTCGGTGAACTGCTGGATCTCATCGCGCAGCCGCAGGGCGTTTTGCATGTCCGGCGCGATCAGCATCACCGGGCCTGGGTGGCGTTCGACGATCTCGGCGCACTCCACGGCGCAGGCCGCGCCGGTCAGTTGCCCCAACTGGCGCAGATCGCCCGCGCGATCGGGCAGAGAATAACGAGGGGATGAAGAACGGTTACGGCTATCGGAAGTGCTCATTCAGGTATCTTTAATCAATGTGTTAGAGGGCGTCCCGGCACGGATAACCCAGCGCCTTTATGCTGTTTATAGTAGCCCAGCGGCCGGCAAACTGACACAGCAAAAAGCGCGGCTCATCGGTTTTTTGCCGGTTATTTAGCCGGTTGACGGCGGTGATTTTTTGCGGTGGCGTATACATATCGCGCCGCGCCGCCGCCGTCGCCCCCTTTCCGCCACGCAATAAAAGGCCGTCGGGTGTTCCCTAAACGAGGGAGAGCCTTTATTATCCATGATCACTTTGCTTAAGCCACGGCTATCAAACGGATTTCATGTATCAACCTGTCGCGTTATTCATTGGCCTGCGCTACATGCGCGGGCGAGCCTCAGACCGCTTCGGGCGGTTTGTTTCCTGGCTTTCCACCATCGGCATTACGCTGGGGGTGATGGCGTTGGTCACCGTGCTGTCGGTGATGAACGGTTTCGAAAAGGATCTGGAAAACAACATTCTCGGTCTGATGCCGCAGGCGTTGGTCACCAGTCCACAAGGATCGGTCAACCCGCAGCAGCTGCCGGCCTCCGAGGTGCAGAAGCTGCAAGGGGTTACGCGCGTCGCGCCGCTGACCACCGGTGACGTGGTGCTGCAAAGCGCCCGCAGCGTGGCGGTGGGGGTGATGCTCGGCGTCAATCCCGACGAGGCCGATCCGTTGACCCCGTACCTGGTCAACGTCAAGCAGCAGCAGCTGCAGCCAGGCCAATACAACATCATCATCGGCGAGCAGCTGGCGGGGCAACTTGGCGTCAAGCGCGGCGATTCGCTGCGCGTGATGGTGCCGAGCGCCAGCCAGTTCACGCCGATGGGCCGCATTCCCAGCCAGCGCCTGTTCACCCTCATCGGCACCTTCCACGCCAACAGCGAAGTGGACGGCTATCAGCTGCTGGTCAATCAACAGGACGCTTCGCGACTGATGCGTTACCCGGCCGGCAACATCACCGGCTGGCGCCTGTTCCTGCAACAGCCGCTGACGGTCGATACGCTCAGCCAGCAGGCGCTGCCGGCGGGCACGGTTTGGAAAGACTGGCGCGATCGCAAGGGCGAGCTGTTCCAGGCGGTGCGCATGGAGAAAAACATGATGGGGCTGCTGCTCAGCCTGATCGTGGCGGTGGCGGCGTTTAACATCATTACTTCGCTCGGCCTGCTGGTGATGGAGAAGCAGGGCGAGGTCGCCATTCTGCAGACCCAGGGGCTGACCCGCCGCCAGATCATGTCGGTGTTCATGGTGCAAGGCGCCAGCGCCGGCATCATCGGTTCGTTGCTCGGCACGCTGCTCGGCGTGCTGCTGGCCACCAACCTGAATAACCTGATGCCGATCCTCGGCGCCCTGATCGACGGCGCTTCGCTGCCGGTGGCGGTCGATCCGCTACAGGTGACGATCATCGCCGTGGTGGCGATGGCGGTTTCCCTGTTGTCCACGCTTTATCCTTCATGGCGCGCTGCCGCCGTACAACCCGCTGAGGCTTTACGTTATGAGTAACCATCTTTTGCTGCAGTGTGACAACCTGTGCAAGACCTATCAGGAAGGCAATCTGCACACCGACGTGCTGCGCAATGTCAGCTTTGCCATGCAGCAGGGCGAGATGATGGCGATCGTCGGCAGCTCGGGTTCCGGCAAGAGTACCCTGTTGCACCTGCTGGGTGGGTTGGACTCGCCGACCTCCGGCGAGGTGATCTTCAAGGGCGCATCGCTGAACGCCATGTCTTCGGCGGCCAAGGCCGAGCTGCGCAATCGCCAACTGGGCTTCATCTATCAGTTCCACCATCTGCTGCCGGACTTCACCGCGCTGGAAAACGCCGCCATGCCGCTGCTGATCGGCGGCGCCAAGCCGGCGCAGGCGCAGGAGAAGGCGCGGGAGATGCTGGCGGCGGTCGGGCTGGAAAAACGCAGCAAGCACCGCCCGTCTGAGCTTTCCGGCGGCGAGCGTCAGCGCGTGGCTATCGCGCGTGCGCTGGTCAACAACCCGGCGCTGGTGCTGGCGGACGAACCGACCGGTAACCTGGACAAACGCACCGCAGACAGCATCTTCGATCTGCTGGGCGAGCTGAACGTGCGTCAGGGCACTGCTTTCCTGGTGGTGACGCACGATCTGCAGCTGGCCAAGCGCCTGAGCCGCCAGCTGGAAATGGCCGACGGCCACCTGCAGGCGCAGCTGACCCTGATGGGGGCCGAGTAATGGCGGGAGCCTCACTGTCCTTCCTGACGGCCTTGCGTTTCAGCCGCGGCCGTAAACGCGGCGGCATGGTATCGCTGATCTCGGTTATCTCCACCATCGGCATCGCGCTGGGGGTAGCGGTGCTGATCGTCGGCCTGAGCGCGATGAACGGCTTTGAGCGTGAGCTGAAGAACCGCATTCTGGCGGTGGTGCCGCACGGCGAACTCGAGCCGGTCAATCAGCCGTTCAGCGGCTGGCCGTCGATTCTGCAGCGGGTGGAAAAGGTGCCGGGCATTGTGGCCGCTGCGCCGTACATCAACTTTACCGGCCTGATGGAGAACGGCGCGCAGTTGCGCGCGGTGGAAGTCAAAGGCGTTGATCCGCAGCAGGAGAGCCGGCTGAGCGCGCTGCCGCAGTATGTGCAGGGCGACGCCTGGGCCAACTTCAAGCCCGGCGAGCAGCAGGTGATCCTCGGTAAGGGCGTGGCTGACGCGCTGGGCGTCAAGCAGGGCGCCTATGTGACGGTGATGATCCCCAACAGCGACCCGGAAATGAAGCTGCTGCAACCGAAGCGCATTCGTCTGCACGTGACCGGCATTTTGCAGCTCAGCGGCCAGCTCGATCACAGTCTGGCGCTGGTGCCGCTGGCCGACGCGCAGCAGTATCTCGACATGGGTGACAGTGTCACGGGCATCGCCCTCAAGATGAACGATGTGTTCGCCGCCAACAAACTGGTGCGCGACGCCGGCGAAGTGACCAACGCCTACATTTACATCAAGAGCTGGATCGGCAAATACGGCTACATGTATCGCGATATCCAGATGATCCGCGCCATTATGTACCTGGCGATGGTGCTGGTGATCGGCGTGGCCTGCTTCAACATCGTCTCCACGCTGGTGATGGCGGTGAAAGACAAAAGCGCCGACATCGCGGTGTTGCGCACCCTGGGGGCCAAAGACGGCTTTATCCGCGCCATCTTCATCTGGTACGGGCTGCTGGCCGGGCTGCTGGGCAGCCTGAGCGGCGTGGTGATCGGGGTGATCGCTTCGCTGCAGCTGACCAACATCATCCGGGGCATCGAGAAACTGGTCGGTCATTCCTTCCTGTCGGGTGATATCTACTTCATCGATTTCCTGCCTTCCGAGCTGCATTGGCTGGACGTGCTGATCGTGCTGGCGACCGCCATCGTGCTGAGCCTGTTGGCCAGTTGGTATCCGGCCAGGCGCGCCAGCCGCATCGATCCGGCTCGGGTGCTGAGCGGACAATAAAACCCACGGGGAGGCAGCGATGCCGCCCCGTTTTTTTAGCCTGGGGATGGGTTATGTACTACGGTTTCGATATGGGCGGCACCAAGATTGAGCTGGGGGTATTCGACGACAACCTGCAGCGCATCTGGCAAAAGCGGGTGCCGACGCCGCGTGAAGACTACCGGCAGCTGCTGGCCACGCTGTGCGATCTGACCCTTGAAGCGGATGCATTTTGCGGCCGGCGCGGCAGCGTCGGCATCGGCATTCCGGGCCTGCCCAACGACGACGACGGCACGCTGTTTACCGCCAATGTGCCGGCGGCGATGGGGAGGCCGCTGCCGCGCGATCTGGCGGCGCTGATCGGGCGCGAGGTACGGGTCGATAACGACGCTAACTGCTTTGCGCTGTCGGAGGCCTGGGACGACGAGTTTCGCCGCTACCCGACGGTGCTGGGCATCATTCTTGGTACCGGCGTAGGTGGCGGCCTGATCGTTGACGGCAAGACGGTGCCTGGGCGCAACTATATCGCCGGCGAGTTCGGTCATTTGCGCCTGCCGGTTGACGCGCTAGAGGTGCTGGGACGTGATGTACCTCGCGTTGCCTGCGGGTGTGGCCACCAGGGTTGCATTGAAAATTACATATCGGGCCGCGGTTTCGAATGGATGTACGCCCATTTCTATGGCCGGCACTTGCCCGCTACTGAAATCATTGCGCATTATCAGGCGGGTGAGCCGCAGGCGGTGGCCCACGTTGACCGCTTTATGGACGTGCTGGCGATCTGCCTGGGCAACCTGCTGACGGTGCTGGATCCGCACCTGGTGGTGATCGGCGGTGGGCTGTCGAATTTTGATGCCATTTACCAGGCTCTGCCGCAGCGGCTGCCGGCGCACCTGCTGCGGGTGGCCCGGCTGCCGCGCATCGAGAAGGCGCGCTATGGCGACGCGGGCGGCGTGCGCGGCGCAGCGTTCCTCAATTTGGTAAACAGGGAAAAGTAAGGAGAGAGTTAATGCACACTCGCCATCGGCTGTGTCAGTTTCGCAAGAGTAAGCATGTGCTGCATCAGCGCTTTCGTTCACGCATTTTTCACCGTGACACCATGGCGGCGGCTGAGCTGAAAAAGCCGTTTGTGGTGGTGTTGACCGGGGCCGGCATTTCCGCCGAGTCGGGCATTCGCACCTTCCGGGCCGCGGATGGGCTGTGGGAAGAGCACCGGGTGGAGGACGTCGCCACGCCGGAAGGTTTTCAGCGCGATCCGGCGCTGGTGCAGGCGTTTTACAACGAACGCCGCCGCCAGCTGCAGACGGAGGAGATCGCCCCAAACGCCGCGCACCGTGCGCTGGCGGACCTGGAAGAGTGGTTGGGGGACAACTTCCTGCTGGTTACGCAAAACATCGATAACCTGCATGAGCGCGCCGGCAGCAAGCGGGTGCTGCACATGCATGGCGAATTGCTGAAGGTGCGTTGCACCCAGTCGGGCCAGGTGTTCGAGTGGCCCGGCGATCTCAGCGTCGACGAGCGTTGTCACTGTTGCCAGTTCCCGGCGCCGCTGCGGCCGCACGTGGTGTGGTTCGGAGAGATGCCGTTGGGTATGGACGACATTTACCAGGCGCTGAGCAAGGCCGATTTCTTCGTCGCCATTGGCACTTCCGGCCATGTCTATCCGGCAGCCGGCTTCGTGCATGAGGCGCGGCTGGGCGGCGCCTACGCCATGGAGCTGAATCTGGAGCCGAGCCAGGTGGAGAGCCAGTTCGACGAGAAACACTACGGCCTAGCCAGCGAAGTGGTGCCGCGTTTTGTGCACAAATTCCTGGTGGGCAAGGTGGCGCGGGCCGACAGGCCCTGAGAAAGGCATCAGGGCGCACTGCGCGCCCTGATGGGATGGCGGGGCGTGTTAGCGCCCGGCTTTCAGCTTTTGGAAGTAGCTTTCGTACAGCGTGCTGGCGTCGCCAACGTCGTTTTGCCACTCACCGTGCTCAATCACCGCCTTATCCGGGTAGAGTGACTTGTCGTTGGCGATCTCCGGCGACAGCAGCTTCTTCGCCGCCAGGTTCGGCGTCGGGTAACCGATGGTTTCCGCCACCTGCACCGCGATTTCCGGCCGCAGCAGGAAGTCGATCAGCTTCAGCGCCCCCTCGACGTTGCGCGCGTTGGCCGGAATGGCCAGGCTGTCCATCCAGAAGATCCCACCTTCTTTCGGCCAGACGATCTCCAGCGGCGTGCCGGCCTGGCGCGCCACGAAGGCCGAACCGTTCCACACCATGCCGACGTTGACTTCCCCTTCCATAAACGGGTTACCCGGGTTGTCGGAGTTGAAGGCCAGCACGTTCGGCATCAATTTCTGCAGTTCGTGATAGGCAGCTTCAATCTCTTTCGGGTCGGTGGTGTTGCCGGAATAACCCAGTTTGAGCAGCGCCATCTGAAACACTTCACGCGCGTCGTCGGTCAGCAGCAGGCGTCCCTTGTACTGCGGCTGCCACAGATCGGCCCAGGCAGTAACGGTAGAGGGATCCTGCGCGTCGCTGTTGACGCCGATGGCGGTGGCGCCCCAGATGTAAGGGATGGAATAGTCGTTGTTAGGATCGAACGGCTTGTTCAGCAGGGCAGGATCGAGATCCTTGAAGTGGCTGAGCTTGCTCTTGTCGATCTTTTGCAGCATGCCTTCCTTGCTCATCTTGGCGACGAAGTACGTGGAAGGCACCACCAGATCGTACGCGCCGTCTTTATAGGTCTTCAGCTTGGCGTACATGCTTTCGTTGGATTCATAGGTGGAATAGATCACCTTGATGCCGGTTTCCTTGGTGAACTGCTCCAGCAGCCCCGGCGGGACGTATTCAGTCCAGTTATAGAAATACAGCGTTTTGCCGTCAGAGGCGTTTGCAGAGCAGAAACTCAGCGCCATCATCCCGGCTGCGAGCAGATGTGACCACTTTTTCATGCAGCGTATCCTTCAGCAGTAGTGAGCCGAACCCGTATGGGCAAACCGTTTGGCGGCCGCGCCATACCCCAGAAAGGGGCCATTATAGGGGCCGGGGCGGGGTGGGTAAAGGCGGTTATCCCGCTGGCAAATCAAGGGGTTTGGCGACCTAAAGCGCATCACAATTTAATCGTCTCGCACTGGACAGGCGGTGAAGCGCGTGCGAAACAATAATTTTGGCGAATAACGAGGGCGGCAATGAACTTCAAACAGATCTTCAGCCAGGCAGAGCTCAGCAAGACGGATCTGACGATTTTGCACTGCATTCTCGACAATCCGGACGCCTGCATCGACGACGGCATCCGCGCGGTGTCCGCACGCTGCTACAGTTCCCCTTCAACGCTGGTGCGGCTGGCTAAAAAGCTGGGCTTTCGCGGCTATCTCGAACTGGTCTATTTCATCAAATTCAACCTGGCGATGGCACCGGCCTACCAGGCGGAATGCGCCACGTCGGCGGCGCCGCCGGCCCAGCAGGCGCAGTTTCTCGATCTGCTCGATAGCGGAAAAATCCTGATCCACGGCAGCGGTTTCTCGCAGCTGGTCGCGCAGTACATGTACAACAAGTTTATGACGTTGGGCGTCGACAGTTACCTGTCGCTGTGGCCGGATTTCGATATTCTTGATCGGGAGACACGCTTTCGCTTCGATATGGTGATCGTGATTTCAAAGTCGGGCAACAGCGGTTCGGCGCTGAGCTGGGGGGAGGCGGTGAAGCGCAATCGCATCCTGTTGGCGGCATTTTGCGGCGACGGGAATAGTCCGCTGGCGCAGCAGGCCGACATGACCTTTCTGTTTGAAGATCGGCAAAAATACGATCACGATATCTACTATCCCAATCCGTTTTTCGGCCACTGCCTGTTGGGATTCGAGAATGTGATCACCGCCTGGTTTGAGCGACGCAGCCGCTGATGGCCGCGTCGCGCCGTTTTAGTGCCAGTGCTCGGCATACTGGCGGTGGGCCTGCAGATACTCCTCCACCAGCGTTTTAGCCAGCGAATAGGAGTTGACCAGCGGGTGCACCATCAACGCTTTGATGGCCAGTTGGCGATTGCCGGTCAAAATCGCCGCCACTGCCAGGCGCTCGTACTCTTTCACCTGCGAAATCAGGTTTTTTTGGGTGTCGGGAATATCGCGCATTTTGACCGGCTGAATGCCGGCGCTGTTCAATTCGCAGCTGATTTCGATCACGTCTTCCGGGTGCAAAAAATCGAGCGTGTCGTGGTTTTGCATCGATACCACCACGCGTTTTTGTCGGCCGCTGTTGACTGCCTCCAGAATATCGATCGCCACCCCGGCATAACCGCCGCTGTCAGGCTGTTCGATAAATTGCTGCAGCGTCAGCATCGCGCGCGTTTTCACCTTGTCCTGGTTGGACTCTCGCTGCATGTAGGAGTTTTCGCGCTGCAGGTAATGGCTGAAGTAGACAGAGAAGGCGTGTTCCAACTGGTGGGGGATGTCCAGCTTGCCCAATTCTGACAGCATTTGGCGGTTGATCGCCGCGATTTGTTCGCCGCGGGTCTCGCCGCCCGCGACGATGGCGGCGATCGCCTGCTCACGGTAGTAGTAATAATAGAGATACTCGTTGAGCATCAGGTTGTCCGACAGCGCCACCAGCTCCGGCGAGAAGTACTTCATGCAGGTCTCGCGATACAGGCGTGGATCCGCCAGCAACCGGTCTGTGACCGGTTCACCGTTGACGCGCGCATTGCGGAACCAGGAAAGGTGGTTGAGGCCGAAGCAGTCGACGCTCAGTTCGTCTTCGCGGCAGCCCAGCAGCTCGGCCAGTTCGCGGATAAACTCGCTGGGGGCGTCGCAGATGCCATAGACCCGGCGTTGGAAGCCGGATTTGATGATCGCCTCGGTCACCATGCCGGAAGGGTTGGTGAAGTTGAACAAGACCGCGTTCGGTGAGGAAACCTGTTCGATCAGGCGGCAATAGTCGAGGATCGCCGGAATCGAGCGCATCGCCATGGCGAAGCCGCCGGCGCCGGTGGTTTCTTGCCCGAGCAGCTGGTGATTGAGCGCGATGCGCTCGTCATGAATGCGGCCTTCCTCGCCGCCGATGCGCAGGGTGGTGATGATGTAGTCGGCGCCGGTCAGCGCCTGGCGCGGAGCGCTGCTGAGGCTGAAGGCAATGTCGCCGCGAATGCGCTGGAACACGCCCTGCGCGAGGGCGCCGTAGATCGCCAGATGGCGCTCATCGGTATCCATAAATACCACTTCGGTAATGCCGATGCGGTGGGCGTTATAGGCGATGGATTTGGCGAGGAACGGGGAACGCACGCCGCCGCCGCCAAGAACGGTTAATTTCATTCGATATCTCCCATTAATAATGCGTTAGAGTGCCGCTAAATATTTCTCTACCTGATTTTTGACCTTGCCGACCGTGACGCCGTAAATCACCTGCACTTCACGGCGATTCTTCACCACGCCTTTGGCACCGGTGCTTTTCAACGCGGCTTCATCCACTCGCGCCATATCCTTTAATTCCACCCGCAGCCGGGTAAAACAGTTGTCGACGGAAATAATGTTTTCCTTGCCACCCAGCGCGCGAATAATGATGCCACTTAGTTCGTCCGGGGTATTCTTGCGGTTCTGGTAATCCTGTTTGGAATAGAGTTTGACGTCTTGGTCATCTTCACGGCCCGGCGTTTTCAGATTGAGTTTCAGCACCAGCGTTTTAAACACCAGGTAATACACTGCGAACTGAACCAGACCAATGACCACATATAGCGGCCAACGGGTGAGTGAGACCGGCAGCGGCAGGTTGTAGGCCAGGAACTCAACCAACCCGCTGGCGCCCCAGGGGCGCACCTGGAACAGGTTGCAGGCCACCTGCGACAGCGCGGTCAGCACGGCGTGGATCACCCACAGCAGCGGAGAAATAAACAGGAAAGTGAACTCTATCGGCTCGGTGATACCGACCAGAATTGAGGTGGTGATGGCCGGGATGAGAATCGCCTTGGCCAGCATCTTCTTTTCCGGCTTGGCGGTGTGATAGAAAGCCAATGCCGCCCCCGACAGGCCGAAGATGGTCACCATACCCTGCTGCGAAAAACGCAGCGCTTCGTTCATGAGCGGCGAGATGTTCGGGTCGCGCATATAGGCCAGGAAAATCGCCTGTGAGCCGGAGATGGTCTGCCCGTCTTGCACGATCGAGCCGCCGATGCTGGTGAGCTGGAACGGCGACCAGATAAAGTGGTGCAGCCCGGTGGGGATCAGGAATTTCTCGAAGAAGCCGTAGACGAAGACTCCGAGCGAGCCTGAGCTTTTCATAAAGCCGGTTAGCGCGATCAATCCCTGCGAGATGGCCGGCCACAGGTAGCTGAAGGCGACGGCGTACAGCATGATGATCGGCGTCATGGCGATCAGCACCAGCTTGGCACCGCCATAGACCGAGAACACGCCGTTGAGTTCGACGTTGCACAGGCGGTTGTGCACCCAGGCGATAGTGACGCCGAGGATCAAACCGAGGAAGATACCCATATCCACTACGGTGAAACCCAGCAGTTCCGTTTGCCCGGTGCCGTAATATTCACCGTTGATCTTGGCCGCGACGTGGCCGCTGAGTTGCAGGTAGGACGAATTGGCGCCGAGGAACATGATAAAGCACATCACCGCCACCAGCGCCGCTTCGCTTTTCTTGTCTTTGGCCAGGCCGTAGGTAATGCCGATGCAGAAAATCAGCCCGAGGTTGCCGAATAACGGCCAGAATGTATCGCCGATCATTTTACCGATAGAAAAGACGGTGGAATGTTCATTGATTAATGTCGCGTTGGTAAGAATAGAACTGAGCGCCAGAATCAGACCGATCACCGGCAGGAAAAATATCGGCCCCATCATGGCTTTGGAGAAAAGCTGCAGCTTGCTTAAGATATTATCGATAATACCTTTCATGGCAGTTCCTTTGTTATATTTTAATGGATGACGACGTTGCTGAATAAACTCCCTGGAAGCGAGAAAAAAATAAGGCACCTTGCCTGGGTTCAGTTATAGGGGGAAGTTTTCGCCGCTGCAATCGGCGGCGCGGAAATAGGCACCGATGGTCAGCGGATGACAACCGGTGCCGGTTGTGAAGGGGATCACAACCGGGCGCCGCAGCGCCCGGCGGGAAGGGTTATTCGGCCTTGGGCGAACGATCGCGCATTGCCCACTGGCTGGCGATTACCAGCACCAGCGACAACAGCAGCAAAATGGTGGCCAGCGCGTTGACCTCCGGTGAGACACCGACTTTTACCATCGAGTAGATCTTAAGCGGCAAGATTTCGTAGCTCGGCCCGGTGACGAAGGAGGAGACGACCACGTCGTCCATCGACAGGGTGAAGCTCAGCAGCCAACCGGCCGCCACCGCCGGCATCGCCAGCGGCAGAATGATCTTGCGCAGAATAGTGAACTCGCTTGCGCCGAGATCGCGCGCGGCCTCCAGCATTTTCACGTCGAAGCCTTTCAGTCGCGCGTAGACGGTCACCACTACGAACGGCAGACAGAAGGTGATGTGCGAGAACAGCAGCGACCAGAAGCCGAGCGAAATGCCCAGCAGCATGAACAGCACCAGCAGCGAGATAGCCATCACGATATCCGGCGACATCATCACCACGAATAGCATGCCGCCCACGAACGGTTTACCGCGGAAGCGATAGCGGTACAGCGCTACCGCGGTCAGCGAACCGATCAGCGTGGCGAAGGTGGCAGAGAGTACCGCCATGGTCAGCGAGTGGCCCGCGGCCTGCAGCAGGCTGTCGTTGTTGAGCAACGTGCTGTACCACTTGGTGGTGAACCCTTGCCAGCTGATGCCGAAGCGCGAGGCGTTGAAAGAGTTGACGATCAGGATGACGATCGGGATATACAGGTAAGCGTATACCAGCGTCATAAAGCCGCCGCGCAGCAGGCGTCCGATCATGCCAGATCCTCCTTCTTGTTCAGCAGGCGGGCGACCCGGTAATAGATCAGCAGCAACAGCCCCATCACCAGCGTCAGGCAGATGCTGGTGGCCGCGCCGAATGGCCAGTCGCGGATATTGAGGAACTGGCTTTTAATCACGTTGCCGATCAGCAGATTTTTGGCGCCGCCCATCAGATCGGCGACGAAGAACAGCCCCATCGCCGGCAGCACCACCAGCAGGCAGCCGGCGATAATGCCCGGCATGGTCAGCGGCACGATGATGCGGATAAAGGTCTGTAGCTTGCTGGCACCAAGATCGCGCGCCGCCTCCAGGCAGGACTTATCGAGCTTTTCGATGCTGGAATAGAGTGGCATCACCATAAACGGCAGCAGGATATACACCAGGCCGAGGATCACCGCTTCTGAGGTGTACATGATGCGCAGCGGCTTATCGATGACGCCGATCCACAGCAGCGCGTCGTTGAGATAGCCACGGGTGCTAAGAAACAGCTTCAGGCCGTAGATGCGGATCAGCGAGTTGGTCCAGAAGGGCACGATCAGCAGAAACAGCAGCAGCGGCCGCATCTTCTGCGGCAGGCGAGCCAGGATAAAGGCGAACGGGTAGCCGATCGCCAGGCAGCACAGGGTGGCGATCAGCGCCATGTTCAGTGAGTGCAGCAACACTTGGGCGTACAACGGGTCGAACAAGCGCCGGTAGTTGTCCAGCGTGAACACCATCTGCACCAGGTTGGCGTCGTCACGGGTCAGGAAGCTGGTGCCGATGATCATCAGGTTCGGCATGAACACGAACAGCAGCAGCCAGGCGACGACGCCGGCGATCACCACATTCTGGAAGACTTTACGCGATTTCTTCATCGGCCAGCACCACCTCCCAGCTTTCAACCCAGGTCACCGCCATCTTCTGATTGAGCGAGTGGTCGACGTCCGGATCGTCTTCATTGAAGAACTCGCTGACCATTACCGTCTTGCCGCTCTCCAGCTCAACCACCGACTCCAACGTCATGCCTTTGTAGTTACGCTCGCGCACGTAGCCGATCAGCCCGTCGTGCTGCGCGCTGTCGTTCACTTCTTCTACCCGCAGATCCTCCGGGCGCAGCAGCACCTTCAGCTTTTGGCCCGGTTCCACCGGCAGCTCGGCATAGATGTCGCACTCGCGGCCCTCGACGTTGGCGCGCACCCGCTGCGGATCGAGGCGCTGCAAGACCACTGCATCGAAGATGTTGATCTCGCCGATAAAGCTGGCGACGAACAGATTCTTCGGCTCTTCGTAGATCTCACGCGGCGTGCCGTCCTGCTCGATGCGGCCTTCGCGCATCACCACGATGCGATCCGACATGGTCAGCGCTTCTTCCTGATCGTGGGTGACGAACACGAAGGTGATGCCCAGCTTGCGCTGCAGCGCCTTCAGCTCGTTCTGCATCTGTTTGCGCAACTTGTAGTCCAGCGCCGACAGCGATTCATCCAGCAGCAGCACCTTCGGCTTGTTGACCACTGCGCGGGCGATGGCCACGCGCTGCTGTTGGCCGCCGGAGAGCTGGCCCGGCCGCCGCTTGGCGAACGCATCCAGCTGCACCATGCGCAGCGCCTCTTCGACGCGCGGCGTCAGTTCCGCCGCCGGCACCTTTTGCATGCGCAGGCCAAAGGCGACGTTGTCGAACACCGACATGTGCGGAAACAGGGCATAGCTCTGAAACACGGTGTTGACGTGGCGATGTTCGGCCGGAATGGCGGTGATGTCCTGGCCGTCGAGCACGATGCGGCCCAAATCGGCGTCTTCCAGACCGGCGATCAGGCGCAGTACCGTGGTTTTGCCACAGCCGGAGGGGCCGAGAATGGTGAGGAATTCGCCATGGTTAATCGTCAGGTCGAGATCGGCAATGATGGTTTTGCCATCGAACGCTTTGCTCAGGGCATGCAGTTCAACAAGGGGAGTCAGAGAGGATGTCTCAGTCATTTATCGTATTACTCTATCCCGTGGGCTAATGCAGATAGAACCGCAACTGGAAAAGACTGCCGGAGCTTGCGGGATGCCCGCTGTTCAAATGAAGCTCAAACCAGTTGCGCCAATGGAAATTTTTCGAGCGCGCATGATAGACGCTGAATGCCGGAATTGAAAGCCGATCCGGCCCAGATGCCGCGTTTTTCATCATGATAGCGACAAATGACCCTATGATGACAGTGTTATTCCCCTCAGAAATCATCACAAAGATTAATGATATTGGTGAATTCTGGTTAAAAATGACCTGACGCAATATTTGATCCTGATCGGTTCCGCATAATGAAACGCGATATTCTGAGGGGCCGCTACCATGGACAAATTACTTGACCGCTTTTTCAACTACGTCTCTTTCGACACCCAGTCCAAAGCGAACGTAAAGCATGTGCCGAGCACCGACGGGCAGTTGAAGCTGGCGCGTGCGTTGCAGCAGGAAATGATCGCGCTCGGCTTCGAGCGGGTGTCGCTCAGCGAACACGGCTGCGTGATGGGTACCTGGCCGGGCAACGTCGCCTGGCCGGTACCGGCGGTCGGTTTTATCGCCCATCTGGATACCTCGCCGGATTTCAGCGGCAAACACGTCAATCCGCAGATCGTCGAGAACTATCGCGGCGGCGACATCGCGCTCGGCATCGGCGATGAAGTGCTGTCGCCGGTGATGTTCCCGATCCTGCACCAGATGCTGGGGCAGACCCTGATCACCACCGACGGCAAAACGCTGCTGGGCGCCGACGACAAGGCCGGCATCGCTGAAATCCTCACCGCCATGGTGCGCCTGCGTGCGCGCAAAATCCCACATGGCGACATCCGCGTGGCCTTCACCCCGGACGAGGAGGTGGGCAAGGGGGCGCAGCTGTTCGACGTGGCGGCCTTTAATGCCGAATGGGCCTACACCGTGGACGGCGGCGGCGTCGGCGAGCTGGAGTGCGAGAACTTCAACGCCGCCTCGGTGACGATCAAAATCCTCGGCAACAGCGTGCACCCCGGCAGCGCCAAGGGCGTAATGGTCAACGCGCTGTCGCTGGCCACCCGCATTCATCAGGCGCTGCCGGCGGACGAAACGCCGGAGACCACCGAAGGCTACCAGGGCTTTTATCACCTCAGCAGCATCAAGGGCGGCGTGGAGCGTGCCGAAATGCACTATATCCTGCGCGACTTCGAGCGCGAGGGGTTTGAAGCGCGCAAACGCAAGATGGTGGACATTGCCCGCGAGGTCGGCAAAGGCTTGCCGCGCGATTGCTATATCGAAGTGAGCATCGAAGACAGCTATTACAACATGCGCGAACAGGTGGCGGAGCACCCGCACGTGATCGCGCTGGCGCAGCAGGCGATGCGCGACTGCGACATCGAACCGGTGATGAAGCCGATCCGCGGCGGTACCGACGGCGCGCAGCTGTCGTTCCGTGGCCTGCCGTGTCCGAACCTGTTCACCGGTGGCTACAACTACCACGGAAAGCACGAATTCGTGACGCTGGAAGGCATGGAGCAAGCGGTGGCGGTGATCATGCGCATCGCGGCGCTGGCCGCCGAGCGAGCGCGGTAAACAAGACGCTTGCGATCGGCATAATCGCTTGCCGTAACAAGGCGTTGCTCATAGTGTGGAAGCCTATTCCCCACGCATAAGGACCGCATGATGAGCACCGAATACCGTATCGCCAGCTCGCATTTGGCGCAGTTCGTTCAGGCGATTTGGCGCCAGGCCGGCAGCACGGCGCGTGAAGCCGAGTTGGTGGCCGATCATCTGGTGCAGGCCAATCTGGCCGGGCACGACTCGCACGGCGTCGGCATGATCCCCAGCTACATGGCGTCGTTGGCGCAGGGGCAATTACAGCTCAATCAACATGCCGAAGTGGTGCGCGACGCCGGCGCGGTGCTGACGCTCGACGGTGCGCGCGGCTTCGGTCAGGTGGTGGCCAGCGAAGCGATGGCGCTGGGCATTGAGCGCGCCGGCAAGCTGGGCCTGGCTGCGGTGGCGCTGCACAACGGACACCATATCGGCCGCATCGGCCATTGGGCGGAGCAGTGTGCCCGCGCCGGTTTTATTTCGATTCACTTCGTCAACGTAGTGGGCGATCCGATGGTGGCGCCGTTCGGCGGCAGCGATCGCCGCTTCGGCACCAACCCGTTCTGCGCCATTTTCCCGCGGCCGGGCCGCACGCCGCTGCTGTTGGATTTTGCCACCAGCGGCATCGCCTTCGGCAAGACCCGGGTGGCCTATAACAAAGGGCTGTCGGTGGCGCCGGGCTATCTGATCGACGAACACGGGCAGCCGACCATCGAACCGAAGGTGATGCATGAAGCGCCGTTCGGTTCGCTGCTGCCGTTCGGCTTGCACAAAGGCTATGCGCTGGCGGCGATGTGCGAGATCCTCGGCGGCGCGCTCTCCGGCGGCCGCACCACCCACGACGCCACGCTGAAAGCCGACAGCGATGCAATCTTCAACTGCATGACGACCCTGATCCTCGATCCTCAAGCCTTCGACGCCCCGCAAATGCAGGCCGAGGCCGAAGCCTTTATCGGCTGGGTGAAAGCGTCGCCGCCGAGCGGCGAACAGCCGATCGCCGTCCCGGGAGAGTGGGAAGAGGCCAACCGCGCGGCGCGGCGGGAGCGGGGCATCCCGATCGATGCCACTACCTGGCAGCAGATTGGCGCGGCGGCGGAGCTGGCGGGCATGGCGGCGGGGGAACTGGCGGATTACCGCGCGCAGGCGCGCCAGGCATAAAAAAAGCCACCCGACAGGGTGGCTTGTTCGTGTGACGGCAATCAGTCGTTAAAGTACCAATACCCGCTGTTGACCAGCGCGGTCAGCAGCGCCAGGAACGACGGATCGTCCACCGCCTCGCCGAGCAGGGCGGCGTCGACGCTGAAGTTTTGGCATAGGGCGTCTGCGGCCTGCAGCTGGTCGGTGTCGATCAGCTCGCCGTTGACGAAGCAGCGATCGCCGACGCGCAGCACGCGCAACCCGCCCAGGCGTTGCAGTGCTTCACCCTGTTGCAGCAGCTCGTAGATTTCCCCGGCCTGATAAGGCGGCTCCGGCGGTGCCAGATCCAGCTCGTGGCGCGACTGGGAGATGAACTCGCCGAACCAGTGCTGGAAGTGTTCCGGCTGTTGCACCAGATCCAGCATCATCTGCCGCAAGGCGTCCACTTCCTGCGGCAGGATCTCCGCCGGGTGTTCGCGCAGTTTAACGTCCGGGTCGCCGTAGCGCTTGCTGCCCAGTTCGCGCGCCAGCACGTAGTCGGCGAAGCCACTCACCAGCTCGCGGCCGTTCGGCGCGCGGAAGCCCACCGAGTAGTTGAGCGCGTTTTCCAGCGCGTAGCCTTCGTGCGGGAAGCCCGGCGGAATGTAGAGAATGTCGCCCGGCTCCATCTCTTCGTCGATGATGGCGTCGAACGGCTCTACCTGCAGCAGATCCGGATGCGGGCAGTGTTGTTTCAGCGGCGTTTTTTCCCCGACGCGCCAGCGGCGGCGGCCGGTGCCCTGAATGATGAACACGTCGTACTGATCGAGATGCGGGCCGACGCCGCCGCCCGGGACCGAGAAGGAGATCATCAGGTCATCCATCCGCCAGTCCGGTAGCTGGCGGAACGGGCGCATCAGCGCTGCGGAAGGCTCATGCCAGTGGTCCACCGCCTGCACCAGCAGCGACCAGTTGTTTTCGCTCAGGTGGTCGAAGCTTTCGAAGGGGCCGTGCGCGACCTGCCAACGGCCGTCCTGATGGCTGACCAGGCGGCTGTCCACTTCGTTTTCCATCGCCAGCCCGGCCAGCTCATCCGGGGAGATCGGATCGATAAAGTTTTTGAAGCCGCGCTTCAGAATCACCGGACGCTTTTGCCAATAACGTTGCAAAAAATCGTTCCAGTCCAGGTCTAATTGATAATCCATGTTCTATTCCAGGATAGAGGAGTGAGCCTGAGTGCGATTATAACGGAAGTTTGGCCCCGTGGATCGGGGCCACAGAGGCATAATTTACTCGTTGTGGTGGGTGTCGTGCTGGCGGGCGAAGGTGACCTGCATGCGCGCGCCGCCGAGCGGGCTGTCGCTGATGACGATTTCGCCGTCGTACTGCTCGATGATCTCCGCCGCCACCGACAGACCCAGACCCTGGCCGGGGCGCAGGGTGTCCACCCGCTGGCCGCGCTGAAAGATCAGCTGGCGCTTGCTTTCCGGGATCCCCGGGCCGTCGTCGTCGATGACGATGGTGAGGTTTTTCTCGGAGTGCAGCGAGGTGATCTCAACGAACTCCAAACAGTATTTGCAGGCGTTTTCCAACACGTTGCCCATCACTTCCATAAAGTCGTTCTTCTCGCCCATAAAGGTCACCTCTGGCGAGATGTCCAGCGTGATCACTACCCCTTTGCGCTGATAAACCTTGTTCAGCGCCACCACCAGGCTGTCGAGCAGCGCCGGCACCGAGTGGATCTCGCGCGTCAGCACCGTCTGGCCGGAGTTGATGCTGGCCCGGTGCAGGTAGTAACCGATCTGCTGTGAGATGCGCCCGATCTGATCCAGCATGATTGGCTCGGCTTCTTCGATCGTGGTCTGCTTGCCGCTGCGCAGCGAACGCAAGGTACTTTGCAGCACCGCCAGCGGCGTTTTCAGGCTATGGGTCAGATCCGACAGGGTGGTGCGATACTTGGTGTAGCGCTGGCGTTCATTACGCACCAGAATGTTCAGATTGCGCACCAGCCCGCGCAGCTCGCTGGGCGGGTTCTCGTCGAGCTGATCGCGTTCGCCGTTCTCCAGCTCGCCCACCTGATTGACCAGCGCCTTGATCGGCCGCAGGCTCCAGTAGGCCGCCAGCCACAGCAGCGGTACCACCAGCAGCAGGTTGGCCAACAGCACGTAGCTGAACCACTCCCACACCACGTCGGATCGCTGCAATTCCTGCGGAATGCTGTCGACCACCACGATGGTCAGAGCAGGCAGCCGAGGCGTGGCGGCATAGGTGTTGACCGCCACCGAGTGGGTCAACGCGTTCTGATCGGTATCGTCGTAATTTTTCAGCTGGTTCTGCGCCTTGGGGTTGTCCCCCAGCACTTCGCTACTGACGCGGGTGTCGGTGTCGATTTCGTAGAAGCCGGACTCCTCCAGCCACTCCTTGTTGATCAGCTTCTCCAGCTCCGGCACTTTGCGCTGGCTCCACAGCAGGTTGCCTTTATCGTCGTAGATAAATACCAGCGTCGGGAAGTTGAGATCGATATCGGGGGGAATGGCAATGGTGAGCTTGTTGTCTTTCCACTGCGCCAGGCTGAAGAACAGGTTGCTCTCGCCGCGCAGCAGGCGGAAGGCGGTCTTGTCGAAGCTGACGATGTAACCGACGACCGCCACCAAACCGTAAGAGAGCGACAGCGCCAGGATCACCCCGGCGGTCGCCATCAGGAAGCGGGCGCGCAGCGAAAACGGTTTTTTATTCTTGTTGAACATCATGTTCACTTCGCGTCAAAACGATAGCCCTGGCCACGTACCGTGGTGATCACTTCATGCGGGTATTCCGCCTGCACTTTCTTACGCAAGCGGCCCATCAGCACGTCGATGGTGTGGCTTTCGCGCAGTTCGGCGTCTGGGTAGAGCTGCAGCATCAACGAATCCTTGCTCACCACTTTGCCTGCGTTGCGGATTAGGGTCTCGATGATGGTGTATTCAAAAGCGGTCAGCTTGATCTGCCGATCGTTAACGCTCAACTCGCGGCGCGACAGATCGATCTGGAACGGCGGCAGCACGATCACCTGGGAGGCCAGGCCGCTGTTGCGGCGCATCAGCGCCTGCATGCGGGCGATCACTTCTTCCAGGTGGAACGGCTTGGTGACATAGTCGTCGGCGCCGGCTTCCAGCACCGCCACTTTGTCCTGCCAGCTTTCACGGGCGGTCAGCACCAGGATCGGCAGTTTGGTCTGGTGCGCGCGCCAGCGGCGGATCAGGCTCAGGCCGTCTTCACCCGGCAGGCCAAGATCGACGATGGCGATATCCGGCGCGTGTTCCTGCAGGAAGTAATCGGCTTCCTTGGCGTCTTCGGCCGCGTCGACCTGATGGCCCATCTCGCGCATCTGAACGGAAAGGTGGTGGCGCAGCAAACCATTATCTTCAACAACCAGTACTCGCATGGCGAACTCCTGTGACTATGCGGGTGAATGTCCTGTCACCCACGCGATAAAAGGGAACACGCTCTGCGGCGTGTCAGGGGATAACGCGGCCACCTGAACCATTTTGGCAAAAAATGCTGAGGTTATGGTAGGTATAACCCGCTCGGCCCGCAAGGGAGCCGTAGCAATGTATTAAAATAAGCGTTATCAATTTGTTCGCCGACATTATCGGCAAGCTCTGATAAACGTCGGATAAACAGCGGCGGGGCAACATTAAACGCAACTTAAACACGTCGGGCATTGCCGGCAGGCGGGAGGGCGGATCGGATCGCTTGAAAAGCTTTAAAGGTACTAATAAGGTATTATTGATGTATCGGCACACTTTTCAGGAGCGACGGATGAAGCAGTTAACCCAGGCAGAACGCATCGCGGGCGCACTTTACGGGCAGATGCTGGGCGACGCGCTCGGCATGCCTTCCGAGCTGTGGCCGCGCGAGCGGGTTAAGCGCCACTTCGGCTGGATAGACGGCTTTCTCGATGGGCCGAAGGAGAACACCGCCGCCTGCTACTTCACGGCCGGGCAATATACCGACGACACCGCGATGGCGTTGGCGCTGGCCGATGCGCTGCTGGAAGCGGAAGGCGAGGTGGTGCCGGAGTTGATCGCCCGCAACGTGATCCGCTGGGTAGACAGTTTTGACGCTTTCAACAAGAACATTCTCGGCCCCAGTTCCAAACTGGCGTTGAGCGAACAGAAAGCGGGGACGCCGATCGCCGAGTTGGAAAACAACGGTATCACCAACGGTGCGGCGATGCGCATTTCACCTTTGGGCTGCGTGCTGCCGTCCGCGCCGCTGGAGGATTTCTGCCGGCAGGTGTGGCTGGCCTCCAGCCCGACGCACAAATCCGACATCGCCGTCGCCGGTGCAGTGGCAATTGCCTGGGCTGTCGCGCGGGCGGTGGAGGGGGCGGACTGGGCCTCGATTCGCCTGGCGTTGCCGGGGGTGGCGGAATATGCCCAGCGTCGGCAGGAAACGACGTTCAGCCCTTCGCTGGCGGCGCGCATCGAGCTGGCGTTTCAGGTGGTGGATGAAGCCACCGACACCGAGCAGGCCTCCGAACGGGTGTACCAGCTGATCGGCGCCGGGGTGAGCACCATCGAGTCGGTGCCGGCGGCGCTGGCGATGGTGCAGCTGGCGCAAACCGACCCGACCCGTTGCGCGGTGCTGTGCGCCAACCTGGGCGGCGACACCGACACCATCGGCGCGATGGCCACCGCGATTTGCGGCGCGCTGCACGGCGCAGAAGCGATCGAACCCGGTCTGCTGGCGGAGTTAAAACGGGTAAATTCGCTGGATATCGAGGCTTATGTTCAGGCGTTCGCGCGTTTTCGCCGCCGCCGTCAGGGCGAGGCGTGAGCCGCCGCGTGACGCAACGGGTCAGCTTTCGCTGGTAAATTCGTACATGTCGCTGCGGCAGAAGCTTTCGCTGTATTCGATCGGCTTTTTATGGTGGTCGAACAGCGTCTGGCGCACGATCAGCAGCGGCATCGGCTCCGAGAGCCGCAGCGCCTGACGGATATCGTCGTCGGCCATCGCCGCGCTGACCTGGCTGCGCAGCGATCCCATCTCCACCTTATTACGCCGGAAGTAGTCGTACAGCGAAATGCCGATCTCGTCGACGTTGGCAATCGCCGTCGCCACCACGTAGGACACCGCCACCGACATTGGCCGCTGATCGATCAAGTGGATGCGTTTGAGTTTGTAGATCGGCGTACCGGCCGCCAGTTGGAGCTTTTCAGCCAGCTCAGCGCCGGCGGGCATCCGTTCACGGCTAATCCACTGCGTGTCCGGCCGGCGCCCTTGCTGTATCACCTCGCGCGAGAATCCTTTGACGTCTGCCAATGAATAGAACAGCTTCGGCTCGGGCCGTTGCGATTGGATAAAGGTGCCGTAACCGCGCGAACGGCCGATGATGCCGTCTTGCTCGAGGCAGGCCAGCGCTTTGCGCACCGTGATGCGCGAGATGCCGAGCCGTTCAGTGAACAGGCGCTCGCTGGGCAAAAAATCCCCCGAATTCAGCAACCCCTGTTCGATGGCCTGGCGCACCGAGGCGTTGAAGCGCAAATACAGTGGCATCGCGCCCGCGCTGGCCAGATCCTGCTGCAGTTTGTCCAGCAGACGCTGGTTGGTCTCCTTGCTCATAGCCGACGGAAGTCCTGTAGCCGCAATGCGATGGCTTATTTAAGGGGATTTCGCCGGGCAGCGCAACTGCCGCCGCCGCCGGGGTGAAATGAGGTAGAGTAGTGCGTCGGCCCCAGAGCCAGGAGAAACAATTCCCCATGAGCGACACCCCAAGACACGCGGACGACGCGGCGATCCTGTCCGCCTTCGCGCAGCAGCGCCGGCAAGGCCTGACCCGGCGTTCGGCGCTGCATCAGGCCCTGTTGCAACTGATTGCCGCCGGAGAACTGCCCTGGCGGACGAAGCTGCCGCCAAGCCGTGCGTTGGCGGCCCGGCTGGCGGTGGCGCGCGACACGGTGGAACAGACCTACGCGCGGCTGGAGGCGGAAGGGTTCATCAGCCGAACGGTGGGGCGCGGCAGCTTTGTGCGCTATCGCTGCGACACGCTGCTCGGCCGTGAACTGCTGGCGACGGCGACGGGGCAAGAAGCGCGGCTGGCGGAGCGCGAGCTGAGCGATCGTGGCCGGGCGCTGTTGGCGGTCAGCCATACGCCGCACACCAGCCGTCAGGCTTCGTTAACGCCTTCGCTGGCGGATCTGCGGGCGTTTCCCATCGACCAGTGGCTGCAGCGGGAGAAACAGGCGCTGCGGCAGCACGGCGAGCGGCTGTTGGGGTATGCCGATCCGCAAGGGTTGCCGGAGCTGCGTGCGGAAATCGCGCACTACTTGCAGCGGGAGCGGGGCGTCAAGGCGACGGCGGAGCAGGTGATCGTAGTGACCAGCTCTCAGCAGGCGCTGGCGCTGTGTACCCAGGTGCTGTTCGATCCCGGCGATGCGGTATTCGTCGAAGAACCGGGTTACCAGGGGGCGAAGAAGCTGGTGCAGTCGGCGGGTCTGCAGGCGCGGCCGATCGGCATCGACGAGCAGGGGCTGGACGTCGGGCAACTGATGCAGGCCTCGGGCGGCGGACGGGGCGTTTACATCACGCCGTCCCATCACTATCCGCTGGGGTATTCGCTGAGCCTCGATCGGCGGCTGGCGCTGTTGCAGTGGGCGCAGCGCAGGCGGGCCTGGATCATCGAAGACGATTACGACGCCGAGTTCAACTACGATCGGCAAACCAAGGCGGCGCTGCAGGGGCTGGACGGCGACGGGCGTACGCTGTACATCGGCACCTTCAGCAAGACGCTGTTTCCGGGGCTGCGCATCGGTTTTATGATCGCGCCGTCGCAGTTGGTGCGGCCATTGGTCGCCGCCAGGCAGTTTCAGGATGGCTACACGTCGGCGCTGGCGCAGATGACGCTGTTCCACTTCCTGCATGAGGGCGGCTATGCCGAGCATCTGCGCAATATGCGCACGCTGTACAAGGCGCGGCTGGACGTGCTGTACGACGCGGTGCATCGTCACCTGGCGGCCTGGACGCGTCCGGCGCTGCCGCAGGGCGGGCTGCAGCTGGTTTGCCCGTTGGCGGATGCGGCGACGGAACGGCGGCTGGTGGCGGCCGCCGCCGAACGGGGGATTCGGCTGTACGGCCTGGCGGACTTCTACACCGGCACGCCGCAGCGCGGGGCGTTGGTGTTCGGCTTCTCGGCCTATGCGCCGGATGAGATCGTGCGTTTTATCGCTACGCTGGCGCAGGTGTTCAGTGCGCTGCCGGTGGCAAGCGACGGTTAAAATTGGTCTGCTCTGCGTTTTGAATTGGTCCGTATTGCACCGCCGCCACGCGGTGTATTCTGCCGCTATCCGATTATTTCCCTAATGGAAATAATATCTTACTCCGTGAGGCGCTATGAACCCATCAAACCCTGAAGTGACTATCCGCAGAATCAATGGCGACGACAAAGCGCAATGGTTGGCGCTGTGGCAGGGCTATCTCGATTTTTACCGCGCCGACGTGGCGCCGCAGGTGACCGATTGCACCTTCGAACGCCTGGGGCAGGATGAACAGGTGTACGGGCTGGTGGCGGAGGATGCCGAGGGCCGGCTGTTGGGGTTGATGAACCTGGTGTTCCACCCGTCCACCTGGAGCGCGGTCGGCTATTGTTATATCGAAGATCTCTATGTCTCGCCGCAGGCGCGCGGCCACAAAGTGTCGGAAAAGTTGTTCGAACAGGCGTACCGATTGGCAGAGACTCGCGGTAGCGATCGGGTCTACTGGATGACCCAGGAGTACAACGCGCCGGCGCGCTCGCTGTACGACAAAATCGGCAGAAGAAGCTCGTTTATCGTTTATTCCCGTTAATCGCAGGAGGGCGTTTATGGCAATGAATCGTTATGGTCAGCCGGTCGGGGAACCGATGCCGGATTGGCAGCCGGCTCGCCGCCCCGGCGGCGCGACGCTCGGCGGGCGTTTCTGCTCGCTGGCG
The DNA here is from genome assembly GCF_003812745.1 of Serratia sp. FDAARGOS_506. Classification (NCBI taxonomy): domain Bacteria; kingdom Pseudomonadati; phylum Pseudomonadota; class Gammaproteobacteria; order Enterobacterales; family Yersiniaceae; genus Serratia; species Serratia sp. FDAARGOS_506. The sequence goes on from NZ_CP033831.1 coordinate 3,467,758, forward strand.
CCGCTCGAGCCGCAGCGGGATTACGCTGCGCTGTTTGAGGCGTTTCAACTGGCGCCAGACGGCCGCGACTGGACCTATCTGTCCATCGAACGGCCTGATACGCCGGCGGCGATGCTGCAACATCTGGAGACGCTGCAGGCCAACCCGGCGCTGGTCAATCTGACGGTGTTCGACGCCGCCAGCGACGCGCCGGTGGGCACGGTGGCGCTGATGCGCATCGACGAGGCCAACGGCGTGCTGGAGATCGGCCACGTCAGCTGGTCGCCGTTGATGAAACAGCGCTCCAGCGCCACCGAAGCTATCGCGCTGCTGTTGCGCTACGCCTTCGACACGCTGGGCTACCGCCGCTGCGAGTGGAAGTGCGACAGCCATAACGCGCCATCCCGCCAGGCTGCGCTGCGCTTTGGTTTTCGCTACGAGGGTAACTTCCGCTTCGCGGTGATCGTCAAGGGGCGCAGCCGGGATACCGACTGGTTCGCCATCACCGCCGACCATTGGCCTGCGGTGCGGCAGGCGCTGGCGCGCTGGCTGAGCGCGGATAACTTCGATGCGCAGGGGCGACAGATAGCCAGGCTGCAGGTATTGCGTGGTGAATAATAAGCAAAAAGGCGGCCCTGGGGCCGCCTTTTTATCGGGCTAGCGCGCTTACTTCAGCTCGTCGACCATGGTGGTGGCGCGGCCGATGTAGTTGGCCGGGGTCATCGCCTTCAGACGGGTTTTCTCTTCTTCCGGCAGCGCCAGGCCATCGATGAACGCCTGCATGCCGGCGGCGTCCACGCGTTTGCCGCGAGTCAGCTCTTTCAGCTTCTCGTATGGCTTCTCGATACCGTAGCGGCGCATCACGGTCTGGATCGGCTCGGCCAGCACTTCCCAGTTGTGATCCAGTTCGTCCAGCAGGTGCGCCTGATTCACTTCCAGCTTGCTGATGCCTTTCAGGGTGGCCTGATAGGCGATCAGCGCGTAGCCCAGGCCCACGCCCAGGTTACGCAGCACGGTGGAGTCGGTCAGGTCGCGCTGCCAGCGGGAAACCGGCAGTTTACCCGCCAGGTGGCCCAGCACGGCATTGGCCAGGCCCAGGTTGCCTTCGGAGTTTTCGAAGTCGATCGGGTTGACCTTGTGCGGCATGGTGGAAGAGCCGATTTCGCCGGCGATGGTCTTCTGCTTGAAGTGGTTCAGGGCGATGTAGCCCCAGATGTCGCGGTCGAAGTCGATCAGAATGGTGTTGAAACGCGCTACGCAGTCGAACAGTTCGGCGATGTAGTCATGCGGCTCGATCTGGGTGGTGTACGGGTTCCAGGTGATGCCGAGCGAGGTCACGAACGCCTCGCTGAACTGGTGCCAGTCCACTTCCGGGTAAGCGACGATGTGGGCGTTGTAGTTGCCGACCGCGCCGTTGATTTTACCCATGATCTCCACGCGCTCCAGCTGGCGGTACTGGCGCTCCATGCGGTAAGCCACGTTGGCGAACTCTTTACCGACGGTCGACGGGGTCGCCGGCTGGCCGTGGGTGCGCGACAGCAGCGGGATATCGCGATATTCCAGCGCCAGCCCTTTCAGCGCGTCGATGATCTTGCGCCAGTAAGGCAGCACTACGTCCTGACGGGCGCTTTGCAGCATCAGCGCGTGTGACAGGTTGTTGATGTCTTCGGAGGTGCAGGCGAAGTGGATGAACTCGGACACCGCGTGCAGCGCAGGCACCGCCGCCACTTTTTCCTTCAGGAAATACTCGACCGCTTTCACGTCGTGGTTGGTGGTGCGCTCAATGGTTTTGATGCGCTGAGCGTCTTCTTCGTTGAATTCCGCGACGATTTTGTCGAGGAAAGCGTTTGCGTCGGCGTCAAAAGCGGGAACTTCCTTGATTTCTGCGCAGGCTGCCAGTTTTTGCAGCCAACGTACTTCAACCTGTACGCGGAATTTCAGCAGACCGTATTCGCTGAAAATGGGACGCAGTGCGCTGACTTTATCACCGTAGCGTCCATCAACGGGGGAAACGGCGGTCAGTGAGGATAATTCCATCGGTAGCAACTCCTGGGATCGATTAACAATGAGCAACGATATTTTGCGCCTGCTTGAACAGACGATTACGGGAAAACATTAACTGCAGGCGGCTGCCGCCGACCTGTTGCCACAACACGGCGGCGCGAATGCCGGCCAGCAGCGTGGCGCGAACCTTGGCCTGCACCTGCGGGTTCTGCAAGATTGCCGGCGAGCCAGTCACCTGGATACGCGGCCCGAGCGGGCTGACCACGTCGACGTAAATGCCGGCCAGCGCGCTGATGATGGTGTCCGACTCCAGGTCGAAATGCGCGAGCTGGCGCTCAAGCTGGCCGAGGCGTTCGCCGAGCGTGTTCATCGCCTGTTTGTTGGCGTTGAGCTTGCGCTCCAGCACCATCAGGCTGATGGTGTAGCGGGTCAGTTCCGCTCCCGGCCCTTTGTTGTTGGCGTTAAGCACGCCCATCAGGGTTTCGAGGCCGACCATCAAATTGCGTTCTTCACCGCCGAACACCGCCAGCGTGGAGGGCGGGTCCATCTGCAGCAGGCTTTTCAGCGAGGTTTGAAAGGCGTCGCGGTTGCATTGCCCTTCATGGGCCAACTGCTGAACCAAACGCGCCGCCTGGCTGATACCCGCTATGGCCAGCGTGATGTCATAATAATTCTTCGCCACGATTACTCCTGTAAACGCTGTAAACGGTACATGGCTTATTGCATAAGGTTGTGTGTATCGCAGGGGTAACGGCGGCGGCCGCGAACGGTAACGATCGGGCGTGGCTGTAACAACGATGACAACGAATGCCGCGGATCATGCCACAAAATCGAGGGTAAACCCAGCGTCTAATACGCCCGTAACGAGGCGGATGCGCCGTGCGGCGCAGAACTGTGCAAATAGGCGGCGAAAATCGCCGGTGAGGCGGCGCGAACTTATTGTTGCGGCGGCAAATAAAGTGTGGCGGCTGCATCTATACTGCCAACGTGAGCCCTCAAATAAAGACCTTTATATGCACGTAAAAAACAAGCAGCCGCTGCCGGCGGTGACGCTGGCGGCCATCGGCGTGGTGTACGGCGATATCGGCACCAGCCCGCTGTACACCCTGCGCGAATGCCTGACGGCAGAGGAGGGCATTACCATGACGCCAGCCTCGATCTACGGCTTTCTGTCGCTGATCTTCTGGCTGCTGACGCTGGTGGTATCGATTAAATACGTCTGCTTCGTAATGCGCGCCGACAACGACGGTGAGGGGGGGATCCTGACGCTGATGTCGCTGGCGATACGCAAGCTGGATGCACGTTGGGTGCCGGCGGCGGTGCTGATTGGGCTGGTGGGCGGCAGCTTCTTTTATGGTGATGGGGTGATCACCCCGGCCATTTCGGTGCTCTCGGCCATCGAGGGGCTGCAGATTATCGCCCCCGAGCTGGACAGCTTTATCGTGCCGCTCTCGCTGCTGGTGCTGACCGCGCTGTTCGCGATCCAAAAGCACGGCACCGGCAGCGTCGGCAAGCTGTTCGCGCCGGCGATGGTTATTTGGTTCCTGACGCTGGCGCTGCTGGGCATCGGCGGTATTCTCCATCACCCCGGCGTGCTGCGGGCGCTGAACCCTTACTGGGCGGTGAATTTCTTCCTCGAGTACAAGACGGTATCGTTCTTCGCGCTGGGCATGGTGGTGCTGTCGGTGACCGGCGCCGAAGCGCTGTACGCCGATATGGGCCACTTCGGTAAAAAGCCGATCCGCCTGGCGTGGTTTACCCTGGTGGCGCCGTCGCTGGTGCTGAACTACTTCGGCCAGGGGGCGCTGCTGCTGGCAAATCCGGCGGCGATCAACAACCCGTTTTTCCTGTTGGCGCCGACCTGGGCGCTGATCCCGCTACTGGTGATCGCCACGCTGGCGACGGTCATCGCCTCTCAGGCGGTGATCTCCGGCGTGTTCTCGCTGACGCGCCAGGCGGTGCGGCTGGGCTATCTGCCACCGATGCGCATCATTTATACCTCCGATCAGGAGTCCGGGCAGATCTACATTCCGGTGGTGAACTGGCTGCTGTTCGCGGCGGTGCTGATCGTGATTATCAGTTTCAAACACTCCAGCAATCTGGCCTCGGCTTACGGCATCGTGGTGACCGGCACCATGCTGCTGTCGTCGATTTTGCTGAGCATCGTGGCGGTGAAAAACTGGGGCTGGCCGCGTTATCTGGGCGGGCTGATGCTGGTTGTCATGCTGTGCATCGACGTGCCGCTGTTCGGCGCCAACCTGATCAAACTGGCGACCGGCGGCTGGTTGCCGGTGGCGTTGGGGATGACCATTCTGCTGATCATGCTGACCTGGAAGACCGAGCGTTCGCGTCTGATCCGCCGGTTGCGTGACAATCAGGAAGGATTGACCGCGCTGATCGAGTCGCTGGAGAAAGCTCCGCCGAAGCGGGTGCCGGGCACCGCCGTGTTTATGGAGCGCACGCCGCACGCGGTGCCGCTGGTGCTGTTGCATAACCTGAAGCACAACAAGGTGCTGCATGAGCGCGTGGTACTGCTGACCATCGTCACCACCGACATGCCGTACGTGCACAACGTGCAGCGGGTGGCGATCGAACAGTTGTCGGCGAGCTTTTGGCGGGTGGTGGCGAGCTACGGCTGGCGCGAGACGCCCAACGTGACGGACATCCTTTACCGCTGCGGCCTGGAAGGGATGAGCTTCACCATGAACGAGACCTCGTTCTTCATGTCGCGCGATACGCTGGTGCTGGGCAAGCGCCCTTGGTATCTGCGCATTCGTGGCAAGGTGTTCCAGCTGTTGCAGCGCAACGCGCTGCGGGCGCCGGATCTGTTCGAAATTCCGCCGAACCGGGTGATCGAGCTGGGCGCGCAGGTGGAATTCTGAGTAACAAAAACGCTGCGATAACGCAGCGTTTTTCTTTGCCGAGCAATTACGCCAGGCGTTGTTCGATGATGCCGCCGCCGAGGCAAATTTCGCCCTGGTAGAACACCGCCGACTGGCCGGGGGTAACGGCGGAGACCGGCTCGTCGAAGCGCACTTCGATGCGTTCGTCGTCGAGCGGGGTCACGGTGCAGGGGATGTCCTGCTGGCGATAGCGGGTCTTCACCGTGCAGCGGAACGGGCCGGTCAGCGACAGGCGATCCACCCAGTGCAGCTGCTGCGCGATGAGGCCAGCGGACATCAGGCGCGGATGATCGTGCCCCTGCGCAACCACCAGCACATTGTTCGCCACGTCTTTATCCACCACGTACCACGGATCTTCGCTGCTGTCTTTCAGGCCGCCGATGCCCAGCCCTTTGCGCTGGCCCAGGGTGTGATACATCAGGCCCTGGTGTTCGCCGACGGTCTGGCCGTCAACGCTGACGATCGGGCCCGGCTGTGCCGGCAGGTAGCGGCCGAGGAAGTCGCGGAACTTGCGCTCGCCGATAAAGCAGATGCCGGTGGAGTCTTTTTTCTTGGCGGTGACCAGCTCCAGCTGCTCGGCGATGCGGCGCACTTCCGGCTTCTCCAGCTCCCCGACCGGGAACAGGCTCTGCGCCACCTGCTCGTGGCTCAGGGTGTAGAGGAAGTAGCTCTGATCTTTGTTGCCGTCGACGCCGCGCAGCAGGCGGCTTTTGCCGTCCACGTCCTGGCGGCGCACGTAGTGGCCGGTGGCGATAAAATCGGCCCCCAGATCTTCGGCGGCGAACTCCAGGAAGGCTTTGAATTTGATTTCTTTATTGCACAGGATGTCCGGGTTCGGCGTGCGGCCGGCCTTGTACTCTTCCAGGAACAGCTCAAACACGTTGTCCCAGTATTCCGCCGCAAAGTTCACCGTGTGCAGTTCGATGCCCAGCTTGTCGCAGACTGCTTGCGCATCGGCCAGATCGGTCGCGGCGGAGCAGTACTCTTCGTCGTCATCTTCTTCCCAGTTCTTCATGAACAGCCCAGCGACCTGATAGCCCTGTTGCTGTAACAGATAGGCGGTAACGGAAGAGTCGACGCCGCCGGACATACCGACGATTACTTTTTTCTGGCTGTTGTCTGACATGGGGATCTCACGAACTTGAACACGAACCGTGCTGATAAAAACAAGCGCAGGATTTTACCACGTTGGCCGCGCCGGCGCACTGTTCATCTTGTGCTGCCCGGCGCCCTTAAAACGGCCAGGCGAAGCTGCCGACCAGCGACAGCGGGTAACGCTCCGGCTGCTGGTAGCTGCGAATGCTCTCCGCCACCAGTGCGGAACGCAGGTTGGGCGCCTGCAAAATCTCGTCGGCGCTCAGCCACAGGCAGCGATCGATGTCGCTGTCGTGCGGCTCGGTTGGCAGTGGCTGTTCCAGCTCGATGACGAAGCAAAAACGCAGGAACGGCGTGCGATCCGGCGCGATCCACTGGTGCAGGCGCAGGAACGCCTGCGGCGTGGCGCGGATGCCGGTCTCTTCCCACAGCTCGCGCTCGGCAGCCTGCACCAGCGTCTCGTCGGCCTCCAGATGGCCGGCCGGCTGGTTCCACAGCGCTTTGCCGTTGATGGTTTCTTCGACAATTAAAAATTTGCCGGCGGCGTGCACCACGCAGGCCACGGTGACGTGCGGTTTGAACATGCGTTCTCCTTACAGCGGTTTGTCGATGCGCCGGTAGATATCGTCCAGCTCGGCGATGCGGGTGCGGTAGCTTTGCAGCAGGCAGGCGGTATCGCCGCCGCACCGCTGGCGTTTTGCCAGCCAGGCCTGCTGGCTGTCCTGCATCGCGCCGCGTGCGCCCATGGCGAACAGGCCGCGCAGGAATTGGTATTTGGTGGCCATTTGCACGTCCAGATCGTTCAGCGTGCGGTTGGCGCAGATGGCGCGCTCATCGCGGCTTGCCGCCTTGGCACAGTCGAAGCTGGCGGCCTGGGCGGCGAGCGGGGCCGCGAGGGCAGTGAACAGCAGCGCGGTCAGTATGTTCCTCATGGCGCCTCACCTCCGTTGAGCTACAGAGAATCGATGGTTTTCCATTCACCGGGTTGCAGTGAACCCAGTGAAAGATTCCCCATACTGTAGCGAATCAGGCGCAGGGTAGGGAACCCGATATGCGCTGTCATGCGACGCACCTGGCGGTTTCGCCCCTCATACAGGGTGATTTTCAGCCAGCTGGTGGGGATGGATTTACGTTCGCGGATCGGCGGGTTGCGCGGCCACAGCCACTGCGGCTCGGTCACTAACTCCACCCCGGCGGGCAGCGTAGGGCCGTCTTTCAGCGTGACGCCGCAGCGCAGTGGCGCCAGATCGCTCTCCTGCGGTGCGCCTTCGACCTGCACATAATAGATTTTGCCGGTGCGTTTGCCCGGCTGAGTGAGCTGCGCCTGCAGCTGGCCGTCGTTAGTCAACACCAGCAACCCTTCGCTGTCGCGATCCAGGCGCCCGGCGGCATAAACGTCGGGGAAGGGGATGTATTCTTTCAGCGTGGCGCGGCCGGCTTCGTCGGTGAACTGCGGCAACACGTCGAAGGGCTTGTTGAATAACACAATTCTGCGCGGCCCTTTCGGCGCGGCGGGTTTGGCGGCATTCGGCTTGCTGAATCGTTTAACGTTGTGATTTCTAACAGAGAATTTTTTCATAACAGTTGAGATTACGGATGATAAGCGCATTATAACCGAATCCGTTTCGGATTGGCGCGGACCGAATATTCAAGTAGTATCTACACGCATCTTACAAAGCATTAACAAAATTGCGCTTGAAGGAGAGGTTGATGGAAAGCAAAGTAGTTGTTCCGGCAGAAGGTAAAAAAATCACGGTTGACGCCCAGGGTAAACTGGTTGTTCCTCATAACCCGATCATCCCGTTCATCGAAGGCGACGGCATCGGCGTTGACGTGACTCCTGCCATGATCCACGTGGTTGATGCGGCCGTTAAAAAGGCTTACCACGGCGAACGTAAAATCTCCTGGATGGAAATCTACACCGGCGAAAAATCTACCCACGTTTACGGTAAAGACGTGTGGCTGCCGGACGAAACTCTGGACCTGATCCGCGACTACCGCGTCGCCATCAAAGGCCCCCTGACCACCCCGGTCGGCGGCGGCATCCGTTCTCTGAACGTGGCCCTGCGCCAGCAGTTGGACCTGTACGTGTGCCTGCGCCCGGTGCGTTACTACCAGGGCACCCCAAGCCCGGTGAAACAGCCTGAGCTGACCGACATGGTGATCTTCCGCGAAAACGCCGAAGACATCTACGCCGGCATCGAGTGGAAAGCCGGCTCCGCCGAAGCGGACAAAGTGATCAAATTCCTGCGCGACGAAATGGGCGTGAAGAAAATCCGCTTCCCAGAGCAGTGCGGTATCGGCGTGAAGCCATGCTCCGAAGAAGGGACCAAGCGTCTGGTGCGTGCGGCGATCGAATACGCCATCACCAACGACCGCGACTCCGTGACCCTGGTTCACAAAGGCAACATCATGAAGTTCACCGAAGGTGCCTTCAAGGATTGGGGCTATGAGCTGGCGCGCGAAGAGTTCGGCGGCGAGCTGATCGACGGCGGCCCATGGCTGAAGATCAAGAACCCGAACACCGGCAAAGAGATCGTGGTTAAAGACGTGATCGCCGACGCCTTCCTGCAGCAGATCCTGCTACGCCCGGCGGAATACGACGTGATCGCCTGTATGAACCTGAACGGCGACTACATCTCTGACGCCCTGGCGGCCCAGGTCGGCGGCATCGGTATCGCACCGGGCGCCAACATCGGCTCCGACTGCGCGCTGTTCGAAGCGACTCACGGCACCGCGCCGAAGTACGCCGGCCAGGATAAAGTGAACCCAGGCTCCATCATCCTGTCCGCAGAGATGATGCTGCGCCACATGGGTTGGTTCGAAGCGGCTGATCTGATCGTTAAAGGCATGGAAGGCGCTATCGCTGCCAAGACCGTGACCTACGACTTCGAGCGCCTGATGGAAGGCGCTAAGCTACTGAAATGTTCAGAGTTTGGCGACGCTATCGTTAAACACATGTAAGTGTTTTCAGCGCTTGAATGAGAGCGGGAGCCTTAGGGCTCCCGTTTTTTATTGTTCAAATATGAGTGAGGTATCGGGCAGGCTCAGCGAGCGGTGTTAGCCGATTCACGCACGACCAGCACCGGGCAATTGGCGTGGCGGACGACGGCGGTGGCATTGGAGCCGAGGAGGTAAGTGATCGCAGAAGGGCGGTTGGAACCCATCACAATAATCTCCGCGTTAAGCGCATCAGCAAGTTCCAGGATCTGATCTTTAGGATCGCCGACGGCAACGTGCGTGGTCACTCTATCTTCAGGCACGCTGAATTGTTTTGCCGCTTTTGCCAGCCCCTCGGTCGCTAGCGCAATGGTTTCGTCTTTGGTTTCTATTGCCGCCGTGGCGGCAAAGCCGAAAGCGGCGTAGGTGGCACGCGACGGGATCACCGCCAGGAAATGGACGTGGGAGTCTTCGAGCCTGGCGAGCGCGTTGACATGCGGGATGACCTGCTGTGTTAATTCCGGCTCGGTAATATCCACGGGAACCAAAATAGTTTTGTACATACTCCCTCCTTATCGTTTTCCAAAAACTCCACTTTTTGGATTATAGCTGCTTGACGCAGGGAAAGGGGAGATCCAGGTGGCAGAACTGAAGAGATTGGCCGTCAAAAGGGAAAGTATGCGAAAACCGTTGTTGTGGCTAGGGGGGAAGAGAATATGTGCTCTGGCTGAAACATTAAGCGATGAAACTTATTATTTTAATACAATGTGTTATTATAATTGATTGCATCGTGAATTATTGCGAAACACTTAATTAGATAGATATGTAAATCAAATGAATGCTACCTTGCTATTAATCATCTGGTGCTATGTCGCATAGGTTAGGAAATGACTGACCTAAGAACTGAAAGACAGTCGGCACGAGGCGGTAGTGAGTTGTTGAGCATACCAACATCAGTAGTATCTGATCTAAACTGAGATCTGCTCTTAAGAGAAGATGTATTAGAGCTTCTGAAGAAAGAAAAAATTAACTACACATAATCTTGGGAGAGAGCTCGATTGGGGGAGACTTTTGTTTGTTTAAATTTTTTACTGATAATGTTGACTTTGCGTTCATGCATCTCTGATGCTATACCGGGTATTTAAGTTTTTTGGCAATTATTCTTCTAAAGTATCTAGATGTTATTCATAATATCGTAGGGATATTTTCATTTCCCCTTACCCTAAAAATATCTTATATCTATCAGCTAACACTATTAGCAGAGTAAGGTTGCTGCATATGCGGTATTCTAACGGTGTACTAAGTTCCCTCTTGAACTTTGCTCGGTTTCGAGTTATTATCCAACCTACGCAAGCGAATCGCTTGTTTGCTGCAACTGACGTGTAAATACTGAGCATGCTTAGTTATTATTAGTATAATTGAGCGCCTTTTATTGTTCAGAAGGCTAATTGGGAGAGCCCCTGCACACGGTGGCCTCTTCCGACCCGGAATAGGGGGGAATGACGGAAAAGGCATGAGGTTGAAGAGAGTTGTCAGTGTGTTGCGTCAGTGTAAGCAACTAGACCTCATCAAGGACTCTATAGTAATGAGTTGCCTTTTCCGTTAATTTTCTTACATGAAAAAAAATAATTATCTCAAAATATCTAAGAGTTCAATTTCTTCCGTTGAAAACTTGTGCTTGGCATTAGATCTAACCTTGGACGATTTTTTAAATTTAAAAATGATGTCTGGGTGTGACCGCTATGTACTAAACGAAAAACCGAAGCCCGGAGGGGGGATTAGGAAAACATATAATCCAAATAATTTAGTCAGGGTTTTTCAGCGAAGAATAAATAACAGAATTTTTTCCAATCCTCACATAATTAAATGGCCCGATCACATATACGGATCTATTCCTAATGATATGAATAGCGATGGGGGTATTAGGCGGAGAGATTTTGTGGCATGTGCTTCAGTGCATTGTGGAGCAAAATCTATTCTAAAAGTTGATGTGAAAGATTTTTTTGATAATATCAGCAAAGACATCGTTTACGATATTTTCAATGGTTTCCTGAAGTTTAACAGTGAAGTTTCTGAGGCACTCACAGATATATGTACGTATGATCGGAGCCATTTAGTTCAAGGTGCATTGACGTCTAGTTATTTAGCGACATTGGCCCTTTTTAATATTGAAGGACGGATTGTTCAGCGATTAGCCTTGAAGAAATTAAAATACACTCGATTTGTGGATGATATAACAATATCGTCGGTTAACTCGAGGTATGATTTTGATTTTGCAAAATCCATCGTGATAAATATGCTTCACGAAAAAGATTTACCTGTAAATCTATCAAAAACAAAAGTATATTATTCTGGCTCAGAGCCATTAACAGTTCATGGGTTAAGGGTGAGTTTCAACCAGGTGAGACTGCCGTCTGATGAGGTTAGAAAAATAAGAGCAGCTGTTAAGAATATTGAAATCATTGCCAATGATACTTCTTATAGAAAAACAGGGAGTTACAGAAAGGACTTTAATAAATGCATGGGGAGAGTAAATAAGTTATCGAGAGTTGGGCATAAGCAACATGAGAGTTTGGTTGCAAGACTAAATAAAGTATACCCTCTACCCTCTTTCACAGATATAAAAAAGACAAAAGATTTAATAGAAAAAATCCGTTCTAAATATGACGATGGGAAAAATTATTTTTACTATCATAAGATGTATTATGCAGCAATGGAAAAACTTAATTTAGTAAAAAGGTCGTTTCCTAATACGGCGAAGAATTTGAGATTACGGTTAAGAGGGTTAAGGCCGGAATATGATTGATAAACTTACGGATTTTATTCTTATTACTTTAAAGAAAATTGATTTTAAAAGTAATAAATGGATAGTGTCCTTTTTATTGAAAACCACAATATCTATCCTAGTAGTGTTTTTAATTATATTTATTACTACCGGGTTAGCAGGTGGCGTTTTTTTACGAGAAATGTGTTTTAGTAATAAATGCTTGGAGTTTTTCTTCAAAGAGTTTAGCTTCGCATTTTCTTTTATAACTTCATTAGGAACTATTATGGCAGGAGGGATTGCATTAAGTGGTTTCCTTGTTGCTTTGAAGAGTTATTTAGGCGCTAAGAAAACATCAGAACTATCAAACCATATATCTCATTTGTCATTGTTCAATTCATTCATATCAGTTGAGGTGGAAAAAAGGGATAGGTTAAGTAAGTCTTCATTTGATCATTTCAAATGGTATAATTTAATTTACCCTAATTCGCGAGATGGTTTCTTTAGTGTTTCAGTAGAATATGTTGATTTTATTAATAAGACCAATAGCATTATTAATGAGTCAAATGATCTTTCTACAGGGATAGCTGCTGGCGGATATTATTATAAGCCTCATCAGGAAAAGATAAAAAAAATATTTTTATTAATTGGGGTTGAGTTACACTCTCAGCCTCGATTGGATTTTCTTGAGATGGAAGAACAACTATACGATCTCGTTAATGTGGTGAATATGTCTTTTTGTATATCAGAACATTCTATGTCGATCTCACCAATAAAATATAAGTGAGTGTCGAGTTTACTATTGATATTCCTAATTCGGCTGCGGCTTTATCGAGATGCTGATGGTCGGCGAGCGCTATCGTCGCCAGGGAGTCGGGCAGGCTCTGATTGCGGCGTTGAAATCCCACTGTCGGCACCCGAAGCTGTTCACTTCCACCAATCGCTCCAACCTGCCGATGCAGCGGCTGCTGCTGAACGCCGGGTTTGTCACCAGCGGCCAGATTGACAATCTCGATGACGGCGATCCGGAGCAGGTCTTTTTTATTCCGGCGCGTTAATACAGCCTGACATCCACCGCCTGTTGTTTCAGCCAGGTGCTGACGTAGTCATAAGCGGCATAGAAGGCCAGCAGCGCGAAGAGCAGCACCGAAAGTGAGGCCAAAAACTTGATGTCGCCGTGCTTCGACAGCTGATAGGCGCAAGAGATAAAGGCTAACAGGCACAGCAGAGTGAAGGCGATGGCCAGCATGGCGTAGAAAATAAGCATAACGAAACCCGTTCTTCCTTGTGAGCCTGGCAAGGATACCACAGACAAAAAAAGGGGCCCAAACGGGCCCCTGCGTGATTCGCTGCGGGAGGTTTACTCCACCGCGTCGGGATGGTTCTTGCCTTCCTCGATAAACTCTTCGTCGATCTCTTCGATGTTCTCCTCGCTGTCGCGGCCGGACAGGATGTTCCAGCAGGCGATGAACAGCGCGGCGATCAAGGGGCCGATGACGAAGCCGTTGATGCCGTAAATCTCCATGCCGCCCAGGGTGGAGATCAGGATCAGGTAGTCCGGCATTTTGGTGTCTTTGCCTACCAGCAGCGGGCGCAGAATGTTGTCTACCAGGCCGATCACCACCACGAAGAACACCACCAGGAAGATGCCTTTCCACAGCATGCCGGTGGCGAAGAAGTAGATCACCGCCGGCACCCAGATGATGGCGGAGCCCACGGCCGGGATGATCGACAGGAACGCCATCAGCGCGCCCCACAGCAAGCTGCCGTCGATGCCGGTAAAGTAAAACGCCAGCCCGCCGAGCGCGCCTTGCACCACGGCGACCACCACCGTGCCCTTGACGGTGGCGCGGGAAACGGCGGCGAACTTAACGAACAGATGGTGTTTCACGTGCTGGGAGAGCGGCAGCGCTTCGAGCGCCAGGTTCACCAGGTACGGGCCGTCTTTCAGCAGGAAGAACAGCAGGTAGAGCATCACGCCGAAGCCGACCACGAAGTTGAAGGTGCCTTTGCCGATCAGGAACACGCTGCCAGCCAGGTATTGCCCGCCCTTGAGCGCCACCTCGGAAAGCTGCTTTTGGATCTCGGCGGCGCTGTTGAGGTTATGCTCTGCCAGGAAGCGCTGCGCCCAGCCGGGCAGGTGACGCATAAAGTCCGCCAGCATGGTCGGCAATTGGCTGTTATTGGTCTGCAGCTTGGTGTAAATCATGTTGAATTCCATCGCCAGCGATGAGGCGATGATCGCCAACGGCGTGAACACGATCAGGCAGATCAGCGCCACCGTCAGCAGCGACACCACGCCGTTGCGTTCGCCGACGTACTGCTTCAACTTCTTTTTCACCGGATGGAAAATCACCGCCAGAATAACCGCCCACAGCACCGAGGAGTAATACGGCCCCAGCACGTCGAGAAAGGCGGCGGTAACGATAAACAGGATCAGAATAAAGAATCCTTTGGAAATGCCTTTAGACATCATAGTCGTCCCTCAAAAGATGAATTTTCAGCATAGATGAACTGAATGAAAACAACACTATCATTACCTTTGCTTAACCGGTAGGGGATTTTTAACGGCGTATTCCATAGGGTTATTAAGGGAAAGGCGGGCGCCGTAGGGTGAACAGGTGGCGGCGCGAGAAAAGAAAGAGGGCTAAATAATTAACAGAATTTATCGATTGTGTTTCATTTTGTGAGCCGCGCTTGTCGCCTGCGCCAGGCTTTCCTAGTGTTGATGAGGGCGGCCATTCGCCCGATATCACGAAGGAGTATGCAAATGACTGAACACAAACGACTCGGCATCATCGAGAAAACGCTACTGATCGCCTTTGCCGGCCTGCTGGTGTATTTCGCGGCCACCGGCGCCTTGTCATTATCGGGCCTTGATCATCACTGGCCTTATCCTTCGCGGTAGGCAGACACCTGCACCAGGGAAAATTCAGTACCGCTTATAACAAATAGAACGACCTTTCTGCTTATCACCCCGCATTATGCCGCCGGCTGAGAAAAGCCAGCGCTAACAGCGTTCCTGATACCGCCGCCGCCAGCACCAGCCAGGCTGGGGCCGCCCAACCAGCCGCGGCCACGATGGCGCTCAGCGCGACCGGGCCGATCACCTGGCCGAGATAGTTTCCCTGCATTACCAGCCCCAGGCTCAGTGGCAGCAGCGTCGGTTCCGGCGTCGCCGCCGGTGTGGCGGCCAGAATGGTGGCGGGCAGCATGCCGGCGATGGCGCAGAACAGGAAACACAGCGGGATCAGCAGACCGTTGGGCGTCATCGGCAGGAAAATGCCGATGCCGAAGATGCCGATGACCAGGCTGGTGGCCGCGAGCAGGACCCCGGCCCGCAGCCCGCGCGACAGTAAGAGCCCGGCGGCGAGGTTGCCGATGATATTCGCCGCCACCGCCGCCGCGCTGATGCCGCCGGCGGCCGCCAGCGACAGGCCGATGCGTTGCATCAGGAAGATTGGCAAGAAGGTCATCACCGAGAAAAACTGCAGGTTGTAAGTGGTGAACATCAGCGCCAGCAACAGCGGCCGGCGTGCACACAGCATCGCGCCCAGCGCTTGCCGCAGCCGCAAAGATGGGGTGTGTGCATCAGTGGCGAGTCGGGACGTGGTCAGCGGCAGCAGCAGGGCGGCCAGCAGCGTCAGTGCCGCACCGGCCTGCCAGTTCTGTTGCCAGCCCGCCAGGTGAGGGCCGATAAACAGCGAAATGGCGATGCCCGCCGGCATGAAGGTGCTCCAGATGCCGAACACCAGGCTGCGCTGCGCCGGGGCGACGATGCGGTTCAGCACGGCCGGCGAGGCGACCACCACGATCACGAATCCGAGGCCTTCGATAAAGCGGGTGACGATCAAGCCGCCGAAGTCGTGCAGCGTGGCGCCGGTAAAGCTGGCGGCGCTGATGATCAGCAGCCCGAGCGCCAGCAGACGCCGATCGCCCCAGCGGCGCACCAGCAGCCCTGCGGCGATGCCGCCGAACACTCCGACGAAAGGAAACGCCGAGATAACCCAGCTTAGCGTCTCGAGCGAACCGCCGAATTCGGCCTGCAGCGCCGGCAAGGCAATGGTGGCCTTGCCCACGTGCAGCGCCGCGGCGATGCCGGCGAACAGCACATTGATGACGGCTAGCCAGGGCGTGGCGGTGGGGTGAACACGGTCAATGGCGGCCGGTTTAATCGCAGTCATAACACTCTCCAGTGGCGGTAACGCCATCACTATGTGCTCTTGCAACGGCAGAAGTCGTTCAAATGCTGCGCTGTCACGCGAAGAAATTATTCATTTCGAGCTTTATCTGGCGCGCCTCGTTGTTTGGTTCGCCAGCGTGCCGCCCTGCGTGGACGCGGGTGCCCGTTCAGCGGTTTACTGTTCCGGCACGCAACGAGCGTGCCCGATCAATTTTATTTATAAGGAGCAGTGTATGTCAGAGATGATGAATGAAAACGGAGCGCCGGTGATGGAGTGGAGCTACGGCGGCCGGGGTGACGATATCAGCAGCAGCCTGACCTTCGACACGGTAGAGGAACAGCCGCATGGCTTCCTGATGACGGTCGATCGGCCGGTGCAGATCTTTAAAGAGGCGCTGTCGCCGCTGATGGCCTTTGTCACGCTGCTGCGCCCGCTGTACGCCAAGACGGGCGAGGGGTTCCAGTACGTGCCGGTTTCCAATCCCTGGACAGACGTGCAGCGCCTGCCGGCCAGCGCAGGCTATCTGGGCGTGCAGGTTAACGCCGGGCTGTTCTTCCACGGCGCCAAGCCGACGCACTATAAAGATCGCGACGGCCAGATGAAACCGATCGACGGTGGCACTATCCTGCAGAACATCACTGTGCTGCATCAGGTGGCGCAGCCGCTCGGCCCGGGTGAAGGCGCCGTCTGAGTCGGCAGCGTTATCACGGGGCCGGACGCGGCCCCGTATCACGCCTTGAAACCGTGCGCAGGTTGGGTAAAACTGGCTGCCTATTCAAGGAGAAGAGCATGTACAGCGACAACGAGAAAAAATTTTATATCATCCTCAACCGCAATCACGAACCTGCCACGTTGTTTAATGCTTCCTGCCATCTGACGGCGGGCATCACCGATCTGATCGAGCAGCGCGAGTTTCACCACTACCCGAGCAGCCTCGACGGTGTCAGTGCCAATATGAGCCACTATCCGATCGTGATACTGCAGGCCAAGAACAGCAGCCAGCTCAGCAACCTGATCCTGAAGTGCAAGGAAGAGGGCGTGTTGTCCAATTTCTTCACCACCACCATGCTGTCGCATTCCGCCGAACAGCAGATCGCCGACACCGCCAATACCCCCTACGAACAGCTGGATTTCGTGGCGGTGGCGCTCTACGGCGACACTGAACAACTTAAGCCGCTGACCAAGAAGTTCTCCGTCTACCGTTAATCGCGAACGGCATCACATCAGGGGCGGTAACGGCTATGATATTTTTCCATCAAATCGTTGATGGAGATGAACATGAGCGGCAAGAAAACCACCATGGCAGCTATCGCCAGAGAGGCGCGGGTCGGCATCGCCACCGTCGATCGGGTAATCAACCAACGCGCGCCGGTGCGGCCCGCCACCCAGCGCCGGGTGATTGAGGCGGCGAAAAAGTTGGGGTTCGCGTTGGAGAAGTCCCACTGCCTGTCGGCGGTGCTGGGCAGGCCGGAACGTCGCCTGAGAATGGGGTTCATCCTGCTGCGGCGCGAACACTCTTTCTATGCGCAACTGGCTGATGAACTGATGGCGCAAGCGGCGCCGTATCATGAGCCGGGGCAGCCGCCGCAGTTCATCTTCCACTCTCTCAATGCCATCGGCGACACCGCCGCCGCCATTAGCCAATTGAGCCGCCAGGTGGAAGCGATCGGCGTATTGGCGCTGGATCACCCCCTGATCCACTATGCCGTAGAAGAAGCCGCCCAGGCGGGCATCAACGTTTTCGCGCTGCTGTCGGATTTATCGGTGCCCAGCCGCGCCGGCTACATCGGTCTGGATAATCAAAAGGCGGGCCGCACTGCCGGTTGGGCGGTGGATCGTCTGTGCCGGCGGCAGGGAGACGTCGGCGTGATCATCGGCGACAACCGTTTTACTTGCCAGGAAGCCTGCGAGATGGGTTTTCGCTCCTACCTGCGTGAGCAGATGAGCGGCCAGCGTGTGCTGGAACCGGTGCGCAGCCTCGAGGACGCGGAAACGGCGCGCCGGGTCACGCATGAACTGCTGGCGAACCACCCTGAGCTGGTGGCGCTTTACGCGCCGAGCGGCGGGGTGGAGGGCATTATTCAGGCGTTGCGAGAGAGCGGCCGGCAGCGCGACATCACGCTGGTGTGCCACGGCCCGGTGCAGGGCGGCGAAATGGCGCTGCTCGACGGCACGATGGATCTGCTGCTGTGTCACCGCATTCCCGAGTTGGCCGCCACGATCGTCGAGACGTTACTCGCCGCTGATGAACAACCGGGATTACGCCACATCATTAATCGCTTCGATGTGATCACCAAAGAAAACCTCTGACAGCCGCTGAGGGGTGTTTGCCGGGTTCAGGGCGCAGACAGACGCCGCCTGAGTTTGATTAAAAACTATCAAATAATTTATCAAAAATAGCGCGATCTCTATCAAAAAATAAAATTTTCATTATTGATGGTTTTGGAACTTTTGTTTGATACTGCCGGCATTCCTCACAAAAAAGGAGCCGTCGCCATGAGTTTGCCTATCGCCAATGCGCCCTGCAGTTGGGGCGTGGATGACCCGAACAACCCCCATTTGCCACCCTACGCCACGGTTCTGCAAGAAGCGTCAGCGGCCGGCTACCGCAGCATCGAGCTGGGGCCGTGGGGTTATCTGCCGACGCAGAGCGAGGCGTTGTGCGCAGCGCTGGAGCGGCATCGCCTGTCGCTGGTGGCCGGCACGATTTTTGACGATCTGGTCAGCGAGGCGAACATTGAGCGCCTGCTGGCCCTGACTCATCGGATATGCCGCAACCTCTCGCGGGCGCCCAGGGCGGAGCCGACCGAGGGCGATCGCGCCGCGCCGCCGTTCTTGGTGATTATCGATTTCGGCAATCCGCAACGCGCCAGGTTCGCCGGGCATTCAGATTTAGCGCCGCGTTTGTCGCAGGCGGAGTGGCAAAGGATGATTGGGCACATTACGCGCATCAGCGAACTGGCCTGGCGGGAATACGGCGTGCGGCCGGTGGTGCATCCGCACGCCGGCGGCTGCATCGAGTTCGCCGACGAAATCGACCGGTTGGCGGCGGACATCCCGCATCACACCGCCGGATTGTGCCTGGATACCGGCCATCTGTATTACGCCGGACTGGACCCGGCTGCCTGGCTGAGCAAGCACTTTGATCGTCTCGATTATCTGCACTTCAAAGACGTCGATCCACAGGTGTTTCGCGAGGTGTTGGCGCGCGGCGTCGATTTTTTCACCGCCTGCGCCGAGGGCGTCATGTGTCCGTTGGGCAGCGGGACGATCGATTATCCGCAGCTGCGTGCGCTGTTGGCCGAGTGCGGGTACCGGGGCTGGATCACTATCGAGCAGGAGCGCGATCCGCGCAATGTGCAGGGCAGCCTGCAGGACGTCACCGCCAGCTTGCGCTACTTGCGCAGCCTCGGCTTTTAATCGGGAGAAACAAGATGATCAACGGCAGCAAACCTTTGGCGAGATCGTTGCGCTGGGGCATGGTCGGCGGCGGCGGCACCAGCCAGATAGGTTATATCCACCGTTCGGCGGCCTTGCGCGACGGCGCGTTTACTCTGTTGGCCGGCGCGTTCGACATTGACGCCGAACGCGGGCGTGATTTTGGCCGGAGTCTGGGCGTGGCGGCGGAGCGCTGTTATGCGGATTACGCCGAGATGTTCCGCGCCGAAGCCGCGCGGGCCGACGGCATCGAAGCGGTCTCGATCGCCACGCCGAACAACACCCATTACGCCATTTGCCGGGCGGCGCTGGAAACGGGATTGCACGTGGTGTGCGAAAAACCGCTGTGTTTCAGCGTCGAAGAGGCGCAGGCGCTGGCGGCGTTGTGCGAGCGGCAGCGCAAAGTCATCGGCGTGACCTACGGCTATGCCGGGCACCAGATGATTTTGCAGGCCCGGCAGATGATTGCCGACGGGCGGCTGGGGGAGATTCGGCTGGTGAATATGCAGTTCGCTCACGGCTTTCATGCCGCGCCGGTGGAGCAGGATAATCCCAGCACTCGCTGGCGCGTCGATCCGCGCTTTGTCGGCCCCAGCTATGTGCTGGGCGATCTGGCGACCCACACGCTGTTCCTGGCGGAAACCATGGCGCCGCAGCTGAAGATTCGGCGGCTGATCTGCAGCCGACAAAGCTTTGTGCCGTCGCGCGCGCCGTTGGAGGACAACGCCTATGTGCTGATGGAGTATCACAACGGGGCCGTCGGTTCCGTGTGGTGTTCGGCGGTCAACTGCGGGTCGATGCACGGCCAAAAAGTACGTATCGTTGGTGAAAAGGCCAGCCTGGAGTGGTGGGATGAACAACCCAATCAGCTGCGCTTTGAAGTGCAGGGCGAGCCGGTGCGGATCCTGGAGCGCGGCATGCCGTATCTCGACGCGCTGGCGCTGGCGGACGATCGCATCGGCGGTGGCCATGCGGAGGGGTTGTTTGAAGCCTGGTCGAATCTCTACCGCCGCTTCGCGCTGGCGATGGACGCCACCGATCGGCGCGACGCGGCCTTCCTGGCCGACTTCTGGTACCCGGACGTGCAGGCCGGCGCGCTGGGCGTGAAGTGGGTGGCGCGCTGCGTGCAATCCGCCGAAGCCGACGCCGGCTGGGTCGCCTTCGACTGAGCGCGCGATTCCTTAGACGCTGGCGCCGTCGTAACTGTGGATCTGCAATGCATCGAGCGCAGCGTCAGGTACGCAGCGCAAGTTGACGGCGCACATCGCGGCGCCGTCCGGCGCGGTGCCGTAGGCGAAGGGCTGGGCACCGCAGATCCGACAGAACTGATGGCGGATCTTGTGCTGATTGAAGGTGTAGGTGCTGAGATGCTCTTCGCCGCTGTTCAGCGTGAAGGCGCTGATGGGAAAGAAGGACAGCAGCAGCCCTTTGCGACGGCAGATAGAGCAGTTGCAGCTGAGGGCTTCGGTGGGCAATTCGGCGTCCACGGAGAAGGTGACGGCGCCGCAGTGGCAGCTTCCCTGGAATGACATGGCAATAGTCCTGTGGCAGGGGAATGTTTGCCCAGTATAGTGCAATTTATCGCCATCCGGCTGCGCGGGGCTCGCTTTCCTTAGTAAATGCGCGGTTTTCTGGTAGGTTAAAGGTTAACGTCATCAAAAGGAGAGCGCGATGTTAGAACATTATTATCCGGCGAATATGGGCGCCAAACCGGTCACGGATGAACAGCACAAACGGCTGGTGGCGGTGCAGGCGGCGCTGGAGTTGATCAAGGCCACGCTGTCGGATACCAACGACGGCAACGGCGTGGATTTTCAACTGAAGGCGGCGGAGAAGCACATCGGCCCGATGGCCGACGCCATTCAGGAAGCCCTGAAGTAACGGTTCGCCGTCACCTCAACCGCCCGCTCCGGGCGGTTTTTTTTTGTGCCGATTACTGCGATTTTTTTAGCGGCGTATTGCTTTTTCCCGGTTGGCGCCGCGGGTGGCGCGACGCTCCCCTGGCGATCCGACTCCTCATCAGGTGCACGCCCATGTTTCCCTTCCGCGTATTTTTTTGTCGACGTCGCTCAGGCGGAAAGTACCAAGCGCTTCAGCATCGTCAAGGTGGGGTTCGCATCGCCCGCAGTGGACGTTCGTTGAGCGACGGTGGTTGTCAACCGCGCCGGAATAGGATTAAATGCCACGCTGACTGTATAAATAAACAGGGGTGTTGCAATGAGCCTGGCGCTGAAGGGTGAGAAGATCGCGCGTAACCGCTTTACCGGCGAAAAAATTGAAAACGGCAGCTTTATGCTATGTGATTTTTCGGGCGCCGATCTGACCGGCACCGAATTCATCGGCTGTCAATTTTACGATCGCGACAGCCGCCAGGGCGGTAACTTCAGCCGCGCGATCCTGAAAGACGCGAGTTTTAGAAGCTGCGATTTGTCGATGGCCGATTTCCGCAACGTTGATGCATTGGGGTTGGAGATCCGTGAATGTCGCGCGCAGGGAGCAGATTTTCGCGGCGCCAGCTTTATGAATATGATCACCAGCCGCACCTGGTTTTGCAGCGCCTATATCACCAAGAGCAACCTGAGCTACGCCAATTTTGCCAAAGTGGTGTTGGAGAAATGCGAGCTGTGGGAAAACCGTTGGCACGGCGCGCAGGTACTCGGTGCCAGCTTCAGCGGCTCGGATCTTTCCGGCGGCGAATTCTCCGGTTTCGACTGGCGTGCCGCCGATGTCACTCAGTGCGATCTGAGCAACGCGGAACTGGGCGAGTTGGATTTGCGCACCACCGATCTGCAGGGCGTTAAAATGGACAGTCACCAGGCCGCTCAACTGCTGGAGCGGCTGGGGATCGCGATTATCGGCTGAGGAGCTGCCTGATGCCCAGACTGATGATCAGCACGCCGCAGGCGCGATCGATCCAGGCCTTACTGCGTCGGTAGGCGTTGGCGATCGGCGCGTGAGACAGCACCAGCGCCACCAAGCCATACCACAGGCTGGCGACTACCGCGACCTCCAGCAGCATGGCGGCGAAGGTGGGCATGGAGACATGGGAAGGCGCCGCAGATGAAAACACAGCGGCGTAAAAAGCGACGGATTTGGGGTTGGCGATGTTGGTGGCGACCCCCTGCAAGAATGCCGATCTGAAGCTGGAGTTCACCCCACTCGCCGCGCCGATAACGCCTGAGCCGGGCGCGGCATGGGCGATCAGCCGATAACCGAACCAAATCAAATAACCTGCGCCGGCCACTTTTACCGCCAGCGCCAGCCAAGGGAACAGGGCGAAAATCATGCCGACGCCGAGCAGGGCACTGCTCGCCCAGAACAGGTTGACTAAGACAATACCCGCCACCAGAGCGAAAGCCTCGCCGCGGCGCGCAGAAACGGCTTTGTGTGCAACGGCGACAAAGTTGGGGCCGGGGATCACCACACCGACAATATACACGGTGAAGACGGCGAGCACGGCTGGCATATCGATCATCGGTTAACTACCTGTAAGCCTGTAAGAAGGGGGAACCTAGTTCTATAATGAATCGCCGGTATGATCCAGCGGGGCGAAAACTTTTTTACCAGGCCGTAGCGGCGGGTGCCAGCGGCCTTTTACGTCAATAAATTTATAAACCAAATGAATATAATTAAAAATATACCTTGCTTAAATAATCTGGCTGTGTGTAAATAGCGTCATCGGTTTGTAGTACAGACCTTATGAAAGCAGTTTTAGTAAAGCAGTTCTCAGTATTAGCGATATCCCTCAGATACCTCTTCTTCCGCGAATTTTCTTCTCTAGTGCCCCATAAGTTTCCAATAAAAACAGACCTCTATCGCCGTATGGCGTCGCAAAATATAAAGGAAATAGCGCTATGTCCAATAAAATGACTGGTTCGGTAAAATGGTTTGATGCAGGTAAAGGCTTTGGCTTTATCACCCCGGCAGACGGCAGCAAAGATGTATTCGTACATTTCTCTGCTATCCAGAGTAACGATTTCAAAACGCTGGATGAAGGCCAACAGGTTGAGTTCACTATCGAAAATGGCATGAAGGGTCCTTCTGCCGGCAACGTGGTCGCGTTATAATTTCCGGCCGAGGTTAGATTTCTTACGACAGCGATGAAGGTTTAAACCGGAGCAGTTAAGAAACGATATCCTCAACCTGAATAAACTCCGGGTTCGCCCGGAGTATTTATCAATACGTCATTAGCTCAGCGGGAAGGTCGGCGGAAAAATTATTCGTTGTCGGACTGAGGTTCGATCTTTCGATGACGTTCCAATAATTAATGATTATTGGCAACAGAAAAATAGATTGCCGCATAAATAATAATGTCGCTTTTCAGTCTGTTTTTCTGTTGTGAAAAAGTTGTGCTTAAGCTGCGTAATGTTGGAGTGTGGGATGGACGCTTACGCCATAACATGACAGCCGGGAAAGTCACCGGCACACGATTAATAACCCCGGCCTTGGCCGGGGTTTTTTGTGGCCGCGATCTCAGCGCTGCGAGTCCAGCAGTTCGTTGTTTTTCACCACGTCCTGCGCCTTGAGGTAGCTTTCGATCAGCAGCTGGTAGGCCGGGAAGATTTTAGTGTAGACCTCGGCCCACTGCTGGGCGTCGGCACGGTTCCAGCTGCCCTGCAGCTCGGAGGCCACGCCGGCGGTGTCGATCGGCACCACGCCGGCCTGTACCACGCGCGCCAGGGTGATTTCCTGCGCCATTTTAGAGTAAGTGCCGGAGGCGTCGATCACCGCGAACACTTTATAGCCTTCGGCCACCGCACTGATGGACGGGAAGGCCATGCAGACGCTGGTGATGGTGCCGGCGATGATCAGGGTTTTGCGGCCGGTCGCTTTGACCGCCGCTACGAAGTCCGGGTTGTCCCAGGCGTTGATTTCCCCTTTACGGGCGACGTATTGCGCGTGCGGCGCATTCTGGTGAATTTCCGGGATCAGCGGGCCGTTCGGGCCCTGTGGCACCGAGGCGGTGGTGATCACCGGCAGTTTGCTGAGGGTGGCGATGCTGGCCAGGGCAGCGGCGCGGGCGCGCAGTTCGGTCATCGGCATGTCGGCGACGGTCTGGAACAGGCCGCTCTGGTGGTCGATCAGGAGCATGACCGCGTCATTGGCATCAATAACAGGACGCTGGCCGTTGAAGTTGGCTGGAGTGCTCATGGTGTTTTCCTTTTCTCGTCGTGAGGTCAGTGGGTATCTTCTTTGATTGATAAGGCTGAAACTCAGCACTTGCCTACAGTGTAGGGAGAGGAGAAAAATCCGGTAGAGCCTAAACTCGGGATGCATCGTTCCATAAATGGAACGATTTTGACGCAGGCAAGCGGCTCGACGCTGGGCTAAACTTAAAGTGCGTGAGAAACATGCGGCAAGGAGCGCCATCCTGTTTACGGATCTGACGAGGAGGGTCGCCATCATGACTTACCGGCATATCGTTGTCGCCACGGATCTCAGCGAAGACGCCGAGTTCCTGCTGGGCAAGGGCGCCAGTCTGGCCGCCGCGCTCAAGGCCAAACTTTCCCTGATCTATATCGACATTCATCGCGCCGGTTATTACGTCGATTTGGGCGTGGGAGATTACAACTACACCGATCGCACCTTTTCGGAGCGGGTGAAGAATATGCTCAATGCGATCAAAGGACAGTCATCCTATCCGGTCGAAGAGGTGATCGTCAGCCGCGGCGCGTTGACGGAGGAACTGAACCGGGTGGCGAAGGAGAAAGGGTTCGATCTGGTGATTTTCGGTCATCACCACGATGTCTGGAGCCGGCTGGTTTCTTCGGCGCGCCAGGCGATCAACGACCTGAACGTCGATCTGTTGGTGATCCCCATCGAGAAAAAATAGTCGCGGCCGCCTGCGTACGGCTGCCTTTTTCATTCACATCCCTTATCTCTGGGCGGCCATAACCGCACACCTGCAATAGTCCCGCCTACTGACAATCCGCCAGGCAAATAGTGACTCGCCGTAATTTTATTTTTTCCATCAATATGTTGGCCAAAATCCGATAAAGGTTAATCCAGCGCATTGAAATCACTGACATACCTCCTTTTGGTTAATAAACCGCACGTTTTGACTGGCTCTCAGGTGAGGGGCGTCTTATCCTCGGAGTAATGAGATTTGTATGACTTATATAAATACGTTCACATGGAGGAGGTCTCATGCGTTTTGACAATAAAGTCGTGGTTATCACCGGTGCGGGTAATGGCATGGGGGAAGCGGCTGCGCGGCGTTTCTCCGCCGAGGGCGCCATCGTGGTGCTGGCTGACTGGGCTAAAGAAGCGGTAGATAAGGTTGCCGCTTCGCTGCCGAAGGGGCGAGCGATGGCGGTACACATCGACGTGTCCGATCACGTCGCGGTTGAAAAAATGATGAACGAGGTGGCGGAAAAACTGGGCCGCATCGACGTCTTGCTGAACAACGCCGGCGTGCACGTGGCGGGCAGCGTGCTGGAAACCAGCATCGATGACTGGCGTCGCATCGCCGGGGTCGACATCGACGGCGTGGTGTTCTGTTCCAAATTCGCCTTGCCGCACCTGCTGAAGACCAAGGGTTGCATCGTCAATACTGCATCGGTGTCCGGCCTGGGCGGCGACTGGGGCGCGGCCTATTACTGCGCGGCGAAAGGCGCGGTGGTCAATCTGACGCGCGCCATGGCGCTGGATCACGGCGGTGACGGCGTGCGCATCAACTCGGTCTGCCCGAGCCTGGTGAAAACCAACATGACCAACGGTTGGCCACAGGAGATCCGCGACAAGTTCAATGAGCGCATCGCGCTGGGGCGCGCGGCGGAGCCGGAAGAAGTGGCTGCGGTGATGGCGTTCCTGGCCAGCGACGACGCCAGCTTTATCAATGGCGCCAACATCCCGGTCGATGGCGGGGCGACCGCCTCGGACGGCCAACCGAAGATCGTTTAAGCGTTAACGCACAGGCCCGGTCAGGATGACCGGGCCTGCTGTTTTAGACGCCGATGCGGTCGCGCAGCGTGTAGTAGGCCGCGCCGATGGCGGTGAACGGGATCTGCAGATTGCGCCCGCCGAAGAACGGCAGGTGCGGCAGCTTGGCGAAGGCGTCGAAGCGTTCGGCGTCGCCGCGCATCAGTTCGGCGATCAGCTTGCCCGCCAGATGGGTGCAGGTCACGCCGTGGCCGCTGTAGCCCTGCATGTAGTACACGTTATTCTCCAGCCGGCCGAACTGCGGCATGCGCGACAGCGTCAGCAGGAAGTTACCGGTCCAGCGATAGTCGATACGCACGCCTTTCAGCTGCGGGAAGGTCTTCAGCAATTTTGGCCGAATCAGGTTATCGATGTCGTCCGGATCGCGCGCGCCGTACACCACGCCGCCGCCGTACAGCAGGCGATGATCGGCGGTGATGCGGTAGTAATCCAGCAGGTAGTTACAGTCTTCCACGCAGTAGTTCTGCGGGATCAGCGCCTGCGCGATCTCCGGCGCCAGCGGCTCGGTGGTCACCACCTGAGTGCCGCATGGCATACTGCGCTTGGCCAGCCGCGGTTCCAGCTTATCGCCCAGATAGGCGTTGCCGGCGACGATGACGAAACGCGCTTTCACCTGGCCGTTGGCGGTGCTGATGAGTGCCGGTTCGCCGTGGCGGATGTTCGTCACCGCCGATTGCTCGAAGATGCGTCCACCCTGCAGACGAATTGCCTCGGCCTCGCCCAGCGCCAGGTTGAGCGGATGGATGTGGCCGCCGCTGTGATCGAGTAGCGCGCCGACGTAGCGATCGCTGGCGACCTCCTGACGTACCCGATCCGCATCCAGCAGCTCGAGCCGGGTATTGCCGTAACGCTCCCAGTTGCGCTTTTGCTCGATCAGCGCATGGAACTGCTTGTTGTTCAGTGCGGCGAAGATGCCGCCGGGGCGGTAATCGCAGTCGATGGCGTAGCGGCTGATGCGGCTGCGGATAATCTCCGCGCCTTCGAACATCATGCTGCCGAGCAGGCGGGCGCTTTCCGCGCCGTAGCGTTCTTCAATCACATCGATGTCGCGGCTGTAAGAGTTGACCAACTGGCCGCCGTTGCGGCCGCTGGCGCCGAAGCCGATACGCGCCGCTTCCAGCACGACCACGTTATAGCCGGCTTCCACCAGAAACAGCGCGGAGGAGAGGCCGGTATAGCCGCCGCCGATCACGCAGACGTCGCACTCGATCGATTCATTCAGTTGCGGATAGGGCTGATGTGCGTTGGCCGTGGCCGCATAGTAGCTTTTTACGTGTTCAGTCATGAGATAAGCCCTTATTCCAGCGAGATCCAGGTAGTTTTCAATTCGGTGAATTTGTCCAGCGCATGCAGCGACTTGTCGCGGCCGTTGCCGCTCTGCTTATAGCCGCCGAACGGTACGGTCATGTCGCCGTCGTTGTAATTGTTGACGAACACCGTGCCGGCTTTCAGTTGGCGCGCCATGCGGTGCGCTCGGGCCAGATCGCGGGTCCAGACCGCGGCGCCGAGGCCGTAGTCGCTGTCGTTGGCCAGCTGGAGCGCCTGTTGCTCGTCGTCGAAGGTGGTTACCGCCAGCACTGGGCCGAAGATTTCATCGCGCGCCACGCTCATGGCGTTGTTCACCTGGGTGAGGATAGTCGGCCCCAGGTAGCCGGCGTGGTCACCCTGCGGATGGTCGCGCCCGTCGAGGAACAGCTCGGCGCCTTGGCTCAGCCCACGATCGATATAGCCGGCCACTTTCTCGCAGTGGCCGCTGTCGATCAGCGTGCCCATCACCGTGTCGGGATCGAGCGGGTCGCCGGGAGCGAAGGCCGCCGCGTGTTTGCGCAGCGCCAGCAGGAACGCTTGCTCAATGCTCGCCTCGACCAGCAGGCGAGTGCCGGCGATGCACACTTGCCCCTGATTATAGAAGATGCCGGCGGCGGCGCTGCGGGCGGCCTGATCCAGATCCGGGCAGTCGGCGAAGACGATGTTGGCGCTCTTGCCGCCGGCCTCCAGCCAGACGCGTTTCATGTTCGACTCACCGGCGTAGATCATCAGCTGCTTCGCCACCAACGTGGAGCCGGTAAAGGTGAGGGCGTCGACGTCGCGGTGCAGCGCCAGCGCCTTGCCGGCGTCGTGGCCATAGCCGGGCACCACGTTCAGCACGCCGTCCGGCAGCCCGGCCTGCTGCGCCAGTTTGCCGAGCAGGATGGCACTCAGCGGCGATTTTTCGGAGGGTTTGAGTACCACGCTGTTGCCGGCGGCCAGCGCCGGACCGAGCTTCCAGCAGGCCAGCAGCAGCGGGAAGTTCCAGGGTACGATGGCGCCGACCACGCCGATCGGCTCGCGCTCGATCAGCGCCAGCGCATCGCGGCCGGTGGGGGCGATTTCGCCGTAGACCTTATCGATCGCTTCGGCGTACCAGCGGATGCAGCGGATGGCGCCCGGCACGTCGTCGCGCAGGCTGTGGCGAATCGGTTTGCCGGTGTCCAGCGTTTCCAGCAGCGCCAGTTCTTCGTGATGTTGATCCATCAGCTCGGCGAAGCGCAGCAGCGTGGCTTTGCGCTGCGCCGGGGCAGCTTGCGCCCAGTCGCCGCGCTCAAAGGCGCCGCGCGCCGCGCTGACCGCCCGATCGATGTCGGCGGCTTCGCCGCGTGCGACCTGCGCCAGCTCACGGCGGCCGGCGGGATCTTCCACGGCGAAACTTTTCCCCGCAGCGGCCGGCTGGTAGCGGCCGTCGATAAACAGTTGGTGCTCGATCTTCAGGGCCTGCGCCCGTTGTTGCCAATACTGCAAATGGTGAAAGTTCATGCCTGGCTCCGTTGATCAGAATGTCGTCGGCGTATGGGCGCTGATAATCCGGCAAATGCGCGCCGACGTGTTGCTGAAACTGTGGGGGATGCCGGTATTGATGGCATAGCTCTGCCCGGCCAGCAGGTGATAGCTTTGGCCGTTGACCTGCAGCACCACTTCACCCTCCAGCAGCGTACCGATCTCTTCCCCCTGATGTTTGATGCGCTCGCCGGTGGTGGTGCCCGGCTCGTAGGTCTCTATCATCATCGCCAACGTGCGGTTCGGGTCGCCGTTGTGGATCAGCTTCATCGAAACGCCCTGGCTGCCGATTTCGATCAGATCGTCACTGCCTATCACGATTTGCGGCTCCGTCGGCTTTTCCGGCTCGGCGAAAAATGCCGACAGCGAAAGACCGTACACCGTCAGCAGTTTTTGCAGTGTGCTGATGGCCGGGCTGACCTTGTCCTGCTCGATAGTGCTGATGGCGCTGTGGGTTAACCCAGACAGTTCGGCGACCCGGCGCTGCGACAACCCTAATTGTTGACGGATTTGCGACAGACGTTTTCCCGGTGCCAAGCTGACGTCGCTCATGGGCGTTTTTCCTTTTGATAGTTCCGACAAGCGGTGATGAAACCATCAAACAACAGGCGCGACAGGGCATACTCTTCGCTGTTCCACTCCGGGTGCCACTGCACGCCGAGCGCGAAAGGCTGATCGCGCACGCTGATCGCCTCCACCAGCCCGTCGGCGGCGTGCGCCTCGATGCGAACGCTTGCGCCCAGGGTTTTTGCGCCCTGGCCGTGCAGCGAGTTCACCCAGAATCTGTTGCAATCCGGTATCAGTTGCGAAAGCAGCCCCCCCTCCTGAACGATGACTTCGTGGGCGGGGGCGTATTGCTGTTCCAGCGGCAGGTCGTGATCTTCACGGTGTTCCTGCAGCTCGGGCAGTTCGTACAGGCGGCGATGCAGGGTGCCTTGGGTGGCGACTACCATCTCCTGCATGCCGCGGCAAATGGCGAAAAGGGGAATGCGCCTGTCGAACGCCTGGCGGATCAGCGCCAGGCTCAACGCGTCTCGGCCAGGATCGGCGTCAGGCTCATCGCCGTTTTCACCATAAAGGTGCGGCTGCACATTACTGGGGCTGCCCGGTAGCAAAATGCCGTCGAGTCGCGGCAGCAGCTCCGCCAGCATTTCCGGCTCTGCCAGCGCGTGCGGCAGGGCGATCGGCAAGCCGCCGGCGGTGATAACGGCATTCAGGTACTTTTCTTGCAAGGTCTGTGTGAGGTGCCCGTTTAACCTATACCTGCACATGACGACGCCGATGACTGGTATGTTAAATATATTGTCCATGCTATCCCCTTGGTACGTTCGAAATTATGAACGATAAGCTTCTCCACCGCCGATTTCGTTCAATATTCTATAAATCTAGCAGTCGATTGGGCAATATTCAAACCAAAAGTAACACTTGCAAAACAAATTTGTTTCATCTACGTTTCATTTGTGGGCATTATATTGAACAATACGGTCAATAAACATCGACGACAGCAAAACACAAACGGCGGGTGAACCATGCAGACCAACATCGTAGAAGTGGAAAACTTTGTTCAACACAGTGAAGAGAGACGAAGTAGCGCGTTCCAGCGTGAAGTGAAGAAGTACCTGGAACGTTATCCATTAACCCAACATGTCGACGTACTGTTGACCGATCTGAACGGCAGCTTCCGCGGTAAGCGTATCCCGGTCGGCGGCCTGAGCAAGCTGGAGAAGGGCTGCTACTTCCCGGCGTCGGTATTTGCGATGGATATTCTCGGCAACGTGGTGGAAGAGGCCGGGTTGGGGCAGGAGTTGGGCGAGCCGGATCACGTGTGCGTGCCGGTGCCGGGCACGCTGACGCCATCGGCGGCGGATCCGCAATATATCGCGCAGGTGCTGCTCACCATGCTGGATGAAGATGGCACTCCCTTTGACGTTGAACCGCGCAATGTGCTGAACCGAGTGTGGCAGCGTTTGCGTCAGCGCGGGCTTTCCCCCGTGGTAGCGGTAGAGTTGGAGTTCTATCTCATCGATCGTCAACGCGACGCGGAGGGCTATCTGCAGCCGCCGTGTGCGCCGGGCACGCAAGAGCGCAACACTCAAAGCCAGGTGTATTCCGTCGATAACCTGAACCATTTCGCCGACGTGCTGAGCGAGATCGACGAACTGGCGCGTTTGCAGGGCATTCCGGCGGACGGCGCGGTGGCGGAGGCGTCGCCGGGGCAGTTCGAGGTCAACCTGCACCATACCGATGACGTGTTGCAGGCCTGCGATCACGCGCTGGCGCTGAAGCGGCTGGTGCGCATGGTGGCCGAGAACCACAACATGCAGGCCACCTTTATGGCCAAGCCGTATGAGGAGCACGCCGGCAGCGGCATGCACGTGCACATCAGCATGCTGAACGCGCAGGGCAACAACGTGTTCGCCGACGACGACGGCGAAGACTCGGCGCTGTTGAAACAGGCGCTGGCGGGCATGATAGCCCTGATGCCGTCTTCGATGGCGCTGCTGGCGCCGAACGTCAACGCTTACCGTCGTTTCCAGCCCGGCATGTATGTGCCGACCCAGGCTTCCTGGGGGCATAACAACCGCACCGTGGCGCTGCGCATCCCCTGCGGCGATCGCGACAACCACCGCGTGGAGTACCGCGTGGCGGGCGCCGATGCCAACCCTTATCTGGTGATGGCGACCATTCTGGCCGGTATCGTTTACGGGCTGGAAACCGCGCTGCCGCTGCCTGAGCCGGTGACGGGCAACGGGCTGGAGCAGGACGGGCTGCCGTTCCCTATCCGCCAGAGCGACGCGCTGTACGAGTTCGAACATCAGCCGGTGCTCAATGCATTGCTGGGCGAACGCTTCAGCCATGTCTACCTGGCTTGCAAAACCGATGAGCTGGTGCAGTTTGAGCGCCTGATCACCGAAACCGAAATCGAGTGGATGCTGAAAAACGCCTGATCCCGCTCACCCTGCGACTACCGCGCGCGTCCGGCGCATTTCATCGGCTCTCCTGTGGCCGGTGAGGCTGCGCGCTGCGGTACAGAATTTCTTCTATCACGGCGTACAGGACGCCGACGAGGAAATAATCATGACTCAGTCATTCCCATGCGCAGACGTTTGCCTGTGCCGCAGTGCCTACGGGCCGGTCGCCGGCCGCCCGACAGTGATCCCAAACCGTTTTTCCCGCCGCCTGAGCAGCAGTTTCCCCGCGGCCTCTCTGAATGACGTTGCACGGTTGACAGCAGAGGACCAAGAGGGGAAATGCCATGACGATTAAAACCATCGACGGCGGTCCTGCGGGCAAACCGCAGCTGCGCAAATCCCTCAAACTGTGGCAGGTAGTGATGATGGGCCTGGCCTATCTGACGCCGATGACGGTGTTTGATACCTTTGGCATCGTCTCGGGCCTCACCGACGGTCACGTGCCGACTTCTTATCTATTGGCGCTGGCCGGCGTGCTGTTCACCGCCATCAGCTATGGCAAACTGGTGCGCCAGTTTCCTACCGCCGGCTCCGCCTATACCTATGCGCAGAAGGCGATCAACCCGCACGTCGGTTTTCTTGTGGGGTGGTCATCGCTGCTCGATTATCTGTTCCTGCCGATGATCAACACGCTGCTGGCGAAGATTTACCTGACCGCGCTGTTCCCGGAAGTGCCGCCCTGGGTGTGGGTGGTGGGCTTCGTTATCCTGATTACCGCCATCAACCTGAAAAGCGTCAATCTGGTGGCCAACTTCAATACCCTGTTCGTACTGGCGCAGGTGGCGATCATTCTGGTGTTCATCTACCTGGTGGTGCGCGGCCTGCACAACGGCGAGGGGATGGGCACGGTGTGGAGCCTGCGGCCGTTCCTCAGCGAGAATGCGCACCTGTTGCCGATCATTACCGGCGCGACTATCCTGTGCTTCTCGTTCCTCGGCTTTGACGCGGTCACCACGCTGTGCGAAGAGACGCCCGACGCCGCCAAGGTGATCCCGCGCGCCATCTTCCTGACCGCGTTGTACGGCGGGGTGATCTTTATCAGCGTGTCGTTCTTCATCCAGCTGTTTTTCCCGTCCATTCAACGCTTCCACCAACCTGACGCGGCACTGCCGGAGATCGCGTTGTACGTCGGCGGCAAGCTGTTCCAGTCGATTTTCCTGTGCGTGACCTTCATCAACACGTTGGCCTCCGGCCTGGCGTCGCACGCCAGCGTGTCGCGCCTGTTGTACGTGATGGGGCGCGATAACGTGTTCCCGGAAAAATTCTTCGGTTACATCCATCCCAAATGGCGCACGCCGGCGCTGAACGTGCTGATGGTCGGGCTGGTGGCGCTGTCGGCGCTGTCGTTCGACCTGGTCACCGCCACGGCGCTGATCAACTTTGGCGCGCTGGTGGCCTTTACCTTCGTCAACCTGTCAGTCATCAGCCACTTCTTTATTCGCGAAGGGCGCAACAAAAGTTGGAAGGATCGCTTTAATTTCCTGTTCCTGCCGCTGGTGGGGGCGCTGACGGTGGGGGTGCTGTGGTTGAACCTGGAGAAGAGCTCGCTGACCATGGGCCTTATCTGGGCGACGCTGGGCTTCGGCTACTTGGCCTGGCTGACCCGGCGTTTTCGCCAGCCACCGCCGCAGCTGGAGCGGCAGCCGCAGCAATAAATTCACAGGCGGGAGTTTCCCGCCTTTCTTTTTGGCGTGTGCGGCAGTAGAGTGAAAAAACCGATAAAAAATAATCCATTGGACCCGCCTTATGCCCGCTTTGCCCTCGCGTACCCGCGCCACGTTGTTCGGTCTATTGGCCATTTTGCTGTGGAGCAGCGTCGTCGGCCTGATCCGCAGCGTTAGCGAAGGGCTGGGGCCGATTGGCGGCGCGGCGATGATTTACAGCGTCAGCGCGGTGTTTTTGTTGGTGGCGATCGGCGTGCCGAAGTGGCGCAGTTTTCCTCGGCCTTATCTCATCGTCGGCAGCCTGCTGTTCGTCAGCTATGAGATTTGCCTGTCGCTGTCGCTCGGCTACGCCAATACCCGCCTGCAGGCGATAGAAGTGGGCATGATCAACTACCTGTGGCCTTGTTTCACCGTGCTGATGGCACTGGCGCTCAACGGGCAAAAGGCCAAATGGTGGTTGCTGCCGGGGCTGCTGCTGTCGTTGTTCGGCATCGGCTGGATCATGAGCGGCGAGGGCGGTTGGTCGCCGGCGCAGATGCTGGCCAACGTGCGCAGCAATCCGCTCAGCTACGCGCTGGCGTTCAGCGGCGCGGTGATCTGGGCGCTGTACTGCAACCTGACCAAGAAAATCGCCCAAGGTAGCAATGGGGTGGTGCTGTTCATCGTGTTAACCGCGTTGGCGCTGTGGCTGAAGTACGCTTTCAGTGCGGAAAGCGGTATGCAGTTCAGCGCCGGCGTGACCGTGACGCTGTTGTGCGCCGGGGTGGCGATGGGGGCGGGGTATGCCGCCTGGAACGTCGGCATTCTGCACGGCAACATGACGCTGCTGGCCACCGTCTCTTATTTTACTCCGGTGCTGTCGGCGGTGTTCGCCGCGCTGGTGCTGCACACCTCGCTGACCGCCAATTTCTGGCAGGGTGTGGCGATGGTGACACTCGGTTCGTTGATCTGTTGGCGGGCAACCCGTGGAAATTAACGGAAATTATCCGCCGTCGGCGCAATGTTGAACTAGAATTTAACTAGCCATGTTGCCTGAAGGAACGACGACGATGAGAAGCGACATTCAATTTATTCAACAACCCGAAATCGACGCGCATCACTATGAACGCGGTGATACCGTGCGCTTGACCACGGCGAATCTGCGGCATGAATATCAGCTCGATGTGTATATCTTGCGCCGTGACGAGAAGCTGATATACGGTTCGGTCGTCGCGGCGGCGCCCAAAACCGACATTCCGGTCGCCAGTTGGGAGGTCAAAAACGGCGAAGAGGTGGCGTTCCGTCAGGAAAACATCGCCAAGGCGGTGCCGGCGGTGAACTGATTTCGCTTTGCGTATTTTCTCCTGATTTTGATGAAGGCCGACGTTCATGCGTCGGCTTTTTATTTTCCGCGTCGCGATGACGGGCTGGTGACGCCGTGATGACATTTGGCTCAAAAACTGCGCTAAAAATCGATGTGCATGACAAAAATCACAGCGAATGTGTATTTGAATGAAACATAATTTGACAAATGTGAACGCAATCGATTACCTATTCGCGAAATGCGTAACTGGATCACAGATTCTTACAGTCAGTGGTTTCTATAATGCGCGCGTCATCCGAGTTTCTGAGTGAAGACAACGCCAGGTGTCGGCAGACTCATTGTCATCTTTTCTAAACGGGCAGGAAATGGCCCTTTAAGCATGTGGTAATAAAATGAAAAAAATAGCTCTCGCAGCAGGTGTACTGCTCGCAGCGTCTTACAGTGCATCATCAATGGCTGATAGCAAAGACAGTCAATATGTCTCCGACTGGTGGCACCAGAGTGTCAACGTGGTGGGCAGCTACCACACTCGCTTCGGACCGCAGCTGAATAACGACGTATATCTCGAATACGAAGCCTTCGCCAAGAAAGACTGGTTCGATTTCTATGGTTACGTTGACGTGCCGAAGTTCTTCGGCGTGGGCAACACCCCGGATCGCGGCATCTGGAACAAAGGTTCCCCGCTGTTTATGGAGATCGAACCGCGCTTCTCCATCGACAAGCTGACCGGCACCGATCTGAGCTTCGGTCCGTTCAAAGAGTGGTACTTCGCCAACAACTACATCTATGATCTGGGCCATAATGCTGATGGCCGCCAGAACACCTGGTACATGGGTCTGGGCACCGATATCGACACCGGCCTGCCGATGAGCCTGTCGATGAACATCTACGCCAAATACCAGTGGGAAAACTACCAGGCTGCCAACGAGAACAGCTGGGACGGCTACCGCTTCAAGGTGAAATACTTCGTGCCGCTGACCCAGGTGTGGGGCGGCAACCTGAGCTACATCGGCTTCACCAACTTCGACTTCGGTTCGGATCTGGGCAAGGACAGCCATTGGGTTGACGGCACCGGCAAACAGGTGCGCACCGGCAACTCGATCGCCTCCAGCCATATTTTGGCGCTGAACTACGATCACTGGCACTATTCTTTCGTAGCGCGTTATTTCCATAACGGCGGCCAGTGGCAGGATGGCGCGGACATCGGCACCCCGCAGGGCCCGATCAAGTCTACCGGTTGGGGTTACTACCTCGTGGTCGGCTATAACTTCTGATTTTCCGTGTTATCAGAAACAGAAAACCCCGCCTGGCGGGGTTTTTTTTCGTCATCACTGGGCTTGTTCAACCGGGAGATGCTTCACCGGCATAAACAGCCTGCCTTTGATCACGTGACATTCATTATTTATCCAACTAATGATTTGTTCACGGCTGACGCCTTCCGCCTTCGCGTAACGATGAAGATCGCCGTTAAAGTGCCGAGTGATGTATTCCATGAGGGTCATTTGCACGTCTTTTGCTCCTGAACGCCCACCCGTTGCCAGCCTGGCCACCGCGGGAGGTTGAGGTTTCTCAGACAGCGAATGTAAATTATCGGCAACTAAATCTCAACATAAAGCACCAAATAGGGGCGACGCCGCTGGGAAAAAGAATCCCGCACGGAAGGCGGGAAGTGTTCGCTATTATCATTATGGATGATAAGAATAAGATTTGAGGTGCGACGAAAAAGAGCATGCTAACTCTTTTTTGTTACCGTCCCACGCTAGCGGAAGGCTTATTTTTCTTCAAGAAAAATCTGAGGTAAGTATCGGCATTTTCGAGGCGTTTTGCGTTAAAACAAGATTTTGGCGCGTCTGCCGTCTCGCGCGCCATCATCTCGGAGTTTTCCTTATACTTCGTCCGGGAAAGCCCCGCTATAGTCAATAGAGTCACCCACGCAGGAATACACAACATGAACAAACGTCGTACGACCCTCACGGTGTTGGCGCTGATCGCGTCGCTGGGGTTGTCATCCGCTCCGGCTCTGGCCGATAAAGGCGGCAATGGTAACGGCAACGGTAATGGCCATGGCAACAGCGGCAATAACGGTAACCATGGCAATAACGGCAATCACGGTAACAAAGGCAATAAAGACCATTATGATAACGGCGTTTATCGCAACGACGACAATCTGATCACCGTCAACCTCTCGCGCGATCGCGCCCGTTCGCTGGCGCACAACTATGGCCTGACCGGCTACCGCTCGTTGCCGCCGGGCATCGCCAAGAATCTGGCGCGCGGTAAACCGCTGCCGCCGGGCATCGCTAAGAAAGTGGTGCCGCGCTCTATGCTGCGTGAGCTGCCGCAGTACCCGGGGTATGAGTGGCGTATCGCCGGCGACGATCTGGTGCTGGTCGCACTCAGCACCGCGATTGTGGCTTCCGTTATCAATGGCGTGTTCGACTAACATCTGTCGAGCGTTATCGGGCCTCGCTGCGGCGGGGCCTTTTTATTTGCCAGCGCGGGGCTGACGTGGTGAACTTTAGCCCTGACTTTTCACTGCATCATAAGGGAGGTGCCATGTTCAGGGCGTTATTGATCGCCTGTTGTTTGACCAGTTTTCCGGCGTTGGCGGACGGCGCTGCCGCTATCGGCGAACTGGTGAACCAACGGTTGTCGTTGATGAAAGATGTTGCCGGTTACAAGGCGCAGCAACATTTGCCGATCGAAGACCTGGCGCAGGAGGCGAAGGTATTGGCCAGCGCGCAGGCGGAAGCGGGGCGTTTGGGGCTTGAGCCTGCGTCGGTGCGGCCTTTCATCGCCGCGCAGATGGACGCCGCCAAGGCGATTCAGTATCGCTATCGCGCCGACTGGCTGGCGAGCCCGGAACACGGGTGGCAGCCGCGCCCGTTGGCGCAGGTGCGCCCGCAGATTGCGCGGTTGAGCAGCCAGATATTGCAAAAGTTGGCGGAGCGGCTGCGCGCCGGCCCGCTTGGCGAAGCGGATCGGGCGGCGTTTATGGCGTCCGTTGAGCAGGTAAATCTCAGCGCTGCCGACAAACGGCGATTGGCGGATGCGCTGCTGGCGGTCAAAGCCGGCAGCGCACGCTGAGCGTCAGTCGCGGCCGATGGTGCTGCGGCGGAAGGTCAGCATCCGGCTGCGGTTGGCGATGAGATCCACGTTGTAGCCACGGAAATAGAGACAAAAACGTTTCAACCACGGGCCGTCCTGGCACTCCACCAGCATGCGGCCCTGGCCCAGCGGGCTGAGTGTACCGGTCTGCGCCGCCGGGCCGACGCCGATATGTACCCGATCGCCGCGAATTTCAAAAGCGGTACGATAGTGCGGGTGATACCACAGCCCCTGCACATGCTTCAGGCAGTCGCCGTTGGCCGTGACCGGCAAAAAACGGCGCGCTACATGCCCAACCTCACCCTCGACCGCTTCGCCGGTCCACTTCAATTTTATCGGCATATGGGCGGACAGCGACACCGCGTATCCATCCTCGCCCTGATACAGCGGTTCGCCGCTGCCCAGATAGGCCAGGTTACCGTCTTTGACCTCCAGCCAGTGCGGTTCGGCCAGTGCGGCGTAAAGGCCGTCGGGGATCGCCGCGCTGCGCTGCGGCAGCGGTTCGCCCAGCAGCGCCGCCATCACCTGCAGGACCATACCGAAACTGTCGCAGTCTTCGCGGTTGGCGACCAGCGCGACGCCGGCCCGGCGGTCGGGCGCCAGCAAGAAATAGGTTTTATAACCGGCGTGGGAACCGCCGTGACCGAGCAAGCGGCGGCGGCCCAGCGGAGTCTGCGCCAGTCCCAGTCCATAGGCACTGAGCTGGCCCTGATTAAGGCGACGTGGTGCGCCGAGTTGCACCAGCACGCCCTGGCCGGGGCCCCGGTCGGCCAGCAGCGTCTGCAGCCAGCGGGTAAGGGCGTTGAGGCTGCCGGTCAGGCTGCCGGAGGCGGAAAGGTGCAGGCCGGCGCTGGCGTGTTGCCAGCCCTGCGGCGCACGCCAGTAACCCGGCACCAATCCCGGCACCACGTCGAACCAGCTTTCCGGCGCCCGCATTTGCACCTGCAGCGGCTGAGCGATGTGTTGTTGCACCAGTTGGTCGAAATCATAGCCTTTGCTGCGTAGCGCCGCCTCCAGCAGCCGATAGCCGGTATTGCTGTAGGCGATCTCGCTGCCGGCTTCGTAGTTCAGCTTCTCCAGCCCTTCGACAAACTGCATGACTGGTTGCGCCTCGCTGACGGCATGCAGCGAGATGCCGAGCAAACCGAGCGTTTCGCGCACGTCGGGCAAGCCGCCGGTCATGTCCAGCGCCTGGCCGACGGTGACGTCCGCCAGCGCGGGCTGCAGGGCGGGCAGCAGTTCGCCCAGGCGTTGATCGAGCCGAATGGCGCGTTCGGTAGCGTTCAGCGCCAGCGCGGCGAAGATATGTTTGGTCACTGAGGCGTAGCGCACTACGCTGTCGGCGGTGAAGGGGGTGTTCTGCGCCAGATCGGCCAGGCCGGCACAGGCGGTGGCGCGGAGTTGTTCGGCGTCAAACAGGGCGATGGCGCCGCCGGGTTCGCCACGCCGTTGCCAGCCGGCCAGCAATTGTTCGGCGAGGGCGCCGGCAGCGCGCCAGTTTAACGGTGTTACAGACATAGGGCCTCCAGAGTGATGGTTCGAAACGGGCCAGCTCGGCCACACGCCGCCCGGCGCTGACGATGAGCGCGGGCTTTTCGGCTGATTGTGGCGCAGTGCGTTTTTCGTCGGCCGCTGTTTTGTGCGCTGTTTAGACCAGTCAGTGGGGAATCACGCGAAACTTTGATATAGCGCGCAGATTGCGGCTGACGTTGCGGTTAAAGGCTGGGGGAGAAACAGGCGCCCGGCGGCGCCTGCAGAGGAGATCAGTTCAGTCTGGCGGCGCTGTCCAACAGGCCTTCTATCATCTGCTTGAGCAGGCGCTGCAGCGAGGCGGCGCGCTGCGGTTCGAACGCGAAAGGATACTGTTCGGACATGTAGTTCACCTGCGCCAGTTCGAGTTGGATCGCATGCTGTTGCTGCTGCGGCTGGCCGTAGGCGCGAGTGATGTAACCGCCCTTGAAGCGGCCGTTCAGCACGTGGGTGTACTGCTGTTGCTGCTCGCAGCAGGCAACCAGCCGATCGCTCAACGCCTGGGCGCAGCTCTCGCCGCCGTTGGTGCCGAGATTGAGATCCGGCAGCTTGCCGTCGAACAGCCGCGGGATCACCGAGGCGATGGAGTGCGCGTCGAACAGCAGCGCATAGCCGTGCTGCGCTTTGATGCGCGCCAGTTCGTCTTGCAGCTGCTGATGATAAGGTTGCCAAATCTGCTGCAGATAGCCGGCACGTTCTGCGTCCGTTGGCGTTTTGCCCGGCAGGAAGCTTGGGCGGCCGTCGAACAGCACGTCGGGATACAGGCCGGTGGTGGCGGTGGTGTACAGCGGCTTGTCGTCCGCCGGGCGGTTCAGATCGATGACGAAGCGCGAATAGTTGCCGACCAGTACGCTGGCGCCCATCGCCTTGGCGAAGTCGTACAGCTGCGGAATGTGCCAGTCGGTATCGGGCAGCGGGCGGGCGTCGTCGGTCAGCCCGGCCTCGACCGCCGGTGTCAGTTGCGTGCCGGCGTGCGGGATGCTGATCAGCAGCGGCAGGTTGCCGCTCTGGAAGCTAAAAGGATCGCGAATGGTCATTGACGTACTTCTCCTCGGAAAATCACCGTACAGGGCAGCTGGCCGCCCAACCAATAAGCCAGTTCCGCCGGCCGCGACAGCGGCCAGTGAACGAAGTCCGCCACCTTGCCGGTTTCCAGCGTGCCGTGGCTGTGTTGCAGCCCCAGCGCTTTGGCGGCGTGGGTGGTGACGCCCGCCAGCGCTTCTTCCGGCGTCAGGCGGAATAGCGTGCAGGCCATGTTGATCATCAGGCGCAGCGACAGCGCCGGCGAAGTGCCGGGGTTGGCATCGCTGGCGATCGCCATCGCCACGTGGTGCTTGCGGAACAGCTCTACCGGTGGGCACTGGGTTTCGCGCAGCAGGTAATAGGCGCCGGGCAGCAGCACCGCCACGGTGCCGGCATCGCCCATGGCGCGGGCATCTTGTTCGGTGGCGTATTCGAGATGGTCGGCGGAGAGCGCGTGATGGCGCGCCGCCAACGTGCTGCCTCCGAGGGCAGAGAGCTGCTCGGCGTGCAGTTTGACCGGCAGACCGGCGGCTTCGGCGGCGGCGAAGACCCGTTCCACCTGCGCCGGTGAGAACGCCAGATGTTCGCAGAAGGCATCAACCGCATCCGCCAGGCCGGCGGCCGCCGCCTGCGGAATGATGGTATCGCAGACCAGATTGATATAATCGTCGGCGCGGTTGGCGTATTCCGGCGGCAGCGCATGGGCGGCCAGACAGGTGGTTTTCACCTCGACCGGCAGCAGCTCGCCCAACTTGCGCGCCACCCGCAGCATTTTCAGTTCGCTCTCCGGGCTGAGGCCATAGCCGGATTTGATCTCCACGCAGGTGACGCCTTCCGCCAGCAGCGGCCGCAGGCGGAACAGTGCCTGCTCCAGCAGCAGCGCTTCGTCGGCCTCGCGGGTGGCTTTCACGGTGGAGATGATGCCGCCGCCCTGCGCGGCGATGTCGGCGTAGCTCACGCCGTTCAGCCGCTGTTCGAACTCGCCGCTGCGGTTGCCGCCGAACACTAGGTGTGTGTGGCAATCAACAAAGCCGGGTGTGATGATGCCGCCGTCGAATTTCACCGTTTCATCCGCGATCAGGCCGGGCGGCAGCGCCGCATGTTCGCCAATCCAGACGATCTTGCCGTCGCGCACGGCGATCGCGCCGTCGGTCAGAGTGTGGTATTTGCCGTCGCGCATGGTGACGATATCGGCGCCGTGCCACAGGCTGTCACAGTGAATCTCAGACGTCATTGCTTTCCTCCGCCGGAGCCGCAGCTCCCACATGGTTGTATATACAATTAAAAACAACCTAACGCATTCACCGGGATGTCACAAGAGGCGGGAGAGATTTTGTTATAAGGATGTGATCGACAGCGGAGATGCGGGCGCAGGGGGCGCCCGACGGGGATCAGACTTCGCTGGTGAAGCGGCCGAACAGTTGATAACGGCTGCCGGGGTACAGCAGCCGGGCCGAAGTCACCACGGTTTTGCCGGACCAGGTGCGGCGATGGATCAGCAGACCGGGTTCGTGATCCTCCAGCTGCAGCAGCTCGCGCTCGCGCCGGGTGGGGATCACCGCTTCGACGATGTGTTCGCCGGCGGTCAGCGGTGCGGCCTGCGTCAGATAAGTGTAAGGCGTGACGCGATCGAAATCCTGCTTCAGGTAATCCGGCGCCACCAGCGGGTTGACGCAGCGGTCTTCCACCTGAACCGGCACATCGTTTTCGTAATGCACGATCTGCGAGTAGAACAGCCGTTGGCCGGGCTGAATGCCCAGTGCCGTCGCTTCTTCCTCGCTGGCCGCACGGGCCTTCAGTTCGAGGATCTTGCTGCTGTGGCGATGACCGCGCGCGGCGATTTCATCGGCGATATTGTGCACTTCGAGCAGCGCGGTATGCGCCTTGGCTTCGGCGACGAAGGTGCCGACGCCCTGCATGCGAATCAAAAAACCTTCGCTGGTCAGCTCGCGCAGCGCGCGATTGATGGTCATGCGGCTGACGCCCAGTTCCGCCACCAGTTCACTTTCAGAGGGCACGCGCTGGTGCGGTTGCCAATGCCCCGCACGGATTTGATTCACGATCGCCTGTTTGACCCGTTGGTAGATCGGGGCGGGGGCATCGCTCATTGCGGCCGCCAGTTGTAACACGGTCTGTTGTTCAGCCACGACGTTAACCTCGTCAAATAAAAAAATAATAACACCAGTTTACTGTTGATGTCGGCGTATGTATATGTATATACAACTAGTGGCCGTCGCGCCAGAAACTTGCCGGCGACCGTCAAAAATTCCTGAATGCGCGCCATCGCCGCGCCGCATTCGTCGTTACATCAACAGTGGAATACTGCCATGCCTGCTTATTTTGCCCCACGCGCTTTGCTCCCTGAAGGCTGGGCGCATAACGTCCGGCTGGACGTCGATGCGCAAGGTTATCTGACACAAGTTACTGCCAACGCTGAACCGCAAGGCTGCACCCGGCTGCACGGCGACGCGGTGCCGGGCATGCCGAACCTGCACTCCCATGCTTTCCAGCGCGCGATGGCCGGGTTGGCGGAAGTGGCGGGTAACCCGCAGGACAGCTTCTGGACCTGGCGCGATCTGATGTACCGCCTGGTGCAGCGCCTGACGCCGGAGCAGGTGGAAGTAGTCGCCCGTCAACTGTATATCGAAATGCTCAAGGGCGGATACACCCAGGTGGCCGAATTCCACTACCTGCATCACGACGCCGACGGTAAGCCTTACGCCGATCGCGGTGAAATGACCGGCCGCCTCAGCGAGGCCGCGCATCAGGCCGGTATCGGCATGACGATGCTGCCGGTGCTGTACAGCTACGCCGGTTTCGGCGCACAGCCGGCACAGCCGGGACAGAAACGTTTTATCCAGGATACCGAAAGCTACCTGCACCAGCAGCAGGTGATTGCCCGTCAGTTGGCGGATCGTCCGTTGCAGAATCAGGGGCTGTGTTTCCACTCGCTGCGTGCGGTGGAGCTGGGCCAGATGCAGCAGATTTTGGCCGCGTCGGATCGCACCTTGCCGGTGCATATTCATATCGCCGAGCAGCAAAAAGAGGTGAACGACTGCCTGGCGTGGAGCGGGCAGCGCCCGGTGGCCTGGCTGTATGACCATCTGCCGGTGGATCAGCGTTGGTGTCTGGTGCATGCCACCCACCTGGATCGCGATGAGCTGGAAGCGCTGGCGCGCAGCCGCGCGGTGGCCGGCTTGTGCCTGACGACCGAAGCCAACCTCGGTGACGGTATTTTCCCCGGCGACGCTTACCTGCAGCAGCAGGGGCGCTGGGGCATCGGTTCCGACAGCCACGTTTCGCTCAACGTGGTGGAAGAGCTGCGCTGGTTTGAATATGGTCAGCGGCTGCGCGATCAGCGCCGCAACCGACTGACAACGCCGGAACAGTCGGCGGTGGGCGATGTGCTGTATCAGCAGGCGCTGCAGGGCGGCGCACAGGCGTGCGGCGCGCCGATTGGCCGCTTGCAGAGCGGCTATCGCGCTGACTGGTTGGTGCTGGACGGCG
Source organism: Serratia sp. FDAARGOS_506 (assembly GCF_003812745.1). NCBI lineage: Bacteria > Pseudomonadati > Pseudomonadota > Gammaproteobacteria > Enterobacterales > Yersiniaceae > Serratia > Serratia sp. FDAARGOS_506. The sequence goes on from NZ_CP033831.1 coordinate 3,511,928, forward strand.
ACGATCCGTATCTGGCGGCGGCGCCGGATGCTTCGATCCTCAACCGTTGGCTGTTTGCCGGCGGAAAAGAGCAAATTCGCGACGTGTTCGTCGGCGGCCGGCAGGTGATCGAGCAGGGTCGGCACGCGCTGCAGCAGCAGAGCAGCGCCGAGTTCCTGCAGGTGCTGAAAACCTTTCAGCAGGAGGCGTAATGAGCCTGACCCGTTTTAACTTCGCCGCGCTGCCGGTCAGTCCGTGGCGCAACGGCGGTGGTGAAACCCGTGAAATCGTCAGCTGGCCGCCGGGTGCGCAGGATTTTGACTGGCGCGCCAGCATCGCTACCATCGCGCAGGACGGGCCGTTTTCCGCCTTTACGGGCATCGATCGCTCGATCACCTTGCTGGAGGGCGACGGTGTGCGGCTGTTCAGCGCCGGGCATATCGACCATCAGTTGGCTCGCGTCGGGGAACCGTTCGCGTTTTCCGGCGACGTGGCGCTGGAGGCGACGCTGCTGGGTGGCGCCAGCCAGGATTTCAACATCATGACGCGCCGCGGCCGGCAGGTGGCCGAGGTGCGGCGCAGCACGGCGCCCGTCACTTTGCCATCCAAGCGGGCGGGCGTGCTGTATGTGCTGAGCGGGGTCTGGTCGCTGCCGGGGGGTGGCGAACTGCGGGCTCGCGAAGGGGTGTGGTGGACGGCAGCGGGCGGAGAAGTGGCGCCGCTGACAGAGGACGGTGCTATCTTGTGGGCGAATATCACAGCCTGCTAATGCAGAGTAGAGTCCTGCGCCCGGTTATGGGATTATTCACTTTTTCCCATTAATCATCATAAAGAAGGGCGCATGGCTTCGCTGAAAGACGTCGCAAAACTTGCCGGAGTCTCGTTGATGACGGTGTCCCGCGCCATCAATGAACCCGGCAAGCTGCGGCCGGAAACCTACCGCCGCGTCAAACAGGCTATCGACCAGTTGGACTACGTGCCGGATCTGTCGGCGCGGCGCATCCGCGGTGACGGAAATCGCGTGCAGACGCTCGGCGTGCTGGCGCTGGACACCGCGACGACGCCGTTCTCGGTGGAAATGATCCTGTCAATTGAGAAAACCGCGCGCGAGCGAGGCTGGAACAGCTTCGTCGTCAACCTGTTTGCCGACGACAACGCCGAACAGACCGTCGATCTGCTGCTGGCGCATCGTCCGGATGGGGTGATCTTCACCACGATGGGGCTGCGCGAGGTGACATTGCCGGCCAAACTGCTGGACAAAAAGCTGGTGCTGGCCAACTGCGTCAGCCCGGCGCATTCGATCGCCAGCTACATTCCTGATGACGAGCAAGGGCAGTATGACGCCACGCGCGCGCTGATCGCCAAAGGCTATCGCGCGCCACTGTGCATTCATTTACCGGTGGATACGCTGGCGGCGGGCCTGCGCCGTCGCGGTCTGGAACGCGCCTGGCGCGAAGCGGGGCGCGATGTTGAACAGCTACGGCAGTATCACCTCGATCTGAGCGGCGGCGACCAAAGCTATCGCGATTGCGTCGCGTTGCTGGAGCGGCATTTCTCTGCGGGGCGGGGCGATTGCGACGTCGTGGTGTGCGGGAACGATCGGATAGCCTTTCTGGTGTATCAGGTATTGCTGGCGCAAGGATGGCGGATACCGCAACAGGTGGCGGTGCTGGGTTACGACAATATGGTCGGCACCGGCGAGCTGTTCCTGCCGGCACTGACGACGGTACAGCTGCCGCATTACGAGCTGGGCCGCCTTGCGGCGCTGCATGTGATTGAGCAGCGTGAGCAGCGTGAGACGGTGAAAGTGCCTTGCCCGCTGTTGGAGCGTGGTTCGCTGTAGCCACACCGGGTGCGTCGCTGCGCGCCCGGTGCTCATTCCCATTATCCCCAGATGCTTGCCAACCGCCATCCTGTGATGGGCTCGAACTGTGCCTGGCCGCCTTCGGCAAACAGGCTGAGGTGGCGATCGCCCGCCGTCGGATAAATTCGGCTGGTTAGGCAGGCCTGCCCCTGATTGACGAAGATCTCCAGCGATGAGCGGTCAATGAAGATCCGTAGCGACAGGCTGTCATCTTCTGGCAGCGGCACGCTGCGGCAGGTGCACAGGGCTCGGTTTTCATGAAAACGTTCCAGCACCAGCCGGTGCGCCTGATTGTCGACGAACAGCCGTGCCGCACTCCCGATGGCCAGCCCGTAACGCTCGGCGTCGTTGTCGGCCGGTCTCAACGTCAGGGTGAGTTCCTGCACGTCGTCCGCTAGCGGCAGATGCTGATTGGTCAGCGTCTGTGCCAAAAACGTGTGCGATTCTCGGCGCAGCGCCGTGAGTTCACGAGCCGGGTTCATGCGGACACTGCCGTCGGCGGCCAGCGTCAGCTCACGCGGTAGGGTGAGGGCGCCCGCCCAACGGTGTGCCTTGCTGGGCATTGGGGATTCCCACATATCCATCCAGGCAAACAGCAGCCGACGGCCGTCGGCGGCGGTGAAGGTCTGCGGCGCATAGAAATCGTGGCCGGCATCCAGTTCGCAGAAGGGTTGGGTCACCCTAAAGTCGCTGTCCGGCCGCCAGTGGCCGAGCAGATAGCCGCTCTGGAAGCGATTGCGGTAGCGATAGCCCTGTGCCGCCAGCCCCTGCGGTGAAAACAGCAACAGGTGTTGTTCCCCCAGCGGGAAGAAATCCGGGCATTCCCACATATACCCTTGATGCGCCGCCTGCGCGCCGGCCAGCACCCGGTCGAAGCGCCAGGCGCGCAGATCTGCAGAACGGTACAGGCGCACCTGGCCCAGGCCGTTTTCTTTGGCACCGACCACCAGCCACCATTCGCCGTTCTCGCGCCAGACTTTCGGATCGCGAAAATGCTGAATGCCGCTCGGCGGGGCCAGCACCGGCCCGTGCTTGACGAAGCGTATGCCGTCTTCGCTGGTGGCGAGACATTGCACTTCCCGCACCTGGCTGTCGTCGCCGGGCTCGCCCAGCCACACGTGGCCGGTGTAAATCAGCGTCAGCACGCCGTTGTCGTCCACAGCGCAGCCGGAAAAGCAACCGTCTTTGTCATAGGGCGCATCGGGTGCCAGGGCGATGGGCTGGTGCTGCCAGCGGATCAGATCGCGGCTGGTCGCGTGCCCCCAGTGCATGGGGCCCCAGTGCTCGCTATAGGGGTGATGCTGGAAGAAGGCATGATAGACGCCGTCAATACAGATCAGGCCGTTGGGATCGTTGATCCAGCCGGCGGGCGGCGAGAGATGAAACTGCGGGTAGTAATCGTCTCGGCGCTCTGCGCGCAGGGCTTCGACCGCATGGTCGGCTTGAGCTAAGGCAGTGTTCATTGGACAGACTCACTTGATTTAATGGCGGATTGAAAGGGGACTGCGTTGGCGGAACGTTCGCCGCGCAGCAGGAAACAGGAAACAAGCGTCGTGACGGCGACCGCGCACCCCATCAGCAGATAGGTGTCGGCAAAGCCGATGCGGTCATACCCGTAGCCTGCCAGCGGCGACAGGAAGCTGGCCATCACCTGGGTGATGAACTGAAAGCCCACCAGGTAAAGCGTTGAGGAGAGGCGACTGTCGAAGCGGCTGGCGATGTATTTGAAGATAGCGATCAGCAGGATCGGCAACTCTACGGTGTGCAGCAGTTTCATGGCGGAGATCATCAATGCGCCGCTGACCAAGCCTGAACCGAACATGCGCAGCGCCATCACGCCACCGGCCAGCAGCAACCCCTGTTTGGCGCCGATGCGGTTCACCAGCAGCGGCGCCAGGAACATGCCGCCGGCTTCGAGGAAGACCTGCAGCGAGTTGAGGAAGCCGTACATCTCGTTGCCCTGTTCGCGAGAAGCGAACTGCGAGGCGAAGTAGACCGAAAATTGCTGATCGAAAACGTTGTACACGCTGATACCGAGTACAAACACTACCAGCGCCCAGAAGCCCGGCATACGCAGCAGCGCCAGTGCATCCTGTAGCCGCAGATTTTCCGGTTTGCCGAACGCCAGGCCGGCCATGGCGTTCGGCTTCAGCTCGCGCACCTGGCTGAGCAACAACAGGAATACCACGGCGGCGGCGGAGGCCAGCCAGAAATTGATGTTGGGATCGATATTGAAGATAAAACCGGCCAAAAAGGTGGCGCTGGCCCAGCCGAGCGATCCCCACATGCGGGCGCGGCCGAATTCGAAACCGCTGATGCGGCTGACTCGCTCGGTATAAGATTCCAGCGCGCCGATGCCGGCGAAGAAGGTGGCGCCGATAAATACCCCTCCGACCAGCGCGCCGAGCGGCAGGCTGCTCGCCAGCAGCGGGGCGTAAACGTAGATAAAGAATGGGCCTGTCAGCAGCAGCATCACGCCGAGAAACTGCAGCAGGTGCTTGCGCAGCCCAAGTTTGTCCTGAATAAACCCGTACAGCGGCTGTGCGCACAGCGCCACCAACGAGATAGCGGAGAAGATCAGGCCGGTTTCGGCGCCTTTCAGGCCGATCTTCTGATTTAGCCACAGCGAGATCAGCGAAAAGCTGGAAGACCAGGTGAAGAAAAAGAAGAACAGCAGGCCGCTGAGCAGCACGTAATATTTTTTAGTTTCGCGGTTCATGGGTAGGGCCCCGGTGAGTGAAGTTAACTCTATTGTTAACGTTAACTTGAAAGGGGGTGAAGCCAGCAGATATCACGCGTGCGATGTTAATCACAAAAGTTAACGTTAACATTTATGCCTTGTGATCGAGGTCACGAGTTGGCAAGGGGGCGATGCGCCCCCGGAGGATTAACGTTCGTTCAGCGATCGTAGATGATCGTCGCGGCGCAGCGTCATCAGCGCAAACAGGCTGACCACCGAGGTGGCAACTACGTAATAGGCGGGAATGTCGATATTGCCGGTCTGTTTGATGAGGCCGGTGATAATCAATCCGGCCGAGCCGGAGAACACCGCATTGGACAGCGAGTAAGCCAACCCCAAACCGGTATAACGCACCCGGGTCGGGAACATCTCCGCCAGCATCGCCGGGCCGGGACCGGCCAGCAGGCCAACCACGGCACCGGCGATCATCACCGCCAGCCCTTTGGCCCACAGTGAACTTTGCGCATCCTGCAACAGGTGCAGCAGCGGGAAGGTGAACAGGATCACCGCCGCCACCGCCGTCAGCATCACCGTTTTACGCCCGAGTTTGTCGCTGATCATGCCCGCCGGCAGAATGGTCAGGGCGAAGCCGACGTTGGCCAGCACCGTCGCTACCAGCGCCTGCTGGAAGGTGGCGTGCAATGAAGTTTGCAAATAGGAAGGCATCACCACCAGGAAGGTATAGCCGGCGGCCGACCAGCCCATCATGCGGCCGATGCCGATCAGAATGGTTTTCACCACGCCGCCCAGCTTCGCCTCAGGCGGCGCGGCGGCGTGTTCCGCATGTTGCTGCGCCTGGGTGAACGTGGGCGTTTCCTCTAGCTTGAGCCGCAGCCACAGCGCCACGGCGCCCATCGGCAGCGCCAACAGGAAGGGAATGCGCCAGCCCCAGTCATGCAGCTGCTGCGCGCTGAGCAGCGCGGCCAGCAGCGCCACCAGCCCAGCCCCGGCGAGCAGGCCGAGCGCGACGGTCAGCGATTGCCAGGCGCCGAACAGCCCACGCTTGCCCTTGGGGGCGAACTCGGTCATCAGCGACACGGCGCCGCCGAATTCACCGCCGGCGAACAGCCCTTGAAACATGCGCAGCAGCGTCAGCAGCAGCGGGGCGGCGACGCCGATTGAAGCATAGGTCGGCATGACGCCGATCAGCGCGGTGGCCAGTGTCATCAACAGCAGGACCGCAATCAGCGTCGGGCGACGGCCGATGCGGTCGCCGATGCGGCCGAATATCACCGCGCCGATCGGCCGGCAGAAAAACGCCAGCGCGAAGGCGGCGTAGGTGAGGATCAGGCTGGTGATTTCATTTTCACCCTGCAGCGTGAAAAAATTGGCGGCGATAACGGTGGCCAGGAACCCGTATACCCCGAACTCGTACCATTCGATAAAGTTGCCGACCGAGCCGGCCAGCAACGCCTGACGCGAGCGACGCGCGTCGAGAGTCTGTTGATTCATCCCCGTTCCCATTCATTTGAATTATTGTTCGTCAGTTCTAAATTTATACGACAAAACAATCAATTGATTTCAGCGGGAACTGTGAGGCGCGATTCACCAGAGCAGCGGCGCCGGCTCGCGGCCGGACGTGCTGGAAACGACGCTGCGTTGTTGATGCCGGGTTTGCTGGGGAAACAGGAAAACAAAAAAGGGCCGACGAATCGGCCCTTGAACGGAGGGGCGCGGTTTACAGTTTAGGCCCGGCATTCACCAGTTTTTCGCCCGCCGGGGTGACGGTATATTTGGCGAAGTTATCGATAAAGCGCTGCGCCAGATCCTGCGCCTTTTCCTGCCACAGCGATTCGTCGGCGTAGGTTTTGCGCGGATCGAGAATCGACGGATCGACGCCCGGCAGCGCGGTCGGCACGTTCAGCCCGAAGATTGGCAGCGTGAAGGTCTCGGCCTGTTCAATGTCGCCATTCAGAATGGCGTCGATGATGCCGCGCGTATCTTTGATCGAGATGCGTTTGCCGCTGCCGTTCCAGCCGGTGTTGACCAGGTAAGCCTGGGCGCCGGCGGCCTCCATGCGTTTCACCAGCACTTCGGCGTACTGCGTCGGATGCAGCGTCAGGAACGCGGCGCCGAAGCAGGCGGAGAAGGTCGGCGTCGGCGCGGTGATGCCGCGTTCGGTGCCGGCCAGCTTGGCGGTGAAGCCGGACAGGAAATGGTACTGGGTCTGCTCCGGCGTCAGGCGCGATACCGGCGGCAGCACGCCGAAGGCGTCGGCGGTCAGGAAGATGATCTTGCGCGCGTGTCCGGCTTTGGACACCGGCTTGACGATGTTCTCGATGTGATAAATCGGGTAGGAGACGCGGGTGTTCTCGGTTTTGCTGGCGTCATCGAAGTCGATGCTGCCGTCGGCGAGCACGGTAACGTTTTCCAGCAGCGCATCGCGGCGGATCGCCTGATAGATTTCCGGCTCCGCCTGCGGCGACAGCTTGATGGTCTTGGCGTAGCAGCCGCCTTCGAAGTTGAACACGCCGTCGTCGTCCCAGCCGTGCTCGTCATCGCCGATCAGCTGGCGCTTCGGATCGGTGGAGAGGGTGGTCTTGCCGGTGCCGGAAAGGCCGAAGAACACCGCCACATCGCCTTGCTCGCCGACGTTGGCCGAGCAGTGCATCGAGGCGATGCCCTTCAGCGGCAGCAGATAGTTCATGATTGAGAACAGGCCTTTCTTCATCTCGCCGCCGTACCAGGTGCCGCCGATCAGCTGCATGCGTTCCGTCAGGTTAAAGGCGACGAAGTTCTCCGAATGCAGCCCTTGCTGCTGCCAGTCCGGGTTGGTGCATTTGGCGCCGTTCATCACCACGAAGTCCGGCTCGAAGTCCGCCAGCTCTGCGTCGCTCGGACGAATAAACATGTTTTTCACGAAGTGCGCCTGCCAGGCCACCTCGGTGATGAAACGCACTTTCAGGCGCGTGTCGGCGTTGGCGCCGCAGAATGCGTCCACCACGAACAGACGCTTGCCGGAGAGCTGGTTGCCCACCAAGGTTTTCAGATGCTGCCAGACTTCGGGCGAGAGCGGCTGGTTGTCGTTCTTGCCGGTGCCGTTGTCCGACCACCAGACGGTATCGCGCGTGGTGTCGTCGCGCACGATGTATTTGTCCTTCGGCGAGCGGCCGGTGAATTCACCGGTCGCGACGTTGACCGCACCCAGTTGGGTGAGGGTGCCGCGTTCCAGCGGCGGCAGGTCGGCGCGGGTCTCTTCGGCGAACAGCAATTCATAGCTGGGGTTATAGACGACGTCGGCGGCCTGATGGATGCCGTAGCGAGCGAGGGTTTGTGGGGTAACAGCGCGTGAAGACATATTCTACTTCCTTATGAGTCATATTATGCCTCTTTCCCGTGCGGTGCCGCGCGCAGGATTAAGGTTCGGATCAAGCTGACCGGATTCAGCTAATGCGTTTCCGGTTCTTTATTAATAAAACAGGGGGATTTATTGCCCTCCTATAGCATAGCAGCGAATTTAAACTCGATTACTTTAATTACAAAACGCTGACGATAATTAATTAAATTCAACCTTGGTGGGGGCTCACAATATTGAATTCTGCCAGCGTAATTTAGTTTTGCATTTTTATTTTTTATCATATCGTCATGGCTGTCTACTGTTTTATTTCTTATTAGAAAAAGCGAAATCCACAATAGGATTTTTCGTAATCATTTGTTTTTGCTTGGCTATGGCAGGAGCGTTGCGCCAGGTGAATCTAACCGTACTGTACGCTTGTCAGCAGGGTGAATAATGAAACAGATAAATGCAGAACTGACCTGTGATAAAAATGCGGCATCGTCCGAATCCTCAGGGTTAATTAATCAAATTCGTCAAATAGATATCGGCGCGGTACCGATCGCGTTGTTTATCACGATTTGCGCGATCGTGGCGATTTCCGCCTACGCCAACTTCCTGCCGAAGAATATGATCGGCGGCCTGGCGGTGATAATGACGCTGGGTTTTGCGCTGGCGCAGTTGGGAAAAAGCATTCCCGTGCTGCGCGATATCGGCGGGCCGGCCATTCTGTGTTTGATGGTGCCGTCGGTGCTGGTCTATTTCAATGTCTTGCAGCCTAACGTCATGGGCACCGTTCATCTGTTGATGAAAGACGCCAACCTGCTGTATTTCGTCATCGCCAGTCTGGTAGTCGGCAGCATTCTCGGCATGAACCGGGTGATTCTGATCCAGGGGATGATTCGCATGTTCGTGCCGTTGGTAGTGGGCACGATCACGGCGGTGATCACCGGGCTGCTGGTGGGCAAGCTGTTCGGTTTTACCTTCTATCACACCTTCTTCTTTATCATCGTGCCAATCATCGGCGGCGGCATCGGCGAGGGGATTTTACCGCTGTCGTTGGCCTATTCGGCGATCCTGGGATCGACGCCTGACGTCTACGTCGCACAGCTGGCGCCGGCGGCGGTGCTGGGCAACATCTTCGCCATCGTGACCGCCGGGGTGCTTGCGCGCATCGGCATGCAGCGCAAGGCGCTGAGCGGCGACGGCATGCTGATCCGTTCGGCACAGGAGAACGCGATGTTCGCCATCAAGGAGCAAAGCGGCAACGTCGATTTTCAACTGATGGGGGGCGGGCTGCTGGTGATCTGCGCCTTCTTCATCGTCGGTGGTCTGTTCGAACACATCGTGCATATTCCCGGCCCGGTGCTGATGATCCTGTTCGCGGTGTTGTGCAAGTACTGTCGGGTGATCCCGGCCTCGATGGAAACCGGCGCGCACAGTTTCTATAAGTTCGTCTCCACGGCGTTGGTGTGGCCGCTGATGATCGGTCTGGGCATGCTGTATGTGCCGCTGGAAAGCGTGGTGGCGGTGTTCTCGGTCGGTTATGTGGTGGTCTGTGGCTCGGTGGTGCTGTCGATGGGGCTGGTTAGTTTCCTGATTGCGCCTTACCTGAAGATGTTCCCGGTGGAAGCGGCGATCGTCACCTGTTGTCACAGTGGTTTGGGCGGCACCGGTGACGTGGCGATCCTGTCGGCGTCGAACCGTATGGGGCTGATGCCGTTCGCCCAAATCGCCACGCGCATCGGCGGTGCTTCCACGGTCATTGGCGCGACGCTGCTGCTCGGTTGGTTAGTCTGAGTCCAGAGTTTCTTATGGATAGCCGGGGTTGGATTGCCCCGGTTTTTTTATGCGTTTTTTGCTAATCCCATATAGGCCTGATGCAAGCAACAAAAATAGGGCGTTTTGGATAAAAACCCGACAATTCCTATTAATTCCGTCATATTAGCGTGACATAGTAGCGCGCAGAGGGCCGGGCTTGCATACCTCGGGCTTCTGTCGAATCGCCAACCTTTTCGGTTGGCGATTCATTTTCCGCCTTTCAGCATGTTGATGGCGGCGCCGAGCAGAATGCGCCGCTCGATATCGTTGCTGTCCGCCAGCTGTCGCGCCAGATGTTTTTCCAGCGTTTCCACCGACAGCGCTTCGCCGCGATGGCGCAGCTGCATCACGCCGTCGCCGATCAGGCGTGCGACCTCATCCCATACGGGTTTAATCTCCTGTTCCGAGAACGTCATGGCCTACCTCGGTTGGTTGATTTTTGCCCAATGTAGCAGTTGAGCTGCGGCTTCGCTACCGGCCGTCTAAAACAGGAAGCATAAAAAACAAGCCATCAGTATTTCTTCTGGTTTTTACGCTCAATACTTGCGGTGTCGAAAAGCAGGAGAACACATCATGAACTGGGTCGAAACCTTGGCGGAGTACTACCGCCTGAGCCGCACGGGTGAAACGCAGCATTGGCTGTGCCGCCGCTGGTTACCGCAGGGGGAGGCGCGTCTGGCCTATTTGCGGGAGTTGCTTGAGCCGACCGCGGTGCCGCAGCGACGGTGAACAGGACGCCGGCGCTTGGCCGGCGTCGCTTTGCGGGTTAGCCGAACGCTATCGCCGCCCAACGCAACAGCAGCAACGCCAGGCAGATCAGCAGGAGCACTACGACCATTTTACTGAGTTTGTTGCCCATGCGCTTTGTTGCCACGTTGCCCCCTTAACTGAGGTACCACCCGCCGGCGAGGGTGATGAGGAAAAGCGTCACCAGGGCGACGCCGTTGAGTAAATCGCTGAAGGTATCGTCAGCATCGATGTCGTCTTGTCGCATATTGCCGCCTGGCGGTTGCCATTGGGTGAATAATGTTCACAGTATGCGCCCGGTTGCGCGGCAGGCACAGCGAAGAACGGTAAAAACTCGTAAAGGCGGCGGTGGCGGAACGCGCAGTCGCGCCTGCGACGGATGCAGACGGCCGGTAATACGTTGTACTATCCTGTCTGCATTGATGCATTTTTCCAAAAGGTATAAACATGGCGACGGCAATTCCTCAGAAATACGAACACCTTGAGCGCTGGGCGTTCGGCGACACCGAGCAGCAGGCCGATGAAGTGGTGCAATTGATCCTCAATGGCACCAAAACGGCCACCTGTTCCAACCTGGACGGCGAAGGGATCCCGCAGGCCGGCGATCTGTTCCTGGTGGTGGACGGCAAAGGTGAACCGGTCTGCGCGGTTGAACTGACCGCAGTGGAAATGAAAACTTACGATCAGGTCGATGAAGCGCACGCCTTTGCCGAAGGCGAGGGCGATCGTTCGCTGGCGCATTGGCGCAAAGAGCTGCAGCGCTTCTTCGAAGAGTACGATTTGTTCTCGCCGGATATGACGCTGGTGCTGATGAATTTCAAAGTCGTCGATAAGTTCTAAACGGATGCGCGCCGTTCCCTACGAATGCCAGTGGGCGAGCCCAGAGCTGGCTGCCGATCTGATCGCCGGCCGCGCTACGCTGGCGCAGGACGAGAATTGGGCGCGCAGCGGCGCCCGCGATCGGGCGGAGTACGTCGAGTGGGCCAACCATGTGTGCGGCATGGCCTGTCTGAAAATGGTGCTGGGCCACCGTGACGGCGAAGCGCCGCCGCTGCTGGAGTTGGCGCGGCGCAGCCTGCCTTACGGTGCCTATGTGCGCGAGGGGGAGCGGATCAAAGGGCTGATTTACGCGCCGTTCGTCGAGTATGTGCGCGAGCAGTTTGCGCTGCAAGCGGAGGTGAAGGTGGGGCTGGAGGCTGCCGATGTGTCGGCGCTGTTCAGCGTATGCCGCTACTTTATCGCCTCGGTGCACCCTTCCATTCGCCGGCCCGAGAGCGTGCCGCCGCAGCGGGGTGGGCATCTGGTGTTGATCACCGCCGCCGATGCGCAAAGCGTGACCTTCCACAACCCTTCGGGCGACAGCCCGGCGACGCGCGAGCGGGTACAACTGCCACTCAGCCGCTTCGCCCCTTTCTTTGCCGGCCGCGGCATCGCCATCGCATAAAAAAACGCGCTGTTTCCGATGAAAGCAGCGCGTCGTCAGCAGGCCTGGCGTATTTTCATGCCAGCCGCATCACCCAGGCGTCCGCCTGTCGATCGTAGTGCTGCTTGTACAGCAACGACTGTTTGCCATCAAGGATCGCCGGAATGCTGGTGTGTTCATCCCAGCCGTCGAGCTGCATACACAGATCCGGATCGGACTTGCAGGGAATGCTCAGGGTGCCGGCGCGGTCGGCGCCAGCGTGAAGATGCGCGTCATCGACCTCGAAGCTGCCAATTTTTACGACGGTTTTGCTCATGGGAACTCCTTGCTCAATGATGTGGTAGGAGGTTAGACCAGTAAGGCCATCGGTATGAGCATAGTCAAATGAGCAAAAAATGCCACATAAAAAATACATTCTGGCAACATTCTTCCTGAGCGGCTAGCGGCCAGGCTAATAGGTCACGACATAGCTGACGTTATCCTGATAGGTACCGACCGGCACTTCGGTCTGCGCCGGGTTGATGGCGGCGGTAAAGGGAATGCTTTGCGCCAGGCCGGTGCCGGTGCCGCTTTGCGCGTTGGTGCTGCCCCACACGGTGCTGGTGTTGGGCAGGTAGATCTGATACTGCAGGAAGTTGCTGGTGCCGCTGAGCATTTGCCGCCAACCGGTGATGGGGTTGTTGCCGTTGGTAAAGTAGGAGCTGTATGACTGGGATTTGGTGCAGGTCAGGGTGATGCTCTGGTTGATCGGGTTGAATTGCCCCACCAGCGCCATGCTGCCGAAGTTGACGTTGTTGGCGGTATTGATCAGGCAGCTTTTGGTGATGACCGCGGTGACGGTCACGGTGCTGGGTTGGTTGGTGCCGTCCCACCAGATGCACAGCCCTATCAGGCCCAGGCCGCAGATATGGTAGTTCCACACCAGGTTGATGGTGTCGGTGTAGGTGCCGGCGCTAACGTTCGCCCCCGCCACGGTTTTGATGTACACCGGAAAGTTGACGTTGGAAGAGATCAGGATCAGCGACAGCAGGTTCAGCGAGCTGTAGTCGATGGTCTGGCCGACGCTGTAGGGGTACTGGTAGTTGGCATCCGGGTAGATGAGATAGGAAATTTTATCGCCGGAGCCGTTGCCGTTCAGCAGGGCCATATTGTTGGTGGTGGAGGCGATCTTGACCGTGACGGTGTTTTGCGTCAACAGATTGAGCCCCAGCCCGGTACAGTTGAGCCCGGCGGTCCCCTGGGCGCTGATCTGGCCATTGTAGACGGCGAAGGAGTTGCTACTGGGCAGGGTCACCGTGCCGTTGGTGGTGGCGCAGTCTGCCAGCGCGCGTTGCCCGCACATCAGCAGCAACGCCGCCAAAAGAATTTTCACTTGCCGATACATCGTTCTTCTTCTCCGTGTGTTATTGGCAGACGAGGGGACCGACGCGCTGTAGCCCCTGCGGATTGGCCAGGCTGAAGCTGACCTGGCACGGCGCGCCGCCGTCGGCCGGGATCACGCTCAGCCGGTTGTGCTGCTGCACCGGGTCGATATAGGTCATGCCATCCCACCCGACATAGCTTTGTTGATTGCTGCCGATCACCGCCACCTGGCTGCCGTTGGCCAGCGGTTTGCCTTGCGTATCGACCAGCTCCACGTCGGCGGCGGAAAGGCGCTGGACGGGGAATTCGACCAGGTAGCCGCTGTGATCGCGAATGGCGACGGTTTTTTCTACCGACGGCAAATTGACGTCCGCCGGCAGATTGAGCGGATCAATCTGGAATTTGGCGTGGTAATACGAAGTGACGGTGGGCACCAACAGGTAGCCTTTGTCGTTGGTGACGCCGATGCGCTGGTTCTCGTAGCTGACCGGAATGCCGGCGTAGCCGTTGGTCGAAACCAGGGCAAAGGCGTCGTTGATGGTGTTGGTGGCGTATACGCCGCCGTTCATCGCCACCAGCGAACCGCTGACTTCGCCCCAGCGGGTGTAATCGTTACGGTTGCCGTACAGCCCGGCGCGGGTTTCCAACAGCGAGGTGCGCCAGGTCAGATCCGCCTGGCGGTAATCGCTGTCGCTGCCTTGACCGCCGGCGTAGGCCAGGTTCCAGCCGAAACCGCCGTCGGTCGGCGCGGCGCGGCTGTAGGCGACGCGTTCGCTCCAGCGGTTGCCGGCGTCGCGGGCGGTACTGACGTTGGCGGTGCCCCAGGCATCGAACGGAATGCTGATCTGCAACTGCGAGCTGTAGCCGTCGCCGCTGATCTCGCGGTTCGCCGAGGCATACAGGCTGATATTGCGCCACAGCGTCAGGCTGTACGACAGGTTGACCAGGCGGGTGCGTTGGCCGATGGCGTCGCGCACGTCGAAATAGCCGGCACCCAGGCTGCCGAAGCGGTTCAGGCCAATGCTGCCGGTCAGTTGATCGGTGCGGCGGCTCAGGCGGTAGCTGCTCTTGTAGGTGGAGAGGTCGCCGAAGTCCGCGCTGCGCAGTACCCGTTGGGCATTGAGGCTGAAATATTGGTTGCTGTAGGTATAGCTCAGGCTGGTCTGATCGCCGTGGCGGCCGGTGTACTGATAAACCGGCCCGGCATCCGGTTGCTGTACCGGTTGGCCGGTGATCGGATCGTAATAAAGGGGCGTGACCGGCGGGGCATTGAAGGCATCGCTGCCCGCCTGGCTGTAACTGTAGGAGGCGTTGAGTACCCCTAACTGCCCCAGGCGCACGCCCGCGCCGGCGCCGGTGACCGCCAGCTCGGCAGCGCCTTCCGCCCGCCCTTCGAGCGTCAACCAATCAGTGACGCCGTAACGCCCACTGCCGCTGGCCACCCATTGGCCGTAGTCTGCAGAACGGTAGCCGTAGTTTTGGCGCAGCGCTCCTGCCGACAGGCTGAAATCGCTCAGCCCGGCCTGCAACAGCGAGCTGGCGACATAGAACGGCACCGTGGTGCTGATCTGGCGGCCGAGCGCGTCGGTGGTGACCACCGTCGCCTGGCCGGCGCCGTTGATGTAAGGCACGGTATTCAGGGTGAACGGGCCGGGGTTCACGCTGACGGAAGTATTCTTATAGCTGTTGATGTAAAGATCGACGCTGCTCGGCACGGCGGCCTGGCCGGAGAACTGCGGCAGCGGATAGGTAATCAGATCCGGCCGCGTGGCGAAGTTGCGCGCCACCTGCAGGCCACCGATGCGCACCGAACTGGTCCAGGGCAGCGAGCCGGTCGTGAGATCGCCGGCGGTATAGCTGAGCATGGTGTCGTCGTCGCTGTAGCGCCAGCTGCTGTCGTAGCGGATATAGCGATTGTTTTGCTGCGCGGCGGTCTCGCCGTTGAAGCTGCTGCGGAAAATGCCGGTATTGGCGATAACGCCGAAGCCGTCGAACAGCCGTTGTTCGCTCCAGGCGGAGAAATAACCCGGATTGCCGCGGCCGCCGCTCTGGCTGACGTAGGCGTCGTAATTCAGCAAGAAGCCCAGGCTGCTTTGCGCCGGCAGACGTTGTTCCGGATTGGCGTCGCCAAAGGTTTGCTTGGGCAGCCAGTCGTTGGGCACCGAGATCAACAGCTGCTGCGTTTCGCCACTGTAGGTGACGTCGACCTGGTCAAGTTGATCGACGGCGATCTCTTTCGCCTGCTTGTCGGCCACCGGCAGACCGGCATCGCTCAGTTGCTGCGGCGTCAAATAGTAGTGGCCGCTGCGGTAGATGACCGGCACCACTTTACCTGTCTGGCGGCCGTTCACCACTGGCTCCAGATACAGCGTGGTGTCCGGCATGCTGATGGCGCGGGGCGGCGGCGGCAGATCGTCGGCGGCGGCGTGCGTGGGCCACAGCTCAACTGCCATGCAGAGTATGGCCAGGGCCAGCGGCTTGAGCTGCATGCCGCGGGTGGCCGGCGAGAAGTTCCGCTTCACCTGCGTCTCAGGTTTAGTAAGACGGGATGGTTACGGGTTGCTTGTTGTCGTTGACCATCGCCTGCAGCTTGCCGGCAGCGAAACTGCCCGAAGGCGGCAGAGCGAAGCGCATTTGCGAACCCGGCAGTACATAACCCAGCAGCCCGTTGTTGAGCGGCTTACCCTGGATGCTGACCTGCGACAGGCGAGCATGCACGATGCCGTCGTTGCGCACGTCGAGCCAGCGCTGGCTGTTTTGTTGCAGCAGCCGGTAGCTGAGCTTCGGCTGGTTGGCGGTGGCATAGTCGCGCGGGTGTTCGAAGTCTTGCTTGGTCCAGACGCCTTTGCCGCTGACGAACAGCGGCACCGAATAACGCATCTGGAATTTCAACCCCATCTGCGCGCCCTTGTCTGGCGCCGCGCCGTCTTTATCCTTGATTGGCACTTCGTCAACCAGTATTCGGTAAGCCCGTTCTTGCCCGGCGGCGACCGGGGTCTGCTTAATCAGGCGAATCAGCTGGCGTTTGCCGGGAAGAATGGTGGCGACCGGCGGGCTGGCGACCACTTCGCTCTGGTTGCGGTAGTCGTCCTTACCGCCGGTTTGTTGCCAGCCGAGCACGCGGATCTGCATATAGACCGGTTTGCTGTCGCGGTTTTCCAGCCACAGGGCCGTCGCCTGCTGGTTGTCTTCAATCGCCGGATCGATAGGCCAAATCAGAATGGAGGCGGCGGCGAAGGCCTGCGATTGACCGGCTAACAGCAATCCTGCCAGCAGGGGCAGGCGAAGCAGAGTACTACGCATAATGTAATCCTTTTTAAAAGCTCAATAACTCACCGTCACTAAGACCGTATCGTTGTAGGTGCCGCTGGTGGGCAAGGTGTTGCTCGCCATTAAACTGGCGTAGATTTTTATTTCTTGCGTGCCGCCGGTAGAGGAGACGGTTTGGACGGCACCGCCGTTGCCGCCGTCGCCCCACACAACGGCGTAGTTGGCATCCTGGTAGAGCTGGTACACCAGCGTTTCCGAGGTCACCGAGTTCAACAGTTTTCGCCCGCCGGCGATGGAGCCGGTGACGTTATTGCCGACGTTCAACCCCAGGGTGACGCTGAGCCCAGGATTGCAGCGGATCAAAATGGAGCCGGCGCCGGCGCTCGAGACGATTTTTATCGGACTGCTCAAGGACGCCACCTGGCCGAAGCTCATGCTGCCGAACGAGGTAACGTTGGTGACGCCGCTGCCGAGCACACAGCCTTTGATGATCGAAGCGTTGACCGTGAAGCCCTGGCTGACGGTATCGGCACGGGCCGTCGGGGCGCCGATCAGCGCCGCCAGCAGCAGGGTACGCAGCGTTCCTTTAATCACCAATTTATCGTCACCTGTACCGTATCCGTATAGGCGCCCGTCGCCGGTGTCGCCTGCGCCGGGATCAGGCCGTACACCGGCAGCCAGACGCTTTGACCGGTGGCGGTTTGCGTTACGCCGGTGACGTTATCCCAGACGGTGGCGTAGCTGGCGCTGGTATACAGGTTGTAGTTCACGCGTGCGCCCGCCGCGCTTTGCAGATAGCGCGCAGCGGTATTGCCACTCTGTCCGCCGCTGAGCAGCACCGTGTAACTGGTGCCGTTGTTGCAGTTGATCTGCAGTGCGCCGGCATTTGCCTGGCCGGTTACCTTTATCGCCGTATTGAGGAAATAAACCGTGCCGAAGTTGAAGGTGCCGAACGTGGTGTTGCCGCCGCTGGTGGTGCCGGCGACGCAGGACTTGACCAAGGTGGCGCTGACGCCCACCGTCGCAGTGCTGACGTCAGCGCGGCAAACGCCCGCCAACGACAGCAGCATGCAGGTGACGGTCAGGCGCGTCATGCTACCAGGTGACGGTCATGGTGACGGTATCGCTGTACGCGCCGGCGGCCGGGGTGGTGCCCGCCGCGGGTACCAGACCGTAGACGATCAGCGGTACCGCCGAGCCGGTGCCGGTGCCGGTCAGCACGCCGGTGGTGCTGTTCCACGGCACTGCGTGGGCGCTGTCCTGGTAGAGGTTATAGCTGATGTAGGCGGGTACGCTGCTGGCCATGCGCCGCTGGCTGCCGGAGGCATTGAGGCCGTTGTCCAGCGCCACGGTGTAGTTGGTGCCGGTGGTGCAGTTCAGACCCAGCGTGCCAGTGCCGCCGCTGCCGGTGGCGCTGGCGGTGATGACGTTAGCCAGCGAGGAGTAGGTGCCGAAGCTGATGGAGCCGAAGTTGTTGGTGGTGCCCGAGCTGTTGCCGCCGGTAACGACGCAGCCGGCGCCGATGGTCAGAGTCACGCCCAGCGTGCCCTGAATGGTGCCTGCCGCGAAGGCGGCGCCAGAGGTGCACAGCAGGGCCGCTGCCGAGGTTAATGCCGCCAGAGTCTTTTTCATCATGGTTCCTTGCCGTAGTAGAGAAGCCTGCCAAAAAGCCCGAAAAATGAGTCAAATGCATTAATCTATTCACAGATTAATTAATAGAATAATAATGGGGGAATGTCTTGGCGAAAGATTAAAAACTTTATTTATTTTTAAGCGAGATCGCAGGTTGGAGGCGGCGAAAAACATCAGGGGTGATCATGTTATTGAATAATCATAGGGTTGATGGAAATATTATTGCATTAATGAATAAGGAGCGCCGTGGTGGCGCCCCCGTTGTCGGTGAGCATCACCAGGTCACGGTCATGGTGACGGTATCGCTGTACACGCCTGCCGCCGGGGTAGTGCCCGCGGCGGGCACCAGACCGTAGACGATCAATGGCACCGCCGAGCCGGTGCCGGTGCCGGTCAGCACGCCGGTGGTGCTGTTCCATGGCACGGCGTGGGCACTGTCTTGGTAGAGATTATAGTTGATGTAAGCGGGCACACCGCTGGCCATCCGCCGCTGGCTACCGGTAGCGTTGAGGCCATTGTCCAGCGCCACGGTGTAGTTGGTGCCAGTGGTGCAATTCAGCCCCAAGGTGCCGCTGCCGCCGCTGCCGGTGGCGCTGGCGGTGATGACGTTAGCCAGCGACGAGTAGGTGCCGAAGCTGATGGAACCAAAGTCATTGGTAGTGCCGGCACTGTTGCCGCCGGTGACCACGCAGCCGGCGCCGATGGTGATCGTCACACCTACCGTGCCCTGAATAGTGCCCGCTGCGCTGGCTGTGCCACTGATGCACAGCAGAGGTGCTAACGAGATAAAAACCAGCAGAGTTTTTTTCATCATGATTCCTTGCCGTGTCAGAGAAAGCCCGCAAAAACGCCACCCAGAGCTGAGTTGAACGCATTAATTTACTTACATTTAAATTAATAGGATAAGAACGCGAAATTGTCTTGATTAAAGGCTAAAAACTTTTTTCTCTATTGGCGGGGAAATACCGGCGGGGAGGCGTAATAGTGCAACTTAGAAATGATTAGAATAATAACGAATGGTGATAGGAATATTATTAGCGTTATTTTGGCGCCGGGGAGTGCGGTTCCCCGGCACCGAATCGATTACTGGTGAAAATCCAACGCGCCGTCGCGCACCAGCTCGCGGGGCAGGTTGTTCTTGATGCGGCTGCCGATGCGCTTGGCGATGCCCAGCGGTTGCCCTTGGTAGGTGACGATGCACTCATCGCCTGCCGGCGGCTGTTCTGGATAGAGATCGCGGCCGTGATACCACTCCTGCGCCAGCGCGGCGTCCAGCTCGAAATGTGGTTTGCCGCCGGTGCCGGCCAGCGCGATCGCCGCCTCGTGCTGCCAGCGGAAACCTTTCGGGAAACGTTCCGCCAGTTTGAGGCCGATACGTGAGAAGCGCACCTTGCCGAACAGCGGTTCCAGCTCGGCCGGGAACAGCCAGATCTCCTTGTCGCGCTCCCACAGCCGGCTGTCATCGCCCCAGGTTAGGCCGGATGCGGCGGCGGCTTGGGCGACCAGCGCCGCCTCTTTGCCGGACAGCGGGCTGAACGGGAATTTACCCACCTTGTAGGTCGGCTTCGCCAACGGCGCCACGGCGCGCTGTTTGCGCAGGCGGGCGACGAAAAAGCCTTCGCTGTCGTAAATCTGCGGGAAGACGTGCAGGAAGCCTTCGGCGGTCAGCGCTTTGTCGGCGCCGGGGAACAGCTCACCCAGCGGCTCGACGCTGACCGCGTCACCGTAGGTGTTCAGCAGCCAACGCACCACCTGCTGGTTTTCCTGCGCATTGAGTGTGCAGGTGGAGTAAACCATCACGCCGCCCGGTGCCAGCGCATGAAACGCGCTGTCGATCAGTTCGCGTTGGGTGGCGGCGATCTCGGCCACGCTCTGTGGCGACCAGTTGCTCATGGCGTCCGGATCCTTGCGTACCACGCCTTCGCCGGAGCAGGGGGCATCGAGCAGAATGGCGTCGAAGCTCTCCGGCAGTGCGGCGCCGAACACCCGGCCGTCGAAGTGGGTCAGCGCGACGTCCTTCACGCCGCAGCGGCTGATATTGGCGTGCAGCACTTTTACCCGGCTGGCGGAATATTCGTTGGCGACGATGCCGCCCTGATTGCTCATCAACGCGGCGATCTGGGTGGTTTTGGAGCCTGGCGCCGCCGCCACGTCCAGCACCCGATTCGGCGTTGTGCCGCCCGCGAACAGTGCGCTGACCGGTAGCATCGAACTGGCCTCCTGAATGTAGAACAGGCCGCTCAGGTGTTCGGCGGCGCTGCCCAGGCGCAGTTCTTCATCGTCGCGCTCGATCCAGAACCCTTCCGCGCACCAGGGGATGGGCTCCAGTCGCCAGTCGTAATCCTGCACCAGCGCCAGGAAGTCAGCGACGCTGATTTTCAACGTGTTGACACGCAAGCTGCGGCGCAGCGGACGCTGGCAAGCGGCGATAAAATCTTCCATCGCCAGCTCGGCGGGCATGATGGCGCGGGTGGCGTCAAGGAAAGCGGGGGGCAGAAAAACGGCGGTGGATTTGGCCACGGGGCGAACTCTCAGAATGCAATAAAGACAAGGACGAGAGTTTATCACAAAGCGGAAAAAAACAGGGCCCGGCAATGCCGGGCCCTGAGGAAACGCGAAATTTAATCGCGAGGAATGGCGGTGCCCCAGGTTTTCCAGTCCTTCGGCTCTTCCGGATTCAGCAGGAAGTGTTTGTTCGGCGTGGCTTTCGGCGCCAGCGGTATGGTCGGCGGCGTGGCGAAGGCGATACCGCCGCGGATGAACTGCTGGAAGGTGCCGCTCTTGATCACGCCACCGGTCAGGCCGAACTGCAGGTTGTACCCTGAAGCCAGCCAGAACACGCTGTTGTTGCGCACCAGATGCTGGTACTTCTTGCTGATGCGCAGCGCGACGTGCACGCGGTCGGACATGGCGCCAAGGTAGAAGCCGGTGATGGTGCCGACCTCCACGCCGCGGAACAGCACCGGCGTACCGATTTGCAGCGAGCCGGTTTCGGCGGCATCGAGCACCACGCTCAGGCCGTCGAGATAGCGTGAGTCGGTGATGCTGGCTTGTTGCAGCTCGAAGGTGCGCAGCTCGCGGCCGCGCCCCGGCTCCACGTTGATATAAGGCTGGAGCAGGGTATCGAGGTTGCTGACGCCGGCGGCGGAGATCTCCGGCGAAACGATCGAGAAGCGGCTGCCCAAGCGTGCGAAGGTCTGCACGTATTCCGGATACAGCACCGCTTTGGCCAACACTTCGTTGCGCTCCGGCGCCAGCTGCAGTGACTCCACCTGGCCGACGTCGATACCGAGGTAGCGCAGCGGCATGCCCGCAGACAGCTTGCTGGCATCGTAGGTTCTCAACGTGATTTGGCTGCCCACCGCGCGTGCGGCGGTTTCGCTGGCGTACAGCACGCGGTTGGCGCCCTTGTTGAGCGTCACGCCCTGCAGGTTGTCGAAGCTGATGGCGCCTTTCAGCGCGCGGTTAAGCGGCGAAGCCTGCACCGTCAGCCCGCTGCCGTTGAGCTGCACCTTGGCGCCGCCTTCGGCCCAGAAGATGCTTTCGCGGGTCAGCAGCTTGCGGTATTCCGGGCTGATGTAGACGTCTACCTCAAACTCGTTGGCTTTCGGCCGAACGTTGACGATTTCGCCCACCTGGAATTTGCGATACAGCACCACCGAGCCGGCCTGCACATCCGGCAGGCTGGTGGCGCTGAGGGTCAGGGTGGTGGCAGGGGCGTTGCCGACGATGCCTTCCTCGGCTTTTTCGCTGTTGGCGTACAGCGGGTATTGGCCGCCCGGTTCCCCCTTGCTGCCGGGAATAATGCGCACGCCGCCGTCTACCCACTCCTGAGCGCTGGCGCCGAGCACTTCCATGCCGTCGATGCCCAGCTTGACGTCGAGGCGGCTGTTGACCACGAATTTGCTGTCTTTGTGCAGCAGGCCGCGGTATTGGGCGTCGATGGCGGCGGTGAATACCACGCCGCCGGCGGTCAGGGTGCGGCTCAGGATCTGGCCGACTTTCACGCCGTGCACCACCAGTGGCTGCCCGACGTCGATACCGTAGCTTTGCGGCGCATTCAGCGTGACGGTCAGCACGCCAGGCTGTTGCAACAGCGTTTCGCTGCTGTCCAGCACGTTGAAGCGCTGCTGCGGTTCGCCTTCACCCGGCACCAGTTCCAGCGTGGTGCCGGTCAGCAGTTGGCTGAGCTTGGCGTCGTTGAGGCTGATGCGCGGGCTGCGCATCACGATGCGGGTGCCGCTGCGCATCAGATCGACCACCGAAGGATCGATGGTCAGTTCACCGACCACTTTACTGTCCTGCTGCAACGTCAGCTTGGTCAGGGTGCCTACCTGCAGCCCCTGGTACATCAGCGGCGTGCGGTTTTCACTCAGGTTGTTGCCGCTAGGCAGATCCAGCAGGATATTGACGCCGCGCTGGCTGTGGGCCAGATCCGGATACAGGGTATAGTTCTGATCCCCTTTGGCCTGCTGGCCGTCGGCCGGCGAATCGAAGGCGATGGCGCCGTTGACCAGCGCCGCCAGGCTCTCCATCTGTACCGTGGCGCCGGACAGGCTGAAATCGCCCTTGAAGCCGGAGACGTTCCAGAAGCGGCTGCTGTTTTTCACCAGATGGGCGAAGCGGCGGTCGATCAGCACGTCGATGGTCACGCCCTTGTTGCCTTCGCTGATGGTGTAGTCGTATACCTTGCCGACCGGGATTTTACGGTAGTAGACCAGCGAGCCGCTGTTGAGCGAGCCCAGATCGTCGGCGTGCAGGTGGATCATCAGCTCGCCGGTGTTCAGGCGGTATTTCGGCTGGGTATCGAGCGCGGCGAAGTGGGTTTGCGCCTTGCCGCTGCCGGGCATCATGCCGATATAGTTGCCGCCGACCAGCGCATCGAGCCCGGAGACCCCGGCCAGCGAGGCCTTGGGGGTCACCAGCCAGAATTGGGTGCCTTCGCGCAGCGAGTCCTCCAGATCGCTTTTGATGCTGGCTTCCACCACGATGCTGCGCAGATCCTTGCTCAGGCTGATCTTTTGCACCGTGCCGACGTCAACTCCCTGGTAGCGCACCGGCGTGCGGCCGGCGACGATGCCCGCCGCCGATTGGAAATCGATGGTGACCGTGGTGCCGCGTTCCTGGAAATTGTTGTAGACCAGCCACCCGGCGATCAGCAGGGCGATGAACGGCAGTAACCAGAACGGTGAAATGCGGCGCTTGTTCTTGACCCGCGCTTCAGTCGGTGTAGTCGGCGTTTCCTGTTGCATGTGCATCCCAAATCAATCGGCTATCGAGCCATTCAACGGCAAGAATAGTCAAAATGACCGCCGAGCCAAAGTAAAACGCGGCCGGTCCCATAGTAAAAGATAACAGCTGGTCGCGGTTTACCAGCGACATCATCAAGGCGATAACGAACAGATCCAGCATCGACCAGCGGCCGATCCAGGTGACCAGGCGCAGCAGACGAATACGCGTCTTCAGGCTGTGCGAGGTTTTGAAGTGGATACTCAACAATAGCGTGATCAGCACGATCACCTTGGTAAAGGGCACCAGCACACTGGCGATAAACACGATGGCGGCGATCGGCACGTTGCCGGAGGTGGCCAATGAGACCACGCCGGAGAAAATAGTGTCTTCCAGCCGCGCGCCGTTGGCGTAAATGATGGAAATCGGCAGCAGGTTGGCCGGTATCAGCAGGATCATCGCCGCGATCAGCGCCGCCCAGGTTTTTTGCAGGCTGTAAGGCTGGCGGTGGCACATCGGCACGTGGCAGCGCGGGCAGCGGCCGCGCGCGTCAGGGTAGCCGGTATAGTGACAGGACAGGCAAATATGCAGCGCTGCCGGTGGGCCTTCCGGCTGCTCCTGCGGATAGTAACGCTCCCACAGCTGCTCCAGGTTGGTGTGGATCAGCGTCAGGATGCTGAGCAGAGTGAGCGACAGATAGGCGATCAGCGCGCTGCCCGCCTGAATGTCGGCGTAATCCTGCACTTTGATCGCCGCCACCGCCATGCCGATCAGATAGATGTCCAGCATCACCCACTCTTTCAGTCGCTCCAGCATCAGCAGCACCGGGCGCAGGTTCATGCCGAGCGCATGGCCGAAGCGCAGGTAGAGCAGCGATAGCACCAGCGTCAGCGGGGCGCCGATGGTGCAAAATGCCACCATGCTGGCGGTGAGCGGATCGCCCTGGCGGCTCATCTGCCAGATGCCTTCCAGCAAACTGGCATCGATGCGCGTGCCGAGCAAACGAATGCTGATCAGGGGTTCGGTGAAGGCGAACGGCATCAGTAGCAGCATGGTAATCGCCATGGCGGTCAGCCGCGTCATCGACCAGTCGCGGCCGTGCACCACCTTGGCGTTGCAGCGCGGGCAATAGGCGGCCTGATTGCCGCTGAGCGGCGGCAGCACGAACAGCAGGTCGCACTCGCAGCAGCGTTGGTGGCGCGCTTTGGATAGGGGGGCGGTGATCGCGTGTATTTTCATTTTTGACAAGTCGCTGCCCTTGAGCCCGCCGGAACTGTCAGCGTAGCTGAAAAATAAACCGGCCGCGTCACCGGCGATCGGCGCCGGACGGTAAAACGAGGTAAACCGGGATTCTGAGCGGCAAACATACCCCGAGTGACAGGGTTTTGTGAAGCAACAGATGATTAACCTTGTGGCTATACGCATTTAATGCTTATTTTATAGGGCCTAAGCTTTGGGCTTCTGGCCATCTTCACTGTTTCAATGGTTATCACATGACAAAAGAACAATTCTACGCGGAATTAAAACGTGACCTGAGCGCGTTGCTCGGCGGGGAGACCAACTTTATCGCGGCGCTGTCCAACGCCAGCGCGTTGATCAACGAGCGTCTGGATGACGTGAACTGGGCCGGTTTCTATCTGATGGATGGCGACCAGCTGGTGCTGGGGCCGTTCCAGGGTAAGATCGCCTGCGTGCGCATCCCGGTGGGTAAGGGCGTGTGCGGTACGGCGGTGGCGGAAAATCGCGTGCAGCGCGTCGGCGACGTGCATGCGTTCCCGGGCCATATCGCCTGCGATGCGGCCAGCAATGCGGAAATTGTGCTGCCGCTGTCGGTTGGCGGCCGGGTGATCGGCGTTTTGGACATCGACAGCACGGTTTATCAACGCTTCGACGAACAGGATGAAGCGGGCCTGAAAGCAGTGGTGGCGGGGCTTTGTGAACAACTGGAACAGTGCGACAGTGCGAAATATGTGACTGTAGCGGCAAGTTGATCGACGGTTAACGTGGCAATTACCGATGGCGTCATTATAATGACGCCTGTTCATGCCTGTGGCTTGTTGGCAATACCGTTGTAATCAGGAAATTTCATGGAAAATCAACCTAAGTTGAACTCTAGTAAAGAAGTCATTGCTTTTCTTGCCGAGCGTTTTCCGCTCTGCTTTAGCGCCGAAGGCGAAGCTCGTCCGCTGAAAATCGGTATTTTTCAGGATTTGGTAGAGCGCGTGCAGGGGGAAGAGAATCTCAGCAAAACGCAATTGCGTTCTGCCCTGCGCCTGTACACCTCAAGCTGGCGTTACCTGTACGGCGTCAAAGTTGGCGCGCAGCGCGTCGATCTGGACGGCAATCCGTGCGGTGAACTGGAACAGCAGCATGTCGATCATGCTCGCCAGCAGCTTGAAGAAGCCAAAGCGCGCGTTCAGGCACAGCGTGCCGAACAAAACGCCAAAAAACGTGAAGCCGCCGGTGAGTCCGCCGATGCCGCGCCACGCCGTCCGCGCCCAGCCGGTAAAAAGCCTGCTGCACGTCGCGAAGGCGGAGCCGCGCCGGAAAACCGCAAGCCGCGCCCACAAACTCGCCCACAGCCAGCTCGTCAACCTCGTGCAGCAAAAGAGGAAAACCAGCCGCGTTATGCGCCAGTCACGGATATCTCTAAACTGCAAATTGGCCAGGAAATCAAAGTCAGAGCAGGCAAGAGCGCGATGGATGCTACCGTACTCGAAATCGCTAAAGATGGCGTACGTGTGCAGCTCTCTTCCGGTCTGGCGATGATTGTGCGCGCAGAACACTTGCAGTTCTGATACGGAGGCCAACCAAGGCATGAACAAATTCGTCAGATTAACAGCGATTGCAGGGCTGCTGTGGGCGGGTGTCAGTTACGGTGCGGAAACAGCCAACATCCGCATTAGTCAACTGCCCCAACTGCAACAGGAACCCCAGCACGCTACGGTGAGTGAGCGCGTAACCTCGCGCTTCACTCGCTCTCATTACCGCCAGTTTGCCCTCGATGCGGAGTTTTCAGGCAAGATCTTCGATCGCTACCTGAACATGCTGGACTACAACCATAACGTGTTGCTGGCCTCCGACGTGGCGCAGTTCGCAGGCAAACGCAATCAGGTTGGCGAAGAGCTGAAAACCGGCAAGCTGGACACCTTCTACGCGCTGTTCAATCTGGCGCAGAAACGCCGTTTCGAGCGATACACCTATGCGTTGTCGCTGCTGGAAAAGCCGATGAACTTCACCGGCAACGGCACTATCGATCTCGACCGCAGCAAAGCGCCGTGGCCGAAAGACAAGGCTGAGCTGGATAGCCTGTGGGATGCGAAAGTCACCTATGACGAGCTGAACCTCAAGCTGACCGGCAAGACCGACAAAGAAATCCGCGACACGCTGACCAAGCGCTATCAGTTCGCCATCAAGCGCCTGACGCAAAGCAACAGCGAAGACGTCTTCCAACTGGCGATGAATGCCTTCGCGCATGAAATTGACCCGCACACCAATTATCTGTCTCCGCGCAACACCGAGCAGTTCAACACCGAGATGAGCCTGTCGCTGGAAGGCATCGGCGCGGTGTTGCAGATGGATGACGACTACACCCTGATCAACTCGATGGTGCCGGGCGGCCCGGCGGCGAAGAGCAAGGCGATCACCGTGGGCGATCGCATCGTCGGCGTCGGCCAGGCCGGCAAACCGATGGTGGACGTGATCGGCTGGCGTCTGGATGACGTGGTGTCGCTGATCAAAGGGCCGAAAGGCAGCAAGGTGCGCCTGGAGATCCTGCCGGCGGGCAAAGGCACCAAAACCCGCGTGGTCACCTTGACCCGCGAGCGCATTCGCCTGGAAGACCGCGCGGTGAAAATGACCATCAAGACCGTTGGCAAAGAGAAGGTGGCGGTATTCGACATCCCTGGCTTCTACGTCGGTCTGACCGATGACGTGAAAGTGCAGCTGCAGAAGATGGCCAAGCAGAACGTCAAGAGCGTGATCATCGATCTGCGCACCAACGGTGGCGGTGCGCTAACCGAAGCGGTGTCGCTGTCCGGCCTGTTCATTCCGAGCGGCCCGGTGGTGCAGGTGCGCGACAACAACGGCAAAGTGCGTGAAGACGCCGACACCGACGGCGTGACCTACTACAAAGGCCCGCTGGTGGTGCTGGTCGATCGCTTCAGTGCCTCCGCCTCCGAGATCTTCGCGGCGGCGATGCAGGATTACGGCCGCGCGCTGATCGTCGGCGAGCCGACCTTCGGTAAAGGCACCGTGCAGCAGTACCGTTCGCTGAATCGCATCTACGATCAGATGCTGCGCCCTGAGTGGCCGGCGCTGGGATCGGTGCAGTACACCATTCAGAAGTTTTACCGCGTCAACGGCGGCAGCACCCAGCGTAAAGGGGTGACCCCGGACATTCTGATGCCAACCGGTGTCGATCCGGCGGAAACCGGCGAAGCGTTTGAAGATAACGCCATGCCGTGGGACAGCATCAATGCGGCGACCTACAGCAAGACCGGCGATATGGCGCCGTTCGAGCCGGAGCTGCTGAAAGATCATCAGCAGCGCATCGCGCAGAATCCGGAGTTCCAGTACATCGCTCAGGATATCGCGCATTACAAGGCGCTGAAGGATAAACGCAACATCGTGTCCCTCAATCTGGCGGTGCGCGAGAAAGAGAACCACGATGACGATGCGACCCGTCTGAAACGCATCAACGAGCGCCTGGAACGTGCGGGCAAGAAGCCGCTGAAATCGCTCGACGATCTGCCGAAGGATTACCAGGAACCGGATCCGTACCTGGATGAAACCGTGCATATCGCGCTGGACCTGGCTCATCTGGAAAAGGATCAGCCCGCTCAGCAGCCAACGCCGGCCAAATAAGGCCGCGTTAGGCAGGATGAAAAACGCACCCTCGGGTGCGTTTTTTTATGGCGGCGTGAAGCCTCGGTTCCCTGCGGGGCGAATGGGCGCGGCGCTTATGCCCCGTCTGATAGATTTATCGTAAAAAACCCTCCGCCTTGCGCAACAATCGTTTACAATTTGCCAAATCCCGGTTGCGCGTCGTTTTTGTAAAGTTTCGTATTTTTAGTAGGTTAATGACGTGCGACTCTTGAAACTGTGACGAATGCCCATACGATCTAGGGTATCTTAGACAGCGTTTTGTTAACATTTATGAGGAAGTAAACATTTTATGATGCGTATAGCTCTGTTCCTGCTCACCAACCTGGCGGTGATGTTGGTTTTCGGGCTGGTGCTCAGCCTGACAGGAATCCAATCCAGTAGCGTTCAGGGCCTGATGATCATGGCCGGTCTGTTCGGCTTCGGCGGCGCTTTCGTGTCGTTGCTGATGTCCAAGTGGATGGCGCTGCGCTCCGTCGGCGGGGAAGTGATTGAACAACCGCGTAACGAAACCGAAAACTGGCTGCTGGAAACGGTACGCCGTCAGTCGCAGCAGGCGGGTATCGCCATGCCGCAGGTCGCTATCTACCATGCGCCGGACATCAACGCCTTCGCCACCGGCGCACGCCGCGACGCCTCGCTGGTCGCCGTCAGCACCGGCCTGTTGCAGAGCATGAGCCGCGACGAAGCGGAAGCGGTCATCGCGCACGAAATCAGCCACGTCGCCAACGGCGATATGGTGACCATGACTCTGATTCAGGGCATCGTGAACACCTTCGTCATCTTCATTTCGCGCCTGATCGCACAGGTCGCCGCCGGTTTCCTGGGCAACCGCGATGGTGAAGGGGAAGGCAATGGCAACCCGATGATTTACTTTGCGGTGTCGATGGTGCTGGAATTGGTGTTCGGCATCCTGGCAAGCATCATCACTATGTGGTTCTCGCGTCACCGCGAATTCTACGCCGACGCCGGTTCCGCCAAGCTGGTGGGCCGCGAGAAGATGATCGCCGCCTTGCAGCGCCTGAAAACCAGCTACGAACCGCAGGAAGCGGGCAGCATGATGGCGTTCTGCATCAACGGCAAATCCAAGTCGTTCAGCGAGCTGTTCATGTCGCACCCGCCGCTCGACAAGCGCATCGAAGCGCTGCGTTCCGGCCAGTACCTGAAATAATCGGTTGAATGAAATGAAAAACCCCGGCTCGCCGGGGTTTTTTTACGGCATAACGAAATCGCTTTTTCAGGAGGAGGTTGCTGATTCAATCGTCAGATTTCGCGATTTGAATACGGCCTGTCCGCCTCTCGCGGTACGCTAGCCGCTGCAGGCTACCATGCTGCATTGGGTTTGCCCCTTCGCTTGCTTGGTTTGGGAAGCTCATGCTATATGCTTTGGCACCATAACGTCTGTCCCTGAGGCTCTATGAAAATCAACGCTATTCCCTTGCTCGGCTGTGATGAGGCGCTGGCGCGCCTTACCATATTGGCGGGCAGCATCGCCGATGCGTCTGCGGAGTTGTTAAACCGGAATCGTTACGATTCTGAACCGCCAGCTATTCGCTGGCATTCAGGCGACCTGCACCTCCCATCATTTTTCCCAGACGAGGACGACAGGCACGATTACGATTATCTGATCGTAGAGGGAAATTTGATCGTAGAGGGGTGCATGGCGGTGTCACCCCAGCAGGAGGATGGCGGCATCATTGTGCTGGGGCGGCTGCAGTCGGATACGCTGATTTGTTTTAGCGAGCTGCTCGTGCGTGACGATGCCCGCATACGCCATGCCTATTGCAGCTCAGGAAACGACGGCGCGTTTGTGGTGGGGGGAAATCTGGCCGTGCTCACCCTGGTAGAAACGGGGGAATTTATCCATGTACATGGCGATCTCGACGCGCGATGTCTCGCCTCATTGCAGAACTTCGTTCAGGTTGACGGAGAGACGCGCTGCGACTGTCGAATCGACAGCGCGCAGTCCGCTGAACCGATCACGCGCATGTTCGCTTCAGACCTGCTGAAGGCCTTTGAGGGGGAGGATAACGACGGCCAACACATTGTTGGCTGGTATCCGGATGACGATGCCTATTTAGCGTGTTTGCAACAAGGCCGCAGCCCTTTGAGGAGCGGCGACTGACGTCAAGTGCATCGCACCCGACGGGGCGTGATTCAGGCCGGCCGCATTGCTGGAACCGCCGGCTTTAGAATCGATGAGGTTTCGGCTGGTTTTATGGCCGCTATTTCACCTCGCGGCTTGGCTGCGCCGCCGGCGCCGTCGATTGGGTGATGCGCAGGCTGCTGACCGCCGCCGCCAGGGAGGCGAACACGCCGGCCAGGATCAGCGAAGCGTGGGTACCGGAGGTGGGGAACAGGTTGAACATCAACGCCACCAGTGCGGCCCCCGAGGTTTGTCCCAGCAGGCGAGCGGTGCCCAGCATGCCGCTGGCGCCACCGCTGCGGTTGCGCGGGGCGGCGGAAATGATGGTGTGATTGTTGGGCGACTGGAACAGGCCGAAGCCGGCGCCGCACAGCATCATGCGCCAGATGATGTCCAAATCCGATGGGGTCGCGGGCAGCAGCGCCAGCGAGAACAGCCCGAGCGCGAACACCGCCAGCCCGATGCAGCCCAGCAGGCCGGCATGTACGCGCTCCACCAGCCGGCCGGCGATCGGCGCCATCACCACAATCGCCAGCGGCCACGGCGTCAGCAGCAGCCCGGTCGCCACTTCGTTGCGGCCCAATGCGCTTTGCAGGAAGAACGGCAGCGACACCATCGCCAGCATTTGCGCGGCAAACGAGCAGATTGAGGTGCCCATCGACAGGGCAAAGATCGGGATGCGCAGCAGATCGACCGGCAGCAGCGGAAATTCCTGGCGCAGCTGGCGGCGCACGAACACCGCACCAATCGCCAGCAGTGCAGCGATCTCGCCGAAGATCAGCGTCAGGCTTTGGCCCTGGGCGAAGCCGCTGATGGCGGTGATCAGCAGGCCGAAGGTCAGCGCGTTCAGCACGGCGCTGGTGGGATCGAAACGGCGATTATCGCTTTTTTGGCCGTTGGCCGGCAGGAACTTCATGCCCAGCAGCAGTGCGACGATGCCGATCGGCAGGTTGATGGCGAACAGCCACTGCCAGGACGCGACCGACAGGATCGCCGCCGCCACCGTTGGCCCGGCCGCCGAGGAGCAGGCGACGATCAGCGAGTTGATGCCCATGCCGCGGCCGAGAAAACGTTGTGGATAGATGATGCGGATCAGCGCAGTGTTGACGCTCATGATGGCGGCGGCGCCAAAGCCTTGCAGCACGCGGGCGATAGTCAACGTGAGCAGTGAGTCGGACAGGGCGCAGAACAGCGAGGTGATGCTGAACACCAGCAACCCCGCCTGATAGATACGGCGATAGCCGACCAGATCGCCGAGTGACGCCAGCGACAGCAGAGACACGGTGATGGCCAGCTGATAGGCGTTAACCACCCAAATGGAGCTGGCCGGGCTGGCGTTGAGATCGCGCGCGATGGTGGGCAGCGCCACGTTGGCTATCGCGCCGTCGAGCACGGATACAGTAATGCCGAGGGCGATGGCGAGGATCGCCCCATAGCGTTGCGGGACGGGGAGGCCGTCGGAACAAGGACGCATGTTGGTCTCAGCGGTATTTATTCAGGGGAGTATTATCATGCTAATCATATTCGCCCGTGATTGCATTCCCCTTGTCCGCTTAATTGTAAACGGCGATGAGCAGCCGGCGGTTATCTATTTGGCTTCAATCGCTTAGCGTTCAGCTGCGTTGCGCGCCGCGATCTGTTCCGATTATACTGAAACCCTTGTTTAAATTTCCTGAAACAAATCCGTTAAGTAGGGTATTCACCATGGCTAACGCAGATTCAGACAAGCAACCGGATGCCGTCTCATCCGTGATGAAAGTGTTCGGCATTTTGCAGGCGCTCGGCGATGAGCGCGAAATTGGCATTACCGAACTGTCCCAGCGGGTGATGATGTCCAAAAGCACCGTCTACCGTTTTCTGCAAACCATGAAATCGCTGGGCTACGTCTCGCAGGAAGGCGAGACGGAAAAGTATGCGCTGACGCTCAAGCTGTTCGAGCTGGGCGCAAAATCGCTGCAGAATGTCGATCTGATCCGCAGCGCCGACGTACAGATGCGAGAGCTGTCGAACCGCACCCGCGAAACCATCCACCTCGGTGCCCTGGACGAGGACGGCATCGTCTATATCCACAAGATTGACGCAATGTACAACCTGCGCATGTATTCGCGCATCGGCCGCCGCAACCCGCTGCACAGCACCGCCATCGGTAAAGTGCTGCTGGCCTGGCGCGATCGGGATGAGGTGGCGCAGATCCTGTCGCAGATTGAATTTACCCGCAGCACCGAGCATACCCTGACCAGCGCCGCCGAACTGTTGCCGGTGCTGGAGCGGGTGCGCGAGCAGGGATACGGCGAAGATGCCGAGGAGCAGGAGGCGGGGATCCGCTGCATCGCGGTGCCGGTCTTCGATCGGTTCGGGGTGGCGATCGCCGGGCTGAGCCTCTCTTTCCCGACGCTGCGTTTTTCCGACGCGGCGCGGGAGGAGTATGTGGCGCTGCTGCACGTCGCCGCCCGGCGCATCAGTGAACAGCAGGGCTATCACGACTACCCGTTCTAACCCTTCGCTTCGATGAACAAGGTGCGGCCATGGCAGCGCCTTGTTGCTATTTTGCGCCCGGCGTCAGCCGCTGCGCAATCCGCTCCAGCACTAACATCAGCAGCAGCGTGGCCGCCACCAGGATCATGGTCAGCGTCGCGCCGTTGGCGATGCTGCCCCGATCGGTCAGGCTGAAGATGGTGACCGGCAGCGTCGCCCAGCTCGGTGGGTAGATCATCATGGTCGCGCCCAGCTCACCCATCGACAGCGACAGGCTGAGGGCGAAGGCGGAGATCATATAGGGGGCGATCATTGGCAGCGTAACGTGGCGCAGGCGGAACAGCGGCGAAGCGCCCAGGCTGGCCGCGACGTTCTCGTAGTCGCTCGACAGCCGGGTAAGCCCGGCCATCACGTTGCCGAAGGTGAACGCGGAAATCAGCACGAAATGGGCGACGGGCACGATCAGGAAGGTGCCGTTCATCTGCAGTGGCCCCTGGCTGAACGCCACCAGCATGCCTAAACCGATCGACACCGAAGGCACCGCGCTGGGTATGAAGAACAGCGTGCTCAGCAGGCGCTGGCCGCGCCCCTGATGGTGGCGCAGCGCCAACGCTGCCCAGGTGCCGCACAGCAGCGCGAACAGGCTGGCGCTGAAACCGATAACCAGGCTGGAGAACAGCGCGTCCCAGGAGGCGCCACCGAAGGCCTGGCGAAAATGACTGAGGGTGAAGCCGCTCGGCAACACGCCGTTCCACTGTTCGCTCAGGCTGGACATCAGGATCACTGCCAACGGCAGGCAGAAGAACAGGGCGAACAACGTGACCGCCAACGTACAGGTCAGGGTGCGGCCGGTGCGGGACCAAATCAACATCGTCAGTTCCTCAGCCCGGCGCGCGCCGCGGCGTAGCGGTAAAGGGAGAATAGCCCGAGCGACAGCGAGATATTCACGACGGCGATCGTGCAGGCGATGGCGTAATCCGACTCCAGTATTGCTTTGGAGTAGACCATCATCGGCAGTGTGGTGACGCCCTTGGCGCCGATAAACAACACGATGCCGAATTCATTGGTGGTCAACAGCAGGCATAGACTGCCGCCGGCCAGCAAGGCCGGCAGCGCGGCCGGCAAAATCACCTGGCGCACCACACGCCCCGGCCGGGCGCCGAGAATGCTGGCGGCCTCGAGCTGGCTGCGATCGATCTGCGACAGCGCCGCCATCAGCGGGCGCATCACCAGTGGCGTAAACACGGTGATTTCCGCCAGGATCACGCCCCAGATGGAGTAAAGAAAGTCCACCGGCGGCAGGGTAAAACCGAAGGTTGCCATCAGCGTGCCGTTCAGCAAGCCGGCAGAGCCGTAGATAAAGGTGAAGGCCAAGGTGATCAGGAAGGTCGGCATGGCGATAAAGGTATCGATCACCCGGGCGATCAGCCTGCTGCCGGGGAACGGCGTGAACACCAGCAGCAGCGACAGCAGGGTACCGAGCACCAGGCAGCCCAGCGTTGCCAGCAGCGCAATCTGCAGCGTGTTGAGCAGGGCGCCGATAAAGCGTCGGGATTCGAACACCTGTTGCAGTGCGGCGGTGCTGAACAGCCCCTGCTCGTCGGTAAATGCCTGTTTGACGATCAGCGCCAGCGGGTAGAAAAACAGCGTCGCCAGCACCAGCAGCGGCAACAGGATCCACAGTCGGCGCGGCAGCCGCAGCCGCTGGGCCGGGCGAATAAGCGTAGAGTCGGTCATGTCAGTCCTCGATCAGTACCGCGTCGTCGGGGGCGAAATAGAGCGGCACGCGCTCGCCGAGCTGCGGCATCTGGCTGCGATGGGTGGTGACCACGCGCAGCGGATGGCCTTCCGCGTCGAACTGCAGGTGCGTCAACTCCCCCTGCCAGTGAATATCGCACAGCGTACCGATGATGCAGTTGCTGCGTTGGGCATCGGCATCGAGCGCAATATGCTGCGGCCGAATGCACAGCAATTTGTCGAAGCCGCGTTGTGCGCCGTAGGTGAAGCAGCCGATCACTTTGCCGGCGCAGCTGACGGTGGTCATGCCTTGCCCGGTGGTCGTCTCCAGCGCGGTGGCCGGCAGCAGGTTGGCGCGGCCGAGGAACTCGGCGGCGAAGCGGTTCGTTGGATGATGATACAGCGCGCGGGTCTCGCCGTGGGCGATCAGGTGGCCGTCGCGCATGATGCCGATCTTGTCCGCCAGCGTCAGTGCTTCGCCCTGATCGTGGGTGACGTACAGGATGGTCAAGTCAGGCAACTCACGGTGCAGGCGGGCGATCTCTTCCACCATGCTGTGGCGAATTTGCGCGTCCAGCGCCGACAGCGGCTCATCCAACAGCAGTACTTTGGGGCGCACCGCGATGGCGCGAGCGATCGCCACCCGCTGTTGTTGGCCGCCGGAGAGCTGGCTGGGATAGCGCTTGGCGTAGGCGGACATGCCGACGATGGCCAACGCCTCTTCGACGCGCTCGGCGGTCAGGCCGCGCGGCTTGCCCTGGGCGCGCAGGCCGAACGCCACATTGTCCTCGACGCGCATATGCGGAAACAGCGCGTAGTTCTGCACCACCATGCCCAGACCACGCTCATAGGGCGGCACGTCGGTGACATCGGCGTCACCGATGGTAATGCGACCTGCGGAGGGCTGCACGAATCCGGCGATCGCCCGCAGCACGGTGGTTTTACCCGAACCGGAGGGGCCAATCAGCGCCAGCACTTCGCCGGGGGCGATAGTCAGCGTCAGGGGTTTCAGCACTTCGGTGCCGCGATACGACACGCTGACGCGGTCGAGCTGAATACCCGATGGCCCGGCGATGTCTTGGCTGTTATCCCGCGCCTCGGCGCGGGAAGAGAGAATAGCAGGCATCGTCAGAGTCATTCGGTCACCTTGTGCCAACGGGAGATGTCGGCAGACAGACTGCTCACCACTTCATTCCAGTCCGGCGCCCAGATGTCCACGCCTTTCAGCGCTGCCTGCGACTGCTTGAAGTTATCGTCGGTCGGGGTCACGTCTTTACGCACCGGCATACCGTAGGAGATGGCGCTGACGCTGCTCTGCGCTTCTTTGCTCAGCAGGAAGTCGATCAGCTTTTTACCGTTGGCGCCTTGCGGTGCACCTTGCACCAGGCCGACATAGTAAGGCAGTACCAGCGTGCTGCGCTTGCCGTCCGGCCCGGCCGGCCAGAACACCTTCACGTTCGGGTTGCTGCGCATCTGCGCCAGGTTCATCTGCAGATCGCCGTTAGCCACCAACAGCTCGCCTTTATTGACCAGCGCAGTCAGCTTGCCGGTAGAAGCGGAAGGGCCGACGTTATTGCTTTGCAGCTTGCCGAGGTAGTCGAAACCGGCGTCTTTGCTACCGAAGCTGTGAAATGCCTGCAGCATCACCGCGGTGCCGTCACCCGCCTGGCCTGGCGTGGAGTACTGCAGCTTGTTGCGGAACTGCACATCCAGCAGCTGTTGATAGCTGGCGGGCGCTTGCGGCAACAGTTTGGCGTTATAGATGAAGCTCAGGTAGTTGTTCACCAGCGGCACGAACTGCGGCTGGGCGTCGGCTATCTGCGCGGCATCCTGCGGAGTGAAGTCCTGCAGCAGTTTTTCCGCGGCGGCGCGCTGGATGAATGGCGGCAGCGTGACCAGCACGTCGGCCTGCGGGTTGCTGCGTTCTTTCGACAGCCGCTCTACGATGGCGCCGGAGCCGCCTTCGACGTATTGCACCTTGATGCCGGTTGCCTGAGTGAAGGCGTCGAACTGGGTTTGATACCAGCTGTGATCGCCGTCGTGCAAACCATCGGCGGAGTAGACGGTCACCACCGCATCGGCGGCCCAGGCCGGCGCGGAGCCGAGTGCGATGGCGGTCATCACGACCAGACGAGAAAGTTTCATAGCTTCAGCCTCACTGTTGCGGGTTAATGCGAAACTGGTATACACCAGATATGCGGCCAAGCTAATGGGTGAATATGACAAACAAATGAAAGCGGCAAAATATATTTGCCGGCAACGGGGGATTGAGCGTGGGAGAGAAAGGTGGGGCGGCGGGCGCAGCCCCTGTCTTGCCGGGGGTTAAAGCGTATCGACTTCGATGCGCAGGCTGTCGTGGCGCCAGTATTCGATATCAAAATCGAGAATGCGGCCGTGCTGATCGTAATTCAAGCGGCGCAGCAATAAAGCGGGCAGGCCGACCATGGCGCCGAGCGCGTTGGCGGCGCGGTAAGGCAGAGCCGTCGGGTAGAACGACAGGTGCATGTTGCTGTAAATCAATGCGTAATGCTGTTGATAGACCTCGGTCAGGCTGCCGTTGAGATCGTGGCTGAGCAGTTCCGGCACCCGCTGCGGTAGGCAGTGGTTTTCGCAGTAGCAGATCGCGCGGCCGTCGGCGTAGCGCACGCGGCGCAGCAGATACACCTGATCGAACGGTTCGAGCGCCAGCGATTGCATGACGTCGAGCGGCACCGTGGTTTTCTCGCCGGACAACAGCGCAGTGCGCGGCGTTCGCCCCTGCTCCTGGCAGAGGCGGTGGAAGTTGGTGTTCTGCGTCGGATCCAACCACAGCCGTTCCGGCGTGACGAACCAGCCGCGGCGATCGGCGCGGTAGATGGCGCCGGTGGCCTCCAGCTGCGCCAGGCTCTCGCGAATGGTGACGCGAGTGGTGGAGAAAATGGCACACAGCTCGCGCTCCGAAGGCAGCTTGTCGCCCGCCTGCAGCGCGCCGCGGGTGATACGCGCCTGAAGCTGATCCTTTATCTGCAGATAGTGGGGCATATCGCCCTGATGTTCTTTCATTTCATCTCGCTATGGCATCGGCCCGACATTCCGGCACGCGCTTATTATACATAGCCAGATGAATTTTTTGTTTCACCGCGCTTTGTCGTTTGACCAGGGAAGGAATTTGCCGCCACAATGATTGCAATCTGGTATAGACCAAATAGGTGAATAACATGTCCGATCGTAAGTACCTGCTGTTGACCCCCGGCCCGTTGACCACGTCGAAGACGGTAAAAGAGGCGATGCTGTTCGACAGCTGCACCTGGGATGAAGATTACAACCTCGGCGTGGTGCAGCGCATCCGCCAACAGTTGGTGGCGCTGGCGACGCCGTCCGCCGGCTACACCTCGGTGTTACTGCAGGGCAGCGGCAGCTTTGCGGTGGA
The DNA here is from genome assembly GCF_003812745.1 of Serratia sp. FDAARGOS_506. Classification (NCBI taxonomy): domain Bacteria; kingdom Pseudomonadati; phylum Pseudomonadota; class Gammaproteobacteria; order Enterobacterales; family Yersiniaceae; genus Serratia; species Serratia sp. FDAARGOS_506. Next base: position 3,549,920 of record NZ_CP033831.1, read on the forward strand.
AGGCGTGCTGGGCACGGTCATCGGCCCGCAGGACAAGCTGTTGATCGTCAACAACGGTGCCTATGGGGCGCGGATGATCGAAATGGCACGGCTGATGGATATCGATCACCACGCTTTCGACTGCGGTGAGGTGAATGAGCCGGACGTGGCGGCGATGGAGGCGGTGCTGAAAAGTGATGCGCGCATCAGCCATATCGCCATGGTGCATTGCGAAACCACCACCGGCATGCTCAACCCGCTGCAGAAGGTCGCCGGCCTGGCGGCGCGCAATGGCAAGACCTTTATCGTCGACGCGATGAGCAGCTTCGGTGGCATCCCGCTGGATGTGGACGCGCTGGGCGTTGATTTTTTGATCAGCTCCGCTAACAAATGCATTCAGGGCGTGCCGGGCTTCGCTTTCGTCATCGCCCGCCGCAGCGAGCTGGAGAAATGCGCCGGGCGTTCACGCTCGCTGTCGCTGGATCTGTATGCCCAGTGGCGCTGTATGGAAGACCAGGCCGGCAAATGGCGCTTTACGTCGCCGACCCACACCGTGCTGGCCTTCGCGCAGGCGCTGAAAGAGCTGGAACACGAGGGCGGCATTGCTGCGCGCCACCGGCGCTATCAGACCAATCAGCGGCGGCTGGTGGCGGGCATGCGTGAACTGGGCTTTGAGACTCTGCTCGATGATGCGTTGCATTCGCCGATCATCACCGCGTTCTATTCGCCAAAGGCCGACACATACCGCTTTGCCGAATTTTATCAGCGCCTGAAGCAGCAAGGGTTTGTGATCTATCCCGGCAAAGTGTCGCAGAGCGACTGCTTTCGCATCGGCAACATCGGGGAAATTTACCCGCAAGATATCGAACGTTTGCTGGCGGCAGTCGGGCAGGCGATGTACTGGAATCAATAAGGATTGACCATGAAACAGATCAACGCAGTGATCCTCGACTGGGCCGGCACCACGGTGGATTTCGGCTCCTTTGCGCCGACGCAAATTTTCGTCGAGGCGTTCAAACAAACCTTCGATATCGACATCAGCCTGGCGGAGGCGCGCATTCCGATGGGGCTGGGCAAATGGCAGCACATCGAAGCGCTGGGCAAACTGCCGGCGGTTGATGCCCGCTGGCGGCAGAAGCTGGGCCGCTCGATGAGCCATCAGGACATCGACGCGCTGTATCAGGCGTTTATGCCGCTGCAAATCGCCAAAGTGATCGACTTCGCCGATCCCATCGAGGGCGTGCCGCAGGTGATTGCCGAGCTGCGCGAACAGGGCATTAAAATCGGCTCCTGCTCCGGTTATCCGCGTGCGGTGATGGAAGTGCTGGTGCCCGCCGCTGCGCAGCGCGGCTACGCGCCGGATTACTGGGTCGCCACTGACGATCTCGCGGCCGGTGGCCGGCCAGGGCCGTGGATGGCGTTGCAGAACGTCATCGCGCTGGGCATCGATGCGGTGGCGCACTGCGTGAAAGTGGATGACGCGGTGCCGGGCATTACTGAAGGGTTGAACGCCGGGATGTGGAGTGTCGGATTGGCACTGTCCGGCAACGAGTTCGGTGCGACCTGGCAGGAGTACCGCCAAATGCCGGAAGGTGAGATAGAGCAGCGCCGTACGGCGGCCGCCGATAAGCTGTATGCGGCGGGCGCACATTATGTGATAGACACGCTGGCGCAATTGCCGGGCGTGATCGCCGACATCAACCGGCGGCTGGCCAACGGCGAGCGGCCGTAACGACCGAGCGCGGGGCATAAAAAAACCGGGGATGATCCCCGGTTTTTTTCGTTTTGAGACGGCGTTAACGGTGAGCCAATTCGACTTCGTCTTCGCTGTCCATCACGGCTTTGTCGGTTTGCTTCATCAGCTGGCTGGTAATGGTGCCCGCCGCCATGGAGCCGTTGACGTTCAGCGCGGTACGGCCCATGTCGATCAGCGGTTCGACCGAGATCAGCAGCGCGACCAGCGTCACCGGCAGACCCATCGCCGGCAGTACGATCAGCGCGGCGAAGGTGGCGCCGCCACCCACGCCCGCCACGCCGGCGGAGCTGATGGTGACGATGCCGACCAGGGTGGCGATCCACACCGGATCCAGCGGGTTGATGCCAACGGTTGGCGCAACCATTACCGCCAGCATTGCCGGGTAGAGGCCTGCGCAACCGTTCTGGCCGATGGTGGCGCCGAACGACGCCGAGAAGCTGGCGATGGATTCCGGCACGCCCAGGCGGCGGGTCTGCGCTTCCACGTTCAATGGAATGCTGGCGGCGCTGGAGCGGCTGGTGAAGGCGAAGGTGATCACCGGCCACACCTTGCGGAAGAACTTCATCGGGTTAACGCCGGTGAAGGCCAGCAGGACAGCGTGTACCACGAACATGATGGCCAGGCCGATGTACGAGGCCACCACGAAGCTACCGAGCTTGACGATGTCGTGAATGTTGGAACCGGCGACCACTTTGGTCATCAGCGCCAGCACGCCGTACGGCGTCAGCTTCATGACCAAACGCACCAGTTTCATCACCCAGGCCTGCAGGGTGTCGATAGCGACCAGCACGCGCTCGCCTTTCGGCTTGTCGTCTTTCAGCAGCTGCAGCGACGCCACGCCGAGGAAGGTGGCGAAGATCACCACGCTGATGATCGACGTCGGGCTGGCGCCAGTCAGATCGGCGAACGGGTTTTTCGGAATGAACGACAGCACCATCTGCGGCACGGTCAGATCGGCCAGTTTGCCCACGTAGTTGGTTTGGATCGCCGTCAGGCGAGCGCTTTCCTGCGCGCCTTGCACCAGACCTTCGGCGGTCAGGCCGAACAGGTTGGTGACCAGCACGCCCACGAGCGCCGAGATCAGCGTGGTGAACAGCAGCGTGCCGATAGTCAGGACGCTGATTTTGCCCAGGGAAGAGGCGTTGTGCAGCTTGGCCACCGCGCTCAGGATCGAGGCGAACACCAGCGGCATGACGATCATTTGCAACAGCTGCACATAGCCGTTGCCGACGATGTTGAACCAGCTGATGGATTCTTTCAGCACCGGGTTGTCGGAGCCGTACACCAGCTGCAGGCCCAGGCCGAACACCACGCCGACCACCAGGCCGACCAGCACTTTTTTCGCCAGGCTCCATTGCTTGTGGCGGGTTTGCGCCAACAGCAACAGGAGCGCGACAAACACCAGCACGTTAATCACGAGCGGAAGATTCATCCCCAATGTCTCCAATAATCTTTCTTATAAAAACGACTACGCATCACGTATGTCGCGATGTAAATATCGTAACAGTTTGCCGAGTGGCCTACTTATATCCAAATGGAATTTGATATAGCTTTTTGTGTGTTTTTGTTCGTTTTATATACGCAAGGGTGATGGGTTGAGTCTGTTTTTGTGATCAGAGTCTGATATTTCTGATTTGCTCAACATAGGATTGCACCGGCAGGGTGAAATCACCTTGCCAACAGATGGCAAACGCCACCAGGCACAGACACAGCACGCGCTCGAGCTGGTTGCCTTTTTGCGAGTTGAGCAGCGGCAGGCGAAAACGCCAGCGGCACGGCCACAGCAGCGGAACGCCGGCGGGGGTGAGCATATCGGCCAGCAGGTGGCTGAAGTAGCCGATGATCATGGCGTGCAGCGCGTCTGCCGGGATTGGCCAGCTGCGCGGCACGTCCAACTGGAACAGCGCCATGCCGCCGGCTATCGCCAGCAGGCTGTGGGTGAAGCCGCGGTGGCCGAAGGCGCGGGCGATGGGCAGGGCAATCCAGCGCAGACGCTGGCCCAGTACCGACTTGGGGTGATCGATGTCCGGCAGCAGCGAGGTCAGCAGCGCGGCGGGTATGATGTGCCACCAGTCGCCGGTAGCCAGCTCTGGCGTGACTTCCGCCTTCTTGGCGAAGATCGCGCAAGCGACAGAGAAAATGAGATGTCCTTCCGCAGTCATGCTGTTGCGATTCCGGCTGGTAAACTGTTAATTTATCCAGTATATGGGAAAATTCCCAGTAGTGGAAGCAGTTACCCTGTAACCAATTGTTTATTTTTCCCTGTTTTACAACGGCTTGTTAATGAAACGCCTAACAAATCATCGATTCTGACGTGAGGGAACGAAAAGCGGGCGATGGTCGGTGTGTAACGGAGAGACACGAAGGCGGTTTTCAGTGTGCGGCGGCGGGAGGAAGCGGCGGCCGCGAAGAGCGCTGCGTGGCAGTGACAACGCTCTGCGAACCGCCGCTTTCCCTGCCGCCCAGCATAGTAACAACAGCATGCCGATTCAATAATAATGAAACGCTGTTTCGTTTGTTTTGCGGCACAGATCCCTTTTATGACGCAGAGCGGAAAAGCCAGGGCGCCGGTGGCCGGCGCCGCAGGTCAGGCAACGTGGGCGGGGGTGAGCTGTTCCAGGGTCTCCAGCTTGTGATCAGCCAGCGCCCAGCGCGGATCGTGGCGGTATTCGGCGGCTGGGATCACGATGGAACGCATCCGCGCGGCCTTGGTGGCGATCATGCCGTTAAAGGAGTCTTCCAGCGTGATACAGCGCAGCGGATCGCTGCCCAGGCGTTCGGCGGCGATCAGGTAGACCTCCGGGTGCGGTTTGCTGTACGGCAGGTATTCGGCAGAAACCAGCTGATCAAAGTAACCCTCAAGATCGAACATTTTCAGCACCTGCTGTTGCATATGCAGCGGCGAGGCGGAGGCGAGACCGATGTTCAGCCCCTGGCTACGGCACAGCTCCAGCGCCTGCCGCACGCCCGGCAACAGCGGACGCGTCTCGTGCACCAGCTCGATGGCGCGTTCGATAATCCGCGCCGACACCTCATCGAGCGAAACCCCTTGCCAGGGCATCGCCTGGTACCACATCTTCACCACCAGATCGATGCGCAATCCCAGGGTGTCCGGCAGTTTGTGGCGATCGGACAGATCCAGACCCAGCGCGCCGAAGATATCCAGCTCGGCCTGCAGCCACAGCGGTTCTGAATCGATCAACAAGCCGTCCATATCAAAAATTGCGGTTTCAATGCGTTGCGAATAAGCCATTAACGGTTAACTCCTGCCGGCGCGGGTGAATGTCCCGCTACTGTAGCATTGCCGGCGGGGCGCTTCAAAACGGGGCCCCACCAACAAGGGGGCGTGAATCGCGGGTAAACTGTTGATTTCGGCGAATTCGGCTAAGCTTGTAGCACAGCGGGAATGAAGAAAACGGTGGGCGATTTTCGCCAACTGCAGGTAGACTTAGCCGATTCGGTTACGTCGCTAACAAGGGGAACACATGACGTATCAACAGGCCGGGCGTATCGCCATTTTGAAACGCATTCTCGGATGGGTGGTTTTTATCCCGGCGTTGCTGTCGACGCTGATTTCCGTGCTGGGCTTTATCTATCAGCACAGTGAAAAAACCAAGGGCATCAACGCGGTGATGCTGGATTTTGTCCACGTGATGGTGGATATGGTGCGCTTCAATACGCCGTTCCTGAACCTTTTCTGGTACAACTCGCCGGTGCCTGACGTGGATAAAAGCCTGTTCAGCGGCGCCAATCTGATGTTCATCATCATCTATATACTGATCTTCGTTGGGCTGGCGCTGCAGGCTTCCGGCGCGCGTATGTCGCGCCAGGTCAAGTTCATCCGCGAAGGGTTGGAAGATCAAATGATCCTGGAGCAGGCCAAGGGCAGCGAAGGACATACGCGCCAGCAGCTGGAGGAGCGCATTACGCTACCACACCACACCATCTTCCTGCAGTACTTCCCGCTGTACATCCTGCCGATCGTGATTGCGGTGATCGCCTGGTTCGTGATCCGCCTGCTGGGGCAGTTGGCCGGTGCGGCCTGAGCCATGAGCGGGGCGCCGAGCGGCGCCCCGAAAGGTTACGACGCCTCGGGCTGCAACAGCGCTTCCACCGCGCGTTGCGCAGCCACCAGATGCTGGCCGCCGAACAGGTTGCTGCGGTTGAGCAGGTAGTACAGCTGATACAGCGGCTGGCGCTCGATAAACCCGGCTCCCAGCGGCCATACGCTCTGATAGCCGTCGTAGATCTGCGGCGGCAGCTCCGGATACAGCGGCAGCATCGCTAAATCGCACTCTCGGTCGCCCCAGTAGCTGGCCGGATCGAACAGAATCGGCCCGTGGGCGGTCATCGCGCAGTTGCCCGGCCACAGGTTGCCGTGCAGTAGCGAAGGCTGCGGCTGGTGGTGCTGCAAGCGCAGATACACCCGATCGACGATGTCGTCGATATCGCCGAAGGTCATGCCTTTCTCCGCCGCCAGTTGCAGCTGCCAGCCGATGCGCTGCTCGGCGAAGAATTCCGACCAACGGCGCTGCCAGGCGTTGGGTTGCGGGGTGGTGGTCAGATCGCTGTCGAAGTCGAGACCGAACTGTGGTTGCTCACTCCACTGGTGCAAATGCGCCAACTGCTGGCCCAGGCAGTAGGCGCCGTGGGCGTCGAGGGGTTTCAGCTGCTGATACTCCAGCAGCAGGAAGCTGTAGTCGCGATCGCTGCCGACGCCGTACACTTCCGGCACCCGCACGCTTTTGCTGCGCGCCAGCAACGCCAGCTGATCGGCCTCGGCGGTGAATATCGGCAGTTGTTCACGGGCGTCGCATTTCACGAACACCTCGTTGTCACCGTAACTCACGCGCCACGCCGGGTGAATGTCGCCCCCGGGCAGTTCAATCCTTTCGCGTATCTCTGCGCTGCCAAGATGTTCACTTAACAGACGGCTAACGGCTTGCCACATGGTATTTCCCCCTCTGTGCTGCCTGATAATTCATTAGGTTAGCGTCTTTCCCGTGGTGAAAACACGACGCGGCGCACAGCCGGCGTCAAAGGCGGCGATTTTTTCAGCACCTCGCCAGCTCAAAGTATATACCCTATTGATTAATTTAAGCGCAATACCGGTTGCAACTTGATGACAACGAGGCAATGAGCAGGGGGAGGTGATGCGGCGAACAGAGGGCATCGCCGCATCGGGGAGTTAACCGCCGGCGGGGGCGGCTTGGTTACGCCGTAACGGACGTAGCTTGCTGTACAACAAGGCGATAACGAACAGCACGGCCTGCACGATGACGATGCAGGGCCCGGTGGCGCCGTCGATGTGGAAGCTGATCAGGGTGCCGAGCACGCAGGAGAACACCGACACCACCGTCGCCACCATCAGCATGCGGTCGAAGCGGCGACACAGCATAAAGGCGATGATGCCGGGGGCGATCAGCATGGCGATCACCAGGATCACCCCCACGGCCTGCAGCGAGGCGACGATGGTCATCGCCAGCAGACACAGCAGCCCGTAGTGCAGCAGCTTGACCGGCAGGCCAATTACTCGTGCATGATGTGGATCGAAGCAGTACAGCATGAAATCTTTACGCTTGAGCAACACTACCGCCAGAGTGATGCCGGCGATCAGCAGGGTTTGCTTCAGCTCGCCGTCGGTAATGCCCAGCATGTTGCCGAACAGAATGTGGCTCAGGTGCTGGTCGGTATCGATGCGCGAGAACAGCACCAGCCCGAAGGCGAACATGCCGGAAAAGACGATGCCCATCACCGTGTCTTCTTTCACCCGGCTGTTCTCTTTCAGGTAGCCGGTGGCTACCGCGCAAAAGATGCCGGAGAGGAACGCGCCGATCGCCAGCGGGATGCCGACCACGAACGCCACCACGATGCCGGGCAGCACCGCGTGCGAGATGGCGTCGCCCATCAGCGACCAGCCTTTGAGCACCAGATAGCAGGAGAGCACGGCGCACACTACGCCGGTGACGATAGCGGCGACGATCGCCCGCTGCATGAACGGGTAGGCGAAGGGTTCGCTGAGCAGTTGATACAGGGTGTCCATCAGCGGCCTCCGGTTTGCGAATGCGCCACGCGGCGCCGGGACGCCAGCAGGCCGTGTTTCGGTGCGAAGATGAACGCCGCCAGGAACACCAGCGTTTGCAGGGTGACGATAACGCCCCCGGTGGCGCCGTCGAGGAAGAAACTCAGGTACGCGCCAACGCCGCTGGTCAGTGCGCCGATGATGATGGCGATGATCACCAGCCGGCTGAAGCGATCGGTCAGCAGGTAGGCGGTAGCGCCCGGCGTGATCACCATGGCGATCACCAGAATGGCGCCGACGGTCTGCAGCGCGGCGACGGTGCAGGCGCTGAGCAGGGTGAAAAACAGGATCTTCAGCCGCAGTGGCGACAGGCCGATCGACACCGCGTGGCTTTCGTCGAAGAACACCGCCAGCAGGTCTTTCCACACCAGGCACAGGATCAGCAGCGAAACGCCGATGATGATTTCCACCTGCAGCACGTCTTCGTCGGCGATGCCGAGGATATTGCCGAAGATGATCGATTGCACGTTGACCGCGGTGGGGTTGAGCGACACGATCAGCAGGCCGACGGCGAAGAAGGTGGAGAAAATAAAGCCGATGATGGCGTCTTCGCGCAGCCGGGTGATGTGGCGCACCAGCGTCATTGCCAGCGCCGCCAGCATGCCGGTGAAGAAGGCGCCGGCGGCGTAGGGCAGACCAAGCGCGTAGGCGCCGGCCACGCCGGGTACCACCGAGTGCGACAGCGCATCGCCCATCAGCGACCATCCCTTCAGCATCAGGTAGGCGGAGAGGAACGCACAGGCGGCGCCGACGATGGCGCTGACCCAGATGGCTTTCACCATGTAGTTATAACTGAAAGGTTGCAGCAGAAGGTCCAGCATCAGGATTGTTTCTCCCTGGCCTGGCTGTTGGCCGGCGGATCGCTCTTGGTGTGGCCGTAGAAGACCGCCGGGCGCTCATCGTCGGTCAACACCGTAACGGTGCGCGGATCGTTGTCGTCGTGCAGATCTGGGCCGGAGAGGTTGATATGGCGCAGCACGCCGCCGAACGCCTGCTCCAGGTTGCTCTGGGTGAAGGTGGTCTCGGTCGGGCCGGCGGCCAGCACCGTGCGGTTGATGAGGATCACCCGATCGCAGAACTCCGGCACGCTGCCGAGGTTATGGGTGGAGACCAGGATCAGGTGCCCCTCATCGCGCAGCGCGCGCAGCAGCTCGATAATGGCGTTCTCGGTTTTCACATCCACGCCGGTGAACGGTTCGTCCAGCAACAGCACGGTGCCCTGTTGCGCCAGCGCGCGCGCCAGGAACACGCGTTTCTTCTGGCCGCCGGACAGCTCGCCGATCTGGCGGCCGCGCAGCTCGCTCAAGCCGACGCGCTCCAGCGCCTTGTCGACCCGCAACCGATCCTCGCGCGACGGAATGCGCAGAAAGTTCATCTTGCCGTAGCGCCCCATCATCACCACGTCCTCCACCAGCACCGGGAAGTTCCAGTCGACGTCTTCGGTCTGCGGCACGTAGGCGATCAGGTTCTTTTTCAGCGCGTCCGCCACCGGTTTGTCGCTGAGCGACACCTGGCCGGCGGTGGGCCTGACCAGGCCCATGATGCTTTTGAACAACGTTGACTTGCCGCTGCCATTGACGCCGACCAGCGCGCAGATAGAACCGCCGCTCAGGGTGAAGCTGGCGTTATGAATGGCGGTGTGCCCGTTGTTGTAGGTCACGGTTACGTCGTCCACGTTCAATTCAGGGCGGACAAACGGCTCATGGGTCATTGATCGAATCCTTTGGCGATAGTTTGCACGGTGGTGTTAAGCAGGTCGATATAGGTCGGCACCGGGCCATCGCGGGTGGACAGCGAATCCACGTACAGCACGCCGCCGTATTTGGCACCGGTTTCTTTCGCCACCTGTTTGGCAGGCTTGTCGGAAATGGTGCTCTCGCTGAATACCACCGGAATATGGTGGGCCCGCACCGCATCGATCACCCGGCGTACCTGCTGCGGCGAACCTTGCTCATCGGCGTTGATCGGCCACAGATAAACTTCTTTCAGCTGATAGTCCTGCGCCAGATAGCTAAAGGCGCCTTCGCTGGTTACCAGCCAACGCTGTGCGGCAGGAATACGCGCCAGGCGTTCGCGCAGCGGGGCATCCAGCGCGCCGATCTTCTCTGCGTAAGCCTTGGCATTGCGGTTGTAGGTTTCCGCATGGGCCGGATCGTGCTCCACCAGCGCTTTGCGGATGTTCTCGATGTACACCAGCGCGTTGCTCGGCGACATCCACGCATGTGGATTAGGGTTGCCGTTATACGGTCCTTCGCGGATCGGTAGCGGGGTGATGCCCTCGGTTACGACCGCCGCCGGCACCTGCTTGATATTCTCGAAGAAACGCTGGAACCAGCGCTCCAGGTTCATGCCGTTCCACAGGATCAGGTCGGCGTGCTGCGCCTTGACGATGTCGCGCGGGGTAGGTTGATAGTCGTGGATCTCGGCGCCCGGTTTGGTGATGGATTCCACCACGGCGGCGTCACCCGCCACGTTCTGGGCAATGTCTTGAATGATGGTAAAGGTGGTCACCACGCGCAGCTTCTTTTCCGCCAGGGCGTGTGGGCTGGCCATTGCGGAGCCTAGCAGCAGGCAGGCTAGCGTGAAAGGGCGTAACAGTGCGGCAGCGCGGGGAAGGCAACTACGGCGAAAAGCGCAACTTATCAATGGCATGATGACGTCTCCTGATTCAAATGAAAATGATTATCAATATCAATTGAAGCGAAGTCAAGCGTCACTTGCCCACCGCCGGCGGGGTATTTCTCCAACTGAAAAAATAATACCGTCCGGGGAGTTATAGCATTTTATGTATCAGTATGTAACCGCTGAAGGTAGTCCTTACAGCTGCATATCGTCACCTCCGGCTGTTTTCCCAATGCCAACTGTCCGAACCCCTGTGCCAGGCGCTGCACATCCTCTTGATCCAGCACGGTTATAAACGCAAAACTGTTGCTGCCGAGTTCGTGGTGAACGCCATTCTCGTCTGTCACCGACGTGACAAAACCCTCCCGCGTCAATTGCCCGGTCAGCTTCGCCAGGTCGGTCAATCCCTCTTCCTGATAGCGAAAAGTCACCACAAAGCAGCTTGTTGCAGATTGACTCATAAATCACCTCTTGGTATATGGATAGCTTGAGATTAGTCCAAAAAATTACTGCAGGTGTCCTTACAAGTTGTATATGCTACGCAACTCATTGAAAGGAGTGAGGGATTCTGTGAAAACAAAAATAGGTTGCCTTACGGCAATTTTACTTTTGTCGGGGTGCGCCAAAGACCCGCAAACGGCAAGCAATATTTCAGGCAGTGGCACAACGCGCGGCGGTTGGTTAAAACCCCCTCCGCAGGCACCGGTAAACCGCACAGGCACGCCGGTTGTTTATAACGATTACATTCGTCAGGCCGCCAGCAACTATGGCGTCGACGAAACGCTGATTAAAGCGATTATTCAGGTGGAGTCCGGGTTTAACCCGAACGTGGTCAGCACCTCGAACGCAGTGGGATTGATGCAGCTTAAGGCTTCTACCGCCGGCCGCGACGCCTATCGCATGAAAGGACGAAGCGGGCAACCCAGCTCGCGTGAGCTGAAGGATCCGGCGGTCAATATTGATCTGGGAACGGCCTATATCAATATTCTTCAAAGCCAGCAGCTAGCCGGGATCAACAACCCACAGACTTTGCGTTATGCCACCATCGTTTCTTACGTGAACGGGGCGGGCGCCATGTTGCGCACCTTCTCCTCGGACAAGCGCGTGGCGGTTAATCGCATCAATCAGATGAGCCCGGATGAGTTTTATCAGCACATCCAGAAAAAGCACCCGGCGCCGCAGGCACCGCGCTATTTGTGGAAGGTGACCACCGCCTATCAGGCGATGTCGCAGTAACCCTCTATCCTGTCGAATCGGCCGCAAAACGCGGCCGATTTTGTTTCAGATGCCGCTGCAGAGCGCGACCTACCTCTCACTTTTCGTTATTTCCTCACCACTTATTGGAAAAACCGCACAAAAAGTTAAATTTACGTTAGCAGATAAATCTTTACGTTCATTCAATAAGTTACCGGTAACATTTTTGCATTTGCTCGGGTTTTGACCTTCACTAAATAGACAATTAAGTAACAAATTATTTTAAAAACCCGTATCGACCGCAAGGTTGCGGTTAAATAGTTGTGACTATCTTTGGATGGAATGTGACATGTCGAATCATAAAACCAACAATTCGCGGCGCGATTTCTTGTTGAAATCGATGACCTTAATTCCTGCGGCGGTAATTGGTGGCAGCGGCGTTGGCGCGCTGACGGCACCGGCACCGGCGGTCGCAGCCTCGAACACTTCAACGCAGAACGATTACCAGCCGACCTTTTTCACCCCGGAAGAGTGGGCCTTCATCAAGGCCGCCGTCGCGCGCCTGATCCCGGCCGATGAACGCGGCCCCGGCGCACTGGAGGCCGGCGTACCGGAGTTTATCGATCGTCAGATGAATACTCCGTATGCCACCGGTTCCATCTGGTACATGCAAGGGCCGTTCAACCCCGATGTGCCGAAGGAGATGGGCTATCAGCTGCCGCTGGTGCCTAAGCAAATCTATAACCTCGGCATCAGTGACGCCGACGCCTACAGCAAGAAAACCGCCGGCAAGCCGTTCGCCGAGCTGGATGGCGCGCAGCAAGACGCCATGCTGCAAAAATTTGAGTCCGGCGATGCGGAGTTCCAGCAACTGCCGTCGAAACTGTTCTTCTCCTATCTGCTGCAAAACACCCGTGAAGGTTTCTTCAGCGATCCGATCCATGGCGGTAACAAAGACATGGTTGGCTGGAAGCTGATTAATTTTCCGGGCGCGCGCGCCGATTTTATGGACTGGGTTGAGCGAGGGGAGCGTTATCCCTTCCCGCCGGTATCGATTCGAGGGGAGAGGGGCTAAGCATGGCAACGGTAATGAAAAAAGTAGACGCGGTGATCGTCGGCTTCGGCTGGGTGGGCGCGATCATGGCCAAAGAGCTGACCGAGGCCGGCCTCAACGTGGTGGCGCTGGAACGTGGCCCGATGCGCGACACTTATCCGGACGGTTCTTATCCGCAGGTGATCGACGAGCTGACCTATAACATCCGCCGCAAACTGTTCCAGGATCTGTCGAAAAGTACCGTCACTATTCGCCACAACAGCAGCCAGACCGCGGTACCTTACCGCCAGCTGGCGGCGTTCCTGCCGGGCACTGGCGTCGGCGGCGCCGGCCTGCACTGGTCAGGCGTGCATTTTCGCGTCGATCCGATCGAACTGCGCATGCGCAGCCACTATGAAGAGCGCTACGGCAAAAACTTCATTCCGAAGGACATGACCATCCAGGACTTCGGCGTGACCTACGACGAGCTGGAACCCTTCTTCGATAAAGCGGAGAAAGTGTTCGGCACCTCCGGCACCGCCTGGACCATCAAAGGACAGAAAGTGGCGCAGAAGGGCGGCAACCGCTTTGCGCCGGACCGTTCCGACGACTTCCCGCTGCCGGCACAGAAAAATACCTACTCCGCCCAGCTGTTCGAGAAAGCGGCGCTGGAGGTGGGTTACCACCCTTACAACCTGCCGTCCGCCAACACTTCGGATTCTTACACCAACCCGTACGGCGCGCAGATGGGCCCGTGCAACTTCTGCGGTTTCTGCAGCGGCTACGCTTGCTACATGTACTCCAAAGCCTCGCCGAACGTCAACATTCTGCCGGCGCTGCGTATGGAGAAACGCTTCGAGCTGCGCACCAACGCCAACGTGCTGAAGGTTAACCTGACCGACGACAAGTCCCGCGCAACCGGCGTGAACTACGTCGATGCGCAGGGTCGCGAGATTGAACAACCGGCCGATCTGGTGATCCTGGGCGCGTTCCAGTTCCACAACGTGCACCTGATGCTGCTGTCCGGCATCGGCAAGCCTTACGATCCGGTGACCGGCGAAGGCGTGGTTGGGCGCAACTTCGCCTACCAGAACATGACCACCATCAAGGCGTTCTTCGATAAAGACGTGTTCACCAACCCGTTCATCGGTGCCGGCGGCAACGGCGTGGGCGTGGACGACTTTAACGCCGATAACTTCGACCACGCCAAAGAGGGCTTTGTCGGCGGTTCGCCGTTCTGGGTCAACCAGGCGGGCACCAAGCCGATTTCCGGCCTGCCGACGCCTCCGGGCACTCCGGCCTGGGGCAGCAAGTGGAAAGCGGCGGTGGCGGATGCCTACACCCACCACGTCTCGATGGACGCCCACGGTGCGCACCAGTCGTATCGCAGCAACTATCTGGATCTCGATCCCAACTACAAGAACGTATTTGGTCAGCCGCTGCTGCGCATGACGTTCGACTGGCAGGAAAACGACATCAAGATGGCGCAGTTCATGTACGACAAGATGGCGCCGATCGCCAAGGCGATGAACCCGAAATTGATCGCCGGCAGCCCGAAGAACGCCAACAGCCACTTCGATACCACCAGCTACCAGACCACCCACATGAACGGCGGCGCGGTAATGGGGGAAGATCCGAAGACCAGCGCGGTCAACCGCTATCTGCAGAGCTGGGACGTGCACAACGTGTTCTCGATCGGCGCATCGGCCTTCCCGCAGGGGCTGGGCTACAACCCGACCGGCACCGTGGCGGCGCTGGCTTACTGGTCTGCCCGCGCCATTCGCGAGCAGTATCTGAAAAACCCAGGCCCATTGGTGCAGGCATAAGGACGGCGAACGATGAAAGCATTTGTACCGGCACTGGTTCTCAGTGCAGTGAGTTTTTCCGTTTGGGCTCAGGACGCCACCGTCAGCAGCGAGCTGATCAAGCGCGGTGAATACCTGGCACGCGCCGGCGACTGTGTGGCCTGCCACACTGACGGCAAGAGCGGCAAAACCTTCGCCGGCGGTCTGGCGATGGAGACGCCGATCGGCACCATCTATTCCACCAACATCACGCCGGACAAGAAAACCGGCATCGGCGATTACAGCTTCGAGGATTTCGACAATGCGGTGCGTAAGGGCGTAGCCAAAAACGGCAGCACCCTATACCCGGCGATGCCGTATCCGTCGTTCGCGCTGGTGAAAGAAGACGACATGCGCGCCATGTATGCCTATTTCATGCACGGCGTGCAGCCGGTGGAGCAGGCCAACAAGGATTCCGACATCCCGTGGCCGCTGTCGATGCGCTGGCCGCTGAGCATCTGGCGCGGCATGTTTGCGCCGTCGCCGGCGGACTTCGTGGCTGACGCCAAGGCCGATCCGGTGATTGAACGCGGCCGTTACCTGGTGGAAGGCCTGGGCCACTGTGGCGCTTGCCATACCCCGCGCAGCATCACCATGCAGGAAAAAGCGCTGAGCAATAACGAGGGCGACGATTACCTGTCCGGCAGCAATGCGCCGATCGACGGCTGGGTTGCCTCGAGCCTGCGCAGCGACCGCAAGGATGGTCTGGGAAGCTGGAGCGAAGCCGAGCTGACCGAGTTCCTGAAAACCGGCCGTAACGACAAGGCGATCGTGTTTGGCGGCATGAGCGACGTGGTTGAGCACAGTCTGCAATACCTGAGCGACGACGATCTGACCGCCATCGCTCGCTACCTGAAATCGCTGCCGCCGAAAGACGGCAAGCAGCAGGCGGCACCGGTCGAAGACAGCGTGGCCAAGGATCTGTGGCGTGGCGACGACAGCAAGCCTGGCGCGGCGCTGTATGTCGATAACTGCGCGGCCTGTCACCGCACCGACGGCGTGGGCTACAAGCGCGCCTTCCCGTCGCTGAAGGGCAACCCGGTGGTGCAGACCGAGGACGCGACCTCGCTGATCCACATCGTGCTGACCGGCAACACCACGCCGGCGGTGCAGGGGGCGGTGTCCAACATCACCATGCCGCCGTTTGGCTGGCGTCTGAACGATCAGCAGGTGGCGGACGTGGTGAACTTCATCCGCACCAGCTGGGGCAACAGCGCCAAACCGGTGAGTGCCTCCGACGTGGCCAGCGTGCGTAAAGACCGCTCGATGATCCGCGACGAGAAAGAGATGGGCAGCGCCGAGGTGCCGGACCACCCGGACGCGAAGAAGTAAACCGTTTAAGGGCTCCGCAAGGGGCCCTTAGTTTTTAATGCGTACGCCGGTTTTTTCAGCACTTCCTGTTCGCAAATCGTTCGTTCGGCCGATAAAACATAGACCCGCAGGGTATTTTTCATTATCCTTTGCCGTCCTTTCATCAGGCGTAAGTATGAAATATCGCTTTAATTCACTGATTACTATTAAAAAGTTCGCGGAGAAGGATATCCCGTTAGGCGCAATCGTTGGCGTCGTAGATTAAGGTAGACTGTCTCATGAGTACGATTTCTCCCGATTCAGGCACGCTGACGGCCGCTCAGCCCGCCAAATGGAACAAAACCGACACCGTCTGGATGTTCGGTCTCTATGCCACCGCGGTAGGTGCCGGCACGCTGTTCTTGCCGATCAACGCCGGTTTGAACGGCCCTTTGGTGCTGTTGTTGATGGCGCTGTTCGCTTTCCCGCTGACCTATTTACCGCACCGCGCGCTCAGCCGCTTCGTGCTGTCCGGCTCCAGCCGCGACGGCAATATTCACGATGTGGTGGTGGAACACTTCGGCGTGCTGGCCGGCAAAATCATCATGATGCTCTATCTGCTGGCGTTCTTCCCGATCGTGCTGGTGTACAGCATTTCGATCACCAACGCGCTGGACAGCTTCCTGATCCATCAGTTCCACGTGGCGCCGCTGCCGCGTATCTGGCTGAGTCTGGCAGTGGTGGTGGTGCTCAATCTGGTGCTGCTGCGCGGCAAAGACAGCATCGTGGCGGCGATGGGCATGCTGGTGTTCCCGCTGCTGGTGTTCCTGATGGGCATTTCGCTGTACCTGATGCCGAGCTGGAATACCGCCAACTTCGTGCATGGCCTGGCCGCTACCCGCTTCGACACGCCGGGGCTGTGGCATTCGCTGTGGCTGGCGGTGCCGGTAATGGTGTTCTCCTTCAGCCATGCGCCGATCATCTCTTCCTTCGCCTCGACCCAGAAGAGCCTTTATGGCGATAAGGCGGAACGCCGCTGCGCGCGCATCATGCGCTACAGCTATGTGCTGATCTGCGTCACCGTGCTGTTCTTCGTGTTCAGCTGCGTGCTGAGCCTGTCCCATGAAGACATGCAGCAGGCGAAAGATCAGAACATCACGGTGCTGACCACGCTGGCCAACAAGTTTTCCAACCCGCTCATCGCTTACCTCGGCCCGGTGATGGCGATGCTGGCAATGGCCAAATCCTATCTCGGCACTTCGCTGGGGGTGACGGAAGGGGCGACCAGCCTGATCGACGGCGTCACGCGCGCGGTCGGCAAGCCGCTCAGCTCGCGTATGACGCATCGCATCTCGGCGGTGTCGCTGTTTCTGCTTACCTGGGCAGCGACGGTGTGGAACCCCAGCGCGCTGCACATCATCGAAACCATCAGCGGCCCGCTGATTGCCGCCATCCTGTTCATCCTGCCGATGTACGCGGTGCGCGCGGTGCCGGCAATGCGTAAATACCGCGCGGCGAGCAACGTATTCGTGCTGGTGATGGGCCTGATCGCGCTGTCGGCGTTGATCTACGGTCTGGTGTGATCCTCAGGGCGCGCCGTCTCCGGCGCGCCTCTTAAGCTCGCGTTACACATCCCTTTGCAATTAATCGCCGGATAACGCGGCGCGACCTTTGATAATGCTAGCCATTCTCATTACTATTCCTTGGTTGAATTGTTTACCAAGGAGCTTTTCGTGCACCGTCGAATCACTCTGTCGGCGCTGGTTTGCGCTGCTGCGCTTTCCGCCCCGGCGATGGCCACCACCTATCCGCTGACCCTGACCGACACCTCCGGCCAGACGCTCACCCTCCAGCAAGAGCCGAAACGCATCGTGGTGCAGGATGGACGCGACATTCTCACGCTGGCGCTGCTGGATCGCGCCAACCCGTTCGGTCGGCTGGTGGCCTGGAACAACCTGCTGAAGAAAAGCGACGCGGCGACCTGGGACATCTTGCAAAGCAAATGGCCGGCGGCGAAAAACATCATCGACATGGGGTTCAGCGACAAGGGTGAAGTCAATCTGGAGAGCGTGATCGCCAAGCGCCCCGATCTGATGATCGCCCAGTTGCGCTCCAAACCTTCGCTGAGCCAAACCGGCGTGCTGGATAAGCTCAAGGCGTTGAACGTGCCGGTGCTGTTTATCGACACCATGCTTAAGCCGGTGGAAAACACGCCGAAAAGCGTGACGCTGCTGGGGGAAACCCTCAACCGCGAAAGCGAGGCCAAGCAATATACCGACTATTATCAGCAGCACTATCAGGCCATTCTGGCCAAGACGCAGGCGGTGGAACCCAAACCGCTGGTGTTCTTTGAAGCCAAGGCCGGTTTGAACGGGCTGGAATCCTGTTGCTATACCCACTCCCACGTCGGCTGGGGTGCGCTGGTGGAAGCGGTCGGCGCGCGCAATATCGGCTCTGCGCTGCTGCCGGGCGCGACCGGCGATGTGTCGCTGGAAAAAGTGATCAGCATGAAGCCGGATGCCTACATCGTTTCCGGCTCGCAGTGGGCCAGCAAGACCAACGCCGCGGTGCCGTTCGGCTATGGCGTGACGCAACGGCAGGTGGATGAAGCTTTCAACCGCATGAAACAGCGCCCGGGGTTCGCTCAGGTGTCTGCGGTGAAGGAAGGGCGGTTCTACGGCATCTACCATAACTTCTACAACCACCCGTACAACATCGTCGGTCTGGAGTATCTGGCGAAGTTTATCTATCCGGCGCAGTTCCCGGATCTGGATCCGGCCAAGACCTACAGCGAGATCCTCAGCCGCTTTACCGAAGTGCCGGAAGGCAAGGGCATTTTGGGCGCGCAGGCGCCGGCGGGGAAATAACGGCAACGGGCGCGGCGAGCGCGCCCGTTTGGGATGGTCAGGCGGCCGGCGTATAGGTGGAGATAATCTCCAGCACGCCGTTGATGATGAACTGTACTCCCATGCACACCAGCAGGAAGCCCATCAGGCGCGAGATCGCCTCGATGCCGCTTTTCCCCACCAAGCGCATGATGGCGCCGGAACTGAGCAGACAGCCCCATAGGATCACGGCGACCGTCAGGAAGATGGCGACCGGCGCCACGGCCAGCACCCAGGGTTCAAAACCCAACGTGTTCGCTTTGACGCTCGACGCCGAGCTGATGATCATCGCGATGGTACCCGGCCCGGCGGTGCTCGGCATGGCCAAAGGTACGAAGGCGATGTTGGCCGACGTCTTATGGCGCAGCTCGTGCGACTTGCTCTCCACCTCCGGTGCCTCTTCAGGGCTCTGCTGGGGGAACAACATGCGAAAACCGATGAAGGCGACGATCAGGCCGCCGGCGATGCGCAGGCCGGGGATCGAAATGCCGAAGGTGTTCATCACCACCTGCCCGGCGTAAAACGCCACCGTCATGATGCAGAACACATAAACCGAGGCCATCAGCGACTGCTGATTGCGCTCTTCGCGCGTCATATTGCCGGACAACCCGAGCAACAACGCCACCGTGGTCAGCGGGTTGGCCAGCGGCAACAGCAGCACCAAACCCAGTCCGATGGCCTGGAATAACTGCAAAATACCCGTCATAAGATAGACTCCCTGTGCAACGTTCAAGCCGCCAGGCGGCGGCCCATGAGTTGAACAGCCTAGCCTGCTGCGTGCCTGGCGACAATGGGGATAGCTCGGAAGGTTAATTAACCGTCGGCCGGCGCTTCATCTTCGCCATTGCACTCGCCGGCGAGCTCAGGTTCATCCTCACAGCCCAGCTGCGCTTCGTTGACCGCAATCACTCGCGGCACCGAACGCGCGCCAAAATGCACCAGCCCATATAGCGTCGCTAATACCGCGCATACCACGACGAGGACTGCGAGTAACCGGTTCATATTTTGCATAAGTCTCGGTGGGGAACTGACTGGTTTCAGAATAGCGGCTGGCGGCGAAGATCGCCACGCGGAGCGGATATATCGCCGAGCGGATACGACAAAATGCGCTGCGCTCGAAAGAGATGCGTAATTTTTGTGTTTTATGGCCTTTTTCACCGCAGTTGACCGATAAAGGCCGACGTTTCGCATCAATTGCTACACCCCGCAGGCTCAGCTGCCTACCATAGGCGCGCTTTAAAACGATAATGAGACTGATTATGCAAGACGAGCTGAAACTTTTACTGGGGAAAATCGGCGCATTCGCGCTTTCCGGCGCTTTCTTGGCGGCCTTGGTCGGCCTGGTGTTTATCGACGTACACTGGCTGCACAACTTCGTGCATGAAACGTCATTAACCGAAGCGGCGCAGGAGCTGTTGCTGCTCGCCATCGCCGGCGGTTTTTTCGCCGCAGCCCGGCGACAGGCTGAACGCCGCTCCGCCTGGATGCTGGTCGGCGGCTTCTTTCTCTGCATGTTGATCCGCGAGATGGATTTCGCCTTCGATGCGTTGTGGCACGGCGCCTGGGTGTGGTTCGCGCTGGCGGTCGCCTTGGCCTGCCTGTGGCATGCCACCAGGCACATCGCGGCGACGGTGCGCGGCCTTGCCGATTTCGTAACGCATCCCGGCTACGGCATGATGTGCGCCGGTCTGCTGTGCATTCTGGTGTTTTCACGCCTGTTCGGCATGAGCGCGCTGTGGCAAACGCTGATGCTGGAGGGGTACAACCGGGTGGTGAAAAACATGGTGGAAGAGGGCTGCGAACTGCTGGGCTACGGCCTGTGCCTGCTGGCCACCCTGAACTACATGAAAACCGTCTTTGCGCCGGATGACGTGAAAGCGTGAGGGCGGCGCTTTATTTATCCGGAACAATTTTAGTGATACTATTCGCTTAGCCGAATGCGGCTGAGAAGGTATGCGTTCCATTCTGTATACCCAGTGAGGTTTCAATCTGGCAATTGTGGGCGAGATCTGAAACCTGGCTGACCAAACCCAAAACCCAATTTTCGTACTGCATGTGATCTGTCGTGTGGGTCACCACTGTAGATAAGGAATTATTAATGCCTGTTATTACTCTTCCTGACGGTAGTCAGCGTCATTTCGACCACCCCGTTTCCCCGATGGATGTCGCGCGCGATATCGGCCCTGGCTTGGCGAAAGCCTGTATCGCCGGCCGCGTCAACGGCGAGCTGGTTGATGCCGGCGATCTGATCGAATCAGATGCGCAGCTGGCCATCATCACCATCAAAGATGAAGACGGTCTGGAAATCATGCGCCACTCCTGCGCGCACCTGCTGGGTCATGCGATCAAGCAGCTGTGGCCGGATACCAAAATGGCGATCGGTCCGGTGATCGACAACGGTTTCTATTATGACGTGGATATCGACCGCACTCTGACGCAGGAAGACCTGGATCTGCTGGAAAAGCGGATGCACGAGTTGGCCGATAAGGATTACGACGTCATCAAGAAGAAAGTCAGCTGGCAAGAAGCCCGCGACACCTTCGCTGAGCGCGGCGAAATCTACAAAGTGGCGATCCTGGATGAGAACATCAGCCATGACGATCGTCCTGGCCTGTATCACCACGAAGAATACGTCGACATGTGCCGCGGTCCGCACGTGCCGAACATGCGTTTCTGCCATCATTTCAAACTGCAGAAAACTTCCGGCGCTTACTGGCGCGGCGACAGCAAGAACAAAATGCTGCAGCGTATCTACGGTACCGCCTGGGCAGACAAGAAGCAGCTGAACGCCTACCTGCAGCGCCTGGAAGAAGCGGCCAAGCGCGATCACCGCAAAATCGGCAAACAGCTCGACCTGTATCATATGCAGGAAGAAGCGCCGGGCATGGTGTTCTGGCACAACGACGGTTGGACTATCTTCCGCGAGCTGGAAGCCTTCGTGCGCATGAAGCTCAAAGAGTACCAGTACCAGGAAGTGAAGGGTCCGTTCATGATGGATCGCGTGCTGTGGGAAAAAACCGGCCACTGGGAAAACTACAAAGACGCCATGTTCACCACCGCGTCGGAAAACCGCGAATACTGCATCAAGCCGATGAACTGCCCGGGTCACGTGCAGATCTTCAATCAGGGCCTGAAGTCGTACCGCGATTTGCCGCTGCGCATGGGTGAGTTCGGCAGCTGTCACCGCAACGAGCCATCGGGTTCCCTGCACGGCCTGATGCGCGTGCGTGGCTTCACTCAGGATGACGCCCACATCTTCTGTACTGAAGAGCAGGTGCGTGCCGAAGTGAACGAATGTATCCGCATGGTCTATGACGTGTACGGCACTTTCGGCTTCGACAAGATCGCCGTTAAGCTGTCCACTCGTCCGGAAAAACGCATCGGCACCGACGACATGTGGACCCGAGCGGAAGAAGACCTGGCCGCTGCGCTGACCGAGAACGGCATTCCGTTTGAATATCAGCCGGGTGAGGGTGCCTTCTACGGACCGAAAATTGAATTTACCCTGCATGATTGTTTGGATCGTGCATGGCAATGTGGTACCGTGCAGCTCGATTTCTTCTTGCCGGGCCGTTTAGGCGCCTCGTATGTTGGCGAAAACAACGATCGCGTCGTGCCGGTAATGATTCACCGCGCCATTTTGGGCTCCATGGAACGCTTCATCGGTATCCTTACCGAAGAATACGCCGGGTTCTACCCGACCTGGATCGCTCCGGTGCAGGTGGTGGTGATGAATATCACCGACAGCCAGTCTGATTACGTCCAGCAATTGACCAAAAAACTGCAGGATGCAGGTATTCGCGTGAAAGCGGACTTGAGAAATGAGAAGATTGGCTTTAAAATTCGCGAACATACTTTACGTCGAGTCCCTTACATGTTGGTGTGCGGCGACAAAGAGGTCGAAGCAGGCAAAGTTGCCGTTCGTACCCGCCGTGGCAAAGACTTGGGAAGCCTGGACGTAAACGAAGTCGTAGACAAGCTGCTGAAAGAGATTCGCAGCCGTAGTCTTCATCAACTGGAGGAATAAAGTATTAAAGGCGGAAAACGAGTTCAACCGGCGCGTCCTAATCGCATTAACAGAGAAATTCGCGCGCAAGAAGTTCGCCTAACCGGCGTCGATGGCGAGCAGATTGGTATTGTCAGTCTGAATGAAGCTCTTGAAAAAGCTGAGGAAGCGGGCGTTGATTTAGTAGAAATCAGCCCAAATGCCGAACCGCCAGTTTGCCGAATCATGGATTACGGCAAATTCCTCTACGAGAAGAGCAAGTCGACGAAAGAACAGAAGAAGAAGCAAAAAGTTATTCAGGTCAAGGAAATCAAATTCCGTCCTGGCACCGATGATGGCGACTATCAGGTCAAACTACGCAACCTGATTCGCTTTCTGGAAGATGGCGATAAAGCCAAAATCACCCTGCGTTTCCGTGGGCGTGAGATGGCGCACCAGCAGATCGGTATGGAAGTGCTTAACCGCGTCCGTAAAGACCTGTGTGAAGATATGGATCTGGCAGTGGTCGAATCCTTCCCTACGAAGATCGAAGGCCGCCAGATGATTATGGTGCTCGCTCCTAAGAAGAAACAGTAAGGCTTACAAGTAATGGAACCCGCGCGGCGCTTGCGCTGTGTGGGTTTTATTCGCCCAACTGATTCGTTGTTTAACAATGCGAAGTGGATTTAATTAAAATGCCAAAGATTAAAACTGTACGTGGTGCAGCCAAGCGCTTCAAAAAAACCGGCAGCGGTGGTTTTAAGCGTAAACATGCCAACCTGCGTCATATTCTGACCAAAAAAGCAACCAAGCGTAAACGTCACCTGCGTCCGAAAGGCATGGTGTCTAAAAACGATCTGGTCCTGGTTACCGCGTGCCTGCCGTACGCATAAGCCATTTTTTTTGAATTTAGAATAAGACTTTAGGAGAGAGCATATGGCTCGCGTAAAACGTGGTGTAATTGCACGCGCACGTCACAAGAAAATCATGAAGCAGGCGAAAGGTTACTACGGTGCCCGTTCGCGCGTATATCGTGTTGCCTTCCAGGCAGTAATCAAAGCAGGTCAGTATGCTTACCGTGACCGTCGTCAACGTAAGCGTCAGTTCCGTCAGCTGTGGATTGCACGTATCAACGCAGCTGCTCGTCAGAACGGTCTGTCTTACAGCAAGTTCATCAACGGCTTGAAAAAAGCGTCGATCGAAATTGACCGTAAGATCCTGGCTGACATCGCAGTCTTCGACAAAGTGGCCTTCGGCGCACTGGTTGAGAAAGCGAAAGCAGCTCTGGCGTAAGTCAGTAAAAGAGGGAGCTTGCTCCCTCTTTTAATCTTTGTTTTCAGCGACAAATATTGACTTTTATTGGCCGCCGCTATATCACTGGTGGGCAATCATCGACAAGGTACCGCAATCATGCACGCAGCTATTTTTCGTTTCTTTTTTTACTTTAGCGCCTGATTTCAGGAGGCTTGCGCGTAAGAAAAGAAACGAAAAGTAGCGCCTAAGCCTCCCTCGTGGAGGCTTTTTTGGTTTTGGCCATCGTCTCGCCTTGTAAAGCGTTGCGGTGAAGGCAACAGGCGTTTAGCGAGCCCTGCGCCTCGCTGGAGAGCCATATTGCCGGCAACGTATTGAAAAGTCTTTGAAGATCGGCCAAAGGCGTGTTCGAATAATAGATAACAATTACTTAGGGCCATCCCGGCCAGAGGAAGAGGAAAGCAATGCCACATCTCGCAGAGCTGGTTGCCAATGCCAAGGCAGCCGTAGAAGATGCCCAGGATGTTGCCGCGTTAGATTTGGTGCGCGTCGAATATTTTGGCAAGAAAGGTCATTTCACCTTGCAGATGCAGTCTCTGCGCGACGTACCGGCGGAAGATCGTCCGGCGGCCGGCGCGGTGATCAACCAGGCCAAACAAGAGGTGCAAGACGCCCTGAACGCGCGTAAGAACGCGCTGGAAAGCGCCGCGCTGAACGCGCGCCTGGCGGCTGAAACCATCGACGTATCCCTGCCGGGCCGTCGCATGGAGAACGGCGGTCTGCATCCGGTGACCCGCACCATCGACCGTATCGAAACCTTCTTCGGCGAGCTGGGCTTCTCCGTTGCCACCGGCCCGGAGATTGAAGACGATTACCATAACTTCGACGCGCTGAACATTCCAGGGCACCACCCGGCGCGCGCCGACCACGATACCTTCTGGTTCGACGCCACGCGCCTGCTGCGCACCCAAACTTCCGGTGTGCAGATCCGCACCATGAAGAACCAGCAACCGCCGATCCGCATCATTGCGCCGGGCCGCGTTTATCGTAACGATTACGATCAGACGCATACCCCGATGTTCCACCAGATGGAAGGGCTGATCGTCGATAAAGATATCAGCTTCACCAACCTGAAGGGCACGCTGCACGATTTCCTGAACAACTTCTTTGAAGAAGACCTGCAGGTTCGTTTCCGTCCGTCCTACTTCCCGTTCACCGAGCCGTCCGCTGAAGTGGACGTCATGGGCAAGAACGGCAAATGGCTGGAAGTGCTGGGCTGCGGCATGGTGCATCCGAACGTACTGCGCAACGTAGGCATCGATCCGGAAGTTTACTCCGGCTTCGCCTTCGGCATGGGCATGGAGCGCCTGACGATGCTGCGTTACGGCGTCACCGACCTGCGCGCATTCTTCGAAAACGATCTGCGTTTCCTCAAACAGTTTAAGTAAGGCGGGAATATCACATGAAATTCAGTGAACTCTGGTTGCGCGAGTGGGTAAACCCGGCCATCAGCAGCGAAGCATTATCCGATCAAATCACCATGGCCGGCCTGGAAGTGGACGGCGTGGATCCGGTTGCCGGCGCTTTTAACGGCGTTGTCGTGGGCGAAGTGGTCGAGTGCGGCCAGCACCCGAACGCCGACAAACTGCGCGTCACCAAGGTTAACGTAGGCGGCGATCGTTTGCTCGACATCGTCTGCGGCGCGCCGAACTGCCGAACCGGCCTGAAAGTGGCGGTCGCCACCGTGGGTGCGGTGCTGCCGGGCGATTTCAAAATCAAGGCCGCCAAGCTGCGCGGCGAGCCTTCGGAAGGCATGCTGTGCTCGTTCTCCGAACTGGGCATTTCCGACGATCATGATGGCATCATTGAACTGCCGCTGGATGCGCCGATCGGTACCGACATTCGTGACTATCTGAAACTGAACGACAACACCATCGAGATCAGCGTCACGCCGAACCGCGCCGACTGCCTGGGCATCATCGGCGTCGCACGCGACGTGGGCGTATTGAACCAGGTTGCGCTGACCGAGCCGGACATGAGCCCGGTTGCCGCCACCATCGACGCCACGCTGCCGATCCGCGTTGACGCGCCACAGGCGTGCCCACGCTATTTGGGCCGCGTAGTGAAAGGCATCGACGTCAAGGCGCCAACCCCGCTGTGGATGCGTGAAAAACTGCGTCGCTGCGGTATCCGTTCTATCGATGCCGTGGTAGACGTCACCAACTATGTTCTGCTGGAGCTTGGCCAGCCGATGCACGCCTTCGATCTGAGCCGTATCGACGGCGGCATCGTGGTGCGCATGGCGGAAGAAGGGGAAACCTTGACGCTGCTGGACGGCAACGAAGCCAAACTGAACGCCGACACCTTAGTGATCGCCGATCATCAGAAAGCATTGGCGATGGGCGGCATCTTCGGCGGCGAGCATTCCGGTGTCAACGGGGAAACTCAGGACGTGCTGCTGGAGTGCGCCTTCTTCAGCCCGCTGTCGATCACCGGCCGCGCGCGCCGTCACGGCTTGCACACCGATGCTTCTCACCGCTATGAGCGCGGCGTCGATCCGGCGCTGCAGTACAAAGCGATGGAGCGCGCCACGCGCCTGCTGCTCGACATCTGCGGCGGCCAGGCCGGCCCGGTTATCGACGTGACCCATGAAAACGAACTGCCGAAGCGCGCCACCATCACGCTGCGCCGCGAGAAGCTGGATCGCCTGATCGGCCACGTGGTGCCGAGCGAGCAGGTCAGCGATATTCTGCGCCGCCTGGGCTGCCAGGTGACCGAGCAGGGCGACAGCTGGCAAGCGGTCGCGCCGAGCTGGCGTTTCGATATGGAGATCGAAGAGGATCTGGTGGAAGAAGTGGCGCGCGTTTACGGCTACAACAACATCCCGGATGTGCCGGTTCGTGCCGATCTGGTGATGACCCAGCATCGTGAAGCCGATCTGACACTGAAGCGCGTGAAGACCATGCTGGTCGATCACGGCTACCAGGAAGCGATCACCTACAGCTTCGTCGATCCGAAAGTGCAGGCGTTGCTGCATCCGAATGAAGAAGCGCTGATCCTGCCGAGCCCGATTTCGGTCGAAATGTCGGCGATGCGTCTGTCGTTGTGGACCGGCTTGCTGTCTGCGGTGGTGTATAACCAGAACCGCCAGCAGACGCGTCTGCGCCTGTTCGAAAGTGGCCTGCGCTTTGTGCCTGATAGTGCGGCAGATCTGGGTATCCGTCAGGACGTCATGCTGGCAGGCGTGATCGCCGGCCATACGCACGATGAGCATTGGGATCTGGCGCGCAAGCCCGTCGACTTCTATGATTTAAAAGGGGATCTGGAGTCTGTCCTCGAGCTGACCGGTAAATTATCCGAAATTCAGTTCCGGGCGGAAGCCAATCCGGCCCTGCATCCAGGGCAAAGTGCGGCGATTTATTTACACGGCGAACGCGTAGGTTTCATCGGTGTGGTTCACCCGGAACTTGAACGTAAACTGGATCTTAACGGCCGCACAGTAGTGTTTGAACTGGAGTGGAACAAGCTTGCGAGCCGCGCCGTGCCTCAGGCGCGGGAGATTTCGCGCTTCCCGGCAAACCGCCGTGATATCGCCGTTGTGGTGGCTGAAAACGTCCCCGCAGAAGATATTTTGGCCGAGTGTAAGAAAGTTGGCGCAAATCAGGTAGTTGGCGTAAACTTGTTTGACGTGTACCGTGGCAAGGGCGTGGCAGAAGGTGACAAGAGCCTGGCTATCAGTCTGGTATTGCAGGATACCGCTCGTACACTGGAAGAAGAGGAGATAGCCGCTACCGTTGCAAAATGCGTAGAGGCTCTAAAACAGCGATTCCAAGCATCCTTGAGGGATTGAACCTATGGCGCTTACTAAAGCTGAAATGTCAGAACACCTGTTTGAGAAGCTTGGGCTTAGCAAACGGGACGCCAAAGACCTGGTGGAACTGTTCTTTGAAGAGGTCCGTCGGGCCCTTGAGAATGGCGAACAGGTAAAACTGTCGGGTTTTGGCAACTTTGATCTGCGTGACAAGAACCAACGTCCGGGGCGTAACCCGAAGACCGGCGAAGACATTCCGATTACGGCGCGCCGCGTGGTGACTTTCCGTCCGGGGCAGAAGTTGAAAAGCCGGGTAGAAAACGCCAGCCCGAAAGGGTGAGTGACGTGACATCAAAAAAGGCCGCTTGCGCGGCCTTTTTCTTTTCTGGGAAAAATTCAGTTTATTCTTAATCTGCAATGTGAAGATTAAAACTATTCATTAAAGCACTTCGGCAAAAAATCATTTAACCCAAATTGCGGAACATTCTTATATCTTATTTTGCTTGATGAGTAACCTTATTTTTTATTTCAATAACGGCCGTAATAATGACCAGGGCCGTCGCCGCGGTGGCCGCCGCCCCAGTGCGGGCCCCAGCAGCAGGCGCTGAGGCTTGAAGCCAGGGCCACAACGGCCAGCAACATACCTATACGTTTAATCATCTTATTATCCTCCGGTGGAAATCCGCTTAATTATAATTGCCGCGCTGCTTGAGAGGCGTCAGTTATTCGTTAAGCCTTGTCAGTGGTTATGATAATTAAAGGTGGTGGCAAACAGTGTAGGGATTGCGTAAGGCCGTCGAAAACGATCTGAAAATAGGCATCGATGAGATAGTCGTTAAATAAGCGCGCTGATATAACCACAGCAGCAAGAAAAATAGAGTGAGAAGACAAAATGAAAAAGATCCTGTTGCTGGTGTGTTTCCCGCTGTTGCTGCCGCTGGTGGCGCAGGCCGATGTGTCCGTCGATATCAACGTGCCGGGCGTTTCTCTGCATCTGGGGGATCAGGACCGTCGCGGCTACTACTGGGATGGTTACGACTGGCGTCCACCGCAGTGGTGGCATGCGCACCAGGGCCGCGGCCTGGGTGAGCGCAATGCGCGCGGCATGTACTGGGACGGCGGCCGCTGGCAACCTTCGCCGCCGCGTGGCTATGAACATCGCGAGTCGGAACGCAGCGGCAATCCGTTCCACGGCGATCGCGATAATCGCGACCGTCGTCATGACGATCGGGGTGACCATGATCGCCGCGATGACGGCCGCGGCCAGCCTTATCCACCGGGCAACGCCGGCCCACATCGTTAATCCCTGAGTTTATCGGCGGCTGGTTTTGCCATCATCATGGTGATGACGGGCAGGGCCAGCCGCTGCTTTCCTGCGCCATCGCCTACACAAGGCTTCCCCTTGCGGCGTTAACCCCCTAATATTCGACTCAGACGTCAATTATCCGGCCACGACAGCGGCCGGCAGGGAACCGCCGCGCCATGCCAACCAGCCGTACTTTCACCTTACTGTTGCAACATCAGCGCTACCGCGATAAACGCCAGGTCACTCTGCTGGCGCTGGGTGTAGCGCTGGCGTTGCTGTTCAGCCTCTGCGCCGGTGACCAATGGATATGGCCGTCAGAGTGGTTCAGCGATCGGGCGCAGCTGTTTGTTTGGCAACTGCGTTTACCACGCGCGCTGGCGGTGATGTTGGTCGGCGCCGCCCTGGCGGTGGCGGGCGCGGTGATGCAGGCGCTGTTTGAGAACCCGCTGGCGGAGCCGGGTCTGCTGGGGGTGGCTAACGGCGCCGGCGTCGCGCTGGTGTTGACGGTGCTGTTGGGGCACGGTTTGTTGCCGGTGGCGCTGATGAGCGCCGCCGCGATAGCCGGTGCCTTGGCGATGACTTTCTTGCTGTTGGGCTTCGCTCGTCGCCGGCGCCTGACCAATGCGCGGCTGTTGCTGGTTGGCGTGGCGCTGGGCATCGTGTGCAGCGCGCTGATGACCTGGGCGGTCTATTTCAGCACCAGCCTCGATCTGCGGCAGCTGATGTACTGGATGATGGGCGGCTTCGGCGGCGTCGACTGGCGGCAAAAGTGGCTGGTGCTGGCGCTGCTGCCGGTGCTGCTGTGGTTGTGTGGCCAGGGCAGAGCGCTCAACCTGATGGCGTTGGGCGAGGTGCAGGCGCGGCAACTTGGGCTGTCGCTGCATCTGTGGCGTAACCTGTTGGTGCTGGCGATCGGCTGGCTGGTCGGTGTCAGCGTGGCGCTCGCCGGAGTGATCGGCTTTGTCGGGTTGGTGATCCCGCATATTTTGCGGCTCACCGGTCTGACCGACCAGCGCTATCTGCTGCCGGCCTGCGCGCTGGCGGGGGCCGGGGTGTTGCTGGTGGCTGATGTGATAGCCCGCGTTGCGCTGCTGGCGGCCGAGTTGCCGATCGGCGTGGTGACCGCCACGCTGGGGGCTCCGCTATTTATCTGGTTACTGACCCGAGCAAAAGGCGTAAGGTAGTTTTCTTCATTCACCTGCCATTAAAAAACCAAAGGATGACAACCGATGAGCAAGCCAATCTATAACCTGCCGTTACAAACTATCGAAAATCAGGCGACCACGCTGGGCGCCTACCAGGGTAAGGTGCTGCTGGTGGTCAACGTGGCCTCGGAGTGCGGCCTGACCAAGCAATATGAAGGGCTGGAAGCGCTTTACGAAACCTATCGCGATCGAGGGCTGGAAGTGCTGGGGTTCCCATCCAATGAATTCCTGGGCCAGGAGCCGGGCAGCAACGAAGAGATCCTGGCGTTTTGCCGCGGCACCTTCGGCGTGCAATTCCCGATGTTCGCCAAGATTGAGGTGAACGGCGAGCATCGTCATCCGCTGTACCAGGCGCTGATTGCCGCACAGCCGGATGCTGTCGCACCGCAGGGCAGCGAGTTCCTGGCGCGGATGACCAGCAAAGGGCGTGCGCCGAAGCACACCGGCGATATTCTGTGGAACTTCGAGAAATTTCTCATCGCGCGCGACGGCACGGTGATCCAACGCTTCTCACCTGACACCACGCCGGAAGATCCTGCGCTGGTGGCGGCGGTAAAACAAGCGCTGGCAGGATAAGACGGATGCTGCAACTCGTTGATGTTGGGGTGACGGGGCGCCTGGCGCCTTTTTCGACACAGGTTGACGGCGGGTTGCAGGTCCATCTGATCGGCCCAAACGGCGCGGGAAAGAGCACTCTGTTGGCGCGGGTGGCGGGCATGCTGCCGGGGCTGGGTGAAGTCAACCTGGACGGGCGCGCGCTGTCTGATTATCCCGGGGACGAGCTGGCGCGCCGACGCGGTTATCTCAGCCAGCAACAGCCGCCGGTGTCGCTGATGCCGGTGTTTCAGTATTTGGCGTTGCATCGTCCTGCGGCAACGGCGCAAACCGCTGTGGAACACGCCATCCTCTATCTGTGCCAGCGCCTGAAGCTGGTGGATAAACTGTCACGGATGCTGACGCAACTTTCCGGTGGCGAATGGCAGCGTGTGCGGCTGGCGGCGGTGTTGCTGCAGGTGTGGCCCAGCGTCAACCCGCACAGCCGATTGCTGTTGCTGGATGAGCCGACCAACAGTCTGGACGTGGCGCAGAAAGTGGCGCTGGATCGCTTGCTGCGTGAGTTTTGCCAAAGTGGGCGCAGCGCGCTGGTGTGCGCGCACGATCTGAATCATACCCTGCAGCAGGCAGATCGAGTTTGGTTGCTGCACGCCGGGCGGTTGGTGGCGCAGGGTGCCACGCGTGAGGTGATGGCGCCTGCGCTGCTGTCGCAGATCTATGAGGTGGATTTCCACCTGCAATGGGTGGGGGACCAGCGTTGGATCATGACCCGCACGGCTTAAATCGCGGCGACGGCGTGGCATAACGTAAACGAAAACTAAACGCAGTGGATATAAATAGCTGGGTAATTATCGGCTAATATTGGGCTGCCTCTCATTTTCTTATCGATTTCCTTGAAAAACGTCGATGACGTGCTACGCTTGATTCGGCAAAAATAAAATACGTAAATAATTATTAATAAATATAAGAAATTGATTTTAATAATGATTTTAAATCGATGATGGCGACACCCACCAATCAGTTGACCCACTGATGACAAGTCTCGTCTTAAGGTTTAGTTAAGCTTGCGGCCTTACATTGGCAGTTAATCCACGGAAACGATTCTTCTCTGGCGTTTAATATCCGTTAAACGAAAGGGATTTACAGTGTCATCAAAAGCAGTTCGATACGTTTGGGGTTAACTATGGATCAATTTTTGCCTTTCTCTCGTCCGGCCATCGGCGATGAAGAAATCGCCGCGGTAGAGAAAGTGTTGCGTTCCGGTTGGATCACCACCGGGCCGCAAAACCAGCAGTTGGAAAGCGACTTCTGTTCCACCTTCGGCTGTAAGCATGCGATCGCCGTCAGTTCCGCCACGGCGGGCATGCACATCACTTTGATGGCGCTGGGCATCGGCCCCGGCGACGAAGTCATCACCCCTTCGCAAACCTGGGTTTCCACACTCAACATGATCGAGCTGTTGGGCGCCACGCCGGTCATGATCGACGTTGACCGTGATACGTTGATGGTCAGCGCCGCCGATGTCGAAGCTGCTATCACCCCGAAAACCAAAGCGATTGTACCGGTGCACTACGCCGGCGCTCCTCTGCAGATGGACGCGCTGCGCGCCGTGGCCGAACGCCACGGTTTGCCGTTGATCGAAGACGCCGCCCATGCGGTTGGCACACGCTATAACGGCGAATGGGTCGGCGCACGCGGGACGGCGATTTTCTCGTTCCACGCCATTAAAAACGTGACCTGCGCCGAAGGCGGCCTGATCGCTACCGACGACGATGCGCTGGCAGATCGCCTGCGTTGCCTGAAGTTCCACGGTCTGGCCGTCGATGCCTTCGATCGCCAGCAGCTTGGTCGCAAACCGCAGGCCGAAGTGGTGGAACCGGGTTACAAATACAACCTGTCCGACATTCACGCGGCGATCGCCGTGGTGCAGCTGTCGCGCTTCGCTGAGCTGAACGCGCGCCGTAAGGCGCTGGCACAGCGCTACCTGAGCGCGCTCGAAGGCTCGCCGTTCCAACCGTTGGGCGTGCCGGATTATCCGCATGACCACGCCTGGCACCTGTTTATGGTGCGTGTCGATCCAGAGCGTTGCGGCATCGATCGCGATCGGTTGATGGAGCGCCTGAAAGAGGTTGGCGTCGGCACCGGGCTGCATTTCCGCGCCGCGCACACCCAGAAATTCTACCGTGAGCGTTATCCGCAGCTTTCCTTGCCGAATACCGAATGGAACTCGGCGCGGCTGTGCACCTTACCGCTATTCCCTGATATGACCGACGCCGACGTGGATCGCGTGGTCAATGCCTTGTCTTCTGTTGTGGAGTCTTTACGTGTCTCGCGTTGAACCGATTAAAAAAGTGTCGATAGTCATCCCGGTATACAACGAGCAGGAAAGCCTGCCGGCGTTGCTGGAGCGTACTACCGCCGCTTGTAAGCAGTTATCTCAACCTTATGAAATTATCCTCGTCGACGATGGCAGCAGCGACAACTCCGCCGACATGCTAACCGCAGCGGCGGAAAAGCCGGACAGCCACGTCATCGCCGTTTTGCTGAACCGCAACTATGGCCAGCACTCGGCCATTATGGCCGGTTTCAACCAGGTGACCGGCGATCTGGTGATTACGCTGGACGCCGATCTGCAGAACCCGCCGGAGGAGATCCCTCGTCTGGTCAGCGTGGCGGAAGAGGGCTATGACGTGGTGGGCACCGTGCGCGCCAACCGTCAAGACTCCTGGTTCCGCAAAAGCGCTTCGCGCGTGATCAATATGATGATTCAGCGCGCTACCGGCAAGTCGATGGGGGACTACGGCTGCATGCTGCGCGCTTACCGTCGTCATATCGTTGAGGCGATGCTGCACTGCCACGAGCGCAGCACCTTTATCCCGATTCTGGCAAACACCTTTGCCCGCCGCACGACCGAGATCGACGTGCGCCACGCCGAGCGCGAGTTTGGCGATTCCAAGTACAGCCTGATGAAGCTGATCAACCTGATGTACGATCTGATCACCTGTCTGACCACCACGCCGCTGCGTTTGCTCAGCGTGGTCGGCAGCATCGTGGCGCTGTCCGGGTTTGTGTTGGCGCTGGTGCTGATTGCGCTGCGTCTGCTGCTCGGCCCTGAATGGGCCGCCGGCGGCGTGTTCACCCTCTTCGCCGTGCTGTTCACCTTTATCGGCGCCCAGTTTGTTGGCATGGGGCTACTGGGTGAATACATCGGCCGCATCTATACCGACGTGCGCGCACGTCCTCGCTATTTTGTTCAGAAAGTGGTCGGCGTACAGCAGGACCACAATACTCAGGAAGAAGAATGATGAAAGCTATTGTATTTGCTTACCATGATATTGGCTGCGCAGGTCTGAAAGCGCTGACTGAGGCGGGTTATGATGTGCAGGCCGTATTTACGCACACCGACGACCCTGGTGAGAACAACTTCTTCTCCTCCGTGGCCCGTTTGGGCGCCGAATTGGATCTGCCGGTCTACGCGCCGGAAGACGTGAACCACCCGCTGTGGGTTGACCGTATTCGCGACCTGCAGCCGGACGTGATTTTCTCGTTCTACTACCGCCACATGCTGAGCGACGAGATCCTCTCGCTGGCACCGCAGGGCGGTTTCAACCTGCACGGTTCGCTGCTGCCGCACTACCGTGGCCGCGCCCCGGTGAACTGGGCGCTGGTGAACGGCGAAACTGAAACCGGCGCCACGCTGCACAAGATGGTGAAACGCCCGGACGCCGGTGACATCGTTGGTCAGCAGAAAGTGACCATCGCCGACAACGACACTGCGCTGACGCTGCACAAAAAAGTGCTGGAAGCCGCGCAGGCCGTATTGAAAGAGCAGCTGCCGAAGCTGAAAAACGGCACGGCCACCTTCACCAAGCAGGATGAGTCTCAGGCCAGCTACTTCGGGCGCCGCACTGCAGCGGACGGCGAGATCCTGTGGCACAAGTCTGCCAGAGAGATCAACAACCTGGTACGCGCCGTCACGGAACCGTACCCGGGTGCCTTTAGCTACCTCGGCCAGCGCAAACTGATCGTCTGGCGCTCTCGCGTGCTGGATACCCAACACGACAAACAACCGGGCACCGTGCTGAGCACCTCGCCGCTGGTCATCGCCTGTGGCGAAGGCGCGCTGGAGATCGTCGCCGGCCAAAACGACAGCGGTCTGTACGTGCAGGGCAGCCGCCTGGCGCAGGAAATGGGCATCGTCACCGACGTGCGTCTGGCCGCCAAGCCGAACGCCGTAATGAAGCGTCGCACCCGCGTGCTGATCCTCGGGGTCAACGGCTTCATCGGTAACCACCTGACCGAGCGCCTGCTGCGTGACGATCGCTACGACATCTACGGTCTGGATATCGGTTCTGACGCCATCAGCCGCTTCCTCGACAACCCGCGTTTCCACTTCGTGGAAGGTGATATCAGCATCCACTCCGAGTGGATCGAGTATCACATCAAGAAATGCGACGTGGTGCTGCCGCTGGTGGCGATCGCGACGCCGATCGAATACACCCGTAACCCGCTGCGCGTGTTCGAACTGGACTTCGAAGAGAACCTGAAGATCGTTCGCGACTGCGTGAAATACAACAAGCGCATCATCTTCCCGTCCACCTCAGAAGTGTACGGCATGTGCGACGATAAAGAGTTCGACGAAGACCATTCGCGTCTGATCGTCGGGCCGATCAACAAACAGCGTTGGATCTACTCGGTCTCCAAACAGCTGCTGGATCGGGTAATCTGGGCTTACGGCGCTAAAGAAGGCCTGAAGTTCACGCTGTTCCGTCCGTTCAACTGGATGGGGCCGCGCCTGGATAACCTGGACGCTGCGCGCATCGGCTCTTCCCGCGCCATCACCCAGTTGATCCTCAACCTGGTGGAAGGTTCACCGATCAAACTGATGGACGGCGGGGCGCAGAAACGTTGCTTCACCGACATCAACGACGGCATCGAAGCGCTGTTCCGCATCATTGAGAACCGCGACGGCCTGTGCGACGGCCAGATCGTCAACATCGGCAACCCGACCAACGAGGCGAGCATTCGCGAGCTGGCGGAAATGCTGCTGGAAAGCTTCAACAACCACCCGCTGCGCGACCGCTTCCCGCCGTTTGCCGGCTTCAAGGACGTTGAGAGCAGCAGCTACTACGGTAAAGGTTACCAGGACGTCGAACACCGCACGCCGAGCATCAAGAACGCTCACCGCCTGCTGGGCTGGCAGCCGACCATCGAGATGAAGCAAACCGTCGCCGATACGCTGGACTACTTCCTGCGCACTACCGTTCAGGAAGGGAACGGTGCATGAAGAAAGTCGGTCTGCGGGTTGATGTAGATACCTTCAGCGGCACCCGTGAAGGGGTGCCGCAGTTGCTGGACCTGTTCGACAAGTACGATATTCAGGCCAGCTTCTTCTTCAGCGTGGGACCGGACAACATGGGGCGCCATCTTTGGCGCCTTTTGCGTCCGAAATTTCTGTGGAAAATGCTGCGTTCGAACGCCGCCTCGCTGTACGGCCTGGACATTCTGCTGGCTGGCACCGCCTGGCCGGGGCGCAACATTTCACGCGCGTTGGGGCCGTTGATGAAGCGTACC
The DNA here is from genome assembly GCF_003812745.1 of Serratia sp. FDAARGOS_506. Lineage (NCBI taxonomy): Bacteria > Pseudomonadati > Pseudomonadota > Gammaproteobacteria > Enterobacterales > Yersiniaceae > Serratia > Serratia sp. FDAARGOS_506. The sequence continues at coordinate 3,586,292 of NZ_CP033831.1, forward strand.
GCCGAAGCCGGCCATGAGGTGGGGCTGCACGCCTGGGATCACCAGGGGTGGCAGGCCAAGGTCGGCAAGTGGAGTGAGGCGCAGTTGACCGAGCAGGTGCAGCTGGGCGTCGACGCCCTGAGCGCCTGCACCGGCCAGCCGGTGAAATGCTCCGCCGTGGCGGGCTGGCGAGCCGATACGCGCGTGCTGGAGGTCAAGCAGCGTTTCGGCTTCCATTACAACAGCGATTGCCGCGGTACCCATCCGTTCCGTCCGGTGCTGAGCGACGGGCGTCACGGTACGGTGCAAATTCCGGTGACGTTGCCGACTTTCGACGAAGTGATCGGCAGCGAAGTCAGCATGGCCGACTTCAACGACTACATTTTGCGCGCCATCGAGAACGATCGCGGCGTGCCGGTGTACACCATTCACACCGAAGTGGAAGGCATGTCGCAGGCGGCGATGTTCGAACAGTTATTGCAACGCGCACAGCAGCAGGGCATCGAATTCTGTCCGCTGAGCGCGCTGTTACCACAAGATTTGGCGTCACTGCCGTTGGGCCGCATCAAGCGCGCTCCTTTCCCCGGCCGCGAAGGTTGGCTGGGCTGTCAAACCGATGTGAAGGACGTTACATGAAGGCGCTAAAAGGATCCTGGGCCATTCTGCTGGCCGTTTTTTTTGCTCTGGTTTACCTGATCCCGCTTAACGGCCGCCTGCTGTGGCAGCCAGATGAGACGCGTTATGCCGAGATCAGCCGTGAAATGCTGCAGCGCGGCGATTGGGTTGTGCCGCACCTGCTGGGACTGCGCTACTTTGAAAAGCCGGTGGCGGGTTACTGGTTCAATAACATCAGCCAGTGGCTGTTCGGCGAAAACAACTTTGCGGTGCGTTTCGGCTCGGTGTTCAGCACCGGCATGACCGCATTGCTGGTGTTCGCGCTGGCGATGCTGATGTGGCGCAATGCGCGCCGCGCCAGCCTGGCGATGCTGATGTTCCTGTCGATGGTGCTGGTGTTCAGCATCGGTACCTATAGCGTGCTCGATCCGATGATCTCGCTGTGGCTGGCGGCAGCGATGGTCAGCTATTACCTGACGCTGAAAGCCACTTCTGTTAAAGGCAAGCTGGGCGCTTATGCGCTGCTGGGCTTGGCCTGCGGCATGGGCTTTATGACCAAGGGCTTCCTGGCGTTGGCGGTGCCGGTGATCGCGGTGATCCCGATCGTCATCCAGCAACGCCGTATCAAGGATCTGCTGTGCTACGGCCCGGTGGCGATCGTGACCGCTACGTTGCTCAGCCTGCCATGGGCGCTGGCGATCGCGCAACGCGAACCCGATTTCTGGAATTACTTCTTCTGGGTCGAACATATTCAGCGTTTCGCCGAAGATAACGCCCAGCACAAGGCGCCGTTCTGGTATTACCTGCCGATCCTGCTGGGTGCGGTGCTGCCTTGGCTGGCGCTGCTGCCCGGCGCGCTGCTCAAGGGTTGGCGCGAACGCGTACAGCGTCCGGAGCTGTTCTTCCTGCTGAGCTGGGCGATGATGCCGCTGATCTTCTTCAGCATCGCCAAAGGCAAACTGCCGACCTATATTCTGCCGTGCATGGCGCCGCTGGCGCTGCTGATGACCGCCTATGCGGAAGACTACGCCGCCACGCTGCGCGCCAGGCTGTTCAAGGCCAACGCTTGGCTGAACGGTCTGTTCGGCCTGATCGGCATCGTGGCGCTGGTGGTGTTGAGCTCCGGCCTGCTGCCGAAAGCCCATCTGTTTACCGCGCAGGAGTGGCCTAAGGTGGTTCTCGGCCTGATCGCCTTCGGCGGCTGGCTGCTGTTCGCGCTGGTTTCCGTTCGTGATAATGGCCGTCAATGGCGCTGGGCGGCGGCTTGCCCGGTGCTGCTGTGCCTGGTGATTGGCTACGCCATCCCGCAACAGGTGACCGATTCCAAGCTGCCGCAGAACTTCGCGCGCGCCACGATGGGCGAGCTGGGCGACAGCCGCTACGTGCTGACCGACAGCGTCGGGGTAGCGGCCGGTCTGGCCTGGGAACTGAAGCGTAGCGATGTGCTGATGTACAGCCAGAAAGGCGAGGTGGCCTACGGTCTGGAGTATCCGGACGCCAAGGGCCATCTGATCAGCGACGCCGACTTCCCGCAGTGGCTGGCGCAGGCGCGCAAACAGGGGAATGTGTCCCTGGTGCTGCAACTGTCCCGTGGCGAAGCGTTGCCGCAGGAGCTGCCTGCCGCAGACAAGGTGGATCGTATGAATCGCCTGGTGCTGATGTGGTATAAACAGCAACCATGATGGGTTTTTTGTTGGTGGTTGTGGTCAGCCTGCTCACCTGTGGTGGGCAGCTGTGCCAGAAGCAGGCGGCGCACTGTTGGGAGCGGGCGGAGGAGTCGCGGCTGAAGCAGACGCTGCGTTGGCTGGCGCTGGCGGTGCTGTTGCTGGGGCTGGGCATGGCGGTGTGGCTCAATGTGCTGCAACGCCTGCCACTCAGCCTGGCTTACCCGATGCTCAGCTTGAACTTCGTGATGGTGACGCTGGCGGCGCGCTGGCTGTTTCATGAGCCGACGACCGCGCGCCACTGGTGCGGCGTAGCGTCGATTATGTTGGGGATCCTGCTGATGAGCGTGCATTCATGAAGGGCTATGCCTGGGGCGCTGCCAGCGTGTTGCTGGTGACGCTGGCGCAGTTGCTGATGAAGTGGGGCATGGCGCAAATCCCGCTGATGTCGTTCGCCGACGTCTCTTTGGCGTTGATCGGCGACTACTGGCTGCCGCTGTTGGCGGTGGGCGGCGGGATCTTCGGTTATGCGCTGTCGATGCTGTGTTGGTTCTTTGCGCTGCGTCACCTGCCGTTAAACCGCGCTTATCCTCTGCTGAGCGTCAGCTACGCATTGGTCTATCTGGCGGCGGTGATCCTGCCGTGGTTTAACGAATCCGCTACGCTGCTGAAAACGTTGGGTACGCTGTTTATTCTGTTCGGCGTCTGGCTAATTAACAGCAAATCCGAGACAAAATCGCCGGAATAGGGTCAAAACCGGCGATCCTGCTATTATCTCCCTCATGGCGCTTGCCTTTTTCCCCGTGCGGGAGATAAATTAACGCCAAATAGCGCTCTCCTTACGTGGTGCCGGCTTTGCCTCGCAGGCGGTGTGGTGGTGTACCGATTGGCATAATGCGGCAGCGTGTTCAATGAAGGGATATTATGCGGATGCGTGTGTGGTTTTTATTAGCCAGTTTGATCCTCGCCGGTTGCAGCAGCCATGCGCCGCCGCCCAGCGGCCGCCTGGCGGACTCTATCGTGGTGGTGGCCCAGCTCAACGAGCAATTGCGCCAGTGGTATGGCACGCCATACCGTTACGGCGGTCTGGATCGCGGCGGGGTAGATTGTTCCGGCTTTGTTTATCGCACGTTCCGCGATCGTTTCGATATGCAACTGCCGCGTTCGACCGAAGAACAAACCTCGCTGGGCACCAAGGTCTCGCGTGATGAGCTGATGCCGGGCGATCTGGTGTTTTTCAAAACCGGCGGCGGTGAGAACGGCCTGCACGTCGGTATCTACGATACCAACGATCAATTTATCCATGCTTCGACCAGTCGCGGAGTGATCCGCTCCTCGCTCGATAACGTCTACTGGAAGCGGGTGTACTGGCAGGCGCGACGCATTTAGCCTTAACCCATTGATTTGGTGTATCATGGCGGCATCATGTGTTTTGAACGGTGCCTGCCATGAACAGTCTGCGTTTACTGATCTCCGACTCCTACGATCCCTGGTTCAACCTGGCAGTGGAAGAATGCATCTTCCGCGAGATGACCACGCAAAAAATCCTCTTCCTGTGGCGTAATGCCGAAACAGTCGTGATCGGTCAGTCGCAAAACCCCTGGAAAGAGTGCAACACCCGGCGCATGGAGCAGGACGGCATTCGGCTGGCGCGGCGCAGCAGCGGCGGCGGGGCGGTATTTCACGATCTGGGCAATACCTGTTTTACCTTTATGGCCGGCAAACCGGGTTACGACAAAAGCGTCTCGACCGACATCATTCTGCAAGCGCTGCGGCAATTGGGTGTCACGGCCGGCGCGTCGGGACGCAACGATCTGGTGATGGAGACTGCCGACGGTCCGCGCAAAATATCCGGCTCGGCCTATCGAGAAACGCAGGATCGCGGTTTCCACCACGGCACGCTGCTGCTGAACGCCGATCTGGAGCGGTTGGCGGACTACCTAAATCCGGATCCCAAAAAACTGCAGGCCAAAGGCATCACCTCGGTGCGTTCGCGCGTCGCCAATTTGGCGGAGTTTTTGCCGGGCATCAGCCATGAGCAGGTGTGCGGAGCCATCGTGCAGGCCTTCTTCGCCCACTATGGCGAGACAGCCGAGCCGGAGATCATTTCGCCGGACGTGTTCCCCGATTTGCCCGATTTTGCCGCGCAGTTCGCCAAACAGAGCAGCTGGGAGTGGAATTTCGGCAAGGCGCCGGCGTTCAGCCATCTGCTTAACGAACGCTTCGTCTGGGGCGGCGTGGATTTGTTCTTCGATGTAGAGAAGGGGATGATCGTCCGCGCACAGGTGTTCACCGACAGTTTGAATCCCGCCCCGCTGCAGCGGCTGGCGGAAGCGCTGGTGGGCTGCGCGTATCGCAGCGAGCCTGTTGCCGCCTGCTGTGACCGACTGATGGCGGAGTATCCGCAACAGGCGGCCGAATTGACAGAGCTGCGGCAATGGCTGAGCGAAACGATCCGTTAACCCGAGATCGTGGTGGTGAAGGGATGAGCGTGCTCATCCCTTTTTTTATCGCTGAAATTGACGTTTCGCAGGTGCGGTAGCGCAAATTTTATGAAAATCAAGGTGGGCATTTTTTTACGTTTTCAATGCCACGAATAACGAGAGGAATTGATGTGTTATTAGATTTAATCAGTCATCGTTAACGACAGGAAAAATTGATGTTACGGCAGAAAGATTATTTTACTTTATTTAAGATTTTTCTTAAATAAAACAAAGGAGATAAGTCAAATTTAGCCCTTCATCCATTCTACTTAAGCCAAATATCTTTTCACATCACGCGTTGGGTGAGGAAAATGGCATAAGTTCGGCTGCTTTTCTTTTGCGCCTTTCGCGATTGTCGTATAGCTTTAATCTATCAATTAAATGATATTTCATGGGTATTTACATTGATATTTCCGATTAATCCCAGAAGGATTGATCGATAAAATATATTGATATACGATGATACGCTAGCCATTCATCCTGTGGCATTAAAATGAACATCCAACTCGAAGCTGACTTTATTAGTAGCTATGTTTTTCAACCTGTTTACTCAATGGAGGGCAGGCTGTTGGCGGTGGAAATGTTGAGCCGTTTCAACAGTCCCGACGGTGATTTAGCCATGCCGGCCGAAATTGGGATTAATTTATTGGCACCTGAACAAAGGATTGAGTTATTTAATGAGCAATTGAAACTTGCAGAGCGGCATGCGGCCTGGTTTACCGGTAACAGCGTGCAGTTGACCATCAATATCGAAGAAACCATCGTTGAGCTTATTCTTTCCGATCCGGCGTTGTGCCAATGGATCAGGCAATATCCTTTTATTGCATTCGAAATGAGTGAGAGTTTTCCGAATCTTTCGGCCGGGAAGAACAACCCGAGCGTGCAGCGATTAAGCGAAATGTTTACGCTATGGCTCGATGATTTCGGTTCCGGTAAAGCCACCTTAGCCGCGCTGTATGATGGTTTGTTTGACTACGTAAAGATAGACAAGCGTTTTTACTGGCAGCTGTTTACCCATCAGGGGTATGACGTGGTCATCGACTCGTTGTTAAAGAATATCAACCTGTTGTGTAAAGGCGTGATCGTCGGAGGAATAGAGAAAAAAGAGTACTTTAATAAACTCAGATACGCCGGTGTTTTAGGCCTGCAAGGTTTTTTATGGCCCAGCATTGGTGTGGATAATCTGCAAGCTTTGCTGGCGAAGCCCAGCGAGTTCAATAATTAAGAAGTGATATAAAAAACTACACACAATGAGGTAAATAATGTGCGGGATGATGTTTGTCGTGATTCCGTCGCCGTTATTCGCCATCGTTTTTGAGCTGATGACACCGTTTGTCAGCCTGCGTTAAATCGCGTTTCCTCCGTTAGGCGCAAACGCCAAACTCCCCGCATCCGTCCTGGCGACAGGCGGATGCGTTCTCCCTGCATTCCTTCGGTGTTAATCCGCCCGTTCAGGCTCTACACTACGCTGAAACGGAGGGCCTATGCCGCAGTTCGATAATGCTTACTACCAACAGTTACCCGGTTTCTACACCGCCCTGAACCCGACGCCGCTCAAGGATACACGCCTGCTGTACCACAGCGAGCCGCTGGCGCGCGAGTTGGGGCTGGATGAAAGCTGGTTTACCCAGGATAAAACCCCCATTTGGGCGGGAGAAACGCTGCTGCCGGGCATGCAGCCGTTGGCGCAGGTGTACAGTGGTCACCAGTTCGGCGTGTGGGCCGGGCAACTGGGTGATGGCCGCGGCATTTTACTTGGCGAACAGGTCCTGGCGGACGGCAGCCGCCGCGACTGGCACCTGAAGGGCGCCGGGCTGACGCCATATTCGCGTATGGGGGACGGCCGCGCGGTGCTGCGTTCGGTTATCCGCGAGTTTCTGGCCTCTGAGGCGCTGCATCATTTGGGGATCCCCACCACCCGAGCGCTGACCATCGTGACCAGCCGCCAGCCGGTGTTCCGCGAGCAGCCGGAACGCGGCGCCATGCTGATGCGGGTGGCGGAAAGCCACGTGCGTTTCGGCCACTTCGAACACTTTTACTACCGCAAACAGCCGGAGCAGGTGCGGCAGCTGGCGGATTTCGTCATTGCCCGTCACTGGCCACAGCTGCAGGATCTGGCTGAGCGTTACCAGCTGTGGTTTACCGACGTGGTGGAACGGACGGCGCGCCTGATCGCCCATTGGCAAACCGTCGGTTTCGCTCACGGTGTGATGAACACCGACAACATGTCGATTCTTGGCATCACTATCGATTATGGCCCTTACGGCTTCCTCGATGACTACCAGCCCGGCTATATCTGCAATCACTCCGACCACCAGGGGCGTTACGCCTTCGACAATCAGCCGGCGGTGGCGCTGTGGAACCTGCATCGCCTGGCGCAGACGTTGTCGGGGCTGATGACCACTGAACAGCTGCAGCAGGCGCTGGCGGCGTATGAACCGGCGCTGATGCGCGCCTACGGCGAACAGATGCGCGCCAAACTCGGCTTCTTCACGCCGACGGCGCAGGACAACGACGTGCTCACCGGTCTATTGAGCCTGATGGCGCAGGAAGGGCGGGACTATACCCGCACGTTCCGCCTGTTGAGCGACACTGAGCAGCAACAGGCGCAGTCGCCGCTGCGCGACGAGTTTATCGACCGCGCGGCGTTCGACGCCTGGTATCAGCAGTATCGCGGGCGTCTGCAGCAAGAACAGGTGAGCGATGAGGAGCGGCAACGGGCGATGAAGGCGGTGAACCCGCGCCTGATTCTGCGCAACTATTTGGCGCAGCAGGCGATTGAGGACGCGGAGCAAGACGATGTGGGCCGTTTGCAGCGCTTGCATCAGGCCCTGCTGCGGCCGTTCGACGATGCGCCGGAATATGACGATCTCGCCGCGCTGCCGCCGGACTGGGGCAAACATCTGGAGATTTCCTGCTCCAGCTGAGATGAAAAAAGGGCGCCTCATGGCGTAATGCCAGTCAGTTAAGCCTGACTGGCATTTTTTATCCCATCTTTGTGTGTTTCGTGCGGCCTCATTGCCGTAAAACTCTCTCATTTCTCTGATGCCGTAGCGAACGGCAATGGGGGGGGCCGCGCCTTCGGCCCCTGGCTCGGTCGAGGTGCGTGAGCCACATGGGGCATCTCACTTTTATCGACCGAAAATGTCACGAACGCCTGCATAAAAACGCTAACTGACAAGCATTACATCTCATGGCGCCCTTGAACGTTTCATTGTCGCAGATAGACCTGCGGCAGCGACACTTCGGGATGATGCACCACGCCGAGATCGGCCTGATACCAGCGGGTGAGGATTTCCGTTTGCAACACCTCCTGTGGCGTGCCGCTCGCTACCAGGCGCCCCTGATGCAACAGCAAAATCCTATCGGCGTACAGCGCAGCCAGATTGAGATCGTGCAGCACACAGCAAACGCCCAGCGGTTGTTGGCGCGTCAGCGAGCGCAGCAGGCGCAGGGTGTGCTGCTGGTGGTACAGATCCAGCGCCGAGGTCGGCTCATCGAGAAACAGCCAGGCGGGGGACGGTTGCGGTTGCCACAGCTGCGCCAACACCCGCGCCAATTGCACCCGCTGTTGCTCGCCGCCGGACAGCCGGCGGTAGTCACGCTGGGCCAGCGCCAGGCAATCGGTCTGCGCCATCACCTGTTGGATCGCCTGATGTTCGTCGCGTTTGCCGTGCGGCGCCCGCCCCATGCTGACCACTTCTTCCACGCTGAACGGAAACGCCAGATCGCTGTACTGGCGCATTACGGCTCTGACTTTGGCCAACTGTTGCGGCGCCCAGTGTTCCAGCGGGCGGCCGAGCAGGCGACATTCGCCGCAGTCCGGCGTCAAATAACCGGTCAGCAAGCGCAGCAGCGTCGATTTGCCGGCGCCGTTAGGGCCGATAATTGCTATCATTTCACCACCGGCGAGGCTGAGCGAAACGTCGTTGATGAGGCGGCGCGCACCGAGGCTGTAACGCAGCTCTCGGGCTGTCAGGCAGGCGGCGTTATCCACCGGTTCGCTCCCGCTGGCGCATCACCAGCCACAAAAAGTAAGGACCGCCGATCAGGCTGGTCATCAACCCCACCGGCATTTCGGCCGGCGCCACCAGCGTGCGTGCCAACGTATCGCTGACCAGCAGCAGGCAGGCGCCGCCCAGCGCGGAGCAGGGCAGCAGCCAGCGGTGATCGCCGCCGAGGCGCATGCGCACCAGATGCGGCACCACCAAACCGACGAAGCCGATCACGCCGCTCATCGCTACCGCCGCGCCGATCAGCAAGGCGCTCAGCAACAGCAGCTGCAGCTTGGCGCGCTGGACGTTCACCCCGAGGTAATGCGCTTCTTCGTCCCCCAGTTGCAACAGATTCAACCGACGCGCCTGCAGCAGCGTCAACAGCGCCGCAGGCAGGATCAGCGAGGCGGAAACCGCCAGCGTCGGCCACTGCGACTGGCTGAGGCTACCCATCATCCACAGCGAGAACTGGCGCAGTTGTTGATCGCTGCTGACGTAGGAGAGCACGCCGATGGCCGCCATGCACAGGGCGTTGATGGCGATGCCCGCCAGCAGCAGTCGCGACAGATTGCCGTGCCCGCTGCGGCTGATGCCGTAGATCAACAGCGATACCAGCAGGCTGCCGAGGAACGCTGCCAGCATATGGCCGTACAGCGCGATCGTCACCGGCAACGCTAGCGGCATCACGATGAACAGGGCGACAAACAGCGCGCCGCCGCTGCTGATGCCCAGCAGGCTAGGATCCGCCAGCGGGTTGCGGAACAGCCCTTGCATCACGGCGCCGGACACCGCCAGCGCGCAGCCGATCACCACTGCCAGCAGCACGCGCGGCAGACGGATGTTTAACCAGATGTGCCAGGCGGCATCGCTGAAGGGTTCGCGCCACAGGGTGCGAAACGAGAGCGTCAGCGCGCCCAGGTTGGCGGCGACCAGCGCCAACAGCGTCAGCAACACCAGCAGACCGATGATGGCCAACTGAGGCGAGGTGCGACAGCGCATTATTTTTGCTCCGCCGCGTGGCGCAGTTTGGCCAGCGCCGCCGGCGTTTCCAGACCGAAGCCGAGCAGCGCCATGTCATCGACGATCAGCACGCGGCGCTGTTTGCCCGCCGGCGTCAACGCCAGGCCCGGCAGCGTCCACAGCTGCCGTTCGCCACCGAGGGTGCGCACGCCGTCGGTAGTGACCAGCAACAGATCCGGCGCGCTGGCGATGACGCCTTCCTGCGACAGCGGACGGTAGCGCTCAAAGCCCTGCATGGCGTTTTTCAGACCGGCGGCGGCGATCACCGCGTCGGCGGCAGTGTGTTGCCCGGCGGCCATCGGCGTAATGCCGCCGTGGCTCATCACAAACAGCACTTTGACCGGCAGCGGGGAGGTGTCGACCGCCGCCAGCTGTTGTTGATAGCGCTCGCTCAGCTGCTTGCCTTGCTCAACGCGTTGCAGCGCGGCGGCAATCGCGGCGATTTTCTGCGGCACCGCCTGCAGGGTGGTGTCACCCGGCACGCTGACCACTTTGACGCCGCTGTCCGCCAGCTGTTTGAGTACCAGCGCCGGCTGCGCCAGCTCGGTCGTCAGCACCAGCGTCGGCTTTAGCGCCAGAATGCCTTCGGCATTCAGCTGGCGCATGTAACCGACGTCCGGCAGTTTTTTCACCGCTTCCGGATGCAAACTGGTGCTGTCGCGGGCGATTACCTCGTCGCCGGCGCCGAGCGCGAAGGCGATTTCCGTCACGTCGCCGCCGATCGAGACAATGCGCTGCGCCGCCGCAGCGGTGAGCGGCAGCGCCAGCGTCACCATCAACGCCAGGCGGCGGATCAAGGAAGATTTCATGCGGCGATGTCCTTGGCGGCGAGCGCGGCGACCTGCTCGCGCCACTGGGTTTGTTCCGGCTGACCTTCGGTACGCTGGCCATACAGCTGTGCAATCTGCGTGCCGTCGGCGGCGAACAGCTCCAGGCTGGTGACGATGCCGTCCTTGGTCGGTTTGCGGGTGATCCAGCTTTCGGCAATGGCACCTTCGATCAGGTGCAGCGTGAAGCGGCGGTTGAACACGTTGATCCAGCCTTCCTGCGGCATCAAACGTTCGATCTGGCCGGTGAAGATCTGCACGCAGCCGCGGTTGCCGACGAAGATCATGATCTCGTTTTGCTGCCGCTGCGCCGCTTCCAGCAGTTGCGACAGCGCGCTGTTGTCCACCTGATAGGCCAGATCGTCGCCGACGGCGCGGAACGCCTGCTGGCGCGTCAATTTGTTGCGGCTTAGCAGCTGGAAGAACTGGTGAACGTCGGTCATCGCGCGCCATTCAGCGTCGATTTTGGCATGATCCGGCGTAGTTTTATCGGCGGTGCTCGCCTCGGCGGGCTGCAGCGCCAGCGCCGGGTTTTCTTCGCTCAGGTGGCGTTCCACCAGCGCCATCCAGGCCGGCAGATCGGTTTCTTCAGTGGTGTAGACCTTGTGCAGTGCATCGCCCTGCGGGTCGAAGAACTGGATGCTGTGGCGCACGCCGCGCTTGTTGGTTTCGCTCATGGCGAAGACGCTGGTCCAGTGGTTGAGGAACAGGCGCAAATCCAGCTCGCGCGGGTTGAGGATCAGCCCGGCGTGGCCGTTGAGGTGTTGGTTGCGGTAGCGGCCCATCTGCTCATGCACCGCATAGCTGTTGCGGGTGATGGATTTGGTGACGCCTACCTGCTCGAGCTCGGTCAGCAGGGTGCGAGCGTCGGCCTGCAGGCGACGGGCATCGTGGCCGACGCGGGCGTGCGTCAGCTCCGCTTCGCTGACGCCGAGGATCGCCGCCAGATCGCGGGCGTATTTGCCGGGGTGGTCGATTTTGGCCTGTTGGTAGCGTTCGTATAGGGTATTGCTCATGCGGGATTCTCCTGCGCTGTAATGCGAACGGCGGACACACCGAATGTCCGCCAGATAGTCAAATGATTACCACTGGTAGCTGACCAGCAGTTTGGCGTTGCGGCCATCCTGCGGGACGCCCTGCGGCGAGTAATATTCTTTGTCGAAGGCGTTGCCCAGCACCACGGTGGTGGTCATGCCCTGCAGCCGATCGCGGCCCTTGTAGCTCAGATAGAAATCGTTGACGCCGTAGCCGCCTTGCTCCGGCGTCCCCGTTTGTACGCGGGTGGCGCGTTCGGCGAAGGTGGCGACCCAGCCGGCGGACAGACCGGTTTCGCCCAGCGGCACGTCCAGCGAGCTGGTGACGGTATCCGGGCTGATGTCGGCCAGCCAATCGCCGCTTTTCGCGTTCAATTCGCCATTGCGAGACTTGTCCTTGCCGCGTGTGCGGTTGTAAGCCAGATCCCAGTTAAACCACTTGGTCTGGTAGTTCAGCGAGGTGTCCCAACCCCAAATTTTGGCGCGAGAGATATTCGCTGAGGCGGTCTGCGTACGAGTGACATACATGAAGATGTAGTCTTTGGCGTCGGTATCGAAGTAACTGGCCTTGAATTGCAGGCTGTCATCCGCCAGCAGCAGATCGTCGAAGCGCAGGCCGAAACCGGCTTCGGTGGTGCTGGTAGTTTCCGGTCGCAGATTCGGATTAGGCACCCAATAGTTGCCGGGGAAGTGGCGCGAATCGTTGTACATCTCGCCCATGGTCGGGGCACGGAAGGCCTGGGAATAGGAACCGAACAGCATCAACCAGTCGGTCGGCGAGTAGCTCAGGGCGCCGCGGGACGACCATTTGTCTGCTTTGACATCTTCATGGCCCTGGCTGCTGCCTTTGTAATCGTCGTAGCGCGTACCGGCCAGCACGGTGACCGGAATGTCGCGCAGCGTGATTTCATCCTGCAGCCAGCCTGAAGCGAAGTTGATCTTGGCCTGCGGGAAGCTGGTGGTGGCGCCGCCCGGCTGCTGTTTCTGTTCATAGACCTCGGAGCCGTAGGTTAGCAGGTGTGACGCAAAGCTGTCGGCGAACAGGCGCGTGCGGTTTTCCAGCTTGCCGCCGTTGGTGGTCTGCTTGCGGAATTCGTCGGTCGCGCCGGCATTGTGCGCATTGATTTTGACTTCCGAGGTATATAGCTTGGCGGTGGCGTTCAGCCAATCCTGGCCGACCGGCTTGAGCTTGTAGCTCAGAGCGGCATCGCGCTGGATGGTGGAGCGGTTGGTCATCGGGTTGCCGCTCGAGCTGCCCGGCGTCTGCGGGTTTTTCGGCTCCTGGGCGCTGTTGTTGTAATAGCGCAGATCGCCGCTCAATGACTGATTGTCGTCGATCTTCCAGGTGCCTTTGGCCAGCACGTTGCTGATGGTTTCATCGTTAGGCGCATCGAAGCCATTGCCCTGACGCAGATTGCCGACGTCGCGGGTGCCGAACGACAGCAGGCCGTCGAGGTTATCGGTCTTGCCGTAAGCGCTGGCGCCCATGCCCAGGCTGTGATCGCCGGTGCCTGCGGTGCCGTAGACGCGGAACCCGGTATCGTGGCCCGGCAGCAGCAGATCGGCGGCATCGACGGTCTCGTAGGCGATGACGCCGCCCAGTGCGCCGCTGCCGTACAGCAACGCAGAGGGGCCGCGCACGATTTCAATGCGCTTCACCAGCGCCGGATCGAGGAAGGTGCCGCCGATGTGGCCGGTATCGGTACCCTGACGGATGCCGTCGACCAGCGTCAGCACGCCGTTTTTGCCGTAGCCGCGCATCGTTACGTCCTGACCGTTGCTGCGCCCGGTGCCGTTGACGGTGATGCCCGGCACGCGGCGCAGCATATCGGCGGCCGAGGTGGCGGTCTGGCTTTCCGGCGAGTTGCCTTCGATGACCGTGACCATCATCGGCGCCTCAAAGCTGCTGCGCTGGTTGCCGGTGGCGACCACGGTCATGGTCTCGTCGGCGGCTTTGGCTTTTTTAGCCGGCGCCGCGTCGGAAGAGGATGTTGTACTGGTGTTTTGTGCCAAGGCCACCGTAGGCAGAGCGCAGGCAATCGCCAGACTCAAAGCGGAAAAACGCAGCCGGGTGGAAAATGTCAGAGGCATGGTGCAACTCTCCGTATGTAATAAAACATATCAATAGATTTGCTGGCTGCCTGGATCAAAAGATCGGGGTGGCTGGCGTTTGAGGATTCTGTGGTTATTTGGTCAGGATCAATTTCCCGGCTTTGGTCTGCCGCAGCTGATAGCACTGACCCTGATGGGTAATGAACGCGATGCCGTCGGCGCCGAGCAGCTGTGCGCTGTCGTAGCTGGGCGGCGCGTTTGCGCTGTGCTCGGTCGGGGCCGCGGCGGCCGGGGGAGGCGTGTTGGCAATATCCATCATCATTGTGCTTTTAAAACAAACCATTAAATGGTAATTAATATCAAATTGAGAATCATTATCATGTGAAGGAAGGGTTACATCAAGGAAAATTTTCTTACCGATGGAACCTTTTTGTCGAACGGGCATCTGGCGGCGGGCCGAGCGCACTCGGCCCGTAAAAAAGAGGCGTTATTTCAGCAGGGTTTCGATGCGGTCAAACAGACGCTCGGGCTTGGTGATCGGCGCAAAGCGCGTGATGCGCTGGCCGTCGGCGGTGAGCAGGAACTTGGTGAAATTCCACTTGATGCGGCGGCTGCCCAAAATGCCGGGCGCCAGGCGTTTCAGCTCATTGAACAGCGGGTGCGCGCCGGGGCCGTTAACGTCTATCTTGCTGAACAGCGGGAAACTGACGCCGTAGTTGAGGCTGCAGAAATTGGCGATCTCCAGCGGGCTGCCCGGTTCCTGAGAACCAAACTGGTTGCAGGGAAAGCCGAGCACCACCAGGCCGCGTTCGCGATAGTATTGCCACAGATTCTCCAGCCCGCGGTATTGCGGGGTGAAGCCGCACTTGCTGGCGGTGTTGACCACCAGGTAAGCGCGCGCCGGGAAATCGCCCAGCGTTTTTTGCTCGCCCTGCAGCGTGACGCAGGGAATGGATAACAGAGAGTGAATCATGCCGGGGCTCCAGGTGCGTTTCGGCGGGTGCTAAAGCGTTGCAATCAGTATAGATGAGCGGGGCAGAAGGGATAAAGCCGGAGCGTGGCCCCGGCCTCTAGTGTGTCAGAAACGGCTATCGATCGCATCCGCCAGCATCGCCAGCAGCTGCTCGCTGTCGGACCAGCTCAGGCAAGGATCGGTGATCGACTGGCCATAGGTCAGCGGCTGGCCGGCGACGATTTTCTGCGTGCCTTCCACCAGGAAGCTTTCCGCCATCACGCCGGTGATGGCGGCAGAGCCGGCGCGGATCTGTTGGCAGACGTTGTCGGCCACTTCCAATTGGCGGCGGTGCATTTTTTGGCAGTTGCCATGGCTGAAGTCGATCACCAGGTGCTCCGGCAGATCGAATTCGCGCAGGCTGTCGCAGGCCGTGGCGATGTCGCTGGCATGATAGTTGGGCGTTTTACCGCCGCGCATGATGATGTGGCCATACGGGTTGCCGCTGGTCTGGTAGATGGTCATCTGGCCATGTTTGTCCGGTGACAGGAACATATGCCCGGCGCGCGCCGCGCGAATGGCGTCGATGGCGATGCGAGTGTTGCCGTCGGTGCCGTTTTTGAAGCCGACTGGGCAC
The DNA here is from genome assembly GCF_003812745.1 of Serratia sp. FDAARGOS_506. NCBI lineage: Bacteria > Pseudomonadati > Pseudomonadota > Gammaproteobacteria > Enterobacterales > Yersiniaceae > Serratia > Serratia sp. FDAARGOS_506. The sequence goes on from NZ_CP033831.1 coordinate 3,601,550, forward strand.
GAGAGCGCCGAGGCCATTTCACGGTGGATCTGGCTTTCGGTGGTGCGTGCGCCGATGGCACCCCAGCTGATCAGATCGGCGATGTATTGGCCGACCACCATGTCCAGGAATTCGGTGGCGGTCGGCAGGCCGAGCTGGTTCACTTCCAGCAGCAGGCGGCGGGCCATTTCGATGCCGCGGTTGACCTGGAAGGTGCCGTCCAGTGCCGGATCGGAGATCAGGCCTTTCCAGCCGACGACGGTGCGCGGTTTTTCGAAGTAGGTGCGCATCACGATCTCCAGACGGTCCTGGTAGCGTTCGCGCAGGGCATTCAGTCGGCCGGCGTAATCGACGGCGGCGTCGAGATCGTGGATGGAGCACGGGCCGATCACCACCAACAGGCGGCGGTCTTCACCGGTGAGGATTTTTTCAATGCGTTTTCGTGACGCCGTCACGTTATCGGCGACGGCCGCCGAGATCGGCAGCTTGTCCGCCAACGCTTGCGGCGTGACGAGGCTGTCGATGCGCGCGGTCCGCAGTTCATCTGTTTTGTGCATATTGTTCCCTGGAAACTGTTCTTCTCTGCGGCAGGAGTGCCGGGAAGTGATGGCGATCACAATAACGCAAAAAGCGCTGAATTCAACCGTAGAGATTGCGTTCTGTTGATCAAAACCGCGAAAAAAAGCACAAAAAAATCAGCTCCTGCTGAAATAAACGGCAGGCGGCGGGGCGCGACGGCCCCGCGAGGAAAAGATCAGAACATGCGGCGGCTCATGCCGAGGATATCGAGGATTTTGGTGGAGATCTCTTCGACCGAATAGTTGGTGGTATTGAGGTAGCGGATCTGGTTTTTGCGGAACAGCGCCTCGACCTCGGCGATCTCCATACGGCACTGGCGCAATGAGGCGTAGCGGCTGTTTTCGCGCCGTTCTTCGCGGATTGCCGCCAGGCGCTCCGGATCGATGGTCAGGCCGAATAATTTATGCTGAAACGGTTTCAGCGAAGCCGGCAGGTGCAAATTGTCCATATCATCGGCGATAAACGGATAGTTGGCGGCGCGGATGCCGAATTGCATCGCCAGATAGAGGCTGGTGGGGGTTTTGCCGCAGCGCGATACGCCGAGCAGGATCACCTGCGCTTGATCGAGGTTGCGCAGCGAAATGCCGTCATCATGCGCCAGGGTATAGTCGATGGCGGCGATGCGCGCATCGTACTTGCCGAGGTTGCTGGCGGTCAGGCCGTGGGTGCGGTTCGGCACTGGCGTGGGTTCCACGTCCAACTCACCCTGCAGCGGGCCGACCAGTGCCTGCACGATATCCTGGCAGAAGCCCTGGCTCTGGACGATCACATCGCGCACTTCCGGTGAGATGATGGAGTAAAACACCAGCGGGCGTACACCGGTTTCATTATAGATATCATCGATTTGTTGGCGAACTGCGCGTGCGCGGGCCTCGGTTTCGACAAACGGCAAGGTATAGGTGGTCGCCGTGACCGGGAACTGTGACAGCACCGCGTGCCCCAGCACTTCGGCGGTGATCGCCGTACCATCCGAAATATAAAAAACGCTTCTTTCCACCCGAGGCTCCTTACCTGAAAACGGTGTTCCTGCTGTCATCACTGCCAATATCATGAGCCGCAGACGATTCACCGGTAAAGGGGCGAGGGAAAAAATTGTGACGGCGAGGCGGTAAACCGCCTTGCGGCGGCGCGCGAAGAAAAGCGCACTTTGGCGGCGGCAAAAATCATGGCGCAGCGACGTTTTTCGATCCGAAACGAAAATTTGCCGCTATTTTCACCAAAAACGGTAGCGTTTGCGTGGTCATTAAAACAGAAGTTTAAAAAGAACGTAATTTGTTGAGAACTAAGCTTTTCGTGCGATTGGGAACGGTTCCCAGGCAAATCAGCCGGTTAGGACATTCTCTTAAAAACCACTTTCTTCAGTGGGTTGATCGATTCACCTTTCCATTTTCCCCAGATCAGTGTGCTAGTCTGATTCCGCTCCGTGTTTAGCGGCGCCGTAAAGCAAGCGAATTAAATCCGTCTTTACCCTACTGATAGCAATAAGGATTGTCTCGATGTCCAACAATGGCCCAGACTTGCGTAATGTGCTTTGGTACAACCAGCTTGGCATGCACGACGTTGACCGTGTCGGCGGCAAAAACGCCTCCCTCGGTGAAATGATCACCAATCTTTCCGATTTGGGCGTGGCCGTGCCAAACGGTTTTGCCACCACCGCACAGGCGTTTAACGATTTCCTCGAACAAAGCGGTGTTAACCAGCGCATCTATCAGCTACTGGATCAGACCGACGTTGACGACGTTGCTCAATTGGCCAAGGCCGGCGCCCAGATCCGCCAATGGGTGATCGACACGCCGTTCCACGCCGAGTTCGAACGTGAAATTCATCAGGCTTACCAACAGCTCGCCGACGGCGAACCGGAAGCCTCCTTTGCGGTGCGCTCCTCCGCCACGGCGGAAGACATGCCGGACGCGTCCTTTGCCGGCCAGCAGGAAACCTTCCTCAACGTGCAGGGCATCGACGCCGTGATGGTGGCGATCAAGCACGTGTTCGCGTCGCTGTTCAACGACCGCGCCATCTCTTATCGCGTGCACCAAGGCTATGACCACCGTGGCGTGGCGCTGTCGGCGGGCGTACAGCGCATGGTGCGCTCCGATCTGGCCTCCTCGGGCGTGATGTTCACCATCGACACCGAGTCCGGCTTTGATCAGGTGGTCTTCATTACCTCCGCCTTCGGCCTGGGCGAAATGGTGGTGCAGGGCGCGGTGAACCCGGATGAGTTCTACGTGCACAAACCGACGCTGCAAAACGGCAAGCCGGCGATCGTGCGCCGCAACCTGGGCTCAAAAAAGATCCGCATGGTGTACGCGCCGTCGCAGGATCACGGCAAGCAAGTGCGCATCGAAGACGTGCCGGAAGCGCAGCGCAGCCGTTTCTCGCTGACGGATGACGAAGTGCAGGCGCTGGCGCAGCAGGCGATCCTGATCGAAAAACATTACGGCCGCCCGATGGATATCGAGTGGGCGAAAGACGGCCATACCGGCAAGCTGCTGATCGTGCAGGCTCGCCCTGAAACCGTACGCTCCAACGAGCAGACCATGGAGCGCTACCAACTGAACGGCTCCAGCCCGGTGCTGGTGGAAGGCCGCGCCATCGGCCATCGCATCGGCGCCGGCCCGGTGAAAGTGATCCACGACATCAGCGAAATGGATCGCATCCAGCCGGGCGACGTGCTGGTCACCGACATGACCGACCCGGACTGGGAACCGATCATGAAGAAAGCCGCCGCAATCGTCACCAACCGCGGCGGGCGCACCTGTCATGCGGCGATCATCGCCCGAGAACTGGGTATTCCTGCGGTGGTGGGCTGCGGCCATGCTACCGACGTGCTGAAAGACGGCCAGAAAGTCACCGTCTCCTGCGCGGAAGGCGACACCGGCTTCGTTTACAGCGATATGCTGGACTTCAGCGTGCAGAGCTCCGAAGTGACCGAGCTGCCGGATCTGCCGCTGAAGATCATGATGAACGTCGGCAACCCGGATCGCGCCTTCGACTTCGCGCGTTTGCCGAATGAGGGCGTGGGCCTGGCGCGGCTGGAATTTATCATTAACCGCATGATCGGCGTGCATCCGCGCGCGCTGCTGGAGTTCGATCAGCAGACGCTGGCGCTGCAAAACGAAATTCGCGCGCTGATGCAGGGTTATGACCACCCGGTCGAGTTCTACGTCGGCCGCCTGACCGAAGGCATCGCGACCCTGGGCGCCGCCTTCTGGCCGAAGCGCGTGATCGTGCGCCTGTCCGACTTCAAATCCAACGAGTACGCCAACCTGGTGGGCGGCGACAAGTATGAACCGCACGAAGAGAACCCGATGCTGGGCTTCCGTGGCGCCGGCCGTTACGTAGCTGACAGCTTCCGCGATTGCTTCGCGCTGGAGTGCGAGGCGGTGAAACGCGTGCGTAACGAAATGGGGCTGACCAACGTCGAAATCATGGTGCCGTTCGTGCGCACCGTGGCGCAGGCGGAAGCGGTGGTGGCCGAGTTGGCGCGTCAGGGGCTGAAGCGTGGCGAAAATGGGCTGAAAGTGATCATGATGTGCGAGATCCCGTCCAATGCGCTGTTGGCGGATCAGTTCCTCGAGCACTTCGACGGCTTCTCTATCGGTTCCAACGATATGACCCAGCTGGCTCTGGGGTTGGATCGCGATTCCGGCGTGGTGTCGGAGCTGTTTGATGAACGCAACGAGGCGGTGAAAGCGCTGCTGTCGATGGCGATTCAGGCGGCCAAGCGCCACGGCAAATACGTCGGCATCTGCGGCCAGGGCCCATCCGACCACGAAGACTTCGCCGAGTGGCTGATGGAGCAGGGCATTGACAGCCTGTCGCTCAATCCGGACACCGTGGTGCAGACCTGGATCAATTTGTCGAAAAAGAAATAATGTCTCGGCATCGCTAAGGCATTAACGTCAGGCCGCAGTTTACGCTGCGGCCTTTTTATTTCTGAATGTAAATAACGGCGCGTAAAATAATCAATTTGGCGAAAAAAGAATAAAAAAAAGCCCACCGTAGGAGATGGGCAAAGACTACACACAGCAATTCACATGTATGGCATTACATTGTTCAGAAAGGTTGCTTTAAAATCAGTGATTTGAAGCAATAGATGGCCATAATACTAGATTTTTGAACGCGACTAGTCATTAAGAATCATCCTAATCGATAGCGGCATCACATTTTATTTGCGGGCGTTATCTCTTTTTATCGCTTGCAACAAACAGGGGTTTACATTGCATCTTTCATTCGCCGAGTCTCAATCAATATATAGCGGCATTATATTTGACGAAGATATTACTCGAATGAGGTAGGGATAATGACAGGGCGAAATATTCCGCCCGACGATGCGGGCGGAAAGGGGATTAGCGTTTCTCCAGATCTTCGATGACTTGCTCCGGCGCGGTGGTCGGCTCCGGCGCTTCATCCATCCAGGCGGTCAGCAGGCGATAAGACACCGCCAACACCACCGGGCCGATGAACAGGCCAATCATGCCGAAGGCCAGCAAACCGCCGATAACGCCGGACAGGATCAACAGCAGCGGCAGATCGGCACCCATACGGATCAGCACCGGACGCAGCACGTTATCCAACGTGGCCACCACGCAGCTCCAGACCAGCAGCACGGTGCCCCAGGTGGTGTCGCCATGCCAGTATAGCCAGATGATGGCCGGCACCAGCACCAACAGCGGCCCCAATTGCGCCACGCAGCAGATGAAGATCAACATTGTCAGCAGGGTGGCGGCCGGAATGCCGCTCACCGCCAGACCGATGCCGCCCAGCACCGACTGCACCAGCGCCGTCACCACCACGCCCAGCGCGACGGCGCGGATCGCCTGGCCGCCCAACAGCACCGCCGCATCGCCGCGCGCGGAACCGAGACGCACCGCAAAGTGACGAATACCCAGCGCTACCTGCTCGCCGCGCGCATACAGCAATGCGCTGAACAGCAGCATCAGCGCGCAGTGCAGCAGCAGACGGCCGATATGTGCCGCCTGCGCCACGAACCAGGTGGCGGTCTGGCCGAAGTACGGCTGTACCTTCGCCAGCAGCGCGGCGCCACCGGCGTTAACCAGCGTGTGGTAGCTGGTGTAGAGTCTGTCGCCGATCATCGGCACTGACTGTAACCAGGCGAGGTCGGGAATGTGCAGCTTGCCCGGTGAGCTGGCCCAAGCGATCAGCGGCGCGCTGTTATCCACCACGCTGCTGATCAGTAGGGAGATAGGCAGAATGAACAGCAGGATCAGCATCAGGGTCATGACCAACACCGCCAGCGAGCGGCGGCCCCACAGCAGCTTTTGCAGTTTGAGCAGCAGCGGCCAGGTGGCGATCACCACCATGCCCGCCCAGGCGAAGCCGAGAATAAACGGTTGGATCACCCAAAAACAGGCGACGATCATGATGGCGATAAACAGCACGCCGAAAATAATTCGCGGTAAGTCGTAACGCGATTGCGGGAGTGGCATCAGTGGCTTCTCATCCTGGTCAATTAAATCCCTGGCACCGGGGAATCGGGGTGCCTGTCGGTCGGTTTCTCACCGCCGGGCGGCCGCCTGTGGCGGCGCTCGCAGGGCGGTAATAATGTGAATGCCTTCACTAAACGAGTATGTTAGTTTTTAGTGTCACTAAAAAATAGGGTGGGTCTGAATTAAAGGCCCGATTCAGCGTACATCAGCGCATAAAAAATAGACGGACAGGGTCAAAAAAGCGAATGATCCCACAGATTTCTCAGGCGCCCGGCCTCGTTCAACGGGTGCTCGACTTTTTGGAAGCACTGAAGCAAAACGGATTCAACGGCGACACCGCCACCAGCTACGCCGACCGGCTGACGATGGCCACCGACAACAGCATCTATCAGCTGTTGCCCGATGCGGTGGTGTTTCCCCGTTCCACCGCCGACGTGGCGCTGATCGCACGCCTGGCCGGGGAAGAGCGATTCAATACGCTGACCTTCAGCCCGCGCGGCGGCGGCACCGGCACCAACGGCCAGTCGCTCAATACCGGTATCGTGGTCGATATGTCGCGCCATATGAACCGCATTCTGGAGATCAACGTCGAACAAGGCTGGGTAAAAGTCGAAGCCGGGGTGATCAAGGATCAGCTCAATCAATACCTGCGGCCGTTCGGCTATTTCTTCTCGCCGGAACTGTCCACCAGTAACCGCGCCACGTTGGGCGGCATGATCAACACCGACGCCTCCGGCCAAGGCTCGCTGGTGTACGGCAAAACCTCGGACCACGTATTAGGCCTGCGGGCGGTGCTGCTGGGCGGCGAGATGATCGATACCCGTGCCATGCCGACGGCGCTGGCGGAAACGATTGCTCTGGAAGAGACCGCCGAAGGGTGCATCTACCGCACGGTGCTGAACCGCTGCCGCGAGCAGCGTGCGCTGATCCTGGAGAAATTCCCCAAGCTCAACCGTTTCCTCACCGGTTACGATCTGCGCCATGTGCTGAGCGACGATCTGCAAACCTTCGATCTGACGCGCATCCTGACCGGTGCCGAAGGCACGCTGGCGTTTATTACCGAGGCGCGGCTGGACATCACGCCGCTGCCGAAAGTGCGCCGTTTGGTTAACGTAAAATACGACTCCTTCGATTCGGCGCTGCGCAATGCGCCCTTTATGGTCGAAGCCAAGGCGCTGTCGGTGGAAACCATCGATTCCAAGGTGCTGAATCTGGCGCGTGAAGACATCGTGTGGCACTCGGTGAACGAACTGATCGCCGACGTGCCGGATAAAGAGATGCTCGGGCTGAACATCGTCGAGTTCGCCGGCGACGATCGGGCGTTGATCGACGGCCAGATGGAAACCCTGTGTCAACGGCTGGACGAACTGATCGCGCAGCGGCAGGGCGGCGTGATCGGTTACCAAATCTGCGGCGATCTGGCGGGCATCGAGCGCATTTACAATATGCGCAAGAAGGCGGTCGGGCTGCTGGGCAACGCCAAAGGGCGCGCCAAGCCGATTCCGTTCGCCGAGGACACCTGCGTGCCGCCGCAACATCTGGCGGATTATATCGTCGAATTCCGCCAACTGCTCGACGACCACAACCTGAGCTACGGTATGTTCGGCCACGTCGATGCCGGGGTGCTGCACGTGCGCCCGGCGCTCGACATGTGCGACCCGCAGCAGGAAGTGCTGATGAAGCAAATCTCCGATCAGGTGGTGGCGCTGACCGCCAAATACGGCGGTCTGCTGTGGGGCGAGCACGGCAAGGGGTTCCGCGCGGAATACAGCCCTGAATTCTTCGGGGAAACGCTGTATGAAGAGCTGCGCCGCATCAAGGCGGCATTCGATCCGGATAACCGCCTGAATCCGGGCAAGATCTGTTCGCCGCTGGCGGTGGATGCGCCGATGATGCAGGTGGATGCGGTCAAACGCGGCACCTTCGATCGCCAGATCCCGGTCGAGGTGCGCACCTCGTTCCGCGGCGCGCTGGAGTGTAACGGCAACGGCCTGTGCTTCAACTTCGACGTGCGCAGCCCGATGTGCCCGTCGATGAAGATCAGCGGCAACCGCATTCATTCACCAAAAGGGCGGGCGACGCTGGTGCGCGAATGGCTGCGTCTGTTGGCCGAGCAGGGTGTCGATCCGCTGGCGTTGGAGAAACAGCTGCCGCAGCAGCGGGTCAGCCTGCGCGGTTTGATCGAAAAAACCCGCAACAGCTGGCACGCCGGCAAGGGCGAGTACGATTTCTCGCACGAAGTAAAAGAGGCGATGTCCGGCTGCCTGGCCTGCAAGGCCTGCTCCACCCAATGCCCGATCAAGATTGACGTGCCGGGATTCCGTTCGCGCTTCCTGCAGCTCTACCACACCCGCTATCTGCGCCCGATGAGCGACTACATGGTCGCCGGCGTGGAGAGCTATACCCCGTTGATGGCCCGCGCGCCGAAGGTGTTCAACTTCTTCTTCCGCCAGCCGTGGCTGCGGGAGATGAGCCGCAACGCCATCGGTATGGTCGATCTACCGCTGTTGTCCAGCCCGACGCTGCGTCAGCAGCTGTCCGGCCACCGCGCGACCACACTGACGCTGGAGCAGTTGGAAGGGCTGAGCGCCGAGCAGCGCGCTGAACATGTGCTGATCGTCCAGGATCCGTTCACCAGCTATTACGACGCCAAAGTGGTGGCGGACTTTGTCCGGCTGGTGGAGAAACTCGGCTATAAACCGGCGCTGCTGCCGTTCTCGCCGAACGGCAAGGCGCAACATGTGAAAGGCTTCCTGACGCGTTTTGCCCGCACCGCGCGCAAAACCGCCGATTTCCTCAACCGCGTGGCGCAGCTCGGCATGCCGCTGGTGGGGGTCGATCCGGCGCTGGTGCTGTGCTACCGCGACGAATACCGCGAGATCCTCGGCGCCGAGCGCGGCGATTTCCAGGTGCAGCTGGTGCATGAATGGCTACAGCAGCGGATCGCGGATCGCGCCGAACAGCCGGCGACCGGCGAGCCGTGGTATCTGTTTGGCCACTGCACCGAAACTACCGCGCTGCCGGCCAGCGGCCAACAGTGGGCGGCGATCTTCGCCCGTTTCGGCGCCAAACTGGAGAACGTCAGCGTCGGCTGCTGCGGCATGGCGGGCACTTACGGTCATGAAGCCAAGAACCTGCAAAACTCACTCGGCATTTATGAGCTATCATGGCATCCGACGCTGCAGCGCCTGCCGCGGCAGCGTTGCCTGGCAACCGGCTATTCCTGCCGCAGCCAGGTGAAACGCATTGAGGGCAATGGCGTGCGCCACCCATTACAGGCACTTCTGGAGATGATTGAGTGAAATTGTGGAAACGTGAAACATCGCTGGAGCAGCTGAACCGCGCCGGCGACGGCTGCATGGTCAGCCATGTGGGCATCGAGTTTACCCAGCTGGGCGAAGATTTCCTCGAGGCCACCATGCCGGTCGATGGCCGCACCCGGCAACCGTTCGGGCTGTTGCACGGCGGAGCATCGGTGGTGTTGGCAGAGTCGATGGGATCGATGGCCGGCTACCTGTGCAGCGAAGGCGAGCAGAAAGTGGTGGGGCTGGAGATCAACGCCAACCACTTGCGCGCGGTGTTCGATGGCCAGGTGCGCGGGGTGTGTCGCGCACTGCACGTCGGCCGTCGCCATCAGGTGTGGCAAATCGAGATCTTCGACGGGCGCGATCGGCTGTGCTGCACCTCGCGTCTGACCACGGCGGTCATCGACTGATTCCCGCCGGTTTCCGCAGGCGATCGGCCTGCGGAGCCTTTCGCCTTACAGTTGAAACGGTACGCGTTTGACGAAGTCCTTCTGAAACGCGTTCGCCTTTTCCCAGGTGCCTTCCATAGCATATTTTTGGCAGATCAGCGTCAGCGTGTGGCGGGCGAAGTGGTAGCTTTGCACCCGAAACAGCTGGCAGCGCTGCGGGTTGTTGATCTCGACGATCAGGCGATTATGCAGCTTGCTGAGCGCGTGCAGGTAGCTGTCGTCGTCGCCGTTCTCCAGACACAGATTAGCCATGGTGAGGCTGACGCTGTTGTATCGTTTCAGGTGGTCGATATTGCATTCCGGGCGCCGCAGCGCCGCTTCGGCCATATAAAAGTCCACCGTGGCGTCGCGCACGCTGAATTTGTATTCATCAATCTTGCCCAGCAACCATGCGTTGATCGAAAGAGTCATTGGCTTCGCGCTCAAATTGCAATTGAATGATAATCATTATCATATAAATTGCCGCGTTGCCGATCAATCCCCGGCGTGGCGTTTTTTCATTGTCCAGAGGGAAAAGACCGTAGCCGACCCAACTTAGTCCTCAGCGACTAAACTTTAACCTGAGGGCCGCGTGCTTGCGCAGCGCCGCGAAATGCCGATAAACGCACATTTACGACAGACAGAATGCAGAAATAGGTATTTTCTATGAATGTTTAGATCGGCAACGCACCGCAGCGCTGTAACGCTGACGGGCCACCGGGGAGAGCGGTAGGGTGAGGCAGGATACAGAACAAATTCATAGGGATAGCATGCACACTCTGCCACCTGACGCCACAAGCCGCCACGTGTGTCCCGTTGGCTTGCCGCGCGCCGCAGCGAAAAACCGCGCTCGCGGCGGATACCCCCGCAAAACAAACGGTTGAAGTGATAATCGTTATCACTAACATATAAGTAACCCAGATTGGCTGTGGCCAAACACGAGTGTGAGGTAGACCCTATGCAAACGGAAAATGTCGGCACTTTTTCTCTGGATGAAAATGTCTGGCAAGGCATTTCGCTCAGCGACAGCGCCGTACGACAAATAACGAAACTGATGCAGCAGGATCCGCAGGTGAAAGGGCTGCAGCTAGGGGTGAAACAATCCGGCTGCGCCGGTTTTGCCTATGTACTGGATCTGACCCGCGAACCCGCCGATGACGATCTGCTGTTTGAGCGCGACGGCGCCAAACTCTATGTGCCGCTGAAGGCCATGCCGTTCATCGATGGCACCACGGTAGATTATGTCCGCGAAGGGCTGAATCAGATATTCAAATTCAACAACCCTAAAGCTCAGCATGCCTGCGGGTGCGGCGAGAGCTTTGGCGTTTGAGCGATGCAATCAACATGACACGAAGCAATGTAGAAATGCCTAATGAAGTGCAGGCTTGGGTCAGCGAAGGTCGCTACAAAGAAGGTTTCTTCACCCAGTTGGCAACCGATGAGTTGGCCAAAGGCATCAACGAAGAGGTGGTGCGCGCCATCTCGGCCAAGCGCAACGAACCCGAGTGGATGCTGGAATTCCGTCTCGAGGCTTACCGCGCCTGGCTGCAGATGGAAGAGCCGCACTGGCTGAAGGCCAATTACGATCGCCTGAACTACCAGGATTACAGTTACTATTCGGCGCCGTCCTGTGGCAGCTGCGATGATGCCTGCGGTTCGCAACCCGGCGCCGAGCAGCAACCGGGCGCGGCGACGGACAAAGATTACCTGACCAGCGAAGTGGAGCTGGCGTTCAATCAGCTCGGGGTGCCGGTGCGCGAGGGCAGCGAGGTGGCGGTGGACGCTATCTTCGACTCGGTTTCGGTCGCCACCACTTACCGTGAAAAACTGGCGGAGAGCGGGGTGATCTTCTGCTCGTTCGGCGAAGCGATCCAGGAATACCCGGAACTGGTGCGTCAGTACCTGGGGCGCGTCGTGCCCTCCAACGATAACTTCTTTGCCGCGCTGAACGCCGCGGTAGCCTCCGACGGCACTTTCGTCTATGTGCCGAAAGGCGTGCGCTGCCCGATGGAGCTGTCGACCTATTTCCGTATCAATGCCGCCAAAACCGGCCAGTTCGAGCGCACCATCCTGATCGCCGACGAAGGTAGCTATGTCAGCTACATCGAAGGCTGCTCCGCCCCGGTGCGCGACAGTTACCAGCTGCACGCGGCGGTGGTGGAAGTGATCCTGCACAAAGACGCCGAAGTGAAATACTCGACGGTGCAGAACTGGTTCTCCGGCGGCGAGAGCAAGGGCGGCATCCTCAACTTTGTCACCAAGCGCGCGCTGTGCGAAGGCGCCGGCTCGAAAATGTCCTGGACCCAGTCGGAAACCGGCTCGGCCATCACCTGGAAATACCCGAGCGTGATCCTGCAGGGCGACAATTCGATCGGCGAATTCTTCTCGGTGGCGCTGACCAGCGGCCATCAGCAGGCGGACACCGGCACCAAGATGATCCACATCGGCAAAAACACCAAGTCGACCATCATCGCCAAAGGCATCTCCGCCGGCCACAGCGAGAACACCTATCGCGGCCTGGTGAAAATCCTGCCGGGGGCGGAAAACGCCCGTAACTTTACTCAGTGCGACTCGATGCTGATCGGGCCGGACAGCGGCGCCCACACGTTCCCTTACGTTGAAGCGCGCAACAACAGCGCTCAGTTGGAGCACGAAGCCACCACCTCGAAGATCGGCGACGACCAGCTGTTCTACTGCCTGCAGCGCGGCATCAGCGAGGATGACGCCATTTCGATGATCGTCAACGGTTTCTGCAAGGACGTTTTCTCCGAGCTGCCGCTGGAGTTCGCCGTCGAGGCGCAGAAACTTCTGGCCATCAGCCTGGAACACAGCGTGGGTTAATCGCCGCATTTTTAGCGCCGCCGGCGCTATCTGAGGACACAGCATGTTAAGCATCAAGAATTTGAAAGTCAGTGTGGAAGGCAACGAGATCCTCAAGGGATTGGATCTGGAGATCAAACCGGGCGAAGTGCACGCCATCATGGGGCCGAACGGATCGGGCAAGAGCACGCTGTCCGCCACGCTGGCCGGGCGCGAAGAATACGAAGTGACAGAAGGGGAAGTCACCTTCAAGGGCAAGGATCTGCTGGAACTGGATCCGGAAGATCGCGCCGGCGAAGGCGTGTTCCTGGCCTTCCAGTACCCGGTGGAGATCCCCGGCGTCAGCAACCACTTCTTCCTGCAGACGTCGGTCAACGCGGTGCGCAAATACCGCGAACAGGAGCCGCTGGATCGCTTTGACTTCGCCGACTTCATCGAAGAGAAAATCGCGCTGCTGGATATGCCGGCCGATCTGCTGACCCGATCGGTCAACGTCGGTTTCTCCGGCGGCGAAAAAAAGCGCAACGACATTCTGCAGATGGCGGCGCTGGAGCCGGATCTGTGCATTCTCGATGAAACCGATTCGGGCCTGGACATCGACGCGCTGAAGATCGTCGCCAACGGCGTCAATTCGCTGCGGGACGGCAAGCGCGCCTTTATCATCGTGACCCACTACCAGCGCATTCTGGACTACATCAAACCGGATTACGTACACGTGCTGTCCCAGGGGCGTATCGTCAAATCCGGCGATTTCTCGCTGGTGAAACAGTTGGAGGAGCAGGGCTATGGCTGGCTTACCGACCAACAATAACTCAAACGCGCTGCAGCAGCTGTATCGCTTGTTCGAAGGCCGCGGCGGCGAGCGTTCGCCGCACGCCTTGGCGCACTGGCAGCAGGCGCTGCGCCTCGGTTGGCCGACGCGCAAGCATGAAAACTGGAAATACACGCCGCTGGAGAGCCTGCTGGAGCAGCAGTTCCTCGATCCGCAGCCCGCGCCGGTGAGCGCAGAGCAGCTTGCGGCGCTGGCGCTTGACATCGACGCCTGTCGGCTGGTGTTTATCGACGGCCGCTACAGCGCCGCGCTCAGCGATGGCGATCTGGGCGACTACCAGTTCGAGTTGACCGCCTACGGCACGCCGCAGGCGCTGCCGGAGCCGATCCAGCCGGAGATTTTCCTGCACCTGACCGAAAGCCTGGCGCAGGAAACCAGCCTGATTCGCTTGCCGGCCGGCAAAGCCCCGGCCCGCCCGCTGTACCTGCTGCACGTCAGCAGCGGACGCGGCGCCAGCGGGGAAGTGAACACCGTGCATCATCGTCATCATCTGGAGATCGGCCGCAGCGCCGAGGCGGAAGTGATTGAACACTATGTCAGCCTGGGCGAGGCCGCGCACTTCACCGGCGCGCGCCTGACCGCCAACGTGGCGGACAACGCCGGGTTGTTGCACTGCAAGCTGGCGTTTGAGAGCCAGCCGAGCTACCACTTTGCCCATAACGATCTGGTTATCGGCCGCGACGCGCGGGTGAAAAGCGACAGCTTCCTGCTGGGCGCCGGCCTGACGCGGCACAACACCAGCGCACAGCTGAACGGCGAAGGCGCAAACCTGGTGATCAACAGCCTGGTGCTGCCGGTGGGCAAAGAGATCTGCGATACCCGCACCTATCTGGAGCATAACAAGGGCTATTGCGAAAGCCGCCAGCTGCATAAAACCGTGGTCAGCGATCGCGGCAAGGCGGTGTTCAACGGCATGATCAAAGTGGCCAAGCACGCGATCAAAACCGATGGCCAGATGACCAACCATAACCTGCTGTTGGGTAAGGTGGCGGAGGTGGATACCAAGCCACAGCTGGAGATCTACGCCGACGACGTCAAATGCAGCCACGGCGCCACCGTGGGGCGTATCGATGAAGAGCAGCTGTTCTATCTGCAGTCGCGCGGCATCGACAAACACGCGGCGCAGCAGATGATCATCTTTGCCTTCGCCGCCGAGCTGACCGAAGGCATCGCCAACGACACCATCCGGGAACGGGTGCTGGCGCGCATCGCCCAGCGCCTGCCGGGGGAGGCTGCATGAGTTATCCGATTGAACGCGTGCGCAGCGATTTTCCACTGCTGGCGCGTGAGGTGAACGGCCAACCGCTGGCCTATCTCGACAGCGCCGCCAGCGCGCAGAAACCGCAGGCGGTGATCGACCGCGAGCTGGAATTCTACCGCCACGGTTATGCGGCGGTGCATCGCGGCATTCACACTCTGAGCGCCGAGGCGACTCAGCAGATGGAAGCGGTGCGGGAGCAGGCGGCGCGCTTTATCAACGCCGCCTCGGCGGAAGAGATGGTGTTCGTCAAGGGCACCACCGAAGGCATCAATCTGGTGGCCAACAGCTTTGGTCGCCACCTGCTGCAGCCGGGCGATGCGATTCTCATCACCGAGATGGAGCACCACGCCAACATCGTGCCGTGGCAGATGCTGGCGCAGGAGCGCGGGCTGCAGCTGCGGGTGTGGCCGCTACAGCCGGACGGTACGCTGGATCTGACGCGGCTACCGGAGCTGCTTGATGCGTCCTGTAAACTGCTGGCGCTGACCGAAGTGTCTAACGTGCTGGGCACCGTCAACCCGGTGCGCGACATCATCGCCCGCGCCAGAGCCCTGGCGCCGGATTTGACGGTGCTGGTGGACGGCGCGCAGGCGGTGATGCACCAACGCATTGATGTCCAGGCGCTGGACTGCGATTTTTACGTGTTTTCCGGCCACAAGCTGTACGGTCCTTCCGGCATAGGCATGCTGTACGGCCGTCAGGCGCTACTGCAGCAGATGCCGCCGTGGGAAGGGGGCGGCTCGATGATCCGTCAGGTCAGCCTGACGGCGGGTACCACTTTCGCCGATCCGCCGTGGCGCTTCGAGGCCGGCTCGCCGAACACCGCCGGCATCATGGGGCTGGGAGCGGCATTCGATTATGTCGAAGCCTTGGGGCTGAATGCGATCCACGATTATGAACAATCGCTGATGCGCTACGCGCTTGAGGCGCTCAGCCAAGTGCCGACGCTGAAAGTCTATGGCCCGGCTCATCGTGCCGGGGTGATCGCCTTCAACCTGGGGGAACACCATGCCTATGACGTCGGCAGCTTCCTCGATCAGTACGGCATCGCCATTCGCACCGGCCATCACTGCGCGATGCCGCTGATGGCGTTTTATCAGGTGCCGAGCATGTGCCGCGCTTCGCTGGCGTTATATAATACCCGTGAAGAGGTGGACCGGCTGGTGGCCGGGCTGCAACGCATTCATCAGCTATTAGGCTAAGCCGGGGTGCGCCCCGGCGGTACAAAAGGATCCCCATGGCGAATTTGCCGGACAAAGATAAATTGGTGCGTAATTTCTCCCGCTGTTTGAACTGGGAGGAGAAATACCTGTACGTGATTGAACTCGGCGCCAAATTGCCGCCGCTGGACGAGGCCGAACGACAGGCCGGCAACCTGATCTCCGGCTGTCAGAGTCAGGTGTGGATCGTAATGCGCCTTGATGAGCAGGGGCAGCTCGAGTTTCACGGCGACAGCGACGCGGCGATCGTCAAAGGGCTGCTGGCGGTGGTGTTTATTCTGTATCGTCAATTGACGCCGCAGCAGATCGTCGATCTCGACGTGCGGCCGTTTTTCGCCGAGCTGGCGCTCAGCCAACATCTGACGCCTTCGCGTTCACAGGGATTGGAGGCGATGATCCGCGCCATTCGCAGTAAAGCCGCACAGCTGATCTGAGCCTTAACGCCCCTCGTCTTTGAAGGCTCATTGATACATTCACTTTGTCAATGAGTCTTTACAATCCCCGTTTTCGCTTCAGGCAACATCCCCAATTCAGTGATATTTCAGCAGCTTATCCGTTGACGTTTCGTTGACAATCAGCGACGGCGATTACGTTATAACGTGTTGATTTTTAGAGAACTTATTGCCTTTGATGCCAGCGTTGCTAGTATTAATCAGGTATTGTCTGATTTACCCGCCGCCAGGCGCTCGTTAGCCTTGGGGACGAACCGTCATAAAAAATATAGGGATGATAATGAAACGTGCGTTGAGTTTAATGGGCATGGTCTTCGCCACCGTATTGGCCGGCACGCAGGCCGCCAGTGCGACCGAGTACCCGCTGCCGCCGCCGGACAGCCGTCTGATCGGTGAAAACACCACTTATACCGTGCCAAACGACGGCCGTCCGCTGGAGGCGATCGCCGCCGACTACAAGATTGGCCTACTGGGCATGCTGGAAGCTAACCCCGGCACCGACCCGTTCCTGCCCAAGCCGGGTACGGTGCTGACCATTCCGACCCAAATGCTGCTGCCTGACACCAAGCGTGAAGGGATCATCGTCAACCTGGCCGAGCTGCGCCTTTACTACTATCCGAAAGGCGAGAACAAAGTAATCGTCTATCCGATCGGTATCGGCCAGACCGGGATGCATACGCCGCTGGAGGTAACCTCCGTCAGCCAGAAGATCCCTAACCCGACCTGGACGCCAACCGCCAATATCCGCAAACGCTATCAGTCCCAGGGCGTGACGTTGCCGGCGGTGGTGCCGGCCGGCCCTGAGAACCCGATGGGGCTGTTCGCCCTGCGTCTGGCGATGGGGCGCGGTGAATACCTGATCCACGGCACTAACGCCAACTTCGGTATCGGCATGCGCGTTAGCTCCGGCTGTATTCGTCTGCGTCCGACGGACATCGAGGCGCTGTTCAATCAGGTGCCGCGCGGCACGCGGGTGCAGGTGATCAACGATCCGGTGAAGATTTCGGTCGAACCGGACGGCAAGCGCTATGTGGAAGTGCATCAGCCGCTGTCGCGGGTAGAAAGCGACGATCCGCAGACCATGCCGATTGCGTTGTCTAAAGCGGAAAAAGCCTTTGCTGCGGATGGGCAAACCGATCGTGCCGTGTTCGATAGCGCGGTTGTACGCCGTTCTGGCATGCCGGTGCTGGTCAACGTTGGGGAGAGTCCGTCTGAGGTGAGTTTAACGCCTGTAGCGGCTCCTGCGGCGAATAAGAGCCCATTCAAGGCAGCGCCAATCAGTTCTGTGAACTAAGTTTGCAGGATTGAGCAGTCGAAGAGGGGTTCAGCATGCTGAGCCTCTTTTTTTTGTCTGCCGAAGGGGAACCCCAGACCCGACAAGCAGGCAAAAAAAACGGCGCACAATGTGCGCCGTTTTCAATAACCAAAGCTATCTTACTTTTTGTAAGCGTGAGCTTGGTTGTCCAGACGCTGGTTAGCGCGTGCTGCGTCGTCTTTAGCCGCTTGAACGTCAGAACGCATTGCGTTCACGTCGTTGCTCAGCTGATCAACTTTAGCGTTCAGAGTCTGAACGTCAGAAGACAGTTGATCGATTTTAGCGTTGCTAGAGCAGCCAGCCAGCAGAGTGGAACCCAGGATTACCGCGCCCAGTACCAGTTTAGTACGATTCATTATAACACCCTCTAGATTGAGTTAATCTCCATGTAGCGTTACAAGTATTACACAAACTTTTTTCGAAAGAGAATAATTTTTTAGTGTTGAGGTGCTTTATTTTGATCGTTCGCTCAAACTTGCATCTGCTTTTACAAATTAGTTAAAAAAACGAGGGAAAACAGCCGGCTTCCATGGGACTACTCCGATTTGTTATTAGCTAAATAATGAGCGGATCACGGTTGCGTTTTGAGAAAAATAGTTTACTGCCGATAAAAAAAACGCCGCAAAGCGGCGTTTTGATCAAGGCAATTATGTCACGTTTTATATTACAGCACGTGTACCGAGGCGGTGTTGGTGGTGCCGCTCGGCACCAGCGCGCCGGAAACCATCACCACGACGTCGCCTTTCTGTGCCAGGCCGCTGGCCAGCGCGGCCTCTTTACCGATGCGGTAGAAGTCGTCGGTGGAGGCGATTTCCTTGACCATCTGCGGGATAACGCCCTTGCTCAGCACCAGCTGATGCGCGGTGGTCTGGTTGGTAGTCAGCGCCAGGATAACCGCGTTCGGGAAGTATTTACGCACGGATTTTGCCGACTTGCCGCCGCTGGTGGCGACGACGATCAGCGGCGCATCCAGTTTTTCGGCGGTTTCAACCGCGCCGCGGCACACCGCTTCGGTGATGCGCAGCTTGCGGCGATCGTTCAGGGTGTCGATACGGCTAGGCATCACGCGATCGGTACGTTCGCAGATGGTCGCCATGATGTTGACTGCTTCCAGCGGGTATTTGCCCTTGGCGCTCTCGCCGGACAGCATGACGGCATCGGTGCCGTCCAGGATGGCGTTGGCAACGTCGCCGGCTTCCGCGCGGGTAGGGCGCGGGTTTTTGATCATGGAATCGAGCATCTGGGTGGCGGTGATCACCACTTTACGCGCGCGGTTGCATTTCTCGATCATCATCTTTTGGGCGAAAATCACTTCTTCGACCGGGATCTCCACGCCCAGATCGCCACGGGCAACCATGATGCCGTCGGACGCCTCGAGGATTTCGTCGAAGTTGTTCAGGCCTTCCTGGTTTTCGATCTTGGAGATGATCTGGATCTGCTCGCCGCCGTGAGCTTTCAGGTGTTCGCGGATCTCCAGCACGTCAGAGCGCTTGCGGATGAAGGACGCCGCCACGAAGTCGACGCCTTGCTCACAGCCGAAGATCAGGTCGCGTTTGTCTTTCTCGGCCAGCGCAGGCAGCTGGATGGAGACGCCCGGCAGGTTAACGCCCTTGTTTTCGCCCAGGTCGCCGTTGTTCAGCACCTTACAAATGACTTCGTTCTCGGTCACGTTGGTGACTTCCATGCCGATCAGGCCGTCGTCAACCAGCACGGTGTTGCCGATCTTCAGGTCGGCGGCGAAGCCGGCGTAGGTGACTGCCACGCGATCGCTGTTACCGATCACGCTCTGGTCGGTGGTGAAGGTGAAGGTTTGGCCGGCGACCAGCGAGGCGTCTTTACCGCCTTCCAGTTTCATGGTGCGAATTTCCGGGCCTTTGGTATCCAGCAGGATGCCGGCGTTGATACCGGTTTTCGCCATCACGGCGCGCATGTTCTTGATGCGGTTGCCGTGCTCTTCATAGTCGCCGTGAGAGAAGTTGAGACGCATCACGTTCATGCCCGCATTGAGCAGGTTGGTCAGCATTTCTTCCGATTCGGTTTTTGGACCGATGGTACAAACAATTTTGGTCTTTTTCATGGCGGAGTTTTCTACAAGTTGTGATGGATAAAAAAACGAATTTGACCGGCGTTGTTTACGCCGATAGGGAATTTGAGCCGCGTCTGGTGGTGAAAAACATAGTTAAGGATAGGTGACGACAGTTGAAGTGGGGCGGAAAAATTCAGCCCGCGTGGGGGCGCGGGGATGCTGCGCAACGGGGTAAGATTACATCGTGTTGTTATTGCGTTTTCGCAGATCAAGGGCTGAAACCATTCAACTGATAGACGTTGCGCATTATAAAGGCTAAGCGGCGGGAAACAAAATAAAAAACCGCTGCTGCGCGGCGGATATGTCAAAACGGGGGCAAATGTGGCGCAAATGCAACGCGTTGCGGGCCGCTTGTTGCGCAAATAACCTTGCTGTAAATGCAGATTTAACGCGTTTGGGGAATTTCCAACAGCACGCCGGCGCTTAGGCAGAAGCAGCCGCTGGCGACGTTGGCCGGTAAGATCAGGCTCTCGCCTGCCTGAACCACCCGCGTGTCGCCGCCGAGGGTAAACTCGAATTCACCGGATATCACCCGGGTTTGCAGCGCGTGCGCGGGCTTTTGCAGCTGGCCGAAGGCGCCGGCCTCGAAACGCACTTCCGCCGCCGGTGAACCGTCGCTCATCACGCCTTCACGGCGGGCAAGGCCATTGTCGAGCGGTAAAAAGGCGGTTTTGGCGGTAAAGGTGGTCATGTGGCGTTCCTGGTGGCTGATGGCGGTAGCACGGCGCGATCGACATAAAAGTCAGGCGGTCGGGCAGAGACGAAACAACGGGAAGTATAACGCGATAGGGGGAGAGATGAATCAGCAATATGGTGCGTCCGAGTGGACTCGAACCACCGACCCCCACCATGTCAAGGTGGTGCTCTAACCAACTGAGCTACGGACGCACTGCACTGCTTCTGAAATTTGGTGCGTCCGAGTGGACTCGAACCACCGACCCCCACCATGTCAAGGTGGTGCTCTAACCAACTGAGCTACGGACGCACTGAACTGCTTCAGGAATTTGGTGCGTCCGAGTGGACTCGAACCACCGACCCCCACCATGTCAAGGTGGTGCTCTAACCAACTGAGCTACGGACGCATCTTTTCCTGTCTGTCATGGCTGACAGCGGGGACGAATATTAACGAGCTACCCGCGTGCTGGCAAGGGGAAAAGCGCAATTTTATTCGGTATTTCACGCGATTGCTGAGGTTGTGCGCAGTCCGGCGTTTTTTTCCGCAAACCGCAGCCCGGCCGGGGATGAAACCGGCCGGGCGCGTGCTCAGCGCGTGGATCGCTGCAGGATGACGGCGGTCGGCTGTTTCTGCAGCCAGCGCATGCGCAGCGCCATCATGATGGCGGCGAAGGTCAGGCCGATGATAAAGCCGATCCAGAAACCGCTTGGCCCCATCGCCGGCACCACTGCGTCGGTTAACGCCAGCAGATAGCCGCTCGGCAGGCCCAACACCCAATAAGCGATGAAGGTGATGAAGAAGATCGCGCGGGTGTCTTTATAACCACGCAGCACGCCGCTGCCGATCACCTGGACAGAATCCGAGATTTGGTACAGCGCCGCCAGCAGCATCAGCTGCGAGGCCATCGCCACCACCGCCGGGCTGTCGTTGTACAGCAGGGCGATCGGTTCGCGGAAGGTGGCGGTAAACAGCGCGGTGCAGACGGCCATGGTGATGCCGACGCCGATGGCGGAGTAGGCGGCGACGCGCGCGCCTTCTACCGAGCCTTCCCCCAGCCGGTAACCGACGCGGATAGTGGCGCCGACGCCCAGCGACAGCGGCAGTACGAACATCAGCGCGCTGAAGTTAAGCGCGATCTGGTGGCCGGCGACCGCGACGATCCCCAGCGGCGAAACCAGCAACGCCACCACGGCAAACAGCGTGACTTCGAAGAACAACGCCAGCGCCACCGGCATGCCGATGCCGATCAGGCGCTTCAGCGCCGCCCAGTCCGGGCCGCCGAGATCGCCCGTCTGGCGTTTGATGTCGCGCTGCGACGGTGCGCGCTTCACGTACCAGCGCATCATCAGGAACATAAACCAGTAGACGCTACCGGTGGCGACGCCGCAGCCGACGCCGCCCAGCTCCGGCATACCGAACTTGCCGTAGATAAAGATGTAGTTGATGGGGATATTCACCAGCAGGCCGAGGAAGCCGATCACCATGCCGGGCTTGGTTTTGGACAACCCTTCGCACTGGTTGCGCATCACCTGGAAGAACAGGTAACCCGGCGCCCCCCACATGATGGCGTGCAGATAACCGACGGCTTTATCCGCCAGTTGCGGATCGATGTTGTGCATCATGTCGATGACGAACTTGCAGTTATACAGCACCACGATCAGCAGCGCGGACACGCCTGAAGCCAGCCAAAAACCCTGGCGAACCTGGTGAGCGATGCGATCGCGCCGCCCGGCGCCGTTGAGCTGGGCGATAACCGGAGTCAGCGCCAACAGCAGGCCGTGGCCGAACAGGATGGCCGGCAGCCAGATTGACGTGCCGACCGCAACCGCCGCCATGTCGGTGGCGCTGTAGGCGCCGGCCATGATGGTATCCACCACGCCCATGGCGGTTTGTGATATTTGCGCGATGATGACCGGGATAGCGAGAGCCAATAAACTACGCGCTTCAATTAAGTACTTCTGCACGCATACACCTTTCTATTTATATATGTGGGAGGGAGGGCTGCCGCGAGAGGACAACAATTAAAATAGCGGAATTTTGTCAAAAATATTGTACCTGCTCGGCGTCGTTAAGCAAACGCCGCAGATAAATAGTTATTAAATGCGCAGGCACGCGTTTTTTGCCGTCGCGGATTTGGTTTTCAGCGCCAACTGGGGCAAACTGCCGGAAGCGTTTTAACCTATTTAGTAAGAAGAGGCACATATGTTCACCGGTATCGTACAAGGCACCGCGCCGCTGGTCGCCATTGATGAGAAACCCAATTTCCGCACCCACGTGATCGAGATGCCTGCCGAGCTGTTGCCGGGGTTGGAGCTGGGCGCGTCGGTGGCCCATAACGGCTGTTGCTTGACCGTGACCGCGGTGGAAGGCAACCGCGTCAGCTTCGATTTGATCAAGGAAACGCTGCGCCTGACCAACCTCGGCGATTTGGCGCTGGGCGACATCGTCAATATCGAGCGCGCAGCGAAATTCAATGACGAAATTGGCGGTCATTTGATGTCCGGCCATATTATCTGTACGGCGGAAGTGGCCAAGATTTATACGTCGGAAAATAACCGCCAGGTATGGCTGCGCATGCCGAATGCAGAATTGATGAAATATGTGCTGCACAAAGGTTTCATCGGTATCGACGGCATTAGCCTGACCATCGGCGAAGTGGTGAATAACCGTTTCTGCGTGCACCTGATCCCGGAAACACTGGAGCGCACCACGCTGGGTAAGAAACGCCTGGGTGACAAGGTGAACATCGAAATCGATCCGCAAACGCAGGCGGTGGTGGACACCGTCGAGCGCGTGCTGGCCAACCGCGAAGCGACGCTGGCTGCGGCGATGGCGCAGGCACACAAAGACTGACAGCGATTCTGGCCTTGCCGCCGGAATCGAATCATAAGCAGAGAGGAGAAACGCGTGAAGTTTTATGGGAAAACGTTATTGTTAACCGCGTTGCTGGCGCTGAGCGCCTGCAGCAGTTCACCTGAGCAGGGCGCCGGCGCGCAAATGGCCGATGCGGACGATACCTGCGGCGCTTCGCAGTATCAAAACTTCGTCGGCAAGCCGATGACTTCGCTGGAAGGCGTGCGGATCGAATCTAAGGTGCGCGCCATTCCGTACAACTCTGCCGTTACCATGGATTTCAACCTGCGCCGTCTGAACTTCCTCGGCGATCGCGACGATAAAATCATTCGCGTTTACTGCGGTTAACCCGCAGGGGCCGAAAGAGCAAAAAAAAGCCCCGGCGAGGTTGTTGCCGGGGCTTTTTTATCGGGGGAACATTCAGCGGGCGACGCGAATGCCGCCTTCAACGCCTTTCGGGCTGAACACCACCTGCCACAGCTGCAGATCGCGTGCCCGGAACGCGCCGGCGCATGCGTTCAGGTAATAGCTGAACATTCGCTCGAAGCGTTCGGAATAGCGTGGGGCAAGCTGCGGCCACGCCTGTTTGAAGCGCTCGAACCAGGCCATCAGCGTGCGATCGTAGTCGGCACCGATGTTGTGCCAGTCCTCCATCACGAAATGGCCTTCACTGGCCTGAGCGATGTGGGTCACCGACGGCAGGCAGCCGTTCGGGAAAATGTACTTGTTGATCCAGGGATCGACGTTCATGTCGGTTTTGTTGGAGCCGATGGTGTGCAACAGGAACAGGCCGTGCGGCGCCAGATTGCGCTCCACCACGTCAAAATAGGTGCGGTAGTTTTTCGGCCCGACGTGCTCGAACATGCCGACGGACACGATGCGGTCGAACTGCTGATGCAGATCGCGATAATCCTGCAGCAGGATCTGCACATCCAGCCCGGCGCAGCGTGCCTGAGCCAGCTTCTGCTGCTCGGCGGAAATGGTCACGCCAACCACCGACACGCCGTAATTTTTCGCCGCATAGGCGGAGAGACCGCCCCAGCCACAACCGATGTCCAGCAAACGCATGCCTGGCTGCAGCTGCAGTTTTTCACAGATCATCCGCAGCTTGGCTTCCTGCGCTTCTTCCAGCGTGGTAGCGTCTTTCCAGTAGCCGCAGGAGTATTGCATGTAGGGATCGAGCATCAGGGTAAACAGATCGTTGCCGAGATCGTAATGTTCTTTGCCGACGATCCAGGCACGCTTTTTCGATTGCAGGTTGGTCAGGCGTGCGGCGGCGATACGCAGAGTATCTTTCAGGTGGTGGGGGAGTTTCTTCTCCAGCCCGGCACTGACCACGCGCTGGAAGAACATATCCAGCCGTTCGCACTCCCACCAGCCGTCCATATAGCTTTCGCCAAGGCCCAGCGACCCTTGCTGCAAGACACGTTTAAAGAAATCGGGGTTTTTAACCTGAATATCGAAGGGGCGCGAACCGTTGATTTCAATGCCGGCCAAGCCGAGCATTTCATGCGCGATACGGTACCATTGGTTGTCCTGGATGCTCAGATCTTCTATACACGATGAACTCATAGCTTCTCCATCACCTTCTTCTGACTGATGACCCGTTAGGAAACAGCTTAGACAATTTCTGCGGGTGCATACGTTTACCGGCGGAAAATAGGCCCGCGGCGTCTGATATCCGACTATGAACAGAGGAAATTTTAAGAAGCTACCCGGCGCTAACGGCGCGGGATAAACGCGTCCTTAAAAAAAGTGTGACGCAAGGCGCGTACACAATAGCTGATTGAGATATAGAGATTATAAGGTGTTACTTTACAAGGTTGTTTTTGAGTATAGGCGTGCCGAGGCCTTGACTCAACTGTAAATCGCAATCGGCACGCATATTCTTTAAGTGATTATTAAACTTGGCAATTATGACGCTGAGTTAGCATGTTCCCGCTGCGCCTTTTGCTGCGTATCGGCCGCTTTGCCCCGCTGCAGGAAATACCCCAGCGCGGCCAGGATCACCGTAGACACCATCACCGTTACCGTCGCCAACAGCGGCTGGGCAATAAACGCCGACACCAGCATGCTCGCCACAAAGCACAGTCCGAGCTGCAGCGTATTTTGCAGCGCGGCGGCCTTGCCGCTGCTTTCCGGGAACGGCATCAGCGCATTCGCTACCATGATCGGGTAACCGGCGCCGTTGACCAGCGCCATCACGCAGAACGGGATCAGCAGCGTGGAGAGCGTCGGATCGGTCAGGGTCGCCACCAGATACAGCGCCACCATGCTGACACCATAAGCTACCAGCAGCCACGGCAGTAGGGTTTTGCCATTGATGCGTTTGAGTGCGGCGCGGCAGCCGTAGCCACCCAGAAGGAAGGCCAGCGTTTGCGGCACATAGCTCAGGCCGATGTCGCTCGGGCTGTAGCCCATGTCGCCGAGAATGAACGGCGAGCCGGTGAGCCAGGCGAAGAAGCCGGCCGAGCAGGCGGCGTACATGGCGACATTGCCGCTGAACACCGGGGATTTCAACAGTTGCCAAAAGCTGACGCCGTTTTGTGGCGCGTCGGCGGTGGGTTGCGTTTTGTCGCGTTCTTTGAGCATCAGCGTCGGCAGCAGCAGCAGCGCGGTGATGACCAAC
Organism: Serratia sp. FDAARGOS_506; assembly: GCF_003812745.1. Classification (NCBI taxonomy): domain Bacteria; kingdom Pseudomonadati; phylum Pseudomonadota; class Gammaproteobacteria; order Enterobacterales; family Yersiniaceae; genus Serratia; species Serratia sp. FDAARGOS_506. Next base: position 3,627,435 of record NZ_CP033831.1, read on the forward strand.
AGCGCGGCGAAGATTGCGCGCCAGCTGGCGTGGTTCAGCAACCAGGCGCCAAGCAGTGGTGCCAGTGCCGGCGATAGCGCGACCAGCGGCATAATGGTGGCGAATACGCGGTTGGCCTGGCCTTCACGGTAGCGGTCGACCACCAGCGCTTGCCAGATGGCGGCGGCGGCACAGACACCGACGGCCTGAATAAAGCGCAGGATCCAGAGCTGCACGGCGTTTTCTACCCACAGCATACCCAGGCAGCCGAGAGCGAACAGCGCCAGGCCGATCAATAATACCGGTTTGCGGCCCAGACGGTCGGAGAGCGGTCCCCACAGCAGCTGCGCAAAGGCGAAGCCGGCCAGGAAGATACTCAGGCTGGCGCTCACCGCGCCGGCGGAAATTTGCAGTTCCTCCCGCATGGCGCCGAAGGCGGGCAGGTACATATCGGTCGCCAGATAACCCAGCATGCTCAGGCCGGCGAGGTAGAACATAAAGCCAAAGGAATTTCGCATGGTATTTCTCGTTAATATTTTAGTGTCGCAGGTTTTTAGCGCCGGTCAGTGTATCCGGCTGGATCTCTGCTTGTGAAACGGTAATATTTGCAAAGTGCTGTTAAAAAAATTGAAGGCAAAACGATGTGGTCTGAATATTCTCTTGAAGTCGTCGACGCGGTGGCGCGCACCGGCAGTTTCAGCGCGGCGGCGCAGGAATTGCACCGGGTCCCGTCGGCGGTCAGCTATACCGTACGGCAGCTGGAGCAATGGCTGGCGGTGCCGCTGTTTGAGCGGCGTCACCGCGATGTGGAATTGACACCGGCCGGTGCACTGTTTATCAAGGATGCGCGAGCTGTTATCAAAAAAATGCTCGACACCCGCCGTCATTGTCAGCAGGTGGCCAACGGTTGGCGCGGCCAGCTGAATATCGCGGTGGACATCATCGTCAAACCGCAACGCAGCCGCCAGCTGGTGTTGGATTTCTACCGTCATTTCCCCGACGTTGAACTGATGCTGCAACCCGAGGTGTTCAACGGCGTGTGGGATGCGCTGGTGGACGGCAGGGCGGACATGGCGATCGGCGCCACGCGCGCGGTGCCGGTCGGTGGCGGCTTCGCCTTTCGCGACATGGGTTATATGAACTGGTTGTGCGTGGTCAGCCCGCAGCACCCGCTGGCGCAGTTGGCGGGGCCGCTGAATGACGATCAACTGCGGCCGTATCCTTCGCTTTGCCTGGAGGACACCTCGCGCAACCTGCCCAAGCGCGTCACCTGGACGCTGGATAACCAGCGGCGACTGGTGGTGCCAGATTGGACTTCGGCACTCGACTGTTTGTGCGCCGGGTTGTGCGTCGGCATGATGCCGGCGCATCGGGCACTGCCGCGGGTGCAGCGCGGTGAGCTGAAGGCGTTGCAGCTGCAGCAACCGTTTCCCGCCAGCCCTTGCTGTCTGACCTGGCAACAGGATAAACCGTCACCGGCGATGAGCTGGCTGCTGGCGTATCTGGGCGATGGCGAGACGCTGAATCAGGAGTGGTTGAGCGAGGCGGAACCGGAAGCCGCGCAGGCTTCCGGCGCGGGGGATTAGCGGCGGTAGTCGATGAACGGGCCGTCGGCGACAGAGCGGCGTTCGACCAGCTTAGGATGCACTTCGATCACCTGTGACTCTTCGCGTTTGCTGATGATGCGATCCAGCAGCATGGTGAAGGCCATTTCGCCCAGGCGCTCTTTAGGCTGATGAATGGTGGTCAGTGCCGGGGTAAAGTAGCGGGCGTTGCGCACGTTGTCGTAACCGATCACGGAAATATCCTGCGGCACTCGCAGCCCCAGCTCGTCGGCGGCGCAGATGGCGCCCATCGCCATGATGTCGCCGCCGCAGAATACCGCGGTCGGTCGTTGTTTTTGCGACAGGATTTGGTGCATCGCCTTATAGCCGGACTCCGGTTCGAAGTCGCCCTGAACGATCCACTCTTCGCGAATCTCGATATGTGCTTCCTGCAGCGCCTTCATAAAGCCCTGATGACGGCCGCCGCCGGTGTTGCGCGACAGCTGGCCCGGAATGGCGCCGATATCGCGGTGGCCACGCTCGATCAGGTAACGGCCGGCCAGATAGCCGCCTTCGAAGGCGTTATCGATGATGGTGTCGGTGAAGTCGCCACGCGCGGCGCCCCAGTCCATCACCACCATCGGGATGTTGCGGTAGTCTTCCAACATGCCCAGCAGCTGATCCGGGTATTCGGAGCACATAACCAGCAGGCCGTCGACGCGCTTTTGCGCCAGCATCGCCAGGTAGGCGCGCTGCTTGTCCAGATTGTTGTGCGAGTTGCACAGGATCAGGGTGTAGCCTTTGCTGTAGCAGCTGTTTTCCACCGCTTCGATCACTTCGGCGAAGTAGGGCGCTTCGCTCGAGGTGGCCAACAGGCCGATCGACTTGGTGTGATTGACTTTCAGGCTGCGCGCCACGGCGCTCGGCGAGTAATGCAGCTCTTTGATGGCGGCCCACACGGCCGCTTTGGTCTCTTCGGCGACGAAACGAGTCTTATTGATGACGTGCGAAACGGTGGTGGTGGAAACGCCCGCGCGTTTGGCCACATCTTTAATCGTTGCCATGTAAGGAATGACTCCTGAACTCACATGTTTACAGCATGTAAGTGTGATGTTAATCGTTTGCCTGCGTAGATCCTTCTCCAGAGAAGCGAAAACTGAGTTTTTAGTGTGTTGAAGTCTTCAGCGCTTAATCAGGAGGGGCATGGATGCCGGTACGCAGTTGTGAACTGCGAATTTTGTCGCATATTGAACAAAAGTGGAAGAGGTAATCGAGATTATAAACCGGGAAATGATAACAAGATTTTATCGGCGAACTGTGGGAAAATGATTTGACGTACTAATTGTGCGCCTTTTATCCTTAGGAAAGCCCATTTTAAAGGAGTTGTCATGGATACCGATCTGAAGATGTCGCTGTTCACCACCGTTTGTGCGTTGGCGATGATCATCGCTTTCAGCTTTGTCGCTGCGTTGAACTGATTTCCCGCCAGTTTTAAAAAAGGCGCAGCCACGCTGCGCCTCGTCACTTAGGCAAGGCCTGCGCTTACGCCAGGTTTTCCGCCGCGAAAGCCCAGTTGACCAACGCCCAGAAGTTTTCCAGGTATTTTGGACGCGCATTGCGGTAATCGATGTAATACGCGTGTTCCCATACGTCAACGGTCAGCAGAGGTTTGTCTTCACCGGTCAGCGGGGTGGCCGCATTGGAGGTGTTGACGATCGCCAGCGTGCCGTCCGGTTTTTTCACCAGCCAGGTCCAGCCGGCGCCGAAGTTTTTCACTGCGGCATCGGTGAACTGCTCTTTGAACGCAGCGAATGAGCCGAAGGATTTGACGATCGCCGCCGCCAGTTCGCCCTGCGGTTCACCGCCGCCCTGTGGCGACAGGCAGTGCCAGTAGAAAGTGTGGTTCCACACCTGTGCTGCGTTGTTGAAGACGCCGCCGTTAGAGGTTTTGATGATCTCTTCGAGCGATTTGCCCTCGAACTCGCTGCCTTTCACCAGGTTGTTCAGGTTAACCACGTAGGTGTTGTGGTGCTTGCCGTAGTGGTATTCCAGGGTCTCGGCGGAGATGTGCGGCTCGAGCGCGTTTTTCTCATACGGTAATGCAGGTAATTCAAACGACATTGCTTCCTCCTTTACGGCGCCACTCGCTTCCCGCCGGGGCGAGAGCCATATGGGCCGTTTTTTATTGTGGTCATTCAATCTTAACAATTTTCATCATAAAAAACAGGAGGAAAAGCGAGAAATGCGCGTGGGGAAGTGCGATGGGCGATAGCTTGAGCAGGCGGTTGCGACCGGGGCCGCAACCGCGCAGAACAGGGTATTAACGAATGGTTTTCGGCGTCACTACGCGGCGTGCGCCGATATAGTGGTTTTGCCAATAGTCGTTGTCGAGCTGGCTGATGCGGATCTCTTCGCCAGTGCGCGGCGACTGGATGAATTTGCCGTTGCCGAGGTAGACGCCGACATGGTCCGCCACGCCGCGGTTATTGATGCGGAAGAACACCAGATCGCCGCTTTCCAGTTCGCTTTTCTTGATCGGCGCTGCGTCGCGCAGGTGATACATCTCGTTGGCGGTGCGCGGCATCTTGATTTTCACTACGTCTTTATAGGCGTAATAGATAAGGCCGCTGCAATCGAAGCCGGTACGCGGCGAGCTGCCGCCCCAGCGGTAAGGTTTGCCCATCTGGCCCATCAGCTTGGCCATTGCGGTCTGCTTGGCGTGCTGGTAACGTTTTTTGTGCGCCGGGCTCAGTTTCAACGGCTTATCTTCACGCGCCAGCTTGGCGGTGGCCATGCCGGCTTCGCGGTGGCGGCCGTAGCCTTTTTTATAGCCCTTTTTCGGCGGGGTGACTTTAATCTTGGCGGTTTTCTGCACTTTGGCCTTGGGTTTGGCGCTGGCGATCTTTTTCGCGCTTTTCTCGGTTTTGGCCTTGGCGGTCTTGGTTTTTTTCTCGGGGGCCGTCACTTTGGCTTTTTTAGCGGCTTTGTCCGCCTTCTTTTTTCTGCGGTCATCAGGCCGCGCTTCATTAGCATGGCTTTTACGCTGCTCGGCGGCAACACGCGCCTGTGGCGCAGCGTGCGCCAAATTGAAGAAGAGCTGCGTAAACAGCAGCGCAAAGAGCGTAAGAATTAAACGCATGTCGACGTCACCAACCTTGGCCCCGAAACGGATATCGAAAGAGTCACAGTATTCCCGAATTTCGCCATATAAAACAGCGAAGAACTCATAAATAATAATCCATATTGTGAGAAAACGTTAATGACATTTTTTTTGCTTCAAAATCAGCCCGTTGATGTATGAAAAAGCGCCAATCGGCGGCGATGGATATAATTAATCCGCGCCGTCATCTCGGCGCAATATATTAGTGAAATGGTCGGATTAAAAATGTTATTCTCAGCGTATGTTTTGACCGGAATGACGTGGCCGGTGAAACGCGATCGGCAGCGGGCGAATATCCTTGCAAAAGATGGCGTTTTCTTGCGACTGTTCCAGCCGCTACAATAGCCCGCGTGATGCATGTTGTAGCCATGAAATGTGGCTTGAGGAAGCAATAAATGACGACGACACTTGAAAAAATTCAGCACCAAATCGCTGAAAACCCGATTCTGCTGTACATGAAAGGTTCGCCTAAGCTGCCGAGCTGCGGCTTCTCCGCACAGGCTGTGCAAGCGCTGTCCGCCTGCGGCGAACGTTTCGCCTACGTGGATATTCTGCAAAACCCGGACATCCGCGCCGAGCTGCCAAAATACGCCAACTGGCCGACGTTCCCGCAGCTGTGGGTAGACGGTGAGCTGGTCGGCGGTTGCGATATCATCATCGAGATGTATCAGCGCGGAGAACTGCAGCAGCTGATCAAAGAAACGGCAGAAAAGTATAAAGCGCAGGAAGACCAGCAGTCTTAATCGACAGACTTGCGGTTATCGCGTTACGGGCGGCGCCAGTGCAAACTGGGCCGCCTTTTTTGTTGAGCTTATTCGGCGAGATCGCCGGCGGGCAGCGGCCAGCCGCCGAGACGTTTCCAGCGGTTAACCAGCTCGCAAAACAGCAGGGCGGTTTGTTCGGTGTCGTACAGTGCGGAGTGCGCTTGGCTGCTGTCGAACGGCATGCCGGCGGCGATGCAGGCTTTCGCCAGCACCGTTTGGCCCAGCACCAGGCCGCTCAGCGCGGCGGTGTCGAAGGTGGCGAACGGATGGAACGGGTTGCGCTTCAGGCCGGCACGCTCGGCTGCGGCCATCAGGAAGCTGTGATCGAAATTGGCGTTGTGCGCCACGATAATGGCCCGGTTGCAACCGCGATCCTTAAGCCCTTTGCGCACCGCTTTGAAAATGGCGTGCAGTGCGTCATATTCGCTGACCGCGCCGCGCAGCGGATTGTGCGGATCGATGCCGTTAAACGCCAGCGCTTCCGGCTGCAGGTTGGCGCCCTCGAAAGGCTCCACGTGGAAGTGCAGGGTCTCGTCCTGCTGCAGCCAGCCGTCTTCATCCATTTTCAGCGTCACGGCGGCGATCTCCAGCAACGCATCGGTATTGGCGTTGAAGCCGGCGGTTTCAACATCTATTACTACGGGATAAAACCCACGAAAACGACCACTCAGGGCGTTAAGATCACTTTTCTCGGCCATCAGTTTCTTATCTTCATCGAATGCAGCGCGCATTATGGCAAATTTTGCGCCCGGTTGCAGGCGCTATCGCGCGGAGAGTCAGCAGGGCGCAGTGCGCGCCCTGAAGGGGAGGCTTAGTGGCCGAGGCCCTGACCGGCGTGTTTGTTTTCGATCAGCTCGATTTTGTAGCCGTCCGGATCTTCGACGAAGGCGATTACCGTGGTGCCGCCTTTCACCGGGCCGGCTTCGCGGGTGACCTTGCCGCCTGCGCGGCGGATGCTGTCGCAGGTGGCGGCGACGTCGTCCACGCCCAGCGCCAGGTGCCCGAAGGCGGTGCCCATGTCGTAGCTGTCGGTGCCCCAGTTATAGGTCAGTTCGATAACTGCGCCTTCGCTCTCTTCCGTATAACCGACGAAAGCCAACGAGTATTTGTACTCTGGGTTTTCGCTGGTGCGCAGCAGGCGCATGCCTAATACCTTGGTATAGAAGTCGATGGAGCGTTGCAGGTCACCGACGCGGATCATGGTATGGAGTAAGCGCATAATTCCTCTGAATTGACTGTGCCGTGGCAGACGGCGGGTGGATTGAAGCACAAGCGAGTATAGCCTTGTCCCGCAAGGGAATTCAACGTGACGAGCGGGTGACAATGTCACTTACTGGCTTTCCGTCGGAGGTGTCTAAGTATTGATCGAGCTCGCCGATCAATACAGAGTAATTGATCTGCACAATCAATTATCTATTTAGGCGGCAAGCGTGTAAAAATTGAACGGCAGTAGAGAACAACACCAGGGAACACCGGCCCGCCCCGCGCGGGCTTTTTTGTGTGCGGCGCATAAAAAACGGCCAGGCAAAGTTGCGTGGCCGTATGGGTCAGGACGGGTTATTTCGCCAGAAACGGATAGTCGGTATACCCTTCGGCGCCGCCGCCATAGAAGCTCTCCGGCTTAGGCTCATTCAGCGGTGCATGCTGACGGAAACGCTCTACCAGATCCGGGTTGGCGATGTAACTGCGGCCGAAGGCCACCGCGTCGATGAAGCCTTTTTCGATCAACGCTTCGGCTTTTTCGGCGGTGTAAGCACCGGCGCCGACGATCACCCCTTTAAAGTGGGCGCGCACCGAGTCGCGGAAGGCGTCGGAATACGGTTTGCCGCCGGCCCAGTCCGGTTCGGAGATGTGCAGGTAGGCGATGTTGCGCTTGTTCAGCTCTTCCACCAGATACAGCGCCGCTTCTTCCTGATCTTCACCGTTGTCCAACCCGTTGAACGGCCCCAGCGGCGAGATGCGGATGCCGATGTGCTCGGAGCCCCATTCGGCGACCGCCGCATCAACCACTTCCAGCGTCAGACGGGTGCGATTCTCGATGCTGCCGCCGTATTGATCGGTACGTTGGTTAGAGGCCGGTGACATGAACTGGTGCAGCAGATAGCCGTGGGCCGCATGCAGTTCGATGAAGTCGAAGCCGGCTTCCCGCGCGTTGGCGGTCGCCTGGCGGAAATCGTTGACGATGCCCGGGATCTCGCTGGTTTCCAGCGCGCGCGGCGTGGAGGTTGGCACGCGCACCCAGGCGCCGGTTTCATCACGCACGGTGGTGCGGGTTTCGGCGTTAATCGCCGAAGGGGCGACCGGTGCTTGCCCACCCGGTTGCAGGCTGTTGTGGGAGATGCGGCCTACGTGCCACAGTTGCACGGCGATATGGCCGTTTTTGTCATGCACTGCCTGTGTGATGTTTTTCCATGCGGCGATCTGCTCCGGCGTATGCAGCCCCGGCGCCCCGGCGTAGCCTTTCGCCTGGAAGGAAACCTGCGTCGCTTCGGTCACGATCAGGCCGGCGCTGGCGCGCTGTGCGTAATATTCCGCCATCAACGGCGTAGGAATATCGCCCGGTTCGATGCTGCGCAGACGCGTCAGCGGAGCCATAAACACGCGGTTGGGCAGGGTGATGGCGCCAACCTTCAGCGGAGAGAGCAATTTTTCAGTCTTCATAGTGCATCCTGTATTTAATAGACCGGTCGTCTAGTAATGGGCGATAAAAGAACCACGAACAGCATTTTCAATAAAAATAAAGTGTTATCGTTACGCTTGCGGTGGCCGAAGCAGCAACTCAATGCTTTCCAGCGCGCTGGTCAACGGTGCCAGCGAGTGGCGGATCTTGGCGCGCAGCGAGGCGCCGAGCCACAGTGAATACAGCGTCTCTGCGGTCGCCGCCGGGCTCATGGCTACCGACAACGAGCCTTCTGCGATACCGCGCTCGATGGCCTCTTGCAGGTGACCGATCACGCGGGCGGTACCCGTTTCCAGCGCATGGCGCATCGGTTCCGACAGATCGCTCACCTCGGCGGAAAGCTTCACCGCCAGGCAGGCGTTGTGGCATTCGCTGCGGCAGTGGTAGCTGATGGCCTGGGCGTAATAGCCGAGCAGCTGATGGCGGGCATCGCCGTGCTTATCGGCAAACAGCGCCTGCATTTCTGCATCATAATGCGCGAAATAACGCTGCAACATCGCTTCGCCGAAGGCTTCCTTCGAGCGGAAATAGTGGTAGAACGAGCCTTTCGGCACGCCCGCAGTGGCCAGCAGTTCGCTCAGCCCCATGCCGGTGAAGCCCAGACGGAGGCTGAGAGTTTCGCCGGTGGCGAGCAGATGTTCACGTGTGTCCACGTTGCAATGCGTTGATTTGGTCATCATGGTGTCGAGCATAATAGACCGATTGGTCTAGGTCAATGGGAATAAAAAAACCGGCGCACAAAACGCCGGTTGTCTGCAAACTATTGTGCCCCAGCGGCACGAGGAAGTTAAGCGTTTAAGCCGCGTTGCGGCAACGTTGCAGGATATCCAGCTGGGATTGATATTCGCGGCTCTGTACGTTCAGCATACCCAGCAGGGTGTGGAACAGGTTGTCCTGCGACACGTCGTCCTTTTCCGCCAGCGTGTTCAGGCACTGGCGATCGATGCCGAAGTTGCGCTGATAGTCGGCCGACATCCACATCAGGAATGGCACATGCGTTTGCTGGCTCGGCGCGAAGACATAAGGCGTGCCGTGCAGGTACATGCCGTTTTCCCCCAGCGATTCGCCGTGATCGGACAAATAGACCAGCGCGGTATTGAACCGATCGTCATACTGGTGCAGCAGCTTGATGGTGGCATCGAGCATCGCATCGGTATACAAGATCGAGTTGTCGTAGGTGTTCACCAGCTGTTCGTGGCTGCAATCCTGAATCTGATTGCTGTTGCAGGTCGGCGAAAACGTCTGGAACTCCGGCGTGCTGCGGCGGTAGTAAGCCGGGCCGTGGCTGCCCATCTGGTGCAACACGATCACGCCGTCATCTTTCAGACTATTGATGTAGTCGTTCAACTTGTACAGCAGCACGTTATCCATGCAGACTTCGCCGTCGCAGTCCTGCGGCAGTTTCAGCTTGGTCATGTCGATGTGCGGCACCCGGTCGCAGGCGCCCTTGCAGCCACCGTCGTTATCGCGCCACAGCACGTTGACGCCGGCATGCGCCAACACGTCCAGCACACCTTCCTGGTGCGCCGCCTGAGTCGCGTCGTACTCTCTGCGCGGCATGTTGGAGAACATGCAGGGCACGGAGATCGCCGTCTCGGTGCCGCAAGAGCTGGCGTTCTTGAAGTAGACCACGTCGTCCTGCTTCAGGCGCGGGTTGGTTTCGCGCTCGTAGCCTCCAAGGGAGAAGTTTTCGGCGCGGGCGGTTTCGCCCACCACCAGGATCACCAGCGTTTTCTTGGCCTGCCCGGCGATCAGCGGCCCTTTGCGCGCGTCTTCACCGATTTTTACCAGCGGCAGATTGCGGGTGAAATAACGTTGTTCGGTAAATTTGATCGTGCCGGCGACGAAGTTGGAAGGCGTCAACATCTTCACCACGCTTTTATTGTTGCGAATCAGCGAAGCGTAGTCTTTGTAGAACAGCGCGGCGACGATCAGGATCACCACCAACGACAGCATGACGTTGGCGGCGCGCAGCCCGACCATGTACCACCAGGGGCGGGTCTGGCGAATATGGGTGAAGCAGACCGCCACCGCCGGCAGAATGCCGAGCAGCGCCAGCCACAATCCCATGCGCGGTGTCAGCAGCGCCGTCGCTTCCTGGGGATTGGTTTCGAAGGCGTTCTGCATCATGTTGCCGTCGATCACCACGCCATAGCTGTACATGAAATAGTTGGCTGCGGCGCTGCCGAGCAAGAAAAAGACGATCAGCGGCTTACGCAGGTAGGGCACGGTCAACACGCTGAAGATGATATTCAACGCACAGAAAATCACCACCGGCATGCTGGCGGCGAAAATCACGCTGTGGACGCTATCGAAGGTGATATACGACCAGGCGCGATGCAGGAATAACGCGTTTTGAAACAGAGTGAAGAACAGGGCGGTGGCGAGGATAAAACCGAGGCTGTTGCACTGTAAGCGTTGACGTAACCACATTGCCAAATCTGGATCCTGAGAGTAGATAATGCCTTGAAATCTACCGGATGAAACTTAAGAAAACCTTAGAAATTCAGAATACTGGCGGCGGCTAAAGCAGGAAAAACGCCAGGCCGGGCGGCCTGGCAATGAGGAAGTTTAGTAGGCGGCGGTGAACTGCGCGCGAATAAACTGTGGTTTTTCAATCTCATCGACGATGGCGACCGCCAGGTCTTCTACCGAAATGTTGGCCGGCGCTTCGCCGTTCATCAGCAGCTGGGTGGTGCCGAGGCGGAACTGGCCGGTCCGTTTGCCTGGTTCCAGCAGGGCGGCCGGCGAGAGATAGGTCCAGTCGAGCGCTGATTCATTGCGCAGCTTGTTGCGCAGATCGCGCACTGCCTGCGCGCCGGGGCGGATATTTTCCGGGAACTGCGGCGTATCCACCAGTTCAACGCCCGGTGCCACTTCCAGGCTGCCGGCGCCGCCGACCACCAGCAGACGCTTGACGCCGGCCTGTTCGACTGCGGTGAGGATCTGTTGGGCGCCGCGGGTGGTTTTTTCATACAGGTTATCTTCGCCCCAGCCGGGGTTGTAGGCGCTGATCACCGCATCCTGCCCGCGCAATTGCCCCGCCAGCCAGGCGGTATCGGCAACGTCGCCCAGTGCGACGGTCAGATTGGCGTGCTCCGGCAAATCTTTTTTCTGGCGGGCGATCGCCGTCACCTGAATGCCGCGAGCCAGCGCTTCATCCACCACGCGGCGGCCAACAAAACCGGTTGCTCCAATAATGGCTACTTTCATCTGCATGCTCCTTCGGGGATGGTTTCAGTATCATGAAGCAGGCCGTTGTGCCTGCTGCGTGGATGCTACTTTAGTCCTTAACAATAGCCGTGATTAGTGCCATATTCATGCTTTCTTGATTAAGTAAAACTTCATAATCGTGGATAAACTCAATCGAATGGCGGTGTTCGCCACCGTGGTGGCGGAGGGATCGTTGGCGGGCGCGGCGCGGCGACTGGGCATGACGCCGTCGGCGGTCAGCCAGCATATGCGCTCGCTGGAGAAGGCGCTCGGGGTGCCGCTGCTGCACCGTTCTACCCGCCGTTTGGCGCTGACCGAGGCCGGGGCGGCGTTTTACCCCGGCTGCGAGGCGATGCTGCAACAGGCGCAGCAGGCCGAACAGCGGTTGGCGGAGCTGCGAGATACGCTGGTGGGCGAGCTGCGCATCGCCACCCCGGTCGGCATCGGCGGCCGATCGCTGGCGGAGGCGCTGGCGCCGCTGTTGCAGGCGCATCCCAAGCTGACGCTGCGGGTGCTGGCGGACGATCGCATCGTCGATATGATAGAGCAGCGGGTCGACATTGCGCTGCGTGCCAATCGGCAGTTGGCGGACGCCAATATGATCGCGCACCCGCTGACGGCGTGGCCGATGGTGCTGTGCGCCGCGCCGCGTTATCTCAACCAGCATGGGGTGCCGGAAAAACCGCAGGATTTGGTGCAGCACCGTTGGATCTCCAGCGGCTACAGCGGGGCCCATCTGGACTTGCTGCACCAGTCCGGCCAGCAGGTTAAGCTGCGGCTGGCGGAAGGGCAGATCGTCAGCGAGAGCATGAACGTGATGCGCGCCTTTACCCGCGCCGGGCTGGGTATTTCGATTCAGCCGCTGTATGAAATTGGCGACGAGCTTCAGCGCGGCGAGCTGTTACTGCTGTTGCCGGAGTGGCGGCCGGCGCCGCTGCGGCTGCACGCGCTGACGCTCGAACGCAACGTGCCGGAGAAAAGTCGCCAGGCGCTGCGCTATCTGCGCGACTATTTTCGCCGCAACGGCGAAAAGGGACTTGCCAGCGGCGGCGATGGCGTCTTCAATTAGCAAGAGAACGCAGGAGGCCCCGTGGCGCAGCAGCTTGAATTTTTCGACATCCCCAGCCCGTGTCGTGGCATTTGCCAGGCCGACGATCGCGGATTCTGCCGTGGCTGCCTGCGCAGCCGCGAGGAGCGCTTCGGCTGGATGAGCATGAGCGACGCGCAAAAGCGCGAGGTGCTGCGCCTGTGCCGTCAACGCTTCCTGCGCCTGCAACGCGCCAATAAAGCGCCCGACGAGCCGCTGCCGGAACAGCCGTCGCTGTTTTAACCATTCCTGATCTGCCGCACGTTCGTGTGGCTTACCGCTTCCCTGTGCCTTACCGGCTTGTGTATGCTGGCTGACAACTAATGTCATGAGGTTTTCGCAATGGTAGAACGTATTCGTCTCGCGCCGCAGGGGCCTGAATTTTCCCGCATGATTTGCGGCTACTGGCGGTTGATGGAGTGGGGCATGTCGCCGCAACAGCTGCTGACGTTTATCGAACAGCATGTCGAACTGGGCGTCACCACCGCCGATCACGCGGATATCTATGGCGGCTATGCCTGCGAACAGGCGTTCGGCGACGCGCTGCGTCTTAAGCCGGCGCTGCGCCAGTCGCTGGAGCTGGTGACCAAGTGTGGCATCGCCACCACCGCCAAGCCCGGCAACCCGATCGGCCATTACATCACCGATCGCGACCACATCGTACAGAGCGCGGAACAATCGCTGCGCCATCTGCATACCGACTATCTCGATCTGTTGCTGATCCACCGGCCGGATCCGCTGATGGATGCTGACGACGTGGCCGAAGCCTTCGTCGCGCTGCACAAAAGCGGCAAGGTGCGCCATTTCGGCGTATCCAACTTTACGCCCGCACAGTTCCAACTGCTGCAGTCGCGCCTGCCGTTCACGCTGGCGACCAATCAGGTGGAGATCTCGCCGATTCACCAACCGGCCATTCTCGACGGCACGCTCGACCAGTGCCAGCAACTGCGCATCAAGCCGATGGCCTGGTCCTGCCTGGGGGGCGGGCGTTTGTTCAACGACGCCGAGTTCCAGCCGCTGCGCGACGAGCTGCAGCGGGTGGCGCAGGAGATCGGCGCCGAGACCATCGAACAGGTGGTGTACGCCTGGGTGATGCGCCTGCCGTCGTCGCCGCTGCCGATTATCGGCTCCGGCAAGATTGAGCGGGTGCGCTCGGCGCTGAAGGCGCAGAAACTGGTGCTGAACCGCCAGCAGTGGTTCCGCATTCGCAAGGCGGCGCTGGGGTATGACGTGCCTTAAGACAGGGAAGCCGGAGGAAAGCCGGGCGGCGAAAGCGCCCGGCTTTTTTTACGCCGATTTTTAGGCCAACACCACCTGATCGGTGTTGAAGTGATCGAGCGAGACGCCGATCAGCGTGACCTGGCTGTGGCCGAAGGCCAGCACCAGATCGTCGTTTTGCTGCGTGGCGTAGTCGCGGATATTCCCGCTGGCGCCTTCGGTACCGATAAACACCAGCTTATCGGTGGCGTTGAAACCATACAGCTGGTCGCGGCCAAAATCGCCGCTGAACAGGAAGGTATTGCCGTTGCCGACGCCCTTCAGGATGTCATCGCCGCTGCCGCCGACGAAGGTCAGGTTGCCGCCGGCATGGCCGATCAGCGTGTCGTTGCCGGCGTTGCCGAACAGCCAGGCATCGTGGCTGCGAGCCTGCAGGACGTCATCGCCGTCGCCGCCAGTGGTGGCAGTGGCATAGGCTTTGAGGCCCGAATCCGATTTCAATCCGGTCGCGGTCACCTGATGATCCACCTCTTTGTTGAAAATCAACCAGGAGGTTTCTTTGCTGCGCAGGGTGCTGATGTCATCCGCCAGCGTAATGCCGCCCTGGGCATCGCGCAGGTAGAGCGTATTGCCGTCGTAGGCGACCTCGGTGTTTTTCAACGCCTGCTGGGTATCGAAGATATTGTGGCCTTTGCCGCCGGCGATCAGATTATAGCCGCCGGCGTCGCGGAAGATATCGTCGCCGTCGCGGCCCTCGAGATAATCGTTGCCTTTGCCGCCCTTGATCAAATCATTGCCGTCGCTGCCGATGATAAACGTCGGTCCGCTGTGCGTCTCCGCTTGGCGGTTAAGGTCTTCCACCCATGTATTGCCGCGCGTCACGTTCGACAGGTTGGAGACGATGACGGTCGAGTCCTTGTCGGTCAGCGAATAAAACTCGGAGTTGAGCACCCGCATCAGACCGTCCTGATAGAAGAACGGCAGGTGCGACAGCCAGGTCGGCACGTTGAGAATGGAAAATGGCAGCAGGTTCCAGGCGTCTGATGCATAGTGGTCGTTGAAGTTGACGATATTGTTGGTGGCGGAGGCATGGGGCGCATCATGCACACCCAGCGACGCCCCGGTCAGCGTGGTACCGTCGAGCACGCGGAACACCGGATCGTTCTCATAACCGATGTTGATTACTTTGCCGCCGGTTTCGTACTGGGTCGGCGAGGCGAAGGCGACATAGTTGGACTGCGCGTAGAAGCCGCCCCAGTTGGCGTCGCTCTGCGCGGCCATGCTGTTGACCGCCAGCCCGCCGAGGCTGTGGCCGCTGACCACCACGTCTTCGCCGCTCAGCCCGTGCGCCTGCGCGAACTTCGCCACGTTGCCCAGCAGATTGCCGAAGGCGTTCAGCGTGTAACCGTCGGCGTAGCCTTTCGGCCCGATGCCCGCCAACAGATCGTTAATCGCATCGCCGATGGTATCGCCAATCAACGACTCGCGCGGGCCGCTGGTACCGCGAAATGAGATGCCAATGGCGGTGAGATTGCCTTCGCTGTCATATTTGCCCAGCACCTCGGCCTGAGCGGTGGTGTAACCGACGGCCTCGCCGTAGTAGGTGCCGTGCGCGTCGGTTTTGCCGGCGTAACCCAGCTGCGCGGCACTGATGACCGACCAGCCGGCATTGTTCACCGCATCCTGCGCAGCCTGTTCGGAGTCGGGGTTCCAGGGAATGCCGGGCAGACCGCCTTGCGATTGGGTGCTGCCGATAAGTGCGGTAATCAGCGTCAGCGGCAGGCCCAGCCCGAAACCGCTTTGGTGGTAGCCTTCGTCGAAGCCGTTATCGATATTGTGGTAAGCGTAGGTAGAGATGGCCAAGGCGTCGGAAAACAGCGCTTTCGACGCGTTTTCGTCCAGATCCTTATAGCTAAAGATGCCCATATCAGTTCCTTATGAAGTATGCCGCCTGGCCGGGAAGTGAACTCTCATGCGTCGGCGGTGGAAACAGGGAAACAACGTTAGCCGAACGACAGCTGGTCAGAGGACCAACATCGGTAAAATAATTATTAGCGCCAAGTATTAATAATGCGAATCAAATTGACGAGATTGTGCATTGACCAACAGCGCCGCTGCTGGGGCTTCTATACTGAAAGTTCAGCATAGTCATTAAGGAGATTGATTGATGAAACGATATTGGTATGCAGCGCTTGGTATGATGGCGTGTGGTGCAGCTCAGGCGGCGACCGCTGACGTCGAGATGCACCTGGTGACCGGGCAGGGGATCGGCCAGGACATCGGCAAAGTGGTTATCAGCGAAACGCCGTACGGTTTGCTGTTTACGCCGAGCCTCAAAGCGTTGCCGGCCGGGATACACGGCTTTCACGTGCATGAGAAAGGCAGCTGCGAGCCGGGCATGAAGGACGGCAAAGCGGTGGCGGCGCTGGCGGCTGGTGGGCACTTCGACCCGCAAAAGACCGGGAAACACCTCGGGCCGTATGCCGACGGGCATTTGGGCGACTTACCGGCCATCTATGTGACCGCCGACGGCATGGCGAACGACCCGGTGCTGGCGCCGCGGCTGAAAAAAATCAGCGAAATTGAGGGTAAGGCGCTGATGGTGCACGCCGGCGGTGATAATCACTCGGATCATCCACTGCCGCTCGGCGGCGGCGGTGAACGTTTCGCCTGCGGCGTGATCAAGTGATCATCCGCCGGCCGGTGTGGCGATGGGCTGGCCAATCGCCTGTTGCAACTGCTGCAGCGAGCAGTAGAGACGCCAAATCAGGCCGGCCAAATCGCGCGCGGGCTGTTCCGGGTGGTGCGCCAGCGCGTTGCTCATGCGCAGCAGCTCTTGCAGCGTGGCGTCCAGTGAACTGTGCTGTACGCCTTTTTCCGTCATGATGCCGCGCAGACAGTGGATGCAGACATCGCGCACTGCCGACAGCGGATCGGAACGGGTCTGCCAGTCGCGCAGCTGCCAGACGATATGGCTGCAGTTGAGCAGCACCACGCCCCAGCGCAGCAGCCAGGTGCGCGCTTCCTGATCCTGACTTTGATTGAGTTGGCTGATGCGATGGTAGATCAGCGATTCGAACTGGCTTTCGCTCTGCTGCGGCCGTTTGCTCAACTGATCGATAAAATCGCGCCGCAGCGCGCGGATAATGCGGCGGCTTTTGCGCTTGTCCGAGCTGGGGCGCAGGATCTGAAACGCCAGCCCGGCCAACAGTACGCCGACGACTTTAGCGATGTTGTCATTGATGAAGGACTGGTAGTCATAGCTCGGCGGGTTGCTGACGGTCAAAAACGAACCCATAAAGACGATCAGCTGCCCCCAGAGCGCGGCATACGGCGGGTTTTGCAGCTTGAGCATCTGCATGGTCACCAGGATCGGAAACAGGAAGGCGCAGAACACCCAGAAGTCGTCAATCTGGATCATCAAACCGAATTTCACCACGAAGCAGGCGACCGAGAGCAGCAGCACCGCCTTGAGCAGGGTGCTGACGCTGTTGATCGGCGAAGGCGTAGAGGAGTAGAGCACGCAGCTGATGGCGGTGAGCGTCAGCGCTGCGCTGCCGGCGTCCCACTGGGTGTTAATCCAGTAGGCGCAGCCGATCACGATGCATAAGAAGGTGCGTAGCCCGTTGTAAGCGGCTTCGTAGCTATCGGTATGACGCGCCAATGGGGTGACGCGCGGCGGCTGGAGATCGCTGACCGCCGTGGCGCTCTCCAGCCGCCGCAGCCAGCGGTTGCAGCGCAGGTAAAGCCAGCAGAAATGGCGCAGGCGCAGCCAGAAGGCGCGATGGCGGTAATCCGCAGGATCGTGTGGGGCGATCTGCTGGAGCAGCCGCGCCAAGCGGTATTTGTCGGTGGTGGGATCGCGCAGTTCGTCCAGCAACTGCGTCAGTACCGGCATCAGATTGGCGGGGCGATCCGGCCAGTTCAGCAGCATGCGGCGCAGGCTGGAGATGACGCTGGTGATGCGCAACTGCTGGTGCAGCAGATAGTTGAGCAGATTGTTTTGCCGCCGTAGCCGATAGTGGCTCCAGAACGCCTGAATGCGCAGCAGGTTCATGGTCAGGATCTGGCCGATAACCCCTTCGTGCGAGGTGCGCATCTGCGCGGTGATCTCCGGCTGCCACAGCATGGCGGCGTGCTCCAGCAGGCGTAGCTGCATGCGCCGCAGCGAGGTCAGCAGGGCTTCGCCGTCGGAGGTGCTGGGCAGGATCATCATCATCAACCCGCCGCACAGAATGCCGGTGATCACTTCACAAACCCGCGCCTGCGCGATATCGAAGATCTGTTGGGTGTCGGTGACGTTGACCGTGCCGAAGGCGATGATGGCGGCGGTATAACCCGCCAGCGCGAACGCGTAAGAGACGTTGTTTTGGTAATGGTTGGAGATGTAGGTGCACAGCCCGATCCAGGCGGCGATGAACAGCGTAAACAGCCAAGGGTCGTTCAGGCAGTGGCCGGCGATCGCGACCGACGCAGCGGCGCCGATCAGGCTGCCGAAGATACGGCCAATGCTTTTGCTGATCACGCCGCCGATGGTGGGGAAGCTCACCACCGCCGCGGAGGTGAGCGCCCAATAGGGTTCGTCGAGCTCGAGCACGAACGCCACCCACAGCGCCAGACACATCGCCAGCGAGTTACGCAGCGCATAGCGCCATTGGCCACCGGTCGCCTTACCCCAGGGGGTTCGGCTCCACTCCAGAAAAGGCAGGTTCACACTTTAGTTCCGCTGATGAATCGAAATGGTGCAGGTGGTGCCGGCGACCAGCGTTATATCGGCGGGCACGTTGAGCAATTTTATCCGCACCGGCACGCGCTGAGCCAAACGCACCCAGGGAACATTAGGCTTAACGTCCATTAATAGATCGTTGCTGCTGTCGACGCTCTGATCGTAAATGGCGCGGCCGATGCTCTCGACTTCCCCCTGCAGCGGCGTGTTGCCGTTATATAAAACGATGTCCGCTTTATTGCCCTCTTTTATATGCTTCAGCTTGGTTTCTTCGAAATAACCGAGCACATAAAAAGAATGCACATCCACCAGCGCCACCAGCGGTGTGCCGGCGTTGGCGTAGTTCCCGACCCGCGCCTGCAGGTTGGTGATATAGCCGTCGGTTGGTGCGTAAATTTTGGTTTTGCTCAAATTCCATTTAGCCTGTTCCAGGTTGGCCAAGGCGGCTTTATAGGCGGCCTTCATTGCCTGAGCAGCTAAATTGGCGGCGTCCAAATCTTCAGCAGAAATAACGTTACGCGGCAAGCCACGGCGGCGTGCGGCCTCGTGCTCCGCCTTGGCCAGATCGGATTGCGCTTTTGCCACCGCGGCCTCGGCATTGTCCAACGCGATCTGGTAGGGCACCGGGTCGAGGGTAAAAATCAGACTTCCCGCAGGTACGAACTGATTGTCATTCGCGCTTATTTTCTCTAATCTTCCAGAGACTTCAGGGGTGATATTGACCAGTTCGGCGCGCACTTTTCCATCACGGGTCCACGGGGATTGCATATAATAATTCCAGAGCCACCAACCGGCGCAGACGGCAATGGCGCAAACGATCACCGAAGAAAAGTATTTTAATGTTTTATGCTGCATGGGTTACCAACTCGCTAAAATCCATAAGGAACCGCTGACGGTCATAACGAAAATGGACAGATCCATCAACATGGGATGCCAGATTTCACCGGAATACATCCAGTCTCTCAGCAGCTGATGAATCAACAGCCATAAGACCAGTCCTAGCAAAAAAGCTTTAAATATAGGTGGAAAATAAAGCGATGCCCCCAGGACCAAATCGGGTAAGGGGGATGAGGTGTGTAACCATGATGTATTCACATTAACAATCCCTAAGGGTGAATATGTTGAATATTTGCATAACGATTAAACAATAGCGTCTAAAAATAGTGGCTATTTCCACAATATACATTATATACATTTGTGTTTTTAATGTGAGTTACCCAAAATAGTCTAAACTCTGGGAGGTAATGTTAGCATGCTAATTATAAGGAGGGGGAAGTGGAGTCAACATTAGGTTCAGATTTAGCACGATTAGTTCGTGTTTGGCGCGCGCTCATCGATCATCGGCTCAAGCCGTTGGAGCTGACCCAAACGCACTGGGTTACTTTGCACAATATCAATCGCTTGCCGCCGGAGCAGTCGCAAATCCAGCTGGCCAAAGCGATCGGTATCGAGCAACCGTCACTGGTTCGTACGCTGGACCAACTGGAGGAGAAGGGGCTGATCACGCGTCACACCTGTGCCAACGATCGCCGCGCGAAGCGCATCAAGCTGACCGAGGCGGCCGATCCGATCATCAGGGAAGTGGATAGCGTGATCACGTCTACACGTAGTGAGATTTTAAGCGGCATTACCGCCGACGAAGTGCATCTGTTGGTAGGGCTGATTGGCAAGTTAGAACAAAATATCACCGAACTGCAGAACAAATAATAATATTCTTATTTTTCTACGATTACAGTTTCACAGCATCAGAAATAAAACCGGAGGCGATTGCCTCCGGTTTGCCGTTTACGCCGACTGACTTACAGCGGAGATACGGTGATGGTATCGCCCATGCGCGCCATACGTACGCGCTGACCCGGGCTGAACTTGGTGTCGCCTGCTTTCTGCACCACCACGATGTTCTCTTTCTGGTCGGTTTTGATTTCCAGCTCGTAGCCTGAGGTACGACCGGCCACTTCACCGATGCTGTTGCCTGCCGCGCCGCCGGCGATAGCGCCCGCTGCGGTTGCCAGCGTACGGCCGGTGCCGCCGCCAACGGTGTTACCCAACAGTCCGCCAATCACCGCGCCGCCGATCATCCCCATGGTGTTGGAACCTTCGCCGCCCTGAATTTTAACCGGACGTACGGAAACCAGCGTCCCGTAGGTGACGGTCTGCACCTGCTTGGCCTGCGAGGACGAGTAGACGTCGCCGGACATGGATTCATTGGCACAGCCAGCCAGCGTAACGGCGGCGACGGCAACGACGAGAAGACGCTTGATCATATAAAACTCCTGATGGTAGTAGTCCATAACCTGGCAGTGTTCTCCAGGCAAGATTCAGTGAAAATGATAGACAAAGTATGGCTGAAAGTTGGCATATCACCATGCTCCATCACTGCACGCAGCTTAACTTTTCTCTGTTCAACCAATAATAAACCGCAGTTTACCTTTATAACAGCCTTAGCGACATTCCGTTGCCTGTTATGGCACGGTTTAACACATCACATGTGCCACAGCGGCGCCAGGGTAGGATATCTGGCTCACGGCTTGTAAAAAAAGCATCATAATTCATGGCGTTAATCTGGCAATTCTGGTTTATTTGTCAGGGTGAAATTTGCTTACCGCGCGGGTTAGAGGATGTTGCTATGAAGTCAGGCCGCTATATAGGCGTCATGTCCGGCACCAGTCTGGACGGAATTGATGTGGTATTGGCCGCGATCGACGATCGCATGGTGGCGCAGCAGGCCAGCTATAGCCATCCGATGCCGATGGCGCTGAAAAAAGAGATTTTGGGCATGTGCCAGGGGCAACAGACCACGTTGGCCGCCGTTGGCCGGCTGGATGCGCAGCTGGGCTCGCTGTTCGGCGAGGCCGTGCTCGGCCTGCTGAAACAAACCGGCATCGACGCGGAGCATATCACCGCCATCGGTTGCCACGGCCAGACAGTGTGGCACGAACCGGAAGGTGACGCGCGTTTCTCGATGCAGCTCGGTGATAACAACCGCATCGCCGCGCTGACCAATATCACCACCGTCGGCGACTTCCGCCGGCGGGACATGGTCTATGGCGGGCAGGGCGCGCCGCTGGTGCCGGCGTTTCATCAGGCGCTGCTGGGGCATCCTGTCGAACGGCGCATGGTGCTGAACGTTGGCGGCATCGCCAACCTTTCTCTGCTGCTGCCTGGCACGCCGGTGCGCGGTTTCGACACCGGGCCAGGCAACATGCTGATGGACGCCTGGGTGTGGCGCCACCGTGCACAACCTTATGATCAGGACGGCGGCTGGGCGATGCAGGGAAGAGTCTGTTTGCCGCTGTTGCAGCAGATGCTGGCGGATCCTTACTTCGCGCTGCCGGCGCCGAAAAGCACCGGCCGCGAGTATTTCAATATCGCCTGGCTGGAGCGGCAGTTGGCCGGATTGCCGGCGATGGCGCCGGTCGACGTGCAGGCCACGCTCACGGAGCTGACCGCCGTCAGCATCAGCGAACAGGTGTTGCTGGCCGGCGGGTGCGAGCGTTTGCTGGTATGCGGTGGCGGAGCGCGCAACACGCTGCTGATGGCGCGTCTGTCGGCGCTGCTGCCGGGCACGGAAGTCGGGCTGACCGACGATTTCGGCGTCAGCGGTGACGACATGGAGGCGCTGGCCTTTGCCTGGCTGGCGTTTCGTACGCTGTCCGGCCAGGCAGGCAACCTGCCTTCGGTGACCGGCGCCAGCCGTGAAACGGTGCTGGGTGGGATTTATCCGGTTTTGCCATTGGGGGGCCGTTAGCTCTGTTAGGATAGCCTGTGAAGGATTTTTCTAAGGAGCAACAGCATGAAAAAAGTCATTTTCGTCGCCGGCGCGCTGGCGCTGTCCGGCTGCAGCTACATCCTGCCGCAAAGCAGCCAGACGATGCACTACCAGTGCGGCACCACGCCGCTGACGGTGGCGCTCGACGGCAAGGCGAGCGAAGTCAGCCTGCTGATGGATGGCGAGCAGCTGCATCTTAAGCAGGTGCTGGCGCTGACCGGCGCCAAATACAGCGACGGCAAATACACTTTTTGGTCGAAAGACCGTAACGCCTATCTTGAGCGCAACGGCAAGGTAGTGATGAGCGACTGCGTGTTGACGGAATGACGGTCGGCGGCGGCGTCGGAGCGATTGAGTTCCTGACGCCGCAGGCGCAGAATGTAACGACGGATTTTTTCAGTTGGTCGATAACCCAGATGATTGAAAAGAATGAGTTTGATGTTGCGGACCTGCGCCGTGAATACACCCGAGGCGGCCTGCGCCGCAACGATCTGACCGCCAACCCGCTCGAACTGTTCGAGCGTTGGTTGAAACAGGCCTGCGATGCGCGCCTGGCCGATCCTACCGCCATGTGCGTCGCGACCGTCGACGAACACGGCCAGCCCTATCAACGCATTGTGCTGCTCAAGCATTTCGACGAGCAGGGGCTGGTGTTCTACACCAACCTCGGCAGCCGCAAGGCGCAGCAACTGGCGCACAATCCGCATATCAGCCTGCTGTTCCCGTGGCACATGCTCGATCGCCAGGTGATTTTCCTCGGCCAGGTGGAGCGCCTGTCGACTTTCGAAGTGCTGAAGTATTTCAACAGCCGGCCGAAGGATAGCCAGATCGGCGCCTGGGTGTCGCAGCAATCGTCGCGTATTTCCGCGCGCGGCGTGCTGGAAAGCAAATTCCTCGAGTTGAAGCAGAAGTTCCAGCAAGGCGAAGTGCCGTTGCCGAGTTTCTGGGGCGGATTCCGCGTGAAATTCGACTCCGTCGAGTTCTGGCAGGGCGGCGCCCATCGCCTGCATGACCGTTTCCTGTATCAGCGGGACGGGAATGACTGGAAAATTGACCGACTGGCACCCTGAAGACGGAAAATCCCCTCTAAGCGCTGGTGCTGACGCCGCCGGCGCTTTATTCTATGCGCTACCCTGAATTTTTTATTTCGCCACTGGGCGAAAGGCCGTGTACCGGCAAAGGTGCATTCGTTTATACATGGAGTCATTGATGGCAAGCAGCAACTTGATTAAACAACTGCAAGAGCGGGGCCTCGTTGCCCAGGTTACGGATGAGGAAGCGTTAGCGGAGCGACTGGCGCAAGGGCCAATTGCACTGTATTGCGGTTTCGATCCGACCGCTGACAGCTTGCATTTGGGCCATCTGGTTCCTCTGTTGTGCCTGAAGCGCTTCCAGCTGGCCGGCCACAAGCCGGTCGCACTGGTGGGCGGCGCCACCGGCCTCATCGGCGATCCAAGCTTCAAAGCGGCGGAGCGCAAGCTGAACACCACCGATACGGTGAACGAGTGGGTGGAGAAGATCCGCAAGCAGGTTTCTCCGTTCCTCGATTTCGACTGCGGCAGCAACAGCGCCATCGCGGCCAATAACTACGACTGGTTCGGCGGCATGAACGTGCTGACCTTCCTGCGTGACATCGGCAAGCACTTCTCCGTCAACCAGATGATCAATAAGGAAGCGGTTAAGCAGCGCCTGAATCGCGACGACTCCGGCATCTCCTTCACCGAGTTTTCCTATAATCTGCTGCAGGGCTTCGATTTCTCCGAGCTGTACAACCGCCACCAGGTGGAGCTGCAGATCGGCGGTTCCGATCAGTGGGGCAACATCACCTCGGGTATCGATCTGACGCGTCGCCAGCACCAGAAGCAGGTGTTCGGCCTGACCGTGCCGTTGATCACCAAAGCAGACGGCACCAAGTTCGGTAAAACCGAAGGCGGCGCGGTCTGGCTGGCGCCGGAAAAAACCAGCCCGTACAAGTTCTACCAGTTCTGGATCAACACCGCCGATGCCGACGTCTACCGCTTCCTGAAGTTCTTCACCTTCATGAGCCTGGAAGAGATCAACGCGCTGGAAGAAGAAGACAAGAACAGCGGCAAGGCGCCACGCGCCCAGTACGTGCTGGCGGAAGAAGTGACCGGCATGGTACACGGTGCGGAAGGCTTGGCGGCCGCCAAGCGCATCACCCAGAGCCTGTTCTCCGGCGCGCTGCATGACATGACCGAAGCTGACTTCGCCCAACTGGCGCAGGACGGCATGCCGACCATCAAACTGGACCGCGACGCCGATCTGCAGCAGGCGTTGGTGAATGCCGAACTGGTACCGTCACGCGGCCAGGCGCGCACCATGATCGGTTCCAACGCGGTGACCATCAACGGTGAGAAGCAGTCCGATGCCGAATACCGCTTCAGCGATTCAGACCGTCTGTTCGGCCGCTACACGCTGCTGCGCCGCGGCAAGAAACATTACTGCCTGGTGGATTGGCAGTAACGAATAATGACGGTAAGGGGCCCTGGCGGCCCCTTTATTTTTGCGCAGCTGCCCGGCTGCCGTATTTCGAACGAGTTCTGTCGATGAAAAACATTCTTTCTATCCAGTCGCACGTGGTGTTTGGTCACGCCGGCAACAGTGCGGCGGAGTTTCCGATGCGCCGCATGGGCGTCAATGTCTGGCCGTTGAACACGGTGCAGTTCTCCAATCATACGCAATACGGCCAGTGGACCGGTTGCGTCATGCCGGCCAATCATCTGACCGAGATCGCGCAGGGCATCGCCAATATCGATCAACTGAAGCGCTGTGATGCGGTGTTGAGTGGTTATATCGGTTCGCCGGAGCAGGGCGACCATATTCTGGAGATTGTGCGCCAGGTTAAGCAGGCGAACCCGAATGCCTGGTATTTCTGCGACCCGGTGATGGGACATCCGGAAAAGGGCTGCATCGTGGCGCCGGGCGTGGCCGAGTTTCACTGCCGCCAGGCGCTGCCGTGCAGCGACATGATGGCGCCGAACCTGCTGGAACTGGAGATGCTGAGTCAGATGGCCGTCGCCAACGTGGACGATGCGGTGCAGGCCGCCCGTGCGCTGATCGACAAAGGGCCGCGGCTGGTGCTGGTCAAGCATCTGGCACGTGCGGGCTATCACGCCGACTGCTTCGAAATGCTGCTGGTGACGGCGGACGAGGCCTGGCACATCAGCCGTCCGCTGGTGGACTTCGGCGCGCGGCAGCCGGTCGGCGTCGGTGATTTGACCAGTGGTCTGTTGCTGGTGGACTTGCTGAAGGGTGAGGCGCTGGATAAAGCACTGGAGCACGTGACCGCCGCCGTGTATGAGGTGATGCTGACTACGCAGGAGATGGGCGAGTACGAACTGCAGGTGGTGGCGGCGCAGGATCGGATTGTGCAGCCGCGTAGCGAGTTTAAAGCGGTCAAACTGTAAGTGTCATCGGGCTCCGGCGATAGCCGCCGGAGCCCCGAATCTTTACTTCAATCCTTCGGCGTTCAGCGCCGCATCCACCGCCGGGCGCGCCGCAACGCGATCGAACCAGGCCGCCAAATGGGCGTGCTTGCGCACGTCGAACTGCAGGGCGAATGCCCAACGCAACACGGTAAACAGGTAGGCGTCGGCTATGCTGAAGCGGCTTCCCAACAGGAAGTGCTGCTTCGCCAGCACCGAATCCAGATAGCTGAACTGCTGTTCCAACTTGGCGCGCGCGATGGTTTTGTATTCCTCGGGCGTTTTCGGGTTGAACAACGGGCTGAATCCTTTGTGCAGCTCGGTGGCGATGTAGTTCAGCCATTCGATCGCGTGGTAGCGCGACAGGGTGCCCGCCGCCGGGATCAGGTTGCGATCCGGCACGCGATCCGCCAGGTATTGCACGATCGCCACGCCTTCGGTCAGCAGGCTACCGTCATCCAGCAGCAGCGCCGGTACCTGTCCCTTGGGGTTGATGGCGAGGTAATCGGTGCCGCTCTCGGTTTTCTTCTGCGCCAGGTCGACCTTCTCCGCCGTAAAATCCAGCCCTGCCTCACGCAGCACTATATGCGGGGACAGCGAACAGGCGCCGGCTTTATAGAACAGTTTCATCGGAAGCTCCTTGTTGATGACGAATGACGGGCATGCTTAACCTCTCATCGTAGTCCCATAGCGCCAAAATTACAGCGGCTTAGCTAACAAATTTAACCGATGAGCGCCTCGGCAGGCTGCAGCTGGGCCAGCGTTGCGGCGATCTGCTGTTGCAGCGCCTGCGGCGCCACCTGCATCGGCGAACGCAACTCGTTGGCGATCAGCCCCTGCTGGGCCAGCACCGTCTTGACCGGCGCCGGATTCGGGAAGCTGAACATCTGGTGGATCATCGGCAGCAGCTCATAGAAGTTGCTGCGTGCCGCGGCCAAATCACCGGCGGCGACCTGCTGCGTCAGCTGAACGAAGCGCTCCGGGTGAACATGCGCGGCGGCGGAGATGGCGCCGGTACCGCCGAGGCAGAGCGTGGTGAGGATCAGATTGTCTTCCCCGGTCATCACATCGATTTCGCCGTCGGCGATCAGCGCCATGGTGGCGTCAGGGTTACCGCCGCAGTCCTTGATGGCGGTGATGCGCGGATGGCGTGCGAGCTGGCGCAACGTGGCCAGCTCCATGGCAATGCCGGTGCGCTGCGGAATGTTGTACAGAATCACCGGCACGGTTGAGGCGTCGGCCAACTGGGTGAAATAGTCGATCAGGCCGCATTGCGAAGGGCGGATGTAGTAAGGTGCCGGGATCAGCACGCCGGCAATGTCGCGCAGCTGAATGGCCTGCTGCATTTGCAGCGTGGCGACCATGTTATTGCCGGACAGGCCCATCACGACCTGATGGGCGGGCGCCACCTCCAGCACGGCGTCGAGCACCGCCAGCTGTTCTTCTTTGCTCAGCGCGGCGGCTTCACCGGTGGAGCCGCAGACCACCAGACCTGAGACACCGGCATCGAGCAGGTGCCGCGCCAGGCGTTTCACTGCCGGCAGATCGACGGCATCGTGATTGAAAGGGGTAACCATCGCTACCCAAATACCGGAAAATGAGGCCATAAAATATTCCTTCTGTGTGACCGACAGAGAAGCCAGATGAGAAAATTGAAGGCGGGGCGTTGCGTGCCATCCAGTCAGCTCATCTGACGGGACAGCTCGCCCCGGTCAAATGAGCGTCTGTTTCTTCGATTTAATCGCCGCCAAGCCGCCAACAGGCAACGCAGGTGTCATCAGAATGTCAGCGTTGCGTGGATAGGCCATGGCAGTCTCGTGAAAAGGGGAAGTGGGGTGATAATGAATATTCTTCATCAGGCTGTCAATTTACAACAGATTGATAACATTGTTATTCATGATTCGTCGGTGGGAATGAGTTTGGCTAATAAATAAAAATCCCCGCGATGGCGGGGAGGATTTGGCCGGCTCAGCGCGGCGGGCGGGAGCCGATGGTGGCGGACCAGCTGAAGGTGTCGCCGCTCGGCCGATAGCGGTTGGCCTTGCGTTCTGCGCGCTCCGCCTTGGCGAGCTTCTCTCTGGCGGCCATGATGCGCGCCACCACTTCATCCTTGACCTTGTGCTGTTCGGCGTTGGTCAGCGGCCTGCCATGGCTTTTGCGCGCCTTGTCCAGTTCGGTTTTCACTTCCCGCTGTTCGCTTTCCGTCATTTCTTTCAACGTCAACTTTTTCATCTGTGCCGCCCGTTCGGTGAAGTTGGCTTTCAGTTTAACGACGTTATATGACCGAAAATGTTATGGGCATAACGAAAATGCCCGGTCAGCCGGCATTACACCTCTTCCAGCAGATCGTCGACAAAGCGCCGCATGCGTGCGGTACGCAGTTCGGCCATGTGCCGCCCGGCGGCGGTCTGGAAACCGTCCTGCAGTTTGAACAGCTTGGTTTCGAAGTGATCCAGGCTGAAACGCTTGTCGTCATATTGACGATGTTCGGCCCGCGGATCGGCCGCGTCATACAGCGCGCTGCGCATGCGGCCGCCGATATAGAAGCAGCGCGCCACGCCGATAAGACCTATGGCGTCGAGGCGATCGGCATCCTGCAGGATCTTCGCCTCCAGCGTTTGCGGCGGGATGCCGGCGGAAAAACTGTGCGCTTCAATGGCGTGAGCCACCGCCGCGATATCCGCCGGCGCCCATTCCAGCCGGGCCAGCGTCAACGTGGCTTGCTCCGCCGCCATGCGCGAGGCCAGATGGCGCTGCGGCGAGTTTTTTTCCACCGCGACGGCGTCGTGCAGCAGCACTGCTGCGCAGAGAATGCGCCGGTCGCCGCCTTCCAGCTTGCTGATTCGGCGGCAGTTCTTCCAGACCCGGTGCAGGTGCGCGACGTCATGCGAACCGTCGTCCGACTCGAGGGTAAGCGGCAGTAACGTTTGCGCCAGCGCCTGGTAGGGGGAAAAAGGTTGTAACAGCTCTTGCGTCAGCGAAGGTAAAGACACGTTCAGCTCCTGTTAGGGGAATCGGTCAATCAGCATAGCCGCATCGGATGCCGGGAGAATGACAGCAAAACGGCTATTGTTTACTAAAGTGCAACCCACTATTGTCATAACTGCGGTTTTTGCAGCGAAACAAGCAACCTAGAATAGCCGCATTCCGCCGTCTCCGCTTGGTGAGAGCCTGTGTCCGCGGAGATGGCCGGAATATCCTCATCAGCCATTGGAGAAGAGACATGCCAACCCCTCTTGAGATAGTGCGCGCAACCTATGAAGGCAGTTCCGAAGAAAACGGCCGTAATCTGCTGGCGGCGCTGGCCCCCGATGCCGAGTGGACCGAAGCCGCCGGTTTCCCCTACGCCGGTACCTATATCGGCCCGGAGAACATCATCAAGAACGTGCATCAGCGCCTGGGCAGCGAATGGCAAGGTTACCGCGCCGATGTCGACCACTTTTACGACGCCGGCGACAATGTGATCGCGCAAGGTTTTTATCACGGTACCTACCGGGCCACCGGCAAATCCTTCAGCGCCTCTTTTGCGCATATTTATACGCTGCGCGCCGGCAAAATCGTGAAGTTCGTGCAGATTGTCGACAGCGCTAAAGTGCTGGAAGCGATGCAGCCTTAATCGCCGCTGCGCTTGCCGAATTTGCGGTCGAACTCGCGCCGGTAACCCCGGGCCTTGTTGCGATCGCGGATCCACAGATAGCCGCACACCAGCGCAACCGCTCCCGAGAAGGTGACGTTGCGCATATCCCGGTCGTACCAAAACACCAACAGCGCATCCAGCGCCGCAATCAGCGCGATCCATTTATACATGTGGGATTGACGCCGCGTGGCGGCGTTGAGTCGCTTCAACTGTCTGGCTTCGTCCAACACCGGTTTTTGCTGCATAGCGGTTCGTTATCATCAGGCTGTTCACGCTAAATTAGCAGAATTTCCCTCACCGTCGCAAAGATTAACGCGCGGCGCCATGCGGTTTTCACTGCCCCTGGCGCGGCGCAGAATATTTGTGCGCGGGTGCTTGAATTGTCCATTGGTCGTGATAGGTTATTTATTCGATATTTTTGGGTTTTTATTCAAAATTCGCCGTGTCATCAAGCTGCAGCACTGGGCGGTTAACATGATGGGTTCGATACATGCGGCGGTTAATTTCGGCAGGAGGATGTGATGAACGATAAAACGGCACGCCCGCAGGATGTGGTTCAACAACAGCTTGACGCCTATAACGCCCGCGACATCGACGCCTTCATGGCCTGTTGGGCGGACGACGCGCAGTATTACGAGCATCCCGACACGCTGCTGGCCAGCGGCAAGGCGGCGATTCGCGAACGGCATCTGGCGCGCTTCCAGGAGCCTAGCCTGTACGGCGAACGGATAAAACGCATGGCGGTGGGGAATATGGTGGTCGATCAGGAGGTAGTGACGCGCAACTTCCCGCAGGGGCGCGGCAAAATGGATGTCATCGCTATCTACGAAGTGGAGCAGGGGCGGATCGCCAAAGCCTGGTTCAAGATCGGCCCCTGCGTGCCGGATGAGGGCGCGCTCTAGCCGCAATACTGCTCACTTAAGCCTGAGTGGCATTTTTCTTATCCAGCCTCTGGGCGTTCTGTGCAGGGGAATTGCCGTCAATGTTCCGCATTTCTTTGTGGCCAACATGAACGGCAATTGGAGGGGCCGAAGGCGCGGCCCCTCCACCCGCGCCTTCGCTTAACACCGTCTGTCCGCTGTGCGGATACCCTCGCCGCGTCTGCATTGTCGGGCGGGTCGGCTACGACAAACGTCCCTGTTAGTCTCGCCTCAACCGGCCTTCCCTGGCCGGTTGCCCCTGACAATGCCGTCTTGCTCGGCAGCCGGTGATGCGCGCCAAAGGTCAACACCCGAGCTGGTGGCTACCGGGCAACCCGTCCTTTATGAGGTTATGGCAGAGAAGAGAAGTTGGAGATGAGCACAAGTGTAAGGCGCCCTTGAAGACGCCGAACGCAGGCATAGCGCATTAGGAGAAACCGCCATGGACGGCGGTTTCAGGTGAGACAGGCAGAGACGCCTGTCGCAACCGGCCTCAATGCGGTATGGCGGAGAGAGGGGAGTTGGCAAAGCCAACCGTCTGACAGGGCAAAGGCGCGGGTTGCCAGGGGCCGCGCCTTCGGCCCCTGGCTCGGTCGAGGTGCATGAGCCACATGGGGCATCTCACTTTTATCGACCGAAAATGTCACGAACGCCTGCAGAAAAACGCTTAACTGAATCAGCATTGTGCTCTAGTCGCGCATTATTGCAACGCCATCACCGCCTCTATCTCCACGCACACCTGCGGTGAGAACAACGCGCTGACCGCCATCAATGAACAGGCCGGCAGCGCGCCATCGAAATAGTCAAACAGCACCGGGCGCACGCCCGCCAGATCGGCGATGTCGGTCAGGAACACGCTGATTTTAATCAATGCCTTGAGATTCACGCCTTCGCTGGCGGCGATGGTCACCAGCTGTTCCAGGATCTCCTGCGTTTGCTCCGGCGCGCTCAGTCCCTGAGCGTCGGTGGCGAAGGCCGTCAATCCCGACACGTACAGGCGATCGCCGTGGCGCACCGCATGTACATAGGGGCCGCCCGGCGTAGGCAACTGCGGATAATTCGTGCGTTTTAATGATGTCATGATCAAACCCCGCGCAAGACCGGTTAATAAAATCGAAAAACTTGGTTAGGATACTGGGGAAACGGCGCCAGGCGCCGCTCACCGATGATATTTGAGAGTATCATTCTTCTTTATTTTACACGCCGTTTCTCACCCGAATGTGACAGTGCGGCGCAGCTCGGCCACAAGGACGCATGAGACGATGAACCCGCTTTTTACTCCCTACCTGCAACGCTGGCAATTGGAACAGGACGGCAAAGCCTTCGAAACTCACAGCAGTCTGCTGATGCCGGTGCGGTACCGGGGCGAGGCCGCCATGCTGAAGATCGCCCGCGAGCAGGAGGAGCGCTTCGGCGGCCAGCTGATGTGCTGGTGGCGCGGGGAAGGCGCTGCGCGGGTGCTGGCGTGGCACGACGACGGCATTCTGCTGGAGCGCGCGCAGGGTGAAGGTTCGTTGGCGCAGCTGGTGCGTGACGGTGACGATGAGCAGGCCACGCAGATCCTGTGCAGGGCGGTCGCCGCCTTACATGCGCCGCGCGCGGCGCCGTTGCCAGAGCTGATCCCGCTGCAGGAGTGGTTCAGCTCGCTGTGGCCGGCGGCACAAGCGCACGGCGGCATGCTGCGTCTCAGCGCCACGACGGCGGCGGAGCTGCTGAGCAGCTCGCGAGAAGAGAGCGTGCTGCACGGCGATATCCATCATGACAACGTGCTCGACTTCGGCGAACGCGGCTGGTTGGCGATCGATCCCAAGCGTTTGTACGGCGAACGGGGCTTCGATTACGCCAACATCTTCTGCAATCCCAACTACGGCATCGCCACCGATCCGGCCATTTTCCAGCGTCGTGTGGAACAGGTCTGTCGCTTGGCCGGGCTGGAGCGCCGGCGCTTGCTGCAATGGATCCTGGCCTGGTCGGGGCTCTCCGCCGCCTGGTTTATGGAAGACGGGCAGGCGGCGGATATCGATTTCCGCGTGGCCGAGTTGGCGGCGCGCGCATTGGATCTCCCGCTGCCGGACGGCGATTCAGGGTTCATCCTGCCAGTAATCGAGCGAGGTTGAAGGGCGCTGCAGGTAGCGTACCTGCTCGCCGCCAGCGCTGCGCGCCATCGCCTGGTATTTGCCGGAATCCGGGTACATCACCAGTTCCGGCTGCTCGCGCGTGCTGACGGATAGGTACTTCAGCGGCGCATCGGAGGTGTTGATTATCTGGTGCGGGTATTCCGGGCCCGGCGGAATGAAGATGACATCCCCGCTGACGATAGGCAGCATTTCTCCGGCCACCCGCAGCGTACCGCTGCCTTCCAGAATGATGAACATTTCCTCCTGAGCGTAGTGAAAATGGTAGGGGCAGGAACGCATGCCCGGCGCCACGCAATCGAAGGAGGCGCCCAGCTTGTCGGCGGCGGTGCCGGTGCCGAGACGCGCGCCAACGCTGTCATACAACGGCGGCCGCCGATCGTGTTGCTTATCCACCCGTTCGACATTGCGTATCAAGCGCTGAGCTAACAGCGCAGCTTTCTCAGTCATAGGCTTCCTTTGTGACATTGTCACTTAAAAGTTGACGATAGCCAGAGAAAA
This sequence comes from Serratia sp. FDAARGOS_506, assembly GCF_003812745.1. Taxonomy (NCBI): domain Bacteria; kingdom Pseudomonadati; phylum Pseudomonadota; class Gammaproteobacteria; order Enterobacterales; family Yersiniaceae; genus Serratia; species Serratia sp. FDAARGOS_506. The sequence continues at coordinate 3,660,214 of NZ_CP033831.1, forward strand.
TCCGTCCCAGCCCTTGCTGCCTACGGTTTGCAGTGCGGTAGCGGTCAAGCGGGGTTCCTGGGCCATCATCGTGAAGAACTCGCGTACGCCTTGTACACGGGCGTCCGTACTGGCGGCGTCGGTGACCGCGCCATCGCGCACCACGTTGTCACCGATAATCACCGTGCCTGGGCGCGCGAGCTTAAGCGCCCAACGTAGGTAATCCGGGTTGCTCGGTTTGTCGGCGTCGATGAAGATGAGATCAAAGGGGGCCAGGGTGTGCAGCGTCGGCAGGTGAGTCATGGCGGGGCCGACGCGCAGCTCAACCAGGCCGTCGAGACCGGCGCGGGTGATATTCTGGCGGGCGACGGCGGCGTGGCTTTCATCCGCTTCCAGCGTGATTAATTTACCGTCTGCCGGTAGCGCGCGTGCCAGCCAGATGGTGCTGTAGCCGCCCAACGTGCCGATTTCCAAAATGCGTTTGGCGTTCACCATGCGGGCGAACAGCTGCAGCAGTTTGCCCTGATTCGGTGCCACATCATGCGCCGGCAGCCCGGCGGCGGCGTTGGTCGCCAGCGCCTGCAACAGGGCATCATCTTGTTCTACCAGGTTGTCAACGATATAGCGATCGACCTGGGACCATTGTTCCTTTTCTTTCATGCGGGCCTCGTGCGGGAAACGCAGTGTGCCCACCAAGTGAAGGCGTCGCCGCCGAGCTTGTCAATGCGCGGCGTGCGTTTGGCATTTTATGCTGCTTCTCGCCGCGGTAGCGACAGCAGCAGGTGGGCGATGGCGCCGCCGACAATGCCCCAGAAGGCTGAACCGATGCCCAGCAAGGTGACGCCGGAGGCGGTGATGAGGAAGGCGATCAGCGCCGCATCGCGCTGTTTCTCATCATGCAGCGCGCGCTGCAGGCTGCCGCCGATGGTGCCGAGCAGCGCCAGCCCGGCAATGGTGTGGATCAGGGCGACCGGCAACGCGCTGAACAGCAGGCCGATGGCGCCGCCGAACAGCCCGGCCAGCAGGTAGAAGCCGCCGGCGGCCACCGCGCCCATATAGCGCCGCTGCGGATCGGGATGCACGTCCGGCCCCATGCAGATGGCGGCGGTGATCGCGGCGATGCACACCGAGAAGCCGCCGAACGGCGCCAGCAGCAGCGCGGTGAGCGCCGTCCAGGCGATCAGCGGTGACGTAGGCACGCGGTAGCCTGCCGCCTGCAGCGTCGCGATGCCGGGGGCGTTCTGCGAAGCCATGGTCACCACGAAGAAGGGCACGCCGATGCCCAGCAGCTTCGGCCAGCTGAAGTGCGGCGCGATAAATTCCGGCATGGCGAACGCCGGCGCATGCTGCGTCAGCTGGATATTGCCCTGCAGCGCGGCGATCGCCAGCCCGGTCGCCAGCGTCAGCACGATGGCGTAGCGCGGTTGATAACGGCGGCTGAGCAGATAGGCCAGCCCCATGCCGGCGCTCAGAGGGAAATTGAGCTGCAGCGAAGCGAAGGCGTCCAGGCCGAAACGCAGCAGGATCCCCGCCAGCATCGCGGCGGAAATCGCCTGCGGAATGTAGTCCATCAGGCGGGCGAACAACCCGGTGATACCGCACAGCAAGATCAGACCGGAAGCGAAGATAAACACGCCGATCGCCTCGTTGATCGGGGTGCCGGGCAGGCTGGTGACCAGCAGCGCCGCGCCGGGCGTCGACCAGGCGGTGAGGATCGGGGTGCGATAGTAAAGCGACAGTCCCAGCGAGGTGACGCCCATCGCGATCCCCAGCGCGCTCAGCCAGCCGCCGATCTGCGCCGGCGTGGCGCCCGCGGCGGCGGCGGCCTGAAAAATGATCGCGGCAGAGCTGGTGTAACCCACCAGAACGGCGACAAAGCCGGCCATGACGGCGGGCAGGGTCAGATGGCGCAGGGAGAGGGCTGGGCGCATGAGAAGCTCCAATCGGTGATTGTGCGTTATAACGCACATTGAGAAATCAGCATAGCACCGTGCGTTATAGCGCACAAGAGGGTATAATCGGCACGATACGCAAAGGAGAACAGAATGCAGGAACTTGCCGGCCATTTGGCGCACACCCTTCGCACGCTGCGCGCACAGCGCGGCTGGAGCCTGACGCAGGCGGCGGAATACACCGGCGTCAGCAAGGCGATGCTCGGACAGATCGAACGCGGCGAATCCAGCCCGACGGTGGCGACGCTGTGGAAGATTGCCACCGGTTTCAACGTGGCGTTTTCCGCCTTTCTTGAAGCCTCCCCCGCGCAGCAGCAGGCGACGCTGCATCGCTACGGCGATCTGCCGGTGTACGATCAGAACAACGCCGACATGCGCGTGGTGCCGCTGTTTCCGTACGATCGTCAACTGGGTTTCGATATGTTCGTCATCGATCTCGCGCCGGGCGCGCTCAGCGAGTCGTCGCCCCATGAGCCGGGCGTGATCGAACATGTCATCGTGATCAGCGGCCGGTTGGAGTTGGCGATAGACGGCGAATGGCACAGCCTGGCCGCCGGCGAGGCGATGCGCTTTCAGGCCGATCGGCCGCACGCTTACCGTAACGCCAGTTCACAAACGGTGCGTATCCACGATCTGATCCACTATCCTCAATCCTGACTCAACGCGGCGGCCGCGGGCTTTGACTCCGCGCCGTCAAACGCCTACCTTGTTGAAAATGACTCTTATTTCACAGGCTGTCGCCCGCGACGGGGTGGCATTGCAGCCGACTCAAAAGGAGCTTGATTTTGCCGGTCACCAATCGACGTCAGTTTATTAAACTCAGTGCACAAACCGCAGGAGCCGTATTCGCGATGACTTCATTACCCAACAGTATCCGCCTGGCGATGGCGGCAGAGGGCGGCGCGGCCGCCGGCGATGAATTCCTGTGGCTGGAGGAGCTGCAGGGTAAAAAGGCGCTGCAATGGGTGCAGCAGGAAAATCAGCGCACCGTGGCGCGCTTTGCCCAAGGCGAAGACTTCCAGCGCATTGAGCGCGAGGTGTTGGATATCCTCAATAAAGACACCCAGATCCCGTGGGTGAGCAAACGCGGCGAGTACTATTACAACTTCTGGCAGGATCCGGCCAACCCGCGCGGCCTGCTGCGGCGCACCACGCTGGACGAGTACCGCAAGCCCAAACCGGCCTGGGAGACGGTGCTGGATATCGATGCGTTGGGCAAGGCAGAGGGCAAGGATTGGGTCTATCAAGGTTCGCAGCCGCTGGCGCCGGAATACCGCTATTGCCTGATGCAGCTGTCGCCGGACGGCGGTGACGCCACTGAGATCCGCGAATTCGATTTGGTGGCCAAACGCTTCGTCAAAGACGGTTTTAACGTGCCGGTGGCGAAAAGCCGGGTCTCCTGGGTCGATCGGGACACGCTGTTCATCGCCACCGATTTCGGCCCCGGCTCAATGACCCAGTCCGGCTACGCGCGCATCGCCAAACGCTGGCGGCGCGGCACGCCGTTGAGCGCCGCCGAAACGCTGTACGAGGCGCAGCCCGAGGACATGGCGGTCTTCGCCTATCACGATCGTACGCCAGGCTTTGAGCGCGATTTTGTCGGCCGCAGCCTGGACTTCTATCGCCGAGACTATTTCCTGCTGATGCAGGACGGCCGGCAGAAAAAAGTCGACATCCCGGCCGACGCCGAGCTGGATACGCATCGAGAATGGCTGCTGATCAAACTGAGCAGTGACTGGGACGTGGGCGGCAAGCGTTATCCGTCCGGCGCGCTGCTGGCGGCCAACTTCGATGACTATTTGGCGGGCAAGCGCGAGCTGCAGCTGTTGTTTACCCCGACGGTGGAGCAGGCGCTGAGCGGCTACAGCGGCACCCGCGATCATCTGATCCTCAGCATCATGGATAACGTGGTCAACCGGCTGGAAGTACTGACGCCGCAGGGCGGCCGCTGGCAACGTCGCCCGCTGGGCAACCCCGGCGCCATCAGCACCATTTCCGCCGGCGGCATCGACGAAGAGAGCAACGCCTATTTCTTGACCGTCAGCGGGTTCCTGCAGCCGACCTCGCTGTACATGGGCAATCTCGACGGCGGTGAGGCGACGCTGCTGAAACAGGCGCCGCAGGATTTTGATGCCTCAGGCTACCAGGTGAGCCAGCATTTTGCGCGTTCCAAGGACGGCACCCGCGTGCCGTATTTCCAGATTGCCGCCAAAGATCTCAAACCGGACGGCAGCACGCCGACGCTGCTGTATGGCTACGGCGGGTTCGAGGTGCCGCTGCTGCCGGGCTATCTCGGCGGCAAGGCGCCGGCCTGGCTGGAGCGCGGCGGGGTGTACGTGGTGGCCAACATTCGCGGCGGCGGCGAATACGGCCCGGCCTGGCACCAGGCGGCGCTCAAGCAGAACCGCCATCGCGCCTACGAGGATTTCGCCGCCGTGGCCGAAGATCTCATTGCACGCAAAGTGACCTCGGCGCCGCATCTGGGCGCGCGGGGCGGCAGCAACGGCGGTCTGTTGGTGGGCAATATGCTGACGCTGTATCCGCAGTTGTTCGGCTGCATCGTCTGCGAAGTGCCGCTGCTGGACATGCAGCGCTATACCCAGCTTTCGGCCGGCGCGTCGTGGATCGCCGAATACGGTGACCCGAGCAAGCCGGAGGAGTGGGCCTACATCAAGGCCTTCTCGCCGTACCACAACATTCAGGCGCAGACGGCCTATCCGCCGGTACTGTTCTATACCGCGACCAGCGACGATCGGGTCAACCCGGCCCACGCGCGCAAAATGGCGGCGCGCATGCAGGCGATGGGGTATCAGCAGGCTTATTTCTATGAAAATACCGAAGGCGGGCACAGCGCTGCCGCCGACAAGAAACAGGCGGCGTTCCACAGCGCGCTGGTAAGCGAATTCATGTGGGCGAACCTGAGCGGCACGCCCAGGTCAGCGTAAGCCTTTTTCTTGCAGGCATAAAAAACGCCGGGGCGTTAACCCTAATGCTTGTCAGTTAGCGTTTTTATGCAGGCGTTCGTGACATTTTCGGTCGATAAAAGTGAGATGCCCCATGTGGCTCACGCACCTCGACCGAGCCAGGGACCGAAGGCGCGGCCCCTGGCAACCCGCGCCTTTGCCCTATCAGATGGTTGGCTTTGCCAACTTTACTCAGCCCATCCCTGGGCCTCGCCCCTTCGGGGCCGCTGCAAGCAGCGTTCAAATCTGCTCCAGGCAGATTTGTCCTCCCTCCGCCATAACGCATTGAGGCCGGTTGCGACAGGCGTCCCTGCCTGTCTCACCTGAAACCGCCGTCCATGGCGGTTTCGCCTAATGCGCTATGCCTGCGTTCGGCGTCTTCGAGGGCACCCAACACCGTGCTCATCTCCGACTTCTCTTCTCTGCCATAACCTCATAAAGGACGGGTTGCCCGGTAGCTGCCAGCTCAGGTGTTGACCCTGGGCGCGCATCACCGGCTGCCGAGCAAGGCGGCGTTGTCAGGGGCAACCGGCCAGGGAAGGCCGGTTGAGGCGAGACTAACAGGGACGTTTGTCGCAGCCGACCCGCCCGACAACGCAGACGCGGCGAGGGTATCCGCATAGCGGACAGACGGTGTTAAGCAAAGGCGCGGGTGGAGGGGCCGCGCCTTCGGCCCCTCCCATTGCCGTTCGCTACGGCATCAGAGAAATGAGAGAGTTTTACGGCAATGAGGCTGCACGAAACACACAAAGATGGGATAAAAAATGCCAGTCAGGCTTAACTGACTGGCATTAGGGCGTTAACCCCGGCGTTTTTATTTACGTTCAACTTGTCGGCGATCAGCGAGCCGCGGTGGCTTCCAGCGCTTTCTGATTGGCATCTTCGGTGGTGTCCAGCGTCATGCGGTACAGTTTCGGCGCGGTCAGCATCATCAGAATAGCGATGACGGCGGTGACGATGCCGATTTGCATAAACACATGGCTGTAGATGGCCAGCGAAGCGTGCGCGTCGTTGATGTCGCTCGGGACTGCGGTCAGACCGGCAACCTTACCGGCGATCAGCGCGGCGGCGGCGGTGGTCAGGAACCAGGAGCCCATGATGAAGCCCATCAGACGCTGCGGCACCAGCTGTGCCACCATCGCCAGACCCAGGCCGGAAATCATCAGCTCGCCGATGCTCTGCAGCGCGTAGCTCAGGATCAGCCAGTTGACTGAGACGATGCCCTGTTCGTTGGCGAAGCTGGCGCCCCACGGCAGCACCAGGAAGGCGCAGGAGCACAGGATCATGCCGAAAGCGAACTTGTGCGGCATCGGCAGGCGATCGCCCATTTTGTTATACAGCGCGGCCAGAATCGGGCTGGCGAGCATGATCCAGAACGGGTTCAGCGCCTGGTACTGCTCCGGCTCGAAGGCGACGCCGAAGATGCTGTGTTCCACGTTGTGGATGGCAAAGAAGTTCAGCGAGGTTGGCATCTGGCTGTACAGTACGAAGAACACCACCGCTTCCAGCATCAGCAGGAAGGCGACGATCATCTTGCGGCGTGCGGCGCCGTGCAGGGCGAAGGTTTCCTTGGCGAATACCAGAACGATGCCGGCGGAAACGAGGGCCAGCGCCCAGCGCGCAATCACCTGGTTGTGCAGCAGCCAGCTGGACACGGCAACCAGCGCCACGATGCCGACCAGCACCATCAGCAGTTTCGGCAGATGCAGCGGCTTGAAGTCAGGTTTAGAACCGTTTTCCTTCACCCACTTGTGGCACATCATAAAGTTGACCAGGGTGATCAGCATGCCGACCACGCTCAGGGAGAACGCCACGCTCCAGCCGTATTTCGCCGCCAGCCACGGAGTCGCCAGCATGGAGAAGAAGGAACCGATATTCACCGACATGTAGTACATGGTGAAGGCGCCGTCGATACGCGGATCGTCTTTCTCATAGCAGGTGGACAGCAGGGAGGATGGGTTGGCCTTGAACAGGCCGCTGCCCACGGCGATGGTCGCCATACCCATGTAGACCCAGAAGATGTCGTGGCCGGAGTAGGCTACCATGGCGTAACCGGCGGCCAGCACCAGCGCGCCGAGCACGATCACGCGTTTGGCGCCCAGCACCTTGTCGCCCAGCCAGCCGCCGATGGCGACGAAGCCGTATACCAGGGCACTGAAGGAAGAGAACAGGGTGATGGAGTCGGCTTCGCTCATGCCGAGCATCTTGACCAGATAAACCGCCATGATGCCTTGCAGGCCGTAATAGCCGAAACGCTCCCACAGTTCGATCGAGAAGATCAGATAGAACGCTTTCGGTTGTTTGAACGCGTTAAGGCTAACGCTCTCCGGGTGTTGGTTGTTTGCTGTTGACACTGGTACCTCTGTTTTTTCGCAGCCCGTCTTTGGAGGACGGGAAAGTACAAAAGTTGATGCGGAACGGCATCCTTTTGCGTTGTTATAGGATGGGGACGGCGGTTAATGTTCACTATCTTTGTCAACGTGGCAAGCTGTTTGTCATATTCGGTTACATTTAACACCCGCAGGATTATGCTGCGATGTTGCAAATGTTATGCAGTATTAACTTTCGGGTTTTCATGGTTTACCGATTTTTTGTTTTGATTAAAAGCTATACGGATTTTAAACAGTGGTATATTCTGCTGAATTGCTATTTCTTAGCGCATCAGTATATGTATGGTTATTAATCCGTTGGAATGTTGTGCATATGGCGCGTTTTGTAAAATTATAGAAATTTAGGAAAACGGTGCTGGCATTTGTGAACGCCTTGTGATCCTAAAATCGTGAAGTTCACCGCAATTTTCGACTAATTTTTCGCTTGAAAATAACACGACACTGAGTTTTTCACTGAAAACCGCGATAACGCCGGGGTTACTGCTGCGCGATATCACATTTCCGATAAAAAAGAGGCGCTGGCGGGGGAGAGAGGAAGCGACGGGGTACGGTTTGCCGCACCCCACAGACTCAGGATTCCGGATAAACCTTTTCTTTATACTCACACAGATCTTCGATAATGCACGAGCCACAGCGCGGTTTACGCGCGATGCAGGTATAGCGGCCGTGCAGGATCAGCCAGTGGTGGCAATCGACCTTGAATTCGGCGGGCACTACCTTTAACAGTTTCTCTTCCACCTGATCGACGTTCTTGCCCGGCGCAAACTGGGTGCGGTTGCATACCCGGAAGATATGGGTGTCTACAGCGATGGTCGCCCAGCCGAAGGCGGTGTTGAGCACCACGTTGGCGGTCTTGCGACCGACGCCCGGCAGCGCCTCCAGCGCGGCGCGATCCTCCGGCACTTCGCCACCGTGCAGCTCTAGCAGCATGCGGCAAGTTTTGATCACGTTTTCGGCCTTGCTGTTGAACAAGCCAATGGTCTTGATGTACTCCTTGATGCCATCAACTCCCAGCGCCAGCATGGCGGCGGGGGTGTTGGCGACCGGATAAAGTTTGGCGGTCGCCTTGTTGACGCTCACGTCGGTGGCTTGCGCAGACAGCAGCACCGCAATCAGCAGCTCAAACGGCGTGGTATACACCAGCTCGGTGGTCGGGTGCGGGTTGTTGTCGCGCAGCCGGGTCAGAATTTCCAGTCGCTTTTGCTTGTTCATCAGGCCTTCTCAACACGTCCTTGTTCCAGCAGCGGCTCCACCGCCACGGCGCGGGCTTTGCGCGCCTTCATTTTTTCGTCGATCAGGTATTTGACCGCCAGCAGCAGCCCCAGGCCGATAAAGGCGCCCGGCGGCAGCATCGCCAGCAGGAACGGGCTGTCGAAATGCACCACTTCGATGCGCAGCGACTTGGCCCAGCCGCCCAGCAGTTGATCGGCGCCGTCGAACAGCGTGCCGTTGCCCAACAGTTCGCGCATCGAGCCCAGCGTTACCATTACGCCGGTGGCGCCGAGGCCGATGGCCATGCCGTCCAGCGCTGAGAGGCCGACCGGTTTCCGTGCTGCCACCGCTTCGGCGCGGCCCACCACGATGCAGTTGGTTACGATCAGCGGAATAAAGATCCCGAGCGATTGATACAGGCCGAAGGCATAGGCGTTGATCAGCATTTGCACGATGCTCACCACCGCGGCGATGATCATCACGTAGATCGGAATGCGCACCTCGCTTGGCACCCAGCGGCGCACCGCCGAGATGGAGGCGTTGGTCAACGTCAGCACCAGCGTGGTGGCCAGCCCCAGGCCGAGCGCATTGGTGACGGTGGAGGTCACCGCCAGCAGCGGACACATGCCCAGCAGCTGCACCAGGGCGGAGTTGTTCTTCCACAACCCCTGGACGATCAATTCTTTGGCTTCACTCATTCGCTGGCTCCACACGCAGGTAAGCTTTCAAGTTTAGGCGGCAGCGTTTCCATATACAACGCCGTGCGGCGTACCGCATTGACCACCGCTCGCGGGGTGATGGTGGCGCCGGTGAACTGATCGAACATGCCGCCGTCTTTCTTCACCGCCCAGCGCTTATCGTCCGGGCCTTCGATTTTCTTGCCGCTGAAGAAGGAAATCCAGTCGGAAATGCGCAGTTCGATTTTGTCCCCCAGCCCCGGGGTTTCGTGGTGCTCAATCACGCGGGTGCCGAGCACCGTGCCGTTGAAATCGGCGCCGACCAGCAGCTTGATGGCGCCGGAGTAACCGTCCGGTGCGGTGGTTTCCAGCGCGGCGGCGGTCGGTTGCCCGTTTTTGCGTGCCAGGTACAAGCGGTGCGGGGCGCTGTTGCCCAGCGCCGGATCGCTGACCAGGAAACATTCGTTCTGCATGACGTTGTCGTAGTTCTCCGGCGGCACCACCTGATCGAGCAGCGCTTTTTGCTGCAGCGCCGCCTGATGGGCGATGGTGCTTTTCGTCAGGGTATAGACGACGGCGGTCAGGCCGGTAGTGACCGCCGCGAACACCGCCAGCGTGGTGCCGTGCTTTCTCATGGAATTTAGCATGGCGGCTCCTTAGCGATGGCCGTACACGCGCGGCTGCGTGTAGTGGTCGATTAACGGGACGGTGATATTGGCCAACAGCACGGCGAAGGCCACGCCGTCAGGATAGCCGCCATAGACGCGGATCAGCCACACCAGCACGCCGATCAGCGCGCCGTAGATCAAACGGCCCTTCGGCGTGGTGGAGGCGCTGACCGGGTCGGTGGCGATAAAGAATGCGCCCAGCATGCTGGCGCCGGAGAACAGGTGGATCAGCGGCGAAGCCTGATGCGCCGGATCGATCCACCAGGCCAGGCCAGAACAGAAGGCGATGGCGGCCAACATGCTGAAAGGGATTTGCCAATGGATCAGACGGCGCGCCAGCATAAACAGGCCGCCGGCCAGGAAGCCGAGGTTGACCCACTGCCAGCCGATGCCGGCCAGCACGCCGCCGAACAGCGGCTGCTGCAATACCTGTTCCACACTGTGGCCGCTGCGCAGGCCGGTTTTGAAACCGTCGAGCGGCGTGGCCTGGCTGATGCCGTCCACGCCCATCTGCAGTTCGTGCAGCGTCGCGCCTTGTGAGGTATGGCCGCTGAAAATGGCCAGCAGCGTGTCGTGGAGCGACAGCGCGGTGGCGCGCAGCTCATCCGGCGGCAGCCAGCTGGTCATCTGTACCGGGAAGGAGATCAGCAATACCACGTAACCGACCATTGCCGGGTTGAACGGGTTCTGCCCGAGGCCGCCGTACAGCTGCTTGGCGATGACGATGGCGAAGAAAGTACCGATGACGATCATCCACCAGGGTGCCAGTGGCGGCAGGCTGATACCGAGCAGCAGCGCGGTCAGCAGGGCGGAGTTATCCGCCAGCCGGCTGCGCACCGGCAGCTTGCGCAGCTTGAGGATCGCGCCTTCCGCCGCCAGCGCGACGATAGCCGCCAGCGCCATCTGAATCAATACGCCGTAGCCGAAAAACCAAATCTGCGCCGCGATGCCGGGAATGCACGCCAACATGACCCACAGCATGATGCGGCTGGTGCTTTGCTGGTTGTGGGTGAAAGGCGAGCTGGCGATGTGTAAGCCTTTGGCGGCTGTGGGTGATACCGGCCTGAACTTCATAGAGTAACGATACCTTCTGCGCCGCGCCTGCGGCAGTTTCGATGCGCCGTAAAGCGCGGCAAAAATGATAGCCGAGCATTCTACCTGATTCGATGCGAGGGTAATACGCCTTAATAATAGGGATATTCAGCTTTTCGCATTCACGGCGATCGGGGTGATGCGATTTGATTTTTTTTGGCTGGAAAATGGGCTAACGTGAGGAATTGTCAGTGGAACTTGTGCCGCTATCGACCGCAAAAAACCGGGTAACCGTATGAATGAGATATGATTTTTCTCCAAGTTTTCGCACAAAATAACAACTTTCACATAATCTGTGTAGGTTACTATCGCGACATTATTGAGTTAGTGAATCCATAATAATGACAAATGAAGACATTTTTTTTATTGAAGAGCTAATTGAGTGGGTGGAGATACATCTGGAGAAACGGCCAAACCTGGATGAAGTCGCGCGTATTTCGGGCTATTCCAAGTGGCATCTGCAGCGTAAATTCAAGCGTATTACCGGCATTCAACTCGCCACCTATATCCGTTCGCGCATCCTGACGCGCGCCGCGGTGGCGCTGCGCATCACCCGTCGCTCGATCATCGACATTTCCGATGAGCTGGGCTTCGACTCGCAGCAGACCTTTACCCGCATGTTCAAGCAGCGCTTCAATATCACCCCCAATCGCTACCGCGCGATGGAGCACTGGGACGTGAAAAACCTGATGCCGCGCTTTAACTTCGAAGCCAGCTACGGCGCCGGATATTATCCGGAGGTGAAGCGGTTGACGTTGCCCGAGATGCAGCTGGTCGGCTTCACGCGCCGGCTGGATTTCGCCTCCGAACAGGAGCTGGAGTACTCTTCCTGCATGGCGATGAAAGACGAGATTTTCAACGACTTCTTCAAGGGGCTGCACGTCGACTGCCGGCGGATTTACAGTATCTATTCCCCCCATGCCGGGGAAGGCGACGAGCTGTCGTCCACGTTGGTGATGGCGGTCGATCCCGAACACAAGAAGGATATTCTTTCTAACCATCAGATAGACACCTTCCATCTGCCAAGCCGCGAGTTTATCTCCATCAACCATAAAGGTACGGCGAAAGAGTGTCTGCAGTTTTTCGGTTACCTGATGTCGCATGTGATGCCGGGGCTGAAGGATGAGGTGCGCGGCAGTATGGAAATGGAGATCATTCAAACCAAAGAGTGGAATCCGGAATCTAAACTGCGTCAGATTGAGGTGGATTACACCTACCTGATCTCTATCGATTAAACGGCGCCAGGCGTAGGCCCGGCGCCGCTCCGATCATTTTTCTTCCGTTGTGGCCGCCAGCGATTCCCTGGCGGCTTTTTTGGCTTTGGCGCGGGCGATAGCCGCCGCGACCGCCGCCTTGCGCGGGTCTTCCTCGGCGGTTGCCGGCGCCGTTTCTGCTGATTCAGGGGCGTCCGTCTGCTGCGCCTCTTTCTTGGCTTTGGCGCGGGCGATAGCCGCCGCGACCGCCGCCTTGCGTGGATCTTCCTCGGCGGTTGCCGGCGCCGTTTCCGCCGGTGCAGGAGCGTCTGCCTGCTGCGCCGCTTTCTTGGCTTTGGCGCGGGCGATAGCCGCCGCGACCGCCGCCTTGCGCGGGTCTTCCTCGGCGGTTGCCGGCGTCGTTTCCTCTGGAGCAGGAGCGTCTGCCTGCTGCGCCGCTTTCTTGGCCTTTACACGCGCCAGGGCGGCAGCGACCGCTGCCTTGCGCGGGTCTTCCTCAGTGGTTGCCGGCGTCGTTTCCGCCGGCGCAGGGGTGTCCGCCTGCTGCTCTGCTTTTTTGGCTTTGACGCGCGCGAGGGCGGCAGCGACCGCCGCCTTGCGCGGATCGTCCTCTGTTGCGGCAGGGGCGGTGTCGTCTGCGGCCGGCGCTTCTTTGCGTGCTTTCACGCGGGCCAGCGCCGCGGCCACGGCGGCTTTACGCGCGTCGTCGCCGGAGTTTGCCGATGGTGTCTCTGTTTCCGCCTCGGCAGCCAACTGGGCGCGGCGTTCGCGCGCCTGCGCTTTACGCGCTTCGCGGGCGGCGATCATCTCGCTGTTATCCGGCTGCTGGCCGTCGACCGGCGTGACCGCCGCTTCGGCATTTTTGCTGCGCACGCGTGCCAATGCGGCCTGCACCGCGCCCTGATCGTCGTCGGTCAGTTTGACGGCGGCCTTTTTGTGCCGCTCTTCGCGCGCCAGCTTCTCGCGCTCCAAACGGGCCAGTTTGGCTTCGTAACGCGCCTTGGCCTCGGCGGTGCGCGCCGCCTCCAAATCGATCGCCTTGATCTCGGCCTTTTCCTGGCGGTAGTACTGCACCAGCGGGATGTTGCTGGGGCAGACAAACGCGCAGGCGCCGCATTCGATGCAATCGAACAGGTTATGGTTGCGCGCCTTGTCGTGCTCTTGTCCGCGGCTGAACCAGTACAGCTGCTGCGGCAGCAGCCCAGCAGGGCAAGCGTCTACGCACAGGCCGCAGCGGATGCAGGACTGCTCCGGCTCCTGCGGCGTCATTTCATCGACCGTCGGTGCCAGAATGCAGTTGCTGATCTTAACGATTGGCACGTTCAGCGCGGGCAGGGTGAAGCCCATCAGCGGGCCGCCCATGACCACCATCTGCTGCGCCTGCGGGCGGAAACCGGCGAAGTCTAGCAGGTGCTGCACTGGCGTACCGATGCGCGCCCACAGGTTGCCCGGGCGTTCGATAGCGTCGCCGGTCAGGGTCACCACGCGTTCAATCAGCGGTTCGCCGTCGACGATCGCCCGCTTGATGGCGAAGGCGGTGCCGACGTTCTGCATCAGCACGCCGATGGCGGAGGAGTGCTTGCCGTGCGGTACTTCTTTGCCAGTCAGGATCTTGGTCAGCTGCTTGGCGCCGCCGGACGGGTATTTGGTCGGGATGACGCGCAGCGCAATGCTGGACTGGCCGCGCAGCGCCTGTTTCAGCGCCGCAATCGCTTCCGGTTTGTTGTCTTCGATGCCGATCAGCGTGATCTTGGGCTGCAGAATGTGTTGCAGGATCTGTGTGCCTTCGATGATCTGGTCGGCATGTTCCTGCATCAGGCGATCGTCGGCGGTGATGTAAGGCTCGCACTCGGCGGCGTTGAGGATCAGCGTTTCCACACCGCTCATGCCGCCCTGCAGTTTGCTGGCGGTCGGGAAACCGGCGCCGCCCAGACCGGCGATGCCGGCCTGATGAATACGTTGAATCAGCTCTGCGGCGGGCGCTTGGCGGTAGTCCGCCACCGGATCGCGTTCGCACCAGCGGTCTTCCCCGTCCGCCTCGATAATCACGCACAGCTCCGACAGCCCGGACGGGTGAGCGGTGATATGCGGCGTGATAGCGCTGACGGTACCCGAGGTCGGGGCGTGCACCGGCACGGTGCGGCCGCGGCCGACGGTCAGCGGCTGGCCTTTCAACACCCGATCGCCGGCGTTGACGCACAGTTCGCCTTCCGGCCCCAGATGCTGCTGCAGCGGGATGATAAAGGTCTTGGGCAGGGGAGCGACACGCAGCGGCGCACCGCTCGACTGAGTCTTCATTTCCGGTGGATGGATCCCGCCGTCGAAATCCCAGATCCGGTCTTTTTTAAAGGCGGCGAACAGATTAAGCATGTTGCTCCACGTGGATCACTTGCACCGGGATCGTCTTCATGTCCCACTTCCAGTTGGCGGTGGTGGTGGCGACCGGTCTCATTTCAATACAGTCGGTAGGGCAAGGGGCGACGCACAGATCGCAGCCGGTACAGAGGTCGGTAATGACGGTATGCATGGCGCGGGTGGCGCCGACAATGGCGTCTACCGGGCAGGCCTGAATGCACTTGGTGCAGCCGATGCAGTTGGCCTCGTCGATATAGGCCACCTTACGCTCCGGCTCGGCGGCGGCTTCGCTGCCTAGCGGCTGCGGTTCGACGTTGAGCAGCTCGGCCAGCTTCAGCATTACCTGTTCGCCGCCCGGCGCGCATTTGTTGATCATCTCGCCGTTGGCGACCGCCTCGGCGTAGGGGCGGCAACCGGGGTAGCCGCACTGGCCACATTGGCTCTGCGGCAGGATCGCGTCGACCTGCTCGGCGACCGGATCCTCTTCCACCTCAAAACGGCGCGCGGCGTAGCCCAGCACCAATCCGAACAGCAGCCCGAGCGCGCTCAAAGCCGCGATAGCTATCCACAACGCAGTCATTAGAATTTCACCAGCCCGGTAAAGCCCATAAAGGCCAGCGACATCAGCCCGGCGGTGATCAATGCGATAGAGGAGCCGCGGAATGGCGCCGGCACGTCGGCGACCGCCAGACGCTCGCGAATGGCGGCGAACAGCACCATCACCAGCGAGAAACCGGCGGCGGCGCTGAAGCCGTAAACGGCGGACTGCAGGAAGTTGTAGCCGAGGTTAACATTAAGCAACGCAACGCCAAGCACCGCGCAGTTGGTGGTGATTAGCGGCAGGAAGATGCCCAGCAGGCGGTAGAGCGCCGGGCTGGTTTTGCGCACCACCATCTCGGTGAACTGCACGACCACGGCGATCACCAGAATGAAGGAGAGCGTGCGCAGATACACCAGATCCAGCGGAACCAGGATAAAGGTGTTGATCACCCAGGCGCTGACGGAGGCCAGCGTCATGACGAAGGTGGTGGCCATTCCCATGCCGATGGCGCTTTCCAGCTTCTTGGAAACGCCGAGGAACGGGCACAGGCCAAGAAACTTCACCAGAACGAAGTTGTTCACCAGTACGGTGCCGACAAACAAGAGCAGGTATTCGGTCATTGCGATGCCTAAAAAAATAAAAGCCGCCTATTATCGGGAATCGGCGGCCGGACGACAACATATGAATCGCAGGGGTATTGCCTTTTTTGGTGAAAATTTACACAAATCACCCGATAAAACGTGCTGCATCCGCCTTTAACGTTCGGTAAAGGTGCCTTTGACTCGCTGCGAGCGCTTGATGTAAGGCACCAGCAGCGCCGCCATCAACAGCGGCCAGCCGAGGCTGCGTACCGCCACTTCATCCGGCACCGGCGCGAAGGCGAAGGCTTTCACCGCCAGGAGCACCGTGATCAGCAGCCACAGCAAGAATAGCTTGGGGAAGCGTTGCGAGCGCTGGCAAAACAGCCACAGTAGCCACAGGGTGAAGCACCACATCAAGAGCGTGGTCAGCACCGAAAAGTACCATTGCAGGGTAAATGCCTGGGCGTTGGTCAGCAGGTAGTCGCGCGACTCGGGCATAAAGATCGCCATGGCGTACAGGAGCAGCATCAGGCTGGCGCTGAGCAGGGTGACGATCAGATAGGCCATCGGGGCCAGCAACCAACCGCCGATACGAGAGTATTCAGCTTGAGACATAAAGGCTTCCTGATTGAAACGGAGATCACAGGCGGCATAGCTTAGCGGGTAATGCCGGCTTCGTCATCTCTATCAACCGGATAGCTCGGCATCGCGGCGCGTGGCAGCACGTTTGGCTACTCGATGCCGTATTAGGCCTGCTTCAAATTAACATCTCATTTACTTCTTGTCCCATCCGGCCGCATGGTGTCAAATCGAAAGGTCTGTCGTGAGCCTGCAAGAGGAAATTCCATGGCTGAAAAAATTCGTGTCGGGCTGGTCGGTTACGGCTACGCCGGCAAAACCTTTCATGCGCCGCTGATCGCCGGTACGCCGGGGCTTGAGCTGGCTGCCATTTCCAGCAGCGATGCCGGCAAAGTGCATGCCGACTGGCCGTCGATGGCGGTGGTGGGTGATGCGCAGGCGCTGTTCGCCGATCCGGCGCTCGATCTGATCGTGATTCCTACCCCCAACGACACCCACTTCCCGCTGGCTCAGCAGGCGCTGGCCGCCGGCAAGCACGTGGTGGTGGATAAACCGTTTACCGTGACATTGTCACAAGCGCAGGCGCTGCAACAGCAGGCGCAGCAGAGCGGTTTGCTACTGTCGGTATTCCACAACCGCCGTTGGGACAGCGACTTTCTTACCCTGAAAGCGCTGCTGAATGAGGGCGCGCTGGGCGAGGTGGTGTATTTCGAGTCGCATTTCGATCGCTACCGGCCGCAGGTGCGCCAGCGCTGGCGTGAACAAGGCGGGGTCGGTAGCGGAATCTGGTACGATTTGGGGCCGCATCTGCTCGATCAGGCGCTGCAGTTATTCGGCAAGCCCGACCGGCTGTTCGTCGATCTGGGAGAACTGCGGCCGGGGGCGCAGGCGGTGGATTATTTCCACGCGCTGCTGAGCTATGGCAATCGTCGCGTGGTGTTGCACGCCAGCATGCTGGCGGCGGCGGAGAGCCCGCGTTACGTGGTGCACGGCACCCGCGGCAGCTATGTCAAATACGGTCTGGATCCGCAAGAGGACCGGCTGAAGGCCGGTGAGCGACTGCCGCAGGCCGATTGGGGCTATGACATGCGCGATGGTGTTGTGACGCTGTCACGTGGCGATCTGCTGGCGGAGCAACCGCTGCTCAACATTCCCGGCAATTACCCGGCTTATTACGCCGCGGTGCGCGACGCGATCGCCGGCGCAGGCGAAAACCCGGTACCGGCCGCCGACGCCATCGCGGTGATGGCATTGATCGAACTGGGGCTGGAGTCGGCCCGGCTGCAGCAGGCGCTGCCGGTGGTCTGATCCCGTTCATTTCTCTATGCCCGGCGCAACGTCGGGCCTTTTTACGACTTTACGTGCAAGGAAATCCGTTTCATGTCCTGGTTGCAGCGTTTACGCATTGACAGATTTTTGCTGGTCCTGATTTTGGTGGTGATCGTCGCCTCGTTGTTCCCCTGCGAAGGCATCTGGAAAACCTTCTTTGAACACCTGACCACTGCCGCCATCGCGCTATTGTTCTTTATGCACGGCGCCAAGCTGTCGCGCGAGGCAATCATCGCCGGCATGAGTCACTGGAAGCTGCATCTGCTGGTGTTCCTCAGTACCTTTGCGCTGTTCCCGTTGCTTGGGCTGGCGATGAACCTGCTGGTGCCGGGCATCATGACGCCGACGGTCTATCTCGGCTTCCTCTACCTGTGCGCGCTGCCGGCCACGGTGCAATCGGCTATCGCCTTTACCTCGGCGGCGGGCGGCAACGTGGCGGCGGCGATCTGCAGCGCCTCGGCGTCGAGCATTCTCGGTGTGTTCCTGTCGCCGCTGCTGGTGGGGGCGTTGATGCATACCCAGGGCGGCAATACCGACGTGCTGCACGCCATCGGTTCAATCATTCTGCAGCTGATGGTGCCGTTCGTCGTCGGCCATCTGGCGCGGCCGCTGATCGGCAAATGGGTCGACCGCCATCGCAAACTGATCAACCTGACCGACCGTTCGTCGATCCTGCTGGTGGTGTACACCGCGTTCAGCGCGGCGGTGGTGGAAGGGATTTGGCACCGCATCGACGGCTGGTCGCTGCTGACCATCCTGGTGATGTCGCTGGTGCTGCTGACGGTGGTGTTGGTGATCAACACCTATGCGGCGCGCTGGCTGGGCTTCAATACCGCCGATGAGATTACCATCGTTTTCTGCGGCTCGAAAAAGAGCCTGGCGAATGGCATCCCGATGGCCAACGTGCTGTTCCCGGCCGCGGCGGTGGGCGCCATGGTGCTGCCGCTGATGATTTTCCACCAGGTGCAGCTGATGGTGTGCGCGGTATTGGCGCAGCGCTATGCGCGTAAAACCGCCAAACAGCGAGCCGAGGCGGAAGCGCTGGTGGCCAAATAGACCGCAGGCCGCTAACGGCAGCCCAGCGCGTCGAGCAGAAAGTCGGCGCGCTCGTCCGGTGAAGCGCGCGGCAGTTCTTGCAGCTGATAGCCATAGCGGCGGTAGACGGCCATCATCGCTTGGTAGGTCTGCTCGGCTTCGGCGAAAGATTGTTTTCTCTCGCTGTCCTGCGCGTAGATCGCTCGCCACGGCGGGGCGATGAACACCGTATCGGCATAGCGAAAGGCACCGATCGCCGCCGTTAAGGGGGCGGGGATCGGCAACCCGCACAGCGTCAGGTAACCGGCGATATCCGGCAGGCCGCGATCGAAGAACCAGCATGTTGCGCCCGTCGCTTCCCGCCATGAGCGCAGCTCCCAATCCAGCATCCGCTCGGCGAAGGCCTGGCGATCGTCCCATGGTAGCGCATTGCCGCCAATACTCACCTGATCCTGAATAATCGCCCGGCCCGCCTCCTGCGAATGCGAGTAACCGCGGCGATGAAGAACGTCGATGAGCGTGCTTTTGCCCGAACCCGGGCCGCCGGTCAGCACGATGCGGCGTAGTTTGTCAGACATATGGAATTCCTCTATTGCGTTAGAGTTATCGGGTGAAAATAGCGATTAAAGCGGAGCAGGCGGGAAAAAGACGGGAGGTGAGAAGAAGGCGCCGTTTGGCGCCTTGGGGGGATTTAGCCCTGAACTTTGGCGCGCAGCGCCTGTTTTTCCTGCTCGCTGAGGAAGGCCAGCTTCAGGCCGTTTTCCTGTGCGGTGCGGATTTCCTCCGGCGTCAGCCCGGCCTGCGGTGCGGCGACGCGGTATTCGTGCTCGATCTCGATGCCCTGAACCGCCGGATCGTCGGTGTTGATCGATGCCAGCACGCCGTGGCGCAGGAAGGTGGCCAGCGGATGCTGGGCCAGCGAAGGCACGGTGCTGGTCTGGATGTTGGAGGTCAGGCAGGACTCGATGCCAATGCCGTGTTCTGCCAGGAAGTCCATCAGCGCCGGATCTTCGACTGCTTTCACCCCGTGGCCGATACGTTCGGCGCCCAGCTCGCGGATCGCCTGCCAAATGCTTTCCGGGCCGGCGGCTTCGCCCGCGTGCACGGTGATACGCAGGCCGGCGTCGCGCGCGCGGTTGAAGTGGTTGAGGAACAGGCTACCGGGGAAGCCCAGCTCATCGCCCGCCAAATCCAACGCGGTAATGCCGTCGCGGTGCGCCAGCAACCCTTCCAATTCCTGCAGACAGGCAGCCTCGCCAAAGGTGCGGCTCATGATGCCGATCAGGCGAATGTCGATGTCGCGATCGCGGCAGCCCGAACGGATCCCGTCGATCACCGCTTCCACCACGCCGGCGACCGGCAGCTGGTGCTTCATCGCCATGTAGTAAGGGGAAAAACGCAGCTCGGCGTAGTGCAGGCCGGCGTTGGCGGCGTCTTCGACGTTTTCGTAAGCCACGCGGCGGCAGGCGTCCAGATCGCCCAGCACCGCCACACCCCAGTCCAGTTTCTGCAGGAAGCTGACCAGATCCGGTTCAGCGTGGGTGATCTGCACGTGCGGGCGCAGGCTCGCCAAATCGTTGGCCGGCAGGGTGAGATTGAACTGGCGACCGAGGTCGAGAATGGTCTGCGCGCGGATGTTGCCGTCGAGGTGGCGGTGTATGTCGGTAAGCGGTAGGCGGGGATCGATCATGCTGGGCACTCGCTAATTTATCGTAGGTAAAGTGCAGAACAGTATAAAAACAAATGAATGAAACTTGCCATCTTGTTGCATAAAAAAGTGATCTGAATCACAAATAATGCGAAGTCTATCGCATTATCGTCGTGAATCAGGCTTTCAACACGCTGATGCCAAGACCATCATGTTGCTGCAGTTGTCGCCTTGAACCGGACGTTGGAGGAAGAACGGTGTAAGCACAATAAATCTGGAGCGCCGGCCACTATCGCAGGGGCGGGCAGAGGCCCGCCACCCTCGCGCTATTGTTCGTCCAGCACCAACCTCAACCCTGCGATCAGCTTGTCCATACCGGCCTCCAGCTTGCTGCGCGGGCAGCCGACGTTGAGGCGCAGGAACCCGCGGCCTTCCTCGCCGTAGGTAAAGCCCGGCATGATCGCCACCTTTTCACGCTCGATAAGCACCTGCTGCAGCGCGCGATCGTCTACGGCCAACGGTCGCAGATCGATCCAGGCCAGGTAGGTGGCCTGCGGCGGGCGCCAACCCAGCGCGGGAAATGCCTGTTCCAGCCGCTCGGCGACGTAGGTCAGATTATCCTGCAGGTAGTCGCGCAGGGCGTCCAGCCAGGGTTCGCCGTGGCGATAGGCGGCCACGTGCGCGGCCACCGCCAGCACCGCCGGCGAGGAGAGGCCGTCGCGTGCCTTGAGCTGTTGGAAATAGGCTTCGCGGCTGGTGTCGTCGCTGATGAAGCCGTAGGCGCCGGTCAGCGCCGGAATATTGAAACTCTTGGAGCCGGAGGTCAGCAGGGCCCAGGCGCCGGTTGCCACCTGGCTCCATGGCGTATGGCGGTGTTCCCCCCAGACCATGTCCATGTGGATCTCATCGCTGATGACGCGCACGTCATGGCGCTCGCACAGTTCGGCCATCTGCTGCAGCTCGTCGCGGTGCCACACTTTGCCGGTGGGATTGTGTGGACTGCACAGCAGCAGGATCTTGGTCTGTGGCCGCGCCAGCAAGGCCTCAAGGTGCGCCATGTCGCAGCGCCAATCGTCGCCGGCTTTGTGCAGCGGGCAGGCCAACAGCTGGCGTTGGTTAGCGAGGATCACCTTGTAGAAGGCGTCGTAGGCCGGAGTATGGGTCACCACGTAGTCGCCCGGTACGGACCATTGGCGGATCAGCTGCGCCGCCATGTAGATAACGGAAGGGCCGTACACCGCCGTTGCGGTGTCGATGGCGGCGTTGAAACGTTGCTGATACCAGTGGCGCAGCGCGCCGAGAAAATCCTCATGCTGCCAGCGGCTGTAGCCCAGCACGCCGTGCTGCAGCCGCTGTTGCAGCGCCTCGAGAATGCACGGCGCGGTGGCGAAATCCATATCGGAGATGGTGAACGGCAGCAGGTCATCGCTGCCGAAACGATCGGCGATATAGTCCCACTGGGTGCACCAGGTGCCGTGGCGGTCGATCGGGGTGGAGAAATCAAACATGGGTGGCTCCCTGCAGCGCCGCGGCAGGTTGCGCCGTGGCTATCAGTGAGTCTAATTCATCCTTCACCGATTGCACCTGCGGGCCGATCACCACCTGCAGATTATGATCGTTGAGATGCACCACGCCGATGGCGCGGTTGGCCTTCAGCGCCGCGTCGTCCACCCGGCTCATGTCGTTGACCGACAGGCGCAGGCGGGTGATGCAGTTGTCCAGCGAGATGATGTTGTCCGGGCCGCCGAGCGCCGCCAAAATCGCCGGCACGTTGTAGCCGGATTTGCCCACCGTGCCGGCCGGCGCGCTCTGGCTGACGGCGCCGTCGCTCTCGCGGCCCGGCGTTTTGATGTTAAAGCGCTGGATGGCGAAGCGGAAAATGGCGTAATAGCCGACGAACCAGACGGCGGCCACCACCGGCACCAGATACCACTTGGTGGCGGTGCCGTGCAGAATGCCGAACACCACGAAGTCGATGATATTGCCGTCGGTATTGCCGATGGTCACGCCCAGCAGCGCCATCACGGTAAAGCCCAACCCGGTGAGCAGCGCGTGGATCAGGTAGAGGAACGGCGCGACGAACAGGAACAGGAACTCGATCGGCTCTGTGGTGCCGCCGACCACGCAGGCCACCACGCCGGAAATCAACAGCCCTTTGATTTTATGGCGGTTCTCTGGTTTGGCGCAATGGTACATCGCCAGCGCCGCGCCCGGCAGCCCGCCGAGGAACGCCGGCATTTTACCCTGCGACAGGAAGCGGGTAGCGCTCTCGGCGAAGCCGGTGGTGGTTGGGCAGGAGAGCTGCGCCTGGAAGATGGTCAGGGCGCCGCTGACGCTGTGGCCGCACACTTCCATCGTGCCGCCCGCCTCGGTAAAGCGGATCAGCGCCACCAGAATGTGCTGCAGGCCGAACGGCAGCAGCAAGCGTTCGCCGGTGCCGAACAGCATCGGGCCAAAGGCGCCGGCGCTGTTGATCACCCAGCCCAGCCCGGTGATGCCGGCGGCGAACCATGGCCAGATCAGCGGGATCACCAGGCCGCATAACCCCAGCACCACGGTGGTGACGATCGGCACGAAGCGCGTGCCGCCGAAGAACGCCAGCGCGTCCGGCAGGCGGATGGTGTGGAAGCGTTCATGCAGGCGATAGACGATGATGCCGACGATCACCGCGCCGAGGATGCCGGTATCGATCGACTGAATGCCGAGAATGTTCTGGATATTGTTGGCTTTCAGCACCAGCGGATCGCTGGTGGGCAGCACGCCGGTGGCGGTCAGGTAGAAATTGGTGCCCAGATTCAGCACGGCGAAGCCGACGAAGCCGGAGAAGGCAGCGACACCCTTGTTCTCACGCGCCATGCCCAGTGGAATGGCGATGGCGAACATTACCGGCAGGAAGCTGAAGGCGAAGGATCCGACCTTGCTCATCCAGGTAAAGATCAGCTGGAAGATCGGGTGGCCGATAAACGGCATCAGGGTGATCACGTCGCGGCTGCTCAGCGAGCTGCCGATCCCCAGCATGATGCCGCAGAAAGAGAGTAAGGCGACGGGCAACATGAACGTTTTGCCCAGGCTCTGGAAGAACTCCCAGAGGGTGATTTTTGGTTTGTTGGCTGCTGACATAACCGACTTCTCCCGGCGAAAAGACGAGCAAAAAGGGGACTTCTTATGAGGTAAAAAGAAGATAAAACGTTTTACCTAGCAAAAATGCGCCGCCAATCACAAATCTACCGTCCGGTTTTTGGCGACAATGCGGCGGGCAGTAAAACGTTTTACTGAGCTAACGGATTCGGTATACCCTTGATCATTACGGCGCGGGTTGCCCAGGAACGGGTTCGCAGAGACTATGAGCATCAAAAAAATCACCATCACCGATGTGGCGCAGCAGGCGGGCGTGTCGGTCACCACGGTTTCCCTGGTGTTGAGCGGCAAGGGGCGCATTTCGCCGACCACCGTCGAGAAGGTCAATCAGGCGATAGAGCAGTTGGGCTATGTGCGCAATCGCCAGGCGGCGACGCTGCGCGGCGGCGAGTCCGGGGTGATCGGCCTTATTCTGCGCGACATCTGCGAGCCCTTCTATGCCGAAATGACCGCCGGGCTGAGCGAAGCGCTCGAGGCGAACGATAAGCTGCTGTTTTTAACGCAGAGCGGGCACGATGGCCAAGGCTTGCAGCGGGCGTTTGACACGCTGCTGGCGCAGGGCGTCGACGGCATTGTGCTGGCGGGCGGCATTCGCGCGGCGGCGGGCCTGAAGGAGAAGGCGGCCGAGCAGGGCGTACCGCTGGTCTGCGTGGCGCGCTCCAGCGGTCTCGATGGCGTGGACGTGGTACGGCCGGACAACATGCAGGCCGCCAAGCTGGCCACCGAATTTTTGATCAAACGCGGCCACAGCCAAATCGCCTATCTTGGCGGCCAGAGCGACTCATTGACGCGTGCCGAGCGGCTGGGCGGCTTTTGCGCCACGCTGGTACAGTACGGCCTGCCGTTTCGCAGCGAATGGATTGTCGAGTGCGATTGCCGGCAGCGCCAGGCGGCGGAAGCGGCGGAGCAACTGCTGCGCCGCTACCCGAACATTACCGCCATCGTCTGCCACAAGGCGTCGGTGGCGCTCGGCGCCTATTTTGGCCTGGCGCGCAGCGGCCGCAGCATCGGTTCGGACGGGGTAGACGCCTACTACGGGCGGCAGGTGGCGCTGATCGGCTTCGGTGACGTGCCGGAAGCCGAACTGACCGAGCCGCCGCTGACCTTCGTCTCCAGCTCGGCGCGGGAAGTGGGGCGCAGCGCCGCCGCGCGCCTGCTGCAGCGCATCGGTGACGCCGACCTGCCGGCGCAGAACGTCATTCTGCCGCCGACGCTGATCCGGCGCGGTTCCGCCTAGCCCTGCCGCTGTTCCTCTTCCGCCTCCCGGCGGATCCAACCTATGAAGGTTTTCATCGCCGGCGTCAGATCCCGCGATTTCAAATGGGTCAACCAATAGGCGCCGAGCGCGGCCTCGGCGGCAAACGGCCGCTGCAGCACGCCGGCGGCCAGTTCACGGCGGAACATGCTGACCGGTGCCAGCGCCACGCCGTCGCATTGGATCGCACCTTCCACCATCAGCCTTGACGAGTCGAACACCGGGCCGTTGATTCGCCACGGCGTCACCTGTGCCGCCGCGAACCAGCGCTCCCATTCATCCTTGCGGTAAGTGCGCATCAGCTGCTCGTGCTGCAGATCTTGCGGTGTTTGCAGGCGCGCGGCGACTGCCGGTGGGCATAGCACCGTCAGCGGCGCGTCGAACAGCTTGATGTTGCAGGTGGCGGGCCAGAGCCCTTCGCCGAAGCGGATGGCGAAATCCATGCCGTCGGCCGACAAATTGACCAGGTTGTTGTGGGTGAGCACTCGCAGATCGATAAACGGGTGCGCCGTACGGAACGCCGCCAGCCGCGGCATCAGCCAGCCGACGGCGAATGTGCCGACCACCGCCACCGTCAGCACCTCATGGAAATGCCCGCCTTCGAACTGCTGCAGCACCGCCTCGATGCGGTCGAAGGCGTCGCTCAACACCGGCAGCAGCGCCTGGCCCTCTTCGGTCAGATCCAACCCGCGCGGCAGGCGGCGGAACAGCTGAATGCCCAGCTGTTCTTCCAGCATGCGCACCTGCTGACTGACGGCGGCCTGGGTCACTCTCAGCTCCAGGCCGGCGCGAGTGAAATTCAGGTGGCGAGCGGAGGATTCGAACGCCCGAAGGGCGTTGAGGGGAAGTCGATTGCGCATTGTCGATAGCCATAAGTTTTTCTTTATGCTGGCTGAAATTATTATCGCTTGTCAACCCGGCGGCAAAATCCGATATTTGCCGCGGTTGCTGAGAATGTAGCGGCAACCGTAAAGGAATGACATCATCAATCAGGGAAAGCGCCGTGTACAACGCCAATAAAAACTTTTGGCCGCGGCCGATACCCTGCAACCTAAGAGCTTCTATCATGACGAAAATGAATCGCCTGGCGGCCGCGCTGATCGCCGCACTGATCCTGCCGACCGCGCACGCCGCGCAGCAGCAGGATATCGACGCCGTTATTCAGCCGCTGATGAAAAAATACGGCGTGCCGGGCATGGCGATCGCCGTGTCGGTCGACGGCAAACAGCAGATTTATCCGTATGGCGTCGCCTCGAAGCAGACCGGTAAACCGATCACCGAGCAGACGCTGTTCGAAGTGGGCTCGCTGAGCAAGACCTTCACCGCGACGCTGGCGGTCTATGCGCAGCAGCAGGGCAAACTGTCGTTTAAAGACCCGGCCAGCCACTACCTGCCCGAGCTGCGCGGCAGCGCCTTCGACGGCGTCAGCCTGCTGAACCTGGCGACCCACACCTCCGGCCTGCCGCTGTTCGTGCCGGACGACGTGACCAACAACGCCCAGCTGATGGCCTACTACCGGGCCTGGCAGCCGAAACACCCGGTGGGCAGTTACCGCGTCTATTCCAACCTCGGCATCGGCATGCTGGGCATGATCGCCGCCAAGAGCCTCGACCAGCCGTTTATCCAGGCGATGGAAAAGGGGATGCTGCCGGTGTTGGGCATGAGCCACACCTATGTGCAGGTGCCGGCGGCGCAGATGGCCAACTATGCGCAGGGTTACAGCAAGGACGATAAGCCGGTGCGGGTCAATCCCGGCCCGCTGGACGCCGAGTCATATGGCATCAAGTCCAACGCTCGCGATCTGATTCGCTATCTGGACGCCAACCTGCAGCAGGTGAAGGTGGCGCAGCCGTGGCGCGATGCGCTGGCCGCGACGCATGTCGGATATTACAAGGCGGGCGCGTTCACGCAGGATCTGATGTGGGAGAACTACCCGTATCCGGTGAAACTGTCGCGCTTGATTGAAGGCAACAACGCCGGGATGATCATGAACGGCACACCGGCCACCGCCATCACGCCGCCGCAGCCGGAATTGCGCGCCGGCTGGTATAACAAAACCGGCTCCACCGGCGGTTTCTCCACCTACGCGGTGTTTATCCCGGCGAAAAATATCGCCGTGGTGATGCTGGCCAATAAGTGGTTCCCGAATGACGATCGCGTCGAGGCGGCTTACCACATTATCCAGGCGCTGGAGAAGCGCTGACGGCCAGGGGCGCCGGCGAGGTGCTCCTACCAGCGATGCTGCCGTTCACGCCGCTCGCGCATGAAATCGATAAAGGCGCGCAGCTTGAGCGGCAGATGTCTGCCGGCGGGAAAGTAGATGAAAAACCCCGACGCTTCGCTGGCGTAACCCGGCATCACTTCCACCAGTTGCCCCTGCGCCAGCTCCTGCAACACCGTGCCCTGAAAACGCTGTGCGATACCCAGTCCCGCCAACGCCGCATCCTTGATCAGCCGATCTTCGTTAAAAATCAAACTGCCGCTGACGTCGAGCGCGCGTTCATCGTCGCCCAGGCTGAAATACCAGGGTTCCAGTTTGCCGCTGCCGGGGAAACGGTAGCGCAGGCAGTGATGAGCGGGCAGATCGTCCGGCGTGGCCGGTACGCCGCAGCGCGCCAGATAGTCAGGCGAGGCGACCAGCACCCGGCGCTGACCGTTGTCGATCGGCACGGCGATCATGTCCTTCTGCAGCATGGCGTGCATGCGAATGCCGGCGTCGAAACTGCCCAGCACCAGATCGGAAAAGCGGTCTTCGGTAAACAGCTCCAGCTGTACTTCGGGATAGCGCTGCTGAAATTCCGCCAGGTGCGGCATCACCAGCAACGAGGCGGCCAGCTGCGGCAGCGTGATGCGCAACAGGCCAGCCGGCTGGGCACCCAGAGCGCGCACGTCATCCGCCGCCACGTCGATCTGGCTCATTGCCGGCGACACCTTCTGATAGAACAGCCGGCCCTCGTCGCTGAGGCGCACCGAGCGGCTGGTGCGGTGAAATAACCGCACTCCCAGCTGATTCTCCAACGCCTGAATATTTTGCGACACCGCCGGTGGTGTGACGCCGAGCTGGCTGGCCGCGCGGGTAAAGTTGCCCAGGCGTGCGACGGCTTCGAAATAGGGCAGCAGCTGCAAGAGTGAACTCATCTATCAATAACCCATGCTTAATGATTCATTAAATTATGCCTTATTTTAATTTATGACGAACGTTTTAGACTGATTTTACTTTCCATCAGCGAGATGAAAATCATGTCGGCAGAACAACAGGCGTTAACAGAACGGATCGCGGCAATCGATCAACAGGCGATGGCCGAAGGGCGCATCGTGGGTAGCGTGGTACTGGTGGCGCGGCAGGGTGAGATTTGCTACGCCGGAGCGGCCGGCTATGCCGATCGCGAAGCGCGGCGGCCGATGCGGCGGGAAACGCAGTTTCGGCTGTCGTCGGTTTCCAAACCCTATACCACGCTGGCGGCGCTGCGCCTGATCGAACAGGGCAAGCTGAGCCTGGACGACGCGGTCAGCAAGTGGTTGCCGTGGTTTACCCCGGCGCTGGCCGACGGTCAGCGGCCGGCAATTAAAATCCGGCATTTGCTGAGCCATACCGCCGGGCTGGACTATCGGCTGAACCAGCCGCCGACGGGCGTTTACCACCAACTGGGGATCCAGGACGGCGTGGAGCTGTCGACGCTGACGCTGGAGCAAAACCTGCGGCTATTGGCGCAGGCACCGTTGCTGTCGCCGCCGGGGGAGCGTTTCAACTATTCGCTGGCGATCGACGTGCTTGGCGCCGTGCTGGAACGGGTGACGGGCATGCCGCTACCGCAGCTGTTTGTCGAATGGGTGGCGCAGCCGCTGGGACTTGGCAATACCGCGTTCCATGCGACGGACGCCGAGAATCTGGCGACGCCGTATTACAACACCCCGCAAGGGCCGCAGCGTATGCATGAAGGCCTGCGGGTGGCGCTGCCGGAAGAGATGGCGGGGGGCGAGGTGCTGTTCTCGCCGGCGCGCGCGCTCAACGCCGAAGCCTATCCTGCCGGTGGCGCGGGCATGGTCGGCGATGCCGACGACGTGCTGCGGCTGGTAGAGGCGCTGCGCAGCGGTGGGCAGGGCATTTTGCAGCCGGACACGGTGGCATTGCTACGCCGCCCGCACGTGGGCGCGCAGGCGCAAACGCAAGGGCCTGGCTGGGGGTTCGGCTTTGGCGGGGCGCTGCTGGTGGACGCAGAAGCGGCGCAGACGCCGCAGCATGCCGGCACGCTGGCCTGGGGTGGGGTTTACGGTCACAGCTGGTTCTTTGATCCACAGGCGCAGCTGAGCGTGGTGATACTGACCAACACCGCGTTTGAAGGCATGTGTGGCCGCTATCCGCAGCAGATCCGCGATGCGGTTTACGCGGCGTAAATAAAAAGGGCCCCGCAGGGGCCCTTGATCAGGCTTTCAAACGCTTACTGCGCCGGTGCCGGAGCGGGTTGTGCATCCTGCGCCGGCTCGTCGTCTTCCGCCGGGCCGCCCAGCAGGCCGAACTGGCCGATGAATTCCTGCAGCGACATTTTGTTGCCGTTCAGGTCAACCTGATTGTCAGCGTAGTGGAACTTGCTCGCAATCACGCCGTCTTTCTGGGTCGTCAGCTTGAACATCTGGCCCATGGCCGCCAGACCCTGCACTTGCTGCTGTGCCAGTTTCTGCGCGTCTTCCTCATTGTAACCCTGCAACAGTGCGGTCTTCGCGGTTACTTCGGTAGCCATCGCTTCCGGAATGGTCAGGCTGAGATCCAGTTTTTTCACCACGCGCGCGGCCAGCTGATCCGGCGATTCGGCCGGAGAACCGGCCTGGCTTGGATCGGTCAGCGCCAGATCCAGCGTGAAGATACTTTCACCCTTGCTGTTTTTCCAGCTCAGCGGAGCAATATTGATGCTCGGGTTGCCTTTCAGCAGCAGCGGCAGGTTCTTTTGCAGCATCTCGGTGGTTTGCTGTTCGTAGACGTCCGGATCCAGATTTTCACCTTGCTGCAGCAGCGCCATGGTCTGGCGGTTATAGCTGTCGGCGAAGTCTTTCAGCGCCTTGCCGTCGACGTTGTCGATTTTCAGCGTCAGTTTGCCGGCGCCGAAGTCGTTGCCCTGCACTTTGAGCGCGTCCATGGTGTAGTCGATCTGGCCACCGATGTTGCTGCTGCCTTGCTCGCCGAATTTGCTCACCAGGTTGAAACCGTCCAGCGCCACGGCGTCTTTGCCGTCAATAGCCAGCTTGAACTGCTTGAGCGTCATCGTCTGATCGCCGAGCTTAATGCCGAATTTGCTCTCGTTGCTGTTGCCTTTCAGGTTGAAGCCCTGGAAGGTGATCTGCTCGTTTTGCTCGAAGGCGTTCGGGCTGCTCACCACGATGTTATCGCTGTTGGCGTCGAGCGCGAGGTTCTTCAGATCGCTGGACACGTCGGCGTTGATGGTGGCGCCGCTGAATTTCAGCGAGGATTTATCCTTCTGGTACTCCAGCGGGATAATGTCGATGGCAGACGCGGTATCGCCGCTGTACGAGATGCGCGAATCAGCGGTAAACAGCGATTTGCCTTTGGTTACCTCAAACAGCGCTTTCACCGCCGGGGTGTTTTCCAGCTCGGTATGCACCGACGCCATGCTTGGCAGCAGGTTGAATTTCTTCAGCTGAGCGAAGGGGAATGGACCGTGGTCGATGGTTTCCAGAAAGGCCACTTCATCGCCGGGTTTCAGTTCCGCGCCGTTGGCGGTGTCGCTGCCGTCGGAGCGCAGAACCAGACGCACCTGGCTGTTGAACAGGCCGCGTTGGTAATTTTCATAGCTCAGCTTCACGCCGGCTTTCGGCAGGTAAGCTTTCAGCTGGCCGTTGGCGTTGTCGACGACTTCGCCCATGTGCTGCTCGATCAGTTTCCCGGTGTACCAGGATGCCCCGGTCCATGCTGCGCCAAGAACCACAATGACGCTGACAGCGACTAACGATTTTTTCATAGCTCTGTTTCATCCTTTTTTCTTATAACCCTCCGTTGCGAGGGAGGGGGCAAATTCGGGCCGACAAACAACGCCCGCAGGCGTTTAATTGTGGGGGTAGCTCTCGCTTTCAGCAAGCAATTTGCTGAAATTTATCAACGGTTAGGCCAACTGGTTATAAACCCGGGCGATGCGGCCGCTGCCGCTGGCGTTGACCGGGGATTCGAAGGCCCCGATAAAGCAGGATTCGCCCGGCTTGAGCGTCAGGCACTGCCCTGATTTTTCCAGCGTCGCTTCGCCGGCAACGCAGAACACGATGGCGGCGCTTCGCTGCGCCAGCGCCTGCGGTGCGGCGGTCAAATCGTGCAGCGAGAAGGCGAAGTCCTCCACCGGGATCGGGAAGAACAGCTCGTTGCCGCGTTGTTCCGGCTGAGTCAGTAGACCGGACGCCGGCTGAGGACGGAACTGCAGGTTGGCCAGCAGCTCAGGCACGTCGATGAATTTTGGCGTCAGCCCTGCGCGCAACACGTTATCCGAGTTGGCCATCACCTCCAGCGCTACGCCTTTCAGGTAGGCGTGCGGCGTTTCGGCATACAGGAACATCGCCTCGCCCGGCGCGAGCTGCACCACGTTCAGCAGCAGCGGTG
Organism: Serratia sp. FDAARGOS_506; assembly: GCF_003812745.1. NCBI lineage: Bacteria > Pseudomonadati > Pseudomonadota > Gammaproteobacteria > Enterobacterales > Yersiniaceae > Serratia > Serratia sp. FDAARGOS_506. The sequence continues at coordinate 3,691,420 of NZ_CP033831.1, forward strand.
AGAACAGGCCGCTGTCGTCCGGGTAGAAGCCGGCGATAAAGCGCACGGTATCCCAGGGTTCGCCCTGCTGGTTGTTGAGCGCGGCTTTCAATACGCCAAGCGCCAGCGACTTTTGCTCGCCGCTCATGGTCAACAGGCTGGCGAACAGGGTGGACAGATGCGCGGTGTCCGGCTGCTGCAGGAAGGTGGCGATATCGTGGTGCGCGCCGGCGATCGGCTGCAGCAGGGAAACGATATCGGCCAATTCGCGAAAGCCGTTCATCGCCAGGAACGGCGTCAGGGCGAAGACCAGCTCGGGCTTGTGATTGGGATCTTTGTAATTGCGTTCGGCGGCGCTCAGCGGGATGCCGGCGGCGTTCTCTTTCGCGAAACCGACCTCGGCCGCCGCTTTGCTCGGGTGAACCTGGATCGACAGCGGTTGATCGGCGCACAGCACTTTAAACAGGAACGGCAACTCGCCAAAGCGGTTGGCAACGTCGGCGCCCAGCTGCTTTGGCTGGTCCTCATCGATCAGCTCACGCAGCGAACGCAGCGCGCCGTCGGCGCCCGGCACGCGGGAAGGGCTCTTGGGATGGGCGCCCATCCACAGTTCGGCCATCGGCTGATTATCGGGGTTGGCGATGCCGTAAAGACGGGTCAGCGCATCGTGGCTGCCCCAGGCGTAATTCTGTACCGCGTTGGTCATTTTTTGCATGTCGATAAACGTCCTTCTGCGTCATTGCCGCACTGCGTAGCAATAACTTACTGATTTTATAAAATTAACTTAATCTATGCCGACAACCATCATACGCCCGCGTCGGCGGGAAAAATCATGGGCGCGATCAAAATAGCGCCGGATAGCGTCGCGCCCGGCAACGGGCCAAAGTATAACGTGATAACGATCGGCGCCTCAAATGGCGTGCCAGCCCCAAGACGGCCTCTAAAAAACCGCCAATCGATAATTCTTTGGGGAAGCGGAGCTATTGCCGATAGTTCGGGCATCCTGTCTCATTATTTATTTTTCAGCATGTCAAAATATGTCGGCTGAATTTATTTTTTACCGCCTGAGCCATTCCCTTATTATTATTTTCGCGCTGCGCTGGGCGATCACACGCCGAGCTTAAACCTGCGCACTGGCCTCCTTTACCGTAACGGCTAACGAGTCGATTTAACGAAACAAGAGGTTTGTTGCCATGAAAAAACTGTTGTTGCTGTTGGGGCTTTTCACCGGTGCAGCTCAGGCGACGGTGATTGTCAGCTATCCTTATGCTGCGCCGCGCGCCGTGGTGATCGCACCGGCGCCGATCGTCGTTGCACCCGCACCGGTAGCGGTTCCCGTTGCGATCGCGCCAGTGGCGCAGCCGCCGGCGCTCAGTGCCGGCGCGGTGGTGACCGGGGCCTATCGCCATAATGAAAGGCAAAACGCCTACGACGAGATCAATCATCTGCAGCAACAACGTATCGATGAGCTCAATCATTTACAGGCTCAGCGCATCAATAATTTTAATTCGCGTCATCCGCGTTAATTTCACCCACGCTTTTATTTTCCAAATTCATTCCCGGCCGTTTATTTCGGTGCGGGCTCAGCGGCGGGAAATAACCGCGACATTAATGGGTAAAAGAGATTAAACGTGCTGTGAGATAACTCTCTTAATGCGAATAGTTATTATGTCACTATACTGGGAGTGCAGGCCGACGGGGGGGTAGCGCGTCGGCCTAACCCTACAATTTTAGGAATTATGCTAAGGAGACAATGATGGCAGGCGTTCGTATCGAAAAAGACTCTATGGGCCCCATCGAAGTACCGGCCGACAAGCTGTGGGGCGCCCAAACCCAGCGTTCGCTGGCGCATTTCCGCATTTCCTCCGAAAAGATGCCGACCGCGCTGATCCATGCGCTGGCGTTGACCAAGCGCGCCGCTGCGCAGGTGAACGTGGATCTGGGGCTACTGCCGGCCGAGCGGGGCGCCGCCATCATCAACGCCGCCGACGAAGTGCTGGCGAACAGCCATGCCGACCAGTTCCCGCTGTCCATCTGGCAAACCGGTTCCGGCACCCAGACCAACATGAACATGAACGAAGTGTTGGCCAACCGCGCCAGCGAGCTGCTGGGCGGCGTGCGCGGTGAAGAGCGCAAGGTGCACCCGAACGACGACGTCAATAAGAGCCAGAGCTCCAATGACGTGTTTCCCACCGCGATGCACGTGGCGGCGGTGATTGCACTGCGCGAACACCTGATCCCCGAGTTGAAAGTGCTGCACAAGACGCTGAGCGACAAGGCCGAAGCCTACCGCGATATCGTCAAAATCGGCCGCACCCACCTGCAGGACGCCACGCCGCTGACCCTGGGGCAGGAGATCTCCGGTTGGGCGGCGATGCTGGCGCACAATCTGAAACATATCGAGGACAGTATCCCGCACATTGCCGAGCTGGCGCTGGGCGGCACGGCGGTCGGCACCGGCCTGAACACCCATCCGGAGTACGCGGTGCGCGTCGCTAAAGCGCTGGCGGAATTGACCCATCAGCCGTTCGTTACCGCCCCGAACAAGTTCGAAGCGCTGGCGACCTGCGACGCGTTGGTGCAGGGACATGGCGCGCTGAAAGGGCTGGCGGCCTCGCTGATGAAGATCGCCAACGACGTGCGCTGGTTGGCGTCCGGCCCGCGCTGCGGCATCGGCGAGATTTCGATCCCGGAGAACGAGCCGGGCAGCTCCATCATGCCGGGCAAGGTCAACCCGACCCAATGCGAGGCAATGACCATGCTGTGCGCCCAGGTGCTGGGCAATGATGTGGCGGTGAACATCGGGGGCGCTTCCGGCAACTTCGAGCTGAACGTGTTCCGCCCGATGGTGATCCACAACTACCTGCAGTCGATTCGCCTGCTGGCCGACGGCATGCAGGGCTTCAACGAGCACTGTGCGGTGGGTATCGAACCGAACCGCGATCGCATCACCCAATTGTTGAACGAATCGCTGATGCTGGTGACGGCGCTCAACACCCACATCGGCTACGACAAGGCGGCAGAAATCGCCAAGAAAGCGCACAAGGAAGGGCTGACGCTCAAAGCCGCGGCGCTGAAGCTCGGCTACCTGACCGAAGCGCAGTTCGACGAGTGGGTGCGGCCGGAAGCGATGGTCGGCAGCATGCAGAAATGATTGATTTGTGAAGCAACCGGGGGCTTACTGAGGTAAGCCCTTTTTTATGGAGAAATTAAGATGTCGCGCGCACAACGTTTACTCGATCTGATGCAGCTGCTGCGCAGCCATCGTTATCCGGTGGCGGGCCATGCGCTGGCGCAAACGCTGGGCATCAGCATGCGCACGTTGTATCGCGATATCGCCACGCTGCAGCAGCAGGGGGCGGAGATCGTCGGCGAGGCGGGCGTCGGCTATGTGCTGCGCCCCGGCTTTATGCTGCCGCCGCTGATGTTTTCGCAGGCGGAGACAGAGGCGCTGGTGCTGGGCATGCGCTGGGTCAGCCGCCGCGGCGACAGCCAGCTGGCGAGCGCGGCGGGCCAGGCGCTCGCCAAGATCGCCGACGTTCTGCCGCCGGCGCTGCGGGAGGAGCTGGAGGCTAACACGCTGTTGATCGCGCCGGTCCAGGCGCCGCCGGTGGCGGATGAAATGCGGGTGCTGATCCGTGACACCATCCGCCGCGAGCGCAAGCTGCATATCGACTATCTCGATCTGGCGGGGCAGCGCAGCGAACGCCTGCTGTGGCCCTTTGCGCTGGGTTTTTTCGAGCAGTTCCAGATGCTGGTCGCCTGGTGCGAGCGGCGCCAGGCGTTTCGCCATTTTCGCCTCGATCGCATTCAGGCCGCTACGCCGTTGGAACAGCGCTATCCGCGCGGCCGGCGGCGGCTGCTGAAAGAGTGGCGCCTCAGCGAGGGCATTGCGGAGCAATAGCGGCACGCTGCTGCCATAAACTGTCAGTCGCACCCCTTAGTCTGTGCCTATCGGGAACCGGCCGGTTCCCATCATTCAGAGGACAGACCGATGACCCTTCCCAGCATGACCCTGCTTTATGTCGATAACCCGCTGAACAGCGCCGCCTTTTATCAACGCTTACTGGGGCAGGCGCCGGTAGAACTTTCCCCCGGCTTCGCCCTGTTCGTGCTCAACAACGGCTTTAAGCTGGGGATGTGGGCCAAACAGGGGGTAAAACCTGTGGCCACACTCACCGGCGGTGGCGGGGAATTGGGCTTTTTGTGCCAGGATCCGCAAGAGGTCGAGGCGCGCTATAACCAGTGGCGCGAACTCGGGTTGCCTATCGAACAAACGCCGACCGAGATGGAGTTCGGTTACACCTTCGTGGCGCGAGATCCGGACGGCCATCGCCTGCGGGTGTATGCCCTTAGCGAGTAGCGTCGTCGGTATACAAGTGCAGGCGCGGCACCAGTAGCCGCAGCGGCCGGGCGTCGGGTTTGTAACGGTGTTTCACCGCGTCGACGTCGTAGTTGAGCAGTTCGCCAATCTTCGGCACTGCGGCGCCGCTCTCTACCTGACACAGAGCGATCAGCGGCAGCGGGCAGGGGTGTTGCACCTGTTTTTGCTGCTGCTGATACCACACCCGGGCGATTGGCTGCACTTTGACCGGCCGCTTGATTTTCAGCGTCGCGTGCTGCGGCAGGCGGCTGACGTCGTCTATCTCGCGGCTCACCAGGGCGGCCCACTGTTCACGGCTGTGCGGCGGCACCGCACGACCGGCTTTCAGGCTTTTCTCCAGCTGTGCCAGGATATCGTCTCGCTTGACGTTTTTGATGATGTGCTTGTTGGCCCATCCGAAGCGCACGGAATCGGGATTGGCCAGGGCGGTGAGGGTGCGATAGGCGCTGAGGGTAATCAGCCCGTGCAGATGGGTGTGCACGAATTCGAAACGCTGCTCCGGCGCCAGGCCGGAATCGACGGTGATAATCTGTTCCAGTTCGCCCTTCAAGCGATTGATGAGCGCCAGCTGCGCTTGCAGCGCCTGATACTCCGGCTGCTCCACGGCCAGACAGATGACGCCGGGCAGGCGCACGGCGGCCTTGCTGCTGACATTCTCGCGGTTATGGTGGATGAACAGCCGCTGATAGTGATCCAGCGCCATATCGCGAGCCGCTTGTCCCACATGCTGTTCGACCGCGATATGCGAGATGGCCTGATGTTCCTGGCCTTTTTCAACCTCAGGCAGGCTGAACACCCGCGCCGCCAGCAACCGCAGCGGGGCGATCTGCTGCTGCAACGCGCCGAGCGCCTGTTCCAGCTCGGTAAAGCAGGCGTTCATCCGGCCAATCACATCGTATCTGCTCATCGCAGGCTCCTATTTTAGTTACAACATACTATAGAGGAGTGGCGGATTGGGGGCAACATCGGCAGCTGAGCCAGAGGTAGCCTCGCTGGCCACCCGGCTTACCAGCGGAAAACACGCCATAACGGTCTCCGGCAGCAGGGCTCGTAATACACCCGGCATGCGTAGTGTTTTGATTCATTGATGGATTTTCTCCTGTTCGTTTGTTTTTTGTTTAATCCATTTGTCATTTGCCGTTGTCCAATGACTGGAACAAACAGAATGGCAGGACGCTATGAGCCCTTAGGGTTATCTTTTCTTCTGTCATTAACGGGTGCTTTAAACGGAGGTTTACTGTGGATATTAAACAGAAAGTCAAAAACATGACGCTGGAAGAGAAGATCGGGCAAAAAATCATGCTGGATTTTCGCTACTGGGATCAGAACGGTAGCAGCAATCAGGATATGACCGTTCCCGATGAAGCCATCGGCAAGCTGATCGCCGATAACCACGTGGGTGGGGTGATCCTGTTTGCCAATAACCTTAAAGACAAGCAGCAAATCAAAACCTTGACGGCCTGGTATGCTGCGATGAAAACCCGCGCGGGCATTCGTTTGTTTATAGGCACGGATAACGAAGGCGGTAACGTGTTCCGGCTGCCGCGCGGCGATTATGCCTCATTCCCCGGTAATATGGCGCTGGCGGCGGCGATTGAAGGGGGGGCGGATAAACAGCTCGCCGTTGAACAGGGCAAGCTGATGGCCCAGGATATGCGCGCGTTGCATATCAATACCAACTTTGCCCCGGTCGTGGATGTCAACACCAACCCGTTCAACCCGGTGATTAACGTTCGCGCCTTCAGCGATGATAAGAACAACGTTTCTCGTCTGGCAGAGAAAATGGTGGCGGGCATGAAACAGCAGGGGCTGATCACCGCGTATAAACACTTCCCCGGCCATGGCAGCACCTCCACTGACTCGCATACCGGTCTGCCGCGCGTCGATCGCACGCGGGAAGAGGCCTTTGCCATCGATATCGCCCCGTACAAGCAGGCCATCGATCGCTGCGCCGCACCGGACATGGTCATGACCGCACATATTCAGTACCCGGCATTGGATAACCGCCAGATAGACACCCGTAGCGGTGAAAAAATCACGGTGCCCGCCACCATGTCGCATGAAATTCAGACCCAGATCCTGCGCAATGAGTTGGGGTATTCCGGCGTAACGATTTCAGATGCCCTGGATATGGGCGCGATTGCCGAGCATTTCAGCCAGCAAGGAGCGGCTGAAAACGTCTTTGCCGCCGGGGTGGATATTGCCTTGATGCCTGTCAGCATCGCCTCGCCGGCCCAGGCGAGCCTGCTGCCGGACCTGATCCGTTACCTTGCGGGCAGAGTGAAAACAGGGCATCTCAGCGAGGCCGATATCGATGCTTCGGTCGAGCGAATTCTGCGTCTCAAATTACGCCATAGCCTGCTGGGGCATAGCGAGAAGCCGTGTTCCAACGACGTTGCGTCGTCAGCGCACAAGCTGGAAAAACGTATCGCCGATCGTTCCATTACCGTGGTTATCAATCGCCACAGCCTGTTGCCGTTCAAGGACAAGGCGCTGCGCTACTTTATTCTGACGCCGTGGGGCGAGCAGGCCAGCGGCATTGCGCGCGTGATGGCGCAGGAGGGGTATCAAAACGTCGTTGCCGCGAAGGAAACGGAGCTGAGCGATGCCCTGGTTAGGGAGCATATTGCCGGCTGCGACGTGTTCTTGCTCGGAACCCTCTCAACCCGCTTTACGCCGGCTGAACAGGATGGGGTCGTAACCTCTGCAACCGGAGCGAGCAATGACAGCAGCCCTTATCCGGGCTGGTTGAAATACGCCGCCGAGCAGGGGAAAAAACGCGTTCACCTCTCACTGCGCGCCCCTTACGATATCGTGAACTATGCCGCAGAGGTGGAGGCGGCCGTCGCCACCTACTCCTACTACGGTTATGACAGCGGCGTGTGGCGTGGCCCTTCGATGGTCTCTTTGGCGCAGGTGCTGACGGGCAAAATCAAACCGCAAGGTAAATTACCGGTCAACACCTGGCATGACTACGATGTGGAAACCAATACGGGCAAGGTGGCGTTCCCTCGCGGGACGGGGCTGAGCTGGTAATGGGATAAGGGCACCGGCGTCGTCTGAATAGGGCGATGCCGGCAGCTAAAAAGCACTGAAAAATCGGGCAGTTTCTTGCCCGGCACGAAACGACATGGGATAACCGTCACTCACGGAAGGAGAACCAGAATGCCGACAGGCGCAACAAAATTAGGCGGATGGCTGTTGATGGCCGCCATGCTGGGCGTGAGCGGATGCGCCAAACCGCCCGAACCAGAGAAGCCCCCGCAGCCGACCCCGCCGATAACGCCGATGCGGGGCATCTGGCTGGCTACGGTTATTGGGCTGGACTGGCCGCCGGCGGCCTCCCTGAAAGCGGAAACCGCGCAAGAGCGGGTTCGCCTGCAGAAACAGGGGCTGACGGAGGCGCTGGATGAGATGGTGAAAACCGGGATTAACGCAGTGTATTTTCAAGTTAAACCGGACGGCTCGGCCCTGTGGCGCTCCAACATCTTGCCTTGGTCTGAGGTATTGACCGGCACCGTGGGCCAGGATCCCGGTTATGATCCGCTGGCCTTTATGCTGAAAGAAGCGCACCGGCGCGGCATCAAAGTCCATGCCTGGCTGAATCCTTACCGGGTTTCCATGAATACCCGCCCACAAACGATTGACGCACTCAATCATACGCTGCAGTCCCCGCCGGCCAGCGTCTATGCGCTGCATCCCGACTGGATACGCACGGCCAATGAGCGCTTCGTGCTCGATCCCGGCCTGCCCGACGTGCGCAACTGGATCACCAGCGTGGTGACTGAAATTGTCAAAAACTATGAGGTCGACGGCATTCAGTTTGACGATTATTTCTATTACGAAACGTCCCAATCGCCGCTGGATGATGAACGAACGTATCGCGCATACGGAAAAGGATTTGCAGACAAAGCCGCCTGGCGCAGGGACAACACGCTGCAATTGATAAAACAGGTTTCAGCCACCGTTCGAGCATTGAAGCCCGCAGTTGCGTTTGGCGTCAGCCCGGCGGGCGTCTGGCGAAACAAGGCGGACGATCCTGACGGCTCAGAGACGCGGGCCGGCGCGCCATCGTACGATACGGCCTATGCCGATACGCGCCAGTGGGTAAAACTGGGGCTGCTCGATTACATCGCGCCGCAGCTGTATTGGCCTTTTGACCGTGCCATTGTTCGCTACGATGTGCTGGCCAACTGGTGGGCCGAGGTGGTGAAAGGCACGCCGGTCCGGCTCTATGCCGGGGTGGCGCTGTATAAAGTGGGTACGCCTGCCGCCAGCGAGCCGGCCTGGACCGTCGACGGCGGCGTCCCCGAGCTGAAAAGGCAGCTGGATCTCAACGAGAGCCTGCCGGGAATGGGAGGAACCATACTGTTCCGGCAACGTTATCTGACTGAGCCGCAAACGGACAAGGCGGTGGAGTACCTGCGAACTCGCTGGAAAACGGGCCAATAATCATAGGCGCTGACATGACCAGCCGCGGCAAACCACCGCGGCTTTTCCTTTTCAGATCAGAGACGAGCCGCTTCCGGCAGGCGTTTCAGGTAATGCACCACCAGCAGCGCCAGCAACAGCATCAGGCTGATAAACGCCGCCACGCCATTCCAGCCGAAGCTGTGCCAGAACACGCCGCCGAGGGTGCCAGCCACGCTGGAACCAACGTAATAGCAGAACAGATACAGCGACGACGCCTGGCCTTTGGCGCGGCGCGCGCGGCGGCCAATCCAGCTGCTGGCCACCGAGTGGGCGGCGAAGAAACCGGCGGTGAACAGCATCATGCCGATGAAGATAGCCGGCACCTGCGGCAGCGCGGTAATCAGAATCCCGATCAGCATAATCACGATCGAGGCCAGCAGCACCGGGCCGCGCCCGAAGCGCGAGGTGAGCGCGCCGGCCTTGGGCGAGCTGTAGGAGCCGGTGAGGTACACCACCGACAGCAGGCCGACGATCGCCTGGCTCAGGTGGTAAGGATCCGCCAGCAGGCGATAGCCGATGTAGTTGAACAGGGTGACGAAGCTGCCCATCAGCAGGAAACCTTCCGCAAACAGCAGCGGCAGGCCCTTATCGTGCCAATGCAGCTTGAAGTTGATCAGCAGGGTGCGCGGGCGCAGCGAGCTGGCGCGAAAATGCCGCGAGGCGGGCAGGATGCGCCAGAACATGCAGGCGGCGGCGAGGGCGAACAGCCCGATGACTCCGAGCGACACGCGCCAGGAGAAGAAGTCGGTCAACACCCCGGTCACCAGGCGGCCGCTCATGCCGCCGATCGAGTTGCCGCTGATATACAGCCCCATCGAAAAAGCGACGAAGCTGGGGTGGATCTCTTCGCTGAGGTAGGTCATGCCGACCGCCGCCACGCCGCTCAGCGACAGGCCGATCAGCGCGCGCATCAGCAAGATGCCGTGCCAGCTGGTCATAAAGGCGCAGATCAGCGTGCAAACCGCCGCCAGCAGCAGCGCCACCACCATCACCGACTTGCGGCCGATGGCGTCGGACAGCGGCCCGGTAAACATCAGGCCGATCGCCAGCAGGCCGGTGGACACTGAGAGCGACAGGCTGCTTTCCGCCGGCGATACGCCGAAATCTTGCGACAACACCGGCAGGATCGGCTGCACGCAGTAGAGCAGCGCGAAGGTCGCCAGCCCGGCGGAAAACAGCGCCAGCGTCACACGCATAAACTGCGGCGTGCCGCGTTCGATATAGGGGAGTTTATTGTTGAGGGTGGAGCGTTTTACTTTTGGCGCAGCGGCCGCGTCATCGTTGGCGGCCAGCGTCGACGGCATCACGGCCGCAGAACGCACAGGGGTTGTCACAGCGTTTCCTTACCGAACTTCGGGGAGATAAACAGACACTTTACAGATAACAAAATGATAGGGAGCGGCGAATTTTTTGTCTAATATATTAATAATTAAAATTAAGATGTTTTAAATATGAATATCGAATTGAGACACCTGCGTTACTTTATCGCCGTGGCGGAGGAGCTGCATTTTGGCCGCGCCGCCGAACGGCTGCGGATCTCCCAGCCGCCGCTCAGCCAACAAATCCAGGCATTGGAAGAGATGGTCGGCGCGCGGCTGCTGGCGCGCAACAACCGCAACGTCAGTTTGACCCAGGCCGGGGAGATGTTCCTCAAAGAAGCCTATCAGGTGCTCGATCAGGTCGGGCGTGCGGCGGAAAAGGCGGCGCGTCTGGATCGCGGCGAGCTGGGGGAAATGACCATCGGCTTTACCTCTTCCGCGCCCTTTATCGGCGTGGTGTCGCGCAGCCTGCGCGCCTTTCGTCAGCACTCTCCGCAGGTGCATATCAAAATGCGCGAAATCAACACCAAACAGCAGATCGAGCCGTTGCTGAACGGTGAGCTGGATCTGGGGGTGATGCGCAACACGCGGCTGCCGGAGGCGCTCCACTATCAGCTGCTGCTGCGCGAACCGCTGGTGGCGGTGGTGCCGGAAGGGCATCCGCTGGCGGAAACGCCCGGCGGCACGCTGCGTTTCCAACATCTGGCGCAGGAGCCGTTCGTGTTCTTCTCGCGCGAAGTGGGCACCGCGCTGTACGACGAAATTTTGCTGCTGCTCGGCAAGGCCGGCATTACCCCGTATATCACCCAGGAAGTGGGGGAAGCGATGACCATCATCGGGCTGGTTTCCGCCGGGTTGGGGGTGTCGATTTTGCCGGCTTCTTTCGCCCGGGTGCGGGTGGATGGCGTGCGCTATTTGCCGCTGGCGGAGCCGGACGCCACGACCGAAGTGTGGCTGGTGCATCACCGCCGGCGGCCGCTGACCGCCGCCGCGCAGGCGCTGATGGCGTTGATGCTGAAATGACGTTGAGCTTGGGCAAATAAAAATCAATTCACGCTGAAATTGCGAGGAATTTGTGCAGCAAATCACATAACGAATCAAATAGTTGACGCTGTATGACAAAAGCCCCACCATAACCCCTAGTCTTTATTTAGAAGCGCGAAAAATAGTAGGAGCAGGTTTGTGATTGCGGTTGGGCAGCCTGGGCATATCGATCAAATCAAACAGACCAATGCGGGGGCGGTTTATCGGCTAATCGATCAACTGGGTCCGATTTCGCGCATCGAACTGTCAAAACGCGCGCAGCTGGCGCCCGCCAGCATCACCAAGATCGTGCGCGAACTGCTGGAAGCTCACCTGGTCAAGGAAACCGAGTACCAGGAAATCGGCAGCCGAGGCCGCCCGGCGGTGGGGCTGGTGCTGGACACCGAGGCCTGGCACTACCTGTCCGCCCGTATCAGCCGCGGCAGCATCACGCTGGCGCTGCGCGATCTCAGCAGCAAACTGGTGGTCGAGGAGCAGCTGCCGCTGGCGGCCGAACACCCCGAACCGCTGCTGAAACGTATCCTGACCGAAGTCGATCAGTTCTTTATCCGCCACCAAAGCAAGCTGGAGCGGCTGACGGCGATTGCCATCACGCTGCCGGGTATCATCGACGTGCAGTCCGGCGTGGTGCACCGCATGCCGTTTTACGACGTGCTGGAAATGCCGCTCGGCCCGGCGCTGGAAACCCGCACCGGCCTGCCGGTTTACCTGCAGCACGATATCAGCGCCTGGACTATGGCCGAAGCGCTGTACGGCGCCTCGCGCGGCAGCCAGAACGTCATTCAGGTGGTGATCGACCACAACGTCGGCGCCGGGGTGATCACCGGCGGCCATGTGTTGCACGCCGGCAGCCACAGCGTGGTGGAGATCGGCCACACCCAGGTCGATCCCTACGGCAAACGCTGCTACTGCGGCAACCACGGCTGTCTCGAAACCGTGGCCAGCATCGAGAACATGCTGGAGATCGCCCAGCAGCGTCTGAGCGGTTCGATGAGTTCCAGCCTGCACGGCGCGCCGCTGACCGTCGAGTCGCTGTGCGACGCCGCGCTGGCAGGCGATCAGCTGGCGCGGGACATCATCCTCGGCGTCGGCCACAGCGTGGGGCGCATTCTGGCTATCATGGTCAACCTGTTCAATCCGGAGAAGATCCTGGTGGGCTCGCCGCTCAACCGCGCGGCGGAGATCCTGCATCCGGCCATCGCCTCCTGCATTCGCCAGCAGGCGCTGCCGGCCTACAGCGAGCAGGTCAAGGTCGAATCCACGCAGTTCTTCAATCAGGGCACCATGCCCGGTGCGGCGCTGGTGAAAGAGGCGCTGTACAACGGTTCATTGCTGGTGCAGCTGCTGCAGGGCTAACATCAGAACTTCTTATTAATCCCGCAAAAGATTGAGCTACCTCAAGCCCCTACGTGGCAGCATCCCCTAGAATTTTTCCGAAAGACTTCCTCGCCGCCGGTGCGGCGACACATTGTTAACGGGGCATTCTGGGGCATTTTATTCATGTTGAAGCGTTTATTTGTGACAGGCACGGATACCGACGTCGGTAAAACCGTGGTTTCCCGCGGGTTGATGCAGGCGCTGGCCGCCGAAGGCCGTTCGGTGGCAGGCTACAAACCGATCGCCGCACGCTGCCAGGAAACCAGCGAGGGCATCCGCAATAAAGACGCTTTGGTGTTGCAGGCATCCTCAACCCTGCCGCTGTCCTACGAGGAGATCAATCCCATCACCTGCCTGGATGAGGTGTTTCATGCGCATGCGACCGAGGACATTAACTATGGTGTGATGAGCAGCGGTCTGCGGGATCTGTCCGCCAAAGCCGATACGGTGGTGGTGGAAGGCAGCGGCGGTTGGCGGGTGCTGATGAACGATCTGCGGCCTTACGCCGAGTGGGTGGTGCAGGAACAGCTGCCGGTGGTGCTGGTGGTGGGCATCAAGCTGGGCTGCGTCAGCCACGCGCTGTTGACCGCACAGTCGATCATCAACGACGGCCTGCCGCTGTTGGGCTGGGTGGCTAACCGCATCAACCCAGGGTTAGCGCACTATGCCGAAACCATCGCGGCGCTGCAGCAGCGCATACCTGCGCCGCTGCTGGGTGAAATTCCCTACCTGCCGCGTGCGGAGCAGCGCGAATTGGCGCACTACCTCGATATTTCCACGCTGCTGTAAGCCCGCTAGGCGCACAGCACCGCCAACAACCGGGCAGCGATCAGCAGGCCCAGCCCGTACACCGTGTGGGTGAGCAGGCTGAGGAGCCGCGCTCTTCGTGGGTAGGCGGTTTTCGCCGCCGCCACGCCAAAGCCCAGCGCGGGCTGCATCACCAGAAACGGCGCCGCCAGGCTCAGCCAGCCGCTCAACAGCGCGATGAACGGCTCCGGCGCAGCATACCACCCGGTGCCCGCCAAACCGATCGGGATAAAGGCAAACGCGATGCCGATGGCGTAGTGCAATATCCAGCCGATTTTTCTCTCTCCTCGGCGCGGCGGCGCCGTAACGATGGTGGCGTGAAACCAGCGGCCGTCGAACATGCCGAGAAACCAGCGGCCCACCAGCGCATAATCGAGGGAAGGGATACTGAAGCGCCGCTTCAGCAGCAGCGCCCACAGATCCATGCAGAGGGTGGCGCCAACGCCGGTTAACAGTATGCGCACTAACAGATCGGGGGTCATAGGGGTGTCCTTGACTCAGTGACGTGATAAGGTGCGCACAGTGTGCAACTTAAAGTCGGCTTCAAGTCAATGGTAAAAGAGCTGGATATCGGCGCGGTGGCGCGCCTGAGCGGAGTCGCGCCTTCCGCGCTGCGGCATTACGAGAAGAAAGGGCTGATCGCGCCGACGGGCCGCCACGGGTTGCGCCGCCAATACGCTGCCGGCGTGCTTGACCAACTGCGGCTGATCGCGCTGGCGCGCCTGGCCGGTTTTACGCTGGACGAGATGAGCGCCTTGTTTGACGATCGGGGCAAGATAGCGCTCGATCGCGGGCTGCTGGCGGCGCGGGCGGATGAGCTGGATCGCCATATCCAGCGCCTGGTGCAGGTGCGCGACGGGCTACGCCACATGGTCGATTGCCCTGAACCCGAGCACCTGCAGTGCCCGCAGTTCAGAAAAACCCTGCAGCAGGGCGAGTTCTAAGCTTCGCGTTTGGGCGGCGGCGCCGAATGATACACCGACACCGGCCGCAGGCCGCGCGACACGGTGGTGGCGATCACGCACGAGAGCAGAATGCCGGGCAGCAGGGCGTATTCGCCGGTCATTTCAAACACCATCAGCGCCGCCATGATCGGCGCATGGGTGGTGGCGGCAAGCAAGGTAGCCATGCCGGTCAGCGCCAGCAGCAGCGGCACTGCCGCATCCATGCCCGGCCACAGGCCAAACAGCTGACCGATGATCGAACCGAGGGCGGCGCCGACGAACAGCGTCGGGGTGAAGACCCCGCCCGGCGCGCCTGACCCGCTGCTGGCGAGGATCGCCAACAGCTTGCACACCAGGATAGCCCCCAGCAGCAGCACCCCCGGCGGCGCGATCAGCAGCGCCTGCACCACGCTGTAACCATTGCCCCATACCTGCGGAAACAGCAGCGAAAGCAGCCCGACGATCAGGCCGCCCAACGCCAGCTGCAGCGGCGGCTTCAACCGCAGCGAGCGGAAGGCGTGGCCGGTGGCGGTCATCAGCCATAAAAACAGCGGCCCGCCGGCGCCGGCCACCACGCCGACCAGCGCCATCAGCAGGTATTGCGTCGGCAAGGGGGCGGAAAGCGGCGTTACCAGATAGAGCGGCGCCTGGCCGCCGTTGAGCAGGTTGGTCATCAGCAGCGCGCTGACCGCGGCGATTACCACCGGGCCGAGCGAGGCCAGCATCAGGGTGCCGAACAGGATCTCGGCGATAAACAGGCTGCCCGCCAGCGGCGCATGATAGGCGCTGGCCATCCCGGCGGCGGCGGCGCAGGCCACCCACAGTTTCCACTCTTTCTCGTGCGTAAAGCGCTGAGCGAACAGCGAGCCCACCAGCGCCGCCAGCAGGATCATCGCGCCTTCGCGGCCGATGGCGCTGCCGCTCGACACCACCAGCAGCGACGCCAGGCACTTCACCAGACTGGCGCCGGTGTCCAGCTTGCCGTTGCCGGTCTCAATCGCTTCCATATAGTCGGTGGGCGCCGCCGGGCGCTGGTGGCGATAGCGCTGGTGAATATACAGCAGCAGGCCCGCCGCCAGGCCGCCCAGCGCGGGAGTGAGGGCGCGCCGCCAGCCGGGCAGCGCGGCGGCGGCGGCCACCAGGCTGCCGTCGGCATTGCCGAGCAGCAGCCACTCGAGGCCAATCATCGAACGGTGGAACAGCCACACCGCCAGAGCGGCGGCGACGCCGATGAACACGGCGATAAACAGGCTGCGCAACAGGGCGCGATAGTGGTGCAGGTGGACCAATCTTTTCATGCGTGGGCGGCGTCGTGAGAAAAATCAAAGGGTCATCAGCGCATTGTGCTTGGCGCTCCGGCCGATGACCAGTGAATCTTTAGCAAACTGCAGCCTGGGCGGGGCGCCAGGCGCCCCTGAGTGAGTTATTGCGGCGTCAGCACCCGGCGCGTGCGGCCGGAGCTCAGGTAGTCGGCGATGTAATCCTGCGAGATTTCGCCGCTGTAGCGGCCGTCTTCATCGACGATCGGCATCCAGGAGGTGTTGTGCTCGTACAGCTTCGACAGCACCACGCGCAGGTTCTCCTCCGCCCGTGCGGTGACGCGGAAACGGTGCAGGCTGTCGGCGCAAACGCCCGGCGCGCCGCGCGCCTCCCGGCGTTTGACGTATCCCAGCGGCTTGCCGTCGGCGTCCACCACCGTCACCGAGCGGGCGTCGATATCGTCCATCAGCCCGAACGCTTCCACTAGCGGCGTCTCCCGCCGCACCGTCACCGTTTCCTGCTGATCGGCCACGTCGCCGGCCTGCACCAGCAGCAGGCGCTTCAGCGTGCGGTCTTGGCCGACAAAGGAGGCGACGAACTCGTTCGCCGGCCGCGCCAGCAGCTCATCGGCGCTGGCGTTCTGTACGATTTTGCCTTGGCGGAACACCGCGATGCGATCGCCGAGTTTCAGCGCTTCATCGATGTCGTGGCTCACCAGCATCACGGTCTTTTTCAGCTGGCGCTGCATGTCGAGAAACTCGTTCTGGATGGTTTCGCGGTTGATCGGATCCACTGCGCCGAAGGGTTCATCCATCAGCAGCACCGGCGGATCGGCCGCCAGCGCGCGGATTACGCCGATGCGCTGCTGCTGTCCGCCGGACATCTCTTTCGGGTAGCGGTGCAAAAAGCGCTTGGGATCCAGCGCCACCATGCTCATCAACTCCTCGGCGCGATCGTGGCAGCGTTTTTTGTCCCAGCCCAGCATGCGCGGCACCACGGTGATGTTCTCCTCGATGGTCATGTTGGGGAACAGGCCGATCTGCTGGATGACGTAGCCGATTTTGCGGCGCAGGCTGACGGTATCCAGTGCGCTGGTGTCTTCACCGTTGATCAGAATAGTGCCGCCGCTGGGTTCGATCAGGCGGTTGATCATCTTCAGCGTGGTGGTTTTGCCACAGCCGGAAGGGCCGAGCAGCACGCAGATTTCGCCTTCCGGCACGTCCAGATTGATGTTGTCGACGGCGTTGAACGGCGTGCCGTTCTTCTGCATGAACTGTTTGGTCAGATTTTCCAATTTAATCATGAGCGGATCCCCTTGGGCGTTAGCGCAATTTGCAAGCGGTGCAATAACCAATCGAGGACGATCGCCAGCAGGCTGATCATCACGGCGCCGGTAATCAACTGGCGGATATCGCTGCTGCTGATGCCGTTGAGCAGCAGCAGGCCGAGGCCGCCGGCGCCGATCACCGCGGCTATCGCCATCACGCCGATATTCATCACCACGGCGGTGCGAATACCACCGAAAATCACCGGCAGCGCCACCGGGATCTCTACCCAGCGCAGGCGTTGCCAGAACGTCATGCCGATGCCGCGGCCGGCTTCACGCAGCCCGCCGGGCAGGTTGTCGAGCGCGGTGTGGGTGTTGCGCACGATCGGCAGCAGCGAGTAGAGGAACACCGCGGTGATCGCCGGGACGTAGCCGATGCCGTGGCCGATTAAGGAAAACAGCGGGATCATCAGCCCGAACAGGGCGATGGAGGGTACGGTCAGCACCAGCGTGGCCAGGCTCAGCACCGGCGTCGCCAGCCATTTGTGGCGAACGATCAGCACGCCGAGCGGCACGCCGATCAGGATCGCCAGGCCGACGGCGACGCCCACCAGCAGCAGGTGCTCCAGCGTCAATCCGGCGATATAGGCCCAGTTTTGCCAGGCGTAAAGTAGGGTATTCATCACATGCCTCCCTAAATCAGGCCGCGTTGCTTGAGGAACGCGTCGGCGACCTGTTGCGGCGTCTGGTAGTCGATATCCACCTTGGCGTTAAGCTCGGTGATCACCTGATTGTTGAACTGTTTCGACAGCGTGTTCAGCGCATCTTCCAGCCCCGGCGTGTTTTGCAACACGTCGGCGCGCACCACCGGCGTGACCGCATAGCTCGGGAAATAGCCCTTGTCGTCTTCGAGCACCTGCAAATCGAAGCCTTTCACCCGGCCGTCGGTGGTGTACACCAACCCGGCATCGACGAAGCCGTCGCGGATAGCGTTGTAAACCAGGCCGGGATCCATCTGGCGGATTTGCGGGCGATCCAGCGGCATGTCGTACAGCGCCTGCATCGGTTTCAGGCCGTCCGAGCGGCCGGCAAATTCCAGATCCAGCCCCAGCAGCCAATTATGTTTCGGGTCGGTTTTACGCACTTGTTCCACTTTGGCTACCAGCTGCGACATCGTGCGAATCTGCTCTTTTTCCGCGCGCCGGCGCTGCATGGCGAAAGCGTAGGTGTTGTTCATGTCCGCCGGCTGCAGCCACACCAGGCCGAGCTTGGCGTCGAGCTTTTTCACTGTGGCGTAGGTCTCCTGAGGCGACATGCGTTTATTGATGTGGTTAAAGATGATCAGCGAGGTGCCGGTGTATTCCCAGGTCATGTCGATCTGTTTGTTGATCATCGCGTTGCGGGTGATCACCGTGGCCAGATTGGTTTTGGGTTCGACCTGAAAACCTTTGGCCCGCAGATATTGCACGGTGATCGCCGACAGAATGCGCTGTTCGGTAAAGTTCTTGCTCGCCAGCGTCAGCGGGGCGGCCCAGGCGGCCGCGCCGAACATCAGCAAGGAGAACAGCAGCGCGTGGCGGAGGTGTTGTAACCATCGAGTCATCGCGTTTCTCCCGTCAGGATGCGGTATGTGGGCTGAGCCGGCGGCCGAGTCCGGCCAGCGCCAGATCGAGCAGCAGGGCGATCAGCGCGGTGGCGGCGGCGCCGAGGATCAGCGTCGGGAAGTCGTTCAGGTAGATGCCGGGGAAGATCAGTTCGCCGTAGCTGCTGGCGCCGATCAAAAACGCCAGCGGCGCAGTGCCGACGTTGATCGCCATCGCGATGCGCACCCCGGCGAAGATCACCGGCAGTGCGTTGGGCAGTTCGACCTGGCGCAGCCGTTGCCCGGCTGTCATGCCAATACCGTTGGCGGCCTCGACCAGCGCCGGCGGCACCGAACGCAGGCCGGCATAGGTATTGCGCACGATAGGCAGCAGTGAGGCGAGGAACAGCGCCACCACCGCCGGCCGGTCACCGATGCCGATGATCACCATCGCCAGCGCCAACACCGCCAGCGGCGGCAGGGTGTTGCCGACGTTAAAGATCTGCATCACGTGCTCCGCCCAGCGGCGGGCGAAGGGGCGGCTCAGCAGGATGCCGCTGGGAATGCCGACCAGCAGCGACAGCAGCATGGAACACACCACCAGGAACATGTGCTGCTGGCCGAGGTAAATCAAATCTTCCCGGCGCGACTTGAGGGTCTCCCAACCGATGCCGTAAACCAGCAGCGCAATGACGGCGATGAACAGCAGGCTCCCGAGGAGCAGGCGCCGGTATGGCGCTGACTTGTGCATGATGTTGCGTCCTCCGTTGCGCGGAGCGGCCGACGAGACGGCGCATTCCGCTCTGATTGTTACCCACAGCCCGGCAGGCGTGGCGGTACAAAACGGGCGTTTCGCATGAGGTTAGCGACATTGAGCGAAGGGTGTGTTCGGCATAGCGTGCTGAACGGTGGCTCAATACGTGAGTTAATCAGCATAAGATACTGATATTTAAACTAGAGAAAGCACGAAGCCCAATGACCCCGGCTAGGGAAGGTATAGCACCCTGTCGTTGACCATGCCAAGTTTTATTAACAAAATCAGTTGATTGAGATTACGCGGATCGGCGCCTCAGCCCGCGTCAGCGCTGGGATGCGTGGAAAGTGAAAAAAATCCACAGCAAAACGTTACGCCGTAACAATTGGTCCAAATGGTGCGATTCGCCGTCGGCAAAGGCAGGATGTGAGGGCGGATAGACTTGGCGCAGGCGCTTGCTGATATACTCAGGGAAAATAAAAACGCCAGGAAACCTGCATAACGCCATGACAAATAACGTTTCACCCGCACCCATCGCCCACCGCCCGTTGATTCTGATCGCCTGCATGCTGGCGATGTTCATGTCGGCGATCGAAGCCACCATCGTCGCCACTGCCATGCCGACCATCATCGGCGATCTCGGCGGTTTCTCGCTGTTGGGCTGGGTGTTCGCGGTCTATTTGCTGGCGCAGGCGATCACCATTCCCATCTACGGGCGGCTGGCGGATCTCTACGGCCGCAAGCGGGTGTTCTTCTTCGGCGCCACGCTGTTCCTGTTGGGATCGGTGCTGTGCGGCTTCGCCCCCGACATGTATTGGCTGATCGGCTTCCGTTTATTGCAGGGGCTGGGCGCCGGCGCCATCATGCCGATCGCCTCCACCATCATCGGCGACATCTACAGCGCCACCGAGCGGCCGAAGGTGATGGGCTACCTGTCGAGCGTGTGGGGCGTGTCGGCGATCATCGGCCCGCTGCTGGGCGCGTTTATCGTGCAGCATCTGCCGTGGGCGCTGGTGTTCTGGGTCAACCTGCCGATCGGCCTGCTGGCGATGTTCTTCCTCTGGCGCTATCTGCCGGCGCATCAGCAGCTGCGGCGGCACGCGCTGGATCTGGCGGGCACCGCCTGGCTGACGCTGTTCGTTTCGGCGCTGCTGCTGGCGCTGTTGCAGATGGAAAGCCTGGGATGGTGGGTGGCGCCGTTGCTTGCGCTGGCGGCGGCGTCGCTGGCGTTGCTTGTCCGCCAGGAGCGGCGTGCGGTCGAACCGCTATTCCCGCTGGCGCTGTGGCAAAGCCGGGTGATCGTCGCCGGTAACATCGGCGGGCTGGTGATCGGCGCGGCGATGATGGGCATCAGCGCCTTCCTGCCGACCTTCATTCAGGGCGTGATGGGCGGTTCGCCGTTGGAGGCGGGCACCACGCTGGCGCTGATGTCGATCGGTTGGCCGCTGGCCAGCACGCTGAGTGGCCGTTTGATGCTGATGACCTCGTATCGCGCTACGGCGCTGCTGGGGGCGCTGCTGTTGGTAGCGGGTGGCCTGATCCTGCTGATGCTGCAGCCGAACGGCGGCCTGCTGTGGGGCCGGGTGGCGGCGTTTATGGTCGGCGCCGGCATGGGGCTGTGCAACACCACGTTTTTAGTGTCGGTGCAGAACGCGGCGCATTACAGCATTCGCGGCATCGCCACTGCCTGTACGGTGTTTACCCGCATGGTGGGGTCGGCTATCGGCACCGCCATTCTGGGCGCCACGCTGAACCTCAACCTGCAGTGGCGTTTGCCGGAGATTGACGATCCGGTGCAGCGGCTGATGGAGCCGGCGGCGCGGCAGAGCATGGGGAGCGAAGCGCTGGCGCAGCTGACCCAGCAGGTGGCGGCTTCGCTGCATTGGGTGTTTTTGGCGTCAGCGTTGGTATCGCTGCTGGCGCTGGCGGCGGCGATGCTGATCCCGGCGCGCTGTCGGCCACAGGGCGAAGAGGAAGAGGCGGAGCAGGCGTAAGGGAAAAGAAAAGGGCGCGGCTGTTGAGCGCCCTGGGTAGCCGAAGCGGCTTACTGCGTGTTGGAGGTGTCCTGGCTGGTGCCGGTCTGCGCTGCGTCACCGCGATCGTCGCCGTTGTTCAGGCGGGTATAGACGATCTTCTGTGTGTCGTTTTCGCAGTGGCCGACCACTTGGCCGCCCGCTTGGTCGGCCTGATCGTTAGGCACGATCTCCAGTTTGAAGCCGGACTCCGGAACGCCGTTATTGACGATTTTTTGCGAAATGTCCGCTTTCACGCTTTCGCAGGAGGCCAGGGCCGCCAGGGGGGCGCCGGCCAGCAACACAGCGGTTAATATCAGCGTTTTCTTCATCACGTCATCCTTTTAGACAATGGACTTCCTGTAACAGGATAGCAGTAACGGCGGCCGGGTTTCACGCTTGCCCGCCCGCCGCAGGCGGATTAAGGAATAATCCGACGCCCGGTCTGGCGATCCAGGCATTTACGGGTGTCCGGCTCCCAGTACGCGTTGACGTTGTTGCTGTCGTTGCAGCGATCTTCGTCATCCGCCGCGCGATCGGCCTTGTCGAACTCTTTCTCTATGCGAGTGTTAACCTTATGGCGCAG
The DNA here is from genome assembly GCF_003812745.1 of Serratia sp. FDAARGOS_506. Lineage (NCBI taxonomy): Bacteria > Pseudomonadati > Pseudomonadota > Gammaproteobacteria > Enterobacterales > Yersiniaceae > Serratia > Serratia sp. FDAARGOS_506. The sequence continues at coordinate 3,713,208 of NZ_CP033831.1, forward strand.
GGTTTTGGTATCATTCCACTGCTCTTTGCTCTGGCGCGCTTCTTCGGTGCTCATCGCGCCGCTGCCTTTGCCATCGACGGTGACACAGGTGCTGCCCTGAGTGCAGGTGGCGGCCAGCGCCGGCGCCTGCCAGGCGCCCATTACGGCCAGCATGGCGACCGGCAGCATCCCGCGCAGCAGTCGTTGGGTCGAAAATGTTTTCATCGTTTCATCCTTATGAGTGAGTGCGCCTGATGATGGCGACACTGGCGTTACCTCGCCCGCAGGCGTGTTGACAAATATACCACTGCGCTCCTGGAATTCACCAGCCAAGCGCCAATTCGTTTAATTTACCGAGAGAAAACTGCTACCGATGTTAAAAACCACGCTGTTGTTTTTCGCCACCGCTCTGGCTGAAATTATCGGCTGTTTCCTGCCTTATCTTTGGCTCAAGAAACAGGGCAGCGCCTGGCTATTGCTGCCGGCGGCATTGAGCCTGATGTTGTTTGTCTGGCTGTTGACGCTGCATCCGGCGGCCAGCGGGCGGGTCTACGCGGCCTACGGCGGCGTGTATGTGGCGACGGCGCTGCTGTGGCTGCGGGTGGTGGACGGCGTGAAGCTGTCGGCGCTGGACTGGGTAGGGGCCGGGGTGGCGCTGGCAGGCATGCTGATCATCGTTTCCGGTTGGCGCGCGGCCTGAGGAAACAGGGCGGGAGTCGCCTCCCGCCATCAGGGATCAGGCGCCGCGGTGGATGTTCAGCCCGGCGAAGGACTGGCTGACCGGCATCATTTCCAGCGTGTTGATGTTGACGCGCGCCGGCAGCGTCGCGACCCAAAACACGGACTCGGCGATGTCTTCCGGCGTCAGCGCATCGGCGCCTTCATAGGTTTTGTTGACCTTGCCGTCATCGCCCTTGAAGCGCACGTTGGAGAATTCGGTGCCGCCCACCAGGCCCGGCTCGATATCGGTCACGCGGATGCGCGTGCCGTGCAGATCGGCGCGCAGGCCCAGGCTGAATTGCTTGACGAACGCTTTGGTGGCGCCGTACACGTTGCCGCCGGCGTAAGGCCAGTTGGCGGCGGTGGAGCCGATGTTGATCACATGGCCGACGTTGCGCTCGACCATGGCCGGCAGCAGCGCGCGGGTCATGTTCACCAACCCTTTGGCGTTGGTGTCGATCATGGTTTCCCAGTCATCGGCGTTGGCCTTGTGCGCCGGCTCCAGCCCCAGCGCCAGCCCGGCGTTGTTCACCAGCACGTCGATCTGGCGCAGCTCGGCCGGCAGTGCCTCAATCGCCTGCTGAATGGCGGCGCGGTTGCGCACGTCGAGCCGCACGATGTGCAGCGCTTGGCCTAATTCGTCCCGCAGCTCTTCGAGACGCTCAAGGCGGCGCCCGGCAGCGATCACCTGATGGCCTTCACGAATAAAACGGCGCGCAATGGCCTCGCCGAAACCGGAGGTGGCGCCGGTAACAAAAATAATCATGTTGCTGTTCCTCAACTGTTTTTACCCTACATGCCTCTATCATTAGCACAAACCTGCAGGCAGTGGCAGCGGTTATCGTGGCGCAGAGAAAAAAAGCCAAGCCGGGCCGGCGGCCCGGTGCGGATCAATGCTGAGGCGGCAGGTGGTAGACCACGGCGTCATACTTGATGCGTTCACAGCGGCCGGCCAGCACGCCACCCAGCGATTCGGCCAGACGGCGGCTGGCGGTATTCTGTTCGGCCACCGGGTAGACGAGGTGCGGCGGCTGAAAGCGTTCGGTGGCCCAGCGCGCGATACTCTGCACGATTTCGCGGCCGTAGCCCTGGCCGTGCAGGCCCTCTTTCACCCAGATGCCCAACTCCGGGGTGCGGCTGCGCAGGTTATGCGCGCCGCCGACGCCGACGAACTGCCGGTCTTCGCGCCGACGGGCGACGAAGATCACTTCTTCGCCTTCGCGCATCAGCGGCAGCCAGCCTTGCCAGACGTTGGCGAAATCTTCCGGCGACGCTTCCGGCTCAAAGGTCATGAAGCGCGTCAGAGTGGGGGTGATCGCCTGGTAAACATCATCGGCGTCTGCTGCGGTAAAGGGGGCAATCAACAAACGGTCGGTGTCAACGCGGCACTGAGAAAGGTCATTATGATTCATCTTATTTTCCCTCGCTTTTCAGGCCAGAACGGCAAAAGATTCGCGCCCATAAATCGGGGCGGATCGTCGATATTACGCGCATTGGCGGCAGAAGCGACTTATTTTTCGCCGCTTGGGCAAGGTGAGAAGCTCAGGTTTAGTGACGATGTCACGTTGTGAGTGAGGCGGCGAGCGCGATGAAGCGCGCCCGCCGCCGGGGATCAGAACTTCACCGAGCCTTGCAGATAAATGGTGCGCGGCTGGCCGACGTACAGACCTTTGTTGTTGTCGTCATAGGCGCGGGTGAAATACTCGTGGTTGAGCAGGTTTTTCACGCCGACGCCCAGATTCAGGCTGGCCATTTCCGGGCCGAAATCATAGGCGGCGCGCACGCCCCACAGCATATAGCCGGGAATGCGGCCGGTGCTGCCGTCGGCGCTTTCCGCCACGGTGTTGGCGTTGTCGGCGAACTGGCTGGATTGGAACTCGCCGTTAAGGTTAAACGCCCAGTTGCCCGGCGTGTAGTCCAGCCCCAGTGTGCCTTTATGCTTCGGTGAGAACGGCACCTGATTGCCCTTGTAGCCACCGTCTTCGCGGATGGTTGCGTTGACGTAGGCGTAGCTGGCGTAGGCGGTCAGGTCGTCCAGTTTTGGCGTCAGCTGCGACAGATCGTAACGCAGGCTGCCTTCCAGCCCGGCGTGGCGGGTTTTGCCGCGCGCGGTCACGCTGTCGGCCACCTGATTGGAATCGTACTGGTTGTTGAAGTTGATCAGGAACAGCCCGATTTCGCCGGTCAGCGCATCGCCGGCGTAGCGGGTGCCCAGCTCCCAGGTGCGCGCCTTCTCGGGTTCAATCTTGCCGCTGTCGACCGCTTTACCCATCTGGCTGTATTGCACGGTGCCGAAGGAGCCTTCGGTGTTGGCGTACAGGTTCCAGTATTCGTTCAGGTGATACATCACGTTCAACGCCGGCAGCGGCGCGTTATAGCTGACGTCGAGGCGGTTGTTCTTGATGTAATTGTTCTGATACGACTTGATGTATTCGTAGCGCATGCCCGGTGTGATGGTCCAATCGCCGATATCGATGCGATCGTCGATATAAAAGGCGTGCGCCTCGGTGCCGGACTGGGTGTCGCGATCGTACGGGCTGGCGGTGGAGGGCAACCGGCCGGTGCTGGCCTTGCTGGTGTAGCGCAACTCGTGGGTGGATTCGCTGACGTAGCGGTAGCCGACGCCCACCTCATGGGCTGAATCGCCCCAGCGGAAGCTCTGGCTGTAGCGCGGTTCCACGCCGCGCACCCAGTATTCGCGCGGCGACAGCGTCAGGTTTTTGCCCTGATCCAGATAGCCGCTGCGCAGGGTGTACGTGTAGAAGCTCTGCACGTCGAACTTGTGCTGCTGATCCGGCTGATACTGATAGCCGAAGTTCGCCAGCTGGCGGCGGCCCCAGAACTTGTCGTACGGACGCGTCGACTGGAACCGGTTGGCGTTGTAGTCCGCCCGGCTCAGGCCGCCCGGCATCTCCGCTTCGCCTTCGTAGTATTGCAGCAGGCTGTTGAAGCTGTGCACCTCGTTCGGTGCGTAACGGCTTTTCAGCATCACGTCGTCGATCTTGGTCGCGCTGTGTTCGCGCCAGTCGCTGCCGCGGGTGCCGGAGTAGAGCAGCGCCGCGCCGAGGCCGTTGTCGGCGGTACCGCCGATCATCAGGTTACCGGTGCCTTTCGGGTGATCCTGGCGCGAGGTTGGGCTGAGCTGCCCCTGCATGCCGGCCTCCATGCCGAAGGTTTTCGGGATGGCGCGGGTGACGAAGTTAACCACGCCGCCGACGCTCTGCGGCCCGTAGCGCACCGCGCCGCCGCCGCGCACCACGTCGATCGCGTCCATATTGCCGAGCGAGACCGGCGCCAGCGACAACTGCGGTTGGCCGTAAGGGGCGAAGGGCACCGGGATGCCGTCCATCAGTACGGTAGAGCGGCTGGCGAGGCGCGGGTTGAGGCCGCGAATGCCGAAGTTCAGCGCCATATCGTGGCTGCCGGTGCCGTTGTTTTCCGGCGCCACCACGCCCGGCACGCGGTTCAACGCTTCGCGCACGGTAGTGGTGCCGGTTTTGGCGAATGCTTCGCGGCGCACCACGTCGCGCGCGCCGGGATGTTCGAACACGTCTACCTGGCGGCCTTCCGCCAGCCAGTCACCGACCACGGTGATGTCTTCTTCCTTCTGCGGCTGCGGCAGTTTGTTCAGCGTATAGCCGTTGTTGCCGAGCGCTTTAGCCTGCAGGCCGCTGCCGGCCAGCAGGGCGTTCAGGCCGTCATCGACGCCGTAGCTGCCGCTCAGGCCAGGCGAACGTTTACCGGCGGTCAGCGTGCCGTCCACCGAGAGCGCGATGCCGGCGCGCGCGGCGAACGCGTTCAGCGCGCCGTCCAGTTCACCGGCCGGAATGTGATAGGTTGCAGCGGCGCTGGCGGCGGTCGCCGTCAGCGGTGCGGCGAAGGCCAGACCAATGGCCACGGCCAGCGGCGTGGCCCGTTTTCCCCAAAGCGAAGCCGGCGCTCCCTTTCCCCAAGCGTTGTTCATACCTTCTCCTGAATCATTTTTTATTTATTGCTGCAGTGTTTTCCTGGGAGTCGGATGAGCAAAGCAAAAGGGATAATCAAGAATGCGATTTTTTATCATTTTCATTTAAAAAGATTCAGGCGGGGACGATTTTCAGCCAATAGCGGGTAAAGCTCTGCAGGCGCACCGGCAGGGTCTGGCTGAGCAGGGCGAGGGCGCGATCGGTATCGTTGAGCGGGAAACTGCCGCTGACGCGCAGGCCGGCGACGGCCGGATCGCAGCTCAGGTGGCCGCGCCGGTAGCGCGCCAGTTCGGCGATCACCCGGTCCAGCCGCCACTGGCTGACGCTCAGCACGCCGCGCAGCCAGCCGTCCTCCGCCGCAGCCGGTTGCTTTTCGCTGAAGGCCGTGGCGCTGAAGCCGATCTGTTCTCCGGCCTCCACTCGGCGCGTTTGCCGCGCGTCCTGCGCCAGCTGCGCTTCGACCGCATGCTCCAGCACCGTCAGGCGCGTCTCGCCGCCGCTCTCACGTACCAAAAAGCGGGTGCCGAGCGCGCGCATCGCTCCCTGCGGGCTTTGCACCCACAGCGGCCGAGGGTCGCGGCCGGTAACCAGGCTGATCTCCCCGGCGTGCAAGCGGATCAGCCGTTGGCGATCGTCGTAATGCACGTCTACCGCGCTGGCGGTGTTCAGCACCAGTTGGGTGCCGTCGCTTAACACAATGGGTTTGATCTCGCCGGTGGCGGTGCGGTAGTCGGCGCGCAGCTCCCGGCCGAACGGCGACTGGTAAAGGAAACCGCCGCCGCCCACGCCCAGCAACAGCAGCAGACTTTTCAGCAGGGTGCGGCGCTCGATCGCCGCCTGGCGGCCGGCGCGATCGAGCGCGCGGTAGCTGAATTTGCCCGGCACGCCCTGCAGCTGGTTTTGCAGCGCCTCGACGCGCTGCCAGGCCCAACGGTGATCGTCATGCTGCTGGTGCCAGACTTGCCACTGTTGGCGCTGGCGGTCGGTGACGTGTTCATCGCACAGCAGGGCATACCAGTGTGCGGCCATCTTCAGCGCCTGACGCTGCTCGGGGGTGATGGCGTTGCTCATGAGAAAACGTCGTTTTCCAGGCTGAACAGCAGGCAATGCTCGGTAGCCTTGGCCATGTATTTTTTAACCGAACTGACCGACACGCCGAGGCGTAAGGCAATGTCTGCATAGCCCAGGCCTTCGAGCTGCGACAGCAGAAAGGCCTGTTTCACCTTCGGCCCCAGGCCGTCGAGCATGGCGTCGATCTGCTGCAGGCTTTCCAGCAGGCTCTGGCGCTGCTCCGGTGACGGCGCACAGCCTTCCGGGATCAGCGTCAGCATCTCCAGATAAGCGCGCTCCAGCGTTCTGCGGCGAAACAGATCGACCATCACCCGCTTGGCGACGGTGACCAGAAAATCTTTCGGCTCGCGCAGGGTCGCCGCGGCGTCGTTTTTCAGCAGGCGCATGAAGGTGTCCTGCGCCACATCGTCCGCGTCGAAAGCGCAGCCCAGCCGCCTGCGCAGCCATCCCTGCAACCAGGCATGGTGGGTGGCGTAAAGGCGCGACAGCGCGGCGTGCGGGGCGGAGGCGGTGGCGGACATGGTTTTCGCATTGCTGGTCAAAAAGATGTGCGGATGATAATTGAGAATGGTTATCGTTTCAAGTTTGTCGGGTAGCCTAGAGAATGGGCCAGACCGCTTTACATCGCGTTGAAATAAACGTCACGGTCGCGAAAATATCCGCTTGCCCAGTCAAGGTGCAGCGGCGAGATGTTATTCCGGCAAGCAATCGGTTGCTATTTATCCGCCGTTAAAGACTGAGCGTTGTTTTTATTCTTTTTCGACGGCCCATGCTTTTAGGTCAATCTCTAATTGCTTGTCTTTATTTAAAAAATGTATTTTATCGCCGCCTGTTGGCATACAGCTTGCTATGCTTAATTCGGTCTTTAATTTTGGCTACAGAAGGCATTGTTCCATCAGCGCAGGTTATTACGCAGGTGAGCTTGGCCGGTCGTCACAAGGAAGAAAATAATGGCACTGCAATTCACCACGGCCATTCGTGGCAATTTTTTTGACATCACCGCCTGCGTGGAGGAACCGCAACAGCTCGACGAATACCTGCGGCACATTCCCGACGGTTTGTTGCTGCTGAACGACGGCGTCATCGTCTGGTTCGGCAGCTGGCAGCAGGGTGAGGCGCTGTTGCCGCCGGGTTTCGCGGTCACGGAGTATCGCGACAAACCGATCGTGCCGGGCTTTATCGATACCCACATCCACTACCCGCAAACCGAAATGATTGGCGCCTATGGCGACCAGCTGCTGGGGTGGTTAAACAATTACACCTTCCCGACCGAAAGCCGTTACGGCTGCGAACAGCACGCCGACGAGATGTCGGCCTTCTTTCTGCGGGAGTTGCTGAGCAACGGCACCACCACCGCGCTGGTGTTCGGCAGCGTGCATCCGCAGTCGGTCGATGCGCTGTTCACCCAGGCGCAAGCGCTGAACATGCGCCTGATCGCCGGTAAGGTGATGATGGATCGCCATGCGCCGCAGGCGCTGCTGGAAACGCCGGAGCAAAGTTATCGCCAGACGCGTGCGCTGATCGAACGCTGGCACGGCAAAGGCCGCCTCGGTTACGCCATTACGCCGCGCTTTGCGCCCACCAGTACGCCGGCGTTGCTGGCGCAGGTGCAGCGGCTGCGCGAAGAATTCCCCGACGTTTGGCTGCAGACGCACCTGAGCGAGAATCCGCAGGAAGTGGCCTGGGTAAAATCGCTGTTCCCGCAGAGCCAAAGCTATCTGGACGTTTACCATCGCTACGGCATGACCGGCGGCAAAAGCGTGTTCGCCCACTGCCTGCACCTGGAGGAGCAGGAGTGGGACTGCCTGTGTGAGACCCGCTCTGCGATCGCGTTTTGCCCCACCTCCAACCTGTTCCTCGGCAGCGGGCTGTTCGACCTGCAGCAGGCCTGGCGCAAGCGGGTGAAGCTCGGCATCGGCACCGACGTGGGGGCCGGCACCACCTTCAATATGCTGCGCACGTTGGGCGAAGCGTACAAAGTTGGCCAGCTGCAGCATTACCGGCTCTCCGCCGTAGAAGCGTTCTATCACGCCACACTGGGCGGCGCCCGCGCGCTGTCGCTGGACGACAAAATCGGCAACTTCAACGTCGGCAAAGAGGCAGATTTCGTGGTGCTCGATCCGGCGGTCACGCCGCTGCAGCAGTTGCGCTACGCCAACAGCGCCACGTCGGCGGAACAAGGGTTCGTGCTGATGACGCTGGGGGACGATCGCAACATTTATCGCACCTATGTGGACGGCAAGGTGGTTTATCAGGCGCCGCGCTGACGCAGCCGCGCCTGCAGCCAAACGCTGAGCGGCGCGACGGCGACCGCGCTCAGCGCGCACAGCCATAACAGGCGTTGCAGACTAAACGGGGTGAGGCCGCTGCTCAGCAACGCGGAGGAGAGCAAAAAGGCCGCCGTGGCGCTCAGGTGTATCAGGGCGGTTTGCAGTACGCCAAAGGCGGCGCGCTGCCGAGCGTCCGGCCAGCGCATGCTCAGGGAAGAGATCGCCACCAGCCGCGCATAGGCCGCCGCGAGAAACGCGACCATGAACAGCTCGCCGCGATCGCCGCCGCGCGCCGCCAGCCACAGGCTGCCCAGGAGCAACAGCGTGGCACCCACCGTCAGCGTCACGGCGCCAAAGTGTTGCAGCCAGCGGCCCGCCAGTACGGTCGCCAGATAGCCGGCCACGCCGCCGATGAGAAACAGCCAGGGCAAATGCGCGTCTGCCACCTGTAGCCGCTGGGTGAGCACCGGCGCCAGCACCGGGATCAGCAGCATCGGGCTGAACTGCGTCAGGCCGGCGGCGGCGGCGAACAGCAGCAACCGGCGATCGAGCGCGACGGGCGCGGTAGCCCGTGGCTGCGGCGTATCCCTGGGAACGAACAGCGCGACCAAGACGGCCGCCAGCAGACACAGCCCGCCGATAGTCACCAGCGCGGCGCGCCAGCTCGCCACTTCGCACAGGTACAGCATGCCCGGCATGCCGACAATGCTCACTAACGAAAAGGATGCGATCACCGTCGCCAACATTCTGCCGTGCAGCGTGGCCGGTGCGGCGTTGAGCAGCAGGCCGATCCCGACGCCCATCGTGGTGCCGCCCAACAGCCCGGCCAACAGCCGCAGTGCCAGCAGCCAGTAAAACTGCTGGGTTGCAGCGATCAATAAGGTGGTCACGCCCAGCAGCGTGACATTGAGCAGCAGAAAGCGCCGCTTCTCAACGCTGCCGATCCAGAAAAATGCGCCGATGCCGGAAATCACCGCCGCCAGCGTATAGGCCGCGCTGACATAGCCGGCGAAGCTGACGGGCACGGAAAAATCGGCGGCCATGTAGATGAATATCGGGTTGAATACCATGTATTCCAGGGCATTGGTGAACTGAATAAAGGCGATGACCAGCGCTATTGCCGTCAGCTTTCTCGCGGGTGTCATAAGCATCCATGGGTTGCAGAATCAGGCCGGCAGTGTAGCGTTTGGCGTTGGTCGGGATTAGATGGTAGAAATGGCATGGTTTGTTATCAAATGTGGGATAATCATGCGCGCCAAATTGGATTTAAACCTGCTACGCATTTTCGTGGCGGTGGTGGAACAGGGGAGCTTCGTCGGGGCGGCGCGGGCGCTGGCGATGCCGACCTCCAACGTCAGCCGCTACATCTCTCAGCTGGAGCGCCAGCTCGAGCAGCGATTGCTCGAACGTAGTACTCGTTCGATGCGGTTGACGCCGAACGGCCAGCTGTTGCATGAACGCACCCAGCCGCTGCTGGCGTCGCTGGAACACACCGCGCAAACCCTCAGCGAGCGACAGCAACAGCTGCGCGGGCCGCTGCGCCTGTGCGTGCCCAATGAAGTGGGGCCATACCTGTTGGGTGAGCCGCTGGCGGCGTTCGCCGTGCAGCATCCGCAGATCGAAATCAGCTGCGTGACCAACCTGGCGGGTATGACGTCGCTGCTCGATGATGTCGATCTGGCGGTGATGATCAGCCGGGGCATGCTGGACGACAGCGACTATGTCGCGCAGCCGCTGGCGTCTTTCCCCTGCATCGTGGTGGCCGCTCCGGCGTTGCTGGCGCAGTGGCCGACGTCGTCGGCGATTGAACAATTCACGCAATTGCCCTGCATCAGCACGGTGGATGCGCTGAAGGGGATGCCGTGGCAGTTCATCCGCCCGGACGGAACCTTCGTTACCGTCCCGGTCAATACGCGCTATCGCGTCAACAGCGGGGAGATGGCGCTGAAGGCAGCCTTGGCCGGCGTGGGGTTCGCCATGCTTTCCGAGCTCGGCTGCCGGCCGTTTCTGGCCGACGGCCGTTTGGTTGAGGTGCCGCTGGCATTGCTGCCGGCGCCGTTGCAGCTGTATGCCGTTTACCCCGGCCGTCGCTATCTGCCGGCCAAAACACGCGCGTTGCTGACGTTCCTGATACAGCAGGTTGGCGAGGCGGCTAACTTCTAATCACTTGTTTTTGCTCAAACTGCCAACTGCACCTAAGCTAGGAGGTGACTCAGAGGGAGCGATTCCCCGAGACCTTATTCCGTGAACATGGAGGAGTTTCGATTTGATGCGTTTATCCACATTGGTGCTGGCGATCGGCATGGCGCTGGGCGCGCAGGCACAGGCAGCAGAAACCCAACCTCACGCCGACCATAGCGCGCTGCCCAGCGGCCAGGCGAAGGAGGCTACCGTGACCGGTGAAGCCAATCAGCACGACAAGCAAAAGACTCAGAATCCGTTCTTCTATCAAAGCCGTCTGCCGTTCCAGGCACCGCCGTTCAACCTGATCAAGGAGAGCGACTACGCGCCGGCGATCGAAGCGGGCATCAAGCAAAAGCGGGAGGAGGTGGAGAAGATCGCCAACAACCCGGCCAAGCCCAACTTCAAGAATACCTTCGTGGCGCTGGAGCAGGCCGGCTCGCTGCTGACGCGAGTGATGAACGTGTTCGGCGCCATGACCTCGGCCAACACCAGCGACGCGCTGCAGAAACTGGATGAAGAAACCTCGCCGAAGCTGGCGGCATTGAACGACGACATCATGCTCAACGGCAAGCTGTTCGCGCGTATCAAGGCCATCTATCAGGATCGCGATGCGCTGAAACTGGATCCGGAATCGCGCCGTCTGGTGGAAGTGACCTACAAGAACTTCGAGCTGGCCGGCGCCAACCTGTCGGACGCCGACAAGGCCAAGTTGAAGGCGCTGAACCAGGAAGCGGCGACGCTAAGCACCCAGTTCACCAACAAACTGCTGGCGGCGAGCAAAAACGGCGCGCTGGCGATAACCGACCCGGCGAAGCTGGACGGCCTGTCGGAAGGCGAACTGGCTGCGGCGGCCCAGGCGGCCGCCGAACGCAAGCTGGAGAAACAGTGGCTGCTGGTGCTGCAAAACACCACGCAACAGCCGCTGCTGCAGAGCCTGAAAGATCGCGATACCCGCCAAGCGCTGTTCGACGCCTCCTGGACGCGTGCGGAGAAGGGCGATGGCAACGATACACGCCAGACCATTTCCCGCCTGGCCAAAGTGCGCGCCGAGCAGGCCAAGCTGCTGGGCTACCCGAACTACGCCGCCTGGAAACTGCAAAACCAGATGGCCAAGACGCCGGATGCCGCACTGAGCTTTATGCGCAACATCGTGCCGGCGGCCACCGCGCGCGCCGAGCGAGAAGCCAAAGACATTCAGGCGGTGATCGACCAGCAGAAAGGCGATTTCAAGGTGCAAGCCTGGGACTGGCAGTTCTACGCCGAACAGGTGCGCAAGGCCAAGTACGATCTGGACGAGTCGCAGATCAAGCCTTACTTCGAGCTGAACAACGTGCTGAACAACGGCGTGTTCTACGCCGCTAACCTGCTGTACGGCATCAGCTTCAAAGAGCGCAAGGACATCCCGGTCTACCAGCCGGACGTCAAGGTGTATGAAGTGTTCGACAAGGACGGCAAATCGCTGGCGCTGTTCTACACCGACTACTTCAAGCGCGACAACAAGGGCGGCGGCGCCTGGATGAGCAACTTCGTCGATCAGTCGAAGCTCAACGGCACCAAGCCGGTGATCTACAACGTCGCCAACTTCACCAAACCGGCGCCGGGGCAGCCGGCGCTGCTGTCGTATGATGACGTAATCACCATGTTCCACGAGTTCGGCCATGCGCTGCACGGCATGTTCGCCGATCAGGAATACCCGAGCCTGTCGGGCACCAACACCGCGCGCGACTTCGTCGAGTTCCCGTCGCAGTTCAACGAGCACTGGGTCAGCGATCCGAAAGTGTTCAGCCACTTCGCCAAACACTACCAGACCGGCGAGGCCATGCCGCAGGAACTGGTCGACAAGATCAAGAAGGCCGACAAGTTCAACAAGGGCTACAGCATGACCGAACTGCTGTCCGCCGCGCTGCTGGACATGCACTGGCACATGCTGACGGCCGACCAGCCGCAGCAGGACGTGGACAAGTTCGAGGCCGAATCGCTGCAAAAAGACAAGGTCGATCTCAGCTACGTGCCGCCGCGCTACCGTTCCAGCTACTTCCAGCACATCTGGGGTAACGGCTACGCCGCGGGCTACTACGCCTATCTGTGGACGGAAATGCTGGCGGACGACGCCTTCCAGTGGTTCACCGAACACGGTGGCCTGACCGCCGAAAACGGCCAGCGCTTCCGCGACATGATCCTGTCGCGCGGCAACAGCCAGGATCTGGAGAAGCTGTACATCGACTGGCGCGGCAAAGAGCCGAGCATCGAACCGATGCTGATCAACCGCGGGCTGAAAGACGAGTAAGTTCGGCCATTCCCGGTAAGTAAACAAAAGGGCGCGTTATGCGCCCTTCGTCTTTTTTGGCTTGGCCGACATTCAGCGGTTCACCACCTTGGCCGGCAGGGCCACCACCAGCAGCGAGCTGAGCAGCAGGCAGCCGGCGAAGGCCCAGAGCGCGCCACCGCTCTTGCCGGTCAGATCCAGCGCCAGCCCCATCAGCGAATTGCTCACCAGCCCGGCGATGTTGGCCAGCGAACAGGCCAGCGCGAAGCCGGTCGCCGCCGCCGTGCCGCGCAGGAAGGTAGCCGGCAGGCTGAAGAATACCGGCACCGCGCCGATGATTGCCGCCTGGGCGATGGAGAACAGCAGCACCGTGGCCAGCGCATTGTGGGTGAAGAAGGTGCTGCCGGCCATCGCCAGCGCGCCGACGATAAACGGCACGATGATATGCCAGCGCCGTTCGCGCAGTCGGTCGGAACTGCTGCCAATCAGCAACATGCCGAGCAGGGCGGCGACGCTGGGGATCGCCGTCAGGTAGCCGATGGTGGTGATGTCGGTGACGCCGGCGGTTTTGATGAAGGTCGGCATCCAAAAGCCCATGGCGTAGGCGCTGAGCAGAATGGCGAAGTCGATGCCGCCGAGCATCCACACTTTCAGGTTGAAGAAGCCGTCGCGGAAGCTGTGCTTGCTGTGATCGGCCTCGGCGTCGTCACGCGCCAAATCGTCGGCGATGCGCTGTTTCTCCTCGGGCGTCAGCCACTTGGCCTGCTGGTAGGTGTTAGGCAACAGCCAGAAGGTCAGCACGCCTAACAGCACGCTGGGAATGCCCTCCAGCAAAAACAGCCACTGCCAGCCGTGCAGCCCGTGGCGCATGTCGAAATGGCCCATGATCCAGCCGGAGAGCGGCCCGCCGATCACGCTGGACAACGGCAGACCGATCATGAACAGCGCGATGATGCGGCCGCGGCGATAGGTCGGGAACCACAGCGTCAGGTAAAAGAGCACGCCGGGCAGGAAACCGGCTTCTGCCACGCCGAGCAGAAAGCGGATGACGTAGAACTGGGTCGGCGTAGTAACGAACATCGTGATGGTGGACAGCAGCCCCCAGGTGATCATGATGCGTGCGATCCACATCTTGGCGCCGACGCGCTGCAGGATCAGGTTGCTCGGCACCTCGAACAGAATATAGCCGACGAAGAACAGCCCGGCACCCAGGCCGAAAGCCGCTTCGCTCAGCTGCAGCGCATCGGCCATCTGCAGCTTGGCCAGCCCGACGTTGATGCGATCGAGGTAGGCCGCCAGGTAACACAGGCAAAGAAACGGGATCAGTTTCCAGGTGATTTTGCGGTACAGCAGCAGCGATTCTGCGTCCGCTTTCCCCGCCAGCGGGGTGTCGACAATGGCCATGATGTTGTCTCCAGGTGGTGCGTGTTGGCCTCCGCAGGAGGCGCCTGTTGTGTTTGCGTTGCATGGGCGCCGCCCTGTTTCGGGCGGTCGCGTGAGGCGCTGTTTGCGCCTTCGTTATTGTCGTTGCAGGTGAATCGTTGATTCATAACCGGTTCAGGTAGTCGAGTGCCTCCCGTTTGTGCACCACGTCGCCGTATTTGCTGTCGATGTCGAACAGGTTGGCTTCGTGCGGGCCGGGGTGACGATCGCCGACGCACTCGCGCACCACCATGGCGCGAAAGCCGTGTTGCACCGCGTCCACCGCGCTGGCGCGGATGCAGCCGCTGGTGGAGCAGCCGATCATCAGCAGCGTGTCGATCCCTTGCGCCACCAGCAGCGGCGCCAGCGCGGTGCCGAAGAAGGCGCTGGCGTATTGCTTGCTCAGCACCACCTCATCGGCCAGCGGTGCCACCGGCGGGCAGAACGCCGCCAGCGGGTTGCCCGCCACCATGTCCTTCATCACCGGTGCTTTTTTGACCCACAGGCCGCCGTCGGCAAAATGGCCTGCATGATAGCGGATGTGGGTGTGGATCACCGGAATTCCCGTGCGGCGCGCACAGGCCAGCAGCTCGCGGCTTTCCTCGACCGCGCTCACCACGCCCGGCGCGAACAGCGGCGCGCCTTCGGTGGTGTAGGCCTGCATAAAGTCGATCGCCAGCAGCGCCGGACGCCGGCCGAAGCCGAGGCGTTGGCCCCAGACACCGCGATAGTTGTCGCTGAGGGTGTCGTTCATTCTGCCTCCTCAATAGGCGCCGGACAGCAGGGCGCCGGCGCCGGGGACGATCGGCTCCAGCTCCAGCGCGGTCAGCATCGCGTAAGTGGTGGCGATGGCGGCGGTGATCACCGGTTTGCCGGTTTGGGCCTCCACCGTCGGAACGGCCGGCAGCGAAGGCATCTGCACGCAGGCGGACAGCACGATAGCATCGACCTCGCGTAAATCCATCTCGGCGACGATCCCCGGCAGCCTGGCCGGATCGTGCCGGCCGACTTCGAGGTTGTCCGGGATTTCCAGCGCGCGCCATACCTTGACCTCAATGCCTTCGTGCTGGATGTAGTCCACCACCAGCTGGGTCAGCGGTTTCATGTAGGGCGCCACCAGCGCGATGCGTTTGGCGCCGATCACCTTCAGGCCGTTGACCAGCGCGCCGGCGCTGCTGATAACCGGCGCGGCGGCCTGATTGTCTTTCGTCACCTGCGCCAGCCGGGCCTGCGATTCGCGGTGGTAACCCAGTCCCATCGCCATGATGGCCACCAGGCAGGCGTAGCCGAGCACGTCGACCCGCGCGTCGGAGAGCTCCAGCGCGCAGCGATCGGACTCGGCGTCCATCGCCGCCAGTTCTTCTTTATTGACGTGTTTCATGCGCATGCGGCTGGAGTGAAAGGTGAAGCGCTCCGGGCGTATCAGCTGGCGCGCGCCCAGCATCGCCGGGATCTCGGTTTCCATCGTGGTGTTGGAGCTGGGTACGATCTGGCCGATGCGGTAGTGGTTGCTCATGTCGGTGTTCCTCAGTTAATCCAGAAAATCGCCCAGGGCGCGGAAGAATCCGTCGAAATCGTCCCACGGGATCATGTGTCCGGCGTTCTCGACCTCGACGATGGCGATCTCCGGCTGCAGCGCGCGGATCTCCGCCCGGTCTTCGGGCTGAATGACGCCGCCTTTGCCCGCGGCCATCAGCAGCGTCGGCATGGTCAGCCGCGGATAGTCGCGGTGGCTGTCCACCTGATGAAAATCGTCGTAGGCGCGTTGGATCGCCGGTTCGTAGCAGGTATGCAGCCATTCGGCGCGCAGCCGGCGCTGCTCTTCGCTCCAGGTCGGGCAGAAGGCGCGCATCTGCTCGGCGTTCATGCCCGGCAGCGACTGCCGGATGGAGTCGGCGTACCACGGCCATTGGCCGGGATAGGCACGGCGGCCGGGGCCGGAAACCGGCGGGTCGACCAGCACCAGCCGCCGCACGCCGGCGGGCTGCAAAACGGCGGCGCGCAGGGCGAAGCGGGCGCCCATCGAATGGCCGAGCAGGGCGTAACTGTCCAGGGCCAACGCAGCGGCGAAGGCGTTGACGTCCTGTGCGCAGGTCTCTGCGTCATAAGCCAGTTCCGGGCCGCTGGACGACAAACCGCGGCCGCGGACATCGAGCACATAGACGTCGTATTTTTCCCCCAGCCGTTCGGCGACGAAGCCCCAGGTGATCGCCGGGCTGGTGATGCCGGGGATCAGGATCAGCGCCGGGCCGTGGCCGCCGTAGCGCAGGTAGTGTTGGCGAATGTCGTTGGCGTGAACGTGAGCGCCGTAGAGGAAGGTGCTCATGCGGCGTTCTCCGATTTCAGCGCTTGCGCGTACAGGTCATAGCCGTAGACCCAGGCCGGATCTTCCTGGGTACGCAGGAAGGTGTTGGCATTGGACACCGCCTGAACCCTGGATGCGCGCTCTTTACGGTTGGCCTCATACAGCTGGAAGGCGGTGCGGTAGTCGCCGAGGCCGGTTTCCTGCAGGCAGCGGGTTAGCATGGCGGCGTCTTCGATCGCCATCGCCGCGCCCTGGGCCATGTGCGGTTTCATCGGGTGGCAGGCGTCGCCGAGCAGCACCAGACGGCCTTCGCTCCACAGCGGCAGCGGTTTGCGGTTCAGCAATGGCCATTTGGTGACCTGCTCGCTGGATTCGATCAGCGCTTGCACGATCGGGTGGTAGCCGGCAAACGTTTCGAACATCTCTTCGCGGCTGCTGTCGATGAAACTGCCCTGGAAATCCCAGGCCGGGTGCGGCACGCCGCTCACGTAGTAATACTCGTCGCGCCGTTGGGTGGTGTAGTAGACCATCAGATGGCGGTCCGCCGACCACCACTTCACACAGTCCTCGAACGTCAGATTGTATTTCGCCAGCTTATCGCCGCGGATCAGCGCGCGGTGGGCCACCCAGCCACTGTAGGTCGGCGCTTCGGCGCCCAGCAGATGCTCGCGGATGCGCGAGTTGATGCCGTCGGCGCCGATCACGATATCAGCGTGGGCAGAAGTGCCGTCGACGAAGTTCAACACCACCTCGTCACCGCGATCTTCAATCTTGCTCAGACATTTGCCGAAGTGCAGGGTGCCGGGCTGCAGCGCGGAAAGCTGCAATGCCTGAAGATCGCCGCGGTGTACCGTCACATAGGCAGCGCCGTACTCCCGGCGGGCGAAGGCGCCCAGTTCGATGCGCGAGAGATAGTCGCCGCTCTCTGCATCGCGGCTGAACCAGAAATCGGGATGAGACGCCATCTGCTCCAACCGCTGCTCAATACCGAGACGGCGGAAAATCTTCAGTACGTTCGGCCCCATGTGAATGCCGGCGCCAAGGCGTGAGAACGCCGGACTCTGTTCATACAGATCGACGGTAAAGCCGGCTTTTTGCAGCAGCCCGGCGGCGGCAGCGCCCCCCAGCCCGGCGCCGACGACGGCGATGCGTGGTTGTTTGCTCATCATGTTCCCCCTGTCTGTTGGCTTTTTTCAGCGTAGGTCCAGCACATGACTGGACGATCGATTTATAGTGTATGCACTAGATAACGCAAAGTTGCAAAAGTGTTAAATCAGATCTCGCTCACGCTAATTGACAGCGCATTACTGTTAAACTCATGTTAATCACAGGATTTGCAAAGGATGAAATAGGACTTTCTTATGATGAATATTCGCGACTTGCTTTTCTTTTCTTTTTTGACTTAGATAAAAACGAGTGTGTTCACTTTAAATTGTTTGAAAAATCACCGCCGCCTTGTGGGCGTCGGACATCTTTGACGAGACAGGAGACAGGCCATGGCGGTCAATGAAACCCAGTTGGTACAGCTGTTCGAGCAGGTGCTTACGCTGTCAAAAGTCGATGCTTCGCAGAGCGTGGCGATTTTGAAAAGCCATTATTCCGATGCGCGTACGGTGCGCGCCGCGACTGACGCGGCGCTGCGGTTGGGCGCCAGGGTGTATGCCGTCGAACTGCCGGCGTTCAACCATCCGCGGGCGATGGGCAACGATATGACCGCCTATTGCGGCGATACCGCGCTGACCGGCAACCTGGCGGCGCAGCGTGCGCTGGAGGCGGCTGACCTGATCGTCGATACCATGATGCTGCTGCATTCGCCGGAACAGGAGCAGATCCTGAAAACCGGCACCCGCATCCTGTTGGCGGTGGAGCCGCCGGAGGTGTTGGCGCGCATGTTGCCTAATGCGGAGGACAAGGCGCGGGTGCTGGCCGCCGCCGCCGTGCTGGAGCAGGCGAAGCTGATGCAGGTGACCTCCGCCGCCGGTAGCGATTTCCGCGCGCCGCTCGGGCAATACCCGACGGTGACCGAGTACGGCTATGCCGATGAACCGGGGCGCTGGGATCACTGGCCGAGCGGTTTCCTGTTCACCTGGCCGAATGAGGAACAGGCGGAAGGGGTGCTGGTGCTGGAGGTCGGCGACATCTTGCTGCCGTTTAAAAATTACGCGCGCGAACGCATCACGCTGGAGATTGAACAAGGGTTCGTCACCCGTATTCACGGCGGTTTCGAGGCGGAATACCTGCGCGAATACATGAAGTATTTCGACGATCCGGAGGTGTACGGCATCTCGCACATCGGCTGGGGCCTGCAGCCGCGCGCCCAGTGGACGGCGATGGGCCTGCATGACAAGAACGACGGTATGTGCATGGACGCGCGCGCGTTCTACGGCAACTTCCTGTTCTCCACCGGGCCGAACACCGAAGTGGGCGGCACACGCAAAACGCCTTGCCATATGGACATCGCCCTGCGCCGCTGCGACATCCGCCTCGATGGGCAAACGGTGGTGGCGGACGGGGAAGTGGTGGCGCCGGAGGCCTCGCGCGTGCGCCGGGCTTAATCGTTGCTGCCAACGGCGGGGGTTTGTACTATTCTCGTGGATTCCATAGATGGTGAGAGTAACGCAATGACGCCCCCCGAATACCCGTCAGCCGTGAGCGGCCAACCCGAAAATTATCATTTTACCGAGCAAGTCGGGCACCTGCTGCGCAAGGTTTATCAGCGCCACCTGGCGATTTTCCAGCAAAACGTCGGCGATTCGCAGCTGACGGCGGTGCAGTTCATCACCCTGTGCGCGGTGCGCGATATGGGGCCGAGCTCGCTGACCGAGCTGGTGCAGGTGACGGCGGTGGATCAGGCCACCATACGCGGCATCGTCGAGCGGCTGAAGGCGCGCGATCTGATCACGGTGACGCCGGATCCGGTGGATCGGCGCAAGGTGGTGGTCGGCCTGACCGACGCCGGCGCCGTGCTGCTGACGGAAACGGTGCCGCAGGCGGCGAAAATTACAGAGCTGACGTTCGGAACGCTCAACCCGGCCGAACGGATAGCGCTGATATTCCTGCTGAATAAAATGCTGGAAGATCCGCCAACCGGCTGATTCGCCCGCGCAACGTCGGTTGCCTGGTGGTCGGTGGCGAGAGGCCAGCCCATAAGACCATCAAGAGCGGGCGGAGACGCGAACAATGGCGATATCTGAAGTGCAATCGCCCAGGGAGGGCGCGAAAAACACGCTGACGGAGCATCCGCTGATGCTGTCGGTGAACGGCGAACATCTTCATGCGCGGGTGATGGCGGATACGCCGCTCTTGCTGGTACTGCGCAACGATCTGGCGCTCAATGGCCCGAAATACGGCTGCGGCCTGGGCGAATGCGGCGCCTGTACCGTGTTGATCGACGGCGTGGCGGCGCGTTCCTGCGTGATCCCGGCGCTCGGCGTGTCCGGCCGGGCGATCGTGACCCTGGAAGGCCTTGGCGATCGCCAGCGACTGCATCCGGTGCAGCGTGCCTTTATCGAAGAGCAGGCGGCGCAATGCGGCTACTGTCTTAATGGCATGATCATGACCACCAAAGCCCTGTTGGATCGCAATCCCGCCCCGAGCGAGGCGGAGATCCGTCAGGCGCTCTCCGGCAACCTGTGCCGCTGCGGCACCCATCTCGAAATCCTGCGTGCGGTTCAGCGCGCCATTATTCTCTGCCGCGATGAGGACGCCCACGCTCATGACTGATTCCCGTCCCTCATCGCCGAGCCAGGCCGAATTGCTGCAGCGCGACGGCGTGCTGCTGATCGTCGACAGCGTGCAACCGCCGTCGGGGCCGGTGCCCAAAGGGCAAACGCCGGTGCTGAAGCCCAGGGAGCAAGGGCTGTTTATCGCCCTGTGCGGCAGCGGCGAAATCTATGCCTTTAACGGTCATGTCGATCTCGGCACCGGCGTGCGCACCGCGCTCGGCCAGATCGTCGCCGAAGAGCTGTACCTGCGCATGGATCAGGTGCGAATGGTGTTGGGCGATACCGAACGCGCGCCGAATCAGGGCGCCACCATCGCCAGCGCCACGCTGCAGATCTCCGCCGTGCCGCTGCGCAACGCCGCCGCCGAAGCGCGCCGTTGGCTGTTGTGCCAGGCAGCGCAGCGCTTTGATGCGCCGGTGGAACAGCTGACGCTGGAGGAGGGCGTGATCCGCAGCCCGCAGGGGCAGGCGCTGAGCTACGCCGAGCTGGTGGCCGGCGGTCATGTCGAGCTGTCGATTTCCGGCGACGCGCCGCTGAAACCGCACGCGGAATATCGCCTGGTGGGCACCAGCGCCGCGCGCGTCGATATTCCGGCCAAAGCGACCGGCGAAACCACCTACGTACACGACATGCGCCTGCCGAATATGCTGCACGGCCGGGTGGTGCGGCCCCCCTATGCCGGTTACGACAGCGGCGAATTTGTCGGCACCAGCCTGCTGGCGGTGGACGAAACCTCGATCGCGCATATTCCCGGCATCGTCAAACTGGTGGTGATCGGCGATTTCATCGGCATTGTCGCCGAGCGCGAAGAGCAGGCGGTCAAGGCGGCGCAGGCGCTGCAGGTCAGTTGGAAAGACTGGCGCCGCAATCTGCCGCAGATGGCCGACGTGGCGCAGGCGCTGCGCGACAACCCGCATTCGACCCGAGTGGTGCACGATACCGGCGATGTGGACGCGGCGCTGGCGGCGGCCGACAGGCGTTTCACCCGCAGCTATCTGTGGCCGTATCAACTGCATGCCTCGATCGGCCCTTCCTGCGCGCTGGCGGATTACCGGCCGGAGCGCCTGCAGGTCTGGTCAGGCAGCCAGAACCCGCATCTGCTGCGCGCCGATCTGGCCTGGCTGCTGGAATACCCGGAAGCGCAGATCGAGATCGTTCGCATGGAGGCGGCCGGTTGCTATGGCCGCAATTGCGCCGATGACGTCTGCGCTGACGCGGCGCTGCTGTCGCGCGCGGTGGGCAGGCCGGTGCGGGTGCAGCTGACCCGCGAGCAAGAACATGTGTGGGAACCGAAGGGCACGGCGCAGCTGATGGAGGTGGACGGCGGGCTGGACGCCGCCGGGCACCCGGTCGCCTACGACTTTCGCACCTATTATCCATCCAACGGCGCGCCGACGCTGGCGCTGCTGCTGACCGGCCGGGTCGAGCCGCTGCCGGTGGCCTATGAAATGGGCGACCGTACCTCGGTGCCGCCTTATGAGTATCCGGCGCTGCGCGTCAGCATCGAGGACATGGCGCCGATCGTGCGTGCCTCCTGGATGCGCGGCGTTTCCGCGTTGCCGAACACCTTCGCTCATGAATCTTATATCGATGAGCTGGCCCACGCCGCCGGCGTCGATCCGCTGGAATATCGGCTGCGCTATATCCATGACGAACGCGCCAGTGAGCTGATGCGCAGCACCGCAGAGCGCGCCGGCTGGACGCCGCATACCGAACCGATGCAGACCCCGGCGGAAGACGGCGTGCTGCGCGGGCGCGGCTTTGCCTACGCCCGTTACATCCACAGCAAGTTTCCCGGCTTTGGCGCGGCCTGGGCCGCCTGGGTGGCCGACGTGGCGATCGACAAAGCCAGCGGTGAAGTGGCAGTGACGCGCATCGTGGTCGGCCACGACGCGGGCATGATGGTCAACCCGGACGGCGTGCGCCACCAAATTCACGGCAACGTGTTGCAATCGACCAGCCGGGTGTTGAAAGAGCGCGTGACCTTTGAGGAATCGACGGTCTCCGCCAAAGAATGGGGGGCTTACCCGATCCTGACCTTCCCGGAGGTGCCGGAGGTGGACGTGGTGATGATGCCGCGCCCTTACGATCCGCCGCTGGGCGCCGGGGAGTCAGCTTCGGTGCCCAGCGCGGCGGCCATCGCCAACGCGGTGTTCGACGCCACCGGCATTCGTTTTCGCGAACTGCCGATTACCTCAGACAAGCTGCGAGAGGCGCTGAACGGGCCGGACGCCGAGCGACAGGCCGCACCGCCCAAGAAAAAGAAGCGCGGCAAATGGTGGTGCGGCGGTGCGGCGGGGCTGTTCGGCGCGGTGCTGGGTATCGCCGGCAGCGCCCTGCCATGGCGGGCGGAGATCGCGCCGGTGGCGACGCCCGGCGCCGGCACCTGGTCGGCCGCCACGCTGGAGCGCGGCCGCCAGTTGGCCGCCGCCGGAGACTGCGCGGTTTGCCATACCGCGTCTGAAGGGGCGACCAACGCCGGCGGGCTGGCGATGGCGACGCCGTTCGGCACGCTCTACAGCACCAACATTACCCCGGACGTGGCAACCGGCATCGGCAATTGGTCATTTACCGCGTTCGATCGGGCGATGCGGCAGGGCATCGCCCGCGACGGCCGCCATTTGTATCCGGCATTTCCTTACACCGCATTCAGTAAAATGACCGACGGCGACATGCAAGCGCTGTACGCTTATCTGATGTCACAACCGGCGGTGCGCCAGAGCAATCCGGCTAATCAGATGCGCTTCCCGTTTAACCTGCGGCCGTTGATGGCCGGTTGGAACGCGCTGTTCCTGCGCCAGGGGGAATTTCAACCCGATCCGCAACAAAGCGCGCAGTGGAATCGCGGCGCCTATCTGGTCAATGGCCTTGGCCACTGCGCCGCCTGCCATTCGCCGCGCAATCTGCTGGGGGCAGAAAAGGGCGGCGCGGCTTTCCTGGCGGGGGGGATGGTGGACGGGTGGGAAGCGCCGGCGCTGAATCAATTGGCCAATGCGGACAAGCCCTGGACCGAGGAACAGCTGTTTCAGTATTTCCGCAGCGGGCATTCCGCCGAGCACGGCGTGGCGGCCGGGCCGATGGGGCCGGTGGTCAGCGAACTGGCGACGTTGCCGCAGAGCGATCTGCGGGCGATGGCCAACTATCTGATCTCGCTGAGCACCAAGGCGACGCTGAATGTGGAACCGCAGGCGCAGTTGGCGGCCCGCGCCTTGCCGGCGGCGGGTCAGCTGGCGGGCGAGCGGTTGTTTCAGGGCGCTTGCCAGGCCTGCCACAGCGCCGCCGCCGGAGGGCCGCAGCTGTTCGGCGTCAGCCCGGATCTGGCCAATAACACCAATATCTTCAGCGATCGCCCCGATAATCTGATCAAGGTGATCCTGCAAGGGATCCCCAAACCGGCCACCGCCGAATTGGGCTTTATGCCGGGCTTTAAGGACAGCTTTTCCGATCGGCAGGTGACGGCGCTGGTGAATTATCTGCGCCAACGCTATGCCGGTGACAAACCGGCCTGGCGTGACGTGGAGGCGCAGGTGGCGCGGCTGCGCGCAGAGCCGGGCACGCACTGAGCCGCTTCAGGCATGGCGCAGAAACGTGACCAACCGCTGTGCCGGCAGCGGCAGCTGCGTCCATTCGCGCACCACCAGCGACAGATGCCGGGTCGCCCAGTCGTCCGTCAGCGGCAGGGCGCCGTGTCGGATCTGTGGATGGCGTTGGGCGCTCTCTTCCGGCACCACCGCCAGCCCGGCGCCGCGCCGCACCATGCGGCAGATGGCGTCGAAATTAGCGGCGCGCGCCCGTAGCCGCATCGGGCCGCCGCTGCGCATCGCCAGCTGTTCCAAATGCTGTTGCAGCGCGCTCTCTTCCGGCAGGCCGATAAACTCAAAAGACAGGGTGTCTGCGAAGCTGACCGTGCGGCGGCCGCTGAGCGCATGCCCCGGCGGCAGCGCCAGCACCAGACGATCCTGCCGGAAGGGATAGCTTGCCAGCCCGCGCAGATCGGCGTGATCCGCCACGATGCCGATATCCGCCGCCTGTTCGGCGATCGCCTGCGCGATGACCGGGCTGGGCAGCTCCTCCAGCGCGATGTCGGTGTGCGGGTGCAGCACCAGAAAATCCGCCAGCAGCTCCGGCAGAAAAGCGTCGGCGGCGACGGTATTGGCGACGATGCGCAGCTGGCTGCGCTGGCCCGGCGCGAACTCGGCCATCTCGCCCCGCAGCCGGTCGCGCTGTTGCAACAGCACACGCGCATGTTGCAACAGGCGCTCACCGGCAGCTGTCGCCTGGACACCGCGCGGATTACGCGTCAGTAGCGCTATGCCGGCCTGTTGCTCCAGGCCGCGCATGCGTGCGCTGGCAGCGGCCAGCGACAGCCCGACGCGCTCGCCGCCGGCGGTGATGCTGCCGGTCTCGATCACCGCCACCAACAGCCGCAGATCGATAAAGTCAAAATGCATGCGTTCTCCCTCTGTCTTTGCCGCAGGCAGGCTCTGCCATTGCCGCATTGTGCCGCGCCGCGCCGCCGGCCACAATCGGGCCGTTGATTGCCATAAGGATAGACATATGCCGCTGACGTTACTCGAGATTATCGCCCTGACGGGCATTTTTACGCTGGCCGGCACGGTCAAAGGGGCGATCGGCCTGGGTTTGCCGACGGTGTCGATGGGGCTGCTCAGCCTGATGATGCCGCCGGGGCAGGCCGCTGCGCTGCTGCTGTTGCCCTCGTTGATCACCAATCTGTGGCAGTTGCTGTGCGGGCCGCAGCTGGGGGCGCTGTGCCGCCGGCTCTGGCCGATGATGCTGTGCGTCACGTTGGGCACGTTGCTGAGCGCCGGCGCGCTCACCGCTACCGACGGCCGCCTGGCGCCGCTGGCGCTGGGCGTTTGCCTGATCGGCTATGCACTGTTGGGATTCACCCGTTTTGATTGGCGCGTTCGCGCCACGGCGGAGCCTTGGCTGGGGCCGCTGTGCGGTCTGGTGACCGGTGCGCTGACCGGCGCCACCGGCGTATTCGTCATCCCGGCGGTGCCCTATCTGAACGCATTGGGCCTGGCGCGTGACGATCTGGTGCAGGCGCTGGGGCTATCGTTCACCGTCTCGACGCTGGCGCTGGCCGCCGGATTAGCCTGGCATCAGGCGCTGCCCGGCGCGCTGCTCGGCGGTTCATTGCTGGCGCTGTTGCCGGCGCTGGGCGGCATGTGGCTGGGCGGGATCGTGCGTCGTCACAGCAGCCCGCTGATTTTTCGCCGCTGCTTTTTTAGCGGGCTATTGGTGTTGGGGGCTGAGATTGTGTGGCGGGGGATACATTAGGCGGTAAATTTTACCTGCGTCTTCGGCTTTCAATTTACGGCGCGGCGTATTGCGCGATATTCTGGTTTTCTGATGGGCTAACGGCGGATGAGGGAACCATGACAGACAGCCAGGCGTTTGAACAACAAAGCCTCGACAATCTGCTGAGCTATTGGCGGCGCCATCGCCGCCTGCCGGGTGCACGCTATCCGGCCGGGCCGACCGACAGCCTGTGCGACGTGCCGGGCGTCAGCGTCGGGCATCACACTTTGGCCGACGGCGAATGCCAGACCGGCGTTACCGCCATCGTGCCGCCGGGCGATCTGTTCAACCAGCCGCTGCCGTGCGGCAGCGCGGTGCTCAACGGCTTCGCCAAGCCGCTGGGATTGGTGCAATTGAATGAGCTGGGCGAGTTGCAGACGCCTATTCTGCTGAGCAACACCTTCGCCGTCGGCACGCTGTTCAACGCCATGGTGCGGCGCAGCTGTCTGCGCTACCCGCAGATCGGCCGCGGTAGCGCCACCATCAACCCGCTGGTACTGGAGTGCAACGACGGCTACCTCAACGATATTCAGGCGATGGCGGTGCGTGAGGAGCACGTCTTCAGCGCGCTGGATAACCATTCCACCCGCTTTGCGCGCGGCAGCGTCGGCGCCGGGCGCGGCATGAGCAGCTTCGGCCTGAAGGGCGGCATTGGCACCGCCTCGCGCTATTGTCCGGGGTTAGGCACCATGCTCGGCGTGCTGGTGCTGGCCAACTTCGGCACCCTCGACTCGCTGACGCTGAGCGGCGTGCGCGTTGGCCCGGCGCTGGGCAAGCTGTTGGCGGATCCGCCGCCGCAGGTGGACGCCGGCTCGGTGATTATTATCATCGCCTGCGATCGGGCGCTGGACAGCCGCCAACTGAACCGCATCGCCCGCAGAGCGGGCGCGGGCCTGGGGCGGGTAGGCAGCCATTGGGGGCACGGTTCCGGCGACATCGCACTGGCGTTTTCCACCCGGTTGCTGGGGGCTGCGCTGCCGGACGAACGGCTGGAGCCGCTGTTTGCGGCGGCGGCGGACGCCACCGAATACGCGGTGTTGGATGCGTTGCTGAGCGCCGAAGGCGTCAGCGGTTTCCAGCAGCACACGCGCGCAGCGCTGGGCCCGCTGCTCGATCGCCTGGCGGCGGCAAATTAAATAACGGGAGTGTGATGTGAAGGTCTTTATCTCTGCGGATATCGAAGGTATTGCCGGCGTGATGCGGCCGGAGCAGTGCAACCCGGCCCACGCCGACTATGCGGCGGCGCGCGAACTGATGGAACAGGAGGTCAATGCCGCCATCGACGGCGCTTTCGCCGGCGGGGCCACCGAGGTGACGGTGGCCGATAGCCACGCCAT
This sequence comes from Serratia sp. FDAARGOS_506, assembly GCF_003812745.1. Classification (NCBI taxonomy): domain Bacteria; kingdom Pseudomonadati; phylum Pseudomonadota; class Gammaproteobacteria; order Enterobacterales; family Yersiniaceae; genus Serratia; species Serratia sp. FDAARGOS_506. The sequence continues at coordinate 3,739,777 of NZ_CP033831.1, forward strand.
GATGCAGAACCTGCGCGCCGATCGCATCGATGGGCGCGCGCGCCTGGTGCAGGGCAAGCCGCGCGGGCTGTCGATGGTGGAAGGGCTGCAACACCAACGCTACGACGGCCTGATGTTTATCGGCTACCACAGCGCCGCCGGCGAACATGGCGTGCTGGCGCACACCATCAACGGTCGGGCCTTTTACCGCGTCAGCCTGAACGGCGAAGCGGTGGGCGAAAGCGATCTGTATGCAGCGGCGGCGGCCGAATTGAACGTGCCGCTGTGGCTGGTGAGCGGTGACGACGAGCTGCAACGCTGGATTGCTGAACGTTATCCGCAGTCTGGCTATGTTTGCGTGAAGCGCGCGATCTCGCAAACCGCCGCCGAATCGCTCAGCCCGCAGCGGGCGCGCGTCGAGATCCGTGAACGGGCGATGCAACAGGTGCGTCAGGGCGGGAAGCTGCCGGTGGAACGCCGCTTCATGCCGCCTTATCGGCTGACGCTGATGGCGGCCAAACCGGTGCTGGCGGATCTGTTCAGCCTGGTGCCCGGCGTGGAGCGCCAGGACGCGCTGACCGTGGCCTTCGACAGCGACAACATGGCGGCGCAAATCAACCTGCTCAGCGTCTTCTCCTATCTGGCAACGACGCAGAACTGAGGGATAACGCAGCTACAGGCGCTCGCGGTTGGCGAGCTGTAGGGTGAGGTTTTCAATGCGCTCGGCCATCTGCTTCGTCAGGGCGGTTAATTCCGTGTTTTGCTTCAGCAGCTCGAGCAGCTGTTCGGACTGCCGTTCGGCCAGGGTTTGCCGCTGTGCCATCGCCTCATCCAGATCTTCCCGGTGCCGGGCATCGGCCAAGGCATGCGCCTGGTCGCGCTCGGCCTGGCGCGTTTGCGCCAGCAGGATCAACGGCGCAGCGTAGGCGGCCTGCAGGCTGAACGCCAGATTCAGCAGAATGAAGGGGTAAGGGTCAAATTTGGTGAAGCCGGCCAGGTTGAGATAGATCCACACGCCGACCACCACCGTTTGTCCCACCAAAAAAGTCGGCGTGCCGAAGAAGCGGGCGAACGCTTCGGCTTTCAGGGCAAACCATTGATCGCCAAAGGTATGGCTTAACCCTTGCAGCGGCCGATACAGACGAAATTTCTTGTGCTCCGACATAGCGGTAAGACTCATAGAGATTGGATGTGTGTCATTTATAGCTATAGCACAAATGCGTTTAAAGACGCGGCAGCCTGGCGCCGATGGCCCGCACCGCACGATCCCTCAACGAAAAATCCCTTATCAAGATTAGGCCTGCTGGATAATAGGCTACGCTAATTATTGCTCTGTTGCGCTATGTCACCTGACGGGCGCGACAACCCATTCCCATAACAAAAACGGTTTCGCCGAACGCAGTGACGCCTTCGGTTTTTTTGGAGTCATGAGCAATGAGCATATCCCAAGTTCCGCTTTCGCGGCGGCGGTTTATCGTCGGCGCCGGAGCGTTGGTGATCGGCGCTTATCTGCCGTCCACCGGCGCGCTGGCGCGCTCGAACGCCCCGGCCGCCTCCGGCGCGGCGGCGTTTGACGCCAACGCCTTCGTCCAGATCGGCGCTGACGGCGTCGTCACCGTGATCAGCAAACACACCGAAGTGGGCCAGGGGGTCTATACCGGCATGGCGACGTTGGTCGCTGAAGAGCTCGATGCCGACTGGGCGCAGGTACGGGTCGTCGCCGCGCCGGTGGACACCAATATCTACAAAAACCTGACCTTCGGATTCCAGGGCACCGGCGGTTCCAGCTCGGTGGCCAATGCCTATGAGCAGATGCGGCGCATGGGCGCCATGGCGCGTGCGCTGCTGGTGCAGGCCGCCGCGCAGAGTTGGAAAACCTCGGCGCAGGAAATTACCGTGCAGGCGGGCAAGATCCGCCATGCTGCCAGCGGGCGCGAGGCGGGTTTCGGCGAATTCGCCGCGCTGGCCGCCACGCTGCCGCCGCCCGATCCCGCCAGCCTGACGCTGAAGGATCCGGCCAATTTCACCCTGATCGGCAAAACGCGCGGCCTGCACCGCGTCGATTCGCTGGCGAAAACCAACGGCAGCGCGCAGTTCTCGCAGGATATCCACGAGCCGGACATGTTGACCGTCACCATCAAGAAACCGCCGCGCTTCGGCGGCAAGGTGGCGACCTTCGATGCCGAACGGGCGCTGGCGATACCGGGGGTGGTGGCGGTGAAGCAAATCGCCACCGGCGTGGCGGTTTACGCTAAAAACACCTGGGCGGCGATCCAGGGGCGGGAGCGGCTGAAGGTGACGTGGGACGACGCGCAGGCCGAACGGCGTAACACCGAGGAAATCTACGCTGAATTTCGCCAGGTGGCGCAGAAAACCGGCGTGGTGGCGAAAACCCTCGGTAAGCCGGACGAGGTGTTCGACAAGGCCGACAAGGTGATCGAGGCCGAATACACCTTCCCGTACGTTGCCCATGCCCCGATGGAGCCGCTGGACGGCTATCTGTTCTGGGACGGCGAGAGCGTCAAGGCGCGTTACGGCTGCCAAATCCAAACGCTCGATCACAAGCAACTGTGCGATCTGTTCGAGTTGCCGCCGGACAGGGTGCAGATTGAAACCATTCTGGCGGGCGGCAGCTTCGGTCGGCGCATCGATTTAGGCAACCCGACGCTGGGGCCGGATCTGGCGGCCGACATGGCGGCGGCGGCCAAGGGCATCGGCCCCGGCCACGGCGTGAAGGTGGTATGGACGCGCGAGGACGACATCCGCAACGGCTGGTATCGTCCGATGATCCTGCACCGCCTGCGCGGGGCCATCCGCGGCGGCAAGGTGGTGGGCTGGACCGATACCGTGGTCGGCCACTCCTGGACGCGCCACAGCGCGATGGATGCGCTGGTGGTCAACGGCCTCGATCAGATGATGGTCGAGGGCGCCAGCGAGGTGTCATATACCTTCGAAGCCTTCCGCTGCGATGCGCACATCGTGCCGGGCAAGGTGCCGACCACCTCGTTGCGGTCGGTGGCCAGCACCCACACCGGCCACGCGGTGGAGAGCTTTATCGATCAGCTGTTGCAGGAAACCGGGCAGGATCCGGTCGAAGGGCGGCTGGCGCTGATGGGCGATGCGCCGCGCGCGGCGGGCGTGCTGCGCGCGGTAGCGAAAGCCGCTGACTGGCAGGGCGCGAAAGTGGTGGACGGACGCGCGCGCGGCGTGGGCGTCGCCAAGGCGTTCGATACCTATGTGGCGCAGGTGGCCGAGGTGTCGATCGGCGAAGGCGGCATCCCGAAAGTGCACAAGGTGTGGTGCGCGGTGGACTGCGGCGTGGCGGTGAACCCCGACGTGATCCGCGCGCAGATCGAGGGCGGCATCGGCTACGGCCTGAGCATGGCGCTGTACGGCAATATCACGCTGAAAGACGGCGTGGTCGAACAGTCCAACTTCAATAACTTCCGCCCGCTGCGCATCGATGAGATGCCGGAGATCGAGGTGATCATCGTGCCCTCGAGCGAGAAACCGACCGGCGTGGGCGAGCTGGGGGTGCCGACCATCGCCCCGGCGGTCGGCAACGCGCTGGCGCTGCTCGGGCGGCCGCGCACCTCGCTGAGCCTGCCGCTGCATAATCCTACCGCGAACCCGGCGTCTGACCAGGAGAGAACCTGATGATTCAATTAACCGTAAACGAGCAGCCGCTGACCTTCGAGGGCGATCCGCACATGCCGCTGCTGTGGTTTTTGCGTGACGAAGCCGGCCTGACCGGCACCAAGTTCGGCTGCGGCATCGCCATGTGCGGCGCCTGTACCGTGCATCTGGACGGTGTGCCGGTGCGCTCGTGCATGACGCCGGTCTCCGCCGCCGTCGGCAAAAAAATCACCACCATCGAAGCCGTGGGCGCCACGCCGGAAGGCAAGGCGGTACAGGAAGCCTGGCTTGATCTGGACGTGGTGCAGTGCGGCTACTGCCAGTCCGGCCAAATCATGAGCGCCAGCGCGCTGCTGGCGCAAAGCAAGAACCCGAGCGATGCGGACATCGACGCGGCGATGGGCGGCAACGTTTGCCGCTGCGCCACCTATGTGCGCATTCGCGCCGCCATCCACCAGGCCGCCAAGGCGTTGGGTTAGGGAGAGATGCGATGAGCAACGCCTTGAAAGGGCTGTTATGGCTGATTATCGCCGTGGTGGTGTTGGCGGGCGGATACGCGCTGTACACGCTGCTGCGGCCCACCGGCGCAGAGCCTGCGGCGCCGATCGCCGGGGCGCCGGCCGGCATCACCGATAAACTGGCGCGCGGCGAGTACCTGGCGCGCGCCGCCGACTGCGTGGCGTGCCACACTGCGCCGGGCGGCACGCCGTATGCCGGCGGCTTCGCCTTCAAGCTGCCGTTCGGCACCATTTACGGCACCAACATCACCGCCGACAAGGAGACCGGCATCGGTAACTGGAGCGACGATCAGTTCGTGCGCGCGGTGCGTGAGGGTATCGGCCCGCAGGGCAACCTGTATCCGGCGATGCCCTACACCTCGTACACCGAACTGAGCCGCGACGACGTGCTGGCGATCAAGGATTATCTGTTCAGCCTGCCGCCGGTGAAGCAGGCCAGCCCGCAAAACGATCTGTCGTTCCCGTTCAACCAGCGTTGGGGCATGAAATTCTGGAACCTGGCGTTCTTCCATGAGCAACGCTTTGCGCCGGATCTCAACAAGGACGAGCAGTGGAACCGCGGCGCCTATCTGGCGACGGCGCTGGGCCACTGCGGCGAGTGCCACACGCCGCGCAATCTGGGGTTCGGCCTCAACCAGAGCAAGCATCTGAGCGGTGAAGTGGTGCAGGGTTGGTTCGCTGCCAACATCACGCCGGATAAGCAGACCGGCATCGGCGGCTGGAGCGACCAGCAGCTGTCGCAATATCTGGCCACCGGCCATGCGCCGGGGCGCAGTAGCGCCGCCGGCCCGATGGCGGAAGCGGTGGAAAACAGCCTGCAGTTCCTGACGCCGGAAGACAATCTGGCGCTGGTGAAATACCTGCGCGATATCGAACCGATCGCCGGCGACGGCGCGGCGGCGGTGAACCTGCAGCCGAAGGGCGCGGGGGTCTCCACGCCGATCCTGCCGGGTGGGCAAGACAGTTCGCTCGGGCGGCGGCTGTTCGCCAACGACTGCAGCGGCTGCCACCAGTGGAACGGGCCGGGCCGCCAGAGCGAGTATGCATCGCTGGTGGGCAGCACGGCGGTGAACGATCCGCAGGGGCGCAGCGTGGTGCAGGCCATCCTGAAGGGGACGAGCATCAGCATCGGCGATCGGCATGAAATGATGCCGGCGTTCGGCAGCGCCTATTCCGATGAGGAAGTGGCGGCGGTCGCCAACTTCGTGGTCGGCCACTTCGGCGATAAGCAGGGCAAAGTCACCGCCAAACAGGTGGCGGAGCAGCGCAAGCAGTAAAACGAAAAGGCGCGCGGGCCGGCTTAGCCTGCGCGCTTCTCGACCAGAAAGTCCAGCAGCGCCCTGATCTTGGAAGACATGTGCTCACGGGAGGGGATATACAGGTAGAAGCCGGGAAACGGCTGCGACCAGGGCTGCAGGATCCGCACCAGTTCACCGCGTTCCACCTGCGCCTTCACGGCGAAATCAAAGTGCTGAATAATGCCGACATGCTGCAACGCGGCGCGGATCATGCCGTCGTCGTCGTTGGTGATCATGCTGCCTTGCGGCTCGACGGAAAAGGTATGGCGCGCGTGCCGCTCAAGGGTGGAAAACTCCCATTGATAAATGGCGCCGCTGGTTGCGTGGCGAAAAGCGATGCAGTTGTGGTTGACCAGATCCGCCGGCGTGGCGGGCGTGCCGTAACGGCTGAGGTATTGCGGCGTGGCCACCGCCACCAGTTCCACCTGCGGGGTGATGGGGATCGCCACCATATGCTCGGCGAGGCTTTCACCCAGCCGCACGCCGGCGTCGTAGCCTTCGGAAATGATGCTGGCCATGCCGTCGTCCATCACCAGCTCAAGCTTCAACCTGGGGTAGCGCGCCAGGAATTCGCCGATATGCGGTTCAATAAAGTGCTTGGCGGCCGTGCGCGAGGCGTTTATCCGCAGCAGCCCCGCCGGCTCGTGGCGGCTCTCTTCCAACGTGCCGACGGCGTGTTCGATCGCGTTGAGGGCGGGCGCCAGAGCCTCGAGCAGACGTTGCCCTTCCTCCGTGAGCGACATATCGCGGGTGGTGCGGTTGAGCAGCTTGAGGTTCAGCTGTTTTTCCAGCGCCTTTAGATTTTGCGACAGGGCGGCGCGGGAAACGCCCATTTGGGCCGCCGCTTTGGTAAAGCTGCGGTGCTGCGCGATATGCGCGAACCATGCCAGTGAGGGAAGCAGGGAAGGATCCATCGATGCGCTCCGCATTGTAAATTACAGCTTAACACTGTAGTTCATTCCCTGTGCTTCTCAAATAACAATACGGCGTCTAAAGTGAACCCTATCCCAGCGGAAGCGATGCCGAGCGCGTTTCCCGAGCCAGCAACCCTGTGAGGAACTCATGATGAAAACGGTCAAAATCAAGCGTCAGTATTGGGACATCGCGGCGGATCTTCATTTCCCGCCGGATTTCGACGAGCGGAAAAAGTACCCGGCGATCATCAGCGCCCACCCGATCGGCAGCTGCAAAGAGCAGACCTCGGGCAATGTCTATGGCGCGGCGCTGGCGAAAGCCGGTTTTGTGGTCATCGCGTTCGACGCCAGCTTCCAGGGCGAGAGCGGCGGCGAACCGCGCTTTATCGAAGATCCCGCTCAGCGCGTGGAAGATTTTCGCGTCGTGACCGATTATCTGGTGACGCTGGACTACGTTGACGACCAGCGTATCGGCGTGCTCGGCATCTGCGGCGGCGGCGGTTACGCCATCAACGCTACGATGACGGAGCGGCGCATCAAAGCGGTGGCGACCATCACCGGCGCCAACTATGGCCGGGTGATGCGCGAGGGCGTGTTGGCCAATGGCGATCCCGTGGCTTTCCTGGAGGATATTGCCCGGCAGCGTACCGCAGAGGCGCGCGGCGCGGCGTTGCGCGTGGACGTAGGCCTGTACCCGAGCGTTGAGGCGGCGCAACAAGACGGTGCCGATATCGATCTGCGCGAGGCGACGGAATACTACCGGACGGCGCGCGGCGAGAAGCCGAACGGCGCAAACAAGACGCTGTATTCCCATAACGCGGTGGCCGTGGGTTGGGACGCGTTCCACCTGGCGGAAGTGCTGCTGACCCAGCCGCTGTTGGTGATCGTCGGCAGCAAACCCGGCCTGTTCGGCGCGTTGCGCGACGGCTATGAGATCGTGCGCCGCGCCAAATCGCAGCACAAAGAGCTGGTGGTGGTAGAAGGCTGGTCGCATTACGATCTCTACGACAAACCGGAGCCGGTAGCCCAGGCGCTGGAGAAGCTGGTGCCGTTCTTTAACGCCACGCTGTAAGCGCAGGCCGGAGGCGAGGGTGTTTCTCCCTCGCCGTGGCGTCAGCGGCTGCGCCGTGACATGACCCGCTTGTCTTTCGGCCGATCCTGCCAGTCTTCCATCTGATTGTTGAAGTTGTCCGCCAGCAGGTAGGCCGGGGTTTTCGCCAGCCAGTCGGACAACGAAATATCCTGATAAATGCCGTTGTCCATTACGATCAGCACCTTCAAATCCTCATCGCCGATGTTCTCGATGTAATGGCCGAAGCCCTGCGGCACGTACCCGACGTCCGAAGGGGCGTACTCTTCCGTTTGCGCGTGGCCGTGTGAGCTGAACACCGTCATACGGCCTTGGCCGGCAATATAGTATTGCCATTCGTTGGCGTTCGGGTGCCAGTGCAATTCCCGGATTGCGCCGGGTTTAACGATCTCGATGATACCGGTCATGGTGGTGGAGATGGGGAATTCTTTCGACGACACCAAATGAACGCTGCCGGCGTCATTTTCAAAGAACGGCTTCTGCTTCATTAATTCATAACGGTGAGTCAGCGGGGCGTTATTTAATCCGCCGTCGTTTTTCGGTAATGGTAAGGCGGGCGGAACGGCGCCGCCAACAATATAGGCCTCACCCTGTTTGGCCTTGGAAAATACCGCCGCCGGCATGTCGACGCTTTTTTCCAATACCTCTTTCGGCATATGCGCCACCCAATCGGTGATGCTGAAAGTGCCGAATTCGGAGAAATGCCCGTTATCGAACGCCAGAATAAAATGCGCGCCGTCCGCCAGGGCCTGAATGGAATGGCCATAGCCTTTCGGGAAATACCACACGTCGCCGGGCCCGAAGTCCGCCACTTCGCATTTTCCTTCGGGATCGAGGATGGTGATGCGCGCATGGCCTTCCAGCATAAACGCCCATTCGGCGGCGATGGCGTGCCAGTGCAGCTCGCGCACGCCGCCCGGCTCCAGCGTCATGTCGACGCCTGCCACGCCTTCGGAGATCGGAAACTGCTCAACGGTGGCCTCGCGTGCCCAGCCGCTGGGCAGGCTGCGTTTCTTGCTGTCGGTGAATTTGTACTTATAGAGATGCTGCGCATTGGCAGGCGGCTGATAGCTGCTGGGGGGCACGATATTGCGATGGTCGTCGGCAGCGGCATTTTTTGCGATGCCGCCGATCATGCCGGCGGCCGCCGCGCTGACAGCGGAGACTTTCAATATGTCACGACGCGATAGCATAACGTTTTCTCCAATATAAAATCTTGCGTCTAAAGAGGCCGGCGCAGGGAAGGCATAATTGCCCTTGAAAGGTATTTTTGTCATCGGCGGGACTAGGCAATGACAGTTAAATCCTAGCGGCTGGAAAATATTGGGTAGGCGTTTATTTGTTTGCGTTTGTTACTAAGTGAGAGCGGGTTTAATTAATCCCTGGGAAGTTGAATAGTCATTGTTTGGAATTAATTTTAATCGCCGATAGGATTAAATAGATAATAAACGAACGTCATTTTTTATTGGCCGTTCGGGCTATTTATGTCTGGCCCACGGTCTCCTGCACCAGTTGGCGAAAGCGTTCGACGATTGGCGAAGCCGGACTGTGGCGCAGCGCCAGGTAGAGCGGGGCGCTGAGCTGCGCTTCTTCGGGGAGGGGGCGGTAGACGATGCCATCGCCGCCCAGCCGCCGCATCGAGCCGGGCACGATTGACAGCCCCAGCCCGGCGCCGACCAGGCTGAGGGTTGCCGGCAGGCGCGGCGCTTCCTGCACGATGCGCGGGCTGAAGCCGGCACGGTGGCAGGCGGCCAGGATGGCGTCGTACAGCCCCTGGCCGGCCGGGCGGCGATAGAGAATAAACGCCTCGTGCGCCAGTTCGGCCAACGGCAGCGGCTGCTGCGTTTCTTGCGCCAGCCGGTGGCCCAGCGGCAGGGCAACGATCATCGGCTCGCTGAGCACCGGCTCTACGCTCAGGCCGGGAATGCCGCTGGCTGGTGAGCGCACGAAGGCGGCGTCGAGGCGCTGTTCCAGCAACGCCTCCATCAGTTCGCCGCTGCCGGCTTCTTCCAGCTGGGTGGTGATGCCCGGCAGGATGTCGCGGTAGCGGCGCAGCAGGTTGGGCACGAACGGATGCAGCGCGGCGGAACTGGTGAAGCCGATGGCGATGTGCCCCTGCTCGCCGCGCGCGGCGCGCTGCACCGCTTCGCGCAGGCTTTCGGCGCGCGCCAGCAGGGCGCGTGCTTCTTCGAACAGCACGCCACCCGCTTCGGTGACGCGCACGCCGCGCGGCAGGCGCTGCAACAAGGTTACGCCCAGTTCATCTTCCAGCCCCTGCAGCAGGCGGGTCAGCGGCGGCTGCTGGATAAACAGCCGCTCGGCAGCGCGGGTGATATTGCCTTCTTCCACCACGGTGACGAATGCCCGCAGGCGACGCAGTTCGATCATAGCCATACCTCAAAGGTATCTTTAGTTGTTCCGGAATGCATTAGACATCATGGCACGGCGGCGCGCATGATACCAGACATCAAAACAAGCGATATGGAACGGCAATGTCATGTCAGATATCAATACGTTAAAACCACACCCGGCGGCAGCGCCGGGCAACGCGGAGCTGTTTATGGGCTTTTTGTGGCTGGGGCTGATTGGCTTCGGCGGCGTGCTGCCGCTGGCGCGCAGCATGTTGGTGGAGCGCCGGCGCTGGCTGAGCGGCGAACAGTTCACCGAGCTGCTCGGGCTGTGCCAGTTTCTGCCCGGCGGCAACGTGATCAACCTGTCAGTGGCGGTGGGCATGGAATTTCGCGGGCTGCGCGGCGCGCTGTGCGCCTTGCTGGGCCTCATCAGCGCGCCGACGGCGATCGTGGTGGGATTAGGCGTGGTTTACGCCCGCTTCCAAAACGATCCGCATGTACAGCATGTGTTCGCCGGGCTGGCCGCCGCCGCTGCCGGGCTGCTGCTCTCGACCGGGATCAAAATGCTGCTGCCGCTGCGCAGTAAATGGCCGGCACTGGCGATAGTCGGGCTGGCGCTGATCGCTATCGCCTGGCTGCGCCTGCCGCTGTTGCCGACCATGTTGGTGCTGGCGCCGCTGAGCATTCTGCTGATGTGGCGGTGGCCGTCATGAGCGGGGTGTTGATTGCGCTGGCGCTGATCTTCACCGAGCTCTCTCTGCTGGCGTTTGGTGGCGGCATGACCATTCTGCCGGAGATGCAGCGGCAGGTGGTAGAGGTGCATCAATGGATGAGCGCCCAGGAGTTCAGCGCGCTGTTCGCCATGGCGCAGGCCGCGCCGGGACCGAACATGATGATCGTGCCGCTGGTCGGTTGGCACGTGGCCGGCTGGGCGGGGCTGCTGGTTTCTTCTATCGCCAAGTTCGGGCCGTCTTCCATCGTCACGCTGCTGGTGATGGGCGCCTGGCGACGCTTTAAGGATCGCCCGTGGCGCCGCATCGTGCAGGCCGGGCTGGTGCCGCTGACCGTAGGGCTGGTGGCGGCCAGCGGCATCTTGATCGCCGAGGCTTCCGCACCCAGCTGGCGGCTGGCGGCGATCGTGGCGCTGGCGACGGGATTGAGCATGAGCAAGCGCCTCCATCCTCTGTGGGTGCTGGCGGGCGGCGCGCTGCTCGGGTTGCTGTTCGCCTGAAGGGTTAGCGCGGGATCAGCACAAAGCGCGAAGGGCCGCCGCGATCGATCAGCTCATAGCGCTTTGGCGCGGTCAGGGCCAGAAACGCCACCATGCCGCCTTCGGCGTCGGTCAGCGTCATGCCGTCCGGCGTCGGCCGCCAGGCGACCGGCAACGTTTGCAGCGCCAGCGGCTGCAGGCACTCGGCGGAGGCGCTGAAGCGGAAGGCGTTGGTGTTGGCCACCGCTTCGTCGCTCAGCTGCACCTCGCAGACGGTTTTACCGTCGCCGATGGCGGCGAGCTGCCAGTCGCCCTTCAGCGCGGCGGGTTCCAGCAACGGCAGTGAACTGCCCAGGGCACTGCTGCACAATACGCTCATAACGACTCCTGTCAGGCTGGCGCGGCGCAAGGCGCGCATAAGGAAAAGGGCTGGCATCGGGTCACTCCTTTCGGCTGTCCGTTCACACCTTAGCATGTTCCCAGCGGGATGATGAGGCAAAGATTAGGTTTTTTAATCCTCGATTATTCTGATCTAACCGGCGATAAAACGCTCAAAAAGGCGAGCCATTACCCCGCCAATATACTTATCTTTCTCATTAATACATTGCAAATACAAATTGTTATGATTCTCTCTGTCTCAACGGAGGCGCGATGGAGCGCGGGCGGGCGGGCTCGCGCCGCCGGGGTGAGTCACTATACTGGTCAATCCTAAGCCTTGGCTTAGATTAGAACGACTGATGAATAGTCTTACAAAGCGAGTGGATTCCAACTGTGTAAAAGGAGAATGCAATGAGCAGTCGCCACAACGATATTTTGCAAGATGACGATGAGTTCACCAGCCTGTCCGCCACATCCCCCAACGATCATAACTACCAGTTTTACTATCACCAGCCCGGCAGCCTCTATGATGGGTTAGGGTACGGCGCGCTGTTTACGCTGGACAACGCCAACCTGTACAGCAACCAGCGCGGCGGAGCAGCCATTAATAATTTGGGTAAAATCCGCGATAATTTCAGCTTCGATCGCGCCGCCGATCAGCTGACGCGGCCAGGCCTGACGCACAACGGCGATCAGGTGTATCACCAGCCGGTGGCGCTGACCTATTCCTTCCTGACGCAGAGCGCGTTGAACCGCATCGGCCAGACCGGTGACGGTGACAAGGGGTTGCAACCGCTGACTCAGGCGGCGCAGGCACAGGCGCTGAAATCGATGCAGGCCTGGGCCGACGTGGCGAACGTGACCTTTACCGAAACGGCATCCACCGATATCCATCATCGCGCGGACATCACCTTCGCATACTTCACCCAGCGCGCTGACGGCAGCGCCGCCGCCGGCAGCGGCCCGAATGCCATTAACGCTTACGCCTATTACCCGCCGAGCTCCAAAGCGGGCAGCGATAACGCCTTTGCCGGCACGGTGTGGTTCAACAAAAACTTTGCCACCCATCAGGCGCCGGTTAGCGGCGACTTCAGCAGCCAGACCTTCACCCACGAGCTGGGGCATGCCCTGGGGCTGGCGCACCCGGGATCTTATGACGCCTCGTTGGGCAACCCGAGCTACCAGAACGATGCCGCTTACTATCAGGATTCGTTGCAATACTCGATCATGAGCTATTTCAACGCCGGTTATACCGGCGCCGACACCAAAGGGGTGTATGGCTATGGCCCGATGGTGGATGACATCGCTGCGATCCAAAAATTGTACGGCGCCAATATGAGCACCCGCACCGGCGACACGGTGTACGGCTTCAACTCCAACACCGGGCGCGATTTCCTGACCGCCACGGCGGACAACGGCAAACCGGTCAATTTCACGGTGTGGGACGCCGGCGGCAACGACACGCTGGACTTCTCCGGCTACAGCCAGCAGCAGATGATCAACCTGAACGACGGCGCGTTCTCCAGCGTCGGCGGCGGCACGCAGAACGTCGCCATCGCGCGCGGGGCGATCATCGAGAACGCCATCGGCGGCAGCGGGCGCGATGTGATCATCGGCAACGATCAGGACAACCTGCTGGCGGGCAACGCCGGTTCGGACATCCTGTACGGCGGCCTGGGGGCGGATCATCTGTGGGGCGGCAAAGACGCCAACAACTTCACCGACTATTTCGTCTATCTCAATGCCAAAGAGTCCACGGTGGCGGCGTTCGACGTGATTGAAGACTTCGAGCACGGCATCGACAAAATCGATCTCTCCGGCCTGCGCTTCAACAACAGCCTGAGCGAGCTGCGCTTTATCGACAGCGGCAGCGCCTTCAGCGGCCAGAAGGGCGAGATCCAGCTCAATTTCGACGCCTTCAACGGCACCACCGATCTGCTGATGAACACCCAGAGCAACAGCTATGCCGCCGACTTCAAGATCCATGTGGTCGGGCAGGTGGAGCAGAGCGATATTCTGTTTGCCTGAGGGCGATGAAGGGGAAAGAGAAAAGGGCCGAACGGCCCTTTTTTACGCCTGGGCCGCCGCCGCGCTTTCCGCCACGAAGGAGCCGGTCGTCACCGCGCCGGCGCGGCGGTAGTGGGCTACGATCACGCCGCCGGGCGAGACCACCGATTGGGCCAGCGTGAAGGCCGCCGGTGCCGCGTTTTCATCGAACAGCCGCTTGCCGCCGCCGAGCAGCACCGGGTAGGTGAGCAGGCGCAGTTCGTCCACCAGATCGTTGGCCAGCAGCTGTTGCATCAGCGTGCTGCTGCCCTGCACCAGCAGCACCGGCCCCTGGGTGCGCTTCAGCTCGCGCAGCCGGGCGATGATGTCCTGCCCCAGCCACTGGCTGTTTTGCCAGCTCAGCGTCTCGCCGTGGTGGGTGGCGACGTACTTGACCGCCTGATTGAACGAGCGGGCGATGCCGGCGGCAAATTCGTCGAACAGATCGGAAGCGGTGTCGGTAGTGATATGCGGCCAGTAACCGGCGAAAATGTCGTAGGTGCGCCGCCCCAGCAGTAGGTCGAACGGTGCGGAGAAAAGATCGCCCATCGTGTCCGCAATGGCGTCATCCCAGTAGGGGGCTGTCCAGCCCCCGAAGCGAAAGCCGCCGGCGCGATCTTCGTCCGGCAGGCCAGGCGCCTGCATCACGCCGTCGAGGCTGACGAAGGCGCTGGCAATAATCTGTCGCATGGCTGTCTCCTGCAATTGAGTGCCAGCTGAAAGTTTAGCCGCCGCGCGGCGGCTGCGCCAACCGGCCGCTCAGGGCTGCAGCGCTTTGAGCAGCGCCTGATGGAAACGCTCCGGTTCCTCCATTTGTGGCGCATGGCCCAGCCCGGCGAACTCGATCAGCGTGGCGTGCGGGATCAGCTTCGCCGCCTGTTTGCCCAGCTCCGCGTATTGGCCGATCCTGGCCTTGACCGCCGGCGGGGCGATATCGCTGCCGATGGCGGTGGTGTCGGCGGTGCCGATCATCAGCGTGGTGGGGGTTTGCAGATCCTTGAACTCGTAGTAAACCGGCTGGGTGAAGATCATGTCGTAGATCAGCGCCGAGTTCCACGCCACCAGGCGATGGCCCGGCCCGTTGTTCAGCCCGGCCAGCATATCCACCCAGCGATCGTACTCCGGCTTCCAGCGGCCGCCGTAGTAGGTGCGCTGCTCATAGTTGCGGATGCCGTCGGCGGTGGTGTTCAGCTCGCGCTCGAACCATTGATCGACGCTGCGCCACGGCACGCCTTTCGCCTTCCAGTCTTCGAGGCCGATCGGGTTGACCATGACCAATTGCTCCACTGCCTGCGGATACATCAGGCTGTAGCGCGTGGCCAGCATACCGCCGGTGGAATGGCCGATGACGATGGCCCGGCTGATTTTCAGGTTATGCAGCAGGCCGTGGGTGTTTTGCGCCAACTGCTGGAAGCTGTACTGGTAATGTGCCGGTTTGGTGGAAGAGCAAAAGCCGATTTGATCCGGTGCGATCACGCGGTAGCCGGCCTTGCTTAGCGCCTTGATGGTGTCCTGCCAGGTGGCGGCGCAGAAGTTCTTACCGTGCAGCAGCAGCGCGGTGCGGCCGTTGGCGGCGCCTTCCGGCGGCACGTCCATATAGCCCATTTTTAACGGCTGCCCCTGCGAGGTGAAACTGAACTGCTGCAACGGATAAGGGTAGTGAAAACCCTGCAGCTCCGGGCCGAACTTCGGCGTTTCGGCGGCGGCGGGGAACGCGGCCAGCGTGGCGCACAGCAGCGCGCTACGGGTGAATCTCAGCATCCTGATCTCCTGAAAAACGGGCGATAGCCGAGTATAGCCATAATCAGGGCGTCGGCGCGCCGGCGGTTTCAGATAATTCTGTAATGTTAGGGCCCGATCCCGGGCAAGGTTCCGGCCACGGCCTTGTACACAGTGAACGCGGTCACGCCGCGCAACATTGGCGGTGCCTGATGGTTTTATTTCAAGGCTAAGTTATGCGATGCTTAAGCATTATTTATGCAAAAGGATCCTCGCATGTCCGCTTTATCCCGCTGCGCTTTCAGCGAAGGCAGCGTCGCTTTGCCGGAAGGCTATGCCGATCGCACCGTCAACGTGCTGTTGGCCGGCGATGATGTTTCCCCCTCAATCAATATTTCCCGCGATGCGCTGCAACCGGCGGAAAACCTGGAAAGCTACGTCACTCGCCAGCTCGACGCGCTGGCGCAGGGGCTGAAAGGCTGGGCGTTCAAAAGCCGCGAGCCTGCGACGCTGGGCGATGGATTGACCGCCGGCGAGTGGGTGCGCGCCAGCTACCTGCGCGACGGCAAACGCATCTGGCAAAACCAGGCGGTGTTCGCGCTGGCGGAGGGCCGGGTGCTGGTGTTCACCCTGGCGATGGCGCGCAAGCTGACGCCGCAAGACGACGCGCTGCTGTTGCAGGTGTTGAGCAGCTACCGGGTGGCATAACGATGAACTCTTCACGTAAAAGGACCTTACGATGACCGAAGCGGCTCGCGTCGGCGATACCATCGGGCATTCCCATGCCCTGGCCGGCATGATTGCCGGCACCATTGTCGGCGGCCTGATCGCCGCCGCAGGCGCATTGGCGGCGGGTGCGCTGTTCGTCGCCGGCCTGGCGGCTTCTTGTGTCGGCGTCGGCGTACTGCTCATCGGCGCCAGCGTAGCGGTGGGGTATCTCACCGGGGAGGCGGCCACCGCGGCACGCGACGGCATTGCCGACGCCGGTGCCGGTAGCCTGACCCCCAAAGGCAATATCGTCACCGGCTCCCCCAACGTCTTCATCAACGGCAAACCCGCCGCGCTCGCCACCAACAGCCAGGTGGCCTGCAGCGACGACGGCCCGAGCATGCAGATGGCGCAGGGCTCCGACAAGGTCAGCATCAACGGCCAGCCCGCCTCGCGCGTGGGGGACAAAACCAACTGTGACGCCCAGGTGATGGAAGGCTCGCCCAACGTGTTTATCGGGGGCGGCACCGTCACCACCTTGCCGATCAAGCCCGAAGTGCCGGATTGGTTGTACAAGGTCTCTGACCTGACGCTGCTGTTCGCCGGTCTGGTGGGCGGCGCGGGCGGCGCCGCCGGCAAGCTGGGGGCGCTGGGCAAACTGCTGGGCAAGCTGCCCGGCATCAATAAACTGGCGCGCATCGCCTGCCGCGCCGGCACCCTGATGACCGCGACCGCCGCCGTCGGCATTATCGCCCGGCCGGTGGATATCGTCAGCGGCCAGAAATTCCTCGACGGCGAAGACGATCTCGATTTCGTGCTGCCATCGCGCCTGCCGGTTGCCTGGCAGCGCTATTGGCGCAGCGGCAACCCCGGCGACGGCGTACTGGGCCGCGGCTGGAACCTGTTCTGGGAGAGCAGCCTGCAGCCGTATCAGGACGGCCTGGTGTGGCGCGCGCCTTCCGGCGACTTCGTCGCTTTCCCCAGGGTGCCGCGCGGCCACAAAACCTACTGCGAAGCCGAAAAATGCTGGCTGATGCACAACGACGACGGCAGCTGGCAGCTGTTTGACGTCGGCGAACAGATTTTCCACTACCCGCCGCTGGCGGGCGACCAGCCGAGCCGGCTCAGCATGATCACCGACGCCATCGGCAACGCCACCTCGCTGTTTTACGACGACGAAGGGTTGCTGAGCGAACTGGTGGACAGCGCCGGGCAGCGCCTGATGTGCCGCTATGCGCAGGGCCGCCTGCGCGAAGTGGCGCTGCAAACCGCCGAAGGCGAACGGACGCTGGCGCGCTACGGCTACGATGAGCAGGGCCAACTGACGACGGTGAGCAACCGCGCCGGTGAGGTAACACGCCGCTTCGGCTGGCGCGACGGCCTGATGATCAGCCACCAGGACGCCGCCGGGCTGCTGAACGAATACCAATGGCAAGAGATCGACGGCGTGCCGCGCGTGACGGCCTACCGCAACAGCGCCGGGGAATCCCTTGAGTTCGGCTATGACTTCGCCGGCGGGTGCCGCAGCGCGGTGCGCGGCGACGGCAGGCGGGCGGAGTGGCGGCTGGATGACGACGACAACGTGGCGCAGTACACCGATTTCGACCAGCGTCGCTACGGTTTTATCTACCAACGCGGCGAGCTGTGCAGCGTGCTGCTGCCCGGCGGCGCGCAGCGCCAGAGCGAATGGGATCCCTACGGCCGCCTGCTGTCGGAGACCGATCCGCTCGGCCGCGTGACGCGCTATCAATATTCTCGCAACAGCGGCCGGCTGTTCGCCGTCGCGTACCCGGACGGCAGCAGTGAAGCGCAGCACTGGGACACGCTGGGGCGCCCGACGCGCTATGTCGATGCGCTGGGCAACGCCACGCTGTACCGCTATCCGGATGACGAAGAGAGCCTGCCGGCCGGCGTGATCGACGCGCTGGGCGGGGAAGTGAAGCTGGAGTGGGACGCCCGCGGCCAGCTGACGCGTTACACCGACTGTTCCGGCAGCGTCACGGCTTATACCTACGATGCGCTGGGGCAACTGACGGCGCAGACCGATGCCGAAGGCCACCAGACGCGCTACCTATGGGATAACGGCGGGCGCCTGCATACCCTGATCCACCCGGACGGCGGCGAAGAGCGCTTTAACTGGAATGCGCACGGCCAGCTGGCCGAACATCAGGACGCACTGGGCAGCCTGACCCACTGGCAGTACAACGCCCTGGGGCTGCCGGTCAGCATCACCGACCGCATCAACCGCACCCGGCGCTATCACTACAGCCCGCAGGGCTGGCTGACGCGGCTGGAGAACGGCAACGGCGGCGAATACCGCTTCAGCTACGATGCGGTGGGCCGCGTGCTGGCCGAAGAGCGCCCGGACGACACTCGCCACTATTATCGCTACGGCGCAGCCGGGCTGCTGGAGGAGCACCGCGAGGTCGGCCTGCCCGGCAGCGCGGGTGAGCTGACGCAGCGCGAACAGCGCTTCCGCTTCGACGAGGCCGGGCAGCTGGTCTGGCGCGGCAACGCCAGCGCGGAATGGCATTACCGCTTCGACGCCATGGGGCGGCTGCGCGAGCTGAACCGCCTGCCGACGGCGAGCGGCGCGGTGCTGGGCATCGAGCCGGACAGCGTGCAGATGCGCTATGACGCCGCCGGGCGGCTGCTCGGCGAACAGGGCGTGAACGGTGAGCTGCAATACCAGTGGGATGCGCTGGCCAACCTGCAGGCGCTGACGCTGCCGCAGGGCGATCGCCTGCAGTGGCTGTATTACGGCTCCGGCCACGCCAGCGCCATTAAATTCAACCAGCAGGTGGTAAGCGAATTCACCCGCGATCGCCTGCACCGGGAAACCGGCCGCAGCCAGGGCGCACTGCAGCAGCAGCGGCGTTACGACGCCATGGGCCGCCGCAGCTGGCAGAGCAGCGCCTTCGGCCACGATAAACTGACCCGGCCGGAAGACGGCGTGCTGTGGCGCGCTTATCGCTATACCGGCCGCGGCGAGCTGGCCGGGGTGAGCGACGCGCTGCGCGGCGAAGTGCACTACGGTTACGACGCCGAAGGCCGCCTGCTGCAACACCGCGAGCCCAATCAGGGCAAACCGGGCGCGCGGCTGGTGTACGATCTGGCGGATAACCTGCTGGGCGAACGCAGCCCGCAGAGCGACATCGACGCGCACCTGCCGCTGGCGCCGATCGCCGACAACCGGCTGACGCACTGGCAAAAACTGTTTTACCGTTACGACGCCTGGGGCAACCTGATCAGCCGGCGCAACGGCCTGTACGAACAGCACTACCGCTACGACGCCGACAATCGGCTGGTGCAGGCGCATGGCCGCGGCCCACAGGGCGAATTCGAGGCGCAGTACCATTACGATGCGCTGGGCCGCCGCAACCGCAAGGCGGTGCGCTACAAGGGCAAAACCGAACAGACGACCCGTTTCCTGTGGCAGGGTTACCGGTTGCTGCAGGAGCAGCGCGACGACGGCAGCCGCCGCAGCTGGAGCTACGATCCGGCCAGCCCGTGGAGCCCGCTGGCGGCGCTGGAGCAGGCGGGCGACAGCTGCTCGGCAGATATTTACTGGTATCACACCGATCTGAACAGCGCGCCGCTGGAAGTGACCGACGCGGCGGGCAACCTGTGCTGGTCCGGGCAATACGACACCTTCGGCAAGCTGCAGGGCCAGACGGTGGCCGGCGCGGCGAAGCGGCAGGGCGCGCAATATCAGCAGCCGCTGCGCTACGCCGGGCAATATCAGGACGACGAAAGCGGCCTGCACTACAACCTGTTCCGCTACTACGAACCCGAGGTGGGGCGTTTCACCACGCAGGATCCGATAGGGTTGCGTGGCGGGTTGAACCTTTATCAGTATGCGCCGAACCCGCTGATGTGGGTGGATCCGTTTGGGTTGACAGTGCAAACATTGATACACTACACCACTGAAGAAGGATTAAAAGGGATTTTAGATAGCGGTGAACTTAGGGCATCATCTGGGCCAATTCACGCTCGTTTTGGTGACGGGCAATACCTAACAGATATAAAACCAGAAAAAATTGGTGGCCGAACACTCAAAGAAGCAGCAGGGACAGGCAAGTTATCACTTGGGCAGGTAGCTCACAATTTATATGGTGACTCAAGGAAAATTAATAGTATTACACATTATGTAGAAATTGATGTCACTGGTTTGGATGTGTCTGAACCTAGACCAAATACATTCAGGGTTGCAAGCACGGGGAACCTTGATATATCTAAACGTATAGTTAAAAGTGGAAAAAGTTGTGGAAATTGATAAAAGCTACTATAAAGGTGCATGTGAGCTCATTTCTGGCGAAGGGAGGATCTATACTGAGTTTAATGGCGATGTTGCAACAAGACAAATAACTATAATAAATGATTTGTATTATTCATCCTCATCTTTGGAAGATTGGCACGAAGATATAGGTTTTTTACTTTATGATGGTAAGAAAAGTGAGCTTGATCTTTCTGAGTCAAAGTTGATAACTAGTCTTGAATTTGAAAGTGAATGGGATAAAGCAATCACCACTGATGTTTTGAATGACTATGTCAGTTTTAGTTATGGTGATGCATCTATTCCTTTGTCAAAATCTAAAATGATCATTCATATTGTGAATAATAAGGGTAAGTGGGGAAAAGGCTTTGTTGTTCCTCTTTCAAAACGATATCCAGCAGTAAAGGAAGAATATTTAAAGTGGTTCTCTGAAAAAAAGGATTTTTTTCTCGGGAATGTACAATTCATCTGTGTGAACGAAAATGAGCGGATATATGTTGCAAATATGTTGGCTCAGGATGGGCTAAAGAAAAGTAAAGATGATAATGCTCAGTATGTTTCATATGAAGCACTTAAAGAATGCCTAAGTTTGGTTTCTGATTATGCATTAAAAGAAAGGCTTAGTATACAATTGCCTATGATTGGTGCAGGATTGGGAGGTGGTGATTGGGATGCTATTTTTTCCCTAATCAAAGAGCGCTTAGCAAGAAAGAAAATAAAATGCAACATCGTTAAATTAGGTTGAATGAGAGTGACATGAACTTCTATACTTTCAGTAGCTTTACATTTGGCGATAACTTGATTTGTTTTCCCGATCCGAAATCAAGATTGTCCAGCTTTTTTATTTGGAATGAAGGTGATGGTAATTTCCTATCCTACTCACTGCCAAAAGGGAAAATGCCAAGCGTTTTGAGTAGTGACACTTTTAATTTGCATGACTATTTTCCTGCCAGTCTCGGAATTCAAATTTTTTCCAAAAGAGCTAAGGCTGTATTTGAACGTAAGGTTTCTTCTGAAATGTCATTCTATGAGTGCGCGGTAGAAAACGTAACTGAAACGATGTTTCTGTGTAAAGTGAATAATTATTTTTCAATTATTGATGAGGAAGCCTCGACGTTCAGAGAACTTGAGGATGGAAGCAAGCTCATTGATGTGCCTGCTTACAAGTGTGACAGGGAGTTCTTTATTGCTAGGGATAGCATCTATTGTGAAAGAATAATTGTCTCTCAGCAGTTTGTTGACCTATGTAATGAAGAACAGCTAAACATAGGCTTTGAGCGTTGCTAATTGACGTTCCCAAAAGATGCTCACTATCTTCTTACCCCCAAAACTAAATACCCAATGTGCCATTAATCAGGGTGCGACAGTGCCCGCCGATCCAGGGTTCGCCGTCAATAAAGCGCACGCTCACGCGGCCATCTCGATTCAGTTGGGTGCCCTGGCGCACCTGGTAGCCCTGTGCGGTCTGGCCGCCGTCGGGAAAGCGGTTAGCCTTCAATAAGCGCGCCAGGCAGGCGTTGGCGCTGCCGGTCACCGGATCTTCAATCAAGGCGCCGCATTCCACCATAAACGCGCGCATTTCGTAATCGGCCGGTTCGGTTGCGGAGCAGGCGCCATAGATCACCACGCCATCCACATCACACGCCGTTTGCAGCTGTTTAATCGTGGCCTGATCCGGCGTTACCGCCAGGCAGGATTGTGCATCAGGCAGGCGCACCATCAGCCAGCGGATGCCCATCTCGGCAATCACCGGCGGGGTGCCTGTTGCAATCACAGCGGGCCGTAAAGCGGCCATCAGCCGTTCTGTTTCCTCAGCCGCCATTGGGCGGAACTCAACGTCGGGCGCGGCGAACGCCAATGTGCCTTCCGGCTGGATATTGACCGCCACCAGGCCGACGCCGCATTCCTGCATCACCGTCCCAGGCCGTTTGGGTGCCAATCCGGCTTCCAGCAGGGCGTGGGCGGTGCCCAGCGTCGGGTGGCCGGCGAAGGGCAGCTCTTTTTCGGTGGTGAAAATGCGCACTTTATAATCCGCCGCCGGGTGCGTCGGTTTAAGCACAAAGGTGGTTTCCGAAAGATTGGTCCAACGGGCCAATGCCAGCATTTGCGCGGTGCTCAGCCCCTCGGCCTCCAGCACCACCGCCACGGGGTTGCCCTGCAGCGGCGTGCGGGTAAACACGTCCACCTGTTTGTAGGCGCGGGGTGTCACATCATCACTTCTGAGCATTGGCCATCATCCATTATCAACAAAACCTGATGATAACGATATTCGCCAATGGCTTCAAAGGGTTGAGTTTTGTTTTGAGATACCCGCCCGTCGCCATTTCAGCGTTGGCTTGGCGAACATCACCAGGTTGCCCAGCAGGATCAGGCACAGGCCCAGCACGGCGTTGAAGTGCCACTGATAGCCTTCGTAGATCGTTGAGATGGTCAGCCCCACCAGCGGGAACAACAGGGTGCTGTAAGCCGCCGCGCCGGCGCCGATGCGGCCGAGCAGGCTGAAATAAGCGGCGAAGGCGATCACCGATCCGAAAATTGCCAGGTACAGCAGGGAGCCGATATAGCGGCTGCTGTATTCCATCTGGAACGAGGCGCCCTGCGCCAAGGCGATCAGCGCCATCAACAGCGCGCCGTAGGTCATGGCGTAGGTGTTGGTGGAAAAGATATCCAGCCCGCGGCGCTGATGGCGCGTGCTGATCATGTTGCCCAGAGAGAAGCCGTAGGTGCCGAGCGCGCTCAGGCCGATGCCTTTGAGCAGCTCCGGCGCCATGCGGGTGGCGGCCAGATCTTGCCAAAACAGTGCCACGATGCCGGTCAACCCCAGCAGCGCCGCCGGCAGCAGGTTGGGGCTGGGGCGCTGGCGGAAAAACAGCAGGCTGTTGAGGGCGTTGAACAGTACCGCCATCGAGAAGATCACCGATTCCAGCCCGCTGCTGATGTAGGCGGCCGCGTGGTAGAAGCAGAAGAAGTTGAAGCCGAACACGCAGCAGCCCTGCAGCACGCAGAACATATGATCGCGCGGAGCGAGGCGGCGCAGGCGGCGCGTTAGCAGCAGCACGGCGAACATCACCGCGGCGGAAATGGCGAAGCGGTAAGCGATCGATACGGGAATGGCCACCGGCCCTTCCTGTTGCAGAGTGATCGCAATCCAGGTGGTGCCCCAAATCAGCACCACGGCGAGGTACAACAGCGCATTCATTCTATTTGTTACTCCGAAAAAACCGATGGCGCAGTATCCGCTTTGGCGCGCTTTGGCGCTTGCAGCGCTTTGCGCCCAGTTGCATATTCTTGCGCTTTTTTTGCCAAAAGCGCAGGGCGGCGGCTGGTATGCGGCGGCGCCACTCTTTACACTGTCGGCATGTCGAACAACGGGGCCGGCGATGTCCAACTATCAGGCGTTTGAAACACTGCGTGAACATAAGGCGCGGCTGCACGGCAGCGTGCTACTGGGCACCGGCGTGGAGCTGGCCGCCTGGTCCAACTGCAACGATCGCGTCACGCAGGAAAGCGCCGACCACCATACCCTGAGCCTGTACGTCGCCGACGGCTATGAGTGCTATCAGCAGGTGCCGGGCGGCTGGCGTAACGGCGGCGGGCCGGATCGGTTCTGCATCATGCCGCGCCAATATGCCTCCACCTGGGACGTGCGCAGCGATCTGTCGTTCGTGCACCTGTATTGCACCGACGGGCATCTGCGGCAGCTGGCGGAGCAGACCTGGGGTCGCAGCCCGGCGGCGATCAACGTAGAGCCGCGCAGCTTCGGCGAAGATCCGCAGATCACGCTGCTGTATCGCCAGTTTTTGCTCAACTGCGACTGGCGGGACAGCGCCAATCTGCTGGCGCTCAGCAGCGCGTCTAACCTGCTGATGTCGCATCTGATCCAGCGTTACAGTCAGCTGCAGTGGAAACTGCCGCAGGCGCGCGGCGGCCTGGCGCCTGCGGTGGCCAGGCGGGTGCGGGACTATATCGAAAACCACCTCGATCGGCCTTTGCTGTTGGCGGATCTGGCGGCGCAGGCCGGGTTGAGCGAATACCATTTCGCCCGCATGTTCAAGCACGCCACCGGGCTGGCGCCGCACCAGTTTGTGATGCGCGCCCGGCTGCAACGCGCGGAACGGCTGCTGCGACACAGCCAACAGCCGATCACCGAGATCGCGCTGGCGTGCGGCTTCAGCTCCGCCAGCCATTTCAGCAACCGCTTCAAGGCGGCCTATGGATTTGCTCCGCTGCAGGTGCGGCAGGGGCGCTAACCGGAAGGGAGAGCGGCATGGGTCAACAATTTGCCGGGCTGGGCGTGTTGTTTGTCGCCGGATTCGGGCCCGTCACGCGTGAGAGCGACGAGAGCAAGGCGTTTTATGTCGAGGCGCTGGGGCTGCCGCTCAAACCGATGCCAGGCAACGAAACCTATCTGCTGTCGGAGCAAGGCGCGCTCGACGGCGTGAAGCATTTCGCCCTGTGGCCGCTGGCGCAGGCGGCGCAGTCCTGCTTTGGCGACGATCGCTGGCCGGCGGATCTCGCGGTGCCGCAGGCGTGGATCGAGTTCGACGTGGCCGACATGGCGGCCGCCACCCAGGGGCTGGTCGATCGCGGTTATCGGCTGTTGGTCGCCAACCGCGAAGAGCCGTGGGGGCAGAGCGTTACCCGTTTGCTCAGCCCGGAAGGGTTGCTGGTCGGCGTCACCTATACGCCCTGGCTGCGGTAAACGCCACGCCGTTCGCCGCCGCCTGCCGGCGGTGGGCGGCTTAAGAACAAATACGCATTAGCTTAAAGCGGTCTGCGCTATAGACCCATCAAATCCCCGAGTGGTTTCCTTTCCTGGAAGCAGAAATTCCGTTCATTGCGTAAAAACCAATGGCCAGAACGCGCTATTACCATGCCATTTTACGGCGATTTTTCCCCGTCTTTTTTTGCCGCCAGGTGCCTGATAGGAATAGAGATTATTCTTATATTTCTGCCAATCGTTAAGAAATAATAATGATTATCGTTTTCAACCACGGAAAGGAGAAGGAACGATGAAAACAGTGAAGCGAACGGGCATCGCGCTGGCGATAGCCCTGACTTTCCCCCTGGCATTGCCCGCCGCTACGGCGGCGCAACCCTCCCTGACTAACAGTAAGGTGGCAACGATGACGGAAAAACACGGGCAGTTCATTGCGGTCGGTAAAGTGGTGCAGGTGACCTTCGGCGATTTCGCCTTCAAGCTGGATTTTACCGATGACAAGACCATGACCTTCACCGGCATCGGCGAGGCGTCGCAGGGCATCACCGACACCGTGCAATACACCGCAGTGGAGATTCGGCCGAAGGTCTATATGGTCTATTGGCACGAACCTCAGTCCGGCGACAACGTGACGCATATCGAGGACTTTGAGCGCGGCGAGGTGTACACCAACATCGCCGCCAAGGACGGCAGCTTCACCCATCTGAAAGGGCAGCTGAAAATCGTAGGTCACTCAGGAAAATAAGGAGCAGTTATGAAAAAGGCATTGATCACCTGTGCGATCGTCGGCGGCTTGCTGGCGAGTTACCCGGCGCTGTCAACGGATCAGGCGGCGTCTTACAAATCGGCCGGCAAAGGCGGTTATCATCATGCCCAGCAGAAGCTGAAGGTGGTGGAAGATCTGTACGCGGGCTTTTTCAACCGCCACGACATCGGCGTGGCGCAGAGGCTGATTGTGGAAAACTACAAGCAGCATAACCCGTTCGTCGGCGACGGCATCAAGCCGTTCCTGGATTTCTTCAGCCAGACCTTTAAGGACAATCCGCAGTACAGTGCCAAAATATACCGCAGCGCGGTCAACGGCGATCTGGTCTATGTTCACGTCAAATACCAAAATAACCCGCAGGATCGCGGCACCGCCAGCGTGGATATTTATCGGGTGAACGATCAGGGGAAAATCACCGAGCATTGGGACGTCAATCAGGATGTGCCGGAAAAATCGGCCAACGACAATACCATGTTCTGATCCGCAAGGGCCGCTGCGGCGGCCCTCAACACGCCCGCAACACTTTATTTACTTACATAAATATTAAATGACCGCCGCGTCGAGTAGGCTACGGCCGCCTTTGGCAGTGGTGGCACGGTTGATGGGCGTCATTGTCCCACCACTGCTTGAGGCGTTTCCCCGCATTTCCCGTTATCCCGCGCGTTGACTCTCCACTTTTTTGAACTGATGGCGCAGCTGCAGCGCATTGCAAAGCACCAACACCGCCGTCACGGCGAATACCCAACGGAACCCCATCATCGCCGAAATGCCCGAGCCCAGCAGTGGGCCGACGACGTTGCCCAGGTACATAAAGGATTGGTTGTAGCCGAAGATGCGCCCGGTCACCTGATCAGAGGAATACTTCAGCAGCAGCGCCTGCACCGCCGGCATCAGCGCGCCGTCGGCAAAGCCGAGCAGGAAGCGCAGAATGCCCAGCTGCAATGGCGTATTGACCCAGGCCATCACGGCGAACAGGCCGGTGGTGAACAGCAGCGCGGCGATCAGGATGCGTGCGGTGCCGATGCGATCGCCGAGCCGCCCGAGGCGCGGTGCCGAGATCAGCGCCGCAATGCCGGGCACGGCGGCGATCATGCCGCTGACAAAGGCGATATTGCTGACGTCGCCCGACAGCTCGCGGATGAACAGCGTCAGGATCGGGCTGATGGACGAGTTGGCCAGCTGGATCATCAGGGTACAAACGAACAGGGTGACGATCAGCGTCGGATAGGGCAGCGAACGGAATACCGCCTTGCCGCTCAGCTGATCCGCTTTTTTCACCGTGATGCGCCGCTCTTTAATCAGGAACAGCGTCACCAGGAAGCTGACGAACATCAGCCCGGCGGTGACGAAAAACACCACTCGCAGCCCCAGATGATCGGCCATCAGCCCGCCCAAGAGCGGCCCGGCGATCACGCCGGAGATCTGCCCGGTAGAGAGCGTACCCAGCGCCCAACCGCTTTTATCGCGCGGCGCCTGCGAGGCGACCAGCGCCATGGCGTTGGGAATATAGCCGGACGTCAGCCCCATCAGGGCGCGCAGCGCGAACAGCTGCCAGACGTTGGTGGCCAGCCCCTGCAGCGCGATGACGATCGCCATGCCCAGTGAGGCGCGCAGCAGCATCAGCTTGCGGCCTTTGCGGTCGGCCAGGCTGCCCCACAGCGGCGACACCACCGCCGAGACCAAAAAGGTGCCACTGAACACCAGACCGGACCACAGGCTGAGGGATTGGTGATCGCTGATGCCGAGCTGTTCGACGTACAGCGGCAGAAAAGGGAGGATTTGGCTCATCGCCAGCCCGGTGAAGAAACACCCGAGCCAGACCGAGATCAGATTAACTTTCCACGCTTCCATCGGCTTACCGTACCACGTTGAATAAGGAGGGATTTATTAAGCAAAATAATAATAACACTGCAAATTAATTGGCGAGGGGCAAATGCGTGAGCAAACGTAACCCTGCCGACGCAGTGTCTTTTTGCTATATATTAATAGCTATATTATCATAGGTAACTGGGTTAAGCCAGAGCGGCGCGGAGACCGCGCGATCCGGCGGTGTGAAAGCAGGGATAAACTGAACGCTATCGATTAATGCCAATGAAAAAAGATCATCCTGAAGACGTGACGCTGCTGCGCACGCAGTTAATGTCGCTGGTGCGCCGTTTGCGGCGCGAATCGCGCAGCGACGAAAAATCCTGGGCCCAGCTGATGCTGTTGGGGGCTATCGATCGCCACGGCGGCGAGGCGACGCCGTCGCTGCTGGCGGAGTCGGAGCGCATGCGCTCCTCTAACCTGGCGGCCGCGTTGCGTGAGCTGGAGGCCGATGGTTTGCTGGTGCGCACGCCGGACGCCGAAGACAAACGCCGGGTGCGGGTGCGCCTGACCCCCTCCGGGCTTGGCCTGCTGCAGCAAAGCCGCAGCCGGCGCGAGGCGTGGCTGCTGGCGGCGATGGAGAGCTGTTTAACGGAGCGGGAGCAGGCGCTGTTGATTGAGGCGGGGGCCTTGATGGCGCGGCTGGCGGCGGCGCCGTCAACGGAAACGGAATAATCGGCGGGGCGACCGGTGCGCCGCCCCTGCGGCGAGATTACGGCATCGGCCAATCGGTCGGCATGGTGCTAACTACGTCCACGTAGCGATCCCAGGCCGATGACCAGAATTGGGTGAAGGCTTCCAGGGTGAGGTGAATGCCCATCAGGCCCATCACGAACCAGCAGGCGGTAAACAGGCCCAGGCTGCTGAACATGAACGCCATGCCGTTGCGGCTGGTTTTACGGCAAACGACGTTTAACTGGCTGGCGAAGAACATCATCACGGCGCTCAGTAACTCCCAGCGCATCATGACTAAACCGGTGGCAATGGTACTCATCGAACTCGATCCTATGTAACAAAAAGCCGCATTCGGCAGGGCGCCGACAGGGAAATGCGGGGGAATAACGGGAATAGTGTGATTTAGATCACATTGTAGCATTGGGGCGAACGGCGGCTCAATGGGGAGCGCGGTGAAAAAAACGCCGACGGTAACATTCCAATATGCTGAAACAGTTATGCCATTTCATTAGCAACCTTTTCATGGGGCGGTGCGCCCGATAACGCTATGCTTGCCGGCTTTTCAGTTCCCTGATTTTGCGGGGAAATGTGACGCAAAAGGTATCGGCACCGCATGGCCCTGTTAAAAGAAAAAATTCGCGACCACTCTGCGGAAGAGAGGCTGTTTATCCGCCGGGCAGGCGTAGCGCTGGCGCTGGTGGTGGTCTGTTTCGGCGCGCTGATCGTCAATCTCTACCGGCTGCAAATCCGCCAACACGGCTTTTACCAGACGCGCTCCAACCAGAACGACATCAAGATGCTGCCGATCGCCCCCAGCCGCGGGCTGATCTTCGATCGCAACGGCATTCCGCTGGTGCGAAACGTGACACTGTATCGTATCGAGGTCACGCCCAGCAAAATCAGTGACATGGCGGCACTGTTACAGGCACTGACGCCGATCGTCGACCTGACGCCGGAAGACATCAGCGCGTTTCGCGACGACATGCACCACAACAGCCGCTACAAACCGGTGACGCTCAAAGCAGGACTGAGCGACACCGAGGTGGCGCGTTTTGCCGTCAATCAATATCGTTTCGACGGGGTGACAATCGATACCTATCAACAGCGTGAATATCCTTACGGCGCCCAGCTGGCGCACGTGTTGGGCTATGTGTCGAAGATCAACGACAGCGATCTCAAACGCTTGGACAAGGCTGGGCTGAGCGAGAACTATGCCGCCGACCGCAACATCGGCAAACAGGGCATCGAGGCCTATTACGAGTCCGAACTGCACGGCACCACCGGCTATCAGGAGGTGGAAGTCGATAACCACGGGCGGGTGATCCGCCTGCTGAAGGAGCAGCCGCCGAAGGCCGGCAAGAACATCTACCTGACGCTGGATCTGCCGCTGCAGCAGTACATTGAATCGGTGCTGAAGGGGCAGCGCGCCGCCGTGGTGGTCGAAGATCCGCGCGACGGGGGCATCCTCGCGATGGTCTCCAGCCCCAGCTACGATCCCAATCCTTTCGTGAAAGGCATCGGCTATCAGGCCTATAAGGCGCTGCTGACCAACCCGGATTTGCCGCTGATCAATCGCGTCACTCAGGGCTTGTATCCGCCGGCGTCGACGGTGAAGCCCTACATGGCCGTTTCGGCGCTGTTCGCCGGGGTGATCACGCCCACTACCACCTTTTTTGGCGCGCCGACCTGGACGCTGCCCGGCACCGAACGCCGCTACCGCGACTGGCTGAAAACCGGCCATGGCATGCTCAATGTCACCAAAGCGATCGAGGAATCCGCCGACACCTTCTTTTATCAGGTGGCGTATGAAATGGGCATCGATCGTATCCACCACTGGCTGAGTCAGTTCGGCTACGGCCAGTCCACCGGCATCGATCTGAACGAAGAGTACCGCGGCGTGCTGCCGAGCCGCGACTGGAAGCTGAAGGTGCATAAAAAGGGCTGGTATCAGGGGGATACGGTTTCGGTGGGCATCGGCCAGGGGTATTGGGTGGCGACGCCGATCCAGATGGTAAAAGCGCTGACCACGCTGATCAACAACGGCCAGGTGAAAACGCCGCATCTGCTGTATTCACTGCAGCAGGGCAACCGGGTGACGCGCTACCAGCCGCCGGCGCAAGCGGCGCAGATCGGCGATCCCCATTCGCCTTACTGGGGCATAGTGCGCAACGGCATGTACGGCATGGCCAATTTGCCGAACGGCACCGGTTACAAGCTGTTCCATACCGCACCGTATCAGATCGCCGCCAAATCCGGCACCTCGCAGGTGTTCAGCCTGAAGCAAAACCAAACTTATAACGCCAAAATGATCCCGGTGCGGCTGCGCGATCACATCTTCTATACGCTGTTCGCGCCTTATAAAACCCCACGGGTGGCGATGGCGCTGATCCTGGAAAATGGCGGCGGCGACGGCGTGGTGGCGGGGCCGACCGCTCGCGCGATCCTCGACCACATTTTTGACCCAGCCAACGCCCCGCAGCCCGGCGATACGGCGCAAAGTAAACCGCAGTTAAACGACAGTGCGGATGTGCAACGGTGATGCGGTTTGTTTTTACTTTCTTACAAACTGCAATCTCCTGACCATATCCGGCAAGGTAGACTGAAATAACACCATAAACCGAATAAAAACGCAGGGTTAACACAACAGTGGCGCCATCGACCAAAAAAAGCGGTAAAACCTATTCCACAGTTCGTTTCGGCTGGATTTGCGCCGGCATGCTGGTCTGTTTTTTTCTGTTGGCGTTCAGGGTCGGCTACCTGCAGCTGCTGGAACATCAACAGCTGGCGGATCAGGCCGACCAGCGCTCTATCCGCACCCAGGTGGTGCCGACCAACCGCGCCATGATCACCGATCGCAACGATGAGGCGCTGGCGGTCAGCGTGTCGTCCAAAGACATCGTGCTGGATCCGAAACACATTCTCGATACTCAGACCGACACCGGCAACGAGCGTTGGCAGAGCATGGCCAACGTGCTGAAGATCCCGCTGGCGGACGTGCAGCATTTGATCCAGAGCAACGCGCGCAAGCGTTTCGTCTATCTGGCGCGCAAGGTGGAGGACGACAACGCCGCCTACATCAGCAAACTGCACCTGACCGGCGTCAGCACCGAGCAGGATTTCAGCCGTTTTTATCCGATGGGCCAGGACGCCGCCGGGCTGATCGGCATCGTCGGCCAGGATAATCAGGGGCTGGAGGGCATCGAGCTGGGCTTCAACCCGCTGTTGCAGGGCAAAAACGGCCTGCGTGTCTATCAGAAGGACGGCAGTGGCGCGGTGATCGGTGTGCTAAAAAGCGTGGATCCGGTGCCGCCGCCGAACGTGACGCTCAGCATCGACAAATTTATCCAGTACGTGCTCTATGCGCAGATCCGCGATGGCGTGGTGGCTAACCAGGCCGACTCCGGCTGTGCGGTGCTGGTCAAGATCGACACCGGCGAGATCCTCGGCATGGCCAGCTACCCGTCGTTCAACCCGAACAACTATGGCAGTACCCCGGCGAAAGACATTCGCAACGTGTGCAGCAGCGACAGCTTCGAACCGGGCTCGACGGTGAAACCGGTGGTGGTGATGGTGGGGTTGGAGCATAAGCTGATCCGGCCGGATACGGTGCTGGACACCACGCCGTATCGGGTGAACGGTCACCTGATCAAAGACGTCGGCCACTGGTCGAAGTTGACCATCACCGGCGTGTTGCAAAAATCGAGCGACATCGCGGTATCGCACATTGCGCTGGCGCTGCCGGCCACGGTGCTGCCGGCGGTCTATCGCAGCTTTGGCCTGGGGCGGCCAACCGAGCTTGGCATCGGCAACGAGAGCAGCGGCTATCTGCCGCAGCATCGTGAACGCTGGGCCGATATCGAACGCGCTACCTTCTCCTTCGGCTATGGGTTGCGCGTGACGCCGCTGCAGATGGCGCGCGAGTACGCCGCTATCGGTTCCTTCGGCATTTATCGGCCGCTGTCGATCACCAAGGTGACGCCGCCGGTGATGGGGCAACGTATTCTGCCCGCGGATACGGTACGATCCGTGGTGCATATGATGGAGAGCGATGCCTTGCCGGGCGGCAGCGGAGTGAGCGCCGCAGTGCCGGGCTACCGGCTGGCGATCAAAACCGGTACCGCCGAGAAAATGGGCCCGAGCGGCAAATACGACGGCGGCTACATTAACTACACCGCCG
This sequence comes from Serratia sp. FDAARGOS_506, assembly GCF_003812745.1. Lineage (NCBI taxonomy): Bacteria > Pseudomonadati > Pseudomonadota > Gammaproteobacteria > Enterobacterales > Yersiniaceae > Serratia > Serratia sp. FDAARGOS_506. The sequence continues at coordinate 3,772,104 of NZ_CP033831.1, forward strand.
GCGTGGCGCCGGCCAGCGATCCGCAGGTGGCGCTGGTGGTGATGGTCAACAACCCGAAAGCCGGCAAGCACTTCGGCGGTTCGGTAGCCGGGCCGGTGTTCGGCAAGATCATGGCCCAGGTGCTGGAGCACATGAATATTCTGCCGGATGCCCAGCCGCTTAACGTGGTGTCGTCGGTCAAGGGGTAATCGAGGGGGATTCCAGCAGGCGCTTCAGCGCCTGCAGATCGGCGTTCACCAGCCCGGCGTCGCGGGCGAACAGCGCGTCGTCCATGCCCGGCTGGCGAAACAGGGTGAAGATCACCTCGGTGCCGTGCCGGTTGGCGAGCGCGCGCAGCGGCACATAGACTACGCCGCCGTCCGGCAGCGTCACCCAATGATCCAGCACGCCGAAGGCATTCGGCGCGCTGAAGCGAATGTGGATCGGCCCTTGTGGGGTCTCCGCCACCCAGTCTTCACCTTCCCGCCGCAAGCTGTTGGCTAACCCTTTGGCCCACAAGGGGAAGTTTTCCGGCTGGCTGAGAAAGGCATACACCTCGTCACAGGGGCGGTTGATGGCGACATGCAGCGTTTGTGCGCTCAGCATCGTGGGTTCTCCGGTTGGCGGCGATACTTCAGTGTAGATCCCGCCGCCTCAGAAGTAGTAACCGATGTTCACGTTGGTGCGAAAATACCATTTATTGCTGCCGGAGGACTGGGTGCCGGTCCAGCCGGTGGCGTTTTCCACGCCGCCCCACGGGTTGGCGTTCTGCGCCCAGGTCAGATCCACCCACAGCATCACCGGCATGGCGAAGACCTGTACCCCCAGCGTGTTCATTTTAGAGTCAGATCCGCCGTGCCTATCCTTCCAGAGCACGCTGTAATCGTTGTAGAACCGCAGCTTTTTCACCGGCCCCCAGGGCACGTCGACGTCGCGCGCCAGGTTGATGGCGGCGGTGGTGGCCTGCGACGGGATAAGATAGGCCGGCGTGAGCCCGTTGCCCCCCATCAGGATCACTGAATTGTTGGCCCCGGCCGGGCCTTTGGCGTCGTAACCGTAGCGGATCACCTGGCCGGACAGATGCCAGGGATCGTAATTCACCAGCGTATGCAGGCCTGCCGCCCAGAAGCTGCCGTTATCGCCGCTCGCCTGGTTGTAGAGCCGCGAGGCCGCCAGCGAACCGCCGAGCTCATTGTCCCAGCCGCCCTGATGGAAAGCGCGCGTCAGCCGCAGGTTTACCTGATCGCGCTTTTCGTTGCGCTGCAGGTGCTGTGACGCATAGTTGGTGTTTTTCAGATCGTCGTAACTGGCGACGTCGGGGGCGTAACGCACGCCGGTCGGCATCATGCGCGGGTAGTAGGCGGCATCGAAGGCCCAATCGTCATGCTGGTATTGGTATTTGGCCCCCAGCCCGGTGTTGACGCCGAAACCGAGATAAAACGGAATGCCGTACGACCAGCCGAACTGCGGGTAGGGCATCAGGCCGAACGGTTTGAACGGCGCGCCGAGCTGCACGGCGGAGCGCTCAGACAGGTGGTAGCCGATATAGGCGCGGTCGATGGCGTATTTGCGCCGATCCTGAAACCAGAATCCGCTATCGAAAAACACGTCGTTTACCTGGCCGGCGGCATCGATGCGAAAGGCGTCAAAGCGTAAATGTGGAGGATTCCGATAATTGCTGCTGTGCCAATCTTCATAGCGATAATTGGCGCGCAGTGCGCCACCGATATCAATATTCTTTTTATTATCTTCGCTTTGCCAATGAATATGCGGAAATGCCGGGCGACTTTTTTTACCGGCGCCGGGGTGGCGACAGCGTCGTTGGGTAATGCGGAGGTGGTTGCGTAACTTACTGGTGAAGCAAGAAAAAAACAAAGCATAATCTTGCGCATGCCTGGCCCCTGAAAAGAATGGACTGTTTATTAAGGCGAGCGAGTTTCACCTGTGAATAGGACGATTTCGCTCATCGGTTTTATATTTGAGACGATTTTGTTGAGCGTTTCATATATTAAATTCTGCATCGATTAATATATGAAACTTTGTTTTTCGTTTAATGGAAAAACTATAAATCCAGTATTAAACAAGTCAAGAAATAAAAATAAGAGTTGACGAACAATACCAAATTTTTGGCCTTTTCGGTCTGTGGGGGCTAGGCAAAGCAGGCTGAAATATTAGTGTCATCAATGCCCGCTAGACTCGCAGCATCCTGATATTACTGAATAAAAATCATGAACATAAAACTGACACTCGGCCGCAGGGTAAAACCTGCGGCAGCGCTGCCGCGCGCGTTTGGCTTCGGCAAGAGCATGGGCTTATTAAGTGGCGTAATTTGCGTTATCGCGCTATTTTCTCTGCTTCAATTGTTTTCCACGGTATTTATTTCCAATATTTTGCGCGACGCCAAGGTTAATCTGGTGATGGGCGATGCGTTGCATCGCCAGCAGGCGACGATGGATCGCGCCAGGCTGTCGCTGCTGACGGCCAGCGACACGCTGAACCGTGCGGGCATCTATTATCTGCAGGATAAAGCCACCGGTTCTGACGGCAGTTGGCACAGCCAGCTGGATGAGTCGTTGGCGGCGTTGCAGGCTTCACGGCAGGCGTTCGCCCAGTTCGAGCGTTTGAGCGCGGGTGCGCCCGAGGCGGCGGGCGCCCTGAAGGACAGCTACCGCCTGTTTTATGACGGTCTGAAAGAGCAGGCGCAAGGGTTGCAGGGCAGCAGTATCGATGCGTTTTTTGCCGTGCCGATCCAGGCATTTCAGGCGGATTTCAACGAGAAGTATCTCTCTTACCAGGCGCTGAACGCACGGCGCGGTGATGACGTCAACGTGCGGCAATTGGCGGCGCTGGAGCAGGCCAAAATCTTTGCGCTCGGCGCGCTGGCCGCGCTGGCGCTGATCGCCGTGGGGGTATGGTTCGGTGTCTCTCGTTGGGTGATCGTACCGTTGCAGCGGGCGATCGCGCACCTCAACGTGCTGGCCGCCGGCGATCTTTCTCGGCCGCTGCCGCCTGAGCGGGCGTTCAACCGCGAGATGCGTCAGCTGCAAACCAGCATTGGCCATATGCAGGGCGGCCTGCAGCAGCTGGTGAGCGAAGTGCGCGATGCAGCGAGCGGGATCTTGAACGGCGTCGTGCGACTGACGGACGGCAATCGACAGTTAACGGTGCAGTCGGCAAAGCAGGACGGCGAATTGCAGTTGGCGACCGAGCACGTGCAGCAGCTGGCGGCGCGGGTGGAAGAGAACGGTCAATACGCGCAGCAGGCCAGCCAACGAACCGAACAGGCCCGGCAGTGCGCCGGCGTCGGTGAGCAGACGATGCAAACCGTCAATGTTTCGATGCAAGGGATCGTCAACCAATCGGCCGAGATGCGGGGCATCGTCGCGCTGATCGACAGCGTAGCGTTCCAGACCAATATTCTGGCTCTGAATGCGGCGATCGAGGCCGCGCACGCCGGTGTTCACGGCCGCGGCTTTGCCATCGTGGCCAAAGAGGTTGGCCTGTTGGCGCAAAAGAGCAGCCATTCGACGCGCGATATCCAGCAGTTGATCAACCGTTCGCTGCAGCAAATCGATCAAGGTTCGCAGGCGGTGGAGCTGCTGACGAGCAACCTGCGCCAGATTATCGATCTGGTGAACAAATGCAGTGTGCTGATGGGGGAAATCTCCCTGGCGTCGCTCAATCAGGGGGAGAGCATTCGGGACGTGACGGCACGCATTGCGGCGCTGAATCAGGTGGCGCGGCAAACCGGTACGCTGGTGAGCGCGGTGACCGAAACTTCGCAACTGTTGCAGGACGAGTCGGAACGACTGGAAAAAGCGGTGGCGCGCTTCAGGCTGCCTGCGTAATCAACCACTCCGGGCGGGGTAATTAATAATAAAGCTGCGCGTAACGCTATTTATTATTTCTCGTCCTCTGAGAAAATTCAGCGGGTTAAATAAAAGAACAGGCCGGCGCTTATGGATTAAAAAAACGCCGGCCTGCAGAAATTATTTTGATGGGATGATTAACGGCTGGTCTGGTGCCCGATAATGCCGCCCAACGCTGCACCGCCGAGGGTACCCAGCGTGCTGCCGTCGGTCAGCACAGCGCCGCCGACTGCGCCGACGCCCGCGCCGATCGCCGTGTTGCGATCGCGATTGGACATATGCCCACATGCGGTAACGGAAAGCGTCGCCGTCACCACCACCAATACACCTGCGGCACGTTTAATATTCATAATGAGTTCCTGGTAAATTGACTGATTAATGGATTAAAAATAATCCGATTAATCCGTCGGTAGAAGTTGGGATGAATGTATTCCTCCGTAAGAAAATCGAACAGGTAAAAATTCTTAATTTTGCGGCGGCGAAAAGCGATTGCTCGCCGAATGCGCGGCCGCCGGCAAAACCGCTGGTCTATACTGGGAAGACGCCTCGCGGGGGACGGGGCGCACACTCTGGAGGCCGCCATGTCCGATCTCGTTTCCGCGTCCGGCAAACCGGTGAAAATCCCCGGTCCGGATCATCCAATCACCTTGAACCGTCATCCGGCGCGGGTTGTCGTGCGCGCTGCCGGGCAAACCCTGGCCGACAGCCGCAACGCGCTTATCTTGCAGGAAGCCAACTATCCGCCGGTGTTTTACTTCCCGCGCGAAGACGTGAATATGGCGCTGTTGCAAAAAAACGAGCACGTCAGCTACTGCCCTTATAAGGGCGACTGCAGTTATTTCTCCCTTGCGTTAAACGGCGAACAGGGGGCCAATACGGCCTGGAGCTATGAAATGCCCTACAACGCCGTAGTGGCGATCAAGGATCATCTGGCGTTTTATCCCGATAAAGTGGCGGAGATCCGTGCCGAAGCGTGAATTGCCGCCGCCATCCGGCGGGGGCAGGTTGACATTTTTATTGCCCCTACTCATTATGTGTATTACCGGAAATTGATACGCTTTCCTTATGTTTTAATCCGACATAAACGAAACTCTGAGCAGGTGCCAAGGTGTCTACCTCTACGCGATTTGCCGTTGCCATCCACATTCTGACCAATATCACGCTGTGTCGTGGGCAGACGGTGCGTTCCGAAGATATCGCGCGCAGCGTCAACACCAACCCGACGGTGGTGCGCCGTATCCTCGGCGCGCTTGCGGAGGCGGGGCTGACCTATTCACAGATGGGGCAAGGCGGCGGGGCGCTGCTGGCGCGGCCGGCGGAAGCGATCTCGCTGCTGGACGTGTATCGCGCGGTAGAGGATCAACCGTACTTCATGCTGCACCGTGCCCGGCCTAACGATGCGTGCTATATTGGCCACGCCATTACCCCGGTGCTGGAGCAAGAGTTTGCGCGCGTCGGTCACGCGTTGGAAGCCAGCCTGGCGCAAACCAGCATCGCTGAAATGGCCGGGCAGGTCGAACGGCGCGCCGGCTATCCTTTTGTCCCTTGTTCGCCGCAATATCAAGCGGATACGCAATAAAAACCACGCCAATCCCTTCATCGTACAGAGCATTTTTTGCATTGCTTTAATGTAATTGTGTAAGTTACATTAGCTCGCATCAAGTGTGATGTAGCTCACGTTTTAGACTGCTTCCCCACGATACTCAACCGATTGGCCGGAAACCTTTTCTTCCGGCGTAGATTCGCTGTGCTTATAAACCAGGAGAGAACGATGTTAGAAATGATTGAAAGCTTGGCCACGGTGGTGGTCCTGGTGCCGGTAATGGTGGCCGTCTTGCTCGGCGCGATTTACGGCCTGGGTGAAGTGTTCAACGTCTTTTCCGCTATCGGCCGCAAAAACGGCTGATCGGCACGCAGGGGGCGCTCAGCCCCCGGCTCTTTTATCTCCTCTCCTCTCCTCTCTAAGATTGCGCTGTGGCGTCAATCATCGCCATCACCTGCCGAAACATCGCGCTTTCCGCATCGGCCAGCTCGTTGACCAACGTAAAGTGATTGCAGTGGCGATCGGCCAGCAGTCGGACGTCGAGGCCGCGCGCCAGGCAGGCGTCATAATAGGCCTGCGTCTGGTTTTTGAAACCTTGGGTTTCCTGCTGGCCGACGTCGAGTAATATCTGCGGCGCATGTTCCTTCGCCGGCAGCAAGAACAGCGGGCTGAGGGTTTGCGCCTGTTCGGGCGTCAGGTGCAGCCAGTCGTTGATGTAGATATCGCACAGCGGGCGCAGATCGTAGAGGCCACTCAGCGCCAGCGCGCCTTTGATCGCGTCGGACGGCAGACGATAGCGTTGTTGCCAGCCGTCCGCGATCAGCATGCCGCACAGGTGGCCGCCGGCCGAACTGCCGCTGACGAAAATGCGTGCCGGATCGATGCCGAAAGGCGCCCCATGATGATAAAGCCAGGCGACGGCGCTGCGTACCTCGTGCACGATCTCCGCCAATGTCGCTTCCGGTGCCAGCGTGTATTCCAGCGTGGCGACCGCTACGCCGCGGTGGGCAAACGCTGCGGCCATCGAACAGGCTTCCTCTTTGCGCTGCGAATGCCAGTAGCCGCCATGAATAAAGATCAGCAGCGGAGCGGGCTGCGTGCAGGCCGGGAACAGATCGAGGCGCTCTGCGGCGCTCATGCCGTAGCGCAGGTCGTAAATTCCGGGCGTCTGTACCTTGGCGCGCTGGGCCAGCGCGGCGTATTCCGCCATGCAGGCGTCAAAATCTTCCACCGAAGCGCGGGCGTTGTATTGCACGGCGCGCGCGCTCAGGTCTTCAAACGTCAGATCGATGCTCATCATTTCTCCTGATTGTTATGCGTTATGTCCTCATCATCGTCGTGCAGGCGAAAAGATGTTTGATCTCAGGTGCGCACAATTGCGGCTTCTTCATTGCTGTTATTTGCTGTATATTGCTGTTTTATGCTTTTATTGCGGAATAAGCCCATGCACAAAGCGGCACGACAGCGCCATTTACTGGATTTGCTCAGCGAACGCGGGCAGGCGGCGGTGGCGGAACTGGCCTCCGCCATCGGCGTTTCGGTCGATACCGTGCGCCGCGATCTGGCCGATCTCGAGCGGCAAGGGTTGGCGCAGAAACATCACGGCGGTGCGATCGCGCTCGAACCCGCCGACATGCCGCGCCAGGCGCGTGCGGCGCTGTTGCCGCAGGTCAAACAGCGGCTCGGCCGCGCGGTAGCCGCGCAGATCCCGCCCGGCAGCACCCTGATGTTGGATGCGGGCAGTACGCTGCTGGCGGTGGCGCAGGCGCTGCGTGGGCCGGCCACGGTGATCACCGCTTCGCTGGATATCGCGCAGTGCCTGAGCGACAGGCCAGAGATCAACCTGATCTTGCTGGGCGGCCAATGGGATGTGCGTCAGCGGCTGTTCGCCGGCAGCGCCACCCTGGCGTTGCTGGCGCGCTACCGCGCGGACATCGCCTTGCTGGGTGCCTGCGCGGTGCATGCGCAGCTGGGGCTGAGCGCCGGCGAGGAGGCCGATGCGGAGGTCAAACGCGCCATGCTGGCCAACAGCGGCGAGCGCTGGCTGGTGGCCGACCATATGAAGTTGGATCGCTGCGAACCGCATCACGTTGCGGATCTGGCGCAGATCCAACGGCTGTTTACCGATCGCCCGTGGGACAACCTGGACGAACAATCATTGATTGAACTTTGTGTCGTCGCCGACGACCGCTAGAGGAGAACACTGATGAACGATACCGCACGACCGATGCAGGTGGCGCTGATTGGCTACGGCTTTGTCGGCAAGACGTTTCACGCGCCGCTGATTAACGCGGTACCGGGATTGGAACTGAGCGTAGTGGCTTCGCGTGATGCCGCCAAGGTGCATGCCGATCTGCCGCACGCGCGGGTGATCGCCGACCCGCTGGAGGCCATCCGCCGGCCGGAGGTGGATTTGGTGGTGATCGCGTCGCCGAACGATACCCATGCGCCGTTGGCGCTGGCCGCGTTGGAGGCGGGCAAGCACGTGGTGGTGGATAAGCCCTTTACGCTGGATTTGGCGCAGGCGCGTACGCTGATTGCGGCGGCGGAAAAACACGATCGCCTGCTGTCGGTGTTCCAAAACCGCCGCTGGGACAGCGACTACCTGGGCGTTAAGCAGGTGATCGAACAGGGAGTGATCGGCAAGGTGACGCACTTTGAGTCACACATCGATCGTTACCGCCCTGAAGTGCGAGTGCGTTGGCGCGAACAGAACCTGCCGGGCAGCGGGCTGTGGTTCGATCTGGGGCCGCACATGGTCGATCAGGCGCTGCAGCTGTTCGGTTTGCCGCATAGCGTGCAGGCCAACATCGCCACGCTGCGCCCCAACGCGCAGATTAACGACTGGGCCCACGTGGTGCTGAACTACCCGACGCATCGCGTGATCCTGCATGGCAGCATGTTGGTGGCGGGGGGCGTAGCGCGCTTTACCGTACACGGTGAGAAAGGCAGCGTGGTCAAAGCGCGCGCCGACGGGCAGGAGAGCCAACTGCTTGCCGGCGTGACGCCGGGCTCGGCGGAATGGGGCAAAGACGACGACGCGATGAGCCTGTTTATCGGCACGGAGCCGGTGCGCAGGCTGCCGACGCCGGATGGCGACCAGCGTCAATATTACGTCCAGGTGCGCGATGCGCTGCGCGGCGTCGGCGCCAACCCGGTTACCGCCGCGCAGGCGCTGGCGGTGATGGCGGTGCTGGAGGCGGCCACCCTGGCGGCGGAAACCGGCGTCACCCAAACTCTGCCACTTACCGAGGCGGAAATCGCCGCCTGGTAATAGTTTGCGTTAGATAAGGCGTCAGACGCATTGATACAGTGCATGTCGTGCGTCTTCCGCCATCTCAACCCCTGACATAGGCTAACCCTCAGTCTATGTCAGGAGTGTTTATCATGTTATCCCATCCTACGCCGCAGGGCGTCCGCGGCATACTGGCCGCACTGTCTCTGAGCATGCTGCTGTCATCGCTCGGCATCAGCATCGCCAACGTCGGGCTGCCGGCGCTCGCCGCCGCGTTCCATGCCTCGTTCCAGGCGGTACAGTGGGTATTGCTCTGTTATTTGCTGGCCGTCACCACCTGCATCATCGGCATCGGCCGCTTGGGCGACAGCCTCAATCGCCGCCGCCTGCTGCTGGCGGGTATCGCACTGTTTACCGCCGCTTCGTTGGCTTGTGCGCTGGCCCCGCAGCTTTGGCTGCTGCTGGCGGCGCGCATGGCGCAGGGGCTGGGGGGCGCGGTTATGATGTCGATCGCCATGGCGCTGGCCGGCGAGGCGCTGGGCACGGAAAAAATCGGCCGCGCGATGGGGCTGCTCGGCACCATGTCGGCAGTGGGCACCGCGTTGGGGCCGTCGTTGGGCGGCGCGCTGATCGCCGGTTTCGGCTGGCGGGCGATGTTTCTCATCAATCTGCCGCTGGGCCTGTTGGCGCTGTGGCTCGCCTGGCGATACTTGCCGGAGGGGGGGCATACGGCAGCGCGCCAGGAACCGTTCGATCGCGCCGGTACGCTGCTGCTGGGCGGCGCATTGCTCTGCTATTCGCTGGCGATGACCCTTGGGCGCGGCAACTTCGGCGCGCTCAATCTGGCGTTGATGCTGGGGGCCCTGTTGGCGGGGTCGCTGTTCATCGGCGTGGAGCGCCGTGCCGCATCGCCGCTGCTGGCGCCGACGATGTTTCGTCATCCGGCCCTGACGGCGGGGCTGGCGGCCAGCGCGCTGGTGATGACGGTCATGACCGCCACGCTGGTCGTCGGGCCGTTCTATCTGTCACGCGCGCTGGGGTTAAGCGCTGCGCAGGTCGGGCTGGTGATGTCGGCGGGGCCGGCGGTGGCGATCCTGACCGGCATTCCGGCCGGTTATCTGGTGGATCGTTTTGGATCGCAGTGCATCGCCCAGTTTGGGCTGGCGGCGGTGGCCGCCGGGGCGACGTTGCTGTCGCTGCTTAGCCGCTGGGGCGTGCTCGGCTACGTGGCACCCATCGCGCTGCTGACCGCCGGCTACGCACTGTTTCAGGTGGCCAACAATACGGCGCTGATGAAGGATCTGTTTCCCGAGCGACGCGGGCTTATCTCCGGCATGGTGAACCTGGCGCGTAATCTCGGGGCGATTACCGGCGCTTCGGCGATGGGGGCGTTGTTTTATCTGGCTTCGCAGCGGGTGACGGGCGCGGCCGCCGCTGCGGCTTACGGAATGCAGGTGACTTACGGCGTGGCGGCGCTGTTGGCGCTGGCGGCATTGCTCATCGCCTTCGGCGGCCGCCGACTGATGCTGCGTTACGACGCGCGCTGAACCGCGTAGCGTTCTTGCACGAAACCGTTGTCCGATTGGGTGACGGCGAGCAGGCGCAGCCGTTGTTCCGGGCCATCGGCGCCGAACAAGGGAATGCCACCGCCCAGCAGCAGCGGCACGCGCGTGATAGTCAGCTCGTCGATCAACCCGGCCTGCAGGAAGCGCTGGACGGTCTGGCCGCCGTCGATATACAGGTGACGGCAGCCTTGGTCGGCCAGCTGCGCCAAGATGGCCGTCGGTTCGCCATGCATCCAGCGAACGAGCCCGGTATCTTGTTGTGCGGGCGGCTGCGTCGACAGCACCACCACCGGCAGTTCGCCATAGGGCCACTCGGGAAAGGCACGGACTTTCTCATAGGTATGGCGCCCCATCACCAGTGCGTCGATATCGGCGATAAACGCCTCATAGCTTAGCCCGTTGAGCAACGAAACCGCGTACTCGGGCCGCAGCAGCCAGTCGATGTCGCCGTCCGCCCCGGCGATGAAGCCGTCCACGCTGGTGGCGATGTAAACCGAACACTTCATCAGACGAGATCTCCCCGGTAAACCACATGCACCTTGTTACCGTCGGGATCGCGCAGATAAGCGCCGAAATAGCCTTTGCCGTAATGTGCGCGTTCGCCGGGTTCACCTTCGCTGCTGCCGCCCGCCAGCAGACCGGCGGCGTAGGCGCGCTTGACCTCCAGCTCATCGGCGGCGAGAAAGGCCAGCATGCTGCCGTTGCCAGCGCTGGCAGGCTGTCTGTCGAAGGGTTGGTAGGCATAGAAACGCGGCAGCGTTTGGCCCGGCATCACCCAGCAGCGGGCGGCGGGACCGCCGTCCGGCGTTACTTCCCGCCGCTGTAATCCCAGCGGCAAAAGAATGGCGTCGTAGAATGCGGCGGCGGCATCCAGATCGCTGACGCCGACGGTAATATGGCTGAACATGGCGCTTCCTTTCCGAAGAGAGAGTATGAACGCTTAGAACAGTAGCAGCGATGCTGCAGAATAGACAGGGCGCAACGGAGGATTCGGATTAGGGACGCGCGCAAGGCAACGCGCGCTTCACGGGGTTATGGGGCAGGCCGCCGCTCAGTTGCTTTCGACGCGCGGATTGGCGTGGGTCGGTTGGCTGGGATAGTCCACCTGATGCTTGTGCAGGTAATCGCGGATCAGCTGGCGCACTACCTGGGAAGGCGTGACGTCCTGCTGCAGGCACAGTTCTTCCAGGGCTTTTTTCTTGTCCGGGTCAATCAGCACCGTTAGCCGCGCCGTTTTCTTTTCCATCAGGATCCTCCAGAGAATGATAACCGAATGATAATACCACGTGGACGAAGCGGCCAGCCAGAGCGTGCCGCCGCCCACCCTCAGCGAAAATGCAGGCGTTCGATTTTGCGTGACAGATAGCCGAGTTCACAGTTGAACAGCTCGCCGCTGCCGGCGGCCAGGCTGCGCAGCGCGCTCAGCGGCAGCGCCACCTGCGCCGGCGTGGCGTAAATGATCACGTTGCCGCTGGGGGCGATGCAAAACAGCACGGTGCCGAATATCCGATGCAGGCTGTGGTACAGCAAGCTGTTTTCGTCTGGCAGGTCGTGGTAATTCAGCACCAGCCAGCCCCCGTCGTTAAGGCGCGCGGCGCAGTTTTCCAGGAAAGTCTGGGTGCCTTGCTGCGGATCCATGGCAAACGCCGAATAGAGATCGGAAAAGATCAGGTCGTAGCGCGTTTCGGCGGGCGGGCGCACGAAGTCCATGGCGTCGGCGGTGCGCAGGCTGATGGTGTCGGTGGCCGGCAGTGTAAAATAGCGGCGCGCGACGGCGATCACCGCGGCGCGCAGTTCGACCACGTCCAGACGCATCGCCGGATCGAGGGCGTGCAGCGCACGCAGCAGGCTGCCGCCGCCTAATCCCAAAATCAACGCCGACGTCGGTGGCTGCCAGGCCACCGCCATCAGCATTGCTTTGATGTAGTTGTGGATCGGCTGCGCGGGGTTGCTGAGGCTCATTTTGCTTTGTTCGCAGATGCCGTCAAACCGTAGCGTGCGGTAGTCCTTGTGATCGGAAACGATGATTTCACCCCAGGCGTCGGTTTCGCGGGCGATCACCTGGCCACGTGGAGAGAAATCGAGGGTTCTGAGCAAGCTGTCAACCAGAGACATGATATTCGCAGGGCTCCTTTGGCAAGCGGCCTATTTACGGGCGCACATGAAATCGGCAGTGCAAATGCGCCGGCCATCGATGCTGGCACGGCCGGTAAAACGGGCGATAGCACCGCGACGGCGCACAAAAGCGACCTCCATCAACACCTGGTCGCCGGGGCGGGCGGCGCGATAAAACCGCGCTCGCTGGATGGCGGCGAAATAGTAATGCTCACCTTCGTTCAACGCCCCGAGATAGTAATGGGCCAGCAGACCGGTACTTTGCGCCAGGGCCTCCACCAACAGCACGCCGGGAAAACCGGCGAAGTGCGCGTGGCCGCTCCAGAACGTCGGCTCATTGGCGGTGATGTTCTTGATGGCGCTCAGCCGCCCTTCGGCAATGCAGGTGCCGGTGGGGAGGACGCGATCGACCAACAGGCAGGGATAGCGATGGGGCAAAATCGCCTGAATATCGTTGAATTGCAGTGGGTTACCATTCAATGGCATGGGGGCGCGTGATCCTGTCTGCGGCGAAACCGGTGCGGTGGCCGGCGTTCAGTCCATAGTGAGTATAATAGCATTATAATAAAATTATCATCAGATGTGCCAGATGAAAGACATGACGGCGGAGAAACCGGTGAAGAACGAGGGAAGCACCCGATCGCGGCGATCGGGTGTGCAGCGGGCTTTAGTGCTTGGAACGGGTGACCTTGTCCAGATAGCCCATCACAAAAGCGGACAGCACGAAGGTGAGGTGGATGATCACATACCACATCAGCTTATTGTCCGGCACGTTCTTGGCGTCCATAAACACCCGCAGCAGGTGAATGGAGGAAATAGCGACGATAGAGGCGGCGACTTTGTTTTTCAGCGAGGTGGCGTCCATTTTGCCCAGCCAGCTCAGCTTTTCTTTCCCTTCGGTGATATCCAGCTGCGAGACGAAGTTTTCATAGCCGGAGAACATCACCATCACCAACAGCCCGCCCACCAGCGCCATATCGACCAGCGACAGCAGAGTCAGGATCAGGTCGGCTTCAGCAACAGAAAAAATGTTGGGCAGGACGTGCAGGATCTCCTGGAAAAACTTGATCGACAGGGCGACCAGGGCCAGTGAAAGGCCGAAATAAACCGGTGCGAGCAGCCAGCGGGAGGCGTACATCGCGTTTTCGAGCAAGCGTTCAATCATAAAATTTTATTAAATACGTGGCTAAAAGAGCGCTCAGTATAACGCAGGAGACCCGGGCGAAATCAACCGCTTGCCAGTGGGTTGGAGAAATTGGCGCACGTTGGTTGCCCTGTTGCCAATCTCGCGGGTGTTGATGGCGGCCAGCCAGGCGTAAAGCTGAAGCCGCGCTTACCGGCAGATTTTCAGTGCCTGGCTTTTTTACCGTCGCTGTGGCCGAGAGAACGCTCGGGGAAGCTGTGATCGCGCAGCCGCTGCTTCAGCTGCGCCGCATCGGGGAAGCCGCCGTCAATTTTGCGATCCCAAATCATCACGCCATCGACGCTGATTTGATAGACTCCGCCGGTGCCCGGCATCAGCGTGACGGAGGCGAGATCGTCGCCAAAGGTATTGAGCAGCTCTTGCGCCATCCAGCCGGCGCGCAGCAGCCAGTTGCATTGTGAACAGTAGTGGATCGTAACGGCGGGGGCATTTTTCATCGATGATCGACCGGTAGTGGTAACGGCTCGCAATCAGCCTGATGGACCTGCAAGCGATGGTGGCTGTGTCTCGCCCAATAGTCAAGCGCCTGCTGAGGCGAGTACGACAAGAGGGAGTGTACGTCACGGACGCTTGCTTCCGGCAAACCATTCAACCCCACGCAGCATGCCCGCCCAATAAAACCGGGGTAAAAACCAGGCTTTCAGCCACCAGGCCATGTGGCTGGGCTGGGTTGCGTCGAGCAGTGGAAACGTGGGCAGCAATTTACCGTCATAGCCAAACTCCGCCAGCACAACCTTGCCTTTCTCAACCGTCAATGGACAGGAACCGTAACCATCATAGTGGGCGGCGAGAGGGGTACCATGAATCAGCGCCGCGATGTTTTCCGCCGCCACCACCACTTGCTTTCGGGCTGCTGCCAAGGTTTTGGCATTTGGCGTTGAGCAACAGTCGCCTACTGCAAAAATATCCGGCCAATGTTTATGCTGCAGCGTTAATTTATCCACATCGCACCAGCCGGAGCCATCAGCGAGTCCGCTTTGCGAAATAAACGCGGGGGCCGACTGGGGAGGCACTACGTGGAGCATATCGAAGGGCAGGGTTAATTCGCGTTTTCCTTCTTCATTTGTCTCCATGGCAAATGTTGCTTGCCGATTCTTGCCGTTAACACGGATTAAATTATGATTGAAATTGACCTGCGCACGGTATTTTTCCAAATACTCGGTTAGCGGAGGGACAAATTGCGGAATGCCGAAAACTGCCGCGCCCGCAAGGCAGAAATTGACGTTAATATTATTCAGGATGCCTTGGCGGCGCCAGTGGTCGCATGACAGATACAAGGCTTTTTGCGGTGCCCCGGCGCACTTGATGGGTAATGTCGGTTGAGAGAAAATAGCCTGGCCGCCTTTCATTTCGCGGACCAGTTTCCAGGTATACTCGGCAAGGTCAAAACGATAATTAGAGGTGACGCCGTTTAATCCAAGGGTTTCTTCAAGGCCCTCTATTTTGTCCCAGCGTAAAACGAGGCCGCACGCAACAATAAGAAAGTCATAGTTTATTATCTGCCCTTGGCGGGTCTCGATGTATTTTTGACGGGGTTCAACCCTGACAACGCTATCCTGTACCCATACGGTTCCTGTGGGCAAGACTGCGCGCATGGAACGCCGTGTTTTATTGATATCAAAGAGCCCTCCGCCCACCAGGGTCCATGCCGGTTGATAATAATGACAGTCACTAGGCTCAACTATCGTTATTTCGATGTTTTTAACTCGCTTCCTTATGCTTGCCGCGATACCTATTCCGGATGAACCGCCGCCAATTACAACGACGCTTTTTTTGGGATTTATTTTTTCTGGTTTCATGCAGGCCTCCTTTCATAAGAAAGTAGGGGGTCGCTGCCCAGATTAAAAGGAAATTCATAGAACTTGTGGTTATATAAAAAATCTCATATTCCATTTTGCTATATGTAATAACAAATCGAAATAAGTTATTTGACATTGTCGGTTAACTGATCGTTAATAAATGGCATGAGCATCATTAAGGGATTAGCGCATTGGATTTTTTCCATTTCAGTTTTTATATCGTGATGCTGTTAGTGGTCACAGGGGGAATTGTGGGATTCCTCTTGGCCCTGACCGGCGGCGGAGGCTCAATCGTCTGCGTGCCATTATTGCTGTATATGGTAAAAGTGCCGGATACGCATTTGATTATAGGAACCAGCGCCATGTCGGTGGCCATTAACGCGCTGATCAACCTGGCCGCACACGCCTCCAAAGGCAACGTCAGGTGGCAGACCGGGCTTGTCGTTTCGCTGGTCGCCGTCATGGGCGCTCTGGCGGGTTCTCAGATGGGAAAAATCACGGACGGACACTATTTAACCCTGCCTTTCTCCCTGTTGATGCTGGTTGTCGCCGGGTTGACGCTGAAAAGAAATCACCCTGCCGGTAACCCCTTATCGTCCTCCCATTCTGTTGTTCATCCCGCCATCGTTTGGCCCAGCGTCCTGGCCCTGGGCGGGTTGGCGGGCTTTCTGGGCATTGGCGGCGGATTTTTGGTTGTGCCGGCGCTGGTTTGGTTTTTCCGCTTCTCGATGGTTGAAGCGGTGGCAACCTCACTGGTGGTGGTGTCTGCCATGGGGCTATCGACCAGCGCCAGCTATGCCATGTCCGGAAAGGTATCGATCGCCATTACGTGCTGGCTCATCCTCGGCGGCGTTCTGGGGGGCGTGGTGGGGGTGGCGCTCGCCGAGCGCCTGAAGAAACGCGAAGACATTATCAATGTGCTCTATGCCGCCATGCTCTTGGCGCTGGCCCTGTATATGTTATTTAAAAGCCTATGAAACGGAAGGAAAAAAACATGCGCATTCGCACTTACCACCCTCAGCTCTCCTTTTCGGGCGCGCCTGAAGCGAGTGATTTCAAGGCGCTGTCGCAACAGGGCTACCGCCTTATCGTCAACAATCGGCCGGACGAGGAGCCGGGGGCGTATCTTGACCATCGGCAAGAGAAAGCGTTGGCTGAACAAGAGAGGATGCGCTACGTCTATCTCCCTTATACGTTCGATACGCTCACCTGGGAGACCGTTTACACCTTCCAGTTTCTGCTGCGGCAAGGCAAGAAAACCTTGGCGCACTGCAGAAGCGGGGCTCGATCTGCCTGCCTTTCCCTGCTGTATGCGCTGCGCGAAGGCCAGATAGATGAAGCGCAGTTTCGCCGCCAATGCGACGAATACGGCGCGGACGCCGATAAGGCGCTCAGCTGGTATGGCAAGCATCGGTCCGTGCAGGCCACGGCGGAAGTTCACGCGTTTTATGAGCCGGAAAGTGGCAGCCTGCAGTATGTTGTCGCCGATCCCGAGGCGCGCCGCTGTGCGATTATCGATCCGGTGCTGGATTTTGACCGCCGATCGGGCACGGTCTCGCATCAACAGGCCAACGAGATTCTGAATTTTGTCCACCAACGAGGGTGGGGAGTGGCCTGGGTGCTGGATACGCATCCGCACGCCGATCATTTTTCAGCCACTGCCTGGCTGGCGGAGAAAACCGGTGCCTTCACCGGCATCGGCGAGAAAATTACCGCCGTTCAGGGGCTGTGGGAAGAGATCTATAATTTAAAAGATCTGCCTGCAGCCAATACCGTCTGGGATGTGCTGTTTGCGGACGGGGACGTCTTTTTTATCGGCAACCTGCGCGCTGAAGTCTTGCTGTCTCCAGGACACACCCTGGCTTCCGTCACTTACTATATTGCGGATGCGGCGTTTATTCACGATACGTTCTTCATGCCGGACAGCGGCACTGCAAGGGCCGATTTTCCTGGCGGCAATGCGGAAGCCTTGTGGGAGTCATTGCAGCGGATCCTGAGCCTGCCGGCGGATACCCGCCTGTTCACCGGCCATGATTACCGTCCGGCGGGGCGAGAGGCCCGTTGGGAAAGCACCGTGAGAGAGCAGCGCGAGAACAACCCCTGGGTAGTCAACATGGATAAATCCCGATTCGTTGCGCAAAGAAAGCAGCGGGATGCCAAGCTGCCGCATCCGGAACTTATGTTGATGGCGCTGCAGGTCAATATTCGCGGCGGCGTTCTGCCGGACTGTGAAGACGATGGGCAACACTATCTCAAAATACCCGTGAATCGATTTAAGGGGTGAATCAAGCCATAGATACGCGATCGTTGCCCGCCGCTGGGCGGCTGTCAATCCGAATGAGATCGCGCCGTCTGTTAATTGTTTTTTATGAAATAATCATGCTGATTCATATTTAATTATTTGTTTTTACACAAAACATGCGGCGCTTGCCCTCACCGAATACAGTCACTACATTAACAACTGTACTTCCCATTTCTGCTAAGGAAAACACCATGAAAGCTGCCGTAGTGACGAAAAACCATACTGTAGACATTCAGGATAAAGTGCTGCGCCCGCTGAAGCACGGCGAGGCGGCGTTGAAAATGGAGTGTTGCGGGGTATGCCACACCGATTTGCACGTGAAAAACGGTGATTTCGGCGAGGTGCCGGGCATTACGTTGGGGCATGAGGGCATCGGCGTGGTCTCCGCCGTCGGTGAGGGCGTCACCTCGTTAAAAGTGGGTGACCGCGCCAGCGTCGCCTGGTTTTACCAGGGTTGCGGCCATTGCGAATACTGCGTCAGCGGCAACGAAACCCTGTGCCGCTCAGTGAAAAACGCCGGTTACAGCGTCGACGGTGGCATGGCGGAAGAGTGCATCGTGGTGGCGGACTACGCGGTAAAAGTGCCGGACGGGCTCGATTCTTTCGCCGCGAGCAGTATCACCTGCGCCGGCGTCACCACCTACAAGGCGGTGAAGATTTCCGATATCAAACCGGGGCAGTGGATCGCCATCTATGGCCTGGGCGGTCTGGGCAACCTGGCGTTGCAGTATGCCAAGAACGTGTTTAACGCCAAAGTGATCGCCATCGATGTCAACGACGGCCAGCTGGAGTTCGCCAAACAGATCGGTGCCGATCTGACCATCAACTCCAAAACGCAAAATGCGGAAGAGATCATTCAGCAGCAAACCGGCGGCGCTCACGCGGCGGTGGTGACGGCGGTGGCGAAAGCGGCCTTCAACTCGGCGGTGAATGCGGTGCGCGCCGGCGGTAAAGTGGTGGCCGTGGGGCTGCCGCCGGAGAGTATGGATCTGAGCATTCCGCGCCTGGTGCTCGACGGTATACAGGTGGTGGGCTCGCTGGTGGGCACGCGTGAAGATCTGAAAGAGGCGTTCCAGTTCGCCGCCGAAGGAAAAGTGACGCCTAAAGTGACAAAACGGCCGCTGGGCGATATCAACGCCATCTTCGACGAAATGAAGGCGGGCACCATTCGCGGTCGCATGGTGATCGATCTCGGTATGGCGAAATAAATCACGCCATCAACCATGCCAAATAAGAAGGCCACCTGCGGGTGGCCTTCTTGTTGTTACGCCCGACTCAGAACAGGCCCAACGGTTTGGCGTCGTAGCTGACCAGCAGGTTTTTCACCTGTTGATAGTGCGACAGCGCCGCCTTGTGGGTTTCGCGCCCGATACCGGAGTTCTTGTAGCCGCCGAACGCGGCGTGCGCCGGATACAGGTGGTAGCAGTTGGTCCACACGCGGCCCGCCTTGATCGCGCGGCCCATGCGGTAAGCGCGGTTGATGTCGCGGGTCCACAATCCTGCGCCCAGTCCGAACTCGGTGTCGTTGGCTAGCGCGAGCGCTTCGGCCTCGTCTTTAAAGGTGGCGACGCCGATCACCGGCCCGAAGATCTCCTCGCGGAAGAAGCGCATGCTGTTGTTGCCGGTAATCAACGTCGGCTGCAGATAGAAACCGTTTTGCAATTCATCCCCGTGCTGCGTGCGTTTGCCGCCGGCGAGAATGTTGCCGCCTTCATTCTTGGCGATGTCGATGTAGGACAGGATCTTATCGTATTGCTCCTGTGACGCCTGCGCGCCGAGCATGGTGTCGGTGTCGAAGGGGTCGCCTTGGCGGATGGTGGCAATGCGCGCGAGCACTTTCTCCATAAACTGCGGATAGATAGACTCTTCGATCAGCGCACGTGAAGGACAGGTGCAGACCTCACCCTGGTTGAAGAAGCCGAGCACCAGTCCCTCAACCGCCTTGTCGATGAACTCCGGTTCCGCCTGCATGATGTCGGCGAAGTAGATATTGGGCGATTTGCCGCCCAGCTCGACGGTGCTGGGGATGATGTTTTCCGCCGCGCAGGCGAGGATATGGCGGCCGACCGGTGTGGAGCCGGTGAACGCGATCTTCTCGATGCGTTTACTGCGCGCCAGCGCTTCGCCGGCCTCTGCGCCAAAGCCTTGCACCACGTTGAGCACCCCCGGCGGCAGCAAGTCGCCGATCTCTTCCATCAGCACGCTGATGCCGAGCGGGGTCTGTTCCGCCGGTTTCAGCACCACGCAGTTACCGGCTGCCAACGCCGGCGCCAGTTTCCAGGCAGCCATCAGCAACGGGAAGTTCCACGGAATGATCTGGCCGACCACGCCCAGCGGCTCATAGATATGGTAGGCCACTGTGTTCTGGTCGATCTCCGCCGCGGTGCCTTCCTGCGCGCGCAGGCAACCGGCGAAGTAGCGGAAATGGTCGACCGCCAGCGGTAGATCGGCGTTCAGGGTTTCACGGATCGGTTTGCCGTTGTCCCAGGTTTCGGTCAACGCCAGCATCTCCAGCCGCGCTTCGATGCGATCGGCGATGGCCAGCAGCACGTTGGAACGTTCCTGCACGCTGGTTTTGCCCCAGGCGTCCGCCGCCGCATGCGCCGCATCGAGCGCCAGTTCGATGTCCTTGGCGTCGGAACGCGGGAATTCGGCGATCGGCTGGCCGGTCACCGGCGAGGTGTTGGTGAAGTAGTTGCCGGATACCGGTTCGACGAATTTGCCGCCAATGTAGTTGCCATAGCGTTTGCGGAACGAAACCAGCGAGCCAGGCAAACCGGGGTGGACATATTTCATGTGAAGCACCTCTCTGCAGATGATAACCGGCGCTATTGCGCTGCGCCTGTGAGTGCGGCATGCCGCCGCAGCACAGAGAAGCACGCCCCGTGCCAGAGTGAAGAATGGCGAACAAGCTTATTAAAAGTGATTATTTATTATGAGATTAGGAATTCTTGTCACTTGACTAATCGGGCGGCGCCGCCGCTGCCGATGATTTTTTGTGTCCCGTGTCGCAACGACTGATACACATTTGTGATACATATTTGCAACACTCGTGAACGGGGGGGAGAAACGCATGTTGCCTGACGACCGCTTGCCCACTGAGGGCGCCAGTTTACTGACCCGCCCGCTGGCGGAATCCTGGCAGCGCAGCCGGGGCTACGGCCTGACGCGCGCCGATCAGCATATTCCGTTTATCAAAGACGGATTGCTCGACGAGCTGCGCAGCCGCAACGACTGGGTGCCGCAACGGGTACAGCCGCTGATCGAGCAGTTGGGTGCGCAAATTACGCGTCAGCCCGCCATTGTGGTCATTGCCGACGCCGACGGGCTGGTGCTGGAAACCCGCGGCAATACCGACTTTCTGCATAAGGCATCACGCTTTGCGCTGGCGCCGGGCAACCAGTGGGGAGAAGCGGAGCGGGGCACCAACGCCATCGGCACCGCACTGGCGCTGGGCGCTTTCTGCGAAGTGCGCGGCGATCAGCATTTCCTCAACCAAAATGCCGGATTGAACTGCACCGCCGCGCCGATCTACCGGCCGGATGGCCGTATTGCCGGGATATTGGATCTCTCCGCACCCGCGCAGCGGCCGTATCACGATGCACAGCGCCTGATCATGCAGGCGGTGCGGCATATCGAACATCGCTGGGTCAGAAGCGCGATCGCCGATCGTCACTGGACGCTGCGCCTGCACGCCGACCCCGGCAGTCTGGGCAGCGCGCAGGAGCTGCTGCTGGTGTTTCACGACGAAGTGCTGGTCGCCGCCAATCGGCTGGCGATGCTGGAGTTTCAGCTCTCACCGGCCGCATTCGGCTCGGTTGAGTTCGCCCAGCTGTTCCCCGATCTGCTGCGACACCCCTCAGGCGCGCCGTGCCAGACGTTGGCCGGCAATCAGCGGCATTATTATTCGCTGCTCGAGGCGCCGCAGCGCCGCGTCAGCGCCCTGCGTTCGGCACCGCCGGCGGATGGGCATGATGAGCAGCATCAGAAAGCGCTACGCATTCTCAATGCCGGCCTCTCCCTGTGCGTGACCGGCGAAACCGGCTGCGGCAAGGAGCACTTCAGCCGACGCCTGTTTCAGGAGAGCCGCTGGCGCAACGGCAACTTTGTGGCGATCAACTGCGCGGCGCTGCCAGAGCCGCTGATCGAGTCCGAGCTGTTCGGCTATGCGCCGGGAGCGTTTACCGGTGCCAACCCGAAAGGGTATATCGGCAAGATCCGTGAGGCGGACGGCGGTGTGCTGTTCCTCGATGAAATCGGCGACATGCCGGCGGGCCTGCAGACGCGGCTGCTGCGGGTGTTACAGGAAAAAACGGTCACGCCGCTCGGCAGCCGCAGCGTTTATTCGGTCGATTTCGCGCTGGTCTGCGCTACGCACCACGATCTGCAACGGCAGGTAGAGGCGGGGGCGTTTCGCGAAGATTTGCTGTACCGCATACAGGAATACAGCCTGCGCATTCCGCCGCTCAGAGAGCGGGCGCAGCTGGAGGCCTTCATTTTGCAGCTGTGGCGGGAGCTGGGCGGCGAGCGGCGCGGCATTCGGCTGCTGCCGGAGGCGCTGGCGATGCTGGCGCGTTACCCGTGGCCCGGCAACGTGCGCCAACTGCTGAGTACGCTCAAGGTGCTGTTGGCGCTGGCGGACGATCATGCGGTGCTCACCCTGGACGATCTGCCGCAGTCCATCGCGGTGCTGGTGCCACGCCAGGAGAATGCCGATACCGGAGCGGAGGATCTGCAGGCGGCGATCGACGGGGCGGGCGGCAACCTGAGCCGGGCGGCGAAGGCGCTCGGCGTTTCGCGCAGCACGCTGTACCGCAAGTTGGGAAGGCAGAAAGCGGCGGCGGAATGAAACATCGGGATCGATCATCAATAGCCGGTCCCTCGATACGGGGCCGCTTCACGCTTTAATCCCCCAGCCCTGGCGGGTTAATCTCCGAATGGGCGATCTTCTCGTCGCTTTCCGCCCAGCGATCCAACACCTGCAAATAGCTGCCATTGGCGATGGCGCCGTTGATCGAAGCCTGCACTGCGTCCACCAACCCGTTGCCTTTTTTCAGCGTGACGGCAATGTTGGCGGTCTTCGGCCAGCCGCCGGGCACGATGCCGACCAGCCGGGTTTTGCCGGTCAACCGCGACTGGTAAGCGCCGGATACGTTGGGCCCGAAGGTGGCGTCGGCACGGCCTGACTGAATGGCCAGCGTGGAGGCGGCCTTGTCGGTGACGTACACCGGCTGCAGCGGCGCCAATCCCTTGGCGCGGTTCTCCTTGTCCCAGGCCAGCAGCACCGCCTCCTGATTGGTGCCGGAATCGACGATGATCTTTTTACCGGCGATATCCGGCGCGGTGTTGATCTGGGCGATCTTGCTGTCGGATTTGACGTAGAACCCCAGCGTGTCCTGGCGATAGGTGGCGAAATCGAATTTGGTCTTGCGTTCGTTGGTTACGGTGATGTTGTAAACCGCGGCGTCATATTTGCCGGAGGCCACCCCCAGCGGCCAGTCTTCCCACGAGGTAGGCACCAGCTTGAGTTTCAACCCCAAACCGTCGGCCACCAGGCGTGCGATATCCGCCTCGCTGCCGATGACCGTTTTGTTGTCGCGGGCGTACAGGCCGAACGGCGGGCCGCTGCCCAACAGCGAAATGGCCACTGTCAGCGTACCAGGCTCAACGAACCGGAAACCAGCAGGGATTTTGGCGATCGCTTCGGCATTTTTCACCGTGTGGATCGGCGTTTCGTTGGCGACGAGATCGACCCCTGGCGCGGCGGTCGCGGCAGCGGAAAAGCTCAGCAACGCCGCGATGATTTTCATCTTTTTGCTATTTATCATTATGTTAATTACCTTCATTATGAAGAGTGTCACAGAGTCGTTGCACTATCTCTGAAGGCCGCAGGTCTGTGAACGAACAAAATCAACTAACCAATCTTGGAAATGTCATGAAGCGCCGCCGCTGGCGCTGAATCGATTGAGGATGAATTATGCCGTCGCGTTTCGCTACGTTGGGCCGCATACCGCGCGGCGTGTGGGTACTGGGTGGGGTGAGCCTGCTGATGGACGTCTCCTCGGAAATGATCCACAGCCTGCTGCCGCTGTTTATGGCGACGACGCTTGGCGCCAGCGTGATCGTCATCGGGCTGATCGAAGGGCTGGCGGAGGCGACGGCGTTGATCGTCAAGGTGTTCTCCGGCGTGCTCAGCGATTACCTCGGCAAGCGCAAAGGGCTGGCGCTGTTAGGCTATGGTCTGGGCGCTATCAGCAAACCGTTTTTCGCCATCGCGTCGTCGTCCGGCATGGTGATGAGCGCGCGCATGCTGGATCGCGTAGGCAAAGGCATCCGCGGCGCGCCACGCGACGCCCTGGTGGCCGATGTGACGCCGCCGGAAATTCGCGGCGCGGCCTTTGGGCTGCGCCAGTCGCTGGATACCATCGGCGCTTTTCTCGGGCCGCTGCTGGCCGTTGGCCTGATGCTGCTGTGGCACAACGATTTTCGCGCCATCTTCTGGGTGGCGGCGATCCCGGCGGCGTTGGCGATTGCGCTGCTGTTCTTCGGCCTGAAAGAGCCAACCGCCGCGATAATCCACAAGCGCACCAACCCGATTACCCGCGCCAATCTGCGGCTGCTGGGGCGCGGCTATTGGTGGGTGGTGGGCATCGGCGCCGTTTTCACTCTGGCACGCTTCAGCGAGGCGTTTCTGGTGCTGAAGGCGCAGCAGGGCGGCACGCCGCTGGCGTTGATCCCGCTGGTGATGGTCGCCATGAATCTGGTCTACGCCTGTTCGGCCTATCCGTTCGGCAAACTGTCCGACCGCATGAGCCATGAGGGATTGTTAAAAGCCGGTTTGCTGGTGCTTATTGCCGCCGATGTAGTCTTGGCGCTGAGCGACCATTGGGGCGGAGTGCTGTTTGGCGTAGCGCTATGGGGGGTACATATGGGTATGACGCAGGGGCTATTGGCGGCGATGGTGGCGCATACCGCGCCGGCGCACCTGCGTGGCACCGCGTTCGGCATGTTCAACCTGATCAGTGGCGTGGCGCTGCTGTTGGCGAGCCTGGGGGCCGGCATACTGTGGGAGCTGGTCGGTTCTGCCTCCACGTTTTACGCCGGGGCCGTCATTTGCGTGGTGACGCTGCTGGGCATGCAGCTGGCGCCTTTCGACAAACGGCAGGACGCTTAACGGCCGTCGACAGGCTGAGCCATCGCCTGCAGCAGTTCGGGTACCCGTTGGGACTCCACCGCCCGGCTGAACAGAAAACCCTGGCCGATGTGGAAACCGGCCTCGCACAGCGTCTGCCGCTGCTGTTCGGTTTCCACTCCCTCGGCGATGATATCGATCGACAGCTTTTGACCGAGAATGCCGATGCTTTCCACGATCGCCAGGATCGCCGGTTCGGTATTCATACGTTGGATAAAGTCGCAGTCCAGCTTAATACAATCCAGCGGGTAATCCATGATATGGCTGAACGAAGAGTGGCCGGTGCCGAAATCGTCCAGCGCGATGCGGATGCCCATCTCCTTGAGCATTTGCAACGCGCGCAGCACGTACTTTGAGCCGTGCTTGTTGAAGGCGTGTTCGGTCACTTCCAGTTCGATCAACTGGTGAGGAATGTGAAACTTCAACAGGCGCTGCAGGAAAGTCTCGGCGTAGTTGTCGCGCAAAAACTCGATCGGCGACACGTTCAGCGAAATGGGCCGCACCGCCACGCCGGCCGCGCGCCAGCGGGCGATGTCGGCGAAGACCTTAAGCTGCATGGCTTCGCTGATCTTGGTCGCCAGCTCATAGTCGTTAAACGCCTCGCTCACCGTCGCCGGCAGCTGCACGCCGTTGATCGGGCAGTGCCAGCGCAGCAGCGCCTCAAAGCCGACGATGCTGCCGTCGGTCAGGCTGACTTTGGGTTGGTAGCTGGGACGGATGCAGTTGTCGCGCACGATCTGGCGCGCGTAGTTGAGCTGGCTGGCGCGGGCGCGCGCCTTGTCCATCATCTTGCTATCGAACATGTAGACCCCGCCGCGGCCGCCGTCTTTCAGCTCATACAGCGCGGTATCGGCGCACTTCATCAGTTCCGAAGCGTCGCGGGCGTCTTTGGGGTAGATGGCGCCGCCGATGCTCATGCCGCAATGCAGAGTCTTGCCGCCGTGGGTGATAGGCGTCTCCAGCTGCAGTAGAAACTTGTTGGCGATGCGGAAAATATCCTGTTCGTTTTCGACGTCGCTAATCACCACGGCGAATTCGTCACCGCCGAGGCGAGAGACGAACGAATGCGTGTTCATGCAGGCGCTGAGTCTTTTACCCAGAATTCGCAACAAATGATCGCCCGCCGCATGGCCCAGCGTGTCGTTCACCAGCTTGAAGTGGTCGAGATCCAACAGCATCAGCCCGAGCGACCTGTTGCCGTGCAGGGCGCGTTTCATCTCTTGCTTCAGCTTTTTCTTGAATAGGCGACGATTGGGCAGGCCGGTCAATTCGTCATATTCGCTGGCAAGCAACAGGCGTTGTTCCATCACGCGTTGCGAAGTCACGTCGCGCGAGACGCACAAGATCTCGGTCACGGCGCCATGCTCATCGCTGACCGGCGTGAGAATGTTGTCCCAGTGCTGTTTTTTACCCTGCGGCGTTATGCTCAATCCCGTGAAGCGCGCATTTTTTCCGGCTCTGACGTTGCGCAGCGCCTCGCGGCCGCGGCGTCGGATTTCGGGCGACAGCAGGCCCAGCCAGGGCATGCCAAACTCTTTTTGCGCCGGATCAAGGCCGAGTGCCAGGCTGCCGGAGCGGTTCATGTGGTGCAGCGTGCCGTCATGGTTGATCACTTTGATGCAGTCGACGCTGGCGTCCAGCATGTCTTGTTGGATAGAGAGCGCCTGAACGTTCTGCTGGCGCTGCAGCATTTGCGGATGGATATCGGTCGCCGTGAGATACCAGCTGGGCTCCAGCGCCATGCCATCCTGACGAGCGTTAAACGCCAGCATGAACCAACGGTAGGCGCCGCTGCGATCGCGCAGGCGGGCCTCGCCGGCGAACGAGGAGAGGGCGACAATCGCCTGGCGCCATTGTGTGGCCAACCGTTCGCGATCGTCGGGATGCAGGGCATCGAGCCAATCGGCGGCACCGTGTTCATCGGCGGTTGCACCGGTATAGTCGCGCCACTGCTTATTGAAGTAACCGCCAAGGCGGTTGCCGAAGCAAATCAGACCGGGCAAGTCGTCTACGATTTCGCTATAGAGATCAATCGGATTTTTGTTATTGGTCTGCTTGGGCAACAGGGTCATGCGGTATTTCCTCGGAAAATTACCCATATTCTCTCTCTATAGCAGAGCCTCGTTCAATATAGTCTTGCCAATGAAAATGGGAATAGCCAGCGGGCGCGGCTAAAAATCGGCCCGCTAGCATGGAATACATCCAGCGTGAACGCATTAGGAATATTCCTGTTATTTATAAGCTTCCCTTATATTGCGGAGAGAAATAAGTGATCCGACCACGAGGTTATACTGCCGCAAAAAGTAATCAATCTTGATGTTTCTATTTGGCGAAATGTTCAGTCGCCATGATGTTCTGCCGAACGGTATTCGGCCTGCTCTATGCGCTAACACTGACAAAAACCTCACTCATGACGGTGATAAACGCCATTTTATGCACTCTGAGGTGGTCGTCAGGTCGCTTTCTCCGGGGGCTCGCCTGAAAATACATGATGCAAATCAAGAAATGTTTTGTTTCATATGTTGACACTTTGCTTACGTATGAGATAGCCTCGCGAATGAAAATCATTAACAAAATTGGATGATTGAGCGAGATGCACCCACTCTCTGATTCTTGTGCTCCGGCCGGATGGCCAAGCTGCCCCGGCGTAACGGCGCCGATAAGCGTACATTCGCCTCCTGTTTGCATCTCTGCACCATAGGTGCCAAGCGCGGCGTCTGCTCGCACACATTTTCGTCACTCAGCATGTCTTCTCATGCGGCCCGCATCGGGTCTGCATGGGCTATCTGTCGTTTCAGGATCGAGGGAGGTCGCAGGGCGGTTAAAACGTAAGTTTTCTTCTGGGTATAAATAAACATGGAGCGTAAAATGAAACTTAATAAGAAATTGAAGTTAGCGTATTGCGTTTTTCTGGGCTGTTATGGCCTATCCATTCATTCTTCTCTTGCCGCTTATCAGGATCCTGGTCAATTGGGTTCCCCCGGCAGTTGGAAAACCGCAGAGTTTAACCGCCAATGGGGGCTTGAGGCTATTTCCGCAGAATTCGCTTATGCCAGAGGGTATACCGGAAAAGGTGTGACCATCGGCATTATCGACAATGCCATTCTTTCCCATTCTGAATTCGCCGGGAAACTGACGCGACTGGATAACGGCAGTTATAATTTCTCATATGATAAACAGGACAATATGTCTTTCGGCGATCACGGCACGCACGTGGCCGGTATTGCCGCGGCTAAAAGAGATGGCACCGGTATGCACGGTGTGGCTTTTGACGCAGATATTATCGGCACGAAATTGAATGACTACGGTAACAGCAATGGCCGCGAAGCGTTGATCCAGAGCGCGGCTCGCGTTATCAACAACAGTTGGGGGATTGCACCGGACATTCGGCGAGACGCCAAAGGCGATATCATTTGGCTACCGAACGGCAGACCGGACTACGTGGCATTCGTTAAAGGCGACGTGATCGCTGAGATGATGCGCAGCAAGGCCAGCGTGGAATGGGGCAGTGAACAACCGGTGCCTACCGGCGCGCACAGCGCCATGTCGACGCTGCTGCGGGCGGCCCGGCACGGTAAGCTGATCGTCTTCTCGGCGGGCAATTACAACAACTACAATATTCCCGAAGCGCAAAAGTCGCTGCCTTACGCCTTCCCGGACGTATTGAATAATTACCTGATCGTGACCAACCTGAGTGACGAAAATCATTTAAGCGTCTCATCGACCAGCTGCGGACAGACGGCCAGCTACTGCGTATCTGCGCCGGGTTCCGATATTTACAGTACCGTCGGCCGGTTGGAGTCCAATACCGGCGGTGCCGTCAATCGCGAAGCCTATAATAAGGGCGAGTTGTCGCTCAATCCCGGCTACGGATATAAATCCGGCACCTCAATGGCGGCGCCGCATGTCACCGGTGTTGCCGCCGTATTGATGCAACGCTTCCCTTATATGAGCGCCGATCAAATATCCACGGTCATTAAAACTACCGCCACAGATTTGGGCGTGGCCGGCATTGATAATTTATTCGGTTGGGGACGAGTCAATTTACGTGATGCGATCAACGGCCCGAAAATGTTTATTACCAAAGAGGATATCCCGCAGGAATATTATGTGCCGGGCTCTTACAGTGAAAAACAGTTCGTGGCGAATATCCCCGGGCTGGGGAATATCGTTGAAGCGGGCACCTCGGTTGAGCGGCGTTGCACGTCGAGCGAATGCGACTACGATGCGTGGAGCAATGACATCGGTGGCCACGGCGGTTTGACCAAAACGGGCGCCGGCACACTGGCTCTGTTGGGCAACAATACCTACGGCGGCGATACCTGGGTGAAACAGGGCACGCTGGCAATCAATGGATCTGTGGCGTCCAACGTCTATATCGAAAATAGCGGCACGTTGGCCGGTGACGGCACTGTGAGCGCTTTCCGGGCCGTTCGGGGCGGCAGCGTTGCGCCGGGTAACGGCATCGGCACGCTGCACGTGTTGCACGACGCCATTTTTGATCGTGGATCGCAGTATAACGTTGAGATCGCGGATAATGGCCGCAGCGATAAAATCGAAGCGCGGCGAGCCTTCCTGAACGGTGGCAGCGTGAACGTCAGCCTGGAGCACAGCAAGAACCTGCTGTCGCAGAATGAAGCGCAAAGTCTGTTGGGCAACAAATATATCATCCTGACGACGACAGACGGCGTCAACGGCCGGTTTGAAAACGCGAATCCGGCATATCCGTTCGTGAACGTGGCGCTGGATTATCAGGGCAATGATGTCGGCCTGGGGATCACGCGTACCGCCGCGCGTTTTGACAGCCTGGCGAGTACCGAGAACGAGAAAGCGGTGGCCCGCGCGGTGGAAACGCTCAACGCGACGGAACCGGTCACGGAAACGGCCAAACGCAGCGTGGCGGCGCCTGCTGCTGAAGCGTTAAACGCACGGCAAAGTGATGAAGGCAATGCACAAGCCGTGACCGAAGAGGCGAGCTTCGTGGCCGGCCATCCGGTGTATGAAAGCTTCCTCGGGTTCACGTCGGCCGGAGAACTGCAACAGGCGACTCGTCAACTGTCTGGCCAGATCCACGCGGATATGGCTTCTGCTCAGATCAACGAAAGTCGCCATCTGCGCGATACCGCCATCGAGCGCTTGCGCCAGGCGGAAGGCCGCCGCATCGCTTCCGATATCAAAGCGGATGACAACGGCACCTGGGCGAAACTGCTGGGCACTTGGGGGCATGCTTCCGGCAACGACAACGCCGCCGGTTATCAGACATCCACCTACGGCGTTTTGTTAGGGCTCGACAGTGAACTGTTTAACGACGGCCGGCTTGGGGTGATGACCGGGTATACCCGCACCTCGCTGGATGGCGGTTATCAGTCAGACGCTCACAGCGACAACTACCATCTGGGGCTGTACGGCAACAAACGCTTCGGCGCATTAGCGCTGCGGGCGGGGGGCACTTATACCTGGCATCGCATCGACACCTCGCGCTCGGTGAACTACGGCGCGCAGTCGGATCGCGAGAAGGCAGGTTATAACGCGCGCACCGGCCAGCTGTTTATCGAAAGCGGTTACGACTGGACGAACGACATGGTCAATCTTGAGCCATTCGCCAACCTGGCGTATACCCACTATCGTAACGAGGGGATCAATGAGGATGGTGGGGCGGCGGCGCTGCGTAGCGACAAACAAAGTCAATCCGCCACCGCTTCGACGCTGGGGCTGCGCGCAGATACACAATGGCAGGCCGATAGCGTGGCGATCGCGCTGCGCGGCGAGCTGGGTTGGCAGCACCAGTACGGCAAGTTGGAGCGCAAAATGCAGCTGATGTTCAAACGCACCGATGCGGCGTTCGACGTGAACAGCGTGCCGGTTTCCCGCGATGGCGCGGTGCTGAAGGCGGGCGTCGACGTTTCGGTCAACAGAAACGCCGTCTTGTCCCTCGGTTACGGCGGGCAGCTGTCGTCCAACCATCAGGACAACAGCGTCAACGCCGGCCTGACCTGGCGCTTCTGATCGCGTTTACCCCGTTTGACCTTACTCGGCCTCCATCGTAACGATGGGGGCTTTTTACTGGGTGAGCGGCAGGCCGTCGACGATCGTAATCATGGCTTCCGCCACGTGGCGCCGCTGTTGTTTCGCCAACTGATAGGCCGGCGAATGATAGCAGGCTAACGCGGTGGCGTAGTCGTCGAATTCGATCAGCACATGCTTCACAAACGCCGGGCCTTCCAGCGTTTGTGCCTGTTCGCCGCGGGCGAGAAAACGGGCGTTGTACTGGCGAAACGCCTGGGGCGCCAAATCCATATAATGCTGATATTGCTTTGGATCTTTCACGGTGACATGGGCAATCCAGTAAGCGGGCATCTCAAGACTCCTGTTGCAGAATGCGTTTGGCCAGCGCGGCGGCCTCAGTCAGGTGAGCGATGACTTCTTGCCTGGCCTGCGTCGGATTGTTTCGTTCGATGGCGTGGTAGATCCGCGTCATGCGTTCGAAACCGGCCAGCTGACGCTCCGGGGTTTTCAGGGTCAGGGCGCGCAGGCGGCTGATGCGGCTGTTCAAACGCTGCACGATTTCCCAGGCGATGGCGTGATGGGCCACCTGGAAAATGGTTTCATAAAAGGCCTGCGACGCTTCAACACGCTGAATATCGTCCAGCCCGGCCGAAGCCTGATTAATCGCAATTAATTTTTCATGCAGTTTCTTTTTATCTTCCGGCCCGGCTTTTAAGGCGCAGTCGTGAGCGGCATCCTGTTCAAGCAGCAGGCGAATATTATAAACCTGCTCGGCAATTTCCCAGGTCAGAATAGCGACAATCGGTCCTTTCTTGCCGAGCGTTTCAATGAGCCCCTCCGCTTCGAGATAACGGATGACCTCGCGCACCACGCTGCGGCTGACGCCCAGCTCCTCGCACAGGCTGCGTTCCACCAAACGATCGCCGGCCTGAAAATACCCTGAGATAATCGCCTGCCTAATTTTCGCCAATGCCAATTCGCGCAAGGTGACCGGTGCATTCTCAATCTTCAATGACGCCTGAACCATAATTGTCTCTATTTTTTGTGGATCATCATTAATCCGGATAACGACGCGTATTCCCGTTTGCCCGGTACTATTAACATCTTTCCAACCCGCAAAGCAACGGCGGCCGATTTTGCGCCGCATCGCCAAAACGGTGAATGTTGCAGCAGCTCACAAAATCGAAAGATAGCCTAAAAAAACCGCTTTTCGTTGCCGATACCCGCAGGCTCAACGGGTTCGACGTCAGCGCACGCCGCTGAACGGGAACCGTCGTGGCCGCCGTTTCTCGACCGAGTAGAGTACCCAGTTTTTTATTAATATATTGATTAATAATCATTATTTTTAATTTCTCTCTGTCGCCACACCTAAAATCAAGAATACCGTATTATGGTATACCAAATTTTGACATGCCAATCTTCCCGATGTTATACCCTCGACTCGCGACATCTGATTAACATTTGATTTACTTTTCGAGGTCCCTTATGCATCAAGACATTCGCAAGACCCTGGTTTCGACAGAAACCCTCTATGCCGACGGTGGCAAGTCGGCGGGCAAACCACTGGTGATGATCGCCGCGGCGGCGGTGATTAAAAATCCCTGGGCCGGGCAAGGCTTTGTTGAGGATCTGGCGCCCAAGATTCGAGAAATGGCGCCGGTGCTGGGTGAGCTGCTGACCGGTTTGATCCTCAAGGAGGCCGGCTCCGGCGAGCGGGTGGAAGCCTTCGGCAAAAGTGCGGTGGTGGGGTTGGGCGGCGAGCTGGAACACGCCTCGGCGCTGATTCACACGCTGCATTTCGGCAACCACTATCGCTCGGCGGTCAACGGCAAAAGCTATCTGGCGTTCAACAATACCCGTGGGCCGGCCAACGCGCCGATCCTGATCCCGATGATGGGGAAAAACGATGAAGGCAGCCGCGAGCACTACCTGACATTCCAGTTCAACATCAACGACGCGCCCTTCGACGACGAGATCGTCATCGCACTGGGTGCGGCGCTGGGGGGGCGGCCGCATCATCGTATCGGCAACCGTTATTTGGATCTGAAAGAGCTGGGCCATGATCAGAACAATCCGGCAGCTGTCTGAGCCCGCTCTGCGGGTGGGGTATCTGGAGGCCGGGCGTGGCGAGCCGTTGGTGTTGATCCACGGCGTAGGCATGAATGCGGAGGCCTGGTATCCCCAGCTCGATGCGCTTAGCGCGCACTTTCGGGTCATCGCCGTCGATATGCCGGGCCACGGCAAAAGCGAAGGCTTCGCCCACGCCGCGACGCTGGAGGATTACGTGCGCTGGATGGCGGCCTTCTTAAACACCCTGGATGTGCCGAGCGTTGCGGTGGCTGGGCATTCGATGGGGGCGTTGATCACCGCCGGTTTGGCGATCGATTATCCGGAGCGGGTCAATCGCGCTGTGGTGATGAGTGGCGTGTTTCAGCGTTCAGCGCAGGCCAGCGCCGCGGTCGCGCAACGCGCCAGCGCGTTGGCCTGCGGCCAGACGCAGCTTGACTCGCCGCTGAGCCGGTGGTTTGGCGCCGATCCCGCCGAACAGCGTCTGCGCCGGCAGGTGGGTGGCTGGTTGCAACAGGTGGACATAGCGGGTTATGCCCGTGCTTATCAGGCGTTTGCCACCGGCGATCGGGTGTATGCCCAGCGTTGGCACCTTATCCGTTGCCCGGTGTTGGTGCTGACCGGCGAGCACGACGCTAACTCCAGCCCGGAGATGGCGCGGCAAATGGCGCAGGCCGCACCGAACGGGCGCGCCGTGATCATTGAGAACGCCAAACACATGGTCAGTCTGACCGATGCGCAACGCGTCAACGCGCTGATGCTCGACTTTCTGACCGCAGAGCAACCTTTGACTTTAGGAGCGGCAAATGGACGCGGATAAACGCAGGCAGTTGCGCGACGCTTTCGGCGCTTTTATGACCGGTGTCACCATTGTGACCTCGATAGACAAGCAAGGGCAGCCGATTGGCTTCACCGCCAATTCGTTTTCGTCGGTGTCCCTGGATCCGGCGCTGCTGTTGGTGAGCATCGATAAACGTTCGGCGAACCTGGAGAATTTTACCCAGTGCAGCCACTTCGCCATCAATATTCTGGCGGAACAGCAAAAAGAGGCTTCAACCATTTTTGCGCAAAAGAACGAAGACCGCTTTGCGCTGATCGATTGGCGCTGGAGCGCGTCACGGGTGCCGCTGATCGATAACAGTTCGGCGTGGTTCGACTGCTCGCTGCATCAGGTGGTGGACGCCGGTGACCATGCCATTCTGATCGGCAAGGTCGAAGGGTTCGAGTCCAATGCTACCGCCGGTTTGGGATATTACCGCGGCGCTTATTTCACGCCTTATCAAAACGCCCAGTCGCTGATTGGCGGGCCACAGGTGGTGGTGAGCGCGCTGATCGAATTTGAAGGGCATGCCGTGATGGTACGGCAAAACGACGGCGGCTATCAGCTGCCGTCCAGCACGGTGGAAAAACGCAGCGTCAGCGAAACGTTGGGGGATTTGCTGCAGCAGTTGGGCATCAACGCCCATCCGGGCTTCGTCTATTCCGTCTATGACGATCGGCAGAAACACCAGCAACACATCGTTTTTCTGTGTGCGCTGCCGACCGACGCCGGTAGCCTGACGCCGCAGCTGAGTGCGGCGGAATGGTTCGACATGCCGACGCTGGCGCGGCTGCCGATCAAGGATCCGGCGCTGCAGTCGATGCTGGGCCGATTCGTCAAAGAAAACGCCGTGGGCAATTACGGTATCTATTATGGCGATGAGCACAGCGGTGCCATCAAGCAATTCGCCGGTTGAGGCTGAACGGGAGAGTGTGATGAAACTGTCTTTATTCGTGCATATGGAACGAACGTTACCCGAAGAGTCGCAGGAAAAGCTCTACCAGGAGATGATCGAACTCTGCGAAATCGCCGATCGCGGCGGCATGCACGCCATCTGGACCGGTGAGCACCACGGCATGAATTTTACCATCGCGCCGAATCCGTTCATCAATCTGGCGGATATTGCCCGGCGCACCTCTCGGGTGCGGCTCGGCACCGGCACCATCATTGCGCCGTTCAATCACCCGATCCGTCTGGCGGGTGAGGCGGCGATGACCGACATCATCACCGGCGGCAGGCTGGAGCTGGGCATCGCGCGCGGCGCTTATTCCTATGAATACGAACGGCTGATGCCCGGTTTGACCGCCTGGGATGCCGGGCAGCGCATGCGTGAGCTGATCCCGGCGGTGAAAAAACTCTGGCAGGGCGACTATGCCCATCAGGGGGAGTACTGGTCATTCCCGGCGACCACCTCCTCACCGCTGCCGAAACAGCAGCCGCATCCGCCGATTTGGGTGGCAGCGCGCGATCCCAACAGCCACGAATTTGCGGTGCAAAACGGCTGCAACGTTCAGGTTACGCCGTTGCATCAGGGTGAAGAGGAGATCGTGCGGCTGGTGACCTGTTTCAACGAGGCGCGCGCCCGCTTCGCCGCCGATCAGCCGCTGAAGATCATGCTGTTGCAGCATGGCTACGTGGCGGAGGACGAGGCGGACGCTCGCCAGGCGGCGGAAGAGCTCAACCGTTTCTACCACTACTTCGGCGCCTGGTTCAAGAACCAGCGGCCGGTGCGGCAAGGGCTGATTCAGCCGCTGAGCGATGAAGAGATCGCAGCCAATACCTATTACTCCGCCGACATGATGCGCGCCAACCTGGCTATCGGCACCGCCAATGAGGTCATTACGCGGCTGAAAAAATATGAGGCGCTGGGTTATGACGAATTTGCGTTGTGGATCGACAGCGGCATGAGCTTTGCGCGTAAAAAGGCCTCTCTGGAGCGGTTCATTCGCTGCGTGATGCCGGAATTTCACTAACGGAGGCGCTGATGGAATCGTTCAAACTCTACATCGACGGCCGATTTGACGCCGGTTCGGCGACCTTCGCCTCGCTCAACCCGGCGACCGGTGAACCCTGGGCGCAGATAGCGGAAGCCCGCGCTCAGGATGTGGATCGCGCCGTTGCGGCGGCGCACCGGGCGTTCCAGGGGGCCGAGTGGCGCGACATGACCGCCGGCGCGCGCGGCAAGCTGTTGTTGCGGCTGGCCGACTTGCTGGAACAGCACGCTCCCGAGCTGGCGCGGCTGGAGACGCTGGATACCGGCAAGATCATCCGGGAAACCCAAGCGCAGATCGCTTACGTGGCGGAGTACTACCGGTACTACGCCGGCTTGGCCGACAAGATGGAAGGCAGCGTGCTCGCGATCGACAAACCCGACATGGAAACCTGGGTACGACGCGAACCGATCGGGGTAGTGGCGGCGATCGTTCCCTGGAACAGCCAGCTGTTTCTCGCGGCGGTGAAAATCGGCCCGGCGATCGCCGCCGGCTGCACGCTGGTGGTCAAGGCGGCAGAAACCGCGCCGGCGCCGCTGCTGGCGTTCGCCAAACTGATAGACGAGGCCGGTTTTCCGCGTGGCGTGTGCAATGTGATCACCGGCTTTGCCGCCGAATGCGGCGCGGTGCTGACGGCGCATCCGCAGGTAGACCATATCGCCTTTACCGGCGGCGCGGAAACCGCGAAGCACATCGTCCGCGGCAGTGCGGAAAATCTCGCCAGCACCTCGCTGGAGCTGGGGGGGAAATCGCCGTTTATCGTCTTCGACGACGCGGATCTGACCAGCGCGGCGAATGCGCAGGTGGCGGCCATTTTCGCCGCGTCGGGCCAGAGCTGCGTAGCCGGCTCGCGCCTGCTGGTGGCGGAAAGCATCAAAGACGCGTTCCTGGCCCGGCTGACGGAGAAGGTGCGCAACATCCGCATCGGGCCGCCGGATCGTCCGGATACCCAGTTCGGGCCGCTGTGCACCAGGCAGCAGCAAGAACGAATCGCCGCCATCGTCAGCCGTTCGCTGGAGCAGGGGGCGAAACTGGTGATTGGGCATACGACGATCGATTCACCGGGCTTTTACTACCCGCCGACGATCGTCGATTGCAGCGGACACCCCGATGCCGAGTGCGTTAAGCAAGAGCTGTTCGGCCCGGTGCTGTCGGTGTTGACCTTCAGGAACGAAGCGGAGGCGATTCAGCTTGCCAATGACTCAGCCTATGGCCTGGCGGCCGGCATTTTCACGCAGAACCTGACGCGCGCGCATCGGGTAACGCGTCGTCTGAGGGTGGGCGTGGTGTGGCTCAACACCTATCGGGCGGTATCGCCGCTGGCGCCGTTTGGCGGCTACGGCAAGTCGGGGTTTGGTCGCGAAGGCGGGATGGACGCTGCGCTGGAATACACCACCAGCAAGACGGTATGGCTGCGCACCAGTGACGATCCGATAGACGATCCCTTCGTCATGCGCTGAGTCAGCGCAAACAGGCGCGATCCCAGATCGCGCCGGCAACCCTGTATTCATCGCGTTGATACCGGCGACGGCAATGTCGCCGGGGCAAGCGCACGCTTTTTTCGACGTATTCGCACCCTACACGCTGTAAAAAAATAATAATCCACGTTAACCGGGGGATATATGAATTCTCAGCCAGAGCAGACCGCGTTTATTGAAGACAAGTCGATCGATTTTGTTCCCGCCGGGGAGCGTCATGGCCACGCCCGCAGCCTGTTCACCCTGTGGTTTTGCACCAACATTGCGCCGCTGGCGGTAGTGACCGGGGCCATCTCCACGCAGACGTTTCATCTCGATATTCTCTCGGCGCTGAGCGCGATTATCGCCGGCCATCTGTTCGGCGGTATTTTTCTGGCGCTGACCTCGGCTCAGGGGCCGCAGGTCGGGATACCGCAAATGGTGCAGAGCCGGGCGCAGTTCGGCCGTTACGGTTCGCTATTGGTGATCGTATTTGCCACGGTGATCTATCTGGGGTTCTTTATTTCTAACATCACGCTTTCGGGCAAGGTCATCCATAACGTCATTCCGTCGTTGAACATAGGTGTGGCCACGGTGATTGGCGCAGTGCTGGCGACGCTGATCGGGGTGGTGGGCTACCGTTTCATCCACAAGATCAACAAAGTTGGCGCCTGGGTGATGGGCAGCGCGCTGATTCTCGGATTGATATTGATGTTTTCTCAACCGATGCCGGCGGATTTTTGGCAACGTGGGTCGTTCAGCATTGCCGGTTGGTTCGCCACGTTCTGCATCGGCGCCGTCTGGCAAATCAGCTTCTCGCCCTACACGTCAGACTATTCGCGCTACCTGCCAGCGGAAGTCGGCATTGCCAAACCCTTCCTGTATACCTACTTCGGTGCCTGCAGCGGCACCATTTTAGCCTTCGTGTTCGGCATGGTGGCGGTCAATCTGGTCGCCGGCAGCGACGATGCCATGGAGGCGGTGCGCCAGGCGACGGGAGGGTTGGGGCCGGTACTGATGGTGCTGTTTCTGATCAACATCATCTGCCATAACTCAATGAATCTGTACGGTGCGGTGCTGTCGCTGATTACCGCTGTACAAACCTTCTTACCGCAGTGGATGCCGAATGCGCGTATACGTACGCTGTTCTCGGCAATGATTTTGCTGGGAACGGTATGGGTGGCGCTGGTTGCCTCGGCCAACTTCGTTCATCTGTTCCTGAATCTGATCTTTGCTCTGATCTCGGTGCTGATCCCGTGGTGCATGATCAACCTGATCGATTTTTACCTGCTTAACCGTCAGCGCTATGACATCTCGGCTATTTTCAGCGCCGACGGTGGGCGCTATGGCCTGCTCAACACCCGCGCGCTCGGCGTTTATTTCGGCGGTATTGCGGTGCAGGTGCCTTTCGTTGAGAACGCGTTTTTCTCCGGCCCTTACGCCAATCTGATCCCGGGCGCAGACATTTCCTGGGTGATCAGCATGGTGCTGACCGGCATCGCCTACCCATTGTGCTGTACACGGCGGGCTAACTGGGCGGTACAGGTTTAAGCGCCCTCGATCCGGAAGATCCGTTGCTGCCAGCTTCGCAGCTGCACCGCCGGCATGGTAGCCACCCGCGCCACTGCGGGGCGATTCTCCAACGCGATTTCCCGCGCGCGCTGCAGCGGCGCGGCGCTGAGGCGCTGCAAGTTTTGCCGCAACGCTTGTTGCGTTTGCTCCAGCTCGCCAGCGCCCACATGCGCCAGTACATGGCGCATCTGCAATAAGAATTCGGCAGTTAACTGTTGCAGCTGTTCAACGGCGAACGTGGGGGATTGTAGCGCGAACATCAGGCCTTCGGCATCGGCGCAGCGGTGCAAGGCGCATTGCACCACGTAGCCAACGTTGCGTTCCACGCGCAGCCGCTGGAAGTAACGCGGTGCGTAAAGCTGGGCCAGCACGCGCAGCGCCCAACGTCCTTCGGCTTCCTCGCTTGGCAGCGGATAAAACTGCAGCAGGGCGTGCTCGGCACCGCTTTCCGTCAGCGTGAAGGGACGATGGAGCTGATGTGTCGGCATCTGGGGCTCTGCGGCCACGGAATAGGGGAAGTCGCACAGCAGGTGCGACAGCTGCTGTTTTAATTCGCTATCGCCGCCGATTAAGGTGGCGTGCCACCGAGTCGCCGTGGCTATCGGTGCGCTGAGCGCCGTCGGCAATTGGGCTAGCAGGCGGCGAATGGCGATATCGTTTTGCTCTTTCAGCTGCGTATGGCGCAGATTTCTCGCCGCCTCGTTGAGGATGGCCGGCGTGAGTGCCGCCAGCGCCCGGTTCACTACGCTCAGTCCGTGACAGATCATCGCGTTGCTGCCCGCCAGCTGCAGCAGCCACACGCCCTGATGGCGTTCGAAGCTTAAATGCCCCTCCCGATGCGCCAGCTCTGCCGCCCCGGTGCGCAGCGCCGCCTGCCAGCCGTAGGCTTGTTCGTCGCTGAAGGCGCTGGACGGCGCCGGCCGCAGCAGCAGCACCGGCTGCGGCTCTCCGGGTAGCAGGTGCCGCAGCGGCGCCTGGCCGGAAGACAATGACGGGATCGGCAGCGCCGCCGAGGAGGAGAAAAAGCGGAAAGGTTCCGCTGTAGAATTCAGCTCGGCGCCGGCGAAGGCGCCAAGCGCCAGCGGCAGCCCCTGAATTTCACGGGTTTCACTGTCGCCTTCGGGCCGCACGGCCAGGCGACGACGCGGCGCGTTAATCAGCGCCGCAATATGCCGTGACCAATCGTCGTCTTCCTCCGCCGGTGGCAGCCCAAGCGCTCTGGCACGCAGCTGATCGAGCGGCGCCAAACGGTGGAAATCGCGATTTGCCAGCTGCCCATAATGCGCAAGCTGAGCCGGCGCCAGCGCCTGCAGCGCTCGCAGCCACGCCAGCAGCGCGCTTTCGATCTGGGCGGCTTCAGCGGCTGAACCGTGATTGAGGGTAAAGATAAAACTCAGCAGTGCGCTGTTCTCGCTGCAGCGTGAATAATCCAGCCGAACGGCGTCGCACCACGCCTGAGCGCGCAGGCGGGCCAGCAGCCCGCCGGAGGCTTCGTCCAGCAGCAGGCGCTCCAGCCGCCGCAGCCAACCGCGGGAATGGGAACGCGGTAGGGCAAATACCAGTCTCAGCTGCGGTGTGCCGGGAAGAGACAGGGTGTGATCTTCCGCCGCGGTCAGCGACGGTGAAGCTTCATGCTGTGTGGCGCTGCCCGGAGGCAAACTGCTGCCGTAGCGCTGCGCCAGCGCATGCAGCTGCGCCAGCGACTGCGGGCCTTGCAGCCACAGCGTCATGTTGGGCGCGCGAAAATAGCGCTGGTGAAACTGCCGCAGCGCTTGCTGCAAGGCGGAAATGTCGTTGCCGAAGGCGGCGCGGCTGCCGATATGAAAACGGTGCAATGCTTCCAGGCCGCCGAACATCTGCCGCTGCGCGGCATCGCAGCAGGTTTCACCATCGGCGCGCAGCAGGCGGTATTCGGCATCGATGACCTCGATTTCTTGCACGATCGCCTCAGTTGCCAGCAGAGGCGCGGCGAGCATATCGCTCAGACGCGCCAGCCCCGGTGCCAAATGCTCGGCGCCCACCTCGAAGAAAAATGCGGTTTGCGTGGCCTGGGTGGTGGCATTCAGCCGGCCACCGGCCGATGGAACCCAGCCCATCAGGCCATCTTGTGCGCTGAAATTCGCGCTGCCGCGAAACAGCATATGCTCCAGCAGATGCGCCAGACCAGGCCAGGCGACGGGCGCTTGAAAGCTGCCGGCTTCTATGCGCACCAGCGCGGCGGCGCCGGTAGCGGTAGGGTCGCTTATCGCCTTGACGCCCAAACCGTTGTCGAATTGCCACGAGGCAGCGGTGAGCGTCATCGTCAGCCCTTGAAGATCAAACGGGAGTTGGTCTGATTGCGAAAACGCAGCTGATCGATACCGACCTGCGAGCGATTCGCCGTTTCCCGCGCCGCCAGAATGGTGCCGTGGTGCGGTGATTTGCCACACACCGGGTCGGCGTTGTCCGCGTTGCCGGTCAGCATGAAGGCCTGGCAACGGCAGCCGCCGTAGTCTTGCTCTTTTTCCGAACAGGAACGGCAGGGCTCCGGCATCCAGTCGTAGCCGCGATAGCGGTTAAAGCCGAACGAGTGGTACCAGATATGCTGCAGATCGTGCTCCAGCACCGACGGGAAAGCGATCGGCAACTGGCGAGCGCTGTGACAGGGTAACGCCATGCCTTCCGGCGTCACGCTCATGAAGATCGCCCCCCAGCCGCCCATGCAGCCTTTGGGCCGTTCCTCATAGTAGTCCGGCGTGACGAACAGCAGGTTGGCCAGCTTGCCGTCGGCGGCCATGCGTTCGCGATAGCGTTTCACCACCGCCTCCGCTTCGGCGATCTGCTCGCGAGTCGGCAACAGGCCTTCTCGGTTCAGGTGCGCCCAGCCGTAGAACTGGCAGGTCGCCAGCTCGACGTCGTCGGCATCCAGCTGGATCGCCAGTTCGATAATGCGGTCGATCTGGCCGATGTTATGACGATGCAGCACGAAGTTGAGCACCATCGGATAGCCGAGCGCCTTGACCGCCTTGGCCATGGCCAGCTTCTGCTGAAACGCCTTGGCGGAGCCCGCCAGCGCGGCGTTCAGCGTTTCGTCGCTGGCCTGAAAACTGATCTGGATATGGTCCAGCCCGGCGTCGGCGAAGGTCTGCAGCTTCTTCTCGGTCAGGCCGATGCCGGAGGTGATCAGGTTGGTGTAAAAGCCGAGATCGCGTGCGGCGGCGATCAGCTCGGGCAGGTCTTTACGCACCAGCGGCTCGCCGCCGGAAAAACCGAGCTGTACGCTGCCCATCGCCCGCGCCTGGCGAAACACCTCGATCCACTGCGCGGTGGTCAACTCTTTTTCCTGCGCGGCAAAATCGAGCGGATTAGAGCAATAGGGGCACTGCAGCGGGCAGCGGTAGGTCAGCTCCGCCAGCAGCCAGAGTGGCGGGTTCACCGCCGGCGCGCGTGCTTCAGTCACGGAAGGTCACCCATTTTTGTTCGTAGGCGCGCTGGAAAAATTCCAGCACGTCATCCGCCAACCCGTCGGCGCCGGGGAAACGGGCGTTCAGCTGGGCGATGATGCCGTTCAGCGTGGTGTGGCCGTCGACCAACTGCAAGATGGCGGCGGCGCTGTCGTTCAGCTTGGCCATGCCTTCCGGGTAGAGGATCACGTGGCTGTTCTGCACTTGTTCCCATTGCAGGCGGTAGCCGCGGCGGAAGACGGGGGTGTGTTCAGGGTTCAGCGTCATTACACCAGCCTCTGGTTGTGCCATACCCGCGCGGCGGTCACGCTGTGATAAGGCGGGCGGTTCAGGGTATAGGCCATGCTCATGGCGTCCAGCATGCTCCACAGAATATCCAGTTTGAACTGCAGGATCTCCAGCATGCGCTGCTGCTTTTCAACGGTGTCGCAATAGTCCAGCGCCAGCGCCAGACCGTGTTCCACGTCGCGGTTGGCCTGGCCGAGGCGGCTGCGGAAATAGTCGTAGCCGGCGGCGTCGATCCACGGATAGTGCTGCGGCCAGCTGTCGAGGCGCGATTGGTGGATTTGCGGCGCGAACAGTTCGGTCAGCGAGCTGCAGGCCGCTTCCTGCCAGCAGGCACGGCGCGCGAAATTGACGTAGGCGTCCACCGCGAAGCGCACGCCCGGCAGCACCAATTCTTCAGAGAGCAGAGCGTCGCGCTGTAGCCCAACGGCTTCTCCCAGGCGCAGCCAGGCTTCGATGCCGCCTTCACTGCCGCCGTAGCCATCGTGATCCAGGATGCGTTGCACCCATTTACGGCGGGTTTCCGATTGCGGGCAGTTGGCCATGATCGCCGCGTCTTTGATAGGAATGCTGGTCTGGTAATAGAACCGGTTGGCCACCCAGCCCTGGATCTGCTCCCGGGTCGCTTCGCCATTGTGCATCGCGATGTGGTACGGGTGGTGGATATGGTAATAAGCGCCTTTGGCGCGCAGCGCCGCTTCAAATGCCGGCGGAGTCAGGGGCAGTGGTTGCGTCATGGCGATTCCCTACAGTTCGATGTTCATGCCGTCCCAGCTCACCTCGATGCCGGCGGAGGTCAGGCTTTGCCGCTCTACCGAGTCTTCATTGAGGATTGGGTTGGTATTGTTAATGTGGATCAGAATTTTGCGCTTGGCGGGCAAGGTGGCGAGCAGGGCTGCCAGCCCGTGTTCTTCCGCCAGCGCCAGATGCCCCATGTCTTTGCCGGTATTGCGGCCCACGCCGGCGTTGGCCAGCTCGTTGTCGCGCCACAGGGTGCCGTCGATCAGCAGGCA
Source organism: Serratia sp. FDAARGOS_506 (assembly GCF_003812745.1). Lineage (NCBI taxonomy): Bacteria > Pseudomonadati > Pseudomonadota > Gammaproteobacteria > Enterobacterales > Yersiniaceae > Serratia > Serratia sp. FDAARGOS_506. Next base: position 3,815,561 of record NZ_CP033831.1, read on the forward strand.
GTCTGCGCGGCACAGCCACGGCATCAGCGCCTCGTCCGGTTCACCCAGGCCCGGTGCGTACAGCAGCCCGACTCCGCGTGCGGTATCTTCGATAAACAGCGCTACGTTGTGGCCCGGCAGCGGGCGATCGCGGTAGGGCGAATAGGGCGGCGCGTTGCTGAGTAGCGGAATGGCGGTAAAGCGCACGTTCGGGCATACCGCCGTGCGGAACGGTTCACCGGGCGTCACCGGATGGTGAATCAACCCGCCGTTCCAGTGGGAGAGCATGGGAAACACCGGGAAACCGGTGCTGAGATCGTCATGCACTTCAGGCGTGCACCAAACGTGATGCGGGCAGCCCTCGCGCAAGTTGAGCAAACCCGCGCTGTGATCGATTTGGCTGTCAGTCAGCACGATCGCGCCGATTCCGGTGCCGCGCAGCACGTCGGGATTGTTCAATTCGGGCGAGGCCAGCAGCTGATGGCAAATGTCCGGGGAAACGTTGCACAGCACCCAGTTTTTGCCGTCGTCGCTGACGGCGATGGAAGACTGCGTGCGGCGAGTGGCGTTGATGCTGTGGTCGCGAACGCCCCGGCAGTTATCGCAGTTGCAATTCCACTGGGGAAAGCCGCCGCCTGCTGCTGAGCCGAGAACTTTTATCTGCATGTCTAAACCAGAAAGAGAGGGAAAGAAATGCCCGCGCGAAAGGCGGGCGGACGGGCGATTAACGGTTGGAAATGTACAGCGTCACTTCCAGACCCAGACGCAGGTCAACAAACTCAGGTTTAGTCCAGGTAGTCATAGCGGTGCTCCTTAGCATGCATCGTAATAGTTCGAGCCTAATGAGAAACGTTCGCATTCGGCCGGCCCAATGTTGACGAAATGTGACGGAGATCGCAACCTTTAAAGCGTAACCGGGTTATTCACCCCAGGTGGCGGAGAGCACGTTCAGCCAGTTGCGCCAGGTCAGCTTCTCCAGCAGCCGGTTATCGAACCCGGCCTGCGCCAGCGCTTGCGTCAGCAGCGGCAGGCCGCCAACATCCGCCAACGGTTGTGGTACGTTGACCCCGTCAAAATCAGAGCCAAATCCCACGCGATCTTCACCAAGTTTAGCGATCAAATACTCAACGTGTTTAACAATTTCTGTTAAGCCTGTTGTTGCACTGTCACGTTTTCCGTCCGCACGCAGGAAGGCGGTACCAAAATTGACGCCGACCATCCCGCCGCTCTGGGCGATGGCGTCCAGCTGGGCGTCGGTCAGGTTGCGTGGCTGCGGGCAGAGAACGTGGGCATTGGAATGGGTGGCGACCAGCGGCGCTTGGCTCAGCGCGGCGGTTTGCCAGAAGGTTTTCTCGTTCATGTGCGAGACGTCTACCATGATGCGGCGGTGGTTGCAGGCGCGGATCAGCGCCTCGCCAGCCGGCGTCAGGCCGGGGCCGGTATCGGGTGAGCCGGGGAACGGCCCGCTGACGCCGGCGCCGAAGGCGTTCGGCAGATTCCAAAATGGCCCGATGCTACGCACGCCCAGCCGGTAGAAGGCCTCCAGCTGCGTCAGTTCCGCGTCGATCATGCCGGCGCCTTCAATATGCAACACCGCAGCGATCTGCCGGTTGAGACGGCACTGTTCTATCTCGGTAGCGGTGCGACAGATGCGCAGCTGCCCCTGAGAGGCTTGCTCCAGCTGCTGCAGGATGGCGATTTGCCGTTCGGCGATCGCCAGCGGATCGAAGGCCGCCTGCGCCTCGTTCTGCGTTTGGTTGCGCATCTGGGCGATATAATTGACCGGGGGAATAAATACCGCGAACAGTCCGCCGAAAAATCCGCCGCGCCGCATGCGGGAAAAATCGAGGTGACCGGGCGTGACGCGGGAATAAAAGGCGGTGACCGGATCGTCGTCGTGCTGCAGCCACAGGTTGAGCAGCAGGTCGTTATGGCCGTCGAACACCGGCCAGAGAGGAGGAAGTGTCATGGGCGCTTCACTGAGTCAGGCATCGTGAACGCTATGTTCTCCGATCGCGCGAGGGGGAACAACCCTCAGGCTATAGGGGCTTTGATGGCGGTTAGACCCACCCGATATCCACAACGTCAAACGTAGTGACAATGTCACTCAGTGCGAGGCGATACCGGCTCGCGCTGACGGCAGACCGTCAACAACAGCTGTCGTAACCAACGGTGATCCGCCTCGGCGTCCAGGCGCGGATGCCACATTTGCGACACGGTGATGGGCGGCGTTTTCACCGGCAGCTCGAAGACGCGCAGCGGGCCGCCCGCCGGTTGCGCATGCAGGAAGGAAGCGGGTAGCAACGCCAGCAGATTCGAAGCTTGCGCCACCGCCAGCGCGGCCGGAAAGCTCGGCACCACGGCGGCGATATGGCGTGCCAGCCCCAGCTCCGCCAGCGCGGCGTCTACCGGCCCGAGGATGCGTCCGCTGCGTGAGGCGACCACGTGGCCGCAGGCGGCGTAGTCGGCGGCGCCGATCTCCCGCTGCAGCGCCAACGGATGCGCGGTTCTCATCACGCCGACGAAGCGATCGCGGAACAGCGCCTGCAGGCGAATTTCCGGGCCCATGTCACCCAGTACGCCAATCTCCAGATCGACGAGCCCTTCACGCAGGGGCCGGTCGCTTTTCTCCGGCTTGGGCGCAAAGCGCAGACGCACCCGCGGTGCCTGTTCGGCAACGGCGGCGATCAGCGCCGGGCCGAAGGCTTCGACGAAGCCTTCGTTGGCACGCAGCGTGAAGGTACGTTCCAGCGCGGCGGGATCCAATGCGCCCTGCGCCGGGCGCAACACCGCGCGCGCCTCGAACGCTGCGTGCCGCGCCCGCTCGCGCAGCGTTTCGGCATAGGGCGTCAGCACCATATGACGGCCGGCGCGTACCAGCAGAGGGTCGCCGGTGGCCGCGCGCAACCGGCTTAGGGTACGGCTCATCGCCGAGGCGCTTAAACCGAGACGCCGTGCGGCGCCGGCGACGCTGCCCGCCGTCAGCAGCGCGTCAAGCGCGATCAACAGGTTGAAATCAGGGTCGGTCATACGTGCGTATCCTGTGCTGCCGAGAAATGGGGCAAGGCGTTTGATGCAGGCGACGTCACCTATGCTGTGTCCGTCACTTACCATTATGCATGGTTATCTTTTGCGCACGCTATGATTTATCTGGCTGATAATGTGAAGAGCGCCGCCCGCTAGCGGGCGGCAAAGGCCTTAATGGCCGGAGAGGATCATATCGGCGGCTTTTTCACCGATCATGATGCTGGGCGCATTGGTGTTGCCGCTAGGAATGACCGGCATCACCGAGGCGTCGATCACTCGCAGCCCCGATAAACCCCGTACCTGCAACTGTGGGTCGACCACCGCCATATCATCGACGCCCATGCGTGCAGTGCCCACCTGATGGTGATAAGAGCCGGTAGCGCGGCGAATATAGTCGCGCATTTGTGCCCGGCTGTTCACGCCATCCATGCCTTGTTCTCGACCGCGCCACGGCGCCATAGCACTCTGGTGCATTACGTCGCGCATCAACAGCGCCTTGTCGGTCATGATTTCCAGATCCTCGTTCTCGGCATACACCTGCGGATCCATCAACGGAGGTTGGAGGGGATCGTTCGAACCGAGCCATAGCCGACCGCGGCTTTTTGGCCGCACCAGACCCGGCGTGACAGTATACCCCTGGCTGACGCCGGGCAGGAACGGTAGGGTGAATAGCAGCGACTGCGTATCCGGCCCGTTCAACTGCGGCGCCGATTTATGGAAGATCTGCGCTTCAATACCGGAGGCCAAACCGATCTCGACCGGCTGCGGGGAAGACCACACCATCGGGCAAACCAGGTGATCGTGCAGGTTCTCACCGACGCCTGGCAGGTTGACCAGCGCAGTCATACCCAGTTTTTCCAGCTGCTGCGCCGGGCCGATGCCGGAGTGTAACAGAATGGAAGGGGTCATAAGCGACCCGGCACACAGCAGCACCTCATGTTTGGCTTCGATACGATAGTCGATGCCGCGATGCAGGAAGTGTACCCCGGTAATGCGTTCGCCTTGGTTCAACAGCTTCAACACCCGCGCCTCCGTCATGACCGACAGGTTCGGCGCCTGGCGAATGGCGTCGCCGTAGCACACCCAGGCGCTGGCCCGTTTGCCGTTCGGCGTCATGGTGTATTGCGGGAAGCTGACGCCGCTGGGATCGTTGCCGTCGTTGTAATCCTCAACCCAGCGCAAGCCCGTCTGCTGGCCCGCCTCGACAAACGCGTGGGCCAGCGGCGTCATCGCCGGCCGTGAAACCTGCAACAGGCCTCCGGTGGCGTGCTGCGCGGAAAGCCCGACGATATTGCAGTTTTCCGCCTTACGGAAATAAGGCAGCACATCCCGCCAGGCCCAGCCCGCGGCACCCAGCGCGGCCCAGTTGTCATAATCTTCCGGCAGACCGCGCACGTACATCATGCCGTTGATGGCGCTGGAACCGCCCAGCGTTTTTCCGCGTGGCCAATAGATATCCTGTTTGCCGGCGAAGGTTTGCGGCTGGGTTGAGAATCCCCAGTCAACGGCAGAGTGCCACAGTGCCATCGCTTCCGGCGGGTTATGGATCGCCGGCATATCGTCGCGCGGCCCCGCCTCGAGCAGCAGCACGCGCAGCCCGGCGTCCACCAGCCGGCGAGTCACTACCGAACCGGCAGAGCCGGCGCCGATCACAATAAAATCGTATTTGGGATCGTTGGCACGGGCGGTGGCGCGCGTATAGCCGGAAAACGGCAGCGCTGCCGCCGCGCCCATCGCCAGGCTAGCGGCAATGAACTTTCGGCGTCCGGCATTAGCGGTGCTTTTATCTTGTTTCATAGTGTCTCCTCTCGACCGTTCAATGGGCGTCGATATCTTGCAGTGCGATCCAGGTAGCCTTCATTTCGCCGTATTGCGGCAGGGCGTGCAGCGACAGATCGCGGCCAATACCGGATTGTTTGAAACCGCCGAAGGGCGAAAGAATGTCCCGCGTCAGGAAATGGTTGACCCACACGGTGCCGGCCTCCAGCTGCCGCGCGACGCGGTGGATTTTGGCGATGTCCGGCGTCCAAAAGCCGACGGTCAGACCGTATTCGCTGTCGTTGGCCAACCGAATGGCCTGTTCCTCATTGTCAAAGGTCATCAGCGAGGCGACCGGCCCGAAGATCTCGTTTTTTGAGGCGGTCATCTCCGGGGTGGCGTGGTCGATCAGCGTGGGCGGCAGCACGTATCCGCCCGGCAGCAGGGCATTGTCGGCCTGGCCGCCGCTGACGATGCTGGCACCTTCAGCGCGTGCCGATTCGATATAGCGCAGCACGTTGGCCTGATGCTGAGCATCGATCAACGGTCCCATCGTAGTGGCCGGATCCAGCGGGTGCCCCGGCTGCCATTTCTGCAACTCTTCCACCAGCAGCGTCAAAAACGACTCCTTGATGGAAGATTGCACCAGCAGTCGAGTGCCGGAGGCGCACACCGCCCCTTGGTTGGCGCAGAATCCCAGCGCGGCGAAGCGCGCCGCGCGCGCCAAATCCGGCGTATCGGCAAAAATGATGTGCGCATTTTTACCACCGCCTTCCAGGAAGGTGCGCTTCATGTTGGACTGCCCGGCGTAGATCAGCAGCTGTTTGGCGACCTGCGTGGAGCCGGTGAACGCCATTGCGCGCACTCGAGGGTGCAACGCCAGCGTTTTGCCCACCTGAGCGCCACCGGTCACCACGTTGAAAACGCCGTCGGGGATACCGGCGAGGCGGGTCAGCTCGGCCAGGCGAATGCCGGTCAGCGGCGCTTTCTCCGACGGTTTGAACACCACCGAGTTACCCATCGCCAGCGCCGGGGCTATTTTCCAACAGGCGATCATCAGCGGATTGTTCCACGGCGTCATCACCGCCACCACGCCGAGTGGCGCCAGCGTGATCATGCCATGAAAGGCATCGCCGGTCGGGGCGATCTCGCCGGCGATCTTGTCGATTGCCTCGGCGTAGTAGCGGATGGCGATCTGCACATCCTGCATGTCCATATCCAGCGATTCATGGATGGTTTTGCCGGTATCCAGGCTTTCCAGCAGCGCCAGCTCTTCCTGATGTTCCGCCACCAGGTCGGCCAGCCGCAGCAGTGCCGCCTTGCGTTGTGCCGGTGAGCGTCGCACCCAGTCGCCGTTTTTGAACGCCTGTTCGGCGGCCGTCACGGCGCGGTTGACCGTGGCTTCATCACAGTCGGCGATGTTGGCCAGCGGACGCCCATCGATCGGGCTGGCGTCGATGAAAGTCGCGCCATCGGCTGAATCCTGATACCGGCCGGCGATATAGGCGCGGCCTTCAATTTGCAGCCCGGCGGCTTGCTGCCGCCATTGGGCGAAGGTTTTGCTTTGGCTACTCATCTCGGATCCCTTAGTAGACACCGCTTAGCGGGTGAGTAACTAAACTAGCGGGACGACGTTACCGCGACGAGTAGATAAACGACACCATACTGGTAACGCATAGGCACCAATAGATGGCCTATAGTGTGCTAATAACGCACTAGGGGAACGGAAAGAAAACATGGATATGATCAACGCATTGCGCGTGTTTAACGCCGTCGTGGCCGAAGGTAGTTTCACTGCCGCAGCGGAAACGCTCGATCTCTCACGCCCGCGGGTCAGCAAATACATCGCCGAGCTGGAACAGCATTTCGGCGTGCGTTTGTTGCAGCGTACGACGCGATCGATGACGCTGACCGAGGCTGGGCGTGAATGTTACGCCTTCAGCCAGCGCATTACCGCCGAATGTCAGGCGCTGGACGAGTATATGGGCAATCAAGGGCAACCTGGTGGCACGTTGCGCATCAGCGCGCCGCACCCATACTGTCGCGCCGAGCTGGCGACTATCGTGGCGGGTTATCAACGCCGCTATCCGCGTGTAGCGGTCGAGTTTTGCCTCAGCGATCAGTTGGTCAACCTGATTGAGCAGGGCATCGACGTGGCGATCCGCGTGGCCAATTTGTCCGATTCCACGCTGGTGGCGCGCCGGCTATGCGACATCCCGCGGGTTCTCTGCGCCTCGCCCGAATACTTGGCAAAGCACGGCGTTCCCACCTCACCGCAAGCGTTGCGCGACCACAACTGTCTGATGTATTCATTGTTGCCGCGTACGGAACAATGGGAATATCTGGATGCGCAGGGCCGGGCGATTGAAGTGCCGGTATTCGGCACGCTGCGCGCCAACAGCGGCGATGCGCTGCTCGCCAGCGCGCTTGAAGGCCGGGGCATAATCCTGGAGCCGGAGTTCGTGGTCAGGGAAGCGCTGGCCGCCGGTGCGCTGGTCAGGGTGATGGCGGAATACGTGTGGACCAGCCGTTCGCTGTACGTGTTGTACGTTAACCGGCGCTACCTGCCGGTTAACATACGCAGCTTCGTGGATTTCCTGGCGGAGTATTATCAGCGCGCCGCTTTTTCGGCCGGGGGTTGAGCGCTTTCTGGCTGTAGCTCAGCAGCCTCGGTAATCAACGCCCGGGCCGTTTGTTCATCCGCCAGCGCCTCCAGCAGCAACAGGTTCAGTCGCGCCAAAAACAGCGCCAGGTCTTCACCGCTGAAGCGGCCGGCGGCCTGCTCGAAATAGCGATAGATCTCATCGCGTTGACGGTCGTTCAGCTTAGTTTTCATCGGTTGTCTCCTTGTCGCCACTAAGGTGAGCGCAGGCGCGCTGCAGGGCCTGCTCGATTTGTTGGGCCGTGGCCGGTTGCGGCTGTCCCCAGCGCCAACACACGTGGCCATCAGGCCTAACCAGATACAGCGCGTCTTGTGCGGTGCCGTAAGCAACGTGTAGCCGCCCGTGCGGATCTTCAATGACGCCGGCATCGCCGTGCCGCGGCCGCCCCGGCAAACCGACGGTGACGATGCGCAGCGGGTAACGCGTTTGCAGCTCTCGTGCCGGCGATGCCGTTGTATCGGGCTCTGTCTGCGCCGGGAAGTGCAGCAGGGTGAAGCTGCGCGCGTCAAGCAGCCCTGTCAGGGCCTGGGGGTGGCCATCCTGCAGCAGGGGATACTCGTCTAACACCGAGCCTACCGCCGGGCCGGGCAGATCGTCGTCTGTCGTCAGGGTATTCAGCGGGGAATCCGTATAACGGATGCTGTGGGTCTGACGTGGGTTGATCAGCGACGAAAATTGCGGATGACGGGCCGCCAGCGACAGCACCGCGTTGCGTAGCGTGGTGCCGCCGGGCGTAGCGGGGCACATGAATTCCGCGCTGCGGCTCGCTTGATCGGCGTTATCGCGCCAGGCACCGTGGCGTTCGTGGGAGTAGCTGTCCAGCAGGCGATCCGGCGCGCGCCCTTGCAGAACATAGGCCAGTTTCCACCCCAGGTTGTAGGCGTCGTCCAGGCCGCCGTTGAGACCGCGCACGCCGAAGATCGGCACCACGTGCGCCGCATCACCGACAAACAACACTCGGCCGTGTCGGTAACGCTCCAGCGACAGTGCCTTGGCGTTGTACATGCTGATCCAGATCGGTCGCCATTGTCCCGTTTCGCCGACCATCTTCAGAAAGCCTTCCACCACCGGCAGGACGTTTTCCGGTTTCAGACCCTCTTCGTCACTGACATGATCCTCCAGCAGGTAATCGATGCGCCAAATGTTATCGGGCTGACGGTGCATCCACATCGGGCCTGGACGGAGCGGTGTTTCGAACCAGACTCGGCGTTCTGCCGGGGTTTCGCTTTCCAGCTCGATATCGATAATGGCGAAACGCCCTTTGTGTACCCGGCCCTGCAGATGCAAATCCAGCTGTTCTCGCATGCGGCTGCGACCACCGTCGCAGGCGAGCAGCCAATCGGCTTCGAGCTGATAATTGACGCCCGCCGCCTGCAGCGACACCTTGACGCCCTCGTCTGACGGCACGATGCGCTGCACCTCTGATCCCCAGCGGATTTCGATCAGATCGCCACAGCGCATCACTTCATCTAGCAGGAACTGCTCGATGTAGTACTGCTGCAAATTGATCATCGCCGGAAACTGCTGGTTGTCATCCTGCAGCATGTCGAATTGCATCACCTGTTCGCCGTGATAAAAGCTGCGGCCGCGGGTCCAGGCCAGCCCTTTGTCGACAAAGGCGGCGACGACGCCCAACTTATCGAGGATTTCCAGGCTGCGACGCGAGATGCAGGCCGCACGGCTGCCGGTGCACACCTGAGTGTCGTTCTCCAGAACCAGCGAAGCGACGCCCTGTCGCGCCAGCGCCAGCGCGGTGGCCAAACCGACCGGCCCGCCGCCGACGATAACCACCTGATGGCGGCGCGTTTCGCGGCCGCCCTCCAGCGGCGGCAGCCGAACCGGGTATTGTTGATAATGAAATTCGCCAATCACGTTATTGGGTTGCATCATCTGTCTCCTTATCGCACTGTCACGCGTTTGCCGGCGCCACCAGGGCGGCGAAGGGATGGCGAGCCACGCCGGCCTGGATCGGCATCACCCAGTCGGGCAGTTGCTGGGTGATCTCCACATCCCGCAGCACCAGTTGATCGAGGAAATCGCCGAGATGTTCCATCGCCTCTGGGCGCGCGTCGTGCAACACCATCACCGTCCAGGGCTGGGCGGCGATATCCTCCAGCGCACGCGTCACCCACCCGTGGGTCGGCAATTCCCAGTCGCGCGGTACTGAATTCCACAGCACCAGGGTAAAACCCTGCTGCTGCAAGACCTCGACCGCTTCCTGGTTCAGCACGTGCGGGCCAAGAATGCCTTTGCCGGCATAGGGGCGAAACAGCGGGGGCGATTCGGCGTAGGTGCCGAGTCGGGCTTGCCCCTCAGTGATCTCATGGCGAGCGAAGCCCGGGGCGCCCAACCCCAAAGGCAGCGAGTGAGTCAGGGTGTGAATGCCGACGCGGTGTCCAGCCTGTTTGACGGCGGCGACCAGCGCTTCGCCGCCTTCTGCGGCGATTTTCTCGCCAATGGGAAAGAAGTTGGCCAGAATTCGACGTTCCGCCAGCGTTTGGAGCACCAGCGGCGTACCTACCGGGTGGGGGCCGTTGTCAAACGTCAGCGTCAGTTTTTTATGCATTGTCTTGCTCCTCGAGGCTTGCCAGCATCATATCGACCGCGCGTTCCGCCACCATGATGGTTGGCGCGTTGGTGTTGCCTGCCGGAATGCGGGGAAACACCGAGGCATCCGCGATGCGGACGCCGCTTATGCCGTGCAAGCGCAGTTGTAAATCCACCACCGAATCCGCCGGTTCGGCACCCATGCGGCACGTGCCGACGGGGTGGTACTCGGTTTTCCCGTGTTGGCGCACGAACTCCGCCAACTGTTCATCGCTGTGCTGATCCGGCGTCGGCAACAGGACGCGTTCGATCACGTCAGCCAGAGCCGGCGCCTGAAACAGCCGCAATCCCAGACGCACCGCCCTGATTTGCGCGGCGACGTCCGCTTCCTCGGCCAGATAATTCAGACGAATATCCGGCAGAGAGCGCGGGTTGCTGTCCCGCAAGCGCACTTCGCCGCGGGCCTGCGGCCGCAGGTGGGCAAGTTTCAGTGAGACCGCGTGCAGTTTCTGCGCCTGTCTGCCTTTGTCGTCCACGTTGTCTGCCGCCGCCAACCCCATCAGTTGCACGTCAGGCCGATCATCATCGCCGGTAGAGAAAAATCCGCCGCACTCCAGCAGGTTGGAGGCGCAAATGCCGCGTTTGAACAGCAGCCATTCCAGACCGTTCGCCATCGCTTTGACGCCCTTGTCTTGGCCGAGCAGGCTGATGGGATGTTTCAGGGCGGCGACGACGGAGAAATGCAGGTGATCCTGCAGGCGTTGGCCGACCAGCGGGGTGTCGAGAGTGGGTTTGACGCCAACCTCGCGCAGATGATCCGCTGGGCCGATACCGGACAGCATCAGCAGTTTCGGCGTGCCGATAGCGCCGGCGCACAGCACGATCTCACGCTCGGCCATCGCCTGCCGACGTTTGCCGTGGCTATCGACGTATGCAACGCCCACGGCGCGATCGCGTTCGAGCAGCAGGCGCTCCACAAGAACGCCGGTCATTACGTGCAGATGGGGCCGGTGGCGCATCGGTGTCAGGTAGGCCGCAGCAGTGCTGCAGCGCTGTCCCTGAAAAGTGGTGGTTTGATAGAAGCCGATGCCCTGTTGCTGCTTGCCGTTGAAATCCAGGGTGTAGGGATAACCCAGCTCTTGCCCGGCCTTGACGATGGCGTAACTCAGCGGGTGGCGGTAGCCGGAGTCGCTGACCTTGAGATGGCCACGGTCGCCGTGGTAGGCATCATGCAGACTCTGGTTGCACTCCGCCTTGATAAAATAGGGCAGCACGTCGCGGTAGCCCCAACCGGTACAGCCGTCGAGTTGCTCCCAGTCATCGTAGTCCTGCGCATGGCCGCGTACATACAGCTGCCCGTTCACCGAGCTGCCGCCGCCCAACACGCGCCCTTGCGGTATGCCCATCGCCCGATGGCCCATATGAGGTTCGTCGTCGCTTTGGTAGGGCCAAATCAGCTTGCCGACGATCTCCGGAAAGCCGGCCGGCATTCGAATGAACAGGTTTTTGTCTTCTCGTCCGGCCTCCAGCAGCAAAATGCGTGCGGTGGTATTCTCCGCCAGCAAGCCCGCCACCACGCAACCAGCGGAACCGCCGCCCACCACAATATAGTCATACCGTTCGTTCTCTTGCATGCGCTCTCCCTGAATGGGTGATAGTGGAAATGCCAGAAACGCGAAAAAATATATTTTTTATATTAAAGAATATTTTTTATTGATGTCTATATTTTTTATCGTTAGCATGACATTTAAGCAACATCACCACGCTCAGCGATGGGCTTATCTGGCGATAGGAGAGAGCGGTTATGGATATGAAGCTGGCGGATAAACGTGCCCTGGTCTGCGCTTCCAGCAGCGGGTTGGGGTATGCTTGCGCCGCCGCGTTGTTGAAGGAAGGGGCCAGCGTCTGGATCAACGGCCGCGACGCCACACGGCTAGAGGCGGCGCGGCAGCGTCTGCTGGCGGACATCGGTGGCCAGGTGCAGGCGGTGGTCGCCGACATCACCACACAAGAAGGGCGCGCGGCCCTGCTGGCCGCCTGCCCGGATGCCGATATTCTGGTCAATAACAATGCCGGCCCGGAGCCGGGCAACTTCTTCGATTTCGACGAGCAGGCGTGGTTGACGGCGCTGCAGGGCAATCTGCTCGCCGCGCTAATGTTGATCCGCGCGCTGGCACCGGGAATGCGGGCACGTAGATTCGGCCGCATCATCAATATTACCTCGGCGATGGTCAGCACGCCGCGTGGCCACATGACATTGTCCGCCGCCTCACGCGCCGGTCTCACCGCAGCCTGCAAGGGGCTGTCGCGCGAGTTCGTCGCCGATAACGTCACGATCAATAACCTGCTGCCCGAGCGTTTCGATACGCCGCGTCAACAGCAGATGGCGCATGTCGCCATGGCGCAGCGCGGCATCACCTTTCAACAGGCGCGGCAGAGCCAGATCGACTCCATTCCCGCCGGGCGTATGGGGCTGCCGGAGGAGTTCGGTGCCGCCTGCGTCTACCTGTGCAGCGAGATGAGCGGGTACATGACCGGACAAAATATGCATCTGGATGGCGGTGCCTATCCCGCCCTGCTATAGCGAAGCAACGAAAAGAGAACGCAATGAACATGAAACCCACGGAAAATCCGCTGCATCAGCAGGGGGAGTTCAAAAGCCTGAGCGGCGCTGCGGTGGCGCTGATCCGTCGCCGCATTATCGATGGGCAATATCAACCCGGCAGCAAACTGGTGATCGGCAATATCTCCGCCGAACTGGACATCAGCCCCGGCCTGGTGCGTGAAGCGTTATCGCGGCTGGTGACCGAGGGATTGGTCACCGCGCATGAACAACGCGGTTTTCGGGCCAGCGAAGTGTCGCTGCAGGAGCTGCAGGACATCACTGCCAACCGGCAAATGATCGAGACCCATGCGCTGCGGCTATCTATCGCCAACGGCGACGCCGAATGGGAAGCGGGGATCATTGCGGCGTTTCATCGCCTCAAACGCAGCCCGCGTCTGGAAAATGAGGGGCAAACGCACGCCTGGAGCCAGCTTCACTATGCGTTTCACCGCAGCCTGTTGATGGCCTGCGGTTCGCCGTGGATGCTGCGATTTTCCGATCTGTTGTTCGATCAGTCTGAACGTTATCGCCGGCTGCGTTTCGGTTATGAACTGGCCGGCGCGGTGCCTGAACGGGATGTGGACGGTGAGCACCAGGCGATTATGGACGCCGCGCTGGCGCGGGATGCGGATCGTGCTGCTGCGTTGCTGGCCCAGCACTATCAGCACACCGCGCAGCGGATTATCGAACAGGCGGACAATCCCGCTTTCAATGGCGGCTCCACACGATAGGAGATCCCATGCGAATCGTCAGTTTTATGGCCTATGGCCGCGCCGGTTACGGCCTGCTGCGCGGAGAAGATGAGATTGTCGACGGCAGCGCGCTGCTGCCTTACCCCGATGTCCGCAGCGCGTTGGCCGCCGGCGGCATGGCGGCGTTTGCCCCGTTGCGCGACGCGTCGGCCACGCTGAAGGCCGCAGAGGTCAGTTGGTTGCCGCCGATCGTCAATCCGGAAAAGATCCTGTGCGTCGGCCTCAACTATCGGCCGCATCTGCTGGAAACGGGCCGTGAAGCGCCCGACCATCCGACGTTGTTTCTGCGGTTGCCCACCTCGCAGGTGGGCCACGGCCAGCCGCTGCTGATCCCGACAGAATCGGCGCAGCTTGATTATGAAGGCGAGCTGGCGGTGGTGATCGGCCGGGGCGGGCGTCGCATTGCCGAACGCGATGCTCTGCGGCATGTCGCCGGTTATGCCTGTTATAACGATGGCAGCGTGCGCGACTGGCAGCGCCACAGCTCACAGTTTACCGCCGGTAAAAATTTCAGCGGCACCGGCGCCTTTGGCCCGTGGTTGCTGAGTGCGGATCGCATTCCTGATCCGACATCGCTGCAGCTGGAAACCCGGGTCAACGGCCAGGTTATGCAGCAGGCCTCGCTAGCGGAATTGATATTCTCCATTCCGGCGTTGATCGCTTACTGTTCGACTTTTACCACGCTGGCGCCGGGCGACGTGTTGGTAACCGGCACGCCCGGCGGCGTCGGCGCTTTCCGTCAGCCGCCTGTCTGGCTACAGGCCGACGATCGGGTCGAGGTAGCGATCGCCGGACTCGGTACGCTCAGCAACCCCGTTATTCCCGACACCGGCGCCTGACGGCGTCCGCGAATACCCACCCGACGAAGCAGGAGGAGTACGATGGCCGATATTCACATTCTGCCGCAGGTTTCCGCCTTTCTGGCGCAGGATCATGGGCAGTTTATCGATGGACAGTATCAACCGACGGCTAATGCCGAACGCTTACCGGTGGTTAATCCGGCCAACGGCAGGACGATAGCCGATGTGGCGTCGGCCTCTGCCGACGACGTGGATCGAGCGCTGGAGAGTGCCGGACGCGCATTGCAGGGGGACTGGGGCCGCTGTTTGCCTGCGCAACGCCAGCAAATCTTGCTGCGTCTTGCCGATCTGCTTGAGGCGCATCGCGAGGAGTTTGCTCAACTGGAGGCCTTGACCAATGGCAAACTGATCGGCGACGCGCGTCGTTTTGAGGTTGACCATACCTGCGTTTTCATCCGCTATTACGCGGGCTGGGCGACCAAGCTGCACGGCGAGACGCTGACGCCGTCCATCCCTTCGTTCGCCGGCGAGCAGTACACCGCCATGACCTATCGGGAGCCGGTCGGGGTGGTGGCGGCGATCGTTCCCTGGAACTTTCCGGTGATGATCGCCATCTGGAAAGTCGCCGCCGCGCTTTGCACCGGCTGCTGCATTGTGGTCAAACCAAGCGAGTTTGCGCCGTTGACGCTGCTGCGTCTGGCCGAGCTGGCCCATCAGGCCGGCGTGCCCGCCGGGGTGTTCAACGTGGTTAACGGCGGGCGCCAGGTCGGGCAATGGCTGATAGAACATCCGCGCGTCAACAAAGTCAGTTTCACCGGTTCCGTGCCTGCCGGCATCGCTATCGGCCAAGCGGCGCTCAAAGCCGATCTGACCCGCGTGACGCTGGAACTGGGCGGCAAAAATCCGGCGGCGTTTCTAGCCGACGTCGATGCCGATCGGGCGGTAGACGGTATTATGCTTGCCGGGCTGGTGCATCAGGGGCAGGTTTGCTCATCTGCCGAGCGCTTTTATATCCATGCATCGCGCTTCGACGAGATCGTCGAGCGGGTGATTGCGCGTGTAGAAACGCTGCGCATCGGTTCGCCGCTGGATGAAGCGACGCAATACGGGCCGCTGGGCAACCAACCACACTTTGCCCGCATGCAGGCGCTGTTCGAACGGGCGCGGCAGGGCGGCCAGGTGCTCAGCGGCGGGCGGGCGCTGGCGGGAGACGGGTTTTACGTCACGCCGACGGTGATCCGCGCTAACGGGCATGATGACCCGCTGATGCGAGAAGAAGCCTTTGCCGGCGTGCTGAGCTTCATGCCGTTCGATGATGAGGAACAACTGCTGCAGTGGATGAACGACAGCACCTACGGCCTGTCTGCCAGTCTCTGGACCAATGATTTCAGCAAAGCACTGCGCCTGATGCGGCGCCTTGAGGCGGGCATGGTGTGGATCAACTCGCACACCATCATGGATCCGGCCGTGCCGTTCGGTGGCTGGAAAGCCTCCGGCATCGGTCGTGAATTCGGCAGCGCGTTCATTGAGTCCTACACCGAGATGAAATCCGTCATTATGTGCTATTGAGCTCCACTGAAGCGGGGCCTGGCGCCCCCTAAGGAACGGTAATGAGTCGAATACCGGTTACCCAGTACGATCCGCCATTCGCCATCACGCGCGCTAGCCATCTGGTGCTGACTTCGCAAGATCTGGCCGCCAGCGAGCGGTTTTATACCCAGGTGGCGGGCATGGTATTGACGCACAAAGACGACTGTCGCCTGTACCTGCGAGGGTTAGAAGAAGCCTGCCATCACAGCCTGGTGATCACCTACAGCAAAGCGGAGCCGCACTGCGAGCGCATCGGCCTTCGGGTGTTTCAGGAGCGAGACCTGGTGGCGGCCAAGCTTTTTTTGGATCTGCAAGGTCTTGAAAATAACTGGGCGGAGGTGCCTTTTCAGGGCCGCACCCTGCATTTCACCGATCCGGTTGGCACGCCGATCGAACTGTGCGCCAGTATGCCGGTGGTGCCACGCCTGCATCATCAGGTGCATTTGTACCGCGGCGGCAGCGCTCAGCGGCTGGACCATTTCCAGCTGCATACGCCCTATGTGCAGCGGGCGGCTGAATTCTACATGACCCAGTTGGGGTTTCGCGCTTCGGACATCTATTTTAATGAACAGGGGCTGGGTGCCGCCTTCTTACAACGTAAGGGAAATACGCAGGATTTGGTGTATCTACATGGGCCGGGGCCGCGCCTGCACCATTTCGGCTATACCATTCCCGATTCGCAGGAGATCCTGCGCGCCTGTGATACTGCCGGCAACCTGGGGTTCGGCGACGCGGTGGAACGCGGGCCGGGGCGGCACGGCATGGGGCACGTACTGTTCGTCTATCTGCGCGATCCCGATGGACATCGTATTGAGTTGCACAACACGCCGTATCAAATGATCGATATTGAGCTGGAGACCAACCTGCTTGAGGCAGATCAACGCCAGCAACTGCTGCCTTGGGGGCTGCCGCCGCAGCGCAAGTGGGTGACGGAAGCCAGCACCTTCGCCGGCGTGGCGATCGAGCATCCCTCAGGCGCTGGCTATCCGCTGGTGTTGGAAGAGTATCTGTCGCGTATTTAGGGGAATAAAAAAAGCCGATAACGGAGGTTATCGGCTTGAGCGGACAGGCTGCGCGACGTTACGCCGGCAGCTGCTGCGCGGTTTTCTCGACCAGCGCCAGCAACAGCTTGATGTCTTCCAGCGTCACGATCGGGTTCAGCAGCGTCATCTTCAGGCAGGTTACGCCATCGAATTCTGTCACGCCGACGTTAGCGCGGCCCGACTCCAGCAGGGCGTCACCGATGCGCTGGTTGAACAGCGCGACGGCCGCATCGCCTTTCGCCGCCAGCTGTGCCGGACGGTAGCGGAACAGCACGCTGGCCAACTGCGGCTGCATCACCAGTTCCAGCGATTCCTGATCGGTGATGTAACGCGCCACCTGTTGCGCCAGCGTCACGCCATGATCGATGATCTCGGCGTATTGCTTCTGCCCCAGCGCTTCCAGCCCCATCCACAGCTTCAAGGCATCGAAGCGGCGGGTGGTCTGCAGCGATTTGGACACCAGGTTCGGCACGCCTTGCGCTTCGTCAAACTCGGAGTTCAGGTAGGCCGCCTGATAACGCATCAGTTCATAGTGGCGCTCGTCTTTCAGCAAGAAGGCACCGCAGCTGATGGTCTGGAAGAACTGCTTGTGGAAGTCCAGGGTAACGGAGTCCACCAGTTCCAGGCCGTCCAGGTAGTCGCGGTACTGCTCGGAGAGCAGCAGCGCGCCGCCCCAGGCCGCATCCACGTGCACCCAAATCTGCTGCTCCGCCGCCAACCGCGCGATGTCGCGCAGCGGGTCAATGGCACCGGCGTCGGTGGTGCCGGCGGTGGCGACAATCGCCATCACCTGCTCGCCGTTAGCCTTGGCCTGCGCCAGTTTTTCCGCCAAATCGTTCACGTCCATACGGGCGAAGCGATCGGTTTTCACCAAGGTGACGGACTGATAGCCGAGGCCCATCAGCGCCATGTTCTTCTGCACCGAGAAGTGGGCGTTTTCAGAACAGAACACCTTCAGCTTGCGCAGATCGCCCACCAGGCCGTCCTGCTGCACGGAGTGGCCCTGACGCGCGAAGAACGCATCGCGCGCCAGCATCAGCCCCATCAGGTTGCTCTGGGTGCCGCCGCTGGTGAACACCCCGGCGTCGCCGGGCTGGTAACCGACCTGGGCGCGCAGCCACTCGATCAGCTTCATTTCGATCAGCGTGGCCGATGGGCTCTGATCCCAGGAGTCCATGCTCTGGTTGGTGGCGTTGATCAGCACTTCGGCGGCCTGGCTAATCACCAGGCTCGGGCAGTGCAGGTGCGCCACGCACTGCGGGTGGTGCACCGACAGGCTGTCTTTCAAAAAGTACTCGATGGCACGATCGATCGCCGCCTGGTTGCCCAGGCCTTGCGGAGTGAAGTCGAGCTTGATGCGCTCGCGCAGTTCGGCAACGCTTTTGCCCTGATACATCTCAGGCTGTTGCAGCCACTGCACGACGGCTTCACTGCTCTGCGCGATCGCCTGGCGGTAAGCCTCGGCGCTGTGCGCCGAGGAAGCCAGAATCGGGTTTAACTTGGACATCGCGGTCATTCGCTCCAATCAGACTGGCTTGACGCCGGCGGCCAACAGCGCCTGCTCAAATTTATCCAGGAAAATACCCAGCTCATCGTTGGTGATCAGCAGTGAAGGCAGCAGGCGCAGCACGCAGCCGTTGCGCCCGCCGCGCTCCAGGATCAGACCGGATTCAAAGCATTTCTTCTGCAGCAGTGCAGAGAGTTCGCCATCGGCCGGGTAGCAGCCCATGTGATCCTGCGCTTCGTTCGGCTTGACGATCTCGATGCCGATCATCAGGCCCAGACCGCGAACGTGACCGATTACCGGATAACGTTTCTGCAGCTCGGCCAGTTTGCCTTTCAGCCATTCGCCCTGAGCGGCCACTTTGTCGGCGACCTTGTGCTCTTTCAGGTATTGCAGGGTGGTCAGGCCGGTGGCCATCGCCAGCTGGTTGCCGCGGAAGGTACCGGTGTGGTGACCCGGTTCCCAGGCGTCAAACTGTTTCTTGATGCCCAGTACCGCGAGTGGCAAGCCACCGCCGACCGCTTTCGACATCACGATGATGTCCGGCTCGATGCCTGCGTGTTCGAAGGCGAACAGTTTGCCCGTACGGGCGAAACCGGCCTGAACTTCGTCGATGATCAGCAGAATGCCGTGCTCCTGCGTCACTTTGCGGATGCGCTGCAGCCACTCGGCCGGGGCCGGGTTAACGCCGCCTTCGCCCTGAACGGCTTCCAGGATCACCGCCGCCGGTTTACGCACGCCGCTTTCCACGTCGTTGATCAGGTTGTCGAAGTAGTAGGTCAGCGCCTTGACGCCGGCTTCGCCGCCGATGCCCAGCGGGCAGCGGTATTCATGCGGATAAGGCATGAACTGCACTTCCGGCATCATGCCGTTGATCGCCGCCTTCGGTGACAGGTTGCCGGTAACCGACAGCGCGCCGTGGGTCATGCCGTGATAACCGCCGGAGAAGCTGATCACGCCGGAACGGCCGGTGTGTTTTTTCGCCAGCTTCAGCGCGGCTTCCACCGCATCGGCACCGGACGGGCCGCAGAACTGCAGGCAATACTCTTTGCCTTCGCCAGGCAACAGAGAGAGCAAGTAATCGGAGAAACGATCTTTCAACGGGGTCGTGAGATCGAGAGTATGTAACGGCAAGCCGCTGGTAATGACATTTTGGATGCTTTGCAGGACGTCGGGGTGATTATGTCCAAGAGCCAACGTTCCTGCCCCGGCCAGGCAATCAAGATATTGATTATTCTCAACATCAGTGATCCAAACGCCCTGGGCTTTCGCAATTGCCAACGGCAATTTGCGCGGATAACTCCTAACATTCGACTCAAATTCGGCTTGACGCGCCAAATAGGTTTCATTGTTTCCGTTTAATGAGTTTGCAACTAAAGTATCAATACGGACTTTATCCGTCATCATATCTCTCCTACAATCGAAGGTCTCAACACGCTCCGATTGAATTAATGAATAAGAAAAGTAACTGCCTTGTGAAAAGCGCGACCAATATATGGCTTTTTTGCCCGGGACTCAATAGCCGATTTTGTTTTGAATTGTTTAGTTTTTTCTTAGGTTCATCAATATGTTGTTGATTTATTGACCGTTGATTTTGGCGGCAAAAAACAACATATCGTTAACATGGCACAAAAATCCTTTCTGCCGCCAACGCGACGGCGCCTTTAATGCGTTTATTAATAAGGTGAATTTTCAGTTAATAACATAAATAGGAAATAGCGGCTTATTTTTATCTATTCACCACATTAAGTCCTATAGCGTTTATATACACAAAATTTGTGATGAATATAAATGGCCAACCGTTAAAAGCGCAGCATCCAGGGCAGTGATTTATCACAGATTTCACGTAGCGCGATCAAAAAAGCGGGATTTTTACGCAACGCCGGCCAGTACGCCGGCGCTGTTGTCATTAACGTTGTTGTAACCAGGCGTGGTAACGCTGCAGGATGCGGCGAGTGCGCCACTGATCGACGAGCAGCGTGAACAGCGGAGAGTAGCGCACGCTGCGCGGCCGATCGTCACTCAGTGCGCGCATCCGGCGCTTGACCAATGCCATGCGGGCGAGCGACGCCATTGTTTTGTTGCGCCAGGTGACTGGAGCAGGCAGCGCATGGGGGGCTGCCCCAGTTTGCCAGCGGCGCGGCAGATCGGGCACTTCCGCCATGGCGGTGGCGATGCCGGCGACCGCGACACCGCTGTCCAGCACTTGCTGCGCCACCGAAGGACGGGCGATGCCGCCGGTGGTCATCACCGGCATGCGGGCCACGGCGGCAAGATCGCGGGCGAAGGACAGAAAATAGGCTTCTCGCGCCAGGGTGCGGCCATCCGCCGTTTCGCCTTGCATCGCCGGGCTTTCGTAGCTGCCGCCGGACAGTTCAATCATATCAACCGGCAGATCGTTCAACATCAGCACCACCTGGCGGGCGTCGTCCGATGAAAAACCGCCGCGCTGAAAATCGGCGGAGTTCAATTTGACCGCTACACAAAATTCCGGCGAGACGCGTTCGCGCACCGCACGCACCACCTCCAGCAGCAGGCGGGCGCGGTTAGCCAATTCGCCACCCCAACGATCGTTGCGTTGGTTGGTCAGCGGCGAGAGAAACTGGGAAATCAGGTAGCCATGCGCCGCGTGGATTTCCACACCGGTAAAACCGGCCTGCTCAGCGGCGTGCGCGCTGGCGGCGAAGCGCGCGATAACCTCGGCGATCTGCGCTTCATCCATCGCCTGCGGCTGGGCGAACAGCTTGCTGTGCTTGCCCATCGCCAGCGGGATGGCGGAGGGCGCCCACGCGTTGCCGCCCATATTCGCCATCACCTGCCGGCCAGGGTGATTGAGCTGCATCCACACCTGCGCGCCGCCCTGGCGCGCGGCCTTGGCCCAGGTTTCGAACGGGGCGAGCGGCGTGTCTTGTTCCAGCACCACGCCGCCGGGTCCGGTCATGGCGCGGCCGTCGATCATCACGTTGCCGGTGATGATCAAGCCGGCGCCGCCTTCGGCCCAATGGCGGTATAAGCGCCACAGCGCCGGGCCGGGCAGTTGGCCCGGGGCAGCCAGATTTTCTTCCATCGCCGCCTTAGCCAGACGGTTGGTCAGGTGGCTGCCGTTGGGCAGAGTCAGTGGGGTAAACATCGGTTTTGCGCTCCTGTCGTAAGGGGAATGGCGCTATACTAGGTTTAAAGTTAACTTTAAGGTCAATAGGGCATGAAGATCGGAGAATTGGCGCAGCGCGCCGGGATGGCCGCCTCGGCGATACGCTACTACGAGCAGCTGGGGCTGCTGCCGAAACCGGTGCGCGGCGTCAACGGTTATCGGGTCTACAGCGATAGCGCGCTGGAGCGATTGCACCTGATCCAAATCGGTCAAAATCTGGGGTTTTCGCTGCAGGCGATCCAACGCGTGCTGGCGCTGCAGGGCAGTGCTTATCAGGATGGGTTGATACGTGGCGTCGATGAACGGCTGGCGGAGATCGAGCTGATGATGTCCACGCTGAATGAACAACGAGAAACCCTGCTGAAGACCCGGCTGACGTTATTGGAGTCCGGTGTCGCCGGGCTGTGCCAAGCCAAGGGCGAAAAACAGGCCGACGCATCGCCGGCCCGGCCGGCAAAGCTTAGCGGCGTTTAAAGGCGGAACGCCCGGCATACACCGCCGCGGCGCCCAACTGGTCTTCGATGCGCATCAGCTGATTGTATTTTTCGATGCGCTCGCCGCGGCTCGGCGCGCCGGTTTTCAGATGGCCGGCTCGCATCGCGACCGTCATGTCAGCGATAAAGCTGTCGACGGTTTCACCGCTGCGGTGCGAGATAAAGGTGCCCCAGCCGTTCGCCTGGCAGAGCTGTACGGCGGCGAAGGTTTCGCTCAGCGTGCCGATCTGGTTCAGCTTGATCAGTGCCGCATTGGCCAACCGTTCATCAATTCCGCGCTGGATGTATTTCACGTTGGTGACGAACAGATCGTCGCCGACCAGCTCCACCTGGTCGCCCAGGGCGTCGCTCAGAATACGCCAGCCGGCCCAGTCGTCCTCGGCCAAGCCGTCTTCAATCAGCACGATGGGGAAATCCTGCACCAGCCGTTGGTAATAGGCCGTCATCTGGGCTGCGTCCAACTCGAGGTTCTCGCTACGCAGGCGGTACTTGCCGTCGGCATAGAATTCGCTCGAGGCCGGATCCATGCAGATCGCGATATCTTCTCCCGGCCGGTAGCCGGCTTTCTCTATCGCCTGCACGATCAGCTCGAGCGGCTGGCGGTTTGAGGCGACCGCCGGTGCGAAACCGCCTTCGTCACCGACGCCGACCGACAGGCCTTGCTCCAACAGGATTTGGCGCAGCGCCTGATAAACTTCACTGCCCCAGCGCACGGCCTCGCGTAGCGATGGCGCGCCCAGGGGAGCTATCATAAACTCCTGAAAGTCCGCCCCTTGCCACCGGGCGTGCACACCGCCGTTGATGATATTCATGCAGGGCACCGGCAGCAGGTTGGCGCCGATGCCGCCCAGATAACGATACAGCGGCAGCTGCGACAATTGCGCCGCGAGGCGGGCGGCGGCCAGAGAAACGCCGAGCAGGGCGTTGGCCCCCAATCGGCTCTTGTTCTCGCTGCCGTCCAGCGCGATCAGCCGGCGGTCTATCTCCTCTTGTTGGCGCACATCCACCCCGCGCAGCGCCTCGTTGATCGCCGTTTTGACGCTGTGCACCGCCTCCAGTACGCCTTTGCCGCCGAAACGGTGCGGATCGCCGTCGCGGTGCTCCACCGCCTCGTGCGACCCGGTGCTGGCTCCCGAAGGCACCGAAGCCCGGGCCACGACGCCCGCCGCGCTCATTTCGACTTCGACGGTCGGGTTGCCGCGCGAATCCAGGATCTCTCTGGCGGTTACGCTTTCAATCTCATAGTTCATGGGGTGTCACCTCGTTCTAGGGAGTGGGAACGTGTTTGATCAGCACGTCGATGGATAAATGGTTGATGAATTCGAAGCCGAAGGAGGCATAGACGCCAAACGGACGGTTCTGATGGCCGAGCAACAAAAGATCGACGCCTTCACGGGCAATCAGGGCTTCGACGTCTTTGAAGCGATGGATGCTGACGATTGCGCGCACCTCCAGGGGGATTGAGCAGTCTTCCACCAGGCGGCTGAGCATGGCTTTGGCGGCGATCACCTCGCTGGACTGGCGATCTTTGGTTTGCGCATCGCTGAGGTAGTCCAGCTCGGCATAGTCGGCGCTGATGTGCGCCACGGTAATGCGCGTACTCATCTGCTGATTGAGGCGTTCGGCATGGCGCAACAGCAGCCGGCCGTCGCGTTCATCCTGTACCAGCAGTAAAGCGTGTTGGTAGATCGGCATGACTTATCTCCCTGCGTGAGCAATCTGTAGGGTTAACCACGGTAAAACCTCTTTTTTTCGGCTCGTCATACCGGGCAGCGACACCTGCTGAATGGCGAGCACCCGGTTCGACGAGAAATACAGGGTGGAGCGATGGTGGGTGATATCGGTAACCAGCAGCGCGGTCATCTCCAGCCCGGCCTCCTGCTTCGCCTGCTCGAGCGCCTGTTGCAGTGCGGGCAACAGCGGATCGATGTCGCTCATGGCCCGCACCTCTATCTGCGACAGCAGCAGCGAGACGGTATGGATGCGGTAATTCTTGGCATCGCGCTGCAGCAACTGCGGGGCGGATTGCCCCGAGAGATCGGTTTTGGCGGCGAGCAGCCCGGCGGTGAAGGCGTCATAGTCGACGTGAGAGATTGCGCGTAACCGGGTGACCGCCAGCCGATCCTGTTCCGTGGTGGTCGGCGCACTGAGCGCGACGGTGTCGCTCAGGATGGCGCCCAGCAGCAGCGTGGCCTGCGCGGCGTTAAGTGGCATTGGCTTTTCTGTCGTCAGGATTTGCAGGATCAGGGTGGCGCAACAGCCGACGGCGCGCACCCAGACATCGGGCGGGTTGCGGGTGACTAACGTGCCCAGGCGGTGATGGTCGATAACGCCGACCACGTCGCTGTCGGGCAATGAGGCCGGGCCTTGTTCGATATCGGTAAAGTCGACCAGCCAGACTTTGCGGTCACGGAGATCGTCTGTCAGCAGCGCAGGCGCCTGTACGCCGGCGGCAGCCAGTATGTAGCGAGTTTCCGGCGTGAGGTCGCCTAGGCGGAAAGCCACGGCCGGTTTGCCGAGGTGATTGAGCCAGTCCGCGACCACCAGCGCGCTGCAGATGCTGTCGCTGTCGGGATTTTTATGGCCGAAAACGTACAGGGGCATTTCCCGCGCGACGGCATCGGGCTGGCGTGGAAAAGGGGTAAGACGTGAGATTTCATTCATAGCGACTCCTGACATACCTGCCTAAAAAATAAAGCGAAGTTGTATATCAGGCGTCATCATCCGGTTCGAGTGAACGCGGCGGTTGGGAAAGGTGGAACACCATCACCTTGTGAACGACTGTAGCGCAGCGCGGTGGTAAACGCAACGTCCGGCAAAGTTGGCGAGAATACATAATCGGATTGATACTGTGAGTGAGTCTATGATGGACAAGGATATTATTTGCCGCTAATCGACGGATAGGCTGAACGGACTCACGCCGGCTATGCCGGGCCCGTAGGTGACACAATGGGAGACAACATGCTCGAACCCTGCTTCCCCGAAAACGAAGCCGAACGCCTGTCGGTATTGAATTCGCTGAACGTGCTGGATTCGAACTCGGTGGAAAAACTGGATCGTATCACGCGGCTGGCGGCGAAATACTTCGACGTGAACATTGCGCTGGTGTCGCTGATCGATCGGGATCGCCAATGGTTTTTATCGCGCTACGGTCTGGATGCCCGAGAAACGCCGCGCAATATCTCGTTTTGCGGCCATGCCATCTTGCAACGCGAAGCGTTGGTGGTGCCCGATACCGCTAAAGACCCGCGTTTTTTCGATAATCCGCTGGTGATCGGCGGGCCGAGGGTCGGTTTTTACGTTGGGCAGCCGCTGTTGTCGCTCGACGGCTTGCCGCTCGGCACTCTGTGCATTATCGACAGCCATCCGCAGCCGTTCTCTCCGGAACAACTGGCCGATCTGCATGACTTCGCCGCCGTGGTGGAAGAGTACCTGCAGAGCATTGAACGCCGCGTCTATACCGAAAACCTGAAATCCGACCTGCAGCGCACGGAGGCGCTGTTCGAACAGACCTTCGCGCAGGCGGCGGTAGGGATGGCGCTGGTCTCGCTGCAAGGATATTGGCTGCGGGTGAATCCGCGCATCTGCGAAATGCTGCAGTATTCCGAGCGTGAGCTGATGGATCGCACCTTCCAGGACATTACCTATCCGCTCGATCTCAACACCGATCTGGAAAAGTTGCAGCAGCTGCTGAAAAATGAAATCAGCACCTATTCGATGGAAAAACGCTATTTTCGCGCCGACGGTTCGATCGTTTGGGTGCAGCTGACGGTGGCGCTCAATCGCTTGCCGAACGGCAAGCCGGACCATTTCATCTCGGTCATCGTCGATATCAGCGAGCGTAAGGCGGCCGAGGCCGATCTGTTCGCGTTGCAGCATGAACTGGAGGAACGCGTCGAAATCCGCACCCGTGAACTGAACGTGGTGGTCAAGAAACTCAACGAAGAGATTGAGACCCGGGTGCTCGCCGAATACCAGCTCAGCACGGAAAAAGAACGCCTGCGCGCCATTACGGACAATATGCCGGCGTTGATCAGCCAAATCGACGGTAATGAACGTTACCTGTTCGCCAACAGCGCCTATAAAACCTGGTTCGGTCTGGAAGAGAGCCGCCTCAAAGGGATGACGGTACGCGACTTCATGGGAGAGAACGTTTATCAGACAGCGAAACCGATGATAGACAGAGCCTTGGCGGGGGAAATGGTGAGTTTTGAAAATGAGCTCCAGACCCAACAGGGGCTGCTGATGATCCACACCACGCTGGTGCCGTGCGAAGCGCAGGGGTTTTATATTCTGTCCATGGATATTACCGAACTGAAACGCTTGCAACAGCGGCTGGAGTACGAGGCCACGCACGACATGCTGACCGGATTGACCAACCGCCGCGCCTTTCTGCGTCGGTTGTCCGGCACGCTGCAGGTCTGCTGCGAACAGCGGCAGATGGCGCTGTTGTTCATCGATCTCGACGGTTTCAAGACCCTAAACGACAGCTATGGCCATGACTTTGGCGATCTGATCTTGAAGACATTCGCCAAACTGCTTAGCGCCTGCGCCGGTGAACGTCATAGCGTCTCGCGCCTGGCCGGTGACGAGTTCACGGTGATCCTGTGGCCACTGGCGGATCCTCGGCGCGAGGTCAGCGAATTTTGCGAAAACGTGTTGGCGCGTCTGGCCGATATTTCGCAGATCGGTCAGCAGACCGTGAAGCTGTCCGCCAGCCTGGGCGCGGCGATCTCCTCGCACAGTGACGTGACGGAGGAGCTGCTGTTGACCCGCGCGGACGGCGCGATGTATCAGGCGAAATCGGCCGGAAAGGGCACCTACGCCATCTGCGAGCTGTGAGTGTGCAACGGTGGCGGTCTCGGGGTTACGGCAGGCCTTTTTCTCGCTGCATCATAGAGAGGGGCGGTTGGCGCGCGATCATGTCTTATGCCGTGTTGGCCTGCGGCGCTGGGGTTGCCTGCCTGACGGCTGGCGCTGTTCGTCTCGCCGTTCAGGCGGCTAACTAGTACCGTAATACGCTCAATCTTGTAGCGGTTTTTTGCGCCGTTGGCGAGGCTCTTATATATTTATTAGCATGCCTGAGGCAGGTTAGGCATGAAACGGCGGTCGGTCGGGCCGCTGTAAGTACGACAGTTAATCCGTTCGCCAAGAGGCTGCGAGCCTGTGCTTTCGGTAGGGACAGCCGCCAATCGTTTTTATGGCGACCGAAGGCGGAGCAGCTACTCACAGGTCACGAGGACACTTACCATGCATAAGAGAACACTGGCGTCACTGCATTACGAAAACATGCCTTACGATGGGGTGCGTTTTCATATTTTAAAACGGGAGACGCCTGGCCATACGGCGTTGCTGAAGTTGGATGCGGGGAGCCGGCAACCGGCGCGTTTTCATCCGGGGTGGGTGAAATTGATGGTGCTGAGCGGTGAACTGAAGGTTGACGATCAGACGTTACAACCCCATG
This sequence comes from Serratia sp. FDAARGOS_506, assembly GCF_003812745.1. Taxonomy (NCBI): domain Bacteria; kingdom Pseudomonadati; phylum Pseudomonadota; class Gammaproteobacteria; order Enterobacterales; family Yersiniaceae; genus Serratia; species Serratia sp. FDAARGOS_506. The sequence continues at coordinate 3,842,938 of NZ_CP033831.1, forward strand.
AGATGTTAATCATTCCTGCCAATACCGCCTATACGGTACAGGCCATTACTGAAGTGATTTGTTTGGCGATTTCCGAACTGGACGGCGCTGAGTTGGCCCGTTGATGTGATAACACTAATGGATAGAGGAGAGCCTAGGCGCTCTCCATATCCATTCAGCATTGAGCCGCCCCCCCAGGCTGAGCTACCTGCTGATTGATGCGTATACCTCCTGATTTTTGCCACCGCGCTTTCCCTTTCCATCACTTTCGGCTACGTCGCCCCCGCAACGAGCCGCCATTGCGCAGCGCATGCGCAACGTCATCGTCTCCGTTTTACGCAGAACGATGAAATTTTGGTGTAAATAGTGAGTTTCTTCGCATAAGGCCCCTGGTGTGGCTTGCGAGAACGTCACTATATGGAGGATCATCCGGCCTCTCTATCAAATAAAAGACATTCGCGTTATCAAAAGGGACAAACGACCATGGGATTCGAAGTCGACAACGCTGAAACGAAACGCATCAATCTCAGCAGCCACGAGAATTCCTCGTTCGAGGTGACAGGTCTGGTGAAACACTATCCGGCGGGCTTTGTCATTCCTTACCACTCACATAAACGCTGTCATTTGCTCTATTCGCAACAGGGCGTGATGGCGGTCGAGGCAAGTAGTGGGCGCTGGATCGTACCGCCCACCACCGCGGTCTGGCTGCGGCCGGGGGTAGAACATCAGATCGTCATGCAGAGTAACATCTGCGTTTACGGAATATTGGTCGATGAAATCACCGCCGCGCGTTTGCCGCTGCGCGACGGCGTATTGCAGGTGTCACCGCTGCTGCGCGAGCTGATCGCCCAGCTGACGACGCTGGCGCCGGAAGGGGCGGAGACCAAACGCAATGCGCTGCTCAGAGCGCTGTTCTTAGAGGAGCTGAGCCTGCAGCCGCAGCTGGCGCTGCATCTGCCTTGGCCGGCAGAGGCGAGAATGGCCGAGATTTGCCGGCAGTTGGTCATCACGCCGGCCGATGAACGCGGTATTGAAGCCTGGGCCGATTCACTGTCGATCAGCGCAAAGACCTTTCAACGCCATTTCAGCCAACAAACCGGTATCACCTTCGGCCAGTGGAAACAGCGCCTGCGGCTGCTGTCGTCCATTCCGCTGCTGCTGGCCGGCAACTCGATCATCCACGCCGCCTTCGAAAGCGGTTATGAGAGCCACAGCGCCTATTCGGTGGCGTTCAAAAAGCTGTTTGGCGTTTCGCCTTCGCGTTTTACGCTATAGCCTAATTGCATAGCGCGCTTCTCCTATAGATTGAAGCAACCTAATGACGTATAAAGCAAAGCAGTCAACCTCCGAGGCCGCTTCCCGTGATAAAAATTGTCGTGTATCTGATTCTCGCTGTGACGATCGCCATTATTGCGGCAAGAGTCATCTTTCGTTTGCCGGATATTTCCCAGCGTCCGCCGCAGGCGGCGTTGCCGGCTGATCCTGCTGCCCAGCTGCCGGCGCGTGCCGCCGAACTGATGGCAGCGCACCCGGGCCTGAGCGGTGTGGTGCCGCTGGTCAGCGGGCACGATGCGTTCGCCAGCCGCCTGGCGCTGGCGCGGATGGCCGAAAGGTCGATCGACGCCCAGTACTACATCTGGCATAACGACACCTCCGGGCAGATCTTGCTGAAAACCCTGTATGACGCCGCCCAGCGCGGCGTGCGCGTGCGGCTGTTGCTGGACGATAACGGCGTCGCCATGGACGAGACCCTGGCGGCGTTGAATGCCCAGGAAAACGTCGAGATCCGCCTGTTCAATCCGTCGACGGTGCGCACGCCAAAGCTGGCCGGTTATGCCTTTGACTTTATGCGTATGAACCGCCGGATGCATAACAAGTCTTACATCGTCGACGGCGCCGTGGCGATCATCGGCGGCCGCAACATCGGCGACGAGTATTTCCAGGTCGGGGACGAAAACTATTTCCTCGATCTCGACGTACTGAGCGTTGGCAACGTAGTGGCGGAGACCGCCGAGACCTTCGATCGCTACTGGAACAGCGCGTCGGTGTTTGGCGTTGAGCAGATTATCAGGGGCAAAGGCAACCTTTCTGCGTTCCTGACGCAGGCCACCGCGACCGAAAGCAGCGACCGGGCGCGCAAACTGGCGGTGCAGTTGGAAACCAGCGCGGTGCGCTTTCGCGATGGCGCCGTCCAGCCTGAATTCACCCAGGTAGCGCTGGTGGCCGACGATCCGGCGAAAGGGCTGGGTAAGGCTTCGCGCGATCGTTTGATGGTGACGCAGCTCGGCAAGATCATCGGTGGCGTCGGCCGACAACTGGATCTGGTTTCCGCCTATTTCGTGCCGGGCCGAGAAGGGGCGAAGTTTTTTGAATCGCTTGCCAAACAGGGGAAGTCCATACGCGTGCTGACCAACGCGATGAACACCACCGACGTGCTGGTGGTGCATGCAGGCTACGCCAAATACCGGCGTGAGCTGCTGCAGGCCGGCGTGGAGCTGTTTGAACTGAAACTGCGGGCCGGCCAACCGACGGGGCGGCAGGAACTCAAACCGCTGGGGCTGTCCGGCGCGGCGCTGCACGCGAAAACCTTCGCCATCGACGACAAACGGGTGTTTATCGGTTCGTTCAATTTCGATCCGCGATCGGCGCACCTGAACTGCGAAATGGGTTTTTTGATCGACAGCCCGACATTGGCGGCAGACACCCGCCAACTGTTTGATGGCCCGCTCGAGTACGCCGCCTACCGCCCGGCGCTGACGCCCGAGGGCAAAATGGTGTGGAACGAAGCCTTCGAAGACGGCCACACCGAGGTGCATCAGCAAGAGCCTGGTGCCGGCTGGGTAAAACGCATTATTCTCACCGTGGCCGGCTGGCTGCCGATCGAATGGATGTTGTAATGGCACGGCGGTAGCTAAACGAAAGGTTCGCCGTTTTTGGTTGGCGAACCTTGCGTGGCTTAGTAGGCCAGCTTGTCGCGGTGCTTGCGGATAAATGCCCTTAGCCGCATCGGTTCTCTCCCCGCAATCTGCGGAAAATTATCGAAAACCTCATCGACGCCTGGAATATCGCGTGCCGCTATGCGGCGAAAATTGTCGTAGACGCAGCTCATATAGGCCATTTCGGCGCCCGTCGCGCGCATCTCATCCAGAAAAACCTGCGGATCTTGCGCTTCATAGCGGAACGGCTGCCCCAGTTCTTCCGTCATCATGGCGGCGATCTCGCCGTAGGATTTAACGTCATAGCCCATACGGTAGGTTTGGCCGCCGTGCCGTTCAGGGTGCAGCAGCGCCAGTGCCGCTGCCTGCGCCACATCGTCGCCATCCACCCAACTGAACGGCGCATCGCCGGTATATTGCCGGATCACGCCATTTTTCACCGCCGGTACGCCGTCGTAGTTGAGCAGATTCTGCATAAAGCACTCGGGCCGCAGGTGGGTGAATGAAAACCCCGACCACTCGATATAACGCTCGATGAGTTGATGCCAGGCCCAGTGCGCGACGCTGGTGTCATCACGGCCGCAGGCACCGAGGTGCACGACATGCCGCACGCCGGCCTGGCGCGCGTGATCGAGGAACACCTTGCTTTGCCGCAGCATGTCCACCGTGTAGCCGGTAGCCAGAAATACGCGCTCGATGCCGGCCAGCGCCGGAGCCAGCGTCTCTTCCCGATCAAAATCGAGCTGGACGGTGCGGATACCGAGTTTTTCGAAGGGCGCCGCCTTGGCGGGAGAGCGCACTGCGGCAACCGGCTCGATCTCTGCCTGGGATTGCAAAAGACGCAGGGTCGCGCTGCCTATCTGGCCGGTGGCGCCGGTGATCAGGATCTGGGGCCTCTTGTTCTTCATAACTTACCTCTTGCGGTTTTTAACGTTTCGAGGGAAAGTCTATCGGAATAAAAATCATGATTTACGCTATAAATTACCAAGTTTCAGGAAAAAAATTCATTAATAAGGTGAGGGCATGTTTTCTTCCGAACGTCTCAAAGGGATCGGCCTGTTTGTATGCGTGGCCGATATGGGCAGCTTTACGCTGGCGGCGGAGCGCCTGAACCTGACAGCTTCCGCCGTCAGCAAAGGGATCGCCCGGCTGGAGAGCCGATTACAGACGAAGCTGTTCCAGCGCACCACGCGGCGGCTGGCGCTGACCGACGCCGGAACCCAATTTTATCGTACCTGTACCGGCGTACTGGCCGAGCTGGAAGAAGCCGAACTGGCGATGCAGGCGGAAAACGGCGAGCCGCGCGGCAGGGTGCGCATCGATCTTCCCGCTTCTTTTGGCCGTTTGCATGCGCTGCCGGTGATCCTGCGATTTATTGAGGAGCACCCGTTGCTGGTGCCTCATATCACGTTTTCGGACCGCTTCACCGATCCGGCCGGCGAAGGCATCGATATACTGGTGCGTATCGGCGGCTCGGATGTCTGGCCAAATACGCTGGGGCATCACTACCTTGGCACGCAGCGGCATATCTTCTGCGCCGCGCCCGGATACCTGAAGCGACAGGGCGAACCCACCACCGCCGCTGAATTAGCGCATCATCACTGCGTGCTGTATCAGGAGAACGACGGTGTGCAGACGCCTTGGCATTTCTCGGGAAGCGGGGCCCAGCCGGTAGAGAGAAGAGCGCTGACGCCGCGGGTGGCCATTGGCGATGCGGAGGGGCAACTGACGGCAGTGCTGGCGGGGCACGGGATCGCTCAGTTGCCGACCTGGCTGGTTAAACGCCAGCTAGAGGCGGGGACGTTGACCGAGGTGTTGCCGCATCTGGCGACCGACGGCCTGCCGATCAACGTCGTCTGGCTGAAAAGCCGCCGGGCGCAGCCGAAGGTCAGCGCTTTGCTGCAGGCGCTGATCGCCGGTTTGACGCCAGAAGGGGAAAACACACCGTCGCGATAGACTATTCCCCGGGTTAGACTCTTGTCGGCAGGCGGTATTTTCGGTAAACAGAGATGCGCCTAAAAATAATCAGTGTCTCACACTCTTTTTTACCACTCTGTTTTAAACATCGGGGGCGCCTATTTTAATAAGAAATAAATTCAAATGAAATAATTGAACTCGAGGGGGATAGAGATCTGATTTTTATTTATTTCGGCAGAAAAGACTAACGTGACTTATTCTTTTTTTGTCGAATTCACTTCAAAGAGCCCCCCATGAACCTGATGAAAGCTGCGGCCTTTATCGAAAAAGGCCGTATAGAGTTGATTGATAAGCCGATTCCTTCTCCTGGTCCAAATGATGCCTTGCTTAAAATAACCACGACGACAATTTGTGGCACCGATATTCATATTCTCAAGGGCGAATATGCCGTGCCTCACGGGTTGACCGTGGGCCATGAACCGGTCGGGATTATCGAAAAGCTCGGGAGCAATGTTAAAGGCTTTAAAGAAGGGCAGCGAGCGCTGGCCGGCGCCATTTGCCCCTCGTTTACGTCCTATGCCTGCCAGGATGGTTTTCCCGCTCAGGACGGTGCCTATTTGCCGGAATGCCGTTGCCACGGATATAAAGCTACGGCGGGGTGGCGTTTTGGCAATGTTATCGATGGCACGCAGGCTGAGTATGTGTTGGTACCCGATGCCGAAGCAAATCTGGCGTTAATCCCTGATGCGCTGACCGATGAGCAGGTGCTGATGTGTCCGGATGTGATGTCTACCGGATTTAAAGGTGCGGAAAATGCCAACATTAAAATTGGCGATACGGTAGCCATTTTCGCCCAGGGGCCGATCGGATTATGTGCCACCGCCGGGGCACGTTTGCAAGGTGCCAGCCTGATCATTGCCGTCAGCAGTTCCCCCGAAAAGCTGAAAATGGCGGGCGAGATGGGGGCAAACGTCCTGCTGAATTACAAGGAATACGATGTGGTTGATGAGATCTTCAGGCTTACCGGCGGGCGGGGTGTGGACGCCAGCATTGAGTGTTTGGGAACGCAAACCACCTTTAATCAGGCGCTGCGGGTGTTAAAACCCGGCGGTACCTTATCCAGCCTGGGTGTTTATAGCGAAGATCTCCATCTGCCGGTGAGTGCGCTTGCCTATGGGCTGGGCGATCATACCATTCGCACGGCATTGTGCCCGGGTGGTAAGGAACGGATGCGCAGAATGATGAACGTGATCCAGCATGGCGGGTTGGATCTCACGCCGTTCGTGACACATCGCTTCCGGCTGGAGAATATCGCAGAGGCTTACTCGTTGTTCGCGGAGAAACGCGATGGCGTGATTAAATTGGCCATCACGCCATAAAGCGCATTGATACGGTTAACGGCAGATTATTCCCCGTTATCCTTGAGACTGACCGTCACCGTGCGCCCGGCGATCAGCTCGACGCCGTGCGGAATGGTGTCGATCGCGATGCGCACCGGGATGCGCTGCGCCAGACGGATCCAGCTGAATGTCGGGTTGACGTTGGCGAGCAGATTGCCGGCGGCGGTGGTGCGCTCGCTGTCGTTGATGCCGGCGGAAAGCCCGTCGACGTGGCCATACAGCGGCTGCCGTTCCCCCATGATGCGGATCACCACCTTGTCACCGTTCTGGATGCGGCCCAGCTTGGTCTCTTCGAAGTATCCGGCGATGTAGAAACTGTTGGAATCCACCAACGCCATGATCGGCTGACCGGCGGTTGCGTAAGCGCCGGGGCGCAGGGAGAAGTTGGTGATCACGCCATCCACCGGCGCATAGAGATCGGCGCGCTGCAGGTTGATGCGCGCCAGCGCCCGATCCGCCAGGGCCTGATCCAGATTGGCCTTTGCCAGCGATTGGGCATCGCGGCGATTGTCGCGTTCCTGCTGTGAAATAGCCGACTGCAGCGCCTGATAGCGCCGGTTTTCGCGCTGGGATGACGCCAACTGGACGTTGGCGCGTTCAACGGCGGCCTCGGCCTGATCCAGCGCATTGCGCAGCCGTACTTTGTCCAGGCTGAGCAGCAGCTGCCCTTTATGCACCACCTGGTTGTCGTGAATGTGCACGGCGTCCACCTTGCCGGAAACATCCGTGGCCAGCGGCACCACGTCGGCGCGGATCTTGCCGTCGCGCGTTTGCGGGGCATAGGTGTAATAGAGATAAAGCTGCCACAGCACGCCTGCCGCGATCAAAACGGCAATCAGGGTCAGCGCGGGGCGCAGCAGAACAAGGGTACGTTCACGAAACATGGGGTCCTCAGGGGGTGGTAAGCCATTTCAGGCCGTGGAAAAACAGCCCGGCCAGAATAAGAAACAGGGCGGTGTCGAACAGCGGGCGCTGCGCGACCCAGCGATAGACGCCTACCGCGTTGAGCGTCCAGGAAAGCGCCATGCGCGAGAAGAACGCGCACACCAGGCACAGCAGCAAGGGCGAGATGAACACGCCGTCAATGTTGATTTCACCGATCATGTCAGGGATTCCAGTGCAAAGCCGTGGGGAAGTGCAGCAGCCGCAGCCGGGTAAGCGGCCGCAGCGCGCGCCGATCGTTCTGCCGCCAGGCCTGTTGCAGACCGACGTCGATCTGGCCCAGCAGCGCGGAGGGGGCCTCGGCGTGCAGAGAAAGTTGGCGGAACGCCGCCGGCAGACCGGCGTTCGGCGAAGCGCCAGGGCTGAGAGCGCCGGCCTGCTGCAGACGAATCAGGTCGATAGCGGTTTTTAAGCGCATCAACAGCTGTGGGCTGCGATCGGCTTGCCCAACGGCGGCCAGGCGGCTACCCAGCGCGGTGATGCGATCCAACGCGCGGGCCTGATAGCGCTGTAAGTCGCGTTCCGTGACGTGGCGATTGAGGCGCAGCATCTCTTGCGCATCCTGCCGCATCAGCCGCGCCACCACCTGATCGGTGCCCCAGCGGCGGAACAGCGCGGCACACAGGAATGCGAAATAGACGCCGATCAGCGTGCCGGTAGTGCTTTCCAGATACAGCCCCATATTGTTAGGCGCATAGTGCCCCTGAAAGTTGACGTTGCTGAGCGACAGGGCGATCGCCAACGTCGCCAACGGGTTGCTCGCCGCCCACACGCCGAGCGGCAGCAAAAACAGCCCCATCACGATCAGGAAACTGCCGTAATCCCCGGCCAGCGGCAGCAGCACATAGCTGAGCAGGGCGCCGAGGGCCATAGCGATAGCGGCGAAGCGGCCAAAAGTGGCGATGGTGGCGCCGGGATTGTCGCCGGCGCCGAAGAAGGCGATGGCCACGATCCCCATCAGCACCATATTGGCGCCCTGTTCCCAGCCGGTGAAATACCAGAGGCCGCACAGCAGGGCGTAGGTCGTCAAAATTCCGGCGAACATGCGCACCGCCATGCCGATATCCGGCGGCGGCGAGAAGACGCGGCTGCGCATCATCTGCGCCTGCAGCGCCGCGGGCAGCGGCTCGCCGTCCAGGAATGCGTTCAACTGCTGTACCTCGGCCCACAGCGTTAACCACTGCTCAACCTGTTCAGCCAGCTCGTCGACGATCAGCGTTTCCCACGGCGACAGCGACGCCGCAGGCGGCAACAAGCTTACCGAGGGCGCAGCGTGCGGTGCGGGTTCAACGGCCTGCCGCCGGACCTCATTCAGCCACGGCTGCAGGCGGGGGCGCAGGCCGACCGGCAGTGCGGCGATGCTGCTGCCGATGGCCGAGAGCAGCGGCACGATTTGCAGTACGCGTTGCTGTATCGAAATCGCCGCCTGACGGGTGGGCTTATCGACCGAACTGTCATAGCCAAGGGTGGTCATCATCTGATTGAACGAGGCGATGTCGCCCAGCAAACGGATACGGTCCGCGTCGGCCTGGGCGTCGCTGCCCTTGCCGTCGAGGCTGTCCTCCTGCCAACGCGCCAGGTCAGCCAGCCAGCCTTTCAGCCGCGTGCGCAACACCGGCGCCAGCGACGATGGGAACAGCACGCTGTCTACCAGCGTCACCGCCAAAATACCTAGGCAGATCTCCGTCACCCGCGTGACGACCATAGTGAACATCGTGTCCGGGTGATTGATGTAGGCGATGGCGACCAGCATCATGGTGATGGCGCCCAGCTGGAAAAAGTAAGCGCGTGGCGTGCGATCGAGATAGGAGAGGCCCAGCATCAGTGACGATGACAGCCCAGCGGCGACGATCAACAGCACCGGCGTGTTGCTAAGCCAGGCCGAAAGGCCCAGCGTCAGCACGCCGGCGAACAGCGTGCCGCAAAAACGGTAGGTGGCGCGGGCGCGTACGGCGCCGCTGACCGGATTGCTCAGCACGCAGCAGGTCACCATCGCCCAATAGGGATTTTGCAGGCCGATGCTTTCCGCCAGCGCGAAGGCCAGCATGGCGGAAATAAACAGTTTCGCGGCATACTGCAGCTGCGGTTTACCGATTTTCATGGCTCATTGCCGGCCTGTTGCAGATAGTGGCCTGCGCGCTCTTCAAACAGGCGCAGAATGCGCGTGGCGGTTTCAATATCTTCCAACGGCACGTCGTGCATCAGCTCGACTCGCAGCTTATCGGCCGCGGTTTCGACCTTTTTGGCCAATTCGGCGCCGGCGGGCAGAATGCGCAGGGTTTTAAACCGACGATCGCCGGCCGACTCCTGCCGCTCGAGGAAGCCTAACGCGGCGGCCTGATCCAACAGACGCACCAGCGCACCGGGATTGACGCCGACTTCTTCCGCCAGGTCGCGCTGATTGATGCCCTGCGGATTGCGATGCACCAGAACCACGACGGTAGCCAACGACATGGAGATGCCGGATTTGGCGATCGCCAGCGTCGCAGCCTGTTTCCACACCCGGCGAACCGGTTGCAGGGCGTTGGTGAGGGCATAGAGGGATTTTTCTTTCGATGACATGGGATACCTCGGCAAACAGTGTATATAGGTTAAATAGCAACAGTTGCTTTGGCAATTAGTTTTGAACGCTCGACTGAGAAACAAAAGGTAAGACATACGTGACGACGTCACATAAAACAAACGGGCTACATAGGCAGCCCGTTTGAAAGGTGGGTATTACAGCGCCTGAACGGGATTCATCGCAGCGCCGGGGAAGGCCGTATCTTCACCGCGTTCACGCCAAGGCGCCAGATCGCGGCTGCGGGAGGCTACCGCGCTGTCCCACAGCTGATACGCGTCCTTACCGAGCATCAAACGCACCGGCGGGGTGGCGCTGGCCACCATATCGACGATCACGCGAGCGCCCTTAACCGGATCGCCCATCTGTTTGCCGTTCTGCGTGCGGTAATACTCCACCATGCCGGCATCCAGTGGCGCATAGGCCGCGATTTCGCGTTCGGCCTTCATGGCGGCGCTGCTGGCGAAACCGGTACGGAAGGCGCCCGGCTCGATCAGCGTGACGTGGATCCCCAGCGGCTTGACCTCGTGGTGCAGCGCTTCGGTAAACCCTTCCAACGCGAATTTGGTGGCGTTGTACAGGCCGCTGCCGGGGAAGGCCACCAGGCCGGCGATGCTGGTCAGATTGAGAATATGGCCGGACCGTTGAGCACGCATCTGCGGCAGCACTTCACGCGACAGCTCGGCGGCCGCGAAGAAGTTCAGCTCCATCTGGGCGCGGATCTGTTCGGAAGTGAACTCTTCCAGCGCCCCGTAAGAACCGGCGCCGGCGATGTTGGCCAGTACGTCGAGGCGGCCGAAGGTTTCTACGGTCTTCTTCAGGGCGGCGGCGCGCGCCGCAGGATCGGTCACGTCCAGCTGCAGAGCCAGCGCGCGTTCGCCGTGGCCGGCGGCGATCGCCTGCAGCGGCGCCAGGCGGCGGGCGGTGAGCACCACGTTGTCGCCCTTGGCCAGCACGGCTTCAGCCAAAGCCTGGCCGAAGCCGGAAGATGCGCCTGTAATAAACCAGGTTTTGTTCATATCGAGATTCCTCGTTATCGTGGAGAGTTACAGTTGAATTTCAGTGAGTTCTGCGCCATCAAAGGCGGTGTCTTCGCCCCGTTCGCGCCAGGCGTTAAGCTCCTGCTGGCGTTTGGCGAGGGTGGTGTCCCACATGGCGTAAGCGTCGCGCCCCAGCATCAGGCGCACCGGCGGAGCCGTGAGAGTGACCAACTCCAGCATGCGCTGCGCCGCTTTGGCGGGATCGCCCATCTGTCGGCCGGCGGACTGCGCCAGGTAGGTTTCAAACGGTGCAATCGACGGGCGGTAGGCCTCGATGCGCTGCGTCGGCCGCATGTTCACGTCGCCGGCGAATTCGGTGCGGAAGGCGCCGGGCTCGATCAGGGTCACGTGGATCCCCAGCGGCCTGGCCTCGATGGCCAGCGACTCCGTCCAGCCTTCGAGGGCAAACTTCGCCGCGCAATAGGGGCCGGCGGCGTTCATCGCCACCAGACCGGCGATGCTGCTTACGGTGATCACGTTGCCGCTGCCCTGGCGCCGCATCTGCGGCAGCACGGCGCGGGTCATCTCCGCCGCCGCAAAGAAATTCAGCTCCATCTGCTCGCGCAGCTGTTCGAGGCTGAACTCTTCGCAGGCGCCGGCTACACCGCGCCCGGCCAGGTTGGCCAGCACGTCGATGCGGCCGAACCGCGCCAGGGTATCGGCGACCGCCTTATCGCGCGCGGCGGCATCCGTGACGTCCACCGCCAAAGGCAGCACGCGATCCTCCTGGCCCTTAGCCAGCGCCTGCAGGCGGTCGAGACGGCGGGCGGTCACCACCACCCGATCGCCGTTGGCGATGGCCGCTTCCGCCAGGGCTTTGCCCAGGCCCGACGAGGCGCCGGTGATCAGCCACACTTTATGGTCATTGTTCATTTCAGGTTTCCTGCGAATAAATAAAACGGCGCTTAGCGCCACCAACGGCTGCCGGGGTGCGGCCGAACGATATCGACACGTTCGCCGATCATCGGCGTCGCGACCTGCACGCTAGAGGTAGCGGCATGGCGCAGTACCTGGTCGAACGGGTCTTGCCAGGCGTGCATCGCCAGATCGAAGGTGCCGTTATGGATCGGCAGCAGCCAGCGGCCGAGCAAATCCCGGTGCGCCTGCACGGTTTGCTGAGGGTGCATATGCACATAGGGCCAGCGTTTGTCGTAGGCGCCGGTTTCCATCAGCGTCAGGTCAAAGGGGCCAAAACGGCGGCCAATCTCGGCAAAACCGGTGAAATAGCCGCTGTCGCCGCTGAAGAACACCCGCAGCTCATCGTCTTCAATCACCCAGGAACACCACAGCGTGCGGTTGCCGTCGGTCAGGCTCCGGCCCGAAAAGTGCTGGGCCGGGGTAGCCGTCAGCCGCAGGCCGTCGATTTCCGTGCCTTGCCACCAGTCGAACTGGCGGATCTGGCGGATTTTGTCCGGCGCCACGCCCCAGGCCGCCAGGCGATCGCCCACGCCGAGCGGTGCGACGAACTGGCCCACCTTGCCGTCCAGCGCCCGAATGGCGGCCTGGTCCAGATGGTCGTAATGATCGTGTGAGAGGATCACGGCGCGGATCGGTGGCAGCTCCTCGATCGCGATCGGCGGCGCGTGAAAGCGTTTTGGCCCGGCGAACGGCAGCGGCGATGCCCGCTCGGAGAACACCGGATCGGTCAGCCACCATTGGCCGCGCAGCTTGAGCAACACCGTGGAATGCCCCAGGCGGTACAGGCTACGATCGGGTGCCGCCTCAAGCTCGGCGCGCGACAGGCGCTGAATCGGCACCGGCGTCGCCGGCACCGTGCCTTTGGGCTTGTTGAAAAATACGTCCCACCACACGCGCAGGGTGGACTCGGGCAGGTCACCCGGCGCCGGTGGCCGCTGATTGTTAAAGCGCCGATCGCGCCATTGTGGCGATGAAGCATAGCCGCCCGCTGTCGGGCGCAATTTGGAACAACGGCTCAAAGTCAGAATTCCTTCAGCACAGCAATGGATGATTCGGGCAGCGGCGCGGTTCAGGTCGCCTTTGCCCGCATGACGCGATAAAACTTGTTGTCAAGAATAAGCCTTGAGAGACGGACGATCCATGCGCTAAAGTACTTGTTTGTTTATCAAGAGTACGGATTTCATCATGGACCCGCTGTCAGACGTGTTGTCGCTGCTGCAACCCCAAAACCAGTTTTACGCCGGTTTCGACGCCGCCGGGGACTGGTCGTTCGAGTTTCCCCCTCATGAAGGCATCAAATTCACGGCGGTGATGCGCGGCGCCTGCTGGGGCATGACCGACGATCTGGCGCAGCCGATCCATTTCCGCGAAGGGGACTGCTTTTTGCTGAACAGTCGGCGGCGCTTCAGGGTCGCGTCCGATCCGGCGTTGCCGCCGCAGGGAGGGGAGCAGATCATGGCCGAGGCGACGCGCGACGGCATCGCCGTGCATAACGGCGGTGGCGAGGTCTTTTTGATCAGCGGGCGTTTCGGTTTTTCCGGCCAGCATGCGGCGCTGCTGTTTGATGCGCTGCCGCCGATCATCAACATCCCCAAAGCCTCGAGCCAGGCGGGCGTTTTGCGCTGGACGCTCGAACAGTGGACGAACGAGTTGCGTCACCCGCAGCTCGGCGGTGCGCTGATGTCGACCCACCTGGCGCACTTGATGCTGGTGCAGGTGTTTCGCCAGTTCCTCGAAACGGCCCATGGGCTGCCGAAAGGTTGGTTTCTGGCGCTGACCGACCGCCAGATCAGCCTGGCGATCGCCGCCATGCACGCCGAGCCGGCGCGCAACTGGACGCTGGAAGAGCTGGCCCGCATCGCCGGCATTTCCCGCACCGTATTCGCTCAACGTTTCAAAGGGCTGGTTGGCAGCACCGCCATGGAATACCTCTCGCGTTGGCGTATGCTGCAGGCGGCAGATCGCCTGCGGGCCGGTAAAGAAAACGTCGCGTCGATCGCCTACTCGTTGGGATACGGCTCGGAAAGCGCGTTCAGCACCGCCTTCAAACGGGTGATGGCGCAGTCGCCGTCGCAGTATCGGCGGCAAATGCCGGCCGGGGCGAGTGAACCGGAGTGAAAGGGGGCGCAGCGGCCGTGACCGCCGCGCCTGGCTTTACTGGCTGATGCTCTGCTGCAGCGCCTGAACGGAGGAAACGATGCCGGCATCGACCGACATGGTCAGGTCTTCCATTTCCAGCGACACCCAGTCGTTGTAGCCCATCATGCGCACCACCGAGAAGAACGCCTTCCACCACTGCAGATCCCGGCCGCAGCCGACGGCGACATAGTTCCAGGCGCGGCGGGCCACGTCGTCGATCGGTTTGGTCTCCAGCAGTCCGTTAACCTCAACGACGCCGCGCTCAAGGCGCACGTCTTTGCCGTGCACATGGTGAATGGCGGGGCCGAGTGCGCGGGCCACCGCGATGGGATCCGCACCCATCCAGATCAGGTGGCTGGGATCGAGGTTCAGGCCCACCATCGGGCCAACGGCCTCGCGCAGCCGGAACAGCGTTTCCGGGTTCCACACCAGCATGGCGCTGAAGTTTTCCAGCGCAAAGCGCTCGACGCCGCACGCTTTGGCCCGAGCGACCAGCGCCTGCCAATAGGGGATTGCCACTTCATTCCATTGATAGTCCAGACAGTTTTTCACCGTCGGCGGCCAGCTGACGGTATAGGTGATCCAGTTGGGAATGGCGTCATGCGGGCTGGCCGGGGGCAGGCCGCTCATCATAACGATCTTTTTCACCCCCAGCAGCCCGGCCAGCTCCAGCGTATTGTCGGTTTGGCGCTGATGGCGTTGCCCCAGTTCGCCGGGATCGAGCGGATTGCCGGAGACGTTGAGCGCGGCGATCTCCATGCCGCGGCTGGCCAGCGCCTGCTGCAGCTGCCGGCGTTTGGCGGGGTTAGCCAGCAGATCGTCGGTATCCAGATGGGGCGCCGGAGACCAGCCGCCGGTGGTCATTTCCACGCCGCTCACCCCCAGCTCCAGCAGCCGATCCAGCATCTGCTCGAAGGGTAAATGACCCAGGCTGTCGGTACAGAATGAAAGTTTCATGGGGCTTTCCTTATTGGTAATTAACCCAGGTGGCGCCGTTGTCGGCGGAACGAACGCAGTTTTCAATCCAGCGCACGCCTTCCAATCCGGCGTCGATATCCGGATAGATCAGCGCGGCCAGCGTTTGCCGATCGCCGCGCTGGCTGGCGCTGATGGCGATGGCGAACTTGAGGTAAATATTGGCCCAGGATTCGGCCAGCCCTTCGGTATGCAGCGCGCCGAGCCGCTCTTCGGCCAGGGCGCTGTCGTCCAGATAGGGCATGCCGTGGTGCAGCGTTTGGTTGGGCCGCCCCTGGATCTCATAGCGCAATTCGCCGGGCGTGGAATCGCTCCATTGCAGACTGGCGCGAGAGCCCACCACGCGGATGCTTTGGCTGTCCATCGCGCCGGCGTTGATGGCAGAAGCCCACATGCGGCCGACGGCGCCGTTTTCGTAGTGCATCAGCACCATGGCGTTGTCTTCCAGCGGTGCGCGGGAAGGAATAAAGCTCTGGCGATCGCACAGCAGGGAGGCAATCTTCATATCGGGCATCACCAGCTGCGAGATGTAGAAAGTGTGAGTGGAGATGTCGCCCAGCACAAAAGAGGGGCCGGCGATTTTCGGATCGACGCGCCACTTTTGCGCCTCGAACGTGTCCGCGCTTTCGTTGGCATTGAAACCGTGGGTGTATTGCAATTCGACCATGCGTATTTCGCCGATGTCGCCGTTCGCGATCATGGCCCGCATCTGCATCAGCAGAGGATGGCCGGAGAAGCCGTAGGTTACGCCGACGATCAGGCCTTTCTCCGCTGCCAGCGCCTTGATTTCTCTCGCCTCCGCCGTGGTGAAGAACAGCGGCTTTTCACAGATGACATGCAGGCCGGCATTCAGCGCTGCGCGCGTGATTTCATAATGGGTGCCGTTGGGGGTGGCGATGGTCACCACCTCAACGCCATCTTCGCGGTTGGCTTCTTGCGCCAGCAGCTGTTGATAGTTGTCATAGCAGCGTTCGGCGGGCACGCCGAGATTGACGCCAAACTCACGTCCGCGCGCCGCGTCGATATCAAAAGCGCCGGCAACCAGCCGATAGGCGGTGTTGTCGCGCAGTGCGCCGGAACGGTGCTTGTAGCCCACCTGGCTGAGGCGGCCGCCGCCGATCATCGCCCAACGCAGCGGGCGAGGGATGCTTCTTTCACCATTTAACATGCTGACTCCTGATATTATGCTTTTGCACTCGGGTGCAAAATGGGTTGAAAAAGAGAGTGGCAACGGTTTATTTCTGGTTCATCTGTGCAAATTGCGGGTAGTTTTCTCGCGTCACGGTGGCATAAGGCACCCAGTTGTAAGGCTCCGTTTTGGCGTGATCCAACATAGCTCGGGTCACTTGCACCGCGCCGATCGCCTGGGCTTTGGCATCCTGGAAAATGGTCACCGCCAGGTCGCCGTTTTTGATAAATTGCAGGCCGTCTGGCGTGCCGTCGATGCCGGCAACCAGCACGCCACTCTTTTTGGCCTGCTTCAGCGCCATGATCGCGCCGATGGCCATCTCATCGTTGTTGGCGGCGATCGCATCGATCGGCGTGCCGTTCAGCAACCAGCCGGAAACCACGTCGACCGCTTCATTGCGCTGCCATTTGGCGGTCTGTTTCTCTACCACTTTCAGATCTTTGTGTTTGGCGATCACCGCTTCCACCGCGCGGGTGCGTTCGCGGGTTTCTTCGTTGGAGAGGGCGCCCATCAGGATCGCCACGTTGCCGCGGTAATTCATTTTTTTCGCCAGGGCCTCCATCTGCAGGCGGCCGCTGAGCGCCGAATCGGAGCCGACGTAGGCCGTCGCGCCGGTCAGCGGCACTTCGGGTTTGCGGTTGACGAAGATGAGGGGGATCGCGGCACGTTGGGCAGCCGCTATCATCGGCTGGACGCCTTGCGTATCAACCGGATTGAGGATAATGGCGTCCACGCCCTGATTAATCAGATCGTCTACCTGTTGCACCTGCAGGGCGACATCGCCTTTGGCATCAACGAACTGGCCCTGCAGCTGCTGAGCCGCCAGTTCACGTGCCATTTGGCTGCGCAGAATGGAGACGAAGTTGAGATCGAAGTTGGCCAGCGCCACGCCGACCTGGTAGCTCTTGGCCTGGGCGGTCATGACAAACAGCGAGCAGGCTAACATCAACAGCAGTCTGGTTTTTTTCATTACGGTATCCTGTTGAGAAGAGAGATGTTGTGTAAAAACAGCGTCATTGCAACCGGGTGCAAAGCAGGAGACAAAACGGCGATGAGTCTCTGAATGCCACCGTGAATGTCGGCCATGGATAAAATTTGGTCAACAGGGGAAAGGTGAAAACAGCGTGGACGATCACAAACTCTTCATCTTTTGCACCCGGTTGCACAACAAATTGCAATCGGGTGCAAAAACGGGACATAATTGCAGCAGACATGCCGGCGGGCGCTTAGGGGATCTGAGCGAGCAGGGTATAGTTTGATTTCACCAAAGCAGGGATCGACGCAACCATGATAAAACACCACAAAGCCACTGCCAGCGATGTCGCCGAAAAGGCCGGCGTCTCTAAATGGACGGTATCGCGCGCCTTTACGCCCGGCGCGTCGATCTCGGACAGCGCGCGTGAAAGCGTACTGGCGGCGGCAGCCGAGCTGGGCTATCGGCCAAACCTGCTGGCGCGCAGCCTGTCGCAAAAACGCACGCACATCATCGGCGTGGCCATCGACGAAATGAAGAACCCGCATTCGATGATGATGCTTGATATGGTCACCAAACAGCTGCAAACCCGCGGCTATATGGCGCTGCTGCTGAACATAACCGCAGGGGAAAACTACCGGGCGGTGATGGCGATGGCCGATCAGCTGCAGGTCGATGGCATTTTGTTCCTGGCGACGGTGTTAACCCAAGAATGGGCGGCGATCGCGCAAGATCTGCATCAGATCCCGCTGGTGCAGGTGTGTCGCAATACGGAAAGCGAACACATTGATGTGGTCAATATCGACGGCTACCGCGCCGGCGAAGAGATCGCTGGGTTGCTGATAGAACAAGGGCATCGGCGCTTTGGCTACATGAAGGGGCCAGACACGCAAAGCAGCCATTTGCTACGTATGGAAGGCTACCGCGACAAATTGATGGCCGCCGGATTTCAGTTGGATCGGGTGCTCACCGCCGGCCACTACGATCGCCAACGCGGTTTCCAGCTGATGAGCGAATACCTGCAGGCAACGCCGGAAAGCGAGCGGGTTGAGGCGCTGTTCTGTGAGAACGACGTGTTGGCGCTGGGGGCGCTCGAAGCGCTCAGGCAAACGGCGCCGTCGTCTGCGATGGCCGTGGTCGGTTTCGACGATATCGACGAAGCCGGCTCAGCCAATTGGGCGCTGACCAGCTACAGCCAACGCATCGACCGTTTAGTCGAGGAGGCCTTGAATCGTCTGATCGACAATCGCGCCACGGCAGACGGCGCCTGGCGGCATGGGGAATTGCGAGTTCGGCGATCGCATATAAAGCAAGACGGAATTCTGATCGCTGATTGAGTTCATGACGGATAATATTTCCGCCATGCTAAAATTATGGCGTTTCATCTGGCACAGAAATAAGCCAGGGAGTAGCAGAGCCATTTTTTATGGCTTCCATATAATTTGAAGCCATAATCTGGTTTTTTTCAGATATTTCACAAAACATTACCAGTTGCCCGAATAGTTCGGTGTCATCATTGATTTCACCGGGAATTGCCTCCGGAACGAGTGTAATGGCACGTTTAGACAACGTTCTTACAGTGAATTTTTTGCCAACTTCAGGTTGGCTATCAAACGCATTAACGCCTATCTCAAGTGAATTCAGATAGGGTGAATAGATGGCATACCATGATTTTTTATAGCAAAAAACGCCGCTTTTGAATGCTGGCATTTCTTTGAAATCAATTGAGTTTTCCGTTTTTATCCGCTTTATGGCTGTTAATGTATGTTTTTTCGTTGAGTACACCTCCTTGAGGGCAATGGCAACGCATAACGAAATAAAGCCTGCTGCAAGAAAAGAGAATATGGCAATCAGGATGCCAGCAACAGAAAGGTTAGAATTGAGCAAGAATATTATCGTAATAGCGATAACTAGAGAGGAGACTATATTTATCAACCCATCTTTTTTTGTGATGTCCTTCCTGAATTTTACGATGAAATAAATTACCGCAAAAAAGGCTAAACTATAAAAAAAGAGTAATGACCGATCGGGCATGATTCCATTCGCCAAAAAAGTTGATATTGCGTTTAATTTATAGTAATAGGTCAAAATAAGCAATATCAGGTTGGATTATCAACCGTTACGATAGGAATCACATCAGCTTAAATCTGAACCTGTGTGAGTTTCTTGTCTCCAGATTTCACGTAGCGCGATCAAAAAGGAGGGCATTTTGACCCATTTTGCAGAGTGGCTTCGCCAAATCCAGGCGCTTGAGGTTGAACTGCACCAACCAACGACGCGCTGCGATCCGAAGCGTGTCGCGGCATTGCTGCATGAAGACTTTGAAGAGATCGGTCGCTCAGGTCTGCGTTATGACAAACGCCAAACCATTGCGGCACTGGCGATTGAAACGGGTTATCCGCAGATTTTCGCGCAAGGTTTTAAGCTGGTGCAAATCAGTGCAGGCACCGTGTTGCTAACGTATAAAAGTTTTCAGCGTGACGCGCAGGGCCACGCCGTTCGTTGCACGGAGCGTTCGTCGATTTGGCTCCTGACAGAAAAAGAAGGTTGGCAGATACGGTTTCATCAAGGTACGCCGACTGATGAGTGATTGTATTTAAAAGCAACCGAGTGACAGTAAGCCTGGCGGGAAAACGGGATGTCAGAGGGATAACATTGAAGGTGAGGTGAGAGATAATGTGCAGGGCTAGTCCCGGTGCGTATCCAATAATTAAATTTAACATAATATACATTATGCGCACCAAGGTGGCAATATGTGGATTCTGCCGTCCAGGCCTGATTCATGGGTTTCCTCCTGCGGCCAGCCATGCCAGCGCCAGCTGCTGATGCCGCTGAAGAAATTCGTTTTTTAGCCGGCCATAAGCCGCCGGGTTTTGCCGGTTGTCTTCTGCTGCTTGGCATTGCATTGGGTTGCCGCGTATTGCTGAGCAACACCATGATGCTTACGCAGATAATCTCTGAACACCCAATGTCTGATCGCCTGTTCGCTTCCTGCCGTAAATGAATGCGTGCGCTTGCCGTTTCCCTTGCTGTAGTAACGACTGCCGGCAATGTCGTTTCGCCATGCGACGTATATCTCATGTCATGCATTCTGTCATTCAAACCATCCAACGCTGTCAGACTTTCACTCCAGCAAGCTATCAATAAGCTTTGACCGTGATGATGCGTACTGCCATTTTGCTCTCCAGTAATGATGACCGGACATGATTTTCAATGGCGCATACCTCCGCTTTTGACCGGAAATCCCCTGCCTTTTTGATCGCGCTACGTGAAATCTGATAAAACGTGGCTGCTACGATACTGCAGATTTCTCCCAAACGCGTCACTTAAACGGGACTATTTGTATGCTAAATGCGCATTGGCGTGCATTTGCATCGCTTTCGGTGCCCACCACGGCGTTGGCTATACTGAATGGGAGCATTCTTCCACGCTCCAGGAGCCTCTCCATGTTTGACCATGTGAAATTTGGCGTCAGCGACTTTGCCCTTAGCAAAGCGTTTTTCCTCAATGCGCTGGCGCCGCTGGGCGTAAAGATCGTTGCCGAAGGCGCGCCCGGCTATGGCGTCGAACTTTGCCCCGAACGAGGTAACGTATCATTGTGCCTATTTCAAACCGATAAAAAGCCGGCACACCTGCACCTGGCATTTGCCGCAAGCAGCCGTGAACAGGTCGATGCGTTCTACCACGCCGCGCTAAACGCCGGCGGCAAAGACAATGGCGCGCCCGGTTTGCGGCCCAATTACCATGCCCACTACTATGCGGCATTTGTTATCGCCCCGGATGGCCACAATATCGAAGCGGTTTGCCATACCCCGATGCACTAGTGACTTTTTCAGTTAAAAAAGCATATTAATCAATGTTTAAATACATTGTATTTAACATAACATAATCATGACATCGTCACGTAACGTTACCCTGTCACGTCAATCCACTCTGCTCCGGTGATACTGGCCAGCAGCTGTGGTGCAATTCTCACGCCTGAGTTATCGCTGCCACCTGCCGGAAGCACTTCACCGTAGCTGCACAGGCTGCGATCGCAGTAAATTCTCACCGCTGCTGGTGCGGCAAAGGGACAAACGCCGCCGGGCGGATAGCCGGTCAGCGCCTCCACCTCCTCTGCCGGCAGCATGCGCGCCTTTACGCCGAAGAATTGTTTGTACTTCTTGTTGTCGATTCTGGCGGTTCCCGCCATTACCAACAGCACCACGCCGTCGTTCACGCGAAACGACAGCGTCTTGGCGATCTGCCCGCTCTCCACGCCAAAGGCTTCCGCCGCCAGCGCCACCGTAGCGCTATTCTTTGTCAGCACCGTCACCGTCGTTTCTGGTGCGTGCTCGGCCAGAAATTGCTGAACGCGCTCGATACTCATGCCCTTCCTCCTGATGTTGCTAAGCCATTGATAATGCCGCAGTGAAGGTTTCGGTTTTAACATCGCATGCTAAAAATGAGAATCAAAATTGTTCAAATCGGTGAATCTGAACAAAGCTTTAAGGGGACAACGCCCTTTTTACCTATCATTTTTCATGGAGATACCTGCATGACCACGCAAACGACAGCAAGGCCCTCAGCGGTCGCGGTGGCCGTCTATGAATGGCTTAATCCGATACCCTACGGATTTTTCACTGCGGCGCTGATTTTCGACATCATCTATGCTTGCACGGCGAACATTCAGTGGCTCAATGGCGCCAGCTGGCTGATCGCCATTGGCCTGGTTTTTGCCATTATTCCCCGGCTGATTAACCTGGTTCAGGTGTGGTTCGGCAGCGGCCGGCTGCAGGGTTCACCGGTCAAACTCCATTTCTGGCTGAATCTGATCGCCATCGTTCTCGCCATTATCAACGCTTTCGTGCATAGCCGGGATGCGTATGCCGTGGTGCCGCAAGGCCTGGTGCTGTCTGCGATCGTGGTCGCGCTGCTGAGCCTCGCCAACATTCTGCTGGCCGTGGCCGCCCGCGCAAAATAAGGAGGTTTTCATGAAGCTATCATCCATCACGATTGCGCTTGCTGCCGTGCTGGCGCTGGCCGGCTGCGATAACAGCGCCGTCATTTCGCCAGAACAACAAATGGGGCCGGATCCGACGTTGCCGGCGGCGCAAGACTTCCTGATGCCGCCGATGCAGGTGCCAAAGGGCGTCGGCTGGCAGCAAAACCAGATGCCGAAAGTGGCGGAGGGTTTGAAGATCGACAAGGTGGCGGACGGTTTGTTGCATCCGCGCCAGCTGCTTACTCTGCCCAACGGCGATGTCTTGGTGGTGGAAGCCAACGGGCCGGGCACTGAGGCGGTGAGCACGCCCAAGCAGCTGATCGCCGGGCTGGTGAAAGGCCAGTCAGGTAAAGGGGGCAAAGGCGGTAACCGCATCACCCTGCTGCGCCCAACCGCCGACGGCAGCTGGGAAAAGCATGTTTTCCTCGAGGGGCTCGATTCCCCATTCGGCGTCCAGCTGATTGGCAACATCCTGTACGTGGCCAACACCGGCAGCATCATGCAGTACGCCTATCAGCCGGGCGAAACGCGCATCAGCGATCCGGGTAAAGAGCTGGCCGACCTGCCGGACACCATCAACCACCACTGGACCAAGGCCCTGCTGGCCAGCCCGGACGGTAAAAAGCTGTATGTCGGCGTCGGTTCCAACAGCAACATCACCGAAAACGGCCTGGCCGTCGAGTACCGGCGTGCCGCCGTGCTGGAAGTGGATACCGCCTCTGGTGCCAGCCGTGTCTTCGCCAGCGGCTTGCGCAATCCGACCGGGCTGCAGTGGGAGCCGCACAGCGGCAAGCTGTGGGCCATCGTCAACGAGCGCGACGAGATCGGCGCCGATCTGGTGCCGGATTACCTGACCTCGGTGCAGGATGGCGGCTTTTATGGCTGGCCTTACAGCTATTTCGGCCAGCACGTCGATCGGCGGGTGCAGCCGCCGCGGCCGGATCGGGTGGCGAAAGCCATCAAGCCGGACTACGCCCTCAGTTCGCACGTTGCGCCCCTGGGGTTGCTGTTCTATACGGCAAACGCGTTGCCGGCCGAGTATCGCGG
Organism: Serratia sp. FDAARGOS_506; assembly: GCF_003812745.1. Lineage (NCBI taxonomy): Bacteria > Pseudomonadati > Pseudomonadota > Gammaproteobacteria > Enterobacterales > Yersiniaceae > Serratia > Serratia sp. FDAARGOS_506. The sequence goes on from NZ_CP033831.1 coordinate 3,865,937, forward strand.
CGGCGCCTTTGTCAGTGAGCACGGCAGCTGGGATCGCTCGCCGCTGAACGGCTACCGGGTCAGCTACGTGGCGTTCGAGCAAGGCAAGCCGGTCGGCAAACTCAAAGCGGTGGTCACCGGCTTTGTCTCCGACGACGAGAAGGAACTCTATGGCGCACCGGTAGGATTGGCGGTCGACAAGACTGGCGCCCTGCTGATTGCAGATGACGTGGGCAACACAGTTTGGCGCGTCAGCGCTAAATAACGTTAACGGGCAGGTTCTGATGGACTTGCCCGTGACATTGTCACTCAACACCCTGCGCTAACCAGACCGTTCTTCCCCCGCAGGCGGGATCTTCCACTACATGGTCGACCACGCGGAAGCCGTTCTCCTGCAACAAGCGTGTGTACTCCTCCGGTGCCAGGCTGGCGTGAAACAGCGGCCGGCCTTCGAAGTTGCCGATCGCCACGCTGTCTGCAGGGCCGCTGGTGAACATCAATGCGGCATGCGGCCTGGCATGCCGTCTGAACAGCGGAAACATGCGGCGCTGATCGTCGCGCGCCAGATGAAAGAAACTGTCCCAGGCCAGCAGTCCGTCGAACTTCACCGGCAAATCCAGCTGGCGCATATCCATTTGTCGCCATTCCTGCTGCGGGAAACGCTGCCGGCAACGCGCGATCATCGCCTGCGAACCGTCGATGCCGGTTACCCGATATCCCTTTTCGATAAAATAGGCGGCGATCGGTGCGCCATTGCCGCAGCCGAGATCGAGCAGCTGCGCATTGGCCGGGGCGAGCTGCAAAAAACGATCGAGCCACGGTCGTTCAAACAGCGTGGTGGGTCTGAGGCGTTCCCAGGCGGCGGCATGTTCGTCATAAAGCAGGATAATGGTGCTCGCCAGTTTTTCCGTCATTAATATTGTCCCCGTCGCGTTATTGGCGCAAAAAAATAGCCATTGGTCAGAATTAAAGCGCTTATCCGATAATATATTCATCAACAGACCGTTGACCAGAAATAAAAGGTTTTAACATTTCGACATAACCCAGTACAATTCCCTACCCTGTGTTAACCCTTTTTTCAGGTTGATTGTGTCGTTAATTCAGTGTTCTACATCGCGAAATCGGGCCGCTGCCTGGTTAGGGATGTTTGCCATTCTGATGTTGTTCATTGCGCCGGTGGTCTCGCGATCCCTGGAGCATGTACGCGCCGGAAGTGCTGGAACGACCATCATGGCGGATTGCGGCATGGAAATGCCGATGCATCATGGGATGCACTCGCCGCCGCCTGCGCCAGAAAAAGCCTCACAGCCGCTGATGCAGCACGGTGGCGGCCACCACAACATGGCGATGATGATGGACGACAGCGCCTGCGGCTACTGCGTGCTGTTGCTGCACGCACCGCTGCTGGACGTGAGCCATGCCCCGCTGTTCTGGTCCCACTCGCTGGCTTCCCGCCCGCCGCCGATTCACTATCTCGTTCCTCTGTTTGCCCACGTCGTTCACACCGAATTACAGCCGCGCGCGCCCCCCATTTCTTTCCTCTGATTTAACAATAAGCCATTGCCGTTCTCTGTATTGCCGTTGATCGCTTCAACCCGGCGGAATTAATTCGCCCAACGGTTAATCATCGAGACGACATTATTAATCCGGTTATTTCCACGTTGATGGAATTAACCCCCGTATTTTCCGATGGTGATTTTCGCCAGGCCGCCCCACGCCTGAATAATCCCTCGGCCAAGAACGGAAAAAAGTTAGCTTAAGGAAAGATGATGTTTAAACCCACTTATAAAAAGAACGCCGTCACCCGCGCCATTACCACCGCCATGCCGCTGTTCCTGCTGGCCGGCCACGCGGCTCAGGCGCATCAGCACCCTATCGACGCACAGGTTAATGATGGCGACGTGATCACCGTCACCGCACCGCTCTATTCCCCGCTGACTATCGTCACCTCACCCAAAACCCCGCGCCAGCCGGTACCGGCCAGCGACGGTTCGGACTACCTGAAAACCATCCCCGGCTTTTCGCAGATCCGCAACGGCGGCACCAACGGCGATCCGGTATTCCGCGGCATGTTCGGTTCGCGGTTGAAGATCCTCACCGACGGTTCGGAAATGCTGGGCGCCTGCCCATCGCGGATGGACGCGCCGACCTCTTACATCTCGCCGGAAAGCTTCGATCTGTTGACCATCACCAAGGGACCGCAGACGGTGCTGTGGGGGCCGGGATCGTCGGCGGGCACGGTGCGTTTCGAGCGTGAACGCCCGCGCTTCGACAAGCCTGGCATCAAGGGCAACGCCAGCGTGCTGACCGGCTCCAACGGCCGCTGGGACGAGAACATCGACGCCAGCCTCGGCGCTGAACAAGGCTACCTGCGGGTGATGGCCAACAAATCCCGATCCAACGACTATCAGGACGGAACCAATACGCGCGTGCCATCGCGCTGGGACAAGTGGAACGGCGATCTGGCGCTCGGCTGGACGCCGGACAACGACACGCTGCTGGAAGTGACCATGGGCCGCGGCAACGGCGAAGCGCGCTATGCCGGCCGCAGCATGGACGGTTCGCAGTTCAAGCGCGAAAGCCTGGGCATGCGGGTGGAAAAATCCAATATCGGCGATGTGCTGGATAAGCTGGAAGCACAGGTCTACTACAACTACGCCAACCACGTGATGGACAACGTCACCCTGCGCTCACCGGGCAGCGGCGGCATGAGTGGACACGGTGGCCATGGCGGTATGAGCATGGGCGGTCACGGCGGGCACATGATGTCTTCCGGCATGACGATGCAACTCGATCGCCGCACCGTCGGCGGCCGCGTGATGGGCACTTGGCAGTGGCAGGACGTGAAGCTTGAAAGCGGCCTGGACACCCAAACCAACACCCACCGCAGCATGAGCCGCGGCAGCTGGGAAAAAGACGCTCAGTTCAACAGCTATGGCGCCTTCAGTGAACTGACCTGGTCCACCAGCGATCAGGATAAACTGATCGCTGGCGCACGTCTTGACCGCACTCTGGTGGAGAATTTCCGCAGCGGCAGCGACGGGGAGCGTTCAGACACTCTGCCAAGCGGCTTTATGCGTCTTGAGCATACGCTGGCCGACCTGCCGCTGATGCTGTATGCCGGCGTCGGTTATACCGAGCGCTTCCCGGATTATTGGGAGCTGTTCTCGCCGAAGCTTGGCCCGAACGGCAGCAAGGATCCGTTCTCCAGCGTCAAGAGCGAAAAAACCACGCAGCTCGACATCGGCGCACAGTACAACGGCAAACGCTTAAACGGCTGGATCTCCGCTTACGTGGGCCGCGTCGATGATTTCATCCTGTTCAAATACGATCCGCACAACGCGCGTCTCAGCCAGGCCGATAACGTCAACGCCAACATCATGGGCGGCGAAATGGGCATGGGTTACCAGCTGAGCGAACACTGGAAAACCGATGCCAGCCTGGCCTACTCCTGGGGAAAAAACACCAGCGACGGCCGGCCGTTGCCGCAGATCCCGCCGCTGGAAGCGCGTCTGGGGCTGACCTATGAGTACGGCGACTGGAGCGGCACCGGCCTGTGGCGTTTGGTCAGCAGCCAAAGCCGCGTGGCTATCAACGAAGGCAACGTGGTGGGTAAAGACTTTGCCGAAAGCGCCGGCTTCGGCGTGCTCTCCGCCAACGCCGCCTACAAGGTGAATAAAAACGTCAAGCTGAGCGCCGGTCTGGATAACATCCTGAACAAGACCTACAGCGAGCACCTCAACCTGGCGGGCAACAGCGCCTTCGGGTACTCGGCCAACAGCGCGGTGAATGAACCGGGCCGCACCCTGTGGGCCAAGGTTAACGTCACCTTCTAAACCGTTCACCGGGCGATGGGCAACCGTCGCCCGGTCAGGCGATATACGATCCGGTTCTTAGGATATGAGTTTTAAGTTTTTCCCATTCGATTAGGCGGCGATTACTATCATCTTCAGGTTAATCATTGCCCCGGAGGGGATATGCAAAAGCTCACTCGTTTTCTGGCCCTGCTCGGCGAGCTGATGATTGAAAAAGCCGAAGACACCGCACCGCAGGCTGCTCAGCCTGACGATCGCGACGATGCGTTGCCACCGCGCCTCGAACGTGGAGTTCCGCTGGCCGATCGCTTCCTGTTCATGTAATTCTCCCATTCTGTTTTATCCGACACGCTCGCTCACACTGAACGCACGATATGTTCGCGCAGCCACCGGTGAGCGGGATCCCGGTGCGATCGTTCGTGCCACAGCATGGTCATTTCAAAGCCCGGCACCGCCAGCGGCGGCTCGAGCTGTTGCAATAAAGGCTGGTTGCGCACCAGCCGCTCCGGCAGCATCGCCACCAAATCGGACTGCGTCAGCACCGAGATAACGAACAGAAAATGCGGCACGGAAAGCACCACGCGCCGCGTCAGCCCCACGTCTGCCAACGCCCTGTCGGTCATGCCATAGAACCCGCCACCGTCCGGCGAGACCATCACCTGCTCCAATTGGCAAAATTGCGCCGGCGTCAGCCTGGCATGCAGTTTGGGATGGCCGATTCTGCCCACCAGTACATAGCGTTCGCTAAACAGCGTGCGCTGCCGCAGGCCGGGTGGCGCACCTTCCCGGGTATGAAACGCCAGGTCAATCTCTCCTTGCTCCGCCAGTTTGGCGAGGCGCGCCGGTGCGATTTCAAGCACCGCCAGTCGGGTGCCGGGCGCCGCCGCGCGCAAACCGTTCAGCGCCGGCAGCACGATGGTGGATTCGCCGTAGTCGAAGGCGGCCACGCGCCAGGTATCGGTCGCCACGGCGGGATCGAACGGCGTGGCCGGCGTCACCGCCAACTCGAGCGCCGCCAGCGCCTGGCGCAGCGGTTCACGCAGCTGTTCCGCTCTGGCGGTCGGGTGCATGCCGCGCGGGCCGGGCAACAGCAGCGGATCGTCAAAGATCGTCCGCAGTTTGGCGAGATGCACGCTGACCGCCGGCTGTGAGAAATTGAGCCGCTGTGCCGCGCGCGTGACGTTGTGCTCTGCCAGCAGCACGTCGAGCGTCACCAGCAGGTTGAGATCCAGCCGCCTTAAATTATTCATAGTTATACCTGGGATAGCGGTAATTCATTTCTAATATACCGACTAACGCCCTAACCTGCAGCTCTCACACCAAGGAGATCTGTTATGAATGTGCTGATTGTTTACGCCCACCCGGAGCCGCTGTCGCTGACCGGCTCACTGAAAAATTTCGCCGTTGAGCGCCTGACGCAGGCCGGTCATCAGGTACAGGTGTCCGACCTGTACGCCATGCAGTGGAAAGCAACGCTCGACGCCGACGACAGCGTGGAAGGCCCGGCAACAGCCCGTTTCGATCCCTCGCAGGATTCGAAGCGCGCGTTCGCCAACGGCATGCAGAGCGCCGATATCGAACGGGAGCAGCAAAAGCTGCGCTGGGCAGATGCGGTGCTGCTGCAGTTTCCGCTGTGGTGGTTCTCGATGCCGGCGATCCTCAAAGGCTGGGTGGAGCGTGTGTATGCCTGCGGCTTTGGTTACGGCGTGGGTGAACATTCCGATACCCATTGGGGCGACCGCTACGGCGAGGGTACGCTGGCGGGCAAACGGGCGATGCTGATCGTCACCGCCGGCGGCTGGGAATCTCATTACGTCCCGCGCGGCATCAACGGGCCGATCGACGATATCCTCTTCCCGATCCAGCACGGCATGCTGCACTACCCAGGCTTCGAGGTGCTGCCGCCGTTTGTCACCTACCGCGCCGGTAAAACCGATGAGGCACGCTTTGCCGCCCTGTGCGAGCAGCTCGGGCAGCGGCTGGATAATCTGTGGGACGCCGAGCCGATCCGCTTCCGGCGGCAGAACGCCGGTGACTATCTGATCCCGCAGCTGACGCTGAAAGCGCATCTCGCGCCGGGGCAAGACGGTTTCGGCGTTCACATCGAGTAGCCGGATACGCACCCCCTTGCGCATCCGGGGCATATCGTTAATTCAGGGCGGCGAGGAATGCCTGGTAGCCTTGCGCGCTGCGATCCAATTCGTGGGATTGCAGCGGCTCCACCGCCCCGTCCGAAGCGGCCTCCTTGCCGTAAAAGGCGAAGAACGAGGCATAGTCGGCCCGCACGTAACCGGCGGTTATTTCAAACGGCCGGAAGATTTCCTCCAGCGAGTAACGATAGCGCCCGTCGTGCGCATAATCCTCTGCGCGCACCCCCGCCGTGACCGCCAGCGCCAGCTTCTTGTTTTGCATCTTGTAGCCGCTGCGGGAACCGTAGGCCCAGCCGTAGGTGAGCACGTCGTCCAGCCATTTTTTCAGCAGCGGCGGGCTGCTGAACCAAAAAATCGGGAACTGCAGCACGATGTTGTCATGGGCTTCAATCAGCCGCTGCTCTTGAGCGACGTCGATCTGCCAGTCCGGATAGGCCTGATGCAATTCGTGCACGGTATACCGCTCAGGATAGCGCCGCAGTTCCTCCAGCCAGCGTTTATTGACCACTGAGTTCGCCATGTCGGGATGGGTCACCACCACCAAGGTTTTCATATCGATTTCTCCAGTCAGGTGTCTACCGGCGCATCATAGGTTATGCTGAAACAATGTAAAATACGCACACTCGCGACACATACTTACCCTGGAGAAAGTACCAAATGACCGCCGAATCCCACTGCAGCCCAACGGGCATCAGCCTCGAAGACACCGGCTATGGCTATACGCTGTCGGTTCTCAACGGCAAATATAAAATGATTATTCTCTACTGGCTGGCGCTGTATAAGCCGGTATTACGGTTCAACGAGCTGCAGCGCTGTATCGGCACCATTTCGTACAAAACGCTGAGTTCGACGCTCAAAGAGCTGGAAAAAGATCGCCTGGTGGTGAGAAAGGAGTATCCGCAGATCCCACCCAAGGTGGAGTACAGCCTGTCCGAGCGCGGGCGTTCGCTGATCCCGGTAATCGACATGATGTGTGACTGGGGGGAGCAGCACCGGCCGGAACAGCCGGTGCCGTGAGGGGGTTATGGGCGGCCAACGCCCCGCTTTTCTCGCCGCGTTTACTCCTGCTTCAGCTCCCGCAGATGTTTGTACACCGTGGCGCGCCCCATCGACAGTACGTTGGCGATGTAATCCGCCGCGCTTTTGGCCTTGAATGCCCCCTGATGATAGAGGTCGCTGACCAGCCGCCGTTTCTGTTCACGGCTTAGCGCTCCGAGCGCGGCGTTTTCGCGCCGCAGCCAATCGTGCAGGAAGGTGTTGATCTTCTCCTGCCAGTCATCTTTGAACAGCTCTTGCGGCTGTGGCTGTAGCCGGGTGACCGACAGAAACATGTCCAGCGCGTTGCGGGCGTCCTCGAACATCGCGGTGCTCAGGTTGATGCACAGTAAATAGCTGGGCTTGCCCTGCTCGTCGCGGGCGGCGATGCTCACCGAGCGCATCTTTTTGCCGTCCCAGTTCAGCTTCTCATAGGGGCCGGTCACACCGGCGCCGCCATCGAGCTCGAAGTCCTCCAGCCCGGCGTCGTCGCCCGGTTTGCGCTTCGACAGGTTGTTCGCCAGATAGGCAATCTTGTTGGTGGCCAGATCGTGGATCACCACTTCTGCATTCGGGAAAAACAGCGCCGCGATGCCGTCGGCGACCGAGCGCAAAAGTTCGAGTTGAGAAGAAGAGTTCGGCACGCTGGGGTGTCTCCGTATAGCCCGGTTTGGTTTGCTGTTCAGCCGCTTAGCATACCGCAGTTGCCGCCGCTTGCCGAGTGGAGCGGCGGCAAGCGGCGCAGGATGCGCCGGTTATTCCGCCTCGGTGCCACGCTGATAAAACACGTAGCTCTCGCGCGTCACGCTGTCGCGGACCCGATAGCGCCAGATCAGGCCGAGCGTGGTAAACCACAGCGGCATGCTGCACAGCGCGATCAGCGTATCGCGATCGAACACCATCAGCACCAACGTAAAGGCGAAGAATGCCAACGTCAGCCAGGCCATCGCGATCCCGCCCGGCATTTTGAAGTTGGAATCGGCGTGCAAATCCGGCCGCTTCTGGCGATACACCAGGTAGGCGACCAAAATCATGCCCCAGCTGTAAACCACCAGGATCGCCGCCACGGTTGAGACGATGGTGAACAGCGTCATCACGTTCGGCACCAGCACCAGCAGCAAGGTGCCGGCCACCATGCAGAAGCAGGAAAACAGCAGGCTGCGGATAGGAATGGCCGTGGTGCGAGAAAGAATGCGGAACTGGCCGTGGGCGTGCTTTTCCATCGACAGACTGTACAGCATGCGGGTGCTGGAATAGACGCCGCTGTTGGCCGAAGACATCGCCGAGGTCAGCACCACGAAGTTGATCACCGCGGCGGCGGCCGGCAGCCCCGCCCGATCGAACAGCATTACGAACGGGCTGCTGTCCGGCGAGATGTGGCTCCACGAGGTGACGGCGATAATGGTCAGCATCGAACACACGTAGAAGACGATGATGCGCGCCGGGATCACGTTGATCGCCTTCGGCAGCACCTTCTCGGGGTTTTTGGTCTCTGCCGACATCGTGCCCAACAGTTCGATGCCGGTACAGGAGAAAATGGCGATCTGGAAACCGGCGAAGAAGCCGAAGATGCCGTGCGGCATGAAAATGGCGGGATCGATGACGTTATGCAGTGAAGCGGTCACGCCGTCCGGCGAAGTCCAGCCGCTGAACACCATCCAGGCGCCGGTGGCGATCAGCGCGACAATCGCCACCACTTTGATCATCGCAAACCAGAACTCGGCTTCGCCGAACATCTTGACCGACAGCATGTTGAACAGGCATAGAAAGCCCAACGTCAGCAGCGCCGGCAGCCAGGGCGAGACGTTGGGCAGCCAATACTGCACGTAGCCGCCGCACACCACCACGTCGGCAATGCAGGTAACGACCCAGCTCAGCCAATAGGACCAGCCAAGAAAAAAGCTGGCGCGCGGCCCCAGGTATTCGGAGACGAAATCGGCGAACGAGCGGTAATCGAGCCGCGTGAGCAGCAGTTCCCCCATCGCCCTCATGACCATGAACATGAAAAAGCCGACGATGGCGTAAGTCAGTACGATGGAGGTGCCCGACAGCGCGATGGTCTTGCCGGAGCCCATAAACAGCCCGGTGCCGATGGCGCCGCCGATCGAAATCAGTTGAATATGGCGCGCGTTCAGCCCGCGTTGCAGGGTTTGGGCACAGTTTGGCCCCCCGGCTGAACCTGGGTTCAGCCGATCGCAGTGATTTTTTGTCATGGTGTTACCTGTCCGTCATTAAGGCGATTAAGCAACCGTTGTGCGGCTGCAGCAGGAGTGAAACGCCCGTGGGCGCTCTAACCGGCAAAAAAATTGAGACCAAAAGCCGCCCGCCCCGTTGTGACAGGGAGGTAATAATAATGGGTACCGAGAAAATGCTCTCGTGAGCCGTCGTATCGCCCACGGTTGGCGTACTAAGCCTGAGCGTGGTGGGTAAATGCTACAATATCAAATGGTTATGCTTTCCCTTGTGCAACAAAAAAACGACGCCGGAGCCGTTTTAACATTAATTTAACTCTGGCGAGGGGAAATGCCATTGTCAACATGGCAGTTAAATAAAATGAAACTTTTTGATCACATTCAAGCTTCTGAAAAATAGATAAAAAGGGTTTTTATGCGATTTATATGCATAAATTATGCATGTACCCACTCGCCGCCGACGAAAAGTAATTAACTATTCATTTATCGGCCGGCGGGCGGCGAAAAACCGTCCGCTGGCCCGATGAGAGGGGGGCTAACAACCGGCATAATTAGTGGTAAATTTAGCGTCGCAAAGTGTTATGCGCTTGCTAATCCACGGTTAAACGAAATAAATACCTCTAATATATAAAGGTTGGTTATGGAAAAGCTATCCTACGCTTCAGACAGCAGCACCACCGCTTGGGCTACATATCTGCAACAAATCGATCGCGTCGCCCCTTACCTCGGCGAGCTGTCACGCTGGGTTGATACGCTGCGTCACCCTAAGCGCGCTTTGATTGTTGATATCCCGCTGCAGATGGACGATGGCACCATCCGTCACTTCGAAGGTTTCCGCGTACAGCACAACCTGTCGCGTGGGCCGGGCAAAGGCGGTATCCGCTTCCACCCTGACGTCGATCTGAACGAAGTGATGGCCCTGTCCGCCTGGATGACCATCAAGTGTGCCGCAGTCAACCTGCCGTACGGCGGCGCCAAGGGCGGCATCCGCGTCGACCCGTTCAAACTGTCTGAAGGTGAACTGGAGCGACTGACCCGCCGCTACACCAGCGAAATCGGCTTCATCATCGGGCCACAGAAAGACATCCCTGCGCCGGACGTCGGCACTAACGCCAAAGTGATGGCCTGGATGATGGACACCTACTCCATGAACCACGGCACTACCATCACCGGCGTGGTCACCGGCAAACCAATCCACCTCGGCGGCTCCCTGGGCCGTGAGAAAGCGACCGGCCGTGGCGTGTTCGTCACCGGCAGCGAAGTGGCCAAGCGTCTGGGCGTGCAGATCGAAGGCGCCAAAGTGGCGGTACAAGGCTTCGGTAACGTGGGCAGCGAAGCGGCTCGCCTGTTCGTTGGCGTCGGCGCGCGCGTCGTCACCATCCAGGACCACTCCGCCACCCTGTTCAACGCCAACGGCATTGACCTGACCGCGCTGACTGAATACCAGGCCAAGCACAAGCAGATCGCCGGCTTCCCTGGCGCCAGCGAGATCGAAAGCGAAGCGTTCTGGTCGGTTGACATGGACATCCTGATCCCAGCGGCGCTGGAAGGCCAAATCACCCGTCAGCGCGCCGAAATCCTCAGCGCCAAGCTGGTGCTGGAAGGCGCTAACGGCCCTACCTTCCCGGATGCGGACGACATTCTGCGTTCTCGTAACATCACCGTGGTCCCGGACGTTATCTGTAACGCCGGCGGTGTAACGGTCAGTTACTTCGAGTGGGTGCAGGACATGGCGAGCTACTTCTGGAGCGAGTCCGAGATCAACGAGCGTATGGACAAGATCATGACCGACGCGATGGTCCACGTCTGGAACAAGGCCGCTGAGAAAGAGTGCAGCCTGCGCACCGCCGCTTACATCGTGGCCTGTGAGCGCATCCTGACCGCACGTAAAGAGCGCGGCATCTACCCTGGCTGATGCCGGCTTATTTGGCCCGCGAGCGGGCCATTTTATCAGGGGGCGAAAGCCCCCTTTTTCGTTTTCACCTATTTTTGAAACAAGGCCACGATTTCTGGCGAATACAGGTCGGGATATTTTTCTGCCGACCCGAGTATATTCTGACGAACCGTTTTACCTTTTACGCTTGGATCTGCTGCCACATATTCTGCCGGGAAAGCCAGCGCATCTTTATCGGCACCCGCAGCCAACAAGGCCTTGACGCAGTCAGGATTATTGCTGGTCAGGCTCTCCAGCAGCGGTGTGCCAACAGGCCAGGGCTGTTGCTGGGGTGGTTGAGCATCGATAGAGGTTCCGGGTTTATGCAGCAAGGCGATACGCTGTGCCGCTTGCGGGTCCGGCTGACCCTCCTGAGAATAATCCCGCGTGCAAACAAAGTGTAAAGGCGTTGATCCTACCTTGCTGACGCCATAAGGATCTGTACCGGCGGCTACCAGCAGTTTGATGACCTCCAGATTAGCCGCCCCTTCTCCCATTATCGGTGAGAATCCTTGCGGGGTAACCTGCTTGGCATCCGCACCAAATTGCAGCAACAGTTTCACCAGCGCGGGCGCGGCTCCTTGGCTTTTGGCGGCGGCAATAAGTGGCGTATTAGTCCCCCCTTGTGCAATGACATTGGTATTGGCACCCGCTTTTAGCAAACTCTGTAAAATGTGAAGGTCATCATCGGATAATTCAGACTTTTCGGTATTTCCCAACGCTGACAACAATACGGTTTCTCCATTGTCACTGATGGGTTGATTCACATTCACCGACATATCAAGAAAACGATCGAGCAGCGCCGGCTGTTTGTAATAGGCGGCATACCATACCGTTTGAATAGTGGGGTGAGCGCCATTTTTTATCAGTTCATTAATGGTGTCCATATCGCTGCTACTCTTAGAGTAAGCATAGTTCATTACCGACTCATCCAGCTTTTTGGTGAGTTCCTCTTGTTCCCCTGCGTGTGCTGCAACCGAGCTCCCCAGCAGGCTCAGCGCCAAAGCGCAGGCTGTGGCACAGCGATTTAAAATAGGCATTCTTTTGTTCCTTCAAAATAATAAAAAAACTAAACAAGTGCTTTCTATTATTACGCAATGGTAATAATCACAGAATTCTGATGCATTCGTATGAAGCGTGTTAACCGGTTTCCTTTCCATTTTAGTGATGAGCCGTTTTTCTATCATAGGAAACAAACGAAAATCAAATTCATTACTGATTAGAACGCTAAGATAATTATGGGCTTTATTCTTACCAGGAAAGTCAACTCAATTTTTACGCTTGTTTATCGTGTATTCCACAGCACGTTGCGGTTCGCATTCCCAGGGGCGCTGGGCTATACCTTAGGCAATCCCCATCCCGCAGGAGTTGTGATCATGAGCAAGAAAAAGATCCTGATGCTGGTCGGCGACTACGCCGAAGATTACGAAACCATGGTGCCGTTTCAGGCATTGCAGATGATCGGCCATTGGGTGGACGCCGTGTGCCCCGGCAAAGCCGTCGGCGACTACATCCAGACCGCGATCCACGATTTTGACGGTGCGCAGACCTACAGCGAGAAACCCGGCCACCGCTTCACCCTGAACGCCGACTTCGCCGCCGCCAAAGAAGAGCACTACGATGCGCTGTTGATCCCTGGCGGCCGCGCGCCGGAATACCTGCGTCTGAACCCCGACGTGATCGCGCTGGTACAGGCGTTTGACGCCGCGAAAAAACCGATCGCTGCCGTTTGCCACGGCCCGCAGCTGCTGGCGGCGGCCGGAGTGTTGAAAGGCCGCACCTGCAGCGCCTACCCGGCCTGCGCGCCGGAAGTGCGGCTGGGCGGCGGCCATTATGCAGAGATCGGCATCGATCAGGCGCACGTCGACGGCAATCTGGTCACCGCCCCGGCCTGGCCGGCGCATCCGCAGTGGCTGGCGAAGTTCGCCGAGGTGTTGGAGCAGTAACGCGGCGTTAGCGGAGCTGCTCGATCAGGAAGTGGATATCGTACAGCCAGCGCTTGGCGCGCGCGGAGCGCACCAACATCGATACGCACAGCGGCCGGGGATGCTCTTTGCACGCGGAGGGGGAAAACCAGCGCCCGGTGTTGCTCGGCGGCTGGAAATACAGCTCGTGGTTATAGTTGCCGCTGTCGACGCCGAAGGTATCGAAGTAGCGACGCATCAGCGTATTGGAATCGCTGAACGACAGGTTGAGCGCGGTGTTGATCTCGGTTTCCGGGGTGATGGCCACGCCCTTCTTCAGCCGCCCTGATGCATTGAAGGCGGCGATAAGCGCGATGACCTGTTGCTGAATGTCTTCTGCCATGACGACCTCGAGCCGGTATGAATAAAAGATGAATGCGGTTCTCTGTCTGACTCTGCTCACCGCAGCGAGTTCTGGCCGCCGGCCGGGTTTTCTGTTTCTTTACACTTTCCATAAAAAAAACCGCGCGCAGCCAAACGATCGGCGCGCGCGGTCGGCGGTTAGCGGCTGAGCGTCGTCTTGTCAGCGATGACGCCGTCCCCCTGCCGCTCGGCGGTAACGCCGCCGCCCAACACTTTATACAGGGTGGCCTGGTTGTCGTACGCGGTCTGCTGCGCGGCGATCAGTGCCTGTTGCGCCGCGTACAGCGTGCGCTGCGCGTCCAGCAGCGTCAGGTAGCTGTCCACGCCCTGGTGGTAACGCAGCTCGGCCAGGCGATAATATTGCTGCGCCGCCGCCACATAGCCGGTTTGCGCCGCCAGCTGTTCCTGCAGCGTGGCTTTGCGCGCCAGCGCGTCGGCGGTTTCCTGAAATGCCGTCTGCACCGCTTTCTCATAGGTGGCGACATATAAGTCTTTCTGCGCCTGGGTGTAGTTGAGCTGAGCCGTGTTATAGCCACCGCTGAAGATCGGCAGGCTGATGCTCGGTGCGAACGACCAGACGCCGGCTCCGTGGCTGAACAACGAGGAGAGTTCACCGCTGCCCACGCCGCCGCTGGCGGTCAGGCTGATCGACGGGAAGAACGCCGCACGCGCCGAGCCGATATTGGCGTTGGCGGATTTCAGGTTATGCTCGGCCTGCAGCACGTCCGGCCGCTTCAGCAACACTTGCGAAGAGACGCCGGCCGGCAGATCGCGCATGATCCCACCCAGCGCCTCGATACCGCTCGGCAGCAGGTTTTCCGGCACGCTTTGCCCCACCGCCAAATCCAGCGCGTTTTTCGCCTGCGCAGCGCTGGTGGCGTAGCTGGCGGTATCCGAACGCGCCTGCTGGTAAACGGTTTCCGCCGATGCCACGTCAACCAGCGACGCAATCCCGTGCCGTTGATTGTTACGCGTGACGTCCAGCGACCGTTTGGCGCTCGCCATCGTCTGCTGCGCCACCGCCAGATTGCTGCGCTCGGCCGCCACCGCCACCCAGTCGGTGACGATATCGGCGATCAGCGTCAGACGGGTGCTTTTCGCCGCCTCCGAGTTCGCCAGATAGGTTTCGAACGCCGCGCGCGACAGGCTGGCGTTCTTGCCGAACAGATCCAACTCGAATGCGCTGACGCCGGCCGCGGCTTCGTAACTTTGGCTCAGCGCGGTGGCGTTGCCGCTGCCGGTCAGCGCCCGCCCGCGGCTGCCGTCGGCGGTGGCATTGATTGTCGGGAACAGCGCCGATCGCTGCTCGCCGTACAGGGCGCGCGCCGACGCGATATTGGCGATCGCCTCGCGCAGATCGCGGCTGCTGTTCAGCCCCAGCGCCACCACCTGGCGCAGCCGGGCGTCCTGCACATAGTCGCGCCAGGCGACGTCCGGGTAGCTCAGCGCCTGGTTGCCGCCGGCCTCGCCCTGCGGCAGGTTGGCGGGCACCGGCGCCGCCGGGCGCTGGTAGTGCGGATCCAGCGACAGACAGCCGGTCAGCAGCAGCGGTAAAGTTAACATCATGACTCGTTGCAACACGTTATTCTCCTGCCTGTGACGGCGGGTTGGCGGGCCGACGGGTAAACATACGGCGCACCAACACATAAAACAGCGGGACGAAAAAGATGGCCAATGCGGTGGCGGTGATGGTGCCGCCGATAATGCCGGTACCGATGGCGATGCGGCTGTTGGCGCCGGCGCCGCTGGATACCGCCAGCGGCAGCACCCCGGCGGTAAACGCCAGCGAAGTCATCAGGATCGGCCGCAGGCGCATGCGCGCCGCGTGGACCGCCGCGCCAATCAGCGTTTCACCCCGCTGATGCATCTCCTCGGCGAACTCGACGATCAAAATGGCGTTCTTCGCCGACAGGCCGATGATGGTGAGCAGCGCCACCTGGAAGTAGATGTCGTTTTCCAGCCCGCGCAGGGTGATCGCCAGCAGCGATCCCACCACGCCCATCGGCACCACCAACATCACCGCGAACGGAATCGACCAGCTCTCATACAGCGCCGCCAGGCACAGGAACACCACGATGAGCGAAATGGCGTACAGCGAAGGCGCCTGGCCGCTGGTCAGCCGTTCCTGATAGGACAGCCCGCTCCAGGAATAGCTGCTGCCGGCGGAGAATGCTGCCGCCAGTTTCTCCATCTCGCTCATCGCCGTACCGGAACTGACGCCGGCGGCGCCCTGCCCGGTGATCTCGAACGACGACAGCCCGTTATAGCGCGACAGATTTTCCGGCCCGTAGATCCAGTGCGAAGACGCAAAGGCGGAGAACGGCGTCATGCTGCTGGCACCCGACGCGTTGGTGCCGCGCACAAACCAGCGGTCGAGATCTTCCGGCTTGGCGCGGTACTGCACATCGCCCTGCATATAGACTTTTTTCACCCGGTTGCGATCGATAAAGTCGTTGATATAGGTGCTGCCGAACGCGCTGCTGAGGGTGCTGTTGACGTCGGCGGCGCTCAGGCCGAGCGCCTGCAGCTTGCCGTTGTCGATTTCCACCTGCAGCTGCGGGGTGTCCGGCAAGGTGTTGGCGCGCACCGCCAACAGCGCCGGGTTGTTGCCGGCGGCGGCGACGATATGATCGCGCATCGCCTGCAGCTCGGCGCGCGTAGTCGCTCCTTTGGCCTGCAGCTCGAAAGTGAAACCGTCGGATTGGCCGAAACCGTCGATCGCCGGTGGGCTCATCGAGAAGACCTGGGCGTCGCGCAGCGAGGCGAAGTGCGCCATGGCGCGTCGGGCGATGGCGTCGGCGGTGTTCTCACTGCCGTTGCGTTGGCTCCAGTCTTTGAGGCTGACGAACGCCATGCCAGCGTTTTGTCCGCTGCCGCTGAAGCCGAAACCGTTGATGGTGAAAATGGTGCTGACATTGGCCTTTTCCTGGTCGAGGAAATAGGCGGTCACCGCCTCGCTCACCGCCGAAGTGCGCGCGTTGGTGGCCCCTGCCGGCAAGGTGTACTGCACCATCACCGTGCCCTGATCCTCGTTGGGCAGAAAACCGGTCGGCAAACGCAGGTACATCACGGCGGCGGCGATCAACAGCAGGCCGTACAACAGCAGATAGCGCGTCGGCCGATGGATCACGCCGCCAACCTTGTCGGCGTACTTCTCCTGCAGACGGTCATAGCCGCGGTTGAATTTGCCCAGCAAGCCCGTGTCGGTCTGGGCGTCGTGCGCGGGTTTCAGCAGCGTGGCACACAATGCCGGCGCCAGCGTCAACGCCAGCACCACTGACAGCACCATCGAGGAGACGACGGTGATCGAAAACTGGCGATAGATCACCCCGGTGGAGCCGCCGAAGAACGCCATCGGCAGAAACACCGCCGACAGTACCAGCGCGATGCCGACCAATGCGCCGGTGATTTCGCGCATCGATTTCTCCGTCGCCTCGCGCGGCGGCAGCTTATCCTCCCGCATCACGCGTTCGACGTTTTCCACCACCACGATGGCGTCGTCCACTAACAGCCCGATCGCCAACACCATGCCGAACAGTGTCAGGGTATTGATTGAATAGCCGAACGCTGCCAGCACGCCGAAGGTGCCCAGCAATACCACCGGCACGGTGATGGTCGGGATCAGCGTGGTGCGCAGGTTTTGCAGGAACACGAACATCACCACCACCACTAACGCCACCGCTTCGAACAGCGTTTTCACCACCTCCTCGATCGAGATGTTGATAAAGTCGGTGCTGTCTTTCGGGTAAGCCACCTTGTAGCCCTGCGGCATGGCGCTTTGGTATTCCGCCACCTTGGCTTTCACTAATTTGGCGGTGTTGAGGGCGTTGGCGCCCGCCGCCAGCTTGACCGCGATCCCCGCCGCCGGGTGGCCGTTGAGGTGCGCGCTGGCGGAGTAGTCTTCGTTGCCCAGCTCAACCCGCGCCACGTCGCCCAGCCGCACCAGCGCGCCGCTGCTGTCGCTTTTCAGGATGATATTGCGGAACTGTTCCGGCGTTTGCAGTCGCGACTGCGCCTTTACCGTGGCGGTTAATTGCTGATCGGCGGCGGCCGGCAGATCGCCGATCTTGCCGGCGGACACCTGGGTGTTTTGCGCTTCGATCGCCGTCTGCACATCGGAAGGCATCAGCGCGTAGCTCGCCAGCTTGGTCGGATCCAGCCAGATACGCATCGCGTATTCCGAGCCGAACACCTGCACGTCCCCCACACCCTCGATGCGCGACAGCGGATCTTGCAGGTTGCTGACCAGATAGTCGGAGATATCGGCCATCGTCGCCTTGTCGCTTTCGTCATACAGCCCGACGATCAGCAGGAAGCTGCTCTGAGATTTCTTGACCGTCACGCCCTGCGCGGTAACCGCGCTCGGCAAACGGCTTTCCGCCTGCTGCACCTTGTTTTGCACCTGCACCTGAGCGATATCCGGATCGGTGCCCTGATCAAAGGTAACGTTGATGCTGACCGAGCCGCTGGAGCTGCTGGTCGAAGAGAAATACAGCAGGCCGTCCAGGCCGGTGAGCTGCTGCTCAATCACCTGCGTGACGCTGTTTTCCAGCGTTTCCGCATCCGCGCCCGGGTAGGTGGCGGAGATGGAGATCTGCGGCGGTGAGACGTCCGGGTACTGCGAAACGGGCAACGAATTGATCGACATCAGGCCGCACAGCATGATGATGATGGCGATCACCCAGGCGAATACCGGCCGCCGGATAAAGAACTGCGCCATATCACTGCTCCCCGCGTTGGGTTTTGTCGACCGAAACCTCAACCGGCTTCACCGCAGCGCCGATCGTGATCTTGCTGGTGCCTTCGACGATCAGGCGATCGCCTTCGTTCAGCCCGTTGCCGATCAGCCAATTGCTGCCCACCACCCGTTCGGCGCTGACGGTGCGCTGCGCCACTTTGTTCTGTTCGTCCACCACCAACGCGGTGGCTTCCCCTTTGGCGTTGCGGGTTATGCCCTGCTGCGGCGCCAGAATCGCTTTGGGATCGACGCCGTTATCCACCGTGGCGTGGACATACATGCCGGGCAGCAGCTCATGTTCGGGGTTGGGGAACACCGCGCGCAGCGTGACCGAACCGGTGGCTTCGTCCACCGCGACTTCGGTCAGCTCGAGCTTGCCGGCATGGGCATAAGGCGTGCCGTCATCCAGCTTGATGGCGACCGGCGTGACCGCGCCGCGCTGTAACGCCGCCTGCTGGCGCCGCAGTTTAAGCAACTGGGCGCTGGACTGGGTCAGATCGACATAGATCGGGTCGAGCGCGCGGATGGTGGCCAACGCATCGGTTTGGCTGGCGGTGACCAACGCGCCCGGCGTCACCGATGAGATGCCGATACGCCCAGCGATCGGCGCCCGCACCTGGGTATAAGCGAGGTTGATGCGCGCCGTCTCCAGCGCCGCCTGATACTGGGCCACCGACGCCACGGCCGCCAGATAGGCGGCTTTGGCATCGTCCGCATCCTGCTGAGAAACACCGTTCTCTTTCACCAGCGCCGCATAGCGCTGCGATTTGAGCCGG
Source organism: Serratia sp. FDAARGOS_506 (assembly GCF_003812745.1). NCBI lineage: Bacteria > Pseudomonadati > Pseudomonadota > Gammaproteobacteria > Enterobacterales > Yersiniaceae > Serratia > Serratia sp. FDAARGOS_506. Next base: position 3,884,882 of record NZ_CP033831.1, read on the forward strand.
GTGGATTGCACCGTGGCCTGGGCGTTTTTCAGCTGGGCGGCGGCCTGATCGTAGCTGGCCTGATAGCTGGCAGGGTCGATTTGATACAATACCTGCCCGGCCTTGACCTCGGCCCCTTCGGTAAACAGCCGCTGCTTGATAATCCCGTCGACCTGCGGCCGCACGTCGGAAGTCATGGTGGCGTTGACCCGGCCGGTCAACTCGCTGCTCAGCGTGACCGGCCGGCCGCGTAGCGTGACGACCCCCACCTCCTGTTCTGCGCCGGCGCCGGCTGGCGCACCGGCGTTTTGCCCATCGCAGGCAGCCAGCAACAGCGACAGCCCAAGCACCAAAAACGTTTTCCTCTGCATTGCAATACGATCCTGTTGAGAATGACTATTCTCAATATATCGAATGCCGGAATGCGCTTCTGAAAGGGTTGCGTAAGGATTCGGTAAAAGTTCGTCGGGAAGAGCCGGCCGGAGCGGCTGGCGTCGGATTATTTGTGCCGCAGCGGCACGTCTTTCAAGAGCCAGGTCAGCGCAAAAGCCAACGCCATCACCCCAGCGGCAATTTGATACACCGAATGGATCGCCCCGCCGAAGGCCTGCAGGTAATCCTGCTGCAGCGCCGCCGGCAAATGGTGCACCGCTTCTGCACCGAGCGCGCGCGGCAGCTGCGCGCCTTCCGGCAACAGCTCCTCCAAACGGGTGTGCAGCACCTGCGTGAAAATCGCCCCGAACACCGCTACGCCTATCGAACCGCCGATAGAGCGGAACAGCGTGGCGCTCGAGGTCGCGACCCCCATATGCCGGGCCTCCACGCTGTTCTGCGCCGCCAGGATCATCACTTGCATCACCATGCCCAGGCCCAACCCCAGCAGGCAAATGTACAGGTACAGTTGCTGCACCGGCGTGTTATTGGTCAGGGTGCCGAGCAACGTCATCGCCCCTAATGCGCACAGGGTGCCGACAATCGGAAACAGCCGGTATTTACCGCGTTTGCTGATGATCCGGCCGCTGATGATCGAGCTGACCATAATGCCGCCCATCAACGGCAGCAGCTGCATCCCGGCCTGCGATGGCGTCGAGCCTTTCACCACCTGCAGATACAGCGGCAGGAAAGTCACGGAGCCGAACAGCGACATGCCGACGATAAAGCCGATCAGGCCGCACAGCACAAAGGTGCGGTTGCGAAACAGCCCAAGGGGAATGATCGGTTCACCGGCCAGCCGTTCCTCATAGATAAAGCCGCCCAGCGACACCAGGCCAAAGGCCAGAATGCACCACAGCTGGCCGTCCGACCAGGCCATGACCGTGCCGCCCTGGCTGGTGAACAGGATGATGCAGGTGAGCGCCATCGCCAGATAGCCGGCGCCGAGGAAGTCGATTTCATGCCGCACTCGATTGACCTGCGACTGAAACACCGCGCCAATCACCAGCAGGGCGAACAGGCCCAGCGGCAGATTGATGTAGAAAATCCAGCGCCAGGAAAAATGCTGCACCAGCAGGCCGCCGATCAGCGGACCCACCACCGTGGCCAAGCCGAATACCCCGCCGAACAGCCCCTGATAACGGCCGCGTTCGGCCGGCGGGATCACGTCGCCGACCACCGCCAGGGTGACCACCAACAGCCCGCCGCCGCCCAACCCTTGCAGCGCGCGCATCAGAATCAGCTGCGTCATGTTTTGCGCCAGCCCACACAGTACCGACCCAAGCAAAAACAGCACAATAGCGATTTGCAGCACAATCTTGCGGCCGAAGAGATCGCCGAATTTGCCGTACAGCGGCACCACGATAGTGGAAGACAGCAGATAGGCCGTCACCACCCACGACAGTTTCTCAAGCCCACCAAACTCGCCGACGATGGTCGGCAGCGCGGTGGAGACAATGGTTTGATCCAGCGCCGCCAGCAGCATTACCAGCAGCAACGCGGAAAACAGCAACGTGAGCGAAGGCGCCTTGGCTGGTGCCCCGCCGCGATCGGGCCGGGTTGTCGGGTTTTCAATCTCCATCGGAGTCAGTTCACTTGTAATTAATTAATCGCATAATTAATATATGAATCATCCTTTTCTCCGGTCAATGGATCTCACCGCGATGACAGCACGAAACGTTCAAACTCCCGCCAAGCCTCGCCGCCCCGGCCGGCCGAGCGGCGGCGCCAAAGGGGCGGACAAACGTGAGCATTTGCTTGATACCGCACTGAACCTGTTTGCCCGCCAGGGGATCGTAGACACCTCGTTGAACGCCATTGCGCGCGAGGCAAACGTCACCCCGGCCATGCTGCACTACTACTTTCATAACCGCGATCAGCTGCTGGACGTACTGATCGAGGAGCGCTTTCTGCCGGTGCGCAAAATGGCCGGCGAGGTGTTCGACGCCAACGCGGACGATCCCGTCACCGCCTTCACCCTGCTGGCGCAACGTTTTATCGACATCGCGTTGGAACACCCCTGGTTCGCTCCGCTGTGGCTGCGGGAGGTCATGAGTGAAAGCGGCGTGCTGAAACAGCGCATGGATGAACGGTTCGGCGATGAGCGCCGCCAAATCGCGCTACAATCCATCGCGCGCTGGCAGGCGCAGGGTAAACTCAACCCCGATCTCGAGCCTTCCCTGCTGTTCTTCACGCTGTTCGGCATCACGCTGCTGCCGCTGGCCACCGCGCCGAAATGGCGGCGCGAACGGGATAAAGGCCAGCTGAACGCCGAAGATATCGCCCGCCACGCCGTCGCCCTGCTGCGTTACGGCATCGGCCCGGCGCGTTAGCCACCGGGCGCGAAGCGCCCTATTCAGCGTGACCTGCCATGCACCGGCAGCTGGTTGGTTGCGCAGTGAATGCCGCCGCCGCCGGCCGCGATGGCGTCGATCTCCAGCTGCACCACCTTGCGCTGCGGATAGAGCGCCGTCAGCAGTTCAAGCGCCGCCCGGTCCGCCTGCGGGTCGCCAAACTCCGGGGCGATCACCGCGCCGTTGATGACGAAATAGTTGATGTAGCCCGCCGCAAAATCCGGATTGTTGCGGCTGAATCGGCTGTCACGCGGCGCCAGCGGCGGTGAAAGCGTATGCACCTGCAGCCGGCGGCCGTCGGCGTCGGTCGCCGCCTTGAGGATCGCCAGATGTTGCTGGGTAACCGCATGGTCATAAGAGGCCGGAGCGGTGTCCAGATTGGCCACCACCACACCCGGCCGCACGAAGCGGGCGTAAAAATCGACGTGGGCGTCGGTGATGTCCCGGCCTTTAATGCCCGGCAGCCAGATAATTTTGCGCAGGCCGAGCATCGCTTTCAGCTCCTGCTCCACCCGGTCCCGGCTCCAGCCCGGATTACGGTTCGCATTCACCCAGCTGCTTTCGGTCATGATGCCGGTGCCGTGCCCGTCCACTTCGATACCGCCGCCTTCGCCTATCAGTGCGCTGCGGCGCAGTTGGGCGGCACCGTAGCGGTTGGCGGCAAACGCCGCCAGGCGCGCATCCTTGGCATGCCGCTGCTTATTGCCCCAGCCGTTGAAGTTGAAATCCACCGCCCCGAGTTCGCCGGCGCCGTCGACGACGAAATTGGCGCCGAAATCGCGCACCCATATGTCATCCAGCTCGGTGACAACATAGCTGACGTTGTGACTGCCGCAGGTGGCCTCGGCCAATTGCCGTTCATGCTCGCGGCAAAATACCGTCACCGGCTGAAACTCGGCGATGGCGCGGGCGATACGGCCCTGCGCCGCCTGCACATCCGCCGTGAATTCGCCCCAGATGGCCCGCTGCGCGCCGAAGGCGAGAAATGCCCGCTGCTGCGGTTCCCCTTCGTCGGGCATCCGCCAGGCCGGATTAAGCGCAGCTTCTGAGTGACCTTGTAACGAAACACCCAGCGAGGCCGTCAGACCGACTCCGGCGACGGCGGAAAGCTGTTTAATAAACACGCGGCGAGTTGACATTGGAGACCCCTTTAATCATTTATAATTCAAAAATTTAACCGAATAATTCATGGTTATGCGGTTGAATCTTATGCTAGTCTTCCCCTGCCACCGCGACAAACGATATATTTAGTGGATATCTGATTAGACAGGCTTATCGATAATGTTAAAACACTGGCCCCCTTTGAGCGCGCTACGCGGCTTCGAAGCGGCAGCGCGCCTGGGCAGTTTTCATCAGGCTGCCGAAGAGCTGCACCTTACCCAGTCGGCCATCAGCCAGCAGATCCGCAGCCTCGAAGCGTTTCTGGAGCAGCCGCTGTTCTTCCGCACCGGCCGCAGCGTGGCGCTGACCGACGCCGGCTACGATCTGTTCAGCACCGCACAGGTGATGCTGCAACAGCTGGCAGTCGGCATTCGCCGTTTGGATCAGTACCGCAAACCCAATCAGTTGATCGTCAACACCACTCCGGCTTTCGCCCGCCACTGGCTGATGCCGCGGCTGGGCGACTTCAATCGGCAGCATCCGCAGGTCGACCTGTGGCTGTTCACCAGCTTTGAACCGCCGAATATGGCGACGGACAGTATCGATCTGGCGATCCGCGACGATCTCAGCGCGCAGGCGGACTGCACCTTTAACGTGCTCTGCAGCGACCGGCTTTATCCCGCCTGCCACCCCAGCCTGCTGGCGCTGGCGGCGGAGCAGCGCGTGACCCTGCACGGCGAGCGGGAGATGGACTGGAGCCACTGGACGGTGGCGGGCGGCGCGCACGTCGGCCAGCGCGATAGCGGGCTGAACTTCTCCGATCCCGGTCTGCTGCTGGACGCCGCCTGCAATGGCCTCGGCATTGCGTTGGTCAGCCAACTGCTGGCGCAGCACGCGCGCGACGCCGGGCTGCTGCAACCGTTAACCGAGCAGCGCGTGCGCGGCGCCAACTGGGCATGGCTGCTGCACCGCGACAGCGAACATAACCCGCTCGCCAGGCACTTCTGCCAATGGCTGCAGTCGGCGCTACCCGCCGACGTATAACGCGCCACGTCACGATTCGCTACTCTGGTCAGGCGGCCCCGCCTGACCGCTGCTACCTTCAATAAAGCGCCGCAACAGCCCGAAGAAAATGCGCTAACCTGCTGTTTCGAAATAATTAGTTGAATTCACCTGATAATCGAAAATCGCTAAAAGGATCTTCTATGTCTGCCGGTTTATTGAAAACGATAGCTCTGAGCGTAGCCCTGGCCTGCACCGTTCCCGCCGCCTTTGCCGCCGATCTGACCGCCGGTGCGGTCGCCGCCCCGGACCAGTATGGCGCCAAGGTCGCTGCGCAAATACTGCAGGCCGGCGGCAACGCGGTTGACGCCGCGGTCGCCACCGCCTTTACCCTGGCGGTCACCTACCCTGAAGCCGGCAATATCGGCGGCGGCGGCTTTATGACGCTGTATGTCGACGGCAAGCCCTATTTCCTCGACTACCGTGAAGTGGCTCCCAAGGCCGCAAGCAAAACCATGTACCTGAACGAGAAAGGAGAAGTGATCGAAAATCTCAGCCTGGTGGGCAGCCGCGCCGCCGGCGTGCCGGGCACCGTCCTGGGGCTGTGGGAAGCCCACAAGCGTTTCGGCAAGCTACCGTGGTCCGAACTGCTGACGCCGGCGATCGGCTACGCCCGACAAGGCTTCACCGTGGCGGATCAGCAGTATCAGTACCGTGAAGACGCCAACAAGCTGTTCGCCGGTAAAACCAACTTCGGCGACTATTTCGGCGGCATGAAGCCCGGTACGGTGTTCAAACAGCCGGAACTGGCCGCTACCCTCGAGCGCATCGCCAAATCGGGCGCCGACGATTTTTACCACGGCGAAACCGCCCGCCTGCTGGTGGCGCAAATGCAGCGCGACAACGGGCTGATCGGCGCGGCGGATTTGGCCGACTATCGGGTGAAATGGCGTGAACCAATGCGCATCAGCTGGCGCGGCAATACCCTGTATACCGCCCCGCTGCCCAGCTCAGGCGGCATTGCGCTGGCGCAGCTGCTGGGGATAAAAGAGGATCGCACCGCCGACTTCAAGGGCGTGCCGCTAAATTCGGCGCGCTATATTCACCTGCTGGCGGAAATCGAAAAACGCGTATTCGCCGATCGCGCCGATTACCTCGGCGACCCGGATTTCACTAAAGTGCCGGAAGCGCAGCTGATCGCCCCCGACTACCTGCAAAAACGCGCCGCCGAGATCAACCCGACGGCAATCTCGCCGACCGAGCAGGTGCGGCCGGGGCTGGAAACCCACCAAACCACCCACTTCTCGATCGTCGATGCCACCGGCAACGCGGTCAGCAACACCTATACGCTCAACTGGGACTTCGGCAGCGGCGTGGTGGTCAAAGGCGCCGGCTTCCTGCTCAACGACGAAATGGACGACTTCAGCGCCAAACCCGGCGTCGCCAATGCCTTCGGTGTAGTCGGCAGTGACGCCAACGCCATTGAACCCGGCAAGCGCATGCTCTCCTCGATGAGCCCGACCATTGTCACCCGCGACGGCGAGGTCAGTCTGGTGATCGGCACGCCGGGTGGATCGCGCATCTTCACTTCGATCTTCCAGGTAATCAACAACCTCTACGATTACCATCTGCCGCTGGCGCAGGCGGTGGCCGCCCAGCGCGTGCACCACCAGCTGTTACCAAAGGACACCCTCTACTATGACAGCTTTGCACCGCTGACCGGCAAACCGGCGGACGAGCTGAAAGCCATGGGCTATACCCTTGAAGATCAGGGCTGGTACATGGGGGATATTCAGGCTATCCGCATTGATGGTCGCACGCCGGAAACCGCGTCCGATCCGCGCGGCCGCGGTGTGGGCCTGGTGGTGAAAAAGTAACAAGCCCGGCGGCCCGCCTCTGATTAGACGGGCTGCCACTCTCCCTGCACAGACTGCCGCTGCCCCCTTTTTCACTCATCTATACTGAATCGACAGGCCTGCGTTTAGCGACCGCGGCGCCTGCGTTCCGTCTTGGACGATAAAGATAATATTCATAGTAAATCAATCACCTGCATTTATCGTAAGCGGTGTCGGAGGCAAACAACAATGGCGAAAAGACGATCAGTACCCGGGGTTCATCCCTACGATGGGCCCGCCGGCGGTTGGGGCGCACTGAAAGCGACGGCCATCGCCGTGCGCACGCAGATGGATTCCTTAGAGGCACCGGTGACGCTGATGCGCACCAATCAACCCGACGGATTTGATTGCCCGGGATGCGCATGGCCGGATAAAGAGCATCGCTCCACCTTCCAGTTCTGCGAAAACGGCGCTAAAGCCGTGACCTGGGAAGCGACCAGCAAGCGTGTGACGCCCGAATTTCTGGCGCAAAACACCGTGACGTCGTTGCTGCAGAAAACCGATTACCAGCTGGAAGACTATGGCCGTCTGACAACCCCGCTGTTCTATGATGCCGGGACGGATACCCTGCGCCCGCTGGCCTGGGACGAGGCGTTTCAACGCATTGCCGCCGTCTTGCAGACGCTGCCGCCGGAGCAGGTAGAGTTTTATACCTCCGGCCGGGCGTCCAATGAGGCGGCCTATCTGTTCCAGCTGTTCGCGCGGGAGTTCGGCAGCAATAACTTCCCAGACTGTTCCAATATGTGTCATGAGCCGACCAGCGTTGGTCTGCCGCAGTCCATTGGCATCGGCAAAGGCACCGTCTCGCTGGACGATTTTGACAGCGCGGAGCTGATTATCTCCATCGGTCACAATCCGGGCACCAATCACCCACGCATGATGGGCACGCTGCATGAGCTGGCGCGCAAAAAGGTGCCGATCATCGTGTTCAACCCGCTGCGCGAGCGGGCGCTCGAGCGTTTCACCGATCCGCAAAACGTCATTGAAATGGCGACCTACAGTTCGACCCCTATCGCTTCAACCTACTATCAGGTCAAAGCCGGCGGCGACGCCGCGGCGCTGAAAGGCATCGCCAAGGCGCTGCTGCAATTGGATGAAACACAAGGCAATGCCGTGGATCACGCCTTTATTGCCGAGCACACGGAAGGGTTTTCGGCTTTCGCCGCCGATCTGGTGGCTACCCGTTGGGAGGCTATCGAAGCAGAGAGCGGCCTGGCGCGCCGGGATCTGGAACAGGTCGCCGCCGCCTACGCAAAATCCAACGCCACTATCGTGACCTACGGCATGGGCATTACGCAGCACAATAAAGGCACCGCCAACGTGCGCCTGATCGCCGATCTGCTGCTGATGCGCGGCAACATCGGCAAACCGGGCGCCGGCATCTGCCCGCTGCGCGGCCACTCCAACGTGCAAGGCAACCGTACCGTCGGTATCACCGAAAAACCCTCGGCCGATTTTTTGACGAAGCTGGAAACGGTGTTTGGCTTCACGCCGCCCAAAGCCCACGGCCATGATGCCGTGAAGTGCATGCAGGCGATGATCGACGGTGCCTCAAAAGCGTTGATCTGCCTGGGCGGCAACTTCGCCGTGGCGCTGCCGGACCCCGAGCAGAGCTTCCCGGCGATGAAGGCGCTGGAGTTAAGCGTGCATATCGGCACCAAACTCAACCGCAGCCACCTGTTGGTGGCGAAAGAAACCCTCATTCTGCCCTGCCTGGGGCGCACCGAGCTGGATTTGCAGGCCGGCGGGCGGCAATCGGTGACGGTGGAGGATTCGATGTCGATGGTGCATGCCTCGTCCGGCAAACTAAAACCGGCGTCGGAACTGCTGCGTTCGGAACCCGCCATCGTGGCCGGCATGGCCAAGGCGGTGATGCCCGCCAGCAAGGTGCCCTGGGATGAGCTGATCGAAGATTATGACGTGATCCGCGATCTGATCGAAAAAACCATTCCAGGCTTCGACGATTACAATGCGCGCATTCGCCAGCCGGGCGGTTTCCGCATGCCGTTGCCGCCGACCGAGCGCCAGTGGCCGACGGCGACGGGCAAAGCGATGTTTTCCGTGTTCAGCGGGCTGCATGAAGACGAGACGGTCGCAGACAAAGACACGCTGCGGCTGATTACGCTGCGCAGCCACGATCAGTACAACACCACCATCTATGCCCTGGATGACCGCTACCGTGGGGTTTTCGGCCGGCGCGACGTCTTGTTCATGAATGACAGCGATCTGCAACGTTTGGGGCTGGAGCATGGCGACGTGGTCGACCTGGAAACGGCGTTGCCCGGCTGCACTCAACGCCTGGAGGGCATCACGGTGATCGCCTACAACATTTCAGCCGGTTCGGTCGGCGCCTATTATCCGGAGGCCAACGTGCTGGTGCCGCTGCATTACATCGATGAGGAAAGCGGCACGCCTTCGTACAAATCGGTGCCGATCCGCGTAACGCTGAGATCCAAAGAGGTGCGCGAGGTCAACATCGCCTAGCGGAAGCGGTTTGGGAGCCTTTCTCCGGATCGTTCTGCCCGGAGAAAGGTTTCTCAAAACCCTTTATACCTGCGCGACCAACACATTGACGTTGGCCGGGAAAACCAGCCCTTCCAGCGCGTTGCCGCTGTCGGAGGTCACCAGATAATCGATCTCGGGCCATTTGGCCACCAGCGTCATCGCATGCCCGCGCAGCTTGTTTTCGTCCGCCAGCACGATGCATTTGCGGCTCTGCGCAATCATTTTGCGCGCGATGGCCGCCTCATTGACGTTTTGATCCATCACCCCGGTTTGCACATTGACCGCACCGGCGCCGATGATGGCGTAATCGGCGAAAAACGCCTCGATGTTATTCAACGCGATCGCCCCCAGGCACTCCATTTTGGATCCGATGAACTGCCCGCCGATCAACACCACGTCGATAGAGGCATTTTCCAGACAAACGTTAGCGATCAGCGGCGAATTGGTAATGACCGTCAGCTGATCGACTGTCGCCAACTGCCGGGCGAACTCCAGCGTGGTGGAGCCGAAATCCACGAACACCGTATCGCCCGGCTGGATCAGCGTTACCGCTTTCTCCGCGATGGCGCGTTTCTCGGCCTCGGCGATTTTGGCCCGCTCGTTGAATTCATGCTCGAATTTGAACTGGCTGCTGACCGCACCGCCGTGGATCTTCTTGATCAGCCGATAATCTTCCAGCTTGTTCAGATCGCGCCGAATGGTTTCCTGCGAAACCTGGAATTTATCCGCCAGCTCATTCACGTAAACCCGGCCGTTGGCCTGGATCAGCGCCAGTATTTCATTGCGCCTATCCACGGAATTAGAGATATCCATTCACATTACACTCGCTGCCTTAAGTAAGAGTGACTGCTTCCGCCGAGACTCGCGGCGTCAACTGACGGAATACTACGGGTTTCAGGGCGTTAGACGCAAGCCGTTGCCGTCGTTCACCCGGCGGATTCGATGCTGATGTGCAGCGCGTCACGTTCACCGTCGGCCGGCAAAGCGATGTTGCGCAGCAGGATCCGCCGTTCCGGCAGGCAGCGATGCGTTTTGCGATACAGCACCTCCTCGCCCAGACGCACCACCACCGAACCGGACACCGCTTGCTCCACCCGCATATTGATCGTGACCGTGGTGGGTTTGCCGATCAGCGCCACATTGGCAGGTGCGGTCAAGCGAATCCGCTCGTCATGCCACACCGGGAGAATTTGCCGCGGCGGCGGCAGCGTGCGCTGCAGGGAGCGGGCAACGGCTTCGCCAACGCGCAGCCCTTCCTGATAGCACTGGTCGCCCATGTCCGCCGGATGCAGCATGTTGCCGACGGCGAAATAGGCGGCGTCGGAACAGCGGCCGAACTGATCGGTCAGCGGGCAGCCGCTGTCCGGCCTCTGTGCCAGGTGGCTCTGGCGGACCAACGTATACTCCCCGGTGAAGCGGCCGGTGAAGATCAGGCTGTCGCAGGCGATGCGCTGCTTCTCCCCGCGGCGGTTTTCCACCTCAATGGATTCGACCCGATCGCGGCCGGCAATGTCGGTCACCCGCGAATAATAGTGGATCGGTACTCCCATCAGGCGCGCATAGAGCGCGCTCAGACGCCAGGCAATGGGCCTGCCGCCGCTTTCAATCATGGCGACGGCACGCACGCCGGCGTTGCGCAGCGTCCACAGCGCGGAGAAACTGACCAGCTCGGTGCCGACCACCACCGGCGCTTTGCCCGGCTGCAGCCCGCGCAGATAGACGAACTGTTGCAGCGCGCCGGCGGTCAGCACCCCCTGTGGCCGCAGGCCGCTCACCAAGCGCGGATGGCGCGGCGTCTCGCGCACGCCGGTCGCCAGGATCACCCGCTGCGCTTTCAAGGTACTGACGCCACGGCGGTCCGTGATGGTCAGCTCCCCCTCAGGCTTGATGGCGAGCACCGTTACGCCGGTGCGGATCTCCACCTGCCCGGCGCGAGCCAGTATCTTATCGACATAGGTGGAACCGAGCATCGGCCGGTAAAACGTTTGCAGCCCGAAGGTGGGGTGCCGACAGTGCCTGGGTACACCACCCGCTTGCTGCTCCCGCTCCAGGATCACCACATCCTCGATCCCCGCCTGTCGCAGTGCGGTCGCCGCCGCGATCCCGGCCGGCCCGGCGCCGACAATCGCCACCTGATACTCAGTTTTCATCAATGCTCCCTACGGCCAGCGTCTGGCCAAAACGATCGCCCACCATTTCCGCCACCCGACTGCTGCAATAAAACCCGTTGCAGCGCCCCATCATCACGCGCGTGCGGCGCCGTAACCCGCCGATGCATTCCGGCGGCACGGCGGAATCGAACGCCGCCTCGATTTCCCGCTGGGTCACCAGCTCGCAATGGCACACGATGCCGCCGTTGTCCGGGCGCGCATAATCGCGCAGCGCGTAGTCGGCGAGCATCGGCATCTGCGGCCAATGCACGGTTTGCGGCGTTGTCGGTGTGAAGCACGGCGTAAAATGGTCGCGGTAAAGCTGTTCCACGTATTGCGCGATGCCGAGCGCCGCCGTCAGGCCGGTGGAGCGAATGCCCGCCACGCAGATCCATTGCCGCTCGGGATAGTGCTGAATGCGGTAGTGTTTCTGCTCGGTCGCCGGGCGCAATCCGGCATAGCTGGCAGTCACGCTGTAATTTGCCAACGCGGGCAGCAGCCGGGTGCCCTGTTCGATCAGCTCGCGCATTTTGGTTTCGTCGACCGTCGCCGTCTCGCGATCCTGCTGTTCTTCGGCGGTCGGCCCCAGCAACAGGTTGCCGAAGATGGTTTTCGACAGCAGTACCCCTTTGGTGATCGCCGTCGGTACCGGCAAGATGATGGCGTTGACCTGCCCGGCGGCGGCCTTGTCAAATACCAGGAACTGCCCTTTACGTGGCCGGATTTCAAACTCGGGCTGATGGCAGAAATTTTCCACCCGGTCCCCCTGATTGCCCGCGCAGTTGATGACGATTTTGCCGTGAAACTCGCCCCGGTTGCTGGTTAGCCGCCAGCCTGTCGGCAAGCGCTCGGCACCGGTCACCTCGGTGTTGAAGCGATACTCGCCGCCGTGTTTGACGCCCTGCGTCAGGTAAGCCAGCGGCGTGCTCCAGGGATCGATCACGCTCTCTCCCGGCACCTCTACCGCCGCCAATGCGCCTGGCGCCAGCTGCGGCTCGCGGCGGTACAATTCGGCGGCGTCGATCTGCGCCACGTCCAGCACGCCGTTGTCATGCGCCTGCTGCACGATCGCGGGCAGCGCCGCCAACTGCTGCTCGTCCCAGGCTACGACCAGCGCGCCGGTGGGCAGCAGCGGCAAATTCAGTCGTTCGCGGATAGCGATAAATTCCCGGTAGCCGGCCTGCATGCAGCGCAACTCCAGACTGCCGCACGGCGCATCGAAGCCGGTATGCAGCAGCGCACTGTTGGCTTTGCTGGCGCCGGACAGGATATCGCCCCCCTTTTCCAACAACAGCGTACGGGCGCCCATCAGGCAGAATTTGCGGAATACCGCGCACCCGACCACACCGCCGCCAATCACGACAATGTCCCAACCCGTTTGTTCTTCCATCATGCTGATGTCCCGTTTCTATGTGATACCCACAATAAAACCACACAATAATCGCATTTGAAATGGCAAAAACAACACAACTCCCAAAAAAAAAGCCGCAAGACGTGGTGATAAGCAAAAAGTATGAGGTCGATCACGCGAGGTTATTTTATCTTGTGATTTATGTTGCTTTAATGTGTGAAATTGAAGATAGATTATTAAAACGGTCACACAACCAACACCAGGCACAATAAAAAACAAAACCTATAAGAGAGTGAAGCAATGATGAATCAACGTTATGCCGCGATTGATCAGGGAACCACCGGAACCCGGGTCGTGGTGTTCGGCGAGGATGGCAGGCACCATTCGCCGGCCAGCATGCCACACAAGCAAATCACCCCTAATCCGGGCTGGGTGGAACACGACGCTCTGGAGATTTTGGCGAATATCCGACGCTGTCTCAGCCAATGTGACATGGTGGACGCCATCGGCTTAGGGCACCAGGGCGAAAGCCTGCTGGCCTGGGACGCCGACAGCGGCCTGCCGCTGTACAATGCCATCATTTGGCAAGATCAGCGTACCGAGCCGGAGATCCAACGTCTAAAACGCGAAGGGGTCGAGCCGCTGGTGATGGCGAAAACCGGCCTGCCGCTCGATACCTACTTCTCCGCCAGCAAGATGGGCTGGCTGATGAACAACGCGCCGGGGGCCAGGCAGCTGGCGCAACGCGGGCGCCTGCGCCTCGGCACCATGGACGCTTTCTTCCTGTTCCACCTGTGCGGCCGGCATCTCACCGACTATAACTCGGCTTCGCGCACCTCGTTGTTCAACATTCACACCCTGCAGTGGGACGAAGAGCTATGCCGTTTGTTCGGCGTGCCGATCGACAGCCTGCCCGAGGTCAGAGATAACATCGGCCACTTCGGTGACGTCGCACTCAACGGCAAACCGGTTCCGCTGACGGCCTGCATCGTCGACCAGTTTGCCGGTACATACGGCCACGGCTGCCATCAACCGGGGCAGATGAAGATCACCTTCGGTACTGGCGCCTTTTTACAGGCGATCACCGGGCCGCGCCCGATCGACGCCGGCGAGTCCGGCCTGTTGCCCACGCTGTGCTGGAAGCTGGCCGGCAGCGCGCCGGTGTATGGCCTGGACGGCGGCGTTTATAACGCGGCCTCCGCCATTAACTGGGCGAGAAAGATAGGCCTGTTCAACGACTTCGATGAGTTCGGCGATTTCTCGGCTCAGCCGGCCATCGCGCGCGGCCTGGCCTTTGTGCCTGCGCTCTCTGGGCTGGCCTGCCCGTATTGGGATCGCTCCGCCGCAGGGGTGTGGGCCGGCCTGTCGCTGGAAACCGAACGCAAGGATCTGCTGCAATCGATCCTCGAAGGCATCGCCATGCGTTCCGCCGAGGTGATCAACGCCATGGATAAGTTGAAACCGATCGGCGACAGCATTTCGGTGGACGGCGGTCTGTCCGCCAACCGCTATTTCACGCAGTTCCTCGCCAATCTGATCCAAAAGCGCATCGTTACGCCTGCCAATAAGGAGATCACCGCCCAGGGCGTGGCGCTGTTGGCGCGTAAAGGGCTGGGCGTGGAACAGCCGCTCAAGGTGCTCAACCGCTATGAAGTGACGGAACCCGCCAAGATCGATATGGCTGTTTGGTTCGCCCGCTATCAGGAAATCATCGCGCGCTCGCGCGGCTTACGTTCATCGCAGGAGGAACACCATGGCTGAGTTCGGTAATTTCATCATCTATATCATCATGGCCGGCACCCTGATCGGTGCGCTGGCGTCGATCGTCAAACCGGAAGGTGAACTGGGGCGCGAGTTCGTCAACGGCATTCATGCCATCGGCCCGGTGTTTCTCGCCCAGGCGGGCATCATGGCGGCGATCCCGATCATCTCTTACCTGATCATGTACAGCATCGGCCCCTTCTTCTCGGCGCTGGGTTCCGATGCCTCGATCGCGGCGCTGGCGGTGATCGCTGTGGACATGGGCGGCTATCAGTTGGCCGACGCCATCGCCGCCAACCGCGATATGTGGATCGTCGCCATGCTGGTGGGGTACACCTCCGGCGCCAGCATCGTGTACCTGATCCCGGTCGGGCTTATCATGCTGAACCGCGACGACCATAAATATTTGGCGCTGGGCGCGATGGCGGGCCTGATCAGCATTCCGTTCGCCGTGCTGATCGCCCTGGTGACCATCACCTTCAACAACCTGCCGGTCAGGGAGATCATTTCCACCACTTCGGCCGCTGCGCACTATCTGCAGCTGGACTTCCTGCAGGCGCTGCGGCTGCTGTCGCCGCTGTTTGCCCTGTGTTTCCTGCTGGCGCTGGGCCTGAAGCTGCGGCCGGCGGCCATGGTGAAAGGGTTCCTGATCTTCGGCAAGGCGGCGGACGCCTTTATCAAACTGGTGTTGGCGCTGTGCATCATCGAGCATTTTACCGGCGTGTTTAAAAAGGTCTTCGGCGGCTGGGTATTCGATCCGTTATTCGCCGACAAAGACGAATTATTCCGCGCTATCGAGATTGCCGGTTACATCGGCATTATGCTGGCGGGCACATTCCCCATTTGTTATTTGTTCCAGCGCTATTGCCGTAGGCCGATGCATTTCATCGGCAGAAAACTCGGCCTGTCGGATACCGGTGCACTGGGTTTTATTATGGTGCTGGCCAATATCATCGCGGTTTATCACCTGTTCAAAGGCATGCGGGCGCGCGATAAGGTGCTGTGCGTCGCCTTCGGTATTTGTGCGCAGGCGACGTTGGGCGATCACCTGGCGTTTACCGCCAACTTCCAACCTTCGTTGGTGTTGCCGATCATGATGGGTAAATTCCTCGGCGGCATGATTGCTGTCCTGATCGCCATCAAGATCTCGGTGCCGGAAGCCGAATTACTGGAAAAAGAACAGACGCAAAGGCAGTCGACGGCCATCGCCGCCGCCGCTCGCTGAATTTATCCCTGAAGCATAAAAAACAAATGGGGCGCCGCCTCACGGGGAAGCTGCGCCCTTTTTTCACCACGGACTATTTATTGAGAGAGAAAACGGTAATGAGAAAGATATTTTTGGCCTGCCCCTACAGCCACGCCGACGCCAACATCGTGCAGCAACGCTTTATCGCGTGCAACGACGTTGCCGCCGCTATCGTGCGCGCCGGCAGTGCCGTTTTTAGCCAGGTTAGCATGTCGCATCCGATCAACCAGTGTTTGCAAGAGCTCGATAAAACCGCCATCGGCAAGCTATGGGCGCCTATCGACGCCCTGTTCATGGCGGCGATGGATGAGCTGATCGTGCTCGATTTACCGGGTTGGCAAGAGAGCGGCGGCATCAAGCGCGAGATGGACTATTTCGCCTCGCGCGGCTGCCGCGTCAGCCTGTGGTCCGAGGTCGCGGGCGAGTTCAATTGAGGACTGCGCCCCGCCACCGAACGTGGCGGGGCATCGGCTTACTTGCCGTTGGCTAATTCGCCGTACACCACCTGGCCGCGGAAACCGCGTCGCACCTGCTGGAACAGCTCGCGGAACGCCGGGTAATCCTGCGCCTGGCACAGCGCCTCCTTGCCGCGAATGGCGTTCACCTGCAGCTGATGATTGACGATCACCTGCTGCCCGTCGCGCCGCCACGCCACGTGATAATCGCCCGCCGCATTGCGGAACTGCCTGTCTTGCGGAATGGCGATGATCGGCACGTTGGCCGGCAGCTGCAGACGGTAGGTTTCGTCGTAGCGCTGCGCGCTGCAGTAGAACGGCGTTTCGTTGCCCGGTGCCGCCGTGGTGGTATACAGCGTGCGGAACGATTTGCCGCCAGGCGGATTAGGCAGCGTCATGCCGCCTACCACGCCGAAGTCGACGTAGTCGTCGGCCTTGAAACGGAAGCGATAACCGAACTGTTTTTTGAGATCCAGCGGATCGCTGTTCATCGCCACCTCGCCGCTGCCGTCGATGCCGGAGGCGGACATGATCGATGCTTCGGCCTGCGCCCGGTTCTGGCGGTTGATCTGCGAGAAGTAGCCCCGGAGGTCAATCTCTTCCACTTCACTCAGCCGCCGCTCGGTTTGCCCGTGCAGATTGCCCGCTTTGTCGAACACGAAATCGACGCTCAGCGCGCTTTTGACCGGCTGCTCGTCGCTGCCCGGCGTGCGCGCCAGCTTGGCGTCGCGCGTCAGCAGCACCGGCGCCCCCAGGTCGCCCTCCGGCAGTTGCCCGAATCGCGCCCACGGATTGGTGGAATCCAGGTACAGTTTAAACTCCGGCACGTAGGTGATGGCGTGATTAAAGCGGCTGAGCAACGGCACTTTAGGCAGTATCGGGCCTTCGTCCATGCCGATCAGCACCGGCGAGCTTGCAATGCCTTTGGCGGCGAGCAGCGCCTCCAGGATCACCACGTGGTCCTTACAGTCGCCGTAGTGGTTGTCGAGAATGCTCTGCGCCGAATTCGGCTCCAGCCCGCCGTTGCCCAGATACACCGCCACGTAGCGAATGTTTTGCGCCACCCAGCGATAGAGAGCCTCCGCCTGCTCGCGCCGATCGCTGATGCCGGCGGTGATGTTGTCCGCCAGCGCCTGAATGCCCGGCGTCACCTTCGCCGCCGCGCCGGCCTTCAGCTGGTAGGCCTTGGCCAACTGCGGCCACTCGCGGTAGGTGCTGGCCATGATGGTCGGGCTGAAAGTCCAGCTGTCCGCCGCCCAGTTTTGCGCCTTCATCGGTGCGCTGCGCGAATAATGCCAACGCCAGTGCGCCTGCCCCTCGCGGATCTGCGGCTTGTCCCCGCCCGCCACGCCGCGCGTGAAAATATGCATCGGCAGCTTGGCCGGCGCCTGCAGGGTCACTTCGGCATCGTCGAACTGATCGAAAACGCTGAATGTCTCCCACAGGCCGAAATAGTCGGGGAAGTACGGCGTGTTTTGCGTGCGGCGCAGTTCATACACCACGCGCGATCCCGGCGCCAGGTTGGAGAACACGATGACGCGCACTTTGCGATCGGCATACAGCGGCGCCGTGGCGCTGGAGTAACTCTCTTGGGTGTAGATGCGATCGGGCGCCACGTCGTGGCGCTGGCCGTCGGCGGTCAGCGTATAGGCGGCGACCACCTCCAGCGTTTCCATTTTTTCGCTGTAACTCAGGCGAATCTGACTGAATTTCTCGACCGCCGCCTTGGTCTTCAGCAGCACTTCGTAGCTTTCCGTCTTCACGTTGGTGGCATTGGCGTTGACGCGGTAATCCGCGCGATAGCGCACGAAGCTGAAATCGTTGTTGGCCGTGTCGTTCTGGCCCTGATCCGCCGTGGCGGGCGGTGTAACGGCCAACACGGTGGCCGGGTGCGTTGCCGTCAAACCGGCGAATAACAGCATGGAAGGAATAGCGATTTTCATCTTCGGTCCTTGAAGGGCAATAAACGGCGACGCCGGGCTATGCGCCCGTCCCGGCGTCAAAACAGGCGGGCACACTAATATAATTGAGAATCATTTTCAATAAACGGACCTTCAACGCCGGGGCTAGCCCTGTTCGATCAGCATCACGGCGGTGGTCTCCGGCTCCAGCGCCTCGAAAACGTGCTCTCGATCGGCGGAGTAGCTGATGTAATCGCCGGCGCTCAGCTCCTGCGGTTGGTCCGCCGGCCCGAGGCGTGCCCGCCCGCTGCTGATGATCACATGCTCGACGGTACCGGGGGGATGCGGCCGGGAAACTTTGGCTTCGCCGGGCTGCACCCGCAGCCGGTAAATGTCGCGCTGCGCCCCCGGCGGGCAGGTGGCCAGCAGCGTGGCGGCGTAGTTGCCCTGCTCCGACAGCGCCGGCGTTCCCTCATGGGCCCGGATCACTTGCACCTGCCTGCTCGGCTGTGAAATCAGCCGACTGACCGGCACGTCCAGCGCCATCGCCAGCGCCCACAGCGTTTCCAGGCTGGGATTGCCGCTGCCGGCTTCCAGCTGCGACAGCGTGGATTTGGCGATGCCCGCGCGTTTCGCCAGCTCGGTCACCGACAGGCTCAGCCGCTCCCGTTCGCGGCGGATTGCCGCCGACAGCAGGCCGATGGGCGTGATGTTCTGCATCCGATTGTCACTCATTGTTCGCTATGCCATCCATTTGTTCGACTTGACGAACAAATGCGTTCATGTTCATCATAATGTCCGATTGTTCATTTTAATGATTAAGCCGCTTCACTACAAGTACGGTCAGGCAACGAGGAAAACGACATGAAAACGAAAACGCGCGGCGCAGTGCAAATGATCCTCGCCATGACCATCTCCGGCACCGTGGGGTGGCCGGTGCTCGTTTTGGGGCAACCGCCTGCGACGGTGGTGTTTTGGCGCTGCGCGTTCGGCGCGCTGGCCATGCTGGCGACCTGCGCCGCACTCGGTCAGTTGAAACAAGGCGCGATCAACCGGCGCCAACTGGTCTTCGCCATTCTGGGGGGGATCGCTTTGGTGCTCAACTGGACGCTGCTGTTTGCCGCCTATAAACATGCCTCGATCGCTGTCGCCACCGTCACCTACCACGTTCAGCCGTTCATGTTGGTGGCACTGGGGGCGCTGCTGTTCGGCGAAAAACTGACGGCTAATCGGCTGGGCTGGCTTCTGTTGGCATTCGGCGGGATGGTGTTGATCGTCACCGGCCGGCAAAATAGCGCCGGCGGCGATGACTACCTGTTCGGCGTGGCGCTGGCGCTGGGCGCGGCCCTGATGTACGCCATTGCGGCGGCGATCGTCAAACAGCTGGCCACGCTGCCGCCGCAGTTGATCGTGTTGATTCAGCTGACCGTAGGCGCATTGGCGCTGGCGCCATTCGCCGGCCTGGCCACGCTGCCTGCTGCCCCCGTCGACTGGCTGCTGCTGGCGACCCTCGGCCTGGTGCATACCGGCTTGATGTCCACGCTGCTGTACGGTGCCATTCAGAAGATCCCCACGGCCCTGGTCGGCGCCCTGTCGTTCATCTACCCGGCGGTGGCGATCGTGGTGGACTGGGCGGTGTTCGGCCACCGCCTCAGCCTGCTGCAGCTGCTGGGCACGCTGGCGATCCTGGGCGCCGCGGCGGGCATGAACTTCGGCTGGCGGATCCCGCCGGTCATCCGACGGGCCGATAAAATCGGCTAATCCCGACAGGCGGGCAAGCTATGCACAATAAGGCATTCGTCTTGCGCTCGGCGCGGTGATATTTATTTAAACCGTGTAGGGTAGAAGGAGTTGACTATGTGGCATCACCGCCTGCAACGGCGCATCCGTTTCAGCTACTGGAACGAACTGTGCGTCGCAAAAAACAAGGGAAGGCACGAGCCTTCCCTTTTGTCATTCACCGTTCAGATCAGAAACGGTCGGTTTTCACCACGTCGTCGAACGGCAGTTTGCCGATGCGCGGATAGGGTTGCCCTGCCGCCTTGCCAATGGCGACCATCAGCGCGATCTGATAGTGCGCAGGTTTGTTGATGATCTCGCCCACGGCGTCGAAATCAAACCCGTCCATCGGGCAAGAGTCGTAACCCTGCGCCTTGGCCGCCAGCATCAACGTCTGGGCGAAGATGCCGCTGCTGCGCATCACTTCGTCGCGCTGCACCTGTGGCTTACCGCGGTAATACTGATCGACGGCCGGGATCATGAACTGCTGTACCGGCTCCGCCGCCTCGGCCCAAACGTTTTTTACCTGTGACTCCCAGCTCGACAGATCGCCACACAGCACGACCAGCATCGATGCGTCGGTCACCTGCGCCTGTCCCCACGCCGCCTCGCGAATTTTCTCGCGCTGCGCGCGGTCTTCGATCAGCAGCGGGCGCCAGTGCTGCAGGTTAAAAGCGCTGGGAGCGCCCTGCAGCGCGATAGTCAGCAACGCTTTTTTCTCTTCGAGCGTCATCACGTACTGCGTATCGAACTGCTTGGTGGCACGGCGCTGGCGGATTGCGTCTAACGTATTCATTTTACTGCCTCTGTCCATGTGAAAGGCCCTATTGTCACCAACGCGGCGCGGCTGTCCAGCCCCCGGCGGCTATTTCTGTGCGGTTTCGGCGCGCAAGCGGCCGACCTGAGCCGCCAGATCGGGCCACGGCGCCTGACCGGCATAGTGCTGCCGCAGGTAGTTGAGCAGTATGGCGATCTGCGTGTCATCCAGGTTATGGCGGAAGCCCGGCATATACCCCAGTTCGGCATTCGCCGGCCGCTGTATGCCATCCAACACCACGCGAATGGCGTTGTCCGGCGCCTCGGCAAACAGGTTGGTGTTCAGCGCCAATGAAGGCCTCACCCCCGCCATCTGCGCACCTTTTTCCTGCGCATGGCAAGCCATGCAGGCACCGGAAAACAGCCGCGCGCCTTGCGAGCTCAAAGGCTCCACCTGCCGTTCCGCCTGAGCGTTCAACGTGGCCGCCGTTGCGCCCGCCGCCGTTTCAGGATGATAGCTGCGCAGATAAACGGCGAGCGCCTGCAGATCGGCCTGCGGCAAACGGGACACCCCTTCTTCGATCACCGGCGCCATCGGGCCGGCGGCCACGCCGTGGTTGGCCGAGTAACCGGTACGCATGAAATCGACCAGATCCTGCTGCGTCCAATCGAGCGGAGCGGGTGAACGACCGGTCAACGCGGGCGCCGTCCAGCCCTCCGCTACGCCACCTGCCAGGTGGTCGCCACCGGTTTTCTCGCCGAACAGCACGTTGCGCGGCGAGTGGCAGGCGCTGCAATGCCCAAGCCCTTCGGCCAGATAGGCGCCCCGGTTCCAGGCGGCGCTTTGGGCCGGGTTTTCCTGCATCGCGCCCGGCGTCAGGAACAGCAGGTTCCAAGCGAAGATGCCCTGGCGGATATTGAACGGAAAGTGCAGATCGGTGGCCGGCGGCCGGTAGTTGACCGGCGGCTGTGACATCAGGTAGGCGTACAGCGCCTGCAGATCGTCGTCGCGGGTGCGGGTAAAGGCGGTATAGGGAAACGCCGGATAGAGATAGCGGCCCTGGCGATCGACGCCGTGGCGCATGGCGCGTTCAAACGCCGCATAGCTCCAGCTGCCGATGCCCGTTTCCACGTCCGGCGTAATGTTGGTGGTGTAAATGGTGCCGAAGGGGATCTCCATCGCCAACCCGCCGGCGTTGCGTTCGCCGCCCGAACGGGTGTGGCACACCGCGCAATCGCCGAGATCGGCCAGCGTTTTGCCGCGGGCGATCTGCGCCTGGCTGAAGCTGTGCGTCGCATCGGCGGCGAGCGGCGCGATTTCCGGTTGCCAACTGGCGACAACGCCGGCCACCACAACGGCGAGCACCGTGACGCCGCCCCACCCGACGATTTTTTTCATCTTACTCATTATGGCTGTCCTTGTTCGTTACGGGGGGTTAATGGCCGGTCTGAGTGCGCAGCGCGGCGAGCACCCGCGCCGGCGTGAACGGCACTTCGCGCAGGCGTACGCCGAGCGCGTCAAACAGCGCGTTGCCGATCGCCGCGGCACTCGGCACCGAGGCGGATTCTCCGGCGCCCATCGGCGCTTCCTCCGGGCGATCGATCAGCTGGATATCGATCTGCGGCAGTTCGTCGAAGCGCAGGATCGGATAGCCGCCCCAGTCCAATGAGGTCACCCCCGTCTCGTTGAAGGTCACAAACTCTTTCAGCACCCGGCTGGCGGACTGGATAATGTTGCCGTGCACCTGATGGCGTACCCCGGCCGGGTTGATCATGCGGCCGCAGTCATGCGCCACGAAAATTTTATCGAGCGTGATCTGCCCGGAGCGGCGGTTGACGCTGAGATCGCACACCCAGGCCGCCCAGGCGGCACCGAAGCCGGGGAACTTGCTGTGAAAATAGCGCGCATAGGCGAAACCGCGGCCGCTCACCACTTCGGCGCCGGCGGCGCGTGACCGGTGCGCCGGGCCGTCTTGCCAGTTAGCCTGCCGTTTCAGGGCTTCAATCAGGGCCACCGCACGCGGATCGTTCAGATAGCGCAGGCGAAACGCAATCGGGTCCTCGCCGGCGCGCCAGGCCAGCTCATCGATCCAAGACTCATGGGCGAACACGTTGGGCAGAGCCGAAACGCCGCGCATCCACGAAGCCCGCACGATCGGCGCGGCGTCCTGGCAGATCACCCGCATGTGCGGATACTCGTATTGCGGAATGGCGGTGCGATCGCCCATCTGCTGCACGTCGGCCCGGTTGGCCACTTTACCGGCCAACACCAGCGGCAAGGTCACGGCATTGTTGGAGGGATAGCTGGTTTTCAACTCGTAGGCCGCCACCCGGTTTTGCGCGTCGAGGCCGCCGCGCACCCGAATCAGTTGGCCGGTGCCCTTCGGCTCCCAGCCGGATTCCTGTTCCCGCATCAGCTGCACGCGTACCGGTCGGCCGGTGGCCTGAGCCAGCAGCGCCGCGTCCGCCGAGACGTCGTCGGCGCAGTTGCGGCCATAGCAGCCGGAGGCCTCCATGCGAGTAATGTGCACCTGTTCAGGCGGCAGCTCGAGCAACCTGGCGATATCCTTACGCAGATCGTGCGGGTTCTGCGTGCCGGACCACACCTGCGCCCGGCCGTTTTTGACATCCGCCACCGCGCAGGAAGGCCCGATCGAGGCATGCTGATGGTAAGGCCAGACATAGTCTGCCTGCACTTCGCTATGCAGCGCCGCCAACGCAGCGTCCGTTCCCGCGTCGTCGCGCAGCACGCGGTCGGTTTTTGGGTTGGCCTCCAGTGCGGCAGGCAGTGCTTCCAGCGACAGATCCGGCAATCCGGTCCAGGGTTTCCAGGTCGTTTTCAGCCGACGCATGGCGGCGATCGCCTGCTCCTCGCGTTCGGCCACGATGCCGATGAAATCGTTGATCACCACCAGTTTCACGATGCCTGGCAGGTGCGCAATCGAACTTTCATCCACCGACAGCAGGCCCCCGCCCAACGGCGCGCTGCTGTCGGCGCCTACGTATGGCGGGCGCACCACACGGCCATGCAACATGCCTGGCAAGCGCAGATCGTGCACATAGGTCAGCTCACCGCTGACCTTGGCCGGAATATCGACGCGGGCCACAGAGCGGCCCACATAGCGGCTCTGCCGTTCGCTATTCAGCGGTACGTTTTTATCCAGCGCCACGTGCAGATTCTGCCCGCTTGCCAGCTGCGCATAGCTTAACGAGCGCCCCGGGTTCTGCGTCACGTACACGTGCCCCGCCATCGCCGTCAGCTGTTCGGCCGGCAGTTCGAAGGCTTTGGCCGCCAGCGCCGTGAGCATGTGGCGCACCTGCGCCGCCGCCTGCCGCAGCGGCACCGACGTCACCTGAATGGTGGCACTGGCGATGGTCGGCCCTTGATCCGGCGTGCATTGCGTATCGCCGAGGATCATCGTGACATGATCAAACGGCACGGCGATTTCTTCGGCGACAATCTGCGCCAGTGCGGTGCGAATGCCGGTGCCCAGATCGACGTGGCCGTTGAACGCCGTCACCCGCCCATCGGCGGTGAGGCTGATAAAGCTGTCCACCCGATCCAACGGCAGATCGGCGAGCGATGTCACCGAATCGGCAGCGAAAACGCTAAACGGCACAGGCAACAGGCTGCTGACCATCACCACGCCGCCGGCCTGCAACAGTTGCCGGCGGGTCAGTTCGAGGCGGCTCATGCTTGCCTCCGTTCGGCCAGCAGAACGCGCGCGCGCGCGGCGGCCTGCAGGATCTCAATGTGAGTACCGCAGCGGCACAGGTTGTAGGCCAGCTCTTTCTTGATGGTTTGTTCGTCCGCCTCCGGCTCACGTTCGAACAGCGCGACCAGTGTCATTATCATGCCGTTGGTGCAGTAACCGCACTGCGCCGCCTGCGCATCGATAAACCCCTGCTGCACCGGATGCGGCGTTTCCGAGGTGCCCAAACCTTCCAGCGTGGTGACGGATTTGTTTCCTACGGCGGACAGCGGCATTGAGCAGGAGCGTGCGGCGACACCGTCGATCAGCACCGTGCAGGCGCCGCACTCTCCCAGGCCGCAGCCGTATTTGGGGCCGTTCAATTGCAGATCGTTGCGTAAAACGTACAGCAGCGGCGTTTCGGGCGCGATATCGCCGAGTGGAACCACCCGGCCATTAACATTGATTTCCATGGTGAAACTATCCCTTAAACAAACGGATTTAATCCGTAACATCACTGTGATGAATAATTTCACAGCGTGCTAATAATTATCATCAAAAGACTTGGTAATGTTAAGGGAATGTGGCCGTCATGGCTTTAACGAAAAGTGGGTATTTTCTATATATTTCCTATAGATAAGCCCAGTTTTATGATTGCGTCCCGTGATTATTGTCGTTCGTCAATGCGGCCTCGCCGCCATTGAGCAGCAGACGGAGGCCGGCTTCGAACCGCGCGTTTGCGCCCTTCTCCTGCGGCTTTTCAGTTCCCACATGATGGCGTGCGCGCCGACGCCGTGAGCCTGGTGCTGTTGTCTGCCGCCATGTCCAGAGATGCAACGCCATAACTTTGCCGTTCTTTAACTTTAGAAAGCAAAAACCGGCATTTTGCCGCCGGGATCCGCTGACCTATGCTAACCCGGTGTGATGAAACGCGTTTTCATGGCATGTCTTCCGGAACGTTTTGTTTTACTTTGTTCGTCGTGAACCCTGGGCCGCGCCTGACTGGTGCGGCTTTTCTTTTTGCCCGGCAGTGCCAGCGGCGGTGAATTTTGCTATGTTAACCCGCAGATAAGCTTCCCGTTTTCAGCCGCCGGATCGACTCATGTTTACCCATAAAGCAATCGCCGAGCTCAACGCCCTGGAGCTGATGGTTTATAACTACGTCAGCAAACACAAGAATCAAGTGATGTATATGACCATCCGCGAGTTGGCCGAGGCCGCCGGCGTGTCCACCACCACCGTGCTGCGGTTTTGCAAGAAAATGGGCTGCGACGGCTATTCGGAATTTCGCATCCGTTTCAAGCTGTATCTCGAACAGAGCGATACGCCGCCGGTCGATTCCGGCATCGGTGAAATACTCAGCTTTTTTAAAAGCGTCAGCAACGAAGAGTTTAATCAGCTGATCGATCAGGCGGTGCAACATATCGCCGCCGCCGAGCGGATTATTTTCGTCGGCATCAGCACCTCAGGCGCATTAGGGAAATATGGTGCGCGTTTCTTTTCCAACGTTGGGAAATTCAGCACCCACATCGACGATCCTTATTATCCCGTCAACAGCGACATGTATAAAAACGCGGTGGCGATCATGCTGTCGGTCACCGGCGAAACCGAAGAGATCCTGCGTCTGGCCAGCCAGTTCAGCCTGCACCACTGCAAGATTATCAGCATCACCAACAACGAAACCTCTTCATTGGCGCGGCTGGCGGACTTCAATCTCTCCTACCACGTTCCGCAGCATTTGATCGGCGGGCATCACAATATCACCACGCAGATCCCCGTGCTTTACATTATTGAAACCATCGGCAAACGGCTCGGGCATATTAATTCAGCGAAATAAAACAGGCTGTTTTTTTATTGTGACAAATCACTTTTCACGGTGATTTGTTATATCGTGACATTTCTTTCGGTCTTGCTACTCTATTCTCGACGCAGCGTTATTACCCTTCATTAAATAAACCGATGAGACATTAACGATGAAACAGTTGCCGAAGGATTTTCTGTGGGGGGGCGCGGTCGCCGCGCACCAGGTTGAAGGCGGTTGGGATCGGGGCGGCAAAGGGCCAAGCATCGCCGATGTGCTGTCCGGCGGCTCGCACGGCGTGGATCGCGTGATGACCGACGGCGTGCTCGATGGCTATCGCTACCCCAACCACGAAGCGGTGGATTTCTACGGACGCTATAAGCAGGACGTGGCGTTGTTCGCCGAGATGGGCTTCAAATGCTTCCGCACCTCGATCGCCTGGACACGCATCTTCCCCAACGGCGACGAGGCGACACCGAACGAAGCAGGACTGCAGTTTTACGACGATCTGTTCGACGAATTGCTGAAATACGGCATCCAGCCGGTGATCACCCTCTCCCACTTCGAAATGCCTTACCATCTGGTGAAGACCTACGGCGGCTGGAAAAATCGCCGTGTAGTGGAGTTCTTCGTGCGCTTCAGCGAGGTGGTGATGCGTCGCTACCGCGAAAAAGTGAAGTACTGGATGACCTTCAACGAGATCAACAACCAGAGCAACTACCGCTACCCGCTGTTCGGCTACTGCTGTTCCGGCGTGGACTACACCAAAGAAGACCACCCGGAACAGGCACTGTATCAGGTGCTGCACCACCAATTCATCGCCAGCGCGCAGGTGGTCAAACTCGGTCATCAGATCAATCCGGAATTCAAGATTGGCTGCATGCTGGCCTGCGTGCCGTTCTACCCGTATTCCTGCAAGCCGGACGACGTGATGTACGCCGTCGAGGCGATGCACCAACGCTATCTGTATACCGACGTGCAAATGCGCGGCTACTACCCAAGCTACCTGCTGCGCGATTGGGAACGCAAGGGGCTGAAGATCGAGATGCAGCCGCAGGACGCGCAGATCCTGCGCGAGGGCTGCACCGACTACATCGGCTTCAGCTATTACATGAGCAACGCGCTGCAGGCCAACGCGGTGGACGGCAGCGACGGCATGTTCGGCTTCCCGGGCAACGTACCGAATCCGCACGTCAAAGCCTCCGACTGGGGATGGCAGATCGATCCGGTGGGGCTGCGCTATTCGCTGAACGTGCTGTATGAACGCTATCAGAAACCGCTGTTTATCGTGGAAAACGGCTTCGGTGCCTTCGACAAGGTGGAAGCGGACGGTCAGATCAACGATGACTACCGCATCGACTATCTGCGCGCCCATATCGAAGAGATGAAGAAAGCGGTGATTGAAGATGGCGTTGATCTGATCGGCTATACGCCGTGGGGCTGCATCGACTGCGTGTCGTTTACCACCGGCGAGTACAGCAAACGCTACGGCTTCATCTACGTCGACAAGCATGACGACGGCACCGGCACACTCGAACGTTCGCGCAAGAAGAGCTTCGACTGGTACCGCCGGGTGATCGCCAGCAACGGCGAACAGCTGTAACTGCGCAGCAGACAGTCAGGGGCGATTTTCGCCCCTTTTTACTGCTTACTGCGTCTTATTCCGCCGCCTGCCCGGCGGCGAGATACTTCGCCATTTCCGCCGGCGGCACCATGCCGCCACCGGTCGCCCATACCAGATGCGTCGCCTGTGCCAGGTTCTCGGCGCTCACGCCTTGTTGACTCAACTGCCGCGCCTCGGCAACCACTCGCCACGGCCCGGCCATGCCCGCCAACGCGGACGGCTCCAGCTGGATATGCTCGTACTGGTCCAACAACCCGAGCAGCGCAAACATCTCTTCGTCGCGCAGGGTATAAAACGCGCTCAGCAGGCGCTCCATCGCCCGGCCGACAAAACCGGAAGCGCGCCCCACCGCCAATCCATCCGCCGCGGTGCGGTTGTCGATACCAAGATCTTGCACCGCAATGCCGTCATGCAGCCCGCTGTAGACGCCGAGCAGCATGCAGGGCGAATGGGTCGGCTCGGCGAAAATACAGTGAACGTGATCGCCGAACGCCAGCTTCAGGCCAAACGCCACGCCGCCCGGCCCGCCGCCGACGCCGCACGGCAGATACACGAACAACGGGTGCTGCGCGTCCACCACGATGCCCTGTTCGGCGAACTGCCGCTTCAGACGGCCGCCGGCCACCGCGTAGCCGAGGAACAGGGTCTGCGAGTTTTCATCATCGATAAAGAAACAGCGCGGATCGTTCGCCGCCTGTTTACGCCCCTGCTCGACCGCCACGCCGTAATCTTCAGCGTATTCCACCACCGTTACGCCGTTGTCGCGCAGCTTTTGCTTCTTCCATGCCCGCGCATCCGCCGACATGTGCACGCTGACGTCAAACCCCAGCCGGGCGCTGATGATGCCGATGGATAACCCCAGATTACCGGTCGATCCAACGGCGATGCGGTACTGGCTGAAGAACTGACGAAACTCGTCGGAAAACAGCCGGGCGTAGTCGTCGCCGGTCTGCAGCAGCCCCGCCTCCAACGCCAGCTTCTCCGCGTGCGTCAGCACCTCGTAGATGCCGCCGCGCGCCTTGATTGAGCCGGAGATCGGCAAATGGCTGTCCTTTTTCAGCAGCAGCTTCCCGCCAAGCCGCAGCCCGTAGCGCCGATCCAACGCCTGCTGCATGGCGGGGATCGCCACCAGCTCGGATTCGATGATCCCCCCAGTGGGCCGAGTTTCGGGAAAGGCTGCGGCAAGATAAGGTGCAAAGCGTGCCAGGCGCTGCTCCGCCTCGGCGACATCGGCGGCGGTCAGGCCGACATGGGGCAATCCGGCGACCAGCGTCGTCGCACGCGGATTGAACCAGGTGATGGGCTCGAGGGCGACCATTCGTTGCAACAAGGGATGCTGCGCAACCCACGGTTGAATCTCTGATTTTTGCATAAATGTCCCTGACTGATTTGGCGTTGCCGTCACCATGCCGCGAACGCCGGCGGCTGACAAATGATAAATACTGAACTTGGGGTGCAATAGATTGAAGCAAGCGCGACGCTACCCGGCCGCGACGCCAAACAGCATGCCGACGCCGGACGAAACCGCCATCGCCAGGGCGCTCCAGATCAGAATACGCGCCACGCCCGGCAAGATCGGCGCACCGCCGGTTTTCGCGGCGATGCCGCCGAGAATGCCGAGGGAAATCAGCGCCGACGCCACCAGCGCCGGCCGCGTCCAGGCGACCGGCACCCACAGCGCCACCAGCAACGGCAACAGCGCGCCAAGGGAGAAGCTGAGGGCCGATGCCAACGCGGCCTGCAGCGGACGGGCGCGCGTGGCGGCGGAAATGCCCAGTTCATCACGCGCGTGGGCCTCCAGCGCATCATGCGCCATCAGCTTTTCCGCCACCTGCCGGGCCAACGCCGGGTCCAGCCCGCGATGCACATAGATAGATGTCAGTTCGCGGAACTCCCCCGGATAGTCTTCGAGCAGCTCCGCCTGTTCTTCCGCCAACGCGGCCTTTTCGGTGTCCGCCTGCGACGACACCGACACGTACTCGCCGGTAGCCATCGACATCGCGCCCGCCACCCACCCGGCGACGCCGGCGATCATCAGCGCGGAATGCGAGGCGCTGGCCGCCGCCACGCCCAGCAGCAGGCTGGCCGTTGAGACGATGCCGTCGTTGGCGCCGAGCACCGCCGCCCGCAACCAACCGATGCGTTCAATACTGTGCCGCTCTCGATGCATCCTTTCTCTCCCTCGTTCTTTTTCCGCTAGCCCCGCGCCGCCGCTTCCAGGCCGGCAATGTCGATTTTGCCCATCAGCAGCATCGCTTCCGTTACCCGCCGCACGCGCGCGGCGTCGGGATCGTTCATCAACTCGGTCAGGCGCCGCGGCACGATCTGCCAGCACAGCCCCCAGCGATCGCGCAGCCAGCCGCACTGCTCCGCTTCGCCGCCCTCGCTCAACGCATCCCACAGCCGGTCAACCTCCGCCTGATCGTCGCATTCCACCATCACGGAAAAGCTGTGATTGAATGGATCCAACGGCCCGGCTTCGATCGCCGCATAGCGCTGGTCGCCCAGGGTGAAGGAAGCCAGCTTCACGCTGCCGGCTGGGCCGCTCGGCGTATCCGCCGGCAGTTCGGAAAACCAGTTCACGGACGAACCGGGGATCAGCGCGACGTAGCAATTCAGCGCCGCTTCCATGTCTTTTTCAAACCACAGATGTTGCGTAATTCTGGCCATCTGCGCCTCCTTCATGCATCCAGGATCGGCGCAAATCCGCCAAAGATCATGCGTTTGCCGTCAAACGGCATCTCGCCCAGCGCCTTCATGCGCGGATCGTTCATCATTTTTTCGTTAGCGGCGTCGCGCACCGCCTTGGAGGGGTACTCTATCCAGCTGAACACCACCACTTCACCCTCCTGCGCCTTCACCGCACCGCGAAAGTCGGTGAGATTGCCGTCG
The DNA here is from genome assembly GCF_003812745.1 of Serratia sp. FDAARGOS_506. Taxonomy (NCBI): domain Bacteria; kingdom Pseudomonadati; phylum Pseudomonadota; class Gammaproteobacteria; order Enterobacterales; family Yersiniaceae; genus Serratia; species Serratia sp. FDAARGOS_506. The sequence goes on from NZ_CP033831.1 coordinate 3,915,558, forward strand.
GGCACGTCATCGCCCCAACACTCCACGATGCGCGTGGCGCCAAACTCTTTGAACAGCGGCGCAGCAGCAGCCGCCAGCCGGTGATAAGCCTCCTTGTTGGCGGCCGGCACCGCCACCACAAACCCGTCTACGTATTTCATCCTGGCATCCTCTTGTCTGATTAAGGACAGTCGGTTCAGCGCGGACGACGTTGCCCGTGCCCTCTACCAGTTTAGACGGCGGGCGCGCGGCCCGGATCGGAAGTTCAGCGCTCAGGATCGTTCGGTGGGTAAGATTACGGCGTGGCGACCCGGTTACGGCCGGCGTTTTTCGCTTTGTATACCGCCAGATCCGCCAGTTTGAGCAGGTCAGCCAGGCTGTGGCCGGAACCGCTCGGGCAGGTCACCATGCCGATGCTGACGGTGATCTGCAGCGGATGGCCGGCCGGCATGGTGATCGACTCCGTCTCAATGCGTTGCCGCAGCCGTTCGGCCAGCTGCGCCCCATGCTGCGGCTGGCCGAGCGTCGAGACGATGGCGAACTCTTCGCCACCCATGCGGCCGAACAGGTCATTGGCGTTCAGATCGGCGGCAATCGCGCGGGTAAAGGCCATCAGCGCCTGGTCGCCGCCGGCGTGGCCGAAACGGTCATTAATCGATTTGAAATAGTCGATGTCGAGCATCATGACGCACACCAGCTCGCCTTTCTGGTCGATCACCCGCTCGCCGCGCTGCATAAACGCATTACGCGTCAACACGTGCGTCAACGCATCGTGATTCGCCACGTGCTCCAGCGTGCGCAGCAGCGCGTTGCGCGCATAGTTCATGCTGGCTACGGCGATGGGCCCCAGCGCCAGCAGCGCGATGCCCAAACGCATCGATACCGCGTTCTGCAACACCTTCATGTCGAGCGTCGAGCTCAACAGCCCGAAATCGATCGCCATGTGGCACCACAGCACATAAACCAGCACCGCAATCATGGTGCAGAACAGCGAAAAGGACATCGCCAGCCACAGCAGCACCGGCATCGGAAAGATCACCGCCCCGGGGCCGCCGATCAGCACGCTGCATAGCGCCGCCAGCGCCAGCAGAGCCAACACCGTGAGTTTTTGTCCTGCCTGCGGCCATTGGCTGCGCTGCATCAGCATGGAGCAGGCCGCGCGCAGGGGATGTCGCCAGTCGGCGGGAAACGCCAGAATGAACGGCATCAACGTGACGTAATTGGTGAATTCTGACGAGAACCACAGCGCCAGCGAGGTCAAATAAGGCCTGCCGAACAGCCACTGCGAGGTTGCAGCGCCCACCGCACCGGTAACGGCGGCGGCGGTCAGACAGATACCGAACAGGTACATGCTGGATGTGCCGCGCTGCAACATGCGCGCCTGAGGCGACAGCCGCATGAACCACAGATACCCTACCACCACGCCACTCAGATTGGCGGCGTTCAGCAGCAGCGTCTTTTGCAGCGAACTGCCGGTCAACAGATCCGCCGCCAGATACCCCAGCACCGCCATGCCCCATCCGGCACGCGTCGCCCATTTTGGGCGACGCACCAAAACGGCCAGCAGCACGGCGTTAACCGGCCAGAATAGCGCAAGAAAGCTGCCGGGACGACTCACGATGCCCAGCAGACACAGGACGAACACCAGCAAAAAAATGATGAGCGCGGGCCAGATTTTCCGGGTATCGGATAACGAGGTGGTTTGCATCTTGGGTCCAGAGACTTCCGCTAGCCTAAAGTGACAGTCTGTTCGCATCACAACCGTCGGCGGTGAGGCGAAAATAAACGGCCGACCCGCCTATTATTGCCAGTTTTGCCTGCCCGGACACCTGTTTATTCATCAAGGAAAAAATATTTGTGTATCAATATATTGACGGAATTCACCTCTCTGGCGCAGAAACTGCCAAGGCATTCCGGCCGTCTTGATCATTATGGTCAACTCAGCGGCTTTTTACCGGTAAAAACGCCGTATTTTTCCTGAAAGACAAAATTAAATCGTGCAATGAGGGGATGTCCTCTTTTTCCTCTATTCAAAACCAATAAATGATAATTATAATGATAATCGTTACTATTTATTGTTTTTCCATGGGATTATATGCACCAGTCAGTTCTTCACCACCCCACTAAAAGAAATAAAAATCACGTGCTTCGCACTCTGCCCCTGTTTGCCGGCCTGTTTCCCGCCCTGGCGATCGCCGCAGCCCCCGAAGCAAAAACAGAAGATGCCATTACGGTGACCGCCACCGCCCTGTCTGCCGGCAGCTATAGCGCTGATACCGCCTCAACCGGCAGCAAAACCGCCACGCCGATCGGTGAACTGCCGCAATCGGTCAGCGTCGTCACCTCGCAGGTGATTGACGACTTTCAGGTCAAAAGCGTCAACGACGCGATGAAATTCGTCAGCGGCGTCACCCAAGGCAACACGCTCGGCGGTACCGAGGACGGCTTCGTCAAACGCGGCTTTGGGGTGAACTCCGACGGTTCGGTGTTCATCGACGGCGTACGCAGCAACCAGGGGCTGAGCATGGATGCTACGACCGAGCGCGTCGAGGTGCTCAAAGGCTCCGCATCGCTGCTCTACGGTATCCTCAGCCCCGGTGGCGTCATCAATCTGATCAGCAAAAAACCGCAGTATGACTGGAACACCCGCATCAGCGGCGCCACCAACAGCTTTGGCGGCGGCAGCGGCAGCGTCGATGTGACCGGCCCACTGGGTGGCGGCTTCGCCTTTCGCCTGATCGCCGAACGCCAGCATGAGGATTACTGGCGCAACTTCGGCAGCGACGAACACACGCTGCTTGCCCCGTCACTCAGCTGGTTCGGTGACAAGGCCTCCTTTAACATCGCCTACAGTGAATATAAGTACGATATTCCTTACGATCGCGGCACCGCATTTATCGACGGCAAACCGGTCGATGTGCCCTACAACCGCCGGCTGGATGACTACGCCAACCGCGCCTGGGGCAAAAACAAACGCCTGAACGCCCATTACGAATATGCGCTGGATTCGATTTGGACCACCCGCCTCAACTACGCCTGGCTGCAACGCCGTTACGACAGCAACGAAGTGCGCGCCACCGCGGTCGACACCACGACCGGGATCGTTTCGCGCCGCGCCGACGCCAACCGCGGCTTCAATCACCAGACCGACTATTACTCGTGGGATCTGACCGGTTCGCCGCTGGTGTTCGGCATGCAGCACGATCTGCTGCTGGGCGTGGACTACGAGAAGAACCAGACTTATAAGGCCTATTCCTATCGCGGCAAGGTATCGAAGACGTTCAACATGTACGATCCGGCGTATGGCGAAGCGCCTGTCACCAACAGCACCACCTACAACGACGCGTTAAGCAACCTGCGCACCACGCTGTTCAGCCGCTCCCTGTACGCCAAGGACAGCATTCATCTCACCGACCGGTGGATTGCGGTGCTGGGCGCACGCTATCAGTCGTATTACCAGAACAACAGCAACGGGTTCCAGAAGCCGAAAAATACGCTCAATGACAAAGACGATCAGTTTTTGCCCCAGGCGGGGCTGGTGTATAAGCTGACGCCAAACCTGTCGCTGTACGGTAACTACAGCCGTTCCTTCACGCCATCCACCGCCATCGACGATAACGGCAACGTCGCCACGCCGGAAACCGGCACCACCTATGAGGTGGGCGGCAAATGGCAGATCACCCCGGCTTTCGACGCGACACTGGCGCTCTATCGTATCGATGAAAGCAATATGTCGATCTTTATCAACGGCGTAACCCGCAGCATTCCCAAAGCGCGTTCCACCGGCGCGGAACTGGAGTTGAACGGCGAAGTGGCACCCAACTGGGATCTCACCGCCAACTACAGCTACGATAAAACCGAAATCGTCGAAGACAACCTCAATCCGGCCAACGTCGGCAACCGGCTGGTCAACGCCCCGACCAATATGGGCGGCCTGTATCTCAGCCACCGCATGACGCTGCCGGTGGTGCCCGGCGAGGTGCGGGTCGGCGGCGGCGCACGCTATGTCGGCCGCCGCGCCGGCGATCCGGAGAACAGCTTCACCATGCCGGCCTACACCGTGGCGGATGCCTTTGTCGCCTGGGACAGCAAGCTGCTTGGCAAACATACTCAGCTGAAACTGAATGTGAAAAACCTGTTTAACCGCGAATACTATGCCTCCAGCGCCGGTAATCTGCGCGTGATTGAAGGCGAACCGCGCAGCCTCAGCCTGCAGGCGACGGTCGATTTCTAACCCCCCATCTCCGGGCGCCGTTTGGCGCCCGTTTTCTTTTCGCCCGGCGTCAAAGCGCCTTGCGGTACATCACGAAACCGGGGCGCTCCGCCACCTTGTCGTACAGCCGCATGGCGGTCTGGTTGCTTTCGTGGGTGTTCCAGTAAACACGCGGCAACCCCAGCTGCTGTGCGCGTTCATAGACCGCCGCGATCAGCGCCCTTGCCACCCCTTTACCGCGTACCGTCTCCGCGGTGAACAGATCCTGCAGATAACAGTTAGGCTGCAGCTGAGAGGTACTGCGGTGCAGGAGATAGTGCGTCAACCCGACCACCTGCCCCTGACGCTCAGCGACCAGGGCAAACATCGGTTCGTAGGCGTCAAAAAAACGCCGCCAGGTGGTCTGCGTCACCTCGTCGGGCAACGCCGTTGCCCCCTCACGGCCGTAAAATGCGTTATACCCTCGCCATAGTGCCAGCCAGGCGGCGTAGTCCCGCGCTTCCAGCGGCCTGACCATGATGCTTTCACTCATGATGTCCTCTTCGATGATGTCAAAATGCCCCGCCTCCAGCATAGAGCAGCGAGCGTCAGCGCGCAGGCGGCGGCATCACATTGGCGAGAAAATCCAGCAGCGCGCGGTTGAACAGCGCCGGCCGCTGCAGGGGCGCGAAATGGCTGACGCCCGGCAGCGTCACCAGACAGGCACCGGGAATGCTGGCACTTAGGTAAGCGGCATGCTCGGCGCGGATAAACTCATCGTGTTCGCTGTGAACGACAGTCACCGGCACACGAATGGCCGCCAATTCCTGCGCGCTGTAGTTCGGCTGGCTGCTCATCATCAGGCTCACGGCGGCGACGAATTCATCGAACTCCTGCGGCGTCGGCGACAGCGCGGCATAGTCCTGCACGTGGCGCGCGAAGCAGCGCTCGACGACCGGGTTGGCGGCCGGCGGTTTCACACCGCTGGGATCCATATTGCAGCCGAAGAAAAAGACGCCGTCCACCCGCTGTGGCGCCCGATGGGCGGCGATAAGCGCGACGCAGGCGCCGTCGCTCCAGCCCGCCAGCGCGGCGTGCGGGATCCGCAGTGCGTCCATCACCGCCACCAGATCATCAGCCATTCGGTCGTAACGGTAAGGCCGGGCGTCGCGGGTGCTGCGCCCGTGCCCGCGGCTGTCGATGACCAGCACGCCATACCCGGCAGCCAGCAGCGCCGGCAGCTGATACCCCCAGTTGCCGCTGTGGCCCAGGCCGCCGTGCAGCAGGATCACCGTCGGCGCTGCGCCATGGGTGGCATACCAGATGCGCGCGCCGTCATGTTCGACAAATCCCTGACTGGACGCGGGCGGCAACGGCGGCGCCCCCTGCGCAGCAAAGTGGGTCAACTCGTCGTCGGTTCGCATCTTTTCCTCCTCATTCGCCGACGTTGTGCGCCAACAAGGCATCAAAGGAGTATAGATCGCACCGGCGAGCGGTGCCGTTCGCTTTCCCGACATATACTTAAGGGAGGAATCGCAATGGAGGACGGTGAGATGAAGAAAATAATTCTCGTGTTTTTGATGCTGATGCTGAGCGGGTGTATCGGCGGAGGCGGCGGCCCGTCGAATGTGCCTTCGGCATCGCCGAATGAGCCTTATACCTGCACCAAATCCAGCGCCAACAGCGACTGCTCGCAATCGGTGGAACCGTCGATGTACTAGCCGCATTCGGCGGGCCGTCACTTAACGGCCCGCCGCCTCAGGGCTGGACTAGGAGGAGTGTTCCTCTTCGTTGGCCTGATATCGCGTCGCCTGCTGCTTCATAAACACCACTTCCTGCGGGCTGGACAGGCTCACTTCCTGCGCGCGCAGCAGCTTGAGGATATTGAACAGCAGTTCACTCTTGGTGGCGCCGACCATGCGCGGACTCGGCACGTAGCCGGTCACGCTCAGGATAATGCCGTCCGGCCCCAGCTGGCTGAAGCGCACGTAAGGCGCCGGCGTTTCCAGAATGGTTTCGTACTCGTTGTAGGCGCTGAGCAAGATATTGCGCACCTGCTCCGGATCGATTGAGGTCGGGAACGTCAGCGCGATGGTCACCACCCCTTGCGCATTACCCATAGTGGCGTTGCGCACGTTCTGCGAGATCAGCTGCGAGTTCGGTACGATCATGGTGGAACGGTCGCTGAGCTGGATTTCGGTGGCGCGCACGTTGATGCGCCGCACGTCGCCTTCCACGCCGCCAATGCCGATCATGTCTCCGACCTTCACCGGACGCTCGGTCAGCAGGATCAGGCCGGAAATAAAGTTCTTCACGATCTCCTGCAAACCGAAACCGATACCGACCGACAGGGCGCTGACGATCCACGCCAGGTTGCTCCACTGGATGCCCAGCGCCGCCAGGGTGATCAGAATCACCAACACATAGCCGATATTGCTGAACAATGTCACCAGAGAGGCGCGGATGCCGACGTCCGAGATGGTTTTTGGCAGCAGTTCCGATCCCAGCCAGCGCCGCACCGCACGCAGAATGTAGATGCCGATCGCCAGGCAGATCACGGCGTTGAGCAGGTTGCCGGGCACGATATTGAAACGCTGCAGCCCTTCGCCGGTCAGGATGGAGACGATTTTCTCCATCAGCGAGCCCGGCGTGGTGCTGCCGAACGAGCCGTTGAACAGCGCGACGATCATCAACAGCAACAGTGAACATTTGGCCAGCGCGGTGGTGATGATCGACATCTGCTCCAGATGGCGATCCTTGAAGCTAAGCGTTTTCTTCAGCATCTTGCCGCTGACGGTCTGCGGCGAAAACAGCGCGGCGCACAAGTCGGTGGCGAACAGCACCATAAAGTAGAACGCCATCAGCACCAGCACCACCCAGATCAACTGGTAGGTCAGGAAGCGAGCGAAGGCGATGTAGCCGATGAGCAAGGAAAGCAGGATCACCACCGAGCAGACCAGGGTGACGAGGTGCACCAGTCCGCCGACCAGCGTGCGTTTTTCCAGGTGCGCGCCCTGCTGTTCCAAACGGCGACGAATGCGCTGGCCGCGCAGCGGCGCTGCCAGCAGCACCATGCCGATCAGCCCCGCGACCAGGCCGTTGCCAAAGATGGTGGTGGCCAATGAGGCGCTGACGACGTTGTTGATCAGCTCCACGGTGCCGAACGCCAGCGCCAGGCCGGCCAGCAGCGGCGAGAAGTAACGCAGCCCGGCGGCCACGTCGTTATCCATGGAAGCCAAACGCCACGACGGGCGATTCAACGACAGCGCCGCACGCCCCAGCCCGGCGATCAGCGCGCAGAAAATCCCCAGACGGTTGAAACCTTCGGCGAAATCCTCCAGCGTCACCGGCAGCGGCTGCACGCGCACAAAGACGTAATACAGCAGGTTCAGCGCGATTGAGGTGGTGACCACCGTCACCGCCACGGTGACGATCGCCATGAAGCTGCGGCGCAGGCGCCCGTCCGGCAGGAAACGGATGCTGACCCAGGCGAGGAAACGCTCGGAGAAATAGCGCCCCCAGGACCAGACAATCACCGCCAGCGCCAGCAACGCCAGCGTGCCGTACCGCCACTCCTCCTGCCAACTGGCGTCCCAGGCCGCTTTCATCTCGGCGTTGAACTGATCCAGCCGCTGCACGTCATCCGCGGACGGCTGCACCACCGGCGCCCAGAATTTGACGCCCAAAATGCTGCCGGTATTCAACGCCAGCTGGGTTTTAAACGCTACCCGGCGCAGATCGCCGATCTGTTGCCCCAGATCGAAGGCGCTGGTCTTGATGGCCTGCGCGCGTTTTACCGCATCATCCAGCTGTTTTTTGCTATTGTTCAGCGCGTTGCGCTGCTGGGCCACTGCGGGAGTTTCCGGCAGCGCGCCGGCAGCCGGGGCCGGCCCCAGGACGTCCAACTGCGCCTGCAGTTTCTCCTGCAGCGGCTGCAGATCGGTAGACAGTTTATCCATGCCGGCAACCAGATCGTCGGTCGCCAACCGCAGTTTGCTGAGCTGGGTGTCGGTGGTCGCTTTGGAAACCAGCTGCTTCATGCTGTCCAACTGCTTTTGCGCGGCTTTCAGCTGCGTAGCGGGATCGGGCGCGCTTTCGGCGGCGGGATCATCCTCGGTGGCGGCGACGGCGCCGAGCGGCGTCAGCTGCAAACCAAACAGCAATAACAACAACAGCAGGAACGGGCGAGGCTTTAACATAAATTCAGTGCTCAGCATCATTATCTGATAGACAGACGAACAGGCGGCGGCAGAACCGTCGCTTAACCATAAACGCTAATTATAATAGCTGCTTAATGTCGGCCGAAATACAGTAATTATTCCCATTGTGTGCCACACGCACCCGCCGTACTTAGCTTGCTGATTATTCAAGCACTTTTACACTGGCGGCGCGATAAAAAGCGCTCTATACTCCTGCCACCGATTAACCTGCAACCAATAAAGGAGGATTACTATGCTGACGTGTGAACTGTTTTTTCACTCACACTTCTTTGGTAATCGCCGCCGCTCAAGCATTACCGGTATCGTGCTGCGATAACCCAGCTTGAGCGAAGCTTACTAAAATCCGAGATCTTCCCTCCGGCTTACCGGGTTGTCGTCAGCGATGTTTGACGATAGGCATTGTTATGCCTGTAACTCTTGAGTAAGCAATGAGCACACTACTGTCTGCACAATCTGTCGGTTACGACAACGCGTTCGGCACCCTGCTGAGCGAGATTTCCTTCAGCCTGAAAAAAGGCGATCGCATCGGTTTGATCGGCGACAACGGCTGCGGCAAAAGTACCCTGCTGCAACTGCTCAGCGGCGATCTGCCCACGCACGCCGGAACGGTGACATTGTCACACCAATGCCTGATGGCGCGCATCGAACAACACCTGCCGCCCGAGCTGCACGCAAACACCCTGCTGGATGCGGTGCTGGCACGGCTGCCGACTGGACAACATCTCAGCGAACGCTGGCGCTGTGAAGCGCTGCTTGCCGAGCTGGGGTTTGAACCGGCGAGCTGGGCGTTGACCGCCGGCGCTCTCAGCGGCGGCCAGCACACCCGTCTGCTGCTGGCGCGCGCGCTGATCCGTCAGCCCGATCTGCTGCTGCTTGACGAGCCCAGCAACCACCTGGATCTGCCCACGCTGCTGTGGCTGGAGCAATTCCTGCGCAGCTGGAGCGGCAGCTTCGTGCTGGTGTCGCACGATCGCTATCTGCTCGATCAGGTGACCAACTGCACCTGGATCCTGCGCGACAAAACGCTGCAGTTCTTCCGCTTGCCCTGTTCCGCCGCACGCCACGCGCTGGCGGAACAGGACGCCGCAGACGAGCACCGTCGTCAGGCCGAGCAAAAAGAGATAGACCGGGTGGAGAAAAGCGCCAAACGCCTGGCGACCTGGGGCAAGGTCTATGACAACGAAGATCTGGCGCGCAAAGCCAAGCAAATGGAAAAGCGCGTCGATCGGTTGAAGGAGGAACAGACCACTCTGACTGCCGGCAGCCCGTGGCGGCTGCGATTACAGGGAGAGGCGCTGGACGCCGATCGCCTGCTGGCGCTACCGCAATGGGCCGTGCGCCCGGCGCCGGATGCGCCGGTGCTGTTCAGCCTGGAACATCTGCGCGTGAAGAGCGGCGATCGCATCGCCATCGTCGGGCGCAACGGCTGCGGTAAATCGTCGCTGCTGCGCTTGCTGTGGCAAGCGTATCAGCAGCCCACGGAACGCGCGGCAATCTTCCATCCGCGCGTGCGCATCGGCTATTACGATCAAAGCCTGCAACAGCTGCGCGATGAAGACACGTTGAACGAAGCGCTGGCGCAGTTTGCGCCGCTGACCGAGGAACAGCGAAAAATGGCGCTGATCGGCGCCGGTTTCCCTTACCTGCGCCACCATCAGCAGATCCGTTCGCTGAGCGGCGGCGAGCGTTCGAGGTTGCTGTTCGTCGGCCTGACGCTGGCCAACCATTCGCTGCTGCTGTTGGACGAGCCCACCAACCACCTGGACATGGCGGGCAAAGAAGAGCTGGCGGAAACGCTGCGCCAGTTCGCCGGCGCCGTCATGTTGGTCACCCACGATCGGATGCTGCTCGAACAGAGCTGCAACCGCTTTTGGCTGATCGACCAGCAAAAACTGGAGGAGTGGCACGATCTGGCGCCGGTGTATCAGCGCCTGGGGGGCGAAGCGCCGGCGCTACCGACGGCGGACAAGGCCGACGCAGACGGCCCGACGCCGGACGAACGACGGGAAGGCGAAGAAGCGCTGTTGACCGCCCTGTTGGCCCTCGAAAGCAAACTGGAGGACGATCTGGCGCGCAAGCCGAAGCACCAGAAGCCGGCGCTTCAGGCGCGCTGGCGCCGCGAGATTGCCGACATCACCGCCCGGTTGAATCTGGGCTAACCTTGACAGGCCGCCATGCGGCGGCCTGTTTTTTGACGGAGTGCGACATGGCATTTTCCCTGGAACAAGCCTCACTCGCGCAGCGGCCACAGCTGGCGGCCATGCTGTCCGATTACCTTCGCGAACTGGGCGCCGATGAAGCTTACCCCTATCTGCCGCTCTACTGGCGTGAGGCCGGCCGCTACCCTTATTTGATTTTGAGCGATCGGCAAACGGCCGGTTTCGCATTGGTCAGGAGACTGGACAACGCTACCGTCGAAATGGCGGAGTTCTACATCAAGCCCGAATGGCGCCGCACCGGGATGGGACAACGGGCCGCGCGCGCCTTGTTCGCGCAGCATCCCGGCGGCTGGTTGCTGTCGGTCAGCCAGGATAATCCGCGCGGGCTGGCGTTTTGGCGCTCGGCAATACCGGTCAGGGCCACGACCGAACCGCGTTCGGCCTTCGACGCCACGATACTGCTACGTTTTTATTACTCGCCGCGCTGAGCGACACATTACTTTCATCCTTTTATGGCAGGGTAAACCGATTCGTTCTTTGCTATCGAGTCTACCATGACTTCACTTTCCCCACGAGACATCGAGGCGCGCTACCGCTTTGCGCGTGAGATCGCCCGTGTCGCCGCCGATCTCGCCTTCAGCTTTTATCAACGGCGGCAAAGCCTGGCTGTCGACTTCAAACAGGGGCTGCAGGACGTCGTCAGCGAGGCCGACCGCCGCGTCGAAGCGCTGATCCGCCGTATGATCAGTCGCCGCTTTCCCCAGGACGGGTTTCTCGGTGAAGAGAGCGGCAGCAGCGGCGAGAACGCCACCTGCGTTTGGGTCGTCGATCCGATTGACGGCACCGCTTGCTTCCTGAACGGATTGCATACCTGGTGTATCGCGATAGGCGTGGTGATCGACGGCGAGCCGACGATCGGCGTGGTCTACGATCCCAACCACCGCGAGATGTTCCGCGCCTGCCGCGGCGGCGGCGCCTTCCTCAACGGGGAACCGATAGGCGTGCATGCCGGGCGCAGCGTCGCGGATGGCGTGATGGGCGTCGGAATTTCACCGCGCGCTTCGGCGGCGGAATTCAGCGGCTTTCTCTGTCGCCTGCTGCAGGCGGGAGGGATGTTTGTGCGCAGCGGCTCCGGCGCGTTGATGACCGCTCAGGTGGCCGCCGGACGACTGTTGGGCTATTACGAACCACACATGAACGCCTGGGACAGCCTGCCTGGGTGGGTGTTGACGCGCGAAGCCGGCGGCGTAGCGAATGACTTTATGCACAACGACGGGTTGCGGCGCGGCAACCCGCTGCTGCTGGCCAACGCGGCGCTCTATCCGCAGTTGGCCGAGCTGATTCAAATGCCGGGCTTGATCGGCTCGACGTGCCCTATCGCGCGCGTGATCGCCGGATAAAGCGCGCGTAGCCGGCGCTCGACCCGATCGACCGCGTCGTGTGCGGTGGCGATGGTTACCGCCGGCGACACCCGACAGTGGAAGTTGACGATGATGCCACCGTCGGTCTTGCGCGCACGGACGTTGTGTACGTCTTGCACGCTATCCTCCTGCTCCAGAGCCGATTGCAGGATCCGCCGAATGTCGGCCAGTTCCGTCGCATCGACATCCTCGCTGGTCAGCCAATGCGGCGTATGCGGCTCCAGGTGCGTTTCTATCTCGGTGTCTTCACCGATCGCCTGGCGCAGGATCCCCTCTATCTCCGTAGCGATGTCATGCGCCTGCGCCACGCTGGCGTTGGCCGGCACCGCCAAATCCATGCCGATCGCCATGCGCGTCGGCAGCTGCTGCAAGGTCACATTCTGCACCTGCGCGCCGTGGTTGGCGGCGATCGCCCGAATGCGCGTCGCCATGTCTTCATCGCTGCGGGTCTGCGGTACCGCGATGACGGTGAATTCCGCGCTGGCATACTGCTCCCGCAGCCGCTCGACGATTTCTCGCTTCAGCGCGTCGATGCGTTCCAGCGGCAAGGTGCGGCACACCGCCACCGTGATTTCGACGAACAGCACCGCACCGGCGTTGCGAATGCGTACGCTGTCACAAGCCAGCACCGCCGGAAAACTTGCCAGCGTGCCGCGGATCGTCTCGGTCGCCCCGGCGGGCGCAGCATCCATCAGCGAGTCGAAGGAGCGTTTACCCAGTTTGATCGCAGCGACAAAGATAAAGCCGGCGACGATCAGCGCGGCAATAGCGTCCGCACGGCCAAAGCCCAGCAGCACAAACACCATGCCCAGCAGCACCACGCCGGACGAAAGCATATCGGAGAAGAAATGCAACGCATCCGCTTCCAACGCTGCGCTGTCGGTCGCTTTAGCGACGCGGTTGAGCGCACGCACGCGGAAGAAATCGACGCAGATGGAAATCAGCAGCACCGCGATCACCGCCGGTGCGGCGACGATCTCATGCGGCTGCCCGAGCAGGCTGCTGCCCGCTTCGTAAACGATCCAGCCCGCGGCGCCCAGCAACAGCAGCACCTCGAACAGCGCCGCCAGGTTTTCTACCTTGCCGTGGCCGAAGTGGTGATCGTCATCGGCGGGCTTATCGCTGATGCGCACCGCCAGCCAGGTGATGCTGGTGGCGATAAAATCGGTAAAAGAGTGAATGCCTTCGGATATCAGGCCAATACTGCCGGTAAAAATGCCGGCGACGAACTTGCCCGTAGCCAGTAACCCGCTGGCGATCATCGAGTTTCTGGCCACGGCCTGTTTTTCATTCTGCATTATGCTGCTCACATTCGGACGGTGATTTATTTTTTTACTTTAGAGGATAATTGCCAGACAAAGGCGATCAGCAGCATACTGCCAGAAAATGTCAGCATGAGGCTAGTAAGAAAATTGGATTTTCCGGTGGAATAAAAATAAATCTCATTAACGCCCACCGAGATCATTAAAATGGCGTAGAGCAATCCCAGAATAAGAATCGTCATTATTATCAACTCCCGTATCAGGCCGCGCGTTCGGCGTGCCGCTAAAAATCCTCCCCATAAAAATGAGCGGTTACGGGGAGGATGCGTCTAGGCGGATCTTTTGCGTTCATCAATCATCCCATTTGGTGCTCATATAGGCCGCCAACAGGCCCAGTGAGCTGATCATTGCCAGGAATCCCATAAAAATAGTCATGTTTCCCATTATTTTGTCCTCAGGTTAAATGTTATCGATAAAAGCCCCTTGCGTTAAATATCGGGGTTGGTCGGCATTCATGTTTTTTAACGCCCTCCTCATTAATGATTTACATCTCCGCCCGCAAGATCGGGCGGAGGCGGTTAAATACCCAATACCTGCTGGGCAATTTTGAAATAAATAATCAGGCCGGTGCCGTCGATAAAGGTGGCGATAAACGGCGCAGACACCACCGCCGGATCGATGCCGAGCCGTTTCAACAGCATCGGAATGATCGACGAGACAATCGCGCTCCACACGGTGATCGCTACCAGCGACAGGCTGACCACCAACGTCACCTCCATGCCGACGCCCATGATCCAGGCGCGTACCCAGGCCGCCAGGCCGATGGTGACGGCGATCAGCAGCGAGGTCGTCACTTCTTTGCGGATCACCGCGCCCAGATTGCGCAGGCTGACCTCACCCAGCGCCATGGCGCGCACCAGCGTCGAGGTGATCTGGGTGCCACTGTTGCCGCCGGTGCCGATCAGCAGCGGGATGAAGAACGCCAACGCAATCGCCGCTTCGAGCTGATCTTCAAACGCCTTCAGCACGTTGCCGGTGTAAGCTTCGGCGACGAACAGCATCAGCAGCCACACCGAACGTTTACGCCACAGCGCCCACGGGCTGGTCTCCAGATAAGGCTTGTCCAGCGGCAGGCTCGCGCCCTGGCGCTGCGCGTCTTCGGTGTTTTCATCCTCGACCAGGCGGGCGATCTCTCGCTCCCCCAACACGCCGACCAGCGTGTTGTTCGCCACGACCGGCACCACGTCCAGGCCGCCCTTGCCGAGCAGGTGCGCTACATCGTTGCGATCGTCGTCGGGCGAAACCTGAAAATAGCTGTGATCCATCATCACGCCGACCGCTTTATCCTGCTCATCGCACTGCAGCAGTTTTTTTACCGACAGCGTGCCGCGCAGATGATAATCGTCCGCGGTAATAAATACCCGGGTGGGAATTTCGTCCGTTTTAAGCTGTGAAAGTAAATATTCCCGGGCATGATTGACCGTCATCGTTGCGGGAACAGTAATAAAATCGGCGTTCATATAACCGGCGACCGATGTTTCGTCGAGAGTTTCGGTCGCGCTCAGCGCCGGAGAAGAATAGTGTTGATGTGACTTAATCATTTTGTCAGTCCCTATTTCTGTTTTGAACTTCAACAGCGAATCGCATAGGGGCGTAACCACAGAGGGAGTGCAGACTGCCTATCTCCGCGTCCAGGTTTTAGCACTATACAACGTATCCGAGCTGTTACTCGGAAGTTACTTTGGGCTGAACCTTAATCCGATAAAGCCTGTCTTAACCTTGGGCATCTCTCGATGTCGTCAGATCAGTAACCTGTGTTTGTATAGGAGCCTCGCCAAACGAGATACTGCATATAAACTACCGGCGCAGTATAGGCGGTGTTTTCTTCAGCAGGAAGAAAAGATTGTCCGTCGTTTATGGAGTATTTAGGATAATGTTATTAAACGCGAATCTATAAAAGCGACTGATATAAATCAGCCGCCTTTTTTATTTCTCAGTGTTCGAGAAGGTAGACGTTCTTATCGTACAAGGCGCCCTGAGGGGTAAAGTCGATCCCCTTCACGTAGGGTTTAATGAGCGTGGCGTTGGCCTCGTAGTACACCGGAGCCACCGGCGTATCGGCGGCCAGCACCGTCTCGGCCTGCTGGAAGTATTGCTGCACTTGCTGCGGCGTCTGCGCCGCCGTTGCCTGATGCAGAATGCGGTCGTAGTCCGGGTTATGGTATTTGGGGCTGTTCTCGCTGCTGTCGGAGCGGAACACGTTCAGGAAAGTGGAGGGATCGTTGTAATCCGCCAGCCAGCGGGTAAAGGCCACGCTGTACTGCCCGCGATTGATATTATCCAGCGTCACTTTACGCTCCTGGCTTTGCAAGGTGGCCTCTACCCCGAGGTTCTTTTTCCACATGGCGGCGGCGGCGATGACGATCTTCTTGATGGTGGCGTCGTTGCTGTACAACACGGTAAAGCGCAGCGGATTCTCGGCGTTGAAACCGGCCTGCGCCAGCAGTTGCTTCGCCTGAGCGTGCCGTTGTTCCGGCGTCCAGCCGGCCGCAGCGCCGGGCTGCAGGCTATAGCCGCCCGCCCCCGGTGGGGTAAAGGTCCAGGCCGGTTGTTGGCCATATCCCAGTACCTTGCCGGCGATAATCTCTTTGTCCAGCGCCAAATTCAGCGCCTGGCGCACCCGCAGGTCGTTAAACGGTGCCTGGCGGTTGTTGAAGGCAAAATAACTGGTGGAGAGCAGCGGATAGGTCACCAGCTGTTGCTCGCCGAGCGTTTTTCTCAGCTGCTGATACAGCTCCGGCGGCGTGGTATACCCCAACTCAACCTCGCCGGCGCGAAAACGCGCCACTTCCGGGAAGCCCTGTATTGGCAAGAACGTCACCTTGTTGAGCACGGTGTTGGCGTTGTCCCAATACTGCGGGTTACGTTCCACCACCACCTTTTCGTTCACCACCCACTGGCTGAGGCGGAATGCGCCGTTACCGACAAAATGCGCCGGTTGAGTCCAGTTCTTGCCGTACTGCTCCACCACCTTGCGGTTAACCGGCAAGACCGGAAAATGCACCAGCTGCTTGAGCAGGTAGGAATTGGGCTCCGACAGCGTCACCTGCAGGGTATGCACGTCCAGCGCCTTGACGCCCAGCTCGCTCGGCGGTTTGCTGCCGGCATTGATCGCCGCGGCATTCAACACATAGGCCGAAGCCAGATAGCTGCCGTAAGGCGACGCGGTTTTCGGATCGGTGAGGCGCCGCCAGCTGTAGACGAAATCGTCGGCGGTCACCGGATCGCCGTTCGACCATTTGGCCTGCGGCCGCAGATGGAAGGTCCAGACGTTGCCCTGATGCTCCCATTTCTGCGCCAACGCCGGGATCGCTTCACCGTCTTTCCCGACGCGCAGCAGGCCTTCGAACAGATCGTTGAAGATGTAGAATTCCACGTTGCTCTCGGCCAGGTTCGGATCCAGCGTCGCCGGCTCATACCCGTTGGCGCGCACCAATTCCTGTACCGGCGCCAATTTAGCGCCCGCCGGTACGTCGGCCGCCTGAGCGATCGCAGCGTTAAAAGCCAGGAGGATTAAACCAGTCAGTTTCTTGCCATTAAATGAATATTTCACGTCGACATCCATGGTTAGTGTTTTATCGCGTTTAATATGCAATGAGGCAGTGAAATAAATTAAATCATTAATCGCTATGAGTCATAACCAAAAGCGGTGTTGAATTTCTTTCATTATCAAAGGAATATTCCTCACCGCTCAGTCGACGCCCAGCGCAAACGCGTGCTGCCGGCTTCTACTTGATGTTCACGGTCGTGATACCGAACAGCGGCAGGCCTTTAGCCGGTTTCGGGCCGGGTTCCCCCCACACCATTAACGGTTTGCCGCTCGCCTGCGCCTGGATCGCCAGACTCACCAGCAGTTTCGGATAAGCTTCATTGGCCGCTACCGACAGTGGGAATACGTTTTCGTATAGCCCTCCATCGATCGCCATCTCCACATGTACGCAGTCATTGACCACATCGATGACTACGATCGGATTGGTATAAAATGGTCCATTAGACATAGGCACCTCTCTCGATATTTTTACTGAGCATGAGTCTTAATTCGCGTCGGCAGGTATGGCCGCGAGCACATGTTATTAACGCCTTAGCGAAATCCAGACGGAAAGAATGAAATGACGGGAGAAAAATATCTCCAGCCGATAACAAAACGTCAACATTGCAACGGACAAACCTCCATTACAGGTTTGCCAAAGAACCGATATTAGTCAAATACAAAACCAATCTTAATTGTCATACTGATGAATACACTGAAAATATCCAATAAAAACAAACAAAGTAATGAAAGCCGCCACATAAAAATACAAGCACCTCAACCACTTACAGAAAGGAAAATAATTTAAATTATGCAAATCAAACAATTGCAAAAAACAAAAAGAAGATTAACAGCAAAATAATAGACTAAAGAAATCAATAGCATTTCAATTTAAAAATAACGTTAAAAAACCATCTTGCTATTTCCATGACGCCTAACTACCTTTAAATGGCTTCTGATCCCGCATGAAGCCATCGCCGGTAAAAACAATAACTGGCGAATGATTGAATAAACAATGATTATCAAAAGAGCAAAACGGAAATAAGATTCATTGGCGTAAAAATATGACGTTAATGGCCTGTTTGCCATAGCGTTTCTCTGTCGATGATAAATGACTATTTCCATTCGGATGCAATTACCTGTCTGGTTGCTAACCGGATTCAGCGTGATATGCATTTCAGACTGACTCAGCAAAAATCACAGGAGTTTACCTATGCCTTCATTGCAAGATATTACGCCTGAACAGGCTAACGCATTGAATAAACAATCACGTGACGCTTATAACGCGGAAGTACAGAGCCGTCAGGCGCTGCTCAACCAACATCCGCAATTGAAACCGGCGTTCAACCAGCAAGTGCATCCACAATCCTTGTGTGGATGCGGGTGCCAACAAAATATCTGCGGCTACTTCAGCTTCCAAGGCTGTGGATGCGGATGTGGCTGCGCGCCACATGCGGAGACCGTGCAAATTTCCGCACAGCTCGCCAATATTGGTCCCAATGCCCCATTAAGCGGTACATCGGTGCGTTTTATCGGCCAGGCCACCGGCACCGGCTCAGGCGGTAACATCAATATCCCGACGATCTATTTACAAGGCACCGTGCCCGATGCCGAAAATCTGATCGGCGTTCCGTTAACCCTGCAATTGGCCATTAACCCCGGTTCGATCGTTCTGACGCTGCTGGAGAATGGCCGGGTGCTGACCTCTTTGGTTCATCCGCCGCAGTACGCTGCCAGCATCAACGGGCAATTCTTCGGCTTCGGCAACGGTGAGTTCGTGCCGGCCTGACAAGAAGCAAGCCTGACGGGCGGCCGCCTGCGATGGCAGGTTGGCCGCTCACTGTGAGATAACACGCCCCAATTCCATTCAGGCAATCAATACAGATTATCCCAGCCGAAACTTAACTTATCCTTAGGGCGATTCATTTTGTGAGCGATCGTCAAAAATAATTTAATACGAATCGTTTTCACTATCATTATTGATGTTCTTGGCTAAAATCGGGCTGCTTGCGCTTGCCAGGCGATATTCGTTTTCCTCATTCGAACGCTAAAAAGGATAACTGCATGAAGCTGCGTATTTCATCTCTCGGCCCTGTCGCCCTGCTCGCCTCCTCGATGATGCTGGCCTTCGGCGCTCAGGCGGCCTCCGCCGATCAGGGCATCGTTATTTACAACGCCCAGCATGAAAATCTGGTGAAGTCCTGGGTCGACGGTTTTACCAAAGACACCGGCATCAAGGTCACGCTGCGCAACGGCGGCGACAGCGAGCTGGGCAATCAGCTGGTGCAGGAAGGCAGCGCTTCGCCTGCCGACGTCTTCCTGACGGAAAACTCCCCGGCGATGGTGTTGGTGGATAACGCCAAGCTGTTCGCCCCGCTGGACGCCGCGACGCTGGCCCAGGTGGAACCGCAGTATCGCCCAAGCCACGGCCGCTGGACCGGCATCGCTGCCCGCTCCACCGTGTTCGTCTACAACCCGGCCAAATTGACCGAAGCGCAGTTGCCGAAGTCGCTGCTGGATCTGGCCAAACCGGAATGGAAAGGCCGCTGGGCCGCCTCGCCGTCGGGCGCCGATTTCCAGGCGATCGTCAGCGCGCTGCTGGAGCTGAAAGGCGAGAAAGCGACGCTGGAGTGGCTGAAAGCGATGAAAACCAACTTCACCGCCTATAAGGGCAACAGCACGGTGATGAAAGCGGTCAATGCCGGCCAGGTCGACAGCGGCGTGATCTATCACTACTACCCGTTCGTGGATGGCGCTAAAACCGGCGAAAACAGCAATAACATCAAGCTGTACTACTTCAAACATCAGGATCCGGGCGCGTTCGTCAGCATCTCCGGCGGCGGCGTGCTGGCTTCCAGCAAGCATCAGCAGCAGGCGCAGGCGTTCATCAAGTGGATCACCGGCAAACAGGGCCAGGATATCCTGCGCACCAACAACGCCTTCGAATACGCCGTCGGCGTCGGCGCGGCCTCCAACCCGAAACTGGTGCCGCTGAAAGATCTGGACGCACCGAAAGTAGACGCCGCGCAGCTGAACAGTAAAAAAGTTGTCGAACTGATGACCGAAGCCGGCCTGCTGTAAAACCCGCCGGCAAACCGAGAGTTTTTGATCGTTATGTCAAACCTGAGTACCCACGCCGCGCAGACCGCGCGGCGTTATTCTGTTGTCCCCCGTCACCAGCGGCCGGGGGCGATCGTGGTGGCTAGCGCCGTATTGCTGTCGCTGCTGGCGCTGTTGCCGCTGGGATTCGTTATCGGCGTGGCGTTTGAAACCGGCTGGCAAACGGTCAAAGCTCTGGTTTTCCGCCCGCGCGTGGCGGAACTGCTGTTGAACACCCTGCTGTTGGTGGTGCTGACGCTGCCGATCTGCGCCGTGCTGGGCGTGGCCCTGGCCTGGTTGACCGAGCGCACCACGCTGCCGGGCCGCCGTTTCTGGGCGGTGTTGGCCACCGCCCCGCTGGCGGTGCCGGCCTTTGTGCAAAGCTATGCCTGGATCAGCCTGGTGCCGTCGATGCGCGGCCTGGGCGCCGGGGTTTTCATCTCGGTGCTCGC
This sequence comes from Serratia sp. FDAARGOS_506, assembly GCF_003812745.1. NCBI lineage: Bacteria > Pseudomonadati > Pseudomonadota > Gammaproteobacteria > Enterobacterales > Yersiniaceae > Serratia > Serratia sp. FDAARGOS_506. The sequence goes on from NZ_CP033831.1 coordinate 3,935,931, forward strand.
CTATTTCCCGTTCATTTACTTACCGGCCGCCGCCGTGCTGCGCCGGCTGGATCCCGGTATCGAAGACGTCGCCACCTCGCTCGGTTCCCGCCCGCTGGCGGTCTTTTTCCGCGTAGTGCTGCCGCAGCTGAAGCTGGCGGTCTGGGGCGGATCCCTGCTGATCGCATTGCACCTGCTGGCGGAGTATGGCTTGTATGCCATGATCCGTTTCGATACCTTCACCACCGCGATCTTCGATCAGTTCCAGTCGACCTTTAACGGCCCGGCGGCCAACATGCTGGCCGGCGTATTGGTGCTGTGCTGCCTCGGGTTACTGTTGCTTGAGGCTCTCAGCCGCGGCCGCGCGCGCTATGCCCGTGTCGGTTCCGGCAGCGCACGCAGCCAAACGCCGCGTCGCCTTTCGCTGCCGCTCGCCGCGCTGGCGCTGCTGCTGCCGATTTCGCTGACCGCGCTGGCGCTGGGCGTGCCTTTCATTACCCTGGCCCGCTGGCTGTGGCTGGGCGGATTCGAGGTGTGGCGCAACGCCGAACTGTGGCCCGCGCTGTGGCAAACGCTGTCGCTGTCCGCCGTCGGCGCTTTGCTGATCACGCTGTGCGCCATTCCGATGGCCTGGCTGTCGGTGCGCTATCCGGCCCGTCTGTACCGAGTGCTGGAGGGCTGCAACTACGTCACCAGCTCGCTACCCGGCATCGTGGTGGCGCTGGCCCTGGTGACCATCACCATTCACAGCTTCCGGCCGATTTACCAAACCGAAATCACCCTGCTGCTGGCGTATCTGCTGATGTTTATGCCGCGAGCGCTGATCAATCTGCGCGCCGGCATCGCGCAGGCGCCGGTGGAATTGGAAAACGTGGCGCGCAGCCTCGGCAAATCGCCGGCGCAGGCGCTGTGGAGCACCACGCTGCGGCTGGCGGCACCGGGTGCCGCGGCAGGCGCGGCGCTGGTGTTCCTGGCGATCGCCAATGAACTGACCGCCACGCTGTTGCTGGCGCCGAACGGCACCCGCACGCTGGCCACCGGATTTTGGGCGCTGACCAGCGAGATAGACTACGTCGCCGCCGCGCCTTATGCGCTGATTATGGTAGCGCTGTCATTGCCGCTCACCTGGCTTCTTTATTCTCAATCTAAACGCACGGCGGGACTATGAGCACGCTCGAACTGCACGGTATCGAAAAATCTTACAACGCCATCAGGGTGCTGGAACACATCGATCTGCAGGTTGCCGCCGGCAGCCGTACGGCGATCGTCGGCCCTTCCGGCTCCGGCAAAACCACCCTGCTGCGCATCATCGCCGGCTTTGAAATTCCGGACGGCGGCCAGATCCTGCTGCAGGGGCAAGCCATGGGCAACGGTGGCGGCTGGGTGCCGGCACATCTGCGCGGCATCGGCTTCGTCCCGCAGGATGGCGCGCTGTTCCCGCACTTCACCGTCGCCGGCAACATCGGTTTTGGCCTTAAAGGCAGCAAGCGTGAGAAACAGCGGCGCATCGAGGCGCTGATGGAGATGGTGGCGCTGGATCGCCGTCTGGCCGCGCTGTGGCCGCATGAGCTGTCCGGCGGGCAGCAACAGCGGGTGGCGTTGGCGCGCGCCCTGTCGCAGCAACCCCGGTTGATGCTGCTGGACGAACCGTTCTCGGCGCTGGATACCGGCCTGCGCGCTGCCACCCGCAAAGCGGTCGCCGAACTACTGACGGAGGCCAAAGTGGCGTCGATCCTGGTCACCCACGATCAGAGCGAAGCGCTGTCGTTCGCCGATCAGGTGGCAGTGATGCGCAACGGCCGGCTGGCGCAGGTGGGTGCGCCGCAAGATCTCTATCTGCGGCCGGTCGATGAGCCGACCGCCAGCTTCCTTGGCGAAACGCTGGTGTTGACCGCCGAACTGGCGCACGGCTGGGCCGACTGCGCATTGGGGCGCATCGCCGTCGACGATCGGCAACGCAGCGGCCCGGCGCGCATCATGCTGCGCCCTGAGCAGATTCAAATCGGTTTGTCAGATCCGGCGCAGCGCGGCCAGGCAGTGATCACCGGCATCGATTTCGCCGGCTTCGTATCTACGCTCAACCTGCAAATGGCCGCCGGCGGCGCGCAAATCGAGATCAAAACCGTCAGCCGCGAAGGCCTGCAGCCCGGTTCTCAGGTCAATCTCAACGTGATGGGTCAGGCGCATATTTTCGCCGGCTGACTCACTTAAGGCCGGGCTTCCGCCCGGCCTTCTCAACGGCAAGTCTTGTCGTGGCGCGGCTTTTTCGGCGCCAGCAGATAATCCACCACGCTTTCGTCAACGCAGCTGTCGATGCCGTTCAGCGCCAGCGTATGCCCGTCGCGTTCGCGAGTGATCAACGGGCTTTTAAAGGCGGCGGCCATCACCTGCGCGTTGCGGTACGGCGTGGTCGGATCGTAGCGCTGCGCGACGAACAGCAGCGGCGGCAACGCGGCAGACGCCACCGGCGTATGCGGCCGATCTTTGCCGCGGTACGGCCACAGATCGCACATTTCCAGCGGGTATTCGTGCAGCGGCAGATAGTGGGCATACATAGCGGCGGTATTGATCTCCTGCCGCTGCCGGCGCAACAGTTGCGGATCGGCCGTCGGGTTGGCGACGTCGGCGCAGGTGATGACGTTCAGGGCGTCATCGGCATCCGGCGAATAGCTTTCGTCGATCAGATCGGAAACCTGCTGTCCGGCGATCCCGGCATCGAGCTGGCGCAGCACGGTCGCCAGCTCGTGCCAACGCTCCGGCCACAGCAGCAGCGAACGCGTGACCGTCAGCACGTCGTCGGCGGAGATTTCATAACCCGCCGCGGTGACGAACGGCTGCTCATGCAGCTTGCGCAGCAAGGCGTGATAGCGCTGTAGCGCCTGATTGGCGCCGCCGCCCAGCTGGCAGCTGTCGGTTTTACCGCAGTAGGCGGCGAAACGCAGGAAGCTTTGCTGGAAGCCCCGCTCCTGGTTCAGCCGCTGGGTGAAATCGTCCTCCGCCAGATCCACCACCCCGTCAAGCACCAGCGCACGCGTTTTCTTCGGAAAACGCTCGGCATACAGTGCCGCCACCTTAGTGCCGTAAGAGTACGCCACCGCCGTCAGCCCCGGTTCGCCCAGCGCGTGGCGGATCGCGTTCAGATCGTTGACCGCTTCGTCGGTGCCGATATGTTGCAGCACGTCCGCGCCGGTCTGTTTAATGCAGGCGGAAATCAGGGTGCGCGTCTGGTTCTCCGCACCGGCCACGTCGTTGTCGTCCGGCGTCGGGATTTCGTCGCCTTCGGCCACCTGGCAGGAGATTTTCGGCGTCGATTGGCCGACGCCGCGCGGATCGTAACCGATGATATCGTAGGATTTTCGCAATCTGGCAACGTGAGCGTCATTACCCAAATAAGGGTTGATGCCCGGCAAGCCCGGCCCGCCGCTGATCATCACCACGCTGCCCTTTTTCGGCCCGGTAGCGGGCAACAGGGTCAGCGCCAAACGCACGGTCTGCTCGCCCGCCTGCGCAGCATGGGCAGGCGGCGTGGCGTAGGCTAACGGCACCTCGAGGTAACCGCAACGCAGCCCCGGCGGCGGCGCCTCATCGAACCAGCGCTGAAAACCGCTGTTGAGACAAGATTGCCATCGGATGCCGTTCTCGACCGCCGCGCCGTGAGCCGCAGGTTTGGCCAGGGCGGGCAACGCGGCGGCGGTCGCGGCGAACAGCGCCAGAATACGCAGTACTGACATGGGGAGTCCTTTCAACTCAACGAATCGGTCAAAGGTTAACGATACCCGGTTAAACAGCTAGCCAATAGAACACAAAAAGCCACGCGGGTGAAGCCGTCACCGCCCATCGGCAAGACTTTTCTCTGCTCGGATTGCTCTTATAACGCACAGAATGCTGCAAAAAACGTCACCCACCTGCTAGGCTTAGGGTTCGTTAACCCACAAGGATCAGGAGAGCAGCATGTTTGGAAAAGCGGAAGACAAAGCCAATGAAGCCGCAGGCGCGGTAGAAGAAGCGTTCGGCAAAGCCGTCGATTCGCCGGAGCATCAGGTGCGCGGTGCGGCGCGCAAATACGCCTCCCAGGCCAGCTATGCCGCCCGAGACGCCGCAGACAGCGTAAGAACCCAGGTGGAAGCCAACCCGCTGGCCGGCGTGGCCGTTGCGGCGGCGGTGGGCATCGTTTTCGGCTTCTTGCTGGGACGTAAATAAGCGGCGAATGCGCCGCTCGACAACAGGCCCGTTACGGGCCTTTTTTTCGTCCTTTCTCCACCTGTGCGCAAACTTTCATCTATCACAGCCATCGCTTAAAAAAACCAACGCCTTCAACTACGATTAGTTTGTGACCAGAGCGAGGCTCTGCGATCCGGCAGATAACCCTATGAGGATTATCACCATTATCCATGCTGTTTAAGCCGCTCTCCTTCACGCGGCTAAGAAAGGTTGATTATGGCTCGCACCACCCCTATCGAACGTTACCGCAATATCGGCATCTCCGCGCATATCGATGCCGGCAAGACCACCACCACCGAGCGGATTCTGTTTTACACCGGGGTCAGCCACAAGCTGGGTGAAGTACATGACGGCGCGGCGACCATGGACTGGATGGCGCAGGAACAGGAGCGCGGCATCACCATCACCTCGGCGGCCACCACCTGCTTTTGGAACGGCATGCAGCATAATTATCCGCAGCACCGCATCAATATCATCGACACCCCCGGGCACGTCGATTTCACCATTGAAGTGGAACGCTCGATGCGCGTGCTGGACGGCGCCGTGATGGTCTATGACTCGGTGGGCGGCGTGCAGCCGCAGTCGGAAACCGTCTGGCGCCAGGCCAACAAATATAAGGTGCCGCGGCTGGCGTTCGTCAACAAGATGGACCGCATCGGCGCGGACTTTTTCCGCGTGCGTAAAATGATGATCGAGCGTCTGAAAGCCAATCCGGTGCCCATCGTTATTCCGATCGGTGCCGAAGACCACTTCAGCGGCGTGGTGGATCTGGTGCGGATGAAGGCCATCCTGTGGGACGAAGCCTCGCAGGGCATGAACTTCAGCTTCGAAGAGATCCCGGCCGAGCTGCGCGATTCGGCGCAGGAGTGGCGCGAAAACATGATAGAAGCCGCCGCCGAAGCCTCGGAAGAGCTGATGGAGAAATATCTCAACCAGGTGCCGCTGAGCGAAGAGGAGATCGTCCACGGGCTGCGGGTGCGCACCGTCGCCGGCGAAATCCAGCCGATGCTGTGCGGATCGGCGTTCCGCAACAAAGGGGTGCAGCGCATGCTGGATGCGGTGATCGAACTGATGCCCTCGCCGCTCGACGTGCCACCGATGGAGGGCCACGGCGAACACGATGAAATCATCACCCGCAAAGCCGACGACAACGAAAAATTCTCGGCGCTGGCGTTCAAGCTGATGACCGACCCCTTCGTCGGCCAGCTGACCTTCGTGCGCGTCTACTCCGGGGTGCTGGCCAAAGGCAGCAGCGTTTACAACCCGATCAAGGGCAAAAAGGAGCGCATCGGCCGCATTGTTCAGATGCACGCCAACGATCGTAAGGACATCGACGAGCTGCACGCCGGCGACATCGCCGCCTGCGTCGGTCTGAAGGACGTCACTACCGGCGATACGCTGTGCGACCCCGGCGCCATCATCACGCTGGAGCGCATGACCTTCCCAGAACCGGTGATCGCCCAGGCGATCGAACCGAAAACCAAGGGCGACCAGGAGAAAATGGGCATCGCGCTTCAGCGCCTTTCTTCGGAAGATCCGTCGTTCCGCGTGCGCACCGATGAAGAATCCGGCCAGACCATTATCTACGGCATGGGCGAGCTGCACCTGGAGATCATCGTCGATCGCATGCGCCGCGAATTCGGGGTGGAGACCACCACCGGCAAACCGCAGGTGTCGTACCGCGAAACCATCCGCAAGCGGGTGGCCGACGTGGAAGGCAAGTTCGTGCGCCAGTCCGGCGGTAAAGGGCAATACGGCCACGTGGTGCTGACCGTCGAACCCAACGAACCCGGCAAAGGCTTCGAATTCTTCGATGAGATCAAGGGCGGCGTCATTCCGGGCGAATTTATCCCGGCGGTGAAAAAAGGCGTGCTCGAGGCGCTGAACAACGGCGTGCTGGCCGGTTATCAGGTGGTGGACGTCAAGGTGCACCTGACCTTCGGTTCTTACCATGACGTCGACTCGTCGGAACAGGCGTTCCGCATGGCGGCGATTTTCGGCTTCAAGGAGGCCTGCCGCCTGGCGGATCCGGTGATCCTTGAGCCGATCATGTCGGTGGAGGTGGAAACGCCGGAAGATTACGCCGGCAACGTGATGGGCGACCTCTCCTCACGCCGCGGTCTGGTGCAGGGCATGGAAGAGATCCCGGGCGGCGGCGGCAAGGAGATCCGCGCCAAGGTGCCGCTGTCCGAGATGTTCGGTTATTCGACCACCCTGCGGTCGATGTCGCAGGGCCGCGCCACCTACACCATGGAATTCAGCCACTACGCCGAAGCGCCGCGCAACGTGGCCGAAGAGATCATTCACCACAGCAAGCGTTAACCCTCGCGCCCGCCTTCGCGGCGGGCGTCACCCCTGCTTGTCCTCCAGCGCTACCACCACCGGCTGTGGCTTGATGCGCATGGCATACACCACGCCGGCGATCAGGCAGACGATGCCGGCCAGCGTCAGCAGCGGCGGCCAGGCCTGACGCAGCAGAAAGGTATAGGCCAACCCCGCCAGAATTTCGAACACGATGAGCGGCCCCACCAACACCGTCGGCAGCCGCTGGCTGGCTTCATTCCAGCACAGCGCCCCCAGCCAGGAGCAGAACACGCCGATGATCAGCATCAGCGGGATAAATACCTCGGGGCGCGGGCCGAACGGCAAGGCGAACGCCGGTTCGCTCAACGCCAATTGGCCACAGACCGCCAGATAGCCCAGCAGCGCCAGCGGCAGCGTCACCAGCCCTTGCGCCGTGGCCCAGGTAGCCGGCCGCTGCGTCGGGTTCTCACGCAGCCAGCGCGAGTTGCGCAGCGGGAACCAGGTCCAGCACGCCACCGCCAACAATGCCAACCCCAGGCCGCTGAGATAGCACCAGCCGTCGACCTGCAGCGCGTTGCCACGCAGCTCGGCGACGTTCACGCACGCCAACCCGCAGACGATCAGCAGCAGCGCCGGCGCCAGCTTGCCCCAGGCCAGCCGCCCGTCGTGCCGGCCGTAAAACAGATTGGCGCAGATAGCGATCACCACCGGCAAGGTGCCGATGATCATGGTCGATACCGGTGCGCCGGTGCGTTGAATGGCACTGGCCAGGCACAGGTAGTACAGCAGGTTGCCGATGGCCGTCAGCTTGAGCGCCTCCAGCCAATCCTGGCGCCGCAGCTTGCGCAGGCGGCGGCGATCGAGCCAGGCCAGCGGCAAGGTGATCAGCCCGAAGGCCAGATAGCGCCCGGTGGACTGCAGCGCGGCGGGATAATCCGGCACCAGCAGCGGGCCGACGAAGATCAATCCCCACATCAGCCCGGCGGCCAGGGCAAACACAACGCCAATAAACATAACGACTCCGACAAACGGCCGGTGCGGCCAACCCGCCCGACAAGACAGCGGCAGAGTAGCGAAAACGCGGGGAGGAATTATTGTAGCAGGTTGCTGTTTTAGCCCAATTTCACCTGTTTCTGGAAACGCACTGGCGTGACACCGTAGCGGTTGGCGAAGGCGCGCGTCAGGTGCGCCTGATCGGTCAGCCCCGCCGCCGCCGCCACCTGTGCGGCGGGCATGCCGCGCTCCAACATGCGTTTGGCCTGCGACAGCCGGATCGCCATCAGCATCTGCTGCGGCGAAACATGGCATTCGGCCTTGAACTTGCGCAGGAAATGGTATGGGCTGAGCGACACCAACTCGGCCAGCTGATTGAGGGTCACCGCCTCGGCGAAGTTGTCGTGCAGGTAGCTTTTTACCACCTCGAAACGGTGCGCCGCCTCGGCTTTTTCCCGCTGCCCGGTGCGGATATGCGGCTGCAACAGCTCGACCGCCTCCAACAGCAACCCGTCGAGCGTAAGCGGATCGTCGGTTTGCCACAGCGTGGCGAGAATGGCGGACAGGCGCTGCGCCGCTCGCGGATCGTGGCGCACCGCATCGGTGAACCACTGGCTCCGATCGCCGGACAGCTGCTCCAGCGCCTCAGGCGCCAGATAGAGCATGCGGTAACACCAGCCGCCCGGCGTTTCGGCTTCGCCGGTATGCAGCTCGTCGGGGTTCATCAGCACCAGCGCGCCCGGCGCCGCCAGATGCTGCGCGCCGCGATAACGGAAACGCTCCGCCCCGGTGTCTACGGTGCCGATAGCGAAGGCGTCGTGGGTATGCGGCTCGAAGGCATAGCGCTCGATATGCGCCTGATAGAGTTCGACGCCCGGCAGATGCGACAAATGCCGGAACTGCGCGCAATCCTTCTCGAACGGAAACTGTTGTGGTACCCCTTGCACCCGACCTCCTCGTCCGTGCTGACAATCTGCTCAGCATAGCCAAAACATCGCCGGTTGAGTAGCCGCCCTGGCGCTTTCGTGCCCCTCGCCTGGACGATCGCCGCCATTCGGCGTAGGGTAAAGGTCCCTGTCCCTTTCAGGCGCGCCGCATCGCGAAGCTCATCGGCCCCTGACACTCCGCAAACAAGAGGCAACAATGTATCCGGATACTCAACTGTATATCGATGGACAATGGCGCAACGCGCTGGCCGGGAAAACCCTGCCGGTCACCAACCCCGCCACCGACGAGATAATCGGTCAAGTGGCGCACGCCGCCACAGAGGATCTCGATCTGGCGCTGGCCGCCACCGAGCGCGGATTTAACGTCTGGCGCGACACTGCCGCGCATCAGCGCGCCAACCTGATGCGCAAAGCGGCGGCGCTGCTGCGCGAACGCGCCAACGCCATCGCCGCCGTCATGACGCAGGAACAGGGCAAACCGGTGGCGCAGGCCAAAATCGAAATTCTCAACGCCGCCGACGTCATCGACTGGTTCGCCGGCGAAGCCACCCGTACCTACGGGCAGATCATCCCGTCCCGCGCCCGCGACGTGCAGCAGCAAACCCTCAAGCTGCCGGTCGGCCCGGTGGCCGCCTTCACGCCGTGGAACTTCCCGATCAACCAGATCGTGCGCAAGCTGTCCGCCGCGCTGGCGGCGGGGTGTTCCATCATCGTCAAAGGCCCGGAAGAAACGCCGGCCTCGCCGGCTGAGCTGATCAAAGCCTTCGCCGACGCTGGGATCCCGGCCGGGGTGATCGCGCTGGTGTACGGCACCCCGGCGGAAATCTCGGAATACCTGATCCCGCATCCGACCATTCGCAAGATCTCCTTCACCGGCTCCACCCGCGTGGGCAAGCATCTGGCGGCGTTGGCCGGCCAGCATATGAAAAAGGCCACCATGGAGCTGGGCGGCCACGCGCCGGTGCTGATCTTCGACGACGCCGATCTCGACGCGGCGGCCAAAGAGCTGGCGCAGTCCAAGTTCCGCAACGCCGGCCAGGTCTGTATCGCCCCGACCCGCTTCCTGATCCAGCAAGGCGTTTATGAGGCCTTCGTGGAGAAATTCACCGCCGCCGTGCGTGAGCTCAAGCTCGGCAACGGGCTGGAAGATGGCGTGACCATGGGGCCGATGGTGCTGGGCCGCAGCGTCGACAATATCGAGGCGCTGGTGCAGGACGCCATCGCCCACGGGGCGAAAGCCTGCACCGGCGGCAAGCGCGTGGCGGGCAAAGGCAACTTCTTCGAGCCGACGGTGCTGCGTGACGTGCCGCTGAGCGCGCGTGCCATGTCGGAAGAGCCGTTTGGTCCGGTCGCCCTGCTACGCCCGTTCGCCACCTATGACGAGGCGATCGCCGAAGCCAACCGCCTGCCGTACGGGCTGGCTGCCTACGCTTACAGCCGCAACATCGCCACCGTCAATGCGCTGGGGCGCGACGTGGAGAGCGGCATGCTGAGCATCAACCACATCGGTTTCGGCCTGCCGGAAACGCCGTTTGGCGGCGTGAAAGACTCCGGTCACGGCACCGAAGGCGGCAGCGAAGCGATCGAGTCCTACCTGGAAACCCGCTTCGTCACCGTCGCCGGCCGTTAATCGCGCGTCGGATGAATAGCCAAAAGCCCCGCAGTGCGGGTAATGCTGGTCAGTTAGCGTTTTTCTGAACGTATTTGTGCAGTTTTCGGTCGATAAAAGCGAGATGTCCCATGTGGCTCCTGCACCTCGACCGAGCCAGGGGCCGAAGGCGCGGCCCCTGGCAACCCGCGCCTTTGCCCTATCAGACGGTTGGCTTTGCCAACTTTACTCAGCCCATCCCTGGGCCTCGCCCCTTCGGGGCCGCTGCAAGCAGCGTTCAAATCTGCTCCAGGCAGATTTGTCCTCTCTCCGCCATAGCGCATTGAGGCCGGTTGCGACAGGCGTCCCTGCCTGTCTCACCTGAAACCGCCGTCCATGGCGGTTTCTCCTAATGCGCTATGCTTGCGTTCGGCGTCTTCAAGGGCGCCTTACACTGTGCTCATCTCCAACTTCTCTTCTCTGCCATAACCTCATAAAGGACGGGTTGCCCGGTAGCCACCAGCTCGGGTGTTGACCTTTGGCGCGCATCACCGGCTGCCGAGCAAGACGGCATTGTCAGGGGCAACCGGCCAGGGAAGGCCGGTTGAGGCGAGACTAACAGGGACGTTTGTCGCATCCGACCCGCCCGACAATGCAGACGCGGCGAGGGTATCCGCAAAGCGGACAGACGGTGTTAAGCAAGGGCGCGGGTGGAGGGGCCGCGCCTTCGGCCCCTCCAATTGCCGTTCATTGTAGTAACAGAGAAATTCTGGGCATTTACGGCAATTCATCCTGCACGCCACGTACAGAGACTGAATAAAAAAATGCCAGTCAGGCTTAAGTGACCAGCATTACGCAGTACGGGGCTTTTTTTTTACTCGCGAGCCAGTTCGAACTGCCGCCGCGCCGCCGGGGTCAGCCCCAGCATGTGAATGCAGGCATGCACCATGCCCGGCAACCGTTCGCAGCGCACCGGCACGCCCGCCTCGCGCAGCCACCCGATCGCGCCGATAGGACCAGCGATTGAAGATATAGCCAAGATATTCCCGCTCACGCCCCTGGATCAGGGGCTCCGGCAAATCCGCCAGCTGGTTGAACATGAAATGCCACAGGAAGATGTTCTCCTCCGGCGCGACGAAAATCGGCGGCGCCAGCCCGGGGATCACCTCCTCTGTCAGCACCAGACGTTCCACCGCCTGCGGGAAATCGCTCGCCATGGCGTAACCGATCCACATGCCAATGTCGTGGCCAACCAGTTGGTAACGTTCATGGCCCAGCTGCGCCATCATCGCGTGCAACACCGCACCAATGCTGCCGGTGTCGTAGCCGCCAGCGTCAGTGCGGAGAACGACGGGCTCAAAACCTGGCTGGCTGAGCATCGGTTGCAGCGCACCCAGCAGATCGTCGAACGGCTGCGGCAGGCGGTGCAAGCCGGCGAACTGCCGGCCGGCACCGACGCCGACAGCCTGGGGGACTTTTTCGCCGTCTTCCTGCACGGCCTGTCGATTCAGGCGCGTGACGGCGTCACTGAAACGCGACTATTGGCGGCGGTAAAGGTGGCGCTCACCGCCCTGGGCGACGCTTAATCTTCCGGCAGATCGAAAATCACCAGCGTGCCTTCGCTGCCCGGCAACACGCGGTGCGGCACGCCGGCCGTGGCCTGATACAGCTGGCCGGCCTGCACCACAATCGTTTCCCCCGCCACCTGCAGCCGCAGCTGCCCGCGGATCACCAGCAGCCCTTCGCTGTAATCATGCACTTCATCCGCAATGCTGCGCTCATCCATGCGCAGCACTTTGATATTGGCCGCACCGACGCGGCCCAGCACGGTAGAACGCCAGGCCTCAGGCAGTTCGGCCGCCTGCAGGTTTAAATCGAACAGCATCGGTATTCCCTGTAGTTATCGAACGTAGCGGCACTCTACGCCGACTGCGGCCGGCGTGGAAAGAATCCCGGGTTGTAGCTTATGCCCGCCAGGCCTATACCGGCACCCGGCGGCTGATCTCCACCACCTGATCGCTGGGCAGGTAATAATAATCCGTGACGTGCATACCGTTGCGCACCATCAGCGCGAACAGGTTGCGCTGCCAGGACGGCAACCGGTCGTTCGCCTCGCGGCGCACCACGGTTTCATGGCCGAGATAATAAGTGGCCTCGTCGAAGTTCAGGCCGCATTTTTGCGCCTCGACGTGCAGCAGCAGATGCGGGATGTTCGGCCGCTCCATAAAGCCGTAGCTGGCCACGCCGCACCAAAACCCCGGCGCCAGTTCGCGCATCACCAGGCGTTCGGCATTAGATACCCGCGGTTCATTGACGATGGCAATGGTCAGCGCCAGCACGTTTGCATGCAACGAACCGTTGCGTTTGACGTGCCATTTCATTACCGGCGGTGTGCCTTGCAGGCTGCGGGTGAGAAATACCGCGGTGCCCGGCACGCGCGGCACGGATTCACGCTGGATTTTCGCCAGGAAATCCGCTATCGGCACCGTCGTTTCACCGAGGGTACGCGCGGCCGCCAGCACCCCGCGATGCCAGATCAGCATCACGGTATAGACCGCGGCGGCCAGCAGCAGCGGGATGTAACCGCCCTGCAACACCTTGGTCAGGTTGGCCGTCAGGAAGCTCAGATCGACCACGAAGAAACACCCCGCCACCAACAGGCTGGCGGCCAGCCCCCAGCGCCACACCTCGCGCATCGCCACGAACAGCAAGCCGGTGGTCATGATCATGGTCAGCGAGACGGCGATGCCGTAGGCGGCGGCCAAATTGTCCGAGGATTTGAAGAACACCGTCAGAAACAGCGTCACCACCATCAGCAGCCAGTTGATGGCGCCGATATAGATCTGCCCGTAGCTTTCCTCGGTGGTTTGTTTAACCCGCAGCCGCGGCAGCCACCCCAGCTGGATTGCCTGTCGGGTCATGGAAAACGCGCCGCTGATGATCGCCTGGCTGGCGATGATCGTCGCCAGCGTGGCCAGGATCACCAACGGGATCAGCAGCGCCGGCGGGCACAGGCGGAAGAAGATGTTTTGCGTGACGTCGGCGCCGCTCAGGATCAGCGCGGCCTGGCCGGCGTAGTTAAGCAACAGGCTGGGAAAAACGATGCCGAACCAGGCCAGCCAAATCGGCCGTTTGCCGAAGTGCCCCATGTCGGCGTACAGCGCTTCGGCGCCGGTGACGCACAGAAACACGCCGCCCAGCACCAGGAAGCTGGTCAACCCGTTGGAGAACAGGAAATGAATGCCGTACAGCGGGTTCAGCGCCAGTAGCACCGCCGGATGCTGGATAATGCCCCACATGCCCAGCGCAGCGATCGACAGAAACCACAGCGCCATGATCGGCCCGAACACGCGGCCGATGCGTGCGGTACCCAACGGCTGAATGGCGAACAGACTGAGCAAAATCACCACCGCCGCCGGCAGAATATAAGGTTGCGACGCCGGCAGCACGATGTTCAGCCCCTCGAGGGCGGAGAGCACCGAGATAGCCGGCGTGATGGCGCCGTCGCCGTAGATCAACGCCGCACCGAACAGGCCGGCGAACAGCACCAGCGGCCGGGATTTCCGCCTGCTGACCAGCAGCGACATCAGCGCCATGATGCCGCCCTCGCCGCGGTTGCCGATGCGCATGGCGAACATGGCGTATTTGAGCGAGGTGACAATTACCAGCGTCCAGAAAATCAGCGACAGCAGGCCAAGGATCACCGGTGCCGACGGCGCATCGCCGGAGAGAAACAGCACGGTTTTCAGGGTGTACAACGGGCTGGTGCCGATATCGCCGAACACCACGCCCAAAGCACCCAGCGCCAACGGCGCCAGGCCGGTCTTGTTCGAGGTTTCCGTATCATTGCCGACAGACATCTGCTTGCTCCTTAGCGTTGCACTGCGAATTGGAATTATTGTCACTTTATTGCCGCCGCGCCACTCGCTCGGCAGGATAAGCATAACTTAACCGTCATCTTCACAGGTTACAGTATCGCCCGTTTGCGGCACAGAAACCGCCGCCGGTGAGCAACGGTTTAGAATCGCCCGCGCCGGATGGTCTATAGTCCTTATGCGATTGTCACTTTCTTGTTTGCGCCCGCCGTGGGAGAAGTGAAATGAACGTCCGGCTCAACACCCATGTTTCCGCCCGGCGCCTGCTGCCCAATGGCTGGGACGTCATCGCCTTTCCGCTGATCATCGGCCTGATCGCCATGATGGCCATTGGCCTGCACCAAACCCTGCAACCGATCGTCACGCTGAAAACGCAGGCGATATCGCTCGATCCCGTCAACCTGCCGGAATACGCCCTGCGCACCACGCTGCGCATGCTGGTGGCGATGGTGGCCGCGCTGGCGTTTTCGCTGGTCTACGGTACTCTGGCAGCCAAGAGCCGACGCGCCGAAAAGGTGCTGGTGCCGATCCTCGACATCCTGCAGTCGGTGCCGGTACTCGGCTACATTTCCTTCACCGTCACCTTTTTCATCGCGCTGTTCCCCGGCCGGGTGCTGGGGGTCGAGCTGGCGGCGATGTTCGCCATCTTCACCAGCCAGGCGTGGAATATGACCTTCAGCTTCTACCAGTCGCTGCGCACCGTGCCGCGCGATCTGCAAGAAGTGGCGCGCGGATTTCACCTTAGCCCGTGGCAGCGTTTCTGGAAGCTGGATGCGCCGTTCGCCATGCCGGGACTGATCTGGAACATGATGATGTCGATGTCCGGCGGCTGGTTCTTTATCGTGGCATCGGAAGCGATCACCGTCGGCAACAACACCTTTACGCTGCCGGGCATCGGCGCGTATCTCGCGCAGGCGATCCTCAGCAAGGATCTGCAGGCGATCGGCTGGGTGCTGCTCGCCATGACGGCGGTGATCCTGGCCTACGATCAGCTGCTGTTCCGGCCATTGGTGGCATGGGCGGACAAATTCCGCATGGAAACCACCCGCTCGGCGAGCGCCCCTACTTCCTGGCTGTTGAACCTGATGCGCCGCACACGCCTGATCCACCTGCTGCTGACGCCGCTGGGCGCGCTGCTGGCCAAAACCGCGCGCCTGAAACTGAGCCTGCCCACCCGGCCGTTACGCCGCGGCAATAGCGCCCAACGGCAGCGGCGTTCGCGCATGATCGATCGGGGTTGGAGCGCCATCGTCATCCTGCTGACGCTGGCGATCGCCTGGCGCGTCATTCTCTATGTACAGACCGGCGTGACGCTCAATGACGTGGGCCATGTGATGCTGCTGGGGCTGATCACGCTGCTGCGCGTGGCGGCGCTTATCGCCCTGTCGTCGCTGATCTGGGTGCCGCTCGGCGTGCTGATCGGCTTGCGCCCGGCGCTGGCCGGGAAGATCCAGCCGATCGCCCAATTTCTGGCCGCGTTTCCGGCCAACCTGCTGTTCCCGGTGTTCGTCATCACCATCGTCCACTTCCGGCTGAACCCCGATATCTGGCTGTCGCCGCTGATCGTGTTGGGCACCCAGTGGTACATCTTGTTCAACGTGGTGGCGGGCGCCACCGCGTTGCCCAACGACTATCGCGAGGCCGCCGACAATTTTCACATTCGCGGTTGGCAATGGTGGCGCCAGGTGATGCTGCCGGGCATCTTCCCCTATTACATCACCGGCGCCATCACCGCATCGGGCGGCGCCTGGAACGCCAGCATCGTGGCGGAGTTCGTGCAATGGGGAAGCACCCAGGTGAAGGCGCACGGGCTGGGTGCCTATATCGCCGAAACCACCGCCGCCGGCGATTTCCCCAAGATCATTTTGGGCATTGCCGTGATGTCACTGTTCGTTACGCTGTTCAACCGTCTGTTGTGGCGACCGCTTTACGCCTACGCCGAATCCCGCTTCCGCATCGATTAAGGAGCCGTTCAGATGTCAGACCTTCACCTAACGCAGGCGACGCACTCGCCCGGCGAGGAAATTTTAGCGGTCAACGCGGTCAGCCATGGCTATGACAAGGCACACGGCGAGCTGTTGATCCTCGACGGGGTCAATCTGTCGCTGCGCGCGGGCGAGATCGTCGGGTTACTGGGCCGCTCCGGCTCGGGAAAATCGACGCTGCTGCGCATCATCGCCGGCCTGGTTACCCCCACCGCCGGGGCGGTGAACTACCTGGGACAGCCCTTGAGCGGCCCCGCCAAAGGCGTCGCCATGGTGTTTCAAACCTTCGCACTGTTCCCCTGGCTGACGGTGCTGCAAAACGTTGAGGCCGGGCTCGAGGCGCTGGGCGTCGCCCCTGCCGAACGGCGCGAGCGGGCGCTGGCGGCCATCGATCTTATCGGCCTGGACGGTTTTGAAAACGCCTACCCGCGCGAGCTATCCGGCGGCATGCGCCAGCGCGTAGGCTTCGCACGCGCTTTGGTGGTGGATCCGACGCTGCTGCTGATGGATGAGCCGTTCTCGGCGCTGGATGTATTGACCGCCGAAACGCTGCGTACCGATTTGCTGGATCTGTGGACCGAGGGACGAATGCCGATCAAATCGGTGCTGATCGTCACGCACAACATCGAGGAAGCGGTCTTCATGTGCGATCGCATCCTGCTGCTCTCCTCCAACCCCGGCCGGGTAATCGCCGAAATCAAGGTGCCGTTCAGCCACCCGCGCAACCGGCTGGATCCGCAGTTCCGCCGCCTGGTGGACGACGTGTACGCCAAGATGACCGCCCGCCCGACCGATGGCAACGTCAAAAAGGGGCTGAAGCTCGGCACCCGGCTGCCGCACGTTTCCACCAACCTGATCGCCGGCCTGATCGAAACCCTGGCCGCCGCGCCCTATTTCGGCCGCGCCGACATGCCGGAGATCGCCCTCTCGCTGCATCTGGAGGTCGATGAGCTGTTCCCCATCGCCGAAGTGCTGCAGTCGCTGGGCTTCGCCGACGTACGCGAGGGCGACATCTTCCTGACGCCACCGGCGCGCGCCTTCGCCGACGGCGACGTTCAGGCACGCAAAGTGCTGTTCGCGGAGCATCTGCTGCGCTATGTGCCGCTGGCTGCGCTGATTAAAAACGTGTTGGACGAACGGCCGGGACATCGCGCGCCACGCGTGCGTTTCGAGCAAGAACTGGAGGATTCGCTGTCGGACAGCGCCGCCAAAGAGACGCTGGATACGGTCATCAACTGGGGCCGTTACGGCGAAATCTTCTCCTACAACGATCAAACGGCGTTCTTCAGCCTGGAGGACGTCGAGTTTTAACCCGCAAAGCCCGCCCTGGCGGGCGTGTGTGCCGTGGAGCAAAAATATTCAACAAAACGGTTGAATATTAGCCCGCCTGTTCTATATTCAACCATATGGTTGAATTATCTTCCTCACAGCTGGACGCCATTTTTCATGCGCTGGCCGATCCGACCCGCCGCTCGATGTTGCGCGCGCTGGCCGGCGGTGAACGCAGCATCGGCGAACTGGCCGCGCCGTTGCAGATGTCGTTTGCCGGCGCCTCCAAGCACGTGAAAGCACTGGAACATGCGGGCCTGGTGCAACGCACCGTGCAAGGAAGAAACCATATCTGCCGGCTCGAACCCGAGCCTATGGCGCAGGCCATGCAATGGCTGCAAACCTATGAACATTTCTGGACTGAACGGCTGGCTGCGCTCGAACAAGCGCTGCTGCAGCCTGAACAGCTTCCTCCCAAGGAGTGAACCATGAATGATTACGGCATGATTATCGAACCCGGCACGCTGCGCATCCAGCGGCTGCTGCCCGGCCCCATCGAGCGGGTATGGGCTTACCTGACCGAATCCGACAAGCGCGCCACCTGGCTGGCGGCCGGCGCCATGAAGTTGGAAAACGGTGCGCCGCTGGAGCTGGAGTTTCGCAACTCCGATCTGGCGGGCGAGCACGAACAGCCGCCGGCCAAGTACAAACAGCATGGCGGCTGCGTCAGCAACCGCGGCCACATCACCTGCCTGTTCCCGCCGCGCCTGTTGAGCTTTACCTGGGCCGAGCAGGATCAGGGCCGCCCTTCCGAGGTGACCTTCGAGCTGACGGAACAGGGAGATGCCGTACTGCTGACGGTGACCCACCGTCGCTTGGCCAACCGCGACGAGATGCTCAGCGTCGCCGGCGGCTGGCACACCCATCTGGATATTCTGCTGGATCGCCTGCACGATCGGGCGCCGCAGCCTTTCTGGAGCACCCATGCCCGGTTGGAAGAAGAGTACCGCGCCCGCCTGTAATTACGTCTCATCCCTGCGCCTGAACGCCAGATAACCGGCGACCAGCGTAAAACTGCCGACCAGCAACACCAGCAGGATAAAACCGTGGTGATTGCTGGCCAGCGGGATCCCCCCAACGTTCATGCCGAAGAAACCGGCGACGATATTGATCGGCAATGCCAGCACGGTGATCACCGTCAGCGTGTAGAGCGTGCGGTTATTCTGCTCCATCAACTTGGCGCCCAACTCCTCTTGCAGCAGCCGGATGCGTTCGGTCAGGCTGGCGAGATCGTTCAACACCACGGTGAACTCTTCGGTAAACTGTCGAAGATCCTGCACCACTTCGCGGCTCAGCCAGGTCGGCGGCCGGTTCAAGAGGCGAAACAGCGCGGCCGGCTCGGGCGCCAACAGGCGCTGAAAGCGTAATAACATGCGGCGCATGCGTCCCAGCTCGGCACGGTTGCGTTTGACGCGGCTGGTCAGCAGGCGATCCTCAATGGTATCGACATACTGGTTGGCCTGCCGCACCACCTGTTCCAGCACGTCCTCCTGCTCTTCCAGCAGATGTGCCAGCAGTTCGGTGGATGAGGCCAGCTGCAGCGCCGTCAGGCGGCCGAGCAGCCGTTCAATGAGCCGCACCGGTTTGTGCCGCACGGTGACTACCAGCCCTCGGCAGCAATAGAGCCACAGCGTCGCCGTCTCCGGGTTGCTTTCCTCGGGGTGGAAGATCACGTCGTTGAGCACCGCGAACAGATCGTCGCCCTGGCGCTCGATGCGCGTGGTGTGGGAGCCGTGGCGAATTTCGTGAAAGAAAAAATCGGAAATGGCGAAATGGTTTTTCAGCCACTTCTCCGCCGCCGCGTGGTTCAGATTAAGGTGTAGCCAGATAAAACCGTCGCCGGGCGGCAATGCCTGGTAGGCCTGGCAAATCTGCTGCGAGTTCAGGCGCGCCGGCGGCTCACCGGAACGAAACACATGGCCGTAGATCAGCCCGGTCACTTCATCGTCAAAATCCAGTTTGTGCATCTTTTCCGCTAACCGTTGCACCATAACGCCTTATCCCGCCTATTGCCGTTAACTCAAGACCGTTCCCGCTGTTATAGCAATCTTTATTTATCGGCGTTAATGATTTTCACCGTTCGCGATGATTAATATTTTCGTCATAAAAAAGCCACATTAATTCAGAATACTTTTCAGGCGACAGCTACCGCATTCAACCCTCTCAGGAAGGTCATTATGAGCGATAACAGCGCCGTTCAAACGGGCGTACCGGCCGCATCCAGCCTGCCCAAGCTGCATCAAAAGAACAGTCGACTCACTGTTCTTTTTTTTGTGTTTTTATTAATTCTGGGGATCGCCTTCGCCGGAGTGAATTTATTTAACGACGTCAACGACGCCGGTGCCGTTTACACCAGCTACATTCCATTTTTATTATTGGGGCTGGCGCTGCTGATCGCGCTGGGCTTTGAATTCGTCAACGGTTTCCACGACACCGCCAATGCGGTGGCGACGGTGATTTACACCCACTCACTGTCGCCGATGGTCGCCGTGGTATGGTCAGGTTTCTTCAACTTTCTCGGCGTGTTGCTTTCCAGCGGCGTGGTGGCCTTCGGCATCATTTCACTGCTGCCGGTCGAGCTGATCCTGCAGGCCGGCACCGGCAACGGCTTCGCCATGGTGTACGCCCTGCTGTTCTCCGCCATCATCTGGAACCTTGGCACCTGGTGGCTCGGGCTGCCCGCCTCGTCATCGCATACGCTGATCGGCTCGATTATCGGCGTCGGCGTGGCCAACGCGCTGATCCACGGCCGCACCGGCACCAGCGGCGTGGACTGGGGCCAGGCGATCAAGGTGGGTTATGCTCTGCTGCTGTCGCCGGTGATCGGCTTCGTTTTCGCCGGCCTGCTGCTGCTGGCGCTGAAACTGTTCGTCAAGAACCGCCAGCTGTACAGTGCTCCCAAAGGCAATACTCCGCCACCGCTGTGGATCCGCGGACTGCTGATCCTCACCTGTACCGGCGTTTCCTTCGCCCACGGCTCCAACGACGGTCAGAAAGGCATGGGTCTTATCATGCTGATCCTGGTGGGCACCATGCCGATCGCTTACGCCCTGAACCGCTCGATGCCGCCGGAGCAAATTCCCCGGGTGGCCGCGCTGGCGGAGGTCACCAAAAACGCGCTGCTGCGCCAGTTCCCGCTCGGCGGCCAAACGCCGCCGCGCGAGGTGCTGACCGGCTATGTGCGCACCAGCGAACTGACGCCGGAAGTCGTACCCGCGTTGGCGCAACTGACCGGCGCGATCGGCGATCAAATCCGGCAATACGGCTCGGTCGATAAGATCCCGGCGCAGGCGGTGTCCAACACCCGCAACGACATGTATCTGGCGTCCGAGACCATCAAGCACCTGAAGGCGGAGCATCAGCTGCAGATCAATCCCGACGCGCAGCGCAACCTCGACGCACTGAAGGGAGAACTCGACAGCGCCACCCGCTTCATTCCCTTCTGGGTGAAAGTGGTGGTGGCGATTGCGCTGGGGCTCGGCACCATGGTCGGCTGGCGCCGCATCGTGGTGACGGTGGGCGAAAAGATCGGTAAATCGCACCTGACCTACGCCCAGGGCGCCAGTGCCGAACTGGTAGCGATGACCACCATCGGCGCGGCCGATGCCTTCGGCTTGCCGGTTTCGACCACCCACGTACTGTCGTCCGGCATCGCCGGCACCATGGCGGCCAACCGCTCTGGCCTGCAGATGGCCACCCTGCGCAATCTGCTGATGGCCTGGGTGCTGACGCTGCCGGCCTCGGTGCTGCTGTCGGCGGTGCTGTACTGGATATTCAACCATTTCTAATACCGGGCTGACACGGAGAACATCTGATGACCATGCATGAAGTCAACCGCGACGACGGTTTCAACCAGCGCCTGCTGCAAGAGTTTTACGACAGCTACGACGAAGAGCTGGAAATGGAGCTGGACGACCTGCGCTTCGACGCGGCGGAAGTGGACAGCGACCAGAAAAAGGCCTGGCGCAAGCAATACTTCCGCGAGCTGCTGCGCCTGCAGGGCGAACTGGTGAAGCTGCAGGATTGGGTGATGCGTACCGGCCACCGGCTGGTGATCATCTTCGAAGGCCGCGACGCCGCCGGCAAGGGCGGCGTGATCAAGCGCATCACCCAGCGCCTCAACCCGCGTACCTGCCGCGTGGCGGCGCTGCCGGCGCCGAACGATCGCGAACGCACCCAGTGGTATTTTCAGCGCTATATCGCGCATTTGCCCGCCGCCGGCGAAATGGTGCTATTCGACCGCAGCTGGTATAACCGCGCCGGTGTGGAGCGCGTGATGGGATTTTGCAACGACGACGAGTACGAAGAGTTTTTCCGCAGCGTGCCGGAATTCGAAAAAATGCTGACGCGCAGCGGCATTCAAATCGTCAAATATTGGTTCTCGATCACCGATGAGGAGCAGGAGCTGCGTTTCCTCAGCCGCATTCACGATCCGCTTAAACAGTGGAAGCTCAGCCCGATGGATTTGGAAAGCCGCCGCCGCTGGGAAGACTACACCGAGGCCAAAGAGATCATGTTAGCGCGCACTAACATTTCCGAGGCCCCCTGGTGGGTGGTTCAGGGCGTCGACAAGAAAAAGGCCCGGCTGAACTGCATCACCCATTTGCTGCAACAGGTGCCTTATGAGGAAGCCGAAGGCAACGTCATCACGCTGCCGCAGCGCAAACGCAGTCCGGAATATCACCGTAGCCCGGTGCCGGACAATATGGTGGTGCCGGAAATCTACTGACGCCGACGCAGAGGCGCACCGCGCCTCTGTTTTCACCATGCCAACAGACGATCCAGCGCCGCCATCGTCCCTTTACGGCCGTTAAACGCCGCCCGATACCAGACCGTGTCATGTGCAGTGATCAGCCGCTCGCTGACCCAGCTTTGCCGGGCCACTTCGCGCAAAGCGCACGTACCGTCGACGGATCTGTAAACCAGCCAGGCGCCAAACAATGCACCGGCCGAGGCGATCCACGGATTAACCACCGCCGCCAGCTGCGCGATCAACAGCAGCAACAGCGCCATCTGCAGCACCGCTTTCCCGGCAAAAGCGCGCAGAAAAAAGGTCCGCATCTGATTTTCCAAGGCAAAACAGGGATTGGTTAACACCTGACGGGTCTCCCGTACCGGAATACCCTGCACATAGACCATCCACTGTGAAGCCAGCCGGGGATTCATCGCCAAGCCCTTTTCCACCAGCTGATGCAGCCGCATCGAAACGGCGACCGGCCAGACGACCCCGAACAGCAGGCAGTAAAAAATCGCCGCATTGACGCCACACAGCCCCAATCCGATTGCGGCCAGCACCGCCAGCAGAGCCTTGCCGGAGTAAAACCAAAACGGCACCACCTGATAATTCATAAAGTTCCCTCTTAAGTGAATTTGCGGCCCTGCCAGATTACCCCCATATCAAGGTGTTAAGCATTGGGGAAACAAAAAAATTTTGCTGTCGCGCAGAACGCGATCCGGCTGTCTGTTCTGCGCCGCCAAACCTGCTACCCTGCAGGTTTGTTTTTTGACAGGAGTCTTCCATGCGCCAACGCATCATTGTCTGCCCGCTGATTGAAAACGATAACGCCTTCCTGTTGTGCAAGATGGCCGCGCACAAAGGCGTATTCCCCGGCCAGTGGGCGCTGTCCGGCGGCGGCGTCGAGCCGGGTGAGCAAATAGAACAGGCGCTGCGACGCGAAGTGCGCGAAGAGCTGGGTGCCGCGCTGATCCTCGACAGCATCACACCCTGGACCTTCCGCGACGACGTACGCATCAAAACCTACGCCGACGGCAGCCGCGAGCAAATCTATATGATTTACCTGATTTTCGACTGCCGTGCCGCCAACCGCGACGTGACGATCAACGACGAGTTTGACGACTACGCCTGGGTGCCGCGCGAGCGTCTGGGGGACTATGATTTGAACGAGGCCACCCGCTTCACGCTGCGACAAAAGGGATTGTTGTAACAGTTTGAGCAATTATCGCCCTATTTCCTTCACATTTGCCGGGCAGACTCTTTTGATATTTTTTAATCGCTTAGGGTCACTATTGCCGCCGTTATGCTTTTATCTCACGCTTTTCTCCGTCTGCCTGCCCGGCGCTTCGGCGACGCCTTCCTGTTCAGCCTGTTGTTCGTTTTGGCGCCCGTGCATGCCGCTGCGCCGCCGCTGGTGCTGAATGCCAAATCGGCGCTGGTCGTCAATCAACGCACCGGAAAAACGCTCTATCAGAAGCAGCCGAACCGCGTACTGCCGATCGCCTCACTCACCAAGCTGATGACCGCCATGGTCGCCCTGGACAGCAAACGCCCGATGGGCAGCAAGCTTAAAGTCACCGCCGCCGATCGCGATCTGTTGAAAAAAACCCATTCACGCCTGACCATCGGCTCGGTGCTCAGCCGCCGCGACATGCTGCACATCGCCCTGATGTCTTCGGAGAATCGCGCCGCCGCGGCGCTGAGCCGCAGCTATCCCGGCGGGCGCAAGGCCTTCGTGGCGAAAATGAATCAGAAGGCGCGCGCCATCGGCATGAAACGCACCCGCTTCTACGATCCGACCGGGCTGACGCCGCGCAATGTGGCGACCGCCAACGATCTGCTGAAAATGGTCAATCACGCCTATCGCTATCAATCGATTCGCCGCTTCAGCACCGACAAGCAGCAGATCGTGCGCCCCGGTCGCGGCCAATTGGTCTACCGCAGCTCCAACGGTCTAATCAACAACCCCGCCTGGAAGATCCAACTGCAGAAAACCGGCTTTACCGACGAGGCCGGTCACTGCCTGGTGATGCGCACCACCATCAAAGGGCAGCCGGTGGTGATGATCCTGCTTGGCGCGCAGCCGCGCTACGGTCACTACCGGGACGCCATGCGTCTGAAAGCTTGGCTCGAGGGATAACATCACGGCACTTTACCGTTCTGCGCATATCCAAATCCGTTTTGGATCAATGGAATATCCTATCGCCAATCAGTATTAAGGCGCGCGCCGCCCGCATGGTATTTGTCAGGCATATCTGATGAGGAAAGGAGCGGGAAAATGGCTTATGCCTTGAGCATATTGGAAAAGAGTCCGATCGCCGACGGGGAAAACGCCGCGCAGGCGCTGGCGCGCACGCTGCATCTGGCGCAACAGGCGGAACGCTGGGGCTATCGGCGCTTCTGGCTGGCGGAGCACCACAACACGCCGCAGCTCGCCTGCCCATCGCCGGAAGTGCTGATCGGCTACCTGCTCGGCCAGACGTCGCGCATTCGCATCGGCTCCGGTGGCGTGATGCTGCAACACTACAGCGCCTACAAGGTGGCCGAAAACTTTAACCTGCTGGCGGCGTTGGCGCCGGGGCGTGTCGATCTCGGGGTAGGCAAAGCGCCCGGCGGGCTACCGCTCGCCACCCAGGCGCTGCAGGCTGCCCATGATCGACAAAATAAACCGGCCTTCCCGCAACAGCTGTCGCAACTTACCACCTATCTGAACGACGACGCCGAGCCGGGCCTGAGCGCCACACCGCTGCCGCCGCATGCCGCCCAGCGCTTTCTGCTCGGCGCGAGTAAAGAGAGCGCGACGCTGGCGGCTGAATCCGGCTGGGCCTTCGTGTTCGCCGCACATCTGAACGGCAATCCGCAAGATATCCGCGAGGCGCTGGCGCACTACACCGCACTGAGTGGCGGCCGCAAGGCGCTGCTGGCGGTGGCGGCGATCGCGGCGCCGAGCACGGAACAGGCAGCAGCGCTGGCAGCGGATATTCAGCAATACCGCGTCCACGTTGCCGGTGAGCAGAGCGTGACCGTCGGCAGCCTGGCGCAGGCCGAGAGTTTCGTGCAGCAGGCCGGCGCCGCCGACTATCGCATCGAACCGCGAGAAAGCCATATTCTGCTCGGCACCGCGCCGCAGGTGCATCAGCAACTGGCGCAGCTGCAGCAGCGATACGGCGTGGACGAGTTCATCATCGACACGCCGATCGGCGAACCAAGCGCCCGACTCACCTCACTGCAGCTGCTGGCGGAGGAGAGCCTGACGCCGGCCTAGTTGATCGCCGCGCTGGCACGCATGGCGTCGGCCAGATCCTGCGCCAGCGGCGCCAGCTGCGCCGGCACGACGTTGGCCAGGCTGATGCGGATCGCAGGATCGCCCTTCAGGCGGAAAGGTTCGCCGCCCTGCACCAGCCACCCCCGCTGCGCCATCAGCTGCGCGGCGGCGGTTTCCGACCGCACCGGCAACCACAGATGCAGCCCTTCCCCCACCGCCAACGCCGTGTGATTCAGTGCGTTGAGCCGCCGCACCAGTTCATCCCGTCTGGCTTGATACGCCTGTTGCGCCCGCTGCAGCTGCCCTTCCTGCAAGGCCTTTCCCCACAATCTGGCGGCTATCTGCTGCAAGATATGGCTGACCCAACGTTCGCTGATGTACTGATCGGCGCGCATCGCCTGCAGCAACGTCGGGTTGCCGCAGGCCAGCGCGATACGCAGGTCCGGGCTGAGAAACTTGCTCAGCGACAGCACGTACAGGCCGCGATCGCCGTCAAAGGGCAGATGCAGTGGCTGCTGCGACAGCGGCCCCCAGAAATCGTCGACGATCGCTAAACACTGCGGATTTTCGCTGAGAAAACGCCGCCACTGCTGCGCGCGTTGCGCAGAGAGCGAAGCGCCGGTCGGATTGTGGGCGCGCGGCGTCAGGATCACCGCGCCCGCAGCTCCGTTTTCCGGCAACCGGCATCCCTGTTCATCCATCGCCAGCGGCAGCGGCCGCAAACGCAGGTGGCGCAACAGCGTCAATAGCGGCGGCCAGCAGGGATCTTCCACCCACACCGCCGCGCCCGGCTGCATATGGCAACGCAACGCCTTTTCCATCGCGTCCAGCGCGCCGGAAAACACCGCAGGTTCCCCCAGGGTAACGCCCTGTTGACCAAGCCACTCACGCCCCAGGCCGGTCAATACCGGCAGATCGCCGCTGATGTCATAACCGTTTTGTTGCGGGAACACCTCCGCCGCGCCGAGCGCCAACGCCGGCAACAGGGCGGCATCCAGGTTGCCGCTGGCCAGATCGCACATCCCCGCCGGCACCTGACGCGGCATATAGGCCGCACTCACCGCCGCCAGCGGCGGTTCCAGTACCACCGTTCCCGCCCGCCCCCGCGTCGCCACCAGACCGGCATCGCGCAATCGGGCATATGCGCTGGCGACGGTATTCGGATTGACCTCCAGATCCACCGCCAACTGGCGCACCGGGGGTAACAGCTCGCCCGGCCTCAGCCCGCCATCTTTGATCCGAGCGGCTATCTGCTCGGCAATCTGGACAGCGCCGCCGCCTTTTGCATACAATGAAGTCATACATAAATCCTTTTGTACTAGTTCAAACAAGATTAGCAGCTTCTGCAGCCAAAAGTAAGGGGTTCCATGGATAAACATTATGTGCTCGACATTCAGTATGCAGGGAAAGCCTTTGCCCGCCTGCAGATGTTCACCCCCTGGGCTGCCGAGCAGTTGGAGCAGGCGTGTGCGCTGTTCCCGACTGCGCAAGGCTATCAGGTACAGCTCAACCAGGTCAGCGAACGCCACATCGTTTATCAAAGCGGCGCGCAAGGCATCACCGTGCTGGGCGAATCGCTGGCGCTGACGCCGTTCACCCACGCACACGAGGTTAAACGATGAAAAAAGCCGTCGCTATTCGACACGTCAATTTTGAAAACCTGGGCATCCTCGGTTCCCTGCTCTCGCTGCGTGGCTATCAGATCGACTATTACGACGCCGGCCGCGATGATATTCGTGCTATCAATAATGAAGAGACCGATCTGTTGGTGGTGCTCGGCGGGCCGATCAGCGCCGCCCAGCATTTTTCCGGTGAACAGCGCTATGATTTTCTCGACCATGAATTGGCGCTGGTCACACAGCGCCTGGCGCAACGGCGGCCGACCCTTGGGGTTTGTCTCGGCGCGCAGGTGATCGCCCAGGCGCTCGGCGCCGACGTGGTCTCGCTCGGCGTCAAAGAGATCGGCTTCACCCCGTTGACCACGCTGGCAGCGGAAGACGACTCGGTGCTGGCACCGCTGGCCAACACGCCGGTGCTGCACTGGCACGGCGATATGTTCATGATTCCGGAGGGCGCCCGCTGCCTGGCCGGCACGGCGGTTTGTCCGCATCAGGCCTTTGACTATCAGGGTTTTGCGCTCGGCCTGCAGTTCCATCTGGAGGCAGATCATCGCGATATCGAACGCTGGCTGATTGGTCATGCCTGCGAACTGGAACTGGCCGGCATCGCGCCCCAGACCCTGCGCGACCAGGCAGCGCGCCACGGCGCACAGCTGGAACAACGCGCGCGGCAGGTGTTCGCCCGCTGGCTGGATAATAACGAACCAAGGATGTAACTGATGCAACAGACTTCACCCTTGCGGTCACCGTCCATCGACGTGATCAGCATTCAATCTCAGGTGGTCTACGGCAGCGTCGGCAACGGTATCGCCTACCGTGCCCTGCTGAAAAAGGGGCTGGAAGCGCTGCAGGTGCCCAGCGTGCTGTTCGGCTGCCCGCCCTATTACGGCAAGCCGCATGGCGGCGTCATCTCCGGCGAGTGGTTCGGCGGCTTTCTCGACGATCTGATCGCCCGTGGCGTAATGAAGCGTGCCCGGGCGGTGATCGTCGGTTACCTGGGCGACGTGATGCAGTGCCATATTCTGGCCAACTGGCTGCAGCGCGTGCGCGCCCTCAACCCGCAGATAAAAATCTATATCGATCCGGTGATGGGCGATTACGGTGAGGGAGTCTACGTGGATGAACGCATCGTCAACTGCTATCGTTCGCCGTTCCTGCGGCTGGCCAACGGCCTGACGCCGAACGGTTTCGAACTGGAGCAGCTGTGCGGCCGCGCTCTGAGCAGTCGGGAACAGACGCAACACGCCGCGCAGGCGCTGTTGAACGACACCACCGAATGGGTGCTGGTCACCAGCGCGCCGGGCGTGGCGCAGCACGAAGACGAGGTGGGATTGATGCTGGCCACCCGGCAGGAAACTCAGTGCTTTACCCATCCGAAGGTCAAGTCGGCGGTCAAAGGCACCGGCGATCTGTTCACCGCGTTGCTGGTCAGCCATCTGCTGCACGGCGCCGCGCTCGACGTAGCCGTGGCCGCAGCCGGCGGTGAGGTGTGCGACGTACTGGCCGAAGCGGCGCATTTGGGATGGGAAGAGATCGGCAGCCTGCGGGCATTAAAACCGTAAGATCCGTAGAGCGTCAGGGGGCAGCGCACTGCCCCTGATAAATATCAGCGTTTTTTCTTTTTGTTGAAATCCAGCTCGAAGGCAAACACCGCACTTTGAATTTTGCGTTCCATCGCCAGCCCCAACTTGAGAAAACGGCATGACAGGCGCGAGAAATGCACCACCTGGTCATTGTCGTCGGTTTCCTGATCGTCGTTGACCACCACCAGCTCCATGTTGACCTTGAAGCTGCCGTAGCTGCCCAGATCCAGCAGCGCTTTCTTGAACTGCAAGCCCGGCTGGAAGAATTCCGGCAGCGGACCATCGAAGCGCAAACCGACGCCGCCGGCAGAGAGGTCGTGGATCCGCAGCTCATAAGGCGTACCGTCCGGGTATTCGCCGGTGCAGAAGAATTGGCGCCAGTGCGGCGTGGTGATGCGGAACTGGCGACGGCGCTGAATGTAGACCAGCTCCTGCGGCAGACGGGTCGAGCAGGCCTGAACGCCCTGATGTTCGGTCAGCTCCGCCTGGCCGACGGAAAACTCGATCTTGGCGTCGTTGCTTTCAATCACGATGGTGCAGGCGCCGTCGATGGCGCTCGCGGCTTCCTCACCGCTAAACACGATATTGTCCGGCCCGACGCTCAATAACAGACTTTGAAACCGGTGCTGCTGATTTTCTACGCGCAGCGGCGTGCGTTGTTTGCAAATTTCACGCAGAATCGCCAGAACTTCAAAACGCTCCCGTTTGATAAACAGTCCGTTATCGCTGTGCTCCACACGTCTCTCCTGACTTTTTTTCTAATTGACGTCTTACGTATTCCTTACGGTTATCATCTCTGGGAATATTCCTAAAGTCAAATTTGCCAGCGTTGCCAGGCCTGCGGCAACAGGCGCGCGAAACGTTTTGCCCACGCCTGCTGCCCGCGTTCGTCGGCGATCAAATCCTGGCGAATTTCGATGCCGACATAAGGCAAACCGCGGCGTTCCGCATGAACCGGCAGCGTATAGTCGGTAGCGTCCGTCATCGCATAAGGTTCGTTGATGCCCACCTGCAAATCCCCCTCTTCGCGCAGCAGCTCGGCCAGCAGATGCGCAAACTCCGGGTAGCGGTTAAACAGCAGCCCCACCTGCCAGGGGCGCGATTCCCCTTTGAACACCGGTGTGAAACTGTGCATGGCGATCACCGCCGTCGGCAGTTCACGCAGCTGGCGCTGCCCCAGATGATCGTCGATGGCGTGGTGATACGGCAAAAACACCTCGCGCTCACGCGCCAGCGCGTGTTCGGCGTCGATACCGATATTGCCGGGGATCGGTGTCAGCTCGGACAAATGCGGGATCGAGCTGGCGATACCGGGTGCTCGGTTGCAGTCGATCACCAGCCGCGAATAGCGCTGGTGAATCAGCGTCGCGTCCAGCTGGCGGCTCAGATGGCGCGACACGCTCAGCGCGCCGATATCCCAACCGATGTGGCGTTCGATCTCCCCCGGCGGTAAACCGAGATCGCCGAGGGATTGCGGTATCGCCTTGCCGGCGTGATCGCACAGCAGCAAAAATGGCGCTTTGCCATGCGGGATTTCAACGGCGGCGGCAGAGGGTTCATCGGCGGACAATAACGGCGGGATAAACGAGTGAGGCATGCAAGGCTCCGGCGGTGGAAAGCGAAACGTTTATCGTAGCGCTATCCCTTCGCCGGCCCCAAGGTCGTGCTTAGATCAAAAAGGCATGAGTCAGACTGTAATCATGCCGTCTCGGCTGGCTGCGGCTGATGCACCGCGATATAACGCTGATACCGCGACGGCTTGAGCCGCGTGGTGTCCACCAACACCAGGCCGTCGATGCAGTTGTTGAACGCCGGATCGGTGCCGAAGTCGATAAACTGCACACCGCCCGGTTCGCACAGTTCGGTGTACTGCTTGTACAGCGTCGGGATCGAGCAGCCGATGTTGCTGAGCAGGCTCTTCAGCCGCACCAGATCTTCCTGGTAGTTATCCCCGGCAAACTGCGCCAGCACCTGCGGCAGCGAGGCCGGATAAGGCCGGCGCGACTGCGCGAAGGCATGATCCGGCGAGAAGTAGAGCCGATAGAAGGCGATCAGCAGATCGCGCGCCGCCAGCGGCATGCCGCCGGAGATCGACACCGGGCCGAACAGATAGCGGTACTGCGGGTATTTCGACAGATAGGCACCGATGCCCAGCCACAAATAGTCCAGCCCGCGTTTGCCCCAATAGGCGGGTTGAATGAAACTGCGCCCCAGCTCGATGCCCTGCGCCAGGATCGGTTCCATATCGCGGTCGTAGTGGAACAGGCTGTTGCTGTAGATGCTTTCCAGCCCTTTGCGTTCAATTTGTTCGGCGGTGGGAATAAAGCGATAGGCACCGACGATCTCCAGCTCCTCCTCATCCCACAGCACCAAGTGGTAATAATCGTCGTCGTAGCTGTCCAGATCGCGGCGGCGGCCGGAGCCTTCCCCTACCGCACGGAAGGCGATCTCGCGCAGGCGACCCAGCTCGCGCAGGATGGGCGTTCGTGCTTCGTCGTGGCGGCGATAGAGGTAGATGGTTTTACCGTCCGGCGTCACCCCCAACTTTTCGCAGTTCGCCAGCGCCTTTTTCAGCTCCAAACGCTCTTCCGGCAGCGCGATCGGCGATTCGCTGGCGAACAGCCCCGGTTTGCCCTGGCCCAGTCGATACACATGGCGGCGAAAACGCTCCGCCAGATCCTTGGCGCTGGTGTGGCCGTCGTGCCAGTTGGCGAACGGCACGCGGCCGCCGATGCGGATCTTGATGCGCCCGCCCCGCTGCTGGAACATTTCGCGCACCAGCAGCAGCGTCGACAGCGGCCGGTAGACCAGCGAGGTAAAGTAGAACAGGTTGCTGTTGCGCGCGCTGATGTGGATCGGCACGATCGGCGCGCGCGCCTTGGCGGCCAGGCGCAGAAAGCCGGTATGCCAGTGGCCGTCGCGGATACCTTTCGGGCTCATGCGCGACACTTCGCCGGCCGGGAACAGGATCAGCGCGCCCTGATTGTCCAATTGCTGCTGCATACCTTCAATCTGCTTGCGGCTGGTTTTATAAGCGACGTTATCCACCGGCACGAACAGGTTGCGCAGCGGTTCGATGTAGGTCAGCAGCTGGCTGGCCACCACTTTCACGTCCGGGCGCACTGCCGCGACGGCGCGCAGCAGCACCAGGCCGTCGAGCGAACCGATCGGGTGATTGGCCACGAGCACCACCGGCCCCTGGCTCGGAATGTTTTCCAGGTCGCCGTCCACCAGCTCGCAGCTGAGGTTGAAGTAGTCCACCACCTGCTCGATCAGATCGAGCCCTTTCAGGTGGGGATAGTCGGCGGCGAACTGTTTGAATTCTTTTTCGAAGAGAAGGGTTCTTAGCAGGCTGCGCTGCCAGGCAGGGGTATTGCGGTGTGGAAATGCATCTTGCAACAGAGAATCCAGGCTGAACATCGCGTTATCTCCTGACGTAGTCGCTGCAAACTTAAGCCAGAGCCGTGACTCTGACGTGTCAGTTACATGACAATAAAATGAATCCATCGACTATCAGGTATAGCAAAGTAATGGCGATCTGGGAGCGAAAGACGCCTTTTCGCTCCCATTTACCCTCACATCGGTGCCAGCAACGCTTCGATACTGCGGTTCACCGCTTCTCGCAGGCGCAGCAGTGGCCCGGCCTGGTGTGGATAGCGTTTGAATGTGATGCGCATGCCCAGCTCGCGCTCGATCAGCGCCTCCACCGTCGCTCGATCGCTCAAACTCTCCAGCAGCTGCAGCGCGCGCATATCCTGCAGCCCCTGGTGCAGTACCCGCAGGCGCAGCGACTCCACCGGCTGCAGATCCTCGCCCGGATAAACCACGAACGGATCGCCGGAGGGAAACGCATGGCCGCTGTCGGTCACCGCGTACGGATTGATGCGTTCGCGCGAATGGGCGCTGTTA
Source organism: Serratia sp. FDAARGOS_506 (assembly GCF_003812745.1). Classification (NCBI taxonomy): domain Bacteria; kingdom Pseudomonadati; phylum Pseudomonadota; class Gammaproteobacteria; order Enterobacterales; family Yersiniaceae; genus Serratia; species Serratia sp. FDAARGOS_506. The sequence goes on from NZ_CP033831.1 coordinate 3,968,263, forward strand.
TAGAAGTTGAATCCCCAATGCAGGAAGCCGGCGATGCGGTACAGATACAGCTGTACGCCCAATATGCGGTTGCGCGCCGACGGTTGGGCAAAGAACCGGTTGGCGACCTCGATCTTCTGCACGCAGCAATAATAGGCCCACAGGCCGGGCACCCGGTGTTCGATAAAAGGCTCGATATGATCGGTCGCGGCGACCGGGGTTTCCACCAGGCCTTGCTGATAGAAAGCGAAATCCGACAGCGCGTCGAAGGTGCGGAAGCCGTCCAGCAGCGGCCGCAGCACGGCGCTGGCGCGCCGGTAGGCCGCCAGGTTGTCCAGCGTCGGCTCATCGGAAATGTGGAACCACACCTGCCGTTCCAGCCCCCGTTCGCGGAACCAGGCGGTCAATTCGGGCAGCAGCGCCTGCAGGAAACGCTGATACGGTTCGCCCTGCGCATCGGTGTGCCAGCCGAAAAGCGGTCGCGCCTCGCCCTGCTCCTCCACCACGATCTTAGGCGCATGCGCCGCCCCCCATTGGGTAAACAGCGGCGCGATTTCGAAGTGCTCGATGCCCTCTTCCTGCGCCAGCGCCACCCATTGCGCCAGGTGGCTGAAATCGAAGCGATACCCTCGCGCCGAACGCGTCACCCTCACCAACTGCACCGTGGTGCGTTCGCCGCCGACGGCGGTATCCAGCGGCGGCGTAAACAGCGGCGTCAGCAGCATATTGACCCCGGCGCGCACCGCACAGCGCACAAAGTGGCGCACTGCGCGCCAGTAATCCGCGCTGAACACCGCCAGACGGTAGTAATCTACCAGGCAGTCGGTGTGCAGCCACTCGGTGTGCAACAGCGTTTGCGGCGGCAACGCCGCCGGCACCAGATGCAGCGTCAGCGTAGCCTCGGCCAGCGCCTCGCCGCTCTGGGCATCCAGCAGCCGCAGGGTCAACGGAAAGTCGCCAGCCAGTTGCGCGTCGGCCGGCGGCGTCAGGGTCAGCCACAGGCTGCCATAATAGCGGCAGGCGGCGAAAAAACGCCGTTGCGGCAGCGGCATCAGCGGGTCGGGAAATAACCCCGGCTCGGTCGTCAGATAATTCTCGTCGGTCTCGCGATAGCAGGTAAACCCGCTCGGCACCGATTGCACCTGGCGCACGCTGATATACTCCGCCAGCGGCCCGTCGAGTTGATAACACAACTCATGGCGGGTTTCGTTGCCCGGCGTTTGCAAACAGTACACTGCCTGCCAGGAAAGCACCTCGTTATTTAACCCGCTCAGCCTTTCCTCTATAGAAATAGGCGGCACACTGTGGCGATGAAATACTTTCTCCAGGCAATGGGTAAATACCAGAGACAGGCGCATGATATTCTGGCCTCTTTATTTTAAATGAATAAACACGGTGAAATTCAGGCTAGCGCCTTTTATCACCACTGACAATAGCCGGTAATAAAAATCGCTCCCACGCCCTTCTCTGGCTACCGCAAACCGTTTTTTTTGTTTATTTGCATCACAAAAATGAAAGAAGCTGGCGCTTGCACAATAAAAATATTTTTAATCCCCATTATGGTGCAGGGGTTATCAGTTATTCCTATGCCTGCAAGGGCCGCTAACTGCCGCGACAGCAGGAGGAAAACCCACCAAAAGGTTAGCGAAGTGTAAACAAACCCACCTTTCACTTGGCCATAAAAGGCTTTCGATTTTAACAACAACGAAACATTGGCGCCCCATTTTTGGGCATCCCGGGGTGTATTGACACATTGAAAGTTAAGGGATAGAAAGAATTTACGTTGCGAAAAACGTTATTCGTCGCTCACCGAGGGGAAAGCAATGTCACCGATAAAAAATACCGGACGCCTGCTGACGCATTCTATTCTTGTCAGCGCATTATTATTACCCACCCTGCTTCACGCCGCAGATAAAATAACATTACGCTATGCCGTTTGGGACAGAAACCAATTACCTGCCGAGCAGGAGATCGCCAAGCGCTTTGAACAGGCCAACTCTGATATAAAAGTAGAAATAGAATTAACGCCCTCTGCGCAATATTTCGTTAAATTGGATTCCGCCGCCGCCGGCGGCGTGGCGCCGGATATATTCTGGATCAACATGCCTTATTTTGTGCAGTACGCCAAAAACGGCATTATGGAGCCGCTGGCGCCCTATATTAAGGAGAGCGGCCTTAAGCTGGACGACGTGGTCGCCAGCTCGGTGAAAGCCTACCAGTACGACGGCCAGCAAATGGCCATTCCGCGCGACGTCGATTCCATCGCCGTGTGGTACAACAAAAAACTGTTCGATCAGGCCGGCGTCAGCTATCCCACCAGCGACTGGAGCTGGGACGATCTGAAAAACAAAGCCACCGCCCTGAAAAGCGGGCTGAAAGGCGCCGCCTTCCCGCTGGTGATGGATCTCAGCATCGACGGTCAGGACAGCTACATGAACCTGCTGTTCCAAAACGGCAATCACATCGTGCCGAAAGACGGCCAACCCACCGACATCGCCAACGACAAATCCATCTGGGTTTACCAGCAGCTGCAGGGCATGATGAAAGATGGCCTGATGCCGAGCGCCCAGCAAATGAGCGAAGTCAAAACCGAGAACATTTTCCAGTCCAACCGCGCCGCGATGGTCTATGCCGGTTCCTGGCTCGCGGCGCCGTTCGCCAACAACCCGCTGATCAACGATCACATCGGCGTGGTAATGATGCCGAAGATCGAACGGCAGTCCGGCGTAGCGCACAGCCTGGCCTTCGCCATGTCGGCCAAAAGCGCCCACAAGCAGGCCGCCTGGAAATATATCGCCTTCATGAGCAGCGAAGCCTCGCAGGCGGAGCTGGCCAAGGTGGTGATCCCGGCCAACAAGACGGCGGCCAAGGTCTGGGCGCAGCAGATTCAGAAAGTCGACGTCTCGCCTTACATCCAAACCCTTGAAGTGACCCAGGCTTACCCGACCGCCGGCACCAATACGCCGAAATGGCAAAACATGTGGATCGCCAGCCTGAAGAAAATCTTTATGGGCGCGGACGCTAAGCAGGAAATGGACAAATCGGTCAAGAAGATCGCGCGCGTCATGGAGCAGTAATCGCCCCGCAGCGGCGCGCTACCCCGAGTGTGCGCCGCAGTGGACCCACGCTGAAAGTGATAGGTGAGGAATGGCAACATGTCGCTGGCAGAAACGGCTACGGTCACCCTAAAACAATCCCGGCGCACCGCCCGCCCCGCGCTCAATCGGCTCGAACGCGCCGAACGCTTCTGGGGCTGGGTGATGATCCTGCCGCTGCTGTTGGGGGTAACGGTGTTTTACCTGATCCCCTTTTTGCAGAACATTTTTTACAGCTTTACCGATCTGAACCAGTTCATGCGCTGGAGCAGCATCAGCGTCGATAACTATCTCAACCTGTTCGAAGACGACGACTTCTACACCGCCGCCGCCAACACCCTGTTCTACGTGGTGGTGTGCGTGCCGATCAGCCTGAGCCTGTCGCTGCTGCTGGCGATCGGCCTCAACCAGAACATCCGCGGTAAAGGCCTGCTGCGCACCCTGCTGTTTCTGCCGGCGGTCACCATGCCTGCGGCGGTCGCCATGGTGTGGCAATGGCTGTTCAACAAAGACTTCGGCCTGATTAACCAGGCGTTGGGCCTGCTGCACATCGCGCCGGTCGCCTGGCTGTCCGATCCGGACGTGGTGCGCATCAGCGTGTCCATCATCATCATCTGGTCGTCGCTGGCGCTGAAGATCATCATCTTGTTGGCCGGGCTGCAAAGCATTCCACGTCAGCTGTATGAGGCGGCGGATATCGACGGCATCGGCACCCTGCGGCGCTTCTTCTGCATCACGCTGCCGATGATGGTGCCGACGCTGTTCTTCGTGTCGGTGATGAGCTTTATCGAGATCCTGCAAATCTTCGACGTGGTGTTCCTGATGTTCGACCGCGCGCTGGTGGAAAACGACGTGATGACCGTCACCAACTTGTTCTACAAGTACGCATTTTACCTGCAGGAGAAAGGCTACGCCTCCGCCATCACCGTGGTGCTGTTTGCCGTCACGCTGGTGATCACCCTGATTCAAATGGCGATCGGCAAGCGCCTGAAAGTCAGCTGAGGAGCTGCACATGAACGCAAGCAAGAAAACGCTGGTGTACCTGTTTATGGGGCTGGCGGCGCTGGCCTCGGTCGTGCCCTTTATCTGGATGCTGGTGACCTCGCTGAAAACCCAAGCTGAGAGCATCCAGATCCCGCTGACGCTGCTGCCGGCGCATCCCAGCCTGCAGGCCTACGGCCGGGTGATGCACGAAATCCCGTTCGCCGGTTTTTATCTCAACTCGCTGCTGGCGACCTTCTTCACCGTCACCCTGCAGATGGCGATCGCCACCCTGGCTGCCTATGGCTTCTCGCGCCTGCATTTCCGCGGCCGCGACGCGGTGTTTCTGGTGTGCGTGTCGATCCTGATGGTGCCCGGCCAGGCGTTTCTGATCCCGCAATTCCTGGTGGTACAGCAACTGGGGCTGGTCAACAGCATCACCGGCCTGGTGTTGCCGGGCATTTTCAGCGTCTACGCCACCTTCCTGCTGCGCCAGTTCTTTCTGGCGGTGCCGAAGGAGATGGAAGAAGCGGCCTTGATCGACGGCTACAGCTACTTCGCCATCTTCTGGCGCATCATGCTGCCGCTGATCCGACCGGGCATTATCGCCTGCGTCATCATCAACGGCCTGTGGAGCTGGAACAACCTGATGTGGCCGCTGATCGTCAATACCACCACCGAGAAGCTGACGCTGCCGGTTGGCCTCGCCTCGCTCTCCAGCCGCGCCGGGGTGGAATACCCGTTGCTGATGGCCGGGGCGCTGATGGCGGTGATCCCGATGCTGATGCTGTTCATTATTTTCCAACGCTATTTCATCCAGGGCATCGCCAGCGCCGGGGTGAAAGGCTAACGCGCAGACAAGGTAAACGACATGGCCGGAATTCAGTTAAACAGCGTTAAAAAAGTCTACCCCAACGGTTTCCACGCGCTGCACGGCGTCGATCTGGAGATTGAAGACGGGGAGTTTATGGTGTTCGTCGGCCCGTCCGGCTGCGCCAAGTCCACCCTGCTGCGGATGATTGCCGGGCTGGAGAGCGTCAGCGAGGGGCAAATCCTGATCCACGATCGCTGCGTCAACGACAGCATGCCGAAGGATCGCGGCATCGCCATGGTGTTCCAGAACTATGCGCTGTACCCGCACATGACGGTGTACAAGAACATGGCGTTCGGCCTGATCGGCAAAGAGAGCAAGGCCGAGATCGACCGTCGGGTACGCGACGCGGCGGAAAAACTGGAGATCACCAATCTGCTGCAGCGCAAGCCGGGCCAGCTCTCCGGCGGCCAATGCCAACGGGTGGCGGTCGGCCGCGCCATCGTGCGCAAACCCAAGGTGTTCCTGTTCGATGAGCCGCTGTCCAACCTCGACGCCAAGCTGCGGGTGTCGATGCGCGTGCAGTTGATTGAACTGCACAATCAGCTGAAACGGGAAGGTGCCGCCGCCACCATGGTGTACGTCACCCACGATCAGGTCGAAGCGATGACCATGGGCGACCGCATTTGCGTGATGAACCGCGGCGCCATCATGCAGGTGGATAAACCGATTAACCTGTACCACCACCCCGCCAACCGTTTCGTCGCCGAGTTTATCGGCAGCCCGTCGATGAACCTGCACGATCTGGCGATTGTTCGCGATGGCCAAACGGTGCGGCTGCGTATCGGCCTACAGCACCAGCTCGAGCTGCCGCCGGCGCTGCAACGGCAGTTGGCGAACTATCCGCATGCGCGGGTGTGCCTCGGTATCCGGCCGGAGTCCCTGCGGCTATGCGCGCCCGGCAGCGCCAACTGCTTCCCGGCGCAGATCGTCACCATCGAGCGCATGGGCAACGAGGAACTGCTGCACTGCGAACTGGCCGACCTGCGCTTCGTGCTGCGCATGGCGTCGCTGCCGGACTGGGAACCGCGCCTCGGCGAAAGCATTCATCTGGCATTCGATCTGACGCGCGCACATCTGTTCGACGAGCTCAGCGGCCAAAACCTCAAATAACAACAGCGGAGTACCCAGCAATGTCGTCAACACAACCCAACAACGTTGCCCAGCCCCCGGTGCGGGTGCTGGTAGTCGGCGCCGGCGCGCGCGGTGAAATCTACTCGCGCTACGCGCTGGCACACCCCGACTTGATGCAGGTGGTGGCGGTGGCGGAACCGCGCGACGCCTACCGCGAGCAGTTCGTGGCGCAGCACGCCATCGCGCCGGAAAATGTCTTCACCGACTGGCGCCAGGCCGCCGACGCCGGCAAGCTGGCCGACGCGGTGCTGATCTGCACTCAGGATCAAATGCATCTGGAACCTGCGCTGGCCTTCGCCCGCCAGGGCTACGCCATGCTGCTGGAAAAGCCGCTGTCGCCGGATGCCGACGAGTGCCGCGCCATCGTCGCCGAGGTGGTGCGCCAAAAGCTGATCTTCTCGGTCGGCCATGTGCTGCGCTACACCCGCTATACCCAAAAGCTCAAGCAACTGCTGCGCGACGGCGCGATCGGCGACATCGTCAGCCTGCAACACCTGGAGCCGGTCGGCTACTGGCATCAGGCGCACTCCTTCGTGCGCGGCAACTGGCGCAACGATCGGCAGGCCGCTTTTATGCTGCTGCAGAAATCCTGCCACGATATCGATTGGATCCGCTACGTGATGGAGCAGCCCTGCGAACAGGTCAGCTCCTTCGGCAACCTGCGCCACTTCCGCCGGGAAAACCAACCGGCCGGCGCGGCGGACAACTGCCTGGATTGCGCGGTGGAGACGTCCTGCCCCTATTCCGCCAAACGCATCTATCTGGGCGACGACCACAAGGCCACGCCCGGCTTTCTGCGCGTGTTGACGCCAGACCCCAACCCAACGACGCTGCGGGCGGCGCTGCGCGACGGGCCCTACGGCCGCTGCGTTTACCGCTGCGACAATAACGTGGTCGATCATCAGGTGGTCAACATGCAGTTCGCCGGCGGCCGCACCGCGTCGTTCACCATGACGGCCTTTACCCGCCACGAAGATCGCCACACCCGCATCTTCGGCAGCCGCGGCTGCCTGGAGGGCGACGGCCGCCATATCCGCATCACCTCGTTCCTCGACGACGGCGAAACACATTACGACACCGACGCCGGCCAGGATCTGCACGCCATGGCCGGCCACGGCGGCGGCGACTACTACCTGATGCAGCACTTTATCGCGGCCATTCGCGCCAACGATCCCAGCCAGGTGCTGGCCGGCCCGGCGGAAGCGCTGGAGAGCCACCTGATGGTGTTCGCCGCCGAACGCGCACGCCGCGAAGCGGCGGTGATCGCCCTGAACGGAGCCTGACCATGATCACGAGAGAGATGCGTTACGGCTTCGATATCGGCGGCACCAAAATCGAAATGGCCGCTTACGATCGCCGGCTCAATCGGGTGCTGCTCCAGCGCGTGCGCACCCCAACCGACGATTATGGCGAGTTCGTGGCCTGCATCGCCGGGCTGGTCGAGCAGGCAGACCGTGAGCTGCATACGCACGGCAGCATCGGCATCGGCCTGCCGGGGATCACCGATCCCGTCAGCCGCCGCCAACTGGCGGTCAACGTGCCCTGCCTGACGGGGCATTGCCTGGCGGATGATTTGACGCAGGCGCTGGCGCGGCCGATCGCCATCGAGAACGACTGCCGCTGTTTCGCGCTGTCGGAAGCCAGCACGCCGCAAACCGCCCATCTGCCGCTGGTTTTCGGCGCCATCATCGGCACCGGCGCCGGCGGCGGCCTGGTGGTGAACCGGCAACTGCATAAGGGGCGCAACGGGCTGGCGGGTGAATGGGGCCATATGCCGATCTCCGCCCAACTGGCGCAGCGTTACAATCTGCCGCTGTTCGGTTGTAACTGCGGGCTGACCGGCTGCTTTGAACGCTACGTCTCCGGCAGCGGGCTGCTGGCGCTGAGCCGCCACTTTGCCCATCCGGCCGCCGACGTGCCGGCGCTGGTCGCCAGCTACCGCGCGGGGGATACGCTCGCACAGTGGCTGATGACCGTCTACGTCGACATTCTGGCCAGCGCACTGGCCGGTTTGCAGCTGCTGCTGGACGTCGATGCCTTCGTGCTGGGCGGCGGGTTGTCCAACGTCAGCGAGCTGTATCGGCTGTTGCCAACGGCAATGCGGCGCTGGCTGCTGCCGGGCGTGGAACCGGCAGCGGTATTCCCGCCGGTGCACGGTGACAGCAGCGGCGTGCGTGGCGCGGCGCTATTACAGGCGGCGGCATAAAAAAACAGTGAAAGCCCGGCGGTTGTCGAATTATCGCTGCGGCTTTCGGCATCGACGGACTGAATGAATAAACGCCGGGAATTGTCGACTGAAAAATAACGAATTTGCCGTTTTCACTTTACGTTAACGCCGCTTTCGGTTGCGGCTAAACCGAAAGCAAAATCAATTACAACCAATTGATAGATATAGATATTTTAAAATTAATCGATTGCATTTCAGTGTTTCGTTTGCTGTAATTCGCCACGAACAACTGAAAGCGCTCCGGTCGGTATCGCTGCGGCTTATTAAGCCGCGGTCGGGCACGGCTACAGGTAAATCAGGAGTCTGCGTTAATGATCAATACCGCAAAACGCCGGGAATTAATTATCGACCAGCTGTGCCGCGAAGGCTCGGTGCGCGTGGAACAGCTCAGCCAGCAGTTTTCGGTGTCCAGCGTCACCATCCGCAGCGATCTGCGCCAGCTGGAAAAGCACGGCTGCGCGGTGCGCGCTTACGGCGGCGCCATGTTGAACAAACAGTTCGCCTTCGATCGCCCGCTGCAGGACAAGGGCCGCATCAACCGCGACGTAAAACACGCCATCGCCTGCGCGGCGGCGGCGCTGATTGAAGACGGCGACGCCGTCATCCTCGACTCCGGCTCCACCACCAGCCAGATGGCGCCGCAGCTGGCGGGGAAAAAGGATCTGGTGGTGATGACCAACGCGCTGAACATCGCCTTCGAGCTGGCCAACAACGAGCAGATCGATCTGATGGTGGTCGGCGGCAGCGTGCGCCGCAAGGCCTGGTCGCTGTACGGCCCCGCCGCCGAACAGCAGCTGCGCCAGTACCGGTTCGACAAGCTGTTTCTCGGCGTCGACGGTTTCGATCTGGCGGGCGGCATCACCACGCCGGATCCGGGCGAAGCGCAGCTAAACCGGGTGATGTGCGAAGTGGCGCGCGAAGTGATCGCCATTGCCGACGCCAGCAAATTCGGCCGCACCAGCTTTTGCATGATCCGCGAAATCGGCCAGATCCACCGGCTGGTCACCGACAGCCGCATCCCGGAACACTATCTGCAGGCGCTGCACCATTTAGGGATCGACGTGATTATCGCCGACCGTTAACCGAGGCTTTTAAGGAGTTGTCATTATGAACGCGTATTTCTCTTACGAGGCGGATTGGCTGAAGCAGCGCAGCGCCTGGCACACCGCCGCAGAGATTTGGCAGCAGCCCGATCTATGGGCGGCGCTGCACCGGCAACTGCAGGATCAACAGGCGCAGTGGCAGCCGTTCCTGGCGCCGCTGTTGGCCAACCCGCGCCTGCAAATCATACTGTGCGGCGCCGGCAGTTCAGCGTTCGCCGGCCGTGCCCTGGCGCCCTGGCTGCGCGAAAAAACCGGCCGCGACGTGGCGGCCTACGGCACCACCGATATCGTCGCCAACCCGCGGCAGTACCTCGATCCTGAGCGGCCAACGCTGCTGGTCTCCTTCGCCCGCTCGGGCAACAGCCCGGAGAGCGTGGCGACGGTGGAGCTGGCCGACCAACTGCTGCCGGAAAGCTACCACCTGATGCTGGTCTGCAACCCGGACAGCAAGCTGGCGCAGTATGCGCATCGGCGCGACAACGTCTGTTCGCTGGTGATGCCGCAAGGCTCCAACGATCAGAGCTTCGCCATGACCTCCAGCTTCAGCTGCATGATGCTGAGCGCCGCGCTGCTGCTCGGCCCGCTTTCGCTCGAGGCCGCCCAGGCGCCGCTGAACGCCATGGTGCAGCGCTGCCGCGCACTGCGCGAAACGCTGCAGCCGCAGGTGAAAGCGCTGGCCGCCAGCGGTTTCCGCCGTTATATCACCCTCGGCGGCAGCTGCTTTACCGGCCTGGCGGAAGAGGCCTCGCTCAAGATGCTGGAGCTGACCGCCGGGCGCATCGTGACGCGCTACGACTCGCCGCTCGGCCTGCGCCACGGCCCTAAATTTATGGTCGACGGCCAAACATTGGTGGTGCTTATGTTCTCCCACGATGATTACGCCCGCCAGTATGACCGCGATCTGTGGAACGAGCTGCAGCGCGACGGGCTGGCGATGCAATTGGTCGGTTTGACCGGCGCTCCCCAGACGCCGTCCGATGCCTTGCTGCCTATGCACCAGGCCACGGACGATATCTGGCTGCTGTTCCCGTATCTGCTGTTCAGCCAAATGCTGGCCTTCGAGAGTTCGCTGGCGCTGGGGCTGACCCCGGACAACCCTTGCCCGACCGGCGAGGTTAACCGGGTGGTGAAAGGCGTGACGATTTACCGTTTCCCTGTGCTGTAAGGAGATCCCATGTATCTGATAGCCAACCGAGAAATGCTGCTCAAGGCGCAGCGCCAGGGTTACGCCGTTCCGGCGTTTAACGTCCACAATCTGGAAACCGTGCAGGTGGTGGCGGAAACCGCCGCCGAGCTGCGCTCGCCGGTGATCATGGCCGGCACGCCCGGCACCTTCAGCTACGCCGGCACCGACTACCTGATCGGCATTTGCCAATCGGCCGCGCACCGCTACGATTTGCCGCTGGCGCTGCATCTGGATCATCACGAAGAGCTGGACGACATCGAGCACAAGGTGAAAAGCGGCATCCGTTCGGTGATGATCGACGGTTCCCATCTGCCGTTCGAGCAGAACATCGCCAAAGTGGCCGCTGCGGTCGCCTTGTGCCACCGCTATGGCGCCAGCGTGGAAGCGGAACTGGGCCGCCTGGGTGGGCAGGAAGACGATCTGATCGTCGATACGGCGGACAGCTTCTATACCGACCCGGCGGCGGCACGCGAGTTCGTCACCGCCACCGGCATCGATTCGCTGGCGGTGGCGATCGGTTCCGCCCACGGCCTTTATCACGGCGAGCCAAAGCTGGACTTCGAACGCCTGGCGCTGATCCGCGAACAGGTGGACGTGCCCCTGGTGCTGCACGGCGCCTCCGGCATTCCGGAGGCGATGGTCAAGCGCGCGATCTCGCTCGGCGTCTGCAAGGTCAACGTCGCCACCGAACTGAAAATCGCCTTCGCCGACGCGGTGAAAAGCTACTTTTCACAGCATCCGGATGCCAACGACCCGCGCAAATACATCGTCCCCGGCAAGCTGGCGATGAAAGAAGTGGTGGCGGAAAAGATCCGCATCTGCGGCAGCAGCGGCATGCTGTAACCCCCTCTCGCCCCCGGTCTGTCTGGCTGCTCCACGGGGGCGAAAACATCCCGCCACTCCCGCTTTCCTGAGAGAACGATCACAGCCTTTTACCCTGCTCGCGCCGGGAACCATTAACCGGTCTTCACTATGATCCAAATCATGGTTTTACTCACCCTGCCTCCCTATTATCAAATTCATTGGATGCAGGCAGTAGGATTCTTGCCCATTCGTTTTTTATTTCACCAGGCGAAATAGCTTATTTGATGAAAACAGGCGTGCTTGTTTTTTAATTGGCAGTATTTTTTACTCTGAGAGGAACAGCGTATGAACCATTACTTAGCCGTATTAAGCGCATTGGTCATTCTGCCCTTCGCTCTGCAAGCAAAACCGCTTTCCGGCAGCCAGGTCGCCTCCGGCGTCGTGCGCTTCACCGGCGCCATTACCACCCCGACCTGCACCATCACACATCAGGATGAACAGCTTATCTCCAACTGCTTCGGTAAAGTGACGGAATATCAGAACGGGTATATTTCCTCTTCGTTAAAAGAAATGCCAAAAGAATTAGTTTCTGCCGTCACCAGCGAAATAGTGAATAACGATCCTCATTTAAAGCGCGTGACCATCAGCTATAAGTAACGCCAAAGCGCCAATGCCTGATTAAATAATAAGCAAGGCACAACCTGCCTTGATAACTTATAAATTTATTTTATAAATTTAACGCGCAATGACTCACCGACTTACCCTGAGCCGGCTATTTGGGCAACCCTGCGGTTGCCCATCAGCATGTCCGAAATCCGCCATCACTTCCCCCGCTTTCATGTAATAATCGCCATACCAAACCGAGGAGTGATCCAGATGCAGACTTTTTTGATTGATCGTACCGCCACGCCGGTGGGGGAACTGGTGCTGATTGCCGATGAACAGGGGCGCCTGCGGGCGATTGACTGGACCGATCACGAAGCGCGCCTGATGAAGCTGCTGAATACCCACTACCGCGCCGATCGCTTCACCCTGCGCGAGCAGCGCGATCCCAGCGGGCTGACCGACGCGATGCAACGCTATTTCGCCGGTGAGCTGAGCATTATCGATCGGCTGCCGGTGATGACCGCCGGCACCGAGTTCCAACGCACCGTGTGGCAACAGCTGCGCCAAATCCCGTGCGGCGAGATCCTGACCTACGGCCAACTGGCGCAACGTATCGGCCGCCCGACCGCCTCACGCGCGGTCGGCATGGCCAACGGTTCAAATCCGATCAGCATCGTGGTGCCCTGCCACCGGGTGATCGGTTCGCAAGGCGCGCTGACCGGCTATGCCGGCGGCGTGCAGCGCAAGCAGTGGCTGCTGCAGCACGAAGGCTACCTGCCGCAGGATCTGCTCTCGCGCTAGCGCGGCACATAGTCCGGTGGCAACGGGCATCCACGGTATCGTAGCGGTCTGGCAGATTGTCTGCCGCCGCAGCATATGGCCTTATTTTCGCCTGTAGTAAATGTGCCAAAGGATAATTGACTCATGCCGCTAAAACCTGCCAACGTGCACCGCGCCGGTTGTCCTGCCTCAGGCTGCCGGAATGGCGGCCGCACGTTGCGTATAAGTGCCAAATAAAGCGAGTGACTTCAGCGTGATACAGCATAATCGGCGGCATGTGTGCGCAAAATTCGCACACAATAACCCTATTCATGCTAATGCCACCCTTATCAGCTGCAGCAAAAGATGTTAAAATTGACTCATATCAATTATTGAATGAGCGTAATCTATGATCCCGGAAAAACGCGTGATTCGTCGTATCCAGTCTGGTGGTTGTGCGATCCATTGCCAGGACTGCAGCATCAGCCAGCTGTGCATTCCTTTCACCCTTAATGCCCACGAGCTGGACCAGCTCGACAACATTATCGAAAGGAAAAAGCCCATCCAGAAAGGCCAGACCCTGTTCAAGGCCGGCGACGAGCTGAAATCGCTGTACGCGATCCGTTCCGGGACCATCAAAAGCTACACCATCACCGAGCAAGGCGACGAGCAGATCACCGGTTTCCACCTGGCGGGTGACCTGGTGGGCTTCGACGCCATCGGCGGTCTGAAGCACCCAAGCTTTGCTCAGGCGCTGGAAACCTCGATGGTGTGCGAGATCCCATTCGAAACCCTCGACGATCTGTCCGGCAAAATGCCAAACCTGCGTCAGCAGATCATGCGGCTGATGAGCGGCGAGATCAAAGGCGACCAGGACATGATCCTGCTGCTGTCGAAGAAAAACGCCGAAGAACGCCTGGCGGCGTTCGTTTACAACCTGTCGCGCCGCTTCGCGGAGCGTGGCTTCTCGCCGCGCGAGTTCCGGTTGACCATGACCCGCGGCGACATCGGCAACTACCTCGGCCTGACGGTGGAAACCATCAGCCGCCTGCTGGGCCGCTTCCAGAAGAGCGAAATCCTCAGCGTGAAAGGTAAATACATCACCATCGAAAACGCCGACGCCCTGTCGGTGCTGGCCGGTACGCCACGCATCAACGTGACCGTCAACGCCTGATCCCCCTGCCGGATCAACGTTTCACCGAAATTGTTGATCCGGCACCGCTTCTGTTGTTGTTCTGTTTTTCAATGTTGGGTTACTCTGTAAATTAACAGACTGTTGATTTCAGCTGTAAGGAGGCCCTATGGCGAAGTATCAGAATCTTCTGGTGGCTATTGACCCCAATCAGGACGATCAGCCGGCATTGCGCCGCGCCGTGTACCTGGTAAAACGGAACGGCGGGCGCATCAAAGCCTTCCTGCCCATTTATGACTTCTCTTACGAAATGACGACCCTGCTCTCCCCGGACGAAAGAACGGCGATGCGGCAAGGTGTGATCAGCCAACGCGCCGCCTGGATCAACGAGCAGTGCCGCTTCTATCTCAACGACGGCGTGCCGATCGAAATCAAAGTGGTCTGGCATAACCGTCCCTTCGAAGCCATCATTCAGGAAGTGCTTGCCGGCCAACATGACCTGCTGCTGAAAATGGCGCACCAGCACGACCGGCTGGAGTCGGTGATCTTCACCCCTACCGACTGGCACCTGCTGCGCAAATGCCCTTGCCCGGTGTGGATGGTAAAAGACCAACCCTGGCCGGAAGGCGGCAAAGCGCTGGTGGCGGTCAACCTGGCCAGCGAAGAACCCTATCACGACCCGCTCAATATCAAATTGGTGCAAGAAACTGTCGAACTGGCGCAGAACGTCAACCAAACCGAGGTTCACCTGGTCGGTGCCTATCCCGTTACCCCGATCAACATCGCCATCGAGCTGCCCGACTTCGATCCGAGCGTCTACAACGACGCCATCCGCGGCCAGCATCTGATCGCCATGAAGGCGCTGCGGCAGAAATTCTGCATTAAGGAAGAGTTCACCCACGTGGAAAAAGGCCTGCCGGAAGAGGTGATCCCCGATCTGGCCGAACACCTGCAGGCCGGCGTGGTGGTTCTGGGCACGCTGGGCCGCACCGGCATTTCAGCGGCCTTTATCGGCAACACGGCGGAACATGTGATCGATCATCTGAAATGCGATCTGCTGGTGATTAAGCCGGAGAACTTCAACTGCCCGATCGAGGCGGATGAAGACGATGAACACGACGACGACGATTAACCTTCGCGCATAAAAAACGGGCCGCTAAGCGGCCCGTTTTTTTGGTTGCTCAATTACTTCTGCAATGCCCGCAGAATCGCTTCCACGCTGTCTTTGGCGTCGCCGAACAGCATCTGGGTGTTCTCCTTGAAGAACAGCGGGTTCTGCACGCCGGCATAGCCGGTGTTCATCGAGCGTTTGAACGCGATCACGTTCTGCGCTTTCCACACTTCCAATACCGGCATGCCGGCGATCGGGCTGCGCGGATCTTCCAGCGCCGCCGGGTTCACCGTGTCGTTGGCGCCAATCACCAGCACGGTGTCGGTATCCGGGAAATCTTCGTTGATTTCATCCATCTCCAGCACCACGTCGTACGGCACCTTCGCCTCCGCCAACAGCACGTTCATGTGGCCCGGCAAGCGCCCCGCGACCGGGTGAATGCCGAAGCGCACCTTCACGCCGCGCGCCCGCAGTTTCTCGGTGATTTCCGCCACCGGATATTGCGCCTGCGCCACCGCCATGCCGTAACCCGGGGTGATGATCACCGAGGTGGAGTTCTTCAGCTGCTCGGCCACCTCTTCCGCCGTGGTTTCACGGTATTCGCCCATCTCCTCGGCATCGCCGGTGGACGAACCGTCGCTGCCGAAACCACCGGCTATCACACTGATAAACGAGCGGTTCATCGCCTTGCACATGATGTAAGACAGGATCGCACCCGAAGAGCCCACCAGCGCGCCGGTGACGATCAGCAGATCGTTGCTCAGCATGAAGCCCGCTGCGGCCGCCGCCCACCCCGAGTAGGAGTTGAGCATAGACACCACCACCGGCATGTCCGCGCCGCCGATCGAGGCCACCAGATGCCAGCCGAACGCCAACGCAATCGCCGTCATCAGCAGCAGCGTCACTACCTGCCAGCCCACGCTGTCGGTCCGCACGAACGCCACCAGCAGCAGGAACGAGATCACCAGCGCCGCCAGATTCAGCTTGTGGCGGTTCGGCAGCATCAGCGGCTTGGAAGAGATGATGCCGCGCAGCTTGCCGAAGGCGACGATTGAACCGGTGAAGGTTACCGCGCCGATAAAGATGCCGAGGAACACTTCGGTCAGATGGATATTCGCCATCACCGGCTCCATCGGCGCACCGTGATCCAGATAGCTGTTGAAGCCGACCAGCACCGCCGCCAGGCCAACGAAGCTGTGCAGCACCGCCACCAGCTCCGGCATTTCGGTCATCTCGACCTTCTTGGCCAGATAGACGCCAATCGAGCCGCCGATGATCATGGCGATGATGATCCAGCCGACATTGCCGGAATCCGGTCCCAGAATGGTGGCGATCAGCGCGATCGCCATACCGGCAACGCCGAACAGGTTGCCCTGCTTCGACGTTTCATGACGCGACAGGCCCGCCAGGCTGAAAATAAACAAAATAGCGGCAACAATGTATGCAGCTGTAACCAATCCTCCAGACATTTGCTACCCCTTAGTTCTTGCGGAACATCTTCAGCATGCGCTGAGTGACGGTGAACCCACCGAAAATATTGATGCTGGCGATCAGCACGGCGATAAAGGAGAGGAAACTCACCCAGCCACCATGGCCGATCTGCAACAGCGCACCGACCACGATAATCCCTGAGATCGCGTTGGTGACCGACATCAATGGGGTATGCAGCGCATGGCTGACGTTCCAGACCACGTAGTAACCGACCACGCAGGCCAGCGCGAACACGGTAAAGTGCGACAGGAACTCTTTCGGCGCCGCATCCGCCAGCCAGCCGAACAGCAGGATCGCCAGGGCCATCAGGCCGTACTTCAGCCACGGCGAGGTCGGTTTGGCTTCGGGTTTGGCCACCGGTGCAGCGGCGGGCGCCGCTTTCGGCTGGGCGGAGACCTGGATCGGCGGCGCCGGCCAGGTAATTTCACCGCTGCGCACCACGGTCACGCCGCGGATCACCGTATCGTCGAAATCGATGTCGATCTCGCCGTTTTTCTCTTTCGACAGCAGCTTCAGCAGGTTGACCAGGTTGGTGCCGTACAGCTGCGAAGATTGGGTCGGCAGGCGGCTCGGCAGGTCGGTATAGCCGATGATTTTCACGCCGTTGTCGGTCACGGTAATGGTGTCGGCTACCGTCAGTTCGCAGTTGCCGCCGGTTTGCGCCGCCAGATCGACGATCACGCTGCCCGGTTTCATCGACGCCACCATCTCTTTGGTGATCAGCTTCGGTGCCGGTTTGCCCGGGATCAGCGCGGTGGTGACGATGATATCGACCTCCGCCGCCTGCGCGGCGAACAGCGCCATCTCGGCCTTGATAAAGGCTTCGGACATCACTTTGGCGTAACCGTCGCCGCTGCCCGCTTCCTCTTCAAAATCCAGCTCGAGGAATTCCGCGCCCATGCTCTGCACCTGCTCTTTCACTTCCGGGCGGGTGTCGAAGGCGCGCACGATGGCGCCGAGGCTGCCCGCAGCGCCGATCGCCGCCAGGCCGGCCACGCCGGCACCGATGATCATCACCTTGGCCGGCGGCACTTTGCCGGCGGCGGTGATCTGGCCGGTGAAGAAGCGGCCGAACTCATGCGCCGCTTCGACGATCGCGCGGTAGCCGGCGATGTTGGCCATCGAGCTCAGCGCGTCCATCGACTGGGCGCGCGAGATGCGCGGCACCGAGTCCATCGCCAGCGCGGTGACGTTGCGCGCCGCCAGCTTGGCCATCAATTCGGGGTTTTGCGCCGGCCAGATAAAGCTGACCAGCGTGCTGCCTTCGCGCATCAAGGCGATCTCGTCGTCTTGCGGCGCGTTGACTTTCAGGATCAGATCCGACTGCCACACTTCGCTTTCGTCAACCAGCGCCGCGCCGGCGGCTTCGTAGGCGACGTCCTCAAAACTGGCCAGTTTGCCCGCCCCGCGCTCAATCGCGACGGTAAAACCCAGTTTCAGCAGTTGTTCCACCGTTTTCGGTGTGGCTGCGACCCGGGCTTCATTGGCCAACCGCTCTCTTGGTACACCAATACGCATAATGTTCCCTTCTCACCTGTCTTGGATGATGTTTATTATTTTCCTGCCCATAGCATGACGCCACCGGCGAGCAAAGCGTTAACTTGCCCGCACTGATTTCAGACGCCAACTATAACCTACTGAAAATAAGGTCGATGATCCATAATTGCTTACGCATTCAGCTCTGTTTTTACATAAAAACGCCCGGCGTGATATGACAAATCGCAATTTACAGTGAAAAAAACCATACAGAACAGCGCATTCTCCGTGACAAGAGGTTTACGCTTGGCGTAACGATTTATCGCCACGCGTGGTAAAAAAGCATAAAAGTTATCATTTTGTGAATAATTAACACTAATGACACCAAAGCCGTTATTATGGAAACTTATGGCGACGACGCCATCGGTGCGGCCCGCGTCACCGTCGGCGATTTGTCGCACGGGATAACATAAAATGCTGAGACAGTTTTCAGAATTACATGTAATAATCGACGGCTGAATTACACTTAAACAGTTCAGTACGTTATAAACGTTAATGCGCTAGGCGAAAGGATTTTTTATGAAGCTGAAGACCACGATCATCGCGTCAGCCTTGTTATCACTCACCGCGCTGTCTGCTCATGCGGCGCAAGAGTTAACTCCTGAGAAAGCAGCGGCGCTGAAGCCGTTTGATCGCATCACGATTACCGGCCGCTTCAATGCCATCAATGAAGCCGTCGACGCCGTATCCCGCCGTGCAGACAAACTGGGTGCCGATTCCTTCTATATCCAGGACAGCAACAACAGCAACAACGGCGGCAACTGGCGCGTCACCGCAGACCTTTATCATAAAGATGCGCCAGAAGTGAGCAAAACACCAAAATACCGCGTATTTAACGGCGTGAACGAACTGCCTAAAGATGAAGCCTATCTGCTGGAGCCTTACGATACCGTGAGCGTCAGCGGTTTCTACCGCAGCCAGCCGGACATCAACGACGCCATCTCCAAAGAAGCGCAGAAAAAAGGCGCCGCTTCGTTCTTCATCGTGCGCCAGGTTGACGCCAACTCCGGCGGCAACCAGTTCGTCACCGCCTACATCTATAAGGCCGATGCGCCAAAACGCCGCGTGCAGAGCCCGGATGCCATTCCGGCCGATTCTGACGCCGGCCGCGCCGCGCTGGCCGCCGGTGGCGCCGCTGCCGCGAAAGTCGAAATTCCTGGCGTCGCGTCTTCCGGTTCGCCAAGCCGCGACGTGGGCCGTTTCTTCGAAACCCAGTCCTCTACCGGCCAGCGCTATACCGTCACGCTGCCTAACGGCACCAAGATCCAGGAAGTGAACAACGTGACCGCCGCGCAGATGGTGCCGTTCGATTCCGTCACCTTCACCGGCCACTTCAACAGCATGACCGATGTCTCCACCGAAGTGGCGAAACGCGCGGCCGAGAAAGGCGCCAAGTACTACCACGTCACCCGCCAGTGGCAGAACAAGAGCGGCGGCAACCTGACCGTCAGCGCCGATCTGTTCAAATAAAACCCGCTTTTCGGTTTACCATCGGGCAGCCCTTGAGCTGCCCGTTTTTATTGCCGCTTTTTTCATCGCCTGTTGAATAGTTTTTTGTAAATTCCGCATATTCAATCATTGCATCTCTAATCATCCCTCCGTAGAATTTGCGCCAATTTTTAGGGCTATTGTCTATTCGCACAGTGGTTGTTAATACATTGTTGCCGCCAAGCAGTTCCCTTCCAGTTGTTTATTCTGCGTTCAGGATCCGTCATTGGAAAAAAAACTCGGTCTTACCGCGCTAACCGCTTTGGTGCTCAGCTCGATGCTGGGCGCCGGCGTGTTCAGTCTGCCGCAAAACATGGCGCAGGTCGCCAGCCCCGCCGCGCTGCTGCTGGGCTGGGGGATCACCGGCGTCGGCATTCTGTTTTTGGCCTTCGCCATGCTGCTGCTTACGCGTTTGCGTCCGGATCTGGACGGCGGCATCTTCACCTACGCCAAGGAAGGGTTCGGCGAGCTGGTGGGCTTCTGCTCCGCCTGGGGTTACTGGCTGTGCGCTGTGATCGCCAACGTCTCGTATCTGGTGATCGTGTTCGCGGCGCTGAGTATCTTCACCGATCGCGGCGGCAGCATCATTCTCGGTGACGGCAATACCTGGCAGGCGCTGATCGCCGAATCTGCCCTGCTGTGGATCGTGCACGCGCTGGTGCTGCGCGGCGTGCAAACCGCGGCCAGCATCAATCTGGCGGCCACCCTGGCCAAGCTGCTGCCGCTGGGGATGTTCGCCGTTCTGGCGGCGATCGCCTTTAAAATGGACGTGTTCACGCTGGATTTCAAAGGCATCGCCCTCGGCAAGCCGGTGTGGGAACAGGTCAAGGACACCATGCTGATCACCCTGTGGGTGTTTATCGGCGTGGAAGGCGCCGTGGTGGTTTCCGCCCGCGCCCGCAACAAGAAAGACGTGGGCCGCGCCACCATGCTGGCGGTGCTGTCGGCGTTGGCGGTGTATCTGATGGTCACGCTGCTGTCGCTGGGCGTGGTGCCGCGCAGCGAACTGGCCGAAATGCGCAACCCGTCGATGGCGGTGCTGATGGTGGAACTGATCGGCCCGTGGGGAGACGTGCTCATCGCCGCCGGCTTGATCATTTCCGTGTGCGGCGCCTATCTGAGCTGGACCATCATGGCGGCCGAAGTGCCGCTGCTGGCCGCGCAGCACGGCGCGTTTCCGCGCGTGTTCGGCAAGCAGAACCGCCATCACGCCCCGTCCTCTTCGCTGTGGCTGACCAACATCGCAGTGCAGCTGGCGCTGGTGCTGATCTGGCTGACCGGCAGCAACTACAACTCGCTGTTGACCATCGCCTCAGAAATGATCTTGGTGCCTTACTTCCTGGTCGGCGCGTTTCTGTTCAAGGTGGCTTACCGCCGCCGCGACAAGCGCCTGATTTTCGCCGCGACCGGCGCCTGCGTCTATGGCCTGTGGCTGCTGTACGCGTCCGGGCTGATGCACCTGCTGATGTCGGTGCTGCTGTATGCACCAGGGCTGTTGGTGTTCATGTATGCCCGCCGCGGTCACCGGGATATCAATCTGTTGAATCGCCTGGAAAAGAGCAGCATCTTCTTGCTGCTGGTGGCCACGCTGCCTGCCGGCTGGTTTATGCTGCACTAACATCGCCTGCCAATGCGGCTGCCCTGCAGCCGCATTTCGTTTCCCCGCTTTCCTCTTTTTTTACCTCTCTCCGTTGTTGATCGGCCTATTGCCCCTCTTGCGATCTTAAATGCAATTAATTATCATTATCATTTATAGCATCACCGGCAGGACACAGGTGAGGCCACCGATGAGAAACATCAGGAGGTCTTGTTAAGACTGGCTGAAAATGGAAGGCATTTCATGGCTGAAAAACTGCTGCACGCACTCCCCCTGTTTGCCGCCTGGGAAGCGCTGATCGCCGAGGGCAACACGGCGTTCAATCAGCAACGCGATCGCCTGGCAATGACGCACTATCAACAGGCGCTGGAAGTCGCTCAGGCGATCCTCGCCGAGAAACCCTGGCTGAATGCGGACTATACCGCCAGATTTGAAGCGCTGAATCTTTTCGAGTCAGCCCTTGCCGCGCTGATCGTCACGTTCAACAACATGACCCATCTGCGCCTGCGGCAAAAGCCCCTGCGCGGCGTTGAGCCGCACGTGCATCAGGCCCGGCTCGCCATCGAGCAGGTGATGGACGATACCTCGCTGTGCGAACAGATGCAGCAGGTCGCCGAACGGCACCTGCTGCGTTTCCGAATAGAGACGCTGCAGGTGCTGCGCGAACACCGGCTGCCGGAAACCAACGTCTGCGCACCCGCGGCAAACCATTCCGCCACCCTGCATTAACAACGACACCACGACCTGAGGGGAAATCTGCCAATGAATGAATTGAATGATGACATGAAGAAAATGCTGGCCAAACAGCTGCCTGTACAGGCCACCAGCAGCCCGAGCGGCGTGCCCGATATCGGCCCCAAGCGCTCTCTGCGGCTCTATGATGACCGTACGCTGATTTACAACGAAAATACCGGTGGCCAGACGCTGCAAAATATCAGGGAGGGATCGAAAATGGCCGTCGTGGTCATCGACCGCGAGGCGCTGGACGGTTACCGTTTCGTCGGCACCCCGGAACTGTTCCTGGCGGGCAAGCCGTTTGACGACGCGTTGGCATTTGCAGAAAAAAATGGAATGAAGCCGCCGAAATACGCGGTGCTCATTCATATAGACAGTATTTATACCCTGCGCTCCGGCCCCAATGCCGGTACCCGACTTTAAAGGCAGGCCGCTATGCGGCGCGGAATTTCACGTTCAGGGTTAGGCCATCGCGGTAGGTTAATTGCCTAACCATGAACGGGCGGCCGGTCGATGCAACCAGTCAGCTTTTAGGGGGAATGGTGACGGTCATACGCTCACCCACCAGGGCGATCGCGATGCCTTCCGCGCACTCTTTCTGAATGGCCGCCAGCTGTTGAGTTTCCAGCGCATAGGGCAGCTGAATATCAAACACCGTCAGGCCCTGCTGCTGCGCCAGGTCAATCAGGCGCACGATATTGGTTTCATCGCTGACCTGCGTCGACACCACCTGCAGCGCCAGCTCTTTCAACTGCTCTTTGCGCGTTTGTGACGAGGTCACGCGCGATTTCAACACCATGCCGAAGATCGGCATCACACCATAAATAGCATCAACAAAGCGCCAGTGCTTCCTGCACGATGCGGACAGAAAATCCATGTAGTCGAAACAGATTTTCTCACTGCGCGCGATGGATGCAAGGTGATTGCTGTTCATCCCCTCATTCCTCTCATGGCCAGTGTTAACCCGTGGTCTTTCAAGCCACCGCCGGGCGGCAACCTGAAATGCATTGGGGATCTTACATCCAGAAATGGATAATCATGCGAAGCTTTAACGACTTTCCGCCGTATAATGGCATAATTCCCCTATTGTTTGCCAGTCTGTCCAGGAGCTTTAATCAATGGAACACCCCAACTCTGCCCCGGTGCTGATTACCGGCGGCGCGCGGCGCATCGGGCTGGCGCTCGCCAAGGCGTTTCTCCAGCGCGGCGTTCCCGTCATCATCGCCTATCGCAGCGAATATCCGGCGATGGCCGAGTTGAAAGCCTTGGGCGCCTGCTGTATTCAGGGCGACTTTTCCACGCACGAAGGCATCTACCGTTTCGCCGACCAGGTTCGACAGGTGGCGCCCAAACTGCGTGCGGTGATCCACAACGCCAGCGCCTGGCAGGCCGAGTCGCCGGAAGTGCCGCCGGAGCAGGTGATGGCGGCGATGCTGCAAATTCACGTCTACACACCCTATTTGCTCAACCAACTGCTCGAATCCTGCTTGACCGGCCAGGGCCAGGCCGGCGCGGACATTATTCATCTGACCGACTACGTGGTGGAAAAAGGCAGCGACAAACACATCGCCTATGCCGCCAGCAAGGCCGCGCTGGACAATATGACCCGATCGTTCGCCCGCAAGCTGGCGCCGGAGGTCAAGGTCAACGCCATCGCGCCGGCGCTGATCATCTTCAATGCGGGCGACGATGAGGCCTATCGCCAGCAGGCGTTGGCGAAATCGCTGATGAAGGTGGCGCCGGGTGAGAGCGAAGTGGTAAACCTGGTGAATTACCTGCTGGAGAGCCGCTACGTGACCGGGCGTACTCACGGCGTCGACGGCGGGCGGCCGCTGCGCTGACGCAAAGATCCGCATGGCGCATCCTCGCGGGCCGCGCTATGCTGAAATCCGCTTTTCTTATTAAAACACGGGCATATGCATAAAATTGTTTTTGTGGAAGACGATCCTGAAGTCGGCAAACTGATCGCCGCCTATCTGGGCAAACACGACATCGAGGTGCTGATCGAGCCGCGCGGCGACAGCGCGCAGGCGCGCATCGAGCGCGAGCAACCCGATTTGGTGCTGCTGGACATCATGCTGCCCGGCAAAGACGGCATGACGCTATGCCGCGATCTGCGCCCGACCTTCCCCGGCCCGATAGTACTGCTCACCTCGCTCGACAGCGACATGAACCATATTCTGTCGCTGGAGATGGGCGCCAACGACTATATTCTGAAAACCACGCCGCCGGCGGTATTACTGGCGCGCCTGCGTTTACACCTGCGTCAGCACAGCCAGCAGCCGAAAGAAGAGTCGGTTCAGCCGCTCACCCAGCACAACGCGCTGCATTTCGGGCTATTATGCATCGATCCGGTCAACCGTCAGGTCACGTTGGGCGAAGAAACGATCACCCTGTCCACCTCGGACTTCGATTTGCTGTGGGAGCTGGCGACCCACGCCGGGCAGATCATGGATCGCGAGGCGCTGCTGCAAAACCTGCGCGGCGTCAGCTACGACGGCATGGACCGCAGCATCGACGTGGCGATCTCCCGCCTGCGCCGCAAGCTGTACGACAACGCGCTGGAGCCGTTCCGCATCAAGACCGTGCGCAATAAAGGCTACCTGTTCGCCCCTAACGCCTGGGCATCGGTGCAACAATGAGAAAACTTTTCGTCCAGTTCTTCCTGCTGTTGTTCGTCTGTTTTCTGGTGATGGCGATGCTGGTCGGCCTGGTGTACAAGGTGACCGCCGAGCGCGCCGGGCGCCAGTCGATGGACGACTTGATGAAAAGTTCGCTGTATCTGATGCGCAGCGAGCTGCGCGAAATCCCGCTGAAGGACTGGAACAAGACCATCGCCACACTGGATCTCAACCTGTCGTTCAAGCTGCATATCGAACCGCTCGGCAAACAGGAGCTGAGCGAGGATTTGAAAAAACGGCTGCGGCTGGGGGAAATCATCGCCCTCGACGATCAATACACCTTTATGCAGCGCATTCCGCGCAGCCACTATGTGTTGGTAGTTGGCCCCATTCCTTATCTGTTCTATCTGCACCAGATGCGCCTGTTGGATCTGGTGCTGCTGGTGTTTATCGGCATGTCGCTGGCGCTGCCGGTGTTCCTGTGGATGCGGCCGCACTGGCAAGACCTGCTCAAGCTGGAAAACGCCGCCCAACGGCTCGGCGCCGGGCATCTGGATGAGCGCACCCACTTCGATCCCACCTCCAGCCTGAGCAGGCTCGGCGTGGCGTTCAACCAGATGGCCGACAACGTCAACACGCTGATCGCGAGCAAGAAACAGCTGATCGACGGCATCGCCCACGAGCTGCGCACGCCCCTGGTGCGCCTGCGTTATCGGCTCGAAATGAGCGATAACCTGTCCGAAAGCGAGCAGCAGGCGCTGAACCGCGATATCGGCCAGTTGGAGTCGCTGATTGACGAGCTGCTGACCTATGCCCGTCTGGACCGTCCGCAGGTTGCGTTAAACATTGAACCCATCGATCTGCCAAAGTGGCTCGAGGATAAGGTCGATGATATCCGTCTTATTCATCAGGAACGCGACATCCAGCTCGATATCCCGCACGTCGGCGACTTCGGCGGCGTCGATCTGCGCCTGATGGAGCGCGTGCTCGACAACCTGGTCAACAACGCGCTGCGCTATTCCGAACAGCGTCTGCGCGTTGGCCTGTGGTTTGACGGCGACCTCGCCTGTTTGCAGGTCGAGGATGACGGACCGGGTATCCCGCCGGAAGAGCGCGAACGGGTATTTGAACCTTTCGTCCGTCTCGACCCCAGCCGCGATCGCGCTACCGGCGGCTGCGGGTTGGGGCTGGCCATCGTCCATTCCATCGCCGTCGCCTACCAGGGACAGGTGTTCGTCGAAGGCAGTTCGCTCGGCGGCGCCAGCTTCCGTTTCTGCTGGCCGGTGAAGCCGACATTCAGTTTAAAAGCCGATCTGGCGTAATGCCGCCGGACCTTCTCATTGGAGCCGAATAATAATGACACCTGCACATTCCAACACGTCTGCTTACGATCACCTGCGCGCCCTGTTCAGCCGGCTATCGCGTTTCGGCCACCTGTCCGCTATCGCCGGTTGGGACATGCAAACCATGATGCCGCCGGGCGGTAGCAAGGCGCGCTCCGAAGCGCTGGCCGAGCTGAGCGTGCTGCAGCACCAGATTTTAACGGCGGAGAGCACCGGCGCGCTGTTGGATCGCGCACAGCAAGAGACGCTGGACGAACTCGACCGTGCCAACCTGCGCGAAATGCGCCGCCAATACGAAGACGCCGTGCTGCTGCCGGCCTCGCTGGTCGAAGCCAAATCGCTCGCCGGCGCGCGCTGCGAACACGCCTGGCGCGCCCAGCGCCCGGCCAACGATTGGGACGGCTTCGCCGAGAACCTGCGCGAAGTGGTCAAACTCAGCCGGGAAGAGGCGCAGATCCGCGCACAGGCGGCCGGCACCAGCCGTTACGACGCCCTGCTCAACCTGTATGAACCGGGCATGCGCAGCAGCGATCTCGACCGCATCTTCGGCGATTTGAAGAGCTGGTTGCCAGATCTGTTGCAGCGCGTGGTGGCCAAACAGGCCAATGAGCCTTGCCAGACACCGCAGGGCCCGTTCAATGTGGACACCCAGCGCCAGCTGAGCCTCAGCGTGATGAAACTGCTCGGTTTCAACTTCGACAACGGCCGCGTCGACGTCAGTGCCCACCCGTTCTGCGGCGGCGTGCCGGAAGATGTGCGCATCACCACCCGTTACAACGAGAAAGAGTTTCTGACCGCGCTGCTCGGCATCGTGCATGAGACCGGCCACGCCCGCTACGAGCAGAATCTGCCGCGCGATCTGCTCGGCCAGCCGGTCGCCCTGGCCCGTTCCACCGCTATCCATGAATCGCAGAGCCTGCTGTTCGAAATGCAGCTGGCGCGCGGCAATGAATTCCTGAAAATCTTGCGTCCGCTGGTTACCGCGCAGTTTGGCGAACAGCCGGCGCTGGAAGAAGCCAACTTCATTCGCCTCAACCAGCGCGTTAAACCGGGCCTGATCCGCGTCGACGCCGACGAGGTGAGCTATCCTGCCCACGTCATCTTGCGTTACGAAATTGAAAAAGCGCTGATCGAGGGCGATATCGAAGTGGAAGACATTCCGGCGTTGTGGAATGAGAAGATGCATGCTTACCTCGGCCTTGACACCATCGGCAACTACCGCAACGGCTGCATGCAGGATATTCACTGGACCGACGGCGCTTTCGGCTACTTCCCGACATACACGCTCGGCGCGATGTACGCCGCGCAGCTGTTCCACAGCGTGCGTCAGGCCCTGCCTTCGCTGAGCGAGGACATCGCCGCCGGCAATCTGCAGCCGCTGTTCCACTGGTTGCAGCATAACATCTGGCGCCACGGTAGCCGTTTCCCGACCGAGACGCTGATCGCCAACGCGACTGGTGAAGCGCTCAACCCACGCTACTTCCGCCAGCATTTGGAAAACCGCTACCTGTAATCACCCCTGGCGCGGCCCTGCCGCGCCCTTTTCCCGCCTGTATGACCTGACAATGCTTCATAACGCACGTTCTGTGCCGACATCGCCTTGGCTACAGAGTGGCGGGTAGCCTCCTACCATGGGTATGTTGTAACTAAAATAGCAAAAAACGCCGGCGTTCCGGCCTCTCATCCCAGTGCATGACGGGCGATCATCGCCGCCAGTTGCGGCCTCAACGGGGCCGGCAGGTCATGCCCCATGCCCGGCATAATATGTAATCTGGCGTTGGCGACCGCACTGGCGATCGCCACCCCGCCCGCCTTGCGCACCAGCCGATCGCGATCGCCGTGAATGACCAGCGTCGGCGCGGCGATGCGCCGGCTGTAACGACGTAGATCTCCGCTGCCGAGCAACGCGGAAAGTTGCCGCTGCATACCTTCCGGATCCACGCCCCGCTTCAACAGCCGATGCACCAACGTATCCAGCTCCGCCTCTTCCGGCGGATAACACCGGGTGCCGAGCGCGCGCAGGGAGGCTTTCATCCCCTCGCGGCGCTCCTGCAGCGTCAAATCGGCCGCAGGCCTGCGCACCAACAGCCACAACAGCGAAGGTGCCGGCGGCGGCAACAGCGGTTGATTGGTGCTGGAGAACAAGATGCACAACGAGGCGACGCGCTGCGGATAGTCGGCGGCCAATACCTGCGCGATCATGCCGCCCATCGAGGCGCCCAGTACGTGGGCCTGTGGGATGCGCAGATGATCGAGCAGATGCGTCGCGTCCGCCGCCATGTCCGCCAGGGTATAAGGCACCGGCGTTTGCCAACCGAGCTGGGCGCGCAGCATCAGCAGCCACAACGGCTGCGTGCGTTGCGCCTGCGTTTTGCCGGAAAGGCCGACGTCGCGGTTGTCATAACGGATCACCCGAAATCCCTTCGCTACCAGGGCGCGGCAGAAATCGTCAGGCCACAACAGAAGCTGCGCGCCGATGCCCATAATGAGCAACAGCGGCGGATGCGCCTCATCGCCCCAGTCCTCATAGGCCAGCGGTATTTCGCCCTGTTCAGTCACGCCACAACGAATCGTTATCTCGTTCATTTTAAATCCCTTTTATCGCACCTGGCGGTCATTATAGCAGCCATCCCCCTTACCGCCGCCGCCCTGTACATTAGGTTACAAGCCGAAACCAATCACTCACGGAAAGCCGGGTGCCGTTTGCCTACTATCATCTCAACGGCCCCGCAGTGGGGTTGATACCCAAAAGTCATGTTGAGGATTCTACGATGAAAAAAGTATTAGCTCTGGTTGTTGCCGCTGCAATGGGTCTGTCTTCCGTGGCTTTCGCTGCCGAGGCTGCCACCACCGCACCTGCGGCTACCGCAACCACCGCCACCGCTGCGCCGGCTAAAGCTCAGGTGAAACACCACGGCAAGAAGGCCCCGGTTCAGAAAGCTCAGGCGGCCAAAAAGCATCACAAAAAAGCCGGTAAGAAAGCCCCAGCTCAAAAAGCCCAGGCGGCTAAAAAGCACCACAAGAAAGCCAGCCACAAAAAAGCGTAATGACGTGAGGGTCCCCTCACCGCTTCAGGCTTGACGTGTACGACACCCGGTTCGCCGGGTGTTTTTTCATCAGGGGGTTCTCATTGATGCTGCGCCGCTACCTGTTCGAGATCGTTCTGACCGCCCTGATCCTTTGTGGACTGATCGCCGTCTTTTTTTACCTGTAGCCTGCCGCGTCGTCGGCGGGAAATTATTGAAAAATCAATTATTGCCCATCCACATGGCTGCTAAATCAGTCTATAGTTAGCATTCAGTGTGTTTATGGATGATCCGTATTTGTCAGGCAAGAGATCTATGCGCATATCCGTTTTACTGTTGCTGTGCTCACTCCCGCTCATCGCTGCTCAGGCGGCACGTGCCGACGGCCCATCCAAGGCCGAGCAAACACGTCTGTTTTTCGGCAAAGATGAACGAATCAAGGTCACGGATACCGCCGCCCAGCCGTGGCAAGCCATTGGCCAGGTCGAAACCGCCAGCGGCAATCTGTGTACCGCCACGCTGATCTCCCCGCACCTGGCGTTGACCGCCGGCCACTGCGTACTGGCGCCACCCGGGCAGTTGGATAAAGCCGTCGCTCTACGCTTCGTTGCGGGCGATAAGTCCTGGCAGTATCAAACCGACAATATCGAAACTCTGGTCGACAGCAAGCTGGGCAAAAAGCTGAAGCCGGACGGTGATGGCTGGATCGTGCCGCCCGCCGCTGCCGCTTATGACTTTGCGCTGATCCGTCTGAAAGACAAAAAGCCCTTGCCGATCGCACCGTTGCCGCTGTGGCAAGGCGACAGCAAGGCGCTGACCCAGGCTCTGAAACAGGCCAAACGGCTGATTACTCAGGCGGGTTACCCGGAAGACCATCTGGATGACCTCTATAGCCACCAAAACTGCAAGGTAACCGGCTGGGCCCAGCAAGGCGTACTGTCGCACCAGTGTGACACCCTGCCCGGCGACAGCGGTTCACCGCTACTGTTGAAAACCGCCGACGGCTGGCAGCTGATCGCCATCCAAAGTTCGGCGCCGGCGGCGAAAGATCGCTATCGCGCCGATAACCGTGCCCTGGCGGTGCCCGGCATCCGCGAAGCGCTGGACGCCCTGGCGGCAGGCAAGTAATCCTCTCTCAACGGCGCACTATGCGCCGTTGTGCTTTATCCGCCCCTTGCATATAGCGCCGCGGTGTGGTGCCGGTGAACTGACTAAAAAAGGCGATAAACGCGCTGTCGCTGGAAAACCCCAACCGCTGCGCCACCGCGCTGACCGACGGCAACGACGCCAACAGCTCGATCGCGCGCATCAGCCGCCACTGCTGGCACCACTGCTGATAGCTCAGGCCGGTTTCTCGCTGAAACAGTCGCGTCAGCGTTTTGGCGTGCAGGTTCAAGCACTGCGCCAATGCCGCCAACCCCGGCAATTCATCGCTCTCCGGCAGCGTCGCCAGCCAGGCGGCAAGACGCCTATCCTGCGGCAGCCGCAGCTGGGTATTTTCCCGCTGCGCCTCGCCCAACTCATTGATCAGCACCGCCAACAAATCACGCGCCTGGGGTTGCGCCAACGTATAGTCCAGCGGCCAGTGCGCGATGCGCTCGACGATCGCCGCCAACAGCGGGTTCACCGCCAACACCGCAGCCTGTGGCGGCATCGCGGCCGTCAGCGTCGGCTCGAAATACAACGAACGATAAGCGACGCGGCCGCGCAGCTGCACCCGGTGCGCAATGCCGCCCGGTATCCAGACGCTGCGCGTCGGTGGCAGAATCAGCCACTGCTGCGCCAACGTGACCGTCATGCACCCCTGTGGCGCATACAGTAGCTGCGAACGCTGATGCCAATGCAGCCCGGAGTCATGCTCCGCCAGTTCGGCCGCGATGCCGAGCACCGGTGCCGGCAGCCGATCCGGATCGAACGGGTGATGCTGTTGAATCAGCGCCATCAGATTGTCCTATATCTGTTGTTTTTTGTCCGGATGATTGTAATCGAACAAAACGCCGCTCCCTATACTGGCCACCTTAACTTTTAGGGAGAATGTGCAGATGCAACGCTTATCTTTACCGCTGCTCGTCACCGCCATTATGACGCCTCAGATCCTGGAAACGCTGTACAGCCCGGCGCTCACCGCCATCCGCAGCGATTTCAGCGTCAGCGCCGCACAGGCCGGACAGACGTTATCCATCTATTTCTTCGCCTTCGCCCTCGGCGTCGCCTTTTGGGGAGCCTTTTGCGATCGGTTCGGCCGCCGTCCGGCGATGCTGGCCGGCCTGGCGCTTTATCTGGTCGGCGCCGGCATCGCGCTGCTGAGCGGCAGTTTCACGCTGTTGCTGGCCGCTCGTGCGCTGATCGCCTTCGGCGCCGCGGTCGGTTCGATCGTCACGCAAACCATGCTGCGCGATGTCTATCAAGGCCCGGCGCTGGGGCGCATGTTCGCGCTGGTCGGTATCGCGCTCTCCATCAGCCCGCTGCTGGGGATGTTTGCCGGCGGCGCGCTGGTCACCTGGGGCGGCAGCGCGGCGATTTTCACCGCGCAAGCGGCCTGGGCGCTGGCGCTGCTGCTGTGGAGTTACGGCACATTGCCGGAAACGCGACAGCGGCAAACCACAAGGGCCACCGTACCGGGCATTGCCCTGACGACGATCCTGCGCGATCGGCACATCTGGTGTTCAGCACTGCTGGTCGCCAGCTTCAATATCATGGTGTTCAGCTACTTCAGCCTGGCCCCGTTCATGTTCGAAAAGCTGGGATTGGACAGCCAACAGTTTGGCTACTCGGGCGTGATGCTGGCGCTGGGCAGCCTGGCGGGAGCGCTGTTGAACCGCCATCTGCTGGCACGCGGCGTGAGCACAAAACGTCAGATCCTGTTAGGCGGTTTGCTGGCGCTGGCCAGCGGCGTGGCATTGTTCTGGTGGCAACACAGCCTGTGGATGCTGCTTCCCTGTGCGCTGGTGATGCTGGCGTTCGGGCTGGCTATCCCGAATGTGCTGAGCCAGGCGCTGACCCGCTACCGGCAGCAACTCGGCACTGCCGGTGCGTTATTCGGGCTGCTGTACTATCTGTTGATCGGCCTGGGGCTAACGATCGCGGCGCGCGGGCAGAATTTGGCCGCTACGCTGCTGCTGTGCGGTCTGTTAAGCCTGTGGTGCGCCGGCCGGTTGCCGGCCGGCGCACCTGAGCTTAGCCCGAAAGCTGCTCGATAGTTTGCAAAATGCGCTTGTCGGAGATCGGGTAAGGCGTGCCCAGTTGCTGAGCGAACAGGCTGACGCGCAGCTCTTCGATCATCCAGCGCACCGCTTTCACCTCTTCCTCCTGCTGTCGTTTCGGCGGCAGCTTGTTCAACCACTGCTGCCACGCCTGCTGCACCTGCTCCACCCGCAGCATCTGCGCGCGATCGCGGTGCGGATCGATAGCCAGTTTTTCCAACCGACGCTCGATCGCCTGCAGGTAACGCAGCGTGTCCGGCAGGCGTTTCCAGCCGTTGCCGGTAACGAAACCGCGGTAGACCAGCCCGCCGAGCTGCGTCTTGATGTCCGACAACGCCAGCGCCAACGACATGTCCACCCGGCCTTTCAGCCGTTTGTTGATGTTGAAGACCGCCGTCAGGATCTGCTCAACCTGCTTGGCCACCTCGACGACCGTGTCGTTCAACTCGGCGCGGATCTGCTCCTGCAGGCGGGCAAAACCTTCCTCTTGCCAGACCGGGCCGCCGTGCTCGGCGATCAGCTTATCGATGCCGCATGAAATACAGTCGTCGATCAGCTCCAGCACCTTGCCGTACGGGTTGAAATAAAGCCCCAGCTTGGCCTTGTTCGGCAACTTTTCATGCAGGTATTTGATCGGCGAAGGAATATTCAGCAATAGCAGGCGGCGCGTGCCTTGCCACATCGCCTGTTGCTGCTCGCTTTCACTGTCGAACAGGCGGATCGCCACGCTGTCCTTTTCATCCACCAGCGCCGGGTAAGCCTTCATCGAATAGCCGCCGCGCTTCTGCTCGTAAAACGCCGGCAGTTGGCCAAAGCTCCAGACATGCAGATTGCTCTGCTCCAGCCCGTCGTCGGCCACCGCAGACAGCGTCTCCTGCACCTTTTCTTTCAACTGCAGGCGCAACGCGGCCAGATCTTTGCCTTCGCGCAGCATCTGGTTTTTCTCGCCTACCACGCGGAAGGTCATCTTCAGGTGATCGGGCACCTGATCCCACTGCCAGTCATCACGTGACACGGTCACGCCAGTCATGCGCCGCAGCTCGCGCTCCAGCGCATCCAACAGCGGCAATTCCAGCGCCGTTACGCGGCCAAGGAACGCTTCGGCGTAGTTCGGCGCAGGCACGAAATTGCGGCGCACCGGCTTTGGCAACGACTTGATCAGCGCAATCACCAGCTCGCGACGGATGCCGGGGATCTGCCATTCAAAGCCCTGCTCCTCCACCTGGTTGAGGATCGGCAGCGGAATGTGCACCGTCACGCCGTCGGCGTCGGTGCCTGGTTCGAACTGGTAGCTCAGCCGCAGCTTAAGGTTGCCCTGATGCCAGAAGTTCGGGTAGTCGAGCGCGCTGATTTTGTTGGCGCCGTCCTTGATCAGCATCTCTTTTTCAAAGTTCAGCAGGTCTGGCTGCTGTTTGGCCGCGTTCTTCCACCAGCTGTCGAAATGACGGCCGGAAACCACGTCGTTGGGAATACGGCGATCGTAGAAGCCGAACAGCGTTTCGTCGTCCACCAAAATGTCGCGACGGCGCGATTTATGCTCCAGCTCTTCCACCTCGGCGCGCAGCTTTTGGTTGTCGCGGAAGAAGGCATGGCGCGTCTGCCAGTCGCCCTCCACCAACGCATGGCGGATAAACAGCTCGCGGCACAGCAGCGGATCGATGGAGCCGTAATTGACCTGGCGCGCCGCGACGATCGGCAAACCGAACAGCGTGACCTTTTCACTGGCCATCACCGCCCCCTGCGACTTCGACCAGTGCGGCTCGCTGTAGCTATGTTTCACCAGGTGCTGAGCCAGCGGCTCGATCCATTCCGGTTCGATGCGCGCGGCGATGCGCCCCCACAGGCGGCTGGTTTCCACCAGTTCGGCCACCATAGTCCACTTCGGCGGCTTCTTGAACAGGCCGGAACCGGGGAAGATAGAGAAACGGGCGTTGCGCGCGCCGGTAAATTCCTGTTTGTCCGCATCCTTCTGGCCGATATGCGACAGCAATCCGGTCAGCAGCGCGGTGTGCACGCTGCGGTAGTCGGAAGGCGTGCTGTTGATCGGCAGCCCCAGCTCTTTCACCACCTGGCGCAGCTGGGTATAGATATCCTGCCACTCGCGCACCCGCAGGTAGTTGAGGAAATCGTTGCGGCACAGCCGGCGGAACTGGCTGGAAGAGTTCGCTTTTTGCTGCTCCTGCAGATAATCCCACAGGTTGACGAACGCCAGGAAATCGGAGTCCTTGTCGGCAAAGCGGCGGTGTTTTTCATCCGAAGCTTGCTGCTTGTCCATCGGGCGCTCACGCGGATCCTGAATCGACAGCGCGGCGGTAATGATCATCACCTCGCGTACGCTGCCGCTCTTCTGCGCTTCCAGCACCATGCGCGCCAAACGCGGGTCGATAGGCAACTGCGCCAGCTGGCGGCCCTGCGGCGTCAGTTGATAGTGGCCGTTGTCGGCTGTGGTGATCGCCCCCAGCTCTTCCAGCAGACGCACGCCATCCTGAATGTTGCGCTTGTCCGGCGCCTCGACGAACGGAAACGCGGCGATGTCGCCCAGCCCCAGCGAGGTCATCTGCAGAATGACCGACGCCAGGTTGGTGCGCAGAATTTCCGGATCGGTAAACGCCGGCCGTGACAGGAAGTCCTGCTCGGAGTACAGACGGATGCACACCCCTTCCGATACGCGGCCACAGCGCCCTTTACGCTGGTTGGCGGAGGCCTGCGACACCGGTTCGATCGGCAGGCGCTGCACCTTGGTGCGGAAACTGTAGCGGCTGATGCGTGCGGTGCCCGGATCGATGACGTACTTGATGCCCGGCACCGTCAGCGAGGTTTCCGCCACGTTGGTGGCCAGCACGATGCGCCGGCCGTGGTGTGACTGGAACACCCGGTTCTGCTCGCTGTTCGACAGGCGCGCATACAGCGGCAGCACCTCGGTATGTGGCAGATTGAGGCGGTTCAGGGCATCGGCGGTATCGCGGATCTCACGCTCGCCGCTCATGAAGATCAAAATGTCGCCCGGACCTTCGCGCCCAAGCTCGTCCACTGCATCGAAAATCGCCTGCAGCTGATCGCGATCGGTATCGTCGCCGTCGTCGACCACCGGACGATAACGCACCTCCACCGGGTAGGTGCGGCCGGAGACCTCGATGATCGGCGCATTGTTGAAGTGGCGCGAGAAGCGCTGCGGATCGATGGTCGCCGAAGTGATGATCACCTTGAGATCCGGGCGCTTCGGCAACAGTTCGCGCAGGTAACCGAGAATAAAGTCGATGTTGAGGCTGCGTTCGTGCGCTTCATCGATGATCAGCGTGTCGTACTGCATCAGCAGGCGGTCCTGCTGAATTTCCGCCAGCAAAATGCCGTCGGTCATCAGTTTGACCAGGGTATTTTCTCCCACCTGATCGTTGAAGCGCACCTTGTAGCCGACGCTGCCACCGAGCGGGGTTTCCAGCTCGTCGGCGATGCGGTTGGCGACGGTGCGCGCCGCCAGACGGCGCGGCTGGGTATGGCCGATCAGCCCTTTCACTCCGCGCCCCAGTTCCAGACAGATCTTCGGCAGCTGGGTAGTTTTCCCCGAGCCGGTCTCCCCGGCGACGATCACCACCTGGTGATCGCGGATGGCGTTTAAAATGTCCTGCTTTTTTTGGCTGACCGGCAGGCTTTCCGGATAGGTAATGCGCGGGCAAGACGCAGCGCGCACCTGCACTCTTTGCCGCGCCGCCGCGATGTCGCTTTCTACTTCGGCGGCAACCGCCAGCTGGGCATCGGGATTTTTGATTTTTCGTGCACCCTGCAGGCGACGACGCAGGCGTTGTTGATCGCGGAGCATCAGCTCACCCAGTTGGGCCGGCAGTGCCTCGAGCGGAGATTTCACGTTCGGTATTCCTTGTTTCTTCGCCGCCAAGACCAGGCTTAGCAACGGTTTAATGTTTTTTTAGCGATTTTTTTGCTTTAGCCGCACAGCCTATCACAAACGGCTTTCTCCCCCTACTTCCGCGAGTAAAGCGTCGCCATGTCATTCAATAAAATCGAACGAAGATCTCGAAATATTGCGCTATCACTGTTGGGGGAATGTGAATAGCATGTAGTTCATGCAAGGGACGCTGAGTCCTGATGTCACTGTCACAACGTAAGGAATTATCGATGAGCAAAGTATTGGTTCTGAAATCAAGCATCCTGGCGACCTACTCTCAGTCTAACCAACTGGCCGATTTCTTCGTAGAGCAATGGAGCAACGCCCACAGCGGCGACACCATCACCGTGCGCGATCTGGCCGCACAGCCAATCCCGGTACTGGACGGTGAACTGGTCGGCGCGCTGCGTCCTTCCGATGCCCCGTTGACCCCGCGTCAACAAGAAGCGTTGGCCCTGTCGGACGAGCTGATCGCCGAGCTGCAGGCCAATGATGTCATCGTGATTGCCGCACCGATGTACAACTTCAACATCCCGACCCAGCTGAAAAACTATTTCGACCTGGTTGCCCGCGCCGGCGTGACCTTCCGCTACACCGAAAACGGTCCGGAAGGCCTGGTGAAAAACAAACGCGCCGTGATCCTGACCAGCCGCGGCGGCATCCATAAAGGCACCCCAACCGACCTGGTAGAACCTTACCTGCGTCTGTTCCTGGGCTTCATCGGCATCACCGACGTGGAGTTCATCTTCGCGGAAGGCATCGCCTACGGCCCGGAAGTGGCGACCAAAGCGCAGGAAGACGCCAAGGCGGCCCTGTCTCAGGTAGTTGCTGCCTAAGCCCCTGCCGGACACGACGCCAGTCCTGTCAAACCCGCACTACCCTCATAATAATCATCTATCCGTATCTCTTGGCGCGCCAGACGGCGCGCTTTTTTTATTTCTTCAGCCACTGGCCGTTGATGCCGCGCACATACTCGCCGCTCTGCGCCCGCGTCACCAGCTTCTGCCCGGCCATGCGCGCCACTTCGTCGACCGCGATATGGTTGCCGTCCGCCACTTCCTGATACTTCTCGGCGCGGCCGGCGTTGATGCGTTTCACCAGCGCCAGCGTTTCCGCGTCCTGCTTCACCGGCGCAATGTAGCCGCTCAGGGTTTCACCCACCCGCCCTTGCTGCTTCGCCTCATCCAGCGTCAGCGCCATCGCCAGGCTGCTAAACAACCAGGCGGCGCCGGCCAGCCACAAATAACGTTTCTTCATGTCGGCTCCTAGAACAGACCGCTTTGGGTTTTCAGCAGGTTTTCGACGTCCTTATCCACCTTGATATGAATTTCATGCTCGATCTTGACGTTCATATTGATGGTGATCGGATCCTTCGGCGTCGCCACCTCGATTCGCGGCACGCAGCCGCTCAGCAGCGAAACGCACAGCAGCGCTGCCAGCGCCGACACACTCATGATTTTCATTGTTGTTCCCCAGGTTGTGAGAGGGCCTGCTCCAGCCACTCCTGTAAATTGTCGCCGAAGCGCAAACTGCGCCACAGCTGAAACACGTTTTCCTGATGGCGATAATTCAGGATCACCTCGCGCTTGGCGCTCTTCTGCGGGTTGATGCCGTCGATGCGCGCGCTCAGCGTCAACTCGCCCAGGTTGTCGAGATCGACTCGGGCGTGCGAACGGTTGATTTCCATGTAGCGCAGCCAGTCGATCGCCGCACCGGTCGCCAGGTTGTTGCTGCCGATGGCGTCGGCCATGTCTTTGTCCAGCCGCAGCGTCAGGGTGCCGGCATTGGCGATCCAGCCGTTTTGCACCAGCCATTTCGGGTGATTCAGGAACAGCGGCAGCTCGCCGTCGACGCGGCCGGACATGGCGAACTGCTTCGGTTTCAGAGCGGTGAACAGCGCGCTGAGATCGACTTTGTCCAGCTTCAGCACCGCAGCGTCATGCTGCGGCAATCGCAGCGCCGACAGGCTGATATGCCCGTTGAGCATGTCCACGCCGACGTTGCTC
This sequence comes from Serratia sp. FDAARGOS_506, assembly GCF_003812745.1. Taxonomy (NCBI): domain Bacteria; kingdom Pseudomonadati; phylum Pseudomonadota; class Gammaproteobacteria; order Enterobacterales; family Yersiniaceae; genus Serratia; species Serratia sp. FDAARGOS_506. The sequence goes on from NZ_CP033831.1 coordinate 4,006,198, forward strand.
AACGTCAGCGGCTGCCTTTCGCTATAGGGATAGGTACCCTGCAGATCGGCGGTGATGTTCTGCATTTCGAACAGGTTGGTGAACGATTTGATGCGCAGCGACACCGGCTGTTTGGCCCCCAGCAACCACTGATGCTGCTTGAACCGGTACGACAGGATGAAATCCAGGCCGCTCATCTCGCCGTCCTTCAGCCACATGCCGCCGTTTTTCACCACCCAGTGGCCGCCGGCTTCGAAGCCCTGCTCACGCGCGGCGGAAAACGCCGACTGCGCGTAAAATTCGCCGTCGCGCAGCGTGAGATTGAGATCCGGCGCGAGCAACGGCTGGAAAACCTTCAGCGACTGTTTCGGCCACCAGCCTTCGCCGCGCAGGCGTTCGCCGTCCCAACGGCCGCGCAGCGCGATCGGCCCGATCTGCTGCGCCTGCAGTTTGCCCTGCAGCTGGAAACTGTCCGGCGAACGGCCGTTCAGCTGCAGTACCAGCACCGGCGCCGGCAGATGGCCGCCATCGCTGAAACTGACCTTATCCGCCGCCAGCTGCAGCTCGCCGTTGAACTGCAGATTTTGTTCATCGCGCCGCCAGCGCAGCGGTTGGTTGAGGCTCAGGCGCGGCGCGGCGACCGTCACCAGACCGTACTTCAATTTGTCGAAGCCGGTGGAGAGTTTGTCGAGCACCAGCTCGCTGTCCCGCCAGCGGCCGCTGCCGGCAACGTCCCAGGCGGCCTGCAGCGGCGGCAAGCGGCCGTTGCCCCAGTAGCGCCACTGCCAGTCACCCTTGTCCGGCCAGAAATCCTGCGCCTGGCCGTCCAGGTGTAGCTTGAAGCGCCCCCAATAACTGTCGCTGGCGCTCAAAATTGCCTGCAGGCGGCCGGTGATTCCGGCGGCGGTCACCTTCACGCCCGCCAGCGGTAAACGCGCCTCTTCCAGCTTCATTTCCGGCGTCACTTTGCCCCACAGGCGCAGCAACGACCCCGGCTGCAGCACCAGCGTCGGGTTAAGAATGCTGCCGCCGATCACGCCCGGGATCGACGCAGTGGTGGAAAAATCGGCCAGATTGGCCTGGCCGGTCAGCTGGAAACGCAGATCGCTGTCGGTCAAACCCACTTTGCCCGGCCCGAGGGTGAGCACCGCATTGCCCTTACCGTTGTGGCCGGCGGTGATCACGTTCAGCCGCGCGCTGATTTCCGTTTCATCCAATCCTTTGCTCCAATCGTGCAGCGCGATGCTCAGGCCTCCGTTCAACGGCTGCCCGCTGTACGGCCAACGCCACTCGCCCTGCTTGATGCTGACCCGCTGCGGCGTGACCTCCCACGGCAACACCGCCAGCGGGCGATCGTCGTCTTTTTCACTCAGCGTCAACACGCCCTGCTGCTGTTGCCAACGCATGTCCAGCAACACCGGTTTTTTCAGATAAGCAGTCTGCATTTCCCCCTGCAGCGCGCCTTGCGTCGGCAGGCTGGCCAAATCCAGCGGAATGGTTATCTTGCCGGCGAGGTGCAGCGGCTGCGCGCTGTTGGGCGGGACGACGGTCAGGCTTTGCAACGTCAGCTGCTGTTTTTCATCCAGCTGCGCCTCGGCGCTGAGATTCGGCCCATGATAATGCAGGCGTTGCCCGCCAGAGCCGGAGGAAAGCTGCAGCTTGCCGGCATAGCGCTGCCAGGGAATGAGCGTCAGATCATTAATGGTGAGATCCAGCGGCGGCAGCTGTTGCTGCAGTTGGTCAAGCGCCAGCGGGGCGCTGTTGGCGCCGCCGCCCGGCAGTTTTGATAAACAGGCGCTGTCGACGCTGACCTTATCGCTCGACAGCTGCCAGCGGCCTTGGCGATAAGCCAACCGCGTCGGCCCGACGTTGGCCAGCAGGCAATCTTGCGCGGTGAAACGCGCCCCCGCCAACGCCAGACCGCCTTGGCGCCAGTGCAATTTGCCCTGCAATTCCAGCCGGCTCCCCGCCGGCAACCAATGCGATAGCACCCCCGGCAGCCAGCGCGGCAAGGTTTGCCACAACGCCAGCACCAGAATTGCGCAACCTGCCACCGTCCCTATGATTACTTTCAATCGCCTGGTCATTAAATGATTGCTTCGTTCCTGAGTTAGGCATTCGTTAAGTCTATGCCTGAATTGACAATAATGATGGCACGAATTTGACATAGGGTGAAGCTGAGCGCGGTCACAGAGGCGATTTGCACCTTTTTGACGCAAACGTATGCGGGGTTGTAGATTTTCGTTACATATACATCACATAAATAGGACAGTTTTCAGACTTTTGTTATTGTCGTTACCCTTGATGATTAATAGTCTTGCAACCATTCTAATAAAAGTTTAGCTGCTAGCTAACTGTGTACTAGAGAAGCCATTCCCCACACCCCCGTGGGGATTTTTTTGCCGCCTGCGGGCACCGTCGCCTTCCCTCCACCGTATCACGTCCCCCACAGCTGCCCGGCAGCGGCCATGTCGCCCGCGTCGAGAAGGGCTAACCAATTGTCGAATTTACTAAAATCTGTTAAATTGATCACAAAATCACGGTGGAGAAACCACGATGAAATTGGCGATATACAGTACTAAACAGTACGACCGTAAATATCTCGAACTGGTGAATCAGCAGTTTGGTTATGAACTGGAGTTCTTCGACTTTTTACTCAGCAAGAAAACCGCCAAAACAGCCGCCGGTTGCAAGGCGGTGTGTATCTTCGTCAACGACGACGGCAGCCGTGAAGTGCTCGAAGAACTGGCGGCGCTGGGCGTCGAGATCCTCGCTCTGCGCTGCGCCGGTTTCAATAACGTCGATCTGGACGCCGCCAAAGCGCTGGGCATCAAAGTGGTGCGCGTGCCGGCCTATTCGCCGGAGGCCGTGGCAGAGCACGCGGTAGGCATGATGATGTGCCTGAATCGCCGTATTCACCGCGCCTATCAACGCACCCGCGACGCCAACTTCTCGCTGGAAGGGCTGATCGGCTTTAACATGCACAACCGCACCGCCGGCGTGATCGGCACCGGTAAAATCGGCGTGGCGACGATACGTATTCTTAAAGGCTTCGGCATGAAGCTACTGGCCTACGATCCGTTCCCGAGCGAACAGGCGCTGGCGCTGGGCGCAGAGTATGTCGATCTGAAAACGCTGTACGCGCAGTCCGACGTGATCACCCTGCACTGCCCGTTGACGCCGGAAAACCACCATCTGCTGAATGCCGACGCCTTCGCGATGATGAAAAACGGCGTAATGGTGATCAACACCAGCCGCGGCGCGCTGATCGACTCCACCGCCGCCATCGACGCACTGAAGCAGCAGAAAATCGGCGCGCTGGGGATGGACGTTTACGAGAACGAACGCGATCTGTTCTTCGAAGACAAGTCGAACGACGTGATTCAGGACGACGTGTTCCGCCGCCTTTCGGCCTGCCACAACGTGCTGTTCACCGGCCATCAGGCTTTCCTGACCGAAGAGGCGCTGACCAGCATTTCGCAAACCACGTTGCAGAACATCAGCCAGTTGGATCGCGGCGAAGCTTGCCCGAACCTGTTGAACGCCTGAGCGTAACGTCAGGGCGCCCTTGTGGCGCCCTGTTTATTTGAGAGAAAGCGATGAGAAAGACCACGATGGCCGCCCTTGCGGCACTGGCCTTAGCGGGGTGCAGCATGAAACCACACACGGCCGTCACGCCAGGCGATCTGTTGCATCACAACTTCGTGTTGCAGAGCGTGGATGGCGAAGCGGCAAAATCACCGGCAGGCGGCGGCCTGCTGAATCTGGAGTTCGGCGAGAGCCTGCATGTCTCCGGCGCGATGTGCAACCGCTTCTTCGGCCAGGGGCAATTACGCGACGGCGTGCTGACGGTGAAACCGCTGGCGACCACGCGCAAACTGTGCCCCGATGAGCAACGCAACCGCTGGGATCGAATAATTGGCACCGTGCTGGAAAACGGTGCCCAAGTGACGCTAAACGCCCAGCAGCTGATGCTTAAGGGCAGCGGCCATACACTTGTCTATACCCTGCGCGATTGGGTGTATTGATTCTGCACGCCAGGCCTGGCGCCGCGGGATTACCCGGCGCAGCTGCCCAAGCCCAGCGTGCGTTCTTCGCACTGCTTGCCGTTCGGCATCTGGCACATGCGCAGCGCTTCACCGTTCAGGTTATGCGCGATGGTGGTGACGCCGCCGACCGCCGCGCAACCGGCGCTGGTCTGCAACGTATTGATTCTGGCACTGTTGCCCTGCTGTACTGGCTCTTCGTTATTGCTGCTGCAGGCGGCTAAAAGCAGCACGGCGCTGGCAAGCAGCCATTTTGATGTCGTCATTATCCCACTCCTGAACCCGGAACTGCGCTGTGTAAAATCGCCATTGCTGATAACGCGCGTCACTTGGCGGACACGTTTCGCTATCTTTGATGCAAACTTGTTTAATCTAGCTCGATATATAAATAATGAAAATATATTCCAGCCATTATTTGTCGTTTTTTTGCGCCGGCGGGACATTTATTTTGTTTGCAGAATATTTCCGTACCGGCGCGCGGCGCCAAACGTGACGGCGCCACTCGCTGCCAGGCCCCGCCCGCCCGCAGAAAGTGATAACGTCACCGCGGCCGATGAGGCGTTTTCTCCCGCGATATCGGTATTAATTATCTTCGCGTGCTTTCAGTGAGAGGGCGCATTTTTTGCTACCGGAGAGGATGATATTTGCGTCTATGCTGACGGCGCTAAGTAATTAGCATTCCACTATTTTCAGTGAATGATGGCTGAATTCTTCAACCGGCGCGACTTGCTGTCACGCCGGACTTTTTTCACATTAAAATAACACTCAGTGCACCGAGGCTTTGGACAGTAAATTAATCACCAGCACGCCGGCAATAATTAATCCCATGCCGACGATCGCCGGCCAATCCAATTTTTGCTGATAAACGAATACCGCGGCGACCGACACCAGCACGATGCCCATGCCCGACCAGATCGCATATACGATGCCCAGCGGCATGCTTTTGACCACCATGGACAGCCCCCAAAATGCCACGCCGTAGCCCAGCACCACCAGCAGCGATGGCCACAGGCGGGTAAAGCCCTCGGAGGCTTTCAACATGGTGGTGGCGATCACTTCCGCGACTATCGCCATCGTCAAATACATAAATGCGCTCATGCTTTTCTTCTGTCAGTTTACCGATGCGCAATTATGACGCGCCGGCAATAAATTGTCTTTAAACGGTGAAAACAATTTATTGTCGCTGCCCCACAATCGACGAGTAAATACGCCTTTGACGATTTATCACTCGCCACACAAACACGATAAAGCCACGTTCAAACCCTCTGTTAGACTTTTTTCCATTACTGCGAAAGTGCGCTTTCGCGGCTTTGTGAGCAATGAAAAGGTAACGTCGATGATAACTACAGATGGTAATAATGCAGTCGCTTCCGTGGCCTATCGCACCAACGAAGTGATTGCCATCTACCCTATCACGCCGAGTTCCACCATGGCGGAACAGGCGGATGCCTGGTCCGGCGATGGCCGGCAAAACATCTGGGGCGACATCCCGCGGGTGGTGGAAATGCAGTCGGAAGGCGGCGCGATCGCCACCGTGCACGGCGCCTTGCAAACCGGCGCGCTGTCAACCTCGTTCACCTCATCGCAGGGTCTGCTGTTGATGATCCCGACGCTATACAAACTGGCCGGCGAGCTGACGCCGTTTGTGCTGCACGTCGCCGCGCGCACCGTGGCCACGCACGCGCTGTCTATCTTCGGCGACCATTCGGACGTGATGGCGGTGCGCCAGACCGGCTGCGCCATGCTGTGTGCCGGCAGCGTGCAAGAAGCGCAGGACTTCGCGCTGATCTCGCAGACCGCCACCCTCAACGCACGCGTGCCGTTCATCCATTTCTTCGACGGGTTCCGCACCTCGCACGAAATCAACAAGATCGTGCCGCTCAGCGACGATACGCTGCGGCAAATGTTGCCACAGGCGGCGATCGACGCTCACCGAAGCCGGGCGCTGTCGCCGGATCATCCGGTGGTGCGCGGCACTTCCGCTAACCCGGACACCTATTTCCAGTCACGCGAAGCCACCAACCCGTGGTATGACGCCACCGGCCAACACGTGATCGACGCCATGGAGGCCTTCGCCGCCCTCACCGGCCGTCACTATCGGCCGTTCGACTATTACGGCCATCCTCAAGCCGAGCGCGTGGTGGTGGTGATGGGATCTGCCGCCGGAACCTGCGAAGAGGTGATAGACACCCTGCTGACCCGCGGCGAGAAAGTCGGCGTGCTGAAGGTGCGGCTGTTCCGGCCATTCTCCGCCCAACATCTGCTCGGCGCGCTGCCGGACAGCGTGCGCGGCGTCGCGGTGCTCGATCGCACCAAAGAACCGGGCGCGCTGGCCGAGCCGCTGTATCTGGACGTAATGACCGCGCTGGCGGAAGCCTACAGCCGGGGTGAGCGCGCCACGCTGCCGCGGGTGATCGGCGGCCGTTACGGCCTGTCGTCGAAAGAGTTCGGCCCGGACTGTGCGCTGGCGGTGTTCCGCGAGCTGGCGCAGCCGCAGCCGCGCCCGCGCTTTACCGTCGGCATCTTCGATGATGTCACCGGGCTTTCGCTGCCCCTGAGCGACGAAATCCTGCCGCAGCGCGCCTCGCTGGAAGCGCTGTTCTACGGTTTGGGCAGCGACGGCTCGGTCTCGGCCACCAAGAACAACATCAAGATCATCGGCAACGCCACGCCGCTGTATGCCCAAGGCTACTTCGTCTACGACTCCAAAAAGGCCGGTGGCCTGACGGTGTCGCACCTGCGTGTCAGCGAGCAGCCGATCAACTCGGCCTACCTGGTCAGCCGAGCGGACTTCGTCGGCTGCCACCAGCTGCAGTTTATCGATAAGTACCAGATGGTTGAACGCCTGAAACCCGGCGGCACCTTCCTGCTCAATACCCCGTACGGTGCCGATGAGGTCTGGTCGCGTCTGCCGCAGGAGGTTCAGGCGCTGTTGCATCAACGCCAGGCGCGTTTCTATATCATCAACGCCGCCAAGCTGGCGCGCGAATGTCGGCTCGGCGCGCGCATCAACACCGTGATGCAGATGGCGTTCTTCCACCTGACGCAGATCCTGCCGAGCGACGTAGCGCTGCAACAGCTGCAGGACGCCATCACCCGCAGCTACAGCAGCAAGGGCCAGGAGATCGTCGAGCGCAACTGGCAGGCGCTGGGCGCCACCCGCGCCGCGCTGACCGAGATCCCGCTGCAGCCGGTCGACGCCAGCAGCCCGATGCGTCCGCCGGTGGTGTCGGACGCCGCGCCTGACTTCGTTAAAACCGTTACCGCCGCGATGCTGGCCGGGTTAGGCGATGCCCTGCCGGTTTCCGCCTTCCCGCCGGACGGCACCTGGCCGGTGGGCACCACCCAGTGGGAGAAGCGCAACATCGCCGAAGAGATCCCGGTCTGGCAGCCCGACCTGTGTACCCAATGCAACCACTGCGTCGCCGCCTGCCCGCACTCCGCCATTCGCGCCAAGGTGGTTCAGCCGGCGGAGATGGAACACGCCCCCGCCACTCTGCAGTCTCTGGATGTCAAAGCGCGCGATATGCGTGGCCAGAAATACGTGCTGCAGGTAGCGCCAGAGGACTGCACCGGCTGTAACCTGTGCGTCGAAGTCTGCCCGGCGAAAGATCGCCAGAACCCGGAGATCAAGGCCATCAACATGGTTTCGCGCCTCGATAATCTGGCAGCGGAAAAAGACAACTACGATTTCTTCCTGCAGCTGCCGGAAATCGATCCGACGCAGCTGGAGCGTATCGACATTCGCACCTCGCAGCTGATCACACCGCTGTTCGAGTACTCCGGCGCCTGCTCCGGCTGCGGCGAAACGCCGTACATCAAGCTGTTGACCCAGCTCTATGGCGACCGTCTGCTGATCGCCAACGCCACCGGCTGTTCATCGATCTACGGCGGCAATCTGCCGACCACGCCATACACCACCAACGCCGAAGGGCGCGGGCCGGCGTGGGCCAACTCCCTGTTCGAAGACAACGCCGAATTCGGCCTGGGCTTCCGTCTGACCGTCGATCAACATCGTGCGCGGGTGCTGCGCCTGCTGGATTCGCTGGCGCCGCAGTTGCCGGATCAGTTGGTCAATGCCCTGCGGATGGAAGACGTGGCGCCGGAGCCGCGGCGCAAGCAAATCGCCGAATTGCGCACGCTGTTGGCGAGTCTCGAAGGCGAAGACGCACGCCAGCTGGCAGCGGACGCCGACTATTTGGTGGATAAATCCATTTGGCTGATCGGCGGTGACGGCTGGGCCTACGACATCGGTTTCGGCGGTTTGGATCATGTGCTCAGCCTGACGGAAAACGTCAACGTACTGGTACTCGACACCCAATGCTATTCCAACACCGGCGGCCAGCAGTCGAAGGCCACGCCACTCGGCGCGGTGACCAAATTCGGCGAACACGGCAAGCGCAAGGCGCGCAAGGACTTGGGTGTCAGCATGATGATGTATGGCCATGTCTACGTCGCGCAGATCTCGCTGGGGGCGCAGCTTAACCAAACGGTGAAAGCGATTCAGGAGGCCGAGGCCTATCCGGGGCCGTCGCTGATCATCGCCTACAGCCCGTGCGAAGAGCACGGCTACGATCTGGCGCTCAGTCATGATCAGATGAAACAGCTGACCGCCACCGGCTTCTGGCCGCTGTACCGCTTCGATCCGCGCCGCAGCGCCGAAGGCAAGGCCGCATTGGCGCTGGACTCCCGGCCGCCGAACAGCAGCCTGACGGAGACGCTGCTGAAAGAACAGCGTTTCCGTCGCCTGAACTCGCAGCAGCCGGAGGTGGCCAACGCGCTGTATCAGGCCGCCGAGAAAGAACTGCAGGAGAAATACGACTTCCTCAGCCTGCTGGCCGGCAAGGCGGAAAAATCCGCCGCAGAATAACCATCAGGGCGCGAGCGATTCGCGCCCTGTTTTTTTACCGCGCGTGAAACGTTAACGGCAAAACTTACTTATCAACAAATAATCAACAGTGATGGTTATCGTTTTCAAGAATTGACATTCTGAATGCTAATATTTAACCAAAACGGCAATAAGCATAAAAATGCGAGCTGTGACCCTTAATTTTTGTGTTGATGGCGTGTATACTCCCTGCCGCTGAATACTGACGATAAAAAAATAATCATGATACGGAAATTACTTTCTTTCGCCGGGGGTTGGCGTAAAGGCACAGCAGAAGAATATAGAGCATGTTACAACCTTTATGGCGGCAGTTTTGTCACTCATCCTGACGTTTTAAACTTCATGCAACGTCAGTTAAATCTGCGGCACAAGTACTACGTCATGCACGCCCCCAATGGCGCACTCCTCGGTGGTTTCTGCACCAATGGTAATAAAGAAATCGCCATCGTTGGCCGAGGTTCTAAAAAAATCGGCATCGATAGCTTCATGTTTAATAAAGACGAAATGATTTTACCGATCAATCGTCGGATTAAAACGCTTATTCCCTATCGGTCTAAAATTCTTTCTTCCATCAATGGCCATTCCGTTATTAACTCAACGTTTTCGCTGAACAGCCAAAGAGAGATATGCCTCGCGAAAACCTGCGGCAAGGGCGGCTATTCATCCTCGACCAAGAACAGCAGAAACCGCGAATTAAAAAAATTCCTAAATTCCGGAGGCGATATCGTGGATCAGGCGCTATTAACGCCGGTCCAGCTGGCGGACATTTATTTGGAGCTGTTTGAGAAGCGTTGGGGAGTCAAACCCGATAACAAGCAACAAATGGTTGATATGATTACGTCGCTGCGTGACATGATATTCGGCTATGTGTTGTTTTATAACGGCCAGCCCTGTGCATTCCAGTTCATAACCAGGGCGGACAGCCCCAAATGGATTTGCTTTGACTATGTCAACGGGGGGTATGATCGCGAACAGGATGGTTTTTGTCCAGGAACCATCGTCACCTGGTTAAACGTTCGGGCCGCCTATGAGCTCTGCGAGCGGGAAGGTAAAGAAATGCGCTATTCCTTCGGCAAACCAACGGCGCCGTATAAAGACCGCTGGTGCGAGCGCGCGCCGCTGGGACGCACGCTGGCGGTGTAAGCCGCCAGCCGTTTTTAGCTCTGCACGCCCCTTCCCCAAACGTTATTCCGATCCTGCAATCTCCGTCTGGGCGAATCTGTCGCTAAAACCTGCTGGCATTCCTGCGCGCAATCCGTACCATACAGGCCTCGCGTCGGGCGCGTGGAAGCATGATGATGAATAATGATCAAAATCGGCCGGTTGAATGGTAAACTCGCGGTCTAAAACGCCATGCCCCTAGTGCCCCCTTTGAGAATGAGCACGATTTAAATGTCAGAAAAGCAATCCGTTAGCCAAAAAGAGCAGTACAACCTGAACAAATTGCAAAAACGCCTGCGCCGCAACGTGGGCGAGGCGATCGCCGATTTCAATATGATTGAAGAAGGCGACCGCATCATGGTCTGCCTGTCCGGCGGTAAAGACAGCTACACCATGCTGGAGATCCTGCGCAACCTGCAACAGAGCGCGCCGATTAACTTCTCGTTAGTCGCGGTGAACCTCGATCAGAAACAACCCGGCTTCCCGGAGCATATTCTGCCCGCCTACCTGGAAAGTCTGGGGGTGGAGTACAAGATCGTCGAAGAGAACACCTACAGCATCGTTAAAGACAAGATCCCGGAAGGCAAAACCACCTGTTCACTGTGCTCGCGCCTGCGCCGCGGCATTTTGTATCGCACCGCCACCGAACTGGGCGCCACCAAGATCGCGCTGGGCCACCACCGTGACGACATCCTGCAGACGCTGTTCCTCAACATGTTCTACGGTGGCAAGATGAAAGGCATGCCGCCCAAGCTGATGAGCGACGACGGCAAGCACGTGGTCATTCGCCCGCTGGCCTATTGCCGCGAGAAAGACATCGAGCGTTTCTCGATCGCCAAAGCCTTCCCGATCATTCCATGTAACCTGTGCGGTTCGCAGCCTAATCTGCAGCGCCAGGTCATCGGCGACATGCTGCGCGACTGGGACAAGCGTTATCCCGGCCGGTTGGAAACCATGTTCAGCGCCATGCAAAACGTGGTGCCTTCACACCTGAGCGATATCAATCTTTTCGATTTCAAAGGCATTCACCATGGTAGCGCCGTGGTGGACGGCGGTGATTTGGCCTTCGATCGCGAAGACATTCCGATGCAGCCGGTCGGTTGGCAACCGGAAGATTCTGACGACGCGGCGCCTGCACCGGAGCGTTTGAACGTGCTGGAAATCAAATAACCCTCCCTCGCCGCTTGCCACCCTGCGAGCGGCGACATTTCCTTCTCTCAGCGATCTCGATCCTGTTCACAGTTTGCGCAAAATTTACTGGGCAATGCCGTTTTTACCCTATACTGTTTATTTATACAGTTATATGGAGATCGCGCAATGAATATCACCCCTTGCTTATCCCACGTCTCGCTAGGCTCTAACGATTTCGAGGCAGCCGCCGCCTTTTACGATCGCGCGCTGGCTGCTTTGGGTTGCCGACGCGTACTGGAGCATCCCGGCGCCATCGGTTACGGCCGCGACTATCCGGAGTTCTGGCTGCAGGTGCCGATCGACGGCCGGCCCGCCACGCCCGGCAACGGCACGCACGTCGGTTTTTTCGCCACCAGCAAGCAACAGGTGGATGAATTTCATCGTCAGGCACTGCTGGCCGGTGCCGTCGATGAAGGCGCGCCCGGTTCGCGGCCGCACTACGGTGAGGCTTACTACGGTTGCTTTGTTCGGGATTTGGATGGGCACAAGATTGAAGCCAGCTTCTGGGATGAAAGCGCGGCCTGAAGAAGAGGGAAAGCGGAATAAAAAAAATGCCGGTGGTTAAACCGGCATTGTACGAATCAAATGTGCTATGCAGTAATTCAAAAATAAGAAAGTAAGACAATTATGGAGCGCAACGCCCATCGCTTGACGTTGCATTCACCTGCGAGAGAGATCATGCCCCATTTCCCCCGGCTAAATGTTGATATTGCTCAATGTTAACCGGGTTTTCGTCATTTTTGCCTACAGCCAGCGGCTGCGCTTCAGCCACCAGGCAACGCCTCCCACCAGGGCCAGCAGCATCAGGCAGAAAGTGCTGAAGCCAAACGGCGCGCTGTTGCCTGGAATGCCGCCAAGGTTGACGCCAAACAGCCCAGTCAGGAAGGTGGTAGGCAGAAATACCATTGCCAATAGTGACATGGTGTAAGTGCGGCGGTTCATCGCGTCGGCCATCACCGTGGTGATTTCGTCGGACAAAATGGCGGTGCGTGCAATGCTGCCGTCCAGATCGTCCAATCCACGCCCCAGGCGGTCGGCGATGTCCTGCATGCGGCGGCGATCGTCGTCGCTCATCCACGGCAGGCGATCGCTGGCCAACCGCGCGAAGACGTCGCGCTGCGGCGCCATGTAACGGCGCAGCACGATCAGCTGTTTGCGGATCAACGCCAGTTGGCCGCGCTCCGGCACCTGCTGCTCCAGCAAGGCGTCCTCCAGATCGATAATCTTGTCGTGCAGATCCTCGATAAATTCGCTGGTGTGATCGGTCAACGCGTCGGAAATTTCCACCAGCCAGTTGCCGCTGTTGGTCGGCCCTGCGCCGCTTTGCAGATCGTTCACCACCTGATCGATGGAATACACCTTGCGATGCCGGGTGGAGATAATCAGTTTGTCGGTGATATACACGCGGATGGTGACCAACTGATCCGGCCTGGAGTTGGCGTTGAAGTTGATGCTGCGCAGGGTGATCATGGTGCCCTCGCCCTGGCGGCTGACGCGCGGCCGTGAGCTTTCGCCGGAGAGCGCTTCGCGCACCGAATCCGGCAGCAGCGGCGTGGTGCTCAGCCATTCGGCGCTGGCCGGATGCGCATAATCGAGATGCAGCCAGCACGGCGCGTCGCAGGTGATCCTGTCATCCTGCTCGATCGGCGTGACACCCCCCTTGCCGTCCAGCTGATAAGCGTAAACCGCATCGGCGATCTGCAGCTCGCTCCCCTCAATCACATCCATTCATCTATCCCCTCAGTCTTGCTTATGTTGCTGAGTCTAGCGTTAACGCCTTGGAGATCAAAGGCCAAGCTGTAACGCCAGTTTTCACGCCAGGCTAAAAGTGTGCTCTATACTTCAGGCGAAGCCACATATGCGAACGGGTGATGAACGACGATGGCGGGAAGTACTGAATCAGGCGCAAGACATTTTGCATTGAATCTGGCTGTGCTTCGGCGCCTGTTCTGTACCATGGTGGCGCTGCTGCTGTTCGCCAGCCAACCACTGCGCGCGGAGCCGGCGCTGGAACGCATGTCAAGCCCTTTGCGGGTCGCGACGCCCGGCGGCAATTTTTCTTACTATGTCGCCCATAAACACAGCGCCCAGCCGCGTAACGCACTGGTGGTGATGCACGGTCATCCACGCGACGCCGTTAAAACGCTGCAAGCGGCGATCGACGCCGCACAGGCGGCGGGAGCGGTAGGCGATACCTTACTGGCCGCCCCGCTGTTCCAGGTGCCAAAAAGAATCGCCGTCCACTGCCATTCTGCCGGTCTGTCCCAGCCGCAAGACGGCGACGCCCTGTGGCGCTGCGGCTCCTGGATCGAGGGCGGTTTGGATAATGCCGGGAAGACCGGCTCATTCAACGCCATGGATAACCTGCTGGCCGATATGAAACGGCGCTGGCCGTCGCTACAGTCGATAACCGTGGCCGGTTTCTCTGCCGGCGCGCAGTTCGTGCAACATTATGTCGGCTTTGCCCATCCGCCAGGCGGAGTGAGTCTGCGCTATGTGGTGGCCGATCCCGGCAGCTGGCTCTATTTTGATAATCTGCGCCCCCAATCAACAAACGGGGGGAGCTGCGGCAGTGAAACAACCTGCCGCTTCCGTTGGCAAACGCTGAACGCCGGCCAGTGCCCACAGGCCAACCGGTGGAAATACGGCCTGGAATCGCTGCCCGCTCACTTGCAGCGCACTGCCGATGCGGCCCGCCGACGCTATGCCGCTGCGGATATCTCCTACCTGGCCGCCGCCGGTGATACCGGCGCCGCGCCGGGCGCCTACTATCGGATACTCGACAAATCCTGCTCCGCCCAGCTGCAGGGCCCCTATCGATTGCAACGTGCCCTGGCCTATGCCGACTATGACCGGCGTTACTTGGCGCCGGATAAGCCTCATCGGTTAACGGTCGTTCCCAACTGCGGACACCACGTCGCCTGCGTCTTTTCCGCTCCGGCGGCCAGGCAGGCGCTTTTCCCCATTAATGCAGACTAATAATAACGGCAATGAAATAAACCATTGCCGATAAATCAGGCGATATTACCGATAAAGCGCTGGTAATGCCGTTATTATTATGACTTAACATATTGCTATCATTTTTAATTCAAAATGATAATAATAAATCAACACAAAGCTGTTTCAGCGCAAATTTTAGGGGCATATACTTTTCTCACTACGAGGAGGTAGTTATGTTACGCGACCATTTAAAAATAAACGCCAGCGATACGCTGGAAGAAATCAGTAATATCCATTTGCAAAACCAGGGCCAGGAAGAGATCAGTGAGTTTGTGGTGAAGAACGCCGCGGGCTTGCAGATTGGCAAGGTCTCCGTCCACGATCGTTTCAGCACCCGACGCTCGTACCCCACCAGCTACCGCATCACCCAGACCGATATGAACGGCCGCGTGGTGGTGGATGCCATGCGGGACTGTCTATAAGCGTAACCTCTCTTTGAAATAGCGAAATAATAATGTAATGATGGCACCCTGTTTATTATTAAACGGGGTTTATCGCGTGGGAAAATTAATTATCTTCTTCGTTGCATCGTCGATAAAATAAAGCCCCCGCATTAACCGGGGGCGATAAATAAATCGTCTCAGTGCTTGATGATATACATCGTCTGGCTGTAGGCCACATCTTCCGGATTGGTGATCGGGTAGCCTTTTACCCACGGCTTGATCAGGCGGCCGTTGGTGTATTGATAGATCGGCGCGATCGGCGCCTGGTCGGCAATGATCTGCTCCATCTTGTTGTAGTCGGCGGTCACCGCCGCCGGGTTAGTCTCCCGCCCCGCCTGCGCCAGCAACTTATCGTAGCCCGCGTTCTTGAACTTGGCGATGTTGCCGCTGTGGGTCGAGGTCAGCAGTGACAGGAAGGTCGACGCTTCGTTATAGTCACCCACCCAGGAGGCGCGGATCACGTCGAAATTACCGGTGTTGCGGCTGTCGATATAAGTTTTCCACTCCTGGTTCTGCAACTTGACGTCAATCCCCAGTTTTTTCTTCCACATCGAGGCCACGGCGATCGCAATCTTCTGGTGGCTTTCCGAGGTGTTATACAGCAACGTCAGCTTCAGCGGGTTGTTCGGCCCATAACCGGCCGCCTGCAGCAACGCCTTGGCCTGCGCATCCAGCTCCGCCTGCGGCTGCTGTTGCAGCAAACTCGCCTCCGGTTTGAACCCGGCGGTCACGTCCGGCGTGAAGTGATAGGCCGGTTTTTCGCCGGTGCCCAGCACTTTTTCCGCGATAATCTTGCGATCGATGGCGTAAGACAAGGCCTGGCGTACCCGCACATCGTTAGTCGGCGCGCGCTGAGTGTTAAACGCGTAGTAATAGGTGCCAAGCTGATCCGGCGTGTACACCTGGCCCGGAATGTCTTTCAGCAGCTTCTGATACATGTTTTTCGGGAAGGATTCAGTGATGTCGATGTCACCCGCCAGGTAACGCTTGGTGGCGTTGGATTCCTGGTTGATCGGCACGAAGGT
The DNA here is from genome assembly GCF_003812745.1 of Serratia sp. FDAARGOS_506. NCBI lineage: Bacteria > Pseudomonadati > Pseudomonadota > Gammaproteobacteria > Enterobacterales > Yersiniaceae > Serratia > Serratia sp. FDAARGOS_506. The sequence continues at coordinate 4,021,931 of NZ_CP033831.1, forward strand.
CACTTTGGTCAGCACGGTATGCGCATGATCCCAATAATGTTCGTTAGGCGTCAGTACCAGCTTCTCGTTCACCACCCGCTCCTGCAGTTTGAACGCGCCGTTACCCACCAGATTGCCGACTTTGGTCCAGTCGTTGCCGTATTTTTCCACCACCGCCTTATTCACCGGGAACAGACTGAAGTTGGCCGTCAGGCTGACGAAATAAGGTACCGGCTTGTCCAGCTGCACTTTGAGCGTGTAGTCGTCCGGCGCCGACACGCCTAAACGATCGGCTGGCAATTTGCCGCTGATGATCTGCTCGGCGTTCTGGATCCCCGCCAGCTGCGCGAACCAGGCGAACGGCGACAGGTTTTTAGGCTCTACCAGCCGCTGCCAGCTGTAGACGAAATCCTTAGCCGTGACAGGGTCACCGTTTGACCACCGCGCGTCTTTACGCAGATGGAAAATATAAGTCTGGTTGTCGCTGGTCTGCCAGCGCGTGGCGACGCCGGGGATCACTTTACCGTTGGCATCCTGATTGACCAACCCCTCGAACAGATCGCGCGCCAGCTGGGCCTCCGGTAAGCCAACCGCTTTGATCGGATCGAGCGAGGCCGGTTCATCTTTTATGTGGCGCACGATTTCCTGTTTGGCCGCCAGCACAGTGCCCGGGGGTACCTGCGCCGCCATGGCGCCGCTCATACAGGCGCCGATCGCCGCCGCGCAAAGCGCCAAACGAAAACCTCGTTGCATTTTTCTTCCCGTCATTATGATTTACCCCCGTTAACCATCTGAATTTTTTATCATATAGCACAAGATCCGTCCGGCCTAGCGCTCACGGCCAAGAAGTTGCAAAAAGTGCGATTCAGGCGATAAAAAACCCGTGCGGCGCTGGGCGCGGCACGGGTGGTGTTTGCAGCAGCGACCGTCAGTCGTACAGGTGGATGCTGTTGATGCGGTAGCTGAACTCTTCACCCTCTTCTTCATCGAACACGGTAAAAAAGCCTTTCTCGGCCAGCGGACGCGCCGAGATATCGGTTTTTTGCAGCTGACGCGCATCGGCGTCATCGTAACCGTAGTCGAGATAGAAGGTATCTTTCTGATAATCGATATGCAGGGTAAACGGATAGTTCGATTCGTCCCCGCGCCCGTCGTCGTTTTTCACCACGCCGAACCATTCCCCCTGGCGGATCTGATTCTCGGCGTCCACGCCGCACAGCAGCGTGATGGTGTCATTTTCATTTTCGCTATAGCTGGCGATGATTCTGGCTACTGGCATGTTAAATCCTCTTGCGGGTGATTGGCTTAGCACTGCCGTTAGTATAACAACAGCGTCAGGCCAGGTGCGGTTTAATTGGCGTTTTCGCCGCCGTGGCCTCACAGATCGCGCAAACGCCGCACAATTGCGGTGGGAAAGATGTCTCAAAGCGTAATACACTGAATAAAATGATAATGACTCTCGACCTTTAACCCAGGGACAACACCATGACCGAACATCGACCGCGCAGTGAACGTGGCCAGTTGGCCGTCGCAGGAGAGAACTATGGCAGCTCGCTGCTGGGCGCACCGCTGCTCTATTTTCCGGCGGCGATCGGCGGCCCGGAGACGGGGCTGATCATCGCCGGCACCCACGGCGATGAGAGCGCCGCCATCGTGACTCTGTCCTGCGCGCTGCGCAGCCTCGCACCCGATCAGCTGCGCCACCACGTGGTGTTAGCGGTTAACCCCGACGGCTGCCAGCTGGGGCTGCGCGCCAATGCCAACGGTGTCGATCTTAACCGCAACTTCCCGGCCGCCAACTGGCGCTCCGGCGACACCGTCTACCGTTGGAACAGCGCGGCGCCAGTGCGTGACGTCAAACTCTCCACCGGCGGGCGCCCCGGTTCCGAACCGGAAACTCAGGCGCTGTGCCACCTGATCCATCGCCTGAAGCCGCACTGGGTGGTGTCGTTCCATGAGCCGCTGGCCTGCATCGAAGATCCCGCCAGCTCGCGGCTCGGCGTTTGGCTGTCGCACAAGTTCGAGCTGCCGCTGGTGACCAGCGTCGGATATGAAACGCCCGGTTCGTTCGGCAGCTGGTGTGCGGATCTGTCGCTGCCGTGCATCACCGCCGAATTCCCGCCGATCTCCGCCGATGCCGCCAGCGAACGTTACATCGACGCGATGACCGAGCTGCTGACCTACCCGAATTAATCCCTACGGGGCGATATCGACGATCGCCCCGCACTCGAACGCCAGGCCTGGTTCGACGTCCCGCGCGAGCCAGGTCGGGCCGTCCAGATCGACGAAGCGCGCCGCCGGCGCCAGCGGCAAGGCGGCGGATATCGCCCGCGACGTGCACAGCATGCAGCCGAGCATGATGGCGAACCCCTGTTCGTGCGCGGCCTGCGCCAGCGCCAACGCCTCGGTCAAGCCGCCGGTTTTGTCCAGTTTGATGTTGACCATCTGATAGCGCTGCGCCAGCCGCGGCAGGTCGGCGCGGGTGTGGCAGCTTTCATCGGCGCAGATCGGCAGCGGATGAATAAAGTGCTCCAACGCGGCGTCGTCACCGGCCGGCAGCGGCTGCTCCAGCATCGCCACGCCGAGATCGGCCAGCAGCTGGCAGCGCGCCGCCAGCCCTTCCGCCTGCCAGGATTCATTGGCGTCGACGATCAGCGTCGCCTGCGGCACCGCGGCGCGGATCGCGACCAATCGTTCGCTGATATAGTGATCGTCGAGTTTGATTTTCAGCAGCGTAGCGCCCTGCTGCTCCAGTTCACGCGCGGCGAAGGCCATCGCTTCCGGCGTGCCGATGCTGACGGTCTGCGCCATACGGATATGCGCCGGGGCCGTCACGCCGCTGCGCTGCCACAGGCTCTGCCCGTGCAGGCGGCACTCCAGATCCCACAGCGCCGAATCCAGCGCGTTGCGCGCGGCGCCCGCCGGCATCTGCGCCAGCAGCTGTTCGCGAGTCATGCCTTGTGCAATCGCCGGCGCCATCTCTGCCAGCTGCGCCATCACCGATTCCTCGCTCTCGCCATAGCGCGGATACGGCGTACATTCACCGGTGCCGCGCACGCCCTGCTGTTCGATTTCGACCACCACCACCCGGGCTTCGGTGCGGCTGCCGCGCGCAATCACGAAGGCGGTATGCAGCGGCCAGGCTTCCGGGTAAAAACGCATGTCTCTCATAACGGCTCCTGAGCGAAAACTGCGCATTCAGCCAGACTGATGCGCCGGTGATGTTTTATAGAACAGCCTAATATATACAACTATTTAGCAAACTTTGATATCCAATCCGCCGCGGTTGTCATAAACTGGCGCCAGGGTGTGAACCTGATGTTAAATGCCGCCGCCGGCGCGCCGTTTCATCCGGTTCATACCCTTTGTATAAACACCTGTAAAAGGAATCTAGCAATGACTCAGACAGTACATTTTCAAGGCAATCCGGTCAGCGTAGCGGGCAAACTGCCACAGCAGGGCGAACAGGCCAAGGCCTTCTCACTGGTTGCCAAAGACCTGTCAGACGTAGCGCTGAGCAGCTTCGCGGGTAAACGCAAAGTCCTGAACATCTTCCCAAGCATCGATACCGGCGTCTGCGCGACTTCGGTGCGTAAATTCAACCAGCTGGCCAGCGGCCTGGATAACACCGTGGTGCTGTGCATCTCCGCCGATCTGCCGTTCGCGCAGTCTCGCTTCTGCGGCGCGGAAGGCCTGAGCAACGTGGTTACTCTGTCCACCCTGCGCGGCGCCGAGTTCAAGCAGGCGTACGGCGTTGAAATCGCCGAAGGCCCGTTGGCGGGCCTGACCGCGCGTGCGGTCGTGGTACTGGATGGCCAGGACAACGTGCTGTACAGCGAGCTGGTGAACGAAATCACCACCGAGCCAGACTACGACGCAGCGCTGGCTGCGCTGAAATAACAAAGCCGGCGAACGCCGGCTTTGGAAACACGTGAAAGGCGCCGCAAGGCGCCTTTCTTATTCTTCGCCCTCAGCGCCGCCTTTACGGCTGCTCAGGCCATACTCGCGCAGCTTGTTGGCGATGGCGGTATGGGAAACGCCCAGTCGCTTCGCCAGCTTGCGGGTGCTGGGATAGGTGCGATACAAGCGCGTCAGCACCGAGCGCTCGAAACGCTTGCTGATGTCGTCCAGCGAGCCGTCCAGCACCTCATCGCCCAGCGACATCTCCACCTCGAACTCCGGCAACACGATATCCTGCGGCCGCAGCTCGTAGCCTTCGGTTTGCGTCAGCGCGCGGTAGATGGCGTTTTTCAGCTGGCGCACGTTGCCCGGCCAACCGTATTTGCAGAGGAAGCCGCCCAGATCGCTCGCCAGCTTGGGCCGCGCCACGCCCTGCTCATCGGCGAAACGCGCCACGAACAGCTCGGTCAGCGGCATGATGTCCTGCGGACGCTCGCGCAGCGGCGGGATGGTGATGGTCAGCACGTTGAGGCGATAATAGAGATCTTCGCGGAATTCGCCGCGCTGCACCAGCTCGGTGAGGTTTTTCTGGGTGGCGCAGATCACGCGCACGTCAACATGCACCTCATGCTCTTCACCAACGCGGCGGAACGTGCCGTCGTTGAGGAAACGCAGCAGTTTGGTCTGCATACGCGGCGACATTTCGCCGATCTCATCCAGCAGCACCGAACCGCCGTTGGCCTGCTCGAAGAAGCCCTTCTTGCCTTCCAGCGCATTGGGATAAGCGCCCGGCGCATGGCCGAACAGCTCGCTCTCCACCACGTCATCCGGCAGCGCGGCGCAGTTCAGCGCCAGGAACGGCTGTTTGCCGCGCGGGCTGCGCAAATGGCAGGCGCGGGCCAGAATATCTTTGCCGGTACCGGTATCGCCGACGATCAGCAGCGGCGCATCGAGCATCGCCAGCTTGCGCGCCTGCTCCAGCACGTGACGCATCTTGGCGCTCACCGCGACGATGTGGTCGAATTCGGTATCGTCGTTCACCGACAGATTTTGTAGCTGGCGGCCCATGCGCGCGGTGGACTTCAGCATCACTACCGCACCGACCGCAGCCGGCTGCTGCTGTTCGTCTTCCAGATAGATAGGTGTGATGTCCATCAGGAAGTCCTGGCTGCGGATCACCACCCGCTCGGAGTGCGGCGCCGTATGCTCGCTCTCCAGCCAGCGGCTGAAGTTATAGCCGCCGATCAGCGCCCCGGCGGTCTGGTTGCGGATCTTGTCTTCGTTCAGGCTGAACAGCGCCTGCGCCGCCGGGTTGGCCAGTTCGACCTTGCCCTTCATGTCGATCGAGAACACCGGTTCCGGCATCGACTCCAGCAGCGCACGCAGCGCGCGATGTTCGCGTTCGGAAGGCATAAAGCTGACGGTACGCACGTCAGTCACGCCGGCAATGCGGCGGATCTCCGCCATCAGCGCGCGGAAAGTATCGAAATCCAGCTGGGAGAAATTAAGGTAAATGCGACCGATGGGATCGATCTCGATGCCACGTAAGTCAATGCTGCGCGATACCAAAAGATCGAGTAATTCTCGAGTGAGACCGAGGCGGTCTTCGCAAAATACTTCCAAACGCATCAGTGTTGGCCTTATCTCTGCAGGTGCGGGGATCGTTGACGATGATGATACTCCCTCGCACCGGGCGGTAGAAGCGATCTGTCAGCAAAAGTTGACAGAACTCTGATTTATTGCCGTAGTTGCTGATTTTAAACGCAAGCGAATAACAGCATCGGCGTCATTTTAGCCTACAAACAGAGAGTTATCACAATCATAATTAATTTTGCAGAGATTTATCATGCACTCACAGGGGGATCGACTATCGTCAAGTCTCGATTACGTCCGGCGTCGGCGCCGTTGAGAAAACGGCGCTCCTGAGAGCGCCGTCGTGGGGGTTATTTGGCCTTGCCGTCGCTCTTTTTCAGCGTGTCTTTCAACTGGCCGATCAGCTGGCTGCGGAAATCGCCAAGCTTCGGTTTTTCACCTTCCAGCCACGGCAGCGGGCGGCACAGTTCCATCGCCTTGATGCCCAACCGCGCGGTCAACAACCCGGCGCCGATGCCCTGCGCCGCGCGCGCCGACAGCCGCGCCGCCAGATCCTGCGACATCCAGTCCATACCCACTTCGCGCACCAGTTCGGAAGCACCGGCGAAAGCGATGTTCAACAGCACCAGCCGGAACAGACGAATGCGGCTAAAGTAGCCCAGCTCGATGCCGTACAGCGCCGCGATGCGGTTGATCAAACGGATGTTGCGCCAGGCGATAAACGCCATGTCCACCAACGCCAACGGGCTGACGGCGATCATCAGCGTCGATTCGGCGGCAGAGCGGCTGATTTCGCGCCGCGCCTGGTTGTCGAGCACCGGCTGCACCAGTTTGGCGTACAGTTCCACGACTTCACGATCGTTTTGCGTTTCATGCAGCGACGCCTGCCAGCGCTGCAGCGCCGGATGCCCCTGATCCAGCCCGGCCTGACGCGCCAGCTTCTCGCAGAATTCGCGCCCTTGTCCCAGCCCGTGGCTGTGCAACAGTTCGCGCGCCACGTCGCGCTCTTCCGCACGCTGGCGCAGCCGATACAAACGCCGCCACTCGGTAACCACCGAACCGACGCCGGCGAATACGATCAGGCCGCCGGCCACGCCGCCGCCCATGGCGATCCAGTCTTGCTGCACCCAAGCGGTATGCACCCACTGCACGCCCTGCGCCACCACGCTGACGCCGAACAGCGCCAGGCCGGCGGTGACCATTTTGCGCCACAGGCTGCGTTTAGGTTTCAGCGCGGCGTTAATAATGCCTTCGGCGCGCCCTTCTTCCTCTTCCTGCTGCAGCTCCGGCGCCGCCGGGAAAAAGCTTTCCGCCTGTTCGGCATCGAAAGCGACGCCGGCGCGCAACGCCGGCTCCTGCGGCGGTTGCAGCGGCTCGTCAAAATCGATACGCGGTTTGATCGGCTCGCTCATCGCAATTTGTCTCCCAGTAAAAATTCCATCACCGCATCCAGACGGATGTGCGGCAACGGGGTGTCCACGCTCATGGCGCGCGGACGAAACTCATCGAAGTGGAACCCCTGGCTCTGCCAGAACGCCGGCCCCGGCAGGCGGGCGGGCACTTCGCCGGGGAACACCGTCAGCGGCGCGCCGTCGCTCAGGCGGTTGCCCTTCAGCGCCGGAATGCGTTGCCCCTGATGATCGACGATGCCGCTCTCGGTTGCCTGCACCGAGGCCAGGCCGACGCAATCCATGCTGATGCCTTCGAACGCCGCGTTCTGCCACGCCTCCTGCACCAGCTGTTGCAGCAACGACACCAGATTGGCGTGCTGATCGGCGGTGATATGATCCGCCTTGGTGGCGGCGAACATCAGTTTGTCGATGGTCGGCGAGAACAAACGGCGAAACAGCGTGCGCTTGCCGTAATGGAAGCTCTGCATCAGCTGGGTCAACGCCAGACGCATGTCGTTGAACGCCTGTGGGCCACTGTTGAGCGGCTGTAGGCAATCGACCAGCACGATTTGCCGATCGAAACGGACGAAATGTTCTTTGTAGAAGTTTTTGACGATCGACTGGCAGTAGTAGTTGAAGCGGGCGCGCAACATGCCGATGTTGGTGTGTTTATCGGCCTGCGCCAGTTTCGATTCGCCGATCGCGGCCACGTCGGGCCACGGGAAAAACTGCAGCGCCGGTGCGCCGGCCATGTCGCCCGGCAGCACGAAACGCCCCGGCTGAATGAAGTGCAGCCCTTCGCTTTTGCAGCGCAGCAGATAATCGGTGTAAGCCTGGGCGATCGCCGCCAGGCGGTTTTCGTCGGCCGGGGCCAGCGGATCGCAGGCCTTGCACAGTTCAAGCCAGGGCTTGGCCCATTCGGCGCGTTCGCCCTGCAGCAGCCCGGTCATCTGGCGTGACCAGGCCAGGTAGTCCTGCTCGAGCATCGGCAAATCCAGCAGCCATTCGCCGGGATAATCGACGATCTCCAGGTACAGCGTGGAGGTGTCTTTAAAGTGGCGCAGCAGCGAGTCGTTAGAGCGGTAACGCAGCGCCAGACGAATTTCACTGACGCCACGCGTCGGCGTCGGCCAGGCCGGCGGCGCGCCGTACAGCTGCGCCAGCCCTTCGTCATAGGTGAAACGCTGGATACCGAGATCGCGCTGCGGAATGCGTTTGACGCCCAGCAGGCGCTCTTCGCGCACCGGTGAAAACAGCGGCATGCGCGCGCCGCTGTGCACATGCAGCAGTTGGTTGACGAAGGCGGTGATAAAGGCGGTTTTGCCGCTGCGGCTCAGGCCGGTCACCGCCAGGCGCAGATGGCGATCCATTCCGCGGTTGACCAGCGAGGTTAACTCATTTTGCAGTCGTTTCATTGCTCTCCTTGACGTAACGCCCGAATGCCTTGTTCAGGCCTTTACGGAACAGCGGTTCCAGCACCAGCGCCAACACGAAGCGCACCGGTTTGCGGCCGACGGTCTTCAACAGCCAGCCGGCTGCGCCCGCCGGGCCATAGTTCAATAACGCTATGATGATGACTTTAGCCAATGTCTTCAACATTGCCGCCGCTCCTCGTTTAAATCCACCCGTTCTGGCGGTGTTCGCGACATCGATTTTATTCATGACAATGCCCTCCGGCACAAGACGATTAAGGTTACATTCAACGGGATAACGGCGGCGAAGATGCCCGGCCAACTCAGGCCGGGTATCGCAAGAAGGGTTACAGCTTGCGGAAACGGCTCTGTACGCCGAAAGTATCGGACGTCACGTAACGCTCGACCTGACGCAGCTGCTGTTCGCCGCTGCCCAGCTCATACTCCAGCTGATCGAGAAGCTGGCGCGGCGTCTTCTGATGCTCGCCTTCGAAACGGCTGGCCGGCGCTTCGTCCAACACGAATACCAGCGCGATATAGGCCACCAGCGTGAAGAAGAACAGCCCGAAGAACAGCGACAGCACCACCATCACGCGGATCAGGCGCACCGGCACGTCGAAATAGTGGGCCAAACCGGCGCAGACGCCTTTCACCATGCCTTCTTCGGGTACGCGATAAAGCTTTTTACTGCCCAGCGTCGTGCTCATCAAGACTGTCTCCAGTTCGGGTGTTCCGCATCGAGGATCTCTTCCAGCGCCTGAATACGTTCACGCATGCGTTTGGCGTCTTCCGCCAGCTGCGCCAGGCGCTGCATTTCTTGCTGACTCAGTTGGATGCCGGTCTGCTGCCGATTGCTGTAATGCAGCCAAAGCCAAATCGGCGCGACAAACAGCACGAAAATTGTCAGCGGAATGGCAAGTAATAAAGCACTCATTGTTATTCCTTCTTATCGGATCCTGGGTAGGCGGCCACCTCCGGCGTGTGGCCGCGGCTCGCCTTACTCTGAGCGGTTCATCTTGGCTTTCAGCGCCGCCAGTTGCTCACTGATCGCGTCGTCGGCCTTCAGCTCGGCAAACTCTTGGTCCAAGGACTTCTTTTTACCGAGGCTGATGCTTTCCGCCTCGGCTTCCATATGGTCGATGCGACGCTCGAACTGCTCGAAACGCGCCATCGCCTCATCCAGCTTGCCGCTGTCGAGCTGGCGGCGCACTTCGCGCGAGGAAGACGCGGCCTGATGGCGCAGCGCCAGCGCCTGCTGCCGCGCGCGGGTCTCGGTCAGCTTGTTTTCCAGCTCGCCGATTTCGCTCTTCATGCGCGCCAGCGTTTCTTCTACTGTAGCCACTTCCTGCGTCAGCGTGGCGATCAGATCGGCCACCTTTTGTTTTTCGATCAGCGCCGCACGGGCCAGATCTTCTTTATCTTTGCGCAGCGCCAGTTCGGCTTTTTCCTGCCAGTCGCTAATCTGGTTTTCACCCTGCTCGATGCGGCGCAGCAGCTGCTTTTTCTCCGCCAGCGCGCGCGCCGACGTAGAGCGAACTTCAACCAACGTGTCTTCCATCTCTTGGATCATCAACCGCACCAGCTTCTGCGGATCTTCCGCCTTGTCCAGCAAGGTGTTGATATTGGCGTTCACGATGTCGGCAAAACGAGAAAAAATACCCATAATTCACTTCCTCTTGGTTCTGATGGCGTCTGAAGCGCCGCGTTAAGTCGTACTGCTTGCCTGAAGATATAATCAAAACCCGTGCCAACTTTTATTTCATTGAAAAAAAAGACTATTATTTTTTTGACTCTCTGTGTGCTTGCTGTAGAGTGATTATTTTCACTAAACATTGGCGAATTTCATCATGAATGAGCAGCCAGAGAATTTGTTGGGCGAAGCGAACGCCTTTGTCGACGTCCTGGAGCAAGTCTCCCAGGTCGCCAAGCTGAACAAACCGGTGCTGGTGATCGGCGAGCGCGGCACCGGCAAGGAGCTGATCGCCCACCGTCTGCACTACCTCTCCAACCGCTGGCAAGGGCCGTTTATCTCGCTTAACTGCGCGGCGTTGAATGAAAACCTGCTGGATTCCGAACTGTTCGGCCACGAGGCCGGCGCCTTTACCGGCGCCCAAAAGCGCCATCTGGGGCGCTTCGAGCGCGCCGACGGCGGCACGCTGTTTCTCGATGAGCTGGCGACCGCGCCGATGCTGGTGCAGGAAAAATTGCTGCGGGTGATCGAATACGGCCAGCTGGAGCGCGTGGGTGGCAGCCAGCCGCTGCGGGTGGATGTGCGCCTGGTGTGCGCCACCAACGACGATCTGCCGGCGCTGGCGGCGGCGGGCAAGTTCCGCGCCGATCTGCTGGATCGGCTGGCGTTCGACGTGGTGCAGCTGCCGCCGCTGCGCCAACGGCGGCCCGATATCATGCTGTTGGCCGAGCATTTCGCCATTCAAATGTGCCGCGAGCTGGCGCTGCCGCTGTTTCCCGGCTTTACCGAGCATGCCAGGCGAACGCTGCTCGAGTATGGCTGGCCGGGCAACGTGCGCGAACTGAAAAACGTGGTGGAGCGCTCGGTTTATCGCCACGGCGACAGCGACAGCCCGCTGGACGACATCGTCATTAACCCGTTTGCACCACGCGAGGCCACGCCGGTCGCGCCCGTTCCTGAAGACGCCGGCGCGTTACCGCCGCTGCCGCTGGATTTGAAACACTGGCAGCAGGAGCAGGAGAAGGCATTGATCGAAGCGGCGCTGCAGCAGGGGCGCTTCAATCAGCGCAAGGCGGCGCAGCTGCTGGGGCTCACCTACCACCAGCTGCGCGGCATGCTGAAAAAGCATGCGCTGCTGCAAAACGGCGAAGTGGACGAGGAATAACAGGTAAAAAAAAAGCCAGCACCCGAGCTGGCTTAAAAAACACTGGAAGCAATGTGAGCAATGTCGTGCCTTCCACATCAGAGCCGCAAACTGTGGCCTTCCGTGAACTGCCAGGCGATGATAATAGTTATCAGTATCGTCTGTAAAGCACTTTGTTGAGAATTTTTCTCATTACCACACGAAGATTGCGCAATTACCACTCAGGGAACGGGTCTGCCATGTCCAGCCAATAGTCCACGCCGGCGGCCATTTCATCATCGCTTAGCAGGCAGTCGTTCAACAGACGCACGATCGTCGCCTGCTGCAGGTGCTGGCCGATAAACACCAGCTCCTGGCGCATGTCGCCGAATGGCTCCACCCATTTTTCCTGAATGTGCGCCCGCGTTTCGGGATCCTGCGGCCAATTATCTTGCGGAATGGCGCGCCAAAAGGTGCCCGCGAGACCATAGTGGGCGATGCCCCCTGCCTGGCTCCACTGCCCGGCCTGCCGCGGCCGCGTCGCCAGCCAGAAAAAGCCTTTCGAGCGCAGCAGCTTGCCGCCGCCCCAATCGCCGTTGATCACACGGTAAAACTTGTCCGGCGCAAACGGCCGCCGCGCCTGATAGACGAAGCTGCTGATGCCGTAGTTTTCCGTTTCCGGCACGTGCTCGCCGCGCAGCTCTTTCAGCCAGCCGGGCGCCTGCTGCGCCTTTTCAAAGCTGAAGCTGCCGGTATTCAGCACCGCCTCAAGCGGCAGTTTGCCTGGCGCGATCGGCACAATGCGGGCGTCGGGGTTCAGGCTGGCCAACAGCGCCATCACTTCGCCCTGCTGAGTTGGCGTCAACAGATCGGTCTTGCTGACCAGAAGCACGTCGCAGAATTCAATTTGCTCAATCAGCAGATCCGCCACGCTGCGCAGATCGTCCTCGCCCAGGCTTTGGCCAGCCTCCTGCAGGCTTTGCGCCTGCTGATACTGCTGGATGAAATTCACTCCGTCGACCACCGTCACCAGGGTATCCAGCCGGGCGAACTGCGACAGGCTTTCGCCTTCTTCATCCTCAAAGGTAAAGGTTTCCGCCACCGGCAGCGGCTCGGAGATGCCGCTCGATTCGATCAACAGGTAATCGAAACGCCCGTCCTGCGCCAGCTCACGCACCGAGACCAACAGGTCTTCGCGCAGCGTGCAGCAAATGCAGCCGTTGCTCATCTCCACCAGCTTCTCTTCCTGGCGATCGAGATGCACTTCATTTTCCACCAGTGCGGCGTCGATATTCACTTCGCTCATGTCGTTGACGATCACCGCCACGCGCATGCCCTGCCGGTTGTTCAGGATGTGGTTCAGCACCGTGGTCTTGCCGGCGCCGAGAAAGCCGGAAAGCACGGTCACGGGAAGTTGTTTCATGGGAGCCTCATTAAAATTCATTGCGTAATGCCTGATAGCCGCGCACCAGTTCGACGTTGGTGGCGGCCACTTCTTCGGAAAATTGCAGCGCGCCGCGATCGACCTGGCGATAGCGCGACAGGTCGCTGTCCGGCCCCACGCGCTCGGTCGACGGGATATAGCGGTCTTCCGGCAGCGTCACGCCGTCCACCACCGCGTTGTAGCGCACCACGCAGCCGGACTGGATGTGGCAGTTGAACAGTACGCTGTTGAAACCGATAAATACCCGATCGTCGATGCGGCACGGGCCGTGAACGATGGCGCGGTGGGCGATCGAGCTATAACGGCCAATGGTGACCGCCGCCCCACTCTTGGAGTGGATCACCACGCCGTCCTGAATATTGGAGTGCGAGCCGATGACGATCGGCTCCATGTCGCCGGTGGCGTTCAACTCGTCGGCGCGGATCACCGCATAAGGGCCGACGTAGACGAAATCTTCGACGATCACCCGGCCGCAAATAATGGCGGTGGGGTCGATGTAGGCCAGCGGTGAGACCTGCGGCAGATGGCCGCTGGGGTTTTTACGCAGCATGATTCGCCCCTCGCCAGCTCAGCTCCGCGACCGCATTGTGGGCATGCAGACTCTCCTGATGCTCGACGCGCAGTGAGAAGGCGCGGTAATCACACTGGCTGCGCAGCATGCGATACAGGCGCCGCGCAGCATCCTCGCAAAACATCAGGTTCTGACCGTTGGCCAACGCGAAGGCCTGCTCGTCGCTACGTTTCACCAGCGTTTGTACCGGCGTGCCCAGCGCGTGTTCGATGCGGTCGATCAATTTCACCGGTTCGAACGCCCGTTCATTCTCGGGCGTCACGGTGACCCAGGCCCAGCTGCGCTGGCTGTGAGGGGTGGCCGGCATTCCCTGCTCCAACAGCCACTCGCTCACCTGCCGTTGGCTGACCCGCTCCGCCGCCTGTTCAAAATCAAACTGAAACTGTTGCTGCGCCAACTGACGGCTGAGCGCCGCCGAACTCGGACAGGTAGAGGAGTAAGGCACGCCGACGGTCAGCGCCAGCGTCAGCGTGTTCGTCAGGGTCGCCTCGATGCGCAGCGGGTAAGCCTTCCAGCCGCGCTGCGGTGACAGCAACGCCGGGCGCGACAGCAGCAGTTCGCCGCTGATCGCCAGTTTGGCGCGATCGCTGTATTCCGGCTGCGAATCCAGAAAGGCCTGTAGCGTGCGGCCGATGCGCTGCGGCGTCAGCTCGCCCTGCGTCAATTCGTCCAGCGCCAGATACAGCCGCGACATGTGAATACCGCGCTCGCCCGCCGCTTCAGCGCGCAGGTTAATACCGGCGTCGACCTTGGCCATCAATGGTTTGCCGGCCAGCTCCAGCGGCAGTGCGATCCCTTGCATCCCGACCCAATCGAGCCCGACATCACTCATTTCGCCGCGCCATGCCTGAGCGTCCGGCAGCGAACGGCGTGGTGGAAGTGCAACTTCGTTCATACATCCCCTTGCGTTATTGTGACTTTGCCGGGGAACGGTATCATGATTTTGTTATGTTATAACATATCAAATAAGATTTTTTTCACGCCGTTGGACGGCCTGATTAATCAAGTCGCAGAAAACTCAGCGATTTTGCTCAATGGATTGGGCTGCCGGTCAGAGTGCGATACACTAACGCTATTGCTGATTAACCCATGAGCCTCTATGCGTGGTTTACCCTTTTGGATATTGTCGTTGTGCCTGACGGGCTCCGCCCTGGCCGCGACAACACCGCCCGCGCCCAGCGCGGCGCCGCTGCCGGACATTCGCCAGAGCGGCTTTGTTTATTGCGTCAGCGGCATACTGAATACCTTTAACCCGCAAATGGCCAGCAGCGGCCTGACGGTAGATACCCTGGCCGCCCAGCTGTACGATCGCCTGTTGGATGTCGATCCCTACACCTACCGGCTGATCCCCGAGCTGGCCCAAAGCTGGGAAGTGCTGGACAACGGCGCCACCTACCGCTTCCATCTGCGCAAAGACGTGCCGTTCCAGACCACCGCCTGGTTCACGCCTACCCGCAAGATGAACGCCGACGACGTGGTGTTCAGCTTCGCGCGCGTATTTGACCAGAAACACCCGTATCACGACGTCAACGGCGGCGAATACCCCTATTTCGACAGCCTGCAGTTCGGCGATTCGGTGCAGAGTGTGAGAAAGCTCGACGACTACACGGTGGAGATTCGCCTGCAGTCGCCGGACGCCTCGTTCCTGTGGCACCTGGCGACCCACTACGCGCCGGTGCTATCCGCCGAATACGCCGACACGCTGACGCGCGAAGGCCACCAGGAGCTGATCGACCGTGAGCCGGTCGGCAGCGGCCCGTTCCTGCTCAACGAATACCGCTCGGGGCAATATATTCGCCTGGCGCGCAACGCCGCCTACTGGAAAGGCCTGCCGCGCATGCCGCAGGTGGTGATCGATCTGGGCGCCGGCGGCACCGGCCGCCTTTCCAAGCTGCTGACCGGCGAATGCGACGTGTTGGCCTATCCGGCGGCCAGCCAGCTGTCTATCCTGCGCGACGATCCGCGCCTGCGCCTGACGCTGCGCCCGGGGATGAACATCGCCTACCTGGCGTTCAACACCCGCAAACCGCCGCTCGACAACCTCAACGTGCGCCAGGCGATCTCGCTGGCGATCAATAACCAGCGGTTGATGCAGTCGATCTATTACGGTACGGCGGAAACCGCCGCCTCGATCCTGCCGCGAGCCTCCTGGGCCTATGACAACGACGCGCATGTCACCGAATACGATCCGGCCAAATCGCGCGAAATGCTGCGGCAGGCCGGCGTCGGCCAGCTGAACCTGAAGCTGTGGGTGCCGACCGCTTCGCAGTCTTACAACCCGAGCCCGCTGAAAACCGCCGAGCTGATTCAGGCCGATCTCGGCCAGGTGGGCATCAACGTCACCATCGTGCCGGTAGAGGGCCGCTTCCAGGAGGCGCGCCTGATGGAGATGAACCACGATCTGACCCTGACCGGCTGGGCCACCGACAGCAACGACCCGGACAGCTTCTTCCGGCCGCTGCTGAGCTGCGCGGCAATCCGTTCGCAAACCAACTATGCTCACTGGTGTGACCCGGGCTTCGATGAGGTGCTGCAGAATGCGCTGCTGTCGCAGCAGCTGTCTCAGCGCATCGACAATTACCGCAAAGCGCAGAAAATCCTCGAGCAGCAACTGCCGGTGCTGCCGCTGGCCTCTTCCCTGCGGCTGCAGGCCTACCGCTACGACATCAAGGGATTGGTGCTGAGCCCGTTCGGCAACGCCTCGTTCGCCGGGGTGTACCGTGAATCCGCGCCGGAGGTGAAAAAGTGATTATCTTTACCCTGCGCCGCATTTTGCTGCTGCTGATCACGCTGTTCTTCCTGACGCTGGTCAGCTTCAGCCTGAGTTATTTCACGCCGCGCGCGCCGCTGAACGGCGCCGCCCTGCTGGACGCCTATCAGTTCTACTTCGTCAGCCTGCTGCACTGGGACTTCGGCGTCTCCAGCATCAACGGTCAGGCGATCAGCGAACAGCTGCGCGAAGTGTTCCCGGCTACCATGGAATTGTGCCTGCTGGCCTTCGCTCTGGCGTTGTTTATCGGCATTCCGCTGGGCATCATCGCCGGCGTGCTGCGCGGCAAGTGGCAGGACACCGCCATCAGCACCTTCGCGCTGCTGGGCTTCTCGATGCCGGTGTTCTGGCTGGCGCTGCTGCTGATGCTGTTCTTCTCGCTGCATCTGGGCTGGCTGCCGGTTTCCGGCCGTTTCGACCTGCTGTATCAGGTGAAGCCGATCACCGGTTTCGCGCTGATCGACGCCTGGCTGTCGGACTCGCCGTACCGCGCCGAGATGATCGGCAGCGCCCTGCGCCACATGATCCTGCCGATCGCCGCGCTGGCGGTGGCGCCCACCACCGAAGTGGTGCGCCTGATGCGCATCAGCACCGACGACGTGCTGAGCCAAAACTACATCAAGGCCGCCGCCACCCGCGGCCTGTCGCGCTTCACCATCATTCGCCGGCACGTGTTGCACAATGCGCTGCCGCCGATCATCCCCAAACTGGGGCTGCAGTTCTCCACCATGCTCACGCTGGCGATGATCACTGAAGTGGTGTTCAGCTGGCCGGGCCTCGGCCGGTGGCTGATCAACGCCATTCGCCAGCAGGACTATGCGGCGATCTCCGCCGGCGTCATGGTGGTCGGCACGCTGGTGATCACCATTAACGTCCTGGCCGACATTCTGGGTGCGGCAACCAACCCGCTGAAACATAAGGAATGGTATGCCCTTCGATAACGTATACCGCGAGAAAAAGATGCCGAGCCCGCTGCGCTACACCTGGCGGATTTTCTACGGCGACGCGCTGGCGATGATCGGTTTTTACGGGGTGATCGCCCTGCTGCTGCTGTCACTGTTCGGCAGCCTGCTGGCGCCCTACGCGCTGGATCAGCAGTTCCTCGGCTATCAGCTGCTGCCGCCGTCCTGGTCGCGCTACGGCAATGTGTCGTTCTTTCTCGGCACCGACGATCTCGGGCGCGACATCCTCAGCCGTCTGTTGACCGGCACCGCCGCCACCTTCGGCTCTGCGCTGGCGGTGACGTTGGCCGCGGCGTTCTGCGGGGTGATCCTCGGCGTGTTCGCCGGCGTCACCCACGGGCTGCGCTCGGCGGTGCTCAACCACATTCTCGATACCCTGCTGTCCATCCCGTCGCTGCTGCTGGCGATCGTGGTGGTGGCGTTTATCGGCCCCAAACTTGAACACGCCATGCTGGCGGTGTGGCTCGCCTTGCTGCCGCGCATGGTGCGCACCATCTACAGCGCGGTGCACGACGAGCTGGAGAAAGAGTACGTGGTGGCGGCGCGGCTCGATGGGGCTTCCACGCTGCAGATCCTGTGGTACGCAGTGATGCCGAACATCGCGGCGGTGCTGGTGACCGAGTTCACCCGCGCGCTGTCGATGGCCATTTTGGATATCGCCGCGCTCGGCTTCCTCGATCTCGGCGCGCAGTTGCCTTCGCCTGAATGGGGAGCGATGCTCGGCGATTCGCTTGAGCTGGTGTACGTCGCCCCCTGGACGGTGATGCTGCCCGGCGCGGCCATTCTCGTCAGCGTGCTGCTGGTTAACCTGTTAGGCGACGGTATGCGCCGCGCAATCAATGCCGGGGTGGAATAATGCCGTTACTCGATATCCGCAATCTGACGATTGAATTTATGACCGCCGAAGGGCCGGTCAAGGCGGTCGATCGCGTCAGCATGACGCTGACCGAGGGCGAGGTGCGCGGCCTGGTGGGCGAATCGGGCTCCGGCAAGAGCCTGATCGCCAAAGCCATCTGCGGCGTGACCAAAGACAACTGGCGCGTCACCGCCGATCGCTTCCGCTTCGACGACATCGATCTGCTGCAGCTGAGCCCGCGCGAACGGCGCAGGCTGGTGGGCCACAACGTCTCGATGATTTTCCAGGAACCGCAGTCTTGTCTCGATCCTTCCGAGAGCATCGGCCGCCAGCTGGCGCAGGCCATCCCGGGCTGGACTTACAAGGGACACTGGTGGCAGCGCTTCAACTGGCGCAAACGCCGCGCCATCGAACTGCTGCACCGCGTCGGCATCAAGGATCACGACGACATCATGGGCAGCTTCCCGTACGAGTTGACCGAAGGCGAGTGTCAGAAAGTGATGATCGCCATCGCGCTGGCCAACCAGCCGCGGCTGCTGATCGCCGATGAGCCGACCAACGCCATGGAGCCGACTACCCAGGCACAGATTTTCCGCCTGTTGGCACGCCTCAATCAGAACAACAACACCACCATTCTGCTGATCAGCCACGATTTGCAGATGATGAGCAAGTGGGCCGACCGGGTGAACGTGCTGTACTGTGGGCAAACGGTAGAAAGCGCCCAGTGCGAAGAGCTGCTGGCCGCGCCGCACCACCCTTACACCCAGGCGCTGATCCGCGCCATGCCTGACTTCGGCCGCTCGCTGCCGCACAAGAGCCGGTTGAACACGCTGCCGGGCGCTATTCCTTCGCTGGAACACCTGCCTATCGGCTGCCGCCTGGGGCCGCGCTGCCCTTACGCGCAGAAGAAATGCATCGAAACGCCGCGCCTGCGCCCGGTCAAGAACCACTTCTTCGCCTGCCACTTCCCGCTCAACATGGAGGAGCAATAACATGGAAACGCTGTTGGAAGTGCGCAACCTGAGTAAAACCTACCGCTACCGTACCGGGCTGTTCCGTCGCCAGCACGTCGAGGCGGTGAAATCGGTTAGCTTTACCCTGCGCGAAGGCCAGACGCTGGCGGTGATCGGCGAGAATGGCTCCGGCAAATCCACGCTGGCGAAGATGCTCTCCGGCATGGTGGAACCGACCGCCGGCGAACTGCTGATCGACGATCACCCGCTGGAATTTGGCGATTATCGCTACCGTAGCCAGCGCATTCGCATGATTTTTCAGGATCCGAGCACCTCGCTCAACCCGCGCCAACGCATCGGCCAACTGCTGGACGCGCCGCTGCGGCTGAACACCGATCTGGAACCCGCCGAGCGCGAGCAACGCATCAACCAGACGCTGCGCCAGGTCGGCATGCTGCCGGATCACGCCTACTATTATCCGCACATGCTGGCTTCCGGGCAGAAACAGCGCGTCGCGCTGGCGCGTGCGCTGATCCTGCAGCCGAAAGTGATCGTCGCCGATGAGGCGCTGGCTTCGCTGGACATGTCGATGCGTTCGCAAATCATCAACCTGATGCTGGAACTGCAGGAAAAACACGGCATTGCCTATATCTATGTCACCCAGCACCTTGGCATGATGAAGCATATCAGCGACCAGGTGCTGGTGATGCACGAAGGGGAAATCGTCGAACGCGGCAGCACCGCCGAGGTATTGGCGGCGCCGTTGCACGAATTGACCAAGCGGCTTATCGCCAGCCATTTCGGCGAGGCGCTGACCGCCGATGCCTGGCGACGCGACGGCGGCCGTTTCTGAGCCACGGCTGTACATGCAAACCCGCTGCGGCGGGTTTTTTATTGCCGTGCGCGCCTGCCGCTTAGCGAGAAAGCGCACATACAAATTACATTATTGTTATATATCCTTATATTTTATTCCTTTCAGTTATTGATTAGTCCGTAACATTATTTTATCTCGCCTGGGCGATCGGTGAAGATATCCCCTACGTTGAGCCTCTCATACGACAGGATATCGCACTGATGAACAGCCTTCGCCATCGCCACCTCACGCAGTTTCTGCTCACGCTGGCCGCCGGTTTCTCTGTTTACGGCCACGCGCTGTACTGCGATGAGCTGCGCTAAATCCGCCTTTCGCCCCGCCTGCGGGCATGTTGCCTCTTTGTCCAGCCGCCGCTGCCGTATGTACCGGCGGCTGTTGACCGTGATTAAGGATTGACCCCATGGAACGACTCCGTCGACAACATAACGCCCAGTGGTATCACGAAACCCAAAGCAGCGTGCGTGGCGATGCGCCGTTGGAGCCGCAGGCGGCTACCCTGCGCGATCGTTTTTTGCTGGGGCTGGGCGCCTTCGCCGATGAAGCGTTAAATAGCGCGCTCAGCGCCCGAGCTGGGGTATTCAACGCCTCACTGGCCAGCTACCACGCCCTGTTTCCCGACCAGGTGTCGTTATCACGATACGTGACATTGTCACCATACGATCGCCTCAGCACCGCGCTTACCGTCGCTCAGGTGACCGGCGTGCAGTCACTTTGTAGCCACTACGCCGCCCGCCTCGCCCCGTTGCACAGCCCGGACGCCTCCCGGGAAAGCAATATCCGCCTCGCCCAGATCACCCAATACGCTCGCCAACTCGCCAGCCAGCCCACGCTGATTTGCCGCAAGGCGCTGCAACAGCTTGGCGATGTCGGGCTGAGCCCGGCGGATATTGTCACCTTCTCGCAGGTCATCGGTTTTGTCAGCTATCAGGCGCGCGTAGTGGCGGGTGTGGCGGCGTTGGCCGGCCGACCGGCGGTGGTGGTGCCCGGTTTCCCTAATGTCGAAGACGCCGATGGTATCGCTTTCAGCACCGAAGAGTTGAGCTGGACTGCACGCCTGCCGCCGATTGACGTGGAAACTGCCGCCGCTGAACAGCTTGACGTGCTGGATCAGAGCCATCCGCAGGCGCGCGCCGAATCTTACTATCTGCTGTTGGCGCACGATGCCGCCGCACTGCGCGAGCGCAACGGCGTGTTCAACGGCATCAATGCCGAAGGGTATGGGTTATCGAGCCGCTTGAAAGCGCTGGCGACGCTGGCGGTCTCGCGCATCAACGGCAGCCGTTACTGTGCGGCTACCGTTGCGCAAGAGCTACAGGATGACGGACTGGCCCAGGCGCTGTTCAGCGGGCTGCCTCAGGGGGTGGCGTCTACCGAGGATACGGTCAAACGCGCTGTGATCCACACCGCCGCTGAACTGACGCGCGCACCGGAGAAATTCACCCCGCAGAGCGTGCAACCGTTGTTCAACAGCGGCCTGAACCAGGCGCAGGCGCTGGAAGTGATCCTCACCGCCGCGCTCTACGGCTGGGAAAACCGCCTGCGCCAAACGCTGGGCGATGCCGAATCTTTCATCGCCGCCGACTGAAGATCGCTACGCGGCCTGACTACCGGCCGCGATACGCCGCGTTTCAGACATTCTGCTGACGCAGCCACTCGCTGGCGGCGTCGAAGAATTTTTGCGCCAGCGGCGTGGCGCGCTCCGCCATATCGACCACCACCGCCGCATGACGCGGCATGGCGCCGATGGCCACCGGACGCCGTTGCAACGCCGGCATCAGCGGCGATTGCAGCTGGCCGCGCGGGAACAACCCACAGCCCAGGCCGACGAAAATCCCCTCCAGCAGTTGGAAGATCGAAGCGGTCTCCAGCCGCGTGTGCAGCGTTAACCCGGCGTCGCGGAAGTGCTGATCGAGATAGCGACGGAAATAACGCGTCGGCTCGGCCAGGCACAGCGGCAAAGCGGCCACCGCCTCCAGCGGCAACGGCGTATCGCCCACCAGCTTCGGGAAGTGTTGCGGATGAAATACCAACTCGACGCCGGTTTCCACCAGCGGTTGCGATTGGAAATGCAGCTCCTTCAAGGTCGACAGCTCGAAAAAGCCGATGCCGATGTCGACGGTATGCGCCGTCAGCGCCTCCAGCAGTTGATCGGCGCTCAGCACCGCCAGCCGATAATCGAGATGCGGGTAACGCTCGCTGACCGCCTTGAGCATTTCCGATACCGAGATACTGCACTGCGGCACCACGCCAAGACGCAGCGTGCCGTGCAAGCCGTGCTTGAGCGACTCCACCTCCAGTTTCAGCCCCTGGTAAACCGAGACGATCTCACGCGCCCACGCCAGCACCCGCTCACCTTCGGCAGTAAAACCACCGAAATGGTTGCCGCGGTTAATCAGCGAAACACCCAGCTCTTTTTCCAGATTTTTCAATCGCATGGACAGCGTCGGCTGGCTAACGAAGCTGGCCTCCGCCGCCCGGCCGAAGTGGCGTTCTCGTTCTAAATTACACAAATAAATCAGTTGTTTAATATCCATAGCGCGGCTCAATGATCGGCATTCGCGCTCAGTATACCACCGGGCGGCGGCGCCCGCCCGATGAGTCAGAGCTTCAGCTTCACGTAATCCACCAGGCGCGAGAACATGCCGCCCTGCGGCACCGCCTGCAGCGCCACCAGCGGCAGGGTTTTCACCACCTGGCCATTGTCGCTGATGCGGATCTCGCCGACGGTCTGCCCTTTGCCGATCGGTGCTTCCAGCCGCGCGGCATTGATCACGTACTGGGCCTTCAGCTTGTCCGCCTCGTTTTTCGGCAGGCTGAGCGACTGTTCTTGCGCGCTGCCGACAGGTAACCGGTGATTCTCGCCGTACCAGACCGGCTCTTCCCCCAGACTCTGGCCGGCGTTGAACAGGTGCACAGTAGTAAAGTCGCGCAGCCCCCAAGTTAATAGTTTACGCGCCTGCTCCTCACGCCCTTTGGAGCTTTTGCCACCCATCACCACGGCGATCAAGCGGCGATCCCCTTCGGTGGCGGAGGCAATAATGTTGAAGCCGGCAGAGGCGGTATGCCCGGTTTTCAAGCCGTCGACGTGCAGCGTCTTATCCCACAGCAGGCCATTGCGGTTCTGCTGCGTAATGCCGTTCCAGGTCAGCGACTTCTCGCTGTACATATGGTATTCCGCCGGCTCACTCATGATGATGGCGCGCGCAATCACCGCCAGATCGCCCGCGGTGGTGAACTGCCCAGGCGCATCCAGCCCGTGTACCGTTTCGAAATGGGTGTTCTGTAGGCCCAGCTGCGCACTCTTCTCGTTCATCAGCTTAACAAAGTTGGCCTGGCTGCCCGCCACATAGTCCGCCATTGCCACGCAGGCGTCGTTACCGGAATCGATGATGATGCCACGGCTGAGATCGCGCACCGTGACCCTGTCACCTGGCTTCAGGAACATCAAGGAAGACCCTTTGAACACCGGATTGCCCTGCGCCCAGGCGTCTTTCCCCACGGTGACGACATCGTCGAGGCCAATCTTGCGCTGGTCTAGCGCGTGGTCGATCACTAACCCGGTCATGAGTTTGGTCAGGCTGGCCGGATTGCGCCGTTCGTCGGCATTGCCCGCAGCCAGCACCTGGCCGGTGGTGTAATCCATCAAAACGTAAGAGGCGGCGTCTATCGCCGGCGGGGTCATGGTGGGAAAATTGGGCGTCGTTTCCGCCGCCTGCGCCGCTAAGGGCAGTAATATACCGCCGATCACCACTGATACTGAACGCTTCACGCTGTGTTCCTCAGGCCCGCAGGCTGAATAAAATGCCAATATAATCCGCGAGATAGACTGCATTAATTCACTTTCAGACGAAACCATTACTCTTTTGCAGCGGGTGTCTTTATGCAACCATTTGTTTACGGCGCCGCCCGCCAGCGATAGATGCGCTCTATGCCGCCATTGCCCCATTCGATTAGACGCCACCCCGCAGCGCCCCTAAACTTGTGACATAAATACGCAAGACGCATAAAAAAGCGTTTACTTTTTAGCTACAACCACCTGCGAAGTGTCACCATGAAATTCAAACCGTCAATCAAGCCTTATACCGGCCCGGCGGGCGGCTGGGGTTCGCTTGAAGCCACCACCCGCTTTGTCCTCGACAGTAAACAAACGCTAAAAAACATGCGCAACCTGATGCGCGTCAACAAGGCTCGCGGCTTCGACTGCCCTGGTTGCGCCTGGGGCGACGACAACCACAGCACTTTCAGCTTCTGCGAAAACGGCGCCAAAGCGGTCAGTTGGGAAGCGACGCGCAGTGCCGTGGAGCCCGAGTTCTTCGCCACCCACAGCGTCAGCACCCTGCAGCAGCAGAGCGACTATTTCCTCGAGTATCAGGGGCGCCTCACCCATCCGATGCGCTACAACGCCGAAACTGACCACTATGAACCTATCCATTGGCCGGACGCGCTGGCGCTGATCGCCAAGCACATCAACGGCATGGACAATCCGAACCAGATCGAGCTGTATACCTCGGGCCGGGCCAGCAACGAAGCGTCGTACCTTTATCAGCTGTTTGGCCGCATGCTTGGCACCAGTAATTTCCCCGACTGTTCCAATATGTGCCACGAAGCGAGCGGCGTTGGCCTGAAGCAGAGCATCGGCGTCGGCAAAGGCACCATCCGCATCGATGATTTCGAAAAGGCCGACGCCATCTTCGTGTTTGGCCAAAACCCCGGCACCAACCACCCGCGCATGCTGCACAGCCTGAAAAACGCCGCCCGACGCGGCGCGCGCATCGTAAGCTTCAACACCCTGCGCGAGCGCGGGCTGGAAAGGTTCGCCGATCCGCAGGATCCGGTACAAATGCTGACGCCAAAATCCTCGCCGATCAGCTCTTCCTATTACCAACCGAATCTGGGCGGCGATATGGCGGCGGTGCGCGGCATGGTGAAAGCCCTGCTGGAAACCCACCGTCAGCGCCTGGCCGCCGGTGAACCCGCCTTGTTCGACCTGGCGTTTATCGAACAGCACAGCGTTGGCGTAGAGGCTTACCTGGCGCAAGTGGACGCCACCGAGTGGCAGACCATTACCGCGCAGTCAGGCCTGAGCGAAGCGCAGCTGCGCCAGGCGGCGGCCACTTACCAGGGCGCCGAGCGGGTGATCTGCACCTGGGCGATGGGCGTGACTCAGCATAAGCACTCTATTGCGACGGTGCGTGAAATCACCAACCTGCAGCTGTTGTTCGGGCAACTGGGCAAACCGGGCGCCGGTTTGTGCCCGGTACGCGGCCACAGCAACGTCCAGGGCAACCGCACCATGGGGATCGACGAGAAGTCGCCCAAGGCGCTGCTCGACAGCCTGGAACGCCACTTTAACTTCACCGCCAATCGCGCGGTGGGCCACAACACGGTGGAAGCGATCGAAGCGATGCTGCGCGGCGAAGTGAAAGTGCTGATCGCGCTGGGGGGCAATCTGGCCGCCGCGGCGCCGGACACCGAGCGCACCGCCCGCGCCCTGCGCAACTGCGATTTGACGGTGCACATCAGCACCAAACTTAACCGCAGCCACCTGGTGACCGGCAAAGATGCGCTGATCCTGCCAACGCTCGGCCGCACCGAACTGGACATGCAAGCCAGCGGCTCGCAGTACATTACGGTCGAGGATTCGTTCAGCATGGTGCACGCCTCGGAAGGTATCGGCAAGCCGCTGGCGGAGACCCAACGTTCGGAGACGGCGATCGTCTGCGGCATCGCCGACGCGGTGCTGGGCACCCAGCAGCTGGATTGGCTGGAATTGGCCGACGACTATTCGTTGATCCGCGATCACATTGCCGCCACCATTCCCGGTTTCGAGGATTTCAACCGGCGCTGCGACCAGCCCGGTGGCTTCTACCTGGGCAATGCCGCCGCCGAACTGCGCTTCGCCACGCCGAGCGGCAAGGCAGAGTTCAGCGCCGCCGCGCTGCCGACTACCCTGTTCCCGCAGCTGGGCAGCGAGAAAGCGCCGTTCACCCTGCAAACGCTGCGCTCACACGATCAGTACAACACCACTATCTATGGTCTGGATGACCGCTACCGCGGCGTTTACGGCCAACGTGAGGTGCTGTTCATCCATCCGGAAGATCTGGCGGCGCTGGGCCTGCAGGATGGCGAACGGGTAGAGATAGAAACCCTGTGGAACGACGGCGTGGTGCGTAAAGTGGATGGGTTCAAGCTGGTGAGTTACGACATCCCGCGTGGCAACCTGGCAGCCTACTACCCGGAAACCAACCCGCTGGTGCCACTGGCCAGCTTCGGCGACGGTACCGGTACCCCGACCTCGAAGTCGATCCCGGTGGTGATTCGCCGCAGCGAACAGCAGCCTTCGCTGCGCATCGCCTGAAAACGCGCGCCCGGTTCACACCGGGCGCGCCAATATCTCCAGGATGGTCTGCAGCTCGTCCGACAGCTGATGCCGTCGCCAGACGAAATACAGATCGCTCACCCCCTCCTCGCCCATTTCCACCACCTTTAGCCCCGGCGCCGGCAAGATCAGCGGCAGCAGCGAGCCGGGGACGCAGGCGACGCCACAACCGGCCTGCACGCAGGCCGCCATCGCGGCATAAGACTCCATTTCCAGCGTCATGCGCGGTTTCAGCCCGCGTGAAGCCAGCCAGTGATCCACCTTCAGGCGAAACGAACATTCGCGGCTGAACGTGTAAAACTCCAGCGGCGCCAGCGTGGCGGCGTCGGGTTCCCCGGTATCGGCCGGCATCAGCAATACCAGCCGTTCATCGAAGGCCTTTTGGCTGGCCAGCAGCGGGTGTTCAATTGGGCCGTCGGTGATCGCCAGGTCAAGATCGCTGTCAATCAGCATGCGTTCCAGCACCAGCGAGTCACGGCTCAGCACGTTGATGTGCAGATGAGGCTGTAAACGGCGCAGCCGGGCAATGCGCGCCGGTAAATGGCTGACCAGCGAGAAATCCAGCGCCCCAAGGTTCAGCAGCCCATGCTGATGCTCGCCGGCGAACAGCTGCTTGCTGCGCTCCGCCTGCGCCACAATGTCGCGCGCCTGCTGATAGAACAGCCGCCCTTTGGGATTGACGTACAGCCGGTTCTTGTCGCGGAAAAACAGCTCGCCGCCCAGCGACTCTTCCAGTTCGCGCAGCCGCAGCGTGACGTTGGAAGGTACGCAGTGCAACTCGCGTGCAGCGGCGGCGATGGTTTTATGCTCCACCACGGTGCAGAAAAACTTCAGTTGGCTCAGCTTCATCGAACATTCACTTTTAGTTATCGTTTTAGTTAAAAACAATCACTTTAGATTAGCATCGATTTCACCTACAGTCTGCCGACACCCTGAGGAGGATCTCTGATGCCACTGAATGACCTACTGACGCTGCCCGGCGTGGCGGCCCAACCGGACGCGGTAACCGACGGTTACGTGTTCAACCACACCATGATCCGCGTGAAGGATCTGACCAAAGCGCTGGATTTCTACACCCGCGTGCTGGGCTTTACCCCGGTCTATCTGGAAACGTTCGAAGAAGCCGCTTTTACCATCTGCTACCTGACGCGCAGCCCGCGTGAACAGATCCCGCAGGACGACGACGAGCGCAAGCGCTGGGCGCTGAGCCAGCCGGGCATTCTCGAGCTGACCCATAACCACGGCACCGAAAATCAGGCGGATTTCCACTACCACAACGGCAACGGCGAGCCGCGCGGCTTTGGCCACCTGTGCGTCACGGTGCCGGACGTGCGCGCCGCCTGCGAGCGGTTTGAGCGCCTCGGCGTTACCTTCCAGAAGCGCCTGCATGAAGGCCGCATGAACTACGTGGCGTTCATTCGCGATCCGGACGATTACTGGATTGAAATCCTGCAGCCGACGCCGCTGCAGGACTGATTGTCACCCGCCCTTCACCCCGGCCTTCGCGCCGGGGTTTTTCATCGATAGCGTTTCGATTGACCATTCTTGCGCAAAATCGCGTGGCAACGCGGGGTTCCGTGACGTTAGGCTTGCTCGCAGCGGGTGATTCGCGTAAAACTGTCAGCCGCAAATCTTGCCACTCACAACCCATTCACTGGACGATATGTTTCAAGATAACCCGCTGCTGGCGCAGCTTAAACAGCAACTTCACTCTCAGACCCCGCGCGTTGAAGGCGTCGTGAAAGGGACTGAGAAAGGCTTTGGCTTTCTTGAAGTAGACGGTCAAAAAAGTTACTTCATTCCGCCGCCGTACATGAAGAAAGTCATGCACGGGGATCGCATTATCGCCACCCTTCACACCGAGAAAGAGCGCGAAATCGCCGAGCCGGAAACCCTGGTCGAGCCGTTCCTGTCGCGCTTTGTCGGCCGCGTGCAAAAGCGCGACGATCGCTTGTCCATCGTGCCCGATCATCCGTTGCTGAAAGATGCAATTCCGTGCCGCCCGGTACGTGAATTGACCCACAA
This sequence comes from Serratia sp. FDAARGOS_506, assembly GCF_003812745.1. Lineage (NCBI taxonomy): Bacteria > Pseudomonadati > Pseudomonadota > Gammaproteobacteria > Enterobacterales > Yersiniaceae > Serratia > Serratia sp. FDAARGOS_506. The sequence continues at coordinate 4,049,853 of NZ_CP033831.1, forward strand.
CTTCCAGGCCGGCGACTGGGCGGTGGCGGAAATGCGCCGTCACCCGCTGAAAGGCGATCGCGGCTTTAACGCCGATCTGACCCAGTTTATCACCGAAGGTGAAGACCATTTCGCCCCGTGGTGGGTGACGCTGGCGCGTCACAACCTGGAGAAAGAGGCGCCGGAGATGCAGGCCCTCAGCGAGCCGGCCGCTGCGCTGGTGCGTGAAGACCTGACCGCGCTCGAATTCGTCACCATCGACAGCGCCAGCACCGAAGACATGGACGATGCGCTGTATGTGACCGACAACGGTGACGGTTCGCTGCAGTTGACCATCGCCATCGCCGATCCGACCGCCTACGTTGAGCAAGGCAGCAAGCTGGACGACATCGCCCGCGTGCGCGCCTTCACCAACTATCTGCCGGGCTTCAACATCCCGATGCTGCCGCGCGATCTGTCTGATAACCTGTGCTCGCTGCGCCCTAACGAGCGCCGCCAGGTGCTGGCTTGCCGCGTGACCATCGCTGCCGACGGTGCGCTGGGTGAAGATATTCAGTTCTTCGCCGCCGAGATCGAATCCAAAGCCAAACTGGTGTACGACGAAGTCTCCGACTGGCTGGAAGGCATTGCCGGCTGGCAGCCGCCGAGCGACGCCATTGCACAGCAGATCACCCTGCTGAAGCGCGTTTGCGACGCACGCAACGCCTGGCGCCACCAGCATGCGCTGGTGTTCAAAGATCGCCCGGACTACCGCTTCGTGCTGGGTGAAAAAGGCGACGTGCTGGAGATTGTTACCGAGCAGCGCCGCAGCGCCAACCGCATCGTTGAAGAGTGCATGATCGCCGCCAACGTCTGCGCCGCCATCGTGCTGCGCGATCGCCTGGGCTTCGGCGTGTACAACGTGCACACCGGTTTCGATCCTGCGCTGGTCGAGCAAGCGGTCACCGTATTGCAGGCCAACGGCGTGGAAGCCGAAGCCGAGAAGCTGCTGACCCTCGACGGTTTCTGCGAACTGCGCCGCCACCTGGATGCGCAGCCGACCCAGTTCCTCGACAGCCGCATCCGCCGCTTCCAGACCTTCGCCGAGATCAGCACCACGCCGGGGCCACACTTCGGTCTGGGGCTGGAGGCTTACGCCACCTGGACATCGCCGATCCGTAAATACGGCGATATGGTCAACCATCGTCTGCTGAAGGCAATCATCAACCAGCAGCCGGCAGAAAAACCGCAGGATGACGTCACGGTGCAGCTGGCGGAACGCCGCCGCCTGAACCGCATGGCGGAGCGCGACGTTGGCGACTGGCTGTACGCACGCTTCCTGCAGGACAAGGCCGGTACCGATACCCGCTTCAACGCCGAGATCATCGACGTGACCCGCGGCGGCCTGCGTGTGCGCCTGCTGGACAATGGCGCGGTTGCCTTCATCCCGGCACCGTTTATTCACGCGGTGCGCGACGAGATGCAGTGCAGCCAGGAAACCGGCACCGTGCAGATCAAGGGTGAAGTGGTTTACCGCCAGAGCGACACCTTGCAGGTCACCATCGCCGAAGTGCGCATGGAAACCCGCAGCGTGATCGCCCGTCCGGCGGCCTGAACGCCCGCCTGAAACGGCAGCAACGCAAAGCGCCGACGGTGAAAACCGCCGGCGTTTTTTTTCGGCTAGCGCAGCGGCTCGCCGCCGGTTTCACGCAGCAACGGTAGCACTGCCAGCGAAGCCAGCGTCGCCAGCATCAGATAGACGGCGGGCGCCAGCAGCGAACCGCTCAGCGCGATCGACTGCGAAGCGATGTACTGGGCGAAGCCGCCGAAGATCGCCACCCCGAGGCTGTAGACCAAGGCAAACCCCAGCGCGCGAATGCGCTGCGGGAACAGCTCCGAAATCATCAGCATGGTCGGCACCGAACCGAGCGTGGTCAACCCGACCAGCACCGCGACAATCAGCAGCAGCACCGCCGGATGCGGTGCCGTGCTCAGCCACCAAAACGCCGGAAGGGCCACGATCAAGATCGCGATGCGCGAGCCCCGGATCAGCGGCAGACGGCCGTAACGATCGCACCAGTGCCCGACCAGCAGACTGCCGCCGAAGGTGACGAGCCCCGCCAACAGCATCGCGGCATAGCCGTAAGCCTGCGCCATCCCCAGGTATTTCACCGCGTAGGTGCCGAGATAATACATCGAGATGTAAGTGGCGACGGTGGCGCCGATGGTCAACATCACGCCGAGCACCACCGCCCGCGAGTGCTTGCGCAACTGCGCAGGCGGCTCGTGGGCTCGCGACACCGACGGCCGATCGCTCTCCAACCCGAGGCGCAGCCAGCAACCGAGCGGCGCCAGCGCCACGCCGATAAAGAAAGGAATGCGCCATCCCCACTCGGCCATGGCGTTCGGCTCGCCGGAAAGCACCGGCAAGGCCGCGCTGAGCGCCAGTGCGGTGACGCCGCCAATCACGGTGGCGATGCCCTGCGTCGCCAGCGACCAGCTGGAATAGAAGCCGCGCCGGTTGGGCGGCGCCGACTCCACCAGCAACGACATCGATGCCCCCACCTCGCCGCCCGCCGCCACGCCCTGGATCAGGCGCGCCACCACCAGCGTGACGGTCCCCCAGTAGCCGGCGCTGGCGTAGGTCGGCGCAAAGCCGATCATCGCCGTGCCCAGGCTCATCAAGGAAATCGTCAGGATCATCGCCGGCTTGCGGCCATGACGATCGGCATAGGCGCCAATCAGAATGCCGCCCAGCGGCCGCATGAAGAAACTGACGCCGAACGTGGCAAACGCCAACAGCAACGCCAGATGCGGATCGCTGGACGGCGGAAAGAACAATACGCTGATGTAAATAACGAAGAAGTTATAAATACCGAAATCGAAAAACTCCAGCGCATTGCCGAAGGAGGCGGCGAATATGACCTTTTTGCCGCCGGCCTTCGGGGCCGATATTATTGCCGCCTGGGTTTCAGCCGTATTTTCACTCATCATTACCTTCCCTGTTATTATTTTCGAGTTTATTTTAAATAGGCTTCCGCCAACGCTCCCCAATACTGGCTGCCGGCCGCCAGGCAGCCGTCGTTAAAGTCATATCCCGGGTTATGCACCATGCAGCTGCCCTCGCCATCGCCGTTGCCGATGATCAGGTAGCAGCCCTGCGGATGCGCATCGAGCATGAAGGCGAAATCTTCACTGCCCATCAGCGGCCGGGCGCCGTAGTGCGCACGCGCGGCGCCGAACTGCTGCTGCGCCACGCGGTGGGCGAAACGGGTCATCGCTTCGTCGTTGACCAGCACCGGCGTGCCGTTAACGTGTTCCACCACCGCGTGAGCGCCGAAGCTTGCCGCCTGTGCCTCTATCAGCGCCGGAATGCGCGCCAGCAAGGTGGCGCGCGCCTGGCGATCCAGCGAGCGCACGCTGAGCTTCATCTCCGCGCTGTCCGGGATCACGTTGGCCGCCTCACCGGCCTTGATGCTGCCGACGGTGATCACCGCCGCCTCCAGCGGATCGATATTGCGCGAAACGATGCTCTGCAGCGCGACGGTGATATGCGAAGCCACCAGCACCGGATCGACCGTCAGTTGCGGAATGGCGCCGTGGCCGCCGCGCCCCTGCACCCGCACGTTGAACTGATCCATCGAGGCCATAAACGGGCCGTGCTGGAAGAAGAACTCGCCGAGCGGCATCCCCGGCATGTTGTGCATGGCGAAGATGGCGTCGCAGGGGAAACGCTCGAATAGCCCCTGTTCAACCATGCGCGCGCCGCCGTTCAACATCTCTTCCGCCGGCTGGAAAATCAGATGCAGCGTGCCGTTGAAGTTGCGCGTTTGCGCCAGATAGCGGGCGGCGCCGAGCAGCATGGTGGTGTGGCCGTCATGGCCGCAGGCGTGCATGCGATTGGCCACGCTGCTGCTCCAGGGCTTGCCGTTGTTCTCCTCGATCGGCAAGGCGTCCATATCGGCGCGCAACCCGAGGCGCTTAACGCCGTCGCCCACCCGCAGCGTGCCCACCACGCCGGTACCCGCCAATCCGCGGTGCACCTCATAGCCCCACGAACTCAGATAATCCGCCACCAGATCGCTGGTGCGAAACTCTTCGAAACCCAATTCAGGGTGCTGATGAATATCGTGCCGGATGGACGTGAGCTGCGGTAAATATCCTTCGATGATTGTATTTATCATAATTAAATTCCTTTCGTAGCTTTATTATTTATTTTATGAATGATTAAGCCTGCGGGTTGAAATAAAGGTATAACACGGCACGGATGATTTTATTTCGGCACGCCTCGACAGATAAAATAATAATCCGCAAGACGCCGTACCCGGATAAAAAACGACGATAATTCGCTGTACGCACGCTGAAAATGCAGAATGAATAACTGCCGGGGATTGCGTGGGCGGCAGCCTGCGCCGACGCTGTTTCATCACTTTGTTTTTACACTAAAACCCCACCTGCTTCACATTTCTCATCCGACCTGCCGCGGTTCGGCGGCAAAACTTCTACTGTTAAAACGTCATTCCTAATAACAACGTCGATTTTTACCTCTGTACGCCAAGGAGTTATTTCATGAAAAACATCAGGTCCGGACTTATCTGGCTGCTGGTGGCGTTGGTTGGCGCTTTCGCCTTCGCCATGCTGGCGCTCAGCCGCGGCGAACACGTCAACGCCGTCTGGCTGGTGGTCGCCGCCGTCGCCTGCTACAGCATCGCCTACCGCTTCTACAGCCGGTTCATTGCCGACAAGGTCTTTGAACTGGACGACCGCCGTCTGACCCCGGCAGAGCGCCACAACGACGGCCTGGACTACGTGCCCACCAACAAATGGGTGCTGTTCGGCCACCACTTTGCCGCCATCGCCGGCGCCGGGCCGCTGGTGGGGCCGATCCTGGCCGCGCAGATGGGCTTCCTACCGGGGACCATCTGGATCCTGGTCGGCGTCATGCTGGCCGGCGCGGTGCAGGATTTCCTGGTGCTGTTCATTTCCACGCGCCGCGACGGGCGTTCGCTGGGGGAAATGGCCAAGCAAGAGCTGGGCGCGTTCGCCGGGGTGATCACCATGCTTGGCGCGCTGGGGGTGATGATCATCATCCTGTCGGCGCTGGCGCTGGTGGTGGTAAAAGCCTTGGCCGACAGCCCGTGGGGGCTGTTCACCATCGCAGCCACCATCCCGATCGCCCTGTTCATGGGCATCTACATGCGCTTTATCCGGCCGGGCAAGATCGCTGAAATCTCGGTGATTGGCTTTGTGCTGATGCTGCTGGCGATCATTTACGGCGGCAACGTGGCGCAAGATCCTTACTGGGGGCCGTTCTTCACGCTGCACGGCACCACCCTGACCTGGGTGCTGGTGATCTACGGCTTTGTCGCTTCGGTGCTGCCGGTGTGGCTGCTGCTGGCGCCGCGCGACTATCTTTCCACCTTTATGAAAATCGGCGTCATCATCGGCCTGGCCATCGGCATCGTCTTCGCCATGCCAGAGATGAAAATGCCGGCGGTCTCGCGCTTTATCGACGGCAGCGGCCCGGTGTTCGCCGGTGCCCTGTTCCCGTTCCTGTTCATCACCATCGCCTGCGGCGCCATTTCCGGCTTCCACGCGCTGGTCTCCAGCGGCACCACGCCGAAGCTGGTGGAACGCGAAAGCCACATTCGCTTTATCGGTTACGGCGCCATGCTGATGGAGTCTTTCGTCGCCATCATGGCGCTGATTTGCGCCTCGGTGCTGGATCCGGGCGTTTACTTCGCCATGAACTCGCCGGCGGCGCTGATCGGCACTACGGTGGAAAATGCTTCGCAGGTCATTAACAGCTGGGGCTTTATCGTCACGCCGGAGACGCTGGCGCTGATCGCCAAAGAGGTGGGTGAGAACTCCATTCTGTCGCGCGCCGGCGGCGCCCCGACCTTCGCCGTGGGCATGGCGCACATCATCAGCGAGGTATTCAACAGCCGGGCGATGATGGCCTTCTGGTACCACTTCGCCATTCTGTTCGAAGCGCTGTTCATCCTGACCGCCGTCGATGCCGGGACCCGCGCCTGCCGCTTTATGGTGCAGGATCTGGTGGGCGTGGCGGTGCCGCAACTGGCCAACAACCGTTCCTGGTTCGGCAATCTGGCGGGTACCACGGTGGCGGTAGCCGGCTGGGGCTTCTTCGTGTATCAAGGCGTGGTCGATCCGCTCGGCGGCATCAATACCCTGTGGCCGCTGTTCGGCATCGGTAACCAGATGCTGGCGTCGATGGCGCTGATCCTCGGTACCGTGGTGCTGTTCAAGATGAAAAAACAGCGTTACGCCTGGGTTACCATCCTGCCGACCGCTTGGCTGTTCGTGACCTCCATGACCGCCGGCTGGCAGAAGATCTTCCATGAGAAACCGAGCATCGGCTTCCTGGCGCAGGCGAAGAAATTCTCCACCGGCATTGAGCAAGGCACGATCATTGCGCCGGCCAAGTCGTTGAAAGACATGGAGACTATCGTGTTCAGCAACCAAATCAACGCCGCGCTGTGCGGGTTCTTTATGCTGGTGGCGGTAACCATGCTGATCGCCGCCTTCTTCGCGATCCGCCGGGCGCTGCGTGCCGAACACCCGACGGCGCACGAGGTGAGCGCCGCGCTGCGTGAGGAGACCGGCCGTAGCTGAGTCTCGCCGTTAGGAGCAACGGCCGGCCTCTGAGCAGTGCGCTCAAGGGGCTGGGCCGTTATCCAACGGGCAATATTGCGTTATCGGCGGCATCCGCTTCACCGTTCAACGAACTGCCAAGGTATTTTATCTTTCGTCCACCGAACAGGTCTCTTCGACCGATCTCATGCAATATAAGCTCCGGAACATTATCCACATCCGCTATTTTTCTGCTGTTAACAATAATCTGCTTCGCATTTTCATACCCAGGACCCCACAAATCATTATTATCAGTTACGTTTTTGTAAACACAAATCAACGTTTTATTCCATGCAGCAGAAATATGCACGATCGACGTATCTGGGGATATAATCACGTCAACCTCTCGGATCAAAGCCATGACATGATGCAGTGAATTAAATGGATTTATAATAACATTACCTGGCAGAGATATATCCAGTTCTCTTCGGTGATCAAGAATAATCACTCTTATATTGGATGAGGCTTTATTAAGCATCTCAACAAGTCGAGCAAGTTGCTCTTTAGATAGGTTTCTCTCTGGACTCCCGGTAAAAGCATTAATTACAATCTTAATTTTATCATCCCAGCCACTTAAATACTCCTTTACTTCAAAAGCTATATAATCTGGGATATGCAGGTCATAGGCACGGTGATTGTTAAGATTGAGCCCTACGGCATGGGCAACCAAAGCAATGGCTTTCGTCACATGTTCCTTACCATTTTCGAATGAAATAGATTTGCTGTAGTGGTTAATGCGACTCCATTTATTAAAGCCAAGAACAAACGTTGCGTTTATATCGCTAAAAAGCATCATCCTATGTACCGGGGTATCAAACAAGCAAAGATCGACCACAAGGTCATAATTATTCCCCCTCAACTTTTCAACCGTTGATTTCGCAACGGCATGAGTGAATCTTTTCAAAAAAACTTCATTATTACAATCATCTGCTTCGTAGATATTCCTGACATAGGGGTTATGTTTCATCACCACGCCACTTGACTTTGTGAGCAATAAATCCACTGTATAACCCGACTCATAAAGACATTTCACCAGTGGCGTCGAAACCACCACATCGCCGACTGTCCCCTCATTGCGCAGGAGCAATACGGTTTTGACAGACTTGATATCAAACACACTTTTGCTGCACTTATCCCAGATAAGCTTTGCAATATAAATCTTAATGTTCAGCTTTACTTTCTTGAAGTAATAATTGCGCCTCCTGTTCCATTCTCTTATTTTCCTAAATCGCCCTGTTGAGATGGAAACGTCCAAATCCTTATGCATAACATACTCCATTAATTTTAACAAACAAAAGCCAATACCGAGAAAAAAACCGCATTGGATTTACGTAGTAATTAATCTTTTCCAGTTGCAGCGACAAAAAAATTTCGGATGAGGAATTATTGCCAACTACTTATCCACCCACTGCGAGCAATAATTATTCACCCATAAAATAATTACTCCAAAACACATTCGCCATCTTTATCGTATCCAGGCGAGAATAATACCAATCACCTTGCCGAGGATTTAACCGTGACATGTTATCGCGTGGGTGAGTTACTTTACCACCAACATCGATGACTGCCTAGACAGGTATTTCAGAGAAAGTATGCTTAATCTCAATTACGTTTATTTCCATACATTCATCCAAAACATAACCCAGGTAGAAATAGATCTGAATCTTCCGGCCCGGCAAGTGATTCGTAAATTCACAGGATCGCAGTAAAACATGATTACCTGTGATGCTCCGTATGGGTAACGGGTCGGAATTTATTTCACTGACTCTGACGAGGAGCAGAAATGCACGCAGGGAGGCGCTGACGCCCACCGTATTAGTGGCGCACCATCGTCGCCTGGCAGCCGGCGACGGCGGCGTTTCCGCCTCCACCAACTCGGTCAGCACACTCAGGTTTACACTTGGCCCTCATTGCAACTGACGCTTCAGCATCAGACATTCTGGAGCACTGTCATCACTGACGACGCCACCAGGGAAACACTGCACGAAGCTAGCGAAGACCGATTAGGTACAAGATAACGGCAAAGTGATTATCGGCGGCGACTGGCTCACCGAGTCCGGCATTGCCAGTGCTGAACAACTGGAACTGACCTCTGCGCCCGGTGTGCTCCGGTTGCGGCGACGAGAGGATGAGGTTTTCACGGCGTAAAAGCAAAGAGCCCGGCCAGTTGGCCGGGATTTATCCACCGTTAATAGAAGTCAGGATCTACCCGACCTTCAGCTTTCAGGATTTCAAGGAAGCGGTTATAAGCCGCTTCATCTCGCTCTATTATATCATCTAACAATGCTTCTTTTATTAAAGCCCAATGGTATATTCCATTTATATGCGTGGTAAAATACTCGAACGTACCATGCAAAGTTGAATCAATAACCTGGACATTTTTTGCTTTATAAGCAAGTAAACCACCGTAATTTTTAGGCAACCCTAAAAATAAGGTTTCATCTTCAAGCCAATATATGGCAAACACATCTACTATGGTTCCATCTTTCTCTTTTAATTTCATTTCACTTGCCCTTTAATATTTTCGATCACATCTGCCGGATTAGAACTAACCCTTTTAGGTGTATCAATTTTCATATCGTAGGCTTTACCCGTAGTCGAGTTGTACTGATAATGGATAGTGATTGATTCACCTTTAGCATTTTTCTGAACGACTTGCATTTTTTGGAATACCGCGCTTGCTGGAAAACGTGGATCATTATTCATTCCAGGCAGTATTTCACCTTTTGCAGGATTTTCCTGTACCTGTTTCCATACTATTTGTTCATTCAGATCCCTTGGTATTGCTGATTGTTTACCCGGCTTCGGCGTCGATATTTTCTCCGCCGCGCTGATCAGGATTTTGTTATCAATTACATTGGCTGCTTTACCGACAAGAGATAATGCTTTTTCTGCCGGGATCGACGTCAGCAACGCCAGAGCATAATCTTTCGCATCTTCCGCAGACAACACGGCCATCACAGTATCTGAACCGGGGTTATTGCTCAGAATGGCTTTGACTACATCAGCCCCTTCCGGCAAATCACCTTTCACCATCCGGGCCAGATCAGCTTGTACCTGTTCCGGTGGCAGGTTCTTATCCTTAGCATATTGCGCATAAGAACCAACAGATTGACCGTAATCCGCCATACCCTTACCGAAGTCATTGGCACTCAGCGCATTATTCTCAACCGCATTCTTCCCAGTCTGCCCGCCGGTCACCGCTCCCGCAGTATCCCCCGTCGCCAGCCCGCCTGCAAGCCCTGCGGCCAACTGGCTCAGCGTGCTCACTTGTTGTTTCTCGCTTTCGCTCAGCTGCTGCGCCGTCTTGCCCGGGAACAGCTGACCGGCAATGTAGCGCGCCGCCAGTTCGCCACCACCTGCACCCAGCCCGCCAGCTGCTGCCGACTGGTTGTTCAGCTGCGCCGTCACTGCGCCCAGCACAGCGTGTGCCATCGCGTTGGCGCCCGACAGCATGCCACCGGCCGTTACACATAAAAGCGACTACCCTAGCCAAGGCTGGGGTAACTGTTTTATAAATGGCTTAAACGCATTTTATTAATCACATCAAGTATTGTTCCCGACGGGAGCATTACTTCATTTATTTTAACACCGCGATCAGCACTCCATACCAATCTATCGCCAGAACTTGTTTTGATAAAGTAAAGATAACAATCATTATCACCCATCGCCGTACATGTCATGTCAAACAGACCGTTAATCAGCGATTCGCCATCACCAATGAAGTAGTCTCTGGCATTTTTATAAAGATCAGTCGCATCTATGTTTACATCATTGACAACCAAGTCATCAACTGGGGATTTTGAATAAAAACTGAACGTCGTCATTAATTCAAAGACATCTACCACATCGAATATCTTATCACCATTAACATATAATGAGAAAAGTCCATTTCGCCAAACATCCCCAGGTGCATTCCAGGCCTCGACCACATCAAATTGGAGTGAAAAATAAAACGGATCACCATAAATCATTTTACTCTTACTCCTAGTTGTTTCTGCACAGCGCTCGGTATCTGATCACTTGTCAGTGCATTTTTATCACCAGTGCTACCATTCCAATGATACTGTCCATTGGTCCCTTCAAAACGATGTATAACTCCCCTACTATCCACGGCGAATCTAACCTCTTTATTCGGATATTGCTTCGTGCTCGGGATTGACTGCTCAAAAAGCTTTACCGAGTCTTTAGGTTCAATACCTGCGTTAGGTCTATTACCTTGCTGCCCTAATGTATGTTTAGGATTCGACTTGTATACCAATCCATTAGTGGCTGTAATTGGTTCTGGTGCGGGTATAGCACTTCCTTTATTTCCGCTATTCCCTTTCCCAACCCCAGCAGCAACGCCAGCCGCACTCGCTATCCCCGTCTGCCCCAAGATACTAGCGATTTCTTTAGAAGTCTCCTCAGAACCTCCTAATATTTGGGCACGATGTACCAACAGATCACGCGAAGCATCAATATTTGACATCGCACCACGCAGATTGACCCATTCCTGCGTTTCTGCCGTCGTGAGTGAACCTATGCCTTCGTTGCGTGCTTTGGTTTCAAGCTCAGTCATCCGGGCACTATAATCACCCAGCCAGCCCTTAAGCTCTTTGGCAAGCGATATACAATGCTCTGGTGAAGCACAGTTCGCTATCTCAGCCTGCACGTGGTCATATTCAGCGGCGTATTTTTGCCTGACATCCGCCCTGCAACCGCTGTTTCCATTACAGGCGGCAAGCTCTTCACTGCGGCTTTGCTGTTGCGGTTGGTTGAGATGATTATTCTCAACCGCATTCTTCCCGGCCTGCCCGCCGGTCACCGCTCCCGCAGTATCCCCCGTCGCCAGCCCGCCTGCAAGCCCTGCGGCCAACTGGCTCAGCGTGCTCACCTGTTGTTTCTCGCTTTCGCTCAGCTGCTGCGCCGTCTTGCCCGGGAACAGCTGACCGGCAATGTAGCGCGCCGCCAGTTCACCGCCGCCCGCGCCCAGTCCGCCTGCTGCGGCCGACTGGTTGTTCAGCTCCGCAGTCACCGCCCCCAGCACCGCGTGCGCCATCGCGTTGGCAGCAACATCAACCTTACCGGTCAGCGGATTGGTGGTCAGTTTCTTGATTTCCGTCGCCAGGTACGGCGAAGCACCGCTCGCCAGCGCACCCGCCAGGTTATTGCCCGCCAGCGCCGTCAACGCACCCGTTACCGCCTGCGCCGCCTTCTGCAAATCGCTGCCAGTGCCGTATTCCTTCATTGCCTTACGGTAGGCGTCGGTCTGCTTCAGCGCCGTCTCGTTGCCCTTGAGCTCAGGGTGCGCCTTCAGGGCCTCTTTCAGCCCGGCGATATCCCCCTGCGTGCGGATGACATCCATCGCCTGGCCGCCGATCTCGCCGATAAGCTGAGCTTGTTTGAGCCGGTTCTGCTCCTTCTCCTTGTTGAATATCGGGCTGATGCTGCCGGCGTTGGCGTTATCCGTATCACGGTTTAGCTGCGCCACATCCTGTTGCTGTTTGTCTTTGTCGCGAACTATCAGCGTACCCTCACTGACGCCGGCCTTCGTCGCGCCCTCGGCATGCCCGCTGTTGTTGGCACCCGACAGCATGCCGCCGGCCATGTTGGTCAGCAGATCCTTGCCCACCGGCCCGCCGGTGCTGAATGACCCGCCGCTGTGCGTTGCGCTGTAGTCCGCCTGGTTGTGGATGTCCGTCCAGCCCAGCGTGCCAGTATCGAGGCGGTTTTTCCCCTTGTCAGCTTGGCTTGCAATCACAGCGCCGTCGAGCTGGGTGTGTTCTTTGACCTTGACGTCATACCCGCCCTTGCCGGCAAACAGCCCGGTCTGCTCTTTCACCGAGTCGAAGTTGCTGTGCAGCTTGTCCTTGCCGGCGCTTACGTTGGCTGAGCCGGTCATCGAACCGAAGGTGAAGCTGCCGCCCGCGCTGGCGTTTTGCTGTTTGGCGTCATAGCGGTCGCTGTCCTGTTCGCTTTCAAGCCGAAGGTCACGGCCCACGTCGACGGTGACCTTTTCCCCGCTCGCCTGCGCGCCGATAAGCCGGGTGTCGCGGCCGCTGGTCAGGTTGAGATGACTGCCGGCATCCAGGGTGGTTTCGGCATGAGTCAGACCGTTGCCATTCTCATGCCCCTTGCCGGCATTGACGCCGGCCGAGACGCTGATGCCGTACCCGCCCGAACCGGCGCCGATGCCGACACCGACGTTGCCGCCTTTGCTGCTGTTCTTGCCGACGGTGCTTTCGCTGTTCTGCGCCGACTGCAGGGTAATGTCCCGCGCCGCATCGAGCGACAGGTCTTTGCCCGCTTTCAGCTGGCTGCCGGTGATGGCGATATCGCCACTCTGTGCATTGTGGTTCTTGCCGTTCGCCGTTATCGACAGATTTTGCCCGGCGGTGAGCGTGCTGCCCTGCGACTGGCGGCTGTCGGTGCGGGTTTCGCTCTTCGACGACTGGCTGCCCCAGGAGGCGCTGATGCCGACGGTGTTGGTGGCGCCTTTCCCCGCATCTGTGTTGAGTTTGTCGAGTTCAGCAGCCTGTGCAGCCTGCACGCCGGACAGCGCCGCCTTGGTATTTTGCAGCGCGTTCAGGCGCCCATCGCCTTCTTTTCGCGCCTGCTGCGCCGAGCTGACGGCGGTATTGAGCGCGCCGCCTACGGTGCCCGACAGCGCCACGCTTAGACCGCTCTGCTTCTGCTCGTAGGTTTCTTTGCGCGTGCGTTGATCGTAGCCGGGGTCGATAGTTACGCTGTCGCCGGTCAACGTCAGGTCCTTGCCCGCCACCAGGTCGGCGCCGCCAATGTGCAGTTGGTTGCCCGCCGTGATGTTGACGCTGCCCTGGCTGCTGCCGACGGTGCTGACGCTCTGGTTCTGGGTCCGGCCTTTCTCGTCGATTTCGTGTTTACTCGACTGTTTGCCAATCGTAAACCCAATGCCACCGCTGCCCAGCAGGCCGCTCTTTTTCTTCTCTTCCAGTCGGTAATGCGTGTCGGTCTCGGTGGCCGCACCGATGTCAACGTTACGGCCGGCCTGCAGGTTCACGTCCTGGTCGGCGGCAATGGCCGAGCCGGTAACCGTCAGGTCGTTACCGGCGTTAACGCTGACGCTGTTGCCGCTCAGCAGGCTGCCTTTCTCGCGCGTGGCCGCGTCATTGGCGATACTGTGGCTGCTGCTTTTTTTCAGGAAGCCCTTTTTCTGAGACCGCTCTTCACTGAAGGTTGACTCGCGTTCGGTGGCGGTATTGAGGGTCACATCCTGTTTCGCCTGCAGGGCAACAGCGCCCTGTTCGCTGTGCAGGGTACTGCCGGTGACCGTAACGTCACCTTCACGCCCGACCACTGTCACGCCGTCGCGCGCGCTGAAGGTGCTGCCGGTGCTGATTTCGCGCTCGGTTTGCTCGATGCGATGGCTTTTGGTTTTGCCCTCGCGTTTGTTTTCGCTGTCCTGGTCTTGCGTGCGGGTACGCGCGTCTTTAATGGTCACGTCCTGCGCGCTGACGCCAATACGCCCCTCTTTGCTGTCAATCTGCACACCTTCGGCCAACAGGCGGTTGCCCGCCACCAGGGTGACGCCCTGGTCGCCGCCGAGCGTGCTTAATGTCAGCCGCTCTTCCTGGCGGTCGTTGCTGACGGATGACGTACGGCTGTTGGCGTTCAGGTGTGTGGTGTTGGTGGTGCTTTCGGCCCCGATGTTGATATCGCCGCCGGCCTGCACGCGGGTGCTGCCGGCGGCGCTGGCCTGGCTGCCCGTGAACGTGACGTCTCGCCCGGCATTGAGCGTGAGGTTGCCGCCGGCGTTAAGCTCACTCCCCAGAGCCTGCTGCCATTCGCCGCTAACGTGCGCCATCCGGGAGCCTGCCTCTTCCGTGCCACCGCGGGTGCGGTTACCCATTGAACCGGAAATAACCTCAAAATCGGCGGTATGGCTGCTTTTCGCGGCGGTGATGGTAAGGTCATTGCGCGCGCTTAGGTTGAGCGTATCTGTCGCATCAAGCTTCGCTCCCGTGAGCGTGATATCTGTGCCGCGCAGGCGAATATCGCCGGCGCTCATCGTCGCCTGGCGCAGTGCGTCCTGCAGGTTAGTGCTCATGGCCAGACTGTCTGCCTGCACGTCAATGCTGTCGGCTTTGATGTCGCCCCCCTGGTGCAGGAACTGCCCGGCGTCGACCGTCAGGGCTTTGTCGGCAAACAGGTTGCCGGCATTGGTGATGCTGTTTGCCGAGAGTTGCAGGTCGCCACCGCCAATCACCGCGCCATCACCGGTCAGGCGCAATGTAGTCTGTGCCAGGTACACCTTTGGCACCCATACCGTTTGCGGGCCGCCTTCCGTTTGCACCGTCTCGCTCACCAGCCAGACGATATCCTGTTGCAGCGCCGCAATTTGCTCCGGCGTCAAGGCCACGCCCGGCACCAGATGGAAATCCTGGGCGACTTTGCTGCCGTTGTTCATCAGTTGCTGATACTGTTCCATCGCATCCCAGCCCTTGACGGACGGTTTTCCGGTCAGCGCCAGCACCTGCTCGCGCACCAGGCGCTGCTCGTAAAAGCCATCGCCCAGGCGCTTATGAGCCTGCGCGGGGTCATACCCTACGCGCCCCAGCATATAGTCGCTGCTGATAAAGTTGTCGCGGCGGGTAAAGCGTTCATCGGTCACCACTAGGAACGGGCTACCGGTCGCCGTATGTTGACTAAACAAGCCGTTATTGGGGATGGTGGTGGCCACATTGCCCAGATGCTGTAACTGCGTCAGCGCCAGCTCAGACGGCAACAGCGGGCGCCCCAGCGGCGAGGACGGCGTGGCGCCGGGTTGCGTCATCTGTTCGCCCTGTGCCAACGTTGTATCGCCGTCAGGTCGGGCAGCACCCTCTACCGTGAAGGCCAGCGGATTGCGTTCAAGCTCGGCGCGTTCGGCATCTACTGCCTTCAACGCCGCATCAAGTTGACTGATTTGCGCCTGATTGACCGTGGTGTTGGTGATGCGGGCGCCGTTGATGGTGACCGTGCCATTGCCGGTGATCACGCCATCAACGGTCGCCAGCGCCGTGGTTTCGTCCCGGTTGAACGTGGGGTACCAGTGATGCGTGTCCTTATCATAATGGTCAACGATAGCCGCCTGACGCCGCTCGTTAACCGAGTAACCGCGGTTGTCCACGCTGCCGCCGCCGTCCTGCGTCAGATTGCCGTTGGCGGTAATGACGCTGGCGTCATTGAGCAACGCTCCCGTGATGCGCAGCACCATATTGCCGCCCGCCAGAATGCGCGCACCGATGCCCTCGGAGACCAGCCTGTCGCGCGTCAGCGTGCCGCTTTCGGTACGCTCGCGGAAGTTGTTGTAATCGGTGATGAATGGCGCGCTGTCGATGTCGACATGCTTTTCGGGATCCCAGGTCATCACCTGCGTCCAGTCGTGTTCCCAATGGAAGCCGTTTTGGTAAGGCGTTGGGATAGTCGCCAGCTGGTTTCCCCCCCGCGTTTCGTAGAACGTCATCGCATAGCTGCCGTCGGCATTCGGCTTGAGCGCCAGGTAGTTGACCCACAGGTCGGTCAGTTGGCCCTTATTGTCCTTGACCCGCACCTGTGCGCGCTTGCCCGCCGCATCAATGGCCAGCAGGGTGCCGTAGCGGTTGGTTTGCGCCGCCGCGTCATCCTGATAAGTCAGCTGTTGGGTGGTCGGCGCCATGGTGCTTTTGTCGGGATTGACCTTTGAACCGTAGGAGCGCCAGTAGTAGTTGTAGCGGTGCCATTTGTAGTCGCTTTTCTCGGCGTCACGCTCAATCACCAGCCCTTCACGCAGGTTGTTCAGGCGACGGGCCTCCACGGTAGCATCACCATCCGCTTCGATAAAGCTCGCCCGGTTCTCAATCAGGTCATCACTGTGCAACTGCAGACGGTCGGCGCTGTAGATCAATGCCCCCTCCCGGTTGGTCAGGCGCTCACCGGCCTGCACCGTCAGACTGCGGGTCGCCGCCATCACCGCAGGCGCGCCGTGGTTGTCGATGATGCGCCCGTACACGGCGATGTCGTCGCCCATCAGCGCAGCGGCATTGTCCAGGGTATCGACGTTCAGCGTCATACTGTCAGCCTCAAGGCGCCCGGTATTTTGCAGTGCCCCTGTCGTCAGTTGCAGCGTTTTACCCACCAAGATGGCCGGATTGGTGATGCTGGCCGCAGTGAGCGCCAGATTGCCCGGCAGCAACCAGTCCGCCAGGTTGGTAAAGGCGCCGCTCAGGGAGAACGCCACCGTACCGTTACTGCTGACGGTGTCGCCGGCCTGGTGGGTGTAGTCCTGCTGCGCGGACAGCGTCACCGCCTGCAAGCCCAGCAGGGTACCGTTCTGGTTATCCAGGGTGCGCGCATGCGCCGTCAGGTGAGCCGCACTTTCCATGCGCCCGCCCTGGTTGAGCAGCGCCAGCGGCGAATCGGTCGGTGACTGGTCGGCATTGATGTCGAGATTGCCGTTGGCAAGGATGCGCCCCTGGCGGTTGTCCAACGAGGCCACCTTCGTGAGCGTCAGCTGGCCGGCGCTCTGAAGCCGTCCAGCCGTGTTGTCGATGTCGCGCGCGGCGATATCGGTACGCGTGGTGCCCAGTATCAGCCCGCCATCGCGGTTGTTCAGGCGGCCTACCAGCAGATTGATTGCTGCCTGGCTGCTCAGCGTGCCCTGTCCGCTGTTATCGAGCATCCCGGCCTTGAGTATCAGCCCCTGGGTTGACACCAGTTGCCCACCCTGGTTATTGACCTGCGCCCCCTCAAGGGTGAGCGCGTCGCCGCTGTGCACCTTGCCGTGCTGATTGTTAAGCTGGTCGAGTCGGTAGATGCCCGCGCCCTGGCTGATGAGCGTACCGCCGTCGTTGTCCAGCTGCTTTGATGTCACCGTGATACCGCCACGGCTGCTGAATACGCCGCGCGCGTTATTGATACCGGACGCCGCCACCTGCTGGTCACCATTACTGCGCACGGCGCCACCGGTATTCTCCAGCAAGCCAAGAATGCGCAGCGCCACCTGTTGCTGGCCGTCTATCGTCCCGTCGGCATTATTCAGCGCTTGTGCGTCAAGTTGAAGCGCCTCGCCACTCTGCACTTTCCCATCGCGGTTATTCAGCGCATCGCTCAGCGTAAGGCGCTGTTGTTTCTGGCTGTACAGCAACCCACCCTGTGTATTATCGAGGGCGCGGGCGGCGATACTCAGCCCCTCGCCGGCCAGCCACTGACCGCCGGCGTTATTGATGGCGCCGGCGTGTTCGCCGTCAGCGGCCCCTTGTACAGTCAGTTGCCCCTGCGCCGAGACCTTGCCGCTGCGATTATCGATATCCTGTTTGATGCGCAGCGCCAGGTTTTGCGCCGATTGCAGTACACCTTTGGTATTATTGAGCCAGTCAGCCGCCAGCTGTGCATCCTGCTGGCTCTGTACGCTGCCCTGCGTATTGTCAAAACCGCTGCTTATGGCCCGCCAGCTCCCCTGGCTGCCCATCCACCCCTGCGCGTTGGAGATGGCCTGCCCCCGGAGCGTTTGAGACAGCGCGCTGAAAATACGCCCCTGCCCATTATCCAGCCGGTCGCTGAACTGCATGTCCAGGCTGCCCAAGGCATTGATGGCGCCCTGGGCATTGAGCAGGCTGGCGGCGCGCACCTGCGTGCGGCCATTGCCGGTCAAGGTACCGTTTTGGTTGTCCCAGCTCCCCGTCAGCGTCAGAGAAAGCGCCTGGCCGCCCAGCACCATCCCTGCAGCGCGGTTGGTCAACTGGCCTCCCTGCAGAGACAGATCGCCGCCGCTCTGCAGTGAGCCGCCATCGTTGTCAAACAGGCTGGCAGCGCCGACCCGGATATCGAGAGCCTGTTGCGCGGTCAGTTTACCAGTGCGATTGAGGATACTGCCGGCGGCATCAAGACCAAGATCTCCACCAGACTGCAGCCGGCCACCGGTATTGTCGAGAGTCTGCGCGGTGGCGGTGATCTGACGGCCACCTTGTGCAGTGCCGCCCTGATTGTCCCAATCGCCATCGGTCTTGACGGAGAGTGTATTGCCGGCTTCAAGCCAGCCGGCGGTGTTGTTCAGCCCTTGCTGCGCCGTCAGGTTCGCATCCTGCCTGGCGACCATCTTGCCCTGAGCGTTATCCACCTGCTGCGCCGTTAGCGTGAACGACTCGCCGCTGATTTCCCCCTCGCGGTTGCCAAGCGCCCCCGCCGCAGTGAGAGTGAGCCGTTGCCCGCCCAGCAGTTTGCCGGCTTCGTTGCGTACGTCCCGCGCCGCCACGCGGGTTTGCCCATTCCCCTGTACCGTGCCACCACGATTGTTCAATTCGCCCTGGCTGCTCACCGCCAGTGCCTCACCGGCGCCCAGCAGCCCTTGAGTGTTGTTCAGGCCCTGGCGGGCATGCAGGTCAAGCCGTTGCTGACCAATCACCTTGCCCTGCGTGTTGTCTAGACGGTCAGTATTCACCGTCAGCACCTCGGCGCTGATTTCACCGCTGCGGTTGGTAACGTTGCCCGTGGTCTTCAGGGTTGACGTCTGGCCGGACAGCAGCTTGCCACCGTCGTTGTTAAGGTTACCCGCCGTTGCCGTGACGACCGTTTCGCCTTGCGCGATGCCGCCGCGGTTATCCCAGTCGCCGGTACGGATATCCAGCGCTTTGCCGGCGCCAATCAGGCCGCGTTGGTTATCCAGGTGACTGGCCGTCAGGTCGAGATTTCCCTGGCCAATGACCTGCCCCTGCGCGTTATCCAGCCGTTGTACCGCCAGACGCACGTCTGCACCGCTCAGGGTACCGGACGCGTTATTCAGCTCGCTGCCCGCTTCAAGCGTCAGGCCATTCCCGGCCAGCAGGTTGCCCCCGGCATTATTCACCGCGCCATCAGCATGGAGCGTGAAGCCCGCCTGGGTTTTTACCGTGCCGCTCTGATTATCGAGGCTGCCGGCATCCAGGCGCAGGTCGCCGTTGCTGCCCACCGTTCCGCCAGCATTGTCGATCAGGCCACCCACTCGCCAGTGCTGCGCCGTTTCACCCAACGCCACCAGGCGGCCACGCTGATTGACCAGTTGGCCGGCCGAAAGCAGGAGGCTCTGCGTCTCGATGGTGCCATCACTGTTATCCAGCTCGCCCGCCAACGTGAAGCGATTCTCACCGTCACCAGCCTGTGACCAAGTGGCCTGTTGGTTGAAAAGACTGTCGGCATCGACCGCCCAGCGCCCGGCCTTGACCTTGGCCTGCTGCGCATCCACATTCCCTTCCGTACGCACGACAAGCTCACCGCTGTCTACGGTGGACTGGCGCAATGCCACGCCACCTTCCCGTGCCGTCAGCGCGGTACGGCCTGCTCCGACCTGCGCGCCGCTGATATCCACCCGGTGCCCGGTCGCATTGACGTTCTTTTTAGCGAGCAGACTGCCACTGGCGCGGATATCGCCCTGGCTATCAAGCTGCAGATTGGCATCATGGACCAACGTGCTGTCGGCATTACTGCCCGCCAGCAGGTGGCCACTGGTTTGAATGCCGCGCTCGGCGTTCAAGTGCACATTCCCGGCCGCCGCCAGCGTACCGGATTGCGTTAATATTCCCTCGCGACTCTGTACGGCCAATTGGCCGCCACCGTACACTTTGCCGTGTATATCAACGTCGCTTTTTGCCGCCAGCTGCATGTCGCCGCCGGCCTGCGTGCCCGCATCCGGTGCATCAGACCGCCAACTGAGTTTGCCTTCGCTGCTAACAGTGAGCGTTTTACCTGCTTGCACCTGCCCGTTCTGATTACGCACACCGACGCCGGCTTCAGTGCCAATCATGCGGATACTGCCGCTGTACATGCCGCCCATCTGCCCCATATCGATGGCCAATTCAGGTTTGGCACTCCCGTCATCCGAAAGCGGCACTGCGGTTTTGCCGTCTGCACTCACCCGGTTACGGCCGGCCACCACCGTCAGCCCTTCTTTAGCCCAGACGCCGGCGTTGACCTCCACCGCGCGCGCCAAAATATCAACGTATTCGGTATCATGGCGCGCATCTCCGTTGAGCCCGCCTCCCTCGATGCGCACCACCCCGCGCTCAACCTGATAACCCGCCACGCTGCCGTCGGCGTTCATTTGCGGTTTGCCGGTAGTCAGCGTCATTCGACCGGCGTTGATGGTGCCACAGCCGTTGCAGACGATCCCGGCAGGGTTGGCCACAATCACCTGAGCCTTGCCGCCGGCCACCTCCATAAAACCGCGCAGCTGGCTGGGATTATTGCTGTTGACTTCGTTGAGGATGACGCGTGCCGGCGCGGCGTTGGGATTGAGGTTAGGGTTGCCCTGGATCATCCCGGCCATCTGGGTCGAGGTCATCACCGCCGAGTTGTTGAGGATGGCACCTTTGGCGTCGACATCGAACTGCTGATACTGGTTATGCGAGATCCCTGCCTGGTTGGGGGCGGTGATGTTGACCTGCGGCAAACCGTTCTGGGTATTGATGACCTCCGGCCGCTGGGTAGGGTTGGCGCCGCCGTCCGCGACAATGCCATCTGCCATGACGGGGCCGGCGAACATCAATAGCCCAAGCAGCCACACTGATCGACGCACGGTGACCCACAAACGACTTCCAGCTGTTATCCCTGAACCGATGCGCTGCCCCGGTTCGCTGCTGCAACTGCGAGCCAGTTCGGACACTACCCGCAACTCCCCGTGGGTGCGGCTGAAGATAAGGCGATAGCAATGTTTGTTCATGGGTCACATCCGTGAGAAAAGTCAGTCCGTTCAGATCGGTATCGGCAACGTTGTCGTTATCGCGATGTTCAGATTTCCAGGTTTACGCTGAAGCCGGCGCTGGCCCCTGAAGTGTGGAACCCTGCAGGTTTGTACAGCGGCACGCCGGCAAACAGGTCATAGCTGAGCCGCCCCCACAGCGCACCGCGAACGCCGAGCGCGCTGCCCGCCAACTGCCGGCCCGGCAAGCCACGCGCGTTAGGCCCGTCCACCCGGCCATAGTCGGCGGCCAGGTACAGCTCGTGGCCGCGAGAAAACGCATTCCAGGCGATTTCATTGCGCCACAGCAGGCCCTTTTCGCCGGACAGCATCTGTTCGCCGTCAAAACCGCGCACCGTGTAACGCCCGCCAATGGCCATCCGCTCCTGCGGCGTCAGCGCATTCGAGCTCCACTGCCCCCGCACGCTGGCATAAACCCGCCAGGGCTGCTCCCACAATGAGAAAGGCTGATTGATCCCCACATCACCGAGTAGTATGCCGGTACGCGCCGAGCCGTCGTGATTGGCTTCCTCCGGCGCGCGCAGCGCCCCCAAGGCGCCGGTACCGCGGCGCCAGCTGATATTCGCATCCAAGGTGGTGGTACCGAGGTAGCTACGCTGGTTGATCCCAACCTCCCAGCCGGCGGTACGCCGCTTTTGCTTGGTCACTTCAACGTCGCCCACGTGGTTAGTGGAGTGTTTGCGATACCCGCGCACATTGAACGTGGTCTTGTGCGACTGGTCGCGGTACAGCAATCGGGAGACGGTCAACAGAATGTTGTCGCTCTTGCCGCTGTAGCGCAGCACCTCGTTAACGTTGGGGATGTTCTGATGGTAGGTGTAGTCGTTGTAATTGGCCGAGAAGGCCCAATACCCCACAGGGAAGAAGTAGTTCAGCGTATGTGAACGGTTGCCGAACGGCCCGTGCTGGAACACATCATTGCCGATGTTGGCGTAGAACAGATCATTTTGCGCAAACGGGGCATCGATTGCCAGAGTGGCCGAACCGAGATAACGGCCGGTGCTTTTGGAGCCGCTGTCGTCCAACCCCAAACTCAGCCGCACCGGACGCCCCTCGTGCCAGTTGACCTGCAGATCGCTGGTGGCGTCCTCGGCGCCGGGTACAATTTTAATGTCGGCATTGGCGCTGGGTACCCGCCTGAAGTTTTCCAGCCCCTGTTCGACATCGCGCAGGTTGAGAATATCACCGCGTGAAGCCGGAATAGCGTTCCACAGCCGCCCACGCCAGGAGACCGGCTCCTCAAAGCGGATCTCACCAATGCGCCCCGGTTGCAACGTCAGCGCCAACACGCCCGTAGTCAGATCCTGCTCTTGCGCCATCACGCGTGTCGTGACATAGCCCTTGGCCAGTATGACGTTTTGCACCTTATTGATGATGAGCACAATGCCCTGGCTGCCCAAACAGCGCCCTTTGGCATCCGCAGCGGCGCCCAGCGCCCATTGAAAGCGATCGGCGGAATCACCGACCAACGTTAGCCGGTTGATGATGAAACAAGGACGTTCGTGTGTGGGGTAATCGGGCAGCACAACGTCGGGACGGGAGAGGCGCGCATCGGCCTGTGGGGCATTTTGCTGTTGCAGAGCGCGCTCGCGCTCCTGCTGGCGCTGCTGCTCGCGGGCATCAATGGAGGCCACGCCATCGCTGGTAGACGCTGAGGCGGAAAACAGTGGTACAACGCCGATCAATAATCCCGACAGTCCACCGCGGATAAAATAAAGTAAAGCACGAGCAGTATCTGAGCGCATCCCTGGCCCCTCACCGTTACTTTATGGTTATTTATTTAGTCAAAACCATAAATTACGTAAATGAATGTAAATAAAATTCCCTCAGGCGGATTATGGTCTATAGAGGTCAAAAATCAACTGCTTTATGCTACAGCGAAGCAAAAGACATATGGAAAGCGGCAAAGACGAGAAGAATCGCGAAAAGGCGAGAGGATGACGCTACGATGCGCCATCCTTTAAAATTAATTGTCAATCGGAAGAAAAATTAACGCATCAGGCCGTTATCAGCTCAGCAAATTGCTGCCGAAAGCGCCCTGCCAATCTTGCTCAAACTTCTCGACCGCGGCCTGTACCGCCGGGGTGCTCAGGAATTGCTCCGCCACATCCACCGGCAACGTGATGGCCTGGCAGCCCGCCAGCAGGCACTCCAGCGCCTGGCGCGGCGTTTTGAAGCTGGCGGCCAGCACCTGCGCCGATGGCGCGTGCAGGCTCAACAGCTGCTGCAGCTCGTGCACCATTTCGATACCGTCGCCGCCCTGTGCGTCCAGGCGATTGACGTAAGGCGCCACATATTCCGCCCCGGCCAAGGCCGCCAGCAGCCCCTGACCGGCGCCGTATACCGCCGTGCCCAACGTCGGGATGGACATGGTTTTAAGCTTCTTGATCGCCGCCAACCCTTCGGCGGTCGCCGGTATCTTGACCACCAGCCCCGGTACGCGCTGGCTGAGCAGCGCCGCCTCCGCCACCATGCGCTCGGCATCGGCCGCCATCACCTGCGCGAACAGCTTGCCGGTGCCGCCGAGGGCGTCGCGCAGTGCGGGCAACACTTCCCAGATCGGCTTACCTTCCTTCGCCACGATGCTCGGGTTGGTGGTGACGCCGTGCAGCGGCAAAATGCGCGCCAGGCGTTTTACCGCAGTCACATCGGCGGTATCGAGATAAAGCTCCATCACGGACTCCTGTGTCATGTTCTGTGGGCGGATTCAAACTCTGATCATCATAGGGCAAAAACCCTGTCAACCTTTGACCAAAATCAATTCAACTTTCATTCGAAACACCTTTAATGACGAAAGATTCAGCAACGCCAAACGGGTGACTCATGTTCTTCAATCTGCAGCGCTACTCGACCCATGATGGCCCCGGCATCCGCAGCGTGGTCTTTTTAAAAGGGTGCCCGCTGAGCTGCCGCTGGTGTCAGAACCCGGAAAGCCGCTCGCGTCACGCAGATCTGCTGTTTGACGAGCGCCTGTGCCTGAGCGGCTGTTCGCTGTGCACCGAGCACTGCCCGCAAGGCCTGCGGCGTAACGAGGGAGCATTGACGCTGCGGCGCGACGTCATCAGCGCAGACGACTATGCGGCGCTGGCCGCCGCCTGCCCGACCGGCGCGCTCAGCCTGTGCGGCAGCGCGGTCAAGCCCGACGATATCATGGCCGAGGTGATGCGGGATAAGCCTTTCTACCTGCGCAGCGGCGGCGGTTTAACGCTGTCCGGCGGCGAACCCTTTATGCAGCCGGAGGTTGCGGCGGAGCTGCTGCGGCGTGGCCGCGAAGCCGGCATCCACACCGCCGTCGAATCCTGTCTGCACGTTCCGTGGCGTTACATCGCCCCTTCATTGCCCTGGCTGGATCTGCTGTTGGCCGATCTCAAACACACTGATGAAGCGCGTTTCAACACCTGGACCGGCGGCTCCGCCCGTCGGGTGATGAACAATTTTCGCCGGCTGGCGGCACACGGCGTGCCAATGACCGTGCGCGTGCCGCTGATCCCCGATTTCAACGCCGATCGCCATTCTGTCCGTGCGATTGTCGACTTCGCCGCCGACGAGATCGGCGTGTCGGAGATCCATTTTCTGCCGTACCACACGCTGGGCATCAACAAGTATCACCTGCTTGGCGAGCCCTACCGCGCCGCCCGCACGCCGCTGGACGCGCCCGATCTGCTGGCCTTCGCCGAAGCGTACGCCGGCGCCAAAGGCCTGACCGCCATTTTGCGAGGATAACGCCATGACCACATTGGATTTGACTACCCTCAGCGCCCGCATTCAGGCGCATAAGAACGCGCTGATCCACATCGTCAAACCGCCGGTGTGCACCGAACGCGCACAGCACTATACCGAAACCTATCAGCAGCATCAGGACCGGCCGCTGCCGGTGCGCCGTGCGCTGGCGCTAGCCAACCACCTGGCGAAGCGCAGCATCTGGATCGCCAACGACGAGCTGATCGTCGGCAACCAGGCCAGCGAGCTGCGCGCCGCACCGATCTTCCCCGAATATACCGTCGGCTGGATAGAAAACGAAATAGACCAGTTGGCCGACCGCCCGGGCGCCGGTTTCTCGGTCAGCGAAGAGAACAAGGCGATTTTGCATCATCTTTGCCCCTGGTGGCGCGGCCAAACGGTGCAGGATCGCTGCTACGGCATGTTCACCGACGAACAGAAGGCGCTGCTCGCCACCGGCATCATCAAGGCCGAGGGCAACATGACCTCCGGCGACGCCCACCTGGCGGTCAACTTCCCGCTGCTGCTGGAGCTGGGCCTAGACGGCCTGCGTGAAAAGGTGAACGCGCGCCGCAGCCGCCTGCACCTGACCGAGTGGGAAGACCTGCACAAAGCGCAGTTTCTCAACGCCATCGACATCGTGCTGGCGGCACTGAGCGAACACATCCTGCGCTTCGCCCGTCTGGCGCGCAACATGGCGCAATGCGAAACCCGCGACTGGCGCCGCACCGAGCTGCTGGCCATCGCAGACAACTGCGACCTGATCGCCCATCGCCCGCCGTGCACCTTCTGGCAGGCACTCCAGCTGTGCTATTTCATCCAGCTAACTCTGCAAATCGAATCCAACGGCCATTCGGTTTCCTTCGGCCGCCTCGATCAATATCTCTATCCCTGGTATCGGCGCGACGTCGAGCTGGAGCAGAGCCTGGCGCGGGAAGACGCCATCGAGCTGCTGCACAGCTGCTGGCTAAAACTGTTGGAGGTCAACAAGATACGTTCCGGCTCGCACTCCAAGGCCTCCGCCGGCAGCCCGCTGTACCAGAACGTCACCATCGGCGGCCAAAAACTGATCGACGGCCGGCCGTGCGACGCGGTCAACCCGCTGTCCTACGCCATTCTCGAATCCTGCGGCCGCCTGCGCTCCACCCAACCCAACCTCAACGTGCGTTACCACGCCGGAATGAGCGCAGATTTCCTCGACGCCTGCGTGCAGGTGATCCGCTGCGGTTTCGGTATGCCGGCGTTCAACAACGACGAAATCGTCATTCCCGAGTTTATCAAGCTGGGGGTTGAACCGCAGGATGCCTATGATTACGCCGCCATCGGCTGCATCGAGACCGCCGTTGGCGGCAAATGGGGCTATCGCTGCACCGGCATGAGCTTCATCAACTTCGCCCGCGTGCTATTGGCGGCGCTGGAACAAGGCCGCGACGCCACCTCCGGGCAGATTTTCCTGCCGCAAGAGCAGGCGCTGTCTAAAGGGAACTTCGCCGATTTCGAGCAGGTAATGGCGGCCTGGGATCGGCAAATCCGCTACTACACGCGTAAATCAATTGAGATCGAATGCGTGGTGGACAGCGTGCTGGAGGAGAATGCCCACGATATCCTCTGTTCCGCGCTGGTAGATGACTGCATCGAACGCGGCAAAAGCATCAAGCAAGGCGGCGCCAAGTACGACTGGGTTTCCGGCCTGCAGGTCGGCATCGCCAACCTCGGCAACAGCCTGGCGGCGGTGCGCAAACTGGTGTTCGAGCAAGGGACAATCGGCCAGCAGCAGCTGGCGGCGGCGCTGGCCGACGACTTCGCCGGGTTGGATGGGGAACAGCTGCGCCAGCGGCTGCTCAACACCGCGCCCAAATACGGCAACGACGTGGACGACGTCGATCGGCTGCTGGTGCGCGCTTACCAAACCTACATCGAGGAACTGAAACAGTATCGCAATACCCGCTTCGGCCGCGGGCCGATCGGTGGCGGCTACTATGCCGGCACTTCGTCTATCTCGGCCAACGTTCCCTTCGGCGCCGCTACCCTGGCCACTCCGGATGGCCGTAAGGCGCACCAGCCGCTGGCGGAAGGCGCCAGCCCGGCATCCGGCACCGACCACCTGGGGCCGACGGCGGTGTTCAATTCACTCGCCAAGTTGCCGACCGAAGCAATCCTGGGCGGCGTGCTGCTCAACCAAAAACTGAGCCCGGCGACGCTGGACAACCCTCGCGATCGGGAAAAGCTGATGCTGATGTTGCGCACCTTCTTCGAGAGCTATCGCGGCTGGCATGTGCAGTACAACATTGTGTCGCGCGAAACGTTGCTGGCAGCGAAGCAACACCCTGACCAATATCGTGATTTAGTGGTTCGCGTAGCTGGCTATTCCGCCTTCTTTACCGCATTATCCCCTGAGGCGCAGGATGATATTATTGCGCGTACAGAACATACTCTTTAAACCTTTGACTCTTAGCGGCCGCGCCTTGGCGGCCGCATCATCAGGCCGATATGAATTTACGACAACAGACCATATTGCAGTTGGTTAACGATCGCCGGCGGATCAGCGTCAATGAGCTGGCACGCGCCTCAGGCGTCTCGGAAGTCACCATCCGGCAAGATCTTAACCTGCTGGAAAAACGCAGTTATCTGAAGCGGGTACACGGTTCCGCCGTGGCGTTGGAGAGCGACGACGTCGATGCCCGCATGATGTCCAATTTCACCCTCAAACAGCGGCTGGCACAGTACGCCGCCGCACAGGTCAACGACGGCGAAACGATCTTTATCGAGAGCGGCAGCGCCAACGCCCTGTTGGCGCGCTACATCGCCGAACGCAAACGCATTACGCTGATCACCGTCAGCCACTATATCGCCAATCTGCTGAAAGAAACCGACTGCGACGTGATTGTGCTGGGTGGTATGTACCAGAAGAAAAGCGAGACCGTGGTTGGCCCGCTTACGCGGCTGTGCATTCAGCAGGTGCATTTCAACAAGGCGTTTATCGGCATTGACGGCTTTCAGGCCGAAACCGGTTTTACCGGCCGCGACATGATGCGCGCCGACGTAGTCAGCGCGGTGCTGGCCAAGGGCGTAGAGAATATCGTGCTGACGGACTCCAGCAAATTTGGCCAAATCCAGCCCAACCCGCTGGCGCAACCGGGCCAGATCAGCCGAGTCATCACCGACTCCCGTTTGGCGCTCGAGTATCAGCATCAGCTGAAACGCCAGGGCGTACAGGTGGAGTTGGTCAACGACTAACGCGAACGCGCGGGCCATACCGCGCGCCTTTCCCCTGGCGCGGCGGGATTTTAAGACTATTTACCTGTTTATCCTTCCCGAGAAACCTATACTCAGTTTCGGCAACTTTTGGAGCATAACTTGCTAATTATTCGGCAGTTAACAAAAAATGCCATTCTTTATATCGATACTGTATGGGAACCAACGGCAGGCCTGATTTATGGTTAACGCCTATACTTATAGGGCACTTCCATATAGCCAATGCTAAGGAGAAGTCATTATGATGATTATTAATAAACGTTTCGCCACCGCCGCTCTGGCACTGACTCTGGCGTTTTCACTCAGCGCCTGTTCCAACATGTCCAAACGCGATCGCAACACCGCTATCGGTGCCGGCGCCGGTGCAGTCGGCGGCGCAGTGCTGACCAACGGCAGTGCGTTGGGCACGCTGGGTGGGGCTGCAGTGGGTGGCATTATCGGTCACCAGGTTGGTAAATAACCTGACCGAAAGCCCTCGGCCGACAGGCCGGCAAAAGCGCCTCGGCGCTTTGACGTATTAACCAGAATAACGATGATTTCAGGTCTGTTTTACTTTCAGTCTATGGTTCTTTTGCCATTAACGGGCTAACCCCCGCAGCAACAACCTCAAGCCATGCCGCAGCATTGCACTGCGGCATGGCGATTCACCTCAACCGCCCGCCAGTTTGACCTTCATCCCTTTGGCTTCCAGCAGCTGTTTGAGCAGATCGCGTTTGTCACCTTGGATCTCGATGATCCCGTCTTTCACCGAACCGCCGCAGCCGCATTTCTTTTTGAGCTCGGCCGCCAATTTGTCGAGCGCGGCATCATCCAGATCGACGCCGGTAATCAGGCATACGCCCTTCCCCTTGCGGCCGCTGGTCTGGCGTTGAAGGCGCACGATGCCGTCGCCCTTGGCGCGTTGCGGTTTAACCTCTTCCTGCTTGATACGGCCGGTGTCCGTGGAATACACCAGGCGGCTGTTATCGTCATTCATCGCGGTTCCTCAGGCCAAAGAGGCGCGGATCGCGCGCAGCGTCGCTGCCGGATCGGCAGATTGGGTGATCGGACGCCCAATCACCATATAGTCCACACCGGCAGCCTGTGCCTGCACCGGTGTCATGATACGGCGCTGGTCGCCCGCCGCGCTGCCTTCAGGGCGGATCCCCGGTGTCACCAGCTGGAAAGCCTGCCCGCAGGCCGCCTTCAGCCGCTGCGCTTCGTGCGCCGAACACACCACGCCATCCAGCCCGCAGTCGCGGGTCAGGCGCGCCAGGCGCTCGGCGTGTTCCGCCGGGCTGGCCTCGATGCCAATGCCGCGCAGGTCTTCCGCTTCCATGCTGGTGAGCACCGTCACGGCAATCAGCAGCGGCGCATCCGCCCCGAATGCCGCCAACGCTTCTTTAGCAGCGGTCATCATGCGCGCGCCGCCGCTGGCATGGACGTTGACCATCCAAACGCCCAGCTCGGCCGCCGCCGCAACCGCATGCGCGGTGGTATTGGGAATATCGTGGAATTTCAGGTCGAGAAATACGTCGAAGCCGCGCCCGTGCAAATCACGCACCAGCTGCGGCCCAAACAGCGTGAACATTTCTTTGCCCACTTTCAGCCGGCAGTCTTGCGGATCGATACGGTCGGCGAACGCCAACGCAGCGTTCTTATCGGCGTAATCTAACGCCACAACGATTGGAGATGATTTTAAGTCATTGTTATTAGTGTTATTTTCAGACTTCATTTCTTCTACCTTCTGTAAAATAGACATAATCAGGGACTCACCCGCGAAACTGACCGCCGCATTCTACATGCCGGGGGCCAGAAATCCCAGCCGCAGCGCACACCGCCGCTTTGTCATGTTACCGCTCACCTTTGTCATGGCGCGTCAACAAAGGCGCATCAGCGATAAACCACGCAGCGTAAAACGCCGTAAAGATGCGTAAATTGTTAATCAGATATTTTGAATGACTTACTCAGCATTATAAGATTTTCAATCTATGCAGATGCTTTATTATTCAGTCCATCGGAAGCGAATGGCTTCCTTCCTAAATAAACAGACTGGAGTCACCCATGAAAACCATCAAATATTTTGCAGCCGCTGCCGCTATCGCACTGACCTCTTTCGCCACTTTCGCCGCTGAACCGGTCAACAGCCAGCAGGCCGATAACCTGACCGCCACCGGCATCGTTTCCGCAGGCCACGCGACCACCCTCAGCAGCCTGGAGAAAAAGCTGGCCGCTAAAGCCGACGCTCAGGGTGCCAGCAGCTACCGCATCATCTCCGCCGGCGGTAACAACATGCTGAGCGGCACCGCGATTATCTATAAATAATGTTTCCGGTACAGGGCCCGCACGCTCGGGCCCTGCCTCTGCCTCTGTTTCTCGCCTAAAAAACCCGCGTTTGCCCCGCCCTCATTTGTTGCAGAAATATTAAATTTTTATTACACACTAGACACCCGATCGCCAGTGGCTTAGCTTGAACGCATCTTCCTGCAGAAAGGCTTTCAAAATGAGCGAGATATCGACACTTACCATTAAAATTCCTCTGGAACTCAAGGAAAAAATCCGCGCTGCCGCCGCTGAAAACGAATTTTCGTTGAGCGTGGAAGTGTGCCAGCGCCTGGAAAGCAGCTTCAGCGCGCCCGTCGCCAAGGCGGAGAAACCGGCCAAAAAGGCGGATGAGCTGCACCATGGCGAGATCGACAACCAAAGCACTGAAGAAGAAATTGAACAGCCGCTGAGCCAGAAAGAGCTGAAGAAACTGCGCCAGCTGTTGAAAACCGGCGCTAAAGGCGGCAAGAAGAAGTAAACGACGAACAGACGAACATAAAAAAACGGGGCGACAGATCGCCCCGTTTTATTTTGTCACGCCGCCGCGTTATTGCCCGTCCAGACCGCGGATCGGTTTGACCGATGACCAGGCGCGACACGACGGACAATGCCAATAGAGCGAGTGTGCGGTGAAGCCGCATTTGTGGCATCGGTAACGCGGCTTGGTGCGAATTTGCTCGCCGACCATGTCGCGCAACAGCAGCAGGCTCTCTTTCGCCCGGCCGTCTTCGGCGTCCGCCAAATGATAATCCATCAACCGGTAGAACACCCGCATGGTCGGATGGCGTTGCAGCTGGCGGTTGATATAGACCTGTACCACATCGCGCCCTTCGTGCTGCTCGATAATCTCGGCCAGCATCAGATCGGCGGTGGCACCGGTATTCTCTTCCACGCAGCGCTTAAGGAATTCAGCCCAATTGTGCTGCTGTTCCGGCAGATGCGCATAGCATTCCTGCAGCATCGGCAGCGTTTCGCTGACCAACTCTTTATCCTGGCTCAGGACGCGCTGCAGCGACTCTGCCGCTTTGGCGTAGTCGTTTTGCGCCATGTAGATGCGCCCGAACATGATGGACACGCGCGCGCACTGTTTATCGGCTGCGTCCGCACGCTTGAGCAGGCTCATCGCCCGATCGAGATCGTCGCTGCCCATCGCCTGCAGCGCCAGTTCGCAATAAAAGTGTGCGATCTCGACGCGTTGTTTCTCTTTACCCAGCTTGACCAACCTTTCCGCCACGTCGATCGCTTTTTGCCAATCGCTGGTGGCCTGATGGATCACCAGCAGCTGCTGCAGCGCCGATACGCGAAAATCCGCTTCGTCAGTCAACTGGCTGAACATATCTTCCGCGCGATCGTACAGCCCGGCCGCCATATAGTCGCGGCCCAGCTGCTGTACCGCCAGCAGACGCTGTTCAAAAGTCAGGGAGGCGCTTTCCATCAAGGCCTGATGGATGCGGATGGCGCGGTCGACTTCGCCGCGCGAACGGAACAGGTTACCCAACGTCAGGTGGGCTTCAACGGTGTTACTGTCCTCTTTCAACATGTCGAGGAACAGATCGACCGCCTTGTCCTGCTGGTTGGAAAGCAGAAAGTTCACCCCTGCCACATATTCACGCGACAGGCGGTTGGCTTCTTGCTGTTTATCCTGCTGAGCGCTTCTGCGCCCCATGTACCAACCGTACGCGGCAGCCACGGGCAGCAACAGAAACAGCAGTTCTAACATAGAGGATTATTCCTTGCTGACAACGGGCTGTGCCGCCGGTTCAGCGGGCTGCTCAAGCTGCAGCTCCAGCCTTTTGATCTTGCGCTCGGCGCGGCCCAGCGCAATACGGGTGCGCAGGTAGAACAAACCGCAAATGATCCAGCCGAGAACGAAACCGGCGCCAAACAGCGTGGCCAACAGGGTCGATACGCGATAATCGCCCTGCGCAACCAGATAGTTAAAATTGACCACCTGATCGTTATGCGCACCCAAGGTGACGGAAATCACGAAGATCACCAGAACCAACAAAAAAATCAGCAAATATTTCACATTCTTTCCCGCGATGCCGAGTGAATCGGATGAACGATGCCAAAACGTGGCGTCCCTAACCCTTAAGTTAGCATTTCCCGTTGCGGCAGGGAAACCCTGCGGCACGATAAAACCACATATCTGCTGGCATATTCGGCAGTAAACGGCCTTAGCGAACAAATTGATGAGAAAGCTTCTCAAAACGTCGAATTTATAAGGATATGGGGGCAACCGGGCGGATTGCAATGGCGGGAAAATGTAAGCGGTTAATGCGGCGCCGATCTGACGCCGCCTTTTTGTGACATAGTCACGTTATGACATGATTAATCCACCGTCCACATTGATGGTTTGGCCGGTAATATAGCCGGCATCGTCAGAGGCAAGGAAGGCCACGAGACCCGCTACGTCCTCGGGTTGACCGGCGCGCTTGAGCGGAATGCCCGCCACCCACTCGGCCATCAACTCTCCTTTGCCGTAAGTTTTTTCCGGGCCACTGAGAATTTCTCCCCAAACGCGGTCGTTATATTCCCACATCTCGCTTTCAATGATGCCGGGGCAGAATGCATTGACAGTGATGCCATGCGGCGCCAGTTCAAGCGCTAAACTTTGCGTAATGCCGATCACGCCCATTTTGCTGGCGGCGTAATGCGGTGTGTAAATGAACCCGTTACGTCCCTGTCCAGAAGAAGTGTTGATCAGCCGCCCCCGGCGTTGGCCGACCATATATTTGGCCGCCTCCCGGCAGCAAAGCCACACAGCAGTGGTATTTACCGCCAACACTTTATCAAAATCGCTTTTGGGCATCTGGTCAAAACGATCGATAGTGATCACCCCTGCATTTTGAATGGAAACGTCGATCGCGCCGAACCGCTCCCATGCTTGACGATAAAAATCAATCACCTGTGCCTCATCGGTCACGTCGAGGATGACCGGCAGAACCGCCACCCGATAACGCTGGCGCAGCGTTTCCGCCGTGGTCAGAATGCGTTCCGCATTCGATGCAATCACCAGGTTGGCGCCCAAACTGGCGAAACGCTCAGCGATACCCGCTCCAATGCCGCGGCATGCGCCGGTGATCACCACCGTTTTTCCCGTGAAATCACGATTCATGGTTGTTCTCCTGTCATCAATGAAGCCGCTTGCGGCCGCCACAAGGTGCGTTGTACCGCCTGCCGCCAGGCGCTGTAGTTTTCCTGCAGCTGCTGATGGCGCTGCATATCGGGTTTAAATTCATCATGTTGAGGCAACAATGCCGCCAGTTGCTGCTCGGGAGTTCCCCACAGGCTGCGCATCGCCATCAGCGCCACCCCCAGCGCCGAGAGTTCCGCCGTGTTGCTGCGCCACACCGGGCAACCCAACAGATCGGCCTGAAACTGCATCAGCCAGTCATTGCGGCTGGGGCCGCCATCGGCCATTAACCCCTGCAGTACAAAGCCCGGCTGTTGCCGCAATACGTCGATCACATCGGCGATTTGATAAGCCACCGCTTCAAAAGCGGCCCGCACCAGATGTTCCCGCCGCGTGCCGCGGCTGAGCCCGCAGATCACGCCGCGCGCCTGTTCGTCCCACCAGGGCGCACCGGCCCCGGTCAGCGCCGGTACAAAATAAACGCCGCCGCTGTCCGGCACGCGAACAGGCAGTTCACTTAACGGCGTATCGTCCCCCGGCGACATGGCGGTGATATCCAGCATCCAGGCAATGGCGTCGCCGGTGTGGGGAATATTGCCCTCCAGCGCATACTGCATACGCCCACCATCGCGCCAGGCGACGGTCGTTGCCAGAGCGCTCGTGCCACATTTCACTTCGGCGATCGGTGCCATCACCGATGATCCAGTACCATAGGTGGCCTTAACCTGCCCCGCCTGGCCAAGCGCATGGCCGTACAATGCCGCATGCGAATCGCCCACCATGGCGCCAATCGGAATGCCGTCGGCAATGCCTTCCAATCCCAACGTCGTGCCGAACAGATGGCTGGAAGGGTAGATCGTCGGCAGCGCCTGACGAGGAATGTTGAACAGCGCCAGCATCCGCTCGTCCCAATCGCCGGAAACAAGATTCAGCAGTTGAGTACGAGCGGCATTGGAGGTATCGCAGCCGAATGCCAGTCCTCCGCTCAACTGCCACAGCAGCCAGGCATCGATGGTGCCAAGACAGATCTCTCCGTTCTCCGCCATCCGTTGCCCCTCTTCGCAATGATCGAGCAACCAACGCATTTTCGACGCCGAGAACAGCGGTGAAAGCGGCAGGCCGGTGACGCGGCGCACCACTTCGGCCTGCCGATCATGCCGCAATCGTTCACAGAAATCGGCGGAGCGCGCGCATTGCCAGGTTAAGGCCGGCCCGATCGGCTGGCCGTCGGAACGCCGCCAGCCGATGGCGGTTTCACGTTGGTTGCTGATGGCGATACCGGCAATGCGGGATGCGCCTGCCAACGCAATAGCTTCCCGCAGCACCGCCAGAGAGGCTGTCAGTAAGGCCTCGCCCCGCTGCTCCACCCAACCAGGCTGCGGCGTCTGCAACGTCAGCGGCCTGCTGGCCCTGGCGACGATTGCTCCCTGCACATCCACCACCACGGCCTTGGCGTTGCTGGTGCCCTCGTCCAACGCGACAATACAATCCGCTTTAACCATGGCTCACCTCAGCCAGCGGCTGCGCCGCTTTTTTTTCCTGGCGCTGCATCAGAATGACCTTGCTCTGCAAACGCTGCTGGAACTGATCAATCACCACGGCGGTGACGATCACCAGCCCTTTAATCACCATTTGCCAGAACTCGCTGACCCCCATCATCACCAAGCCGTCCGCCAGAAATACGATCACAAAAGCGCCGATGATCGAACCGAACACCCTGCCGCGGCCGCCGCTGAGCGCCGTACCGCCCAACACCGTCGCGCCGATGGCGTCCATCTCGAACATATTGCCGGTCATCGGGTGCGCGGTTTGCAATTGTGAAGCGATGACCAGCCCCACCAGCGCCGCGCACAGCCCGGAAAAGGCATAGACGAACATTTTCACTTTTACGATCGGCACCCCCGACAGCCGCGCGGCCGGCTCATTGCCGCCAATCGCATAGATATAACGGCCCAGCGGCGTTTTCTTGGTGAGATAGATCCCCAACAACACGATGGCCAACATCAGCCAAATCGGGTTGTAAATCCCCAGAAAGGTGCCGGATCCCAGGGCCGCGAAACCGGTGTTGCCCAGCGCGTCCATGCCCACCAGATTGGGGTAGGTTTTGCCGTCCGCCGTCAGCAACGCTGCCCCACGCGCCACGTACATTGCGCCCAGGGTACAGATGAACGGCGCAACGCCGAGCCGCGTAATCAGCGTGCCGTTGATCAAACCCAACAACACACCCAACAGCGCCACTGCGCCGATCACTTCAAAGACGTTGAGAAACAGCCGGTTGCCATCCCACAGCGGAATGCCGACGGTCAACAGCGCACCGGCGATCATCCCGCACAAGCCCGCCACCGCGCCGACCGACAAATCGATGCCGCCGGTGAGGATCACCAGCGTCATGCCGACCGCCAGCAGCCCGGTAATCGCCACGTGCTGCGTCATGATCAGCAGATTGGAGACGGTCAGAAAATTCGGCACCATGCTGCTGAAGAACAGCACCACCAGCAACAGGGCGATGAAGGTGCGCGCCTGCAGCAAATACATATACAACCGATACTTGGTTTGCATTGCCTTATCCTTATGCATGAGGGGTTGAGGCGCGGATCAGCGTTTCGCGATCGGCCCGTTCACGCGGCAGATCGGCCGTCAGCTTCCCGTCCGCCATCACCATCACCCGGTCGGCTAGTGAGACCACCTCATCCAGCTCCGACGAAGAGAACATCACCGCCAGCCCCTGGCGTGCCATCGCGCCAATCAGGTGATAAACGTCCGTTTTAGCACCGACGTCGATTCCGCGCGTCGGCTCATCGAGAAACACCACCTGCGGCCCGGTCAGCAGCGCCTTGCCCAACACTACTTTCTGCTGATTGCCGCCGCTCAGGCTGGTGATTGGCAGCTCCCGGTCACTCACCTTGATCGCCAGTTTTTCAATCATGCCATCGACCAGCGCGCACTCCCCAGCCGCCGCCAACGGCCGCAGTGCATTGCGCCCCAGGCTGGCCAGGGTCATGTTGGCCTTGATAGACATCATCTGCACCAACCCCTCCGCCTGCCTGTCCTCCGGCACCAGCGCCATGCCCAACGCCATGCGTTGACGAAACCCCAGCCGCTCCACGCTTTTGCCGTTGAGCAGAATGCGGCCGGCGGTCTGGCGAATCACGCCGTTGATCACTTTGAACAGTTCGGTGCGGCCGGCGCCCAACAGGCCATAAATGCCGATGACTTCCCCTTTGCGCAGTGAAAAACTGACGTCGTCAAGGCAATAGCCGCCGCTTTCACGCGGCAGCGTCAACCGCTCGACCTTCAGCACTTCATCCCCTTTCTCTGCCGCGCAATAGTCAAAGTGCTTGCTCTTTTCCCCGACCATCTTTTCGATGATCCACGGGATGCTGACGTTGCAGACCGGCTCCGCGGCAACAAAACGCCCGTCGCGGAACACTGTGATGCGATCGCCAATCTCCATCAGCTCTTCCAGACGGTGAGAAATGTAGATGATGGTGACGCCGCGTTTTTTCAGATCGGCGATCACCCGAAACAGCGTGCGCACTTCAGCCTGGCTCAGCGCCGATGTCGGCTCATCCATGATCAGCACCCGGGTGTCCTTCGCCAACGCGCGAGCAATTTCCACCAGCTGCTGATGACCGATGCCGAGACTGCCCAACGGCGTATGCGGATCGATGTCCAACTCCAGCCGCTGCAGCA
The DNA here is from genome assembly GCF_003812745.1 of Serratia sp. FDAARGOS_506. NCBI lineage: Bacteria > Pseudomonadati > Pseudomonadota > Gammaproteobacteria > Enterobacterales > Yersiniaceae > Serratia > Serratia sp. FDAARGOS_506. The sequence continues at coordinate 4,087,283 of NZ_CP033831.1, forward strand.
AGGACTTGGCCAGCTGATATTGATAGTCCACATTGATGCGGCCACGCTGGAAGAACTCGTTGGCCATAAAAATGTTGTCCATCACCGACATATTGGGGAACAGATTCAGCTCCTGGAAAATAATGCTGATCCCGAGCCGCTCCGCCTTCTGCGTGGAGGTTAACGTCACCGCTTCCCCCTCCAGCTCGATGGTGCCGGAGGACGGGGTTTCCACCCCCGCCAACAGCTTCATCATGGTCGATTTGCCGGCGCCGTTTTCGCCGATCAGGACATTGACCTGATTGCGAAACACTTGATAACTCACGCTATCCAATGCCGTGACGCCGGGATAGAGACGCGAAACGTTGCGCGTTTGAATAATGACCGGTTCGCTCATCACGCCCCCTTAAGGTTGAATGCGTACCGGCGTGATCAACAGCGGCTCGGCAGGTGCCTGCCAGCTGCTGAATACGCCATACACGGTAATGTGGTCACCCACCTTGGGCTGGGATCCGGCCAGTTCGTCGATCGAAGCCTGATTGATCGCCCTGGCAAAATCGCCGAACAATACTTGGTCATTGAAATCGCTGTAGCTCAGGCCGCGATAGCTGTCGCGCAACGCCGTACCGCGATAAACCGGCCCGATCTGCACCTCCACGCTACCGAGCGGCGCATCGGCCAGTTTGAGCGTTAATTTTCCGCTGCGCGAACGGGTGTTGACCGCCGCGACTTCACCGCTGACCTTAACGTTGAAATAACAAGGAAACTCCGGTTGAGCGCGGTACCCCAGCAGACCGCAGGCGCTGTCAAAATCCTTGGCCTGGGCGATCCGGGCGATCAGTTCGCCCAGCGGTTGCGCCGTTTTGACCGCTTGCGGGGCGATTTGGCTGCGGTAAATCTCCGCCGCCTGTGCCACATGCGGATTCACCGGGGAGCGAAGCTCCGCCAGCTTTTTCTCCGAGACGATACGGCAACCGCTCAACGTCAAGACGACGGTGACGGCCAGCGCAATGCGCATCGACATAACAACACCTCCGATCGCACCCCGCCGCCGGGACGGGGTGATGAAAGACGCCGCTCAGCGCGGATTACGGTTTGAAGTTGAAGTCACTGACCCGTTGCGCATTGTCTTTGCCGATCAGGATGCCGCGGAACATCACGCGCTCCTTGCCGGTATAGCTGCCGGATTGGAAATAGCCATCGAGGATTTCAACGCCCTGCGCGGCGATCGCCTGCGCCTGCAACATCACGCTGGCGTAGAGGCTACCGTTAAGAATGGCGTCGCGCTCATCATTGCTGCCGTCGATCCCCACTACGGTGACATCCTGCCGGCCGGCGGCCTTGAGCGCCGCTACGGCGCCCAACGCGACCGGGCCGTTGCCGCAGATCACGCCTTTGATGTCCGGGTGCGCCTGCAGGATGCTGTCCATGATGCGTTTCCCTTCCAGCAGGTTGCCCTTGGCGTCCTGCCGCGCCACGCTGACCATCTCTGGATATTGGTCGATCACGTTATGGAACGACTGCGAGCGCGTGACGCAGTTATTGTCCGCCAGGTTGCAGGTCAGCTCAGCGTATTTGCCGGTTTCCCCCATTTTTTCCACAAACTGGTTGGCGACGTCCGAGCCGGCCTGGAAGTTGTTATGGGTGATCTGCGCCAGCGCCACGCCGTCAACCGGGATCTCGCGGTTGATCAACACCACCGGAATGCCGGCGTTTTTCGCCTGCTGCACGGCGGCGACGCTGGCTTGGGAATCGGCATTATCCAAAATGATGCCCTGAACCTTGCGGCCGATTACCAGGCTGATCAGCTCCCCTTGGCGCTTAACGTCTTCGCCGTGCGACAACACCAGCGTCTGGTAGCCGAGGGACTTGGCTTTGGTTTCAGCCCCTTTGGCCTCTGCGGAGTAATAAGGGTTATCCAGCGAGTTGACCAGAATGGCGATCGTGCCCTTTTCCGCCGCCATGGCTGAGGTACAGGCAAAACCGGTGAGCAGGGTAAGGTAAGTGGCTATTTTTCTCATGATGGTGTTCTCTTATCGTTGTGTTGAACATCGTCTGGTGTTGGCGATCGCTGCGGTTGCCGCTTACCAAATGGTAAAACCGCCGTCGATCATCAGGTCCGCGCCGGTGATCATGTCGCTGCCGTTGCTGGCAAAAAACAGGATCGCCGCCGCAATTTCGTCGGTATAAGCAAAACGCCCCAGCGGGATCAGCTTTTTCATCGCCTCGCCCTTCTCGCCGCGCCAGGCTTTCTCTCCCATAGGCGTCAGCACCACGGTGGGCGATAACGTGTTGACCGTAATGCCGTGCGGCGCCCATTCTTTGGCCATCACCTTGGTCATGCCCAGCAGCCCCGCCTTGGCGGAGGTGTATGCGCAGTGATCGTCAATGGCGATGGAGGCCGCCTGCGATGCGATGTTGATGATTTTACCGCCGTGGCCGGCGGTTATCGCACGGCGCGCCAGTTCCTGCGAACACAGGAAGGGCCCGGTGAGATTGACCGCCAGATGGCGCTGCCACTCCTCGAGCGTGACCTCCGTCGCCGGCTGCAAATTGACGTAGCCCGCGCAGTTGACCAGGATATCGAGCCGGCCAAAGCGATATTGAGCCGCGTTGAAGGCGGCAGCCACCGAGTCGGAATCGGTCACGTCGCACACCTGGCAGAATACCTGTTCTTCACCCAACTCTCGCAGCGCCGCCGCGGCCTTGTCCTGTTCAAAGGCCGGGTACATCAATACCAGGCGCGCGCCCTTTTCCAGCAGCAGGCGATTGGCGGCCATCGCGATGCCGCCCAGACCGCCGGTGATCACCACAACCTTCCCAGCCAGCGACATCCGGCTATCGACACCGTAGCGCAAATTAACGTCGTACTCGTTCCGCTCCATCGCATTCCCCCTATTGAGTTAATTGCGCCTGCAATCCTGCTGCGTCGATGGCGTATTGCCGCCGCAGCGCCGCCCGACTGCTGCTGTGGGTAAATTCATAAGCCGGCATGCCCAGTGCGGTAAACGGCCGCGACAGCTGATGCCGCAGCAACAGCTCACCGATGATAGTGCCCAGGCCGCCGCTGAGGGCGTGCTCCTCCATGGTCAGCACCCGGCGGTGCGAACGTATCAACGCCACTACCGCCGCCTCATTGAGCGGCCAGAGCGAAGGCAGCGAAACGATGGTCGGGTTTTCGCCCAACTCCAGCACCTTCATCGCCTCATGAGCCACCGTTCCCAGGCAAAACACCAGACTGTCAGAGCCCTGATGCAACACCTCCGGCTCTCCGGGACGGAAGTGATAGTTCGCGTTCAACACCGGCAGCTTGTCGCTGTCCATACGGATATAGGCTGGGCCGGGTTGCGCGATGACATGGCGGACAATCTCCGCCGCTTGCCGCGCGTCCGCAGGCGCATAGATGCTGAGATTACCCAGCGTGCGGGCGATGGCGATATCGTTCATGCAGTGGTGCGTCGCCCCCAGCGGCCCATAGCCGAATCCGGCATTCAGGCCGAGCATTTTCACGTTGGTTTCCGTGTAGCAAACGTCGTTCTTCATCTGCTCGTTGGAACGCGCGAACAGGAAAGGCGCCGCGTTGGCAGTAAAGACCGTTCTGCCGCTGAGCGCCATGCCGGCGGCCATGCCCACCATGTTCTGCTCGGCGATACCGACGTTCACCACCCGCTCTGGATAAGCCTGTTCAAAAGGTGCAATTTTCGACGTGGACGTGGAGTCCGCCACCATCACGCTCAGATCCGCACCCGCCAGTTGCTGTTCAATCAACGCCGTCACCACGGCATCGCGTAAATCCTGCATGTTCACCCCTCCAGTTCCGCCAGCGCCTGCGCCAGCTGTTGTTCGTCCGGTACCGCGTGATGCCAGGCGGCAACGTTAGCCATAAACGACACGCCGTGACCCTTTTCGGTATTGGCCAAAATCACCCGCGGTTTGTCCTGACTCGGGCGTTGGATCGCCGCCACCAGCGCCGCAGGATCGTGCCCGTCGCACTCCAGGGTTTCGAAACCGAAAGCGCGCCACTTTTCCGCCAGCGGTTCCAGCGGCATGATGGCCTCTGTCTTGCCCGCCAGCTGCAGCCGGTTGCGATCGACGATGGCAATCAGGTTATCCAGCTTGAATTTGCTGGCCGCCATCGCCGCCTCCCAGTTGGATCCCTCCGCCAGTTCACCGTCACCCAGCAACACGAAAGCGCGGCGGTGCGCGCGCCCGGCCAATTTGTTGCCCAGCGCCAGCCCCACGGCGATCGGCAGGCCATGCCCTAAACCGCCGGAGTTAATCTCGACCAGCTCCGGCAGCTTCTGCCGTACCGGATGCCCGGCCAGCAAGGTGTCGTCGCCCATAAACTGATCGAGCACCGCCGGATCGAGCAGGCCCATCGCCGCACAGCTGCAGTAAAAACCGCCGGCGCCGTGCCCTTTAGATAAAATGAACCGATCCTGATCGGGCCTGGCATTGCTGCGATCCATCACCGCCATATACAAGGTGCAGATGATGTCGATTTCCGACAGATCGGCGCCGGTATGGCCCTTGCCTGCCTTATGGTTCATGGTCAGCACATATCGGCGCGCCAGGCGCGCCGTGTTTTTAATCGTCAGGAAGTCCATCGTCACCTCTGCTTGAGCGCCTTGATTATCGTTATCGCATCGAAACCGATCCGTTAACTCGCCTTTTATTTTCGAATGGAAATCATATTCAGCAAAAACGATAATTAATGCGGGCAAGATCAAATTTCAAGCAAAAGCATCCAACAAACAAAACACAGGCAATAAAAGTTGTTTAATAACAATTAAATAAAACAAAGTTAGTTACTGCATCGTGGTTTGTCATGCTGATTAATGTGGTTTGAATGACATTTTCGAATAAAAGCCAATGTGAGTTGGCCGGGGTTTTCAATAGCTTTATCAATAACCGCGAGCTAGAATTCAGCGCATCAATAAGGAATTGCCGTGGCAAGCGGCACGGCGGAACTGACTGGTGCAGGAGTCTTTCGATTGAAAAGCAAAAGCGAACAGCTGGCGGAAATGCAGCAACGGCGCGAAAAGATCCTCGACATGATCCGCGAAGACGGCTCGGCGACGGTCAAAATGCTTACCGATACCTTCAAGCTGACCGAGGCGACCATTCGTACCGACCTGCGGGTTCTGCAGCAACAAGGCTATGTGCAGCGTTTTCACGGCGGCGCAACCTTGGTCGATGGCAAGCAAAATACCCATGCCATGCTGCTGGAGCGCCAGGTCAACCTGACCGCCAAGGATCGCATCGGCAAGCTCGCCGCCGGTTTTATCGAGCCGGGCGACACCATCATTCTTGACTCGGGCACCACTACCACAGCTATCGCCAATCACCTGAGCCACATCAAGAAACTGTCCGTTATCACCACCGGCGTCAATATCGCGTTGCAGCTGGGCGGCGAACCGGGCGTGAACATTTTGCTGACCGGCGGCTCGTTCAAATTTCCGACGCTCTCCACTTCAGGGGACAAAGCCGCCAGCTTCTTCGAAAACGTGTTGGCCCAGAAACTGTTCCTCGCGACGGCCTGCATCTCACCCCGCCATGGACTCAGTTTCCCAAGCGAAACCGACATCAAACTGAAAACGGCGATGATCAACGCAGCCAATACGGTGTATGTGGTTGCCGATTCAAGCAAAATCGATAAGGTGTCGATGTTCGCTTTGCCCTGCGACTGGCAGCATATCGACTATTTGATTACCGATGACGGTATCAGCCATACCGCCATACAGGCCTTTGAGAAAGTAGGGGTAAAGGTGTTGGTGGCAGGCGCCTGACTGGCGCCTGCAAGAAGCGTGCTTATTCCGGCTTGCACGCCGCGATTTCATGCTGCTCTTGCGGCGGCGGCGTCAGCGGGCCGAACCAGCGCTGCGCCAGCCAGCAGGTAACCACCACCAGCAACCAGCTGATTAGCGTAGCCATCGCCAGATCGCGCGGCCAGTGCATGCCCAGCATCAGGCGGCTACCCATCACGCCGGCCGCCCACACCATCAGCAGCGCGACGGTTTTGTAATGGCGTCGTGGCCACAGCAACCCTACGCCCAATAGCGCCCAGGTGGCGGCGAACATCGTGTGCCCCGACGGGAAAGCGAAGCCGGTTTCAAACTGCCAGTGCTTGCGCAGCCAGCTCGGCACCAGCGTCTGGTCTTGCAACTGCTCGCGCACCAGCGCGCTGCGCTCTTTGCGATCCAGCGAGTAGAAATACTTGCCGTCCACGCCGTGGGTTTGCTCCAGCCACACCACGAAAGGACGCGGTTCTTGCACCCGATCCTTGATCAACGACTTGACGCCCTGCCCAATCAACAGCGCGGCGAAAAGCAGCATCGCCAGCCCGATGGCCGGCTTCAGCCGAAAGCGCAGGCACCACAAAAACCAGCCGCAGAGGATCGCGCTGGTCAGAATGCCCCACGGCGAGGTCACGGTTTCAGTCACCCAGTACAGCACTTTCAGCAGCTGGTCATTGCCGCCCGGTTGCCAATGCCAGCCGGATACCCAGACCACCAGCGGCATCAACAGCAGCAGCAACGCGCCGCCCGCCGTGCGTTTTGCTATCTCATACATTCCCGTTTTCCTCTGCGTGAATCAGGCTGCAGTGTAACAAGAGTGCAATCTTGATAACACGCGAAAAAATAAACAGATAGGCAACCTATCGCAATAATAGGTGGCCAGAAAACGCCATCTGCTGGTTTGCTGAGCACCGCCCGGCAAGAAGTTGTGGCAAAATAGCCGATAATTAACGAAATAGAGATCGGCGTAGCACGTTTTAGTCTTGGTCAATTTATCGAACCGGATTTAGGATGCGCGACAATGATTGAATCGTACGCTTTTGTGGAGAATGACATGCAGCTTAAACGGGTGGCAGAGGCTAAACTGCCGACACCTTGGGGCGATTTCCTGATGGTAGGATTCGAAGAACTGGCGACCGGGCATGACCATCTGGCGCTGGTATTCGGTGATATTTCCGGCGAAGCGCCGGTGCTCGCGCGCGTGCATTCCGAGTGTCTGACCGGCGATGCCTTGTTCAGCCTGCGCTGCGACTGCGGTTTTCAACTGGAAGCCGCGCTGGAGCAGATCGCCGAAGAAGGCCGCGGCATCCTGCTTTATCATCGCCAGGAGGGCCGCAATATCGGCCTGTTGAACAAAATCCGCGCCTACGCCCTGCAGGATAAGGGCGCTGACACCGTGGAAGCCAACCATCAGCTCGGCTTCGCCGCCGACGAGCGCGACTTCACCCTGTGCGCCGACATGTTCAAGCTGCTGGGCGTCGACGCGGTGCGTTTGCTGACCAACAACCCGAAAAAGGTCGAGATCCTGACCGAAGCCGGCATCAACATCAGCGAGCGCGTGCCGCTGATCGTCGGCCGCAACCCGAAGAACGAACGCTACCTGGCGACCAAGGCCGCCAAAATGGGCCATTTGCTCGACCAGAAGTGATCGCCGCCGCGGCGGAAACAATCAGGGCGCCTTGCGGCGCCCTTTTTATTGCTTGATTACAGCATTTTTCTGATCACATAGTGCAGGATGCCGTCGTTTTCGTAGTAGGTTAGCTCATTGCCGGTATCGATGCGGCAACGGGTGTCGATCACTTCCTTGCGCCCGTCAGCATAGGTAATATGCACCGGTACCGTCTGGCCCGGCTGCAGCTGCTGCAGACCACCGACGCTGATCTGCTCATCCCCGGTCAGCCCCAGCGTTTTGCGCGTCACCCCTTGCGGGAACTCCAGCGGCAAAATCCCCATGCCAATCAGGTTGGAACGGTGAATACGTTCGAAGGACTCGGCGATCACCACCCGCACGCCCAGCAGGCGCGGCCCTTTCGCCGCCCAGTCACGGCTGGAGCCGGAGCCGTACTCTTTACCGGCGATCACCGCCAGCGGCACCTTCTCTTGCTGATACTGCATGGCGGCGTCGTAGATAGACAGCTGCTGCTGCGACGGAATATGGCGGGTATAGCCCCCTTCCACGCCCGGCACCATTTCGTTGCGGATGCGGATATTGGCGAAGGTGCCACGCATCATCACTTCGTGGTTGCCGCGGCGCGAGCCGTAGGAGTTAAAATCCTGCGGCGCCACGCCGTGCTCGCTCAGGTAACGCCCCGCCGGGCTGTCGCGCTTGATGTTACCTGCCGGCGAGATATGGTCGGTGGTCACCGAATCGGCCAGAATCGCCAGAATGCGCGCGTCTTTGATGTCCTGCACCGGGTCCGGCTTCACCTTCATGGTGCTGAAGAACGGCGGATGGCGGATATAGGTAGAATCAGCCTGCCACTGATAGGTCGCCGAACCGGTCACCTGGATCGCCTGCCAGTTGGCGTCGCCGTCGAACACTTCTCCGTATTCCTTGTGGAACATCTCGGTGCGCACTTCTTCCACCGCCTGAGCGATGTCCTGGCTGCTCGGCCAGATGTCCTTCAGGTAGACCGGTTGACCGTCGTTGCCCGCGCCCAGCGGCTCTTTGGTCAGATCAATCTTCATGCTGCCCGCCAGCGCATAAGCCACCACCAGCGGCGGCGAGGCCAGCCAGTTGGTTTTCACCAGCGGGTGAATGCGCCCTTCGAAGTTGCGGTTGCCCGACAGCACTGCGCCTACGGTCAGATCGCCCTCTTTGATCGCCTGCTCGATCGGATCCGGCAGCGGGCCGGAGTTACCGATACAGGTGGTACAGCCATACCCCACCAGGTTGAACCCCAGCTCCTCCAGATAGGCGGTGAGTTTGGCGCTGTCGAAGTAGTCGGTCACCACTTTGGAACCCGGCGCCAGCGAGGTTTTTACCCAGGGCTTGCTGCGCAACCCTTTCTTGACGGCGTTTTTCGCCAACAGGCCGGCCGCCATCATCACGCTCGGGTTGGAGGTATTGGTGCAGGAGGTAATCGCCGCGATCACCACCGCGCCGTCGCGCAGTTCGTGCTGCTGCCCGTCCAGCGTAAAGGTTTTGCTGTCGCTCTTGGCCTTGTGGCCGCCGATATCCAACTCGGTGGCAGCCTTGAACGCCTGCGGCACATTCGGCAGCGCGACGCGATCCTGCGGGCGTTTCGGCCCGGCAAGGCTGGCTTCCACCGTCGACATATCCAGCGCCAGCGAGCTGGTGAAGACCGGTTCATCACCCGGGTTACGCCACATACCCTGCGCCTTGGCGTAGGCTTCCACCAAGGCGATTTGTTCGGCACTGCGGCCGCTGAGTTTCATATAGCCGAGCGTGACATCATCCACCGGGAAGAAGCCACAGGTGGCGCCGAACTCCGGCGACATGTTGGCGATGGTTGCCCGATCCGCCAGCGGCAGATCGGCCAGCCCGTCACCGTAAAACTCGACGAATTTGCCGACAACGCCGTGCTTGCGCAGCATTTGGGTCACGGTGAGCACCAGGTCGGTGGCGGTAATGCCCTCGCGGAGCTTGCCGGTCAGCTTGAAGCCGACCACGTCCGGGATCAACATCGACACCGGCTGGCCCAGCATCGCCGCTTCCGCTTCGATACCGCCGACGCCCCAACCGAGAATGCCCAGGCCGTTAATCATGGTGGTGTGGGAGTCGGTGCCCACCAGCGTATCGGGATAAGCCACACGGCGACCGCTTTCGTCGCTGTGCCAGACCGTTTGGCCAAGATATTCGAGGTTAACCTGGTGACAGATGCCGGTGCCCGGCGGCACCACGCGGAAGCGGTTGAAGGCTTTCTGCCCCCAGCGCAGGAAGGTGTAGCGTTCGTGGTTGCGTTGCATTTCGATACGCACGTTGTCTTCAAAAGCACTGTCATCGCCAAACTCATCGACGGTGACCGAGTGGTCGATCACCAGATCCACCGGCGACAGCGGGTTCACCTGATCGACATTGCCGCCCAGCCGCCGCACCGCTTCACGCATCGCCGCCAGATCCACCACCGCCGGAACGCCGGTAAAATCCTGCATCAGCACGCGCGCCGGGCGATAGGCGATCTCACGGTCAGCATGGCCGGTTTGCAGCCAGGCAACGATGGCCTTGAGGTCGTCAACCTGCACGGTGTCGCCATCCACATGGCGCAGCAGGTTTTCCAACAGCACTTTCATTGATTTCGGCAACCGGTCGATATCACCCAGTTGCTTCGCCGCCAGTGGCAGACTGTAATAGTAATATTCGCTATTCAGCGCAACCAGCTTATCCATACTTGTTTCACGAAGATCGGACGACATAGCTCCTCCATTTCTTATTGTGACTAAAACAGGGTAATCACTGAGGTCTTGTTTAAAGATACCACAAAGATAAGTTAACGTTTTGATAACAACACGTTTTGCACACAGCGATAGGCAGGAACAATCAACGGGAAGAAGTCCGAGCGCAGCCAAGGGGTTAGGCAATACGCCAACAAAAACGCCGCAACGATGCGTAATGCTTGTCAGTTAGCGTTTTTATGCAGGCGTTCGTGAAATTTTCGGTCGATAAAAGTGAGATGCCCCATGTGGCTCACGCACCTCGACCGAGCCAGGGGCCGAAGGCGCGGCCCCTGGCAACCCGCGCCTTTGCCCTATCAGACGGTTGGCTTTGCCAACTTTACTCAGCCCATCCCTGGGCCTCGCCCCTTCGGGGCCGCTGCAAGCAGCGTTCAAATCTGCTCCAGGCAGATTTGTCCTCTCTCCGCCATAGCGCATTGAGGCCGGTTGCGACAGGCGTCCCTGCCTGTCTCACCTGAAACCGCCGTCCATGGCGGTTTCTCTTAATGCGCTATGCCTGCGTTCGGCGTCTTCAAGGGCACCCAACACCGTGCTCATCTCCGACTTCTCTTCTCTGCCATTACCTCATAAAGGACGGGTTGCCCGGTAGCCACCAGCTCGGGTGTTGACCTTTGGCGCGCATCACCGGCTGCCGAGCAAGACGGCATTGTCAGGGGCAACCGGCCAGGGAAGGCCGGTTGAGGCGAGACTAACAGGGACGTTTGTCGTAGCCGACCCGCCCGACAATGCAGACGCGGCGAGGGTATCCGCACAGCGGACAGACGGTGTTAAGCGAAGGCGCGGGTGGAGGGGCCGCGCCTTCGGCCCCTCCCATTGCCGTTCGCTACGGCATCAGAGAAATGGGAGAGTTTTACGGCAATGAGGCTGCACGAAACACACAAAGATGGGATAAAAAATGCCAGTCAGGCTTAACTGACTGGCATTACGCAACGATGCGGCGTTTTTGTAGGGAAAGGCTGGCTTACAACGGCTCAGCGGTGAGATCCATCTCCACAACCGCCAGCTGATTCTTACGGCCCTTCTTCACCTTGATGCCCATCCCTTTGCGCAGCAGATGCATCTGGCCAGGCTGAACCAGGGCTTTGGCGGTGTGGAGCCGGGTGTCGCCGGGGAGATAAAAATCGACGTCAAAGAAAAAGTCATTGCCGTACCGGGTGTTGGTTTGCCGACAAGACTCGAGGTGCGAGGCGATAATCTCGCCTTGCCAGCTGTCCTTGTTGAGATAATTTTTAACCGCGGACATCTCGGTCGAGTTACCGCCGTTATTTTTAAAAATACAGTAAAAGAAAATACCCATCACGACAGGGGTGGCGATCCCCGCATACAGAAAGTACTTCGACATATCAGCCAGAGACATAAGTGTGCTGCTCCATTTTATGTAATTATAAACAACGAGTTATTCGTTACATTCAGCGTTCTGTTGCTGATATTGGTCACCTCGACATTCACCACTACGCCGTTCGTTTCCGTTTTAAACGCCGTCTTTGAAAACTCTTTAAGCTTATAAGAATTTGACAGTCCCGTCAGGCTGTTGGACACGCCAACCATGCTGCTGGTGATCGCCGATGCCGAGACGCTGTTGCCGGTAACGCTTTCGCTAAAGGCGGTCACGGTCAGGCTATGCACCTTGGGATTGAACACGGACTCTGGCGCTTCGAGGCTGATCTTTTCGTCACTGACAATCTTGATCTGCTGCGGACTGTAAATCGTAATGGTTCCCGCGTTGACGTTTTGCGTCCAGTTACCGCTATTGATGTTAGTGGTAACGCCGTCTTTGATCGTTTCAGTGACACCGCCTTTGATCTCGCGGGTGACGCCCCCGGTGATGTCCTCTTTGTGGCCGCCGGCACCGATCTTAACATCGCGCCCTTTATCCAGGGTCTCGGTCAGTTTTCCGGTGACGTGATGGCTTTCATTCCCATCGATATCGCTGGTGCGGTCGCCTGTGATCGTTACCTTGTCGCCGCCGTCTTTAATGTCGAATGTCCGCCCCGCTTTGATCTCCGTAGCGACACCGGCATTGAAGTAGCCGGTTTCTTTTTGATCCACCGTGGTGGTGCGCTGGCCCTTGTAGTGGAAGGTGGCATTGCCCGTCACTTCGTCTTGCTGTTGCTTGAGGATGGTTGTCGTCCGGTTACCGTCGATATTGACCTGCTGGTCATTTTCCACCGACACCTTCATGTCCTTTTCGGAATGCAGCTCCACGGCCTCGCTGCCCGCCTTATCTTCGAAAAACAGATAGCTGGCGTTGTCCCGACTGCCATCCTTACTGCGAGTCATGAAACCCATTTGCGTGGCCGCCGCCGGCAGCACCCACGGCGGCATGCTCGCCTCGTTGTAGACGCGCCCGGTGACAATCGGCCGATCCGGATCGCCATTGATAAAATCCACCACCACTTCATCGCCGACGCGAGGTATTTGTACCGAACCGAACCCTTGTCCCGCCCAGGCGCTCGAAACCCTTACCCAGCACGAACTGGTATCATCCCCTTTAGCGCGGCGATCCCAGTGAAACTTCACTTTTATCCGGCCGTATTTGTCCGTCCAGATATTCTCGCCGGCGGGCCCCACCACCTTGGCCGTTTGCGGGCCATAGGTGCGCGGCCACGGCGTCACCGTCATCGGACGAAAAACGGTGGCGGCCGGGATAACCGTAAAATCGATGCGATGAATCGTCTCCCCGTCTTCGCCGCTGGCGTAGCGGTTCTCGGAGAACGTGTAATCGGCGGCCGTCGTCAGGTATTCGCCGTTATCGCTGAAAAATGGGGCGTTGATCAGGGTAAAGGTATAGCCCGGCGCCACTCCGATCGCCGTTGCGGTGCCGTGTATCTGTTGATGTTCCACCTGCCAGCGTTCCTGACGCACACGTGCGTAGAACTCCCCATCGCTGTGCTCGACATAGCGCCCCGGCCAATCGTAGACATCGATGCTGCCCGGCATCGGCGAGGCCGGGTTTTGGCGTGCCTGGAACAGCCAGGCGTTCGGCTTGCGGAAGTCATAGTCGTCCAGACCGTAAATGCCCGGCGTCACGCTGTCTTCCGGAGCCCATTGCCCGATGCCCTGCTCGAGGGTGCTGCCGCCAGACGGAGTCTGATGGTAAGGTATCGTCTCGTAACCGCTAAACGGCTGATACTGCCCTGCCGCATCCGTCAGCACCAACGTGTGACGGCCCGCCTCATGGCGAAAGTGGTAAACGATCCCCTCCAGCTCCATGAGGCGGCTGATGAAATCGAGGCTGCTCTCCTGATACTGGACACAGTAATCCCACACCCGATAGCGGCCAGTGAGTTTATCCTCTACGTTCACCTGATATTCGCTGAGCAAAGCACGCACCGTTTGCGGCACCGTCTGGCCCTGGAAGATGCGCAGATTGCGATCCCGTTTCATCGGCCATAGATCTGATTCCACCGTCAGCGTATACACGGCATAACGCGTGCCACTTAATTCGACGGCGCTGACGGCAACGCGCGTCACCTTGCCATTGATATGGCGATCCGCTGACAGCAGCCCCGTCGGCAGATTCACCGTGACCGGTTGCCCCAGCAGCTCGCTGCGATTAATACGGGCATCCCGGCCCAGCAAGGTCAGCGTAAGCGCAAACGGCTCGGACAGGGCTTCACGGCCCGTCAGCTTCCAAAAAAGCAGACCCTCAACGGGCAATTGGACAGAGATACGGCTGGTCATGAGATAAGCGGCTCCGGTGCAATTGGTTAGCATCACTTTAACTTCCGAGAGAAAAAAAACTCATCGTCAGAACAAAAACACCTTATTTTCAGAGGATTCCTAACAAGCGAGGCATAGACCGTCTCAAGGCAGACCGGATGTTATTCAGAAAGTTAATGAAACTGGCAGAGGGGGAGCGGTTTGGCGTAAGAGCGGCTCGGCGCGTTCCCCCAACCAGGATTGGATTAGCGCGGCTTGCACATAAGGCGTTGGTGCGTGCTCGTAAAAAACCCGGAGAGGCGGAAGCCTAATCCGGGTGTTGTTTAATGACGTCGACGGCAGCGCTTACTTAATCGGCAGCTTGATGTCCTTGAACATGGCTTCGATCTCTTCGTTGGAACGCAGCGCCACCGCGCTGTCGACCACGTCGCGCGTCAGGTGCGGCGCAAAGCGCTGAATGAAGTCGTACATGTAGCTACGCAGGAAGGTGCTGCGGCGGAAACCGATCTTGGTGGTGCTGTAGGTGAAGATATCGCGCGCATCCACCGTCACCAGATCCGGATCCTGAACTGGATCCACCGCCATGCTGGCGATCACCCCTACCCCTAATCCCAGACGCACGTAAGTTTTGATCACGTCTGCGTCGGTGGCGGTAAAGACGATGCGCGGCGTCAGGCCGGCGCGGTTGAAGGCGGTATCCAACTCCGAACGCCCGGTAAAGCCGAAGGTGTAAGTGACGATCGGGTAAGCCGCCAGCTCTTCAATGCTGATACTGCTTTTGCCCGCCAGAGGATGATCGGGCTTCACGACTACCGCGCGGTTCCAGTGGTAGCATGGCAGCATGATGAGATCGTCGTACAAATGCAGCGCTTCGGTGGCGATGGCGAAATCGGCGGTACCTTTGGAGACCGCTTCGGCAATCTGCGTCGGCGAGCCCTGATGCATGTGCAGCGAAACACGCGGGTAACGCTCGATAAAGCCTTTGATCACGTTGGGCAAAGCGTAGCGAGCCTGGGTATGCGTGGTGGCAACGTACAGCGAACCTTTGTCCGGATAAGTATGCTCACCGGCAACGGCTTTGATGGCGTCCACCTTGGACAGCACTTCACGCGCGATGCGAATGATTTCCTGGCCGGCCGGAGTGACCTGGGTCAGGTGTTTGCCGCTGCGGGCGAAGATCTGAATGCCCAGCTCATCTTCGAGCATGCGCACCTGTTTACTGATGCCGGGTTGCGAGGTATAGAGCCCTTCTGCCGTTGAGGAGACATTCAGGTTGTGGTTAACCACTTCCACAATGTAACGAAGCTGCTGCAATTTCATATCTTATACCATCCTAGGTTAAACACTGCGGCTTACCCGCAGCCAGGTATATCGGTGTTGCCCCGGTATGCTGAAACTCACAAGCCATAAACACCGTGTTTTACCCTGATGGTGAAAAAAACGCCGCTGTTAATAAGCTTTAATAATAAAAAAAGTTTTTATATAACCACTATACCACGTTGCAGCTTCAAGTATAGATCCGTGTCACACTATGATAACGATTATTTTGCATTGGTATCAACGTGAAACGGCAGTGACGGAGGGGTAAAAGCAGCAAAGGATAGATCCGTTTGCCCCTTTTCACCAATAAAAAAACCAGCCGCCGGGGCTGGTTTTTCATCTTACACGTAAGGCAACGGCCTTACTTCTTGCCTTCAACCCATTTGCCGTCCACGTAGAACGCAGACCAACCGGTCGCCTTGCCGTCTTTTTCAGAGGAGACGTACTGCTGCTTGGTTTTACGGCTGAAACGCACCAGCGTTTTATTGCCTTCGGCATCTGCTACCGGCGCATCTGCCAGGTAACGCAGCTTCTCCGGCAGGCGATCCTTGAAGCGAGCCAGCTCTTCCACCAGCGGCGCGCGGGTCTCGCGCGATTTAGGGAAGGTATTGGCCGCCAGGAACACGCCGGCCGCGCCGTCACGCAGCACGAAATAGGCGTCGGACTTCTCGCACGGCAACTCCGGCAGCGGCACCGGATCTTCCTTCGGCGGCGCAACATCGCCGTTGCGCAGGATCTTGCGGGTGTTTTTGCAGTTCTCGTTGGTGCAGCCCATGTACTTGCCGAAGCGCCCCATTTTCAGGTGCATTTCCGAGCCGCACTTGTCGCATTCCACCACCGGGCCGTCGTAGCCCTTCAGGCGGAACTCGCCCTCTTCGATCTCATAGCCGTCGCACGCCGGGTTGTTACCGCAAACGTGCAGCTTTCGCTGGTTGTCGATCAGGTAGCTGTCCATTGCCGTACCGCATTTCTTGCAGCGGCGGCGGGCGCGCAGCGCGTTGGTTTCCGCGTCGTCGCCTTCAAGGATGTTGAGCACTTCCGCTTCCGGCACCAGATTGATGGTGGTTTTGCAACGCTCCTTCGGCGGCAGCGCGTAGCCGGAACAACCGAGGAACACGCCGGTGCTGGCGGTGCGGATGCCCATCTTGCGGCCACAGGTCGGGCAGTCGATGCTGGTCATCACCATCTGGTTAGGCCGCATGCCGCCTTCTTCCGGATCCTTTTCTGCCGTTTCCAGCTGTTCGCTGAAATCGACGAAGAACTCGTCCAGCACCGCTTTCCACTCGGCCTGGTTGTTGGCGACTTCATCGAGGCCATCTTCCATGCGTGCGGTGAAGTCATAGTTCATCAGCTCGCGGAAGTTTTCTTCCAGGCGATCGGTCACGATCTCGCCCATTTTCTCGGCATAGAAACGGCGACTTTCCACCCGCACATAGCCGCGATCCTGGATAGTCGAAATGATAGAGGCGTAAGTGGACGGGCGGCCGATACCGCGTTTTTCCAGCTCTTTCACCAGCGAGGCTTCGCTGTAGCGCGCCGGTGGCTTGGTGAAGTGCTGGCTTGGGATCAGTTTCTGCAGATCCAGCTCGCTGCCAATTTCGACGTATGGCAGGGTACGATCTTCATCGCCCTTGCGCAGCGCCGGCATCACCTTGGTCCAGCCGTCAAAGCGCAACGTGCGGCCCTTGGCGCGCAGCTGATAATCGCCGGCTTTCACCGTCAGCGTGGTCGAATCGTATTGCGCCGGCGTCATCTGGCAGGCGACGAACTGGCGCCAGATCAGCTGATACAGCTTCTGCGCGTCCGCTTCCATGTCTTTCAACTGCTCGGCGAGCACGTTCACGTCCGAAGGGCGGATCGCTTCGTGCGCTTCCTGCGAATTCTCTTTGCTGCTGTACTGATTCGGCGCCTTCGGCAGGTATTTATCGCCGAAATTGTCGCCGATGTAGCCACGCACCATGTTGAGCGCATCCTGGCTCAGGTTGGTGGAATCGGTACGCATATAAGTGATGTGGCCGGCTTCATACAGCCGTTGCGCCATCATCATGGTTTTCTTCACGCCGAAGCTCAGGCGGGTACTGGCGGCCTGTTGCAGCGTAGAGGTAATGAAAGGCGCGCCCGGCTTGCTGCTGGTCGGTTTGTCTTCGCGATCCAGCACCGTATAGCGGGCTTTTTCCAGCAGCTTGACCGCGGCGTGAGTTTGCTCGCGGTTGACCGGCTTGAACGGTTTGTCGTGCGCGTGGGTCACTTCCATCTGCAGCGCGGTTTCCCCCTTCGCCAGCAGATCGGCATGCAGCTCCCAGTACTCTTCCGGCACGAAGGCCTTGATGTCGCGCTCGCGCTCGACCACCAGGCGCACCGCCACAGACTGCACGCGCCCGGCGGACAGGCCGCGGGCAATTTTCTTCCACAGCAGCGGCGAGACCATATAGCCCACCACACGGTCCATAAACCGGCGTGCCTGCTGCGCGTTGACGCGGTCAATGTTCAGCTCGCCCGGCTGTTTGAACGCCTGTTGGATCGCGTTTTTGGTGATTTCGTTAAACACCACGCGGCTAAAGCGTTTGTCATCCCCACCGATCACTTCCCGCAGGTGCCAGGCGATGGCCTCCCCTTCGCGGTCAAGGTCGGTTGCGAGATAAATGTGGTCGGCGTTTTCCGCCAACGATTTTAACTCGGCGACTACTTTTTCTTTACCCGGCAGGATTTCATAATGTGCTTTCCAGCCGTGGTAAGGATCGACGCCCATGCGATTTACCAGCGCCGCCTTCTCATCTTTTTTAACTTTTTTCTTGGCTTTGTCTTCGGTTGAGTCAGCGCTCTTTTTGCTGGCTGAGCCACTGGTCGGCAAATCACGGATGTGACCGACGCTGGACTTCACCACGTAGTCACTTCCTAAATATTTATTAATAGTTTTGGCTTTTGCCGGGGACTCAACTATTACGAGAGCTTTACCCATATTTACCTTTACCTAATTTATTTCTTCTAAAAAGAAGTCTTTTATCTCGCCGTGCCGCGGCAATTCGTGTCTCTTTTTTTATATTGCGGCAGTCTGGCAAGAGATCAACAGATTTTTTTCTTTTGGTTGCCCAACTGCTCAACCTGAACGCAAGTTGTTGATCCTGCCTGCTATTCACCCATGCCCCAGAAGTATGGCTGTGTGAGTTTTATTCATGGCGTAAACAAAACCTTCCACCTGACGCCGCAAAATCCCACACTGTACCTGATAAAAAGCGTCACGCAACCTAATTAGCACGGAAAGAGCGATTTCGCCAACCGGCGGCCGCCCATGGCCATCCAGACGGCAAATAAACCTTAGTCGGTTTGCGGATAAAAGCGAACCGGCGTTAGAATATGCGCAGAGTTTTTTGTTTGGAGTCTAATAATGCGCACGAATACTACACCTATCGGCCGCGAGGCCCTGCTGGTAGAAGCAAATAACATCATCCGCCAACATGAAGATTATCTGCACGGCATGATCGCCACCGATGTTGAACAAAAAAGCGGCGTTTTAGTTTTCCGCGGCGAATACTTTTTAGATGCCGACGGATTGCCCACCGCCAAAACCACCGCCGTATTTAATATGTTTAAACATTTGGCCCATCTGCTTTCGGAAAAATACCACCTGGTCGATTGAGAAAAGAAAACGGGGGCGAATGGCCCCCGTTAATTCATGCTATCGCCGCCGTTACAGCAGCGGCTTTTCCCCACGCTGCCACCAGCGCAACAACAACCGATCGACGCTTTCCGCCGCGCTGCCGGTGAAACGATCCATCAGGCGCTTGCGGCGTGTATAGCGCACGGCAATCACGTCATGGTTATCCAGCTCGGCGATCAGCAAATCATCGCTGGTGCCGATGGCGTCGACCAGGCCCTTCTCTTTCGCCTGTGAACCGAACCAGTGCTCGCCGGTGGCGACGCTGTCGATGTCCAGCGACGGGCGCTGCTCATGTACGAAGCGCTTGAACAGCTCATGCGTTTCGTTCAGATCTTCGCGGAACTTCTCGCGCCCCTGTTCGGTGTTTTCCCCGAACAGCGTCAGCGTGCGTTTGAACTGCCCGGCGGTGTGCAGCTCCACGTCGATGTCGTTCTTTTTCAGCAGGCGGTGGAAGTTCGGGATCTGCGCCACCACGCCGATGGAGCCGATGATGGCGAACGGCGCCGCCACAATACGATCCGCGACGCAGGCCATCATGTAACCACCGCTAGCCGCCACTTTATCCACCGCTACCGTCAGGCGAATACCGCCTTTGCGCAGACGCTCCAACTGCGAGGCAGCCAGGCCGTAGCCGTGCACCACCCCGCCAGGGCTTTCCAGGCGCAGCAGAACTTCATCCTGCGCCGACGCTACTGCCAGCACCGCCGAGATCTCTTCGCGCAGCGACGTTACCTCGTGCGCGTCCATGCTGCCTTTGAAGTCCAGCACGTACAGGCATGGCTTGCTCACTTCTACCGCCCCGGACTTGGCGCGCTGCTTCTTCAGCTTTTCGTCGGCCTTGGTCTGCTTCTTGAACTGTTTCAGCCACACCTTCTGCTCGGCGGTATCCATGCGCGCCAAACGCATATCACGCTGCATCTCACGATACTGCTCACCGAGATCGGTCAGCTGCAGCTCCCCTTTCTGGCGGTTCTTGCGTTGCCCCAAACTGACTGCCAGTATGGCCAACGCGGCGATGGCAAGCACCACCGTGGCGACCTTGGCCAGAAACAGGCCATAAACAGATATAAACTCCACAGATTCCGCCTTTATTTACAGGTTGTTAGTATGCTTCTCTCCATTTTAGCCAACCGCAGCGGCTGCTGTCGCGGCTAAATGAAAATTCATTGCGCCCGGAGCATCACTATGGGGACGATTTGCGGCCGAACCAAGCTGCCGCTGCCGCGCTTTTGTTACAAAAGAATGCCATTTCAGCCTGCTACGCATTGAAAATGCCCACGGATTAAGGCATATAACACCCATTATTCATCAATACGATGAGACGGATTCGCTGCGCGGCCCGCAGACGGTCGAGCCTTCGCTCCCGCTCCGGCCGCGCGTTTCACCCTTGCTCCCCGATATTCGCGGGAGAACAGCTACCCAGGCGAGGATTTATCGTGCATTACCAACCCAAACAAGATCTGCTCGAACAACGTATCATCTTGGTCACCGGCGCCGGCGACGGCATCGGCCGCGAAGCGGCGCTGACCTACGCACGCTTCGGCGCTCAGCTGGTATTGCTGGGGCGCACAGAGAGCAAACTGTTGGCGGTACAACAAGAGATCGCGGCCCAGGGCGGCGCACCGGCCCTGGTGGTGACGCTGGATTTGCTGCACGCCACGCAGGACCAATGCCGACAGATAGCCGATGATCTGGCCGGCCAGATCCCCCGCCTTGACGGCGTGCTGCACAACGCCGGCCTGCTCGGCGACATCGCGCCGATGGCCGACCTGTCGATGACCATGTGGCAAGAGGTGATGCAGGTTAACGTCAACGCCACCTTTATGCTGACTCAGGCGCTGCTGCCGCTGCTGCTGAAATCCCACGCCGGTTCACTGGTGTTCACCAGCTCCAGCGTCGGGCGCACCGGCCGCGCAGACTGGGGCGCCTATGCGGTGTCGAAGTTCGCCACCGAAGGCATGATGCAGGTGTTGGCCGACGAGTACAAAAATCGCAATCTGCGGGTGAACTGCATCAATCCGGGTGGCACCCGTACCAAAATGCGCGCATCTGCCTTCCCCCACGAGGACAAGAACAAGCTGAAAACCCCAGCCGATATCATGCCGCTATACCTTTATCTGATGGGTGAAGACAGCCGCCGCAAGACCGGCATGAGCTTCGACGCACAGCCGAACCGTAAACCCGGCGCGGCCGAATAAGGAGCGTTTTCATGGCGGAAGATCGTCATCAACAGCGCCAGCAGCGCCTGAAAGAACAGGTCGATGCGCGCATCGCCGCGGCGCAGGACACGCGCGGCCTGCTGCTGGTATTTACCGGCAACGGCAAAGGTAAAACCACCGCCGCCTTCGGCACCGTCACCCGGGCGGTTGGCCACGGCATGCGCGCCGGGGTGATCCAATTCATCAAGGGCGAATGGCCCAACGGCGAAAAGAATCTGCTGCAGCAACACGGCGTTGAGTTTCAGGTGATGGCTACCGGCTTCACCTGGGAGACGCAGAATAAAGCCGGCGATACCGCCGCCTGCCAGGCGGTGTGGCAGCACGGTAAACGCATGCTGGCCGACAACAGCCTGGATCTGGTGCTGTTGGACGAAGTGACCTACATGCTGACCTACGGCTATCTGGAACTGGAAGAACTCAAGGCAGCGTTACTGCAGCGCCCTGCGCACCAAACGGTGATCCTGACCGGCCGCGGTTGTCATCGCGATCTGTTGGAACTGGCGGATACGGTTACCGAGATGCGGCCGGTGAAACACGCGTTCGATGCTGGCTTGAAAGCACAGCAGGGGATCGATTGGTAACAAAAAGTTCTGGCCCCGAACGGGGCCAGAATGAGAGGTTAGCTGCGTTTGCTTGGCTTGCTCGGTTTACCCGGCTTGCTGCCGGGCGCACTGCGGCGACCACTGCCGGCCACCTGCGAGTGGCGCTTGACCGCGCGGCGGATCTGGTTAGCCTTCACGCGGCGGCGCTCACGCTCCACCGGCATTTTGCTGACCGTTTCCGGTTTCAATTCCACCAGCTCGCGCAGGTAGTTGATAGCCGGCAGATCCAGCTCAGCCCAACCGCCGCGCGGCAAGCCTTTCGGCAGATCGATGTCGCCGTAGCGCACACGGATCAGGCGGCTCACCTGCACGCCCACCGCTTCCCACAGGCGACGCACTTCACGGTTGCGGCCTTCGGTCAGGGTCACGTTGTACCACTGGTTGAGGCCTTCACCACCCTGGAAGCTGATGGTGCGGAAGGCGGCCGGGCCGTCTTCCAACTGCACGCCTTTGCTCAGCAGCTTCACTTTCGCATCGTCGACCTGACCGAACACGCGCACCGCGTACTCGCGCTCCACTTCACGGCTCGGGTGCATCAGACGGTTGGCCAGCTCGCCATCGGTGGTAAACAGCAGCAGACCGGAGGTGTTGACGTCCAGGCGCCCTACCGCCACCCAGCGTGAACCGCGCAGCTTTGGCAGACGATCGAACACCGTCGGGCGGCCTTCAGGATCGCTGCGGGTACACAGCTCGCCTTCCGGTTTGTAGTAAGCCAACACCCGGCAAACCACCTCTTCGGATTCTTTGATCGACAGAACATGGCCGTCCAGACGAATTTTCATCGCCGGCGTCACTTCAACGCGATCGCCCAACTTGGCGACCTTGCCGTCGACGCTGACGCGCCCGGCTTCAATCATGGTTTCGATTTCACGACGCGAGCCATGCCCGGCGCGCGCTAAAACTTTCTGTAACTTTTCGCTCATTGAGCAACCTCTAATGTCGCCTTCACAGGCGTCGGGGGGATAACCGCCGCGGCCAAGCACCACAACGGTAATAATACGTTTATCAGGATCGAACCGCGCATTATACAGGCTTTCTAAGGTGTTGAAACCCACTTTATCGGAGGGTTTCGGCCACCGCATCTCCTGTCTGCGTTATGTTGGTACAGCGCTCGACGATTAAGCTACACCCCCATCGCGTACAAACACGGTCAAAACATCCTGTGGCGCTTTGACAGCACTTTCAGTAATCAGCCATCCCACCGCACCACGGTGGTAGCAGCCATGATGCTCAACGTGCGCCAACATTTCCCGTCGCAGCATATCCCCAGGGCCGCCGTCGACGAAGGTAAAATGAATGCGCTCATCCAGTTGCGCTTCGCTCAGCGAAGCGATATACGCGAGGTAGCCTCGATCGCTGGCCAACATCGCCTCTTCCAGCGCTTCCAGCGTTGGGGTTTCTTGGGTGTTCAGCGCCGTATAGCCATGGCGTTGCCCTTGCAAATTGGCGATAAAAATCTGATCGACGACATAGATATGATTCATCAAGCGAAGCATCAAATGACGCTGCTTAGGCCATGCATCGGCATCCACTTTTCGAATGGCGGCGAAGGTCTCCGCATCCGCCCATTGCTTATAATTGAACAGTTGCTCCAAGTGCTTTTTCAATGACATATGACCTCTTAATTCAGGGGGGCCGTAACGATTTCGCCAGCCAGTATAATACCGCTATCCTGTTATTTGAGGGCGATGGACAAAATATCCTCCACCGCCCACAGCACCGCGTCGGGCCGTTCCAGAATGTCGAGGTGAGTGCGAGCCTCTCCTAAACGCACCACGGAGAAAAACGGCTGCTCGGCGGCAAATGCCTGCCGCCGCCGCAGATAATCGTCGCAGCGATCCAACGAGTAAATATGCCGGCACGGCGGCGGCGCGCTCATCCCCGCCATGCGTTGCAGCGGCGAGCCGAATTGCCGGTAGGCCGGTTATTGAAGTTCGTGCGGAAAGAGTCCGAGCGCACCTTACTGAAAAAATGCGCACCTATTGGAATAGGAACTTAATGACGAACGCAGGGATAGGCGGCGCTTAACGCCAACATGATCACCGACGGTGCCGAATAATGCAGTTGCTCAGGATGTTCGTTCAAATACTGCATCACCGCGTCGGCGGCTATGCCGATGCTCATCCCGGCTTCCGGGCAGATATTGCGATTGCCCTGCATGGAATAGGTATCGAATACGCCGGCCACATATCCCATGAACATGCCGCCATTCAGCGCTTCGGCAACGGTGGCTTCACCACTTTTATTTTTTACGTAACCGCCGGATTCCGACAGCAAGGCGCTGCCTGAATAAAAACCCGCATTTGCCATTGAGGAAAATAATAAGGCCGCTAAAAAAGAAACCTGTTTAATCATTGCTGCGCATCCTGCCCATTATCAATTCTGAAGTATTCAAGGATAGCGGCTTTCACGCGAAATAGCGGCGTTTCAGCCGATTTTCAGACAATGGGCAAGGTGGCAACAATTTACATCAACGGAAAGGCGCCGCGTCGCCCGCCCCTTCACGCACCACTTCCGGCGAGGATTCGGTCAGATCGATAACCGTAGTCGGCTGCTGGCCGAGGAAACCACCGTGGATCACCAGATCGACCACCTTGCCCAAGTGATCGCTAATCTCTTCCGGATCGGACTCAGCAAAGTCATTGCCCGGCAGCATCAGGGTGGTGGACATCATCGGCTCGTTCAGCGCTTCCAGCAGCGCCAGCGCGATCGGGTTCGACGGCACGCGCAGGCCAATGGTTTTACGCTTTTCATTCATCAGGCGGCGCGGTACTTCTTTGGTCGCTTTCAGAATGAAGGTGTAGTTGCCCGGCGTATTGTTTTTGATCAGGCGGAACGCCGTATTATCGACGTGCGCATAGGTCGACAACTCGGACAGATCGCGGCACATCAGGGTAAAGTTGTGGTTGCCGTCCAATTGACGGATGCGGCAAATGCGTTCCATCGCCGCCTTCTCTTCCAGCATACAACCCAGTGCATAGCCGGAATCGGTGGGATAAACGATCACCCCGCCCTTGCGCAGTACCTCGACTGCCTGGTTAATCAAACGCGGCTGCGGGTTGTCCGGGTGAATATAAAATAGCTGACTCATGACTTGCTCCTAAAATGATGCCCGCGCGCGTTGCCACGCGCGTAAAATCAGACCGCCTCGCCCGGTTGCGGCCAATCGCGCCACACTGGCTCGACGCCGCCCGGCAACCACAGTTTGCGGCCCAGTTCGATCCACGAACAAGGCTGATGAAAATCAGAGCCTTGCGAGGCCAACAGGCGGTAGTCCTGGGCGTATTTCGCCAGCTGCGAACGCTCATGCGGTGCCTGCTGGCACTGCGCCACCTCCATAGCGTCGCCACCGTGTTCGGCGAAATGCGCCAACAAACGTTTCAACCACTTCGCGGTCAGATCGTAACGGCCAGGATGCGCCATCACCGCCTGACCGCCCGATTGATGAATTGCATCAATGGCTTGTTCTATTGTACACCACTGCGGCGGCACGTAGCCGGTTTTGCCCTTGGCCAGGTATTTCTTGAATACCTGCGCCATGTTGTCCGCCACGCCAATCTCCACCAGGTAACGGGCGAAATGGCCGCGGGTTACCGCGCCGATGCCCGCCAGCCGCTGGGCGCCGGCATAGGCGTCGGGAATGCGCGCTTTAGCCAACCGTACACCGATCTCCTGCGCCCGCCGATTGCGGCGTTCGGTTTGCTCCGCCAATAGCGCCACCAGCGCCGGGTGCGCGACGTCCATGCCCAACCCAACGATATGGATCTCATGATTTTCCCACAGCGTCGAGATTTCCACCCCATTAACCAACCGCAGCGGCAACGCCTGCTCCGCAATGGCGGCGGCGGCTTCGGCCAGCCCGGCGGTGGTATCGTGATCGGTGATCGCCAGCACGCCCACGCGCATCTCGACTGCCCGCTGCACCAGCTGCGTCGGCGTCAGGTAGCCGTCTGAGGCGGTTGTGTGGCTGTGGAGGTCATACAGAGTAAAAGCGGTGGATTGGGGGTTACTGTCTGTCAAAACGGATATCCGGCAATGGCTTGGTTTTCTATCATACCCGCGATCGGCGGCCGGACGGAAATCTATTCTGCCCTGGCCGCAGGCGCCAGGCGGATGATGAACAGAATTCACGCTGACCGCTAAAACATTGTGCAAAAAGAGGGTTGACTTTGCCGTCGCGAACCAGTTAACTAGTACACAAGTTCACGGCAACGGCCGTGTCGGATGAGAGTTAACAAAGAGAGTCTGCAAATGAACAAATACATTTCTCTTCACGGTTGGTGGCGTACCTCCCTCTTGCGGGCGGTGTAATCGCGCATAGCTGTCATCTGACAATGCAGATTTCCTGAGCCCGCACCTGATGCGGGCTTTTTTATGGACAGAATTCACTGGAACCACCGATGATGAACACCAAACCACAACTGACATTGCTGAAGGCGCAAGCCAGCTACCGGGGCGACCCCACCACCATTTTCCACCAGCTGTGCGGCGCCCGTCCGGCCACCCTGCTGCTGGAATCGGCGGAAATCAACAGCAAACAGAATCTGCAGAGCCTGCTGGTGATTGACAGCGCGCTGCGCATTACCGCACTGGGCCGCGCCGTCAGCGTGCAGGCGCTGACCGCCAACGGCGCGGCGCTGCTGCCGCTGCTGGACGAAGCGCTGCCGCCCGAGGTGCGCAATCAGGCGCGCCCCAACGGCCGCGAGCTGACCTTCCCCGCGATCGATGCGGTGCAAGACGAAGACGCCCGCCTGCGCTCACTGTCGGTGTTCGACGCGCTGCGCACACTGCTGACCCTGGTGGACTCCCCGTCGGACGAGCGCGAAGCCGTGATGCTGGGCGGCCTGTTCGCCTACGATTTGGTCGCCGGTTTCGAAGATCTGCCGGCGCTGCGCCAGGATCAGCGCTGCCCGGACTTCTGCTTCTATCTGGCGGAAACCCTGTTGGTGTTGGATCACCAACGCGGCTCGGCTCGTCTGCAAGCCAGCGTCTTCAGCGAGCAAGCGAGTGAAGCGCAGCGTTTGCAGCAACGCCTGGAACAGCTGCAGGCCGAGTTGCAACAAACCCCGCAACCGATCCCGCACCAAAAGCTCGAGAATATGCAGCTGAGCTGCAACCAGAGCGACGAAGAGTACGGCGCGGTGGTCAGTGGGCTGCAGGAAGCTATCCGTCAGGGCGAGATTTTCCAGGTGGTGCCGTCGCGCCGCTTCTCCCTGCCGTGCCCGGCACCGCTGGCGGCCTACCAAACCTTGAAAGACAACAACCCCAGCCCGTACATGTTCTTCATGCAGGATAATGACTTCACCCTGTTCGGCGCTTCGCCTGAGAGCGCGCTGAAATACGACGCGGGCAATCGCCAAATCGAAATCTACCCGATCGCCGGCACTCGCCCGCGCGGCCGCCGTGCTGACGGTTCGCTGGATCTGGATCTCGACAGCCGCATCGAGCTGGAAATGCGCACCGACCACAAAGAGCTGGCCGAGCACCTGATGCTGGTCGACCTGGCGCGCAACGATCTGGCGCGTATCTGCCAGGCCGGCAGCCGCTATGTGGCCGACCTGACCAAGGTGGATCGCTATTCATTCGTCATGCACCTGGTTTCCCGGGTGGTGGGTACCCTGCGCGCCGATCTCGACGTGCTGCACGCCTACCAGGCCTGCATGAACATGGGCACCCTGAGCGGCGCGCCGAAAGTGCGGGCGATGCAGCTGATCGCCGCCTCGGAAGGCACGCGCCGCGGCAGCTACGGCGGCGCGGTGGGTTACTTCACCGCCACCGGCGATCTGGATACCTGCATCGTCATTCGTTCCGCCTACGTTGAAGACGGCATCGCCACCGTGCAGGCCGGCGCCGGCGTAGTGTTGGATTCCATCCCGCAGGCGGAAGCCGACGAAACCCGCAACAAAGCCCGTGCCGTGCTGCGCGCCATCGCCACTGCGCACCATGCCAAGGAGGTGTTCTGATGGCCGATATCCTGCTGCTCGACAACGTCGACTCCTTTACCTACAACCTGGTCGATCAGCTGCGCGCCAGCGGCCACCAGGTGGTGATTTACCGTAACCAGATCGCCGCCGAGGTGATCATCGAACGCCTGGAGCACATGACCCAGCCGGTGCTGATGCTCTCGCCCGGCCCCGGCACGCCGTCCGAAGCGGGCTGCATGCCGGAACTGCTGCAGCGCCTGCTCGGCCGGCTGCCGATCATCGGCATCTGCCTCGGCCACCAGGCGATCGTCGAAGCCTACGGCGGCCAGGTCGGCCAAGCGGGCGAGATCCTGCACGGCAAAGCCTCCGCGATCGTTCACGATGGTGAGGGCATGTTCGCCGGCATGGCGAACCCGCTGCCAGTGGCGCGCTACCACTCGCTGGTCGGCAGTAATATCCCGGCCGATCTGACCGTCAACGCCCGTTTCGGCGAGATGGTGATGGCGGTGCGCGACGATCGTCGCCGCGTGTGCGGCTTCCAGTTCCATCCGGAATCGATTCTGACCACCCACGGCGCGCGCCTGCTTGAGCAGACCCTGGCCTGGGCGCTGGCGAAGTAATATAAGGAACACGACGATGCAACCTATTCTTGAGAAACTGTACCGCGCCGAGTCGATGAGCCAGCAGGAAAGCCAACAGCTGTTCAGCGCCATCGTGCGCGGCGAATTGGAGCCGAGCCAACTGGCAGCGGCGTTGATCAGCATGAAAGTCCGCGGCGAGCGCCCGGAGGAGATCGCCGGCGCCGCCAAAGCGCTGCTGGACGACGCTCAGCCGTTCCCGCGCCCTGACTACCTGTTCGCCGATATCGTCGGTACCGGCGGCGACGGTACCAACAGCATCAATATTTCCACCGCCAGCGCCTTCGTGGCGGCGGCGTGCGGCGCGAAGATCGCCAAACACGGTAACCGCAGCGTCTCCAGCCGCTCCGGCTCTTCGGACCTGCTCGCGGCGTTCGGCATCCGCCTGGATCTGCCGGCGGAAGATGCGCGCAAGGCGCTGGACGATCTCGGCGTGTGTTTCCTGTTCGCGCCGCAGTATCACACCGGTTTTCGTCACGCCATGCCGGTGCGCCAGCAGTTGAAAACCCGCACGCTGTTCAACGTGCTGGGTCCGCTGATCAACCCGGCACGTCCGCCGCTGGCGCTGATCGGCGTGTACAGCCCGGAACTGGTGCTGCCGATTGCCGAAACCCTGCGCGTACTGGGTTATCAGCGCGCGGCGGTGGTTCACGGCGGCGGCATGGACGAGGTGGCGATCCACGCCACGACGCACGTAGCGGAATTGAACAACGGCGAAATCAGCAGCTACCAGCTCACGCCGCAGTCCTTCGGATTGGAGACCTATCCGCTGGAAGCCTTGCTGGGCGGCACGCCGGAAGAAAACCGTGACATTTTGGCGCGGCTGTTACAAGGTAAAGGCGAGCCGGCGCACGCTGCGGCGGTCGCGGCCAACGTCGCGTTGCTTCTGAAGTTATTCGGACATGAAGACCTGCGCCAAAATGCGCGGCAGGCACTGGATATGATCAACAGCGGGCAGGCCTATGAGCGTGTCATCGCACTGGCGGCAAGAGGATAAATGATGCAGGAAACCGTGCTACACAAGATTGTCCGCGACAAAGCGCAATGGATCGCGGCGCGACAACAGCAACAGCCCCTGGCCGGCTTTCAGAATGACATCGTATCGAGCGAACGCAGCTTCTATCACGCGCTGCAGGGCACCCGGACGGCGTTCATTCTCGAATGCAAGAAAGCCTCTCCTTCCAAGGGACTGATTCGCGAAAACTTTGATCCGGTGGAGATCGCCACGGTCTATAAAGATTTCGCCTCGGCGATCTCGGTGCTGACCGACGAAAAATACTTCCAGGGCAGTTTCGATTTCCTGCCGCTGGTCAGTAAAACCGTCAGCCAGCCGGTGTTGTGTAAAGACTTTATCATCGACCCGTATCAGATTTACCTGGCGCGCTACTATCAGGCCGATGCCATTCTGCTGATGCTGTCGGTGTTGACCGACGAGCAGTACCGCCAGCTGGCGGCGGTGGCCCACAGCCTGAATATGGGCGTGCTGACTGAAGTGATCAGTGAAGAAGAGCTGCAGCGCGCAATCGCGCTGGAAGCGCGCGTAGTCGGCATCAACAACCGCGATCTGCGCGATCTGAGCATCGACCTGGATCGCACCCGCCAACTGGCGCCGCGCGTGCCGCATGGCGTGACGGTGATCAGCGAGTCGGGCATCAACAATTACGGGCAGATCCGCGAGCTGAGCCATTACGCCAACGGCTTCCTGATCGGCAGTGCGCTGATGTCGGAACCCGATCTGCGCGCCGCCGTGCGCCGCGTGATCTTGGGTGACAACAAAGTGTGCGGCCTGACCCGTCCGCAGGACGCCGCCGCCGCCTATCAGGCCGGCGCCATCTACGGCGGGCTAATCTTCGTTGGGCGTTCACCGCGGTATGTGGACATCACCCGCGCCCGCGAAGTGATCTCCGGCGCGCCCCTGAAATACGTCGGCGTGTTCTGCGACGCCCAGGTCGATACCGTGGCGCTGACCGTTGAGCGCCTCGGTCTGCATGCGGTGCAATTGCACGGCGCGGAAGATCAGGCCTATATCAGCGCCCTGCGCGCCCGCTTGCCGGCCGATTGCCGCATCTGGAAAGCGTTGAGCGTGAAAGATCGGGTGCCGGCGCGCGATCTGCAGCATGTAGACCGTTATCTGCTGGACAACGGCGCCGGCGGCACCGGCCAACGCTTCGACTGGTCGGTATTGCAAGGCGAAGATCTGACTAACGTGATGCTGGCGGGCGGCCTGCGCGCCGACAACTGCGTCGAAGCGGCCAAGCTCGGCTGCGCCGGGCTGGACTTCAACTCCGGCGTGGAAAGCGAACCGGGCATCAAAGATCCCGCGCGCCTGGCCTCGGTCTTCCAGACCCTGCGCGCCTACTGAATACGGCTCTATATTAATAACGGATAATAACGGGAACTATCATGACGCTGCTTAACCCCTACTTCGGCGAATTTGGTGGCCAATATGTGCCGCAAATTCTGATGCCGGCCCTGAAACAACTGGAAGAAGCCTTTGTCAGCGCGCAGCGCGATCCGGAATTCCAGGCGGAATTTATCGACCTGTTGAAGAACTACGCGGGCCGCCCGACGGCGCTGACGCTGTGCAAAAACCTCACCGCCGGCAGCAACACCAAGCTTTATCTGAAGCGTGAAGACCTGCTGCACGGCGGCGCGCACAAGACCAACCAGGTGCTGGGCCAGGCCCTGCTGGCCAAGCGCATGGGCAAAACCGAGATCATTGCGGAAACCGGCGCGGGCCAACACGGCGTCGCTTCAGCGCTGGCCTGTGCGCTGCTCGGCCTGAAATGCCGCATCTATATGGGCGCCAAAGACGTCGAACGCCAGTCGCCTAACGTGTTCCGCATGCGGCTGATGGGCGCTGAAGTGATCCCGGTGCACAGCGGTTCCGCCACCCTGAAAGACGCCTGCAACGAAGCGTTGCGCGACTGGTCCGGCAGCTATGAAACCGCGCACTATATGCTCGGCACCGCCGCCGGCCCGCACCCTTACCCCACCATCGTGCGTGAATTCCAGCGCATGATCGGCGAAGAAACCAAAGCGCAGGTGCTGGAGCGCGAAGGCCGCCTGCCGGATGCGGTCATCGCCTGCGTCGGCGGCGGCTCCAACGCCATCGGCATGTTCGCCGACTTTATCGATGACGCCGACGTTGGGCTGATCGGCGTGGAGCCCGCCGGTCTGGGCATCGAAACCGGCCAGCACGGCGCGCCGCTGAAGCACGGTCACGTCGGCATCTACTTCGGCATGAAGGCGCCGATGATGCAGACCGCCGAAGGTCAGATTGAAGAATCCTATTCGATCTCCGCCGGGCTGGACTTCCCGTCCGTCGGGCCGCAACACGCCTTCCTGAACAGCATCGGCCGCGCCGAATACGTGTCGATCACCGACGACGAAGCGCTGGAAGCGTTCAAGGCGCTGTCGCGCCATGAAGGCATCATTCCGGCGCTGGAGTCTTCACACGCCCTGGCGCACGCGCTGAAAATGATCCGTGAAACACCGCAAAAAGAGCAGATCCTGGTGGTCAACCTGTCCGGCCGCGGCGACAAAGACATATTTACCGTTCACGACATTTTGAAAGCACGGGGAGAAATCTGATGGAACGTTATCAGCAACTGTTCACGCGTCTGGAAAGCAGCAAGGAAGGCGCCTTCGTCCCGTTTGTGACGCTGGGCGATCCTAATCCGGCGCTGTCGCTGCAGATTATCGACACCCTGATCGAAGCCGGCGCGGACGCGCTGGAGCTGGGCATCCCCTTCTCCGATCCGCTGGCGGATGGCCCAACCATCCAAAGCGCGACGCTGCGCGCCTTCGCCGCCGGCGTCACGCCTACCCAGTGCTTCGAGATGTTGGCGGCTATCCGCCAGAAGCACCCGACCATTCCCATCGGCCTGCTGATGTACGCCAACCTGGTGTTCCATAAAGGCATCGATGCGTTTTACCAACGCTGCGCCGAAGTGGGCGTGGATTCGGTGCTGGTCGCCGACGTGCCGTTTGAAGAGTCTGCGCCGTTCCGCGCCGCCGCCGCTCGCCACGGTATCGCACCGATCTTCATTTGCCCACCGAACGCCGATGACGATCTGCTGCGTGAAATCGCCTCGCACGGCCGCGGCTATACTTACCTGCTGTCGCGCGCCGGGGTGACCGGCACCGAAAGCCGGGCGCAGCTGCCGCTGCATCACCTGGTGAACAAACTGCGCGAGTATCACGCCGCACCACCGCTGCAAGGCTTCGGCATCTCCGAACCCGAACAGGTGAAAGCTGCGCTGCAGGCCGGGGCCGCCGGCGCGATCTCCGGCTCGGCCATCGTCAAAATCATCGAACAGCACCATGCCAACCCGGCGGAGATGCTGACCAAGCTGGCGGCCTTCGTCAGCAATATGAAACGCGCCACCCGGGCGTGATCCTCTTTAGCGAGCGCCCTGTCGGCGCTCGCTTTAACAGCTTGTTTCCCCTCAAGGTTTGTTCCATTTATTTGCAGCAAAAGTTTGAACAAACCCTGGTCTTGTCTCACAATGAACTTTGTTCGCTATGCATTTCTTTGTTTGCTTGGGGAATGCGCACGCTGCGGCGAAAAACTGTACGAATTTCAACCATAACATTGCATGGAGAGTAATTTATGAAGCTTTTTAAAACCCTTTCGGCCTTGTGCATGGCAGCCGTTGTGGCGGTCGCGGTGAGCGCTTGCGCGCCGACGGCAAAATCAGAGGGAACAGGCGGTTATATCGATGACACGGTGATCACCACCAAAGTGAAATCGGCACTGCTGGCGGATAAAAACATCAAGTCGCGCGAAATCAGCGTGGAAACCTTTAAAGGACGCGTTCAGTTGAGCGGTTTCGTAACGTCCAGCGATGACGCCAACCGTGCGGTGCAGGTCACTCGCGGCGTTGCCGGCGTGAAATCGGTTGAAAACGTGATGCAACTTAAATAATGCGACACAGGGAGGCGCAACGCCTCCCTGTTTGTGGCCTTCATCAGAAGCGATAACCCGCCCCGAACATGAACACCCACGGATCCAGACGCGTATCGAAGCTGTGGTGCCCGCCATTCGCATCGTTGAAGCGAGTTTTGGTTTCGATGTTCATCCACCACACCGACATGTTCAGCATCCAGTGCTCATCCAGGTTGTAATCCAGACCGGCCTGCGCCGCTACACCCCATGAGTCTTTCAGATCGAGGTTACTCAAACCGGCGCTTTTGCCGTAGTCGTTGAACTTCTCGTCGAAGAAGGTGGTGTAGTTAACGCCAACGCCCAGGTAAGGACGCAGTTTGTCCTGCTTATCGCCGAAGTAGTATTGCGCCATCAGCGTAGGAGGCAATTGGTGAACGGTCGCCAGATCGGTGCCGCCCAGCGTAACCTTGTGGCGGAATGGTGTCGCGGCCAACAACTCAACGCCGATGTTGTCCGTCACCATGTAACCGAAGGTCAGACCGAGCTGGGTGTTATTTTTCGCATCCAGCGAACCCAACCCCAATACGTTGTCCGAACCCGCATTTGGACGCACCGTCGCGGTTCCCGCGCGGAACAGGAAATCACCGGCCTGATGCGCACTTGCCAACATAGGCGCCATCATCGTCGCCAATACCACCAGAGTTGTCTTTTTCATTATCCATTCCATTTGTGTGGTTAATCTCTCGAGGGGGAATATACCTACTTTCGGGTATTTGTGATCCCATCGAGATCACATCTTATGTGTAAAAA
Organism: Serratia sp. FDAARGOS_506; assembly: GCF_003812745.1. Taxonomy (NCBI): domain Bacteria; kingdom Pseudomonadati; phylum Pseudomonadota; class Gammaproteobacteria; order Enterobacterales; family Yersiniaceae; genus Serratia; species Serratia sp. FDAARGOS_506. The sequence continues at coordinate 4,121,201 of NZ_CP033831.1, forward strand.
TTTAAAATCCTACTAAAAACAAGGTTACCTAACCGCTTAATAAATCAAGGATTGATCTGCATCAAAAAATCGATTTTGTTGCAAATTATCTACATGTTCAAATTTCGGTTGCGGAGAAAAATGCGGCTGAGGTAATTTCATTTTCCGTGTTGGTTTTGGTTGGTGCCGTAAGGAGTCGGTGGGCAATCAAGATGAGCGAAGTCCTTAATCCCTGTGTCAGCTGCGGCGCATGCTGCGGTTATTTTCGAGTTTCATTCTATTGGGCCGAAGCCGAAGACGGCGGCGGCACCGTTCCCCTTTCCTTGACAGAGCCGCTGACCCCGTTCCTGCGCTGTATGCAGGGGACTAACAGCAAGTCCCCCCGCTGCAATGCACTGGACGGCGAGATCGGCAAAGCCGTGTCCTGCTCGATCTACCTCAATCGGCCCAGCCCGTGCAGGGAGTTCGATCAGTCCGGTGAAAACGGCCTGCGCAACGAAGCCTGCGATCGCGCCCGGGAACGCTACGGCCTGCCGCCCCTGCCGGTGCCCTTGCCGCTATCGCTGCCTGAAACGCCGATCGTTGAAGAAATAGGCGTAGTGCAATTCGCGGGGTGCCACAGCGGCGTGGAACAGGGTACAATCACCCACTGATTTATCTCTGTTTTCCCGACGCCAAGGAGTCTGCATGCCTATCACGGCCAACGCTTTGTACCGTGACAGTTTTAATTTTTTACGCAACCAACTGGCCAGCATTCTGATGCTGGCGCTGTTGACGGCGTTTATCTCCGTGCTGCTGAATCAGGCCTTCAGCCCCGATGCCGAACAGTTGGCGACGCTCGCTGCCTCCACCAGCGATTTCGCTTCATCTACCGGTATGGGCATTCAGGAAGTGATCCAGCAGATGACGCCGGAACAGCAGATGGTGCTGCTGAAAGTATCGGCGGCCGCCACCTTCTCCGCGCTGGTCGGCAACGTGCTGCTGGTCGGCGGGATGCTGACGCTGATCCGTCTGGTGTCGCAAGGAGAACGCACCAGCGCCCTGCGCGCGCTCGGCGCCTCGGCGCCCGATCTGCCGCGTCTGTTGCTGCTGCTGTTTATCTGCACCCTACTGATCCAGCTCGGCCTGACGCTGTTTGTGGTGCCGGGCGTGCTCATGGCGATCGCCTTCGCGCTGGCGCCGGTGATCGCCTCCGTCGACAAAAAAGGCGTGTTCGCTTCGCTCAAACTGAGCAGCAAATTGGCCTTCGCCAATGCGCGCGTGATTGTGCCTGCGATGATGCTGTGGCTGGCGGCCAAGCTGCTGGTGCTGTTTTTGGTGAGCCATCTGTCGGTGCTGACGCCGAACGTCGCCAGCGTGGTGCTGACCGCGTTGAGCAACCTGGTGTCTGCCCTGCTGCTGATCTACCTGTTCCGTCTGTACATGCTGTTGCGCGGCTAACGCCAAGCAACCCAAAGCAAGGGGCACGCTTTGGCGTGCCCCTTTTTTGTTTACCCCATAGTGGCGGCTTCCGCCTGCTCCTTACTCTGAATCAACTTCAGCGCCAGATACAGGTCCGGCACCAAAATCAGTTCTTTGTCGCGCCCTAACCGGTTGATGCGGAACCAGCGCGTCAGCTCGGTGCGGCGCCCTGCCAACACCAACTTAACGTTACGCTGTAACAGATCACGCTTCAGTTCGTCGATTGCCGCCAGCACGCTGATATCGGCATGAGTAAAACTGGCTACCGCGTCCACCACCACCCAGCGCGGCTGGAACGGCGTGCTGTCGACCAAATTGAGGATGCGACGTTTAAAATAGGCCACGTTGAAATAGGTCAGCGGCGAATTGAAACGATACATCATGACGCCAGGCACCGCCTTCACCCCATTGTTGTTGCCCATGGAATGGATCATGCCTTCGTCGTTGACGCCCAGCAGCTGTTCCGTCGGACGGAAGACGGTGCGCAGAAACTGCATCAGCCCCAGCAAAACCGCCAACCCGATACCGCTGATCACCCCCACCAGCAGCACGCTGAGGAAGGTAAATAGCGCCAGGCGGAAAGCCTGTGCGTTGCGGCGGCGCAAAACCCAGATGCCGCGAATATCCAGCAGCGACCAGGCCGCATACATCAGCACCACGCCCAATCCCGCCACCGGAATAAACTGCAGCGGGGCCATCAGGAACAGCAAGACAAAGGCGATTACCCCGGCGGCGATGATCGACACCAGCTGGCTCTTGCCGCCGTTGGCGTCATTCACCGCAGTGCGCGAGTCCGCACCGCTGATGGCGAAACCTTGCGACAGCGCAGAGACGATATTCACCAACCCCAGCGCACGAAACTCGGCGTCGGCGTTCACCTCATAACCGTTCTTGGCGGCGAAGCTGCGGGCGGTGAGCATCATGCTGACAAAGCTCACCACCGCCAGGTTGAGCGCCGGGATCACCATGTCGCGCAGCAAACCGGGCTGGAAGTCCGGCCACTGGACGATCGGCAACACGCCGCTGAAACCGCCCACCGTCACCACGCCATGCTGCTGCAGGCCGCCCGCCCAGGTAACGAACGCCGCCAGCACGATGGCAAACAGCGGCGCCGGCCAGTTAGGCCGCCATTTTTTAAATCCGAGCAGCGTCACCAGCGTCAGCAATGACACCGCCATCGTCAACCAGTCGCTGTGCAGCAGATTGCCGGGCAGCGCGTAGATGCGCTCGATCAGCTGCGCCGGACGCACCGTGAACCCCAGCACCTTACCGATCTGATCAACGATAATGGTAATTGCCACGCCGTTCAGCAGCCCGCTGAGGATCGGCCGCGACAGCAGATCCGCCAGTGCTCCCAGTTTGAACCGGCTGGCCAGCAGGCACCAACCGCCCATCATGGCGGTCATCATGATGGTCAGCTGCCAATGGCGCTCCATATTGCCCGCCGCCAGCGGCGTCACCACCGCGGCGATCACCGCACAGGTGGCGGCGTCGGGCCCGACGATCAGCTGGCGTGACGAGCCGAACAGCGCATAGGCCACCATCGGTAAGATACAGGAATAGAGCCCCACCACCGGGCTGACCCCGGCCAGCTCGGCGTAAGCGATGGCCACCGGCAAGGCGACGGCGGCGACGGAAAGGCCGGCGCGAATATCCGGCTTGAGCCAGCTGCGCTGATACCCCAATAAATGCGTCAAACCAGGCGTCAGGGCCTGGAGAGATTTCCACTGCATGCTGTTTTCCGCGGTAAATTATCTGGTTATTATGATACTTACTATGCGACCTGCGGCCCGTGCTGGCAATGCGCCCGCGCTTTCTTGCGTAAGTTTATGCAAATTCCTGCTTTCGCGGCAGAAATCCGCCGGCCAAACGCCGATAATCGGCAACGCCCGGCGGTACACAGAGCTCGCCGAATCCGGTATAGTCGGCCGATGAACAGATGATGGATTGATTTATGAAGCAGTTTCTTGATTTCCTCCCGTTAATTGTCTTTTTCGCTTTTTACAAGCTGTACGACATTTACGTCGCTTCCGGCGCGTTAATTGTCGCCACCGCGCTGGCGCTGGTGTTCACCTGGGTGAAATACCGCAAGGTCGAGAAGATGACGCTGATCACCTTCCTGATGGTGTTGGTGTTCGGCACCCTGACGCTGGTGTTCCACAACGATTTGTTCATCAAGTGGAAGGTCACGGTGATTTACGCGCTGTTCGCGCTGGCGCTGCTGATCAGCCAATGGGTGCTCAAAAAACCGCTGGTTCAGCGCATGCTGGGCAAAGAGCTGACTCTGCCGGACAAAGTGTGGAGTAACCTCAACCTGGCCTGGGCGATCTTCTTCCTGGCCTGCGGCCTGGCGAACATCTATGTCGCCTTCTGGTTGCCGCAAAGCGTCTGGGTCAATTTCAAAGTCTTTGGCCTGACGGTGCTCACGCTGGTCTTCACCCTCCTCAGCGGTATCTATATTTACCGGCACATGCCGGAAGAACAGAAAAAATAGTTACAAAATTGTTAATGCCTGCGGCGCTTGCCGCGGGCAGTATGATGTTATTCCCTCCTTTTAAAAGCAGACTGCTATGACACAACAACGACCTTTACCCAGCGGCGAGCTGGTGCTGCGCACGCTGGCCATGCCGGCCGATACCAATGCCAACGGCGATATCTTCGGCGGCTGGCTGATGTCGCAAATGGATATCGGCGGCGCCATCCAGGCAAAAGAGATCGCCGAAGGGCGCGTGGTGACCGTGCGCGTGGACGGCATGACCTTCCTGAAACCGGTGGCGGTAGGCGACGTGGTTTGCTGCTATGCGCACTGCATCCGTACCGGACGCAGCTCGATCACCATCAATATCGAAGTGTGGGTCAAGAAAGTCTCTTCCGCTCCAATCGGCCAGCGCTACCGGGCGACCGAAGCGGTGTTCACCTACGTGGCGGTTGATGCGGAAGGCAACTCGCGCGCGCTTCCTGAGGGCAAAATGAATTTCCGCGTCGGCTTCGAAGAATAAGCCTGCGGCTGCGCCGCAAATGCAAAAAGGGTCGCCAAGGCGACCCTTTCTTTTTGGTGGTGACCGAATTCAGTTCAATTCGGTCGTGCCGTTCAGCTTGAAGCGGATAGTGACGGTGCGATCTTTCGCTTCTTTGGCTTCATAGCGCCATTTGCGCATCGCCTGCTTCACTTCACGTTCGAACATGTTGCGCGGCTCAGCCGACAAGATACGCACGTTGCTGACGCGCCCGTCGCTGTCGATATCGAACTGCACCCGCACGTTGCCTTCGATCTGCAAAGCCTGGGCTCGCGGCGGATAAAGCGGATTGGCGCGGCTGAGCGGTCTTGGCCCGACCTCGCGCGAGTTGCCCTGCACCGGCGCGGCAGGCGCCTGTTTCACCGGCGCTTTATCGATCGGTTTAGCCGGAGAATCGTGGTTGAACGGCGACGGCTCGCGCGGTTCGACCTTCTTCGGCTCCGGTTTGACCTGTTTTTCTACCTTCGGCTTCGGCTTAGGCTTCGGTTTCGGCTTGACCGGCTCTGGCTTCACGATCGCCTTCGGCGGCGGCTCCACGATAGGTTCAGGTTCAGGCTCCGGCTCAGGTTCGACCTGCGGCGGTTCCGGCTCGGCCGGCGCCGGTGGCGGTGGTTCGGCCATCGCGGCGGTGTTGACCATCATGACGCTGATCGGCGCGTCCTCTGGCTTCGGCAGCTCCGCCACTTCTTTTACCGAAGCGTAAAGCAATCCCGCCACCAGGGCGCTGTGCAGGCCTACGGACAAGACGAAAGGCACGGATATACGGCGATTAAGGAACATCTTTTTTAGCGGCATAATGATTCTGTTTCCTCTGGTTCGCCAAGTTTAAATGCAAATAGCAATCATATTCAATAACGAAAGGCAAACTATCGCTTTAATCGTCAGTATGCGCGGCTAAAACCAGCAAACTCATAAGGATATTAACCTGCCCGTTGCTTTTTTATCGCCTGAACAACACGCTTCATTAACGTTTGGCCGGGCGCCAAAAGTAAAAAACCCGCCGTAGCGGGTTGATTGCGGTGATTAAGCGTTATTCCTCATCGCCATAGTAAAGCACGCCCAGCTTAATCAGCGGCCGCCCTTGCGCCTTGCGGTGCAGGTTGGTATCGCGCAACGAATAGACGCAGCCGCAGTATTCCTGCTGATAGAAGCGTTCGCGCTTGCTGATCTCTATCATGCGCGACGAACCGCCCTTCTTGCGCCAGTTGTAATCCCAGTACACCAGGTCAGGATATTTTTCCGCCGCCCGGATGCCGCAGTCGGTGATCTGCTGCATGTTCTTCCAACGCGAGATGCCCAATGAACTGGAGATGGTGTCGTAACCGTGCTCATGCGCATACAGCGCCGTACGCTCAAAACGCATGTCAAAACACATGGTGCAGCGAATGCCGCGCTCCGGCTCATTTTCCATCCCCTTGGCGCGGGCGAACCAGTTGTCGGTGTCGTAATCGGCATCGATAATCGGCACACCGTGCTTCTCAGCGAAACGGATGTTCTCTTCCTTGCGCAGCAGATACTCTTTTTGCGGGTGAATGTTGGGGTTATAGAAGAAAATGGCGTACTCGATCCCGGAAGCCTGGATCGCCTCCATCACCTCACCGGAACAGGGCGCGCAGCAAGAATGCAGCAGTAGTTTACTTTTGCCCGCCGGCAAATCGAGTTTTTCCCTTACCAGTTCCGTCATATCCTCACCTCAATGGCATGTCTGTTTAAGCGCGCCGCACTATACGAATAAAAAGTAGCGGCTTCAAGGCATAAGCGCCAATCCGCCAGGAAATTCACCGCGCACCGTTCCCCTGTCGCACCTTTTGCGCTACTTTGGTAGCACCGTTTTATAGCCATGATTTTAAAGGTGAAACATGCTTTATCTGATCTACGCGCAAGACGCCCCCAACTCACTGGAAAACCGTCTGGCGGTGCGCCCGGCACACCTGGCGCGCCTGCAGGCGCTGCGCGACGCCGGCCGCCTGGTGGTCGCCGGCCCTAACCCGGCCATCGACAGCAACGAACCCGGCACCGCCGGCTTTACCGGTTCGACGGTGATCGCCGAATTCGAGTCGCTGGCGGAAGCCCAGGCCTGGGCGCAGCAGGACCCTTATATCGCCGCCGGGGTCTATGCCGACGTGACGGTGAAGCCGTTCAAGCAGGTGTTCTGACACGCGGCAGGTTTCAATCCCGGGAGCGGCACGCCGTTCCCGGTCAAGGCATGATCTCGCCCTAACGCAGCGTGCAGGTCACCGCGCACCGAACGAAGACACTGTCGCCGTCAAACGGCTGCTATTCGGCACCAGTTTTACATCCTAGCCGGTCAAACTGTACAAACCACGGTGAACTACATCCGGCGTTCGGAGTTGTAGGACGAAGAAACGAACGCCATTTTGACACGCGATGTGGCAACGCGGGTTGGGTTAAGTGCGAACTGAAGATCTGTCCTTAATTCAGTAAGGCACAAAAGGCTTCATTACGTTAGCCGGCGACACCCGCATCAAGCACAGGACGTCAAGGCCGCACATTCCATGCAGTAACGAAATGTGCGGCATGTCATGCTCGATTAATGCAGGGTACTCGCGTCAGACCTGTCGCAGGTAAACATCCGTAATGCGCAGATCAAAGTTACTTTTCATTTCAGTGACGTCAATAAGCAAGAAAGCGTGCGTAGCCCAGTCCGGCGCTCGCTCGAAGGCGGGCGGCTGCGTAGGATAACCCTGCATTTGGCCTGGGATGATAACGTTTTTCAAATCAGATTCATTGCCGCTAAATTGATAAGTGTAAACGTGACCGGTTTCCTGCTTGAGAATTTGGGGTTCAACGTCTTGTTGTGGACCATATTCGCGCAGCTTCGCCCATAGAATTTTGACTTGGCAGCGTTGCCCATCACCCGCGTAAGTGTTGGCGCGAACATGGTGAATAACGCTGCCGTAACCTTTCAGGCTGACGGTTCCCAGCACCGCCTGGAACACACCATTACCAGCGGCCGCGTTGCGCCCCAATGAAACAAAATCGGCCTGGCGAATAAGGCTGAAATTGGTGCTGTTAGTCGTACCCCACCCGTAGCGAGATTTGCGTACCGTATTAACACCTCCCGGCGGCAGAACCCAAACTTCCTCAGCCCATTTGTCGCTACCGTTGCTATACGTCGTGCCATCCAGCCAATTGTCCTGTACGGTTGTATCGGTTCGCACCTGAGTTAACAGATAAGGCCAAGAGATAGGCAATTGCGTATTACGTAGAGAGACAGAACCCGTGCCATCAATCCAACCACTGACGTTGGCGTCACCACCTTGTTGCATCTGACCGATATTGACCTTATCAAATACCACTCGCGCCAAATTACCCACATAGAATGGGTTAGAGGTTGTCGGATAGGCCGTCGGGCTACCGCCGGCTTTGAAGGTAAAAAGACCGCCGATAATGTTGACTTTGCAAAGTTTAGCATCCGGAATGTTCAGGATGTAATTTTGTGGGCCATAGCCTTCAACGTGACAATCGCGGAAAATATGTTGTCCACCCTCGATATGCATATACTTTCCGACATGGCTGGAGGAGGTTTGCGGCCCGTTCTTACCGTAAATGTAATCAAAGGAACAGTTTAAAAAATAGCTGTAGCCCCCCTGTAATTTCACACCGCAATTGCTCTGAGCGAAAATGCAGCTGTGGAAATTCATCTCTTCACCGGAATTGGAAGTATTGTCGGGGAAGTAATAGCAAATGTCACAGTGATTGAAACTAAAGCCATACATGCGCAGGAAGTAAAAATCGGTAGTGCCGGTTATGCCATACGCAAAACCTTCGATCCCACCGCCGATAAAGGTCAGCGAATTGCGACCATAGTTAGCCGAGAGCGAAGTAGAAAACGTCATGCCATCGACAAATGAATTGGCGCCAGGGCCAATCATACGCAAATTTTTCACGCTGAGATTGCCCTGGGTATAACCGGCGTTGTTTTGCCATTGAATCGCGATTTTACGTTCGGTGGCGTTGCCCTGTGTCATGGCGCTAAAATCCAGCAAGGCGCCGGAGAAATCGTAATCGACGGTTTTCAAATCCAGCTTCAGCGTTTCCGTACATTTAAACTGCCCGCTCCCGAACTGCAGATTCCCGTTTTTCAATACGCGTGAACCGCTGGATACCGCCTGCGAGCTGGCATAATCGTGAGCGGCTTGAATGGCAGCGGCGTCCTCTGAAATACCGTCACCTTTCGCACCGAACATATAAGGCGACACCGTACCGGCAACGTCCAGGACGCGCACCCACAACCAAGCGGCGTTGGGACGGATGAACATCCCGCCATCATCCATCGGTGTCGATTGTGCTTTGGCGACGAAGATACCGCCGCCGACGGGCTGACGATTGCTGGCATTCCAATCGCCGTAGTATGCGGTCACGGCGATCAATTCACCGACTGCGCCAGGAAGAGTGTTTCGTAACGTAGCGATATCAGGGCAAGTATTCATCATATTATCCTCACAGGGTTACTGTATTTATATACAGCCATGTAACTCTATGAACGAATGAACCATGCATCAATATCGGGAGTGTTGTTCTATTGCCCACCGAACATACTGGTCTATTGGATGTAACGCCTCCTTCTGCTACTTTTATCCCCCATACAAAGGCAGAGAAATGCCGTTACACGACGAGTTTTCCCCGCACCACCACCTTGCCCGGTTTTATCTCGGGACCGGCAATACGGCGGTTCGCCAGATTCAACGCTTGCCAGGCGGTTGAGGTAGGAAGGCTGGAGCAGATGACGTTGGAAATGACCGATAAAATGATCGCCTCAGCGTTGTTTCCGTGGACCGTCGACACTGCAGAAAATGCCCAGCAACTGTTGGACGCACGCAAGTAATGACCGGTGCCCATGCACTCAGGGGGCCTTTAGTCCGAAGCTTGTTGCAGACAAAAAAAAGCCAGCACGGAGTAGCTGGCTAAAAAGTTCTTCGAGGGAATATCTTGTGCGATAAACATACGCCTTTCGCCGCACGCTTTACTAGCTATCAGTGCGATAGGCGCTGCCCGTTAAAATCAACGCCTGCATATCGGTGAACATCGTTTCCCATTCCGCCTGGTCGATATCCATCAAACCAAAGTAACGCAGCATAAAGGCGCCTTCGGTGGCGAGAAACGCCAGGCGCGCGCGTTTGCCTTCTTCGGTCGACAAATCCAAACCGGCGATACGGCTGCGGTACCATTCGCGCGTGCTCGCCAGATGTTCCGGCGTTTGAATCAGCGTCGCCATCAGCCCGGCGGCCTTGGCGCTGGAGGTCTGATCCGAACTGTGGGTGGCCAGCATATGCGCCCGCACGGCGGTCTGCGGCGAAGGAGCGTCGCCGGCGATCGCCGTAAACAGCGTCTCATAGGCGCTACCCCAGCGATCGAACATGGCATCGATAAGGGCGTCTTTGCTGCCGAAGCAATACTGCACCCCGCCCTTGGAGATCCCCATCGCTTTGGCGACGGCGTCGATGGTCAAACCGGCGGCGCCCTGGGTGGCGACGATCTCCTCGGCGGTGTCCAAAACCTTGTCGCGATCGATGCTGCGTTGACGTCCCATTAAGAAACCCTTCTTTTCAATACGAACGTATGGATATATATTATCACCAGTATACCACCCGGCATCGCCGGAGGGTTACCGCAATGGCGGCGCCTCCGCGCCGCCCACTTTAACTGGATATGAATTATGTACGCCAAGAACCGCTGGTTGATCCTGACGATGGTCGCCAGCGCCCTGTTCCTGATCGTCATCGATATGACGGTGTTATATACCGCCCTGCCGCGGTTAACCCAGGCGCTGGACGCCAGCGCCTCGCAAAAACTCTGGATCGTCAACGCCTACCCGCTGGTGGTGGCCGGCCTGTTGCCCGGCGCCGGCATGCTGAGCGACCGCATCGGCCATAAACGGCTGTTTCTCGCCGGTCTGCCGGCGTTTGCCGTCGCGTCGCTGTGCGCCGCTTTCTCGCCTACCGCCGAATGGCTGATCGCCGCTCGCGTGTTCCTCGCCGTTGGTGCGGCAATGATGATGCCCGCCACGCTGTCCATTGTGCGCCACGTCTTTACCGACGAACGCGAACGTGCGCTGGCAATCGGCATCTGGGCCTCGGTGGCTTCCGGCGGCGCAGCTATCGGCCCAGTGGTCGGCGGCCTGCTGCTGGAGTATTTCTGGTGGGGTTCGGTGTTCCTGATCAATGTGCCGGTCGTGCTGCTGGTCTGGCCGCTGGCGTGGAAACTGATACCGCGCTGTGGTGGCGACAATCCGCGCCCTTCGGACATCGTCGGCTCGGTGCAGATCATGATAGGTCTGGTCGGCACTATCTATGCGCTGAAGGAGCTGAGCAAACCGGCCCCTGATGTGAGCACCTTGCTTGTGGCAGCGCTGATCGGCGTGTTGTTCCTGGTGTTGTTCGTGCGTCGCCAGCAGCGCAGCGCCCACCCGATGATCGATTTCTCTCTGTTCCGCAACCGGCTGTTCGCAGGCGGCATCGGCGTCGCCCTGCTGTCAATGGTGGCGCTGATCGGCGTCGAGCTGGTGCTCAGCCAACGCCTGCAGCTGGTGCTCGGCCTCAGCCCGCTGCAGGCGGCGCTGTTTATTTTGCCGATCCCGCTGGCCTCAGCGCTGGCGGGGCCCGTAGCCGGCCTGCTGTTGCCGCGCTACGGCGAACGCAGCATCATCCTCGGCGGTTTTGTCCTGACTACCCTCGGCATTGCCGGTCTTGCCGCGTGGTACCAGAGCGGCATGGCGCTGCAATTGGCGAGCCTGGCGCTCGTGGGCTTTGGCCTCGGCGGCGTAATCACCGCCGCTTCTACCGCCATCATGCTGAACGCGCCGGAGGAAAAGTCCGGCATGGCAGCGTCTATTGAAGACGTCTCCTACGAACTGGGTGGCGTACTGGGCGTGACGCTGCTCGGCGGATTGATGACCGCAGTCTACAGCCACAGCCTGGCGCTGCCGGCGGAGCTGCCGGTCAGCGATTTGGCTTACGACAGCATCGACGAAGCTCTGCGACTGGCGGCCGGGATGGCGGCCGATCGCGCGCAGCAGCTGACGCAGCTGGCGCGTTTGGCCTTTGATCGCGCCTTTATTACGGTGCTGATCGCCGCAGCACTATTGATGGCGCTGGGCGCCGGTGCGGTAAGACTTGCGCTGCGCAAGTAACCGATAAAAGCGGCTTTTTTCGCCGTTGGATCCTGCGTAAACTGATTCGGCAACTTGCTCGACGGATTTATCGTCATCGGTTTGAGCGATAACAATAATGCCTGTTATCGTGTTTAACCCTGCGATAAATCCGGTTACTGTAACAGCTATGGAAATTGATTCTGTCTACTATCGGAACAAATAATCAGGAGAAGATTATTATGGCAACGGCAAAGAAAGCAGCGAAAACCCATATCGGCCTCGACAGTAAACAATCGGCAAAACTCGCCGAAGCGCTGAACGCGCTATTGGCGAACTATCAGGTGCTGTATATGAACGTGCGCGGCTATCACTGGAACATCACCGGCCCGCAGTTCTTTGAACTGCACGCAAAATTCGAAGAGACATATAACGATCTGCTGACCAAGGTGGATGAGCTGGCGGAACGTATTCTGACGCTGGGTTCACAGCCGCGCCACGCTTTCAGCGACTATCTGAAAACCGCCGACATCAAGGAGCACACCAACGTGACCGATGATAAAGGCACGTTGCGCGGGCTGTTGGAAGGGTATTCAATCTTGCTGCAACAGCAGCGTGAGCTGCTGTCAGTGGCGGCAGACGCCGGTGACGAAGGCACGGCGTCACTGATGAGTGATTACATCAAAGAGCAGGAAAAACAGGTCTGGATGCTCAACGCCTATCTGGGCAAATAACCCAGACTCAATAACAAAACAGTCCCTCACGGGACTGTTTTCGTTTTACCACTCGCAGGATACCGCAAACAGCAGCGCGCGCCGATGCTGATCGTCCAAGCGCCGCCGCACCCGGATAATATGGCGATTGCTGCACGATTGGCGTTCCAGCCAGCGATGCCGGCGGCGTTGGCTCTGCCGCAACATGCGCCAGCGGCCCACTTCATTTCTACTGCGTCTCATAATTCCGTCACTCGTTCGTCTAATGCCAACCGCGGGCATTATAGCCCTTTCCGCCCGTGATCCAAGTCGCAGTTATCGGTGCCACAACGGACGCCTCGCGGGCAAAAGCCGCCCTTTCATTTTCAGCAAGTGCCTTAACTTCATCATATTTATGTAACATAAGCGCCGATAAAAGGTTTCGCCTTGACCGATCTGTGCGTACACTCATCATTGGTGGTTTGCGAACGGGATTTTTCGCCTTTATGACAACATTTTATACCGTAATCAGTTGGCTCATGGTGTTCGGCTACTGGCTGCTGATCGCCGGCGTGACGATGCGCATTTTGATGAAACGCCGTGCGGTTCCCTCTGCCATGGCCTGGCTGCTGGTTATCTATATTCTGCCGCTATTCGGCATCGTGGCCTATTTATCGTTCGGCGAATTACATCTGGGCAAGCGCCGGGCCGAACGCGCCAAGGCCATGTGGCCGTCGACCGCCCGCTGGCTGAAGGAGCTGAAAGAGAGCCGCCGCATCTTCGCCACCGAGTACAGCGAGGTCGCCGAACCGCTGTTCCAGCTGTGCAACCGCCGCCAGGGCATCGACGGCGTCAAGGGCAACCAGCTGCAGCTGCTCACCACCACCGATGACACGCTGAAAGCGCTGATCCGCGATATCGAACTGGCGCGCCACAACATCGAAATGGTGTTCTATATCTGGCAACCCGGCGGCCTGGTCGATCAGGTAGCCGAATCGCTGATGGCCGCCGCGCGGCGCGGCGTACACTGCCGCCTGATGCTGGATTCCGCCGGCAGTCTGCAATTTTTCCGCAGCCCCTACCCGGCGATGATGCGCAACGCCGGCATCGAAGTGGTCGAAGCGCTGAAGGTCAACCTGCTGCGCGTGTTTCTGCGCCGCATGGACCTGCGCCAGCACCGCAAGGTGGTGCTGATCGACAACTACATCGCCTATACCGGCAGCATGAACATGGTCGATCCGCGCTACTTCAAACAGGATGCGGGCGTAGGCCAGTGGATCGATCTGATGGCGCGTATGGAAGGGCCGGTGGCCACCACCATGGGCATCGTCTATGCCTGCGACTGGGAGATTGAAACCGGCAAGCGCATTCTGCCACCGCCGCCGGACGTCAACATCATGCCGTTCGAACAAGAGAGCGGCCATACCATTCAGGTGATTGCCTCCGGCCCCGGCTTCCCCGAGGAGATGATCCACCAGGCGCTGCTGACCGCGGTCTATTCCGCGCGCGAGCAGCTGATTATGACCACGCCGTATTTCGTGCCGAGCGACGATCTGCTGCACGCCATCTGCACCGCCGCCCTGCGCGGCGTCGAAGTCAGTATCATCGTGCCGCGCGACAACGATTCGATGATGGTGCGCTGGGCCAGCCGGGCGTTCTTCTCCGAGCTGCTGGAAGCCGGGGTGAAAATCTATCAGTTCGAAGGTGGCCTGCTGCATACCAAGAGCGTGCTGGTAGACGGCCAGCTCAGCCTGGTCGGTACCGTCAATCTGGACATGCGCAGCCTGTGGCTGAATTTCGAAATCACGCTGGTGATTGACGATGACGGCTTCGGCAGCGATTTGGCCTGCGTGCAGGAAGATTACATCGCCCGCTCCAAGCTGCTGAACGCAAAAGAGTGGCTGAAGCGGCCGTTCTGGCATCGCCTGGTCGAGCGCCTGTTCTACTTTTTCAGCCCGCTGCTGTAAAAGCCACGGCGAGCGTGCTTTAATAGCGCCAAATCATTTGTTATCAGGATTTTTTTATGGATTTGAATAACCGCCTTACCGAAGACGAAACGCTGGAACAGGCCTACGATATCTTCCTCGAGTTGGCCGGCGACAATCTGGATCCGGCGGATATTCTGCTGTTCAACCTGCAGTTTGAAGAACGCGGCGGCGCCGAACTGTACGACCCTTCCGAAGACTGGAGTGAGCACGTGGACTACGATCTGAACCCAGACTTCTTCGCCGAAGTGGTGATCGGTCTGGCGGACAGCGACGGCGAGCCGATCAACGACGTGTTCGCCCGCGTGCTGATCTGCCGCGAGAAAGACCACAAGCTGTGCCACATTCTGTGGAAAGAGTAATTCGCCGCTAGCGCATCAGATAAAAAAAAGCCCCGCTCATTCAGCGGGGCTTTTTGTTGCCGACTAACGGCGCATTACAGCGGATCGACCTTCAGGCAGGACACCGCATGGCGGAAGCTGCCCTCCAGCAGCGGACGCGTCTTGGCGCATTCCGGCCCGGCTATCGGGCAACGGGTGCGGAACACGCAGCCGGACGGCGGGTTGATCGGCGAAGGCAGCTCCCCTTCCAACAGTTGGATCTGCTTTTCCTTCTCCTTGTCCGGATCCGGGATCGGCACCGCCGACATCAGCGCTTTGGTGTAAGGGTGCTGCGGGTTGTGGTACACCTCGTCATAGGTGCCCAGCTCCACCGCATGGCCCAGGTACATCACCAGCACGCGATCGGAAATGTGCTTCACCACCGCCAAATCGTGGGCGATAAAGATCAATGACAACCCCATCTCACGCTGCAGCTGCTGCAACAGGTTTACCACCTGCGCCTGAATCGACACATCCAGCGCGGAGACCGGTTCGTCGCAGATCACCAGCTTCGGCTCGAGGATCAGCGCGCGTGCGATGCCGATACGCTGGCACTGGCCGCCGGAGAACTCGTGCGGATAGCGGTTGATCAGGTTAGGCAGCAGGCCGACCTTCAGCATCATCGCCTTGACCTTGTCCTTCACTTCCTGCCGCGGCATCTTCGGGTAGTAGGTGCGCAGCGGCTCGGCGATGATCTCGCCGATGGTCATGCGCGGGTTGAGCGAAGCCAGCGGATCCTGGAAGATCATCTGGATATCGCTGCGAGTCTTGCGCCAATCGGCGTCGCTCATGCCCAGCAAATCTTTCCCCAACCAGGCGACGCGCCCGCTGGTGGCTTTCACCAGGCCGATAATGGCGCGCGCGAAGGTGGATTTGCCGCAGCCGGATTCGCCAACCACCCCCAGGGTTTCACCCTCGAACAGCCGCAGCGTGACGCCATCAACCGCTTTCAGGGTTTTAGGCGGCTGCCAGAACCACTGTTTATCGTCATGAATGTCGAAGTGCACTTTCAAATCGGCGACTTCGAGCAGCACTTTCTTGTCGGTTACCGCTGTCATACCAACGCCTCCACCGGTTTAAAGCAGGCGCGCAGGCGCCCTTCCCCAAATTGCTCCAACGGCGGAGCGCTCGCGCACTGTTCCATGGCGTACGGGCAGCGCGGCTGGAACGGGCAGCCTTTCGGCAACCGCAGCAGGTTCGGCGGATTGCCGGGAATGGTCAGCAACGCTTCGCCTTCGGCGTCGAGGCGCGGCACCGCGTTCAACAGACCGATGGAGTACGGGTGGCTCGGCTGGTAGAACACCTCGCGCGCGCTGCCGTATTCCATGGTGCGGCCGGCGTACATCACCAGCACCTTGTTGCAGATGCCGGCCACCACGCCCAGGTCGTGGGTGATCATGATGATGGCGGTGTTGAACTCGCGCTTAAGCTCGTTGAGCAACGTCATGATCTGCGCCTGGACGGTCACGTCCAGCGCGGTGGTCGGTTCATCGGCGATCAGCAGCTTCGGCCGGCACAGCAGCGCCATGGCGATCATCACGCGCTGGCGCATGCCGCCGGAAAACTCGTGCGGATACATGCGCATGCGCTTGCGCGCTTCCGGCATTTTCACCGCGTCGAGCATGCGTACCGACTCTTCGAAGGCTTCGCTTTTGCTCATTTTCTTATGCAGCATCAGCACTTCCATCAGCTGTTCGCCAACGCGCATATAAGGGTTGAGCGAGGTCATCGGGTCCTGGAAGATCATCGAGATCTCTTCGGCCCGCAGCTTGTTGAGCTGATTTTCCGGCAGGTTGAGGATTTCGCGACCGTTGAATTTGGCCGAGCCGCCGATGCGGCCATTGCTGGCCAGCAGGCCCATCAAAGCGAACGCGGTCTGCGATTTACCGGAACCGGATTCACCGACGATGCCCAGCGTTTCGCCGGCGCGCAGATCGAAATTCAGATCGTTCACCGCCGTCACGTCGCCGTCCGGCGTGGAGAACGTGACACGCAGGTCTTTCACGTCCAGCAGCGGCGACGTTTTGACGCCGGCGCCGGTTTGCAGTTGAGGATGTTCAATGGTGCTCATGATTGCACTCCTTAACGATCTTTCGGGTCGAGGGCGTCACGCAGGCCATCGCCGATAAAGTTGAAACAGAACAGAGTGACAACCAGGAAACCCGCCGGGAACAGCAGCAACCACGGTGAAACTTCCATTGAGTTGGCGCCGTCGCTGAGCAATGCGCCCCAGCTGCTGAGCGGCTCCTGCGTGCCCAGCCCCAGGAAGCTGAGGAAGGATTCGAACAGGATCATGCTCGGCACCAGCAGCGACGCGTACACCACCACCACGCCGAGCACGTTCGGCACGATGTGCCGCAGCACGATGTTGCGCGTGGAGACGCCGCACACCAGCGCCGCTTCGATGAATTCCTTACGCTTCAGGCCGAGGGTTTGGCCGCGCACGATACGCGCCATATCCAGCCACGACACCATGCCGATCGCCACGAAGATCAACAGGATGTTCTGGCCGAAGAAGGTCACCAGCAGGATCACGAAGAACATGAACGGGAAGGAGTTGAGGATCTCCAGCAAACGCATCATCACCGAGTCGACCTTGCCGCCCAGATAGCCGGACATCGCGCCGTACAGGGTGCCGACGATCACCGCCACCAGCGCCGCCGCCACGCCCACCATCAGCGAGATGCGCCCGCCGATCGCCACGCGCACCAGCAGATCGCGCCCGGAGGAGTCGGTGCCGAAATAGTGCCCCGACTCCACGCTTGGCGCGGCGGACATCATCGCCCAGTCGGTATCATCGTAGGCAAATTGCGACAGCATCGGCGCCAGCGCCACAAACAGCGTGATCAGCGCCAGAATAAACAGGCTGCTGACCGCCGCACGGTTGTGCATAAAGCGCCGGCGTGCGTCTTGCCACAGGCTGCGCCCTTCCACTTCCAGCTTCTCGCTGAAGTGTTCCAGAGCTTCGCTGTTCTTTTTAGTCAACATCATTCGCGTGCTCCAGATTAATAACGGATTTTCGGATCGATGACCGCATACAGCACATCGACGATCGCGTTGAACAGAATGGTCAGGGCGCCCACCAGAATGGTCAGGCTCAACACCAGGGAATAATCGCGGTTCAGCGCGCCGTTAACGAACAGCTGGCCAATCCCCGGCAGACCGTAGATGGTTTCAATGACCATCGAACCGGTGATGATGCCGACGAACGCCGGCCCCATGTAGGACAGCACCGGCAGCAGCGCCGGCTTCAGCGCGTGGCGGAAAATGATGCGACGCATCGGCAAGCCTTTGGCGCGCGCGGTGCGGATAAAGTTGGAGTGCAGCACTTCAATCATCGAGCCGCGCGTGATACGGGCGATGCTGGCGATATAAGCCAGCGACAGCGCCACCATCGGCAGGATAATGAATTTAGGCGCGCCGCCGTTCCAGCCGCCGCCCGGCAGCCATTTCAGCGTGATGGCGAAGATCAGCACCAACAGCGGCGCCACCACGAAACTGGGTATTACCACCCCGGTCATGGCGAACCCCATCACCGTGTAGTCCCATTTGGTATTCTGATTCAGCGCGGCGATAACGCCGGCGCTCACCCCCAGCACCACCGCCAGCAGAAACGCGGCCAGGCCAAGTTTGGCGGATACCGGGAAAGAGCTGGCGACCAGATCGTTCACCGAATAGTCCTTGTATTTAAAGGACGGGCCGAAGTCTCCCTGCGCAAGCTGCGCCAGATAATGACCGTACTGTTTCCAGATCGGATCGTTTAAATGATATTTGGCTTCGATGTTCGCCATAACTTCCGGCGGTAAAGCGCGCTCCCCGGTAAATGGACTGCCGGGCGCCAGGCGCATCATGAAGAATGAGATGGTGATAAGGATAAATAGTGTCGGGATCGCTTCCAACAAGCGACGAAGTATAAATTTAAGCATTGCCCTAACCCTGTGCGACAGCCTGATGACGGCTTATTATTCTCAACATGGGCCGGCGGCCTGCGCCGCCGGCTCTTACCGTATCAATGCTTGATGATGTACAGGTTTTTGTCGTACACGTTATCAAGCGGGTCTTTGCCGGTGTAGCCACCGACGTAAGGTTTCACCAAACGGGCGTTCACATAGTAATACAGCGGAACAATGGCGGAATCTTTATCCAGCTGAACTTCCGCTTTCTGATACAGATCGGCGCGCTCGTCTTTGGTCTTCGCGGTCAATACGTTGGCCATCAGCTTGTCGAACTCGGCGCTCTTATAGTGCGGGGTGTTACTGCTGCTGTCGGACAGCATCATGTTCAGGAACGAGCTCGGCTCGTTGTAGTCGGCGCACCAGCCGGCGCGCGCCACGTCATAGGTACCCTGATGACGGGTATCCAGGAAGGTTTTCCACTCCTGGTTCACCAGCTTCACGTCCACGCCCAGGTTTTTCTTCCAGATGGAGGCGGCGGCGATCGCCAGTTTCTTGTGCAGATCGGAGGTGTTGTACAACAGGGAGAAGGTCAGCGGTTTGCCCGGGCCGTAGCCGGCGTCGGCCAGCAGTTTCTTCGCCACTTCGTTACGTTTTTCCTGCGTCCAGCCGAACCACTCCGGCGCGGTCAGCTTGGCGCCGTCGGTGTATGGTGGCGTAAAGCTGTAGGCCGGCAGATCGCCCTGGTTTTTCACCTTGTTGACGATGATGTCGCGGTCCATGCCCAGCTTCAGCGCTTCACGCACGCGAGCGTCGGTGAACGGGGCTTTCTGGTTGTTGATTTCGTAGTAATAGGTGCACAGATAAGGATCGACATGCACCTCTTTTGGGATCTCTTTCTTCAGCTTCTGGAACAGTTCGATCGGCATGTTGTTGTAAGTCATGTCGATTTCACCGGTGCGGTAGCGGTTAACGTCGGTCACTTCCGACGAAATAGGCAGGAACGTCACTTTATTGATGATGGTTTTGGCGTTATCCCAATATTCCGGGTTGCGTTCCAGTACGATGCGTTCGTTGACAATCCAGTCTTTCAGTTTATAAGCGCCGTTGCTGACGTAGTTGGCCGGCAGCGTCCATTTCTCGCCAAACTTCTCCACCGCATCTTTGTAAACCGGCTTCATGGCGTAGTGCGGGGTCATTTCAACCAGATAAGGCACAGGTTCGCTCAGGGTCACCTGGAAGGTGTGGTCGTCGATGGCCTTCACGCCCAGCGTCGACTTGTCTTTTTTACCGGCGATGATGTCATCGACGTTTTCCACATGGGCGTACTGCAGGTAGCTGGCATAAGGCGACGCGGTTTTCGGATCCACCACGCGCTGCCAGCTGTAGACGAAATCTTGCGCCGTCACCGGCTTGCCGTTGGACCACTTGGCGTCTTTACGCAGGTGGAAGGTCCAGACTTTGAAATCCTTGTTATCCCAGCTTTCCGCGACGCCCGGCACGATGGAACCGTCCAGGCTGTTGTTCGCCAGGCCTTCCATCAGATCGCGCGTGACGTTGTTTTCCGGCACGCCCTCAATTTTGTGCGGATCCAGCGACTGCACTTCGGAACCGTTGTTTTTAACGATTTCTTGCTTGTCGGCCAGCTGCACGCCCGCCGGGACGTCAGCGGCGAAAGCGCTGGTAGTAGCTGTGATACCCAGCGCGGCGATAACGCCGGCGGCAATGAGCGTTTTCTTCGTGATGTTGGTCATACTTATCGACTCCAGTTTTTATTATCACAGGCTCTTCGTGGAGCCTGCGTTGCCCGTAAGCGGACTCTGTTTTCCCGCCGCCGCGGAACGAATGCGGCGGCCGGCCTTCCCTATATTCCCTGCGCCTCGGCGTGAGGAATACCCCTTTACTGCTTGATAATGTAAAGATTTTTAACGTCGGTATAGTCCAGCGGATCTTTGCCGGTGAACCCGCCCACCGTCGGCTTGATCAAACGCGCACTAACGCGGTAATAAACCGGGATCAACGCGGAGTCTTTGTCCAGCTGCGCCTCCGCCTGCTGATAGAGCGCGGCGCGCGCGGCCTCATCCGGTGCCTTCAGCGTGGCGGCCATGATGGCGTCGAACGCCGGGCTTTTGTAGAACACGGTATTAATGCTGCTGTTGGACAGCACCAGGTTCAGGAACGCGCTGGGTTCGTTATAATCCCCGCACCAGGTGGCGCGCGCCACGTCGTATTGCCCCTGATGGCGGCTCTCCAGCGAAGTCTTCCACTCCTGATTGCGCAGCGTGACCTCGGCGCCCAGGTTCTTCTTCCACATCGACGCGGCGGCGATCGCCTGCTGTTTGTTTTGATCGGAGGTGTTGTACAGCAGCGAGAACTTCAGCGGCTTGGCGTCGCTGTAACCCGCTTCCGCCAGCAGTTTTTTGGCTTCGGCGTTGCGTTGTTCCTGACTCCAGCCGGCCCACGCCGGCTGAGCGAAGCTGGCGCCTTCCGTGAAGGTTGGCGTGAAGGTGTAAGCCGGGATCTGCCCCTGGCCCATGATTTTGTTGGCGATAATGTCGCGATCCAGCGTCATCTTGACCGCCGCGCGCACACGCGGATCGGTGAACGGCGCCCGCTGGTTATTGAGTTCGTAATAGAAGGTGCACAGATAAGGGTTAACGTGCAGTTGCTCTGGCACTTCGCGCTTCATTTTGACGTACAGGTACGGCGGAATGGCGCTGTTGGTGATGTCGATCTCGCCACTGCGGAAGCGGTTGACATCGCTGACTTCGGAAGCGATCGGCAGGAAGATCGCCTGATTGATCACCGTCTGCTTGTTATTCCAGTAGCTTGGGCTGCGCTCCAGCACAATGCGCTCGTTCACCACCCACTCTTTCAGGCGGTAAGCGCCGTTGCCGACATAGTTGGCTGGCAGCGTCCATTTGTCGCCGAATTTCTCCACCACCGCTCGTTTCACCGGTTTGAGCGACGTGTGGCTCAGCATACTGATAAAATACGGCACCGGTTCGCTCAACGTCACCTGCAGCGTCTGATCGTCCAGCGCTTTGACGCCGAGGGTCTGCGGGCTCTTCTTACCGGTCAGGATGTCGTCGATATTCTCGACTTTGGTGTATTGCAGGTAGCTGGCATAGGGCGAGGCGATTTTCGGATCGGCCAGACGCTGCCAGCTGTAGACAAAGTCTTGCGCGGTCACCGGGCTGCCGTCGCTCCACACCGCGCCGGGGCGCAGGTGGAAGGTCCACTGCTGATAATTCTGGTTTTCCCAGCTTGTCGCCGCCGCCGGCACCACATGCCCGTTGGCGTCGGTGCTCACCAGCCCTTCCAGCAGGTTAAGAATGATATTGCTTTCCGGTACGCCCTCGACCTTATGCGGATCCAATGAAGCCACTTCGCTACCGTTGTTGATCACAATATTCTGCTGCTGCGCCAATTGGACGCCGGCCGGAACCTCTGCCGCCAAACTGCTATTTACGGCGCCGACGCCCAGCGCGCCGCTAATCAACAAGGTCAAAGAAGTACGCTTCAGGGTTTGCTGCATAATCGAGGCTCCTTTTCACCGACAAGCATCGCTTATCGAAGTTTGCGAAGTGTTTATAAGAATTCTAAATAAACGGATACCAGCAAAAATCATTCCCGTTTTTGTGGCGCATTTCAGTTAATTGACCACGGGAAAGTTGCTCGGAAATTAGCAGAAGCCAAATTCCATAGCCAATAAATTTTACGAAAATGTTAAGCAATTCTCTTTTATCGCGCGAAGCCCAATCCATCCCTGGAGACTGACACCCGGGAGGTTTTCGATCAACACAATGATTTTAAAGATAAAAAAACCAAATTCATTTCGTTTGAAACCGACAGCACAATCTCACCGCCGCAAAAAGAAACATTCAGTTAACAATCTAACCATTCAAAGAACAAACACCTGCCTATGTGCGGTTAATCACTAATAACACCTGGATGAAAGTGAGACAAGCCCCACAGAATGATGTGACTAATTTAACAACAGCGTTATCGTTGAACGAGGGAAAGATGGGCAGAAATGGGGAGGAAAAGTGACTGAAATAACGCTTAGCGTTTTTTTTGAACAGCAACATGAGATTTATGCAACATAAGAGTGCAACCGCATAAATTTTATTCATCCTGTGCACTATAATAATGCGAACTAATAAATAATTTAAACTTTAAAATTAATTTTAGCCGCGCTAACGCGAAAGAGGCGCGGCTAAACGAGGGGTATTACAACAGGCCGGGGAATATCGCCTTAATGCCGGTAACGATAAACTCGATGCCAAGCGCCATCAGCAACAGCCCCATGATACGGGTGATCACGTTGATGCCGGTCTGCCCCAGCAAACGCACCAACAGCGGCGCGGCGCGGAACAGCAACCAGCAGCAAAAGGCGAACAAGGCGATCGCCACCGTAAAACCGAGCAGACTTTGCCAGTTGTGATAACGAGAACTCCATACGATGGTGGAACTGATCGCCCCCGGCCCCGCCATCAGCGGCAGCGCTAACGGCACCACGCCGATGCTTTCGCGGATCGCGCTCTCCGATTTCTCCTGTTTGTTCTGTTTGTCTTCCCCCAGCTTGCCGCTGATCATCGACATGGCGATGGTCACCACCAGAATGCCGCCGGCGATGCGGAAAGAATCGATAGAGATGCCGAACATCCGCAAGATCCCTTCGCCCAGGAACAGCGACGTCCACAGAATGATGGCGACCGACAGGTTGGCGGTCAGGTTGGTTTTATTGCGCCCCGCTTCCGCCTGATAGCTGGTCATGCTGATGAACACCGGCAAAATGCCCACCGGGTTGACCAGCGCAAACAGACCGACAAAGAACTTGATAAAGCCGGAAAGATCCAACAGAGATTGGCCCACAGATGGCTCCGCATTAATCGCTATAAAAAGGTGTGCTGCCTATGCGCGCTAATGTAATGGAATTACCGTGGGTAATCCATCCGGTAAAAGCAGCATTTTTGACTGTCAGTAAGTTATGCCACGAAACAAATGCCCTTTGTTAAAGTGATGTATGGCCTTTTGATTTTTTATGTTGAAAAAAGAGTCATTGCTCACAGTTATTAAGAATGATTCCCAACACCGGCAAGCTGAAAGGTGTCAGCTTGCACTTTTCATGATTTAGATCACAAATCAACTACCCAACAGTGGGTAAGCTCTTAGTCGTAGTCAGGGAGTAGAACAAAGTAGGTGGCCACATCGACGTTTTCGTTCTCCTCATTGTCTGCCCCTCCGGTTGGCGTAGGGTAAAGCTCTTTAAGCAAATCAGCAGCATGCGAAGAAGTAACGCGGGAAAGCCCCGGTATTCGAATCACCGTTTATTCCCGTTATGACTATACTAGTGGCTCGCACGGCTTATTTACTGAAAGAGTTTAACATTATCAGGAGAGCATTATGGCTGTAACGAATGTCGCTGAACTGAACGAGCTAGTTGCACGTGTCAAAAAAGCCCAGCGCGAATATGCCAACTTCACTCAAGAGCAAGTGGATAAAATCTTCCGCGCTGCCGCCCTCGCCGCTGCTGATGCCCGTATCCCGTTGGCCAAAATGGCCGTGGAAGAATCCGGAATGGGTATCGTCGAAGACAAAGTGATCAAAAACCACTTCGCTTCCGAGTACATCTACAACGCCTATAAAGATGAAAAAACCTGTGGCATCCTGTCTGAAGATGACACTTTCGGTACCATCACCATCGCCGAACCTATCGGCTTGATTTGCGGTATCGTTCCTACCACCAACCCAACTTCTACCGCGATCTTCAAGGCACTGATCAGCCTGAAAACCCGTAACGGCATCATCTTCTCGCCGCACCCACGTGCGAAGAATGCCACCAACAAAGCCGCCGATATCGTGCTGCAAGCCGCTATCGCCGCCGGCGCGCCGAAAGACATCATCGGTTGGATAGACCAACCGACCGTCGAGCTGTCCAACCAGCTGATGCACCACCCGGACATCAACCTGATCCTGGCCACCGGTGGCCCCGGCATGGTGAAGGCCGCCTACAGTTCCGGCAAACCGGCCATCGGCGTCGGTGCCGGTAATACGCCGGTGGTGGTAGACGAAACTGCAGACATCAAGCGCGTGGTCGCCTCTATCCTGATGTCCAAAACCTTCGACAGCGGCGTTATCTGCGCTTCCGAACAGTCGGTCATCGTCGTCGACTCTATTTATGATGCGGTGCGCGAACGCTTCGCTTCCCACGGCGGCTATCTGCTGCAGGGCAAAGAACTGAAGGCTGTTCAGGACATCATCCTGAAAAACGGCGGTCTGAACGCCGCTATCGTGGGGCAATCCGCACCGAAAATCGCCGAGATGGCGGGCATCAAAGTGCCGGCCAACACCAAAGTGCTGATCGGCGAAGTGAAGCTGGTCGACGAGTCCGAACCTTTCGCACATGAAAAACTGTCGCCTACTCTGGCGATGTACCGTGCCAAAGATTTCGAAGACGCCGTCGCCAAAGCCGAAAAATTGGTCGCCATGGGCGGTATCGGTCACACCTCATGCCTGTACACCGACCAGGATAACCAAACGGCTCGCATCGCCTACTTCGGCGATAAAATGAAAACGGCTCGCATCCTGATCAACACCCCGGCTTCTCAGGGCGGTATCGGCGACCTGTATAACTTCAAACTCGCGCCTTCGCTGACGCTGGGTTGCGGCTCCTGGGGTGGTAACTCCATCTCTGAAAACGTCGGACCTAAACACCTGATCAACAAGAAAACTGTAGCGAAGCGAGCAGAAAACATGTTGTGGCATAAACTTCCGAAATCGATCTACTTCCGCCGTGGCTCGCTGCCTATCGCGCTGGAAGAAGTGGCGACCGACGGGGCAAAACGCGCCTTCATCGTGACCGACCGTTTCTTGTTCAACAATGGCTATGCCGACCAGATCACCAAGGTTCTGAAGTCACACGGCATCGAAACCGAAGTGTTCTTCGAAGTGGAAGCCGACCCGACGTTGAGCATCGTGCGTAAAGGCGCCGAGCAGATGAACTCCTTCAAACCGGACGTCATCATCGCGCTGGGCGGCGGTTCGCCGATGGACGCCGCGAAAATCATGTGGGTGCTGTACGAACATCCTGAAACCCACTTCGAGGATCTGGCGCTGCGCTTCATGGACATCCGCAAGCGTATCTACAAGTTCCCGAAAATGGGCGTGAAAGCGAAAATGATCGCCATCACCACCACGTCAGGCACCGGTTCGGAAGTCACGCCGTTTGCCGTCGTAACCGACGACACCACCGGGCAGAAATACCCGCTGGCCGACTATGCGCTGACCCCGGATATGGCGATTGTCGACGCCAACCTGGTGATGAACATGCCGAAATCCCTATGCGCCTTCGGCGGCCTGGATGCGGTCACCCACGCGCTGGAAGCCTACGTCTCGGTGCTGGCGAACGAATACTCCGACGGCCAAGCGCTGCAGGCGCTGAAACTGTTGAAAGAGTATCTGCCGGCCAGCTATAAAGAAGGCGCGAAAAACCCGGTTGCTCGTGAACGCGTGCACAACGCCGCCACCATCGCCGGTATCGCCTTCGCCAACGCCTTCCTCGGGGTCTGTCACTCCATGGCGCACAAGCTGGGTTCGGAGTTCCACATTCCGCACGGCCTGGCCAACGCGATGCTGATTTCCAACGTCATTCGCTACAACGCGAACGACAACCCAACCAAGCAGACGGCCTTCAGCCAGTACGACCGCCCTCAGGCACGTCGCCGCTACGCTGAAATCGCCGACCACCTCGGCCTGAGCGCGCCGGGCGACCGCACCGCGCAGAAGATTGAGAAACTGCTGGCCTGGCTGGACGAGCTGAAAACCGAGTTGGGTATCCCAGCCTCCATCCGTGAGGCAGGTGTGCAGGAAGCGGACTTCCTGGCGAAAGTCGACAAGCTGTCGGAAGACGCTTTCGATGACCAGTGCACCGGCGCCAACCCACGCTATCCGCTGATTGCCGAGCTGAAGCAAATCATGCTGGATACCTTCTACGGTCGCGAATTCAGCGAAGCGGTAGAAGAGGAAGTGGCCGCGCCGGCTGCCGCCAAAGCCGCTGTAAAGAAGCCCAAGAAATAACGGTTGCATGAACCGATAAAAAAACCCGCCAAACGGCGGGTTTTTTATTGCGCCCGAGGCGCTGTCTTTCCCGTTCCGCCGCTAAAACGCCCTCAGCGGGCTTTGGCGGCGTTTCTCATCTTACTCCAGGGAATGAATCGCCTCTTTATAATGCTTGCGACAGACGGAGACATAGCTCTCGTTACCGCCAATCACCACCTGCTCCCCGGCGTGCATCGCTTTGCCATTCTCATCCAACCGCAACACCATATTGGCTTTGCGCCCGCAGTGGCAGATGGTTTTCAATTCCACCAGCTTATCGGCCCAGGCCAGCAAATATTGGCTGCCGACAAACAGCTCACCGAGAAAATCGGTACGCAAGCCGTAACACAATACGGGAATGTCCAGTTGATCCACCACATCGCACAATTGCTCAACCTGCGCTTTGGTCAGGAACTGACTTTCATCCAACAACACACAATGTACCGGCTGCTGTTGATGCTCTTGCTGAATCATGGTGTACAGCATTGAGTCGTTGTTATAGAGCTGGGCCTGCGAAGATAAACCGATGCGTGAGCTGACTTTGCCTACACCATAGCGGTGATCGATCTCCGCGGTGAACACCAGCGTGCGCATCCCACGCTCTTGATAGTTATATGAAGACTGTAGCAGCGCGGTGGACTTGCCGGCATTCATCGCAGAGTAATAAAAATAAAGTTGAGCCATGGCCCCGCCACTCCGATGGTATAAGAAATATTCAAATGTTGATTAGGGCGGTAAGTGTACCATAACCCGCCTCCCGGCTCAGCCCAAAGCGAACGAATATTGCGTTCGCCGTAATAATGCGCTTTCAAGCGAAACATATCGTTCTGTCGGTATGTTCTTTTTACGTCTATTTACAGGATAATGTATGCCTGTCATCACTATTAATTCCTGCTAATGGTTAAGCCCGGTCATTTGCCCATTAATGCCGAGTCGCCCTTTCCTCGTCACAGGCACTGCTGCCACGATGGAGCCCTTGTGTATTATAGGTGAAGGCCAACTCAGGGCATTTAATCACCTTTGCCGACACCACGACGTTTCCTGACGCAATCTTTACCTATATACCCCTATTGTTTACAATGTCTGCCTCGCCATGGCGTGATTAAGCCCACAGAACCCATTGTAATATTGATATAAATTACGGCGATAACTTATCGATGAAAGCCTTACGACACGCGCCTTTTAAAGCATGTCTGTTGAAATTTTGACTTAAGCACGGTGAGGGTAATAGTTAACGGGCCTTCCTATTATTAGTCGGA
The DNA here is from genome assembly GCF_003812745.1 of Serratia sp. FDAARGOS_506. NCBI lineage: Bacteria > Pseudomonadati > Pseudomonadota > Gammaproteobacteria > Enterobacterales > Yersiniaceae > Serratia > Serratia sp. FDAARGOS_506. Next base: position 4,149,081 of record NZ_CP033831.1, read on the forward strand.
CTGATCCGATTAAAGGTTTTTTTAAAGGTAAATTTGAGTATTCAAGTCAATTTGGCTATTGCAGAAAAGAAAAGAGCACTCTATTATTATCGAGACGCCCCCCACCAATATAATTTGAGACTAGGACAATGAGCGAAGCATTAAAGATTTTGAACAACATCCGCACTCTGCGCGCCCAGGCAAGAGAATGCACACTGGAAACGCTGGAAGAAATGCTCGAGAAACTGGAAGTTGTTGTGAACGAACGTCGCGAAGAAGACAGCCAGGCTCAAGCAGAAATCGAAGAACGCACTCGTAAACTGCAGCAATACCGCGAAATGCTGATTGCTGACGGTATCGACCCAAATGAACTGCTGCAAACTATGGCTGCCAACAAGGCTGCCGGTAAAGCAAAACGTGCAGCACGTCCTGCTAAATACCAATATAAAGACGAAAACGGCGAACTGAAAACCTGGACCGGCCAAGGCCGTACTCCTGCGGTGATTAAGAAAGCTATCGAAGAGCAAGGTAAATCTCTGGACGATTTCCTGCTGTAATAGCGATTCAATCCGTATCTGAAAGGCTCTCTGCGGGGGGCCTTTTCATTTTAAAGCTTTCAGACCTGACACAGCCATTCTCCTCGCCTTTTAGTAAATATCCTAATTCACTTTTCCTTCCGTGTATGGGATTCCAGTGAAAAAAAAGGGACCCTGGGGCCCCTGTATCGCATTAAATCACGTTCAATTATTGAACCTGATAGAATGCCTTATACCAGTCAACAAAGCGCTTCACGCCCTCTTCAACGCTGGTTTCCGGTTTAAAACCAATGTCACGATAAAGCTCTTCCGTATCCGCACTGGTATCCATCACATCACCTGGTTGCATCGGCAGCATATTCTTACGGGCCGTCACTCCCAATGCCTGCTCCAGCGCACGGATATATTCCATCAGCTTAACGGGGGTGTTATTGCCGATATTATAAACATGATACGGTGCAGAACTGGTCGCCGGCGATCCCTGCTCAACGGTCCATGATGGGTCCGCCTGCGGAATAACCGCCTGCAAGCGCACGATTGCTTCGGCGATATCATCGATGTAAGTAAAATCGCGGTGCATTTCACCGTGGTTATATACGTCGATGCTCTCCCCCGCCAATATGGCTTTGGTAAATTTGAATAACGCCATATCCGGACGCCCCCAAGGACCATAAACGGTAAAGAACCGCAGCCCGGTCGTCGGGAGACCGTATAAATGGGAGTAGCTGTGTGACATCAGCTCATTGGCTTTTTTCGTTGCCGCATACAGTGACACTGGGTGGTCGACAGAATCTTCAGTGGCAAACGGCAGCTTGCGATTCAGGCCATATACCGAACTGGAAGAAGCATAAAGCAAATGCTCAACTTTATTATGACGGCAGCCTTCCAGAACGTTTAAATGGCCGATCAGGTTAGCGTCCGCATAAGCCAACGGATTGACCAGCGAATAACGTACGCCGGCTTGAGCCCCCAAATGAATGACTCGCTGAAACTGATGCTCGGCAAACAATGCCGCCATACCTTCACGATCGGCCAAATCCAGCTTGATAAAGCGGAATCCTGGCTTATCCGCCAGCCTGTCTAGACGGGCCATTTTCAGGCCCACGTCATAATAGTCATTCAGGTTATCAATGCCGACAACCTGATGACCGGCGGTCAACAAACGCTCTGCAACGTGATAACCAATAAACCCTGCGGCGCCTGTAACCAGGAATTTCATGCTCACTCCTTAAATAACCGGCTTAATCGAAGCACCGCGGCCAATCGCGTAGTAGGTAAAGCCGCGATTTTCCAAACGCTCCGGATCGTACAGGTTACGTCCATCAAAGATCACCGGCTGCTTCAGTGCACTTTTGATCACATCGAAGTCCGGTGCACGGAAGTTCTGCCATTCGGTGCAGATCACCAAAGCATCGGCGCCGTGCAACGCAGCTTCCTTGGTTCCCATCAGCTTCAAATCGTCACGCTGACCATAGATGCGCTGAACTTCGTTCATTGCTTCCGGATCGTAAGCTTGAACAGTGGCGCCGGCAGCCCAGAGCTGCTCCATCAGCACGCGGCTGGACGCTTCACGCATGTCATCGGTATTCGGCTTGAACGCCAGGCCCCACAGCGCAAAGGTTTTCCCCTTCAGATCGCTGCCAAAGTAGTCGTTGATAAAGCTGTTCAGCTTGTCTTTCTGTTTGTAGTTGACCTGCTCTACCGCCTGCAGCAGTTTCGGTTGGTAACCGATCTGCTCCGCAGTACGGATCAGCGCCTGCACATCTTTCGGGAAGCAAGAACCGCCATAGCCGCAGCCAGGATAGATGAAGTGATAACCGATGCGGGAATCGGAACCGATGCCCTGGCGCACTTTCTCAATGTCAGCGCCCAACATTTCCGCCAGGTTGGACATTTCGTTCATAAAGCTGATTTTAGTCGCCAGCATGCAGTTGGCGGCATATTTGGTCAGCTCTGCGCTGCGGATATCCATCATGATCATGCGATCGTGATTGCGGTTAAACGGCTCGTACAGCTCGCGAATAGGTTCGATCACATCTTTATTATCGGTACCGATCACGATGCGCTCAGGGCGCATGCAGTCTGCTACTGCCGCACCTTCCTTCAGGAATTCCGGGTTGGATACCACGTCAAACTGCACGTTGCTGCCGCGCTTAGCCAGCGTTTCAGCCATCACCTGACGCACCTTGTCCGCCGTGCCGACCGGCACGGTAGACTTGTCGATCACCACTTTACGATCGGTCATGTGCTCGGCGATGGTGCGCGCAACCGCAGTGACATATTTCAGATCAGCGGAACCGTCTTCATCCGGCGGCGTACCGACGGCGATGAACTGGATATTCCCGTGCGCCACACCTGCCTTGGCATCGGTAGTGAAATGCAGACGGCCTGCTTCGTAGTTTTGCTGCACCAGCGGCGTCAGACCCGGTTCAAAAATCGGGATATTTCCTTTTTTCAGGTTTTCGACTTTTCGCTCATCGACGTCAATGCACATAACGTCGTGGCCAACTTCAGCCAGCACGGCGGCCTGTACCAGACCCACATAACCAATACCAAAAACTGTTACTTTCATGTGAAAATCCTAGTTTTTCAAATTAAGACGAAAGATCACTCAATTATTTCTTGTCAGCAGCAACAACCTGTTGCAGCCACTGAGAAAATTCTTTGCCCAGGCTGGCATGGCGCATGCCGTATTCCACAAATGCCTGCATGTAACCCAGTTTGTTGCCACAATCATGGCTTACGCCTTTCAGGTGATACGCTTCCACCGTTTCCTGTTGCATCAACATTTCGATGCTGTCGGTCAGCTGAATTTCGTCGCCTGCGCCTGGAGGCGTCTTCGCCAACAGCGGCCAAATATCTGCGGACAGCACGTAACGACCGACAATCGCCAGGTTGGAAGGCGCTTTATCCGGTGATGGCTTCTCGACCACGCTCACCATCGGTGCGCTTTCGCCCGGTTGCAGCTCGACACCCTGGCAATCGGCTACGCCGTAGTTTCCAACATCTTTATGCGGCACGGGTTCAACCATAATCTGGCTGACACCGGTGGTTTCGAAGCGCTGCAACATTTCGCGCAGGTTATCTTTTTTCGGATCGGCGCTGTATTCGTCGAGGATCACATCCGGAAGCACCACCGCAACCGGCTCATCGCCCACCATCGGGTAGGCGCACATGATAGCGTGCCCCAGGCCTTTGGCATTCCCCTGGCGGACTTGCATTACAGTGACGCCTTTCGGGCAGATCGACTGGACTTCATCCAGCAATTGGCGCTTGACGCGTTTTTCCAGCATCGCTTCCAGTTCGAAACTGGTATCAAAATGGTTTTCGATCGAGTTTTTGGAGGAGTGAGTGACCAGCACAATCTCGTTAATCCCTGCCGCAATGCATTCATTGACGACGTATTGGATCAGCGGTTTATCAACCAGCGGCAGCATTTCTTTTGGAATGGCTTTGGTGGCCGGTAACATCCGCGTACCCAAGCCTGCAACCGGGATCACGGCTTTTCTGACTTTGCGATTTACAGCAGGCATTATTTCCTCTCTTAAAGCTAAAGCGCTCATTTTATGAGCTTGGGCTCGATATAAAAAAACCTTCGGAGTATACCAGCTTATGCGCGCCGAGCATTAGTCAGAACACAAATAGAAAACATTTAGGACTATTACCCGTTCTGATAATCGGGAGAATAAATAGACGGTTTAATTGCCGATAAGTGAATAGCTTAAGATCTCGCCGCTCGTTGCCTGTTATTCAGCGCTGAGCATCAGTCGCAATCGGCCACCGCTTCCCCATACCTGACACTGCCAGGCGGTGCAACGTTGACTGATCTGATTCATGTAGGTGGCCCCCAGCGTCCCCAGCGGTACACCGTTGCTCAGCTGAATTTGATTGTCACCGGTATTGACGTTGGCATGCAGCCCGGCGGAAACCAGAATCAGGTTTTTATTTTCGGCGTGATAATATCCCAACAACAGAGGGAATTGGCCGTCTAATTTCCCTTGCCGCAATAATTGATTAACCTGCTTTAACAATGCCGACATTTGCGGCAGGCGATGTTGTTGATTAGCCAGATGGTCTTGCAGCAGTCCATTAAATAATGCGCGCAACAGCAACGCCGCCAATACGCCATTATCTCCGGCGCGCGTGACGTCCAGGCAATAGAACGCCAAGTCTTTTTCTGACAAGGCGGCGATATCCAGCACCAGACCAGGATTTTCGCCGGTGGTTAACTGCCGATAGTTGATCCGGCAATGCGCAATGGTCTGCTGTACCGGCGGTTGTAATTGTTTAAGCAGCTTGACGGCTTCGGAAGGATTTTTGCTCAGCGCATCCCAATCCTGAAACAGCTCAACCTCTTCAATCGCCTGGGAGGTGAACATATTGGGGTATAAACACGCCAGCAGCGCTTCACGCAGGCGATTGAGATCGGTCAGCGGTTTCAGCAGCACATCCTGCACGCCCAACCGCAGCACCTTGGCGATGTCAGCCATCTTGTCGGTGGCCGAGATCACCAGCACCGGGATCTGCACCCCTTGCAAACGCAGATGTTCAACGAATTCGATACCGCCCATTTCCGGCATCGCGAGGTCACATAGAATCAGATCCGGTTTGAAGTCATCGACGGCACTCAGCGCCTGTAAACCGTTGGTTGCCTCGCTGGTTTCAGCGCCCAGCGAGGTCAAATAACCGACCAGCACGGTACGAAAAACCTGTTCGTCCTCAACGATCAAGATGCGCTTGTGAGTGAGTGGTAATGCCATCAGCCGAGCCTCGTCCCTTTCCATAGTGTAATAGTGGCTCAAAAAGGTCACTTATGCTCGTCTGAAACAGACCGACCGCGCATTACCAACCGAGAACCGAGAATTATCTATTTTTTATCAACGGCAACAACCGATCCAGTTGTTTTTCCACCGCCAGTAATCCCGCCTCGATCGCTTCCTCGGCGCGGTGGAAATCCAGCGTCGAGATTTGTGGGCAAAAAGGTTGGATCAACACGTCCGGCGGGTCGCTCGCCATTCGGTTGCGCTTCAGGCGATTTTCCAGCATTTGAATCGAGGTGCCCATAATCTCCATCGCCGTCGGCGCCGTCGTCGGTTTACGCTGTCGCATCCTGCCGACGCGCTCTCTCAGACGCCCGCGCCAGGTGTCTGCAGGCGCATCGCCCGGGCTTTCTTCCTCGCCACGTACCGAGAACAGATCTTGCTGCATCAGGTGGGCGTCGTGCTGCAAATCGACTGCGATGACAATATCGGCCCCCATCGCCCGGCAAAGCGACACCGGCACCGGATTGACTACCGCGCCGTCCACCAGCCAATAGCCATCGGCCCACACCGGTGCCAAAAGGCCGGGCATGCTGCAAGACGCGCGCACCGCCTGATGAATATCGCCCTCGGTCAGCCACAGTTCGCGCCCGGTGCTGAGATTGGTCGTCACGGCGCCGAACTTCAACGCACATTCCGCAATGTCATTGATCTTCAACAACTGTCCGACGGCGTTAAACACCCGCTCACCGCGCAACAAGCCACCGCGCTGCCAGGAAAAATCCATCAGACGAATCACGTCCCAATAGCTGAACGACCGCACCCACTGCTCCATCGCCGGCAGGCGATGGCTGGCGAACGCCGCACCCACCAACGCACCGACAGAACAGCCGGCAACGATATCGGCCTCAATTCCCAGTTTCTTTAACGCATTGATCACGCCGATATGCGCCCAGCCTTTGGCCGAGCCTGCTCCCAGCGCCAGTCCGATCTTGATTTGCCGCATCGCACCATCCTCTCAGTGAAAGGTGTTCTCCGCTTTCAGGGTAGATTGTCACTAACGAATATTGTTAGGTAACATATGCGCTAAATTCATTTTCTGCCTCGTCTACTCAGGAGTTATTTTGCCCGAATCATGCCCATGCGGCAGCGGACTGGCGTATAACGCGTGCTGCGCCCCTTTTATCAACGGCAATCAGCCGGCACCGACGCCCGGTCAGCTGATGCGTTCACGCTTCACCGCCTACGTTAATCATAACGTCGACTATCTGATCGCCACCTGGCACCCCGACTGCGGCGCCGAAGCGTGGCGCAATGCGATCGTCGACAGCTTTAAAAATACCGAATGGCTGGGCCTGACGATCGTGGAAGAGAAAGCCGGTCATGAGCCGGACGAAGGCTTCGTCGAATTCGTCGCCCGTTTTACCGATGGCGAGAGCGGCGAACCGCAGGCGATGCATGAGCGCTCGCGCTTCCTTCGTTGCAATCAACGTTGGTATTATATCGACGGCACCAAACCCCAGCCGGGCAGAAATGCAATTTGTCCCTGTGGCTCAGGGAAAAAATATAAGAAGTGCTGCGGGCGTTAGCCGGCCGGTTCTTCACGTTTACGCCTGCGCAGACAGGCCGTTCAGTATCAGACAGGATCCTCAAACCCATGCCACACCAAAATGTACAACGGAAAGTGTTACGCACCATCTGCCCGGACGCCAAAGGGCTGATCGCCAAGATCACCAACATCTGTTACAAGCACGAACTCAATATCGTCCAGAATAATGAGTTCGTCGACCACCGTACCGGGCGTTTCTTCATGCGCACCGAACTGGAAGGCATTTTTAACGACAACACGCTGCTGGCCGATCTTGACAGTGCACTGCCGGAAGGTTCGCTGCGCGAGCTGCACAGTACCGGGCGTCGGCGCATCGTGGTGCTGGTCACCAAAGAGGCCCACTGCCTGGGCGATCTGTTGATGAAAAGCGCCTATGGCGGCCTCGACGTGGAGATCGCCGCCGTGATCGGCAACCACGACACGCTGCAATCACTGGTGGAGCGTTTCGATATTCCTTTCCATCTGGTAAGTCACGAAGGCTTGACGCGTGAACAACACGACCGCGAAATGACGACCAAGATCGATCAATATCAGCCGGATTATGTAGTGCTGGCCAAATATATGCGCGTGCTGACCCCAGCCTTCGTGCAGCACTATCCAAATCAGGTGATCAACATTCACCATTCGTTCCTGCCGGCGTTTATCGGCGCGCGCCCTTATCACCAAGCCTACGAGCGCGGGGTAAAAATCATCGGCGCCACCGCCCACTACGTTAACGATAACCTCGACGAAGGCCCAATCATCATGCAGGACGTGATCCATGTCGATCACACCTATTCCGCCGAGGATATGATGCGCGCCGGCCGCGACGTGGAGAAAAACGTGCTCAGCCGCGCGCTGTATCAGGTGCTGGCCCAGCGCGTCTTCGTCTATGGCAACCGCACCGTTATTCTGTAATCGCTCAATAAATCGGTGCATTTCGTTCAGGGATGCACCGCCAAGAATAAAAAAACGTCAAACGATTCATTTTCTGCATTTCAATGCTTTACACATCCGCTTCATTTGATATGATGCGCCCCGCTTACCGAGACAGCGCTCTCGCAAGCAAGGCCAGTTAAATAGCCATGTAATATGGTGGGGTTCCCGAGCGGCCAAAGGGAGCAGACTGTAAATCTGCCGTCACAGACTTCGAAGGTTCGAATCCTTCCCCCACCACCATCTTCTCTTTGTTGATGAATTTGAAGCGAAAGCTGAAATCTCATTAAACGCCGAGGGGGAGGATGAGAAGCTTCGACAAGGTTCGAGCCGAGCGTAGCGAGACAACGCGCTTTAGCGCGGTAATCCTTAGAAGCACACAACAGGAATTTAGCCCATTCCTTAAAAAATCAGTAAATCCATGAATACCATGGTGGGGTTCCCGAGCGGCCAAAGGGAGCAGACTGTAAATCTGCCGTCACAGACTTCGAAGGTTCGAATCCTTCCCCCACCACCATCCATCTATAGAAAATCCCAAACAAACTTAAAACACATCGCATCCATAATGCTCCTCATCGGGGAAGGATGAGAAGCTTCGACCAAGGTTCGAGTCTCACGCAGTGAGACAACGCGCTTCAGCGCGGCCCGCAGGGTGAGGCGCGCAGCGACGAATCATCCTTCCCCCACCACCATCCCTTTATAGAAAATCCCAAACAAACTTAAAACACATCGCATCCATAATTCTCCGCACCGGGGAAGGATGAGAAGCTTCGACCAAGGTTCGAGTCTCACGCAGTGAGACAACGCGCTTCAGCACGGCCCGCAGGGTGAGGCGCGCAGCGACGAATCATCCTTCCCCCACCACCATCTCTTGCAAAAACTCCCTAAACCGACTTAAAGCACATCACATCCAATGCTCTCGCATCAATAAAACTCAATTTATCTCCCTTATTCCCCACTTTCACCTTGATGTTTTATTTCCACCCGCCCAGCCGTAGCTTGAACTCCGGCCGACAATTCGCTATACCACTGGCTTCTTTAGTGCAGTAAGGAACAGGTGGATGCGAAACAATATTTGCGTTTTTTGTGGCGCCAGCGAAGGCGTCAATCCTGCTTATGCCGAGCATGCTCGTCAACTGGGGCAGTTGCTGGCCGCACAGGGGCGCCGTTTGATCTACGGCGGCGGCAAAAAAGGGTTGATGGGGATCGTGGCGGACGCCGTGTTAGCCTCGGGTGGTGAAGCTGTCGGCATTATCCCCGAGCGTCTGGTTGAAGCGGAAACCGCGCATCGCGGCCTGACCGAACTGGAAGTGGTGCCTGATATGCATACGCGCAAAGCCCGTATGGCCGCGCTGGCAGACAGCTTTATCGCCCTGCCCGGTGGCATCGGCACGCTGGAAGAGCTGTTTGAAATCTGGACCTGGGGGCAAATCGGCTATCATAACAAGCCGGTCGGCCTGTTGAACGTTAACGGGTTCTACCGCCCGTTGAGCCAATTCCTCGAACACGTCGCCGATCAGGGGTTTATGCGCCACGACTACCTCGGCACCCTGCACATCAGCGAATCATCGCAAACGCTGCTGCAACAATTTGACGACTATCAACCCAAAAATTACGACCGCTGGGCGAAATAAACCTGCTGCGCAGTCAGCGGTCCCGCCGCTGTCTGCGTTACATTTCCCGCCGAACTCTGCTACTATCACAACACATTTTTCTCGTGAAAACGGCACCGCTCATGAAGTTTGTCTCTTTTAATATCAATGGACTGCGCGCGCGTCCGCATCAGCTGGCGGCAATTATCGAACAGCACCAGCCCGACGTGATCGGTCTGCAGGAAACCAAAGTTCACGACGACATGTTCCCGCTGGAAGAAGTCAGCCAGCATGGCTATCACGTGTTCTATCACGGGCAAAAAGGCCATTACGGCGTGGCACTGCTGACCAAAGCGGAGCCTCTGGCCGTGCGCCGCGGCTTCCCGACCGATGAAGAAGACGCTCAGCGTCGCATCATCATGGCCGATCTGGCAACGCCACAGGGCACGCTGACGGTGATCAACGGCTACTTCCCACAAGGTGAAAGCCGCGACCACCCGATCAAATTCCCAGCTAAAACACGCTTTTATCAGGATCTGCAAAACTACCTGGAGCAGCAGCTGTCGGCGGAATCCCCGGTGTTGATCATGGGTGACATGAACATCAGCCCGAGTGATTATGACATCGGCATCGGCGAAGACAGCCGTAAACGCTGGTTGCGCACCGGCAAGTGTTCCTTCTTGCCGGAAGAGCGCGAATGGATGGACCGCCTGCTGAACTGGGGCCTGGTGGACACCTACCGCCACACCAACCCGGGGCGCAACGACGAATTCTCGTGGTTCGACTACCGCTCCAAAGGGTTCGACGACAACCGCGGCCTACGTATCGATCTGCTGCTGGCCAGCACCCCGCTGGCTTCACGCTGCATCGCCACCGGCATCGATTACCAAACCCGCGGTATGGAGAAACCTTCCGACCACGCGCCTGTCTGGGCAGAATTTACGCTGTAATCCCATCACCCCGGCGCTCGCCGGGGTTTTACTCTGTGAAGCCAATGAAAATTATCGACGTGGTAGCCGCTATTCTGGAACAGAACGGCCGCATTTTGCTGGCTCAGCGCGACGCAGGCAGCGATCAGGCCGGTCTGTGGGAGTTTCCCGGCGGCAAGGTTGAAGCCGGCGAGAGCCAACCAGAGGCGCTGAAGCGCGAACTGGATGAAGAATTGGGGATTTGCGCCCGTATCGACGACTATGTGAGCAGTAATCAGTGGCAGCAAGGCGAACGCATCATTCGGCTGCATGCCTGGCGCGTCGCGGATTTCACCGGTGAGTTGCAACAGCGCTGCCACTCGGCGCTGGTCTGGGTTACGCCGCAACAGGCGCAGAAATACGCCCTCGCGCCCGCCGACGTTCCACTGCTGGCAGACTATATCGCCGCGCAAGGCGATGCACGCTGAGCACGGCAATAGGTTACATCGTCACTTCTTCAAGCGCACCCAAACCAAGGGGTTGGTGCCGATAGTGTTAGGCTCACGCACGCACTGCAGCACTTCCCCTTCCACTTTAAGCACCGCGCCTTCGGAATAGTTTTGGTTCTGGTAGACGCAACAGCGGTTGCAGGGCTGTGCCGGCGGCGGGTTGACGCCGCTTTTGGCCGTGCCCCAAATCTCCGGCGAAACCGGTAACACCACGTCCACATCGCCGCGGTTGGCGGCGGCCAGGCCGGAAAACATCAGGGCAGCGGCAGCCAATACTCCACTGAATCCACGCTTCATTCACTCTTCTCCTGCGCCTTACCGGCGCTTTTCCTGCGTTTTTTGCCTCCGCTGGAGGGCGGCGGCGGCAATCCACGAAACGCCATGCTCGCCCGGCTCTGCTTGGCCTGATAAATCAGCTCCTGCAGCGTGCCGACCAACGGCTGCATAAAGTCCTGATAGCGGCAGGATTTCTCGCTGATTTGCGTCAGCGTGGCTTCCCAGTTGGCCGTCATATCAGGACGCGCAGCAAGATCAGGCAGCGAATGAATCAACGCGCGCCCGGTTTCGCTGGAGTGAATATAGCGTCCCTTCTTGTACAGAAACGCCCGCTTGAACAGCAATTCGATGATCCCCGCTCGCGTCGCTTCCGTTCCTAAACCATCGGTCGCCCGCAGGATTTTCTTTAACGCTTTATCTTGTACGAATCGCGCGATGCCGGTCATAGCCGACAGCAGACTGGCATCGGTAAACGGCCGCGGCGGCTGCGTCTGGCGCTCCACCACTTCACCGCGTTCGCACAATAGCTCATCATCTTTGGCCACTACCGGCAGCGGCGCGCCTTCGTTTTCCTCGTCGCGCTCCTTGCTGCCCAGCAGCGTGCGCCAGCCGGCTTCCGCCAGGAAACGCGCCTTAGCGACAAATTTGCCGCCGGCGATATCCAGCTCGATCACGCATTTGCGGAACACCGCATCCGGACAAAACTGCATCAGATACTGGCGCGCCACCAGCCCATACACGTTCCGTTCATCCTGCGTCAGATTCACCTTGCCGGCACGGGCGGTGGGGATGATGGCATGGTGCGCATCGACCTTTTTATCGTCCCAGCAGCGGTTGCGGCGATCGCTGTCGATCACCGGCTGCGGATACAGCTCGGGTTGGTGCACGCTGATGGCGTTCAGCACCGCGTGGCGGCCGGCAAAATGCTCTTCCGGCAGATAGCGGCAGTCGGAACGCGGATAGGTGATCAATTTGTGGGTTTCGTACAGCCGCTGGCAAACGTCCAGCACCTGTTGCGCGCTGAGGTTGTAGCGCCGGGCCGCCTCGATTTGCAGCGTGGAGAGCGAGAATGGCAACGGTGCGGTATCTGATTCCCGTTTATCATTATAGGCCGTGACCAGGGCCGGCTGGCCCTCGATGCGCTTGACCACGTGCTCAGCCAACGGCCGGTGCAGCAAACGCCCCTCTTCATCCTGATAAGGTTCGCAGGAGTCGCTGGGTTGCCACAGCGCCACGAAGCGTTCTTCTTTCGGCGTGACGATGTGCGCTTTGACCTCAAAGAAGTCTTTTGGCACGAAGTTTTCAATCTCTTCGTCGCGGCGCACCACCAATCCGAGCACTGGCGTCTGCACTCTGCCCACCGACAGCACGCCGTCGTAACCGGCGTTGCGGCCCAGCAGCGTATAAGCGCGGGTCATATTGATGCCGTACAGCCAGTCGGCGCGCGAACGCGCCAACGCAGACACACACAGCGGAATGAAATCACGGTTGTCGCGCAGGCGTTCGACCGCACGTTCTACCGCCTGCGGGTTGAGATCGTTGATCAAACAGCGGCGCACCTTCTGACGCTTCTCCGCCGTCAAATCCAGGTAGTCCAGCACCTCATCCACCAGCAGTTGCCCTTCGCGATCCGGGTCACCGGCGTGAACCACTTCATCGGCTTCGAGCAGCAACTTTTTAATGGCGTTGAGCTGTTTGCTGACCGAAGGCCGCGGCTGCAAGCGCCATTTTTCGGGAATAATCGGCAGATCCGCCAACGACCAGCGCGCATAGCGGCTGTCATAGGCGTCAGGCTGGGCCTGTTCCAACAGGTGACCGACGCACCAGGTCACCACGTCGTTGTTGCCGCAGGCGATATAGCCGTCGCCACGGCGGTGCGGCTTGGGCAAGACGTCGGCAATGGCGCGCGCCAAACTCGGTTTCTCGGCTATGAACAGTCGCATTAATCACCGTTTTTCTGGCTGAACGTCATCAAGAATTCTCTTACTTCTGCATAGTTCCCACGGAAAACAATCCGCTGGGCTTTCTTTTCCAACTGATAGCAATACATCGGATCGTAGTACTGCTGCAACAGGGGCGCCAACCATTCGCGGTGCGCGTCGCCCTGGCCGCTGAGGTGCTGCACCCGCAGCGCCGCCTCCAGCCGCTGCGTCAGCTGCTGGAAGCGCTCCAGGCCCAAACGGCGGCGGATGGCGAACAGACCGTGATGCAAATAGTCGTCGTACTGCCGCCAGCCTTCTTCCACGCCATAGGCCTGTTCAAACTGTTCGCGCATGCCGTCAATGTATTCGGCCTGCAGGCGCGCCAGGCGAATGTCGAACGGATCGTCGATCACCGCCACCGGCGCCTGCTGCATGCCGTTGAACAACGGCAGCGGCAGATTGTTGCTGCCGATGATCCGCCCTTCGTCCTCCAGCACCCAACGGCGGCTGCCACCATGCTGTTTTTTCAGCAATAACACAGCCAGACGATTCTCAAAATCTATCTGCGAGCTCTGGCCCGCCAGCGTTCGGCCAAAAGATGAACCGCGATGGCGCGCCGCGCCTTCCAGATCGACGCCGTCGGCCAATTCGTTGACCAGCAGCGTCTTGCCGCTGCCGGTATTGCCGCCCACCAGGACCATCGGTAATGCTGCGCTTTGCGTCAGTACACCGAGCAGATAATTACGCAGTGCCTTATAACCGCCAGTGATACGCGGGTAATCCACGCCGGCCTCATGCAGCCATTGCTGCACCAGCTGCGAGCGCAGCCCGCCGCGGAAGCAATAAATGTAGCCTTCGGGCCGCTCTGCGCAGGCTGCCAGCCAGGCGGCGGTGCGCTGCTCGCGCAGTTTGCCGTTCACCAGACTATGGCCGAGCGCGATCGCCGCTTGTTGACCATGCTGTTTATAGCAGGTACCGACCGCCTGCCGCTCGCTGTCGACCATCAGCGGCAAATTCACCGCCTGTGCGAAGGCGCCCTGCTGAAACTCGATCGGCGCGCGCACGTCAATCAGCGGCACGTCCTGCAAAAAAATGCGTTGATAATCGGCGCAGTCCGGTCTTCCTGGCATGCTGGACACTACACGACCTCGATTAGCGGCTTACCGGCTGATGCCACATGCAGCTCACCGATGGCCTCAAGCGTGATACCGTGCTGCGCGGCAATCGCCAGCACCTGCGCTTCCGACTCAGGCAATACTGCCAACAGCAAGCCACCGGAAGTTTGCGGATCGCACAGCAGTTGGCGCTGCAAATCGCTCATCTCGCCCACCAGATGGCCATAGCTGTCGAAGTTACGCCCGGTGCCGCCTGGCACGCAGCCTTCGGCAATATACGCCTCGACATCCGGCAGTTTCGGCACCCGATCAAACCAGACCGTCGCCTGCAGACCTGAGCCCTGGCATACTTCGCTCAGATGGCCCAGCAGGCCAAAGCCGGTGATATCGGTCATCGCCGTGACGCCCGCTACCTCGGCAAAGTCGGCGCCCGGCTTGTTCAGGCGGCACATCACTTCCGTCGCCAGGCCCTGATGCTCAGGGCGCAGCTTGCTTTGCTTCTCGGCGGTCGTCAGCACACCGATGCCCAGCGGTTTGGTCAGATAGAGTTTCGCCCCGGCCTGTGCGGCACTGTTTTTCTTCACCCGTTCGGTATTGACTATGCCGGTGACCGCCAGGCCGAAAATAGGCTCCGGCGCATCGATGGAATGGCCACCTGCCAGCGCGATTCCCGCCTGCTGGCAGGCGAAACGCCCACCGTCGATCACCTGCTGTGCCACCTCTGGCGGCAGTTTGGCGATCGGCCAGCCGAGAATGGCGATCGCCATGACCGGTTTGCCGCCCATGGCGTACACGTCGCTGATGGCGTTGGCGGCCGCAATGCGGCCGAAATCGAACGGATCGTCGACGATCGGCATGAAGAAGTCGGTGGTGCTGATGATGCCGACGCCGTTGCCGATGTCGTACACCGCTGCGTCGTCACGGGTTTCATTACCGACCAGCAGGCGCGGATCGACGAACTTTTCCCGCTCGCTGTGCAAGATGGTTTCGAGAACTTTCGGTGAGATTTTGCAGCCGCAGCCAGCGCCATGGCTGTACTGGGTTAAACGGATCGCTGGCGATGTCATAGTCCACTCCCTTCGGTAACGGCACTCAAGATAACATAGGGTAGCGCTTGCCGAGGGGATTGATAAGAGCGCGCCGCCGATAAGCGAACGGCCTGCTCAGAAACCATGCGATTTTGCGGGGTTTGGCGCATTTTCGCCGCGCCCCGTTGGAGCAAACTCAGAAATAGCTGACGAAAGGCGTGCTGTCCGGCGGTGTCACCTTGGTGGCGGCCTTCAACTGCGGCGTGCCCAGATAGAGGAAGCCGACGATCTCGTCCTGCTCGCGGCAGCCGAAGGCTTCGCGCACCAACGCATGTTCGGTCCAGGCGCCGGTGCGCCAGATGCCGTTAAAGCCCTGCGCCAGCGCCGCCATCTGCATCGCCTGCACCGCGCAACCGGCGGAAACCACCTGCTCCCAGCGCGGCACCTTGGTCTCTTCAGTACAATGGGCGATGACGGTGATGATCAGCGGTGCGCGGAACGGTGCCTTGGTGGCCTTTTCGATCGCCGCTTCGTCCAGTTGATCCTGCTTCGCCGCCGCCTGCAGCAGCTGGCTGAAGCGCTCCAGGCCCTGATTTTCGATCATCACGAAACGCCACGGCTGCAGCGCACCGTGATCGGGCGCACGCAGACCCGCGTTGATGATATTTTGGCGCACTTCCCCCGCCGGCGCCGGTTCCGCCAGGCGCGAAGCCGAGCGGCGATTCAATAAAAGATCCAGAGCATCCATCGTAAACTCCTGATAACAATTTTCATTCCGGCCACGTTAACATAGCTAAACGACGAGTTACAGCCTCGGCGATAGCGTCTGCGTGCCACGATTTAAAGCTGACATTTACCCGGCCGCTCATTAGGATAGCGGAACATTCTCGACTCTTGTTGGAGAGCACATGCGCACATTGTGGCAAATTATTGCCGGCATTTTCCGGTGGACATGGCGTCTGCTGAATTTTATCAGGGAACTGATCCTTAACCTGTTCCTGGTATTGCTGATCCTGGTTGGGGTCGGCATCTATCTGTCCTTCCAAAGTTCCTCCACCTCGACGGCCCCGGCACGCGGCGCGCTGCTGGTCGACTTAAGCGGCGTGGTGGTCGATCAGCCTTCGGTAAACAACCGGGTACGGCAATGGGGCCGCGAGCTGTTGGGTGCCTCCAGCAGCCGCCTGCAGGAAAACTCGCTGTTCGACGTGGTGGACAGCATCCGCAAAGCCAAAGACGACAAAAACATTACCGGCATGGTGTTGCAGCTGAATGACTTCGCCGGTGCCGATCAGCCGTCGCTGCGTTATATCGGCAAGGCGCTGCGCGAATTCCGCGACAGCGGCAAGCCAATCTTCGCCATCGGCGACAGCTACAATCAGACGCAATATTTCCTGGCCAGCTACGCCAACAAAATCTACCTGTCGCCTCAGGGCGCGGTCGATCTGCACGGTTTCGCCACCAACAATCTTTACTACAAATCGTTGTTGGACATGCTTAAGGTCACTACCAATATCTTCCGTGTCGGCACCTATAAATCGGCGGTCGAGCCGCTGATCCGCGATGATATGTCCCCAGCGGCGCGCGAAGCGGACAGCCGCTGGATCGGCGGTCTGTGGCAGAACTATCTGGAGACCGTGGCGGCCAACCGTCAGCTGACGCCGCAGCAGCTGTTCCCGGGCGCCGCCGGCGTGCTGAGCGGCCTGCAGGCGGCCGGTGGCGACACCGCCCGCTATGCGCTGGACAATAAGCTGGTAGATGAGCTGGCGTCGCGCACCGCGATCGAGAATCAGCTGGTCAAGGCCTTCGGCTGGGATAAGCAGGCGAACGATTTCAACGCCACCAGCATCTACGACTACCAACCGAAGCCCGATGCCAACCAAGGCGGCAAGATCGCCGTGGTGTTCGCCAACGGCGCCATCATGGACGGCCCGCAGACGCCGGGCAACGTCGGTGGCGATACCACCGCCGCCGAGCTGCGTCAGGCACGTCTGGATCCGGCCATCAAGGCCGTGGTGTTCCGCGTCAACAGCCCGGGCGGCAGCGTCAGCGCGTCCGAAGTGATCCGCTCCGAACTGGCCGCCGTGCGCGCCGCCGGCAAACCGGTGGTCGTGTCGATGGGCGGCATGGCCGCATCAGGCGGCTACTGGGTTTCGACGCCGGCCGACTACATCATCGCCAGCCCGAGCACCCTGACCGGTTCCATCGGCATTTTCGGCATAATCAACACCTATGAGAAAACCCTGGATACGCTGGGCGTGCACACCGACGGCGTGGCGACCTCACCGCTGGCCGACATTGCGGTCACCAAGGCGTTGCCGCAGGAGTTCTCGCAGATGATGCAGTTGAACATCGAAAACGGGTATAAGAACTTCCTCGAGTTGGTCGCCAAATCACGCAAGATGACCCCGCAACAGGTCGATCAAATCGCCCAAGGCCACGTCTGGCTCGGCAGTGACGCCAAGGCTAACGGCCTGGTCGATCAGTTGGGCGATTTCGACGACGCGGTGAAGAAAGCCGCCGAGCTGGCCAAGCTGCAGCAGTGGCAGCTCGACTGGTTCGTCGATACCCCAAGCCTGAGCGATATGGTGCTCAGCCAGTTCGGCGTTTCCATTCACGCCCTGCTGCCGGCGGCGATTCAGGCCATGTTGCCCGCTCCACTGGTCTCGGTCGCCAATGCGGTGAAAGAACAGCCGGGCTTGTTCAATAACCTGAACGATCCGCAGAACCGTTATGCGATCTGCCTCACCTGCGGAGAAGTCCGCTAACAAATAATTCTGCAGCCCGGCCTCCGCCGGGCTTTTTTTCTGCCGCCATACCCCTATAATTCAGCCCATCTTATCTTTGTTAAAATCATGACCATGCAAAAGAAATCCATTTACGTCGCCTACACCGGCGGCACCATCGGCATGCAGCGCTCCGATCACGGCTACATCCCGGTTTCCGGTCACCTGCAGCGCCAGCTGGCGCTGATGCCTGAATTCCATCGCCCGGAGATGCCCGATTTCACCATTCATGAATACGCACCACTGATCGACTCTTCGGACATGACGCCGGAAGACTGGCAGCACATCGCCGACGACATCAAGCAGAACTACGATCGCTACGACGGCTTCGTAATCCTGCACGGCACCGACACTATGGCGTTCACCGCGTCGGCGCTCTCCTTCATGCTGGAAAACCTGGCTAAACCGGTGATCGTCACCGGCTCGCAAATTCCGCTGGCGGAGCTGCGTTCCGATGGCCAGACTAACCTGCTCAACGCGCTGTATTTGGCGGCCAACCATCCGGTGAACGAAGTCAGCCTGTTCTTCAACAACAAGCTGTTCCGCGGCAACCGCACCACCAAAGCGCACGCCGACGGCTTCGACGCTTTCGCCTCTCCGAATCTGCCGCCGCTGCTGGAAGCCGGTATTCACATTCGTCGCCAGCACGGCATCGACAGCCCGGCTTGCAACGGCGCACTGCGGGTGCACGACATCACGCCACAGCCGATCGGCGTAGTCACCATCTACCCGGGCATTTCCGGCGCGGTAGTGCGTAATTTCCTGCTGCAGCCGGTCAAAGCGCTGATTCTACGCTCCTACGGCGTCGGCAACGCACCGCAAAAGGCCGAGTTGATCGACGAGTTGCGTGCGGCCTCCGAACGCGGCATCGTGGTGGTCAACCTGACGCAATGTATCTCCGGGCGCGTCAATATGGAAGGCTACGCCACCGGCAACGCGCTGGCGCACGCCGGGGTGATCAGCGGTTTCGACATGACGGTGGAAGCCGCCCTGACCAAATTGCACTATCTGTTGAGCCAGCCGCTGACGCCGGAACAAATCCGCGCCCTGATGCAGCAGGACCTGCGCGGTGAACTGAGTATCAACGGTTAACCTACTGACCTCTGGAGTAGCGATGAAAACGGCCCTGTTGTTGATCGATCTGCAAAATGATTTCTGCCCCGGCGGCGCGCTGGCGGTCACGGCAGGCGACGCCGTCATCCCGGTCGCCAATCAGGCGATCGCCGCCAGTCTGGCGCGGGGCGAGCCGGTAGTCGCCAGCCAGGACTGGCACCCCGCCAATCATCGCAGCTTTGCGGTGAACTCCCATACGCAGGTCGGTACCCTCGGCGAGCTGGAAGGTCTACCGCAGGTGTGGTGGCCGGTGCACTGCGTGCAAGAGAGCCACGGCGCCGATTTTCACCCTCAGCTGCAACGGCAACACATCAATGCCGTCTTTCGCAAAGGCCAGGATACGGATATCGACAGCTACAGCGCGTTTTTCGATAACGGCCACCGGGCTCAGACCGAGCTGCACAACTGGCTGCAATCACAAGGCGTCCAGCGGCTGGCAATCATGGGCCTGGCGACCGACTACTGCGTGAAGTTCAGCGTGCTGGATGCGCTGGCTGCCGGCTATCCAACGCAAGTGATCGTCGACGGCTGCCGCGGCGTTAATCTGCAGCCGGACGACAGCGAGCGGGCGCTGCAGGGCATGGCGCGCGCAGGCGCACAACTGGTTACCCTGTCACAATTTCTCGCCAACTAAATCCTCTCGGGTGCCACCGGCGCCCTCTCTGCGCGGCGGCGAAAATATCGACGCCGCTCACAATACCGCCCTTCTTCTTCCCCAACGGCTTGTGACCGACAGGCGCTTTTGCTGTTATGGCTGCGACGCTTTTGGCGTCAACCGGTTATACGCATCCGGGGCCCGCTGAGCCCGGCTTTATTGTAACCGCCTCTGGCGGTGCGGTCGGCCTTGCCGGCCCAAGGAGACAGACATGAAAATAACCCGAAAACTGCTGCCTTTGCTGGCGGCGGTGCAGTTGGCTATGGCCGGCGCAAGCACGGCCCAGGCGGCGTATCTCTCCGTCGGTTACTTCAACGGCGGCGGCGACGTCACCGCCGGTCCCGGTGGCGACATCGACAAGCTGGACGTCACGCAAATCACCCACCTCAACTATTCTTTTGGCCTGATCTACAACGACGAGAAAGACGAAATCAATGCGGCGCTGAAAGACCCCGCTCGCCGCCACCAGATCTACCTGTCGCCGAAGGTAATGGCCGATCTGGAACGGCTGCCGACGCTGCGCAAGCAGAACCCCGAGCTGAAAGTGCTTCTGTCGGTCGGCGGCTGGGGCGCACAGGGCTTCTCCGCCGCTGCGGCAACTGCGGAAAACCGGGCGATATTCATCCGCTCCGCGCTGCAGGTGATCGCACAGTATCAACTGGATGGCATCGATCTGGACTGGGAATATCCGGTGAACGGCGCCTGGGGGCTGGTGGAAAGCCAACCGGCAGACCGCGACAACTTCACCCTGCTGCTGAAAGAGCTTCACCAGGCGCTGGGTAAAGGCAAGCTGTTAACTATCGCCGTCGGGGCCAACGTCAAAAGCCCGCAGGAATGGGTCGATGTGAAAAGCATTGCCCCTTACCTCGACTACATCAATCTGATGACCTACGACATGGCTTACGGCACGCAGTATTTCAATGCCAACCTGTACGATTCAAAGCGTTGGCCAACCGTGGCGGCCGCCGACCGTTACAGCGCCGATTTCGTGGTAAAGAATTATCTGGCTGCCGGACTGAAACCGGCGCAAATGAATCTGGGCATCGGTTTCTACGGTCGGGTGCCGAAGCGGGCGACCGAGGCGGGCATCGACTGGGACAAGCCGGACGCCGCCAAACATCCGGTGACGCAGCCTTATTTCAGTGCGCGCGAAATCGCCCAGTTCAACGCGCTGGGGCTGGATCTCGGCAAAGACACCTACTTCAAATACCACGATATCGTCAGCAAATTGCTCAACGATCCGCAGCATCGTTTTCACGAACACTGGGATGACGACGCCAAGGTACCTTACCTGACGCTGCAATCCGCCGAAGGCAAACCCCTGTTCGCCATCTCCTACGAGAACCCGCGTTCGGTGGCCATCAAAGCCGAGTACATCAAAAGCCAGGGATTGGGCGGTGCGATGTTCTGGGAATACGGCGCGGACGACAACAACCGGCTGGCGCAGCAGCTGGCAGAATCGCTAGGGATTAAGGGCGAGAAACGGTAAATCGAGGGGGCGATGGCGATATCGCCCCGCTTTAAGGCAGCCTTACTGCGGCTTGAGTTTCACCAACGGCTCGGCGACGAACTGCTGCTTCAGCTCTTGCTTGCTCTTCATCACGATCTGCCCGTCGGTGCCGATGCTCATATGCTGCGGATCGACGTTGTTCATCGACTGCCACAGCATCACTGCCTGCAGGCTGTTTTCTTTCTGCTCCGGCGTCAGCGCCACGCCGTCCGGCCATTTGCCCAGCTCAACCGCCTGCACCAGGCGCTGGTATATCTCGGGCGTCATCGCCGCAATCAGATCTTTCACGTCCATCAGAGCCCTTCTCGCTTACGGATGAATAATTAGCTGAATCGATTTTGTCGGTTAAATTACCACTTAACCGGCCGTTTGGTCGCCATTTTCGCCATCGGTGAAACTCAGTGAGGCGGAGTTGACACAATAGCGGTCGCCGGTCGGTTGCGGGCCATCGGGGAAAACGTGCCCCAGGTGCGCATCACAGTGGCCGCAGCGGATTTCAACACGATGCATATTATGTGAATTATCATCGAGATAACGGATTGCATCGGCGGAAACCGGCTCATAAAAGCTCGGCCAGCCGCAGCCAGAATCATACTTGGTTTCGGAATAGAACAGCGGCTGGTTACAGCACAGACAATGGTACACGCCCTCGCGCTTGTTGTGCAGCAATTTGCCGCTGAACGGCGCTTCGGTGCCACGCTGTTGTGTCACATAACGTTGGATTTCATTCAGTTCCGTGACCGGATGACCGGGGGTTGTCTCTTTAGCCATTTGTGCTTATCTCTGAATATGGATAATGTCAACGAAAACAATGATTAATAATAACAAAAAATTAACACCACTGCAGGGGTTTTTGGCCTAAACTGTAGCCCATAAAGGCCACGTCACGATGATATGTGATAGCGATCACACATCTTGCGTATGCTGACTTTATACTTGGCGGCTTGTCCCCATATAACGGATGAGGCCGAGCGCAAATGGACTGTGCAATAAGCGTGCAAAACCACCCTTCCGGTTTGACTTGCCGCAAGAATTGACACGATTCCGCTTGACGCTGGGTAAGGTTTTTGTAATTTTACAACCAACCTTTTATTCACTAACAAATAGCTGGTGGAATATATGACTATCAAAGTAGGTATCAACGGTTTTGGCCGTATCGGTCGCATTGTTTTCCGTGCTGCTCAAGAGCGTTCTGACATCGAGATCGTTGCAATCAACGACCTGTTGGACGCAGAGTACATGGCCTACATGCTGAAGTATGACTCTACTCACGGCCGTTTCAACGGTACGGTAGAAGTTAAAGACGGCCACCTGGTTGTTAACGGCAAAACCATCCGTGTTACCGCAGAGAAAGACCCGGCTAACCTGAAGTGGAACGAAGTGGGTGTTGACGTGGTTGCTGAAGCGACCGGTATCTTCCTGACCGACGAAACCGCGCGTAAACACATCACCGCTGGCGCTAAAAAAGTGGTTCTGACTGGCCCATCCAAAGATGCGACCCCAATGTTCGTTCGCGGCGCTAACTTTGACAAATATGCCGGCCAGGACATCGTTTCCAACGCCTCTTGCACCACCAACTGCCTGGCACCACTGGCTAAAGTCATCAACGACAACTTCGGTATCGTAGAAGGCCTGATGACCACCGTTCACGCGACCACCGCAACTCAAAAAACCGTTGATGGCCCGTCTCACAAAGACTGGCGCGGCGGCCGCGGCGCATCCCAGAACATCATCCCTTCTTCTACCGGCGCAGCGAAAGCGGTTGGCGTGGTTCTGCCAGAGCTGAAAGGCAAACTGACCGGTATGGCGTTCCGCGTACCGACTCCTAACGTATCCGTTGTTGACCTGACCGTGCGTCTGGAAAAAGCGGCTACCTACGAAGAAATCAAGAAAGCCATCAAAGACGCCGCTGAAGGTTCTATGAAAGGCGTTCTGGGCTACGTTGAAGACGACGTGGTTTCCACCGATTTCAACGGCGAAGTGCTGACTTCCGTGTTCGATGCCAAAGCCGGTATCGCACTGAACGACAACTTCGTGAAACTGGTTTCCTGGTACGACAACGAAACCGGTTATTCCAACAAGGTTCTGGACCTGATCGCTCACATCTCCAAGTAATGGCATGATGTTAAGCTGATAATGAGGGCGACATTTTTGTCGCCCTTTTTTATTTGTATCTCCGGCAAACAATAGGTCATGAAATGAACGAGAAAATTTTCACCCTGCCCGTTTCCGAACAGATTTCGCCTTACATCAGCCAGCGTCAACTCGATGAGCTGGGCGTGGTTGTGGTCTCGCACCCTAAAGTGCGTGCGGCCGTCGCGCTGCAAGGCGCCCATTTGCTGGCCTGGCAGCCAAGCGGTGAGCAGCCGGTGATTTGGCTCAGCAATAACACCCCATTCGCCAAAGGCAAGGCCATCCGCGGCGGCGTGCCGATCTGCTGGCCGTGGTTCGGCCCGGTAGCGCAACCGTCTCACGGTTTTGCCCGCAACCAGCCCTGGAGCCTGACAGCGCACGATGAAGATGACAACGGCGTCATCCTGACCTTCACGCTGAAAGACAATGAGCAGACCCGCAAACTGTGGCCGCACGCCTTCACATTGATTGCCCGTTTCAAGCTGGGTGAAGAGTGCGAGATCGAACTGGAATCGCACGGCGAGTATCAAGCCACAGCAGCGCTGCACAGCTACTTCCAGGTGGGCGACATCGACCGGGTTAGCGTGGCGGGCCTGGGCGAGCCTTATATCGACAAGGTAGCGGGTGGCGCAGAGGCGCGCCAGACAGGCGAAGTGACCTTCGTCGGCCAAACCGACCGCGTCTACACTCGCCCCGAGGCATTCAGCCTGATCCGCGATCCGGCGCTCGCACGCACCATCGAGGTTCATCACCATCATATGAGTGACGTTATCGCCTGGAACCCGGGTGTAGAACTCTCATGCAGCATGGGGGATATGCCGAACGACGGCTACAAAACCATGGTCTGCGTTGAGACCGGGCGCGTCAGCAAACCGCTGGTCGCCGCCGGCGAACAGCCTGCTCGTTTGGGTGTTACCTTCCGCAGCCGTAAGCAGGCTTGAAAAATCATGCGCGGCAGCGCACCACAGATGTGCAAAAAGGGGCGCTAGCGCCCCTTTTTGATGCCCACCATGCACGATGTTCGTGCAATGCGTGATTAGAAGGTGTAGCTCACACCCGTCATCAACAAACCGGTGTAGGATTTATCCACCATCGGGCTGTCTTTCACTTCATCAGACAACTTCACATAGCGACCGACGAAGAAGGCGTTCCAGCTTTTGTTGATCTGGTAATTGGCGCTCAGTTCAAGATACGGCGCCCAGCTATCGCCTGGGGTGTAGCTGTCCAGGCCGCTGCGGCGAGATTCATTGGCGCTGACGCCATAGTAATATTTGTTCTGGTTTTTGCTGTTCCACATCACGCCCACGCCTGGGACCAGCGTCAGTGCGTCCAGATCAAACTTGTACAGGTAAGCCACATCGCCCACCAGACCATTGCTGTTGTTCAGCGTGTCACCGGTGAAGGTAGTGCGGAGGGTGCCCCACTCTGCGTTGTGCGAATAGGCCAGGCCGGCCATCAGCGTGCCACGGCGTTTGTCGAGACGCTTCATGCGATCGTCGTCGCTGTCGCCAGGACGGTAGCCCCATGGCGTGTAGTAACCCATGATGCTCAGCTGATTTTCTTGATCTTTCCACAGGTAGTAACCCGCGGTCAGAGTACGGAAGTAGAAATCGTCACCTTCATAGTTGATGACGGGCACCGGATAAACGCGGTCCTGATAACCGCGATACGCGTCCGGGCTAACCAGCGCGGCAGCGCCGAGTGACCAGGTTCCCGCCTGAGCACTTTGCGCACAAACCATTGCGGAAGCGATAATTGCTAGCGTTTTAAGTTTTGAAATCTTCACTGGTTCTTTTTCCATAAATTACAGGGTTAATAGCCGCAATAGTTTATGTGAAAATTTAGTTACGTGCCTAATCTTTACAATAGAAAACGACCAAGATCGAATAACTTATAGCGGAATTATGAATTAATCATTGCGGAACGATGACGTTTCATCCCGCAGGCCGCGCCAGACAAGGCATTTGGCTCCCACGGTAATAACTGAGTCATTGATATGACTTAAAAAAAGCTTTTTCTGCGGCAGGAAATTTTCCGGCAAGCAAACTAAGCTTAAATCAGAAGGTGAATTTATCCTGGGCCCAGTGGCATACAGCGCAACTCGCGATAATAAGCGCACCAAGTTGGCATACGGGTTGCTGTACTCAGGCGTATTCTCATCTTTCGGGAGCCAGAACACTATCACACGCTCTCTTTAACCTGTGCTAATAACGAAAGGACGGGCATCATGAACATATTTGACCACTATCGCCAGCGCTACGAAGCTGCCAAGGACGAAGAGTTCACACTGCAGGAATTTCTTACCATTTGCCGGCAAGATCGCAGTGCCTATGCCAACGCGGCCGAACGTCTGCTGATGGCTATCGGTGAACCTGTGATGGTCGACACTGCGCTAGAATCACGCCTGTCGCGCCTGTTCTCCAACCGCGTGATCGCACGCTATCCGGCCTTCGAAGAATTCTACGGCATGGAAGAGGCCATCGAGCAGATCGTCTCTTACCTGAAACACGCCGCCCAGGGCCTGGAAGAGAAGAAACAGATCCTGTACCTGCTCGGCCCGGTGGGTGGTGGTAAATCCTCGCTGGCGGAGCGCCTGAAGGCGCTGATGCAGCGCGTGCCCATCTACACCCTCAGCGCCAACGGCGAACGCAGCCCGGTCAACGATCATCCGCTGTGCCTGTTCAATCCGCAGGAAGATGCCTCGATCCTGGAGAAAGAGTTCAACATCCCGAGTCGCTATCTCGGCACCATCATGTCGCCGTGGGCGGCCAAGCGCCTGCATGAGTTCGGCGGCGACATCACCAAGTTTAAAGTCGTGAAAGTACGCCCTTCCATTCTGGAACAGATCGCCATCGCCAAAACCGAACCGGGCGATGAGAATAACCAGGATATCTCGGCGCTGGTCGGTAAAGTGGATATCCGTAAACTGGAGAACCACGCGCAGAACGATCCGGACGCCTACGGCTACTCCGGCGCATTGTGCCGCGCCAACCAAGGGATTATGGAGTTTGTCGAGATGTTCAAAGCGCCGATCAAGGTGCTGCATCCGCTGCTGACGGCGACCCAGGAAGGCAACTACAACGGCACCGAAGGCATCTCCGCCCTGCCGTTCAACGGCATTATTCTGGCGCACTCCAACGAGTCCGAGTGGGTGACCTTCCGCAACAACAAGAATAATGAAGCGTTCCTCGACCGCGTATATATCGTCAAGGTGCCTTACTGCCTGCGCGTGTCGGAAGAAATCAAGATTTACGACAAGCTGCTGGATCACAGCGAGTTGACCCACGCGCCTTGCGCGCCGGGCACCCTGGAGACGCTGGCGCGGTTTAGCGTGCTGTCGCGGCTGAAAGAGCCGGAAAACTCGAGCATTTACTCGAAAATGCGCGTGTATGACGGCGAAAGCCTCAAGGATACCGATCCGAAAGCCAAGTCCTATCAGGAGTACCGCGACTACGCCGGGGTTGATGAAGGCATGAACGGTCTCTCTACCCGTTTCGCCTTTAAAATCCTGTCTCGGGTGTTTAACTTCGATCACGCCGAGGTGGCGGCTAACCCGGTGCACCTGTTCTATGTACTGGAGCAGCAGATCGAACGCGAACAGTTCCCGCAGGATTTGGCCGAGAAATATCTGGAGCACCTGAAAGGCTATCTGATCCCGAAATACGCCGAGTTTATCGGCAAAGAGATCCAGACCGCCTACCTGGAATCCTACTCGGAATACGGGCAGAACATTTTTGACCGCTACGTGACCTACGCAGACTTCTGGATCCAGGATCAGGAGTATCGCGATCCCGACACCGGTCAGCTGTTCGACCGTGAGTCCCTGAACGCCGAACTGGAGAAAATTGAAAAACCGGCCGGTATCAGCAACCCGAAAGATTTCCGCAACGAAATCGTGAACTTCGTACTGCGCGCCCGTGCCAACAACAACGGCCGTAACCCGAACTGGACCAGCTACGAGAAGCTGCGCACCGTGATCGAGAAGAAAATGTTCTCCAATACCGAAGAGCTGTTGCCGGTGATTTCGTTCAATGCCAAAACCTCGACGGACGAGCAGAAAAAACACGACGACTTCGTCGACCGCATGATGGAGAAAGGCTATACCCGTAAGCAGGTACGCCTGCTGTGTGAATGGTACCTGCGGGTCAGAAAATCCTCATAACGCCTCAGGTAAGCGGCATTATCAGGGCCATGTCCACAGTCATGGTCGTTGCAGCGCAGCCCACGGAGGGGCTGCACATTGCGCTACAGCGGCCGGGACATGAAGAGTTGGCAACGTCGTTTGGGGGAAGTATGGCCTATTTCATTGACCGACGGCTAAACGGCAAAAACAAGAGCATGGTGAACCGCCAGCGCTTCTTGCGTCGTTACAAGTCGCAAATCAAACAGTCGATTGCCGAAGCCATCAACAAGCGTTCGGTCACCGACGTAGACAGCGGGGAGTCCGTCTCCATCCCCACTGACGACATCAACGAACCGATGTTTCATCAGGGGCGCGGCGGTACGCGCCATCGCGTTCACCCGGGCAACGACCACTTTGTGCAGAACGATCGCGTTGAGCGGCCTCAGGGCGGATCAGGCGGTGGCGGCGGCCAGGGCAATGCCAGCCAGGATGGCGAAGGTCAGGATGAGTTTGTCTTCCAGATCTCCAAAGACGAGTACCTCGATCTTTTGTTCGAAGATCTCGCCCTGCCCAATCTGAAAAAGAATCAGTACAAGCAGCTGACCGAGTTCAAAACCCACCGCGCCGGTTATACCGCCAACGGCGTGCCGGCCAATATCAGCGTCGTGCGTTCGTTGCAAAACTCGCTGGCGCGACGTACCGCCATGACTGCCGGTAAAAGACGCGCGTTGCACGAACTGGAAGACGAGCTGAACCAGTTGGAAAACACCGAACCGGTGCAATTGCTGGAAGAGGAGCGGTTACGCAAAGAGATTGCCGAATTGCGCAAGAAAATCGAAAGCGTGCCGTTTATCGACACCTTCGACCTGCGCTACAAAAACTATGAGCGCCGGCCGGAACCCTCCAGCCAGGCGGTAATGTTCTGCCTGATGGACGTATCCGGTTCGATGGATCAAGCTACCAAAGATATGGCCAAACGTTTTTACATTCTGCTTTATCTGTTCCTGAGCCGAACCTACAAAAACGTCGAGGTGGTCTATATCCGCCATCATACCCAGGCAAAAGAGGTGGATGAACAGGAGTTCTTCTATTCGCAGGAAACCGGCGGCACCATCGTCTCCAGTGCGTTGAAGCTGATGAACGACGTGGTCGAAGAACGTTACGACCCGGCGCAATGGAATATCTACGCCGCGCAAGCGTCGGACGGTGACAACTGGGCGGACGATTCACCGTTGTGCCATGAACTGTTGGCGAAGAAAATCCTGCCGATGGTGCGTTACTACAGCTACATAGAAATCACTCGCCGCGCTCATCAAACGCTGTGGCGCGAATATGAGGATCTGCAGGCGAAATTCGACAACTTCGCCATGCAACATATCCGCGAACCGGACGATATCTATCCGGTATTCCGCGAACTGTTTCGCAAGCAGACCGTGTGAATAACGTTGCGTGAGCATCACCCTAGCCGGAAAACGTCGTTTTCCGGCTGTTTCTTTTTCGCCATTATATATTTACCTATCCATGTTTAATTTTTGAACACCGCCAGCATCAATAATAAGTCGCGCTACCCAGAACGCCCCTAACTATTATTGGTTCTTCTGAGGTTATTCCTAAACATTCACGTCTACGCCCACGCGCCTTGATAGGAATATTCCCATTCAGTTATCGTTAACTCATCGCTTAAGGCCTTTCCTAAGCGAAATTTGCCTCACTTTATTTCTCTATGGCTTCTCAGCCCGCTACGGCGGGCGTTTACCGGTCAGCAGGTTACACATCATGATCGACTACACCCTCTATGGCCTCAACAAGCACGATGTTGAGGAATACCATAAGCAAATATGCTGCCTGCTTGGCAAAAACGTGCTGTTGGTGTTAACCGCCAACAAGCAGATAACCAAACAGAACCTGCTTGCCAGCCTTATCCAGGAGGTAGAAAAACAGCCCGATGATTATTTTCAGAGGCTGCATCGTGCGGCGATCGAAATGATTGGCGTTAACGGGCGCTGAGGGAATATGCGCAAGGCGGAAATCTACGCCATTATTGCCGCCCTCGTGGTATTGGTGATGCTGTTGATCATTAACATCGATAGCGATATCAACGCTTATCCCTGATGAGCTCCTATTACGCCGGCTTTTTAGCCAGGCGTAATAGACAGCGGAGGGATAATCTGTCGCAGGGTGTCTTCTGCGCGTCCTGATAATTCTCCTATCCCCGCTTTATTTCGAACCGACCGTTTCGTCAATCCATCCCGCCCTCCATCGGCATGGGAAACCATGCGAAACATCGCTGACATTGGGCGCCATCACTTTTTTAGCCTGCAGCCGCTGCACCCCGCGCCGTTGATTTTCCGACGCTACGCCATCACCCACGCCTCATCGGCGGTAAGATCCTGGCAAAAGCGTTCGTGAAACTTGTCGGTTTTGATCCACAGATAACCGTCGCTGTCTGGGGCCAGATTCGTGCCAGCCTTAAAGGGATGCGTCTTGCTGCCGACGACGTCGCACGCTCCCCATTTTTTATCGTCAGCCGCGCAGCGGCCGGCTAATAGTGACTACGGATGACGTGCCCGATTTTCAGCATCACCGTGGTCTGTCGAAGCGGCATGCGGCGCAAGGCCAGAGAAAAAAACGGGATAAAAACTAGGATTTTTACCCATACCGATCTAGAATCCTTCGCAAAAACAAAGAGAAGTAAATTTGAATCACCGGGAAAAGGAATGAAGTTGTGAAGGAAATGATCTCCATTGTCTTAATGACATGCCTGCTGGCGCTGCTGTTTTCGTGGCTGTTCGTCTATGGTCTTAACATTCATTAAACCTGCTGCGGCCACAAACGCTCCTTCCTGACTGACTAGCAGCGCATCGGCACGATGCGCTAAAAGCGGCCCACAAATCGCTCACTAATCACCAATCCCGACGCCCTCTTGCCTTAGACTTCACGCCTACAAATATATCAATAACTTTTATGAATCTCTCCCTATCGCATTTCTGCCTGCCTCACCGGCTCTTTTCTTACTGAGCGGGATCCCCTTCAGAGAGATGGCTTGCCTGACGCAAATGTTACCGGTAACTATGTTGTTGATTTCTTTTCGTAATAAACATTGAACCGTTAATAACCCTACGTTCTTTATAGAAATAAATTATGTATTCTTATGGATAAAGGTTCGTGTAAACGGCCTTTGGCCATTGATTATCACCCGCCAAGCTCCTAGAATTCCCGCGTAAAAATACAACTGGGATCGGGTTTCATGTCGTCGCTGTGGGTTGCAACGCAATACTGTTATTTTATTGGTCTGTTCGTTTCTATGGTTTTCACCTACCTGGTTAGCCGGGACACCGTCAAAATTCGCTGTATCAGTGCGCTAACCATCGGGTTAACCTGGCCGCTGAGCCTGCCTGTCGTGTTGCTGTTCTCGCTGTTCTAACGCCCCAACGGACCTCGCGTTAAACTGTCATGCTAATGAAAAAGAGCTGACCGCCGACGTCGCGGTTTTTGGCGTGGGATTAAAAGAAGCCAGCGCAAGGCTGGCATGAAAACTGGAAGCAATGTGAGCAATGTCGTGCCGGTTCGGGGGGCACAGAAGGAGACAACCCTTTTCCCCTTACCGGTGAAAAAATGATAATACGTCTCATTACCAAATGTAAAGTCATTTCCCTGTGCAACTTTTACCCTTGGGGAGGATATCAGCCGTGAGCCGTTCTCCAGCGTTGATACAGCCGCCCTGTCCCCCACCAATAGCCATAGAAAAATATTCAGCCCCGCCCACAACATCCTATTATGGTGCAAAGACCGCCGAGCGTTCGCTCGCCAACCGACCCCGCGAGAGAAAAGGAGTTCCAGGCTAACGCGGAAATAAAGCCGTTCTTGTGTTTAATTCTCATTTAGCGATCGGGTGATATATACCCAGTGGATTTTAAATTACGATGCCGCCGCGTTTGCCCGGCATCATCAGGAGGCATTAATGAAACCGGACGCACTCTCTCTGCCGCCGAACCCGAAAAAACTCAAAGTGATCTACGGCTGGTATATTTACGTGATCTATATCCTGCTGGTTTTCAATATTTACATGGCGGTCTACAACGTCTGCGTTCGGCATCCGATCGAAGCCCCACTGCTGTCGCTGTTTCACAGCCTGTTCCTCGCGTTGATGCTGCAACAGGTGCTCAAGAAAAATGTCGTTTTCGCTTGGATTGTGCTGAGCTACTTTATTTTGATGCGCCTGTATTACGCCAATGTGCTACATGTCGAGTTCACGTTAGTGAGCCGCGGCCTGGTTCTACTGATTCTGACGCTGCTGCTTACCGGCGCCGTGGCCGTCGGGCAACTGGCAACGCCCCCGCTGCGGCATGACTGGCTGGCGCGGCTGGGTTGGCGGCAATGGGGTGCTCTCACGGCGCTGGCGGCCATCCTGACCCCGTTGATTACCACTGACTATCTGGGGTAAGAATGGCGTTATTTGGGGATATGGGGCTCGGAAATGTCTACGATGCGGCATATTTTGGTGTAGTTGCCCGCCTTCTCACAGATCTTGTCCGTGACGAACACGCTAAGGTAGCCCAGCAACAGCAAGTAGCCAACCATGCACAGAATAAAGATAAGCGTTCTCACCGATAGCGACCAACCTGACAAGAGTATCCCGAGCATCATAACCTGAACGAGGCGCTTTAAAAGGATTTCATGTGCGCACCGGCCGCATTGGCGCACGTTCTGTAGTAACATTAAGACAACACGCCCCCACCGGAAACGCCGATGCACCATCTGATGTTAGATATTGAAACCCTGGATATAAAACCCAGCGCCGTCATTCTGGTGGTAGCAGCGGTGTTTTTCGATCCCCGAACCGGGGAGTTGGGTGCCGAATTCGAAGCCGCCGTCAGCAGCCAGAAAGACCAACCGGGCCGAACCATCAGCCTGGACACGGTCGCCTGGTGGGCAAAACAGTCCGACGAAGCACGCAAATTGGCTTTCGGCGGCACCGAGAGCCTGAAACGCGTGCTGAGCAGCCTCAGCCGCTTTATCCATATGAACAGCACCGATACGGTGAAAGTCTGGGGCAACGGCAAAGAATTCGACTGCGCGATCCTCGAGCACGCCTTCCAGCAGCTGGAAATGCCCTGCCCGTGGAAATTCTGGGATACACAGGATGTGCGCACGGTGATCACGCTGGCGGAACTGCACGGCTTTAACCCGAAAAAGACTCGCCCGTTCGAAGGCATGCCGCATCGTGCGTTGGATGACGCCCGCCACCAGGCCCGCTATGTGGCCGATACCGTCTCGGCGCTCTATTACCGCCAGGGGGCGCAGCGCTGACCCGCTTGCCCCTTTTCATTTATCGCCAAAATCTCTACTCTAGCCCTCTTTGTCACTCGGACGTGCCTTTCCTGTTATGCAAAAGTTTCTGTTTATGCTTCTCAGCCTGGTGCTGCTCGGCCCATTAGGCATCGATCTTTACCTGCCGACCATTCCCGCCATTGCCGTCGGCCTGGGCAGCAGTGAAGCGCTAATCCAATCCACCATTTCGCTGTTTATCCTGGTGCTCGGCCTCGGCCAGATCATTGCCGGCCCACTGGTGGATAACTATGGCCGCAAGCCAGTGGCACTGGCCGGCATTATCCTCTATATGATCGGAGCCGCGATGGCTGCGCTGGCCACCAGTCCGACGGTATTCATCGCTTCGCGTCTGCTGCAAGGGGTAGCGGTTTGCTGCACCGCCGTCGT
Organism: Serratia sp. FDAARGOS_506; assembly: GCF_003812745.1. NCBI lineage: Bacteria > Pseudomonadati > Pseudomonadota > Gammaproteobacteria > Enterobacterales > Yersiniaceae > Serratia > Serratia sp. FDAARGOS_506. The sequence goes on from NZ_CP033831.1 coordinate 4,182,265, forward strand.
CGCTTTCAGCGGCGTGCGCGATCGCCTGAATGGCGACGATGCCGCCCGCGCTTTCGGCTTTCTCAACGGCACGCTGAACATTATCCCGGCGCTGGCACCGCTGCTCGGTGGCCTGCTCGCCGAAGCCTTCGGTTGGCGCGCGCCCTTCTGGTTCCTGGTCGGCTATGCGCTGCTGGTGTTGGTGCTCATCGCGCTACGTTTGCCGGAAACCCGCCCCGCCGATACCGTGCCGGTCAAAGGGCTACCGGTGCGCCAATACGCACGCATCCTCAGCGAAAGGCGTTTCCTCTCCTTTGCGGTGGTGAACTCCGGAGCGATGGGCATGGCGCTGACTTACGTTTCTCTGGCACCGAATGTGCTGATGGGCACCGCCGGCTTGACCCCGCTGCAATTCTCTTTGGTGTTCGGCGCCAATGGTTTCTGGATCATGCTGGTCAGTTTCTTCGCCAACCGCATCATTCACAAGGTCGGCCGGCCGGTTTGTCTGGCGACCGGCGGTATTTTGATGGGGCTGGGCTGTCTGGGCCTGCTGCTGGGCGTCATGCTGCTGCCCGAGACGACGCAAGCGCACTGGCTGGCGTATATGCTACCGGTCGCCAGCGCCTGCGCCGGGTTGGCGTTCGTGATGGGCCCGGCCACCAGCTACGCGCTGGAGCCGTATTTCAATGAGGCCGGCGTCGCGTCCGCCCTGGTTGGTTTCGTGCAGATGGCGGGCGGCGCCGCGCTGGGTCTGGTGGCGATGGCGTTGCCGCTGCAGCCTAAGCTGTCGCTGGCACTGGTGATGCTGGCAGGCTGCCTGCTGGCGCTGCATGCGCGGCGGCTCAGCAGGCAGATTAAAGGGCAAATTAGAAAAGTCGCCTGAGCGGCAGCTCAGGCTTCGGTGACGACCGGCACCCGCGCCGCTAACGCCGACAGCAGCTCATAGCCTAACGTCCCTGCCGCCGTGGCCACCTCGTCCACCGGCAGGCGTTTCCCCCACAGCTCAACTTCGGCGCCCAGTTCGACTTGCGGACAGGGCGTCAGGTCCACCGCCAGCATATCCATCGATACCGTTCCCAACGTGCGCGTCAGCAAGCCATCCACCCATACCGGCGTACCAGTCGGCGCATGGCGCGGATAGCCGTCGGCATAGCCGCAGGCCACCACGCCGATACGCTGCGCGCCGGCGGCGCTGTAACGGCCGCCGTACCCCACGCGATCGCCAGACTTCAGCTGTTGAATGCCGATGATCTCGCTGCTCAGCGTCATCGCCGGCTGCAGCCCCGTCGCCGCAACATCATTCCAGCAACCGCTCGGCGAAGCGCCATACAGAATGATCCCAGGGCGGACCCAGCTGCCATGGGTCGAAGGGTGCCACAGCGTGGCGGCCGAGTTGGCCAGGCAGCGCGGCAGCGGTATATCGGTAGCCGCCGCCTCGATGGTGGCCATCTGCTGGGTTACGCCTTCCGGGCCGTCAGCGGTAGCGAAATGGCTCATCAGCGTAAGCTCGCCGATGTTGGCAACCGCCTGCGCCCTTTGCCACACCTCGCGCAGCCGTTCGGGTGCAAACCCCAACCGATTCATGCCGCTGTTCACTTTCAGATAAACATTGAGCGGTGCGCTCAGCGTGGCGTCAGCGATCGCCGCCAACTGCCAGTCGCTGTGCACCGCCGTCGTCAGACGATAACGATCGAGCAACGCCAGATCCTGCGGCTGGAAGAAACCTTCCAACAGTAGAATCGGCCCTTGCCAACCCGACTCGCGCAACAGCACCGCTTCGGCCAGATCCAGCATGGCGAAGCCATCGGTTTGTGCCATGCTGCGCCAAACGTGTTTGATGCCGTGGCCATAGGCGTTGGCCTTGACCACCGCCCAGATTTTGGCGCCGGGGGCAAAGCGGCGCACCACCTGCAGGTTATTTTCAATCGCGCCGAGATGCATCGTGGCGGTTATGGGACGGGGCATCGGTTCTCCTTGGGGCAGCGTACAGCGGCCACGCGCGCCTGCGCGTGGCCGGTTAAGTCTATGACAGAGTGACGATTAACGTGCGGGATGCACGTCGTTCAGCGGAACCGAGTGTTGCTGGCGAAACCCGGCGCTGTAACGCGCCACCGCCAGATCATCGGAAGGGATCGCCGGCGTAATGCCGGACATCAGATCGGACAGCAACTGCCCGGAACCGCAGGCCATCGTCCAGCCCAGCGTGCCATGCCCGGTATTGAGGTACAGGTTCTTCAACGAAGTGCGGCCGACGATAGGGGTGCCGTCCGGCGTCATCGGGCGCAGACCGGTCCAGAACGTCGCGTCTTCCACTCTGCCACCGTTCGGGTAGAGATCGCGCACCACCATCTCCAGCGTTTCGCGCCGTTTTTGCTCCAGCTGCGTATTGAAACCGACGATCTCCGCCATGCCGCCAACGCGAATACGCTGGTCGAAGCGCGTGATGGCGATTTTGTATGTCTCGTCCAGCACCGTTGAGAACGGCGCAGCCGCTTCGTCTGTGATAGGGATAGTCAGCGAATACCCCTTCAGCGGGTAAACCGGTATCGACACCAAGCCGCGCAGCAGTGCCGTGGAGTACGAACCAAACGCCACCACGTAACTATCGGCCTTAAACACTTCTGCACCGCACTGCACGCCGGCGATCTTGTCGCCCTCCACCAGCAGGCGATCGACGCTACGGTTGAACAGGAAGGTCACACCCGCCTGCTCTGCCATCTTCGCCAGCTGTTGCGTAAACAGCTGGCAATCGCCGGTCTCGTCGTTCGGCAGCTGCAGGCCGCCGGTCAGCTTGTGCGCTACCTGGGCCAGCGCCGGCTCAACGCTGGCGAGCTGGCTAGCCTCCAGCAGTTTGTAAGGCACCCCGGCATCTTCCAATACCGCAATGTCTTTCGCCGCGTTTTCAAACTGTTGTTGGGTGCGGAACAGCTGCAGCGTGCCGCCCTGGCGGCCTTCGTACTGGATACCGGTTTCCTGCCGCAACGCCTTGATGCAGTCGCGGCTGTATTCAGCCAGGCGCACCATACGGCCTTTGTTGGTCATGTAGTGTTCGGTGTTGCAGTTTTTCAGCATCTGCCACATCCAGTTAAGCTGGAAGCTGCTGCCGTCAAGACGGATCGCCAACGGCGCATGGCGTTGGAACATCCACTTGATGGCCTTCAGCGGCACACCCGGCGCCGCCCAGGGAGCGGCATAGCCCGGCGAAATCTGCCCGGCGTTCGCCGCACTGGTTTCCAATGCAGGACCAGGCTGACGATCGATCACCGTCACCTCATGCCCCGCCTTCGCCAAATACCAGGCACTGGCTACGCCCACCACTCCACTACCTAAAATTACCACTCGCATCGCTGACTCCAGCCCAAGGCTTCATAAAGCATAATCTTCTGCTTACAGGAAATTAACTCAGTGAAAAAATCCGTCCAACAACTTCGTCATCAAACGTGACAATATTCACAATTAATTTATCGTCGATGGGCCCTGCATTTGCAATAGCCGCGCGTAAATAGCGATAAGATGCGGTTTAAGGAGGAATATGGCGCCAAACCGTCACTGAATTGATAGCAATGCTATCAATGACAGCAAAGAAAAAAGGCATGGCCAGCAACAATGATTTAACAGAATATAAAAATACCGCCAAACACATAATCAGAATAAAAAACTAATAAAACAAAAAATACCAACACAACAGACAAAGAGAGCGCCCTCTCCCCGCAGCAGAAAAATCGCGTAAAATTTCGGCAAAAAATTAACCTTATATTTGATGCTGGAATAAAACGGCCGATCACCTTAGCCGCACCCATTTATTTTGAACGCTGAAGCACGATATGAACGTTAAAACCCAAAGCAGATCCTAAAGTTCACACTGTCGTTCTTCTGGGGAGTTCCTTATGTTTATCGCTATCTACCAGTTCTCAGTCAAAACCGGACACGAACAAATCTTTCGCCAGGCCTGGCTTGAGTTGACCCAAGGCATCTATCTGCAGCGCGGCAGCCTCGGATCGCGCCTGCATAAGGATGTGGGCGGGCAGTTTATCGGCTATGCGCAGTGGCCAAACCGCGCCGCATGGGAAAACGCCGGTGATATTCAGCTGGATGAGCGCTACCGGCAAGCCCGGGAGCGAATGCGCGCGACTTTGTTGGCGGATGAAACGTTATTTGAAATGGAAGTAACGGACGATTACCTGCAAGTCAGGCCGTTTAACTGACTATAAGCCCACGTGAGTGGGCTTATACCTGCGTGAGCGATGGCATCAATGGTGCAGCATCTCGTCCACAACTTCCTTGGTCTGCAGCTGGAACGGGTAATAGGTCGGCCAATTGTCCATCTCTTTCAGCAGCGCCTCCTGCGATGTGTTGCCCATAAAGATATGGAAATGCGCCGATTTGCGCGGGCCGATAATGTGATCGCTGAACTGCACGAATTTCGGCGCCAGGCTGCCGGCATCCTGGCATTCGAACAGATAACGTACGCCCTTTTTACCTGAGACATACGTCAGGATCTTATGCCCGGCGTACTTATACTGGCAGGCGCTGGATTGGTCGCCGCGGTGAAATTCCATGACGCCATTCTCAATGCCGATGGTATCCACGTCGGTGGCGTACCCTTTGCGGTAATACGCCTTCACTTCTGCGAAGGTCTTGCTCTTATCCTGTGCCGCCTTCTTCTTGAACACCGGATCGAGATCCCCATTGAGCAGATAAGGGTACACGGATTGCCACACGCCCTCCCAATCCGCCAGGTCGCGATCTTTGACGTCTTTATCGTCGAACACGCCCGCCTCCGCCTTTTTTTCAACTTCCGTCAGCGGTTTGCCATGTGAATGATGCCCGTGGGCAAGCGCCTGCCCGCCGATGAACAACGCGGCCAGCGCCACCGCCAATTTGCCAAAATGCCTCGCCAAAAGATGCTCCTTGTCCGTTATTGAGAAAATTAAAAGTTACAATATAACATAACATTTTTCAATCCCTGTCGCGCAGCAGGCAATGTGTTGCGCCCCCCGGCCGCAGGGCTATACTCGGAGAAGAAGCGCGGTGCTGCGCCGCCTTCTGCCGGGATGGACGCGACGCCGAATTGGCCGTCGTTCGCTCCTTTGCGTACCAGAATTTTTATTTCACTGATTTGCAACGGTTAATTATGACTTGAACTATGCTTGTTACAGGGCCTGCCGTTTGAGCAAGACCCGTGAATAATGAGGGTGCGCTGATGACTACTTCAACACATGAAAAGGTTAAGGATGATAAACGTCTGAGCGATGGACCGGACTGGACGTTCGAACTGCTGCAGGTGTATTTGGAGCAGATCGACCGCGTCGCCAAGCATTACCGGCTCGACACCTACCCCCATCAGATCGAGGTGATCACCTCTGAGCAGATGATGGACGCCTATTCGAGCGTCGGCATGCCGATCAACTATACCCATTGGTCCTTCGGCAAGAAGTTCATCGAAACCGAACAGCGCTACAAGCAGGGCCAGCAAGGGTTGGCGTATGAGATCGTCATCAACTCCAATCCCTGCATCGCCTACCTGATGGAAGAGAACACCATCACCATGCAGGCGCTGGTGATGGCGCACGCCTGCTATGGCCACAACTCGTTCTTCAAGAATAACTATCTGTTCCGCAGCTGGACCGACGCCAGCTCCATCGTCGATTATCTGCTGTTCGCCCGCCACTACATCAGCCAGTGCGAAGAGCGCTACGGCGTCGATGAGGTGGAGCGGTTGCTGGACTCCTGCCACGCGCTGATGAACTACGGCGTCGACAGGTACAAACGCCCGCAGAAAATCTCCCTGGTAGAAGAGAAAGCGCGCCAGAAAAGCCGCGAAGAGTATCTGCAAAGCCAGGTGAACACGCTGTGGAAGACCTTGCCGCGCGTCGAACGCGAAGAGTCGCCGGAGCAGGCGCGCCGCTATCCGAGCGAACCGCAGGAAAATATCCTCTATTTTATCGAGAAGAATGCGCCGCTGCTGGAACCCTGGCAGCGTGAAGTGCTGCGCATCGTGCGCAAAGTCAGCCAGTATTTTTACCCGCAAAAGCAGACTCAGGTGATGAACGAGGGTTGGGCCACCTTCTGGCACTACACCATCCTCAACCATCTGTACGATGAAGGTCGGGTAACCGAGCGGTTTATGCTGGAGTTTTTGCACAGCCACACCAACGTGGTCTATCAGCCGCCGTATAACAGCCCGTACTATAACGGCATCAACCCCTATGCGCTGGGCTTCGCCATGTTCCAGGACATCAAGCGCATCTGTCAATCGCCGACCGAAGAAGACCGCTATTGGTTCCCGGACATCGCCGGCAAAGACTGGTTGGAAACCTTGCACTTCGCCATGCGCGACTTCAAGGACGAGAGCTTTATCAGCCAGTTCCTGTCGCCCAAAGTGATGCGCGACTTCCGGTTGTTCACCGTGCTGGACGACGATCGCAATAACTATCTGGAAATTGCCGCGATCCACAACGAGGCCGGTTACCGTGCGATCCGTCAGGAGCTGTCGGCGCAATACAACCTGAGCAATCACGAACCGAACATTCAGATCTGGAATGTGGACCTGCGCGGCGACCGCTCGCTGACGCTGCGTTATATCCCGCAAGAGCGCGCGCCGCTGGATAAAAGCCGCCGTGAAGTGTTGAAACACCTGCATCGCCTGTGGGGTTTCGACGTGATCCTCGAGCAGCAAAACGAAGACGGCAGCGTGGAGTTGCTCGATCGTTGTCCGCCGCGGCCGACGCCGCTGTAACCGCTATAACGACAAAGGGCGCCAAATGGCGCCCTTTACTATTTCGCTCGCACACTATCAGCGGCGCGCCTCGGTCAGATCGCTCGGCATAGTGCCCTGCATACTCTGCCAAATCGCCCCGCTGTCTTTACCGTAGTTGCGCACGGTATCCATCACCTGGTCGTACAGCTTCTCATGACACAGCGTGGACAGCTTGCTGTAGAAGGTCAGCGCCAGCTTGCGCGCTTCCGGGTTAGAGAAATAGTAACGGCCCACGCGGGTATACAGCCCTTTCAGCCCGTTGAAAATCAGACCGTAGATCGGGTTGCCGGAGGCGAACGCCAGGCCGCGGAAGATCTCGTAATCGAGCAGATTGAAAGCGTCCGCCTGATCTTCTACCTCGGCAGCCTTCGCCAGTACTTCCTGAGCCTGCTCCGGATGATTGCGCACGGCGGCGCGAATAAAGATCGACGCGATATTGGTGCGCACGGACAACAGGTTATCGATCAGCTGCGGGACACTCTTGTGATCGAGACGGGCCACGGTCTCAAGGATATTGAGGCCGGACGTTTCCCAGAAATTGTTCACTTTGGTCGGTTTGCCATGCTGAATGGTCAACCAGCCATCGCGAGCCAGACGTTGCAACACTTCACGTAACGTGGTGCGCGTGACGCCAATCAACTCCGAAAGCTCACGCTCCGCGGGCAAAATAGAGCCAGGGGGGAAGCGATTATTCCAAATACTCTCAATAATGTACTCTTCCGCGAAACCGGCAGGACTCTGCGCCTTTATGACCATGTGTTTGACGTTCCGTTGCGACGATAAAATCAGTAAAAGTAATCAGCTCATCATACCAGATCGCACCGACATGACATAGCGTGAGCGAAAAACAATAAACGAAAGTGTGCATAAAGTGGCAAAAAACGCGCAAAAACACCGGTCGGCAGAAATTTGCCGCCGTAAAACAAGCTCCGGTTGCGCCCGCCCCCACCGCATTGTTAGGGTACGTGCTACGACTGATTTAAGGATGCATAAAGGACAATGGAAACAACCCTGCGCAGCGCCCTGCTCAAAAATTTTCTGGGGCAATCTCCCGACTGGTACAAACTGACCATTCTCATTTTCCTGGCGATCAACCCCTTGGTGTTCTTTTTCGCCAGCCCGTTTATCGCAGGTTGGCTGCTGGTAGTCGAGTTCATCTTTACCCTGGCGATGGCATTGAAATGCTACCCGCTGCTGCCGGGCGGCCTGCTGGCGCTGGAGGCGGTGGCCATCGGCATGACCAGCCCGGCGCAGGTCTCGCAGGAAATCGAACATAACCTGGAAGTCTTGCTGCTGCTGGTCTTTATGGTCGCCGGCATCTACTTTATGAAGCAGCTGCTGCTGTTCGTGTTCACCAAGCTGCTGCTAAACATCCGTTCGAAAACGCTGCTGTCGCTGGCGTTCTGCCTGGCCGCAGCCTTCCTTTCCGCGTTCCTCGATGCGCTGACGGTCGTGGCGGTAGTGATCAGCGTGGCCACCGGTTTTTATTCCATCTATCACAACGTGACGTCGAATCGCTCCGATGGCGACATCGGCGATGACAGCGATTTCACCGGCGAAGAGCGCAAACAGACGCTGGAGCAATTCCGCGCCTTTCTGCGCAGCCTGCTGATGCATGCCGGCGTCGGCACCGCGCTAGGCGGGGTCATGACCATGGTGGGCGAACCGCAGAACCTGATCATCGCCAAAAGCGCGGGCTGGGGCTTTATCGACTTCTTCCTGCGTATGGCGCCGGTCACGCTGCCGGTGTTGGTGTGCGGCCTGCTGGTTTGTTGGCTGGTAGAGCGTTTTCGCCTGTTTGGCTACGGCGCGCAGTTACCGGAAGCAGTACGTGACGTACTGAAAGAGTATGATCGCAAAGCCACCGCCGGCCGCAGCAAGCAAGAACGCCTCAAGCTGGTGATGCAGGCGCTGATCGGCGTTTGGCTGGTGCTGGCGCTGGCCTTCCATCTGGCGGAGGTCGGGCTGATCGGCCTGTCGGTGATCATCCTCGCCACTTCCCTGTGCGGCGTGAACGACGAACACGCCATCGGCAAAGCGTTCCAGGAAGCGCTGCCGTTCACAGCCCTGCTGACGGTGTTTTTCACCGTGGTCGCGGTGATCATCGAACAGCACCTGTTTAGCCCGGTGATCCAGTTTGTGCTGCGCGCCGATCCCGCCTCTCAGCTTTCGCTGTTCTACCTGTTCAACGGCCTGCTGTCGTCGGTTTCCGACAACGTGTTCGTCGGCACGGTTTACATCAACGAGGCGCGCACCGCGCTTGAGAGCGGCACCATCTCGCTGAAGCAGTTCGAACTGCTGGCGGTCGCCATCAATACCGGCACCAACCTGCCTTCGGTCGCTACCCCTAACGGCCAGGCCGCTTTCCTGTTCCTGCTGACGTCGGCACTGGCGCCGCTGGTATGTCTGTCGTATGGCCGCATGGTGTGGATGGCCCTGCCTTATACGGTGGTGCTGACGGTGGTCGGCCTGCTGTGCGTCCAGTCCACGCTGGAGCCGGCGACCGAGTTGTTGACGCAGTGGCATTGGCTGACGCTGCCGCCCATCGACGCCATCGGCCACTGAGGCGGTGCAGGCAGGGTGAACCGACTATTTTTGCGCTGAATCCAGCCCAGGTGGCTGGCAGCGAGGAGGAATTGGTTTACACTGCCGGTTCAATTGCTTACTGCATGGAAGAATCTAGATATGTTGCAATTCTTTAACCGCTGTTCACAAGGACGCGGTGCTTGGCTGCTGATGGCCCTGACAGCGTTGGTGTTGGAACTGGTCGCGCTCTATTTCCAGCACGTTATGCTGCTGCAGCCCTGCGTCATGTGCATTTACGAGCGTTGCGCCCTGTTCGGCATCCTCGGCGCTTCACTGGTGGGCGCCATCGCGCCGAAAACCCCGCTGCGCTACGCGGCGATCTTGCTGTGGATTTACAGCGCCTGGGAAGGCGTACAGCTGGCATGGAAGCACACCATGATCCAGTTGCACCCTTCTCCGTTCAATACCTGCGACTTTTTCGTCAGCTTCCCTTCGTGGCTGCCGCTGGATAAATGGCTGCCGGCGGTATTCCACGCCTCCGGCGACTGCTCCGTGCGCCAATGGCAATTCCTGACGTTGGAAATGCCACAGTGGCTGGTCGGCATCTTCGGCGCCTACCTGCTGGTGGCGCTGATTGTGCTGATCGCACAATTTGTTCGCCCACGTCGCCGCGACCTGTTCGGCCGCTGATAGGTAAACAAACAAAAAACGGCGCCGGAAGGCGCCGTTTTTTTAGGGTATTGCGGTCAAATTCAGAGGTAACCCCACTTCATGTGTGTGTAAGGAAATAAACGAGCACAATCAGCACTCCAGCCACGGCAAACAGACGGATCATTTTCATTGTTATACTCTCGAGCATGCGGGAGAGTGGCCAAATTACCCAACTTATCGTTTAAAAAGAAGCATTCCGGTTCGGTTAAGCGCGTAATTTACATAACATTAAACTTCTGCGATATCGTCGGGCAAAAACAGGCGGCGCCAGCGCTTTCCTTACGGCCTTCGGGCAGCAATAAATTACCGTTACTTATGAACCGCTGCGTCTTTGTCACATTCAGAGCACAATATTTTGGTGAAGTTTGCCTATAAAATCCTTATAGTATCGGCAAAGTGAGTATTACCGATTTCCCTGGTGTTGTTGTGTGTCTTGCCCCTCATCTTTGCAGGGGCTTTTTTCCTTCCCCCCTCACTGACGAACACGCCTGTTTATCCAGAAATCCCGCTCACCGTTCGCGCACTAATGATTAAAATCATTCGCGATTCTTTCCTTATCCTAATGACGTTTTGATTTTCACTCTTTCCTTTAGTGAGCCAGGCCCTGTCTTTGGCTGACTACAGCACGTCAATGATATCAAGGACACGACCTATGCCGGATACCGCATTGCCCCCTGCATCTCAGCGCCCCCTTCTGCGCCGCCTGCTGCTTAAAGCCGGGAAAAGATTCCTGCGCTGGAACGGCGAGTTTCAGACCCGCCATTCGCTAATCTCCACCACACCGCAGATTGGTAATCATGAATTTAACTGGGTCACGACGCTGGAAGCCCATTGGCCTGCGATTCGGGAGGAGTTGGATCGGCTGTTGGAGCATCCGGAGGATATTCCCGCGTTCCACCAAATATCACCGGATCAGAAACGCATCTCTAAAGGGGATAACTGGAAAACTTTCGGGCTGTTTGTCTACGGGCAGCGGGTTGATGAGAACTGCGCCATTTGCCCGCGCACCGCACAGGCGGTCAGCGCGATCCCCGGCATGCGTACCGCGATGTTTTCGATCCTCAAACCGCACTACCACATCGTGCCCCACAAAGGCCCGACCCGTGCCGTGGTGCGAGCGCATCTGGGATTGATCGTGCCAAAAGATCGGGAAAAGCTTTGGATCCGCGTTGACGATCAGATCCTGCACTGGGATGAAGGCAAGGTAATTCTGTTTGATGATTCCTACGAGCACGAGGTCCGCAACGACACCGACGAGCTGCGTGCGGTGCTGTTTCTCGATATCGACCGGCCGATGGACAAGGTGGGCACGGTGGTGAACAAACTGCTGTTCAGCCTGATCAAAGCCAGCCCTTATGTGAAGCAACCGTTGAAAAACCTGGCTAACTGGCACCGCCGCAACAAACAGGCGTGAAGTGACGGCTTATGTCATGAGCGCCACGCCCGTGGGTAACGCTATAAATAGCGCAGAGGGCGGCATGTCTGCACACGCCGCCCTCTTACATGAGACCTATCTTGCTGCGCAAGGGGCAACTTTATCTGGCCCAGTCCGGTTTGTTGAGGATATGGTCCTGCCAGTCCACCACTTCGCTCTCGCGCACCGCAATATGCCGCACCGTGATGCGCTCGCCGTGCATTGCCGCCTTGGAACCGCTCAGCAGCGGGTGCCAAGGGAACAACGGCTTGCCTTCACCGATCAGGCGATAAGCACAGGTCGGCGGCAACCAATCGAAGGTGGTGAGGTTTTCGCGCGTCAGTTTGATGCAGTCTTCTTCCAGCTCGAAGCGCCGCTCATAGTTACGGCATTGGCAGGATTTGATGTTGAGCTGGTTGCAGGCTACGTTGGTAAAATAAATCTCGTCGGTATCTTCGTCGATCAGCTTATTCAAACAGCATTGCCCGCACCCGTCGCACAGCGATTCCCACTCTTGTTCTGACATTTCCGCCAGCGTTTTCTGTTGCCAAAAAGCGAGTTGTGACATGTTAGCGTCCGGTTTCGGTAAATGGATAAGTCACCTGCGCACAGGTTCGAGGGGGGACTATATAGACATTTTAGCCACAAGATGCAAGCTTTGCCGCCGACGGCGCCGGCGGCAAGAGAAATCAAATCACGCGGGTGCTGAGCGTTTTGCCGTTCAGGCTGATTTTCAGCATGTCGCCGGAGGCCATCGGGCCCACGCCTTGCGGCGTGCCGGTCAGGATAATGTCACCGGCGCGCAACGTGAAGAAACGGCTCATGTAGCTGATTAGCGGCAGGATCGGCGTGATCATGTCTCGCGTATTGCCCTGCTGGCGCAGTTGATCGTTGACGGTCAATGACAGCTCGGCGTTTTGCGGATCGCCGAATTCCGCCACCGGGATAAACCCCGACATCGGGCAGGAACCGTCGAAGGCCTTGGCCTTTTCCCACGGTTGACCGGCTTTTTTAAAGCCCGCCTGCAGATCGCGCAGCGTCAGATCGAGCGCCACGCCATAACCGGCGATCGCCCGCGCAACGCGGTCTTCGTTGGCCTGTTTCAACGGCGTGCCGATCAGCACCGCCAACTCCACCTCATGGTGCACCGAGCCGAACTCTTTGGGGATGGCCACCGGCTGGCGAATATCGCACAGCGCCGTTTCCGGTTTGATGAACACGACTGGCTCGACGGAAACCGCACTGCCCATTTCCTTGATGTGATCGGCGTAGTTGCTGCCGACGCAGACCACCTTGTTCACCGGGAAATCGAGCAGCGAACCCTGCCAGTCTCTATGTTGATACATACCGCTTCTCCCAAACTGTAGAGGCTTGGCGCGCCAAGCCGATTATTGGTGTGCCGGATCAATGCCCGATCGCGTCCGCCATCATACCCACGGCGATGGCGAAATAGTAAGAGCGATTCCAGTGCATGAGGGTACGGAAATTATCATAGACCAGGAACGTCCGCCCTTGCAGATCATCCGGCGCGATGATCCAACCGCGCTGAACGGCATGCGGCAACGCACTGCCATCCGCGCGACGCACCCCGCGCTGCTGCCAAGCGTTGACGCTGCGCGCCTGCGCGTCTTTCAATCCCAGCTCGGCCCGATTGAAACCGGCGGGCAGTTTGACCTCGCGCCCCCAGCCGATGCCGGGCTGCCAGCCCTCTTTGGACAAATAGCTGGCCGTAGAGGCAAAGACATCATCAATGTTATTCCAGATATCGATGCGCCCGTCACCGTCGCCGTCCGCCGCATAGCGCAAGAAGGAGCTCGGCATAAACTGACATTGCCCCATCGCGCCGGCCCAGGAGCCTTTCAACGGCGTATCGCCAACGTGTCCCTGTTCAACTATCTGCAACGCCGCCATCAGTTCCTGGCTGAAAAAGGCCTCGCGGCGCCCTTCAAACGCCAGCGTCGCCAGTGCAGACACCACGTCTTCACGCCCCTGAATTTTTCCGTAGGCGCTCTCCATGCCCCACAAGGCGATGATATAGCGCCCCGGTACTCGATAGCGATCGCTCGCGCGCGTCCATTGCGCCTGGCGCTGCCGGTACAGTTCACGCCCCTGGCGCACCTTGGCGGGCGACATCACACGCCGCAGGTAGTCGTCCAGAGTGATCTTCTGCTCCGGCTGATTGCGGTCGGCTTTGATCACCCGGTCGACAAAATGTATTTGCGCGAAAGCGCGGTCAAGGGTGGCCTGACTGATGCCCTGCTCCCGCGCCCGGCGCTTGAGTTGCTCAACATACGCCGGGAACTGCGCCGGATCCCGGCCGCTCACCGCCAGGGTCGTCTCCTGCGCCGCCGGCGATACGCCCGGCATCAGCACACTGCCCAGCGCCAGCCAGGCGGCCAATACGGTTTTTCTCACCGAACGTGTCATCGCGCCTCCCCTGGCCGTGTCCACCGTCTCAGGCCTTGTCGCCCGCCAGATGCTGATTGAGCAGATTTTCAACCGGCGGCGGGAACTGCAGGTAATAGCCTTCGTCTTTCAACGCTTGCTTCACCTTCTCAATATCCGCCGAAGCCAATTTCTTGCGTTCATCGAGCGAAAGCATCATGGCGAATTGTGGCACGCCGAAACTTTTCATCAGCTCTTCCGGCACACGAGAGAAATCGTCTTTTTTTTCGACATAAAGATAAGTTTGATCGCGTTTCGGGCTTCTATAGATCACACAAAGCATTTTTTTAACTCTATTTAATTGAGGGAGCGTCTTGCCTGGATATAACTCTGACTATAACATGCTTATAGTACATCGGAATATCGCACCCCGAGTGGTATTCCGGGGATTTAAAGTTGCTGAGACTGAGTCAGGATAGATGTCACAATCGCCAATTGAGCTAAAAGGCAGCAGTTTTACCCTATCGGTTGTTCATTTGCATAATTCGCAGCCTGAGGTAATACGTCAGGCGTTACAGGAAAAAGTTGAGCAAGCGCCCGCTTTTCTGAAAAACGCCCCTGTTGTTATCAACGTCGCAACGCTGGATGGCGATGCGAACTGGAAAGAACTTCAACAGGCTGTCGCGGCAGCAGGTCTGCGCGTTGTGGGTATCAGCGGTTGCAGAGATGAGCGTCAAAAGCGCGCGATAGCCCGTGCCGGGCTGCCGCTGCTGAGCGAAGGCAAAGGCCAGAAAATGGCGGCGCCAGAGCCCGCACCAGCGCCTGTGCCCGCGGTGGCGGATAACGCCCCCGCCAAAACACGCATCATCAGTACACCTGTCCGTTCCGGCCAACAGATTTACGCCCGCAACTGCGATCTTATCGTGACCAACAGCGTCAGCGCCGGCGCCGAATTGATTGCCGACGGCAACATTCATGTCTACGGCATGATGCGCGGTCGCGCGCTGGCAGGCGCGTCAGGCGACACGCAATGTCAGATTTTTTGCACCCACCTGGCGGCTGAGCTAGTCTCTATCGCAGGGCAGTACTGGTTGAGCGACCAAATCCCGTCCGATTACGTCGGGCAGGCCGTACGACTCAGCCTGTTGGATAACGCTTTAACCATACAACCTTTAAATTAAGCCCTTTTGACAAGGAATCCATTTCATGGCACGCATTATTGTTGTTACATCGGGTAAAGGGGGCGTTGGCAAGACCACTTCGAGCGCGGCCATCGCTACCGGCCTGGCCCAGAAAGGCAAGAAAACCGTCGTAATCGATTTCGATATCGGCCTGCGTAATCTTGACCTGATCATGGGCTGCGAACGTCGGGTAGTGTATGATTTCGTGAACGTGATTCAGGGCGATGCCACGCTGAATCAGGCGTTGATCAAAGACAAACGCACTGAAAACCTCTATATCCTGCCTGCTTCGCAGACGCGCGACAAAGACGCGTTGACCCGCGAAGGCGTTGAAAAAATTCTCAACGATCTCGGCGAGATGGATTTTGACTTCGTGGTGTGCGATTCACCGGCCGGTATCGAAACCGGTGCGCTGATGGCACTGTACTTCGCCGACGAAGCGATCATCACCACCAACCCGGAAGTGTCTTCGGTACGCGACTCTGACCGTATCCTGGGCATCCTCTCTTCCAAGTCACGCCGTGCCGAGAAAGGCGAATCGCCAATCAAGGAACACCTGCTGTTGACCCGTTACAACCCGGGCCGCGTCAGCC
Source organism: Serratia sp. FDAARGOS_506 (assembly GCF_003812745.1). Lineage (NCBI taxonomy): Bacteria > Pseudomonadati > Pseudomonadota > Gammaproteobacteria > Enterobacterales > Yersiniaceae > Serratia > Serratia sp. FDAARGOS_506. The sequence goes on from NZ_CP033831.1 coordinate 4,197,814, forward strand.
GTGGCGATATGCTGAGCATGGAAGACGTGCTGGAAATTCTGCGCATTCCGCTGGTGGGTGTAATTCCGGAAGACCAGTCTGTACTGCGCGCTTCCAACCAGGGTGAGCCTGTCATTCTGGATGCCGAGTCAGACGCCGGTAAGGCGTACGACGATACCGTTTGCCGCTTGTTGGGGGAAGAACGCCCATTCCGCTTCATTGAAGAAGAGAAGAAGGGTTTCCTGAAACGCCTTTTTGGGGGATAAACCATGGCCTTATTAGACTTCTTTCTGTCCCGCAAAAAACAGACAGCCAATATAGCCAAGGAACGGCTGCAGATTATCGTCGCAGAGCGTCGTCGCGGGGACAGTGAGCCCCCGTATCTGCCTGATCTGAAACGCGATATTCTGGCGGTTATTTGCAAATATATTCAGATCGATCCAGAAATGCTGCACGTGCAGTTCGAGCAGAAAGGGGACGATATTTCGGTACTTGAACTTAACGTGACATTACCGGAATCGGAAGAAGCAGCTAAAGAAGCAGCTAAATGATTGCGACGCATTAATTACCCCCTGTGTATTTTATGCAGGGGGTAACTGTATGTGCATCCAGTTATTAAGCTTTATCGGCAACAAAAAAGCGAATTTTTCCTTTGGGACTATTCCCAATTAACTTTGCCGCCATCTCGTTTAAAGTAAATTCTGGCCAGATTTACCTTCAACGCATTATTTCCTGCCTATATTCACCCGAGCAGAGTTTCCAGACCCTGCCCTGGTGATCGCCAGTGATTAATAATCTTTCAGGATGTCCTGCAGCGGTGCCATTAATAGATCGCCGCGCCAACCCGTGATTAATTCAGGGTGATTTTCACCGTCCTTCAGTTTCCAATGCCAGTTCAGCAATTGGTTAATTTGGCGACGGGATGCCAGCAGCTCGCTGCTCAACCCGCTTTGCTCACTGACGGTAGCGATCGCCGCCTTGATGTCTTTAAACACCTTCTTATAACCCGGCTGATCGATAAGGTTAGCCAACGGCGCCGGCAGCTCGGATTCCTCCAGCGCTTCGGCCTCTGCCACCAGGGCCAGCAACGTTTTACCGTGATAACGGATCTCCGGCCCACTTAGCCCCAGAGAATCCAGTTCTCCCAGCGAAGACGGCATATAGCGCGCCACCTGCCATAGGTTCTCCTCTCGCACCACGAAGTTCACCGCCAGATCGCGTTCACGCGCCTGGCGCAGCCGCCATTCCGCCAACTTCTGCAGACAACCCAGTTGACGCGGGCGCAGCTGCCAGGCGTTGCTGATTTCACGGTAGGCCAATTCCGGCGCCAGCGCCTCGCTACGGCGTTGGCACAACAGCAGGCACTCGTTATTGGCCGCTGCAGTCCAACCGGCCTCTTCGGTTTCTTGCACCAGCTGTTTGGCCATCGGTAACAGATAGAACACGTCAGCGGCCGCGTACACGCACTGCCTTTCAGTCAGCGGACGCGCCAGCCAATCGGTGCGCGACTCGCTCTTGTCCAGCTCAACCTTCATGTACTCCGCCACCAGCGTCGCGAAGCCACAGGAGAGCGGCCGGCCGGTAAAGGCCGCCAGGATCTGGGTATCGACCATCGGCGTCGGCAGCATTTTAAATGCGTTGAGAAACACTTCGAGATCTTCACTGCCGGCATGCAGGAACTTCACCACAGCGGTATCGGCCAGCAGGTCGACAAACGGCTGCCATTGCTTGATCGGCAGAGGATCGATAAGGGAGAGTTGTTCACCGTCGTAAAGCTGGATCAGGCCCAGCTGCGGATAGTAGGTGCGTGTTCTGACAAACTCGGTGTCCAGCGCAACCTGGGCATGCTTTCTCGCCTGCTCGCAGACCTGCTGCAATCCGGCATCGGTAGTGATCAACTGATAATTCAAAACATCATTCTCTTGTAGGATTCAAACACAACAACGCCGGCATTCACCGGCGTTGTTGATAGTCAGGCGCAAGAGCGAAACCTAGGCGGCATCGGCCGACTTCGGCGTTTTTTGCTCATCGCGCAGTTCTCGCCGCAAAATCTTGCCGACGTTCGACTTCGGCAGTTCATCGCGGAACTCAACAATTTTAGGCACTTTATACCCGGTGAGGTGGCGGCGGCAATGGGTCAACAGCTCTTCCTTGCTTAGCGAGGCGTCTTTCTTCACCACGCAGATCTTCACCGTTTCGCCGGAGGCTTCGCTGGGCACGCCGATCGCGGCACATTCCAGCACTTTCGGATGCTGGCTCACCACATCCTCGATCTCGTTCGGGTAGACGTTGAAACCAGAGACCAGGATCATGTCTTTCTTACGATCAACGATGCGCACAAATCCCTGTTCGTCCACGGTCACCACATCACCGGTCGCCAACCAGCCGTCTTTCAGCACGTCGTCGGTGGCCTCCGGGCGCTGCCAATAGCCTAACATAACTTGCGGCCCTTTGACCCACAGTTCGCCCGGTTCGCCCGGTGGCACATCGTGACCGTTGTCATCCACCAGTCGAATGTCCGTCGAAGGCACCGGCAGACCGATGCTGCCGCTGTAGTGTTTCAGGTCGTAAGGGTTGCCGGCCACCAGCGGCGCGCACTCCGTCAGGCCGTAACCTTCCAGCAGGTGTTTGCCGGTGGTTTTCTCCCACTTCTCGGCCACCGCTTTTTGCACCGACATGCCGCCACCGACCGAAAAACGTAGCGTGGAAAAATCAAGCTTGTGGAAATCTTCGTTGTTCAGCAACGCATTGAACAAGGTATTCACCCCACTCATGGCGGTGAATGGATACTTGCCGAGTTCCTTCACCAGCCCCGGAATATCGCGCGGGTTGGTGATCAGCAAATTGCGCCCGCCCAGATCGATAAACAGCAGGCAGTTCACCGTCAGGGCGAAAATGTGGTACAGCGGCAACGCCGTTACCACCAGCTCCTGCCCTTCACGGAACAGCGGCGAATAAGCGGCTTTGGCCTGCTCGAGGTTTGCCTGCATGTTGCGGTGCGTCAGCATCGCGCCCTTCGCCACCCCAGTGGTGCCGCCGGTGTATTGCAGGAAGGCCAGATCGGCATTAATGATGTCCGGTTTCACATATTGCATGCGGCGGCCACGTTGCAGCGCGCTGCGGAATGAAATGGCGTCCGGCAGGTTATATTTCGGCACCAGGCGCTTGACGTATTTGACCACGAAGTTGACCAACGTGCCCTTGGCGGCCGAAAGCTGATCGCCCATGCGCGTGAGGATCACATGCTTGACTTGGGTGTTGAACACCACTTTTTCCAGCGTATGGGCAAAGTTGGAGACGATAACGATGGCGCTGGCACCGCTGTCGTTCAACTGGTGCTCCAGCTCGCGCGGGGTATACAGCGGGTTGACGTTGACCACCACCATACCGGCGCGCAGAATGCCGAACAGGGCGATGGGGTATTGCAACAGGTTAGGCATCATCAGCGCGACGCGGTCGCCCTTCTTCAGGCCCAGTTCATTTTGCAGATAAGCTGCGAAAGCCCGGCTGCGCTCTTCCAGTTTGCGGAAGGTCATCACTTCGCCCATGTTGATAAAGGCGGGCTGATCGGCATAGCGCTGCACGGCATGCTCAAACATTTCGATCAACGACGAATAGCGATCGGCATCAATCTCTGCGGGCACATCTGCCGGATACCGTTTTAACCAGACCTTATCCAAGGTATTACTCCTGAAATCATTACTAATTATCATCGCAGCCCTCAAACTCGCAGCCTAACCATAACAATATTTTAACTCAGCAGACCAGTTCGAGTTTTAAACATTATTCAGGTTGCGATGTACGTCACTAATTGTCGGATATTCCTTATCCCAAAAAGCAAAAAGGGCGGCCTGAGCCGCCCTGTCAAATTTGTTCACATCAAGCGTATGCTACTCGGTTACGATGGTTTGCACCTGTGCCGGGCCAGGGTTGTACCAGCCATAGCCAGCTCCCCAACCGGGTCCCCACGGACCACCGCGCCAGCCCCAGGGGCCCATCGGCGCCGGCGGCATCACCACCTGCTGTACCAGATGCCAGCGTTTGAAACCGGTCACGTTCATCGTCACAAAGCGATACGGCGTCATGCCGATCCGCCCCTCTTTCAGCCCGGTAATCGGGCCGACGACGGTCACCAGTTGGCCTTTGAAATCGACCGGTTCAAGGAAGCCGTTTACCGTGGCCAGCAAGCGCCCGCGCGAAGGTTCACCCAGTATCGGCCGCGCACCGCTGTCGAGCGGCACCGCCGCGATCTCCAGCACCGTGCGCCCTTGTTCGTTGGCGACGTTCACCACGGTGCCGCCGAAGCGGGCTTCCGCGCCGGTAAACAGGTTCGGTGCATTTTGTACCGAGGAAAGCTGTGTCACCGGAGAAGGGCTGGAGCCTTTGATCGCATCCGGTACGGTGACGCACCCGGTCAGAACCAGCGCGCCGCAGGCTACGGCCAGCAGCGACAGCTTTTTACTTGCAGTGCGGATTAACATGGTCGCAATCTCCTGAAATGCCTGTAACTTTGACCGCGTTTCATCGTTCAAGTTGCAGGCTTTCATCACCCGGTCTCAACAACAGCACAATACGCCGCGCTTACTCGCGACCCGGCAGTTTTTTCCAGGTGACTTCATTGCGTAGATAGGTCGGTTCGGCGTTTTCCACCGCCACCGCCAACCCCTGTTGCCAGGCGTGCAGCGCCAGCGGCAGCATGTCTTGCGCCTGCGGCAACAGCATTTTTCCGTCGCGTACGCTCAGCGCGGAACCATTGACCAGATCGGGATAGGTTTGCCAGCCGGTGCCGACGTGGGCCCACTCGCCCTGCAGGCGCTGCGCACGCTCCAGCGCCTGTGCCGGCGACAGCACCGCCTCGCCTTCGCTTTCCAACCAGTTGCCGTCCGCCTGACGTTCGAACTGCCCCCAATAGACTTCACCCATACGCGCATCGATAGCCGCCAGCACGCGCTCCGCGCCGCTGACGCGCCAGGCGCCCTGCGCCATGGTTTGCAGCGTGGAAACGCCAATCATCGGCAGATCGGCGCCCAGCGCCAGGCCCTGAGCGATACCGATGCCGATACGTACCCCGGTAAAGCTGCCGGGGCCGCGCCCGAAGGCCAGCACATCGAGCTGGTTCAGCGACAGGCCGGATTCCGCCAGCACCTGCTGCACCATAGGTAAAATACGTTGCGTATGCTCGCGTGGGCACAGCTCAAACAGGGCGTGGGTTTCGCCTTGATTCCAGACGGCGACGGAACAGGCTTCCGTCGCGGTATCGATCGCTAAAATTCGCGTGGACATGCCAACCTCTGGCGGGAATAAAACTGGGTTTTTCATACAGGGCGCGCATTGTAGCACAGCCCCGTAAGTCCTTCATCTTTCACGTGGCCGACGCATCGGCGGCCTGCAGGAAGGCGATAGCCTGCTTCAAATCGCGGGTGCGCGGCGTGGGCGGCAGGCTATTGAGAAACACCTCGCCGTAAGGGCGCATGACCAAACGGTTATCGCAAATCACCAGCACGCCCCGATCGTCGGTGTCGCGGATCAAGCGGCCAACGCCCTGTTTCAGCGTGATGACCGCATCCGGCAACTGCACGTCATTGAACGGGTCACCGCCGCGCAGGCGGCAATCTTCAATGCGCGCCTTCAGCAACGGATCGTCCGGTGAAGTGAACGGCAGTTTATCGATGATCACGCAGGACAGCGCATCGCCGCGCACGTCCACCCCTTCCCAGAAGCTGCTGGTCGCCACCAGCAGCGCGTTACCGGCGGCGACGAACTGCGCGAGCAGTTGCCCTTTGCTGGTTTCCCCTTGCAACAGCACCGGCAGCGTCATCGTGGCACGGAACTCTTCCGCCAGCTCACGCATCATCTGGTGCGAGGTGCATAAGAAGAAGCAGCGGCCGTTGTTGGCTTCAATTAATGGCCGCAGCATGCGCGCCAGCTGGCGCGCCCCGCCGGGCTGATTTGGCGAAGGCAAAAAGCGCGGCACGCACAGCAATGCCTGTTTGGCATAGTCGAACGGGCTTGGCAGAAGCAGCGTTTTGGCCTTGGTCAGCCCCAGCCGTTCGGTGAAGTGGCCCAACTGATCGTTGACCGACAGCGTGGCCGAGGTAAAGATCCAACTGCCCGGCTTCTCGTCCAGCATTTCGCGGAACCGATCGGCCACCGTCAGCGGCGTCAGTGCCAGCACGAAATGGCGCGAGTTGCACTCATACCAATAGCTGTAGCCCGGTTCCGTCACCGCCTTCAGCCGCTTGAGGCGCGCGCGGTACAATGTGGCGCGCTCAAAGGCGGCGTCCAGCAGCGCCGAACGCCCGAGCGACAGCTTCATGACGTCATAACACAGCTCCAGCGCGTCATCGAGCAGCAACAGAGCACGCTGTACGTTCGGTTCGCCGAGTACGTCACGCAAGTTGCCGCGAAAACCCGGCTCTCCCAGATTCAGGCGAAAATCTTGCGTACTCAGGCTGAGGCGGTCGGCACTTTTTTGCAGTTGAGCGGAATCGCGCACCTCGGTGCGATAGGCGATGGTGATATCTTTCGCCAGATCCAACAGTTGGCGGCTGGTGAGCTGCTGGCCGAAATACTGGCTGGCGATGTCGGGGATTTGGTGTGCTTCGTCGAAAATCATCACCTCGGCTTCTGGGATCAGCTCGGCGAAACCGCCCTCTTTCACCACCATATCCGCCAGGAACAGGTGATGGTTCACCACCACCACATCCGCATCCATCGCGCGGCGGCGCGCCTTGACCACGAAGCAATCCTGATACAGCGGGCAATCGCTGCCCAGGCAGTTGTCATTGGTGCTGGTGACCAATGGCCAGACGAAGCTGTCTTCCGCCACTTCGCTGCAGGTACTGATGTCGCCCTCTTTGGTCTGCGACGACCATTTGCGCAGCTGCACCAGGTCGATCAGGGTCTGCCCCGCCAGCTCACCGCCGGCCATCGACTGCTGTTCCAGCCGCTCCAGACACAGGTAGTTAGATCGCCCCTTCAACAGCGCCAGCTTGCCTTTGTACTTCAAGGCCTTGGCGACGGTAGGCAGATCGCGCGCATACAGCTGATCCTGCAACGCTTTCGAACCGGTAGAGATGATCACTTTGCGATCGGCGCGCAGCGCCGGCGCCAGATAAGCGAAGGTCTTGCCGGTGCCGGTGCCTGCTTCCACCACCAGCTCCTGCTTGAAATTGATCGCCTCGGTAACGGCTTGCGCCATCTGCCGCTGCGGCTCACGCGGTTTGAATCCCTTGATAGCCTGCGCCAATGCGCCGTCTGTTGCAAAATCGTCTGTCACGCTGTCTCTCTGCCGGTGTCATTCAGCGGTGATTATGCCAAGCCTGCCGCCCGGCTACCACCCACTTTATCGCCGCGCATTTTCATGACCGGCTGTGCTACCCTTAGCACGACTATGATATGGAGATAAGCAAATGAATATCGAAAGAATTGATCCCGATCAGCGCTGGTCCGAAGCCGTGGTGCACAACGAGACCGTTTACTACACCAGCGTGCCGGAGAACCTGGACGACGACGCGACCGCGCAGACCGCCAACGCCCTCGCCGCCATCGACGTGCTGCTGGCGCGCGTCGGTTCGGACAAAAGCCGCATTCTGGATGCCACCATCTTCCTGGCCAACACCGCCGACTTCGCCGCGATGAACGCCGCCTGGGACGCCTGGGTGGTCGCCGGCAGCGCACCGGTGCGCTGCACCGTGCAGGCGCAGCTGATGAATCCGAAGTACAAGGTCGAAATCAAAATCATCGCCGCACTGTAAGCCTGAGCGCTGACGAAAAAAAAACCGCAGACGGCAACGCCTGCGGTTTTTTATTGCCCGCTATCAGGACAATTTGAGGATCACCATCCCCGTCAGCAGCAGCGCCAGGCCAATCCAGCCTTTGGCATTCAACCGTTGGCCGAACATGATCCAGCCTGCGGCGATGGTGGCGGCGATACCGAAACCGCCCCACAGCGCATAAGCGATCGACAGATCGATGCCCTTCACCGCCTGTGCCAGGGCGCTGAACGCGCCGAGTACCGACAGCAGCGACAGCAGCCCCAGCCAAATTTTACGGAAGCCGTCCGACATCTTCAGGAAGATGTTGGCGATGATTTCCAGCACGATCGCCAGTCCCAGGAACCCAATGTGGTACAACTCAAACTGTTGCATGGTTGTCACCTCGCGGGCTGACCTGTTTTCGCTCTTTGCGGGTACCGGATTTCACCAGCATGATGCCGGCGATCAGCGTAGCCAGGCCCAGTACCTTCAGCGCCGAGATCGGCTCGTCGAACCACAGCACGCTGAACAAGGTAATGAACAGAATGCCGATGCCCTCCCACAGCGCATAGGCTACGCCCAGCGCCACGCGTTTTACCGCCACCGACAGCAACACATAGGACGCAGTGATCATTACGTACATCACGATGTGCCCGATCATGCCGCCGTTAACGCTGGCGTATTTCATCGACAAAGTGCCGATGATTTCGGTCATGATGGCCAAACCTAAAAAGATCCAATAAATCATAATTTTTCTCCCAAACGGCGAATAACGCGCGCCAAGGCATATTTATCCCGATTTATCTCGTCGAACGGCCGTATTTCGGCGCGCAAGACGCAGAGATCCCTGGGGATAAACTGACCCAAACGCAAAAAGATTGTTTGCCCGGCGGAACGGTAGCGCGAAGGCCTAAGCCCGCCACCCGCACCGGTTAAGGGAGAAAGACGCTATAGCTCGCTGCACCAGTGATGCTCACTGGCAAGGATCGCAGACAGGAAGAGTTGGCAAGTAGAGGTTCTGAGGGTAGTTCCGTTAATAGTCATCATAATAGTTCTCTATTATCAGCCGCACACCGTGCGATTTGCCCAATATCCTCATAAAAGTAAAATTTTCAACTGAGATATTTTTACCACAGCCAAAATAAGAAAGCAAACTGCCGTTTTCATAAAAAGCGGAAAAAAACGGGTTAAAAATAAGAAAGTTAATCACGATAAAAATTTAAAAAGGCCCAACGAAGCGTTGAGCCTTGCGATAATCGTGGGTGCGCAAATAAGCACCAACCTCAGGCGTGGCGCGGGTTTACAACGCGGCGCCGCTGACGGCGCTGCGCGCCAGTTCAGTGATGCGCGCGTAGTCGCCGTTTTCAAGCGCATCCGCCGGCACCAGCCAGGAACCGCCGATGCAAAGCACGCTTTTCAGCGCCAGATAATCGCGATAGTTGTTCGGCGTAATGCCGCCGGTCGGGCAAAAACGTACCTGCGGGAACGGGCCGCCGATCGCCTGCAGTGCCTTCACGCCGCCGTTGGCCTCCGCCGGGAAGAATTTGAATTCGCGCAGGCCGTGATCCATGCCCTGCATCAGCTCGGAAACGGTGCTGATGCCCGGGATCAGCGGGATCGGCCCCGCCGTCGCCGCCTGCAGCAAGGCTTCGGTCAGCCCCGGGCTGATCGCGAATTGCGCTCCCGCCTCGGTCACTTCCCGCAGCTGCTGCGGATTGATCACCGTACCGGCGCCGATAATGGCCTCCGGCACCTCTTTGGCAATAGCGCGGATAGCCTCCAACGCGCAGGCAGTGCGCAGCGTCACCTCCAGCACCCGCACGCCGCCGGCAACCAGCGCTTTCGCCAGCGGCACCGCCTGTTCCAGCTTGTTGATCACGATAACAGGCACCACCGGCCCCGCCGTCAGGACCTGCTCGGCGCTGGTTTTCCAGTTTTTCATCGTTATTTCTCCATTACTCGCGGTTAATAATGGCACGCCCCTGCCACAGGGCTCCGCACAAATGCGCGGACGTCCGGCCGTACCGTAAGTGATGTGGCCCACGCGCAGATCGCAGGCAAAAAAAAGCCGGCAGACAGGCTGCCGGCATTGCGCGTTACTCGAACTCGTTCCAGGAACGGCCGTCGCGGGTGATCATCGCCACCGAGGCCACCGGCCCCCAGGTGCCCGCCTGATAAGGCTTCGGCGCCTCGTTGTCGGCTTTCCATGCATCCATGATGGAGTCGACCCACTTCCAGGCTTCTTCCACCTCATCACGGCGCACGAACAGCGCCTGAATACCGCGCATGGTCTCCAGCAGCAGGCGCTCGTAGGCATCCGCCACGTGCTCCTGATTGAAGGTTTCCGAGAAGCTCAAGTCCAGCTTGGTGGTCTGCAGACGGTGCTTGTGATCCAGCCCAGGCACCTTGTTCAGCACCTGAATTTCGATGCCTTCGTCCGGCTGCAGGCGGATGGTCAGCTTGTTCTGCGGCAGCTGCTGGTAAGAATCGCTGAACAGGTTAAGCGGTGGGTTCTTGAAGTACACCACGACTTCCGAGCATTTGGTCGGCAGACGTTTACCGGTACGCAGGTAGAACGGCACCCCGGCCCACTGCCAGTTATCGATATCCACGCGGATGGAGACGAAGGTTTCGGTGCTGCTGCTCTTGTTAGCCCCTTCCTCTTCCAGATAACCCGGCACTTTCTTGCCCTGGACGAAACCGGCGGTGTACTGACCGCGCACGGTGGTTTCCCGTACATTGGTCTGATCGATGCGGCGCAGCGAGCGCAGTACCTTCACCTTCTCGTCGCGGATGCGGTCGGTGGTCAAATCCGCCGGCGGCGACATAGCGATCATGGTCAGGATCTGCAGCAGGTGGTTCTGGATCATGTCACGCATCTGGCCGGCCTGGTCGAAGTAACCCCAACGCCCTTCGATGCCCACCTCTTCCGCCACGGTGATCTGCACCGAATCGATGGTGCGGTTATCCCAGTTGGATGCGAACAGCGAGTTGGCGAAACGCAGCGCCAACAGGTTCAGCACCGTCTCTTTGCCGAGATAGTGGTCGATACGGTAAACCTGGGATTCGTTGAAGTATTCCGCAACCTGATCGTTGATCACGCGGGAAGACGCCAGATCGGTGCCCAACGGTTTCTCCATCACCACGCGGGCCGGCTCATGGTTCAGCTTGGCTTCGCCCAACCCTTTGCAGATGGCGCCAAAAGTGCTTGGCGGCATGGCGAAGTAGTTGATGGTGGTGCGGTGTTTCTGATCCAGCATTTTACCCAGTTTGGTAAAGTTCTTGCTGTCATTGACGTCCAGATTGCAGAAGTCCAGGCGTGCGCTCAGCGTGGCCCAGAGTTCGTCATCCAGTTTTTCTTTCATGAAGGTGCCAAGCGCTTCCTTGACCACTTCGGTATAAGCTTGTTTATCCCACTCCGCGCGGCCGACGCCGATGATCCGCGTATCCGGGTGGATGTGTCCGGCTTTCTCTAACTGGTACAGGGAAGGCAGCAGCTTACGGCGCGCCAAATCACCTTTCGCGCCGAAAATAACCAGGTCACACGCCTGGGCTGTAGAGGTTACCGCCATGTTCATCTCCTCGTTGCAGGATATTTGTAATTTTCTTACATTACTAATGTACTCTGTTTGACTACGGCCAGCAAACCCGGTGCAAAAGCGGGAAAAAGACCACAAGATTCCAGTGGTAGCGCCAATGCGCGCCAGAGCCCGAACAGGCGGGCAAAACTGTAATTTTTCGTCTTTTTTGACGCTCTGTTACCATTATGAAAGTTAGACACAGGTCATATTCTGGTGAAAAAAGCCTGCATACGCCCTGTCGAGACTGCCAACGGTTACCAGCACGTAGTATATTTTCACTAAACCGGCATTGATTTCTCCTTTGTTTGAAATCGACATACCCTATCGATTCCAGGTTACAGCCGCTCGTTTGGCGTCTGCTTGCACGGCGAACACGGGCGAAATTCGACGCTGTTGCTTGAAAGCCACAGGGATAAAACCATGAGTGACTCTCGTTATATGAATACGCTGGACAAAATCCAGAGCCATCTGGAACTCCTGAGCAAATCTGAAAGGAAAGTCGCCGAGGTGATCCTGGCCGCCCCACAGACCGCCATTCACTCCAGCATTGCCACGTTGGCGCGCATGGCCGACGTCAGCGAACCCACCGTCAACCGTTTTTGCCGCCGCCTTGATACCAAAGGTTTTCCCGATTTCAAACTGCATCTCGCCCAGAGCCTGGCTAACGGCACGCCCTACGTAAACCGTAACGTAGAGGAAGACGACAGCGTCGATTCCTATACCAGCAAGATCTTCGAATCGGTCATGGCCAGCCTGGATACAGTAAAGGCAAATTTGGATATTGCCGCAATCAATCGTGCGGTTGACCTGCTCACCCAGGCAAAAAAAATCTCTTTCTTCGGCCTGGGCGCCTCCGCAGCGGTGGCGCACGATGCGATGAACAAATTTTTCCGCTTCAATATCCCGGTGGTCTACTTCGATGACATCGTCATGCAGCGCATGAGCTGCATGAACTCCAGCGAAGGCGACGTGGTGGTGCTGATTTCACATACCGGCCGTACCAAGAATCTGGTGGAGATGGCGCACCTGGCGCGAGAAAATGACGCGACGGTACTGGCTATCACCTCGCGCGACACCCCGCTCGCCCAGGCGGCAACCCTCGCTTTACTGCTCGATGTGCCCGAAGACACCGACGTTTACATGCCAATGGTGTCGCGGATCGCGCAATTAACGCTCATTGACGTGCTCGCCACCGGATTTACCTTGCGCAGAGGGGCTAAATTCAGAGATAACTTGAAGCGGGTCAAAGAAGCGCTCAAAGAATCGCGCTTTGATAAAGGCGTGGTCATTCCCAACAGTTTTGACTCGTGACCTGACGAAGAAAAAATCGCCGTTCAACAGACATTTGAATGACGGCATCAGAGGCTGTACCCTGTTAACATGCTCATGCGGGTAACCCGGGTGAAATATCAGTGTTGTAAAATTACATTTCACGCCTGGTTTCGTTATCCGACGTTTATCGCAACACCAATATTTGCTTCACCAGTCAACGGAGTAATACATGTCCAGACGGCTCAGAAGAACCAAAATCGTTACCACCCTGGGTCCGGCTACAGACCGCGACAATAATCTGGAAAAGATCATTGCTGCCGGCGCCAACGTAGTTCGGCTTAACTTCTCCCACGGCAGCCCGGAAGACCACCAGGCGCGCGCCGACAAAGTGCGCGAAATCGCCGCTAAACTGGGACGTCACGTCGCTATCCTCGGCGATCTGCAAGGGCCGAAAATCCGCGTATCCACCTTCAAAGAAGGCAAAATCTTCCTCAACGTAGGCGATAAATTCCTGCTGGACGCCAACCTGTCAAAAGGCGAAGGCGACAAAGAAAAAGTCGGCATCGACTATAAAGGCCTGCCTGCCGACGTGGTGCCGGGCGATGTCTTGCTGCTCGACGACGGCCGCGTTCAGCTGAAAGTGCTCGAAGTTCAGGGCATGAAAGTGTTTACCGAAGTGACCGTCGGTGGCCCGCTGTCCAACAACAAGGGCATCAACAAACTTGGCGGTGGCCTGTCGGCCGAAGCGCTGACCGAAAAAGACAAGGCAGACATCGTGACCGCCGCCAAGATTGGCGTCGATTACCTGGCCGTCTCCTTCCCGCGTACCGGTGAAGACCTGAACTATGCTCGCCGCCTGGCGCGCGACGCCGGCTGCAACGCCAAAATCGTGTCCAAGGTTGAGCGCGCCGAAGCGGTCTGCAGCGACGAAGCGATGGACGACATTATTTTGGCCTCCGACGTGGTCATGGTTGCCCGTGGCGACCTGGGCGTCGAAATCGGCGATCCGGAACTGGTCGGTATTCAGAAGAAACTGATCCGCCGCGCCCGTACCCTGAACCGCGCGGTGATCACCGCGACCCAGATGATGGAGTCGATGATCACCAATCCGATGCCGACCCGCGCCGAAGTTATGGACGTGGCCAACGCCGTGCTGGACGGCACTGACGCCGTCATGCTGTCGGCGGAAACCGCCGCTGGCCAATACCCGGCTGAAACCGTGGCGGCGATGGCGCGCGTTTGTCTGGGCGCCGAGAAGATCCCGAGCATCAACGTTTCCAAACACCGCCTGGACGTACAGTTCGACAACATCGAAGAAGCGATTGCCATGTCTTCGATGTATGCCGCCAACCACCTGAAAGGCGTCACCGCGCTGATCGCCATGACAGAGTCCGGCCGCACCGCACTGATGATGTCGCGTATCAGCTCCGGTCTGCCGATCTTCGCCATGTCGCGCCATGAGCATACGCTGAACCTGACCGCGCTATATCGCGGCGTGACGCCGGTGTATTTCGACAGCCACAAAGACGGCGTGATCGCCGCCAATGAAGCCGTCAATCGCCTGCGCGACAAAGGCTTCCTGGTCTCCGGCGATCTGGTGATCGTCACTCAGGGCGACGTGATGGAAACCGTTGGCACCACCAACACCAGCCGAATCCTGCGCGTCGAGTAATTCACGCCGCAGACGGAATGCCGGCCGGCTTAAGCGGGCCGGCATTTTTTTTGCCCTGATACAGCCATTAATGATGGAGAACGCCATGCTCCACCAACACAATCCCGCAACGAGCGGTGATGAGCTCGATCTCGACGGCCACAACCTGACGCAGCTCGACGAGTCGCAGTTAGCCGGCCACGCGCTGCGCAAGATTAGCCTGTACGACAATCAGCTGACGGCCTTCCCCGCCCCGATCTTCCGGCACCGAAATCTGCGGGTGCTGAATATCTCCTGCAATCAGCTCGACCGTCTTCCGCCGGAGATTGGCCAGTTGCAACAGCTCGAAATGTTCGACTTTGGCCACAATCACGCAAGCGAGCTTCCTGACGAACTGGGGCAGTTGCATCGGTTAAAATATCTCTACCTGAGCGATAACGGCTTTAGCGATCTGCCGCGCTCGCTGGCGCAGCTGCAGCAATTGACTTACCTCAACGCGACCGACAACCATTTAACCGCTTTGCCACAGGCGATACCGAAGCTTTCGGCATTACAGGAACTGCGTTTATACAACAATCGCATCGGCAACCTGCCCATTGAAATCGGGCAACTGCGCGCATTGCGCGAACTGCATATCATGAAAAATGCCCTGGCCACGCTGCCGGCGGAGATGGCCCAGCTCGGTGAGTTGGAGATACTCGACGCGGCTAACAATGCCATCGCCGAGCTGCCGCAGGCCTTCTGTCGGCTGCCGCGGTTGACCGAGCTGAACCTGCGTTTCAATCGGCTGACACGCCTGCCGGATAATATCGGTGAGCTCACGGCGCTGAGAAGTCTGGATTTGCGCGCCAACCGTCTGAGCGACCTGCCGGAAAGCCTCGGCGAACTGAGCCGCTTGCGCAGGCTGGATCTGCGCTGGAATGATTTCACCCGCACGCCTAAAGTCGTCGACATCCTGCGGGCTCGCGGCTGTATGGTGCACATCTGAAGAAACGCCGGACGGGTTATACCCGGCCGGCGTTAGCGGTAAAAAGGATTAACGATACAGATCGTCGCGCGAATAAGGTTCAATTTCCCCTTCTTTGCGCGTCTTCAGCAGTTTGAGGATCCAGGTGTATTGTTCAGGGTTCGGCCCCACCAAATTTTCCACCTCTTCGTTCATGCGGCGGGCAATGCGCGGATCGTCGGCTTCGGCCAGGTCATCCATCGGCTCGCGAATATAGATATCCAGCATGCTGGTTTTGCCGTCGTAAACCGGGAACAAAGGCACGATCGCCGCACGACACACCTTCATCAATCGCCCCACCGCCGGCAGCGTCGCCTTATAGGTCGCGAAGAAATCGACGAACTCGCTGTGCTCCGCGCCGTGGTCCTGATCGGGCAGATAGTAGCCCCAATATCCCTGGCGAACCGAACTGATAAACGGTTTGATGCCGTCGTTGCGCGCGTGCATGCGGCCGCCAAATTTGCGACGCACGGCATTCCACAGGTAGTCGATCAGCTGATTACGCTGATTGTGGAACATCGCCGCCATCGGTTGGCCGCGCGCGGCCATCAGCATCGCCGGCACATCCACCGCCCAGCCGTGAGGCACCAGGAAGATCACGTTGCGCCCTTCCGCCCGGATCTTGTCCAAAACCTCTTCACCGTGCCAACGCACGCGTTTGAGCACTTTCTCCGGCTTGGTGCAAGCCAGTTCCGCCATCAACACCATCGATTGCGGCGCGCAGGCGAACATCTGGTCGATGATGTGCTCGCGTTCATTTTCCGGCAGATCCGGCAGGCAATAAAGCAAGTTGATACGGGCACGACGGCGCGCGCCCTTCGCCAGCTTGCCGGCCAGTTTGCCGACCGCACCCAGCACCGGATCGCGCAGGCGCGCAGGCACCAGCGAAATGCCGGCCATCAGGCCGGTTCCCAGCCATACGCCCCAGTAGCGCGGATATAAAAAGGCTTTCTGAAACTGCGGGATGAACTCTACGTTCGATTTCTTCTCGTTTTGCATGCACATGCTCTTAACTTAGCGATTCGGCTAATCATAATTGCCATCACCGATTTTGCAATTAACAACCGCGAACCGCCCAGATAAAACAGCATCGGCCCGTAATCAGGCCGATGAAATTAACGGCGCCGGAGCGCCGGAAAAAGGGGGTATTAATCCAGCTGCAGCTGAGGAACCACTTCCTTCACCTGCGCCAGATAATCGCTGCGGTCTTTGCCGCTCAGCCCTTCGGAACGCGGCAGCTTGGCCGTCAGCGGGTTCACCGCCTGTTGACCGGTCCACAGTTCAAAGTGCAGATGCGGCCCGGTGGAGCGGCCGGTGTTGCCGGAAAGCGCTATGCGATCGCCGCGTTTCACCTTCTGGCCCGGTTTCACCAGCAGTTTTTTCAGGTGCATATAGCGCGTGGTGTACTGGCGACCGTGGCGGATCGCCACATAGTTGCCCGCAGCGCCGCTGCGTTTGGCGATCACCACCTCACCGTCGCCGACCGCCAGCACCGGCGTGCCGACCGGCATGGCGAAATCGACGCCTTTATGTGGCGCGACGCGGCCGGTCACCGGGTTCACGCGACGCGGGTTGAAGTTGGAGGAGATGCGGAACTGTTTCATGGTCGGGAAACGCATGAAGCCACGGGCCAGGCCTGAGCCCTGGCGATCGTAGAATTTGCCGTCTTCGGCGCGGATCGCATAGTAATCTTTGCCGCCGGTGCGCAGACGCACGCCCAACAGCTGGCTTTGCGATTTCTTACCGTCGAAATGCTCGCGCGACATCAGCACAGAGAACTGGTCGCCTTTGCGCAGCTTGCGGAAATCGAGCTGCCACTGCAGCGCCTTGATCACCGCATTGATTTCGTTACGGCTCAACCCGGCGTCGCCGGCACTGCTGACGAAGCTGCCGTTGACCCGGCCGCTGATCACGTTGTTGCGCCATTCGCCCTGCTGCGCCTCTTTCGACTCTTTGAAGCTATTGCCGACGCGGTCATAGGTGCGGGTTTCGCGGCGGGAAACTTCCCAGGTCAACTGTTGCAGATCGCCCGCATCGTTTACGGTCCACGACAGCTGTTGACCGATCTTCAGATTACGCAGATCGCGGTTTTGCGAAGCCAGCAAGGTGACATCCGACATATCGATGCCGTATTGCGTCAGAATGCTGCCGAGGGTGTCGCCGGTGGAAACCACATATTCATGCACGCCATCATCGCCGGCATCTTTCTGATCCAGCTCATCCTGCGGGATTTCGTCATCGGGGGTGGGTTGGTCGGCATCTATCGGTTCACTGGCTTCGGGGAGCAATGACCGCATCTGGCTGGATTCTAACTCGACGCTCTTGGCAATGGGATTGTGTTCTGGATGATAAACAAAAGGCCGCCAAACAGCGACGGCCAATGTGACGACTGTCAGCGACCCCAGCATGACGCGGTGGGGCCGTGGCAGGTTGTTATACGCCAGAGCGATAGTTCGGACTATCTGCTGCACTCGATATTATCCTCATAAGCTTTACTTCAGGCAGCTCACGTACTGGTTTGACAGCTGACTCAGGAATTTCCCGTAGCTGTCCTTCCCCAGCGCGATGCCGATGCCCAGCGGGTCCAGCGTTCCGGAACGCACTTTGGTACCCTTGGCGACGGCATTGATTACGGCCGGCCTGAATTGTGGCTCAGCAAAAACGCATACCGCTTTCTGCTCAACCAACTGTGTTCGAATTTGGTGTAGGCGCTGTGCTCCAGGTTGAATTTCGGGATTGACGGTGAAATGGCCCAGCGGACTCAAACCGTAGTGTTTCTCAAAGTAGCCGTAAGCATCATGAAAAACAAAATAACCCTTACCTTGCACAGGCGTAAGCATGTTACCAACATTTTTGTCAGTTTGCGTCAGCAGATTCTCGAACTGGCGCAGGTTTGCGTCTAATTTGTCCTTATTTTGCGGCATAAGTTCCAACAATCTGTCGTGAATCGCGATCGCGGTCACTTTTGCTATCTCCGGCGACAGCCAAACGTGCATATTGTACTCGCCATGATGATGCCCATGATCGTCATCCGCATGGTTATGCGCTTCGTCTGCATGATCATGATCGTCATCATCTTCGCCTTTCATCAGCAGCGGTTTCACCGCCGGCAGTTCGCTGATAGCCAGCTTTCGGTTTGCCGAGATCGGCACCAGCGCCTTGTTCAGAAACGCTTCCATGTCCGGCCCGACCCACAGCACCAGGTCAGCGGAGCGCAAACGCTGAATATCGGAAGGACGCAGCGCAAAATCATGCGGCGAAGCGCCATCCGGCAACAACACCTCGGTCGGCGTCACGCCGTCGGCGATCGCCGAAGCGATAAAGCCCAGCGGGCGAATCGAAGTCACCACCGCAGCGGAAGCGCTGCTCAGCGGGCCGGCCATCAACAGTGCGCTGGCCAGCAGCGTGCGCTGCAGCCACTTATTTTTCTGTGCCATCATCAGTAATCCCATCGTTTTCATCCACAAGGCGTGATATTATAACATCCGCTTCGTTCTGCAACCTGTAATCTCGAGATGTCCACACTGATAACGCTAAAAAATATCTCCGTCGCCTTCGGCAGCCGCAAGGTGCTGTCGAACATTTCCCTTAGCCTGCAGCCCGGCCGTATTCTCACGCTGCTGGGCCCTAACGGCGCGGGTAAGTCCACGCTGGTGCGCGTAGTGCTGGGATTGGTCAAACCGACCGCCGGCACGCTGGAGCGTGAGCCCGATCTGCGCATTGGCTACGTGCCGCAAAAGCTGCACCTCGACGCCACCCTGCCGCTGACCGTCAGCCGCTTTATGCGTCTCAAACCCGGCGTAAAGAAAGCCGACATTCTGCCGGCCCTCAAGCGCGTGCACGCCGCTCACCTGCTCGACCAGCCGATGCAAAAACTCTCCGGCGGCGAAAACCAACGCGTGCTGCTGGCGCGAGCACTGCTGAACAAACCGCAGCTGCTGGTGCTGGACGAGCCCACGCAGGGGGTGGACGTCAACGGCCAGCTGGCGCTGTACGATCTGATCGATCAGCTGCGTAAAGAACTGGGCTGTGCCGTACTGATGGTCTCGCACGATCTGCATCTGGTGATGGCGAAAACCGACGAGGTACTGTGCCTCAATCAGCACATTTGCTGCTCCGGGGCGCCGGAGGTGGTTTCGATGCATCCCGAATTCATCGCCATGTTCGGCAACCGCGGCGCAGAACAACTGGCTGTGTATCGCCACCATCACAACCACCGTCACGACCTGCAGGGAAGAATTGTCTTGAAGAAAACCGGGAGCCGCGAAGCATGATCGAACTGTTACTTCCCGGCTGGCTGGCCGGCGTGTTGTTGGCTAGCGCCGCCGGGCCGCTGGGCTCCTTCGTGGTCTGGCGCCGCATGTCCTACTTCGGCGACACCCTGGCGCACGCCTCGCTGCTCGGGGTCGCCTTTGGTCTACTGCTGGACATTAATCCCTTCTATGCGGTCATCGCCATTACGTTGCTGTTGGCTCTGGCCCTGGTGTGGCTGGAACGCCGCCCACAGCTTTCGGTGGATACCCTGCTCGGCATTCTGGCTCACAGCGCCCTGTCATTGGGTCTGGTGGTGGTAGCGTTGATGTCCAACGTGCGGGTCGATCTGATGGCCTACCTGTTCGGTGATTTGCTGTCGGTCACGCTGAGCGACATCGTGATGATTGCCGGTGGCGTCGCCGTGGTGCTGTTGGTCCTGTGGTGGCAGTGGCGCGATTTGCTGTCGATGACCATCAGCCCGGAGCTGGCGCACGTCGACGGCGTCAACCTGGTTAGAGCGCGCACCGTGCTGATGCTGGTTACCGCGTTGACCATCGGCCTGGCGATGAAATTCGTCGGTGCGTTGATCATCACCTCGCTGCTGATCATTCCGGCAGCCACCGCACGCCGTTTCGCACGCACGCCGGAACAAATGGCCGGCGTCGCGGTGCTGCTCGGCATGGTGGCCGTCACCGGCGGCCTGACCTTCTCGGCGTTTTACGATACGCCGGCCGGCCCTTCGGTGGTACTGAGCGCCGCCGTGCTGTTCACGCTGAGCCTGTTCAAAAAGCAGCAGGCCTGATTAAAACCGGGATATGACAAGGGCCGCTGATGCGGCCCTTCTTTATGATGGGTGGAAAACTTATGCTTCGCGCTCGAGTCCGAAGTGCCGGTAGGCATGCTGCGTCGCCAGACGGCCGCGCGGCGTGCGCTGGATAAAGCCCTGCTGGATCAGGAACGGCTCGATCACATCCTCGATGGTTTCGCGCTCTTCGCCGATCGCCGCCGCCAGGTTATCCAGCCCGACCGGGCCACCGGTAAACTTGTCGATAATCGCCAGCAGCAGTTTGCGATCCATATAGTCGAAACCTTCGGCATCGACGTTGAGCATATCGAGGGCCTGCGCCGCCACCGAGCCGCTGATCACGCCATTGGCGCGCACTTCGGCAAAGTCGCGCACTCGACGTAACAGACGGTTGGCGATACGCGGCGTACCGCGCGCGCGGCGAGCCACTTCATGGGCGCCCTCGTCGGACAGCTCCAGCCCCAGGCAGCCGGCGCTGCGCGAGACGATGTGCTGCAAGTCCGCCACCTGATAAAACTCCAGCCGCTGGACAATACCGAAGCGATCCCGCAGCGGCGAAGTCAGCGAGCCGGCGCGGGTAGTCGCGCCCACCAACGTGAACGGCGGCAGATCGAGCTTAATCGAACGCGCCGCCGGCCCTTCACCGATC
The DNA here is from genome assembly GCF_003812745.1 of Serratia sp. FDAARGOS_506. Classification (NCBI taxonomy): domain Bacteria; kingdom Pseudomonadati; phylum Pseudomonadota; class Gammaproteobacteria; order Enterobacterales; family Yersiniaceae; genus Serratia; species Serratia sp. FDAARGOS_506. The sequence continues at coordinate 4,218,768 of NZ_CP033831.1, forward strand.
ATGATATCCAGCTGATAGTCTTCCATCGCCGGATACAACACTTCTTCCACCACCGGCGACAAACGGTGGATTTCGTCGATGAACAAGACGTCGTGCGGTTCGAGATTGGTCAACATCGCCGCCAGATCGCCCGCCTTCTCCAACACCGGGCCGGAGGTGGTGCGCAGATTCACGCCCATTTCGTTGGCTACGATGTTGGCCAGGGTGGTTTTCCCCAACCCCGGCGGGCCAAAGATCAGCAGATGGTCAAGCGCGTCACCGCGCTGCTTGGCCGCCTGAATGAAGATCTCCATCTGCTCGCGCACGTGCGGCTGGCCGACGTATTCGGTCAGCAGCTTGGGACGAATGGCGCGATCGAGGATCTCTTCTTCGTTGATCGGTTCGGCGGAAATCAGGCGATCGGCTTCAATCATTATCTACCCCTTAGCGGCCTTACAGGGCGGCGCGCAGCGCGTCGCGGATCAGGGTCTCACAGTCGGCGCCCGGCTTGGCAATCTTGCTGACCATGCGACTGGCTTCCTGCGGCTTATAACCCAACGCCACCAGCGCCGAAACGGCCTCAGCTTCCGCATCCGCTTCCGACGCTTTGTCGGCGGCTGACGGCAGGCTGATCTCGCTGCTGCTGTTGAACAGGTCGCCGTTGAGCCCTTTAAAGCGGTCTTTCATCTCTACCACCAGGCGTTCGGCGGTTTTCTTGCCCACGCCCGGCAGTTTGACCAGCGCGGTAATCTCTTCACGTTCCACCGCGCTGACGAACTGCTGCGCGGACATGCCAGACAGGATCGCCAGCGCCAGCTTCGGCCCGACGCCGTTCACCTTGATCAGCTCACGGAACAGCGCGCGCTCTTGCTTATCGTTGAAACCGTACAGCAGCTGCGCATCTTCACGCACCACGAAGTGGGTAAACACGATGGCCTCTTGCCCCAGTTCCGGCAGCTCGTAAAAGCAGGTCATCGGCATGTGCACCTCATAGCCCACGCCATTCGCCTCCAGTAACACCAGCGGCGGCTGCTTTTCCAGAATATTTCCTCTGAGACGACCTATCATTTACCCTCCTGCAGAATTACCGGGCATGGCGCCCTGCCATGCCGTTGCTGGTAAAGCTTATAACATAAAAAAGGCTGGATGAATATCCAGCCTGAGCAATCATCGCTTTACGTCAGCGCAAACGCCCGCGCGCCAGATTCAACCGCCCTTCGCTCATCCGCAGCACGTTCTGGCTGAGGTGGCAGTGGGTAATGGCGATGGCCAAGGCATCGGCGGCATCCGCCTGCGGGTTGGCCGAGAGTTTGAGCAGCGAACGCACCATGTGCTGTACCTGCGCCTTTTCGGCCGCACCGGTGCCGACCACGGTCTGTTTGACCTGCCGCGCCGCATACTCGAACACTTCCAGATTCTGATTCACCGCCGCGACGATCGCGACGCCGCGCGCCTGGCCGAGTTTGAGTGCCGAATCCGGGTTCTTGGCCATAAACACCTGTTCGATGGCGAAGAAGTCGGGCTGAAACTGGGTGATGATCTCGCTGACGCCGGCGTAAATCAGCTTCAGCCGCGTCGGCATGTCGTCCACCACCGTGCGGATGCAGCCGCTGGCGATATAGCTCAACTGACGCCCCTGCTGGCGGATAAGGCCATAGCCGGTGACGCGTGAGCCGGGATCGATACCGAGTATGATCGCCATATCTACATCCACCTTGCATGCACGGCGCCGCCGTACGGCGGCGCCCGTTTTACCGGATTACAGCGTCGCCGCTACTTCGTCGGAGATCTCACCGTTATGGTAAACTTCCTGCACGTCGTCGCAGTCTTCCAGCATATCGATCAGACGCAGCAGCTTAGGCGCGGTTTCAGCGTCCATGTCGGCCTTGGTCGATGGGATCATCGACACTTCCGCCGCTTCGGCTTCGAAGCCCGCCGCGGTCAGTGCGTCTTTCACCGCACCCAGACTTTCCCAGGCGGTGAACACGTCGATAGCGCCATCGTCATAGGTCACGATGTCTTCCGCACCGGCTTCCAGCGCCGCTTCCATCACGGTGTCTTCATCCAGGCCCGGTGCGTAAGTGATCACACCCTTCTTGGTGAACAGGTAAGCCACGGAACCGTCGGTGCCGAGGTTGCCGCCGCATTTGGTGAAGGCATGGCGCACTTCCGCCACGGTGCGGTTGCGGTTGTCGCTCAGGCATTCGATCATCACGGCGGTGCCGCCAGGGCCGTAACCTTCATAGATGATGGTTTCCATGTTGGTATCATCATCGCCGCCCACGCCACGCGCGATCGCACGGTTCATGGTGTCGCGCGTCATGTTGTTCGACAGCGCCTTGTCCATCGCCGCGCGCAGACGCGGGTTGGAATCCGGATCGCCGCCGCCCAGCTTGGCGGCCGTGACCAGCTCACGAATAATCTTGGTGAAAATTTTACCGCGCTTGGCGTCCTGCGCCGCTTTACGGTGCTTTGTGTTGGCCCACTTACTATGACCTGCCATAAAAAATCTCCGAAAAAAACTACTGGACTGAATTGATCACGAACTCTTCAATCGCCTGCTGATTGCTCCACGACTTGGTCAACTTCACGGCCTCGGCCGCCTCAAGCCATTGGTAAGCGTGATGCTCGGTAATCACCGGATCGCGCTCCTCGGGCAACGCCAGACAGAACCAGTGCTCTTTATTGCGCGTGGTTCCCGGCGCATAGCGATGTCGCAAATGGACAAAGAGTTCAAACTCCACGCAGCGCTGGCAATCGAACAACGGCAGGTGCTCTGCTTCGATATCGATGCCGACTTCTTCCATGACTTCACGCCGCGCGGCATGCGGCGGCGACTCATCCTGTTCCAGGCTGCCGGTGACCGACTGCCAGAACTCGGTATCGTCGCGCCGCTGTAACATCAGCACCCGACCACTGGATTTCGCGTAAATCACTACCAGGATAGATTCAGGGCGCTTATAACTCATCACTCGCTCTCTTGTTCCGCACCGGCTTTCTTTACCACGCTGATTGCCAGCTCCTGCAGCGACGCCGGGTTGGCGAAGCTCGGTGCATCGGTCATCAGACAGGCCGCCGCGGTGGTTTTCGGGAAGGCGATGACGTCGCGGATGTTGTCGGTGCCGGTCAGCAGCATCACCAGACGATCCAGGCCGAAGGCCAGGCCCGCGTGCGGCGGCGTACCGTACTTCAACGCGTCCAGCAGGAAGCCGAACTTCTCGCGCTGTTCGTGTTCGTTAATACCCAGAATGCTGAACACCGTCTGCTGCATTTCGCTGCGGTGAATACGCACCGAACCGCCGCCCACTTCGTAACCGTTGATCACCATGTCATAGGCGTTGGCGATGGCGTTGACCGGCGCTGCCGCCAGCTCTTCCGGGCTCATGTCACGCGGCGAGGTGAACGGGTGGTGCATGGCCGCCAGGCCGCCCTCTTCGTCTTCTTCGAACATCGGGAAATCAACCACCCACAGCGGTGCCCAGCTGTCGAGTTGCGTCAGCGCCAGATCGCGACCCAGCTTCAGACGCAGCGCGCCCATCGCATCGGTGACAATCTTGAAGCTGTCGGCGCCGAAGAACAGGATATCGCCGGTCTGCGCATCGGTGCGAGCCAGGACGGCTTCCAGCACGTCCGCGCTGAGGAATTTGGCGATCGGGCTCTGCACGCCTTCCATGCCGGCGGCGCGGTCGTTGACCTTCAGCCACGCCAGGCCTTTGGCGCCGTAGATGTTGACGAAAGCGCCGTACTCGTCGATCTGCTTGCGGGTCAGCTGCGCGCCGCCCGGTACGCGGATCGCCGCCACGCGGCCTTTGGCGTCGTTGGCCGGGCCGGAGAAGACTTTAAACTCGACGTCTTTGACCAGGTCAGCCACGTCCACCAGCTCCAGCGGGTTACGCAGATCCGGCTTGTCGGAACCAAAGCGACGCATCGCTTCGGCGAAGGTCATGACCGGGAAATCGCCCAGATCCACACCCTTCACGTCCAGCCACAGTTCGCGCGCCAGTTTCTCCATCACTTCACGTACCTGCTCGGCGGTCATGAAGGAGGTTTCGACGTCGATCTGAGTAAATTCAGGCTGACGATCCGCACGCAGGTCTTCGTCGCGGAAGCATTTGACGATCTGGTAGTAACGATCGAAGCCGGACATCATCAGCAGCTGTTTGAACAGCTGCGGAGACTGCGGCAACGCGTAGAATTTGCCCTTGTGCACGCGGCTCGGCACCAGGTAATCGCGCGCGCCTTCCGGCGTCGCCTTGGTCAGCATCGGCGTTTCGATGTCGAGGAAGCCGTGGCTGTCCATGAAGCGGCGTACGAAGCTGGTGATTTTGGCGCGGGTCTTCAGACGCTCGGCCATTTCCGGGCGGCGCAGATCCAGGTAGCGGTATTTCAGGCGCGCTTCTTCGCTGTTCACCTGGTTGGAGTCCAGCGGCAGCGGCTCGGAGCGGTTGATAATCTCCAGCGCGTGGGCAAACACTTCCACTTCGCCGGTGGCCATATCTTTATTGATCTGGCTGTCCGGACGCGCACGCACGGTGCCGACGATCTGGATGCAGAACTCATTGCGCAGGTCGTAGGCCTTGTCGAACGCCACTTTCTGGTCCGGATCGAAGAACACCTGCACGATGCCTTCGCGGTCGCGCATATCAATAAAGATCAGGCCGCCGAGATCGCGACGACGATTGACCCAACCACACAGAGTGACTTCCTGGCCCACGTGGGACAGATTCAACTGCCCGCAATATTCAGTACGCATACGCTATCCTTTTACACAGCCGATGCCGCGCCGGGCTACTGCGCCCCTGTCGCGCGGCTGTTATCTGATAAATTCTACTTGTTGCCCGGTTTAAAATCCGTCGCATACCAGCCGGTACCCTTGAGCTGGAAACCGGAGGATGAGATCAACTTGGTCAACGCGGGCTGCCCACACGCCGGGCAGTCTGCCAGCGGCGCATCGGAAAATTTTTGCAATTTCTCTAACCGATGGTTGCAAGCACCACATGCATATTCATAAATCGGCATAGGTCGTTGGATTAAAGAGTGTTGAAAAAAGGGAGTCATTATAAAGGAAATTCATGCGCCCGATAAGTGCGAACACAGCATTGTTACTGCACTAAATGACGCGTTTTTGTGCGAATCAACACATCGATTAACAAATTTCCCATTAACCTGCGACAGTTTTTTCACGTAGCCTGATTCTCCCCCGGTTTTGCGCCAGAGGCTACTCGCCTGGCGCGCCGAACATCTTTTATCCACTTCGCAACGAGATGAAATCCATGCTGAAACTTGACGCCCAAACCACCGCTCTGGTGCTGATCGATTTGCAAAACGGCATTCTGCCCTACGCCGGCGGCCCACACAGCGCCGACCAGGTGGTAGCGAACGCCGCTCTGCTGGCCGCGCGTTTTCGTCTGCTGGACGCACCGGTGCTGCTGGTGCGCGTCGGCTGGTCCGACACCTTCGCCGAAGCGCTGAAACAGCCGGTGGACAAACCGGCTCCCGCGCCCGCCGGTGGCTTGCCGGCCAACTGGTGGGAGTTCCCTGCGCCGCTGGCGGTCAATGACAGCGATATTTTGATCACCAAGCGCCAATGGGGTGCCTTCTACGGCACCGATCTCGATTTACAGCTGCGCCGCCGCGGCATCAAATCCGTGGTGCTGGGCGGCATCTCCACCAATATCGGCGTAGAGTCCACCGCCCGCGCCGCCTGGGAGCACGGCTATGAACTGGTGATCGCCGAAGACATCTGCAGCGCGCAGAATGCGGAAATGCACCGCTTTGCGTTCGAACACATCTTCCCGCGTCTGGCGCGGGTACGTGATACCGGCGAAATTCTTGCCGCGCTAGAGCGGTAACGTTAAGTTGTAGCCTGATGATCTCAGTAAAGGAAGACAACGCCATGATCTACATCGGACTGCCGCAGTGGCAACATGCGGCCTGGAACCGTATCGGGCTGCGTGATTTGGCGGATTACAGCCGCTACTTCAACTGCGTGGAAGGCAATACGACCTTCTACGCGCTGCCGAAGCTGGAAATCGTGCAGCGCTGGCGTGACATGACCGGCGACGATTTCCGCTTCTGCTTCAAATTTCCGTCGGACATCAGCCACAAGGCAGCCCTGCGCAACTGCGCCGCCGAGCTGCAGGTGTTTTATCACTGTCTGAGCCCGGTGCATCAGCGCATCGGCCAACTGTGGCTGCAGCTGCCCGCCGCTTTCGGCCCTGACGAGCTGCCGCGCATGTGGCAATTCTTCGAAAGCCTGCCGAAGGAATTCACCTACGGCGTTGAAGTGCGTCATCCGGCGTTTTTCGCCAAGGGCGAGGAAGAGCGTGCGCTGAATCAGGGATTGCACCAGCGCGGCATCAATCGGGTGATCCTCGACAGCCGCCCGGTGCATCACGCCGCTCCCCATACCGCCGCCGTGCGCGATGCGCAGCAAAAAAAGCCGAGGCTGCCGGTGCATGCCCTGGTCACCGCCGACCAGCCGCTGGTGCGCTTTATCGGCGGCGATCAGCTGGCCGACAACCTACGCTGGTTCGAAGCCTGGCAACAAAAGCTGCCGCTGTGGCAGCAACAGCATCAACCTTATCTGTTTATTCATACGCCGGACAACGGCGACTCGCCCCAGCAGGCGCAAAAAATTTGGCAACAGCTGCGCCTGGCGATCCCCGATTTGCCTGCGCCGCCAGACTGGCCGGAACAGGATGCGCTGTTTTGACCTATTAATCTGACCAATAACATCAAATATTTCCCCGCGACAGTGAATACAATGACGGCTATGATGCTGGCTGCCAGTTTTGGTTAGGGAACGGAGTTAAAAATGGTAAGCGCGCTTTATGTAGTGCTCGGCGCATTGTTGTTGATCAAACTCTCTTATGACGTAGTCAGATTAAGGATGCAGTACCGCGTAGCCTATGGCGACGGTGGTTTCTACGAATTGCAGACCGCCATCCGCGTACATGGCAACGCCGTTGAATACATTCCTATCGCTGCCGTATTGCTGGTGATCATGGAGATGAACGGCGCGGAGATCTGGATGATTCACCTCTGCGGCCTGATGCTGATGGCCGGGCGGCTGGTGCATTACTACGGTTTGCGCAATCGTGAGGTTCGTTGGCGCCGTTCTGGCATGGCCGCGACCTATATCTCTTTGCTGTTGATGGTTCTGGCAAATATCTTCTATCTGCCTTGGGATCTGATTTTCAGTCTGCATTGATCCCGTTTTATCATCAGGCGGCCGCGCCGCCTGCTTCCGCTCCGCTTTTTTACGCTTTTCTGTTAGACTACGCAGCTTCGAATTCTGAACTGATTTGCCGCTATGCCAAACCGCGATACCCTTTTCTCCGCCCCCATCGCCAAATTGGGCGACTGGACCTTCGACGAACGCGTTGCCGAAGTGTTCCCCGACATGATCCAACGCTCCGTTCCCGGCTATTCCAACATCATCTCGATGATCGGCATGCTGGCCGAACGCTTTGTGCAACCCGACAGCCGGGTGTATGACCTGGGCTGCTCGCTGGGCGCGGCGACGCTGTCGATGCGGCGGAATATCAAGGTGCCCGGCTGCAATATCGTCGCCGTCGACAATTCGCCGGCGATGGTGGAACGTTGCCGCCGCCATATCGATGCCTTCCGCGCCGATACGCCGGTCGACGTCATCGAAGCCGACATTCGCGATATCGACATCGAGAACGCCTCGATGGTAGTGCTGAATTTTACGCTGCAGTTCCTTGAACCTGCCGATCGCCTGCGCCTGCTGGAGAAAATCTATCGTGGCCTGCGCCCGGGCGGCGCGCTGGTGCTGTCGGAGAAGTTCAGCTTTGAAGACGCCAAAGTCGGCGAGCTGCTGTTCAACATGCACCACGATTTTAAACGCGCCAACGGGTACAGCGAGCTGGAGATCAGCCAAAAACGCAGCATGTTGGAAAACGTGATGCTGACCGATTCGGTGGAAGCGCACAAAGCGCGTCTGCATCAAGCCGGGTTCGAGCATGCCGAAGTGTGGTTCCAATGCTTCAACTTCGGTTCGCTGATCGCCCTGAAAGCGGGGGATGCGCAATGATCGAGTTCGGTGATTTCTATCAGCATATTGCCAAGAGCCCCCTCAGCCATTGGCTGGATACCCTGCCCGCGCAGCTCAGCGCCTGGCAACGCGAATCGCTGCACGGCAAATTCAAACAGTGGTTCAACTCGGTAGAACATTTGCCGACGCTGACCCCAACCCACCTCGATCTGCTGCACGGCGTACGAGCCGAAATGGAACCCGGCCTGTCGCCGGGCCAGCTCGAGGGCATCGAGAAAATGCTGCGCACCCTGATGCCATGGCGTAAAGGGCCATTCTCGCTGTATGGCATCGATATCGATACCGAATGGCATTCCGACTGGAAATGGGATCGCGTGCTGCCGCACATTTCCCCGCTCGCCGGCCGTACCATTCTCGACGTCGGCTGCGGCAGCGGTTATCACCTGTGGCGCATGATCGGCGCTGGTGCCCACTTCGCCGTAGGCATCGATCCGATGCAGCTGTTCCTGTGCCAGTTCGAAGCGGTGCGCAAGCTGTTGGGCGGCGATCAGCGCGCCCACCTGCTGCCGCTCGGCATTGAGCAGTTGCCGGACCTGGCGGCGTTCGACACCGTATTCTCGATGGGAGTGCTGTATCACCGCCGTTCTCCGCTCGATCATCTGTATCAGCTGAAAAACCAGCTGGTGTCTGAAGGTGAACTGGTGCTGGAAACGCTGGTGGTGGAAGGCGATCGCCATCAGGTGCTGGTGCCGGGCGACCGTTATGCGCAGATGCGCAACGTGTATTTCATCCCTTCTGCCGAAGCGCTGAAATGCTGGCTGGAGAAGTGTGGCTTCGTCGACGTGAAGATCGCCGATATGTGCGTCACCAGCCTCGAAGAGCAGCGCCGCACCGACTGGATGACCAGCGAGTCGCTGGCCGAATTCCTCGATCCGAACGATCGCAGTAAAACGGTCGAAGGCTATCCGGCGCCGCTGCGTGCCGTGCTGACCGCCAAAAAGCCCTAGCGACGCTAATCGGGCCGGCCTGCGCCGGCCCGTGTTTACCCGTTGCTGACATCGACAATCCGCAGTTCATACACCATCGTCGCGTTCGGCGGGATCTGCGGCGCATAGCCTGTTTCACCGTAAGCCAACTCCGGCGGCACCACCATCGTCAGCGAGCCATGATTTTTCAGATGGCCGATCGCCTCGCGGAACAACGGCGGATAGGCGGAGAGCGGCTGCGACATCACCTTCCCGCTGCGATCCATATCCTGAATCACGCTGCCATCGGTTAAGCTCTCTTTCACCACGATGTCTACCCGCGCATTATCTTTAATGGTTTCATCACCCGCATAATCAATGCGATACCAGAAACCGGCAGGCGACTTCTGCGTGCCCTTCTTCTTTTTGAACTCGGCGACGAATGCCTCACCTTTGCTGGTCTGCGTCTTCGCCGCCTGATTTCTGGCGTCGTTCACCGCTTTTTCCGACTCCGCCAGCGCGTTGGTCAACTGTGCATCGCTTAGTTGGTAATGGCCGTTGAAGGTATCGATCACGCCCGCCAGCAGCACGGTTTTATCGGGATTGATGCCCCAATTTTTACGCTCCGCCAGCATCGTTTGAATATCGCGTCCCAAAGCGACACCGGCAGCATAGCTCTGCTGCTCCGGCTTTTTCTTGAGCGCCTGCGCATCCGGCAGCCATTTGGCCCGCGCTCTCAGCCCGCTCAGCTCGTCTTGCAAAGCTTGCTGCGCCTGATGGGCGGCCGCCAGCTCCGTTGCCGTTTTATCCGCCTGCAGTGTCGCTTTATCCCGCTGCTGTGCAGCCTGCGCGCTTTCGGCCGTTACCACCGCCAAACGTTGTTCCAACGCCTTAGCCTGTTCGGTTTGCGTCTTGTGTTTTTCCTGCAGTTGCGTCAGCTGCTGTTGAAGTTCACCCGCCGCCTTGGCGGCTTCGGCCTTTTGCTGCGCCAGCGCCGTCTTCAGACTTTTCTCTTGCTGCTCGGCCTGTTGGCGTTGACCATCACGCTCTTTCTGCAGCTGCGCCAGCTGCTGCTGAAGTTCACCCGCCGCCTTGGCGGCTTCGGCCCTTTGCTGCGCCAGCGCCGCCTTCAGACTTTTCTCTTGCTGCTCGGCCTGTTGGCGTTGACCATCACGCTCTTTCTGCAGCTGCGTCAGCTGCTGCTGAAGTTCACCCGTCAGCCTGGCAGCCTCCGCCTTCTGTTGTTCCAACTCAGCGGCGGCCGCTTTTTTATCCTGCTCATAACGCTGGCGCGCTTTATCGCTGGCGGCCTGCGCCGCCGCCAACTTCTCCTGCCAGGCTTGCTGCCGCGCGTTATCAGACTGTTTAGGCAATGCCGCCAGCCGTTGTTCCAGCAAGGCGATGCGCCGATCGCGCTCCTCGGTTTGTTGTTTTTCCCGCGCTAACGCTGCCTGCGCTTCGGCGATCTGCGCCCGAGCCTTCCGCTCCTGTGGCGTCAGGTTCAGCGCCTGTCGTACACCGCTGGCAAAGTCGCTCAACGCGCTCAGATCGGGAGCAGGCACCGGTTTATCGGCAGACGTCAGGGATGACGCAACCCGCAACGCGGTCAGCTCTTGCTGCAGGGATTGAAGAGCGGCTTGCTGTTGCTCCAATTGAGCCTCTTTCACGCGCAGCGTTTTTTGCAACTGCGCCAGTTGCTTTCTCTGCGCGATCGTTTCACGAGTTTGAACCGGCCGGGACGCCGGCTTTTGAGTTTCCTTGGCGGGGGTGACGACGGTATCAGCATCCGCTGCCGGTGCCTCCTGCTGCTGGTAACGCTCGGCAAACTGCAATAATGCCGGCACATCGTCATCCGCTACGGCCACCGCTGGCGCAAATGCCAGCGGTATCATCAGGCTCAGCAACGCCTTTCTCGCACGAAGACTCATTGGGTGCGTTCTCCACGCTCAGCCAGGCCGGTCATCATGGCAGAACTGATATCTGCGCAGAGACGGCTGGTGCGATAACGATATAGGGCATCGACGGTTTCCTGCGTGCCCGTGTTGACCCGCTGGCGAACCCCGGCATACTGCGCTGCGCCCCCCATCAAGGTATCGAATTCACGTTTGAATTTTTGGTATTTCTCGTTATCCATCCCTCGCATGGCATCCAACTCGCGCTGGCACTGTTGCATACGTTCGGCTTCACGCTGCCGCTTGTCTTGTTCTGCAATTTCCTCTGCGCTGGGCGGCTTACTTGATGTAGGAACAGGTCGCTTGGCGGTCTGGCAGCCGGTCAGGGTCAACGTCAGTAAAAGCGCCGCGGTCAAACAGTGTGCCGTTCGGGTCATTATCGTTATCTCCTTGTTTAATCCGCCGGCGACGCGCTCTGTGGCTGTGCCGACGGTTCTCCTCAATGGATGCTGTGATGTTCCTGCCGCAAGGCAGGTTATAAAAAATGCAGACGTGGCGATAAGGGGCATGACGCAAGACATTCACCATATCAATGCATACCGAAAAATCATTTAAATAAATGATAATTAAAGGATTTTAACTCACAAACTTATCAGCAGGACATGACGAGCGCAAGAAGAGATGGGGCGCAATTCGACCGAGAAACAGCCTTGAGGCGGGTTCCTCGTCTTTGCAAGGTATAAAAAAAGCCCCGGCAAAACGCCGGGGCCTGGTACTTGCGTGATCGCCGAGGGCTCAGTGACACGCAAAGGGGTCTTACGGCCCGGAAACCGGCTGTCAAACACGGTTAGCTGCGTGTTTATGCACTTTGCGCCAAGGGATCGACCAAGGCCAGTGCGTTTTTCATCGCCTCCACCATTTCGCCATCCACGCAATAATGGCTAAATTCGTCAAACTCGTTATCGGAACACATGGTGACGCCCGCCTTGCGATAGCGCATGGTCGACGGCACCAGATGGCCGGAAGAGCTGTGCAATTCGTGCAGGCCAATGTCGACAAACTTATGCAGATTGCTGAGGCGCACGCCGGCGCCCGCCATGATCACCGGCCCCTGACTGGCCTGGCGCAAATCGCGCAGCAGTGGCAGGCCCAGTTCGGCGCTCTGCTGTTGGCCGGAGGTCAGAATGCGCGCTACGCCCAGCTCGGTCAGTTGTTCCAACGCCACCATCGGGTTCTGGCACATGTCGAACGCGCGATGGAACGTTACCGCCATACCTTCGCACAGCTTCATCACTTCGCGCATGCGCGGCAGATCGATATGCCCCTCTTCGTCCAGCATGCCGACCACTACGCCGGGGAACCCCATCTCGCGGATCTGACGGAGATCCTGTTTGATCACCTCGAAATCCACCGCGCCGTAGCAGAAATCACCGCCGCGAGGACGAACGATCGGATGCACCGGGATCGCAACCCGCTCGCGCGCCAGACGCAGCGTGCCATAGCTCGGCGTCAATCCCCCCTCGCTCTGGCTGGCGCACAACTCGATGCGATCGGCGCCTGCCCGTTCGGCCGTCAGCGCACAGTCGACGCTAAAGCAACAAACTTCCAGTTTTATCATTGTCACCCCCAGATAACGGCCAACATACGGCGGCAATTGTTCATTTCTTCATTTCTCACGTAGGCTCATGCTTAGGCATAAACCGGTTCAGGGTTGTAACTATGGCATTCAATTTTGATCAATGGGTAGACCGCAGTCACAGTGACAGCGTTAAGTGGGATAAATATCGAGATCGCGACATCATTCCGCTGTGGGTCGCCGACAGTGATTTCACCTCACCGCCGGCGGTGATCGAAGCCTTGCAGCGGCGCGTGGCGCACGGCGTATTCGGCTACACTCACCCATCCCTTGATCTTGTTGAGGTTTTTACCCGCCGCATGGTAGAGCGCTACGACTGGCACATCAAGCCTGAATGGATCATTTTCCTGCCTGGCCTGGTGTGCGGCTTGAACCTGTGCGCGCGCGCCTGCACCGAAGCGCATCAGAGTACGCTGGCCCCTTCCCCTATTTATCCGCCGTTTCGCAAAGCGGCCAAGTTCGCCGGGCGTAAACACCTCTCGGTGCCGCTGACGGCTGTCGACCAACGTTGGGTTCTGGATTTTTCCGCGATACAAGGAACGCTCAGCGGCAACGAGCAGCTCCTGCTGCTGTGCAACCCGCAGAATCCCGGAGGCACTGTTTATCGCCGAGAGGAATTGTTGCAACATCATCAGTTCGCCCGCGAGCACGGTTTAATCGTCTGTTCGGATGAAATCCACTGCGAGCTGCTGCTTGAACCCGGCGTGCGGCATATCCCTTTCGCCACCTTGAATGACGATGCGGCCCAACGCAGCGTGACGCTGATGTCGCCATCAAAGACGTTTAATCTCGCCGGGCTGGGCGCTTCAATGGCGATCGTCCCCAACGAAGCGCTGCGACAAAAACTGAAACGCGCACGCAGCGGCATCGTGCCGGAGGTCAATCTGCTGGCGCTGGTGGCGGCGCAGGCGGCTTATCAATACGGGCAGCCCTGGCTGGACGAGCAGCTGATTTATCTGCGCGCCAACCGCGATCGGCTGATCGAGCGCATCAACGCCATGCCGGGGTTGACGGTTTTGCCAATCGAGGCCACCTACCTGGCGTGGATCGATTGCAGCACTTTACCGGTGGACAACCCGCATCAGTTCTTTGAACGCGCGGGCGTAGGGTTAAGCGCCGGTTTGGATTTCGGCGACCGGCGCTTTGTGCGGCTTAACTTTGGTTGCCGTCGGGCCCTGCTCGATGAAGCGCTCGATCGTATGGCACAAGCCTGCGCGGCGCTGCATGCCTAGCCTTGCTCGCTGGCGACGATGTCCCGAATGGAATAGGGATGAAACTTGATCGTCACCGTTCCATCGGTGATGGCCAGGGTTGGGTTTGGCAAACGCTCGCCCTCGCCTTTTGGCGAGCTTTGCTTCAGTTTGATCCCCGGGGCCAACAGCGCTTCATCGGCGAGGTGGCTCAACGCCCGGGCGTGCAGCGTCTGCGGATCGCCGCCGAGCACTAACTCAACGTGTTCCCAGCCTTCGTGCGGATAGCGTTTCTCCCCGGGATACGGCAGCTCGACGCAGTCTATCTGCCACGGCCCCACGGCCAGCGGCTGCGACAAATCGAACAGACAGATAGGTCGCCCGTTGATCATCGACTTGGACAGCAGTGTCCCACACTGCATCAGCCCCTGGCGCCAGCGTTCGGCAGTAGCGTTCTGATGACAGCGCAGAGAGATGTGATCGGCGGTAAACGCGGCCAGATCAAGCCGCAATTTGGCGGCAAATTGATGCAATGCCTGCTCGAAACGCGGCAGGTCGAGCACCAGGTCGTCCAGCTCGGCAATGGCCTGCAATGGGGTGGTCATAGAAACCTCAAAACAACGGTACGCATGTGAAACGCCGTAATTTACACGGTGGCGACAGCGCTCGCCAGCATTGCGAGGTTTTTCGGTTGCCGTTAAGAATGATTTTCGACTGTGTGCATGGGGAATAGAAACCTGAGAACTTATTAATATGACAGCTTATAAAATCAACAAAAAATAAAAAATAAGATTTTTCGTAGTGCATTATACCCTTTTACCATGACGTTATGATTTAAGTTATTTTGCACAAAATCATACATTGCCAGCAGGTTAAACTGATTGAATGGTTGGGTTTGCCCAGCCCTTTCCCGCTCATCAAAGCCGCAGCAAACGTGATAATTAACTCATTGTATTAAAACGAAAGTAGAACAAATTAACTGATAAAAAACTAAGGATTATCTTAATTCATCCTCAGGTAATTGATTCGCCAAGACAACTCAGCTACTTTGGAGAAAATTTAAATTCGAGATGATCATTATGTTATTGCTGACGATATCCTTGGTGTTGATAATTATCGCCGTATACGCCATCTACCGTCATTTTAAATCGCGCAGCACCAATACGCTGGACGCCAGACGTCACAATAAAAAACGTTAGCCTCCTAACTCTCTCCGCCCTACCTTCTCTTTCGGCCACTCGATATTTCACCTTACTGCATCCTGCGCGCCGCATCCGACAATGTTTCATCGCTGCGGCCGCGCCAACTGCTGACGGACTCCGTCAGATCGGTTACAATTGCAGGCTGTTTTGTGGTGGTCGCCGCGCCCATCGTGCGCCGGCGCCCGCCACCGTTAAATCCCACAGGGGTTGGCTTCAGCCCCTCGTTCGTCATTAAGGTAACCCGGTGAATATTCAGGTTCTTCTTTCAGATAAAGTCAGTCAGGCGCTGATCGCCGCTGGCGCGCCAGCCGATTGCGAAGCGCAGGTACGCCCATCCGCCAAGGCGCAGTTTGGTGATTACCAGGCCAACGGCGTGATGTCCGTCGCCAAAAAACTGGGCATGCCGCCCCGTCAGCTGGCGGAAAAAGTGGTGCAGCTGCTGGATCTCGGCGACGTCGCCGGTAAAGTGGAAATCGCCGGCCCCGGCTTTATCAACATTTTCCTGAACAGCGACTGGGTCGCGCGCCAGGCCGACTTGGTGCTGAACGCACCGAAACTGGGCATCGCGCCGGTTGAGCCGCAAACCATCGTTATCGATTACTCCGCGCCGAACGTGGCGAAAGAGATGCACGTCGGCCACCTGCGCTCCACGATTATCGGCGACGCCGCGGCACGTACCCAGGAGTTTCTGGGCCATAAAGTGATCCGCGCCAACCACGTCGGCGACTGGGGCACCCAGTTCGGCATGCTGATTGCCTACCTGGAAAAAATGCAGAATGAAAACGCCAGTGACATGGGCCTGTCCGATCTGGAACAGTTCTACCGCGAAGCCAAGAAACATTACGACGAGGATGCCGAGTTCGCCGAGCGCGCACGCGCTTACGTCGTTAAGCTGCAGGGCGGCGATCAGTACTGCCTGAAAATGTGGCGCAAGCTGGTCGACATCACCATGGCGCAAAACCAACTGACTTATAACCGTCTGAACGTCACGCTGACCGAAGACGACGTGATGGGCGAAAGCCTGTATAACGCAATGCTGCCGGGCATCGTCTCCGATCTGAAAGCCAAAGGGCTGGCGGTGGAAAGCGAAGGCGCCACCGTGGTGTTCCTCGACGAATACCAGAACAAGGACGGCGACCCGATGGGCGTCATCATCCAGAAAAAGGATGGCGGCTACCTCTATACCACTACCGACATTGCCTGCGCCAAGTATCGCTATGAAACCCTGGGCGCCAACCGCGTCCTGTATTACATCGACTCCCGCCAGCATCAGCACCTGATGCAGGCCTGGACCATCGTGCGCAAGGCCGGTTACGTGCCGGAGTCCGTCTCGCTGGAACACCACATGTTCGGCATGATGCTGGGCAAAGACGGCAAGCCGTTCAAAACCCGCTCGGGCGGTACGGTGAAGCTCTCCGATCTGCTGGATGAGGCCATCGAACGCGCTGAACAGCTGATCGCCGGCAAAAACCCGGACATGCCGGAAGACGAAATGAAAACCGTGGCCCGCGTGGTCGGCATCGGCGCGGTGAAATACGCCGATCTGTCGAAAAGCCGCACCACCGACTACGTCTTCGACTGGGATAACATGCTGGCCTTCGAAGGCAATACCGCGCCTTATATGCAATACGCCTATACCCGTGTGGCATCGGTATTCAAACGCGCCGGCATCGACGAAACCAGCCTGACGCTGCCACTGACGCTGACCGAAGAGCGCGAAATTGCGCTGGCCACCCGTCTGCTGCAGTTCGAAGAGGTGCTCACCACCGTCGCGCGTGAAGGCACGCCTCACGTCATGTGCAGCTACCTGTACGATCTGGCCGGCCTGTTCTCCGGTTTCTACGAGCACTGCCAGATCCTGAACGCCGACAGCGAAGAAGCGCGTCAGAGCCGCCTGAAACTGGCGCTGCTGACCTCGAAAACGCTGAAAACCGGTCTGGATACGCTGGGCATCGAAACCGTCGAACGCATGTAAACTGCGCCACCCAGAAAGCAAAAAGGTCGCCCAGGCGACCTTTTTTTATGCTTTCATTCGGCTTAGGCGACGCGGCGCGCGAAATCACGCGGGCGGAAGCCCAACCCGGCCAGTACGCCGAAGTACGCCACCACGCCAGCCACCACCACCGCAGCCAAGCGCAGCAAACGCTCCAGCATATTGCCCTGATCCCAGGCCGGCATCAGCCACATCGCGCCAATCAACACCGCCGACATCACCAACACGGCGATCACCAGCTTAGTGAGGAACAGCGCCCACCCCGGCTGCGGCTGGAAAATCTTCTGCTTGCGCAACTGCCAATACAGCAGCGAGGCATTCAGACAAGCCGCCAAACCGATCGACAGCGCCAGGCCGGCATGTTTCAGTGGGCCAATAAACGCCAGGTTCATCACCTGCGTCATGATCAGCGTGATGATGGCGATCTTGACCGGCGTTTTGATGTCCTGCCGCGAATAGAAGCCCGGCGCCAGCACTTTAACCACGATCAGCCCCATCAGCCCTACCGAGTAAGCCACCAACGCACGCTGCGTCATCGCCGCGTCAAAAGCGCTGAACTTGCCATACTGGAACAGCGAAACGGTCAGCGGCTTGGCCAAAATGCCGAGCGCGATGGCACTCGGCAGCGCCAGCAGGAAGCACAGACGCAACCCCCAATCCATCAGGCGCGAATACTCGTCGTGGTTGCCGCTCGAAAAGCTTTTGGCCAGCGACGGCAGCAGGATAGTGCCCAAGGCCACGCCCAGCACGCCGGAAGGAAACTCCATCAGGCGGTCGGCGTAGTACATCCAGGACACCGAGCCGGACACCAGGAACGAAGCGAAAATGGTGTTGATGATCAGCGAGATTTGGCTGACCGACACCCCAAGGATCGCCGGCCCCATCTGGCGCATCACGCGCCAGACCCCGGCATCGCCCAGCTTGAGGCGCGGCAGCACCAGCATGCCGATCTTGCGCAGGTGCGGCAACTGATAACCCAGCTGCAACACGCCGCCCACCACGACCGCCCAGGCCAGCGCCAGCACCGGCGGGTTGAAATACGGGGCGGCGAACAGCGCGAAGCCGATCATGCTGACGTTAAGCAGCGTTGGCGCAAAGGCCGGGATCGAGAAGCGGTTCCAGGTATTGAGAATGGCCCCCACCAGCGACGCCAGTGAGATTAACAGAATATAGGGGAATGTAATGCGCAGCAGCGCCGACGTCAGGGCAAACTTGTCGGGCGTATCAGTAAAGCCCGGCGCAGTGAGATAGATAACCCAGGGCGCGGCCAGCATCCCCAGCACCGTGACCACCGCCAGCACCAGCGTCAGCAACCCGGAGACATAGGCGATAAAGGTGCGTGTCGCCTCTTCACCCTGCTGGCTCTTGTATTCGGCCAAGATCGGCACGAAGGCTTGCGAAAATGCCCCTTCGGCAAAGATACGGCGTAACAGATTTGGAAGTTTGAACGCCACGAAGAAGGCGTCCGTTGCCATGCCGGCCCCGAACACGCGCGCGACGATCGCATCGCGGGCAAAGCCCAACACCCGCGAAAACATCGTCATCGAGCTGACGGCAGCCAAGGATTTGAGTAGGTTCATGTGGTTGTCTGATAGGTACCGTAAATATCAACGCCTGCAACAGCAGGCGTCAGTGAAACAATCGGCTCAGTTTACGCATCCGGAAAAGAATAGCTACCGCCATATGTTACATAGAGTTATCCCGCAGCAAACGCTCGACCACCCGCTGGGCGATCAGCGCCTGTTCTCCGCCGGTTTCCGGCGCGCTCTGGTTGGCAACGGCGCTGAGAAAATGCCGCACCGCTCCGTCGAAGCCGCGTTGCACCAGCGTGCTTTGCCAGCCCGGCACCGGCTGTTCCAACTCGCCCTGGGCATCTTCACGCCGCCAGTGGCGCATGTCGGTCAACTGATACAGCGCGCCGTCGGTCACCGCCTGCACGCTTTCACGCTGGCTGCCGCCCCGGCGATGCATGCTGGTCGTCACCTGCGTGTCGCCGCAGGCGAAGTGGTGCTCGGCATACAGCATTTCACCGGCGGCGTTGGCCTGCAAACGGCCGCTCAGCAACTGCTCACGTCCGCCCGCCAGCCACAGTGCGGTGTCCACCACGTGCAGGTAGTCATCCAACAGGGTAAAACGCAGATCGTGCGGGCCGACGCTGTCCTCCCGATGTTTGTCCATGCGAATGGAAGCCGGTTGGTTCATTTGCTGTTTGAGCTGCCGATAAAGCGGCGCGAAACGGCGGTTGAACCCCACCATCAGCGTTTTGCCTCGCCGCTCGGCCAGTTCGAGCAACTGCTCGCCCTGCTCCAGCGTTTCCGCCAGCGGCTTATCGACGTAAACGTGCACGCCGCGGTTCAGCAGCTCGCCTATCACGGAAAAATGGCTGGCAGTGCTGCTGTGGACAAAGACCGCGTCGCACTGTTCGGCCAGGCTGTCCAGGCGGGAGAAACAGGCCATGCGGTAGCTGTCACACAACGGCTGCGCTTTTTGCTGATTGGGCGAAAAACCGCCCACCAGCGTCCAGTCCGCCGCCTGGCCGAGGATTGGCAGGTAAGCCTTCTGCGCAATACTGCCCAATCCCACCACGCCCACACGCAATTTAGTCATTCGCTTCCCTCGTCAACAGATGTTGCACCAGCCGTTTCAATTCCGACACTTCGTTTTCCAATGCGCTGACCCTGGCGCTCAGGTCGCCGTCGTCCTCAGACTCAAGCGCCGCCGGCGCCTCATCAATCTGGCCGCTGAACAGATGCATGAAGCGGCTTTCACGCTTGCCCGGCTCACGCGCCAGGCGCACCACGAACGGGCCGTCTTCGCGCGTGGCCAGCTGCTGCAGCACCTGCTCGACCTCGCTGACATCGCTGAACTCGTGCATCCGATTGGTGCGGGTGCGCAGCTCGCCCGGCGTTTGCGCGCCGCGCAGCAATAAGGTGGCGATCACCGCCAGTTCGGCGGGCGAGAGTTTCAGTTGGCCGAACTCGGAGTTGCAAAACCGCTGTTCATACTTGACTACACGGTTGCCAAACCCGCTAAGGGTGCGCAGGAAATGTTTGCGCAGCAACAGATCGAGCAGTTGCTGCACTTCACTTTCGCTCAGATCCATGACCGGCTCGCGGTTGGTTTTTTGGTTGCACGCCAGGGTAATGGCGTTAAGCGAAAGCGGGTATTGGTCCGGGGTCGTGACCTGTTTTTCCAACAGGCAGCCGATAACACGGGCCTCTTTGGCGTTCAATTCATATTTCATCGTTTGGCCTCAACGTGGGGGTAGCCACTCTTTATTGGTGTATGCCGTCAAAACGTGGTCTTGCCACTTGCCGTCGATCAGCAGGTAATCCTTGGCGTAACCTTCGCGTTCGAATCCCAGACGCGTCAGCAGTGCGCCGCTGCGCTGGTTGTGCGGCATATAGTTGGCCATGATGCGGTGCATGCGCTGTTGGCGCAGCATATAGCGGATAGCGGACTGCAGGGCTTCGAACATCAGCCCTTGCCCCTGCCATTTTTCCCCCAGCGAATAACCGAGGAAACAGGCGTGAAACGAACCGCGCAGCACGTTGCTGAAGTTCGCCACGCCGCGCACTTCCTGTTCTTCCGGATCGAGCAGGATAAAATAGTAGGCGCTGCCCTGCTTTTGCATTTCGGTGATCATGCCCAGGCGCGCCTGCCAGCCGGAAGGATAGCAGTGGCTTTCGTCGCGCACCGGCTCCCAGGGTTTGAGAAAGGTCCGGTTCTCGGCATAATAGTCCGCCAGGCGATAGGCATCCCGTTCATGCACTAAACGGACCACCATCCGGTCGGTTGTAAGACGTACTTTTGGCGATGCAGAGCGATAGCCGAACATCATTTCCCCCGCAGTCAAAACGGTTCGATAAGAAGTATTTATTAGGAAGCCGAGCGGATCATTATCCTGTGCCGACCTTTTGCCATGGTTTTATTTTGCCAATAGCGCCGCAGAACTGCGCTTCCCTGCATCCAATATAACCGTAGCCCGCCCCCGAGGTAAAATCCCGGCCGCTCAGTAAATCGCCGAATACGCGTTTTACGGCGTTTTTCCGCCAATTTTGCAGCTCAGGTAACACCTTGACGATAAAAAAATATTATCTATGCCGCCCCTGTCGCCGTACGGGAATTGGGTAGAGAATGGAACAGCTGTCTCCCCCTTCTTTCTTAATTGCTCATGGTGAAGCATGTCTCTGGTATCGCAAGCGCGCAGCTTGGGTAAATATTTTCTGTTGCTCGACAACCTGCTGGTGGTGTTAGGCTTCTTTGTCGTTTTTCCGCTTATTTCGATCCGCTTCGTCGATCAGCTGGGCTGGGCGGCGCTGATCGTCGGCATCGCGCTGGGTTTGCGCCAGCTGTTGCAACAAGGGCTCGGCATCTTTGGCGGCGCCATCGCCGATCGCTTCGGCGCCAAGCCGATGATCGTCACCGGCATGCTGCTGCGCGCCGCCGGGTTCGCCACCATGGCGATGGCCGACGAGCCCTGGATACTGTGGTTCTCCTGCGCGCTTTCCGCCCTCGGCGGCACCTTATTCGATCCGCCGCGCACCGCTTTGGTGATCAAACTGACCCGTCCGCACGAGCGCGGCCGCTTTTTCTCGCTGCTGATGATGCAGGACAGCGCCGGCGCGGTGGTCGGCGCGCTGATTGGCAGTTGGCTGCTGCAGTACGATTTTCACTTTGTCTGCTGGGTCGGGGCGGCGATCTTCGTGCTGGCCGCCGGCTGGAACGCCTGGTTACTGCCGGCTTATCGCATCTCCACCGTGCGCGTGCCGATGAAAGAAGGCATGTTGCGGGTCCTGCGCGATCGCCGCTTCCTCACCTATGTCCTGACGCTGACCGGTTACTACATGCTGGCGGTGCAGGTGATGCTGATGATGCCAATCGTGGTCAACGAAATTGCCGGTTCGCCGGCGGCGGTGAAATGGATGTACGCGATCGAAGCGGCGCTGTCGTTATCGCTGCTCTATCCGTTGGCGCGTTGGGGAGAAAAACACTTCCGGCTTGAGCAGCGCCTGATGGTGGGCCTGCTGCTGATGACGCTCAGCCTGCTGCCGATCGGTCTCGCCACCAGCCTGCAGGGAGTCTTCACGCTGATCTGCTGCTTCTATCTGGGCTCGATTATCGCCGAGCCGGCGCGCGAAACGCTGAGCGCTTCGCTGGCCGATCCGCGTGCGCGCGGCAGCTACATGGGCTTCAGTCGTCTCGGTCTGGCGCTGGGCGGCGCGTTGGGCTATACCGGCGGCGGCTGGATGTATGATACCGGACGGGCGATGAATATGCCGGAACTGCCCTGGTTGCTGCTCGGGGCCGTCGGTTTTGCCACGCTGCTGGCACTGTATTGGCAGTTCAGCCCTCGGCGCAGCGCCTCGATGATGCTGCGCGGCGGTTAACGCCATAGAAATCCGGCCGAATCGGCAGCAGCTGCTATCCTGTTAGTAAAAACCCCACAGGAGCCCGTCGGCATGATTGAAGAAGCGAAGTTACCGCAACTGCTCGAACATATGATACTGAACCTGCGCATGATTTATGCGCGCTCTACCCTGGTGGAAAAAGCGCTGGCCCATATCATCGCCGGCGACAGCGCGCTGAAAAGCGACATCATCAAACAGCTGCAGGTCGTCTCCGCCGCCAACGAGCGCGATCAGGTCGATCTGGAACAGGCCCGCATTCACCTGATCGACGTGCTCAACTCGGTTCCGGCCAAGAAATAACGCCCCTCGCCCGCGCCTGTTGCGCGGGCAATGTCGCAATAACGCACCATCCAACACACGCGCTTCAAGACAGCCTCGGTAAGCTGTGGTAACTATTGCTGTTAAAACCTGACAACCCGGAGCAAGCATGAAACTGTTCATTTACGATCATTGCCCATTCTGCGTTAAAGCCCGCATGATTTTCGGCCTGAAGCACCTGCCGATTCGCCTGGTCACATTGCTCAACGACGATGAAACGACCCCGTTCAACCTGATCGGCAAAAAAATGGCGCCAATCCTGGTCAAAGACGACGGCGAAGCGATGCCGGAAAGCCTTGATATCGTGCGCTATGTCGATAACCTGGACGGCAAACCGGTGCTGACCGGCAGCACCAACCCGGCCATCGCCGAGTGGCTGCAGCGGGTCGGCAGCTACAGCGCCAAATTGCTGCTGCCGCGTATTGCGCATGCCGATTTCGAAGAGTTCGCCACCGACAGCGCCCGCCGTTACTTTATCGATAAAAAGCAGGCGTCGATCGGTGATTTTGCCGAGCATCTCGCCAACAGTGCCGATCTGATCGCCGAGCTTGAAGCCGACCTGCAAGCGCTATCACCGCTGATCGTCTCCGCCGAAGCGGTAAACGGCGAGCTGTCCGAGGACGATATTCACCTGTTCCCGATGTTACGCTCATTGTCGATCGTCGCTGGGGTTGCGCTGCCGGACAATGTGGAAGCCTACCGCAACCGCATGGCGCAGCGCAGCGAGGTACCGTTGCTGCTGGATATGGAACAATAACTTCCAAGAAGTGACAAATAAGGATATGGCGTACTGATGTTGAAAATGGTGATCGCCACCGCTCGCGATCGGGCGCGGCTGAAGGAAATAACCTCCGTTCTGATCCGTTACGGTCTGCAAGACGTTCTGCGCCTGCTGGGCCTGGGGGTCTTGCTACGCGGTGCCCGCGGCGAATCCGCCCCGCAGGATGCACAAACCCTGCCTGAGCGGCTGCGCGAAGCGCTCGAGGCGTTGGGCCCCACCTTCGTCAAATTCGGTCAGATCCTGGCCACGCGTTCTGATCTCCTGGATCCGGCCTGGACCGACGAACTGGATCGTCTGCACAGCCAGGCGGCGGTGTTGCCATGGGAAACGCTGGCGTCGCAAATCATTGCCGATCTGGGGGGCGAACCGGAACAGCGGTTTGCCGAATTCGATCGCACGCCGCTGGCTGCGGCGTCGATGGCGCAAATCTACCGCGCACGCTTGCACAGCGGTGAGCAAGTGGTGGTAAAAGTGCTGCGGCCCGGTCTGGCGAAAACCATCCACGCCGATCTGCGGCTGCTGGCCTCGCTGGCGGAGACCGTGGAGCAGCAGAGCCCTGCGCTGGCACGCTATCGGCCACGGCAGATGGTCAGAGCGTTGGCGACGGCGCTCAATCACGAGCTGGATTTGACCCACGAAGGCCATAACTGCGACCGCGTTGCCGGGATGTTCGCACGTCAACCCGACGTGGTGGTGCCGAAAATCTATTGGCAATACTCTTCTCCTCGCCTGTTAGTGCAGGAATACTTGCCCGGCACCGCGCCGGAAAGCCCTGAACAGCTGGCGGCAGCGGGCTTTGATGGCCCACTGCTGGCGCAACGCGGCGCCCGCGCCTTTATGAGCATGGTGCTGGAACATCGGCTGTATCACGCCGATCCGCACCCCGGCAACGTCATGGCGCTGAGCGGTGACCGCGTCGGTTTTATCGACTTCGGCATGGTTGGCCAGCTGTCCGAGCGGCGGCGCAACCAGTTGCTCCTGCTGCTGCAGGCCATCGCCGATCGCCAGTCCGAAGGCATCGTCAACACGCTGATCGCCTGGTCGGATAGCGAACCGTTGGACCTGATGGATCTGGAGTTGGCGGCACAAAACTTTCTCGACAAGCAGGCCGCCGCCACCCTGACGCTGGGTAAAGCCTTGACCGACCTGCTGGTGATGGCGCGCGAACACCAGTTGGCGCTACCGCCCGATCTGGTGCTACTGTTCAAGGCATTAATCACCGCCGACGGCGTGCTGCATCGGTTGGATCCGGCCTTCGACATCGTGGCCACGCTCAAACCGATGTTGCAACAAACGGTGCTGCAGCGCTACGCCCCCGACGCCGTGCGCCAGCGGCTGTTGGCCCTGGGCGGGGAGGCGCTCGATGCCGGAGAAGAACTGCCGCAAACCCTACGGCTGTTGGTGCGTCGCCTAAAACGCGGGCAGCTCAATGCCGATATCAACGTCAGTAATCTCGGCCAGTTGAGCAAAGCGCTGGAGCGCGCCGCTGTCACCCTGGCCATCGCCATCGTCACCGCCGCTTTTGCCTTGGGGCTGGCGCCTTATCTGATGCATTCGTCGCTGCAGCTGTGGGGCATTCCGCTGTTCCCGCTGTTGGGGGGCGCGGCCTGCCTGGCCGGCGTGATTCTCTTGGCGCTGCGATTGCGGCGCTGACGCTTTCGGCGTTATCCGATAGGTCTTGCCCGCTTTTGCGCGCACTATCCTCTGCACATCGCCGCCTGCCGTTTTCACGCGTGGGCGGAGCGTTTATAATGATTAATCAATTATCTGCAGCACTTTTCGCCAGCAGTCGCAATGAGGCATTAATGAAGAAGATCCTGATGGGCGCAGCCGCCCTGCTGTTCGCCGGCGTATTGGCCGGTTGCAATCAACTGACCCAATACACCCTGAGCGAGCAGGAAGTGAATGACTACCTGCAGAAACACAACGACTATCAGAAACAGATTGGCGTGCCTGGCCTGGTGGACGCCAACATCGTGCTGACTCAGCTGCAAAGCCAGATCGGCCGCAGTGAACCGGGTAAAGTCACCCTATCCGGCGACGCCAAGGTCAACATCACGTCGATTCTCGGCCCGCAGGCGGCGGATTTGAAGCTGACGCTGAAAGCGCAGCCGGTTTACGACCGTGCGCAGGGCGCCATTTATCTGAAGGATATGGAGTTGACCGATTACAGCGTACAACCGGAAAAAATGCAGACGGTCATGAAAGCGTTGACGCCATACCTGAACCAGTCGCTGAAGTCCTACTTCGACCAAAAGCCGGCTTATGTGCTGAATCCTGACAACAGCAAAACCGAAGCGCTGGCGAAAAAACTGGCGAAGGGATTGGAAGTGAAGCCGGGTGAATTGGTGATCCCGTTTAGCGACTGATCTCGCCTTGATGCATCAAGCCCGCCGACCGGCGGGCTTTTCATTGTTATTGCCAGGAAAGTATTACTGCGGCGCGCTGTAGGCGATCTCGCCAGTGTTGCAGTTGAGCGTCACGTTGTAGGTTTTATCCATCTTGGTACCCCGCACCGTCAGCGGCACTTGCCACACCTGATCCTTGCCGGTGATGGCATCCGGGCTGACCCAGGCGATCGGGGTTGCGGTGCCCAGCAGTTTTTTGTCCGCCTCCCAACGCGTAATGCGGTTTTGCAAGAAATCACGCTTGACCTGGGCGGCAATATCCGCCGGCTGCAGGCCTGCACACAACCCCACCTTGGCGGTGCGTTGCTCTTGATCCTGTGCCGACACCGCAGTCGATGCTCCCATCATGGCCAACAAGGCGATAGCCAAACCCATTTTTTTCATATGTCCTCCCGTTGTGATTAGCGCTATCCGGGCGCCCATCCCTGGCTCACAACAGGGTTTCGGCAAGGGGTTACCGTTTGACGAACTCGATGACAAACAGCGCATCCAAGCCCGGATAGATTTCCTTGATCACCTGCTTCAGTTCGCCGAGCGACATGTTCTCCTGCTGTGCATGGCGTTCGGTCAGCGCATCCAGGCGCACCGGCGTTACCGACAGCACTTCGATAAAGCAGAAAAATACGCCGTCTTCATTGCGGCTTACGCGCAACACCTCACCCGGTTCGAAATGCGACTCGCTGGCATCCCGAATGGTGATGGTTTTGCGCCCAGCCAGAATGTCTTGCTCAAAGCGGCTGAAGAAAGTTATTTCACGGCTCATTTTAGATCCTTTTTCATCACAACACCGCAACATAAGCCATTATGCCGCTTGCTTTTCTGACGCAGATCCCTCTTTTGAGTTAGAAGCTGCCTTTTTTGCTTTCGCTTCCGTCGGTTTCTGGCCGATTTCCGCCGGTGATGCGCCGCGCAGAATCAGACCCAGCGCGTCCTTATTCTCTGCCAGGAAGAAGCTCAGCCCTTCGCGCTGTTCGTCGTCCAGGTTCAGCGGCGCCTGTTGCAGCCACTCTCCGAGGTTATCCGCCAAATCCAGCATTTTGTCGTAGGCGTCGGCTTCTTTCTTGCTCGCGAAAGTCATTTTTTCCTCACCGTTTCTCACCACCACATATTTAACTTCAACCGCCATGCGTGCGTCCTCAAATACTCAAATAACTGTAATTATATACAGTATAAATAGATAGTAGCGGGAAGGCAAACCGCCGCCCGCCTTCGGCTTATTTCAGCAGCCGCACCTTGCAGTTCTTGCCTTTGATTTTGCCCTGTTGCAGCTGCTGCAGCGCCTTGCGCGCGCTGGCTTTACGGATCGCGACGTAGGCATGCACCGGGAACATGTCGATCTTGCCCACTTCCGCCGCCGTCAGCCCGGCATCGCCGGTCAGCGCGCCAAGGATATCGCCAGGGCGGATCTTCGCCTTACGGCCGCCGTCGATGCACAGCGTCACCATCTCCGCCTCCAGCGAGCCATTGGCGGCTCCGCTCAGTTCGGACACCGGCGCCCAGTCGATGGTCAGCTGCAGGTAGTCTTCAATCGCATGCGCCCGCGCCATTTCTTGCGGCGTACACAGGCTGATCGCCAGCCCGCTCATGCCGGCGCGGCCGGTGCGACCGATACGGTGCACATGCACTTCGGGATCGAACGCCAGTTCGTAGTTAACCACCAGCTCCAGCTCTTTGATGTCCAGCCCACGAGCGGCGACGTCGGTTGCCACCAACACTCGGCAACTGCGGTTGGCGAAACGCACCAACACCTGATCGCGGTCGCGCTGCTCGAGATCGCCATGCAGCGCCAGTGCGCTGATGCCGCGGGCCTCCAGGGCATCAAGCACCGTTTGGCAATCGCGTTTGGTATTGCAGAACACCACGCAGGACGCAGGTTGATGATAACGAATGGCCGATACCAACAGCGCCGGGCGCTGATCGCGCGTGGTTTCATAGAAGCGTTGTTCAATGGCGGTCTGCGCCTCGTCATCGTCCACTTCAACGCTCAGCGGCTGGCGCTGAACGCGATCGCTGATACGTTCGATGCCCGCCGGGTAGGTGGCAGAAAACAGCAGCGTCTGACGCTGCTGTGGCGTGTAGCTGATTACATCGTCGATGTCGTCGGCGAAGCCCATGTCCAGCATACGGTCGGCCTCATCCAGCACCAACACCTTCAGCTCGCCCAGCAGCAGCGTTTTCTTGCGCAGATGCTCCTGGATGCGGCCCGGCGTTCCCACCACGATATGCGGCGCGTGCACCAGCGAATCGAGCTGTGGCCCCATAGGTTGGCCGCCGCACAGCGTCAGGATTTTGATGTTTTGCGTGAAGCGCGCCAGACGGCGCAATTCTTTGCTCACCTGATCGGCCAGCTCACGGGTGGGACAGAGCACCAGCGCCTGTGTGGCAACCTGAGCAACGGCGATGCTATTCAACAAACCAATGCCGAACGCAGCCGTTTTACCGCTACCGGTTTTCGCCTTGGCGCGCACGTCTCGCCCTTGCAGGATGGCGGGCAACGCGGCGGCCTGCACCGGTGTCATTTTGGCGTACCCCAATTCGTTGAGGTTGGCCAACTGTTCGGCTGGCAGAGGCAGGGAAGAAAAAGAAACTGTGCTCACGGCGATAACTCTTATATGACGAATGGAATGGCGGCGCGCCCGCAGGCTGGCGCCGAATCAGCGGTAAATGATAACAGAGATGGGCAACGTTACGGGCAGCGGGCATAAAAAAACCCGCCGGCGGCGGGTTTCTTGGCGGCTCAGTCGTTAAATAGCAACGACGTTGGCCGCGGCTGGGCCACGTTGGCTGTCCTGGATGGAGAACTCAACCTGCTGACCTTCCGCCAGGGTCTTGAAACCATCGCTAACGATAGCGGAAAAATGAACGAAAACGTCTTTAGAGCCGTCGGCAGGCGTGATGAAGCCGAAACCTTTGCTTTCGTTGAACCATTTAACGTGACCAGTGATCTTGCTCATTTGTGTTTCCTTTACTTGATAAACCTGCCTTGACGGCACGAGACGCGAAAACCTTGCGATATATAGGCCTTCTTTCGCCGTCGGTTATTAACGCATAATCGCCCATGCAGGGCAAATATTTCTTCCTGTTATAAAAACAGTAAGTTAGCAACAAACTTTGCGCGGCGGCTGTGCGCGCAATCGTTTTCGTATATACTGCCCGCCGATCATCAATCCGCTTATTTTCACCGATCCAGGTACGAAACTATGTTAACGATTGGAACCGCCCTGCGCCCTTCCACCACCCGCGTTATGTTGCTCGGCTCCGGGGAGCTGGGTAAAGAAGTCGCCATTGAATGCCAACGCCTCGGTTTGGAAGTGATCGCCGTCGATCGCTACGCCGATGCCCCCGCCATGCATGTGGCGCACCGCAGCCACGTCATCAATATGCTGGACGGCGAGGCGCTGAAAGCCGTTATCGAACAAGAGCAGCCAGACTATATCGTTCCCGAAATCGAAGCGATCGCCACCGCCATGCTGGTTGAACTTGAACGTCTGG
Organism: Serratia sp. FDAARGOS_506; assembly: GCF_003812745.1. Classification (NCBI taxonomy): domain Bacteria; kingdom Pseudomonadati; phylum Pseudomonadota; class Gammaproteobacteria; order Enterobacterales; family Yersiniaceae; genus Serratia; species Serratia sp. FDAARGOS_506. The sequence goes on from NZ_CP033831.1 coordinate 4,248,055, forward strand.
GCCACCGCGTGGTGCCCTGCGCCGAAGCCACACGCCTGACGATGAACCGTGAAGGCATCCGCCGTCTGGCGGCGGAAGAACTCGGCCTGCCCACCTCCAGCTACCGCTTTGCCGACAGCGAGGCGACTTTCCGACAGGCAGTCGAGCACATCGGCTACCCGTGCATCGTCAAACCGGTTATGAGTTCTTCCGGTAAAGGTCAAAGTCTGATCCGCACGCCTGAGCAGTTGCAAAGCGCCTGGGACTATGCCCAACAGGGTGGCCGAGCCGGCGGCGGCCGGGTGATTGTCGAAGGGCTGGTGAGATTTGATTTTGAAATCACACTGCTGACCATCAGCGCCGTGGACGGCGTGCATTTTTGCGAGCCGATCGGCCATCGTCAGGAGGATGGGGACTATCGCGAATCCTGGCAGCCGCAACGCATGTCTGCCACGGCGCTGAGCCAGGCCCAGACTATCGCCGAGAAAGTGGTGAAGGCTTTGGGCGGTTTCGGCCTGTTCGGCGTGGAGCTGTTTGTCTGTGGCGACGAAGTGATCTTCAGCGAAGTGTCGCCACGCCCGCATGATACCGGCATGGTCACGTTGATTTCACAGGATCTGTCCGAGTTTGCCCTGCACGTTCGTGCGTTTCTCGGTTTGCCGATCGGCGCTATCCGCCAGTTCGGCCCTTCTGCTTCGGCAGTGATCCTGCCACAGCTCACCAGCACCGATGTACGCTTCAGCGGGCTGGAAAACGCGCTGCGCGGGCACAACCAGTTACGCCTGTTCGGCAAACCGGAGATCGCCGGGCAACGTCGTCTGGGCGTAGCACTGGCGACGGCGGACACGACGGAACAGGCGGTGGAGCTGGCGAAACAAGCCGCTGCCGCCGTGGCGATTAACGGCTGAAACTGACGGGGCCGCTTGCGCGGCCCCGATAACATCAATAGTCTTCGTCTTCTTCAGCATCGTCATCCCGCGACGCCTCTGGTGCGGCATCATGCTGCTCGTCTTCGTCATCGAACAGTACCGCAACCTGAGCGCCCTGATGCTTCTCACGAATTTCCTGCGCAACGCGAGCAATGGCTTCCCCGCTGCTCATGCCTTGCTCCATCAGTTGATGGATGCGATCCGCCGCTTCCTGCTGCTCCGCGTGACTCAGTAATGGCATACCTGCATGCATGTGTCGTTCTCTCCTGCAAAAGGGAGAAGGAGTATACGCGCTAACGCGACGGATCCCAACGTCTTGTGCCTCAGGCCACTTGCGAACAGCCGTTATCGCTCCGCCACTGCTTCAGGCGATGCCGCCACAACATGACATGCCACCCCTGCTTCACGCCGCGCGCGTTGGCGAACATCGCTCTGTCGATGCCACGTTGATAGAACTCTTCAGTAATCTGACTCTGAGCGGCCGGATCCGGCTCACGGCGAATACTGTGGCAAATGCCCAACGCTTCACGGGTGATTTGCCAATGAAAAGCCGGACGAATCGCGATAGTGCCTGCATAGCGCAGATTGAGCCGCTCCAGCATTTCGACGATTTTCATATAGTGGCGTTGATAATCCACGTTCGCTTTGCCGGTGCGGCGACGGTTGCTGATCGACTTGTCATGTACCCGTTGACGATACAGCGGCGTGCTTAAATATTTGACCCGTTGGGCATTAAACATGACCTCGGTCGTCCAGGGAATATCCTGATGATGCAACCCTGGTTCAAAATAGAGTCGATGCTGACGGATAAAATCGAGACGATATATCGCCAACCACACAACGTGAATAAATTTTCGCGATTTCAGTGCACGTTCGAACCACTGTACGCCGGTGATAACGCCAGTGGTCTGTAAACGATCCTGGGGAAAAATCGGCTGTAATTCGTCTGCGCTGGCGAAATAGCGCTCGCCATTGCATTGCATCACATCTAATTGATATTGCTCCGCCTGCTCCAACAGCGTGGAATACATGTCCGGTGCCAACAGATCGTCGGCATCAGGAAACGCTACGTATTTACCCTGGGCAACGGCGAGGCCGGCATTACGCGCGTTGGAAACGCCGCCATTAACCTGATCGATGACACGAATATGCGGATGCGCCGCTGCATAACGGTGTGCGATTTCTCCTGAACCGTCGGTAGAACCATCGTTGACGATGATCACTTCCAACCGTTGCTCGCGTTGGGCCAGCAACGAAGCCAGGAAAGGCTCTAATAGTTCTCCCGCATTGTGCATCGGGACGATGACGCTCAGCATTAACGACATAGGCAGCTCTTCAATGATAATGTAACAAAATAATAATTTTATTTTTTATAAAATAGTCAGTCTATTCAGTGTTCGACCGGAAGAATAAAACTTGGCGCTCAGATTTCCGCAGCAAGCTAAATAAGATTTATCTTGTTTTGTCTTTTCATGCTTTCAACAGGAAAACGGTGGCTAATATGGCACCAATTTCACCGAACAGTCAGCGTGAAAAAACACAGACAAAACTATCCCGCGCCACCCGGGTAATAACGATGGGTAACAATAAATTTATGAAACTAACGAATCGTTTTTATATTTCTCGGGTCTTGCGCCCTCGATGAATGAGGCATCCAGTTCATTTTGACGTTAAATTTTTAACATATCGAAGTATAATGAATGGCGCAAAAAATGCCTTATTTCAGGTTTATTGAACTGCCGTTTATGTGAAGTGTGCTGCATGTCTCGCATGACGAAACATGCATGCCGTGGCCGTCTATGGCACACTAACGGCCAGACAACGCCGTCTTTACAGCCAGGTTTTTTGACGTTCATGAGCGTAACCGCCCCAAACATAAAGTTTTTGCCCTATAGCCGCCGTGCTCTGATGACGCTTTTCGCCCCGCTTTCAGCGCATCCCTGGGCGATGTTGCTGCATTCTGGATTTGCCGAGCATTCGCATAATCGCTTCGACATTCTGGTCGCACAGCCGCGCACGACGCTCACCACCCGAGGTGCCGGTACGGAAATTGAAAGTGACGGCGTCACTACTTATTCGATGGAAGATCCGTTTTCCCTGCTGCAGCAACAGTTGGCGGCGCAAGACTGGCAACCGGCCTTTAACCCAGATCTGCCGTTTCAGGGCGGTGCCCTGGGGCTTTTCGGCTATGATCTTGGGCGTCGGGTGGAAACCTTACCGCAGTTGGCCGAAGCCGACCTCGCTTTACCGGACATGGCAGTGGGCATTTATGACTGGGCATTGATCGCCGACCACCAGCGGCAAACCCTGACGTTGCTCAGCTATGGCGATGTGGAGCAGCGCTGGCGCTGGCTCAATAGCCAAACCGCACCGACAGAGCGCCCTTTCACCCTGCTGAGCGACTGGCGTGCCAATATGAGCCGAAAACAATACGGCGAAAAGTTCCAACGTATTCAGCACTACCTGCGCAGCGGCGACTGTTACCAGATTAATCTGGCACAGCGATTCTCCGCCGACTACCAGGGGGATGAATGGCAGGCGTTTTGCCGATTGAGCGCCTGCAACCGCGCGCCGTTCTCCGCCTTCCTGCGGCTGCCGCACAACAGCGTGCTGAGCGTCTCTCCCGAGCGCTTCTTGTGGCTGGAGCAACAGCGTATCCAAACCCGCCCCATCAAGGGCACGTTGCCGCGGCTGGCGAACGCAGAACAAGACGCAGCACAGGCTCGTCGTTTGGCCGACTCGCCCAAAGATCGCGCTGAAAATCTGATGATCGTCGATCTTCTGCGCAACGATATTGGCCGCGTCGCCCAGCCCGGCAGCGTACGGGTGCCGGAACTGTTCGTCGTGGAGCCGTTCCCGGCGGTGCATCACCTGGTGAGCACCATTACCGCCACCCTGCCGGAACAGGCCTCGGCCACCGAGCTGCTGCGCGCCTGCTTCCCCGGTGGCTCGATCACCGGCGCACCCAAAGTGCGAGCGATGGAAATCATCGAAGAACTGGAGCCGCAGCGCCGTAACGCCTATTGCGGCAGCATCGGTTACCTGAGCGCCTGCGGCACCATGGACACCAACATCACCATCCGCACGCTCGTCACCGAAAACGGTCGCATCCACTGCTCCGCCGGCGGCGGCATCGTAGCGGACAGCCAGGAGCAGGCGGAATACCAGGAGACCTTCGACAAGGTTGGCCGTATTTTGCCGCAGCTGGGGGAGTGCGCCCTGTCGTGATCCCATCGAACTCACCGGCCTCACTGCACGCCTTTATCAGCCGTTTTCAACTGCAGCTGCCGCAGGCGGCGCAGATCTCGCACAATGTGCGCCCGGCGGCGGTGCTGATCCCTATCGTCTGCCGCGCCGAGCCGACGCTGCTGTTGACCCGCCGCGCCGATTCGCTGCGCAAACATGCCGGCCAAGTGGCCTTCCCCGGCGGTAAAACCGACGCCGAAGACGGGTCTGCGATTGTTACGGCGCTACGTGAAGCGCAGGAAGAAGTAGCGATACCGCCGCAAGTGGTTAGCGTGCTCGGCCAAATGGCGCCGCTCGACAGCAGCACCGGGTTTCAGGTCACACCTGTTGTCGGCCTGATCCCGCCAGACGTGCAATTCCACGCCAATGAGGGCGAAGTGGCGGACGTGTTCGAGATGCCCCTGCGGGAAGCGTTGACCCTGTCACGTTACTACCCGCTGGATATTCATCGCGCCGGCCATACGCACCGCATTTACCTCTCCTGGTACCACGGCCAGTTTATCTGGGGGCTGACCGCGGCCATCATTCGACGCCTGGCTCAGCAGGTCAGTATTTAATCCGCATTGCGTGATCTGACTCGCAATCTGGCATGGCCGTCGGCGTTCGCTGCAGGTAAAGCGATCGAAATCACTTCATTTGATCGCTTTTTCAACTACCGTTCCGATTGAATGGTTTTAAAAAAACTGTAAACCCTCTCTTAAACCTTACGAAATACCTGTAAAATACCACCGTCCGAGATAAACCACTGTAGAAACAGGGATTAAGCCGGCGGCGTTCAGCACGGAAAGCTGGCGCGATTACCACTCATGGAACTTGGGCGAAAGCGGATACCCCGCATAAGGGTTCGCCCCGGGTAATCAGTAAAAAAAGCGACACCACGGATTATTTAATTTCATGCGAAAAAGGCAGCCGAACCCGCACGGCCCTTTTACAATATCGCTGTTCCCTGCGCGGTTTTTAACCGCTGCAGCCATAACAATACGTCTCTTTAAGGAGTTTTAGCGTGATTAGCGTTTTCGACATGTTTAAGATCGGCATCGGCCCGTCCAGCTCTCATACGGTTGGACCGATGAAAGCCGGCAAACAGTTTGTCGACGATCTGGTAAATAAAGGCCTGATGCCTTCTATCACGCGTGTTGCCGTAGACGTTTACGGCTCACTCTCATTGACCGGCAAAGGTCACCATACCGATATCGCTATCATTCTCGGCCTGGCCGGCAATATGCCGGATACCGTCGATATCGATAGCATTCCGGGTTTTATTCGCGATGTAGAACAACGTCAACGCCTGATGCTGGCCAACGGCCTGCATGAAGTCGATTTCCCGCGCGACGGCGGCATGGTTTTCCGCAGCGACAACCTGCCGCTGCATGAGAACGGCATGCAGATCCACGCCTTCTCCGGCGATAAAGAAGTGTACAGCAAGACCTATTACTCCATCGGCGGCGGTTTCATCGTCGACGAGGAGAACTTCGGCAAGGCCGGCGAGCAAGAGCTGCAAATGCCTTACCCGTTCAACTCCGCGCGTGAAATGCTCGACCACTGCCGCGAGACCGGTCTGTCACTGTCCGGCATGGTGATGCAGAACGAACTGGCGCTGCACAGCAAGCAAGAGATCGACACCTATTTCGGGAACGTCTGGCAAACCATGCGTGCCTGTATCGATCGCGGTCTGAACACCGAGGGCGTGCTGCCGGGGCCGCTGCGCGTACCGCGCCGTGCCTCTGCGCTGCGCCGTATGCTGGTGGCGTCGGACAAACTCTCCAGCGATCCGATGAACGTGATCGATTGGGTCAACATGTTCGCGCTGGCGGTTAACGAAGAAAACGCCGCCGGCGGCCGCGTGGTTACCGCGCCGACCAACGGTGCCTGCGGCATCGTGCCTGCGGTGCTGGCTTACTACGATCACTTCATCGAGTCTGTCAGCCCGGATATCTACATCCGCTACTTTATGGCGGCAGGCGCCATCGGCGCGTTGTACAAGATGAACGCCTCCATTTCCGGCGCTGAAGTCGGCTGCCAGGGTGAAGTGGGCGTTGCCTGCTCCATGGCGGCGGCCGGTCTGGCCGAGCTGCTGGGCGGCAGCCCTGAGCAGGTGTGTGTGGCGGCGGAGATCGGCATGGAGCACAACTTGGGTCTGACCTGCGACCCAGTCGCCGGCCAGGTGCAGGTGCCGTGCATCGAACGCAACGCCATCGCATCGGTCAAGGCGATCAACGCAGCCCGCATGGCCCTGCGCCGCACCAGCGAGCCGCGCGTTTCGCTGGATAAGGTGATCGAGACCATGTACGAAACCGGCAAAGACATGAACGCCAAGTACCGCGAAACTTCGCGCGGCGGCCTGGCGATCAAGGTGCAATGCGACTGACAGACAACCCCGCCGCCCGGCGGGGTTTTTTATGGGTAATCAATTCATTGACCGCGCCTAGTGACAATGTCACCAGAAATATCCTGCTTTTTTCTCATCGATCCGGCGGTTAGCCTGCAAATTGGCCTTCTGTTTTACCAAACTGAAATAATTTACTGAGTTACCATCAATCTTGTATAACCTCAGGCTAGAATTAGCCGAGCGCAACTTAAGGATCTATAGCCTGACTGTGACTCGGAGCTGGATTACCGAACAAGGATTTACCGGATGTTGATGACCCACCTCGCCGCGTCCCGATATCGTTACTACCGTTGGCTGCTGGCCGGAGCGGTGGGCGTGGCTATTCTGTTGGTATCGCTGTATACCCGTTACTATCAAGAGGTCAAAAGCATCGAGCAGAGCCAGCAGACGTTGGCCACCCGCACCGTTGGCAAGCTCAACCAGTTGCTGACGCCGGCGCAGATGCAAGCGGAACGCAGTATGGACATGCTGGACCAACCCTGCGAAAACGTTTCGTCGACACTGCGCTTTCGCGCCGCGCAAAATCAGGCGCTGCGCGCCATGTTGCTGGTCAAAAACGGCATTATTTACTGTTCCAGCCTGTTTGGCGCCCGTCATTATCAAATGGCCGCGGTGATGCCCACCCTCGTCAACAGCAACGCCAGACTGGCGCTGCGCCCCTCGCTGGCAGTGAGCAAAGGCCTGCCCACGCTGGTATTATGGACACCATCTCCCAGCGATAAAACCAGCGGCGTGCTGCACGTATTCAATATCGAACTGCTGTCCAACTTCTTACTTGAGCCGCAGGAGCCTTACGTTCAACGAGTGGTGCTGAATGTGGCCGACAGCAGTCTGGAATACGGCCGCCGCGAAATCTTGAGCCGCGACACCCTGACCAACGATCTGCGCTGCACCGCCGGCTCTGCGCTGTATCCGTTCTCGATTTCACTGTTCGGTCCACAGATCGGCATGCTGGCGCTTTCCGCATTGCCGCGCCATATTCCGCTGGCGTTGCTGATCAGCCTGCTGGCGGCCTATGTGGTCTACCTGCTCACCGCCAACCGCATGAGCCTGTCTTATCACATCGGCCATGCCATCACCCACCGGGAGTTCCGCGTCTACTGTCAGCCGATCATCCACAGCGACACCGGGCGTTGCGCCGGCGTCGAGATGCTGCTGCGTTGGAAAAAGAAGCGCCAGGGGTGGATCTCGCCTGACGTGTTTATTCCGCTGGCCGAGCAGCATGACCTGATCATTCCGCTCACTCGCTATCTGATGAACACCGTGACGGAAAATCTGCAGCTGTTCCCGCCGCGGCCATCGTTCTACATCAGCATCAACGTCGCCGCAGAGCATTTTAAAACGCTCAACATCATCGACGATATCCGCCAGATTTGGCTGCCGGCGCACCCGATGCCGTCACTGATGCTGGAGCTGACCGAGCGCACCGCGCTGTCGGCGATCCAGTATGACCAGATTCGCACGTTGAAAGACATGGGTATCATGTTGGCCATCGACGATTTCGGCACCGGCCACAGCTCGCTGAGCTACCTGAAAAATCTCAGCCCGGACGTGTTGAAGATCGACCGCGGGTTTACCGCTGCCATCGGCACCGACGCAGTCAACGCCACCGTGACCGACACCATCATTACGCTGGCGCAGCGGTTGAAGCTGAAACTGGTGGCAGAGGGGGTAGAAACGGAGGAACAGGCCGACTATCTGCGCTCACGCGAGGTCAATGCCCTGCAGGGGTATTATTTCGCCAAGCCGATGCCGATCCATGTTTTCCCGCTGTGGCTGCAGCAGTACGAATCGCGCGTCAGGAAAGCGGAAGAGAATTCGCCGGAGGCCTGAGCCCCCGGCGGGAAGGTTACGCGTGCGCCGTTTCGTCCAGGGCGACGCGGGTAACGCGCACCAGTTCGATACGGTATTCGGACACCTCAACGATATCGAAACGCAGATGGTTCAGCTCGATGGAGTCTCCCACCACCGGCATCTGGCCGTAGTGGGCCAACAACAGCCCCGCCAGGGTGGCATAGTCGGCTGTAGGGCTGACCAGATCATCACAGGCCAGCGCCTGTTCCAACGAGTGTAAATCGGTTCCGCCCTTCACCAGCCAGCCGTCGCCTTCCGCCACAATGTCCGGCGTTTCGTCCTCGTCCGGGAATTCACCGGCAATCGCTTCCAGCACGTCCAGCGGCGTCACCAGCCCCTGCACGACGCCGAATTCATTGGTGACCACCACCAGACGCCCTTTGGCGCGGCGCAGCACCGCCAGCAGCTTGATGACGTCCATGGTTTCAGGAACCACGATCGGCGGCGTGCGGGCGGCGAATTCGGCGATGTCTTCACCCTGCTCCAGCGCCACCAGCAGATCCTTGGCGCGTACTACGCCGACGATCTCATCCACCGAATCACGACACACCGGGAACAGGCTGTGCGGCGTGTCCAGCAGCTGCGCGCGCACCTCTTCCCGGGAGCGCTCGCAGTCGACCCAGGAGATCTCGGTACGTGGCGTCATCACGCTGCGCAATGAACGCGAGGCCAGCGTCAGCACGCCGCTGATCATATAACGCTCTTCCGCCGCAAAGGTTTCATCCCTCGGCAGGGCAATCGCATCGTCCGTCTGCTGCGCACGCTGTTGCCCCATCAGACGCATAATCGCTTCTGCGGTGCGCTCGCGCATAGGGCGACGCGCCTGATGCTTGATGAAGTTGCGGCGCGCGATTTGGTTGAACAATTCAATCAGGATAGAGAAGCCGATCGCGGCGTACAGATAGCCTTTAGGAATATGCAAACCGAAGCCTTCGGCGATCAGGCTCAGACCGATCATCAACAGGAAGCTCAGGCACAGCACCACGATGGTCGGGTGTGCGTTCACGAAGTTAGTCAACGGCTTGGACGCCAACAGCATTACCGCCATCGCGATCACCACCGCAGCCATCATCACCGGCAGATCGTTCACCATGCCCACGGCGGTAATCACCGCATCGAGCGAGAACACCGCGTCAAGGATGACGATCTGCACCACCACCGCCCAGAACTTGGCATAACCGCGGTTGGCGCCGTCCTGGTGTGTCTGCCCTTCCAGCCGTTCATGCAGCTCCATTGTAGCTTTGAACAGCAGGAATACCCCGCCGAACAACAGGATCAGATCGCGGCCGGAGAAGCTGAAATCGCCGACGCGGAACAACGGCGTGGTCAGGGTTACCATCCAGGAGATCACCGACAGCAGGCCCAAACGCATCAGCAATGCCAGCGACAGGCCTATGATGCGCGCTTTATCGCGCTGCTTCGGCGGCAGCTTGTCGGCCAAAATAGCGATGAACACCAGGTTGTCGATGCCGAGCACAATTTCCAGCACCACCAGCGTAAGCAACCCCGCCCAAATAGAGGGGTCCATTAAAAATTCCATATCAGACTCCAGAGAAAAGTGGGAATGCGCGCACGCCGCTCAGACGTGACGATGCCGCCGCTGCATGGGCGCAGTCGACAATAGCAAGGTGACGGGATGGGGTTACCGGGTGATGGCCGAAGGGCCGAACAGCATATGCGACGCCAGCAGGTGGCGGGTGAAACCTGGAAAAACAGTAACTTCGGTGACAGTCCATAGGGAGGGCTGAGGCCCTTCACTCCTTAGTGATGAAAGAGGAAATTACTGTATCAGGATTTTTCTGGGGGACAAAGCGGCTTTTTCAACGGCGGTTTAGGATGGCGCCACGTCATATCGTCTGCGACAGCTAAGATTTCTCCGAGCATTCAATAGCTGAGCAGCGTCACAAAAAATATTTTTTCACTCACTAAAATAAATGACGCGTTCGTGAAGTATCGCGCACAGGCATTTGAAACTGCGTGAGAAATGTTAGGCGTGCGTTTCTTTTTTTCTACCATAATGTATCTGAACCGCGGAAGTGACTGCCAAGACGGTGCGGAAGAACGACACAAACCGCGCCAGGAGTTCAACGAGGAGGTAGCGAGTGGCAATAGCTATTATCATCGGCACACACGGGGCTGCAGCGGAACAACTGCTGAAAACGGCGGAGATGCTATTGGGCGAGCAGGACAACGTCGCCTTTATAGACTTCGTTCCCGGTGAAAATGCCGAAACGTTAATCGTCAAGTACAACGAAAAAATCAGTGGGTTGGATACCAGTGGCGGCGTGCTATTCCTGGTTGATACCTGGGGCGGCAGCCCGTTCAACGCCGCCAGCCGCATTGCGGTCGACAAAGAAAACTATGAGGTCGTCACCGGAGTTAACATTCCGATGCTGGTGGAAACCTTCATGGCGCGGGACGACAATCCCGCTTTCGATGAACTGGTGGCGCTGGCGTTGGAAACCGGCCGCGAAGGCGTGAAAGCGCTGAAAAAACCGCAGGAAGAACCCGCCAAACCCGCTGCACCCGTCGCCAAAGCCGTTGCCCCTGAGGCGCCGCTGGGGCCGAACGACCACATGAAAATCGGTCTGGCGCGCATCGATGACCGCTTGATTCACGGTCAGGTCGCCACCCGATGGACCAAAGAAACCAACGTCAGCCGCATTATCGTCGTCAGCGATGAAGTCGCCGCCGACCATGTGCGTAAAACCCTGCTGACCCAGGTCGCCCCGCCGGGCGTCACCGCTCACGTGGTGGACGTCGCGAAGGCGATCCGCGTCTGGAACAACCCAAAATACGCCAACGACCGCGTAATGCTGCTGTTTACCAACCCGACCGACGTCCTGCGCCTGGTGGAAGGCGGCGTGGATATTCAATCCGTCAATATCGGCGGCATGGCGTTCCGTCAGGGGAAAACCCAGGTGAACAACGCCGTTTCCGTCGATGAAAAAGATATCGAAGCGTTTAAGAAACTGAACGATCGCGGTATCGAGCTGGAGGTGCGTAAGGTCTCGTCCGACAGCCGGCTAAAAATGATGGACCTGATTAACAAACTCAATTAGTGGCACCAGCCGCTGATTATTTTACTCAGAGCTTTTTTGGTCATAGGAGAAGTGCAATGGAGATCACCACTCTTCAGATTGTGCTGATATTTATCGTTGCCTGTATCGCCGGGATGGGTTCCGTCCTCGACGAGTTCCAATTTCACCGTCCGCTGGTCGCCTGTACTCTGATCGGCTTCATTCTCGGCGATATGAAAACCGGCATCATCATCGGCGGTACGCTGGAAATGATCGCCCTGGGCTGGATGAACATCGGTGCGGCAGTCGCGCCCGATGCCGCCCTGGCGTCCATCATTTCGACCATTCTGGTCATAGCCGGCGGGCAAAGCGTCGGTGCCGGTATCGCCCTGGCCATTCCGCTGGCGGCGGCCGGCCAGGTGCTGACCATCATCGTGCGTACCCTCACCGTGGCCTTCCAGCACGCGGCTGACAGCGCTGCGGAGCGCGGAAGCCTGCGCGCCATCACCTGGATCCACATCGGCGCCCTGCTGCTGCAGGCGATGCGTATCGCCATTCCGGCGGTCATCGTCGCCATCTCGGTCGGCACCGCCGGGGTACACGCCCTGCTTAACTCAATCCCGGAAGTGGTCACCAGCGGCCTGAACATCGCCGGCGGCATGATCGTGGTGGTCGGTTACGCGATGGTGATTAACATGATGCGCGCCGGCTACCTGATGCCGTTTTTCTATCTCGGTTTCGTTACCGCCGCCTTCACCAACTTCAACCTGGTGGCGCTCGGCGTCATCGGCGTGGTGATGGCCGTGCTGTATATCCAGCTCAGCCCGAAATACAACAAGTCTCAGGTTGTCCAGGCCGGTCCGGCTAACGCGAACGATCTCGATAACGAACTCGACTAGGAATAGGTGAGAGAAATGGTTGATACAACTGCTCAAAAGAAACTCACGCCGGCCGATATTCGCGGCGTATTCCTGCGCTCGAACCTGTTCCAGGGTTCGTGGAACTTCGAACGCATGCAGGCGTTGGGTTTTTGCTTCTCGATGGTGCCGGTGATCCGTCGCCTGTATCCGGAAAACAATGACGCTCGCAAACAGGCGATCAAGCGCCACCTTGAGTTCTTCAACACGCATCCTTACGTGGCGGCACCGGTGCTGGGCGTCACCATGGCGATGGAAGAGCAACGCGCCAACGGCGCGCCGATCGACGACGGCGCGATCAACGGCATCAAGGTCGGTCTGATGGGGCCATTGGCAGGCGTCGGTGACCCGATTTTCTGGGGCACCGTGCGGCCGGTATTCGCCGCGCTCGGCGCCGGCATCGCCATGAGCGGCAGCCTGCTCGGGCCGATCCTGTTCTTCGTGCTGTTCAACCTGGTGCGCCTGCTGACCCGCTACTACGGCGTGGCCTACGGTTACCGCAAAGGGGTGGATATCGTTAACGACATGGGCGGCGGCTTCCTGCAGAAACTGACGGAAGGGGCGTCTATTCTCGGCCTGTTTGTCATGGGCGCGTTGGTCAACAAGTGGACGCACGTGAATATCCCGCTGGTGGTGTCCAAGATCACCGACCAGACCGGGCATACCAACGTCACCACGGTGCAGACCATCCTCGACCAGCTGATGCCGGGCCTGGTGCCGTTGCTGCTGACCTTCGCCTGTATGTGGCTGCTGCGCAAGAAAGTCAACGCGCTGTGGATCATCATCGGTTTCTTCGTCATCGGTATCTTTGGCTATTGGATTGGCCTGCTGGGCCTGTAATCGTTCGAAACGGCCGGGGGGCAACCCCCGGCTTTTTTATGTGTGGAGCAAGAGATGTCACTGACCGACGCCGTACTGATGCTGTTTATCGCCCTGCTGTTGCTGTACTCGCTGTATGACGAATTCGGCATGGATCTGCTGAAAGGCAAAACGCGGCTCAAGGTGCCGCTCAAACGCCGTCATCGCCTCGACAGCCTGATTTTCGTCGGCCTGATCGCCATTCTGATTTACCGCAACGTCACCACCCACGGTGCGGTATTAACCACTTATCTGCTTATTTCTTTGGCACTGCTCGCGATCTATATCTCTTATATTCGCGCTCCCAAGATGGTGTTTAAAGCGCAGGGTTTTTTCTTCGCCAATGTGTTTGTCGAATATAACCGCATTAAAGCCATGAATTTATCGGAGGACGGAATTCTGGCCATCGACCTGGAGCAGCGCAGACTGTTGGTTCAGGTAACACACCTGGACGACCTGGAGAAGATTTACCACTTTTTCGTTGATAATCAATAAATAAAAAGAAAACCATTTTGTTTTCGTTCAAACCTCGCGCTGTTTGTGGACAATTAACCAGCAGCGCAATTTCTTTCTGACTATTATTTCCGCAACATTGTTACCCACGTCTACATTATATTCCCGCATGAAATTAGATTAATGAAAACAAGTCTCAATTAAGAACTAACCTTGCCTTAGAATAAAGTTGTCGGTGGCGGAAATAATATGGTATGGTTGCGCCGTCATTGGGGAGTAGCCGGTTTCTGGAGAATAAAACGCCAGAAACGCCCGTATCAACATACTCGTTTCGCCGTATGAAACGTGGTGCGGGCAGCCAGGTAAGGTTGGCGAGACCATAGGCACGTAACTCCGTCGTTTGGTTGGGGGTGGGTTGCGTGTATATGGAGCCACCCGGCCGAGGCTATTTCACATGAACCTTTCAGCAACACTCATTCTCGCTTTTGGCATGTCCATGGATGCTTTCGCCGCTTCGATCGGCAAAGGTGCCAGCCTGCATCAACCCCGTTTCCGCGAAGCGATCCGCACCGGCCTGATCTTCGGCGTGGTCGAAGCGATCACCCCGCTCATCGGTTGGGCCATCGGCCTGTTCGCAAGCCAATACATCATGGAATGGGACCACTGGGTCGCCTTCTCGCTGCTGTTCATTCTCGGCATGCGCATGATTGTCGAAGGGGTGCGCAACAAGCCCGATGAAGAAGAGAAGGTCAAACGCCACGGCTTCTGGATCCTGGTGGCCACCGCTATCGCGACCAGCCTCGACGCGATGGCTATCGGCGTCGGCCTGGCCTTCCTGCAGGTGAATATCGTGCATACCGCCATGGCCATCGGCTGCGCCACCATGATCATGGCGACGCTGGGCATGATGATCGGTCGCTTTATCGGCCCGCTGCTGGGCAAACGCGCCGAGATCCTCGGCGGCGTGGTGCTGATCGGTATCGGCGTCAACATTCTTCTGGAGCACCTCGGCTACCTGGCCTGAGGCGCTCGCTCTGCAAAAAAACCTGCCGCGGCAGGTTTTTTTGTTTCTGGGCTCACTGCGCCTGTTAAGCGCGGCGTCGATACAACGACAACACGAAATCCGTCTCGCACACGAACTCACCGCCGTTAGCCAGACGCTGCTGCACCTCCGGCGTAGCGCGCCAGGCAAACGGCGTCATCTGCAGCAAATTGGCGGCCTGCTCACCTGGCAGGGCCATCGTATAGGCCAACGCCTCTTTGCGCTCGCACTCGAAACCGTCGAACTGTTCGTCCTGTTCGGCATGCAACTGCACCTGCTGATACACCTGCTCTTTCAGCTGATACAGATGACGGGGGCCCGGCGAGACCGTCACAATCACACCGCCAGGCTTCACCACCCGCGCCAGCTCCTGCGCCTTGCAAGGCGCGTAAATGCGCAAGACCGCATCCAGCGCCCCATCGGCGAACGGCAGACGGTGGCTGGAGGCCACGCAGAACGAGACCGCGGGATAACGTTTGGCGGCGTAGCGGATCGCCACCTTGGCGACGTCCAGCCCATAAACCGCCATATTGCGCTTCTGTGCCAGCCGTGCGGCTACGGCGGCGGTGTAATACCCTTCCCCACAGCCTATGTCCAACAACACCCTTGCATCGGCCACCAGCGCCAAATCCAGCCACTCGGCCACCTGCTGTTGCAGCGGCTGATAATAACCGCCGTCGAGAAATGCACGCCGTGCCTGCATCATTTCCGCACTGTCTCCCGGCTGCTTCGAACGTTTATGCTGTACCGGTAGCAGATTGACATAGCCTTCTTTGGCTTGGTCGAACTGATGATTGCCGTCGCAACGCCATTGTTGTGATGAAAAATGCAGCGGTTGATGACACAGGGGGCAGTGATAAGACATGAATGGGCTTCCAGAAAGACAGGGCGCGGCTAGTCTAAAGAAGGCGTCGGCTCGATGCAAGGCGCATCCCCGCTCGCTTCCACCACCAACAACACCTGGTCAAGCGGGGAAAAAGCTGGCTACACTGAGAGTCTGTTTTCTCACGCAGGTGAAAATGACTTATGAGCGATCGTTCCACGCTGCTCGATGCGGTACCTCACATACAGCACGGCTTCGGCAGCAAACTCGCGCTGCTGCCCGGGCATCTGCTGCCCTACAGCGCCACGCTGCCGGAAAAGAAGCAGGTGCACGGCACCCGCATCGTCGACGTAGTGCAACCGGCGCAGGCGTGCGGTGAAGCCGACGGCTTCTACACCCGCCAGCCCGGCATTCTGCTCGGCGTGCTGACGGCGGACTGTCTGCCGGTGCTGTTCAGTCGCCGTGATGGGGGTGCCATTGCCGCGGTTCATGCCGGCTGGCGCGGGTTGCTGGACGGCATTCTGGAACAGATGGCAGCGCGCATTCGCCAAGACGACGACACCGCCGATTGGGTGGCCTCTATCGGCCCCGCCGCCGGCCCATGCTGCTACGAAGTCGATGAAGCGCTGGTGGAGAATTTTAAACAGCGTCTGCCGCTGCCCGCCACGCTGATCAGCCCGCATTATCGGCATCTGGATTTGGCCGCGATCGCCGAATACAAGCTGGCGGCGCTCGGTTTCGCCGCCATTGATCGCGCCGGCAGTTGCACCATCTGTACACCGGACGTTGATCCTCAGCGGCCACAGCGCTTCAAATACACCAGCTATCGCCGCAACAGCCACCGGCGCGCGCAGGACCCGACGCATCCGGGGATCAAAGGCCGCAACCAGTACGCCGGCATCATCATCGCTGCCGGATGACGGAAACGAAAAAGCCCGCTCGAAGGCGGGCTTTTTGTACAGCTGACGCTGATTAGATAGCAGTAACGTTTACTGCAGATGGGCCTTTCTGGCCATCTTGGATTTCGAACTCAACGTTCTGGCCTTCAGCCAGGGTTTTGAAGCCGTTACCCTGGATTGCAGAGAAGTGTACGAACACGTCTTTGCTGCCGTCAGCCGGGGTGATGAAACCGAAACCTTTAGACTCGTTGAACCACTTAACTTGACCTTTGATCTTTGCCATCTTGAGTATTTCCTTTGGATTGTTTAAACCGCCCGAGGGCGTTACATAGACAAACTAGAGTCGTTACTGCTTGAGGCACTAAGATAAGGATCGGCAGAGAAGCGGTATTCAACGCTAACGTCTTTACTCAGAACTTCTTTACTGAAAATGCCACACATATACAGAACTGTACCTCGTTTTACCCAGATGCGTTATCACATACTCTGTATGCGATGGCAAGCCATTTTTAATCACTGAACGACATGTCGCACATATTTGAAACGGTCGAGAGCCACATTAGCTTAAATAGCCCAAAAGATGTTGAAGCATCGGCTATTTTCTGCTTGCCAAAATCATCGCGCCAAACCCCGCATTCTGGTGGCCTTTTAACAAAACTTTCATCGTTTTGACGCATCCCTGTTGCGACTTTTCCGCTTTTTGGCCGCTTATAGCGTTAAAAAATTTGAATCTTTATGGAATGTAATATGCAACATTTGAATATCGATGAACGGGGGCCGATTTATTCAATGCTCCTCCGACCATTTACCGCTGGAAAGCACATTCATCGGCGTCTATCAGACCTGCAAGCCTACGGCGCGCGCCGGAGCGTAGTGAAGACACGGGTGCCGTTGACGCAGCAGGCAACGGTTGCATAAGCATGCAAAGCTACCGCTCACCTGGGCAGCATCATAAATAATCCGAAAGCCATTAGTCTGAATAGCCGGAATAATCCTGTGAATAGCGAAAGTACGGCGTTGAATTAAATCCTGAAAATCGGGTGGTTAATTGAATCACCACCCGCACTTATCAATTTTGCTAATTACTGCCACGCTTTCATACCGTTGCTCTTATTCTTTCCCCTGCACCGCAGGGCGGATAGACAACGTTGGCAGTAAGTCCTGCAACGCGATGCGCTCGCCAATCTTCAGCGGGCGGAATTGATGCTGCCCCAGCCCCGCCTCGCTCAACGCCAGGCTCAACTGCTGCGGCGGCTCATCCAACGATTCATCCGCCAATTCGAATACCCCCCAATGGATGGGAATGGCTCGCGGCTGATTCAGCTCGCGATACAGCGTCACCGACTGCTGCGGATCCATATGTTGTTCCTGCATGAACCAGCGCGGCGCATAGGCGCCAATGGGCAACGCCGCCACGTCGAACGGGCCCAGCCGTTGACCGATTTCCGCCAGCCGCGCCGAATAGCCGCTGTCGCCGGAAAAATAGAACCGCAGTGCCGGATGATGGATCACCCAACCGCACCATAGCGAGCGATTGCGATCCCACAACGTGCGCATGCTCCAGTGCCGCGCCGGCGTGGCGTAGACCGTCAATTCGCCCAGCGACAGGCTTTGCCACCAGTCCAGTTCATGCACCTTCAGCCGATAACGGCGGAACCAACGCTTCAATCCGAGCGGCACGATAAACTCGGCCTGCGGGAAGCGCCGCGCGAGCTGCCGCACCGTGCGCCTGTCGAGATGGTCATAATGATTATGGGAGATCAGCACCGCATCCACCGCCGGCAGTTGCCCCACCGTCAGCGGCGTAGGCGTTTTGCGCTTCGGGCCGTAGAAACTCAGCGGCGATGCGCGTTCGGACAGCACCGGATCGATCAGGATATAACGGCCGCCCAGCCGCAGCAGCATTGACGCATGCCCCAGCCACCAGATGCCGTCATCGCTGCCGCTGAGATCGGCGGGTTGCCACCAGCGTTCGGTAAATTGCGCATATCCCTGCTGCGGCGGCTTGGGCAACCCCTGCCGTTTGCGTTCATCCTGCCAACGCTGCAGGTCCCCCTCCTGGCGCTGTGAAGGTTCCGGGTTGCGAAATCCCTCCGGCGTGTGATGCGCCTTGGCCGCGTCGTAATAACGATTGACTCTCTTCATCCAGCCCCTTCTCCTGACCGCTGCGCCCTCTGCTCGGGCGTGATTTTCAGTGTAACAAACCAGACGAAACTCGCACTTCGTCAGTCGTGCGCTGCATTGCGGGACCTTTTGCCGTATGCTGTTGTCTCACTTCGGTGAGACAGCCAGGGCCGCCAAGAGCCCGTTAAGACTCTCTTAAGATCTTTGTGATTGACTTGTAGGGCATACAGAAAAGGAGAAGTTATGAGTCGTTCTACATCCCGCAAATCAGGCATCGGCCTGGGGCGCCGTATTCGCAGCGCGCTGCTGGCGCAAAAGCAATACTGGAAAATGTATTTCGCCATGAAGCTGCGCCGTCTGCGCGTACCGGCGCCGTTGGTTCTGCTGGGCGGTTCGCTGCTTGGGTTCTTCATGCTGACCCTGCTGATGCTCAGCGTGGTAGCCATCGACGTGATTAGCACCCTGCTGCTGCTGTGCCGGAAACTGCTGGGACGGGGCCAGAGTGAGGGGCGCGCTTTTATGCCACGCGGCTGACGAGAAGAGAAACGGAGGCGCGCAATACGCCTCCGCAGCACACAGATTAACGCTTGGCACCTTTACGGCGCGTCAGCATAAACCCGCCCCACAGCACCGCAATCCACACCGGCATCAGCAACACCGAAATGCGGATCCCTTCGCTGAAATACATAATCACCAGAATCAGGCCGAGGAACGCCAGGCACAGGTAGTTGCCGAACGGATACCACAGCGCCTTAAAGCTGGGAATGACACCCTGACGATTCTTTGCCGCACGGAATTTCAGATGCGCCAGGCAGATCATCACCCAGTTGATTACCAACGTTGAAACCACCAGCGCCATCAGCAACTCGAAAGCTTTGCCGGGCATCAGGTAGTTGATCAACACGCCGATCGAGGTAATCAACGCCGACAGCGCGATCGACAGCACCGGCACACCGCGCTTGTTAACGCGCGTCAGCGCCTGCGGCGCATTGCCCTGGCTGGCCAGCCCGAACAGCATGCGGCTGTTGGCATAAACGCCGCTGTTGTAAACCGACAGTGCGGCGGTCAACACCACCACGTTGAGCACGGTCGCCACCAGATTGCTGTTCAGCGCATGGAAGATCAGCACGAACGGGCTGCCGCCTTCCACCACTTGCCCCCACGGATAAAGCGACAGCAGCACGGTCAGCGAACCGATATAGAAGATCAAAATGCGGTACACCACCTGGTTGGTGGCTTTAGGAATGCTGCGACGCGGATCGGCAGCTTCCGCCGCAGTGATGCCGACCATTTCCAGCCCGCCGAACGAGAACATGATCACCGCCATCGCCATCACTAACCCAGAGAAGCCGTGCGGCATAAAACCGCCCTGCTGCCACAGATTGGTGATGCTGGCCTGCGGCCCGCCGCTGCCGCTGACCAACAGCCAGGCGCCGAACACGATCATGCCGACAATCGCCACCACTTTGATGATGGCGAACCAAAACTCGGTTTCGCCGTACAGGCGCACGTTCACCAGATTAATCAGGTTGATCAGCACAAAGAACAGCGCGGCGGAGGCCCAGGTGGGGATCTCAGGCCACCAGTATTGAATGTAAATGCCGACAGCGGTCAACTCCGCCATGCCGACCAAAATAAACATCGCCCAGTAGTTCCAGCCGGAAAGGAAGCCGGCGAAGTCGCCCCAATATTTATAGGCAAAGTGGCTGAAAGATCCGGCGACCGGCTCTTCCACCACCATTTCGCCCAGCTGGCGCATGATTAAAAACGCGATAAAACCGCCGATGGCGTAGCCCAACAGCACGGCGGGGCCGGCCATTTTAATGGTTTGCGCAATGCCGAGAAATAGACCGGTACCGATGGCGCCACCGAGGGCAATAAGCTGTATATGTCTGTTTTTTAAGCCGCGTTTTAGCGGAGTATCCTGATGCTGACCGCCCATCTTATCCTCATATGGCGTCCATCCTTGCCGTTATTGGCCAAGATTTCACCAATCAATAAATGTATCTGCGGGCGGCTTTTTAACACTTAACCCCGTGAGCATCAAGGAGTAGCGCCCCGAGACGGCAGGCCGGAGCGCGATTTTTTACCGTGAGAAAGCGGGTATCGGCAACGTTTAGCCAGGCATACCGCACAGTTTGGTCAGGTTGCGCGCGCCGATCATCAACGTGGCGACATAAGATTGGCTACGCGTGACCACTTCCACCGCCACGCGATCGTTTTGATATTTTATCAGGTAGGTCGAGGGCCAGCCCTGACGGCGCTGACCGAAGCTTTCGGCATGACGATCGATCGCCGCATGGGCAATCACCAGATGAGACAAGTTTTTATCACCTTTGATAATGCGCTTCATAAACAGCCTCCGCCAACGACAGCTCTGTTATTAGAAAAAGGAGAAACTCTTACCAATCACCGGCATTGTTCGAATCAGTTTGCCTGTTGACTCATCAGGAAGCAGATCATCGCCGCGCGCAACGGGCTGGCGCTGTCCGCTTGCCATTCACCGCACTGGGTGCTCATGCGCGCCTGCCATTGCGTGCTATCGCTTTGGTTATCGGGGTTCAGACTGATTTTGTTGGCGCAAATGATCGGCCAGGCATCGGAGGGATTCTTGCAGTAATCTTTACCTTTCACACCACCGTAGGGATACCACTTGTCCGGGTTCTCCCCGGTCAGCAGCGCAATGCTGCGGTTCACTTCGGCATCGCTTTCTTCGTACCATTTAATCATCGGCTTTATCCATCTTTCGTAAGGTTCGCGCTACATTACGATGTCTGTACGACAGTTTTATGACAGCGCCGCCGGTTTTCACATTATCTCTACTAATGCTTTGTCCCCCTTTATCTTTCCTTAGCGCCTGCGTACACTTTTCTCCTTCTTCAGCGCCCAGGAAATGCATGCATGTTGACCGGCCTCAACCACCTGACGCTTGCCGTCAGCGATCTCGATCGCAGCTTCGATTTTTATCGTCATCTGTTGGGATTTACCCCGCACGCCCGCTGGCAAGGCGGCGCCTATCTCTCGTTGGGAGCATTATGGCTATGCCTGTCGCGGGATGAGGCGCGGACGCAACAAAGCGCGCGCGATTACACCCACTATGCCTTCAGCGTAGCGCCGGATCACATTGAGCAGGTCAGCGAGCGGTTGCGCCAGAGCGGCGTCAAGGAGTGGAAAAGCAATCGCAGCGAAGGCGAATCGCTCTATTTTCTCGATCCTGATGGGCATCAGTTGGAGATCCATGCCGGCGATCTAGCCAGCCGCCTGGCGGCATGCCGGGAAAAACCGTATCAGGGCATGGTGTTTTACTGAATTACCCCGGCGGCGCGACCGCCGACCGGAGCATCATGCTCAACGTTCGGGGATGAAACCTTTGAAGTCCAGCGCAGGGTTGAGCTCATCGTCGTCAGCATCGCCGCCGTCAGCGCGAGCGCTGTGTGCCAGGCGCTTCAACAGCGCCGTTTGTTGGCGTTGCTGTTCGGCAATTTCCTGCAGCAGGCGAATCTGCTCGTTGGCGCGCACGCTGGCGCGGTTCACCAGAAACCAGACCCACAGCCCGACCAACAGCGCCACCGTGGCGACCGCCAGTGACAACAGGCCGTTCTGGCCAAAACCTAAATCGTACATGGACAACCCTATTTACCGCAAAATTCAGGCCGCTATCTTAACACTCGCGACGGCCGTGCGAACATCCCTGCCAAAAATTGCTTACCAGGGCACGAAGCGCGTCACCGAGCAGATGCCCAGCGCAAAATTCCCGCCATCGTCGCAATAACTGTCCAGCGCCAACAGGTAGAAAAACAGGCAGGCAGCGACGGCCGTCATTATCACGAGGACTTTTTTTCGCAACAAATTTAGCAGCCTCATTGTTATCTTGGTAACCTATCGCGCATGTTATCACAGCGAAGTTAAACGAAGTTTAACTTGTCGTTTAGATTTCTGGCTATCGTCCGGTTTTCAGACTGTTACCCTTGTCGTCGCCCGGCAGTCATGGCTAGATAAACCCTCAGGGATAATGAGGAAGCGCAATGAGCAGATTGATTAAGTGGGTAGTGGTGTTGGCGGTCATTTACGGCGGCTTTTTGATTTCGGGTTACGGCGTGCTGATAGGCAGCAACAAAAACGTTGGCGGGTTGGGTTTGCAGTGCAAATACTTGACGGCGCGCAACGTGGCGATCGCCCAGTACGTCAATGGCGACAACGGTTTCATCGGCGTAGCCGACTGTCCGCTGTTCAAGAAAATCGAAACGGTGGTGGATTAACCCCCCACCGCCCGACGCCGCCGCTTTGCGGCGGCCCCGCCTCAGTTGCGGGTAAACTTCATCTCGATCAGCGCAATCGCCTTGTCAATCGCTCGCCGGGTCACCGGATCGGCGCCTGCAGGATGCGTAGAGAAATCGATGCTTTTGAGCTGTCCCGCCATCTTGTCGCGCACTTCGGTCGGTGCAATCACGTCGATAACGTCCAGAATCTGTTTGATGACCAGTTGGCAAGCGACCAGATCGGAAGCCAGTTCCTGTTCGTTGCTCAGCATGTCAGACATAATAACTTTTCCTCTTGATTCAAACGCCGCACAGAATAGCATGCCGCCCACTCCATTGCCTGCTCTCCCCGCCTTTTTCCCCATTCTGCGCACCGCCGAGCAAAAGCCCGCGGCAGATTAGCCTATACTTGCAGCATGATGGTGGCAAAAACCACCCGTAAGCCACAACCAACAGGAGAAAGTTATGGCGAATCACAATGTGAAATCCTGGGCGACAGTGCGTGAAACTTCGGTGGAAATCGCCGAAGCTATTTTTGAACTGGCAGGGAATGACGAAGTGTTGGCGCAGAAGATCTGGGAAGAAGGCAGCGACGAAGCGCTGGAAAAGGCCTTTGCCAAAACCACCGCCGACCAGCTTTATTGGGGAGAGGAAACCGTCGAGCGGAAAAACGTTTAGCGGCAATACAACAAAAAGCCCGGGTTTCTGACCCAGGCTTTCCCGATTAGCGATCGCCCCGCTCAGCGGCGTGCAATGCCTCTTGCTCTCACGGTTCTTCACCTCCCACACCTCCCGCATTTTTCATGCTCATCACCGGCATCGCCATAAAAGCGCCGACGCCCACGATTACAACCAGAGTAATAATCACTGTCATTAACATGCGATCACCCCATCAACGTTGAGTTGTTACGGCTGACTCTGTTTTGGCGGTTACTTGCTGCGGCCTTCCCCGCGTCCCCCATTTCGGCGGAGACAGTCTCAGATTAGCCGTTTTTCCTTTCGACTGACAAGCGGCGGTTGAACGGTTTTTCCGAATAATTGCTCCCCGTCACCGGCGGCGTTTTTGTCCGCGGCGGCAAGTTGTGTATACTTCACCGCTATGTAGATCTCACACTGACGCACTGATGATACAAGAACACCATCTCTCATTGGTCTGCGCCCTCAGCAAATGGGTCGAAACTCACCTTGGACGAGTGATCCATCTCGAAGAGCTGGCCGAGTATTCCGGCTACTCGCTGTGGCATATGCAGAAGCTGTTCAAAGAAGCGACAGGGATTTCGCTGGGCAAATACATTCGCGAACGCCGTCTGGCCGGCGCGGTCTACCAACTGCGCAGCAGTGAAGCGTCGATCTTCGATATCGCCCTGGACTTTGGCTTCGGCTCACAGTCCCACTTCACCTACATGTTCAGAAAGCGTTTTAATATCACGCCTTATGATTTCCGCCAGGATTTGAGCGTCGATCTGCACATCGATCCGCCGTTGCACGTCATTCATCAAAAATCCGCCTGACGCCCGCCGTAAACCGGTGGGTTAACGCCCTCCCCATACCGCCAGCATCGCGATCAAGGCCGGCAGCGCCTGCACCCACAGGATCTTACGGCTGGCGGTCAGGCCGCCAAACACTCCAGCCGCCAACACGCACCCGAGAAAGAACAGTTGCAGCGCCGTGTCCTCACGCCAATAGCCCCATGCCAGCCCCAGCGCCAGAAAACCGTTGTACAGCCCCTGATTGGCGGCCAATACCCGCGTGGCCGCGGCAAATTCCACCGTCGTACCGAATGCCCGTCTGCCAAGCGGCGCACGCCACAGGAACATTTCCAGCACCAGGATATAAAGATGGAGCACTGCGATAAACAACAGCAAAATATCGGCAAACAGCTTCATAATTGTCCTATCGCTTATTGAAGATGTCATTAAGTATAAGCGTGTAGCCTATATTGCCAGACAATGGCGATAAAAAAACCCGCCGAAGCGGGTTTATGCAGGAGTCATTTTTTGAAGTTAGCTTAAGACGGCGACCAACAATGCCGCGACAGAAACCCAAAACAGCGCCGTGGCGATCACGACATGGGACAGTCTTGCACGATAGAGTACCTGACTCATAATGACCTCACTGACATCTAACTAACGGGAGACAACCTGACTTCCTGAGGATTATCCTAAACTTCTTCTCGTTATCATTATATGCGCCAGATCACTGTTCTGCCGAGAAACCTTATTCTGTCGTAAAGCTGGAGCCGCGATCACAGTAATTTTGCCTTATTAGAGCGAAATAAGCCGAATATTCGCGGCGATTATATCCTAACGCTATCAAACATCGCTCCAGGGCAGGCGTGGCGCGGTCATACGCTCGCCAGAATAACCGTTCACCGCAGGAAAACGCGGCGCCCCTTGTTCCCAATCACGCTGAGCCTGAGTAATTTCTGCCTTGGTATGGCCAACGAAATTCCACCAGATAAGGATTTCTTCGTTTAACGGCATGCCGCCAATTAATAATCCCCGGCTGCCCTTCTGAGCATTTAACTCAATGGAGTTATTCTTCATACCCAAATAGGCAAACTCGTCAGGTGAAAAGGTTTCACCATTAAGTTCGAATTCCCCCATCAGGGGCAAGAAGCCGATTTCATAGTCATCGCGCAGCGGCAATTGCACCGTTGCCGCCTCCTGCCATTCCATATCAATGGCGATTAATGGCGAAAGGGTAAACACTGGCGAACGATAAGCGCCAAATTCCCCGACCAGCAAACGGTGGTTCACACCGTTATTCTGCCACTGCGGCAGGTCAGGATAATGATCGAATCGCGGCGCCATGTCGGCATGTTCGGCCGGCAGCGCAATCCACAGCTGGGCGGCATGCAATCGCCGCTGCTCGCCCACCGACTGTTCCGTGTGTGCAATGCCGTGCCCCGCGGTCATCAAATTGACCTGGCCCGGACGGATCACCTGCTCGCTGCCGAGGCTGTCGCGGTGCAGTACTTCGCCCTCGATCATCCAGGTGAATGTTTGCAGACCGATATGCGGATGCGGCCCCACATCCATGCCGGGCGAAGTACCGTTGAATACCGTCGGCCCGGCGTGATCGAGAAAGCACCAGGCGCCGACAGTGCGCCGCTCCCGGGTCGGTAGCGCACGGTTGATCGGAATACCCCCCACTTCGGCGTTACGCACGGCAATACGTTGGATCTGGCGCACGCCGTCGACGACGGGGCACTCGCGTGAAGGTGAAGAGAGCATAGGACGGGGCTGACTCATCGCAAAGACCTCCTGAATGGCGTCGATTCGCCAAAGGTAACTCGCCCCAGCTTAACACAGGACGGTTCACCTCACAGAGCAGCGACGCTCAGGCGCGTTCGCGCGGATTAGGACGCTTTGATGTAGCAGCTTTTAATGTCGATATCATCGTGCGCGTGCCTGAGATCGGAGAAATAGGTCACGCCAAAGAGAATTGATACCACCAGCAGCACGGAAACCAACAGGCCGATAATCGCCAGCAGTTTGGTTTCGTCATGGAGATTCGGCTCCATTTCATCTCCCCTAGTTAATCGCATCAGGTCACCCACAGCGTGACCGCCAGCGTAAAGATAATCAGTGAGCAGGACGCCACCGCCAACACGACGATCGCAAATTGCGCATCACCCAAGGTTTCTCGATAATTTTTATCCGTTGAGGCGTCACGCTGTTGTTTCACTAAATCGGTTTTCACTCGTTCAACTGCTGCATTGCTGTTTAACGGGGCAAAAGGTCCCCTCATAATAAGACGTTAACGTTGCCGCCTTGGTCGTTCCGGCTTCAACCGGGGCATGACGCTATCAACTTTCCCCATCAGGGTCAACACTCCCCCTGCCGGCAAGCGAGCAGGGGCACAGGGTAGATGTAACCGGCATTGGGATCGCAAGAAAATAAGAGATGCGTATTACAGAGGGCAAAAAAAAAGCCCGGTACGCACCGGGCTATGGCAGACCGACACGTTATTGCGGGATACGCAACACCTGCCCCGGATAGATCTTGTCCGGGCTCGACAGCATCGGCTTGTTGGCTTCGAAAATCTTGTTATACAGATTGGCGTTGCCGTACATCTCTTTGGAAATCGCGCTCAGCGTATCGCCCTTCTTCACGGTGTAGAAGCGGCTCTCAGCGTCGGATTGCGCCACCGCCACCTTGTCTTCCACGCCGCTGATGCCGGCCACGTTGCCAATTGCCACCAGGATCTTCTCTTTCAGCTCCTGACTGACGGCATCGCCGGTCACTACGGCTTTACCATCGACCACCTGCACATCGACTTTGTCGGTGCCTGGCAGGCCGCTCTTATCGAGATGCTCCTTGAGTTTGGCGCTTTGATCTTCGGTGGAGGCATTGCCGGTGACTGTGTCCCACAGTTTTTCGCCCGCTTCTTTGACGAAGTTAAACAAGCCCATATTCACTCCTTTTGATGGTTGCAATAATGCGTTTAAGTAAGGCTTGTTAAGCTTAGCATCGTCAAAAGGATATGCCATCCGCTCCCGGCATCAGAAACGGTTAGAGAATTCCGAAAGTGCCGTCCGCGGCGTCTCGATGGCGATATATAACGCAATGGTGCTGAAAAATCGCGCTTTTTTACCTACACTGTTGCAGACAGGGCGGTTCGACGAAGGAGGCATGCAACGATGTACGCATTGGTGATGTTTGTCTGTTATCTGGATGGCGGCTGCAGTGAAATGGTGGTCGATATATTGCGCGACGAACCGCAATGCCTGGTCGTGATGAAGGAACAGAACCTGCGCCACGCCGGCTGTTACCCCATGGAAGAGTTTATCGACGGTTTTTGGTTGCCGGCTAGCGAATACTCGGATTTTTAACGCCCCCCATCCGATACTGAGGAATTTCTGATTTCATCGGAAACTTCGTCTGCCTCCGAGGCTTTAGGCCGCTGTTTTGCTAAATTGCGGCTTCCGAAGAAGAGAGACAGAGAAAGGTCATGTCAGTAACAGCTCATTCCAACGAGCATTATGAAATACTGCTCCGCAACGTCAGCCTGGCGTTAGGCGACGCGGTGTTGCAGTTAATCAAAAACCATAAAAAAGTATCCGGCAGCAATATTCTTTCACAGCTGGTAACGGAAATAGAACGCGAGCAGGATCAGCAACGTTTCGCCGCGCTGCGCTCTGCTATTGAGTTGGTGGGGCTGGCGCCCAAAAGTTGAGCGGCCGATAAAACGAAGGCAGGGCTTGCGCCCTGCCTGATTACCGATCCCGACACAGGATGAAGGTAATGATGGAAACTTAGAAGCGGTAGGTCAGGTTGACGGCAACAATGTCGTCGGTGTTCAGCTTCAGTTTGTTGTCGTCGTTCAACTGGTTAATTTTGTAGTCGACGTAGGTGTACATGTTTTTGTTGAAGTAGTAAGTCGCACCAACTTCCACATATTTCACCAAGTCAGCATCGCCAATCCCTTCGATATCCTTGCCTTTGGACTGTACGTAGGCCACGGACGGACGCAAACCGTTCTCAAACTGATACTGAGCCACAACTTCGAAGTTTTGCGTTTTGTTGGCGAAGCCCGACGTGCCGTTGACGCTGATCGGCGTCATGTTGCGGGTATCGGCATACATTGCCGCCAGGTACACCTGATTGGCGTCGTATTTGACAGCGGTGGTCCAAGCGGTGGCCTTGTCGCCTTTACCGTACTGCAGCGCCTTCTGATCGCTGGTGCGGTTGGAGTCAGAGAACGCCGCCGCTACGCCGATGCCGCTGCCGCCGATGTCCTGATAGTCCAGAGACATGCCGTAGCCGTCGCCGTTTTGTTTGGTTACGCTGCGCTTGTCGCCGTCGTTTTTACCCTGGTACTGCAACGCCAGGTTCAGCCCTTCCACCAAACCGAAGAAGTCACGGTTGCGGTAGGTCGCCAGACCGTTGGAACGGGCGGTCATGTAGTTGTCGGTGTAGCTGTAGGAGTCGCCGCCGAATTCTGGCAGCATGTCGGTGTAAGCTTCGGCATCGTACACCACGCCGTAGTTACGGCCGTAGTCGAATGAGCCATAGTCGGCGAACTTCAGGCCGGCGAAGCCCAGACGCGTTTTGGTGCCGGTGGTGCCCTGCGCTTCGTCGTGGTTGGAAGCAACCTGGTATTCCCACTGGCCGTAACCGGTCAACTGATCGTTGATTTGGGTTTCGCCTTTAAAGCCGAGACGAACGTACGTTTTATCCCCGTCTTCATCCTTGTCTTTACTGAAAACGTGTTTGGCAGCAACGCGGCCGTACAGGTCGAGTTTATTGCCATCCTTATTATAGATTTCAGCCGCGTTGGCGAAGGAGGTGACCGCCCCGAGGGCGACAGCTAAGGCTAATACACTGCGTTTCATCATTTATTTTCCTAGATATTATAATTAGAACCCTGCCCGTCACGCCCAATTTATAATTTGGGCTGTGATTTTATCTTTTGGTATTTTTTGAGTTCCCCTAATACGGGGTGATGTGACATTAGCATCATGAATCAAAACTTAAAATCAAAAAATTCATGAAACAACGAGGAGAAAGCATGTTTATTTGTAAGAAAATATTACAACAAAGAAATCGCGCAAATCGTTGAATATAAGAATATTTTATCACATAAGTTATAACTAAAATGGTGCAATGCATCAAAATAGTGCACACCAGTTTCGTTTTGTGTGCTTTCTGAGCGATTCAAAAGTAACAACAAAATTAGCATGGTTATTAAAAACGTTACTTATTTCACATTTTTATCTTAACAAACTCGCCAGGCAATTAAGGCTTTCAGATAACCCTCTGACACAACCTTTTATTCATTCGCGTAAAGGAAGATCTCCGGAGCGAATAAAATTCACCTTACGGCAATTTAAATAGGGAGAAATAGCAGATAAAAATAATGAAAGGAATAACGGCGGCGCGCTGCCGGCGCCGCCGTGGATAAATCAATACAGCGTAGAGCGGGAAACTTCTTTCAACAACATACCGGCGCGCAGGCCCAATGCCACGCTGGGGTTCGGGAACAGTATCCAGGCCCCCTCTTGGCCAACGCGATAGTCCTCCTGCGGCTGCTCGCACAGCAACATGCCCGGTTTCAGTTCGGTGAAATTGGCCGTGTCATCGTCCAGATGCAGCTTGAAGTCTTCGCTGTGTTTAATCAACGAGTGCATCACACGGAAAACCCGAATCTCATCGCCCGCACGCACCGGCAAAGCACCTTCACTGACCGCAGCCCGCAACGCGCGATCGATAGCGGCGAACTGCTGAAGATCGTTGCTGCCGAACGGCCGTGCCTTGCCCAACTCAAGCGTACAGCTCGCCGCATTGAGATGTTCGCTGGAATAGTGGCTAAAAGTACCACCCGGCGCGCTGTGTACCACCAACGCATCCAGATCGGCCGCATCCAGCAGCTTCAACATCGGCTCACTGTACGGGCGTTTCTGGAAAGGCAAAATGCCGAAGCGCGGCAAACGCGACTCACGAATGGCTGTGTGCAAATCATAATGGAAACGCGCCGCCTGTTCCCCATCGAAAAAGGCAGCGAGCGCACGCTCCAACTGCTGCGCACGCACGGTTTCGCCGCTGGCGGCGAAGTTGCGGTAACGGCCGCCGAACATGCGGTTCATATCGCTGTGCAGATAACGCTTGCCGGCCCGTATCGCCGCCGGATTACCCAGCACCACCAACAGCCGCACCGTCAGCGGCAACCGGCCGGTCAACAGGTCGCCGACCAGCTGATTGAGCAGTTCAATCGGCGCTGTTTCGTTGCCGTGCACGCCCGCCGACATCACCATCGCCTGGCGGTAAGGCTGACGCGGCGTGAGCTCCAGCACCCCTTCCCCCTGCCAGCGCCAGCGCAGCTGCGGTGTTTCACCTTGCCATTCGACGGGCTCGTTCCCTTCCAGCGTCAGAGGCAGTAGATCGATCATGCCGCCTCCCTTAGCGTTGGAATGGATAGATGGAACCAAGACCGAGGATCGACGTCAGCGAATCCAGCGCTTCGCGCCCTTCGCGCAGCAGCAGCGGATCGGCCAGGTCATCCTGCGTCAGACGATCGCGGTAATGGCGATCCACCCACTCATTCAGCGTCGCAAACAGCCGTTCGTTCATCATCACGCGCGGGTTCACCGCCCGCAACTCCTGTTCATTGAGCGCCACCCGCAGCCGCAGGCAGGCAGGGCCGCCGCCGTTGCGCATGCTTTCGCGCAGATCGAACACGCGGATTTCATCGATCGGGCCGCCGCTGCCGATCATGTCGTTGAGATAACGCCACACGCCGGCATGCTGACGCGACTCCTCCGGCACGACGATCATCATCTTGCCGTTCGGTTTGGTAAGAATTTGGCTGTTGAACAGGTAGGTCGCCACGGCGTCCGCTACCGAGACGCGTTCTGTCGGCACCTCGATCGCCACCAGCTCGCTGTCCAACGTCGCCATCTTGCGGCGCACTTCATCCAGCGCCTGTTGCTGGCGATAAAACGCCTGCTGGTGGTGGAACAGCACGTTCTGGTTACTGACTGCAATCACATCGTTATGGAACACGCCCTGATCGATCACCGCCGGGTTTTGCTGCACGAAGACCGTATGCTGCTCGTCCAACTGGTGCAGGCGAGCGATCGCCTCGCCGGCTTCGCGCGTCTGGCGCGCAGGATAGCGCGCCGGCGCCGTTTCGCCGCCGAACTCCTGACGACCGTAGACGAACACCTGTACACTGCGCTTGGCGTAGTCGCCGCCCAAGCGGTTGTGGTTGGCCGCCCCTTCGTCGCCGAACAACGCCACCTGCGGCAACGCTTCGTGATGGGCGAAATGCCGATCGTCGCTGAACATCGCCCGCAATACGGCGGTGGTGGTTTCCGCTTCGATGGCGCGGTGGAACTTGTTGTTCAGATTGGCGGCGGTGAAATGCACCTTACCGTCGGCGCTGTCCGCCGAAGGCGACACCGTGGCCGCATTGGCGGTCCACATGCATGACGCCGAGCTAAGCGCCGACAGCAGTCGCGGCGACTGACGCATCGCCTGCGCCAGCACCGCCTCATCACTGCCGCTGAAGCCCAGGCGACGCAACATCGGCAAATGCGGCCGCTCCTGCGGCGGCAACACCCCTTGCTGGAAACCGAGATCGGCCAAGGCCTTCATTTTCAGCAAGCCTTGTTTCGCCGCCAGCTTCGGGTTCGATACGCTGTTCTGATGCTGCGTCGAAGCCTCATTGCCGAACGACAGCCCGGCATAGTGGTGCGTCGGCCCCACCAAACCGTCGAAATTGACTTCATATCCTGACATGTTCATCCCCTGGGGATAGCGTGCGGCGACGCCATCGCGACGCCGCAGACAATTAACGGAACGACAAGCCCGGCGAGAGCGTCGCCGGCAGCGACAGACTTTCGCTTTCCAGCGAAGCCATCGGCCAGGCGCAATAGTCCGCCGCATAGAAGGCGCTTGGTCGATGGTTGCCGGAGGCCCCCACACCACCAAACGGCGCCGCGCTGGATGCCCCGGTCAGCGGCTTGTTCCAGTTGACAATGCCGGCGCGCGCCTCCAGCAGCAAGCGCTCGAACAGCTCGCGCTGCGGCGACACCAGGCCCACCGACAGGCCGTAGCGCGTCCGATTGGCGAGCTGCAGCGCTTCGTCGAAGTCGCGGTAACGCACGATGGTGGTCAACGGCCCGAAATACTCTTCGTCCGGCACGCCGGCCACGCCGGTCAGATCGACGATGCCCGGGCTGAGCAGCGAGCTGCCCGGCTCCAGCAGGCGCATGGTCAGCAGCGATTTGCCGCCCAGCGCCAGCAAGCGCTGCTGCGCTTTCAGCATGTTTTCCGCCGCGGCGGACGACACCACCCCGCCCATAAACGGTTCCGGTTCGGCATCCCAGCGGCCGACCCGCAATTCCCCCGCCACCTGCACCAGACGCGCGATAAAGGCATCGCCTTCCGCTCCCTGCTTCACCAGAATACGGCGTGAACAGGTGCAGCGTTGGCCGGCGGAGATAAACGCCGATTGGATAGCCAGGTTGACCGCCGCATCGCGATCGTCGAACCCGTCGACGATCAGCGCGTTGTTGCCCCCCATCTCCAGTGCCAGGATCTTCTCCGGCTGCCCCGCCAGTTGGCGATGCAGGTGATAGCCGGTGCCGGCGCTGCCGGTGAACAGCAGGCCGTCGATATCCGCACTGGCCGCCAGCGCTTCGCCGGTCTCGCGGCCGCCTTGCACCAGGTTGATCACCCCATCCGGCAGACCGGCCTGCAGCCACAGCTTGAGGGTCTCCTCGGCGGTCAGCGGCGTCAGCTCGCTCGGTTTGAATACCACGCAGTTACCGGCCAACAGCGCCGGCACGATATGGCCGTTCGGCAGATGGCCGGGGAAGTTGTAAGGCCCGAACACCGCCAGCACGCCGTGCGGACGATGGCGCAGCACCGAAGCGCCGTCGGCCATCGCCGTCTGGCTAAAGCCGGTCCGCGTCTGATAAGCCTGCAGCGAAATGCCCACCTTGCCGATCATCGCCTGAATTTCGGTCAGCGTTTCCCAGCGCGGTTTGCCGGTCTCGCGGCTGATGGTTTCCGCCAGCGACTGTTTGTGTTCTTCCAGCAAGACGGCGAAGCGTTTCACCAGCTGTTCACGCTGTTCGAACGGCGTACGCGCCCATGCCGGGAACGCAGCGCGCGCGGCCTCACAGGCGGCGGCAACGTCACCGGCGTCGGCGGCGTTGGCGCGCCACAGCGGCTGGTTGTCGACCGGATCGGCCTTGCCGAACTCGGCGCCGCGGCCCTGCCGCCAGACGCCGTTAATCAACAGTGCAGGATGGGACATCATGCTTTCTCCTGTGCAATAAGGGGGAGCACCCGCACCGGGCTGCCCTGCTCGACACCCAGCGCCGCAGCGGTGGCGGCGTTGATATGCAGGCGGTCGTCATACAGATCGGCATTAACCAACAGTGCGCGGTAGTTCTGATAGTTGTCGTTGGCAACCAGATGCACCGGTGCATCGGCGCGCATCGGCGTGTCATCCAGCACCACTTTCACCAAGCGGCTCTGCTTCACCGCGCGGATGTGATCGATCTCGGCTTCCAGCGTCGGGCCACCGTCGAAAATATCGACGTACCCCTGGTAACTCAGGCCTTCCGCTTCCAGCAACCGGCGCGCCGGCAAGGTTTGCGGATGCACCTCACCGATCACTTTCTGCGCGTCTTCGGCCAGGAAATCGACATACAACGGGTGTTTCGGCATCAGCTCGGCGATAAACGCCTTTTGCCCGGTGCCGCTCAGGTAGTCCGCCTTGGCGAACTCGATGGAGAAGAAATGGTGTCCGACGCTCTCCCAAAACGGCGAACGGCCGTTTTCATCGGAGAAACCGCGCATCTCGGCGATCAGGCGCCGTGAGAAACGTTCGCGGAACGCGGCAATAAACAGGAAACGCACCTTCGACAGCAGCTTGCCGTTCTCGCCGTGACGATAATCCGGATCGAGGAACAGTGTGCACAGCTCCGAATGGCCGGTATGGTCGTTGCTGAGGAACAGCGTCGGTACCGATTTATAGACGTTCAACTGTTTGGAAGCGTGCACCTGTGTGCCGACCCGGAAGCTGTACCAGGGTTCCGCCAGGCCGACGGCCACTTCGATCGCACAGACACCCACCGCCTGCCGGCGCTCGCTGTCCTCCAACACGAACAAATAACACTGGTCACTTTGCGGAAGTTCGCCTTGCCAGGTTTTTAACGCCCGCTCAATGCGTGCCGACAAGGTATCTTCATTTTGCGGCAGTGAAGTGAGACCGATGCCGGATTTACCGGCAAGCGTCAATAAATCCGCCAGATCGCGACGCTCTATAGGGCGAATAATCATCATAATGCGAACCTCTTCTGAATCAGGCTGCGCCGGTGAAGGCGCAGCCCGCTGATTAGCTGCAAATGCGCGCCACGGCACGCGCGAATCGCGCCAGCCCCTCTTTCACATCCTGCTCAGGGATGATCAGCGACGGCGTGAAACGCACCACGTCCGGGCCGGCGATCAGCGCAATAACGCCTTCTTCGTTGGCCAATTGGGTGATCTGCTTCGCTTTGCCGGCATAGTCTTTCTTCAGTTGGCAGCCGATCAGCAAACCGCCGCCGCGAATCTCGGCGAAGATCGGGTACTGGCGGTTGATGTCGTTCAACCCGTCGATAAACCACTGGTGACGCTGTTTGACGCCTTCCAGCACTTCCGGGGTGTTGATGATGGAGAACACCTCCCCCGCCACCGCCGTCGCCAGCGGGTTGCCGCCATAGGTCGTGCCATGGGTACCGACGCCCAGCGTTTTCGCCAGCGCATCGGTGGTCAGCATGGCGCCGATCGGGAAGCCGCCGCCCAGCGCTTTGGCCGTGGTCAGCACGTCCGGCACCACGCCGTACTGCATGTAGGCATACAGGTGGCCGGTGCGGCCGACGCCGGTCTGCACTTCATCGAAGATCAGCAGCGCATTATGGCGATCGCACAGCTCACGCAGCCCCTGCAGGAAACTGGCTTCCGCCGGCAGCACGCCGCCCTCGCCCTGGATAGGCTCGACGATCACCGCGCAGGTGCGATCGTTGATAAGCTCGGCCGCCGCGGCCAGATCGTTATACGGCGTATGGGTGATGCCGCCCGGCAGCGGTGCAAAGTCCTGCGAATATTTTGGCTGACCGCCGGCGGACACCGTAAACAGCGTGCGGCCGTGGAACGCGTTGTTGAACGCCACAATCTGATCTTTGCCGGCGCCGTGCTGGTCGTGCGCATGTTTGCGCGCCAGTTTCAGCGCCGCTTCGTTGGCTTCGGCGCCCGAGTTACAGAAGAACACCTTGTCGGCGAAGGTGGCGTCGATCAGCTTTTTGGCCAGGCGCAACACCGGTTCGTTGGTATAGCCATTGCCCAGATGCCACAGTTTGCCCGCCTGCTCCACCAGCGCCGCCTTGACCGCCGGGTGCGCATGCCCCAACGCGTTAACCGCGATGCCGCCGGCGAAATCGATGTAAGACTTACCCTGCTGATCCCACACCTGCGATCCTTCTCCCCGCACCAGAATAAAATCGGCAGGGGCATAAACCGGGACCATCCAGTCATCGAAAGACTGGCGGGTAACTGCGATTGGCTGTTCCATAGTGACCTCATAATCTCAGCAAAGGCTGAATTTTGACTGTAAGGACCGCTCAAGCCCGGCTAGGCCGCCACAATGCAAAAAAACCGCTGTTCGAAACCGACTTTCCCGGCGGAGAAAATGCTGTCCCTTACCGCTGATTTAGAAACAAATCTGTTACATAAAATCGGTTTTTCACTATTTATGGCGTATATCCGGTCCCTGAGCGGGGAGTAAATGTTAACGAGCAGTTAAAATACATGTCGTTTGATAAAGAGTGTAGAGCAGCTATCGTGCCAAAACGGGATTTTTGCCGAATTTTGCGATTTTTTGCGTTAAAACAACGGCTTATAATGCATATTTATTCAATTTCTATGCATTGGTAATGCATAAATTAAAAAATAAGGCCTAAAATCATCATTGCGCGCGAAATCCTATTCAATTACGAAAAACTTCAGGATTTCTGATCGGGCTCGCAAAAATAATTTCATCGGATTTGCTCGCTATCACACTTTTTGCCCAATCGGGTGCAGCGGTGCGCCAGGATCGTGCAACGTGACAGCGACGCAAAGATCCCACCCGCCATGCTCCCGAAACAGGGCCGGCTGACCGCGGCTCCTGCTTTGTGCGCCAGCGACTACACTGTGATCCTGACTGCATCTTCTCTTCTGCGTACAAGGAGTCACCATGTCCAAGAAAACCGTCGATCTCAGCCAGCCACGCGCCCAACAGGACATTCGCACGTTTCTCGACGCGTTGAATGCCGCCGGCGGTAAACCCATGGAACAGATGAAACCCAAAGAGGCGCGTAGGGTCTTGGAGGATGCGCAACGCAGCGTTGAGGTGCCGCTGCGCGAAGTGGAAATCAGCGAGAAAACCATCCACGTGGAAGGTCAGGATATTCTGCTGCAGCTGGTGCGGCCGGCCAGGGTCAAAGAGGCGCTGCCGGTATTCATGTTCTTTCACGGCGGCGGTTGGGTGCTGGGGGATTTCCCCACCCATGAGCGACTGGTACGCGATCTGGTGCACAGCTCTGGCGCGGCAGCGGTGTTCGTTAACTATCCCCGCTCACCGGAGGTCCACTACCCTGAGGCGATCAACCTGGCATACGCCGCCACCGAGTGGGTGGCCGAATACGGCGAGAAGATCAACGTCGACGGTTCGCGACTGGCGGTGGTCGGCAACAGCGCCGGTGGTAATATGGCGACAGTAGTCAGCCTAATGGCCAAAGAGAAAGGCATACCGGCGCTGCGCTGCCAAATCCTGCTGTGGCCCGTCACCCACGCCCATTTTGATACCGACTCCTATCATCAGTATGCCGAAGGCCATTTCCTGACTCGCAACATGATGAAGTGGTTTTGGGACAGCTACGCGCCCGATAAGGCGCAGCGCAAAGAGATCTACGCCTCGCCGCTCAACGCGACGCCCGAACAGCTGCGGGGCATGCCGCCGGCGCTGGTGCAGACCGCCGAGCTGGACGTACTGCGCGATGAGGGCGAAGCCTACGCGCGTCTGCTCGACGCCGCCGGCGTCGAGGTCACTTCCACCCGCTATAACGGGTTGATCCACGACTACGGCCTGTTGAATCCGCTCGCCCACGTCCCGGCGGTGCATTCGGCGATCCACCAGGCCGGGCGCGCGTTGAAGCACTACCTGTCCTGACGCTAGCCGACGACGTGGCACGCCACCTGATGACCGGGCGCCACGCTGCGCAGGCGCGGCGCCTGTTCACGGCACTGCGCCGTGGCCTGCGGGCAGCGCGGATGGAAACGGCAGCCGTGTGGCGGGTTGGCGGGATTCGGCGGCTCGCCGCTTGCTGCCTGCGGCGGCAAGCGATGCGCATCCAGCGTCGGCACCGCCGCCAACAAGGCCTGCGTGTAGGGATGCAGCGGCCGGCGAAACAGCGCATCGCGGTCGGCGCTCTCGACGATCTGCCCGAGATACATCACCGCCACGTCCTGACACAGATGCTCTACCACACCGAGATCGTGCGAAATAAACAGCAGCGTCACCCCCTGCCGTTCCTGCAAATCGGAAAACAGATTGATGATCTGCGCCTGAATCGACACGTCGAGCGCCGATATCGGTTCGTCGGCGACGATAAACTCCGGCTGTAGGATCAGCGCACGCGCGATGCCGATGCGCTGCCGCTGGCCGCCGGAAAACTCATGCGGAAACCGCCCGTAATGCTGTGG
The DNA here is from genome assembly GCF_003812745.1 of Serratia sp. FDAARGOS_506. NCBI lineage: Bacteria > Pseudomonadati > Pseudomonadota > Gammaproteobacteria > Enterobacterales > Yersiniaceae > Serratia > Serratia sp. FDAARGOS_506. The sequence goes on from NZ_CP033831.1 coordinate 4,286,089, forward strand.
AGACAGCCCGCAGATCGCCAGGGTGTCGAGCACCCGCTCGCGCAGTTCCGCCTTGCTCGCCAAGCCGTGCTGCAACAGCGCTTCGCCGATGGCGTCGCCCACGCGCAGGCGCGGATTCAGCGAGCTGTACGGATCCTGAAACACCAGCTGCATTTTCGGCCGCAGGGCGCGCAACGCGTCTTTGCTCAGGCTATCCAGCGCCTGCCCTTTGAACATCACCTCGCCGGCGGTTTTATCATGCAGGCCGAGCAGCGTGCGGCCAACGGTGGTTTTACCGCTGCCGGACTCGCCCACCAGCCCGAAAATGCGGCCCTTGCGAATGCTAAAGCTGACGTCGTCCACCGCCTTCAGCTGGCCGGTGGTTCGCCCGAACAGCCCGTCGCGCAGCGGGAAATATTTCTTTAACCCTTTCACTTCCACCAGGGGTTCAGTCGACATGTGGGCGCCCTCCGGCGTTGAGAAAGCAGGCGGATTGGCGCTGCTGTGTGCCATACAGCGGCGGAATGCCGTCGCGGCAGCGAGCGGAGGCCTGCGCACAGCGCTCAGCAAACGCACAATGTTCAGGCAAGCGCGCCAGATCCGGCACCTGCCCGGGAATGGAATACAGGCGGCGGAGCCGCTGGCCCGGCACCGGCCGCGAGGCGATCAGCCCCTGAGTATAGGGATGCCGCGGTTCGGACAGCACTTCCCGCGTCGAGCCCTGCTCGACGACGCGCCCGGCGTACATCACCGCCAACCGGTCCGCCATCTGGGTGATCACCCCAAGATCGTGGGTGATCAAGATCATCGCCATATTGTGTCGCCGGCTCTGCTCGCGCAGCAACGCCAGGATCTGCGCCTGTACCGTGACGTCGAGCGCCGTGGTCGGCTCATCGGCGATCAGCAGCGCCGGGCGGCACCCGATCGCCATGGCGATCATCACGCGCTGCAACATGCCGCCGGACAGCTGATGCGGATAGCAGCGCATCAGCGCCTCCGCGCGCGCCAACCCCACTTCCGTCAAGAGCTGAATCGCCTGACGCCAAGCCGCTTTCGGCGGCAGAGACAGGTGGCGAATCAGCGGTTCCACCAGCTGTTCACCGAGGGTCAACACCGGATTGAGCGCGCTCATCGGCTCCTGAAAGATCATCGCCAGCCGGTTGCCGCGCAGGTCGGCCATCTTGGATGCCCGCAGCGACAGCAGGTTCTGCCCTTCAAAGCGAATTTCACCGCCGTCTACCTGCGCCAGCGGCTGCGGCAACAGCCCCATCAGCGCCATGGCGGTCACGCTTTTGCCGCAGCCCGACTCGCCGACGATCCCCAGCGTTTGCCCGGCCTGCAGCTCAAGGCTGACCTGCTGCACCGCCCGCACCGGCCCTTGCTCTCCCTGAAACGACACCGACAGCCGATCGAACGCCACCAGCGGTTGACTCATCGCGTTACCCCGTTCATTTTCGGATCGAGCGCGTCCCGCAGGCCGTCGCCCAAGATATTGATCGCCACTACGGTGACGAAGATCGCCAGCCCCGGCGGCATCCACAGCCAGGGACGGTGCTGAAAGTCGATCAGGCTGTTGGCGGCGTCCATCATGTTGCCCCACGACGGCGTCGGCGGCACCACGCCCAGCCCGAGATAGCTCAACGCCGATTCGCTGAGGATGGCGTTGGCCACCGCCATGGTGGCTACCACCACCAAAATCGGCACGGTGTTGGGCAGCAGATGGCCGAAAAGACGCCGCCGGGTGGAGAGCCCCAGCACCTCGGTGGCCAGCATGAAATCCCGCTCGCGCAGCGACAGGATCTGGCCGCGCACCAGCCGCGCCAGCGACGGCCAACCCAATAGGCTCAGCATGATCATCACCATGTAGATGCGGTAATCCGGCGAGACGTCGAGCTCGGTCAGCATCGCCCCCATGATGATCAACAGCGGCAAGCCGGGGATGGTCATCAACAGATCGGCGAAGCGCATGATCAGCCGATCCGCTACGCCGCCCAGATAACCGGCAAGCGCGCCCAGCACATAACCCAGCGTCACCGACAGCAACATCGACACCAGGCCGATGGTCAGCGATATCCGCCCCGCCAGCAGCAGCCGGGTGCAGATATCGCGGCCGAGAAAGTCGGTGCCCAACCAGTGCGCGCCGCTCGGCGCCTGATTGATATTCAGCACATCACCAGCGTCGTCGCGCCACGGCGACAGCGACGGCCCAATCAGGCATAGCAACGCCAACAGCACCAGTAATGCCAACGAGATCATCGCCGGCCGATGGCGGCGCAGCCGCCGCCAGGCCTGTGCTGCGGGCGGCGGCGACAGTTGCGCCAGCGCCGGCAACTGGGCCTGGCGCCAGCGGCGACGGCGGCCGAAAAACAACGTAGCCAACATAGCGTTACCTCAAGCGAATGCGCGGATCGGCGTAGGCGTACAGAATGTCCGCCAGCAGATTGCCGAGAATGGTCAGGGCCGCCAGAAACAGCGTGAACCCCATCAGTACCGGGTAATCACGCGCCGCCAGCGAATCGATATGGATATGCCCGGCGCCCGGCCAGTTGAAGATTTTTTCGGTGATCAGCGCGCCGGAAAACAATCCCGGCAGCTCGAACCCCAGCAGTGTGACGATCGGCAACAGCGCATTGCGCAGCGCGTGTTTGAGGATCACCGTTTTCTCCCTGAGCCCTTTGGCGCGCGCGGTGCGGATGTAGTCCATGCGGATCACCTCCAGCATGCTGGCGCGGAAATAGCGCGTCAGGCTGCCGGCCTGCAGCATCACCAGCGCCAGCACCGGCAGCAGCAGGTGCGCCGCCACCTCCAATACCCAGGCCAGCCCGCTCGCTTCGCTGCCGGTGCGCAGCATGCCGCCCGCCGGTAGCCAGTGCAGATCGACGGCGAACCATTTGATCAGCAGCAGACACAGGAAGAACGTCGGAAACGACATGGCGGCGAACACCGCCACGGTAATCAGATGATCGAACAGCGAATAGGGTTTCATCGCCGAGATCACCCCCACCGCCAGCGCGATACCCCAATACAGCACCATCGCCACCGCCGCCAGCAGGAACGAGTTCCAGATGTATTGGTTCAGCAGCGTGCTGACCGGGATCTGATACTGCAGCGAAAAACCGAGATCGCCCTGCAGCAGCCGGCCGAGCCAGTGCAGGTAGCGGCTGAACAACGGCTGATCCAACCCGTAAAGCGCCCGCAGCTCGGCGGCGCGTTGCGCGGTCAGGTTGATGTTGCCGTCGATAAAGTCGCCGGGCGCCAGGGCGAAGATGCAAAAAATCAGCAAGGAAGCCAACAGCAGCATCGGGATAGTCTGCAACAGACGGCGCAGGATAAAATTTCTCATCGCGATTTCCATCGCCGCCGCCCGGAGTGGCGCGGCGGCGTCAGGGCGTTACGGCGCCGGTTTGACGTTCGGCAGGCTGCCGACCAAGCCGTTGTAGATATCCGGTTTAAAGCCGGTGACGCGCGCGCTGCTGGCGCTCAAAATCTCGCGGTTGCCGAGCAGGATCACCGGCGGATCGTCCGCCAGCGCCTGATACAGCTGGTGGTACAGCGGCTTGCGCTGGGCGATATCCAGCGTGGCGTTGGCTCTGGCGATCAGCGCGTCCACCTGCGGGTTGTTATAGCCGGTCTCGCTCTCGCGGCTGATGAAATCGCGCACGCCGTCGTGCGGGTCGTTCAGCGTGCTGGTGCTGAGAGACGCCAGGTCATAATTACCCGCCTTGCGCTGCGCCAGCAGCGCGTTGAAATCCAGTACCTGTGGCTTGAGCACCACGCCGAGCCGGCGGTAGTTGTCTTTGGCAATCGGCACCAGCGCATCGTTGATCAACTTTTTGGTCACCAGCAGCGTCAGCTCCAGCTTCTTACCGTCTTTTTGCCGAATGCCGTCCGCGCCCACTCGCCAACCGGCCTCGTCCAACAGTTTCCCGGCCTTATCGAGATCGTAAGCGTAGGGATTGATGCCGTTCGCGTCATAGGCCCAGGAGATCGGCGAGATCGGCTGGTTGGCGACCTTGCCGTAACCCTGGTACACCACGGCGATCAGTTTTTGCCGATCCAGGCCGTAGATCAGCGCCTGGCGCACCCGTTTGTCCTGCAGCGCCGGGCGCTTGAGGTTGAAATCGATGCGGCTGTAGTCGCTTGAGCTGTAGAGGTTGATATTGGCGAAGCCGAGCAGCTTCAGCTGTTCGATATCGTCCGGCTTGGCGGTAAAAGCGTCGTAGTCGGTCTCGCCAGTCTGGAACAGTTGGAAGTTGGTGGCCGGATTGGTGACGCGGTAGATAAAGCGTGCCATCGGCGGCGCACCGAGATAGAAGTTCGGGTTGGCGTGGAAGCGGATTTCCTGCCCTGGCACATATTTATCGTAAATATAGGGGCCGTTGCCGAGCGGTTTGCCGTTGAAGGCGCGCACGCCGTCGAGCTTGCCGCGCTGATAGTCTTTGCCGTAGTAAGCCCGCGACAGCACCGGACCGCCGATCAGTTGCAACGTAGTCGCACCCGGTTGAGTGGTGACGATCTGAATGGTGCGATCGTCGATCACCTTCAGGCCGCTGATGCCTGAAGCGGTGCCGTTTTTATACTCGGCGCCGCCCTGGATGTGCGCCGGTGTGATGTCAGTGTCACCATCATAGGCCGGATCGTGCAGCAGCGTCAGGGTAAAGGCGATATCGTCGGCTTTCAGCGGCGAGCCGTCGCTGTAGACCAGGTTCGGCCGCAGCTTGATGGTGTAAGTCAGATTATCGGGGCTGACCTGCCAGGACTCCGCCAATCGCCCTTCTGGCTTGCCCTGGCTGTCCAGGCCAATCACGCGGCTGAAGATCACGTCGGTCACGTTCTCGTCCCAGCCGTTGGTGAACAGATACGGGTTGAAAATCCCTTGCGGCTCCGAGATACCCGCCACCACGGTGTCTTTGCGCAGCTTGGCGGCGGCCGGAACCCGAGCGGCGTCGCTGGCCGGCGTGATGCCTTCGGCCAGCGTTTCCGCCTGCGCACCGGCGCTCAGCCCCAGCGCGCAGACCAACGCCAGCGGCGTCAGCCGATAACGCAACAGTTTGTTTAGCTTATTTTTTATTCTGCTCACCCACAGCCCCTCGTCTTCCCGTTGATAAAAATGTGACAAAATTTATCGCAGAGTAATGGGCCACTGCAGGGCTGTCTAACAACGAAACCGGCATTCCATTGCCGAAAAAAGCATTATGAATTTTTCTTGGGTGAAGCTCGGTGCAAAACGCGTTTTAACCGGCCGCCGCCAGCCCCCGGATAAGTTTGGCTAAGGTTTTGATCGCCTCTTCAAACCGGTCGTTCCATTCAAAAGAGGCGTTGAGGCGGAAGCAGTGGTTGAAATGGTCGCCGGTGGTGAACATGCGCCCCGGCGCGATGCTGATGCCCCGTGAGAGTGCGCGCCGGTACAGTTCCATCGACGACAGCGCCTGATCCAGCTCCAGCCACAGGAAATAACCGCCGTCGGGCTGACTGACTTTCACCGTCGGCGGGAAATGGTGGGCGATCGCCTGCCGCATCGCGCTTTGGCGCTGGGCCAGCAGGCGGCGCAACCGCCGCAGATGGGTGTCGTAGCCACCGTGCAGCAGATAATCCGCCAGTGCCATCTGGGTCGGTACGCTGGTGGAAACGGTGCTCATCAGTTGCAAACGCTGGATCTGTTGCGCATAACGCCCCGCCGCCACCCAGCCGACGCGAAAGCCCGGCGCCAGGCATTTGGAAAACGATGAGCAGTGCAGAATCTGGCCGCCGCTGTCGAGCGCCTTGGCCGGCAGCGGCCGTTCCGCGCTGAAGTACAGCTCACCGTAAACGTCATCTTCAATCAGCGAGATCTGTCGGTCGCGCAACAGCGTCACCAGCCGCTGCTTGTTGGCCTCCGGCAGGGTGGCACCCTGCGGGTTCTGGAAATGGGTCATCAGCCAGCAGGCTTTGATCGGATACTGTTCCACCGCCTGCTGCAGCGCGTCCAGATCGATACCGTCCTGCGGATGCGTGGCGATCGCCACCGCCTTTAACCGCAGTCGTTCCAGCGCTTGCAGCGCGCCGTAAAACGCCGGCGATTCGATCGCCACATAGTCTCCCGGCTGGGTCACCGCCTGCAGGCTGAGGCTGAGCGACTCCATCGCCCCGGCGGTAATGACGATCTCGTCCGGCGCGACCTGCATGCCGCTCAGCGCGTAACGCTGGGCAATGTGCCGCCGCAGCGCATCGTTACCTGGCGGCAGGTTGGCCAGCGAACTGTGTGGCGTGAATTTGCGCGCCACGCTGCTCAGCGCACGCGCCAGCTTGGGCTGGGCAAACAGCGTGGCGTCGGGAAAGGCCGAACCGAAAGGCACGATATCCGGATCCTTGCAGGCCTGCAGCACGTCGAAAATAAAGGCGTTGATGTCCACCTGCTCGCTAAGCAATAGCTTCTCGCCGCGCGAAGGCTGAGGCAGCGGCTGCGGGCGCGCCGCCACGTAGTAGCCCGACTGCGGCCGAGCGACGATCCAGCCCTGGCTTTCCAGCAGTTGGTAAGACTGTACCACCGTCATCAGGCTCAATCCGGCGCGTTTGCCACTCTCGCGCAGCGAAGGCAGCTTGTCGCCCGCCCGCCACACCCGGTTCTGAATCTGTTCTCTAATCTGCTGCGCAAGCTGTTCGTATCGGGTCATAGCTCTTAACTGTTATATGAAAAAGTAAAATAACTGTCACTATTATAGTCACTGTACTTCGTGATTAACTTAACGCCAAGCTTTTCACATAAAAATGACAGCTATACTCAAGAGGTTAATTTATGTTCAACCCTAGGAGGCGCCATGCTGGGTCTTGATGCACTGGAACTTGCCAGAATACAGTTCGCCTTCACCGTGTCTTTCCATATCATTTTCCCCGCCATCACCATCGGTTTAGCCAGCTATCTGGCGGTGCTGGAAGGATTATGGTTGAAAACGCACAATGAAGCCTACCGTGAGCTTTACCACTTCTGGTCAAAGATTTTCGCCGTTAACTTCGGCATGGGCGTGGTGTCCGGGCTGGTGATGGCCTATCAGTTCGGCACTAACTGGAGCTTCTTCTCCGAGTTCGCCGGCAGCATTACCGGGCCGCTGCTGACCTATGAAGTGCTGACCGCTTTCTTCCTCGAAGCCGGTTTCCTCGGCGTGATGCTGTTCGGCTGGAACCGCGTCGGCCCCGGCCTGCACTTCTTCGCCACCTGCATGGTGGCACTCGGCACGCTGATCTCCACCTTCTGGATCCTGGCCTCCAACAGCTGGATGCAGACCCCTCAGGGGCATGAAATCATCAATGGTCAGGTGGTGCCGGTCGACTGGCTGAAGGTCATCTTCAATCCGTCCTTCCCATACCGCCTGCTGCACATGTCCACCGCCGCCTTCCTCTCCTCGGCGTTCTTCGTCGGCGCCTCCGCCGCCTGGCACCTGCTGCGCGGCCGCGATACCCCGGCGATGCGCAAGATGCTGTCGATGGCGATGTGGATGGCGCTGATCGTCGCGCCGGTGCAGGCGCTGATCGGCGATGCGCACGGCCTGAATACGCTGAAACACCAGCCGGCGAAGATCGCCGCCATCGAAGGCCACTGGGAAAACCCGCCGGGCGAAGCCACGCCGCTGATCCTGGTCGGCTGGCCGGACATGCAGCGCGAAGAGACCCGCTTCAAGCTGGAAGTGCCCTACCTCGGCAGCCTGATCCTGACCCACAGCCTGACCGAACAGGTACCGGCGCTCAAATCCTTCCCGCCGGAAGATCGCCCCAACTCCACCGTGGTGTTCTGGTCGTTCCGCATCATGGTCGGGCTGGGCATGCTGATGATACTCGCCGGGGTGTGGAGCCTGTGGCTGCGCTGGCGCGGCGGGCTGTATCAGTCGCGTCCGTTCCTGTACTTCATTCTGTGGATGGGTCCTTCCGGGCTGCTGGCGCTGCTGGCTGGCTGGTTCACCACCGAGATCGGCCGCCAGCCGTGGGTGGTGTATGGGCTGCTGCGCACCAAGGACGCAGTGTCCGCGCACGGCGATCTGCACATGAGCATCAGCCTGCTGGCGTTCATCATCGTCTACTGCTCGGTGTTCGGCGTGGGCTATTCCTACATGATGCGCCTGATCCGCAAAGGGCCGCAGCCGCATGAACATCAAGAAGACAATACCGAGGGCCGCCCGGCGCGTCCGCTGTCCGCGGTCAACGATACTCTGGACGACAGGAGCTGAACATGGGCATCGATCTTCCACTGATTTGGTTTGTGATCATCGTGTTCAGCACCATGATGTACGTGGTGATGGACGGTTTCGATTTGGGCATCGGCATCCTGTTTCCGTGGGTGAAAGAGAGCGGCGACCGCGATCTGATGATGAACACCGTCGCCCCGGTGTGGGACGGCAATGAGACCTGGCTGGTGCTGGGCGGCGCGGCGCTTTTCGGCGCCTTCCCGCTGGCCTACTCGGTGATCCTCGACGCGCTGGCGATCCCGCTGACGCTGATGCTGATCGGGTTGATTTTCCGCGGCGTGGCCTTCGAATTTCGCTTCAAGGCGAAGCCGGAGAAACGCCATATCTGGGACAAAGCGTTCATCTGGGGTTCGATCTTCGCCACCTTCAGTCAGGGCGTAGTGGTAGGCGCCGTGATCAACGGCTTCCCGGTCGAAGGCCGCACCTACGCCGGTGGCGCGCTGGACTGGCTGACGCCGTTCGCACTGTTCTGCGGACTGGGTCTGGTGGTGACCTACGCCCTGCTCGGCTGCACCTGGCTGGTGATGAAAACCGCAGGTGACCTGCAGGCGCGCATGTATCATCTGGCGACGCCGCTGCTGGCGATCCTGTTGCTGGTGCTGGCTGCGGTCAGCATCTGGACGCCGATCGCGCATCCGGAAATCGCCGCCCGCTGGTTTACGCTGCCGAACCTGTTCTGGCTACTGCCGGTGCCGGTGCTGGTGCTGCTCAGCGCCTGGGGGATTCAACGCGGGGTGAAACGCGGCGCGCACTACTCGCCATTCATGCTGACGCTGCTGCTGGTGTTCCTCGGCCTGAGCGGGCTTGGCATCAGCATTTGGCCGCACTTGATCCCGCCGGCCATCAGCCTGTGGGACGCCGCCGCCCCGCCGCAGAGCCTCGGCTTTATGCTGGTGGGTGCGCTGTTCATCATCCCGATCATTCTGGTCTACACCTTCTGGAGCTACTACGTGTTCCGCGGCAAGATCAGCCATGAACACGGCTATCACTGAGAAGGGAGGACGCTATGCAAGATAAAACGGCAGCCGTTGCTCCGGCGCCCTGGTGGAAACGCATCGGCTGGCTGGTGATCATCTGGAGCGCCAGCGTGCTGGGGCTGTTCGTGGTCGCCTCGCTGTTCCGCCTGCTGATGACCGCGGCAGGCATGAAGTCGCATTGACGCGGCGCCTTATCTGGCCGCGCTGTTGGGAAAGTAGAAGGATACCACCAGCGTGACCAGCGGCAAGGCGCCGATCTTCACCAGTTCGAACGCTTGCCTCAGCGCTTCGTTTTTCTCCCAATACGCGTGGGCGGCGAATACGCCCACGCTGACCACGAAGATCCCGCACAGCACCTGGCGCGCCAGGCGCAGCCGCTCCATTTCGTCGAAGACCAAGACCTGCTCCAGATAAACCTGGCTAGCCTCATCGCACAGATTATGGCTTTCGATGTTCATGGGAAGATCTCCACGACCCGCCCCACCGCTTCAAGCTGTTCACCATTTTCCCGTACAATGCCAAGTGAAGTACCATCCTGTTTCATCCAGTACTTATCGGCAATGGTAATCAGTGCAAACGCCATTTTGATTACCTCGGTTTTTTCCATCCCGTGACGCCAGGCGATAGCGTTCAGATCATCATCAATTTTATTCGATACCCGAATCGGCAAGCTGCGCATACTCCACCTCCTGTGGTCGTTGATTCACCGAGGGAAAGTCTACTGGAAGGGCAAACATCGTTCAATTAGTGAACTGCGTAACGCCTCGCACAATCCGCATGCAACGCTATTGGGGCTTGCGCCCCATCGCGCCGAGGAAACGCTGCTGCAGGCGCAACAGCTCCTCCAGCTCCAGCAGGCGGTAGTCGATGCCGAAATGCGGTGCCACCTCACCGATGATGCGGCTCAGCGCCGGGTAATGACGGTGGCTCCAGTGCGGGAACAGATGATGCGTCAAATGCAGGTTCGCCCCGCCGAGCCAGTATCCCAACCAGCGTGGCCGGGTCAGCCAGTCGAAGGTGGTGGCGAACACATGATGATACCAGCCGTGTGGCATCGCGCCCTGCGCCGGCGCCTGATAAAAATTGGCCTTGGCCCAGTGGGTACCGATGATCAACATCACGAACAGCAATGAAGAAAGCATCTGACTCAACAAATAGACCAGCAGAATTTGCCCGATGCCGATGGCCGGCGGCAGCAGCCAGCACGGGATCGCCAGCGCCAGCAGCAGGTGTGCCGCTTTGCCCGCCAGAAACTCGCACCAGCCGCGCACGCCCTGCTGCGCCATGCGCGCCGCCACGCGGGTTCGGCCCGCCCGATCCAGCCAGTCGAACAGCCAGATGTAGTACGGGAACGTCAGCGCCGCCACCAGCGGCCAATAGTAACGCTGCGCGCGCATAAAAGGCCGCCAGCGCTGGAACGGCGTTTGCCGCAACACGCCGTTGGCATCGATGTCGGGATCGTAATGTTCAATATTGTTATGGGCATGGTGGAACAGCACGTGCCGCACGCGCCAGCAGTCGGGATCCAGCCCCAGCGGCACGCTCACCAGTGCGTTCAGCCAGCGATTGGCCCCGGGCCGACGGAAAAACGCGTTATGCGAGGCGTCGTGCACCACGTTCACCGTCAGGAACATGCCGATAAAGATAAAGCCGAAATAACAGGCGAAAAACGCCCAGCCGTTTTGCTGCTGCAGGCTCAGCCCGTAACACAGGCCGCACAGCGCCAACAGTAACGCCACCTTAGCCAGCATGCCGCCGTCGGCGAAGCGGTGATCGCCGTTGGCCGCCAGATAATGCTGGGCGGCCTGCATCAGCGCGCGATGCAACCCGCTATCGTCGCGCCGATAAGCTAACGGGCGCAACGGTTTCATGGTTGCCCCATCCGGCGCAAGAAGTGTTGTTGTTGCGCCAGCAATTCGTGATAACCGATGCAGCGATACGCCATGCCGTGCCGCTGCGCCACTTCCGCCACCGCGGCAGCCAGCGCTGGATAATGGCGGTGATTCCAGCCTGGAAACAGGTGATGGGTCAGGTGATAGTTCAGCCCGCCGGTCAAGTGCTCCAGCCAGCGCGGCTCGGGACGCCAATCGCAGGCGGTGGCGAAATTGTGCCGGTACCAACCGTGCGGCATGCTGCCGCCCGTCGGCGCCGGGTAAAACTCGGCCTGCGCCCAGTGGGTGCCCAGCAGTAGGAACACCACCAGCAGCGAGGCAAACATCTGGCTGAGCGTGTAAGCCAGCAGCACCCAGCCCCAACCGATGCCATGCAGGTGGCACAGGATCAGCGGCACCACCAGCACCAGCGCCACATGGAGCAACTTGCACAGCACGAACAGCGCCCAACCGCCCCGCCCCGCCAGCACGCGTTTTTCCCGCAGCGGCGTTTTATCGAGCCGATCGGACCAATCGAAAATCCACGCAATGTAAGGAAGCGAGAGCGCGGCGATCAGCGGCCAGTACAGATGCTGATAGCGCATATGCGGCCGCCAGCGCTGGAACGGCGTCTGGCGGAAAAAACCGTTCTCTTCGGTGTCCAGATCGTAGTGTTCGACGTTGGCGTAAACGTGGTGGTAATCCACATGGCGCGTGCGCCAATAGTCCGGATCGACGCCGAGCGGCAGCGTCACCAACCGCCCCACCAGGCGATTGGCCCAGGGCGCGCGCAAGAAGGCGTTATGCGAAGCATCGTGATTGACGTTGACGTTAAGCAGCATGCCCATGGCCACGAACAGGAAATAGCAGAGGAAAAACGCCCAGGGCTGATGCTGCATCAGGCTCAGCGCGTAAAACCCGATGCACAGCGCCAGCAACAGCGCGGCCTTGGCCAGCCGCGCGGCATCGGCATAGCGATGATCGCCCGCCAGGCAGGCGTGCGCCGCGTGCTTGAGATCGCGGTGAAACGCCTGCTCGCCATCGGCGGGAAAACGCAGCGGCGGTAATGATTCAGCCATGCGGTTCCTCCACGGCGACCGGTGCGGCCACTCGCCCCCAGCCCAGCGCCACGCACAGAGCATGTAGCGCCACAGCGGCCATGGTGATATGCCAATAACGCTGCGGCCAGCCGAGATAGCCGATAAACAGCAGCGGCATGCCCAGCGCGATCAGCAACCAGACGGCGCTCGCCCACGGCCGCCCTTCGGTCATACCGCCCAACGCCGCCGAGCCCAGAGCCAACAGCGCCAGCAACATCATTTGCGGCCAACTGATGTCGCTATAGCCATAACCGTATTGGTAGACGTAACCGACCACCAGCGTAAACAGCAGCATCGCGCCGCTGAATACGCTGAGCGCCGAACGGCGGTCGCGCGGCCGGCCCGGCGCCGGACGCCAGGCCAGACGGAAATAACGCAGGAACGGCAGGTTACTCGCCCAAAATGGGTTGGCGGACGACCGATCGCCGCTGACGCCGTAGCTGAACGGCGTGGTCGGCAATGCCGGGCAGAACGTGCCGAACAGCTTGTCCCAAAAGATAAAGCTGCCGCCGAAGTTCTTATTGGAATACGCCATGTCCTTGACGTGGTGCACCCGGTGGTGCGCCGGCGTGACCAGGATTTTTTCCAGCACGCCGAGCTTCGGCGTCAGCGCATTGTGGTTAAACAGCTGAATGCTGTAGTGAAAAATCGACACCGTGACAAACACCGACAGCGGCACGCCCGCCAGCGCCAGCAGCAAAAAGAACGGGATCGACGTCAACGACGAATACCAGGAATTGCGCACCCCCAGCGACAGATTAAAGTGCTCGCCCTGATGATGAACCACATGTACCGCCCACAGCAGCCGGAAGCGATGGTGCAGACGGTGCAGCCAGTAGAAACCGAAGTCCCACGCCAGCAAAGCGAACAGCCACATCAACAGCGGCGGCCAGGCATCCAGCAGCTCCAGACTGAAATGCGCGGCCACGTAGCCGTAGCAGGTAATCTCCAGTCCGCGGAACAGCCACAGCATGATATGACCGGAGTTCAGGTTGAACACCAGATCGTGCCAATTGACCGGCTCACGACGACCCCACTGCAGCGCCACCGCCTCGGCCACCACGATGAACAGCATGAACACTATCGGCAACGCCAGATCGCTCATCCCATTTCTCCTTTAACCACACGCCGGCGCAGGGCCTTTATGCGCAGGGCCAGCCAGCCGGCGAACAACGCCAGCAGCGTCCCGCCGGCCAAATCGACAAACAAATGCCGGCGCAGTTGCAGAATGGAGAACGCGATCGCCACGCCCCACAGCATCCACAACGCCGTCCGCACTTTATGCTCGCCGTCGCTCAGCGCCCATACCGCCAGCACCGTCAGCGCCATGTGCAACGAAGGCAGGCAGTTCTGCGGCGAATCCACCTGCGTTAGCGCCGCCAGCAGCTGCGCGCTGATCCCAACGCCATCGTTCTGCGGATAGGCCATGGTGGTCGGCCACAGCAGGTAAACCACTCCGGCGCCCAACGCCGTCAACTGCATCGCCAGCGTCAGCCATTTGATCCGTTGCAGCGGCGCCAGCAAATAACCCGCCGGGACGATGAGGAAAAACGACAGGTAGAGCCAGATGGCCGCAGGGTTGAACGAGATAGCCCGGTCAAGCGCCGACGGCGGCAACAGGGTTCCCGCCCCCTGCAAACGATCGGTCACGCTATACACCACCCCGACCGTCCCCCAGCCCAGCAACATGTGCCCTAGCCGGAACAGCATATTTTTCATGCGTCCTCCGCCCGGCGCACGATGCGCCGCCGCTTGCGATCGAACTGCGGCAACACCGCCTGTGCCGTCAGCCGCCATTCGAGCCGATCGGTGGCAATACCCTGGCGAGCGAACAGCGCGATCAGCTGCGCCTGACAGTGCGCCAATTCCGCCTGGCTGCAATCGGCGATCAGCTCCAGCCGCTGCTCGCCGCGCTGGATCAGGCGGTAATCGCTGGTCAGCGGCAGCGCATTGGCGATCGTCCGGCTGCAGGCATCGGCGAACACTGCCTGCGGTTGCCGCTGCGCATCGGGCAGCATCAGCTGATCGTCGCGCCGCCCTTCGATACGCGCGATCGCCCGCGTCGGCTGCCCGCACGGGCAGGGTTCCTTGCGCAGCACCAGCACATCGTCCAGCCGATAACGCACGATCGGCTGTGTGCTACGGGTAAAGTCGGTGATCAACGGCGTAAAACGCTGCTCGTCGATCCACTGCGGTTCGATATGCAAAAACTCTTCGTTCAGATGCAGCGTGCCGTGCGAGCAGGTCGCGGCAAGGAATCCTTCGGTAGCCTGATACACTTCGCCCACCGCGGGAAACACCTGCATCAGCAGGCGGCGATCCTGCTCTTCCAATACTTCGGCCACCGAGATCGCTTTTTTGACCGGCAGCTTCACCTGCCCAGCCAGCACTGCCAGCGCCAAGGCGCGCAGCACCTGCGCCGGGGCTACGATGATGCTGGGTGCCTGCCGCTCCAATGCGGGCAGATGCTCACTGAACGGCGCTAGCAGATCGTAAAACGCCAGGCTCAGCCAACGATTGTTCACGCTGTGATAGAGATTATTGTCCGCCCGCAGAAACAGCGCGACGCGCTCGCCGGCCAACAGCCCGTCCGGCAGCATTTTCGCCAGCATGCCGCCGGCCCACACCTGCTGTTCGCGCGGACTGACGACAAACACGCCGCGCTGCCCGGATGTGCCGGACGACAACCCGACGCTGTAGCGCCCGATCTTCGGCGTGAAATCGCGATCCGCCTCGCTGCGCTGCGCGCAGGCCAGTACCGCATCACGCTGCAGCCCGGCGGTATTCATCCGGTCGAACTGCGCCATCATCAGCGCCTTGTCCATCTGCGGCCATTCGGCGAGCGGCCGCCGGCTGAAGCGCTGAAAATAGGGGCTCTTGCTCAGCACCCGGCGGGCAAAGCCCGCGAGCTGCCGAGCCTGATGCGCCTCCAGCGCCGCACGATCGCCAAAGCGCAGGCGCCGGGCGCGGAAATAGTGCCAAAGGGTCATGAAGGAGATCACAGGTCCCCCTCGTGGCACAGCAAAATGTTGACCTGCCCGCCCGCCCACAGCTGGTTGAGCCGCTCCAGCGTACGGGTGTATGCCACCGCGTCGTCCATCACCAGATTGGCCAGGCGCGAAGGCCCGCGCAGCGTCTGGTAGCTCTGCGGCGACCATGCGGCGTCGCTGGCCAACAGCGTCCAACCGGCGTCGGTAAGGATAAAGGCGCCGATATGGCCGGCCGCATGCCCCGGCAACGGCACCAGCACGATCTGCCCTTCGCTGCCCGGCAGCGCGTAACCGCGATCGAACGGCGCCAGCAACGCGGGCAACGCCAGCGAGGGAAATGCCTCCATAAACTGCAGGCGGCTCTCGAAATCCGCCGGGATCAGGCCGGGAATAAAGGCGCGCTTCAGCGCCGCGAAACCGCGCAGCCCACGGGTTTGCTGCCAGCCTTCGCCGGAGCAAATAAAATCGAGTTGGCTGAAATCCTGCAGCCCGGCAATGTGGTCCGCGTGAAAGTGCGAGACGATCAGCGCCTGGATGTCGCCTTCGGCGTAACCGGCCTCACGCAGCTGATGCGCCAACGACTCGGCGGGATCGAAATAAACCGGCGTCATGCGGCGATAAAGGCTGAATACCCCCGACTGCGTGTGCTGCTGAAAATAATGCGCGTAGCCGGTATCCCACAGCCAGCGGCGCTCCCCCACCTCCAGCAGATAGGCGCGCGCCGGGAATTTGCACACCCGGAACCCGGCTCCGCGCAGCGCCATGCAGCCGATATGCGTGCAATAGCCCACTTCAAATACGGTGACCTTAGCCATGCTGTACGCCTCCTTGCTGCCGCAGCCACTCCCCGGTCAGGTGGATCCCCTCCTCCATCGAGTAACGCGGCCGGTAGCCCAGCTCTTCGATCGCGCGAGTCTGACTCAGGGTCATGTCGAAATGCACTGCCGCCACGCTGTAGCGCGTCAGCCTCGGTTCTTTGCCACTGAGGCGTGCCCACAGCTCCATGCCGCCGGCCAACGCCTGCAGCAGCGGATACGGCACAGCCTGCAGCCGGTAGCGCAGCCCCAGCTCTTGGCGCAGCAACGCATCCAGCATCTCCGCCAGCCGCTGCGGTTGGTGGTTGGTGATGTTGTACACGGCGCCGGACTGCAATCCGCGTTGCCGGCTGGCCAGCTCCATGGCGTGCACCACGTTGGGAGCAAAGGTCAGATCCAGCAGCGCCTGCCCACCGCCGGGCAGCCGCAGCACGCCGCGATCGCGTTCGAGCTGTTGCAACAGCCGCGGTACGATCACCCGATCGTGCGGGCCAAACAGGCCGCGCGGCCGCAGAATGATATAGGTGGTTTGCGGGTAGATCTTCGCCTGCGCCAACAACCGCTGCTCGGCGGCGTGCTTGCTGGCGGCATAATGATTGGCGAAGCGCCGGGCGCGATAACCCTCGTCAAGCTTGTAATGCGGCTGAAAATCGAAGTAGATTGCCGGCGTGGAGATATGCACGAAACGCCGCACGCCGCAGCGCCCGGCCGCCTCCGCCAGCTTCTCCGTCGCGGCGGCGTTGATGCGGTGAAACTCCGCTTTGCTGCCCCAGGGCGATGACTTGGCCGCACAGTGCCATACCCACTCGCAGTCGGTCACCAGCTGCCGACACTGCGGCGGCGTGGCCTGCGCCAGATCGAGTGAGTAAAATTCGGCGCCCAGCCGGCGCAACGCTTCGCCGGCCCGCTCATCGCGGCCGGTGGCGCGCACCTGATGCCCGGCCTCCAGCAACCACTGCGCCGCGTTGCGCCCCAGTCCGCTGGTCGCCCCGGTCACCAGCACCCTCATGGCAGCAACACCATGCCGGCCAACGCCAGCCCGGCGGCGGTGCCGATCAGCATCACCGGTTGACCGGGGTTGAAGCGCCCGGTGGTCACGGCGGCATGCAGCGCGGTCGGAATAGAGGCTGCCACCTGGTTGCCGTGATGGCGGTAGATGTCCACCAGCGCCTCGCTGGAGACGTGCAGCCGTTTGCGCATATGTTCGAGCGACAGATGGCTGGCCTGGTGCGGCACCACGGTGGCAATCTGCGCCAGGGTCAAGCCGCTGGCGCTCAGCAGCCGGTCGAGGTAGCCCTCAATCAGCGCCGACGCCTGACGGAACAGCGGCTTGCCCTGCATATGAAACAGGAAGTCTTGCTCGCACATGCCGGCGCGCGGGTTGCGGCGCGTGCCGCCGGCGCGGATCTCGCACAGTTCGCTGCCGGCGGGATAGGTTTCCACCAGGCTGGCGAGAATGCCGCTGGCGCCGTCGCCACGCTCCACGATGGCACAGGCGGCGCCATCGCCGAAGATCAGCGACGACTCTTCGTGCTGCCAGTCGATACCGCGCGAAGCGAGATCCGCCGAAACGATGGCGATACGCCGATACGTCCCGGCGTTCAACAGCCCCGCCGCCACCTGCAGCGCAGAGATAAAGCTGACGCAGCTGCTGTTGATGTCGAAACCAGGCGTACCCGGCGCCAATCCGGCGACCTTGAGAATATGCGCGGCGGAGCATGGCAATGCCTGCACCGCTATCGCCGAGGCGGAGATCAGCAGATCAATGGAGGCCGCCGGGATGGCACTGCGGCCCAGCGCGTCTTGCAGCGCAGCGGCGGCGAGTTCAGCCTGGCTGGCATCGTCGGCGGCGTGATAGCGGTAAACGATGCCCGAGCGTTTCTCAACGTAGCCGGCCGGTTTCCCCAGGCGGACATCGAGCGTAGAGGAAGCCACGCGGTTGGGCGGCAACGCAGCCCCGGTGGCGATGACTTTCAGAGGCAGCAGCTCAGGTGAGCGAAATTGTGTGGTCATTATTGTTATTGATTAACCTGACTATCCATAAAGCGATTCTCCCGCACGGCGCGAAGGCCACGCGGATCATCCCCGGTTTTTATGTCCCAAAATGCCTTTCATCAAGGCGGTATCTCTTGTTATCGGCTGGCACGGCCGACGTCCGTCGGCGGAAGCATAAACGTAACATTACTGAGATATTCAGTTTACGGCAAGGCGGCGAGAATAGGCAGGTGGCGGGTGAATTATCAGAATAGCGCCGCCGCTGGCGATCAGCGGCGGCGGCGGGATCAGGCTCAGCGGCGGTTGCGCACCAGTTGATAACGACGGGTCAGGTACTCTACCGGCGCACTCCAGATGTGCACCAGGCGGCAGAACGGGAACAGCACGAACAGCGTCATGCCCAGCACCATGTGCAGTTTGAAGATAAGCGCCACGTCTTCCAGGTGCGCAGAAGCGCCGGCGTGGAAGGTCACCACCGCCTGCGCCCAGGCCACCAGCTTCATCATTTCGCTGCCGTCCATATGCTGGGCGGAGAACGGAATGGTCAGCAAGCCGAGGCACACCTGGACCATCAGCAACGTCAGGATCATGATATCTGCGAAGCTGCTGGTGGCGCGCACTCGTGGGTTGGTCAACCGGCGCTTCAGCAACAGCGCGCCGCCGATCAGCGTCATCAGGCCGCAGGCGCCGCCGGCTACCATCGCCAGCTTTTGCTTCACGTCGATCGGCAGGAAAGCCTCATACATCCAGTGCGGCGTCAGCATGCCGAGGAAATGACCAACGAAAATGCCGATAATGCCGATGTGGAACAGGTTGGACGCCAGCCGCATGCCCTTTTTATCCAGCATCTGGCTGGAGCCGGCGCGCCAGCTGTACTGCCCATAGTCGTAACGCAACCAGCTGCCGATCAGGAATACCGCGCCGGCCAGATAAGGATAGATATCGAAGAAGAACTGATTCAAAAATTGCATGATTAGCGTCCTTTGGTTCCGGTTAACGCATCCGTCAGGTCCAGATACTGTGGCGCCACCGCGCCGGCGAAGCGCCGCTGGTGCGCCGTCTGCTGGGCGGAAGCGCAGCCCTGTTCGCCGAGAAACTTGACCTGCTCCTCTTCCCACACCGCATCCAGCGCCTGCGGCGTATCGTCACGCGCCTCTTGCGCTACCTGGGTCTCCAGCGCCTGGGCCTGCACCGCGCTGCCGGACAGCGCCAGCAGCAGATCGAACAGCACTGCGTACGGGCTCTCGCGCTGTTGCAGGCGTGCGCCCAGCAGCGCCAGGATCGGCGCGATATCCTGCAGCCCTTCCCGCGCCTGCGCCGCGCTGCGGCTGGCCAGGTACTCCAGGTACAGCGGCAGGAAATCCGGCAGCTCGCGGCTGTCGATCTCCAGCCCGGCGGCGCGGTACTGCGCCATCAGGTCAACCATCGCCTGGCCGCGATCGCGCGACTCGCCGTGCACGTGCTCAAACAGCAGCAGCGAGGTGGCGCGGCCGCGATCGAACAGCTCGCAATAGTCGGCCTGCGCGTCCAGCAGCGGGCGGGCGCACAGGCGCCGGATAAACAGAATCAGCTGCGCGCTGTGGTGCAGATCCAGCTCGCTGGCCGGCTCCAGCGCCTCGATCAGCGCCTGCTGATGGTCAAACAGCGCCTGCTCCGGGTAATCCAGCAGGCGGGCGATCACTTTCAGGCTGATCATGAGGCATCCTCCGGCCGTGCGGTTTTCGCGGTCACGTCGATGGCGTCGATGCGGCGGCTGTTGAACAGGTTGAACTTGCCGTCGCTGCCGTGGCAGCCGTCGCCGAAGCTGAAGCCGCAGCCTTTGCTTTCCGGGAAGGCTTCGCGCGCCAGCTCGCGGTGGCTCGACGGCACCACGAAGCGATCTTCATAGTTGGCGATCGCCAGGTAGCGGTACATCTCCTGCGCCTGCGCTTCGCTCAGGCCAACCTGTTCCAGCGCGCTGGTGTCCACCACACCGTCGACGGTTTCCGCCCGCTTGTAGTGGCGCATCGCCAGCATGCGCTTCAGCGCCAGCAGCACCGGTTCGGTATCGCCGGCGGTCAGCAGGTTCGCCAGATACTGCACCGGAATGCGCAGGCTCTCGACGTCCGGCAACACGCCGCTGTGCGCCAGCTCGCCGGCATCGGCGGCGGACTGAATCGGCGACAACGGCGGCACGTACCAGACCATCGGCAGCGTGCGGTATTCCGGGTGCAGCGGCAGCGCCAGCTTCCAGTCCATCGCCATTTTGTACACCGGCGACTGCTGGGCAGCTTCAATGACGCCCTGCGGCACACCGTCCGCCAGCGCCTGAGCAATCACCTTCGGGTCATGCGGATCGAGGAAGATATCGAGCTGGCTCTGGTACAGATCCTGGTCGTTCTCCACCGCTGCCGCCTGCTCGATGCGGTCGGCATCGTACAGCAGCACGCCGAGGTAGCGAATGCGGCCGACGCAGGTCTCCGAACAGACCGTCGGCTGCCCGGCTTCGATGCGCGGGTAGCAGAAGATGCACTTCTCGGACTTGCCGCTCTTCCAGTTGAAGTAGATTTTCTTGTACGGACAGCCGGTCAGGCACATGCGCCAGCCGCGGCACTTGTCCTGGTCGATCAGTACAATGCCGTCTTCGCCGCGCTTGTAGATCGCCCCGCTCGGGCAGGTGGCGACACAGGCCGGGTTGAGGCAGTGCTCGCACAGGCGCGGCAGGTACATCATGAAGGTGTTTTCGAACTGGCCGTACATCGCCTTCTGCAGGTTGTCGAAATTCTTGTCCTGCGAGCGTTTTTCGAATTCCCCACCGAGGATCTCTTCCCAGTTCGGGCCGCTTTCGATCTTGTTCATCCGCTGGCCGGTGATCAGCGAGCGCGGGCGAGCCACCGGCTGGTGCTTGCCCTGTTTGGCGGTGTGCAGATGCTGGTAGTCGTAATCGAACGGCTCGTAGTAGTCATCCAGCGCCGGCACGTCCGGGTTGGCGAAGATTTTCGCCAGCACGCCGACGCGGTTGCCCATGCGCGGCTCCAGCTTGCCGTTGATTTTACGGATCCAGCCGCCCTTCCATTTTTCCTGATCTTCCCAGGCGTGCGGATACCCGACGCCGGGCTTGCTTTCCACGTTATTGAACCAGGCGTATTCCATGCCTTCACGGCTGGTCCAGACGTTTTTGCAGGTGACCGAACAGGTGTGGCAACCGATGCACTTGTCCAGATTCAGCACCATGCCGACTTGCGAACGAATTTTCATTTACTGTTCTCCTGCTGACTGCCCTGCGCGTAGTCGTTACCTTCGTCGTCCAACCAATCAATACGGTTCATCTTGCGCACCACCACGAACTCGTCGCGGTTGGAGCCGACGGTGCCGTAGTAGTTGAAGCCGTAGGCCAGCTGCGCATAGCCGCCGATCATGTGGGTCGGCTTCGGACAGGCGCGGGTCACCGAGTTATGGATGCCGCCGCGTTGGCGGGTGATCTCTGAGCCCGGCAGGTTCACGATGCGCTCCTGCGCGTGGTACATCATGGTCATGCCGGCCGGGATACGCTGGCTGACCACCGCGCGCGCCGTCAGCGCGCCGTTGGCGTTGAAGGCCTCGATCCAGTCGTTGTCCGCGATGCCCAGATCTTTGGCGTCTTCCTCACTCAACCAGACGATCGGGCCGCCGCGCGACAGCGTCAGCATCAACAGGTTGTCGCTGTAAGTGGAGTGGATGCCCCACTTTTGGTGCGGCGTCAGGAAGTTCAACGCCTTCTCCTTGTTGCCGTTCGGCTTGCTGTTGAGCAGCGGCTGCGCGGCGCGGGTGTCGATCGGCGGTCGGTACACCAGCAGGCTTTCACCGAAGGCGCGCATCCACTCGTGGTCCTGATACAGCTGTTGACGGCCGCTGATAGTGCGCCACGGGATCAACTCATGTACGTTGGTGTAACAGGCGTTGTAGGAAACATGTTCGTCCTCCAGACCGGACCAGGTCGGGCTGGAGATGATTTTGCGCGGCTGCGCCTGAATGTCGCGGAAGCGAATTTTCTCGTCTTCCTTGTTCAGCGCCAGATGCCGGTGATCGCGGCCGGTGACGTTGCTCAGGGCTTCCCAGGCTTTTACCGCCACCTGGCCGTTGGTTTCCGGCGCCAGCGACAGGATCACTTCCGCCGCGTCTATGGCGCTCTCGATCTTCGGCCGCCCCGCCGCCGGGCCGTCGGCCTTGACGTAGTTAAGCTGCTTGAGGAAGTCGACCTCGGTTTGGGTGTTCCAGCTGATGCCCTTGCCGCCGTTGCCCAGTTTGTCCAGCAGCGGCCCCAGCGAGGTGAAGCGCTCGTAGGTGGCCGGGTAATCGCGTTCCACCGCGATGATATGCGGCGCAGTTTTGCCCGGGATCAGATCGCATTCGCCTTTCTTCCAGTCCTGCACGCCGTAAGGCTGCGCCAGTTCGGCGGCGGAGTCGTGCTGGATAGGCAGGGTTACCACGTCGGTTTCCTGGCCCAGATGGCCGACGCACACCTCGGAGAAGGCCTTGGCGATGCCCTTGTAGATCTCCCAGTCGCTCTTCGAATCCCAGGCCGGATCGACCGCCGCCGACAGCGGATGAATGAACGGGTGCATGTCGGAGGTGTTCATGTCGTCTTTTTCGTACCAGGTGGCGGTCGGCAGCACCACGTCGGAGTACAGGCAGGTGCTCGACATGCGGAAATCGAGCGTCACCACCAGATCCAGCTTGCCTTCGCCGCCCTGCTCACGCCATTCCACTTCCTGCGGCTTCACGCCGCCCTGCTGGCCGAGATCTTTCCCCTGGATGCCGTTTTCGGTGCCCAACAGGTATTTGAGCATGTACTCATGGCCCTTGCCGGAGGAGCCCAGCAGGTTGGAGCGCCAGACGAACAGGTTGCGCGGGAAGTTCTGCGGATTGTCCGGCTGCTCGGCGGCGAAGCCCAGCGTGCCGTTTTTCAGGCTGTCGACGGTGAACTCGACCGGCGACTGACCGGCCGCGCGGGCCTGCTCCGCCAGGCGCAGCGGGTTGGTGCCCAGCTGCGGCGCCGACGGCAGCCAGCCCATGCGCTCGGCGCGCACGTTGAAGTCGATCAGGCTGCCGCCGAAGCACGACTTGTCCGCCAGCGGCGACAGCAGCTCGTCGGTGCCGACGGTTTCATAGCGCCATTGGCTGGAATGGTTGTAGAAGAACGAGGTGCTGTTCATGTGGCGCGGCGGACGCTGCCAGTCGAGGCCGAACGCCAGCGGCAGCCAGCCGGTTTGCGGCCGCAGTTTTTCCTGGCCGACGTAGTGCGCCCAGCCGCCGCCGCTCTGGCCGACGCAACCGCAGAAGATCAGCATATTGATCAGGCCGCGGTAGGTCATGTCCATGTGGTACCAATGGTTAACGCCGGCGCCGACGATGATCATCGACCGGCCGTGGGTCTTCTCGGCGTTTTCCGCGAACTCGCGGGCAATGCGAATGATGTTGTGACGCGATACGCCGGTGATCTGCTCGGCCCAGGCCGGGCTGTAGGCCTTGACCTCGTCATAGTCGGCGGCACAGTTGGCGTCGCCCAACCCGCGATCGAGGCCGTAGTTAGCCAGCGTCAGGTCGTACACGCTGGTCACCAGCGCTTCGCTGCCGTCCGCCAGCTGCAGGCGTTTCACCGGCAGTTTGTGCAGCAGGATCTCGTCCAGCGCCACGCTGTTGAAATGCTCGCTGTCGGCGCCGCCGAAGTACGGGAAGCCCACTTCGGCAACGTCGTCATGGCGACCTAACAGACTGAGCTGCAGCTCGACCTCCTGTTGCGACTTGCCCTCGCGCTGCTCCAGGTTCCACTTGCCCTTCTCGCCCCAGCGGAAGCCGATGGAGCCCTGCGGCGCCACCAGATCGCCGCTGCGGCTGTCGATAGCGACGGTTTTCCACTCGGGATTGTTTTCCTGGCCCAATCCGCCCACCAGATCGGCGGCGCGCAGCAGGCGGCCGGCGGCGTAATGGCCGCCTTCACGCGCTTCCAGCAGCACCAGCATCGGCATGTCGGTATAGCGGCGCACGTAGTCGCGGAAGTAGCCGACTTCGCGATCGAGATGGAACTCTTTCAGCATCACGTGGCCCATCGCCAGCGCCATCGCGCTGTCGGTGCCCTGCTTCGGATTCAGCCAGTGATCGCACAGCTTGGCGACTTCGGCGTAGTCCGGCGTCACCGCCACGGTTTTGGTGCCCTTGTAACGCACTTCGGTAAAGAAGTGGGCGTCCGGGGTGCGCGTCTGCGGTACGTTGGAGCCCCAGGCGATGATGTAGGAGGAGTTGTACCAGTCGGCGGATTCCGGCACGTCGGTCTGCTCGCCCCAGGTCATCGGCGAGGCCGGCGGCAGATCGCAATACCAGTCGTAGAAGCTCAGGCAGGCGCCGCCGATCAGCGACAGGTAGCGGGCGCCGGCGGCGTAGGACACCATCGACATCGCCGGGATCGGCGAGAAGCCGATAATGCGGTCCGGGCCGAAGGTTTTGGCGGTATAGACGTTGGCGGCGGCGATCAGTTCATTGACCTCTTGCCAGCTGGAGCGGACGAAACCGCCGCGGCCGCGCGCCACCTTGTAGCTTTTGGCTTTTTCCGCATCACCGACGATCGAGCCCCAGGCCGCAACCGGATCGCTGTGCTGCGCTTTAGCCTCGCGCCACAGCTTGAGCAGACGCTTGCGCATCAACGGGTATTTCAGCCGGTTGGCGCTGTACAGGTACCAGGAGTAGCTGGCGCCGCGCGGGCAGCCGCGCGGTTCATGGTTGGGCAGATCGGGCCGGGTACGCGGATAGTCGGTTTGCTGGGTCTCCCAGGTCACCAGGCCATTCTTCACGTAGATCTTCCAACTGCAGGAACCGGTGCAGTTCACGCCGTGGGTGGAACGCACCACTTTGTCGTGCTGCCAGCGGCTGCGGTAGCCGTCTTCCCAGTCGCGGTTGGTGTTCAAGGTTTGGCCGTGATCGCCAGAGAAAGGTTCCGCCAACTGCTTGAAATAGCGGAAACGGTCTAAAAATTTGCTCATCCGGAATGCTCCTGAAGGCTCTTGTCGTTATAAGAAGACATGCTCAATCTGCCGCCAGCCTACTGACGGCCAACCGGCGGCAAATTGATTGCGATCAAGAGAAAGCGGGAGGCGATACACTCTCCGGGTGCGGAATACCACCAAAGTACAGGTACGGGAAATGATGTTAATCGATTGAATTTAAATGAATAAAGTTGGGGTTCACGACAGAATTTGGCGGGAGGGAGGCTAGACGGGGTATTTGGGGGTAGGACGCGGGAGAAACCTCCCGCGTGACGTTTACTCGACGCCTTCAGCGCTGCAGCCACAGCGTCGCGGTGCCCACAGCGGACAACGCCAGCTGGATCTCCGTTCCTCCTCCCTGCTGCCGCCAGCCCGCCGGAAGGCGCAATCGGGTGCTTCCCTCTCGATAGTAGGGGTTGGCTGCCAGCAGCAAGGCGCGATCGCCCAGAATAAACATCCGCACCGGGATTTGAGGGTCGCTTCCCGCCAGCGGAGTCGATTTTCCCGTCAGCAGATAAGGGGTGAAGGCGGCGATTTGCTGTGATACGGCAGCCACACCACGCCAGGTGGCGTCAAACTCGCGTTGATCGAAGCGGCCGGTTTTGCGCTTGTAAAACAGATCGGTATAAGAATAAAACAACAGCCCCTTGGCGCCGCCGATCAGCGCCTGCCAGGCCTGATTGCGGATTTCTGCCTCTGACGGCGGATGTGGCTTACGGCGGGCGTCATAAGCGGCGTGATCCATGATTTGCATCACCACCCAGGCCCCACGCGCCTGGCGGGCGGCCTGCACCGTGAGTTCGGTATAACGCGTGGTGCGCGTCAGATCGCGATCGTTCCCCACCGGGTAAGGGTCGGTCGCCAAAATGTCGCTGCTGTTAAAGTAAGCGTCCAACTCTCCGGTTTTGTTCAGCACCTGGAAGGTGGGATGATCGCCGTCAAGTCGCTTTATTTGCAGGTTTTTTTCCTCGATCTTATCGAGATATTCCGGCCCCAGCTCATCGTTGATGTACCAGGCGAGCAGGTTAGGTTGAGAGCGCAAGCGCTGCACATACCAGGCCGTCAGCGCCGCGTAGTCGCCGCCGCGGACGGCCGGAGCGAAACGGGTGCCGCTGTACTGATCTTTGACGGAGTAAATGACCAGCAGCCCGCGTTTGCGTGCGTTGCGGAAAAAGGCGTAAGGATCTTTCTTTTCCCCATAATCATAGTTCAGCACCGTGTTGAATCCCGCCGATGCGATGCGCGCCAAATGCTCATCGGTCGCCACGTTGGCATAAATGCCCAACGGGAAAAGCCGCTGACCATCGCGCAGGGTAAAGCCTTCGCTGTCGATCGCCACTTTGGCCGCAGGCTGCCCGACGCGAAAAGACAGCTCGCTGCGCTGTGCCGGCTGGGAAGGCTGCCCGATGACCTGCTGACGCAGGCGGTATTCACCCTGGGCCAGGCCAGTCGGCAGTGGGTACTCGATACGGCGCTGCCCTTCAACCTGATAACGGTCGCGGCTACTGTGAACAACCTGCCCCTCGGCATTGAGCAATTCACTGTCGACCTGCAAATGCTGCGGCTGCGGAGTGACCAGCAGCGTGTCGACCTTCCCCTGCGTCGACGCGCCGAGCTGATACAACGCCGGCGTAGATGCTCGAGCACACGCATAGGCGTCGTCAAACCAGGCGGTACCGGTGCTCCCCTTGCGCAGATAGACGCCAAAAGTGACTCGCGCCGCCTGCGGCGGCACGGTATAGCTGGCACTCACCTGCTGCCAGGCGCTGTCGCCGGTCACCCCTGTCGGATAGCTGCCTTCCAGAAAGCGCCCCTGCGCATCAAAGCTCTGCAGATAAACCCCGGCGCCGCCGTCGCGGCTTTGCCCGCGTACGCCATGGGTCTTGAGCCAAACGCCGAAATCGATCGTCTGCCCGGGCACAACTCGCAGCGCCTGGCTGAAGGTGCGGTACTGTGCCGCATCTGCATTGTCATAACGCAGACTACCACGGCCGCTGTGCGTATCGCCGTCGGCCTGCGCGCCCTGCGCACGCCAGCCGCTGAGCCCCTGCTCAAAACCGGGGTTGGCCAACAGATTGAGTTGGCAGCTCTGCGCCAAAGCCGAAGCGCTCCACCAGGCGCAACAGCCCAGAGCCACCATCTGATACATCCCCTTCATGGTCATTTCCTTTTCACCACGGCATTGAACAGATAGGTGGCAAACAGATAACAGGATTTCTGGTAAGACAGCCCCAAATGCTGACGGTAAATCCGCCATTGCCAGTCTGCGGCGCGGATTTTGTTGCCCGACAGCGAGTGGGTAGACAATCGGTAACAGGCCAGTGGTTCGGGAATGCAGTAAGCCAGGCCGTTACGCGCCTTCTGCAGCACCGCCAGCCACATCAAATAGTCCTCATGGCCCACTTTTTGCTGATACACCTTGCCGATACGCTTCTGGTTGTAGATCCCGGTGAGATTGCCGATCCAGTTGCTTTTCAACATGTCCTGATAGCCAATGAGCTCATCCGCGCCGCGGGTGTTTTTGATCAATTTCAGGTCGTCTTCGAAGGTGTAATAATGGGAACACACCACGTCATAGCGGCGGGTTTGCAAAATGCTCGCCTGGCGCGACAGCTTGTTGGGGAGCCATACGTCATCACTGTCGCAGAAGGCGATATAGTCACCCTTCGCCGCCTCAATGCCGATGTTGCGCGTTTCCGCCACGCCCTGGTTATGCTCATTGCGTATGTAGGTGAGGCGATCGTGGATAAACGGCCGCACAACCTCGGCAGTATCGTCGGTGGACGCATCATCGATCACATACAGGTGATAATCGGTAAATCGCTGATTCAGCACGCCCAGGATCGACTCTTTAATAGAGTGCGCCGCATTGTAGGCCGGCATTATCACGGATATCTTTTCCATTCTGTCCTCACTCGGTGAGCTGTTGCCACTGGGGATAAATACGTTCAGGAGAAAAACGACGAGACTTCTCTAACGCGGCGATAGAAAAGTGCTCGCGCAACCCCGGATCGAGCATCAATTTGATCACCCCTTCGCTGAAGGCGGCGGCGTCGTCATCGGGCACCAGATAGCCGTTGACGCCATCATCTATCAACTCGGCCGGGCCGGTCTTACAGTCGTAGGCCACCAGCGGCAGGCCGAAACTCATCGCTTCGATCAGCACCATCGGCAACCCCTCATAGCGCGAGGTCATTAAATACAGACTGGCTCGGCGATAATAGGCCGCCACGTCGGCGGTGGCCGGCAGCAGGCTCACCTGCCGCTCCAACCCGGCGTCTTCAATCTGCCGCCGCAATGCGTCGCGCTCCGGGCCGTCGCCAATAATCAGCAACCGCCAATCCGGCACCTGCGCCGCCACTCCTCGCCACAACGCGATCAGACGATCGAAGCCTTTCTGACGACTCAATCGCCCCACCGCCAGCGCCACCTTTTCCTGCAGCGCCGGCGCCGGCGCTTGCGCGCCGAACGGTGAAACGTTCTCGATCACCCGACATTTCCCGGCGCCCACCCAGCGAGCGATGGCGTCGCTATCTTGCCGCGTCAGGAAAATCACGCAATCAGCCAGCCGATAAACCAACAACTTCAACCACTTAAATACGCGCGGATACTGGTGAAAGCTGACGTGCTCACTCAATAGCAGCCGACTGCGGGCGCAAAACAAACGCAGAAAAGGCGTCATCACCACCGACAGTTTCCCCATGGAAACGGTAATGATCACGTCCGCGCGTTCACGCCGCAGTGCCAATGCAAGCCGCCATGGCCAGAACAACGAATCGCCACCTCCGCAGCGCAGCCGGACATCGCTCGCCAGCGGAAAGAAGCTCCGATCGCCAAACAGTGAAAACACCGCCACGTCGTAGCCCGGCAGACGCGCCAGCGCATTGGCCAATCCGCTGGCGACCCGTTCAGTACCGCCCTTGCCCGCTATATTTTCGATAACGATGATTACCTTGCGTGGTTGCATATCATCTCCTGAATCCCTGGCGCACATTGCGCAGCAGCCGGCCACCCACCGAGAACAACCCCAACCGCGCCAGACAATCGCCATACCATTTGATCATCTTGAACTTGCCGCTCAGGCTGTGCCGCACGATGCGCGACGAGTAATAATTGAACGCCTGGGCGTTTTCCGAATACAGCGAGGCCAGCAGATGCTTGCAGGCGAATCCGCTGATATGGCGATCGCTGGGGCTGAGGAACGTATTGATAAAGCGATCGCTGGCCTCCAGATTAAGCTTCGCCGTCATGCGCCCGTAGCGCCCTACGTCAAGAAACACGCCGCCGCCGGCGTCGTGCGCCACATGCGCGCCCAAATTGGTGGCATTGACCAAAAAGCCCCAATCCTGATGCTTATTGAGAAACTCGGGAAATAAAAAGCGGCGATCGCTTTTTTTACGTATGCTGATGGTGGATGAACGAATATCGCCCATTTCCAGAAAAAGGAAATCCTCGCCGGAGGAACCCGATTTATAGTGGAAGTTGAAGTCACGTACCGAATCGCCGCTCACCTCCGCATAGTTGCCGAAGATAATATCAATCTGGCGATCTTCATGTTTATTCATGCGGCGAATAATATAGTTGGTCGTGAAGTAATCATCAGAGTCGAGGAAAAACACGATCTCCGATTGCGCCAGCTTGATACCCAAGTTACGCGATACCGCCGCATTGCTCTTCTGCTTTTTTTCATGCAGCATCACGTTGCTATTGGTCGCTGCTATCTGGCGAATATATTTGATGTCATCCTCGTCAGAGCAATCATCAACCAAAATCACCTGATAGTCGAACCCTTGGCAAGCGTTGAAAATCCGCTTCAGAGTTTTAGGCAGGTAGCGCGCACTATTATAAATAGGGATCACGATCGAGAAATCCATTTCTTAACCCTCCAATTTAGAATTTATCATTTCTTTTCCACGGCAAAGCAGCAATAACGACACATTAAATACCGGGACCAAAAAATAGGTTTCTGTAAGCGTTGTTAACAGGAAAACGACCACCACCCAGCGCATGAATCGACTCAGCCTTCGCATATTACCCAACAGGTGAAAGTAACAGAAAAGCATAACAACAGAGGCGATTCCACCGGCCGAATAAAACATGGCAATGAAGAAGAAATCGACAGGCTTATAAGGTTCTATATTCATGCCAAACAGCGGGTTGGGCAGTCCCACCGCCTGAAACATCTGCCAGGAGAACCAGACTCGCCCGGTCAACGCCTGGTTCAATAGGACGTCCAATGCCGGATTGCTCCCCCAGAGCATAACGCTGGCGAATTGAAAGCCAACAATGATCAACGTCAGCGCGATGCAGACTTTTCTATTGGGGGCGACACGCAGCAGCGGCGCCAGCCAAAACAGCAGTAACATCAACAAGGCCAGCATAAAACAGGTGCGAGAATAGGAATACATTAGCACCGGGAGAATTAACGCCGACACCGCCAACGAAGCGATATTTTTCATTCCACGCGTTAATTTTGCATGATCGATCAGACACAGCAGTGTCGCGAACAAGGCAAAAGAATAATACGCCAGGGTATTCGGGTTATCGAAACCCAGCGTTAATCTGTTGCCGTAACGCTCATCAAGGTAAACGAACCCATTGGTGTAAAAGGCATAGGGAATAATCATCAGCAACCCTGCCACCACAAAGGTGATGGCAAACATTTCAGCGCCACGCCCCATGTCTATGCGGCGAAATAAAATTATCACCGCCGTGCTGAACACCGCCCCAAACAGATAATCTCCATGCCCAGTGGCAATATTAACCATAAACAGCAGAGCCAAAAAACCCGCAACCACCTTTTCCGCCAGCGTAGCGATAAAAAATGCATAACCGACATAGAGTAACATCACCCCATTAAGTCCCATCACGGCTTTATTAATCAGCTCGCTGTTGAACGATCCCGAGGTCAGAAAAGTTTTCACGAAAAACATCAGCAGAAATGTCAATACGATGGATTGATTGACTAAATCCCGCGACTGATTATAACCGGCATTGGCATGCATTTGAAAATCGGAGGCGACTCTTTGCATAAGTGTTTACTCAGTAAAATAACTGCCCCATTCCTGCTCAATGTTTTTCGGCATCAGCTTGCTTAACCCCGCGCCGGGCGTAAACGTCAACTCGCCGAAATACACCTTCTCACCGACCTGGTAGAAATCCACGCGGACATAAGAGAACTGCTGCGCAGCCTGGCGAGCCAAACGCGTCATTTCTTCCAGCCGTGTAGGGCGCGGCATCGGTTCGTCGGCATTCGGTAAGCTGATACGGATTTCGGTGCGGTTCCAGTCGATATCAAAAATGTCGCGGCGATGAGTGCCGAAACGCTGATAATCCACCTGGATGAACATGCGAATTTCATGATTGTCGTTGAAACAATGAAACTTGATATCGTTCGGCACCTGCTCGTCATCCAGCAACATGCGCTCCACCATGATGCAGGGTTCGATGCCCAGATAATGTTTTTCGCGACTCTGCTCGTAAAAGTTGCTGTGCATCCAAGAGTTGCTGAGATCGTACAACTCCGCGTAGCTCACCTGCCGTTTGTCGAACACCAATCGGTTATAACCGCTGCCGTGATTGGCTTTCAGCACGAAGGCGTTAGGCAACTGCCTGAACATGTCGTAGCTGAGCTCAGTGCCATGCGCATACAGTTCCACCAGATACTCCTCGCCCCACAGGCCGGCGATAAATTCGCGTACCTTGAACTTGTCCGACAAGGTGGTGTAGATGCTGCGCGGGTAAATCTTACGACGCATGATCTTTTCGCTGAAACCGGTCGGTTTTGACAGGTGCGGCAGCTTCTTGAAATAGAGCGCGTATTTAACCTGATGGTGCCAGGCATCGGGCAGGCGCTTGGAAATGTTTTTAACCAGGGTATTTAACATGCTCTCTCCTTAATTTGCTGACAAGACGCGGCAGGCAGTAAAAACAGGTCAGCTGCAGTCGGGTAATTTTTCCGCCACGAAATAGACTGTTCAGCACAAAGAACGAAATGAATTCCGCCAACAGCGTAGACACCGCCGCCCCGATCAGGCCGTAGCGCGGGATCAGCAGCAGATTCATCACCACGTTCGCCACAGCCACCAACGGCATCTTGATGGCGATAAAGCGATAGCCGGCGAACAGCACGATGCTGCGGTAGGAAACCGTCCCCATTACCGAGAACAGCGAGGTCAGCGTACAAATAGCCAGGATGCCGGCGGCCGGTTGGAAAGCGGCGCCGTACAACAGCGCAATGGCCGGCTGGGCGAACCACCATAGGCCGAGCAATACCGGCAACGACAGGCCCAAGACCACCAGGTAAAGCACCCGGATACGGTACTCCTGCTCCAACGGATCGCGACAGCTGGCAATGCCCGGCATCAATGAGGTGATCAGCGCCATCGGCACAAAAACCCAGCCTTGGCTAAGGGTGGTGGCGGCACTGAACCAGCCTACCGCCTGCTCGCCGACCAGATTGCCCAGCATGATTTGATCGATGCGGGTATAGATCACTATCGACAGGCTGGAGATGGCCAGCGGCAACCCCACCTTTAGCAAATAACGGCCATAGCGCCCGGCCTGGCGCGTCGTAATCCGCGGCGAGGCCGCAGCTTCCCCACGGAATAGCCAGAGGCGCGCCAGGTAAGGTACGGCGCTGCTGAGGATGTAGGGTACCGCGAACCACACCAGCGGCAGCGCAGCGCTCACCAACGCCAGCCGCAGCCCGATCGACAGCAGCAGCGCCAGGTTGTTGATCAGCGTATTGCGTTTCGACTGCAGGCGGGCGTCGTAATAAATTTTGTACACGTCCTGAATCGAGAAATAGGCGCTGATAAGCAGCAACAGCGTCATCAGTTGGCTGGCGAGGGGTTGACTGAAATAACTCCATATCAGTATCGGCAGCGCCACCACCAGGAACAGCCGACGGCGCAGGCGAATTGACGCCAGCATCAGGCGAATGCCGCTCGGCTGTCGGCGGGCGACACGGTTGAAAATGATGCTGTCGGCGCCCAACTGCACCAGTGGCACCACGATAGCGATCGTCGCCAACAGATAGTTGAGAGCGCCAAACTGCGCGGGCCCCAGATAGCGCGCAACGTAAATGGAGACGAAGATGCCGGACAGGCTGAGCGAAACGCGTTCGAGCATCAGCCACAAGGCATTGGTGATAATGGCCTTCACCCGCTTATTTCCCTGCAGGCGGGAGATCTTCCCGATGACTTGGATAGGCGAAGTTGTAATAGCTCATGTCGGTTGCCGCCTTCTTCACCATGCCGTTGAGGATCACCCCCTTGATCGCCACCCCATTCTGTTCGAAACGGCGCATGCTGGTTTCGATCTGCTTGACGGTATTGACCTCAAAACGCACCACCAGCAGCGAGGTGCCCGCGTGATTGCCGACGATCGCCGCATCCGTCACCGCCAGAATCGGCGGCGTATCGATCAGCACCAGATCGTAGTTTTGCCCAGCCCAGCGCAGAAAATCGGCGAAACGGCGGTGCATCAGCAGTTCGGACGGGTTGGGCGGCACCTGGCCGCGCGGCACGAAATCCAGATTGGCGATGGCGGTTTTCCGCACCGCCTCTTCCGCCATCACGTTGCCCACCAGCATGTCGGACAGGCCCTTATGGCCATCGTCCGCCAGCCAACGGTGCAGGAAGCCTTTGCGCATATCGGCGTCGATCAGCAGCACCCGCTGCCCGGCCTGCGCCACCACCACCGCCAGGTTTGTGCTGGTAAAGCTCTTGCCGCTTTCCGGGCTGGCGCCGGAGACCATCAGAATGTTGTTTTTGGCCTCCAGCATGGCGAAATGCAGGCTGGTGCGCAGGCTGCGAATCGCTTCCACCGACAGATCCGTCGGTTCGACCACCGCCAGGATCGGCAAGCGCCGGCCACCGGACTTAGGCAGCAGTTGCCGTTGCTCGCGATTGCGCTTCACCTGCCACGGCGACAGCGGTACGGTGGCGTAGACGTTAATGCCCCGCTTCTCCAGGGTATCGATATCATTGATGCCGCGATGGAAAGCCGCACGCAGCAGCACCACCGACGCGGCGCCCCCTGCGCCCAGCAGCAGCGCCAGCAGCACGATCAACATCTTTTGCGGCTGAATCGGCCGGATAGCGGTTTCCGCTTCGTCGATGATGCGAACGTTGCCCACCGTGCCCGCTTTGCTGATGCTCAGCTCCTGCTGTTTGTTCATCAGCTGCATGTAAACCTGCTGATCCACCTGCACGTCACGGGTGAGGCGCAGGATCTCCTGCTGCATTTTCGGCAGCGTCTGTACCTGTTTACCCAACCGCGCCTTTTCCGCCTCCAGCGTGGCGCGCTTTTCCAGCAGCGCCCGGTAAGCCGGGTGCACGCGGGTATAGAGCTTGGAGATTTCCGCTTCCTTGAAGGTCAGCTCGTTGAGCTGGGCCTCGAGCTGCACCTGAGTATCCAGCACCGATTTGGCTTCCAGCGACAGATCCACCGAGTCGTTTTGCTGGCGGAATTGATTGAGCTGGGTTTCGGCGTTGTTCAATGAGGTTTGCGTTTGCGGCAGCTGCTCTTGCAGGAACGCCAGCATGCGCTGCGTCTCTTCCGTTTTGCGATCCACGTTCTGCTGCAGATAGTTGTCGGTGATGTTCTTCAGCATCGCCTCGGCATTCTGCGGATCTTCGCTCGGCAGCGTAAAGGTTATGATGCCGCTGTCCTTGCCACCCGGCACCACGTCCAGGTATTTGCGCAGATCGTCCACCGCTTTTTGACGCGCGACTTTAACCACGGTGAAACTGGCGCCCGGTGCCGCGTCCAGCGCCGTGACGGTCATGTTCCAATCGCCCTGCTTCACCGGCTGCCCGACAATCCCGCTGAACAGTTTGTCGCCGTCATAGCTCAACTCGTAATGCTGCCCGTCGCGCACCGTCAGCGTCAGCGATTCGTCCTGCATGTCCGCCGGCGTCGTCAGCGTGGCAATGTCCAGGACCGGCGGTTTTTCGCCGCTCAGCCGGGCAAAACCTTTGCCGAACACCGGGAAATAGTCCGGGCTGACGCGCACCGTCAAGCCGAGGGCGTCCACCGTTTTGCCGAGCACGTAGCGTGACTTGGCCAACGTCACCTCATCCTGCGTCGCTGAACTTTGCCCCATCGAGTTGTCCAGCGTTTCACGCAGCAGCGAATCGCCGGATAGCTGCTTCTCCACCTGCACCACCGCCGTAGCCTGATACACCGGAGTGGCCAACAGGGCGTAAGCGACACCCAGCACGCCGGCCAAACCGGTCACGACGGCGATCCGCCAACGGTTATCCCACAGCGGCCCTACCAGACGCTCCCACTCCAGCTTTTCATCTTGTTCGGCCACCATCACAGACAGCGCATTGTTTTTCATCTTCTGTTCCTTATTCACCCTGCGGAGTTACCAGTTGCGCACGCGCAAGGTAGCCTCGCTGAGATCGTTAAAGCTGCTGATGGTCGGCACCAGCTGGCTGATCAAACGGTTCCAGCGCGCGACCGGCGCCGCAGTGACGTACACGACATCGTAAGGTTGCAGCTGAAATTCGGCGCCCATTGCCAGCGCGCTGGCGTCGGAGAGATCGAACTGATACAGCGTCGCCAGCCGCTGCGGCGCTTTACCGCCGCTCGGCCGGATCACGAACACCCCGGTCGCATCCGCCACCGTCTGGCTGATCCCTTCGGAAGATCCGAGGGCTTCGGTCAAGGTCATGCCGCTGCGATCCATCTTCAGCGTCGTTTGTTTGCCCACCTCACCCATCACGAACACTTTCAATTCGTCATTGCGCGGAATGTAGAGGATGTCACCCGGTTGCAGCAGCGCGTTCTGGCTGATGTCGCCGCGCTGCATCAGCGCCTGCAGCGAGATAGCGCGCTCTTTGCCCTGATGGGTCAGCACCACGTTGCGCCAGTCGGCGTTGTCCGTCAGGCCGCCGGCGGCGTTGATCGCATCCAAAATGGTCAACGGCACGTTGGTGATCGCCTGTTGGCCGGAGGTTTTCACCTCGCCGGTCACGTAGGCCTTCTGCGAGCGGAAAGCGGCGATGCTGACGTCCACCTGCGGGCTTTCCACATACTGCGCCAGACGGCCGGCAATCAGGCTGCGCACTTCGGTGACGGTCTTGCCCACCACCGCCACGCGCCCGATATAGGGATAAAAGATCGTGCCATCCGCATGCACCCAGTTGCCGGTGTCGCTGGCGCTGCGGTACTGGCCGGCCGGCGTGGTCAACTCGGGGTGATCCCAAACCGTGACGTTCAACACGTCGCCGATGCCGATGCGGTATTGATAGCTCTGCAACCGCTGATCCAGCGCCGGATTCGGCCGGGCGACCGGTTCTACACGCCGCATTTTCTGCAGCAGCATCGGCGACATGCGATAAACCTGTACCTGGTTATTCAAATCGAAATCGTCGTCCTGCTGCACGACGATAGTTTTTCCACTGGTAGGTAAATGCGAGCCGGGGACCACCGTACAACCGCTCAACAGCGCAGAGGTACAGACCAACGGCATCAAAAGAGGCAAATGAAAATTCATGGGGGTACCGTGATAGACGGGCTGCTGCCGCAGCCCGTGAAAAGATTAACGACCAACGGTTGGGTTGTCGCTAAGCACCGTTGCCTGCCGCGGTTCGCGCAGCATGGCGAAATAACCGCAAAAACAGAGTAGAAACGCTACCAGCATCAGGCTTTCCTGCAGCTTCAACACTTCGCTGCAAATGCCGATGCAGGCCAGCGTCACCGCCAGCATGGTGCTCATCGCCAGCGCCTGGCGCGCATTAAGCCCGCGACGCATCAGAATATGGTGTAAATGGTCGCGTCCCGCTTTGAATGGGCTTTGGCGACGCAACAGGCGGCGCACCATCACGGTCACCATGTCCATCAGAGGAATGGCGATCAACCACAGCGCGGTGACCGGGCGCATCACCGCCTGCGGCCCCTGAGTCGCCAGCAACACCAGCCACAGCACGCTGAAACCAATCACCATGCTGCCGGCGTCACCCATAAAGATCTTGTTGCGTGCGCCGAACAGGCTCAGGTTAAACAAGAGGTACGCCGCCAGAGCGACGATCAGGCCCAGACACCACAGCGCCAGGTCCTCCCGGCCGCCCAGTCCGAACACGATGGCCAACGCAACGAAGGTAACGCAGGACAAGGCCCCCAGTTGCCCATCGATGCCATCGACCATGTTGTAGGCGTTGATCGCCCCCCAGACCGCCAGCGGCGTGAGCAGCAACGCGCCATAACCAAGCATCACTTCCTGATGTCCCCAGACATAACCCAGCGAGGAAAGTTGCATCCCTGCCGCCAGCATCATCGCCAGCGCGATCCCTCCCTGCACCATGACGCGCGGCGCCACGGGCAGATCAAAGCGGTCATCCAGCACGCCCAACACCACCAGCGCCGTGACGCACAGCAGGTAGATCGTGCTGTCGGGCAACCAGGCAGGTTGCCACAGCGTCATCAGCATCAGCGTCAGGTACACGGCGATACCACCGACCAGCGGAATATGCCCCAGATGTTGCTTGCGCGCATTGGGCTTATCCACCAGCCCCACCGCCAAGGCGGCCCGACGGGCAATAAGCACCCACGTCACCGCCAGCACAAATATCACGCTCAGTTGATATAACATCGTTCCTCCAGCGAATAAGCACGCTACCGCCCTTGAGTTACAGCTCCCAATGCGCTATTAACAAAAACAAAATTGATCCTGCCAGGATATAAGTCAGCATGAGTTAATCCTGAAAAATGCAGATTTATCCGCTTGTCGGCGGAAATAGGTAAATAACGTCAGCGTGCGGTTAAGTTATCTATCAGAAAACTCATGTTTAATGGTTCTTTCGATTGCCGAATCAAGTTCAACCGGCGCCACGAAATTATTCTGCACACTACTTTTAAATTGCGTTCTGGCGCAGAATTTCTGCACTCTGACGCGACTGATTGGGAATTTTTTTCGACTTATTTTACTCACGACATCCAATGCGGTTGCGCCGCATATTCCCACGGCATAGGGAATGCGAATCGTCTTGTTTTCTCGCCCCAGCGAAGAGGAGATAACGTCGACCAATTGATTCATCGTAAAGTCCGGCTTATCGACGTAGTTGCTGACCTGATAAGTTGACTGTTGATCCAGCGCATGTTCCAGGCGAGCGGCAATATTTTCAACGTAGGCCATCGATTTCATATTATTGCCGCTGCCAATCATTACAAATCGGCCGCTGGCGATCTGGCGGAATAGGTTATACACGTTGCCGCGGTTGCCTTCGCCGAATACCACTGTAGGACGGATGATGGTTAATTTGTTGGTGCTGTCCGCCTTACGCCAGGCCTCATAGACATATTCTGCTTCGAGCTTGGACTTGCCGTAATGATTGAAGGGTTCAAAACGTCCCCCTTCGTCGGTTTCCTGTTCAACGAAGCCGTAAACGGCAACCGAAGAGGTGAAAATGATTTGGCGAATATTCAATGCGGAGGCGGTCATGCAGACATGGCGTGCGCCTTCAACGTTGACCTGATAATAGAGCGAAATGGGATCGACATTGTCCTGGTGCTCCGCTGCCAGATTAATGATGGCATCACAGCCCGCCAGCGGTGCTTGCAAAGTCTGGGGTTGCGTCACATCGCCATACTGATAGAGATCAGGAAAATGTGCACTGGGTTGCTTATCAACGATGACCAACGACAGGTCGTCGCGCATACTGAGACGTTTCGCCAGGCGTGTTCCGATAAAACCGGAACCCCCGATAATAGCTACTTTACGCTTATCCATAATTTGTCACTCAGCAGGTTCTCATTATTCCTGTCACCATGGCGGAAACAGGACGCTAATATGCGTTAGGTAATGAGCTCCAGACTGGACAAATCGAACCTGGCTTTCAAATAACAAATAATGAAATAAAAGATTTCATTAAATGTGAAATTATCGCTAAAGATAAAACCTCATTCAGCGCTAATTTTTAACATCGTAAGCGACTTGATATTGCAGGGTTTTATTAGGCAATATGAGATTAATCTGACCCTTGCCTGGTGTAGAAGAGGTCTCATATTTTACCGGCAATTTAAGCTGGCCTTGCTTAGGGTCGACACATTCAATGGTCGCCTGCTCCAGGCTCTCTCCCTGGTACAGACAGAACAAGGTTTGCGGGCTGTTGGTATGAGGGTTATTCAGCGTCAGCGTCAACACGACGCGCGTGTTGTTCTGAATATCATTGATCACCGGCGGGCGGGTTTGGTTGCCCAGGACATATGAAAAATGTGAAATAACCAGTAAAGAAGCGAATACCGTCAGGTATTTCACTACGCGGCTGGCAGGCATGCTGAAAAAACGGCGCATCGCCGCCGACTTCTTTTCCTGCATCGGTGTTTTGGATGACTCCATCGTTGCGACAGGCGCAGCGACAAGCGTCGATTTACGCGGCTTATCTATTTTCTCTTCGTTGATTTCAGGCGATTCACTTTCACTTTCAGAAAGTTCCGCTTGAATATCAGCACCAATATCATTGTCGCCATTTAATATATCATCGCCAGCGTAGTCTTCATCTTCGGATATAAAGTGAAAAACTGCTTGATTTTCCACCTTGTAACCCAATCGAGGAATAGTTCTGATAAGCGTGTGTTCCGCATCGCTAATTTTCTGACGGATAGATTTAATTGTTTGATTTATAGTCGAATCTGAACAATAAGTTCCTTTCCAGATATTTTCTATAATTTCCGTTCGGGTAACCAGCTCTGGTGATCTGGCGACAAGCAGCGAAAGAATTTGATACTCTTTCCAACGCAGACGGAATTTCTCCCCGGCAGGAGTCAGAACATCGAGATTCCTAATCTTTATTCTTTTATCAAGATTCACTTTTAATTTCCTTAGCGTGCCTGTCCTGCACACTTTGTATAGAAATATCAAAAAATGTTCAAGAAATTAAATGTAAACTCAACAGGTTGCATCCATTGGATATTGGCTTTTATAAAAATTTTCTGATTTCATTTTTTACATTAGCCCTTATTGAGGATGTTATGTTTATCCAAATGACTCTTTTTCCCTGTTGGCAACATGGATTTCTTTCATGGTTACCGTAAAATTCAAACGAACACCTCATTGATTTAAAAAGAAAAAACTAACAATGTTGTTTGATTGTTAATCGAATAAAATTGTGAAATTTCATTCCGCGCCTTGAATTCATCCTGTTTTTCCACCTAATCTGATTGCCAGATAGACTACAAAAAGCCGAAAAAAACAGAATGAGAGTTATCTGATTTAACCCCGGCATTCATTCCACTCAGCAGGCGTAGCATCTAAGACAAAACCCTATTGCTGATTTTATAACAATCGCACTAATTATGCCTTACCCACTCGGAAATTTCATTTAACCTGCGGGAAAGACATTAATACTTTAATGTAAGAATACTCTCAACAAAACGAAAAAACCGTGCAAATAATATAATCCCTTTGCGCGAAAGCATTCTGACATTGAGAGATAGTGCTATAAAAAAAGGAAAAAATGGCAAGCGGAGATGAGAATTTTACCTAAAGACAGAAAATTTCACTGAGGAGGAGAGGAGAGAAGACTCGGGATGAACGAAATATCCCTCCCCTGTCGGGAAGGGATAGAGAAAACCATTTGGTACTCAGGCCTTTTTCTTACGGCCATACACCGCCCAGGTGATCACCAC
This sequence comes from Serratia sp. FDAARGOS_506, assembly GCF_003812745.1. Classification (NCBI taxonomy): domain Bacteria; kingdom Pseudomonadati; phylum Pseudomonadota; class Gammaproteobacteria; order Enterobacterales; family Yersiniaceae; genus Serratia; species Serratia sp. FDAARGOS_506. The sequence goes on from NZ_CP033831.1 coordinate 4,326,672, forward strand.
GCACAGGATATAAAACACCAGGAACACCTTCATCGCCCCGGCAGGCGAACCGGTCAGCGCCAGCGAGGTGCCGAACGCCTGAGGAATGAAGAAGCCGCCGGCGGCGCCAATCGCCGAGATAAAGCCCAATGCAGCGGCGGAATCTGTTACTGCTTCACGCTGTGCGCTCTCATCGCTGCCACCGGCCGCTTTGACGCGATCGACAGTGATTTTACGGAAAATGACGGCAATCATTTGGAAAGTCGAGCCGCTGCCGAGGCCCGCGGTGAGGAACAGCACCATAAAGATGCCGTAGAAAGCGATGAACGAACCGCCCTCACCCGCATTCGGCAACGTCAGGAACAACAGTGCAGCGAAAACAGCCATCACCACAAAGTTGATCAACGTCACCCGCACGCCGCCGAAACGGTCAGACAGCGCACCGCCAACCGGCCGCGCCAGCGCCCCGAGGAATGGCCCGAAGAACGCATAATGCAGGATAACCACGTCCGGGAACTGCGTTTTCGACAGCATGGCGAAACCGGCGGAGAAACCGATGAAGGATCCGAAGGTTGCGAGGTACAGCAGGCTCAGCATCCACAGATGCCCGCGCTTGAGCACCGGCAATTGCTGACGTAACGATGCCTTGGCCGCCGCCAGATCGTTCATGCCGAACCAGGCCGCCAGCGTGGCGACCAGCAGGAATGGCACCCAGACCCAGGCGGCATTTTCCAGCCACAGCTGGCCACCCTCTGCCTGATTTTGCGCCGTGCCGCCAAACAGGCCGAACAGGCTGAAAGAGATCGCCAGCGGCGCGACCAGCTGCATGACGCTGACGCCCAGATTCCCCAACCCGCCATTGAGGCCCAGTGCGCCGCCCTGACGCGCTTTCGGGAAGAAGAAGCTGATGTTGGCCATGCTGGAAGCAAAGTTGGCGCCGGCGAAACCGCACAGTAGGGAAATGATGACGAACACGCTGTACGGCGTGCTGCTGTCCTGCACCGCAAATCCGAGCCACAGGCACGGCACCAGCAGGAAGCAGGTGCTGATAGCGGTCCAGCGGCGGCCACCAAACAGCGGGATCACGAATGAATACGGTACGCGTAAAATAGCGCCCGAGACCGACGGCAGCGCTGTCAAAAGGAACAGCTGGTCAGTGGTGAAGTTGAAGCCGACCTTGTTCAGATTGACCGCAACGGCGCTGAACAGCATCCAGACGCAGAAGGCCAACAGCAGACAGGGAATGGAAATCCACAGGTTGCGGGTGGCGATACGATGGCCACGCTGCTGCCAAAAGGCGCTGTCTTCAGGACGCCAGTCCTGAATCAGCGCACCGGTTTTCTTTGATGAAGGCGTTGCAAGTTGCGACATAAAAACCTCAGACACGGGGGGATCATTCCGCACACCCTAGGGGGCGGCCCCGGCGGCAAAGTTGATGTATATCAACCCGAGTGCAAGTAGTTGGCGACGTAAATAGCGCCTTCATCCCCTTAGGGGTACGCCCCTATTAAAAATTAAATTAATTAAAATCAACGCATTGAAAATAAAACACTCATCACTTTCATCGTCCCGCCCCGCCATCGGAAACTAATGGGTACTTCATTCGAGGTATGGGGTTATGCTCAGGGATAATCAAAAATACGGCTGAATCGTTACTTGTTTACCCCCGCCGCCGCCTTCGCCCCTGAGCTTCAGCGGCGCCAAATGCCAGGAATCCGCGCTTATGAAACGCCTGTTGGCTCCGCTTTCGATCGTAAATCAGGTCGCCCTGCTGATGTTGCTGTCGGGCATTCTGGGCGTGGCCGGCATGGGGATTTCCGCCTGGATGTCGCAGAGCATTCAGGGCAACGCACACGCCATCAACAAGGCCGGTTCGCTGCGTATGCAAAGTTACCGGCTGCTGGCGCAGGTGCCGCTGGATGAACGGCACGAAACGCTGATCCGGGAGCTGGAGCGCGACGAAAACAGCCCCGACCTGCAGCGTTCGGTGGAACAGGAGGGATTGACACAACCTTTCAACGCCTTGCGCGACTATTGGCAACAAACCTTGCAACCTCGCCTGCGAACCGCACAGCGCCCGGCCGACGCCGCGCCGCAGGTGGCGCACTTCGTACAGCTGCTGGATAAGCTGGTCTCGGATATCGACAGGCAAACCGAGCGTCGCCTGCTGATGGTGACGCTGGTGCAGGCCGGCTTCATCGCGCTGACCCTGCTGCTGCTGATCGGTACCACCTGCTACCTGCGCCGCCGGTTGCTGCATCCGTGGCGACAGCTGGTGGAGATGGCGTTGGCGGTAGGCCGCGGCGATTTTAGCCGCCGCTTTGCGCAGCGTGGCCACCAGGATGAAATGGCGTCGCTTGGCGGCGCGTTGAACACCATGTCCGACGAGCTGTCGGCCACCTATAGCGGGCTCGAGCAGCGCGTGGCCGAGAAGACCGCCGACCTGCAGCAGAAAAATCAGGTGCTGAGCTTCCTCTACCGAGCCAGCCGCCTGCTGCACGCCAGCGAGCCGCTGTGCAGCCGCCTGACGCCGCTGCTCAACCAACTGCAAACCCTGACGCCGCTGCGCGCCATTCAGGTACGGCTGTATGAAAACGACAGCCGGGAACCGTTGTTGCAGCTGAGCGGCAACCAGCCGCTGCGGCCGGAGCATTGCCATAACCCGGTATGCAGCGCCTGCCTGAACGACAGCGACCGCCAGCTTCCCGACAATCCGTCGCTGAGCTGGAGCCTGAGCGACAAGCTCGGCGACTACGGCGTAATCGTGGCGCAGCATGCGCCGCAACAGCCGCTGAACGATGAGCACCGCCAACTGATCAACACCCTGGTAGAACAGTTAACCAGCGTGCTGGCCATCGAACGTCAGGTCGACCACCAGCAGCAGCTGATGTTGATGGAAGAACGGGCGGCAATCGCCCGCGAGCTGCACGACTCCATCGCCCAATCGCTCTCCTGCCTGAAGATGCAAATCGCCTGCCTGCAGATGCAGGGCGAAACACTCTCGTCCGCCAGCCAGGCGCTGGTGCAACAGATGCGCGAAGAGCTGAACGGCGCCTATCGCCAGCTGCGTGAGCTGCTGACCACCTTCCGCCTGCAGTTGACCGAACCGGGCCTGCTGGCGGCGTTGCAATCGACGGTCGCGGAGTTCAATCCCAAATTGGGTCTGACCATCCATCTCGATTACCAACTGGGGCCGCGCACGGTGCCCGCCTACCAGGCCATTCACCTGCTGCAGATCGCCCGCGAGGCGCTCAGCAACATCCTTAAGCATGCCGCCGCCAGCCAGGTGAGCATTCAGGTCATCAACAAACGGGGCGAAGTGACCCTGAGCGTATGCGACAACGGACGCGGCCTGCCGGCCGAGACTTCCCGCCCCGACCATTACGGCTTGATCATCATGCGCGATCGCGCCAAGAGCCTGCACGGCCGCTGCGACATTTTACCGCGCAGCGGCGGCGGCACCGAGGTGCGGGTCAGCTTCACGCCGGATAACCACGCCATCGACTAACGGAGACACCATGACGACAGAAACCGCCGCCACAATCTTACTGATCGACGACCACCCGATGCTGCGCAACGGCGTAAAACAGCTGATTGGCATGGACGCTCGCCTGCAGGTCATCGCCGAAGCCAGCAACGGTGAACAAGGGGTCGCGCTGGCGGAACAGCACGATCCGGATCTGATCCTGCTCGACCTGAACATGCCCGGCATCAACGGGCTGGAAACGCTGGATCGCTTACGCCAAACCGACCTGTCAGGACGCGTCGTGGTGTTCAGCGTGTCCAACCATGAAGACGATGTCGTCAGCGCGCTCAAACGCGGCGCCGACGGCTATCTGTTGAAAGATATGGAGCCGGAGGATCTGCTGAAAGCGCTGCATCAGGCGGCGGCCGGGCAGATGGTGCTGAGCGAGACGCTGACGCCAATCCTCGCCGCCAGCCTGCGGGAAAACCGCCCCAGCGCCGATCGCGATATTCAGCAATTGACGCCGCGCGAGCGGGATATCCTGAAGCTGATCGCTCAGGGGCTGCCGAACAAACTGATCGCCCGCCGCCTGACCATCACCGAAAGCACCGTCAAGGTGCACGTCAAACACCTGCTGAAAAAGATGAAGCTAAAATCCCGCGTCGAGGCGGCCGTGTGGGTGCTGCAGGGTAAAAACGGTTAATCGCCGCCGTACAGCGGCCCGGTTTGCGCCGGAATGGGCGGCGGCGTCAGGGTTTTGATCGGCGGCAGGTCCGCGTCTTCCCCGGTGGTCGCCGTCAGCGGCGGCGCCACTTTCAGCTCTATCCAGTTGGACGTCACGCGCTGCTGTTTATCGTCTTCCAGCGTGACCGACAACCGATAGCTGTTGGCGGCACCCGGCGCGTCATCCCACGGCGGCACAATCGCCGTCCAGCCCTGCGGATCGTTGGCATTATGCGGCGGCGTCAGGCTCAGCGCCTGCGTATCCCCCTGCCAACTGACGTGAGAAATCCCATTCAATGCCTTGATCTCCAGCACCAGCGGCACGGTTTCTCCCGCCTGCAGGCTCCACGGCGGCGTGGCGAGGAACACCTGCAGTGTCTTGCGCTGGCGGAACTCCAGCACCGGCACGTTCTTGCGTTCGATAGGATCGTAGCGGCTGCCGCGCAGCGACTTGGCCTGCGCCACGTACTCCGGCGAAATCTGCTTCACCAGCGGTACGCCGAGCCGATAGCTCAACGCCAGTTCAACCTGGTCCTGGCTCTGCCCGCCCGCGCCAATCTTGTGCAACGCCTTCATCGTCACCAGCGGTACCGGGGTGTAATTGAGTCCCAGCTGCATCGCGCGCGGATCATTTTGCTTTTTGCCGCTGCCGAACAGATCGACATTGTCGCCCAGGTACTGCTCATAGCTGAGCGAACCGCCGATCTGGCGGTAAAACGGCAAGTAGCCTTGCGTCGTGATTTCGTAACCGCGTGCCGGACGGCTGAAAAACACCCCGTCGCCGGGCTGCTGCGACAGCGCCGACAGCGGGTAGTAATAGTTGGTGGAGAAACGCAGGTAGTCTCCCCAGGCTTCCGCACCGACGCTGCCGCGATTGCGCTGCCGGGCGAAATCGCTGTCGAGCGCCGTGTTGTAGCCCAGCAGCCAGTCGCCGACGATCCAGCGCTGCCCCAGCGCAAAATTACCCAGCGCCCCGGCGCTTTGCTGCAGCCAGCCGATCTGGCTGTAGGTCAGCAATCCGTCGACGTCGTACAGCGGGCTGAATAACTGCCCGTTGCTGCCGGTAAAGTCGCCCTCGCCGGTCATCTTCAGCGATAACCGGGCAGTGCCCAGCGGCGACAACAGTTCCTGCGCCTGTTGCTGCAAAGCGCCCGTCGCCTGGCCCAGCAAATAGTCCTCGGCGCGGCTGCGCATCTGCTGACGTGAAACGTTATTCAGATCTTTTTCGCCGAGCTGTTTGGCCATCTCGGCCCACTGCTTTTCGCGCGCGGCGTCGTCGGGCGCGCCGCCCAGCTCCGGCAAGTTTTTGGCCGGATCCGCGGCTTGCTGCTCGGAAGGACTTACGGTATCCGGCGCCGGTGGCGACTCAGCGTACACGGGCAACGCGCCGGCCAGCCACACCAGCGGCCCGGCCAGCCACGCCGTCTGGCGGCAGCGCCAGAGTCTTTTTTGGGTCTTGATGAGTATTGCCTGAATCACGTCTTTCATGACACCGTTGGCTTATCTCCTTCCTGGAATACACCAACTCACTGCTTTGCCGCCGCTTTTCCCGCGGCAGATCTGAAAAAACTCGCGCCCCCGGCCTGGCGGGTGCGCCTCTCCCTTAAGCCTAGCGGCTTGACGAGCAGAAACAATAGGATAAACCCCAATCGCACCTTGTGACGCCGTCACATAGTGCCATTAACTCGGCCACGCCGTTCACCCAGTGAATTCATACCATTTTAGCGCCAATTTTGCCGAAAAAACGTGCGGTAAAAGCTGCGAGCCGACACGTAGATGCTTGTTTCATCATGCAATACGCCAAGCCACGTTGCGAACAACCACGCATATCCGGCAGAGCACCGCGTTTCATCCCGATGAAATGTGCATTTTGCCGTTATTTTAAACGTCTGTTTTACGGCTGGCGGAACCCTGAATGTTTATTCCTTTACTGTGGCAAGCGCTGTTTTTCACCGCGCTGCTGTCAGCAGGCATGGTTGCCTTCTCGCTCATCACCTGGCTGGAACGAACGGAGTACGTACGCGCCAACCCGCCGAGATTGCGCCGCTGCAGCCTGCTGCTGACAGCCTTCGGTTTAGCATTGGCGACATTGCCCTTCGACCTGCCGGCAGCGCACCGGCTGTGGCTGCCACCGGCCGCGGCGCTGCTGATCGCCCTGAGCTGGCTCGACTGGCGCCACCGATGGCTGCCGGACCGGCTCACCCAGCCACTGTTGTGGAGCGGGCTGCTGTGTAACCTTGACGCCCGCTGGGCGCCGCTGGACGATGCGGTTATCGGCGCTGTGGCCGGTTACGGCGCGCTGTGGCTGCTCAACGCGCTTTATCGGCAGGCGCGGCGACGTAACGGCATCGGTCAGGGTGATTTCAAACTGTTGGCGGCACTAGGCGCCTGGCTCGGTTGGACGACGTTGCCGCTGTTGCTCTGCCTGGCGGCGGCGTTCGGGTTAAGCCTGGCTGTAGCGCACGGCCTGCATAACCGCCGCGCCTGGCGAACGCCGCAACCTTTCGGTATCGCCTTGGCGGTGGCCGGCTGGCTGCAGCTCTTGATGGACGCCGACCAAAATACGCCGGCGCTGTTCGGTTAGTTCTTCAGTGCCTCGATCAGCCGGTTGAGCAATCCGGCCACTTCTGCCGTGCTGGCCGTTGTCGGATTGGCCAGCGGCTGGATCACCGCGAGTTTGGTCGTGGATAACACCTCGTCGCTACGGATTTCCAACGCATCGGAGGGAGGCGTGCTCAACGAAGCGCCGTCCGGCCGCCAGTAACTGCCACGCGTAGTCTGCACCTGATAGCTGCCAAAGCCGAAATCCTTCTCGACGCGATAATATATTTCGCAGCTCAACGGCCCGGTGCGCCGCAACATAAAGGCGCCTTTCGCGCTATAGCTACCTTTATTGACGACAAAGGCGGTCGCCTGCGAAGACAGATCGAACGTGATATATAAATCGCACGCCAGCACCTTGGTGCTGACGCCCTGCTGAAGCGTAATGTGCGTTGTGGGTTGCCGATCCGGCGCGGTCAGTGTGCCTAAAAAAGTCCACGATGGCTGTTTCGAGATATTACGCGGCAAATGATTGCTGGTGGAGGAAGGGGCAATCCCCCGCTCGCCCAGACTGTACATCGTTTCGACCCCGCTTAAAAACGACGTAACGTCAACGCTGCTTTTGCCGGCCACCGGGATGCCGCCGTTGTATACGTTACTGAAAGTTACCTCGGTATTGTTGTTACAGGCGGCGATTGCCATCGGGAAAGGCGTCTTCGAACCGCTGTAAAGATTCAACTGACCGATATCCCAACGGGATTCGTTAATGAATCGGCACAACACGCCCCCGCTCTCCACGTTCTGCGCGTCCTGGATATTGATATTGCCTATCGTGCCCTGAGCAAAGTTGGTGGACAGCACGCTGACGCTGGCGGCACGCTGCGTGTTGCGGTTCTCACAGCCCAATGAATTGATCGTGCCGTTAAAATCCTTGAAAGAGTAGATATCGCCGGTGCAGTCATCCGCGGCCAACGAGCCGATGGTGGAATAGAACCCTGAAATTCTGAACGCAGTGCCCTTGGCGTGAGCGGCGTAGAGCCCATCGATAAAGTTGGTGGTGCCGGACTTGTTCATCCACAGCACACCATCTCCCGGGCGATTGGCGTTAGCTTCCATCTGCACGTTCACCAGCCAGTTAATGAACATGTCGCCCGACACAAACAGCGAATAACCGCCAACCTTGGTGTAGATGTCACGGATATCAAACTTCGTCATATTGAGATCGCTGAACCATACGCCGTGGGTATCGTCTGCGCCGGTATCATCCCGCAACGTCAAGCCGTGCAGCGTCAGATTGGCGAAGCCTTTCACCACGATCACCGCTTTCTTCGTTTCGCCTTGTTCATTGGTATAACTGCTGTCCGCAGTCTTGACGATTTTGGTCGCCCGCCCCAACCCGACCACCCGCAAGCCGATGCCGCCGTAGATGTCCGTTGTCGTTTGAATGAGTACATGCCCGGCGACCGTATACACCCGTTTACCCAGGGACAACGTGCCGCCGGCTTGCAGCGCCGCCGCCGCCGCTTTGTTGATCGCCGGCCCCCAGTTGCTGCCGTCGCTGTCCTGATAAAACTGTTCCGGCGTCACAACCTCACCGGTGGCGAGCAAGGTTGCTGCGCGCTCAACTGAAACGTTTTCGTTATTGTCCATAATCTCTCCTGACATGATGTGTCCGCATCAATGCGGACGGTGGCGGTGGACGGCATAACCAACGCCGTCTTGCAATCCCAACCTATCATCGTCACGTGAGCACGTTATGAAATTTCATTTTATTTCACTCTGACACAACACCTCGTAATTCGTGGTTGCAACAGCACGCAAGTTCACACGCTGTCGACCTTCGACGCGACACAAAGCTCGGCCAGGCGCGCGGCGCTGTCGCTACTTACTCACCCGGTCCAGATACAGCATGCTGTTGGCGATATCCACCCGGGCATCTTCAACATTGTCCCGCAATGCCACCAGCGTTTGCCCTTGCAGCGTCACCACATAGGGCGAACTAACCTGTAATTCCCGCTGCAGCGCGACGTAACGTGCGCCGCGTGCGGCGCTGTTGCCCTCCGCAGCCGCCGCACGCGTCTGCGCACTGATGGCCGGAATGCTCCACTGGGTGCGCCAGGCCAGGGTTTTCGGCCCGCCCGGTACGTTGTAGGCAAAGGCGCTGGCGTTGGTGTTCGGATCCAGGTAGTCGGCACCCCAGTAGGTGAAAATCGCCTGAAAATCGCGGCCACGCATTTTGCCCCACAAATCGCTCTCCACCACCGGCTGGATATCCAGCCGCAGCCCGGCCTGCGCAAAGCTGGCTTGCAGCGCCTGCGCGATGTCGGTATACGGCGGCTGGTTAATGACGATCAGACTGATGCGCGTGCCTTCGGCAATGCCGGCCTCACGCAGGATCTGTTTGGCCTTGGCGACATCGAGCTTAAACGGCCGCTCGTCGAGCGCTCCGTCCAATCCCTGCGGCAAGAAGGCCTGATGCACGCGATATTGTCCTTTCAGCAGCTGCTCGGCGATGCTCTGATAATCCACCAACCAACGCGCCGCCTGCCATAATGCAGGGTTGCCCAGCGACGGATTGTCTTTGCTGCCGGTGTTGAAACCGAGGTAATACACTCTGGGCGCATCGGCCTGCTCGATGCGTACGCCGGGCGCATTGCGCAGCGAGTCGAACTGATCGGCCCCCAGATCGTAGGCCACATCGGCATCCCCTTTCAGCAGCAGCAAGCGGCGAGTACCGGCGTCGCTGACATTCTTGAACAACACCGTTTTCAGCCTGGCCGGCGACGGCGCATAGTCGTTGCGGCCAAACAGCAGCGCCTCGTGCGGCACATAGTTGTTCACCCGATACGGGCCACTGCCGGCGGAATGGCTGTGCAACCAGGCATTGCCGTAATCCCCCTGTTGCGCGTGCTCATTCAGCAGCTTCTCATCCACGATCGAGGCCACATTCGCCGTCAGCAGGCGCAGCGCCAGCTCGCTGCCGATGTTGGCCGGCCAACTGAGTTGCACCTGGTTATCCCCCACCTTCTTCAGCTGCTGCTCAACGTTATCCGGCGTCCAGCCAAATTCACCGAGGATAAACGACGGCGCCTTGTTCAGCTTCACCGCGCGAACCAGCGAGAAAATCACGTCCTCAGGCCGCAGCGGATTGCCGGAAGCAAAGCGTTGCTGCGGTTTCAGGGTAAAGATCAGGCTGCGGCCATCGGCGCCCGCTTGCCAACTGCCTGCGGCGTCCGGTGCCAGCTTTTGCGGCGCATTGCGATCCGGTGCCACCAGGCGCTGATAGAGGTTGACCAGATTGGCCGAGCTGACGGTTTCAAAACTCTCCGCCGGATCGAGGCTGATAATGCCCTCCAGCGAACTGACGACCACCAAGGTATCCTGCGGGGTGGCGGCCTGCGCGCCGAAAGCGGCCGCCATCGCGCCAAACAATAAGGTTGGGATTAACCGTTTCATCGATACACTCTCCACAATCACGCGGTTGCGCTGTTTGTCGAGTGTAGGGGGTAAGAATTAACGGCAGAACGACGATAAATTGCTTTATTTATTACCAAGATGGATATGCCCGCCGCGTTGGCGGGCACGAATTCAAGCCATGATGCGTCCGTGTGCCATCGCCACCGCGCGATCGCACATGTGATCGATTACGTCCGCATCGTGGCTGACCAGCACCATAGTCAGATCGCCCGCCTGTTTTAGTTCGTTGAGCAGGTTAAGGATCTCAGCCTGCACCGACATGTCCAACGCCGAGGTTGGCTCATCCAGCAGCAACAGCTTCGGCCGCAACAACAATGCGCGCACGATCGCCACGCGCTGCCGCTGGCCGCCCGACAGCTGATGCGGGTAGCGATCCAGCAGGCGCGGATCCAACCCGACCTGGCGAAAGCCCGCGCTGATTTTGCGTTCGATGTCGCTTTCCTTCAGCAGTTTGAGTGGCTCCGACAGCGTGCGCAAAAGCCGGTGTTTGGGGTGTAGCGATGCATAAGGATCCTGAAACACCATCTGCACCTCGCGCCGCAGTTCGCCGGTAAACGCCTGCCCCGGCTGCAGCTGCCGCCCCAGCAACTCAAAGCCTCCCTGCCAGCTGCCGTTCAGCCCGGCCAGCACCCACAGCAACGAGGACTTGCCGCAGCCGGAAGGCCCCACCAGCCCGAAACACTCACCCGGTTCGATGCGCAAGTTAACCCCATGCACCACGGTGCGCAGCTCGTAGCCCTGACGGTGACTGACGCTCAGTTTCTCCAGTGCGATCACGCTCATTTCAACGTCTCCAACAGCGCGCGATCCAACACGGGCAACGGCTTGCCGCGCGTCTCGCGGCTCGGCCGGCACGCCCACAGGGTGCGGGTATAAGGATGCGAGGCCTGCGCCAGCTCCGCCGCCGGCAGTTGATCCAACAGTTCGCCTTTGTACATCACCAGCACACGCTCGCAGTGGTGCGCCACCTGTTGCAAATCGTGGCTGATCAGGATCAGGCCCATATTGCGTTGCGCCACCAGATTTTCTATCAGTTGCAGAACCTGATCGCGCATCTGATGATCCAGCGCCGAAGTGGGTTCGTCGGCAATCAGCAACTGCGGATCGTTGATCAGCGCAATGGCCAGCATCACCCGCTGTCCCATGCCGCCGGAGAGCTGATGCGGATAGCGGCGGCACAGCCCCGCCGGATCGGGCAAGCCCACCGCCGCCAGCATCTCCAGCACTTTTTCACGCCGTTCGGCGCGACTCAGCTTCGCATGCAGCACCAGCGGCTCCTCCACCTGGCGGCCGATTGGCTGATTGGGATTCAGGGCATGCTTGGGATCTTGCATCACCATCGCCACCCGGTCGCCGCGCAGGCGGCTCCACTGGCGCTCGCTCAGGCGCGTTAAGTCTTCATCGCCCAACGTCAGACGCTGCGCCTGCAGCTGCAACGGCGGCGGCAATAACCCCATCAGCGCACGCGCGGTCAACGACTTGCCGGAACCGGACTCTCCGACCAGCGCCAGCCGCTCCCGTCCCATGCTGAACGAAATATTTTTCACCAGCGCCACCGGCTGTGGCCCCGGTACGCCAATCGCCAGGCGTTCGACGGTCAATAAGGTGTTATCAGTGCCCATGACGAGGATCCATTTTGTCGCGCAGGCCATCGCCCAGCAGGTTAAAGGCCAGGCTGGCGAACAGGATCGCCCCGCCCGGTGCGGCGGCGACCCACCATTGGTCGAAAATCACTTTACTGCCTTCGGCCACCATCGAGCCCCATTCGGCGGTCGGCGGCGCGACGCCCATGCCGAGAAACCCCAGACCGGCGGCGGACAAAATGATGCCACCCAGGCTCAGCGCCGCGCGCACCACCGCGCTCGGCAGGCATAAAGGCAAAATGTGGCCGACCATCAACCGCAGCCCGTTGATGCCCTGCATGCGCGCCGCCGCCAGGTAGTCGCTGCGGCGCAGCGCCAGGGTTTCGGCCCGCGCCTGGCGGGCAAAGGCCGGCCAGCTGGTCAATGCCAGCGCCAGTGCGCCGTTCATCAGCCCCGGCCCCATGACCGCCACGAACGCCAGCGCTATCACCAGACTCGGCAGCGACAGGAAAATGTCGGTCAGACGCATCAAAATGCGCTCTACCCAGCCGCCAAGGTAGCCGGCGCAAATGCCGACCAACAGGCCGATGGGAATGGTCAACACCAAAATCAGCGACACCAGAATCAGCGTTGGCCGCGCGCCGTAAATCACGCGGGAGAGCAAATCGCGGCCAAAGCCGTCGGTGCCCAGCCAATGTGCGGCGGAAGGCGGCAATAACCGCAGCTCGATATGCTGCAGATTGGGATCGAAAGGCGCCAGCCACGGGGCCAGCAGCGCGGTGACGATCAGAATCGCCACCAGCGCCGCGCCCAGCGTCAGCGTGGTCAGACGGCGACCGCTGCGGTAACCGATGGCCGGCTCGCTTTGCGGTTCGTGTTCAGAGAGATATTGGCTCATCGGGTTCGCGGATCCACTAAATAGGTCAAGGCGTCGGCCAGCGCATTCAACAACACGAAACAGGTGCCGATCAGCAACGTGGCGCCGAGGATCGCCGGCGTGTCGGCGGCAAACAGCGCCGAGGTCAGATAACGCCCGACGCCGGGCCAGGCGAACACCGTTTCGGTCAATACCGCCCCTTCCAACAGGCTGGCATAGGAGAGAGACAGCACGGTGATCAGCGTGCCCAGCACGTTGGGAAACACGTGCCGCAGCAGAATGCGCAGGCGGCCGGCACCCTTGGAACGCGCCAGCGTCACGTATTCCTTGTTGCACTCTTCCAGCATCGCCGCCCGCAGCAATCGGGTAATGCCCGCCATCGACAGCAGCGCCAACGCCACTACCGGCAGCCACAGGTGGCCGATGGCGTTGTAGAACATTTCGCGATCGCCGGACAGCCAACTGTCGATCAACACGAAACCGCTGCGCGGTTCCATGCTGTACAAGTAAATGTCGTCAAGCCGCCCCGGCCCCGCCGACCAGTGCAGCGTGGCATAGAACAGCAGCAGCCCAAGCAGGCTCAGCCAGAAAATCGGTACCGAATAGCCTACCAACGACAGCAAACGCGCCGCGTTATCCAGCCAGCTGCCAGGTTTGAGCACCGCCAGAAACGCCAGCGTAATGCCGCCGAGGGCGCCGAGGATAATGGCGCAGGTGGCCAGTTCGACCGTCGCCGGGAAGGTACGCAGCAGATCGCTCAATACCGGCTGGGCGGTGATGCGCGAAATGCCCAAATCGCCGTGCGCCAGGTGCACCAAATAACGCCAAAACTGCACCGGCAACGGCTGATCCAACCCCAGCTCGTGCCGCACCTGCGCATAGGTGGCTTCGCTCGCGTGATCGCCCGCCACCTGCAGCGCCGGATCGATCGGGGCCAGGTGCGACAGCATGAAGGTGAACAGCAATAGGCCAAGCAACGTTAACGCCAACGACAAGGCGCCGCCGAGCAGCCGCCCACCCCAGCGCCAATACCGCCGGGTAACCCCGGCGGAGGCCGACAGTTCGCCGGCCATTACTTACTGACCTTGCTGTAGAACACCATGTCAGGGTTGATGCCCTGCACATAGCCCTTGAGGTTGTCACGCACCGCAATCAGGCTGCGCGCCTGCAGACCGATAACGAACGGCGAGCTTTGCTGCACCTGTTTTTGCAGCTGCTGATAGTCGGCCACCCGTTTGGCGGTATCGTTTTCCGCGGTGGCGGCCAACGTCAGCTTGCTCAGCGCCGGGATCTGCCAGTTGGCGCGCCAGGCCAGCGTCTTGCTGCCATCTTCCGGGTTGTAGGCGAAGGCTGCGGCGTTGGTGTTAGGATCGAAATAATCCGGCCCCCAGGAAGTCAGCGTCGCATCGTAGTTAAGTGATTTCACCTTGGTGGAGACCTGTGAACTGATGCCAGGCACCAGTTCCACTTTCACGCCGCCCTGGGCAAAACTGGCCTGCAGCGCCTGAGCGATATCCAGGTATGGCGGTTGGTTGTTGACGTCCAGACGGAAACTGACGTTGCTGAGCCCTGCCTTGGCCAGTATCTCTTTGGCTTTTTGCGGATTGAAACTATACGGCTGATCCTTGAGCGCACCCAGATAACCGTCCGGCAGGAACGCCTGATGGCTTTGGAACTGCCCTTTCAGCAAATCGTCGGCGATGCCTTTGTAATCGAACAGCCAGCGCGCCGCCTCCCAGAACGCCGGATTGCCAAGCGCCGGCGACGCCTTGGCGTTGAACTGCAGGAAATAAAGCGAGGCGTAAGGAATGGCCAGCGGTTTGACGCCCGGCTTGCCCTTCAAGGCCGCCATCTGGTCTGCTCCCAGGTTGCGCGCGATATCGGCATCGCCCTGCTCGATCAGCAAGCGGCGAGCAGCCGGATCGGGCACGTTTTTGATCAGGATGGTTTTCAGCGTCGGCGCCCCTTCCGGCGAGCCGGGGTTGGCGTCCAGCACTACCACTTCGTGTGGCACATAGGTACGGATTTTGTAAGGGCCGCTGCCGGCGGAGTGGCTGTTCAACCATTGGTGCCCCAGATCGTCGCCCTGCTGGTGCGCCAACGCCTCTTTGGCATCGACGATCGACGATACCGGCGCTGACAGCAGGCTGAGTACGAAGGCCGGGCTAACGTTTTCACTCCAGCTGATTTTTACCGTGTGATCATCCACCTTGCTCAGATGTTGCTCCACGTTCTTCGCGTTCCAGCCCAGCTGCGTCAGGATAAACGACGGCTCCAGATTCAGTTTCACCACCCTTGAAAGCGAGAAGATCACATCTTCAGGGCGCAGCGGATTGCCGCTGGCGAATTTGGCGTCCGGGCGCAGGCTGAAAGTCAGGCTGCGATTGTCGGCACCGGCCTGCCAGCTGCTGGCCAATGTCGGTTTGAGATCGATAGGGTTGTGCGGATCAGACTGAATCAGACGCTGATACAGACTGTTGAACGACTGCACCGTGGTTAACTCAAATCCCTGGGCCGGGTCAAAGCTGACCACGTCATCGATAGACTGCGCGATCACCAGCGTGTTGGCCGGCGTCGCCGCCTGCGCGTTAACGCTGGCCGCCACGGCTAAAAACAGCAAAGAAGGAACGAGCGCTTTCATCTGAAACTCTCCAAGCGGATGGAATTTATAATAATTTCGCGAGTGTATGCGAGCACGATCGGCAGCTGAAGGTACTTAAATCACTATAGATATTCTTTTTGTATATATAGATGGGGTTTTGATTATTAGAGAGAGTACTGCACGCCAGATCGCACTCTCACAGCACCTGGCCGCAATGGATAACTGTTTTGCGGCGCAGTTCGCAGCGATGAAAGGCGGGGTTTGAGTCTGTTTCATTGGGTGATTAACGTGAGCTCGGTCACCCAAGGGACGGGAAAATGGAAAACCATCCATCAGAAAATGGCGTCTCACACCGGCATGAGAGAGCGATAGAGCAAACACTGGCAGACATGAACAGCGTCCTGCTTGAGTCGGATCTGTTTATGACTCGTCTGACGGTACAAGACCGGTGCTGGCAAAAAGGCAGAAAAAACGGGCATACGTTAAATTGGCGCTCTCTTTCTAAATATCATGCCCAAACGCCGATGATTTTCGCTTTCGTCATCGGCAAATGGCCAGCCCGCTCAGCCGCGCCGGCTTTTGCCTGTGCCGTTATCTCCAGGCAGAGAACGTTATCGAACTTGTCGCGTTGGAGAATTTCTCCCTGCGTGAAGCGCAACATCCACTGAAAGGCAATATGCTGCGCAACTGCTTGCAGGTACTGTATCTGTATGGCCTGAACCTGCAAGAGCAGAGGCTGACGCCGGTGCCTCCGCCGGACATACTTATCAGCCACGCAATCAATCACCGCGTGTTGGCGCTGTATACTCGTCAGGCCGCCTTTGAGGTGACACCCCATGACATGTGAAACCAGCTTCAACGCACTGAAAAAGTATATACAATCGCTGGAAAAGTACGGGGCCAAATGTGATGAGGTGCGTATAAATAACGAGCAGAAAGGAAGCCAAAATGGCAAAAAGGATCTGACCGACCCGCGTCCGCCCGAAGAACTCCCGGAATGGGAAGCCATCGGCCCGTTCAGAAAAAGTAAACGTCACCTGATCGAACGTACCGACGACTAATCCCCCTTCCCCGTGACAATCCGGCGGGGCCCGGTTGTCTGATTAAATCTGGTAGTCGATGGCCGCATCCAGCTGTGACGAGAACACCTTGTCCTTGATTTCGGTCAGCGACAGCGTCGGGTTGCACAGCTGGATAAAGCGCCAGGCATAGTTGCGCTGCAGCTGGCTGCGTTTCAGACCCAGCCATACCGTATTCGGTTCAAACAAGTGCTCGGCATTGAGGCTGACCAACCCGCGGTCACGCTCTTTTTCATACGACATGTCCGCCAGCACGCCCACGCCCAATCCCAGCTCGACGTAAGTTTTAATCACGTCGGAGTCCTGGGCGCTGAGCGCGATGTCCGGCGTCAGGCCCGCCGCTTTGAACGCCGCATCCAGCTTCGCGCGCCCGGTAATGCCCTGACGATAAGTGATCAACGGTAAGGTGCTGAGCATTTCCAGCGTCACCTGCGGCTGGCGCGTTAACTCGTGCCCTTCCGGCACCAGAATAGTGTGATGCCAGCGGTAATAAGGGAACGCGGCCAGCGATTCATCGCTCATCAGCCGTTCGCTGGCGATGCCGATATCGGCTTCGCCGGCGGCCAGCATCGAGACGATCTCCTCCGGGCTACCCTGATTGAGCACCACCCGCACCCGCGGGTAAAGCGCACGAAACTCTTTGATCACCCCCGGCAGGCTGTAGCGCGCCTGGGTATGCGTCGTCGCGATATGCAGCTGCCCCGAATCGTTGCTGCTGAAGACGTCTGCCAGGCGACGGATGTTATTGGCGTCGTTGAGAATACGTTCCGCTACCACCAGCAGCTCTTTGCCGGGTTCGGTCATGCCCAGCAGCCGCTTACCGCGGCGAATGAATATTTCAATGCCCAGTTCTTCTTCCAGCTCGCGAATATGCCGACTTACGCCGGATTGCGAAGTAAATAAGGTATTGGCGACCTCGGTCAGGTTGTAGTTGCAGCGCGCCGATTCACGAATAATTTTTAATTGTTGAAAGTTCATCCCGTCTCCCTGTTTCTTGCGGTAGCGTCTGCCATTATTGATACGGAGTCCTGCGGGGCTGAACAAATAAGAAATAACCTTTAGTTATGCAATTTAATACTAAGTGAATTATTTAGCGTAACTCTCGGGTGGTGAAGACGCGGGGACATGATGAAAGGCTTTAAAAATAAAGAGATAAATAACCATACAGAGAAAGAGGTTTAAGTAATCATGCAGCATATAGTTATTAAATAGAGGTATTAGATATATTAAAAAGGGCTCAGCGTGCTGAGCCCTTCACTTTCTGCCAACCCGCAAACACCTCAGGCCGTGGCCTCCGCCCCGAAAGCGCCGGGGCGGTTCTGCTGCAACCATTGCTGTACGTAACGCACCAGATCGCCGATGCAATCATCCTGCATGCCGTGGTGCTTCAGTTCGTTATCCAACGCAAACAGATATTGCGCGTTGGTGCCCAGCGGGCCGCTGGCGCTGGCGATCAATGGCGCGATCACTTGGTGGCTGGTGTCTGCCTCAAACAGGGGGTGCTGCGGGTTCATCACGAACACCAGCGCAGTGACAACCTCACCGCCCTCCAGCTGCAGCTCACACCAGGTCGGCACGTAACAATCGGTGATCATCTCGCGCTTCCACAGCAGCTCCAGCTCCTCGCGCAGCTTGCTTTCCGGCAAACGGAAAGCCAATCCGGTAGTCTGGCCACCCTCTTTCAGCGCCAGCATGCGCCCCGGCTGATGCAGCGTGCCACGCCCGGCGGTCAGGCGCATGCAGAACGCGCGGTGCCAGCCCTGCAGCAGGGCAGGCCGCACTTCTTCCGATTCAAAAACCGGATTCCACATCAGCGAACCGTAACCGAATATCCAAACCGGGCTGTGATCCGGCCGACGCGATAACGTGCAATCCAACGAGGCTGCGCGCTGTTCAGGCGTCAGCAACAGCGACTCTTCAATAGCGCCGAATGCGGTTTTGCAATCCGCTTTTTGCAGAAAATCTCGCGTTAACACTGTTACAACCTCCCGGGAATACGATTTCTCGTTCTCCCTCGCCACTGCTGAATCTTTGCAATTTTATTTTTGGCTACGGAATTTTATTAATTCAATAACCGCGCCTATTAACAATGACCATATTCTTTTCCCGCCGCGCAATCAAGTTGCAAAGCGGCGTTAAAGTGAAAAAGTATTTGTACTGAGCAGCAATAATATTAATTGCCGAGGTCAACATAACGTCTGCGCGATTTTTACCGGAGCACAAAGGCGTTACTTTTTGTGCCAACGCTCATCGTCGCCCTTGCGATAGCTTTGCTTGACCGCCGCCCAGGCCACCTTGTGCGCCGTCTCTTCCCGGCTGTCGTCACCGCGGCGGTCCTCAGGATCCTGATATTGTTGCCACGCGCTGTTGAACGCTTCCTTATAGATCGTCTGCGCATGGGCCGGCAGCACATGCTTCACATTGTCCGGCAAGTCGTTCGTGTCTTGATAGGGCATCACGTCCTCCCGTGCGTATTGCGTGAACCTTAAGCCTAGCCCACAGGCGACTGCGCCTCAATGAGCAAACAATTCTCATTATCAAACGGCATGATATACTCACCGCCAAACGAACTATAAGGAGATCCCCGTGACTACCGAAGCCCCTCGCTCACGCGCCCCCTACCTGATCGCCGTCAGCGCCGTACAGGACATGACGCCACACCTGCGCCGTATCACCTTTACCGCCCCCGATCTGCGCTACTACCCGGCCAACGCCGCTGCTGCACACATCAAAGTATTTTTGCCGCTCGCCGGCCAAACCCAGCCGGATCTGCCGACGCTGACCGAAAACGGTCCACGGTGGGCGGCAGACGCGGTGCGTCCTATCGTACGCACCTATTCCATTCGCGCCGTGCGCCCGGAGCTGGCGGAGGTGGACATCGAGTTCGCGATTCACGATCACCGGGGCCCAGCGGTCGATTTTGCACGCCAGGCGAAAGCCGGCGATAAAATCGGCATCAGCAACCCAGGTGGCCCGAAACCTATGCTGCCGGCGGCCGATTTCTACTGCCTGGCGGGCGATCCTTCCTCACTGCCTGCGCTGGCCGCGCTGCTGGAGAACCTGCCGCCGCACAGCGCCGGGAGCGCTTTCGTCCGCGTCGACAGCACCGCCGACGTGATTGATCTGAAGAAACCGGCCGGCGTTGAGGTGAATTGGATCGTTGGCGGCACGGAGAACACCGACGAACTGATCGCCCGTTTCCGCGCACAATCCCTGCCGCAGGGCGAAACGCACTTCTGGCTCGCCGGTGAAGATCGCCTGGTGGTAGAGCTGCGCCGCTACCTGCGTCGCGAACGCCAATGCGATCGTAATCGTCTTTATGCCGTACCTTACTGGCGTGAGGGACTAAATGAAGAGGGTTACCACAATAAACGGCATGAAATCATGGATAATATTGACGATTAACGACTGTATATTCCTTGATTAACCACGAACTAAACAAGTAAACACGACTTTTCTCAAATCTAACGTTAAAAATCGGCGTTATTGCGTAAAAGTAAGTAAATAAAACCGCACCCCGTGCGGTTTTTTTGCTACCCTGATCACATAAAGCAAGCAATTGCTTTCTCAGATAAAAACAACATCACACCGGCGCCGCGGGTGTATCCTAATATAAAATACCTACTGGAAACGCAGAGTTGCCGTGCCACGGCGACCGGCGCTGACGGGCTACGCTGTTTGAGAAGGAGTGCCACCCTCATGAAGTCGCAACACGATCCTGGCCGATCCACCAAGTCTCGCCACACCGAATACTCACTGATCTTCCCCATCGCCGCGCTGGTGGTGTTGAATTTATGGGGCAGCACCGATAACTTTCCGCTGATCGTTGGCATTAATATTCTCGCGCTGGTGGGTATCCTCAGCAGCGCCTTCAGCGTTGTGCGCCACGCCGACGTGCTGGCGCACCGTTTGGGGGAACCCTACGGCTCGCTGATCCTCAGCCTGTCGGTGGTGATCCTCGAGGTCAGCCTGATCTCGGCGCTGATGGCCACCGGTGACGCCGCGCCGGCGTTGATGCGCGACACGCTGTACTCCATCATCATGATCGTTTCCGCCGGCCTGGTCGGTTTCGCGCTGCTGCTCGGCGGGCGCAAGTTCGCCACCCAGTACGTCAACCTGGGCGGCATCAAACAGTACCTGATGGCGATTTTCCCGCTGGCGGTGATCGTGCTGGTATTCCCGAGCGCGCTGCCGGGCGGCAACTTCAGCACCGGGCAAGCGCTGCTGGTGGCACTGATCTCCGCCGCCATGTATGGCGTGTTCTTGGTGATCCAGACCAAAACTCACCAGAGCCTGTTCGTGTACGAGCATGAAGACGACGATGGCGACCCGCACCACGGCAAGCCCTCTTCGCACAGCAGCGCCTGGCATGCCGCCTGGCTCATCGTGCACCTGATCGCGGTTATCGCCGTCACCAAGTTCAACGCCAATCCGCTGGAAGGTCTGTTGACCAAAATGAATGCGCCGGCTCAGTTCACCGGCTTCCTGGTAGCGCTGCTGATCCTGTCGCCTGAAGGGCTGGGGGCACTGCGCGCCGTGTTGAACAACCAGGTGCAACGCGCCATGAACCTGTTCTTCGGTTCGGTGCTGGCGACCATCTCCCTGACGGTTCCGGCGGTCACCATCATCGCCACCCTGACTGGACAGACGCTGATCTTCGGCCTGCAAACGCCGCATATCGTGGTGATGCTGACAGTGCTGCTGCTGTGCCAACTGTCGTTCTCGACCGGCCGCACCAACGTGCTGAACGGCACTGCCCACCTGGCGCTGTTCGCCGCCTATATGATGACTATCTTCGCCTGATCAAAAAGGGGCGCACACCGTGCGCCCCTGTCTTCGTTATACCGAGAAGAATATCGCCGCGGCGATCCCCCCGAACAAAATCCATTTGATGATGTAATAACCGGTGCGGTTCCAGGCCTTCAGGCGTTTCCCCACCCGGCGTATCGCATAGATGTATTTGAACATCTTGTTGACGCCGCCGGTGCGATCGCCCTCTTCGTTAGGCGCGGTGGCGGCGCTCATCAAATTGCGCCCCAGCCAGTGGTTAACCGCCTGCGCCCAGCGATAACGCATCGGCCGTTCGATGTCGCAGAACAGGATCAGACGATTCTGCCCGCTCTGATTTTCCGCGTAGTGCAGGTAAGTTTCATCGAACATCACGCCTTCACCGTCGCGCCAGCTGTAGCGCTCGCCGTCCACCTCAATGAAGCAGCGGTCATCGTTGGGGGTAATCAGCCCCAGGTGATAACGCAGCGAACCGGCGTAAGGATCGCGGTGGCGCGGCAAACGGCTGCCGTCCGGCAGTTCGGCGAACATCGCCGCCTTGACCGAAGGCAAGCTGCGCAGCAATTCCGTGGTCTGCGGGCACAGGGTCATGGCGGAAGGATGGCTGTCTTCATACCATTTCAGGTAGAAGCGCTTCCAACCGGTCTTGAAGAACGAGTTGAAACCGGCGTCGTTGAATTGATCGGACGCTTTGATCTGCTGGATCTCCATCAGCTTCTGTCCTTCGTCGCGGATGGTTTCCCAATTCTCCCGCAGTACCGCCAGCTCAGGGAACTGCTCCGGCTTCAGGTACGGCGTGGTCGGCACGCGGGAAAACAGATACATGAAGACGTTCAGCGGTGCGGTAAAGGTGGAATGGTCAGACAGCTGACGCCACACGTTGTAGCGAACCCGTCCGCGGTAATGCACATAGACGACGCATAAAATAAGCAAAATCAGAATGATATATTTCATGTTTGAATCGCATCAAGAACCCACACGCAATGCGCCGCACGGCGCACACCCCAGATAGTGTCCTTTTGGCGGCGCACGCAAGTTGCGCGCCAATCTGGAACCCACTAATCATTAACGCTAACTCAACGAAAATCTATACAAAAAGCCACAATAATTTACACAAAGGTTAAACGAGAAGGGAAATTGCGCAGATAAAAAAGGCCGCCGAGGCGACCTTTTTTCAGTAGCGGATAGGTTAACTGTAAGCGTTGAGCGTGCGCTGGCACAAAGCGGAGCGTACGCAGTCCTGTTTTTCAAAGCGGATGACGCCGATCATCTCGTCCTCTTCGAAGCGCTCCAATGCATCGCTGAGGCCGGATTTCACGCCGCGCGGCAAGTCGCACTGGGTCACGTCGCCGTTAACGATAACCGTCACGTTTTCACCCAGGCGGGTCAGGAACATTTTCATCTGGCTGGCGGTGACGTTCTGGGCTTCATCCAGGATAACGACCGCATTTTCGAAGGTGCGCCCGCGCATATAAGCGAACGGCGCAATCTCTACCTTGCCGATTTCCGGGCGCAGGCAGTACTGCATAAAGGAGGAACCCAAACGGCGCACCAGAATGTCATACACCGGGCGGAAATAAGGCGCGAATTTTTCGGAGATATCACCCGGCAAGAAACCGAGGTCTTCATCCGCCTGCAAAACAGGACGGGTAACGATAATCCGATCCACCTCTTTATGGATCAGCGCCTCCGCCGCCTTGGCGGCGCTGATGAATGTTTTGCCGCAGCCGGCTTCGCCGGTGGCGAAAATCAGCTGCTTATTCTCTATGGCTGATAAGTAATGACCCTGAGCTTCGGTTCTAGCCTCGATGGGTGAGCTATCGCGCTTGTCTCGCGCCATGCCGATAGACTCGACTCCCCCCATTTGCACCAGCGAGGTCACAGACTCTTCTTCCAGCTGGCGATGACTACGAGCGTCACGACGAATAACGCGTTTCGCTTCACGACGTGCTTTGATCACTGCTTTCTGTCTACCCATAGTGGCACCTTACAGTTTGTTTCACCTACCGCAACGGCCGGGCCGCGCGATTATGTTTCACACACGTATTAGGTTTTGGCCTCCTCCGAGCCAATAAGAGCCAAGGGACAAGGTGAATCGACGGCAACGCTTAAGCGCCGTGTCTTCACGGGACAACGCGGACTGCATCAATAAACGTGGAGTAAAAAGTGATGAGATTCGATAGCGATAAGAGTGCGGGGTTGCCGGTAAAAGAGAGTCGGAGAGAGAACCCTCGTTACAACGAGAAATCAGGGGAGATGTGTTATTTTTTCTTTCCAGCCCAACCAAGGACTTTACCATTAGCGATCCCCGCAGTGATATTTACAGCTTCAAGCTGTGCACCGTGTGAAAACTACCGCCAGATGATTACAGTATAATGACATTCAATCCTGTCGCGTTACTAAAATGTAAAAAAATTTTATATGTTTTGTTTTTAGTGAGCGCAAAAACACTATATCACGCTCGGCACGTCATTCCATAAAAATTTTAATCACATTAATATCAATAAATTACAATTAAAAACCGCAAATGACACTTTGGTTTTATGATTAAATTTTGCACAATCTAAAGTCGGCGGGTCGTTCAGATTTTTTAATCCGCAGGCGAAGGATTGAATTGAACTCCGTCGCTTAATGTCCGGGTAATAAGCAAGCTAAAGTAAAACGAGGCGGGAGATCCCGCCTCGTCATTGCGCACTCAGGCCTTGAGCAGGCCGCTGGCCAAATAGTCGCCGCTCTCTTTCACGCCCGGCAATACGAAGAAATATCCGCCGCCGATCGGCTTGATGTATTCTTCCAGCGCTTCGCCGTTGAGCCTTTTTTGCACCGTCAGGAATCCTTTCTCCAGATCGGCCTGATAGCAGACGAACAGCAGCCCCATTTCCAGCTGCCCGGCATTGGAAACGCCAAGGGAATAGCTGTAGCCACGCCGCAGCATCAGGTTGCTTTGGCTTTCCGGCGTGCGGGGGTTAGCCAACCGGATGTGCGCATCCATCGGGATCACCTTGCCGTCGGGATCGTTCGCGTAGTTCGGCTCGTCATGTTCATGCTTCATGCCAAGCGGCGCGCCGCTGTGCTTTTCGCGACCGAAAATGGTTTCCTGCTCCTGCAGCGGCGTACGATCCCAAAACTCGACGCGGAAGCGAATAATGCGCGCCGCCTGATAGCTGCCGCCCACCGTCCACGCCGGCTCGCCGACATTGTCGCCGACCCACACCACCTTATCCATCAACGGTTTGTCGTCGGTTTTCGGGTTGGCGGTGCCGTCTTTGAAGCCCAGCAGGTTAATCGGCGTCTCTTTGCCTTTGCTGCGCGCCGCGTGCGCGGAAATAAACCCTTCCCGCTTCCAGCGCACGCTGAGCAAATCCGGAGAATGCTTGATAATATCGCGCAACGCGTGGATTACCGTTTCATTGGTGTTAGCGCAGATCTGCAGCAGTAGATCGCCGTGGCAAAGCCCGGCGTCCAACGCATCGTTGGGGAAACGAGTCATTTTCTGCAACCGCAGCGGTTTTTGCGCCTGCAGGCCAAAGCGCTCGTCGAACAGCGACGCGCCGACCGAGACGGTGATGGTCAGGTTATCCGGGTAAATCTCCGGCCCCATGATGCCGGAATCGAGCGGCGGTAGCTTGGCATCCACTTCCGGTGCCTTGCCGCCGTGGGTCAGGAAGGCAATGCGGTCGGTCAGGAGCCGGAACAGCCGCTCCAGGTCCGCTTTACTGGTCGCCAGCACGTCGAACGCCACCAGCATCATCGCCGCCTGTTGCGGGGTCAGCACCCCGGCCTGATGGCGGCCATAAAACGGCTGTTTCTGCCAGCGCTCATCCTGCGGTGCCGCCACCGGTTCCGCCGCTTTGTCCGCCGCCTGCACCAGACGGCCACTACCCAGCGCCAGCGCGCTCAGTCCCAGCCCCTGCAGTAAACGGCGGCGTGAAGGGGATGCAGCTCCTTGAAAGTGCGGATGAGGCCCATTATTCGGGCCTGCCTTGTTGCTCATAACCGTATGCCTCAGTCCAAACCCAATACGCCGCGCAGTTGGGAAAGATCTTCCGCCAGCGTGGTGATCGGCCCTTTCAAGGCATTGCGGTCGGCATCGGTCAGCTTCTCATAGGACTCATACCCCTCTTTGGTTTGGTACTTCACCAAAATGGTGTCCACGGTTTTGAAGTTGGCGTCGATCTTGTCCAGCAGCGGCTTGTTGGCCTTGAGCAACAGCGGGCGCAGCAGGTTGACGATCTTCTGCGCGCCGTCGACGTTGGCCTGGAAATCCCACAGGTCGGTGCGGCTGTAACGATCTTCTTCACCGCTGATCTTGCTGGCCGCCACTTCTTCGATCAACCCGGCTGCGCCGCCCACCACCTTGCTCGGCGGGAAGGTCAGTTCACCCACGCGCTTTTGCAGTTCAACGGTGTCCTGATACAGACGATCGGCATATTTGCCCATGTCTTTGGTCGAGTTATCGGCAAACAGCGCCTTCTCCAGACGGTGGAAACCGGTGAAATTCGGATCCGCCGATTTCTTCTCGTAATCGTCTTCACGGGCGTCGATACTGCCGTCCAGATCGGAGAACAGCTCGGCGATCGGCTCGATGCGCTCATAGTGCTGGCGGGTCGGCGCGTACAGCTTGCGCGCTTGTTCCACGTTGCCGGCCTTCACCGCGTCGGTGAACAGCTTGGTCTGTTTCACCAGCCCGTCGACTTCTTTGATGACGTAGACTTTGTATTCAGCGATCGGGCCAACCAGATCCAGCGCGTTCGGTTTGCCGTCGGTGGCGCCGTTGGTTGCCGCGGTGACGGTCAGTTTGCCTTTCGGGTTGCTCAGCAGCCCGCAGGTCATGTCATATTCGCCCGCTTCCAGCGTGGCGGTCATTTTCTGGGTGAAGCCCGGCGCGATGTTTTCGCGCTCTTCCACCACCATCACCCCTTTCAGGATTTCCCATTCGACGTTTTTCTGGCTGGTGTTATGCACCACAAACTGCGTCTTGCCGGCCGGCACCGTCAGCTGCATCGGTTCGCACTGCTTGTCGTTAACCGTAACCTTGACCTGCGGCACGTCCGCCGCCAACGCGTCGATGCTCAGCGCAAACGCCGGGATAGCCAGTAATGCTGCGTGCAACGCCTTACGGCGAAATAACGGAGTAGACATACGAGATTCCCTATTAAACATTAATGATTGATTTTACGTTGCGCCGGGGCCGCTGCCGGCTCCGCGCGCTGCGGCAGGAAAAAGAAAATCAGCGCCGGGATCAGATACAGGAAGTAGACCGCCACTTCGCTGACCGTCGGCGCTTCCTGGTACCCGAGAATGCCTTCCAGCAGGGTGCCGAACAGCGAATGGGTCGACAGGGTGCCGCTGAAATCGAAGGCGATGTCCTGGAAGTGGTTCCACAAGCCGGCTTCGTGGAAGGCGCGGATCGCCCCGGCGGCCAGGCCGGCGGCGACGAACAGAATGAACAGGCTGGTCCATTTGAAGAATTTGGCCAGGTGCAGCTTCACCCCGCCCCAATAAATCATCATCCCCAGCACGATGGCGGCCACCAGGCCGAGCACCGCGCCGATCGGCGCCGCAGCGCCCACGTCTTGCTGAAACGCCGCCAGCAGGAAGAACACCGACTCCAACCCTTCGCGCGCCACGGCGAAGAACACCATCGCCACCAGCGCCCAGCCCTGCCCTTTACCGGCGTTGAGCGCCTGATCGATCGCCCCTTCCAGATGCACCTTGACCGACTTGGAGACTTTACGCATCCAGAACACCATATAGGTGAGGATCACCACCGCCACCACCGCCACGATGCCTTCGAACAGCTCCTGCTGTTTCTGCGGGAACTCGCCGGTGGTTTCATTGATGAAGATGCCGAGCGCCAGACACAGCGCCGCAGCGACTATCACGCCGATCCACACCGCGCCCAGCCATTGGCTGCGCTGCGTGCGTTTCAGGTAGCTGGCGATCAGGCTGACGATCAGCGCGGCCTCCAGACCCTCACGGAACATGATAAGAAAGGGAACGAACATAACTAATCACCCCTGAAAAGACCGCGGCGGCAGAGAAAACCGGCTCGCAATGAGCCGCGGCGAGTATGTAAAGAAACGTAAAATACAACGAGAGTGATTATCATTCTGCCAAAAAGAAATACAAGAGGCGCAAGCGTGATTTTTTCTAATCAAATGTCGCCAGGTGTTACAGCCGGGTGGTGGTGTTAAGCAGGCAAAAAAAAGGGCGCTCTGCGCGCCCTTACTGACTGACATCGAACGGCAGTTACACCGTTTTGTACTCGGCTTCCGCCTGATCGAAACGCTCGGTCATGGTGGCGGAAGGCTGGCGGCCCATCAGGCTCACTACCACGATGGCCAGGCAGCCCAGGATAAAGCCCGGGATGATTTCATACAGGCCCAGCCACTCGTACTGTTTCCAGACAATTACCGTCACTGCACCGACCAGCATACCGGCCAGCGCACCGTTACGGGTCATGCGCGACCACATCACCGAAATCAGCACAACCGGGCCGAAGGCGGCGCCGAAACCGGCCCAGGCGTAGCTCACCAGGCCCAGCACGCGGTTCTCCGGGTTGGCCGCCAATGCGATGGCGATCAACGCCACCACCAGCACCATCACGCGGCCGACCCACACCAGCTCGCGCTGGCTGGCGCCTTTGCGCAGGAACGCCTTATACAAATCTTCGGTGATCGCGCTGGAGCACACCAGCAGCTGGCAGCTCAGGGTACTCATGACCGCCGCCAGAATCGCCGACAGCAGCACGCCGGCCACCCATGGGTTGAACAGCAGCATCGCCAGTTCGATGAACACGCGTTCGCCGTTCTGCGACACGTTACCGGCTTGCTCCGGGTTGTTGGCGAAATAAGCGATCCCGAAGAAACCGACGGCGATGGTGCCGGCCAGGCACAGGATCATCCAGGTCATACTGATGCGGCGCGCGCTGCGGATGGTGCGGTGAGAATCCGCCGCCATGAAACGCGCCAGGATGTGCGGCTGGCCGAAGTAGCCCAGGCCCCAACCCAGCAGCGACAGGATGGCGACAAAGTTCAGCCCCTTCAGCATGTCGAGGTTGGCCGGGTTCTGCGCCTGGATCACCAGCATCGAGGTATCGATGCCGCCGACGGCGAAGATCACGATCACCGGCGTCAGGATCAGCGCGAAAATCATCAGGCTGGCCTGCACGGTGTCGGTCCAGCTCACCGCCAGGAAACCGCCGATAAAGGTGTAGAGGATGGTCGCTGCGGCGCCGGCCCACAGGGCGGTTTCGTAGCTCATGCCGAAGGTGCTTTCGAACAGGCGCGCGCCGGCTACGATGCCGGAGGCGCAGTAAATGGTGAAGAACACCAGGATGACGATGGCCGAGATCACGCGCAGCAGCTTGCTGTTGTCTTCAAAGCGGCTGGTGAAATAGTCCGGCAGCGTCAGGGCGTTGTTGTTGGCTTCGGTATGTACGCGCAGCCTTCCTGCCACCAGCTTCCAGTTCAGGTAAGCGCCGATGGTCAGGCCGATAGCGATCCAGCTTTCGGAGATGCCGGAGAGGAAGATGGCGCCCGGCAGGCCCATCAGCAACCAGCCGCTCATGTCGGAAGCGCCGGCGGACAGCGCGGTCACCACGCTGCCCAAACTGCGGCCGCCGAGAATATAGTCATCAAAGTTGTTGGTTGCCCGGTAGGCAAGCAGGCCGATCAGCACCATCCCGAAAATGTACACCAGGAAGGTCACCAGCATAGGTGTGCTCATTGTCATTTAATTCTCCACTTTCATTATTATTCGCGTTTCGCTCCGGCCAAGCCGGCGCCGGTAAACCCACGCGCAATGCATTTCACTGGCCGCCGCACCGGAACGTGGCGCAGCCTGCGAGCA
The DNA here is from genome assembly GCF_003812745.1 of Serratia sp. FDAARGOS_506. NCBI lineage: Bacteria > Pseudomonadati > Pseudomonadota > Gammaproteobacteria > Enterobacterales > Yersiniaceae > Serratia > Serratia sp. FDAARGOS_506. The sequence goes on from NZ_CP033831.1 coordinate 4,355,641, forward strand.
AGTGCAGGTAAAATAGTTTCTGCCCGTAATTGTTGACCGTCGGTTATCCTAGATGAGCCTTTCATCAACCAACAAGATATTTAACAACAAAGTTACACAAAGTTTACCCTGCGTCACATTTACCGGGCCCAAAGGTTGCACTCACGACAAGCAAAATGAGTTGCACCTGGTTATTACCCTTATATAGCGCAAGGTAAAGCGTCTGCGGCAGCATAAACCCCGCCGCATTCGCTCAATAACGCAACATTCGTGCCAACTGCCCATGTTAAAAAATCGATGAAACTCACACTTCGCTCATCAGCCTGATTTAACAAGGTTGCACAAAGTTGCAACATGCAGGATATTGTCAGCATTCTTGACACCACACATCTCACGAACCTATCCCAACAGGCTTTCCGACCTGCTGTTTGTCTAGCCTGATGGGATAGGTTCTAAACACAGGAGTTGGACAGGCATGGGCACTACCACAATGGGCGTGAAACTCGACGAGGCAACACGCGACCGGATCAAGAGCGCCGCGCAGCGCATCGATCGCACGCCGCACTGGCTCATCAAGCAGGCCATCTTTAATTACCTCGAGCGTCTCGAGAGCGGTACCGATATTCCTGAAATTCCAGCGCTGGCCGCTGCGGGCCAGGCTGAAGCGGACGACATTATGCCGCAAGCGCAGGAAGAGTCACACCAACCATTCCTCGATTTCGCCGAACAAATTCTGCCGCAGTCGGTTACTCGCGCCGCCATCACCGCAGCCTATCGCCGCCCGGAGACCGAAGCGGTGCCGATGTTGCTCGAACAGGCGCGATTGCCCGCCGATCTTGCTCAGGCTACTCACAAAATGGCCTATGGCATCGCCGAGAAGTTGCGTAACCAAAAAAGTGCAAACGGCCGCGCCGGCATGGTGCAAGGCCTGCTGCAAGAGTTCTCCCTCTCCTCGCAGGAAGGCGTGGCACTGATGTGCCTGGCGGAAGCGCTGCTGCGTATTCCGGATAAACCAACCCGCGATGCCCTGATCCGCGACAAGATCAGCAACGGCAACTGGCACTCGCACCTGGGGCGCAGCCCGTCGCTGTTCGTCAACGCCGCCACCTGGGGCCTACTGTTCACCGGCAAGCTGGTGTCCACGCATAACGAAGCCAATCTGTCCCGTTCGCTGAACCGCATTATCAGCAAGAGCGGCGAACCGCTGATCCGCAAAGGCGTGGACATGGCGATGCGCCTGATGGGCGAACAATTCGTGACCGGCGAAACCATCGCCGAAGCACTGGCCAACGCGCGCAAACTAGAAGAAAAAGGCTTCCGCTACTCCTACGACATGCTGGGCGAAGCCGCCCTGACCGAAGCCGACGCGCAGGCCTACCTGGTTTCCTACCAGCAGGCGATCCATGCCATCGGCAAGGCCTCCAACGGCCGCGGCATCTATGAAGGCCCCGGCATCTCCATCAAGCTGTCCGCCCTGCACCCGCGCTACAGCCGCGCGCAGTACGAACGCGTCATGGAAGAGCTCTACCCGCGCCTGCTGTCGCTGACCCTGCAGGCGCGTCAGTACGATATCGGCATCAACATCGACGCCGAAGAAGCCGACCGTCTGGAGATCTCGCTCGATCTGCTGGAGAAGCTGTGCTTTGAACCGCAGCTGGCCGGCTGGAATGGCATCGGCTTCGTGATCCAGGCCTACCAAAAACGTTGTCCGTTCGCCATCGATGCCGTGATCGACATGGCGCAACGCAGCCGCCGTCGCCTGATGATCCGCCTGGTGAAAGGCGCCTACTGGGACAGCGAAATCAAACGCGCTCAGATGGACGGCCTGGAAGGCTACCCGGTTTACACCCGCAAGGTCTATACCGACGTTTCCTACCTGGCTTGCGCCCGCAAACTGCTGTCGGTGCCGAACCTGATCTATCCGCAGTTCGCGACCCACAACGCCCATACCTTGAGCGCCATTTATCACCTGGCCGGCAACAACTACTACCCTGGCCAGTATGAGTTCCAGTGCCTGCACGGCATGGGTGAGCCGCTGTACGAACAGGTGGTGGGGAAAGTGGCCGACGGCAAGCTGAACCGCCCTTGCCGCATCTATGCGCCGGTCGGCACCCATGAAACGCTACTGGCGTATCTGGTACGTCGCCTGCTGGAAAACGGCGCCAATACCTCGTTCGTCAACCGCATCGCCGATGCCACCCTGCCGCTCGACGAGCTGGTGGCCGATCCGGTCAGCGCCGTGGAAGCGCTGGCGGCCAGCGAAGGCCAGATTGGCCTGCCACATCCACGCATTCCGCTGCCGCGCGAGCTGTACGGCGAGAAGCGCACCAACTCCAGCGGTCTGGATTTGTCTAACGAACAGCGTCTGGCCTCGCTCTCCAGCGCCCTGCTCACCAGCGCCAGCCATCCATGGCGCGCGGAACCGATCATCGACGCCGAATTGGATCAGGGCGTGGAGCAACCGGTGATCAACCCGGCCGAGCCGGGCGATGTGGTCGGCTACGTGCGTGAAGCTACCGAAGGCGAAGTCAGCCGTGCGCTCGACGCCGCTGCGGCCGCCGGCCCAATCTGGTTCGCTACGCCGCCGACGGAGCGCGCCGCGATCCTCGAACGCGCTGCAGAGCTGATGGAAAGCCAGCTGCAAAGCCTGCTGGGCATTCTGGTGCGCGAAGCGGGTAAAACCTTCAACAACGCCATCGCCGAAGTGCGCGAAGCGGTCGATTTCCTGCACTACTACGCCGGCCAGGTGCGCGACGATTTCGCCAACGACAGCCACCGCCCACTGGGTCCGGTGGTCTGCATCAGCCCGTGGAACTTCCCGCTGGCGATCTTCACCGGCCAAATCGCCGCCGCGCTGGCGGCGGGCAACAGCGTGTTGGCCAAACCGGCCGAGCAAACGCCGCTGGTGGCCGCGCAGGCGGTGCGTATCCTGCTGGAAGCCGGCATTCCGCAAGGCGTGCTGCAGCTGCTGCCGGGCCAGGGTGAAACCGTCGGCTCGACGCTGGTCAACGATGCCCGCGTCCGCGGCGTGATGTTCACCGGCTCCACCGACGTCGCCGGCATTCTGCAGCGCAGCATCGCCGGTCGTCTGGATCCGCAAGGCCGTCCGACACCGCTGATCGCCGAAACCGGCGGCCTGAACGCCATGATCGTCGACTCTTCGGCCCTGACCGAACAGGTCGTGACCGACGTAGTGGCCTCCGCCTTCGACAGCGCTGGCCAGCGCTGCTCCGCGCTGCGTATCCTGTGCATTCAGGAAGACGTGGCCGAGCACACGCTGCAAATGCTGCGCGGCGCGATGGCCGAATGCCGCATGGGCAACCCAGAGCGCCTGTCTACCGACGTGGGCCCGGTGATCGACGCCGAAGCCAAAACCGGCATCGAACGCCACATCCAGGCGATGCGCGCCAAAGGCCGCAAGGTTTACCAGGCCGCCAAAGGCAGCGCGCAGGATGAGAAAGAGTGGGCGCGCGGCACCTTCATCAAACCGACGCTGATCGAACTCGACAGCTTCGACGAGCTGCAAAAGGAGATCTTTGGCCCGGTGCTGCACGTGGTGCGCTTCCAGCGCAACAATCTGGACGCGCTGGTCGATCAGATCAATGCCGCCGGTTATGGCCTGACGCTGGGCATTCACACCCGTATCGATGAAACCATCGCGCGAGTGACCGAACGCGCCAAGGTTGGCAACCTGTACGTCAACCGTAACATGGTCGGTGCGGTGGTCGGCGTACAGCCGTTCGGCGGCGAAGGCCTGTCGGGCACCGGTCCGAAAGCCGGCGGCCCGCTGTACCTGTACCGTCTGCTGGCTAACCGTCCGGACGACGCGCTGCAGCGCACGCTGCATCGTCAGGACGAAGAGCGCCCGATGGAAGCCACCGCGCGGCCGCAGCTGTTGGGCGCGCTGCAATCGCTGGAAAAATGGGCGATCACCAGCCAACACGGCGAACTGGCGGCATTGGCGCAGCGCTATGCGGAACTGGGCCAGGGCGGCACCGTGCGCCCGCTGCCGGGCCCGACCGGCGAGCGCAATACCTATGCCCTGCTGCCGCGTGAACGCGTGCTATGCCTGGCGGATAACGAAACCGACGCGCTGATCCAACTGGCCGCCGTGCTGGCGGTCGGCAGCAGCGCGCTGTGGCCGGAAGCGGAACTGCAACGCAACCTGTTCCGCCGCTTGCCGAACGATGTACAGGCGCGCATCGCCTTCAGCAAAGATTGGCAGCAGGACAAGGTCGAGTTCGACGCCGCCATCTATCACGGCGATGCCGATCAGCTGCGCACCTTGTGCGAGCAGATCGCGCAGCGCGGCGGCGCGATCGTCTCGGTGCAGGGCTTTGCCCACGGTGAAACCAACATCCTGTTGGAACGCCTGCTGATCGAGCGTTCTCTGAGCGTCAACACTGCCGCCGCCGGCGGTAACGCCAGCCTGATGACCATCGGTTAACGCTTAGTCAAGGCGGCAATGCGTTGCCGCCTGATTTGCATACCGCCACGCAAACCCTGCACCTGTGCAGGGTTTTTTATTGTCCGCAGCCCGGTCAGCCGTTAGCGTATTAATCTCCTTACCTGAGAGTGTGTATGGTGTGTAGATTAAGGACGATAACATCGTGAAGAGTGCAGAACTGATTGCGTTACTGGAAAGCCACGGTTGGGTATTGCGGCGGGTAAAAGGTAGCCACCATCAATTCAAACATCCCGATTTTGCGCTGATCATCACCGTACCGCCCCCAAAGAAAGATCTAAAGCTGGGCACGCTGCGGCAGATACTTAAAGACGCGGGGTTGAGTGCGCTTCACATCGCCACGCGTTAACAGGAGAGACCATGTTTTATCCCGCTTATATCCATACAGAGTCAAACGGCAGCGCCAGCGGTTTCTTTCCCGACGTCCCTGGCTGCTACTTCGCCGGCGCTAGCCTGGACGACGCTTTTATCGATGCCCAAAGCGCACTGGATGCGCACTTTGAGTTGTTGAGCGAAGACAATCAACCGATACCGCGCCCGCATGCCGTCGCTGCCCATCTTGCCAAAGGTGCGGGCTCTTTCGAGGGTGGACAATGGTTATTGGTCGCTATCAATATGGATAAATTTGACGGTCGGGCCGAACGGATTAACATCACCTTGCCCCAGCGCCTGTTAAGTCGCATTGACTCTCTGGTTCGGCAACATCCAGGATACGGCAGCCGCAGCGGGTTTCTCGCCGCCGCTGCGCGAAACGAATTATTGAAAACTGAGTGAATGCGGTCGGGGGAGGCTCCCCCGCCGCCTTATTGATTCAGGAATTTGTCGAGGAATTGCTGAGTACGCTGGTGCTGCGGGTTGGCGAACAGCGCTTTGGCCGGGCCTTGCTCGACGATGCGGCCGTGGTCCATAAAGATAACCCGGTCGGCCACGTCGCGGGCGAAACTCATCTCATGGGTGACGATCACCATGGTGCGTTTCTCTTCCGCCAATGAACGCATGGTATTGAGCACTTCCCCCACCAGCTCGGGATCGAGCGCCGACGTCGGTTCATCAAACAAAATCACCTCCGGCTGCATCGCCAGCGCGCGCGCAATAGCCACCCGCTGCTGTTGGCCGCCGGACAGCCGCCGCGGATAAGCCTGCTCTTTGCCGCTCAACCCCACCTTGGCCAGCAACGCGCGGGCACGTTGTTCCGCGCTGGCTTTCGCCTCACCCTTGACGATCACCGGCCCTTCGATGATGTTTTCCAACACCGAACGGTGCGGGAACAGGTTGAAGTTCTGGAACACGAAACCGACCTGCTGACGCAGCGCCCGCACCTGACTCTTCTGTTTGCTCAGCGGTTTGCTGCCGTCGATCAGGATATCGCCGACGCGAATGGTGCCGGAATCCGGCTCCTCCAGCAGGTTGATGCAACGCAATAAGGTGGTTTTCCCCGAGCCGCTCGGCCCAATGATCGCCACCACTTCGCCGGCATCCACCGCCAGATCGATCCCATGCAGCACCGTCTGCCCCTTGAACTGCTTGGTCAATTGCTTAACTTCAATGGCACTCATGCGTTACTCCTGATCCTGGCGATTAACGTGGGCTTCCAGACGGTTTTGCAGTGCGGAAAGCAGGGTCGCCATCACCCAGTAAATCAGCGATGCCGCCAGGTACATGGTAAACACTTCCAGCGTGCGCGAGGTGATCAGCTGCGCCTGACGGAACAGTTCCGGCACCTGAATGGTGGCGGCCAGCGAGGTGTCTTTCACCAGGCCGATAAAGCTGTTGCCCAGCGGCGGCAAGGCGGTGCGCGCCGCCTGCGGCAGGATCACCCGACGCAGGGTCTGCCAGCGAGTCATGCCGATGCTGGCAGCGGCTTCCCACTGCCCTTTGTCGATGGACGAAATGGCCGCACGCAGCGTTTCCGAGGTGTAGGCGGCGGTATTGAGCGACAGGCCAATCAGCGCCGCCGGGAAGGGATCGAACTCGATACCGAACTGCGGCAAACCGTAATAGATCATAAACAGCTGGGCGATCAACGGCGTGCCGCGAAACAGCGACACATAGATACGCGACAGCCACGCCAGCGGCCACAGCGGTGAAAGGCGCATCAGCGCCAGCAGAAAACCGAGCAGCAACCCCAACGCCATGCCGCCCAGGCTGAGCTGAAGCGTCAGTATTGCGCCCTTCAATAAAAATGGCGCTGAATCCAGCGCCAGTTGAATACTTTCGTGCATTATTTAGTTACGTCCGCGCCAAACCATTTCTCGGAGATCTTCGCCATCGTGCCGTCTTTTTGCATCTCGGCGATCGCTTGGTCAATCGCGGCCAGCAGCTCTGGGTTGTTCTTGCGCAGCGCCACGCCGGACTCCTGACGAGAAAACGCCGGGCCGGCTACCGCCAGCGTGTCGCCGGTTTTCTTCACCAGATCCAGCGCAGCCAGGCGATCCACCAGAATGGCGTTGATGCGGCCAACGCGCAGATCCTGATACTTGGTCGGGTCGTCGTCGTAGGTGCGCACGTCCACGCCCTGCACATTCTCGCGCAACCATTGCTCATAGTTGGTACCCAAGCCAACGCCGACCTTCTTGCCCTTCAGGTCTTCCGGTTTGGTGATGGTGCTTTCGTTGCCTTTTTTCACCAGCGCCTGAATACCGGAAACGGTGTATGGGGTGGAGAAGTCATATTTCTTCTTGCGTTCATCGGAGATAGTCACCTGGTTGATGACCACGTCGATACGCTTCGAATCCAGCGAAGCCAGCATGCCGTCCCACTTGGTCGGGTTCAGCTTGGCTTTCACGCCCAGATGTTCCGCCAGCGCGTTGGCGAAATCCACTTCGAAACCGGTCAACTTGCCGTCTTCCCCCTGGAAGCTGAACGGCGGATAGGTGCCCTCCAGGCCGACGATCAGCGTGCCACGCTGTTTCACCTGCTGTAGCAGATTGTCGGCAGCGTAGGTTTGGGTCGCCAAACCGGCGGCCAACGCGACGCCCACTACGCCCAACAACCATTGACGACGAACTTTCGCAAACATCATAAACACCCCTGTGTGTTATTTATCTTTTTTGATATCAGCACTTTAACAGTGCGACCGCCCGCATAAAGGAATATAACTTTATAAATATAGTTCAAAATGGAATAACAAGCGGTATTTACACCTGCGGATGATAGGCGAACAACGCCGGCGCACCGCCGGTGTGAACGAACAGAATAGGGCCTTCATCACGAAAACGCCGCTGGGCAATGCCGTCGATCAAACCGGCCATCGCTTTGCCGGTGTATACCGGATCCAGCAACACGCCCTCTTGCTGCGCCAGCAGCTGCACCGCCGCCATGCCCTCTTCGTTCGGCATGCCGTACTGCGGCGCAAAGTAATCATCCCACAGTGCGATCGGCGCCAGTTCGTCGATATTCAGCGAACAGGCCAGAGCTTTCTGAATCTGTTCCACCTTCGGCAGCTGATCGATCACCGTGCGCGAGACCGTCACGCCGATCAGCTCAGTTTCCGGCAGCAGCTGCTGCAGCCCCACCGCCAGTCCGGCGTGGGTACCGGCGCTGCCGGATGCCACCACCACTGAGCTGAACGCCACGTTGCTGCGTTGGCTCTGTTCGGCGATTTCCAATGCGCACTGCACGTATCCCAGCGCGCCCAGGGCATTGGAACCGCCCACCGGCACCACGTAAGGGCGAAAGCCCTGCGCCTCAATGCGCGTCGCCAGTTCCGCCAGCTGCTGCTGCGGATCGTGCAGCGCTTCGCACATCACCACCTCGACGTTGAACAGGCCGAGCAACAGGCGGTTGCCGTTGGTCAGGTAGTTTTCCGCACGAGTGTCGATAGGATTCTCCAACAGCGCGACGCAGTGCAGGCCCAGTTTCGCCGCCACCGCCGCCGTCTGGCGCACGTGGTTGGATTGAATGGCACCGGCGGTGACCAGCGTATCGGCGCCTTGACGCAACGCGTCGGCGGCCAGGAACTCAAGCTTTCTCAGCTTGTTGCCACCCATTGCCATAGGGGTGACATCGTCACGTTTAAGGTAGATTTCGCGGCCGAGGTAATCGGAGAGACGGGACAGCTTTTCCAGCGGTGTGGCGGTGCCAACCAGATCCAGACGCGGAAATTGCGCCAGTTGTTGTTGCAGGTTCACTACTTTCCCCCCAGGGAATCGAGTATCAACATCAGATAAGCGATAGGTTTATCAGATGTGAACTGAATAATCATCCTTTATCACGGGGGGAACAGCAGGCCCCAGCTCAACGGCCGGGGAAAAGTCTCAGTAGCTGCGCTGCCAGGCGAGATACTGATCGTATTTGCGCAGCGCGATGCGGTAGTTATTGTGCGCCGCGGTAGGCAGATCGTCGATGATGCGCTGATGGCTGGCGCTGTTGGCAAACTTGTCCGCCGGGTAATTGCGCGCCACCAGCATTTCGTCCAGCCGGCGCAGCCGCACCACGTACTCGCGGATGGTGCTGTGGCTCATCTCAGTCTGTTCGAACAGATACTGTTTGAACGCCATGATGTCGAAATAGCTCGGATGGCTGTTGCAGGAGATCTCACTGCAGAAGCGGCACAGCGCGGTCAGCTCGTGCTGCACGTTTTGCCAGACCGCATCGTCGATCGGCTGATCCATGCGCGCGATGGCTTCTTTATTGATGATTTTGCCGCGAAACACCAGCGCCATGCGGTCCAACAGTTTGCCGCACTGGGAGCAATGGGTCTGGCTGTGCTTGTAGTCTTTCAGGTAACGGCTAAGCGGCCGTTTTTTCAACAGTATTCCTGGCATAAGGGGCAGTCCGGTTGTCGCATGGGTCATCGAGTTGAGGGGCGGCGGCCGCCGTCAGGTATCATTCGCCAGCCGCGCGCGCAGCCGTTTGATCGCCTGACTGTGCAGTTGGCTGACGCGGGATTCCCCAACGTCCAGCACGGCGCCGATCTCTTTGAGATTCAACTCTTCCTGGTAATACAGCGTCAGCACCATTTTTTCGCGCTCCGGCAACGCCTCGATGGCGTCGATCACCCGCTGGCGCAGGCTGCCTTCCAACAGGTGATGCAGCGGATTGGCCTCTTCATGCCCTTCCAGCATCGGTTCCGCGTTCTCGCCATGCTCCTCGCGCCATTCGTCGTAGGAGAAAAGCTGGCTGTTATTGGTGTCCAACAGAATTTGACGGTACTCATCCAGCGAGATGTCCAGCGCCTGCGCCACTTCCGTCTCGCTCGCCGGGCGGCCGTAACGCTGTTCCAGTTGCCGCATCACCTGCGCGACCTCGCGCGCATGGCGCCGCACGCTGCGTGGCACCCAGTCGCGGCTGCGCAACTCGTCGAGCATCGCGCCGCGAATGCGTTGCACCGCATAGGTGGTAAAGGCGGTTCCCTGTAGGGCGTCATAACGCTCAACGGCGTTCAATAGCCCGATTCCCCCGGCCTGCAGCAAGTCGTCGAGCTCCACGCTGGCGGGCAGCCTGACCTGCAGGCGCAACGCCTCGTGGCGCACTAACGGGACGTAGCGCAGCCAGAGAGAATTTTTGTCCATCACGCCTTCGGCGGTATACAGATCGCTCACTATGTCTTAAACCTGCGGATAAGAGAGTCAGCGCTATTATGCGTAGGGGGCGGAATGCCAATCGGCTGAACAGTCGCACAAAACGGGCTTTATTTGCGCCATGTAATAACCGCGCGATGCGCGAGCATAAAAAAAACCCCGCCGAAGCGGGGTTTCTTTGCGACAGTTAATCGGGAGAGACGATTAACGCAGCAGGGACAGCACGTTCTGAGTAGACTGGTTAGCCTGTGCCAGAACAGAGGTGCCAGCCTGTTGCAGGATGTTGGCACGGCTCATGTTGGACACTTCGGTCGCGTAGTCAGCATCCTGGATACGAGACTGAGAAGCGGACAGGTTGTTAACGGTGCTGTTCAGGTTGTTGATAACAGAGTCGAAACGGTTCTGTACCGCACCCAGGGAAGAACGCAGGCCGTCAACCTGTGCCAGCGCTTTGTCCAAGGTAGCCAGTGGATTTTGCACGTCATCGACTGTTTTAGTGTCTTTGGTGAAAGTCACGGTGCCACTTGTGTTGTCATATGCTGCTTTTGCTTCAACGTAAGATTTAGTGCCATCTTTAGCAGTTGATTCAACCATATACACAGTCGCGCCATCTTTGTCGGTACCGCTGACCAATTTATCGCCATCTTTGATGGACGTGGTATCAACTTTTACTTTTGCATCAACAGTATCGGTACCATCTTTATATTTAATAGTTGACCCGTCGGTTACTGCGCCGCCAACTTTAGTACCTTTAGTTGTGATATCGAACTTATCCAGGCCCAGTTCTTTAGCATCGATTTTTTTCAGATCGATATCGATGGTTTCACCATCGTTAGCGCCAACCTGGATGGTCAGTTTCTGATCGCTGCTCAGCACTTTCACGCCGTTGAAGTCAGTCTGCTCGGAGATGCGATTGATTTCAGACAGGCGCTGAGTGATTTCGTCCTGGATAGATTTCAGGTCGCTGGAAGAGTTGGAACCGTTCTGCGCCTGTACAGACAGGCGACGGATGTTCTGCAGGTTGTCGTTAACTTCGTTCAGTGCGCCTTCAGTGGTCTGCGCCAGAGAGATACCGTCGTTGGCGTTGCGAGAAGCCTGAGTCAGGCCTTTGATGTTCGCGGTGAAACGGTTAGAGATCGCCTGACCCGCAGCGTCGTCTTTAGCGCTGTTGATACGCAGACCGGAAGACAGACGCTCAATCGCAGTACCCAGAGAAGACTGAGATTTGTTCAGGTTGTTCTGCGCCATCAGAGACAGGCTGTTAGTGTTGATTACTTGTGCCATTGTTTGCTTTCCTTACGAGTCAGTTGCGTTCTTCGCAACACAGTTAAAAGGTTCGGGCTTGTTTGCCCACGGCGTCAACCACCGTCCCCTCAGGTATCGGCCCTCCCCTAACAACCTTTAGAATTTTTTTAAATTTTTTTGCGCCGGCGGCAATGGCGGAAATAGCGCGGTTTTTCCCTCTTCTATTGCGCCATAGGCTTTTTGTTTTTTTCGGTAAACTTTTTCATCACTGGGCCGATAACGCGTAAAGCGAATAAAGTCATAATCAAGGAGAATTACTCATGGCAACGATCAGTTCATTAGGTCTCGGCTCAGGACTCGACCTCAACGGCTTGCTGGACAAGCTGACCAAAGCGGAACAACAGCGCCTGACCCCTTACACCACCAAGCAATCCAGCTATAACGCCCAGTTGACCGGTTACGGCACGCTCAAGGGTGCGCTGGAAAAGTTCGACAATCTCAACAAAGAGATGGCGAAAGAAGACTTCTTCAAGGGCACCACCGCCACTGAACACGACGCCTTCAAGATCACCACCAACGCCAAGGCGGTGCCGGGCAACTACGTGGTGGAAGTAAAGCAGCTGGCGCAGGCGCAAACCCTGACCACCCAGGCCCCCATCAGCGAGCAAACGGCTAAGTTAGGCACCGACGGCGCGACGGACCGTTCTCTGACCATCACCGCCGGTAACCCGCCGAAAGAAACCAAGATCCCTCTCAGCGACGACCAAACCTCGCTGGTGGAACTGCGTGACGCCATCAACGGCGCCAAGGCCGGCGTGACCGCCAGCATCATGCGCGTCGGTGACAACGACTATCAGTTGGCGATCAGCTCCTCGACGACCGGCGAGAACAACAAGATCACCCTCCAGGTCGACAATGACGACAAACTGGGCGATATCCTGAACTACAACGCCACGCGCGGCACCGGCACCGCCATGAAACAGACGGTGGCGCCGCAAGATGCACAGCTGAAAGTGAACGGCACGGATATCAAACGCAGCACCAACTCGATCAGCGATGCTCTGCAGGGCGTCACCATCGATCTGAAGACCAAAACCAAAGACGCCGAGCCGCAAAACCTGGTGATCAGCAGCAATACCGCCGGCACCACCGACAAGATTAAAGAGTGGGTCGACAGCTATAACTCGCTGTTGGACACCTTTAATTCACTGACCAAATATACCCCGGTGAAAACCGGCGAAGCGCCAAACCCCAGCAATGGCCCGCTGCTCGGCGACAACACCCTGCGCGGCATTCAGTCTTCTATCAAAAGCGCGCTGAGCGCCGCACAGGACAACCCGGAGCTGAAAGGCCTCGGCAACCTGGGCATCTCCACCAACACCAAGACCGGCAAGCTGGAAATCGACAGCGCCAAGCTGAAGAAAGCGCTGGATGAAAAACCGGATCAGGTCAGCAATTTCTTCGTCGGCAACGGCAAAGACACCGGCATGGCCACCGAGATCCACAACGAGATCCAGAATTACATCAAATCCGGCGGCATCATCGAGAACTCGACCAAGAGCATCAACACCAACCTCGATCGCCTGAACGGCCAGATCACTACGGTTTCAGCCAGCATTCAGAGCACCATCGACCGCTATAAGCAGCAATTCGTTCAGCTGGATACCATGATGTCGAAAATGAACGGCACCAGTAACTATTTGACCCAACAGTTCAAGTAACCCTTTAACCAGGTAAAGAAACAACATGTATAACAGAAGCGGCACTCAGGCCTATGCACAGGTCAGTCTGGAAAGCGGCGCCATGAGCGCCAGCCCGCACCAGTTAATCGTGATGTTGTTCGACGGGGCGCTCAGCGCCCTGCTTCGCGCACGCATCCTGATGAACCAGGGCGATATCGCCGGCAAAGGCATGGCGCTGTCCAAAGCCATCAACATCATCGATAACGGCCTTAAAGGCGGCCTGGACCCTCAGCAGGGCGGCGAGATCGCCGAAAATCTGGCGGCGTTGTACGACTACATGAAGCGTCGGTTAATGCAGGCCAACCTGCACAACGACGAAGCGGCGATCGCCGAAGTGGTCAAACTGCTGGAAAACATCGCCGACGCCTGGCGCCAGATCGGCCCCAACTACCAACCTTCGCAGGACGCCGTGTAATGGAACGTCAACAGCAGCTGTTAGCCGCTTATCAACAAATTTATAGCCTGAGCAGCCAGATGATCGCGCTGGCGCAAACCGGGCGCTGGGAGGAGCTCGTCGAGCTCGAATTCGCCTATGTGACGGCGGTGGAAAAAACCGCCGCCTTTACCGGGCAAGCCGGCCCGTCAATGGCACTGCAGGAGATGTTGCGCAATAAGCTGCAACAGATCCTCGACAACGAAACCGAGCTCAAACGTCTGTTACAGCAGCGAATGGATGAGCTGAAAATGCTGATCGAGCAGTCCACGCGCCAGAACGTGGTCAACACGACCTATGGCCAATTTCATGACCGTGCGCTGTTGCTGGGGGAACCACAGGTCCGATAAGATCGACAATACTGACGAAAATGGATTAAATAGCACTATGCGCTATTACTCTCGGGTTACGTTAGGATATTAATCTATGGCATTTGAATTATTCAGTTTATGGGTAATTGGTAAAATGCGCGCTTCGAGCCTTGCTCTCACTTTAATGGATAAACATCATCCCGACACGGACGTTTTCTGTTCAGCAGGAAATTGATTTTTGATAGATAAAACACGCCGCTGTGTTTCACGGCCTATGGAAAAATGTTGCTCCAACGCTGATCAAAGCGTAAAGATATTCTCAGATAATGGCTGCGAAATGAATATCGATGGAACGTACAATTAATCTCTGTCCAGGAATTGGTGCCTCAGCGCACATCGTTCAGCATACTGAATTATTATTCCCTTCAGTCTATTTTGAGCAACCACATCTGTATCTAATACAACAAGGCCATAAGCGCGTACGCTGGCAACAACACGAAGTGGTGGCTCATCCCGGCGAGCTGTTGATTATCGACGGGGGACAAACGGTGGATATTATTAATGGCCCATCCGAAGAAGGTGTTTTTAGCTGTCAGTTGCTGACCTGCGACCCACTGCTGCTCACTATTCAGCCTCCGGCCCAGGAAACGCCGGCTCCGATGCCGTTCGATGCCGTCCTGGCGCTGCGTAACCTGCCCTGCGCTCTGAAGCACAGCTTTGAGACCACCAGCCTGGCGCTGGCGCTCCGGCAGCGTTTTCCCACCATCATCGTGCGGCACAAAATGCTGGAAATTCTGTTGTGGCTGGCCCAGTTCGGTATTCGCTTCATTCACAACGAGGCTAAAGACCTGACGCAGCGCGTGCGCCGCTGTCTGGCAACCGATCCACACAGTATTTGGACGGCGGCCAAAGTCGCGGAGAGCCTGTCGATGAGTGAAGTGATGTTGCGCCGCAAACTGTCGATGGAAAATACCGCGTTGCGCAACCTGATGATCGACGTGCGCATGAGCAGCGCGCTGGCTCTGCTGCAATCGACTGACTGGCCGATCTCCGCCATCGCGCAACACGTCGGCTATGAAAGCGCGTCGCGTTTCGCCGAACGTTTTCGCAAGCGTTTCGGTTTTGCGCCTACCGCCATTCGCGGTCACCAAAGGATTATGGAACCGGGCCCACAGGGAATCGAAGCGATAGCCGCCGGAGAAACATAAATAGACGCGCAACAAAACAGCTTTATTTGGCACAAGTCCCTAACAGTTGTAACAACGCTGAGATACGCTACGCAATGTCGAACCGCCGAAAAGCGAATTAAACGATGCGAAATGAAAAGCGATTATTTTCTCTGGCAATAATGTTGTTGGGACTCTGGCTGCTAGCATTACTGTATGAAGAAGATATGATGCGTCTACTTGCCGCACAATAAAACGACCAGGCTTTTTATCGCCTGGTCAGACTTCAGTCCAGTTTAACCAGAATGCCAATTAATACGACGAGTATCGTCAGCATTAAAATACTGATCAGACGCCATCTGGATTCGCTTTTCGTGCTCATTGACCTGCCTCGAATAATAACCCTACTAATCGGGCCATAATAAATGGTCACCTGCGCATTCAATAAGCCTGACAGCACCGTTTTCGTCCCTCTATTCGGTACATTAGCGCGCACTTCCTGTCAGTTATGGCACCAGTGCTTAGCGTTGTGATACCGACGGCGCCGCAAGCGCCAATTTTCCCGGCAGTTCCGCCACCAGTTTGTCCACCGCCAGCCGTACCTTGAGCGGTTGGTAAGGCATATAGGGCCACACAACATTCACCGGAAAACTGAGGCTGGACTCACCGCGCATGATCTCCACCAGCGTCCCCGCCACCAGCCGATCACGTACCAACCACTCCGGCAGCCAGGCAATACCGGCGCCGGCGGAAACGGCATCGACGATCCCCTGCATGTCATCCATCATCATCTTGGCCGGTGGCCTGAACGGCCGCAGCTCGCCGTGTTCGCCGCGAAGCTGCCAGGGCAGCACGGCGCCGGCGTGCAGATACCCCACCGCCTGATGTCGGCTTAACGCCTCTACCGTTCTGGGCTCGCCGCAGCGCTGCAGATAATCGGGCGAGGCGCACAGCAGCATGCCGTGTTCGCCCAAGCGCCGCGCAACCAAGCTGCCACTGTCCGCCAGCTCGCCAATGCGAACCGCCAGATCGAACCCTTCGTCGATCAGATCGATCCTGCGGTCGCTGAATGAAATTTCCAGCGTCAGTAAGGGATGCTCATTCGCCAGCGCCGTCAACACGGGCGCAATGCACAAATGGCCGAACAGCACCGGCACCGAGACCCTGAGACGGCCGCTGACCTGCATCTTGCCGCTATCCAGCTGGTTTTCCGCCGCCTGAATGCTAACCAACGCTTGCCGACAGTGCTCATAGTACAGCGCGCCTTCATCCGTCAGCTTCAGGCTGCGCGTGGTGCGCAGAAACAGCATCACGCCGAGCCGAGCCTCCAGACGCGACACGATTTTGCTGACCGCTGAACGCGTCAAATGCAGTTTTTCTGCGGCAGCGGCAAAACTGCCGCCTTCCGCCACGGCGACAAAAGCCGGCAGCGCACTGAGATCACTTTTCATTTTATCGTTTCCAAACTGGAATCAATTAGGTGAAAACCTATCACCACTGGTGAACCTCAAGCAATGATAACCTGCAGTCATCCCGGAACCCCGGTGAAAACCGCAGATTATCGTCAGAGGACAACAGCATGAAAAAAATACTGGTACTCAAATCCAGCATTATGGGCAACGACTCACAAACCAATAACCTGATTGACCGCTATCTGGCGGAACGTCGAGCCAAAGGACACGAAGACCAGGTCGTCGAACACGATCTGACGGCGTTGGATCTGCCGGTATTGGACGGAGAGTTGTTCAGTGCGCTGCGCGGTGCGGAAAACGCCAGCCGACGCGCCGAGGCGACGGTGGCGCTCTCCGATCGACTGATTGCCGAACTGAAAGAGTGCGATCTGCTGCTGATCGGGGCGCCGATGTACAACCTCAACGTACCGACCCAGCTGAAAAACTGGTTCGATCTGGTGGCCCGCGCCCGGGTGACGTTCAACTACACCGCCACCTATCCGGTCGGGCTGGTGGAAGGCGTCAATGCACTGGTGTTCAGTTCACGCGGCGGCATACACGCCGGCCACCCTACCGACGCCGTGACCCCCTACCTGCGCTCGGTGCTGGGGCTGATGGGCATAACTGATGTGCAATTTATCTACGCCGAGGGGCTGGATATGAAACCGCACGGCCTCGCTCAGGGGCTGGCGAGCGCCCACGAACGGATTGCGGAATTGGCGGACTAAAGTCGCTGCGTCGAGTCCCCATTGACGCAGTATCCGCGAGTAGCCGCTCTGATACATACCGGGTCAGAGGGGACATTTTAGCTGCACTTGAGATAAAACCATTTCCCCATCTCCAGCACTACTGTGCCATAAATGCTGCTGAAAATACGACGAAGAGAACATGATTAAAATGACCACTTGTTCTTTCAGTTTACAACACCTAAAAAACCGGCCAGTATTATCACACCTTCAAGTTTCGACATCATGCATTTGAAAATAGAAACACTCATGTCAGCACTATTCTTTGGAAAAACGCGCGCTAAACCGCCGCTTTCAGTGGCCACTCGACATAATGGCAATTAGGACTGGCTGTTATTGGTACCGAAAAACAACTCATATTAACGAGCCAATTAACACATTGGTCGGAGCTCTTGCGCTATTCGGAGGAAAGCATTCACTATAGAAATGTTAACACACTATCGAATTCATTATGATCGCACAGATAACATACAAACCTCCTTTGACTCTTCCCGTAGAAGTCTGTCTACCCTCCTTTTTCACTCTCCATCATAGCCCGGGCAGCATGGAATCAATATCGTGTGATTTATCTTAAATCAGGACAGAACACCACACCTAACTTGCTAATCATTAAAAAATAGGCTATCTATATCGCTATTGTTTCACTTCCTGCCTTATGAAACCACATATCTGAAGGGTATAAAATGCAAAAACAAAAAATCGGTGGCCTCTGTCTGTTACAGGTTATCTTGTGTGTTTTTGTTGTATTAATTCACACTAGGCCTTTTATAAATTATCCATTCATAAATTCAATCACTTCGAACGGTATATTTAGAATAGCAGTCCCTTTATTTTTTGTGATGAATGGGTATTTTTTTAGTTTCGATAAAGAACAATTCATTTCTAAATTAAAAAAGCTTTTTGTTATTTACGCCTTTCTCTTGATGCTATTCTCCCCACTCTGGCTTGATTTATCATCACCCTATGGGATAATGAAAACACTGACCTATAACATCGTCATTGGATGGCATCACTTATGGTATTTGTCATCACTCATCGTCGCTTCCGTTATTATTTATATAATGCGCAATAAAACCGGATTATTATTAGCAATATCTACCCTTCTATTTATTGCATCTTATTTTATTCAAAACTCTTATCTTTTACTCGACGGCGATATATTTGAAAAGTTAAACAGCAAGCTATACCTTTATAGGAACGCATTGACATTCGCCGTACCTTTCATGCTGATAGGGGTTTATATTAGAAAGAATGAGAATTTAAAGGTTTCATTGCCATTGCTGGCGATTTCCATCGCGGTATTGTTAACTGAAGTTATAATTTTCGCACTCGCGGAGACAAAAGATAACATGGCACGGGATTTATATATCACATTGATGTTCACAGCACCAGTACTATTTATATTCTTTAAAAACATGGCATTATCATTCGAAGAAAAAGTTTCTGGGAGAGTTTACTTTTACCACCCAATCTGCGAAATGATGTTCAAATTTGCAGGGTATACGGGTGGTCTGGTTATCTCTACTGCGACCCTTGCCTTTGCCCTTACTTTCGCCATCGTCATAGAGAAGATGAAAGAGAAAAACATGTTCTAACCCCCTATTTTCCGCGAACTAAGTAGAAGCCTATTTAGTTCGCGAGTGCGCGAATTCGCTGTCAGAAATTTACGCCATGGAGCGACTCATGGCGCCTCTCCTGCTACCGGCACCCTCTGAGGTATCCCTGGTAGCATGTTATAGCACATGCCCCATTAATTAGCGACAGTCTCAACCAGAATGTCAATAAGATGCTAGCCAAAGTTAAAAAACCTCAGAGGTTTTCTTTTTACCAGATTAATAATATTTTTTTCAACACACTCATGAAAAATCACCCCACTGAGAACGGTGAATATAATTGAGATCATAAATGCATATATCCCATCCATGCCATGTAAAAATTTTACTGAAAGCTTCATTATAATTGGCAGTGAGAAAACCTGAACCAGATAAATAGAATACGATGCATCGCCGATGTATGTAAGAAAGCCTTTACGAAGGTCAACACAAACAATTGAAAAAGCAACCATAGCAAATGATATAACTCCGATAACTAATGGTCTACTCCAAGAGACAAGATCTATCGGCATATCGCTAATCATAAGAATGGTAACTAGGGTCACAATCAGAGGGATAAACCAAAAAGCGCTGAGTTTATTCTCTATCTTCAACCCATTGGCCAAGTAATACAGCAGGATACCGAATGAAAATTCTACCGCTGCTGGTCTCATGAACCCCAAAAAGGACAAAATAAAAATAAGCGTAACCAACAAAGATATTTTTATGAATTGGTTTCCAATAAAAAGGCACAGTGCAAAAATCGCATAGAAAGTCATTTCAAGCTCAAGGCTCCAACCAACATATATGGTTGGATAGTCATAACCTAACAGATAGCTAATAAAAAGCATCGATGAAATATTCTGCTCATTCGTGAATAAACCTTCTCTAAAGGCCTCCGGATAAACAGCCTGCATGAATATCATTAACAAGGTAAATATCCAATAAACAGGAACAATCCTAACAAACCTATCTTTGATAAAACTTGCAGGCGTCTTACTTTTCACTTTGTCAATCATCGCCATGATATAACCAGATATCACAAAGAATATATCAACCCCATATGCCCCCCAATGTCCAACCTGTAAAAACCCATTAGCATTGAAACCATATTTATAGACCAAACCTGATGAATGGTTTGCGATTACCATTAAAACAGCCAGGGCCCTAAGTATTTGTATATTATTTATCATTTTAGTAAAAAACCTTGCACTATTGATATTACTGAGAATATGAGTATATACCACCTTTTTTCAATGTAAATATTTGCAACTGCGCTAATTATGTGATAGCAACCATCCTCATGCTGATGGGAATATCGCTAAAAAAATTAAAAAACAATATTATTCAGCGGGATATGCGAGAGACCGTGCTAAATGACTGCCGCGGCATTAATACGATGAAATGACAATATAGGATTAGTATGATACCCCATAGCAAAAATAGTAAATGATTAAGAATGAGAGCAATTTAGACGACCGATAAAGAATGCTTGGATTAACAAACATAACGGGCAGCCATCAACCTGCTCACATTTCAAATACGATGCAATCTCCCCCCAGATGTGCACCACCAGGCTAACCTCATTCCTTAATCTAGCCACCGCTTAAAGCCTGTAGTCAGGTGTAGCGTTCATCATGTGTTTGGTGATGAACGCGATTTGAGTCTTAGCTGAGTGAGGTAACGACTAAAATGGGAAGCAAAAGTATCCATGGTGATCCCACCGACCTGTACCTTCTCCCTCATGTAGGTATCAATAAACTGTTGAACGGTGGATTCAAGTTGACCGAATCGTCATGTCCCCCGTCACACCGGCATATTCATGATGTCTTGGTAGGCCGCCACCAGCTTGTTGCGCACCTGCACGCCCAGTTGCAAAGAAACCGACGATTTTTGCAGATCGACCATCACATCGTTCAGGCTGATGCCCGGCACGCCCAGTTCGAAATCCTGCGCCTGCTTGCGCGCCGTTTGCTGGGTCTCGCTGATCTTACCGAGCGCCGCGGTCAGTTCGCTGGCGAAGCTGACGCCCTGCGGCGCCGCATTCTGCCCCATTTTGCCGGCCTGAACCGCCATGGTCTGCATCTGCTGCAGTACCCCTTCAATGCCCTGAATCGCCATCTGGTCCTCAATCATCTCGTCTCGCCGGGTGAAGTTTCACCCTGCACTTCTCCAATGATGCACACCCTAGCACAGCGTTTTCAGACCTAAAGCGGTTAATTAACTGCAAAAAACCCGGCTTATCGGGCAATCGGAATCATCTGATAAGGCGAATAATGGCCTGCCCAGAAATGGGAGCGCCGCTATTTAGAAGATATGTGTATCAGGGAGTCTGTTTTGTCACACAACGCTAACCATACCGTTCATCAGCCTGGCAGGGAGCTGCTCAGCGGCCCGTACGGGATCGTGAGCGCCATTGAAGGACGAGACCTAAAATGAGTGCTTCGATAACCGCCGGCGAAAGCCGCGACAACGGCCTGCAGGCCATCTGGAATCGTCTGCGCGCCAACCCAAAAATTCCGTTGCTGGTCGCCGCTTCCGCCGCGATCGCGATCGTCGTCGCACTGCTGTTGTGGGTGAAAAGTCCCGACTACCGCGTGCTATACAGCAATCTGAATGACCGCGACGGTGGCGCCATCGTCACCCAGCTGACGCAGATGAATATCCCTTACCGCTTTGCCGAGAATGGCGCAGCGCTGCTGATCCCCGCGGAAAAGGTGCATGAAACCCGCCTGCGCCTCGCGCAGCAAGGGCTGCCGAAAGGTGGCGCGGTCGGCTTCGAACTGCTGGATCAGGAAAAGTTCGGCATCAGCCAGTTCAGTGAGCAGATCAACTATCAGCGCGCCCTCGAGGGCGAGCTGTCGCGCACTATCGAATCGCTGGGGCCGGTGCAAAACGCCCGCGTTCACCTGGCGCTGCCTAAACCTTCGCTGTTCGTGCGCGAACAAAAATCCCCTTCCGCGTCGGTAACGCTGACCCTGCAACCCGGCCGCGCGCTGGACGACGGCCAGATCAACGCCATTGTGTATATGGTGTCGAGCAGCGTCGCCGGCCTGCCGCCGGGCAACGTGACCGTGGTCGATCAGGCCGGCCGTCTGCTGACGCAGTCCGACGGCACCGGGCGCGATCTCAACGCCTCTCAGCTGAAATACGCCAACGAAGTGGAAAACGGCTTCCAGCGCCGCATCGAAGCGATCCTCGCCCCGGTGGTCGGCAGCGCCAACGTGCGCGCGCAGGTCACGGCGCAGATAGACTTCGCCACTCGCGAACAAACCGATGAACAGTACCAGCCTAACCAGCAGCCGGACAAAGCCGCGATCCGCTCTCAGCAAACCAGCCTGAGCGAGCAAATTGGCGGACCACAGGTGGGCGGCGTGCCGGGCGCGCTGTCCAATCAGCCAAGCGCTCCGGCCACAGCGCCGATTGAGACCGCCAAGCCGGCCAGCGCGGCAGGCAACAATGCCAACACCACCGCGCAAAACGCCGCAACCACCCGCAGCGCGGCGGCCAGCGGCGTACCGCAAAATACCCGTCGCGACGCGACCACCAACTACGAACTCGACCGCACCATCCGTCATACCCAGCAAAAAGCCGGCACCGTGCAGCGTCTGTCGGTCGCCGTGGTGGTCAACTATCTGGGCACCGATAAAGACGGCAAACCGCAGCCGATGAGCAAAGAACAGCTGGCGCAGATCGAAGCGCTGGTACGTGAGGCAATGGGCTACTCCAGCAGTCGCGGCGATACCTTGAACGTGGTCAACACGCCGTTTACCGACAGTCAGGTGACCGGTGGCGAACTGCCGTTCTGGCAAAGTCAGTCGTTTATCGATCGCCTGATCGACGCGGGCCGCTATCTGCTGGTGCTGCTGGTAGCCTGGCTGCTGTGGCGCAAACTGGTGCGGCCGCAGCTGCAACAGCGCCAGGCCGCGCAACAGGCCGCCATCGCCGCCGCCAACGCCCCTGCCGCTAAAGCGGTTGACAGCAGCAAACCGAGCAACGAGGAGCTGGCGCAGCGTCGTAAATCGCAGCAGCGCGTCAGCGCAGAAGTCCAGAGCCAGCGGATCCGCGATCTGGCTGACAAAGACCCACGCGTGGTCGCTCTGGTAATCCGCCAATGGATGAGTAACGAGATATGAGCCTGACCGGAACCGACAAAAGCGCCATCCTGCTGATGACGCTGGGTGAAGATCGCGCGGCGGAGGTGTTCAAACACCTCTCCTCGCGCGAAGTACAGCTGTTGAGTGGCACCATGGCCGGCATGAGCCAAGTTTCACACAAACAGCTCGGCGAAATACTGACTGAGTTTGAAGACGACGCCGAGCAATACGCGGCGCTGAGCGTCAACGCCAGCGATTACCTGCGTTCGGTGCTGGTCAAAGCACTGGGTGAAGAGCGCGCCGCCAGCCTGCTGGAAGACATTCTCGAATCGCGCGAGACTACCACCGGCATGGAAACGCTCAACTTTATGGAGCCGCAGAGCGCCGCCGATCTTATCCGCGACGAACACCCGCAGATCATCGCCACCATCCTGGTGCACCTCAAACGCGGCCAGGCGGCGGATATCCTGGCCCTGTTCGACGAACGCCTGCGCAACGATGTGATGCTGCGTATCGCCACCTTCGGCGGCGTGCAGCCGGCGGCGTTGGCGGAACTGACCGAAGTGCTGAACAACCTGCTCGACGGCCAGAACCTCAAGCGCAGCAAAATGGGCGGGGTGCGTACCGCCGCCGAGATCATCAACCTGATGAAAACCCAGCAGGAAGAGGCGGTCATCGACGCGATGCGCGAATACGACGGCGAACTGGCGCAGAAGATCATCGACGAGATGTTCCTGTTCGAAAACCTGGTGGAAGTCGACGATCGCAGTATCCAACGCCTGCTGCAGGAAGTGGAAGGCGAGTCGCTGCTGATCGCGTTGAAAGGTGCCGAACAGCCGCTGCGCGAGAAGTTCCTCAAGAACATGTCGCAGCGTGCCGCCGACATCCTGCGCGACGATCTGGCCAACCGTGGGCCGGTGCGCATGTCGCAGGTGGAGAACGAGCAAAAAGCCATTCTGTTGGTGGTAAGACGCCTGGCGGAAAGCGGCGAAATGATCATCGGCGGCGGCGAGGACACCTATGTCTGATCGCATTAACACCCTGCCCTGGCAACCCTGGTCGCTCAACGACCTGGGCGAACAGAAACCGGCGATCGAACTGCCGCAGCTGCCGGATCTCGAACTTGACGATCCGTCGCCGGACGCGCAGGCCGAATTACAACAGCAGCTGGCAACGCTGCGGTTGCAGGCGGAGCAACAGGGTCAACAGTTGGGCTATGCCGACGGCCAGCAAAAAGGTTATGAGGCCGGTTTTCAGTCCGGGCTGGAGGAAGGCCGCCAGCAAGGGCTGCTGGAAGCGCAACAGCAACAACAGCCGCTGACCGCCCACTGGCAGCAGTTGGTCACCGAATTCCAGCACACGTTGGACGCGCTCGACAGCGTGATCGCTTCGCGGTTGATGCAGCTGGCGCTGACCGCCGCCAAACAGGTGCTGGGCCAGCCGCCGGTGTGCGACGGCACCGCCCTGCTGGCGCAGATCCAACAGCTGATCCAGCAGGAGCCGATGTTCAACGGTAAGCCGCAGCTGCGGGTGCACCCGGACGACTACCAGCGCGTCGAGCAGCAGCTGGGGGTCACCCTCAGCCTGCACGGCTGGCGCCTGCTGGCGGACGGCGAACTGCACCCGGGCGGCTGTAAGGTCAGCGCCGAGGAAGGCGATCTCGACGCCAGCCTGGCGACACGCTGGCATGAACTGTGCCGCCTGGCGGCACCGGGAGAAGTCTGATGACCGCGCGTCTCGGCCGCTGGCTGAGCTCTCTGGATACGCTGGAAAAACGCATTGCGCGCGCGCCGACCGTGCGCCGCTATGGTCGCCTGACCCGCGCGACCGGGCTGGTGCTGGAGGCTACCGGCCTGCAGCTGCCGCTCGGCGCGACCTGCCTCATCGAACGGCACGACGCCGGTGAGGTGCAGGAAGTGGAAAGCGAAGTGGTCGGCTTCAACGGCCAACGGCTGTTCCTGATGCCGTTGGAAGAAGTGGAAGGCATCGTGCCGGGCGCGCGGGTTTACGCCCGCATCGCGCCGGAAGGCCAAAGCGCCGGCAAACAGCTGCCGCTCGGCCCGGCGCTGTTGGGGCGCGTGCTGGACGGCAGCGCCAAACCGCTCGACGGCCTGCCTTCGCCGGAAACCGGTTACCGCGCGCCGCTGATCACCGCGCCGTTCAACCCTTTGCAGCGCACGCCGATTGAGCAAGTGCTGGACGTGGGGGTGCGCACTATCAACGGCCTGCTGACCGTCGGTCGCGGCCAACGCATGGGCCTGTTCGCCGGTTCCGGCGTCGGCAAGAGCGTGCTGCTCGGCATGATGGCCCGTTATACCCAGGCAGATGTGATCGTCGTTGGCCTGATCGGCGAGCGTGGCCGCGAGGTCAAAGACTTTATCGAGAACATCCTCGGCGCCGAAGGCCGGGCGCGATCGGTGGTGATCGCCGCGCCGGCGGACGTATCGCCGCTGCTGCGCATGCAGGGGGCGGCCTACGCCACCCGCATCGCCGAAGATTTCCGCGATCGCGGGCAGCACGTATTGCTGATCATGGATTCCCTCACCCGCTACGCCATGGCGCAGCGCGAGATCGCTCTGGCCATCGGCGAGCCACCGGCGACCAAAGGCTATCCGCCTTCGGTCTTCGCCAAACTGCCTGCGCTGGTGGAACGCGCGGGCAACGGCATCAGCGGCGGCGGCTCCATCACCGCCTTCTACACAGTGTTGACCGAAGGGGACGATCAGCAAGATCCGATCGCCGACTCGGCGCGTGCGATTCTCGATGGCCACGTGGTGCTGTCCCGACGCCTGGCGGAGGCCGGTCACTATCCGGCGATCGACATCGAAGCGTCGATCAGCCGCGCCATGACGTCGCTGATCGACGAAGAGCATTACCGCCGGGTACGCACCTTCAAACAGATGCTGGCCAGCTATCAGCGCAACCGCGATCTGATCAGCGTCGGCGCCTACGCAGCGGGCAGCGATCCGCTGCTGGACAAAGCGATGACGCTGTATCCGCAGATGGAAGCTTACCTGCAACAGGGCATCTTTGAACGCAGCGGCTATGATGAAGCCTGTCAACAGTTGCAGCAGTTGATTGTTTAACGTCACCAGAGGCGCACAGCGATGAAATCACAATCCCCCCTGATTACCCTGCGAGATCTGGCGCAGGATGCGGTGGAACAGGCCGCGCAACAGCTGGGCCAGGTACGGCAGGCGCAGCAGGCGGCAGAGCAACAGCTGTCGATGCTGCTCAACTACCAGGACGAATACCGCCAGAAGCTGAATCATACGCTCTGCGACGGCATGGACAGCTCACGCTGGCAAAACTACCAGCAGTTTATCGGCACGCTGGAACAGGCCATCGACCAGCACCGCCAGCAGCTGCTGCAGTGGGGGCAGAAAGTGGATCATGCGGTGAAGCAGTGGCAAGACAAACAACAGCGGCTGAACGCTTTCGAAACCCTGCATACCCGCGCCATAACGGCGGAGCAGCAGTTGGAGAACAAACGGGATCAAAAACTGATGGATGAGTTCGCTCAACGCAGTGCACAAAGGAATACCAACCCATGAATCTGAACGCCCTGCCCGGCCTGGTCTTACCCGGCGACACCGGCGGCCTGGCCGAACTGACGTCGACGCTGGATGAGAGCCAGCTGTCGTCCGCTTTCGCTCAACTGCTCGGCGCCCGTTTCGCGCCCGCCGCCGACGGCAAACAGCCGCCGGTCGCGCTGAGCGCGGACGATGAACACGCCCCGGCCCTGAGCCGCAGCCAGCTCAATCAACTGCTGGCCACCTTCGGCGAACGCGGCGGCCTGCTGCCGGGCCAGACAACCTCAGCCGACGCGCTTTCACCTGACGGCGTCGAGGGCGAGGCGCTCGCCGCCGGCGATAAACCGGCTCAGCCGCCGATCGCCGCCGCCAAAGAGCTGGATGCCGCAACGCTGCAGGCGCTGTACGCCATGCTGCCGGCCGCGATCGTCGCCCAAGCGCAACCGGCCGACGGGCAACGGCCACTGCCGGTGGAAAATGCCGATGATGCGACTACGCTGCAGCCCGGCAATGGCCTGCTGAACATCGCGGCGGCCGGTGATAAAACCACCGCTCGTTCGTCGGCATCCCCTGCTCCGTCGCCGACAGGCGCGAAAACGCCGGCCACCGACGGCAATAATGCCCAAGCTGCGCTCCCACAGCCGACCAGCGGCGAACGGGCAAATACCGCACAGCCGCTACCGGCTGGCGATGCGCAACCGCAACCGACGTTCAATCACGCCGTCGCTCTGGCTGCCGCCAGCCCGACGCAAACGGCCGCCCCTGCCAGCGCACTGGTGACCGCACCGCCTGCGCCGCAGCTCAACGCGCAGCTGGGCAGCCCGGAGTGGCAGCAGGCGTTGAACCAACAGGTGCTGATGTTCCATCGCAATGGCCAGCAGAGCGCCGAGCTGCGCCTGCATCCGCAGGAGCTGGGCGCCTTGCAGATCACGCTGAAACTGGACGATCAGCAGGCGCAGCTGCACATCGCCTCCGCTCACGGTCAGGTGCGCGCGGCGGTGGAAGCGGCAATGCCGCAGCTGCGTCACGCGCTGGCGGAGAGCGGTATCAACCTGGGGCAGAGCAGCGTGGGCGGCGAGTCCACCCCGCAATGGCAGCAACAGGCGCAGCAGCAGGCTTCCAACGGCCAGGGTCGTTCCAGCTATGCTGAACATCACGGCGGTGACGGCGCAGCCGCCGAGGGCGTCAGCGCACCGGCGGCGCTGCAGCGTATGGCCAGCGCGGTCAACGGCGTCGATATTTTCGCCTGAGCTGCCGCAAACGCCCAAGCTGGCACCCATTTGCGCGTCTATTCAGGCTATTGCACGCCGCAATAGACGCGATAATACCTTTACATGTCATGCGTGCGGCTTTGCCGCGCGCCATGCCCGCCGCCTCGCCGGCCGCGGGTGGAACAACAGGAATTAGATTTCGCTATGTCTCAGAACTCCCTTCCGGCAGCACCGAAACGCCCCCTTCTGGTCATCCTGCTGGTTTTGATCAGCGTCGTCGCCTGTGGCGCCGCGGGCTACAGCTGGTGGCTGCTGCAACAGCATAAAAACGGCGCCGAACCGGCCGCCGCCAAACAGCAACCACCGGCCGCGCCGGTGTTCATGCCGCTCGACACCTTTACCGTCAACCTGGTGACGCCGGACAACAATCCGGATCGCGTGCTGTACATCGGCCTCACGCTGCGTCTGCCGGACGAAAGTACCCGCCGCCAGTTGAACGATTTTCTGCCGGAAGTGCGCAGCCGTCTGCTGATGCTGCTCTCCCGCCAGGAAGCGAGTCAGCTGGCCAATGAACAAGGGAAGCAACAGTTGGTGGCGCAGATTAAGGATGTGCTCAGCCCGCCGCTGGTTAAGGGACAACCGAAGCAGGTGGTCAGCGACGTGCTGTTCACCGCCTTCATACTGCGGTAATCACTATGGGCGATAGCATTCTTTCACAGGCAGAGATCGACGCCTTGCTCAACGGCGACAGCGCGGGCGATGAACCCGAAGCGATTGTCGGCAAAGAGAGCGAGGTCAAGCCTTACGATCCGAACACCCAGCGCCGCGTGGTGCGCGAGCGTCTGCACGCGCTGGAAATCATCAACGAACGTTTTGCCCGGCAGTTCCGCATGGGGTTGTTCAACCTGCTGCGCCGCAGCCCGGACATTACCGTCGGCCCGATCAAAATCCAGCCGTATCACGAGTTCGCCCGCAACCTGCCGGTTCCGACCAACCTGAACCTGGTGCATCTGAACCCGCTGCGCGGTACCGCCCTGTTCGTGTTCGCGCCGAGCCTGGTGTTCATCGCCGTCGATAACCTGTTCGGCGGCGACGGCCGCTTCCCGACCAAGGTCGAAGGCCGCGAATTCACCCCGACCGAACAGCGGGTGATCAAGCGCATGCTGCGCCTGGCGCTGGACGCCTACGGGGACGCCTGGAGCGCCATCTACAAGATCGACGTAGAGTACGTGCGCGCCGAAATGCAGGTGAAGTTCACCAACATCACCACTTCGCCGAACGACATCGTGGTTACCACGCCGTTCCAGGTGGAGATCGGCGCGCTGACCGGCGAGTTCAACATCTGCATTCCATTCGCGATGATCGAACCGCTGCGCGAGCTGTTGACCAACCCGCCGCTGGAGAACTCGCGGCAGGAAGACAGCCACTGGCGCGAAACGCTGGTGAAACAGGTGCAACACTCCGAACTGGAGCTGATCGCCAACTTCGTCGATATCCCGATGCGGCTGTCGAAAGTCCTGAAGCTGCAGCCGGGCGATGTATTACCGATAGACAAGCCGGAACGCCTGATCGCCCATGTGGACGGCGTACCGGTTCTGACCAGCCAATACGGCACGTTGAACGGGCAATATGCCCTGCGTGTTGAACATTTGATTAACCCTATTTTGAATGCTCTGAGTGAGGAACAGCCCAATGAGTGATCCTAAGCAACCGTCTGGCGAAGGAAAGGAATCCGTGGACGATCTGTGGGCTGATGCGTTTAACGAGCAGCAGTCGACCGAGAAATCCGGCGCGAGCACCGAAGGGGTGTTCAAGTCGCTGGAAGCTCAGGATGCGCTCGGCAGCCTGCAGGATATCGACCTGATCCTGGATATTCCGGTCAAGCTGACCGTGGAATTGGGTCGTACCAAGATGACCATCAAAGAGCTGCTGCGCCTGTCGCAAGGCTCGGTGGTGGCGTTGGACGGCCTGGCCGGCGAGCCGTTGGACATCCTGATCAACGGTTACCTGATCGCACAAGGTGAAGTGGTGGTGGTGGCCGACAAGTTCGGCGTGCGCATCACCGACATCATCACCCCGTCCGAACGCATGCGTCGACTGAGCCGCTGATGACCGTCGCGGCGCCCGTTACCGTCCAAAGCACCCAACAACCCGCCGCGCCGGCCTTGCCGGCCGGTTCGGTGTTGATGCAGGTCAGCAGCGCACTCGGCGGTATTCTGCTGCTGATCCTGCTGGCCGGTTGGCTGTTTCGCCGGCTGGGCTTCGCCCCGCAGGCGCGCAACAACAAGCTGCTCAACCTGCGCGCCAGTTGCCAGGTTGGCCAGCGCGAGCGCGTGGTGGTGGTGGAAGTCGACGATACCTTGCTGGTATTGGGCGTCACCGCCCAGCAGATCACTCCGCTGCACACCCTGCCCGCCCCGCCGAAAGACGAGGGTGCGGCCGATGCGGCGGCGCCGGCGGACTTCCGCCAACTGATGCAAAAAGTTCTGAAACGCCCGGAAAAATCGGCATGACCTCGACTCTTCATACCCTCGTCCGCCGTCCGGCGGTTTGGCTCCCTGCCGCCCTGCTGTTCATCAGCCCGGCGGCTTTGGCTCAACTGCCGGGGCTGATCAGTCAGCCGCTGGCCAACGGCGGCCAAAGCTGGTCGCTGCCGGTGCAGACGCTGGTGCTGTTGACCTCGCTGACCTTCCTGCCTGCCATGCTGCTGATGATGACCAGTTTCACCCGTATCATCATCGTGCTTGGGCTGCTGCGCAACGCGCTGGGCACGCCGTCGGCGCCGCCGAACCAGGTGATGCTCGGGCTGGCATTGTTCCTGACCTTCTTTATCATGTCGCCGGTGTTCGACAAGGTCTATCAGGACGCCTACCTGCCGTTCAGCCAGGACAAGATCGGGCTGGAGGTCGCGCTGGATAAAGGCGCGCAGCCGCTGCGCGAATTTATGCTGCGCCAAACGCGCGAAACCGATTTGGCGCTGTACGCCAGATTGGCCAATCAACCGCCGATCGCCGGCCCGGAAGCGGTGCCGATGCGCATCCTGCTGCCCGCCTACGTCACCAGCGAACTGAAAACCGCCTTCCAGATCGGCTTTACGGTGTTCATTCCGTTCCTGATTATCGACCTGGTGGTCGCCAGCGTGCTGATGGCGCTGGGGATGATGATGGTGCCGCCGGCCACCATCTCGCTGCCGTTCAAGCTGATGCTGTTCGTGCTGGTCGATGGCTGGCAGCTGCTGCTCGGCTCGCTGGCGCAGAGCTTCTATTCGTAACCCCCGATCGGAGAACGCGAGATGACACCTGAATCGGTTATGGCGCTCGGCACCGAAGCGATGAAAGTGGCGCTGGCGCTGGCCGCCCCGCTGCTGCTGGCGGCGCTGATCAGCGGCCTGGTGGTCAGCCTGCTGCAGGCCGCCACCCAGATCAACGAAATGACGCTGTCGTTCATCCCCAAAATTCTGGCGGTGGTGGCCACCATCATCATCGCCGGCCCCTGGATGTTGAACTTGCTGCTGGACTACATGCGCACCCTGTTCAGCAACCTGCCTACCCTGATCGGCTAACCGTGCTCACTTTCGACAGCGCCCAGCTCACCGTCTGGCTCAGTCACTATTTTTGGCCGCTGCTGCGTATTCTGGCGCTGATAAGCACCGCGCCGATATTCAGCGAAAAGCAAATCAGCAAAAAGGTCAAAATCGGCCTTGGCGGGCTGATCGTCATCCTGATTGCGCCGACGCTGCCCGCCAGCAATATCCCGATCTTCTCCGCCGCCGGCCTGTGGCTGGCGATTCAACAGATTCTGATCGGCGTAGCGCTGGGATTGACCATGCAGTTCGCCTTCGCGGCGGTGCGCCTGGCGGGCGAAGTGATCGGCATGCAGATGGGCCTGTCGTTCGCCACCTTCTTCGATCCCAGCGGCGGCCCGAACATGCCGGTGCTGGCGCGCCTGCTCAACCTGTTGGCGATGCTGCTGTTCCTCAGCTTCGACGGCCATCTGTGGCTGATTTCGCTGCTGGCGGACAGCTTCCACACCCTGCCTATCCAAACGCAGCCGCTGAACGGCAACGGCTTCCTGGTGCTGACCCAGGTCGGATCGCTGATCTTCATCAACGGCATGATGCTGGCGCTGCCGCTGATCTGCCTGCTGCTGACGCTGAACATGGCGCTCGGCTTGCTTAACCGCATGACGCCGCAGCTGTCGGTCTTCGTGATCGGCTTCCCGGTTACCATGACCTTCGGCATCATGACGCTCGGCATGATGATGCCGATGCTGGCGCCGTTCTGTGAGCACCTGTTCGGTGAAATCTTCGACCGGCTGGCGGCGGTGATCGGCGGCATGACCTTCTAAGCCTCTGCGCCGCCCCTTCCTCCCCTTTTCCGCCTAAGACAAAATGGCAATAAAAACGCTTTCTTGGGACAAAAGCCTGAGAAACGTCTTTTATCCGGATTAAGGTTCAAATGTCTCCGGCGGCTTGAATAAATAAAACCCCGACCTAGAATAGACCCGGCAACAAAGAATATCGCCTGCATCACCTTCATCTTCCACGGCGATAAAATACGTTTATTCCGAGTAAAAAATTAAAATAACGCAGTCACGCATTGCTCAATGCGCGACAGATGACTGACACCTTGAATAAATGCGTCCGACGCCCGCCGGCTGCAGGGCGCAGCATTGACCTTTGCTAACTACAGGAGCGAGATCATGATTAAAGCGAAAAGCAACCGCAAGGCACGCCGGTTATTCGGTTTGACCCACTGGAAAAGCAACAAATTTAGAGTTTCTTTTACCGAGACGGCCGATGGCGGAAAATGGAAAGTAGTGAAGAAAAAGAAATAATACCGCTATTCATCACCAGGGAAATAATATCCCTTCACGATTTTTCCGCCGGTGAGTTCAATCATGCCGTTGTGCATTAAATGCTGGCGACAATCTTATTATTTCTTTCTTGATGAAAAAAAGGCGCGTCACTCAGTCAGTAGTGGGAGAACGAGTGACGCGCCAAACGAGTGCGCCCGGTTTCAAGAAGCCTCCCTCCCCGCGGGGCGGAGAGGACGTTTTCTAAGCGCACTAAAGGGAAACCCGTCGCGGTCAGGCAACGGGGTATTGCTCTTAACGATTCATCTGGAACAGCGACATGCCCTGCATATCGCTGAAGGTTTTATAAGACGCCTGCAGCGCCGCCTGCTGCATGAAGTAAGACGAGATAGACTCGGCCAGGTCGGCATCCGTCAACGCACTCATCTGGACCTGGTTGGTCATATCGCGCTCTTTACCGATACTGTCCAGCTGGTCCATCTCTTGCAACTGGCTGCCCAGCTCGGCGCGCACGCTCAACACGTTGTTGTAGGAGTTGTCCAAACCGCGGTTGGCTTTCGCCAGCGCGTCATTCACCTGCTGCTTGGTGGCCTCATCGGCATCCCGCAGCGGCGTTTTCAACGCGTTCAGCGCGATATCGATGCTCTCAAACACGTTGCTGACCGGGGCACTGCCGTCCGGCTCGGGCTTGGGATTGCTGGTCAACGACATGAACACCGCGTTGCCGGTATGACCGATGGTCATGGTGCGGTTGGCATCCACTTTCTGCTGAACCGTCTTGTCGCCGCCCTGATAGCTGACGGTGCCGCCGTTATCGACGAACGGCGCCTTGTCGTTCACATATCCGCCGAACATATAGCGGCCGTTGCCGTCGGTGCTGTTGGCCTGGTTCAGCAGCTGATCTTTCAGCCCCTGCAGTTGAGTGGCCAACGACTGGCGGTCGTTATCGCTTTCGGTGCCACCGGCGCTGACGACCAGTGCCTTCATGTCGGCGATGGTAGAGGTTGCGCCGGCCAATACCGTCTCTTCCATCGACACGCTCTGACGAGCGAAAGTGCGCGCCAGCGTGTACTGGCTGTTTTCCGCCTGCGACTGCGACAACATCACCGCACGCGACGCCGCCAGCGGATCGTCAGACGGGTTGATCACCCGCTTGCCGGAGGAAAGCTGCTCGGCGGCCTTCATAAACAGCGACTGATTGCCCGTGATGCCGTTCATGTTCTGTTGGTACATCATGCTGGTGCTCATGCGCATGCTGTGGGTTCCTTACTCTGAGCGACCGGCGCCGTTATCGGCGCCGGTTAACAATGAAATCAACGAATATTCAGCAGCGCGTCGAACAGCGAGCTGGCGGTCTGAATCACCTGCGCGTTGGCCATGTAGTACTGCTGGAAACGCAGCAGTTCGCCGTACTCTTCGTCAAGGTTGACGCCGGACATCGACTGCTGTTGCGCGCCCAGCTGCGTCACGATCTTGGCCTGCGACGTGGCGATGGCTTTGGCGGCAGCGGTCTGGTTACCGACGCCGCTGACGATGCCGGCGTAAGCGCCGCTCAGGGTCGCCTTGCCGTCCACCAGGTTTTTGGTCTGCAGATCCAGCAGCTTCTTGGCGTTTTCGTTATCGCCGCGGCCGCTGTCATCTTTACCGGCGGCAGCTATCTTGGACGAATCGGTGATGGCCACCTTCAGATTGCCCGCCACGTCGCTGACCGGCTTCACGGTGAAACTGTCTTTAGCCTGCGCATTGCCGTCGATGCTCACTTCCAGACCATCGAAGTTCAGCGTCGGTTTGCCGTCGGCGCTGGTACCTGGCGTGGCGTTGACTTTCACGTTGTCCGGCAGACGGCTGACCTGCCAGTTGCTGCCGTCGAACTCGACGCGATAATCGTTAGCCTTCACCTTGCCGGTATCGGTGTAAGAAACCGACAGCGACGCATCGCCGGTGTTGCGGGTGTTATCCACCACCCGGCCACCGCTGAAGCTGAAGAAGTCGCCGCCTGCGTCGCCGTTCAGGTCGAAACCGGCGCGATGCTGCTGGTTAAAGCTGTCCGCCATCGCCAGCGCTAACTGGCCGAGCTGATTGCGCACGCCGTCCAGCGTCTCGCTGCGGAATTTCAGCACGCCGCTCAGTGTGCCGCTGGTGATCTGGCCTTCCGGCACTTCGCTGGCGCCATTGCCGCGGTTATAACCGATGGTCAGCCGGGAAGGATCGCTACTGGAAGGCATCGCCTCCACCTGATAGGTGTTGCTGCCTTGCACCAGGGTCAAACCGTTAGCGAAGGAGACGGTATAAGCGTCGCCGTCCTGCTGCGTAACCTGCACGCCCACCAGTTGGTTCAGCTCGGTGACCAACTGATCGCGCTGATCCAGCAACGCATTCGGTTCGCCGCCGGCGCTGCCGCGCAAACGGGTGATTTCGTCGTTCAGCTTGGCGATCTGTTGGCCGTAGCTGTTGATCTGCTGCGCCGTATCGCTGATCTGCTGATTGACGCCGTTGTCCATGTCGCGCAGGAATTTGTCGGTGTTGTTGAACTGGTTCACCAGGCCGTTGGCCTTGCCCAACACCGTCTGGCGTGCGGCATCGTCACCGGCGTTGCTCACCAGGTTCTGCAGGTTGGTGAAGAAATCCTGCATGTTGGTCGACAGCGGGTTGGTTTTGCTCGCCAACAGGTTGTCGATCTGCGAAATCTTCTCGTAATAGGCGTTTTGCGCCCCGAACGAGCTCTGTGCGCCGCGCAACTGGTTGGTGATGAACTGATTGTACTCGCGGTTGACGCTGGTGACGGTCACGCCGTTGCCGATAAAGCCGCTCATGGTGGCCATGCCGCCGTTCTGCGCCAGGATAGCGGTCTGGCGGTTATAGCCTGCCACGTTGTAGTTGGAGATGTTGTTGCTGACGGTACTGAGCGCCACCTGAGCCGCATTCAGCCCGCTCATCGCGGTATTGATTAAGCTATTGGACATCGGAATTCCTTATGCTGCGGCGCCGGTGGCCCACAGGGTTCTTAATTGAGCTGCTGAGCCTGTTCGCTCAGCCTGTCTCGGTTATCGGCAAAAATGAGAAGAACTTGAGGAAAAAAAGCGGCAATGCGGTCAGCATCCAGCTAGCCTTCATTGCCGCCTGTCCCCTCAATAATTGGCGTCGCAGCGGCGTCAAGAATGACGGGGATTTAGAACAAATCTTTCAGATCGTGGGTGTAAGCTTTGACCGCCTGTTCCCCCGCGTTCTTCATCTGTTGAATTACGCTGACCAGTTTGCTGGCGTACTGCGGGTCTGTGGCATACCCGGCGCGTTGCAGCGCATGCGCCGCCTGCTCCGGGCTGCGCGCGGCGGCCACGTCGGCGTAGCGCGGGTTATTGGTCAACAACTTGACATAATCGGCGATCGCTTCGACGTACGAGCCGTAGACGCGGAACTTCGCCTTCACCTTCTTCGCCGCACCCTGTTCGAACTCGGTGGTGGTGATCTCCGTCACCGGCCCGTTCCAGCTGCCGCCGGCCTTGATGCCAAACAGGTTGTAGCTCGGCGTGCCGTCTGAGGTCGGGATCTCGCGCTGCCCCCAGCCGGACTCCAGCGCCGCCTGCGCGACGATCAGCTGATGCGGAATGCCGCTCTGCTGGCTGGCGACTTTCGCCGGTATCGACAGGCGGGCGACAAAGTTGCCGTTGTTGAGCGACAGCGGCGCGGCGGCCGGCGGCGCTTTCGGCATCGCGCGGCGCACCATCTGCTCCAGCGCCTGGTTCGGCAGCGTTTGCAGCACCTCGTTGTCCAGCGCCATCGGCGACAGGCCCGCCGTTTCGCTCGGCACCGTATTGGCGTTGCTCATCTGCTTGACCATCATGTCGGCCAGCCCCAGCCCTTTTTGCGACATCTGCTGGGCGATTTGCTGGTCGTACATCGAGGTATAGAGCCGCGTTTGATCGCTGCTCAATACCCCATCCTGCGGCAAGGCAGAACGCATGCTTTTCAGCATCATCTGCACGAACATGCCTTCCACCTGCTGGGCCACCTGCTTGAGGTTGCCCTGCGGGTCGGCCGCCGCATCGCGCTTCAGGCCGTTCAGCGCCTGGGCGTCATAGGCCGCGCCCGACATCGCCATCAGATCGCCGGCCATCAGATGATTTCCAGCTTGGCGCGCAGGCAGCCGGCGCTCTGCATCGCCTGCAGGATCGACATCAGATCGATCGGCGTAGCGCCCAGCGCATTCAGCGCGCGGATCACATTGTTCAGGTTGGCGCTGGCGTTCACCTTCTGCAGCGACCCACCCTGCTGTTGCACCGAGATCTGGGTGTTTGGCGTCACCACCGTCTGGCCACCGCCGAACGGCGTCGTCGGTTGGCTGACGGTATTCTGTCTATCGACCACCACCGACAGGTTGCCCTGGGCTACGGCGCAAGAATCGAGGATCACATCGCGGTTCATCACCACCGAACCGGTGCGCGAGTTGATGATCACTTTGGCGTCCATCGCCCCGACGTTGACGGTGATGTTTTGAATTTCCGCCAGGAAACGCACCTGAGAGCTGTTCCCCTGCGGCACCAGCACCTGAATCGTGCGGGCATCGAGCGGCGTCGCGGTGCCGCCGCCGCGTTGGCGGTTGATGGCGTCGCTGATCTGCTGCGCCAGCGTGAAGTCTTCGTCGTTCAGCTGCAGGTTGAGAACGCCACCGCTGCCGAAGGTGGTCGGCAACTCACGCTCGATGGTGGCGCCATTGCTGATGCGCCCGCCCGCCAGCTGGTTGACTTGCACGCTGCTGCCGCCGGCCGCCGCACCCGCACCGCCTACCAGCACGTTGCCCTGCGCCAGCGCATAAACCTGGTTATCCACACCTTTGAGCGGCGTCATCAGCAAGGTGCCGCCACGCAGGCTCTTGGCGTTGCCCATCGAAGAAACCACCACGTCGATATTCTGCCCGGCGCGCGAGAACGGCGGCAATTTGGCGGTCACCATCACCGCCGCCACGTTTTTCAGCTGCATATTGGTGCCCGGCGGCACGGTGATGCCCAGCTGCGACAGCATGTTGCTCAGACTCTGGGTGGTAAACGGCGTCTGCATGGTCTGGTCACCGGAGCCGTCCAGCCCCACCACCAGGCCGTAGCCGATCAGGGCGTTGTCTCGCACGCCCTGCACCGTCACCAGATCGCGGATGCGCTCCGCCGCCGCCGGCATGCACACCAGCCCGACGCACAGCGCGATAAACCATTTTTTCAGCATCAGTCAATCCTTAGAACGGTGAAACATTTAAGAAGAAGCGCTGCAGCCAGCCCATGGTCTGCGCTTCGTTGATATAGCCATTGCCGACGTATTCGATACGCGCGT
Organism: Serratia sp. FDAARGOS_506; assembly: GCF_003812745.1. NCBI lineage: Bacteria > Pseudomonadati > Pseudomonadota > Gammaproteobacteria > Enterobacterales > Yersiniaceae > Serratia > Serratia sp. FDAARGOS_506. The sequence goes on from NZ_CP033831.1 coordinate 4,393,268, forward strand.
CCGCCACCTGGGTCGAAGTGACCGAGTTGTTGCCGCTGATGGTGCGCGGGTTAACGACGCCGGAGAAACGGATGAATTCGGTGCCCTGGTTGATGGCAATCTGCTTTTCCCCCACCACGTGCAGGTTGCCGTTGGCCAGTACCTGGTTGACCGTCACCGTAATGGTGCCGTTGAAGGTGTTGTTGGCGTTGGCGCCGCCCTTGCCGCCGAAGGTACTGTCGCCGGAAATGTCCATATCGGCGCGCGCATTGCCCAACAGGCCATCGAGATAACGCGGCGAGGTGGCGACGCCGAACTTGCTGGCGCCGTTGCGGCTGGCGTTGGCGGAGGAGCTTTTGCTGGCGCTGACGTTTTCCTGCAGCACGATGGTCAGGGTGTCGCCGACGTTGCGCGGACGGCGGTCTTCGAACAGCGGCTGGTAGCCGTAGTTCATCGGCTGCACCGTCTGGAAGATCGAGCCGTTCGGCATCGGCGCGCTGGCCGGCGCGGGCTGCGCCGTGGTCGCGCCGTCCACCAGCGGTTTGTGCGGGATGTAGGCGCAGCCGCTCAGCGTCAGCATCACCATTCCCGCCAGCCAGCGTTGTCCCTGCCGCGGCAGGATTGCCATCGAATATGTGGTTACCACGGGTATCGCCTTTGTTTCACGAATGAGAATGACGGAGGCGGCATGCCGCCCCCGTCAATGACAGATTACAGTTGCGTCAGCTTTTGCAGCATCTGATCGGAGGTCGATACCGCTTTGCTGTTGATCTCGTACGCGCGCTGAGTCTGGATCATGTTGACCAGCTCTTCCGCCACGTTGACGTTGGAGGTTTCCACGTAGCCCTGATACAGCAAGCCGGCGCCGTTCAGCCCCGGAGTGCTCTCGTTCGGCGCGCCCGAGCTTTCGGTTTCCTGATACAGGTTCTCGCCCACGCTCTCCAGACCGCTGTCGTTGACGAAAGTGGTCAGCGTCAGTTGGCCTACCTGCTGGGCGGCGGTTTGCCCCTGCTGGGTGACGCTGACGATGCCGTCGCGCCCGACGGTGATGGACAGTGCGTTAGCCGGAATGGTGATCGCCGGCTGCACCTGGAAACCGCTGGAGGTCACCAACTGACCGTTCTGATCGATCTGGAACGATCCGTCACGGGTATAGGCCTGAGTGCCGTCCGGCAGCATCACCTGGAAGAAACCCTGCCCCTTGATGGCAACGTCTTTACTGTTGTTGGTCTGCGACAGGTTACCCTGGCTGTGCAGGCGCTCGGTCGCCACCGGACGCACGCCGGTGCCGATCTGCAGGCCGGAAGGCAACGTGGTCTGCTCGGAGGACTGCGCCCCCGGCTGACGCATGGTCTGGTACAGCAGATCTTCAAATACCGCGCGCTGGCGCTTGAAGCCGTTGGTGCTGACGTTCGCCAGGTTGTTGGCGATCACGTCCATATTGGTCTGCTGCGCGTCCAGACCGGTTTTGGCAATCCATAAGGATGGAATCATCGGTTATTTCCTTGCTGCTTAGCTCACCGAGAGCAGTGAGTTGGCACGCTGTTCGTTTTCATCCACGCTGTGGATGACCTTCATTTGCATTTCAAAACGACGGGCGTTGGCGATCATGTCGACCATGGTTTCCATCGGCTTGACGTTGCTGCCCTCCAGCACGCCAGGCATCACCCGCACCTGCGGATCGTTTTGCAACTGATTGCCGCGTTGCTGTTGAGTTTCCGGCGTCAGGCGGAACAGCCCATCGTCACCGCGCATCACCTCGCGCGCATCGGCTTTCACCAGCTTCAGGCGGCCGATCTGCGCGATAGTGTTTGGCGGATCGCCGGCGTTCAGCGCCGAAATGGTGCCGTCGGCCGCGATGGTGATCTCCGCCGACGGCGGCACCTCGATCGGGCCGCCGTCGCCCATCACCGGCAATCCCTGCACCGTCAACTGTCCGGTGGAGGAAATCTGAATGTTGCCGTTGCGGGTATAGGCTTCACCGCCACCCGGCAGGCTCACCGCCAGGAAGCCGTCCTGCTGCAGCGCCACGTCCAACGGGCGCGCCGTATAGTTCAGCGCTCCCTGGCTCATGTCGGCGCCCGGCGTCGACGCGGTCACCAACGTGCGCGTCGCCAGACTCGGCCCGTCGACCGGCACTGCGCGCAATGCGGCGAGCTGGGCGCGAAAGCCCGGCGTCGACGCATTGGCCAGGTTGTTGGCGGTGATGGACTGCTGTTCCAGCGTTTGGCGCGCCGCGCCCATCGCGGTATAAATCGCGTGATCCATAACTCGGCCCTATTAGCGCAGGCTAACCAGCGTCTGCAGGATGGAGTCCTGCGTCTTGATGGTCTGGGCGTTGGACTGGTAGTTACGCTGCGCGACGATCATGTTCACCAACTCCTGACTCAGATCGACGTTGGAAGACTCCAGCGCACCGCTGGTCAGCTTACCGAAGCCGCCGCCACCCGACAGACCGACGCGCGGCTGACCGGACGCGCCGGTTTCCTGCCAAACGTTATCGCCCTGCGACGCCAGCCCTTCCGGGTTGGAGAAGTTGGCCATGACGATCTGGCCCAGTACCTGGGTCTGCTGGTTGGAGTAGATGCCCACGACGGTGCCGTCGTTGTTGATCTGGAAATTGGTGTATTCACCGGCGGCATAGCCGTCCTGCGCCACCTTGCTCACCGAGTCGCTGCCCACGTTCTGCTGCATGCTGCCGGCGAAGCTCAGGGTAAAGTTTTGCGCCGGTGCGCCGTCTTTGGCGGTCATCGGGATCACCATGCTGAATTCGCCCGGCGCGCCGTTGGTGCTGGTGGTTTTGACCAGGTTGCCGCTGGTGCTGAACTCCATGGTGCCGGCATCAACCGGGGCCGCGCTGCCATCCTGAGTGTAGACCTGCCACTTGTTGTCTTCAGTCTTCACGAAGTAAGCGTTGATGTTGTGCGCGTTGCCCAGCGAGTCGTAGGCGGTGATGGTGTTGACGTAGTTGTAGCTGTCCTGTTTGGTCGGATCGAAGGTCTTGTTCTCCGGCACTTTATGGGTCGACTTCAGGTTGGCCACCATCTCACCGGAAGTGGACGCCTTGGCGTTCATCATGCCTTCAGGAATACTCAGCGGCACCGGGTTGGCGCCCTGCTGGATGGTCGGCGGGGAACCGGCAGCCGGATAACCGGTCAGCTGTAGACCCTGCATGTTGGTCAGATTGCGGTTTTCATCCAGCTTGAACTGACCGTTGCGGGTGTAGAAGATGCCGCCATCTTTATCTTGCATGCGGAAGAAGCCGTTGCCGTTGATGGCGATATCCAGCGCGCGGCTGGTGCCGGTAGTGGTGCCGCCCTTGAAGTTTTGGGTGATGCCGGACACTTTGACGCCCAGCCCCACCTGCGAACCGGCGAACATGTCGGCGAAGGATACGCTACCGGACTTGAAGCCCGCGGTCGCGGAGTTGGCGATGTTGTTACCGATCACGTCCAGGTTGGTTGCTGCCGCGTTCAAGCCGCTGACTGCCTGAGAAAAGGCCATGTTATTCTCCGAATAGTGGTCAGGCTATCGTCCGATTGAGCCTGATGCTTAGGGTTATAAGATCTGTCGCACGTCTTCCAGGGTGGCGTTGCCCGCCAGGCCGAGATCCAACTTGGCGCCGTTGCCGTCGCGGATCACGCCGTTGACCAGCCCGAAGTGCAGGCTGCGCGCCACCAACTGCTCGCCGTTGCCTTTGGCGTTGACGGCCACTTTGTAGGCGCCGTCAGGCGCGGTGGTGCCGTCATCCAGCGAACCGTCCCAGGTGAAGGCGTGTACGCCGGCGGTCAGGCCGCCGATTTCGATGGTGCGCACCACCTGCCCGCTGGCGTTGGTAATGGTGGCGGTCACCTGATCGGCGGCGCGCTCCAGTTCTACGCCGAACGGCGTGGTGCTGACCTTGCCGTCCTTGCTGCCAACCAGAATGTTGTTGCCGGGTACCATCACACCGTGGCCGATCAGCGCAGTGGCTTGCAGCGACTGATTGCTGTTGATCTGCCCGGAGATCGAGCCCAGCGTGGTGTTGAGCTTTTCGATACCCTGCACGGTGTTGATCTGCGCCAGCTGAGAAGTCAGTTCGTTGTTCTGCATCGGGTTGGTCGGATCCTGGTTTTTCAACTGCGCCACCAGCAACGTCAGGAAGCTGTTGTGCAGATCCTGGCTGTTGGTGGTCTTGCTGTTGTTACCGATGACGGTGTTGTCCAACGACTCGTTAGTGGTTGCGGCGATAGCCATAGGAACCTCCGGTTACTGACCCAGCGTCAGGGTTTTCATCATCATCGACTTGGTGGTGTTGAGCACCTCGACGTTGGCCTGGTAGCTGCGGGAGGCGGAGATGGTGTTGACCATTTCCCCTACTACATCGACATTCGGCATGCGCACGTAGCCCTTGGCATCCGCCAACGGGTTGCCCGGCTGATACACCAGGCGTTCGGGTGCCGGATCGTCCACCACCTGAGCGACGCGCACGCCGCCGGTCGGTTGCCCAGGCGCCGCCGCGACCTGGAACACGACCTGCTTGGCGCGGTAAGGCTCGCCGTCCGGGCCGGTCACGCTGTCGGCGTTGGCCATGTTGCTGGCGCTGACGTTCATGCGCTGGGATTGCGCCGATAACGCCGAGCCGGAGATATCAAAAATGTTCAGTAAAGACATGCGCCTTATCCTTGTTGCAGCACGGACATCATCCCTTTGATCTGCCCGTTGAGCAGCGTCAGGTCGGTCTGATATTTCAGGCTGTTATCGGCAAAGTTGGTGCGTTCGCGATCCATGTCCACCGTATTGCCGTCCATCGACGGCTGGTCCGGTACCCGGTACAACAGATCGAGCTGCGGCGGCTGCAGGGTTTGCGCCGGGATGTGGCGCGCCGCAGTCAGGTTCAGCGACATGCCGTTGCCGTTGACGCGCCCTTGTTCCAGCACTTTGTTCAATTGGCTGGCGAAATCGATATCCCGCGCCTGATAACCCGGTGTGTCTGCGTTGGCGATGTTGGCGGCCAGAATTTCCTGCCGCTGGGCGCGCAAGTTCAGCGCCTCTTGGCCAAAGCGCAGAGCCGCGTCCAGTTTGTCGAGCATGCTCCCTCCGCGAGGTTAGAATTTGGAGTCGACAGGATAAACGCCCCCTGCGCCACCCTATCGCGGGAATAGACGCAAAATGGGGCGCTATTTATCTGCTTAGCCTGCGCGCGCTGCGGGTACACTTACGCGTATCCCGATGAAGCTTGAGAAGATGACGATGAAAGGTAAAATGCTGCTGCTTATCGGCCTGCTGTGCAGTCTGAACGTGCGCGCCGACGATCTGGCGACGCAAATCGAAAGCTTCATCCAAGGCAAATTCAGTGGTGAACCGGTGCAGGTGAAAGTGCGGGTGCGCACGCCGCCGAATCAATGGCCCGCCTGCGAGCTGCCGCAGCTGTCGCTGCCGCCCAGCGCGCGGATCGGCGGCAATGTCAGCATTTCGGCACGCTGTGGTCAGGAGCGGCGTTTTATCCAGACTCAGGTGCAGGTGTTCGGCCGCTATCTGGTTTCGGCGCGCGGCATCAGCGCCGGCAGCCGCCTGACTGCGGCGGATCTGACGTTGAAAGAGGGCCGGCTAGATACCCTGCCGCCGCGGACGTTGACCGAAGCGGGCAAAGCGTTAGGCGCAGTCAGCCTGCGCAATATCAGCCCCGGCCAACCGCTGACCCTGACCATGCTGCGGCGCGCCTGGTTGATCAAAGCCGGACAACCGGTGCAGGTCACCGCGCAGGGCGAAGGATTCAACATCAGCGGTGCGGGCAAGGCGATGAATAACGCCGCCGCCGAAGACAGCGTGCGCGTACGCATGGCGTCCGGGCAGATAGTCAGCGGCGTAGTCGGGGACGACGGCGCGATTCGCATTACGTTATAAAAAAGTAAAGGTTCCGCAAACCTTGCCGATAAGACAAATCAAGCAGCATTTTATTGGCCAGCAGGGCCGCAAAACTTTCATTGCAGCGTCGTCACCCGCGAGCGGTCACGGCGTAAACGGAGATGGACCATGAGTATCGATCGCACCCAGCGGTTACAGCCGGTTTCCACTGTGCAACCGCGTGAAACCCCGGCCGACAACCCGCTCCAACCGCGTAAGGCCGCCGTGGCCGAAACTGCCGTCAGCGGCACTCAGGTCAAACTGAGCGAGGCACAGGCGCGCCTGATGCAGCCGGGCACCCAGGATATCGATATGGGCCGGGTTGAAGCCATCAAGCAGGCGATACGCAACGGCGAGCTGAAGATGGACGCCGGCAAAATCGCCGACGCGCTGCTGCAAGACGCGCAGAACGACATTCAATGGATCGCCGGGCGCGACTGACAGCGCGGCGGCGAGTAGCGGTAAAGGATAAGTCATCACTATGGAAAACCTGGCACAACTGCTGGATAAACTGTTGGAAACGCTACAGGCGCTCAATGGCGTGCTGGAGGAAGAGCACGACTTGCTGTGTTCAGGCCAGTTGCCTGGCGTGGCGTTGCAGCGCGTAACCGATGCCAAAAGCCAACTGCTGGCCACGGTCGCCTACCTCGAGCAACAGCGCCTGGGGCAGGAAAAAGCCTGCGGCCAACGCGCGCCCTACTCCAGCCATGCGCCCCTGGCCGATCGCTGGCAACGCGTTCAACTGCTGAGCCAAACGCTGCGCGAAAAAAATCAGCACAATGGCCTGCTGCTCAACCAGCAGATCGACCATAACGCTCAGGCGCTGGCGATCCTCAGCAAGAACAACAAATCGCTGTATGGCCCGGACGGCCAGTCGCACGCCGGCAGTCTGCTCGGCAGAAAAATCGGCGTCTAACCCCCTGATTCCGCCCGGCGTGCGCACCGTCGGGCGCGGGTTTATCCGATTATGCCCACCCTCTCGCATTTTCTTCTTATCGCTTTCTGAATTCCCTTAACGTTATGCGCCAGGCTGCGCAGAACGGATATTTGCCTGTTCCCCATCACTCCCTATTTCGTCATCTTAGCTTGGTCGTTAAACATCTTGATCTATACCCACCAAGGGTATATTTTCACACGGAGAGTGAATGACCGACATTTATCTCACAAAAGCCTTCCAGACATTTGCCGGCGACGAACGCATCAGTGACGCCGCGATAGTGAAAGCGGCGCGAGAGATGCAAAATCAGTTGTACGACGCCAATCTCGGTGGTTGCGTTTACAAAAAACGCATCGCCCGGATGGAGAGTGGAAAACGGCGCGGGTATCGGGTATTAATCGCAACGGCAGATGAAGGCAGGATCTTTTTCATGTATGGCTTTGCCAAAAACGAAAGAGACAACATCAATCAGGATGAGTTAATTTCCTGGCGGCATTTGGCGGCGCTGTATCTGGATTATTCACCATTCAGACTGTATCAGCTGGTCAACTGCGGGGAATTAATAAGGTTACAACTATGAGCAAGATGCTGAAATCGATCCATCAGGAAGTTCAGGGCCTGCACCGCGCCGGTTTCGTCGACGACGTGACCATGCGTACCTTCGACATGCTGTGTCTGCGGCCGGTGAAACAGTTCGGGCCGGCCGAGATCCGCGCGCTGCGCGAACGGGAAAACGTCAGTCAGCCGGTGTTCGCACTGTATCTCAACGTCAGTAAAAAGGCGGTACAGAAATGGGAGCGCGGCGAGGCGCAACCTAACTCCGCCGCGATGAAGCTGTTGTCACTGGTGGAACGCAACGGCCTGCAAATTCTGGCCTGATCCTACTGATAATTGACGATGACCTGATTGCCAATCACCCGCAGCGGCGGGTTCAGACCGCCCTGTGACTGCACGTAATAGACAAAGCGCAATTCCGCATTGGCCGGCTCCCCCTGCAGACCGTTGCTGCTACCGCTGCCGCCGCCGAGCGGAATGCAGCGGTTCACCGTACACAGCTGGGCCTGCAGCCCCAACGGCTCCGGCCCCAGCAAACGGTAGCGCCAGCTGACGCTGGTGATGCGCGCATTGGCATCCGGCAACGCGTTCGGCGCCCGCAAACCGGCGGACTCATCACGCATGCCACCCTGTTCCAACGTCACGCCCGCCCCTTCAGCCACCCAGGAACCGGACACCGCACCGGCGGTTAACGGCGCCAGCAGACATAGCACGAAGAGACAGCGTTTCATCAGGCAGCTCCAATGGTCGACGTCATGCGAATCTGGCGATCGTCGTTGATCTCCAGATTCGACAGCACCACGATCTGCGGCAGGCTGCGGCGCAGGAAGCGCGCCAGCAGGGCCCGCAGCGCATGGTTGACCAGCAGCACCGGCGGCGCGCTGAGCATCTCTTGCCGCTGCAGCGCCTGGCGCGCCTGATCCAGCAGGCGATCGGCCAAGCCCGGCTCCAGACCGCCCCCGCCCTGCAACGCCTGCAACAACAGGCGCTCCAGTTGGGTATCCAGCCCGATAACCTGAATCTCGCCGTTGCCCGGGAACCACTGCTGCGTGATCGCTCGGCCCAGCGCCACCCGCACTACGGTAGTCAATTCATAAGGATCGCTCTGCGCCGGGGCATGTTCCGCCAGCGTTTCGACGATGGTGCGCATGTCGCGGATAGAAACGCGCTCGGCCAACAGGTTTTGCAGCACCTTGTGCAGCGTGGTCAGCGACACCACGCCCGGTACGAAGTCTTCGGTCAGTTTCGGCATCTCCTGCGACACGCGATCCAGCAACTGTTGGGTTTCCTGGCGGCCAAACAGTTCGCTGGCGAACTGGCCGATCAGGTGATTGAGGTGCGTCGCCACCACGGTGCTGGCTTCCACCACGGTAAAGCCCTGGATCTGCGCCTGCTCGCGCAAGGCGCTGTCGATCCATACCGCCTCGAGCCCAAAGGCCGGATCGACGGTTTTGTCTCCCGCCAGCTCGCCCACGGCATTGCCGGGGTTGATCGCCAGCCAGCGGCCCGGCTGCGCTTCACCGCTGCCGATCTCGACGCCTTTCATCAGGATGCGATAGCTGGCTGGCGGCAGTTCCAGGTTGTCGCGAATGTGCACCACCGGCGGCAGATACCCCATGTCCTGCGCGAATTTTTTGCGAATACCGCGGATACGCCCCAGCAGCTCACCGTTTTGTTGAAAATCGACCATCGGAATCAGCCGATAACCCACCTCCATCCCCAGCGGATCTTCCAACTGCACGTCGGCCCAGCTGGCTTCGGCGGCCTGCGGATTCTCCGGCATCACCGGCGCCTCCACTTCTTTCGGTGCCTGTTGTTCACGGCCACGCAGCCACCAGGCCAGGCCCAGCAACGCGGCGGTAAACAGCAGGAACACCAGGTTCGGCATGCCCGGCACCAGGCCCAACAGCCCCAGCACCCCGGCACTCAGCAGCATCACGCGCGGATTGTTGAACAGCTGGCCCACCATCTGCTCGCCGACGTCCTGATCGGTTGCTACGCGGGTGACGATAACGCCGGCGGCGGTCGAGATCACCAACGCCGGGATCTGCGCCACCAGGCCGTCGCCGATGGTCAGCAACGTATAGCTTTCCGCCGCCGCCCCCAGCTCCATGCCGTGTTGCACCACGCCGACCAACAGGCCGCCGACGACGTTCAGCACCATGATCATCAGGCCGGCGATGGCGTCGCCGCGCACGAATTTACTGGCACCGTCCATCGAGCCGTAGAAATCGGCCTCCTGGGTGACCTCTGCACGGCGTTTCTTCGCTTCATCCTCGCCGATCAACCCGGCGTTCAGGTCGGCGTCGATCGCCATCTGTTTACCCGGCATACCGTCCAGTACAAAGCGCGCGCCCACTTCGGCGATACGCCCGGCCCCCTTGGTGATAACCATGAAGTTGATCAACACCAGGATGATGAACACCACGATACCGATGGCGAAGTTGCCCCCTACCAGGAAGTGGCCGAAGGCTTCCACCACGCGACCGGCGGCGGCGGAACCGGTGTGCCCCTCCAACAAGATGATGCGCGTCGACGCGACGTTAAGCGACAAACGCAGCAGCGTGGAGAACAGCAGAATGGTCGGGAAGGCGGCGAATTCGAGCGTGCGTTGGGTGAACATTGCCACCAGCAGCACCATGATCGACAGCGCGATGTTGAAGGTAAACAACAGGTCGAGGATAAACGCCGGCAACGGCAGCACCATCATCGACAGGATCAGCAGGATCAACACCGGGCCGGCCAACACCTGCCACTGCGTATCTTTAAAATTGCCCGGCAAACGAAGCAGGGAGGCCAAATTAGCCATCAGAGTCACTCTCTCTTGCAAAATCCAGTGCTTCCGGCACCGGTAAACGTTCAGGTTTTTTCGGGATCAGGCCGCCCTCGCGCCGCCAGCGGCGCAGCTGGTACACCCAGGCCAGCACTTCGGCGACCGCGGCATACAGGGTGGCCGGGATATGTTGTCCAATCTCGCTGTGTCGATACAGCGCACGCGCCAGCGGCGGCGCTTCCAGCATCGGGATACGGTGCTCCGCACCGAGCTCGCGAATGCGCAAGGCGATTTCGCCGGCCCCCTTGGCCAGCACTTTCGGCGCACTCATTTTTTTGTCGTTGTACTGCAACGCAACGGCGTAGTGCGTCGGGTTAGTGACGATCACGTCCGCCTTGGGCACATCGGCCATCATGCGGCGCCGGGCAATCGCCCGCTGCTGCTGGCGAATGCGTCCCTTGACGTGCGGGTCCCCTTCCTGGTCTTTGAATTCGTCGCGAATATCCTGCTTGGTCATCTTCAGCTTTTTAAAGTGGCTCCACAGCTGATAGAACACGTCGAACGCCACCATCGGCGTCAATCCCAACACCACCAGAAAACCGCAGAACAGGATCATCTGCAGCGCATTACCCAACGCGTCGAGCGGCTGCTGGGTCATCAGATGCAGCATCGCCGCCCAGTTGTGCCACAGATAAAGGCCGGTCACCCAGCCGACCAGCGTCGCTTTCAGGATCCCTTTCAGCAGCTCGGCCAGCACCTGGGTAGAAAAGATACGCTTCAGCCCGGACAACGGGTTCAGGCGCTTCAAATCGAATTTAATCGACTTGCCGCTGAACAGAATGCCCCCCAGCAGCATCGGCGCGGCAAGCGCCACCAGTACCAGCCCCGCCATGATAGGCAACAACGCCAGCACTGCCTGGCGCAGCAACATGCCCAGTTGGCGCAGCATCTGTTTATCGTTGCTGACCATACCGTGGTCGAAGTTCAAACCTTGCGTGAGCATCGCCGCCAGCTGTTGCGCGATATTGCTGCCGGCCATCAGGATAATCGCCAGGCCGGAGAGCAGCATCAGTACCGAAGTCAGCTCGCGGGAACGCGGGATCTGGCCGTCTTCACGCGCCTTTTCCAGCCTGTGGGGCGTGGGGGCCTCGCTTTTTTCCAGATCGCTGTCTTCAGCCACGAAACGCCGTTCCTGTGTCGAGAGGGTAAAGAATGACGGTCAGCATGCCAAAAAATTGGCGATGTCATTGGTGGAACAACGGGAGAAAAGGCGGGTTATTTAGGGGATGAGACGAAAACTGCGCGGAATGTTGTCGGGGCGCGCCGTCGCGCGCCCCGAAAAGCCTCAGAAGCCGAGGCTGTCGAGCAGATCGTCGACCTGCGCCTGGTTGGCGATCACGCCGACGCCGTTCTGGTCGAGCTGCGGACCGTTCAGCAGGCTGTCGTTCGGCCGTTTCTCCTTCACCGGCTGCTCCGGCATGTTTTCCATCAACACCATCAGCAGTTGCTTTTCAATCTCCTGCACCACGTCCATCATGCGCTTGATTACCTGACCGGTCAGGTCCTGGAAATCTTGCGCCATCATGATCTCCAGCAGCTGGGCATTGGTGAAGGCCGTATGGCCCGGCACCTGATCCAGATACTGGCGCGTGTCGTTAACCAGAGAACGCGCGTCGTCCAGTTCGATGGGGTTGGCGAACCACTCGTCCCAGCGCCCTTTCAACGCATTCGCGCCGGATTCCAGCTCCGCCTGGCGCGGTTGCGCCGCCTCCACGCAGTTCAACGCCCGTTCCGCCGCCTGCGCCGTCATGGTTACGACATAGTCAAGACGGTCGCGCGCATCCGGGATCGCCTCTGCCGCCTGGGCGATCGCCTGATCGAGCCCCAGTTCGCGCATGCTGTCGCGCAGCATTCGGGTCAGTTGGCCGATGCGGGAGATGATCTCTCCCGCGGTCGCTGCATCGCTGGCAGGCATTGGAATGTCTCTCATCGCCCTCTCCTTACATGCCCAATTTTTCAAAAATCTTGTTGAGCTTTTCTTCCAGCGTCGCCGCCGTAAAAGGTTTCACTACATAACCGCTGGCGCCGGCCTGCGCCGCCGCGATGATATTTTCTTTCTTGGCTTCCGCCGTCACCATCAGTACCGGCATCGCGGCCAGCGCGCTATCGGCGCGGATGGTTTGCAACAGCTCCAGCCCATCCATGTTCGGCATGTTCCAGTCGGACACCACGAAGTCGAAACCGCCGGCGCGCAGCTTGTTCAGCGCATCCGCGCCGTCTTCAGCTTCTTCAACGTTGTTGAAGCCCAGCTCTTTGAGCAAGTTTCTGACAATGCGGCGCATGGTGGAGAAATCGTCCACAACCAGAAATCTGAGGTTCTTGTCTGCCATTGTTACTCCTGAAATAGTTAACCGTTTAATGATGCAAAACCGCAGGCCGCCGCGCGGCGAACCTGGGTCATATCGCCGCCGGGTGGACCCTGCGGACTAAAATCAAATGCGCAATGCCTGGCCGCCGGCGATCTGCGCCAGCATGCGCTGGCTCATCCTGTCCAGCTCGACCACTTCGCTCACGCCGCCGCTGGCGATCGCCTCGCGCGGCATGCCGAACACTACGCAACTCGCCTCGTTCTGCGCCAGGGTATACGCCCCGGCGCGGTGCATCTCCAGCATCCCCGCCGCCCCGTCGTTGCCCATGCCGGTGAGGATCACCCCCACCGCATTGCGGCCGGCGTATTGCGCCACCGAGCGGAACAGCACGTCGACCGACGGACGATGACGGTTGACCGCCGGGCCGTCATGCAGCTTCACCTGATAGTTGGCGCCGCTGCGCGTCAATTCCAGGTGGCGATCCCCCGGAGCGATGTAGGCGTGGCCCGGCAGTACGCGCTCGCCGTCCTCCGCTTCTTTCACCGTGATCTGGCACAGCTTGTTCAGCCGTTCGGCGAACGAACGGGTGAAACCCGGCGGCATATGCTGGGTGATCAGCAGCGCCGGGCTGGTAGCCGGCAGCGGCTGCAACACCTGGCGGATCGCTTCGGTGCCGCCGGTGGAAGCACCGATGGCGATCAGTTTTTCACTGCTCAGCAGCGGCGCATGGCTTAGGATCGCCGGCGCCGGGCTGCTGGAACGCTGCGGCAGGCGCGCTCTGGCGGCGGTGCGGATCTTCTCGGCAATCAACTCGCTGTAGGCCAACATGCCCTCGCGAATGCCGAGCTGCGGTTTGGTCACGAAGTCCACCGCGCCCAGTTCCAGCGCGCGCAGCGTGATCTCCGAGCCTTTGCCGGTCAGCGAAGAGACCATCACCACCGGCATCGGCCGCAGGCGCATCAGCTTCTCGAGGAAGTCCAGCCCGTCCATGCGCGGCATCTCAACGTCCAGCGTCAGCACCTGAGGGTTAAATTTTTTGATCAGATCGCGCGCCACCAGCGGATCCGGCGCGGTCGCCACCATCTCCATGTCGGCATGGCCGTTCACGATTTCCGTCATCAGCTGACGCATCAGTGCCGAATCGTCTACGCATAACACTCTGATTTTACTCATTACCTCTCCTTGGTCAGCCCATACACGGTCTGCCCACGCAAGTAGAAATCCCGGCTGATCTGGCTGAAATTCTCGGAGTGGCCGGCAAACATCAGCCCCCCCGGCTTAAGCAAGGGAACGAAGCGGCGCAGGATGCGCTCCTGCGTCGCCTTATCGAAATAGATCATGACGTTGCGGCAAAAAATGGCGTCGAATTGCCCCGGCAGCGCCCACTCCGGCGCCAGCAGGTTCAGCGGCTGAAAGTTCACCCGCGCCGCCAACTCTGGCCGCACGCGCACCAGCCCCTGATGCGGCCCGGTGCCACGCAGAAAATAGCGCTGCATTTGGGTCGGTGTCAGAGTGCGCAGATCCTCCTGGCGGTAAACGCCCGTTTCCGCTTTTTCCAGCACCTGCGTATCAATGTCGCTGGCCCAGACCTGGCAACTGCCGGCACGTTGCCCCAGAGCATCGCTCAGCGTGATGGCGATCGAATACGGCTCTTCGCCGGTCGAGGCCGCGGTGCTCCAGACGCTGTAGCCGTTCGGCCGCGAGCGCGCATGCTCCGCCAGGATCGGGAAGTGATGCGCCTCACGGAAGAATGCCGTCAGGTTGGTGGTCAGCGCGTTGATAAACGCCTGCCATTCCGCGCTGTTCGGATCGCTTTCCAACAGCGCCAGGTAATCGCCGAAATCGTGCAATCCCAATAGCCGCAAACGGCGCACCAGGCGGTTGTAAACCATCTCGCGCTTATGCTCCGCCAGCACAATGCCGGCGCGTTGATAAATCAACTGGCTGATGCGGCGAAAATGCACGTCCGACAGCGGCAGGCGCTGCACCATTTGCGTCAACATCGACGCAGTATCCCGGTTAGAAGTTGACGGCGCCTGTTTCATGCCACCTCACCGGGGAAACACGTGCTGCTTATGCGGTTTAACAATCTTGGGCTTCCTTTACCACGGGGGAAACTGCGTTGTTGCTGTTACCTGGCGCGACGAAGTTATCGTCCGCCAGACGGAATACCGCGACCGCGTCGGCCAGGGTAATGGCCTGCTCTTCCAGCGCGGTGGCGGCAGAAGCGGACTCTTCCACCAGCGCGGCGTTCTGCTGGGTGACCTGATCCATCTGAGTCACCGCCTGCGTCACCTGCTCGATACCACGGCTCTGTTCATCCGAAGCCGATGCTATCTCGCCCATGATGTCGGTCACGCGGGTCACCGAACGCACGATGTCCTGCATGGTGGCGCCGGAGTTTTCCACCAGCACCGAGCCGTGCTTGACGCGGCTGACCGATTCGTCGATCAGCACCTTGATCTCTTTCGCCGCCTGCGCGCTGCGGCTCGCCAGGTTGCGCACTTCGCCGGCGACCACGGCGAAACCGCGCCCCTGTTCACCGGCGCGCGCCGCTTCCACCGCCGCATTGAGCGCCAGAATGTTGGTCTGGAAAGCGATGCCGTCAATCACGCTGGTGATGGCGCCGATCTTCTGCGAACTGTTGGCGATATCGTGCATGGTGTTCACCACGTCGCCGGCCAGTTCGCCGCCTTTGGCCGCAGTGGCCGAGGCGTCGCGCGCCAGTTGGGAGGCCTGCCGCGCATTGTCGGCATTCTGTTTCACCGTGGCGGTCAGCTGTTCCATGCTGGCGGCGGTCTCTTCCAACGAAGCGGCCTGCTGCTCGGTGCGGGAAGAGAGATCGTTATTGCCTTCGGCTATCTCCTGCAGGCCGATCAGAATCGACTCCGCCCCGTCGCGCACGGCGCCGACGGTGCCGATCAGCGACTGCTGCGTGCGTTGCAGGCTGGCGAACAGCATGCTGATTTCATTGCGGCCATACACCTGAATCGGCGTCGCCAAATCGCCGGCGGCGATGCGTTCAAAGTGGCTGCGGATTTGGTTCAGCGGCTGCACCAACATGGTGCGCAGCCACCACATGGCGCTGCCGGTCACCACGATCAGCATCAAAACCGCCCCCGCCAGCATCAGGCCCGCCAGCGTGAAGGAGAACTGGTTGCCGTCTCTGGCCTCGTTAATGTCGCCGTTGACCAACTGCAGGTACTGCACGAAATCGGCCTCGAACAGGTCCTGGGTTTTCTGCGTCGGCTGGTCCATAAACGCCTGCAGATCCCCTTTCTCGAGGAAGCCGATCAGTTCGCGCAACGCGCCGCGCAGCCGCTCGTAGCTGGCCTTGGTGGTTGCCGTCTGCTGGCTCTGCTGTTCACTGCTGCGTTCAACCGCCATGAACTGATTGAAATAGAGATCGGCCTTCTGCAGCGAGCTGCGGGCGCTGCTCATCAATTCATTTACCTGCTCCTGCGGCAGTTTCAGCGCCGCGCGGGTGCCGGCGCGGTTCAGCGTATTGCGGGCCTGCAACAGCGACACCCAGCTCAGGCTGAGCGAATCGCGCTGCTGGCTGCCGAGAGTGATGATGTCGAGGTTGTGGTTATCGGAGCGAAACGCGGAATACGACAGGCCGCTGCTGACCAACTGCAGAACGCAGAAGGTCATCAACAACAGGAACAAGCTGGTAGAGATACGGATTCGGTTAAACACTGTGAACCTCCTTGCAGCCGGCCGGCGACCGGCCTACGTAGGGAAAAGGGCCCCTACGAGAGAGGCCCGATACCGGTCAGAACGTTTCCCAGTTATCCTGCAGATCGCTGGCGTTCATTTTCTTATGATTGATTACCGGTGTTACCGACGCCTTACTGGTGACAGGCGCCTTAAACTCTTCCTGGCCTTCCGATCTCAGGCGGAATACCGCTACCGACTGAGTCAGCATGCTGGCTTGTTCTTCCAGCGCCGCCGCCGCCGAGGCGGACTCTTCCACCAATGAGGCGTTCTGCTGGGTAACGCGGTCCATTTCCGCTACCGCCTGGCCAACCTGATCGATACCGCGGCTCTGTTCGTCCGAGGCCGATGCGATTTCGCCCATGATGTCGGTCACGCGGGTGACGGCGTTGACGATGTCGCCCATGGTTTCGCCGGCGCTTTCTACCAGCACGGAACCCATGTCGACGCGGCTGACCGAGTCTTCGATGAGGCCTTTGATCTCTTTCGCCGCCTGAGCGCTGCGCTGCGCCAGGTTGCGCACTTCACCCGCCACCACCGCGAAGCCGCGGCCCTGTTCGCCGGCGCGCGCGGCTTCCACCGCGGCGTTCAACGCCAGGATGTTGGTTTGGAAAGCGATGCCGTCGATCACGCCGGTAATATCGGCGATCTTCTGCGAACTGCCGGCGATGTCGTGCATGGTCTGCACCACGTTGGCCACGACCTTGCCGCCTTTCTGCGCGGTTTCGGAGGCGCTCAGCGCCAGTTGTGAAGCCTGACGGGCGTTTTCGGCGTTCTGTTTCACCGTCGCGGTCAGCTGTTCCATGCTGGCGGCGGTTTCTTCCAGCGAAGCGGCCTGCTGCTCGGTGCGGGACGAGAGATCGTTGTTGCCTGCGGCGATTTCAGACGCGCCGCTGTAGATGGCATCCGCCCCCTGACGCACGCCGCTGACGGTTTCAATCAGTTCGCTTTGCATGTGTTTCAGGCTGGCCGCCAGCACGCCCATTTCGTTGCGGCTGGTGACGACGATCTGCTGAGTCAGGTCACCTGCGGCGATCTGTTTGATGTGGTCGATCATACGGTTCAGCGGACGCACCAGAATGTGATGGATACCGGTCCAGGCCAGTACGATCACCGCCAGCACCACCACCAGAATCACGATCAGCGTCCAAATGGCCGAGTTGTAAGAGCTGTTGCTGCCGTCGACCGCAATTTGGTACAGCTTGCCGTTTTGTTCCAGATAAACGTTGTAGCTCTGCTCAAAATTGTCCTGGTAGCTCTGCGTAGGCTGATCGAAGAAGGCGTTGATCTTGCCTTCGCCCAGCAGTTGGATCAGCTCGGACAGCGCGCCGTACAGAATGTCGTATTGCTGCTTAACGCGCTCTGCCGACTGGGGATCCTGACGCGGATCCTGAGGAATTTTCTCGTACGCCGCGTAGTGTCTTTCCGCCTCGGCCAGCTCTTCTTTCGCCTTGGCCAGCAGTTCATCAATGGTGGCGCCGCTGCCGATCTTATTGGTATCCATCATGTAGCGAATACCGGCACGGTTCAGGGAGTTGCGCGCCTGCAGCAGGTCAACGCGGCTTTCACTCAGCTGCAGCTGCTGCTGGCGGATAGTTTGCAGGACGGTAAAGTTTTCCTTATCGCTTTTCAGCGAGGAGAAAAAGAGTCCGCCCGAAATCAACTGCAAGGCGCCAAACAGCACCAACACCAGCAACAGGCTGGTGACCACCTTCATACGATTTAACATGATTTCCCTTGTTGAAGCCCGCGCAGACAGGCTTTGATGACGTTGAATGAGAGAGTTATCGGCGCCGTGCGGCAAAACTTTATGCGGGAAAGTAACTATTTTTAGTGGGGGTTACGGACGCAGATGGCGGCGCCACGACAGGTCAGGAATAGTGATGGGTGAAGGGGGCAGCGCCCTGCCCCCCGGGTCTGGAATCAGACGCTCTTGGCCACGCTGTCGACCAGCGACATCTCTTCGCTGCTCAGCAGCTTTTCGATATCGACCAGGATCAGCATGCGCTCGCCCAGCGAACCGAGGCCGGTGAGGTATTCGGTAGCCAGCGTTACCGCGAACTCCGGCGCAGGGCGGATCTGTTCAGTGGTCAGCGAAAGCACGTCGGAAACGCCGTCGACCACGATGCCCACCACGCGCTGGCCAAAGTTCAGCACGATCACCACGGTGTTTTCATCATAAGAAACACTCTGCTGCGAGAATTTCACCCGCAGGTCGATGATCGGGACGATCACGCCGCGCAGATTGGTAACGCCCTTGATGAACGCCGGCGTGTTGGCGATACGGGTTACCTGATCGTAGCCGCGAATTTCCTGCACCTTGAGGATATCGATGCCGTACTCCTCGTTGCCCAAGGTAAAAATCAGAAACTCTTGCCCTACCGTTTCGCCAGCCAATTTGCTGACGGCTGCCAATCCTGCCATATCATTCACCTTTTAAATCAATAAACTCATTATTATGCGGCGGCGTCCGTCAGACGCTTTTCACGGTTCAAGGTTTGCAACGCCGAGACATCGACGATCAATGCCACGCTGCCGTCGCCCAAAATGGTCGCGGCGGAGATGCCCGGCACTTTGCGGTAGTTGCTTTCCAGATTCTTCACCACCACCTGGTGCTGGCCGATCAGCTGATCTACCAGCAGCGCATAGCGGCGGCCGGCGCTTTGCAGGATAACTACGATGCCCTGCGTAGCGTCGGTTTTGGCACCTTCCACTTCGAATACCCGATACAGCTCCACCAACGGCAGGTATTCGCCGCGCACCTGCAGCACGCGCTCGCCCCCGGCCAGCGGATGCAGATCTTCTGCCTGCGGCTGCAGCGACTCCATCACCGCATTCAGCGGCAGGATAAAGACTTCGTCGTTCACCTTGACCGACATGCCATCGAGGATCGCCAGGGTCAGTGGCAGCAGGATGCGGATGGTGGTGCCTTTACCGGCCTGCGAACGGATCTCGACGTGGCCGCCCATCTCCTGAATATTCCGTTTCACCACGTCCATGCCAACGCCGCGGCCGGAAACGTCGGTCACCTGCTCAGCGGTGGAGAAGCCCGGTGCAAAGATCAGCATGCCAACCTCTTCGTCGCTCATGCTGTCGCTGACCGCCAACCCCTGTGAAGCGGCCTTGGCGAGAATTTTTTCACGGTTCAGGCCGGCGCCGTCGTCGATGACCTCAATACAGATGTTGCCGCCCTGGTGTTCGGCCGACAGCACCAGATTGCCCACCGCCGACTTGCCGGCGGCGATGCGAGTGGCCGGCTCTTCGATACCGTGATCGAGGCTGTTGCGCACCAGGTGCGTCAATGGATCGATAATGCGTTCGATCAGGCTCTTGTCCAGTTCGGTGGAACTGCCCTGCAGCGTCAGCTCCACCTGCTTGTTCAGCTTGCCGGCCAGATCGCGCACCAGACGCGGATAGCGGCTGAAGACGTATTCCATCGGCATCATGCGGATCGACATTACCGACTCTTGAAGATCGCGCGCGTTACGCTCCAGCTGGCTCATGCTGTTCAGCAGGTCGCCATGGTTCACCGGATCGAGCGTGCCGGAGCGTTGCGCCAGCATCGACTGAGTGATCACCAACTCGCCCACCAGGTTGATCAGCTGATCCACCTTTTCCACCGCCACGCGAATGCTGGTGGACTCGCTCGCCTTGGCGCGCGCTTTCGGCGCTTCCGCCGGTGCGGCGGCCGGTTTGGCGGCCTGCGGCGCGGCGTTCGCGACCGGCGCAGGCGCAGACTCCGGCACGGCGACCGCTTCCGGTAAACTCGCTTCTGCGATAGCCGGTTCGCTCTGCGTCGGCGTCGAGAAGCTGATTTGTTCCGGTTCCAGCACGAAGCACAGCACCGCGCTGATGTCGTCTTCGCTGGCAGAGGTGAGCAACGTCACGTCCAGACTGTGTTCTGTCTGATGAGGGTCTTTAACCTCGCCGAGGTTGCCCAGCTCTTCCAACATCAAGGGGATTTCACTGGCTTTCAGCCCGTTCAGGCTGATGCGCATGCCGCCTTCGATCGCCGCCGGCGCAGCCGCCGGCTTCACGACAGGCTGCTGAACGGCAGGTTGAGCCGCAGGCGCCTCCTGCTGCTGTTGTGCTTCCAACGCCAGCTGGCGCAGCGCCTGGCAAATGTATTCGAAGCTTTCGGCGTCAGGCTGTTGCGAGGTTTTATAGGCGTCCAGTTGCTCCTGCATAATGTCTTTGGTTTCCAGAAACAGGTTGATAATCTCGGTGCTCAGGCTCATTTCCTGGCGTCTTGCACCGTCCAGCAGGTTCTCCAGCAGGTGGGTGGTTTCCTGCAGCACCGAAAAGCCAAAGGTCGCCGCGCCGCCCTTGATCGAGTGCGCCGCGCGGAAGATGGCGTTCAACGGCTCGATATCGGGAGCCAACGGATCCAGCTCCAGCAGGTGTTGCTCCATGTCGGCCAGCAACTCGTCCGCCTCATCAAAGAAGGTCTGATAAAAATCGCTAATGTCCATGCTCACGGGGTCACCTCTGGCTGTGAGTCGCGGTTAGTCGGTGCGGGGGCGGCCGCCGGTTGTTCCGGCGTTTGGCCGGCCGTGGCTATCGCCGGGGATGCCTGCGATTGACCGACGGAGTCCGTTGCCGGCAACGGCGTTGGCTCAGTCGGCGTTGCCGATTGGGATTCCGGCGTTTGGCTGGCCGGCGCAGTCGCCGACGGAGCCAGTTGCTTCAAGCTGTCCGGCTGGGCAATATCCATCGCGTTGCTTTCGGCATTTTCGTGTTCGATGCCTTCTTGCGTTTCCTTATTCAGCACCAGCACGGTGATGCGACGGTTAATCGCGTCATCGGCGCCGTGCTGCTTCAGGCTCATGGTCGCCGCCATGCCCACCACCCGCAGCACCTTGCCTTCCGCCAGGCCGCCGGCGATCAGCTCGCGCCGAGAGGCGTTAGCGCGATCGGCCGACAATTCCCAGTTGCTGTAGCCGCGCTCGCCGGTGGCATAAGGGATATCATCGGTGTGGCCGGACAGGCTGATCTTGTTCGGCAAGTCGTTGAGGATCGGCGCTATCGCCCGCAGAATATCGCGCATATAGCTTTCGACCTGCGCGCTGCCGGTTTTGAACATCGGCCGGTTCTGACTATCGATAATCTGGATGCGCAGCCCTTCGTCCATCATGTTGATCAACAGGTGCGGACGCAGCGCCTTCAGGCGCGGATCGGACTCAATCAACTCATCAAGCTTTTCGCGCAGCTTATTCAGGCGCAGCTCTTCGGCGCGTTTGTCCGGCGAATCGACCTGTTTTCTCACCAGGCCGTGCTGCTGCGTAGGATCGTCACCGCCCCCCGGAATTGGGCTGCTTTCGGAACTGCTCTTGTCGCCGCTGGTCAGGGCGACCTTGAGCGGCGTGCGGAAATATTCGGCGATTTGCGTCAGCTCCTGCGGGCTGGCGATCGCCAGCAGCCACATCACCAGGAAGAACGCCATCATCGCCGTCATAAAATCGGCATAAGCGATCTTCCAGGAGCCGCCGTGATGGGCGGCATGATGCGACTTGCGCTTTCTGACCAGAACGACCGGGTGATTCTGTTTCATGCTTCTTCTTCTTCCGTCGCCTGCTGCGCCGGCGCTTTCACGCGGCGCACGTGTTCTTCCAGCTCAACGAAAGAAGGACGTTCGGTGGTATACAGCGTTTTACGGCCGAACTCGACCGCGATCTGCGGCGCGTAGCCGTTCAGGCTCGACAGCAGCGTAACCTTGATGCACTGCATCATCTTGACGTTTTCGGCGCTTTTTTGGCGCAGCAACGTGGCCAGCGGCGAGATGAAACCGTAGGCCAGCAAAATGCCGAGGAAAGTACCGACCATGGCGTTAGCGATCAGCGCCCCCAGTTCCGCGGCCGGCCGGTCTGCCGAAGCCAGGGCGTGCACCACTCCCATCACCGCCGCGACGATGCCGAACGCAGGTAAGGAGTCGCCCACCATCGCCAGGCTGCCGGCGGGCACTTCACTTTCCTGCTCGTAGGTTTCGATCTCTTCGTCCATCAGCGCTTCGATCTCGAACGCATTCATATTGCCGCTCACCATCAGCCGTAAATAATCGGTAATGAACTCCACCAGGGTGTTATCGGCAAGGATGCGCGGATAATTAGAGAAAATTTCACTTTCTTGCGGATTATCGATGTCGAACTCGAGCGACAGCATGCCTTGCTGACGCGATTTGGCCAGCAGGCGGAACAACAGCGCCATCAGATCCATGTACAGATCTTTGTTGTATTTGGAACGGCGCATCAGCCGCGGCAGCGCGCGCAACGTAGCCTTGATCGCCTTGCCGTTGTTGCCGACGATGAAAGCGCCGACCCCCGCTCCGCCGATAATCAGAAACTCCGCCGGTTGATATAACGCCCCGAGATGACCGCCCACGATCAGGTAGCCGCCAAACACCGCACCCAATACCACGAGATAACCCAAAATAACTAGCACACGCATTCCTTAAATTAACAATGTGGATGGAAGGTGGGGCAAACGCGCCCTGGCGCAACAGACCAGGCTGCGTGTCTGGGGGCGGCATGCCGCCCCTGCGTATCACACGTCGGTATTCATTGCCGAGAGCCGGCAATGTGGCGGCTCAAATGGCGCGTTTGACCTGCTCGTCCAGCAGTTGAGGAATAATATCGGCCAGTTGCGGCGAAAGTTTACGTCTTTTTACGGCGCGGGATGGGGGTTGGCATAAACTGCAGATGAAACCGTTCAGCGGCTGGTGCGCGTGGGTGATAAATGCGCCGCCGCAGCAGCTGCAGGCGGAAAGCTGCAGCATGCCGCTGTCGACGAAACGCACCAGCGTCCAGGCGCGGGTCAGCGCCAGCAGCGGCGCATCGCCGGCCTGCTGAGGGCACTGCTCCAGGTAGAGGCGATAGGCTTTAATCACCGCTTCCACACCGCTGCACTGCCCGCTTTTCATCAGAAACAGGTAGGCGTTGTAAAACATCGAGGAGTGAATATTCTGTTCCCAAGTCATAAACCAGTCGGTTGAGAACGGCAGCATCCCTTTTGGCGGCGGGCTACCGCGCAACTCCTTATAAAGTTTAATCAAGCGCCCGCGGCTGAGCTGGGTTTCGCTCTCCAGCATCTGCAAACGGGCTCCCAGTGAAATCAGCTCCATGGCGAGCTGAATGTCCTTGGCTTCTTGAACAATACTTTTTTCAACCATCATCAGGCTCTTTTCTTCGTCGGGCTAGCGTCTTTAGTCGATAGCTCTTGCAGTAAATGGCTTGATAGCAAAATGCCGGTATGGATTTGTTGCAGATCGTCGACGCGCGACTCTTTGGTCAGGCGTTCGATGGTCTGGTGATCGTTAAAGCGGAAGTGGCAAACCAGCTGGTTGGTCTCGGCCAGTTTAACCATTTGCGGCAAAGTCAGCTGCGCCAACGCGTCGGCCATGGTTTCATCGATACCAAGGCGGAACATTGCGGACGCTTTTTCATCGTTGATCAAACGCTGTGCTAAAAGTAAATATGACAAATTGATGTCATAAATATGCTTAAGTAATTCAGACGTACCCATATTCCCCATCCCGACAGACTATGTTTAAAAACATACGCTGGGTGATAAATTTTATCGCCCGTGACTTGGGTTGTTTCCCAAAGTTGGCAAATTAATCTCTCAAAAACGACTGCTATAATTTTCGCCAATCGCTAAATTCGACCACTGTTCAGTATTTGCTACGAGCGTAAACCAACGTGTATGGATGTACAGCATTCTGCTTCGATAGTGTTTAGTCACCATGAAACTATTTTTACAAATTTAATAAGATTATTCCTAAAGCAGCGCAACTCTACCCCCGAACCATTAGCACACACAATGTAAGTGAGAGGCAATTTTAAATACAATGTGACATAGATCACAAAAATTAAAAATATTTAAACCAAATACCCCCAAATGCGCACATTTTTTGACCGCCATTTTGGTCAAAAAATAGACATAGGTAAAAAAACGTCTTAAAAACAATGTTTATAAGCCAAAAAATTATCTTTTTTAGATCAATTCGAACAAAAGCATCACCAAACCAAAATAACAGAACAAAAATCTGCATATAGCCAACAAACTCAGCATAAATAACCAGTTAAGCTACTAAAAAATATCCAAGCTGAAAAATAACCAGCGTAAACTATAAGGTTATTAGCTATCAGATTTGACTTAATCCCCTCGCTTGAGGCTGTTCTAATTTTCAACATCAGGTGATAAGGGCTTATCAATGATTCGTTGACGTAGTGAACAAGCAAACAGACGTAACGATATGTTTCCGTATCAGCACGGCGAAAGAATGGTCTTTTTGCGTTAAATCACCCCCAAAACGGTATATCGACCGCGCACTCTAAAACTTTAATGCTTTTTTATTTCTTTTCTGTCGCCGTTATAATTATTCCGCAGGTGAATAGATTATTAATGTCCCCCCGTTCCCGCCCCTTCATTGCCATAAAATAAAACGCAGTTTTGTTTTACCCTCCCTGATCTTTGGATCGGAGAGACCGAGCACCAATGCAAGCGGCGATGAAAAACACCGCGTAACGCCGTTGCGCCTCTTTGGACAGATGAAAAAAACGCCGCAAAAGCGGCATCGCGCACTTGCGCGTAGCAGGAACAGCGGTGCTTCTGCCGTCAGCCAGCCCTGAGACTTTCCCTATTTCTTCATTTATCAGCAGGATGAGATTGCTGATGGCACACTTGCATATTATGATTTATCAAAGCGCCGCCACAGGCGACGCCTCATTATTACCCAGTGCAATTTATCTACTTGAAATGATTTTTGTCAGGTCGTACATCACTGCCTCGGCGGCGTTGCCGTGAGCCGCTGATGTGTTATTCACCCGGCTTCAACTATTAACAGGCTATATTTTAATCATGACCGATACGCTCGAATATCTGCTGACATTCCGTAAATGCTCCTCTTTGGACAGCCTGGAAAAGGTGTACGACAAACTGAACTACTCCATTGAAAATGATACAGAAATGAGCAACATGTACCGCGCCGCCGACCACCGTCGCGCCGAGCTGGTTGCCGGTAAATTGTTCGATCTGGGCAAGGTACCGAAAACGCTGTGGGCGCAGGTGCTTTAATTCAGCGAAATTACGTGCGGCAACGGTTTTATCTTTTATTGCTATATAACCGGCCAAACTCAGCTTTTATTGCCGCACGTGATGCGAAACACATTTATTACGCCAGCCAGGCTCTACCCTTTATCCGAGCGCAGCATTTTCTCTAAGGCCACCGACACGGCCGCCTGAAAAACGACGGATACGACAAGGAGTGGAATATGGGGTATCAAAACGTTCTGGTCACCGTCGCCGTCGCGCCTGACAGCCATCGCCTGGTGGAAAAGGCCGTCTCCATCGTTCGCCCCTACAGCGGCAGCATTACTCTATTAAGCACCCTTGCCAACCCGGAAATGTACAACAATTTCGCCGGGCCGATGCTGGGCGACTTACGCGCACTGATGGAGGAGGAAACGCGGCTGTTTATGGAGGAGCTGCGCCAACGCGCCGGTTATCCGATTGCCGATACGCTGATCGTGCACGGCGAACTGGGTGACAGCCTGGAGTACGCCAGCCGCAACAGGCCGTTCGACCTGCTGCTCTGTGGCAATCACCGCGACGGCATGATGAACAAGGTCTCCTGTTCCGCCGCACGCTTCATCAATATCAGCCATATCGACGTGCTGATCGTCCCGCTCTAACGCTAAGCACATTCGGTAACGTTGCCCTGCCGCCCTTGAACTAGGCTTAACGAACCTTGTTTGTCGCAATGCAAAGGAGCTTTCGATGTCCCCTTCTCAACAGAACCGTCGCTTCCTGCTGGCCTCGCGCCCGCACGGCGAACCGACGGCGGCGAACTTCCGTCTCGATACCGTCCCCGTGCCGCAGCCCGGCGCGGGGCAGCTGTTGCTGCGCACCGTTTATCTGTCGTTGGATCCTTATATGCGCGGACGCATGAGCGATGCCCCTTCCTATGCACCGCCGGTCGAGATCGGTCAGGTCATGGTGGGCGGTACGGTATCGCGCGTTGAGGCCTCACAACATCCCGATTTCAGCGTCGGCGATTGGGTGTTGGGCTATGACGGCTGGCAGGATTACGCCCTGTCCGATGGCAACGGCCTGCGCAACCTCGGCCCGCACCTGTCGCATCCTTCCCGCCTGCTGGGCGTTCTGGGCATGCCGGGGTTTACCGCTTACATGGGATTGCTCGATATCGGCCAACCGCAGGCGGGTGAAACGCTGGTGGTAGCCGCAGCCAGCGGTGCGGTCGGTTCGGTGGTCGGCCAAATCGGGAAGCTGAAAGGTTGCCGCGTCGTCGGCGTTGCCGGCGGGGCGGAAAAATGCCGCTATGTGGTGGAAGAGTTGGGATTCGACGCCTGCATCGATCACCGCGCCCCGGACTTTGCCGACCAGTTGGCTGCCGCCTGCCCGCAGGGCATCGACATCTATTATGAAAACGTCGGCGGTGCGGTGTTCGACGCCGTGTTGCCACTGTTGAACGCCAAAGCGCGCATTCCAGTCTGCGGCATCATAGCCCATTACAATGCCACCGGATTACCTGCCGGGCCGGACCGCTTGCCGCTGCTGGAAGGGCTGATCCTGCGTAAACGCATCCGTATGCAGGGCTTTATCATCTTCGACGACTACGGCTCACGCTTTGATGAGTTCCTGCAACAGATGAGCAGCTGGGTCGAGCAGGGGAAAATCAAGTTCCGCGAAGACATCGTCGACGGGCTGGAACAAGCCCCGCAGGCATTTATCGGTCTGCTGCAGGGCAAAAACTTCGGCAAGCTGGTGATCCGCGTCGCCGAGCAATAACCGATAACAGGGCGTGGTGCACCACGCCCTGCTTTTAATGCACGGCGCCGTCACCGAATCGCGCATCCTCTTCTACCGTCAGCGTCACCTGCACAATAGTGCGCACTGCTTCTGCCATCGTCGCCAATGCCATACTCGGCTTGCCCGGATGCGCAGCCGCCAGTTCGTGGCTGTAGGGAATATGCACGAACCCGCCCCTGATCCCCGCGTGCTGCATCTCCAGATAGTGCCGCAGACCGTAAAAAATATGGTTGCAGTTATAAGTGCCTGCCGTATAAGAGATCGCCGCCGGGATCCCCTGCCGGCGGAGCTGCTGCACTGCGGCCTTAACGGGCAGCGTGCTGAAATATCCCACCGGCCCACCGGCGACCACCGGTACGTCGATCGGCTGTTGCCCCGCATTATCGGGAATGCGGGCATCGATCAGATTGATGGCTACCCTTTCCAGCGATATCTCGGCCCGGCCCCCGGCTAGCCCCAGACAAATTACCGCCAGCGGCTGCAATGCCTCAATCGCTGCGATCAACCGCGTATTGGCCACGCCCAATACGCAGGGCAGCTCAAGCACCGCGATTTCCGCACCGGCTATCTGTTCACCGGCCAACGTCTGCACTACCTGCCAGGAAGGATTCACCGCATCACCATCGAACGGCTCAATGCCGGTGATCAATACTTTGTTCATCATTTCCCCTGATTGAAGGCTAAATTCGTGTGCTACCAGCCTAAAGAACGCAGTATGATTCTGGAAATGGATTATCTGTATATAGAGTATTCATAAAATGAATTTAGCCAACGTCGATCTCAACTTGCTGGTGGTGTTCGAAGCGTTGTACCACACGCGCAACGTGACCGCCGCAGGCCGGCGTCTCAACCGCGCCCAGCCCTCCGTCAGCAATGCCTTGGCGCGGCTGCGCACGCTGCTGAACGATCCGCTGTTTGTTCGCAGCGGCGGCGGCATGGCACCCACGCCGCGCGCCCACCAGCTTATGCCGCAGATTCAGCAGGTGCTTGAACAGATTCATCTCGCGTTGGCGCCCCCTGCCCGCTTCGATCCGGCCACCGCCGAGCAACGGCGCTTTACGCTGGCGGCCGGCGACTATGCCGATATCGTGCTGCTGCCCGCCATCATCAGCCGATTACGTCAGACAGCGCCCGGCATCGATATTCGCGTTTCGCGCCTGGATCGCCACAATATTTACCGGCAGTTGGATCGCGGCGAGGTGGACATTGCGCTGGGTGGCCATCTTTCCGGTACGGAAAGCCACTATGTGCGCACGCTGTTTGAAGAACACCTGGTGTGCATCGCCAGCCGTTCACATCCGCAACTGGCGGATGGCCGCTGGGATCTGGCGCGCTATCTCAGCCTGCCGCATGCGTTGTACGCACCGGCAGACGACGGCTCCGCCAGGGGATTGGTCGACCGACGCCTGGCGGAAATCGGCGGTCAGCGGCGCGTCGCCGTGACCTTTTCACATATTGTCGCGCTACCGGCCGTAATCGCCGACAGCGATCTGATCGCCACCCTGGCTGCCAGCGTGGCCCGGCATTTTTCCGATCCGCAACGCGTACGCTTTCTCCCGCTGCCAAACGAATTGGCCATCGCCCCTTTCCCCATTGAGCTGATCGCCGGCCGGCAGGTGCAACGCGATCCGGCATTAATCTGGCTCTGTGAGCTGATAGAGCAACTCTCCTTCACCCCTTCCCCATGTTAACGCCCACACTCGCTGTATTTTTAACCGTTCAAACTCACATCCCAAGGGCCCGCCGGTGAGCTCAGTGACGCCCGCCAAATAGGAATCATCCGAATTAACATTCGGCAAATTTATATATTTGATCATCTTTAACAAGAAAATGGTAAGGATAAAAAACAATCAGTGACTTTTTTTACGTAAAAAAAGAGTTGTTTTATAAGCAAGTTGACTTAAGTGTTACACATTTATTTTTTGGTATTACCATTTTCCCAATAATTTGAGATAAAAAACGATCTGCTCGCATCTATATGTTTTAGATAATAAAAAGCAAGATCGTGAGCAAGTTAACGAATTGAGCATTGATCCACAAGGCTATTTTGCAAATGCAGAGCTCTATTGTAGACTGCACAAATCGTGCCTTTGTGTAAACTTTGTTAAATCTTTCGTCAGTTCCTGTCTCTATTCGTGACAGATACGCCATCGGGATCGTGCGTCAATTCTCGTGCGGTAGCTATGCCTAAACCAGCAAATACTATGGTTCGCCTTATCATTTCCTTGCCCCCTTTGTCCGCCTAACGGCTGTTGTTTAGAAGGCTTTTCGGTGAGGCAAACCGCACGGTTGTGCCCAGCGCTAGGGTACCTGACGCAAAACCGCGATTTTCGCATCTATCGGGAGAAGACCGTTCCCGACATTCTGACTCAGGCGCTGGCGATCTTTTATAAAGAGACGCCCATGTCGAAGGCCAAAAATATTTTCACCGTGATCGGTTTGATTTTATTAGCTCCCATCCTCAGCCTCGTGGGTTTCTTCAAATTCATCACGGTCGATCTCTGGCGCTATTTCAAACATATCGGTTCCTCTCTCAGCATGATGGAGAACGGCGTTTCTGCCTCCGGGCAAATCATCAGCATTCGCCAGACCAATCTGTGGGACGGAAACCGACCGGTCTGCGAAGTCGAAGTCAAATACATCGACCAAGACGGAAAAAACCATACGGCCGTAGCGAAAGGCCCGATCAGCGTCGTGGAGCTGCCGCGTTATCAGCCAGGCCATTTCACCGCGATAAAGTACGACCCGAAGAACCCAAAAAAAGCGGTGATCGAGGAGCTTTCCCGACTTTGAGCGAAAGAAATCCTTTCAATTCACGTCATCCGGTATCCACGTGCTGAAAACGACTTGTCGTCCATCAGTCCACTAAATCACCTTGCATAAGGAAGTGTCACGATGGGTGCGTTTATTGCCTTTTCGACGCAGGACAGCCTCTGGGGACAAATCCTGTTGACCTTCTTTGGCATCCTGGTGGGCTGCGTGTTGCTCGCCGCGATCGGCAAAAATTTTTTGCCGGCAAGCCGGGCGGCGGCATTACCCGTGCGGTTGCTGATCTTTGTCGCTCTTATGCTGGCTCTCCTGAAATACAACCAGCAAGTGATGTCTGCGGTGAATACCCCCGCAGAACTGATTGGGTTCCTGATCTTGCCCGGCTTTATGATGAGTTACCTGAGTGCGGCGACACCGGGCAGACTGGCGCTGGCGATCGAACTGGGCTGTTTTACAGCGGTCGCCGCGCTGTTGATTCTGGGCACTGCCGGCATCGGCTTTTTTGCGCCCTATCACCTGGAGAGCGTCGGCCAATTTACCGCCAAGGCGATCGCCGCAGCGTTGTCCGTGGCCGCCGTACTTCTGGCGCGCGGAATAAACGGGAAGGACAACGCGCTGTCCTCGTGATCATCCGTTTCGAAGCGGGGCTCTTTCCCCGCATTAGCGAGCGGCCCTCAGCGCCGCATCGTTTTCTTCATCTGTTGTGACATAGCCTGATATCTATTAAACCGAAAAACGGATTGTTTTTGAGCAAGCAGCCTGGCTGCCGGCTGATATCCACAGGAAGCTTTACACACACAATGAAAGTCGTAAAACCTCTGCGCCTCAGCGCGCTTCATCGCCCCTTCTTTTGGCAAGGGCAAAATCATCTGGGCGTTTCCGTTTTGGCCTTGGCCGATATGGGGGCCTCCCCGCGCCTGCGCCCCGAACCTGAGCTGTGGCAGCTGGCTGCCGAAGAGCTCACGTTAAGCGGCGGCGTGCTCGACTTGGCTATCCCGAAAGCCTGTGCAGAGTTTCTCGCCACCGGTAATGCCTACACCCATCATCAGCAAGACAAAACCGCCTGCGCCGTGAAGATTCAACTGGATTCGCTGGAGAAAACGCTGGTGGTTTTCGGCGATCGCCATTGGATCAACGATCGTCCCTCTACTCCCCTCCCCTTTGCAGAAATGCGTCTGGACTGGCGCCGGGCTTACGGCGGCGCTCAGTTCGCCGATAATCCACACGGTATCGGCGCCACTCCAGAAACATTTCCGCAAGGCCGCATCCATCGCCTACCCAATGTCGAACCGCTGCAGGGGCGTCTTACGTCTCCTCGGCAAAGCGCGCTACCGGCAAGCTTTGACGCGCTGGATATCACCTGGCCACGGCGCTTCTCCCGCATCGGTAAAAACTACGACGCCGACTGGTTGAAAAATGGCTTTCCCGGCTTCGCCAACGACATCGACTGGCGCCTGTTCAACATGGCGGACAGCGACCAACAGTTTCCCCAACGCGACAGTCTGCCGCCTCAGGCCGCCTACCGGATATGGAACATGCATCCGTCGGAGCCAATGCAGCAAGGGCATTTGCCGCCGTGGCGCATACGCTGCTTCATCAACCGGCTGCGCGCCGGCGAAGCGTATTTCGAAGAGATCGCCATGCGCCACACCACCGTCTGGTTCTTCCCCCATCGGGAACAGATGCTGCTTATCTATCAGGGCAGCGTACGCATCAATGAAGACGACGCCGCCGACGTGATGCAACTGATGCCGGCATTGGAAATTGAAGGAGAGCCGCGTTCCACCGAGCATTATCGGCAGGTGTTGACCCAGCGGCTGGATAAAGAACAGGGTGCCCTGCACGCTTTTCGTGAACAAGACCTGTTGCCGGAAACATGCATCGGTGCCTGGCTGGATACGGAAACGCCGACGCAGCAAAGCCCGATCGCGGAAAATTTCGCCGCCTACGAACAGCATCAACGCGAAGATCACCGCCAACGCTTGCTGCGCGAAGGCCAGGACATCGATGAACTGTTCCCGCTGCCGTCGCAAGAAGCGCCGCCGAAGCTGGATCAACTCGCCGAATTCGTCGAGCGACTGGAGAGCCAGGCCGAGGCGCAGTATCAGGACATGCTCAAACTGGCACAAGCTAACGGTATCGACCCGCTCAACCCCGGCGGAGAGCATATGCCATCATCCGGTGCGGAAAGCTACCAGCAGCAGCGCGATCTGCTGTTTCAGGAGGGGCATCAACGTCCCGACGCGTTTAGCGACAAGCAGCTGGGGGAAAGCGAGCGCGCGCTGCACCAGATGTATTTAATGTCGGCACAGGCGCAAAGCCCGGCGCTGCGTTTAAGCGGCGATCTGGCGCAGATCATTCGCCAACGCGTCGCCGCCGCCATGCTGCGCGATAAAGATCTCAGCGGCCTTGATCTCACCGGTGCCGATCTGTCCGGCATGGACCTCAGTCAGGCTAACTTGCGCGGCACATTGCTGGAAAACGCCAATCTGCGCCACACCCGGCTGGCGGGCAGCGATCTTCGCGAGGCGATGTTGGCCCGTGCCGATCTCAGCGGCGCCGTCTTGCAGCAGGCCAATCTGAGCCATGCCTCCTTGGCCCTGGCTAAATGCGAAGCGACGGATTTCGGCGGCGCGCAGCTGCACGAAACCAACATTCAGCAAACGTTGTTTCAGCGCTGTGATTTCACGATGGCGTCACTACGCGATTTGCTGGGGTACGAAACCTTGCTCGGGCAGTGTGATTTCAGCCGTGCCACGCTGGCCAACATTACGCTGATGGAGCTACAGCTGGAGCAGCTGACATTCAGTCACGCTCGGCTCGACAAAATCAGCTTCGTCAAATGCCGGCTGCTGGCGGCAAACTTCAATCTGGCTCGGCTGGAGAGCTGCACCTGGATTGACACCGAGACGCAAAGCCTCAGCTTCCGCGCCGCACGCCTCACGGCCTGCGCCTTTGTGGCAAAGACGCTGTTGCCGCAGGCGGATTTCAGCGACGCGACCCTAAACCAGTGCAATTTACGCCAGATGCCGTTGCCGCGGGCTAATTTCAGCCGTGCGCGTCTCAACAACTGCGACCTGTCGGAAACCCGCCTGAACGGGGCCGATTTCCGCCAGGCCAACGGCAGCGGCAGCCTGTTCATCCGCAGCGATCTGTCCCAGGCCAACCTGCGCGACGCCAATTTCACTGCGGCGATCCTGCAAAAATGCGTGTTGTCAGGCACCGACCTGCAGGGCACCAACCTGTTCCGGGCCGATTTGTCGCAGTCGCAAGTGGATCAGGCGACCCGGCTCGACGGCGCCTATACCGTCAGAGTGAAAACATTGCCTCGCCACAACGGGAAGGAAGTATGACTTCAAGACCTGAGCAGATACGCCAACGCGTAAAACGCGGCGAGCTGATTGCCGGTGAGGATTTGCACGGCCTGTCATTCGCCGATATGGATTTGGCCGGCGGCATGTTCAACGAACTGAACCTGAACGGCGTTAACTTTTCCGGTTGCGATCTGCGCGACAGCGTATTCAGCGATTGCCAGCTCGAACACGCTCAGTTCGCGCGGGCGAACCTGAAGCAAACGGCCTTCAATCAGTGCGCCATGTCGGCCAGCCGCTTCAGCGAAAGCCATATCGAACTGACGATGTTCAACGATTGCCGGCTTGAACAAAGCGATTTCAGTCGGCTGCCGCTCCACCAAAGCCACTGGATGTCATGCCAACTGGCCGGCGCGAATTTTTCCGCCACTCAGCACGATCGCACCACCTTTTACGAAAGCCCGCTCGACGGTGCAGCGTTGAATCATGCACGGTTATCTCTTGTCACTTTCTTTAGATTAAACCTCTGCCAAACAGAGTTTGAAGGGGTAGATTTCGACCGTGTCACGTTTTTCGAATGTGACCATCGTGGCAAAAGTTACGCCGGGCAGCGCCTGATCGCCTGCCAGTTCACCGATAACCAACTGGACGATGTCGACTTCAGCCAGGCGACGCTGCGTCAGAGCAACTTCAAGGGCGCTTCACTGCGGCGCGCCAACCTGACGGGCGTGCAGGCGCAGCAGTCGCTGTGGCTGGAAGCCAACCTGACCCAGGCGCAATGCCGCGGCGGGCAGTTCGATCAGGCGATCTTCAGCGAAGCGACGCTGGACGCCGCCAACTTCAGCCAAGCGCGTCTGTATCAGTGTGTGTTCCAACACAGCCGCGCAGCGCGCTGTGATTTCAGCGACAGCGACCTGACCTACGCCGATTTTTGTTATGCCGACATCGGCGCCGCCGATTTCCGGCGCGCGCGTTTTATGCGAACCCGTATGCACCGCGCCCACCAGCAGCAAACGCGCTGGGGCGATCGCAGCGGGATTCTCGAGAGCGACGAAGAACTGTACGCCGCCGAAACCTGGAGCGCACAGCGCCAAAGCCGAATCTGAATGCATTGACCACTTCACGAGGGGATCACCATGAGCGTTGCCAACACAACTCGCGCCGTCAACATCGCACCGCCCCAGCAGGCCGCCGGCCAGGTTGTCAACCTGTTGCCGGACGGTAGCCTGGTGGTGGAATGTGAAGGCCGCGGCTGGCATTGCCGCCGGGCGGCGAGCTGCCTGCTGACGCCGGCCCTCGGCGACAACGTACTGGTCGCCGGCTGCGGCCACCAGCTGTGGGCGATCGCCGTCCTCGAGCGCGCGGAGCCGCAAAACGCGGCGCGGCTGAGCATCGAAGGCGATCTGCACATTGAAACGCCAAACGGCTCGCTGTCGTTGCACAGCGCGCAGGCGCTGAAACTGAGCGGTGACGCCATGAGGCTACAGGCGAAGACCGGCGACTGCCACGTCGACAAGATGAAATACAGCGGCGAAGAGCTGTCGGCCTTCGTCAGCATCAGCCGCCTGGTCGGCAAACGCTGCGAATCGCTGTGGCATTCGGTCAGCCAGATCAGCCATTCACTGTTCCGCAAAGTGCGCCAGACCGAACACGTGCGCGCCGGGCAGCTGGATTATCAGGCGGAAGATTACGCCCGCGTTCATGCCCGCAACACGCTGATTACCTCAAAAGACATCACCAAGCTGGATTCGGAACAAATCCACGTCGGATAACCTGCGGAGGCCTTTTATGTTTGCCAACAGCCAAATGATCGGCATGGACCTGGCGTTTCCCGACGTCTGTCTGACGCCAAGCCCAGCGCCGGTGCCCGTGCCCTACCCGGATATCGCCCTGGCGCCAACCGCCATCCCGAACGCGTTCAACATTCTGTTCGTCGGCACCCCGGCACACAACATGGCGACGGTGACGCCACTGACCAACGGCGACAACCCCGGCGTGGCCACCGGCGTCGCTTCCGGCACGGTGATGGGGCCGTCCCGCCACCTGACCGGCGCCTTTACCGTGTTACTCAAAGGCACTCCGGCTACTCGGCTGACCAGTCTCAGCCTGCAGAATTCCACCAACGCGCTCGGCATGCGCATCGTGCCGAGCCAATTAAAAGTGTTGCTGCTTGCGCCCTGATGACGGCGCCCTATTACACAGCCATTCAACAAGATTAAAGAGGATATTGTGAAAACACGGATTACCCTGACGCTGCTGACCGCCCTGACGCTTGCCGGTTGTTCCACCCCGCCGCCACCGCCGCCGGCGCTCAATAACGACACCCTCGTCAGCAGTGAAGTCAACGGCGTCACGCTGCAGCACCGCGCCGCGGTGAGCGCGCCGAAACAGTTTAAGCCGATCGGTGAAGAGTACCGCAGCCTGTACGCCGCCAGCATCATGAGCAGCCCGAACTATACCGGCACCGCCGTCGGCAGCCTGGACAACGCCGCCGCGTTCTACGCGCTGGGTGAAGTGGAGAACAACTGGCTGGCGATTTCCGCCATCCGCGGTGGCGACCTGATGGGTTACATCCAGGCCAACGCCGGCGTGCCGGAAGCCCGCTACAAATCGACGCTGCGCAAGGATCTGCCGCGCCGCGCACGCGCCGCCAAACAGGACTGCGTCAAAGTCGGCGGCGACAGCAAGGCGTGTAAAAACGCCGGCTCAGCCACCTGGATACTCCAGTAGTCAGCACGCCTGCGGGCGACGAGATTCCCATGATGACGACCCCTATCGCATCCCGCTGGTGCGGGATGCTGTTTCTGCTGCTGGGCGCGCTGGCGCTCGGCGGTTGCATGTCTTCCGCCAAAAGCGTGCCGTCGCGTTACAGCCTGGTGTTCGATGCCGATCGCCAGGTGAACGCCGCCGGCGCGCAACCGGCGCCGATCAAAATTCGCGTGCTGCTGCTGCGTTCTGATGCGGAATTCATGGATGCCGACTTCTTCAGTCTGCAAAACGACGCCAAAAGCGTGCTCGGCAACAGCCTGCTGGACAGCGATCAGTTCTTCCTGACGCCGGGCCAGACCGGCAAGAAACTCGGTGGGCAAAGCGCATTGGACGCACGTTACATCGGCGTGATCGCCGAATATCAAAATCTGGACGGCAAAACCTGGCGCATTTCACTGCCGCTGCCGGAACCCACCGAAACCAATTTCTACAAAGTATGGCAATTCTCGCCGGATGAGCTGGAAGCGCATATCGTCGCGGGCGTGAATGGCCTGCGCCCCGTAAAAAAGGTCGACTGACCCACCGCTGCGCTGAAGCGAAGTAACTATAGGTGTGATGATGAAAGATGCTCATAAGGTTGTCTGGACTGAGGGGATGTTTTTGCGCCCTCACCATTTCCAGCAGGCGGAAAACTATCTCGAAGGCTATATGCGCAACTGGGGCCAGGCCCACAGCGGCTGTTTCTGGGGATTTCTCACCCTGGATCTGGATCAAACGCTGCTGCGCCAGGGCAAGATTGCGCTCAACGCCGCCAGCGGCATCATGCCGGACGGCACGCCGTTTCGCTTCTCCGGCGCACAGCAGGCGCCCGCGCCGCTGACCATCGCCGAAAACAAGACCGGCGAAAACGTGGTGCTGGCCCTGCCGACCTACCGTGCGGGGCGTGAAGACGTGATCTTCCAGGAAAGCCCGGAGGCGCTGGCGCGCTATCTGGCTTACGAGAACGAAGTCGACGATCTCAACGCCGTCTCGGTGGGCAGCGCGGCGCTACAGTTCGGCCGCCTGCGCCTGCGGTTGATGCTGGAGAGCGAGCTCAACGCCGAATGGACGGCGCTCAGCGTCACTCGCGTGCTGGAAAAGCGCGGCGACAACAGTCTGCGTCTCGATACCGCACAGATCCCGCCGATGCTGAACTGCCAGGGCAACGCGGTACTGAAAACCTTCATCAACGATCTGCAGGGCCTGTTGCAACAGCGCAGCCAACAGATGAGCCAGCGCCTGCTGCAGCCGGGCCGCGGCGGCAGTTCCGAAATGGTCGATTTCATGCTGTTGCAGCTGATCAACCGCCATCTCGGTCAGGTCAGCCACGCCTACCACCTCGACCATCTGCACCCGGAGCGTCTGTTCGCCGATTGGCTGCAGTTCGCCACCGAGCTCGCCAGCTTTTCGGCGCAGCGCACCCCGGAAGGCCGTCTGCCGGTGTATGACCATGACAACCTGGCGCTGTGCTTCGGCAAGCTGATGCTGTTGCTGCGTCAGGGGCTGTCGGTGGTGCTGGAAGACAACGCCATTCAGCTGACGCTGGTTGAACGTTCCCACGGACTGAACGTCGCCACCGTACAGGACGCCAAAATGATGCGCGATTTCGGCTTCGTGCTGGCGGTGCGCGCCGACGTGGCCGCCGAGGTGTTGCTGACCCATTTCCCGGCGCAGATGAAGATCGCCCCGGTCACCCGCATCCGCGATCTGGTGCAGCTGCAGCTGCCGGGCATCGGTCTGCGCACCATGCCCGCCGCACCGCGCCAGATCCCGTATCACGCCGGCTACACCTACTTCGAGCTGGAAAAAGGCGGCGACCTGTGGAAACAGATGGAAAAATCCAGCGCCTTCGCCCTGCACCTGGCCGGCGAATTCCCGGGGCTGGACATGGAATTTTGGGCGATTCGCAGCCATACGGACCGGTAACCTATGACTCAGGAAAATAGCATGGCGCCGGCAGCCAACCCGCTGGTGGACGCCGCCAACCCGCTGCTGAACGCCATTTCGCAGATCCGCCAGTCGGCCACGCATGCCAACCCGGCGCAGCTGCGCCAACAGCTGATCGACGAAATGCGCCGCTTCGAGATCCGCGGCCAACGCGCCAACCTGCCGTACGAAGTGATCATCGGTGCGCGTTATTGCCTGTGCACCGCGCTGGATGAAGCGGCGGCGCTGACCCCGTGGGGCAGCAACAGCGTCTGGTCCGGCAGTGGGCTGCTGGTGACCTTCCACAACGAAACCTGGGGCGGCGAGAAGTTTTTCCAACTGCTGGCCAAGCTGTCGCAAAGCCCGCGCGAGCACATCAATCTGCTGGAGCTGATCAATTATTGCCTGCTGTTGGGCTTTGAAGGCCGCTACCGGGTAATGGAAAATGGCCGTTCTCAGCTGGAAACCATGAAGCAGCGCCTGCTGCAACTGATCCGTTCGGTGCGCGGCGGCTATGCTCCGCCGCTGTCGCCTCATGCATTGGACCTACCGGTACAGCAGAAACTGTGGCGCCCGTTGGTGCCGCTGTGGGCCTGCGTGGCGCTGACCGGCTTCCTGGCTTCGCTGCTGTTCATCGCCCTCAACTGGCGGCTGGGCGACAACACCAGCCCGGTGCTGGCGGCGATTTACCAAACCAATCTGCCGCAGGTGGCGATCGGTAACCCGGCGCCTGCCGCGCCGCCGACGTTGAGCCTGAAAAGCTTCCTGCGCAAAGAGATTGCCGAGGGGCTGGTGGTGGTACGCGACGAAGCGCAGCAAAGCGTGGTGATCCTCAAAGGCGATGGGCTGTTCGACTCCGCCGCCACCACGGTGCGCGCCAACTATATTCCGGTTATCGACCGCATCGCCGCCGCCATGAACGGCGTCAGCGGCAAGATCCTGGTCACCGGCTACAGCGACAACGTGCCGATCCGCAGCGCTCGTTTCGCCTCCAACTGGGAGCTGTCGCTGGCGCGCGCCGAAGCGGTCAGCGCTCGCTTGCAAAAGCACCTCGCCAACCCGCAGCGGGTCAAGGCCGAGGGCCGCGGCGAAAGCAACCCCGTCGCGCCGAACGATAACAAAGTGAACCGCGCGTTGAACCGCCGGGTAGAAATTACGCTGTTGGTCGCCCCGGAAAATACCCAGGCGGAAATCAACGGCTTGCCGCAAGGAACCGGAAAGTAATGCTCAGTACGTTATTCTCCATCATCACCAGCCGCCTGCTGTGGGGCTTTGTCGGCATCACCGCGCTGGCGTTCATCATCTGGATGATCGGCCCGCTGGTGGCCATCGGTGACTATCGCCCGCTGGAGCCGGAACTCAACCGCCAGATCGCCATCGGCGTTATCTACCTGATCTGGTTCCTGTGCCGCCTGATCCCGCGCCTCTATAGCGCCTGGTTCAACAGCCGTCTGCTAAGCAACCTGCGCGCTGCCGAAACGGTGCCGGCGGAAGACGGCAAGCCGGAAACCAAGCAAGACGAACAGCTCGCGCAGCGTTTCGACGAAGCGGCGCAGTTGCTGAAGAAAGCACGCTTCGCACCGGGCCAGGATGGCGGCAAATACCGTTGGATGACCCGTTTCAGCCGCCAATACCTGTACCAACTGCCGTGGTATGTGATCATCGGCGCGCCCGGCGCCGGCAAAACCACCGCGCTGGTCAACTCAGGCCTGCACTTCCCGCTGGCGGATCGCTTCGGCAAATCCGCGCTGCGCGGCGTGGGCGGCACCCGCAACTGCGACTGGTGGTTTACCAACGACGCCGT
This sequence comes from Serratia sp. FDAARGOS_506, assembly GCF_003812745.1. Lineage (NCBI taxonomy): Bacteria > Pseudomonadati > Pseudomonadota > Gammaproteobacteria > Enterobacterales > Yersiniaceae > Serratia > Serratia sp. FDAARGOS_506. The sequence goes on from NZ_CP033831.1 coordinate 4,432,869, forward strand.
GCTGCTCGACACCGCCGGCCGCTACACCACGCAGGAAAGCCAGCGCGAAGAAGACGCCGGCGAATGGCAAAGCTTCGTCGCACTATTGAAAAAATACCGTACCCGTCAGCCGATCAACGGCGTAATGGTGACCATCAGCGTCGCCGATCTGCTGAGCGACAGCGCCGAAGCGCGCGCCGCCCAGGCCAGCGCGCTGCGCAAACGCCTGATCGAACTGCACGAGCAGCTGGGCATTCATTTCCCGGTCTATGTACTGGTGACCAAAACCGACCTGCTCAACGGCTTTATGGCCTACTTCGGCAGCTTCGACAAAGCGCAGCGCGACCAGATCTGGGGGTTCACCTTCCCTTACGAGCGCTCGCGGCAGCCGGACTTCAATCTAAACGCCGCTTTCGAACAACAATACGCCCTGCTGCAACAGCGATTGGACGCGGCGCTGCCGGATACGCTGCTGATGGAGCACGATGCGCGCCAGCGTGCCGAAAGCTATCTGTTCCCGCAGGAATTCGCCGCGTTGCGCCCGCTGCTCAGCCAATACCTGGAGCAGGTATTCGCCACCTCCAGTTTTGAAACCCGCTTTACCCCGCGCGGCATCTATTTCACCAGCGGCACGCAGGAAGGTCTGCCGTTCGACCGGGTGATGGGCGAGCTGAACCGCTATCTGCAGCTGCCGACGGCAAATTCTGGGGCGCAGGCCAATGCGGCCTGGGACAGCGTAGGCCAGGAAGCGCCGATCCCGGCGGCCAAAGGCCAAAGCTTCTTCCTGAAAGAGACGCTGGAATCGGTGGTCTTCCAGGAGTCCGGGCTGGCGGGCAGCAACCGCTGGTGGGAATACCGCAACCGCGCCCTGCACTGGGCGGGTTACATCGCGCTGGCGGTGATCCTGGCGGTGCTGGCGATGCTCTGGTTCACCAGCTACGGCAACAACAAGGCCTATCTGGCGGAAGTCGCCGCCAAGGTGCCCGGCGTCGAGCGTCAGGGGCAAAACCTGACGCAGTTGGGCAACGGCGACATGTTCTCGCTGCTGCCGTTCCTCAACAGCCTGCTGCACCTGCCGGACAGCCAGAACTTTTCGCTGGACGATCCGCCGTTCACCTACCGCATGGGGCTGTTCCGCGGCGATCAGGTGGGCGACGCCGGTAATGCGCTGTACCAGAAAGCGCTGAAAGAGCTGCTGCTGCCGCAGGTGGCGCAACAGATTGCCACCACGCTGCGTAACGACAACCACGGTGATGCGGACTTCAGCTACGAAGCGCTGAAGGCCTACCAGATGCTGTATCTGCCGAAGCAGTACGACGGCAAATTCCTGCGCGCCTGGGTGATGCTCAACCTGCAGCGTAATCTGCCGCAGGGCAGTACCCAGAAGCAGCTGCAGCAGATCGAATGGCACCTAAGCCAACTGCTGGACGCGCAGATCCAGGCCTCGCCTTACGCCAAAGACGAACAGCTGGTGGCGCAAGCGCAGGCCGCCATCAATCGAGCGCCGCTGTCGCAGCGCGTCTATGGCCGCCTCAAACGCCTGCTGCTGAAACAGACCGACATCAAGCCGGTCAGCCTGGTCGATTTAGCCGGCCCGCAAACCGAACTGGCGTTCAGCCGCAAAAGTGGCAAACCGGTGACCGACGGCGTACCGGGCCTGTTCACCTCGCAGGGATATTGGAAGGCGTTCAACGACAACATCGATCCGGTGACCGACACCCTGCGTAAAGAAGACGTGTGGGTGTTGAACAGCCAGGCGCCGGAACAGAAAAGTGCCGATCTGACCAAGACCATCCGCCAGCTGTACATGCAGGACTTCATCAGCGCCTGGGATGAGCTGCTGGGGGATATCCAGTTGGCCAACATCGGCAATCTGACCCAGCGCATCAGCAGCGCGCGCCTGCTGTCCGGCAACCCGTCGCCGATGCGCAATCTGCTGGTCAACGTCAGCAAAAACGTCACCCTGCGCGACGAGAAAAGCGACGCTGATTCCCGTTCGCTGCTGGCCAAAACCGAAGACAAACTGAATCAAAACGCCAACCGCACGCTGGAGGCGCTGTTCACCAACCGGCCGGCCAACGCCGACGGCGACGTGTCGGTCCAGCCGGAACAGCTGGTTATGGCGCACTTCGCGCCGCTGCTGGAGCTGGCGCAAAGCCAGGGCGAAGGCAATAAGGCGATCCCGTTCGACAGCGTGCTGAAGCAGGTCGATGAGCTGTACAGCTATCTGACGGCGGTTCAGGGCGCGGCCAACAGCGGCATGTCGGCGCCGCCGAGCGACGTCATCCCGCGCCTGCAGGCCGAATCCGGCCGCTTGCCGGTGCCGTTCAAGCAGATGTTGCTGTCGCTGGCGATCGGCGCCAGCAGCGACACCCAGCGCAAAGAGATGGAAAACGTGAAAAAGCGCATCAGCTTCGAGGTCGGCAGCTTCTGCCGCCAGGCGATCGCCGGCCGTTATCCGCTGGTGGCCCGGGCGCGCCAGGAAGTGACGCCGGACGATTTGGCGCGCATGTTCGCGCCGAACAGCGGGCTGATGGACAGCTTCTTCCGCGACAATCTGCAGGGCAAAGTCGACACCACTCGCGCCAACTGGCGCTTTACCCCCGGCGTGGACGGCAAGACGCTGCCTGGCGGCGAAGGCATCCTGCGTTCGTTCCAGCAGGCGCAGCGCATCCGCGACGCGTTTTTTGCCAACGGCACCGCAACCCCCTCTTACCGCGTCACCGTGCGGCCGGTGCGGATGGATAACGATATCCTCAACCTGACGCTGGATATCGACGGCCAGCTGTTCAAATACAGCCACGGCCCACAGGTGCCGCTGGTGGTCAGTTGGCCAGGCACCCGCAATACCAACCAGGTGCATTTGCAGCTGGCACTGGCCAACGGCACCACCGCCAGCCTGGTGACCAGCGGGCCATGGGCGCTGAACCGCCTGGTGGATATGGCGCAGTCCTCGGGCACCGGCGGCCTCGGCCGCCAGGCGACCTTTAATCTCGACGGCCACCGCGTCACGCTGGAATTTACGCCCAATAGCATCCGTAATCCGTTCCAACTGCCGGCCTTCTCGTGCCCGTAGCCCCGAAAGGACCTGACCATGAGCACTGATTCAAGCGCCCCGACGAGCCTCGGCTGGTACGGCAAACTCCCTTCCGCCGGCGATTTTCTGCAACGCCGCCTGCCCGAGCCGGTGGTCAATAACTGGGCCCACTGGTTCCATAATGGGCTGGTGAATTTGCAGCGCGATGCGCAGGGGCCAAACGGCCACCCGTTCAGCAACGCACCGGTGTGGAACTTCGTGATCCCCGCCACGCTCGGCAGCCCGTACGTGCAGATGGGTTGCCTGTTGCCGGCGCGCGATCGCGTCGGGCGGCGCTACCCGATCTGCGCGCTGCGCCTGTTCAGCCTGCAAGATTGGCGTCCGCAACAGCTGAACATGGCGGCGAGCTGGTACCAACAGCTCGGTCATACCCTGCTGAACGGCGTGCGCAACGGTTTCTCCGCCGAACAGATCGACCGCACATTGCAGGCTATTCCTGCGCTGCCCAGCCCACCGGCGGAGGCGGACTCCGAGATATTGTCGATTATCGGTTTCCAACACCCGGACGTGCCAGGCCTCGGCTGGCAACAGGCCGCCGACTGTTTCGATCCGGCGCAGTACACCAGCTTCTGGTGGACCAATCAGGCCGACGGACACCCGCTCTACACCCACGTGCACAGCGGCAACCTCACCGTGCAGCTGTTTTCGCTGCTGTTCGAGCCCAACGGCTGGGCGCGCCCCGGCCGCGGCGGCCAGTACCCGCAAATGTTTGATTAACATCGCTCGTTGAAGGAAATTTTATGGCTATCGACACCGATACCCTGCTGGCCCCGGTTGACGCGGACAATCCCTGCGGCGACAACCTGGAATATGACGCCGACTTTCTGGCGATGGAACAAGCCGCCACCGGCAAGGCCGAACAACAATTTGGCAGCACCATCATTCCGGAAGAAGCGCCGGATTGGGTGCAGGTCGAACGCCTCGCAACCTCGCTGCTGGCGCGCACCAAAGATCTGCGCGTCATGCTGTATCTCACCCGCGCCTGGACCCAGCTGCGCGGTTTATCGGGCTACGCCGACGGGCTGACGCTGATCCACCAGTCGATGGTCCGTTACTGGGATGCCCTGCAGCCGCCGCTGGAGTTCGACGGCGAGGCCGACCCGCTGTTTCGTATCAATGCGCTGGCCGATCTTGGCGACAAGGCCGCGCTGGCCGCCAGCGTGCGCGCTGCGCCGCTGCTGAAAAGCGCCGCCGGTGAAATCTCGCTGCGCGATGCCGGCGCCCTGCTCGACGGCAGCAAGCAAGAGTGCCCCAACTTTCCCGGTGGCCGCGCGCGGCTGCAGGATGAGTTGGCGCAGCAGGATCGCCCCGAAGGCGCACTGGTGACGCACATCGCCAACACCTTGAGTGCCATCCGCAGCGAAGTCACCCGCCATCTGGGTGAAAGCGCGCTGCCGGAAATGAGCGCGCTGACCAAGGTATTTTCTCTCGTGGCACTCGCCGGCCAGAACGAGGCTCCGGCCGCCGCCGAAGCGGACTCACCGGAGGAAACCGCGGCCACGCAGCAACCGGCCGCCGCGCAGAGCGCCACTGCCCCGCTCAACTGGCGCAGCGCACAGATCCAGTCGCGCGACGACGCCCAGCTGATGCTGGACAAGGTGAAAAACTATTTTCGTCTTCATGAGCCGAGCCACCCGGCGCCGCTGATGATCGATCGGGTCCAACGGCTGATTACGCTGGACTTTATGCAGATCGTCCGCGATTTGGCGCCCGATGGGCTTAACCAACTGGAGACCATTCTCGGTCGCCCCGACAACGAGGAGAACAGCTAGCCGCCGACTTTTGTTCTCTTGACGACACCCGATACCGTCTGCCCCTGCGCAGACCCGAATCAGAACCTGACTCTCCCAGCCGGACGAGGCGCGTTCCCAATCGCCATTAGATGGAGTAAATCATGTCAAACTCGAAATCCCGCAGCGGGCAGAAATTCATCGCCCGCAACCGCGCGCCGCGCGTACAGATTGAATACGATGTCGAAATTTATGGCGCAGAGCGCAAAATCCAGCTGCCGTTCGTGATGGGCGTGATGGCGGATCTGGTGGGGAAAGCGGTCGATCCACAAGCCAGCGTGGAAGAACGCAAGTTCATGGAAATCGACGTCGACAACTTCGACGAGCGTATGAAATCGCTGAAGCCACGCGTCGCTTACCAGGTCGACAACACCCTGACCGGGGAAGGTAAGCTAAACATCGATCTGACCTTCGAAAGCATGGAAGACTTCTCCCCCGCCGCTATCGCCCGCAAAGTCGACGCGCTGGACAACCTGCTGGATGCCCGCACCCAGCTTTCCAACCTGCTTTCCTACATGGACGGTAAGAACGGCGCCGAGGAGCTGATCTCCAAGATCCTGCAAAACCCGGCACTGCTGCAATCCCTGACCGACGCGCCGAAACCGGCGGTTAACGATGACAACAACGAGCGTGAGGATTAATCGATGAGCAACTCGCCTCAGCAACAGAATGCGTTGCAGACCACCGAGACTTTTTCCAGCGATGAATTCAGCGCGCTGCTGAACAAAGAGTTCCGGCCGAAGACCGATCAGGCCAAAGAGGCGGTCGAGAACGCGGTGAAAACCCTGGCGCAACAGGCGCTGGAAAACACCGTCACCGTCTCTTCCGACGCCTACCGCACCATCCAGGCGCTGATCGCGGAAATCGACGAAAAGCTGTCACAGCAGATCAACCAGATCATTCACCACGACGACTTCCAGAAGCTGGAAGGCGCCTGGCACGGCCTGCATTATCTGGTCAACAACTCCGAAACCGACGAGATGCTGAAGATCCGCTTTATGAGCATTTCCAAGCAGGAGCTGGGCCGCACGCTGAAACGTTATAAAGGCGTAGGCTGGGACCAGAGCCCGATCTTCAAGAAAGTGTATGAAGAAGAGTATGGCCAGTTCGGCGGCGAGCCGTTCGGCTGCCTGGTGGGCGACTACTACTTCGATCACAGCCCGCAGGACGTGGAGCTGCTGGGCGAAATGGCCAAGATCGGCGCCGCCTCGCACTGCCCGTTCATCGCCGGCACCGCGCCGAGCGTAATGCAGATGGAGTCCTGGCAGGAGCTGTCCAACCCGCGCGATCTGACCAAGATTTTCCAGAACACCGAGTACGCTGCCTGGCGCAGCCTGCGCGAATCGGAAGACGCGCGCTACCTGGGCCTGGTGATGCCACGCTTCCTGGCGCGCCTGCCGTACGGCATCCGCACCAACCCGGTGGACGAGTTTGACTTCGAAGAAGACACCGACGGCGCGACCCACGGCAACTACACCTGGACCAACGCCGCCTACGCCATGGCCGCCAACATCAACCGTTCGTTCAAAGAGTTCGGTTGGTGCACCGCCATTCGCGGTGTGGAGTCCGGCGGTGCGGTGGAAAACCTGCCGTGCCACACCTTCCCGAGCGACGACGGCGGCGTGGACATGAAGTGCCCGACCGAGATCGCCATCAGCGATCGCCGCGAAGCCGAGCTGGCCAAAAACGGCTTTATGCCGCTGGTGCACCGCAAAAACTCCGACTTCGCCGCCTTTATCGGCGCGCAGTCGCTGCAGAAGCCGGCGGAATACTACGACGCCGACGCCTCCGCCAACGCCCAGCTTTCCGCGCGCCTGCCGTACCTGTTCGCCTGCTGCCGCTTCGCGCACTACCTGAAGTGCATCGTGCGCGACAAAATTGGCTCCTTCCGCGAGCGCGACGACATGGAACGCTGGCTGAACGACTGGATCATGAACTACGTGGACGGCGATCCGGCCAACTCCTCGCAGGAAACCAAGTCGCGCAAACCGCTGGCCGCGGCGGAAGTGCAGGTGGAAGAGATCGAAGACAACCCGGGCTATTACAGCGCCAAGTTCTTCCTGCGCCCGCACTACCAGCTGGAAGGCCTGACCGTCTCCCTGCGCCTGGTGTCGAAGCTACCGTCGCTGAAGCAAAACGACGCGTCCTGATGGACTGAAGTCAGGCCGCGGTCACGCGGCCTGGCTGATACATCAACCTCATCACAGGGAAAGAAAGATGAAGACAAAACGGTTTTATCTGGCATCGCTGTTGGCTGTCGTCTGCTCGCTCCCCGCCGCGCCGCCGGCTTTCGCAGAGCAGACATCGATAGCGCATTTGACGTCCGATGATGTCAATCTGCCAGGCAGCGACTTTTTCCGTTTCTATCGCAGTGCAGATAAACAGGAAAAAGAGAAAGCACGGATTTATTTGCTGGGCGTGTTGGACGCGACGGAAGGAAAAAGCTGGTGCCAATACAGCCAGCTACAAACCGTCACTCTGCAGGAGTTTGTGTTCGAATTCTTTAATAAACTTCCCGCTGCGCGCCTGCACGAAAGGGCTGCCCCTCTGATTGAAGAGGCTCTGGCGACTCGCTTCCCCTGCAAAGGAGGCAAAGCATGAAACCTTTATATCGTCAGCTAAAAAGCAGCCATTACTCCTCTGATTACTCTAGCCCGGGATATTTGGCAGCAGAAGCCGTTTACGCCGAGATTGGTTATGAGCTTGATACGCTTCTAAAGCAAAACCCTGGTTATGCCAATACCTGTGCCGTCCGCATGAGCCTGGCGCTGTTGAAAGCCGGCATCAGCTTCAAAGGCCGCCTGCCAATCAAAAAAGGCGCCTATAAGGGTAAAACAATTGAACCTGGAGCCAAACTGCTGGCCGATCAGTTGCATCGCTCCAGTAGTTTTGGCAAAGCCAACATTTTCTTTAATGCTCCAGATGCAGAGAAGGGTATCGGCAATAAAAAAGGCGTCGTGTTCTTCAATAAAATAACCAACTATGATGGCGGACACATTGATCTTATCGAACCAGAAAACTCGCTATTGACCTGCCATTCCCATTGCTATTTTAACTGCAAAGAAGTCTGGTTTTGGGAATTAAGCTAGTGTTACATCGGCTGACCAGTAAAAGCATGAGGTTTGGTTTAACTGCATGCTTGCTTATCGCCTCATTAAGGCTGCAAGCAGCGCCGATTCAGGATCCTGTGGCATTTATCAAACAGATGCCTTATCACCAGGTCGTAAAAGAACTGGCATTGTCTCGCTGCCTGGCACAGGTCTCCGATTCGGATAAGGCATTCTCTCTTGATGCAGCCAGAACGGCGAATGCGATGAGAGAATGGATGCCATTCGACATCGAATCAGGTGATGAGAAAATCAATGTTCTCATCGGAAAATATAAATCCAGAGTCAATGAGTTTCACAGTGAAACTAAAGACAAGAGTCAAGGCGTCACCTTGAACTGTCTGCGGTTGTACCATAGTTCTGAATTGGACAATCTTTCCCGACAGCTCATTGCAGGCAATCCAGATCGCACGTGGAATCAAGATAACGCGAAATAATTAAGCATTGAGCCATTAGCACTTAATAGTGGCTCGGTAACCCGTACCGATAGTTTTCGGTATTTAAGAAGGTGCATGGCACAAGGATATAAATTGGTAATGCATTACCACACTTGCAATTCCTGCTGCTATTACCTGAGTTTTTCAACGTAACGTTAATACTACTGTTAACCCTTAATAAAGAGTGAAGAAACTATGGCTATTGATATGTTCCTGAAAGTTGAAGGTGCCAGCGGCGAATCTAAAGATTCGAATCACAAAGGCTGGACCGACATTACTTCTTTCTCCTGGGGCGCTTCTCAACCGGGCAATATGGGCGTTGGCGGCGGCGGTGGCGCCGGTAAAGTGTGCTTCAACGATCTGCACGTCAACGCGCTGGTCGACAAGTCAACCCCGGCGCTGCTGAAGCACTGCTCCAGCGGTAAGCACCTGACCAAGGTTGAGTTGTCTGTCTGCAAGGCGGGCGGTACTCAGGTTGAGTACGTTAAAATCACCCTGGACGACGTGCTGGTGACCGCCGTGCAGTACACCGGCGCAGGCGGCGAAGATACCGTGGGCGTCACCTACTCCTTCCAGGCGGCGAAAGTGAAACAGCAATACTGGGAGCAGAGCGACAAAGGCGGCAAAGGCGCCGAAAGCAGCGCAGGTTGGAACATCAAGGAAAACCGCGAAGCTTAATTTGTCTGCCCCCGGCTACGGCCGGGGGTTCATAATATGGATACAATGGAGAGTCAGGATGAAAAAACCTCTATTTGGGCCCGCATGGATTCGTTTTTCTGAAGTCAATATCAATGTAAAAAAGTGGGTGCATTGATTGGTGGAAAAGTAGAAAGCAATATTGAAAACGGTATTTTTGAAAATGCTTGCCCTATACGAATGAGCTATGTACTCAACTATACAGGCATACCAATTCCCTCTAACTCCGGTTATGCGACTGTGTCTGGTAAAGATAAGAAATGGTATCTTTATCGTGTTAACGATATGATTCTCTTTCTAGAAAAGAACTTCGGCAAGCCTGATATCACGGTGAAATCCCCTACCCCAGCTAAATTTTCAGGTAAAAAAGGGATAATGGTTATACAAGGAAATGGCTGGCGAAATGCCAGAGGACATGTCACATTATGGAACGGTGACATTTGCTCTGACTCTTGTCATTTCATGGGGGATCCTGAGAATGGATCTTTTGTTCCTGAGGTCGCATCACTTTGGATATTAAAATGAAGACTACCCACATCGCCCTTGCTCTTCTTCTCGTTTCGCCTATGCTGCTGGCGGAAGATATAAAAATAGAAAACTTACCTCAAAGCGAGCTTTATGAAAATTGGCTGGTTAGCCGCTGCATTGGGAAGTCTACTGACTCAGAAAAAACCAAGCAAGATGCCTTCCGTTCCGCTTCCGCCTATTTAGAATTCAGTAAACTCCCCATGGATGCATTCGAACAAGGCGAAAAACTGGCTGAACAGTACGCCAATAAAAATAGTCAAGGCTCAGTTAAAGGAAGTTATCATACTTTAGATTGCCTTTCGCTGCAGAATTCCAGTGAAGCTAAAGCCATCTTCGAACGTTACTCTAATTAATAATTAATATTGCAGATTGCAATTTTATAAAATTATTAATTCAAGAAAATTAGAGTTTTATTAACTATTTTCACTGGGTATTAGCCATCAAGCATTGAGATACTCATGCGCTGGTTATCTACTACTCTGCACAAACCATACGGATTTTGGAGTGTTGAGATGAAAAGAATCCTTATCTCCTTTTTTTGCCTATATGCCACTTTTGCTATAGCGCAAAAAAATCAAGAAGAGTCGATTGAAAAGTGGCCGCCGCAAGCGGCGTACAGAAGTTATTTTCAAAACTACAAGGATATTGCTCTAACCTACTGCATTTCCGGCGCTTATAAGACATCACCAGAAGCCAGCAAAGATGCAATTGCCTCATCGAATGGAATCGATGCTTGGTCATACTATGCAATTCGTGATGAAGAATCCCCTATCATTGCGCTGACAAAGCAGTACTTGCAAAAAAATTACAATGCTAAGGACGGAAAAAGCCGCTTAGACTTAATGAAGTGCATGGATATGTACCATAGTGAAGATCTTGACAAACTTGCGAAAGACTATGTACAGCGCCCTAATGATAATTGGGTGAAAGACAATCCGGGTAGAGTAAATGAAAAACCGTCTCGGAAATAATCAGTGAAAAGAATCTTACTGACTGTGACCATCGCCGCAACGTTGAACGCTAATGCAGCGACAAAAATTGACTATTCCTCTGCCGAATACCTCAAAAACTACGCGCTTAGCGTTTGTATCGCCGAGGGATACTCAGCAAAAGAAGTCAAAAACGACGCCGCCGCCGCTGCTCGGGGTTACGCGGAATTCGGCGATTATTCTCTGGAAGCGCATACCGCTGTCAGGACGCTGGCAAAAGAATTTCTGGCAAAGCACTATGACAGCATGTCTGGGGAGCCGATGACGATGGCAAAGTGCATCGATCTTGTACATAGCCAAGCGCTGCAAACCATCATCAAGAAGTACCAAGGGAAAGACGACAACTGATATCAGAATTAGTTATGAGAGAGCCCTTACCCTTGAGATGTTCAACGGAATTTCATTTCACCTTCTTATTCCATAATTCTTTCAATTAATAACAAAAGCATTTCGTAAAATTAAGACTACAACAAGCCTTAGTGAACGAGTTAAGAAACAACTTAACGGCTTGCCAAAATATCCGCCAATTTTGGCAAGCCAAAGATCGAATCATTAATTATTGCACTACCTACTAATCAGCAGGAATGCCTTATGCGATTTTCCATTGTAAAAAATAAAAGCGGCCAGGTTCCGCCACAGAGCAGTTGCGATTTTCTGCCGCCGGGCGGCACCATCGGCCGCAGCGTGGACAACAATCTGGTGCTGCCGGACGAAGAGCGCGCCATTTCCCGCCTGCAGGCGATCGTGCATATTTCCGCTGACGGCGAATGCCGTATCACCAACCGCGGCAACGTCACCCGCGTGCTGCTGAACGACATTCCGCTGGAGCGTGGCCGCCAGGTTGAACTGCAGGACGGCGACGTGCTCGGCATCGACGATTACCAGATTGAAGTCAGCGCGCTGCAGCAGCACGCCGCACCACAGGCCCAACCGGTGGCTAAGGCCGCCGCCGTTGCCGCGGTTGCGGCCCCTGCAGCAGCCGCCCAAGAAAAGTCCGCCGCGCCAATCCCCAACGAAATCTGGGACAGTCTGGTGGAAGAATTTACGCCGAATGCGCCGGCCGCAGTCACGCCGCCGCCGGTCGCCAATCCGAACAATCATCCGCTGCTGGACACTCCCGCTCACGAGCTGAACCCGGCCGATCCGCTGGCGCAGCTGGCGGGCGATGTCGATCTGCGCCAGCTGCAGCAGCAGCAAACCGATCCGGCGGCGCTGTTCAATACCGACACCACCTTTGAGCGCGAACACATCCTGGCCGATACCACCCCCAGCGCGCTGCTGGCGGAGCAGGCGGCGCCAGTGCGGCCGGCAACCCCGGCTCAGAATGCGCAGCAACCGGAGCAAGAGCTGGATCCGCTGGCGCTGTTCGGCGGCTCATCCGCTCCCGCGTCGCCAGAAACGCTAAACAGCAACGATCCGCTGGGGCTGCTGATGGGCGGCGCCGTGCCGCTGGCTCAGCCGGAGGAACCGGCACAACCGCTCGCACCGCCGTCTCCGCCGCCGATCGCCGCACAACCGCAAGCGCCGCGCTCGCAGCCGACGCCGCCACCCGTGCAGATCCCCGAGCCACAGTCCCAACCTGCGCCGCAGTTCAGCCAGCAGGAACCGCCTGCGCAGCCACCGCGCCAGCGCCAGGGCAACCGCCTGGGCATCGATCCGGTCGCCTACCAGTCCGCTCAGCGGCAGCACACCGCCGTGCCGAATGGCGACACCTTAGAGGGGCCGCTGCTGACGGCGCTGCTGCAAGGCATTGGTCTCGACGATCTGCAGCCGCAGCCGCATTTCGACGAACGACAGATCCGCCAGGCCGGCCGCCTGCTGAGCCTGTTCTCACAAGGCACCGTCGCCCTGCTTTCATCCCGCTCGATCCTCAAGCGCGGCGTGAAGGCCGAGATGACCATGATCCTCGACGAGGCCAACAACCCGTTCAAGCTGCTGCCTTCGGGCAAAACGGTGCTGATGCAGATGTTCGGCAGCCAGATGCCAGGCTTTATGCCGCCGGAGCAGGCGGTACGCGACGCGCTGATCGACCTGCAGGCGCACCAGCTGGGGATGATCGCCGGCATCCGCGCCATCATCGCCGCCATGCTGCAGTCGTTCAACCCGGAGCGCCTCGAAGAGGAAGCACGCAAGGAAGGCGTGGCGCCGCGTCTGTCGCTGCCCGCCAACCGCAAGGCTGCGCTGTGGGACTACTTCGTGAAGAACTATCAGCAAACCTCCGGCGAGATCGAGGACGATTTCCACACCCTGTTCGGCGAAGCCTTCCTGCACGCCTATGACGTTGAAGTGAATCAATACAAAGACTCACAGACCAAACCGGACGCGTAATGAATATCACCATAGCCTCTACCTCCAACCAGGGCGGCCGCGCCTCCAACCAGGATCAGACCGGCGAGGTGCTCGGCAACCGCGCCGCCTGTTTCGTGGTGTGCGACGGCATTGCCGGCTTTCCGGGCGGCGATATCGCCGCCAAACTGGCGCGCGACACCATTTTGCAAAACTTCGACGGCGAAAAGCACCTGAACGCCCAGAGCATTCGTCAGCACATCACGCGCGCCAACGCCGCCATCCACCAGCAGCAGCGGCAGTCGGACGAATACAGCAAGATGGGTACCACGCTGGTCAGCCTGTTTATCGATCGCGATTACCAGCTGGCCTACTGGGCGCACGCCGGCGACAGCCGCCTGTACCTGTTCCGCCGCGGCTACCTGCATGCCGTCACCACCGACCACAGCCTGATACAACAGATGCAAGACGCCGGTTATCAAACCAACGGCATCAACAGCAACCTGCTGTATTTCGCGCTGGGGCTCAATGAAGAACGCGACGCCACCTACAGCGACGTGCTGCAGCTGGAAGACGGCGACGTTTTCCTGCTGTGCACCGACGGTTTCTGGCACAGCTTCAGCCAGGCCGAACTGGAACAGTCGCTGCACATGGTCAACTCCCCCAGCGAGTGGATCGCCCTGATGCAGCAGGCATGGAAGAAAAACAATAACAGCGATAACTACAGCGCTATCGCCGTCTGGATTGGCTCACCGCAGGAAACCACCCTGCTGCATTCACTGGCGGATGCGGAGCGGTTTCTGAGCCGCGACTGAGCAGCGCATATTCACAGCAAGGTTCACTATGAAATATTGGATGCCGGGGCTCGTCGCCCTGATGGCGGTACCGACCGCGCAAGCGATGAACTATCGCCTGGTTTACTCCCCCAGCCAGAAGCTGGAAGTGTTTATCGATGACGTCAAAAACAGCAATCCCGAAAGCTGGTGCGGCAAAAGCATTCCGCTGCGCATCGTCGCGGCGCAAGGCAAAGATCCGGCGGTGCTGAACGACTTTCTGCCGCGCGTTGGCAATCTGCTGGAAAAGCAGTGCTCGAAAGCCGGCCAACTGCCCTGGACGCTGACCGACAAGCGCGGTGAAAAACTGGCCAGCGGCGACGCCGCCAAAGCGCGCGGCTGGAAGCCGGTAGTCAAACAAGAAACCGTCGAGCAGCCGGAAACCCCGCCGCAGCCGGCGATCCCTGCGGCGGTGGCCGTGACCTCTCCGCAGGCGGACACCGCGCCGCCTCAGCGTTTCAACCTGCCGCAGGGCTGCCACTTCCGCACCTTCTGGCATGACGACGCCAACGGCGGCGCGCTGTTCATTCCCGCCGGCGACGCGCTCCGCTGCGGCGAGGACGGCTGGCTGCAAGGCAGCGGCGCGGTCACGCTGCAACAGGGCGGCCAAACCCTCTCGCCGACATTGTGGTTCCTGCAAGGCTATCCGCTGGCGCAGCTCAACGGCGGCGATCGCGCGCTGACCGTCGTCAGCGCCAACGCCCAACGGCTGGTGCTGGGCGGTAACCCGCAGGCGCCGGGCAGCTTCCTGCTGCTGAGTTTCGAACCGAAGCTGCACGCCTGGGCGTTCAACGGCGAAGCAATCGTTGAAATGCCGCGCATCGACGCCGCTGACGAGAACAAGGTCAAACAGCGCGTGCAGCAGGCGCAAACCGCCTGGCAGCCGCTGCTGAGCGCCCCCGCTCCGCTGACCTTCAAGCTGGTGGAAAAGCTGGCCGCAGACCGGGTCGATCCCGCCAGCGGCAGCTACCTGTCGGTTAACGGCGCCACTCACTGATTATAAGGAAAGCCCGTGAAATCATTAGCAAGCATGCTGCAAGGCCAGTCGATCGGCGCGGCCATCACCGCCGTCGAAAACGAGATCAAGGCGAAACCGGCGGATGCCGACCTGCGCGCCGCGCTGGTGCAACTGTTGTGCCTGAGCGGCAACTGGGCGCGCGCCAACGCGCAGCTGAAATCCTGGCAGGCGCTGAAACCGATCGCCCAACCGACCACCTTGCTGCTGATGCAGTCGGTCAACGCTGAGCTGCAACGTCAGGCGGTGTTCGCCGGCACGGCCGAGCCGGCGCTGCTGCGCCAGGATCAGCCCTGGCTGACACTGATGGTACGAGCGCTGCATCAGGATGCGCAAGGCGCGGCCGAAGCGGCCCAGGCACTGCGCGACGAAGCGCTGGAAGCCGCACCGGCCGGCGCCGGGCGGTTAACGCTGGCCGAAGGCGACCAAGAGCGACAGCTGAGTTTCGACTGGCTGACCGACGGTGACGGCCGCCTCGGGCCGGTGTGCGAGCTGGCGCTGAACGGCGTTTACTACTGGCTGCCGTTCGCCGACATCGCCGCGATCCAGTTCCAGGCGCCGCAGAGCGCCATCGATCTGGTATGGAGCCATGCGCTGGTGCGCCTGACCGACGGCCGCGAACAGGTGTGTCAACTGCCCGCCCGTTATCCGCTGGCCGAAGGCAGCGACGACGCGCTGCTGCTGGGCAAACGCACCGAATGGCAACCGTTGGGCGACGGCACCCACTATGCGGGGCTGGGCCTGAAGACCTGGCTCAGCGAAAACGATGAATTCCCGCTGCACAGCCTGCGGCAGCTGAGCTTCGACGCGAGCGCCTGAACATGAACGATAAGCGCCCACCCCACTACGACGGCGGCGATTTGAGTCGCCAGGGTTACCGCTTTCGCCAGGACAGCGAGCGCCTGACGTCGCGCGACAAAATGCAGCCGGTGCTGCTCGATATGCTGACCGACGACGAACCGCAAAAAAAGCAGGAGGCGCAAGTGCGCAACCTGGTGTCGCACAGCGAGCTGCGCCGCCGGGTACTGCGCGATCTGCAGTGGCTATTCAACTGCGTCAACAGCGAGTCCAATCTGGATCTCGGCGATTTTCCGCAGGTGCGGCGCTCCACCCTGAATTACGGCATCGCCTCGCTGGCGGGCAAGCGCATGTCGGATATCGAATGGCTGGACATTCAGCGCGCGTTGACCGAATCCATTCTCCATTTCGAGCCGCGCATTTTGCCCGAGGGGCTGCAGGTGCGCTGCATCTCGGACACCGGCTCGCTGGAACTGCACAACGTGCTGTCGATCGAAATCAAGGGCCGCCTGTGGTGCGTGCCCTATCCGCTGGAGTTTCTGTTCCGTACCGACGTGGATCTGGAAAACGGCCACTTCGATCTGAAAGACATAGGGTAAGGCGATGGACAGTAAACTTTTAGATTATTACAACCGCGAACTGGCCTATCTGCGTGAGATGGGCGCCGAGTTCGCCGAACAGTACCCGAAGGTCGCGGGCCGTCTCGGCATGCGCGGCATCGACGTGGCGGATCCTTATATCGAGCGCCTGATGGAGGGCTTCGCTTTCCTCACCTCGCGCGTGCAGCTGAAAATGGACGCCGAGTTCCCACGCTTTTCTCAGCGCTTGCTGGAGATCATCTACCCCAACTACCTGTCGCCGACGCCGTCGATGGCGATCGCCGAGCTGCAGCCGGACAGCAGCAAAGGCGACATCAGCAACGGCTTCGTGGTGCCGCGCGGCACCATGATGGACAGCCAGACGCTGAAGAAAAGCGGCATCACCTGCAGCTACACCACCGCCCATGATGTCACGCTGCAGCCGGTGCGCATCGCCGGCGTCGAGCTGGGCGGCATTCCGGCCGATATCCCGCTGGCCTCGCTGGGGCTGCAGCACAGCGGCTGCGTCAGCGCATTGCGCATTCGTCTCGAATGCTACGAAAGCGTGACGCTCAATAACCTGCAGCTGGATCAGCTGATGTTTTACCTGGCCGGGCCGGACATGCAGGCGCAGCAGCTGCTGGAACTGCTGATGCAGCACAGCGTCGGATTGATCGGCCAAACAGTGGAGGCGCAGCCGCAGCGGCGGGCGCTGGCGCTGGACGGGCTGCGGCAGGAAGGCTTCGCGGCCGAACAGGCACTGCTGCCCAACGATCTGCGCAACTTCGAAGGCTACCGGCTGCTGCAGGAGTACTTCGCCTTCCCGGCGCGCTTCCAGTTCTTCAGCGTCAACGGCCTGCGCCCGCTGCTGCAGAGCGTGCGCGAAGGGAAAAAGGCGCTGCGTCAGTTCGAGATCGTGGTGCTGCTGGATCGACACGACGCCGCGCTGGAACGGGTAGTCGATATCGCTCATTTGGCGCTGCACTGCACGCCGGTGATCAACCTGTTTCCGAAGGTCGCCGAACGCATCGCGATCAACGAAAAAAACCACGAATACCATCTGGTGGTCGACAATATCCGGCCGCTGGATTACGAAGTGTTCTCAGTGCAACGGCTCGGCGGCAGCGCCAGCGAGAAACGCTACGAGCAGGAGTTTCGGCCGTTTTACAGCACCCTGAGCGCGGACGACGGCAACTATGGCGCCTACTTCTCGCTGCGGCGCGAACAGCGCACGCTGTCGGAGCACGCCCGCCGCTACGGCACCCGCACCGGCTATGCCGGCTCGGAAGTTTTCGTGTCGCTGGTGGACGAGCGGCAATCGCCGTGGCACAGCGATCTGAAATACCTCACCGCCGACGTGCTGTGCACCAGCCGCGACCTGCCGTTGATGCTGCTGCAACAGGATCAGGGCAACTTCGTGATGCCCGACTCGATCCCGATCAAACAGGTTTCGCTGCGCAAAGGCCCCACCCCGCCGCGCCCGGCGCTGGCCGAAGGGATGATCACCTGGCGGCTGATCAGCCAGCTGCAGCTGAACTACCTCAGCATGATGGACGGCGATCCGGAACAGGGCGCCGCCAGCCTGCGCCAGCTGCTGGGGCTGTACGGCAACCTGAGCGAGCCGGCGATCGCCAAACAGATCCAGGGCGTGCGCCACTGCAACCTGCGGCCGGTCTATCGGCGAGTGCCGGAGCCGGGCCCCATCGTGTTCGCACGCGGCATCGCCATCGATCTGACGGTCGATGAGCAGGCGTTCTCCGGCAACAGCCCTTACCTGCTCGGCAGCGTGCTGGAGCGCCTGTTCTCGCGCCTGGT
Organism: Serratia sp. FDAARGOS_506; assembly: GCF_003812745.1. NCBI lineage: Bacteria > Pseudomonadati > Pseudomonadota > Gammaproteobacteria > Enterobacterales > Yersiniaceae > Serratia > Serratia sp. FDAARGOS_506. Next base: position 4,450,817 of record NZ_CP033831.1, read on the forward strand.
GGCGATGAACACCTTCACCGAGATGACGCTCTCCAGCCAGCAGCGCGGCGAAATCGCCCACTGGCAGGCGCGCATGGGCAAAAGGACGCTGATATGAGCGCGGAGATGATCGCCACCGAACTGGCGCCGCCGCAGATCAACGCGCTGTATCGCCTGCCTGACGACTTCTGGCCGCGGCTGCGCAGCGCGCCTTACAAACACGATCTGTTTCAGCTGCTGCGCCGTATCGACGCCCAGGGCGGCCAACCCTACCTGCTGGGGCGTGCGCCGCTGCCGCGTCACGAGATGCTGCGCCTGGGCCAGGAGCCGTCGCTGTCGTTCGCGCCCTCCACGCTGGCGCAGGTGGCGCCGCGCGCCAACAGCCCGCTGCACGACGTCTCGATCTTCAGCTTCGGCCTGTTCGGCCCCAACGGACCGCTGCCGCTGCACCTGACCGAATACGTGCGCGAACGGGTGTACCACCATCAGGACACCACCCTGCTGGCGTTCACCAACCTGTTCCATCACCGGCTGACGCTGCTGTTTTACCGCGCCTGGGCCGACGCGCAGCCGACGGTATCGCTGGATCGCCCGGACAACCGGCGCTTCGACGAATACCTGTCGAGCCTGATCGGCATCGGCCAGCCGGCGCAGCAGGAACGCGACAGCATCAACGCCCACGCCAAACATTTTATGGCCGGTCATCTGATTCGCCACAGCCGCGATCCGGAAGGCCTGAGCAAGATTTTGCAGCAGTATTTCAAGGTGCCGGTGCGCATCGTCGAAAACGTGCCGCACTGGCTGCGGGTGGAGCCGCGCGAGCAGGCGCGGCTCAAGGCCGGGCGCGGCGCGCCGCGGCTCGGCGAATCGGCCTTTCTCGGCATCGCGGTGCGCGATATTCAGCACAAATTCCGCATCGAACTGGGGCCGATGCCGCAGCGGGACTATGACCGTTTCCTGCCCGGTGCCGAACTGTGCCGGCAACTGCGTGACTGGGTGCGCCAATACCTGGGCATCGAGTTCGTCTGGGAAGTCCGCCTGATCCTGGCAAAGGAACAGGCACATGGCACCCAACTCGGCGGCACGCAACGATTGGGCCTGAGCAGTTGGCTGGCCGACGATCGGCGGCAACGCGATCTCGACGATCTGATCTTCAGCCCCGAACCGCTGGAAAATCCGTTCTGACCCTATTTCGGCCGGCGCCTTGCGGCGCCAAGGCCACTCTGAGACCTGAGGAAAACCATGTCTGAAATCAGCCGCTCGGTATTATTTGGCAAACTGGATAGCCTGTTATTCACCTCTCTGGAAAGTGCGACGGCGTTTTGCAAGCTGCGCGGTAACCCCTACGTCGAACTGGCGCACTGGCTGCATCAGCTGATGCAATCGCCGGACGGCGATCTGCAGCAGATCGTCCGCCACTTCGCACTGGACGAGGCGCAGCTGGCGCGCGACATCGTCGAGGCGCTCGATCGCCTGCCGCGCGGCGCCAGCGCCATCTCCGATCTGTCCGAGCACATCGACAGCGCGGTAGAACGCGCCTGGGTCTATGGCTCATTGAAATTCGGCGCGGCGCGTATCCGCGGCGGCCACCTGCTGCTCGGCATTCTAAAAACCTACAGCCTGCGTCATCTGCTGAAGGCCATTTCCCCGCAGTTCGAGCGTATCAATGCCGATCTGTTGATGGATCAGTTCGCCGCCATCACCGCTCACTCGGCGGAAAATGCCCAGGATGCGCCGGCGGAAAGCAGCGCCGAGAACGTATCCGGCGCGCCGCGCAGCGGTGAAAGCGTGCTGGCGCAGTATGCCCAGGACTTGACCGCCAGAGCGCGCAACGGCGAGATCGACCCGGTGGCCGGCCGCGATGAAGAGATCCGGCAAATCATCGATATCCTGATGCGCCGCCGCCAGAACAACCCGCTGCTGACCGGCGAAGCCGGCGTCGGGAAAACCGCGGTGGTGGAAGGCCTGGCGCTGCGCATCGTGGCCGGCGACGTGCCGCCGCAGCTGCGCGACGTGAAACTGTGCCTGCTGGACATCGGCATGCTGCAGGCCGGCGCCGGCGTCAAAGGCGAGTTCGAAAAACGGCTGCAGGCGGTGATCGACGAAGTGCAGTCCAGCCCGACACCGATCATCCTGTTTATCGACGAAATTCACACCCTGATCGGCGCCGGCGGCACCCAGGGCACCGGCGACGCCGCCAACCTGCTGAAACCGGCGCTGGCGCGCGGCCAGCTGCGCACCATCGGCGCCACCACCTGGTCGGAATACAAGAAATACATTGAGAAGGATCCGGCGCTCACCCGCCGTTTCCAGGTGGTGCAGGTACACGAGCCGAGCGAAGACAAAGCGCTGCTGATGCTGCGCAGCACCGTCAGCCCGCTGGAGCAACACCACCGCGTGCTGCTGCTGGATGAAGCGGTAGACGCCGCGGTGCGGCTGTCGCATCGCTATATTCCAGCCCGCCAGCTGCCGGACAAGGCGGTGGCGCTGCTGGATACCGCCTGCGCGCGCGTGGCGGTCAGCCAGCACGCCGAGCCTGCCCAGGTCGAAGACTGCCGCCACCGCATCGATGCGCTGCAGATAGAGTTGGATATCGCCCGCCGCGAGGCCAAGGTCGGCATCGGCGATCCCCAGCGCCCGCAGGAGATTGAAGCCCAGCTGACCGCGCTGCGCCAGGAGTTGGAACAGTTGACCGACCGCTGGCAGCAGGAGCTGGCGCTAATCCAAGAGATCATCACACTGCGCGCCCAGCTGCACCGGCAGGAAGAAGAGTCTATTGAAGAAGAGACGCAGGCGCGCCCTGACGCCGACGCGCTGCGCGCCCAGCTGGGCGAACTGCAGCAGCAGCTGAGTGCGCTGCAAGGTGAAGCGCCGCTGATCTTCGCCGCCGTCGACGCCAACATCGTGGCGGCGGTAGTGGCCGACTGGACCGGCATCCCGCTGGGACGCATGGTGAAAAACGAGATTGAGGCGGTGCTGCAACTCTCCGACACCCTGAACCAACGCGTGATCGGCCAACGCCATGCGCTGGATCTTATCGCCCGCCGGGTGCGCACTTCGCGGGCGCGGCTGGACGATCCGAACAAGCCGGTCGGGGTGTTCCTGCTAGCCGGGCCGTCCGGCGTCGGCAAGACCGAAACCGCGCTGGCGCTGGCGGAAACCCTGTACGGCGGCGAGCAGAACGTCATCACCATCAACATGAGCGAATTCCAGGAGTCGCACACCGTTTCGACGCTGAAAGGCGCGCCCCCGGGCTATGTCGGCTACGGCGAAGGCGGCGTGCTGACCGAGGCGGTGCGCCGCCGTCCTTACAGCGTGGTGCTGCTGGACGAAATCGAGAAGGCGCACCCGGACGTGCATGAGATCTTCTTCCAGGTCTTCGACAAAGGCTGGATGGAGGACGGCGAAGGCCGCCATATCGATTTCCGCAACACCATCATCATCCTGACCTCCAACGTCGGCACCGATCTGATCGCCGGGTTGTGCAGCGATCCGGAGCTGCTGCCGGAACCGGAGGCGCTGAGCGGCGCGCTGCGCCAGCCGCTGCTGTCGGTGTTCCCGGCCGCCTTGCTCGGCCGACTGCTGGTGGTGCCGTATTACCCGCTGACCGACGCCACGCTGGGCAACATCGTGCGCCTGCAGCTGGGCCGCATTCAACGTCGCCTGGCGGAGAATCACGACATCGTCTGCACCTTCGACGACGCGGTCATCGAACAGATCGTCAGCCGCTGCACCGAGGTAGAGTCCGGCGGCCGCATGGTCGACGCCATCCTGACCAACACCCTGCTGCCGCAGATCAGCCACACCCTGCTGACCGGCAGCGCCAACGACCAGCGCTATCGCCAACTGCATATCGCGCTGCAGAACAACGAATTCATTTGTCAATTTCAGGCATAACGCCGCGGCCGCCGAGACGGCGGCCTTTTGAACACAGAGAGTCATCACTATGTCGGGAACCGGGATAACCAAACCGAATTCGAACAGCCTGCCAAGCGGCTATCGGTTCAACGAATTCGAGATCCAGGAAGCGATCGGCGAAGGCGGCTTCGGCATCGTCTACCGCGCCTACGATCACCAACTGGAACGTACCATCGCGATCAAAGAGTACATGCCGACCTCGCTGGCGAAACGCAACGACGATCTCAGCATCGGGCTGCGCGGCGAACGCTTCGGCAAAACCTTCCAGGCCGGGTTGAACAGCTTTATTCAGGAGGCGCGCCTGCTGGCCCGCTTCTCGCACCCCGGCCTGCTGCACGTGCTGCGCTTCTGGGAAGAGAACGGCACCGCCTACATGGGCACCCAGTTTTACAGCGGCACCACGCTGAAGAACCTGCAGGCGCAGCAGCCGGAGAAAATCGACGAGGCGTGGATCCGTCGGCTGCTGCCGCCGCTGTTCAGCGCCATCAACACCATCCATCAGGAAGGCTACCTGCACCGCGACATCTCGCTGGACAACATCCAAATCCAGGAGAGCCAGCTGCCGGTGTTGCTGGACTTCGGGTCGGCGCGCAAAGAGATCGGCAACCTGTCGGACGAAACGGAGATCATGCTGAAACCGGGCTTCGCACCGATCGAGCAGTACACCGAGAACAGTGACGGCGAACAGGGGCCCTGGACCGATATCTACGCGCTGGGCGCCGTGCTGCACACGCTGATCGTCGGTTCGCCGCCGCCGGTCAGCGTGGTGCGCAGCATCGAAGACAGCTATCAGCCGCTGGCCGAGCGCCGCCCCGCCGGTTACTCGCCGGAGCTGCTGCGCACCGTCGACCGCGCGCTGGCGCTGAAGCCGGAAGACCGTCCGCAGACCATCGATGAAATGGCGGAGCTGTTGCATCTGCCGATCGCCGACGAAAACGAAATCGTCAGCACCCCGGCCGCCGCGCCGGAGAACCTGCTGGTGGCCGCCAACCCGGCAGCCGCAGCCGCAGCCGCCGGCGCCGTTACCGCGCGCAGCACCCGATTCTCGCGGCCGATGATGGCCGGCGCCGGCGTCGCGGCACTGCTGGTGATCGGCGCCGTCGCCTGGCTGAGCGGCGGCAAAGACGATGCCCAGGCCGTGGCCCAAAACACCGAGGCGTCACCGGCGCAGAAACCCCTGACGGAGCAGCCGAGCGCGCCGCAAACCGTGCCATCTGCGCCGGTGGAACCTGAAAAGGCGGCGCCGCCACCGCAGCCGGTGGCGCTGGTGTATTTCAAACTGCAGCCGGGCGAGCAGGTCAGCCTCGACGGTAAGCCGCAACAGGTGACGCCGGGCGAAAACGGCTTCGCCAGCCTGAACCTGGCGCCGGGCCGTTATCAGCTGGAGATCCGCCACAACGATCGGCTCCGCCAGCAGCAACTCAGCATCGACGCCGCCGGTACCTGGTTGGTCAATCCGGCCACCGCCGGTTAATTCCGTTCTGAAGCCCCGTTGCGGCGGGGCTTCCCCTATTTCATGAGACTGACGCACCACTGCCCACCATCATTGGCCACGCGGCAAGGCCGCTGCAACGCCGGGGTATGCAGGGCACAACGTCAATCACAGAGGACGTTCTCATGTTGGATCGCATTATTGCGCACACGCCGCTGGGCCAGGAGCAACTGCTGTTCCGCTCACTGGACGGCATCGAAGCGCTTTCCACCCCTTTCGACTTCTCTATTGAATTGCTGAGCACCGACGCGCGGCTCGATCGCAAAGCGCTGCTCGGCCAACCGCTGACGCTGGAGATCCCGACTCAGGGCTTTCTCAGTGCCCCGCGCTACCTGAACGGCAAGATCACCGCCATCGCCGTCAGCAGCGAAGAGATCGGCGGCACCCGCTACGCGGTGTATAACCTGCACGTGCAGCCGGATCTGTGGCCGATGACCAAGGACCGCAACTTCCGCATCTTCCAGGAACAGACGGTGCCGCAGATCGTCAAGACTCTGCTGGCGGAGCACAACGTGCAGCTGGAAGATCAGCTGACCGGCGACTATCGCCTGTGGGGCTACTGCGTGCAGTACAACGAAAGCAGCTTCAACTTCATCAGCCGCCTGATGGAGTTGGAGGGCATCTATTACTATTTCAAACACGAAATGGGCAAACACACGCTGGTGCTCGGGGACGCCCCCCACCATCACCAGCCCTATCCCGGCTATGAGATGATCCCCTACCACCTGACGCCGTCGGGCGGCAGCACCAGCGAGGAAGGCATCAGCCAGTGGACGTTGTCCGATCGCGTCACGCCGGGCATCTACAGCCTGGACGACTACGATTTCCGCAAACCGAACGCCTGGCTGTTCCAGGCGCGGCAAAACCCGGTCTCGCCGACGCCGGGGCAAATCGACTTTTACGACTGGCCGGGCCGCTACACCGAGCATCAGCAGGGCGAGTTCTACGCCCGCGTACGCCAGGAGGCCTGGCAGGCCGAACATCAGCAGATCCGGGGCACCGCCACCGCGATGGGCATCGCTCCCGGCAGCACCTTTACGCTGTATAACGCCCCACACGCCGACGACAACCGCGAGTACCTGACGCTGCAGGCCAACTACCATCTGAAAGAGAATCGCTACGCCAGCGGCGACGATCAAAGCAGCGAACACCGTATCGACTTCACCGTGCTGCCGGCGGACGTGCCCTGGCATCCGCCGCAGCAGGCCACCTGGCCGAAAACCCACGGGCCGCAGACCGCCCGGGTGGTCGGCCCGGCCGGCGAATCGATCTGGACCGACAAATACGGCCGCATCAAGGTGAAATTCCACTGGGATCGGTTCGGACCGAAAGACGACGGCAGCTCCTGCTGGGTGCGCGTCTCCAGCGCCTGGGCCGGCCAGGGCTACGGCGGCGTGCAGATCCCACGCGTCAACGACGAAGTGGTGGTGGACTTTATCAACGGCGATCCGGATCGGCCGATCGTCACCGGGCGCGTCTATAACGAAGCCAGCATGCCGCCGTGGGCGCTGCCGGCCGCCGCCACCCAGATGGGTTTTATGAGTCGCACCAAGGACGGTACCGCCGACAACGCCAACGCCCTGCGCTTCGAAGACAAGGCCGGCGCCGAACAGGTGTGGATCCAGGCAGAGCGCAACATGGACACCCTGGTGAAAAACGATGAAAGCCACAGCATCGCTAACGACCACACGCATCTGGTGGGCGGTAACCAGATCAAACGGGTGGTGCTCAATCAGGCCACCGGCGTCAAAGGCGATGCCTCCGCGCTGACCGGCAAAACGCGCAGCGACGCCGTGGTCAACGCCTTTACCCTCGGCTCCGGCGAGTCGCTGCGGCTGGAGTGCGGTGAAAGCGTAATCGAGCTGCTGGCGAACGGCCAAATCAACATCACCGGCACCAGCTTCAATATCACGGTGAAAGAGGACGGAGAGATCAATACCGGCGGCCAGTTGGATCTCAACCAGCCCGGCGGCGCCGCACGCACCGCCGCACCGGGCGGCGGCCATCAGGCGGCGATCCAGAGCGCCGTCGATCAGCTGTTCCCGAACGCGGAGGCGAGTGGTACGCCGGGAAAGCCGGTTAACGCCACCCCTCGGGCGGCGGCGACAGTACCGCCATCTATCACGCAGAATGCTCAATCGACAACAAAACCCGGCAGAATTGATAATCGGGTTGTTGAATCGGTCATGGCTTCTGAAGGGGGGGCTGGAGAACAAGGTGGACGGCGTGAGTTATACGGATTCAGACAAGGGAATGGCACTGCCTATGACAAGATCCTCGCGGCTCGTAACCAATATGGCCAAGGCAGCGCTGAAGAGTTTGAGGAAGTATCCAAAGCAATGAGTGCATCGGCGAAGTCTGCCGGGGCACTGAATTTTACCGATCCAGGAAAACAAGGGGCAATAACCTCATTGGCGCATATGCGTGGTTCATCTGGCGCACAAGCGATCCTGAACTCCATGGAATCCGGACGAATAGTTAAGGCTGATACCTTAACACCAGAGGCAATATCCAAAATTGAAAGCATGTCATCGGAAAACTTTCAGGATAATTTACTTAAAGCCCGGGTAGAATACGATAAAGCAATATATGGGAATACCATCACGACGCAGGGTGGTAAACAGTACAACTGGTGGGCCCGTTATGGTAATGGCCTGCAAAAACGGTATGCCCGGGAAGCAGAAGAATTTTTAAAGTTATCAAGCGAGTGATTTATGTTCAAAAAGATCTTATTACCTGCATTATTTACTGCTTCTTTACTCTGTTCCGTTGAATCCACAGCAGCGATAAACCTGTTGCAATATAACAAAATTAGCACAGTAAGCGGGCTTGTTAACGATAAAGCAGTCACTGACAGTCTCAAAAGCACACTGGGTCAGGACTATGAGAAATACATCAGCAATTTTGATGTTTTCGGTGAACCTCATTCAGTCCCTGGCGGGGGGTTATTTGCTGAAGGCTGGCTGAAGGATCTTTACCTGGAAAGTGCCTCTGCTTTGGTCATCAATCCCGATGGGAAAATTTATGCTGCCTGGGTTGTACCTGACTCTGATGTCATAAATTACAAATCTTCTGATAAAGATGCCCCCATGAATAAGGAGATTCAGCATTGGGCTGAACGCTTCAAAAACATGCAATTCGCCACAATCAACGAAAGAAAAAAGATGAGGGCGACAAAAGAATATTTTGATACGCAGTCATTCTCTATCAAACTCACGACCATTTGCTCCAGTAAAGGCGATTGTAATGATGCAACTTACTATGGAAAACGTAAAAAAGATGGTGCCGCTTTAACTTTACAGGGCAAAGCGACACGAGCTGATTGCAATACAGCCCCATGCCCAATCATTGGTTATGAATTTAAAAACGCATCAACAACTTATATGCTCAGTAAAATTGATAACACCCTGACAGTCATAAAGGATGGTAAAATATTAATGAATCAGAAAGGGGAGTGGGTGAAATAGTCACCGAATAATCTCTAATCTCCACGCAGTAAGATGGGCCTTGGCCGATATGTAAATACCGCCATCGGGATTATCCCCATCTTTCCGCCGTTCCTTCATCGAACAGGAATGACAACCACAGGCTGAATCGGCACATACTATCGACTCAGCCTTTCTTCGCATCAACCCGTCCTCACCACTTCTTCACCGTCTGGTAAATATCGAGGTCGAAATAGCCGTCGGCCTCGCAGTCGTTGAGATAGTGTTCGTAGCTCACCCCCTCAACCGGCTGGTAGCCGCTGGCCGGCAGCAGCTTCTGATAGAACTCGCCCCATACCCGCTCGAAGTCGCCATCGCTGATGCGCACATGGTAGACCGCATACTGCCCGGCGGGCAGCGTCTGCACGGTTACGCCCTCGCTGCCTGCCGGCAGCGCAAAATCGTCCGCGACGCTCATCACCACGTCGGCGCGCAGCTTTTCCGGCGCCACTTCCGCCGGATCGTCCCAATACAGCACCAGCCATTTGCCGAACGGCACGCCGTGGTGCTGCCGCCATGCCAGCAGTTGCTGCGAGCCCTGCGGAATCGTCTGCGGATACGGCCCCACGACTCTGACCCCCACCACCTTCTCCGCCGCTTTATCGATAATCCTCACGCTCATCGCCCTTATCCTCTCTCGTTATCTCAGGCGCCGATTTCGGTGCGCACGTCCAGCAACTCGGGGAAAAAGGTCAGATCCAACGCCTTTTTCAGGAAGCTGACGCCGCTGGAACCGCCGGTACCCGACTTAAAGCCGATGATCCGCTCCACCGTTTTCATATGGCGGAAGCGCCACAGGTGGAAGCTCTCTTCGATATCCACCAGCTTCTCCGCCATTTCATAGGCTTCCCAGTAGGTCTGCGGGTTGTCGTAGATCACTTTGAACGCCGGCAGCAGATCCGGGTTGCGCTGATAGGGCTGCGTCCAGTCGCGCTCGAGGCACTCCTGCGGGATCGGCAGGCCGTGGCGCGCCAGGTACAGCAAGTATTCGTCGTACAGGCTCGGCGCTTCGAGGATCGCCTTCAGCGCCGCGTGTTTTTCCGCATCGCTGCTGAACACCGCCAACATCGCCGCATTCTTGTTGCCGAGCAGGAACTCGATCGAGCGGTATTGGTGCGACTGGAAGCCCGACGAGCTGCCCAGCACATCGCGAAACTCGACGTACTCCGACGGCGTCAGCGTTTCCAGCACCGCCCACTGTTCGAACAGCAGCCGCTGGATCTGTTTGACGCGCGCAAGGATTTTGAAGCAGTGGCTGAGTTTGTCCTGCTGCACCAGCCGCACTGCCGCCCGTAGCTCGTGCAGCATCAGCTTCATCCACAGTTCGGAGGTTTGGTGCTGTATCACGAACAGCATTTCGTCATGATGCGGCGGGTTGGAGAGCGGGTGCTGGCAGTCCAGCAGCGAGTCCAGGCACAGGTAGTCGCCATAGCTCATGCGTTTGGAAAAATCGGTGACAATCGCGCTTTCTAATTCCCGTTTGTTCATCTGTGATCTCCGTTGCGCCCAGCGCCCCATCGGCCTGGAACGTGCCGCAAAGAGAAAACAATAGTACAGAACCCGCCGCCCCGAAGGGCGATAAACGAGAGGTGCTTCGCAGATCTCACTCATCTGCGCCGCCCCTCTCGCCCCGCTTTACCCTATCAGCCCAAACAGGTCGTTCAGCGACTCGCTCATGGTCGGGTGGGTGAACAGCTGATCGCGCAGCCGGGTATAGGGCAGCCCGGCGTCCATCGCCGTTTTGACGATGTTGATCATCTCGTGGGCATCACGGCACAGCAGCGCCACGCCGAGGATTTGGCCGGTCTGCGCATCGACCACCGCCTTCAGCAGGCCGCGCGTGTCGCCCAGCACGCGGGCACGCGGGATCGCCGCCGCCGGCAGCGTGGCGACCTTAATGTCGCGCCCCTGCTGCCGGGCCTGATCTTCGCTGAGGCCGATGCGCGAGAAGCTGGGTGTGATGAACACCGAGTAAGGCACCGCGCCGCGATCGGCCGTGCTGCGTTTACCCGCGCCGAACAGGCTGTCGCGCACAATGCGGAAATCGTCCAGCGAGATATAGGTAAACTGCGGCCCGCCGTTGACGTCCCCCAGCGCCCAGATATGCGGCACGCTGCTGCGCAACTGCGCGTCCACCCGCACGGCACCACGCTCATCCGTCTCAACACCGGCGCGCGCCAGCTGCAAACCGGCAGTGTTCGGTACGCGCCCGGCAGCTACCAGCAGCACATCAAACTGCTGTACGCCGCCCTGATGCACCACCTCAACGCCCCCTTCCACATCGCGCACCTGCTTCACACCGGCGTTAAACGTGAAGCTGACCCCTGCATCGCTCAGGATTTGCTGTATCGCCTGCGCCATATCGCGGTCTTCCCGGCCGAGCAACGCCCCCGCCTCTTCGAATACCGTCACGGCGCTGCCGAACTGCGCGAACATCGAAGCGAACTCCAGCCCGATATAGCCGCCGCCGATAATACCCAACCGCGCGGGCCGCTGCGTCAACTGCAGCAGGCCGGTGCTGTCGTAACTCCGCTGCGAACGATCCAACCCGTCGATCGCCGGCCGGCGGCTGACGGCGCCAGTGTTGATGAAGATGCGCTCGCCGCTCAGCACCTGCGTTCCCGCCACACCCTGCACGCTGATGCGGTGTGGATCGATAAACTCCGCCCGTCCGTCGATCACCGTGACCTGTTCAAGCCCCGCCAGGTTTTGATAGTTTTTCTCCCGCAGCAGGCCGGTCACCTGCCGCTTGCGCGCCATTGCCTGGCTGAACGCCTGTTCGCCCGGCCCGTGAAGCTCGGCATCGTGCACCAGCGTTTTGGTCGGGATGCAGCCGATGTTGATGCAGGTGCCGCCATACATCTGCGCCGACGCCTCCACCATCGCCACGCGCCATCCCTGCCCGGCCAGAAAGGCCGCCAGCGTTTTGCCGGCCTTGCCAAAACCGATGATAATCGCCTGATAATCGTACATTGTGTCGCCTCGTCTCGTGATGTTCATCGCCGGTCAATCAGCGTATTGCAGCCTCAACTAACCGCTCCAGCGGCCTCAGCGCCGCGATCTGTCGTTCGTCAGCCCCGGCGCTCCGCTTTAAACTTTCCGCCGGGTGGTAGCTGACCTGCGTTTTGCCCCGCTCGTCTTGCGCAATCAGCACCCTGAACGGCAGATCCAGCGCCAACGCCGGCCGCGCCAGCATCAGCGGCGTGCCCGCCAGCGGGTTGCCCAGCACCAGCACCGTGGTAGGCGGCATCGCCAGATGATGCTCACGTGCCGCTCTCGCGTGATCGAGCTCGGCAAACAGCGTCACGCCCTTCTGCTCGGCCGTGCTGATAATGCGCTGACGCGTCTCCTGATAAGCGTAGGCGCTCTCTACCGTTCGGGTTTCTTGCCCCATCGTCCCCTCCGCCACTGCAGAACAGGCCAACAGCATCAGGCTGCCGGCCACGGCCCGGTTCATGACGCTCATGCGGCCTTCCCCCGCCACTGTTTCTCGAGCACACTGCGCGCCGAATCCGCCATGATCATCACCGCGCCCGCCAGCATCAGCGTGTCCTTCAGCACCAGGCGCCCGGCGCCGGAAAGATAAGGGAAGCCGTGATGCGCATCGCCCAGCGCCGGCACCCAGGCCTCCGGGGTGGTGGCCAAAAAGGTCAGCGTCACCAGCGGCGTGCAAAAGGAGAGCATGCCGCCCAACAGCCCCAGCCATTTGGAGAGGGGATTGGCCAGCACCAGCAGCGCGATCGCCACCTCTACCACGCCCAGACCGTTGGAAAAACCATAGGTATTATTGGCCTGCTGCCAGGCGCGAGCATCGAGGTTCAGTTCGCCTTCGTGCGTCAGGTGCGCCTTATAGTCCTGCGGCATGTCATAGAAAAACGACATCAGCGGGCTGTTGGCGACGAACGGCGTGATGCTGTCCGCTTCGTAAGGAATGAATTTGAGCAGGCCAATCCATAAAAAGACGATGGCAATGCTGAGGCGAATCAGCGTTAATCCCAGCTTGTCGCCCTTGCTCAGAAAGAATAGTATTTTCATTACCGGCTCCATGTCATTGATAATTCATGCATCGCAGCGGCGCCCTCCGCATCGCTGCACTATCGAACCGATCTTAGTGCTTCGCATTACGCCGGCCCATTGCCGAAACAATCAGCTTCTTAGCCAGGAGTCTCAAAATGGATCCGCTCAGCCAACTGTTGATGCTTAACGACATGCGCGGTTATGTGGCGCGCGATTGTCATTTCAGCGGCGAGTGGCGCTCGCCGCATGCCGCCGGGGAGTGGAGCCAGATCCGCTGGCACATGGTGCTGGCGGGCAGCTGTCGGCTGGAGATCCCCGGCGGCCGGCCGGTACCCCTGGAGCAAGGCAGCCTGCTGTTCTTGCCGCACAACTCAGCCCACCGGCTGCTGCCGGAGGTGGCCGATAGCGCCACGCACCTGCTGTGCGGCGTGCAAATCTTGCCGCACGGCGCATCGCCGCTGCTGGCGAGCCTGCCGGAATGTTTGCTGTTCAACAGCTGCCAACAGGGACGGCTGGCGCTGCTGCAGGCGACTGGCCAGCTGCTGAGCGATGAGTTCAGCCAACAGGGCCAGGGGCACAGCGCCATTGTCAGTCAGACCATGGCGCTGCTGTTCGCGCTGGCGATCCGCGCCTGGCTCGCCAAGCCGAATCAGAGCGGCAATCTGGTCGCCGCGTTGCTGCACCCGCAGTTGGGCAACGTGGTTGAACAGATGCTGCGCCGCCCGCAACACTCCTGGACGCTGGTGGAACTGAGCGAACTGGCCCATATGTCGCGCGCCAACTTCGCCCGCGTCTTCCGCCAGGCCACGCAGCAAACGCCGCTGCAGGCCCTTACCGCCATCCGCATGCAGCTGGCGGCCCGGCTGCTGGCGCGCCAGGCGTTGCCGCTGAGCCGTATCGCCGAACAGGCCGGCTACTCGTCGGAGGTGGCGCTACACAAAGCCTTCACCCGCCACTTCGGCCTGACGCCGGGAAAATTTCGCCAGCAGGCCGCCGAGGCACCGCCGGACGCCGGTCCGATCCCGGCGTAACCGCCCACCCCGCCTTATTGTTTAGTAAACAACACGGCCGCTGTCTGACGATTCTCACAAATGCGCAATCCCATGCGCGCGGCACTCCGGTTGCGGCTTGCCTGCGGCCGGCTTCCCTTATAGATTGCAGGCTAACGGCAGGCAGCAAGGTATCGGCAAATGGCAAATATTCGTGATGTCGCGCGGTTGGCCGGCGTTTCCATCAGCAGCGTGTCGAACCTGCTGAATAACCGCAGCCACCAGATGAGCGCGCAGACTCGTGAGCGCATCGAACAAGCGATGGCGGCCCTGGGCTATCGGCCGGCCCGAGCGGCGGCGGTACCCGCACCGCAGGCGAAGATCATCGGCCTGCTGCTGCCGTCGATCGTCAACCCGAGCTTTTCAGCGCTGGCTCATGCGGTCGACGGTGCAGCACGGGCTTATCGCTACCGCGTCTTGCTCGGCAACGCCTACCGCCAGGAACAGGAAGAGGCCGCATTTATCGACGATATGTTCCTGCATGGCGTGCGCGGCATCATCGTGGCGGCGAGCGACATTCGCCAGACCCATTTTGTCCGGGCCGCCGAGCGGGGCATGAAGATCGTCAGCTACGACAATCCGTTCCCCGAGCAGGCGGCCATCGATACTCCGCTGTTTGACAGCGTGTCGATGGACAATATCGCCGCCGGGCGCCTGGCCGCGCAGCACCTGCTCGAACGCGGCTGCCGACACATCGTGTTCGCCACCGAAGCGACGCTGACCGTCGGGCGCAGCCACAAGATCGACGGTTTTCTGAGTGCGCTGGGGCACAGCCTGAGCGAACGCCAACGGGTGATCGAAGGCAAGGCCAACAGCGCCTACGGCGACACGGAAATGTTCGAATTGGGGCTGACGCTGGCGCCGCGCGTGCTCGCGTTGACGCCGCGCCCGGACGGCATCGTGGCGATTAACGATGCACTGGGCATCGGGCTGATGGTGGGATTGCGCACCGCCGGCGTCCAGGTGCCCGCAGACATCTCGGTGATCGGCATCGATAATATCGCGCTTGCCGGCCTGGCCGAACCGGGGCTGACGTCCGTCAGGCCGCCGCTGGCGGAGATGGCGCTGCTGATGGTCGAACGCCTGATCGGACGCATCAACAATGATTCGCAACCGCCCGGCGAATTTCTCTTCCCGCCGACGGTCATCAGCCGACGCTCGGTCAAAGCCGCCGGCTAAATGAAATAATGACGTCTTCCCCAGACGATGCGCAGAGGCATCGTCCGGATTGGTATCAGCCAAAAACAAAGGAAAAGGCCGGCGCGCTTAAGGGATACCCGCGCCCCAATGAATCAGTGTCGTGCCGTTATTTAACGTTCAGCTCAGGGTAATGAGCCGGGCTTCTATTATTCCGATTAACCACATTGGAAATATCAAAATGAAAATAAACAAGCCGCAGGATATTGAACGCAGCGCTATCAGGAAATTGACGCTGCATATTGTCCCCCTCATGATTTTATTGTATTTCCTGGCCTTTCTCGATCGCAATAATATGGCCTACGCCGCCAAAGCGCTGGAGGATAACCTGGGACTGACCGCCTCGGCATTCGGTTTCGCCTCCGGGATTTTCTTTATCGGCTATTTCCTGTTTGAAATACCCAGCAACGCCGGCACCATTAAATTCGGCCCGCGCATTTGGTTCGCCAGAATATTAATTTCCTGGGGCATCTTCGCGACCCTGCTCGGTTTTGTGCGCACGCCGCTGGAGTTGTATATTTGCCGTTTTATGCTGGGCGTATGCGAAGCCGGTTTCTTTCCCTCGGTGGTGTATTACTTCACGGTCTTCTTCCCGGAAAAGTACCGCACCAAAATTCTCGGCATGTTTATCATCGTTCAGCCGCTGTCCAACGCCGTCGGCTCGCCGATTTCCGGTTTTATTCTCAATATTCAGCATGACTGGTTCGGGTTCGCCCCCTGGCAGCTGCTGTTTATCCTCGAAGGGCTGCCGCCGATCGTCATCGGCCTGCTGATCCCGTTCCTGATCAAGAACTCGCCCAAGGACGTCGGCTATCTGAACGTCGAGGAAAAAGCCTGGCTGATGAGCAACGCCGGCCGCTCCAAATCCGGCTCTAAAATCACGCTGGGCGACTTCCTGAAAGGGATTAAAAACAAGAAATATCTGCTCTACGCACTGCTCAACTTCGGCATGGTGTGCGGCATTTATGGCTTCGGCACCTGGCTGCCGTCGATCATTACCGCCCTTTCCGGCAGCGATATTTTCCGCGTCAGCCTGCTGGCGCTCATTCCCTATGGCCTGGCCGCGCTGCTGGTGTATCCGTGGAGTCTGTGGGCCAGCAAAACCAAAAAGCTTGGCGTGTTCGCCGGCATCAGCATGGTGGTCGCCGCCATCGGCCTGATGGGCGCGGTAACGTTTTTTAAATACGATCCGCTTATCGCGTTGTCGTTCCTGTGCATCGCCGCCATCGGCATCTACACCGCCGTGCCGCCGTTTTTATCCATGCCCGCCAACATTTCCACCGGCGCAGCCGCGGCCGCCGGGCTGGCGGTAGTCAGCTGCATCGGCAATATCGGCGGCTTCGTCGCGCCTTATGCGGTGGGCGTGCTGAACGATCTGACCGGCAACAGCGCACCGGGGCTGTTTTTCCTGGCCTCGTGCCTGCTGACCACCGGGTTGATCTGCATTTTCTACTGCGCGAAACAGCGCGAAGGCGTCATCAATTCTTAACGAACCAATAAGGAGTCAATCATGGGCGATCTTGCGGGCAAAAAGGTCTTTATCACCGGGGCGGAACAGGGCATCGGCCGCGCCACCGCAGAGCGGCTAATCAAGG
This sequence comes from Serratia sp. FDAARGOS_506, assembly GCF_003812745.1. Taxonomy (NCBI): domain Bacteria; kingdom Pseudomonadati; phylum Pseudomonadota; class Gammaproteobacteria; order Enterobacterales; family Yersiniaceae; genus Serratia; species Serratia sp. FDAARGOS_506. The sequence goes on from NZ_CP033831.1 coordinate 4,467,549, forward strand.
CCGGTTGCGACATCTATTTTCACTATCACAGCGACGAAAGCGGCCCCAAAGCGCTGGTGGCGCTGGCCCATTCATTGGGGCAAAAGGCCGCTTACGGCTACGCCGATCTCATCGATACCGACGAAACGCTGCGCTGCGTCTCCGCCGGCGCCGAGTTTCTCGGCGGCATCGACATTCTGGTCAATAACGTCGGCGGCATCGTCGGGCGCAAATGGTTGGGCGAGATCGACCGCGCCTTCTGGCAAACCGTGATCGACGTGAACATGACCACCATGCTGAACGTGACCCAGAGCGCGCTGCCGTTTCTTAAGGCGGCAAACGGCGCCAGCATCGTCAACCTGGCCTCGCAGGCCGGCCGCGCCGGCGGACACTCCGGCTCGCTGGTCTATTCCGCCACCAAGGGCGCGGTGCTCACCTGGACGCGCTCGCTGGCGGCGGAGCTGGGTGAGTACGGCATCCGGGTGAACGCGGTCGCGCCCGGCCTGATCCTCGGCACTCGCTTCCATAATCGGCACACCACCCAAGCATCGGCGGAGGAAACCGTTCGCGCCATCCCGCTCGGCCGAGCAGGTACGCCGGACGACGTGGCGCGTGCCATCGCCTTCCTGGCGGCGGAATACGACGGCTTCATCTCCGGCGCTACCCTCGACATCAACGGCGGCATCTACCGCATGTAGTGTCATTCAGCTGCGGGCGGCGCGGCTGCCGCCCGCCCATTCAGGAATCAGATTATGATCAAATCCGCCATCACTCACCCGCAGCTGCTCGCCGCGCTGGCGCAATGCGGGCACAAAACGCAGGTGCTGCTCGCCGACGGCAACTACGCCTGCATGACGCACGCGCCGAAAGACGCCACCGTCATCTATTTGAATCTGGGGCCCGGCACGCTCGCCGCCCCGCCAATTCTGGAAAAACTGCTGGCCTGCATCAACGTGGAAAGCGCCGCGCTGATGGCCTGCCCACCGGACTTCACCAACACCATCGAAGCCGAATACCGGCAGCTGCTACCGGCGCATTGCCCTGTAGAACACCTGCCGCGTGAGGATTTTTATGCGGCGGTCAAATCGGATCGGACGCTGCTGGTGATCGCCTCCGGCGAACAGCGCCGCTTCGCCAACCTGCTGCTGACGGTGGCGCCGGTGGTGTGACACGCGAATTATTTTCCGTCTGAAAACTCTCCCCCAGCCGCACCACCGGGATATCCGCCAACCGGGTGGTGTAGGCCGGTGACAGCATTTCGCGCTTCATTTGCCACGGCTTGACGATCCCCTGCCCGGCGAACCACACCCGCCCGCGTCCCTCCTGATTCAGGCGATCGAGGGTCGCCATCAGCCGTTCGCTGTTGCGGCGCGGCGGGCAGTCGTCGAACAGATCGATCTGTGCCATGGCAGCGGCGCTGAAATCCCCCAACACCACGCCGCCCTTCAGGTAACGCCGCCCTTCCTGCCAGATGCTCTCCAGCGCGCGCACCGCCATGGCGATAATATCGCGGCTATCGTTGCTCGGCGTTTGCAGCCGGGCAGTGCCCATATTGCTGTAATACCCCTCGCCAGCCGAATGCGGGCTGGTTTTGATAAACACCGAAACATTGCGGCAATAGCGCTTTTCCTGCCGCAGCTTTTCGGCGGCGCGTTCAGCGTAGCTGCAGATTGCCTCTCGCATGTGTGGGTAATGCGTCAGCCGCTGGCCGAACGAACGGGAGCAGATGATCTGCTCTTTGGCGGCCGCCTCATCTTCCCACTGCAGGCACGATTCGCCGCGCAGCTCGCGTATCGTGCGCTCCAGCACCACACTGAAGGTCTTACGCGCCAGCCGGGTATCGCAGTCTGCCAGCTGCAGCGCGGTGTGAATGCCCATCGCCTGCAGCTGGCGAGTCAGGCGGCGGCCTACGCCCCACACCTCTTCCACCGGGAGCAACGCCAGCAGTTTGCGCTGGCGCACCGGATCGGATAGATCCACCACGCCGCCGGTGCCGCGCCATTTCTTGGCGGCGAAGTTGGCCAGTTTGGCCAACGTTTTGCTCGGCGCAATGCCGACCCCGACCGTCAAATGCAGCTCGCGCCGGATGCGATCGCGCACTCGCTGGCCGAACGGCTCCAGCGCTTCGCAGTGCGCCACGCCGTCCAGCCGCAGAAAGGCTTCGTCCAACGAGTAGATCTCCACCGCCGGCGCCATCTCCTCCAGCGTATCCATCACCCGGCGGGACATATCGGCGTACAGCGCGTAGTTGGAGGAGAACACCGCGACGTTGCGGCGGCGCATCTCCTCTTTGATTTTGAAATAAGGCGCGCCCATCGGCACGCCCAACGCCTTCGCCTCGGTGCTGCGGGCGATCACGCAGCCATCGTTGTTGGACAGCACGATCACCGGCCGCCCTCGCAGATCGGGCCGAAAGATGGTTTCGCAGGAAGCGTAGAAGCTGTTGACGTCCACCAGGGCGAACATGGTTATAGCGCCGCGTAGACGATAAAAGTCACCACGCCGAAGATCTCCAGCTGATCCTCGTCGTCGAACACGATCGGCGCGTAGGCGGGATTCATCGGCAACAGCCGCACGTCAGGATAGCGCTGCAGCTTTTTGACGGTGAATTCGCCGTCCACCGCGGCGATCACGATATTGCCGTGCTCCGGCGTCAGGGCGCTGTCGACAATCAGCAGATCGCCATCCTGGATATTGCCGTCGATCATCGACTCGCCGCTGGCGCGCACGAAGTAAGTGGCATTGGGGTGCCGCACCAGCAGCTTGCCGATATCCAGCCGCCCTTCGACGTAGTCCTGCGCCGGTGAAGGAAAACCGCAGGCCACGCGATCGGCAAACAGCGGTAACGTTAGGGGGTCACCTGGTGAAAAAGCATACAACCTTGAATTGCTCAGCATAATCATAACCAAACTGTATATTTATACAGTAAAGCATAAACAAAACGCGAACGCGTGCAACCCCCTATCCCCCTGCGGATCGCGCTTTGTCGCGTAATATAATAATTTTCTGAGCGATTTTTTTTCGTTGGCGATCTACTTTGGCGGGTAATGTACACAATTTACTCACCCAAGCAATTTCTACATTTAGAGGTTGCATACCACGCTAGTACAGCCTCGTTCGAGATGCATCTTTATCTATTGTTTTCTGGAGGTTAATCACAGGTGGCACAGCCCCAGCTAACAGAACCGATGATAAAACGATATGGGTGCCGGTCTTTCCCGGCTGTCAGCAATTAACCCTGGTTTGTCATTCGCGCATAATTATTACTGCGCTCCAAGATTTACTGGTCTTTCCCAGCGGTCATTCACCTCAATGAATAGCTAAAAATACGTTTTATCCCGCGCAGAGCACCATGTAAGCTGCATTGGTAACACATAGGCAAAAATTCTCGCCGTTCACTCAACCTTTTTGGTTTAGCTACTCCGCTTGTCAAATAAAAAAGTTGTCTCCTCAATGAAAAAATCATAAAAAACAACCTATAAAATTTGGCCAGAACGTATTTTAACCGCGGGAAAAGTAGCGGAGTCTCACTTGCACAGCCATACTAGTGGCACCATTTACATCGGGCAAATAGCAACTTTCGATAGAGGATATAAAGAATTAGCATGAGAAGAGGCTCACCCATAACCTTGAAACAACTTCGGTATTTTATCGCTATCGCCGAGGCGGGTAGTTTTTCGGCCGCAGCACGAAACGCCTATATCGCCCAGCCCGCACTCAGCCGCCAAATCAGTTTATTGGAAGAAGAGCTGGGTATGCAGTTGCTGGAACGTTTGCACGACGGCATCTTACTGACAGATTCAGGGCAACGGCTCTGTGACCTCGCACGTTTTGTCGTGCAAACCGTCGATTCATTAAAAAGTGAGCTCCACTCCACTCAGGACAACCCGAAAGGCATGGTAACCATCGCCATTCCGGTTACCGCATCAGCATTATTGATGCCGCTCATCATTATACAGGCGCGGGAAAAATTCCCCGGCATTGAGTTGGTCGTGCGCGACGGTCTCAGTCAGGAAACAGGCGAAGCTATCGCCATGGGGCAAGTGGACTTTGGCGTGACCCCCAATGCGGAAGAATTGGATCATGTGTGCGTCGATCCGGTCTTTGCTGAACATCTGTACTGGGTTGGCCAACACGCATGCCCGGAAACTGCCGATACGATCACTCTGACGCAAGCAGCCGCCAGTTCGCTGGCCATGTTGCCGAAAAACTGTTCTTACCTCCGCCGCCGGGCGGAACAAGCAGCCATACAGCTAGGGATAGAACTCAACGTCGTGTATGAACAACATACCGCGCAAGGGCTCAGCAGCCTGGTGCGCAGCGGATTGGCCGCCACCATCTGCAATTGGCCCGCAGTGAGGGAAGGTTCGCCGTATCCGCCCTTAATGATTGTCGAACCCCGTTTGTATCGCACCATCTCCATTGCACATTCGGCCCATAAACCCTTGTCATTCGCCGCCTCGTGCATACGCGATCTGGTGCGCGGCATGCTGGTTGAAGCTGTGCGTTCAGGTAATTGGAGCGGTGAATTGATTAAACACCCGTAACCTACGGATAATCGCGCTCAAACGGGTTAATTTTATATTCCGCGTTTAACAACACTACAATCAGCACCGGGAATGCACGCTATCATCAGAGTACTTATTGCTATTAATAATGATGTCAGGAGCCAATTAAAATGGGTCACTACTCTCTATGAACAAAAATCAACACAGCCGCCCCGACAAAGGGACACTATTTAACGTTAACTAGCGGCACATTGAAAAAATAACACTCATTATTCAGATATACAGAATACACATACAATCCATATAAAAATGATATAACTGCCCAATCATAACTATTGGACTTATTAGCATGGTTACCTATAGTTTCTGTTAGTGCACATTATACAGGAGGGTATTGTGTTATCGCTAAGCCGATTTCGATTTAGCTCCTACCAGAACCCCCCTCTTCTTTTTAATCTTTTCACTAACCAACTAAGTTGTACGTTACTCAAATTGCTTCAAACACATATTTTTAATATGCATTCCAAAGAGGCCCCATGACAGTAAAGAAACGGCTCATAGCCATGGCAATAACACTTGCATGCATGAGCGGCGTTTTCGCTAAAACGCCGCCCCTTATCCTCGCAGAATCTAAGGAAAGCAATTCGGTCGAAAAATACTTCGATCTGCAAGAAATTCGCGATGAGAATACTCTTGGAACAAAAATTATCAGTGATACCGTTATCAATAGCAAAAGTCGGCCTGGTAAAACAGTGCGGAAAATTGAACTGAGCTTTACTGCGCAAAACTGGCATGGTTTGATCTTAAGGCATCCAGCCAGAGTTTACGTCCCCGTTGATTACAAGGGAGGCGGAAAAGCGGGGATTATCGGTACAGAAAGACAATTTTTTGATGATCCGAATTGGTCCAGAAAAAAAATCCCAGGCTCGGGCCGCGATACAGAAGGAGAGTACGCGGAAGGAACGGCAATCGATCTCAATATACCTATTATGATTTTCTCTAACCCTGCAGAAGATTATTGGGGAATGAACGAGTCAGATCTGATGGGATATGCTTTGAAAAAAGCACAGGAGACGAAGGATCTGACTTGGGTCGGCTACTATCCAATCATTAAATCCTACCTTCGCGCCATTACCCTTATGCACTCTCTGAAAGGAATTAATACGGAAAAAGCCGTACTCATGGGATGCTCTAAACGCGGATTAGCAGTAAGCGTAGCAACCGGCGTCGACCCCGATCGCGTTGCGGGTACCATGGCAGCCTGCTATTTCGGCGGAAATAATCTCTATTTCATCGCCAGAAAATTTGCTGAATTCGGCGCCGGGGTGGGAGGAGGAGAAGAAACCATGGGTCGCCCAACCGGGCCCGCATTTCAACCTGCAGATGAATTGCTGAGAGAGGTAAACAACCCTATAGGTTTACAAATTTTGGCAAACTTCGATCCTTATATGTGGCGAACGAAAATAAAAGCAAAGTATCTGGTTACACTCGGCACCAACGATCAGCTTTTCGCCTTAGGCAGCCCCAATAGCATGATGAGTGAAATGACGGGAGACAAAGCATTTTTAGCTGTGGACAACTTTCCCCACACCTGGGTTTCAGATAAACATCTGGCAGCATGGCGAATGTGGTTAGCTCATACGTTTATGGGCCGTAAAGTCCCTGAAATCAACATGCATGTCAGCCGTGAACACGACACATTAACGCTGCAACCCAAGATCAATAAGGTAAATAAGCTGATCGGTGTGAGCGTGTTTTATGCTTATGTACCCCTTGTGAGTGACTGGCGCAAAGCAAAATGGCAATCCGCGGAAATACCCGAAAATGGCGGTAACTTCACGGTTGAACTCAAGCTGAAACCTGGCAACCAGCTTGCATATTATATTGAGGTTCAAGATGAGGGCGTCGGGGGAACAGGTTATGTCAGCTCGTTGGTAGAGATCGTTCGCCAATAGAACAACGCTCCCTTGGGCTGCGTAATATCTATCCGCAGCTCAAGAGAGATAAGCTATCGCACTCAAGGCTTCAGATACTGGAGAAATAATGATGAACCGCCGTGACTTTATCAAAGCCGCTCTTGCTACAGCGTCTCTCAGCTACTTATTCACTGGCAGCACATTCGCACAACGTAGTGTCACGATATCAGCCAAGCAAACATTTCTGCAGTCTGGTGATGCATTATATGAGCTGGTTCAACAATATGCAGCCCTCGGATTTCATCGTGTGGGAACAGACGTCGATCGCCACACCAATGACTGGTTCTCACAGATACTCCAGAATATAGGCGGAGAAATATCAATGCAGCCATTTAGTTTCACACGCTTTGATGGTTATTCCCGCGTCCGCATTAGTGGAAAAGAGGTACCGTCAATGCCATTGTACTATGAAGGTATTGGCAATATGAGCTCCTCTTCCCCTTTCGTCGGCTCTGCCGTCGCACTGAGGGGCGATCGTACTTCTGCAGCCCTGCAGCGATTAATTACATCAGCTCAGACATCCGGCGCAAGAATTGCCGTGATAGCCACTCAGTGTGAACTGGGTGAACTACAGGTGCCCAACAGAGAGCCGAGATTGGGGAGTGGTTTACCGGTTGTTTTGGTGCCTGGCAGACTAGGGGAGTCGCTGCAGAAAAAAAGTGTAGATGTCCTGTTTTCGGGAAAAATTGTTCCGGGGAAAAGCAACAATATCATCGCCACGTTCGGTGATGTCAGTAAGAAGGCAATCATCATTGCCACACCGCTAAGCGGTTGGTTTCAATGCGCGGCGGAACGAGGTACCGGCATTGCACTTGCGCTTGGCCTCGCTCAAGCCCTGGCTGAACAATATCCAGTGATCGTTATCGGCTCACCCGGCCACGAACTGTTACATCATATCGGATTAGAAACACTGCTGAAGACAAACCAATTCAATCCGGCGCTTATCGTGCATTTAGGTGCTAACGTTGCTCTAACCATGAGAAATAAAACAGATAACACCATGGTCTTAGCCCCCGGCAGCAATAATCCGTCAATGATCCCAGCTATCGCGCGAGGTGTCTCAATCAGAATGGACGACGCTCGCTTCAAAAAAATCGAACCGATACTACTGGGAGCCGGTCTGCCGGCATTACTTAACCCTAAACAGTGGAATGGCGAAGGGGCACTATGGGCTTCCGCAGTAAACGCACCACTCATGTCATTTGTCGGTATTGGCCCACAATTCCATACGCCGGCAGATGTGCCCGAGCAGGTCACCTCCCCTCAGTCGCTCGAGACCGTTCACCAAATGTTGCTCAACGCCATCCAAAAATATATGCAAGCATAAGTCGGCTGGCTCGGCGCATTGACGTTAAACGGTGCTCCCTTACCTCAGATGGCGATGAGATTATCGCCACTCGCCGAAAATCACATTTTCCCTAGGCCCCCCCCTCTCGTACCTTACGGGCTCAAGCCCCAGCCGTTCCCCCGTAGCGTTGAGCCGCCTGCTAACATTGCCGTCATCAGAAAAAGTCACTATTTTCACCTAAACACGTCGCTCCGACCTCTTCCATGGATGAGCATTTATCATTCCCCTTAATGCTATAGGCAAATAATTGTTGCACGAGCGACTGACCTGTTTTCATGAGATCACGCCGAAAACCTAACGATAACAGGGGAAAACTGTCTTCGTGAGTTCAACGCGCGGATAGCAGGTTGCTCTATGCATCCCCTCGTTCTGATAATCAAAGTGGTGAAAAAGCATACAGGCATGACATATGGGTCACAATCGCAATAAAACTGTATATTTATACAGCAACACACAAGCAAACCGCGAGCGCGTGCAACCCTCTATCCCCCTGCGGCTCGCGCTTTCCCGCGTAATATAATAATTTTCTGAGCGATTTTTTTTACGCCTGCTAAGTGTTTCACCTTCCCTTGCACACACGTTATCCACCAAAACTGTGGATAACCTGATGGGCCGGCAGTACGGTGTGATTCCCTACGCGAGCGAGATCAGAATCCTGTATAATCCCCATACCTGCTCAATAAGAATTCATCCCCGTCGGCGCCTCGTCACCGACAGTCACGAGAACGTTATGAACAAGCACCTACTCCTCGCAGAAACTGACGATATCGAACAGGAATGCCTGTCGCGCCACGCGGTTTGGCAGCGCAACGATCTGGCTCAGGCGCAACAGGATTGGCTGGCGGAAGAAGTGCCGGTCGTCCTGGTGTACAACGGCATTTCCCACGTGGTAATGATGGCGACGCCGAAAGATCTGGCGGCCTTCGCCATCGGTTTTTCGCTGTCCGAAGGCATCATCGCCTCCCCCGACGATATCTACGACATCCGCCAACAACCGGCCTGCAACGGCATTGAAGTGCATGTGGAACTCTCGAGCCGCCGCTTTATGCAGCTGAAAGAGAAGCGCCGCAACCTGGCCGGCCGCACCGGCTGCGGCGTCTGCGGGGTGGAGCAGCTGCAGGAGGTCGCCCAACCCATCGCGCCGCTGCCCTTCACGCAACGCTTCGATTTGGCCCTGCTCGACCGGGCGCTGGCGCAGCTGCAGGAAGTGCAAACGGTGGGGAAATTGACCGGCTGCACCCATGCGGCGGCCTGGATCCAGCCGGACGGCGCGCTCAGCGGCGGATGTGAAGACGTCGGCCGCCACGTCGCGCTCGACAAATTACTGGGCTACCGCAGCCAACAGGCGTGGCGGCAAGGTGCTGCGCTGGTGTCGAGCCGCGCCAGCTATGAAATGGTACAAAAATCCGCCATGTGCGGCGTCGAGATCCTGTTCGCCGTTTCCGCCGCCACCCGCCTGGCGGTAGAGGTGGCCGAACGCAGCAACCTGACGCTGGTGGGCTTCAGCAAGCCGGGGCGCGCCACCGTTTATACGCACCCGCAGCGGCTCTGGCAATCGACGGCGGCGGCCTAACGCCGCCGGATAAGAATCGACTATTCTCAATAGCAGGACACCAGGAAGCACCCACGTTATGATAATTCGCCCGCACCAGAACTGGTTTTTTCGCCTGTTCGCCTGGCACGGTTCCGTGCTGTCAAAAATTACCTTTCGCCTGTCGCTGAACGTGCTGATGTCGATAGTGGCGGTGATCAGCTACCAATGGTATGAACAGCTCGGCGTGCATTTAACCATCGCGCCGTTCAGCCTGCTGGGCATCGCCATCGCCATCTTTCTCGGCTTTCGCAATAACGCCGGCTACAGCCGCTTTGTCGAGGCCCGCAACCTGTGGGGCTCGCTGCTGATTACCGAACGCTCGCTGTTGCGCCAGATCAAAAGCCTGCTGCCGGACGAACCGGCGGTGCATCAGAAGGTCGCCAAGCTGCTGATCGCCTTCAGCTGGAGCCTGAAGCATCAGCTGCGCGCCACCGATCCGACCGCCGATCTGTACCACAATCTCAGCAGCAAGGAACTGGCCGAAGTGATCGCCAGTCCGATGCCGACCAACCGCATCTTGCTGATGCTGGGCCAGGAGATCGGCAAGCTGCGCCGACGGGGGCTGCTGAGCGACATCACCTTCGAGCTGCTCGACAATAAACTGAGCGAGCTGTCCCACGCCCTCGGCGGCTGCGAACGGCTAGCCAGTACGCCGGTGCCGTTCGCCTATACCCTGATCCTGCAGCGCACCGTTTATCTGTTCTGCAGCCTGCTGCCTTTTGCCCTGGTGACCGATCTGCATTACATGACACCATTTGTTTCGGTGTTCATTTCCTATACCTTCTTATCTTGGGACTCGTTGGCCGAAGAGCTGGAAGATCCGTTCGGCGTGTCGGCCAACCATCTGCCGTTAAACGCCATCTGTAACACCATTGAGCGCAACCTGCTGGAAATGAACGACCAAAGTCCGCTGCCGCCGCCGATGAAACCCGACGAGCACTTTAATTTGATTTGACCTATTTCACCCGAACACACTGGAGCCGAATGCAATGAATGCAAATAACAATCCGCCGCAAGCCGTTTTCACTCCGGTGACGCGCCACGCCATCTTCATCGTCGCCACCCTGTCGCCCGTTCCTGCCCATCTGGCGGCGGTGCGCGCCTGGTGCGGCGACATCGCCGCCGTGGTGCGTTCGGTCGGTAAACGTGCGCCGGCGGGCAACCTCACCTGCGTCTGCGGTTTCGGTTCCGAGGCTTGGGATACACTGTTTGGCGCACCGCGCCCTCGCCAGTTGCATCCGTTCAGCCCGATCGGCAGCGGGGAACGCGTCGCCGTCGCCACGCCCGGCGACATCCTGCTGCATATCCGCGCCGATGAAATGGATCTGTGTTTCGAACTGGCCTCACAGCTGGTCGGCAAGCTCGGCGACGCCGTGACGGTGATCGAAGAGGTGCACGGCTTCCGTTACTTCGATCAGCGCGCCATGATTGGCTTCGTCGACGGCACGGAAAACCCTGAGGGGCACGAAGCCTTCGACTATACGGTGATCGGCGATGAAGACGCGGCGTTCAGCGGCGGCAGCTATGTGCTGGTGCAAAAATACCTGCACGATATGCAGGGCTGGAACTCGCTCAGCGTGGAAACGCAGGAGAAGATCATCGGCCGCCATAAACAGTCCAACATCGAGTTGGATGAAGCGGTCAAGCCGTCGTCATCGCACAGTTCACTGACCACCATCACCGACGAGCAAGGCAACGAGGTGAAAATTCTGCGCGACAACATGCCATTCGGCCGCCCCGGCCTGCGCGAATTCGGCACCTACTTTATCGGCTATGCACGCTCCCCGCAGCCAATCGAGCAGATGCTGGAAAACATGTTTGTCGGCCGCCCCGCCGGCAACTACGATCGGCTGCTCGATTTTAGCCACGCGGTAACCGGCACCCTGTTCTTCGTGCCTTCTGCCCCGCTGCTGGAAGCGCTGGCCGACCGCAGCGGCGCCGAACTGCACTGATTTTGCCAAGGCGCAGGGCCGCAGCGATCAGCCTTTGGTTATCCTGCGGCCCTGCGCATCGATCACCGGCTCCCCATCCTCTTTGCTGAATGCCCCGCGCTGCGGAGCCGGCAGAATATCCAACACCGCCTCCGACGGCCGGCACAGCCGCGTGCCGAGCGGTGTCACCACAATGGGCCGATTGATTAGGATCGGCTGTTGCAACATGAAGTCGATCAGTTGCTCATCGTTCCAGCCGGTCTCGTCCAGTTTCAACTCGGCGTAAGGTTCGACGTTTTTGCGCAGTAACGCGCGCGGCGTCATCCCCATCTCGGCCAGCAGCGCAACCAACCGTTCGCGGCTGGGAGGCGTTTCCAGATACAAAATCACCTCGGGCTCAACGCCGCTGTTGCGGATCAGCGCCAACGTGTTGCGCGACGTGCCGCAGGCCGGGTTGTGATAAATCTTGATACTGCTCATGACGGTTTCTCCGGTTAGGACAAAACGGACAGCCGCAGCGCCAGCGCGGCCAGGGTGACGAACAGAATCGGCAGCGTCATCACCAGTCCCACGCGGAAATAATAGCCCCAGGTAATGACGATGTTCTTCCTTGCCAACACATGCAACCACAGCAACGTAGCCAGGCTGCCGATCGGGGTGATTTTGGGGCCAAGATCGCTGCCGATGACATTGGCGTAAATCATCGCCTGCTTGATGACGCCTTCCGCGCCGCTGCCATCGATTGACAACGCCCCCACCAATACCGTTGGCATGTTATTCATGACGGAAGAGAGAAACGCGCTCAGGAAGCCGGTGCCGAGCGTTGCCACCCACAGCCCCTGCCGCGCCAGTGCGTCCAACACGTCGGCAAGCAGATCGGTTAAGCCGGCATTGCGCAACCCGTAAACCACCAGATACATACCCAGCGAGAAAATCACGATCTGCCAGGGCGCCCCGCGCAGCACTTTACCGGTATCGATCGCCCGCCCGCGTTTCGCCACCGCCAGCAGAATCAGCGCGCCGCAGGCGGCAACCAAACTCACCGGCACACCGAGCGGTTCCAGGGCGAAAAAGCCAATCAGTAACAGCGCCAATACGGCCCAACCGGTTCGGAAAGTCGCCCGATCGCGAATCGCTTCTTGGGGTACCGGTAAACGCGTCAACGCGTAGCGCTGTGGAATATCCTTGCGAAAGAACAGATGCAACATCACCAGGGTCGCCGCCACGGCGGCAAGGTTAACCGGCACCATCACTGCCGCATACTCCGTAAAGCCCAACCGGAAGAAATCCGCCGACACGATATTCACCAGGTTAGACACCACCAGCGGCAGGCTGGCGGTATCGGCGATAAAGCCCGCCGCCATCACGAAGGCCAGCACTGCCGCAGGGCGAAAGCCGAGCGCCGACAGCATGGCGATCACGATCGGCGTAAGGATTAACGCGGCACCGTCGTTCGCGAACAGCGCCGCCACCGCGGCCCCCAGCAGCAGCATGTAGGTAAACAGCCATCGGCCTTTGCCGTTGCCCCAGCGCGCGACGTGCAAGGCGATCCAGGCAAAGAAGCCGCTCTCATCCAGCAACAGGCTGATGATGATGACGGCGATAAAGGTCGCGGTCGCATTCCAGACTATCTGCCACACCACGGAAATATCGCCGATGTGCACCACGCCGCTCAGTAATGCCAATCCCGCGCCGAATGCCGCGCTCCAGCCGATGCTCAGCCCTCTCGGTTGCCAGATCACCAAGGCCAACGTCAGAATAAAGATCGCCCCTGCCACTATCATCGCCGCCTCACTGCCTCCACAAGTTTACATATATGTTTTTTCAAATGTGTTTGCGCAAATTTTTTACCGTTACGGGCAGCCTTTCGCCGCGCGTTGCGCCAATCCCGTCATCTGTTCTGATCGGCACTGATAAGCCTGCTCAATAATCGCCGCCGCCCAGGCTGGCATATGCGGTGACAGGCGATAATGGATCCACTTGCCATCGCGCCGATCGAGCAACAGCCCGCTTTCACGCAACATTGCCAGATGCCTTGAGATTTTGGGCTGCGGCAGCGCCAGTCCGCTCGACAGTTCGCACACGCACAGCTCACCGGCGTGGCGTAGCAACAGCACCAGCGTCAAACGCGTCTCGTCCGACAAGTTTTTAAACAGCTTAAGCGGCGTCAATGACGTCATGTCACCCTCCCGTATCTTCATCCTCTCCACAAATCGCTCGTGAAGATAACACCTTCATATTTGTAAAAACAAATATAAAACGCAAAACGTTGTCCCCCTCGCCGAGGCATATAATTATCTTAATGCTGTTCTTGCAGGAAGGAGGTTCCATGCCGCTCACTTTCAAACGTTCGGAAAGGCTTTCCATCGGCACCGAAATAGAGCTGCAGTTAGTCGATGACGAGCACTACGATCTTACCGATCGGGCTGACCGGGTGGTCAGCGAGATCGGCGACCGCCGGCGCGTCAAACATGAGCTCACAAAATCGATGGTGGAGCTGAACAGCTCTGTGCACCGCGATCTCGCTGAACTGCACGCCGAGCTGCGCGCCCTGACCGCAACCGTCCGGCGCAGCGCGCAACGCCTGGGCTGTGACGTTTGCGGCGGCGGCCGCCATCTCAGCAACGACTGGCGCAAGCAGGTCATCAGCGACAACGCGCGCTACAGACAGCTGGCCAGTCGCTTTGGCTATCTCTCCAAACTGGCCTGCGTGTTCGGCCAACACATTCACCTCGGCGTCAACGACGGGGACGAGGCGATATACCTGTGCCATGCGCTGACGCCCTATTTTCCGCAGCTGATCGCGCTCAGCGCTTCGTCGCCGCTGTATCAGGGCGTCGATACGTGCTTTGCCAGTTCCCGTTTCAGCGCGCAGAACTCCTTCCCCAACTACGGCTGCCTGGAACACATCTACAGCTGGAGCGAATTCAACGCCTACTACGAACGGCTGAACGCCGCCGGCGTGATTGAAAGCATCAAGGATATTTACTGGGATGCGCGGCCAAAACCGGAACTGGGCACGGTAGAGATCCGCATCTGCGATACGCCGCTGCGCATCGCGCACGCCGTGCTGCTGGTCGGCTATTGCCGTCTGCTGGCTGATTTTCTGTTGCAGCGCCGGACGCCGATCGCGCCGGAATACGATGCTTTCACCAATTACAACAAGATCAACGCCTATCGCAGCGGTTTCGCCGCCGAATACGTCGATCCCGTGACGCTGCGCCGCAGCAGCCTGACCGCCCACATCCTGCACACCCTCGAGGCGCTGAGCGATTTCGCCGAGCGGCGGGAGGATCGGGCGGTGTTACAGGCGATCGAGTGCCATGTTCGCCAGGGCATCAGCGATTCGGAGCATATCCGCCAAATGTTGCACAACGGCCTGCCGCAGGCTCAGGTGATAAAACGCCTGTGCGATGAACTGTTGCAGCCTGCAAGTTAAGTTTCAGCTATCGATTCCATACGCCAAAGCCGCTGTTCATTATGTGCTCTTTCGCTACAATCGTGAGCACTGACATTCACCGTATCGAGGACACCATGTACAACTTCTCCCGCTATCAGGCAAAAGAACTGGCGCTGGCTTATATGAGCGGCAAAAAGCACGATCTGTCGCCGCAAGAGTTTTTGCAGCAGTTGAAAAGCAGCGAACGTTCGTTTGAGCACCTGTTGAAGCACGGCAGCGAAATGCCGCGTGAAGTGCTGGTAAAAAGCTTCTGAGCGGCCGGTTGCCGGCCAGTTTCCGTCTACGCCGCCGGTGGCGAGTCTGACAGATTCGCGCTTTCCCGGCCGTTTCTCCTCCCTTTCTCCGCAACACAGCGTTTCGCCCCTACAGGCGAAAAGGTTGAAAATTCGCATCTAGAAGCGAATTATTGACATATTCGTATCAAGATGCGAATTTATAGTCATCTCCTGCAAACAACGGATCACAGCATGCCGACGCCAATCAGCGTAATCAGCGGCGATCTGGTCGATTCTCGCCGCTCAGACACCGCCAACTACCTCAATGGGCTGCATAGCCTGCTCGATCGGCTGCAGCTCGACGGACGGCTGCATCAAGTGGAAATCTTTCGCGGTGATGCCTTCCAGGCGCAGGCTGCCCCGGAGGACGGGCTGCTGCTGGCGGTATATATTCGCCTCGCGCTACGGGCGATGGGCGCCGCACACTGGGATGCGCGCATCGCCGTCGGGCTCGGCAACCAACGGCCCGAAGCCGCCGGTTACGGCAGTGCCTTTATCAATTCCGGCAGCGCGCTGGACGCCATGGCAAAAAATTGCCGGCTGGCTCTGAAAACCGACAACGATCGGACAAACGCCATTGTCAGCGATCTGCTGCCGATGTTAGATCATGTGATTGCCCGCCTGTCACAGGCCGAAGCCCGCATCGTTCAGGCGAGAATGTTCGCCGACAGCGGCGCCGCCGTGGCAGACCAGCTGCAAAAAGCCGCCTCTACGGTCTCCGCTACCCTGAAACGCGCTGCCTACGAGGAAATCATGCGGTTTATTCACGCCATTAACAGGATCGTCTGACTATGGATCTGACCTATGCGCCTTTGCTGGCCTGGCTGTTGTTCGTCCATCTGCTGGCGGATTTTCCGCTGCAGCCGCTGAGTTGGGTGGAAGATAAAATCCAACATCGCGTACGTTCGCGTTTTCTGGTGTTGCACGCGTTGCTGCACGGGGTGCTGGCCGCCTGGGTCGTGGCGGGTTTCGGCCTGCTGCACGGGGGGCTTTCTTCGCTTCAGGTACTGGCCAGCCTGCTGCTCATCGCCGTCAGCCACTACCTGATCGATTTGCTGAAAGTCACCGCAATGAACCGCCTGAGCCCGGCCCGCAGTTTCCTGCTCGATCAGGGATTGCATCTGGCGGTGATCGCCTTGCTGTGGCTGGGGCTGACGCCGAATGCCGGTGAACTGCTCGCCGCGCTGGGGCGGCAACTGGGGAGTTGGCAAGCCGGTCTGGTGCTGGTGGCCTACAGCCTGATTTATCTGCCGATGAGCCTGCTGATCGGGCAACTGCTGGCGCGCTGGACACCGCAAATGCCGCCTTCGGCCAAGGCCGACAACGACTCACTGCTGCGCGCGGGCAAACAGATTGGCTATCTGGAGAGAACGCTCATCCTGACCTTTGTGCTGCTGGGGCAAATCCCGGCGATCGGCTTTTTGCTGGCGGCCAAATCTATCTTCCGTTTCGGCGATCTGCGCCAAAGCGATGATAAGATGCGCACCGAGTATGTGCTGCTCGGCACGCTGTTTTCCTTCACGCTGACCATCATGCTCGGCCTGCTGGTCAACAAACTGCTCTAGGTGCGGGGGCAAAGAATTTCGCCCCCGAAGTGAACGCCGAGGCGGCTTACAGCCACTCGCCAAAGCGGCGGATATAAAAACGCTTCATCAACTGCGCGACCACGCAGTAGCTGACCAACGTCGCGGCCAACCACGGGAAGTATTCCCACGGCAGCGGCTGCAGGCCGACCAGGGCGCCGAGCGGTGAGAACGGAATGTAGATGCCGAGCGCCATCACCAATCCGGTGGTCAGCAACACCGGCAGCGCCGCGGTGCTCTGAATGAACGGAATCTTCTGAGTGCGCAGCATATGCACCACCAACGTTTGCGACAGCAGCCCCTCAATGAACCAGCCTGACTGGAACAGCGCCTGGTGTTCCACGCTGTTGGCGGCGAACACGTACCACATCAGCGCATACGTCGTGATATCGAAGATCGATGAGGTCGGCCCAATCCACAGCATAAAGCGCCCGATGTTTTTGGAGTCCCACTTGCGCGGCTTGCGCAGAAACTCTTTGTCCATCTTGTCCCACGGCAGCGACAGCTGAGAAATGTCGTACATCAGGTTCTGAATCAACAGGTGGATCGCCAGCATCGGCAGGAACGGGATGAAGGCGCTGGCCACCAGCACCGAGAACACGTTGCCGAAGTTGGAGCTGGCGGTCATGTTCAGATACTTGATGATATTGCCGAAGGTCTCGCGCCCTTTGATCACCCCCTCTTCCAGCACCATCAGGTTCTTTTCCAGCAGGATGATGTCCGCCGATTCCTTGGCGATGTCAGTGCCGGTGTCGACCGAAATGCCGACGTCGGCGTCGCGCAGCGCCGGCGCATCGTTGATGCCGTCGCCAAGGAAGCCGACGGTATGTCCGTTGGCCTGCAGCATTTTCAGCACCCGCGATTTTTGCAGCGGCGTCAGCTTGGTGAAGACCGTGCGCTGCTCCACTTCGCGCGCCAGCTCTTCGTCATCCATCTGCTCAATCTGCAGCCCAGAGAGCGGCTCCCCCGGCTCCAGCCCGACGTCGCGGCAGATCTTGCAGGTGATCACCGGGTTGTCGCCCGTCAGCACCTTCACCGTCACGCCGTTTTCCTGCAGCGCGGCAATCGCCTGCTGCGCGCTCTCCTTCGGTGGATCGAGGAAGGTCAGCAGCCCTTGCACCACCATGTCGCGCTCGTCGGCTACGCTCAGCGGCTCGGCCGGGCGTTGCATATCCAGCTCGCGCGTCGCCAGCACCAGCACGCGGAAACCGTCCTCGTTATACTCGCGGGCCAGCGCCTGCAACGCCGCACGGCGCCCTTCGTCCAATTCCAGCGTCTTGTCGCCTTCTCGCACGTGGGTGGCGATCTCCAGCATCTCCTCCACTGCGCCCTTACAGATCAGCTGCTGCTTGCCATTCTCATCCGCAACCACGATCGACAGACGGCGACGCACGAAATCGAACGGCAGCTCGTCCACCTTGCTGAAACGCCCTAGGGCTTCGATCCCCGGTTTGCCGCGCCCGAAGCGGATCACCGCCTGGTCCATCAGGTTCTTCATGCCGCTCTGATGGAAGCTGTTCAACCAGGCCAGGTGCAACACCTCGTTATCCCTGGCGCCATTGACGTCGATATGGTGTTCGAGAATGATGCGGTCCTGGGTCAGGGTACCGGTCTTGTCGGTGCAAAGCACGTCCATGGCGCCGAAGTTCTGAATGGCGTTCAAGCGCTTCACCACCACCTTGCGGCGCGACATGGCGATCGCCCCTTTCGCCAGGTTGGAGCTGACGATCATCGGCAGCATTTCCGGCGTCAGGCCAACCGCCACCGCCAGTGCGAACAGCGCCGCCTCGCTCCAATCGCCTTTGGTGAAGCCGTTGATCAGCAACACCACCGGCACCATCACCAGCATAAAGCGGATCAACAACCAGCTGACGCTGTTCACCCCGCGATCGAACGCGGTTTGCGCCCGCGAACCGACGATCGACTTGGCCAGTGAACCGAAGTACGTGCGCCCACCGGTCGCCACCACCACCGCCGTGGCGGTACCGCTGGCGACGTTGGTGCCCATCAGGCAGATATTGGACAGTTCAAGCAGCGCGTTCTCGCTGGACACTTCCCCTTCGCTCGACTTCTGCGCTACGTTGCCCATGGCATCGTATTTCTCGATAGGGATCGCTTCACCGGTCAAAATCGCCTGGCTGATGAACAGATCGCGCGAGGCGATAAGGCGTACGTCGGCCGGCACCATGTCACCGGCGGAGAGCTGAATGATATCCCCCGGCACCAGTTCGCGGATCGGCACTTCCAGCGTCAGCGGATGCGCGCTGTAGCTGCTGCGGCGCAATACCGTGGCGGTGGTGCGCACCATCGACTTCAACGCTTCCGCCGCTTTGTTGGTGCGATATTCTTGCCAAAAACGCAGCAGCCCGCTCAGCGTGACCATGGTCAGAATGATAATGACGCCGGTGAGTTCAGTTTCTTCACCGCTCTGGAGCGGCAACCAATAATCGGTAAAGAAACTGATCGCAGCCAGCACCATCAGCACGAAGATAAACGGGTTGTTGAAGGCCTTGATCAGCTGAATCAAGGCATGCGGTGCCTTATCGTGGGCGACCTGGTTGGCGCCGAACTGCTCCAGCCGCTCATCGGCGTCGTCCTGGGTCAAGCCGTTACGGTTGCACTTCAGGTTCGCCAGCGTTTGGGCGATGCTGTTGGTCGCCTCTTCCGCAATGGCGTAGGTCACCGCATCTTTATCGCGGCGACGCATTCTTTCATTAATCTGAGTCATAACGCTATTCTCTTATTTTCGTTCTGCGCACAGGGATATCCCGCCCGATAAACAGGTGACTCTGCGCAGAGTGGAATTTTTTAATTAGCGTGACTGAATAGCGTGATTACCCTGTCAGCCACGCAGAAATCATTTCCCTTCCGGGGTCATCGTCCATAACGCCTCCTTAATGCTCCGCGTTATTCAGGCGCGCCCGAATAACCTGAACATATAATCAAGTTAATAAATATTTATATAATTAATCAGACCGGTAATTCGGACGCGACGCGCCAGCGAACGGCACTCACGCTTTTTTCCAGACTGACGCGGCAGACAATACCCTCAATTTCTTTTTGCGCGGCCGGCGTGGCGGTAATTTCTGCGCACACTTCCAATTGGCCAGGGCTGGAAATATCGGCGCTGCGCAAGGACTGCAGCCGTAAGGCGACGCCGTTCAGCGCCTGCAGAATCAGGGTGCGCACCAGAATTTCATCCTGCTCGCCGCAGGTCACCTGAATGCGATAGCACAGTTCCAGATCGGTCGCCTGCTGGTGCGGCTGCAGGTTGATGCGCTGAGCGGCCTCACGCAGCAGGATATTGGCACACAGGATCACCAGCGTGGCGACCACCGCATCCCAATGCTGGCCCAGGCCGCACAGTACGCCGATCCCAGCCGAACACCACAGCGTGGCGGCGGTGTTGAGGCCGCGAATGTTCAGCCCTTCACGCATGATGACGCCGGCACCGAGGAAGCCGATACCCGAGACGATTTGCGCGGCCACGCGGCCGGCGCTGGCCGGATCGGTGGACATGGAGCTGAGAATAAAGACCGCCGCGCCGGTTGCCACCAGCGCATTGGTACGCAGGCCGGCCATACGTTGACGCCACTGGCGCTCGGCGCCAATCACCGCGCCCAGGCACATCGCCAGCAATAAATTCAAAACGAAAGGAGTCATAGCCATGACTGTCCCCTTAATTAACCGCAGGAGATAAAATCATGTGCTGTTTAGCACACGCAAAATCGCGCCGAAAATAAATCAGCGAATCAGCGTGCTGAGCCTGGAGGGAAAAGGCTGTGGCTGCAGAATACCATAATAACGTCCAACTCAATTCACCTGAAACCGTCAGGCCTCAGGAAGCGTTTTTTATTCGGGTATGCACAGCTCAGGAATAACTGGAGAGGGGTGCTGCCCGCCGATAACGGCAAGCAACAAATCAGAAGAGAATTGGTCAGCTTGCCTTATTTGTTTTATTACAACTACAACTGTCCAATTGGGTTTCTCCACCGAAATTTTGGCTGAGTATAGTGACGTCGTGTAATGAAGTAAAGGCGAATTTATTAAACGAAAAATAAACTGAAATACCGCAATGATATTCCGATGTCACAAATAGAAAACGGCAACATTGGGCGCCGGTGCGCTTATCGATAAACTACCCTCCTTCATCTTTCAAGGACGCACCGATGAAACACCGACTTTCCCCGCTTGCATTCGCACTGCTCGTCAGCTTTCCCGCCGATGCCCTGCTGCTGCAACAAGGCGGCGTGCAGTTTGAACTCGATCCCGCCACGCTGCGCATTGCCGCCGGCCCTGTACCGGTCAATCTGGCACAGCCCGCGCAACAGGTGGCGGATCTCACCGCATCGCCACAACGCGCCAGCTGGCGTTGGCCGCAGAGCGCGGTCAAGGTTAGCGCCCGGCTGGAAGACGGCGATCTGCGCCTGAGCTTCAGCAGCGATCGGCCACAACTTCTGAACTGGTATCGCCTGCCGCCGCAGGCGGAAACGCTGTTGTTACCGATCGGCGAAGGCAGCCGTATTCCGCTCGACAACGCGGTCTGGCGCAATTACCTGACGACGGAAATGACGCCGCTGGATACCAATTGGGATCTGAAGCTGCCGCTGTGGAGCCAACAATACCAGGGCAAGGTCTACAGCTGGCTGATGTTGACGCCGTTCAGCAACCGGGTCACCTTCGCCGCCGCGCAGGAAAAGCTGGAGATGCGCGCCGGGCATCAGTTTAACCGCTTCAATCAACAACAGGCATTCGAGGTGCTGCTGCACATCGGCGACACACCGCTGTCCGGCGCCCGCCGCTATCGCGACTATTTGCAACAACACGGCCAGTTCAGCAGCCTGCGAGAGAAGATAAAGCAGGCGCCCGAAGGCGAAAAGCTGATCGGCGCCACTCATGTCTACCTGTGGGGCGACAAACTGCTGGCGGCGGAAGACGTCAAAGATTGGCCGGGATTGCTGCACTACCTTAGCTCTCCCGCCGCCGCCGCGCTGCGGCAAAAAATGGATACCGAGAGCAGAAAATCCCTGCTGCAGCTGGCGGGAAAAATGCCGGAAGGCTGGCAGCAACAGCCGCTGATCGACGGCATCAACCAAGCGTTGACGGCGCAAATCCCGCTGGGCGCCACGCCGGACGACGCCGATTTTCTGCAGGCGCAACAGCGCCAGGCCGCCGCGGTGCAGGAGCTGGCGCAACGGGAACTGGGGCACTGGTTAACCCCGGCGGACGGTTGGGGCCAAGGGTTGGCCAAACCGTTGATCGACGCGCTGCGCCAGGCCGGCTTGCCGCGCCTGTGGTTAGGCACCGATAACTGGACCGCAGCCTTCCTGCACCCGCAAGCGGTGGCTGCCGCCAAGGCGGCCGGCTATCTGATCGCCAGCTACGACTCCTACGATACCGCCATACCACGCGGCGTGAACGACAGCTGGCTCACCGCGCAACTGCCGACGACGCTGCGGGAAACCTGCGCCATCGTGCGCGCCGACGGCAGCAAGAAACCCGGCTTCGGCAAACAGGGTTACTACCTTAATCCAGGCTGCGTCCTGCCCTATTCGCAACGGCGCATGCGCGACCTGGTTCAACTGGCCGGGTTGAACAGCCTGTTTCTCGACGTGGACGGCACCGGCATGGTGTCGGACGACTATCAGCCAGACCACCCGACCGGCGCGGCTCAGATGGCCGAGGCGCGCAACGCTCGGTTGGCCTGGTTCAGCGCCACCCTTAAGTTGCCGCTTGGCTCGGAGGACGGCAATGCCGCGACCGCTCGCAGCCTGATGTTCGCCCACGGCATGGAAACCTGGGGATTCGGCTGGGGCGACAAACAGATGAACCAGGATAAATCCTCACCCTATTATCTCGGCGCCTGGTGGCCCAATGCCCAACCGGCATTTTTCTTCCGCCCCGCCAAGGTGAAACAGCCCTACCGCACCGTCGAATTCGACCCGCGTTACCGCCTGCCGCTGTATCAGGCCGTTTTCCACGATGCGATTGTCAGCAGCCACCACTGGAATTACGACAATCTGAAGTTCAGCGACGTTCAGATCACCCGCAGTCTGCTCAGCCAGCTGTATAACACTGCGCCGATGTTCCATCTGAGCCGCGCCACCCTGGCGGCCCGCCTGCCAGCGCTCAAACGCGCCGACGCCGCCTTCCGGCCGCTGCATCAGGCCTTGTGGGACAAAGCGCTGACCGACTTCCGCTGGCTCGATCGGGACGGCTGGGTGCAACAGACGACGTTCAGCGACGGTTCGACACTGACCGCCAACTTCAGCGCGCAGCCGTTCGCCGGCGTAGCGGCCCAGAGTCTGCGCGCCAAACTGGCCGACGGCCGCACGTTCGACGTTGCGCCTTAGCAAGGTCGCCGGCGGTGGGCTACGCTAGGCTATATTTCCGACAGTCCGCAAGGAGCGGCCGATGACGCCTCTGATCCACACTCTGCTTGACGAGATTTGGCAAAGCCTGGGACAGCGTCCCGCCCCCACCGATCGGCTGACCGTGAGCGGCGTCGGCGCACTGCCTTCGGCTTTTCCCGTCACCGAATTGGCTACCGCCGCCTGGAGCGCCGCCGGTTTGGCCTGCGCCGAATTGCTTCGCAGCAAGGCAACCGACGCGCCGCAGGTCTGGGTCGATCAACGCCTGGCCTCACTCTGGTTCGGCTGGACGCTGCGTCCGTTGGGTTGGATGCTGCCTGCCGCTTGGGACGCACTGGCCGGCGACTACGAGACAGCAGACGGATGGATACGCCTGCATACCAATGCGCCGCACCATCGGCGAGCGGTGGAACAAGTGCTGGGCTCAGCATCGGATAAAGGTACGCTGGCGGTGCGCGTGCTGAGCTGGAAAAAAAACGAGCTGGAGCAGGCGGTAATCGAGGCCGGCGGCTGCGCGGCCCAAATGCGCTCGGCGGCCGCATGGCGGCAACATATTCAGGGCAAGAGCGTGGCGCTCGAACCCTTGATCCACGCCGCGCTGCAGCCGGAAGCGCCGCCGCCAGGCTGGGCGTTGCCCATAGCCCGGCCGCTGCACGGCGTGCGGGTGCTGGACCTGACGCGCATTCTCGCCGGGCCGATCGCCACCCGTTTTCTCGCCGGTCTGGGCGCCGACGTACTGCGCATAGATCCTTACGGTTGGGATGAACCCGGCGTCGAGCACGAGGTGATGTTGGGCAAGCGCAGCGCGCGCCTCAACCTGACCAATGCGCACGATCGCCATACGTTTGAACATCTGCTGAGGAACACCGATGTGATCGTGCATGGTTACCGTGCCGGCGCGTTGGAGAAGCTGGGCTATGGTGTGGAGGAAAGGCGCACGCTGGCGCCGGGCCTGATCGACGTCTGCCTGAATGCTTACGGTTGGAGCGGGCCGTGGCGCACCCGGCGCGGATTCGACAGCCTGGTACAGATGAGCTGCGGGCTGGCAGAGGCGGGCATGGTTTGGCGCAGCGCCAGTTTTCCTGTTCCGCTACCGGTGCAGGCCCTGGATCACGCTACCGGCTATTTGATGGCGGCGGCGGTGCTGACCGGTATGGCGCATCGCCTGAACCGCGGCACCGGCTACCACGCGCGGCTGTCGCTGGCGCGCACGGCGCAACTGCTGCTGGCACATCCCTATCCGGCGCATTATCGGCCGGAAACACTGGCGCCAGCCGGCCCCGCCGACGAAAACCCGGAAACGGAACTGACTTACTGGGGAGCCGCGCAACGTCTGCGCGCCCCGTTAAGCCTGCAGGGCACGGCGCTGCAATGGGCGCTGCCGGCGACCACGCTCGGCACCTCGCAGCCGGAATGGCTGCGCCGTTAAGCCACCGCCAACTGTTGCTGCAGCCACTGCAGCAAACGTAGGACCGCCGGCGTCAGCCCGGCGGTCTGCGGCCATGCCAGATAAACGTCGTCATCGCTCAGGCGGCAGGGTTTAGCCAGCGCCACCAGCTTCCCCGCGTCGATCGCATCCTGTACCAGCAGCTGTTTCGCCAGCGCAATGCCGAACCCCTGCTCAGCCGCGCGAATCAGTAACCCGGCATCGTTGAACAACGCCTGTTGCCGCCCGCACAACGAGCGCCCCTGCGCCTCGAACCAATCGCGCCAGGGGCTGACGTCGTGTTCCAGCAACGGAATATCGCCGCCGTTTTCGAACGCCGCTCCCCACTGCCGCACCATGTCCGGTGAGGCGACCGGCAGCACGTCACCGGATGCGATGCGCTGCGCATGCAGCCCCGTCCACTGACCGCTGCCGATGCGGATCGCCGCATCGAACCCGCGCAGTGACAGATCCTGCAGCGCCAGCGATGCATCGATATCCAGCGCAATATCGGCGCAGGCTTCATGGAAGGCCGGCAGACGCGGCAACAACCAGTAATGGGCAAAAGACGGCAACACGCTAATACGCAGCGTCTGGCTTGCCGCCGCACGACGGGCGCGGGCGACACCCTGCTGCAGCACGTGCAGCGCTGGCTCTACCGCCGCCAGCAACTCTCGCCCGGCGGCATTCAGGCGCACACCGCGCCCGCGCCGTTCAAACAGCGGATAGCCGACCGCCTGCTCCAACAGCTGAATTTGCTGGCTGACTGCGCCATGCGTCAAATGCACCTGCTGCGCTGCAGCGCGCAAATTTTCCAACCTGGCGGCGATGGCGAAGGTCGGCAAGACATGCAGAGGGAGGCGTTCACTCATTCCTGGTTAACCATACTATCCAAAAAGGTCATTTTTCATCGATTTTGGCCGGCAGGCAAATGTTCTATGTTTACTCCATCATCCCTGACGCTCTCGGAGCCACCATGCACCCACTTTTACAGCAGGATCTTGCACAATTTCCGCAGATCCTCGACCACACTCGCCAGTTGGCGGAAGATTTTCTGGCCGGACTGCAGCAGCGCTCGGTCTGCCCACCGCTCGCGCAACAGCAGCTGCAACCGGGTGACGATCGGCTGGCGGAAAACGGTGAAGGCGCTCTGGCAGCGCTGGATGACTTCTGGCAACGTTATCAGGCAGGCATTTCCGCCAGCGCCGGCCCGCGTTATTTCGGCTTCGTCACCGGCGGTGCCACTCCAGCGGCGGTCGCGGCGGACTGGCTGGTTAGCGTGACAGACCAAAATAGCCAACTTAGCCATGATACGATCGCGGCGGCAATCGAGCTGGCCGCAGTGACACAGTTGAAATCTCTGCTGGGCCTGCCGGAAGCGTTCAACGGCAGCCTGGTCAGCGGCGCCACCATGGCCAATTTCACCGGGCTGGCCATTGGCCGGCAGTGGCTGGGCCAGCAGCAAGGTGTCGATGTCGCCCAACAGGGGCTGGCGGCGCTGGGGCCTCTTCGGGTGCTGGCGGCCAATCCGCACTCCAGCAGCGTGAAGGCGCTCAGCATGCTCGGCATCGGCCGCGAGGCGCTGACGATCGTCGCCAGCCTGCCGGAGTCTGAAGCCATGGATATGACGGCGCTGGAGCGGCAGCTCGCTGCCGGAGAAGGCCGCCCCACGTTGGTGCTGGCCAGCGCTGGTACGGTCAACACCGTCGCCTTCGACGATCTGCCACGCCTGCTGGCGCTGCGGGAGCGTTACCCGTTTTGGCTGCATGTCGATGCGGCCTTTGGGGGGGTGGCGGCCTGTTCGCCGCTGTATGCGCCGCGACTTGCGGGCTGGCAGTATGCGGACTCCATCACCGTCGATGCGCACAAGTGGCTGAACGTGCCGTATGACAGCGCGATCCAATTTACCCGCCATCTGGATCTGCAGATGCAGGTATTTCAGAACCATTCAGCCTATCTGGAAGCACCGACGCCGCGGCCGGACAACTATCTGCATCTGACGCCGGAAAATTCGCGTCGCTTTCGCGCCCTGCCGCTCTGGTTGACGCTGAAAGCCTATGGCCGCAGCGGCATACGGGATATCGTCGAGCGCAACGTCCGATTGGCGCAGGCTCTGGGCGCAGCGCTGGCAGACGACGACGGCTTCCATCTGCTGGCGCCGGTGAATTTGAATGTGGTGTGCTTCGCGCTCAGTCATCCACAGGGAGAGAGTGAAGCGGCGCGCGATCGCTTTCTCGAACGCCTTAGCCGGCATGGCGTGGTACGTTGCACCCCTACGCGTTATAACGGCCAGCCGGGGATCCGCGCCGCGCTGGTCAACTGGATGACGGAGGAACAGGACATCAGCCTGGCGCTGGACTCGCTGCGCCATTGCCTGGTGGAGACAGCCTAAACGCCTGATGCGTCACCCGAGCTGGAAGGCCTGCAAACGCCGTTCTTGCCGCCCGTCGTCGCCGATGTTATCCGGTGAGAGCCAGGCGGCAAACGCCGAGCGCAGCGCCGGCCACTCTCCATCAATGATCGACAGCCAATCGGTGTCGCGCGTACGCCCTTTGACGACGACCGCCTGGCGGAACGTGCCTTCGAAGCGGAAACCAAAACGCTCGGCGGCCTGACGCGAAGGCACATTGAGGCTATCGCACTTCCATTCGCCGCGCCGGTAGCCAAGATCGTCGAACAGGTGCCGCAGCATCAGGAAAATCGCCTCGCTGCCCAGCACGCTGCGCTTCATCAGCGGCGACCAGTTGATGGCACCCAGTTCGGCCACGCCGTTGGCGGGATCGATGCGCAAAAAAGCGCAGGTTCCCACGGCACGCCCGTTCACCTGATCGACCACCACCATCGTGCTTCTGTCAGCACTGGACGCTTGAGTCAGAAGATAGCGCTGGAACTCCTCGCGGGTCTGCGGCCGCGCCCAAAACAGATAGGTCCAATCACGGTCGTCCGCAGCAATTTGATAAGCCTGATAGAGCTCATCCCCCCAGCGCTCAAGGCTTAATGGTTCAAGGCGACAAAAACGCCCTTGCAGTAACTTGTGCCCAGGTATGCCTGCCGGTTGCCAATGATGGAGGGCATCGCCTATCGGCTGCCCATACTGATTCCGTCTCACCGCGACATCCTGTTTTTGCAAGGTGGAAAGGCAAGTTAAAACCAACGAGGGTCAGAGACAACTCCGACCTCCCACCGCCCCTTGCCGGTCGGGTCAAAAGGAAATAGTTTAGAGAAATCACTCAATCACCGTTACACATTCACAGAGATGATTTCAAATGAAATAAATATCCATATAACTCATTGTAAAATGGTGGTTTACGGCAACAATTAAGCTACACATTTCAGCCAGAACGTTAACTTTTTCTTGTTGCTTGGGTAAAAAAAAGAAGTGATTCTCATTATCGCACAAAAGAGCGCAACATTAACATATTGATTTTTATTAAAAAAAACAGAAAAAACAAACAAGACACTTTTTGAACACTCAAAAAATGTACCCAAACGCCTCAAAAAACCAACACATGAATTTTTTTTAAGACTTTTCCTAGCAAACTAAAATTTTGTTTCGTGACATGATGAGCAGAATCTCGGCAAGCAATGCTGGCAGGCGCAGGCGCCAAGCGCGGATCGAGCGCATCATGTCAAAGCTGAGCGAACAGCAAATCGCTCTGACTTAAGCCAAACTTATAGATTCATGTGATTAATAAGTTTAGTATGAAAATATCATTGAGTGCCGTCGTGTTTATTGATAGAACACTCGCTACACTGAATTATTGCTCCATTTTGCCTTTCGGCTTTTTAGGCTTTTTCTCATATTACCGCAGTAAAACGGATTTAAGTGGGGGTGCGATATGCCAACGATTATCATGGATTCATGTAGCTATACCAGACTGGGGTTAACCGACTATCTGACTTCGCATGGCGTGAAGAAGCGCCATATTAATGCCATCGAGGATATTGACAGCCTGCATGAAAAATGCAGCAAGTTGAATCCTAGCCTGGTGTTTATTAACGAGGACTGCTTCATCCACGAAGCAAACGCCACCGAGCGAATAAAACGGGTGATTTCACTGCACCCGGATACGTTATTCTTCATCTTCATGGCTATTACCAATGTACATTTCGACGATTATTTATATGTTCGCAAGAATGTCATCATATCGTCAAAATCCATCAAGCCAGAGACGATGAATCAGTTACTTAGCCACTATCTCGAGAAAACGTCCATGCGGACGGAGAAATCCTCTCTGGACCAAACGCCGGTAACGCTGAGCCAGACCGAATCGAACATGCTACGCATGTGGATGTCCGGTCAAGGCACCATCCAGATATCAGACCAGATGCAAATAAAGGCCAAAACGGTTTCTTCCCACAAAGGAAACATCAAGCGGAAAATAAAGACGCACAACAAGCAGATCATTTACCACGTTGTTCGTTTGACCGATACGCTGACCAGTGGAATATTTGTCAATAGCCGTTAAACCTCAGAGAATGCCCCCACTCTGTTTTTTCGGCCGTTAAATATCCGATGATAATGTCATCTGGATATCAGATGCTGGAACCACCGAAAGAATACCTGCTGCGTTATCCCCCGCTAACGCAACGGGTATTTTTTACCATTGATAAAAAAAATCTTACCGCAACGAAATAATCTCAAAATGGACAATTTCATTAGCAAATTAATGAGATTAGCCGACGTTACTGTCCATGCTCGCGACAAGGCTCCACAAACGTGCCGTCACGGCTGTCGATTTCATTAAAAAACCATACGCCCGCCGGGTAATCCTCAAGAGAAACCAGATACATGGTGCCTTCGTTGAACACCTCTACGGCCAGAACGACGCCTTCGCGCCGCGGGCCACCATCTGTTTTTACCGTCACTCGATCGTTAACCTGCATACCGTTCCCCATTATTTGCGATTGGCATCAGTGTATTACAAAAGCCAGGGGAAAGGACACCATCCCAATCCGCGCCGCCTCGCTATCAGCGTAGCAGCCGCCTGGATTTTCACTTTCTTAACGGTTTGACCGCAGAATCTTAAGCCGGCCTCGCGTAGCCTGTCTGCAAGCGTTTCCCCCCCAGAGAAGCGCTTGCAAATGAAGAAGTAACAAGGAACTTTTGCCCGCAGACTTGCGGGCTTTTTTTGTGCGCCGCCGAATTGCAGGCATAAAAAAACCCGCCGCGGCGGGTTTTTTTCAATCAGCGGTAGACGCCAATTAGATAGCGGTAACGTTAGCCGCAGATGGACCTTTCGCACCGTTCTCGATAGAGAACTGTACGTTCTGGCCTTCAGCCAGGGTCTTGAAGCCTTGATCCTGGATAGCAGAGAAGTGTACGAATACGTCTTTGCTGCCGTCTGCTGGGGTGATGAAACCAAAACCTTTAGCTTCGTTGAACCACTTCACTTGACCTTTGATCAGGTTAGACATGTCTATCTTCCTTCAATAATAAATGTAAGCCGCTATGGGCGATATAGCCGGTCATCAGTTACTTATGGAGGCACTGGAAAGGAAATTCGTCAGAGAAGGGCTATCCGGGATAACGCTTTTAATTTGAACTACTTTACTCAAAATGTCGTGCATAAATAGGTCTGTACCACAGGCCGGGAAACATTAACTCACGAGCGGGCGGCAATAGCAACTCTTTTCGCCTCGTCGTGCCGTTTACCTTGGCTAAACGTACAGGATTTGACCCTGTTTGCCGACGCGATCGTCACGTGCGTCCCCTTGCCTGACGAGACAAATGATAGTAATTATCGTTACGCTGTTTTATAGTTACATGACGTAATCATCCAGGGAGACTCACCATGCCGAGATGGCTCACATTACCGGCCACCAGCATTACCATTCTGCTGGCCTTTTCCGCTTACGGCGCCCCGCTGGGCGCGCTGGAGCTGAATTACCAGCCCCCTGAACCCAGCGTTACCCCTCCGCCCAAACCTGTGGCAGCACCAGGGCCGGCGCCCAAGGCGACAAAACCGCCAATTACCTGGGCAGAGGCACGTGAAAAGAACGGTTTTCGCGTCGATATCGAGTGCGATCATCCTGGCTGCAGCAAACCACGCGCCAAACCTTACCCCGCGTATGAAGGTCCGGTAAAGAAAACCGATCGTCGCCGCCAATCCGATCCTTATTCCACCAATCAGGACCCCGATTACAACATTCAGTTGGGCTATGAGTGGTAGCGGCGCTTTCGGAGTAATACCTATATCAGCCGCCCTCGCCGCTGCATAGAATAGCGTCAGTTCACCACTCCTCCTGGTGTTGAACACAACAAGCTGTGTTGCAAATCTTTATGCGCCTCCCTATAGGCGCTTTTTTTATCCTTCCCTCATGCCAGTTTCCCGATTACAGATTGCTCTCATTGCCTCGTAAAGTGATGAATGTCACAAATACGCCTCCTTGCCATTTTTATTCGGAGGTGATGTTCATGGCTACAGGATCCCTTGTCCTCCTGGCCGCCTTGGCCGGCATTGCGAGCTATTCGCTCTATAAACACTTTAAATCTCAAAAGAAAAGTACATTCGTTCGCCCGCGCGATCGGTAATCGATAGCGTGTTTACACCGCGAAGGCGCGGCGCGCCGCACGCCGCGCCTTCGTGGACCGTCATGTTTTCATCACAAAATTGTCACAATATGGCCATATGATGATTCGCGATTATCCGCTCTGGCTTAACACCAAGGATTTCGCCCATGACCATAATTAAAGCTGCAAACCATCAGGAAGCAGAAAAGCTCATCCGCGCCGGCACAGCCAAAAAAATCGAACTGGCCTATGATATCGGCAGCGACGACTTCTTCCAGCTTGCCAGCCTGTGGTGCGATAAAGGCGCCAAGATCTCCAAAGGGAAAGAACACTTTATCGTCTCGTTGAAGGGGTTTCGCATTCCCCCTAACGATTGATGCCCAGCCGCCCATCGAGGCGGCTTCCCCTCCCCTCCTCGAAAAACCGCTCTATTCGACCACGCGCACCTCATTCGATTTCGCTAAGCTATCAGCAGACTTTATTGCGGGCGTTCTGCCTGATAACCACGTCCGCCACGATGAGGAGACTGTCCATGTCAACAAATGCAACGCTGCCCGGCACAATGAAAGCGATTGAAATCAGCCAACCGGGCGCCCCCGAGGTTCTGGTCGTCACCGAACGTCCGGTGCCCGTTCCACAAGCGGGCGAACTTCTGGTGAAAATCGCCGCCGCCGGCGTTAATCGTCCCGACGTACTGCAGCGCCAGGGGAGCTATGCGCCACCGCCCGGCGCTTCGGATATTCCCGGCCTGGAAATCGCCGGCGAAGTGGTCGCCGTCGGTGAAGGCGTGACTCATTTCGCACTCGGCGACCGGGTTTGCGCCCTGATCGCCGGCGGCGGCTATGCCGAATACTGCACCGTGCATGAAAGCAATGCTTTGCCGGTACCGACGGGGCTGAGCTTGACCGAGGCCGCCGCGCTGCCGGAAACCTTCTTTACCGTCTGGGTCAACGTGTTCCAGCGTGGCCACCTTAAAGCCGGCGAAACCGTGTTGATCCACGGTGGCACCTCCGGTATCGGCACGGTCGCCACCATGCTGGCGAAGGCCTTCTGCGCACAGGTAATCACCACTGTCGGCTCCGAAGAAAAGCGCCAAGCCAGCCTGGCACTGGGCGCCGACGTAGCGATTAACTACCGCAGCGAAGATTTTGTCGCACGCACCAAAGACGTCACCGACGGCAAAGGCGCCGACGTGATAGTCGATCTGATCGCCGGCGACTATGTAGCCAAGAACTATCAGGCCGCAGCGATGGAAGGCCGTATCGTGCAAATCGGCACGCAAAATGGCGTGGTAAAAGAGCTCAATCTGATGCCGCTGCTGTTGAAACGCCTGACCCATACCGGTTCGACGCTACGCTCGCGCAGCGTCGCGGACAAGGCGCAGATTGCCGCAGAACTGCGCGAGAAGGTTTGGCCGCTGCTGGAGCGCGGCGTGCTGAAGCCGCAAATATTTAAAACCTTCCCGCTCGAGCAGGCCGCCGCCGCGCATGCGCTGATGGAGTCCAGCGAGCACATCGGCAAGATCATGCTGACGTTCTGAGGCCATTCCCCGCGGCCCGTGCTGCGGGGAACCGATGCGCGCTCAGGGAATAATCCCGCGGCGGCGGAACTCATCGAACAGCGAGAAAAACATGGCTTCGGTGTCGACAAACTGATGGAAACCGAATCGCCGCGCCTTGCTGCCGTCCGCGAACATGTCATAGTCCCAGGAAAAAACGAAATCGGCGAAACGCCAGCCGCTCACCGCGCGATAGTCCGGTTCGGTCAATTGGTGCCGTTGCACCAGCTCTCGCCACAGCGGCGCTTTATCCGCCATCATGCTCTCCAGCGGCATCGGCAGCGGCGGCGCGCAGTCCAATCCGAAGTAAGCGGCAATCTTCGGCCACATGTCGCTCCAACGGAAAAGATCGCCATTGTTGATATTAAACGCCTGATTAGCCGCTGCCGGTTCGATCGCCGCCCACAGCGTGGCGCGCGCCAACAGCCCGGCGTCGGTCATTTCCAACAGGCTGTGATAAGCGCCCGGCTTACCAGGGAAGCGCAGCGGCAGGCCGAGCGCTTTACTGATCGACGCGTAGACCGCGATGCTTAACGCCAGATTCATCGGGTTGCCGAGCGAGAAGCCCCCCACCACGCTCGGGCGAATGGCGCTCCAATGCCAACGTTTGCCGGCCTGACGCCGCTCCAGATACTGCTGTTGCGCCACGTTAAACTCCGGCGGCATATGCCCGGCGTCGCTTTCACGAGCCGGCGTTTTAAACGGCCCCAAATGAGCGCCATATACCTTATAGCCCTGCATCAGGCTGACATGCTCCAACGCCGGTGCGATCGGCTCCAACCCCTCGACGACGTTTTGCAACATCTGCAGATTGGGCGCCACCAGGCCCGCCCAATCCGGCGCATCCTGGTAGGCGGCATAGAAAACGTGGCTAACCGCGCTCAGCGGCCGCAGCGCGTCGCGCGTCGCCGCCGCATCCAGCAGATCTACCTTTAGGTCGCATACCCCAGGTGCCGGTTGCCCACCCCGGCGCGAGACGCCCACCACGGGCCAGCCCTGACCGGTCAGTTCCTCAATCAAACGGCGCCCTATCACGCCATTGGCGCCGATCACTAACGCCTGCCGCTTTGCATTCATCTTGTCTCTCCTCGGGTTGTCGAGGTTCTGAGTGTTATTGATTAGCGACCCTTGCGGTAGAAGAGACTTTCCACTAACACTCATAAGAAATATTTATAGGCAAGATCGATATGGATAAGCTGAACGCAATGAAAACCTTTATGCGGGTGGCGGAGCTGGGCAGCTTGTCGGCCGCCGCTCGCGATCTGCGTTTGACGCAGCCGGCGGTCAGTCAACAAATCGCCGGCCTGGAGCAGCAACTGGGGGCCCAACTGCTGTTTCGCAGCACCCGGGCGGTCACCCTGACCGATGCCGGCAATGATTACTACTTGCGCCTCAAACCGATTCTGGCGGCAGTCGACGAAGCGGAAGAAGCATTGCACGGCCAGCGCCACCGGCTGCAGGGCAACCTGCGCATTCACGCACCGACCGGGTTCGGGCAACGCCACGTCACGCCGCTGGCCATCGCATTCCAGCAGCGCCATCCGGATCTCACCATCGAGCTGCTGCTGGACGATCGCCGCGCCGACGTGATAGGTGAAGGCATCGACGTGGCGTTGCGCTTCGGCGAACTGCACGCGCCCGGCATGGTGGCGAAACGCCTGGGTGAACTGCAACGCCTGCTGGTGGCATCACCGGCCTATCTGGCAAAGCACGGCGTGCCACGCTCGCCGGCAGAGTTGGCAAAGCATGCGCACATTCGTTACAGCGGTTTGAACGACGGCGATACGCTCACCCTGATCGGCCCGCACGGCCCCGAGATAGTGGCTCTACAGCCCATCTTCCGCGCCAATAATACGCTATCGCTGCTGACGGCTATCGAGGCAGGGCTCGGTGTCGGCGGCGCTCAGCGGCCCTTGATCGGCGAGCAACTGGCGACAGGGGCGCTGGTGCCCGTCTTGCCGGAATACCGCTATCCGCCCATGGCGCTGCACGCGGTCTATCCCGCTTTACGTTTTATTCCGGAGAAAGTGCGCGCCTGGGTGGCGCATCTGCAACAGGCGTTAACGGCGATTGAGGGGATCAGCGGAGTGAATGCCCCCGGCCAGACGCCGGGAGCATAATCATTATTTGAACAGTTTGCCGACCATATCGCCGAGTTCATTGCTGTCTTGCTGCACTTCGCCATTTGGCGAGGCGGCATCCGCAACCGTTGGCAAGAACTGTGCAATGGTGCTGGAGGCTTGGGCCGGATCAACACCCAGTTTTTCAGCCAGTTGATTGATCGCGTCACTACCCAGCGCCTGCTGTACATGATCGCCGGTAATTGGCTGGTTTTCACCATTGCCGAGCCAGGAACCGACGATATCGCCGAACTGCCCCTGGCGGAACTTGTCCAAAATGGCCTGCAGGCCACCTTGTTGCTCAACCCACTGCATAATGGCGATATAATCGATGCCTTTACCGTTGGCGCCGCCGCCCAGAATGTTACCCAATACGCTATCGAACAGACCCATGATATTCCCCTTTCAGCCGGTGCGGCCCGCGCCGCACAGGCGGATTGATTTCACGAAAAAGGGCCGCCGCGGCGACCCTGTTGAGCAACGGCTGCTTAGCCTTTGATCTTCCTGTAGACAAAAAGCACCACCAAGGCACCGATTACCGCCACCACAAAGCTGCCCAGGTTAAAACCGTCAACGCGACCCATACCGAAGAAGGTGCTGATATAGCCGCCGACCACGGCGCCCACGACCCCCAGTACTACGGTCATAATAAACCCGCCGCCGTCTTTGCCCGGCATAATCCATTTGGCCAGGATACCGGCGATTAAACCAAAAATGATCCAGGAAATGATGCCCATTTTTACTCTCCCTATTACCTTTTGCCTAACAGAAATCCTATTACCAGGCCCACGACGGCGCCGGCGCCTATCCCCGCCCAAGGATTATCCTTGATGCAGGCACATGATTGCTCGAGCGCTGCTTTTACGCCGCTGCTCACTTCGCAGGCGGTGACTTTCACGTAGTCGCTCGGTTGCTCAACACCGTTTAGATCGTCATTTTCATATGACATGTCAAATCCTTACAGACCAACCCTCTGAGAACTTCGTCACATGTTTCACGCCCGACGCCGCCCGCTCCGCGATCATGCTCTGGGCAATCTGCCCGCTACCGCTCAATGCAGGGGGTACGGCGGCAAACGTACAACTTCACACTATGACTATAGTAAAAAATCAGCGGTTTACCCATTTCCATCCGTCTGAATTTTATCGTACAAAAAACGTTCTGATTTCATCCTGCTGTCATCTCGAGAGACTAAACTTTAAACAAACCTCCCGGAGGAGACGCCGATGTTCAATGCACCGTTTGTCCTGATTCTCGCGCTACTCTACACGCTGGCCGCCGTTTGGGACGGTTCCGCCGCGTTACTGTTTTTCTAAGGTTACATACCGTTTGTCACTTTTGCGACGCGCTTAATTGTGTCTGTATTTTTCAATGATGCCAGCCGGTTGAAATAGCGGTAAATATCCTTCATTCCCTCGGTAAAAATCCTATCTCGCTCCGTTTTCCGTCCGTCATTAAATAAAGCGTAAAAAAAAGCATTAATGGAAAACCCTATTTAGCACAAAATGTTCTATCATTCGCCCTATAACAATTTGGGTTAAGGTCCCATTGGGAAAGAAAAGGAATAACAGAAAAAATGCTTTTTAACCAACGCTTTGAGCGCGAATTCTTGCGCCCTCGTTATTGGTCGCTGTGGATAGGGCTGGGAATACTCTATCTTTTGGTGTTACTGCCCTACCCGTTCATATATCGGCTTGGACACGGCCTCGGCAGAATAGCCATGCGCCTGATGAAACGTCGGGTAAAAATAGCACGCCGCAATTTAGAGCTCTGCTTCCCCGCTATGCCCACCGCCGAACGCGAGGCGTTGATCGTCAAAAATTTTGAGTCCGTCGGCATGGGCTTGTTTGAAGTCGGCATGGCCTGGTTCTGGCCCGACTGGCGCATCGCCCGCTGGTTCAAGGTAAGCGGCATGGAAAACATGCAATTGGCGCGTCAGGACGGGAAAGGCGTTTTGCTGATCGGTCTGCATTTCCTGACGCTGGAACTGGGCGCGCGCATTTTCGGCATGCAAAACCCCGGCATCGGCGTACATCGCCCGCACAACAACAAGCTGATGGAGTGGGTACAGACCCGCGGCCGGTTGCGCTCGAATAAATTCATGCTCGATCGTAAGGATATCAAAGGCATGATCCGCAACCTGAAACAGGGTGAAATCCTGTGGTACGCGCCGGATCACGATTACGGCCCGCAAAGCAGCGTGTTCGCGCCGTTCTTTGCCGTGGAAAACGCCGCCACGACGACCGGTACTTTCATCCTGGCGCGCATGGGGCGGCCGTCGATCGTGCCTTTCGTGCCGCGCCGCCTGCCGAATGCGCAGGGCTACGAGCTGATCGTTCAGCCACCGCTGAAGGACTTCCCGCTGGATGATGAAACGCGTGCAGCGGCCTTGATGAACCGCGTGGTGGAAGAGCAGGTGCTGTTGGCGCCCGATCAGTACATGTGGTTGCACCGCCGCTTTAAAACCCGCCCACCCGGTGAACCTTCGCTGTATTAACGCCCTCGCGCCTTCGCCCGTTACACCGCTGGCGAAGGCGCACTCGCCTCGCACAAGCATTCCTCGCCAAGGGAACTACACTAATAAGTCACCGACGGCAATCATTGCCGCCAGCAACCATTTCTTCCTGCCCGAGGGCCGGTCGTTGCCTGTCGGGCCACAACCGAGGTCAATGTCATGCTGGTACAACCCTATCTGTTTTTCAGCGGTAACTGTGAGCAAGCGATTAACTTCTACGTGCAGCAATTGAATGCCAAAATTGAAATGGTCATGCGCTACAAAGACATGCCAGAAGAAGCCCGCCAAGGTGGGCCACAAGATGTCAACCCGGAGGCGATCATGCATGCACGCCTGCTGATCGGCGACGGCGTGCTGATGGCCTCCGACGGCTGTCCGCAGGATGACAGCGGCGGCGCTTCCCATAAAGGCTTCTCGCTGTCTCTGAACCCCAGCGATGCGGAGCAAGGGCGCAAGCTGTTCGATAATCTGGCGCAGGGCGGCCAGGTGACGATGCCTTACCAAGCCACCTTTTGGGCCAAAGGTTTCGGCATGCTGACCGATAAATTCGGCGTCAACTGGATGATCAATGTCGAATAATCCGTCATGGCGCCGCTAGCTATAGCGGTGCCAGTCATACGCCGCCTTGGCGAACAGCACGAACAGCAGCGTCAACAACGCCAATCCCAACCGCCAGTAAGGCGACCGGCGCCGCCGCCAGGCGATGTACATCATCACCGCCAGCGCCCCCAGCGTGAGGGGGTAATACGCCGCCAGCGTCAGTAAAGCGATAATGATGTAATCCGACATTGACTCTTTTACTCCGTAGTATTCACACCGCTGCGGATGCAGGTTGCGGCATGCCTTTCTCCGTATCGCCTCGTTAAGGGCTAGAGGTCTGGCGCATTTATGCATAAAATATAGGATTGCTCTTAACTCAAATTGAATAGTAATCAAACCACAAGGGTGACATGACTCAGCAGCAACCCATACAGGATGCCGTGCCACCGCGCAGCGTTAAAAGCTCTCCATTATTATTTCAGGCCGGCGTGTTTGTCATCATCGTTGCCGCCACGCTGATCCTTTTCAACAGCTGGCAAATCTGGAGCGGGCACCAACGCGATCTGCGCAGCGCCGAACATGAATCCGCCAACCTCGCCCGATCGCTGGCGCAGCACGCCGACGATACCTTCATGCAGGTAGACGGCAATCTGCTCGATCTGACCGAACGCATCCAGACCGATGGGCTGGGCTCATCGCAGCTAACGCGACTGCAGCGGGTGATGCAGACGCAGGTCGGCAACCTGCCGCAGCTGCATGGGCTATTTATCTATGATGCCCGCGGCCGCTGGATGGCGACCTCCTCGGGCAAGTTCATCAAGAACGCCAACAACGCCGATCGCGATTACTTCAAATACCATCAAAACCGCGACGGCGGCGGTCTGTACATCGGCAAGGTGATCCGCAGCCGCACCACCGGCGATCTGATCATCCCCGTTTCGCGGCGTTTCAACAACCCGGACGGCAGCTTTGGCGGCGTGGTGCTTGCGACGCTTTACGTCGATTATTTCCGCCAGTTTTACGACAGTTTCGCCCTCAACACCGACGCCTCGTTGAACCTGCTGCTGGCGGACGGCACCATCCTTTACCGCCGTCCTTACTCGGCGGCCTCGATCGGTAAAAACATCGCCAAGGGCGTGCTGTTCAGTGAGATTTTGCCGCATTCGGAGTTCGGCAACGCCACCATCACTTCGTTGTACGACAAAGTGGAGCGCATCTACGGCTATTCGCGGGTCAATCGTTTTCCGCTGGTGATCGCCGCCGGGCTGTCAAAACGCGACGCCTTAGCGGACTGGCGCACCGACGCCGGCCTGTTCGCCGCCGGCGGCCTCTCTCTGCTGGCGATCCTGCTGGCGATGGGTATGGTGCTGCTGCGGCAAATCAAACACAGCATGCAAACCGAAGCCGAGCTGATGCGCACTCGCGATCAGCTGACCAGCATCAACCAGATGCTCGAAGAATTGGCGCTGTTGGACGGCCTGACCGGTCTGGCCAACCGCCGCCAATTTGATATCGCGCTGAAAAATGAGCTGGCGCGCGCCTCGCGCAACTACCGCAGCGTGGCGCTATTGATGCTGGATATCGACTACTTCAAACAGTACAACGACAGCTATGGCCACGTCGCCGGCGATCAGTGCCTGCAGCAGATCGGTCAAACGCTGAAAGGATTGGCTTGCCGTAGCAACGACATTCTGGCGCGCTACGGCGGCGAAGAGATGGGAATTATCCTGCCGGATACCGACGTGCAAGGCGCGCTGATTTTCGCCGAGCGCGTCATCAACGCGGTTCGCGATCTGAAGATTCCACATCAGGGCAACCCACACGGCATCGTCACGATCAGCATCGGCATCTGCGCCAAAGTGCCACATATGTACAACGATACGCCAATCAGCTTTATCAATGAGGCGGACAGCGCGCTGTACCAGGCCAAGAAAAAGGGTAAAAACTGCATTTACGGCGCTTAATTATTAATCGGGCCGCCGCGAGCCGGCGGTCCAATTAACTCCCTTCGTGAAAGTAAAATAATTTCAATTAGAAATATTCCCTCACCGGTTTTATCCTGTTTTCTCACTACAATGCGGCAAAAAATAAACAGGATATTTATTTTAATTAAAAATCAACAAGATAAAAAAATCACCGTTCGACAGCCAATTCGTGCCTTTTTTGATTATTCGTGCCTCCGCCGGGCCTCGTTTAACTTCCGTTTACTTTTTATTGGCGCTGCCGGTGATACCCTTAACAGGACTATTCTATATATCAGGAAGCCATCGCACGCTTCGGCGCAATGCGCCCTACTGATACACCCATAATAGAACCCGCAAATTTCACGTTGCAATTGGGCGACCGGCGCAAAACTTCTGGCGCCGCTCCAGCCAGCCACTGCGCAAACCAGTGCAGCCAACCACGCGGCAACCTGAAAGGCGGGAACAAAGCGATATAGATTTGCGAGGAGATCTCATGCCTACTGGCGATATTACGCGTGAACAGGCCGTTCTGACGCTGCCGTTGCAACAATGGGCGGCAGAGGAAGCGTCCAGCGCGGTCAGCGAACTGGAGCAGG
Organism: Serratia sp. FDAARGOS_506; assembly: GCF_003812745.1. Lineage (NCBI taxonomy): Bacteria > Pseudomonadati > Pseudomonadota > Gammaproteobacteria > Enterobacterales > Yersiniaceae > Serratia > Serratia sp. FDAARGOS_506. The sequence goes on from NZ_CP033831.1 coordinate 4,507,807, forward strand.
GCAAAGTGCTGTTTCTGCCTGAGCTGGCCTTCCACCTGTCTGAGCAGGAAATGCCGCTGCTGGATCCGGCGTTGGTCGATCCGAAGCGCAAAAACATCAGCTATCAGCCATTGTCCGGCAAGCTGACCGGCGTCGCCGTCGCGGAGCGTCAGCAGCAAGTTCAGCAACTGCTGGAGCGCTATTACCAATCCTGCCGCCAGCTGATCGCCGGGCTGTTGCCCGAGTATCAGGAAGCGCTGCATCACCCAACCGGCAGCCTGCGTTTGCATCCGGTTTCCGCCTGGCGGGCGGCCAGCTCCTGGCGCAAAGACGACAGCCGGTTGCACGTCGACGCTTTCCCGTCGCGCCCGAACTACGGCGAACGCATTCTGCGTATTTTCACCAATATCAATCCGCACGGTGAAAATCGCCAATGGCGCGTCGGTGAACCTTTTCCTGAGCTGGCGGAACGTTTTATGCCGCGTCTGGCTCGCTATTCGGCGTTAAGCAGCTGGCTGCAGCATCAAGTGCGCATCACCAAAAGCCGCCGCAGCCATTATGACCACCTTATGCTGCAGTTGCATGACGCCATGAAGGCCGACGGCGATTATCAGCAGCGAGGCCCACAGCTGGCGCTGGCGTTCCCGCCGGGCAGCAGCTGGATTTGCTTCTCGGATCAAACGCCCCATGCCGCGATGGGCGGCCAGTTTATGCTGGAACAAACCTTCCTGTTGCCGGTCAATAAAATGCAGGATCCACAGCGTTCACCGCTGAAAGTGCTGGAACAGCTGCGCGGTCAGCCGTTGATCTGAATGGCCTGCCGCCGCCGGGATTGCCGGCGGCGGCAAACGCGCCATTACGCCTCGAAATCCCCCTGTTGGCGCGCCACCAGCGTCAGAATGCTGTACAGCGCCACCGGCTGCTGCTGCTGATTCAACACCTGTACATCCCACACCACCACGCCGTGCGGGCGATCTTCGGCGGTTTTCTGCGGCTTGCGGATTTTCTTTTTGCAGGTCAACCGCACCTGAATGGTGTCGCCGATTTTCACCGGTTCAATAAAGCGCAGATTTTCCATGCCGTAGTTGGCGATCACCGGCCCGACGGCGGCGTCGACAAATAGCCCGGCCGCTGCGGACACCACAAAGTAACCGTGCGCCACCCGCTCGCCGAACAGCGAATCGGCGGCGCCGATCTTGTCCATGTGCGCGTAAAAATGGTCGCCGCTCAGGCAGGCGAAGTTGACGATGTCCGCTTCGGTCACGGTGCGCCGCGCGGTCAACAGGCTGTCCCCCAGCTGCAACTGCTCAAAGTATTTCCGGAACGGATGCACCGGATGCTCGGCGACCGGCGCGCCGCGTACCCATTCGCCGCCAATGGCCGCCAGCATCGCTGGGCTGCCCTGGATCGCCGTGCGCTGCATATAGTGCTTCACCGCGCGCAGCCCGCCCAACTCTTCACCGCCGCCGGCGCGCCCCGGGCCGCCGTGCACCAGCATCGGCAACGGCGAACCGTGGCCGGTGGATTCCGCCGCCGCCTGTTCATCCAAAATCAACATGCGGCCGTGGGCGCAGGCCGCCGCGCGAATGAAGCGCTTGGCCAATGCCGGATCGGCGGTTACCAGTGAGCCCGCCAGGCTGCCCTGCCCCAGCAACGCCAACGCGATCGCCTGCTCGGTATCCGCATACGGCATCAGCGTCGCCACCGGCCCGAAGGCCTCGATGCCGTGCACCGCCTGATGGGTGAACGGATCGGCGCAATACAGCAGGGTCGGGGGATAAAATGCCCCGCCACGTGCGCCGTCGCCCAGTACCTCCAGCTTATCCAGCGCCGCACCGCACAACGGCTCGCAGCCATTGCGCAGCAGGAACTCCACCTTGCTTTGCACATCATCACGCTGCTCGTGGCTGACCAACGCCCCCATGCGCACTTGCTCCAGCTGTGGATCCCCCACCGTTACCCCCGCCAGGCGCTGCAACAAGGCCTGACGCACCGCCGCCACCTGCGCCGTCGGCACGATGATGCGGCGGATCGCGGTGCATTTCTGCCCCGCCTTGGCGGTCATTTCACGGCACACTTCTTTGATAAACAGCGCAAACTCCGGCATCTCCGGCGTCACGTCTTCCGCCAACACGCAACAGTTGAGCGAGTCCGCCTCCATGGTGAACGCGATCGATTTTTCCAACAGGCGCGGGTGTGCCCGCAGCCGCTGCCCGGTCTGCGCCGAGCCGGTAAAGGTCACCGCATCCTGGTAATCCAGGTGGGCAAGCATGTCGCCGACGCCGCCGCAAACCAGCTGCAGCGCCCCTTCCGGCACCAGCCCGCTGTCGACGATCAGCCGAACCATCGCCTGCGTCAGCTGTGCGGTGGCAGTGGCCGGCTTGATGATGGCCGGCATGCCCGCCAGCCAGGTCGGCGCCAGTTTTTCCAGCATGCCCCAGCACGGGAAGTTGAAAGCGTTAATATGCAACGCCACGCCGGGACGCGAGGTCAGTACATGACGAGCGGCGAACTGTGCCTGTTTCGACAGCGGGATCAGCTCGTCTTCCGGCCACAGCGTATCATCCGGCAGATCGCGGCCGGCCATGCCGGCATAGGCGAACAGCGTGGCAATGCCGCCTTCGATATCGACCCAACCGTCGCTGCGCGTCGCGCCGGTTTGGTAGGAAATCTGATACAGCGCCTCTTTGTGCGCCAGCAGGTGTTTCGCCACCGCTTTCAACATCTGAGCACGCTGCTGGAACGTCATGTTCGCCAGCGCCGGGCCGCCATGGCTGCGCGCATAGCTCAGACTCGCCGCCAACGGCAAGCCGTCGGAGCAGACCTGGTACAGCGCTTCGCCGGTCACGGCATGGCGGATCTCGCGCCCTTCTCCCTGCCCGTATACCCAGGCGCCAGAAAGATAACTGTGTAACTGCTGCATGCGTCCTCCAAAATTCATAAATTTTCACCCTATAGCTTAATTACGTATCACATAAACGCCAGTCAGCGCCAAACCAATTTTTAACAAAAAGAGAACAAAAGGCGTTTGCAGACCGTTTTATAGGCCATACACCAAGAGTTAATCACTTTATTTGTAAAATAAAATCAATAAATTAACAAAACATCTTGTGAGTAACCTCGCAAAACCACATGAATTACGTTTGATCTTTTTGTTATCAGTTTGTAGCCTTATGGTTAGTTAAAGTGATTCACATTTTTATGTTTAATGTGAAAAATACGAATCACCAAGAGGCAAGCATGACAACTGACGCACAGTATCAGCAGCATTTCGACGACAAGATCGCGGCGGATATCGCCATTGAGGCCAAAGACTGGATGCCGGACGCCTACCGTCAGAACTTGATTCGGCAGATTGGCCAACACGCCCACTCGGAAGTCATCGGCATGCTGCCGGAAGCCAACTGGCTAACGCGCGCCCCCACGCTGCGCCGCAAGGCGGTGCTGCTGGCCAAAGTGCAGGATGAAGCCGGCCACGGTTTGTACCTCTACAGCGCCGCCGAAACCCTCGGCTGTTCGCGCCAGGATATCTACCAAAAGATGCTCGACGGCAAGATGAAGTACTCCTCTATCTTCAATTACCCCACGCTCAACTGGGCGGATATCGGCGTGATCGGCTGGCTGGTCGACGGCGCCGCCATCGTCAATCAGGTGGCGCTGTGCCGCGCGTCCTACGGCCCCTATGCGCGGGCGATGGTGAAGATCTGCAAAGAGGAAAGCTTCCATCAGCGCCAGGGCTACGAGGCGGTAATGGCGATGGCCAACGGCAACGACGCGCAGCGCGCCATGCTGCAAGACGCCATCGATCGCTTCTGGTGGCCGGTGCTGATGATGTTCGGCCCGAGCGATGCCGATTCCCCCCACAGCGCCCAGAGCATGGCGTGGAAGATCAAACGCCACAGCAACGATGAGCTGCGGCAGAAGTTCGTCGACAACACCGTACCGCAGCTTGAGGCGTTGGGCATGACGGCGCCGGATCCGGATCTGCACTGGGACGCCGCCGCGGGCCACTATCGCTTCGGCGAAATCGACTGGGGCGAGCTGCATGAAGTGATCAAAGGGCGCGGCCAATGTAACCACGAGCGCCTGCAGGCCAAACGCCGCGCCTGGGAAGACGGCGCCTGGGTGCGCGACGGCGCCATGGCCCACGCCGCGAAAAACGCCGCCTCCGCCGCATAGCCAACATAAGGAACCGAGATCATGAGCCACGTTGAATGGCCGCTGTATGAAGTGTTTATCCGCAGCAAACAAGGGTTGGCGCATCGCCACGTTGGCAGCCTGCACGCCGCCGACGACCAAATGGCGCTGGAAAATGCCCGCGATGCCTACACGCGCCGCAACGAAGGATGCTCGATCTGGGTGGTGCAGTCGCGCCATCTGATCGCCTCGCAACCGGAAGATCGCGGCGCGTTCTTCGATCCGTCCGAAGACAAGATCTACCGTCATCCGACGTTTTACACCATTCCCGACGGCATCAAGAACATGTAGAGGCGACCATGACGGTTAACGATCCGCGCATCAGCTATTTGCTCCGCCAGGGCGACACGCCTTTGGTCCTCGCCCAGCGCCTGTGCGCCTGGTGCGGCCACGCGCCCGAGCTGGAAATCGATCTGGCGCTGGCCAACATCGGGCTCGATCTGCTCGGCCAGGCGCGCAACTTTCTGGGGTACGCCGCCGAACTGGCCGGCCCGCCCTGCAGTGAAGACAGCCTGGCCTTTGGCCGCGACGAACGCCAGTTTCATAACCTGCTGCTGGCAGAGCAGCCGAACGGCGGTTTCAACGACACGCTGGTGCGCCAGTTCCTGCTCGATGCCTACCACGTACAGCTGCACCAGGCGCTGAGCCGCAGCCGCGATGCGCAGATCGCCGCCATCGCCGCCAAGTCGTTGAAGGAAGCCGATTATCACCTGCGCTTCAGCCACGGCTGGATGGTCCGCCTGGGCGACGGCAACGACGTCAGCCACCGCAAGATCCAGCAATCGCTGGATAACCTGTGGCGCTTCACCGCCGAACTGTTCCACGCCGACGCGCTGGAGCTGGAACTGACGGAACAAGGCATCGCCGTCGATCCGCGCGAACTGCAGGCCCCTTGGCAAGCGCAGGTGGAAGAGACACTGCGCCAGGCGACGCTGGCACTGCCTGCCGAGCAGGCGTTCCGGCACGGCGGCAAGCAAGGCCGGCACAGCGAACACCTCGGCCCATTGCTGGCGGAGATGCAGTTCCTGCAACGCGCCTATCCAAATGGTCAATGGTAGGAGGCTGAGATGAACGTCACTCGTTTGCAACCCGCCGAAATTCCGCAAATTTGGCACTGCCTGCAACAGATCAGCGATCCCGAGCTGCCGGTGCTGTCGATCACCGATTTGGGCATGGTGCGCGACGTAGTACGCGACGGCGCCGGCTGGCGCGTGACCTTCACCCCAACCTATTCCGGCTGCCCCGCCACCGAATTTCTGCTCAACGCCATCGAGCAGCGGCTGGCGGCCGCCGGCTTCAGCCCGGTGCAGGTGGACATTCGCCTCAGCCCGGCCTGGACCACCGACTGGATGAACGCCGACGCCCGCGAGCGGCTGCGGCAATACGGCGTAGCGCCACCGCAGGGCCACACCTGCGATCGGCCGCACGCCCACGGCCCGGTAGCCTGCCCGCGCTGCGGCAGCACCCACAGCGAAAAGATCAGCGAGTTCGGCTCCACCGCCTGTAAAGCGCTGTACCGCTGCTGCGACTGCCGGGAACCGTTCGATTATTTCAAATGCATATAGGAGCGCTGACACCATGACGGTCTTCCATCGCCTGAACGTCGCCGCCATCGAGCGCGAAACGCCGGACTCCGTAGCCATCACCCTGCGGGTGCCCGAAGAGCTGCAACACCAATACCGCTATACCCCCGGCCAGCACCTGACACTCAAAGCCTTGGTCAACGGCGAAGAGTTGCGGCGTTGCTATTCCATCTGCAGTTCACCGCAGGAAGGCCTGCTGCAGATCGGCGTGAAGGCGATCGATCAGGGGCGCTTCTCCGGCTTCGTCAACCGCATGCTAAAGGTCGGCGACGCACTGGAGGTAATGGTGCCGCAGGGGCGCTTCGGTTATCAGCCGCAGGCGGAGTGCCACGGCAACTACCTGGCGATCGCCGCCGGTTCCGGCATCACGCCGATGCTGTCCATCATCAAGGCGACGCTGCAGCTCGAACCGGGCAGCAGCTTCACCCTGATCTACGGCAACCGCAACAGCCGTTCGATGATGTTTAAAGAGGCGCTGTCGGATCTGAAAAACCGCTACCCGCAGCGTTTTCAGCAGCTGTACCTGTTCAGCCAGGAGAGCCTCGACAGCCCGCTGCTCAGCGGCCGCATCGACCGTGAACGCCTGACGGCGATCGGCGGTGCTCTGCTGGATTTTCGCGACTATGACCACGCCTTTATCTGCGGGCCCGAATCGATGATGGACGATGCACAAACCGTGCTGGAACAGGCCGGCGTACCGGCCAATCACATCCACAGTGAGCGCTTCAACACCAGCGGCCTGGCCGCCCGCCCGCGAAGCAGCAGCGATCGCAACGCCACTCGGGTGGCGATCCTGCTCGACGGCCGCCGGTTGGATATCGAGGTCGGCGAACAGGACGACAGTATTCTCGACGCCGCGCTGCGTCAGGGCGCCGACCTGCCCTACGCCTGCAAAGGCGGCGTATGCGCCACCTGCAAATGCCGCCTGAAGGCCGGCCAGGTGGAGATGGGCGTCAACTACAGCCTGGAGCCGGATCAGCTGGCGGCGGGCTACGTATTGAGCTGCCAGTCGTGGCCGAAAGGCGACGGCGTGGTATTGGACTTCGACGTCTAGGAGCCGTGATGGACACCCCTTTTATTTTGCATCAGCAGCAGCACCGCGTGGTCACGCTAACGCTGCATCGCCCGGAGGCGCGTAACGCCCTGAGCACGCCGTGCCTGGAACAGCTGGTTACCCGCCTGGAGCAGGCCGACGCAGACAGCGGCGTGGGCGCCGTGGTGATCGCCGGCGCATCGCGTTTCTTCGCCGCCGGCGCCGATCTGCGCGAACTGCAACAGCAGGATCTGCCGGCCGCGCTGGCGGATCATCGCCCGCAGCTGTGGCAGCGTCTGGCGCAGTTCAGCAAGCCGCTGCTGGCGGCGGTGAACGGTTATGCGCTGGGCGCAGGCTGCGAGCTGGCGCTGGCCTGCGACATCGTCATCGGCGGCGAAAGCGCCCGCTTCGGCCTGCCGGAGATCACCCTCGGCCTGATGCCGGGAGCCGGAGGCACCCAGCGCCTGATCCGCTGCGTCGGCAAGTCACGCGCCAGCCAGATGGTGCTGACCGGCGAAGCCATCGACGCCCGCACCGCGCTGCAGGCCGGCCTTATCAGCGAAGTGTGCATCGATGCCCTGACGCTGGAACGCACGCAACAGATTGCCGATCGCATCAGCCGTCAGGCGCCGCTGGCGCTGCGCGCCGCCAAACAGGCGCTGAAACAGGCCGAGGAAGTCGGCCTTAGCCAGGGGCTGGCGATGGAGCGTCAGCAGTTCGTCACCCTGGCCGCCACCGACGATCGCCGCGAAGGCATCGCCGCCTTTTTCGAAAAACGTACGCCAAACTATCAGGGGCGCTGATTTATGGACAACGCATTGATTCTCAGCCATCTCGACGCCGGCGTGTTGACGCTGACCCTCAACCGGCCGGACCGGCTCAACAGCTTTAACGACGAGATGCATCGCCAACTGAGCGAAGCGCTGACGCAAGCCGAGCGCGACGACAGCGTGCGCTGCCTGCTGATCGCCGGCGCCGGGCGCGGTTTCTGCGCCGGGCAGGATCTCAACGATCGCAACGTCAGTGCCGATCAACAGGCGCCGGATCTCGGCCTGTCGGTCGAACGTTTCTATAACCCCCTGATCCGTCGTCTGACCGCCCTGCCGAAGCCGGTGGTCTGTGCGGTCAATGGCGTGGCGGCCGGCGCCGGCGCCGCGCTGGCCCTGGCGTGCGATATCGTCATCGCCGCCGACAACGCCAGCTTCATTCAGTCGTTCTGCCGTCTGGGGCTGGTGCCTGACTCTGGCGGCAGCTGGTTCCTGCCGCGGCTGGCAGGCCACGCCCGCGCGATGGGCATGGCCTTGCTGGGTGACAAAATCAGCGCTCAACAGGCGCTGGAGTGGGGCATGATCTGGCAGGTGGTGCCGGCGGATGAATTGGCCGACCGCACGCAAACGCTGGCGCGCCATCTGGCCACCCAGCCGACCTATGGCCTGGGGCTGATCAAGAAAGCCATCTACAGTTCGGCCACCAACAGCCTCGACCAGCAGCTCGATCTGGAGCGCGATCTGCAACGCCTGGGCGGCCGCAGCGACGACTATCGCGAAGGCGTCAGCGCGTTCTTTGCCAAACGCACGCCAAACTTCAGCGGGAAATAGCCATGAACGCGTCCCTTCTTAACGGCCAGGTAGCGGTGATCGGCGCCGGCACCATGGGCATCGGTATCGCCCAGGTGGCCGCCGCGGCCGGCCACCCGGTGCGGCTGTTCGATATCGCGCCCGCAGCCGCCCAGCGCGCGATCGACGAGCTCACTCGCCGCCTGCGGCAACGGGTGGACGGCGGCAAGGCCGACGCCGCAACCACCGAAGCGCTGCTGGCGCGCCTCGAACGCGCCGACTCGCTCGAGCAGTTGGCCGACTGCACACTGGTAATTGAAGCGGTGGCGGAAAATCTGGCGATCAAACAGGGCCTGTTCCGCGATCTGGAGGCGCTCTGCTCGCCCACGACGCTGTTCGCCAGCAATACCTCTTCGCTGTCGATCACCGCCATCGCCGGGGCACTGCAGCACCCGGCACGCATGGCCGGGCTGCACTTCTTCAACCCGGCTCCACTGATGAAGCTGGTAGAGATCGTCAGCGGCCTGGAGACCGGTGCCGAGACCCTCACCGCGCTGCAGGCGTTGGCGCAGCGCTGGGGCAAGCAGAGCGTCGTGTGCCGCTCGACGCCGGGTTTCATCGTCAACCGCGTGGCGCGGCCGTTCTATGCCGAAACCCTGCGCGCGCTGGAGGAACGGGTGGCCGATGCCGCCACGCTGGACGCGGTATTGCGCGACGCCGGCGGTTTCGCCATGGGCCCGCTGCAATTGACCGATCTGATCGGCCAGGACGTCAATTACGCCGTGACCGAATCGGTGTATCAGGCCTTCTATCAGGATCCACGCTTCACCCCCTCACTGGTGCAGCAGGAGCTGGTGGCCGCCGGGCATCTCGGCCGCAAGTCCGGCCGCGGTTTCTACCGCTACGACGCACCGCGATCCACCGCCGAGATCGCTTTTGCGCCACCGGCGCAGGGCGCCCTGCCGCAACGCGTTACGCTGCACGGCGACTGGTCTTCGCTGGCCGATTTGGCGCAGCTGTTGATCGAAAATGCGGGGGCGATCAAACAACCCGGCCAGACCAGCCCGCACGTCACGATCGACGACGTTACACTGATGTTAACCAATGGTAAAACCGCCGGCCAACTGGCCGACGAACGTGGAACGCCCGTCGTGCTGTTCGATCTCTGTGCCGACTATGCGCACGCCTCCGCCATCGCCATCAGCTGCGCGGCGCAAAACGGTGCGCAACACAATGCCAAAGCGATTCGCCTGCTGCAGTCCCTCGGCAAGCAGGTCATTCCGTTGCCGGATTACCCCGGCCTGCTGACGATGCGCACCCTGGCCATGCTGGCCAACGAAGCGCTCGACGTGGTGAACAAAGGCGTCGCCGGCGCCGAAGATACCGATCTGGCGATGCTGCACGGCGTCAACTATCCGCGCGGCCCGCTGGCCTGGGGTGCCTCGCTCGGCTGGCGCCACATTCTGACGACGCTGGAAAACCTGCAACGCTATTACGGCGAAGCGCGCTATCGCCCGATGCCGCTGCTGCGCCGCTATGCTTCCCCCGCCTCTTTCCCAGGAGCCGAACGATGAATGCCAATACGCCGCGCGCGCTGGCTCAGCGCTGCGCCGAACAGATGTTCCAGCAAGATACCTGCGCTCAGGCGATGGGCATGCACATCGATGCCGTCGACGCCGGGTACGCTCAGGTCAGCATGACCGTCGGCCCGCAGATGCTCAACGGCCACCAGACCTGCCACGGTGGCCAGCTGTTCAGCCTGGCGGACACCGCCTTCGCCTACGCCTGCAACAGCCAGGGGCTGGCGGCGGTGGCCTCCGGCTGCAGCATCGACTTCGTCCGCCCGGCGCTGGCCGGCGATCGCCTCACCGCCAGTGCGGCGGTACGCCATCAGGGTAAAGCCACCGGGCTGTATGACGTCGAAATCGTTAACCAACGGGGCAAAACCGTCGCCTGGTTCCGCGGCCGTGCGCACCGCCTCGGCCACAGCATTTTAGGAGATCAGGCATGAATCAGGCATTTATCTGCGACGGCGTGCGCACCCCGATTGGCCGCTATGGCGGCGCACTGGCCCAGGTGCGCGCCGACGACCTCGCCGCCCTGCCGCTGCGCGTGTTGTTGGAACGCCATCCGCAGGTAGATTGGGCGCAGCTGGACGACGTGATCCTCGGCTGTGCCAACCAGGCCGGGGAAGACAACCGCAACCTGGCACGCATGGCGCTGCTGCTGGCCGGAGTGCCGGTCGGCGTTTCCGGCACCACGGTGAACCGCCTGTGCGGTTCGGGCCTGGATGCACTGGCGATGGCGGCGCGCAGCATCAAAGCCGGCGATGCCGGGCTGCTGCTGGCGGGCGGCGCGGAATCGATGACCCGCGCACCGCTGGTGATGGGTAAAGCCGACAGCGCCTTTAGCCGCCAGGCACAGCTGTACGACACCACCCTCGGCTGGCGCTTTGTCAATCCGCGGATGCAGGCCGAGTTCGGCACCGATTCAATGCCGGAGACCGCCGAAAACGTCGCGGCGCAATTCAACATCAGCCGCGCCGATCAGGACGCCTTTGCGCTGCGCAGCCAGCAGCGCGCCGCACGGGCGCAGGCGCTGGGCCACCTGGCGCAGGAAATTGCCCCCGTCAGCCTCACCGGCAAAAAAGGCGCGGTCACCCTGTTCAGCCAGGATGAACACCCGCGCCCCGACACCACCTTTGATCAGCTGCAGGCGCTGAAAACCCCGTTCCGTCAGCCCGGCAGCGTCACCGCCGGCAACGCCTCGGGCCTGAACGACGGTGCAGCAGCCCTGATAGTCGCCTCCGAAGCGATGGCGGCACGCCAGGGACTGACGCCGCGCGCGCGCATCGTTGCCACCGCCACCTGCGGCGTGGAGCCACGGCTGATGGGCATCGGCCCGCTGCCGGCCACCCGCAAGGTGCTGGAAATCGCCGGGCTGAGCCTGGCGCAGATGGACGTCATCGAACTGAACGAAGCGTTCGCCGCCCAGGCGTTGGCGGTGATGCGCCAGCTTGGCCTGCCGGACGATGCCCCGCAGGTCAACCCCAACGGCGGCGCGATCGCCCTGGGGCATCCGCTGGGCATGAGCGGCGCGCGCCTGGCGCTGGCCGCCCTGTTTGAACTGGAACGGCGAGCCGGCCGCTACGCGCTTTGCACCATGTGCATCGGCGTCGGCCAAGGCATCGCCATGATCATTGAGCGTGTCTGACCCCTGAGGCTAACCATGACAATAAATCCACAGCCCCTCGAAACGATCGAATTCGCCTCGCGCGATGAGATTGAAGCGTTGCAGCTGGCGCGTCTGAAGTGGACGCTGCACCACGCCTACGACAATGTGCCGATGTACAAACGCAAGTTCGACCAGGCCGGTGTGCACCCCGACGATCTCAAACAGCTGAGCGATCTGGCGCGTTTCCCCTACACCACCAAGCAGGACTTGCGCGACAACTACCCGTTCGACACCTTCGCGGTGCCGATGGAGCAGGTGGTGCGCATCCACGCCTCCTCGGGCACCACCGGCCGCCCGACGGTGGTGGGCTACACCCAGCGCGACATCGATAACTGGGCCGATATCGTCGCCCGCTGCCTGCGCGCCGGCGGCGCCACCGCCAAAGACAAGGTGCACGTCGCCTACGGCTACGGCTTGTTCACCGGCGGCCTGGGCGCGCACTACGGCGCAGAGCGGCTTGGCGCAACGGTGATCCCGATGTCCGGCGGCCAGACGGAACGCCAGGCGCAGCTGATCCTCGATTTCAAACCCGACATCATCATGGTGACGCCGTCCTATTGCCTGACGCTGATCGACGAGCTGGAGCGCAAAATGGGCGGCGACGCGCGTGGCTGCTCGCTGCGGCTCGGCGTGTTCGGCGCCGAACCCTGGACTGAAGCCCTGCGCCACGAAATCGAAACCCGCATGGGCATCAAAGCACTGGATATTTACGGCCTGTCGGAAGTGATGGGGCCGGGCGTGGCGATGGAGTGTCTGGAAAGCGGCGGCGGCCCTACCATTTGGGAAGACCACTTCCTGCCGGAGATCATCTGCCCGGAAACCGGCATTGCGCTGCCGGACGGCGAACACGGCGAACTGGTGTTCACCACCCTGACCAAAGAGGCGCTGCCGGTGATCCGCTACCGCACCCGCGATCTCACTCGGCTGCTGCCGGGCGATGCGCGCCAAATGCGCCGCATGGGCAAGATCACCGGACGCTCCGACGACATGCTGATCATCCGCGGCGTCAACGTCTTCCCGTCGCAGGTGGAAGAGCAAATTATGCAGTTCGAGCAGCTGTCGCCGCACTATCAGCTGCAGGTCAGCCGCAGCGGCCACCTGGACACGCTGGCGGTGCGCGTCGAGCTCAAGGAGTCGGCGCTCAGCCTCAGCCATCAACAACGTTGCGACATCTGCCACCAGCTGCGCCACCACATCAAATCGATCGTGGGTGTCAGCACCGACGTCAGCATCGCCAACTGCGGCGATATTCCGCGCTCGGAAGGCAAAGCGCAGCGCGTGATCGATCTGCGGCCGCGCTGAGGCGCACGGCGTCACGGATGACGCCGCCCCAAATTAGGCGTAATGTTATGGCTCATCGAAGGCTAACCCATGGAAAAATATGGAACATAAACTGGATGAGTTCATTCGCCATGCCGTCGACGCGCAGCCGATCAGCGGCACCTCGCTGATCATTTCGCTGTACGGCGACGCGCTCAGCCATCGCGGCGGCGAAGTGTGGCTCGGCAGCCTGAGCGCGCTGCTGGAGGCCTTCGGCTTCGGCGATCGCTTCGTGCGCACCTCGGTGTTCCGCCTGCAGAAAGAGGGTTGGCTGGCGGTGGAGAAAATAGGCCGCCGCAGCTTCTACCGCGTGACCGAGCAAGGGATGCGCCAGTTCCGCCATGCCGAATCGAAAATCTATCTGCGCGAGCAGCCTGCCTGGGACGGCAAGTGGGAGTTGCTGCTGCTGGAAAGTGCCGAAAAAAACGAGCGCGCGCGACTGAAAAAAGAGTTGGGCTGGCTCGGGTTCGGGCAGATCGGCAACAACCTGATGGCCGCCCCCACCCATGCGCAGACCGACGTGACGGCGCTGCTTGGCGAGCTGAACGCCAGTGAGCAGGTGATTTACTTCCGCGCCGATTATCCCTATAACCGCTCCGAGCAAACCCTGCAGAAATTGGTGGCCGATTGCTGGTCACTCAGCGAGGTGGCGGCCGGCTATCACGAGTTTATCGTCTCCTTTCGGCCGCTGATGGCGCTGCTGCGCGAAGTCGATCCGGCAGCGCTGACGCCGCTGCGCTGTTTTCAGATTAAGCTATTATTGATTCACTTCTTCCGTCGCGTGGTGTTGAAAGATCCGATGCTGCCGGACGCGCTGCTGCCCGCGCAGTGGGAGGGCCAGATCGCCCGCAATCTGTGCATCAATCTCTATCAGCAGGTCGATCGCGCCGCGACGGAGTACGTCAGCGCGCTGGCGGAAACCACCATCGGCGCCCTGCCCGCGCCGGCCGCCGGCTACTATCGGCGCTTCGGCGGCCTGCCACGCGACCCTACATATTAAGGAACTCACGCTATGCCTGTGTATCAGATTGACGGCCTGACGCCGGTCGTTGACCCCAGCAGTTACGTGCACCCGACGGCGGTGCTGATCGGTGACGTGATCGTCGGCAAGCACGTATACATCGGCCCGAATGCCAGCCTGCGCGGCGATTTTGGCCGCCTGGTGATTTGCGACGGCGCCAACATTCAGGACAACTGCGTGATGCACGGCTTCCCGCAGCAGGACACGGTGGTGGAAGAAGACGGCCATATCGGGCATGGTGCCATCCTGCACGGCTGCCGCATTCGCCGCAACGCGATGGTAGGCATGAATGCGGTGGTAATGGACGGCGCGGAGATCGGCGAGAACACCATCGTCGGCGCGATGGCGTTCGTCAAAGCCGCGGCGGTGATCGAAGCCAACAAACTGGTGGTCGGCAGCCCGGCGCGCGTGCTGCGCGATCTGACCGAACAGGAACTCACCTGGAAGATCGCCGGCACCCGCGAGTATCAAGATCTGGTACAGCGCTGCAAATCCTCGCTGCACGAAGTGGCGCCGCTAACCGAAATCGAACCGGGCCGCCAACGTCTGAGCTTCGGTGACCACCTGATCCCAAAAAGCCAGCTTTAATCCCCGGGGCTGAGGCACGCCTCGCCTCAGCCCCTCCCCCGCATTACTCCACCTCCGGCGCCTTGAGTGGCGACGGCGCAGGCGTGCGGCGGCTCTGGAAGCGGTAGGCCACCACCAGCAGCAAGGTGAATGGAATACCGAACCACAGCGTCATGCGGAAGAATTCGGTAAAAGCGGTCGAGATCATCAGCGCCGCCATCAGCCCGGCGCCCAGCAAGGTGGTATAGGGGAACCCCCACATGCGGAATTTCAGGTGGGTCTGCCGATGTCGGCGGCGGAAAAACAGGTGAGTGACGAAAATCATCAGCCAGGTAAAGCAGGCACCATATACCGAAATGGACATCATGGCGGCAAACGACGTTTCCGGCGCCACCAGGCTCAGCACGATAGACACCACGATACCGATGCACGACATCGCCAGGGCATTGACCGGAATACCGCGCCGGCTGACGCGGCCCAACGCCGCCGGCGCCTGTCCGGCACGCGACAGCGAGAACATCATGCGGGTGGTGATATACAGCTGGCTGTTCATCGCCGACAGCGCCGCCACCAACACGATAAAGTTGAAAATACCGGCGGCGGCGGGCAGATGGATCACGTTCATCGCCATCAGGAACGGGCTTTCGCCGGTGCCGGATTGGCGCCAGGGCACGATGGCCAGCATCAGGGCGATCGACAGCATGTAGAAGATAAACAGCCGCACGATGGTGCCCTTGAACGCCGCCTTCACCGCAATCACCGGATTCTTTGCCTCGCCGGCGGCCACCGCGATCATTTCTATGCTCAGGTAACTGAAGATGGAAACGATCACCGCGAACCACATGCCCTTGACGCCAAACGGCATAAAGCCGCCGGCGGTCAGGTTGCGCAGGCCGTAGGCCGGGTTGCCCGAGAACGCCAGAATGCCGATGCCGATCAGAATGAACGCCACGATCGCCGTCACTTTGACGGTGGACAGCGCATATTCCACCTGGCCGAACGACTTCACGCCGATCACGTTGACGACGATCACCGCCGCCGAGAACAGCAGCACCCACGGCCAGGTCGGCGTCGCAGGGAACCAGAACTGCATGTACATGCCGATGGCGGTGACTTCGGTGCCCACCGCCAGCACCACGCAAGACCAATAGGAATAGCGCACCAGAAAACCGAACAGCGGGCCGAGGTAGAATTCAGCATAGTCGCCGAACGAACCGGGCGTCGGGTGTTCGGAGGTCATTTCAGCCAGGCTGCCCATCAACAACAGCGCAATGACGCCGCCGATCAGGTAGCTCAGCAATACCGACGGCCCCGCCATCTGAATGGCGTAGGCGCTGCCGAGAAACAGCCCGGTGCCGATGGCGCCGCCGATCGCCAGCATCGACATCTGCCCGGCGGTAAGATGCTTGTTCAACCCGCCCTGACGGCGAGCGATATGCTCAAAATCATTCATCTGTGGCATGGCTGTGTTCCCGAGCGAAGTTAGGCGGTACGGGTGACGTCGAGAATGGCGGCGGTCACGTAATCGATATTGCCGGGGTTAAGCCCTGGCAGGCACATGCGGCCGGGCGAAACCAGATAGATGGCGTAGCGTTGCCGCAGGGTCTGCAGCTGCGCCTCGTTCAGACCGGTATAGCTGAACATGCCGCGCTGATCGCGTATGCGCCGGTGATCCAGCGAAGAACCGCCCTGTGCCAGGCCTGCGGCCAGCTGTTCACGCATCTGCTTGATGCGCACGCGCATTTCCGCCAGCTCATTGCGCCAAAGCTCACCGAGTTCGGCGTCGCCGAGCAGGGTTTCCACAATTTGGCTGCCGTGCGTCGGCGGGCAGGAGTAGCTGCGGCGGATAAGCGTCTTTAACGCGCCTTTGACGTTGGCGGCGTTTTCCGCATCGGCGCAGCGCACCGACAGCGCGCCCAGCCGCTGGCCGTACAGCGCCACATTTTTGGAAAACGAGTTGCAGACCAAAAACGGCAGATCGGTTTTCAGCGCTTCGCGCAACGCAAAGCAATCCTCCTCCAGCCCGTCGCCAAAGCCCTGATAGGCGATATCGAACAGCGGCAGCAGCTTACGCCGCTGCAGCACGGCGAGCGTGGCGCGCCACTGCTCCGCCGTCAGATCGGTGCCGGTCGGGTTATGACAGCAAGGATGCAACAGGACTACGCTGCCGGACGGCAGGCTGTCCAGCACGTCGAGCATGGCGGCGAAACGCAGGCCGCCCGCCGCTTCGTCAAAATAAGGATAGGTGTTCACCCGCAGCCCGGCGCCTTCGAAAATCGCCCAATGATTGGCCCAGGTGGGATCGGAAACCCAAATGTCACCGCGCGCCAGAAAGTGGTGCAAAAAATCTGCAGCCAGCTTCAGCGCTCCGGAGCCGCCGACGGTCTGAACCGTGGCGATCTCGTCAGCCTGCTGCTCGCCGAACAGCAGCGCCTGCACCAAGCGAGCGAACTGCAGCGAACCTTCGATCGGCGGATAGCCGTGCGGGCGACGCAGCGCCAGCAACCGCTGCTCGGCGGCTTCAACCGCCTGCATGAGTGGAATATTCCCGTGCCGGTCATAATAGAGCCCAATGCCTAAATTCACTTTTTTCGGATTGGGATCCTGCAAATAAGCTTCCATCAGCGACATAATAGGATCGGCTGCAGAAGGTGCAATCTGTTTAAACATGACGCATCCTTAATTCGTTATTGAATTAATATGAAGACGGACTTAATGAGAAATTAAATCAAGCGATAGCGCTGACGGTAATTTCTATTTTCATTCCCGGAACCACTAATTTCTCGACAATAACCGTGGAGCGGTTGGGATAAGGATAATTAAAGTATTTCCGGTAAATATCATCGAGCAATTTAACGTCGTTGACGTCGGTGAGATAAACGATCACCTGCAGCACCTTATCGCTGTGGCTGCCCGCCGCCTTCAGCGTCTGCGCCAGGTTATCGAAGGTTAACGCAATCTGTTGCTCCGGCGCGCCGGTCTCAATGCTGCCGTCCGCCCGCACCGGGCCGTGAGCGGTAAACAGCATGCCGCCGCCCCGGGTGGCCCAGGAAAAAGGCTGGCCGATATCCGGCAGCCCGGTCTCTACGATCTCGCGCATGTCAGTGGTTCCCGTGGTGGTCAAGTTGGCGGAGCAGCGCGCCATCGGCGGCGAACAACGCATCCAGAATGGTGAAATGATTAGCGCCGGGCACCGCGACCAAATCGACCGGTAACCCGCGTTGACGCAGCGCCGCATGATAGTATTGCGATTGCCCGATCAGTTCCGGCAGTTCAGCCGCGCCGTAATACAGCGTGAGCGGTTTACTGCGCGCCGGCAGCCGGCGCGCCGGGCTGAGCGTTTCAATCTGCCGCGCGGTCAGCTGCAGCGCCCGGTTGACATAGCTCTCTTGCAGCGGCGCCAGTTCGAACAAACCGCTGATGGGAAAGACCGCATCCACCAACGCATGCTGCTGCCAAAACGCCGCCAGATGCCCGCCGGCGGAATGGCCACACAGATGCACCGGATGGGCATAGTGCGGCGGCAGACGGCGCTGAATAGCATCAAGTGCCGCCCCCACCTGGCGACAAATAACATCAAGATTAACCGCCGGCGCCAGCGCATATTCCACCAGCACCACATCAAAGCCCTGCGCCAACGGCCCGGCGGCGATAAAGGCGAAATCCGCCTTATCGCAGAATTGCCAATAGCCGCCGTGAATAAAAATTAACGTTCCCTGGTGCTGCTTTGCAGAATAGAACCAATCAACCGTTTCGCGTTCGCTTTCGCCATACGCAATATTCTTTTCATGTTTTTCCTGACTATAAATAGCCGCGCTGCGGGTTTGAAATGAAGTCAAAATAGCGGCTTCATTATCCACCGTGGCGCCATTGTCATAACTTCCCGCAAGGTGTTTCATATATTAAACTTCGTTTATTATTTAAAATATGAATTAACTATTAGCACCGACAACATTAATGTCAAGACGGGCGTATCAGCAATACGCGTCCGGTAAAATAAAACGACACAGGCGATAAAAAAGTTTAACCCATGAAACTTTTTGCGCTTATTTCCCCCCAGCCTTCCGGCTGAATTTGCGGCAGTGCACCGAGCCGCTCAAGCGCATAATCCCAAAAGGCGCGCACCTTCAGCGGCATGCGCTGCGCCTGCTGCGCCACCAGCTGCACCGGCATCGGCAACGGTTCATAATCCGCCAGCAGCCGCACCAGCGTGCCGGTGGCCAAATCGTCCGCCACCTGATACGAAAGCAACCGGGCGATACCTTTACCGGCGCGCACCGCCTGCAGCTGCGCTTCCACATCGTTCAGTAACAGCCTGGGGGCCAAGCGCACCCGTTCGCCGTTTTCCTGCGGGCCGAAGCGCCATTCGCGCAGCGACGGCCGCTGGGTGCCGACGATGGTGGCATGCTCCGCCAACTGCGCCGGTGAGAATGGCTCGCCGCAGCGCGCCAGGTAATCCGCACTGGCGACCGTCACCCGGCTGACCTGCCCCAGCCGCCGCGCCACGCGCGAAGAGTCCTGCAGATGGCCAATGCGCACCGCAATATCCAACCCTTCGTCGATCAAATCGAGATTGCGATCGTTCAACACCATTTCGATCTGCATCTGCGGGTAGTCATCGAGGAACGCCATCACTACCGGTGCCACGTATCGGCGGCCGAACTGTACCGGCGAGGTGACGCGCAGCAAGCCGCTCAGCTGCGCTGCGGCGGTATCCTGCACCACCGCCTGATAATCCTGCAGCAGCTGCTGCGCGCGCTCCAGCAGCCGCATGCCCGCTTCGGTAGGCGCCAGCCGCCGGGTGGTGCGCTCCACCAGCCGGGTGCCGAACCGCTGTTCCAGCGCGGCGATCGCCCGGGTGATCGCCGGCGCCGAACGCCGCAGTTTACGCCCGGCCGCCGCGAGGCTGCCCTGCTGCACCACCGCCACGAAGATGGCCAACTCGTCTAACCGATCCATAGACTCTTCCGAAAAATGAAATTATCAATTTCCACATTGCCGGATTCCGCTCACTTATCGCAAGAGTATGCTGAAAAAAAAGCACTGAGGAGAGACGTCATGTCCACCATCACACTCTACGGCACCCCGCTTTCCGGCCACGTTCACCGCGTGGCCTTGCTGCTGCGCATGCTGGCGCTGCCCTATGAATGGGTAGAAGCTTCGGCGGACGTGCGGCAGAGCGCGGCCTTTCGCCGGCTCAACCCGTTCGGCCAGATCCCGGTCTTGCAGGACGGCGATCTGACGTTGGCCGACAGCAACGCCATTTTGGTCTATCTGGTGAAACGCTATGCGCCGGACAGCCACTGGCTGCCGGAACAGCCGGTGGCGGCGGCGCGGGTGCAGGCCTGGCTTTCCAAAGCCGCCGGCGAAGTCCGCTACGGCCCGGCCTCCTGCCGGCTGATCGCCCAGTTCGCCGTGCCGGAGGATTATCAGACGGCGCGGGCAATCAGCGATCGTTTTCTGCCGCAGATGGAACAGCACCTGAGCGAGCGCGGCTATTTGGCCGGCGAACAGACGACCATCGCCGATCTGGCCTGCTACAGCTATGTGGCGGTCGCGGCCGAAGGCGGCATTTCGCTGGCGCCTTACCCCGCCATACGCCGCTGGCTGGCGCGCATCGCTGAACTGCCGGGCTTCTTTGCCATGCCGGCCCTGCCGGTACCGGCGGCGAGCTGACGCCATGCTCCCGCAACGTTTCCACCCCGATGAGCTGCGCGCGCAGACGCTGGCCGGTTTCGATCGCGTGGGCGGCGGCATTTACCCCGCAATGCCGGATCAGCACCGTGCGTTTTTCGCCGCGCTGCCCTACCTGTTCGTCGCTACCCTGGACAACCAGGGCTGGCCCATCGCCACCCTGTTCAGCGGTCCGCCCGGATTCTTACGCACGCCTGACGACACGCACCTGCGCATCAGCGCGCCGCGCCGCAGCGACGATCCCGCTCAGGCGCTGTTACTGCCAGGCAAACCGGTCGGCGCGCTCGGGCTCGACTTCAGCAACCGGCGGCGCAACCGCGCCAACGGCACCGTCGGCCGCATCGACAAAAACCGGGTGGAGATCGTCGTTCACCAAAGCTTCGGCAACTGCCCGCAATACATTCAGCGCCGCGAACTCTACCCGGTGGAAAGTCGACCACAGCCGGTTGAGCATTTAGCTACGCTGGATGCGGCGGCGCAGGCGCTGATCCGCACCGCGGACACCAGCTTCGTCGCCAGCGGTGCGCATCTGGAACTGGCGCAGGGCGGCGTCGATATTTCCCATCGCGGCGGGCGCCCCGGCTTTATCCATCTGGAAGGCGACACGCTGTGGATGCCGGACTTTCGCGGCAACCGCTATATGAATACGTTGGGCAATCTGCTGGCCGAACCGCGGGCGGCCCTGCTGTTCATCGATTTCGATCGCGGCGACGTGCTGCATCTGCAAGGAAAAACGCAGATCCTCTGGCAGGCGGAAGGGGATCCTGGCGTTGAAGGGGCGGAACGCTATTGGCGGTTTGACGTTCACCGCGCCTGGCGCTTTGCGGCGGCGCTACCGTGGCGGGGGCGCGATCTGGAGTATTCGCCGGCGACGCTGGCGACCGGAGTGTGGCACCGCTGAAATGAAAAGCCCCGCTGCGGCGGGGCTGAATCAGGAAATTACAGGCTGTGTTCGGCCGCCGCTGCGGCCTGATAAAGCTGTCGAAAATAACTCAACCGCGCAAAGAACAGGCGGCTTTGCTGTTCCGACATATTGCCGGCCACCTGCCCGGCGTCAATCTGCCGCCCCTGCCATTCCATCAGGGCGATGCTCGACGCCAAAAAATCCATTTCGCTACCGTAGGCCGCGAGATGTCTGTCCACTGATTTCATCATTCGCACACTCCTTTTAATCACATCGAAAAGGGTCATATGCCTGCTCTTTCAGTATCGGCCCGACGGCGGATATTTTTTGTACAGAAGGTGCGCATGAAGAAAACGCTCATCTTGTCGCCACGGTGGCAAACGGCGGTGGCAAACTTTGCTAGGGTAAAGGGTAGCCATATGGGAAAGACCATTCTGTTGAACTCAGCAAAGGAAGAGACCAATGAGCACCAGTATCAGCGCTACCCTTAAGGATCCCACGCTGTTCCGCGAGGCTAATTACATCGACGGGCAATGGTTGCCGGCCAAAGCAGGCCACGCGATCGCCATCCATAATCCCGCCAACGGCGAGCTGGTCGGCCATGTGCCGGCCTTCGGCGCCGAAGAAACCGCGCACGCCATCGCCGCCGCCAAAAAGGCGCTGCCCGCCTGGCGTGCGCTGACCGCCAAAGAGCGCGCCGGCAAACTGCGGCGGCTGTTTGAGCTGATGATGGAAAATCAGGAGGATCTGGCGCGCATCATGACGGCGGAACAGGGTAAACCGCTGGCCGAAAGCCGCGGTGAAATCGCCTATGCCGCCTCCTTTATCGAATGGTTCGCCGAGGAAGGCAAGCGGGTCTACGGCGACACCATTCCGCAGCCCCAGACGGGCCGGCGCATCATCGTGCAGAAAGAGCCGATCGGCGTGTTCGCCGCCATCACCCCGTGGAACTTTCCGGCGGCGATGATCACCCGTAAAGCCGGCCCCGGCTGGGCGGCGGGCTGTACCGGGATGATCCGCCCCGCCAGCCAAACCCCGTTCTCGGCGCTGGCGATCGCCGTGCTGGCGGAGCGCGCCGGGCTGCCCGCCGGGGTGTGCAACGTGATCACTGGCCCCAGCAAGGGTATCGGTGGCGAACTCACTTCCAACCCGGACGTGCGTAAACTCTCCTTCACCGGCAGCACCGAAGTCGGCGCGCAGCTGCTGGCCCAGTGTGCGCCCACCATCAAGAAAACCAGCATGGAGCTGGGCGGCAACGCGCCGTTTATCGTGTTCGACGACGCCGATCTGGACGCCGCCGTGGCCGGCGCGGTCGCCTCGAAATACCGCAACGCCGGCCAGACCTGCGTCTGCACCAACCGTTTTCTGGTGCAGGACGGCGTGTACGACGCCTTCGCCGCCAAACTGAAAACCGCCGTCGCCAAGCTGAAAGTCGGCAACGGCCTGGATGACGGCGTCACCATCGGCCCGTTGATTAACCCGGACGCGGTGGAGAAAGTGCGCGAGCATATCGCCGACGCCGTCGAGCACGGCGCCTCGGTGCTGCTGGGCGGCAAGCCTGACGCGCTGGGCGGCAATTTCTTCACCCCGACCATCCTGACCGACGTGCCGCGCACGGCGAAAATCTTCCGCGAGGAAACGTTCGGCCCGGTGGCGCCCCTGATCCGCTTCAGCCAGGAGGCGGAAGCTATCGAACTGGCCAACGACACGCCGTTCGGCCTGGCCGCTTACTTCTACAGCCGCGACATCGGCCGGGTGATGCGCGTGGCCGAAGCGCTGGAGTACGGCATCGTCGGCATCAACGAAGGGCTGATTTCCACCGAGGTGGCACCATTCGGCGGCATGAAACACTCCGGTTTGGGCCGCGAAGGCTCAAAATACGGCATCGAGGACTATCTCGAGATCAAATACCTGTGCCTTGGCGGTTTGGGCGCTTGATGCGATCGGCCTCCGCGTCTGCGGGGGCCCTGTCTGGCGGATCCGGGAAGCCTTTGCTACCTTTAGGCCTCTCGTTCAAGCGCTTAATTAAAAGGAATTTCCGCTATGCACCCCCTCTCGGTACAGCTGCCCGGCTTTTACGTCGCCGGCCAAACGGTCAGAACCACCAATCAGGACGAAACTCGGCCCGAGACGGCAAAAATCCCGGCGCTGTGGTCAGACTTTTTCGCCACCTCGCCCGCCACGCCGGTCTATGGGGTCTACTCCAACTACGCCTCCGACGCCAGCGGGCCGTTTGACGTTACCGCCGGCAACGCGGCAGAGAATGGTTTGCACATCCAACCCGGCCGCTATCTGGTGTTCCAGGCCCGTGGCGCCATGCCGGCGGCGGTCATCGCAGGCTGGCAAGCCATCTGGGCCTACTTTGAGCAACACCCGGAAATCGAACGCTGCTTCCTGACCGACTTCGAAGCCTATACCGGCCCCGAGGCGGTCGATATCCATATCGGCTGCCGCTAACGTAACCGTGAGATCGACGATGATCACCTTCTCCCCCGCCATTCCGATCCTGCGCATTTTTGCAGTCGACAAGGCCAAAGAGTTTTATCTGGACTTTCTCGGTTTCACGCTGGAGTGGGAGCACCGTTTCAGCGAAGATCTGCCGCTGTACATGCAGGTGAGCCGTGCCGGATTGACGCTGCACCTGAGCGAACACCACGGCGACAGCACGCCCGGCGCCGCCCTTTTCATTCCGGTGCACGATATCGACGCGCTGCACCGGGAGCTCACGGCCAAGAACTACCGCTACGCCCGGCCGGGGTTGGAGGTTGTCGACTGGGGCAAAGAGCTGAACCTCACCGATCCGTTCGGCAACCGCCTGCGGTTTTGCGAGCGGAGCCACGAGGCCTGAGCGGCCTTATTGCCGGTAGTCCGCTTCGCTGACCGGCTCCAGCCAGGTTACCGGGCTGCCGTTCACGGCTTCGGCGATGGCGATATGGGTCATGGCGGTGTCCGGCGTCGCGCCGTGCCAGTGTTTGACGCCTGCCGGGATCCAGACGATATCGCCGGGGTGCATTTCCTGCGTGGTCTCGCCCCACATTTGGATCCACCCGCGCCCCTGGGTGACGATCAGCGTCTGGCCGAGCGGATGCGTATGCCATGCCGTGCGCGCGCCGGGTTCAAAGGTGACGGTCGCGCCGCCCACCCTGGCCGGCGCGTCACCGGCGAACGGGGCGTCGATACGCACCTGCCCGGTAAAATAGTCCGCCGGGCCGCGCTGTGAAGGGATCGAACCGCTGCGTTGTATTTTCATCTGTAGTGTCCTCCGCACCGGCTCTCACCGCCGGCGCTGATAGTCATGGGTCAGTAATGCCAAGATAGCGCCATGCTTTTCCAGCGACTAGCGGGTAAAATGCGCAAGGAGCTATGAGCTCAATTCATAAATCTACGCGCGACAGCGCCCTAACCTTGCTCTCCGGTGCCGGTATGTTGAAAGAAAACTTTAACGATCTGATCGCTTTCCTGATGGTGGCCAGGGAGCGCAGCTTCACCAAAGCGGCGGCGCAGCTTGGGGTTTCCCAATCGGCGCTCAGCCACGCCATTCGCGGGCTGGAAGAGCGCCTGGCGCTGCGTTTGCTCACGCGCACCACCCGCAGCGTGGCCCCCACCGAAGCCGGTGAACGGCTGCTCAACAGCATTGGCCCGCGCTTTGCGGAGATTGAAAGCGAGCTGAATGCGCTGGGTGAAATGCGCGATCGGCCCGCCGGCAATATCCGCATCACCGCCGGCGAACACGCGGTGGATGCGGTGCTGTGGCCGGTGCTGCGCACTTTTCTCGTCGATTACCCGGATATCAACGTGGAAATCACCGTCGATAACAGCCTGACCGACATCGTCGCCGGGCGTTTCGACGCCGGCATCCGGCTGGGAGAACAAGTGGCGAAGGACATGGTCGCGGTGCGCATCGGGCCGGACATGCGCATGGTGCCCGTCGCCTCCCCCGCCTATTTCACCCGTTACGGCCGCCCCACCACGCCGCAAGCGCTGCAAAACCATCGCTGCATCAACATGCGCCTGCCCACCCTCGGCGGGCTGTACGCCTGGGAATTTGCCCGCGACGGCCGGGAGATTAAAGTGCGGGTGGAGGGGCAACTGACCTTCAACAGCCTGCGCCAGCGGATCGATGCCGCGCAGCTCGGCCTCGGCATCGCCTTCGTGCCGGAAGACACCGTTGCCGAGCCGCTGGCCGACGGGCGGTTGCAGATGGCGCTGGACGACTGGTGCCCGCCGTTTCCCGGCTATTACCTCTATTATCCGAGCCGCAGGCAGCACACCACCGCCTTTGCGCTGCTGATTGAGGCGCTGCGACGCGGGGCTTAACGCCCGACGTTTTTCTGCAGATGCGCCGGATAGCGATCGCCGATCACGTCGATCGCGGAGAGCGCGCGCTCAATCTCGCCCAGTTCGCCCGCTGCCAACGCGACCGCCGCCGCCGCGAGGTTTTCTTCCAGCCGGTGACGCTTGGTGGTTCCCGGGATCGGCACGATCCACGGCTGCTGCGCCAGCAGCCAGGCCAGGGCGATCTGCGCCGGCGTCACGCCCTTGCGCTGCGCTATCTGCCCCAGCACATCCACCAGCGCCTGGTTGGCCCGGCGCGCTTCGGCGCTGAAGCGCGGCACCACGTTGCGAAAATCGCCGCTGTCGAAGGTGGTGTTCTCGGTAATGGCGCCGGTGAGAAAGCCCTTGCCGAGCGGGCTGAACGGCACCAGGCCGATGCCTAGCTCTGCCAGCGTCGGCAAGATTTCACGCTCCGGCTCGCGCCACCACAGCGAATATTCGCTTTGCAGCGCCGTGACCGGCTGCACGGCGTGGGCACGCCGAATGGTTTGCGCGCCGGCTTCCGACAGGCCGAAGTACTTCACTTTCCCTTCGCGAATCAGTTGCTGCACCGTACCGGCCACCTCCTCGATAGGCACCTCGGGATCGACACGGTGCTGATACAGCAAATCGATCGTCTCTATCCGCAGGCGCTTCAGCGAACCTTCCACCGCCCGGCGAATATGCTCCGGACGGCTGTTCAACACCTGTTGCCCCGCCGGCTGCGGCAGATCGAAACCGAATTTGGTGGCGATGACGACCCGATCGCGCACCGGCGCCAGCGCTTCGCCCAGCAGCTCCTCGTTCGTGAACGGACCATAAATCTCGGCGGTATCGAAGAACGTCACCCCCTCGTCAACCGCAGCGCGGATCAGTTCGATCGCCTGCCGTTTGTCGGTGGCCGGGCCGTAGCCAAAGCTCAGCCCCATGCAGCCCAATCCCAACGCCGAAACTTCCAGCCCTTCGCGCCCCAACTTGCGTGTTTGCATCTTCACTCTCCCGCTGATTGATACCGGCCCCGTCTGACGCGGAGCCGCTCCGGTGTGATGACTGTAAAACGCAACCGCCGCCATGACTATGGGGCGAAATACGCTTGGGCTTATGAACCAGGCTCATGAATCGGTAAGTCGCCGCTGTGAACTGAAGATTTTTCCGGGAACGTTCCTGCCCGAGATACTCTATACTGACGTCAGGATGCCTTACCCTTTTCGTTTAGCGTCATGTAGATGGAGCGACAGATGGCTAACTCTGAATCGACCTGCGATTCCCTTTCAATACCAGTGGCAGATTTATTCCATGACCAGTAAGAAAAGCGCCGTGCTTACCCCGGCTGCAATGCTATTGCTACAGCCTATGTTCGCCAGCCAGGCACTGGCGGCAGAAAATAATGAAGAAAAAAGCGACACCCTGGTGGTGATGGCGCAACCCACCGGATTGACCGAGCTGGGGTCGCCGGTCTCCGTCAGCGTGATCGACGGCGAAACCCTGCGCAACGCCGCGCCGCAGATTAACCTGTCGGAAAACCTCGGCAGCGTGCCGGGCCTGCAGATCCAAAATCGGCAAAACTATGCGCAGGATCTGCAGATGTCGATACGCGGGTTCGGCAGCCGTTCGATGTTCGGCGTGCGCGGGGTGCGCATGTACGTCGACGGCATTCCCGCCACCATGCCCGACGGCCAGGGGCAAACCTCCAATATCGACATCAATTCCGTCGAACGCATCGAGGTGCTGCGCGGCCCTTATTCCGCGCTGTACGGCAACGCCTCGGGCGGGGTTATCAATGTTGATACGATAACCGGCACCCAGCCGCCGACGCTGGAAGCCGGCGGCTATTTCGGCAGCGACAACACCTGGCGCTACGGGGTGAAAGCGACCGGCGCCACCGGCGACGGTACCCAGGCCGGCGACGTCAACTACGCCATCTCCGGCACCCGCTTTACCACCCAGGGCTACCGCGATCACAGCGCCGCGCGGAAAAACCTCGGCAACGGCAAGCTCGGCGTGCGGCTGGACGACGTCAGCACCCTGACGCTGATGTTCAACAGCGTCTCGATTGACGCCGGCGATCCGGGCGGCCTGACCGAGGCGGAATGGAAGGCCAACCCACGCCAGGCGCCGCGCGCGGATCAATTCAACACCCGCAAATCGCTCGACCAGACCCAGGCCGGTCTGCGCTATCAACGCCAGATGAGCGAGCGCGACGAACTGACCCTGACCGCCTACCACGGCGAGCGCCACACCACGCAGTACCAATCGTTTCGCAGAGAACTACAGCTTAATCCTGCCCATCCCGGCGGGGTGATCGTGCTGGAAAGAAAATATCAGGGCATTGACACTCGCTGGAAGCATGAGGATACTCTCGCATCGTTACCGGTAACACTGATCGGCGGTCTGGATTATGAAACCATGACCGAACGCCGCCAGGGGTTCGAAAACTTTATTCTGCGAGACGGCACAGTGGACTACGGCGAGAAAGGCGACCAGCGGCGCAACGAGAAGAACCGCATCTGGAACCTGGATCCTTACCTGCAAACCTCCTGGCAACTGACGCCGCACTGGACGCTGGATGCCGGCCTGCGCTACAGCACGGTCAGCTTCGACTCGACCGACTACTACATCACGCCGCGCAACGGCGACGACAGCGGCAGCAAACGCTACCACCAGTGGCTGCCGATGGGCTCGCTCAACTACAAGATCAATCCGGCGTGGAACGTCTATCTCTCCGCCGGCCGCGGCTTTGAAACCCCCACCACCACCGAACTCTCCTATCGCCCTGACGGCCAGCCAGGCCTCAACCTCGGCCTGCAGCCGTCCACCAGCGACACCGTCGAACTGGGCAGCAAGCGGCGCCTCGGCAATGGCCTGGTGAGCGCCGCCCTGTTCCAGACCGATACCGACAACGAGCTGGTGGTGGCGAAAAGCCAATACACAAATACTACCTACGCCAACGCCGGCAAAACCCGGCGGCGCGGCCTGGAGCTGGCGCTGGATCAAGAGTTTGCGCTGGACTGGCGCCTGCATATGGCCTGGACGCTGCTGGACGCCATCTACCGCAGCGAAATGTGCGGCAAATCCGGCTGTACCCCCGCCGGCAATCGCCTGCCGGGCATCGCGCGCAACATGGGCTACGCCTCGCTGGCCTTTGCGCCGCCGGAAGGCTGGCATGCCGGGGCAGAGCTGCGCTACATGAGCGACATTCAGGCCAACGACGCCAACAGCGCGCAGGCCCCCTCTTACACCGTGGCCGGCGTAAACGCCGGTTATCGCTTTACCTGGAACCGCTGGGCGCTGGACGTGTTCAGCCGGGTAGACAACGTGTTCGATCGCCGTTACGTCGGTTCGGTGATCGTCAACGAAGGCCAAGGCCGCTATTTCGAGCCGGCGCCGGGTCGCAACTGGGGTGGCGGCGCCACCTTGTCTTACCGCTTTGAATAAGGCAAAGCACCTTAAGGTTAAAAGACGGGATGGGTTTTACGTCACCCTAGCGGCTTCCCGCTGAAATATTAGGGAGAAACCGCGTGTTTTTTCCGATTTGGCTTAATCTCTAAATCGGGGACTTTCATTTTTGGTAAGGGTATTGCTATGCAAAATAAAGCGTCACTATCGCCGCTTATCGTCATAACGGCGCTGTTTGCCGCGCTGAGCGGGCTTTATCTGCTCGGCGGCGGCATTTGGCTGGCCAAGTTGGGCGGTTCGCTGTATTACATCATCGCCGGGCTGGTGCTGCTGGCGACCTCCTGGCTGCTGTTCCGCCGCCGCGCCGCCGCGCTGCTGCTGTATGCCGTGTTCCTGTTGGGCACCACCGTTTGGGCCTTGTGGGAAGTCGGCCCGGACTTCTGGGCGTTGACGCCGCGTCTGGACGTCACCTTCTTCTTCGGCCTGTGGCTGGTACTGCCGTTTATCTACCGTAAGCTGGTGGCCAACGGCAAGTTCGCCTACGGTGCGCTGAGCGCGGCGCTGGTCATCACCGTCATTGCGCTGGCCTATGCCGTGTTCAACGATCCGCAAGAGATCAACGGCACCCTCGACGCCGCGCAGGTACAGCCTAAAGACACCACCGCCGCCGACTGGCCGGCCTATGGCCGCACCCAGGAAGGCACCCGTTACTCGCCGCTGAGCCAGATCAACGACAAAAACGTTGGCCAGCTGCAAGAGGTTTGGCGTTTCCAGACCGGCGATCTGAAGACCGCCAACGATCCGGGTGAGATCACCAACGAAGTCACGCCGATCAAGATCCGCGATACCCTGTACATGTGTACGCCGCACCAGAAGCTGTTTGCGCTGGATGCCGCTACCGGTAAAGAAAAGTGGAAGTTTGATCCGCAGCTGAAGTACAACCCGACCTTCCAGCACATCACCTGCCGCGGCGTGTCTTACCACGAAACCGCTGCCGCTGCAGACGCTGCCGGCAATGCCGCACCGGCGATGTGCGCGCGCCGCATCATTCTGCCGGTCAACGACGGCCGCCTGTTCGCGCTGGACGCCGAAACCGGCAAACCGTGCCCGGACTTCGCCAACAACGGCGAGCTGAATCTGCAGAGCAACATGCCGTATGCGACGCCGGGCCACTATGAACCGACTTCGCCGCCGGTGATCACCGATAAAGTGATCGTCGTCGCCGGCGCAGTGACCGACAACTACTCCACCCGCGAGCCATCCGGCGTAATCCGCGGCTTCGACGTCAACACCGGCAAACTGCTGTGGGCCTTCGATCCGGGCGCGAAAGATCCGAACGCCATCCCGGCGGACGAGCATCACTTCGTGCCGAACTCGCCTAACTCCTGGGCACCGGCCGCCTATGACGCCAAGCTGGATATCGTCTATCTGCCGATGGGCGTCGCCACACCGGACATCTGGGGCGGCAACCGCACCCCGGAAATGGAGCGCTACGCCAGCGGCCTGTTGGCGCTGAACGCCTCCACCGGCAAGCTGGCCTGGTTCTATCAGACGGTACACCATGACCTGTGGGATATGGACGTGCCGGCACAGCCGACCCTGGCGGACATTACCGACAAGAGCGGTAAAAAAGTGCCGGTCATTTATGTGCCGACCAAAACCGGTAACATCTTCGTGCTGAACCGCACCAACGGCGAACTGGTCGTGCCGGCGCCGGAAAAACCGGTACCGCAGGGGCCGGCTAAAGGCGATCGTCTGTCCCCGACTCAGCCGTTCTCCGAGCTGACCTTCCGTCCTGAGAAGAAACTGACCGGTGCGGACATGTGGGGCGCGACCATCTATGACCAGCTGGTCTGCCGCGTCATGTTCCACAGCCTGCGTTATGAAGGCACCTTCACCCCGCCTTCCGAGCAAGGCACGCTGGTGTTCCCGGGTAACCTCGGCATGTTCGAGTGGGGCGGCCTGGCCGTCGATACCGATCGCGAAATCGCCATCGCCAACCCGATCGCGCTGCCGTTTGTGTCCAAACTGATCCCACGCGGCCCAGGCAACCCGATTGAGCCGCCGGAAGGCGACAAGGGTGGCAGCGGCACCGAAACCGGTATCCAGCCGCAGTATGGCGTGCCGTTCGGCGTCACGCTGAACCCATTCCTGTCACCGTTCGGCCTGCCGTGCAAACAGCCGGCCTGGGGTTACATTTCCGCCGTTGATCTGAAAACCAACGACATCGTGTGGAAAAAACGCATCGGCACCGTGCGCGACAGCTCCCCGCTGCCGCTGCCGTTTAAAATGGGCATGCCGATGCTGGGCGGCCCGGTGACCACCGCCGGTAACGTGTTCTTCATCGGCGCTACCGCAGACAACTATCTGCGCGCTTTCAGCGTGACCAACGGTGAAAAA
Source organism: Serratia sp. FDAARGOS_506 (assembly GCF_003812745.1). Taxonomy (NCBI): domain Bacteria; kingdom Pseudomonadati; phylum Pseudomonadota; class Gammaproteobacteria; order Enterobacterales; family Yersiniaceae; genus Serratia; species Serratia sp. FDAARGOS_506. The sequence goes on from NZ_CP033831.1 coordinate 4,539,005, forward strand.
CTGTGGGAAGCGCGCTTGCCGGCCGGCGGTCAGGCGACGCCGATGACCTATGAGGTCAACGGCAAGCAGTACGTCCTGATCTTCGCCGGCGGCCATGGTTCCTTCGGCACCAAGCTGGGCGACTACGTGGTCGCTTACGCGCTGCCCGATCAGAAGTAACCGCCACCGCTAATACCCCGCAAAGCACGCCGCAAGGCGTGCTTTTTCTTTTTACACCCCGCCTGATGCGCCACCCGCAATACCCTTAATTTTTTCACTTTCATTATTGATAATAATTATCATTCGCAATATTATGGGTGCGTGGACTTGGCAGTGGCCCACAATTCTTATCCATCTTAATGGGCAATACGGCAGTCGGCCGCCTGCGGGCGGCCCTATTCGGAGGCGCATGGTCGACCACACGCAAAGACACCAAAAGAAGATCCTGCAAGCGGCGGTGAAGACGCGGCGCGCCGGCCTGTCGTTCGAACCGGCTCCCCCCGGCAATCCGCCCTTCGTTGGGCTTCCCCATCAAACAGAGGCCGTGCTGGTGCACCTGATCGGCCATGACGACTCACAGGAGCCGCCGGAATGAATGTGCAGCCTTTTACCGCCATGTTGATGTTCGCCTACGTGCTGCTGATGGTGCCGTTGCTTTACGTCATCGACAGCCGCCTGAGCGCCGGCAAACTGGTACGCAAAGCCACGCAAAACGTCATCATCATTGCGTTGACGCTGCTGTTCTTCAGCGCGATGACGCTTTTATACTGAGGCCGGCTCGCCAGGTTCGCTCTGCATGGCGTTACCCGGCCTCCCGGCGTTTGACCCGCGGATATTTCCACAGCCAGCGCCCGCTGACCATTCGCCAGTAAAACAAAGCGCCACGCACCGCCCAATCGAGGAACATCCCCAACCAGACGCCCACCACCCCCATGCCCAGTTCGATGCCCAGCACATAGCCGGCCACCACGCGGCAACCCCACATGCCCAGCATCGTCACCCACATGGCGAAGCGGGCGTCGCGCGCGCCTTTCAACCCGGCAGGCAACACCCAGGAAGCGGCCCAAATCGGCATAAAGGCGGCGTTGAGCCAGATAAGGGTTTTCACTACCGTCTTTACGTCATCCTGAGAGGTATAAAACGCGGCGAATACCCCGGCCAGCGGCGCCGTGCTCCAGGCGATGGCGGTCAGCCCGAGGGTCGACAGCCAGAAAATATGACGCAGCTGCCGTTCCGCCTGGCCGATCTCACCTTTGCCGAGTCGCCGGCCAACGATGATGGTCGAGGCCGAGCCCAGCGCGTTGCCCGGCAAATTGATCAGCGAAGCGATGGAAAAGGCGATGAAGTTACCGGCGATCACGTTGGTGCCCATGCCGGCGACGAACATCTGCGTCAACAGCTTGCCGCCGTTGAACAGCACCGATTCGACGCTGGCGGGAATACCGATACCCAGCACTTCCCACAGGATGCTCATTTTCAGCGGCGTGAAATAGCTTTTCAGCGTGATGTGCAGCGCCGGGTTAAAACCGATCGCCAACACATAGAGAATGGCGATCGCGCCAATATAGCGGGAAATCGTCAGCCCCAGCCCGGCGCCGATGAAGCCCAGCCCGTGCCAGCCGAGCATGCCGTAAATCAGGATGCTGCTGATGATGATATTGAGAATATTCATACCGCCGTTGATCAGCAGCGGGATCTTGGTGTTGCCTGCACCGCGCAACGCGCCGCTGCCAATCAGCGCAATCGCCGCCGCCGGGTAGCTCCACACCGTAGTCTGCAGGTAAGAGAGCGCCAGCGCCTTCACCTCCGGCGAGGCCGCACCGGCGATCACATCAATGATAGGCTCGCCCGCCAGATGAATGCCCGCCGCCAACAGCAACGCCACGCCAGTCATCAACACCAGCGATTGACGCGCCGCCGCGCGCGCTCGCCGGCGATCTCGCTTACCGAGGCTGAAGGCCACCACCACGGTGGTGCCGAGATCTACCGCGGCGAAAAAGGCGATGATCACCATGTTGAAGCTGTCCGCCAGCCCCACCCCGGCCATCGCCTCTTTGCCAAGCCAACTCACCAGAAAGGTGCTCAGCACCCCCATCAACAGAACGCAGGCGTTCTCCAGAAAGATCGGCACCGCCAGCGGCGTGATCTCGCGCCAGAACAGCACGCGGTAGCTTTTCCGTTTGGCGTACCAGGGCGTATTCTCCACGCGCTGACGCAGTGCGGCATACAGGTTCAAGGTGGGCTCGATGGATGAAAGTGAAACATCATTTCAAATGATGATCGATAAATCGTTATCCTGCAAAGAAATTTTGGGCGCCCATGGCGAGCGCCCGAAGGGCTCACCGCAACGCTACTCTATGTAGTCTTCCTGATCGGCCTGCGCCGCCGCGATAAAACGTGCGGTACTGCGGCTGAGCGTGGCGCATTTGTCCGTCAGCAGCTGATTATCCTGCTGCAGAGTCAGGTAACGCGCTTGGGTGAGCGCCGGCAACTGCCGATACCCTGCCGCATGCGTATCCCAGCCGCGGTGCTGAGCCGCACGCATCGCGGTGCGTTGCAGTTTTACATCGTCCGGCACATCGCTGCGCCCGCAGTCCACGCGCAGAAAGTGCCCACCGGCCAGCATCGAAGCGATATGATCCAACTGCGCCTGCAGCGGCGGCGCCGGCTTATGCGCCGTCTGCTGACAACCCGCAAGCAGCAGCAACGCCACCGCACCGCAAAAAGAAGTGCGAAACAGAGTAGACATGGGAGCTCCCGGAAACCTGTGGGTGATGTAATGATCTTAGGTGAGCGGATGCCGGGCAGCAAGGCGAGCAGCACGCTTAGCGCCGACCGTTGCTGACCTTGGTGGCACGGGCGGGGTTGCCGGCAACGAACTCCAGCGTGGGGGAATAGTAAAACGGCAGCCAGGCGTTATAGCCGCTCTCCCACTCCCATTTGACCGGGCAGGGCCACAGCATGTCTTCATGCAGGATGTAATATATCCACCGCCCGGGCGGACGGCGCGGTTTGCGCATTTTCATAGCGAGTACGGCGGCCTGATGGCGTGCGATAAGGTCAACTGCTGCATTTTACCGCGATTTTGGTCGCGGGGACAGCCTGCGTTGCCGGGCAAAATTCCCGCCAAACTTCACCCGAGGATTCAGCGTAAAGCCCGTCGTTTTACTGATCCAGGACATCTTTCACATTCACCTGGCTGATATATTGATTAAAAATCATTCCTATTCAGGAGGAAAGGCCATGGTTAAGTCACTGAATGCGGCATTCACCCGCCTTTTTGATCGCCCGGACGCGGGCAAGCTGGCGCTCAGACTGACCTTCGGCGGGCTGATGCTGTTTCACGGCGTGGCGAAAATTCAGCATGGCGTCGGCTGGATCGCCGGCGCGTTGCAGGAGCAAGGGCTACCCGCCTTCATCGCCTATGGCGTGTATGTGGGGGAGATACTGGCACCCATACTGATCATTTTGGGGCTGTTCACCCGCCCCGCCGCGCTGGTTTACGCCTTTACGCTGGTAGTGGCGTTTCTGATGGTGGGTACCGGTAAAGTGTTCACCGTCACCGACGTCGGTGCCTGGGGCATTGAAAACGAACTGGTGTTCTTTATGGGCGGGATCGTCATCCTGCTGCTGGGCAGCGGGAAATACGCGATTGCGCGCAATGAAGCCTATCGGTAAGCGGTACCATGATTAAGGAGGTTCCTGGTATGAACCTCCTTTCCGCTGAAACGACAATTAACGCTCGGCCAGGCGGTACACCGGAACCTTGCGCGTCGTGCCGGTCAGGGTGTCGAAGATCTCCGTTTCCGCCGTCACGATCGCCATGCCGGTTTTTCTTAGCCTGCGCACCTCGGCGGCAATGCGCTGGATGCCGAACCAGAACAATCCGTCCAGCGCCGTTACCGGCAGCCCTTGCTCGAGCGCCAACCTGAGCCGCTCACGCGGCGCCTTGAGCGCCTTGGCGATTTCCCGGTATGGCAGCGCGTCCACGCCCGATGCCGCCCGGCGGTGAATGCGGGTCGACAGGCTGTACTGAAAGGCCTCCGGCACGCCGCTCAAATCACTTTTCAGGCTGTAGACGCAGCCGAAACGCTTGCCGTTGAACACCACATTCTTCTGGCTGAGCGGCAGCTCTTCACGTATTCCGGCGATCAGCTGCGGCGCCCGCACCAGCAATAACCGGAAAGGCAATTCAAAACTGGTCACATAATCCACGTTGAGCAGCGCAATGCGCAGACGCTCCTCCGCTCCGGCCTGCGTCTCGCGGCACTCGTTCAGCACCTCGCTCCACTGGTGCGCGAGCCTGGGGGCCTCATCCAGCGGCGCGAAATGGTATTTCTCGATGTGATAGTCGATTTTCTCGTTCATGCCCGTTAGCCCCCGCGTCAGTCGTCATTGCCATCAGCAAATTACCTTACCCGCGGGCAACAGTACAACACCGCATCGCGTGACAGGAGGCGTAAAAACGGGAAAGCGGCGCAGACCGGGGTGGCGATCACTGCAGAACAAAGAGTAAGACGAAAAGACGGTTTGATAACGTCGGGACAGGGAAATGAGGGACGACAGCCGATAGGAACGCTGGTTTTACTGTGATGGGGATCGTTGAAAGATTTATTCGTAAGTGATTGAATAGTGGCGGAGAGAGGGGGATTTGAACCCCCGGTAGAGTTGCCCCTACTCCAGTTTTCGAGACTGGTCCGTTCAGCCGCTCCGGCATCTCTCCTAACAACGCTTGCTATCATGCCCGCTTTTACGGCATTTTTACAGCATTAGCATACCGCTGAACGTTCAAGTGATGAGTTTACGAGCAACCTGATGATTAAATGGCCGTGGAAAGCGACTCAACCCTCTCAACCCCAGGCAGACACTCAGGCCCAGTGGCAGGACGCGTTGGCGATCCCGCTGCTCTCGCCGCTGAATGAGCAGGAGCGGCAGCGGCTGGTGGCCGTTGCCGGGCAAATCTTGCAGCAAAAGCGCATCGTGCCGCTGCAGGGGCTGCAGCTCACCTCGCAAATGCAGGCGCGCATCGCCCTGCTGTTCGCCCTGCCGGTGCTGGAGCTCGGCGCAGAATGCCTCGACGGCTTCAATGAAATCTTGCTCTACCCCACGCCGTTCGTGGTGGAAGACGAATGGCAGGACGAAATTGGCCTGGTGCACTCGGGGCCGGTGGTGCAGTCGGGCCAGAGTTGGGAACAGGGGCCGATCGTGCTCAACTGGCAAGACGTGCAGGACTCTTTCGATCTCTCCGGTTTCAATCTGGTGATCCACGAAGCGGTGCACAAACTGGATATGCGCAACGGCGGCGTTGCCACCGGCGTGCCGCCGATCCCGCTGCGCGAGGTGGCCGCCTGGGAGCACGATCTGCACGCCGCGATGGAAAGCCTGCAGGACGAGATAGACATGGTCGGTGAAGAGGCCGCCAGCATGGATGCCTACGCCGCCACCGATGCGGCCGAGTGCTTCGCCGTGCTGTCGGAGTATTTCTTCAGCGCCCCCGAGCTGCTGGCCGAACGCTTCCCGGCGCTGTACCAGCACTTTTGCCGCTTCTACCGCCAGGATCCGCTGGCGCGCCTGCTGCGCGCCCAGGCGGAAAACGACGCGCAATGGGCTGATTGACGGGTATATTGCTCAGATACCGAGCAGTCGCACCGCCTGGGGCAATTTAGCGTTGACACACCCGGGGCCGCTGGATATCATGCGCCCCGTTCACACGATTCCTCTGTAGTTCAGTCGGTAGAACGGCGGACTGTTAATCCGTATGTCACTGGTTCGAGTCCAGTCAGAGGAGCCATATTTAGAGAAGCCCGCTTAAGGAAACTTAAGCGGGCTTTTTGCTGTTGGGCGTTTACAGCCCGCGTTTTTCCATCAGCAGCGCCAGATCGACCAAGCGGTTGGAGAAGCCCCACTCGTTGTCATACCAGGCGAGTACTTTCACCAGATTACCGCCGATCACCAGCGTGGACAGGCCGTCGATGATCGACGAACGCGCATCGCCCCGATAGTCGCTCGACACCAGCGGTTCATCGCTGTAGCCCAGGATCCCTTTCAGCGGGCCGGACGCCGCCGCCGCGCGGAAAGCGGCGTTAATCTCCTCCACCGTCGCCGGGCGTTTCAGCGTCACCGTCAAATCGACGATGGAAACCACCGGCACCGGCACCCGCAGCGAGTAACCGGTCAGGCGGCCGTCGAGATCCGGGATCACCTTGCCGAGCGCCTTGGCCGCGCCGCTGGAGTAAGGCACGATCGACTCCGCCGCCGCCCGCGCGCCGCGCAGATCTTTTTCCGGCTGATCGTGCAGCGCCTGGCTGTTGGTATAGGCGTGGGTGGTGTTCATCAGCCCGTATTCGATGCCGAAGGCCTGATGCAGCACCTGCGCGGCGGGCGCCAGCCCGTTAGTGGTGCAGCTGCCGTTGCTGACCACTTTATGCAGCGCCGGATCGTAGAGCTGGTCGTTAACCCCCATGACAATGGTGATGTCGTCGTTTTTGGCCGGCGCCGAGATAATCACCCGCTTGGCACCGCCGTGCGTGATGTGCACTTCCGCCTTGGCTTTATCGGTAAAGAAGCCCGTCGCTTCGATCACCACGTCCACGCCCACGCTGCTCCAGGGGATCTCGGCGGGATCGCGCTGCGAAAACACCTGAATCGGCCGGCCGTCCAGCAGCAGCTGATTGTCGCCGGCTTCCACCTTGGCCGCCAGGGTGCCGGAAAGCGTGTCGTATTTCAGCAGGTGCGCCAGCGTTTTGCTGTCCGTCAGATCGTTGATCGCCACCACTTCAAAATCGCTGCGACCCAGTGCCGCGCGCAGTACGTTGCGCCCGATCCTGCCGAAGCCGTTAATGCCAACTCTCACCATGATGCTCTCCTCGTTATGGGCTTTGCCTCAACTCTAGCCCTGCCCCGAAGCGGCGTAAATGACACTTACCAATCAATTTACGCCAAATTGCGCGCATGAAAGCGTTCGCGGTATTCGCTCGGGGTCAGCTGCAGTTTTCGCTCAAACACCCGCCGCAGGTTAAGGCCGTTGCCAAAGCCAGTAGCCAGGGCGATCTGCTCTATGCCTTGCGCACTCTGCTCCAGGCGCTGTCTGGCGGTATGCAACCGCCCTTCTTCGACGAATTTGGCGGGAGAAATGCCCGTCTCGCGGGTGAACACGCGGGTAAAGTTGCGCGGGCTCATCGCCACGCGTTCGGCCAACCGTTCGACGCTGAGATCGTCGGCGAGGTTTTCCAGGATCCAGGACTGCAGATCGCGGATCGGGCCCGGCGATTTGGCCTGGTTGAGCGGGTAGCGGCTGAACTGCGCCTGCCCGCCGGGGCGGCGCAGAAACATCACCAGATCCTGAGCCACTTCGCGCGCCTGCACGAAACCATAGTCGTCTTCCACCAGCGCCAGCGTCAGGTCGAAGCCGGAACTGACGCCGCCGGAGGTCCAGATCGGCCCGTCCTGCACGTAGATTGGGCCATTCTCGACCTGCACCCGCGGGAAGCGCGCCTGCAGCGTTTCCGCCAGCCGCCAGTGGGTGGTCGCCCGCCGTCCGTCCAGCAATCCGGCCTCGGCCAGCAGCAGAGCCCCGCCGCAGACCGAGGCGATTCGGCGCGCCTGCGGGGCCGCCCGGCGCAGCCAATCCGCCACCAGGGCGCCCTCTGCTTCGGTCGCCCCTTTGCCGGCGACGATGACGGTATCGCGCGGCAGTGCCGGATCGAGATCCGCCAGGCGATGATCGGCCAACAGGCTCAGCCCGGACAGACCGTGTATCACCCGATGGGATTGCGTGGTGGCGACCGCGATCTGATACAGCGGCGCCTCGGCAGGGCTCAGACGGTTGGCCTGCATCAGGATATCGGCGATGCCCGCCGCTTCGAACAGCATGCCCCCTTCAGGGACGATAATCAGGAATGTATGCATGGCGATAATAGGAAGAACGAGCAAAACAGGTCATGCAGCCACTGTATAAGAAAAACCTCGCCGGTTCATCCTGCGGGCATAAAAAAGCCCGCCGATAACCTCGACGGGCCTGGAAGGAATAGCCATTCAAGCCTGCGGCAGGCTCACTCCGCTGACGCGCGCTAACTGCGCCAGCAGCGCCGTTTGAAACGCCTCGTCGTGCACCGCGGCATGGGGATCGAACCGTTGCTGATGGTGCCAATAACCGCCGGTCGCCAGGGCCTGCGGCTCATCGCTGGTCACCAACCACACCTGCGTCACATGTCCCAACGCCAGATCGTCGGGCGCATCCGCGCCGCCCATTTTGGTCGGCACCCAGCCGGGATCGACCGCGCTGCTGATGACGCCGGGCCACAGGCGCGCCACGGCGGCGGCCAGCGCGGTGACGAACAGTTTGCTGTCCGAATAGGAACCGGCTGCGCCGCCGAGCCAGTCTACGCCGTTCAGTTCCGGCACGCCGTCAAAGTGCATGCTGCTGCTCAGGTAGACGATGCGCTTGGGGCGTTCGATCAGGGCCGTCAGCAGGTAAGGCGCAATCACGTTCACCGGCATCACCTGCGGCCCGGTAAACATACCGGCGTTGTGGATCACCGCGTCCGGGCGGCCGAGGCGATTGACCTGCTCGGCGAGCAGCCGGATCTGCTGCACATCGGACAGATCGCCGATCGCGGCCTGCGCGCCGCGATCCAGCAGATCGCGCACCGCGTCCAAACGGCCGGGCTCACGCGCATGCAAAATCACCTGATGCCCTTCGTCCAACAGCGTTTGCGCGGCGGCGCGGCCCAGCCCGTCTACCGAGCCGGTAATGAAAATGCGTGACATGCCACTCCTCCGTTTAGCGCCAGCCGAGCGCCGGCGCGACATGGGTTAAAATCGATTCGATGACGTGGGCGTTGTACTCCACGCCCAGCTGGTTAGGCACGGTCAGCAGCAGCGTATCCGCTTCGGCGATGGCCTCGTCCTGCGCCAGCTGTTTTATCAGCTCGTCCGGCTCGGCGGCATAGCTGCGGCCAAAGATCGCCCGGGTCTGCGCGTCGATATATCCCAGCTGATCGCCCTCCTTGCCACCGCCGCCGAAGTAGTTGCGATCCCGCTGATCCACCAGCGCGAAGATGCTGCGGCTCACGGAAACCCGCGGCTCGTGCGTATGGCCGGCCTCTTGCCAGGCGGCGCGGTAGGCGCGGATCTGCTTGGCCTGCTGAATGTGGAAAGGTTCGCCGGTCTCGTCGTTCTTGAGCGTCGAACTTTGCAGGTGCATGCCGAGCTTCGCCGCCCAGACGGCGGTGGCGTTCGAACCGGCACCCCACCAGATGCGGTCGCGCAGCCCGGCGGAAAACGGCTCCGGCCGCAGCAGCCCGGGCGGATTCGGGAACATCGGCTGCGGATTGGGTTCGGCGAACCCTTCACCGCGCAGCGCTTCCAGGAACACTTCGGTATGGCGGCGGGCCATGTCCGCGTCGCTCTCGCCGTCGGCCGGGGCATAGCCGAAATAGCGCCAGCCGTCGATCACCTGCTCCGGCGAGCCGCGGCTGATGCCGAGCTGCAGCCGCCCACCGGCGATCAGATCCGCCGCGCCGGCGTCTTCCACCATGTACAGCGGGTTTTCATAGCGCATGTCGATCACGCCGGTGCCGATTTCGATACGTTGGGTTTTGGCGCCGATGGCGGCCAACAGCGGGAACGGCGATCCCAGCTGGCGCGCAAAGTGGTGTACGCGAAAATAGGCGCCGTCCGCCCCCAGATCTTCGGCGGCGACCGCCAGATCGATGGACTGCAGCAGCGCATCCGCCGCGGAACGGGTGCCGGACTGGGCGGAAGGCGACCAGTGGCCGAACGAGAGAAAACCAATCTTTTTCATCGGGAATCGTCCTCAAAGGCAGAATCATCGGCCTACAGTGACAAAAAGCGCGCGCTCTGCGCCAGTAAAATCGCCCACGATCGCACTAAACGAACCGATTGCCGCCGCGCCGCCCGGCGATTGTAATCAAAAAACAAATGTCGTATAACAAGCAGCTCCGAGGGGTGTCCTGTTACGGGCTGAGATGGCGCAAGCCGAACCCTTTGAACCTGATCTGGGTCATGCCAGCGAAGGGACGGTTAGGTAACAACGCTCTCACCCGTTGCCTGTTCATACCCCAGCGTGCCCGGATCTCCACTGACTCAAGGAGGTCCCATGTCCATCACCACCCTGTTCGAAAACGGTCTTTACGGCCGGCTGCGCCAACATGCCGGCAGCCACTGGCAGGACTACGTCGAGCACCCGTTTCTGCAGCAGCTCGCCGCCGGCACCTTGCCCGAACGCGCTTTTCGCCGCTACCTGACCCAGGACTACCTGTTCCTGCTGCACTTCGCCCGCGCCTACGCGCTGCTGGTCAGCAAGCTGCGTACCCTGCCGGAGATGCGCGCCGCCACCGCCTCGCTTAACGGCATCGTCGCCGAACTGCCGCTGCACGTGGCCTACTGCGCCGAATGGGGGCTGAGCGAAGCGCAGATCGCCGCCCAGCCGGAAGCGGCGGAGACCATGAACTACACCCGTTACGTGCTGGATATCGGCCATGCCGGCGACGCCCTCGATCTGCTGGCCGGCCTGCTGCCCTGCGTGGCCGGCTATGCCGAAATTGGCCTGCGGCTGCTGCACGATCCCGCCACCAAGATGGAGGGCAATCCTTACGCCTCCTGGATCCGCAACTACGGCGACGAGGGCTATCTGGCCGGCGTGCGTGCCGCCATCGAGCTGCTCGAGACCGTCGGTCATCAGCGTGGCGCGCAAAGCCGCCTCACTGAGCTGGCGCAGATTTTCACCACCGCCACCCAGTTGGAATCGGCTTTTTGGCAGATGGGGCTGAACGCCTCATGACCTCCCCGCTTCTCCCGCCCGGCATTCAGGTGCGGGATCTCAGCCTGCGTTTCGGTCAGAAAATCGTCTTTGATCGGCTGAGCTTCGACATCGCCGGCGGCAGCTTCGTCGCCCTGCTCGGCGCCAGCGGCGCCGGCAAAACCAGTTTGCTGAAGATCATCGCCGGCCTGGAACGGGCCACCTCGGGCACGGTAGCCGGCAGCGACGGCCAGCCGATCGCCGGGCGCATCGCCTATATGGGGCAAAAAGATCTGCTCTACCCGTGGCTGACCATCGAAGAGAACGTCGCCCTCGGCTCGCGGCTGCGCGGCGAAACACCGGACCGGGCGTGGGCGGCACACCTGCTGGAGCGCGTGGGCCTGGCCGCGCATGGCCGCAGCCTGCCCGCCTCGCTGTCCGGCGGGATGCGCCAGCGCGCTGCCATCGCCCGCACGCTCTACGAACGCCAGCCGATCGTGCTGATGGACGAACCCTTTTCCGCGCTGGACGCCATTACCCGCGCCGAGATCCAGAGCCTGGCCGCCGAACTGCTGGCGCAAAACACCGTGCTGCTGATCACCCACGATCCGATGGAGGCCTGCCGCCTGAGCCACCGGCTGCTGGTGCTGTCGCCCTGGCCGCTGGGCCTCGACGACACCCACCGCATCAGCGGGCAACCGCCGCGCGCACCGGATGACGCCGACCTGCTGAAAAGCCAGGCCGAACTGCTCCAACAGCTGGTGAGGGCAGCGCAATGAATATCGCCAAAGAACGTGGGCTTACCCGCCTGCGGCGTGGGCTGACGGTGTTTGCCGGCCTGCTGCTGCTGTGGTGGTTGGCGGTGCAAAGCGGCATTCCGGCCTTTCTGCTGCCCACGCCGGGCGCGGTGGCGCAGGCGCTATGGGACGGGCGCAGCTATCTCGCCTGGCACACGCTGGTCACCGCTTCGGAAATCGTCAGCGGGCTGGCGCTGGGCGTACTGCTCGGCGCCGCGCTTGCGCTGTGCATGATCTTCTCGCCGCGCCTGCAGCGCTGGCTGATGCCGCTGGTGCTCACCAGCCAGGCGATACCGGTGTTCGCCCTGGCCCCGCTGCTGGTGCTGTGGTTCGGCTTCGGCATGAGCGCCAAGGTGGCGATGGCGGTACTGGTGATCTTCTTCCCGGTAGTGTCGGCCTTCTTCGACGGGCTGCGCCGGGTCAACAACGACTATCTCGATCTGGCGCGCACGATGCGCGCTTCGCGCTGGGCGCAGCTGCGGCACGTGCGGCTGATGGCTGCGCTGCCGGCCTTCGGTTCCGGCCTGCGCATGGCCGCCGCGGTCGCGCCGATCGGCGCCATCATCGGCGAATGGGTCGGCTCGGCCGAAGGGCTGGGCTACGTGATGCTTAACGCCAACGCGCGTATGCAGACCGACATCTGCTTCGCCGCGCTGTTTATTTTGGTGCTGATGACTGTGCTGCTGTGGACTGCGGTGGATGCGCTGCTGCGGCGCCTGATCGCCTGGGCGCCGGAAAACGACTGATGATTGCAACCATAACCAGGGATAAAGGAACGACCATGATCAAACAAACCGTTTGCGGGCTGCTGCTGGGCGCCGCCATCACCGGCCAGGCCGGCGCGGCCGAAAAGCTGACGCTGGTGCTCGACTGGTACATCAACCCCGATCACGCACCGATTATGGTGGCCGAGCAGATCGGCGCCTTCAAGGCCGAAGGGCTGGACGTCAAGATCGTGCCGCCGTCCGATCCGGCGCTGCCGCCGCGGCTGGTGGCCGCCAAACAGGCAGACCTCGCCATCACCTATCAACCGCAGCTGCACTTCTTCGCCGATCAGGGCCTGCCGCTGATGCGGGTCGGCACGCTGATCAACACACCGCTGAATACGGTGATCGCGCTGGATAAAAACATCACCTCACCGGCGGATCTCAAAGGCAAAACGGTGGGTTACTCGGTCAGCGGCATCGAACAAGCGACGCTGGCCACCATGGTCGAACACGAGCACCTCAAACCGCAGGACATCAAGCTCATCAACGTCAACTTCCAGCTGACCAGCGCCCTGCTGGCGGGCCAGGTCGATGCGGTGATCGGCGGCTACCGCAACATCGAAGCGCTGGAGCTGAAGCTGCAGGGTAAGACGCCGGTGGTGTTCAACGTCGAAGATTACGGCGTGCCGGCCTACGACGAACTGATCATCGTCGCCAACCGCGATGCGGTGAACGAGCCGAAAATCCGCAAATTCCTCGCCGCGCTGAAGAAAGGCAGCGACTACCTGCATGCGCACCCGCAGGACACCTGGCTGGCATTCGCCAAGGCGCACCCGGAGCTGAATACCGAGCTGAACAAGCAGGCGTGGCAAGCCAGCCTGCCGCTGTTCGCGCGCGATCCGGCGAAGCTGGATCGGGCCCGCTACCAGGCTTACGAACAGTTCCTGTTCGATAACAAGCTGATCAAGAAAATCACCCCGGTAGAACAGTACGCGGTGGAGCTGAACTGATCACGCCGAGGCGGCCGGCGGCGCCACCGTCACCTCGCCCTGGCCGCTGCGCTGCAAGGCCGCCTTCACCAACCCGTTGGCTTTGCAGCGCTCGATAAAATCGTTCACGTAGGCGGCGCCCTGCGTTTTTTGCCGCGGCACCGCCATCGCCTGGCGGATGGCGGTGAAATGTCCCTCCAGCACCCGGTAGCCGGGATGGGCGGCCGCAGCAGCCTGCAGTGGCTGGCGCACGCCGGCCGCTGCCTCCAGCCCGCGTTCGAAAAACAGCGCGATCGCCTCGGCGGAAGTTGCCGCCCGCACCAGCTGCGCCTGCTGCAGCGTGCGCGATAAAAACAGATCGTACGCCGCCCCCTGGCCGACCGCTATGCGCACCTCCGGCCTGTCGAGTTGCGCCACCTCAAAGTAAGGCGCGTCGTTCGCCACCAGATAAGTCCCCTCGATGATCACGTACGGCTCACTGAAGGCGATCTGCGCCGCGCGCACCGGCTCGATGGCCATAAACGCCAGGTTCCAGGCGCCGCTGTCCAGATCGGCGAACACCTTGCCCGCCGCGTCATAGGTGACCAGTTCGAGCGCCACGCCCAACTCCTGGGCCAGCGCGGCGGCCAGCTCCACCGAAGCGCCTTGCGGTTTGCCACCGGTCCCGGCCTGCGCCAGCACCGGATTGCCGTAGTTGATCGCCGCGCGCAACACGCCTTGCGGGGCCAGATCGTCGAGTACCGCGGCGGGAATCGTCTGCATATTTCCTCCTGAATGGCTGATGGGCGCACCGTCGTGGCGCTCATTAAGCGTAGAGCGAAACCTCCGACCAGCAAGCTTTCGCCGCCGAGGCCGCCGTCGGCGTGATTAACGTCACACTATTGTCATAAAAATGTACAATAGCCGCCGCTCGTCGGCCGTAGCGGGAGATCGCGCGTTGTTCCGCCGCCGGCAATAGGCTATACCCTTCACTTTTCGCGCTGCGGCACGCTCGGCGGCGCAAACCAGGGCAGCAACGGTTTTATTTCAATCAGACAAGGTTTGGCGGATGGTATTAGCAGTCGTTTCGTTTGTTCTCTTTTTGGCGTCAATTTTGATTTATCGCACCCGGGCCGCCGCCAACCGCTGGTGGTTCGCCATTTTGCTGACGCTGCTCGGCAGCTATCTGGTGCTGAACGTCATCCTGATCGCCAGCAACTACTTCACCGGCGACGGCATCACCGATGCGGTGATCTACACCGTCACCAGCAGCCTCAAAGGCGCGGGCATCAGCAAATACGTGCTGCCGTTTATCGGCCTGCTGGCGGCCTTGGGGCTCATCTTCGCAGTGCTGGCCCGCAGCCTGCTGCGCCGCAAGGCCAAAGGCAGCAGCGTGGCCTACAGCGTCGTCGCCGTACTGCTGGCGCTGTTTTCGGTCGGCACCACCCCGGCGTTTCAGGACATCTCGCTGCTGGTCAAGAGCCAGATCGTCGGCGATACCGCCGATTTCACCACCTACTACAAAGCGCCGAAAAAGACCGTACAGGGCAAGCGGCCGAACCTGGTGTACATCTATGCCGAGAGCCTGGAGCGCACCTACTTCGATACCGAGCTGTTTCCCGGCCTGGCCGACGAGCTGAACGCCCTGCGCGCAGACAGTATCGATTTCAGCAACACCCAGCAGTTGCCGGGCACCGGTTACACCATCGCCGGCATGGTCGCCTCGCAGTGCGGCATTCCGCTGTTCGCGCCCTTCGACGGCAACGCCTCCAGCGCGGTCTCCACCTTCTACCCGGAGAACGTCTGCCTGGGCGACGTGCTGAAGGCCGCCGGCTACAGCAACTATTTCTATCAGGGCGCCGAGCTGGCGTTCGCCGGTAAAGACACCTTCCTGAAATCCCACGGCTTCGACTACGTTTACGGCTTCAAAGAGCTGCGCGAACAGGTCGCCGATCCGAGCTACAAAAACGACTGGGGCTGGTACGACGACAGCGTGTTGGACGTGGTGTACGGCAAGTTCGTCGAGCTGTCCAAGCAGCGCCAACCCTTCTCGCTGTTTACCCTGACCGTCGACACCCATCACCCGGACGGCTTTATCTCCGCCGGCTGCAGCAAGAAAAGTTACGCCTGGCAGAATAAAGAAAACCGCTCGCTGAGCGCGGTGGCCTGCAGCCAGCAACACATCGCCGCGTTGATCGACAAGATCAAACGCTCGCCCTATTTCAGCAATACCGTGATCGTGGTGTCCTCCGATCATCTGGCGATGAACAACACCGCCTACGATATCCTGACCAAACAGAAGCGCCGCAATCTGTTCTTCATCATCGACGGCACCCGGCCGCTGGCGGAACAGCGCAACGAGAAGCGCAGCACGCTGGATAACGGCGCCACGGTGCTGGACGTGATGGGCGGCGACAACTACATCGGCCTTGGCCGCAGCAGCCTGTCGGCGCCGTCGCTGTCTACGGTGTTCCTGAACATCGAAGAGAAGATCAACGGCTGGAAACCGGCGGTGATCAACCAGTGGGGCCTGCCGAACCGCATCAGCGACTACAGCGTCGATACGCGCCAGCGCAGCTTCAGCTTCTCCGGTGTCACCTACAAGGTGCCGTTCATTCTGCGGGTGGGCGATAACCGCATCGAACCGATGTTCAACGTCTACCTTTCCACCCCGCTGCGCAAACAGCTGGCCGGGCTGGGCGCGGGGGAGAAATTCGTCTGGGTCGATAAATGCTACGAGATCGGCCGGGTCTGGGCGCCGCAGCTGGCGCTGAGCACCGACATCTGCGTGGCCTCCGGCACCCTGGCCTCACCGCCGCAGATCGTACAGGCCAGCGGCGAACGCTTCCGCGGCAAGGTGGGCTTTACCGCCCCGGCGGCCGACAGCGTCGCCGATTATCAAAACGCCGTCGCCCGCCTGCAGGTGGACGACGCGGCGATGAAGTACCGGGCGGACAGCATTGAGTTCATGCTGCCCGGCATGCCGGAACAGGTGAAGGCCATCACCGGCGTTTCCGGCGTCGAGGAGTGGGGCCGCTGGTCCGACGCCAACCTGGCGCCGGCAGTCGACATCGATTACGTCGATCCGCTGCCGCACACCTTCGATCTGGTGCTGCGCGCCCGCGCCTACGGCAATAACGTCGGCGAACCGATTTCGGTGCGCGTCGGCGACGAAGAGCGCTTCGTGTCGCTCGGCGAACAGGACAGCACCGTCACCCTGCGCTTCGACAACCCGCGCGGCGCGCAGAAGATCAGCATAACCCCGCCGGCCCCCACCGAGCCGAAAGAGAGCGCCAGCGGCGGTTTCACGCCGAAGAAGCTGGGCATCGGCCTGGTCTCGCTGAAGGTCGAGGCGGCCGACCCCGCCTCCTGATCCCCGCGCCCTCACGGGCACGGTATTTTCTTTGCCGCGCCCGTCATTTCGACCAAGCTTTTACGCCCTTCTTCGGCTAACCTGTGACGGTAAAACGCCGCAACCCCGCCACAGAGCCGGGACATCCAAGGAGAAAGTATGAGCTATGCCCCACCTCGCAGCGGCCTCAGCGCCGATCAGGCACTCGATCAACTGGAAGCCCTGTATGACGCCGCGGTAGACGCGCTGCGTCAGGCGGTCAGCGACTTTATCAGCCACGGCACGCTGCCGGATGCGCAGGCGCGCGCCGCCGGGCTGTTCGTGTATCCCGAACTGCGCGTCAGCTGGGACGGGCAGCAATCCGGCCCGAGCAAAACCCGCGCCTTCGGCCGCTTCACCCATCCCGGCAGCTACAGCACCACCGTGACCCGTCCACAGCTGTTCCGCCACTATCTGGCCGAACAGCTGGCGATGCTGGAGCACGATTACGCCGCCCATATCGAAGTGGCACCTTCGCAGCAGGAGATCCCGTTCCCTTACGTGATCGACGGCTCCAGCCTGGCGCTCGATCGCTCGATGAGCGCCGGCATCGCGCAGCATTTCCCCACCACCGAGCTGGCGCAGATCGGTGACGAAACCGCCGACGGCCTGTACCACACCACCGATAACCATTTCCCGCTGTCGCATTTCGATGCGCTGCGCGCGGATTTCTCGCTGGCGCGGCTGCGGCACTACACCGGTACGCCGGTGGAGCACTTCCAGCCGTTCGTGCTGTTCACCAACTACACCCGCTATGTAGATGAGTTCGTGCGCTGGGCCTGTGCCCAGATCGCCGATCCGGCCAGCCCGTACATCGCGCTCTCCAGCGCCGGCGGCACCTACATCACGCCGGAAACCAGCGCCCCCGAACAGGCGGTGTCCGATCTGGCGTGGAAAAACCACCAGATGCCGGCCTATCACCTGATTTCGCGCACTGGCCAGGGCATCACGCTGATCAACATCGGCGTCGGCCCGTCCAACGCCAAAACCATCTGCGATCACCTGGCGGTGCTGCGCCCGAGCGCCTGGCTGATGATCGGCCACTGCGGCGGCC
Source organism: Serratia sp. FDAARGOS_506 (assembly GCF_003812745.1). Taxonomy (NCBI): domain Bacteria; kingdom Pseudomonadati; phylum Pseudomonadota; class Gammaproteobacteria; order Enterobacterales; family Yersiniaceae; genus Serratia; species Serratia sp. FDAARGOS_506. The sequence continues at coordinate 4,556,663 of NZ_CP033831.1, forward strand.
TGCGCGAAAGCCAGTCGATCGGCGATTATGTGCTGGCCCACGCCTATCTGCGCGACGATCACGTGCTGGATGCGGTGCTGCCGCCGGATATCCCGATCCCGAGCATCGCCGAGGTGCAGCGCGCCCTGTACGACGCCACCAAGATGGTCAGCGGCATGCCCGGCGAAGAGGTCAAACAGCGCCTGCGCACCGGCACCGTGGTCACCACCGACGATCGCAACTGGGAGCTGCGCTATTCCGCTTCGGCGCGGCGTTTCAACCTCAGCCGCGCGGTGGCGGTCGACATGGAGAGCGCTACCATCGCGGCCCAGGGATACCGCTTCCGGGTGCCGTACGGCACGCTGCTGTGCGTCTCCGACAAACCGCTGCACGGCGAAATAAAACTGCCGGGCCAGGCCAACCGCTTCTATGAAGGGGCGATCTCCGAGCACCTGCAGATCGGCATCTGCGCCATCGACCTGCTGCGCGCCGAGGGCGATCGCCTGCACTCGCGCAAGCTGCGCACCTTCAACGAGCCGCCGTTCCGGTAATGGATATCAGGCCCGCTGCGGCGTAATGTTTGCCAGTTAGCGTTCTTATGAAGTTGTTCGTGGAGTTTCGGTCGATAAATAAAAGTTGCGCCATGAAACTCATGTGCCTCGACCGAACAAGGGGCCGTAAGCGCGGCCCCTTGCAACCCGCGCCTTTGCCCAATCAGACGGTTGGCTTTGCCAACGTTACTCAGCCCATCCCTGGGCCTCGCCCCTTCGGGGCCGCTGCAAGCAGCGTTCAAATCTGCTCCCGGCAGATTTGTCCTCCCTCCGCCATAGCGCATTGAGGCCGGCTGCGACAGGCGTCCCTGCCTGTCTCACCTGAAACCGCCGTCCATGGCGGTTTCGCCTAATGCGCTATGCCTGCGCTCGGCGTCTTCAAGGGCGCCAAACATCGTGCTCACCCCGCCATTTTCATTGTCTTTTAAGCAGTTAACATCAAACTTTCCCGATGGCAGAAATTCGGGAGTTGGCCCTGACCCACATCACCAACTGCCGATTAAAGCTGCACACAACGCACTCAGGTGGGATAAAAATTGCCGATCAAGCTTAATTGACCAGTAATTTTTATCCTCAACGCACCAGCGCCAGCGCGCGTTTCTCCTGGCTGCGGCCGCCGGCGATCGACAGCAGCATGTCTTTCACCAGCAGCGCCGGAGCGGAGAGCGCCTGCTCGCTCGACATGCACAGCGACAGCGGCACCGACATCGTCGGCGCATTGATGCGCACCATCCAGGCCTTCGCTGGGCCGATCATCGCGCGCGCCACCGACTCCGGCAGCACGGTCGCCCCTAGACCGCCGGCGATCGCGGCGCTCAACGCGCCCGAGGACTCAATCTCCCCCACCACGTTAATCGCCAATTTACGTAGCGCCATCGCCTCTTCCAGTTGGTTGCGCACCGCATCCCCCTCGCGCGGCATGAACAGGTTAAGCCGCGCCACGTCCAGCAACTCGACGCTGTTGCCGGGATGCGGCACCGCGCGCGTCGCCACCAGATAGAGATCTTCCCGCATCAGCGCAACGGCGTGCAGACCGGCGGGCATTTTAGCGCCGTAGACCATCGCCATGTCCAACGTCTGGTTGGCCACCTGGCCGGCCAGCGCCGCGCCGCTGTTTTCATGCAGGCTGAGCAGAATACCCGGCTGCTGATCGCGCAGACTCTGCAGCAACGGCAGCGCCAGCTGCGCCGCAGTGCTGCCCGACGCCAGACCGAGAGAAACCTGGCCGCTCATCGCCTGCCCGGCGCTGTTGACCGCGCTCTGCGCCTGCTCGCACTGGCGCAGAATGGTCTGCGCGTGGGCATACAGAATGTTGCCGGCCTCGGTCGGCTGAACGCCGCGCTTGGTGCGGATCAGCAGCTGTTGCTTCAGCTCCCCTTCCAACGTTGCCAACTGCTGGCTGAGCGCCGGCTGGGCGATGTGCAACACCTCCGCCGCCTGAGTCAGGCTGCCGATATCGACGATTTTCACGAAGTACTTCAGACGTCTGAAATTCATAGTGCCTCCAGCGAGCCGCTAAATTGAGAATGCCGAAATCCGGTCATTCAAGCGCAGCAAGATCCGGGCCAGAGTCGGTAAACGGCCACAGAGGCGGGATACACGGCGATCAACGGCCGTTCGCCGGGCGGCGCGCGCCACCGCGCAGGGCAGCCGTTGCACCATCGGCAGGCAACGGCCCCGAACAACGGGCAATCCGCCGGCGCTGCGCGCGGGATAAGCGACAAAAGCGAGAAAAAGCAGCAGGTTGGGCAATCTTGCAGCAAACGAACGCATCGGGCGTTTTCACGCTTTACAAGCCGCAACCGCCCCGCTATTATTCGCCCCGTTCACACGATTCCTCTGTAGTTCAGTCGGTAGAACGGCGGACTGTTAATCCGTATGTCACTGGTTCGAGTCCAGTCAGAGGAGCCAAATTTAGAGAAGCCCGCTCAGGGAAACCCGAGCGGGCTTTTTGCATTTCAGCCGCCCTCAAAAGCTGCGTTTCGCCACCAGATAAGCGCCCGCCACCAGCAGCAGAGCGCCGAACAGCGCCGGCAGATTCTCGCGCAGCGCCGCCGGGCCGGCGCGGTAGACGTCCACCAGCAGCCCCATGCACAGTTGGCTGGCGACCAGGATCGAAATGGTGGTCGCCGCGCCCAGTTTTTGGTAACCCAGAATGCCGGCGAACACGAACAGCGATCCCAGCAGCCCCGGCAACAACATCCACCACCTGGCGGCGCCGGTCACTTCCGCCACCGCGCCGAGGCCGTTTTTGGCCAGCAGCAACCCCACCAGCAGCAGCAAACCGACGCTGGAGTTGATCACCAGCGTGATAAGGATGGTCGAGACGCTTTCGGTAATGCGCACCATCAGCAGATTCTGCACCACCAGCCCCATTCCCGCCGCTACCAGCAGCAATAGCATATTCATCGCCCTGTCTCCCGGGATCAGCGCGCCGGCGGCGCCGCCCGCTCGTCCAGCGTCAGCTGCAGGAAAGTCAGATCCAGCCATTGGCCGAATTTGGCGCCCACTTGCTCCATGCGCCCCACCTCGCGGAACCCCAGCGCCAAATGCAGCTGAATGGAGGCCTGATTACCGGATTCGATACCGGCCACCATCACGTGCTTGCCGATCTCCCGCGCCCGTGCGATCAAGGCGATCAACAGCGCTTTGCCAATCCCTTCACCGCGATGCGCCTGATGGACATACACCGAGTGTTCTACGGTATGGCGATAGCCGTCCCAGGCGCGCCAGTCGCCGAACGACGCATAGCCGATCGCCTCGTCCGCGCCGTTCACCGCTACCAGCACCGGGTAGCCCGCCGCCTGCCGTTCGCCGATCCACGCCGCGCGGTTGGCCGCATCCACGGTTTGTTCATTCCAGATGGCGGTGCTGTTCAACACCGCGTCGTTATAGATGGCGGCAATCGCCGCGCTATCGTTGAGCGTCGCATTTCGTATAATCATGGTTTACCCCGGCCAATTGTCCACTATAATACTACGATATGAATATTAAATTAGACAATCTAAATCAGCTGATCGGCGCACGCATCCGCATTGAACGCGAGGCGCGCCACTGGTCGCTGTCCGATCTGGCCGAGCAGGCGGGCGTTTCACGAGCGATGGTGCACAAAATCGAGCGCGGCGAGAGCAGCCCGACGGCGATGCTGCTGGGCAGGCTGGCGGGGGCGTTCGGCCTCAGCATGTCCAAGCTGATCGCCCGGGCGGAAACGCAGGAAGGCCGGCTGCTGCGCCGGGAAGATCAGCCGGTATGGGTCGATCCGGAGAGTGGCTACGTGCGGCTCCACGTTTCGCCGCGCACCGATCTGCCGCTCGATCTGGTGCGTATCGAACTGCCGGCCGGCGCGACGATCCCGATGCCGGCTTCGGTGTATGCCTTCAAGCGCCAGTTGATCTGGGTCTTATCCGGCGAGTTGGTCTTTGTCGAGGGTAACGCACGCCATGACATGGCCGAGGGAGACTGCCTGGAGCTCGGCCCGCCGGCGGACTGCCGCTTTGAAAACCAGAGCGACCAACCGTGCGTGTATATGGTAGCGGTGCTGAGCGCCGCCTGACGCTCCGCCCGTGCTAGCCCTGCGTCGGCCGGTTATAGCCGGCGCGGAAAAACTTCTCCGCCAGCCGGCTGTCGCCGCCGGAAAAGAACTCGCTCATCGGCTCACTGCCGAGGCCATAGGCGCGGCTAAGCTGCCCGGCTTCGAACGCCGCCCGGTTTTCGTCGCCGCAGCGCTGCGCCAAATGGTGCGCATAGCCGAGCACAAAGCCGCGCTTGTAGTCGGAGCAAAAGCGCGACAGCTCCGTCTCCGGCTTCAGGTTCTCCGCTTTTAGCCCCGCCAACAGCCCTTTGCCAAAATGGTCACCCACGGTTTCCTCCTCATCACGCCATCGCTATATAACAAAATATACAGCGAATAAGCGAACGAGAACATACTCCCTAAGTTTTACTCGCCGCATAAAAAAGGCCCGCCAAGCGGGCCTGAGGGAAAGCGGGCAATCACAGCGTGAAATTCAGCCCTTCGCTGACGGTCTTGCCCAGCGGCAGTCGGCCCGACGGCGCCTCTTTTTCCTGCAGGAAATCCGGCAGGCGGGCCTTGTCGCCCGGTTTACCGATCGCCACCATGGCGTGCACCGCATAGTCGTCCGGCAGCTGCAGCGCCGCTTTGATCTTGTCGTGGTGGATGCCGCTCATGCAGTGAGTCAACCAGCCTTTCAGGTGCGCCTGATGCGCCAGGCTGGCCCAGGCGGCGCCGGTATCGAACGCGTGGGTCGGGTTGTCCACCCACCGTTCGCCGTTCAGGCTGGTGGTTTTGGAGACGATCACCACCAGCGCCGAGGCGTGCTGCGCCCAGCCGCGGTTGAAGTCGATCAGGAACTCCAGGTAGTTCTCCCAGCTGTCGGAACCGTGCTTGCTGTAGGCAAAGCGCCACGGCTGAATGTTGTAGGCCGATGGCGACCAGCGCGCCGCTTCAAAAAAGCTCAGCAGCGTTTGATCGTCGATGGCGTCGTTGGCCATCGCGCGCGGCGACCAGCGCTCGATAAATTGCGCATCAATCGGGTAATCGGAGGTTCTTGGCTGGCTCATGATAGGTTCTCGCAGTGAAGTTAAAACAAAAGTTCGCTGATATTCCCACACCTTAGGGCGGTAAAACTTTTATTTCGTGCCATACGGCAGTTCCCGCTGCAGCCAGGCGAGAAACGCCTTGACCGGCGGATGCCGCTCGCGCCCCGGCGTGCACAGCACGCTGTACGCAGCGCCCGGCACGCGCACCTCCGGCCGGTACGCGACCAACAGACCGTTGTCCACCATATCGGACACCATCACCGAACTGGCGAGCACCAACCCCTGACCGGCCACCGCCGCCTGCAGGGCGTAATGCTCCTCATGGTAGCTGCGCATCGCCGCATGGCGCTGCCACCAATCCACGCCGGCGGCCCGGCACCAGTCGCGCCAACCGCTGTCGTACAGCGCCGAATCCCCCCACTTGACGGTAATCAGCACCGGATTTTCCGGCTCGGCGGCGGCCAGCCCCGGCGCCGCGTAGACACCAAAGCTTTCCTCCAGCCGTGCCGTCTGATGCAACGCGGGATACTGCGCGCGGCTGTAGCGCACCGCCACGTCCACGCTGGCGTCCTGCTGCAGATCGATCACCTCGGCGCAGGCCTCCAATCGCACCAGATAGTGCGGGTACGCCTGGTAAAAACGCCCCAGGCGCGGCACCAGCCACAGCGCCGCGAAAGAATGCGTGACAGAGACGCACAGCGATCCGGCGCTGGGCTGCGGCCGCAGGCCCTCGAGCGTGGCAGCGACGTCCAGCAGCGCGCCGTGCACTCCGGCAAACAGCGTTTCGCCCTTCGGCGTCAGCCGCACGCCGCGCGGCACCCGTTCGAACAGCGCAAACCCCAACTGTTGTTCCAGCGCTTTGATCTGGTGCGAAATCGCCGTCGGCGTCACCGCCAGTTCGGCTGCCGCCAGCTTGAAGCTGCGCAGGCGAGCGGCGGATTCAAAGGTGCGCAATGCGTTGACGGGCAGCGTGGCGAACATGGCGAAGCCTCTTGAGATGAGTTGATCTCATCCTGGCAGAAAAGCCGTCATTTGTCGCTTGCCGACACTTGTCTCTAGAGTAGAGCTGAATTTACTTCACACCGAGGAGCATGACATGAATTCAACTCATCAGCCCAAACGTCTGGTGGTGCTGGTCGGCAGCCCGCGCCGCGACGGCAACAGCGCCACGCTGGCGCAGGCGATCCTGGCGGGTGCCGCCGAAGCCGGTACATCCGCCAGTCTGCATTTTCTCGATGATTACCTGAGCGGTTTTCTGAGCGATGAACGCCACACGCCGCCGCCGGGCGATCGCTACGCCGAGCTGTTTCTGGAGCACTTCCTGCCGGCCGACGGCGCAGTATTTTGTACGCCGATTTACTGGTACGGCATGTCGGCGCAAACCAAAGCCTTTTTCGATCGCTCGTTCAGCTTCTATTCCAACGCCTACCCTCAGGCGGAACAGGTGCACCAGCGCATGAGCGGCAAACGCATCGGGCTGGCGGTAGCGTCTGAAGAAACCTACCCCGGTGCAGCGCTGGGCATCGTACATCAGCTCCAGGAATTCAGCCGCTACACCCACTCCGCCTTCGTCGGCGTGGTGCACGGTGCCGGCAACCAGCGCGGCGAGATCGCCCGCGATCCGCGCAACCCGCTGCAGGCCGCCCGCGCGCTGGGGCGCGAATTCTTCACTCGCCCCTATTCGGATTATCAGATGGACAGCCCGCGCAGCACGCAGGTCTGGGAGGGGTAAGTAGGGTGCTCTGAGGCAATTGCAAACATAACGTCAGCCTCTGTCGCAATCTGTTGCGGGCCATCGGTCCGCCGTTTGGGCTGCGACAGCAGCAGCGCCAGCGGCAGCCAAAACAGGTACCAAAATTCCGCCGGATTGGCGATCACAAACATGCCCTGCGAACTGTAGAACACCAGCATGAACAGAAACAGGGCGGCTTCCCAACGCCGCCCTGCGCGCCAGTGCGCGATGGCAAGCCGCGCGCCGTATCCCAGCAGTGCCAGCAGCAATAGGAAACCCACGCAGCCCCCCTTCAGCAACGCACCAAGGTACAGGCTGTGCGTGGTATGGTTCAGCTCGCCGGTATAATTGAGAAAGTTAAGCTGCTTATCAAAGCCATAGCCGAAGAACGGTGCCTGTTCGATCAGCGTCATGCTGTGGTGCCAGATGCTGATACGGACAAAGCTTTGTTGATACAGTTCACCAAAGCGGGTAAGCAGCATCTCGCCGATCGCGCTGTATACGATGACCACCCCCACGGCCAGCGCGACAGGCAGCAGGATCCACAGCCATCTCCCCGGCCGCTGTCGATAAGGTATCGCCACCACCACCGCAAGCGCCAGTGCGATCAGCGGACCACGGCTTTGCGTCAGCACCATGAATGCCAGCAGCGGCGGGATAAAACACAGCGCCGCCTTCTGCCGGGTATCGCGGAAAATCATCAGGCTCAACAGAATGGCGAGGGCGGCGTAGCCGGCCAGATCGATCACGTTGCTTGGCCCCGGATTGCGGGCAGTGGTTTCACGCAGGTGATAAATCGACGGTGCGTCAACCAGCGTCAGATACAGACACAGCGTCGTAATGCCGGCCAGTATCGCCCACTGCAGGTGATGACGCCGTTCACCGTCGAGCAACGTTACCAGCCAGGCGAGATACAGCAGAATATAGGCGCTGTGGGTCAAGGCCGACGGCATGTCGCCCGGCGTCTCGCCCCACAGCGCACTGAGGGAGTAATAAAGCAGAAACATCAGCGCCAGCCCGCCGCCCCACAGCGCCTGGCGATTGGCCAACAGCTGCCGCCGCAGCGGCGGCCAGGTGAACACTGCGGCCAGCCACAGCAGCGCCGCCAGATGAAACAGGTTGTTGACGCGGGTTTGTCCGCAAAATATCGCGCTGAAAAACGCGAAGGCCAAGAACAGCGCGCTGCCGAAGCGATAACACCGCTCAGGCTTGCTGAAAGTAAACATTGCCATCCACCTTCTCGAAGATGTCACTGTCGATAGCGCTGTGCAGAGAAAGGTTTTTTATCGCGATCTGCTGCTTTCTCATGATCGCGCCGGCATGCCGGAAAGCGGGGATCACCAGCGACTCTACCTTGTCCGCCAGGAACGTCGGCAACCGGTCCTGCTCCGTTTCGTAAAAACGCGGTTGGTGGAAGTTGTTCATGTCCAGCCCGGCGATAAACAACTGTCCGAAGCCGAGATAGGCGATGATTTGCAGCGCCCAGTAGGCCACGGTGCCGGCGTCAAAAATACCGCAGCGGATATCCTGGCTGAAACCGAGCGTGCGGCTCGCGGCGGCGAAGACCACGCCGTTTTCCCGGCAGTAGTGCTCCCACAGCGCGCTGCTGTCAATACGGGGGTGATAAATCTTGCAGGCCGCGTCTTCGACGATCGCCAATCGGCAGCCGATCGCTGCCTGACCAAAGCGATCGAGAATGCGCGCCACGCCGTGCACGGTGGTGAACAGCGTCAGCTCGGGCCGTTGAATGACGTCGTGCACGATCTCCGGGCGGCTGTCGATAAAGCCCATGTCCACGATGACGTAGAAGCGAAAATCCACCTGCCGATGCAGAAAATAGGCGCCGTTGACCCCGATAGCGGGCATGGCGGGAATATTTTCGAAGCGCAGCGTCTTCACCGATGGGCCGGTGGCCGTCAGCAGCACCTCACCCCGGCAGCTGTTGCGCAGTTCACTCAACGGGACGATCGGCACCGGCCGGTGCTTGTACCATAAGGCGGCGATTTCACCGCCTTCGCCGCGTACGATCTTCACGTAAGGCCAGAGGTTTTCGTTATGCCGATAAGGGCGCGGATGGGAATAGCGATAGACCTGCTTAAAAAAAGACCCCATGGTGGCGATATCCTGTCCAGAGTGCATGACAATGCCTACAGAGGCATCTTTCTGTATGCTCAGAATTTAAAAACGTGTCAGCACTGGCCAGGCCGTGTAGCGAGTATCTAAATATTCGTTTAATGAGGCAATTTATGTAATTTGAATTATTAGTTAGCGTACCGACAAGAGATGTGTCTAAGTGTTAATGGAATGAAAAATTGTTGCAGCGCGTAAAAATAACGTGAATGGCACTGCTGCTTGGCATTGAGGGGGTTTTGTTATAACGTATCACAACTTCAGCCAAAGGAAGACGACGATGAAAATCCAGCTGTCGCTGCTGTTTCTCAGCCTGCTGGCCGGCAAGGCCGCGGCGTTTCAGTCAAAAGTGCCCGAACCGCGCCCGGAACAGGCGCGCGCGGCGGAACAAAACATCGAAAATCTGTTTTACGGCTTTCACGCCATGGACGCCCAGCCGGTGAGCATCGGCAGCTGCGCAGCGGTGCCGGTAGCAGGATGCCAATGCGCGTTCTGCACCCAGCTGCGGCAGGCCGGGCGCTGAAGCCCCCTTATTCACCCCAGCTCATACTGCACGATCAGCTGCCCTTTCTTCATCCTTACGCCGGTGATAGCGATCGCCCCCACCTCGCCCAGCCTGGCAACATGGGTGCCGCCGCAGCCGTAGGCGGGCAGTTCGCCGAAGCCGACCTGGCGCATCCCGTCCACCGCCTGTTGGCGGCGCGGCAAATCGGCGGCGATCAAGCGCGCCAGCTCAGCCTGCAAAAAGTCCGCTTCTATCGTCTGCGCATCCGGCCCTGGCGTAAACGTGATGCGCCCTTCCCCCGGCCAATGATGCGCTTTCACCGGCCGCCAACCGCGGGTTTCCCCCAGCCAGCCGATCAGATGCCCACCGGAGTGCCAGCGGGCATGCAGGCGGCGCTGCGCTTCATCAATTTGCATCGTAACCGGCCCTATCGGCAGCGGCGCGGCAGTAAAGTGCACCACGGTATCCCCCTGCTGCTGCACCCGCAGCACGGCGACGCCACCTAACGCCCCAACGTCTGACGGCTGGCCGCCGCCCTGCGGGTGGAACAGCGTGGCGTCGAGCTCTACGGCGTAAGCGCCCGCCTCGGCCGGCGCGCAGCTCAACACCTGCGCCTGGCCCTGTACATCGTCGCTGTAGTAATAACGTCGTTCGGTCATCATTTTTCTCCTCGGTTCGAAGAGCCATTATATTCATGTCATAATCGATGTATAATCCGCCGCCATCACAATGGACCTTTGCGTCATGAGCACAAATCTTTCTTACGCGCTGTTGCCCGAAATGGCCGTTTTCGTTCAGGTGGTAGAGAGCGGCAGCTTTTCCGCCGCCGCTCGCAAACTGGGTACTTCGCCTTCCGCCGTCAGCCGCAGCGTGGCGAAGCTCGAGCAGGCGCTGGCGCTGCAGCTGCTGCACCGCACCACTCGCAAACTGCGGCTAAGCGAAAGCGGCGAAGAGGCGTTTGCGCACTGCCGCACCCTGCTGGCGGCGGCCGACGCGGTCATGGCGATTGGCGGGCGCGGCGCCGCGGAGCCCGAGGGATTGGTCAGCGTCAGCGTGCCGAAGGCGGTGGGCCGCTTCGTGTTGCATCCGCACATGCCGGAGTTCCTGCGCCGCTATCCGAAGGTGGACGTGAGGCTGCGGCTGGAAGATCGCTACATGGATTTGATCGACGACCGGGTCGATCTGGCGCTGCGCATCACCGATCGCCCGTCGCCCGGGTTGATCGGCCGCCAGTTGATGAGAATAGACCATTTGCTGTGCGCCACGCCGCACTACCTGACGCAGCACGGCACGCCGCAGCACCCGCACGATCTGGCGGCGCACAGCTGCATCTATCTGGGCGAAACGCCGAGCGACGCGCAATGGAAGTTCCGCCGCAGCGGCAAAGCGGTAACGGTCAACGTGCGCGGCCGCTACGCCGCCAACCACACCGGCGTGCGGCTGGACGCGGTGAAACAACATATCGGCATCGGCAGCCTGCCGTACTTTACCGCCCGCCAGGCGCTCGACGACGGCGAGATCGTGCAGGTGTTGCCGGAGTGGGATTTCCTCAGCAGCTATCACGGCGGCCTGTGGTTGCTTTACGCGCCTAACCAGTATCTGCCGCCCAAACTGCGGGTGTTTATCGACTATCTCGTCGCCTGCCTGGCGCAGGAGCCGCAGCTAAAGCGCCTTGCGTAGCGTGATGTTGATGCGGTGCGGCCCCACCAACGAGTGGTAGCCTTCCTTGACCGGCAGGATGCCGTGAAAACAGAGCCGCGCCGGGCCGCCCCATACCACCACGTCGCCGTGCGCCAAGGGGATGCGCCGCGCCCGATCGCTGCGTTGCAGCCCGCCGAACTGAAACACCGCCGGCAGCCCGAGCGACACCGAGACGATCGGTGCACCGAAGTCGTGCTCGTCTTTATCCTGATGCAGCGACAGCTTGCTGCCCGGATCGTAACGGTTCATCAGGCAAGAATCCGGCACGAAGGGGCCGAATCCCGCCTGCTGCGCGGCTTCGTCCGCCAGCGCCATCAGGATGGGGGGAATGGCCGGCCAACGTTTGCCGCTGCGCGCGTCGCGTTCCGAATAGCGGTAACCGCGGCTGTCGCTGGTCCAGCCGTTGCCGCACCAGCTCATCGCCACCGACATCACGTGCCCGCCGGGCGTGGTCAAATGCCGCCACGGCACCTGGGCCACCACGCCCTGCACCGCCGCCAGCAGTTCCGGCCCGTGATCGCGTACGAAGCCGTGCATCACCACCGCGCCGGGGGCGATCTCTTCGCGCCACGGCGGCGGCAGCGCGTCTTCAAAAAGATCGATTGTCATCGCCAAAACCTGTATGAATACACAGTAATCATTCTAACCCGCCGCCGCCAATTGTCCAGCGCCCGGCAACGCCATTGTCGTTGGCGGCAAATTTCTCTACAGTAGCCGCCATAAAATCAATCACTCACCGGGAATGCGTGTGATTAAGGGCATTACTCTGTCGGTCGTCGCCTCCATCTTGTTCGGCGCGATGTATTACTTCACCTCTACCCTCACCCCGCTGAACGGCGAACAGGTCTACGGCTGGCGCACGCTGCTGACGCTGCCGTTCCTGACGCTGTTCATGGCGCTGTCCGGCGATTGGCGCAAAGTGGGCGATACGCTGGCCTGGATCGGCCAACGGCCGCAGCGCCTGCTGGGCCTGCTGCTCACCTCGGCGCTGCTGGGGGTGCAGCTGTGGCTGTTCCTGTGGGCGCCGCTGCACGGCAAGGCGCTCGACGTATCGCTCGGCTATTTTCTGCTGCCGCTGACCATGGTGCTGGCGGGCCGTTTTTTCTACCGCGATCGGCTTTCGCTGCTGCAAAAGCTGGCGGTGGCGTGCGCCATGGTGGGGGTAGGCAATGAACTGTATCAGGCGGGCGGCGTCTCGTGGCCGACGCTGATGGTGGCGCTGGGCTATCCGCTCTACTTTATTTTGCGGCGGCATTTCGGCACCGACAATCTCGGCGGGCTGTGGTGCGAGCTGGCGCTGATGCTGCCGGCGGCGGCCTGGTTCGCCTTCGGCGACGGCGGCGCAGCGGCACTGCAGATCAATGCCGAGCTGTATTGGCGCATTCCGCTGCTCGGCGTCATCAGCGCCGTGGCGCTGGTGTGTTACATCCTCGCCAGCCGCCTGCTGCCGTTCAGCCTGTTCGGCCTGCTGAGCTATGTGGAACCGGTGCTGCTGGTGCTCGTCGCGCTGCTGCTCGGCGAGAGCATCAGCCAAAGCGAATGGCCAACCTATCTGGCGATCTGGCTGGCGGTGCTGCTGCTGGCGACGGAGGGCGCACGGCACCTGCTGCGCCGCCAGCGGGTCTGACTCAGGCGGCCAGCGTGGCGCCGCCGTCGATCACGATGTCCTGCATGGTGATGTGGCTGGCCAAATCCGAGGCCAGGAACAACACCGCGTTGGCGATCTCATCCGGGCGGGCGATTTTTCCCAGCGGGATCCCCAGCTTGAACATCTCGGGGAAGCCGGCGATGGTGCGTTGCTGCGCATCGTCGGTCTGCCACATGCCGCGCTGCATCGGCGTGTCGGTCGAGCCCGGCGACACCAGATTGCAGCGCACGCCGAACGGCGCCATCTCCAACCCCACGCAGTGATTCAGACTGGTCAGCGCCGCCTTGGAGGCGCAGTAGGCCGCCATCTGCGCGCGCGGCACGTGCGCGGCGTTGGAGCCAATGCTGACGATCGCCCCGCTGCGCTGCGCCTTGAAGTGCGGCAGCACGGCGCGGAACAGATAAAACGCCCCCGAGGCGTTGACGTTGATGCACTGATGCCAGTCATCCACGCTCAGATCTTCGGTATTGCCCATGCGCAGAATGCCGGCGGCGTTGATCAACACGTCCAGTCGCGGGTTCTCCGCCAACTGTTGGCGGCACACCGTCTCTACCTGCTCCGGCCGGCTGATGTCCAGCGTCACGCAAGGGTAAGGCAGATCCGGGTTGGCGAACTCGCGGTCAAACCCCACCACCTCAGCGCCCTGTGTCAAAAAATGCCGGGCGATCTGCTCGCCGATGCCGCGCGCCGCGCCGGTCACCCACACGCGTTTGCCGGTGAAATCCATCTGAATACTCATGCGCGCACCGCCATCCGGGCATGCTGCCGGGTCATGTTGTTGTTCATCGTTGTCTCCTGCGAAAGCGTATGACGCGGCGCGCACTGCGCCGCAAAGAGGCCTACAGCGATCCGCTGTTCAGGCCGAAAGCGTTGAGCATGGTGCCCAGCTTGGCGGCGGTTTCCATCCACTCGGACTGCGGCGTCGAGGCGGCGACGATACCCGCGCCGGCGAACAGCCGCACCCGGTTGCCGCGCAGCAGGCCGCTGCGGATGACGATCGCCCACTCGCCGTCGCCGTTGGCGTCGCACCAGCCGACGATGCCGCTGAACAGGCCGCGATCGTGCGGTTCCAGATCGGCGATCAGTTGGCGGGCGCTCTCGGTCGGGAAGCCGCACAGCGCCGGCGTCGGATGCAGCAGGCAGGCCAGCTGCATCACGTTGAGATTCGGGTTCAGCAGCTCGCCGCGAATGCGGGTGGAGAGGTGCCACATGGTGCCGGTGCTGAGCAGCGACGGGCCGCTGGGCACGCTCAGGCTGGCGCACAGCGGCGCCAGGTGCCGACGAATGTCGTCGATCACCAGCTTGTGTTCGTATTTGTCTTTGGTCGAGCGCATCAGGCGCTCGCTGCCGAGGCGATCCTGCTGCGGATCGTCCTGGCGACGCGCCGAGCCCGCCAGCGGATTGGTGTGGATCTCGCCGCCCTGCTTGCGGATCAGCAACTCCGGGCTGGCGCCGATCAACACGCCGCCATCGGCCAGCGGCAGGGAAAAGTGGTAACCGGTCGGGTTCTGCACCATCAGGTTATTGAGGATCTGGTGGCCCGCCACCGGCTGCTCCAGCTCGATGTCGAGGATGCGCGACAACACCGCTTTGTCCAGCTCGCCTTGTTTAAAGCGGGTGACCGCTTCCGCCACCGCGTGCTTGAAGCGCGGCTCGTCCGGAATGCTGGTGCAGGCGGCCAGGCGATGCGGCTGTTGCAGCATCGGGCGCGCGGCGCGAGTAAAGCTGTCGTTGGCGACAAACTGGCAGTTTTCAGGCACATACAGGCAGGAAGGCCGATGCGTATCAAACGGAATGGCCCCCACCACCACCGGCGTCTCCTGGCCGGCGGCTTTGGCGCGCGCCAGCGCCTGGCGGATATGCTGCGCCAGCGCGCTGCCTTCCTGCTCGCCGCCGAACGCCGGTGTCTCGATACGCTCGAACACGCCGTCGGCGGAGAGGGAACGGAACTCGGACCGGTACAAAAAGGTCGATTGTTCGGCGTACGCAAACCCGGTGAAGGTTTGGTTTTCTGTCGTCAGTGTCGCCACAAGACCACTCCTTTGTTGCGCCCTACCAATGATAATGTTTATGCGAATAATTATCATTAGCTATAAAAGGAGGATAAATTACACCGGATCCCCACCGTGGGTCAATCTCCGATGAATGAATCTTTCCGCCCGCTGCGGCAAATCCGCGTTACGGCAAAGCAAGAAATAACACCCTGTTATTATTGTGTTTTAGCAGAAAATAAAAGTCGTGACGTCGTCACCTTCACGCCAAAAACGCCCGTTAAACCGGCGGCCGGCGGGGCAATTTGGCGTCAGCGTCTTAAGCAGCGCTAATACAAACGTCTGCCGCTGTGGGTCCACGGCGACCATGCGCGCATCGAGAAAATCGAAGTAACAACGCACCTGCGGATAAAGCGCCTTGAACAGGCTCTCTTTGGCGGAAAAGGTCAACGTCAGCAGTTCATTGAACGGCAGCGTCTCGCGCAGCAACGCCTCACGCTCCGCCAGGGAAACGATCGCCCCCCACAGCTCCTCCGCCCGCACGTCGGAGAGCAGCGTCTCCACATCCAGCCCAACGCCGCCCAGCCCGCTCTCGCGGTGCACGGCGCACAACGCGGTATCGGAATTATGGCTCAGCGCTCCGGCGATACCCGCTGGCCACTGCGGCGCGCGATCTTCGCCGCGCGCCAGGGTGAAGTCGGCAAAACCGAGCGGCGCCAACAGTTGCCGCGCCAGAATACGCCCGGCCAAATACTCCGCGCGGCGCTTCGGCACCGCGCGCGCCAGATGATCCGGCAACGCAAAACCCGCCTCGGGAAAACTCTCGTCACGATACTCCGCCAGCGCAAAATGGCAGCGCGCCACTTGGCCCGGATAGCCGTCCGGCGTGAAAAATTCGATATTGCGGATAAAAGTGGGTAGCCGGCAGGAACCAGAATCACTATCCAAAGAAAGCTTAATCACCGTCAGTTAACTTCTCAGCATCCTGGCGTACCGCCACCAGCTGTGTAAGCAGTTCCGGCAACGCCGTTTGCACCGTCGCCCAGACCACTTCAAGGTTGATATCAAAATAACCGTGCGCAATGCGATTACGCATGCCACGCATGTTTCGCCAGGGGATTTCAGGATGGCGTTGCGTAAACGCGGGGCTACCATCCATGATTTTCGTCACGGCTTCACCGATAATAATCAGGCTCATAATGACCGCCTGCTGAGTGCGTTTATCTTCGATAAAATCTACCACCGCCAAGCCATCAACGAAATCGCAGGCATCCTGCGCCGCCTGTTGCATGTGGCTCAGATAATCGACCAACCGCGCATCTTTCATACCGGCTGGGCCTCCGCCAAAACCTGCTGACGAAAGGTCGGCGGCAAATCGAGCGGCGTCAGCAGATCCACCTGTATGCCCAGCAGCGCTTCCAGTTCCGACTGCAGCCCTCCCAGATCAAACAACGTGGCACCCGGCAACGCATCGACCAACAGATCCAAATCACTGCCCTCCCGATCGGTGCCATGCAGCACCGAGCCGAAAATACGCGGATTAGCCGCAGGGAACAGCCCAACCGTTTTTCGGATCGCCTGGCGATGTTCTGCAAGAACAATGGATGGTCGCATGGTTTTCTCTCCCCGTTACACCTAACGAAATGCTAGGTGATCGGTTGAGGGGATTCAAGCACAATCCCCCCGGCAGCAGCGCCTACACCTCTCCCCCGCGATCGGGAGAGAGGCTGGGCATTACAAGATACCTTTCATGGTCTTCTCGAAATCGCTCCAGGCGCAGAAACCGTCTTTGTCGATCGGGCAGCCTTTCAGCGCCAGCGTTACCCGCTGCGGCGGGGTTTGCAGCGTCAGCGGCGTCGCCTTGCGCAGCTGTTCGGTGGATTGATAGACGTACTCAATCTTCAGCAATTCACGGTCGTTCTGCGCGTCGCGCCAGCGTTGGAACACCAGTTTGCCGCCGATCGGCGTTTTCTCGTATTGCTGCGGCAGTTGATACGGCTGGAACTGCATGGCCGACAGCAGCGAGGCGATATTAGAGTCGTGGCCGACCAGCACCGTCAGCTTCGGCGCGTCCGGTTTGCGTTCGCCGAGCAGCGCGTTGTTGATGTAGGTCAGCAGCGGCTTGGCGACGTTCTGCGCCACCACCGGCGAGGTGAACAGCGAATCCTGATAGCCGTCTTTCAGCTGCGCCAGCTGCTGCCACTGGTGCGGAGTGGCAATTTTGCCCCAGGCCACCTCTTTCATCGGGAAACCTTCGTAGTACTGCAGCATAAAGGCGTCCACCAGCGAGTTGCCCACCCGCAGCGGGCCGGAGACGCCCGGCTCTTTGCCCGGCACCGCGCTCATCACGCTGGCTTCTTTGGTCAGGTCACAGTGTTTGTCGGTCTTGCAGGCGGCGGAATCCTTGTAGTCGATGATCTTCGCCAGCTGTTGGTAAGACGCGTCCAGCTTCAGCGATCCCAGCGCGGCGTTCATCGCCGCCAGCGCCTGCTGGTTGAAGGCTTCGCTGGTGTCGGTGATGATCGGGTTGAAGGTCGGATCCATCTCGCCCATCTTGTCCTGATGGTGCACGCTGACGTCGCACCCCGGGAACGCACCGTTGCTGAAGAACTGTGCGGTGGCTACCGTGCGCTGCAGGCTGTTGGCGTAAACGTACACGCTGCCGGCGGTCGGGCAGCCCTCTTGCGGCAACAGGCCGGTCTGCTTCAACCAGGCGTTGAAGTAGTGCCCCATATACACTTCCAGCACCCCGCCCTTGGTGGTCAGCTGGCCGCCCGGCGTTTCCCAGGCCGGCCAGGCCTTCGGCGTGGACTGCGCCAGCACGCTGCCGTTGTTGGCCAACGGTGCGCGCAGGTTATGGCGGCTCATGACCAGTACCTGTTCCAGCTGATAACCGCCGGCTTCCGCCAGCGCGTTCTCGGTGAATAACAAAGGCAGGCACAGCAATAAGGTTTTTTTTCTCATCCGCAGAGGCTCCCGGAAAATGATTATTTTTAAGGTGTTAGCGTTTGCCCGAGTATGATGGCGGGGTTAGTGTGACAAGTGTGTGACAGGGTTCACGGGAAAGGATCGTAACCGCGGCCACCGGGCGGTGGCCGCGTGGCTTCAACTCAGTACCAC
Organism: Serratia sp. FDAARGOS_506; assembly: GCF_003812745.1. Classification (NCBI taxonomy): domain Bacteria; kingdom Pseudomonadati; phylum Pseudomonadota; class Gammaproteobacteria; order Enterobacterales; family Yersiniaceae; genus Serratia; species Serratia sp. FDAARGOS_506. Next base: position 4,574,577 of record NZ_CP033831.1, read on the forward strand.
AGGCTCATGATCGGCCAGCCGATCAGCAGCAGCGCGGCGATGTACACCACGCCCAGAATGCCGCCCAGGCGCCAGTAGTCTTTCGACTTCACGTAACCACAGCCGTAGATGATCACCCCCGGCCCGGTGGCGTACGGCGTCAGCACGCCCATGATACCGATCGACAGCACCAGCAACATCGACAGCTGCTCCATCGGCACGCCCGGCAACCCTTTGCCGACCGCCAGGATCACCGGCAGCATGGTCGCGGTGTGCGCCGACAGGCTGGCGAACAGGTAGTGGGCGAAGTAGAACACCAGCACCAGCGCCACCACCGTCATGTTCGGCGAGAAGCCGTCCAGGTGAGTGCTCATGGTCTGGGCGAACCAGTCGATAAAGCCGGAACGCGTCAGGCCGTTGGCCATCACCACCAGCGTCGCCAGGTTAACCAGCGTGTTCCAGGCGCTGGAATATTTGGTGATCTCTTTCCACGACACCACGTGCAGCGCCAGCATCAGCGACACCGCCAGCAGGCACACCGCGGTGGCGTCCAGCATTTTACCACCGAACACCCACAGGCACAGGCTGAGCAGCACCAGGCCAATCAGGGTGTATTCCTTACGCGTCAGCTTGCCCATTTCCCCCAGCGCGGTATCCGCCCAGGCGGCCACTTCGCTGCTGTGGGTCACGCCCGGTTTGTACAGGTAGTAGGAGATCAGCGGCGCGATGATCAGCAGCAGCAGGCCGACCGGCAGGAACGCCAGGAACCACTGCATCCAGCTGATGTGCACTCCGGCGATCTTGCCGACGAACTCGATGCCCAGCACGTTCGGCGCGGCGCCGGTGACGAACATCGAGGAGCTGATGCTGGTGCCGACCACCATCATCCACATCAGGTAACCACCGATGCGGCGTGAAGAGGGATCGTTGGGGAAGGAATCGAACAGCGGCGGCAGGTTTTTCACCACCGGGAATACCGTGCCGCCGGTGCGCGCGGTGTTGGACGGCGTGAACGGCGCCAGCAGGATATCGATGATCACCACCGCATAGCCCAGCGTCAGCGTGCGCTTGCCCATGAACTTCACCAGGAACAGCGCGATGCGCCGCCCCAGCCCGGTGGCCTCGTAGCCCAGCGCGAAGATAAAGGCGCCGAACACCAGCCAGACGGTGGTGCTGGAAAAGCCCGCCAGCCCCCATTTCAGCGCCTCTTTACCGGCCTTGAAGCCCGGCTCCGCCAGTTCCTGCGCGCCGAACAGCACCCAGTTGGCGCTGAGCACGCTGACGGTCACCGCGATAAAGCTGATGGCGGTGGCCGGGATCGGCTCCAGAATCATGCCGACAATCATCGCCACGAAGATGGCGAAGTAGTGCCAGGCCTGCGGCGGCATGCCGTCGGGTACCGGTATCAATAACAGGATCGCGAGCACCGCCAGCGGCGCTATCGCTTTCCAGATCTTTTCCTGGGTTTGGGACATAGGGACTCTCCTGAAGGCTTGGTTATTATTCTTGGGCACCCAGCTGCGCCAGCAGCCAGGTCACTATCAACAGGTCGGCGCTGCCGCCGGGGCTGAGGTTGCGGGCGATGCAGTCGGCATCGAAGCGCCGCAGGCGCGCCAGGCCCGCCTCCCCCGCCGAGCCGCCCTGCGCCAGCAGCAATGCCGCCCGGCGCCGCAGCCAGCGCAGCCCGTGCAGACCGCCACGCGAGGCGACGTTGGTGTCGTCGTTGTGGGCCATCAGCCACAGCAGGCTGTCCAGCAGCGCCCGCTGTTCGTCGCCGCCGGCGGCCAGCCGTTGCCGATACAGCGGCAGCGCGCCGTCAAGCACCAGCCGGAAACCGGCCTCCGCCTCGCCGCGTGCGCCGCTCAGCCCGTGCGCGGCGAACAACCGCTGGCCGGCGGTCTGCCCGGCGTTGTTGCGCCGCAGCTCGCGATCCACCAATCCTCGGCACATCACCGCCACCTCGGCGCATAGCGCTTCGGCGCCGATGGCCCGGCCTTGCTGCTGCAGGCGGCCGAAAGCGGTGCACAGCAAACCGAGCGAGAACACGCTGCCCTTGTGGGTGTTAATGCCACCGGTGGCGCGAAACATCTGGTTTTCACAGGCCAGGCCAAGCGGCCGCAGCCGCGCCAGCTGCAGCTCTGCCGGCAAAGCCGCGTCTTCACGCCCGCGTTGGATAAAGCGCGGCAGCCACACGCCGATGGCGCGGGCGCTGCGGTAGAAGTGCCCGAGATCCATATCGCGGTGGGCGCCGGTGTTATGACGATCCACCAGCCCCGGTTTGGGCGTGAGATTGACCTCCACCAGCAGTGCGCGGAAGGCGGCACGGGCGAAATCGCAGGCCGGTTCGGCACGGCGGGCAGGCAGATTAATCGGCAGAGATCGCATCGTTGAACATCCTTTCCATTTCATGCAGCAGCTGCTCGCTGCTATGCCGACGCTGGCGGGCACAGATCTTGGCCGGTTGGCTGCACAGCAGGCAGCGCCGTTCCGGCAGGCCGATGTCGCGGCGCGACAAAATGCGCCCCTGCGTATCCAGCACGTCGATATCCCACAGTCGGCCGATCGGGCGGCTCACCTCCAGCTGCATGGCGCAGTCCTTCACCCGCTGGGCATCGGCGCGCAGCGCGACAAACCCTTCGCAGCCGGTGGAGAGCGCCAGCGCCTCGGCCTGCGGGCTGGACCAGCCCTGTTCGGCGCACAGCCGCAGCAGCGCTGCCCACCCCAGGTTGAAGATGCCGCGCGTCAGCGCGCTGTCCTTCACCGGGCCGGGCACCACCAGCGTCAGCACCAGCAGCGTGCACTCGTGCTGCGCCAACCACGCCTGCTGGCGCGCCTGGCGGCATTCGCGGCTGGTGAGCAGCTCCGGCAGGCTGACCGCGCGTTCAGCGGCCAGTTGGGGATCGACGGCGGCCATCGGTTACTCCGCCACCTGATGTACTACGTCGATCACCGAGCCGTCACGATAGCGCACCACCGCCACCACCTTGTCGGTAAAGGCGATCGGCTGCGGTTCGCCGGTCAACTGCAGCGCGCGGGCGCGCAGCCAGCCGATGCTCACCACCTCCAGTCCGGCCTCCCGCAGGCGTTGCGCCAGCTCCGGCCGCGCCGGGTTGACGGCGATGCCGTGGTCGGTCACCAGAATGTCGATGCTGGAGCCCGGCGTGACGCAGGTGGTCACCTGCTCCACCAGCGTCGGGATGCGCCCGCGCACCAACGGCGCAACGATGATCGCCAGCCGCGCGGCGGCGGCGGTGTCGCAGTGGCCACCGGACGCGCCGCGCAGCACGCCGTCTGAGCCGGTCAGCACGTTAACGTTGAAGCCGGTGTCGATTTCCAGCGCGCTCAGCACCACCACGTCGAGCCGATCGACCGACGCGCCCTTGGAGCTGAAGTTGGCGTACTGGTTGGCGCTGATTTCGATATGGCGCGGGTTGCGCGCCAGCGAGGTCGCCGCCGCCCGATCGAAGCTCTGCACGTCCAGCAGCTTACCGATCAGCCCTTTCTCGTGCAGGTCCACCATGGTCGAGGTGATGCCGCCGAGGGCGAACGCGGCACGAATGCCGCGGGCGCGCATCTTGTCCTCCAGGAACCGGGTCACCGCCAGCGAGGCGCCGCCGGTGCCGGTTTGCAGCGAGAAGCCTTCGGTGAAGTAGCCGGAACCGGCGATCACCTCAGCGGCGCGGCGGGCGATCAGCAGCTCGCGCGGGTTCGAGGTCATGCGCGTGGCGTCGGCGCCGATCTTGTCGGCGTCGCCCACTCGCTCGAGCTGCACGATCAGATCCACCCGATCCTGTGCCAGGCTGGCGGGATGATGCGGATACGGCACCAGTTGCTCGGTCAGCAGCACCACGGTGCCCGCCGCCTCGGCGTCCACCCGCGCATAGCCGAGCGAGCCGCAACAGGCTTCACCGCTGTAGCCGTTGGCGTTGCCGAACTCATCGCAAGCCGGCACGCCGAGGAAGGCCACGTCTATCTTCAGCTCGCCGGATTCGATCAGGTTGACCCGGCCGCCGTGCGAGTGAATTTGCACCGGCTCCGCCAGCAGGCCGCGCGAAACGGCGTCCGCCAGCGGGCCGCGCAGCCCGGAGGTGTAAATGCGGCTCACTACACCGTGGCGGATATGCTCAACCAGCGGCGCATGGCAGTCGGTCAGCGAACTGGAGGCCAGCGTCAGGTTGCGGAACCCCATCGCCGCCAGCGTCTCCATCACCTGGTTGAGCGTCAAATCGCCGCCGCGAAACGCATGGTGGAAGGAAATGGTCATGCCGTCCTGCAGCCCGCTGCGGCGCACCGCTTCCTGCAAGGAGTCGCACAGCTTGAGATCGCGCGGCTTGCGCGCCTGCAGATTGGCCTTGGACACGTCCTGATAGCCCGGCAGATCCGCCGGGTTGGCGAAGGTCATCAATCGTTGTTGGCGGTTCATCATGCTTCCTCCCCGTGCTGCGCCGGTTCTTCCCGTAAGCCGGACAGCGCGGCGCGCTCCAGCACCAGCCGGGCGCGTTCAATCACCGGGCTGTCGACCATTTTTCCGTTGAGCGACACCACGCCGCGCCCTTCCCGCTCCGCCGCTTCGGCGGCCTCCACCACCCGCTGCGCGTGCGCCACCTCTTTGGCGGTCGGCGCATACAGGTTGTGCAGCAGCTCAATCTGGCGCGGGTTGATCAGCGATTTGCCGTCGAAGCCAAGCTGTTTGATCAGCGCCGCTTCCTGCAGGAAGCCGGCCTCGTTGTTGGCGTCGGAATAGACGGTGTCAAACGCCTGAATGCCGGCGGCGCGGGCCGCCTGCAGCAGCGAGCAGCGGGCGAACAGCAGCTCGATGCCCTCCGGCGAGCGTTCGGTGCGCAGATTGCGCACGTAGTCTTCCGCCCCCAGCGCGATGCCGATAAGACGCGGCGAAGCGTGCGCGATCGCCACCGCGTTGGTGATGCCCTGCGCCGATTCGATCGCCGCCAGCAGCCCGGTGCTGCCGACCGGCCGGCCGCAGGCCGCTTCGATGGCGGCAATCTCACGCTCCATGTCGACAACATCCTGCGCGCTGTCGGTCTTCGGCAGGCGCACGATGTCCGCGCCGCCGCGCACCACCGCCTGCAGGTCCGCCAGGCCGTAGGCGGAGTCGAGCGCATTGACGCGCACGATGGTTTCCACCTCCTGGTACAGCGGATGCTGCAGCGCGTGGTACACCAACCGGCGCGCCGCGTCTTTTTCACGCAGGATCACCGAGTCTTCCAGATCGAACATCAGCGCATCGGCCTGGTAGATAAAGGCGTTGCTGACCATTGCCGCGTTGGCGCCGGGGACGAACAGCATGCTGCGACGCAGCCGGGTTTTATTCAGCGTTTTCATCTTTCGCCTCCCACGGCAGTTGGCCGCCCTCGCAGGCGCGCATCAGCGCAGTTTCCAGCCGGGCGCGCAGCACACAGTCCAGCGCGCCTTTGTCGTCGACGATCACCTGCACCGGTTCCACGTCATAACGCTGCAGCACCTCCAGCAGAGTGTGGCGGATCGCCGCGCCGAACTGTTTTTCCACGCTGCTGGCGATCAACAGATCGTGCTGCGGCCCCTCGGCGGGCGCGATGCGCACCATGACATCGCTGGATTCCAGCGTGCCGGCCATTGCTTCTCGGATAATTTTCATCATTCACCTGATTGTGCAGACTCAAAAGGATGCGGGGCCGCCTTGGCCCGGCGCTGCGTTTGCAGATCCTGCAGGTAGTACAGGGTGTCGGGCGGCACCAGCGGCGCGGCGGCGTGGAAATCCCCCGCCGCCAGCAGCTTGCGCACCCAGGAGGCGGAGATCGCCGTGCCCTGATATTGCAAACGCTCGATTTCCACCAGCGCGATCGGCGGGCTGGGCAGTGCCGGCGTTTCCAGCCAGTAGCGCATGTCGCGGTTGTATTTCGCGGTCACCGCGCAAAACGGCTCATTGCCGACGAAGCGGTGCGTAATGCCCAGCGCGGGCGCCAGATACTGGCGGAAGATCTTCAGATCGATTTCGGTGTAACAGTCGTCGGCCACGCCCTGATCCTTGATGAAGTAACAGGGGAAGGTGGCGCGCGAGATCACGTACTGCGAGCCTTCGTGTACCGTGAGGTTGGGAATATCGGCAGTGCCGGCCAGCACCAGCCGGCGGCGGTCTTCATAGCTGAAGCGCGAGGTGTTTTCCTTCACCAGAAACAGGTGCAGCCAGTCGCAGCGCTTGGCCGCCTGACGCACCAGATACTGATGCCCGCGGGTGAAGGGGTTGGCGTTCATCACGATGCTGCCGATGGTGTCGCCCGGCCGGCGCTGGCTCGCCAGCTGGGCGGCGTAGCGCTTCAGGCGGCACGGGCTGTTTTCCATCAGCACCACGATGCCCGGCACGGTGGCGATCGGGTAGAAACCGCACTGGCGGAACAGCGGCTCGTTCTGCACCTTGGTGTAGATAAACAGCTGAGTGTGGTGGCGCTCATAGGCCAAGTTCACCAGCTCGGTCGCCAGCGCCAGCGCCAACCCTTCGCCGCGCATCAGCGGGCTGATGGCGACGCATTTGATAATATTGTCGGCGATGCCGCCGCAGGCGACCAATTTGTCGTGCTGGGTAACGGTAATAAATATTTCAACCGTGGTGTCGATATTCAGATCGTTACTGCGCAAGAAGGCGCTTATTTCCGAAATCGCTTTATGATCCGATCGCTTTACCCGATTAAATACGGCATCGCCTAACATAACACGCTCTCTGGGTTAACTGGCAAACAACAAATTAAATACAAAAAGGCATTTTAATTAACATCAACAAGGGCAATTAAAACCTTAAAAACCATGAAGATAAACGTAACCTTGCGTTCAACAAATCAATGGTAAACAGAAAAAAAACGCGGATTATTGACCTATTTCACAAACCGTTCTCGGTTAATAAGTTATTTAATGTTCTTTATTTGCTTAATTAATCTTATGGTGTTTATTATTGAGATAATCTTTATTTGGCGCCGCAATTTACTTACATTCATTTAGCATCTTGATTGCAATAGTAGGTTTCATTATGGAATGGCTGAACATCCTGATTGTTGAAGACGAAACGCCGCTGGCGGAGATGCACGCGGAGTTTATCCGCCAGAACGGCGGCTGCCGCCAAATTTGGCTGGCCGGCACGCTGGCGCAGGCGCGCGCCATGACCGAGCGCTTCAAGCCGGACCTGATCTTGCTGGACAATTTTCTGCCCGACGGCCAGGGCATCACCCTGCTGCGCGAACTGACGCTGAGCGGGTATCGCGGCGGCATCGTGTTCATCACCGCCGCCAGCGACATGGCCACCGTGGCCGAGGCTTTGCGTTACGGCGTGTTCGACTACCTGATCAAACCGCTGGCCTATGACCGGCTGAGCCAGACGCTGCAGCGCTTCAGCCAACGCCGCGAAGCGCTGAAGGACAAAGCGCGCCTCAACCAGCGCCGCATCGACGAGATGTTCAACACCTACGCCCGCGGCGAACAGCAGGCGGCGCTGCCCGCCGGCATCGACGAGCTGACGCTGGGCAAGGTCCGCGCGCTGTTTGCCGAGCCCGCCGCGCGCCACACCGCTGAAAGCGTTGCGCAAAAAATGGGGCTCAGCCGCACCACCGCGCGCCGTTACCTCGAGTTTTGCACCGCCGCGCAGCAGCTGCGCGCCGAGATCATTTACGGCAAGGTAGGCCGCCCGCAGCGGATCTATCGCGCCGGCGAACCGCATTAACGGTTATTTGATCGCCATTGCAAGGTTGTGTGTAACCGCTTTACTTTTTATGCATCGGTCAGCATCTTGGTGAGCATCACCTAGCCAACTGGACGATCGCCGATGCCCGCTGCGCCCCTTGCTTCCCTGACCGAGATCCTCGCCCGCCGTGACTGGCAAAACCCGGCCTGCACTCATTACCGCCGGCTGGACGCCCACCCGCCGTTCGCCAGCTGGCGCACGCTGGAAGACGCGCGCGACGATGCCCCCAGCGCCAGCCGCAGGTCGCTGAACGGCGAGTGGCGCTTCAGCTATTTCCCGCGCCCAGAGGCGGCGCCGGAAGACTGGCTGCAGCAGGATCTGCCGGACGCCGCCCCGCTGGCGGTGCCAGGCAACTGGCAGCTCGCCGGCTACGACGCGCCGATCTACACCAACGTGCGCTACCCGTTCCCGGTTGATCCGCCGCGCGTGCCGGAAGACAACCCGACCGGCTGCTACTCACGCACCTTCAGCGTCGATCCGGCCTGGCTGGCCGCCGGCCAGACGCGCATCATCTTCGACGGCGTCAACTCGGCATTCTACTTATGGTGCAACGGCCACTGGGTCGGCTATTCGCAGGACAGCCGTCTGCCGGCGGAGTTCGATCTCAGCCCGTGGCTGCAGCCGGGAGAAAACCGGCTGGCGGTGATGGTGCTGCGCTGGTGCGACGGCAGCTATCTCGAAGATCAGGACATGTGGCGCATGAGCGGCATCTTCCGCGACGTCAGCCTGCTGCACAAACCCGCCGCACATCTGAGCGATGTGCGCATCACCACCCCGCTGCATGACAGCTTTACCCGCGGCGAACTGGTGGTGACGGCGCGCGCCAGCCGGCCCGGCCCGCTGCAGGTGCAGGTTCAGCTGTGGCGCGATGGCGCGCGGGTGGCCGAACGCACCCAGCCGCTCGGCAGCGAGATCGTGGACGAGCGCGGCGCCTATGACGATCGCGTCACGCTGCGCCTGCCGGTAGAACGCCCGGCGCTGTGGAGCGCCGAAACACCCGCGCTGTATCGCGCCACCGTCGCCCTGCTCTCACCCGAGGGGGAGATTATCGAGGTGGAGGCCTATGACGTCGGCTTCCGCCAGGTGGAAATCAGCGGCGGGTTGCTGAAGCTCAACGGGCAACCGCTGCTGATCCGTGGCGTTAACCGCCACGAGCATCATCCGCGCCACGGCCAGGTGATGGACGAGGCGACGATGCGCCACGACATCCTGCTGATGAAGCAGCACAACTTCAACGCGGTACGTTGTTCCCATTACCCCAACCACCCGCTGTGGTACCGGCTGTGCGACCGCTACGGGCTGTACGTGGTGGACGAAGCCAATATCGAGACCCACGGCATGCAGCCGATGAACCGCCTGGCTGACGATCCGCTGTGGCTGCCGGCGATGAGCGAGCGCGTTACCCGCATGGTGCAGCGCGATCGCAACCACCCCTGCATCATTATCTGGTCGCTGGGCAACGAGTCCGGCCACGGCGTGAACCACGATGCGCTGTACCGCTGGGTGAAAAGCCAGGATCCGACCCGCCCGGTGCAATATGAAGGCGGCGGCGCCGACACCGCCGCCACCGACATCATCTGCCCGATGTATGCGCGGGTGGATCAGGATCAGCCGTTCCCGGCGGTGCCCAAATGGGCGCTCGGCAAGTGGATCGGCCTGCCGGAGGAACAGCGGCCGCTGATCCTGTGCGAATACGCCCATGCGATGGGCAACAGCTTCGGCGGCTTTGAGCGTTACTGGCGCGCGTTCCACCATTACCCGCGCCTGCAGGGCGGCTTTGTCTGGGACTGGGTCGATCAGGCGCTGATCAAGCGCGACGCTCAGGGCGAAGAATACTGGGCCTACGGCGGCGACTTCGGCGATACCCCCAACGATCGCCAGTTCTGCCTGAACGGGCTGGTGTTCGCCGATCGCACCCCGCACCCGGCGCTGTTCGAAGCGCAGCGGACGCAGCAGCTGTTCCGCTTCGCCTTCGACGCCGCCTCGCTGACGCTGACCGTCACCAGCGATTACCTGTTCCGCCACACCGACAACGAGCAGCTCAACTGGCGGCTGGAGCTGGACGGCGTGGAGCGCGCCAGCGGCAGCTTCGATCTGGCGCTGCCGCCGCAGGGCAGCGCTAGCTTCACCCTGATCGATCGCCTGCCGATGCTGCACCAGCCCGGCGAGCTGTGGCTGAACGTGGAGGTGGTGCAGCCGCAGGCCACCGACTGGTCCGAAGCGCACCACCGCTGCGCCTGGGATCAGTGGCGGGTGCCGCGCGCGCTGCATCCCGCACCGCCGCCGCCGCAGGGCGTGCCGCCCACGCTGATTGAAGACGATCAGGGGCTGACCCTCACCCACGGCGACCAGCGCTGGCGCTTCGAGCGCAGCAGCGGCCACCTGACGCAGTGGTGGCAGAATGAGCAGCCGCAGCTGCTGACGCCGCTGCGCGACGGCTTTGCGCGCGCGCCGATCGATAACGACATCGGCGTCAGCGAGGCGAACCATATCGATCCCAACGCCTGGGTCGAACGCTGGAAGCTGGCGGGCCTGTACCGGCTGGAGGAACGCTGCACGCGGCTGCAGGCTGATGCGCTGCAAAACGGCGTGCGAGTGGTGAGCGAACACCAGTTCGGCGTGGACGGGAAGGTTTTACTGCTCAGCCGCAAACAGTGGCTGTTCGACGCGCTGGGCGCGGTGAGCGTAAACGTGGAGGTCGAGGTGGCCGACACCCTGCCGCCGCCGGCGCGCATCGGCCTGCACTGCCAACTGGCGGCGGTGCAACCGCAGGCGGAATGGCTGGGCCTGGGCCCGCACGAGAACTACCCGGATCGCCGGCTGGCCGCGCAGCACGGGCTTTGGCGCCTGCCGCTGGCGGATCTGCACACGCCGTATATTTTCCCCGGCGAGAACGGCCTGCGCTGCGACACCCGCAGCCTGCGCTACGGCGGCTGGCGCATCGACGGCCGCTTCCACTTCTCGCTCAGCCGCTACGGCCTGCAACAGCTGATGGCCTGCAGCCACCAGCATCTGCTGCAGCCGGAAGCGGGCACCTGGCTGCATCTGGACGGCTTCCACATGGGGGTGGGCGGCGACGATTCCTGGAGCCCGAGCGTGCACCGGGACTCCCTGCTCACCGCCGGCGTTTACCGCTATCAGCTGCGCCTGCAGCGGGCGCCAGAGAGCTAAATCTGCCAAAAAACTCAACGGGTTGCGCATTCTGTAAGCAAACAGTCACAGAATGTGTAATCCGCCTTTGACATGCCGACGGCGCCTCGCTATTATTCGCCCCGTTCCAACGATTCCTCTGTAGTTCAGTCGGTAGAACGGCGGACTGTTAATCCGTATGTCACTGGTTCGAGTCCAGTCAGAGGAGCCATATTTAGAGAAGCCCGCTCAGGGAAACCTGAGCGGGCTTTTTGCTGTTGGGCGGTCATCATCGATGATCCCCTGCACTCTCCCTACCCGAAACCGTTCAGCCATCCGTTGAACGGGTGAGTTTCTCCCATTGTTCAATTTCCTTACCCAACGCCTCGAGCTTTTGCCGCACTAAACTTAATGCATCACTGCCTAATAACAGATGCGTGGGTGGGTTCCCGCTCTCGATCAATGCCAGCATGGCGTGAGCCGCCTTCACAGGATCGCCGAGTTGCTTACCGCTTTTTTCCTGGCGCGCCTGACGAACAGGTTCAAATAACGCGTCATAGTCCGGGAGACGGCGAGGGCTACGTACCATTGAACGCCCGGCCCAGTCCGTTCGAAACGAGCCGGGCGCTACTGCGGTCACGTAGATGTTGAACGGGGCAAGCTCTTTACTTAACGTTTCTGATATCCCTTCCAGTGCAAATTTGCTGCCGCAGTAATAGCTGATACCGGGCAAGGTAATGAAGCTGCCCATTGAGGTGATATTGATAATGTGGCCGCGACGGCGCTGGCGCATGCCCGGCAGCACGGCTTTGATCATCGCCACCGCGCCAAACACATTGACGTCAAACTGGCGGCGCAGCTCTGCAAGCGGGGACTCTTCCAGAATGCCTTCATGGCCGTAACCGGCATTGTTCACCAGCACATCTATCGGACCGACGGCGGACTCAATTTCTCCAACCACCTCATCAATACGCTCAACGTCCGTGACATCAAGCAGATAGCCAAAAGCCCGCTGCGTATCGAGCGCGCCGAAAGCCTGCAGTGCTTCGCCGTTGCGCACCGTCCCTACAACCCGATGCCCCACGGCGAGGGCTTCCCGCGCCAGCGCCTGGCCAAAACCACTGCTGACGCCGGTGATTAAAATCGTTTTTGCAGATGCCATAAAAGAACTCCCATGAACCATGAAGGTTGCATGGTATTCTCTACTCTGCCGCATTTTTAGGCCGTATCTTCTCTTTTTCTTGCCTGATTTTATGAGGTGGTGGGATGTCCGACATGATTGCCCTGATGAATAGACTTGCGGTGCAAGAGGGATACAACCTCACTGCCCTACCTGATGTGCGAATTTTGCGCTCCGATCGCCCGCTTGCCAGAACGCCGGTGCTTTACGATCCGGGGATCGTGATCGTCTGCCAGGGCAGCAAACGCGGTTATTTCGGTCAACAGACCTATTTATATGATGAGCAGCACTACCTGGCGGTTTCGGTGCCGGTGCCGTTTGTGATGGAAACCGACGCGTCGGCAGCACATCCGCTGCTGGCGATTTATATGCATCTGGATTTGCAGCTTGCCGCTGAACTGATGTTGCAGATTGAACAGCATGGCGCCCCGCATCCTCCCGCCGCGCCGCAAAGCATGATGTCGAGCCCCATGGACGACAGGGTAAAAATGGCCGTACTTCGCTTACTTGACGTCCTGGACAACCCGCTTGAGGCGGCGATCCTCGGCCCAGCCCGGGTGCGAGAGCTCTATTTCCGCGTGCTGACAGGCGCACAGGGCAACGCGATGCGTGCCGCGCTGGCCTTGCAAGGCCAGTTTGGCAAAATCGGTAAAGCCTTGCAGCACATCCACGCCGCTTACGCAGAGCCGTTAACGCTGACGCAGCTGGCGATGAGGGCCGGCATGAGCGTGCCGACCTTTCATAGCCATTTCAAGGCGATAACGCAGATGCCGCCAATGCAGTATGTGAAATCGGTACGCCTGCATCAGGCACGGATGCTGATGGTGCGCCAACAAATCACCGCCGCCGCCGCGAGTTACGCCGTTGGCTATGAAAGCCCATCGCAATTTAATCGCGAATTCAAACGTCTGTTTGGCCTGCCGCCGGCAGAGGAGATAAAACGCATGCAGCGAAACTTCGCCATTCCGCCCGCGCAGCCTGCCTCGGTATTTGTTTCATCGCACTGAGGCTTATTTGGTATGGCGAACTCTGCCTTGAGGTATAGAGTGCTAACATTTCTGGTGAACGATACCACCAGCAGCTATCAAGCAACGCGCGCCCTTTTGCAGTTCACCAGCCGCAAGAAAGTGGAAGAATGGCATACCGTTGCCGGCGACGGCTGCGTCTTTATCAAAGTACGCGCCGCCGATACCGAATCGCTGAAGAATTTCCTGATGGAGATTCAGAGCCTGGAGGGCGTACGCTCTGTGCACAGCGATATCGCGCTTCCCACGTTTCTAGCGCGCGGGCGTTCGCCGGATTAAGGCGCACTGCTCTTCTGGCGTGAGGTGAAAAACGTCAACACTCCGGCGCAAAGCAGCAGCACGCTACTGATGGCAAAGGCGCTCTGCCAGCCGAGATGGTCAAACACCATGCCTCCTGTCGTTGAACCAAGCGCAATCGAGAGCTGAATCACCGCAACCATCAGTCCGCCTCCGGCTTCCGCATTGTCGGGAAGCGTGCGGGCAATCCATGTCCACCATCCCGTTGGAGCGGCGGTGGCCAGCATGCCCCAGAGACCTAACAGCAGCGAGACAGCCCAAACGTGATGCCCGGTAAGAATCAGGGCGACGGCAATGACGGCCATCAGCCCAGGGATGACCATCAACGTCAGGTAGAATTTCCTGTTGAGGAATGCCGAGACAACCAGCGTGCCAATAAAACCGGCCACGCCGATAATCAGTAAAATCAACGACAAACCAGAGGAATCAACACGCGTCACCGTCTCCAGGAATGGGCGCACATAGGTAAATAGCGCAAACTGCCCCATAAAGAACAGTCCACAGGCCAGCATGCCAAGAGAGACAACAGGACGAGCGAACAGGCGGAGTACGGTTCCACGTGATGCAGGAGCTTTATTGCCGTTCATACCAGGCAAACTAACGCACTGCCAGATAAAGGCCACCACCGCGATAGGAACCAGACACAAGAAAGCGCCTCGCCATCCGACAGTGGCGCCAAGGTAGCTCCCCAGCGGGGCTGCCACTACCGTTGCCAGCGCATTGCCGGCGTTGAAAATAGCCAGGGCACGCGCGACTTGATGTTGTGGCACCAGACGAATCGCCGTTGCCGCAGACATCGACCAGAATCCCCCGATCGCAATACCTATCATCGCGCGACCTGCCATATACACCAGATAACTGGAGGCCAGTGCGATAACGAGCCCCGACACGGCCATCAGAAACGTCATCCCCAGTAACAGGGACTTGCGATCCCTGTTTCCAGCCAGCGCCGAAAGCGTCAGGCTGGTCAGGACGGCCAGCGCACCGGAGATGGCAATCCCCTGTCCTGCCAGCCCCTCCGTCACGCCTAAATCACGGGCAATCGGCGTAAGCAGGCTGACGGGCATAAATTCCGATGCAATCAGCACAAAGACGCACAGGGTCATGGCAAAAATGCCGCTCCAGTGAGCGTGCTGATTATTCGGTGATGGTGTTTGGCTAAGTATAGACATAGTCAGATTTCACAAAAGTCAGAATAAAGCCACCGCGTAGACAGGTGGCTTTTAATGTTGTCAGTAGAGGGTTTATTTCAGATTGGCTTTGAAAAATTGCTCGAACTTAGCGAAAGGTATTTTTCCGGCAACGTTATCGTACAGGTCCACATGATTTGCACCGGGGACAATTACCAGCTCTTTGTCTTTACTGCCGACCGCCTTATAAGCATCTTCGGCAAAATAGCGTGAATGCGCTTTCTCGCCGGTCACGATAAGCGTCGGGATGGTGATTTCACGGGCGTAGCTCAGCAGCGGCATATTCATAAACGACAGCGGCATCGTTGCCGTCCACGCTCCCGTAGAGTTAACGGAACGCGCGTGGAAACCGCGCGGCATGCGGTAGTAATCAAAGAACTCCTTCAGCACCGGATGCGGATCGGCCGGCAGGGTTTCTGGCAGAATACGCTGATCCGCGCTAACCTTGCCATTTCTGTCGACGTTAATATCATGAGCGCCGTGAGCGAACGTTCCACTTTCCGCATCCTTCCAGCGCTGTTTATTCAGATACTGCAGAACGGCACGACGGTCAGCGGTGGAATAACGGTCTTTGCCATCCCCCACGCCATGGCCCATCGCCCGACTCATATCGTACATTACGCTTGTTGCCACTGCTTTAACGCGGGTATCCATCGCGGCGTCGTTTAACGCCATGCCACCCCAGCCGCAAATGCCGAGCAGCCCGATACGGTTGCGGTCCACCTCTTTTTGCAGCCCTAAGAAATCCACCGCCGCGCTGAAATCTTCCGTGTTGATATCCGGTGAGGCGACGTTTCGCGGATAGCCGCCGCTTTCCCCCGTGTAAGAGGGATCAAACGCCAGGGTAATAAACCCTTGTTCCGCCAGCGTCTGCGCATACAGACCGCTGGATTGCTCTTTCACCGCGCCAAAAGGCCCGCTGACCGCAATCGCCGCCAGCTTGCGATCGCCGCGATCTTTGGGCAGGTAAAGATCGCCCACTAAGGTGATGCCATATCGATTCTGGAACGAGACTTTACGATGATCGACTTTCTGGCTCTCGGCGAACGTTTTATCCCATTTATCTGTCATGGAAACAGGGGCGTTCGGATTGGTTGAATCAGCATAACTCATTGTCGTGACTCCACTTAATGATGCGAATAACAGCATGGCCGGCATCGCGGTTTTTAGCGTTCGGGTGAAGGTTTTCATAAAAATCCCCATGAAAAACAAGAGAGATACAGGTTTCCTACGGACAACGCTGCGGTGCTTTGTTTTGATGGGGTCATTATAGTGAGCAGAATTAGTGCTGATTAGAGGGGTATTACTGCTAAGATTGATACCATATTGTTATAAATTAATGTTGGGTTTGCTGTCGTTAAGGAGGGATTATTCAATGGCGAAAAGGGAGAACTACAACGAGTTGTACCTATTTATGCAAGTGGTACGGGAAGGCAGTTTTACCGCGGCGGCTCAGCGGCTGGGGCTTGCTCAATCAGGGGTCAGCCGTTCCATTCGTGAGCTTGAGGAAAGGTTGGGTGTCCAGCTACTGGTGCGCACCACGCGTAAACTGTCGCTGACGCAAGCGGGCGAGCAACTCTACCAGAAGACGGCATCTGGATTTGATACGCTAGATCTAGGGCTTGCCACGCTGGCACATTATCGCGAGACCCCTTCCGGCACGGTTCGTATCAATGCCAGCCAGCACGCGATTGATAAATGCCTGCTGCCAAAGCTTGCGATATTTAAACAGCGCTATCCTGATATCAGGCTGGAACTCATAAACGAGAGCAGGTTCGTCGATATTATCGAAGAAAGATTCGATGCGGGCGTTCGCCTGGGGCCCGAAGTAAGCCCTGGCATGGTTGCTGTACGCATTACGCCCGATATGGAGATGGCGATTGTGGGTGCCCCTGAGCATTTTCGTCGCTACGGCTTTCCGCAAACCCCGACAGATTTAAAGGCGCATCCCTGTATCGCCTATCAGTTTGCCGACGGCAGCGTGTACCAGTGGGAACTCAATCAGGATGATAAAAAAATTACGCATCGGCCTGAAGGACAATGGGCCTTATCTGACAGCTACATGGAAGCAGAAGCCGCCCGGCTGGGCTTGGGGCTGGCCTATGTTCCTGTCGAGCTGGTCACAGATGATCTGGAACGCGGGGCGCTTATCAGAGTTTTACAGCGTTACAGCCTGCGAATGGAGGGGTTGTTTCTCTATTACCCTCATCGCAATGTATCCCCCGCTCTGCGAATGGTCATTGAAACATTGAAAATCTGAACGTTTAGCGATGACCGAGCCTTCACTGTGCAGAATCGTGTTATGTGGTATCTTTGTGCTTTCAATCCTAAGGGCTACTATACGCAGAGCGGACGTCCCATCCAGCGAAGGAACGTAAAAAAACCGCCTCGCGGCGGTTTAGTTATCCAATCAGGAAGTTGCGCTGGCGAGCCGTGCTGCAAATCCAATGAAGAACATACCTACCAGCGCGTTTCCGGTGACAGATAACCTACGGTTGCCTTTCAGACGGCTGAGCAGATAAGAGCCACAGAAAACGAGAAAGCCGAAATAAACGAGAGTAATTGCGAACATCACTGCTGCAAGAATGATAAACGCCATCCAGGAGTGCTCAGCCTGAACATTGATGAACTGGGCGAAGAAAGAGATATAGAACAGCAGCGTCTTTGGATTCAATAGCGTAACCAGCATTCCGCGCCCGATGATCCCCTTAGCCTCAGCTGAAGATTTCTTCTCTTCACGCGTTTCGACAGCTGGCTTAAAGATAGCGCGTATCGTCTGGACTCCGAGATAGAACAGATAAGCAGCACCTGCGTATTTAATGGCGTTAAACAAGGCTGGTGTTGAGCTGATTACTGCCGCCAGCCCGCACCAGGCCAAAAGAACCAGGATAACGTCGCTCAGGAGGATGGAAAATATTGCAGCAAAGCCTCGCTTGATGCCGCTGGTAATGCTCGTTTTAATCACGAACATGGTTTCAGGGCCTGGCACAAGGACTATCAGCGTCGCACCAAGCAGGTACGTCCAGAAATTCACGACACCAAAATCAGCAAACATTTTCACTCCAGTTCTCTCGTTTTCAATGAGGCTATTCTAACTAAAGCTACGTTAATGAAAACACATCACCACGACTTTCAATTCACAATCAATGTCCGCTCCTGGCACAAAACCGCCCCGTCAGATCGCCACCCCTAACACGTCCCCACAAGCACCTAAAGGCCCACCCCGTCCCCCAGGCAGGCCTTTAACCTTCAGCAATTTTTCAGCCCCCATCCCGCTCCGCAATCCGTGCCATCAATGCCCCCAGCAGCGCCAAATCGACCAGCAGCGCCAGCGCGAAGCAGGCTCCCTTTATCCCCGGCGCGGCGTAGGTTTGCACCAGCGAAGCGGCAACCACTATGGCCACGATAGTCACCACCGTCGTCAGTCTGCACGCCACGGCGAACGCCATTTTCTCCCCCGCCGCCGTGCGATAGGCCACGCCCTGCCCCAGACCGCCGAGGGCGATGCCCGCCAGCAGGGCCGGCCAATCATGGCCGCCGAACAGCATCAGCAGCGTCAATAGCCACCCCGCCGCCGCCAGCAAAAAACCGTAGCGGAGCATAGCCAGCGCAGGCCGCTTCCGCAGCGGCTGCCAGCGGGCCAGCGCGGCGCCACCGAGAAACGCCAGCGCCAATGCCGTTAGCAGCATGAGCGTTGCGCCGATGCCCAGCAGGCTCTCCGCCTCCAGCAGCAAAGCGCCTGCCGCGACCGGCACGCTGAGCGCCAGACCGCTCGCCGCCGTTCCCGTGTGTGCCACGGCGCCCAGGGCGCCGTTGTTGATATAAAGGCTCATCGTTAACTCCCGACATGTGGAAATGATGAAATTAATTCATTCCCCTGTTCACATATCAGTAGCCTATCTCTTGTATAATCGGTCAGACAAACTCATAGTTTTCAGCATTAGATGAGAATAACTCAGCCATGAGAAAACCCCGTTTGCCGCCGCTGGGCGCGCTGCGCGCCTTCCACGCCGTGGCCGGCTGCCGCAGCTTCAAGCTGGCCGCCGAGGCGCTGGGCGTCAGCGCGACGGCGGTCAGCCATCAGATCAAGCTGCTGGAGTCGGTGCTGGAATGCCGGGTGTGCGAGCGCAGCGCGCAGGGTGTCAGCCTGACCGAGACCGGCGAGATCCTGTATGCCGGCACCCAGCGCGCCTTTGCCGCGCTGGAGCAGTCCGTCGCCCAAATCACCCGCGCCCAGCAGCCGCCGGCGCTGACCGTCACCACCACCTCCAATTTTCTCACCCACTGGCTGGTGCCGCGCCTGGCGGATTTCAAGGCAGAGTTTCCCGCCATCGATCTGCGCCTGCACACCAGCGTCGAGCGGGTCGATCTCAACCAGCGCACCGTGGACGTCGCCATCCGCTACCGTGAAACGCCGGAAAGCGATCTGCACTGCACCCTGCTGCATGAGGATCGCTTTATCGTGGTGGCCAGCCCGGCGCTGGCGCTGGAGCGCATTGAGGATTTGCAGCGGGTAACGCTGTTTCACGTGGAGCATCGGCAGGTGCCTGCCGACGCGCCAACCTGGGAAAACTGGCGGCGACGCTACGGGCCGGAAGGGTTGAACGTGGAAGCCGGGCTGACCTTCAGCGACGAAACCCATGCGCTGCAGGCGGCGGTGGCGGGCCAAGGGGTAGTGATCGCCAGCCGGCTGCTGGCGCGCGATTTGTTGCAGCGCGGCGTGCTGGCCGCGCCGTTCGAGATGTCGTTACCCGGCGCTAACTACTATCTGATGGCCACCGAAGAGACCGCGCAGCGCTCCGATATCATCGCGCTGCGCGAGTGGCTGCTGCGACAAATGGCGGCGGGCTAACGGCTTTCGGGGGCGATTTCCCCCAGACGGATCGCCACGCCGATCGCCTGTGCGGTGGTGGCGGCGCCAAGGCGTTGGCGAATGCGCCGCAGGTGGTTTTCCACCGTGCGTTCAGACAGGCCGAGCATCGCGGCGATATCCGCCTGCCGCCGGCCGATGGCGGTCCAGCTCAGCACCTCGCGCTCGCGCGCCGACAGTCGCCCCGCTCCCTCACCGGCCGCCGGTTCAAACAGCCCCCGCGCCGCCTGAAAGGCCGCGTTGCCCACCAGCGACAGCGCCAACCGCACCGGCGGTGAGGCGTCGATGCGCTCGCCCCCCAGGCTGACGGCCCCCTCCAAACCAGCGGGGCCGAACACCGGGATCTGCACGCCGTGCAGGCCCGCGCCGCGCGGCGTGCGCACAATCCGGTAGCGTTCACTCTGCTGCGCCCGGGTCTTGGTCCAGAAAAACGGCTCGCTGACCCGCAGCATGTGCCGGGTCACCGGGCAGTGCCGCACGTAGGTCAGCGCATCGACCGCCTCGCCGTCGCCGAACCAGTCGCCCTCGACCCAATAGATATGCTCGATCCCCGCCTCCGCCGTGGCGGAAGTGGAAAACAGCACAAAGCGATCGAAACCGAACGGCGCGGCAAAGGCGCGAACCCGCCCCTGAATGGCAGACAGGGTTCGCTCATTGTCCATCGCCAGCGCCGTCTGAAAAGCGCGCTGCGCGAGCGCTTCGCTCATCGCGCGGCGACGTCGGCCAACAACGTCTCCGCCGCCAGCTTGCCGAGGTTGTTGGAGGCCAGCGGGCTGTCGCCGGTCAGCAGGCGCCGATCTTTATGCACCTTGCCGGTGATGTCGGCATTGACGATCTTCACGCCCAACTCACGCAGGCGTTCGCCCACCAGCCAGGGCATCGGGCCGGGGATGTAGCCGATGTCGATGTTGGCGCCGGTATCGAGCGAGTCCGGGAACACGCACATCTCATAGCCGCGATAGAGGAAATCGTCTTTGCGCTCGCCGATGCCCGCTGCCAGCAAACCGGCCGGCCCGTGGCACAGCGAGATCACGTAGCGCTCGTTGTCATGGGCCCAGTGCAGCGTCTTTTTCACCTCTTCACTGAACGGGATATCGTTGAGCACGCCGTGGCCGCCGGGGATGAAAACGCCGAGGTAGTTGCCGCCATCCAGATCCTTCACTACTTCCGTCAGCTTTTTCGGCTGCTTGAGTTGGCTGCGGTACTTCTCATAGGTAGCCTTGACCGCTTCGTCTTCCTGCGGGAACGCCCACATCTCCAGCTTCACCGGATCGCCGGACGGCGTGGCGATGTCGATCTCGAAACCGGCCAGATCCAGGTGATACATCGGTAACAGCATCTCGACCGGGTGGTTGCCGGTAGAGAAGAACTTGTCGTTTTGCATCAGCAGGTAGCGCTCCTGCGAGGCGATCATCAGCACCTTCCACTTGCCGCCGCGATAGGCGTTCGGGTAGCTGGCGCCCGCGAAGTCGGTTTTGGACGAGGTGTACTGGCTGAGGGAGTAAGGCGATGGGAAGAACGCGTTGTCTTCCGCCACATCCGGGGTGGGATTACGATCGTTGGACACTGAATCAGTCATGATTATCTCCATATTCACCGTTACGTTGCCCTTTCAGCTTAAATAACCGCCGGCGGGGCCGCAATGAGGGATATCCCTCAAGCAATCTTTGCAGCCGAAACTCAGGCGAGATTGCGCAGAGCGATAATAAAGGTTTCTTCGCCGGCGCCCTGGTATTGATAGTGGCACTTTCTTACCGGCACCCGAAAATAGCGCTCCAGGATATCTTCCCGCAGCACAGCGCTTTTAACGCCAAACAACGACTGCCGTTTTGTCATCAGTAAACACTTGTCGGAGATGCGTTCGGCGTAATTGAGGAAATGCGTATTCAGCACGATCGTCATCTGCCGCTCTTTGGCGAGGTGCCAGAGCATCTCGATCATTTTTGCCTGATTGTAAAAATCCAGGTTCGACTCCGGCTCATCAAGGATCATGACGTCAGGATCTGCCATCAGCGCCTTGGCGAAATAACACATCTGCAGTTCACCGCCGCTGATCTGATCGATGCTTTTCTGCGCCAATGGGCCGATTTCCAGGGATTGCAGCACCGCCTGCGCCCTGGCGAAATCGTGCTTTCCCGGCCGGGCAAACAGTCCGGCCTGACGAACGCAGCCGAAAGTGACAAAATCGAGTACGCCATAGGAAAAATGTGGCGCCTTCGCCTGCGGCACATAGGCCAGGCGCGCCTCTCGATTATCGACGCGGCCGATCTCGCACCAGCCGGCGCTGGGCCGACACAGGCCCGCAATATTTCTCAGCAGCGTTGTTTTGCCGGCGCCGTTCGGGCCCAGCACGCTGAGGATCTCGCCGCGCTTAAGCTGGAAGCTGACGTTGTCGAAAATGGGCTCCCGCCCTTTGAAACCAAAGGATAGCCGGCTAGCGGTGATCATATCGATTACCCATAATAAAAAGCGTGGCGAAAAGCGGCGCACCGATCAGCGCGGTCAGGATGCCGATCGGGATTTCTGCGTAGGTGGCGCCTCTGGCGATATTGTCTATCACCAGCAAAAACAACGCCCCGCTCAGCGCCGAGGCCGGGATCAGGCGGCCGTGGTTATACCCCAGCACGCTTCTCACCAGATGCGGGATCACCAAGCCGACCCATCCCACCACGCCGGCCAAACTCACCGAGGCGGAAACCAGCAGGGAGGCGGCGATCAGCAGCAGGATCTTCAACCGGGGCGGATTTAGGCCGGCAATGCGCGCCTCGTCATCCCCCAGCGAGAGAATGTTCATTTTCCACCTGAGCCGATAGATTGTCAGGTAACACGCCGCAAACAGCGGGATTAGCCAATAGACCTGCGCTTTCGCCACCGAAGCGAAGCTGCCCATCAGCCAGAAGACGATCGCCGGCAAGGTATCCTGCGGATCGGCGACATATTTTATGACCGAGACAAACGCGATAAACAACGACGCGATAATCATGCCGGACAGGATCGTCGTCAGTGCATCCTGCCGACGTTTCAGGCGGCAGATGCCGAACACCAGCAGCAGGCTCACCACGCCGAAAAGAAACGACAGCATGGCACTCAGGGCAAAAGGCAGACTCAATAAAATGCCCAGCGCAGCGCCAAAGGCGGAGGCGGAAGAGGTGCCCAGCACGTCCGGGCTGGCTAACGCGTTTTTCAGCACCGCCTGAAAGGTCGCGCCGGCGACCGCCAACCCGCCGCCCACCAGCATCACCGCCACCACCCGCGGCGCGCGCAGGTTAAAAATCACCGAATAGCGGGTCGGGTTTTCCCCCTGCATGTTCCCCTGCCATAAAATCTGCATCACATCATGGGCCGACAAGGCGTAGCGGCCGGCAAACAGTGATGCGACGGCGGCCACACACAAGGCCAAAAACAGCCCCGCCAGGATCGCCACATATTTTCCTCTGCCCGGCATCCCCAAGCTCCCCCCATTAATGAATGCTATTCAACCGTGGCACTAGCGCTGTGCCAGCACCTCATCCAGCAACCGGTCCGGGATCGCATAGGAGAACATCGTCTGATAATAGCGGCGCGTCTCCTCCCGCAGCGTCTTGTCGCTAATGTCTTCAGGGGCATAGCGGTTGATCATAAACAGCGGCAGCAGTGACGTTTCCGCCGACAGGCCCCCCCAGTTATGAATGCCCACCGGCGTCGAGAAAACCTTGCCGTTTTTTACCGCCCTGAGCGTTTCCCAGGCCTGGCCGGGGATCCCCCCGTGCAGCAGCGCTTTGGCGCTGCCGAACACCACGAAAATCACATCCGGGTCCCAGGCCATGATCTGCTCCATCGAAACGTTGATGTACCTGCCGGCATCCCCTTTCACCGGCAAATCCCCGGCGACGTTGTCCATGCCGGCCATTTTCAGGTAGGTGTCGCCATAGGTATGCGGGCCACTCACCTTCAGCTGCCTGCCGTCACTTTCTTCGAGATACAACGCCCTGACGTGCTGCGCATGGATGGCTGCGGCATAGGGGCGGATCTGCTTCAGGGTCTTTTCCCAGGCGTCTTTGAATTTGTGCGTGCGCGGCAGGCCGAGCGTGTCGGCGAAAGTGTTTTCCCAATACACCTGGGTGGCCATCGGCTGGTATTTTGTCTTCCCGCCGGCATCCAGATCGACGGTCATCACGCCCGCTCTTTCCAGCCGATCGTCCTGGCTTTTGCCGTAGTAATAAATAATGTCGGGCCGTAGATTCATTAACGATTCCATGTTGACCCGGTAGTCCTTATTGATGAAGGCGGAGGTGATCCTGCCGATGTCAGGCTTCATGTCCTCCAATACATGCCTATCGGCATGCATGAACGCCCAGGGCCCCACGCCGACGACGTGCCGGTAGGCCGCCTCGTTCGCCAGGATCACGCCGAAGGGGCAGTTGCCGGTGATGACGATCCGCGGGTAGCTGCCGGGCAGCGTTTGCGCCGCCACGCTTTGTGGCGGTTCGGCCGCCGCCGGCTGGCCGGCGGTGGCGCAAGGCGCCGTCGGCAAGGCGAATATTGCCAGCAGAGCGGTGGCAATAAATTTCACTGTGACGCACATGGTGCCTCCTGTGCGCACGCTCGGCGGCGTGCGTCGATGGGCTGCTTTAGGCCGACGCGGCGATGCCGGCGGCCATGATGGTGATCCCGGCCACAAACACGATTGCCGTGGTGGCGACCGCGCCGCCGCCGACCAACGCGGCGGTTTTTCCTGTGGAAAGATCTTTTCGTTGCAGGAAAGAGAGCTGCGACAGAGGAATGATTTTTCCGCTGTCGGCAACCAAGTCTTTCGGTTCAACCTTCGCCACCGTCAACTCGCCGCCGCTGCCGTCCTTCAGACCATATTTCAACTGGTCGCCGACATAGACCGGCGGCTGCAGCAGGTAATATTGGCTATTGGGCCCCGTCTCTTTTTGTTGCAACGCCACGTCGTGGTAGGTCGTGCAGCCGGCAAGGGAAAACGCCGCCATCCCGATAACCAACGGCACTAATGGGATAAATCGCATGGGAAACCTCGTGCTTCTATTTGCTGGTTTTTAACGTAACGGCGGACTTGAAGCGCATATAGCTCACGACCAGAGAAAGGAACGAGAATGCCGCCCCCGCCATTAAACTGATATTCGTCGCTTGCGCGCCCCGCATATTGAAGAAAATCGCCACTAACGCCGAACCGACGATTTGCCCAATCAGCCGGGAGCTGCCCAACAGGCCGCTGGCGATGCTGCTGTTTTCATGGGAGACCGAGGTCATGATCAGCAGGTTGTTCGGTGATTGAAACAGGCCAAAACCGATGCCGCACAGCGCCACGCGCCATACGATCGCCCCATTCGACGGATCGCTGGGCAGATTGGCCATCAGCAGCATGCCTGCCAGCAGACAGGCAAGGCCCGAGAGGGCAACAAGATTGGGATCGTACTTCTTGGCCAAATCGCCGGAAATCAGCGAAGACGCCATGGTGGCCAGCGGCCAGGCGGTCAGCAACAGACCGATGTCCACCACGTTTCTTTGCAGGACATTGTGGAAATAGAAAGGCAGCGATACAAAAGCCAAAAGCTGGGTGCTGTAGGACAGCATCGACATCAGCAAAGACAATGACAGCGTCGGGTTATGCAGCATCGCGATCGGGATCAGCGCGGCGTTGGCCTTTCTTTTCTGATTGATATACAGCAACCCGGCCAGCCCGGCGAATACCGCAAAGCTCAGCGCCGCCGCCGGCAGATGGTGGGTGGTCATGCTCATGGTGCTGAGCGAGAAAGCGATGAACAGCACAAACACCAACAGGGCCCCCCCGCTGTCGAATCCAACGCTGCGCCGCTCGCGGGGGGCCAGGAAGATCAGGCTCAGCAACAGCGACAGGCAGGCGATGGGAACATTGATGGTAAACAGCCAGTTCCAGCTCGTTTGAGAAAGTATCGCCGAGGCGATGGAAGGCCCGGCGGCGGCGGAAACCGACACCACCATCACGTTTATGCCCAGGCCGCGCCCCAGCAGCCTTTCCGGGTATATCTCCTTGATCAGCGCCGCATTGACGCTGAGCACCGCCGCCGCGCCGAAGCCCTGTATCACCCGGAATGCCGTCAGCATCGACAGCGTCGCGGAAAGCGCGCAGCCCAAGGATGAAAAAGCGAACAGCACCACCCCGGCTATAAAGATCTTTTTATTGCCCACTGCGCGGCCCAGCGCCGCGAAGGGCATCAAAGAGGCAACGACGGCAAACTGGTAGGCATTAATAATCATGATGGAGGCCGATTCGGAAACGCCGAAATCTTTGGCGATCACCGGCAGTGCCACGTTGGCGATGGTACTGTCGAGCATGGCGATGACCGTGCTTAATGAGACGGCGAGAACGGCGAATATATTTAATGTCTCTTTTTCCTGGTGTTTAAAAGTCATGTTAACGCTCCAAAAACGTGAGTGGCTTCATGCCGGCGGCAAAGACCCCGTTTTTTATCCGCTTTAATAATTACGTTATAACATATCAATTAAAGAGGAGAATAAATCTCATTTGAAATATTAGATTAAATAGTGTGTCAAAATAAGAATTAACAAATACAAAACAAATAAATAGCAATACGAACATTCAATAAACAAAATAAATTCAGTA
This sequence comes from Serratia sp. FDAARGOS_506, assembly GCF_003812745.1. Taxonomy (NCBI): domain Bacteria; kingdom Pseudomonadati; phylum Pseudomonadota; class Gammaproteobacteria; order Enterobacterales; family Yersiniaceae; genus Serratia; species Serratia sp. FDAARGOS_506. Next base: position 4,600,580 of record NZ_CP033831.1, read on the forward strand.
TAAAAAACCAGTGAATTTAAGGAATGACATTAAAAGTAACAGCCGCTAACAGACAACCCCGCCGACACACGGAATTGTTATATTATAACAACAACCCCCTTCCCTTTTATGCTGGTTACCCTTATGGCTAAGACGGACCTTTTGAACACCCGGTTATCTCGCCGCAGAATGATGTTGGCAGGGCTGGCGGCCCTGGCGCTGAACGGCGCCGTTTCCCCGCTGGCTCACGCCCACGGCCTGCCGCGCCCCAAACCTCACGGTGCGCGAAAAAGATTCCTGGTCATGTTGGATCCCGGTCATGGCGGCATCGACTCCGGTGCCATTGGCCACACCGGTTCGCTGGAAAAACATGTCGTTCTGGAGATCGCCAGAAATGTGCGTGCACAGCTCGATCGACACGGCATCGATGCCCGCCTGACGCGCGACAGCGACGTTTTTATTCCGCTTTACGATCGGGTGGAGATCGCGCACCGGCATGGCGCGGATCTTTTCATGTCCATCCACGCCGACGGCTTTACCTGCCCCAGCGCCTGCGGCGCTTCGGTCTTTGCGCTTTCCAATAAAGGCGCCAGCAGCGCGATGGCGAAATACTTATCGAACAGTGAAAACGCGGCGGACGATCTCGCCGGCCCTAACGTCATCAAGAAAGACCGCTATTTGCAGAAGATACTGTTTGATTTGGAGCAGACGGAAACGATCAAAGAAAGCCTGGCGCTGGGCTCGCACCTGATTCAACATATTGCGCCCATCCATCATCTGCATGCCAAAAATACCGAACAGGCGGCCTTCGTGGTCTTAAAGTCCCCGTATATTCCTTCCGTCTTGGTGGAAACCTCTTTCATCACCAACCCTGAGGAAGAAAGGCTGCTCGGCACCCCCGCCTTCAGAAATAAAATTGCCACGGCGATCGCTCAGGGGATCGTCAGCTACTTTAAACGCGAAACGCACGTTTAAGCTTCGCCGGGGCGGCAAGCTCTTGGGCTTGCCGCGCACAGGGACGGTGCCATCATGATAAAACGCAATCCTCGTTATTTTTCGGCGGGCATGCTTTTCCCCCTGCTGGCCTTGTTGCCGTGCGGCGCCTCCGCCGTGTCGTTGACGGGATCGCAGCAAAACAGCCTGAATTTCTACGGCACGATTATCGCCAGACGCTACAGCGGCCAAAACGAACGCGACGACGGCGACCGCAGCTACCTCTATTTCGGCCTGATAGGCAAAAAAAAGATCGCGCCGCGCTGGCAGGCCTACGCCCACTGGGAATATACCGTCAGCTTCGCCGACGCAACGCGCAACAGCTCCCGGCTCGCCTATATCGGCGTGCAAAACGCCGCCCTAGGCAGCCTCGATATCGGCCGCAACTGGGGCGTGCTTTATGATGTGACCGCCCTGACCGATCGCTCTCCGCTGTTTAGAGAGATGGCCTACAACTACATCGACAACTTTATGCGCGGCCGGGCGCATAACCTGCTCACCTACCGCCAAACTTTCAGCCTGTTTCAGCGGCGCGCCGCCCTCGCGCTGCAATACCAGTTCAAAGACGGCGACGAACGGCAAGCGCCGGGCAAACAAAACGGCAACGGATTCGGCGCCTCGTTCCGTTATGCACTGACGCCGACGCTCAGCCTCATCGCCGCCGCCTCGGCGTCTCAAACCACGCAGCGGCAGCAACACGCCGCCGGTTATCGCCGGCGCATCGACACGCTGGCCGAAGGGGTTCTCTATGCGTCGAAAAAAATCTATCTTGCGGTCGTGTTCACCCAAAGCGACAACGCCATCAGCCCGCAACAAACCGCTAACCACGGTTCGGCGTCAAGTTATGAAGCGCTCGCCAAATATCGGCTGACGGACCATATTCAACCCAACATCGGCTATACCCGCTTGATACAGGCCCGGGCAGGCAGGAACACGGACTTGTTGAACTATGAGGAGTTAGGGGTCACCTGGTTGCTCAACGGCAATATGCAGGTGTTCATTAACTATGAATTCAATAACCTTTCGCAGCACGCGGCCGGCGTCGATGCGTCGGACAAGCTCGATATGGGCATCAGCTATCATTGGTGATCCGCTCTCCCGCAGCCAATAAAAAGCCCCGCCCGGTAAGGGGTGAGGCTCGCGACACGTTGAGTCTTTAGCTGTTCACGAACGCCAGCAGATCGGCGTTGACCTGATCGGCATGGGTGGTCGGGATGCCGTGCGGCGCGCCCTTATAGGTATGGAGCGTGCCGTTCTGCACCAGCTTGGCCGACAGCACGCCGGAGTCCTGATAAGGCACCACCTGGTCGTCGTCGCCGTGGATCACCAGCACCGGAATGGCAATCTTCTTGAGATCTTCGGTGAAATCGGTCTGCGAGAAGGCGACAATGCCGTCGTAGTGCGCCTTGGCGCCGCCCATCATGCCCTGGCGCCACCAGTTCCAGATAATCGCCTCAGAGGGTTTGGCACCCGGGCGGTTATAGCCGTAGAACGGGCCGGCCGGCACGTCGTAATAGAACTGTGCCCGGTTGGCGGCCAGCTGCGCCTGGAAATCATCGAACACCGCTTTGGGGGTGCCCTGCGGATTGGCGTCGGTTTTTACCATCAGCGGCGGCACCGCGCTGATCAGCACCGCTTTGGACACCTTGTCCTCGCCGTGGCGCACGATATAGCGCACCACTTCGCCGCCGCCCGTCGAGTGGCCCACGTGCATCGCGCCCTGCACGCCCAGGTGTTTTACCACCGCAGCGACGTCATCGGCGTAGTGGTCCATGTCGTGCCCTTCCGACACCTGGCTGGAGCGGCCGTGGCCGCGGCGATCGTGCGCCACCACGCGGAACCCTTTGTTCACGAAGAACAGCATCTGGGCATCCCAGTCATCGCTGGACAGCGGCCAGCCGTGATGGAAGTAGATAACCTTGCCGTTTTTTGGGCCCCAATCCTTGTAGAAAATCTCGACGCCATCACTGGTCGTTACATAACCCATGTCGTTTCTCCCATTTACACTATGGTTAAAAAAGAAGGTTTATACTGCGCGCGGCGCCGGGATCTCTGGCTCCCTCATCCCGGTTGGCCGACGATCTTGCGTTGATCGTTTAACGAGTATAGGTTTAAAGCTCACTTTAAGGTCAAACAGGGTTCGGCAAACTGCATTCCCGCTTTCACTCGGCATCAGGAGAATTCAAGTGCAGGGAGATGACATCCTCATGACGATGGAGCAACGGCTTGCCGCCCAGCGCCATGCCTTCCTGCGCGACGGCGCACCGACGATCGCTCAGCGCAAGGCCGCCCTGCGCCGCCTGCGGAGCGCCATTTTGGCCCAGCGCGACGCGCTGACGGCGGCCGTCAGCGCGGACTTCGGCCACCGCTCGCCTTACGAAACCGAAATTCTGGAGATCCTGGTCACCGTGCAGGCGATCGATTATCTGCTGCGCCACCTGAAGCGCTTTATGCAGCCGGAACGCCGCCACGTCGCCCTGCCGTACCAGGCCGGGCGCGCCTACGTGCAATACCAACCTAAAGGCGTGATTGGCGTCATGGCGCCGTGGAACTATCCCTTCTCGTTGACCTTCATCCCGCTGGCCACCGCCCTGGCCGCCGGCAACCGCGTGATGCTGAAACCTTCGGAGCTCACGCCGCACACCAGCCAACTCATCGAAACCATGCTGGCGGCGCTGTTTCCCGCCGATGAGGTCGCGGTGGTGACCGGCGGGCCGGACGTCGGGGCCGGGTTCAGCACACTGGCGTTCGATCACCTGGTGTTCACCGGCAGCACGACGATCGGCCGCCAGATCATGCAGGCGGCCGGTAAAAATCTGGTGCCCTTGACGCTCGAGCTGGGCGGCAAAAGCCCCGCCGTCGTGGCGCCCGGCGCGCTCACCGCCAGAACCGTTAACAGCCTGGCGTTCGGCAAGCTGTCGAACGCGGGCCAAACCTGCATCGCACCCGATTACCTGTTGATCCATCAGGACGATGTGGAAAACTTCATCGCGCTCTACGACGCGGCGGTCAAAGCGTTTTACCCCGACGGGCCGACGAGCCATGACTACGGCGCCATCATCAACGACAGGCACTACCACCGTTTGCAGGATCTGCTCACCGACGCCTAGGCACGGGGTGCGCGGATCGTTCCGGTAGGCCACTGCCCGGACTCGGCGGCGGAACGGCCGAAAACCCTCGCCCCCACGCTGATCGTCGGCGCCCCCGACGACAGCCGGATCATGCAAGAGGAGATCTTCGGGCCGCTGCTGCCGATACGCACCTACGCCACCTTTGATGAAACGATCGACGTTATCAACGCCGGGCCGCGCCCGCTGGCGCTGTACTACTTTGGCCCAGGCGGCCCCCTGCAGGACAGGCTGCTGGCGCGCACCACCTCCGGCAACGTCAGCGTCAACGCCACCCTGCTGCATTTTGCCCAGGACGATCTGCCGTTCGGCGGCATCGGCCCCAGCGGCATGGGGGCCTATCACGGCATTGAAGGATTCCGGGCGCTGAGCCACGCCAAGGGCGTCTTCATCCAAAGCCGCTGGCGCTTCACCGATCTGCTGCGCGCGCCGTTCGGCAAGCTGGCGGACGCGGTGCTCAAGGTGATGCTGCGGCGCCGATAAGGCGGCGTGCCGGCTATCAATAACACAGCCATAAATCGCCGCAAGCTATCGCAATATTCACTCATTCCTATTTTATCTCTCCGCCGCCGCTGACTAAGCTTAGCCATGAGTCACCCTTTGCCCGTTAGCGGCTGGGGCGATGTGATCCCATTGAGTTCAGTTATTTAGCGCAACACCCAACGCAAGCCTGACCCGCATGCCTTGTTAACCGCTCCACGCCCGGCGGCTGGAGCACCTTTACGGAAGCAGAGAGCGCATTATGACAACTGAAAGCAAATGCCCGTTTTCGGGCGGCAAGCAGCCCGCGCCGCAGAACGGCCCCACCAATCAGGATTGGTGGCCAAATCAGCTCAGCCTGAAACCGCTGCATCAGCACTCCCCCCTATCCGATCCGATGGATAAAGACTTCAACTACGCCGATGCCTTCAACAGCCTCGATCTGGCGGCGGTCAAACAGGATCTGCACGCCCTGATGACCGACTCACAGGAATGGTGGCCGGCGGACTTCGGCCACTACGGCGGCCTGTTCATCCGCATGGCCTGGCACAGCGCCGGCACCTACCGCATCGGTGATGGCCGCGGCGGCGCGGGCGAAGGCCAGCAGCGTTTCGCCCCGCTCAACAGCTGGCCGGACAACGTCAGTCTCGACAAGGCGCGCCGCCTGCTGTGGCCAATTAAGCAGAAATACGGCCGCAACCTCTCCTGGGCCGACCTGATTATCCTGACCGGCAACGTGGCGCTGGAATCGATGGGCTTCAAAACCTTCGGCTACGCCGGCGGCCGCGCCGACACCTGGGAGCCGGACGATGTCTACTGGGGCTCGGAGAAGATCTGGCTGGAGCTGAGCGGCGGGCCGAACAGCCGTTACTCGGGCGACCGCGATCTGGAAAACCCATTGGCGGCGGTACAGATGGGCCTGATCTACGTCAACCCGGAAGGCCCGGACGGCAACCCCGATCCGGTGGCCGCCGCGCGCGACATCCGTGAAACCTTCGCCCGCATGGCGATGAACGACGAAGAAACCGTGGCGTTGATCGCCGGCGGCCACACTTTCGGCAAGACCCACGGCGCCGGCCCGGCGTCTAACGTCGGCGCCGATCCCGAAGCGGCCGGGCTGGAACAGCAGGGCCTCGGCTGGCACAGCACCTTCGGCACCGGCGTCGGCAAAGACGCCATCACCAGCGGCCTGGAAGTCACCTGGACCACCACCCCAACCCAGTGGAACCACGACTTCTTCCGCCACCTGTTCGAATACGAATGGGAGCTGAGCCAAAGCCCGGCCGGCGCGCATCAGTGGGTGGCGAAAGACATCGGTGAAACCATTCCCGACGCCTTCGATCCGAACAAGAAGCGCCGCCCGACCATGCTGACCACCGACCTGTCGCTGCGCTTCGATCCGGCCTACGAAAAGATTTCGCGCCGCTTCTATGAACACCCGGAAGAGTTGGCCGACGCCTTCGCTCGCGCCTGGTTCAAGCTGACACACCGCGATATGGGGCCGCGCGCGCGCTACCTCGGCCCGGAAGTGCCGCAGGAAGAGTTGATTTGGCAGGATCCGATCCCGGCGGTCGATCATCCTCTGATCGACGCGCAGGACATCGCCGCACTGAAAAGCGCCGTGCTGGCTTCCGGCCTGCCGGTGTCAACGCTGGTCTCCACCGCCTGGGCTTCCGCGTCGAGCTTCCGCGGTTCCGACAAACGCGGCGGCGCCAACGGCGCACGTATTCGCCTGGCACCGCAAAAAGACTGGGCGGTCAACCAGCCTGCGCAACTCGCCGCGACGCTGGCCAAACTGGAGAGCATCCAACGCACTTTCAACGATGCGCGGACCGGTGGCAAGCGCGTCTCGCTGGCGGATCTGATCGTATTGGCCGGCGCCGCAGGCGTGGAGCAGGCGGCGAAAAACGCCGGTTTGACCCTGACGGTGCCGTTCGCGCCGGGCCGCATGGACGCTTCGCAGGAGCAGACCGACGTGGACTCCTTCGAAGCGATGGAGCCGCTCGCCGACGGATTCCGCAACTTCCTGAAGGGCAAATACCGCGTGCCGGCCGAAACGCTGCTGGTCGACAAGGCGCAGCTGCTGACCCTGACCGCACCGGAAATGACGGTGCTGGTCGGCGGGCTGCGGGTGCTCGGTGCCAACGTCGGCGGCACGCAGCACGGCGTGTTCACCCAGCGGCCGCAGGCACTGACCAACGACTTCTTCGTCAACCTGCTCGACATGGGCACCACTTGGCACCCGGTCGGTGAAGACGGCCTGTTCGAAGGGCGCGATCGCCGCAGCGGCGCGGTCAAGTGGACCGGCACCCGCGTCGATCTGGTGTTCGGTTCACACGCGCAGCTGCGCGCGCTGGCCGAAGTCTACGGCAGCGCCGACGGGCAAGAGAAGTTCGCCCACGACTTCGTCGCCGCCTGGAACAAAGTGATGAACCTCGATCGTTTCGATCTGGCCTAAGCCACCCACAACGGCCTGCTTCGGCAGGCCGTTTTCTTTCCCAAGATCAACACCGCCTCCGCTCAATGCCGGCCGTCGCACGCGCCGTTATATTTCATTTTCCGCTTATTCGTATTTACTCAACAAGTCATATAAAAATTTGATGGGCGGCAATTCTTTTAATGCTGTATTTATATTTAGACGGCAATGAAGACCGTAAACTCAGCTGGCTAATACGATATATCCCATCAAGGAGATAGACCGTTATGGATTATCCTCGATTCACCTCAACACGCGACGAGGCGGGCCTTATTCTCATCGCTGCCCCTTAGCGACAGCGGGCCCGGCCGCCAAAGGCGCCCACCGTTCTTATGCCAATAAAAAGAGAGATTCTGCACCTGCGCGATATTCGCTTGGGCGCCAGACGCTCGCCCTTATTTAATGTTTCACGACGCACATTGCGTTTTTCGTTTTTATTTTTCAGCCGACGGGAAAGCTCATAGCAAATTACGCTTCACTCAGGAAAATCACCGCTACCAGGAGGTCATCATGCAACATATTATCGGTATTTCTTCTCGTCGGCTGAGGATATCGGCCCTTGCGCTGCTTCTCCCGGCAATGTCCTGGGCGGCCGATACGGCGTCTCTCGCCGTAGGGCCGCAATATGACACCACCCATGTCTACGTCGAACGCGGCAAGATGGATGCTTTTATCGACAGCATCCTGAAAACCTTCGGCGGCACCAGCACCGAACGCGTGCTGGTCAACGTCACGCCCACGCCGAGCGAAACCTACTCCCAGCTGATACTGACGCCGGCCGGCAGCTTCTCGGTGTTCGATTTCAAAACGCCGATCCCGCACCCGTTCGGCACCGAGCGCAACGGTTTTCTGGTCAGGGATATGGACGCCGCCATCCGCCAGGCCAGGGCTGCCGGCGCCGATGTGCAAGTTGCACCTTTCGACGATCCGATCGGCCGCGACGCGGTGATCCAGTGGCCCGGCGGCGTCAACATGCAGCTCTATTGGCACACCAAGGCGCCCAACTACAAGCCGCTGCTGAGCGTGCCGGAAAACCGCCTGTATCTCTCCGCCTACCGCGTCGACGATTTCCTGAAAAGCTACCAGGCGTTCTCGCACGGCAAGGTCGTGAGCGACGAACTGGTCAGCGATACGGCGATCGGCCGCAGCGACAACGGCAAGATCCGTCAGATCGAACTGGACTCCCGCTTCGGCAAAACGCGCATTTTCGTCACCGACGGGCATCTGCCTTATCCGTTCGGCCATGAGCGCACCGGCTATGGCGTCGACGATCTGCCTGCCACGCTGGCCAAAGCGACGGCCAGCGGCGCGCAGGTGCTGTGGCGTTCGACGGCGGCGGAGCGCCGCGCCTCGGCGCTGGTGCGTTTCCCCGGCGGCTACATCGCCGAAATTCACCAGACGGTTAAATAAACCCAAGGCGCGCTGCGGCGCGCTTTTTTCTTCGGATATCCATGATGAAACGCATGCTTCCCGCACTGTTGCTGTTCTCCACGCTCCCCGCCCTGGCGGCGGAACCCGCCGCTTCGCCCTGGAAAAACATCCCGTTGGGTGATGCGGCCACCTTGTCTTTCGACGGTTCACTGCGCGAGCGCTATGAATGGACGGATCAACGAGATCTGAGCGGCGGACGCGACGACACCTTCATGCAGCGCCTGCTGATTGGTGCGCGCCTCGACTATGGCGATAACTTTGGCGCCTATGTTCAGTTGGGAGCGTCACTGGCCACGCCGCGCGATCGCGGGCGCAAGCCGACCGACGAAGATCATGCCTATCTCGGCCAGGGCTATGTAGACTTAAAACTGCCCACCGCCTACGGCCTCGGCACCCTGCGGGTCGGCCGCCAGGAGGTTGCGCTGGGTTCGCTGCACCTGATGGGCACCCGCGACGGCCCCAACGTGCGCCGTTCTTTCGACGCCATCCGTGCCAGCTGGGTCAAGGATAAAAACCGCCTCGACGCCTTTATCGGCCATCCCGTCACCCTCAAAACCGGCAGTTTCGACGACGATACCGACAACAGCCAAAAGGTGTGGGGGCTGTACGGCACCACGCCGCTGGCAGCATTGGCGTCCTCGCTCGATCTCTACACCTTCGGCTTTGAGGATAACGATACCCACTACGCGCAGCTCAGCGGGCAAGAGCGGCGCTATACCGTCGGCGCGCGCATTTTCGGCGCGGCGCAGGGGTTCGACTGGGATAATGAAGCTGCCTGGCAGTTCGGCAGCGCAGAACAGCGCGACATACGCGCTTGGTCAGCGTCGGCACACGCCGGGTATACGGTGAGCGACTGGCGCTGGCAACCGCGCTTCGGCGGCAAGATTGGCATCGCCAGCGGCGATAAAAACGGTCATGATGGGCAGCTCAATACCTTTAACGCCATGTACCCCAAGCTGCCCTACCTGACCGAGAACGGGCTGGTGGCGCCGGCTAACCTGATCGCCATCCATCCTTCGGTCACGATTACGCCGTGGCAAACCCTGTCCATCGATTTCAGCTGGGACGCATTGTGGCGGCAACGCCGCGAGGATGCCTTCTACCTCGGGCCGATGCGCCCGGTGAAAGGCAGCGAGCAAGGCTCGCGCTTTATCGGCAACCAGTATCAGGTCGAAACCACCTGGACGCCGCGCAGCGATCTCCAGTTCAAGGTGGCCTATGTCTATTTCGATGTCGGCCACAGCCTGCAGCAGCATGCCGGGCTGAAGAACATGAACTTCGTGCTGGCGCAGGGTACCTACAGTTTTTAACGCCAAGAAAAAGGGCGCCGAACAGGGCGCCCCGCCTGCCTTACAGCGCTTCCAACTCCGCCGCCAGGGTGGCGACCAGCTCCGCCGCCGGCATCGGCCGCGCCAGGCCCACACCCTGCCCGGCCCACAGCGACATAAATTCCCCGCGACCGGCTTTGGCAGCCGCCTGGCGAATATCGCCGGTAAGCGCGTTCTGCACGGGATAAGGCAGGATCTGCGCCTCTTCCGCGCGCATCTGCCGCATGAAATCATTGACGATGCCGCGCGCCGGGCGGCCGCTGAAGGCGCGCGTCAGGCGCGTGCTGTCATCGCCGGCGTTGCTCAGCGCCGCCCGCCAGGCGTCGGCGATGCCCGACTCCGGGCTGCACAGGAAGGCGGTGCCCAGCTGCGCCGCCTGCGCGCCCAGCAAGCGCGCCGCCGCGATGCCGCGCCCGTTCATGATGCCCCCCGCCGCGATCACCGGGATCTTCACCGCCGCCACCACCTGCGGCAACAGGGCCATCAGGCCGACGCAGGATTGCTCGATGTCACCGAGGAAGGTCGGGCGGTGCCCGCCCGCCTCCGAGCCCGAGACGCACACGAAGTCGGCGCCCGCCTCTTCCCAGGCGCGGGCTTCCGCCACCGTGGTGGCAGTGCCGATCACCCGCGAGCCGGCCTTTTTGAACTGCGTGACCGTAGCGCGCGGCAGCACGCCGAAGGTGAAGCTGGCCACCGGCGGCGCAGCCTCCAGCAAGGCCGCGATCTGGTCACGGTTGTTTTCGGCGAATTGGGTGGGGATCGGTGGCTCGCTCAGCCCCAGCGCTTCGCGGAACGGTCGCAGCAGGTGCTGGGCGCGCTTCAGTTCGGCGAGATCCGGGTGCTGCTCGTCAAGCAGAAACAGGTTGATGTTGAACGGCGCGGCAGTCTGCGCGCGGATCTGCTGCACCCGTTCGAGGATCACCGCCGGTGAAAACAGCGCTGCGGCGCACGAACCCAGCGCCCCAGCGTTGCTCACCGCCACCGCCAATGCCGGCGGCGACGCGCCGTTCATCGGCCCCTGAACGATCGGATAGCGCAGCCCAAGCTCGCGGGCAAAAGCAGAAGGTACCGTCATCAATGTGTCTCCCTGTGCTGACTACATTCGTCTTACGGCGGCCGCGCCGCCGAACCGACGAAAAGCATAGCACCTTCTGGCCTGTGAGCCGTGCAGTTAGTGCTTCGCCTGCCGCCTGTCCAGCGACAGGAAGTGATGCACCACCGGTTTCTCCGGCCCAATATGGAAGCGCAGCGCCTCCTGCTGCAGATCGGCGTCGGCGTGCGACACCCGCTGGTGCTGCCGCAGATGCTCCGCCCAGGACTCCACCAGGAACCACTCCATGATGCATTCCGGGTCGCCGGTGTGCTCGGTGATGCCCCAGGCGTAAGCGCCATCGCGGCGGCGCGCCCGCTCCAGCATCAGCAAGGTGCGCAAGAACTGCGGCCGATCCTGTTCGCGGATGCGGTATTCCACCTGAATCATCACCGGGCCGCGATCGTTCTCAACCGGCGTGTTGACCAGCGGCTCCGGCCAATGGTTCGACGGCTGCAGATCGGCCTCGCCGGTTGGCAGCCGCAGGCGGTGGAACAGCAGCCCCGCCGCCAACAGGCCGACGCCGCCGACCAGCAGCGTAGCGGCCACGCCCAACTCCTGCGCCACCAGCCCCCACAGCAGGCTGCCCGCCGCCATCGCACCGTTGAACACCATCAGGTAGATGGCCAGGCCGCGGCCGCGCACCCAATTGGGCAGCACGCCCTGCGCCGCACCGTTGAGCGTGGTCAGCGCGATAATCCAGCCGGCGCCCAGCACCAACAGCAGCACCACCGCCAGCCACTGCGGCGGCGCCAGCGACAGGGCCGCCATCACCACGGCGGTGAGCACCGCCGCCAGCAGCACCAGCCCGTCGGCGTTGAGCCGCTGGCGCAGGCGCGGCAGCACGATCGCCCCGAGGATCGCCCCGGCGCCTACCGCCCCCAGCAGCACGCCGTAAAAACCGGCGCTACCGCCCAGCATGCGACGCGCCACCAGCGGCAGCAGCGCCCAGACCGAGCTGGAAAAGGCGAAGAACACCGCCGCCCGCAGCAGCACCACGTGCAGCTCGCGGCTGGAACGGGCATAGCGCAGGCCGGCGCGGAAGGCGCCGAAGAAGTGTTCCGACAGGCCGCTGTCCTCCACCTTCGGCCGCTTCCACCACAGCAGTGCCGCGATCACCAGCACATAGCTCATCACGTCCGCGCCGTAGGCCGCGCCGGCGCCGAAGCTGGCCAGCAGCAGGCCACCGGCCGCCGGGCCGATGGAGCGGGCGATGTTAATGCCCAGCGAGTTCAGCGCCACGGCGTTTTTCAGCTCGGTGCGCGGCACCAGCTCCGGCACGATAGCCTGCCAGGTCGGCCCCATCAGCGCCGCACCGATGCCGCCGACGAAGGTCAGCGCCAGCAGGTATTCCACCGTCAACGCACCGGTCTGCGACAGCACCAACAGGCTGCCACTGACGCAGGCCAGCAGAATTTGCACGAAGATCAGAAAGCGCCGCCGGTCGAGGATGTCCGACAATACCCCGGCCGGGATCGCCAGCAGGAATACCGGCAACGTGGCGGCGGTTTGCATCAGCGCCACCGCCGAGGGGTTGCTCGACAGGTCGGTGATCAGCCACGAACTGGCGACATCACGCATAAAGCTGCCGACGTTGCCGAGCACCGTGGCACCCCACAGCACCGCAAATAATGGGATTTTCAGCGGTGCGAAGCCGCCCGCCGCCGCCTTGTTTTCCGTCTGTTCAGCCATCCGTTCGCTCCTTCAAATCGTTAAATGCCACCAGCAACAGCGCGCCGGCCAGCCCGAGGTGTTCAAAAAATCCGTTCATCATCTGGCCGCGCTCCGCCCCGTCGAACTGCCAGAACGGATTGGCCATCAGCGTCGCCATCAGGGTAAAACCGGCCAGCGCCAACGCGCCGAGCCAGCGATAAAAGCCGCTCAAGATCAGCGCCGACGCCGCCAGTTCGAGCAGCGTCACCAGCACGGCGAACAGCGCCGCCGGCTGCAAACCGAAGTGGATCATCTCGGCAACCGCCCCTTCGACGTTCAGCGCCTTGACCAATCCCCCCTGGATGTAGGCGGCGCAAATCGCGAGCAGCAATAGCCAACGCACCGCAGGCGCATGCAGCCGCTGCGCGCAGCGGGCGGCGATAGCAGTCAGGTTCATCGCGCCCCCTTAAAACGGCGAATTCTGGATAAAGGCCAGCAGATCGGCGTTGAAGCGATCGGGATCGATCTGCACCAGGCCGTGCGCACCGCCAGCGTAAACATTCAGCTCCGCCTGTTGCATAAGCTTAGCGGCTTTCAGCGCCGAGGCGCCGATCGGCACGATCTGATCGGCGTCGCCGTGTACCAGCAGCGTCGGTTTGTCGATCGCCAACAGATCGGCGGTGTAGTCCACTTCGGAGAATGCGCTCACGCTGTCGTACTGCCCTTTCACGCCGCCCTGCATGCCCATCAGCCAGAAGTGGTCGATCAGCCCCGCATTGCTCTCCACCTCGTCGCAGCGGAAGCCGTAGAACGGCACCGCCAGATCTTTAAGGAACTGCGAGCGGTTGCCCGCCACGCCGCTGCGAATACCGTCGAAGGCCGCCATCGGCGCGCCTTCCGGGTTGGTCGGCGTTTGCAGCATCAGCGGCGGCACGGCGCCCACCAGCACCACCTTCGCCACCCGATCGCTGCCGTGGCGGCTGATGTAGCGCGCCACTTCGCCGCCGCCGATGGCGTGGCCGACCAGAATCAGATCACGCAGATCCAGCGTTTCGATCAGCAGAGCCAGATCGTCGGCGTATTGGTTAATGTCGTTGCCGTGCCAGGTCTGATCGGAACGGCCGTGGCCGCGGCGATCGTGGGCGATCACGCGGAACCCGCTCTGGCCGAAAAACAGCAGCTGGTTGTCCCAGGCGTCGGCGGACAGCGGCCAACCGTGGGAGAACAGGATCGGCTGGCCGCGGCCCCAATCCTTATAGAAAATGCGCGCGCCATCGTGCGCGGTGAGGGTGCTCATGACGTGTTCCCCGCTCGGTATTGAATTGGATTTTGTACCGGGTAACAGTACGGCACGCGCAAAGGCAGTGATAACGGAATAATTTTCGCATGATCGCGAGTTTTTTTGCTGAAGAGGCCGGCGTCGCCGCCGGCGTAAAACGTCAGATGTTTTCCAGATCGATACCGCGCGTTTTCGGGCCGAACAGCCCGATCACCAGCATCACGATCAGCATGCTGGCGACGATAAACGCGATCACCCCCAGCGAGCCGCCGTACTGCAAGATAATGCCGATGATGATGCTGCTGAATACGGTCGACAGGCGGCTGAAAGAGTAGCAGAAGCCGACGGCGCGGGCGCGAATGTGGGTCGGGAAGATCTCGGATTGATAGGAGTGGTAGCTGTAGGTCAGCCAGGCGTTGGACCAGGTGATGAAGAAGCCGCACAGGATCAGCCACAGCGGGTTGTTCTGCAGCGCGAACAGCGAGCCGAAGATCACCGTTACCAGGCACGACAACACGATCTGCCACTTGTTCTCCATCTTGTCAGCATAGAAGCTGCACAGCAGCGAGCCCAGCGGGTAGGCCAACGTGATGAAGAAAGCGTACAGCAGGCTGTGGGTGACCGAAGCGCCCTTGCCCGACAACAGCGCCGGCAGCCAGTTGCCGAAACCGAAGAAGCCGATGGCCTGAAAGAAATTCATCACCACCAGCATCAGCGTGCGATCGCGGTACTGCGGCGCCCAGATGTCGCGAAAGCGGCCGCGCAGCGGCGCACCCTCGGCATCGTCAACCGGGCGCGACGGAAAGTCCGCAGGCGCCACGCCGCAGCGCCGTTCCATATCCCGCATCACCAGCCGGGCCTGCGCATAGCGCCGCTGCTGCACCAGCCAACGCGGCGATTCCGGCAACCCCTTGCGCACCAACCAGATCACCAGCGAGGCCAGCGCGCCGGCGATCACCACATAGCGCCAGCCGCTCAGGCCCCAAATCGTCTGTGGCACCAGCCACCAGGACATCAGCGCCACCGCCGGCACCGACAGAAACTGCACGAAGAACGCGAAGGCAAAAGCCCGGGTGCGCAGATGCGCAGGCACCCACTCCGTCAGGTAGGTATCGATGGTCACCAGCTCGATGCCGAGCCCGACGCCCACCAGAAAGCGCAGAAAGATCACCCACTCCGCCTGCTGTTGAAACGCCAGCAGCAGCGAGAAGGCACCATACCAGATCAGAGCGAACATGAAGGTGGCGCGGCGGCCGAAACGATCGGCGTACGGGCTCAGCAGGCTGGCGCCGACGAACAGGCCGAGAAAGGTGGCGGAAGCGAAGGCCGCCTGGTCCGACACGCCGAAGACGCCCTGTGCGCCGGTGTGGAAAATGCCGTCGGCGATAAGACCGGTGCTGATATAGCCGGTCTGGAACAGATCGTAGAGTTCGAAAAAGCCGCCCAGCGACAGCAGAATGATAAAGCGCCACAGGCCGGCCGACGCGGGCAAGGCGTCGATTCTGGCCGCCAAATCCCGCGCATGGATCGGCGACGCCGCTACAGAGTCACTCACCGTTAACCTCGCATTAACATTTTTGATGACTTTCTATGCTAGCGAAGCGGCGTCGGAGTTAAATTTTTAATTAGCAGACTATGAAAAAAAGTTAAGCATAAAACGCTGCAGCAGCCTGTTTTATCGCAGGAAAATACAGCGCGGGATGCCGCAGCGGCATCCCGAATCGGTGGCTTAACGGCTGGGGTGCTGCTGCAGCCGTTCGCTGCGGTAGAAGTTCAGCAGGCACCAGCCGAGGGCGATCAGCGCCAGCGGCGCGGCAACGAAGCCGATGTTGCCCATGCCCAGATGCAGGCTCACCTGGTTGCCCAGAAGCGCGCCGCTGCCGATGCCGAAGTTGTACAGGCCGGAGAAGATCGCCATCGCCACGTCGGTGGCGTCCGGCGCCAGACTCAGCACTTTGGCCTGCATCGACAGACCGATGGCCATGATCGCCATGCCCCAGAAGATGCACAGCACCGTCAGGTGGCTTTCGCTGCCGGCGGCCGGCAACAACAGCAGCAGGCTCAAGGCCAGCAGCGCGATGGCACCGATAAAGAAACCGGAAGGAAAACGCTCGCTGTAGTGGCTGAACAGCAGGCTGCCGACGATGCCGGCGGCGCCGAACAGCAGCAGCATCAGCGTGGTGAAGTTCTCCGACAGCCCGGCCACGGTCTGGATAAACGGCTCGATGTAGCTGTAGGCGGTGAAATGCGCCGTCACCACGATGACGGTCAGCATGTACAGCGCCACCAGCGCCGGGCGTTTGAACAACAGCGGCACGCTGGCCAGCGAACCGGAGTGTTCGCTTTTCAGCACCGGCAGCAGACGCCACAGCAGCACCAGCGCCAGGGTGGCGCACACCGCGATGCCGATAAAGGTCATGCGCCAGCCGAGCAGCTGCCCCACCACCCGCCCGAGCGGCAGCCCGAGCACCATCGCCAGCGCGGTGCCGCCCGCCAGCAGGCTCAGCGCCTGGGCTTTCTTGCCCGGTGGCGCCACGCGGATCGCCAGCGAGGCGGTGATTGACCAGAACACCGAGTGCGCCAGCGCCACGCCGGCGCGCGAGATGACTAATGTGGTGAAGTTCCAGGCCACGGCGGTCAGCACGTGGCTGGCGATAAACAGCATGAACACGCCGATCAGCAGCTTGCGGCGCTCGATTTTGCTGGTCAGCAGCATGCACGCCAACGAGGCGGCGGCGACGATCCAGGCATAAATGGTAATAATCAGGCCGACCTGTTCGGTTTGCATCGAGAAGCTGGCGGCGATATCGCTCAGCAGACCGACCGGAATAAATTCGGTGGTGTTGAAGATAAAGGCCGAGACGGCGAGGATAACCACGCGCAACCAGGCGGTTGAGCGCGAAACGGGAGCGTGTTCCATGGTAAACAAAATCCGGACAGGTGCGGGCAAGTAGCGATATTTTAACCAACCGGCTCGCTAAATGCGATATGCGTCACACTTTAATTGTGTGGTTTTTTTCGCCGCATTTCGACACATTCGCAGACACACGGTTGCACAAATGCTGTGCTAATCTATTGAAGCGTACCAATTTTTCCTGCCGCTCTTCCCCTACGGCCGCCGCAGACGACGCGCCGCGCCGAAGAACCGCGCGCAGTGTCCATTTGGCGTTTTCTGAGGCGAGGTCATTATGTCCGCGATTTATGATTGGTCCGTGCTCGCATTGCGCAATGTTTACGATCGCCGCATTCAGGGCAAGCCGGTGCTCGACAGCGCCGCGCTGTTCCCCGACGCCGAACGTTTCACCGCCCAATGGCGGCAGATCCGCGAAGAGGCGCTGACCGTCGCCCACGATCTGCACAATATTCCCCGTTTTCACGAGATCATGATCCAGCAGGAGTCGATCTCCGCCAACGACGCGCGCGACTGGCGCATGTTCATCATGAAGGCCTACGGCCAGCCGATCGCCCGCAACCTGGCACGCTGTCCGACGCTGGCGACGCTGATCGCTTCGTCGCCGGACGTGCTGTCCGCCTCGCTCTCCTTCCTGGCGCCCGGCAAGCAGGTGCCGCCCCACCGCGGGCCGTTCCGTGGCATTCTGCGCGGCTATCTGGTGCTGGACATGCCCAAACGCGCCGACGGGGTGCCGGCGGCGGTGCTGAAAGTGGACGGCCGCGAATACCGGCTGCGCGAGGGCGAATTCATGCTGTGGGACGACACCTTCGAACACGAGGTATGGAACGACAGCCCGCAGGTGCGCACCGTGCTGTTGCTGGACATCCGCCGCCGCGACATGCCCGGCGGGCTGCGGCTGCTCTCCAGCGCCATCATCGCCCTGGTGCGGCTGAACGTGCGCTGGATGCAACGCCAATTCTGAGTGCGGCGCTCAGGCGATTAACCGTCATGAGCGGTCGCCCATTGCTGCGCCAACCACTGCTCGGCGGTGGTGGTGGTTATGCCCTGGCGCGCATTGAAGGTTTTCGCCTTATCCCAGGCCACGCCATCGGGCCGGGCGAAAGCCAGCCGGTATTTGGCGCCGACGTCATGCGGATGGTTCCGCACATCCTCCCGCAACCGCTCTTTGTCCAACAGGACTCTGTTGACCTCAACACCCCAGTGCGCCTGCATGACATCGGCAAGCTCGCGGTAGGTCAACGTGTCCCCGGCGATATAGACCACCTGGTTGCGAAACGCGGGCCGATGGAAAAAAATCGCGGCCGTCAGCCGGCCAATGTCCTCGGGGGTGGTCAGCGTCACCGCGTAGTGCCAGTCGCCCAGGGCGCGCACGGTTTTGCTTTCCGCCTCCACCACGCCAAAACCGGGCTCAAACAGGTAGCTGGTGAAAATGCCCGTGGAAACGATCACCCACTCCGTCGCACTCTGCGCACGCAGCAGATGGCGCACTTCGAGCTGTTCATCCCACACCTGTTGCCCGCTGCCTGTGCCGACAACATCGTAGTCCACGCCGAACTGCCACGGGAAGTAACGCGCCACGCCCGCCTGCAAAATGGCCTGGGTGATCTTTATCTGCGTGCCCGCCCCGCCGACAAAGCCGCTGCAGTTAATCACCGCGTCAAAGCCGCGCAGCAGCGCGCTCAGCTCATCCACGCTGTTTTGCTGCAGATCGCCTTCCACTACGGCGATACCGAGCCGCGCCAGCTCATCCCGCCGCGCCCGATGCGGGCCCGTGACGGCGCGGGCGGCCTCCGGCCGGAGCAGCACGCTGATTTTTAAAGAGTGATGTAACCGGGCCTGCCGACTCATCGCGCGCAATACCGGCAGCCCCAATTCACCGGCGCCGAGTATGAGCACGGTATTGATGGATAGATTTGTGGATTTCATTCTTGCCTCCTCTCCTGACACTGCGCCATCCTGACAGCTGACAAAAATGGGTTCAATTAGGTACACGCGTGATACCGGAGAGGAATATGGCGAGCGATCGGGAAGCGCTGCTGCAATTTTCGCAGGCGTTCTGTGAAGAATTGAGCAACGACGATGAAGGATTGAAGCGCGAGATCCTCGCGCATGCGGGCAACCGTTGGTCGCTGGGGGTATTGCATATCCTGGGCACCCAGGGGCCGCTGCGCCACGGCGAGATAAGTCGCCGATTGGCGAGCGTCACGCAAAGAATGCTGACGCGGACGCTGCGCCATCTCGAGCGGGACGGGTTGATATCGCGCTGCGATTATCAGGAAAAACTGCCCCGTGTGGTTTACACCATCACCGCGGCGGGGGAAGAGATGCTGCTCAACATGCTGCCGCTCTGGTCGTGGATTATCTCCTCCGCCGACGCCTTCAGGGCGGCGCGCTCGCACTACGATGACCAAGAGCGCAACGCCACCGAGGGATGAACACGGGCCTCCCTGCCCGCAGGCGGCGCTCAGCCGCCGCCCAGATAGGCCTTTCTCACCTCCGGATCGTTCAACAGTTCCTGCCCGCTGCCGGTGAGGCGGATCTGGCCGTTGACCATCACATAGCCGCGATCCGACAGCTTCAGCGCATGGTTGGCGTTCTGCTCCACCAGAAACAGCGTCATGCCGCTGCGGGTCAACTCGCGCAGCACGCCGAAGATCTGCCGCACCACGATCGGCGCCAGCCCCAGGCTCGGCTCGTCCAACAGCAGCAGCTTCGGCCGGCTCATCAGCGCGCGGGCGATCGCCAGCATCTGCTGCTCGCCGCCGGACAGAGTCATCGCCCGCTGATTGCGCCGCTCCTTGAGGCGTGGAAACAGCTCGAACATGCGCGGCAAGTCCTCCGCCAGATAGCGGTTGCCGACGGTGATGGTGCCCATCAGCAGGTTTTCCTCTACGCTCATGTCCGGGAAGATGCGCCGCCCTTCCGGCGCCTGCGCGATGCCGCCGGCGGCCACGTAGTGCGTGGAGCGGCGGCTGATGTCCTCGCCGCCAAACAGGATCTGCCCGCCGGCGATGCGCGGCTGGCCGAAGATCGACATCAACAGCGTGGATTTGCCCGCGCCGTTGGCGCCGATCAGCGCCACCGTCTCCCCGGCGTTGACCTGCAGCGACACCTGGCGCAACGCCTGGATCGGCCCGTAAAACACGTCCACTTCGCGAAATTCCAGCATCGCTTCGCTCATCCCGCCAGCTCCTCTTCGTCCGCGCCCAGGTAGGCGGCGATCACCGCCTCATTGTGCTGAATTTCCTGCGGCGTGCCGCGGGCGATCACGTCGCCGTGATCGAGCACGATCACCCGATCGGAGATCTCCATCACCATGCCCATGTCATGCTCGATCAGCAGCACCGTGATGCCGTGATGCTGCCGCAGGAAACGGATGATGCGGCTCAGCGTAGCCGTTTCCACCGGGTTCAGCCCGGCGGCCGGCTCGTCGAGGCAGATCATCTCCGGCGCAGTGCACATGGCGCGCGCGATCTCCAGCCGCCGTTGCTGGCCGTAGGACATCTCCCCCGCCAGCCGGTTGGCGCAGTCCACCAGATCCACCACCTCCAGCCAGTAGAAAGCGTGATCCAGCGCGGCGCTCTCCGCCCGACGGTAGCCCGGCGTGTTCAGCACCCCGGCGATCAGGTTGCGGTTGCTCTGCATGTGTTGCGCCACCAGCAGGTTCTCCACCACCGACATTTCGCGAAACAGGCGGATATTCTGGAAGGTGCGCGCCAGCCCGGCGCGGTTGACCAGGTGGGTACCGCCAAACATCTTGTAATAGAGGCGCGAACCGAGCCGCTTCGGGCGTATCCAGTCGCCGGCGCGAAACTTCTGCCCCAGCACCTGGATCACATCGGTCGGCCGTTTATGAGTATTGAGCAGGATCGCGCCGCCGGTAGCGCGGTAGAAGCCGGTCAGGCAGTTGAATACCGTGGTCTTGCCGGCGCCGTTGGGGCCAATCAGGGCGGTGATGGAGCCGCGTTCCACCTCCAGATTGACGTCATTCAGCGCCTTGATGCCGCCAAAGCGCATCATCAGGTGCTCCACCCGCAAAATGGCGTCGCTCATGGCGCTACCCCCTTACGCTCGGCGAAGCTGGCGCGGCTGATGCGTACCAGCCCGCGCGGCCGCCAGATCATCATCGCCACCATCAGCACGCCGAACAGCAGCACCCGGTATTCGGCGAAGCTGCGCAGCAGCTCCGGCGCCACCGTCAGCACAAAGGCCGCCAGCACCACGCCGAGGGTGGATCCCATGCCGCCCAGCACCACGATCGCCAGGATGAGCGCCGACTCGAAGAAGGTAAACGAGGTCGGGTTGACGAACCCCTGATAGGTGGCGAAAAACACCCCCGCCAGCCCGGCGGTGGAGGCGCCCAGCATAAAGGCCGACAGCTTCACCAGCACGTGATTCAGCCCGAGGGAACGGCAGGCGATCTCATCCTCGCGCAGCGCCTCCCAGGCGCGGCCGATCGGCATGCGCGTCAGCCGGTGCTTGATGTACAGCACCAGCAGCACCACTAAAAACAGCACCGCATAGATGAAAATGAACTTGAGGTTGGGGTTGTAATCGATGCCAAGAAACTCGTGGATCGGCACCCCACCATCTTTGGCGCGGCGGCCGAACTCCAGGCCGAACACCGTCGGCGCCGGCACCGAGATGCCGTTCGGCCCACCGGTGAGCGACATCCAGTTGTTCAGCACCAGCCGGATGATCTCCCCGAACCCCAGCGTGACGATCGCCAGGTAGTCACCGTGCATGCGCAGCACCGGAAATCCCAGCAGCGCGCCGGCCAGCGCCGCCATCAGCGCCCCCAGCGGCAGCATCGCCCAAAACCCCAGCCCGAGATACTGATAGCCCAGCGCCAGTCCGTAGGCGCCGATGGCGTAAAACGCCACGTACCCCAGATCGAGCAGCCCCGCCAGCCCGACCACGATATTCAGCCCCAAACCGAGCAGCACGTAAATCAGGCCGAGTATCGCCACCGTCAGCAGGTATTTGGTGGCGACGAACGGGAACAGCAGCGCGATCGCCGCCATCAGCGGCAGGATCCAGCGCAGGTTGGATTTATAGCCCAACGGCCGCACATAAACGCCGTCGTTGCCGCCGTCGAAGCGCGCCAGCACCCTGCGCCCCGGCGCGGTTTGCAGGAACAAGCTCAGCAGCAGCCGCCCGGCCATCACCGCGACGATGATCCACACCAGGCGGTGCGGTTCGAAGTTGAAGCTGTAGCCGTTCAGCACGATGCCGACGATCGGCCCGAACACGATCAGGGCGATCAGCCCGGCCAAGACGGCGTCCAGCAGGCTGCGTTTAACGTTCAGCCCGCCGTTGATCACGGATTGCGACATGGCGTTCTCCTTAAACCTTGGCGATCAGCGGCCGGCCGAGCAGGCCCTGCGGACGGAAGATCAGGATCGCCACCAGCAACCCGAAGGAGAACACGTCCTTGTAATCCGAGTTCACCATGCCGGCGAACTGCGCCTCCGCCACCCCGAGCAGCAGCCCGCCCAGCATGGCACCCGGCAGCGAGCCGATGCCGCCCAGCACCGCGGCGGTGAAGGCTTTGATGCCGATGATAAAGCCGACGTAAAAATCGAAGGTGCCGTAGTTCATGGTGATCAGCACCCCGGCCAGCCCGGCCATGGCGGCGCCGATCACGAACACCAGCGAGATCACCCGATCGGTATTGATGCCGAGAATCGAAGCCATTTTGCGATCCTGCTGGGTGGCGCGGCAGATGCGCCCCAGCCGGGTGCGCTGAATGATATAGGTGAGGATCGCCATACCGAGCAGCGACGCCACCAGAATGAACACCTTGGTATAGGTGATCTGCACCACGCCGCCGTCGAACTCCAGGCGGAACACGCCGCTCAGCAGCGTCGGGATGCCCTGCTGGCGCGGCCCCTGGCTGATCTGCGCATAGTTTTGCAAGATTAACGACATGCCGATGGCGGAGATCAGTGGCGCCAGGCGGGTGGAGTTGCGCAGCGGCTTGTAGGCGATGCGCTCGATCACCCAGCCGTACACCCCGGTAATGACGATGGTGAACACCAGCGTGCCGAGGATCAGCAGCGGGAACGAGTGCAGCCCGAAGAACGACAGCAGCGCCAAACCGATGGCGCACAGGTAGGCGGAGATCATGTACACCTCGCCGTGGGCGAAGTTGATCATGCCGATAATGCCGTAAACCATGGTGTAGCCGATGGCGATCAAGCCATACACCGCGCCAAGGGTCAGGCCGTTGATCAGCTGTTGCAGAAAGAATACATCCATAATGAGCAGTCTCGCCTGGTAAGGCCGCCAACGCAGTCCGACGCGGCCCAAAGGTCATCGCGGAACGGGCTCGCCAAGGCGACGAGCCCGTCGGTCATAGGATCACAATTTCAAGGTTCGGCCGTTTACAGCTGGTGATATTTGCCCTTGTCATCCCACTGATAGACAACGTAGTCCGAGACCTTCAGGTCGCCCTTCTGGTCCCAGGCTTTCTTGCCCATCACAGTGTCCACGTCGTGCGATTTCAACCATTCGGCGGCCTTGGCGCTGTCTTTGCCGCCGGTGGCGTTGAAGGCGGCGGCGATCGCCTGGATCGAGGCGTAGGAGTAGAGGGTGTACCCTTCCGGCTCAAAGCCGCTGGCGCGGAACTTGGCGATCACCGCCTTGCCTTCCGGGATCAGACGCGGATCGTTGCCGAAGGTCATCAGCACGCCGTTGGTGTACTGCGGTCCGCCGGCGGCGGTCACCAGCTCTTCGGTCACCACGCAGTCGCCGGAGAAGAACTTGGCGGTCACGCCCTGCTCACGCATCTGGCGCACCAGCGGCCCGGCTTCCGGATGGCAGCCGCCGAAGTAGACCACGTCCGGCTTGACCGAGGCTATCTTGGTCACCAGCGCGTTGAAGTCTTTCTCGCCGCGCGACAGCCCCTCATACAGCACCTCTTTGACCCCGCGCTTGTTCATCGCCGCCTTGGCGGCGTCCGCCAACCCCTGGCCGTAGGTGTCTTTATCGTGGATCACCGCGATGCGCTTGGCCTTCAGCGTGTCCAGCATGTAGTTGGTGGCGATCACGCCCTGCTGATCGTCGCGCCCGCACATGCGGAACATGGTCTTCATGCCGCGTTCGGTGATCTGCGGGTTAGTGGAGCCGGGGGTGATGGCGATGATGCCGGCCTCGTCATACACCTCGGAGGCGGGCATGGTGGAAGAGGAGCAGAAGTGGCCGACCACCGCCGAAACCTTGTCCTGATCCACCAGCCGGTTGGCGACCGCAACCGCCTGTTTCGGTTCGCAGGCGTCATCCCCCTGCACCAGCTTGATTTTTTCCCCTTTGATGCCGCCGGCGGCGTTGATGTCCGCCGTCGCCTGCGAAGCACCGCGCCAGTACTGATCGCCATAGGTGGCGTTCGGCCCGGAGAACGGCCCGGCGACGCCGATGACGATATCGGCCTGTGCGGAAAACGCCGTACCTAAACAACCGATGAGCAAAGCAGCGAGCGGACTTTTTATCAATTTCGATGACATTGTTATCTTCCTCAGCACTGTTTTCATACCCTGGATAATTGGCGTTGCTCCAGGCGGCAAGAGCATGAGCCCCGAGTGCTGACTCAAGGTCAGTGACCGGGGTAAATGCTCGCAGCCAACACCGAGGCAGCGTCAAGTATGACGGGTATAGCGGAACGCCCGGGGGCGCGGAACTTTCACTTTATGTGTAGACGGGGAAAATAATTTTCTTGAGAGCGCAGTCGCATTCCCCAAAAATGGGTAAGCAAAAATCCAGCCATTGTGACGACGAATACATATTCTTTGCTTATTCATCCTACATATTAGTTACGGCGCGGCGCTTGGCGGGGATAACGGGGGTCTGGATCGTACGATTAACGTGAGAGGGGGTATGAGAGGCAGAGCGGCTCTGCACCATCGCTGTGCAAAGGCTTGTGCAAACAGCGTCAAAACGATTTGGGATGCAAAAATCAGCGCATAGCGATGAAAAATGCCGAAAAACAGCGCAAGGTGCTCATTCCCTCAGCAAACGCACTTTTTTTGCAGTTTAGCGCTTTGACAAACCCCAGGCGCCCCGCTATTATTCGCCCCGTTCACACGATTCCTCTGTAGTTCAGTCGGTAGAACGGCGGACTGTTAATCCGTATGTCACTGGTTCGAGTCCAGTCAGAGGAGCCATATTTAGAGAAGCCCGCTTAAGGAAACTTAAGCGGGCTTTTTGCTTTTAACGCCAAACGCATCGACAGGAAGCGTTACTCCTTGGCTATCGGCGCGGCATTCTCATCGATTTTTACCTCACCCTGAATATCAGCAATCTTCTTCTCCAGATCCGCCACCTGCGCCTTGCTGTGCAGCAAGGTATAGGTCAAATCAAACTGCGCACTGGCGCCAGGCTGCAGCTGCTTAACGCGTTTTTGTTCACGCTCGACAGTGACCGGGTAGGCATAGCTGGTGCCAGGCTCAATCCCCGTCACATACCCCTGCTTTAACGTATCCGTATTCTTCCAGAGCGTCAGAACGGGCAATTGACGGGTGTCGAACTGTATCGCCACCCCTTTGTCGCCCGCGTTATTGACCAGCGCCGCCAGAGTCTGATGATTCGGATCCGATAATGGCTTAATGTTAAAGACCATTTCATCGAACCCTTTGGTTGGACCGGCATAGGTTCCCCAGGTCTTCAGTCCGGCTTTGGCATAGTCGTTAAACGGGCTGATGCTGGCCATCGGCGCCAGGAAGCGAGCGCCATTTTCCAGGATCGGCGCGCCGAAATTGCTGTGATAGATAATCTGGTAGTCATGCGGGTAATCCGCCCGATTGGTTAACACATCATGCAGGCTGAAACTGTTGCTGCCGGGCACGTAGCGTAATTCAGTCAGGGTTTGCAGATCGGCTTTTTTGAATGTGCTCTCTTTGATCAGGCCGCGAACACGAATTTCATACGGCGCGGTATCCGCTACCTCAACCTCAACCAACGAGGCCGGCGTATTGCCCGCTTTGCCGTGCAGCGTGTAAATTTGCCCTCCTGCGGTCACCGGATGACCGGTCCACTCATAGCCGCAACGCACCATCATCTCATTGAAACCTTCCAGCCAGCCTAGCCCATTGCGGCTTTCCAGGTTGATAAAGGCAGGGTTAACCACCTCCTTGACAGGGGAATCCCATCCCATTTTCGCGCCAAATCCTTCTGCCCGCAGGAGGTTCATGCCACGGGTGGGACTCAGCGTGATGGTCAGGCCATCCTCGCTGCGGATAATGACGACTTTGCTGCCTTCCTGCTTGCCACCGTGCAACACTTTCTGCTCAATGCTGAACGTTTTATCCTTAACCTTCAGCGCCTCGCTCGTTATCTGCCAGTTTCCTTTCTCCACGCCCTCTTCAGCGCTGGTCAGCACCCAACTCTGCGCCGCTGCCTGCCCTGAAACCAGAGCCGAAAACACCGCCATAACCCATGTCTTTTTCATTTCCCTTCCCCTTTAGCTGAATCGATTTTTTATTCACAAGAAAAATCTACTGTTAAGCAGGTTAAAGAAATGTGATGAACTTCACCGGGTGAATATTTGGATAAATAGTGCGGTAAAAATACGGATATCATCGCAATTTTAATGAAATGCATTTAGTTTTTGCACATTAAATGAGCGATACATCAACATAAGTCGTATCGTTTCAGCTTAAAAGCAAGAGGGAGGATCCTGGTAAGCAGGACATCGTGCAGGTGCTTCTGGTGGGTTGTTTAACGCTATCTGGCCCAAACGGAAACGCCCATACAGCTTGATCTGCTTTCACCACCGCCTCCCCATGTCAGAGGAGCCACATTGAGAAAAGCCCGCTCAGGGAAGCCTGAGCGGGCTTTTTGCTTTCTGCCGTTAACCGAACGACGGCGTTTACAGCACAACTTCGTAGTGAGAGCCGTCCGGCAGTTCAACATCCAGGCGCAGTTTGCCACCCGCAGCCTCAACATAGCGTTTTAGCGAAGACAGCTTCAGATCGCGGCCCGGTTTTTCCATCACGGCAACGGTCGGCTGCCGGATCCCCAGCACCTGCGCCATTTCAACCTGCGTTTTCTGCACTTTTTCGCGCAGCTCGGCAAGGTGAATGTTCAGCATGATGTCCGCCGCCAGCGCCTGCGCGTTGGCCACGACCTCGGGCTTTTCATCGGCAATAAGCTGTTCCAACGTTCTGCCCATCGCGTCACTCCTTCTCGTTTAATGTGTTCAGCCAGTTCGTGAATTCCCGATCGGCAGCCTGGATCATCCGATCGTAAAAACGTTTTTCATTACCGGCTTTATTGCCCGCACAAAGCACAATGCCGATACGGTACGGATCGAAGGCGAAGAATGCCCGCAACGGTTCGCCTCGGCACTGAATGCGCAGCTCTTTCATATTGCTGTAACGTGAACCTTTAACCGTATCGGCATAGGGCCTGGGCAGCCCCGGCCTCTTTTCCCGCAGGACCATCAATGCGGCAAGCACGCCGGCCCGATCGGCATCGGTGAGTGAGCTAAACCAGTTATCAAACGCATCCGTTGTCTTAATTTCCCACACGGGACCTCCCTGCAAATATAGAACAGCAACTATATAGATGTAAAGCTATAGCAGAGAGGCATCAGAATGGCATGTAGAGGCATGCGTGGTTACTGCAAGGCTGAACGTACATCCACGCATTTTGCAAACGCAATGCGAGGCATTCACCTTTTTACGAGCGGTATCGAACAATCGGTCAGAGGCAGAGGCATTCCTTCGCCGCCCCTTTATGAACCCTGTCACAAAACGCGCATAACGTTTTCGGCGTTCTACGCAGCGGGCGATGAGCAATAAATTTGTTAACACCACGTTACGCAAGGTTGAGCAAAGTTGTTAACGCAGATTGATGCGCCAAACGCATCGCGCCATGCGTTTATTGCGCTTATTTAGTTTATTTTCCTGAGCGAGTCTTCAACAACAGGCGCGGCGTCAGGCGCCAATAGCAAACTGGAGATAAAGATGCATTCCTCTTCCTCACCCATGACCATCCGGGCCAGAACCGGCGCGATACTGCGCGTCACCTCCGGCAACTTTCTGGAACAGTTCGACTTCTTTCTGTTCGGCTTTTACGCCACCTATATCGCACACACCTTTTTCCCGGCCAGCAGCGAGTTCGCCTCGCTGATGATGACCTTCGCGGTATTCGGCGCAGGTTTTCTGATGCGCCCCATCGGCGCCATCGTGCTGGGCGCTTACATCGATAAAGTCGGCCGCCGCAAAGGGCTGATCGTGACCCTGTCGATCATGGCCGCAGGCACCTTCCTGATCGTGCTGATCCCCTCTTATCAAAGCATCGGGCTTTGGGCGCCGCTGCTGGTGCTGTGCGGGCGCCTGCTGCAAGGCTTCTCGGCGGGCGCGGAGCTGGGCGGCGTGTCCGTCTATCTGGCCGAGATCGCCACGCCGGGCCGTAAGGGCTTCTACACCAGCTGGCAGTCCGGCAGCCAGCAGGTGGCGATCATGGTGGCGGCGGCCATGGGTTTCGCACTCAATGCGACGCTGGAAGAAAGCGCCATTCGCGAGTGGGGATGGCGCCTCCCTTTCCTGTTCGGCTGCCTGATCGTTCCCTTCATCTTCCTCCTGCGCCGCAAGCTGGAAGAGACACAGGAATTTAGCGCCCGCCGTCACCACCTGGCGATGCGCGACGTGTTTAAAACCCTGCTGAAAAACTGGCCGGTGGTGATCGCCGGCATGCTGATGGTCGCCATGACCACCACCGCGTTTTACCTGATCACCGTTTATGCACCGACCTTCGGCAAAAAGGTGTTGCTGCTCAGCGCCTCCGACAGCCTGCTGGTCACCTTGCTGGTCGCGATTTCCAACTTCATCTGGCTGCCCATCGGCGGCGCGCTGTCGGACCGCTTCGGCCGCAAGCCGGTGCTGGTCGCCATGACGCTGCTGACGTTGGCCACCGCCTACCCGGCACTCAGCCTGCTCGCCGCCGCACCGAGCTTCAGCAGGATGCTGGCCGTGCTGCTGTGGCTGTCCTTCATTTACGGCCTCTATAACGGCGCGATGATCCCAGCCTTAACGGAGATCATGCCAACGGAGGTGCGGGTGGCCGGATTCTCGCTGGCCTACAGCCTGGCGACGGCGGTGTTCGGCGGCTTTACGCCGGTGATCTCCACCGCGTTGATCGAATACACCGGTGACAAGGCTTCACCGGGCTACTGGATGAGCTTCGCCGCGCTGTGCGCCCTGCTGGCGACGCTGTATCTGTATCGTCGCATCGCCATGCCGCTGCAAACCGCACGCTAAGCCACCATCGCAATAAGGAATGATGTCATGCAAAAACTCACTCGTTCGATCCTCGCCGCGCTGGTGTGCGCCACTTTCAGTACGGCGGCGCTGGCCAAAGACGTGACAGTGATGATCTCCGGCGGCTTCAAAGCCGCGCTGGAGAAGCTGGCCCCGGAATATGAAGCCCAAAGCGGCGACAAAATCATTCTGGTGTCTGGCCCTTCCATGGGTAAAACGCCGCAGGCAATCCCCGCGCGGCTGGCGCGCGGAGAGAAAGCCGATGTGGTAATCATGGTGGGCGACGCGCTGGCCCAACTGGACAAAGGCGGCTGGACTCAGCCGGGTTCGCGCGTGGAGCTGGCCGATTCGCCGATCGGCATGGTGGTCAAACAGGGCGCGCCCAAACCGGCGATAAAAACGGATGCCGATCTGCGCAATGTTTTGCTGCAAGCCGACTCTTTCGCCTATTCCGACAGCGCCAGCGGCCGCTATGTCAGCGGCCAACTGTTCCAAAAACTGGGCATCGAGGAACAGGTGAAAGGAAAAGCACATAGGGTTGAGCGCATTCCGGTGGCCTCTGAAGTGGCGCAAGGGAAATACGCGCTGGGCTTCCAGCAGGTCAGCAAATTACTGCCCGTGGCGGGCGTCACCTTTATCGGCGAACTGCCGGAAAACGTGCAGTACATCACCCGCTTCGCAGGCGCGGTGACCGCCAAGGCGGAGCACCGCCGCGAGGGCAAAGCGCTGCTGGACTTCCTCGCCTCCTCTCAGGCGCAGCCGACCATTCGCGCGACCGGCATGCGGACCGTGCCGGCGCAGCAGCCGGTCAGGCAGAGTGATACTGTTCAGTAATCAGCTTTTCCAGCTCGGCGGCGACGAAAGACTGCATGCGGCCGCCACGTCTGATAAGGCCTACGGTACGTTTCACCACCGGCTCGACCAACGGCACCGACGTCAACACCGAATGCTCTGAGGCGGGCATCGACATGGCGGGCACGGCGGCAATGCCGACGCCCGCCTCAACCATGCCGAGCATGGTCGTCACATGGCGAGTTTCACACACGCTAGGGCGTTCCGGCGCGATGTGTTCCAGGCGCTGGTCGAGCAGATTGCGATTGCCGGAGGTTTTATCCAGCGACACGTAATCCTGCTGATAAAATTGCCGCCAGGTGAGGCTTTTTTTAGCGGCGAGCGGATGGTCGCGCCGGCAGGCGGCTACGTAGACGTCCCCCACCAACGGCACAAACTCAAGATTAGGCTGCAGCCGCCCGGCGAAGCAGATGCCGAAATCGGCCTGACCGCCAGTGACCGCCTCAATGACATTGCCTGCGCTGCCGTCGATCAGCTTAACGCGCACGCGCGGATAGCGAAGCCGGAAACGCCGTATCACGTCGGGCATGAAATAGTAGGCCGCCGACGGCACCGTGGCGACGGTGACCAGCCCCACCCGTTCCTGGCTGACCTTATCGATATCGGCCATCACCGCTTCGACGTTCATCAGCAACTGCTCCGAACGCTCGGCGAAGGCCTGCCCGTACAGCGTCAAGGTCACGCGCCGGGTGGTGCGATCGAAAAGTTTGATGCCCAGCGCATTTTCCAGCTTCTCAATTCTGCGGCTCAATGCCGACTGCGACAGGCAGATGGACTCTGCGGCCAGCCGAAAATTGCCGTACTCCACGAGCGCGCGAAACGCATAGAGATCGTTGAGATCAAAATTCACGGGCATAACGGCAATCTATCCTTATCTGGGCGCCAAAGGAGTAAGGCAACGATAATAGCCGCTTATTTAGCCGCAGCAACCGGTTTAACGCCGGAGTGCGCATCGCCGTTATCCTCCCAGCAGCAGCGTTGCCCAAACAACGATGGTCAGCACCACCGCCACCAGCTGCGCTGCGCCACCCAGATCTTTGGCACGTTTGGATAACGGATGTAATTCCAGCGAAATGCGATCGACCACGGTTTCAATCGCCGTATTAAGCAGTTCCACGACCAATAGCAGGAAGCTGCAGGCGATTAATAACAGCCGTTCCATTTTTGTAATATCTAAAGTAAATGTAACAACCAGTAAAATGGCGTTAATAACCAATAATTGGCGAAACGCATCTTCGGTAAGCACGGCGTCAATAACACCCGCCCATGAGTTCCTTATGCTGTATGTTAATCGATTTATTCCCTTTTTCTTTGTTCCAGGCATGCCATCTGCTCTCATCAACATCACGACAACTCCCGAAAATAAATCACGCGCCGTGAATTTATCTCGGGTTTATTAATTAAAGACCTTAACCGTTCGCCCTCAGGAGACAATTCATTCACTCACGCGGTGCCCGCGCAGCATTGAAACGATCAGCACGAAAAATGCCCTGACGCGGTTATTATCCTGAGGACGTTAAAAGACGATACATTATCAGCCGGTTAAAGCGTTTTCTCGTACAAACGGTAGCGCTTATAAGGAACCGCCCCGATGCGTTCTAAAATCGTCCGCATGCCGGTATTGGTTTCCAGGATCCACGACATTTCCAGCGCGTCGATATTGCGCTTGGCAAACGGCTCGCGCAGCGCCTCAATCAGCAACAGCGCAATAATGGGCCCGATGCGGCTGAATTGATATTCCTGGCGCACGCCCATCAACGGCACGCGCGCGGTGCGCACGCCGCTGACTTTCAGCCGCCACAATAGCTTCGCCCAGCCGAAGGGCAATAATCGCCCCTGCAGATCGGCAATCGCTTCGTTAATGTTCGGCAAGCCGACGATAAAGGCGCAGGGGGCGCCATCCACCTCGGCGATATGGATCATATCGTCGGGCACCAGGAACTTCAGCTGATCCCCCATGGTGGCGAACTCGTGCTCGGTGAACGGGACAAACCCCCAGTTATGCTGCCACCCAGAGTTGAACACCTCTCGCAGCACCTGCATCTCCTCGCGAAAGCGCTTACGGTTGAGGCGGCGAACGGTCACCTTCTTGCGTACCTGATCCATCATCCGGGTTAACGAAGGCGAGAAATGCAGGTCGGTTCTTTTCATCCAATAGGCAAGCAAATCAATGCCTTCGGTGTAACCCTGCTGCACTATCTGGGGCGCGTAGTAAGGCTTGGCGTGCGTCATCAGGGCCGACGGCGGGGTGTCGAATCCCTCGACCAACAGGCCGCTTTCCTGATTGATATTGAGGCTGAACGGCCCGGTGATTTTGCGCGCGCCTTTCGACCTCAGCCACTCCTCTGCGGCCGTGAACAACGCGCTGAATACGGCGGGATCGTCAATAGCGTCAATCATGCCGAAGTGGCCGGTATCCTCGCCATGCAGCTCACGGTGCAGAGAATCAATTTGCGCAGTGATGCGCCCAACGACCTTTCCCTGCTTTTTGGCCACCCACGCCTGCCATTCGATATGGTCGGTGCCCGGATTCTTCTTTGACAGGTGCTCTTCGCGCTCTAAATACAGCGGCTCAATCCAGTTCGGATCATCGCGAAACAGTGACGAAGGGAAAGCAATAAATTCTTTAAGCTCGCGTTTATCCAGAACTTTCTCAATGCGGATCATAAATAGCCTTACGTTTTAATAAAATAATTAAATAAGCGCGCGACAACGCCTTTAGCATTTTTTATGCTGTTCTCTTTAATTGGATTGTGTACTGCCTCCGGTTCAACGATAAGAAAAACCGAATATTACCCCCGATGAATCAGCGCGCTCATTGCCCGATATTCATCCGAAGGCCTCCGTGATTGTTCAAAAAAAGGGAAACAAAAAGCGGCGCTGACATGCTACGCTAATGGTGCTCTTTTATTATTTCGTGCTGTTTGGGCAAAAGAAACCTGCCGCCTTTAGTGTACCGACTTTAATCAGGAGGGGGATCGCCATTTTTACCACTTAATGCTCTTTTTAAGATTCAGGTTAAATCAAGCATTCACTTTTGGATTTCTTGCGGCATACTGTTTAGGAAGTGTTTAAGTTCCAAGATAGCCATACATGAGGTCATAGCCTATGAGCCGACAGTTATTTCCTGCTCAACACATGCAGACGAAAGAACGGCAAAGCCAGGGTATTACCCGTGGTTCTCGCATATCGCCAGGGCGCCGTCCAAGGCTGATAACTCAGGCCAGTCACGCCCTGCCCGGTTAATAATCGGCGTACCACTCAAGCACGGCAATATACGCTGTTCGCGGAATGAAGATGGTTGAATAACAAACTTATTCAAAACCTATTCATAGTAAAATATCAATTACCTCGCCAAGAGTGATTTATTTCTTTTGGTGATTTTTAATCTATGGCTAGTTTGTCTATGTCTGAAACAAGTTCCGTTCATTCTCTTCCCATGCGTTATGCAGACTTCCCCACTTTAGTGGACGCTTTGGATTATGCGGCGCTGGGCAATACGGGAATGAATTTTTATGACCGTCGCAATCAACTTGTGACCGTGCTCGAATACCGCACGCTGCAGCAAAAAGCGATCGCGGGCGCGCGGCGTTTATTGTCCCTGAAACTCAAGAAAGGCGATCGCGTGGCGCTTATCGCCGAAACCAGCGCGGGATTCGTCGAAGCCTTTTTCGCCTGCCAATATGCCGGCCTGGTGGCGGTGCCATTGGCGATCCCGATGGGCGTGGGCCAACGCGACTCTTACACCACCAAGCTGAAAGGGCTGATCGCCAGCTGTAACCCCGCGGCGATCATCAGTAGCGAAGAGTGGACGCCGCTGATTGCCTCGGCCACGGAAAAGGCACCGTCGTTGCACATCCTCAGCGATGCGGACTTTAACGCGTTGCCAGAGCCGGAGATCACGCTGCCGGCGCCTTCGCCCGACGATATCGCCTATCTCCAATACACCTCGGGCAGTACCCGCTTTCCGCGCGGCGTGATCATCACCCAGCGGGCGGCCATGGCGAACCTGAACGCGATCAGCCACGACGGGATCAAGCTGCGCGCGGGTGACCGCTGCGTCTCCTGGCTGCCCTTCTATCACGATATGGGCCTGGTCGGTTTCCTGCTGACCCCGGTGGCGACCCAACTGTCCGTCGACTATCTGCGCACGCAAGATTTCGCCATGCGCCCGATGCAGTGGCTGAAACTGATCGCCAAGAACCGCGGCACGGTCTCCGTCGCCCCGCCGTTCGGCTACGACCTGTGTCTGCGCCGCAGCAACGCCAGAGAGCTGGCCGATCTGGATCTCTCCAGCTGGCGGGTCGCGGGCGTGGGCGCCGAGCCTATTCCGGCCGAGTTGCTCAGCCAGTTTGGCGAACACTTCAGCAGCATCAACTTCGACAGCAAAGCCTTCATGCCCTGCTACGGCCTGGCCGAGAACACCCTGGCGGTGAGCTTTTCCGATCCTTGCTCCGGCCCGCAAACCAACGCGGTCGACCGCGATATTTTAGAGTACGAAGGTAAAGCGGTCGCGCCCGGCAAGAAGACCCGCGCCATCTCGACCTTCGTCAACTGCGGCAGAGCGCTGCCCGGCCACCGCATCGAGATCCGCAGCGAAACCGGGCAACCGCTGCCGGAACGCCAGGTCGGCCATATCACGATTTCCGGCCCCAGCCTGATGAACGGCTATTTCTGCGACGATGAATCCCAGCAGCAGATCCAGGTAACCGGCTGGATGGACACCGGCGATCTCGGCTACCTGTTGGACGGCTATCTGTACGTCACCGGCCGCAAGAAGGATTTGATCATCATTCGCGGCCGCAACATCTGGCCGCAGGATATCGAGTACGTCGCGGAATCCGAACCGGAAATCCGTTCCGGCGATGCGATTGCCTTCGTGACCGAAGAGCACGACGAAGCGGCCAGGATTATTTTGCAAATCCAGTGCCGAGTCAGCTCGGAAGAACGTCGGGAGCAAATCGTGCATTCGCTGAGCGCGCGCATTCAAAGCGAGTTCGGCATCGCGGTGGACATCGAGCTGCTGCCGCCGCACAGCATTCCCCGCACGTCGTCGGGCAAACCCGCCCGCGCCGAGGCCAAAAAACGCTGGCTGAGTGCTTCGCTCTATCCGCAAATGCCGCAGCTGGCCGGTTTCGCGCAATGAGCGGCACCGTCGCAGTGACGGGCGCGACCGGCTTTATCGGCCGGCATATCGTCCAGGAACTGCTGGCGCAAGGATTTAGCGTGCGCGCCCTGACTCGGCGCGCCGAAAAAGCCGCGGCCGACAACCTGCAGTGGATCCCCGGCGCACTGGAAGATCGGTCATCGCTCACCGAACTGGTGCGCGGCGCGGAGTGCGTCGTGCACTGTGCGGGCCAGGTACGCGGGCATGCGGAAGCGGTGTTCACCCGCTGCAACGTGACCGGCAGCCTGAACCTGATGCAGGCGGCCAGACAGAATGGCCGCTGCAATCGTTTCTTGTTCATGTCGTCGCTGGCGGCCCGCCACCCGGCGCTGTCCTGGTACGCCCATTCAAAACAGGCCGCCGAGCAACAATTAATCGCCGCCACGGGCGACATCGCGCTAGGGATTTTCCGCCCGACGGCGGTTTACGGGCCGGGCGATAAAGAGCTGAAACCGCTGTTCAACGGCCTGCTGCGCGGCGTGTTGCCCCGGCTGGGCGCGCCTGAGGCCAGACTCTCTTTCCTGCACGTAAGCGATTTGGCGAAGGCGGTCAGCCAATGGCTACTGGCGCACCCCGCGCAGCCGAATATTTACGAACTGTGCGACGGCGTGGCCGAAGGCTACAACTGGCTGCGCCTGCGGGACATCGGCGCCGCCGTGCGGCGCGGCCCGGTGCGCCTGGTGGGCATTCCGCTGCCGCTGCTGAAAGCCATGGCGGATATCAGCGTGTTGTGGAACCGCCTGGTAAAACAAGAGCCGATGCTGACGCGCAGCAAAATACGCGAGTTAACCCATCACGACTGGTCCGCCAACAATCATGCGCTGTCGCAACAGATTAATTGGTTTCCACAGGTGAGTTTGGAACGCGCGCTGCGTGAAGGGCTGTTTTAATTATTCCAAGTAGAGGTGTGTCAACATTCTTATGCTAAATCGCGATGCTGTAATGGATTATATCCTGACGTGTTTGCAAGGTATCGTCGAAGGCGGAGTAGAAATAAAACCTGATAGCGATCTCGTCAATGATCTTGGCCTGGAATCCATCAGAGTATTGGATCTGCTGATGATGCTGGAAGATGAATTAGATATCTCCATTCCTATCAATATATTGCTTGATGTCAGAACGCCTGAGCAACTGCTTGACGCGCTGCGCCCTTATCTGGAGAAAAGCCATGGGACTGTATGATAAGTTTGCGCGGCTCGCCAATGACCGCGAACAATTTCAAACGTCCGGTCTGAATCCGTTCGGCACCTGTATCGACGAAGTGTATTCCGCCACCCAAGGCCGCATCGGCGATCAAAAGATTGTCCTCGCCGGCACCAATAACTACCTTGGCCTGACGTTTGATGCGCAGGCGATCGCCGCCGGCCAAACGGCCCTGGCCGCTCTCGGCACCGGCACCACCGGCTCACGCATGGCGAACGGCAGCTACGGTTCGCACCTAACGCTGGAACGGGAGCTGGCGGAATTCTTCGATCGCCCCAGCGCCATCGTGTTCTCCACCGGTTATACCGCCAACCTGGGCGTCATCAGCACCTTGGCGGGGCCGGGGTCCGTGGTCTTGATCGACGCGGACAGCCACGCGAGCATTTACGACGCCTGCGCCTTGGGCGGCGCGGAGATTATTCGCTTCCGCCACAACGACGCCGCCGATCTGGAGCGCCGTATGGTGCGCTTGGGCGAGCGCGCGCGCGAGGCGATCATTATCGTGGAAGGTATCTACAGCATGCTGGGTGACGTCGCCCCGCTGGTGGAAATCGTCGACATCAAGCGGCGCCTCGGCGGATATCTGCTGGTCGACGAAGCACACTCCTTCGGCGTGATGGGCGAACATGGCCGCGGTCTGGCCGAAGCGCTGGGCGTTGAGCAAGACGTGGATATCATTCTGGGCACCTTCAGCAAAAGCCTGGCCTCAATCGGCGGCTTCGCCGTCGGTGGCAAGGGGATGGACGTGCTGCGCTACAGCAGCCGGCCGTATATCTTTACCGCTTCGCCGTCGCCATCCAGCATCGCGTCGGTACGCACGGCGCTGCAAAAAATCGCGCGCCATCCCGAGCTGCGGGAAAAATTGTGGAGCAACGCGCACCGCCTGTACCACGGCCTCGCCGAGCTGGGATATACCCTGGGGCCACGCATCAGCCCGGTAGTGCCGGTAATGATCGGTTCGAAGGAAGAAGGGCTGCGTTTCTGGCGCGAACTGATCGCCCATGGCGTGTATGTGAATCTGGTGCTGCCACCGGCCGCGCCGGCTGGCGTTACCCTGCTGCGCTGCAGCGTCAATGCCGCGCACAGCGATGAAGAGATCGACACTATCGTGCGCGCCTTTGCTGCGCTGAAAAAATAGCGCCTTCCCTACCGGCTGCGGCGGCGGTGCCGAAAACGCCATCGCCGCTCTGCCGACCCCATGCGCACCTTAGTGCGCAGCGGTTGATGCCTCACTAACTGAATAACGATATCCCTGAGCCACCATAAATTCCTCGATGGCTTTTTCCGCCGCCGAAAGCACTTCTTCGATCGGCCGATCGGCATCAAGATCCACGATGTCGGCGCCTTCAAACGTCAATAACGGCGTGACGGCGATCTTCTTTTCCAGCGACGCTTTGCGGTGATCGGGTTTGCGCGCGCAGGCCACGTCCAGACTGACATTCAGCTTGAGAACCAGATCCGGTTTTTGCTCCGCCATCCATTGGAATGCCGCCCGTTCCCGCGCCGCCAGCCAACGGACAAAACGGCTCCCTTCAACGTCGACGGGAAATACCGTGCCGTCATAAGCGCCGGGGATTTGGGCCTGCGGAAAACGGTCAGTCAACACAATGAAGCCTTGCCGACGAAACGCCAGCATGCGACGAAACCGCAGCAGCCGCCGCCCCACAAAAGCGATGATTACCGCCGACGGCAACAGGCCAATCCGGGATTTTTTCGTTTTGACTTTTTTGGTGTTGCTCTCGATAGCCTTGCCTACCGATCGCCCGAGCAGCGGCAATTTCGCCGCCGCGCGCCCGACATTGCCCGCCTGTTTACCCAGATGCACCTGTACCGCCGGGCCATAATGTTTCACATATTTGATCAGATGTTCACAAACGGTGGACTTACCCGATCCGTCGCTGCCAATAACCGCAATCAACGGCGGAAATTTTGCACTCATAATAAGACTCTCTTTCAATACACCAGAAACGGCGTGCCATGTTTGAAGCGAAATCACGCTTAACGTTGCCGCAGCAGCCGCGCAAAATAAATTGCCTCAAGCAGCGCCAAAAAGCACAAAACATTAAGCGAAAATTGAAAACCTCTGCTCTTTTTCCGCCGCGAGCCATGCCGGAAATTAACATAAAAAGCGAAAATGACCCACGCACGAACAATTAGCACGAAATAACAAGAATGAACGCCATGAATATCAATTCAAATAACGAACAAAAACACCAATCCCATTATTTTATCGTAGCAAAGCACAATAAATATCTTGAACCCAAGGCGTATTGGAATACAATAGTTTTTTTCGCATTGGATCAATTATTGTGAGTCAGCAGATAAGACCTTCATCTGATCGCTCGCCCGTGCGCGTAATAGCGATAACCGGCTGTGACGGCTCGGGAAAATCCACATTGGCCGCCAGTTTGGTCAACGCCTTATCGGCAAAGGAACCCGCAGAACTGCTTTATCTCGGCCAGTCTTCAGGGCGTATCGGCGAATGGATCAGTTCGCTGCCGATTATTGGCGCGCCCTTCGGGCGTTATTTGTTGAAGAAATCGCAGCGTGTGCACGATCGCCCTTCCGCACCGCCGGATAATGCCACAGCGCTGGTGATCTTTTTACTCTCCTATTGGCGCGTTTATAAATTCCGCCGCATGCTGAAGAAAAGTCGCCAGGGCGCATTGCTGATTACCGATCGTTATCCGCAGGCCGAAGTAGCGGGATTTCGTTTCGATGGCCCGCAGCTGGCGAAAACCGCCGGCGGCAATCGCTGGGTACGCTGGCTGAGAAAGCGCGAACAAAGCCTGTATCAATGGATGGCGTCTTATCAGCCCTTATTACTAATTCGGCTGGACATTGACGAACAAACGGCCTATTCACGCAAACCCGATCACTCGCTGGCGGCATTGCGTGAAAAGATCGCCGTCATCCCGCACCTGACGTTTAACGGCGCTAACATACTGGATTTAGACGGCCGTGAGCCGGCCAGCCATATTTTCGACGAATCGCTGCGCGCCGTTAAAATATCGTTGAGGGCCGCCAATGCCTAGCCGACAAATAACCTTTTCGTACCGAAACAGATGAAAAAAAATAAACTTTCTGCCGAACAGCCCCCCTCTTCCACCTGCATTCGCGGGCTGATTGCCGTGGTGGGCAGCGACGGCACGGGCAAATCCACGTTGACCGCCGATCTGGTCAAGAACCTGCAGCAACATCGCCCGACAAAACGGCGCTATTTAGGACTGATCTCCGGCGAAGATGGCGACAAAATCAAGCGACTGCCGATTATCGGCGTGTGGCTGGAACGGCGTCTGGCGGCCAAATCCGATAAAACCCAGCGCATGAGCAATAGGCCGCCGGCGCTATGGGCGGCACTCATCATGTACGGCTTCTCGCTGTGGCGCGCCTCCAACCTGCGCAAAGTGCGGCGGCTGGCGCAAAGCGGCGTGCTGGTGATCAGCGATCGCTACCCGCAGGCGGAAATATCAGGTTTTTACTACGACGGGCCAGGTATCGGTGTGGAACGCGCAAAAGGCCGGCTGCTGAGCCGCCTGGCGGCGCGCGAACGCCGTTTGTATCAACACATGGCCGCCTATCGGCCGGAACTGATCATTCGCCTCGATATCGACGTCGATACGGCGTTTTCCCGCAAGCCCGATCACAGCTATGAAGAGCTCGAAGACAAGATCGGCGCCATGGTGCGCCTGCAATACAACGGCGCACGCATCATCGAGCTGGACGCCAGAGCCCCGTACGACGAAGTGCTGAGCAACGCGCTCAACGCCATTTCGGCCGTGGTGAACCCCGCGAAGCGTTCACAGAGCGACATCGGGCAGTCCGGTGAAAAGGCCGGTAAAGAAACTCAGGTTTATTAAACGAATACAAGGCAAGCGCATGACTGCGGAACACAAGATGCAGCAAAACAACGATAACGGCTGGTTTGGGTTATGAAACGGTGGTTTTCCGATGGCGCGTTTCGTTCCATTCTACGTAATGCCGCCTACTTAGGCTCGGGTAGCGTGGCCAGCGCGCTGCTCGGCCTGCTGGCGCTCTCCTGCGCCGGTAAAGGCATGTCGCCTGAAATGTTCGGCGTGCTGGTGGTGATCCAGGCTTATACCAAAGCGGTCAGCGATTTCATCAAATTCCAGACCTGGCAGTTTGTGGTGCAGTTCGGCACCCCGGCGCTGGAACATCAAAACACCGGGCGCTTCCGCGACGTGGTCGCCTTCTCCTTCGGCCTGGATATCGCCAGCGGCATCATCGCCGTGCTGGGCGGCATGATCATGCTGCCGTTCTTGTCCCATGCCCTGGGGCTGGACAGCGAAAGCTTCTGGCTCGCCATGCTGTACTGCACCCTGATCCCATCGATGACCTCATCCACGCCGACCGGCGTGCTGCGCGCCTTCAACCGCTTCGATCTCATCGCCATCCAGCAGGCGATCAAACCGTTCCTGCAGGCGGTGGGCAGCGTCATCTCCTATTATTTCGATCTGGGATTCCCCGGCTTCATCGTCACCTGGTACGCCTCTAACCTGATCGGCGGCACGCTGTTTTGGTGGTTCACCGCGCGCGAGCTGCGCCGCCGCGATATCCACGGCGCGCTGAAGCCACGGCTGTTCAACGTCGCACGCCGCATCGAGGGCGCCTGGAACTTCGTTTGGACCACCAACATCGCCCATACCATCTGGGCCGCGCGCAACTCCTGCACCACCGTGCTGGTGGGCGTGGTGCTCGGGCCGGCCGCCGCCGGGCTGTTCAAGATCGCCATGACCTTCTTCGATGCGACGGGTACTCCGGCCAAACTGCTGGAGAAGAGCTTCTATCCCGAGATCATGCGCCTGGATCCGCGCACCAAGACCCCGTGGCTGCTGGGTCTGCGTTCTTCGCTGCTTGCCGGCGGCATCGGCCTCGCCGTCGCGGTGCTGATGCTGCTGGTCGGCAAGCCGCTCATTTCCGCGGTCTTCGGGCAACAATACCTGGAAGCCTATGATCTGATTCAAATCATGCTGGGTGCGATCATCGTCTCCATGATGGGCTTCCCGCAGGAATCCTTACTGTTTATGGCGGGCAAGCAACGCGCCTTCCTGATCGCGCAGGCGACGGCCTCGGCGGCCTACATTGCGCTGCTGGTGTCGATGGCATATGCCTTCGGCGTGCAAGGCGCCGCCTTCGCTTATTTACTGGGGCAATGTTTAGACGTTCTGTTATCCCTGATACCGACGATCGGCGCCTACCGCAATCGCTTTATGTTGGGGCTGAATGTGCCCAAAGAGAGTAATTAATGACCGCTAACGATAATTGGAAAAAGTTCTCCGCTGATACCACCCAGGCGCTGTTTGTCGCAGTGGAAGAAGACGACCTGGTTGAGGCGAATATCAGCCTGCCGCAGCAGATTGATTTGCAATGTTCTCTCGAGAACATCCGGGACAACTACGCGCTGTGCCTGCAGTTTTGGGAGGACGGCTTTTCCCGCCGCGAACTGCTGCAATTGGTGAACGGTTTCCTGAAGGACCCGCAATTGGCGGCGGCTACCCGCATGCGCTACAAATATATCCGCGCTCGCTATAAGCACCTGCGCTTCGCCCAGCAGCTGTACGGCGCGCCCCACCGCGCCAACCGCCTGTTCCACACCACCACCGTGGTGCTCGGCCATTTTCAGGACGCGTTTCGCAACGGCAACCAGAAGAACCTGAAGCTTTACGGTAACCTGCTGCGGCTGCTGCTTAGCAAGCCGGTTTGGTCGTATGTGCGCTATGCGCTACGCCACACTCGTCTGGAAAGCGCACAGGGCTTTATCACCTACCGCCAGGAACAAATGCGCCAGCTGCAAACGCTGATCGCCAGCCCGGCGCTGACCGGGCATCAGTTCCATGACGTGCGCAAAATTGTCAGCCGCCAGGTGTCATTTTACGACACGCTGAGATCGATCGACCCCGACAACCGCGAAGCCCGGCAGATCTCGCGCTTCCTGGCCGCGATTAACGGCCTGATGGGCGATCGGCATGACGTAATGGTGGCCGATAAGTTGGCCGGCGGCGATATCTATGACCGGCCGGCGATCCTGGATATCGACATCCGTCAGCGCCTGGAGCTGCTGCTGGCGCGCTTTCCGCTGTCGTTTTCCCAGCCGGCCATCGCGGCGGGCAGATAAGCGCATTGCGCGGAGCCATGATGACGTTACGTCGCTTGCTGACCCTCGCCCTGCTGCTGTCGCCGCTGGCGGCATCAGCGCATAACTTCGTTCCTGGCCGGCCGGTGACGCCAGTCGCTATCGCCGATCGCGGCGAGCTGCTGCTGCGCAACGGCGATTTCCACTACCGGCCGTGGAACAGCGCAAAGCTGGCGGGCAAGGTGCGGGTGATCCAGTACATCGCCGGGCGCACCTCCGCCAAAAAGAAGAACTCGCTGCTGATCAACGCCGTCAAAAACGCGAACCTGCCGGGCGATCGCTTCCAGCCCACCACCATCGTCAACACCGACGATGCGATACCGGGCTCCGGCTTCTTCGTGCGCGGCAAGATCGAGAAAAACAAGCGGCATTACCCCTGGGCGCAGTTTATCGTCGACAGCGACGGGCTGGGGCGCATGGCCTGGCAGCTGCCGGAAGAGAGCTCCACCATCGTGGTGCTGGACAAGGCCGGGCGCGTGCAGTGGGCGAAGGACGGCGCACTCACCCCGCAGGAAGTTGACCTGGTGATCGCCCTGCTGCGTACCCTGATCGCGCGGGAGACGCCATGAAGCGCACGCCGCCGGGAGCCGATGACGCATGTATTTGATTGAACGCTACATCACGGCTGAGATCCGCCGCCTGGTGATCATGATCGCCGGGTTTCTGATCTTCATGTTCGCCAGCTATTCCGCCCAGCGCTACCTGACCGACGCCGCCAACGGCACGCTGGCGCTGCGGGTGGTGGCCGACGTGGTTTTCTATAAATCGCTGATCGCGCTGGAGATGATATTGCCCGTTGCGCTGTATGTCTCGGTGGCGGTCGCGCTGAGCCAGCTGTACAGCGATGCGGAGATCACCGCCATGCTGGCCGCCGGCGCCAGCCCGCTGCGGCTGTATAAGGCGGTGCTGATACTTGCCGTGCCGCTGGCGATAGCGGTCACGCTGCTTTCGCTGTATGGCAGGCCCTGGGCGTACGCCAATATTTATCAGCTGCAGCAAGAGTCGCAATCGGTGCTGGACGTGAGCCACCTGCAGGCCGACAAATTCAACGTCAGCGGCAACGGCCGCATGATCCTCGCCAATCACGTCGACAAAACGGCCAATCACCTGACGGACGCCCTGATTTATGTACGCGGCGGCCATCACACCAACCTGTACCGCGCACAGTCGGTGGAGGTGCTCGACGCCTCCCCCGCCAGCCCCGCCGTACGGCTGAAAACCGGCACCGCCTATGTGCTGGATCGCCAGGGCGCCGACGACAACGGGCAGAACTACGACAACTTTGACATCGCGCTCAAGCCGTTCGTGCCCAGCGCCGAGAGCCGGCACAAATCGGCCTCGCCGGCGGAGCTGGCGCGCTCCGCCGATCCGGGTGACGCCGCCGAACTGCAATGGCGCGAAAGCCGCGGGCTGACCACCGTGCTGATGGTGCTGCTGGCGATCCCCTTTAGCCGCATCAAGCCGCGACAGGGGCGCTA
The DNA here is from genome assembly GCF_003812745.1 of Serratia sp. FDAARGOS_506. Lineage (NCBI taxonomy): Bacteria > Pseudomonadati > Pseudomonadota > Gammaproteobacteria > Enterobacterales > Yersiniaceae > Serratia > Serratia sp. FDAARGOS_506. The sequence continues at coordinate 4,644,445 of NZ_CP033831.1, forward strand.
CGCCGCGCTGCTGCCCTTGACGGTGCTGTTTACCGTAATTTTCTATGGCGGCAACATTTGCCGCACGCTGGTGGCCAACGGCTCTCTGCCGACGATCCCCGGCGTTTGGCTGGTGCCGCTGGCGATGGCTGTCGGCATCGCCCTGCTGCTGGCGCGCGACTTATCCCTGCTGCGGAAAATCTCCCGATGACTATTTTTAGCCGTTACCTGATCCGCAACGTGTTTATCGGCTTCGCCGCCGTAGCCGGGCTGCTCATCCCGCTGTTCACCACCTTTACGCTGATCAACGAGCTGGAGGACGTGACCCCGGGCGGCTACCGCTGGCAGCAGGCGCTGCTGGTGACCCTGATGACCCTGCCGCGCAGCCTGGTCGATCTGGGGCCGTTTATCTCGCTGCTCGGCGGCATCGTCGGGCTGGGCCAGCTGTCTAAAACCCTGGAGCTGACGGCGATCCGCTCCGCCGGGATGTCGATATTCCGTATTGCGCTGGTGATGCTCGCCGCCGGGCTGTTGATGAACCTCTCACTCGGCGCCCTCGATGAGTGGGCGGCCTCGCCGCTGCAGCAACGCGCGCTGCAGATGAAGAACAACGCCCTGGCGCAGTCGAACGATAACGACGTCACCGTTAACCCGCTGTGGGCGCGGCACGGCAACGAGTTTGTGACGGTCAAAACCGTCGATGAGAACGACCAGCCCCACGGCATTGAGATCTTCCGTTATCAGGCCAACCGCACGCTGGCGTCTTATATCTACGCCGAAAGCGCCAGCACCGCCGCCGACGGCAGCTGGCTGCTGTACAACGTGATGCAGAAAAGCTGGCAAGGCAGAAAAGAGACGATTGTGCGGCAAAGCAGCCTGCCGTGGCGCTCGCTGTTCACCGTGCCGAGCCTGAAAGAGCTGACCCTGCCCGCCGGCAGCTTCTCGCTCCGGCAGTTGGATCGCTATATTGATTACCTGCAGGGATCGGGGCAGCCCAGCACCGAATACCGCCTGGCGCTGTGGAAAAAACTCGGCCAGCCCCTGCTGGTGCTGGCGATGATTTTACTGGCCATCCCGTTTACCTTCACCGCCCCGCGCGCGCCCGGCATGGGCAGCCGGTTAGCGCTCGGCGCGATCGTCGGGCTGCTGACCTACATCGCTTACCAGATCGTCCTCAACCTGGGGTTGCTGTTCGCCCTCAACGCGCCCTTCACCGCCCTCGCCCCGCCGCTTTTGATCCTGGCGTTGGCGTTGGCACTGGTTTATCGGTTTGATCGGCGGGGTTAGAATTCAGAGAGAGGCGGTGATCGTTCGCTTGCAAACCTTCCTTTCTCCGCCAATGATGAAAAACCGCAGACCGTCGCCCAATGGCCATGGTCTGCGGTTAGACTACGCGGTGAATAATGCGGGCCAAACACAGGCCTAAGACGCAGCCTTTTCCTTCTGCTGCCGATCGTCTGGGCGTATCTTGAACCAAATGGCATACATTGCCGGCAGAAACACCAGCGTGATAACGGTGCCGCCAAACGTCCCGCCAATCAGGGTATAAGCGAGCGTTCCCCAAAACACCGAGTGAGTCAGCGGGATAAATGCCAATATGGCGGCCATCGCCGTCAGCAACACCGGCCGGGCTCGCTGTACCGTCGCCTCCACGACCGCGTGGAAAGGCGCCAACCCTTGCTGCTCGTTGTGATGGATCTGGCCAATCAGGATCAAGGTGTTGCGCATCAGAATGCCCGACAGCGCGATTAACCCCACAAGCGCATTGATGCCAAAGGGCTGGTTAAAGAGCAGTAGCGTTGGCACCACACCAATCAGCCCCAGCGGCGCGGTGAGAAACACCATGACCATTGCCGACATCGAACGCACCTGCAGAATGATGATCAACAGCGTCACGGCAATCATGATCGGGAACAAGGGCGCCATCGCTTTGGTCGCCTTTGCCGACTCCTCAATGGATCCGGCCTGCTCAATGCGATATCCGGCCGGAAGCGCGTCAATGGTGGGTTGCAGCGCTTTCATGATTGCCGTGGAGACATCCGGCGGCTGCAGGTTTTCGGCAATGTCCCCCCGCACGGTCATGGTCGGCGTGCGATCGCGGCGACGCAGGACGGGATCTTCCATTCGCACGTCAACCGTCCCGATCTGAGACAGCGGAATGCGCTGCCCGGAAGATCCGACGAGGGTAAAACCCGCTATTTTCGCCGGATCGAGCCGAATATCGCCCGCTGCGCGCGCCATGACCTGCACCGAGCGGATGTCTTCACGTACGGAGGTGACAGGAATACCTGAGAGCAAAAACTGAAGCTGTTGGGCCACCGCATTCGAGGTTAATCCCACCGCCTGCAAGCGATCTTGATTGAGCGCGAAATGCAACGTCGGCACGCGCGGGCCCCAGTCGGTGTTGATGGTCCTCATCATCGGACTGGCCCGCATCACCCTTTCCACGCCCTCAGCAATCTCGCGCAGTTTGGCGGGATCCGGCCCCATGACGCGGAATGCCACCGGATAAGGTGAATACGGCCCAAACACCAGTTGAGTCACGCGGATACGCGCCTCCGGCGCCAGCCCGCCCGCCACCGCTTCACGCAGGCGCAACTTGAGCGTCTCACGCGCGGCCTGGCTGTCCGTCAGCACGACAATTTTCGCAAACGAGGGATCGGGAAGCTCAGGGGCCATAGCCAGATAAAAACGCGGCGCGCCCTGTCCGATGTAAGACGTGACGATTTTCGCGGCTTCCTGCTTATTCAACCAGGCTTCGATTTTCGCCGTGGTGACGCCGGTCTGCTCAATAGAGGTGCCATAAGGCATCTGAACTTCTACCAACACCTCCGGGCGATCGGATGTAGGGAAAAATTGTTTTTTTACCAGCCCCATGCCGAGAATCGCCACGATAAAGACGGCAACAACGGCGCCCGCGACTCGCCATTTGCCCGCGATGACGCTGGCCAGCAGCCGGCGAAAACGGTTGTAGTGCCGGGTGTCGTAAATAGCCGCGTGCCCGCCCTGCACCGTTTTGATGTTCGGCAGCATTTTCACGCCCAGATAAGGCGTAAACACCACCGCCACCACCCAGGAGGCCATCAGCGCGATACCCACGATCCAAAACATGTTGCTGGTGTATTCGCCGGCGGTGGACTGTGCAAATCCGTTCGGCATAAAACCGACCGCCGTGACCAGCGTACCGGCCAGCATCGGCGCGGCGGTGTGGCTCCAGGCATAGGCGGAGGCTTTGATGCGATCGTATCCCTCCTCCATTTTCACCACCATCATTTCGATGGCGATGATGGCATCATCCACCAGCAACCCCAGCGCCAGGATTAAGGAGCCCAACGTAATGCGGTCGAAGTTTTTGCCGGACGCCGCCATCACCACAAAAACGATAGCCAGCGTCAACGGCACCGCCGCCGCGACCACCACCCCCACGCGCCATCCCATGCTGACGAAGCAAACCCCCATGACCACGAGCAGCGCGACAAAGAATTTGATCATGAACTCGTCAACGGCGGAGCTAATGTTAACCGCCTGATCGGTGACCTTCGTCAATGTCATGCCCAGCGGCATGCCCTGATTGATCTTCACCGTTTCCGCATCCAGCGCCTTGCCCAAATCCAGACCGTTCCACCCCTCGCGCATGACGATGCCCAGCAGCAGCGCCGGCTCCCCCTGATTGCGCACCAGGAAAGTCGCCGGATCTTCGTAGCCGCGTTCTACCGTCGCCACGTCTGAGAGCTGCAGCGTCCGGCCCTGGACGACGATAGGCGTTGCGCGGATCTTCTCCAGCTTGTCAAAGGCGCCATCCAGGCGAATAAAGACCTGCGCTCCCTGGGCATCTATCGAACCGGCCGGCGTCAAAACGTTCTGGTCGTTGAGAGCGGAGAAAATTTCCTGAGGAGAAACGCCCAGCGTCGCCAGCCTGTCATGCGAGAACGAAACAAAGATGCGCTCCGCCTGCTCGCCGATAATATTGACCTTCTTGACCCCAGGCACGTGCAGCAGACGCTGGCGTAACGATTCCGCATCGCGAACCAGTAACCGCTGCGGCTCCCCTTTCGCCTTCAGCGCAAAAAGCGCGAAGGTCACGTCGGAGAATTCGTCATTCACCATCGGCCCGATCACGCCTGCCGGCAGGTTTTTCGCCTCATCGCCCAGCTTCTTGCGCGCCTGATAGAATTCTTCCTGCACCTGTGCGGGTGGCGTGCTGTCCTGCAATGACAGCAGGGTAAAAGCCAGGCCTGGACGCGTGTAAGTCTCACTGCGGTCATACCACTTGAGCTCCTGCAACCGTTTTTCAAGCGGTTCGGCGACCTGCTCCTGCATTTCCTTCGCGGTGGCCCCCGGCCAGGCGGAAACGATCGTCATTTGCTTGACCGTGAACGGCGGATCTTCCGCACGCCCCAGTTCGAAGAACGAAAGGATCCCGGCGACCGTAATCAGGACGATCAGGAATAAAGTAATGGATCGCTCACGAACGGCGAGCGCCGAGAGATTAAAGCGCCCGCCGCTCATGGCCGGTTCCCCGCGACAGCACCAGCGTCTTGTTGCGCCGTGCGTACAGATTCACCGTCATGCAGCAAATGCGCCCCGAGCGCGACCACCTGTTCACCGGCTTGCAGTGCGCCCGTGACGTTTGCCGCATCGTCCCGGAGGCTCAGCACCTGGACGGATCGCCATGACACTTTGGCCGGCTTGCCGACAATCCCCCAGACGCCCGGCCCGTTGCCCGCATCATAGATGGCCGCCAAAGGCACCTGCACTACCTGACGGGTTATTTTATCTTCGGTAATGTGGAGCGTGACGGTGGAGCCGAGCGGTGCGCTCGCCAGCGCGCCCTCAAGCACATATCTCGCCTCGAAGGTTCGCGTCACTGGGTCAGCCGCATCGGAGAGCAGGCGCAGTTTCGCAGGCACTGACTGTTTATCGTTCCCGTACAGCGCAGCCTGGGCTTCGCTTCCGATCGCCGGGCGCAGCGTCTCGGGCAACTGCACCAAGGCCTCGCGTTGCCCCGCCCTGGCCAGCCGGACGACGGGCTGACCCGCGCTGACAACCTGACCGGGTTCAGCCAACGTATCCATGACCACGCCGTCGGCATCGGCCAGCAGCACCGCGTAGCCCGTCGCGTTTTGCGCCACGTTAGCCTGGGCCTGGGCAGCACTGAGTTCCGCTTTGGCCGTCTCCGCAGTGGCCTTGATCTGATCGTAAGCCGATGCCGAGACGGCGCCGGCGGTAACCAGACCGCGATAGCGAGCTTCATCATTGGCGGTCTGCCGGGCACGGGCCCGCGCAGCGGCGACGGCCTGTTGCTGAGCCTGCGCCTGCAGGTGCAGATCAACAGGATCCAGGCGCATTAAGGGCTGGCCGCGTTTAACGCTCTGGCCGGCATCCACCAGACGTTCAAGGATTTTACCTTGCACTCTAAAACCGAGATCGCTTTGAATGCGTGCGACGACCACGCCACTGAATGCGCGAGCCGTATCGACGGCATTGACTACGGTCGCCGCCCTCACCAAAGGCGGTTGCGTTCGCGGATCGTCAATACCGGAAGCATCGTTGCAGCCCGCCAGGGCAAACGGCAACAGGCAAATAGCGAAGGTGGCGGGGTTAAGCCGGAGCATGGGTTCCCTTACTGAATTAACAGGACAGTAACCGCATTCTCAGACTAGTGACCAATATTGTCAATAGTCACAAATCAAGGCGACAGGCTTCTCAGTATCAGCGATGACAGGAGCGCGGCAGCTGAGGATGCCGTCTCCAGATTGCATTGCAGCTGTATCGGGCTGATGTAAGGCCGCATGACCAGATATATTGCATCCGCGGTCTCATCCAGCGGCGTTTTTCGTTCAAATTCCCCCGTCTGCCGTCCTTCAAGGATAATGTGCTCAACAAGTTGCCGCAGGCGCTCTTCATGCCGCACGGCGGAAGGCCACTTATCGCGCGCAGCCACCGCCGCAATGTCATACAGCTTGCGATCGTGAAAGAACAGATCGCTGCCGGCCTCAGTGAGCGCCCTCAATAAGCGCCTCATTTTTTCGGCTGCCGTCGGCGCCTCTGCGATCGCTGCATTGACAATCTCCATGACTGTCGCCAGCCGGTTGGCGCAGATCACCTCGCCTATCGCCTGCTTGGAGTCAAAGAATTTATAGATATAGGCTTTGGAGAAGCCTATTGATTTAGCCAGATCGGATACCGTGGTTTTTTCATAGCCAAAGTGCCCGAAATGCTCCGTGGCGGCGTCCACGATCTGATCGCGGACGCTATGGTCAGAGGGGCCCCGAGAGGGATTCGCATTTGTGTATTCAGTCATTTTTTAAGCTTAGCTCAATGAACCCAGATCAACAACGAGTGACCATAATGGGATTTGGTTACAATGATGCATTGCCTCAAGGAATATCAAGACATCTCCTGCGCCCGCCCGCCTTAGCGGTAAACGCCGGTTCACAGGGGATAGCGTCGTCAGGCCCGATTATAGCCGCGATGGCAATAGCGATGAAACCGCTCTGAACCACCGGTGGGAGATTGAGGTATCGGTGGGCCGCAAAACGCTTGCCAGGCTGATGGACTGACGATCAGGCGTCTAAGATAAGACGGGTGCTGCCTTGCCGCCGCAGCAGCCTTTGGAAAACAAGAACTTTCCGGTTAACATTTGGCCGGCTTTACAAATTGGCCTAAGCCGTTATCATCCCTTATCTGGTGTCCTATGCGCCGTTAGCTATCGCTGACTGCCGTTCGATAACATGCCCCTCGGGGCTCCATCGAGTGCAAGGAGTGCGAGCGCCCGCCTGAACAGGCCAAGGTGCAGCAAGCAAAGGAAGAGACACACTATGTTTTCCAGTTTGAAACTGCTGTATATCGCCGATGATATTATTTCACCTGATGAATTCCCCCGTATAGTCAGCCCTTCCCGCGCCTGTCACGGCCTTTCATACATGCCGGACAATGACATTCTGTCGCTTTTTTCTGGTTTTCGCGGTGGTGAACGGATCCGCCGTGAAGTCGGCGTTACGCAAAACGGAATAAGCTCTAACCTGCGCGCAAGAGTGCAGAGCGACCTAATGAGCGGCGTTGTCGTAGCGGTCGAAACCCGGCCCGGCGTGTTGGCGACGATGGGGCCATTTTACGCCGACATCGACGGCTACCTGATACCGCAGGGGAGACAAGAGCCCAACTACCCGGTGGACAGGATAGTGAAGCGGTACGAAGAGGCCGTGAAGTCTTACGGCGGCCGCCGGGCGCGCCCGTCCGTCTTCCCCGCACAAGTCACGCGGGCCAAACCGGCCCTTGGCCCGGATATCCCGGCGCAAGGTGCAAGAGCCTCACAGTCGGTCGTGTTTGGCCCCTTGACCAAGGCGCAACGCTGGCAGGAGCGAAAATACCTCATTGGCCGCGGGCAACGGAGTATCTACCCGGACGCCCGAATCGCCTCGGAACGCCTGGCGGCAAACAATGTCGCCGTCGAGAAGGCAAAACTGGCGGAGAATATCTACAAGAGCACGAATCCGCTAAAGGAGACTCCCGGCGTTCCCGAGGGTTGGAAAGATATCAGTAACGATAATGCGGCCCTGAGTAAAATTGGGCTAAACAGAAATATGCTCTTCGACAGAGATGAATCTCCGGATTTTTTGGCAAGGGTATATCAACCTGATAGCACTGTTTTTGGTAAAGAGATGAACCCAACGGTCGTGTTCAGAGGATCAAGAGCGCCAGAATTCCCGGAGGGAATCGGCAGCGCCGCCAAAAAGGCCCTTAGGGGCGACTTCTCAGGTGTTAAAAATGTGAATGACTGGATAAATAATGGTGCTCAGGGGATGGGGGCGAACTCAGATTATTATAAGCAGGCGGTTAAAATAGGATTACAAGTAAAGAACTCCTCCGGCGTCGATATTTCTGGTCATTCATTGGGCGGGGGAATGGCCTCAGCTGCATCAATGTCCAGTGGAAAACCCGCCTGGACGTTCAATGCAGCCGGACTCCATCATGGAACTGTAGGAAGATACGGAGCTGAGATGATTGGTTCAGCCAAGAACATACAGGCCTATCGAGTTGAGGGAGAACTATTAACCACGTTACAGGAGGTTAATAACGAAAGTGACTATGAGCTTATAAAAAATTCCCTGCCCGATTCTTTGCAAAAACCCTGGGGCGTAGCATTGCCTTTCACCTTGAAAGAGTGGTCGTCACTGGCGATGCCTGATGCCGCTGGCATACCGCACACGCTTGCCGGTGGGACAGGAACCCTGCTCGATAAACACGGTATAGACCAGACAATAAAGTTGATTGAAGATCAGAAAGACGAGGATGTCGCCACTATCAGGGGGAGAATATGAGTAAATTGATAATGGCAATAGCGCTACTGTTTACTGTTCTCATGATGCAAGGATGCAAAAAAAACATGGAATATGAACCACAGGATTTTTTTGAAGGCCGTCAACTGGAAGTCGCGCAGCTGATTTATGATGGCGACGAAGTGAAACTGAATGAGAAGCTTCCTTCAATAAGCAAGGAAGAACTGAATCGACCGGTGAAAGCAGACATGACCCTGCTGTTTTGGTCGGTGTTGAACTCAATCTATGATAAAAACACGCCGGAAAGGCTGAAAATAATAACCGACCTGGTTAAAGCTGGCGCAGACCCGTTGCAGCCCAGACCAGAGGGAGGAAGCAGCCCTGCGGAATTTGTCATGAAAGCCGACAAGGGGATTTGGGCCAAAGCCATGCTCAACGGTGGTTTACCGCCAAACGCAAAAGATAAGGTATTCAATGAACCCATTGTATTCCAAACAATCAAAGCCAAAAACACTGAAACGTTAAAGGTGATGCTGGATTATGGCGCGGATATAAATATCAGAGACTCCTTGCAACAAACCTTATTAATGGATGCTTTTTTTAGCTCAGCCTTTGAGCACATGGCCCTACTGCTCAATCGGGGTGCGGATCCTAACCCGGTAAATATAAACAATCTTTCGCTGTTAACAGCAGTAAACCGGCAAATAAAAGACAGCCAAGATGGCTCAGAATACAATGTACAGTGTAAGAAAATACTCGAACTCATGCTTTTGAAAGGAGCAAAGGAAACGCCGTAATTTCATCAACGCAGATCTGACAGCTGCCGGTTATTATACTGGGGCTGTCAGATTGCATCTGGTTTTCGATACACACGCTATAGACCACGCAATAAAACGTATTGAAGACCAGAAAGACGAGGATGTCACCATTCTCAGGGGAAGAATATGAGTAAATTGATAATGGCAATAGCACTACTGTTTGCTGTTCTCATGGTGCAAGGATGCAACAAAAGCATGGAATATGAGCCACAGGATTTTTTTGAAGGCCGGCAGTTGGACATCGCACAGCTGATTTATGATGGCGATAAAGTGAAACTGAAAGAGAAGCTTCCCTCTATAAGCAAGGAAGAACTGAATCGACCGGTGAAAGCAGACATGACCCTGCTGTTTTGGTCGGTGCTGAACGCAATCTATGATAAAAATACGCCGGAAAGGCTGAAAATAATAACCGACCTGGTTAAAGCGGGCGCAGACCCGTTGCAGCCCCGACCGGAAGGGGGAAGCAGCCCGGCGGAATTTGTCATGAAAGCCGATAAGGGAATTTGGATCAAGGCCATGCTCGACGGCGGTTTATCACCAAACGCAAAAGATAAGGTATTCAATCAACCCATTATATTCGAAGCTTTAGAAGCGAAAAACCCTGAAACGTTAAAGGTGATGCTGGATTATGGTGCGGATATAAATACAATGGATTCATTGGGGAATACCATATTAATAAGCTCTCTGGATTCTCGTTCGTTTGATCATACTATACTTCTGTTGGAGAGAGGTGCAGATAATAAAATCAAGGGTAAGTTTGGTTGGACTATGGGCAATCAGCTCCAACGCTTTATAGATAGAGGGGTAGGCGATGCCGAGGATAAAGAGAAAATTAACAAGATAAAAGAGTTATTAATTAAAAACGGTGGAGACTGGCCTCCTCTACCTGTAGAGAATTGAGACTCCCTTAAGGTCAGCGTCGAAGACATGGAATATGCCGCTCAGAGGCAGAATGGCAACCGCCATCCGCCCCTGCTCGTTCCGTGGAATTAACGCAATTCCTGCGCTATCGCGCTGAACATCAGCGATGCCTCCAGCGGTTGGGCGCTGAAGGACGGCTCCGCCTGCGGCCAGGTGGACCACTGGACGATCACCAGATTCTCAGCCTGATTGACCATAATCATCTGGCCGAAGATCCCCAGCGCCCACAGGGAATGCTTGAGGGAGGCCTGCGGAGCGGGTTCGACGTTGGTCGCATTCACCGGCACTTCGTTGTTCCACCACTGGAAGCCGTAGATGCCGTTGGGATGCGCCGCCGACACCGAGCCTGCCGCCCGCGTCCAGTTGGACGACTGGGCTACCCAATCTTCCGGTAGGATCTGTTTGCCGTTCGGCAACTTTCCGTTATGCAGAATGAATTCGCCGAAACGCCCCCAGTCTTCCAGCGTGGCGTTGAAGCCGTGCGCGCCCACGTCGTGCTGGCCTTTGGCGTAGGCATGCCACACGCCGTCGCTCGCCATGCCGTAGGGCTGCCAGATGCTTTGCTGCAGATAGGCCGCCAGCGGCATGCCGGTGGCGCGCTCCAGCACGTCGCCCAGCAGCCACGCGCCACCGGAGGAGTAAGACCAGTTCTGCCCTGCCGGGTGCGCGCGGTGCAAACCGGCTACCAGCTTGCGCACGCAGGCGTAGGTACCGGGCTTGGCTTCACACTCGGTCAGCTGCGCGAAGTCCGATTTCGGGTTGGTGTAATCCTCATTCCACGCCACGCCGGAGGTGTGAGTGATCAGCTGCCTGAGGGTCACACCGTCCCACGCGGTGCCTTTCAGATCGGGTTCGTATTGCGTGATGAGATCGTCAAGCGAGCGGATCTTGCCCTGTTTAATCGCCACGCCCACCAGCGTGGCGACCACGGATTTTCCCACGGAGCGCGACGTCCACAGGGTAGCGTCGGTATTGCCCTGCCCCAGATATTTCCAGGCGATTTTACCGTCTTTCAATACCAGCATGCCGCTGACGTTCTGGCGCTGTAGGTAATCCTGCAGGTGGTAGGTTTTGCCATTCACCCGATAGGTGGCGTCCGTTAACGGTTTAGCGGCAGTAAGCAGCGGCGCGGCGTTGCCGTGGTGAAACACATCCCCGGCATAGTTGCGGTAGTCGTTACGAAAACCGATCACCCGGTCGCTCTGGCTCCAGGTGAGCATCTTGTGCGTGTCCGGCAATTGCGTATCGAAAGGCGCGGGACAGGCGCTGAGTTCGGTGCCCGCACAGGCGGCCAGCGCGGCGGGCGCCAACAGGCCGCTGCAGAGACTGATGACAACGCCCGCCAGCAGGCTGCGGTTAAACACTTTGCTTTTCATATTTTTTCTCGCTTAGCTCAGGAAGGCGTTCAGCTTAAAAAAACGCGGCCTATAATAAAAAACGCCTGATGGGGGAAAATCCCCCGCAAAATCGACGGGGGAACCGCGTGCCGAGCCTGATTTATTCCTTTGCCCAACTGGAAGCCTTCACCGCCGTGGCCGAGCACGGCAGCCTGGCGAAAGCCGCGCTCAAGCTGGGCAAAGACCGCACGACGCTACGCGATTTGATTGATTTTCTCGAGGATGGCTTAGGCTATGCGCTGTTCCTGCGCGAGGGACGCAGCCTGCACCTGACGCCGGAAGGCGAACAGCTGCAGCGCCAGGCGCACCTGCTGATGCGCCAGGTGAAAGCGTTTGAGGCGTTTGCTAAAGACGTGCCGAAGAGCGCGGCGCAGGAAATCTCGCTGGTCTACGATCCTTTCACGCCACGCGCATTGCTGCAGGCGCTGATTGCCGCCATGGCCCAGCGCAACACGCGCCTGAGCCTGATTAACGCCTCGCGCGACGAAGCGGAAAGCCTGCTGGCAAGCGGCCAGGCCGATCTGGGCATCTGCCAGGCGCGCAACCGCAGCGTGGGCGACACCATGGAGTGGCGCGCCTTAGGGGCGATAGAGATGGATTTTTACGCCGCCAAAACGCTTTTCCCCGGCGCGGAACAGCCGCTTTCGCTGCTGGAGCTCTCACTCACGCCGCAGGTAATCATGCACCCGGACTCTGACGAACCGGTGGCGCGCCGCCTGCAAATTTCAGGGCACACTATCTTCACCAACGAGCTGGAGATGCTGCGCGCCCTGCTCGAACAGGGCTGCGGCTGGGGATTCCTGCCGACACATATGCATGCCGAACGGTGGAAAAACGTCAACACGCTGCGCACCGAAGTGGGCAGCCAGGGGATCAGCCAAACCATGGTGACCATCTGGAAACCGGGCAATGACCGGCGTGCGCTGATTGATGAGACGTTGGGGTTGTTGCCGGGGTTGTGGATGGGGGTTGGTGGGTGAAACGTCGCTGTAGATTAGCGGTGTTGTTACTGGTAGTGGATCGCAGCGTTCATCGTCCGCGTTGCTTATTCGATCGTTCTTTGGCGGGGATTGCTGTTTTCTACTAATGGAGCCCCTCTCCACCTTCGCCCCACCGCTGCTGGCGCTGGCTTATTGCTTTGAATGGTGGCATTTGAGGGGCGGCTTTGAGCGAGGAGCAGACGTTCGTACTTGAGTCGCCATAGATCCTGCTCACAATGTCGTGTATCAATCAACTAGGAACAGGTCAAACTATATCAAAACTGTCAGTGATACAGTGGCATGCGAATATTTCAGAGGCTTATCAGTATGAAGATTGTTTTTATCCCTGCGTTGATCATAGTCCTGATTGATAAAGAACAGGACATGGGACGGGAATTGACCCGCGATGAGGTTGAGTCCATCCGCGATGACGCTACAGCCATCCGCCTGCCGGCCGAAGCAGCCGAGGATATAATCAGAGAGCGTGGCTACCGCGATATTGATCCTGAGAATGTCTGGCGCGAGTGGCAGGCGTATAAAGCTGACTGAATGTCGATGGGAACACGCTGCTTTAGTGGCACATGAAAATTGTGCACTTACACGGATGCGTTTACTCCGCGCCTGGCGTGGAGCTGAGGGGCAACTTTGAACGAGGAGCGGACGTTCGTAATTGAATCGCCATAAATGTTGCTAGCAAAGCCGTGTGCCAATCAACTGGGAGCGGGTCAACGGAAAAATCATGACTAAGGATTGAAAGACTTGTCGAACGAGTGAAATAATGGCCATCTGGGTAAGGGCGATGCCCACATAAACACTTTTAAGGCTACAAGGCGAGATCCTTAATGAGCATCGAGAATGTATCAAGATTAAAACGAAATCGCGGAGTTCCTGTAGCGATCCGACGTAAATTGCTTGAGAAATACGATCATGCTTGCGCTGCCTGTGGTGTTAAAGATGACGTGGTTCCACTTGAGCTTGCTCATCTTGTTCCCACCTATGCAGGTGGTGAATCATCTGAAGACAATTTGACAATTCTTTGCCCAAATTGTCACCGAACATTTGATCGCCAGCCACGTGAATATGAATTTGTCAGTTTTCTCACTGAGCTATTGAAAAATCATCCTAACTTCAGTGACATACAACAGGATATACTGTTAGGCCGCGAAATTCGTTATAGGGCTGATCTTCTAGTAAACCGACGGTTAAATGATACAAAGGAAGTTTTGCTAATCGAGTGCAAGACCTATTTAGCACTAACTTCCGGCCATATTCATAATGTCATTGGACAATTGGAAAAATACAAATCCAGTTACGGTAATGGCAGGATGGTCCTCGCTATTCCAGCAACCTTGAGAGCAACTGACTTGTCGGCTCTGAATGCGGCGGACATTGAAGCGTGGGATATTAAATACATTGCAAACAATTTTTCTAAACAAATAGAGGCTGCATCTCCAAGCTATTATAGGGCATTATTTCTTGCACGGATCACGCGTCCAACAAAAAAGATTACTCGCGAGCAAGAGTTAATTAATTCTTTATCTTCCTGTATTCCAGGGAAGAACGACTGCTATGTGTATCAGAACCTCGTTGGAGATATTCTTGAACATTTGTTCACGCCCCCTCTTGGGAAGCCAATTCCAGAGCTATCTGACAAGTTGAAAGCCAATCGCCGCGACTTCATCATGCCAAACTATACTGATAAGGGATTCTGGTCTTTCTTGCGACAAAAGTATGAAGCTGATTACATTGTGATTGATGCAAAAAACTACTCAAGAAAAGTCAAAAAGTCTGAGATCTTGCAAATCGCGAACTACTTGAAACCACATGGAGCTGGTCTCTTTGGGTTAATCATATCTCGCAAGGGTGGCGACGCATTAGGTTGTGAACATACGTTGAGAGAACAATGGCTAGTTCATAAAAAAATGATCTTGGTGCTGGATGACGAAGATGTTAAAGCGATGCTAGTTGCCAAGTCAGATGGTCGCCAGCCTGAAGAAATATTGGGGCAGAAAATTGAAGACTTCAGGCTATCAATGTAGCAGTAAACCGGAATTACGCGAAAAGACGTGCAGGTTCGGTAACTGCTAGGTAGTATTTTCCAACGCACAGGATGGTGAGTGTATTTTATCTATATAGATGATCTAGCTCGTAATGTCCGCAGTTGGCACGGAGCGGATTTGTGAGGAGACTTAGATCCACCTTGAGCGAGATGCGGACATTAATATATGTTAATATGGAAAAATTTAGCTTTGCACAGATGAACCTTTGTGGTCGAAATGCTAAGTTACAGATGACACCATCTGAACCCAAAGACATAATGCGAATTATTTTCTAACGCCCTTGTGAAGCTAAAAGTGCAAGAGATACACATTTTTGTTTCTTCACAAACTGTGTTTCTTCAGCTTCGATTGGCAGCATATATAAAATATCTAACGGTAATTCGGCGCCAGCATATTTCATTTCACCTTTAAGTTTATGCAAAGCATCACCTGATGGTCCAATAATCAATATATCGTAATCACAACCTATCCCTAAAAGGGACGAACCAAACATAAAACTCTCATACAAAGCTAATGTCTTGCAATTATTTAACAGATGTTTTGCAACTTCACTCGCGGTCATTATTTTTGAGTGATCAACGCTTTTAACTCCGGCCATTTCATTACCTCACAACCAAGTTCACTACCTGCCTCATAGGCATTTCGAGCAGGACTTCCATTGGGATTTATATTCCACAAAATATCAACAGGGCCAAATATTCCCCAAAAAGTGCGCACAGAATCTGCAGTCGGTTCGTATTCAGTTAACATACCTACTCTTAACTTTCGATTATTTGCTAAAGTAATAATAAAAACACGATCAAACTGTCTCTCTACTTCCTTTACTACCCTCATCTGCGTTATGAGCCGATACGAGAAAAAGTAGTCTTTATGGGAGGCAGTATTGAGAGTGTCATTAGACAGTGCGCTGTAAAAGGTTCCAGCGTTACCCCATCCTATTTTAGCTGATGTAAGATAGCTAATGGCCTCTCCAGTCCATACACACTCTTTTCTATACCCACATATAAAATCTACATCCGGGAAATCATGATGATATCTCTGAGCAATCTCCAGGCTAATTTCTTCTGATGCTGAAATTACCGCTAATACATCAGGCCTATCGCGAATAGATATTCTAATAGCATCTCCATTCACATGCACTGCAGACCCTGATTCTTTTAGATCATCATTAATATATTCAATCGCATAATTTACTTGCCAACTCATGCTAATATTCCATCCATTTCTCTTGGAAACCTTATGGCTTTACCGGAAACGCCACAGACATGACGTTCTGTAAGCCCACGAACGTGCTCAAGGTACTGCGCAAAAATACCTCTCTCATCAGGTGTCATATGACATCTGTTCAGGCCTAAAATAGCTTGAATTCGATAATGATTAGGTAAAATGACACTACGTATTCTTAGAGACCATAATTCCGCCGTTTCAGATTCAGGATCATAGGTAAAACGCTCTCCTTCACCAGGCGCAAATTTTGCCCAAAGAGCTTTATTTTCATCCATAGCGGCTAAAACAGCCTCTCTTGCTTGCTCTCTGTTTTCATAGCGAATAATGCCTTGCCGATTGGCCAAAGCAACAAGGTGGTTTGTCTTCCAGTCTAGAAGGAGGCTTCTGGGATAAGCCTCAGGAGCCTTGTCGATGAGAGTGTGGCAATTAGGGCATAGTAAAAGAAGGTTTTCAAAAGAGTCTGCTTCAAATACCTCTTCAGGTCTCTCCTCATGCCTTGGCCCCTTATTACCATGGGGAATGACATGTGCCATTTCCCCGATATGCTTATAACCGCCCATCTCTTGAGGAAACAGTGGCTTATGACAATCAGGATGCTGACAATGCCCTGCTGATGCAGAAAACAATTGTAATTTGATTTCATTTGGGATGCTTTTACGGGGTGCCATCATCTCTTCCCTAAATCTTTAGAAGTAAGCTAAAAATTTTTCACCTTAGCAGCTTGACCACTGGTTAAAGAAAACGACTTATCAGAAGTATACATTTGACCTATCCATGAGTTGAACACAGCCCAAGAAGCTAACCGATACACTTTTCTTAAAACAATGGCATTTAAATTAACTCTCCAACATTTCATAGTTAAAGCATAACAAGATTTACAATTTCATTATCTTGAACTAACACAAGGTTTCAATAAATGTTTATTTTTATCTGGGTGACCTGCTCCCGTAAACTAACATAACATGATGCAAGCAACTTCCGCTTCTGGCACAAAGCAGCCATTGATACCTAACTTCAACAATGAAACACACCTTACCAACCTCTCCTCAAAAAAACACAACCACACAAAATGATTTGACTCACAATTAATAAATCAACGACATTATTACCTCTATATTCATTCCATTATTTTACCTCCCCCAGCTCCAGCCCCCCAACTCCCCCCTAGCACCGCCCCCGCCCTTTCCCTACAATAAGGGATCTGTTGAGGCATAACGCAAGGAAAGACGGTGTCGAAAGCCAATCCCAATGCCACTATCGTGGATATCGCCCGCCGCGCCAGGGTGACCAATATCACCGTTTCCCGCGCCTTCAATAAGCCCGAGCTGGTCAAGCCGGAAACCCGCGAGCGCATTCACGCCATCGCCAAAGAGCTGAACTATGTGCCCAACGCCTTCGCGCAGGGGCTGAAAAGCAGCAGCAGCCAGATTATCGGCATCGTCACCAGCAGCATGTACAACCCGTTCTATTCCGGCCTGATCAAGACCGTGTCGCGCATTGCGCGCCAGCAGGGCTACCAGATCATGCTGTTCGACACCGACGGCAGCGAAGAGGCGGAAATGCGCGCCATTCAGGCGCTGTTCGGCTACAAGGCGCGCGGCATTCTGCTGTCGGCGGTGCGCGACGACAAGCGCTACCGCCCCGCCTATCTCGAGCTGGCCGAGGTGTACGGCGTGCCGCTGATCCTGATCGACCGTGACCTTTACGATCAGCAGCTGAGCGGCGTGTTCCTCGATAACCGCGAGATCGGCGTGCTGGCCGGCCGTTATCTGGCGGAGCAGCCGGAGCAGAAGCTTTTGATTATCGGCGGCCCGGCGGATTCGGAAATTACGCTAACGCGCACCGCCGGCATCGTCGCGGCGCTGCAGGGCAGCGGGCGTGAGATTCACATCATCAACGGCGACTACGATTTCACCTCGCAAGAGAGCGAGGTGCGCACCTATCTGGCGCAGCCGGAGAACCGCCCGGATTACATCATCGGCCTGAATGGCATCATTACGCTGGGCGCCATCGCCATCTGCCACGAGATGGGGCTCTATCAGCAGGTGAAGTTCTTCTCGATAGACGAACCGCCGCGCGCCGGCGCTTACGGCCTGCACATTCCGGGGGTGTATCACGATACGCAGAAACTGGGGGAGATCGCCGCGGAGCTGCTGTTCAGCGCCATTAACAGCCCGCGCGGCGAGTTGCCGGTGCGCAGAGAGTTCTTCACCGGCTCGCTGTTGAATCGCTGACGGGCGCTATTGCCCGTAGTAAGCGTGTTTGCCGTGCTTGCGCAGGAAATGTTTGTCCAATAGCTCCGGCTGCATCGGGGCGATGGCCGGCGCCAGCTGGCGCGTCGCCATCGCCATGATCGCCACCTCTTCCAGCACCACCGCGTTATGTACCGCATCCGCCGCGCTCTTTCCCCAGGCGAACGGGCCGTGGGAATAAACCAGCACCCCCGGCACCTGCTGCGGATCGCGCCCCGCCTGGTTGAAGGTCTCGATGATCACCTTGCCGGTTTCCCCTTCGTAATCCCCGGCGATCTCCGCCTCGCTCATCGGCCGGGTGCAGGGAATGTCGCCGTAAAAGTAGTCGGCGTGGGTGGTACCCAGCGCCGGGATCGGCTGCCCGGCTTGCGCCCAGATGGTGGCATTGCGGCTGTGGGTGTGCACCACGCCGCCGATCTCGGCGAAGGCGCGGTACAGCGCCAGGTGGGTGGCGGTGTCGGATGAGGGCTTGCGGTGCCCTTCGCGCACCTTGCCCTCCAGATCCACCACCACCAGATCTTCCAGCGTCATCGCCTCGTAGGCGATGCCCGAAGGCTTGATCACCACCAGCCCGCTTTGGCGGTCGATTGCCGAGACGTTGCCCCAGGTAAAGGTCACCAGCCCGTACGCCGGCAGGCTAAGGTTGGCGGCCAGCACCTGCCGCTTGAGTTCGTTCAGCATGCGATGCCTCCCTCGATCATCTGTTGTTCGATCCAGGCCTTGGCCTGGGCGATACGTTGCTTATCCTGCCCGTCTTCGCGCGCCCACATCTCCAGCAGGTAGGGGCCGCGATAGCCGAGCGCGTTGAGCACGGAAAAGGCATGGGCGAAATCCACGCAGCCCTCGCCGAACGGCACGTCGCGGAACTGCCCGGCGCTGCCCGGCCCCACCGCGACGGTATCTTTGAGGTGTATGGCGGTGATGCTGCCGATGCCCAGCGCCAGCTCGGCGGCGACGTCGTTGCCCCAGGCGCTGAGGTTGCCGAGATCGGGATACACCGTGAACCACGGGCAGTTGACATGGCGGGCGATGTCGCGCCATTTGCTGATGCTGTTGATGAACGGCGTGTCCATCACCTCCACCGACAGCATCACCTGCGCCCTGGCGGCCTGCGCCGCCGCCCACTGCATGCCCTCGATAAAGCGTTCGCGGCTGTGGCGATCGGCGGGTTCGTAATAGACGTCGTAGCCCGCCAGCTGGATGTTGCGGATGCCGAGATCCGTCGCCAGTTCCAGCGCCTTGCTCATCAGCACCCGCGCCCGTTCGCGGGTGGCGGCGTCCGCGCTGCCGAACGGATCGCGCCGGTGCGCCGACAGGCACAGGCTCGGCACCGTCACCCCGCTGTCGAGCCGCGCCTGGATAAACGCCAGCCGCTGGCGGCGATCCCAGTCCAGCCGCTGCTGGCGCGCCGGCTGCTCGTCGATCGACATCTCCACGAACTCAAAGCCCAGCTCGGCGGCGGTGGCCAGCCGCTGCGGCCAGCTCAGATCGGCGGGCAGCGCCTTTTCATACAGCCCCAGACAGGCGGCGTTAGTCGTTTGCATCAGTCACCTCACTCAAAGCCTGGGCGACCGCCAGATAGCGCGCCTGCTGGGCGCGCAGGCGCCGATGGGCGGCGGTCGCGGGATAATAACAGCGCAGCTTGGGCGGCGCGGCGGCGATCGCTTCGGCGAACCCGGCGTACTCCCCGGCGCCGACGGCGGCGCACAGGGCGGCGGCGCGACAGCCGCTCTGGCGGGTTTCCACCACCTCGAGCGGCAGGTTGCCGGCGTCGGCGTACATCTGCATCCAGACCTCGGACTGTGTCGGCCCGCCGGTCATGCGCACCCGCTCGATGCGCGGGTTCAGCTGCACCATGCGCTCCTGATGGATCAGGTGCGAGAACACGATGCCCTGGTAGATCGCCTGCACCACGTCCGCCATCTCGTGGTGGGCGCTCAGGCCGATCAGCCCGCCCGGCGTGTTGCCGCCGAGGTTGGAGCCGTACAGATAAGGCAGGAACAGCAGCCCGCTGGGCTGCTCGCGGCGCTCGGCCACCCAGGCATTGAACTGGGCGTAGCGCTGCCGGTCGTCGGCGCAGAACTGGCGCAGGAACCAGGCCAGGTTGCCGGCTGAGGTCGGGCTGCCTTCGTGCACGAAATAGCGGCCGTCGATGCAGTAGCGCCCCCAGGCGTAGGGGTACTCGGCGGGAATGATGCGCTCGGTCACGCAGGTGGCGATCGACCAGGTGCCCGCCACCGCGCTGAGCGTACGATCGTCGGCCACGCCGGAGCTGAGCGCCGCGCCCACCACGTCGAACAGGCCGCCATACACCGCGGTGCCTACTCGTAGACCACACTGCGCCGCCGCCGCGGCCGTCACCCGCCCGGCCAGCTGCGCCGAGCCGATCACCGGCGCGGTCTTCTCCTGCGCCTCTTCGATGCCGAAGGCCGCCAGCAGCACCGGATCGTAAGCGCCGCTGCGCTGGTTAAACAGGTTGCTGCCGGAGATATTGGTCACCTCGGCCGCCGCCTCGCCGGTGAGGCGAAAGCGCAGGTAGTCGTGCGCCATCAGGATACGATCGACGGCGGCGTACTGCGCCGGTTGTTGCTGCTTCAGCCAGCGCAGCAGCAGCGCCGGGTGGCTGGGCCACAGCGGCTGCAAGCTGCGCGGGTAGGTCTGCGCGTCCACCCCGGCGCGGCGCAGCTCAGCCGCCGTGGCCGCCGCCCGGTTGTCCGAAGAGAGAATGCCGTTGCCGACCGGTTTGCCGTGGCGATCGATGGCGTACAGCCCTTTGCCGTGCGCCGAGAAGCTGACGCCGCGCACCTGCCCGGCCTCCAGCCCCGCCGCGTGCAGCGTCTGGCGGATCGCCGCACACACGTCATCCCACAGCGCGTCCATATTGCGTTCGCTGAAGCCCGGCCGGGCGGCAATCGCCGCGCCGTCGCGCTCGGCGATCGCCAGCTCTTCGCCGCTTGCCCGGTACAGCCCGGCCTTGATCACCGTGCCGCCGACGTCTATGCCAAGAAAGACTGACATCGCGCCTCCTATTTGCGCCGCACGGAGCTGAGGTAGATGGCGGCCAGGATAATGCCGCCCTTCACCACGTTCTGGATATACGGTGACACGTTCATCAGATTGAGGCCGTTGTTGAGCACCCCGAGCATCATCGCCCCCACCAGCGTGCCAACGATGGCGCCGCGCCCGCCGGAGATCGCCGCCCCGCCCAGCACCACCGCGGCGATGGCGTCCAGCTCGAAGCCTTCGCCGGCGTTGGGCTGCCCGCTCATCAGGCGCGAGGTCAGCACCAGCCCGGCCAGCGCGGCGGTCAGGCCGCTGATCACGTATACCAACATTTTGTAACGTGGCACGCGGATGCCGCTCAGGCGCGCCGCCTCTTCGTTGCCGCCCATCGCGTAGACGTAGCGGCCGAACGGCAGCTGGTTGAGCATCAGCCAGGCCAACACGTACACGCCGAGCATGATCAGGATCGGCACCTGGATGCCCAGCACCGTGCCGCGGCCGAAGAAGGAGAAGACGTCGGGTAGGCCGGAGATCGGGTAGCCGCCGGTATAGAGCAGCGCCAGGCCGCGAGCGATGCCCATCGACGCCAGGGTGACGATGATCGGCGGCATGCGCAGGTAGGCGATGCAGGCGCCGTTGGCCAGGCCAAACAGCGCGCCGACCGCCAGCGCCGCCACCATCGCCAACGGGATAGGCACCGCCGCCAGCATCAGCCCGGCGGCGACCGAACCGGCCAGCGCCATCACCGGCCCCACCGAGAGATCGATGCCGCCGGTCAGGATGGCGCAGGTCATGCCTACCGCGATGATGGCGTTGATAGACACCTGGCGCGCCACGTTGGTCAGGTTGTTGACGCTGAGGAAGCTGTCGTTCAGCAGGCTCATCAATACGAACAGGACAGCGAAGCCGATAAACGGCAAGATCGCCGGGTGATGCAGCAGTTTGTCCCAGCGCTTGCCGAGACTGGGGCCGGCGGCGCGGCGCGCCACGGCGGGTTGTTCAATTCCGATCATAAGGCACTCCCGGTCGCGTGAAGCATGATGTGGTTGGATTCGATGTCGTCGCCGGTCAGCTCGGCGACGATGTGGCCGCCGCGGAACACCAGCACGCGGTCGCACACGCCGATGATCTCCGGCAGTTCGGAGGAAATCATGATGATGGAGATACCCTGCTGGGTCAGTTGCTGCATCAGCTGGTAGATCTCGGCCTTGGCGCCCACGTCGATGCCGCGCGTCGGTTCGTCGAAGATCAGGATGTTGCAGTCGTTGTTGAGCCAGCGGGCGATCACCACCTTCTGTTGGTTGCCGCCGCTCAGGGTGCTGACGGCGGTCTCGGCGTCCGGGGTTTTCACCCCCACGGCGCGGATCAGCCGCTGCACCACGTCGCGATCCTTGCGCGCGCTGACGAAGATCTTGCCGCGCCGGTGGTGCCGGTTGAGGGTGATGTTCTGCGCCACCGAAAACGGCAGCACCAGGCCCTCGGTTTTGCGGCTCTCCGGCAGCAGGCCGATGCCCTGCGCCAGCGCCTGCGCCGGGGAGCGCAGCGCCGCCGGTTGGCCGCCGAGGGTGACGCGTTTGCGGTGGCAGCGGCTGGCGCCGATCAGCGCCGAGACGGTCTCGGTACGCCCGGAGCCCACCAGCCCGGCGAAGCCGAGGATTTCGCCCTTGTGCAGGTGGAAGCGGTCGGTCGCACCGTGCTTCTCGCGCTGGATCTCCGCCTCCAGCAGCACCGTCGCGGTATCGACCGGGTGCTGTTTCACCGGGAAGGCGTTCTCGATTTTGCGCCCGACCATCAGCCGCACCAGCTCTTCCACGTTGGTGTCGCCGGTGGCCAGCGTTTCGATGTAGGCACCGTCGCGCAGCACGGTGATGCGATCGCAGATGGTGAAGATCTCGTCCAGGTGGTGCGAGATAAACACCATGCCGACGCCCAGCAGCCGCAGATCGTTCATCACGCTGAACAGGTGCTCGGCCTCGCCCGGCGTCAGCGTGGCGGTCGGTTCGTCCAGCACCAGCACCCGCGCCTCCAGCGACAGCGCCTTGGCAATCTCCACAAACTGCTGCTGCGCCACGCTCAGCTGCTCCACCGGGCAATCGAGATCGATAGCCACCGTCAGCCGCTTGAAGATCGCCTCGGCCTTGCGCCGCATCGCCCGCCGATCCAGCAGGCCCCAGCGGTTCCTGATCTCCCGGTTGAGGAAGATGTTGTCGATGGCGCTCATGTAGGGAATCAACGAGAATTCCTGAAAAATAATGCCGACGCCGGCCTCAATCGCCTGGCGATAGTTGTTAAAGCGGCGCTGCTCGCCGTCGATAAAAATATCGCCCTCGTCCGGCTGATAAATGCCGCACATGATTTTCACCAGCGTCGATTTGCCGGCGCCGTTTTCGCCCAGCAGGGCGTGCACTTCGCCACGTTGAATGGCCAGATCGATGCCGTCCAGCGCCTTCACGCCGGGAAAGCTCTTTTTTATTCGCTTCAGTTCCAGTAAAGGTGTCACCGCATTGCCCTCCGCGCCGAACGCCCCGCCGCAGCGGGGCGAACCTGGCCGCTGTTACCAGCTAAAGCCGGCCGCATTGCTGCGGTCGATCAGCTTCACTTTGACCGGCACGGTTTTCGGCACCGTGGCGCCCCAGTAGCGGGCCAGCGCAATGCCGAGTGCGATGCGCAGCTGGTCGCGCGGGAACTGCGCCGAGGTGGCGATGAACGGCGAATTCGGCTTGAGGATCTCTTTGATGGCTTCCGGCTGGCCGTCGACGCTCACCAGCTTGACCTTGGCGCCGTTGCTTTCGATCGCCGCCAGGGCGCCGAGCGCGCCGACGTCATTGACGCTGAAGATGCCCGCCAGATCCGGCGCCGACTGCAGCATGTTTTCGGTCACGGTCAGCGCGGTGTCGCGCTCCTGCTTGCCGTTTTGCTTGGTAACGATCTTGATGTCAGGGTATTTCTTCATCGCCGCTTCAAAGCCGCGCACGCGCTCCAGGATCGGCACCACCGGGATGCCGTCGAGGATTGCCACCTTGCCTTTGCCGCCCAGCGCTTTCGCCAGGTATTCGCCCGCCTGGAAACCGGCGTCGTAGTTTTCCGAGCCGACGAACGAGTCCAGCGGCCCTTCCGCCTGGGCGTCGATCGCCACCACCACCGCGCCGGCCTTATGGGCGGAGATCACCGCCGACTGCACCCCCACCGAATCGGTCGGGTTGATCAGCAGGATATCCACCTTCTTCTGCAGCATGTCCTCCACGTCGCCGATCTGTTTGGCGACGTCATGGCGTGCATCGGCCACGTACACCTTGGCGCCGATATCCGCCGCCGCCTGATCCAGCGCCTGTTTCATGGTGACGAAGTAGTCGTTGTTCATTTCCTGGAACGACATACCGATAGTGATTTGCTTGGCCAGCGCCCCATGGCTGGCCGCCAACATTCCACCGGCGACGATAAAAGGCAGAGTCTTTTTGAAAAATGAAAACATAGCCAATTCTCCTGTAGGGAAGCTTCTTGTTGTGGTTATCAGAGCAACAGCATGTCTTTACGTTTGGCCGACCGGCCGGCCCCTCCGTTGCGGACGGGCCGGCGGTCGTGACTGCAACAGCGGTACGGCGGGAGGGTCAGGGAACCAGGATCACCTTGATGGAATCGGTCGAGTCCGCCAGAGCGAAGGCTTCGTCCCAGTCGTTCAATGAATAGCTGTGGGTGACCACGCCGTTTGAGGTCACCAGCCCGCGCTCGAACAGATCGATGGCGATTTCGTAGCTGTAGGGCGCCAGGTGCGCGCCGCGAATGTCCAGCTCTTTGCGATCGCCGATGATGGACCAATCGACGGTGGTTTCCTTGCCGAACACGCTGAACTCCACGAAGCGGCCCAGCTTGCGGATCATCTGCAGCCCCTGGGTGACACCGATCGGCGCGCCGGTGGCCTCGATATACACGTCGCAGCCGTAGCCGCCGGTCAGCGATTTGACGATTTGGTCGGCGTCTTCCTTCAGCGGGTTGATCACCACGTCGGCGCCGAACTCCTTCGCCAGCGCCAGCCGCTCGTCGATGGCGTCGATCACGATCAGTTTCTTCGGCGTTTTCAGGCGCGCCACCTGCACCATGCACAGCCCCAGCGGCCCGGCGCCGGCCAGCACCACCACGTCGTCCAGCTGGATGTCGCCGCGCGCCACGGTGTGGATGGCGCAGGCCATCGGCTCGATCAATACCGCATCTTCATGGCTCAGGCTTTCCGGGATCTTGTGCACGATGGCGTTCTCGGAAAAACGCATGTACTCCGCCATGCCGCCCTCCGCCACGTCTTTTTGGAAACCGTAAATGTTATGCGTCTCACACATCCAGTAACTGCCGGATTTGCAGTAACGGCACTCCCAGCACGGTACGATCTGCTCGGCGATCACCCGCTCGCCGATCTGGTATTTGCCTTCCGCGCCCTCGCCCAGCGCGGCGATGCGGCCGTAAAACTCGTGCCCCGGTACCACCGGCGGTTTAACCCACGGGTTCTCTCCCCAAAACATCTGCGCGCCGTTCTTGCACTTGCAGTCGCCGGCGCAGATGCCGCAGCCTTCCACCTTGATCACCAGCTCGCGCGCCTTCGGCAGCGGCGTGGGCACCTGTTCGAAACGATAGTCCTGCGGGCCATGGCAAACGACCGCGCGCATTTTTTCCGGCAACTGGCTCATCTCTTCCTCCAATACACTCGTTAAATGCTTGAATCTTATAAATGTTGACGTTGTCATTTTTATCTAACAAAAAACAATCAATACTATAAAACTATAAATTTCAATAGATTAATCATGACACATCCCGATAACTAAAAATGACAACGTGAACATATGACGACATATAACCAAAGCTGCAAAAATAATTATTTGAGCAAAATCACATATCGTTAACATTGCGGCTAAAAATGCTACAAATACGGATCGCGATCCCATTTACGGGATCGTCGATCCAGGCAGTTCCGCTACATCAGCAGGCGTACGCGATCGTAGATCTGGCGGTCTTCCGGCCGTGACGATCGCGCCTGCTGGCGCAGGGTGCGCACCAGTGTGTCGATAAACGTATGGGCGGCGGCGCTCAGAATGCTGTTGCGCCGGGTGACGATATTCAGCTGCGTCGGTTGGCCGCTTTCCCGCAGCGCCAGCGGCTGCAGGCGGGAGGCAAACTGCGGCAGCGCGGCGATCGGCCGCGGGCACCAGGTGCACATCTCGGCGGATTCCACCAGCGCTTGCAGCATGCCGAACGAATGCGCCTGAATAATGCGCTGGTGCGGCAGGCGCACGCCGTGGCGGTGGAACACCGCGTCGAGCAGCGCATCGAAACTTTCCTGGGTATAGCTCATCACCCAATCTTGCTCCAGCAACTGGTGCAGCGAGGTGCTGTGCGCCAGCGGGTGGCCGCGCCGCACCATGTAGGCCGTTTCATACTCCAGCAGCGGTTCGCAGTGAAACTCCTGCGGCGCCGACGACGCCGGCAGCGGCGTGATGGCGAAATCCATCGTGCCCTCGCGCAGCTGCGACTGGGCGTTGGCCATCAGGCTTTCCGACAGTTCCAGCCGCACCGCCGGCGCCTTGCTGCGAAATGCCATCACCGCCGGCGGCAACACCGTCAGCATCAGCCAGGGGGTGATCGCCGCCTTGACCAGATCCGCCGTTCGCCCGCGCAGCGCCGCCATTTCGCCCTGCGCCTGCTCCAGCTGATTCAACACCAGCCGGGCGTGCGCCAATAGGGTTTTGCCGTAGGGGGTAAATCCCAGCCCGGTCGGGGTGCGGATCAGCAGCGGCAGCGCCTGCTCCTGCTCCAGTTCACGCAGTGCGCGGGTCACCGCCGCCTGCGACAGCCCCAGATGCCGTGCCGCAGCGCGAATGCTGCCGCTGTCGGCGCTGGCCACCAGCGCCTGCAGTTGGTGCAGTTTCATGTTCACCTCCTGACAATCATTGGTTGTCAGCATAACCGAACGGCGGCTACCCGGCAAAAACGGAGTTTGCTAGTCTCGATGCCTACCCCCTCTGCCCCGCTCCCCGCCCGTTGGCCGGGACCCTTTTGCCGGAGACCGTGATGAGCCCTTCACTCGTACTGCCTGAGATCGCCGCCGTTCATGATGAGATGGTCGCGCTTCGCCGCCATATTCACGCCCACCCGGAACTGGGCTTCCAGGAGTTCGCAACGTCGGATCTGGTGGCGCAGCGGCTGGAGGAATGGGGTTACCACGTCACGCGAGGCGTAGGACAAACCGGCGTTGTCGCCACACTGCAGCGCGGGCCGGGAAGATCGCTCGGCATCCGCGCCGATATGGACGCCCTGCCGATCGCCGAAACGACCGGTTTACCGCACGCCAGCACCCATTCCGGAGTGATGCACGCCTGCGGCCACGACGGGCACACCGCCATGCTGCTGGCGGCGGCGCGCTATCTGGCGCGGCAGCCAAACTTCAGCGGCACGCTGCACCTGATCTTTCAGCCGGCGGAAGAAGGCGGCGGCGGCGCCAGAGTGATGATTGAAGACGGCCTGTTTGAGCGCTTCCCTTGCGACGCGGTGTTCGCCATGCACAACGTGCCCGGCTTCTCCACCGGCCACCTGGGCTTCGCCAGCGGCCCCTTCATGTGCTCGGCCGATACGGTACACATCACTCTGCACGGCCACGGCGGCCACGGCGCAGTGCCGCAGAGCACCGTCGATCCAGTGGTGGCCTGCGCGGCCATCGTCATGAGCCTGCAAACCATCGTGGCGCGCAATATCGATCCGCAGGAAACGGCGATCGTCACCGTGGGGGCGATGCAGGCCGGCCAGGCCGCCAACGTAATCCCGGCGACCGCCACCCTGACGCTCAGCGTGCGCGCGCTGACGGCGGCGGTGCGTGAGCGGCTGGAGCAGCGCATCACCGAGCTGGTCACGGCGCAGGCCGCCAGCTTCGGCGCCCGCGCGGAGATCGACTATCAGCACGGCTACCCGGTGCTGGTGAACCATCAGGCAGAAACCGAGCTGGCGCGCGCGGTGGCGCTGGAATGGGCCGGAGAGAGCCGGGTTATCCCCACGCTGCGGCCGTTCACCGCCAGCGAAGATTTCGCCTTTATGCTGGAGAAGTGCCCGGGCAGCTACATCTCGATCGGCAACGGCCCCGCCACGCCGGGCAATTCTCTGCACAACCCCGGTTATGACTTCAACGACGACAGTCTGTCGCTGGGCGCCACCTACTGGGTCAAATTGGTCGAGCGCTTTTTGGCTCGTCCCGCAGTTTAATCGCCAACGCTGAGGAAATGACATGAAAACCATCAAAGGGCTGTTGTTGTTGCTGCCGCTGGCAGCGAGTTTTCCCGCGCTGAGCGGTGAATTCAGCGGCAAAGTGATCAAGCTGGGCATCGATCCCACCTTTCCGCCGCTGGAGTATAAAAACCCGCAGGGCAAGCTGACCGGCTTCGGCGTCGATATCGCCCAAGCGCTGTGCGATCAGATGCAGGCCAAATGCGTGTGGGTGGAAAGCAGCTGGGACGGCATGATCCCCGGCCTGCAGGCGAAAAAATTCGACGCCATCGCCTCGTCGATGACCATCACGCCGCAGCGTCAGCAGCAGATCGCTTTCTCCAGCAAAGTCTCCAACGCCCCGGCGCGGCTGGTGGCACATAAGGGCAGCAACCTGCAGCCTACCGTCGCCTCGCTGAAGGGCAAATCGGTCGGCGTGCAGCAAGGCTCAAGCCAGGAGGCCTACGCCAATGCGCTGTGGCGCCCGGCCGGCGTCAACGTGGTCGCCTACCAAAGCCAACAGGAGGTGAATGAAGATCTGGCCAACGGCCGGCTGGACGCTTCGCTGCTGGCCAGCGTCAGCGCCAGCGAGTTCTTCAAAACCCCCGGCGGCAAAGACTTTGCCTTTATCGGCGCCGAGCTGACCGACAGCAAATACTTCGGCGTCGGCGACGGCATCGGGGTGCGCAAAGACGATACCGCGCTGCTTAACGCCTTCAACGCCGCGCTGCAGGCGATCCGCGCCAACGGCACTTACAAGAAAATCAACGACAAGTATTTCGACTTCGACATGTACGGCGCGGAGCAGTAACAAACGTTCCCCGGCGGTCACCTGCAGAGCCTGCAGGATGGGGAGGCGCCTTCGGCCGCCGGGGAACGCCCCAACGGAAACGGCAGTGTCGGCAAGAACGGCAAATCAGGCAGAATAAGGATGCGGGCCAGGCAGGATGCCCGGCCCGCTAGAGCGGGTTACTTCACTTCGCCCATCGCTTTCAGCTTTTTGGACAGCTCGCGGCGCTCTTTGGACAGATCGGCATTTTTGATGATGTAGTCATCAACGCGATCTTCGTAGTCGCTGCGCATGTTGGCGATGATGCCCTGAATGTCTTCAATGCTCATGCCGGGCTTGATGTACTCACTCAGGTTGTCGAGCAGCAGCACGCGCTTCTGGTTATCACGAATTTTCTTTTCGTTGTCGACGATCTCGCGTTGCAGTTTGTTTTTGCGGCGGAACATACGCACAAACTCCAGCACGTCCTGGAAACTCGGCTTATTTGCATTATCCATCTTTATACCCTTGCTTTAGTAATACACAGATTCATTTGCTTACGGCCACATGGCACCAAGATACAGGTTTGTGGCGGTCCGGCACAACAGTGATTGCTTATCTTACCCACTTTGCCCCGGCGGCCAAAACCCAAAGCGCCGCCTTCATGATCTGACCCCTTATTCACGCCCTGCAGCGGTGCAGACCTGAAGCAGATCCCCCAGTTCTTCCAGCTGCTGCGCCAGCTCCATGCTGAGCCAGACATAGCCGTAAATCGGCGCTTCGCCGTGCTGGCCGAGGCTGACCTCCCGCATCAGCATTTTCAGCTCGCCGGCGATCTCCGTCAGCTGCCCCG
The DNA here is from genome assembly GCF_003812745.1 of Serratia sp. FDAARGOS_506. Taxonomy (NCBI): domain Bacteria; kingdom Pseudomonadati; phylum Pseudomonadota; class Gammaproteobacteria; order Enterobacterales; family Yersiniaceae; genus Serratia; species Serratia sp. FDAARGOS_506. The sequence goes on from NZ_CP033831.1 coordinate 4,674,222, forward strand.
CCGCTGCCTGCCGCTGCGCCTGCGGTCCTTCGCGCATCAACAGCGCCAGCGACTCCAGCGAGCTCAGCGTCAACAGTTGGGTGCTGCGCAGCGTGCGGGCGTTCAACATGATGAAGTGCGTTTCGCGCGAGGCCCAATAGGCGTCGGCCATCAGCTCCAGCGTACACACCAAATTACGGCTGAGGGTTTGCACCGCCTCGAACACCGCTTTGGGAATGCGGGTTTCCTTACTGGCGGGCACGATCAGGCTGCGCAGCTTCACTACCTGATTCAACAGCTCCTTGAGCTGAGGCTCCAGCCGCGGCCGCTCAATGACGTTCGGCGAAAAATACGCGCCGTAGATACGAGCGGCGGTTTGCAGGCAGTCCGCCATTTGCATGCGCCACAGAATATAGGCGCGCTGTGGATAGATGCTGGTGAACAACAGCGCCAGCAGCGAGCCGAAGATCACATCGCCGCTGCGCCACAACGCGGTATGCATGTCGCCGGCACCCGCGCCGCACACCACCGCCAGCGTGATCCCGACCAGCAGCGCCATATACGGCCGTTTGCCGAGCGTCAGGTAACCGCAGACGAACATCACCACGCCGCACCAGACCAGCATCAACGGCAGCGAATAGAGTTCCAGATATAAGGCGATCAGACCGGAGGCGGCGCCGAACACCGTGCCGGCAATGCGTTGCAGCGCCCGCTGCAACACATTGCCCCAAAACGAGATCGGCCCCATCACCACCACCAGGGTGATCAGCGGCCAGGTGCCTTCGGGCACCGCCAGCAAGCGTATAAGCAGAAAGGTCAGGATAAACGCCAGCCCGATGCGCACGCCGTGGACGATGCGATAGTGGCGATAGGTCAGCAATTCAAGGGAAGAGATTTTTCGATCGAGGCGCACGATGCCTCCGATAAAGACCACCAGGCCGCTATTTTAACGGAGGAAGCCCAGCGAGGAAAAGGCGAATGAGGCGTCCCCCATTCGCGGTCAGGCTCAGGCGGCGTACTTGTCGACCAGCGCGCGCAGAACGGCGGCGGTTTCGACATCCATCACGCCGTCATACTTCTGCTGACGGAAGTGCAGCTGGAACGCGCGCACCAGTTGGCGATAGCCTTCTGCGGTATTTGCCGCCGAGGTGTCGTAGCCGTATTGGGTGAACAGCTTCAACAGCTCGGCCTGCGCAGGCAGCCCCTGGCGGCAGTATTCCTGCTGGCGTTGCTGCTTGGTCGCTTCGTCATACCAGGCGCCGACGCCGGCCTGATACAGCTGCTGCCACGGGAACTGCGGGCCCGGATCGCTCTTGCGGCCCGGCGCGATATCGGAGTGCGCCACCACGTTCACCGGCGAGATGTCCGGATAACGCTGCAGGATGTTCTGCGCCAGCTGGGTGACCGCCTCGATCTGCTGCGGGTTGAACGGCGGGAAAGTGATGTTTTCACCATCGCCGCTCGCCAGGTTGACGATCTCGATGCCGATCGAAGTGTCGTTGATATTGCTGCGGGTGCCCCACTGGCTGGTGCCGGCATGCCAGGCGCGCTCATTCTCGTCCACCAGGTTGAAAATACGCACGCCGCTGAAGCCGGCGGCCTGATAGCTGGCTTCAGTCGGATCCGGCACCAGATAGTGCGCGCTGACCGATTTTCCGGTCAACGACTTCACCGAGTCGGCGAAGTTTTGCGCCGTGTAGTGCAGCACCAGAAAGCGCACGCGGTGGCCAAAGCTGGCGACCGATCGGTAGCTATTGTAATCAATCTTGTACATCGTAAAGTCCCTCTCTCGTTTGATTTCACTGAGCGGCCTCTCATCATGACAGGCCGTCCCGCACAGGTGAACCTTTGGCCCACCCTTTTTGTTTTAGCTAATTGCTAAATTATGCGCAAGTGTTTTTTAGCAAAACCGTTATTTACCTTTTTGCTAAAGAGTGCGATCATCGAACGATGGAAACTAAAGAAATCAGGCGCAACAATCTGCGCGAATTGATGGCCCGCTACGCCCGGCAAGGCGTCAATCAGAATGAGTTCGCCACGCTGGTTGAATCTTCCGCGCCAACGCTGAGCCAAATCATCGGGGAAAAATCCTCCCGCAATCTTGGCGACAATTTGGCCAGGCGGATCGAGGCCAGGCTGAATTTGCCCAAGGGCTGGTTCGACGTATTTCATGAAAAGCAGCTGGTGCGCCCGTTTGACAACGTGGCGGCGGAGTCGGACTTCCAGCCCGCCCGTTTAAAACCGGTGGTATGGGAAGATACCGAACAGGACAAGGAAGAGTTTGTGGAGATCCCGCTGCTGGATATTGATTTTTCCGCCGGCGACGGCTGCTATGAAATCGTCGATCGCGAGGAGTTTTCGCTGATCTTCCGCCGTTACTATCTGCACAAGATGGGAGTGGCGGTCAACGCCGCACGCATCATCCGCATCTCCGGCTCCAGCATGGAACCGCGCCTGCAGGACGGCGACGTCGTCGGCATCAACACCGACGATACGCGCATCCGGGAAGGCAAGACCTACGCCATCCGCCACGGCAATTTGCTGCGGGTGAAGGTGCTGATCGAGCAACCGGACGGTGGCGTCATCATCCGTTCCCTCAACCGGGAAGAGTACCAGGACGAGCACCTCAGCTATCAGCAGCGCAAAGAGCAACTGGTAGTGCTCGGCCGCGTCTTCTGGTCCTCTTCGTCCTGGTAACGGACAACAACCTCGGGCGCCCGTTGCGCCCGGCGGTTATTTGAAGTCCACCACCATCTGCTGCTGGATAGACAGCCCGCGGGTCGACTGTACGCAACCGGCGATGTAGTCGGTGAAGCGCGGCGGCTTCGGCATACCCAGCTTGAGGATCTTCTCGTTGCTGAAACGCACGTTGAGCATGGCGAACGATCCGTACAGGCGCATCGCCTTCAGCATCAGCCGCTCGTTGCACGGGCCGAAAATGTCTTTCAGCTGGCGGCGCATTTTCACCAGCGCGTCATACGTCACCTGCGCATACTCATCGCCCACCGGCGCTTTTTCCAGCGCGGCCGCCATGGCGTTATCAATTTCGGCGAAGCTGACACTGCTCTCCACGCCGGCGGAGATGTGATAAACGTCGTTCTCCAACGTTTCGCTGTTCATCAGCATCACCAGCGCATCCGCACAGTAATCCGCCGGGATCACGTCGATATTGTCCTGCAGCGAGCACATGAACTTGCGCAGCATCAGCGCCATGCCGAACACCCAGAAAATGCTGCTGGAAGGCTGGCAGCCCAGGCGGGTGTGCCCCACCACGATCGACGGACGAGCGATGGTCAGCGGCATTTGCGGGCAGCGTTGGCGCATGAGCTGTTCGATGGTGGATTTGGAACGCGTATATTCCACCAGGTGCTCGGCGTCTTCCTCAAACTCGCCGCTCTCCGCCACCAGCGAACCCGGCTCCGGCGAACAGGACATGGCGGTACCGACGTGCAGGAAGCGTTTTAATCCCGGCACCTGCGCCATTCTTTCAGCAAAGGCCAGAGTGCCTTCTACGTTTACCTTCCAAATGAGCGGGTTATTACCAAATGAAGCAACGGCTGCACAATTAATAACGTGCGTGACATTGTTAATACGTGCGTCAGTTAAAAAGTCGGCCGGTTCGGAAAGGTCGCCCAACAATATATTTTCTATCGTAATTTTAGACAGCAGGTTCGCATCGATATTAAATTTTTCCATATTCGCGCGAATACGGGCCAACCCCTGCTGCGCATCATCGGCACGCACCAGCAAAAGATAATTAATAGCCTGATTTTCAATCAATAATTTTTCGAGAACTGCACCACCGAGAAAGCCGGTAGCGCCGGTCAACAGTAGCGTTTTCATAATTGTCACCCACATTGGCATTGAATATGGAAGATTGTATCTGCGGATAATTAAACAAATATTAAATAGAATTACGGCGCCCTAACTCAATTTTCTTAATATTATCTTAAGGAATCTTTTGAAACATCCATCATGGGTTTCGTAACAAAAGAGTCGGACGCGCATTGCGATTACTCCCTACTGTTTAAATACCATTGATGTAGCCCCTGATTTAATTTAACGGTCAATGTTATTTCTCTTCTCGTCCGTGGAGGACTTATGACCTATAACCAAAAAGCCTGGTTGGGGGTTTTGCTGCTGTGCACCCTGTTTTGGGTAGCGGTGATCGACGGTGCCTGTTCGCTGTATAACCGGGCGAATCACCTCAATGCGCACCAGCCACAGAGTGAGTTCGCCGTGCGCCACAGCCTGGCCCCCTGCTCGCAGCAAGGCGCTCAGGCATCCATCGCCCCCCGGAATGGGTAGGGACAAGACCCGCTAACGATCCTATTATGCCCTAAGGTTAACAGGGAGATAACGATGGCTCGAAAGCTGGATAGCTTACCGCAGGCACAACGCGAAAAAATAGAAACCGATTTGCTGGCCATCAGCGTGATCTACAACGAGCGCTACGGCATCGCCTCGACCCAGGCGGAAACGGAACAACAGATCCCCGACCACCTGCTCCCCTACTTTCATCAACGGCTGGATTATTATCGCCGTGCGTAATTGCGCGCATTTCGCTAACCGCCGCTTGGCATCGCTCCCCACGCCGTTACAATAGGGGCATATTGTATCCGCCACTGAAGAGACGCGATTTTGAGCAGCAAGGCAACGGCCACATTTTATATTCACGATTACGAAACCTTCGGCAAGAGCCCGTCGCTGGATCGCCCGGCGCAGTTCGCCGGCGTGCGCACCGATATGGATTTCAACATTATCGAAGAACCGCTGGTCATCTACTGCGCCCCGGCCGACGACTACCTGCCGGAACCCGAGGCGGTGATGATCACCGGCATCACGCCGCAAGTGGCGCGCGCCAAAGGCGTTAACGAGGCCGAGTTCACCCGCCAAATCCATCAGGCCTTCAGCGTGGCCGGCACCTGCATTCTCGGTTACAACAACATCCGCTTCGATGACGAAGTGAGCCGCAATATCTTCTATCGCAACTTCTACGATCCCTATGCTTACAGCTGGCAAAACGGCAACTCGCGCTGGGATCTGCTGGATGTGATGCGCGCCTGCTACGCCCTGCGCCCGGACGGCATCGTCTGGCCGGAAAACGAAGATGGCTTCCCCAGCTTCCGCCTCGAACACCTGACGCGCGCCAACGGCGTCGAGCACACGCAGGCTCACGACGCGATGTCGGACGTTTACGCCACCATCGCGATGGCCAAGCTGGTCAAGCAGGCGCAGCCGCGGCTGTTCGATTTCCTGTTGCAACACCGCAACAAACACAAGCTGAACGCCCTGATCGACGTCGCCGAAATGACGCCGCTGGTGCATGTCTCCGGCATGTTCGGTGCAGCACGCGGCAACACCAGCTGGGTGTCGCCGTTGGCCTGGCACCCGGACAACAAGAACGCGGTGATCATGTGCGATCTCGCCGGCGATATGACGCCGCTGCTGACGCTGAGCGCCGAGCAGCTGCGTGAACGCCTGTATACCCGCCGCGACGACCTGGCGCCGGATCAGGCGCCGGTGCCAATCAAGCTGGTGCACATTAACAAATGCCCGGTGCTGGCACCGGCCAAAACCCTGCTGCCGGAGAACGCCGAGCGGCTGGGCATCGATCGTCAGGCTTGCCTGCAGAACCTGCAGCTGCTGAAACAGCACCCGGAAGTGCGCGAGAAAGTGGTGGCGCTGTTCGCCGAAGCCGAGCCGTTCAAAGGTTCCGACGACGTCGACGCCCGGCTGTACGACGGCTTCTTCAGCGACGCCGACAAGGCGGCGATGAGGATTATTCAGCAGACCAAGCCGCAGAACCTGCCAGCGCTGGATCTGGCCTTCAGCGACGGCCGCATGAAAGAGCTGCTGTTCCGCTTCCGCGCGCGTAACTACCCGAATACGCTGGACGATGCCGAACAGCGCCGCTGGCTGCAGCACCGCCAGGAAGCGTTGAGCGCGGAGCGCGTGCAGAGTTACCTGCTGCAGCTCGAATCGCTGTATAACCTGCACGAAGGCGATAAAGAGAAAACCGCCCTGCTGAAAGCGCTGTTCGATTACGGCAAAGAGTTGGTGGGGTAAACCCGCAGCAAACAGAAAGAAAAAGGCCGCGAAAGCGGCCTTTTTTGTGGCTGAGGAGAGGCTCGCGCTTAGGCGGCGTCTTCGCTCGCTTGTGGCACCGGCAGACGGAAGCTGCGGGTGACGACGGCCAGGTAGATCAGACCGATGGTCGCCCAAACCAGGCCCAGCGTCATCGAGCTGGCTTCCAGGTTGATCCACAGCGCGCCGACGGTCAGTGCGCCCATCACCGGCAGGATCAGGTAGTTGAACGTGTCCTTCACGGTGCGGTTCATCTTGTCGCGAATATAGAACTGCGAGATCACCGACAGGTTGACGAAGGTGAAGGCCACCAGCGCACCGAAGTTGATCAGCGCGGTCGCGGTCACCAGGTCAAACGACACCGCGGACAGCGCGATGGCGCCAACCAACAGCACGTTCAGCGCCGGGGTACGCCACTTCGGATGCACATAGCCGAAGAAGCGAGTCGGGAATACGCCGTCGCGGCCCATCACGTACATCAGACGCGAAACGCCCGCATGCGCCGCCATGCCGGACGCCAATACCGTCACGCAGGAGAACACCAGGATCACCGACTGGAAGAACTTGCCCGCCACGTACAGCATGATTTCAGGCTGCGACGCGTCAGGATCCTTGAAGCGTGAGATGTCCGGGAAGTACAGCTGCACGAAGTAAGACACCACGATAAAGATGATGCCGCCGATCAGCGCCGTCAGGAAGATGGCTTTCGGGATCACTTTCTCCGCGTCTTTAGTCTCTTCGGACAGCGAGCTGATGCCGTCGAAGCCCAGGAACGAGAAGCACAGGATGGTCGCGCCGGTAATCATCGGCACCACGTGAGCGTTATCGGACCAGAACGGGCGGCTGCTGACCAGCGTACCGGCGCCTTCGCCGTGGTAAATGCCGTTGATCACCAGGCCGAGGAACACGATCATGATCGCCACCTGCACCACCACGATGATGGAGTTCAGGTTAGCCACCAGCTTGATGCCGCGCAGGTTGAAAATCGTCATCAACCCGACCAGCACCGCCACGAAGATCCAGGACGGGACGCCCGGGAAGATCGCTTCAAGGTAAATCTTGGCCAGCAAAATGTTGATCATCGGCATGAACAGGTAGTCCAACAGCGATGACCAGCCCACCATAAAGCCGACGTGCGGGCTGATGGCTTTCTGGGCGTAAGTGTAGGCAGAACCGGCGGAAGGGAACTTCTTCACCAGCTTGCCGTAGCTCAGGGCGGTAAACAGGATCGCCAGCAGAGCGAAGGCGTACGCGGTCGCGACGTGACCATCGGTCAGGCCGGATACGATGCCGAAGGTATCGAAGATGGTCATTGGCTGCAGATAAGCCAGGCCCATCATCACTACCGGAACCAAAGTCAGGGTTTTACGCAGCTGAGTGCGCTGAGCCGGAGCGGCGTTGAGGGTGTTATCGGACATTGTTCAGCCCCCCCTTACCTTGAGCCTTGCGGATGGCGGACACGCCAAGACTTAAGGTTGCGGGGAAACTTCGCAACGAGCGACTTAATTCTAAAAGAAGGGGATTGTAAGCTGGATAACGGGTCGAGGAAACCTCGGCTGCTCCATAGTCGCTGCGGCCACAGCGGAAACCGGCGGGCACCGGTGCTAAAGTGAAAAATTGCCCCATCTTTCTAATCCTCATGAGTCACGACCATAAAGTTTTGTTTGATCGTGCACGAAACTATTTATCTATCCGGATCGGTGTCCGGCCTCGCTTGGTGTATGAAACGCTACGTTGGTAAAGCTAAATGCAAAAAAAATAACCGACGCTTTCAAAACGTCGGCTATCTGCATTTGAGATATTTTGCACCAGAATGCCTCCGGATGACAAGATCCGGAAGCCCTCAAATACAAATTCTTTTTGTCGATCGGACGGAAAACCGGCCCGGCAGGCGAATTAATCCGCTACCGGCAGGCCAGTCGCCCGCACATACCTCTTACTTTATACGCCCATTCAGGCATTTTTCAACATCCAGTCGATCTCGGTTTCCGTCACCCGCCGTTCAAACTGCAGCAGTTCGTCCGTCTTGCAGGCGTGATAAACCTGAGTAAAACGCTCGCCCAGATAATGGGTCAGCGCATGCTGATGTTCAAACTCGTACAGCGCGTCGCTCTGGCGGATCGGCAGCGGCAGCCCCTCCTGCTCCAGCCCGTTGCCGGTCACCGGCTCAGGCAGCGGCAGCGCGTTGTCCAGCCCGTACAGCATGCCGGCCAGGATCGCCGCCATCACCAGATACGGATTGGCGTCGGCGCCGGCCACGCGATACTCCACCCGGAGGTTCTCCGGATCGCCGCAGGGAATCCGCAACGCCACGGTGCGGTTGTTGTGGCCCCACGCGGCCTGGATCGGCACATACATCCCCGGCTGGAAGCGCCGGTAGGCGTTGACGTTCGGCGCCAGCAGCGCCATCGACGCCGGCATCAGGGTGATCATCCCGGCCAACGCCTGCTTCAATAGTGGTGAATCCTCGCCTTCGGCATCGGCGAACAGGTTGTTGCCCGCCCTATCCTGCATGCTGACATGCACGTGCATGCCGCTGCCGGCGTAATCCTCATAGGGTTTAGCCATAAAGGTGGCGTGCATGTCGTGGTTCTCGGCCACCAGCCGCACCAGCCGCTTCAGCGCCAGCGCGTGGTCGCAGGCCAGCAAGATATCGTCGGTATGACGCAGGTTGACCTCGAACTGCCCCGGCGACGCCTCCGCCACCGCGCCGTCCGCCGGCAGCCCCTGCAGCTTCGCCAGCGCGTCGATGTCGTTCAGCACCTCGGCGAAATGGTTCAGGTTATCGACGGAATACACCTGGCTTTGGGTGTTGCGCTCCTGGGTGCCGGGCGCGCACGGCGGCTGCAGATCGCCTTCCGCGTCGCGCTGCCGATCGATGAGATAAAACTCCAGCTCTACCGCTGCCACCGGGAACAAGCCGCGCTGTCGCAGCGCCTGCCACACGCGGTTCAGCACATTGCGGGGTTCAACGTCAAAGGGAGTGCCATCTTCATCCAGCATGGTCAGCAGCACCTGGCCGATATGCTCCGGATCAGCGGCCGACGGCGTCAGCGAGCCGGGCACCGGCAGGCATATGCGGTCCGGCTCGCCGAGCTCCTGCCCAAGACCGGTTTCCTCCACCACGTTGCCGAGGATATCCATGGCGAACACCGACGCGGGGAAGTAGCTGCCTTTTTCCAGTTTTTTCAACCCTGAGACGGGTATGCGTTTGCCGCGGAAGGAACCATTGAGATCGGTGAGAAGGATATCGACATACTGCGTGGCGGGATGGCGTTCCAAATAATGAGCAACCTCATTTTGGAACGCGCTACTTCGCCTCTCTTCATGATGCTGTGCAAAATGTTCAACTGCTGCGCTATTGGTTTGCATACGTCACCCGCCATTATGCTCTTAAGGCGCGTTGGCGCCCGTCCGCCGTTAGATTCAACACATGATTGGATTTCTCGCCAGGCCGCGCCGCTGCTGGGCGCTCAAAATAACATCCACAATATGAAACATAGCCTTAACAGAATAGGTTTGCAAATGTTACAATTCTGTTTGATTATTCGCCACCGGCTGCTAAATTGATAAAATATTGACCGAAAAGGCCTTACTGTCCTTTTTACGTCAACTATTTCGTCCAACGCACCGAGAGTGAACATGGGCAATATATTTTCCAAATCTGCCCTAACTACCGATATCATGCAGCATCGTTATCGCCCAGACAGGCGCCCGATAGCGATATTCATGTCTGCCTGTCGCCCCTACCAGAAGGAAGTACCGCTATGAGCGAAGCCAGCTTGGCACCGGGCAAACGCCTGTCGCAGATCCGTCAGCAATTGGGTTTGTCGCAGCGCCGGGTCGCCGAACTGTCCGGGTTAACCCACAGTGCGATCAGCACCATCGAACAGGACAAGGTCAGCCCGGCCATCAGCACGCTGCAAAAGCTGCTGAAGGTGTATGGCCTGTCGCTGTCTGAATTCTTTGCCGAACCGGAAGCCGCCGACGAGCCGCGCGTGGTGATCGATGCCGAGGACCTGATTGAGATAGGCAGCCAGGGGGTGTCGATGAAGCTGGTACACAACGGCAGCCCGACGCGCAACCTGGCGATGATGCTGGAAACCTACCAGCCCGGCACCACCACCGGCGAAAAGATCAAGCACCAGGGCGAAGAGATCGGCACCCTGCTGGAGGGCGAGATCGTGCTGACCATCAACGGCCAGAGCTACTGCCTGACCGCCGGTCAGAGTTACGCCATCAACACCGGCATCCCGCACAGCTTCAGCAATACGTCGGCGCGCATCTGCCGCATCGTCAGCGCACACACCCCCACCACCTTCTGACCGCTTCTCGCACCGGCGCAGCCTGACGCGGGTTGCGCCCCTGCCCGCCAACGCGTTTTTCATCGCCGTTATGCCATTTTGTTGGTTGCCAACGGCGCAATCTGTGTTACAACAGAGCAAAACAGCCATCTAAACATCTAAACGGCCTTACTAACCTATGTCAACCGCAACGCCTTCACGCCTCGAGATGCGCAATATCTCGATCGCCTTCTCCGGCTTCAACGCGCTGCAGGACGTGGACTTCACACTGCAGGGCGGTTCAATCCATGCGCTGGTCGGTGCCAACGGCGCGGGCAAGTCGACGCTGATGGCAATCCTTTCCGGCGCCCACGATCATTATCGCGGCGAGATCCTGATCGATGGCCAGGCGGTGGCGATTCACTCCCCGCTGCAAGCACGCCGCCACGGTATTCACGTGGTGCAGCAAGAGGTGGACGTCGCGCTGATCCCCACGCTGTCGGTGGCGGAAAACATCATGCTGGACTGGCTGAACGAGCCGGGCCACTGGCTGAACTGGGCGGAACTGCACCGCCGCGCCGCGCAGCTACTGCAGCAATGGGCGTTGCCGCTCAATCCGCGCAGGCGGCTGGCGGACTGCACGCTGGCGGAAAAACAGCAGGTGCTGCTGGCGCGCGCGCTGTCGCACCGCTGCCGTTTTCTGGTGCTCGACGAACCGACCGCGCCGCTCGATCGCGCCGAGAGCGAGCGCCTGTTTAACGTGGTGCGCCGCCTGCAATCCGAAGGCATCGGCATCGTGTTTATTTCCCACCGCATCCACGAACTGAGCGACATTTGCGATCGGCTGACGGTGCTGCGCGACGGCCGGCGCGTCAGTGAAGACCCCATGCGTGGGCTGAGCGGCGAGCAGATCGTCGAGAAGATGCTCGGCCATCGGCTGGACGACATTTTCCCGCCGCCGCGCCCGCCGCGCGCCGAGCGAACGCTGCTGCAGGTGCAAGGCTTGCGCGATCGCCACAAGCTGCGCGACGTTTCGCTGCGGCTGCATGAGGGCGAGATCCTGGGCATCGCCGGGCTGGCCGGAGCGGGCAAAACCGAGCTGTGCAAAGCGCTGTTCGGCGCCAGCGCCGTGCAGCTCGAGCGCGGCGAACTGCGCGGGCAACCCTGGGCGCCGCGCGCGCCGCATCTCTCGGTCGAACAGGGGCTGGCGCTGGTGCCGGAGGAACGCCGCAAAGAAGGCATTTTCATCGATGAGGCGATCCCGATGAACCTGAGCGTCAGCGCCGACGACAGCTTCTCGCGCTGGAGCCTGTTCAGCCGACGGCAAGAGCTGCGCTGGGCGCGCGAGATCATGCAGCGCCTGAACATTCGCGCCTCGGGCCCGCAACAGCGGCTGGCGCGCCTGTCCGGCGGCAATCAACAAAAAGTGGCGATCGGCAAATGGCTGCGCGGCGACGCCGAGGTGCTGATCTTCGATGAGCCGACCAAGGGCGTGGACATCAAGGCCAAGCAGGAGCTGTTTGGCCTGATCGACGGCCTGGCGCGCGCCGGCAAAGGTGTGATTTACGCCTCCGGCGAGTTCGCCGAGCTGGTTGGCCTGTGCGATCGCATCTGCGTGCTGTGGGACGGCCGCATCGTGGCGGAGTTGAACGCCGCCGACATTGACGAAGAAACCTTATTGCTCTATTCCACCGGAGGAACCCCTGCGTGAGTAAAGAATTAGCCCTGCGGCCTGCGCTGCCCTGGCGCCAACAGCTGTTCGATTTCCTCTACAAATGGGGCATGTTGCTGACCGTAGCGGCGCTGATCGCCCTGTTCGGCCTGGCGTCGGACAACTTTCTCGATGCCAACAACATCATCAATATCCTGCGTTCGATCGCCATCGTGACGGTGATCGCTATCGGCGTCTCTATCTCGCTGTCGGTCGGCGGTTTCGATCTGTCGGTCGGCTCGACCGCCTCGTTGGCCAACGCGCTGGTGATTTCTCTGTTCGTCTGGCACGGATTCGGCACCACCGGCGCCATCGTGGTAACGCTGCTGCTGTGCACGCTGGTCGGCCTGTTCAACGCCCTGCTGATCGTGGTGTTCAGAATTCCCGATATGCTGGCGACGCTGGCCAGCCTGTTCGTGATCCAGGGCGTGGCGATGACCTACAGCTACGGCGGCTCCATCACCCAAAACATGGTGCTGCCGAATGGTGACATGGCGGAAGGCCTGATCCCGGAGGTGTTTTCCGCCCTCGGCCAGGTCCCGGTGATCGTGCTGATCATGCTGGCGGTCACCGTAGCGGTGCAGCTGTTCCTGTCGTTGACCAAGCATGGCCGCCGCATGTATGCCATCGGCGGCAACCCCGAAGCGGCGCGCCTGTCGGGCATCCGCACCGTGCGTTACAGGGTTGCCGCTTACGTCATTTCCTCTTGGCTGGCGGCACTTGGCGGCATCTTGCTGGCGTCACGTATCGGCTCTTCGCAGGTCAACGCCGGCGGCGGTTATCTGATGGATGCGGTGGCGGCGGCCTATATCGGCTTCTCACTGGCCGGGGCCGGTAAACCCAATGCGCTCGGTACCCTGATCGGCGCAGTGATCCTCGGCGTGCTGCAAAACGGCCTGGTGATGCTGTCGGTGCCCTACTACGCCATGGACATTATCAAGGGCCTGGTGCTGGCACTGGCGCTGGCCATCACCTACATCCAGAAACGCTGATTCTCCCCGGCGCACGCTCGCTGCGCCGCTTTTCCCTTTAATTCATCCGGTTACCCTTCCCAGTCAGAATAACAATCATACAAATGATATGAATTATCATTAGCGTTTACATTCAGTAAAAAATCCTTACAATACCCTCACGCAACGCTGACGAAGCGACGGATTTCTCAGCGAACGATGAATAATTTCATTAGAAATTCAATTGGTTAATTACTTTCACTTCAATCCAGGAAAGGTTTACCTCATGGAAACGCCACGTTACAGCAAGCTCGCCGCTCTGGTCGTCGCCTCACTCAGCGCCACCGCCGCGTTGGCCGCGCCGCAGGACGATACCCAGGACACCATGGTCGTCACCGCCTCCGGCTTCCAGCAAAAAATTCAGGACTCCGCCGCTTCCATCTCGGTGATCCCGCGCCAGCAAATCGAAGACAAGGCCTATCGCGACGTGACCGACGCGCTGAAAGACGTACCGGGCGTAGTGGTCACCGGCGGCGCCAGCAGCAGCGACATCAGCATCCGCGGCATGTCTTCCAAGTACACGCTGATCCTGGTGGACGGCAAGCGCGTTGATACCCGCGGTACCCGTCCGAACAGCGACAACGCCGGCATCGAACAGGGCTGGCTGCCACCGATGGAAGCCATCGAACGCATCGAAGTGGTGCGCGGGCCGATGTCTTCGCTGTACGGTTCCGACGCCATGGGCGGCGTGATCAACGTCATCACCCGCAAGACCTCCCGCACCGAGTGGAAAGGCTCGCTGCACGGCGACGCCACCCTTCAGGAAAACCGCGATTCCGGCGATCTGTTCCAGACCAACGCCTACGCCTCCGGCCCGCTGATTGAAGGCCTGCTCGGCGTGCGGGTCAACGGCCTGCTGTCGCGTCGTGCCGAAGATAAAATCGCCAACGGTTACAACGAGCAGCGCATGCGCAGCGGCACTGCGGTGTTCACCCTGACGCCAGACGAGAAAAACGAATTCGACTTCGAAATCGGCCGCTCGCTGCAGGATCGCAACAGCACGCCGGGCAAATCGGTGGTGGCGGAGCGCTGCAGCAAAGGCAAGTGCAAACCTACCTCTCGCAGTGAAAACCTCTATACGCGCACCAACTACTCGCTGACCCACAACGGTTATTACGACTTCGGTAACTCCACCAGTTACGTTCAGCGGGAAGAAACCAATAACCCGGGCCGCAAGATGAAGATGTACAACACCATCTTCAACACCCAGAACCAGTTCGAGCTGGGCTCCCATATGCTGAACCTCGGCGGCCAATACCGCTATGAGAAACTGGGTGACAGCGGCAACCAGCTGAGCTCGGCGAAAGACGTCAACCAGCTGACGCGCTGGAGCTGGGCACTGTTCGCCGAAGACGAATGGGCGCTGACCAACGACTTCAGCCTGACCAGCGGCATCCGTATGGACCGCGATCAGAACTTCGGCAGCCATTGGTCGCCGCGCATGTACGGCGTCTGGCACCTGACCGAGCAGTGGACGATGAAAGGCGGCGTCTCCGCCGGCTACCGTTCGCCGGATCTGCGCCAATCCTCCGCCAGCTGGGGCCAGGCCACCGGCGGCGGCGTGCGTAACGGCATCATCGTCGGCAACCCGGATCTGCAGCCAGAGAAGAGCCTGAGCGAAGAGATCGGCCTGATGTGGGATAGCCTGAAAGGCGTCAACGCCGGCGTGACGGTCTTCAACACCGACTTCAAAAACAAGATCACCGAAGTACGCCGCTGCGAAGACACGCCGGACTGCAAGATCGGCAACGATGTCTATGACTTTATCAGCGATCGCGTCAACGTCGACAAAGCCAATATGCGCGGCGTAGAAGCCACCTTCGGCTGGCAGATCAACAAAGACTGGAAGTGGAACACCAACTACACCTACACCGCTTCCGAGCAGAAGAGCGGCGACTTCCAGGGTAAAGCGCTCAACCAGATGCCGAAGCACATGCTCAACACCGTGCTGGACTGGCAGGCCACGCAGGACCTCAGCCTGTGGTCGCGCGTTAACTTCCGCAGCCGCACCTCAGACTACCTGAGCCGTACATCGATGGAAACCAGCACGCCGTCCTACACCTTCGTCGATGCGGGCCTGAGCTATCAGGCGGCGAAAAACCTGCAACTGACCGGCGGGGTTTACAACATCCTCGACAAAACCGTGGATTACGATCACTACCGCACCACGCTGGACGGCCGCCGTTACACCGTCGGTATGACCTACAACTTCTGATGCCCCGGGCGCGCGCTGCGCGCCCTTCTCATTCCATCACCATGAGGAAGCTCCATGAGATTACGTCGCTCCCCCCTGATGATCGCCCTGCTGGCCACGATGGCGCTGGCGGGTTGTCACAGCAAAACCGACGCGCCGGTAGCTCCGGCCACCGTCAACGTCCAGCACCTGAACGGCAGCACCGAGGTGAAAAAGCACCCGCAGCGCATCGTGGTGCTGGATTACGCCTCGCTTGAAACGCTGCAGCTGCTGGGCGTCGAGCCGCTGGCGCTGCCCGGCAACCGCCAGAACTTGCCGGATAACCTGAAGCGCTATCAGGATGACAAATACCTCAATGCCGGCACCCTGTTCGAGCCGGATATGGCCGTGCTGCGCGCCGCCAAGCCGGATCTGATCCTGATCGCCGGCCGGGCGTCCAAAGCCTATGACGAGCTGAACGCGCTGGCGCCGACGCTGAACATGTCCGTCGATCCGCAGGATCAGTTGGGCAGCCTGAAACAGCGCACGCTGCAGCTGGGCGAGCTGTTCGATAAGCGGCAGCAGGCGCAGGCGGCGGTCGATAAGCTGGATGCGCAGATCGCGGCGGTCAAACCGCAGGCCGCCCAGGCCGGGCGCGGGCTGGTGGTGCTGTTCTCCGGGGGCAAGATCAGCGCCTACGCCCCCAAGAGCCGTTTCAGCTTCGTCTATGACGCCCTCGGCTTCTCGTCTGCGCTGCAGTCCGACGAAAAAGACGTGCGCGGCAACAAGTTGACGCCTGAGCAGGTGGCCAAACTGAATCCGGACTGGCTGTTCGTTATCGACAGAGACACCGCAACCGGACGGCCGAACGCGGTAGCACCGCAGAAAATCCTTACCGGCACCGCGCTGAAGAAAACCACGGCGGTGAAAAAAGGCCAGGTGGTTTACCTGCCGGCGGCCGAGGTTTATCTGTCCGGCGGCATCGTCACCGCCCAGCTCGTCGTCGAACGCGTGAGCGAGGCCCTGAACCACACTGCACGATAAAGAAAGCCCGGCAATGCCGGGCTTTTTCTTGGGTTAAATCGTCGGCTGGTTTACCAGGCCGTCTATCAGCACCTGCGGCGTGCCCTGCGAGCAGCGTTCGATGCGCCCGCGCACGCCGTAGACCCGCGCCAGGCTCTGCGGCGTAATCACCTGATCCGGCGCGCCGTCGGCGATCAGATCGCCATCCTGCAGCATCAGCACGTGGTCGCCGTGGCGCAGCGCGATGTTGATGTCGTGCACCACCACCACCGTCACGATATTGCGCTTGCGGGTTTCGCGGCGCACCAAATCCATCACGTGGAACTGATAGTTGAGATCGAGCGCGCTCAGCGGCTCATCCAGCAACAGCAGCGAGGGCTGACGGATCAGCGACTGCGCCAATCCCACCAGCTGTTTCTGGCCGCCGGACAGTTGATCGAGGTAACTCAGCGCCAGGTGCGCGATGCCCAGCTGCTCCAGCAGGGCCATCACTTCCGCTTCGCTGCCGGCGTTGCTGCGGCCGCCCGAGGCGCGTTGCGCCACGATGATCGACTCCAGCACGTGCAGATGCACCCCGGCGGGCAACGACTGCGGCAGATACACTACGTTCTCCGCCCGACGGGCGAACGGCATCTGCATCAGATCGACGTCGTCCAGCCACAGCTTGCCCTGTGCCGGGTTCAACCCGGCCAGCGAGCGCAGCAGCGTCGATTTGCCGCTGCCGTTCGGCCCCAGCAGCACGGTGATTTTCCCACGCGGCAGCAGCGGCACCGAGAGATCGACAATCACCGGACGTTTCGGGTAACCCGCCGAGAAGTTTTCTATCCGCAAGCCCTGGCTCATACGTTCCCCCGGTGGCGCAGAATAATACTCAGGAAGAACGGCACCCCGACCAGCGAGGTAACGATGCCCACCGGAATGATCACGCCAGGCACCAGATTTTTCGACGCCACCGAGGCCATCGACAGTACCAGCGCGCCAATCAGCGCACTGGCCGGCAGATAGAAACGGTGATCTTCGCCGAAGATCATGCGGGCGATATGCGGTGCCACCAGACCGATAAAGCCGATCGGCCCGACGAACGCCACCGCCAGCGCCGAGAGAATGCTGATGCGCAGCAACGTGGCCAGCCGCAGACGGCGCACATCTATGCCGAAGCTCACCGCCCGGTCTTCACCCAGACGCAACGCGGTCAGTTTCCACGAGCTCATCATCGACAGCGGCAGCAGCACGGCGAATACGCCAAACAGGATGCCCAACTTGTCCCATGAGGCACGCGCCAGGCTCCCCATGGTCCAGAACACCAGCCCCTGCAGCGTGTCCTCGCTGGCGATGAACTGCATCATCGATACCAGCGCGTTGAAGGTAAACACCAGCGCGATGCCGAACAGCACCACGCCGGAAGTGGCGACCCGCGTCCAGCGCGTGATGCCGTCGAGCATCAGTGCGGCGAACAGCGCAAAGATAAAGGCGTTGGCGGAGATAAACCACTGATCGGGAATGCCGGGAATGCCGATGCCGAGCACGATCGCCAGCGCGGCGCCGAAGGCCGCGGCGGAAGACACGCCGAGGGTAAAGGGGCTGGCCAGCGGGTTATTCAGGATGGTCTGCATTTCCGCCCCGGCCAGGCCGAGCGCAAAGCCCACCACCACCGCCATCAGCGCGTAAGGCAAGCGGATGTCCCAGACGATCACCCGCGTGCCGGCATCGGCTGCGGCGGGGTCGAGCAGCGTTTGCCATAAGGATGACAGCGACAGGCCGGATGGCCCCATGGTGAAATCCAGCAGCAGCGAGCCCAGGATCGCCAGTGCCAACGCGCCCATCATCAACAGGCGATGGCGAAGAATATGCTGATAACGCCCCATCACGCCGGCGTCGGGTTGCCCCTTGGCTTCAGTCATGGGATCGGTGGATATGCTCATTAGTTAAGATACCTGTTACAACCATCATGACAGCGGCGCGAAAGCGACCGCCGTAGACCGGGAAGTGCGCGGCGACAGCCTGCGCGCAGCCGTCAACAATAAAGCAAACGATAATACTTATCAATCATATCTATCGGTAAAAACAGCATTGCCGAAATGTAATAATTTGTTTTTCCTCGCCATTTTTTAGTCCTTCAGATTCACCTCTGCCAAGGCCATTAGGTTCATTATTCTGAAAATTATTCCTGATCCGACCAGACTCTGACAAATAACGCCAAAACCACATAGAATCCAAAACCACGGCACCGCGCGTGCAAAAACTTTCAGGCCGCCGCAAGAGCGGCCTTATTAACGAGGCTGTAATGAGAAGTCCATCTCCGGCGATAACGCCCAAACGCCCGGCGCTGCTGAACTGGCTGTTGCACAGTCCGCTGCACGCCGACGACGAGCCGTTTCAACGCCAGTTGCGGCTCACGCTGACGCCCTCCCCGCTGACTCCCTGGCTGAATGCCGTAGGGCCGGCGGCGCTGCTGGTGGGGTACGCCTGGCTGAACCAGCGTCTGGTCGGCATCGGTTTGCTTCTATTGCTACTGCTGTTGACCGCCGGGCGCGCCTGGCTGGCGCAGCGGCGCCAACCGGCTTGGCCGAACGCCATGCTGGTGACGGTGTTGCTGTGGATGCTGCTGGTCGGCGCCAGCGCCGCGCTGGCGATGCTGTCGGGCCGTTTCGTGCTGATCCTGTTCGCCGGTCTGACGATCACTGCGTTGGCCTGCTGGCTGATGCAGCGCCATGCGGCCGCGCCGCGTTTTGCACTGCTTGAAGTGATCGCGCTGACGCTGCCCTACCTGCTGGCGGCCCCGCTGTCACGCGTGCAAAACCTGTTTGTCCTGGCGGACCTCGCGCCGCTGTGGCTGGTGCTGGCCCATGGCATGATCGCTCGCTATCACCGCCAGCTGGTGCAACGCGTCATGCTGGCGTGGGAAAAGCAACTGGCGTCCCACCGCGATCGCCTGACCGGTTTCCTCAACCGCGCCGGTGGCGAGGCGGTGATGCGCAGCATCTGCCGCCCTGGAGCGACGCAGTCGATCTCTCATCTGTTCATTCTTGAATTCGGCCCACTGGCGGCGCTCTACCAAAGCCACGGCGTACAGATTGGCGATGACGTGCTGCGCACCGTCGGCGAACGTCTCAAGACGCTGATCCGCCCCAGCGATTTTGTCTGCCGCTACACCGGCGGTCTGTTTTTGATTCTGGTGCACGATCTGCCTTACGGCGCGGAAAGCGAGTTCCTGGCGCGCATCATGCCGCCGCTGGAGACGCCCTATGATTTTGGCGCATTCGGCGAGGTGAACATGCAGCTTAGCGCCGGCATTTTGGCGCTGACGCAGGATTATGCGACGGTGGACGACTTGATGAGCTCAGCGCAGCAGGCGCTGGCGGAAGCCAAAGGCGGGAAAAAGTAAACCATACGCGGCGGGAACCCCCGCCGCGTATCACTCACCGAAAATTATTTCACGTCCATCTTCGGGAATTCCATTTCGCTGTACTTCACGACGCGGGTGCCGCGCGACAGCTTGTAACCGAACCAGATCAGCAGGAACAACGGAATACCGATGTAGGTTGCTGTCACGCCGTACCAGTCGATCTTGTCTTGCAGAAACGCCTGGTAGTTCTGGCCCAGGGTAATGATCAGGCACAGCACGAAGGCGAAGATCGGCCCCAGTGGGAAGAACCCGGAACGGTACGGCAAATCATTCAGATCGCGCCCTTGCAGCATGTAACCGCGACGGAAACGATAGTGGCTGATGGCGATGCCCAACCAGGCGATGAAACCGGTCATGCCCGAGGTGTTCAGCAGCCACAGGTAAACCGACTGGTTGCCGAACATCGAGGTCAGGAAGCACAACCCGGCCACCACGCAGGTCGCGTACAGCGCGTTGCGCGGCACGCCGCCTTTCGACAGCTTGGCGAAGATGCGCGGCGCCTTGCCTTCCGACGCCAGGGTGAACAGCATGCGGGTAGACGCGTACATGCCCGAGTTACCGGCCGACAGCACCGCCGTCAGGATCACCGCGTTCATCACCGCCGCCGCCGACAGCAAGCCGGCATGCTGGAACACCAGGGTGAACGGGCTGACGCTGATGTCCTTCACGTCGTTGCGCAGCAGGCTCGGATCGGTATACGGAATGATCAGGCTGATGATCAGAATGGCGAAGATGTAGAACAGCAGGATACGCCAGAACACCTGACGCACCGCGCGCGGGATGTTTTTACCCGGGTTTTCCGATTCGCCGGCCGCGATGCCGATAAGCTCGGTGCCCTGGAACGAGAAGCCGACGATCATGGCCACGCCGATCATCGCCGAGAAGCCACCGGCGAACGGCGCGTCCCCTATCGTCCAGTTCTGCCAGCCGGCATGCTCGCCGCCTTTCAAAATGCCGACGATCATCAGCACGCCGACGGCAATGAAGATAATCACGGTGCTGACCTTGATCAGCGCAAACCAGTATTCCGCCTCGCCGAACCCTTTCACCGAAATGTAGTTCAGCAGGAACATCAGGCCGAGGAACAGTGCGCTCCATATCCAGCCGGGGGTGTCCGGGAACCAGTAGCTCATCACCAATTGCGAAGCCACCAAGTCAACGGCGATGGTCACCGCCCAGTTGTACCAGTAGTTCCAGCCCAGCGCGAAGCCGAAGCCTTCTTCTACGTATTTGGCGCCGTAGGTGGAGAATGAACCGGAGACCGGCATAAAGGCCGCCAGTTCGCCCAAACTGGTCATCAGGAAGTACACCATCAAACCGATCAGAGCGTAAGACAACAGCGCCCCGCCGGGGCCTGCCTGAGAAACCGTGGCGCCCGAGGCGACGAACAGGCCGGTGCCGATGGAGCCGCCGATGGCGATCATGGTCAAATGCCGGGCTTTCAGCTCACGACGCAATCCGGGTGCTTGCTGCCCCGATGTTTTTATATCCTGCTGAGCCATTCGTACCCTATCTGCTCTTTGAAAAATGAGGGCGGATTGTAACAAATACCCGCCGGTGAACTAGCAACATTGCACTGATATAAGATAGCTTCATAATTCAGTGGCAATTATTAGCCACGGCCCTTATGGCCTTACTTACTCTCATTAATGTGAGCGCGCGCAGGTTTTTATGCTTTTTCCGGCCTGCGCGGCAGCAGAGGACGTGACGCGCTGCCAATTACAGCGCGCAATAGCTGAGAAAACGCTGTAATGCGTTGGAAATGTGCTTTTGCCGATGGCGGATCAGGTACAGGGTGCGCCGCAGCGGCGGCAGCGGCACCGGCAGCTCCACCAGCGCACCGCTGGCCAGCTGTTCCGCCACCACCCGCCGCGACAGGCAGCTGATGCCAATGCCGTGCCGCACTGCGTGCTTGATCGCTTCCGAGTTGCCCAGCTCCATCACCAGTTGGAAGTGCGGCAGATGCGACAGCAGCAGATGATCCAGCACCTCGCGGGTGCCCGAACCGCGTTCGCGCAGGATCCACTGTGCGTTAGCCAACGCCTCCAGCGTCGGCGGCTGACGGGTCAGCGGGTTGTCCGGCGCGGCGAACACCACCAGCTCGTCTTCCAGCCACGGCTGAGTCACCAGCTCAGGCATATGGCAAGGCCCTTCGATCAGCCCCAGATCGACGCGGAAATCCGCCACCGCCACGATCACGTCCTGGCTGTTGCCGACGTTCAGCTCCAGCGGTGTGGCCGGAAAGTCCCGGCGGTAACGGGCGATCATCTCCGGCAGCATGTAGTTGCCGATGGTGCTGCTGGCGGCGATGCGCAGCGCCCCGCCGTCATGGCGAAACAGCTGCTCGATCTCCCCCGCCTGCTCCAGCAGCGCCAGCGCCTTGGGATACAACAACCGGCCGTGCTCGTTGATCACCAGCCGTTTGCCGACGCGATCGAACAACTGCACGCCCAGCTGCCCCTCCAGATCGGCCAGTGCCGCGCTGACCGCCGATTGCGACAGCGCCAGCACCACCGAGGCCTGAGTGGTCGAACCGCTTTTTAGCACTTCGGTGAAGACTTCCAGTTGACGCAACGTGATATGCATAGCCGTCCCGGTATTGAAAAAGGATTCTGCAAGAGAATCGCAAAATGATGTGGGTAGCCCAGCGAGGCTACCCGGTATGCGGCCAATTCGGCGCTACTTGCCCAAGGCGACCAGCTGCGCCGCCGCGGCCAGCGCCGCTTCGCGCGGCGTGCCGGTTTCGTCCCGCTGTATTAAGTTCAACATCGCCACCAGGTGGTCGCGATCGACCACCTTGTTTTCTTCAATCAAACGCCGCACCGCACGCCCCACTTCCTGGTCTATCTGTTCTCTGCGTTGATCGTCGGTATCCATCGCCTGCTCCTGTACCGTTGGAAAGTTGTCGGCAGTTCGCCGCTCTTCCTCACCCTAGCCGCAATGCGGCTTTATGCCAATGCCTGACTCAATACCACTTATTCAGATAGGTTATAAATATATAATCAATTTCTCTTTTATTCAGCCCAAACGTACTCTTGGCAGCAAGAAACAGACTGAAGGACTGACTTTTATGGCGACTGATACCACTCACACTTATCCCGAGCGACGCTTCCCGCTGTTCGGCCTGCCGCGGCTGGTTCCGGGGCTGGTACTGACCGGCGCGCTCACCGCGCTGGCCGTCTGGGCCGGCGACATTCCCTGGGTGGCGGAGCTGGGCCTGGGCGCGCTGACGCTGGCGATCCTGCTCGGCATTCTGGTGGGCAACACGCTGTATCCTCAGTTGCAAACCGTTTGTCACGGCGGCGTGCAGTTGGCCAAGCAGCGCCTGCTGCGTCTGGGCATTATCCTTTACGGCTTCCGGCTGACCTTTCAGCAAATCGCCGACGTGGGCGCCAGCGGCATCATCATCGATGCGCTGACCCTGACCACCACTTTCCTGCTGGCCTGCTGGCTCGGCAAGAAAGTGTTTGGCATCGACAGCCAGACCGCAATGCTGATCGGCGCCGGCAGCAGCATTTGCGGCGCGGCGGCGGTGATGGCCACCGAGCCGGTGCTGAAGGCCGACTCCAGCAAAGTGGCGGTGGCGGTTTCGACCGTGGTGGTATTCGGCACCCTGGCGATCTTCGCTTACCCGTGGCTGTATCAGTTGAACGAACACTTCCAGTGGCTGCCGTTCAGCCAGGAAACCTTCGGCATCTACGCCGGCTCCACCATCCACGAAGTGGCTCAGGTGGTCGCTGCTGGGCACGCCATCGGGCCGGACGCCGAAAATGCGGCGGTGATCGCCAAGATGATCCGCGTGATGATGCTGGCGCCGTTCCTGTTGCTGTTGTCGGGCTACATCAGCCGTGGCAGCGCAGGCAAGGCGGAAAAATCCGCCATCACCATTCCGTGGTTTGCCGTGCTGTTTATCGCCGTCGCCGGGCTGAACTCCTTCAACCTGCTGCCGGCCACGCTGGTGCGTCACCTGATCACCGCCGACACCTGGATGCTGGCGATGGCGATGGCGGCGCTGGGGTTGACCACCCACATCAGCGCCGTGCGTCAGGCCGGGGTGAAACCGATTCTGTTAGCCACGCTGCTGTTCGCCTGGCTGCTGGTCGGCGGCGGTGCGATAAACCAACTGGTGCAACACTGGCTCTAATCATTCCCTTCTGCGGCCCGCTTCGGCGGGCCGCATTTATTCCACCCGCCATCAATGCCATAATGTCACCGATAACACAGGAGAATGAAGATGAAGTTTGTCGGTGCACATGTCAGCGCGTCAGGCGGCGTGGATCAGGCGGTTATCCGCGCGCACGAATTGGAGGCGACCGCGTTCGCCCTGTTCACCAAAAATCAGCGTCAATGGAAGGCCGCACCGCTGGCCGCCGACGTGATCGATAAGTTCAAGAGCGCCTGCGCGCAGTACGGTTTCGGGCCGGGCCAAATCCTGCCGCACGACAGCTACCTGATCAACCTGGGTCATCCGGTGGCCGACGCGTTGGAAAAATCGCGCGAGGCGTTCATTGACGAACTGCAACGCTGCGAACAGCTGGGGCTGACGCTGCTGAACTTCCACCCGGGCAGCCATCTGCTGCAAATCGATGAAGACAAGTGCCTGGCGCGTATCGCCGAATCGATCAACATCGCGTTGGATAAAACCGCCGGCGTGACGGCGGTGATCGAAAACACCGCCGGCCAGGGCAGCAACCTGGGCTTCAAATTCGAACATCTGGCGGCGATCATCGACGGCGTGGAAGACAAGAGCCGCGTCGGCGTCTGCATCGATACCTGCCACGCCTTCGCCGCCGGTTACGATCTGCGTACTGAAGAAGAATGCGAGCGCACTTTTAAGCAGCTTGGCGACATCGTCGGTTTCAACTACCTGTGCGGCATGCACCTGAACGACGCCAAGAGCGAGTTCAACAGCCGCGTCGATCGCCACCACAGCCTGGGGGAAGGCAACATCGGCAAAACGGTGTTCAGCTACATCATGCGCGATCCGCGTTTCGACAATATCCCGCTGATTCTGGAAACGGTAAACCCGGATATCTGGGCGGAAGAGATCGCCTGGCTGAAAGCGCAACAGTAACGCCGCGCCAAAACGACAAAACCGGAGCCTGGGCTCCGGTTTTTTTATGGCTGAATCGCCGTTACGCCACGCTGGCCGCCGGCACTTCAGCACGCTTCAGCAGGGCGTAAGCCACGCCAGCCAGCAGGGTCCCGGCGGCGATCGCCGCCAGGTACAGCAACACCGGCGTGATCGCGCCCGGGATCAGCAGCACAAACAATCCACCGTGCGGTGCCATCAGTTTGGCACCGAACGCCATCGACAGCGCACCGGTCAGCGCACCGCCGGCGATGCAGCACGGCAGCACGCGCATCGGATCGCGGGCGGCAAACGGGATCGCCCCTTCAGAGATAAAGCACAGGCCCAGCACCAACGCCGCTTTGCCGCCTTCGCGTTCGGATTTCTCGAACTTGTGGCGTGCCAGCAGCGTCGCCAGCCCCATCGCCAGCGGTGGCACCATACCGGCAGCCATGATGGCCGCCATTGGCGCATACACCGAGGAGCTGAGCAGCGCCACGCCAAAAGCGTAGGCCGCTTTGTTCACCGGGCCGCCCATGTCGGTACACATCATCGCGCCAAGGATCGCTCCCATCAGCACCGCGTTGGCAGTGCCCAGCGACTGCAGCCAATGGGTCAGGCCTTCCATGATTTTCGCCACCGGCGTGCCGACCACGTAAATCATGATAAGACCGGTAATCAGGCTGGCCACCAGCGGGATGATCAGGATCGGCTTCAGCGCTTCCATGCTCTGCGGCAGGCGCAGCTTGCTGCTGATCGCTTTGGCGACGTACCCCGCCAGGAAACCGGCGATGATGCCGCCGAGGAACCCGGCGCCGGTGCTCACCGCCAGCATGCCGCCGATCAGGCCCGGCGTCAGGCCCGGACGATCCGCGATGGAAAAGGCGATGAAACCGGCCAATACCGGCACCATCAGCGCAAAGGCGGAGCCGCCGCCGATCTGCATCAGCGCCGCAGCCAGCGTGCCTTTGACTTCAAACGCCTTGATGCCGAACACGAACGACAGCGCGATGCACAGACCGCCGGCCACCACCATCGGCAACATGTAAGACACGCCGGTCAGCAGGTGGCGATACGGGCCGTTGCCCTCTTTCTTCTTACCCGCCGGCGCCGCGTTGCCGCGCTGCTGCGGCTGGAATACCTCGGCCGCGGTCAGCGCCCTATCCAGTTCCTGGGCAGTTTTCTTCAGCGCCAGGCCGGTGGAAGTGCGGTACATCGGCTTACCGGCAAACTTATCCAGATCCACCTCGATATCCGCCGCGACGATCACCAGATCCGCCGCCGCCACCTCTTCCGGGGTGATGGCATTGCCGGCGCCGACGGAGCCGCGCGTTTCCACCTTCACCCACCAGCCGCGTTTCTTCGCTTCACTTTCAATGGCTTCGGCCGCCATAAAGGTGTGCGCCACGCCGGTTGGGCAAGCGGTGATCGCCACAATGCGTTTTTGTCCAGCGACTTTCACCGGCGCCGCCTGCGGCGCCTGATAGGTTTCAGCTTGAGTCTTGGCGCGCGCCAGAAACGCGTCCGGTTCACGCACCGCCTGTTCCACGTCGCCCACATACACCAATTTGCCGTTCAGCTCGGCGTCAGCAGGGGCAGACTGCCCCGCCACCGCCACCAGTTCGGCGTCCTGCAGTGTCTCGACCAGCGTCAGGCCGGCTTTGGCCGCGGCGGCCTCCAGCATGCGTTTCGCCAGGTGGCCACGAGCCTGCCCCAGCGAACTGTCTACCATCAGCAGCGTTTTCATTCTGCCTCCTGCTATTGATTGAAAGGTTTCAGATCGACGCGCGCCATCATCGCGGCCAACTGGGGACGATCGGTCACGCCGACGTTGCTCTGGCTGACCGCCAGCGCCGCTACCGCCGTGGCCAGACGCAGGGTGTGTTCGCTGGATTCGCGCATCAGCAGGCCATAAATCAGGCCCCCAACCATCGAATCGCCGGCGCCCACGGTGCTGACCACCTCACAGGACGGCGGTTTGGCGATCCAGGCGCCGGAAGCGTTAACCCACAGCGCGCCTTCCGCGCCGAGAGAGATCACCACGTGGGCGATGCCCTGTTCGCGCAGCGCATGCGCGGCCTCGACCACGTCCGCCAGCGTCGGCAGCGGGCGGCCGGCCCAGATTTCCAGCTCGCGGCGGTTCGGCTTCACCAGCCACGGTGAGGCCTTCAGCCCGGCGACCAGCGCTTCGCGGCTGCTGTCGAAAATGATGCACGGGCACTTGGCGCGCAGCTGGGTCATCCAGTCGGTAAAGGCATCGGGATCGACGCCGGCCGGCAGGCTGCCGCTTACCGCTACCATGTCGAACTGGCCCAGCCAGCTCAGCGAGTCGCTGACGAAGCGATCCCAGTCCTGCGGCGTGACTTCAAAACCGGAGAAGTTGAAGTCGGTGACTTCGCCGTCTTTTTCCGTCAGCTTGACGTTAATGCGGGTGCGGCCCGGCACCACCTGGAAGCGGTTGGCGATCCCCAGATCGCTGAACAGCAGCTGGAAACCGTCCTGATTGTCTTTGCCCAGAAAACCGCCGACGGTGACGTCGATGCCCAAATCCTTCAACACTTTGGCGACGTTGATGCCCTTACCGGCGGCGTGCAAGCCGGCGGTTTTTACCCGGTTGACTTCCCCGCGCTCGATCTGCGGGCAGAAACCCACCAGATCGTACGCCGGGTTCAGGGTGATTGTTGCTACTCTTCTGCTCATGCTGCGCCCTCGCCCAGTCCTTCATTAATCGCTTCGCCGATCGCCTTCAGCGCGGCTTCAGCATCTTCTCCATTGGCGGTAAAGCGCAGGTGATGCCCTTTCTTCACGCCCAGCGCCACCACCTTCATCAGGCTGCGCCCGTTGGCCGGCTTACCGCTGCCGTCCAGGTTGGTGACGGTGATATCACTGTTGAAACTTTTGATCACGTTGACCAACGCCGTACCCGGCCGTGCGTGTAGGCCATGCTCGTTGCGGATCACGAACTCGGCGCTCAACACGCTGCTTTCCTCAGCCACTTCGCTGGTCAGTAGCGCCAGCACTCCGGCGGCATCCGCCTTCAGCAAGCGTTCAGCTTTGTTGACCAGCAGCAGATCGCCGAGGTAGTTGAGCACCGCCAGCGGCTGTGCATCGGCGACCGACACCGTCAGCAGCAGCGCCACTGGCTCGCCGTCTTCAACGAAAGCCTGCGCCGGGCGGCTGACGGTGGCCGCGCTGGCCAGGTTGCCTTCGACGCTGTCGCTCAGCCAGATGCCCTGCCCCAGGTTCAGCGGCTTGCGGGTGATGGCATCGCTGACGAACTGCGCGTTGACCGCACCAATCTTTTGCAGCCGGCCGGCGTTCAGCGCCTGCAGCGTCATCAGGCTGTCAGCCGCGACGTCGAGCGCAATCAGCGAAACGTCGAACTGGAATTCGGCGCTCTGCTGCTCGCCCATCAGCAGGCTGCGCAGTTCTTCCGCAGAGGTGGTTTTCGCCAGCCGTTCCGCCACGCTGTCATCGCTCAGCACGTGAGTAAGCTGGCGCAGCAGCGCCAAATGCTCATCGGAACGGGCGGCGATGCCGATCGCCACATAGGCGGTCTGGCCTTCGCCCCAGGCAATGCCCTGCGGGAACTGGAACACCTGCACGCCGGTTTTCAGCACCAGATCGCGGGTATCGGTGGTGCCGTGCGGAATGGCGATGCCGTTGCCCAGGTAGGTGGACGTCTGCAGTTCGCGCTGCAGCATGCCGTCCACGTAGCCGGCGCTGACGCAGCCGGCTTCGGTCAGGGCGGCGGCCACCTGGCGAATGGCTTCCTGTTTACCGTCGGCAACGGCACCCAGATGAATGTCTTGCGGTGACAACTGGAACATGATTCTCCTCTCCTGCTGAATTGAATCGTTTCAGCTTCATTGAGAAAAAGGAGCGCTATCCGCTCGCCACAAGCGGCCGGATAACGCTGAAACGTTTCAAGGAGTGTGTGAGCAGCGCAAGACGAAAGCAAGCTTTCTCACTTTCGCCATTGCAGATTTTTGAGCTTACGCACACTTTCGCCGGCACATTGGTCAGCGCCGGGGCGAAATGACATACTGTGCTGAAACTTTGCTGACGGAGAAAAGCATGAACGTAGTGACGGGCATCGGGGTGATCATCGTCAACCCGCAAGGCGAGATTTTGTTGGGTAAACGCTGCGGCTCCCACGCGCCCTTTTGGTCGATCCCTGGCGGACACCTGGAGGCCGGTGAAACCTTCGAGCAGTGCGCCCAACGCGAAATCGCCGAAGAGACCGGGCTGCTCATCGATCCGCCTCGCTTCGTGGGCGTCAGCAACAATCTGCAAACCTGGCGCGCCGAAGGCAAACACACGGTGTCTATCTGCCTGCAGGTAGATCATCCCGGTGGAGACGCCGAGCTGAGAGAACCCGAGAAATGCGCCGAGTGGCGCTGGTGCGCGCCAGATGCCCTACCGGAGCCGCATTTCGAAGCCAGCCGCACCGCCATCCGCCTGTGGCTGAGCGGCCAGGCCTATGTGCCCACGGTCTGATCCATCGCGAGCGCATGTTGCGCTCGCTTCCCCTGCCGTACCGCCCCACCGCTATATACATCAGAATATAACGCTATTTTTTGCGATATATGCCATTTTTTTGACTACGGATAACCCTATGGGGTTAACCCTCTTCTATTATTATCCCTGCAATCGACGTGGCATTCTGACCTCCGGTCGGCGGCCTTTTGGCAAGATTTTATTTTAAATTCATAATTATAAGCGGGTTTACCATGAGCAAAAAACTGACTGGCTTTGAAAAAAAGCGCCGGTGGGGATGGCTATGGCTTTTGCTGCTGGGGATTATCCTCGGCGCAGCGCTGTTGGCCGGGACCGCCACCGTCTTCCATAAAACCAGCGATACCGCCTTCTGCGTTTCCTGCCACACCATGCAACAGCCGCTGGCCGAATATCAGGGCAGCGTCCACTTCCAAAACACCAAGGGCATCCGCGCCGAGTGCGCCGACTGCCACGTGCCGCACCAGCCGATCGATTACCTGTGGACCAAGATCCGCGCGGTGAAAGACATTTATGGCGAGATGGTCGGCACCATTGATACGCCGGAAAAATACGAAGCGCACAAGCTGGCGATGGCGCAATCAGTCTGGAAAACGCTAAAAGAGAACGACTCGGCCACTTGCCGATCTTGCCACAGCTACGACGCCATGGACATCACCGCCCAGCGCCCTGAAGCGCGCCTGCAGCACCCGGTGGCAATCAAACAGGGCGAGACCTGCATCGATTGCCATAAGGGCGTGGCCCACATCCTGCCGGATATGAGCGGCGAAACCCAGGCCGGCGCCGCCGAGTTGGCGAAGGCTGCGGCGCTGACCGCACCGGACGCCACCACCCTCTACACCATCGCGACCGAACCGTTCTTCCTCAGTGCGGACGACAGCCATAACGCCGGCAACCTGATGCCGTCCACCGAAGTGCAGGTGGTGAAGCAGGATGGCGACAAAGTGTTGGCCACCGTGAGCGGCTGGCAGCAGGACGGCGTCAGCGAAGTGTTCTACGCCGCGCAGGGCAAACGCATCCTCAGCGTGCTGCTGGGCGAAGACGCACGCAAACAGCTGAAGACCGCCTCCACCCAGACCGACGCGGAAACCGGCCTGGTCTGGCACCAGGTTTCTCTGCAGGTGTGGCTGCCGCGCAAACAGTTGATCGACGATCAGCAAAAAATCTGGCGCTACGCTGCGGACATGATGTCGGCCAACTGCACCGGCTGCCACGGGCTGACCGCGCTCGATCGCTTCAACGCCAACCAATGGATCGGCGTCATCAAAGGCATGGCGCCGCGCACCTCGCTGACGCAGGAACAGCTGCGCGTGCTGACGCAATACGTACAAAAACACGCCAGCGACATGCCACCTGCCGCACCGGCCAAGCTTTAAAGGGAGAAGCGCAATGAGCAACCAACAACCGTTAAAAATGAGCCGCCGCCGCTTCCTGACCGGCGCCGCCGCGCTGACCGCCGCCCCGCTGCTGGCAGGCTTATGGCCCAAAGCGGCGCTGGCGCAGGCCATCAGCGAAGCGCTGCCGCAGTTCATCGTCTTGCGTCAGGCGCAAAAAGGGATTCTGACCGGCGCCCACTGGGGCGCGTTCGAGGCCATCGTGCAAGACGGCAAGATGGTCGGCGTGCAGCCGGTGCAGGACGATCCGTATCCGAATGAGCTGATCACCATGGCGCCTTATCAGGTGCACGCCAAGAACCGCATCAAATACCCGATGGTGCGTAAAAGCTGGCTGGAGGGCGGCCCCGGCAGCCGCACCGAGCTGCGTGGCCGTGACGAGTGGGTGCGCGTCAGCTGGGACAAAGCGACCGAGCTGGTGTGCAATGAGATCACTCGCCTGCAAAGAGATCACGGGCCGCAGTCGATCTACGCCGGTTCCTACGGCTGGAAAAGCGTCGGCATGCTGCACAACAGCCGCACGCTGCTGCAGCGCCTGATGAACCTGACCGGCGGTTTCCTCGGCTACGCCGGCGACTACTCTACCGGCGCGGCGCAGGTGATCATGTCGCACGTGGTCGGTTCGATGGAGGTCTACGAACAACAGACCGCCTGGCCGAACGTGATCGAGAACAGCGAGCTGGTGATCCTGTGGGGCTGCAACCCGATGGTCACGCTGAAAAACAGCTGGAACGTGCCGGATCACGTTGGCCAGACCGGCTTCGAGGCGCTGAAGAAGAAAGGCACCCGGGTGATCAGCATCGATCCGGTACATAACGACAGCGCCAAGTTCGTCAATGCGCAGTGGATCGCCCCGCGTCCTTATACCGATGGCGCCATGCTGATCGGCATCGCCCACACGCTGCTGACCGAGAAGCTGCATAACCCGGACTTCCTGAAAACCTACACCGTCGGCTTCGACAAGTTCCAGGCCTACCTGCTGGGCGAGAGCGACGGTGTCGCTAAAACCGCCGAATGGGCGGCCGACATCAGCGGCGTCGATGCCGACACGCTGCGCGGGCTGGCTCGCGAGATGGCGAAGCATCGCACCATGATCATGGGCGGCTGGGGCATTCAACGCCAGCACCACGGCGAACAGCAACACTGGCTGCTGGTGACGGTGGCGGCGATGCTCGGCCAGATCGGCCTGCCGGGCGGCGGCTTCGGCTTCAGCTACCACTATTCCTCCGGCGGCAGCCCAACCGCCAAAGGCGGCATCATCGCCGGCATCTCCGCCGGCAATGCGCCGAAGAACTCGCCGGCGCCGATCCCGGTGGCGCGCATCGCCGAATGCCTGAGCAACCCGGGCAAAACCATCGACTTCAACGGTGCCAAGGTCACCTATCCCGAGGTGAAAATGGTGTATGTGGCGGGCGGCAACACCTTCCACCAGCATCAGGACACCAATAACCTGGTCAAAGCCTGGCAGCGGCCGGACACCATCGTGGTCAACGAGCCTTACTGGACCGCCACTGCCAAGCATGCCGACATCGTGCTACCGGCCACCACCAGCTACGAACGCAACGATCTGGAGATGGGCGGCGACTATTCGCAGCTCTATGTGTTCCCGATGCATCAATGCGTGCCGCCGCAGCACGAGTCGCGCAGCGACTTCGATATCTTCTCGGCGATGGCGGCCAAACTGGGCGTGCAGGAAGCCTTTACCGAGGGCAAGGACGAAACCCAGTGGCTGAAAGGCATGTACGACGACATGAAGAACCAGGCCCGCGCCGCCCGGGTGGCGTTGCCGCCGTTCGACATGTTCTGGCAGTCCAACAACTACGTGCGCTTCCCGGTGCCGGAGGCCAACAAGCAGTGGGTGCGCTTCGCCGACTATCGCGACAACCCGTTGCTGAACCCGCTGGGCACGCCGTCGGGCAAGATCGAGATCTACTCCGATGCTATCGCCAAAATGCACTACGAGGATTGCCCCGGCATCCCGACCTGGATGCCGCCGCACGAGTGGTATCGCGGCCCGGAAGCGGCTAAATACCCGCTGTCGCTCAATACCGCGCACCCGACCAACCGGCTGCACTCTCAGCTCGACAATACGCCGCTGCGCGAGAAATACGCAGTAGCGGATCGTGAAGCGATCCTGATCCACCCGCAAGACGCGCAGCCGCGCGGCATCAGCATCGGCGATCTGGTGCGGGCGTTCAACGATCGCGGTCAGATCCTGGTGGGCGCGGTGGTCAGCGAAGACGTGCGACCGGGCGTGGTGCGCATCAGCGAAGGCGCCTGGTTCGATCCGGCCGATCCGGCGCAACCCGGCTCGCTGTGCAAGAACGGCAACGTCAACTGCCTGACCTTCGACATCGGCTCTTCCAGCCTGGCGCAGGGCAACTGCGGGCAGATGGCGCAGCTGCAGATCGAGAAGTATCGGGGGCCGGTATTGAAAAATACCGCGCACGCGGTGCCGCAAGGCGCCTGATTTATCGGCAAGCAAGGGGGGCGCAACGCGCCCCTTTTTTCTCGTCGCCGCGCGACATATCCGTTTACCCTTCGCCGCAAGGGAGCGGTTTGCGTTTCATTTCAACGGGCGTATGATGCGCGCGACCTTCCTTTTTCGACGAATTCTCAACCACCATGCCGACTTCATCCGCAGTAACGCGACGCGCGCCCGATCTCACTTCGCTGGCCTTTTTGGCGGTGGCGTTTCTTACCGGCATCGCCGGCGCCCTGCAAACCCCGACGCTGAGTCTGTTTCTGGAAACCGAGGTCAAGGTACGGCCGGCGCTGGTCGGGCTGTTCTTTACCGGCAGCGCGGTGATCGGCATTCTGGTCAGTCAGTTTCTCGCCGGCCGTTCGGATAAACAAGGCGACCGCAAGTCACTTATTTTCCTCTGCTGCATGCTGGGTGCGCTGGGGTTCACGCTGTTCGCCTGGAACCGCGACTATTACCTGCTGCTGATCGTCGGCGTGGTGCTTACCAGCTTCGGCTCCACCGCCAACCCGCAGATGTTTGCGCTGGCGCGTGAGCATGCCGACCGTACCGGCCGCGAGGCGGTGATGTTCACCTCCATCATGCGCGCCCAGGTCTCCCTGGCCTGGGTCATTGGCCCGCCGATCGCCTTCGCGCTGGCGCTGGGCTTCGGCTTCAAGGCCATGTATCTGGCGGGCGCGGCGGCCTTTGTGCTGTGCGGCCTGCTGGTGTGGAAACGGCTGCCCTCAATGCCGAAAACCGCGGCGACGAACGCGCCCCTGGCCGCACCGCGGCAGCACCGCCGCGATTCGCTGCTGTTGTTCGTCGCCTGCACCCTGATGTGGACCGCCAACAGCATGTATCTGATCAACATGCCGCTGTACGTGGTGCACGAGCTGCGGCTGCCGGAGCGGCTGGCCGGGATATTGATGGGCGCCGCCGCCGGGCTGGAGATCCCGGTCATGCTGCTCGCCGGCCTGGCGGCGAAGCGCTGCGGCAAACGCCGCCTGATGCGCGGGGCGGTGGTCGCCGGCGTGCTGTTCTACTGCGGCCTGCTGTTTATCACCGGCAGCTGGCCGCTCATCGCCCTGCAGCTGCTGAATGCGGCGTTTATCGGCGTGCTGGCGGGGATCGGCATGCTCTATTTTCAGGATTTGATGCCCGGCCAGGCCGGCGTGGCCACCACGCTGTTCACCAACACCACCCGGGTGGGCTGGATCATCGCCGGCTCGATCGCCGGCGCGGTGGCGGAAATCTGGAACTACCATGCGGTGTTTTACGCCGCGCTGGCGATGACGGTGGGGGCCACGCTGTGCCTGTGGCGGTTGAAAGACGCTTAGGGCGCGGTGTCCGCTTCCAGCCTGGCGAGATAAATCAGCGCCTGATCGCGGTGATCGTGGCACATGTCGCGGCTCGGCTGCAGGCTGCCGCACACTTTCGGCCGCAGCGGCGAATGAAACAGGCCGCAGCGCAGCCGTTCATCCAGGTGAATGCAGCGGGTATTGGCGGGCTTGCCGTTCGGCATGCCAGGGATCGGGCTGGATATTGACGGCGCGATACAGCAGGCGCCGCAGTCGCTGCGACAGTCCATCAGCGCTACTCCTGGTGGGCTGGGGAAAAGAAGCGCGACAATAGCAGCCGCGTGCGGTGGCCGCCAGCAGAATCCCTGCCCCCTTGCGATCTTTACACTCATCGCCCTGCGCCACCGGTTTCACCTATGGCGAATAAACGCCCAACAAACCTTGATTTAAAGGAAAAAACGCGTGAAACGTGCAATTCCCCCGCTTTACATGCGTCATGCGCCCATGTACCATTGAGCTAGTACAAAAGAACCCATCCCAGGAGCCCTCATGTCTACGGACACCATCCAGAAGCTGGCCCGCCCTTCCGTTCTCGGCGGCGCGATGATCATTGCCGGTACCGCCGTTGGCGCCGGCATGTTTTCCATTCCGATCGTCACTTCCGGCGTCTGGTTCAGCGGCTCCGTCGCGCTGCTGGTGTATACCTGGGCCTGCATGTTGCTTTCCGGCCTGATGATCCTCGAAGCCACGCTGCACTACCCGAGCGGCGCCAGTTTCAACACCATGGTCAAGGATCTGCTGGGTAAAGGCTGGAACGCCGTGAACGGCCTGTCGGTGGCGTTCGTGCTGTATATCCTGACTTACGCCTATATCTCCGCCGGCGGCTCGATCATCGCCCACACGCTGGAGGGCATCGTCGGCGTCGGCCAGACCACCGCCGGCCTGGTGTTCGCGCTGGTCGTGGCGTTTATCGTCTGGCTCTCCACCCGCGCGGTCGATCGCCTGAGCACCATTCTGATCGGCGGTATGGTGATCACCTTCGTGATGTCGGTGGGCGACATGTTCACCCACGTGCAGCCTGCGGTGCTGTTCAACACCGGCGATGACCAGGCCAGCTATCTGCCCTACGCCCTGGCGGCGTTGCCTTACCTGCTGACCTCATTCGGCTACCACGGCAACATTCCCGGGTTGGTGAAGTACTACCACAAGGACAGCGGCTCCGTAGTGCGCAGCCTGGTGTACGGCACCCTGCTGGCATTGGCGATCTACATCCTGTGGCAGTATGTGATTCAGGGCAATATCGCGCGCGATGCCTTTAAGCAGGTGATCGCCGAGGGCGGCAATATCGGCAGCCTGCTCAAGCAAATGGGCAACGTCTCCAGCAGCCAGACCGTCAGCCAGTTGCTGAACGCCTTCTCCTATATGGCGCTGGCCAGCTCGTTCCTCGGCGTGTCGCTGGGCCTGTTCGACTACCTGGCGGACTTCTGCAAGTTCAAGGACGACGCCGTCGGACGCAGCAAGACCGCACTGGTGACCTTTGTGCCGCCGACCCTGGCCGCGCTGCTGTTCCCGAACGGTTTCCTGTACGCCATCGGCTTCGCCGGGCTGGCGGCCACCATTTGGGCAGTGATCGTGCCGGCGCTGATGGCGCGCGCCAGCCGCCGCCGCTATCCGCAGGCGGATTACCGCGCACCGGGCGGCAACGGCGTGATCCTGTTCGTCATCCTGTTCGGGCTGATCAACGCCGCCGCGCATATTCTGTCGCTGTTCGGCCTGCTGCCGGTCTTCCAGTGATCCTCGAAGGGAGGGCGCCCGCTCTCCCTTTCCCGCACTGTTTTTACGCCGGGCTATTGCCTGAAATCGGCGGCGCGAGTACCTTGTCGCAACTTCTCTAATACTCTTCATTGCGGATGAATTGAAATGGCAAGAGCTAACGAAATTAAGCGCGGCATGGCGATCAGCTACAACGGCAAGCTGCTGCTGGTAAAAGATATCGACGTGCAGAGCCCGAGCGCCCGCGGCGCCAGCACCCTGTACAAAATGCGCTTCTCCGACGTGCGCACCGGCCTGAAAGTGGAAGAACGCTTCAAGGGCGACGATATCCTGGACACCATTTCCCTGTCGCGTCGCAAGGTGAACTTCTCCTATATCGACGGCGAAGAATACGTGTTCATGGATGACGAAGACTACACTCCGTACATCTTCAAGAAAGACCAGATCGAAGACGAGCTGCTGTTCATTCCGGAAGGCGGCCTGCCGGGCATGCAGGTGCTGACGCTGGACGGCCAGGTGCTGGCTCTGGAGCTGCCGCAGACCGTGGACATGGAAATCGTCGAGACCGCGCCGGGCATCAAAGGCGCTTCCGCCAGCGCCCGCAACAAACCGGCCACCATGGCGACCGGTCTGGTGATCCACGTGCCGGAATACCTCAGCGCCGGCGACAAAATTCGCATTCATATCGCCGAACGCCGCTATATGAGCCGCGCCGACTAGCCGGCGCCCACGGGGCCGGTACTTGGCCCCGTTTCGTTTTGCGCTACGGCAATTCCGGGAAAAAGCGCCGCTTGAGCGCCAGCTCGACGCCGCGCAGTTCCGCCAGCCCTTTCAACCGTCCGATGGCCGAATAGCCCGGATTGGTTTTCTTTTTCAAATCGTCCAGCATCTGATGCCCATGATCGGGACGCATCGGGATCGGCCGCCGATCGCCCGCCCGCTGCCGACGCAGCTCTTCGGTCAAGATCGCTTCGATCACCGCCACCATGTCCACATCGCCCTGCAGGTGCGCCCCTTCGTGGAAGCTTTTCGGGTTCTCCTCGCGGCAGGTGGCACGCAGGTGGGTAAAGTGAATGCGATCGCCGAAGGTTTCAATCATCCGCACCAGATCGTTGTCGGCGCGCACGCCGTAGGAGCCGGTGCACATGGTAAAACCGTTATAAATGCTGTCGACGGTCTGCTTCAGCCACTGCATGTCCTCAATCGTAGAGACGATGCGTGGCAGGCCGAGGATCGGCCGCGGCGGATCGTCGGGGTGCACCGCCAGCCGGATACCAACCTCTTCCGCCACCGGCACGATGGCACGCAGAAAGACCGCCATGTTTTCTCGCAGCCGCGCCTTGTCGATGCCGTCGTATTCCGCCAACCGGCGGCGGAACTGTTCCAGCGTGTAGCCCTCTTCCGCCCCCGGCAGCCCGGCGATGATGTTACCCGTCAGCCGGTTTTTTTCCTCCTCGCTCATGGCGGCGAAACAGGCCGCCGCCTGGCTGCGCTCTTGCGGCGTATAGTCGGCCTCGGCGCCGGCACGCTGCAGGATATGCAGCTCGAACGCGGCAAAGGCTATCTGATCGAAACGCAGCGCTTTGGAACCGTCCGGCAGCGGATAGGCCAGATCGGTGCGCGTCCAGTCGAGGATCGGCATGAAGTTGTAGCAGACGGTGTCGATGCCGCAGGCCGCCAGGTTGCGCAGCGACTGCTGGTAATTGGCGATGTACCGCCGCCAGTCGCCGCTGTGGGTTTTGATCTCCTCATGCACCGGCACGCTCTCAACTACCGACCACACCAGCCCCTTTTCCGCCAACAGCGCCTGGCGCGCGCGGATCTCGTCGATCGGCCAGACTTCACCGTTCGCGATATGATGTAACGCCGTCACCACCCCGGTCGCCCCAGCCTGACGCACGTCGTCTAAAGAGACCGGATCGTTCGGGCCATACCAACGCCATGTTTGTTCCATGTTTTGTCCTTATGCCTGTTTCGCACCGCGATGCTGTTATACCAGTTTAATTTAGATGTCAGTTATCTTTAACTTACTCCTTCGCCCTGTGCTGTCAAAACCGAACCCCTCATTGGTTGATCCACTTCACGATTCTGGCTTATTTTGGACTGACCAATTTCTTTAACTGGCCGACAACCTTACACTGAGCGCAGTTTTTTATCGTCGGCGCCGCCCTGCCTGTACGGCAGAAAACTGGTCTGCTAACTTGAGGCAAGTGGCCCGCCAGATGTCTTACATGCTTTGGAGATGAGATGAAAACGATCGCCAACACCCCGCTGCCGAGCGCCGTCCGGCAGCCGGACTATGACCGTCAGGCCCTGCGCAGCCGCATCGTGCACCTCGGCTTCGGCGCGTTCCACCGCGCGCATCAGGCGTTGCTGACCGATCGGGTGCTGAACGCCCACGGCGGCGATTGGGGCATTTGCGAAATCAGTCTTTCCGGCGGCGTGCCGCTGTTTGAGGCGCTGCGGCAACAGGATCATCTGTACAGCGTGCTGGAAAAAGGCGCGGACAGCCATCAGGCCATCGTAGTCGGCGCGGTGCATGAGAGCCTGCATCGCAAACTGGAGGGCATCACCGCGGTGCTGGAGAAGCTGGCCGAGCCGCAGGTGGCGATCGTCTCGATGACCATCACCGAAAAAGGTTACTGCATCGAGCCCGGCAGTGGGCGGCTGGATCGGCAGCATTCGGGGATCGTCGCCGATCTGGCGGCGCCGCATCAGCCGCAGACCGTGCCCGGCATTTTGGTGGAGGCGCTGCGGCTGCGGCGCGAACGCGGCCTGCCCGCCTTCTCCCTGCTCTCCTGCGACAATATTCCGGAGAACGGCCACGTGCTGCGTCGGGCGGTCCTCGATCTGGCGCAGGCGCGGGATCCGGCGCTCGCCGATTGGATCGCCACCGCCGCCACCTTCCCCTGCACCATGGTAGATCGCATCGTGCCGGCCGCCACGCCGGCCACGCTGGATGAGATCGCCGCCGCGCTGGGCGGCGTGCGCGACGAATGCGCCATCGCCTGTGAGCCCTTTATTCAATGGGTAGTGGAAGACAACTTCACCGCCGGACGCCCGGCGTGGGAGCTGGCCGGTGCCCAGTTGGTCAGCGATGTGCTGCCGTTTGAGCACATGAAGCTGCGCATGCTGAACGGCAGCCACTCGTTCCTGGCTTATCTGGGCTACCTGGGCGGCTACCGCTACATCAACGAGTGCATGGCAGATGAGCACTATCGCCGCGCCGCCCTGCGGCTGATGCTGGACGAACAGGCCCCGACGCTAAGCGTCACCGGCATCAGTCTGCCCGACTACGCCGCACAGCTTATCGCGCGCTTCAGCAATCCGGCGCTGCAACACCTTACCTGGCAGATCGCCATGGACGGTTCACAGAAGCTGCCGCAGCGCCTGCTGGACACGGTGCGCTGGCATCTGCGGCACGGCGGCGACTATAGCGGGCTGGCGCTGGGCGTGGCGGGCTGGATGCGTTACGTTGGCGGCGTCGATGATGCCGGTCAGCGGATCGACATTCGCGATCCGCTGGCAGACGTGCTGCAACAGACGATCGCCGCAACGCCGGACGATCGGCGGCGCGTTAAGGGGCTGCTGGCGCTGAAATCGGTGTTCGGTGAAACGCTGGCGACACATGCGGCGTTTACAGACGCCGTGACGCAAGCCTATTTGTCGCTGCGCGATCGCGGAGCGCGTGAAACGGTGAGGGAGTGGGTGATGCGGTGAGTAGCCTGCAAGGCCGAGAATAACCATGCCGGCGTAACGTTACGCCGGCATGGCGGAACGACTTAACGATAAACGACCGTCATAACAGCGAGTTTCTTCTGTTGGTCTACCCACTTCATTTCGGTTGTGCCTAGATTTAGCGGAAGTTCTTTGCGTGTAGTATCAAAACCTGACAACGCTTGCTGGGCCTGATAACGCTGGCCGTTGCGGTAACACTGCGTATTCGCCTTAGAATCTGCAATATTGACCGTGCAAGGACTTTCAACGATAGAACCGACGAAGCGAATGACTCCGCCGGCCACTCCTGCATGACTCACTGCCGTCCATGAAAACAACATTCCTACGATCAAAAATAACCGAAAGGCATTCATGGCAACCTCATTTTTAGTTAAGCCAATTTAACCATAGAGGATCTTGTTAGGAATAATCGCAAGGAAAGGGACGAGATTTGATCGTTAATCGCGTCATTAACAATGTAAAAACAAGCTACTAACAAAAGTTAACCGTATCTAATACAGGGTTTTATCTAAGAATTTTCTTGTCATGAACCGTGGATTTTACCGGTTGAAAAACGCAGGGTGACGTGCAAAATTTGCGAGATAGAGCACAAATTAAATCGCCGCCGCTTCACCGATAAGGCAGCGTAACTCATTTATTAAGCAGGTTAATTTTTGCACCGGGAATTATTAATGACTAAAACCAATCTCATTACCGGCTTCCTCGGCAGCGGTAAAACCACCACCATCCGCCATTTGCTGGCTCATAAGCCCGAACATGAACGCTGGGCGGTATTGGTCAATGAATTCGGCGAGATCGGCATCGACGGCGCGCTGCTGGCGGACACCGGCGCGGTGCTCAAAGAGATCCCCGGCGGCTGCATGTGCTGCGTCAACGGCCTGCCGATGCAGGTGGGCTTGAATATGCTGTTGCAGCAGGCCAAACCGGACCGGCTGCTGATCGAGCCGACCGGACTTGGACATCCGAAACAAATCCTGTCGCTGCTGACCCAAGAGAGCTATGCCGGCTGGATCGATCTGCAGGCCACGCTGTGCCTGCTGGATGCCCGTCACCTCAGCCAGCCCCGCTATCGCGATAACGAAAATTTCCGCGATCAGTTAGCCGCGGCCGACATCATTTTGGCCAGCAAAAGCGATACCTATCAGCCGGAAGATCGGCTGGCGCTGGAAACCTGGAGGGCGCAAGATCCGCTGCAGCGGCCCTGCTATACCATCGCGCAAGGCGAGGCGGATACCGCGCTGTTGTCACTTCCGCGCACGAATCGTACAGAATTACCGGACGCGCAGCATCATCATGGTCAGGCGAAAACGCAGGGGCTGGCGGCGTTGCGGTTGCCGGAGCACGCCCGCTGGCGTCGAGCGCTGAACGAGGGGCAAGGCTTCACCAGCTGTGGCTGGATTTTTGACGGCGACACCCAGTTCGACACCGTCAGCTTTATGGAGTGGGTGCGACTGGCCCCGGTCGAACGCGCCAAAGGCGTGGTGCGCATCCCCGAAGGTACGTTGCTGATCAATCGCCAGGGACAGGATCTCAGCATCGAAACCCGCCCGATCGCGCCGCTCGACAGCCGGATTGAACTGATCCACAGCGAAAATGCCGACTGGAACGCCCTGCAATCCGCCTTGTTTAAGATTCGTTTAAGTTAAACCCCGTACCGTTGCCCCCCCGGTTGTCGCAGGGCGGCCGGGTTTTGTTTCGTTTTCATTTTTTCAACAGGTTATGTCATGACACGCCGCAATTTACCCTTCATTCTCTTCTTCAACTTACTGGGCATTGCGCTGTTTCTGTCCTGGTTCCTGCCGGCCAATCACGGCGGCTGGTTTACCCTGGATTCGGCGATTTTCTTCTTCTTTAACCGCCATCTGGCCACCGACCCGGCATTTTTGCACCTGGTCGCCATCACCAACAACCGCGCGTTCGACGTTATCTCGCTGCTCGCCATGGGTTTGCTGTATCTGTTCTTCTACCTGAAGCAGGACGCGGCCGGCCGCCGCCGCCTGGTGATCACCGGCGTGGTGATGCTGCTGACCGCCGTGGTGCTGAATCAGCTTGGTCACCTGCTGCCGGTGAAACATCCGAGCCCCACCCTGACCTTCGACAATATCAATCGCGTCAGCGAGCTGACCGGCATTCCCACCAAGGACGCTTCCGGCGACAGCTTCCCCGGCGACCACGGCATGATGCTGATTATTTTTTCCTGCTTTATGCTGCGCTATTTCGGCCGCGGCGCCTTCGCCGTCGCCCTCCTGATTACGCTGGTCTTTTCATTGCCACGCGTGATGATTGGCGCTCACTGGTTTACCGATATCGCCGTCGGCTCGCTGTCCGTAGTGCTGGTTGGCGCCAGTTGGGTGCTGATGACACCTTGCAGCGATTGGATTGTCGAGCGTTTAAACCGCCTGTTGCCCGGTAGCCACCGCCCCGGCCAGCCATAACGTGCGGCTATGACTCATACCGGGAGGCGCCCGCCTCCCGCCCTTTATCCCTTCGCTGAACGCAGAATTTCGCCGCCGACCGTTAACGCTTTTGCAACCTGATTTCACGCCAAATTCATACATCGGACAATTGGCGTTTTTTATATGAAGTTTTACATTATGTTACATCACAAATTCATATAAAAAAGACGGGAAAAAGACTCGCAATCCCCTATTTGTTCCGGTAATCTCAGATGCGTTTGTGCCTGGTTTAAGTCGAATCAGTATGGAATCCGATAAAAATGTGCGTTCTCGCACGTTTTCAGCGGTAACTGGTTGTCGATGCAACAGGTGCGGACTAGGCTCGTTCCGTTTGGCATTTTTCAGGTAGCGACTTTCGTCGTTAAGGACTTCAAGGGAAAACAACAACAATGGTCAAATCTCAACCGTTTCTGAGATATTTTTTGCGGGTAGTCCCTGCAATTGCCGCTGCGGTTATGCTGTCAGCGTGCAGCTCGACTCACACTTCGAACTTGAATAACGCACAAACTGAGATGCGTGCAGTTAATGACAAAGACGGTCTTTTACTGCAAGCCTCTCAGGATGAATTCGAAGCGATGGTCCGCAACGTTGACGTCAAGTCAAAGATTATGGATCAGTACGCGGACTGGAAAGGCGTTCGCTACCGCTTAGGCGGTGACACCAAGCGCGGCATCGATTGCTCGGCGTTTGTCCAGCGCACCTTCCGCGAACAGTTCGGTATGGATTTACCGCGTTCTACCTATGAACAGGAAGATCTCGGCAAGAAAATCCAGCGCACCAAGCTGCGCGCCGGTGATTTAGTGCTGTTCCGCGCCGGTTCTACCGGGCGCCATGTCGGCATCTATTTAGGCAACGATCAATTCGTTCACGCTTCCACCAGCAGTGGCGTCATGATTTCCAAGCTGACCGATAACTACTGGGATAAACGTTATCGAGAAGCGCGTCGGGTGCTGACCAGCGGCTGACGGTGTAATGCCCTGAAGATCCTGAAGACCAAACGAGCGATAAGCGCCGCCTACGGGCGGCGTTTTTTTGGCTGTC
The DNA here is from genome assembly GCF_003812745.1 of Serratia sp. FDAARGOS_506. Classification (NCBI taxonomy): domain Bacteria; kingdom Pseudomonadati; phylum Pseudomonadota; class Gammaproteobacteria; order Enterobacterales; family Yersiniaceae; genus Serratia; species Serratia sp. FDAARGOS_506. Next base: position 4,717,647 of record NZ_CP033831.1, read on the forward strand.
GAACAGGTATCATCGAAATTGATTCCTGCCTTATCGTCACCTTTCCCCGCTTAACGTCACCGCACACCATTATTTTGATAAACTGTTGGCTGGAAATCGCGCCGCCGAAGCAAAACTCGCCTATTATCGTCAGATGACGGCAACGGCGCCCCGGCGTTATTTAAAACGTTTCCGCTTAAAATATGCGCATTATATTTTTATCGGTGACGCCGCGTATTTAAACAGCGCCGCCGGTTGGGTACGGGATAAACAGCAAAAATGAAAAAAAAGCCGTTGGCACAATCCATTAAATGGCTGAGCGACACTCCTGATGCCCAGTTGCAGAGGGCTCGACTATGGGGTTGAAAAGAGCTTTCGCCCGCAGCGTGTCGCACCGACAGCGCAGCCTGGCTAAAAGCTGTGTCGCCGCCCTGGTATTTTTTACGCTATTCACCGCGGTCACGCTTTCTTTGATCAACCACCAGCGTACGCAATATCAACACAAGGTCGAAGCGCGTACGCAAAAATTCACGCAGGGCTATATCTCGCACCTGATGGCCGTGATGCAGCAAATGATGCCGCTGCTGGACAAGCCTTGCCTCTCCAGCCAATCAGACATTACCTACCAGGCGGCCTTTACCAGCGGCGTGCGCACTTTCCTGTTGGTGAAGGACGGTTACGCCTATTGCTCCTCCGCTACCGGCGACATGATGTTGCCGATGAAAAACCTCTATCAGGACATCGACTGGGATCTGCCCCTGGATCTGAAGCTGCAGCAGGGCACGCCGATCGTGCCAAATAAGCCAGCGGTTGCGGTTTGGCTGCGGCATCCCGGCGAGCGGGCGACCGGCATCCTCGCTACGCTGGACATCGATCTGATGCCCTATCTGCTGTTCACCTCACACGATGAACAGGCGCCGGGCATCGCCATAGTGATGGGCAACCGCGCGCTGACCACCTTCAGCCCGAATCTGATGCCGGTCGATCAGCTGCCGAAAGGTAAAGCCGATAACCTGACGCTGCCCAATCTTCCGTTGACCATCATGTTCTACAACGAGAAGCTGACACCCAACGACATTCGCCTGACGCTGCTGGGCAGCCTGGTGCTGTCATTAATGATCGGCGTACTCTGCTACTATATGCTGCTGCTGCGGCAAAGCCCCGAACGCGCGCTGCTGCGCGGCATCAAGCGCAACGAGTTCTTTATCGAATACCAGCCGGTGTTCCATACCAGCAGCAACAGCATCGGCGGGCTGGAAGCGTTGATCCGCTGGCAGCATCCGATCGAGGGCCGTATCCCACCCGATGTCTTTATCCCCTACGCCGAAAATAACGGGTTGATCGTGCCGCTTACCCGCCACCTGTTCCGGCTAATCGCCGAAGATGCGCCGCAGCTCGCTAAAGCGTTGCCACAGGGAGGCAAAGTCGGCCTCAACATCTCCCCTACCCACCTCAGCGCACCGTCGTTCCACCAGGACGTGTATGAACTGTTGGCGCAGCTGCCGGGCAATTATTTTACGCTGGTGTTTGAAATCACCGAGCGCGGCATGGTGGAAGAAGCAAGCGCGCTGGCAGAGTTCGACTGGCTGCACAAACAGGGCATTGAGATCGCGGTGGACGATTTTGGCACCGGCCACAGCGCGTTGATCTACCTTGAACGTTTCACTATGGATTACCTGAAGATCGACCGTGGCTTCGTCAACACCATCGGCCAGGACACGGTCACCGCGCCGGTGCTGGATGCGGTGATCTCCCTGGCGAAAAAGCTGAAAATGCTGACGGTGGCCGAGGGCGTGGAAACTGCCGAGCAGATGCAGTTCCTGCAGGAGCACGGCGTCAACTTTATGCAGGGCTACTATTTTAGCAAACCGTTAAGCATCGACAATTTCGTTGCTTACTGCAATGCTCATCAGGTCTTTGATTATCAGGCAAAAAAATAGTTAATCTTTAAGCATCTTTACCCTGTGCCTGCCCGAAGAATGTTATGCTGGGCGCAGTTGTACTTTATTCCACAGCAGGAGCTTACCGTCCGATGTCCGTGCGCATTTTCGCTGCTCTGGTGCTCTCGGCACTGAGCTTCGGTCTGCAGGCCGAAGCCCTCAACGAAAGCTACGCTTTCGCCCTTCTCGGTGAACCGAAATACGCCACCGACTTCAGCCATTTCGACTACGTCAATCCGGCGGCGCCCAAAGGCGGCGACGTGCGGCTGGCGGCCATCGGCACCTACGACAACTTCAACCGCTTCGCCACCCGCGGCGTGCCCGGTGCCCGTACCGACCAACTTTACGATACCCTGTTCGCGACGTCCGACGACGAACCCGGCAGCTTTTATCCGCTGATTGCCGAATCGGCCCGTTACCCCAGCGATCTGCGCTGGGTCGAAGTGGACATCAACGCCCGCGCCCGCTTCCAGGACGGCACCCCGATCACCGCCGCCGACGTGGCCTTTACCTTCAACAAGTTCATGACCGAAGGCGTGCCGCAGTTTCGCTCTTATTACAAAGGCGTCACGGTCAAGGCTATCTCGCGTTTGACGGTGCGTATGGAGTTTCCACAGCCGAACAAAGAGGCGATGCTGTCGCTATTCGGCAGTCTGCCGATCCTCCCGGCTGCTTTTTGGCAAGGGCATAAGCTCAATGAGCCGCTCAACATCCCGCCGCTCGCCAGCGGCCCGTATAAAATCGGCGATTACCGTCTCGGCCAGTACATCACCTACCAGCGAGTGCGCGATTACTGGGCCGCCAACCTGCCGGTAAACCGCGGCCGCTATAACTTCGACAGCATTCGCTACGATTATTACCTGGACGATAAAGTAGCGCTGGAAGCCTTCAAGGCCGGCGCTTACGATTTCCGCATCGAGCCGTCGCCCAAAAGCTGGGCCACCCAGTACCAGGGCGGCAACTTCGCGCGTAACTACATCATCAAGCAAGACGAGATCAATCAGGCTGCCCAGAATACCCGCTGGTTGGCATTCAACATCCAAAAACCGCAGTTCGCCGATCGGCGGGTGCGGGAAGCGATCGGCCTGGCTTTCGACTTCAACTGGATGAACAAGGCGCTGTATTACAACGCCTATCAGCGCGCCGACAGCTATTTCCAAAACACCGCCTACGCCGCCCGCGGCTACCCGGACGCCGCCGAGCTGGCCTTGCTGGCGCCGCTCAAAGGCCAGGTGCCGCCTGAGGTGTTTACCAGCATCTACCAGCCACCCGCTTCCGACGGCAGCGGCAGCGATCGGCAAAACCTGCTGAAGGCGACCCAACTACTGAAAGAAGCCGGTTGGGTGGTCAAAAATCAAAAGCTGGTCAACGCCAAAACCGGCCAGCCGTTCACCTTCGAGCTGATGCTGCTGAGCGGCAGCAACTTTCAGTACGTATTGCCATTCCGCCATAACCTGCAGCGGCTGGGCATCGATATGCAAATTCGCGAGGTCGACGCCTCACAGTACACGCGCCGTCTGCGCGAACGCGATTTCGACATGATGCCGACGGTCTATCAAGCGATGGCGTTCCCCACCACCAACTTGCAAATCATTTGGGGTTCGGAGTACGTCAACTCCAGTTACAACACCCCCGGCGTCAAAGATCCGGCGGTCGATAGCCTGGTCAACCAAATCGCCGCCCATCAGGGCGACGAAAAAGCCCTGCTGCCGCTCGGCCGCGCGCTGGACCGGGTGCTGACCTGGAACAACTACATGCTGCCGATGTGGTACTCCAACCACGATCGCTATGCCTATTGGGACAAGTTCTCCACGCCGCCGATCCGTCCGGCCTATGCGATCGGCTTCGACAACTGGTGGTACGACGTCAACAAGGCGGCGCGTTTACCGGCTCAACGGCAATAAGGAGTCGGAATGGCGGCCTATCTGATACGCAGACTGTTGCTGGTGATCCCCACCCTATGGGCGATCATCACCATCAACTTCTTTATCGTGCAAATTGCACCCGGCGGCCCGGTCGATCAGGCCATCGCCGCCATTGAGCTGGGGCATGGCAGCGGTTTTGGCAGCGGCGGTGTCGGCGAAGGCCTGGGCCATGTTCGAGCCGGCGTTCCCGCCGCAACCGAAGGACAGTATCGCGGTTCGCGCGGCCTGGATCCGGAGGTGATCGCCGAGATCACAAAACGCTACGGCTTCGACAAACCGCTGCACGAACGCTACTTCACCATGCTGTGGAACTATATGCGCTTCGACTTCGGCGACAGCCTGTTTCGCGGCGCCTCGGTGATGCAGCTGATCGGCCAGAGCCTGCCGGTCTCCATCACGCTGGGCCTTTGGAGCACGCTGATCATCTACCTGGTGTCGATCCCGCTCGGCATCCGCAAAGCCGTCCACAACGGCAGCGCGTTCGACACCTGGAGCAGCACGCTGATCATCATCGGCTACGCCATTCCGGCTTTCCTGTTCGCCATCCTGATGATTGTGCTGTTCGCCGGCGGCAGCTACCTGGACTGGTTCCCGCTGCGCGGTCTGGTCTCCAGCAACTTCGATACCCTCTCGTGGCCGGCAAAGATCGCCGACTACCTGTGGCACATCACCCTGCCGGTGCTGGCGACGGTGATCGGCGGCTTCGCCACCCTGACCATACTGACCAAAAACGCGTTCCTCGACGAGATCCGCAAGCAGTACGTCACCACCGCCCGCGCCAAAGGACTGGATGAGAAAAAGATCCTGTACCGCCACGTGTTCCGCAACGCCATGCTGCTGGTGATCGCCGGTTTTCCGGCCACCTTTATCAGCATGTTCTTCACCGGCTCGCTGCTGATAGAAGTCATGTTCTCGCTCAACGGCCTGGGGCTGCTGGGCTACGACGCCACGCTGCAGCGCGACTACCCGGTGATGTTCGGCACGCTGTATATCTTCACCCTGATCGGCCTGCTGTTGAATATCCTCAGCGATATCACCTACACCCTGGTCGATCCGCGCATTGATTTCGAGGCCCGCCAATGAGCCACCTTAGCCCGAGCAACCAGGCGCGCTGGGCGCGTTTTCGCCGCAACCGCCGCGGCTACTGGTCGCTGTGGATCTTCTTGGTGCTGTTCACCCTGAGCCTGGCCGCCGATCTGATCGCCAACGACAAACCGCTGTTGGTGCGTTATGAAGGCCGGTTGTACCTGCCGTTTATGATTAACTACAGCGAAACCGCCTTCGGCGGCGAACTGAACACCGAAGCCGACTATCAGGATCCGTTCGTTCAGCGGCAGATTGAACGCCACGGTTGGGCGGTCTGGGCACCAATCCGCTTCAGTTACGACACCATCAACTTCGCTACCGAGGTGCCCTTCCCCTCACCACCTTCGCGCCACAACCTGCTGGGCACCGACAGCAACGGCAGCGACGTGCTGGCCCGAGTGCTGTACGGCTTTCGCATCTCAATGCTGTTCGGCCTGGCGCTGACGCTGTTTTCCAGCCTGATCGGCGTGTGCGTCGGCGCCACTCAGGGCTATTACGGCGGGCGTTTCGATCTGTGGGGGCAACGCTTTATCGAAGTATGGTCGGGCATGCCGACGCTGTTTCTGATCATTCTGCTGTCGAGCATCGTCCAGCCCAATTTCTGGTGGCTGCTCGGCATCACCATCCTGTTCGGCTGGATGAGCCTGGTGGGCGTGGTGCGCGCCGAATTCCTGCGCACGCGCAATTTTGATTACATCCGCGCCGCGCGCGCCATGGGCGTGCCGGATCGGGTGATCATGTCCCGCCATATGCTGCCCAACGCCATGGTGGCGACGCTGACCTTCCTGCCGTTTATCCTCTGCGGCTCAATCACTACCCTGACGTCGCTCGACTTCCTCGGTTTCGGTCTGCCGATCGGTTCGCCGTCGCTCGGTGAATTGTTGCTGCAAGGCAAAAACAATCTGCAGGCGCCGTGGCTTGGCATCACCGCCTTCCTGGTATTGGCGGTGCTGCTGTCGTTATTAATCTTTATCGGCGAAGCGGTGCGCGACGCCTTTGACCCCAGCAAGGCGCATTGATATGGCCACTCCTTTGCTCGCTATTCAGGATCTCAGCATCGCCTTTCGCCAGGGCGACACCGTCACGCCGGTGGTCAACGAACTCTCGCTGCAAATAGCGCCGGCGGAAACGCTGGCGCTGGTGGGGGAATCCGGCTCCGGCAAAAGCGTCACCGCTCTGTCTATACTGCGCCTGCTGCCCGCGCCGCCGGTGGTTTACCCTACCGGCGATATCCTGTTCAACGGCGACTCGTTGCTGAATGCGCCGGAAGCGGCGCTGCGCAAGGTGCGCGGCAATCAGATCGCGATGATCTTTCAGGAACCGATGGTGTCGCTTAACCCACTGCACACCGTCGAGAAACAGCTGGCGGAAGTGCTGATGCTGCACCGCGGCCTGCGGCGCGAAGCCGCGCGCGCAGAGATCGTCGAATGCCTGGAGCGCGTTGGCATCCGCCAGGCCAAAAGCCGGCTGCAGGACTATCCGCATCAGCTCTCCGGCGGTGAACGCCAGCGGGTAATGATCGCTATGGCGGTGTTGACCCGCCCGAAACTGCTGATCGCCGACGAACCCACTACTGCGCTCGACGTCACTATCCAGGCGCAGATCCTGACACTGCTGCAAGAGCTTAAGCAGGAGATGGGCATGGGGCTGCTGTTCATCACCCACAACCTGAATATCGTGCGCCGCCTGGCGGACAACGTGGCGGTGATGCGCCAGGGCCGCTGCGTGGAGCAAAACGGCCGTGCGCAGCTGTTCAGCCGGCCGCAGCATCCCTACACGCAGCAGCTGCTGGCCGCCGAGGACGTCGGTGAGCCGCTGCCGCTGCCTGCCGCAGCCAACGGGCGCGCCGGCGACGAGCGGCCGCTGCTCAAGGTGGAAGATCTGCAGGTGCGCTTCCCCATCCGACGCGGCCTGCTGCGCCGCACGGTGGATTATCACTATGCATTGAAATCATTGAGTTTCGAGCTGCACGCCGGGGAAAGCGTGGGGCTGGTGGGGGAATCCGGCTCGGGTAAAAGCACCACCGGGCTGGCGCTGCTGCGCCTGTTGGCCTCCCGGGGCGCCATCTGGTTCGACGGCGAACCGCTGCACCCGCTCACGATGAAGCAGATGCTGCCCTACCGCAGCCGGATGCAAATCGTCTTCCAAGATCCCTACTCCGCCCTGAACCCACGCCTGAACGTGCAGCAAATCATCGCCGAAGGGCTGGAAGTGCACCAGCGGCTTAGCGCCGAGCAGCGGGAACAGCGCGTGATCGAGGTATTGCAGGAGGTCGGCCTGGATCCGCAGCTGCGCCATCGCTATCCCACCGAGTTTTCCGGCGGCCAGCGTCAGCGTATCGCCATCGCGCGCGCGCTGATCCTGCAACCACAGCTGCTGATCCTCGACGAACCGACCTCTTCGCTGGATAAATCGGTGCAGGCGCAGATCCTGACGCTGCTGAAATCGCTGCAGCAACGCCACCGGCTGGCTTATCTGTTCATCAGCCATGACTTACAGGTGGTGCGTTCGCTATGTCACCAGGTTATCGTGCTGCGACAGGGGGAAGTGGTTGAACAAGGAGACTGCCGGGCGATTTTCGCGGCGCCCGCCGCCGACTATACCCGTCAACTGCTGAAGTTGGCGGATTAGCGGCGAATTCAGAAAGGGTATTGCGCGCTGAGCGGTTCAGCAATCGCGGCGCCGACGTTTTTCAGGCGGCACATGGTGGCGCTCTCGTCGCTGCGCTGCACGAACAGGCAAGGCTCCCCTTCCCATTCGACGATCGCGCAGTCGACCTGAATCTCCTGCAGCGACAGATTGAGCTGTTGCATAACCTGCCAGGCCTCGGCCCCTTCATGGCTGAGTAACTTCAGCCCAATCAGGTTGTTATCCTCGTCTACTCCGTTAAACGGAAGCGGTTCTACCTTCACGCCGGTAAAACCGGATAGCCAACGATAACTTTGCGGCAAGCGATGCACTACCGAAAGTTGGATACTCTCCACATGAAATCCCTAGATTGAAAAGGTGAAACACTTTTACCTGACAGGGTTACTAAGTTATAGCCGTTGACTCCCGACTCTGCCGCGCACAAATGTTATTTAAATGTAAATTTTGCCGCAAGCCATTAACCAGACCCCGTGCTTGCCGATGTCGTGCCATTTTTTGGCGCGCCGTGCGGTGTTATTTCACGGCATTTTGCGACTCAGCTCGCATTTTTGCGTTATATGTAACCCTTTCCCGCAGCGATCTCAACTCTTTTTTCTTGCAATGCGACTACTTTTCCGTCGCCATATTTTTACAATGAAGAAACATTTGCCCCACCGCGTTAGCGCAGCATCACCAGCTAATACCTTGATTTACATCAATCCTAATACAAACCCCCCGTACCGCTCAGCCGGCATAACGCTTCGCCTCGCGAGAAATATTGGGCGGTGTGAGAGTGGGATTTTTTAACAAAAAGCACACAGGTGAGAAAACGACCAATTAATTAGCAGGCATATATTTAGCAACAAATTTTTCATTGCCAGTTGCCCCCTGAAATGGCAGGGCGCAACCCGTGACGATTCAGGGCAATACGCCCCGAATCGGGAGAACCTCAGGCCGCGCGATCGCGCGGCCGGCTGGCGTAAAGATAGAACAGCACCGCCACGATGCTGCACAGCGCCATCGAGGTGACCATGGGCCAGGCGCTCTTGCCCGGCGCCATCGACAGCACCGCCCCCACCAGCGCGCCGATGCTGAAACGCAGCGTGCCGGCCAGGGAAGAGGCGGTGCCCGCCATATGGGGGAAATCATCCAGGATCACCGCCATGGCGTTGGAAGAGATCATCGCGATGCACCCCAGATAGACCGCAACGCCGATCACCAGCGCCCAGAAGCCGAGGCCGACGGCGCTCACCGCCACCAGCCACAGCCCCATCGCCAACTGCACCAGCAGCCCCAGTTTGAACATTTTGACCGCGCCGAACCGCCGCACGTTGCGGCTATTGATCAACGTTGTCAGGAACAGGAAGACGATGTTCAACGCAAAATAATAGCCGAAGTGCTGCGGCGAAACGTGGTTCAGCTCGATGTAGACGAACGGCCCGGCGCTGAGGAAAGAAAACATACCCGCAAACGAGAAGGCGCTGGCCAACATGTAGCTCAGCACTCGCTTGTGGCGGAACAGCGAACCGAAGTTGCCCAGCGTGGTGCGCAGGTGGAACCGCTGTCGCCGCTCTTTCGGTAGCGTCTCCTTGATATACAAGGCCACCAGCAGTGAACCGATCAGCGCCGCGGCGCCCATGGTCCAGAAGATGGCGTGCCAGCTGAACCACAGCAGCAGCGCGCCGCCGATCATCGGTGCCAGCAGCGGCGCAATGGTCATCACCAGAATGACGAACGACATCATGCGCGAGAACTCGTCCTTGGTGAACATGTCGCGCATCAGGGCGTTGATCACCACGCTGGCGGCGGCGGCAGCCAGGCCGTGCAGGAAACGCAGTCCGATCAGTTGGTCGATCGACTGCGCCATGGCGCAGGCACAGCCGGCAATGGCGAAGATCAGCGTTCCCCACAGGATCACCGGCTTGCGGCCGAGGCTGTCCGACATCGGCCCATAAAACAGCTGCCCGAAGGCAAAGCCGAGCATATAGGCGCTGAGCGTCATCTGCACGCTGCCAGACTCGACGCCAAACTGGGCGGCGATCACCGGCATACTGGGCAGGTACATGTCGATGGCCAACGGCATCAACATGGACAACAGGCCCAAAATGAAAATCAAACCGAGATGAGAGGTTCGGTTCTGTTGCACGTTCCACGACTCCTTAATCGGCCGCAATCGATGATAGGTTTTCAGTCCTGCAGGTGCGGCGCGCCCACGCTGGCGATCTCTTCTTCGGTCAGTGGGCGGTATTCGCCCGGCGCCAGATCGTCATCCAGCACGATGGCGCCGATGCGCTCACGGTGCAACTCGATCACCCGGTTGCCGACGGCAGCGAACATCCGCTTCACCTGGTGGTAGCGCCCTTCGCTGATGGTCAGGCGTACCACGCGCTCGTCAACCTGCTCCAGCGTCGCCGGCCGCGTCAGATCTTTCTCGTTGTGCAGTTGCACCCCTTCGGCGAAACGCTGCGCGGTGTCTTCCGCCAGCGGGTGCTCCAGCGTCACCAGATAGGTTTTTTCGCAGTGGTGGCGCGGTGACGTGACGCGGTGCGACCACTGGCCGTCGTCGGTCATCAACACCAGCCCGGTGGTGTCGATATCCAGCCGCCCGGCGGCGTGCAGTTTGTACGCAACCGGCTCATCGAGGAAATACAGCACCGTGGGATGATCGGGATCGTCGGTGGAGCAGACGTAACCCTGCGGTTTGTTGAGCATGAAATAGCGCGGGCCGTTCTGCTGCTGCAGCGGATTGCCGTCGAACGCCACTTCCTGCTCCGGGGTCAGTTTGATCGCCCCGCTCTTCACCACCTCACCGTCCACGGTGACGCGTTTTGCCCGAAGTTCGCGCGCCACCAGCGCACGGCTAATGCCTAACTGCTGAGATAAAAACTTGTCCAATCGCATGGGATCTGCTTTGCCTGTCGTTGTTATGATCGCATTGATCGTATTGCCAAAATATGACGCCCGCCGTTGCACCGGGTGCAAATGGCAGGTTCAGGGGGGAAATCGCGTGGGGGAACAGCGATTGCTGTCACACGAGTATAGCGGCACAACGCGTTGCCCGACAGAGGTAATTTTCACGCTCCTCGCACCGCACGCGCTCAGAAGGCATAATAATAGAAATTTTTCGGCTGCCGGGGAGTAAAACGTCACGGTTTCTGTGGAAACAACGGTGACAAAACCGCCTCCCGACGGCCATCTCAACCCACGGCGTTCATTTATGGCCTTTACCCTACGCCCTTACCAACTGGAAGCGGTCGAAGCCACCATCAATCATTTCCGTCGGCATCCCGAACCGGCGCTGATCGTGCTGCCGACCGGCGCCGGCAAAAGCCTGGTGATCGCCGAGCTGGCGAAGCGCGCCCGCGGGCGGGTGCTGGTGTTGGCGCACGTCAAGGAACTGGTGGCACAAAACCACGCCAAATACTGCGCCTACGGCCTGGAGGCGGACATCTTCGCCGCCGGTCTGCAGCAAAAAGAGAGCGCCGGCAAGGTGGTGTTCGGCAGCGTGCAGTCGGTGGCGCGCAACCTGCCGCTGTTCGACGGCGCCTTTTCTCTGCTGATCGTCGATGAATGCCACCGCATCAGCGACGACGACGACAGCCAGTACCAGCAAATCATCCAGCATTTGCAGAAAACCAACCCGCAGCTGCGGCTGCTGGGGCTGACCGCCACACCTTATCGCCTGGGCAAGGGCTGGATCTACCAGTACCATTACCACGGTTTCACCCGCGGCGACGGCGCCAGCCTGTTTCGCGACTGCATCTACGAGCTGCCGCTGCGCTATATGATTAAGAACGGCTTCCTGGTGCCGCCTGAGCGGCTGGACATGCCGATCGTGCAGTACGATTTCAGCCGACTGGAGGCCAGAAGCAACGGCCTGTTCAGCGAAGCGGATCTGAACCGCGAGCTGAAGCGGCAAAACCGCGTCACGCCGCACATCATCAGCCAGATCGTGGAGTACGCCGAGGATCGCAAGGGTGTGATGATCTTCGCCGCTACCGTCGAGCACGCCCGCGAGATCCACGGCCTGCTGCCGAACGGCGAGGCCGCGCTGGTCAGCGCCGAGACGCCACCTGCCGAGCGCGATGCGCTGATCGAGGCGTTCAAACAGCAGCGACTGCGCTATCTGGTCAACGTGGCGGTGTTGACCACCGGCTTCGACGCGCCACACGTCGATCTGATCGCTATCCTGCGCCCGACCGAGTCCGTCAGCCTGTATCAGCAGATCGTCGGCCGCGGGCTGCGGCTGGCACCCGGCAAGGAGGACTGCCTGATCCTCGACTACGCCGGCAACCCGCACGACTTGTTCACGCCGGAGGTCGGCGTCAGCAAGCCGCACGGCGACAGCCAACCGGTACAGGTATTCTGCCCGGCCTGCGGCTTCGCCAACCTGTTCTGGGGCAAGTGCACCGAAAACGGCGACATCATCGAGCACTACGGCCGCCGCTGTCAGGGCTGGTTGGAGGACGACGACGGCCACCGCGAGCAGTGCGATTACCGCTTTCGGTTCAAGAGCTGCCCGCACTGCGGCGCGGAGAACGACATCGCCGCGCGCCGCTGCCACCAGTGCCAGGAAGTGCTGGTTGATCCCGACGACATGCTGAAGGCGGCGCTGAAGCTGAAAGACGCGCTGGTGCTGCGCTGCGGCGGCATGGAGCTGCAAAGCGGCCGCGACGACAAGGGCGAATGGCTGAAGGCCACCTATTACGACGAGGACGGCACCAGCACCAGCGAGCGCTTCCGCCTGCAGACGCCGGCGCAGCGCAAAGCGTTCGAGATGCTGTTCCTGCGTCCGCATCAGCGCGCGCCGGGTGTACCTTTCACCTGGCACACCGCCGCCGACGTGCTGGCGCAACAGCAGGCGCTGCGCCATCCGGATTTCGTGGTGGCGCGCAAACGCGGGCAGTTTTGGCAGGTGCGTGAGAAAGTGTTCGATTATCAAGGCCGTTTCCGCCGTGCCAATCAGTTGGCCTGAGCGAACGGCCCTCAATCTAGGCAGGTTTTCGTTGCCCTGCGGGCGGCTTTCCGTTAAAATGCCGCGCGCTTTACCTGGGCCTGCCCAGCGTTAAAGCGGAATTCCGAACTTGCTACTTGGGTCGCCTGTAGCAGGGTAAATTTTCTTTTAAGAGAAAAAACAATGTTCACTATCAATGCAGAAGTACGTAAAGACCAGGGTAAAGGTGCGAGCCGCCGCCTGCGTGCAGCAAACAAATTCCCAGCTATCGTTTACGGTGGCAAAGAAGCTGCAGTTTCCATCGAATTGGATCATGATTCTGTCAAGAACATGGAAGCTAAACCAGAATTCTACAGCGAAGCAGTAACTCTGGTTATCGACGGTAAAGAAACCAAAGTTAAGGTTCAGGCTGTACAGCGTCACCCGTTCAAGCCAAAACTGGCTCACATCGACTTCGTTCGCGTTTAATCGCTACGTTTTCGAACCTTTCGGGACGCCGAAATAAAGAACGCCGCAATTGCGGCGTTTTTTATTGTCTGCGATTCGGCAAGCTTACTTGCCGCTGCCGGTCCGGCGCTGCAGCTGATCGCGCAGGTTGGGCGGCGTGCCTTTGATAGTCAGCGTGTCGGTGGCCGCATCCCAGAAAATGCGCTCGCCAAGCAGCATGGCATCGAAGTTCAGGCTGATGCCGCCACCGCTGCCGGCGAATTTGGTCAGCTGACGCAGCGTGCCGCGATCCGCCGGGAAACTCTCTTCCAGCTCATACCCTTGCTCGCTGGAGAACTGCATGAAGTTTTTCTCGCCAACCGGCGACAGCTCCTGCGACAGCGCCTGCAGTTCAATCTCTTCGCCCGCCTGCAGCTGTTCGTTGCAGTAGCTGTACACCTGCTGGCGCACCGACTGGCGCTCGTTCTTGTCCAGCTGCGCATCGGCGCAATAGTCATCTACCGCCTGCAGCAACCCGCGGTTTTGCGCCTTGGTGTCCAACCCTTCGGACGCCGCCAGGAAGTCCATGAAGAAGTCGGCGACCTTGCGGCCCACACGCCCGCGCAGGAAAGTCAGGTAACGGGTCGATTCCGGGTTGGTTTCCCATTCGGTCAGATCGATACGCGCAACGATATCGGCGTTGTTGATGTCCAGATAGTGCGTGGTGTTGATATCCAGCTCTTCGTTGACGCGCATGCTGTTACGGCTGTTCAACACCGCGATCAGCAGGTATTCCACCGCCAGATAACGGTATTGGCCGAACAGCACCACGCCGCCCTCGGCGAACGGATACTTCGCCAGTTCGTCGCGCAGGCGGCCGGTCGCCGCGCGGCTGAAGGCCAGAAAGTCTTTATCGTCCTTGCGGCAAGTGCGCAGCGCTTCCGCCAGTTCGCTGCCTTCGTTGAACAGGCCTAAAGCCTTGCTCTTGGCGCTGTAGACGCGATGCAGTTCCGCCATCATTTCTTCCACCGCCGCGTTGGTGGGAAGCAAGGAATCGCGCAGCACCACGTCCAGCGTTTGCTCGTCGCGTTTCACCAACTGATGCAGAGCGATCTGGTCGATATCCAGACTCATGGTAAATCCTCCTGTTCTTTAGGCGCGTATTCAAACACTGAAGGCCCCGCCCTGCAATACTAAAAAACCGCGGCAAACCGGAAAGGCGCGGCGAGGGGCCGCCCCGGCGCAGGCGAACAATTTCCCGAATGACAGGAAGTGATAAAAGAGCGGAAAATCACTGTCCTATACGGTAAGATAGGGCACTTTGCAGATTACTAAGCGCAATTTTATGCCACAATCATCCCGTTACAGTGACGAACACGTTGAACAACTGCTCTCAGAGCTGGTCAATGTTCTGGAAAAACACCATACCCCCACCGATCTTTCCCTGATGGTGCTGGGCAACATGGTCACTAATTTGATCAACACCAGCGTTGCCCCCGCGCAGCGGAAAACCCTGGCGAGATCGTTCGCGGAAGCCCTGCAGGCTTCTGTCCGTGAAGATAAAGCGCATTAATATTTACTTATGGTGACAAACCGTCAGCGTTATCGTGAAAAAGTCTCCCAGATGATCAGCTGGGGGCACTGGTTCGCCTTATTCAACATTCTGCTCGCCCTTGGGCTGGGCAGCCGCTACCTGTTTGTCACCGACTGGCCCGCCTCCCTGCTGGGCCGGGTTTATGCCCTGGTCAGCCTGCTGGGGCATTTCAGCTTTATCGTGTTCGCCGGCTATTTGCTGGTGATCTTCCCGCTCACCTTCGTGGTGATGTCGCAGCGGCTGCTGCGATTTATTTCCGCCGCGTTGGCCACCGCTGGGCTCACACTGTTGCTGGTCGACAGCGAAGTGTTCTCCCATTTCCACCTGCACCTCAATCCGGTGGTGTGGGATCTGGTGGTCAACCCGGACCAAAGCGAGCTTTCACGCGACTGGCAGCTGATGTTTATCTGCGTGCCGGTGATCTTCCTGGTGGAGATGCTGTTCGGCACCTGGAGCTGGCAGAAGCTGCGCAGCCTGAATCGCCGCCGTTTCGGCAAGCCGCTGGCGGCGCTGTTTATCAGCGCCTTTTTCGCTTCGCACCTGATTTATATCTGGGCTGACGCCAACTTCTATCGCCCGATCACCATGCAGCGGGCCAACCTGCCGCTCTCGTACCCGATGACCGCGCGCAAGTTCCTCGAAAAACATGGCCTGCTCGACCAGCAAGAGTATGAGCGCCGCCTGGTGCAACAAGGCAACCCGGAAGCGGTGGCGGTGGAATATCCGCTCAGCGATCTCAGCTACGGCGATAAAGGCAGCGGCTATAACCTGCTGATGATCGTGGTGGACGGCATCCGCGCCAAAGACGTGGCGCAAGACATGCCGGCGCTGACGCGCTTCGCCCAGGAAAACGTGCGTTTCAGCGATCACTACAGTTCAGGCAACCATGCCGATACCGGGCTGTTCGGCCTGTTCTACGGCATTTCCCCAACCTATCTGGACAGCGTGCTCGCCGGCCGCAAGCCGTCAGCGCTGATCAATGCGCTCAGCGATCAAGGCTACCAGCTGGGGTTGTTCTCCTCCGACGGCTTCAACGCCAGCCTGTACCGTCAGGCCCTGTTGACCGACTTCTCACTGCCGACGCCGGCGCCGCAAAGCGACGCGCAAACCACGCAGCAATGGCAACGTTGGCTGGCGGATCAGGGCGACAAAGAGCCGTGGTTCTCCTATATCAACTTCAGCGGCGCCGAGCCGGCCGACGGTGCCAAAACCCCGGCGCCGGCCGACTTTATCCAACGCTATCGCACCGGCGCGCAAGACGTGGACGCCCAGATAACCCAGGTGCTGGACACCCTGAAACAGCGCGGCCTATTGGATAAAACCGTGGTGGTGATCACCGCCGAGCACGGCGTCGAATTCAACGACAGCGGCAAAGATCAGTGGGGGGCCGGCTCCGCCTTCAATCAGGCGCAGTTGCAGGTACCTTTGGTGATCCATTGGCCGGGCACCCCGGCACAGACCATCAGCAAGCTGACCGGCCATAACGACGTGATGCGCACCTTGATGCAACGGTTACTGCACGTGAAGACCGCGCCGAAAGATTATTCGCAGGGCGAAGATCTGTTCACCGCCCAGCGCCGCAACAACTGGATCGCCACCGGCGATGGCAACCAGCTGGTGATCACCACGCCGACACAAACGCTGATGCTGGACAACAGCGGCAACTATCGCGTCTACGATCAGAACGGCGAAGAGATAAAAGACGAGAAACCGCAGCTTGCTCTGCTGTTGCAGGTGCTGACCGATGTAAAACGCTTTATCGCCAACTAACTGCTTAAAACTAAAGCAATCAAGTGGCGAGGCGCTTGCATTAACATCGGGAATCGGTAGTATGATTTTTCATAGCATCGGCATGTAGCGCAGCCTGGTAGCGCACCGTCATGGGGTGTCGGGGGTCGGAGGTTCGAATCCTCTCATGCCGACCAAGTTCAAGAAAACCTGCTGTTACAGCAGGTTTTTTTTCGTCTTCACATTGAGAGGATGAGAATCTCCGAAGGAGGTTCGAGTCGAACGTAGTGAGACCACGTTGCTTTAGCAACGGCCCGCAGGGCAAGCATCGAAGATGCGCATAATCCTCTCATGCCGACCAAGTTCAAGAAAACCTGCTGTTACAGCAGGTTTTTTTTCGTCTTCACATTGAGAGGATGAGAATCTCCGAAGGAGGTTCGAGTCGAACGTAGTGAGACCACGTTGCTTTAGCAACGGCCCGCAGGGCAAGCATCGAAGATGCGCATAATCCTCTCATGCCGACCAAGTTCAAGAAAACCTGCTGTTACAGCAGGTTTTGTTTCGTCTTCACGTTGAGAGGATGAGAATCTCCGAAGGAGGTTCGAGCCGAACGTAGTGAGACCACGTTGCTTTAGCAACGGCCCGCAGGGCAAGCATCGAAGATGCGCATAATCCTCTCATGCCGACCAAGTTCAAGAAAACCTGCTGTTACAGCAGGTTTTGTTTCGTCTTCACGTTGAGAGGATGAGAATCTCCGAAGGAGGTTCGAGCCGAACGTAGTGAGACCACGTTGCTTTAGCAACGGCCCGCAGGGCAAGCATCGAAGATGCGCATAATCCTCTCATGCCGACCAAGTTCAAGAAAACCTGCTGTTACAGCAGGTTTTTTTCGTCCGTCGTTTACGCGGAAAGTTTAACGATCGCCGCCGGAATACCCTGGCGCACCGCCGCTCCGGTCACCCAATCCAGCCAGGTGTTCGGCACTTCGCGCGTAGGATCGGCAAAGCCCAAATCGTTAAGGTTGATGCCGGCGGCAATGCGCTCATCCATCGCCAGCGGTTCGCCGTCCAGGTAGTGCTGGCTGGCGCCCATCTCCCGGTGACCATAGCCATGTTCCACCGCGATCACACCGGGCATCACCCCCGCCAGCAAGCTAATCTGCACCTCCCGGCTGCCGCCCGGCGTACTGATGCTCACCCAATCGCCGTGTTGAATGCCGAAACGCACCCCATCCGCCGGGTTCAGGGCCACCAGGTTCACCGGCTTCACGTCGTGCAGGCGCCGGATCACCGCGGTGGAGCTGCTCATCACATTGGATTTGAAGGACATCAACCGCAGCGGCCACTGCCGCTCGGGGTAGAGCTCTTCCACCGCGCGACCGTCCGACAAACGTGCCGGGTAGCAGGTGGGGCAGCCGCTGAAACGCTCGCCGGTGATAGCATACCGGTGCTTCGCCACTTCCGCATTCCAGATCTGCAGCGGCTTCTCCCAACGGTTGCCCACGCTGCCGTCGCGGCGGCCGCTGTCATGATCGGCGAAGCGGCCGCCGCGGCTGTAGATAAACGCCACGCGATCGATTTCATCGGCGCGCAGCGTCTGCGCAAGCTGCGGCAACAAGCGATCAACGCCGCACAGCGCCAGCTCTTCCGCCCTCGCGGCCGGCACCGGCGCCTTGCCGGCAAACGCCACGTTGGCGGCAGCGCGCAGATAGTAATCCTCAGCACGGTTGAGCGGCAGCAGCCCGCCCTGGCCGTCGCCGACAGCGCGATCGCCGAACCCTGGCAGCGCCAGGCGTTTGGCGACGGCGATGCAAAACGCCTCCATGGAGATCGGCTGCCCTTGCGCCGTTTTCGCGGTCGCCGGCGTCACTACCGGCCAACGCGCGGTGGTGGCCTTGCTGGCGACGCCGCCCCAGGGGGCGCTGAATCCCCAACTCTCAAAGTTATGGGTATCCGGGATGATATAGTCGGCCAGCGCCGTCGTTTCGTTGATAAACGCATCGATGGCGATAAACAGCGGTAAACGCGCCGGATCTTTAAGCCGCTCCTCCGCCACGCCGCGCAACCCGGCAATACCGTACAGGGGGTTGGTCATGTTCGAGATCCAGGCTTTGAGCCCGTACGGATAACCCGCCAGCGCCGACGTCAGCAGCTCGGTCAACTGCCCGGCAACGAACGGATACCAGGGTGCCCTGGCCGGCCAGGGTGAAACACCCGCCGCCACTTTTTCGCGGTATTCGTCGGAGGCTTCATAGGCGGCCTTGCTGCGCGCGATATTCAGCCCTTTCGGTTTTACCAGGCCGGGAAAATCGACCAGGTTATAGCGCGGCCCCTCGGCGAAACCATTGAATTTACCGCCGCCGACGAACACTCCCCCCTCCAGGCTAAGGTTACCGATCAGCACGTTGAGCATCATCACCGCCCAGGTATTGTAAAATCCGTTCGCCGCCATCATCCCGCCATGAGCGATCACCGCCGCCTTGCGCCCATGGGCGGTAAAGGCCTCGGCCAGCGCCGCGATGCGCGCCACCGGCACGCCGCATTGCCGGCTATACGCTTCCGGCGACAGTTTGTCGGCGGCCTCTTTCAGGCACTGGAAGCCGCTCTTCACCGCCACCTGCGCGCCGTCGTGCAGCGTCACCGTGCGGGTTACCCACAGTTCGGCGCGGTCGCATGCCTCGGCCGGCACCAGTTCCCCCGCGCCGTTGACCACCAGCGGCGACGCCGACTCGACGCCGTTTAGATGGGCCAGCGTCAGATGCTGCCCCGCCAACGGGTGCTCGCTCTCGGCGATCACCAGATGCGTGGCATTGGTCCAGCTCTTCTCGCCGGCACGCTGCATAGCGGCCTCCGACGGGATGGCGAGATAACCGGCCTGATAACGCCGGTTGTCGAGGATCCAACGGATCATCGCCATCGCCAGCGCCGAATCGGTGCCCGGCAGCACCGGGATCCAATGGCCATGATCGTCCGCCAGCGTGGTGGTCAGCGGCAGCGCCGGCGCCACCACCGCATAGCGGAACTCGCTGCGCAATCTGGCGCTGGCCAACTGTCGAGCCTGGCGCTTGAACGGGTTGCCGGACTGCGCCGGCGAGGTGCCCATAAACAGCGCGAATTCGACCTGTTCCCAGTCCGGTTTCACATGCGGGTTCTTGTCCAGATCGTTCATCAATGCACCGGAGCCGGCACGGTAGGCCAGCCCACAGTAAGCGCCGTGCGCACCGAAGTTTTTGCTGCCGAAACTGTTCTGGGCGAAGCGCCGCAGGAAGCTGTCGCGCCCGTCGTCACCGGCGTTGGTCACCAGCAGCTGGTTGGCTTTCGGCCCCAGCCCCGGCCGCCGGGCGTCGATCGGCGTTTCCAGGTCGCGGATCGCCCGCAGGCCGTCCACATGCCCCTCGCCGAACAGATCACCGCCCTCCACCACTTCAGCGATCAGCTGCTCAAAGCTGATGCGCTGCCACTTGCCCTCGCCGCGTTTGCCGACGCGCTTCATCGGCTCCAGCACGCGCAGCGGGCTGTAAAGCCCCTCCAGCAGCGTGGCGCCGCGTGCGCAGGCGGTGGAACGGGCGTCGAGGCCGCTCTCGCCACCCAGCTGCGCCAACGCGTCCTGCAGCGGCAAGGCCGAGTCAACGTGCCGTTCCTGAGACAGCGGATGATAAGGATTGCCGGCAATGCGCAATACCCGGCCAGTCTGCCTGTCCACCCGAACCCGCACGCCGCACTGCGTCCAACAGCCGAAACACTGGGTCATCGAGATGGCCTGCTGCGGATTGCCTTGCCATTCCGGCATTGCCCGCCCTTCGGGCGGCAGGGAGTTGCCGTTGATGCGATCCAACGTCACCCGCCCTGAGGTGCCGTGAATCAAACCGTCGATCGCCCGTTTGGCGACCTCGCGATAGCTCAGGCCAAAAGCGGACAGCCCGCCGAAGGCCAGGCCCACTTTCAACCACTGACGCCGGGTGAGTTTAGCCATGTTGTTTTCTCCGCAGTAAAAACGCCTGTGCTTCGCGCACCATGATCATTAACGCCAGCCACAGCCCGAAGGTGCCGACGATCGCCAGCAAACCATCGGTACCCAGCGGCAGGCTATAGGGGTAATAAGACGCGTTGTATTTCGGGACGATTTGCACCTCGATCAACAGCGTCCAGCGCATTAACCAGTTCAACCCCAGCGCGCCGGCCACCAGCAGCAGCGCGCCACCGCGCGGCAAACGTCGATAGGCAACCCAGGCGGCGCACGCCAGCGTC
Organism: Serratia sp. FDAARGOS_506; assembly: GCF_003812745.1. Taxonomy (NCBI): domain Bacteria; kingdom Pseudomonadati; phylum Pseudomonadota; class Gammaproteobacteria; order Enterobacterales; family Yersiniaceae; genus Serratia; species Serratia sp. FDAARGOS_506. The sequence continues at coordinate 4,738,153 of NZ_CP033831.1, forward strand.
AGTGCCCACAGCGCGATCCACCCGGCGGCATACTGACGCGCCGTCGCCTGCGTATGCAGCCAGTGGCGAACCGCCGCGCCGGATAGCGTATCGCCGCACACCCACAGCAGGATCGCCCCGCCGAGCAGCAACAGCGTCAGCAGTGTCCCGCGCGCCAGCGGCGCTTGCAGGCAGGGCCGTTTGCGCATCGCCAACAGCAACAGGGCCAAGAGCGCCTGCAGTGCGCTGAGGAACATCACGATCGGAAATCCGTAGCTGAACCAGATGGGACGGGCGCGCACAACGGAAACCTCACGCCCGGTGTATAACAGCAGGCCGATAGCCACCACCGCGCAGGCAGGTGCGATCCCACGCAACAACGCAACCGGTCTGCCCGTCAGCCGCGTAAATTCGATCGCGATAAACCACAGGCCGATCAGCAAGGTAAACAGCGGCAAGAACAACGCCCCCCACGGCATCCACGACCAGGGCGTCGGATAAGCGTAGAAATGCCAGAAACGGGCGGTTTGGTGCAGGTCAGCGGTCAACGCCAGCGGCGCGGTGATGGCGCACGTCAGCCCAATAAACAGCGCCGTGCGCTCCAGATGTGCGGCGTTATCCCCACCGCGCCAGCGCCACACGCAGGCCAGCAGCGCGGCGCAGGCGGCGATGCCGATAAAAAAGAAATATTGCACGGCCCACGGCAGCCAACTCACCGCCTGCGGCTGGCTCAGCACTTCTGCGATCATCAGTTGGCGGCTCATCGTCCCTCCCCCCATAAGGCGACCTGCGCCCGCCCCGGCAGCGGCGTGACGAAGGCGTCATCCAGCCCCAGATAGAACACATGAGGCGCGGTTTGGTTTTCCGGCTTGAGGACTTTGATCTCGGCCTCGTAGCGCCGCAGCAGCTTGCTTAGCGTGCTGTGCGGATCGCGCATGTCGCCGATGATCCGCGCCCCTCCCACGCACGACTCCACGCACGCCGGCAGCAATCCCGCCTCCAGCCGATGTACGCAGAAAGTGCACTTATCCGCGGTTTGCGTAGCGTGATTGATAAAACGGGCATCGTACGGACAGGCCTGCACACAATAGGCGCATCCCACGCAGCGTTTGTTGTCGACCACCACGATCCCGTCCTCGCGCTGGAAGGTGGCCTGCACCGGGCATACCGGCACGCAGGGCGGGTTGTCGCAGTGGTTGCACAGCCTGGGCAGCAGCACGTTGGTCGCTACTTCCTCCCCTTCGAGGCTGACCTGATACTGGTTTACCGTGGTGCGAAATTCACCGTGCGGCGTCTGGTTTTCAATGGCGCAGCTGACGGTACAGGCCTGGCACCCGACGCAGCGCCGTAAATCGATCAGCATCGCGTAGCGGCGGCGAATATCCCCCTCGCGCCGCGTCGGCGCCCACGCCAGCCCGGCTTCCGCCATGGGGATCAGCGAAGCCCCCGCCGTCAACACGCCCAGCCGCTGCAAAAACTGCCGTTTACCGAAATCCATGCGCCTTTCCCCCGCCCTGGGCATCACCCCGATCACGCTATTGATGCCCGTTAGATGAATAAACAATGTCGATGATTTACAGTGTAAAAATGGCATTGGGCTCAGCTCTATTGTGGTTAACCACATACCGAACCTAACGTTGATCTAAAACAAGTGACGGCAGGCAGATTGCCCACCAGGAGGGGCCGTGAGGATCGTGTTATTACTGCTGCTCACCTTCGGTTGGGGTGCAGCGGCACAGGCGGGAGAGTGGTCGGTCGGCGTGCTGGCGATGCGCGGCGATGCGGCGACCGCGCGAGACTGGCAGCCGCTGATCGACAGGCTCAACGGCAGCGTCAGCGGTGAACGCTTTCGCCTGCAGCCGCTCGATCTGGCGCAAATGCGCGATGCGGTCAATCAGGGCAGCGTGCAGTTCGTGGTCACTAATCCGGCGCAGTTTGTGCAGCTGAACAGCCACTACCACCTGCGCTGGCTGGCGTCGTTGCGCGCCGCCAACGGCGATCGGGAGACGGGCAACATCATTGGCAGCGTGATTCTGGTGCGGCGCGACAGTGACATCACGACGCCGCAGACGCTGATGGGCAAAACGGTGGGCGCCATCGATCCGCAGGCCTTCGGCGGCTATCTGACCGGTTATAAGGCGCTCAGCGACGCCGGCATACGGCCCGAGCGCGATTTTCACCTGCGCTTTACCGGTTTCCCTGCCGACGCCCTGCTCTATCTGTTGCGCGAACGCGCCATCCAGGCCGCCATCGTCCCCGTCTGCCTGCTGGAGAAAATGGATAAGGAAGGCCTGATCAATCCGGCGGATTTTCGCCCGCTGTTGCAACAGGCCGCGTCGGTTCCCTGCGTTACCAGCACGCCGCTTTACCCCAACTGGTCGTTCGCCGCCCTGCCCGGCCTGGATAACTCACTGGTGGATGCGGTGGCGAGAGCCTTGCTGACCGCACCGCCGCAGTCTCCCTTTCAGTGGGGCGCACCGGCCTCGACCAGCGAGGTGGAAGCGCTGCTGCGCGCCGTCAATCAGCACCCGGAACAGCGGCGGCTGTGGCTGGATATCAAGAGCTGGCTGATCCAGCATCAGACGGCCGTTGGCCTGTCGCTGGCGGTACTGGCGCTGTTGATCGTCAACCATATCTGGATCGCGCTGCAGGTACGCCGGCGCGGGCGACAGCTGCTCCATGCCGGAGAGCAACTGCGGCGGCAGGAGCAGGCGCTGGAGAACGCCAGGCAGTTGAACGTGCTGGGGGAGATGGCCTCCGGCTTCGCACACGAACTCAATCAACCGCTGGCGGCTATTCGCCACTATGCGCAGGGATGCCTGATCCAACTGAGCAAAACGGACGCCGAGCATCCTCTGCTGGGGCCGCTGGAAAACATCGACCGACAGGCGCAGCGCGGCGGCGAGACGATTCATAACCTGCGCCAGTGGGCACAGCCCACCGCTGAGGCGATAGACCAAACGCGCTGGCGGCCCACCGCGGTAAACGAAACCGCCGAGCGGGTGTGGGCGCTGCTGCGCCTGACGCAGCGCTATCCCGACCTGAAACTGTTTAACAACGTGACGCCTTCGCTGACGCTAACCCTGCCGCCGGCGCTGCTGGAGCAGCTGCTGGCGAACCTGCTGCTGAATGCGGCGCAGGCCGGAGCCAATGCCATCTGGCTTTCCGCCGCCGCGAGCGAACGGGCGATTGAGTTGCATCTGCAGGACAACGCGGGAGGTATGACAACGGCCGTGCTGGAACAGGCTTTTCGCCCCTTCAACACCACCAAAGCCGGCGGCATGGGGTTGGGATTAGCTATTTGCCGGCGCCTGGCCCGCTATGGCGGTGGTGAAATCCGCCTGGCTAACCGCCCCGCACCCGACTGCCGCAATGGGCTGTGCGTAACGCTGCATTTCATATTGAACAATGAGGAAAACCATGCCGCTAATTCATCTGGTGGACGATGACGTCGCCGTCACCGATGCCTGCCATTTTTTGCTGACCAGCCTCGGCCACGACGTGCAGTGCTGGAATGACAGCACCGACTTTTTGGCGCAGGCCGACCTGTTTCAGACCGGGATTGTCTTGCTGGACATGCGGATGCCGAAACTCGATGGCCACCAGGTTTACGGGGAGTTGCGCCAGCGCGGCAGCACGCTGGCGGTGGTGTTCCTGTCCGGCCATGGCGACGTGCCGATGGCGGTGGAGCAGATGAAGTACGGCGCAGTGGACTTCCTGCAAAAACCGATCGCCGCAGAGCCGCTGATCGCCGCCCTTGAACGGGCGAAGAACATCTCCGCCGAAGCCTGGCAACGCCATGAAACCCTCGGCCGCTATCGCACGCTCACGCCGAAAGAACGCGAGATCGCGCATCTGGTGGTGCGGGGCATGATGAATCGGGAAATGGCGGAGCAGCTGAATATCGCGCTGCGCACTGTGGAGGTTCACCGGGCGAAAGTTATGGAAAAAATGCAGGCCGCCAGCCTCGCCGAATTGGTGATTCAGCTGCAGGCTCTGCCGCCCACGCCCCGGGAGTGAACGCACAAAGCCCTCATCAAGTTAACGTCCCGTATTCCTCTTCCCATGATTGACACAGCGCAATCCAGGTAATATATTCATTAGAAATATTAATGAATTACGGTAAAGTCATCTGTTCTCAACCAACAGGCCATCAGCATTCTTCGCAAAACCCAGCGTAGCGCTTTCGCCTTCAGGAACCCCGTGAGGGAAAGGAGAGGCGTTGTCTTGAATAAAGAGAAACGATGGCCATACGACATGGCTCGAGCATCATTGCGCCACTATCTGGCCGCTTGGTTGACGTTTTAAATAAGTATGGATTATGAATAACAGAAGAACACGGACTAAATAAGGAATAAAAATGCAAGGAAATCTCAAGCTCTATGGCCTTTTTGTTGGCCTGACCGTGACCATTATGATCACCTGCGACACGTTGGTTTATAAGGTCTTTGATATCTATGGTTTTAAAATAACGGCCAGCGGCATTGTATTCTCCCTGTGTTTCTTGATCTCCACATTGCTTACTGAGGTTTACGGCTATAAATTATCGGTCAGAGCAATATGGATCATGGTCTTTTGCCAAAGCTTATATGTCATAATACTTAATCTCTCAGCCGTTATTCAGCCAGAATACAACGCCATAGCAACGCACTACCACTCTTTATACCATGAGTTCTGGCGAGTCATGCTCGGCACCTGGGTATCCGTCCCGGTCGCTTATTTCGTCAATGGATTTATTATTTCAAAGATGAAGATCATCTTCTCCGGCAAATACTTCTTTATCCGATATATTGTGGGCTCCATGTCTACACAGGCCGCCCTGTTGCTGACTGCCTATCCGATCAGCCTTTCAGGAAAATACACCTTCATGGAGTTGGTTAACATTATAAGCACGACCTGGTCTTATAAAGTTGTCGTTTCTATTGTCTTGCTGCCGCTCGCCATCGCCTTAGTAGAGTGGGTGAAGAAGATAGAAAACACCGATCACTATGATTGGGGCACCTCATACAATCCATTTAAGTAATATCAACAGGGTCTCGCATGAAAGTAATTCAGATTAGTGACATACATATTATGCCTAATGAAAGCACGCTGGCTTCGAAGCATCTTGCTAATTTCGACAGTGCCATTGACTTCATTAACGCCAATGCAGATAAAATCAATGCCGACTTAATCATTGTGACGGGTGACATCTCTCATGATGGCGATATCCCCTCTTATGAGCGCTTCTTTAAGATAATGAACCGCACTTCCCTACCTTTCTTTTTTTTCCCAGGCAACCACGACAACAAAAAGAATCTGGACGATGCAGCCCGTAAACAGGGCGGCAGCTACGATATAAACTTGTTTGAAGATGACGAATGGCGCATGCTCAGCATCGACTCAGTGGTTGATAACGAAGATTTCGGCAGGATCTCGACGCAATCGCTCGACACGCTTGAAAAAGCCATAGTCGCGAGTGGCAATAAAAAAGTCGCCGTCTTCTTGCATCATCACCCTATTCCTGTAGGCACCCCCCTTGTTGATAGCTGTATGTTAAACAATGCCGAGGAGCTTTTGAGCCTCTGTCAACGATTAAACGTTAAGTTTATCGGCTCAGGCCATGCACATACGTTATTCCAAAGAAAGTTGGGGGAAACCTTAATCTCTGTTTCCCCGGCGATTTGTTCGCAATGGAAGAACGGCACAAGCGATGTCAGCAGCATAGACAATTCGGCTTTCAGCGTGATTACGTTCGATGAGCATATTCACGTCGAACCCTGGTTTATTTAATCAACGTCAGTATTGTTTTTTTAGAACTGTCGCTTTTCTTTGCATTTTTCAAAGAGGCAGAGAGTGCTCTGCCTTCTTTTACCCCGGCATAAAAGGCTATTTTCGTCGCATCCAAGGACTCGGTTTTGTCGACAAGATCGCGATCCTTTAGGAAATCAGCCCCTGATATTGATATCGAGTCAACGCCGTTTTTCAACGTCCACATACAGTTTCGTTTCTCTTCATGAATCGACAGTTTGGCCGAGGCGATTTTTATTTTAGACTCGGTCTCGGCGATAAAAGCGATGTCTTTCGGGTTAACGTGCCTTAGAAAATCGCCCTCGATCAGTTGCCCCCAGTTTTTTTTCACGAAAGTATGGGTGCCAAACTCTTTGAAAAGCCAATATCCATCCGCCGTTCGGATCACGCTGCGATCTAACGTATAGAGGTAACTGGGAGAGTATATTTTCCTTAACCTTCTCATTATGTTAAATAAATCCATTTATTTCAGCCTCTTTATCGTTTTCAATAGAACACCGACGATCGCATAATCGCTATAGGACTTCACGCTGCTATCTGAATCTAGTGAGATATTTGTAAACAACAAGTCGTCGTCAGAAACAAAAACTCGTCTTAAGCATATTGGGTAATTTTTCAGCTTAACCAGGACGATGTCACCATCACAAAATGGCTCCTTGAGGGAGATCACACAATACGTTCCACGGTCTAATTCAGGCGACAGTGAATTATTCGTTATCTCTACCACAAATAGCGAATCGTCCGTCATGTCATCGACTTCTGTCGTATAGGTATCTGCCGTTCTGATCGTGTTGGCCAGAAAACGCTCTACATCGCTGTAGCTAATGAGCGGCAGCGATCTCACATTGTGTTTGATCTCCCCTGTGACGCTTAGATCCTTGTCAGTCAGCTCCCCTACTTTTACGCTGAAAAACTCACCAATGGACGCAAGCGTGGCGATCGTGGGATTCCCCACCCCTTTCCTCAGATTATTGATGGTGGCTATCCCTATCCCGGTTTCGCTGCTCAACCGACTGGCGTCAATCCCGTGCATGCGCATGAGGTAAGTGAGGTTTTCACCTATCATTTTCAATGACATACCATTTTCTTCTGATATTTTAATGTTGTTTGGTTGCATTATAATGTTTTAAACCTATACTTTAGCATCATTAAAGTTAATTAAAAACATTAAACCACTTTCAAGGTGGCCATGACAATGACTCGAGGCGAAAGACGAACAAAAAACACAGAAAAGTTATTGTAATAAAATTATTTTATTGAAAATCGTCGCTCTTGGCGAACGTGACTGGTTTTTATTGAAATGATTCAATTTACTTATTAAATGCCATCTGAGCAGGCTAACTCATTTCTCGTTCATCAAGCTTAAGAGGCGATTTACAACGCCCGGGATATCTTCATCACATTCACGCCATAGCTGCCGAGGGAGAAACCTAAAATACTGATCATTAACCTCGCAGCAATTTAACGCACGGAAGCCAGCCTGGAGAGCAAACCGCATCCCGGTTTAATTTTAAACAAAATGAGATGAATGCTTTATTCAGCGCTCATAGAGCGACTATTGCCCAACACTCGGGATTTTTTCTCTGTCAGAACGCGAAGAAGCTGCGTCAGCGCTCGTAACGCCGAGTTCCGGCGCATACCTGCGTTGAGCGATTTTATGCCAAGAACGGCGACCAGAAAGGTGGCGTCGGGCCCCCAACACCAGGGAGCACCCAGCCCGGCGCCACCGCCCTACATACTGGGTTGAACGGAGAAAAACACAGGCCGCAAGGATAACTGCGCCCTTTGAAGATTCAACGAGTGAAGAGACAGGCTTGGCCGCGTACAGCGCAAGAATGCTCGCATCATGCAAAATTCCGACCCCCCTCTTGCCAACCGGCCTTCCTCAGGCCAAAATACTGTACATTAAATCAGTATTTACAGGTGAGTCATGTTTGTAGAATTAGTGTACGACAAGCGCAACGTCGCTGGGCTGCCCAACGCCGCCGAAATTATTCACAACGAGCTCGAAAAACGCGTACATGCGCTATTCCCGGAGGCGGAGGTACGCGTGAAGCCGATGCAGGCCAACGGCCTGAACTCCGACGCCAGCAAAAACGATCGAGAGAAGCTGAACCGAATGTTGGAAGAGATGTTCGAAGAAGCGGATCAGTGGCTGGTCACGGATATTTGCTAAGCGGCCTCAACGTAGCCCCCCGACGAGTAGCCAAGCCTGAACCTAGTATCAGTAGGCTGTTTTATACGAACAAGACAGCATGGCAACATGCTTATCTATCGATTACACTATCTTGTTCTCTTTCTGAGAAATGAAGACTTTCAAAAATCACGGGGGCTTGCTGGGTATGCAGTTCTCATATATGTATGCCACTCGCCGACTATCGCTCGCATAATTGAATAGTTTCAAGGTCCATGGCAGCGAAAAATTCCAGACTCTGTGCGACTTTGCCAACTAACCCCATAGCACATCCATGCCATACTATCTAACCCCCCGGCACCATTGGAATCATTGATGAAAATTTATTTAGAGGCTTTTCCTTATGCGCCTGCTAAAAAGTGGTCGCAGGAACTTGAAGGATTACGCGGCTTGGCATCACTCTGGGTTGTTTTGGGTCATATCTGCATTTTAACCCGTTTCCAGGTCCCAATCCTTTCTGATCCAGCAATCGGTGTAGATCTTTTCATTCTGCTTTCGGGTTACCTGATGGCCAAAAATTATGTTGAACGCAAAGAACAAGAACCTTGGAACGACTCATCGACATTTAAAAAATTTTGGACCCGGCGGTTCTTTCGCATCGCACCGCTTTACTACGTCTTATTGGCTGTGGCAATTGTATTTGGTAGCTACTTCGGTGAGGCCAGAGACATCATTGGCCACTTCTACAGCGAAACGCAAACCAACAGCTCACGCTATAGCGATCATTCATTCTTGAATGTATTTACGCACGTCACCTTTATGTTTGGCTTTCTGCCTGATTACTCCTTCAATACGGTGCTCCCCGACTGGAGCATCGGTTTGGAAATGCAGTTCTATTTACTTTTTCCATTCATCATGTTGACAGTCTTGAAACTGGGATTTGCCCGTGCATGCCTCGCGGTTATCTTGCTGTGCGGACTCGCCAAATTTTTAGTACCGGACTACTTTGCTGCATTCCCCATGCCCTCCATGATCCTCATAAAGCTGAATTTATTTATTGGGGGTATGCTGATGGCTGAATCAATCCGCAGTAAGAGTGTTCGCTATGTCTTTTTTGCTTTATTAACCGTACTGGGTAGCGCGTATCTGCCAAACGAATTGAATAAATACCATTTGCTCGCTCAAATAGGTCTTATCTTAATGATGGTCACCATCCTTTGGACTCGGAGTGAAGAGAGCAAATGGGGACGCGTCTTGCGGTTGCCTCGCTGGGTTCTAACAAACCGCTTCAGCGTATTTCTTGGTGATGTCTCATACTCAGTCTATTTGCTCCACCTATTGATAGTCCTACCGGCCGTTGCCTATTTGCTCTCAAACGCATCATTTGCTGAACTTTCTTCAGTAATGCGGTTCATTGTTGCAGCAGGAATCATTCTCCCGCTCACCTATGGTATCGCAACGTTGCTGTACCACTTTGTTGAGAAACCAGGTATCAAACTCGGCAAAATGCTTATTAGCCGCAACCAAACGAAAGCCGTCGCGCTACGGTAATTTCCTGTCAACATTCAAGCCGATGACATGCTTATCGGTTGACTTCAGCGCCACCTGAGGAATTCATTCTCGTGGCGCTTAACAAAAGAACCATAGCAAAAAGCCCCAGCATCGCTGCTGGGGCCTCTGTCATGGTGCCGGCTACCGGAATCGAACTGGTGACCTACTGATTACAAGTCAGTTGCTCTACCTACTGAGCTAAGCCGGCTGAATTTGGCGGAAGGACAGAGATTCGAACTCTGGGAGCTGTTACACTCGACGGTTTTCAAGACCGTTGCCTTAAACCACTCGGCCATCCTTCCAATGGGCGCTGATATTAGCGATACCGTTATGAAATGTCTATCGTTTTGATGCAAAAAAATGGCACAACCGGTGCGGTTGTCTAAACTTCAGGCCTTAAACGCTTAAAAAATGAAAAGCCCCGCGCAAGCGAGGCTTTTGGGGTCGGCCGAAACGCGATTATTTCGGCTGAGAATCGTAGTCTGAACAGGTTTGGTAGCCCTTGTTCATGACATGGCCCGTATCGTTGTAGCTGACAAAGTACGTTTGCACTTTGCCGTCACGCGGCGCCACCGCATAGGTGTCGCAAGTGCCCTGCGCATGAACCAGCGTGGCGGACGTCGACGGCGGACCGGCGATAGCCCGCACCTGCTGCTTGGTCATCCCTACTTTAACATCGCTGACCACCGGCTCATTGACATAACTGGTTGCGCGGTCATAGGCGGTGCAGCCGGCAAGAATGGAAAATACCGCCGCAGTGCCGACGGCCAAAACCAACTTCTTCGTCATAGCTTGTCCTCTTGGAGTGCGTTTGTTGTCCCCTAAGTCTAGAAGTGGAAAGGCTTTTCTACAAATGCCCCTTTGTCGATCGGTGCGCTTTTTCTCACGAGCGGCCATCGCGGGCGCGGCATCAGATTCAAAAGCCGAAATCGCTCAGCGCCGGGACATCTTCCGGGCGCCGTCCGAGCGGCCAGTGAAAACGCCGATCCTGTTCGCGGATCGGCATATCGTTGATGCAGGCATGGCGGTTAATCATCAGCCCCTCCTGATTGAACTCCCAGTTTTCGTTGCCGAAGCTGCGATACCAGTTGCCGGAATCGTCGCGCCATTCATAGGCGAAGCGCACCGCAATACGCGCGCCATCAAACGCCCACAATTCCTTAATTAGCCGATACTCCAACTCTTTCGCCCATTTGCGTTGCAAAAATGCGACCACCGCCGCGCGGCCGTCGACAAACTCCGCGCGGTTACGCCAGTGGGTATCGAGGGAATATACCTGCGATACGCGTTCGGGATCGCGGCTGTTCCAGGCATCCTCCGCCAGCCGCACCTTCTCGATGGCGGACTCGCGGGTAAAAGGCGGCAATGGGGGTTTAATGCTCATATTCATCTCCTGAGTGAAGGCATGTAGACAACTCTGTCTACAACATTACGCTAGCGCATGTAGACAGAGTTGTCTACAATCACTCGAAATAGCCTGGGAGAAAATGATGACCGCCGATCTCAACGCCTTACCCGCCCGCCAGCGCATCCTGCTGACGGCGCACGAGCTGTTTTATCAGGAGGGGATCCGCGCCACCGGCATCGATCGCATCATCAAAGAGTCAGGCGTAACCAAGGTGACGTTTTACCGCCACTTTCCCAGCAAGAACGACTTGATTACGGCGTTTTTGGCCTATCGCCACCAGCAGTGGCTAGCCTGGTTCAGCACATCGCTGGCCCGCCATGTGGCGCAGGCCGGGGGGTTGCTGCCCGCGCTGACGCCCTGCCTGACGGAATGGTTCGACGATCCGCGCTTTCGCGGCTGCGCGTTTATCAATACGGCGGTGGAAATCGCCGATCTGCTGCCGGAAAGCCTGCACATCGCCGGCCAGCATAAGCGGCAGATGACGGATGAACTGGCACGTTACCTGCCCGCTGGGCCGCAGCGGGAACAGCACGCAGCGATATTGGCGATGTTGATCGACGGCGCCATCGTCAAAGTGCAGATAGAGCAGCAACCGCAGGCTGCGCTGCAGGTGTTGAATGCCGCGTTGGACATGCTGGCGCAAGGTGGGCTCGCTCAGTAGTTAGGCCAGATGCCCGGCGTCACCAGCTCCAGCAGGTGGGCGTCGGGATCGCGAAAATAAATGCTCTCCCCGCCGTGTTCCCAGCGCATCCGTCCTTCTATCTCCACGCCGCTGGCCGTAAGATGCCGTTCCCAGTGCGGTAACTGCTCTTTCGTCACCGCCAGTCCGATATGCGCCGGCCCCACGCCATCGTGCGCGGGTATAAATCCGGTCGGATAGTGCGCCCCGCGCAGCGAGTCGCCCTCAATAAACAGCAACAATACGCTTCGATCGCCGACGTTATAGGCGCAAAACCGTTCGTTGGCCACTATCGGCGGCAGTTTCAGCACCTCACGATAAAAAGCGTCCGCGCGTTCAATATCGCTGACGTACAGCACCGTTTCGATCACCTTGCCGATCTCGAGTTCCATATAGCCTCCGCTCTGGTTTCCGTTCTGACAGCGTAGGCCGAGCGGAGGAGATCCGAAGCGCTTCACGTGCCGAGCCTGGATCAATCCGTGCTTTGACCGGCAAAAAAAAACGCGGCCTAAAGGCCGCGCTATGTCATTCACACGCTGATGCTTAGAACTGGTAAACCAGGCCCACGGCAACCACGTTGTCGGTGTTGATACCGGCAGCGTCGGTGAAGTCGTTTTTGTCCACCAGGTTGATTTTGTAATCAACATAGGTAGACATGTTTTTGTTGAAGAAGTAGGTCGCACCCAGGTCGACGAATTTGACCAGGTCTTGATCGCCGTAGTCCTTGCCGTTGCCGGCGCGGCCCAGGTCTTTACCTTTGGTCTGGTTATAACCCACGAACGGACGCAGACCGAAGTCGAACTGGTAGTGCGCATAGGCTTCAAAGCTCTGCGCCTTGTTGGCATAACCGTAAACGCTGCTGTCGGAGCTGCCGAAACGCGCCGCGTTGTAGGACTGGGTGAACATCACCGCCAGGTAGACGTCGTTGGCGTCATATTTCAGACCGCCGGAGTAACCTTCCGCCTTATCGCCGCGGCCCATGATGTTCTGGTGACCGTTACCGCCGTTCTGCTCGCTGGTGCGGCGAGAGTTGAAGAAGGCGCCCGCGGCGCTGATGCCGTAGCCCATGTCATAGCTCATGGACATGCCGTAGCCTTCGCCGTTCTGACCCAGCACGTCACGACCGTTGTTGGTCTCTTCGCCATTGCCGTTTTTACCCTGGTACTGCAGGGCGAAGTTCAGGCCATCGACCAGGCCGAAGAAGCCGTTGTTACGGTAGGTCGCCAGGCCGCTGGAACGCTGGAACATGAACTGGTCAGCACCGTAGGTCATACCATCGAACTCAGGCTGCAAGTCGGTATACGCCGCGACGTCGTACAGCACGCCGGTGTTACGGCCATAGTCGAAGGAGCCGTAGTCGCCGAATTTCAGACCGGCGAAACCGTAACGGGTGAAGTTCTTGTTGTCCTGGTTTTCAGCGTGGTTCAGGTTTGCCTGGTATTCCCACTGGCCATAACCGGTCAGTTGATCGCTGATTTGCGTTTCGCCGCGCAGGCCAAAACGCATATAAGACTGGTCGCCGTCCACGCCGTTGTTGCTGGAGAAATAGTGAAGACCGTCGACTTTACCGTACAAATCCAGTTTATTACCGTCTTTGTTGTAGATTTCCGCCGCGCCTGCTGTGCCTGCAACCAGCAGTGCGGGTACCATCAGAGAGAGTACTCGAAGTTTCATCGTTATTATCCTCGTTAATTATGTCGAGCTACGGCCACTGCCCTTTTCGAGCATTATTAGCACGACTGTGCATTACCATTCTGGTAACAAGGGTTATATTAATCCAGAAAGAAAATGATACCAAGTATCCGATAGTGTTTCATTGTAATTAATAAAGGTTTCAAAATGTAAATAGGCGCGAACTTTCACAAAACATTACCGACAAACAAAATAAAGCACTTAAAGACAAAGAATAGATTAATTGATAAAAAATCATGTAGTTATACAAATCTTTAAGAAAAAAAAGCCAACCATACAATTGTGCCGGGCAATAAGCACATTGTGCCAAAACGTCCCTTGCACCTAGCCGCTATAATCACCTCGCTATCATCATTATTTTCATTATTACCTTCATTATCCGAAGATAATTTCTGCATTCCTTTAACCGGCTTCTGGCCGGTTTTTTATTTCAACCTACACTCTCACCACAATTTCAATTCGCACAAATAGCAAGCAAATAAATAACCTCATGATATAGTTTCACTAATTCACTTCCGCACTAATTGCTAATCCTTCCTCTTATTTTAGTCTACAAATTGAGCTTGTTTTTCATTTCGTGCTTTATCCCGTCCGTTATTTCTCGCCACGGGCATAATTAGCCGCGGAGTTTCACTTCTGGTAACCTGAAAAAAAGCTCACCCTCAGCGAGTAAAGCCATGATGTCCTTTCAACCCGACGTGCTGTGGCAGCGGCTGCAAAGCTCCCCCTTCCGCGCCCGTTTCCGTTTAAATGCCAAGGACCAGAGCTATCTCGACGACAAGGGATTGCCGCTGATCCTCAGCCATGCCCGCGATTTCATCGACCGTCGCCTGGCCGCCGCCCATCCTAAAAACGATGGCAAGCAAACGCCGATGCGCGGCCACCCGGTGTTTGTCGCCCAACATGCCACCGCCACCTGCTGCCGCGGCTGCCTGGAAAAGTGGCACGGTATACCGCAGGGCGCCTCACTGGACGAGCAGCAAAAGTCCTATATTATCCAGGTCATCGCGCTGTGGCTGGTGCGCAAAGGCGGCGCCAGAGAAGAACCAGACGCGAATATTTTCGACCCGGATCGCGGATTGTGATAAAAACTGTCAGTAACTTTCACCATTCTTTTGACCCAAGATCCTGACGCTTACATGACAGCCACCCTGTGCAATGAACAGCAAACGCCCGGCGTTCCTCAACAGATCGCCACTCGCCTGGCCTTCTTCGTCGCCGGTCTCGGCATGGCCGCCTGGGCGCCGCTGGTGCCTTTCGCCAAAGCGCGCATCGGCATCGATGACGGCTCGCTCGGCCTGTTGCTGCTCTGTATCGGCGCCGGTTCCATGCTGGCGATGCCGCTGACCGGCTTCCTGACCGGCAAACTGGGTTGCCGCGCAGTGATCCTGATGGCGGGGCTCGGGTTATGCATCGATCTGCCGCTGCTGGCACTGATGGATTCCCTCGGCGGCATGGCCGTAGCGCTGCTGCTGTTCGGTGCGGCAATCGGCATGATCGACGTAGCGATGAACGTTCAGGCGGTGATCGTCGAACGCGCCAGCGGCAAAGCGATGATGTCCGGTTTTCACGGTTTCTTCAGCATCGGTGGCATTGCCGGCGCCGGCGGCGTCAGCGCGCTGCTGTGGCTGGGGCTGACGCCGCTGCAATCCACTCTGCTCACCGTGCTGGCGGTGATCGTGCTGCTGGCGCTCGCCAGCCGCCATCTGCTGCGTGAGAGCGGCGCCGACGACGGCGGGCCGATGTTTGTCTTGCCGCGCGGCTGGGTGATGTTCATCGGCATCCTGTGCTTTATCATGTTTCTGGCGGAAGGTTCGATGCTCGACTGGAGCGCGCTGTTCCTCGCCACGTTGCGCGGCGTCGAGCATAGCCAGGCCGGACTGGGCTATGCGCTGTTTTCCATCACCATGACGCTCGGCCGCCTAAATGGCGATCGGGTGGTGAACTCGCTGGGCCGTTACCGGGTGCTGCTGCTGGGCAGCCTGTGCGCCGCGCTCGGTCTGAGCCTGGCCATAGCCTTCAATCACGCCACCGTTTCGCTGGTCGGTTTCATGCTGGTCGGCCTGGGCGCCTCGAACGTCGTGCCGATCCTGTTCAGCGCGGCGGGCAACCAGCGCGACATGCCGGCCAATTTGGCGATCGCCTCCGTCACCACCGTCGGCTATGCCGGTATTCTGGCCGGCCCGGCGCTGATCGGCTTTATCGCTCAGTTTTCCAGCCTGACGGTGGCTTTCGCCTGCGTAGCCGCTCTGCTGTTGGCGGTAACCGCCAGCGCTAAGGCCGTCACTCGCTGATTCAGGAATGCGCAGCCACTATGCAAAATAAACAACTGACCATAAGCTCCAGCAACATTACCCGCTGCTTCCTGCTGTTTATCGTGCTGCTGACGATCGGCATTGGCTTGTATGGTTACAACTACACCAACGCCTGGCTGGCGGAAAAGAAGTACACGCTGAACAGCATTGCCGGTTCGCTGCAAAGGCGTATCGATACCTACCGCTATATGACCTACCAGGTCTATGACAAATTCGGCAATGCGCCGGCACAGAATGTCGATCCCGGTTTGCAGGAAACCCGCCTGCGGCCCGACGTCTATTATGTCGAGAAGCCGCATAAGAAAACCGACGCGGTGATCTTCGGCAGCCATGACGAGAACACACTGGCAATGATCGCCAACATCTCGGACTACCTGGACACCCGCTGGGGTGCCAAGACCGAGAGCTACGCCATGTATTACCTCAATGGTCAGGACAACAGCCTCAGTCTGATCACCACTCAGCCGCTCAAAGAGCTGGCTTCGCGCTTTCGGGAGAGCTACCTGACCACCTCGGCGGACGAACGCCGCGCCGAGATGCTGCAACAGGCCAACATGCTCGACGAGCGCGAGAGCTTTTCCGATCTGCGCAAGCAGCGTTTCCAGAACGCCTATTCGTTCTCGATTCGCACCACCTTTAATCAACCGGGGCATCTGGCGACGGTGATCGCCTTCGACTTGCCGATCAACGACATCATTCCGGCCAATCTGGCCCGCGCCAATTTCCTGCTGCTGCCGGACGATGTCGATCTCGACGACAGCGCCATCCCGGCGGAAATGGCTCTCGGCGCCCATGCGGCGATGAGCGGCGGTTGGGTCGAGTTCAGCGCCGCCCTGCCCAATGCGCCGCTGAAGGTGGTGTACCGCGTTTCGGCCATCAATCTGGCCATCGATCTGCTGCGCAACAACATCTGGCTGATCGCGATCAACCTGCTGCTGCTGGCGCTGTCGATGCTGAGCATCTACTTTATCCGCCGCCAGTACATACGCCCGAGCGAAAACATGGCGGTGGAGCTGGAAGCCGAGCGCGCTCTGAATCAGGAGATCGTCTCCAGCCTGCCTTCCGGCCTGCTGGTCTACAGCTTCGCCAACAATACGGTGATCGCCAGCAACAAAATCGCCGAGCACCTGCTGCCGCACCTCAGCCTGCAAAAAATCGCTCATATGGCCGAACAGCATCACGGAGTGATCCAGGCGACGGTCAACAATGAAGTGTATGAAATCCGTATTTTCCGCAGCCAGCTGTCGCCGGACACCTACCTGTTCCTGATGCACGATCAGGATAAAGAGGTGATGGTGAACAAACGGCTGCAGCAGGCGCGGCGCGAATACGACAAGAACGTTCAGGCACGTAAGCTGATGCTGCACAATCTGGGCATCGAGCTCAATCAACCGGTGCGCCAGATGCACGATCTGGTCGATCGTCTGCGCAGCCGGCCGGATGAGGAGCAGCAGCAGGCGTTGCTGGGCCAGTTGACGGCGGAGTCGGCTTCGGTGCTGGGATTAATCGATAACATTACCCTGTTGACCCGGCTGGAAACCCAGGACTGGCAGCCTACGCGCGAACCGTTCAATCCGGCGGCAATGATCGATGAGTTGCTGCTGGAGGCCCTGCCCGCCCTTAACCAAAAGGGGCTGGCGCTGTTCAAGCATTTCCAGCTGGACGTCGAGCAGAACTATATCGGCGATGCCAACGCGCTGCGTAAAGTGATCGCGCTGTTGGTGCATTACGCCATTATCACCACCGCCTGCGGCAAAATTTCCCTGGTTGTCGACCATGAGCCCGAGCATCCGGATCGCCTGATTTTCCAAATCAATGACACCGGCTCCGGCATATCCAACGAAGAGATCAGCAACCTCAACTATCCCTTCCTCAGCCAGACGCTGGTGGACCGCTTCAACCACGGTTCCGGGCTCACCTTCTTCCTGTGCAACCAGCTGTGCAAAAAGCTTAACGGCCAGTTGGACATTCGCAGCAAGGTGGATATCGGCACTCGCTATACCATTCGCGTCGCCATGGAGATGGAGAAAAAAGAGCCGCAGGAGCAGGAAAAACTGCTCGACGGCGTCACCGCCCTACTGGACGTCACGTCGGATGAAGTGCGTGGCATCGTGACCCGTCTGCTGCAGGCCTATGGCGCCGACTGCCTCGTCGCCGAAGATCGCGCGGTCAATCGCGATTATGACGTGCTGCTGACCGATAATCCGCAACGCGCTGATGATTACACCCTGTTGCTGGCAACCGATGAGCCGGGCTGGCAAGCGCTGGATAAACGCTACATTCGGGTGAACTACAATCTGAACGGCGCATTAATCGACGCCGTGCTGATGCTGATCGAACAGCAAATGGCCGCGCTGGAACAGGAAGAAAGCCCGCTTTCATTGAGCTCAGAAGATATCCAACTCTATGAAAAACAATTGAAATCAAGTGATTACTATGGGCTATTTGTCGATACAGTACCCGACGATGTCAAAAAACTGTATACTGAGGCGGGCAGCAGTGATTTCAATGCGCTGTCACAAACCGCACACCGCCTGAAAGGCGTGTTTGCCATGTTAAATCTGCTTCCCGGCAAGCAGCTGTGCGAATCGTTAGAACAGCGCATCGCAGAAGGTGATGCGCCCGAGATCGAGAATAACATCAGTCAGATTGATTTTTTCGTCAGCAGACTGCTGAAGCAAGGTAGCCAACAACATGAATAACCTGAACGTAATTATTGCTGATGACCATCCTATCGTACTGTTTGGCATCCGGAAGTCACTTGAGCAAATTGAATGGGTGAATGTCGTTGGGGAGTTCGAAGACTCAACCGCACTGATCAACAATCTGTCCAAGCTGGACGCCAACGTGCTGATCACCGATCTGTCGATGCCGGGTGACAAGTATGGCGACGGCATCACGCTGATTAAATACATCAAGCGCCACTATCCGCAGTTGTCGATCATCGTACTGACCATGAACAACAACCCGGCGATCCTGAGCGCGGTATTGGATCTGGATATCGAAGGCATCGTGCTGAAACAAGGCGCGCCAACCGATCTGCCGAAGGCGCTGGCCGCCCTGCAGAAAGGCAAGAAATTCACGCCGGAAAGCGTCTCTAAACTGCTGGAGAAAATCAGCGCCAGCGGCTATGGCGACAAACGCCTGTCGCCGAAAGAGAGCGAAGTGCTGCGCCTGTTCGCTGAAGGTTTCCTGGTGACCGAAATCGCCAAGAAGCTCAACCGCAGCATCAAAACCATCAGCAGCCAGAAGAAATCGGCGATGATGAAGCTGGGCGTCGAAAACGACATCGCCCTGCTCAACTACCTCTCCTCCGTCAGCATGACGCCGCTGGACAAAGACTAAATCCCGCCTCACGGCAGGTTGACGCCAAACAGGCACGGCATTTCGCCGTGCCTGTTTGCTTTTCAAGCCTCGCTGCGGCTGTAGCGTACCTGTTGACTGTAATAAGCCAAGGTCTGCTCCAACGTCTCCAGCGTGACGGGTTTCGACAGACAATTATCCATACCCGCCTCGAGGCAACGCTGCTTCTCTTCCGCCAGCGCATTCGCCGTCACGCCGATCACCGGCGCGCTGAACTGCATCTGCCGCAGCTCCTGCGTCAGACGATAACCGTCCATATTCGGCATATTGACATCGGTCAGCACAATATCGACATGGTGTTGTTTCAACACGCCGAGCGCATCGACGCCGTCATTGGCAGTCACCACCTGATATCCCAGCGACCCCAGCTGATCGGACAACAGGCGACGGTTGATCGGATGGTCGTCAACCACCAGCAGATGAATATCGCCGTTGTCCGCTGCGCTGGCCTTGGCGGGCACCGGCAGCTGCACCAGCGCCTCTGCCGCGCCACTGCCGACGCCGAACAGCCGGTTGAGCAAGGTCAGCGTTTCTCGCGGCGTGGAGGTGCTGTGCATCCAATAACCCGGTCGGGTTTCCAGCGATGGGCCGATATGCTCGGTGGAAAATTGGATCTGGGCCAGCAGCGGCGTATCTAACATCAGCGGATGATCGCTGAGCATCACCTCTCCGGCGGCGGTCTCCTGCCCGTCATAGCGCTGGATATCAGCACCGTAGCCGCCCAGGATCGCCATCAGGTAACTTTCCAGCCGCTGATTGCGGATATCCAGCCACAGCCGCCGCCCCTGCCAGGTATCGCTGGCTTGTGGGATCGGGAACTGGGCGTTGAACAGCGGAATACGGATGCTGAACAGACTGCCCAGCCCCGGTTCGGACTCAACGGCGATATCGCCGTCCATCAGGTTGATCAGTTTCTCACAGATAGCCAACCCCAGGCCGGTTCCCTGGAAATGGCGCTGCACACCGGTGCCCACCTGGAAGAACGGATCGAACAGGCGCGAGATCTCTTTCTCCGGGATACCGACACCGGTATCGCGCACGCTGAACTCCAGATGGCTGCCGCGAGTGCAGACCTGCAACACAATACAGCCGGTATCGGTGAACTTGATGGCGTTATTCACCAGGTTGGAGAGCACCTGCTGCAGCCGCACCGGATCGCCGAAAATGCGCTCCGGCACGTTTTGCTCGATAAAGCAGTACAGCCCCAGACGTTTCTTCACCACCAGCGGCAAATAGTTGCCGGCGATATGGGTGATCACCTCCAGACAGGAGAACTCGCGCGGTTCGATCTTCAGCTGCTCGGATTCAATTTTGGAGAAATCGAGAATATCGCTGATGATTTTCAGCAGCAGGCCGGAAGAGTTGTTCATCGCATTGACCAACCGATCGACCCCTTGCGGCAACGCTTTGGTTTGCAGCAGATCGAGGTTGCCGATAATACCGTACAGCGGCGTGCGCAGCTCATGGCTGACGGTGGCCAGGAACATCGATTTGGACTGGCTGGCCTGCTCCGCCGCCGCCGCCATCTCCTGCAGCGACTCCTCCATTTTCACGCGCGCGCTGACGTCCACCAGCACGCAGATTGCCACCTCTTCGTTACGGTAGCGCGAGTGGACAAAGCTGATCTGCAGGTTGTTGTTGTTGCTGGTCATCACATCGACGAAATTCGCCTGCTGCTCGCAAATGATGCGCGTAATGCGGTCGCGATCTTCGTGGGTCAACAAATTGATATAGTTGTGCGCCAGTTCATTACTCAGAATATTGGTGCCGTCGCTGATGCGCAGGATACAGATGCCCACCGGCGCCGAAGCGACGATCTTGCGGTTGAACTGCTCGTGCTCTTCCAGACGGAAGGCGTTGTCCTCCGCCGGCAGGAACATCTTGCGCTCAAACAGCCACGCCAGCGTGAACAGCACGATGGCCGACAGCAGGTTAAGCAACAGCGCATTGAGGATCAGCATTTTGAAGCGTTCCACCACGCTTTTCACCGGCAACGCATAGACGATACTCAGCGAAGAAGGTGGCAGCGCTTTCTTCAAAACCAGATCGCGGTAATTGTCGACATAGCCGAAGTAGGCATGCTCTTCAGGATAGCTGTTGAGCGAAGCCGCATAGCGATCGCCATCCGCCAGGCGCAGTACCGGCTCATTGTTCTCATCCAACAGCGTGACACCGATCGGCAGGTTGCCGGCGGTGACGAAATCTTCCAACCGGACAGTTTGCTCGATGCCCAGCAACGCCTCCAACTTGTTGCCTATATAGATCGGCGCCAGTACATACAGATAACCGACGTCTGGCCGTTGCGCACTCGGGCTGATCCAATACAGGTTGTTGTCTTTGTCCAAACTCTTGGCGTTACGGTATTTCAGAATACGCTCATGCAACAATTTCAGCATGTTTTCCCGGTTGGCGACCGCGTTGCCACCGCCAAACTCCGCTAAACAGAGGCTGTCGCCACCGATGAAGAACACCCGGTTGAGATCGTAGGCCGCCACGAAGTTCTCTTTCCAATACTGGATCAACCCGCTCAACGAATCGAGCGAACTGCGGTAGGTGGTGCTCAGCGCGCAGTTGGACTCCGGATACAGAGGAAAGAATTGCGGCGGGCTGCCCTTACCGGGGAACACGCCGCTGAACATGTCCAGGCTGCTGACTGAACCGTTGAGACGGTTCTCCGCCATATACTTGATGTCGCGGATGATGTCGGCGGAATGGCGGATGTAGCCCTGCGCCTGATCGAAGTTGAGGTTGTACTCCTGCCGAATGTCCGACTCTTTCTGATGCAGGATATTCAGAATATAAAAGGTGGTGAGCAGCGCTCCCAACGACCACAGCAAAATCGCCAGCACCCGGAACAGATAGCGGGATATCTTCAGCGTAGTTCGAAAAGAGGCTAAATATTTCAATCGGATACCATACGAAAGTCAGTGGCGGCGCGCGTTGTCGCCGGCGCGGCGGCCGGCGGCTCGGTGCGCCAATTAAACCATATAACTGAAAAAGGGCCTAGCATCGCTGCCAGGCCCTTTTGTCTCAGTGCATTACGGTGTCGGTATGCCGACGCCATCACCTTGCTTTAAACGTTGTCGTCGTCCATCGGCTCAGCCGCGTCGTCGCCATCGTCCAGCGGCGTGGTGTCTTCTTCCACCGCTTCCGCGCCCGGTTCCAGGCTATCCAGCTCTTCGTCTTCCACCGGCTCGGCCACACGCTGCAGACCGACGACGCTTTCGTCTTCCGCCGTGCGGATCAGCGTTACGCCCTGGGTGTTACGGCCCACCACGCTGACTTCCGAAACGCGGGTGCGCACCAGCGTGCCGGCATCGGTGATCATCATGATCTGGTCGCTGGTTTCCACCTGCACGGCGCCGACCACCTGGCCGTTACGCTCGCTCACCTTGATGGAGATAACCCCCTGAGTGGCGCGTGACTTGGTTGGATACTCGGTCACGGCGGTACGTTTACCGAAGCCGTTTTGCGTCACGGTCAGGATGTCGCCCTCACCGCGCGGCACGATCAGCGAGATCACGCTGTCGCCTTCACCAAGGTTGATGCCGCGCACGCCGGTCGCGGTACGGCCCATAGAACGCACCTGCGTTTCCGGGAAGCGCACCACTTTGCCGTTGGCGGAGAACAGCATCACTTCGTTGCTGCCGTCGGTCAGATCGACGCCGATCAGCTCGTCACCTTCGTTGAGGTTGACGGCGATGATGCCGGCGCTGCGTGGACGGCTGAACTCGGTCAGCGCAGTTTTCTTCACGGTACCGCTGGCGGTGGCCATGAACACGTGACGCCCTTCTTCATACTCGCGTACCGGCAGGATGGCGGTGATGCGCTCATCGGCTTCCAGCGGCAGCAGGTTGACGATTGGGCGACCGCGCGCGCCGCGGCTGGCTTCAGGCAGTTGGTATACCTTCATCCAATACAGGCGGCCACGGCTGGAGAAGCACAGGATCGTATCGTGGGTGTTGGCCACCAGCAGGCGATCGATAAAGTCTTCTTCTTTAATACGCGCCGCAGACTTACCTTTACCGCCGCGGCGTTGAGCTTCATAGTCGGACAGCGGCTGGTACTTCACGTAGCCCTGGTGAGACAGAGTCACCACCACATCTTCCTGATTGATCAGGTCTTCGATGTTGATGTCGGAAGTATTGGCGGTGATCTCGGTGCGGCGGCCGTCGTTGTACAGCTCTTTGACTGCCACCAGCTCTTCGCGGATCACTTCCATCAGGCGCTCTGGGCTTTCCAGAATAAAGATCAGCTCAGCGATAAAGTTGAGCAGTTCTTTATATTCGTCCAGCAGCTTCTCGTGCTCCAGGCCGGTCAGTTTCTGCAGGCGCAGATCCAGAATCGCCTGAGCCTGCTGCTCGGTCAGGTAGTATTTGCCGTCGCGGATGCCGAACTCCGGCTCCAGCCACTCAGGGCGGGCGGCGTCGTCACCGGCGCGCTCCAACATGGCGCTGACGTTGCCGAGATCCCACGGCTGCGCCACCAGCGCGACTTTCGCTTCGGCCGGGGTCGGCGCACGGCGAATCAGCTCGATGATCGGATCGATGTTGGCCAGCGCAATGGCCAGCGCTTCCAGGATATGGGCGCGGTCGCGGGCCTTGCGCAGTTCGAAGATGGTGCGGCGGGTAACCACTTCGCGGCGGTGGCGCACGAAAGCTTCGAGGATGTCTTTCAGGTTCAGCAGTTTAGGCTGGCCCTGATGCAGCGCGACCATGTTGATGCCGAAGGTAACCTGCAGTTGCGTCAGCGCATACAGGTTGTTCAGCACCACTTCGCCGACCGCATCACGTTTGACTTCGATCACGATGCGCATGCCGTCTTTATCGGACTCATCGCGCAGCGCGCTGATGCCTTCCACGCGCTTTTCTTTCACCAGTTCGGCGATCTTCTCGATCAGACGCGCCTTGTTCACCTGATACGGGATCTCGTGAACAACGATGGTTTCGCGGCCGGTCTTGGCGTCGGCTTCCACTTCCGCGCGCGCGCGCAGGTAGATTTTACCGCGCCCGGTGCGATAGGCCTCTTCAATGCCGCGGCGGCCGTTGATGATCGCCGCCGTCGGGAAGTCCGGCCCCGGGATGTGTTCCATCAGCCCTTCGATGCTGATGTTTTCATCGTCGATATAGGCCAGGCAGCCGTTGACGACTTCTGTCAGGTTGTGCGGCGGAATATTGGTAGCCATACCTACGGCGATGCCCGATGCGCCGTTGACCAGCAAGTTCGGGATCTTGGTCGGCATGACGGCCGGGATCTGCTCGGTGCCATCATAGTTAGGCACGAAGTCGACGGTTTCTTTTTCCAGATCCGCCAACAGTTCGTGAGCAATCTTGGACATGCGCACTTCGGTATAACGCATCGCCGCAGCGGAGTCGCCGTCAACGGAACCGAAGTTACCCTGACCGTCCACCAGCATGTAGCGCAGTGAAAACGGCTGAGCCATACGCACGATAGTGTCGTAAACCGCGCTGTCACCGTGCGGGTGATATTTACCGATCACGTCCCCGACGACACGGGCCGATTTCTTGTATGGTTTATTCCAGTCGTTACCCAGTACGCTCATCGCGTACAGAACGCGGCGGTGAACCGGCTTCAGCCCATCACGAACATCTGGCAGCGCACGTCCGACAATAACGGACATCGCATAGTCCAGATACGAGTTTTTCAACTCGTCTTCGATGTTTACCGGTGTGATTTCTCTGGCAAGGTCGCTCATGGAGCTGCTATCCCTCTACTAATGATTCATCTGCCCGCTGCCATAGTGGCAAAGGTGTAAAACTATATCACAAAGCACGCTTTACGGGAAAATAACCGCCGCTGTTTCACGGAAATTGTGCAGATAAGTGCGCTAAAAACGCATCGGCACAGACGATGCCGTGCCGGAACATGTATAATCCGCGCAACGAGAACAAGGAGCCAGACAAGCCCATGAACGCAGAATCATCCAGCCGAGTGCAAAACGTTGACCACCAGGAAATCGCCAAGTTCGAGGCCGTCGCCTCTCGCTGGTGGGATCTGGAAGGCGAGTTCAAACCGCTGCACCGCATCAACCCGTTGCGCCTGAACTACATCATGCAACGCGCCGGCGGCATTTTTGACCAGCAGGTACTCGACGTAGGCTGCGGCGGCGGCATTCTGGCGGAAAGCATGGCGCGCGAAGGCGCCAAGGTCACCGGCCTGGACATGGGCGCGGAGCCGCTGCAGGTCGCGCGGCTGCACGCGCTGGAAAGCGGCGTGAACGTCACTTACGTGCAGGAGACGGTGGAAAGCCATGCTCAGGCCAATCCGCAGCGTTACGACGTGGTCACCTGCATGGAGATGCTGGAGCACGTGCCGGATCCGGCTTCGGTGGTGCGCGCCTGCGCTCAGCTGGTGAAACCGGGCGGCCACGTGTTCTTCTCTACCATCAACCGCAACACCAAAGCCTGGCTGATGGCGGTGATCGGTGCGGAGTACGTGTTGAAGATGGTGCCGCAGGGCACCCACGATCATAAGAAGTTTATTCGCCCTTCCGAGCTGATCGGCTGGGTCGACGGCACACCGCTGCGCGAAAAGCACATGATCGGCCTGCATTACAACCCGATCACCGATCATTTCAAGCTTGGACGCAACGTTGACGTGAACTACATGGTGCACACCCAGCACGAAGGCTAAGCGTTGTAAACCGCGCCGGCCCTGCATTACCGAGGGGCGGCGCCAACGGGGCATTCGGAAAAATACCTAATTTCCGCAACTTCGATCAAAATAGCCGTTGTAAACAGTTTTTTAGAATATTAAATCAGATCAATATGCCGTTTTTTTCTAACGTTTAATAAAGCGTCAAACGATCGGTTTTTTTAGTTTTTCAGTAAAATCTGATCACGCTTATTGACAAGCAGGTCGCGCCAGTCACGGCGCGCGCTTCGCGCGGCAAGTTACATTTCACCCCCAAGTTATCCACAAATTAGGCCGGTTTTGTTCACTTGCAAACGCCTTATTTTCTCACTATCTTGTTACCTCACCGACATACACCCCCTATATATAGTGTTTACATACTGAGCAGAGCGACTACACTTTCTGCTTAGGGGAACCATACGGACAGGTAAAACACCACATGAACCAAAGTCTGCTTGTAACTAAACGCGATGGCCGTAAAGAGCGCATCAACCTCGACAAAATCCACCGGGTCATCGATTGGGCCGCAGAAGGATTACATAACGTCTCGGTTTCTCAAGTAGAGTTGCGTTCACATATTCAGTTTTATGACGGCATCAAAACCGCCGACATTCATGAAACCATCATCAAAGCCGCAGCCGATCTGATCTCCCGCGATGCGCCGGACTATCAGTACCTGGCCGCTCGCCTGGCGATCTTCCACCTGCGCAAAAAGGCTTATGGTCAGTTCGAGCCGCCGAAGCTGCACGCCCACGTCATTCGCATGGTCGAGATGGGCAAATACGATAAGCATCTGCTGGAAGACTACAGCGCTGAAGAGTTCGAGCAGATGGACGCCTTTATCGATCACTGGCGCGACATGAACTTCTCCTATGCCGCCGTCAAGCAGCTGGAAGGCAAGTATCTGGTGCAGAACCGCGTCAGCGGCGAGATCTACGAAAGCGCCCAGTTCCTGTACATGCTGGTGTCCGCGTGCCTGTTCTCCAACTACCCGCGTGAAACCCGTCTGGACTACGTCAAACGTTTCTACGACGCGATTTCCACCTTCAAGATTTCGCTGCCTACGCCGATCATGTCCGGCGTGCGCACCCCAACCCGCCAGTTCAGCTCCTGCGTGCTGATCGAGTGCGGCGACAGCCTGGACTCCATTAACGCCACTTCCAGCGCCATTGTGAAATACGTTTCGCAACGCGCCGGCATCGGCATCAACGCCGGCCGCATCCGCGCGCTGGGTAGCCCGATCCGTGGCGGTGAAGCCTTCCATACCGGCTGTATCCCGTTCTACAAGCACTTCCAGACCGCCGTCAAATCCTGCTCGCAGGGCGGCGTACGCGGTGGCGCAGCAACGCTGTTCTACCCGATGTGGCACCTGGAAGTGGAAAGCCTGCTGGTGTTGAAAAACAACCGCGGCGTTGAAGGCAACCGCGTGCGTCACATGGACTACGGTGTGCAGCTGAACCGCCTGATGTACCAGCGTCTGATCAAGGGCGAAGACATCACTCTGTTCAGCCCGTCCGATGTACCGGGGCTGTATGACGCGTTCTTCGCCGATCAGGACGAATTCGAGCGTCTGTACACCCAGTATGAGAAAGACGACAGCATTCGCCAGAAGCGCGTGAAAGCGGTTGAACTGTTCTCGCTGATGATGCAAGAGCGCGCCTCTACCGGCCGCATCTACATCCAGAACGTTGACCACTGCAACACTCACAGCCCGTTCGATCCGCAGATCGCGCCGGTGCGTCAGTCCAACCTGTGCCTGGAAATCGCACTCCCGACCAAGCCGCTGGAAGACGTCAACGACGAAAACGGCGAAATTGCGCTGTGCACCCTGTCCGCCTTCAACCTCGGCGCGATTGACAGCCTGGACGATCTGGAAGAATTGGCAACCCTGGCGGTGCGCTCGCTCGACGCCCTGCTGGATTACCAGGATTATCCGATCAAGGCCGCGCACCGTGGCGCGATGGGCCGCCGCACCCTGGGTATCGGCGTCATCAACTTCGCTTATTACCTGGCGAAGAACGGCGTGCGCTATTCCGACGGCAGCGCCAACAACCTGACGCACAAAACGTTCGAAGCCATTCAGTACTACCTGCTGAAAGCCTCCAACCGTCTGGCTCAGGAACAAGGCGCTTGCCCGTGGTTCAAAGAAACCACTTATTCGCAGGGTATCCTGCCGATCGACACCTACAAGAAAGACCTGGATGCGATCTGCAGTGAGCCGCTGCACTATGACTGGGAAACCCTGCGTAAAGAGATCCAGGAAACCGGCCTGCGTAACTCAACGCTGTCCGCCCTGATGCCGTCGGAAACTTCTTCGCAGATTTCCAACGCCACCAACGGTATCGAGCCGCCGCGCGGCCACATCAGCATCAAGGCGTCGAAAGACGGCATCCTGCGCCAGGTGGTGCCGGAGTATGAGCGTCTGAAAGACAACTACGAGCTGCTGTGGGAAATGCCAAGCAACGACGGCTATCTGCAGCTGGTAGGGCTGATGCAGAAATTCATCGACCAGTCGATCTCTGCCAACACCAACTACGATCCGACCCGCTTCCCGGGCGGCAAGGTGCCGATGAAGCAGCTGTTGAAAGACCTGCTCACCACCTACAAGTTCGGTGTGAAAACGCTGTACTACCAAAACACCCGCGACGGTGCGGAAGACGCCCAGGAAGATTTGCAGCCTGCCAAGGCCGGCGATGACGACTGCGAAAGCGGCGCCTGCAAGATCTAAAGTTTGACCTAGCGGGCCGGAATTTTCCGGCCCCTTCATTTAGCCACGTTACGATGGATTCAGGCTTATGGCTTACACCACTTTTTCTCAGACCAAAAACGACCAGCTGCAAGAGCCGATGTTCTTCGGCCAGTCGGTAAACGTTGCGCGTTTCGACCAGCAAAAGCATGAAATCTTCGAAAAACTGATCGAAAAACAGCTCTCCTTCTTCTGGCGTCCGGAAGAGGTTGACGTCTCCCGCGACCGCATCGATTACCAGGCACTGCCGGAGCATGAGAAGCACATCTTCATCAGCAACCTGAAGTATCAGACGCTGCTGGATTCCATCCAGGGCCGCAGCCCGAACGTCGCCCTGCTGCCGCTGATTTCGATCCCTGAGCTGGAAACCTGGGTAGAAACCTGGTCGTTCTCCGAGACCATCCACTCCCGTTCCTACACTCACATCATCCGCAATATCGTCAACGATCCTGCTCTGGTGTTCGACGATATCGTCACCAACGAAGAGATCAAGAAGCGCGCGAAAGACATCTCCGGCTACTACGACGATCTGATCGAGATGACCAGCTACTATCACCTGTTGGGTGAAGGCACGCACCAGGTGAACGGTAAAACCGTCACCGTCAATCTGCGCGCGCTGAAAAAGCAGCTGTACCTGTGCCTGATGAGCGTGAACGCGCTGGAAGCGATCCGCTTCTACGTCAGCTTTGCCTGCTCCTTCGCGTTCGCCGAGCGCGAACTGATGGAAGGCAACGCCAAAATCATCAAGCTGATCGCCCGCGACGAAGCGCTGCACCTGACCGGCACCCAGCACATGCTGAACCTGATGCGTTCCGGCGCCGACGATCCGGAAATGGCGGAGATCGCCGAAGAATGTCAGCAGCAGTGCTACGATCTGTTCGTGCTGGCCGCCCAGCAGGAGAAAGAGTGGGCGGAATACCTGTTCCGCGACGGCTCGATGATCGGCCTGAACAAAGACATCCTGTGCCAGTATGTGGAGTACATCACCAATATCCGCATGCAGGCGGTCGGCCTCGGTCTGCCGTTCGAAACCCGCTCCAACCCGATCCCGTGGATCAACGCCTGGTTGGTGTCCGACAACGTGCAGGTGGCGCCGCAGGAAGTGGAAGTGAGCTCCTACCTGGTTGGCCAGATCGACTCGGAGATCAACGCCGACGACCTGAGCGACTTCGAACTGTAAGCGATGGCGACGCCAACCGTAACGCTGCGCGCCGCCGGCACGCAACTCTCCTGCCCCAACAGTGAAAACAGCCTGCTCGACGTGCTGGAACTGCACGACGTGCAGGTGGAGTACCAATGCCGCTCCGGCTATTGCGGCGCCTGCCGCCTGAAGCTGGTGAAAGGCGAAGTGGCCTACCGCCAACAGCCGCTGGCGTTTATCAACGCCGGTGAAATCCTGCCCTGCTGCTGCATGCCGCTGACGGATATCGAGCTGGAAATGTAAAGTCGGGTGCCGGAAACCGCGCCTGGAGACCAGAAGGCGGGGTTACCCCCGCCCTATGATTACCGCTTCACCTCGCACGCCAACCTGATCAGGATAGTGATATTTTCCTGGTAGATTTTCAGCTCGCACAGCGAGTCTCTTATCATCCAGATAAATAGCAAAACCGTAATACATACAACGGTTAGCGAGTGAAACACATGCTTTAAGCGCATGCTTGCCTCCTTGCTGTGAAGGGGCTACCATACCGGTGTCTAGGCGGTATGTGCAGCCCCATTCTGATTGAGAGTCAGTCTGGGGCTTTCATCTATCCGCCTTGTCACACAATGCCCAAGACGAACAGTCTCAAGCACCCGCCAAAAGAGTAACAGCATTCCCTCGTCGCAAATACCCCTATAAGATTATGATTAATCAGGGATATATAACTGTCACCAAAGCCTCTCCGCCCTCATCGCCGGCCTGACTAGCGCCCTTTTCCTGCCGATGCGGAAAAATAACGCGCCGGAGAATCGCCAAAAGCTTTGCGAAACATCGCGATAAAATTGCTCGGCGAGGCATACCCCAGCGTTTCCGCGATCTGCAGCACCGTTTCACCTTCGGCCAGCTTCGCCAATGCATATGACAACCGGGCCTGCTGACGCCACTGGGCAAAACTCAACCCCGTCTCACCGATCATCAGCCGCCGCAGCGTGCGTGGTGACATCGCCCCCCACTCGGCCCAGGCTTCCAGTGAACGCTCGTTCCCCGGCTGCGCCAGCAAGGCCTGCAGAACGCCGGCCAGGCGCGGATGGGACGACATCGGCAAATGCAGCGGTTCCGTCGGCGCCAGGCGTATCTCGTCCCGCATCACCTGCGCCATGCGATCCTGCTCCAGGGTGAGCACACTGCGCTTATCCCAGCCTTCTGCTCGCTGAGCCAGCGCCTGCAGCACGGCGCTGATGCCGATGACGCAGGGTTTATTCGACAGATCGTCACAGGCCGCCGGCGCCAGCAGCAAACTCCAGCCGCTCAGCGCGCCGCAGACCTGCACCCGGTGCTCCGTCGCCGGCGGGATCCAACCCGCCCGCTGCGGCGGCAGCACCCAATCGCCGTGCGCCGTGCGCACATGCAGCAAACCGCTTTCGACACATAGCAGCTGCCCGCGCGCATGCTGATGCCAGTCATATTCGCGCGTGCCCAACCGATACTCCCGGCCCGCCGCATCGCGGCCGCCGAGGGCGATCAGCCAGGGGCCCGCCCGCCATTCACTGCAGTCAGCATCGGCGAAATGAGGGTTATCGTTCATATTGGCCACTTATCACTATTTTTAGTCCAGATACCGTTATATCAACCTTTTCCCGCACCGACATAATGAAATGCTTCCGGCCGGTCTGTGGCCGCCGACTCACGAGGGAACAAGATGACAACACTCAGCATTGGCATTATCGGCGCCGGGCCCGGCGGCCTGTGTCTGGCTCAAGGGCTGCGCCGCTTCGGCATCCACGCCACGGTGTTTGAACGCGACACCACGCCGCAAGCGCGCGATCAGGGTTACCGGCTGCGCATCGATCCGACGGGCCAGCAGGCGTTGGCCGCCTGTCTGCCGCCGGCGCATTACCGGTTGCTCTGCGCCGGCAGTGCGCAAAACAGCGGCGAGAGCAACCTGTGGGACCCGCAGCTTGCCCCGCTCAACGCCCGACGCCCCGAGCACTGGCTGCCCTCCAGCCCGCGGCAGGCGCAGGAACCGAGCGGCGACCTCGGCGTTCATCGGCAAACGTTGCGCGAAATCCTGCTCGCCGGTCTGCAAGACCGAGTGCGCTTCGGCTATACCCTGTGTGAATTGGCACAAACGCCGCAGGGCGTCGAACTTCAGTTCGCCAACGGCGAACAAGTGCGGGTCGATGTGCTGATCGCCGCCGACGGCGTCAACTCGCTGGTGCGGCGGCACTGCCTGCCAGAAGCAGGGCCAGAAGACAGCGGCGCGGTCACCCTCTACGGCAAAACGCCGCTCGATGCGGCGACCCGTGCCCAATTGCCCCCCGAATTGCTGCACGGCGTGTCGGTCGTCTTCGCCGACGGCTTATCGCTGGTGATTGAACCGATGCGCTTTCAGGCGCCCATGGCGCAGCTGGCAGCCGACTATGCGCCGGATTGCCCTCTCACGCCGGTCGACGACTATCTCTATTGGGCCTGTATCGGAACGGCTGAACGGCTCGGCGGACCGGCGCGGGCGGAGGGAAGCGCTGCGCTGCAGGCGCGCGTACGGCATATCTCGCAGGGATGGGCTCCCGCCTTGCAAACGGCATTAGCACTGGCGGATCCCCAGGCGCTCAGCGTGCGGGCGGTGCAGGTCACGAAGGCGATGCCGGTGTGGCACAACGAACGCATCGCCTTTCTCGGCGACGCCGTGCACGCCATGAGCCCGGCAGGAGGACTCGGCGCCAACACCGCGTTGGCGGACGCCGCCAGCCTGACGACACATCTGGCACAGGCCGGCGGCGCCGCGCAGGCACTCAAGGGCTATGGTATAGAACTGGAAGTGCGGGGTACGGCGGCGATACGCCTTTCACGTCTGGCGTCCGAACAGCTACTGCAGAACAGTGAGGCCGGTCACTCAGCGCTATGACCGTCACTCGATAATTTCCACCACCTCCAGCCAGGCGTTTTTACCGCACGCCTGGCCCCCATTCAGCCAGCGGCGCAACATATCCAGCGCCAGCATCGCCACCGACTCCTGACGCAGCCGCAAGCCGTGGCGCGACGCACGATAACGCACGGTCTGGCCAATGCCGCCACGCGGCGTGTGGAGCGCAATGCTCACCTGCTCGTCGCGCATGGCGCTGACCGCCAATGCCAACGGCGCACCGGTCAATTCCGCCAGCGAGCGGGCGCGCGCCAGCGTCGTTTCCAGCGTTTCGATACAGTGCGCTGGCAGCAGCTCGCCCCCCGCCAGCGGCGCTCCTTCGCTCTGCAACTGCAGATTGATCAACCCGGCGCTGAACTGCTCGCTCAACGCCAGTTTCAGCCCTTGCTGATTCAGGCGCTGGGTCAGCATCGCCGGCAACCCGGCGGTGCCTTCAAAGAGGCAATTGTCCCCCGCTACCTCGCGCACGCGCCGCCAGGCCTGCTCCATTTCCGCACGCCGGCTTTCCGGCCCGGTCAGCTTCAGCTCGATAATCGGGCTGGATGAACGATAACCCAACACCACCTCCGGCGGCAGCGGCATACCGTCCAGTTCGGCGGCCAGATCGCTCTCGGAGGTGCCGAAGGTGGTCAGGCGCAGGCACAGCGGCGGTGCCGGTAAAGTGAAGCGCTGGCGTAGGCGCGGCACAATCTGCTGTTCGACCATCACTTTGAATTCCGACGGTACGCCGGGGGTGAAGAACATGTGGCATTTGTTCAGCTGCAGCGCAAAGCCGCAGGCGGTGCCCACCGGGTTATCCAACATTTCCGCGTTGGCCGGGATCTGTGCCTGCTTGCGGTTGGAAGGGGCCATCGGCCGCCCGCGCTCGGCGAAATAGGCCTCCATGCGCGCCAGCCAGTCGGCCCGTTCAACCAGCTCTACGCCACAGGCTTTTGCGGCGGCCAACGCGCTGAGATCGTCGCTGGTCGGCCCCAGACCGCCGTTGACGATCAGCACATCGGCAATATGGCTTCGTTCCTGCAGGATCTCGATCAACGCAGAGAGGCTGTCCCCGACCGTTTCCCGCCCGCTCATCGGTACCCCCTGCTGGAACAGGTAGTCCGCCAGCCAGGCGGCGTTGGTATCAATAATTTGCCCGTGCAGCACCTCATCACCGGTGCTGAGCATCTCCACCCTTAACATTGATCTCTCCCACATTTTTTGGTCATTCCACTATAGAAGCCCGTAAATAACTTTTCACTAGCCGCCTGCGGATAATTTCAGCCATGGGTTCGTTCTTCATGCGTCATGCAGTCCACCGCAATGTAAACATTATTGTACATCACGCGTAACGCCGGTTTGACACAAATTAGGGCTTCCACTATCCTGCCATCCTCATAAATCGTTACCTATAATTTTCAAAATCTTTCGGCTGGTAGAGAAAAAACGTGAAGAATCGCACTCTTGGCAGTGTTTTTATCGTGGCGGGCACCACCATTGGCGCCGGGATGCTGGCGATGCCGCTGGCGGCGGCCGGCGTCGGCTTCGGCGTCACGCTGGCCTTACTGGTCGGGCTGTGGCTATTGATGTGTTACACCGCGCTGCTGCTGGTAGAAGTCTACCAGCATGAGCAAGCGGACACCGGTTTGGGCACGCTCGCCAAACGTTATCTCGGCGGCGGCGGCCAGTGGCTGACCAGCTTCAGCATGATGTTCCTGATGTACGCCCTCACCGCCGCCTACATCAGCGGAGCCGGAGAACTGCTCGCCACCAGCATCAGCCAATGGACGTCGCAGGACTTCCCGGTATCGCTCGGCGTACTGCTGTTCACCCTGGTGGCCGGCGGCGTAGTGTGCATCGGCACCCACTCGGTCGACTTGTTCAACCGCATCCTGTTCAGCGCCAAAGTGGTGTTCCTGGTGGTGATGCTCGGCCTGATGTTGCCGAATATCCACCAGACCAACCTGATGACGCTGCCGCTGGAGCAGGGCCTGGCGCTGTCGGCCATTCCGGTGATCTTCACCTCTTTCGGCTTCCACGGCAGCGTGCCGAGCATCGTCAACTACATGGGCGGCAACATTCGCAAACTGCGCTGGGTGTTTATCATCGGCAGCGCGATCCCGCTGATTGCCTATATCTTCTGGCAGGTGGCGACGCTGGGCAGCATCAGCTCCGATACCTTCGTCGGCATTCTGGCGCAGCAGGCCGGGCTGAACGGCCTGCTACAGGCGGTACGCGACGCAGTAGCTTCGCCGCACGTTGAACTGGCGGTGCACCTGTTTGCCGACTTGGCGCTGGCGACTTCGTTCCTCGGCGTTGCGCTTGGGCTGTTCGATTTCCTGGCCGACCTGTTCAAGCGGCAAGATAACGTGCGTGGCCGCCTGCAAACCGGCGCCATCACCTTCCTGCCGCCGCTGGCCTTCGCGCTGTTCTACCCGCGCGGCTTCGTGCTGGCGTTGGGATTTGCCGCCATCGCTCTGTCGGTGCTGGCGCTGCTGCTGCCTTCGCTGCTGGTGTGGAAAACCCGCCAAAAGCATCAGGCGCAGTACCGCGTCTGGGGCGGTACGCCTGCGCTGGCGTTGGTGTTTGTCTGCGGGGTGACGGTGATCGCCATCCAACTGGGCATCGCCAGCGGCATGCTGCCGGCGGTCGGGTAAGCGACGAAAGAAAAGAAATGATAAAGAGAAAGGGGCCGCGATGGCCCCTTTTTGCTGAGCGTCAGAAGCTCAGACCGACACCGACATAAGGACCATCGGCCAGGGTGTTGTCGCGACGCCCGTCTTTGCCTTCCATCTGCATGTAACGGTAGCCCACGTCCACGCTCAGCGGACGGAACTTCCAGCGCAGGCCGCCGCTGGCTTCGTTATAGGCCTTAACGCCGCTGGTGAAAGACTCAGGGGCAAAGTAACCTTCGCCGTGCAGACTGAAGTAACGGTTAATTTCCCACTCCAGGCCGCCGCCCAGCGCCACCGCCCCGCCGCTCTTGCCGTCTTTCGGACTGAGGTACAGCGCCTTGGCGCCCACGGTCGCCGTCAACGGCCCCAGCGGCACGCCGAAGTTCAATCCCAGACTGCCGACGTTGCCGTCGTGGTCGCTGCGCGCCCAGTTGCCGGTCAGGCCCAAGCCTGAAGAGCCGGTGCTCATGCCAACGCCCAGGTTGGTGTAGTGTTGCCCGGCTTCGCCCGACACGCTGATGGCGTTTGCCGCACCGGTCACAAACAGCAATCCTGCCGCGCACGCGACCCAAGTCTTTTTCATCATCTTTCCCTCTGGTTTGTCATCCGTACCGAATGATCGAATCAACGCAAAATAATAACGTCACGAGTCTATACCAAAGCGCAATGCGTCTTTAAGGGATAAAAGCGAAAAAATTCTTCAATAATCAAATAAATGTAAATATTTGCAAACAAGGCTCTATATTCGTCAAGGCGATGCCAACGATAACCGAGACCTATTTGCCGCCGCTCGGCAATAGGTCTACAACTAGTAGTGGCTTTGACCAAGGTCAGGGGAAAAAGCCCCGCCAAAGGACTATGCTGATGAACGCTTAAACCGCCCGAGTCTTTACTTAACTGCACTACGATAAGGAGCAAGTGATGAGCAAGAAAGGACTGACCACCGCAGCCGGCGCCCCGGTTGTCGACAACAATAACGTGATCACCGCAGGCAAACGCGGCCCGATGCTGTTGCAGGACGTGTGGTTCCTGGAGAAACTGGCCCACTTCGACCGTGAAGTCATTCCAGAACGCCGCATGCACGCCAAGGGATCCGGCGCCTACGGCACCTTTACTGTTACCCATGACATCACCCGCTATACGCGCGCCAAGATTTTCTCCGAGGTCGGTAAGCAGACCGACATGTTTATCCGCTTCTCCACCGTCGCCGGTGAGCGCGGCGCGGCCGACGCCGAGCGCGACATTCGCGGCTTCGCCATGAAGTTCTATACCGAAGAAGGCAACTGGGATTTGGTGGGGAACGATACGCCGGTGTTCTATCTGCGCGATCCGCTGAAATTCCCCGATCTCAACCACGTGGTGAAACGCGATCCGCATACCAACCTGCGCAACCCGGTGTACAAATGGGACTTCTTCTCCCACCTGCCGGAATCGCTGCACCAGCTGACCATCGACTTCAGCGATCGCGGTATTCCGAAATCCTACCGCCACATGCACGGCTTCGGTAGCCACACCTTCAGTTTTATCAATGCCGCCAACGAACGTTTCTGGGTGAAATTCCACTTCCGCTGCGAGCAGGGCATTGAAAACCTGATGGATGAAGAAGCGGAAGCGATCATCGCCAAGGATCGCGAAAGCTCACAGCGCGATCTGTTCGACGCGATCAAACGCGGCGACTTCCCGCGCTGGAAGCTGCAAATTCAGATCATGCCGGAACACGAAGCGTCGCAGACGCCATACAACCCGTTCGATCTGACCAAGGTGTGGCCGCACGGCGACTATCCGCTGATCGACGTCGGCTATTTCGAGCTAAACCGCAACCCCGACAATTACTTCTCCGAGGTTGAGCAGGTGGCGATGAACCCCGCCAACGTGGTGCCGGGCATCAGTTTCTCGCCGGATAAAATGCTGCAGGGCCGTCTGTTCTCCTATGGCGATGCGCACCGCTATCGCCTGGGCGTTAACCACCACCAGATCCCGGTGAACGGCGCCAAATGCCCGTTCCACAACTACCATCGCGACGGCGCGATGCGCGTGGACGGCAACAGCGGCAACGGCGCCACCTACGAACCGAACAGCTTCGGCCTGTTCCAGGAGCAGCCGGACTTCAGCGAACCGCCGCTGAGCATTGAGGGGGCAGCCGACCACTGGAATCATCGTGAAGATGACGATTACTACAGCCAGCCGCGCGCGCTGTTCAACCTGCTGAGCGCCGAAGAGCACCAGCGCATGTTCACCCGCATCGCCGGCGAACTGTCGCAAGTGCCGGAACACATCCAGCGCCGTCAGGTCGAACTGTTCACCAAGGTACACCCGGACTACGGCGCCGGCGTCGCCAAGGCATTGGGACTGAAATAACCCGCCGTCATCATCCGTTCAGCCGCCCTTTCGGGCGGCTTTTTTATGCCTGAGAAAGCCGCTGCGCCACCCACTGCTGCAACTGGCGGCGCGAAATCTTGATGCCGCCGTTTTTCAGCTCGTCGGGCAACGAGAGTAACGCCGCCGGGCGTTGGAAATTGGCCAGTTTATCCTGCGACCAGGCGAGCAGCGTCGCCAGCGACAGCGACGGATCGCCGTCTATTACCGCCACCGGCCGCTGGCCGAACTCGGCGTCCGCCACCGGCACCACAAACGCCTGCGTGATCTGCGGGTGCGCCGCCAGCACGCGTTCGATATCCTCAGGCTGCACCCCTTCACCACCGCTGAAGAACAGGTTGTCCAACCGGCCGAGAATACGCAGTTCCCCCTCGGCCATCGCGCCGCGATCGCGGGTCGCAAACCAACCCTGTTCATCGGCCAGCGGCTGCAGACGGCCATGACGCCAGTAGCCGAGCGCCAGGCTATCGGCGCGGATCCAGACCTCTTCGTCCACCAGTTTGATCTCGCGGCCGCAGAGCGGCAGGCCAACACCCGGCCGCGCATCGGCGCGTTTGGCACACACCGTGGAAGCCAGTTCGGTCAGCCCGTAGCCGCACCAGCAGCGGATCCCCGCCGCTTCCGCCCGTTCGGTCAGCTCAACCGGGATCATTGCGCCGCCGAGCAGCACCTCTTTCAGCGTCATGCCCGTCAGCGGTTGCGCCAACAGCCGCCAGAGCTGTGTCGGCACCAGTGAGGCATGCGTACATCCCGCCAATGCCTCGGCCAGAGGATGCATCTCGCGCACCGCCAGCCGCGCGCCCGCCGCCAGCCAGCGCCAGACGATGCCCTGACCGGAGACGTGAAACAGCGGCAATGACAGCAGCCAGCAATCCTCGCGCTGAAAATCCATCAGCCGCAACACCCCGGCGGCGCTGGCCAGATGGTTGGCGTAGCTGTGCGCCGCCGCCTTGGGTATGCCGCTGGAGCCCGAGGTCAGCGTCAGCGTCGCCAGACGTTGCGCATCCCACGTCGGCAGGTTCGGCCAGCGTGGTTCGGTTGAGGGTGGAGTCAATCGAATCACCTCTTCCGGCAGCGCCGGCAACGGATCCGGGCTGAAGGCAAAGGTGATGTCCAATTCAGGCAACAGCTGCCCCAGTAGCGGTATCGGCAAGGCGGGATTGAGCGGCAACAGGCGTGCGCCGCATTGCAGCAGCGCCAGGTAGGCCAACAGCAGCGGATAGCTGTTTTTACCGTACAGCGCCACGCCGCAACCCGGCTCCACACCCTGGTGCTGGAAATCTGCCGCCAGCTCATCCACCTGGCCTTGCAACGCCAGCCAGCTCAGCGGCCGTTCGCCGAGCAGCAGGGCCGTCGCCTGTGGCTGCAGGCGCGCCCAGTGCCGCCACGGCCAATCGCTTAACGGTGCCATAGGCACTCCAGCGCCGAGACATCCAGCAGCGGCAGTGCGCTGTCCGGCCACGGCCGCAGCACCTGCGCCTGCATCAATCCCAGCGTATCCAGCCCCGGCACGGTGTCCGGCGTCAACCAGCGGGCGATGCGCGCCAGCTGAGTCAACCCCAGGCTGGACTCGATGCTGGAGCTGATCACTGCCGTCAGCCCCGCCGCATGCGCCTGCGCCACCAGCGCCTGGCAACGCGTCAGGCTGCCTACCAGCGTCGGCTTAATCACGATCGCCGCCACGCCCGGCTCGGCCTGCACCACAAAGTCCGCCTCACGCACGCTCTCATCCCAGGCGATGGCAATGCCGGTCGCCCGGGCGAAATCGCGCGATTCATCTCGGGTCTTGCAGGGTTCCTCCAAAAAGGCAATGCGGTCGCGCCATGCCGGATTGACGTATTTGGCGAAACCGTCGGCTTTGGCACGGGTCCAGCTGCGGTTGGCGTCCAGCCGCAGCCGCAGATCCGGCAGCGCCTCCAGCAGCACGTTGACGATCATGCCGTCGCGCACCGCCTCATACAGCCCCACCTTCACCTTGGCGACTTTCTCGCCCGGCAAGGCGCTCAACGTCTCGAACAGCTCGTCCGGATCGCCGGTGCACAGCGGCGCCTTGCGGAAATCCGCCTGCGTCGGCAAGCGCTGCTCCAGCTCGGCCTGCGCGCAGCTGAGCCCAAAGGCCACCGAAGGCAGCGTGCTGTCATCCGGTTCGTTACCCGCCAACCAGGCATGCAGCCACGCCAGCGCGGCCTGTTCGGCCTGCGCCAACGTTTCCCGGCTGAATTCAGGCAGCGGCGCGATCTCGCCCCAGCCTTCACGCTCGCCCTGACGCAGCTGCACCACCCATCCGTCACGCGTTTTCAACCGCTGATTGCGCAGCACCACGCCCGCCTCCATCGGCAGACTGTAACGGTAAAGCGCCGCGCTGCGGTTTCCCCCGCTCATTACGGGTTACGCTTGAATTTGCTGAAGTCCGGCTGGCGCTTCTCGTTAAACGCGTTGCGCCCTTCCTGCCCTTCGTCGGTCATGTAGAACAGCATGGTCGCGTTGCCCGCCAGCTCCTGCAAACCGGCCTGGCCGTCGCAGTCGGCGTTCAACGCCGCCTTCAGACAGCGCAGCGCCATCGGGCTGTTCTGCAGCATTTCACGGCACCAGCGCACCGTCTCTTTTTCCAGATCGGCCAACGGCACCACAGTATTGACCAGGCCCATGTCCAGCGCGGCGGCGGCATCGTACTGGCGGCACAGGAACCAGATTTCGCGCGCCTTCTTCTGGCCGACAATGCGCGCCATGTAAGACGCGCCCCAGCCGCCGTCGAACGAACCCACTTTCGGGCCGGTCTGGCCGAAGATGGCGTTATCCGCCGCGATGGTCAGATCGCACATCATGTGCAGCACGTGGCCGCCGCCGATCGAATAACCGGCCACCATCGCCACCACCGGTTTCGGGCAGGTGCGGATCTGGCGCTGGAAGTCCAGCACGTTGAGGTGATGCACGCCGCTGTCGTCGCGATAGCCGCCGTAGTCGCCGCGCACTTTCTGATCGCCACCTGAGCAGAAGGCCTTATCACCGGCACCAGTCAGAATAATGACGCCGATACCGTCGTCGTAACGGGCGTTGGCCAGCGCATCGATCATCTCTTTAACCGTTTGCGGGCGAAACGCATTGCGCACCTGCGGCCGGTTAATGGTGATTTTGGCGATGCCGTCGGCAGACTTGTGATACAGAATGTCTTCGAAATCGCCGGTGCAATCCTGCCAGGCGATGGCGGCATACAGCTGTTCTTCATTCGGATAAAGCATATTCGGTTCCTTTAACCAGGGTTAACGAGAAAGGTTTGCAGCTCGGCGACGAAATCCTGCGGATTGGCCAGATGCGCGTTGTGGCCGGCCTGCGGCACGATGCGCAACGGCAACCCGGCGTCACGCGCCAGCCGTTGAAATTTGGGGTCGTTCTCACC
This sequence comes from Serratia sp. FDAARGOS_506, assembly GCF_003812745.1. Lineage (NCBI taxonomy): Bacteria > Pseudomonadati > Pseudomonadota > Gammaproteobacteria > Enterobacterales > Yersiniaceae > Serratia > Serratia sp. FDAARGOS_506. Next base: position 4,778,955 of record NZ_CP033831.1, read on the forward strand.
GCACAGCACCTGCAGCGGCACCGTCAGCTGGCGCAGCTGCGGCGCCAGATAGGGCTGCCGCCCAAGCGACGTGGCTTCGAGCATATCGGCAATCGCCGGGCCGCTGTTGGCCGAGCGCGCGGCAATCAGCGCCTGACGGTGCACGTGACTGAGCTCTTTGAACACCGGCTGCTGGTACCAATCCGCCAGAACCTCGGCGATCGGCTCCCGGCGGAAGCGCTCCGCCCAGAGCGCATCCTGTTCGCAGCGCCGGCGGCGCTGTTCTTCGTCCTCCAGCCCCGGGTTGCCGCCCTCGACGATCACCCCCTGAAGATCGGCATGGCGGCCGTAGCAGGCGTGATACATGGCGATACGCCCGCCGAGCGAGTAACCCACCAGCCAATAGCGTTCGATATTGCGCAGCTGCAGCGTGGCGGCGATCTGCGCGCTGATGTCGTCGAAGCCGCGGCAGCTCACTGCCACGGAATCGCCGTGGCCGGGCAGATCGATGGCCAGCGACGGCCATTCCGGGCAGCGTGCGGCGATCACCCGCCATTCATTGTTGTTGCCGAGCAGGCCATGCAGCCACACCAGCCACGGGCGGCCCGCTTCGCCCTGTTGCAAAATTCGCGTCGCCAGCATCATTGCACCGCCATCTGTTGCACCAGGTATTGCAGGCTTTCGGCTCCCGCGCTCGGCGGCACCTGCAGTTCGATAAGCGTGGCGCCGCCGCGCCGCCAGCCTTGCTCAACCGCCTGTTGCAGCTGGCTCCAGTTCTCCGGCCGCGCGTAACCCAGCTGGAACATCGCCGCAGCGTGGCTGAACTCAACGTTCTGCGGCATGCAATAAAAGCGCTGACGATCCTCTTCCGGCGTTGGCAATAGCGAGAAAATCTGCCCGCCGTTGTTGTTGACGACGATCAGTACCGTTGGCGCCGAGCTCTGGCGCAGCAGCGCCAGCGCATTGAGGTCATACAGTGCGGAAAGGTCGCCCACCACCGCCAACGTCGGTCTGGCGGTGGCGCGCTGCACGCCGGCGGCGGTGGAAATCAGGCCGTCGATGCCGCTGGCGCCGCGGTTGCTGAATACCGGATAGGCGACAGGCAATGACGTTAACGCGTCGATGAGCCGCACCACCAGGCTGTTGCCGAGAAACAGCTGGCCGTTCTCCGGCAGCAGCTCCGGCAAACGATGCGCCAGCTGCGCTTCGCCAAAGTTATCGTGCAGATGCGTGGACGCGGCCGTCAGCGCCTTATCCGCCAACGCCGCCAGCCCGGCGGCCCACGGCGTGCGAGGTTGCGCCGGGTGCTGCGCCAACCACTGCGCCACGCCGGCGCGCAGGCGCCGCCCCCGGTGCTGGGTCGGATCGAGCCGCCCCGGCAGTGCGTCGATGATCCAATACTCTTCCGGCCGGCACTGCGCCTGCCACTGCAGCAGGCGTTTGCCGGTCAAGCTACCGCCGAACTGCACCACCAGCTGCGCATCTTGCAATACGCGCTGCGCCTGCGGATGTGCGAGCCACAAATCGGCGCAGGGCAGTGGTTGCCCGGTCTGCGACAGCACGTCGCCGATCAGCGGCCAGCCCAGCGTTTCGGCCCATTCGGCCACCTGAGCGCCCTCTTGCGCGCTCATGCGCCCGGCCAGCACCACGCCGCGTTTCTGTCGCCAGAAGAACCAATCCGGCTGCGGCGCGGGGGCCGCACGCGTCTCGCTTTCCTGCAGCCACGGACGATCGCTCTGCCACCAGTCGCCCAGCGCGGCGGACCAGTCGGCATAGTGACGCTCATCGCCGCCGTACAACGGTTCGGCGAACGGACAGTTGATATGCAAAGCGCCGTGCCGCAAGCGCGCCATCGCGCTGTCGACACTGGAGGCCAGCCACGCAGCCGGAATATCCGGCGTTGGGCGCGGCAGATCGATCGCCAGCGTTGGGTGGCTGCTGTAGAGGCCGTTTTGACGGATCGCCTGATTGGCGCCGCAGTCGATCAGCTCCGGTGGCCGATCGGCGGTGAGAAACACCAGCCGCTCACCGGTCAGGCCGGCTTCGATCAACGCGGGATAAAGGTTCGCCGCCGCGGTGCCGGATGTGACGATCACTGCCACCGGCTCACGGGCCGCCTTCGCCAACCCGAGCGCCAGATGGCCGAGCCCGCGCTCATCAAAATGGGTATGACAGATAAAAGATCGGTTGGCCGCAGCGGCCAGCGTCAGCGGCGTGGAGCGCGATCCCGGAGCGATACAAACATGCCGCACCCCATGGCGGGCCAGCGCCTCGAGCAGCACAGCCGCCCACCGGCGATTAAAAACACTTGTCGACATAGTTCGCTCACAAGTCAGTTAGCAGAGATCGTCTCCGGCGCAGCCGACGGACGCCGCGCCTGTAGTTACGCTCTGTATTATATGAGGTGTTATTTTCACGGCTTTTGCGCCAGCGCAAGAACGCCGTATATCCCTGGGTGTTTACACCAGATAATTATTTGATTTAGAACAAAAAACAAACAATAAACACACAAACACTTTACACTTGCGGCAGCTTAGGCTCAATCCGTCCATACAAAAACAAGGGGAATCGAGACGTTCCGACAACGGCTAGCGGGAAGTATAGGCGGGATAAGGGAAAGCTATCGGGGAAACAGCGAGATGAGAAACAGAGTCTGCAGAAAAGCATGAGGCGGCCTGCGCCGCCCCGATGTCGTGATTTACTTGCGGGCCAGCAGCAGACCCAGCACCAGCCCGACGGTGGCGCCGATACCTACGCTGTGCCAGGGTTTATCCCGCACGTAGTCGTCGGTGCGGTGCACCGCTTCTTTGGCGCGCGCGTAGTAGGACTCACCGGTGTTCGCCCAGCGCGCCTTGACCTCACTCAGCGCCTGCTCGGCGTGCGACTTGATGTCGACATAAGCCTGATCCGCGCGATCGCCGGTGTATTGCAGCACTTCTTCCAGCGTTTCGGTCAGCATTCTCAGATCGTCATCCAACGTAGTTTGCTCAGCATCCGTATATCTTGCCATCGTGAGATCTCCGTGGTTGAAAAATTAAGCGTTCCTACACTATAGACAAGGATCGCCGCCGGCGGCCATCGGACTTTTACCCTAAAATGTCATAGCGCCAAAAGTTCCACGAGAGCAATTACACCGCAGCGGACATGCCGCCATCGACAAACAGTAACTGTCCGTTAACGAAGGCAGAGGCATCAGCGGCCAGGAACACCGCTGCCCCGATCAGCTCTTGCGGATCGCCCCAGCGCGCGGCGGGCGTGCGCTGGGTCAGCCAGGCGGTAAAGGCCGGATCGTCGGCCAGCGCTTGCGTCATCTCGGTTTTGAAATAGCCGGGGGCAATGCCGTTGACCTGGATGTTGTAACGTGCCAATTCCACGCACATGCCGCGCGTCAACATTTTCACCGCGCCCTTGGACGCCGCATAAGGGGTGATGGTGTCCCGCCCCAGCTCGCTCTGCATCGAACCGATATTGATTATCTTGCCGCACCGACGCGGCACCATGTAGCGCGCCACGGTCTGCGACACGATGAAGACCGCCTTCTGGTTAACGGCGATGATGTCGTCCCAGTCTTGCTCCGGGAACTCGGTAAACGGATGACGGCGTTGAATGCCGGCATTGTTGATCAATACGTCTATCGCGCCGATTTCCGCTTCAATACGATCGATAGCGGCATGCACCGCCAGGGAGTCGGTGACGTCGAACGCCGCCGCATCGGCGCGGAGCCCTTCGTCACGCAGGCGATCGGCCGCGTGCCGGGCGTGCGCTTCGGTGGTGGCGTTGATCAGAATATGTGCGCCCTGCTGCGCAAGGCCCCGCGCCAGCAAGAAACCGATGCCGCGCGAGGCGCCGGTGATCAAGACGATCTTGTTATCCAGTGAGAACAGGTTGTTCATGGTGATTCCCGGCCATCAGGCCTCCAATCGGACAGGCCTCTATCTCAGCCGATTGTTACCGGTAAAAATGTGATGGGAATCACTGAAAATCATGTTACGAAACCCTGTTACTCTTAACGTGATCTCACGCAATTCCTGCAAGAGAAACTGACACCTATCCATTTGAAAATAGAAAACTTTCAACAGTGTTACCGTCCTGGTTATCAGGGGGTTCCCGCCGCACAGCCGCTCACTCGACGGCGCCGTTTGAGCCGGCATTCGGACCAATCGGCGGCGCGGCGCGGGCTTTTTCACTGCGCGCCGCCCACCACAGGCCGCTGTTTTTCATCGCATAACCAAACAGCAGGCCCACCAACAGGGAAAGCGTCACCACCGGCCAATCGCCACCGCCGGCGAAGGTCGCACAGGCGCCGATAAAGGTACCGGGCACAAACCCCAGCCACTGTTGTTTGGCCTGAATGCACATCAGGAATGCCACGATGCCGGTCAGCAGATACCCCAAGAAATTCCACTGAGGCGCCAGCTCGCTGCCATGGATGATCGCCATTGCCCAGAAGACGCCGCTGCAACAGGTCAACGCGCCGATCAGCAACCCTTTCAGCCCGCCCTGCGGGCAGGCGAAATACGCCGTGCACCCGAGAAAACCTGCCCAACCGATCAACCCCAGACTGACGGCAACCCATCCCCAAACGCCGGACAAGATCCCGGTGGTGACGGCAATGGCGAAAAGAACGTTCATAAAGTGACCCGCGGCAAAAAGAAAGCGCGCAGTTTACCCGAAAGCAGGCCATTTCATGTGATTAAAATCACAATATAAATGCAATTAAAGAATATTCATTTAAATAAAATAGACTTCAATCACAAAAATATTAACGTGGGAACCCCACACGTACCGTCATCCATGCCAACAACAGGCACACCACGGTGCTGCTCAGGAACAGCAGATGCGTTGCCTGGTGCAGATCGACACGATCGACCACAACCCCCAGCAAGATCGGCACCCAGTTGGCGATATAAGCGATAACATAAAACAGTGAAAGCAAACGAGCATGGCTGGCCGGCGGCGAAATCAGGTTTACCAGGGTTGCGCTGCCAACGAAAATGGCGCCGTAAGCGTAGCCAGCCACCACCAGCCCTGCAGCCGCCAGCCACAGTGAATGCCACTGGATCGCCACGGCGAATACCACCGCCGCCAGCACCTGCGCCAGGCAACCGAACAATAGCGAATGGCGGGCGTTAAGACGACGGCTCAAAATCTGGCTGACACCGGCGATCAACAGATAAACCGCAATCGCATAGCCAAAGACGCCTCGAGCATGCAGGCCTAACAGCGTTTCCGCCACGCTGGGGCCGATAGCCAAAATGCTGGCGGCCAGGGCCCAACAGATAAATAGAGCCCCGGCACACACAAAGAATTTACCGCCGGTGGCGCGCAGGCCATCGAGCAGCGAGCTTTTTTCTGTCGCAGCCGGCGCAGCATGGGTCGGCGCCGTAACCACACCACGCGGCCACGAGAACATCACGCCCAACGCAGCCACGGCGGCAATGACCATGATGAAAACGAACGGCAGCGTCGTGGGATGGAAACCGGTCTGCAAGGCGATGCCGCTGAAGATGGGGCCCAGCGCCAACCCTGTGGTAAAGGACAACGTGGCGATCAACGCGGCGTTTTTGCCACCGTCCCGCGGCCCAAACCGCACCAACGCGATGTTCGCCGCACCGGTCAGCGCCCCGGTGCCGACCCCGGCCAGCAGCCGAGCCATGAGCATCATGGCAAAGGTATCGGCCCGCGCGAACAACAGCGCGCCGCTCAAAACCACCAGCAATGCCGGTACGATCATGCTGCGTAAATCCTTCACTTTGCCGGCCAGATTGCCAACGCCGAACAAAGAGATCAACACGCCGGCGGCGTATGCGCCGTAAACGACGGTCAGGCTGACGGAACTCAGCGCAAGATGCTGCTGATACAGCGGATACAGCGGCGTCGGCGCACTGCTGTTCAGTAATGCCGACATCAATGCCAATGCCAGGAACAATAGAATACCCATGCGCGATGCCTGTGCGTTTTTCGGCACTGCGTCCTGGATGGCGGTATTTTCTGACATGCTTTAACTCCCAAAGTCGGCAGGTGGTGGCCTGCCATCGACGTTTTTCCTCACCCGACGAGCCGGGAACGGCGCTTATCATAGCGTTACGGCGACGGGCGAAGTATCGTCAAGAATGAATCACCCTGATGCATTCTTGCATCACCGGAGAAATAACCGCCGATGAGCAGGCCGTTAACCGTCTTTGTCTCCCCCCGGGCGGAACAACGCTTTATGATAGAAACCGTTATTGTTCGCCTGGCTCGGCCTGTGCCCCACGGCGCCGACAAATCTGCAGAGAGGAAATGGCATGATGAATTGGGACGACGCGCGCTTCTTTTTGGCCGTCGCACGCTGTGGCACGCTACGCAAAGCCGCCAGCCAGCTGCATGTCGATCAGGCGACCGTCGGTCGACGGCTTTCCACTTTCGAAGACGCGCTCGGTTCCAAGCTGTTTATCCGTACGCCAAAATCCTTCGCCCTCAGCCCGTTGGGGGAAGAAATGCTGGCGGACGTGATGAAGATGGAAAATGCGGTGCAGGCGATCAACCGCAAAGCCGCCTGCGGTGACGAAAGCCTGAACGGCAACGTGCGTATTGCCACCACCGATACCCTGGCCGAAGCCTTCGTGATGCCGGCATTGCAAGATCTGCGGGAACGCTACCCGGCCATCACCGTCACGCTGTTGACGGCGCTAAACATCGCCGATATCGCCTACCACGGCGCAGATCTGGCGATACGCGGCGTCCGCCCCGATGACGATGAGCTGATCATCAAACGCTTAGCCACCATCGAAATGGGTTTGTACGCCTCTCAGCACTATCTGGCGCGGCGCGGCATGCCGCTCAAGGGCGAGCAACTGCGCGGCCACGATCTGCTGATGTTCCCGCGCGAGCTGGTGCCGCGCCACTGGAACAATTTCTGCGGCGAGGCCCTGCACGAGCCCAACGTCGTACTGCAATGCAATTCACAGCTGCTGCTGCGCTCCGCCACCCGCAGCGGGCTGGGCATCGGCCTGCTCTCCGCGTTTTTGGCGGACAAAGACCCGGAGCTGGTGCGCCTGCTCCCGGAGAACAAAGACTGGGTGGATATCTGGCTGGTGCTGCATCCCGATTTGCAACGCGCCGCCCGCATGCGCGCGGTGGTGCAGGCGCTGGAAACCTCGTTTAGCGCCCAATACGGCTGAGTGCCGACACATGGAGAAACATCGCTGATGTCTCACGTATCCTTCTTCGTCCAAGATTGAAATAATAAGATATAAAGCTTATTATCTAATCACTGCACAGGACGTGCATTCGGCCCGAGGGAACAATGGCAAAGATCAGCTGGTCACGTAAGGCACTGAAACAATTGATGACTCTGCCTTCTCAGAACCGGTTGACCATTGCGCACAAGGTTGAACTCTTGGGCACTTTCCCGACCGTCAGACTGGACATTAAAAAGCTGCACGGTACCGATAACCAGTACCGTCTCGTCTACGCGCAGGGAACTACCGCATTATTTTTGAGATCGTCGATGATGAACCTGTCGTGTGCCTGATTCAGCAGGTAAAACGCAGAACATCGACAACTTATTGAAAGTCAGAGGTATGCCGAATGGCGAAGTTACAGTATATCCATGATGACTCCGGCCAGCCGCTCTATGTGGTATTGCCGCTCGATGAGTATAAAAGGCTTGTGAGACAGCAAGAGGACTACGAGCCTCTTCCCTACCATGCCGATAAGCATGATGATGAAACCGTCCCCCATGAAGTCGTTTCCATCATGCTGGATCAAGACGTCAGCTTGATTGCCGCTTGGCGAATTTTCCGTGGCCTCTCGCAATACGATGTAGCGGAAAAATTGGGCACGACACAATCCGCCGTTTCTCAATGGGAAGCCCCTCACTCGAAACCACAAAAGAAAACCCGGGAAAAGCTGGCTGTCCTCTATCGCTGCCAACCGGCACAAATGACGTTGTAATAGCTTCTTTCCCCTGCCCATAAAAAAAGGTCGCCGAAGCGACCTTTTTACTGTCTGAAGCGTTATCAGAACGTCGGCTGAGCCATTTGCACCAGCGAAATCAGCGGCTGCGGGTAGACGCCCAACAGCAGCACCAGTGCGGCGGAGATCAGCACCACGACACCACCGGCGGTCAACGCCCAGTTGTTCGGGGTATCGCGCTGCAGCGATTCCGGCGCGCTGAGGAACAGGCTGACGGTCACGCGCAGGTAGTAGTACAGGCCGATGGCGCTGCCTACCACAACCGCGCCGGTCAACCACCACAGGTGCGCGCTGACGCCCATCGCGATCACGAAGAACTTACCGATAAAGCCCAGCGTCATCGGGATACCGGCCAGCGACAGCATCATCACCGTCATCACCGCGGACAAGATCGGCTTATGCCAGAACAGACCACGGTAAGAGAACAGCGAATCCGCATCCGGGCCGCGGTACGGGCTGGACATCAGGCTGACCACGCCGAAGGCGCCCAGGCTGCTGAACAGATAACCGGCCAGGTAAACGCCGGCGGTTTCCAGCGACAGCTGATGGGTTTGCACCGCAATCAGCGCCACCAGCAGGTAGCCCAGGTGAGCGATCGACGAGTAGCCCAGCAGACGCTTGATGTTGGTCTGACTGATGGCCATCAGGTTGCCGAACAAGATAGAGCAGAACGCGATGATCGACAGCACCATGCGCAGCGCTTCGTTGTCGGCGGCCGGGGCATACAGGAACAAACGCATCACTACCGCAAAGATCGCGATCTTGCTGGCGGTTGCCAGGAAGGTCGAGACCGGCGCAGGCGCGCCCTGATACACGTCCGGCGTCCACAGTTGGAACGGTACCAGCGACAGCTTGAAGCCCAGACCGACGATCATCATGCCCATGCCGGCCAGGATCAGCGGCTGGTGCATCATGTTTTCCTGCAGGCTCTTGCCGAGGCCGGCCAGCGACAGATCGCCGGACTCGGCATACAGCAGCGCCATGCCGAACAGCAGGAACGACGAGGCGGCGGCGGACAGCAGCATGTACTTGATGGCGGCTTCCAGCGGGCGCTTCTGGCGGTAGGCGTAGCCCACCAGGCCGAACAGCGGCAGCGAGATCAGCTCGATACCGATGAACAGCGAAGCCAGATGGTTGGCGCTCGCCAGCAGGATGCCACCCATGGCGGCGATCAGCACCAGCAGGTAGAACTCTTCGCGGTTATCCGGATAGCCGACCAGCCACGGATAGGCGAAGGTGCAGGTCGCCAGACTCGCCAGCAGCACCAGCCCGGTGTAGAACATCGAGTAACCGTCAACCCGCAGCAGCGGGGTGACGTCCATTGGGCCTGCCTGGCCGACAAAGTACAGCGAAAGCAGCGCCAGGTTGAGACCGATCACGGTCAGGGTGGCGTTGATAAAGTGGTCGCGTCGCCACGCAATGCCTAGCATCACAACCACCACCGTCAATCCGACGATCAACAGCGGCAGCAGTGCGATCAGTTGTTGAGGAGTTATTGTCATGGCGAATTACGGCCTTGTTGTTGAAATTGCTGAAACTGACGAACCAAACCAGTGTTGCACGTTGCTCATCGCCGCGTTGGAAGTATCCAGAATCGGCTGCGGGTAAACCCCCAGCAGAACCAGCAACACCACCAGCAGCAGAATGATGAACAGCTCGCGCGCGGTCATGCCCTGCAGCGGCTGGTCGGATTTAGGCGCACCGTAATAAGCGCGCTGCATCATGATCAGCGAGTAAACCGAAGCGAACACCAGACCAAAGGTAGAAATCACGGTGATCACCGGCACCACCTGGTAGCTGCCGAACAGAATCATGAATTCGCCGACGAAGTTACCGGTACCCGGCATCCCCAGCGTAGCCACGGCGAAGAACAGCGACAGCGCAGGGATGAACTTGATACGCCCCCACAGGCCGCCCATCTGACGCATGTCACGGGTATGCAGACGCTCATACAGCTGGCCGCAGATGATAAACATACCGGCGGCTGACAGACCGTGCGCGATCATCTGGATCACCGCGCCCTGGTAAGCCAACTGGCTGCCGGTGTAGATGGCGATCAGCACGAAGCCCATGTGCGAAACCGAGGTGTAGGCAATCAGACGCTTGATGTCGGTCTGCGCGAACGCCATCCAGGCGCCGTAGAAGATACCGACCACGCCCAGCCACATGGCGATTGGCGCGAATTCGTGCGAAGCCTCAGGGAACAGCGGCAGACTGAAACGCAGCAGGCCATAGGCCGCGGTTTTCAGCAAGATGCCCGCCAGGTCGACGGAACCTGCGGTCGGTGCCTGGCTGTGCGCATCCGGCAACCAGCCATGCAGCGGCACCACCGGCATTTTCACCGCGAAGGCGATGAAGAAGCCCAGCATCAATACATATTGCACGTTGTGGGACATCGGCGTTTGCAGCAGGTCTTCGTAATCGAAGGTCCACACGCCGGTCGCGTTGTAGTGCACGAACACCAGGCCCAGGATCGCAATCAGCATCACCAGACCGCTGGCCTGGGTGTAGATGAAGAACTTGGTCGCTGCAGTGATGCGGGTTTTACCGTCCGACGCCTTGTGGCCCCACAGCGCGATCAGGAAGTACATCGGCACCAACATCATTTCCCAGAAGAAGAAGAACAGGAACATGTCGATGGCGAGGAACACGCCGATAACGCCGCCCAGGATCCACAGCAGGTTGAGGTGGAAGAAGCCCTGATACTTCTGGATTTCACGCCAGGAACAGAGGATCGCCAGCACACCCAGCAGACCGGTCAACACCACCATCAGCAGCGACAGGCCGTCCAGCGCCAGGTGGATGGAGATGCCGAAGCGCGGGATCCACGGCAGCAAGAATTCGCTCTGCCACTGCGGAATGCCTTTCGGCGTGGTCAATGTATAGCCGCCCTGCATCCACAGCTGCAGAGAGAGCGCCAACGTCAGCCCCATTGCGATCAGCGCTATCCAGCGCGGTACCTTAGTACCGAAGCGCTCAAGCTGCCAGCACAGCAGACCGCCGATAAAGGGGATAAGAATTAGCCAAGGTAATAGCATGGCGTTTTGTGTCCCTTATACGAATAATTTCAAACTTTGTACGTAGCGCCTGCCCGGCGCTACGCCCGAAAAATGCGTCTGTTTAAATTATTCAATTAAACCAAAATCAACAGAGCCAATACGACCACTGCACCCACACCCATAGACGCTATATACCAACGCACCTGACCGTTCTCGCTCACCGTCAGACCGCGGTTCCCCCAGCGGGAGAAGACGGCCGGCAGGTTCATCAGCGAGTTCAGCGGATCGCGTTGCAGCAGCTTCGCAATGCCCAGGTACGGCTTGACGAACACTTTGTCATACAGCCAGTCGAAGCCCCAGGCATGGAACCACCAGGTCGAGAAGAAACGCCCCGGCGCGCTGTTGGCGATGCTGTTGACCAGGCTGCGTTTGCCCAGCCACAGCGCAGCCGCCAGCAAAATGCCGACGATAGCCACCACGCCGGAGGTGATTTCCAGCGTCAGCACGCTGCCGTGCGCCAGTTCGGTCGTATCCGGCAACACGCCCTGCAACGGCGGCACGATCATCGCGCCGACGAAGGTGGACAGCACCAGCAGAACCAACAGCGGCAGGTGGTGAGTGATGCCTTTACCGGCATGCGCTTTGATTTTCTCTTCGCCATGGAACACGATGAAAATCATACGGAAGGTGTACAGCGAGGTCATGAATGCACCGACCAGGCCGGCCACCATCAGGTTGATGTGGCCGTTGGCCATCGCGCCCGCCAGGATCTCGTCCTTACTGAAGAAGCCGGCCGTGACCAGCGGCAACGCAGACAGCGCCGCGCCACCTACCAGGAAGCAGACGTACACCAGCGGGATGCTCTTGCGCAGGCCGCCCATCTTGAAGATGTTTTGCTCGTGGTGGCAAGCCAGGATCACCGAACCGGACGACAGGAACAGCAGCGCCTTGAAGAACGCGTGAGTCATCAGGTGGAAGATCGCCGCGTCCCATGCCTGCACACCCAGCGCCAGGAACATGTAACCGATCTGGCTCATGGTAGAGTAAGCAAGCACGCGCTTGATGTCGGTCTGCACCAGCGCGGCGAAGCCGGCCAGCAGCAGAGTGACCGCACCGACGATGCCCACCAGGTGCAGCACTTCCGGTGCCATCAGGAACAGGCCGTGCGTACGGGCGATCAGATAGACGCCCGCGGTCACCATGGTCGCCGCGTGGATCAGTGCGGAAACCGGGGTTGGGCCCGCCATCGCGTCCGCCAACCAGGTTTGCAACGGCAGCTGCGCCGATTTACCGACCGCGCCGCCCAGCAGCATCAGGGTCGCCCAGGTGATGGCCGTATCGCCCACCGCCAGTTTCTGCGGTGCCAGGATCATCAGCTCGCGGATATTCAGCGTGCCCAGCTCGTTGTAGAGGATGAACAGCGCGAACGCCAGGAACACGTCGCCCACGCGGGTCACGATGAAGGCTTTCATCGCCGCCGCGCCGTTGGCCGGATCTTTGTAGTAGAAACCGATCAACAGGTAGCTGCACAGGCCCACACCTTCCCAACCCAGATACATCAGCAGCAGGTTGTCCGCCAGTACCAATACCACCATGCTGGCGATAAACAGGTTGGTGTAAGCGAAGAAGCGCGAGTAGCCCTCTTCACCGCGCATGTACCAAGAGGCGAACATGTGGATGAAGAAGCCAACGCCGGTGACCACCGACAGCATGGTCAGCGACAGGCCGTCCAGCACCAGGGTCACGCCGATATTGAAGTTGCCGACGGCCATCCAGGTCCACAGGCTTTGCTCGAACAGCTGTACGCCGGCGGCTTTCTGGGCGAAGAAATCCATCGCCACATATACCGTGACCAGCGCAGCCAGGCCGATAGAGCCCACGCCGACGGTGGCCGCCGTGTTCTCAGACCAACGACCGCGGGAAAATGCCAACAGCAGGAACCCGATCAGCGGTAGCAGAATTGTTAAATATAATAGGTTCATCCGCGCATCTCACTGACAGTATCAATATTCAGGGTATGACGACGACGGTAGAGCTGCAGCAGCAGCGCCAGGCCGATACTGGCCTCGGCTGCCGCCAGGCTGATCGCCAGGATGTACATCACCTGACCGTCCGCCTGGCCCCAGTAGCTTCCCGCCACGATAAACGCCAACGCCGCAGCGTTGATCATCACTTCCAGGCTGATCAGCATAAACAGCAGGTTGCGGCGCACCAGCAGCCCGGTCAGCCCGAGCACAAACAGGATAGCCGCCAGGATCAGGCCGTGTTGAAGAGGGATCATGCTTGCTCCTCCGATTTTCTTCTCGCCATTTCGCCACTCGCCGGCGCGTTGCTCAGCACCTCGCCAGGCTTGTGCTCGCGGCCGATATGGAAGGCGACAACCAGACCCGCCAACAGCAGCATTGAAGCCAGCTCAACCGCCAGTACGTAAGGCCCGAACAGGCTGATGCCCACCGCCTTCGCGTCGACCATCTCGCCGCTGATACCCTGGTCGGATACGCTGCGGATAGCGACGATCAATACCACCAGCAGCGCCAGCGACAACAGGCCAGGCCCGATCCACACCGTCGGCTTCATCCAGTCGCGCTCTTGCTGCTGTACGTTGCCGAGGTTCAGCATCATCACCACGAACACGAACAGCACCATGATGGCGCCCGCATAGACGATGATTTCCAACGCGGCGGCAAAGTAGGCGCCGAGAGAGAAGAAGACTGCCGAGATCGCCAATAACGAGACGATCAGATACAGCAGCGCATGCACAGGGTTGGTATGGGTGATCACGCGAATCGTCGCGGCCACCGCAATCAAACCTGCCAGGTAAAATGCAATTTCCATGCTTGCTGGCTCCTTAGGGCAACAGACCTTTGACGTCGATCGGCTTGGCTTCGTTTTCGGCTTCGCCTTTGGCTTTGCCGTCAATCGCCATACCGGCCATCCGGTAGAAGTTATATTCCGGATATTTACCCGGCCCCGAGATCAACAGATCTTCTTTTTCGTACACCAGATCCTGGCGCTTGTACTCACCCAGTTCGAAATCCGGCGTCAGCTGGATAGCGGTGGTTGGGCAAGCCTCTTCGCACAGGCCACAGAAAATGCAGCGCGAGAAGTTGATGCGGAAGAACTCCGGATACCAACGGCCGTCTTTCTGCTCCGCTTTTTGCAGCGAGATACAGCCGACCGGGCAGGCAACCGCACACAGGTTACAGGCGACGCAGCGCTCTTCGCCGTCCGGATCGCGCGTCAGCACGATGCGGCCGCGGTAGCGCGGCGGCAGGTAAACCGGTTCTTCCGGATACATCTGGGTTTCGCGCTTGGCGAAGGCATGCATGCCAATCATCCAAATGCTGCGCACCTGGGTGCCGAAACCAACCACTAACTCTTTCAATGTCATGGTTTATTCACCCCTTATTGAGCGTTGTACAAAATGACCGCGGCGGTTGCCAGCAGGTTCAGCAGCGTCAGCGGCAGGCACACTTTCCAGCCGAAGGACATCACCTGGTCATAACGCGGACGCGGCAGCGCGGCACGGATCAGGATGAACATCATCATGAAGAAGGCCGTTTTCAACGCGAACCAAATGAATGGCGGCAGGAACGGACCCTGCCAGCCGCCGAAGAACAACGTCACAATCAGGGCGGACACGGTGACGATACCGATGTATTCCCCCACGAAGAACAGACCGAACTTCATGCCGGAATATTCGATGTGGTAACCGTCGGCCAGTTCCTGCTCGGCTTCCGGCTGGTCAAACGGGTGACGGTGGCACACCGCCACGCCGGCGATCGCGAAGGTCACGAAGCCGAAGAACTGCGGAATGACGTTCCAGACGTGCGCCTGGGATTCAACGATCGCCTGCATGTTGAATGAGCCCGCCTGCATCACTACGCCCATCAGTGACAGGCCGATGAACACTTCGTAGCTCAGGGTTTGCGCAGAGGCGCGCATCGCGCCCAACAGCGAGTATTTGTTGTTGCTCGACCATCCGGCGAACAGCACGGCGTACACCGCCAGGCCGGCCATCATCAGGAAGAACAGAATACCGATGTTGAGATCGGACACCGCCCAGGTCGGGCTGACCGGAACGATGGCAAATGCCAGCAACAGGGAAGTAAAGGCGATCATCGGCGCCAGGGTGAAGATCACCCGGTCGGAGAATCTCGGCACCCAGTCTTCCTTGAAGAACATTTTGATCATGTCGGCGACCAGCTGCAGCGAGCCGCCCCAGCCTACGCGGTTCGGTCCGTAGCGGTTCTGGAACAGGCCGAGCAGGCGGCGTTCGCCGAAGCTCATGAATGCCCCGCACGCCACGACCACCAACAGGATCACGACCGCTTTAAGAACGGCGATCAGAATGTCGATCACCTCAGGGGTAAACCAGCTCATCGTGCCGCCTCCCGCAGATTGTCTACCTTAGCACCCACCAAGATCGGCGGGATCCCTGGCAAGCCGAGCGGCAAACCAACCTGGCCCTGGGTCAGGGTTTCACTCAGACGCACCGGCAGACGCAGAGTCTGGCCCGCGCAGCTGAACTCCACCAGGCTGCCCGCGTTGACGCCAAGCGTCGCCGCGTCGGCCGGGTTGACCATCACGTAGGCTTCCGGCATGCGCTGCTGGATTACGTGAGAGCGCTGCGACATTTCGTCGCTGCCGAACAGGTGGTAGTACGGCGCGACACGCCATCCGTCGTTCGGATTGAACGCGGCAGGCACGCGGTCGAAGTAACCGAGGCTGCCCTCCCCCGCTTCGATCAGGCGCACACCCGGATCGCCGTGGCGCAGTTTGCCGCCCACTTCGGCCTGGAACTTGTTCCATGCCTGCGGTGAGTTCCAGCCTGGCGCCCAGGCGAACGGGATTTGTTGACGATCGGCCAGCGGGCTGTTGTTTCCTTCCATCGAGAAGGCGAACATGGTGTCCTTATCCTGCGGCTGACGCGGCTCGTGCACGCTGATGTTGGCGCGCATGGCGGTACGGCCGCTGGAACGGTGCGGCGAACGCGCCAGCTTCTGACCGCGAATGCGGAAAGTCGCGTCCGGCGCGGCGTCAACGATGCCCTGCAGCTGCGGCAACGCGGCGACGCAAGCGGCGATCACGTCATCGAGCTGTGTCCAGTCCACGTGGCGACTGGTGTAGGTGGAGTGCAGCGAGTGCATCCAGCGCCAGCTTTCCAGCATCACGGTGAACTGGTTTTTCTTGGCGTCGTCGTAGTAAGCCGGATCGTATACCTGGAAGAAGCGCTGCGCGCGGCCTTCCTGGTTGATCAGCGTACCGTCGCTCTCGGCGAAGCTGGCCGAGGAGAGGATCAGGTTGGCTTTGTCCATGATCGCGGTGCGCTGGTGGTCGGCGACGATCAGGTTGTTGACCTTGGCCAACGCTGCGTCCACCTGCGCCGCCGGCGCATGACGATAGAGATCGTTTTCCATCACGATGGCGGTATCGGCTGCGCCGCTCGCCAGCTGTTCCAGCGCCTGATCGAGCGAACCGCCGCCGATCATCGCCAGACCCATGCTGTTGGCAGCGCCCGCCACGAAGGTGATGCCAACATCGGAACCGCGGCCTTTCAACGCTTTGGCGATGTTGGCCGCCGCTTCGATGATGGCTTCGCTGCCGGCGTTGCTGCCGGTCACGATCAACGGTTTGCGTGCGCCGGTCAGCGCCTGCACGATGATATCGACTTTCTTGTTCAGGCCTTCAGCCAGGTCGTTCACCGCCGGCGCCGCGCTGTCCAGCGCGTGAGCGATGGCGAAGCCGAAGCGCGCCTGCTCGTCTACCGGCGCGCGGTAGTTCCAGGCGGCGATGTCGTCCAGGCGAGTGTTGTCAACGTTGGTGGTGAACAGCGGGTACTTGGCGTGCTGACCGATGTTTTGCACCGCCGCGATCTGCCAGTCGGCCACGCGCTGTGCCGCCGCCATCGCGCGGGCTTTACCTTTGACGGCCTGGCGCACGGACAGCGCGATGCGCGCACCGGTTTGCGTCAGGTCTTCGCCCAGCACCAGCACCGCGTCGTAATCTTCGATCTCACGCAGCGCCGGCGTATGGACGCCGCCGTTTTTCAGCACGTTCAGCATCAGCGCCAGGCGTGATTGCTCCGCCTGAGCGATACCGGTGTAGTAGTTCTCGGCGCCGACCAGCTCGCGCAGCGCGAAGTTGCTTTCCAGGCTGGCACGCGGGGAGCCGATACCGATGGTTTTCTTCGCCTGACGCAGGATGTCCGCCGCGCCCTGCATCGCCTGCTCGGCGTTCAGAGTGATCCAGTCATCGCCGCGCAGCTGCTGCGGTTGACGCGGACGATCTTTCTGGTTGACGTAGCCGTAACCGAAACGGCCGCGGTCGCACAGGAAGTAGTGGTTCACGCTGCCGTTGTAACGGTTTTCGATACGGCGCAGCTCGCCATAGCGCTCACCCGGGCTGGTGTTACAGCCGATGCTGCACTGCTGGCAAATGCTCGGCGCGAACTGCATGTCCCATTTACGGTTATAGCGTTCGGAGTGCGTTTTGTCGGTGAATACGCCGGTCGGGCACACTTCCACCAGGTTGCCGGAGAACTCGCTTTCCAGCGTGCCGCTTTCCGGGCGACCGAAGTAGACGTTGTCGTGCGCGCCGTACACGCCGAAGTCGGTGCCGTCCGCATAGTCTTTGTAGTAACGCACGCAGCGGTAGCAGGCGATGCAGCGGTTCATCTCGTGCGAGATGAACGGACCCAGCTCCTGATTGTTGTGGGTGCGTTTGGTGAAGCGGTAGCGACGGAAGCTGTGGCCGGTCATTACCGTCATATCCTGCAGGTGACAGTTACCGCCTTCCTCACAGACCGGGCAATCGTGCGGGTGGTTGGTCATCAACCACTCGACCACGCTTTCACGGAACTGCTTCGCTTCGCCGTCATCGATGGAGATGAAGGTGCCGTCGGACGCCGGGGTCATACAGGACATCACCAAACGGCCGCGCGTATCTTCCGCGTTTTGGTATTGCTTTACCGCACATTGGCGGCAAGCGCCGACGCTTCCCAGCGCCGGATGCCAGCAAAAGTAAGGAATATCAAGGCCGAGGGAGAGACAAGCCTGCAGCAGGTTGTCCGCTCCGTCTACCTCATACTCTTTGCCGTCTACATGAATCGTAGCCATAGTCAGCATGCTTCCAAGTGGCCTGCCTTGCGGCAGGCGTTAATCAAAAATTCTGGCCGTGTTCGGGCGAGTCGGCTTACCAGCGCTGCTTCAGCAGATTGTTCGGCTGAATGCCGCCAATCGCATGAGCGTTGCCGAAGTGCTGCACGGCGATGCCCGCCTCGAACTCTTCACGGAAATATTTAATCGCGCTTTGCAGTGGCTCTACGGCACCTGGCGCGTGGGCGCAGAAGGTTTTGCCCGGGCCTAGGGAGCGGCACAGCTGCTCGAGGGTTTCGATATCCCCCGGCTGCCCTTCGCCGTTTTCCAACGCGCGCAGGATCTTCACGCTCCACGGCAGGCCGTCGCGGCATGGCGTACACCAGCCGCAGGACTCGCGGGCGAAGAACTCTTCCAGGTTACGCACCAGCGGCACCATGCCGATCTCGTGGTCTACCGCCATCGCCAGCGCGGTGCCGAGACGGCTGCCGGCTTTGCCGATCGCGCCGTATTCCATCGGCAGATCGAGGTGATCGGCAGTCAGGAAGTCGGTACCCGCGCCGCCCGGCTGCCAGGCTTTGAAGCGCAAACCGTCACGCATGCCGCCGGCGTAGTCTTCCAGGATCTCGCGCGCGGTGGTGCCGAACGGCAGCTCCCAGACGCCCGGATTTTTCACCCGGCCGGAGAAGCCCATCAGCTTGGTGCCTTTGTCTTCACTGCCGGAGATGCCGGTATACCACTCCACGCCGTTCGCCAGAATGGCCGGCACGTTGCACAGCGTTTCGACGTTGTTGACGCAGGTCGGCTTGCCCCACACGCCGGCGCTGGCCGGGAATGGCGGCTTGGAACGCGGGTTGGCGCGGCGGCCTTCCAGCGAGTTGATCAGCGCGGTTTCTTCACCGCAGATGTAACGGCCGGCGCCGGTATGCACAATCAGCTCGAAATCAAACCCGGTGCCGAGAATGTTCTTGCCCAGATAGCCGGCTTCGGTGGCTTCCGCGATGGCGCGGCGCAGGTGCGCCGCCGCTTCGATGTACTCACCGCGCAGGAAGATGTAGCCGCGGTAGGCTTTCAGCGCGAACGCGGAGATCAGCATGCCTTCCACCAGCAAGTGCGGCAGCTGCTCCATCAGCAGGCGGTCTTTGTAGGTGCCCGGCTCCATCTCATCGGCGTTACACAGCAGGTAACGGATGTTCATGGATTCGTCCTTCGGCATCAGGCTCCACTTCAAACCGGTGGAGAAGCCCGCGCCGCCGCGGCCCTTCAGCCCAGAGTCTTTCACCAGGCTGACGATCTCGTCCGGGGCCAGGCCTTTGAGGGCCTTTTCTGCGCCGGCATAGCCGTTTTTGCTGCGGTACTCGTCCAGCCACAGCGGCTGCTTGTCATCGCGCAGCCGCCAGGTCAGCGGATGCGTTTCGGGAGTGCGTACAATGTGCTTGGTCATTGATACTGCTCCAGTAGCGTCTCGATATCTTCAGGCTTCAGCTGACTGTGAGTGTCCTCGTCAATCATCATGGTCGGCCCTTTATCGCAGTTGCCCAGACAGCAGGTCGGCAACAGCGTGAAGCGGCCATCAAAGGTGGTTTGACCCGGCTTGATGTTCAGCTTCTTCTCGATAGCGGCCTGAATGCCCTGGTAACCGGTGATGTGACAAACGACGCTGTCACAATAACGGATCACGTGACGTCCTACTGGCTGACGGAAAATCTGGCTGTAGAACGTGGCCACGCCTTCTACGTCGCTGGCGGGGATACCCAGCACTTCCGCGATGGCGTAAATCGCACCGTCCGGAACCCAGCCGCGCTGCTTCTGCACAATTTTCAGTGCTTCGATGGAAGCGGCGCGCGGATCCTCGTAATGGTGCTTTTCGTGCTCGATCGCATCACGTTCTTCCGCGCTCAGTACAAATGCATCAACGCCGCTCTGAGGAGCGGCTGCGTTGATGGGCTCGAGCGCATCATTGACTGCGTGATTGTCTTTTTGATCATGCATAGTTAGCGGTCCACATCTGACATTACAAAATCGATACTACCCAGATAGACGATCAGGTCGGAAACCAGGCTGCCACGGATGACCGATGGGATCTGCTGCAGGTGCGCAAAGCTCGGCGTACGTACCCGAGTGCGGTAGCTCATGGTGCTGCCGTCGCTGGTCAGGTAGTAGCTGTTGATCCCTTTGGTGGCTTCAATCATCTGGAATGATTCGTTCGCTGGCATCACCGGGCCCCAGGAAACCTGCAGGAAGTGGGTGATCAGCGTTTCAATATGCTGCAGCGTGCGCTCTTTCGGCGGCGGCGTGGTCAGCGGGTGATCGGCCTTGAACGGGCCTTCCGGCATGTTGTTCAGGCACTGTTCGAGGATGCGCAGGCTCTGGCGCAGCTCTTCCACCTTCAGCATCACGCGGGTGTAGCAGTCGCTGGTGCCGTCGCCGACCGGCACTTCGAAGTCGAAGTTCTCGTAGCCGGAGTACGGACGCCATTTACGCACGTCGAACTCAACGCCGGTCGCGCGCAGGCCGGCGCCGGTCACGCCCCACTCCAGCGCTTCTTTGGCGTTGTAAGACGCTACGCCGATGGAACGGCCTTTCAGGATGCTGTTCTTCAGCGCCGCTTTCACGTAAGAGTCCAGACGCTTCGGCATCCAGTCGAGGAATTCACGCAGCAGGCGATCCCAGCCGCGCGGCAGATCGTGCGCGACGCCGCCGATGCGGAACCAGGCCGGGTGCATACGGAAACCGGTGATCGCTTCCACCAGATCGTAGATTTTCTGACGGTCGGTAAAGGCGAAGAACACCGGGGTCATCGCGCCGACGTCCTGAATGAAGGTGGAGATGTACAGCAGGTGGCTGTTGATGCGGAACAGCTCGGACAGCATCACGCGGATGGTGTCGACGCGCTCAGGCACCTTGATGCCGGCCAGCTTCTCGACCGCCAGCACGTAAGGCATTTCGTTCACGCAGCCGCCGAGGTACTCGATACGGTCGGTGTACGGAATGTAGCTGTGCCAGGATTGACGCTCGCCCATCTTCTCGGCGCCGCGGTGGTGATAGCCGATATCCGGCACGCAGTCGACGATCTCTTCGCCGTCCAGCTGCAGAATGATGCGGAACGCACCGTGCGCGGACGGGTGGTTCGGGCCGAGGTTGAGGAACATGAAGTCTTCGTTCTCGGTGCCGCGCTTCATGCCCCAGTCTTCCGGCTTGAAGGTCAGCGCTTCCATCTCCAGATCTTCTTTCTGCTTGGTCAGCACGAAAGGATCGAATTCGGTGGCGCGCGCAGGGTAGTCCTTACGCAGCGGGTGCCCTTCCCAGGTCTGCGGCATCATGATGCGCGACAGGTGCGGGTGGCCGTCGAAGGTGATACCGAACATTTCCCAGGTTTCGCGCTCGTACCAGTTGGCGTTCGGGAACACCTTGGTCGCCGTCGGCACGTGCAGGTCTTTTTCAGACAGCGCTACCTTCAGCATGATGTCGCGGTTGCGTTCGATGGAAATCAGATGGTAGAAAACGGAGAAATCCGCAGCGGGCAGGCCGTCGCGGTGGGTGCGAAGACGTTCGTCCACGCCATGCAGATCGAACAGCATGACATACGGCTTCGGCTGTTTTCTCAGGAACGTCATTACTTCCAGCAACTGGTCAGGTTTAACCCATACCACGGGCATGCCGGTACGGGTGGCCTGAACAGTAAAGGCTTCCGGCCCAAAACGGTTGCGCAGTTCGCCGATCACCGGGTCGTCAAGGTGATCTCGGGTCTGCCAGGCAGGCAAGGCGTCGTGCGTCGTCAAATCTGTCATAATTTTTTTTCACCACACTAAAGGGTTATTCGCCGCAAGTTTCACTTTTCGCTGTGTTCACCAATAGCGCACTAAGATGGACGTTAAATGAACGTCTTAAATCTCGTCAGGCGTCCGGAGGTTGGTCACCGCGATGCGCTCGCCGTGTTTACGCTCTCTTTCAGACTGCATATTGGCGCGGTAAACGCCCTGATCGCCGACAACCCACGACAGCGGGCGACGTTCTTTGCCGATGGATTCCTGCAGCAGCATCAGCGCTTGCATGTAGGCTTCCGGACGCGGCGGGCAGCCGGGAATGTACACGTCGACCGGCAGGAATTTGTCCACGCCCTGCACCACGGAATAGATGTCGTACATGCCGCCGGAGTTGGCGCAGGCGCCCATCGAGATCACCCACTTCGGTTCCAGCATCTGCTCGTACAGGCGTTGAATGACCGGGGCCATCTTGGTGAAACAGGTGCCGGCCACCACCATCAGGTCAGCCTGACGCGGGGAGGCGCGCAATACTTCCGCACCGAAACGCGCCACGTCGTGAACGGCGGTAAACGACGTCACCATCTCCACGTAACAGCACGAAAGGCCGAAGTTATACGGCCAAATAGAGTTTTTACGCCCCCAGTTCACCATGTCATGCAGCGCATGTTCGAGTTTACCCATGTAAACCGTGCGGTGGACCTGTTGTTCCAGGGGATCGGCGACGATCTCCTGTTTTTGCAGGGGATAACGGTCGTTCTCACCGTTCGGGTCTATGCGGGTGAGCGTATAGTCCATCTTAATGCCTCGCTGTTACTGCGGATGACTGTTGGTGTTAGTGATCGTGCTCGGTTTGCTGCGGCGTTGGGAACGCGCCGGAGTCCAATCCAACGCGCCGATGCGCACCAGATAAACCAGACCGGCCAATAGCACCAAAATGAAAATGGCGGCTTCGATAAAGCCTACCCAACCGCTCTCGCGAACCGAGACCGACCAGGCATACAGGTATAAGGCTTCAACGTCGAAAATAACGAAGAACATGGCCACCAGGTAGAACTTGGCGGACAAGCGCATGCGCGCCGTGCCGACCGAGTCGATGCCTGATTCAAACGGGGTGTGTTTGGCGCGTGCCCGGGCTCTCCCGCCCAAGAAGAACGCACCCAGCAGCATTAAGCCGCAAAGCCCGATAGCCACGACGAGAAATACGGCGAGCGCCCAGTGATGAGCGATAACTTCAGTGGTTGTTGACATACTCTATGCTTACTCATCAAAAGTGGCGTCGATCGCACTGCTCTTGTCACCGGCAGTTAGTGCGCCACATCGATTTAAGGGAAGGATAAATAACCACACAAACAAACTGCTTTTACAGCGAGTTAGGCAGCGTTTTTCTGTGGGCTTTTTACTCCTTTCTATAACCTTTTGTCAACTTTGACAAAAGTATCTACACACTAGTTTACATACGTATCATTTGATTAACATTTGATGCGCCAGGGACAGGCTAAATCGTGTCAGTTAATTTTTGTGTAGAAACAGATAGATATAAACCAACGTGCACATTTCAGTTTTACTATACCATTGTCTCAGGAATTCCCTGTTCTTCCACTCACTACCTAGGGGTATTTTTTTGATCCAGGACACGTTTTCAGCATAAATCCTCAAAAAAAGTGTGGCCCTTTAACAATTTTCCTCAAATTAAGCCGCAAAAACGGCCGCTATAAGCTAACAAAATAACCCTGCTTTTACCATGCCTTTAACTCATTCAATCTTATTGCTCAAAAAACAAACTCAGCCTCTTAAATCCGGCCAAACGCTCTTTTCAGTAACGCTTAAAAGTTAATAAAACAGCCAACTCATAACAGAATTGCCATTAAATCCCTATAACAGTGAAATTCGCCAGAAAAAGGGCAAAAAAAACCTCCGCCGAAGCAGAGGTTTTTCATCAGATATCACGCCGCAGCGTTACTCTTCTTCGTCCACCAGGCTGGCGCCATCTCGATCGCCCTGGAGTCCGGCTTCCGCGCCGTTGAAGCCATAACCGTCATTGCCGCCCTGCATCGCGCTGAAGATGGCCATCGCCAGCTCGTTGCTGCACTGCGCGTTTTTGCACAGCGCATACTGGGTATCCGGCAGCGGCGGTAAACCTTCCACCGCGCCAAGCACCCGCAGATCGGGGCTCATCATCTCGATCGGCCGCGCGGTCACGCCCAGTCCGGCCTTACAGGCCGCCCGCACCGCGGACAGCGTGGAGGCGACGTAGGCGATACGCCACGGGATACCGGCTTCGTCCAACTGTTTGATCGCCAACGCGCGGAACGGACTTGGCTCGTCCATCACCACCAACGGGATCGGTTCGCCGGCCTGATAGTGGTAATCCGCAGCGCAGTACCACAGCGTCGGCGACGTGCGCAGCACGATGTGTGGATGTCCGGCCGGATCGGCCGTGGTCACCGCCAGATCGATCTCGCCCTCTTCCAGCAAATCGACCATCGTCGTGCTGCGCTTTACGCGCACGTCAATAGCCAGCTTCGGATAGATGGCCGTCACGCGGTTTAACAGGAAAGGCAGAATGGTATCAGCGGTATCGTCGGAAGCGCCGATGGTCAAAACACCTTTAATATTGTTGTACATCAGCGAGGTACAGGCTTCGTCGTTAAAGCGCAGGATCTTCCTGGCATAACCGAGAAGCTGAATACCATGCTCAGTCAGGAGTTTGTTACGCCCATGGCGGGCAAACAGTTCTTTGCCGACCAGTTGCTCTAATCGCTGCATTTGCTGGCTGACGGCTGATTGAGTACGGCATACGGCGACGGCCGCCGCCGCAAAGGTATTCAAATCAGCAACCGCAACAAAGGTTCTTAGCAGATCGAGGTCGAGATTAAGTATCGGACGATTTGCAGTTGTCATAGTGTATTCTTCACTTTTTTAAATTCTAATTTACGAACTACTACCCTGGTGTGTTTCTCAGACGCCGTTGAAAAAGGACGGAGCCTGTTATGACAGTACCCCACTCATAAGTGGAGGGCAAAAAAATTACTTATGATTCGTTACCTCTATCGCTTTTTAAAATGCGATCTATCGATGATGCTTATAGAACGCGGGGGACTAAATACCGGTGAAAAGGGAAAAACCCTACCGAACCTGAGATTTTACTCATTCACACTGCCTAATTTCCACTCCATTCGTGCTACTGAGAACCCTTATCAAACGGCGTTCAGACTGCATTACAGCGCAAAAAAGATAAATAATTAACGGTACCGACTTCGTGTTACCGCACAATGAATTTAATAAATTCAATCAGTAAGATTTTCACTTTAAATAATAATCCTATAACCACATAAACAATGCTTAAGACAAAATATAAAGTAAAGCTAATGTAAATATGTCATTTTTCTTAGTGTGGTGCGCCATCCGACAACCCGCTATCAGACTACTCCGGTATTATCGTTCCTTTACAGTTTATTGAAGCCTATTCTCCCTTCCGGCTTATCAGTTCACTGCTGCCGGCCGCGGCCGCCGGCACGTCGCGTTTATTGAAGCATGATTTTACAGAACAAAACCCTATTAAAATTATAGTTCATGAAATTATGAACCACAAAATAACTTTACCTTTGCTTATCATAACTAAAATCCCCCGTTACGACATGCATTTGCACCAAAGGCGTGCAAAACCCTTCAAAAGCAACTACGCCAGGAGTACATTGGGCGGGTTGCGGCGTCCCACGGTAGGAGCGCCCCTATCCCAGCAAAAGGCTCAACTTTTTATGTCCCCCATTGAGAAATCCAGCAAACTGGACAACGTCTGCTATGACATTCGCGGCCCGGTGCTTAAAGAAGCTAAACGTCTTGAAGAAGAAGGCAACAAAGTCCTGAAACTGAACATCGGCAACCCTGCCCCGTTCGGTTTCGACGCCCCGGACGAAATCCTGGTCGACGTGATCCGCAATCTGCCCACGGCGCAAGGCTACTCCGATTCCAAAGGCCTCTTCTCGGCGCGTAAAGCGATCATGCAGCACTATCAGGCGCGCAATATGCGTGACGTGACCGTTGAGGATATCTACATTGGTAACGGCGTCTCGGAGCTGATCGTTCAATCCATGCAGGCGCTGCTCAACAGCGGCGACGAAATGCTGGTACCGGCGCCGGACTACCCGCTGTGGACGGCCGCGGTATCGCTGTCCGGCGGCAAGGCCGTGCACTACCTGTGCGATGAGCAGGCCGGCTGGTTCCCGGATCTGGACGACATCATCAGCAAGATCACCCCGCGCACCCGCGGCATCGTTATCATCAACCCGAACAACCCGACCGGCGCGGTTTACAGCAAAGCGCTGCTGGAACAGATCGTCGAGATCGCCCGTCAGCACAACCTGATCATCTTCGCCGACGAGATCTACGACAAGATCCTGTATGACGAAGCCGAGCACCATTCGATCGCCGCGCTGGCGCCGGATCTGCTGACCGTGACCTTCAACGGCCTGTCGAAAACCTACCGCGTGGCGGGCTTCCGCCAGGGCTGGATGGTGCTGAACGGGCCGAAGAAGCACGCCAAAGGCTATATCGAAGGGCTGGAGATGCTGGCTTCGATGCGCCTGTGCGCCAACGTGCCGATGCAACACGCCATTCAAACCGCGCTGGGCGGTTATCAGAGCATCAGCGAATTCATTCAGCCCGGCGGCCGCCTGTACGAACAGCGCAATCGCACCTGGGAACTGCTCAACGACATTCCGGGCGTCTCTTGCGTGAAGCCGCAGGGGGCGCTGTACATGTTCCCGCGCATCGACGCCAAACGTTTCAATATCCATGACGACCAGAAACTGGTACTGGATCTGCTGCTGCAGGAAAAAGTGCTGCTGGTGCAGGGCACCGCGTTCAACTGGCCTTACCCGGATCACGTGCGCATCGTCACCCTGCCGCGCGTAGATGAACTGGAAATGGCGGTCGGCAAGCTGGGCCGTTTCCTGGAAGGTTACCACCAGTAATCGCCCGGGGCGCAGCGCCTTGCTGCGCCCTTCTATCACAGCCCGGTTGCAAAATTCGCCGTCACTGCTTCACAATGGGGCCCTCACTTGCCGTTAAAGAGAGCACCATGAGCCAGAGCCATTTCTTCGCCCATCTGTCCCGCCTGAAACTGATCAACCGCTGGCCACTGATGCGCAACGTGCGTACCGAGAACGTCTCCGAACACAGTTTGCAGGTGGCCTTTGTCGCCCACGCGTTAGCGGTGATCAAGAACCGCAAATTCAACGGCAACCTCAACGCTGACCGCGTTGCGCTGCTGGCGATGTACCACGACGCCAGCGAAGTGATCACCGGCGACATGCCGACGCCGATCAAGTACTACAATCCGCAGATCGCCCATGAATACAAGAAGATCGAAAAGATCGCCCAGCAAAAACTGCTGGACATGATCCCCGCGGAGCTGCGCAACGATTTCCGCACCATTCTCGATGAGCACTACTACAGCGAAGATGAAAAGCAGGTGGTGAAGCAGGCGGACGCGCTGTGCGCCTACCTGAAATGCCTGGAGGAACTCTCTGCCGGCAACAACGAATTCACCCTGGCCAAGGCGCGGCTGGATAAAACTCTGGAACAGCGCCGCAGCCCGGAAATGGACTACTTCATGGACGTGTTCATTCCCAGCTTCAGCCTGTCATTGGACGAAATCAGCCTCGACAGTTCGCTGTAATCCCGCCGGCGCAGCCGCGCTGCGCCGTTAAAAGCCGTAGAGCCACGGCACCACAATCACGCTGACCGCCATCACCAACAGGGTGAACGGCACGCCGAGACGCACGAAATCGCCGAACTTGTAATTGCCCGGCCCCAGCACCAGCGTGTTGACCGGTGAAGAGACCGGCGTCATAAAGGCGGCGGACGCGGCGATGGCGATAATCATCGCGAACGGGTATGGCGAGACGCCCATTTCGCGCGCGGCGGCGATGGCGATCGGCGCCATCAGCACCGCCGTCGCGGTGTTGGAAATAAACAGCCCGATGGTGGCGCACAAGACGAACAGGCACAGCAGCATCACGCGCGGCCCCGCGCCGCCGGCGACGTCCATCAGCCCCCTGACGATCAGATCCACCCCGCCGGTCTTTTGCAGCGCCTGCGCGAACGGCATCATCCCGACGATCAAAATGATGCTCGGCCAATGGATCGATTTATAGGCGCTCTCCATGTCGATACAGCGGAACTTGCCCATCAGCAGGCAGGCGATCAGCGCTGCGATCGGGTTGGGAATTTCGTCGGTCAGCATCATCGCCACCATCAACGCCAGACAAAACAGCGCGTGCGGCGCCTGTGTGATCGCCGGCGCCACTTCGTCCACTTCGGCCGGCAAGTTGAGCACGATAAAATCGTGGGTTTTGGCCTGCAACTGACGGATCGCCTTCCAGTCGCCGATCACCAGCAAAATGTCACCCAGCTCCAGCGATTCGTCCACCAGCTTGCCGCCCAGCGTCTCGCCGTGGCGGCGGATGCCCACCACGTTCAGATCGTAGCGGCTGCGGAACGCCGCTTCGCGCAGGCTTTTGCCCAGCAGCGCCGAGTCCGGGATCAGCGACACCTCCGCCATGCCGACGTTGCGTGACTGTTCAGAGAAGTAATCGCCGCGCAGCACCATCGGTTCCAGCCGCTGCTCGCCGCAGAATTCGCGCAGGTCGACCTGACTGTCCGACATGTCGATCAAGAGGACGTCGCCCTCGCGCAGCTCGGTGCTGCCGGAGGCACTGACCATCACCCTCCGGAAGCGTTTCCAGCGCTCGATGCCCACCACGTTGGCGCCATAGCGCGCACGCAAGTGCAGTTCATCCAGCGAACGTCCGATCAGCGGCGAAGCGCTGCGGACAGCCAGCCGCCGCGCGCGGCCGGTCAGCTTGTAGTCGCGGATCAAATCGCGGAAGGTACGGCGCTGCCAGCCATCGCCGGCGTTGCCCGTTTCACCGCTGCCCAGCCAACGGCGGGCGATCAGCATGTAACCGACGCCCAGCGCCAGTACCGCCAGGCCAATGGGCGTCACGCTGAAGAAACCGAAACCATGGATGCCTTCGCGCACCAGTTCGCTGTTGACCACCATGTTGGGCGGCGTGGCCACCAGCGTCATCATGCCACTGATAAGCCCGGCGAAGCTGAGCGGCATCATCAGCCGCCCCGGCGCGATCTTCATTCTGGCCGTCACGCTGAGCACCACCGGGATAAAGATCGCCACCACGCCGGTCGAGCTCATAAACGCACCCAGCCCGGCGACCGTCACCATCAGCAGCATCAACATTTTGGTTTCACTGCTGCCGGCCACTTTCACCAGCCAATCGCCGACTTGATAGGCCACACCGGTGCGCACCAACCCTTCGCCGATCACGAACAGCGCCGCGATCAAAATCACGTTGGGATCGCTGAAACCGACCGTCGCCTCCTGCAGGCTGAGCGTGCCGCTCAGCACGAAGGCGATGATCACCAACAGCGCCACCACATCCATGCGCAGCTTGTTGGTGGTAAACAGCACGATGGCAATCAGCAGTAAACTCAGCACCCACAGTAATTCGCTGTTCAAAACGGCCTCATCCGGCAAATGTCCAAAGGCCTAAAAAATAGCATAAAAAAACCCCGCCGAGGCGGGGTCTAATCAATTAGGGTGAAGATAGTGCCGCTCAGGCCAGCCGGCGAACGATCGCGCCCTGCACCGTTTTATCGACGACAATCTGCGCCAACGAATCCAGCCGCAGGTCGACCTGCTCTAGCTTCGGCGCATCCGCCGGCGCGTTGACCGCGATCACCTGGCAGCCCGCCGCCAGACCGGCGAGAATGCCGGCCGGCGCGTCTTCGACTACCACGCACTCGTGCGGCGCCAGCCCCAGACGCTCGGCGCCCAGCAGATAGGCATCGGGCTGTGGCTTACCGTGTTTAACCTGCTCGGCGGTAATGAACACCTCCGGCAATGGCAAACCGCCGGCCTGGCGGCGAGCGCCGGCCACCGGCACCGAACCGGAGGTGACGATCGCCCAAGGGATACCGAGTGCGTTCAGGCGCTCCAGCAGCGCAATCGCACCCGGCAATGCGCGAACGCCATCGGTATCCTGCGCTTCCACCTGCTCCAGCAGTTGGAACTCGCGCTGAATTTCCGCTTCGCTTTCGCCCGGCATAAAGTGGCGCAGAGAAGTAATGGCCTGTTTACCGTGAATGAAGTCCAGCACCGCTTGCGGGTTGACGCCGCGGCGCTCGGCCCAGTGCGTCCAGGCGCGCTCTACCGCCGGCAACGAATCCACCAGGGTGCCATCAAGATCGAACAGAAAACCCTTACACTCCACAGAAAACCTCTTCTTAATCAAGCATTGATGATTTGCGCTATCTCAACGGCGCTCAAGTGATACTGGCGCGGACAAGCCAGCCAGATCGCCAGCATACGCTGGTATTTCTCCCACATTTTGGTCTGGGCGTTGAAACCGTGGCTGCCGGAATCGAAGTGAGTATAACGCCCCTCGGTGCTGACCAGGAAACGCACGTAGCTCAGGTAGCGGGCCTCGGTGGCGGCGTCGAAGCCGAGAAACGCCAGGCGGCGCTCGTCCAGATCCTGCTTCTCTTTCAGGTTGCCCCAGGAAACCTGCAGCGCATGATGCATCTCCATCACGCTGATGATGGTGCGGCACACCTCTTCGCTCAGTTCGCCAAAGTCGCGATCCAGCTCGCGCATTTGCAACCCGAAGCCGCGTTCGACGATGGTCTGCAACCGACGATAACGATCGCTGTTGCCCGGATCGAGCAGGGTCATCATCTTGTACTGGTTCGACAGGATCAGCCGCTGGGCATTGGTCATTTCCATCAGGATTTCCTCATTTCTGTGTGATGGCGGGAGCATCGCACAGCGCAAGAACGCAGGAAATCACAACTCGACCGTTCTTTGATTTAAACCGGGGTTATTGACGCTTAGACGAAAAAGGCCGCATCAACGCGGCCTTTTTTCAGTTACAGATCGTCGAGGAAGGTTTTGTCCAGCTGCTTGAACGCACGCTTGAGCAGATCGGCCAACGTCTGATAGGTCGGCGTGCCTTCGAGCGGTGCTACCGCCTGCCCGGCCTCCGTTAGCTTGTTGCGCACCTCATGGAACCATTGCAGCAGCGTCGGCGGCAGCGGCGTGACCGAACGGCGCCCCAGCCACCACAGCCCCTGCATCGGCAGGCTGCAGGCGAACAACGCGGTGGCGATCGCAGGGCCAAGCTGGCCGCCGAGCGCGATCTGCCACGTCAGCGTGAAAATCGCCAACGGCGGCATGAAACGGATAGCGAAACGGGTGGCACGCGCAACGCGGTTCTCCGGAAAGACCGGTGCCAGACGTTTGTCTGACGGCCAGGTTTTCATATAATGCTGCCCGCGCTGGAAGACCTGAAACCAGCTTACGGAACCGGACGGTTTGCTCGTCATTGCGTACCTCAACGTCACGTAAAGAAACTAAAAGCGTGCTGCCAGAGACAATACTAAAAAATTTGAAGCTTTAAATTTATTTTGTGTTTGCACCGGGCTATCGGTATCCTAAGCCGGCCTTGTGGCCGGTAGAAGATGACGCAAATTTTGTCAACTTTTAGCCCTATAAAAATCAAGATTATTTAAACCGCAGAGAAATCATCGGTTTTTCCATCATCCTGTGATTTGTGCACTTCACATGATGTTAATCATAAATGTCATCGGCACTATGCGCTACGCTTGTTGTCTGATTGACGATTAATTCACCACGTGTGTTCGATTTTCTTTTAACAACACGACTATTTAAGTAGGTACTTCCATGTCGAGTAAGCTAGTACTGGTTCTTAACTGCGGCAGTTCTTCTCTGAAATTCGCCATCATCGATGCCGTTAACGGCGACGAATTCCTCTCCGGTTTGGCCGAGTGTTTCCACCTGCCTGAAGCTCGCATCAAGTGGAAAATGGACGGCGCCAAACACGAAGCTGCCCTGGGGGCCGGCGCTGCACACAGCGAAGCGCTGAACTTCATTGTTAATACTATTCTGGCACAAAAACCAGAGCTTTCTGCGCAGCTGACCGCTATCGGCCACCGCATCGTGCACGGCGGCGAGAAGTTCACCGCTTCTGCCGTGATCAACGACGAAGTTCTGCAGGGTATCAAAGATTCCGTGCCGTTTGCACCACTGCACAACCCGGCTCACCTGATCGGCATCGCGGAAGCGCTGAAATCCTTCCCTCACCTGGCTGACAAGAACGTTGCCGTGTTCGACACCGCGTTCCACCAGACCATGCCGGAAGAATCTTACCTGTACGCCCTGCCGTACAGCCTGTACCGCGACCACGGCGTTCGCCGCTACGGCGCGCACGGCACCAGCCACTTCTACGTGACTCAGGAAGCCGCGAAGATGCTGAACAAGCCGGTGGAAGAAGTGAACGTGATCACCTGCCACCTGGGCAACGGCGGTTCCGTCACCGCAGTGCGCAACGGCCAGTGCGTAGACACCTCCATGGGTCTGACCCCGCTGGAAGGCCTGGTGATGGGCACCCGCAGCGGTGATATCGATCCGGCTATCATCTTCCACCTGCACGATTCTCTGGGCATGAGCGTTGACCAGATCAACAAAATGCTGACCAAAGAATCCGGCCTGCTGGGCCTGACCGAAGTCACCAGCGACTGCCGTTACGTTGAAGACAACTACGACAGCAAAGCCGACGCCAAACGCGCAATGGACGTGTTCTGCCACCGTCTGGCCAAATACGTCGGCGCATACAGCGCGCTGATGGAAGGCCGTCTGGACGCGGTGATCTTCACCGGCGGCATCGGCGAGAACGCCGGCATGGTGCGTGAGCTGACCCTGAACAAACTGGGCCTGCTGGGCTTCGAAATCGACCACGACCGCAACATGGCCGCTCGCTTCGGCAAATCCGGCGCCATCACCAAAGACGGCAGCCGCCTGGCGCTGGTGATCCCGACCAACGAAGAGTTGGTCATCGCGCAGGACGCATCCCGCCTGACCGCGTAATGCTCTCAAAACACCGTCAGCTCAGGCTGACGGTGTTGTTTTAGCCTCATGTTAATCGTGAAGAGGACTATTCTGTGTCACGTACTATTATGTTGATCCCCACCGGCACCAGCGTCGGCCTGACCAGCGTCAGCCTGGGTGTCATCCGCTCCATGGAGCAAAAAGGCGTTCGTCTGAGCGTGTTCAAACCTATCGCTCAACCGCGCACCGGCGACAACGCGCTCGACCAGACCACCACCATCATCCGCAGCAACTCCACCATCCCGGCGGCCGAACCGCTGCGCATGGACTACGTTGAGGGCCTGCTGAGCTCCAACCAGCAAGACGTGCTGATGGAAGAGATCGTGGCGCGCTACCACGAGAACACCAAAGACGCGGAAGTGGTGCTGATCGAAGGCCTGGTGCCGACCCGCAAGCATCAGTTCGCCAACGCGCTGAACTACGAGATCGCCAAAACCCTGAACGCCGAGATCGTCTTCGTGCTGGCGCTGGGCAACGACTCCCCGGCGCAGCTGAAAGAGCGCATCGAACTGGCGCGCACCAGCTTCGGCGGTAGCAAGAACAAAAACATCACCGGCGTGATCATCAACAAACTGAACGCACCGGTCGACGATCAGGGCCGTACCCGTCCTGACCTGTCCGAAATCTTCGACGACTCCACCAAAGCCAGCATCGCCCACGTCGATCCTGCGCAGCTGTTCGCCAACAGCCCGCTGCCGGTTCTGGGCTGCGTGCCGTGGAGCTTCGATCTGATCGCCACCCGCGCCATCGACATGGCTCGCCACCTGAAGGCCCGCGTGGTCAACGAAGGCGACATCATGACCCGCCGCGTGAAGTCCGTGACCTTCTGTGCGCGCAGCATCCCGCACATGCTGGAACATTTCCGCCCAGGCTCCCTGCTGGTGACCTCCGCAGACCGTCCTGACGTGCTGGTCTCCGCCTGCCTGGCAGCGATGAACGGCGTGGAAATCGGCGCCATCCTGCTGACCGGCGGCTACGCCATCGACGAGCCGATCAAGAAGCTGTGCGAACGCGCCTTCCAGACCGGCCTGCCGGTGTTCATGGTTGACACCAACACCTGGCAGACCTCGCTGAGCCTGCAGAGCTTCAACCTCGAAGTGCCGGCGGACGACCACCAGCGCATCGAGAAAGTGCAGAACTACGTGGCCAGCCACATCAACACCGAGTGGATCGACTCACTGACCGCCACCTCCGAGCGTTCACGCCGTCTGTCTCCACCGGCGTTCCGTTACGAACTGACCGAGCTGGCGCGTAAAGCCGGCAAACGCATCGTGCTGCCGGAAGGCGACGAGCCGCGCACCGTGAAAGCGGCGGCCATCTGCGCCGAACGCGGTATCGCGGAATGCGTACTGCTCGGCAACCCGGACGAGATCCAGCGCGTCGCGG
This sequence comes from Serratia sp. FDAARGOS_506, assembly GCF_003812745.1. Lineage (NCBI taxonomy): Bacteria > Pseudomonadati > Pseudomonadota > Gammaproteobacteria > Enterobacterales > Yersiniaceae > Serratia > Serratia sp. FDAARGOS_506. The sequence continues at coordinate 4,813,129 of NZ_CP033831.1, forward strand.
CAGCGCAAGGCGTCGAGCTGGGCAAAGGCATCGAAATCGTCGATCCGGTCGCCGTGCGTGAAAACTACGTGCCGCGTCTGGTTGAGCTGCGCAAGAGCAAGGGCATGACCGAAGTGGTCGCGCGCGAGCAGTTGGAAGACAACGTGGTGCTCGGCACCCTGATGCTGGAGCAAGGCGAAGTCGACGGTCTGGTTTCCGGCGCGGTTCACACCACCGCCAACACCATCCGTCCGCCATTGCAGCTGATCAAAACCGCACCGGGCAGCTCGCTGGTGTCCTCCGTGTTCTTCATGCTGCTGCCTGACCAGGTGCTGGTCTACGGCGACTGCGCGATCAACCCGGATCCGACCGCCGAGCAGCTGTCTGAAATCGCCATCCAGTCTGCGGATTCCGCCGCGGCCTTCGGCATCGAGCCACGCGTAGCGATGATCTCCTACTCCACCGGCAACTCCGGTGCGGGCAGCGATGTCGAGAAAGTGCGCGAAGCGACCCGTCTGGCGCAGGAAAAACGCCCAGACCTGATCATCGACGGCCCGCTGCAGTACGACGCCGCCATCATGGCCGACGTTGCCAAGTCCAAGGCGCCGAACTCACCGGTAGCCGGCCAGGCGACCGTGTTCATCTTCCCGGATCTGAACACCGGCAACACCACCTACAAAGCGGTACAGCGCTCCGCTGACCTGGTCTCCATCGGGCCGATGCTGCAAGGCATGCGCAAGCCGGTGAACGACCTGTCGCGCGGCGCACTGGTAGACGATATCGTCTACACCGTCGCGCTGACGGCGATCCAGTCTTCCCAGGCTGACGCTGCCGCCGCCAAGGCCTGATAGCCTTCGGGTTGGGCGATAAAAAAACGCCGGTCATTGACCGGCGTTTTTCTTTTTACCCCCTCTAACGCGCCAGCAGCTGCTTGGCGGCCTCCAGAATATGTTCGGCGGTCAGGCCGTACTCCTGCTGTAGAAATGCCTGGGTACCCACCTGGCCATAACGCTCCTTCACCCCCACGCGCCGCATCGGCGTCGGGCACTCCTCCGCCAGCACCTCCGCCACCGCCGATCCCAGCCCGTTATGAATGCTGTGGTTTTCACAGGTGACGATGCGCCCGGTCTTGGCCGCATAGGTTTTGATCAGTTCACGGTCGATCGGCTTGAGGGTGAACATATCGATCACCGCCGCGCTGACGCCCTGCTGCGCCAGCATCTGCGCCGCCTTCAGCGCCTCCGCCACCATGATGCCGTTGGCGATCAGCGTAACGTCATCGCCGTCGCGCAGCAGGTTGCCCTTGCCGATGGTAAAGCGCGAACCCTCCTGGTAGATACGCGTCGCCTGCTTGCGAATGGTGCGCACCCAGTAGAAACCGCGCAGCTCCATCAGCTGGCGCAGAATATCGGCGAACATGGTGGCGTCGGTCACCTCCAGCACTACCGAATGCGCCAGTCCGCGCACGATGCCCATGTCTTCGAACGACATGTGGGTGCCGCCGTTGTGGCAGGCGCTCACCCCGGCGTCGGAGGCGATTACCTTGACGTTGTTGCGCTGGTAGTCCAGCGACATGAACAGCTGATCGAAACAGCGGCGGCTGGCGAAGGCGGTAAAGGTATGCACGAACGGCACCCGGCCGGTGAGCGACAGCCCGGCGGCAACGCCGATCACGTTGGCCTCCATGATGCCGCAGTTGATCACATGCTGCGGGTGATCCTTGTGCACGCCGTCCATCGCCATCGAGCTCATCAGATCCGCCTCCAGCGCGATGATCGGCGCGCCCGCCTCAATCTGCCGACGCACCGCGCCGGCGTAGACTTTACGCATTTCAACGGCGTCGTTTTCCAACTGCGTCACTACGTTAAACATGAGCGGCCTCCAGTTCGGCGATGGCTTTTTCGATCTCCTGCTGCACGTCCGGCGTCAGGCGGAGGTGGTGAGAGTTAGACAGGTTTTCCAGATAGGTCACGCCCTGCCCCTTGATGCTGTCGAGCACGATCGCCAGTGGCCGCTGTTCGCCACCGCGCGCCGGCGCTACCGCCGCCAGCAGCCCCGCGATGTCGTCGCCCTTGATGGTCTGCACCTCAAAGCCAAAAGCGCGGAACTTGGCGGCCAGATCGAACGGTTGGATCACCTCGTCCAACGCGCCGTCCAGCTGTTGCTTGTTGTAATCGATGAACAGCGTCAGGTTGTTCAGATTGTGGTGGGCGATAAACTGGAATGCCTCCCAGCACTGCCCTTCGTTCAGCTCCCCGTCGCCGAGGATGCTGAACACCCGATTGCGGCGCCCCGCCAGCCGATGGGATAACGCCATGCCGGCGGCGATCGATACGCCCTGCCCCAGCGAACCGGTGGTGGCGTCCACGCCGCGCGTGCGCAGCCGGTCCGGGTGGCTCGGCAGACGCGTGCCGTTCTGGTTGAGGGTCTTCAGCTCCGCCAGCGGGAAGTAGCCCTTGATCGCCAGCGTGCTGTACAGCGCCGGGCCGGCGTGCCCTTTCGACAGTACGAAGTCATCGCGCTCCGGCCAGTCCGGATCCGCCGGATCGATGCGCATCACGCTGCCGTACAGCACCGCCAGCGTCTCCACCACCGACATGCATCCGCCGTAATGGCCAAAACCCAGCCCGGTCAGCGCTTTCAGCGTTTCCAGGCGGATCGCGCGCGCCAGGGTGTGCAGCTCTTCAATTTCCGTTTCGCTCGTTGTGTAGTTCATCAGTCTGCCCTCGTTATTTCTCGACGCGGTCAGCGGCCGGCGCGCCTTTGCGTTTTCCCAGGAAGTTATGCGCCACCAGCAGCGCGAACACGGCGACGATCGCCAGCATGATCATCTCCTTCGACATAAAGCGCGCCATGTTGCCCAGCAGGATGCCGATCACGCCGAAATCGGCGTCGGAGAAGGTAGTGTTGGCAAAGCCAAGCGCCCCCAGCACCGGCAGCAGCAATACCGGCAGGAAGGTGATCAGCAACCCGTTGGCGAAAGCGCCCAGCATCGCGCCGCGCCGTCCGCCGGTCGCGTTGCCGAACACCCCGGCGGTAGCGCCGGTGAAGAAGTGCGGCACCACGCCGGGCAGGATCAATACCATCTTCAACTGCCCCAGCAGAAACAGCCCGGCCAATCCGCCAAGGAAGCTGAACAGGAAGCCGATCAGCACCGCGTTGGGGGCATAGGGATAGACCACCGGGCAATCCAGCGCCGGCCGCGCATTCGGCACCAGCTTTTCCGAGAAGCCGGTAAACGCCGGCACGATTTCCGCCAGAATCAAACGCACGCCCTGCAGGATGATGAACACCCCGGCGGCGAAGGTGATGGCCTGAATGATCGAATACACCAGGTAGTTCTGGCCGCCGCTGAGCTCGCTTTCCACATAGGCCCGGCCGGCGCAGATCGCCAGGATCAGGTAGATGACGATCATGGTCATCGAGATCGAAATGGAGCTGTCGCGCAGGAAGCTGAGGTTTTTCGGCAGGTTCATCTCTTCGGTCGAGCGCGAGTTTTTACCCACCTTCGAACCGATCCAGCCGGACAGCACGTAGCCCAGGGTGCCGAAGTGGCCGAAGGCGATATCGTCGTTACCGGTGATGCGGCGCATATAGCGCTGGGCGATCGCCGGGAAGAACGCCATCACCAGCCCCAGGGTCAGCGCGCCGGTAAACACCAGCTGCACGCCCTCGAAGCCCGCCACCGTCAGGATGATGCCGATCATGCAGGCCATGTAGAAGGTGTGGTGGCCGGTCAGGAAGATGTATTTCAGCCGGGTGAAGCGCGCCACCACGATATTCGCCACCATGCCGAACGCCATGATCAACGCGGTGGAGGCGCCGTATTTCTCCAGCGCGATGGAGACAATGGCTTCGTTATTCGGAATGATGCCCTGAATATTGAATGCGTGTTCGAACATGCCGCCCAGCGGATTGAGCGATCCGACCAATACCGTGGCGCCGCCGCCCAAAACGATAAAGCCAAGAATGGTTTTTACCGTGCCTTTCACCACGTCGGAAAACGATTTCTTTTGCGCCAGCAAACCGATCAGCGCAATAAGCCCGACCAGCACCGAAGGCACCTTTAATATATCCACCACAAACTTAAGCGTTTCCTGGATAAACATATCCACCTCGCCAATCGTTTTATTCAGATGATTGAGTGGGCTTCGAAGTAAGCGCGCAGCTTGGCTTCCAGCTCATTAATGTCGATGATGTTGCTGATCACCACCAGCTGCTCGGCCGGTACGCTGGCGCTGTCGGCGATGTCTTTCGCCATCACGAACACGTCGGCGGCGCCGGGGGTGGCGGACGACAGATCGGAGTGTTCGACCTCGGCCTCCACGCCCATCTTTTTCAGCACCTTTTTAATGTTCATTTCCACCATAAAACTGCTGCCGAGACCGGAACCGCAAATCGCCATGATTTTCATAATATCCACCTGTTGAATTTAGCGTGTAGGGTAGCGCCGCCGGTCATATTCCCGGCGTTGTTAGCATTAATAGTGTTCCTGGTGATTAAGCGTTAATAGCGGGCGATAATATCCTCGATTTGCCGTTTATCTTTGGCGTGAAATAACGCCTCCATTGCCTGATTGTCTGAAAATAATTCCGCCAGTTGCGAAATCAATTCGATGTGGCTGTCGCCGTCGGGCGCAGAAAGCATCACCACCACCTGAACCGGATCGTTATCCGCAGAGTGAAAGTTCACCCCCTGATGGATCTTCAACAGCGATAGCCCCAGCGCGTTGGCGCCTTCCTCGGGCCGGGCGTGCGGCATGGCGATGCCCGGCGCCAGGACGAAGTAAGGGCCAAGTTTCTCCTGCTGATGAAAGATGGCCGTCAGGTAATTCGGCGTAATCACGCCGTCTTGCAGCAGCGGCTGCGCGCTCAGCGTTACCGCCTGGCGCCAGTCCTCCACCCGTTCGCACAGCTGTATATGATCGGCGGTCAGCCACTCTTTCAGCACGTTACCCTCCCAGACGTTGATGGTTTCGGCCGGTGATTAATTCACCGACGACGGTAAAACTTTAATCAACCCCTCTCGACCACACAGTGATGGATATCACAAAGATAGCGCTACCAAAGCGCTATCATGCAGATCTGTGATAGCGCTATCAAAACGCCGCACCGCGGCATGCCGTTAACCACAATTTTTTCTCGCTCTTTCGGGTAACGGGGTAGAATGTGCCGCATACGGGGATCGTCGAAGCCGCGCCGTCGGCTTCCCGCCCTCACCATTTTTATGCGCCGCGCGCGCATTTCAGTCGGGATTAGGCATGTCGATCGGTAAAAAACGACGCAGCACGGGCAGAGTGACGTTGGCTGACGTAGCGCAGCTGGCGGGCGTCGGCACCATGACGGTGTCGCGCGCGCTGCGCACGCCGGAACAGGTTTCAGACAAACTGCGCGAGAAGATTGAAGCCGCAGTGAGCGAACTGGGGTATCTGCCCAACCTGGCCGCCAGTTCGCTGGCGTCGGCCTCCTCCTACACCATCGCCATGGTGGTACCCAGCCTGTCCGAATCCGGCTGCGCCGAGATGTTTGCCGGCCTGCAGAAAGTGCTGCAGCCGGCCGGTTATCACATCATGCTGGCAGAATCGCAGCATCACCTCGAACGCGAAGAGAAACTGCTGGAGACCCTGCTCTCTTACAACCTGGCGGCGGCGGTGCTGCTCAGCGTCGAACATTCGCAAAATGCCCG